>OZ245784.1:0-4506340 GCA_965227955.1 Halioglobus sp. | reverse complement strand
TTGTCGCCGGGCTCTCCGCGGCCAGCGCGACCATCATCGTCACGACGCTGGCCCTGGCGAACATGTGCCTGAACCACCTGGTGCTGCCCTTCCGCCTGCCCCAGGCAGACCCGGAGCAGAGCCTGTACAGCCAGCTGCGCTGGGGCAGGCGCACCCTGATCGCAGTGCTGATCCTCGGCGGCTACGTGTTCTACTCCGCCCTCGGCGGCAGCCAGAGCCTCACCCAGCTCGCCCTGGTGGCCTTCGCCGGCACGCTGCAGTTCATGCCGGGCATCATCGCCACGCCCTACTGGCCGCGGGCGAACCGACGCGGGCTGCTGGTGGGCCTGGCCGGCGGACTGCTGGTCTGGGTGCTGGGCCTGCTGCTGCCCCTGTCCGGCGACTACGATCCCATGCGCCTGAACGAGCTGTTCAGCCGCGTCACGGGAATTGTCGACAACCCGTGGGCGGCGGCCACGGTGGTGGCCATCACGGTCAACAGCGCCCTGTTCGTGGCGATATCCCTGCTGACATCGCCGGACAAGTCCGAGCAGGTGGCGGCCGAGATCTGCTCCATGGATACCCGGGCCCGTCCCACCCGCCAGACCCTGTCGGTCTACCGCGCCGCCGACTTCAGCGACCGGCTGGCGCCGGCACTGGGCAGCAAGACCGCCGGCTCGGAGGTGGACCTGGCCCTGAGCGAGCTGCAGTTTTCCCCGGACGAGACCCGGCCCTACGCCCTGCGGCGACTGCGCGGGCGCATCGAGGCCAACCTGTCGGGGCTGCTGGGCCCCGCCGTCGCCCACCGCATCATCGAGAAGAGCCTGCCCTTCGAACCCGGCGTGCACGGCGACACGCAGGACCTGCACCTGATCGAGCGCGACCTCGACCGCGTGCAACCGCGCCTGACCGGGGTGGCCGCCGACCTGGACAGCCTGCGCCGGCATCACCGCGAGACGCTCGACAGGCTGCCCATCGGCGCCTGTTCGGTCGGCGCCGACGGGGAACTGCTGATGTGGAACCGCTCCATGGAGGCGATTACGGGGATCGCGCCGGACCGTGTACTGGGCTCACTGCTGGGCGCTATCGCCCCGCCCTGGGGCGAGGTGCTGGAGACGTTTCGCCGCGGGGCCGCGGACACGGCGCTGAAAACCGAGGTCGCGCTTGCGGACGCACCCTCGCGCTGGCTGTCCCTGCACAAGACCATGACCGGCGAGAGTGGCGAGGGCGGCGACACGATTATCATCGTGGAGGACGTCACCGACTACGAACTGCTGGAGTCGGAGCTGCTGCACAACGAGCGGCTGGCCTCCATCGGCCGCCTCGCGGCGGGCGTCGCCCACGAGATCGGCAATCCCGTCACGGGTATCGCGTGTCTCGCGCAAAACCTGGAGTACGAGACCGACCGCGGCGAGATCCGTCACATGGCCCAGGACATTCTCAAGCAGACCGGCCGCGTGACGCGCATCGTCGAGTCGCTGATGAACTTCTCCCACACCGGGGCCAGCGGCGGCGACGTGGAACTGGCCCCCTCGAACCTCGCCGACTGTGTCGACGAGGCGGTGCACCTGCTGTCCCTGGACCGCGAGGCCCGTCCCGTCAGGTTCGCCAACGACTGCGACCGGGAACTCCTGGTCATGGCTGACAGCCAGCGCCTGCTGCAGGTGTTCGTCAACGTGCTCGGCAACGCCCGGGACGCGAGCGATGACTACGGCGAGGTGCGCATCGCCGCGCGGGTCGACGGCGAGGAGGTGTGCATCGAGGTGGAGGACGCCGGCTGCGGCATCCCGCCGGAACTGCACAGTCGCGTCTTCGAGCCCTTTTACACCACCAAGGAACCCGGGGCGGGTACCGGCCTGGGCCTGGCCCTGGTGTTCAGCATCATGGACGATATGCGCGGCCGGGTGCAGCTCACCAGCCCTCTCAACGAGGGCCCCAACCCGGGGGCCCGCGTCAGCCTGTACCTGCCCAGGGCCAGTTACGGTACGGATTTCCAGGTGTAACCCAGCGCCACACTCTCCCCGCTGGCATAATCGCCGTCCGGGGTGTATTTTGGGTAGTAAATACACAGGGGTAACACCGCATGCAGAAGATCCTCGTCGTCGAAGACGAATCCGTCATCCGCGTGGCACTGCGCCGGCTGCTGGAGCGCAGCGGTTACGCCGTGAGCGAGGCGGGCTCGGTGCAGGAGGCGGAACAGGATCACGACCTGGCCAGCTTTGACCTGGTCATCAGCGACCTGCGGCTGCCGGGCGCCCCCGGGACCGACCTGATCAGCAAGGCCGGCGACGTGCCGGTGCTGATCATGACCAGCTACGCCAGCCTGCGCTCCGCGGTGGATTCCATGCGCATGGGCGCGGTGGATTACATCGCCAAGCCCTTCGACCACGCGGACATGGTCAGCGCGGTGGAGCGCATCATCGCCGACCACCCGACCCCGCGCGCCCAGGAGGCCCGCGGCAGCGAGGGTGGAGACGAGGACGCCGGTATCACCGGGATCACCGGCAACTGTCCCGCCATGCTCACCCTGTTCGACCACATCGAGAAAGTGGCCCCCACCGATTCCACCGTGCTGGTGCTCGGCGAGACCGGCACCGGCAAGGAACTGGTTGCGCGCAGCCTGCACCAGCGCAGCCTGCGAGCGGACAAGACCCTGGTCTCGGTCAACTGCGCGGCGATACCGGAGACGCTGATCGAGTCGGAGTTGTTCGGCTACGAGAAGGGCGCCTTCACCGGCGCCAACGCCAGCCGCATGGGCCTGATCGAGGCCGCCGACGGCGGCACCCTGTTCCTGGACGAAATCGGCGAACTGCCCATGGAGGCCCAGGCGCGCCTGCTGCGCTTCATCCAGGAGGGCGAGATCCGCCGCATCGGCTCGGTCACCTCGCGCAAGGTGAACGTGCGCCTGATCTGCGCCACCCACCGCAACCTGCAGGGCCTGGCCGCCGAGGGGCTGTTCCGCCAGGACCTGTACTACCGCATCAACGTGCTGCGCCTCGCCCTGCCTCCCTTGCGCGAGCGCGGCAAGGACATCCTGCAGCTGGCCGAGCAGATGCTCGAGGAACAGACCGCGCGCCAGGGGCGCAAGGGGATGCGCCTCTCGCCCAGGGCCATCCAGGCCATCACCACGTACCAGTGGCCGGGCAACGTGCGCGAGCTGGAGCACGCCATCGAGCGCGCGGTGATCCTGTCCGGCGGCGAGGAGATCGACAACGAGGCCCTGGGCATCGACCTCGAACTGGTCAACATCAACCGCATTCGCGGCCAGCAGGGCATTGCGGCACAGCCGGCCAAGGCCGCCGCCGGCATCGGCCAGGAGCCCCAGGAGGACCTGTCCCTGGAGGACTACTTCCAGCGTTTCGTGCTGGAACACCAGGATTCCATGAGCGAGACGGAGCTGGCCCAGAAACTGGGTGTCAGCCGCAAGTGCCTCTGGGAGCGCCGCCAGCGCTTCGGCATCCCGCGCAAGAAGGGCAACGCCGGGCGGCGCAAGGTCGCCTCGTCGGACACAAAATAGGCGTTACCCAGCCCCCCCACGGCTTCCCAATTCGGAGTATTTCGGTAACAACTGCCCCTGTGACGGTGTCACTAGACACCGCAGCTAATGTCTAACTTATTGTTTTTTCGGTATTTTTCTGAAGGTGGCACGGTACCTGCAATTCTATGCGCGGTACAAACAATAAAAATAACAGCTACCGCAATAACAATAACACTCTTCGCTATGGACCTGGATGGGGAAGTTTACTTCCCCGTTATTTCTGTCCGTGCGAGGGTTTGTCCCCCGCCGACAGAACGCCGACAGCACGCTGTCGGACGACAGATAGCGCCGCCCCGGAGTGTGATTATTTACGCTCCTCTCACGATGGGCATTGACACGTAACTGTGTTTTTATAATTTCATAACAATAACAACACCGAGAAATAAGAATAACTCCTGATGTGAGACCTGGGTGGGGAAAACACTGTTTTCCCCATCATTCACTTCCCCTTCCCGCACGCAACGCCACGGGCTTCTGTGGTAGACTGCGCGCCTGTCGAGTTACCGCCACACGGGCCCGAATCCGCTTGAACGTCATTCCCAGGGACCAGCACTGCGTCTCCCGCAGCAACATCAGCGACAGTGCCCTGAAGGTCATGTCGCGACTGCGCAAGCAGGGGTTCCAGGCCTATCTCGTGGGCGGCGCCGTGCGCGACCTGCTGCTAGGCGGCCACCCCAAGGACTTCGACGTCGCCACCGACGCCACGCCGGAGGCGGTCAACGACCTGTTCCGCAATTCGCGCATCATCGGGCGCCGCTTCCGCATCGTGCACGTGCGCTTCGGCCGCGAGATCATCGAGGTCACCACCTTCCGCGGACACCACGAGAGTGGCGAGGACGCGAGCCCGCGGCAGCGCGGCGACACCGGCGCGCGCCAGTCCGCCAGCGGGAGACTGCTGCGGGACAACGTCTACGGCACGCTGGAGGAGGATGCGGTGCGCCGCGACCTCACGGTCAACGCGCTGTACTACGACGCGGGCACCTTCGAGGTGCTGGACCATGTCGGCGGCCTCGAGGATCTCGAGGCGCGCAGCGTCCGCGTCATCGGCGACCCGCAGCAGCGCTACACCGAGGACCCGGTGCGCATGCTGCGGGTGCTGCGCTTCGCCGCCAAGCTGGATTTCAACATCGAGCCCGGGACCGCCGCGGCCATTCCGCGGTGCGCGCACCTGCTGGACGAGATTCCCGCCGCGCGCCTGTTCGACGAATTCCTCAAGCTGTTCCTGGCCGGCTGGGCCCTGCCCACCTTCGAGCAGTTGCTGGCACACGACCTGCTGCACTACCTGTTTCCCCAGACCAGCGCCTGCCTGGACTCGGACCCCACCGCCCTGCCGCTGGTGCGCGCTGCCATGGCAAACACCGACCAGCGCATCCGCGAGGACAAGCCGGTGACCCCGGCGTTCATCCTCGCCGCCCTGCTGTGGCCCGAGGCGCGGGCCGCCGCACTGCGCTTCGAGGAGCACGGCGACTCACCCATGGTCGCGATGCAGACCGCCGCGCAGCAGACCGTGGCCGAGGCGGCGCAGCACCTGTCCATTCCGCGGCGCTTCAGCCAGCCCATGCGGGAGATCTGGGAATTCCAGTTGCGCCTGGAGAACCGCCGCGGCCGGCGCGCCGCCGAGCTGGTCGACCAGCGCCGCTTTCGCGCCGCCTACGACTTCCTCCTGCTGCGCGAGCAGGCCGGCGAGGAGACCGGCGATCTCGGCGCGTTCTGGACGTCTTTCCAGGAGCTGTCGCCGGATGAGCGCCTGCAGCAGGCGGGTTCCGGCCGGCGCCGCAACCGCCCGCGGCGGCGACGGGCCAGGTCCGAGACGTGACAGCGGCCTTCATCGGCCTCGGCAGCAACCTGAACGACCCCCCGCGCCAGCTTCAGCGCGCCGTAACCGCCCTGGGTGCGCTCCCGGACAGCACCGTCGCGCGCGTCTCCTCCGTCTACGCGAGCGCCCCGGTGGGGCCGACCGACCAGCCCGACTACCTCAACGCCGTGCTGCTGCTGGAAACCGCGCTGCCGCCGGCCGCGCTGTTGCGCGCACTGCAGGACATCGAAGACGCGCAGGGGCGCGAGCGGGGGGAGCGCTGGGGCCCGCGCACACTCGACCTGGACCTGCTGCTGTACGGCGACCTCGTCCTGCGCGACGCAGACTTGACACTGCCGCATCCGCACATGCACGAGCGGGATTTCGTGCTGTATCCCCTGCGCGAAATCAGCGACACTAACCTGGTTCTGCCGGACGGGTCGGATATCGACTCCCTGGCCGCGGCGTGTCGGGGCAACCGCCTGGCCAGGACAGATTGGAAGCTGCGAGCCCGGTGACATCCAACCTGGGGAGTGCGCGTTGAAACAGGCGCTGATGACGGAAACCGAGGCCATCCACATCGACCTCAAGGGGCGCGAACCGCCGCCGTACATCGCAGTGGAGGGCCCGATCGGCGTGGGCAAGACCACCCTCGCCAAACGCCTTGCGGCGAGCTTCAACTACACGACGCTGCTCGAGGAAGCGGAGGCCAACCCCTTCCTGGAGAAGTTCTACCGCAACCCCGAACAGTCCGCGCTGGCCACACAGCTGTTTTTTCTCTTCCAGCGCGCGCAGAAAATGCAGGACATCCGCCAGGCGGACATTTTCGAGCCCGTGCGCGTGGCCGATTTCCTGATCGAGAAGGACCCCCTGTTCGCGCGCATCAACCTGGACCCGGACGAGTTCCAACTCTACGAGAAGGTCTACCAGCAGCTCACCATCGACGCCCCCCGCCCGGACCTGGTCATCTACCTGCAGGCCTCCACCGACGTGCTGCGCGCGCGTATTGAACAGCGCGGATTGCGCTACGAGCAGGGCATCGACCGGTCCTACCTGGAGCGCCTGAACGAAGTGTACAGTGAGTTCTTTCTATACTACGATGATGCCCCGCTGCTCATCGTCAATGCCAGCGAGATCGACCTGGCACACAGCGAGGAGGACTACCGGCACCTGGTGGACTACATGCTGGACATACGCAGCGGCCGGCATTACTTCAACCCCACGTTTTTCGGGTAACCCGGGCGCATCCCGCGCAGCGACAGGACCATCACAGGACGCTCGCCATGGGCAAGTTCACGATCAGCACACTGGACAAGATGAAGGCCGCGGGGGAGAAGTTCGTCTGCATCACCGCGTACGACGCCACCTTTGCCCGCCTGATCAGCGACGTCGGCGCCGAGGCCATACTCGTGGGCGACTCCCTGGGCATGGTGCTGCAGGGGCACGACTCCACGATCCCTGTCACCATCGCCGACATGGCCTACCACACGGACTGCGTGTGCCGCGCCGACCCCCAGCCGCTGGTGATCGCCGACATGCCCTTCATGACCTACACCAACGCCGAAGAGACCATGGCCAACGCCACCCAGCTGATGCAGGCCGGCGCGCAGATGGTCAAGCTCGAGGGCGGCGTATGGCTGTCAGAATCCATCAGCATGCTGGTGGAACGCGGCATCCCGGTGTGTGCGCACCTCGGCCTCACGCCCCAGTCGGTGAACACCTTCGGCGGCTTCAAGGTGCAGGGCCGCACACCGAAAGAGGCCAAGTCGATCCTCGCCGACGCGGTGGAGATCCAGGACGCGGGCGCCAGCCTGCTGGTGCTGGAGTGCATTCCCGCGCACCTCGCGGCCGACATCAGCGAGAAGCTCGATATCCCGGTCATCGGCATCGGCGCGGGGCCGGGCACCGACGGGCAGGTGCTGGTGATGCACGACCTGCTGGGCCTCACCGACCACACGCCGCGCTTCGTGCGCAATTTCATGGACGGCCAGCCCTCCGTCCAGGGCGCCCTGCAGGCCTTCGTGAGCGCGGTCAAGAGCGGCGAGTTCCCCCGCGAGGAGCACACCTACTCCTGACGCTCCAGGGGTTTCCTGCGATGTTACCCGGCGGGTAACCACATTGGGTAGCATCGGCCAAGTTAGTAAGTACTTACTTGTGATACGTGTCACAGCGCCACACGGCGTACCCTAAAACTGCTTCCTTTCGTAACAGATTTTGTGAATATTGCATAAAAACCCGTTGCCGGGGGATAGGTGTTGGGGCATACTTCCCCACCGATCCGGTACGGGTATCCGTACCGGGCAGGACTCCGGCCCACGTGTAACGGACAGTATCAGCGTCACCATTCCACCCCAGGGGAACAGGTAGCTATGCGAACTTACAGCAATAACGCCCAGCTGAAATCGGCCCTGGCCAGGTACCGCGAACGCGGCCAGAGCATCGGCTTCGTCCCCACCATGGGCAACCTCCACGAGGGTCACCTGGACCTGGTCCGCAAGGCCCGCCAGATCTGCGACATCGTCGTGGTCAGCATCTTCGTCAACCCGCTGCAGTTCGGTCCCAACGAGGACCTCGACGCCTACCCGCGCACGATGGCCGCCGACAAGGAAAAGCTGTTCAGCGAGGGCGTGCAGGTGCTCTACGCACCCGGCGTGGAGGAGATCTACCCCAAAGGTATGCAGGCCCAGACCATCGTGCACGTGCCGGAACTCGGCGACACGCTCTGCGGCAGCAGCCGGCCGGGGCATTTCGACGGCGTCACCACCGTGGTGAGCAAACTGTTCAACATCGTGCAGCCGGACATCGCCGTATTCGGCGAAAAGGACTTCCAGCAGCTGTCCATCGTACGCCGCATGGTGCGCGACCTGTGCATGCCGATCGAGATCGTCGGTGTCGCGACCAGCCGCGACGGCGACGGACTGGCGCGCAGCTCGCGCAACGGCTACCTGTCCCAGGCGCAGCGACGCATCGCGCCCGTCCTGCACCAGACACTGAACAGCTGCCGCGAGGCCATTGCCTGCGGCTTCGACAATTTCCTGCAGCTCGAGTCCCACGCGCGGATGAAACTCCTGCAGGCGGGCTTCGACCCCGACTACTTCGCCATCCGCGACGCACACACCCTGCACAACGTCACCGAGGACACCGAGGAGATCGCTATCCTCGCCGCGGCCCGGTTGGGCAACACACGTTTAATCGACAATGTGCGCCTGACGCTCAACCCCGTCTCCGACTGGGGTATGTTGGCGGGCGGCTGAGGGCCACACCCCGATTTCTCCGATTCCACTGGGGCGGACTTTTTCAGTATCATCGGGTGCTCACCGATAACAACAAGAGTTGTTAGCCATGTCCGAGTTCGCCACCCGCCCGGTACCCGGGAATTTTGCCGACGCACATATCAACGCCGACCAGTACGAGACCCTGTACCGCCGCTCTGTCGAAGACCCCGAGGGATTCTGGAGCGAGATGGCGGCCTCCTTCCTGTCCTGGGATGAAAACTGGAACTCGGTGGTCAGCTACGACTTCTCCCGCGGCGAGGCCCAGTGGTTTGCCGGCGGCCGGCTCAACGTCAGTTACAACTGCATCGACCGTCACCTGCCGGCGCGGGCGGACCAGACCGCGCTGATCTGGGAGGGCGACGACCCGGCGGACAGCGCCCACATCACCTACGCCGAGCTCAGGGACAGGGTGTGCCAGCTCGCCAACACCCTGCGCGAGCGCGGTGTCGCCAGGGGCGACCGGGTCTGCATCTACATGCCCATGATTCCCGAGGCGGCCTACGCCATGCTGGCCTGCGCGCGCATCGGCGCGGTGCACTCGGTGGTGTTCGGCGGTTTTTCACCTGAGGCGCTGAAGGACAGGATCCTGGACTCGGACTGCCAGACGCTCATCACCGCCGACGAGGGTGTGCGCGGCGGCAAGACAGTGCCGCTGAAAGCCAACGCCGACAAGGCACTGTCAAGCTGTCCCAACGTGCACACCTGCCTGGTGGTGCGCCGCACCGGGGGAGACATAGCCTGGCAGGACGGGCGCGACATCTGGTACCACGAATCCGTCGACAACGCGTCCACCGAGTGCGAGCCGGTATCCATGGAGGCGGAGGACCCGCTGTTCATCCTCTACACCTCCGGCTCGACCGGCAAACCCAAGGGCGTGCTGCACACCACCGGCGGCTACCTGCTCGGCGCCGCCATGACTTTCAAGTACACCTTCGACTATCGGGAGGGCGACGTCTACTGGTGCACCGCCGACGTGGGCTGGGTCACCGGGCACACCTATATCGTCTACGGCCCGCTGGCCAACGGCGCGATCTCGCTGATGTTCGAGGGGGTGCCCACCTACCCGGACGCGGGCCGCTGCTGGGAGGTGGTGGACAAGCACCAGGTCAACACGTTTTACACCGCGCCGACCGCCATCCGCGCCCTCATGGCGGTGGGCGACGAGCCGGTCACGCGCAGCTCGCGGTCCAGCCTGAAGCTGCTCGGCACGGTGGGCGAGCCGATCAATCCCGAGGCCTGGGAGTGGTACTACAACGTGGTGGGGGACGGCCGCTGCCCGGTGGTCGACACCTGGTGGCAGACCGAAACGGGCGCCCACATGATCACCCCGCTGCCCGGCGCCACCGCACTGAAGCCGGGCTCGGCGACGAAGCCCTTCTTCGGCGTGCAGCTGGGCCTGCTGGACGAACAGGGGCAGGAGATCGAGGGCGCCGGCGCGGGCTACCTGGTGATCAAGGCCTCCTGGCCGAGCCAGATCCGCACCGTGTACGGCGACCACCAGCGCATGGTCGATACCTATTTCAGCAACTACCCTGGCTACTACTTCACCGGGGACGGCGCGAGTCGCGACGAGGACGGCTACTACTGGATTACCGGGCGCGTCGACGACGTGCTCAACGTCTCCGGCCACCGCATGGGCACGGCGGAAGTCGAGAGTGCACTGGTGTTGCACGACGATATCGCTGAGGCCGCCGTGGTGGGCTTCCCCCACGACATCAAGGGACAGGGAATTTACGCCTATGTCACGCCGATGCAGGGTGTGGAGCCCGGCGAGGGACTGCGCGACGCACTGGTGCAACTGTGCGTGGACGAGATCGGGCCCATCGCCAAGCCGGACATCATCCAGTGGGCCCCGGGGCTGCCCAAGACCCGCTCCGGCAAGATCATGCGCCGCATCCTGCGCAAGATCGCCGAGAACGAACTGGATAACCTCGGCGATACCAGCACCCTTGCGGACCCGTCGGTGGTGGAACACCTCATCGACAACAGGCCCGGCTGAGTCATCCCACGCGGGACCCGGTTCCGGGAAGCCCGCCGCGCCGCGTCAGAACCAGTTGTAGCGCAGCTCCACACCGATGCGGCGCTCCCAGGTGCGGGGGAAGAACTGCAGGTAGGCGTTGGGCATGATGTTCTCGTTCTGCGCACCGATGCCCAGCACGTAGTCCTCGTCGAAGGCGTTCTTGACGAACAGCGCGGCGCTGTAGCGCCCCTGCTTCTCTTCCAGCTTCACCGACAGGTCGACAATCTCGTAGGCGTCCTGTTGCATATAGCGGTCCTGGTCGATGGAGAGCAGTATGTCGTCCTGGGCGCGGAAGCTGCCGTTGAGCACGATATCGAAGGGCTGCTCGTCGAGGGGAATGATGTAATTGGCCGCGAGGTTGAGTTTCCAGTCCGGCGAGTACGGCAGGTCGCCCCCGGAGAGGTCCTGGTTGGCGGGATCGTCGCCGCAGCTGGTCTGGCCGCGGTAGCCGACGTCCCTGAACTCCTGCCCGAAGCTGCAGGGCCCGCCCGGGTAGTCGTCGATCTGTGCGTCGATGTACGCGATACCGCCGAACAGTGACAGGTTTTCCGTCGGCTGCGCCATGAGGTCGATCTCGATGCCCTCGGTGGAGACTTCGCCGACATTGGTCAGGATAAAACTGAACTGGCGGTCCGGTGTGCCGTCGCCGTTCTGGTCGACCGTATTGCCGTCGTCGTCCAGGATAAGAACAGACTCGGTGGCCTGGGCCTGGAAGTCGTCGTACTCGGTGTGGAAGACCGCGACGTTGAGTACCAGGCGGTTGTCGAACCAGCTCGATTTCATGCCCACCTCGAAGGAGTCGGATGTCTCCGGGTCGACGGGGTTGGTATTCTCCGGCGTGCTGCCGGTAGTGATGTTGAAGGCCGGCCCCTTGTAACCCTGCACGTAGGTGGCGTAGAGCAGTACGTCGTCTGTGGTGTTCCACTCCAGTGTCGCCTTGCCCGAGGTATCGTCCTCCGTGACGTCCTTGGAGAAGGGGTCGATCACCGGTTGGAAGGCAGAGCTACTCTCCCGCTCGAAATCGAAGTCGATGTCATCCTGGGTGTAGCGCGCCCCCAGGACCAGGCGCCAGTCCTCCGAGATGTTCCACGTCGCCTCGCCGAAGGCGGCGTAGTTCAGCGTATCCACCTGGAAGTTGCTGGTGGCGACACCGTCCACACCCGGGATGCCCAGGCCGAGGAAGCGGTCGAAGGTGCGGTTGATAGTCTGGTCAAAGTAATAGAGGCCGGCGACGTACGAGATGAGCTGGTCGGCGGGCGAGGTCAGCCGCAGCTCCTGCGTCCACTGTTCCTGTTCGGTGTGGCCGCCCTGCCAGCCGTCGACAGTACCCACCCGTTCCGGTGCGTTGTCCAGGTCTACGGACGTCTTCTGCTCCCACTTGCGCCGCGCCGTGATAGAGGTCAGCGTGTGCTCGCCCAGCTCCCAGTCGGCGGTCAGCGAGTGCCCCTCGCCCTGCACCTCGAGCTCGTCCTGGAAGTCGTGGTTCACGTCGGTATTGGTCTCCGAGGGCACGACCGGCGAGATGGCCTCGAGGATGTCGTCGACCTGGTCCTGGTTGTTCGGCGGCTCCTGTGGCCAGGGGTCGATGACGCGCAGGGGCAGCGCGCAACAATCGCCTTCCGAATCGCTGTAGTCGCTGGACCAGAGCAGGCTCAGGGAATCGACCGGATCCCAGCGCAGCTTGCCGCGCAGGCTCCAGTCGTCGGTGCCGTTGAGCGTGTCGCCGTTGAACTTGTTGTCGACGAAGCCGTCGTCCCAGGCGTACATGCCGGTCAGACGGTAACCGAGCGAATCGGTCACCGGGCCGGATACCGTGAAACCACCGGTGGCCTCGTCGTCCTCCACCACCATGGCCGACGCTGACCCGGTGAATTCCTCGGAGGGTTCCTGCGTGATGATATGCACCACCCCCGCGGTCGAGTTCTTGCCGAACAGCGTGCCCTGGGGACCGCGCAGTACCTCGACCCGCTCCACGTCCAGCAGTTGCAGGAACGCCATGCCGGAGCGGCCCAGCACCACCCCGTCGAGCACGGTCGAGACACTGGGCTCCACCGCGGAGCTGAAGGACTGGGTGCCGACCCCGCGGATATTGAAGGAACTGCCCCGCGGCGCGCCCGCCCGCTGGATATTCAGGCTGGGCACCAGCTGGGTCAGGTCCTCGGCATCCGTCATGAAGACGTCCTTGAGCAGGTTGTCCGGCAGGGCCATGACCGACACGGAGACGTCCTGGAGGCTCTGCTCGCGCTTGCGGGCGGTGACCAGGATCTCTTCCATCAGGCCGCTGGCGGTGGCGGTATCGGCCGGCTGGGCGCCCGCCATTGGGGAGGCCAGGGGAGCGGCCAGGCACACCAGCAGGCTCGGCACGAGGTGACGTTTGGACATGCGGGCATCCTCTTACGGGTATTTTTTGCGCAGTATAAATTGGTCAGGCCAATTGACCAACCGCTGGAGTGACCGTGGGCTTAGACAGTTTAACTTAATGTACAGAACGCGCGCAGCGAGCGGGGGCGTCACGCATGAAAAAGGGGGTGTGCCCGACGACACACCCCCCTGCTTGCCCGAGTCGGCCGGAGCCGCGGAACCTAGTCCGCCGCTTCCTGCACGGCGACCTCTTCCTCGTCCAGCAGCTCCTTGATGGAGAGCTTGATGCGGCCGCGCTGATCCACGTCCAGGACCTTCACGCGCACCTCCTCGCCCTCTGACAGGTGGTCGGTGACATTCTCCACGCGCTCGTTGGCGATCTGGGAGATGTGCACCAGGCCGTCCTTGCCAGGGAGGATGTTGACGAAGGCGCCGAAGTCCACGATGCGCGCGACGGTGCCGGTGTAGATGGCGCCCACCTCGGCCTCCGCGGTGATCTCCTCGACCATGGCGACCGCCGCGTCGCGGGACGCCTGGTCCTGGCCGAAGATACGCACGGTGCCGTCGTCGTCGATGTCGACGGTGGCGCCGGACTGCTCGGTAATGCCGCGAATGGTCGCGCCACCCTTGCCGATGATGTCGCGGATCTTGTCCGAGTCCACCTTCAGGGTGATCATGCTCGGCGCGTTCTCGGAGGTCACCTCGCGGGGCTCCGCCAGGACCGCGTTCATCTGGCCCAGGATGTGCAGGCGCGCCTGCTGTGCCTGTTCCAGCGCGGTCTCCATAATCTGCGCGGTGATGCCCTCGATCTTGATGTCCATCTGCAGGGCGGTGACGCCCTCGGAGGTACCGGCGACCTTGAAGTCCATGTCGCCCAGGTGGTCCTCGTCGCCGAGGATGTCGGTGAGCACGGCGAACTGGTTGCCGTCCTTGACCAGGCCCATGGCGATACCGGCGACGGGCGCCTTCAGGGGCACGCCGGCGGCCATCAGGGACAGGGAGCCCACACACACCGACGCCATGGAACTGGAGCCGTTGGACTCGGTGATCTCGGACACCACACGCACCGTGTACGGGAACTCCTCCTCATTCGGCAGCACGGCGGCGAGACCGCGGCGCGCCAGGCGGCCGTGGCCCGTCTCGCGGCGGCTGGTGAAACCGACGCGACCGGCCTCACCCACCGAGTACGGAGGGAAGTTGTAGTGCAGCATGAAGGGGTCGCGGCGCTCTCCCTCGAGGGCGTCGATGATCTGGGCGTCGCGGGTGGAGCCCAGGGTGACCGCGCCGATGGCCTGGGTCTCACCGCGGGTGAACAGGGCGCTGCCGTGGGCCTTGGGCAGCACGTCGATTTCGCAGGCGATCGGGCGCACGGTGCGGGTGTCGCGGCCGTCGATACGGGCCTCGCCCGCCAGGATGCGCTTGCGCACCAGGCCTTTCTCGATGGATTTGAAAACGTCCTTCACCTCGTCCGCGGTGGGGCCGTCCTCTTCGTTCGCCAGGGCTTCCACGGCGGCGTTCTTGATCTCGCCGACACGCTCGTAACGGACAGACTTCTCAGTGATGCGATAGGCCTCGCCGAGATCGGCCTTTACCTGGGCCTCGACGGCGGCGAGGAGTTCCTCGTTCACGGCCGGTGCTGCCCATTCCCACTTCGGTTTGCCCGCTTCGGCGGCCAGCTCGTTGATCGCCTGGATAGCGGTCTGCATTTCCTGGTGGGCGAACAGGACCGCACCCAACATCTGGTCCTCGGTCAGTTCCTGCGCCTCAGACTCCACCATAAGCACTGCTTCGCTGGTACCGGCCACGACCATGTTCAGCTTGCTTTCCAGCAGCTTTTCGTAGGTCGGGTTGAGGATGTAGCCCTCGGACTCATTGAAGCCGACGCGAGCACCACCGATGGGGCCATTAAACGGCGCTCCGGAAATAGCCAGGGCGGCAGAAGTGCCGATCATGGCGGGAATGTCGGGGTCTACGCTCTTGTCCGCTGACATGACGGTGCAGACTACCTGCACCTCGTTCATGAAACCGTCCGGGAACAGCGGGCGGATGGGGCGGTCAATGAGACGCGAGGTGAGCGTCTCCTTCTCGTTCGGACGACCCTCGCGCTTGAAGAAACCACCGGGGATCTTGCCCACGGAATAGGTCTTCTCAATGTAGTGTACTGCCAGCGGGAAGAAGTCCCGACCCGGACGCTGGGTTTTCTCAGCGACAACGGTACACAGGACCGATGTATTTTCTACAGTCACCAGGACTGCACCGGTCGCCTGCCTGGCGATACGGCCTGTTTCCAGCGTCACGGTCTGACCGCCGTACTGGAAGGTTTTAGTTACTGGATTCACATTAATTCTCCGATTCTATTTACTGTCGCAGGCGATACCTGCGGGGCCGGCACCGCGGGAACGTGGGTCCCCGGCGGGCGGGCCGCTGTTGTGTAAAAAGCCTAACGACGCAGGCCGAGCCGCTTGATCAGATCCGTGTAGCGCACTGTGTCCTTGCGCTTGAGGTAGTCCAGCAGCTTGCGGCGCTGGTTCACCATGCGGATCAGGCCGCGGCGGGAGTGGTGATCTTGCCTGTGCGACTGGAAGTGCCCCTGCAGCTGCTCGATATTTGCAGTCAGCAGTGCTACCTGTACTTCCGGGGACCCCGTGTCGCCTTCACTTACCTGGTACTCTTTGACGATTTCAGCTTTGCGTTCGGCATTCAGTGCCATTTCAGTTTCCTCTGTTAACCTGCCCCGGGCAGCCGCGGCCACCCTTCGTGATCAATCGAGCCTGTCCGTGCAGATTTACAGACAGGTTCGCGCCGCATTGCTGCGGCTGACTACACCGGTAACACTACCGGCTTACTACCAGCCGACGCGGCGCCACGCGCCCGTCGTCCAATATCTCTCCTACGCCCAGGAATTCACCGCTCTCCAGGGCGACGCGCACCATACCATTACAGGGCGCGTTTGGCACCTGTACCGGCTGCCCCTGGCGCATGTAAAACCCCCCGGATTCACTGAGCCTCACCAGGGGCAGCCCCCCCAGGGCGGCGTCCGCGGGGTGCAGCAGGGCGTCCATCTCCGCCAGCTGCTCGTTGTCCTTCAGGGCCTCCAGCGTGCCCAGGGTCACCGCGTCGCCGATGCCGAAGGGCCCGGCGGCGGTGCGGCGCAGGGCCGTCACGTGGGCGCCGCAGCCCAGGGCCTGGCCGAGATCCTCGGCGATGGTGCGCACGTAGGTACCCTTGCTGCACTCCAGGTAGAGGTCCGCCTCGGGCTGGTCCCCGGGGCGGAAATCCACCAGCTCCAGGGTTTTCACCACCACCGAGCGCGGCTCCCGCGCCACTTCCCGGCCCTCCCGGGCCAGCTTGTACAGGGGCTGGCCGCCCTGCTTGATGGCCGAGTACATGGAGGGGACCTGCTCGATCTCTCCCCGGAAGGCGTCCAGCGCGACGGCGACGTCCTCGCGGCCGATCGCGCCCGCCGGCGCAGTGCTGAGCACCTCGCCCTCGGCATCGCCGGTCGCGGTGGCCACCCCGAGCCGGAACGTCGTCTCGTAGGCCTTGTCCGCGTCCAGCAGGTACTGGGAGAACTTGGTGGCCTCACCGAAGCACAGCGGCAGTACGCCTGTCGCCAGTGGGTCGAGGCTGCCCGTGTGCCCCGCCTTGGCGGCAAAAAAGAGCCGCTTGGCGGTTTGCAGCGCCTGGTTGGAGCTGATGCCACGGGGCTTGTCCAACACCAGGATTCCGTTTACCGGGCGTCCGCGGCGTCGCCTGGCCACGGCTACTCAAGCTCCCCGGTCTCGTCGGTCCGCAGGCCGAGTTCCCTGTCGGCGTCTGTGGCACGCCGGATCAGGTCCTCCATGTCGCGGCCACGACCGACACTGTTGTCGAAGTGGAACTTCAGTTGCGGGACGCTGCGCATGGCGCTGTCCCTGGACAACTCACTGCGCAGGAAACCCGCCGCGCGATTGAGCACTTCGGTGGACTCGCTGGCCTCGTCGCTGTTGTCCGAGCCGAGCACGGTGTAGTACACGCGCGCGTGGGCCAGGTCGCGGCTGACGTCGACGCCGGTCACGCTGACCATGCCCAGGCGCGGATCGCGCACCTCGCGCTGGATCAGGCTGGCCAGCTCGCGCTGCAAGTAGTCCGCAACGCGCTGGGTCCTGGCGTACTCTTTCGCCATGTTGCGCGTCGCCCCCTAGAGGGAACGGGCGATCTCCTTGACCTCGTACACCTCGATGAGGTCGCCGACCTTCACATCGGTGTAGTTCTTTACGCCGATGCCGCACTCGGTGCCGTTGCGCACTTCGTTGACGTCGTCCTTGTGGCGCCGCAGCGATTCCAGCTCACCCTCGTAGATCACCACGTTGTCGCGCAGTACGCGAATGGGCTTGGAGCGGTGCACCGCGCCCTCTGTCACCATGCAGCCGGCGATCTGGCCGAACTTGGGCGAACGGAATACGTCCTTCACCTCTGCGATGCCGAGGATTTCCTCGCGCAGTTCCGGGGCGAGCAGTCCCGACAGCGCCTGCTTGACGTCGTCGATCAGGTCGTAGATGACATTGTAGTAGCGCAGGTCCAGACCCTCGGCCTCGACCAGGCTGCGCGCGGCGCCGTCGGCGCGCACGTTGAACCCGAAAATGACCGCGTCCGATGTCATGGCCAGGTTGACGTCCGTCTCCGCAATACCGCCGACCCCGCCCGATACGATATTGACCTGCACCTCCTCGTTGCCGAGGTCCAGCAGGGATGTCTGGATGGCCTCCAGCGAGCCGCGCACGTCGGCCTTCACGACCAGGTTGAGCGTCTTCTTCTCCCCCGCGGTCATGCTCTCGAACATGTTGTCCAGCTTGGCTGCCTGTTGGCGCTGCAGCTTGGTGTCGCGACTCTTCTCCTGGCGGAAGTCCGCGACTTCCCGCGCGCGGCGCTCGCTCTCGACGACCGCGAAGAGATCGCCCGCCGCGGGTGTGCCGTCCAGGCCGAGAATCTCCACAGGGATACTGGGGCCGGCGTCGTCGATGGCCTGGCCGTTCTCGTCCAGCATCGCGCGCACGCGGCCGAACTGCAGCCCGGCCAGTACGATGTCGCCCTGGTTCAGGGTGCCGCTCTGCACCAGCAGGGAGGCCACGGGGCCGCGGCCCTTGTCCAGGCGCGACTCGATGACGATGCCCTGGGCCGGCACGTCCCGCGCGGCGGTGAGTTCGAGAACCTCCGCCTGCAGCAGGACCGCGTCGAGCAGTTCGCCGATGCCCTCGCCCGTGTGGGCAGAGACGTTGACGAACTGGGTGTCGCCGCCCCAGTCCTCGGGGATGACTTCCTTCGCCGCGAGCTCGTTCTTCACGCGCTCGGGGTCGGCGCCCTCCTTGTCGATCTTGTTCACCGCGACAATCAGCGGCACCTCGGCCGCCTTCGCGTGCTGGATGGCCTCCTCGGTCTGCGGCATCACGCCGTCGTCCGCCGCCACCACCAGGATCACGATATCGGTGCTCTTCGCACCGCGTGCGCGCATCGCGGTAAACGCGGCGTGGCCCGGGGTATCGAGGAACGAGATCATGCCGTGGTCCGTATCCACGTGGTAGGCGCCGATATGCTGCGTGATACCACCTGCCTCGCCCTCGGCCACCTGGCTCTTGCGGATGTAGTCCAGCAGCGAGGTCTTGCCGTGGTCGACGTGGCCCATCACGGTCACCACCGGCGCGCGGGCTTCCGCGGTGCCCTCGTGCAGCGACAAGGTCTCCTCGAGTTTTTCCTCCAGCGCGTCGGCGCTGATCAGCTTGACCCTGTGGCCGAACTCCTCGACCACCAGCGTGGCGGTGTCCTGGTCGATCATCTGGTTGATGGTCGCCATCACGCCGAGCTTCATCAGCTCCTTGATCACCTCGCCGGACTTCACCGCCATGGCCTGCGCCAGGCCGGCGACGGAGATCATGTCGGCGATCTCCACCTCGTGGACCATCCGCTCGGTGGGCTGCTCGAAACCGTGCTTGCTGTGCTCCGCGTGGGTCGGCTTGATCTTGCGGCGGCTGCCGCGGCGGCGACCGGTGGTCTCCGCCTCGAGATCCGCCAGGGACAGGTTGTGCCCGCGCTGCTTGCCGCGGCCGGCGGGCGCGTTGCGCGCGAGGCGGCTGCGCGGCTTGCGCGCGTGGTCCTCGGCCGGCTTCGCCGCCGGGGCGTCGTGCAGCCGCTTGGGACGACGCGTGGCGTCCTTGGTCTTGTCCGTGGTTTTCCTCGCCTCGGCCTGCACCTTGGCCTGCTCCTCGGCGGCGCGGCGCGCCTCCAGCGCCTCACGACGCGCCTTGGCGGCCTCTTCCTCCTCCACCTTGCGACGTTCGGCGGCGCGCTGGCGCAGGACTTCCGGGTCCAGGTCCGCGGGGTCGTCCGGCGCCGGCACCTCGGCGACCACCTCGGGGACAACCTCCTCCAGCTCCGGCTCGACAACTTCGGGCAGTGCCTCTTCGGCGACCTCCGCCTCGGCGGCCTCGCGCTTGACGTAGGTGCGCTTCTTGCGCACCTCCACGTTGACTGTCTTCTTGCCCTGTGAACCGGAGGTGCGCAGCGTGCTCAGCGTCTTGCGCTTGAGCGTGATGCGTTTCGGCGCGTCGGTGGACTCGCCGTGGCTGCGCTTCAAGTGCTTCAGCAGTGTCTGCTTGTCCTCATCGGACACAGGCTCCTCGGCGGTCGTGTGCGGAAGGCCGGCCTCCTTCATCTGCGTCAGCAGACGTTCAGAGGACGCTCCCACGACTTCCGCGAGTTGCTGTACCGTCACCTGGGCCATTCGTTAATCTCCTCGATACCCTGTCATCAAGCGCTGCTGTTTTGCCCTTGCTCTTCGGTCGCCTCTGCCTCGGCGAACCAGGGGGCCCGCGCGGTCATGATGAGTTCGCCGGCGCGCTCTTCCGTCATCTCGGGTATATCCATCAGGTCTTCCACACCCTGCTCGGCGAGATCTTCCATGGTGATGATCTCGCGACTGGCCAGGATATAGGCCAGGTGCCGGTCCATGCCGTCCATTGTCAGCAGGTCCTCGGCGGGTTCATTGGCCCCGAGTTGCTCCTCGGAGGCGATGGCCTGGGTCAGCAGCGCGTCCTTGGCGCGGGCGCGCAGCTCCTCGGCGATCTCCTCGTCGAACCCGTCGATGGCCGTCATTTCTTCCAGCGGCACGTAGGCCACCTCTTCCAGCGTGGTGAAGCCCTCTTCCACGAGGATCTCGGCCACGTCCTCGTCCACGTCGAGGCTCTCCATGAACACCGTGATGACCTGGCCGGCCTCCGCCTCGTGCTTGTCGGCGGCCTCCTCCAGGCTCATGACGTTGATAGTCCACTGGGTCAGTTCGGACGCCAGGCGCACGTTTTGCCCTGAGCGGCCGATGGCCTGGGCGAGGTTCTCTTCGGAGACCGCCACGTCCATGGTGCCGGAGTCCTCCTCGACCACGATGGACTCCACTTCGGCGGGAGCCATGGCATTGATCACCAGCTGGGCCGGGTTGTCGTCCCACAGCACGATGTCCACGCGCTCGTTGTCCAGCTCGTTGGAGACCGCCTGCACGCGGGAGCCGCGCATGCCGACACAGGCGCCGACGGGGTCGATGCGCTGGTCGTTGGTTTTCACCGCGATCTTCGCGCGGGAACCCGGGTCACGGGCCGCGGCCTTGATCTGGATGACCTCCTCGGCGATTTCCGGCACCTCGATCTTGAACAGCTCGATCAGCATCTCCGGGCAGGAACGGCTGAGAATGAGCTGCGGCCCGCGGGACTCCGTGCTGATCTCGCGCAGGATGGCGCGCACGCGGTCGTTGACGCGGAACGTCTCGCGACCCACCAGCTGTTCCCGTGGCAGCAACCCCTCGGCATTGCCGCCGAGGTCGACGATGACGTTGTCGCGGGTGACTTTCTTCACGGTGCCGGCCACCAGTTCACCGACCCGGTCCATGTACAGCTCGACGACCTGGGCGCGCTCGGCGTCACGCACGCGCTGCACGATGACCTGCTTGGCGGTCTGTGCCGCGATGCGCCCGAACTCGACGTTCTCCACCTGGATCTGGTGGTAGTCGCCGATCTTCAGCTCCGGATCCTCTTCCGCGGCCTCCTCGGTGGTGAACTGCGTGCCCAGCAGGGCCAGCTCGTCGTCCGGCACCACGAGCCAGCGACGCACGGTGAGGTAGTCACCCGTCTCGCGATCGATGGTGACTTGAATATCCGCTTCCTCGTCGTATCGCTTCTTGGTCGCCGTCGCCAGCGCCAGTTCCATCGCCTCGAAGATGATGTCCTGGGACACGCCTTTCTCGTTCGAGACGGCCTCCGCGATCTCCAGAATCTCCTTGGTCATTTCCAGCCTCGCCTGGTCTCTTGCTTGCCGCAACTAAATGCGGGGTTGTATACGTGCCTTCTCAATCGTGCCGTAGGGCAACAGGTACTCGTGGTCATCCACCTGGACCACCACGTCGTCTCCCTCCACGCCCTTGAGCACGCCGCGAAACTTGCGCCGCCCCTCGAAGGCACTGCGCAGTCGCAATTCAATCGTCTCGCCCACGTAGCCCGGGTACTGCTCGGGCCTGAACAACAGGCGGTCGACGCCCGGCGAGGACACCTCCAGTGTGTACTCGCCGCTGACGGGGTCCTCCACGTCCAGCACACTGCCGACCTGCTCGCTCACGGCGGCACAGTCGTCGACGGTGATGCCCCGCGGCCCGTCTATGTAGACGCGCACCACGCTGTGCCTGCCCTGGGAGAGGTATTCCACCCCCCAGAGGTCGAAGCCCAGGGCCTCGACGGTGGCCCCGAGCATGTCAGCGATCTGCTGTTCCTTGCTCGCCATGGGCACTCTCTCTACAGGCGACCTTTTCTCCAAGTACGAAAAAGCCCCTTGAAAGGGGCTTCTTCACGTCGCACTGCCGGTCATGGGAGCAGGCAGTGCTAATTGGTAGCGGGGGCCGGATTTGAACCGACGACCTTCGGGTTATGAGCCCGACGAGCTACCAGGCTGCTCCACCCCGCATCAAACTTTCTCCCGGCGCGAGCGGCCCCTCGGCACGTCGCGTCAGGCCGCAAAAACACTACCGGCCCTTTTGGGAGGGTGAGCATTATAGGGACCGACCCCACCCCGGTCAACCGGGAATCAGGGGTACGCCGGGGGCCATAAGGGGCGCTGCAGGCCCCGCGGACCAAGGGTTTGGGCCGATGCGGCGCCAGATGGCGCAAGCGCTCGAGTGCGCGGCGGGCTGTGCTAGGCTGGGTGGCACCAGTCAGCGTAACGGGAGTCGACGCCATGGGCCTTGCAAGCCGGAGAGCAGCCGCCGCGTTTTTTGCCTGCATTTTCCTGTCCCCACCAGCACCCGCCCAGGACGGTTGTCCCTCGGAGCAAGAGGTCGCGGCGGCCGGGGTCGCGGCGAGGGAGAAGTTCAACGCGGCGTGGCCGCAGATCGAGGCCAATTTCAGGCACCAGAGGCCCTGCATCGCGAACCCCTCGACCCCCGGGTGCGCCGGTGCGGCGGAGATATGGAGCTCCCTGTCCACGGCGGACCGGATGCTGGCGCCCTACCGGAAACAGATCGACCGGGTGCAGGACTGGCAGGATGTGGGCTGCTTCCCCGCGGGCGACAACCCGGCGGCGGAACTCGAGGCGTCGATACAACGCGATACCGCGCGCAGTACCACCGACGCATTGTGCCACGCGGTGGAGACCTCACCGGGCGTCCACCCGAACCTAAGGTCATTGTGCACAGATCAACTGAGATAACTCAGGAAGGTCACCATCGTTTCGTAAATCAATGCCGAAGGCGGGGCGGATTGCTTCGCAATCCGCGGCCGAGCCCGGCGGGCTTTAAGCTTGCGCAGCAAGCGTGGCCGCCGGAGAGCGCGAGGCCCGGTTAGTCCCGCGACTGCGGGTATAGAACCTACCTAAACGCAAATGCCCAACGGGGCGGGCAATAGAACTAAGATTTGGTGCCGAAGGCGGGGCGGATTGCGCAGCAATCCGCGGCCGAGCCCGGCGGGCTTTAAGCTTGCGCAGCAAGCGTGGCCGCCGGAGAGCGCGAGGCCCGGTTAGTCCCGCGACTCCGAGTAGAGAACTTAACAAGAAGCACATGCCCAACAGGGCGGGCAATAGACTCAAAAGATGGTGCCGAAGGCGGGACTTGAACCCGCACGAGCAAAGCTCACTACCCCCTCAAGATAGCGTGTCTACCAATTCCACCACTTCGGCGTGGATGTGTTCAGTCCAGGGTGGGAAGTTCATCCTCACCGGAACCGATGACGGCAGGGGCCGCGTCGTCCAGTACCGGCAGCTCTTCCGACGCGGCCGGGACTTCCTCCTGCGCCTGGTCCGGGATCGCCAGGTCCAGTTCGTCCACTACCACGGACCGCTGGTTGGCCATTATAGCAAGGCCGAAACTGGTGGCGAAAAAGAGCACCACCAGCCACGAGGTCGCGCGGGTCAGCACGTTGCCGCCGCCCTCGCTGCCGAACAGGGTCTGCGAGGCACCGGCGCCGAAGGAGGCGCCCATGTCCGCACCCTTGCCCTGTTGCAGCATGATCAGGCCGATGATGGCCAGCGCCACGAGCAGGTGTACTGCCAGGATTATCTGTTCCATTACCACACCGCCCCTCCCGGGGGCACCTTAGCCGGCGTCGCCGCGCGCTGCCGCGCCCGCGATCGCCAGGAAATCTTCCGCCACCAGCGAGGCGCCTCCAACGAGACCCCCGTCGATGTCCGGCTGCGCGAATAGTTGCGCAGCGTTGTCCGCCTTGACGCTGCCGCCGTAGAGCAGCCGCGTTCCCGCCGCATCCTGCCCGTCCATCCCCGCGAGTTGCGCGCGAATGAAGGCGTGCATCTCCTGGGCCTGGTCGGGTGTCGCCGTCAGCCCGGTGCCGATCGCCCAGACCGGCTCATAGGCGATGGCCAGGCCCCGTGGTGCCCCGCGTCCGGCCAGGGCACCGGCCAGTTGCGCGGCGACCACCGCTTCGGCGTCGCCGGCCTCCCGTTGTTCCCGCGTCTCGCCGACGCAGAGGATGGGCCACAAGCCCGCCGCCTCCGCCGCCGCCAGTTTCGCGGCGATACCCTCGTCCGACTCGCCGTGGTACTGGCGTCGCTCGGAGTGGCCCAGGATCACCCAGCGGCAGCCGAGGTCCGCCAGCATCGCCGCGGATACGTCGCCGGTATAGGCGCCCGGGGGATGCGGGCTGCAATCCTGCGCGCCCACAGCGAGCGCGGAGCCGGCGGCCCTCGCCAGCGCTGTATCGAGGTGCACGAACGCGGGCGCCACGGCCACTTCGGCACCCTCCGGCAGGGGGGCGGCCAGCAGGCCGTCCAGCAGGTCGCCCACACCGGCCAGGGAGCCGTTCATCTTCCAGTTGGCTACAACGAGCGGCTGGCGCATTCACGCTCCCCGGGGAAAAAAGCGGCGGCAATGGTAGCCGAGATGCCCCGGTGTGACAACCGGGACCCCGTCGGGCCCGTCAGGCCCCCAGGACCCCGGCCACCCGGTCCGCCAGCTCGCGGCACAGGGCGTTCACGGCCTCGCCGTCCTCGCCCTCCACCATGACCCGGATCTTGGGCTCCGTGCCCGAGGGGCGCAGCAGCACCCTGCCCCGCTCGCCCAGTTTGTCCCGGGTCGCCGACACGGCGGCGTCGATATCGGGGTAGGCCGCCAGGTCCACCCGCTCCCGCACGGTGATGTTGATCATGGTCTGGGGCAGCATGCTGATACCCGCCCGCAGGGCGCCCAGGTCACCGCCGGCGGCCTGCACGGCCATCAGCACCTGCAGCGCGGCGACAATGCCGTCCCCGGTGGTTGTCACGTCCGAGCAGATGATATGTCCGGAGGACTCGCCCCCCAGTACCCAGCCGTTGGTCTCCATCAGCGCCTTGACGTAGCGGTCGCCCACTTTGGCGCGGGCAAACTGCAGGCCCTGCTCCTTCAGTGCCAGCTCCAGCCCCAGGTTGGACATCTGCGTGCCCACCACCCCCGCATCGGACCTGCCGATGGCGAGGCGGTGCATGGCGATAATATAAAGAAGCTCGTCGCCGTCTATCAGGCTCCCGTCCGCGTCCACCATCAGGACGCGATCGCCGTCGCCATCGAAGGCGATACCCAGATCCACACCCTCGCGGCGCACCAGCGCCGAGAGCGCACCGATGTCGGTGGAGCCGACACCCTCGTTGATGTTGAAGCCGTCCGGTTCGACGCCGATCGCGGTGACCTCGGCGCCGAGTTCCTCCAGGACGCTGGGCGCAATGTGGTACGTGGCGCCGTGGGCGCAGTCCACGGCGATGCGCAGCCCGCGCAGACTGAAGCCCTCGGGTACCGTGGACTTGCAGAACTCCGTATAGCGCCCGGCGGCGTCCTCCACACGCACGACCTTGCCGATGTCGCGGGACTGGGCAGTGCTGATGTCGCGGTCGAGCTCGTCCTCGATGGCGTGCTCCAGATCGTCGGGCAGTTTCGAACCGTCGGCGCCGAAAAACTTGATGCCGTTGTCGTAGAACGGGTTGTGCGAGGCGCTGATGACGATGCCGGCGTCCGCATTCTGTTTGCGCGTCATGTGCGCAATGGCGGGCGTGGGCATGGGCCCGAGCAGTTTCACGTCGACGCCCGCGGCGACCAGCCCCGCTTCTAGGGCCGACTCGAACATGTAGCCCGAGACGCGGGTGTCCTTGCCGATGATCACCGTGCAACGACCGTCGGCCGCCGCCTCCCGCGCGAACACGCGGCCGCTCGCCCAGCCCAGCTTGAGCATGAAGTCGGGGGTGATGGGGAACTCGCCCACCGAGCCGCGAATGCCGTCGGTGCCGAAAAAACGCTTTGTCATGGTTCTACCTGCCGATCCAGCGCGGTCCACATGGCCACGGCGTCACACGTGGCCGCGACGTCGTGTGTTCTTATAATTGCAGCGCCGCGCTCCGCCGCCATCACCGCCAGCGCCAGGCTGGCGGGCAGGCGGTCGGGCACATCCCTGCCGAGCAGTTTGCCGATCAGCGACTTGCGCGACAGGCCCACAAGCACCGGCCTGCCCAGTTCCGCGAGCTGCGGCAGGCCACGCAATAGCTGCATATTGTGCGCCAGGGTCTTGCCGAAGCCAAATCCGGGGTCTATAAGCGTGCGCTCGGCCACAATTCCGGCCGCCGCGCAGGCCGCGAGGCGCCCCGCAAGGTAGTCGCGGACCTCGCCCACCACGTCACCGTAAGCCGGCGCGTCCTGCATGGTCCCGGGTTCGCCCTGCATGTGCATGAGGCAGACCGGCAGGCCGCTCGCGGCTACCGCCTGCATGGCGCCATCCCGCTCGAGTGCGCGCACGTCGTTGACCAGGCCGGCGCCCGCGGCGGCGGCGGCCGTCATCAGTTCGGGGTTGCTGGTGTCCACGGAGATCACCACGTCCAGTTGCGCCGCGATGTGCTCCACCAGCGGCAATACGCGATCCATCTCCTCCTGGCGCGATACGCGGGCGGCGCCCGGCCGGGTCGACTCGCCGCCGATATCCAGTATGGCGGCGCCGGCCGCGGCCATACTTCGGGCGCGGTCCAGGGCGAGGTCGAGGTCGAGCTGCGCGCCGCGGTACAGCGTGCCGCCGTCGGAAAAGGAGTCGGGGGTGGTGTTGATCACGCCCATGACGACCGGGCGCGAGAGATCGAGGAGCCGCCCGCCACAGTCCAGTGAGGGGCCCGTGGCGCTGGCGACTGCCGGCAAAGGTGCCCCGGTCAGTGCTCGCCCGCCGGACCGCCGATGGGACTGCCGGTGTCGGGCTCCCCGGCGTCGGCGCCGGACTGGCCCGCCGATCCGCCGCTGCCACCCCAGTCGCGGGGTTCGCGGGGCTCGCGGCCGGCCATGATGTCGTCGATCTGATCGGAGTCGATCGTCTCGTAGAGCATCAGCGCATCGGCCATGGTGTGCAGCTTGTCCATGTTCTCCTCCAGCAGGCGCTGCGCGGCGCTGTAGCACTCGTCGATGATGCGCCGCACCTCCTGGTCGATCTGCGTCGCGGTCTCGTCAGAGAGAGCCTGGTGCTGCTGCGCTGCGCTGCGCCCGAGGAATACCTCCTCGCCGCCTTCGTCATACAGTAGCGGGCCCATTTTTTCCGACAGGCCCCACTGCGTGACCATTTTGCGCGCAATTTCAGTGGCGCGCTTGATGTCGTTGGAGGCGCCGGTCGTGATGCCGTCGGGACCCAGCGTGATCTCCTCGGCGATACGCCCGCCGAACAGGCTGCAAATCTGGCTGATGATGTGCCGCCGGCTGTGGCTGTAGCGGTCTTCCTCGGGCAGGAACATGGTCACGCCCAGGGCGCGGCCCCGGGGGATGATACTGACCTTGTACACCGGGTCGTGCTCGGGCATCAGGCGGCCGACGATGGCGTGCCCCGCCTCGTGGTAGGCGGTGTTGCGCTTTTCCGCCTCCGACATGACCATCGACTTGCGCTCGGCGCCCATCATGATCTTGTCCTTGGCCAGCTCGAACTGCTGCATGCCCACGGTGCGCACATTGGCGCGCGCGGCGAACAACGCAGCCTCGTTCACCAGGTTGGCCAGGTCCGCGCCAGAAAAGCCCGGTGTGCCACGCGCGATCTTGGAGGGCTCCACATCCTCAGCCAGGGGCACCTTGCGCATGTGCACCTTGAGAATCTGTTCGCGCCCGCGGATGTCGGGCAGGCCGACCACCACCTGGCGGTCGAAACGGCCCGGGCGCAGCAGCGCCGGGTCGAGGACGTCGGGGCGGTTGGTGGCGGCGATCACGATGACGCCGTCGTTCACCTCGAAACCGTCCATCTCGACCAGCAGCTGGTTCAGCGTCTGCTCGCGTTCGTCGTGACCACCGCCGAGACCCGCGCCGCGGTGGCGTCCGACCGCGTCGATCTCGTCGATGAAAATAATGCACGGCGACTGCTTCTTCGCCTGGTCGAACATGTCGCGCACCCGGGAGGCGCCGACACCCACGAACATCTCGACGAAATCCGAACCCGAAATGGAAAAGAAGGGCACCTTGGCCTCGCCGGCGATGGCCTTGGCGAGCAGTGTCTTACCGGTACCCGGCTGGCCCACCATCAACACGCCGCGCGGAATCCGCCCGCCGAGTTTCTGGAAGCGGCTCGGGTCGCGCAGGAACTCGACCAGCTCCTGCACATCCTCCTTCGCCTCGTCGACACCTGCGACGTCGGCGAAGGTGGTGGTGATCTGGTCTTCGCCGAGCAGGCGCGCCTTGCTCTTGCCGAAGCTCATCGGGCCGCCGCGGCCGCCCGCGCCGCCCTGCATCTGGCGCATGAAGAACATGAATACGGCGATGATGATGAGAATGGGAAAGCTGGCCACCAGCAGCTGTTGCCACACGCTCTGCTGCTCGGGCTTGGTCCCCACCACCTCGACGTTGTGCTCGATCAGGTCGTCGATGAGCTTGGGATCCTCCAGCATCGGGCGCACGGTCTCGAAGCGCGAGCCGTCGTAGCGCTCGCCCTTGATGATCAGGCCGTCGATGACGACGCTGCGCACCTGGTCGCCCTGGATCTCCTGGATGAACTGCGAGTAGCCCACCTGCTCGGGCCCGCCCTGCATTTGGAAATTGCTGAACACGGACAACAGAACCGCCGCGATCACCAGCCAGAGTAGAAGATTTTTCACCATATCATTCAATGCCGTTACCTCACGCAGGATGCGCCGGGCCTTGCCCTGTTGACGCCGCCCTGCAGGCCGCCGACGGGTCTCCCGCGACGGTCTCTGTGCGAGCCTTCTATATATACGCGATTATAGCCGGATACGGACCTCTCCGGCGGTAAAAAAGTAGGTAAAAACCGAAACTTACACCGAACCGCGCCGAACTCGCCGCGATCGTTGCCGCCAATGTACTACAGATGGGGGCATCCCACCATGTTTCAAGCCGCGACGGGGCCCTACCCCCGCTCTCCCGCGAACCCGCGGGCGACGAGGTAGACCTCGCGGGAACGCGGGCGCGAGGCCTCCGGCTTGCGCGTCAGCACCTTGTCGAAGGAGGCGCGGACGTCGCGGAACAACGCGTCGAAGCCCTCGCCGTGAAACACCTTGGCGACGAAGGTGCCCCCCGGGGCGAGCACCCGCCGCGACAGGTCCAGGGCCAGTTCCACCAGGTACATGGCGCGCGGCTGGTCCACCGCGTTGAGCCCGCTCAGGTTCGGTGCCATGTCCGATAGCACCAGCTCCACCGGGGCGCCGTCGAGCGCGTCCAGGATCGCCGCGAGCACCGCCTCCTCGGTAAAATCCCCGCGGATGAAATCGACTCCGGCGATGCCGTCCATGGGCAGGATGTCAGAGGCGATGACACGGCCGCGATCCCCGACCAGGTCGGCCGCGACCTGGGACCAGCCACCCGGCGCACTGCCCAGGTCCACGACCGTCATACCCGGACGGATCAGGCGGTCCCTGTCCTGCAACTCCAGCAGCTTGTAACAGGCCCGCGAGCGATAGCCCTCGCGCTGGGCACGCTGCACGAAGGGATCGTCCCTGTGTTCTTTCAGCCAGGCCTTGCTGGAGGAGCGCTTTTTCGCCATGGGTGCGGTTCGGAGGCAGGTTTCCTGTGGTGGGGCGCTTGTGTAGAATGGCCGCCCCTTAACCAGGGCTCACGAGAAGCGGGGCCTATTGTACCCCGGGAACGCCATGAGCAAGAACGCCACCCCCGACACCCGCCAGCTGCGCGCCATCGGCCACAAACTCAAGCCCGTGGTCACGGTTGCGGGCAAGGGCCTAAGCGACAGCGTCCTGGCGGAACTCGACGCCGCCCTGTCGCGACACGAGCTGATCAAGGTGAAACTGGCCGTGGGCGACCGCGAGGCGCGCAGGGCCGTGGCGGACGACCTGTGCGCGCGCACCGGCGCCGAGATCGTACAGGGCATCGGCAACGTGGTGCTGGTACTGCGCCGCGCCGACCGGCCGGACCCGAAACTGTCCAACCTGCTGCGTCCGCTCTGACCGACGGTCTTTACCCGCCAATTGTCGCCGCCCCGGCACCTTCGCTAAGATGGTGCAAACAGGGGGGGCGATCATCATGGGAGACATTCTCGATTTTCCGACGTCCAGGACCCAGGGCATGGCCTACCTGGACCGGGAGCTGCGCCAGATGCTGGAGCGCAAGGGCGCCGACGAGCAGCTGGTGGAATTCGCCAGCGAACAACTCAGTCACATCTACTCGCGCATCTCGGACTCGGAGCAGTACCAGTTCAGCGTGCACCTGCCGGCAGGGTTGAGCGGCGAACAGCGCGGCGAACTGGAAGACCAGATCAACGCCGGGTTGGAGGACATCCGCAAGGACAACCACCGCCTGACCGTGGAGCTGGTGGCGGAGCTGCTGCTGGCCAGGGTGCGCCTGTTCCAGAGCGAACGCGCGGATTGAACGGCGGTTTCAGAGCGCGAGCTCTGCCATAGTCAGCGGGCGCTCGAATGATCGCGTGCGATGGTCTAGTCGGGGCCGAAACGGCGCGAGGTGCGCCGCGGACCTAGGGCAGGTAGGGCGCGTACGGCGCTGCGTAGTTGGGATCCTGGTCGCCCATGATGTCGTCGGCGATCGCCTTGAGGTCGGTGATGTACCCCGGGTCGTAGGCGTAGGTCGTCATATCCACGCCGTAGATGGATGCGAGGAACACAAGCTGGGCGAGCTCCACCAGGATGAAGTCCGGGTGCGGGCGCAGGTCCAGCCAGATGGCCTCCGGGTGACCCGGAACCTCGACCGCGCTGGTAACATCCGGGAGCTGCCCGTCCTCGAACAACTTGTAAAGTTCCCCGGAGGCCTGGCCGTAGGGAATGGTGAAGAAATCCGTGTGGGGAAATTCCAGGCGCAACTGGTCGACGATCGGGTGCACATCGTTGGCGACGAAGGTGTGCCAGGCGGCGTCGTAGGCCTCGGCGTCGGCGTAGTTGTGCGGCCACCACAGCCAGGGTATACCGATGGCGATCCGGGTGTCCGGGTTCTGCTGCAGGGCGTAGTCCGTCCACAGGCGGTAGCCCTGGATATCCACGTGGTCGTGGTGAATGGGCATGACGAACAGGGCCACGTCACCCTCGTCCAGCTCCGCCTGAATCTCGGCCTTGTTGAAGGGGTCGTTCCAGATGTTGATGGGCGCACCGGCGGCGGAGTAGTACAGGAACGTCTCCTGGCTGTGATTCGGGAAGACACCCGCCTCGTTGGCGTGAAACGCCATGCCGACCGCCATGGGATCGAACAGGCTGTGGCCCATGAACAGGGACTTATAGCCGGAGATGACGTCTTCGCGGAATATCCCGTACAGCGGCTTCACGGTAAATCCCGCCGCCTGCTGCACCAGGCTCGCAGAGATATTGAAGCTGCACTCATTGGTGACCGCGTTCTTGCAGTAGTTGGCCCAGCGGTGGAAGTGCCAGCCGGTGCGGGCCTGACCGTAGAAGGTCTCGACGTATTCGTCCGGCGCCAGGACCTCGTTGTCGGCGCACGCGGAATGCTGTGGATGGTTCGGGTCGATCGCCCACTCGTAGTAGCAGTCTCGGTTACCGCTCAGTGAGGTAATATCGCCCTCCCCGATGATATCCAGCGGGTGTTTGCAGCCGATAGCGAGCGCGGACAGAAGAAGGGCGGGGACAATCTTTTTCATGGCGAGTAAAGCTCCTGTCCACCACGCACCATAGCGTGATGGCATCGACCCTGGCTGGGACCGTTCGCCCCGGGCGGCGAAGTATAGGGTCGATCCTGTCGGGGATACAATAACGGAAACCCCGGCATGGATTCACGGCCACTGGGGTGATTTAGGCCCGACTATCGCATTTTTCGCGAACCAGTTCACATTCGTGATATGGTGCGCCTCAAACAAGCATAAGATTCGCGGCCACATTCGTCGCATTCACGATAGTTATTCTCTCTATTCACCTTGTCTATGAGCTCAATCGCACAGGAATTCTTGCGCACGGCGCCCGCGCACAGGCCCGCCCCGCGAACCGGTGCTGAATCGCGGTCGTGACTCCGGGTAGGATTGTTCGATGGCAACGCAACTGTTCTTTGGCGCCAGCACCGGCAGAACCGCGACGATGCACCTGGCCAACACCCTCAACGCCGAGGCGCAGTGCGTCTGCGTGCACGAGGGCAAGTTCCGGCACCGGGAGACGTCCGGCGAACAACTGATCCCCTTCCTGACCCTCGAAAACCGCATCGCCTACGAGTACCCCGAACGCGCCGCCGACATCATCGCGTCGAAGCGCGCGGAACTGGACCGGATCGAAATCGGTACCGCGTCACACTTTGGCGACATCGCCTACAACTACTGCCCTTTCCTGCGACCTCTTGCACAGATGTTTCCCGAGGCGCGGTTTATAGTGATTTTCCGGGACGGTATCTCCTTCCTCCGGTCGGCCACCCAGCTCAGCGGAGAGGACGAGGTGCCCGTGGGCTGGCCGCCGGACGAGAAGCCGCTGACCGACCTGGAGAGGTACATATCGCTGGGACGACTGCAACCGCGCCGCGATTCGCCCGAGGCGCGCGAGTGGGAATCCTGGGGAGCCTTCGAGAAAAACACCTGGTTATGGGCGGAGACGAACAGGGTCGTGCTCGACGCAGTCAATGCCATTGGGCCGCAGCGTGTACACATGGTACGGTTTGAGGAGTTCGTGGCCTCGCCCCTGGACGTTTACGGGGCGATTCGTGAATTCCTGGGATTCACCGGCGAGATGTCGGAAGAGGCGCAGTCCGTTCTCCTGTCCCGCAAGGTGAATGCGCGCAAGGAGTACTGGCTGCCGGGCTACGGGGATTGGACACCGGAACAAAAAGAATTCTTCCGCTCGACGGCCGGGCCCGTAATGCAGACACTGGGTTATGACTATGAATAATCAGCTCCTGGACAGGATCAGGCCCATCTTCGCGGGCATACTGCAACCAGAGCAACTCGACGCCCTGGACATGGATTCCACGATGGACAATACCGAGGGCTGGGACTCCCTCAACTTCCTCGAGATCATCCTGGGTCTGGAGACGGAATTCGGTTTCCGCATCGACGGCCTGGACGCCGCCAACATGGTTTCCATCGCCAACATCATCGACTATATAGAGGCGCACGCGCAGGTCGACGACCATGCCTGAACCCGTTGAGCGGCCCGGGGAAGACGTCCCGGCCGGGCGGCCAGGGGCCGCAAGGGACGACCTGAGTCCCTGACAGCGTGGCCTCCTCCCGGTACAGGAAGATAATCAGGAGCGCCGTCCTCCTGGCGATCATCGCGGCCTGTGGCGCGGTACTGGCCCTCACCTACCAGCCGCGGGCGCGCTTCGCCAATCCGGTAACCGATGGTTTCCCGCTGCCCGGGAATACGTTCCACTGCTACCACGATGCCATTTACGGCGGCGCCGCCCACGCGGACGTGCTGTACTTCGGCGCGTCGCGGACGATGTTCGCCGTGCAGCAGGACGAGGTGAGCGCGGCCTATCGCGCCGTGACCGGGGAGGACGTGGCGGTCTTCCGGTTCACCACCGCCTGGGCGAACCCGGAACTCGCCTACGTGTTTTTCCGGGACTACCTGCGCCACAACCCCGCCCCGGACACCGCGCTGTTCGAGTTCACGGCCACCGCGCCGCGCCGGCAGGCGGTAGCGCATGTCAACCCGTTGTACCCGTACCTCGCGCCTTTCGACCTCTACGTCGACGAACTGCGTTCGTGGGAGTTCGTCAGGGGGCCGCTGTTCGGCCTGAGCAATTTCCTGCGCCTGCACCTGCGCCATATCGACCTCGCCCTGAACAACCTGCTGGTGGCCGGGCACCCGTTCCTCGTGCCGGCGGGCGACAATTGCGCGACTCCGGCCGCGGAGCCCGTGGAGCCGTTCCGGCCGGCGCCCGACTTCGATGCCCTGGTGACCGCGGAGGCGGACCGCCTCCTGCCGCCCGGCGGCTGGGACGCCGCGGGCGATTACGACCTGTTGCTGGAGGCCTATGCCGACGATCCCCTGGTGACGCGGCGGCTGCAGGGCTTCGGCCGCGACTGGACCGGCCGGCGGCCACCGAAGCTCTGGAACCGCGGCCCCTTCAGGGATCGCGACCTCCACTACTTCCGGCGCATCCTGGAGCTGGGCTCTGACTACGGGGTCGCGGTGGGTTTCTACCACCTGTCCGGCGTGTATTTTCCCCCGACCGATGCCGAGCACCTGGCGCTGATCGAGCGCAGGCTGGGGGCACCGGTCCACGTCATGCCCTTTGACTACGCCAGGGTCAGCTACCACCACTACCACGACCTGAGCCATGTCGGGCTCGAGGCGAGGCGGCTGACCTCCGCCTGGGCGGCCAGCCTCATCGACGCGGCCGAGACCGACTGATGCTGGATCTGGTAACGGCCATCTTCCTGACCCTGCTGGGCTCGGCGATCTACCACCTCATACCGGCCGCGCTGGTGCGGCTGCGCATGGCTTACGTCGCCGCGGTGTCCTTCGCCATCGTACTCGCCTACCACCCGCTGGCGGCGCTCGGGGCGCTGGCCATGGGTGTACTGGCCTGGTGCCTGCTTCTCGCCGGCAGGCGCTGGCAGCCGATGGCGAAGTTCGGGCCCTTCGTGCTCATCCTTGTGCTCGCCGCGTTCAGCGTGCGCAACCTGGAGATCAGCACGAGCCCCTTTGACAGCACGCTGGTGCAGTTCGGCATGTCGTTCTACGTGCTGCGCCTGTACCTGGCGCTGCGGGTCGCATTGCAGCGCCGCGAACAGGTGAGTCTCGAGGAGATGCTCGCCATCGCCCTGTTCTACCCGATTTTCGCCGCGGGCCCCATCTGCGCGCGGGAGGCGTTCAGCCAGAGCGCAAACGCGGCCAGGCCCCTGCACCAGAACTACACCGCCGGCCTGCTGCGCATCGGCCTGGGCGTGCTGGCCCTGTACTTCGCCACCGGGGTGCTCGACGAGGTGCTGGCCGGATTCATGCTCGACGCGGACGGCGTCACGGACTGGGCGGCAATGGGGGCCGGCACCAGCTACGCGGTCATGCTCCTGAAGTTCATGCGCCTGTACGCCGATTTCGCCGGCTACACGCAGATCGCGATCGGCCTCGGCCTGTTCTACGGTTTCGACGTGCCCGAGAATTTTCGCTACCCCTTCCTGGCGACCAATATCCAGAAGTTCTGGCAGCGCTGGCACCTCTCCCTGTCGCGCTTTATCACCAACCAGATCTACCTGCCGCTTATGCTGAGCCTGCGCAGGCCGCGCCTCAGCATGTTCCTGGCGTTCTGTCTCGTGGGCCTGTGGCACCAGGTGACGCCCCAGTACTTCCTGTGGGGTGTGGGGCACGGCGCCATGCTGGCGGCGTACATGACATTCTCGCGCTCGCGCCTGTACGCGAAGATGAACGAGACGATCAATGCGCGCCTGGTGACCGCTGCCTCCTGGCTGTTTACCATGAGCGCGGTGTCATTCCTCTCGACGTTCGCCAATGAGCCGAGTTGGAAGCAGTCGCTGAACTTTACCCTGTCACTGGTGGGCGCGGGGGCCGGGCCATGATGAAGACTTTCCTCGACTGGATGCAGGACCACTGCGGCCTGAAAAGCCGCGGGGAGACGTTGTGGTTCCTGCTGCTGTGTGCGCTGGGGTGGGGCTACTTTCTGCACCAGTACCTGTACGGCACCGGTCTCGCCGAAGCGCTGCCGGCCTACGCGGGCTTCTGACGCCCCCGCTCAGACGTGGCGGACCTCGTCGATCTCGTACTCGATGTCGCCGCCCGGCGCCTTGACCGTGACGACGTCACCCTCCTCCTTGCCGATCAGCGCGCGGGCGATGGGTGAGCCGACGGAAATCAGGTTGCTCTTCACATCCGCCTCGTCCTCGCCCACGATGCGGTAGGTCACTGTCTCGTCGGTTTCGGTATTGATGAGGTCGATGGTGGTGCCGAAAATGACCTTGCCGGTCTTGGTGATCGCGGTGACGTCGATGACCTGCGAGTTGCCCAGCTTGCCCTCGATCTCCAGGATGCGGCCCTCGACAAAACTTTGCTGCTCCCTGGCCGCGTGGTACTCCGCGTTCTCCTTCAGGTCGCCGTGCTCGCGCGCCTCCGCGATCGCGTTGGAGATGCGCGGGCGCTCCTCCCGCTTGAGCCGCTCGAGCTCCTCGCGCAGCGCCGCCTCACCGGCGACGGTCATGGGGTACTTGTTCATGACCGGATACTCCCGTGCAGGTCCTGCAGGCGCCGCACGGTGCGGTCATCCTGTTGCTTCAGGGACATGCAGATCGCCTCCGCGGCGGCCAGCGTCGTGGTGTAGAACACGCCGTTGGCCTCGGCATTGGCACGAATCCCCGCCGAGTCCTCGATGGCGCGGCGCCCCTCGGTGGTGTTGATGATGAGGTCCGCCTCCTCGTTGAGGATCATGTCGACGATATGCGGCCGACCCTCGAGTACCTTGTTGACCCGGTGCACGTGCAGGCCCGCCTGTTCCAGCGCCATGGCCGTGCCGTGGGTGGCCACCAGCTTGAAGCCGAGATCCGCGAGATCCTTCGCCACCGCGACCACGCCCGGCTTGTCGCGCTCGCGCACGCTGATCAGCGCGGTGCCGCCGGTGGGGGGACCGCTGCCCGCGCCGAGCTGCGCCTTGGCGAACGCGCCGGCAAAATCCTCGCCGGTGCCCATGACCTCGCCGGTCGACTTCATCTCCGGGCCGAGTATGGGATCGACCCCCGGGAACTTGTTGAAGGGCAGTACCGCCTCTTTCACACTGAAATAGTGCGGCACTATCTCGCGGGTAAAATCCTGCTCCGCGAGGCTGCGCCCGGCCATGCAGCGCGCCGCGACCTGGGCCAGCGACGTGCCGATGCACTTGGACACGAAGGGCACGGTGCGCGAGGCGCGCGGGTTCACCTCGATCACGTAAATGGTATCGTCCTGCCAGGCGAGCTGCACATTCATCAGGCCCTTGACGCCCAGTTCCAGCGCCATCTGGCGCACCTGTTCGCGCATGGCGTCCTGGATGTGGGGATCCAGGCTGTAGGGCGGCAGGGAACAGGCGGAGTCGCCCGAGTGCACACCGGCCTGCTCGATGTGCTGCATGATGGCGCCGATGACGACTTCCTCGCCGTCGGAGACCGCGTCGATATCCACCTCCACCGCCGCGGCGAGGAAGGAGTCGAGAAGTACCGGCGCGTCGTCGGAGGCCTGCACCGCATCGCGCATGTAGCGCAGCAGGTCCTCCTCCCGGTAGACAATTTCCATCGCCCGGCCGCCGAGTACATAGGAGGGGCGTACAACCAGCGGGTAGCCAATCTTCTCCGCGGCCTCCACCGCCTCGGCGCTGGAGCGCACGGTGGTGTTCGCCGGCTGCTTCAGGCCCAGCTTCTCGATCATCTGCTGGAAGCGTTCGCGGTCCTCCGCGCGGTCGATGGCGTCGGGGGTGGTGCCGATGATGGGCACACCGGCAGCCTCCAGCGCCCGGGCGAGCTTCAGCGGCGTCTGGCCGCCGAACTGCACGATCACGCCTTTCGGCTGTTCGATGCGCACGATTTCCAGCACGTCTTCCAGGGTGACGGGCTCGAAGTAGAGACGGTCGGAGGTGTCGTAGTCGGTGGACACGGTCTCCGGGTTGCAGTTGACCATGATGGTCTCGTAGCCGTCCTCGCGCATGGCGAGCACGGCGTGTACGCAGCAATAGTCGAACTCGATGCCCTGGCCGATGCGGTTGGGCCCGCCGCCCAGTACCAGTATCTTGTCGCGATCCGAGGGCGCCGCCTCGCACTCCTCCTCGTAGGTTGAGTACATGTAGGCGGTGGCGGTGGCGAACTCCGCGGCGCAGGTGTCCACGCGCTTGTACACCGGATGAATGCCGAGCGACTGGCGGTGTTCCCGCACGGCTTTCTCGCCCGCGGCCAGGAGCACGGCGAGGCGCTCGTCGGAGAAGCCCTTGCGCTTCAGGGCGAACATGTGCGCCCTGTCGATGTCGGTGAGCTGCACGGTCTTGAGCTCGTTCTCGGTCTCGATGATGTCGCGGATCTGCACGAGGAACCAGGGATCGACGCCGGAGAGGCGATACACCTCGTCGATGTCCATACCCGCGCGGAACGCGTCCCCGAGGTACCAGATGCGGTCCGGCCCCGGGTTGGTCAGCTCCGCGACCAGCAGATCGCGCGCCTCGGGGTTGTCCGTATCGATGACATGCTCGAAACCGGCGGAGCCGACCTCCAGCCCGCGAAGGGCCTTCTGCACCGACTCCTGGAAGGTGCGACCGATGGCCATGACCTCGCCCACCGACTTCATCTGGGTGGTCAGCCGCGGCGAGGCGCCGGAGAATTTCTCGAAGGCGAAGCGCGGTACTTTCGTTACGACATAGTCAATGGAGGGCTCGAACGAGGCGGGCGTGGCACCGCCGGTGATGTCGTTCTGCAGCTCGTCGAGGGTGTAGCCCACCGCCAGCTTCGCCGCCACCTTGGCGATGGGGAAGCCGGTGGCCTTGGAGGCCAGTGCCGAGGAGCGCGACACCCGGGGGTTCATCTCGATGATGACGAAGCGCCCGGTTTCCGGGTCCTGCCCGAACTGAACATTGGAGCCGCCTGTCTCCACGCCGATCTCGCGCAGCACCGCCAGGGAGGCGTCGCGCATGATCTGGTATTCCTTGTCCGTCAGGGTCTGGGCGGGGGCGACGGTGATGGAATCTCCCGTGTGCACGCCCATGGCGTCAAAGTTCTCGATGGAACAGACGATGATGCAGTTGTCGTTCTTGTCACGGACAACCTCCATCTCGTATTCCTTCCAGCCGATCAGCGACTCGTCGATGAGCACCTCGGTGGTGGGCGACAGGTCCAGCCCGCGCTGGATGATCTGTTCGAACTCCGCGCGGTTGTAGGCGATGCCGCCGCCGGAACCGCCCATGGTGAAGGACGGCCGGATGATGCAGGGGAACCCGATGGAGTCCAGGACCTGGAAGGCCTCCTCCAGGCTGTGGGCGGTCGCCGCGCGCGGGCACTCCAGGCCGATGCGCTTCATCGCCTCGTCGAACAGCTCGCGATCCTCCGCCTTGTCGATCGCCTCCTTGGTGGCGCCGATCATCTCCACGCCGTTGGCTTCGAGCACACCCTCCCGGGCGAGGTCCAGGGCGCAGTTCAGCGCCGTCTGGCCGCCCATGGTCGGCAGCAGGGCGTCGGGCTTCTCCTCCTCGATGATGCGCGCGACGGTCTGCCACTCGATGGGCTCGATGTAGGTGGCGTCGGCCATCGCCGGGTCCGTCATGATGGTGGCCGGGTTGGAGTTCACCAGGATGACCCTGAAACCCTCCTCCCTGAGCGCCTTGCAGGCCTGTGCGCCGGAGTAGTCGAACTCGCAGGCCTGGCCGATGACGATGGGCCCGGCGCCGAGGATGAGGATGCTCTTGATGTCGGTACGCTTCGGCATCGGTCAGTCGGTTCCCGCGCGGGCGGCTATCAGTTCAATGAAGTGGTCGAACAGGGGCGCGGCGTCGTGGGGACCCGGGCTCGCCTCTGGGTGGCCCTGGAAGCTGAACGCCGGCTTGTCGGTGCGGTGGATGCCCTGCAGGCTGCCGTCGAAGAGGGATTTGTGCGTCACGCGCAGGTTGTCCGGCAGCTTCGCCTCGTCGACCGCGAAGCCGTGGTTCTGGCTGGTGATCAGCACCGTGCCGTCGTCCAGGTTCTGTACGGGGTGGTTGGCGCCGTGGTGGCCGAACTTCATCTTCACCGTCTGCGCACCGGAGGCCAGGCCGAGCAGCTGGTGGCCGAGGCAGATGCCGAAGATGGGGATGTCGGTTTCCAGCAGCTTGGCGATAGCCTCGATGGCGTAGTCGCAGGGCTCAGGGTCGCCGGGGCCGTTAGACAGGAAAATCCCGTCGGGGGACAGCGCGAGCACCTCCTCGGCGGGGGTCTGGGCGGGCACCACCGTGAGGCGGCAGCCGCGGTCGACCAGCATGCGCAGGATGTTGCGTTTCACGCCGAAGTCGTAAGCGACTATTTTGAAGGGCAACTCAGAGTCGGGGCGAGAGGAATGGCCGACATTCCAGACCCAGCTGCCCTCGCGCCAGTCGAAGCGCTCGGCGACGGTCACCTCCTTCGCAAGGTCCATGCCCTTCAGCCCGGGGAAGGCTTTCGCCTGCTCCACCGCGGCGGCCTCGTCGATGTTGTCGCCGGCCATCAGGCAGCCGTTCTGGGCGCCCTTCTCGCGCAGGATGCGGGTCAGGCGGCGCGTGTCAATGTCGGCGATGCCGACGATGTTGCGCTCGGCGAGGTACTCGGACAGTCCCTGCTCGTTGCGATAATTGCTGGCCAGCAGCGGCAGGTCACGGATGACCAGGCCCGCGGCCCAAATGCCGGCGGACTCCTCGTCCTCCGGGTTGGTGCCGGTGTTGCCAATGTGGGGATAGGTCAGGGTAACGATCTGGCGCGCGTAGGAGGGGTCCGTGAGGATTTCCTGATAGCCGCTCATGGCGGTGTTGAAAACCACCTCGCCGACCGACGACCCGCTGGCCCCGATCGACACCCCCCGGAAGATGCTGCCATCCTCGAGGGCTAAAATGGCCGGAACGGACAAACCACTCTCCCTTATTATGCTGCGGTACCGGCGATGACACCGGCGGGCGCCCCGCTCGCTTGCCCCCAGCCGGGCGCCCCTCGGCCGGGCACCCCTAGCCGGGCGCTCACAAAAAGGCGAGATGGGAAACCTCATCTCGCCTTTGTCGTGTACAGCGCTGGTGACTGTCGGGGCACACTGCGCCAGCTGCGGACCGGGCGTGCGAAAACTGGCAGGATTGTATGGGATACCCCCGGGGCTTTCAAGCAAATCCAACGCTTTGACCCCCGGCCGCCGGGCGCCGGGGAACCCGCGGCTCGACAGGGCAATAAAGCAGTTGCTTTAAGTTTTAGATTCCCTATCATGTGCCGCAGAATCTCCACCGGGAGGGACAGACCATGGCGTACAGCACGGGCAAGATAGCAGTGATCACGGGCGCGGGCTCCGGCATGGGCCGGGCGCTGGTGCAGCAGCTCAACCGCGAGGGCTGCGAGGTGTATTTCAGCGACATCAAGCCGGACACTCTCAAGGAGACGATGGACTCCCTAGAGCGCGCGGACGTCCCGGCGCACCCGAAGGTGCTCGACGTCGCCGACCGGGAGGCCATGCACGCCTGGGCCGACGAGGTCGCACAGGCCTCCGGCCACATCGACATCATCGTCAACAATGCCGGTGTCGCCCTGTTCTCCCTGGTGGAAGACTGCGATTACGACAACCTCGAGTGGGTCATGAACATCAATTTCTGGGGCGTGGTGCACGGCACCCAGGCTTTCCTGCCCCTGTTGCGCCGTTCGCAACAGGGCCACATCGTCAACACCTCGTCTGTATTCGGCCTGTTCTCCTTCCCCACACAATCGGCCTACAACGCCGCCAAGTTCGCGGTGCGCGGCTACACCGAGGCGCTGCGCCACGAGATGGCGGGCACCAGTATTCACGTGTGCTGCGTGCACCCCGGGGGCGTGCGCACGAACATCGCCTTCGACATGCGCGGCGGCGACCCGTCACAGACCGCGCAGGAGCGCAGCGACGAGTTTCAGCGCCTGACCCGCACCAGCCCCGAGTCGGCGGCGGCGCAGATCATCAGGGCCATGGAAAAGCGCAAGAAGCGCCTGCTCATCGGCTGGGATGCGAAGATCATGGATATCGTGCAGCGGCTCTTCCCCGTGAACTACGCCCGCATCCTGTTCCTGGCGGTGCCCAAGGACGCGAAAGCGCTGCCAGAAATCCGGGCCAAGGTGTGAGCACCGCACTATCGACAAGTCCTCGCAGCGGGTCTGAGACAGCCAAGGTATGAGTACAGCATTATCGACAGGTCCTCGCAGCGGGTCTGAGACAGCCACGTTATGAGTACAGCATTATCGACAGGTCCTCGCAGCGGGTCTGAGACAAGAGCAGAGCGCAGCCGGCAGACGCGCGAGCGCCTGTTGCTCACGGCCCTGCGCCTGTACGCGGCCGACGGCCTGCACGCCGTGTCCCTGCGCCGCATCAGCGCCGAGTCGGGTTCGAGAAACTCCGCCGCCATGCACTACCACTTCCGCAACAAGCTCGGCGTGGTGGAAGCCATCATGGAGATGATCGGCGGCGAACTGCGGCAGTACATCCCCACCGGCACCACCCAGCGCGGGCGGCGCTCGCTGCGCCAGGCCTGCCGCGACACGCTCTACCCACTCGTACAGTTGCGCGCGGACCGGGCATGGGGCCCGGACGCCGTGCGCTTCCTGTCGCGCCTGGTCAGCGAGAACGATCCGGAGATCGCCGTCCTGGTCAACGCCATGTTCGCGCCCTTCTGGCGCCGCCTGGACCGCGCGCTTGCCCGCACCCTGCCCGACCTGCCCGCGCCGGTGCGCCGGCTGCGCCTGATGTTCATCAGCGTCAACGTGCTGCACGGTATGGCGGAGGTCGGCTGGCTGACCCGCTCGCCGCTGGGCAACCTCGGCCACTTCGACAGCGACGAACTGCTCGACCACCTGGTGGATTACCTCATCGGCGGGCTGCAGGCCCCGAGCCACGCCGCCTGAAGCAGCCTTGCAACCCTGAAAACCGTTTAGACCCTGGAAAGAGAGACCATGACCGATACCGCTGAAGACCTGTTGTTCGACCTGACACTGACGGACGAACAGCGCATGAACCGCGAAACCATGCAACGCTTCGCCGCGCAGGAGATGCGCGACCTCGGCCGCGCGGTGGACATCGGCGACAGCGACCCCGCCGGCTTCCTGCCGCAATCGGCGGAGCTGGGCGTCGCCCTGTTGCAGATTCCCGAGGCCCTCGGCGGCGCCGGCATGCAGCGCTCGCCGGTGTCCAATGCGCTGATCCTGGAAGACCTCGCCAGCGGCGACACCGCGCTGGCGCTCGCCGCCATCGCGCCCCTGGGCTTCGTCAACACCCTGCTGGACCAGGGTTCGGACGCCCAGCGCGAGGCCTACCTGCCGCGTTTCTGCGAGGGCACGTTTGTCGGCGCCACCACGGCGCTGCTGGAGCCGGGCGCAACCTTTGAGCCCACCGCGCTGAAAACCACGGCCGTCGCCGCCGGCGACGGCTACACCCTGAGCGGCAGCAAGGCCATGGTGCCGCTGGGTACGAGCGCGGACCTTGTGCTGGTCATCGCGGAACTGGAGGGTACCGGCCCCGCCGCCTTCATCGTGGAGGGCACGCCCGACGGCATGACCCGCAGCGCCGAGGAGAACATGGGGCTGGTGGGTGCGCAGCTCGCCACCCTGTCCTTCGACAACGTGCAGGTGCCCGGCGACGCCCTGCTGGGCGAGGGCGGCTTCGACCTGCAGCGCTTTCTCGACCTCTCGCGCATCGGCATCTGCGCACTGGCGGTCGGAACGTGCCAGGCGGTGCTCGACTACGTCATTCCCTATTGCAACGAGCGCATCGCCTTCGGCGAACCCATCACCAACCGGCAGTCGGTGGCGTTCATGATCGCCGACATCGCGATTGAGCTCGAGGGGATGCGCCTGGCCACCTGGCGAGCCGCGGCGCTGGCGGAGCGCGGCGCGGACTTTCACGAGCAGGCCTACCTCGCCAAGCAGTTCTGTGCGGAGCACGCGATGAAGATCGGCACCGACGGCGTGCAGCTGCTCGGCGGCCACGGCTACACCCGGGAGCATCCCGTCGAACTCTGGTATCGCAATCTTCGTGCGATTGAAATTTTAGAGGGCGTCGCAAGCGCCTGACCTGTTATCGAATGACGGAATAGAAGCCATGATCAATCTCGAACTCGCAAAAAAGCACCAGGACACCTTTGAGCAGACCATGATGCTGGCGGAGCACATGATGCGCCCCGTGTCGCGCAAGTACGACAAGGAGGAGCACGCCTACCCGGTGGAGATGGAGCAGGCGGCCGAACTGATCGGCGCCGGCCGCTCCGAGGCCATGGGCGGTGGCAAAAAGAAAGAGGTGCCGGAAGGCACCGTCGTCAACGGCTCCAACATGGGGGCGGTTGTGGGCCTGTTCGGCCTGTGCTGGGGCGACGTGGGCCTGTTCCTCGGCATGCCCGGCTCGGGCCTGGGCAACGCCGCCATCTCCGCCGTCGGCACACCGGAACAGGTGAAGAAGTACGGCGGCAGTTACGCCGCGATGTGCATCACCGAGCCGGGCACCGGCTCCGATTCAGCCAACATCAGCACCACCGCGGTGCTGGATGGCGACGAATGGGTACTCAACGGCGAGAAGATCTACGTCACCGACGGCGACCGCTCCGACACCCTCGTGGTGTGGGCAACCCTGGACAAGTCGCTCGGCAAGGCGGCGATCAAGTCCTTTATCGTGGAGAAGGGCACCCCGGGTTGCGAGGTGACTCGACTGGAACACAAGCTCGGCATCCGCGCATCTGACACCGCCGCCATCAGCTTCAACGATTGCCGCATCCCGCGGGCGAACATCCTCGGCACCGAGGAGGTGGCCACCGACGCGGAGGGCCGCAAGAAGGCCTTCGGCGGCGTGATGCAGACCTTCGACAACACACGCCCCCCCGTGGCCGCCATGGCCATCGGCGTCTCGCGCGCCGCACTGGACCTGACCCGGGAGTTGCTCGCCGCCGAGGGCGTGGAAGTCAGCTACGACAAAAAGCCGATCAACCAGGGCGCCCTGCAGGCGGAGCTGATCCGCATGGAGGCGGAGTGGAACGCGGCGCGCCTGCTCGTACTGAAGGCGGCGTGGATGGCCGACAACAAGCAGCCCAACTCCATGGAGGCCAGCATGTGCAAGGCCAAGGCGGGGCGCACCGGCAACGACATCACGCTGCGCTGCGTGGCCCTGTGCCAGAGCCTGGGCTACAGTGAGCAGCACCTGCTGGAGAAATTCGCTCGCGACTCCAAGATCATCGACATCTTCGAGGGCACCCAGCAGATTCAGCTACTCATCGTCGCGCGCCGCATCCTGGAGAAGTCTTCCTCGGAGCTGAAGTAACACGGGGGTCCCCATCGCCGAGCAACTGACCCGCCGGCAACAGACTGTCCTGATCCTCGGCCTCATGGCCACCGGGATCGGGCAGTCCCTGGTCTTCGCCATACTCGCGCCGCTGGGGCGCGAGGTGCAGATGGGCGAACTGCAGATCACCTCCATCATCGCGGTCTCGGCCCTGATCTTCGGGCTTTCCTCCCCGCACTGGGGCCGCTTCTCCGACCGCGTCGGCCGCAAACCGGTGATCATCACCGGGCTGGTGGGCTACTCCGTCGGTACCCTGCTGTTTACCAGCACCTTCTACGCGGGCATGGCGGGCCTGGTCAGCGGCACGCTGTTCTACGTGCTGGTGCTGGGCACGCGCATCTGCCAGGCCTCCGTCATGTCCGCCACCAATCCGGCGAGCACCGCCTACGCCGCGGACCACACCAGCCGTGCGATGCGCACGAAAACCATGGCGCGCCTGGGCACCGCCAGCAGCATGGGCACCATTCTCGGCCCCGCGGTGAGCGGCGCCCTGGCCACCTTCGGCCTGCTGGCGCCGCTGTATTTCGCGGCGGGACTCGCGGCGCTCGCCGCGCTGACCGTGTGGCGCGCGCTCCCCCTGACGCCGCCGCAGCAGCGCGGGCGACGCGAAACCATCGCGCGACTGCAATACCGTGACAGGCGTATCGCCCTGTACCTCGTTACCGCGGTGGGCCTGTTCATCGGTTTTTCCAGCATCCAGCAGACCCTGGGGTTTCACCTGCAGGACACGATGGCGCTGTCCGGCATCCAGACCGCCCAGTACACCGGCGCGGCACTGTTGGTCTCGGCGACCTGCACCCTGTTCATCCAGCTCACCGTGATGCAGCGGGTGCAATTGCGCCCCACCCAGTTCATCCGCATCGGACTCCTCTCGTTGCTCATCGGCGCGGCGGTCATCTCCGGGTTCGAGACCTTCCCGACGCTCGCCGTGGGCATGGCCTTCCTCGGCACGGGCATGGCCCTGTGCATGCCCGCGATCTCCGCCGGCGCCTCCCTCGCGGTGGAGCCCCACGAACAGGGGGCCGCGGCGGGCCTGGTCGCCTCCTGCCCGGCTATCGGATTCTCAATCGGCCCGCTGTGCGGCGGCGCCCTGTACCAGGTGGACGACGCGCTGGCACCGCTGTTCAGCGGCTGCGTGTTCTTCGCGGTGTTGTTGATCGTGGTGTTCTTCGACCGGCGCGGGGCGCCGACACAGGACTGACGGCAGGCCCCGCTGCGGGGCGCAGGTTGCCCCGGTCGGGGCAACGCGTGGTCTAACTATCGACTGCCTGGAAATCTTCCTTGTAACGCACCGCGCAGTCGGGGCAGGTGAAGTCCTCGGGCAAATCCGCGAACAGCGTGCCCGCAGGATAGCCCTCGTGCGGGTCACCGGTCGCCTCGTCGAAGCGGTAACCGCAGCCGGGGCACTCGTACACGGCCATCAGGCTGCCGCGGCCGCCGCTTCGGCGCCGCCAAAGCGCGCCAGAATCTCCTCGCGCCGGTCGGGGTCGATGTTCACCCGGGACAGGTCACCGCGGATATGCGGCAGGGCGAGTACGCGCCGGTCCATGACCCGGTACCACAGGCTGGGCACGTAGGCGAGGAGGTACATGCCGTAGTAGCCATTGGGCAGCTGCGGCAGGTCGTCGAAGTTGCGCAGGCTCTGGTAGCGACGCGTCGGGTTGGCATGGTGGTCGGAGTGGCGCTCCAGATGGAACAGCGCCAGGTTGCTAAACAGGTAGTTGGCATTCCAGCTGTGGTGCGGCTGGCAGCGCTCGTAGCGACCGCCGTCCTCTTTAAGACGCAGAAGGCCGTAGTGCTCGATGTAGTTCGCGGAGGTGAGCTGGAACCACGCCCAGACGTTGTGCACGGCGAGGAAGGGAATCATCACCCAGCCGAACGCGACCACCAGGCTCACCTGCAACACCGCGCTGATGGCGTAGGACTGCAGAATCTCATTGTGCACGCTCCAGGCGGAGCGGCCCTGTCGCGCGAGCCGGCTCTTTTCCTGCTCCCAGCCGCGACGCATGGCGCCGGGAATCTCGCGCAGCATGAACTTGTAGATGGACTCCCCCATGCGCGCACTCGCCGGATCCTCCGGCGTGGCGACCTGCGTGTGGTGGCCGCGGTTGTGCTCCACGCAGAAGTGCCCGTAGGCGGGCACGGCGAGCACGATGCGCGCCAGGATGCGCTCGAAGTTGGTCTTCTTGTGCCCCAGTTCATGGGCGGTGTTGATGCCCAGCCCGGAGTAGGCACCGGCGGTCAGCGCCAGCACCAGCACCGACCAGAGGGTCAGGTCGTGACTGCCAATAAAGGCGGCGATGGCAATGAGCACCAGGAAGTGCATCGGCACCGTAAAATAGGTCAGCAACCGGTAGTAACGGTCCTCCTCCAGTTGCGGCACGATCTCCTCCGGGGGGTTGTTCTCGTCGCTGCCGAAAAGCCAGTCCAGGACCGGAATGACGAAGTAGGAAAACGCCAGCGGTAACACCAGCGCCCACTGGGTGCCCGTGGCGAAGTACGCGGCAATGCCCATCATCGGAAAAATCGGCATGAACACCGACAGCAGCCAAAGATAGCGTTTGTTGTCGGTGTAGCTGATGCTGCCTTTCTCGGGGTGTTCCAGCGTGTAGGTCGTCATGATCAGCGCCCTCGCGGTGATGGGTTGAGCATACAGTAGCGAAGCGCTCTTCATCGGGCTATTTCAGTTTGTGACAAAACACTGGTCATTTAGTGACATACTTGGGAAAATCGACCCCATGGACGCTCCCCTCCTCGTCGCCGCCAGCTACGCCCAGCTCTACCTGCGCGCCGTGCAGCTGCCTGTGGACAGGCTGCTGGCGGACACGGGCCTGACCGAGAGCGACCTGGGCAGTCGCGACTACCTGGAGTACGCGGTCCTGGCGCGCCTGTTCGACAATATCGAGGCGTGCGGCGCCGAACCCGGCTGGGCGGCCCGCACCGGCGCCGTGCTCAACATCAGCACCCACGGCCCCCTCGGATTCGCGGCCCTGAGCGCTCCCACCCTGGGGACTGCGCTGGAGGTCATGGCGGAGCTGCACCCGGTGCGGGTGAGCACGCTGCAAGCGGAGCTGTACGCGGCAGACGGCCGACTGCACTTCGTCATGCACCACCTGACCGGGGAGGCTAAATACCGGCGATACACGACGGAGGCCACTACCCGCGTGCTGCAGGCACTGGTCGAGACCATCGTGGGCCACGCCGCCGGCGACAACCTGCGGGTCAATTTCCGCAATCCCGAACCGGGGTACGCGGACGTTCTGCGCGAGATCTACGGCTCTCCCTGTACGTTCGATGCGGATTACGACGGCATCAGCATTCCCGCGTCCTGGCGCCACATCCGCTCGCCCCTCTACGACGAGGCCAGTTACCGCGCCAACTGCGCCAAGTGCCGGGAAATCATCGCGGGACTCTCCCATCCCGGCGACGTCGCCCACCAGGTGCGGACCATTCTCGCCAGTCACTTCGACCGTGTGCGCCTGGACCCGGCGAACGTCTCCGCGCCACCGGGCCTGGCGGCCATGGCCGAGCGCCTGAACACGACGCCCCGCACGCTGATCCGCAAACTGAAGGCACAGGACACCGCGTATCGCACACTGCTGGACGAGGCGCGGCTGGCCTGCGCCGAGACCCTGCTGCGCGACTCACACCTGCCGGTCATGGAGGTCGCGGCCCGGCTCGGTTACAGCGACCCCGCCAATTTCGGCCGGGCCTTCAGGAAATTGACGGGGATGACCCCGGCGGCCTGGAGGCGCCGTCCGCCTGTGCCATAATGGGTAGCCCGCAGCGGCGGTACATATAGAAATTACGATACGGGAGGTCTTCATGCGAGCACTCACCATGCTGTACGGCCTCACCTGCTACGCCCTCTCGATGGCGGCCCTCGTCGCCTTTATCCTCTTCGCCAACAACTTCGCCGGCTTCATCGGCATGGAAAATCTCAACATCGACACGGTGAACGGCACCCCCGCCGGCTCCCCACTGCTGGTGAACCTGGGCCTGTTGCTGCTGTTCGGGCTGCAACACAGTGTGATGGCGCGCCCGGGTTTCAAGGCCGCGATGACGAAGGTTATCCCGCCGACCTGGGAGCGCAGCACCTACCTGCTCGGTACGGCACTGGTCACCGGCGCCATCGTCTGGCACTGGCAGCCCATGGCGGGGGCGCTGTGGCATGTGCAAGACGAACTGTTGCGCACCCTGATCAACGTTGTGTATTTCGCGGGCTACGGCGTGGTGGTGGCGGCGACGTTCATGCTCAACCACTTCCACCTGTTCGGACTGCAACAGACGTTTCGCGCCGTTGACCCCGACTCGGGCACCAAGGAGTTCAAGACCCCGGGGCTGTATGCCATCGTGCGCCACCCCATCCAGACCGGGGTGGTGATCTCCATGCTGGCGACGCCGGACATGACCACCGGGCGACTGGTGTTGGCGGTGGGCATGCTGGTGTATATCGCCATCGGCCTGTACTACGAGGAGAAGGATTTGCTCGCGCACTTCGGCGACACGTACCGCGATTACAAGAATCGGGTGCCAGGGGTGATTCCGTTTTTAAAAGGGTCGTCAAGAGAATAAACGCGCTTACAGAATAGAGGTCAGAGCCCTTTTTGGCCATAATTGATACGCGACTGTGCATGACTACCATAACGAGGAAGTCGCTTGACCCAGACTCTCCTTCGGATCTCATCTAATCCAACCTAAAAGGGCTGACTCCTATTTGCTTTTTGCTCTTCTTCGAGAACGGACTTGGGGGCCGCCATGAAACTTAAAATGAAGCCCCTGATTTCCGTAGTAGCCATCTTTTACAATATGCGACGCGAGGCGCCGAGGACTCTTTTTTCGCTCAGCAGGGTCTACCAGAACCTTGGGAAGCACGTGAGCTACGAAGTTCTCGCCATCGACAACGGGTCATCTAAACCACTTGATGCAGATTCGGTTAGAGGCTTTGGCTCAGAGTTCAGCTACCATTTCCACGACACGAGTTCGTCATCTCCGGTAGATGCCATCAACTGTGGCGCCAAAATGGCCCGGGGCAAGTACCTTGTTGTACTCATCGACGGAGCCCGTATTTTAAGCCCGGGCATCCTCAGCGCGGTCCATACGATAAGTCCGGCCTATGAAGCGCCCTTCTTGTTCACACTGGGCCTGCACCTGGGGTGGGATATCCAGAACCGCTCTATCCGTGAGGGATACAACGAGAAAGTTGAGGATCGACTGTTGCGCAGCGTGGCATGGCGCAGGGATGGCTATCAGCTATTTCGCATAGCTGCACTTGCTTCGTCCAGTGCTGATGGGTATCTGGGTGCGCTGTCCGAAAGCAACTGCTATGCGATGCGACGGGATCGGTTCATCGACATGGGCGGACTGGACAATCGTTTCAAAGCCCCGGGTGGAGGCCTGGCTAATCTGGATTTTTTCTCCCGCGTCTGTGCGGAACCGGGAGTGCAGCCAGTAATGCTACTTGGTGAAGGCACCTTTCATCAGGTTCACGGCGGGATCGCCACCAATTCACCACCCGATCGTCACCCCATGGAAGCCTTCAAGGTCGAGTATCGCGAGGTGCGTGGTTGGGAGTGGGAAATCGACGAATCCATCGAGCCGATCTACTTTGGCAAGTTACCGGAGGCCGCTAAACAGTTCATTGGCTCGCGAGAGGCATCACAGAAATTTATCGGCCCGCAAACCGGCAACAGACCTTCGCAGTGCAATGCGAGTTGCGTACTGGTACTCGGCATGCATCGCTCAGGCACGTCTGCCCTGGCAAAAACAGTGGCGAGCATGGGCTTTCCACTGCCCTCGGAGCCCCTTCCACCCAAGGATACCGACAATGCCGAGGGCTATTGGGAGCCGCGAAAAGCGGTAGAGATCAACAATAGCTTCCTGCACACGGTCAGCCAACACTGGGCTAGCACAGGCCCCTTTCCACCTGAATGCTTTACCGGGGAAGACGCCGAACTCCACCAGCACGAAATTCGATGTTTCCTGCGAGACGCTATTGCCGACAACCGGCAGTTCCTGATCAAGGACCCAAGGCTGTGTAGGCTACTGCCACTGTGGCAGCCCGTCTTCGAGGAACTCGGCATCGACTGCACAGTGCTCATCATTCACCGCGACCCTGCGCGCGTATTCCAGTCCCTTGCTCGCAGGGCAGATGATCCCCAGATTGCATCCGCGGCAATTGCAGACCCCGCACAGGCATTCCTGCTCTGGATTCGCTACTACATTGAGGCTGAGCACAACTCTCGCACCTTCAGTCGACACTTCGTCAGCTACGAACACTGGACTGCTGATCCTGCCAGATACACACCGGAGATCGAGAGTTTTGTCGCGGATACCCTGATAGCGGCGGCGACAAAGCGAAATGCTCTTCACCCCCGCCCAACAGCTGACGCAAAAGCCGCAACGCCAACCGGCGACCTTGAGCGGCTGGCAATGACCGTGCGGCAGAAAATTACTGACAGTGATGTCTCCGCGGACGCTCGAATATGGCTCGACAAAATCCATCACATCGCTGAAGTGCAGGTGCCGGAACTGAACCAGCCCGGCGAACTACCCCCGGAAGCGACCGTCATCATCAATCATCGGAAGAACATGAGTGGAACCATGCCGAGCAACCCGCTCGACTGGTTCTCACCGAAAAGAAAACGTAAGTTCCGCCGCACCGCAGAGCGCCCCTTTATCTTTGTTAGCGATAATCCCGACTCTCGCAGCCACATATACCGCGTAAAGAACCCGGTAGACGCGCTGATCAGCATTGGCCAGCCGGCGCTCTGGACCACGTCGAGCGAGTTATTGCGCTGCGATAGGCTGATTCGCGACGCACGCCGGATTATCATCCATCGGAGTGAATGGAGCCCAGGCCTGTCTCGCCTGGTTGACACTTGCCGTTCCTGCAGCATACCCCTGAGTTTCGATATGGATGACCTGTTGTTCGACCCATCTCTCGCTACACAGGGCCAGATTCACTTCATAAAGGGGCTTTCACAGCAGGAGCAGGAGGATTGGGCTCGTTTCTCTCGGCGACTACTGAATACCGCGCGCGCCTGCGGCCATGTAATTTGTAGTACCCAGGTGCTGGCCCAACGAGCCACCGAACTCGGATTACAGGCTACGGTCATTGAAAACGGGTTTTCTCCCGAAAACCTGGAGATGGCCTCCCATTGGCGAGCAGAGAGGCCTACCCTGCGGGATAGGCCACGCATCGGTTACGCGAGTGGCACCCCAACGCACGCCGGTGATTTCGCCCTGATTCAACAAACCCTGGCGCGCTGGCTGGATGCCAATCCTGAATGGTGCCTGACGATCATCGGAGACTGGGACATTGCCCCGGACCCATCGCTGGTCGATCGCAACCAGCTGGAACTGCGCGAGTCGGTAAATCCGGTCAACCTGCACTATGAGTTGGCGAGGCTTAGCATCAACCTCATTCCGCTCGAAAGCACAAGGTTCTGCGAGTCAAAAAGTCCACTGAAATGGTACGAAGCCGCGCTTGCGGGTACAGCATCTATTGCAAGTGCTACCGCCCGCTACACGGAGTTGTTCCAGAATCAGTCACTGGGACTGGTAGCGCACAATCAACAGGACTGGTACGACCATATTGATCGCTTAGCTCAGGACAGTGAGTCAAGGGATCGCCTCGCGGACAACGCTCGAGAGTTCTGCCGGGAGCACTTCCACGCCACCAATATCGCGCAACGCTATCTGACGCTTTCGTCCGCATGAAACGCTGTCTTTGCGGCCGAATTCAGGAAGTCGCGGTGAGGGATGAGACGAGATAGAGTGGACTTGTATTCAAAGAGGTACGACACGAAGAAGCCTCTTTCTTTCCGTCTAGCCGAGTAATTTTTCCAACGCAACGCGCAGGTTTTCAGGAATCGGCACAGACTTATTCGCCGCGCGCTCCACAAACACGTGCACGAAGTGCCCGTGTGCGCAGGCGGCCTCCTCGCCTTCCTTGAAGATGGCGATGCCGTACTGCACAGAACTGTTGCCCAGCTTGTCCACCCGGAGGCCCGCCTCGATGCTCTCCGGATAGGTAATGGGGGCGTGGTACTCGCAGCCGGAGTTCACCACAAAACCCACGATGCTGCCGTCGGCGATGTCCAGCCCGCCCTCCTCGATCAGGTAGCGGTTGGCCACCGTGTCGAAGTAGGAGTAGTAGGTGACGTTGTTGACGTGCCCGTAGATGTCGTTGTCCATCCAGCGGGTGGTGATGGGGTAGAACACCCCGTAGTCGCCCCGGGTGGGCACCTCCCTGCTCACGCGGCGGCCCCGTAGGCGGCCCGGTAAATGGCCAGGGCGTCCTCGTAGTTCACGTCCCGCGGGTTGTTGACCAGCAGGCGCTGTTGCAGCATGGCGTCCTCGGCGAGCATCTCGAGATCACTCTCTTTCACCTTCGCGGTGGCGAGTGTCGCGGGCAACTTAACGTCGTCGATCAGGTCGCGCAGCGCCTGCACCAGCGCGGCGGTCTTCGCCTCGTCGCTGCCGCTCACCGGGGAACCGGTCACGATCTCCGCCAGTTCCGCGTACAGTGTACTCGCCTCAGGGGCATTGAACTCCAGCACCGAGGGCAGCACCAGGGAATTACTCAGGCCGTGGGGAATGTGGTAGTGCCCGCCCAGCGGATATGCGAGCGCGTGCACTGCCGCCACCGGCGCATTGGCGAAGGACTGCCCCGCGAGGCAGGCGCCGAGCAGCATGCTCTCCCGGGCCGCGCGATCACTTCCTGTATGTACCGCCGTGCGGATATTGCGCGCCAGCAATTCCAGCGCCTGCATCGCGAGCATATCTGAGAGGGGATTCTTCTTGTGCCGGGAGGTGTAGGCCTCGATGGCGTGCACCATGGCATCCACGCCGGTCATGGCGGTGACCGGCGCCGGCAAGCCCAGGGTCAGGTCCGCATCGAGCACGGCCACATCGGGCAACAGTACCGGGGAGGACACGCCGGCCTTGGTGGTTGCACCGGTGGTAATGACGGCCACCGGGGTTACCTCTGAACCCGTGCCGGCGGTGGTGGGCACCAACACCAACGGGAGGCGCGATCCCTCCACCATGCCCACACCGTAGAGGTCCGGCAGGGCCTGGGTGCCGCCGAGCAACACTGCCACCACCTTGGCCACGTCCATGGAGCTGCCGCCGCCGATGGCGAGCAGGCCGTCGACGCCCTGCTCTCGCGCGAGGTCCGCCGCCGCGAGTACCGTCTCTTCCGGCGGGTCCTCGCGCACCTGGTCGAACACGACCGGCGCGAGCCCTTCTTTTTCCAGTGCCGCAATGGCCGGCTGCACCAGGCCGATGGCGACCAGCCCGGGGTCGGTGACCAGCATCGGCCGCGAGACATCGAGGGCCTTCAGCTCACCCGCCAGTTGCAGCGCGCTGCCGCCGCCATTGACGATGCGGCCGACCGTGTTGAACTCGAAACCCTCCACGGCGGTACCTCCCTACATCGTGATGATGACCTTGCCCCGCGCGCGGCGCTCGATCATGCAGTTGAAGGCATCCTCGTACTGCGCGAGCGGGAACGCGTCCGTTACGAGAGGGCTGATCTTGCCGCTCTCGAACAGTTCGGCGAGCTCGGCGATATTCTGCATGTTGACCTCCGGTTCCTCCCCGGCGAAGCGGCCCCAGAACACGCCCACAAAGGCCGCGCCCTTGAGCAGCGCCAGGTTCAGGGGAATGCTCGGAATCGGGCCCGAGGCGAAGCCGATCACCAGGAAACGGCCCTTCCAGGCGAGGTTGCGGATAGCCGGTTCGGCGTAGTCGCCGCCCACGGGATCGTAGATGACGTCGTAGCCCTTGCCGCCGGATGCTTCCTTCAGTGTCGCCTTCAGGTCGATGTCCGTGTAGTTGATTACCTCGTCGGCACCGAGTTTCTTGCAGATTTCGAGTTTTTCGTCGGTGCTCGCGCAGGCGGTGACGTGGGCGCCCATCAGCTTGCCCAGCTCCACCGCCGACGTGCCGACCCCGCCCGCGGCGCCGAGCACCAGCAGGCGCTCGCCCGCCTTGAGTTCGGCGCGCTGTTTGAAGGCGTGGTAGGTGGTGAAATAGGTGATGCTGATACCGGCGGCCTGTTCGAAGGTGAGCGCCTTCGGCTTGGGGAAAGCGGCGAATTCGTTGACGGCGATCTGCTCGCAGAAGGCGCCGGAGGCGCCCATGGAAATCACCTCGTCGCCCACCTTGAAGCGCGTGACCTTGTCGCCGACCGCGGTGACCACCCCGGAGCACTCGCCGCCGGGTATGAAGGGCATCGGCGGCTGGCTCTGGTACTTGCCCTGGATGGTCAGCACATCGGGAAAATTGAGGCCCGCGGCCTTCACGTCGATGACCACGTCGTGTTCGCCGTGCTCGGGGTCGGGCCAGGTTTTTTCCAGGACCAGTTTGTCCGCCAGGCCGTGTTCGTGACATACCACTGCTTTCATTCTTTTACCTCAGGCCGTTGTTGCCAGTTGATGTAAAAACAAGAACGGCGCCCTGGGGCGCCGTTGCGTCAGCCGGGTGATCAGGCCACTTCGAACAGGCCGGCGGCGCCCATGCCGCCGCCCACGCACATGGTGATGACCACGTACTTGACGCCGCGACGCTTGCCCTCGATCAGCGCGTGGCCGATCATGCGCGAGCCGCTCATGCCGTAGGGGTGGCCGATGGAGATCGCGCCGCCGGACACGTTGAGCTTGTCGTTGTCGATGCCGAGCTGGTCGCGGCAGTAAAGCACCTGCACCGCGAAGGCCTCGTTCAGTTCCCACAGGCCGATGTCGTCGACGGACAGGCCGTGCTGTTTCAGCAGCTTGGGCACGGCGTAGACCGGGCCGATGCCCATCTCGTCCGGGGCCAGGCCGGCCACGGCGATGCCGCGGTAAATCCCCAGGGGCTCCAGGCCCTCCTGCTCCGCCATCTTCGCGTCCATCAGCAACTGCGCGGAGGAGCCGTCGGAGAGCTGCGAGGCGTTGCCGGCGGTGATGGTGCCGCCCTCGATTACAGTCTTCAGGCCGGCGAGGCCCTCGGCGGTGGTGGCGCGCACGCCCTCGTCGGCGGTGACGGTGCCCTCGGCCTCGGAGGCCTCGCCCGTCTCCTTGTCCCAGACGGTGCGCATGCAGGTCACCGGTACGATCTCGTCCTCGTACCGCCCCTCGGCGTAAGCCGCCGCGGTGCGCTCCTGGGACTGCAGGCCGTACTCGTCCATCGCGTCGCGGCTGATGTTGTAGCGGTCGGCGACCACTTCGGCAGTCTGCAGCATGGGCATGAAGATGTTCGGCTCGATGGCGAGCAGCTCCTCGTCCACCATGCGGTGCACGTTCATGTGCTCGTTCTGCACCAGTGAAATGGATTCCAGCCCGCCGCCGACGACGACGCTCATGCCGTCCTCGGTAATCTGCTTGGCCGCGGTGGCCACGGCCATCAGGCCGGAGGAACACTGGCGGTCGATGGTCATGCCGGACACCGTGTTGGGCAGGCCGGCGCGCAGGGCGATTTGCCGCGCGATATTGGAACCCGTGGCACCCTGCTGCAGAGCGCTGCCCATGATCACGTCGTCGACACGCGCCGGGTCGATGCCCGCACGCTCGACGGCGGCGGACACGGACGCCGCGCCGAGGGTGGCGCCGGCCAGGTTGTTGAAACCACCGCGGTAGGCCTTGCCGATGGGGGTGCGCGCGGTGGATACGATGACTGCTTCACTCATGATGCTTTCTCCAGTTACCGGGCGCCCGGGGCGCCCTTGAATTCGTTGGCTCTTGCTTTAACTCTTTCCTTCCATGGCGAGGGTGACCATCTTCACGGTCTGCTCGGCGCCGGCACCCGGCTGGGTCTCGCCGGCGGTGGCGGCGATCTCGTCCCAGTGCGCGGCGATGCCCTCGGGGGTCTGCTCGTCTTCCGGCAGGTACTTGCCCGCCGACTCGACGATGCGCGCCACAGCGAAGCTGCCGGCACCCGCGGCGAGAATGGTGCGCGTGGGTGCGTCCTCGCTCACGAGGTACAGGACCGCAGGCGTCACCGTTTCGGGGGTCAACATCTCGAAGGCCTCGTCGGGCAGCAGGCCCTCGGTCATGCGCGTGCCGGCGGTGGGCGCCAGCGCGTTGATCTTGATGTTGTACTTGGCCCCCTCCTGGGCGAGTGTGTTCATCATGCCGATGACGCCCATCTTCGCGCTGCCGTAATTCGTCTGGCCGAAGTTGCCGTAGAGGCCGGAAGACGATGTGGTCACTACCACGCGACCATAAGCCTGCTCGCGCATGATCTCCCAGCAGGCCTTGGTGCAGTTCACCGTACCCATCAGGTGTACGTCGAGTACCAGCCTGAAATCGTCCAGGCCGCCCTTGGCGAAACTCTTGTCGCGCAGGATGCCGGCGTTGTTGACCAGGATGTCGACGCGGCCCCAGGTGTCCATGGCCTGCTTGACCATGGCCTCGACCTCGTCGTACCTGGCGACGTTCGCGCCGTTGGCAATCGCCTCGCCGCCGGCGGCCTCGATCTCGGCGACCACCGACTGGGCCGCCTCGGAGCCCGCACCGGAGCCGTCTACACTACCGCCGAGGTCATTGACCACGACCTTTGCGCCGCGCTTGGCCAGTTCGATGGCGTGGCAGCGGCCGAGGCCCCCGCCGGAACCGGTGACGATGGCAACCTTGCCGTCATAACGAATAGACATTACTGAATTCCTCTACTGGTAACTACACTGGGCCGGGGTCAGCCGGCGACGACCATGGTCAACCACTCGGCGACCAGCGCGGGCGTGTCCTCGCCCTCGATCTCGACGGAAATGGCCTGCTTGACGAGAAAGCGGTTGCCCTCCTTCTCCGTGATGTCGGCGATTTCCGCGTTGGCGCGGACCCGCTTCCCGGACTTGACCGGCGCCAGGAAACGCACCTTGTCGAAGCCGTAGTTCAGGCCCATGACGACGTTCTCGGGGACAATGCCGTTGCCCTCGCCCATCTTCGACAGCAGGGACAGGGTGAGGAAGCCGTGGGCGATGGTGGTGCCGAAGGGCGTGGCCTTGGCCGCCTCCTCGTCCACGTGGATGAACTGGTGGTCCTCGGTACAGTCGGCGAAGGTGTTGATGCGGTCCTGGTCGATGGTAATCCACTCGCCGGGCTCGAACTTCATGCCGACGTGGTCCAGCATCTCTTCCTTGGGTACGACTTTTACTGCCATGGTGTATTCCTCATCAGGGGTGAGCGAAAAGTATCAAGTGTAGTCGAGTCGGCGCGTTTTTCCGTACCGTCCAGCGCACGGTTCACTGTGCCGTTACCTGTCCTGCGCGCCGCGAAACTCCAGGGTTTTACACGGGTCGGGCGGGGGGATAAGGTGCCGGGGCCGCCCGAAAAAGGGATTTGAACATACAGTATGTATTTAGTCCTTTCAAGTATTTTCTGGGCCACCGGCCTTGCTATCCTTGGCCCTCCCATTCACGCGCACAGACCCCCGAGGCCCCCCGGGGCAGACCGTCCATGAGCCACCCCAGACCCGTCGAACTGATTGAAAAACTGGCCCGCCGCGCCGCCGGCGATGCGCCCGGCCCCACCGCCTGCAGCAAGCGGGTGCCGGTCGCCGCCTACACCGACCCGGCGCAGTTCGAGCGCGAGCGCCGCCGCCTGTTCCTCGCGCGGCCGCTGGTCCTCGGTCACGAGTCCCAGTTGCCCGAGCCGGGCGACGCTCTGGTCTGGGACTGGCTCGGCCTGCCCCTGGTCACCCTGCGCGACAAGGGTGGCGACATCGCCACGTTCAAGAACGTGTGCCGCCACCGCGGCATGCGCCTGGTGCAGGACGAGGGCTGTACGAAACTGCGCTCCCTGGTGTGCCCCTACCACCAGTGGACCTACGGCCTGGACGGCGCCCTGCGCAACATCCCGCGACAGGAGATGTTCACAGGGCTGGACACGGCCGAACTCGGCCTGGTGCCGGTGGCCACGGAGGTGCGCCACGGCCTGGTCTGGGTGCAGGCGGAGGGCGACATGAACCTCGACGACCACCTGGCCGGGCTGGGCAGCGACCTCGAGGAGTTCGCGCTCGCGGACTACCACTTCTGCCAGCAGAGCGTGCGCAGCGTGCCGGCAAACTGGAAACTGATCCAGGACGCCTTCCTGGACGCCTACCACGTGACCCGCCTGCACAAGGACACCGTCGGGTCCTTCTTCCCCGACTCCCTCGCCGAGACGGACCTCATCGGCGACCACACGCGCTCCGCGGTGGCGCGCAACGAGATCGAGGAGGCGGTGGGATTGGCGGAGGAGGACCTGGACCTGCGTCGCCACGCGACCTTTTCCTACACCGTGTTCCCCGGCTCCGTCCTGGTGTTCCAGCCGGAGTACCCGGCGATCATCAGCCTGTTTCCGCAGGCGCCGGACCGGACCCTCTTCGTGCACGCGATGCTGACGAAGGCGCCGCCGGCCTCCGACAAGGAACGCGACCACTTCCGGCGCTCCTTCGAGCTCATCGACGAGGGGGTGTTCGCGGCGGAGGACGTGTTCGTCGCGGTGGGCGCCCAGCGCGGCATCGACTCGGGAGCCAATGACGCCCTGATCTTCGGCGGCCTGGAAGAGGCCGCCATACGATTTCACGATATCGTGGAGCGGGAAACCAGCTAGCGCAGAGGGGCGCCGCTCCTCGTAACTCAGAAGTTGTAATTCACGCGCAGGCCGTAGGTACGCGGCGCCTGCAGGTCGGACGTGGCGTTCTGGGTCACGGTGCTGGGCCGGCCCCTGCCGACCACGTCGCGGTCGTCCTCGAGGTTCTTGACCCAGGCGATGGCCTCCCAGGTGCCCTCCGGGTGGGCCACGGAGAGCCGCGCATCCCAGGTATCATAGCTGCCGATGTCGTCGTACTCCGGGTTGTTGAACGCGGTCGCCCACTGGTCGTCCGTGTAGAAGTAGCTGACGGTACCGGACCAGGCGTAGTCGAGCATATTCCAGTAGTAGGTGACGTTCGCGGACACCTTGTGCTCCGGCATCGTCGGGAATACGTTGCCGGCGAGGTCGAGGTCCTCGGTGCATAGCGGATCCTGGGACATGCCCTCGGACAGGGGCCCGAGCGTGCAGGCGTTGGCGTCCTTGGTCAGGAACTTGTTGTACTCCGAATCGTTCCAGGAGTAGGTGCCGCTCAGCATCCAGTGATCGCCGACCAGCAGCTGGCTCTCCACCTCCACGCCCATCGCCTCCGCGGAATCGGCGTTGACGAAGGTGTTCAGGCCGATGCCCTCCACGACGTCCTGTTTCAGGACCTGCAGGTCCTCGTAGTCGTAGTAGTAGGCGGAGACAGCGAGATTCATACGGTTGTCCCACATGACGCCCTTGTAGCCGACCTCGTAGGAGGTGATTTCCTCGGGCTCCACCACGTCCACGAGGGTGCTCGAAGTGGGCTTCTGGAAGTTGAAGCCGCCGGAGCGGTAGCCGTTGGCGATGAAGGCGTAGAGAAAGTGGTTGTCGTCCAGGTTGTGGTCGACGCCGACGCGCCACGTGATCTTGTCCCAGTCGTCGTCCTCCGCGCGAAACACCGTCGGGTCCGCCGGATCGCCGACGAACTGCACGAAGGTGTTGTCGTTGCCCTTCTTGTCGTCGTAGGAATAGCGCAGCCCGCCGGTCAGCACTGTCCTCTCGGTCCAGTCCCAGCTCAGCTGGGTATAGGTGGCGTAGGAGCGCGTGTCGACGTTAGCCTCGCCTCGGTAGAGGAAGTTGTCATCGCTGACCGGCCGCCCGAGGATACCGGCGAAATAGGCGTAGGTCTCCATCAACTCGTCGTTGAACTCGCGGAACATCACCACCTGCTCCTCGTCGCTGTGGTAGTAGTACAGTCCCGCCAGCAACTGGTAGTCCCCCTCCCAGTTGGAGCTGTACTGCAGCTCGTGGGAGCTGAACTGGGCCTCCTGGTTGACCTCGTAGGTCATGTCCGCCGGCGTGATGGTGTAGCCGGTGATCGCCGATACAGGCGTTCCCAGAAACAGGAGTTGCGTCCAGTCGACGCCCGAGTCCTCGCTGACGCTGTGGTCCGCATCGCTGATCGTGTCGAACCAGTACTTGGAATATCCCCCCGTGTACTTCAGGGAGTAGGTATCCGCGCTGTACTCGCTGGTGAGGAAGGCGGCCCAGCGCTGGTTGTCCAGATCCGGGTCCCTGTCGACCTTGACGTCGTCCTCGTCTTCCAGGGTCGGGTTCGTAATTGCCAGGCCCTGGCGCATGTTGACGAAATTCTGGCTGGCAAACATGCCCGGGAAGTTGAGGATGGCGCCGGTATCGACGTCCGTGAACTGCTGGATCAGCTCGCGGTTGAAGGGCTCCAGGATGCGTCCGGCGCTCTGCCGCTGGTTGCGGTCCACGCCGATCACCTTGAGATTCGTCGTCCAGTTGTCCGTGGTCCGGTGCTCAAAGCCGAACGTGCCGTAAGCGATATCGTTCTGGTCGTAGTCCTTGCCGTTGTAGATGTTTTCCTGGAAGCCGTCGCGCTTCATCTTGGAGTAGCCGGCGAGGAAGCCGAGCTTATCGGTCAGCGGACCGCTGACGTAGGCCTGCCCCGCGTAGCCGTCGTAGTTGGTCAGCTCACCGGTCAGGGTGCCGCTCCACTCCTCGGTGGGGCGCTTGCTGATGAAGTTGATGGCGCCGCCGATGGAGTTGCGCCCGTAGAGCGTGCCCTGTGGACCCCGCAGCACCTCGATGCGCTCGATGTCCATGTACTGGGAGTAGTTGAAGACACCGTTCTCGGTGTTGTAGACGCCGTCCCAGTAAATACCCACGCCGGGCTCGGATCCCACCGCGAGGTTGGGCCGGCCCACGCCGCGAATGGACACGCGGAAAGTCCCGATGGCGAGCGACGGGGTGCGCGCGGTGAGATCGCGGCTGCCCGTGATGCCCAGCTGGTCGAACATACTGCTGTCGAAGGCGCTGAGGGAGGCCGCGGTCTCCATCAGGGAGGTTTCGCGTTTGGTCGCGGTGACGATAATTTCTTCGAGGGCCGCGTCGGCGGCTGTAACAACAGGGCTGGACAATGCGAGGGTGCAGGCACCGATGAGGCCGGTGCGATTCCGGGGACTTTGCTTCATTCCACCTTACCGTTTTATAGTGTTATTGCAGCGGTCGGATCAGATCCGGTGGCGTTCCCTGCCGGCGCGGCGCGAATCGGTGAATGGCACCGCCGACCCGGGTCGGACCCTGAAATGACCACGCGGTCATTTTCAAATGACTCTAATTCAATCCCCGGCGGGTTGCAAGAAGGCCCCCGGGCGCGGCGGTTCAGCCGTCCCGGAAGGTGGCGTTGACCTCCGCGGGCTTGTCCATGTACTGCTTCAGTTCGTTGCGCCCCACCACCATGCGATGCACCGCGTCCGGGCCGTCGGCCAGGCGCAGGGTGCGCTGGGCCATGTACATGTTGGCCAGCGGCGTGTCCTGGGAGACACCGAGCGCACCGAACATCTGGATGGCCTCGTCGACGATGCGGATGGAGATGTTGGGCACCGCCGTCTTGATCATGGAGATCCACACCCGGGCCTCCTTCGGGTCGACATTGTCCATCATCCAGGCGGTTTTCAGGGTGAGCAGGCGCGCCTGTTCGATATCCATGCGCGCGTTGGCGATCACGTCGATATTGCCGCCGAGCCGTGCCAGCGGTTTGCCGAAGGCCACCCGCGATACGGAGCGCTCGCAGAGCAACTGCAGGGCCCTTTCCGCGGCACCGATGGCGCGCATGCAGTGGTGGATGCGGCCCGGCCCGAGACGGCCCTGGGAAATCTCGAACCCGCGGCCGGGCCCGAGGATGATATTGTCCTTCGGCACGCGCACATCCGTGTAGCGCTGGTGCATGTGACCGTGGGGCGCGTCGTCCATCGAAAACACGTTCATGGGCCTGATGTTCTCGAGCCCGGGCGTGCCCATGGGCACGAGAATCTGCGACTGCTGCTGGTGTTTGGGCGCCTCGAGGTCGGTTTTCACCATCACGATCAGGATCTTGCAGCGCGGGTCGCCGGCGCCGGAGATATAGTGCTTCTCGCCGTTGATCACCCACTCGTCGCCGTCCAGCACCGCCTGCGTACAGATATTGGTGGCGTCCGAGGAGGCCACCTGGGGTTCTGTCATTGCGTAGGCGGAGCGGATCTCGCCGTTGAGCAGCGGCTCCAGCCACTGTTTTTTCTGCGCCTCGGAGCCGTACTTCGCCAGCACCTCCATGTTGCCCGTGTCGGGCGCGGCGCAATTGAACACCTCCGCGGCCAGGTGCGACTTGCCCATCTCCTCTGCGAGGTAGGCGTACTCGACGGTGTTCAGCCCGGAGCTGTACTCGCCCTCGGTCAGGAAGAAATTCCACAGACCCTTGGCACGCGCCTTTTCCTTCAGGCTCTCGCGAATCTCGGTCTGCCGCTCGGTGAACTCCCAGCGGTCGCCGACGGCGATGTCCTCGTAGTACTGCCCCTCAACAGGCAGGATCTCGTCCGCGATGAAGCGCTTCACCTCCTCCAGGAGCGGTGCGACGTTCTTGCTGATTCCCAGGTCCATAGTTTGCTCCTTGATACCGCGAGTAGCGGTGTTAGTCTCTCTGGATCCCGATACGTCGGACCGCCGCTTTCGCGTGGCACGGCATTCCGGGAATGACGCAGTTGGGTGAAAGCCGCATGCTCCTACTGAGCAAGGCCCAGTTCGGCGGCGTAGTCAGCTTTCAATTGGCGTTTGAATATCTTACCCGACGCGATGCGCGGCAGCTGTTCGGTGCGGAAGAAAATATGGGCGGGTATCTTGAATCCCGCCAGGTGATCGGCCAGGAAATCACGCAGTTCCGCGGCGCCGAGGGATTCGCCCTCTTTCAATACGATTGCCGCCCCGACGATCTCGCCCAGGCGCTCGTCCGGCAGTCCGAACACCGCCGCCTCGAGGACAGCGGGATGGGTGTAGATCGCGGCCTCGACCTCCAGGCAGCTGATGTTTTCGCCACCCCGGATGATGATTTCCTTGATGCGGTCGACGATATAAAGAAAGCCGTCCTCATCCAGGTAGGCGACATCGCCCGTGTGGAACCAGCCGTCGATGAACGCCTCGGCGGTGGCCTCGGGTTTGTTCCAGTAACCCACCACGTTGACCGGTGACTTGACGCAGACCTCGCCGCGCTCACCCGCGGGCAGTTCGTTACCGTTCTCGTCGATGATCTTGAAATCCGTGACCGCGGGCACCGCGCGGCCCGTACTTTCAGGGCGCGCGACGTAGAACGCGCCGGCATTGACCGCGCCCACCGCATTGGTCTCCGTCAGCCCCCAGCCGATCCCCGGGGCGCTTTTCTTGAACGTGTTGGTGATCTTTTTTACTTGCTCCGGCGGTCGCGCAGCACCGCCGGCCATGATCTCGGTTAGCGATGAAATGTCCCGGTCGGAGGTCTCCGCCGCCGCCTGCAGCTCCGCGGACATGGTCGGCACGCCGTTGAACCAGGTGACCTTTTCCTCCTCGATAAGGCGCAGCGCCTCCTGTGCATCCCACTTGTGCATGATCACCATAGTGCGTCCGACAATGAGCGAGAGCATGAAGGCCGAGTGACTGCCGGTGCAGTGGAACAAGGGGATGGTGACCAGGGCCACGGGGGGAAGTTCTGCGTCGCGGACTTCCTGGCTGCCGGCCATCTTCGTCGCCACGCCCATGCACATCCAGCTCCACAGGGCCGACAGGATGCCCCTGTGCGACGAGAGGGCCCCCTTGGGGTGGCCGGTGGAACCCGAGGTGTACATGATGGTCGCGTGGTCCTCCGGCTCTACATCCACCTCGGGCATGGACGCGCCCACGTGTTTTTCCAGCAGTTCACCGAAGGGGGTGTGTTCGACATGGAGCCCGTCGCAGTCATCCACGGAGATGATGCGCAGGCCGTACTTGTCCGCGATGGGCAGCAGCCGCTCGATGCGCTGGCGGTCGGCCACGACCACCTTCGCACCACAGTCGCCGAAGCCGTAGTCCAGTTCCTCGGTTGTCCACCAGCCGTTCATGGGCACCGCGACGGCCCCCACGGACGTCGTCCCGATAAAGGCCATCATCCACTGGGGGTTGTTGCGACTGAGGATGGCGACGCGATCGCCCTTCTGAATACCGTAGTCCGCCACGAGCGCGGCGCCGAACTCGGCACTGTGCTGGTAGCCCTCGGCAAAGGTGTAGCGCTCGTTGAGGTATACGGCGAAGGTTTTTTCCGCGTGGGCGTGCATGACCTGGAAGTACTCGCCCAGGTTGCGCTGCATATTGGCGAAGTTGCGATACTCGATCCCGCGGACGTTCACCGTGTTGAGCTCGAAGGCCTGCCCCTCGGAGGTCAGTTCGGCGACAGCCGCGTCAAATTTCTCCAGTTCCGCACTCATTGCTCCGCTGCTCTCCCCTTTCGCCTGCCTTCAGAATCCGCTCAGCTGCGCGAAGCGGTCCAGGTGATAGTTATAGTCGCCATACGTGTGCTGAACCACCCGGGCGCGCTTGATGAAGAAGCCGATCTCGTGCTCGTCCGTCATGCCGATACCGCCGTGCATCTGGATGCCCTCGTTGGTGGCGCGCTGCGCGACCTCGCACAGTTTGGCCTTGGCGGCGCTGGCGAGCAGCGGCAGGTTGGGCGCACCGTCGTCAATGGCGTGCAGCGCCTGGAGCACGATGGAGCGCGCCAGCTCCAGTTCGGCGAACAGCTCCGCCGCCCTGTGCTGCAGGCCCTGGAAGGAACCGATGACGCGGCCGAACTGCTTGCGCTCCTGCAGGTATCCCACGGTGCGCTCGAAGGCCTCCGACGACAGCCCGAGAAGTTCCGCGGCCAGGCCCACGTTGGCGATATCCAGCGCCCGGGAGAGTCCCTCCCAGGCATCCCCTGCAGTTCCCAGCAGGGCGTCCCCCGGGACCTTCACCTTGTCCAGCGTGAGGGCACCCGCGCCGCGGGCGTCCACCATGCTGCGCCGCTCCACGGTCAGCCCGGGAGCGTCGGCGTCCACCAGGAAGGCGCCGAGGCCCGACTCGTCACCGGGGCTGCCGGCGCTGCGCGCGATGACGATAAAACTGTCCGCGGCCAGCGCGTCCGCCACGAAGACCTTGGCGCCGTCGAGTACAAAATCGCCGCCATCGGCGGTGGCGCTCAGGGCCGTCTGCGCCGGGGCGTGGTGCCTGCCCTCCTGCAGGGCGAGGCTGACCAGTTTCTCGCCCGCGGCAATCGCCGGCAACAGGGCCTCTTTCTGCGCGGGGCTGCCGAGCTGGTCGATCACCGTCGCGGCGACGAGCACCGTCGACTGCAGCGGGCTCGCACTCAGGTTGCGCCCTGCCTGTTCCAGCACGAGGCCCAGGCCCGTGTAGCCGTAGCCGAGGCCGCCGTAGGCCTCGTCGATGGCGATACCCGCCCAGCCCATCCCGGCCATCTCTTTCCAGGTCGCGCTGTCGAAGGCAGTCTCGCTGCCCGAGTCGCGCAGTTCACGCTGGTGGGAAACCGTCGCCTTCTCCGCGAGGAAACCCGCGGCGGCGTCCTTGAGCATCACCTGCTCTTCATTCAGTACCAGTGCCATGGTGTGTCCTCCGGGGCGCTCAGGCGTCGGGCAGGCCGAGCACACGCTTGGCCACGATGTTCAGCTGCACCTCGGTGGTGCCGCCCTCGATGGAATTGCCCTTGGAGCGCAGCCAGTCGCGGCTCAGCGCGCCGTCGTTGTAGGCCTCCCCCTCCCAGCCGAGCGCGCCCTCGCCGAAGACGGCGAGATTCAGCTCGTTGCGGCGCTTGTTCAGTTCCGTGCCGTAATACTTGAAGATGGAGGAGGCAGGGCCGAGGCCCTTGCCGGACTTCACCTCGTCGCCGACCCGCGCCATGGTGGCGCCGAAGGCGAGGGTGTCGAGCTGGTACTGGGCGAGGTTCTGGCGCAGCACGCCGCTGGCCAGGCGCCCGCTCGCGTCGGTGCCGACGATTTCCGTCGCGTACTGGCTGAGGGATTTCTTCGGGGCCGCGCCAAAGGCCGAGATCATCTCGCGCTCGTGGGTGAGGAGGTACTTGGCGATGGTCCAGCCGTTGCCCGCCTCGCCGACGAGGTTCTTTTTCTCGGCGACCGCGTCGTCGAAGAAGGTCTCACAGAAGGGCGAGCTGCCGCTGATGAGCTTGATAGGCTTCACCGTGACGCCGGGCTGGTCCATGTCGAACAGCACGAAACTGATGCCCTCGTGCTTGGTGCCCGAGTTGTCCGTGCGCACGAGGCAGAAGATCCAGTCGGCCTTGTCGGCGTAGGACGTCCAGATTTTCTGGCCGTTGATGAGGAAGTGGTCGCCCTTGTCCTCCGCCTTCGTGGCCAGGCTCGCCAGGTCGGAGCCGGCGTTGGGTTCCGAGTAACCCTGGCACCAGCGTATTTCGCCGCGGCAGATCTTCGGCAGGTGTTCCTTTTTCTGCTCCTCGTTGCCGAATTCCAGTAGCGCCGGACCGAGCATGGAAATGCCGAAGCTGTCCAGCGCGCGCCGGGCGCCGATGCGCATCATCTCCTCGTTCAGGATTTTGACCTCGTCCTTGGAGAGGCCGCCGCCCCCGTATTCGACGGGCCAGTGCGGCACGGTCCAGCCGCGCTCGGCCATACGCTCGCACCACACCACCTGGTCCGGGTGCGCGATCTCGGGGTCGCGGCCCCCGTTGTAGATATCCTCGAAACTCTTGACCGGTTCGCGCATGGACGGGGGACAGTTTTCCTCCAGCCAGGCGCGCGTCTCCTGGCGGAACTGGTCGGGATCGCTCACGGGAGTACCTCTTTCGTCGGTGTAGCCGGGAACAAAGGGATCGGGGCCTGTAGGAGCCCCCGAAAAAAAGCGGATTTGAACATACAGTATGTTTTGAGAGCGTTCAAGTATCTTGCCGCTCGCGGGCGCAGGGCCTGTGAGGCGGGCATGAAAAAAGGAGGCCGCAGCCTCCTTTTTAGCCGGCGAAACGCGGTCAGAGCTCGAGGATGATCTCCCCGCCCCACATGCGCGGCGGCATGTAGGTGGAGGCGGTCCCGCCGATCAGGTAGTTGGCGGTGTCCTCGTCCGTCAGGTTCCTGCCCCAGGCGGCGAACTGCCAGTTGCCCCCGAACAGTTCCACCTCCGCCAGGCTGATGCGGCCGTTGAGCTGGCCGAAGTCGTCCACGAGGATCTCGCCGAACTCGGTGTTGGACAGCGCGTACTGCTCGTCCTGCCAGGTGTAATCGAGGTGAAAGCGCACCTCACCTACCGACACCGGCAGGAAGTAGTCGGCCGCCGCCGAGTAGGCGTGTTCCGGCGCCCATTGCAGCTCGGTGGTGTCCGTGCGGTCGGAGCCGTCCGGGAATGTCGCGTCGTTGATGTCGTAGTCGATGTAGGCGTAGTTGAAGGTCACCAGGAACGCCTCGGTCACCGCCCACTGGGCATCCACCTCAAGGCCCCAGATGTCCGCGTCCCCGGAATTGAACACCTCGACGAACTGCGGGTTGTTCACCGGGTCGGGGAGGTAGTCGAGAATGATGTCATCGACCTCCTGGTAGAACGCCGCCGCGTTCAGGCGCAGGGTGTTGTCGAGCAGCTCGGACTTGAGGCCCAGCTCGTAAGAGGTGATGTCCTCGTTGTCGAAAGCCTTGTCGAAGTCCAGCCCGTTGCGGCTGGAGCCGCCGGAGCGGAAGCCCGTGGCCGTCTTGATGTAGGTCGACACGTCGTCGGTCCAGCGGTAGCTGGCCACCGCGGTGTAGTCGGTCTTCTCCTTGTCGGACTCGGAGGAGCCCGGCATGAAGCCGTTGTAGACCCACGCATCCCAGGTGCGTTTCGCGTCGCGGTCGTCATCGGTGTAGCGCAGGCCCAGGGTCAGGTCGAGGCGGTCGTCGGCGATCGCCGGGGTCCAGGTGGCCTGGCCGAAAGCGGCGATGGACTCCACGTCGGTCTCCACCACGTATTCGCCAAGGTAGTTGGGGAACGTCGCGTTGGCGAAATCGGTACAGATGGGCGCGCCGTCGCGGCCGTCGCTGCAGGGCATACCCGTGATGAAATCGAAGGCCAGGATACCCAGCTCGTCCACTGCGGAACGGTCCAGGTACTGCTTCTCACCCTGGGTGCCCTCCTCCTCGAAATAGTACAGGCCCGCGACGTACTCGATACGCTCCGTGCTCCCCAGGAGCTGGAATTCCTGCGAGAACTGGTCGTGATCGGTATTGGTGTTCGTTTCCAGGGTCGCCGCGGCACCGAAGGACTGGGCGAAGTTCTGGGAGGCGTCATCGTCATATTCCCGGTAACCGGTGATCGACTTGATCTGCAGGGTGTCCGACAGGTCGAAACTGATGGTCAGGTTGTGGCCCTCGACATCCGTCTCGGTCTCCGGCAGGTAGTAGGCGAACTTGCCGCCGCCCGTCGGTGTGCGCGTATTCTCCAGACGATCGGTGAAACTGTCGGTTATGGGGTTGAAACCCGCGTCCATGCCGCCTGTGGGACCGCCGTACTGGAAATACCCCGGCGAGCTGGTCACGTCGGAGTAGTCGTAGCTGTAGTCCACCAGCAGGCGGTCCACGCCGTCGTAGCGCAGCGCCACGCGGTAACCCTCGGTCTCCTGCTCGTAGTAGTCCGTGTACTCGTAGCCGGGCACCTCGTTGGGCCCCTCGTTCTCCACCCAGCCGTCGCGGTCGGAAAATGAGGCTGAGACCTTGGCCTTGATACCGGCGAACTCCGGCGCATTGAGGTGCGAAACCGAGCGCCAGCTGCTGTAGTTCCCGGCGCTCAGGGTCTGCTTGAAGCCGAGTTCGCCGGTGGGCTTGGCATTGATGAAGTTGATGGCGCCGGAGGTGGTGTTGCGACCGTAAAGGGTCCCCTGGGGCCCGCGCAGGATTTCCACGCGCTCGAGGTCGGAGAGGTCCGACAGCACTCCCGTCGGCCGCGCTGCGTACACCCCGTCGTAGTAAAGGCCGACGGTGTTGTCCTTGGTGATCACGATGGAGTCGGCGTTGCCGATGCCGCGGATGAACAGGGCGATGTTGTTGTTCGAGAACGGATAGGCAGGGGTCTGCACGTTGGGCGAGGACAGGCCGAAGTCCACCGCGTTGACGATGCCGCGCGCCTGGATGGCCTCCGCGTCCAGCGCCGAGATGGCGATGGGGATATCCTGCAGCGACTCGGTGCGCTTCTGGGCGGTGACCAGCACCTCCTCGAGTTGGGCGGCGGCGTTTCCCGCGGCGAGGGATAAGCCGAGGAATACCGCAGCGGCCAGTGGTTTGCGTTTGAAGGTCTTGTACATCACGTCACTCCATAGTCTTGATGTTGAGGTCGCCCGGTGCGGGCCGGTCGCAGCCCGCTGCCATGGTAAAAGGAAGGGGGATGCACGATCTCGCCAACTAATAACAAAACATTGGTTTCTTAATTTAAATTTATCTTATTATCAATAGCTTACCTAATCACTGGGGAAATCCCCACCCGCGGGTAAGCGCGGGCCCGAAAAACCGGCCGGCGGGTGTCTGCGATCAGCGGGGTGCGACAACACGCCACATCCGCTGTCGCCGCCCGCTCTTTATAATCCGCGCTGCGTCAACCTGGAGCCCGGAGTACCCATGCGCAGCGCCCCCATCCCCGCCGCCCTGATCCTGTTCACACTGACCGTCGCGACTGTTCGCGCGGACCACATCGAGGAGCTGGTGGTGACCGCCAGCCACGACACCCGCACCATCGACGTCAGCGAGGGAGTCGCGGTGTCGGCGGATGTCGCCGGCCTGCTGCGCAAGGCCCCCGGGGCCGACGTCAACGGCAACGGGCCGCTGTCGGGTATTCCCCAGTACCGCGGCATGTACGGTCCGCGCGTCGCAGCCTCGCTGGACGGCACCCAGTTGTCGCCCTCCGGCCCCAACTGGATGGATCCGCCGCTCTCCTACGCCGCGAGCGGGCAGCTCGAGTCGCTGGAACTGTACCGCGGTATCGCGCCGGTCAGCGTCGCACAGGAGTCCATCGGCGGTGCCGTCGATGCCCACCCCCTGCGCGGGGAATTCGCCGCCGGCGACGATGTCGAGGTATCCGGCCGCGTGGCCGGCGGCGCCCGGTCCGTCGACGAGGCGTGGCAACTGGACGGCGCCCTGTTCGCCGCCAACGACCGGCACCGCGGCAAGCTCGCCGCTCGCGTCGAGGGCGGCGACGACGCCGCCTTCCCGGGCGGGGACATCCTGCCCACACGTTACGAGCGCGAGGGCTACGACGTGGGTTACGGTTTCCGCAGCGGCGACCACACCCTGCAGCTGGACTACGGTTACAACGATACCGGCGACAGTGGCACGCCCGCCCTGCCCATGGATATCGAGGTCATCGAGGGCGACCTCTACCGCATCGGCTACCGCCTCGACCGCGCCACCGGGCCGCAGCTGGAGGCCACACTGTTCGCCAGCGACCTCGACCACAGCATGACGAATTTTCACATGCGCGAGTCGCCGCCGGCGCCGGGCTGGCGGCGCAACACTGCCAGCGCGGACAACCTCGGTTTCGAATTGAACGCAACGCTCCCCGACGGCGACAGCGCCTGGCACTTCGGCGTGGACGGATTCAGCTCCGCCAACGACTCGGACATTTCCAATCCCAACAACCCGGCGTTTTTCGTGAACAACTTCAACGACGCCACCCGCGAAGTGCTGGGCATGTTCGTCGAGCGCCGCGACACCTGGGAAGCCTGGCGCACGGAATTCGGCGCGCGCTACAACCGGGTGGAGACGGACGCGGACGAGGTCGACGGGACGCCGGCAATGATGATGCCCCCGGCCGCCGCATTGCGCGACGCGTTCAACGCGGCGGACAGGTCGCAGACGGACGACAACTTCGACCTCGTGGCCAGGGGTTGGTACAAGCTGACGGGCGCCACCAGCCTGTACCTCGGGGCCGCCCGCAAGACCCGCTCGCCGAGCTACCAGGAGCGCTACCTCTGGCTGCCGCTGGAGTCCACCGGCGGCCTCGCCGACGGCAACCTGTATACAGGCAATATCGAGCTGGATCCCGAGGTGTCGCACCAGCTTGAATTCGGCCTCGACTACTCGGGCTCCGCGCTGACCCTGTCTCCGCGATTCTTCTACAACAAGGTGGATGACTACATCCAGGGCACGCCTTCGGAGGTCGCTCCCGCCACGATGTTCGTGCGCATGATGAATGCCAGCAACGGCACGGCGAACCCGGACCCGCTGCAGTTCAACAACGTGGACGCGGTACTGTACGGGTTCGACATGGACTGGGCGCTCACCCTGGACGAACAGTGGTCGCTGTCGGGGCTGGTGAACTACGTACGCGGCGAGCGCGACGACAGCAGCGACGACGACCTGTACCGCATAGCGCCCCCCAACGCCACGGTGCGCCTGGGCTACACACGCGATCGTTTCGGCGCGCAGCTGGAGGGCACCGCCTACGCCGAACAGGACAATGTGAGCGAAACCAACCGCGAGACCGCGAGCGACGGCTACGGCGTGATCAACGTCATGGCCACCTGGCGCGCGTCCAGGCAGCTGCACTTCGCCGCCGGGGTGGACAACCTGCTGGACAAGCGGTACCGCCCGCATCTCGGCGGTATCAACCGTGCCCGCAACCCCGACATCGCACTGCGCGAACGCCTCCCCGCGGAGGGCATCAACGCCTTCGCGCGCGTCGTCTACGAGTTCTGAGGCCCCGCTACTCCCCGGCTGTCGACGCGACGGACACCGGATCCTTGTGCACGATGACCTCGGCGCCGCTGAAGGCGCCCCGGAGCGCTGCCTCCACCTCGTCGGAAATGTGGTGCGCCTGCAACAGGCTGAGGTCGTCGTCCAGTTCCAGGTGCAGTTGAATAAACAGGTTGGTGCCCGCACGCCGCGTGCGCAGGTCGTGCAGCCCGCGCACCTCGGGATGGGCGTTGACCAGCGCTTTGATACGCTCGCGCTCCTCGTCGGGCAGTTCACGGTCCATCAGGTGATCGAGGGACTGCCGCACAATCTCCCAGGCGCTGTAGAGAATGTACAGCGCAATGCCGATGGCGAACACCGCGTCGAACCCGCCCCAGCCCCGCGCCGACAGCACGAGGGCGACGATCACACCGGCACTGACCAGCAGGTCGGAGCGATAGTGCAGCGCGTCCGCACGGATGGCCGTGGACCCCGTGCGGGCGATTACGTGCCGCTGGAAAGCCAGCAGGACCGCCGTGAGGGCCATTGAGAACACCAGCACCGCCACGCCCGTGTCCCAGGCCTCCAGCGCCACCGGATTGAGCAGTCGGCGGCCCGCCTGGAACAACAGGAACAGGGAGGAGCCCGCGATAAAGACAGCCTGGCCGAGGCCGGAAAGGGCCTCCGCCTTGCCGTGGCCGAAGCGGTGCTCACGGTCCGCCGGGGACAGGGCGTGGTGCACCGCGAACAGGTTCACCAGGGACGCCAGCGCGTCGAGGGCGGAGTCCACCAGCGTGGCCAGGAGACTCACCGACCCCGACACGCCCCAGGCGGCGCCCTTGGCAATGATCAACACCGCGGCCACCGAGATGGACGCGTAGGTCGCCAGGCGCATGAGGCGCGCCTGTTCCTCGGATGAGACCTGCGGCGCTGGGCCGGGGCTGGGCATGGCGGCTCGCGTTACTCGCGTGGGATGCAGCGGCCAGTCTACCAGAGCAGGCCCCGCTGCCCGATAAAAAACGGTCATTTATGGCCATCTCCGCTCGACCTCACAAAAGTCCAGTTTCTGGCGTTTTCTCCGGTTTTTTATTGCGCGGGCCAGGGGGCCTCTGCATTCTTAATAACGGGCAACCAACAAGAATACTGACGATGATGGGACGTAAACTGACAAGACACTGCATGGCCCTGGTGCTGCTCCCCGCCCTGTTGGCGGGGTCCGCCGCCGTTCAGGCGGTGGACTCTGACCTCTACCTGGCGGGGCTCGGCCTGCACCAGGAAACCGGACGCAACATCTACCTCGGCGGGATCTACCTGGAGCGAGAGGCGCCCCGGCCGCAGAACCTGGCCGAGGCCCCCGGCACCCGGGTCATGGAGTACCGGGTCGTGGCGCGGCGCACGAGCATCCGCAGCCTGCTGGGCGGCATGTTGCTGCAGAGCGAGGTGGCCACGGGCCACCCGCCGGACCAGGCCACCGCCGAGTTTGCGGACATGATTCTCTCCGCGGTGAGCAACAGTCTCTACGCGGGCGATTCGCTCAAGATCGTGCTGGACAGCAACGATGTGACGATAGCCCTGCTCAACGGTCACGAGCTGGCGCGCGTAAACAACGCCGAGGTGGCCGACTACATGTTGATGGGCTGGGTCGGCGAGAGCGGACCCTCCACGACATTCCGCAACAACATCACGGGTGGCGAGGTCGACCCGTCGCTGCTGTCCGCCCTGGAGGCGAACACCTACTCGGCCCAGCGCGAGAAAGAGATCGCGCAGCTGCTGGGCACCACGGCGGCAGTTCAAGCACCGGCGCCGGAGGTGGTGGCGGTGGTTGAGGCACCCGCGGCGATTGTCGAAGAACCGGCACCAACGGCGGTAGAACCGGCGCCCGAGGCACCGGTGGACGAGGCGCCCGGCGGCGCAGCGCCGGAAGCGGAGCAGGTCGCAGCGGCACCCGCAGCGGCGCTGACCCCGGTGCTGGCACCGGTAGCCGTACACGCCACGTCGCGCGAGGTACACGAGTTCCCGGTGCAGCCTGCCGTCGAGGAGGTCCGCGCCGAGACTCAGCCGCAGAACGTGCAGGTCGCTTCACTCCTGCCCACGGCCGGTGTTTCGGCCCTGGAGAGCGAGATTCGCAACCTGGGTGTCCAGGAGTACTCACAGCGCCTGCTGGCGTTCCACGGCGAGATGGTGCGGATGGTGTACGGCGAGATCCGCTATCCCAAGCGCGCCGTGCGTCGCAGCCTCGAGGGGCGCCTCGAGCTGGACGTCACGCTGGACGCCGAGGGCCAGGTGCTGGCCATCGAGGTGGCCCAGGGCTCCGGCCACAAGCTCCTGGATGATGCCGCCGTCAACGCGGCCGAGGACGCGTTCAAGCGCGGCGTGGACAAGGTCGACCCGGTGGCCATCGCCGAGTTCGGCGACTTCGGCAGCCGCCAACTCACGGTGCCGGTACCGGTCAGTTTCAGACTGCAGTAAGGCGCAGTCGCCTGCAGGAGAACGCCCGCCACGTGCGGGCGTTTTTCTTTTCCCCTCCCCCTCATCTCCCTACCGACCTGACAGCGCGCACGATTGTGCGCTCGGTTGAGTCGGAGGGATGCCGCGGGTCCGCCCTGCGTACGAGCTACTGGTGGCGCAAAGAGCTGACCGGGGCAGTAGGCGGGAAGTGCTTTGCGGACGTATAAGGCCAGGCGCCGAGGGAGTGGAGCGAGACAGCGCAGCGCTTCAAGGCTCCCGACCGACCGAGGGAACGCCGGAGGCGCGCCGCCAGGGAGCAAAGCAGCTTCCCGTCCACTGCCCCAGGTATATTCACTGGACGCCTGGGAAGGTGAGTATCTTGACGGTCGAACCCCGGGAGAAGCTCCCGATCCATGGACAGCAGTATCGGCGCGAATTGCACCAGGTGCTGGAGAGAAGTACGGAGAAGCGCCGCGCACCCGGTGGGCGCGCGGCGCTTGTGGTGAGATGGATCAGTCGTCCGCGGGACGGCGGGAGTCGTTGGCGGCGTCGCGCACCATGCGCACGGTGCGCTGGCAGGTCTGCAGCCACTCGACCCGGGTGTCGGTCTTCAGCGCGCGGACGTAGCCCTGTTCCGTGAGGCAGGAGATACTGGTCTTGTTCGGCGTCCAGTCCCCCTCCTTCGGGCGCGGCTTGCGCGTGCTGTAGTACCAGAGACCGCGACGGTCCTGCATGACGTATTTGGCCTCCTGCGGCAGGTAGACTTTCCTGCCCTCGATGACCGCGTAGACTTCCGGTCCCTGCTCCGGTGAAGCGTCCACACTCGCTGTGGGTGTCAGTGTCAGCATTGTTCTTACCCCGTTTTTTCCTGTTTTGTTGTTTGTTGTTCCCGGCTGCCGTCCCGGTAACCCCCTGGGGGTGCCGGTGCGACTGCCGGAGCCGCATACAGTTGTGCGGCCTGCAGGAAAAGTTATATGCCGGGGACCCGGTTCCGGACAATGCCGTTTTTGCCATTTTTTAGCCTGATTTACCAAAATGGCAAAATAATGGCCATATTTTTGTATTTATTTCCGAATTGGGGGTGATTTTCGGCGTTTTCTGCCATATTTTTGTCGTTGCCGGCCTTTCCCCGCACACAAAAACGCCCCGGGGAAGACCCCGGGGTGGCGATCCTGGTGGTGGATCGGTGTGTCGGCGGGCCGCCCGGAGCGGGGGGCTTAGCGCGGCACCAGCTTGATGTGGGAGCGGTCGTCGGGACCGGGATTCAGGGGCTTCAGGGGCTCCACTTCACCCGCCACCGGCGGCAGGTCCGCCGCGTCCTCGATGGCGCTCATCAGCATGTAGAGGGCCAGCGTGGAGCGGCCCTCCTCGCTGGCGATCTGTCCCGCGAAGGCCGCCAGGCCGCCCTCGCTGATCACCCCCAGGACCACCGCGTTGGTGAGGTAGTCGCGAATGATCTGGCGGTTGATCTGGTCCCGCAGGTATCGCTGGTAGGCGTCCGAACCGAGGATGCGCTGCAGGGTGCGCTCACCCTGCTCGGCCTGCGGCTCGGCAGAAAGGGACTCCGCGTCAAAGGCGCGGTCGATCCACTCGATGATCTCGTCCAGGTGCACGGTATCCACCACGACGCTCAGGCCACCGACATGCTGGCTGCGAGCGTTTTCTGCAACCCGTCCAGGTCCGGCACCTGGTAGAGCCCCTCCCTGTACCTGAAAGCGGCGGAGGCATGCTCCGCCACCTCGTCCTCGACATCCGCCACCTCCCGGGGTGACAGGGCGGCAATCGACAGCCCCTGCCCGCGCACGGCGACGCCCCAGTACTCACAGTTCTCACCCTTGAGGCCGAGGAAAACCGCGACCAGGCCGGTACCGACCCGCGCTTCCCGCCAGGGGGCGGCGCCATCGGCACCAAAATCCATGACCGGCACGTCCACCCCCCGCCAGGACACCGCCTCGGGCGGTGTGTCGGAGTCCGAACTGACCGTGAGGATCTCCGCAAGACAGTTCTGCGGCACAGCCCAGGACTCCGTGTCTGAACACGGGATGATTACACAGTGCGTTTTGGCTTCGTCAGTCATTGTGTCTCCTTAAGACAACTGCAGGTCGTGGCCCGTGAGCACGTTGATCTGCTCGATCAGCGCCGGGAAGTTGAACGGTTTACCCATGTAGGCGTTACAGCCGGCTTCCTTCGCCAGGGCGCGGTGCTTCGCACCGGTCCGCGAGGTCACCATGATGACCGGCAAGTGCCCGTAGCGCTGCGACTTGCGGATCTCCCGCAGGGTCTCGATGCCGTCCTTCACCGGCATCTCGACGTCGAGCAGCACCACGTCGGGGAGGCGGTGGGTGGCGTTGAGCAGGTCGATGGCGACCATGCCGTTCTCCGCCGTCACCGACTCCACTCCAACCGTGTCCAGCTGGCTGGTGGCCACCATGCGCTGGGTTCGGGAATCGTCCACCACCAGGGCGAGCAGTGTGGAGTGCTTCTCCTGGTCCGCCGACACCGCGGCGGTACCGTCGGCGCGCACGCTCTCGACCAGCATGTTCAGGTCCAGCGCCACGATCGCCTCGCCATCGGCGGTGGTGGCGGCACCCGCCACCCCCGGCACGGTGGAGAACTGGTTACCCAGCGAGCGGACCACCAGTTCCAGTGCCTCCTGCACGCTGTCCAGCGCGATGGCCATGTAGCGGTCCTCGGAGCCGGCGATGATGACCGGCACGAAGGCCTCCCAGAAGCTGCGTTCGGGCAGGCCGACCCCCTGGCACAGGGTGGCCAGGTAGGCGGGCTCGCACTGCATGTCGAAGAGGTTCAGGTTGCGGCCCTCGGCTACGGCGGCGAAGTAATCGTCCGCCGGCACCTGCTCCACCGCGATCAGGCCGTTCAGCGGCACCGCGTAGGCGTTGGCCCCCGCGTTCACCAGCAGGGCACCGTTCACGGTGACGTTGCTGGGGATACGCACTTCGAAGGTCGTTCCCTTGCCGACCCTGGACTTGATCGCGATGTCGCCGCCGATCTGCTGCAGTTCCGTGAGCACGATATCCATGCCCACGCCGCGGCCCGAGATCTCGCTCAGCTCGTTGGCCGTCGAGAAGCCCTTGTGGAAGATGAGGCGCACCGCCTCGTCGTCGCTCAGGGCGTCGACATCGATATCCAGGCCCTTTTCATAGGCGGATTCGCGCAGGGTGTCGGGGTCGATTCCGCGACCGTCGTCCGCCAGCGTGATCACGTAGTCGCCGCCGGATTTGCGCACATCTATCGAGATGGTACCGGCGTTTTGTTTACCGAGCGCGAGGCGCTCTTCCGGGGTCTCGATACCGTGGTCCAGCGCGTTGCGGACCATGTGCTCCAGTGCGACCTGCAGCCGCGCGAAGTGGTCGCGGTCCAGCGCGCCGATCTCGTTCAGCACCTTGAAGGTGACGACCTTGCCCAGGTCAGTGCTCACCGTGCGCACGAGACGCCGGATACTCGGCATCAGGCGCGAGACGGGCACCACCCGGGCGTCCTGGATAGACGTGGAGATACTCGAGATGACCGCTGACTGCTGCTTCAGGAGCGCCTCGACCTGGCTGTTCTGCCGGCCGAGCACCTCGATCAGGTCCGCGAGATCCTCCACACCCTCGCGCAGGATGCTCGCGGCCTCCTGCAGCTCGGAGTACTGGTCCATTTCCAGCGCGTCCAGATCCGAGGATTTCCCGCCGCGGGCGTTGACCGTCAGCAGCGCGCGGTCGGCAATCTTGCCGATATGCGTACGCACCGAGCTCAGCCGGCCCTGCAGTTCGGAGGTGGAACGCTTGCTGCGGCTGTTGCTCTGCGAAGCGCGTACACTCAGCTGCTGGGTCTGGCGGGACAAGTTGAGCAGGTGGTCGAGTTTATCCGCGGTGATCCGCACCGACTGCTGCGCTGCGAGCGCCTTGGCGCCCTCGTCTGCGAGTTGCTGGTCGCGCTTGCTCTCGCGCTGCGCGGCCAGCGGGTCGGGTGTCTTGTCGCCAGCAGCGTCCGCCTTGGCCGCCGCCGCACTCTCGCCGCTATCCTCGCTCTCCTCCTGGTCCGCTGCGGGCGCTTCGGGCGCGTCCACCGCCTCGAGGGCGGCGGGCACAGGCGCACCTGCCACGGCCGGCAGTTCACTGGCGATATCCTCGCGCTTGTCCTGGACGTGTTCGATACCACGCACCACGGCGTCGAGCCAGACGTTGAGAATACGGAAGTAGTTTTGTTCCTCCCCCGCTTCGGGGCGCGGCAGCGCCTCCAGCAGGGTTTCAAAATTGTGGATCAGGGTCCCGAAGCGCTGCAGGCCAACGCCCTTGGCGATTCCCTTGACCGTATGCAGGGTGCGGGACACCTCCGCGGCAACTTCCTCCGCTGCGATGTCCTTCTCCCACTCCGTGAACTGGTCCTCCAGCTTCTCGATCTCGGCGGACCCCTCCTCGATGAACGCGTCGAGGAAATCGGCGAAGATTTCCCCGCCCGAACGCGAGGTGTAGCTGAACTTGATGTGGGACGGGATACACCAGGACATATCCGTGGAATCCTGGGGCTGCTCCTGCACTGTCTCCTCGACATCAGGTTCCGCAGCGGCCTCGGCCTGTTGCTCCGTCTCTGCCACCGGCTCCGCGACTTCTTCCTCGACCTCGTCTACAGTCGCATCCTCTTCCTCGGCGGCGACAGCCACTTCCTCGTTGGCGGCGACGAGCTCCTCGTCCGACTCCTCCAGGGCCGCCTCCGGCTCCTCTTCCCCGGCCGCGTCGAACTCGCCCATGTCCACCCCGCAGATGGCGTCGCCGCCGTCCGCGGACTGTCCGGACAGGTCGAGGAAGGCCGCGTCGATATCGTCTCCGGGCGCATCACCGTCGCCGAAATCGTCAAAGTCCTCGCCGAACCCGGCGCCGAAAATATCCTCGCCGAAGCCCTCGACATCGGCTTGAGGCTCCTCGAGCGCTTCGACAACGGCCTGCTCGTCGGTTGCACCTTCCTGCACGGCGCCACCACCGGCGGTGCCGGGCACGAAGTCCGGGCTGAACAGGTCGTTCCAGGTGCACTGGGCCTCGGTGTTGAACAGGCGCACGTACACCGCATCGCGCGCTTCCTGGGACAGGGATTCCAGCGCTCCCGGGAGCGTGCTGCTAACAGCGGTCACCGGGGCATAGCCCTCGGCCTCACAGCGCTTGATGGATTCCTCGTCCGTGCCGAGCATCGCGTCGACCTGCAGGATCTCAGGCTCCAGGCCCAGGCCCTGCAGGCGCTGGCGCGCGGCGACGGACATCTCATCCATGACCGCGGGCACCGCCGCGGCGATCTCGCCGGCGGCATCGCGGCCGAAGCCTTCCATCTCGTCGAAGTCCTCGTGGACCTCGATCGGCGCGCCGTCCGAGGCGTCCACTGAGAGCTCGCCGTCAAACTCGTGCAGGACAAGCTCGTCCGGGTCGGAATCGGCTGCCTCCAGGTGTTCGCCCTGTAGCAGAAAGTCGTCAAATTCCTCGTCGGTCTCGGGCTGCGGCACGCTGGCCACGTAGTCCTCGACACTGGCTATCTCCTCTTCCCCGCTCGCGGCGCTCGCACCGTCCTCGACGGCGAGGCTCACGTCCTCCTCCAGGTCGAGGTCATCGAAACTCAACTCGAGCTCGTCGCCCACGGCCTCCTCGAGGATCTCGGGGGCAGTTTCTTCCGCGGCCTCCAGGGACAGGTCCTCGAGTTCCTCGGCGGCAAGCTCCTGTACGTCTTCCTCTTCGCCCGCTGCGGCGGTCTCGTTGGCAACCGCCTGGTCACCGGGTTCCGCCACCTGGGTCGGCACGGGCGCCTCCGCCATGGTCTCCACATGGGGCCCGCCGTCCTCGTCCCGACCGGTGGGCACCTCCTCGGTCCCACCGCCCGCGACGGCGGCGACCTTGGAACCGGCCGCGGCAGACTCCGCCACCGTATTCACGCGCTTGATGGTCAGGTAGGTCTCACCCATGTCGTCATCGCTGGCGAGACCCAGAATGTCGGTGCCCTCGTCTACAGACGAGGCGGTAGACGACTGATCTTCACCTCGACGGGAGAAATCGATGGCCATGACCTGCTCTTCAGCGCCACCGGCCTCCTCGGTTGCGGCGGCCTCCTCGGCGCCGTAGATGTCACTGCGCGCGGTGTCGGAGGAGAGCACAATCTCGTCGTCGACATAATTGGCCAGGTCGTCGCCGCCCTCATTGCCGCGGAACATCGGCCGTCCGGCCACCTCCGCCTCGTAGGCCGACAACCCGGTGTCCTCGAACTCCTCCCCCTCGACCCTGAACAGGCTTTCCTCGGGATCGGAGTAGTCCTCCATGTCGAGCAGCCACTCGAGCTGCTCTTCCCTGGACTCCTTTTTCTTGGACCGCTTTTCTTTTTTATCGACGTTGTCTTCGAGTTCAGACGCGTCAAGATCCTTGTCCGTACGCATTCTTTTTCTCCCGTTCATGAGGGCCTTGGCGCCGCGTCAGTGCGACAGCGGCTCGCTGTTCTTCTTGGATTGGTCGCGCTGTGACGAGGTGGAGTTGGCCATCGCAAAGCACTGGTTCGTCAGCTGCCGGATGCGGCCCACGTCGGGACCTTCGTCCTTGCTGTAGGACTCGACCAGGGCAGGCAGGGCCTCCACGACCTCGCTCACCAGGTGCTGCACCTCGTTGCCGGGCTGCAGTTCCCCGTCCAGTGAGCGGTCCAGCATGTCCTGTGCCGCCCACCCCAGTTCGCCGAGGACGTTTGCGCCCACGGCGCGGCCGTTGCCCTTGAAGGTATGGAAGTGACGGCGGATGTCCCGCAGCACCTCGTTGACCTCGGGGTCATCCAGCCACTGTTCCGTCAGCCTGGCGAGTTCCGCGACGATTTCCTCCGACTCCTCGATAAAGACTTCGCGAAACTCGGGCGGGATATCGGCATCCTCCACCTGGGACTGTGCCTGCTCCACCGCGCTGTCCACAGCGGCCGGAGCAGCGGCCTTGTGCCCGGGCGACAGGTTCTTGACGAACTCCTGGAGCTGCCCGACGCGCTGCTGCGCCATCGCGACCATGTGGGACGTGTCATCCAGCGGGTCGATCAGCGAGCGTTGCATGTGCATCTCGACCTGGGCAAAAGCCTCCGCAAAGCAGAGGAATCCCTCGTCCTCCCGCACGCTGCCAGCCTCGCTGGCCGCGTGCAGCCAGGTGCGGCAGCCCTCGATGATGTCGCCCTCGACATCCATTCCGGCGAAGTACAGCGCGCCGGTGATGTCCTCCAGCAGTTCGAGCGACTGCTCGATCGCCTTGCGATCGGGCATGGACTCCTGCTCGTCGAGGAAAGACCTGGCCAGCGTGTAGAGTTTCTCGACATCGGCGTTGCCGCCGTCGGCGTCTTTCACCGCCTGGCGGAGGTCCTTGTGCCCCTTGTCTGTCTTGTTGAGGTACCGGTGCAGGGCGAGAGTCAGCCGCAACAGGCTCTCTTCATCAGACGGCTTCTTGTCCAGCGCGCTCTTCAACGCCTTGCGACGCAGAATCTGGTGGAGATAGTTCTCGACCAGGCTCATCTGGTTGAAGGTCGCCGTGACAACGCTCTCACGACGCTCGTACTCGCGGCCGGAAACGGAGCTGCTCAGCCCGTGCTCCAGCTTGTGCTCCAGGTCCAGCACGACGTCGACGATGCCCCGTATGACCTTGGAGACGGCGTCCTCGCGCACATTCTGCGCACCGCCATCGAGGTTGCCCATCACCGATTTCAGGTGCCGCGCAACCTTGCTCAGGGAGTCTGCGTGCGCAAACTGGCCCGCGGCAATCAGGCGCTGTTCAGCGGCCTCCACCGCGTCGAGCGCCGTGCTCACCGTCATGTCGCTGGTGTTTGCCTCGTCCTGTACCGAGAGCTGCGTGAGGTCATTGCTGTTGAGAAACTCCATCACCTTGTTCAGCTGCTCCAGGGCGCCGTTGATCGCGATGACAATGGCGTCGTTATGGATCAGGCCGTGGCTCGCATCCTTGATGGTGCTGTCGTCGATGCCGAAGACCTCGCGGATGCCTGTGATGTGAACAGGCTTGGAGCGACAGGAGGCGATGTAGTACAGCATCTGCTGGAGATAGCCGTCGTAATCCATCGTCTCGTCGATCGCGGAGCCATTCTCACGCGCGTGCTTGATCGCGAAAGCACCTGACTTGAATATCTGCGCGATACACTCGTCAGGCACGATCAGACCGCCCGCGATTCCCTCGCACAGGCCGATCATCGCGAACCAGAAGCGCTCGGGCTCGCGACCGGCGAACAGAATCTGCATCTTCCGCGCGATGCGCGCGACCGTCTTCATGCTCTCCGCCACCTTGCGCCGGCGCAGACCCTGCTTGGCCATCTCGAGGTAGAGCGCGAGCATCACGTTGGCCCGGCTCTTTACCTCTTCGTCCGAACAGGGCCTGGCATCGGCGCTGATGCCGGTCTGCGGCTCGATTTCCATGTGGAAGAAGAAGGCGCGCGGACGCGGCTTCTCGCCGGCCCAGCGACGCAGGTCGTTGACGTACTGGTCCAGGCCGCGACCGGTATCCATGCGCACTTCCTGGATGTGGTCGAGGTAGGCCGGGATGATCTTCAGCGCCTGCATGAGGCCGCCCATGGCGAGCTTGCGCCGCTCGCCGGCCAGCTTGTCCTTGTAGAGGAAGTTCAGGCTCCTTTCCATCTCCAGGGTGAGCATCTCTGCCCTGCGCAGTCCCAGCGCCCTGAGCGTGGAAGTGATCTGGTGTACCGCCCACATGCAGCGCAGGAGCGCCTGCTTGCGGCCCGGGTCGTTACTGTACTCGACCAGGGCAGCCTCGGCGTTCTCCGCCTGGGCGTTCATCAGTCCAGCAACCCACTTCACGGACACGATGTCAGGTTTCTTGTTCACTCTCTGAGCCTCCTCTATTCCCCTGTGCAGCAGTGGACACCAGTCGCTAGACTGATGCCCGCTGCTCCTCGGGTTCCTCCATGGCCTGCATCTCGTCCTCGCGGTAGATCTTGGTGGCGCTCTGGATCTGGCGCAGATCTTCCACTTCTGCGAGGTTGACCTCGCCGTCTTCCGCTTCGCTCTCGATGCGGAACTGGCTGAGGCTCTCGGCCACGTCGCGCATGGACGTCTTCAGGCTGCTGACACCCACCTGCGTAGACTCGCTGTACTCGCTGATATCGAGGTTGCGCTCGCGAATCTCGTCCATGGCGCTGTTCATCTGGCGCGCGGTGTTAGCCGACGAACCAGCCGCGTCGTCCACAGAGTTAATGATGGACGTGATCGCGGAAGAACCGGCATTGATCTCCTCGAGGGAGGCATCCAGCCTGTCGATGTACTCCAGGATGGTCACAACCGTGCCCACCGTGTTTTCCATACTGGCCAGGTTGTCGGCCGACAGGTTCTGCAGCATGCGTACCTCGGAGATAATCTTCCGGCCCTCTTCCTCCGCTTCGCGGAGCAGGTCACCGATCGCCTCCGCAATACCGAGGAAGGGTCGACCGTGCTCACCGGCTTTCTCCGCCTCGATACGGGTGTTGATAGCAACAACCGAGATCTTGGTGTTCAGCGCCTGGATATATTCCGCGGCCGCTGTCACCGACTGGATGAGTTCACCCTGGCGCTTGGCCGACTTGGACGTCTCCTGTACTGCCTCCCGCACGTCGGCGGAGGCCTTGGACATGTCCTTGGTCAGCTCGTAGCCCTGGGCCACCCGCTGGCGGTTGCGCTCGGAAGTGCTCGCGGCCTCTGCAGTAGACGCCTTGATCTTCTCCGAAGTCCGCACCATCTCCGTGGTAGCCGCGATGGAGTCGGCGACTGAACGGGTCAGCTCGCGACCTTTTTCCACCTGGCCTTCCGCGGAGACACCGATCTTGGTGATGCCGTCGGTAGATACCTCGAACGGCGTCTTGATGTTGCGGATCAGCTCGCGCTGGCGCTCGGTGGATGCGTTGATCTCCCGGGCGATCTCACGGGTTACCGTGTTCTCCTCGGGAACCTGCACGGTGAGGTCACCGTCTGCAATCTTGACCAGCGCGCCGTTAATTTCGGCGACACCCTCTTCCGTGTACTCGACGCGGCGACGCTGGCCGCGGTACATGGCGACAAGCAGGCCCACAGCGAGGACGCCGGGGGCGCCAAACAGCGCCATCAGCGTACCGCGGTCACCCAGCTGCGCGACGGTCATCTTCTCGATCGCGGGCTCCAGAGCGGAGACGGCGTCAATCAGCGGGTCGGAACCGGCCACGATGGCCTCGCGGGCCTGTGCGGCCTCGCGCAGCTCAAAGGACGCACCGGCGATCTGCTCGATAGACGTGGATACGACCGCGAACAGGTCCGAGGCATTACGCACCGCCTCGATCGCGTCCGGATCGGACATCTTCTGCACACCCATGATGCGGCTGCCGTTGTTCAGCGCGTCCACGATGCGCATGAAGTCGGCGGCGTCCGTGCGGAACTCGTCGGCCGCAGCCTGGCTCTCCTCGCCACCGGCGAGGATCTTCTCAATGTTCCGTGCGATGCGCTCAGTCAGCCAGAGGGTCTTCTGCGCGGCGACGATAGTCTCGGAAGAGACGTTCTCATCGCGCAGGATGTCGACCACACCGGCGAACTCGCTCTGGATCGGCTTGATGTTCTGCTCCAGTTCCGTCGAAACATCGTGCAGGAACACCACCCGGTCAGAGGCGCCGATCAGGGTGCGCGCCGCATCGACCACGGGATCCCAACGATCCTTGATGCGCTTGATCTCGTTGTTGAGACCGACGGACTGCATCTGGCCAAGCTCGATGGTGAATCCACCGACATTGTCCTTCAGCTCCTCGAAGGTCGAGATGTCGCCCTGCACAGAGGCGCGGGCGTTCGCCGCGATCTGCTGAGAGTGCAGACGCATCTGGTTGGCGGTCAGGCGGTATTCACCCTCCTGGCCCGCTTCCTGCTGGATCATGTAAAAGGTGTAGAAAACACCCCCCAGACAGCCCAGGATTCCCAGGGTCATTACGATCACCCAGAAGCTGGACGCTCCATTTTTCATTTTATTGCTCATCGTTCTTTCCCTTGGTTGAAGAAATTTCTGTTGCGGAGGCGTTCGAAACTTCTTCGTCAGCCACCAATTTGTCTATATCGAGTACTGCAAGAAATTCGCCCCTGTACTCAAAGCCACCCAGCGTGAAGCGCGCGAGGTCAGGATCCACCTCGTGGTCCATGACGCGGTCCTCGATGGGGAACCGCAGGTCGCGCTGCACATGGCTGAGCGTTACGCCGAAGTACATGCCGGGCCGGCGGATGACCATGCAGTAGTCCCGAACACGCCCCGTGTAGGGCTTGTTGCGAAACAGCACGTCTCCGCTGAGTATGGGCAGAAGGCCACCCTTGTAAGCGGCGACACCCATCACCCAGGGCTTTGTGCCCGGGATGCTGGTTACCGCAGGGGTTTCGATGATTTCCTCCAGCTCCCCTTCACCCACCAGGAGAGGAACGCCCGCAACTCCGAGGGACGTACCAACCCAGTGCATGCGCTGCTCTTCGAGCTGCGGGGCGGTCACGCTGTCGTAGGCGTGAAGCCGCTCTACCAGCTCCAGGGACTGGAGTGCCGAGATCGCCATGGTTACGCAGCCGCCTTGCGTTGCGTGTGGTTGAAGATCAGCTCGCGCAGGACGCTGTCCGGCGGGATCTTCGTCACGTGGGCCGTGGCGCCGCGCGCCTGGCCTTTCGCGATATCAAAGATGCCGTCGGAGGACGAAAGCATGACCACGGGGGTATCTTTCGTGGCTTCCGCATTACGAATCAGGGAGCAGGTCTGGTAACCGTCCAGTTCTGGCATGGTGATGTCGAGGAATATCAGGTCCGGCTCGAATCGGCGCAGCAATCCCAGCGCCTTGTAGCCGTCCTCCGCACACTCCACTTCGCAGCCCATGGCGCGAAGCGTATGTGACATCATCATACGTATGGTCTTGGCATCATCGACAACAGCGATTTTTACCCCGCTGATGTCCATTTCTTCCGTTGCGTTACTCATGGTCGCCCTCGTTTATTTTTGCAGTGACGCGTCATCGCGCACGTCGTTTCATGTGCCTTTACAGTATTTTCAGGCGGCTATTCATCCTCAAGCGAAAACTGGAGTTTTCGAGAGAAAGTGGACTTTTTGGCGCGCAGGAAAAAACAGGTCGGCAGGCCGAAACCCTTTGTTTTCAGGGCTTTCGGGCATTGCATAGGAAAAATTACCAATAGCGCCGAATACCGGCACAGGGGGTTTACAAGCGCTTATTGAACTAATCGCGGGCGTTACAGCGTCGCGATATGAGGGGCGAAGGGCATGTTACAGACAGGCCCCGTTGTCTTACTCCTGGGGGAACATGTAATTCTTGAAGGGTTCGAGATGCCCCGCCTGGAAATCGCGCAGCTCGTAGATATTGAACTTGTGCATCAGCGTCAGGCAACGCTGGAACACCTGGTCCGCCTCGTAGGCGGAGGGAGGTATGCCGTACTCGTCCGTGATCTGGGCGAAGATGGTCGAGGCAATTTCCCGCCGGGTCTGGTCGGCGCGGTACATGGCGCTGGAGACCGGTGAAGAGACAATGGGTGAGCCGTAGACCAGGAAGGCCTCCCAGCGCCGCGCGTCCTGTCCCTCCCCGAGCTGGGATACCAGGAAGCGCACCATGTTGTGCAGGTCCAGGCGCGGCGGCAGCACGTCTTTCTGCAACCACTTGCGCACGTCGGACTCGCGCCACTCGCGGTTGATACCCATGACACTGATGACACGCCCCTCGGTTTGCGGCGGTGCCGCGCCCGCCAGGTCCCACAGCATGTTGAGCCGCGCGGAGAAGCCCAGGCTGACCGGCAGCTCCTCGTCGCGCAACTGCGCGTACTCCTCGGCGAACTCGTCCACCGATTTTCCGCGATCGAGGCCGGCGTCCACCCCCGATGCGTCCTTTGCCGATTGCTCTGCCATGCCCGCTATCCTCCGCGTCCCGCGGCCGGGGTGTCAAGCTTCCGTAGCTTCGCGCACCCTTTTCATATAGGTCGGTGTCGATACGCCCATGATCCGGGAGCGCCGGCCCGCACTGAGACTCGCGGCCTGCACCTCCAGGCGCGCGATAAGTCGCGCCTCCAGCGTTTTCAGCGGCGATTGCTCCTGCTGCGGCAGCTCCCGGACCCACTCCCTGAGCAGGCGACGCGAGTCCTGCCAGAGTGCGCTGCCGTTGCGCTCCTCCTCCCGGGACTCGATCTTGGGCAGCCAGCGGCTGATATTGCGCGGCCGCGTGTGCAGGAAGTCGGCGGCGCGCCGCTGGTCACCGCGGTAGCGCTCCAGGGCCGCCAGCACCACCTCGTCCTCCAGCCAGGCGCCCAGCGGCTTTTCAAGGTCGAGTTCCAGCAGGCTGTGTACCGCCTCGGCGAGGGCGACATCCAGGGACTCCAGCGCCGTCGGCTCGTAGTCCTCTTCATCCGTCTCACCCGCTTCCGCCGCGGCCAGGAACGGTCGCGATTCCGCGGACTGGGGAGTGCCCTCTGCCTCGATGCCCGTAAACAGGCCGAGGTCCACCGGCGACAGCCAGTCTTTGTCAGTCTTGTCCAGCGCGTCGGCGATACAGCCACGCATCTCACTGATATTGCCCGGCCAGTCGTACAGCAACAGGGCCCGCTCCGCGTCCGGCGTGAAGCCGCGCATGTCGCGATCGCGCAGCGCGCCCTCCTGGCCGAGAATCTTGTGCGCCCAGCGCAGCACGGCCTGTTTGCGATCGCGGATCGGCGGTACATGTATGGGGTAGCCGCCGAAGGCGCTCGCCAGTGACGGGTTCAGCTCGCCGCGGCGCACCAGGTCCTCGATCGGCAGCGGAAAGAGCGCGAGCAGCTTGACCCGGGGCAACGCGCGGGGGGGGCTGGCATCCGCCAGCGTCCTCGAGCTGACCTGGCGCGCCAGTCTCTGCTGTGCCTCCGCGTGCATCAGGTGAGGCGACTTGAATACCAGGGTGCGCCCCTCCCCGTCCTCCAGCTCCCGCGCGATGCGCTTGTTGGCCTCGCCGCGGTTGCGAAACTCCTTGCAGTCCAGGGTGACCATGGATTCGGGGCGGCCACCCGCCTCCTCGTGGATGATTTTCGCGACGTACATCTTGCCCGTGCCCGCCGGGCCCACAATAGCCACCGGGATATCCAGGTGCGCCAGGAACATGGCCTGGTCAACGGCGCCCTCCATGTTGTCCACCACGTAGCCCTCGATATCCTTCTCGATAGGCTGCACGGGGGGCGGCTGCGCCGGGGTATCGGGAGCTGCAGACTGCCGGCGCGGCGCAGTTGCCTGCGCGGCCACCGCGGGAACACCGCCGAAAGCGCCACCGTCCAGGAGGGCGCGATCCGCCAACAGCGCAAAGTCGTCCTCCCGCTCCAGGCCGAGCTTCTCCACGCCGCCGGCCTGGACCCGCAACAGCGCGTTGTTGGCCGCCCAGAGGGTCGCCACGGCGCCGCGGTCCGGGCCGCACCGGGCCAGGCCCGCGCGGATGCGCGCCCCGCCGGCCACGCCGTCCTGGCCGGTGTGCAGGCGGTGCAGGTGTGATAACAGCGCTCGGCTGATGTCCCGGGCGTCTTCGACATCCAGGTCACGCAACACCACCACGAGCGATGTGCCGAAGGCGCCGGACACCCTGTCCTGGCCGCGCACGACCTCGAGAAGACTGTCGCGCAGCGCCGCCATGATGCCGTAAATCGCGGCGGCCGCCCCGCTACCTGCGCGGGGCAGGCGGTCCACACCGATCACCGCCAGCGTGTCCGTCGCGGCCGGGGACAGTGCGGCAAGATCATCGGTGAATACCGGCCACAGTTGCACGGAGAGACCGTCGTCCGCGGGGACGACGAGGCCGCCGAGTATGACTTCACCGCCCGGGTCGCGCCGGGGAAAGGCGGGCAGTGATACCGGCCGGCGCGCATTGAACAGCACTGCCAGGGCTTCGCGCGTCGCGTCGTCACAGCCCAGGGCCTCGGGCCAGCGCCGACCGCGCAGGGCCGCCGCATCCGCACCCAACAGCGCCGCGGCCGCCGCGTTGCACTCCCGGATCTCCCCGCCCGCGGGGTCGAGGACCAGGTGCGCCCCCTTCACGTACTGTCCACCGGCGCGGTCTGCGTCCACAGCGGGTCGAAAGCGCGCCGCGCAATCCGCCAGCCCCCGGCGGTGCGGCGCAGCTCATCGCGGTAGACGATGCCCATGTCGATCTTGACCACAACGCCGTTCTCCTGATGCAGGTGGGACGCCAGGCAGTACGTCTCCCCCGCCGCCGTGTCGCCGTCGACGTCGTACAGCACGTTCTGCACCTGGTGCAGCGTCGTGCTGTAGTGCTCCAGGTTGTGCATCATCTGCCGGATAGCGGAGAAAGAGGTCACGGTCTCCCCGCGGTAATCGAATACGGCGTCCTCCAGGAACACGCGGGAGAAACCGTCGTAGTCCTTGCGGTCGGCGCAGCGCGCGTACTCGTACATGAGGCGCTCGATGGCGATGTGGTCCTCCGTCGAACAGGCCATCGCGGATACTCAGCGCGGTCCGGCGCTGAAAAAAGCGCCGGGGTTGCCCACCGGCATCTCCCCGCGACCGGGACCCGGTACCGCGGCGCTCACGGTGTCCCCTCCTGCAGCGCACTCTCCGTTTCGCGCGTATGTATACGGGCCAGGACTCGCTCAAAGGTCCCCGACTCCTGCGCGCCGGGCACCATGTAACGCCCCTGGAAAAAAAAGGTCGGCACCGCGTGCACATCGCGCTCGCGCCAGTGTTCCTGCTCTGCGCGCACCGTGTCGGCATAGCGCCCGTCGGCGAGTAACGCGCGCGCCTCCGCCCCGTCCAGGCCGACCGCTTGCGCGGTTGCGGCCAGCACGTCCCGGTCGCTGACATCCTGCCGCCGCGAGAAAAACGCCTCGAAAAGGGCCAGCTTGAGGGCCGTCTGGGCACCCTGCTCCCCCGCCCAGTGCAGCAGCTGATGGGCCGCGAAGGTGTTGACCATGCGCATGCCCTCGAAATAGTCGAAATGGAATCCCAGGGACTCGCCGAGCTCGGTCAGACGCTGCCGCGAGCGCCCGCTGGCCGACGCGCTGGCGCCGTACTTCTGGGCCATGTGCTCGCGCAGTTCCTGGCCCTCGGGAGGCATTTGGGGATTGAGCTCGAAGGGCTGCCACGCCAGCACGGGCTCGAACAGGCCGGGCATGGCGTCGAAGGCGCGCTGCAGCTGCCGATAACCGATGATGCACCACGGGCACACCACGTCAGACACGATGTCGACCCTGAGGGGAAGGGGCTGCTCCGCCATGGCGCACTCCTGTCTGCGGACTCCGGTCCGACATAATAGAATCTAATCGCCGCCGGTGCGAGGCGCCCGCAGCCCGGCAACAGCGGCCTGGATCCCGCGGCCCGCGTGGCCCCGTGGTTTTCTGGCGTTTTCTCCAGTTTTTCTTTCCCATACCGATCGCGCTTTGCTAAAAGTGGATCGAAGGTGGCGGCCGGGCGCGCAATCCCGGCACGCCGCCCGTGACGGGCGGAGGGAGAGATCGTGAACCTGGTCAATCACAATGCAGAGGGCGCCACCATCCACCTGGACCCCAGGGAACTGCTGATGGTCATGGCACTGGTACAGGAGGGGCGCTGCTCCTTCGAATGCGAGGGACAGACGGGGAGCGACCTGGACAGGTTGTTCTGTGCCGCGGTAACCAGGGTGCAGGAGGCGCGACGGACACGCGACGTCATGCTCGCCGCACACTTGGACCTCAGCGCCTGAGCAGCGTCACCCCGTAAACGCGGGCGTGTATCCGTGCTACGCTGGGCGGGTGTCCGGCGAACCCACTTCTTCATCTCACCTGCCCGGCGACGCGCTGCGGCTCCCGCTGCACGGCGCGGAGATCGCCCTGTACCCCGCGGTCGACCTGGGCGAACCGGCAGAGCTCCTCGCCCGCCTGCTCGCCGAGGTGCCCTGGCGACAGGAGTCTGTCACGGTCTACGGAAAGTCCCACCTCCAGCCGCGGTTGATCGCCTGGTACGGCGACCCCGGGACGGACTACACCTACTCCGGCGTGCACCACGCGCCCCTGCCCTGGACCCCGCTGCTGCAACAGTTGCGAGGCGCGGTCCGGTCGCGCTGCGACCACACGTTCAACAGTGTCCTGCTGAACTGCTACCGGGACGGGAATGACTGCATGGGCCTGCACGCCGACGACGAAGCCGAACTGGGGCCGCATCCGGTGATCGCCTCCCTCAGCCTGGGGGCACAGCGGCGTATGTACTTCAGGAGCCGGTGTAAACCGGAGACGCCCACCTACAGTGTGGACCTGCCCGACAGCAGCCTGCTGGTGATGTCGGGTGAAACACAGCGCAACTGGAAACACGGCATCCGGCGCACCGCCAGGCCCTGCGGGCCCCGCGTCAATCTGACCTTCCGGCAGATCTACCCGCGCTGACGCGCGACTTCAGCGGTCTCGCACCTCGACCGTGAGCAGCGTCCAGGAGTTGAAACCGTGGTTGTGGAGGTGAAACTCCAGGTCGCTGCCGGCGGGGGCGTCCACGGTCGAGGGAATCTCGATATCGTAGATACCGCCCGCGTTGGGAATCTCGATCTCGTCCTCCCAGATCACCTCGCCGCCCAGGGAGATCGCCACATGGGCCTCGGCGGGCTCTTCGAACCGCAGCTGCGCGTGCCACAGGACGAGGTGGACCAGGTCGCCCCGCCCGACCGCCGCGAGGGTCGGCTGGGACAGGGAGAGGTAGTCGCAGTAACCCGTCTGTACCTCGAGCGCACCGTCCTCCTCGTACCAGGCGTTCGACGGGCAGTTCACCTCGGCGGGGCGCTCTGCGGCCATTGAATCGGTCGCCGCCGTCGTCGGCTGCCAGGCGTTGACATCGATCAGGCTGCGGGTGGGGAGATCCTCCCGGGGCTCCTCGACGACGAAGGTCAGCCGGTTCTCCACCCCGATGGCATTGTGATCGTCGTCCCTCAGGCTGACACGCAGGGTGTGCTGGCCCGGGGGAAGGTCATCGGGCAGCTTGTAAAACGTCGAGGTATCCCAACGCGTCAGGTGGTCCGCGTCGTCGTCCTCCGTATTGAGGTACAGGTGGTAGTGCCCGCTGTGGTGGTGATGGTCGTGACCGGGGCCGCCGGGGGAGCCCGCCATGGCGTCGTGACCGTGAGCCGCGTGACCCGACTGGGGCTCCTGCAACCTGAACGCATTCACCAGCAGTTCCACCGGCACGTAGTCGCCTGGCCGGAACTCCTGCATGTGGTCGGGCTGGTGGAACGCCACCGTCGGCGGGTGGTGCTGTACCTCGCCCACGTCCCCGTCCCGCACCCGGGTCACGTAGAAATAGTTCACACACATCTCGTCCAGGGTGCCCTCCCCGAACTCGGTGTAGCGCGGCTCGATCTGCTCGCCGTCGATAAACTGCTGGTTTTCCGCCGAGTTGTCCCAGGTGCAGGTGAGGCGCAGTTCATCGCCGGGGTAGATAATCACCTCCTCCTCGAAGAAGTACTCGTCCTGCCAGTCGAAGTCCCAGTCGCGAATATCGACCAGCATGACCTCGGTGCCGTCGGCGCGGATCAGCTCGATGGACGTCGACTTGCCCAACACGTGTTGGTGCATGAAGACACTGTGCAGGGCGAAGGGTTCCTCGATGTTGATCCCTGCCTTTGCAGCCCCTGCAAACCTCAGGGCCCAGGACGCGTCGTCGGTGTACTGCGCGGTGACGTTCGGATCCCCTGCCGGAATCGGCATTCCTCCCGAGGGATACCAGCCCACGTCGAGGAAAAACACCGTGATGGCCTCGCGCTCCACACTGTCCACGTAGTGAATATCGAGGCTGGACTGGTCGGGAACGGGATCGGTGTTGATCGTGTTGTAGTGCATCTGCATCACGACCTTGGAACCGGGATCGACGCGCACACCGGTACCTTCGGGCAGGTAACCCCCCGTAATACCCGGCGCCCACACGGACAGGGTGCGCGGCGGCACGAGCGCCCCCGGCGGCGAGGGTGCGCCCCAGCAGGGGAAGCCCGGCCGGCCATCGGCACCGTCGGCCTCCTCGAAGATGTGCACCACATCCGGGTCGGCGATGACCGCAAAGACGTGGTGTACCTCTGCCCGGGCATCGGGGACCACGGTCACCGCGTCGACGTAGACAGTCTCCTGCAGGGGCCAGTCGATCAGCATGCAGCGGTACTCGTCCGGGTGCTCGACCGGTGTGTACGCCTCGTTGAGGCTGATACGCATCTGGTAGTCGATCTGCGGCAACTCTTTCACCACAGGCACGAAGGCGGCAGGGTCTCCCTCGGGGGCGCCCCCGTCGATCCATGACAACAGCTTCGCGCGCTCTGCATCGGTCAGGGAGCGGTTGTTTTTCAAGGGCAGGTAGTGATTGGTGGGCGGCCACGGGGGCATGGCCCCGGAATCCACCTGGTGCGCGATCGCCGCGCGCACGGCGAAGACACCCTCGTAATCGGTCAGTGCAAAGGGTGCGATATCGCCGGGTCGGTGGCAGTTGGCGCATTTCTCGTCGATGATCGCCTTGGTATGGCCGTAGTAGGTGTAGGGGGTAGTCGCACCCGGGGCGCCGGGCTCGCCGCGGTCCGCGCCCGCGTTCAGCCACAGGATCAGCAGCTCCCGCTCCTGTGGCGTCAGCGTCGAGAAACCGGGCAGGGGCATGGTCTGGTTTTCCAGGACGAAGACCATGGCCGACTGTCGCGACACCACCTGCGAGTAGGTCTCCAGCGCGAAGGGGGCCTGGCCGCCCGCCTGGTGGCAGGTGACGCAGCGCGAATCGATCAGCGCCTTGGTGTGGTCGTGGTAGGTGAGCGCTGTCCTGGCGCTCGCGGTACCGACCGCATCCCCCGCCCCGTCGCCGGAGGACCCCGAGCCGCCACAGGCCGCGACCGCGAGTGCCAGCGCGACGCAGTTTACGGTATGTAATAGAAGCTGTAACAGTGAGCGCATAGGGTGTTGGGCTGGTTCCGCCTGCCGCGCAGTGACGTCGGGGCGGATCGACTCATTGGGAAACTATCGTTCTTATTTGCCAGGGCGTTCGACGCCCTATTCAACACCAACACCCCGCGGACCACAACCCGGGGGACGGCGAGGATGTAATCAGCCGCTCCCACCGTCGACGGTCAGCAGCGCGTAGGCACTGGTTCCCCACACACGGCGCGGAAGCAGTCGGTACTCCGCACGGCACACCCAGTCGAGCAGGGCGTGCACCGCGTGTCCCAGCGGCCCCGCCGGCGCAGTGATCTTCAGGTTCCTCTCCCTGCCCAGCAGCGCGAGAAGCCGCCCCGGCGGGTAGCTGATGCGGAAGAAATAACCGGCCTTCGCCAGGCGCCAGTCGAGGGCCTGCGCAAGCCCCTCGAGCATGTCCAGGTCGTAGCGCACGAAGTGGCCGAAGTACTCGTCGTAGTTTGACCACAGCTCCTGCCGGGCCGGCACGGTGACAATGATGTTGGCGAGCGCCGGGAACGCGGCCTTGAGCGTACGCAACAGGGCGTGCGGTTCGGGTACGTGTTCGACGACGTCCAGCAGGAGGATGGTCTCTACCCGCGCCCGCTCTTGTGCCGGCAGCGCCTCCGCGGTCAGGCCCACGCTGACGAAGTCCCGCGCGACCTGCACGGGTTGCACCTGGGCGGGCTCGACCCCGCGTGCCTCGAAGCCCGCCCGCCGCAGCCGGCCGACCTCCACGCCGCGACCGCAACCGACCTCGAGGATGACACCCTGTTCAGCGCCGGCCGACCGGATCAGGCCGGCGACCAGCGCGCCCCTGGCGCGGTACCACCAGTGCGCCTCAACGCCCTCCGGGTAGGACATGGCGTACTGGTCGTCGTTGAAGTAGGTTTCCATCGGAGAACTTTCCCGGGCGGCGCGAGGCCGGCGCTCACTCGGCCTGGTAGTCCCGCTGTGGCGCATAAATTTCCTCGACCATATACAGCGGCCTGTTCTTGACCTGCATGTAGGTCTTGCCGATGTACTCTCCCGCAACGCCGATCGCCAGCAGCTGCAGCCCACCCAGGAGATATACCGGAATTACCGTGGACGCCCAGCCATCAATGGCCGTGGAGGAGCCCGTCAGCTTGGCGTGCAGGGCCCAGATGCCCAGCAGCATCGAAATCACGAAAACCAGCGTGCCCAGGGCGGATATAAAGCGCAGCGGAAAAATCGAGAACGAGGTGAGGCCGCCCACCGACAGGCCAAACATCTCCCGGATGCCGTACTTGGACTCACCGGCGAAGCGCTCCCCGCGTGCGTAGTAAACGATGGAAGACTGCAGGCCCAGTGTCGGGACTACACCGCGCAGGTACAGGGTGGTCTCGCGGAACTGGCCAAGCAGCATCACCGCGCGCTTGCTCATGAGCCGGAAATCGGCGTGATTGGGAATGGTCTCAATGCCGAATCGCGCGGCGACCCAGTAGTGCAGGGATGCCGTCCAGCGTTTGGGCCTCGAGTCGGTCAGGCGGTCGTCGCGCACGCCGTAAACAATTTCGTTGCCCTTGAGATACTCCTCCACCATCTCGTCGATTGCGTTGATGTCGTCCTGCAGGTCTGCGTCGATCGAGACGAGCGCATCTCCCTCGGCATTCATGAGTCCCGCGTAGAGCGCGCGCTGGTGGCCGTGGTTGCGGGTCAGCTTGATACCGATAAAGCGCCGGTTGCTCTCCGCGAGCCGCATGATGCAGTCCCAGGTGGAGTCCGTACTGCCGTCGTCGACGAAGTAGACACGGGACGCCCGATCAACAAGTCCCCTTTCGATCAGGGACTCAAGCTTCTCGTCGAGTCGACGCGACGTTTCCGCGAGGACCGCTTCCTCGTTGTAGCACGGGATGACGATGCCGATCGCAGGCTTCTCAACAGGCAGCTTCGGGGCCAGGCTGGCCATTGTCGCCGACCTGGTTGCATAGACTCTGTCCGGGTTCGTCACATCACTCATGGCACGGTCATCGACTGTTCAAGGGGTCTTTCGCCCTGGTGGCAGCTACCTGGCGAAGCGGCCCCGCGCCAGACACGCATTATGCACTTTTCGAGGCCGGACGGGGCACCACTCCCATGGTATACACTGTCCGACTTCCTGCATAGAACCCGGTGTCCCCAATAGTGTGACTGGCAGCACGCTTTGGGCATCGGCAGATTGCGGCCCGCCGGCGGGCCTTCCGCCGCGACGCGCAAAACTGCTACCATCCTCCTGCCGGGACACACAGGCGCCGCGGCCCGTCACCACGGGGGTCGCCGGTCACGAACCCCCCGCAACCGCAAGCAGCAACGATACCGGGTGCTGCCCAACCAGATGCCGATACGCTCATGGGTAACAACAAACTGGACCTGCCAAAGCTGTTGCGATTCGGCTTCGTCGGAGCCACCAGCGGGTTGCTCTACATGTTGCTGCCGCTCGTATTTGTCGAGGGGCTGGCCATGCATGTGGCGGTGGCGAGCGCTCTCACCGTGCTGGTGGTGATCGCCTACAACTATATGCTGCACTATCACTGGACGTTTTCCACCGACGCCCCGCACGGCCGCGTGTTCGTCAAATACCTCTTCATGGGGGGCACCGCACTGGTGATAATCGGCGTCATCATGTACGTCGGCACCGAGATACTGGAGGTCCACTACATGCTGGCGCATACCGCCGCGGCCCTCGTCACGGTCTGCTGGAGCCTGACGCTGAGCTCCCTGTGGGTCTTTCGCCACAGGCCGGAGAGCGACTAGGGCGGCCCTGCCCCAGGTGGGTTGCTGTCGCGCAACGCTGTGGCGAGTTATACTTCCGGACGGGCACCCCAATAACGATAACTTCGGCTGGCCTGATGAAGAAAGTACTCCCAATAGTCGCCCTCGTGCTCCTGGTGGTCCCGTTATCGCTGTGGGGGGCGATATCCCTCTTGGGTGACAACATGGTGAACGCGCTGCTGAAGCCGAACCATCCGCAGCGCGAGGATCCCATTACTGTGCCGCCGGACTACAGCGACGATGTCTACTGGGCCTCGCTGCCGGACCGGCCCGGGCTCGCCAACCTCGTGCCGGAGGGCCAGCAGATGCGGCAGGGGCCCGCCGAGGTAGCCGTCTTCTACATACACCCCACGACCTACCTGAACGGCAAGCGCTGGAACGCACCCATGTTCCCCGACAGCTGGGCCTGGGAAATGGTGCTTCGCATGATGGCCACCCAGGGCAGCGCCTTCAATGCCTGTTGCGACGTCTACGCACCCCACTACCGGGAGGCGACCCTGTGGAGCTTCCTCGAGCGCGAGAGCGAGGACGGGCTGCATGCGCTGGAGCTCGCCTACATGGACGTGTCCCGCGCCTTCGACGAATTCCAGCAGCGCTTCGCCGGGGACAGGCCCTTCATCATCGCGAGTCACAGCCAGGGCACGACACACGCCCTGCGGTTGCTGGCGCACAAGGTCAACAACAGCAGTCTGCGCCGGCGGCTCGTGGGCGCCTACCTGATCGGGTACGACCTGCCCATGGATGTCTTTGAACGCGACCTGACCAATATCCCACCCTGTGAGCACGCGACGGACACGGGCTGTGTCGTCCACTGGGCGACCTACGGCGAGGACGGGCACCACAAACCGCGCACGCCGCACTGGTACAGCACCGGGTGGGAGTACGCCGACGGCAAGGAGATGCTCTGCACAAACCCCCTCAGCTGGCGCCTGGACGAGGAACGCGTGCCGGCGTCGCTGCACCCGGGCGCACTACACCTGCCCTCCACTTACGGCATCTGGAACATCATCTTCAACCATCCCACCTGGGAGAAAATCACCGCGCTGCCGGCGGTGATGCCACAGTGGACCTGGGCGCAATGTCGCGAAGGCACGCTGTACGTGGAACCGCAGCTCGAGGGACCCTTCGCGAGCCCCCGGGACAACGAGACACGGAACTACCATACCCGCGACTACTCGCTGTTCTACCAGGCGATCCGCGAAAACGCGCAACTGCGCAGCGACATGCTTACCCTCGGCGGCTGAGGCCGCCGCCCCCCGGCCCGTCAACCTCCAGTCCCAGCAGGGCGGGTAGCTCCGCAATGGCTCCCAGCCTGGCGACCGCCGCACTGAAATCGTGGTCCGCTGTGAACGCGTTGTGCACCACGGCGCAGTCGATACCCGCCGCCACCGCGGAGCGCAGGCCGCGCTCGGAGTCTTCCACCACCAGCGCCTCACCCGGGGCCGCGCCGAACCGCACCAGCCCGAGGCGATACGGTTCCGGGTCCGGCTTGGAGCGTGTGTAGTCCTCGCGGGCGAGCACGAAGTCCATGTGCCGCACGATATCGCGGTCGCGGTGGATGAGATCGAAATCGACACGCCTGGATGTGGTGACGATGGCCATGGGAATGCGACCGGAGAGTTGCTGCAGCACCTCGCCAACGCCGGGAATCTCGATATCCTCCGTGGCCAGGTACGCCTGGTACCAGGCGTTGCGGCGCGCGCGGCCCCGGTCGATGTCGGCCTCGGGAACGCCCCGCGCCTCCGCCAGTTCCCAACTGTTGCGCCCGGCAATCATGATGCGACGATAGGTTTCTTTGTCTAGCTCGATGTCCAGCTCCGCGAGGGCGCGGCGCGTGGCCTCGTAGTACCAGTGTTCAGTGTCAACAAGGACACCGTCGTGATCAAAGAGAATGTAACGGTATGCCATGGCCTCTCGGGGTCCGTCCGGTACTGCACCGGATGAGTATACCCGCCGCACACCCCACTGACCCGTCCGGGGCTTTACGCTTCCAGGGCAATTCACTACGATGCCCTGCATGGTCTGACCACAGGCGGCGACGGGCACAGGCCCGCCCGGACGCAGCCGCGCCATAACAATAATCATTGGAGGTTCCCCATGCAGCGCAGCACACTTGTTCTTGCCATCGCGGCACTCGCAGTAGCCGGCCCCCAGGCGGCGACCGTGTCCCTGGCACAGGAGCTGGTCCTCGAGGAAGTGGTGGTCACCGCGCGCAAGCGTGAGGAGTCCCTGCAGGAGGTCCCGGTTGCGGTCTCGGCCTTCAGCGCGGAGTCCATGAAGTCGCTCGGTATCCGCAACCTGCGCGACTTCGACGGCCTCGTGCCCGGCCTGCACCTCGGGGGCGGCGGCAACGGCCTGAAGGGCGACGGCAACGCCTATATTCGCGGCGTCGGCCAGCGCGAGACCCGCGTGACCATCGACTCGGGTGTCGGGATCTACCTCGACGAGGTCTACATCGCGCGGGCCTCGGGCGCGCTGCTGGACGCGGTCGATATCGAGAGCGTACAAATCCTGCGCGGCCCCCAGGGTACACTGTTCGGCAAGAACACCACCGGGGGCGCGATTCTATACCAGTCCATCAAGCCCTCCTCCGAATTCAACGGCGAGGCCCAGGCCACGCTCGGCAACTACGACCGCATGGACCTCTCACTGTCCGTCGACCTGCCCATCATCGACGACACGCTGCTGTCGCGCTTCACCCTGGCCAGCGTGGAGCGGGACGGCTACTCGGAAAACGTCCTGGACGGCGAGGACTGGACGGACGACGACCGCAAGATAGCCATCGCGCAGCTGCGCTGGTTGCCCACGGACACCCTCAGCGTCGATTTCGGCTTCAACTACACGCGCACCGACCAGCGCCCGCAGGGACACAAGTGCACGTTTCTCGGCGAGGAGCTCGCGGAGGCAGGCTTTCCCAACCCGGGCACGCTGGAGGGCATCTTCAACGCCTTCTCGCCGGTGACGGTGGAGGACTCCTGCAACGCCAGCGGCGACGACCTGCCCATCGATAAATTCGCCAGCGAGCAGAACAGCGACGATCCCATCTTCTACCAGGCCTCCTACGAGGTGGACACGTCCATGCTGGCCACCACCGTCAACTGGGAGATCAACAGCGACCTGTCGCTGAAGAGCATCACCGCCTACCGCAATACCGAGCAGATCGCCGACGAGGACGTCGACGCGATGGAAGCGGTGATCATCAACCGCTACACACCGGAAAACAACGATACCGACCAGTACTCCCAGGAGTTCCAGCTGATCGGTACGGCGATGGACGACAAGTTGAATTACACGCTGGGCGCCTACGCCTTCCTTGAGCAGACCAACGACGACTGGCTGCAGGACTTCGCCGGTTACGTCGAGACCACGACCACGTCCAACCCCGCCGCGGGGGTCTACACCAGCATGCTGGCGCGCTCCAACCTCACCGAGCGGGAGACGGAGAACACCGCCTACGCGGGCTTCGCCCAGTTCGACTACAACTTTACCGACCACCTGATCTTCACGCTCGGCGTGCGCTATACCTGGGAGGAGCGCAAGACCGACTACCGTGAGGCGCGCGTCTACCTGCCCAGCATCGGCAACGGCGACTACCTCAGCGGGCTGGACACGATTTACGCCGCCAACGTGGTGCACTCCTTTACCGAGGAGGGCGGCAGGCCCATCACCGAGTGGCTGTACGGTTTCGACCCCGACGGCCCCGGCGGCGAGCCCTTCGAGGTCGGCGCCTTCGGCCAGCTCAGCGACGATCGCAACGACGACGACTGGACACCCATGGCCAGCGTGAAGTTCCTCGCTACCGACAACGTGCTGGACACCCTGCGCCTGGACGACGCCATGCTGTACTTCACCTACAGCTCGGGCTTCCGCTCCGGCGGCGTGACCGTCGCCAACGGTGATTTCGACGGGGACCAGATCATCGACCTGGAGAACTTCAAGCCGGAGTACGTGGATATGTACGAAATCGGCTTCAAGATCGACGCCCTGGACCGCAAGCTGCGCGCCAACGTCGCCATCTACTACCAGGAGTACGACGATATCCAGCTCACCACCACACGCCCGGACCCGAGTTTCGGCATCCCCCTGCCCGCGATCGAGAACGCCGGCGAGGCGGAGATTTCCGGCGCGGAGCTGGAGTTCACCTTCCTGCCCACCGACGACCTGCGGTTCATCGGCAGCGTTGCCTACATGGACGCGGAGTACAAGGAGTGGCTGTCCGAGATACCGGACCCGGACACGGGGGAACAAATCGTCATCGACCGCGCGGACGAGCCGATGCCCCGCGCGCCGGACTGGACCGCCTTCCTGTCCAGCGAGTACTACATCAACACCGACTCCTGGGGCACTTTCGTCCCCAACCTGGTGATCCGTTACTCCGACGAAATCTACGGCGGCTTCGACCGGCCGAGCTTTGTGGTGCAGGAGGCGTTCACCGCACCCTCCCAGACCTTCTACGACGCGCGCGTGACCTGGCTGGCGCCGGATGAACGCTTCAACGTTGTCGCCTGGGTGAAGAATCTCATGGACGAGGACGAACACCTGCGGGGCGGCATCCCCACGGTGGGCGTGGCACGTACCGGCGGGCAGCTCTTCGCCGAGCCGCGCACCTACGGCGTCGACTTCACCTACCGTTTCGGCAACTTCTGAGGCCGCTTCCCACAAGCCCATGGCTGACACTATAGAAGCAGTACTGTTCGACTTCGGCGGCGTGTTCACCGACTCGCCCTTTCATGCGGTCACGGACTACGGCGCAGAACTCGGGCTCGCACCCGGCGAGGTCACCGAGGTGGTGTTCGGCTCTTATGAAAACGACGGGGACCACCCCTGGCACCGGCTGGAACGGGGTGAAATCTCCATGGAGGACACGCGCGAGTTGATCCTGGGACTCGGCCGCGAGCGCGGCCTGGAGATCGACATCTACGACCTGTTCATGCGCATGGCGGGCAACAACGCCGGCGCGGACAATCGGCAGGTGCTGGTCGACAGGGTCCGCGAACTGAAAGGGTCCGGCTATCCCACCGGCATCGTGACCAACAACGTCGCGGAGTTCGGCGACGGCTGGCGCGGCCTCATCCCCGTAGATGAACTGTTTGACTTCGTGGTGGATTCCAGCGCGGTCGGCGTGCGCAAGCCCGACCCGCGCATCTTCGCCATCGCGATGGAACAACTCGCGGGCATCGCGCCGGCGAACACCGTGTTCCTGGACGACTACCCCGCGAACGTTGCCGCCGCCCGGGCGTTCGGGCTGCAGGCCATCACCGTGACCGACGACCTCGAGGCCACCATCGGCGCACTGGACGCGCTGTTAGGTTAGGGCCGCACCGGGCGCGTTCAGGCGCACACCCAGGTGCCGTGGAAGCCCATGGGAATGCGCAGGGGCAACAGCGCCCGCCCGACCGGCCCGGCCGCGACGTCAGCGGCATCGAGCACCAGCAGTTCCGACAGGTCGGTTGACTGGTTGTACGCGAGATTGAGCAGGTACCCCTCCCCTTCGCCGGCGCTCCGTGAGCGATGCGCCAGGATAGGTTCACCCAGCAGGTACTTGTCGTCGCCCCAGCAGACACGGCTGCCACTTTGCATGTCGTAGTGCATGATCTGGTTGAAGATCAGCGCCTCGCCCTCGCTGCCCGCAAGGTAGGCGTGGCGGTAGGGCCGCGTCATATAGCGGTCGTCCGTGCGCGGGAACTCGCCGGTGGTGTCGCCGTCGATGAGTTCCTCGCCGATGGTCTTGGTGCCACCGGTGGGATCGATAGTCCAGCGCCTGAGGCGCGGCTGCAGGCCCACGCTGGGGTCCGCCATGGTCCCATCCGCCATCGGGGCGAAGTTCGTGCCGTTCGCCGCGCAGACATCGACCTTGATCGCGCCGTTCTCCTCCCAGGCGTTGACCATGTGGAAGCTCCAGCGCGCCTCCATGTCGAACCAGGTCACGTCGTCGGCGGTGCCATCGCGCGGCATGACGCCGAAGTGCGCTCCCCGGTCCGGCTCCCAGGCCATGGGCAGGCCACCCTGCATCGCGCGCTCCAGGTCGAACACCAGCGGGTATACCGGGAAGATCACGTAGTTCTCGGTGACAAAAAAGTCGTGTGCGAAGGAGGGAAAGGGGCCCTGGATCATTTCGTTCTTCACCAGGTTGCCGTCGCGGTCGGCGATGTTCAGGCGCAGGTAATCCGAGAACCGACCCTTGGCCTGGTTGCCGAAAAAGATCATCTCGCCGCTGGCGTGATCAAACTTGGGATGCGCCGTGATGGGTCCCTCGATCTGCCCGTCGTAGTCGAAGTTGCCGACGGTCTCCAGGGTGTCCGGCTTTAGCTCCACGGCGATGGTGCCCTCCATCAGGGCCATGAGGCGATTGCCGTGCCACACCACATGGGTGTTGGCCGTGTTGTAGTGCTTGTCCGCGACCGCCGGGTCCGCCATCAGCGGGTTGCCGAGAACGCCGAACAGCGACTCACCCGCCGCGCGCTCCAGCTCGTACTTTTCCGTGCGCACCCAGCGGTTTTTCCAGGACACCCTGCCGCCGGAGATTTCAAACCGCTGTATCATGCCGTCGCCGTGGAACCAGTGGTATTCGTCGCCCTCCCGCGGCGGGTACAGCGGGTCCGGCCCGTTGCGGAAATACACGCCCTCGAGGTCCGCGGGAATTTCGCCCTCGATCACGAGGTCCGGGGCATCGCACTCGATGCCCGAGGGGCCCATCGGGCCCTTGAGGAATACATTGTCCGGGAATGGTTGCGTCATGGAATTCTCCGATGGGGAATGTCAGCCCAGGCCGACGGGTGTATCGCCGATCACCTGCAGGGATTCGAGCCTGGCGATGTGCTCGTCGCCGTAGCCGAGAACGGACTTGAGTATAGTGGAATTGTCCTGGCCGACAACAGGCGCCGCCCTGCGCAACCAGTGCGCCCGGTGCTCGGAGCGGAACGGCGCGCCCACGTGCAGGTGGCTGCCGACCACCGGGTGCGTGAGCTCCTCAAAAAACTGCCGCGCCACCAGCTGCGGGTGGTCGTAGGTGGCGGTGCCGGGCCACACACGACCGGCGGGCACACCCTCCGCCAGCAGCGCCGACAGCACCTCCGGCAGCGGCCGCTGCCCGAACAGTTCCTGCAACGCGGCGTCGACGTCATCCTGGTGCTCGCTGCGCCCGGCGTGGGATTCAAACCGGGCCCCGGCGAGCGATGCGGGTTCGCCCAGGCATCGCCGCAGGCCTCGCCACTGGGCATCCGTCTCGATCGACAGGGCGAGCCACTGCTCGTTCGCGGGCGCGTGGTCGCGACAGGGGTACAGGCCCTGTGGCGCCGCGGTGGCGCAGCGGTTGCCGGTCCGCTCCTGCACAATTCCGCGGGCGCTGTACTCCACGATCTGCTCAGCCGCGGCATTGAGGGCGCCCTCCACCATGGGGCACTCCACGAAATGCCCGCGGCCGGTTTTGTCCCGCTCTTGAAGGGCAACGAGTGTCGCGAAAGCGGCGTGCATGCCTGCGAGCGGGTCGCAGGGGCCCCGCTGGATGCGCGGCTGGTCCTCGGGATAACCGGTGATCCAGGCCATCCCGGTAATCTGTTCCATGGTCTGGGCAAAACCCACGTGGTCGCGCCAGGGGCCGTCGAGCCCGAAGGCGGGCATGCGCACCATGATGGTCGCGGGGTTCAGGGCGTGCACCGCATCCCAGTCCAGGCCGAATTTCTCTATGACCCTGGGGGAGTAGTTCTCCACGAAAACGTCGCAGCGGGCGACGAGGTCCCGCACGACCGCCAGGCCCTCCTCGCTGTCGAGGTTCAGGGTCAGGCCCAGCTTGTTCGTGTTGGCCCCCAGGTACATGCTGCTGTACTCCCACCACCGGGGCTTGTGCAGGAAGCGGCCGCCGAGCATGCGCATCCCGTCGACGCGCTGTACGGCCTCGAGGTGTATCACCTCGGCGCCGAGGTGCGCGAGCATCTGGGTGGAGGACGGCCCCGCCCACCAGGCGGTCGCGTCCAGTACCCGGATGCCCGCCAGCGGCAGCTCCGGGGGGGGGCCGCCGCGCCGGCCATCCCGCGCCGCCCGCGCGGCAATTGCCCCGGCGTGCTCATCGAGGGCGGGAGCCGGGCGCAGCTCGCGCGGCGTCTCCCCGTCAATCCTGTAGGGGGGGCGCGGTTGCAGGAAGCCGCCTCCCGGGTTCTCGACGAAGACCCCGCGGGCGCGAAAGTGCTCGTGCTCCAGCGCAGTCCTGCCGTTGTTGACCGGGGCGACGGGGATGCGCAGCAGCGCAGCCGCCTCCACCGCCGCGGCGGTGGTCTGTTCTCGACTCCAGGCGCGGACGATGTCGTTCCACTCATCCATACGCTGCATCCGCCCGAAGGCGTCCGCGAGGTCCTCCTGGTCTGCGAGGTCGGTGCGGCCGATCAATACGAGGAAGTCGCTGTACTGTTGCCGCGAGTTGGTGGTAAAGCCCACCCAGCCGTCCCGGGTGGGCTCGATGGAAGGCAGCTCCACCGAGCGCACCGGCCCCCGGGGCGGACGCCTGCCCGCGAGGCTCGACATGATGTCCGCGTAGTTGGTACCGGCGATGTTCATCACTTCCAGCAGGGAAAAATCGATATGGTCGCCGGTGCCGCACTGCCGCGCCGCACGGCACGCGGCCAGCGCCGCCACCGCCGCGAAGGTGCCGCCCACCCACTCGGTGATGCGTCCGCCGGCCATGACCGGCGGCTGTGAGGGCAGCCCGCGCAGGGACAGGGAGCCCGACTCGGCCTGCAGGATGAACTCGGTGCAGGGGCGGTTGCTGTCGGGGCCGCCGCGGCCCCAGGGCGTGATGGACAGCAGCACCAGATGGGGGCATCGTTCGCGCAGGGGTGCCGGGTCGAAGGCGGCGGGGGCGAAGGTATTCACCATCAGATCCGCGCCCGCGAGCAACTCGTCCACGGCGGCGTCCCCGGGCGCGCCGCACAGCGACTGCTTGCTGGTATTGAGAAACCGGAACAACGGGCTGTCGCCCGTCTCACCCGGCGCGCACCCCCAGCGCCGCATGGGGTCGCCGCCGGCGGGCTCGACCTTGATCACCTCGGCGCCCGCGTCGGCCAGCAACTTGGTGGTGTAGCTCCCCGCGATATTGTCGGAGAAATCCAGGACCCGAAGCTCGCTCAAGCCGTGCAGCATGCACCGCGCCTCCTGTCTGCCGCCGTTGCCGGGATAGTAATCCTACCTTACAATGTGGTCAACAAGCCTTACCACCCGTCCGGAAGGAGGCTGCCGATGTCACGTGCACAGGCCGGTCCCGCGGTGCATAGCGCCAGGGTGAACGACGCGCGCAAAGAGGCCGCGGCCAAAAATCTCCTGCAACCACTGGCCCTGCTCGCGTCCGATTTTCGCGGGCGCATCCGTGCGGGGCTGCAGGCCCGCGGGCACGCGCTGCTGCCGAGCCAGTCCGCCGTGCTGGTGCACCTGCGTATCGAGGGTTCGCGCCCCAGCGCCCTCGCCGAGCGCGCCGGCATGAGCAAGCAGGCCATGGGCAAGCTGATCGATGAACTCGAAGCGGTGGGCTACGTGGAAAAAGCGCGCGACCCCACCGACGGTCGCGCCAGGATCATCCGCTTCACCGACAGGGGTCTCGCCATGCTCGCCGATTCAGCGCAGATCATCGAGGACATATGGCGCGACTACGCGTCACTGGTCGGGGAGAATCGCCTGTCCGCCCTCAGGGACGAGTTGACTGGCTTACTATTGCGCCTGCACGACGGGAACACGGCGCAGGCCGGGCCGAAGGGCCGGGCCGGGGGTATGTCATGAGCAAGGTAACAACAGCCGCCATCTCCGCGGACTCACACATTTGCGAGACGGAGGACTGTTTTGCCGATATCGATCCCGCCTTCGCGGCGCGCCGACCCCGCGCCATTTTCGACGAAAAGCGTGGCGCCATCCTGGAAATCGAGGACCTCGGCGTCAAGGTGCCCATGGGTATCGTGTGCACCGCCGGGCGGCCGCCCGAGAGTTTCGGCGACCCCGTGCGCTGGGAGGAGCTGCACCCGGCAGGATACGACCCGGTGGAGCGGCTCGCGATACAGGACGAGGAAGGCGTGCGCGCCGAGTTGCTGTACCCGAGCCTCGGCATGGTGTTGTGCAACCACCCGGATATCGACTACAAGAAAGCCTGTTTCGACGCGTACAATCGCTGGCTGGCCAATTTTTGCGATCGCGACCCGGCGCGCCTGGTCGGCGTGCCCATACTCTCCATGCGCAGCCCCGAGGAGGCCCTGGAGGAGCTGCGCGCCGCCCGCGATTGCGGCTTCCGCGGCGTCATGCTGCCCGGCGACCCGGAGGTGGAAGACTACGATCACGCGTGCTACGACCCCTTCTGGCGCCTCAGCGTAGAGCTGGGCATGCCGGTCAGTTTTCATATCCTGACCACAAAGGACGGCATCATGGAGCGGGTGCGCGGCTCGCGACTGGTGCACCAGATCGTCACCGTCCGGGGCCTGCAGAACATCGTCATGATGATGATTCTCGGCGGTGTGTTCGATCGCCACCCGGACCTGCAGGTGGTGTGTGTCGAGTCCGATGCCGGCTGGGTACCCCACTTCAAGTTTCGTATGGACCACGCCTACGAGCGCCATCGCTTCCACCTGCGCGCGGAAAAACTGGAACAGGCACCGAGCACCTACTTCGATCGCAATATCTACGTCACCTTCCAGGACGACTACAGCGTGAAGCAGGTCAGGGACGGCCTCAATCTCGACCGGGTGATGTGGGCCACCGACTTCCCCCATTCCGACGGCACCTATCCCCACTCTGCGGACGTCATGGCGCAGGTCACCGAGGGCATGGGCGAGGACGAGCGGGCGAAGGTGCTGCACGACAACGCGGCAGCGCTCTACGGCATCGGCGCGTGAGTCGGCGCTCTCCCCTTCGCTCTCCCCTTCATGACGTCGCCGTCGTCGGCGCGTACAACACCGAGCAGGCGAAGAAGCTGGACCGGCCCGAGATGGAGGTGTTGCTCGACGCCATCAGCGGGGCGCTGGAGTCCGCGGGCATGCAGGCGTCGGAGATCGACGGCTTCAACGTCACGTCTTCCACCCAGCGCTTTCACGCGCGAGGGGCGGTGATGCTGTTCGGCGGCCGGCCCTGCTGGACGGGGTCGGACATCGGCATTCCCGCGGTGATCGAGGCGGCGCTGGCCATTCACGCGGGGCTCTGTGACAGCGTGGTGATCGCCACCGCCCAGGTCTCCGCCCACCGCGACCGCAGCAAGACCGCACCGTGGACGCGGCCCTCCAACGAGTTTGTGGAATGCTGGGGGCTGTTCACCCCGGCGGAGTTTGCGCTCATGGCGCGCCGCCACATGCACCTGTACGGCACCAGCGAGGAACAGTTCGCGGAGATTGCGGCGACCATTCGCAACAACGGCGCGCGCCACCCCCAGGCCTGCCACTACGGCAGACACGTCACACCGGAAGATGTCCTGAACTCACGCATGGTGGCCGAGCCCTTCCGCCTGCTCGACTGCGCCATGACGTCGGAGGGCGGCGCGGCCCTGGTGCTGACCTCGGCGGAACGGGCCCGCGATCTCGACGTACAGCCCGTGTACTTGCTCGGGGGCGGCACGGACAAGCAGGGCATGGCCTACGTCACGCCGCCCGTTTGGGACCGCTACGGCGAGGTGGGCAAACGGGCGGCACAAAAAACCTTCGATCAGGCGGGTATGCAACCCGCCGACGTGGACGTGCTGGAGATCTACGACCCCTTCTCCTTCGAGATCATCCGCCAGCTGGAGGTGTTCGGCTTCTGCGGCCCCGGCGAGGGCGGCGACTTCGCCATGGACGGGCACCTGCGCATGGACGGCCGCTATCCCATGGTGACCAACGGGGGGCTCATGTCCTTCGGCCACGCGGGGCTGGCGCAGTTGATCCAGAAGCCTATCAGCGCGGTGCAACAACTGCGCGGCGAGTATCCCGCGGAACTCACCGTGCCCGGCGCGAAAACCGCGCTGACCAGTAACGGCGGCTCCGGCGCGCTGTTCACCGATGTACTGCTGCTGGGCACCGAGAGACCGGACGGATGAGCGACGACACTATCCCCCTGCCCCGGCCGACGGCGCTGTCGCAGCCCTACTGGGACGCCTGCCGCGAGGGTCGCCTGCTGGTACAGCGCTGCGCCGATTGCGGCGCCTGCGTGTTCATTCCCCAGGCGCGCTGCACGACGTGCCAGTCCGACAAGCTGGAGTGGTCCGAGTGCTCCGGCCGCGGCACCGTCTACTCCTTCACCGTTGTACACCGCGCCCCGCGGCCCCAGTTCGAAACCCCACTGACCGTGGCCATCGTCGAGCTGGACGAGGGCTGGTACACGCTGACCAATATTATCGACTGCCCGCCGGAATCAGTGCGTGTAGGCATGGCGGTGAAGGTGGATTTCCGCCGGATGAGTGACGAGATCACCCTGCCCTATTTCGTTCCCGCCTGAAGGGGTCAGCGTCCTTTTTCCCTCCAGCCTGCTCCGTTCGGGGTCAGAGCCCTTTTTGCCCCAAGGAGAACGCTTAGTGTGACTGAGCTCACAGTCTGGGAAAAAGGGCTCTGACCCCATCCGATTAATGAAGGTCGGTTTTTTGACAGCCTATCAACAACTTGGCTAGCATCGGGTGGATAACACAGATTAAGCGACAACCTGTCGCTGGAGACGACATGCCACTTCTCACCCGCCGCGCCGGAGCCATCCCCGGGGCAGTCGCGGCCCTGGCCTTCACCGCCGCGCTGTTCACTCCCGCCACCAGTCACGAGGCACTGGCCGCGGGTCCCTACGACTCGGGCCTGCTCATCTACTCCACCGAGGGCAACCGCCTGCGGCGCTACGATGTGGACACCATCGGCGGGGTGCTTGTCGAAGACATTTTGATAGAACGCGCTTCGCTAGACCCGGTGAACGGTCGCGACAGCAACGGCGTGATCTGCGCGATCCCCGACGGCAGCGGCCGCTTCGTGCTGGGCGAGGACACCGGCCAGCCCGGGACACCTGCCGGCTGGGGCGTGTTCTCCTCAGACGGTTTTCAAGAGGGCAAGCTGACCGCCACCTACCAGACCAGCGGGGCGGAACCCTTCGGGTGCGTCTTCGACAACCAGGCGCGCCTGTTCACCACCGATGTCGGCAGCCAGGCTATCGGCTCCTCCACCGGGCAGCTCATTCTCTGGTTCCCGCCCTACGACGTGTTTCCCGGTGCCCCCGCGCCCTACCCCAACGCCAGCGTCAGCGACAATTTCTGCAAGATCGCGGTGGATATCGGCACGGCGGGACAGCCGGTTATCGACGCCGAGGGACGTGTATACGTGACGTCATCCGGCGGGTTGCGCGTGTTGCGCTTCTCACCGCCATTTCCCACGGGACCCGACGCCGCGGGTGGCTGCGGCGGGACCGACCCCCAGGGCTCGCCGCTGGCGGACAGCGTGACGCGCGAGGTCTTCCTGCCGCCCGACGGCCTGAGTACATTTTCCGGAATCGCCCTGGCGCCCAACGGCAACCTGTACATCGCCACCAATCTCACCGGCACCATCGCGGAGTACGATACCGACGGCAACCACGTGCGCGACATACTCAACCCGGGTGAATTCGGCGGCCTGCCCATAGCCACCGGCAACCCGCAGAGTCTCGCGGTGGGGCCCGACGGCACGATTTACTACGCCGATCTCGACCTGCAGGGTGTGCTGCCCTCCGTCGGTCCCGGACCCAACGGCAAGGTGCGCCGCGTTACGTTCGACGAGGCGGACAACCCCAACCCGCCGGAGATCGTGCGGGAGGGCCTGGCCTTCCCGGACGGCGTCGCGGTGCTGCCCGGCAACCTTGAGGCCCTGACCGAGTGGCGCACCTACGCCGGCTCCTACGCCCGCACCTTCTACAACCCGAAGGAGGAGGTCATCACCAACGCCAACGTGCACCTGCTCGAGGAGGCGTGGCAATTCCCGACGGACGCGATCATTACCGGCTCCCCGAGCGTCGCCTCGGTGGACCTGCCCGGCGAGGGACCGACCCAGGTGGTCTACTTCCAGTCCTGGGACTTTTCCATCTACGCGGTACGCATGCTCGACGGCAGCCTGGTATGGGAAGTGCCCACCGTGGAGCAGCCCGGCGCCTCCTTCCCCAGCACCGGCTCTGCAGACATCACTGAAATCGACGGACGCGACATCGTCTTCATCGCCGCGGGACAGATCATGTACGCGCTGGACGCCATAACCGGCGAGGAAATCTGGCGCTTCACCGCCGGCACCGGCTGCGAGGACGACCTGGGCAACCCGCCGGGCCTGTGCGGTTTCTCCGGTGAACGCAACCAGATCGAGAGTTCCGCTGCCGTGGTCGACGGCCGCGTGTTCTTCGGCATGGACGTCAACGACGTGCCCACCGGCAAGGGCGGGTTCTTCGGGCTCGACGCGCGCACCGGCAGCATGGACTGGTACTTCGACCTGGAGACAGGCGCCACCTGCCGGCCGGACCCGACCGACGACATCCGCAAGTTTGACGGCTACCACTCGGAGGAGGAGCTGGACCTGCCGGAGGGCTTCCTCGCCTCCCGCGAGGGCTGTGATTTCGAGCGCACCACCCCCGGCTGCGGCAACGTCTGGTCCTCCCCGGCGATCGACGCCGGACGCGGACACCTGTACTTCACCAGCAGCAACTGCGACACGGACAACAATCCCAATACCCCTTCCCCGCCGCCTCCCATGCCCGCCTACGACGAGGCAATTATCGCCCTGAACTTCGACGGCACCCCGGCCTGGCGCTGGCGGCCGCGTGAAGTGGACAACGACGATCTCGCCTTCGGCGCGGCGCCCAACCTGTTCACCGCCTGGATCGACCGCTTCTCGGGCACGGACGTCCTCGGCGTGGGCAACAAGGACGGCACCTACTACGTGATCGACCGGGACGGGGTCAACGAGGTGAACGGGGTCGCGTGGGACGACGCGGACCCGTCGGCGCTGCCCTACTGGGTGACGCAGGTAGTGCCCGGCGGCGACATCGGCGGCATTATCGCCACCGCGGCGGCGGACGAGGACCGCCGGCGCATCTTTTTCTCCACCGCACCCGGCACCAACGCGGTGAACGGCCCGCCGAAACCGCCCCAGCGCCCGACCTTCCATGCCCTGAACATGGACAACGGCGCCGTCGAGTGGGACAACGCCGCGGACACCAGCGCCTTTGCGAGCTTTGCGCCGACCAGCGCCATTCCCGGCGTAGCGTTCTCGGGCCAGGTTCCCTTCGCCTTCCTGCGTTCCTTCGACACGGAGAACGACGCGGGCACGCCGCTGGCCGCCTACAACCTGGACAACACCGCGCTGGCCTCGGCGCCGATCGTAATCGATGGCCTGCTGCTGGTGGGCAACGGCATTGGCACGCGCACAAGCACGGGCAGCGGCCCCTCCGATATTACCGCGGGGCTGCCCTCACCCCTCACGGCACTGTGCGTGCCGGGCACACCCCTGTGCAATATCTGCCAGAACGGCATCGTCGACCCGGCGGAACAATGCGACGACGGTAACGACGTGGACGGCGATGGCTGCTCCTCCGGCTGCGAGACCGAGAGCTTCCAGTACTTCTCCGGCGAGGCCGAGGGCGGCTCGGTGGGCTTCATCGTCAACGGCGCGGCCTTCGAGGTGGCAACCTTTGCCGGGCAGACGGCCACCGAACTGGCGGCGGCGAGCGCGGCCGCAATCAATGCGGACAGCGGGCTCGGCGCGTCGGGGGTAGGCGCAACGGCCCAGGGACAGCAGTTCTACACCAACGCGATTGTCACGGGTGTGACGAGCGACGACCCCGGAATCTCCACCACACTGGTACCGCCGGGCTGCTGAACAAAAAAAGGGGACGGAGGCGTACGCCTCCGTCCCCTTTTTTGCGTCTATTTTGAGCCCATCATCTCCATGGCGCGGGCGCGCTGGAAGGTGATGCAGGTGGAATCCGCGGGAATCTCGTCCAGCGGCACCGCCACCTGCTCCGGCGTGATATTCGCCTCGTTGGCTGCGGGCCGCAGCGCGTCGAGGTCGAAGTTGTAGAGCGTCGCCGCATTCTCCCCCAGCATCATGCGCACCTCGGTCTCGTCGATCTCGGAGAACGCGAAGCGCATGTTTTCCCGGGAGTAAGGGTAGCATCCCTCGTAGTGCGGGTAGTCGTTGCCCCACAGCACGCGGTCCACGCCCACGGTATGGCGCCCTTTCACATCGGCTACGGAGGGGAAGCTCGCCCCGTACCAACAGTTGCGCTTGGCGTAGAAGCTGGGCAACTCCTCGAGGGCAGGGTCCTTCGAGGTGTCTATCTCGCCGATATAACCGGCTTTCCAGGCCATGTACATCGCGTCCATTTGCTGCATCAGTTTCGGTGCCCAGGCGCTGCCGGACTCGGTGAGGATGTAGCGCAGTTTCGGAAAACGCTCGAAGACACCGCCCATGATGAGGTTGGTGTAGCCGCGCTGGATATAAAAGGACATCTCCATGGCCCACAGCGCCTTGGAGCCCTGGCCGTCCCCGTAGTAGGGAGAGCCCTGCCCCGAGTGCTGGTTCATCACCAGGTCGCAGTCCTGGATCGCCGCCCACAGGCGGTCGTAGCAGCGGCTGTTCAGCGGCTCGAGGTGCGTCTCCGTTGGTGACGGCAGCGGCAGCAGCACGCCGCCGCGCAGGTTGTTCTTCGCTATCCACTCCACGTCCTTCACCGCCTCGTCGAGGTCGTTGAGGTGGATCAGTCCGATTCCCGCTCGCTGCGCGGGAGCGTCGGCGCAAAAGTCCGCCAGCCAGCGGTTGTGGGCGCGCATGCCCGCGAGCTGTAACCTGAACCCCTCTGCGGACGGCGGCGGGGAGACGTGGAAGGGCTCGTCGTAGAACGGCGGCACCGTGTTGGGAAAAATCACCTCGCCGACCACGCCGTCCCCCTGCAGGTCCGTCAGGCGCATCTCGGAATCCCAGTTCTTTTCCTTTTTCTTGCTGACGTGTTTTACCGCCGGGCTCTTGTAACTGCCGCGCCAGGCGTCGAAATCGTCCCGGTATCCAGGGTCGAGATACTCGCGGTAGGTCTGGATGGAGGCGCCCGCGTGGGCGTCGGCGGTTATACAGATAAAGGGGTCGTTACTCACAACGCTGTCTCCCTCGGCGGTGCCATCGGGGTGTTCCCCCGGCGCGCGATCAGGCCGGCTCCGGATAGAATTGCTGGTAGTACTTGCGGATCTGGTGGATGGGCCCATCGCCATCGCAGAGCACGGGGTTTTCGTGGAACTTCTTATGCTCCCAGATGGGCACGTCCTGCCCGTGCTGACGCGTTACCTCGGCGATAAATGCCTCGCCCAGGGCGCGCGCGGTGTCCTCGTCGCCGTCCAGGACCCGGAAACGGAAGCGGATAATGGACTCGTGCAGTTCCTCGTCCACGGGCGTGCCGGTGATCACCAGCAGCGTTTCGCCGATGCCCTCGAATCGCGTGATGCCGATGCTGCCGCCGTGGGACTCGATATTGACACTGCCCTTGAGTTCGCCGTTCGGCGTAGTAAATGTCAGGCCCTGGAAAGCGCGCATGATGTGGCCGTCGAAAGTGAAGGTTTTTTCCGGGATGTCGGGGGTACCGTGCACGTACCGGAAGTGCGGTGAATCGACCACGTTCTCCGCCATCTCCTGGGGATGGCTGCGCACCCGCGCGGTGTGGTAGACGATATCCAGCCACCCCTCTTCCGCGGTGAGCTCCGGAATCTCCGGCACCTCCCAATGGGGCTCCACACCGTCGGGGTGGTGCCACATAAAGATAATGCCGTTTTTCTCGGCAGTGGGGTACGTGCCGATGCGCGCCCTGTCGGGAATGCGCTTGGCGTAGGGCACCTCGACACAGGCGCCGCTGCCGTCGAAGCGCCAGTGATGGAACGGGCAGCGTATGCCGTTCCCGACCACCTCTCCGCCGTAGCCCAGGTGCGCACCGAGATGCGGGCAGTAGGCATCCATGACGCTGGCTTCGCCGTCCTCGGTGCGAAACAACACGAAATCCTTGCCGAGGTAATGGATGGACTGCACCTCCCCTGCCGCCAGGTCCTTCGATTCCGCCACACGGAACCAGCCGAAGGGCATGGGGAGTGGGATTCTTGCGCTCATGGGGCGGCCTCGTAGTTGCGGGGGTTGTGCGACGGCGGGCGGAGTACTCCGACAATCTGGGCAAAATTATAGCGGATGGCCCGTGGGCTGACTATCTTTATATGACAGCTGTCTGATGATAATATTGCCCGCGCCTCGGTGCTGGGGCGACATCATCCGGCACCGCCGAACCCCACGTATTTTCTGGCTTTCAAGGATTTCTCTCATGGACAAGCCGTGGCTGATGGGCATCGATCTCGGCGGTAGCGGAGTCCGCTGCCTGCTGGTGAATTCCGCGACGGGGGAACTCGCCGACAGCGCCAGCCCCTGGCCCGTTACCCCCGCGCCCGGTACCTTCGGCACCGGTTTCGATCTCGACCTGGAACAGACCTGGCGGGGCGTGGGCAGCGCTTCCCGGGCCGCGCTCGCCGCCGCGGGTATCGACGGTGGCCAGGTGGCCGGCATCGCCGTGACCGCCATGCGGTTCAGTACGGTGATCGTGGACAAGGGCGGCGCGGCGGTGCTCGCCGTGCCGAACAACGACGCGCGCGCCGCCGGCGAGTGTTTCGAGATTGCCGAACGCCTCGGTCCCGCCGTGCTGGAACTGACAGGCGGTGCACCCCTTCCCCTGCACGCGAGCGCGCGCCTGCTTTTTTTGAAGAACCAGTTCCCGGACACGTTTGACGACATCGCCACCGTCTACGGTTTCGGCGAGTGGCTGGGGGAAAGGCTTTGCGCTGCCCGCGCTATCGATCCCTCCCAGGCGAGTGCCTCCGGCCTGTTCAGGGTGGACGAGAAGGCGTGGGCCTGGGACCTCATCGACGAGCTGGGCCTGCCACACGCTATTTTTCCGGACGTTATCGACGCCGGCACCAGGCTCGGCGAACTCACCGCGGAGGCGGCTGAACACCTGGGACTCAGTGCGGGCACAGCGGTGGGCATGGCCGGCGGCGATACCCAGTGCAGCCTGTTGGGCAGCGGCGCCCTCGAACCGGGGCACTGCGTCGCGGTCGGTGGCACCACGGCGCCGGTCCAGCTCGTTGTCGACCATCCGGTGCGGGACTCCTCCGGCGCCATGCTCACCGCCCACCATGTCGTGCCCGGCCGGTGGGTCCTCGAGAGCAGCAGCGGGCCGATGGGCTACTCCATCTCCACCATGGCGCGAATACTCTACCCCGATGCACCCCAGCCGGAATTGCGACTGTTTGCCGAGGCGGCGGGTTCCGAACCCGGCGCCGCGGGGATGCTCTCCACTTTCGGCGCGGAGATCATGGACATGGCGTCGCCGACCATGCCGGTCGGCCACCTCACCGTCTCCCACATGGGCTGCGCCGACGACCCTGCCCCGCGGCGCCACCTGGCCCGCGCCGTCGCCGAAGGCTGCGCCTGCGCCCTGCGTGCGAACATCGAGCGCGTTTTCGACGCCGCCGGTATGTCCGGTGCGGTGACCCTGTGCGGGGGGCTGTCGCGCAGCGATGTCTTCGCATCCCTCCTGGCCGATGTCGCCGGTCGCGACATCGCGGTGCCCGCGACACACCAGACCACGGCACTGGGGGCGGCGATTTGCGCCGGTGTCGCGGCGGGCAACTTCACGTCATTTGAGGCGGGGTGCACGGCACTGAGCAGGGAGCGCGCACGCTTCCAGCCGAGCGCGGAGCTCGCCGCCGCCAATCAACAGCTCTACGAAACCTGGGGACGCTTCCGCGCCGGCGCCGCGCAGTCCACCGCCCCGGTGGCCGTGGACCACCTGCTGCCGCGCGTATTGCGCGAACCCGAGGGAGCGGAGACCTCCCACGCCACGCCGGCCCGGACATTGCGCGCGCTGGTATCCGCCTCTTTCGACGAGGCCTCGCTGGACGCCTTGCGCGGCGCCATGGATGTCGAGTACGCCAGCTTCCGCGAATCGAAGCGCCTGCTGACCGGCCCCGACCTGGTATCCGCACTGGCCGATCGGCAGGTCTTCGTGACGGAAGTCGACGTGGTGGACGTGGAGGCCCTGCGCCAGCTCCCGGACCTGCGCGTGGTCGCGGCCTGTCGCGGCGACGCGGTGAACGTCGACGTCGATGCGTGTACCGCGTTCGGCATACCCGTGCTGTTCGCGCCCGGGCGCAATGCGGTGGCCGTCGCCGACCTCGCGGTGGGCTTCATGCTCAACCTCGCGCGCAAACTGCCCGCGGCGGGCGAGTTCCTGCGCCAGGAGGACGTGACCGAAGGGAACATGGGCAAGATGGGCCAGGCCTTCAGCCAGTTGCAGGGCGTTGAGCTGTGGGGCAAGACCATCGGCCTCGTCGGCGGCGGCGCCGTCGGCCGCGCGGTGGCAAAACGCCTGGCGGGGTTTGAGTGCGAGATACTGGTGTACGATCCCTTCCTCACCCCGGAGCAGGCGGCGCTGGCCGGCTGCAGGCTCGTGGACCTGGACACCCTGCTCGCGCAGTCCGACTTCGTCAGCCTGCACGCGGCGGTGACACCGGAGACCACCGGCATGATCGCCGCGGACGAATTCGCGAAAATGAAGCCGGGGGCCTTTTTCGTCAACACGGCGCGTGCGGCCCTGATCGACGAGCAGGCGCTGGTCGACGCGCTCCAGGACGGTCACCTCGCCGGCGCGGCGCTGGACACCTTCGCCGTCGAGCCTCCCGGCTTCGATCACCCGCTGGTGCAACATCCCAACGTCATTTCCACACCCCACTCGGCGGGCAATACTAAAGAGGTCGCCGCCCACCAGGGCGACAGCGTGTCCAGCGCCCTGTTGCAGCTGTTGCGCGGCGAAAGGCCGCGCAATGTGCTGAACCCGGAAACCCTCGACAGTTTCACCTTCGACAGCGCGCGGCCAGAACCCAGTGAAGCGCAGCTCGCACAACTGGCGGACAAGGGCGGGCCGGCCGTTACCGACCTGCAGCGGGACGCGAAGGCGGCGAAGAAAAACGCTGCGGAACAGGCCTCCCGGGCCACGGCCCCCGACGAGATCGTCGAGAGGATGCGCGAGATCCTCCGGGAATTCTGCGCCGGCCTGTCGTCGGACCCCGACGTGCTCGAGTTCAGCAAGGACAATGACGTGACCCTGCATTTCAACGCCTATGACCTGGGACTGGACTTCTATTTCCATCTCAACCGGGGCGAGGTGGCCAGTGGCCTCGGCTCCCCGGATCACGGCGCGGAGGTGCAACTGGAAATGCGCGGCGAGATTCTCGACGGCATGTTTACCGGCACCATCGACACGATGGAGTGTGCGATGAACGGCGAGATCTCCTTCATGGGCGACGCCGCCAAGGCCATGACCCTGCAGCACATGAACAACGACATGGCCCGACTCTACAGCGCCGCGCGCGACAAGGTGGGCGACCCGGGGGACCTCGCATCCATACCGCGGCCGGGCTCCGCGGTAGCGGCGTCTACGGCTGCGGTAGAGAAAGGCGACGTGCGCGAAGATCTCGTCGAGATCATGCAGGAACTGTACGAGGCGCAGGTCATCACTGCCACCGGCGGCAATATCAGCGTCCGCATACCCGACACCGAGGACGAGGTGTGGATCACGCCCAGCCGCCTGTTCAAGGGCGACCTCAAACCCGAGGTCATGGTGCGCATCAACATGCAGGGCGAGAGCCTGGATACCGGCGCGCGCTCCCCCTCCTCGGAGTGGTGTATGCACACGCGCATACTGGAGGTGAAACCCCAGGCCACGGCGGTGATTCACGCCCACGCGCCCAATGCCACTATCCTGGCGAACGCGGGCCTGCCCTTCCTGCCCATTTCCACGGAGGCGGCCTTTTTCGGCAACATCCCCAGGATTCCGTTCACCATGCCCGGCACGCCGGAGCTTGCAGACCTCGTCGCAGAGGCCATGCAGGACGAGTGGGCGGCATTGCTGGTGAACCACGGCATCATCGTGGGCGGGCGCACGCTGCGCCGCGCCGCCGACATGGTGGAAATTATTGAGCGCTCCGCGGAGATCATGCTGGGTTGCTACGCAGTGGGCAAGGAGCCGCCGGTACTGCCGGAGGCCGACGCCGCATATTTCCGCAAGCTCGGCGACATCGTCGCCTGAGGTAAGCCCGGGGTAGAAAGCACCATGCAAGTTCAGCGGCTATCGCATATAGGTATCTGTGTCTCGGACCTGGAACGCTCCGTCGCTTTCTATCGCGATGCGCTGGGTTTTACCGAGCTGTCGCGCCTGACGGTGAGCGGCGAGGACTCCGCCCGCCTGTTGGACATCGAGGGCGGTGCCCTGGAAGCGGTTTACCTCGAGCGGGACGGTACCCGCATCGAGCTGCTGTACTATCCCGACGCCGGCCATCGGGCCGTCGACGCACCCCGCCCCATGAATCGCGTCGGGCTGACCCACCTCTCCTTTCGTGTCGCCGATCTTGATGCCGTGGTGTCTGACATCGACAAACTGGGCGGCAACTGCATGGACGGCACCCGCATCGCCAACGAGGACTGGGGAACCGGGGCGGTGTTCGTCACCGACCCCGACGGCCTGCGTATCGAACTGCTGCAGGCGCCGGGCGATCCGGACAGCCTGCCTGGACATTGAATCGGGAGTTATCACTTGAAGTCAGTCGCGGAAATCGAACAGGAACTGGTCGGCCCGGGTGGCGCCTTCGAGGTGGTGCAGGAGGAAGTGCTGGGGCAGACGATCAAGGTCTTCAAGGACCGCAACCGCTCCCTGCGCGAACTGGTGGAAAACTCCCTCAACCACGCGGACAACGAGTACATCGTCTGCGAGGACACGCGCCTCAGTTTCAGGGAACATCACGCCCGGGTCTGCGCGGTGGCACGCGCACTGGAGCGCGACTACGGCGTGGGCAAGGGCGACCGGGTCGCGATCCTGGCGGACAACCACTCGGAGTGGATCATCACCTTCTGGGCCACGGTCAGTCTCGGCGCCATCTGCGTCGGGCTCAACGGCTGGTGGCAGCGCGAGGAAATTCTCTACGGCCTGGAAAACTCCGAGCCCAAACTACTGGTGGGCGACCGCAAGCGCCTGGCGCGGGTCGCCGACGACAGCCTGTCCTGCCCCGTCATTACCATCGAGGACGACTACGCGGTGCTCTACAGCGAGGCCTGCGACACCCTGCCCGACTGCGCGATTGCCGAGGACGACCCGGCCCTCATTCTCTACACCAGCGGCACCACCGGCCGCTCCAAGGGGGCGCTGATCAGCCACCGCTGCCTGCTCACGTTCCTGTCCTCAACCGTATTCAGCGGCTTCCGCATGCTGATGATGGACCTCGAGGCGGGCAAGTCCGGCGACGGGGTGACCCAGCACTGCGGGCTGTTCTCCGCACCGCTTTTCCATTTGTCAGGGCTGTTCACCGGTGTTATCACCAGCCTGGGGGTCGGCATGAAAACCGTGTGGACCCTCGGCCGATTCGACCCGACGAAGGTGTTGCAGCTCATCGAGGCCGAGAGAGTTACCACATGGGCCTCACTGGGCAGCATGGCCGCCCGGGTGCTGGATCACCCTGACTTTGGAAAATTCGACGTGTCCAGCGTCAGCCGCCTGGGCTCCGGCGGCGCGCCGACCTCCAAGGCGCAACAGGAACGCATGACCGGCAACTTCTCCGGCAGCGGCGGCCAGATGGCGGTCGGCTACGGCCTCACCGAGTCCACCGGTGTGGGCACGCACAACTGGGGAGAACTTCTGCTGGAACACCCCGACTCCGTCGGTCGGGTGTTCCCCGGCATCGACATGAGCATCCGCGACGAGGACAACAACGAGGTGTCACCCGGCGAGCAGGGCGAAATCTGTATTCGCGGGAGCTGCGTGATGCTGGGCTATTGGCGCAACCCGGAGGCCACCGCGGCGACCATCACCCCGGACCGCTGGCTGAGGACCGGCGATATCGGCCACTTCGACGGCGACTTCCTCTACATCAACACGCGCGCCCGCGACCTCATCCTGCGCAACGCGGAAAACGTTTACCCGGTGGAGATCGAGCACTGTCTCGAGGGCCACGACGACGTGATCGAAGCGGCGGTGTTCGGCGTACCGCACCCCGAGTGGGGGCAGGAGGTAAAGGCCGCGGTGGTACTGGCGCAAGACTCCACCCTCGATACTGACGCGCTGCTCACCCACTGCGCGGGCAAGCTGGCCGCCTTCAAGGTGCCCAGCCAGTGGGACCTGCGCAGTGATCCGCTGCCGCGCAACGCGGCCGGGAAAATCCTGAAGAACGTGCTCGCCGGGGAATCGGAGAACCATCTCCTGGAGGAGTGATGGCCGGCGCGGCCGATCGGGTGCCGTACGCGACAACTGAACTGGCATTCGGGTCGTGACAGCGCGTACTATGCTCCACCAGGCGATAGTCCGGACAAAGGCCCCGCGATGACACTCACACGCCCTGCCAGCCTGCTCGCGATGCTGGCTCTCCTGGGATTTCTCACCACCCCCGGTCTCGCCGACCAGGCCGGGGAGTCGCATGTACCCATTCGTATCGGCTGGCAGATTCCCGCGGCTACGCAGGGCCAGGTGGTACAGATCCTGAAACGCACCAATGTCATGGAAAAGCACGGGCTGCGCCCTGTCTTCGTACCGTTTTCCTACGGCCAACCCCAGGTACAGGCCGCCTTCTCGGGTAAGCTCGACGTCTTCTTTTCGGGGGACCAGCCGGCCATCAATCTCATAGCCAGGGGGGGCAAGTGGAAGATTGTCGGTCGCCTGTTCGAAGACGGCGTCGGCACGATCGTACCCCCGAACTCACCCATCCATGACATACCAAGCCTCGAGGGAAAGGTCGTGGCCAGCCCTTTCGGTTCCGTCGCCCACCGCAATGCGTTCAGGGAGCAGGAAGCCGCCGGCCTTGATCCCGGGCGGGATGTCATCAATGAAGACCTGGATATCCTCGAGATTCGTCGCCGGGTCGAGGCCGGGGGCAACGGCGGGTGGCAGGGCATCGACGCGGCCGTGGTCTGGGAGCCGTCGATTTCACGCTTTGCAACGGAGGGGCTGGCGCGCAGCATTTCCTCGGGGCGCTACCTCGGGGTGATCGCGGTCTCCAGCGAGTTTATCGAGAGGGAGCCGGATGCGGTTGTAAAATTCCTGATGGCACTGGCCAGTTCCTGGTATTACCTTGCGCAGCGACCGGACCAGGCGATGGATTGGTATATCGAGGACACCCGCCTGGACTACACACCGCAGACGCTGGTTGCCGCCCGGCTGGATGCAAACTTCTCGGCCACCGACCCGGCCGGGATCAGCCTGGCCCTGGAAGATCGTCATTTCGAAACACTCCGGCGTGCGGCCGCCTGGGCGCGCGACGCCGGCGAGGGCGACGTCGACCTTGCGGCCGCGGTGGATACGGGCCTCCTGGCAGCAGCCAGACAGGCGCTGGATCAGCAGTCGCCGGAGGACCTGCAAGTCATCCTGCCGCTGTCCCGCGACGCTGCCGGCCCGGTGGAAGACCTGATCTATGACCTGGGCTCCGCACCGCTGAGCATCGTATTCGCCGCGATGGTGGCGATCGCGATCCTGTCCATCGAGATCGGCTTCGTTCTAGGCAGGGTCAACAGGAAGCATGTGAAAGATGAGCAACTCGCGCCCATCGCCACGGTCGCCGGGGCGGTACTGGCCATGATGGCGTTCGTGATCGCACTCACCTTCGGGTCTGCCAACACAAGGTTCGATGCGCGCAAGGCCGCATTGCTCGAGGATGTGACCGCCATCCAAACCGCGTATCTTCGCGCCAACCTTATTGCGGAGCCGCATCGCACCACCATTCGCAGCCTGCTGCGCGACTACGTCCAGGTTCGCGCCGGCATTGTCTACGCCTACGGCCAGCCGGAGAGGCTCAGTGTCGTGGAACAGCGCGCGAGAGTCCTGCAGGACCTGATGTGGTCCCATGTCGAGGCACTGGCCGAGGAGCCGGGCGAGGCCGAACTGAGCGCGTTCTTCGCAAGGTCGTTGAACGACGTATTCAACCTGCATACCAAGCGCGTTGTGCTGGGCACCTATTACCGGATTCCCCCGGCCATGTGGTTGGCACTGATCCTAGCGTCCAGTGTCGCCATGTTTGCCGTGGGCTTCCAGTTCGGGATCGGTGGCAACAGGCGTATCCATATCGCCAACCTGGCACTGGCCATGACGTTTGCACTGGTGATGGTGCTGGCTTTCGACCTCGACCGGGCGGGAGAAGGCCTGGTGGCGGTGAACCAGCAACCGATGCTCGACCTGTACCAGGCAATGCGCGCCCAGTAACGGGGGGGGCGCGCCCTGGCACCCGCGTATCAGTAGCCCCGCAGCGACGCGTACCGCGCCAGGTGGTAGTGTTCATCGCCCAGCAGCTGCTGGGCCACGCGGGCGCGCTTGAGGAAGAAGCCGATCTCCTCCTCGTCCGTCATGCCGATGCCGCCGTGCAGCTGGATCGCCTCGTCGGACACCAGGCGCAGGGTTTCCGCGACCTGCACCTTGGCCTGGCTGGCCATAAGCGGCAGGCTGCCGTCGTTGTCATCGATGGTGCGCAGGGCTTTCATCAGTACCGATTTCGACATCTCCAGCTCGCAGAACATGATCGCCGCGCGGTGCTGCAGCGCCTGGAAGGTGCCGATGATGGCGCCGAACTGCTCCCGTTGCTTCAGGTACTCCAGGGTGCGCTCAAAGGCCTCCCGGGCAGAACCAAGCATCTCGGCGCAGAGCGCGATATTGCCGCGGTCCAGCACCTGCTGCAGCAGCGCCGCGCCGTCGTGCAGCTCGCCGAGAACGTCCGCGCGCGAGACGTGCACGTTCTCAAGGCGCACCTCCGCCATGTTGCGGCTGTCCACCATGATGCGCCGCTCCACGGCGACGCCGCCGGCACCCGCATCCACCAGGAACAGGGTGATCCCGGTGGCCTCGTCCGCCTCCCCCGAGGTGCGGGCCACGACGATGAACGCGTCCGCCACGTGGCCGTCAACCACATGCGCCTTGCGCCCGCTCAACAGGTAGCCGTCGTTGCCGGGTTCGGCGCGCGTGGCCACACTGTGCGGGCGGTGGTGCGGGCCCTCGTCGACGGCCAGCGCCATCAGCAGGTCGCCGCTGGCGATCCGGGGCAGGTACCCGGACTTCTGCGCCTCGGTGCCCGCCAGCAGCAGCGCGCTGGCGCACAGCGCGACACTGGCGAACAGCGGCGAGGCAGCCAGTGTGCGCCCGCCGGCCTCCAGGACCACGCCCAGTTCGGTGAAGCCGCAGCCGATACCCCCGTACTCCTCCGGAAGGAAAGCACCGGGCCAGCCCATGTCCGCCATCGCTCGCCACAGGTCGCGGCTGAAGCCTGTTTCGTCCGCGTTGTCGCGCAGTGCGCGCAGCGCGCTGACCGGCGCCCGCTCGCGGAAAAAACTGTCCGCGGCGTCCTTGAGCATGATCTGTTCTTCGTTCAGTGCCAGTGACATCGTTCGCAACTCCCTTCCGGCGCCTCAGGACGCATCCGGCAAGCCCAGGACCCGCTTGGCAATGATATTGAGCTGTATCTCCGATGTGCCCCCCTCGATGGAGTTGGCCTTGCTGCGCAACCAGCTGCGCGCCACCCGGCCCTCGTCGAACACCTCGCCCTCCCAGCCCAGTGTATCCATGCCGCCCAGCGCCAACATCATCTCGCGCCGCTGCTTGTTGGTCTCGGAACCGTAGTATTTCAGTACGGAGGAGGCGGGACCCGGGTCGGCACCGGCGCGCATCTCGTCGCCGACGCGTTGCATGGTCAGTGTGAATGCCTGTTCGCGTATCTGGAACCGCGCCAGCTTCTGCCGCAGCACCGGGTCGGCGAGCACACCGTCTTTCTCCCCGAGCGTTTCCAGCGCCAGCTGGTCCAGTGTCTGCTTTTTCCCGGACCGGCTCTTGCCGAGCGCGGCGGCGTTGCTGCGCTCGTGCTGCAGCAGGTACTTGGCGACCGTCCATCCCTTGTTCAATTCACCGACCACGTTGCCCTTGGGCACCTTCACGTCGTCAAAGAACGTTGAGCAGAAAGGCGAGGAGCCACTGATCAGCCTGATCGGCGATGTGCTGACCCCCTCACTGGCCATGTCGAACAGCAGGAAGCTGATACCGTCGCGCTTGGGGGCACCGGGGTCCGTGCGCACCAGGCAGAAGATCCAGTCCGCCAGGTGGCCGTAGGACGTCCAGATCTTGCTGCCGTTCACCAGGTAGTGATCGCCCTTGTCCACTGCCGAGGTCTGCAGGGAGGCGAGGTCCGAGCCGGCACCCGGCTCGCTGTAGCCCTGGCACCAGCGGATTTCGCCACGCGCAATCTTCGGCAGGTGCTCGAGCTTCTGCTCTTCGCTGGCAAACTTGAACAGCGCCGGGGCGAGCATGATGATGCCGAGACTGGTCAGCGGCGCGCGGCAGCCGAGGCTCGCCATCTCCTGCTGCAGTATCTTCACCTGTCGCCGGTCCAGGCCCGCGCCGCCGTATTCCACCGGCCAGTCGGGCACCGTCCAGCCCTTCTCCCCCATGCGCTCGAGCCACACCCGCTGGTCGTCGCTGACATAGGGGAAATTGCGGCCGCCCCAGCAGACATCGTCGTCGGTCTGCATGGGCATGCGCATGCTCTCGGGACAGTTTTCCTCGAGCCAGCTGCGGACCTCTTTGCGGAACGTGTCCAGTTCTTCCATCCTGTCTCCTCTCGGGCGTTCCCTGTGCGATACGCCCCGCGCCGCTCAGGCGCTGAAAACTACTTTCAGGTGCGAGGGGCCGCGAAACGCCACTCCCCGGATGTAACTCTCCTCCTCGACCTCCGTGTCAAAGCGCAGGTCGTCGAGGCGGTCAAACAGGGCATCCAGTGCGATCGTAGCCTCGGCGAAGGCGAAATCCTTGCCCGCACAGTAGTGGCGCCCGTAACCGAATGCCAGCGAACGCTCATTGTCGCGGTTGATGTCAAATACTTCCGGGTTCTTAAACACCGCTTCGTCGTGATTGGCCGAACCCAGCAGCACCATGACACCTGTGTCGTCGGGAACGGTCACGCCCCCGATTTCCACCTCTTTATTCGTCGCGCGGGAGACGAGTTGCACCGGCGACTCCCAGCGCAGGGACTCCCACAGCAGCGGTTCGATCAGCGCGCGGTCGGTGCGCACCGCGGACATCAGCTCCGGATCACTGAGCAGCGCGAAAAGCGCGTTGCCCAGAAGATGGTAGGTGGTATCCGCACCCGCCGACACCAGCAGGCGCAGAAAGCTGATGATCTCCTCGTCGGTCATGCGCTCTCCCATGACCTCTGCCTCGATCAGCTTGCAGATGAGGTCGCCCGCCGGCTGCGCGCGCTTGTCCGCAACCACGGGGCCCAGGTAGTTGCGCAGGCACTCTGAACCGCGCAGACCGCGCTCCGGGTCAGCGGCGACATGGGTCAGGTCGATGGCCCACTGGTGGAAGTCGTCTACATCCTTCTCGGGCAGGCCGAGAATCTGCACGAACACAGTCAGCGGGTAAACAAAGGTGAAATCCGGGACGAGGTTGGCGCGCCCCGCGTCGCAGAACTTGTCGATCAGGCGGTCCGCCGTCGCCCGCGCCATGGCCCGAAAATCCTCGCCCAGGGCACGGGGTCGCAGAGCCGGCGTGATCAGGTTGCGGTGCTTGAGGTGCTCCTTCCCGTTCATGCCGACGATGGTCCTGCCGAACACCATCCCCATACCGGGATACTCGGGGCTGTTGGACTTGCTGGAAAACGTCGCGTCGTCCAGCAACGCCTCGGCGGCGAGTTCGAAGGTGGAGATGTAATAGTAATCGCCGAAGCGTCCCACCGGGGCGCTCTCGCGCATGCGGCGGTAGATCCGGTACGGGTCGCGCACCGGGTCGATCGGCCCCCGGGTAAGGAGGTCCTCCGGGCTTGTGGGCTGGGCGTAGGCGTTCAAGGGGGAAGTTCTCGCTGCTGCTCCGGTCTAGCCGCGTTTCCCGCCGGGAAGCGGCGCACCAGAATGACAGATAAGACCCCAGTATTCAAGGCAGGTGCCTGAAATAAGTCCTTGCGGAGACTGGCTCTGCAAGCATCAATCCCCCAGGCGGTAGGCCCTCAGGCTGTCGCCCAGGTCGGTGCGCATGTAGGCGTGACCGCCGGCGGCGATCACCACGTACTGCCGCCCGCTGCGCTCGCCGAGGAAGGTCATGGGACTGGCCTGCCCCCCGGCGGGCAGCCGGGCGCGCCACAACTCGCGGCCGTCCGCCGCGTCGAAGGCCCGCAGGTAGTTGTCGAGCGAAGCGCCGATAAACACCAGCCCGCCGGCGGTCACCAGGGGCCCGCCGGCGGAGGGAAAGCCCAGCGCGGGGAACCAGGGGAACCAGGACAGGCCCGGCACCATGTCACGCGGGGTGCCGAAGGGCACCTCCCAGGTCTTCTTCCCGCTCTCCAGGCTGACCGAGAGCAGGGTGCCCCAGGGCGGCGCGACACACGGCGTGCCGAAGGGCGACAGCAGGATCTCGTGCTGCACGATATAGGGGGAACCCCGGGCGGGGGAGAAACCGCCCATCTCGTTGCCTGCGATGTCCGGCGGCGCCTCGCCGCGCGGAATGAGCCGGTTGTGAGTGACGACGTGGTTCTGCGGCATCACCAGGGCGTTGTTGCGCGCATCGAACGCCAGGCCTCCCCAGTTCTGGCCGCCCGCGACGCCCGGGTACTGGATGAAATAGCGGTCGACCGTCGGCGGCGTGAAGATACCCTCATTGCGCGCCGCGGCGATCTTCTCGCGGCACGCGGCTTTGTCGTAGAACGTAAAGCCCCAGGCATCGTCCTCGGTGATGCCGTGGGGGTGCACCGGCTCGGGAAATGTCGGGAAGGGCTGGGTCGGGGCGGTGTACTCCCCGGGCACGTCCGTCTGGGGTACCGGGCGCTCCTCGACCGGGAACAGCGGCCTGCCGGTCTCCCGGTGCAGGATGAACAGGTGACCCATCTTGGTGGCCTGTACCAGCGCAGGGACGCTCGCGCCGTCCCGCTCGATGTCGATGAGCACCGGCTGCGCGGGCAGGTCGTAATCCCACAGGTCGTGGTGCACCGCCTGGAAGGACCAGACGACCTCCCCGCTGTCCGCGCGCAACGCCACCACCGCGTTCGCGTAGTGATCGACGTCGAAGCCGTCGCGACGGCGATGCCCGCCGATAAAATCCAGCCCCGGGCTGCCGAAGGGGACAAACACCAGGCCGCGCTTCACGTCCGCGGACAGCAGCGTCCAGGCGTTGGGCGTGCCCAGGTGGTACTGCTGGTCGGGGGGTGCGCCGAGTTCGGCGGGCGCCGGTGCGCCGGGAGGTACCGGGTCGAAGGCCCAGCGCAGGCCCCCGGTGCGCGCGTCCCAGGCCCGGATCACCCCGGGCGGCGAGTCGATGCGCTCATTGTCCAGCACCATGGCGCCCTGCACGACGTTGTCGCCGACCACAACCGCCGGCGAGGTCATTCTCATCTCCCTGTGCGGCACAGCGCCCATGCCCTGGCGCAGGTCGACGAAACCGTCCTCGCCGAAATCCGTGCAGGCGCGCCCGGTCTCCGCGTCGATGGCGGCGAGACGCCCGTCGGGTGTACCCATGAAGACACGGGAGCGACAGGGTGCGCCCCGGGGCAGGTGCCGGTCGCCGTGCCACAGGGTCACCCCACGACACTTGCCGGTGCTGTCGCCGCGAATGTCGGAGCGGGTGTCGAAGACCCAGCGCTCCTCGCCGGTCTCCGCGTCCACCGCGAAGGCGCGACCCAGGCCGGAACAGAAAAAAAGCGTGTTGTCGTGCAGCACGGGGGTGGCGAGGAAGGAACTGGGGATTACGTTCTCGAGCAACTCGGAGGAATCGCCGGTGCGGTACTCCCACGCCAGTTGCAATCGCCCGACATTGTCCGTGTCGATCTGCTCCAGGGGCGAGTAGCGGCGACCGCCGTCGTCCCCGCCGTGTACGGGCCAGCCGCCCTCCCCTGCGACCGCGGCGGGCGTGGCCAGCACACAGAACAGGCCCGCGGCCGGGAGCAGAGATTTCAAAGCGCGGGGGGGCGGGTGATCAGCGCCGGGCAATGTCGGCCACCGGCGCCGGCCCCGAGGGTCGCGTACCGTCGAACAGGCCGGAGCCCTCGATATCCGGGGCGCCCGTGGGGTCGAGACGCGTGACCTTCGGTATACCGCTCTCCACGTGCCACGCCGGGCTGCTGGAGTGGGAGGTCCACACGCCGCGCCCGGCGTCCATGTCGAGCTCGCGGGTGTAGGTGACCAGGGTCGGCAGGGGATACACGGTCCAGCTTTCCGATTCCGGTGCGAAGCGGATCAGGCTGTCGCTCTGGGTACCGGTGATCCAGACGTGATCCGTCGCCTTGTCAACGAACACCGCGTAGGGCACCTCGCTGCCGACCGGCGGCACCGGGATAACGTAGCTCTCTTTCCAGGCCATGGCCGCAGTGTCGAAGCGGTTGATGGTGCCCTCGGCGTAGCTCGGCACCCAGAGGTTGCCGCGGGAGTCAAAACGCAGGCGCCGGGGTGTGATGAAGGGCGTTTCGATGGACGTGAGTTCAAAGGTGTCGGGGTCGATGCGACCGATGTGGCTCATATTGAGCTGGCTGAACCAGACGCTGCCGTCCAGGGGATGGATATCGATGCCGTAGGGCATGGGCATGGTGACACCGTCCATGTCCGCCGAGCGGTCCTCCAGCTGCAACAGGTCGGCGTTGGCCAGGAACAGCGGCGTGAACCAGGTGATCAGGCGCGTGGTAAAGTCCGGGAATTTCAGCCGGATGAATTTCTGTTCCCGGGTCACCGGGTCGAACATGCCGACGTGGTTCGTGGCCGTGATGGTGTACCAGAGCCGGCCGCGGTCGTCGAAACGCAGGGTGTGGGGGTTGACGCCCTCCTCAAGGTCGACGATATCCCAGGTCTCTTTCTGCGGGTCGAAGCCGGCCAGCTGGTTCCCGGAGGCGAGGGTCAGCCAGATGACGCCGTCCGGCGCCGTCTGCAGGGAGTGCGGGGCGAGGTAGGTCTGCACGCCGTTCTTGTCCTTCTTGCGCTCCATCTTCCAGTACACGCCCCCGGGCTTGTGGTCGCCACGTGGTATCAGGTAACTCTTGCGCTCGCCGGAGGGGTTCTTGTCGAACCGGATGACGTGCAGCGTGTCCATCGGTCCGTCCACGCTCCAGATGGAGCCGTCTTCGTGGTACACCATCATGTCGTGCTGGCCGGATTGGGGACCGCCCAGGTCCCACTCCTCCACGACCGCGCGGCGCACCTCCTCCGAGGGCACCGGCAACGGGCCGTCCTCACCGTCGTAGCGGGGCAGCTTGTCGAGGACATTCTGCTCGTCGTAGGCGGCGAGGTAGTAGTCGGGCAACACGTCGCGCAGGCTATGACTGATAATGGCGCTGCGCTTGGCCATGTCGCGGATGATCTCCGCCCACTCCTCGCGGGAGTACTGGCGGCGCGAGGTGAGCGGTGAACCCTGCTGGTGGCAGTAGGTGCACTGCATCTTGAATTCGAGCAGGTGATCGCGGTTGTCAATCTCCTCGAGCACGAGGTTCATCCAGTAGTTGCTGGGCAACTGCTGTACCATTTCAGCCGCGTCCTCGATGCGCTCCATGTCCACATCCAGCCAGCGTCCGGCGGTGGCGGGCGACTGGTCCTTCAGCAGCACGTCTTTCCAACCGGCGCGGCGCACACGTACCGTGTAACCCTCGGGCCAGGGCAGGTCGGGCGAGAGGAAACGGCCCTGTTCGTCCGCGAAGACGCTCACCGAGTGGACAGGCTGGCCGTGAAAGAACGTGACCATGGCGCCCCTGACGGGTTTGCCGTCCGAGGCGATATGTCCGTAGAAGAAGCCGGCGTCCTGCGCGGGTGTGGCGAGGGCGAACGGCGGCAGGGCAGACAGGCAGATAGCAAGGACGAAGCGGAGCAGCATGGCGATACACCCCCAAGGCGTGGGATCGGCGCGTTGATCGGCGCCCCGGGAACGGGCGCAACATCACCGGCCCCGGGAGGCAAAATCATACTACCGGGGCGATCGCAAGACAAATGCCTTAAAAAGGGGTCAGACCCCTTGTTAACTCATGCGGCGGCCTCGTCGCTGTGGGATTCCACCACCAGCCCCAGGGCCTTTTCCATCAGCCAGCGGGCCTGCCCCGCGTAGGCGTACATGCAGGCATGCAGGGACGCGTCGCGCCAGTCCTCCACGGAACAGCTCGCCGAGTACTCCTCGAAGGTGGCCAGTGCGCGCACGAGGTCAGTCAGGTGTCGGGGGCACTCGCACGGGAGTGCGCCGCCGAGGTCCCGGGCGACGGACAACTCCGCTTCGGTGAACAGCCGCGGGCGGCCCTGGACGAGCTCGCCGAGGTTGCCGCTGCCCGCCCCCGCAGCCTTCTCAGCAGCGCTGCGCGTGAGGTGGAACGCGAGAAACGCCGGGTCCGGGGGAAATTCGCCGGACCCGTATCCGCGGTCCTCGAGGGCCTCGCGCCAGCGCTCTGAGCTGCACTGGTGCAGGGCGAGCACATTGTCCGTACCCACCTGGCGGGAGAGCTCATCGAGTTCCGCCAGCCGCGCCGCGGTGAGACCGCCACAGGCCACGACGGCACCATCCACCTCACCGATATCCGCCAGCAGCGTCTCGTCCACCTCCGCCACGCTGCACGGCGCCAGCAGCGCGTCGATATTCACCAGGCACCCCTGGTGCTCCTCCAGCCAGTCACAGAGCGATTGCCCCACGAACAGCACGCGCGGCTTGGGGTCCGGTATACCGTCGGCGGATGCGTCGTCGCGGGTGCGCAGCATCATTTCAAGCGTGCGCCGCTCGGAGGAGGCTATCTCCCCGATACGCGCACCGCTGGATACCAGGGCGGCGACCAGTTGCAGGTGCTCGAGGTCTCCCTGGGTGTACTGGCGACGGCCGGACGAGGACTTGTGGCTGGCGCCGAGCTGGTAGCGGCGCTCCCAGATGCGCAGGGTGTCGGGCTTGATCCCGGTCAGGCGGGACACCGTGCCGATGCCGTAGAGCGGCCGGGGCTGCAACTGTATCGATCCCATGACTTCCTCCTGTGTGTCTGGCAATACATACGCAGCGGGGCCCGGGGCGGATGACTGTGCCCAGCTTCTGCCCGCAAATCTGCTGGACAAGCCGCCCCCGAGCCTGGTCAGCCGCGGTCGGGAGGCGTATCCACGCCGTGGCCGCGGATACGGGAAGCCGCTTGTGGTGCGGCGGCCATCGGTTTAACGTGCGCAGGGGAGGTGTGGCGAATGACAGACGCGGCTAATCGGGAGATCGGCAGACCACTGGTGGGGATCGGCTCCTGCCTGGCGGGCAACGCAGTGCGCTACAACGGGCAGACCAAGAGCCCCAACACGCACGTGCGCGCCATCTGCGACCAGTTCGAGACACGGGCTTTCTGCCCCGAGATGGGCATAGGGCTGGGCGTGCCGCGCCCCCCCATTCACCTGGTCGGCGACGAGGACAACGTGCGCGTGGTGGATGTAGAGACCCATGCCCACGACTACACCGCGCCCATTCGGGACTACGCCGGGCAGGTGCTCTCACTGGCCCCGGAGCTGTGCGGCTACATCCTGGTCAAGGGCAGCCCCAGCTGCGGGTACGGCCGCGTCAAGCGCTACTCCGAGGCCGGACACTTCGTGGCATCCGACCAGGACGGAGTCTTCGCCGCCGCTCTCGCGGCAGCCGACCCGCTGCTGCCGCTGGAGGACGACGGCAGGCTGAACGATCCCGGGCTGCGCGAGAGTTTTGTCACGCGGGTCTGCGTTTACCACGAATGGAAGGGGCTGCTGGCGGCCGGTATTACCGCCCACCGGCTGATCGAGTTCTACAGTCGTCACAAGTACCTGGTCATGGCGCACCACGTGCCCAGTTCCAAGGCGCTGGGACCGATGCTGGCCGACGCGGGCAAGCGGGACGTCATCGAGCTGGCCGACACGTTCATTCAAACCCTGATGGAAGCGCTGGCCCGTCCCGCCACGCGTCGCAGTCACGCAAACGTGCTGTTTCACATCGCCGGCTACCTGAAGCGCCGCATCCCGGACGAGCAGCGCCGCCGCCTGGCCGCGCTGATCGACGACTACCGCACGGGCCAGATCCCCCTCGTCGTGCCCATTACGATGCTGCGCCACTATTTTGCAGACCATCCCGACGCGTATATCAACGACCAGGTGTTTCTCGAGCCCTACCCGGACGCGCTGCAGCTGCGCAACGTCCTCTAGTCGCCGTAGATCGCCGCCAGAGCGGCGCCCAGGTCGGGGTAGCGGAACTCGAAGCCGGCCGCGTCCAGTGCCCGCGGCACCACGCGCTGGCCCCGCAGCAACAGTTCGTCGGCCATCTCCCCCAGCATCAGGCGGGCCACCGGGCCCGGTACACCCGCGGCGACTACGGTGCGATGGTGCCGCGCAAGGACTCTCGCCAGCTCCCGGGCAGTGACCGGGACAGGGGCCGTCAGGTTGAATGGGCCGGCGAGATCGTCGCGCGCGAGGAGCAGGCGCACGGCGCGAACGACGTCCTCCCTGTGCACCCAGCTCAGCCACTGGGACCCGGAGCCCATCCAGCTCTGGACCCCGAAGCGGAAACTGCGCGCCATCTCCGCCAATGCGCCGCCGTCGCGGTCGAGGACCACGCCGAGGCGCAGCAGGCAGACGCGGGCGCCCGTGCCGGCCGCCGCCAGCGCCTGCGCCTCCCAGTCCGCGCAAAGCTGTTGTGAAAAACAGGGCACCACCGCACCCGCCTCGTCCAGTTCCTCGTCACCGTGGTGACCGTAGTAGCCGATGGCACTGGCGCTGAGCGCCACGGGGGGCGGCGAGTCGAGCCGCTTGCACAACGCCACAACCGCCGCTGTTGTCTGCAGGCGACTGTCCCTGATTTCGCGCTTGTAGGCGGGGCTCCAGCGGTGACCGGCCAGGGAGGCGCCGGCGAGGTTGACCACCGCATCCACGGACTCGGCGGCATCGATGGCATCGAGTGTCGCGACGTAACGCCGCGACGGGGTGTCTGCCAGGGACTGCCGCGTGAGAACCAGGGCCCGGTGCCCGTCCGCTTCCAGGGATTGAAGCAGCGCGGTGCCGATGAAGCCCGTGCCGCCGGTGACCAGAACCTGCATACTACCCTCCCGCGTTGTACTTAACTATACGCCACGCGGCGACAAAGCGTTCATCCCCAGGCGTACGCGGACCGTATAATGGTCTTACTATGGACTTGCACCGGGAAACAGGGGAACTGCAGGCCTTTCTGCAGCAACACGGGCGCGTGCTGGTTCTCACCGGCGCCGGCGTCAGTGCCGCGTCCGGCATCCCGACTTACAGGGACGACAGAGGTCGGTGGCAGCACAACCGTCCCATCCAGCAGAGCGAGTTCCTGCAGGACGAGGCCTCGCGCCGGCGCTACTGGGCGCGGTCATGGTTCGGCTGGCCCGCGGTGCGCGACGCCCGGCCCAACCCGGCGCACCTGGCCCTCGCGGAACTGGAGTGCCGGGGGCATGTCGAGCTGCTCGTGACCCAGAACGTCGACCGCCTGCACCAGCGGGCCGGCAGCCGCCGGGTCGTCGACCTGCACGGCAGGCTGGACCGTGTGCGCTGCCTCGCGTGCCGGAGGCTTTATACGCGGGACGCTGTACAGGCGTTGCTCGCGACGCACAATCGCTTCACCGCGCCCGCCTCCCGAACCGCACGGCCGGACGGCGATGCGGATGTGCCCGACGCAATGGTCGAGGCCGTGGTGACCCCGCGCTGCACCGAGTGCGCGGGCGACCTCATGCCCGACGTGGTTTTTTTTGGCGGCAACGTGCCGGGCCATCGTGTCAGGCGCTGCCGGCGCGCCCTCGAGCGAGCCGGCGCACTTCTGGTACTGGGCAGTTCGCTGTCGGTGTTCTCTGGCTTCCGCTTCTGCCGCCACGCGGCGCGGCTGGGCAAATCCATCGCCATCGTCAACCCGGGCGACACGCGCGCCGACGACATGGCTGAACTGCGCCTGCGCACCCCGGCAGGGCCCCTGCTGCAGTCACTGGTGAGCTGACGGGAGGGCGCGCCGCCCCTACATGCGCGCCGAATAGTCCCAGCTGAACAGGCGCAGCGGCTCCACCGTGATCAGCGTCTCCTCCTCGGCGCGGGACAACAACCATTGGGCGAGGTCCGAGTCGGTGCCGCCGAGATAGCGCTGCAGCAGACCCGCAAGCTCCTCGCCGCCCGCGCCGTCCTGCAGGGTGGCGATCCCCTGCCCACGCACGCCGCGGTAGGGGGGCTCGTTGGGCGATACCTCGAAGCCGACCCTGTCGCCGCGCTCCAGCAGGCGCACCAGGGGCGCGTCCCGGTGGGAGACGCAGTACAGGCGTCCCGCCGCGTAGCGATACCAGACGGAGACCACCCGGGGGAAGCCGTCACCGCCCAGGCAGGCCAGGCGCAGCGGCACGGTCGCCTCGGTGAGATATTCGTCGATTTCCCCCTGGCTCCAGGGGCCCTTAAGCACAGCGACCATGGATGACCTCCTGCCTCCCAGTCTAGCCGTTCTCCCGCCCCGTGGACGCAAAAAAAAAGCCCGCCGGGGGCGGCGGGCCATCAACCTGGATGGGACAGGGAATCGACTTACAACGGAGATGCCGTTTCACCATCTACCCCTGTCTACGCTGCCCGCCGCTCACTGGATCAGCGGGCCCGTATATTCAGTCCGTCAGCAGGATCACCTCGATGAGCGGGCTGCCGGTCACTTCCTCGGCGGAGGGGTCCCGCGCGATGATGGTGTAGTTGGTGTCGCCCGCCAGTGCCAGCGTGCCGCCGGTGTCGAAGGCGACGACGGACTTGTCACCCGCCGCGGTCACCGTGATCCAGTAGTCGCCGGGAGACAGCGCGATCTGCCCCGTGGACTCCCCGTAGGCCAGGCCGCTGATCGCCGGGTCCGCGTCTGCAATCACCCCGTCCGTCGTCAGGTAGACGTCCACGGGAATGGCTGCGGCCACCAGGTAGGAACCGTGGATCACCTCCACGATGGCAGCGGTGGCGATGTTGCGCCGCTCGTCCTCGGTCAGCAGGGCCTCGACACTGCTGTCCGCGAAGGAGCCGATGGCGATAGCGGTGTAGCTGCGCGGCGCCTCCAACTCCACGTCGATATCGATCGGCGCGATGCTGTTGTCGGCGTCCGCCGCTACGACCACGTTGTAGGTGCCCGAAGGGGCCTCGAGATCGGAGTACGCGCTGGCGCCTGTGAAGGGTACCGCGTCGAGCGCTACTGCGCCGTCGACGAGCACATCCACGGGCGGCGTGTCGGCGGAATTGTGCACGACCCGCACTGCGGCGGTGATCGCCACGTCGGTCACCTCTGACGCACCCTCTGCGCCCGCCACCAGCAGTGTCACGGGGCTGCCACCGACCTTGTAGGTGTTCTCCACGGCGATAACGACGATTTCCGTACCGGCCGCGAAGCTCAGGGTACCGCTGTCGAAGACCGGTACCGTCGAACCGTCCGCGGTGATGCGCACCTGATAATCGGTGTCCGCCTCGAGGGAGACGGGACCGGCGGCGTCGCCGAAGGCGGCGTCGATCGGGGAAGCGGAAGCCAGGTCGGCACCCGGCTCAGTGACGTAGATGTCGACGGCGCCCACCGCGGGCGCCGCGTGCATGACGCTCACGCGAACGTCGTCGATGTTGCGCTCGATGTCGACGGGGTCCAGTACTTTCGGCGCGATACTCAGTCCGCCGGCGGCGTCGAAGAGGTCGCCGAAAGCGATGATGTCGGTGCGGATGCGGCGTTCCAGCGTGATGTCCACGGGGCCGATGACCGAAACCTCCGAGCCGTCCGGCAGGATACCGCGCACCTCGACCGAGTAGGTGCCCGGGTCAAACTCGAGCAGGCCGGAGCTCTGCTTGAAGTCCACGCCTTCCAGCGCCAGGGCGCCATCCACGTAGACATTGACGGCCGGGGCGTCCGCCGAGGCGTGCGTGACACGCAGCTCCGCGGGGCGGTTGCCGTTGTTGTCGTTGGAGTCGCTGCACGCGACCGCGAGGGGCAGTAACAGCAATGCCAGAAGCTTTCTGAATGGGGACATGATGTCTCCTCCCTGGTGTGTGTTCCGAGGGTTACGTCCGGGTTTTGTCGTCGGATTGAGTCGTTGGCGGTAAATTGCGGGCAACACATAGACAACTCATGGACGGGCCGGTGAGAATGAGCCGACCGCGAGACAGTGGCGTATAAATGTCAGTCACTACGAACGCACAAAACAGGGGTCAGGGTTAAAAAGGATAAAAAGGGGTCAGAGCCCTTTTTTTCCGACCTGCCTGGTCAACAACATCTGATTTAGTCAAAAAGGGCTCTGACCCCTTTTTCGGGAGACTGCGTGAAACAGCCCATCGTCTACTGGTTCAGGCTCGACCTGCGGCTCGATGACCTGCCCGGCCTGCAGGCCGCCATCGACAGTGGTATGCCCGTATTGCCCGTCTTCGTGCTGGACGACGACACGGCCGGTGCGTGGTCGACCGGGGGCGCGAGCCGCTGGTGGCTGCACCACAGCCTCGCCTCCCTGCAGGCGGAGCTGGAGGCGCTGGGCGCACAGTTGCTGCTGCGCCGGGGCGCCGCGAGCGAGGTCCTCCCGGCCGTCGCGCGGGAATGCAACGCGGCGGCCGTGTATTGCAGTCGCATGCACGAACCCTGGTCACCCGCAATGGAGGCGGAACTGCACGATACACTCGAGGCGGAGGGCATCGCGTTCAAGCGCTTCCCCGGCAGCCTGTTGTTCGAGCCGGAGCGCGTCAGCACCGGCGGCGGCACCCCCTTCAAGGTCTTTACGCCCTTCTGGAAAGCCTGCCTGGCCCTGGGGGAGCCCGCTGCTCCGCTGCAGCGGCCGGCCCGGCTGGACATTCCCGATTCAGTGCCGAGAGGCCTGTCCCTGGCGGACCTCGAACTGCGGCCGCGGAATCCGGACTGGGCGGCGCACTGGATCGACCTGTGGCAACCGGGCAGTCGCGGCGCGTCGGATGCAGTGTCGCGCTTCCTGGCGGGCCCGGTGGCGGACTACGACGAGGGCCGCAACCACCCGGCGCGCGAGGCCACCTCACGCCTTTCGCCCCACATGCACTTCGGCGAGATTTCCCCGCGACAGGTCTGGCACCTGGCGCAGGCCGCGTGCGGCGCCGACCCCTCCCTCGCGAAGCAGCGCGACAAGTTCCTCTCGGAGCTGGGCTGGCGCGAGTTCAGCCACCACCTGCTGCACCACTTCCCGGAGATTGTCGAGCAGCCGTTCCGGGAGGGCTTCGCGAATTTTCCCTGGCTTGGCAACGAGGACATGCTGTCCGCCTGGCAGCGCGGCATGACCGGCTACCCGCTGGTCGATGCCGGTATGCGCGAGTTATGGCAGACCGGCTACATGCACAACCGGGTGCGCATGGTGACGGCCTCCTTCCTCACCAAGCACCTGCTGGTGCACTGGCGCCGCGGGGAAGCCTGGTTCCGGGATACGCTGGTGGACGCCGACCTCGCGAACAACGTCTGCGGCTGGCAGTGGGTGGCCGGTTCCGGCGCTGACGCCGCGCCCTACTTCCGCATCTTCAACCCGACTGTGCAGGGACAGCGCTACGACGAGGACGGTGATTACATCAGGCGCTGGGTGCCCGAGCTGGCAGGGCTGCCGACGCGCCACCTCCACGACCCGTCCGCCGCGCCGGCGGAGGTACTGGCCGCCGCCGGCGTCGAGATCGGGACGGACTATCCCGCGCCGATCGTGGACCACCGCGAGGCGCGCGAGGCGGCGCTGGCGGCCTACGCGTCGATCAAATAAGAGCGGTAAAGGGGTCAGAGCCCTTTTTAACTAAATCAGATGTTGTTGACCAGGCAGGTCTGAAAAAAAGGGCTCTGAGCCCTTTAGCTTCTTGTCAGCACCGACTCAACCTCGTCCTCGCTCGCAACGCCGGTTCATCACCCGTTGCTCGCCGGTCAAGCAGGATCGTCCTCTAGGCCTTGGAACCTCCGCTCGGCAGGACGCCGGCATCAGCGCGGGATCGATACTATTTCTTACTCTAAAAAAATGGCCACATTCCCAGCCTACTTCTCCGGAATCTTCTAACTCCCCTCGCAGTTGGATCATGCGGGTTCGCCCCCGACGTATGGACGGGTCAAAGGACTCATTGGGCCATGCAGTTATATGGATGGTAGTACAGCTTCCCCGGCGGCCTCGCTTACGTATGTCAACCGAGATGCAGTAAAGGAATTCCTGCGATTTGGCGATGGGCGGAAGAAAACTGACCTCTCCGACGCTCGATAGGTCCGCATTAACGGCAGCCTTGAAGGCAGACATTTCTTCCAGGGCTACCCCTACTTTGGACCGCTGTACATACTGGAAGTAGGAAGGCAAGGCCACACTGACGAGAATGCCTATAATGGCGATGGTCACCATAAGCTCCAGAAGTGTAAATCCACTCGCTTTGTTTGTGGACATGATTAGCGCTACTCCTGCATATCTATCAGTTCAGGAACGGGCTTGTTTTTGCTCACCGTCATAGATACGAAACCGTGTACTTCAGGGTGGGGGTCACTGACAACGATGTCACCGTCGATAAACTGTACTTCATAGGCCTCACTTCCACCGGGGCAAATGAAATCAACGGGCGGCATCGTTCCCTCCGCCAGCATATCGGAAATCAGCCATAGGTTGAGTATGGCCTCCTCGGTAACCTCGTAGGGGTCGTTCAGGTCCACCGGAGCAGGGTCTGGCTGTTCATACAGGGTAAAATAACGTACCGGAATAAAAATCAGGGCGCCTATGATGATGGCGTACTTGAGCGCGACAAAGCGTTCCTTCTCGTCTTTCGCGCTCTCCTCCATCTCCGCAACACGTTGATCCTCATCTGCCTGCTCACTACTGAAAGCACTGGCTGCCGATGTCGCAATGCATAGCCTGCAAATCGGCCTTTCAGGATCTTGCCCCCCGTTGCACTCCGCACACAGTGGGGTACCACACTGGATGCAATTAAAAGAGGCGTCAACGCTTGGATGTGCTGGGCACTTCATAGTGGCCGACCTCGCTAGTTGAAATGGCTGCGCTTGAGCAATCGATTAACACGGGCAATAAGTTTACGAGCGTTAATCGGCTTGACCAAGTAGTCATCCGCACCGGAATTGAGGCTCTCGATTTCAGTATCGAGACTGTCTTCACCCGTTATTAATATAGTCGGAATATAGGCTGTGGCTAGATTGGCCCTCATTTTCCTTATGAGGGTGAAGCCATCCATCTCTGGCATAACCTGAGCTGTGATAATCAGGTCTGGCACTTCCTTTTGAGTGAGATTCATTGCGTCGATTCCAGTTTTGGCCCTGATTACAGTGAATCCCTCCCCTTCCAGGATTCCCTGAAAGAGATTAAAGGAGAAATCTTGATCGTCGACTACGAGAATCCTTAGCGGCCTGACGCTTTCAATCGTCGGCGTCTGCAGTTCTCCGATGATCTCTTCTACTGCCATGGTGTCCTCATCAGAGCTGCCTGACTTTTCGGAGTCGGATTCCTCGCCGCCTGAGACCATAGGTGCAACCCGGTAAACCTCTGACAGGGTTGTCAGCCCGTCCAGAGCTTTGGCGATACCGTCTTCCGCCATAGTGATAAACCCTTGGCCGAAGACTGCCTTTTTTGTCTCCTCGGCTGTTTTGCGCTGCTGTAGGAGTTCCTCTATGAACGGTGTTATACGCAATACCTCGCATATGGCCAGGCGCCCTGCGTAACCTGTGGAATGGCAACGCTCGCAGCCCTCGGCCCTCCATGCGGTTACCGACTCGTCGGCATTGTATTTTGCGGGCAGGGTAGCGCGGGTAGCCTCGTCCAGCGGTACGGCTTCCTTGCAGTCATTGCAGAGCCGTCTCACGAGGCGCTGGGATATTATGGCACTGACAGTGGATGTGAGCTGACTCGGAGATATCCCTAAATCTAAAAGTCTGGGAATGGTATCCAGTGCGCTTCTGGTGTGTAGTGTTGAGAATATCAGATGACCCGTCTGTGCTGCGCGAAATGCAACCGTTGCCGTCTCTTCATCCCTAATCTCGCCCAGTAAAACAATATCTGGATCCTGGCGCAGAATTGAGCGCAGACCGCTCGCAAATGTGAGCCCCTGCTTGGGGTTGATTTCAACCTGGTTTGCTCCAAATAATTCGTATTCGATCGGATTTTCCAGAGTAATGATATTGATCTCTGGAGACATTACTGTTTTCAGACAAGTATAGAGCGTAGTCGTCTTGCCGCTACCGGTAGGCCCTGTGATCAACACAATGCCCTGCGGTTGAGCGATAGATACACGAAGGTCTGCAAGTTGCTGCTCAGTTAAATCCAAGCTGTCAATAGATTCAGGCGCCCCCATTGGATTGAGTACGCGCATGACCAATTTTTCCCCATAAGCCGTGGGCAGGGTTGAGACCCTGATATCGATGGAGGTACCTGAAAACCTGACCTGAAATTTTCCATCCTGAGGCATTCTGCGAATCGTTATATCCATATTCGACAGCACCTTCACACGAGTGACAATTCTGTCGTGAATATGTCTTTCAGCCTTCATAATTTCACGCATCACTCCATCGATGCGGTAACGTACCAGCACAGACTTTTGGCCAGGTTCGATGTGAATGTCGCTAGCTTTGTTCGCGATTGCATCGCTGAGGATGGCGTTGGTGAATCTAACTATCGGAGGTTGATCTGAAAGTATAAGAAGGTCATCTTCTGATAGCTCTTCTGTATCTTCTGAGCGGGCGGCGGGAAGGACAACCATATCCTCTTCCTCTCCCCCCATCTCGGCAAGTGGTCGCAGTAAATCTGCGTCAGGATAGTATTTGTCGATAGCGGCGATGACTTCCTGCTCCATCGCGATGACCACGTCTACCCGCAACTGCGCTGCGAAGCGCACATCGTCTATAGCGTAGTGGTCCAGTGGATTAGCCATGGCCAAGGTAACAGTGGAATCGGTTTTGTCGATGGGTATGACCAGGCACTTCTTTACGATTTCAGGCGGTACCGTCCTCAGCACATCTGCTGGAATGTTGATGTTTGATATCTGTATCAGAGGAACCGAGAGCTGGTCAGACAGAGCCAACGCGATCTGCATATCGGTGGCCGCGCCCATATCGATGAGGATTTGGCCTACCCGTTTGCCGGTCCTTTCATTGATATCCAGCGCTTGTTCCAGGTGATCTTCAGAAATTACGCCAGATTCAACCAGGATATCACCGAGAAAGCGCCTGCCGGACGTCTTTGGTCTGTCATTCATCGGCGAGTCCGAAATAAGACTTTTTATTATGGAACACATAAGCATTTGACTCCTGCGACGATACGGTTGTCAACTGTCATGTAGATGTGTCCACCGGTCGGTGATTTTATTTGAGAGGACCCCTTTAGCTGAGCCACCAAGGGCGCGAATTTCCAGCCTTCAGTTTGCACTTTGTGCCTTGAATTCCAGGGGCGAGGTGTTTCCGAGAGCCCTGTGAGGCTGACTCCCGCTGTATTCACCGACCCCCTGCGTAATCTTGGACCGGGCATCGCCCAGGGGGCATCGGGGTCAGAGCCCTTTTTGATCAGCTTTGGTCACTGAACAGATTTGATCTACTCCCGCCGTAAGAGCAGCTTAGACTAGCGGCAGTCACTCAGGTACGTATTGGGACTGCCCATGCCCCGAAAGCCCCGGTTCTTTCTTCCTGACGTCCCTGCTCATATTGTCCAGCGCGGCAACAATCGTCAGGCGGTCTTCTTTGAACGGGAGGACTATGAGACGTTGAAAGAAGTCCTACACACTTCAGCACTCAGATACGGATGTCAGCTACACGCTTTCGTACTTATGACCAATCACATTCACCTGCTGGTCACTCCCGCCTCTGAGGACTCCATCAGCCGCACCATTCAGTACATGGGCAGACACTATGTGTCCTACATTAACAAGAAGTACCACCGCTCGGGAACAATGTGGGAGGGCCGGTTCAAAGCCAGCGCCGTGGGCGGCACTAGATATCTGATGGCGTGCTACCGCTATATAGAGATGAATCCGGTTCGGGCCGCTATGGTACAGGCCCCTGAGGAATACGAATGGTCGAGCTATCGTAGCAACGGCTTGGGGGCTGCAGACGCCCTTATCACACCCCATCAAGCGTATTTTGCGCTGGGCAAAACGCCAATAGAACGGGCGGAAACCTATAGACGCACCTTTCATTCCCCAACGGAAGAACGAAATAGCGCCATTATCAGAGAACACACCATGTCTGGCACCCCACTCGGATCTGATCGTTTTCGCAAGGAGATCGAGGCCGCCCTCGAAGTGAGAGTAGGAAAGGCCGCCCAGGGCAGGCCGAGGGTAGGGGAGGACTAGACTAAAAAGTTGGCAGCTCGTGGGAGCTCTGCGTTCCGAACAATCAATTTTGACCAAAAAGGGCTCTGACCCCTTTTAATCGGGAACTGAAGGAGTAAGATTCGGATCAAATAGGAGCGTTAGCGAAATTCTTAGTGCGGCATAGCGCGCGTCGCTACGATAATAATATGCGATTCTCTCTATATGTCACCGCGCCGAACTTGAACACTGAGTGACTGCTACGACCCATACCTGAAGACCATGGAAAACACCGAAAGCGAAAAGGACATTCCATCCCCACGGATATTCGGCCTCGATAGGATGGTGGCGTTGCTCAGCCTGGTGGTAGCCCTCATCGGTCTGCCCATGACCATACTGGCTCTCATCTATGCCGACCCCGAAGTCCTTGAAACACTGGCCATTGGGTCACATGCGTTGATTGACTTCCTCCTCTGGGTTGCGGCCATTCTCTGCATTGGGCCCTCCGTATATTTCTGGACGCAATCTAGAGAACTGACAGACCTGTTGTCAGAAGAGCGCAACCAGAGTAAAGAAGCGCGGGACACGGCGAACAATGAGAGAATGGAACTCGAAGTACAGATCGCCCAATTGAAGAGACAATACGAGGAACACAGGGCTAGCTCCGAGGCACAAGCCGAGAGTAATTCCGTCACAGCTGAGACCGATTCCACGGCCCATGGAGATACCGCGAGAAAGATTCGAGACATCCTGTTTAGTATCTACACGGAATACACGGATACATTACGCAGAATGGACGTTGCCTCCGACAAGAGTGCCCAAGAAGAGAGAAGAATTCGCTTTCGCGAGGCATCGCAGAGCGAGGTGTATAAGGCCACGGGCTTGGTCGCGGCACATCTCAAGGGATTCGTCGTGCGGGATTTAAATCGTCGGGGCATAGACAGGGACCCATTTGTCAGCATCCTGTTACTCGAGACCGGGAAAAAGAGTCAGCGGCAGTTAATGGGTGCAAACCGCAGTGACATGTGGCGATATCAAGTCAAGGCGGTAGCGCATGACGTACAGACCGCTGATGCTCGAAGCCATGCGGAGATGGATTCAGGCCGGACCATACCTGAGGCCACTAAAATAGGGGAGTCCACCGCCCTAAAGATGGTTCTCACCCATGGTCGCAATTTCGTGGAGAACGATATCTCAAGCTACAACGAGAGACACGTGAAGACAGACGACGCAGATGGTAACTCAGTCCTCGATGAAGAATCTGAGGGTCAGTACCAGGGCATAGACTCGTTATTTGAGGAAGTACTCGGAATCAATTCAATCATCACAGCCCCAATTTTCTTTCGGGATAAAGGCAACAACAACAAGATCAGATTGCCTTTTGGTTTTATAGCGGTATATGCAAAAAACGACACCGCAGAGGAGCTTTTTATTGACAACCGACGTGCTAGTATATACAACGAATTGAGCTTTTGTGCAGATGTGCTGGCACCACTGTGTTTGTTTGTACAAAACGCAAATGAAGTTGTCGGGGATGCCGCGCAAAACAATTCAACCGCCGATTGAGCTGGGGGCAAGCTAACGCAAAGTTACTTAGCACTACAATCCAAAAAGTCTGATACCAAAAACAGTTAAATACCGGGGCGAGTTATGGGTGAATCAGAAAAGAAATCCGATGGGGCGGATCCATCGGCAAAAAGGGGCGCCATCAGAACGGAAACGACAGAGGAGAACAATGAGTTTATTGTGTCTCCCATCATCGGCAGCATAGCGTCGGCCATCCAAGAGAGAAAACGCAGAAGCGATCCTGAAATTATTGCAATTGATCAGCTGCTTGCACGAGAACTGGAACTCGCGCTGTCTCGATAAAAAGCTAGCACACAGCCATGGCAGGGCCCACCATTCAGTGGGCGACGGATACTGCTTTCTACTCAGGAAGCTCTATTAGTTTTGGTAATTTCCGATAACTCCCTCTTCAATATCGAAGGCCGCTCTCGCTGCTGCAAGTTCCTTGTAGTCCAGCCTGCTGGGATTACCGTCTACACCTAGCTGGTATTTTGCGAAACCGTACCTCAGAGTGTTTAGGAATCGCCTCTCATAAGCGGAGTATATTTTTGGTTCATCATCAGACTTACCATCGTCGAGCTCCAACGCATCTTTGATTTCATCCACATGCAGTTTTTCGCCGGTACTTCTTACTGCTGAGATTGTGTACTTGATAAACGTCTTGGCCCAAAGCTCGTAAGCGTGCTCCACAACCTCTGTCGAATAGTTGACCTTTCCCATAAGTTCTTCCATTCGCCAGAGTGATTCTGATGTCGCTTCCGACTGACGCAGAAGTTCCCCAATCTGTGGTCGCAACGTGCTGGCAGACTGTGACTCTTGCAATTCTCGCACTCGCCGCCTTATTTCCAAGAGACTTGCTCGGGCCTCCTGCGCGGACCTATCTCTGACTGACATCATATGTTCCGCAAAATAGTTGGAAGCGACATAAGCGAGCAGTAACAGCGTGACAAACACATAAAGGAGCTGTATTCGCTTTCGAGGCCTGGGCACGGGGTTTTCACCTGGATATCGAAGTAGTATCAAGGGAACACAGACTGAATCTTCGCTAGGCGAGTCTGTTCGTGCGATCTATGTCCAGTGCCACGCTAGTAACGATAGGTGGTCAACATGGACTTGGGTATGGGAACAGACAAAGCAACCAACGGCGCACCTACAAACAGCTGCACCGCAAATTCTGAGATCCAGTGATACACACTCTTCAGTTATTTTGCCAAATTATAGCTCAGAAATAAAAAAGGGGGTCAGCACCCCTTTTGGTCACTATCACTGCAGCTCGGCAGAAACGTGAGCGCTCAGCTCAGGGCGAGACCTAAATTCGAATCGGTAAATTTCGATCAGCGAGGGCTCTGGCCCCACAGGTTCTTATCGACCCTGACTTCTTAAGCTGCAACTCATCGAAATCGATCAAAAAGGGCTCTGACCCCTCTAAATCCGCACATTCTGTCCTATAGTCAGTAAGCAGAACCCGTGCAACGAGGAACGCGGCGATGACGGTGTCCTTCAAACTGGCTCATCTTCCCCTGTGGCTGGTTCTCCTGGCAGGTATTGCGGCGACAAGCGGCTGTCGTGTGAATGCACCGGGTGCCGGCGATACACTGAGCGAACCCTACGCCACGGACAGGGTGCCGGACGCGACCGACGTGCCCTTCGGCCCAGCACCACTGCAGCCGCAACAGCTGCTGGACGTCTACGAGGCACAGGGGACGAGCTCGGGTATCGCCATCATCTTTGTACACGTGGGGGCGTGGGCTGCGGGGGACAAGTCGGACGCCCAGACCACCCCTCTGCTGCAGTACTTCATGGACCAGGGGCACGTGGTCTTCAGCATCAATTACACGCTGGCGGAGCCATTCTGCCTCGGACCGAGCCCCTTCCCAGACAACGTCAACGACGTCAAATGGGCGATTGCCTGGGCCAACATGGCAGCTCAGAAGTCCACCTACAACTACGACAAGGTCGCGGTCATGGGCGCTTCAGCGGGAGGCCAGCTGGCCCTTTACGCTGCCACCACCGGCAATATCCGGCCACTCGACATGCCCCAGTCGCACAACCCCCGTCCCGACGCCGGCCTGAGTTTCGGCGCCCCCTCCAATATGGTCACCTGGGGAGCCCAGGGCACCGCCGCCCAGCAGGCAGCACAGCAAAACGTATTCGGCCTGAATCCTGTGCAGTGCTTTTGGGGGCAGGGTTTTGAGCATCCCGATGACGTGCCGTTGCTCGCGCGCCTGATAGCGACGGCGGCGGAATTTGTCGATTCCGGCGATCCGCCGATCTACATGGCCTCGAGTGTCGACGATGCGCTGGCGCTGGCCGAACACAACGCCGACGTGCTCGAACAGGCGTATGTCGATATCGGCTCGGGCTTCGGGCTGGCGGCCTGGAACGACCGGGTTCCCGGGACGTCGCACAATATGGACTACATCGCCAACCGGGCGGCGGTGGACCTGTTCCTGCAGCTGGTAGCCGACGACGTCCTGTGACCGAATAAAAACGGGTCAGCCCCTTTAATCATTTAATCTGGCGAACGGTAATCAATAGTGTTCAAAAAGGGCTCTGACCCCTTTTGGGAAATTTATTTGATAAGTTGTCAAAAACTGCCATAATGCACCTGGGCGAGACCGGGTTTTCAACCAATAAGACCGGTCCGTGCCCGGCCTGGTCCATTCACCGGCCTGCAAATAACACCAACAACGGGGACAGGTGCGTTTCTCTCAAGCCGTAACGCGCTTGTCGCCGCCTATGAGGAGAAGCTATGCGTCGGCCCGTCGCCGCGCTGGCAGTCGCCCTGCTACCCTGGCAGGCGACGGCACAGGAGCGCAACAACGTACTGGAAGAGGTGCTGGTCACCGCGCAGCACCGCACGGAGTCCGCCCAGGAAACGCCGATTTCCCTGTTCACCATGAACACGGAGCAGTTGGAGAAACAGCGCATCACCAGCCTGACCAACCTGAACGGCCTGGTGCCCAACCTCAACATCGACGGCTTCCCGGCGAACAACCAGACCCTGCGCCTGTTCATCCGCGGTGTCGGCCTGACCGACACGCAGATCACCCAGGACGCCGCCGTGGGTGTCTACCTCGACGGCGCCTACATCGCGCGCTCCACGGGCCTGGCCTTCGACGTGGCCGACCTCGCGCGTATCGAGGTACTGCGGGGCCCCCAGGGCACCCTCTACGGGCGCAACACGACAGCCGGTGCCATCAAGCTGATCACCAAGCGGCCGGACGTGGACAACTTCTCCTTCGAGCAGACCCTTGGCGGCGGCAACAACGACCTGTTCAGCAGCAAGACCTCGGTGAACGTGCCTTTTTCCGAGAAGTACGCGGCGAAGGTCGCTTACTTCTACGAGGACGTGGAGGGGTTCACCAACAACGACGGTCCGGGCGGCGGCTGGGGCGATCGCAAGTCCGAGGGCTTCCGCTTCGATTTCCGCGCGGATTTAACCGATACACTCACCGCAGACTACAGTTACGACCGCTCGGAAATTGAGTACCACAACCTGCCGGCCCAGGCGGTGAGCCCGCGGGAATCCGGCGGCACGGACCTGCTGGCGATCATCGGCGACATCGTCCAGGACTACATCACCTATGACAACAACCGACTGAACACGCTGTCCTCCAGCGTACCCCTGTTGCCCACGGACACCATTATCGACGGACATACGCTCAACGTCGACTGGGTGGCCGGCGACAACGTCACGATCCGCTCGATCACCGCCTACCGCGAAGTCTCGGACAAGAGCTACCTGGACTTTGCCAGCGGTTCCACCGAGGACTTCCGGGTCGACTTCTACCAGTCGACCATCGGTGCCAACGCCGGCGACGCACGCATCGACGTGCCCACGGTGCGCCCCGACCTCGAGCAGGAGCAGTTCTCCCAGGAGTTCCAGTTCATCGGCACCGTGGGGGAGTCCCTGGAGTACCTCGCAGGGGCATACTACTTCACAGAGGAAGCCGAGGAGGACATCCTCCCCGTGCGGCATATCTTCAGCGCCTTCCCGTTCGGCGCCCGGCAGGGCACCATCTACAACATCGGATCTGAATACAACTCGATCGACAACGAGGCATGGGCGGTGTTCACCCAGTGGACCTGGACACCCGACATCCTCGACCAGCGGCTGCACCTGACCGCGGGGTGGCGTCACTCTGAAGACTCCAGGGACGCCGAACGCGAAGTGGTCGACCAGGTGGTGGTCGACAACGACACCTCGATACTGCCCCTGATCGACACCTTCTTCTCGGCCAAGGCCGGTAACGACTGGGACGACGACTCCTTTACGTTCATTGTCGAGTACGACTGGTCCGACGAGATGAACGTCTACGCCAAGTATGCCGAGGCCTACAAGAGCGGCGGCTTCAATATCCGCGATTCCGAGGAGGCCCAGTTCAGCGAAGGTTTCGACCCGGAGACCCTGGCCGCCTGGGAGGCGGGTTTCAAGGGTGAGTTACTGCAGCGCATGGTGCGTGTGAACGCGGCGGTGTTTTACCAGGAGTTTGACGACTTCCAGTACAATTTCCAGATTCCCGGCACCATCCAAAACACCCGGGTGTTTAACGTCGACGAGGGGGAGATGCGCGGGGTCGAGCTGGAAGTAATGGCCATGCCCACCACTGAGCTCTTCCTGCAATTGAGCTACGCCTACCTCGACAGTGAACTGGACGACATCATCAGCCCGTTTACCGGCGAACTGGAGCAGTTCGAGTTTACCAACGCGCCCAAGCACACCTACAGTTTCGTGGCGGATTACACGCCTTCCATCTCGCCCTTTGGCGGCGTGCTGAACATCAATGCGAGCTACAACTTCGTCGGCGACCGCCAGCGCGACAGTGAGACCCTGTACCGCGACGACTACGACCTGATCAACGCGCGCATCTCCCTCTCAGAGATCGAGGGGCTCGGAGGACAGTGGACAGTGGCAGCGTGGGGCAAGAACCTGCAGGACAGCGACTACGAGTCCTTCACCCTGGACAACCTGCCCCAGGCAGACCGCGCGGTCATCTGGGGTAACGGTCGCTCCTACGGGGTGGACGTCACCTACCGCTTCGAGTAGGGCGCTGCATCGGGCGCTACTGCGCCGGCCCTGCGTCGGGCAGCTGGTAGCCCAGTTCCCGCAACTGCAGGCCCGTCAGGCCCTCGGTGCGGGCATTGCTCTGGGCGTAGAAGCCATCCGTAAGGTAGGCGATCTTCGCTGCGAAGCGCCGCTCCATCCAGTTTTCCACGAAGGCGGGAACGGGCGGGTGTACAACACCCCTCTCGCCGATGAGCCTGGGCTTGATCAGGCCGGCCGGGCTCATGCGCGTCTTCGCCACGAAGCGGTTGTAGAGGCGCTTCAGCTCCAGGCTGACCAGTGAGAAGTTGGGGTTTACCCGGTTCTTGGGATTGGCCTTCAGCGGGTAGCGTTCGCTGTCCACCCCGCAGAACCCGTTCAGTGCCGTGAGAAACTCCTGCGGCTCCGCCTGGAATTGCTCCAGTGTCAGCACCAGCACCGAGTCGGCGCCGAATACCGCCTGGTAGGCGGCGATGATGTCGTCATAAAACAGGTACTGGGCACTGAAACTGGGCATGTTGCCCGGCAAGTCGTTGTACAGGTGGTCCTCTATGGACAGCGGCGAACCGAAAGTCACCAGGGTCTTGTAGATCGATCGAATCATCGCCTGTTGTTCGCGGATGATCAGCAGGATCCGGGCCTCCGGTACCAGCTGGCGCAAGCGGTGAAGCATGGTCTCGCCGTTGTCACCGCCGGTCAGCGGGTTGCCGACCAGGACCTCCGCCGAGATCACCGGCACCCGGTCCCCGGTCTCAAAATTGAAAAACTGGCGACCCTCCGACCAATCGCTGAAACGGAAACTGATCGGCGCTATGAGCGCGGTGTGGGCCGGCGCCACTTCCGACGCCATCTCGAATCCGTGACGCTTCTGGAAATAGGCGTTCTGCAGCCAGGTGGAGGCGCACTTGGGCATGCCGATGTGGACGAGAGGTCTCGGACTCATACCCTATCCTACCGTTACTGCCCCGGGGTATACCAGATTGGTGAGGTCCAGGCGCGCTCCTGCACTGTTTTCACGTGCTCCCCGGCACAGCAGTTCTCCATGCCCTGGGGGATTCCGCCGGGGTCGTCGCAGCGCACGCCCGCGTCGGCGCATATGAGCTGGCTCCACCGGCAGGACGGGTTCTCAAAAACACGCGCATAGTAGAACGCCGGTACCGAGGGGTCGAACTGCGTATCCTCCCAGACCGTGCAAAGACTGTCGTGGCCCGTGCCGTATTGTTCACAACTGTCGAGTTCGACTCCGGCGTCGTTGTCGCCGCCGGCGATATCCAGCACGCGCTCGTGCACCGCTCCGTCGGCATACCAGCCCTTCACGAGCTGGATGCGCTGCAGCGGGCTGCCCGGGTAATCCGCGGTTCCCGCGTCCGCCAGTGCCGAGGCGACGAAGGTCGGCGCCCCGCCGCCGCGCGACGCTCCGAGTTCACCGCCCATGGGCACGCCCCCGGCGTAGCCGCGGGCCACCAGGTCCGGTGCCCCACACAGGTCTGCCGGGTACTCCCAGCCGCCGAAGAAGCGTACGGTAGGCCGCGTGCCGCTGGTGGCGTAGGCCTCCCGCCGTCGCATCGCGGCAAACAAAGCGTCGCGACTGTTCTCTTCCGCGTACAGCACAGCCAGGCCGCCGGGATTGAATTCCAGTTCGTCCGGCAGCGGGCGGATACCCTCGCGGGACCCCATGCCGGCACCCCCGTGACCCGGGTGATTGCGCTCCATAGCCAGCCCGGGCGCGGCGATATGGGTATCGGTACTGGCGATGAAACCATAGCGGAAGCTGTTGGCACCCAGCTCCCACTGTTGTTCCAGCCCCTTTTTCAGCGCGTAGCGCAGGTAGCTTTTTTCACCGGGCAACTCGACGTTGCGGAATTCTGCGCCGCCGAACACCATCTTCATCCAGTGCATGAAACCGCGGCCGTCGTCCCCTGTGTTCTTGGTGCCGAAATTGCTATACGGCAGTTTCTCGAAGCCGCAGAACTCGTCCTCGGACCACAGGGGCAGGCGGTTGTCGCACTCGGAGGAACCCTTGTGTTGCATGATCTCCGCCAGCGGTGTCCAGCGGGCGCGGCGAGCGGCCTCCTGCGCCGTGACAGGCTCCGGAGGTACCTCCCGGGACTGCAGCCGTGCGGTCTCGAACTGCAGGTTACTGGACAGGTTCGGGTTGTGCGGAATGGCGATGCCGTCACAGCCCGCGACACTGTCGACACAAGCCACCTCCAGGTAGTCCCACAACTCAACCTGCGTTGGCGAATCGATCCAGCCCAGCGGATAATCCGGCACGTGTTCATTGCGAAAGATCACGTTGTGGTGCAGGTTGCGACCGCGACCCACGGTGGCCGTCCACTCGTAGCCCACGAAACTGGTAAAGCTGCAATCGGCACTGCGATCGTAGGCCTGCTCCGCCGCCGCCTGCGTCATGCTCCAGGTGTCCCTGGCCGCGGCGAGGCAATTCTCCCCGTCGTCGCCGCAGAACCCCCAGCGGCGCTTCATGGTGAGCCCGACACCACCGAACAGGAGCTGCGAGAAACGGGGCATATTCCGGTGCGAGAGACAGACGGGGTGCCAGTAGCCCGACAGGCCCTCGTTCTGGCAGATGCGCATCTCCCCCATAAACTCCGCGTGGTCGGTCACCGCCGCAAAATCCAGCGGTCGATCGATGCGAATCTCGCGCATCCCGCGGCCGTCGGCGTCGTAGGGTTGGATACGCACGGGCTCGCCTCGCGCGAAGTCGTAGGCATCGTGGGGCGTATTGCGCGTGTCCTGGGCGCTGGCGTCGAAGGACCATCCCGTGTGCACATGGGTGTCGCCGTAATGGGGCCGGCGCAGGGGATCGTAGTCGGTGCAGCGTTCCCGCTGTTCGGTGCGCTCGAAACCCGGTGTTGGGGGCGCTGTCGGTCCGGTCTCTGCCGCCGCGCCCGCCATGGTGCCGACAGCGCTACAACAGACCAGCGCTGGAAGCACGTACACCCACCACCCGCTCGACTTCCGCTCGCCCATACCTCCTCCGAACTTCCCGGGCGTCAACCCAGCCGACCCATGGGTGCCCCCTCCCGCGCGCGCTCGATCGCGCGACTCACGAGTCCCGGCGGTACCGGGTTCATCCGCGCCACCCCCTTGCGTATCACCGCGGGAAGAAAGGTAGCGAAAATACGCGCGGTGATCAGCGAGGGATTCCTGCGCGGGACGGTAATCTCGAACCGGCTCTCACGTATGGCCCGCAGAATCTCCGCCGCGACCGTTTCCGCCGGGTACTTCTTGCCGCTGTAGGCACCCTCGTCCTCGAACTTGTCCCATATCTCCGTGTCAATCGGCCCGGGTATCACCAGCGCGCAGTGAATGCCCGAGCCCGCAAGATCGTTCCACAACCCGCGGGTGAGCCCGTTCATGGCGCCCTTGGAGGCGGCGTAGATCGTCTCATAGGTGGGAGGTACCGTCGCGGCGAATGAGGAGACGTTGACGATGCAACCGGCCTGGGTATCCCCCTCCCTGCGCGCGAGCATATGCGGGATCGCCGCGTAGCTGGTCCACAGGCAGGACATGAAGTTGATGCGCATCACTTCCTCCGCCTCTTCCGCGGTAATCTCGTAGATGGAACGATGCATGGGCACCGCGGCGTTGTTGACGAGGATGTCGATGCGGCCGTGCCGCTCGACGGTGCCGTGAACCAGCGACTCCGCGAACGCCCGGTCGCTGATATCACCGGCGATGTGTCGGCTGTCGGGCGCGTGTGCGCGACAGGCGGCACTGACCTCCGCCAGCAGTTCCTCGCGACGCGCCGTCGCCACCACGGTCGCGCCCGCCTCGGCCAGGGCCAGCGCCGTGGCGCGGCCGATTCCCGAAGATGCGCCTGTCACTACCGCCACCTTGTGCTGGAGTTCCATGGAGTTCACCTCTCGGCCAGGGTTCAGGAGTGCGCCACGATCGTTGTCCGGCGCGTCGCCGCCTGCTCGATTCGCAACGGGCGTATTGATTTGACAATGTGTCAGATTATAGCGAGCATCGAATGCATGTCTACCGGCCGACTGTGCGCCCTCTTCCTGGCACTCGTTGCCAGCGCGGCGAGCGCGGAGAAGCAACTGCTCTGGGGCGACACGCACCTGCACTCGTCGATCTCCGCCGATGCCTACCTCAACGGCAACTTCAGCGCAGACCCCGAGACCGCCTACCGGTACGCGCGAGGCGAACCCGTCATACACCCCTACCACCGCGCCCGCGTACAGATCGGCACCCCCCTCGACTTCCTCGTCGTCTCGGATCACGCCGAGTTCCTGGGTGGCATCCGCAGTATCCACCGCGACGGTGTGGACACCTCGAACATGGGTTTTACCGATGCGCTGGTCAACAGCGCGGTGAAACTGCTCTTTGACTTCGCGCTACGCGACGGCTACGGCATGGACCTTTTCGAAAGTATGACAGCCACCCCCGCCGACCCGCGCGAGCGCGCCCGGGAACTCTACGAGGGCGAGGCACTGGGCATCCCCGGGCAGGACGCCCTCGTGACCGGCGCCTGGCGCGAACTGGCGAACGCCGCCGACGCCAACAACCGTCCCGGCGAATTCACCGCGCTGATCGGCTGGGAGTGGACGTCCACGCCCGGCGGTGCAAACCTGCACCGCGTGGTCTTCACCGACGGCGACGCGGACTCTGCCGGCACCTACCTGCCCTTTTCCCGGGACGACAGCCCCTACCCGGAGGACCTCTGGCGCTGGCTCGAGGAAACCAGTCGCGCCACGGGAGACGACTTCGTCTCCATTCCTCACAATTCGAACATCTCCAAGGGTTACATGTTCCCGCTGGAGACGCTGCGCGGTGCGGCGTTCTCCGAGGCGTATCTCGCACTGCGCGCGCGCTGGGAGCCTGTTGCCGAGGCCACCCAGATCAAGGGCGACTCCGAGACCCACCCGAGCCTGTCACCCGCCGACGCCTTCGCCGATTTCGAACGCTATACCTTTTACATACAGGCATACCCGACACCCTACCGCGCGGACATCGGCGATTTCCTGCGACCGGCCCTGCGCCGCGGGCTCGAGATCGGCCGCCAGAGGGGGATCAATCCCTACCGCCTCGGCATGATCGGCTCCACCGATTCACACACCGGCCTTGCCTCCGCCGAGGAGGACAACTTTCACGGCAAGCTTGCACCCGACTCCGTCCCGGACAACAAGGCGCGTGGCACCGCCGGCGAGGGCAGCGCCTCCGGCTGGGACATGTCCGCCTCGGGGCTCGCCGCCGTATGGTCCGAGGACAACACCCGCGAGGCAATACTGGAGGCGTTCCGTCGGCGCGAGGTCTACGCGACCACCGGGCCGCGGATCGCGGTGCGCTTTGACGGCGGCTGGACGGGGCCTGCCACACCCATGGGCGGCGTACTGCCCGAGGGCCCGACGGGTACCGCCCCGCTGTTCAGTGCCAGTGCGCAACGGGATCCACGGGGTGCCGATCTCGATCGCCTGCAGGTGATCAAGGGCTGGGTGGACGCCGGAGGGATCAGCCACGAGCGTGTGTACGACATCGCCGGGAACCGGGAGGGCAGCCCCGGCGCTTCTGAACTGCACGTGGAGTGGCGCGATCCTGACTTCGACCCGTCCGAGGCGGCTTTCTACTACCTCAGGGTACTGCAGGTACCGACACCGCGGCACTCGCAGTATGACGCGATAGCGCTCGGCGGCGCAGAGACCGGCCAGCCGGCGATGCTACAGGAGCGCGCGTACACCTCGCCCATCTGGTACTCCCCGCCCGCGGGTGCCGCGGATCAGCGCAACGAGTAACTGAGGGTCACGCCATAGGTCCTGGGGTCGCCGTAGTGGGTGACGCCGAGACCCAGGAATTCCATCAGGTCAACCGAGGTGTAGCGGTACTCCTCGTCAGTGAGGTTGCGCCCCCAGAGACTCAGGCGCAGGTTGCCGTCTTTCACCAGGGGTATCCGCTCCAGTGTCACCATCGCGTCCACCAGGGTGTAGGCGTCCTGCTGGTTCAGGTCCCTCGCGGAGGCCGCCTCCCGGTCCAGTTCCGGCGCGTTGACCGTCTGCACGGCGCCGCCGCCGTTGAACAGGTTGTCGTCCTGCCAGGAGAGGTCCAGCCGCGCCCAGAGTTCGCCGAAGCCGGTGTCGCCGAACGCGTAGCGCGCACCCGCGCCGGCCTGGTACTGGGGCGTCTGGGCAAACTTGTTAGTCCCCGCGACATCGACCGGCGTCTCGCGCTCACCGTCGCCGTCCACGTCGTCGAAACCGATGATGTACTCGTCGAACTCGCCCTCGAACCAGGCGAAGTTGAAGTAGGTCTCGAGGTCCGGCGTCAGCAGCGCCTGCATCTCCAGCTCCGCACCGTAGGAGTGCGACTCGCCCGCGTTTTTCACCACCGTGCCCACGTTGGGGCTGTCCGAATCGGGCGGGAACTGCGGCAGCTGCAGGTCGTCAGTCTCGGTGTAGAAGCCCGCGAGGTTGAGGTTGATGCGCTGCTGCCAGAGCCGGCTCTTCACACCCAGTTCGTACTGCAGGGACTCCTCCTCGCCGAAGGGTACGACGGCGGCGTCGAGACTGGCCGCGCGGCCATTGAAACCGCCACTCTGGAAACCGGTGGAGATGCGCAGATAGCTCATCACGTCGTCCGTCCACTGGTACTTGAGGTTGGTCTCCCAGGAGACGTTGTCGTAGTCCTCGTCCTCGTCCATGACAAAGGACAGGCAGGCCTCCGGATTAAAGTCCGGCAACGCCGGGTCGCAGCCCCCGATCTGCAGTGCACCGGCCTGGAACTCCTCCTTGTCCAGTGACATACCGCGTGTCTCCTCGGTATAGCGCAGGCCCAGCGTGAGACTCAGTCTCTCGGTGAAGATGTCCGCCAGCGTGGCCTGCCCGTAGACAGCCCAGGCCTCGTTGTCGACGCCCACCGTCGTGAAGATTTCGCTCAGGGGATCCTCGTCGCCGGTAATGGTGAAGTCCAGCGTGCGATTGTAGCTGTCGAGGTCGCCGTCCTCGTCGAACCAGTACAAACCCACCACGTAGTCCAGGCGCTCGTCGTAGGTGTTGCCGATAAACTGGAACTCCTGGGTGAACTGCTCCATGCTCTCGTCCGCGGTGTCGAAGAAGGAGATGGCGACGGGTGTGCCGTCCAGCTCGCCGATGCTGTCCCGGTCCGTTTCCCGGTAGGCGGTGATGGAACGTACCGTGATATCGCCAAGCCAGGGCCGGTCATCGAAATTGGCTTCCAGCGTCAGGGAGTGCCCCGAGGCATCCAGGTTGTGGTCGCCGATAAACTCCGAGGGCACCTCGTCGTCCCGGTCCAGTTGTATGAAGTCGGCAAACTCTTCTTCATCCCGGCCCAGGGCATCCAGGGCCTGGTCGAACTTGATCGGGAAGATGGCTGAGAGACCGGGGTTTTTTGGGGTCAGCGTCAGCGGGTCGAAGTCACCCACCGCCTCGAGGAAGGGCGCGGGAATGGTGTCCTCCCAGTCGCTGAAGTCGTAGATGTAGCGCGCGCCCCAGTTCTCGCGGTTCCAGGCCAGGCTGAAGCGCCCTGCCCTGCGGTCCTCTGCGCCCCAGTCATCGCCCGCCTCGTTTTCCACCCAGCCGTCGCGCTCGCGGTACATGTACACACCGCGGGCGGCCAGCGTGCCGAGCTCGCTGTCCATGAGCGGCGCATTGATCATGGTCTGGCTCTCGAGGTAATCGTAATTGCCGGCGTTGAAGGTCTGGGAAAAGTCCCACTCGTCGGCCGGTTCGCGGGAGTGCACGGTGATCGCGCCGCCCACGGCGTTGCGCCCGAACAAGGTGCCCTGGGGGCCGCGCAGCACCTCGATGCGCTCCAGGTCGATGAGGTCGAGCATGGAGCCTGCGGCCTTGGCGATGAGCACACCGTCCAGGTACAGGGTGACCTTCGGGTCGGTGGTAATGATGACCTCGGTGTTGGCCAGGCCCCGGATGCGTACCGTGGCGTTGGCGGACCCGGCCGGCACCTTGTGGATAGTGACGTTGGGCGCGAACTTGCTGAGCGCCTCGATGTCCAGGATGCTCAGCTCCTCGATGGTATCGGCGGAGAAGGCCGTCACGGAAACCGGGGCGTTCTGCACCGAGTCCACCCGTCTCTGGGCGGTTACGAGAATCTCCTCCAGTACCCAGGCGTTGTCTTCAGCGAGCGAGGGTTGCGCCGCAGACACGGTGAAGGCCATGATCGCCGCGGACACGGCGACCCCGATTCGTGGGCTGGACTGCATGGCTCGATCTCCTCTCTATACGTACAGTTTTTAGGCGTCGAGAGTCCGCCGGCCCTGGGGAGTAACCGCTGGGCGCTACCTGAACTCCCCGTGTCGCGGATTGCGTTCGCCAAACAGTACCGCATTGGCGTTATCAAAGAGGTACTTCTCCAGCACTCCCTCGCGCAGGTCCAGGGCCTGTGCCTCCTCGAGGCAGCGGTCCATGGACAGCACCGGGTGGTCCGACGCGAACATGATCTTGTGTTTGCCGCGGGTGTTCATGTAGTGAATCAACGAGTCGGGCAGGTACTTGGGCGAATAGGCGGACGTCATCAGGTACAGGTTCCGGTACTTGATCATCAGCCGTATGGCGATATCCCACCACGGGTCGGCGCCGTGCTGCATGATCAGTTTCAACTGGGGGAAATGCAGGCAGACCCGGTCCAGGTACATCGGGTTCTGGCACTCGCCGGGCATGGGCGGCCCCGGGATACCCGTGTTGATACCTACCGGGATATCCATCTCTATACACTTGGCGTAGAGCGGGTAGTAGAGCGGGTCCGTCGGCGGCAGGTCGATCTCGAAAGGGGTCACCCGGGCCATGACCACCGGGTACTCGCGGGCCAGGTCCTCCAGTGCCCACAATGCCTTCATGCCTTTCTGCAGTCGCGGCTGCGGGGCGAGAAAGAAACGCCCCGGGTAATCAGTGGTGAAATCGAGCAGGCGCTGTTCGGGACGGTAGGGATCACAGCTCAACAGGACCTTTTCCACCCCGATCTTGTCCATGAGCGAAACCAGTTCGCCGGACTCAATATTGCGGAAGAAATCGTCCCCGCCCTTGAAATAGTCTTCCTTGACCCGCTTCATGAACGGCAGGTCGGCGACCGCGCCCATGCTGACGTTTACCCAGGGGTCGATGGCCTTCAGTGTCATGCGCCACTCTCCGCTTGTCGGCCCCGCTCTCATCTCGCCCCGGGGGGCGTACCGGGGACCGATCGGGGCGCCCCGGGCGCCCACAAACGTCCGGATAGCCTAGCACACGGTCCTGCCACTGGCATTATTTTATGTCACCAGTCTTGAATAAACCCCTGCGGGGGAGGGTCTGTGGAGGCCCTCACCGCAGTGTGGAAGCGTCACCCCCGGGTCTGTATAATCCCGCGCCTCAACCGCGGGCAGCCGGTCCCGCGCCCAACCCCGCGACCTCAGCAGGGCACCCGGAGTTGCCGTCATGGCCACCAGGAAAAAGAAATCCAATGACTTCTCCGCCGCGGAGATAAAGCGGCTGACCAAGCTGTTCCTGTCTTTTGACAAGCCGTCGGAAAACCTGACCCGGGGGTTCTACCGGCTGATCAAGAGCTACTTCAAACCCACTCTGGTGGGGCTCGAGAACATACCCGACGAGCCGACGCTGTTCGTGGGCAATCACGCCATGTTCGCCATGGACGGGCTGATTCTCATGCCCACCATCTACCAGGCCACCGGCCGCTTTCCCCGGGGCATGGGCGACAACATCCTGTTCCAGACCGGCGTCGGTGAGCGGCTGGCGAGCCAGGGCCTGGTGCTGGCGCACCCGGACGTCTGCAGCGCACTGATGGACGCCGGGCAGGACCTGATGGTATTTCCCGGCGGCGCTGCGGAGGCGAACAAGTCCGCCGACCAGAAGTACTCCCTGCAATGGAGGGAACGCTACGGTTTTGTACGCATGGCCGCGATGCACGGGTACAACATCACGCCCTTCGGCCTGATCGGGCCGGACGAGTGGTACGACCAGGCACTGGAGGGCAACGAACTCAAGAACAGCGGCCTGTTCAAACTGCTCAAGCGCATGGGTGTCATCCCCGGGGATTTTCGCGAAGACCTGATCCCGCCCATCCCCAGGGGTATCTTCAACACGCTACTGCCCAAGCCGCAACGCTGCTACCTCGCTTTCGGCGAGCCGGTGGAAGTGCCGGACTACACGGGGCGCAAGCGCATACCCAAGGCTGTGCAGGAGCGTGTGCGCGCCGCCACCCAGGCCAGGGTGGAGCGCCTTATCGCCGACATGCTGCTGATGCGGGCACAGAACAAGGACAAGGAGAGCGCGCTGCGGCGCTACCTCACCCGCTAGGCACTCTCCGCCGCCGCGACCTCTCCCGGCCCGACTATACGGCGATTGATGAGCACGGGAATCAGGCTCATAAACAGGGCGACCCCTCCGTAGAGCAGCGCGGTGAAGAGCACCGCGTCACCGATGGGATCCAGCACGCCCGGCTGTGCGGGGAATATCACCGCTTTCACCGCCACCGCAAGCGACATGTTGCGAAAACCCACCTCCACCACCACCGCGAGGCTGTCGCGCGCCTGCATGCCTGCGATCTTGCACAGCAGCGCCGCGCAGAGCTGGAACGCGAGGCATAAAACGACGAGGGCGATCACTCCGGACAGGCCGTAGGCATTCGGGTCGAGTCGCCCGCTGCCGCCGGCACCGACCACCATCACCACAATCACCGCGAGACTCGCGCGAATTGACCACTTGGAAAAGGACGCGGAGAAGACCGTGCCCGCCTTGTACCGCACCGCCATCCCGATGAGCAGGGGGACAATGAGGGTGAGGAAAATGTCCAGCGCCAGCTGGCCGGCGGGCATCGTGTAGTTTGCGGGCAGGTGCTGGGATACCAGCAGGTCCAGCAGCAGCGGCGTCATCACCAGCGCCGCCACCGTGGTAATCGACGTCAGGCCGATGGACAGGGCGATGTTGCCGCGCCCGAACAGGGTGAGGATGTTCGACAGCGTGCCCCCGGGGACCGCGGCCACCAGCACGAGACCCACGGCGATGCCCGCCGGTACCGGCAGGATTGCACCGATTCCCACCGCGATCAGCGGCACCAACAGCCACTGCAGACCGAGGCCGGTGAGCAGGCCGCGGGGCTTGCGCACCTCGAGCAGGAAATCCCCGGGTGTCAGCAACGCCCCCATGCCCAGCATGGCCAGGAACAGCTGGCTGGAGGCGACCGCGTACTCGTAGGCGGCGTAATTGTCGATAAAGCTGTCCAGCACCGGGTGTCAGCCCTGGCCGCGGGCGCCGGGACCCAGCTTGGACATGAGGTCCGCCTCCATCGCGCGCACACCCGGTCCCGCGTGCTCTTCCTTCAGGACTTTCAGGGTCGCGTAACCCGCCTCGGATTCCGCGTCCCACTCGTCCGCGAAGGCGCCGCTGTCGATGTGTGCCACGATGTCCTTCATGACCGCGCCGACGTCCAGGTCGTCATAGCGGCCCCGCCGCGACAGCTGGCCGTACTGGCTGGCGGGAGAGTGGTGTTCGAGCTGGGCGACGAAGCCCTCGGTGCGCAGCAGGCCGAAATTGCGCTCCACCTCACCGGAGAGGAACAGTTCCGTGAGGATGGCCTCCAGCGGGATGCCGTACTCCAGCATGGTGCCGACGAAAGCGCCATTGACATGGGTGAGGGCGGGGGAAAGCACCTGCTCGACCGCGAGGTCCAGCACGGCCTCCTGGTGCGGCGTCATCTCTATAGCCCCCTCGCGCAGGCCGCCCAGCGCCTTCGCCACCGCGAGGGTGCGCTGCAGGGCCTTGCCGGTGAAGTCGCGCTGCACGCCGAGTGCGGTGATAAAGCCCGCCCCCTCGGTGTAACAGGTGCGCACTTCGGGGCCCAGCATACGCGGGGCGATCATCGCCTGGTCTCCCGCCGGGTCGTAGCGGCCAAAGGCGTAGGAGTAGCCGCTGGCGACGATGGTCAGCCGGTCGTCCGCCCGCGCCAGCCCGAGCTGCGGGATCGCGTCGTCCGGCACCAGCAGGCAGACAATGTCCGCGGCGTCAGCGTCTGCGATGTCACCGACCGCGAAGCCGTCCGCCTGGGCCACTGCCCGGCTGTCGTCGTTGCGCACGCACACCCGGGGATCCAGCCCTGAATCGCGCAGGTTCAGGGCCCAGGGTCGCCCCTGATTGCCGTAGCCCACTATGGCCAGCGACAGGCCCTCCAGGGCTGACAGGTCCCCGTCCTTCTCGTAATAAAATCCGCTCATTGGCTGCGCTCCTCGCTCGCTCACACCCTGCCCGGCCGCTTATCATAGGCCACCTGTCTTACAAAAAACACCGGCACGTGTGCCCCCGGAGGACACCTGTGCGGCTTGCACCCCCGCAAGGCCCGTATATCATGGGGCGCTCACACCCATCCGGCCGAGGCCCGTCCCACTCTCCATGAAGACACTCCTCATCCGCCTCGCGCTGTCGCTCGCCACCCTCGTGGTCGTGCTCGCGGTGATCACGGCAATCGCCATCCAGACCATGAACGTGTCGCGCTCGGACCTGCAGTTCCTCGCGGACCTCAACCGCCGCGAGGGCGCAGGGGCGGTGCTCTCGGTGATTCGCCAGGAGATTTTCGGGGCGGATACCTCGGGCGCCGCCGACCCCTCCTACGGCCGTGAACAGGTCGCCGGCAGGGGTAACGCGCCCTGGGTGATACGCGGCAACCTCGACGGACGGCCGCGGATGATCCTGTTCGCGCTCGCCCCGGGGCTCTGGGCGGCCTGGGACACAAAGACCGTCTCTCTCTACCAGGTATGGGAGGGCGGCGTGCGCTTTGACGGCGCCGCTTACAACTACCAGCACGGACCGCAGCCGGCCAGCGAGGGTGCCGCGTTAATCCGCAATGAAGGGCAGACCCGCTGGTTCCTCGAGGTCGACGGCGAGGAGCGCGGGGCGGAGGTCACCTGGCGCGGTCACGAGTACAGCCCAGACCGCGGCACCGCGGCCCTGCACTTCACACTCGAGGCGGGCGACAACCGCCTCGTCCTGAGCCAGGCACCGGACGTGGAGGTGCGGGACGGCTCGCGTTTCCTGACACTCGACTTCGCGACGCTGGAGGGCGACCCCGGGGTGGTGCCCGGCTTCTACGGCCCGGACGGCGCCCGCCATGTCGCCACGGGTACCGTTGAACTCGCGCTGGGGCCCACCGAACCCATCGCCCCCACCGAGGGACCGACCCGCGGGCGGGACGCCGAGGGTTCGGAACTGGACCGCGGCGAGGCGGTTATCGCCGGGAACGCCTGTCTCAGCTGCCACGCCCGCGACCACCGGGTCACCGGACCCGCCTGGGCGCAGATCTCCGGCAAGTACCGCGGCAAGATCCAGGACGAGGTCGTGGGCGCACTCACCCGCAGCATCCTGCGCGGCAGCAAGGGCACCTGGGGCCCGGTGCCCATGCCGCCCCAGGCGGGGCTGTCCGAGGACGAGGTGCGCGACGCGGTGGTCTACATCCTCAGTGTCGGCGAGCCGGAGGAAAACCGCGACCCGCCACTGGATCCCTCGGGGCAACCCTACCCCGCGACCATCGCCTTCGACATCCTGCCGCGCCTGACCTCGGTGCACCCCTCCTTCCGCCTGGACAACGTGGCGCCGGAAGGCTTCGAGCCCAAGGTCGGCGACATGGCCTTTCGCGACGACGGCATCATGGTACTGGCGAGCTGGGACCTCGACGGCGCGGTGTACCTCGTGGACCCGTCGGCACCGCCCGAGACCCGGGTGCGGCGCATCGCCGAAGGGCTGCACGAGCCGCTCGGCCTTACTCTCGTGGACGACCGTATCTTCGTCCTGCAGAAACAGGAACTGACGGAGCTCATCGACCTCGACGGGGACGGCGTCATCGATCGCTACGAGGCGGTCAGTTTCGACTGGCAGGCCAACCCGAATTTTCACTCCTTCGCCTTCGGCCTGCTGCACCGGGACAACGCATTCTACTTCCTGCTTTCTATCTGTGTACTGCCTGGCGGCGCCAGCTGCCCCGAGCAGTTCCCGTCACAGGGCAAGCTCCTGCGCGTGGGCATGGACGGCAGCGCACAGGTCTACTCCTCCGGGTACCGCACGCCCAACGGCATCGCCTTCGCGCGTGACGGCGGTATGTATGTCACCGACAACCAGGGCGACTACCTGCCCTCCAGCAAGCTGGTGCGCGTGCGCGAGGGCGACTTCTATGGCTCCCGCGCCGTGCCCGATGAGGACCTGATGTCGGTAGCCGAAGAACCGCCGGCGGTCTGGCTGCCCCAGGACGAGGTCGGCAACTCGCCCACGGAGCCGCTGGAACTGGTGGAGGGCCCCTACGCCGGCCAGCTGATTTTCGGCGACGTTTACAACGGCGGCATCAAGCGCGTTTACCTCGAGGAGATCGAGGGCCGCGAGCAGGGCGCGGTCTTCCACTTCAGCGCCGGGTTCAGCGGCTCGGTCAACCGCCTTGCCCGCGGTCCCGACGGGTCGATCTATGTGGGCCACACCGGCAACCCGCCCAACTGGGGCGAGTACGGCAAAAGCTGGTTCGGGCTCGAGCGCCTCACCTGGGCCGGCAACGAAGCCTTCGAAATACTCGCGATGCGCGTCCTCGAGGACGGCTTCGAGCTGGAACTGACCCGGCCGCTGGCAGCCGACATAGCGCCCTCCCCCGCCGACCTGAGGGTAAAACAGTGGTTCTACCGGCCCGATGAACAGTACGGCGGCCCCAAGTACAACGAGATGACGCTGTCCGTGGCCGACCTGGCGCTGTCCGAGGACCGCCGCACGCTGCGCGCGCGCATACCCGGACTGCGCGAGGGTCACGTAGTGTACCTGCGCCTGGACGAACGGCTGCGCGCGGAAGGGGATGCCGCCCTGTGGACCGCCGAGGCCTGGTATACCCTGAACAACATACCCGGCGACCCGCCGCCCCCCGCCGCCGGGGAGTGGCGCAATATCTTCGACGGCGCGACGCTGGACGGCTGGCGCAACTACGGCGGCGACGCCGACAACGTCGAGAAGTGGCGCGTGGAAAACGGGGAGCTGGCCCTGGTGCAGTCCGGTCCGTTCCCGATGTGGGACCTTATCAAGAGCGTGGTGTTCGGCGGCGGCAGCGGCGACCTCATCTACTACCGAGAGAAGTTCCGGGATTTCGAGTTGAGCCTGGAGTGGAAGATTTCCGAGAACGGCAACAGCGGTATCTTCTACCTCGTCGCCGACGAGGAGGAGAAAACACCCTGGCTCACGGGTATCGAAATGCAGGTACTGCACAACGAGGGGCACGCCGACGGCCACATCGAGACCCACCGCGCCGGCGACCTCTACGACCTGATCGCCGCAGACCCGGAGACCGTGCGCGGCCCCGGCGAGTGGAACGAGGTGCGCATCCGCATCCAGGACAACCGCATCGAGCACTGGCTGAACGGCGTCAAGGTTGTGGAGGTGACACGCGCATCGGAGCACTGGAACGAACTCGTCGCCGCCAGCAAGTTCGCCGACATGCCGCGCTTCGGTAAATCGGCGGAGGGCTACATCGTGCTGCAGGACCACGGCGACCCGGTCTGGTACCGCAACATCCGCGTGCGCACCCTGCCTCCCGGCGGGGACGGGACGGAGTAACCCGCCGTGCGCGCCCTGGTCACCGGCAACAATCCCCTGCGCCTCGCGGCGACCAAGCTGCTCTCCTACCTGTCGCCGAAGGCCTTCGTGGGCTGGACCTCGCCCATGGCACTGGCGGACATCGAGGAGCCCGTCCTGCCCGCGGATGACTGGCTCGTCGCCGACACCCGCCTTTGCGGCCTGTGCGGCAGCGATTACAAGCAGGTCTTCATGAACGGGCGTATCGACAACCCGATGACCTCCATGATCTCCTGGCCGCAGGTGCTGGGACACGAGGTCGTGGCCGAGGTATCACGGGTCGGCAGCGCGGTCAGGAACCGCCGTGTGGGCGAGCGCGTCCTGCTCAACCCCTGGCTGTCCTGTGTCACGCGCGGTCTCGATCCCTGTGAGTTCTGCCGCCAGGGCAAACTCGCCCAGTGCCTGAATTTCGGCGACGGCCACATCGAGCGGGGCATCCACCACGGCAACAGCGCCTCGGCCACGGGCGGTTTCGCCGAGCGCGTCCCGGGACACGAATCCCAGTGGTTTCCCATACCCGACAGCGTGTCCGACGAGGAGGCCGTGCTCGGCGACCCCTTCTCCGTGTCCTTCCACGCCATCCTCAAGGCGCCGCCCACACCGGGCGGGACGGTCCTGGTCTACGGCTGCGGCACGCTGGGGCTGCTCGCCATCGCCATCCTGCGACTGCTGCACCCGGACGTGAAAGTACTCGCCGTGGCGCGTTTCGACCACCAGGCGCGGCTCGCCGAACAGCTTGGCGCACAGCGTGTGTTCCGTCACCAGCCGACGAAGGACATCGTGCGGGACGTGGCACAGGAGACGGGCTCGGCACTCAACGAGCCCTGGGTAGGACTGCCCATGCTCAACGGTGGCGTCGACGTGGTCTACGACACCGTGTCGTCGGCCGAGACCATGGAAGTGGGCTTGCGCGTCGCCCGGTCCTTCGGGTCACTGGTGATCATCGGGGTGGAGCCGGCGCGATCCTTCGAGTGGACGCCGCTGTACTTCAAGGAGATCAGCATCATCGGTTCCAACGGTTTCGGGATTGAAGAGTTTGACGGCCGTCGGCAACACGCGATGGAGTGGTACTTCGAGTTCATCACCGAGCGCGGGCTGGATGTCACGCCGATCATCACGCACCACTTCCCGATGCGCGACTACCGCGAGGCTTTCATGAGCTGCTACGACCAGGGCAGCAGCGGCGCGGTAAAAGTCCTGTTCGACAGTTTCAAGTAAAGGAAGTAAAGGGGGTCAGAGTAACTTTTACCAATTGCTGGGATCAGGGTTACTTTTTGAGGAAAAGCAAACAAGTTACTCTGACCCCGATCGGGAAAACACCGGCCGCAGTTCCCGGTCCGGCCGCACTTCGCGCAGGAAGCGCAGGGCCCGCCGCCACACCCGCCACCCGGCGCTGGCCGGCACGAGATTGAATCCCCGCCGCACACCATCGACAAGCCGCACCACCTCCGTGTAACCGGGGTTGACGTCCTCGACCAGGCAGTGGCGGTAGATAAAGACCTCGCAGGTATAGAGGGTGCGCGTGACCACCTCCCAGCGCGACGCCGCGGCGGGTGTGCACAAACCCCAAACCTCACGCGGCGCCACACCGGTACGATCTTTTTGCGCGTACTCGCGCAACAGGGCCTCCGCGCCCCCGCCGTCATCGCCGGGTCTCGGCTGTACCAGGAGAATTTCGGCGGCAGCGAGCAGCACGTCCCGGTCCTCCCCCTCGCCCAGCTCCGCGACTTTCGCGCCCGCATTCGTCAATACCTCTTCGAAAGCGCGCCGGCTGTCGCGCTCGAGCCCCGCGATAAGTACAAGCCGCCCGCGCAGGGACACCCCCGTGCGCAGCAGGTGATCCAGGGTCTTGATCCAGGAGCTGAAGTGGGCGTCCGGGTAGACGTGATGCAGGTAGTGGTACTCGGGCATGCAGAAGTACACCGGCTTGTACGCCGCCAGCCAGTCCACCTGGCGATGATTGATGTCGTAGCCGCGCTCCCTGAGGATGAGCAGGAATACCATCAACTCGATTCCCCACGCGACATAGACTGCCGGCGCTGGCAACACCGGCAGGAACAGTGCGGTTACCAGCACCTGCGTAACAAACTCGGGAATCACGTGGCGGCGCAGGTTGCCCGCTTCCAGCTCAGGGTGGCTGACGAGCCGGCGGTCGAGAAATTCGTGGTGTGTCTGGTGCAGCGAGCCCAGCCGGCGCACTAACGGCCTGTCACTGGCATGGCAGCGGTGCAACAGGTAGTGCAGCAGGTCGAAGGCGATCGTCGCCAGGAGGAAGCAGGCCACTCCCAGCAACAGGTGCAGGACCCAGGTCACGGGGCGCCCGCCGGGAGGGCGTGAGGAGAAGCAGCCATGCCCCGATGTTACTACAGGACAGGCGCCCCGCCACCGCGCGGGTCAGGAGCGCCAGTCAGGAGCGCCGGTCGCGCATGCGCTGCCGGATCATGCCGATCTGCTCGTCCGTGAGCTCGTTCTTGATGGCGATCAACAACCTGAAGTGCGCCAGCTTGAACTCACTCTCCATCTCGAGCACCCGCTGGACCCGGGGCATGACCGCATCCGCATCGATCGTGTTGTCCGCCAGGGCCTGGCGCATCTGCTGTTGCTCGTTCTCCAGGTTCCACTGCAGCTCGGCGACCTCGGACTGGAAATTCCTGACCAGCTTGAGCATGCTGCTTCGCTGCTCATCCGTAATGCCGAGCGCCTGTTGGTGGCGCATGATGATATCCGGCGGGTAGAGGCCCATGGCGAGTACCGCACGGTGGGAGCGGGGACTATCCACGTCCATTCGCCCCGTCTGCGCGAGTGTGGTCCCGCCCCAGAGCAGGAGCAGCAGGGCCACGAGTACATTTCTCATTGTCATATCCATCCCCTCGGTACGGATCCCGTTCAGTTGGTCCGCGGCAGGGAACCCGCGGACATGTCAGTTTCATAGAGCAGCGGCAGGTCGCTGACACCCGGCAGGGCGGCGGGCGACACGTCCAGTAATTGGTCCGTCATGAGCGCGCTGGCATTCATGATCTCCAGGTACAGCGTATCGGGCTCCTGGCGTTCCGGCAGCAGCACAACGGCCAGGGCGACGCCCGCGACAAGGGCAGCCGCCGTCGCAGGTACACGTCCGCGCCTTACCGGCGGCTCCGCCGCCGCAACTGCGGTGATGTCGGGAACAGGCGGTGCCGCGAGCCTGTCTTCCCGCCGCATCTCCCCGAAACGCTCCCTGAGTGTGCGTTCGAGTGCGCTCTCGTTGTCGTTCCTGTCAGTCATCGTCATCGAGCTCCAATAGCTGGGCGAGCCGCTCCTTTCCCCGGTGGTAGTGGGTGCGTGCGGAGCCCACGGAAATCCGCAGGGTCTGCGCGGCTTCTTCCACGGTGAGTTCAGCGTAGAACACCAGGTGCAGCACTTCCCGCTGGCGCTCTGAAATGGCCATGAGCGCCGCGCGCAGCCGACCGCAATTCTCGTCCTCCTGCAGGCGTTCCATGGCGCCATCCCCCACCGGCTCCGGTTCCTCCCTGCCGACGGCCCGCAGGTTCAGCACCGCACGGCGGTGCTGGCCGCGCAGGGAGTCGCGGGCTACCTGGCGTATCACGGCGTAAAACCAGGTGCGCGGGGAGGAGCGACCGCGGAAACGCGCGCTGCCGTCGAGTACGCGCAGGTACGCTTCCTGCAACACGTCCTCCGCCAGTTCGCGCTGCCAGCCACAACAGGACAGCGACCAGCCGAAATTGCGGGCGTGGTCGGTTCGCAGCTCGTCCAGCAGTTCGCGCACCGGGGGCACTCTCCTGATGTTGGAGCTCCATTGTAACCCCCGGGTGGAGTAACTGAAGTCACCGACGAATCCCACGGCATGCACATTCAGATAAAGGCCAGCGGTTCGGCGGGAAACGCGCCCAAACCCGGAAGCGCCGTCGACAGTTCCGACTCGGTGAGACCGAACCAGCGGCCGAGTGGGGCGGCGAACTGTTCGACCGCTGTCGTCGGAATCAGGCGACCGTTGCCCGCATCCTGTGCGTGCCCGAGGTTGGATACGGGAATGTCGCCATAGATGTCGCCACCGTTGACAGCCCCGCCAACGACGAAGTGATGCGCGCCCCAGCCGTGATCGGTGCCGTCCCCATTCACCGTCAATGTGCGACCAAAATCCGCCGATGTGAACGAGGTGACCTGGTCCGCAACTCCCAACTCCTCGGTAGCCGCTAAGAATGCCGCGAGCGAGTCTCCGATATCCTGTTGCAGGACCGGCAAGTCCGTCGCCTGCTCGGAATGTGTGTCGAACCCGCCCAGGGCCACAAAGAAAACCTGGCGGCTGGCGCCCAGCTGATCGCGCACCGCGATGGTCTGCGCCACCGCTCGCAACTGTCCTCCGAGGGGGCTGGCGGGGAAAGGCGTCGACAGAGAAGCCCCGGACTGCAATGCGGCGTCCAGCGTGTCGTTGGCGTCCAGGGAGATGCGACTGAGATCGACGAAGTCGCTCTCAAAAAGGTTGTCGGGTTCTATGCCTATCGAGGCGAAGTGGTCGCGCATCGCCGCTGCATCAGACGCCGGCAGTCGATTCCGGGCCTCGTCTATCAGCCCGATGGAGGGCACCCCGCCGGCGCTGATCTGGTAGGGAGCCACAAAATTGCCACTGAGAAACACGGTATTGCCACCCAGAGACACCTGGGTGAAGATGCCCTCGGCATTGGCGCCCGATTGCACGGCCGCGTCGCCGAACAATCCCCCCCAGCCCAGTTGGGACCCCTCCGGGCCGAAGGACATCCAGGTGGATTGCTGGTCGTTGTGGGAAAAAAGGCGCGCCGGCAATGCCACCGAGTTGTTCAGGAAACTGCTGCGTACCGTCGGCTCCACAAGGGGGCCGACATTGCCCACAATAGCCGCGTTGCCCTGTTCGAACAGGCTGTGCAGCGCCGCCAGTTCCGGCGGCAGCGCAAAGCGACGACTGCCGAAATCGGCGCTGGCGGGATCGAGTTCAAGCAGACTGCCCGGGGTTCGCGTGGAACCCCCCGGTAGGGCGGCATAGGCGTTGAGCAACGATGCACGGATCTGCGCGTAGTCATCCCAGGACGCATCGTCGTAGGGCAGTACAGTGTCGTGACAGTCCATTCCACCGAACAGGAAGACGCACACAAGCGCCCGGTAGTCCGAGATATCCGCCCCCATTGCGGATGCAGTGCCCAGCATCTGCAATGCGGGGGCTCCCGCCATTGCCACGGGCAGTGACAGCACGGTCTTCAAAAAGTGTCGTCGATTCTGCATGGTCTCTCCCTCCCCTGTCAGCGCAGTACGATATATTCGGGCGACGTCATCACCAGCACGCTGGCGACCTGGGCGCGTAAAAGCCGCCCCGCGTCGCTGCTGCCATCGATACTGTCTGTGATGTCTGCAATTCGCTCTTTCGTCACGGTGTGTAGACTGCCGTGGGCCAACTTGTCGTCGAGATGTTGCACCAGCGCATTCGCGTCCTGGGCCACGGCTATCTCGTCGCTGTAGTCGGGCACAAACGTGGCGGGCTGACCGGGCGACACCTTGGGCGTCAGCTCCAGCGCGTAGGCAGTGATGAAGTTTGCGTACCCCACAATGCTGGTGGCATTCGTGATCTGCAGTTCCGGCGCGGTCAGCCCGGCCTCCCCGGTGGATGTTCCCGGGGCGATGTACCCCGGCCGGTAGAAATTGAACACCGACGGCGAGAGATAGGGGTGCTGACCCAGGGACTCCGCTCCCGATGTGTTGCGCAGGATCACCTCGTTGCTGGCGTCCGCACTGTTGATGTCAAATGCGCGCGCCCAGTGGGTGAAGCGCAGCACGGGCTCGCGCAGTTTGCCGAAGGACTCGCGCTCCCGAGCGTCGGGGCCCCTCGCCTCGTCGTCGAAGAGAATCGCGGCGATCACCGCGCTGAGATCCCCCCGGTTGCCGCTACCGACCACCTCGCCCGAGGGCAGGGTGTAACTCCCCGCATCGAACGCGGCCCCCACACGCTGCACGTAGGCCGGCTCCGGTGCGCTGGTGACAAAGCGCTGTATCAACTGACGGCCTATGAACGGACCCACGTTCGGGTGGCCAAAGATCGCGTCCAGGGCCATGTCGATACTGTCCTCGGTCAGCGTACCCGCGGGGATGGCGGTGTCCAGGAATTGCTTTGACTCCGTAGAGTGAAAGGCGTCGAAGGTATCCAGCGGAATGTGGAACGAATCGACCGGAAGAAAGCGTAGCGGTGTGTTGAAGGCCGATCCGGCGAAGCTCAGGCCGGTAAATACCTTGGCCAGCTCGGTAATATCCTCGTTGTCGAACAGTTCAACCTGACCCCCCTGCCCGTCGCCCACGGGCGTGCCGTCGGCGTTGAGCTCTACCAGGCCGATCGTGAACAGCTGCAGCAGTTCCCGCGCGTAGTTCTCATCGGGTACGCGGCCGGTCAGCGGATCCGCCTTCTGGTTGCGCAGGTAGGTGAGATACACCGACATGGCCGGTGTGTAGGTGACGGCCTCCAGCAGGTCGCGGTAGTTGCCGAAGGCGCCCTCGGTGAGTACATCGGCGTACTGCGCCAGTGCCTGGGGCGCAAATGCGACATTGCTGTTCGCGGACACCACCAGAATCTGTGAGAGGGCGAAGGCCATGCGCTGGCGCAGCTGATCCGGCCCCTCGATCATGGCTGCCCACAGCGAGTTGCCCGGCAGGAAGATCAGACCTTCGATGGGCTGGCCGTTCTCGTCGAGAAACTCTCCCCCGTCGGGAAACTCCGCCAGGACCGACTCGAGATGGAGTGTGGCGGGCTGCTCCAGCTGATCGGTGAACCAGTCCTCCAGTCCCCGGTCGACCAGATCATCCACCGCTGATTCGCTGGGCCCGAAGGTGGCCTGGCTGAGGAAGCGCACGGCCTCGGCTTCGCTCAAGGGCGCGACGGGCGGTGCGGGATCGACCGGTGGTGCGGGCGGGGCCGGCGGGGGGTCGCCCTCACCGCCCCCTCCGCCGGAACCCCCGCCCCCACCACAGGCAAACAGCGCCAGTGTGGCGCCGAGCAGAAGACCGGGCCGCAGCCCGGGAATGCGCGCGATTTTCATCGTTGTTCCCCCTGTGCCTGCCCGACCTGTTTCCGGGCGTCTGTAACTTGGTGGTTCGGGGCGTCGGTTTATATGACAGGCAGAGGCGATCTTCCGGCGCCCCCAAAAACCACAAAAAAGCCCCGGACCGTGCGGGCCGGGGCTTTCGGGTGGCAATGCCGGTGTGGGCGGCGGGTTTCTGTCAGTTGTGGCTGGGGTGCACGGGGCCCGGTGTCAGGCAGCGTCCTCCATCTGGCTCTGCAGGTAGTTCTGCAGTCCGACCTTCTCGATCAGGCCCAGTTGGGTCTCCAGCCAGTCGATGTGCTCCTCTTCGGACTCGAGAATTTCCTCGAACAACTCCCGGGAGACGTAGTCGCCGACGGACTCGCTGTAGGCGATGGCCTCCTTCAGGTCCGGGTGCGCCTTCATCTCCAGCTTGAGGTCGCAACGCAGCATTTCCTCGGTGTTTTCGCCGATCAGCAGCTTGCCGAGATCCTGCAGGTTGGGCAGCCCCTCGAGGAACAAAATGCGCTCGGTGAGCTTGTCCGCGTGTTTCATCTCGTCGATGGACTCGTGGTACTCGTGCTCGCCGAGCTCCTTCAGGCCCCAGTCCTTGTACATCTTGGCGTGCAGGAAGTACTGGTTGATGGCCACCAGCTCATTGCCGAGAATCTTGTTGAGGTGCTCGATTACCCCGGGGTCGCCCTTCATGGCTGCTCTCCTTGCTGAAGTTCAGCGAATTATGGCGATCTCGACGGACAAAATCAAGCTAAGTGTTTGATTTTTAAGGATAAATCAGAATGATAATTGTTCTGATTAGCAGTAGCAGGACGGGTCAGGACACCGCGTAGAACAGGGAGTCCTCGTCCACGTGCTCAACGAGCGCCTCGCGCACGATCTCGCGGGTCAGGGAGCCGCACTTGCCGCACTGGGAGGCCACACCCAGGCTGTTGCGCACATCGCTGAAGGAGCTGGCGCCATCCTGCACCGCGGCGCGGATCTGGGTGTCGGTGATTTGCTTGCAGAGGCAGACGTACATGGGCTTTCAGCAGTTTCGGGTCACTCTTGGCCTAAAATTAGTGCAAATGAGAATGATTGTCAATAATATTACAGCAATTTCTCGACCCCCGTCACGAACACCCACAGATTCGCCGAAACCCTTACCAGGCGCGGGCTGCGGCGCTATGCTTGTACTCCCGGACACCCTGAAGCGGAGATCGACCGTGCCTCTATCCCTTCTAGCCAGCTGTACCACCCTCCTTGTCGTGGCCCTGCTCGCCGGCTGCGACGCGGTCCAGTACCAGGCCCTGAAAACCTACATGGCCGTGGAGAAGGGCCTTGAGGTGGACGAGGGTCCCGTCTCCGTGACCACCGGGGCCCAGGACTTCGACATCGTCGCGCTGACAGACGAACTGGATTTCCCCTGGGGCCTGGACTTCCTGCCAGACGGGCGGATGTTGGTCACGGAAAAGCCCGGGCGACTGCACATCTTCGACCCGGGCACGGGCGGCCGGGAGACGATCGAAGGTGTGCCCGAGGTCTACCACAAGGGCCAGGGCGGGCTGCTGGACGTCGTGGTACACCCGGATTTTGGCGACAACCGCTGGATCTACCTCAGCGCTTCGGTGCAGCTCGAGCCCGAGCGTCGCACCACCCGGGTGTGGCGCTACACACTGGCCGACGGCGCCCTGCACGACGAGAAGCTGATCTTCGAGGCGGAGCCCAGCGGGGAGAGAAACATCCACTTCGGCTGCGCCCTGTTGTTCGGCAACGACGACATGCTGTACATCACCATGGGCGACCGCAAACAGCGACACAAGGCGCAGGATCTCGGCACCTCGCTGGGCAAGGTGCACCGGCTGCGGGACGACGGAACGATTCCCCCGGACAATCCCTTCGTCGACACGCCCGGCGCATTGCCCTCTATTTATACTTACGGCCACCGCAATCCCCAGGGTATTACCATCGACCGTGCGACCGGTCGTATCTGGACCGCCGAACACGGCCCCCAGGGGGGCGATGAAGTCAACCTGCTGCGTCCCGGCACCAACTACGGCTGGCCCGTCATCACCTACGGCGAGGAGTACGGCGGGGGCGCGATCGGCGAGGGCACCCACAAAGACGGTATGGAACAACCCGTGCACTACTACGTGCCCTCCATCGCCACCGGCGGACTGGCTTGGTACGACGGCGAGGCGCTGCCGGGGTGGCGCGGCAGCCTGTTTGTCGCCGGCCTGCGCTCCTTCTCCGTTAGCCGGGTTCCCCTGGACGGCGACGAGGCCGGGGCCGACGAACGGCTGCTGGAGGATTTCCGCTTCCGCGCCCGCGACATCGTGCAGGGCCCCGACGGCCTGCTCTACCTGGTCACCGAGAACGGCGGCATCCTGCGCATCGGGCCGTTACAGCCCTGAGCGAAAGGAGAAGTCCTGAACCGGGGCGGACCCTCCGGGTTGGCATCCGGCCGGCGTTTATGCTCAATTAAGATTCCCGTTGCTAGGCTGGCGCAGCGCGGGCTGACACAACTATAAGATCGACGGCGAAGGTATGCGCTCATGACTGCCAGAACACTCTGCACCCTGCTGGCCGCGCTGGCCATTTCGGGCACCGCCGCTACAGCCCGCAGCCAGGGTGGTTCCGGGAACGACTCCCAGTCCCTGGAAGAAATCGTCGTCTACGCGCGCAAGACCAGCGAGAACCAGCAGACAGTGCCCATCTCCATGGTGGTCAACACCGGCGAGGACCTCGAGCGGGCGGATATCGTCAATTTCAACGATCTCACCAAGGTGACTCCCGGGCTGACCATTACCAGCGACGACCCCACCTCCACCTCCATGAAAATCCGCGGGGTGGGACTGAGTTTCTTCGGCCTGGCGGCGGACCCCGGCGTGGTCATCACCGTCGACGAATTTCCCCAGTCGCGTATCGGTTCGGTGTTCGGGGCCTTTCTCGATGTCGCCCAGGTTGAAGTACTGAAGGGACCGCAGGGCACCCTGTACGGGCGCAACGCGCCCAGCGGTGTCATCAGCATCTGGAGCAACCGGCCGGACTTCGACGGCCTGCACGGTCGCATGGATCTCCAGTATTCCAGCGACAGCACCTACATCGGCGAAACCGCCCTGAACCTGCCGCTGATCGATGACATGCTCGCGATGCGCCTGGCATACATCCACACCCAGTCCGACGGCTGGATAGACCTGGCGCGCTACGACACGGAGGTCGTGGAGGGGGAAACCGCGGACGATCCGGATGATTACACCTATGTCTATACCGGGGAAAAGGTGAACGCCGACGAACTGGACGGGGACAGTGCCCGGGCGACGGTCCTGTTCGAGCCCATCGAAAAGTTGTCCTTCAGCGCGCGCTACAACACCACCGACTACGAGCAGGGGCTGATCAGCGCGGTGGCGGACGGCCCCATGATCTACACCGAGAACGCGCGAGTGGAAGATGGCAGCGGAGAGGTCTTCGTCGCCGACAAGGACGACAACCTGATGTTCCAGGACAACCTCGACTACTCCGACTACACCCTGGATGAATGGGGGCTGCGCGCCGAATGGGTCGGCGACGCCGGGCGGGTCATCTCCCTGAGCCAGTACCAGGAGTTCGACACGGAACTCAGCGAGACCATCGACGCCAGGCCGTCACCCCTTGCCAATCCCCGGGTACTGACTTCGGGCGACGAACTGTTCAGCCAGGAACTGCGCTGGCACAGCCAGATCGGCGACGAAATCGAGTACCTGGTCGGCGCGTTCTACGCCGACCACGACATTTTCATCAGCTACCAGCAGTTCGAGGAAGCCACCCAGCAGTTCATTACCGTGTTCGGCGACCAGAACAACGAGAGCTTCGCCCTGTTCACCAGCTGGAACTACGCCCTGACCGAGCAGTGGAGTTTCAGCCTCGGCGGACGCTATAACGATGAAACCGAGACCGTCAGTTCCAATCTCGACCTGGTCGCCCTGCTCGGCGAGGAATTCCGCAGTATAGGGCAGGTCAACGACGACCAGAGCGACGACAACAACTCCCTCAGTTTCAAAGCCCTGTACCAGTACACCGACGATGTACTCTTCTACCTGGCGTTGGACACGGCCTACAAATCCGGCGGCTACAACGTGCAGGTGGCGAACGTCTCCTCGGTACTGCCGCTGGATAATATTATCCAGTTGGAAGAGGACTTCCTGCAGTACCCCGCCGAGGAATCCGAGGCCATCGAGGTGGGCATCAAGACTGTATGGCCCGAACAGGGCGTGCTGTTTAACCTGGCGCTGTTCTACCAGGACTTTGACAACTTCCAGGACTTCGGCGCGGCAGAATCAGAACGTATCGGCGGCTTCTCACTGGGCGTGCTGATCAACACCGCCGACGAGGTGAACACCCGCGGTGTCGAAATGGAGCTGTCATGGCTGGTGTCCGATGCCTGGACCGCGTCCCTGGCGACGAGCTGGGCTGACGCCCGGGTGGAGAAGTGGAGCACCAACTTCTGCGACGAGGACGACGACACCGAGGACCCGACGCAACTCTACTGCCCCCTGGGCGATGGCGCCCGCCTGAACAATGACGCCAAGTGGAACGCCAGCGGACAACTCGGCTACCGCGATACCATCCCCGGCACCGACGTGAGCCTGTTCAGCAACCTGTCCTGGTCCTTCCGCGGCGAGCGCGGCGGCGACAATGATCGTTCCGACCACACCCTGGACATGAACATCGGCATCGACCGCGGGGCCTGGAGCGTCAAGGTTTTCTCCCGGAACGTGCTGGACGACGACTATTTCAGCGACCGCACCACCGAATCGGAAGTAGAGGGAGTGGACAATTTCTTCCTCGGCCGCAACCTGCGCCCGCGCACCTTCGGTGTCACGGCGATCTACACCTTCGGCGCCGGTTAGGGCTAGCGCCTGTGACTAGAACCCCGTCCTACACCCGCCCCCTCCCTTCCCACGGATTGCTGGCGGGCCTGAGCAGCGACGAGTACGCACCGCCCTTCCCGAGCCGTCGTCACCGGGCCGCCATCGAACTGCTCGACGAACGGGCGCAACACTGCGCTCGTCGGCGGGGTGTTCCGCTGGTGCACTATCTCGCCGGCCGCCTCGGCACTGCGGCCACCCTGTCATCGATCAACAGCGCAAGCGGTTCGCCGTTCTACCGCGTGGGTGCATCCGCCGCGGAAGACCCGGACGAGGCCGCGCTGCAACTGGGCGGCAACGGGGTTGTCATCGACGTGCAGACGCACTTCGTGGCCGGGCACCGGGTGGGCCTGCCCGGGACAGATGGTGTGCTGCACTTCATCCGCGACGTCGCCCCGGACCTGTTCAGCGGCCTGCCCGGGGAAATCGACCTGTCCTTCGCGGAATTCCTGCGCTGTGTCTTTTTGCAGAGCGAGACCGCCGTGGCGGTATTGACCTCCGCGCCGGGCACCGACGACATCAACATCCTTTCGAATCCTGAAATCGCCGGCGCGCGGGAACTCACGAACCGCCTTGCCGGGTACAGGAGGCTGCTGCACCACAGCATTGTGCACCCCAATCTCGACGGCGAACTGGACGCCATGGGTCGCATCGTCGAGCGCTTCCGGCCGGACGGCTTCAAGGTGTACACGCTCTACGGCGACGGCCGCGGCGGCGGCTGGCGCCTGGACGATGAGGACTGCGGCCTGCCATTCCTCGACCGCGCCCGCGAACTGGGCGTCGGCATCATCTGCGCTCACAAGGGTTTGTCCCAGCTCGCTCCCACGGGATCTCCCGAGGACGTCGGCCCCGCGGCGGCAGCGTTTCCCGATCTCAACTTCCTGATCTACCACTCGGGCTACGAAGTGCCGCGCGCCGCCGGCGACGGGGAAATCCTCGAAGGTGAGTTTCCAGGGGGAGAGGCCTCGCGGCTGGCCGGCACCGACCGCCTGGTGGCGAGTTTGCGCGACCACGGTATCGCCCCGGGGAGCAATGTCTACGCGGAACTCGGCAGCACCTGGTACCTGCTCGCCAGTCGGCCCGAGGAGGCGGCACACGTCCTCGGCAAACTCCTGCTGGCCGTCGGCGAGGACAACGTACTCTGGGGAACCGACTCGGTTTGGTACGGCAGTGCGCAGCCCCTTATCGACGCGTTTCGCGCATTCCACATTCCCGAGGAATACCAGGAGCGCTTCGGCTATCCTGCGCTTAGCGACACGGCCAAGGACAAGATTCTGGGGTTGAACGCGGCGCGGGTCTACGGTGTCGATGTGCAATCGGCGCGCCGCGCCGCGCAGGAAGACGACCTGGGCTGGTTGCGACTGGCTGTGCAGGAGTTCAGCCGTTTCGAGGGCGGGGACTGATCAGTAGAACTGGCGCGACCAGTTGCGCCACTTGTTGATCGGCCCGTCCCCGTCGCAGAGCACCGGCGAGTCGACAAAGGTCTTGTGTTCCCAGATAGCAATGTCTCCCTCGAACTCGGAGCCGACGCGGTCCGCGAGGGCATCCCCCAGCATCTGCGTGAACGCGTCGTCATCGTAGCGCCTGGGCACGAACACCATGCGCACCTCCACCTCCTCCGCATCCACCGGGGTGCGCGAGATGATCACGCGGCTCTCGACCTCGCCGACAAACTCGTTCATCGACAGCCCCAGGCCCCACAGGGTGCGCCTGATAACGCCCTTGAATTGCGCCTGCTCGGGATCGGCCGGGGCCGTGGCAAGGCACATGACGGGTCCGTCCTCGCGCAACTCGGTGATCTCCAGCCGCTCACTGCCGTGCACGGGGCCCACGTGGGCGATGTCCAGGCCGTTCTCGCCGATCTCCTGCACGTGGGTGCGCACGCGCCAGCAGCGATCCTCGTGCAGGGACCAGTCCGCCTCGGCGCAGTCCGGCAGGTCGGGGGTCCAGCGCGACATATCCCCGGGACCCGCGTACCAGGCCAGCACGAGGCCCGCCCACTCCAGCGTGGGATACACCTCGATTCTCGCCCGCGGCGGAATGCGCCTGGCGTAAGGCACCTCCACGCAGGTGCCGTCCGCACCGTCGAAGCGCCAGTGGTGGAACGGACAGCGGATCGAATCGCCCTGCACGGTACCGCCCACCGCGAGGTGCGCGCCCAGATGCGGGCAGTAGGCATCGGCCACGTGGACGTCGCCCCCCTCCCCGCGAAACGCGACCAGTTCGCGCCCGAAATAGTGCAGTGCCACCGCCTCACCAATCGGGATGTCGCGACCCAGCGCCACGCAATACCAGCCCGCCGGATAGGGCGAGAAGGGGAAGCGCGCCCCGGGGGCAGTGCCGGCGGCAGGGTCAGCGTTCAACGGGCCATTCCCTCCTGATTCGGTGTCCGTTACAGGTTAGCCATTTTGCACGGTGCTGCCAAACGCCCCCCGGACACGAATTCGGTGCCCACCTGTCCTCGGGCTTCAGGGAACCCCGCGCTTCTGCTAGCATCGCGCGAGTACTGGAGAAGGAGCAGCGTTTCATGCGTGAGTACAAACCAGCGGATGTCCTCGACGTCGAGATCATGGGCGTCGAGGACACCATGCACGGCCTCTTCGATTACCTGCGGGAGAACGACCCGGTCGCCTGGGTAGAGCATCCCGAGTATCGGCCTTTCTGGTCCCTCAGCCGCTACGACGACATCAAGCGTATCGGCAGCAGCAACGATACCTTCCTCAATGCACCGCGGACCGTGCTCCTGCAATCGGAAGCCGAGGACATGCTGGAGGCCCAGTTCGGGACCCGCAACGGCCTCGAGACCCTCATCCACATGGATAAGCCGAAGCACCTGAAGATGAGACGGGTCACCCGGGAGTGGTTCCTGCCCCGCTCCATCGAGAAACTGGACGCAGAGGTGAAGGAGCTCTGCAAAGAGTACGTCGACCGCATGCGGGATATGGACGGCGAGTGCGACTTCGTCAAGGACATCACGTTGCTGTATCCCCTGCGCATCATCATGTCCATCCTGGGCCTGCCGCGACAGTCCGAGGAGACCATGCTCAAGCTGACACAGGAGGTCTTCGGCAACATGGACCCGGACCTGCAGCGCGAGGTGGATGATAGTTCGGAGTCGATGCAGACCCTGATGGACCTGGGCAGTTACTTTACCGAGATCGTCGAGGACCGCAGGAAAAACCCCTCGGACGATCTCGCCACGGTCCTGGCCAATGCCGAGATCGACGGCGAGCCCATGAGCGAGATCGACCAGATGAGCTACTTCATCATCACCGCCACCGCCGGGCACGATACCACCTCTTCGGTACTGGGCGCGGGCATGAAGGCGCTGCTGGACAACCCCGAACAAATGACGCGGTGGCGCGACCACCCGGAGCTCGACGACGGCGCCAGCAAGGAACTGATGCGCTGGGTGTCGCCGGTCAGGCATATGCTGCGTACGGCGACCGAGGATTTCGAACTGCACGGCAAGCAGATCAGGGCGGGCGACGCGCTGGCCCTCTGGTACCCCGCGGCCAACCGCGACCCCGAGGCCTTCGACCATCCGCACACGCTGGATATCGGCCGCGACCCGAAACAGCACATCGCCTTCGGTTACGGCGAGCACATGTGCCTGGGCATGCACCTCGCCGTACTGGAAGTCGCGCGCTTCTACCGCGAACTGCTGCCGCGTCTCAAGCATATCGAGCTCGCGGGCGACCCCCAGTGGATCCGGGCCAATTTCGTTGGCGGCCTGAAATCCCTGCCGGTCCGCTTCGAGCTGGGCGACTGAACGGATCGCGATTGTGGTCATCCGGCGCCACGCGCCGGTCGCCTTTTCCGGTATCATTGCCCCATGCAGGGCCAACAACCCCCCGATAGCAAGTTTCCGTGGCGCACCGCCGGCGCGCTGTTCTTTCTTATCAGCGCCATCGTCGGCTTCGAGTCGGGGGTCGCTGTCAGTGAACGGCCCGAGATCGTCGATTCCGGGATACTCACCAAGGCCTACTACAGCCTCAGCCTGTTTGTCGTCGGTGGCGTCGACCTCGGCACCCCCTTCGGGGGCCCCTTCTACGGCCGTGTGCTGGTATGGATATCCTATTTCGGGGCGCCGATCCTCGCGGCGTCCACCCTGATAACCGCGCTGTTGCGGGCCCTCGCGCCCCAGAGCTGGTACCTGAAACGCCTGCGCCACCACGTCATCATAGTCGGCGATGGCGAGCTTACCCTCAGCACCCTGCGCGCGCTCAGGAAGCACGACGCGCGTATTCCAGTCGTCGTGGTCAGCAACAGCGACGACCGCATACTCGCCGACGAATTACGGCAGAACTTCGGCGCCATCGTCGTCAACGGCGATATTACCCACGGTTTTTTCCTCAAGCAGCTACGCGCGGACCAGGCGCGCAGGATATTCCTGCTCGGCGACAACAGCCTGCGCAGCTACGAGGCGGCAGCCGCGCTGCTGGAGCTGATGCCGGCAATCGGCGATCGCGTGGTGATTCACTGCGCCAGCCTGCGCTTCATGCGCTCCATGGAGAACACGCCTGTCGCCCAGCGGTGCGAAATTTTCAATACCTATCACCTCGCAGCCTCCGGCCTGGTGCGCAGCCATATGCTGCAACAGTTCCAGGAAACCCAGTCCAAGGACATCGTCGTGATCGCCGGGTTTGGGCGCTTCGGACAGACCGTCCTGGAAGAGCTGCAGCTCAGTGCGCTGGGCGAACTGGACACGGTGGCGATCATCGATCGGGACGCCAACCGCAGGGTGCTCGTAGCGGACGAGCAGATGGAGTTTTCCGGGCGCTACCGCCGGGAGCTGTTCGAGGGAGACATTGCGCATCCGGAGGTATGGGACCAGGTGCAACAGGCGGTGGACATCGGCGGCGACAACACCGCTTTCGTCCTGGGCACCGGGCGCGAAGAGGAAAACCTGCGCATGGGCCTGTGGCTGCGGCAGAAGTACCCGGGGGCCATGGTGATCTCGCGCACCAGCCGCGACTCCCTGTTCGCCCGCGAGGTAGGCCAGGAACACAACATCATCAGCGTCAGTATCACGCGCCTCGTGGAAGAACACCTGCCCGCGGCGTGGGTGAAGCTGGGCTGACGTCGAGGTAATTCAGCCGGGCACCGTCACGCCCGTGGCGAAAAACGGCTCCAGTGCGCCAATAGCTCCCACTCCCGCCGACGGCAGCCAGCGAAACTGCCTCACACGCATATCCCCCGGGCCGAAGTCCAGCAGGCTGAAGCCGTTCTCCTCCAGGGGCTGCTGCAGAATTTCCGCCTCCACCGCTTTTGCCGGCTCGCCGACCGTGCCGCGCACGGTCGAGGGCCAACCGAGCGCGCCGGTGCCGACAGCGCCGCTGAGTATGCTGTACACGGGATTCGCGGCGTAGCTGGTGCCGGCATTCGCCAGGATGCGGCCCATCCCGGTGGCGTGCAGGTCGCCGGACACGAACAGCGCCGTCCTGTCCTCCCGGGCAACGAGCGCCTCCATCAGACGGTCGTGCTGTTCCAGCCAGCCCTCGGGCCAGTAGGGTTTGGGCACGTCGGTGCCGAGACTGCCGTCCTCCAGCAGGAAGTCGGGATACCACTCGCCCCACTTGCCCGCGGACCAGAGTACGGGGGTGGAGGGCATATGCGCCAGGTGGCGGGCGTTGGAGGTCGCGGTGCGCTGCACAAGCCAGCGCTCCACCGCCGACGGCAGGAAGGCCGAGCCGGTGTGGCCAGTCGCCGGGTCCAGCTCGTTGGTCAGGAAGCGGCGGCAGTCGTACAGCAGGCCTTCGAACAGCTTTCCATACCGCAGTGCACCGAAGTTCTCCCCGAGGCCATAGCGCGCGTTGACGAACGCTGCTGGCAGGTCACCCGGCGGCAGCTCGGGGTAGTACAACTGCTGCGTCGTACGCGCGAGGTCCAGCATGAAAGCGTCCGGGGGAAACGTGCGCAGCACATCGTCCGCCTCGTCGTTTTCGCCGTAGTCATGGTCGTCCTGCAGGAAGAACACGGGGGTGGAACGGAAGCGCACCCCGTAGAGATCAGCGATCTGCGGCCCGATGGCCCGCTTGAGCACCTGCTCGTTGGCCGTACCCAGCACGGGTAGCGTAGGGTCGAAATGCCCCGCGACCTGTTTCGCGCGCCAGGAATTGCCCAGGAACGCCGAACTTTTCAGGTCCCAGTAGACGTGGTCGCCGTTGGCGACCACCGCGTGGGGACGGAAGGAAAGCCCGCGGGCAAACAGGTGCTGGCGCACCGCGTTGGGCAACCAGGCGTGAAACAGGCGCGAGTTGTACAGGTGCTCGGGACCGCCGGCGCAGGTATAGGCCAGCAGGCGGAAGTGCGACACCTCGGCATCGGGATGGGGGAAGGTGCGCAGCGGCCAGTCGGCGCAGAGGGCTGTGCCTCCGGGCCGGAACAGCTGCAGCCGGTAGTCTGTGTCCGGCGCGAGGCCGGCGATATCGAAGCGGAAGAACAACCCCGCGGTATCGGTCTGTTCACCGGTGATGCGCAGGTCACCCACCCGCAGCAGCGGCGCACTGTCCTGCGGTCGGCGCAGCGAGACCTTGAGTGCGAAGCGCTCGTGGCTGACAACGGGCAGTATGTGCGCCACGTCTCCGGCATCCCAGCCGTCGCCGGGCGGTGGGGAAATGTCCTCCGCGGCGAGATGCCACAGGGTGGCGCCCGCGCCGGTCGCGGCTGCCAGACCGATAAAGGCGCGGCGGCTGATACCGCCGGATTCACCATGCCTCAATGGTGGACTCCCGTTTCACGAACCCGGCAACGCGGGGCCAGGGATCACTGCATCAGGACAAAATCGAACTCGGGCTTGGGCCGGTTCTGCAGCACCTCCTCGATGCGCTCCATCACCTCCGCATCGAGCTTTTCCACAACGTCGAGGGCGCCCAGGTTGTGCGTCACCTGCTCCACCCGCGATGCGCCGGTGATCACGCTGCTGACATTCGGGTTATTCAGGCACCAGGCCAGCGCGAGCTGCGCCATGCTGCACCCCAGGCCCTCCGCGATGGGGGTCAGCTGCTTTACCTTCTCGATATTGGCCTTGGCCTCGTCACTGAAGAACGTGTCGTTGAACAGCCAGCGCATGGATTGCACCGTGGCGCGCGAGCCCTCGGGTACGCCGTCGTTGTACTTGCCGGTCAGCAGCCCGCTGGCCAGGGGGCTGTAGATGGTGGTGCCGAGCCCGATGCGCGCGTACAGGTGGTGGTACTCCTGTTCCACCCGCTCGCGATTGAACATGTGGTACTCCGGCTGGTCCATCAGCGGTGGCACCATATTGAGGCGGCCGGCGATGGCGTGGGCCTCCACAATCTGCTGGGCGCTCCACTCGCTGGTTCCCCAGTAGAAAATCCTGCCCTGGTCAATGAGGTGATTCATCGCGCGCACGGTTTCTTCCAGCGGCGTGTGGAAGTCCGGACGGTGGCAGAACAACAGGTCCACGTAATCGAGTTGCAGTCGCTCCAGCGAGGCGTTGAGCCCCTCGACGAGTCGCTTGCGCGACAGGCCGCGGGAATTGGCGCCGGGCCCGCCCCAGAACAACTTCGTGGATATCACCAGGTCGGAGCGTTTCCAGCCCCCGCGCCGGATGGCATTGCCCAACACGATCTCCGATTTGCCGTCGCCGTAGGATTCGGACGTGTCGAAGAAGTTCACCCCCGCATCAAAGGCGGCCTGCATGCACTCGAACGCGATCTCCTCGCCCATCTGGTCACTCCAGGTGACCCAGGTGCCGAAGGACAGGGCCGACACTTTCAGCCCCGAATTGCCCAGGTAACGGTACTCCATGCGCGTTCTCATCCCTCTGTGTGCGTGCAAAAACACGCCGACGATATCATCTCTGGGCAGCGCTTAAAAGAACGCCCTGCGCGGCGGCGACACCTGTCATCGCGCCTGGTGATTCTCCCTGGAAACCAACACATATTATTGATCTGTATCACATTTTTCGCGCTGACCGCCTGCCCGCCCCTGACCGCGGAGCGCGTGTGTGTCACTATGATTGTCAGGGCAAATTATGCATACTATCCGGCCGTCGGACCCTGGACGGGCGGCGACATGACCGGTCGGCACACTGAACCGTACATTGGAGTGGCGCACTGGATTGGCAAATCAGCCTGGCACAATAAGAAGCGGTAGAGAGACGGTAGACAGCATGGGCACGACGCAGCTTTCCCCCGAAAACCTCGAGTTGAGAGACGTGGCGTCGGATGCCGCGTCGATGGCCGAACGCATCGAGGCCTACCGCGAGCGACAACCGACGGGCGCATGCGAGCTGATCGTGAAGCCGGGGCCCCATGCTCCCGCCACCGGAACGGGGGAAATACCCGAAGTTACACCGCAGGAACTGAACGCGGACATCCTCAGGGAGGCGATGCAGGGCCACGGCGCCCTGCTGGTGCGCGGGCTATTTCCCAGCGACGTCGTGGACGCCCTGCCCGGCGCCATCGACCGCTCGCTGGAGGCGGTGGCCCTGCCACCGAAGGAAAAGAAGGCGCTCTCCAACGCGTTCTTCAGCCCCCCGGAAAACCTCGTCTCTATCCTGCCGGACGGCATCATGGAGCTCGCGGCCCTGCGCATGTTCAACACCAGGGTGGGCGCGGTCATGGCCGCGGAAGCACCCTCGGTGGCGGAGGCACTCCTCGAGCTGTTCGAGGCCCACGGCATCAAGGAGCTGGTCACCGAGTACCTCGGGGAAGCTCCCTGCCTGAGCGTCAAGAAATGGGTGCTGCGCCGGTCCGTGCTGCCCGTGGAAGAAGACGGCTGGCACCAGGACGGCGCGTTCATGGGCAGGGACATCAACACCATCAACCTGTGGTTGCCCCTTACAGAATGCGGCGGTGACACCGGGGCGCCCGGAATGGACCTCGTTCCCCAGCGCCTGAATGATATCGCCTCCGCGGAGGGCGCCACCTTCGACTGGTCGGTCAGCGACTCCCACATCAACAGCAGCACCTCGATGAACACCCCGGTGGCCCCCGTTTTTCACTCCGGCGACGCCTTCTTCTTCGATCATTTCTACCTGCACCGCACCCAGTACAGGGAGGATTTCACCACCCTGCGCTACGCGATCGAAACCTGGTTTTTCGGGGAGTCGATGTTTTCCAAGAGCCAGATTCCCCTGGCCTGGTAGGACGCATCCTGAAACGGCGCGCGACTGAAGCGCGCGCAATACTCCGTGCCTGAGAGGGCCTAGCCCGCCTGGCGGACGCGCTCGGGAATCGGGTCGGTGAAGTTGATCACGGGTTTGTGATCGAAGAACTCCTGCATCAGCTCCGGATTCTCGCGGTACTTCCGGTCGTTGCGGATCTCGCGAATCTTGCTGACCGACAGGGTCGACCGGGTAAGCAGGTACAGGTGGTGGTAGAAGTCGTAATCCTCGTCCGACGGAGGATTCAGGGTGCCCGCATTCTCCGCCGCAATCACCGATTCGCTGTAGGCGTAAGTCGGATAATTGGTCATGTGCGGGAACATGAAGGTGTTCATCTCGATGGGCAGTTCCAGCAGGAACTCGAAGGTCTCCTCCAGGTCGTCCACCGTCTCGAAATCGACCTTGGTAATCAGGTCGAAGAAGCCGGTGATGCCCGCATCCACGATCTCACGGGCCGCCTCGATTACACGGCTGGATTTGGTCGGCCGGTTGAAGTGCTCCTTCAGTACGCGCTCGCTGCCCGACTGCACACCCATCGTCACCGCTACGCAGCCGGCGTCCTTAAGCTTGGCCAGCAGCTCGGGTGTATGCGTGGTGGGATACGTGTAGCACCAGAACGGCAGGCCGATCTCGTCCCGGTAGCGCGGCAGGAACTCGTCCAGCCAGCGCGGGTGCACCGTGAACACGTCGTCGTAGAACATGACCTTCTTGATATCGAGGTGGTCCTTGGCCCAGTGCAGCTCTTCCATGATCAGGTCGATGGACTTGCGGCGCAGCGAATTCTTGCGCCCGAACATATCCTGGTACTTGCTTTCGATACAGAAATGGCAGGAGAAGGGACAGCCCCGCTGGGTCATGATGGAGTAGGCCTTGGAGTCCTGCTCCGGGTAATAGTGTCTCTCGACCTTGTCGCCGTTGACGTAGACGTAGTGCACGGGGTCCCAGTCGGGCTGCGCCAGGTCGTCCAGCGCCATCAGGGGCCGGTTTTCGTTTTTGACAATCTCGTCACCGACCTTGCACCAGGTCCCCTGGATGGTGGAGTAGTCCTCGCCGCTGTCGAGGCGGTTCGCCAGTTCGACCATGACTTCCTCGCCCTCATTGATGCAGAGGATGTCGGCAAACTTGATGCTGCGCTCGGGCTCCAGGGTCGGGCCGGGGCCGCCCCAGATATAGGGGACGTCGAAGTGCTCGCGCAGGATATCGTTGACCTGGCCGCAGACCTTGACCAGGCCGGAGAAAACGGTGAAGCCGATACAGTCCGGCCCGAAGTCTTTCAGCTCCTGAACCAGCAGGCGGACCTCGTCATCACTGATCGGCTTGTACAGGTCGACAGAAAAATGTTTCGCGTTGGCGACGAAGCCCACACCGGGATATTCCAGTTCCTCGTAGCCGGCTGCCTGCTCGGTCGGCAGGGAGAGGGTCTCCTTGAAATAGATGATCTTGGTGTCGTGACCCGCCGCGCGGAGCTGCCCCGAGAGTTGTGCGGGCGCGAGGTTGAGGCCATTGAACAGTTTTATAATCGCTATCTTCGCCATGCCTACACCGAAAAAACCTTTGAAAATACTAGGTTATGTCCACAGCCCACTGAGTCTAGTCACCTGTCGCGGGAATGTCTACAGGGCCTAAAACCCCTTAGAAAACGAGGGATTATGAGTCGATTTTCACGACACGCTTCAACCCGGTTTCCAGCGCTGCGGATTGCCGCAGACTTGAACGGTATATAAAGAAGCGACAGGGCAGAAGTCCCGGGGGCTGGTTTTGTGAGGTGGGTCCCGAAAAACCCCTCAGTCCGGCGCTGGCCGGGGGGTGCCCGCCTGTCTGAGCTGCGGCAGGAAGATCACCAGGCTCACCACACAGAGCAGGAAAGACAGGAAATAGGGCGCGCCCGGGAAGTACACCGGTGCCGCCTCGGACGTGAAATAACCGAACAGGTTGGTCATCACCAGGGGGCTGCAGATGGTGGCGAGACTCATCACCGACCCCAGGGCGCCCTGCAGTTCGCCCTGCGCATCGGCGGGGATGCGCGCTGACATCAGCCCCTGCACCGCCGGCGACAGGAATCCCTGGGTCGCGCCCAGCACCAGGAAGAGGTAGATCATCCAGGATTCCCAGGCCAGCGAGTAACCCAGGAAGCTGATCATCGCGCCGCCCAGTCCCAGCACCGCCGTGGTGCCGGGGCCCCAGGCGTCCAGCACCACGCGTATCAGCCACGCCTGCACGATCATCATCAACACGCCGACGAAGCCGAGCGAGAAGCCGATCTGGCTTGCGCTCCAGTCGAACCGTGCCATGGTGAAGTAGCTCCAGGTGGAGGGCAGCGCGTGGTGGGCGATCAGGAACACGAACCACGCGACGACGAGCCCGCTCACCACCGGGTAGCGGCGGATTTGCAGGAAGGCGCCGAAGGGATTGGCGCGAGACAGTTCAAAGGTCCTGCGCTTTTCCTTGCCCAGGGTTTCAGGAAAAAAGAACGCGCCAAACAGCGCGTTGGCAAGCGCCAGTCCCGCCGTCGCGTAGAAGGGGACGCGGGAGCCGAGCTCGCCGAGGAACCCACCGAGTACCGGCCCGAGGATGAAGCCGCCGCCGAATGCCGCGCCGAGCAGCGCGAAGTGCTTGGCGCGCTGGTCAGGCGGGAAGGTGTCGGCGATGGCCGCGTTGGCGACGGCCCAGGTAGACGAGACGCAACCGGCGATCATACGCCCCAGCACCAGCCAGCCGAAAGTCGGGGCCCAGCCCATCAGCATGTAGTCCAGGCCGAAGGCGAGCAATGACAGCAGCAGCACACGGCGGCGCCCGAAACGGTCCGACAGGTTGCCCATCAGCGGCGCACTGAAGAACTGCACGATCGCGTAGAGAAACAGCAACCAGCCGCCGAGCACGGCCGCCCGTGACAGGTCCTCCCCGGTGACCTCCATGATCAACTGGGGCATCACCGGCAGGATGATGCCGAACCCGATGGAATCGATCAGCAGCGTGGCGAACAGGAAAACGAGTAGCGATCGGCTGGAAGACAATGGACGCCCCGGGTTCAGTGGGAAAACCCGGAATTCGGGTGGCCAGGGCCGATTGTAGGCGCTGAACCCCCCGAATCATAGCCCGGCCTCAGTCCTCCAATGCCTCCAGGGCCGCCCTCTTCAGCCGCGTGAGGTCCAGCTTCCCGGAGCCCAGCTTGGGAATCTCCTCCACCACCAGGATATGGGCCGGGCGCAGCAGCGGGTCCAGCTCGGCCTCGCCGAGGGCGTCGCGAATACTGCTCTCCTCGAGATCCTCGCCGCACGCGAGCAGTACAATCTTCTCGCCTTTGCGCGCGTCCGGCACGGCGGTGGCGGCGAGTTCGACACCCTCGTCCGCGAGGGTATCCCCCACCGCCTGCTCGACGCGTGTCAGGCTCACCATCTCGCCGGCCACCTTGGCAAAGCGCGAGTAGCGGTCGACGATAACGAGGAACCCCGACTCGGTGAGGTGCCCCTTGTCGCCGGTGACATACCAGCGCAGGCCGTCTTCCTCCCGTATCGCCTCCGCGGTGCGCTCGGGGTCGTTGAGATAACCGAGCATCACCTGGTTGCCGGAGATCAAAATGAGGCCGTCTTCGCCCAGGGGCAACTCCTCGAAGCTGTCCGGGTCCACGACCCGGAAGCAGGTGCCCGGCAGAGGCATGCCGACGCTTCCCGCGAGGCTGCCCTGCTGCACCTTCCAGTCGGTGGTGTCTATAGCGTCGGGGATATTGACGCTGGCCACCGGCGTGGTCTCCGTGGCGCCGTAGCCCTCGAAGATGGGCCGCTGGAACTTGCTCTCGAATTCCGCGCGCACCCGGTCCGAGAGTTTTTCCGCGCCGGAAACGACGATCCGCAGGGACTCCAGCATGAGCGGGTGCACCTTGCGGTTGCGGGCGTAGAAACTGAGGAACGTCGAGGTGCCCAGCAAGAGAGTCGCCTGGTAGCGCGCTATCGCCTTCGCCACCCCGAGGGAATCGGTGGGATCCGGGTGGCACACCATGGGAATACCCTCCACCAGGGGCAGCAGGGTGGTGACGGTAAGACCGAAGGAGTGGAACGGCGGCAGGCAGGCCATCATTACGTCGTCCACCCGCGTGTTGAGCACGTCGCTGACCTGCTTGATGTTGCACATCACGTTGCGATGCGACAGCTCGATGCCCTTGGGTGCGCTTTCGCTGCCGCTGCTGAACAGGATGGCGAAGGTCTCGTCCGTCTCGACACGGCGACCGTAGAGGCGGTAGAACCAGCGCGACGGCAACAGCGTGTGCAGCACGGCCGCCACGGCGAGCTTCCAGCGCGGCAGCTGTTCGCGCACGTCCTCCAGGAACACTTTCTCCACGGAGTCCGGCAACAGCGTGTCGGGGTCTATACCGCGCTCCGCGAGCCGCGCCATGAACTGGCGGGAGGTGAGCACGGTGGACAGCCCGGCGCTTTCCACGGCGCTGTGCACCGCGGCTTCGCCGGCGGTGTAGTTGAGCTGTACCGCTACCCGCCCCTTCAGGCTGACGGCGACCGTGGCTATCGCGGCGGCGGAGCTGGCGGGCAGCATGATACCGATGTTCTTCTCTTCCCTCGCCGCGGGAATGGCCCCGGCGAAACAGGCGGTGGCCGCGGCAAATTGCCGGTAGGTCAGTTTCTCTCCGGTGCTGTTGATGGTGGCGACGGAGTGTCGCAGGCGACGGCTGGTACGCAATACCGCCAGGGGCACCGGGTCGAGATTGCGGCTGTAGGTATCCCAGGCATTGATGGAGAGTTCGAATACCTTCTGCTTGAGGTGGTCGGCGTCCGTGTCCAGCGGCAGGGGCTTGCCGAAGGCGACGATCAGGTCGCGGCGGGTCGCCGGGGCGCGGCGGTCGCGCAGGCCTTCTTCCGCGCGCGAGAAGCTGCTGCCCCAGAGCCCGTGGAGGTAGAAGGGCACGATAACCCCCTCTTCCACATCCTCGACCATGCGCTGGTAGCCCGTGTGAAACTTGCCGAGGTGGCCGTTCCGGCTGATCGCGCCCTCCGGAAACAGGCACACGCACTCGCCCTTTTTCAGGAGTTCGTTGATGGTGGCAATGCTGTCCTTGCTCTGCCCCGCCGCGATGGGCACCACGCCGAACAGTTTGAAGAAAGGTTTGAGGTACCACAGCTCGTAGATGCGGCGCAGCATCACAAAGCGCACCGGGCGCGGGCAGGCGATCTGCACCAGGGCCCAGTCGATCCAGGAGATGTGGTTGCCCAGCAGTAGGGTGGCCCCCGACTGGGGCAGGTTCTCGAAGCCGACCACATCGAGCTTGTAGCGGCGCTTCAGGACCGCCGTGGCGATGATGCGCGCCAGCGAGTGTGGCAGTTGCCGCACCGTGTAGCCGGTACCGATGATCGCCACTGCGGCGAGTATGTAAAACAAGCCCACGCTGTCGATACCGGCGACGGCGAAGGTAGCGGTCAGCGCCAGGGCGCCGAGCATTGCGACGTTCTGCACCCAGTTGTTGCCGGCGAGAATGGTACCCAGGCGGCTCTCATGTGCCTTGAACTGGATCATCGCGTTGAGGGGTACGATGAACATGCCGCCCATGACACCCACCAGCAGGAACGCCAGCGCCATGCTGATCGTACTGTCCAGTCCGGGAAGTACCATGATGCCGAGGCTGATACCCAGCGCGGCGATCGGCAGCAGGCCGGTCTCGATGTAGTTGCGCGACGCGCGGCCGGCGATGACACTGCCGATCGCAATACCGATACCGGAACAGGCGAGCACGCCCTGGATCACCACCGTGTTGGTCACGCCGAGCGTGTCCTTGGCGAAGGCGGGAAAAGCCGCGAGCAACACCTGGGAAATCGCCCAGAAGGTCGCCAGGCCGATAATGGATAGCCTGATGGCGGTGGAACCGTTGATCACCGAGAGATTGTGTTTCAGGTACTGCAATTTCAAGTACTGCGGCACTTCGAAACGCTGCGCACTGTCGCCCTCGCGGCGCGCCGGCAGACGCAGGCTGATCAGCCACTCCACAGTTGCTAGAGCCACCAGGGTCCAGCCAATCGGCGCAATCGCCGCCATCGTCTCACCCGGGCTGGTGATCAACCTGTCGGCGAGCAGCGCCTCGAACATCATGGAAAAGACGAAGGTGCCGAGCAGGATGCCGCCGATGGTGACGGCCTGTACGGTACCGTTGGCATTGGCCAGGTGCTGCTGCCCGACCAGTTCCTTGATATAGCCGTACTTCGCGGGACTGTAGACAGCACTCTGCACAGCGAGGGCAAGCGTGAGCAGGAACGCCGCCCAGAACCAGCCCTGGTAGTAACAGAACGTGATCGCAAGGGTGGCACCGACCGCCGCCAGGGCGGCGTGGCGGATGATGCGGTGCTTGCTGAAGCGATCCGCCAGGAACCCGGCGGGAGAGAACAGCAGAATAAAGGGCAGCAGGATAAGGCCGTTGACAATGGCGGTCAGCACCACCTGTTCCTGGCCCGAGTAGGTCTTGAAGATCGTGTTCTGGATGACGATCTTGTGCCCCAGGTCGACGAACGCGTTGAGAAAGACCACCAGCAGGTAGGGCGCAAAGCCCGTTATTTTTCTAAGGGCGGACATGTTGTCCTCCGGTTGATGCCGTTTGTGTTGTCCCCAACTATGGGCAAAGGTGGCTTTCTGCGCTACCTTGATAGACAATGTAGCACCTAATGGTGCCTAAGGTGCCATATTTTGATACTTGATAGCGAGCATCCCCATGGCACAGGTTAGCGCACTGGTAGACGCACTCAAGAGCATTCTCCGCGGCGGCGGGGTGAAATACGCCGACGTGGGGGCCGCCCTGGACCTCTCGGAGTCCTCGGTCAAGCGGCGCTTCTCGCGCAATGACTTCAGCCTCGGGGAGCTGGACACGATCTGCGCCCTGGCGGGTTGCGAGATCTCCGACCTGGTGCAGCACATGGAGCGCCAGCGCGGGCAGCTGCAACGACTCGCAACTGAGCAGGAGGAGGAGATTGCCGCCGATATCGCGCTGTTGCTGATCACGGTCTGCGTGTTGAACCACTGGCGCTTCGACGACATCCTCCAGTACTACACCTTCGATGAACACGAGCTGGTGCAAAAACTCGCCACCCTCGACCGCCTGCGCATCATCGAACTGCAACCGGGCAACCGCATCCGCCTGCTGGTGGCAACCAACTTCGGCTGGCTGCCCGGCGGGCCGATCGAAAAGGTGTTCCTGCGGGTCATCCAGAAGGACTTTTTTTCCGCGCGCTTCGAACGCGAGGAGAACGAGCTGATCGTGCTCAACGGCATGCTCTCCGACGCATCCAACGCCGAACTGCGACGCAAGCTCGGCCAGCTCGCCAGGGATTTCGACATCCTCAACCGGGAGGATGCCGCGCTGCCCCTGGAGGACCGCCGCGGCAATACCCTGCTGCTCGCGGTACGGGACTGGCACTACCAGGGTTTCGCGCCCTTCCGCAGGCAACCCGGCGGCTGAGGGTATCACCGGGCGATACTCCCGGGCCGGTGCGACGCGACCTCGCGGGGAAGCTTTGTAATCGGGCGCCGCGCGGGCCAGCATGTCCCCGTCCATCACAACCGTAACGGGAGGCATCGAAGATGGAAACACCCAATATAGGAGGCAACTCCGCCCAGTGGTCTTTTTTCGTGAAGATATCCTTCGTCGTGGCGATTCTCGCCACCGTGCTGGGAATCTACAACATGGAGGGGCCTCTCATGGTCAAGGGCTACTTCATGATCAGCTCGCTGTTCCTGGTGTCCTCGGCCATCACGCTGTCGAAAACCATGCGCGACGACCACGAGGCAGGCCAGCTGCACAACAAGATCAGCGAGGCACGCACCAACCGCATGATTCGCGAACTGGACGCAGGCTGAAGGAGGTCACCATGGGACTGATAGACAAGATGCACACCCTGTTCCGCGCCACGGTACACGACAGTGTGGAGCAGGTAACGGAGGCAAACTGTGTGCGAATCTACCGCCAGGAGATTCGGGACGCTGAGGGACTGCTGGCCCGCAGGCGCGACGCCCTCGGCGCCATGATCGCCAACCGCAAGGACCTGGAAGCGGAGCTGGAGCGGGCGCAGCGCAAGATCGCGCAGCGCGAGTCGCAGGTGCAGGTGCTCGACGAGTCGACGCTGACCGAGGACCTGCTGCAGGCGAGCGCGCGGGAGATCGCTTGCCTGGAGCTGCATCGCGAGGCGCTGCAGCAGCGCCTTGTTGGCACCTGCGAGATGATTGCCCGGGAGGAACTGTTGTTGCGCAAGCTGCTCAGCGAACTCAGCGATCACCGTCGCGACCTGAAGCTGCTGGAGGCACAGCTCGGCAACGGCGGCACGCGACCGCTGGCACCGGGGGACACCGTCAGCGGCCGCCTCGTTGCCCTGCGCGAGACGCGCGTGGCCATCAGTGGCGGTATCGAGACACTCACCCACCTCGAGGATGGCGTGGAGGAGGCCGACGAACGCCTCAGCGGCAGCGCTGTCGACCGAACGCTGCGCGCGGTCGGGAAGGACAACGAGAGTATGCGCGTCGCCGCGGTACTCGAGCGCCTGAAACAGGGCCTGCAGCCCGCCGGGGCGTAGGGACGAACCGGTGAGACTGGCCCGTACCCTGGCATTCTGCCTCGTGACCCTGGCACCTGCGGTGTCGGCCGACTGCGTGGTGCTGCTGCACGGCCTGGCCCGCAGCAGCAGCTCCATGTCGACCATGGCCGAGGCCCTGGAGGAGCACGGGTACCGGGTGAACAACGTCGACTACCCCTCGACCGAGGCGAGTGTGGAGGCCCTCGCCGCCGAGGTTGTACCACAAGCCGTCGCCGGCTGTGGCGACGCCGCGCGCGTTCACTTCGTGACCCACTCCATGGGCGGCATCCTCGTCCGGCAATACCTTGCGGACGCCAGTATCGATAATCTCGGCCGCGTGGTCATGCTGGGACCACCCAACCAGGGCAGCGAACTGGTCGATCACATGGCCGAGCTCCCCGGTTTTTCCTGGGTAAACGGACCCGCGGGACACCAGCTCGGCACGGGGGCTGATGCCGTTCCCCGCCGGCTGGGTCCCGCGGCGTTCGACCTCGCCGTCATTGCCGGCGACCGCAGCCTGAATCCGCTCTACTCCAGCCTGTTGCCGGGACCGGACGACGGGAAGGTTTCGGTGGCATCCACACGGCTGGAGGGCGCGGCGGCCCACGTAGTACTACCGGTGACCCACACCTTCATGATGCGCGACCGGGCAGTTATCGACCAGACCATCGCCTTCCTGGAGGAGGCGTCCGACAGCGACGCCGGCTTATAGCCACACCTACCCGCGGCCCGGGGAATTCATTACAGTGTGACCCTGGACATCGCCGGGGGGAGCCCAAGTGGCCGCCAGATTTCCCAACCTGACACAGCCGGGCCGCATCGGCGGCATGACCCTGAAAAATCGCATGGCCGTGGCCGCGATGGGAGTCAATCTCGGGGAGGAGGACGGCAGCTGCGGCGACCGCATTCTCGCCTACCACGAGCGGCAGGCCGCGGGGGGCGCCGGTCTGATCGTCATGGGCGCCACCGGGGTGGCGTGGCCCGAGGGCAGCGTGCAACCGCGGCAGGTAGCGATTTCCGAGGACAGCCACATTCCGGGCCTGAGGGCGGTGGCCGAGGCCTGCCACCACCACGGTGCAAAGATCGCCGCGCAGATTCACCACGGCGGCCTCGTGGCCGTCGCCAACCCCATGGGCCGTCCCGTACTCATACCCTCGCAGCCTCCGCCCGGGCAGACCGATCTCGGTAACTACCTGCTGGAAGAGGAGATCGCGTCGCTCTGGGATCCGGAGGCACCGCGCCCCGAATTCCGCGTGATGGACCTCGAGGACATCGCGGCGGTGAAGCAGCGTTTCGCCAGCGCCGCGGTGCGCGCGCGACTGGCGGGGCTCGATGCGGTAGAAATTCACGCGGGCCACGGCTATATCATCTCCGAGTTTTTGTCGCCTGCCATGAACCAGCGCGACGACGAGTACGGCGGCAGCCTGGAGAACCGGGCGCGACTGTTGCTGGAGATCATCGCCGAGGTGCGCAATGCTGTCGGCAACGACTTTCCCGTCTGGGTCAAACTCGATTCACAGGAGTTCTGTCGCGAGGAGGGCATCACCCTGGAGGATGCCATGGCAACAGCCCGCATGGTCGCCGCGGCCGGGGTCGATGCCATCGCTGTCTCCGGGTATCACAACCCCAATGTCGGCGCGACCCACGCCGAGTCCAATATTCCCCACCCCGAGGAACACCTGGTGGCCAACGCCAGGGCCATCAAGGGGGTGGTGGACGTACCGATCATCTGCGCGGGCCGCATCGAAGCGGATTCTGCCGACGACCATATTGGCGGCGGCCACTTCGATTTCTTCAGCATGGGGCGCAAGATTCTCGCGGATCCCGACCTGCCGAACAAAATTACCGCCGGCCAGCCCGGGCAGGTTCGTCCGTGCATCTACTGCTACTGCTGCGCGAGCCAGATCTACATCAAGAACGCGGTGAAGTGCGCGGTCAACCCCGATACCGCGCGCGAGCGCGAGCGCACACTGGTGGCCACCGACAACAGCAGGCATATCGCGGTGGTCGGCGGCGGTCCCGGCGGCATGGAGGCCGCGCGCCGTCTGTCCCGGCGAGGACACCGCGTGACATTGCTGGAGGCATCTGCGCGGCTGGGGGGAACCCTGCAGTTTGCCGCCATTCCCTACGAGCCGAACCAGCGTCTGCTGCGCTGGCTGCGCGACCAGGTCGCCGATTCCGCCATCGACGTGCGGCTGGAAACCACGGCCACCCCTGCCCTCCTGCAACAACTCGGTGTCGACGAGGTGGTGGTCGCCACGGGCGCCCGTCGCGACATGCCCGACATACCCGGCGCCGATCGGGACTTCGTGTTCAGCGGCGACGAAATGCGCGCGCTCATGGCGGGCGATATCAGCCCGGCCCTGGCGCGCAAGGTCGACCCCCTGTCGCGCTCGCTGGTCAGTCTCGCGGCGCGAACCACACTCACCGCACGGCCCGGCATCATGCGGCTGGCTTCAAGGGCCTGGCTGCCGCTGGGCAGGGACATCACCCTGGTCGGCGGCGAACTGGTCGGGCTAGAACTCGCGGAGTTTCTCGCGGAGCGCGGCCGCCGCGTCACCGTCCTGGAGTCGGGGGGCCAGCTCGGCAGGGGGCTGTTCCTCGTGCGCCGGATGCGCCTGATCGACGAACTGAAGCACCTCGGGGTCGACCTGCGCACCAGTGCGACCGACATCGCGATCGGCGACCACCGCGTTTCCTACCACAACAGTCGCGGCCAGGAGCGCAGCGTACATGCGGACCATGTCATCGTCGCCACCGGCGCGACCGGGGACGAGTCCCTGGCCGACGAACTGCGTGCTGCGGGGATCGCGGTGCACACGATCGGCGACTGCACCGGGGTGGGCTACATCGAAGGCGCCATGGAGGCGGCGGCGGAGGTCGCGGCGGCCATCGCGTGATTGAAGCAGGGGTTAGAACACCCTAGCCGGGCAGGTTTCTCGCCAGGTTGTAGCGCGCCATGCTCATGAACTCCCGGCGGGTTGTCGGTCCGAGGGGTTCGTTGAACACCCAGCGCCGCTCGCCGAACTCGGAGTCGATACCGAGCTTGGCAATCCCCAGCGCCGAGGTATCGATCTGGTCGCGGCGCTCGCAGGGGTCGATACCGTAGAGCTTCGCCGCGTTCAGGCCCAGTATCTTGCGCTTGCGCTCGTCCGTCAGTTCCGGGTAACCGTAGGTCTCCTGGAACTCCTCGGAGATTTCCAGGGCCAGCAGCGCCTCGATCTGCGGCTGCGGTGAGACGAACCAGATGCACTCGCTGCCGAACAGCACGTTGTCGTCCCCGAAGTGCTTGAGCAGTTTGCCGATGAGGTGCTGCGCCGCCACCGAGTCGCTCATCACCGAGGCCCACAAGGACCCCAGTTCCGCGTAGAGGTTGGAGCCCTGGCCGAGACCGTTGTCCTCCAGCGCCTTGATGACGTTGTTGGTCCCCGCGTCCAGCGCAGGGTCGTAGGGTGTGCCGACGCCTCCGCCCTCGCCGGTCACCGGGTTCACGAAGCCGAGCCCGGAGTGATAGACGACGAAATTCGCATTGGGATACGCCTTCGCCACCACGCCCATGTCCCTGGCATCGTTGTAGACGTTGTCGAATCCGACGAGCGGCGGCCCCTTGTGCACGCAGAAGGTCTCCACGCCCAGTCCGATACCCTTCTCGATCACGGGTATGCCGATATCCGGGTCGTCCATGAACCAACCCTGCCCGCCCGCGGGGCGCCAGCCGGTGTAGAGCTTCCAGCCCCCCACCACGCCGTAGTTCTCCGCGATGTTCTGCATCTCGTCCAACTGCCAGGGGAGGTTGGAGTTGGGCACGATGTTGCAGTGGTTGATCATGCGCTGGGTGTGGTTGGCCGCGGCGTTAATGCGGTCGCGCTCCTCGGCCATCACGTCGTTCTCCATCACCAGGCCGCAGGTGCCCTGCTCGATGTATTCGCAGTTCTCCGATGCAACCCCGGAGAGCACCGCCATGGTGACGTCGCTCTCCATAAACACCAGCTGCACGTAGTGATCAAAGTCCAGGCAGTCGTTGGTGTTCATGCCCAGTTCGCAGTCGCCGCCGGGAAACACCAGGGGTAGACCGTTGTACAGCTGCGGGTTGCGCGTGCGGTACTCTTCGGTGGCGTCGACGTGGTGAGTCTGCATGTCGAAAACGAAGTAGTCCTGGCCGTCGATCAGGCCCGCGCCCTCCTCGCAGTCGGACGAGGTCTGGTAGCCGCCGTCACCATTCCCCCCACCGCCGCCACCGCCACTACAGCCGCTGATGGTATTGATCACACTGAGGGACGCCATCATGCCCATCGTGCTGGCGAGAAAGCCGCGCCGGTCGAGGCCGTGGCGGCGGCACTCCTCGTCCGCCCGCTTGTAGATGGCCTGCTCGATCAGCCGGTCCCTGGGGGTCTGCTCGTAGAGGTACTCGCCGTTGGAGTAGTTGTGAATGAAGGGGATGGGCGTGCGCATGGGCAGTTCAGGGTCGGACTTCCTGCGCCTGGCCAGCCATTGGGGGGTTTTCATGGGCCCAGCTCCGGGACTGCTGTTATTCTCCCCGCAGTATATAGCACCGCCGGCGTGGCCCACCCCCGGGGGGCGGCAGCCCGCAGGCCCCGCCACTCCTGGGTTTGCTATTTAAATTCAAATGAGTACCATTCTCATTTGCACTCTATCTGTCGGAAACCCCCATGACCCTGACTACGCTGACACTGGGCAGGCTGCTGCCCGCCCTGGGCCTTGCGGCCCTGTTCCTGACCTCCCCCCGGATCGCCGCCGACGGCGCTATCGGCGAACACGTGAACGACCTGAAAGGCCACCTCGACGAGTACTCGCAGGAGGTCGTGTGGCTGAACGAACAGGTCGACGGCATCGTGGACACCTATGAAAAGGACGGCGCCAAGGCCGCCAGGCCTGAGGCCGTGGTCGATCACTGGGAGGCCGTGAAATTCCACTCCGCGATCGAGACCAATTACATCCCCCTCTACGCCTCCATCTGGCAGGGCCTATTCGGCGTGCGCACCGCCATCGAGAACGAGCAGCCGATCGCGACCGTACGCGCCGAGCAGAAAAAACTGGAGGAAACGCTGTGGCAGTCGCTCGGGGCCGTCAAGGTGGCTGCCCAGTACCAGGAGCGGGGACTGCTGCCCGCGGTGGAGAACACCCAGGCCACAACGCCGGTAGAGACCATGGACGTGATCAAGCGCGAGCTCAACCGGGTCGTTGCGAAATACGCGGAGAAGCTGTCCGACGAAGCCATCACCATCGTCCAGGAGACCTATCTCAACCTATTCGAAGGCGTGGAAGGCGCGCTGATCGAACAGGACGCCGACCTGGTCGAGGACCTCGAGATCGATTTCAACGTCACGCTCCCGAAGGCGATCCAGGACGGCAAGTCGGTGGACGAGGTGCGCAAAGTCGTCGAGACCATGGAGACCAAGCTGAACCGCGCCCGGGCACTGCTGGTCGAAGCCGAAAAAAGCCGCTCGGACGTCTTCTGAATGCGGCGCCGCCAGTTTCTCGAGGGCTTAGCGGCCGCCGCAGCGCTGGGCGCCTGGCCGTGGACGCCCGCGTGGACCGCGGGCGCTCCCTCGGTCGAGGACTTGCCGCCTCTCGAAGGCGAGCTGACCCTGTACCTCGGCCGCGGCGAGGGCGGCCTGTATGAAAACGTCCTGGCCGCGATCGAGAAACGCAACCCCAAGTTCAAGCTAGGGGTAAGACGCGGTCCCACGGCGGCCCTCGCCAACGCCATCGTCGCCGAGGGCAAGGCCGGTGTGAGCCGGGCGGATGTCTTCTGGGCCGTGGACGCCGGCGCCATCGGCCTGGTGAGCGATGAGGGGCTGGCGCGCAAGCTGCCCGCGGACCTGACAGGACAATTGCAGCCACAGTTCCGCTACGACCACTGGGCACCGGTCACCGGCCGCATACGCACACTCCCCTATTACACCGGCCGCCTCACCGCTGAGGACATTCCGACAGACATCATGGCGGTGCCGGACAGCGGGCTGAAGCTGGGCTGGGCACCGGCCTACGCCTCGTTCCAGTCCTTCGTCACGGCCATGCGCATCCTGGAGGGCGAAGAGGCCACCGCGAACTGGTTGCAGCGCGTGAAGAAGAATGCACGCACCTACGCGGGAGAGCTCGGGGTTGTCATGGGTGTGGAGCGCGGCGAGGTCGACGTGGGCTTTGCCAACCACTACTACACGCTGCGCCTGAAAGCCGGCAAGCCCGACGCGGCGGTGGACCTCGCCTTCAGCCGAGACGATGCAGGCTGCCTGGTCAACGCGTCGGGCATCCTGGCGCTCGGTGACGGCGAGCTTCCCGTCAACTTCATCCGCTACCTGCTCACGCAGGAGGTCCAGTCCTACCTCGCCAGGGAAGCCTATGAAATTCCGCTGGTCGAGGGCGTGGAACTGCCACCGGGACTGCCGCCACTGGCGGGCATCGATCCGCCGGAACTGGACCTCACCCAACTCGCCGACCTGCGACCCACCCTCGACCTGATGCGCGACGCCGGGGTGCTATGAGGCCGCCGCCGGTCTCCTACCTGCCTGCACTGGTCATCGCGCTGTTCGCCGCGGCTCCGGTGCTGGTGCTGTTCGGGCTGGTGGAGGGCCCCTGGGGCCTGCTGGAGGCGCGCAATCTCGCGCTGCTCGGCAACACGCTGTTGCTCACCGGCCTGACCGCCCTCGGGTCCGTTCTGCTGGGTGTTCCGTTGGCGCTGTTGACCGCTTACGTGCGCATCCCCCTTGCGAAACTGTGGCTGGTCATTCTCGCGGCGCCGCTGGCCCTGCCGAGCTACATCGGCGCGTTCACCTTCTACGCTGCGTTCGGTCCGGGCGGTGAGATCGAGAACCTGCTGGGTGTGTCCACACCCGCCGCTGACGGTATGGCGGGCGCGGCGGTAGTCATGACGCTATACACCTACCCCTTTGTACTGTTGACGACCCGCGCGGCGCTGCTCAGCCAGGACGCCAGCCAGGTGAACGCGGCCCGCACGCTGGGCCTCTCGCTGCCCCTGTGCCTGTGGCGCATCGTCCTGCCCCGGGCAATCACCGGTATTGCGGCGGGCGCCCTGCTCGCAGCGCTGTATGCCCTGTCCGATTTCGGTACGCCGGCAATCATGGGCGTGGACACCTTCACGCGCATGATCTATGTGGAGTACAACGCCTTCGGCCTGAGCCAGGCCGCGCTGCTGTCGCTGCAGCTGCTGGCCATAGTGGGGCTGGTGCTGTTCCTGGAATCGCGCTTTGCGGCGACCCCCGAGCCGCCGGGTCGCCATCTCGTACTCTGGCCGCGCGGTGCGCAGGTGCCGTTGATCCTCACCGCCCTATCCCCTGTCTTCCTGCTGGCGCTGGTGCTGCCGCTGGGGATTTTTTTCCTGTGGCTGCTGCGCGAGGGCGCCGCCGGGTTCGACATGGACTACGCCGTCAACTCCGCCCACGCCTCGGTGCTGGCGGCGGCGATGGCCGTGGTCCTGGCCCTTCCCGTCGCCCACGCAGCGCTGAGCGGTATTGCCGGGCGCTTTATGGAGCGGGTCACCTATCTCGGCTTCGGTGTCCCCGGTATTGTCATGGGCACGGCACTGGTCTATATCGGGATGCAGTTGCCGCTCATCTACCAGTCGCTGTTGCTGCTGGTTATCGCCTACGTGCTGCGCTTCCTGCCGCTGGCCGTGGGATCGATCCGCTCCACGACCGAGTCCCTGGACGGCAGCCTGGTGCGGGCCGCCCGCGTCCTGGGCGCCGGCCCCGGCGAGGCTTTCAGGCGCGTGACCCTGCCGCTGACGCGGCGCGGCATGATCGCCGGCGCCGCCCTGGTCTTCCTGGAGTCCATGCGCGAACTGCCGGCGACACTGCTACTCGCGCCCATCGGCTTCGAGACCCTCGCCACCTACCTGTGGCGGGTGTACGAGGCCGGCTACTTCGGGCGCGCCGCGGTGCCCGGCCTGCTGCTGGTACTGATCTCCGGGCTGGGCCTGCTGGTGATGCTCCTCGGGGAGCGCCGGGCAGAGTTCGGGGTTTTCGGCGATAATCGCCCGTGATGCTCAACGTCAATTCCATCTCCGTAGACTACGGTTCCACCCGCGTCGTCTCCGACCTCGACCTGCAACTGGGCAGCGACGAAATCCTGATGCTGGTCGGCCCCACCGGCTGCGGCAAGACCACGATCCTGCAGGCCCTCGCGGGCCTGGTGCCCATCAGTACCGGCAGTATTGCGCTGGGCGACTGGCACGCCACCGCCGCGCGCCCGGTACCGCCGGAAAAGCGCGGCGTGGGCATGGTGTTCCAGGACTTCGCGCTGTTTCCACACCTGAGCGTGCTGGAGAACGTTGCCTTTCGACTGCGCGACAACCGACTGGCCGAGCACTGGCTGCAATTGCTGGGCATGCAGGACTTCCGCGCGGCCAAACCGGGCACGCTGTCGGGGGGACAGAAGCAGCGCGTTGCGCTCGCCCGGGCCCTCGCCCACGAGCCCTCGCTCATGCTGCTCGACGAGCCCCTGTCCAATCTCGACGCCGCGCTGAAAGACACCCTGCGCTGGGAAATCCGCGACGCCCTCAAGCGCGCCGGCGTGCCTGCGGTCTGGGTGACTCACGACCAGGGGGAGGCCCTGTCCGTCGGCGATCGCGTCGGCGTCCTGCGCGAGGGCAGGCTGGAGCAGTTGGATACGCCGCAGCGCTGCTTCGGCCAGCCCGCCAATCGTTTCGTCGCGGAATTTCTCGGCGAGGCCAGTTTCCTCCCGGGTACGCTCGAGGGAAATACCGCCACCACGGCCATCGGGACGTCACCCGCCTGCGTGGTTGAGGGCGTCGCCGGGGCGGTGGATGTGCTGGTGCGCCCCGACGATTGTGCACTGGAACCGGTCAGCAGTGGCGGCAATGCCGAGGTGCGTACCGCGCAGTTCGAAGGCGGTTCCTGGCTCTACTGCGTGGCGCTGGACGATGGCCCGCTGGTGCGCGTGCGCACCAGCCACGAGATGCAGGCCGATCCCGGGGAACGCGTGGCCCTTGCGCTGACCACCACCCACCCGCTCGCGGTGTTTCCAGCCTCCCCCGCCTGAAGTCGGGCGCCTCATCACTGCGACGCAGTTCACATTTTCCCAACGCCCAGGGCAGTTTTTCCATCAATCTCCCACACTATTCTGCTGCGGGCGCCCTTTCCTGGCTGCGTGTCAACCACAAACTGTGAAAATCACCAATTGCCGTTTTCTCCACTTTTCCGGCGCTGGGGCGTTGTCACGCCGTGCGGTTTTTTTTACATTCAACCCTACGGAAATTCATAACACTAAATTGTATTTACGAGTATCGGGGCATCATGAAAGAGGTATCACAGAATTTCTTCGCCGGGGCGACACCCGACGAACTCATGGCCTGCGTGAAACTACTGGCACTCAGTGTCTCCCAGCACCGTGAGGAAGGTGGCTTCGTCGCACTGCGCCAGTCGATGGACCAGATCCTCGCCGCCGAGGAGGAAGGCGACGACGATTCCACCGCGACCCAACTCGCCAGTCTCGGCAATGTGCTGGCGGAGGAGGCGCTGGAAATCGTCCGCATCGCCGAGGCGGAGCGCGACACCGACGCGGAGGCTACCGAGGAAGTCAGCGACGGCACCGTGGAAAAACGCAAGCAATTCCGCATCAACGTCACCGCACCGGTTAAGGTGCGCTGGCCCGGGGAAACGGACCCCGTTTCAGCAAACCTGGAAAACATTTCCTGGGGCGGCGCGGCCGTGCGCGTGGACGAGGTGCGCATGAACGGAGGGGAGACCCTGCGGCTCATCCTGCCCAAACCCGGAGGTGGTGCCATCTCGATCGAGGCAAAGGTATTGCGCGAGTGGGGCCTCGTGGAGGGCGACGGCCAGGGCATGGCGGTGCGCTTCACCAAAATCCGCGCCCAGGACGAACCGGAGCTTGAAAAGATTCTCGAACTGCTGGCCCAGTCGGGAGATACCGAAGGCCAGCGCGAGCACGCGCGCCTGACCCAGCGCCTGGACATCCACTTCGAGGACGCGCTGGAAATCGAGGCCACACTGGACGACATCTCCGTGGGCGGGCTGGGTATCACAGTGCCCGACCCCCTGCAGGTGGGACAATCGCTCCAGGCCGTTATCAGCACCCCCGACGAGGGCTGCACGTTGAAGCTACGCGCCCGCGTTGTGCGCCAGGAGCCGGTCCAGCTCGGCAACATGGAGCTGTACCAGGTAGGACTGAAATTCGAGCACCCGACCGAGGAGCTGGGTCAACTGACCCAGGCGCTGCTCAAGGAGATGAAGGTGCCGGACAGCAAGGCGCTGGCTGTCGGGGACCCCGGGGACGGCCTGGGCTCGATCAAGTACGCGTAGCCGCGCTTTTTTGCTGCAGGGTATCCGCGGCGCCGTCCCGGCGTCGCGCAGCCTCGACACCCCGCCCGGTTATCACCAGCGATTTTCGGACAGTATGTCGTCCACCGGCTTGCGCCTCAGCCGCGTAAGCTGCCTGACGGGTTTTCCCATCGGCACAACCGCCGCAACGGCCCAGTGATCGGGTATGCCCAACAACGCCTGCACCGCCCGCTCCTGCGCCACCGCACCGGTGGTCATCACGCCACCGTAGCCCTCGTTGCGCGCGGCCAGCAGGATGTTCCACACCAGGGGATAGATGGAGGCGCCGCTGACAACGCCGACCCTGTCCAGGCCGCGATCAGTGCTGGCCACCAGTGACAGGTCGACAGTGACGACCAACAGTGTCGGCGCGTTACGGATGGCGGCGACAAACCAGTGCGGCGGCTCCGCGGCCGCGACATCCGCATCCGATACCGCGCTCTCGTACACCGTGTTGTACGGGCTCTCCCCCGCCTGGGATTCAAGCAGGTAACGGGTGGCAGCCGGCAGGGACAGGTCGGCAATCCGTTCGCGAAGATCGCGATCCGTTATGTTGATAATGCGCCAGCCCTGGCGATTCCCGCCGCTGGGTGCGAAGCGGGCATTGTCGATGATACGGTGCAGGACATCATCAGGTACCGGGCCTCCCGTGAAGTCCCGGCAGGCGAAGGTCGTGCGCATGACATCGTAGAGTTCCATTGTGAATCCCGTGTATTCAATGAGGCAACAGCGGCACAGGGAGATAGCATAGTAGCCCCCTGGCCCCCGATAAACCCGGCCTCCGGGAGCTCCCGGTCCCACCGCCCTGAAATAACCAGGGCGACTTTCAACATATACGTGTGCTACATAGCTGCACTATTTATCAAGACGGGTAAAGGTATTGCCGGTACAGTGGCTTCATACCGGGATCACATCCAAAGGCTGTCATGTCAGCAAAGAGAGACGTTGCCCTGCTCAGGGAAAGGCGCCGCCAGGAACGCTACGAGGTCGTCCAGGCGATTTTCATCGAGGTGGTCCACCCGGGCAATCACCGTGAATCCGACAATGAAATACTGCGCTGCGAAACCGTAGACGTTTCCAAGCAGGGCCTGAGGATTTTCAGCAGTGAACCCATAGAACCAGGGACACCCCTGAATATCGCTGTGCCGCAGGAGGGTTGGATTGAGAACCTGGAGCTGTCCGGGGAATCTCGCTGGGTGACCGAGGCCGAGGGCCGAGAGGGCTACTGGGTGGGACTGGAGTTACAGGACACCAGCCGCGATAACATGGCCAAGTGGTTCATCATCGTCAGTAAGTTGCGCCAGGGACAGGCGTAAAATTCGAATAACCAGTCGCGGTGATGTCGCCGAATTACTCCGACTTTTGCTATTTGCGGTTTTGGCTTCCGAGAACCAGCTGCTCAAGCTCCTCCACGGCCTGGTCCACCGTGTAATGGCCCGCATCTTTATGCTCATCGAACAGGTTGATCAGTCGGTCGGACCGGCGCCCCAGCAACATCAGTTTCAGGTAGTAGCTCTCCTCCAGGGAGGGCTTGCGCAACACATCCAGGATAAATGTGACGACGCTGATAGGACTCAACATAAAGTCCCTCAGGGCATCCGCCATTAACTTGACCTGGAACACCAGCACGTGGCGCAGGGCCTGGCTTGTCGTGACTTCCGCCTTGGAATGTTTCGGGATCTTGAAGAACATGGACTCCTCGCCAGCACGCAGTGCATCTGTCTAATCCGTAGAATGTAAACGGGGCCACCGCCCTTGCGCGCCCACCCCCGATGGCAAACCGCGGCATCTCCTACATAGTCTCGTCTTATTTATATTATAAAACTTCGGCGTTTTTCTGCATCGCAACGGTATGGTGTTCCCCGGTATGAGACCATCCCGGCGGCATGACCAGGTAAGCCAGTTTGTTCCAAATTCCAGGAGCCGCAGCCACATCCCGCCACAGTGCACGGAACTCGCCGAAGTGCACGCTCCAGTAACTTTCAGTCTGCAACGGTCGGGTAATGCCATAGCGCACCGGCTCGTCGTCCTTAAGCGGCTGCAGGGTTCCCAGCGCCCAGTCCCAGAACAGGGTGACGGAATTGTAATTGGTATCCATATAGCGAGGATTTTTTGCATGGTGTACCCGGTGGTAGGACGGGGTTTGCAAAAGGTATTCCAGTGGGCCGTAACGCCGCTTGACCACGTCCGGGCTGATATGCAGCAGGCTGCCCCAGATACCATCGATAAGATTGATCAGCACGATAATCTCCACCGGCACCCCGCATAGCGCCGGAATGAAACCGAGGAACAAGGGAAAATAAAATATACCCTCGATGAAGTGGCGATTGGCGCCGACCAGCATATGCATCGTTGGCGGGGCATGATGCGGCGCGTGGATGCACCAGAGCAGGCGCACCTTGTGCCCGAGATAGTGCTGCACCCAGTACCAGAATTCGTAGATCAGTAGTGCGAACAACAAGCTGTACCAGGCATCAGGCAAACTGAGGGGAGCCAGTGTGGCCCCAACAAGGGCCGCCGCTGCAACAGTGAAAATTGCGGTTGCGCGTTGTACAAGCGCGACCGCTATGGCCTGGGACAGGACTCCCTTAATCGGTTGCAGAAAATGCCGCCGGAAAGGAGCCTTTTTGCTGATGAACGCCAGGTAGATAAACTCGACGAGCCCGTAGATGATCATCGCCAGGCCGACTGCACTCAACGCGCCGGTTGTCGTTTCGATCGACATCTCCATGATCAGGGCGTCCGCTCACCGACACTGCGCGATGTGCCACCGCTCAACCACTGCCGTATTCCCCGCCACCAGGCCACCAGTGGCCCGGTCTGGGCTTCCCACAGGGTTTCTATTTTTTCCCCGGTTGACAGCCCCGTCGGCGGATACTCGTCAATCTCGGCTTTGTAATAGGTGCCGAAGGCAACGTCGTACAGCGGCAGCCAGATAGAAAAATTCTTGTCCTGGTGTTGCGGCAGGCGCGAGTGATGGATCCAGTGAAACTGAGGGTTGGAAAAGAAAGGGGTCAGCCGGAAGAGGAAGTCGGTGCGCACATTGGCGTGAATAAAGAAATCCCAGAGCCCCAGGAGCAGCCCCCCCGCGATGATCGCCAGCAAGCTCTCCTGCCCGGCGTTGAGGTCAAAGATTAGCCCGATGGTCAGCCCGCGAAAAAGCGTCTGCCCGGCGGGCTCGAGAAAATGCGAGCGAAAGATCGTCGTTGAGTTCAGGTTCTCATCGGAATGGTGCAACTTGTGCATTTCCCAGAGAAACGGGAAGGTGTGTTGCGCACGGTGCCACCAGTAGTATTGAAAGTCGCCGAGGAAAGCGGTGACAAAGAAGATGGCAGTCCCCTGCAGCAGGATATCCACTACCGGGGCCCCGATGCCGATACCTTCCAGTGACAGTTCCAGGCTGGGCAGGCCCATCAGCTGGACCACCCACACGGTGAACACCAGCATCGCGGTGGCGAAAACGGGGGCGAGCAACAGGTTGCTGAAGGTGACTGCCCAGTTGAGCTTGTAATTTTCCCGCGGCACGGGGCCCATGGCCGGAGTGACTTTCTCCAGCCACAAAAATACGGGCCAGCTGAACAGTAACGCCAGATAGCCAGCCAGCAAGCCTATTGTTACGCCGTTGAGATCTTCCAGAAAATGGGTGAAAAATGCTTCCATACCGCCATGGTAGTCTATTTGTTATTAGGGTGACAGTTTACGTAATTTCAAGATCAAGATATCGACTAGGTATACCGTCACCCTAATTGCACTAGCCATGAACGATCAACAATCCTGGCCTGCGCCCAATTTTCCCCTAATGCTCCGGTGCGTCGCCCTTCAGAAACGAAAATATAAATGCCGGCCGATCTTTATCGACCGAGCGGTTCGGACCGGTGAAATGAGGGGTGGCGTATCCATGGACGGTGGCATCCCCGGCTTTCAGGGGGCATCTCACCGCCGTTGAAAGATCTACATGTTGATCAGGATCTACAATGGCAAGCAACCGCCCCTCGTCTTCGGGCTCGCCGGAGGCAACATAATGCTCTGGCATGGGTTGCTCGTGGACATTCGGAATGAATTCCATGCAACCCATGTCTTCGCTGACATCTACCAGTGCCAGCCAGAACTGCAGGACCGTATCGTTCGCTATTGTTATCCCGGGCGGCGAGGTCGGCTGGCTGATATACGACATATCCTGGTGCCACGGCGTTGTATGCGGGTGCCCTGCCGGTTTGTATATCGCCATGCTGAACAGAAACTGGGGCTCCCCGTCCTCCATGAGGCCGGCGGCGATACGCCTTGCATTGTCTATCGCCTCATTGTTTTCAAATACAGGGTTGAGGGTGTGGGGGTTCATGATCTGTCTCGTGAGGCCACCCAGGTACCGATCCTGCTTGTTCCCCTGGTGTTCGTCTCCCAAAAGCCCATGGTAAGCTGCCAGCAGCTTCTCGACCGTGCTCTTGGAGGCAAGTTTTTCGACGACGGCAAAACCATTGGTCGCAAAGTTGTTGATGGTTATATCCAGTGTCGCCATTATTCGGCCCTTGCGAATGCGCCTTCCTATATGCCCTTCATGGCGGGGCTGTCAGAATCTTGCCAACAGGCGCCGGCGGTTTCAACCTCCTCCGCTTCCCATTTCTCGCTATACTTGGTGGCGTTGGCGAATTTGACGGGGCGCCGTCGGATCGGACGGTTAGAACCCACTTGCGATGATCGCAGTTAACGCCCAGCCTCGGGAGACGGCATGCCTGGCCTCAGCCCTGAACAGCGCAACGCCTGGGAGACAGATGGCTTCTTCTTCCTGCGCGCGTTTACGCCGGTTTCAACCTGTGAGGCCATGTACGAACGCATCGTCGAAATGGCTCGGGCGGTCGATCGCGGCGAATCCATCGGGGATGCCCTTCTCATGCGGGAGGAGGCAAACGTCGATCGCGCCGTGCACCCCTCAGCCGTGCACCCCTCAGCCGGGCACCCCTCAGCCGGGCACCCCTCAGCCGGGCACCCCTCGGCCGGGCACCCCTCGGCCGGGCACCCCGAAGACTATCTCTCGAAGCTGTTCCGTGTGCACCGGGACGAAGCCATCTTTCGTACTTACGTGGAGGATTCGCACCTGCTCGCACTGGCTCAAGAACTACTCGGGGAGGACATCGACTGTTTCCTGTCCCAGTTCATCGCCAAGTGGCCCGGTGCCCTCGGTCAGCCCTGGCATCAGGACGCCTTCTACTTTCCCTTCGATCGCGGACCCCAGGTCGGGCTCTGGCTCGCCATCACGGAAGCGCACGAGAACAACAGTCCGCTCTGGGTATTGCCGGGCTCACACAAGGAGCCCGTCCATGCGGTCGTGGAGGACTCGCGTCCACATGCAAACTATGGCTACGTGGAAATCGTCGATCACGACATGACCGGTGCGATTCCAGTATTGATGCAGCCGGGCGACTTACTGGTCTTTCACAGCCATCTCATGCATCGCTCGACCGACAATGATTCGGATGAATGTCGTATGGCCATGGTCTATCATCTGGCCGACGGCAATACGATCGACCACTCCCTGGAAAAGTACGGATCAGCTTCACCGGTCAACGACTGGCTGCCCGTCCTTCGCAGCGGTGAGCTCGTTTCACAAGAGGATGCATCGTGATGGAACGTCACCATCTGAATACGGAATTCGAATGGAAGCCGCACCGGGGCCCCTTTCGGATCGTCAGTGAGGCGCAGGCGCGTCAGTACGACGAGCAGGGTTACTTCGTGTTCGAAGACGTATTCGACGCCGAGACTATTCAAACGCTGATCGAAGCCATCGACCCTATCGAGGCGGAGCTGGAGCAGATGATTCGTGACAAGTACGGCGGCAAAGCCTTGATCGCGCGTGCTGACGAGATCACGTTCACAGCGCATCTCGTCGCTCAGTCGGAAGTGGCCCGGGCCTTCACGCGGCATCGCTTCTTCTGCGATATCGTTCACGACCTTATCGGGCCCGACGTGCGATTGTACTGGGATCAGTCCGTCTACAAGAAGCCGGGCACGAAGGCGCCATTTCCCTGGCACCAGGACAACGGCTACACCTTCGTCGAGCCTCAGCAGTATCTCACCTGCTGGGTGGCCCTTACCGATGCAACGGAGGAGAACGGTTGCCCCTGGGTATTGCCCGGGAAACACCACATGGGTACCTATGCCCACGAGTTGTCGGATCTGGGCTTCGTCTGTGCCAGGGAGCCCGAGGGGGCGGTGCCCGCACCGGCCCGCGCGGGCAGTGTCGTCGTCTTCTCCTCTCTCACGCCCCACGCCACGGGGGCGAATGTCAGTGACAGCACCCGAAAATCCTACATCGTACAGTTCGCGCCGGACGGCGCTGAGAGGATCAGTGAAGTGGATGGCCAGCTCGTGCGCGAACAGGCCAACGCGCCGGAGCGCCAGTATCCGATCCTCGTCAACGGCGAGGTCCCCGCCTAGCATGGCTGCGAACCGGGAACGCACGGTCCTGGCCTTTGATGCGGAGGCCATCCATGCGGGCAATTACGCGCTTACGATCGACCACCACGCGGTGGCGAAGGCCGTGGATGCCCTGGTCGACAAGATGACGCTCGCCCAGAAGTTGAACGAGCTGCACGGGCGGCAGCTCGAACCGATCGATGCTCTCTACCATGCCGGAGGCGATGCGCCCCTGGGGCTCGCGCCCTGGAAGATGGTCGATGGCCCCAGGGGAGCGCGCGCCGGGAAGGCTACAGCGTTTCCGGTGGCGATTGCGCGTGCCGCCAGTTTCGACGTCGACCTCGAGCGGCGCGTCGGTCTCGCCGTGGGTCTTGAGGTCGCCGCGCACGGGGGCAACGTGCTGCTCGCGCCGACGATCAACCTGCTGCGGCACCCCGGTTGGGGTCGGGCCCAGGAGACCTATTCCGAGGACCCCTTCCACATGGGGGCGATGGGCGTCGCGTTCGTCAGCGGGGTCCAGAATCACGTCCTGAGCAGCCCGAAGCACTTCGCCCTGAACAACCTCGAGAACAAGCGCTTCGAGCTCTCGGCAGACATCGACGAGCGCAGCCTTCGGGAGCTCTACCTGCCGCATTTCGAGCGCTGCGTGGTGGAGGCAGGCGCCGCCTCGATCATGACCGCCTATAACAAGGTGAACGGCACCTACTGCAGCGACCACGCACAACTCATCGATGACATCCTACGCGGCGACTGGGGCTTCAGGGGCTTCGTCGAATCGGACTGGATTCTCGGAACCCGCTCGACCGGGGCTGCGATCGCGGCGGGCATGGATATCGAAATGCCTGCGGCCTACCGCTTCACGGACGAGAAGATCGATGAGGCGCTCGAGACCGGTACGATCGACGAGGCGATGCTCACACGCAACGCCCGGCACACCATTTACCAGAAAGTCGCCTGGCAGCTCTCGGAAGATGCTGTGGCGGGAAAGCCCAGGCCCCCGCCGGAGGTGGTCGAGTGCGCGGAGCACGTCGCGCTCGCGCGCGAGGCCGCCGAGAAGTCAATGGTCCTCCTCAAGAACGCGGGTAATGTTCTACCGATCGATAGAGAAGCTGCACCGAGAATCGCCGTCGTCGGAGACCTTGCTGCGCAAGCGAACCTGGGCGATCGCGGCAGCAGTATGGTCGTCTCGAGTGACGTGACCAAACCCCTGCAGGGCCTCCTCGCAGCGAAGGGGGACGCCACAATCGAGTATTTTGCCACCGACGCCGACCTTTCGGCGCTTGCCGACTTCGACCTGACACTTGTCGTAGCGGGGCTCACCTATCTGGACGAGGGCGAATTCATCCCGACAGCGCAGGCCGAGGCGGAAAATGTCGGGTTCGCCAGGGGCGGTGACCGCGCGGACCTGGACTTGCCGGAGGTCCAGAAGAGCCTGATCAAGAGTGCGGCAGCGCTTTCGCAGCGGACCGTCGTCGTCCTGCAAGGGGGTTCGGCAATCCTCGTTCGGGATTGGATCGATCAGGTCGACGCTTTGCTGATGTGCTGGTATGGCGGCCGCGAGTTCGGCCAAGCGCTCGCGCGCGTCGTCTTTGGAGAGATCTCGCCATCGGGTCGCCTGCCGGTTTCTTTCCCCCGCTCGATGGACCAGCTCATGCCCTGGGACGTCTCCGCGCTTGCCGTACCCCACGACCTGCTGCACGGCTATCGATGGCTCGACCATCACGGGCACGATCCCGAATACCCCTTTGGTTTCGGGCTGAGTTACACGACGTTCGAATACTCCGACCTCACGGTCGAGCGCGCGGGAGAGGGATTCGAGTGCAGTGTCCGGGCTCACAACACGGGTGACCGGGCGGCGGCGGCCGTGCCGCAACTCTACGTCTCCGTGCAGGACGGCGCGGTCTTCCGGGTCGAGAAGTTCCTCGTGGGCTTCGCGAGCGTGCAACTCAAAGCGGGTGAAACGGTGCGCGTGGTGTTCTCGGTGTCGGACCGCCAGCTAAGCCATTTCGACGAGAAGACCGGTGACTGGGCGCTCGAAGACGCCAGCTACTTGTTCCGGGCAGGCTCTTCCTCCGCTGTCCTGTCGTTGCATGCCGAGGCCAGTCGCGCTGGTGGAAGCTGGTCCTGAGCGCGGCGCAAAAAGGGTCAGAGCTCTATTTGACCGCTAAAGAGTCCTGACCACCGTTACACGCGACAGTCGTCTACAAACGCTCTCGAATAGTCCGGTAACCCTCCAGAATCTCGTCCCTCAACATCATCCATGCCACCCGCGCGTCGTCGACAGTCGGCTCCAGCTCGCGTTGAAGTTGGTCTTTGCGCGCCACCAGGTTGTCCCAGCGCTCTTCCAGCTCGTCCCAGCTGTCGCGAATCTCCATGCCCGCCAGGTGAACCTTCAGGCGCAGTTCATCGCGCTGCTGCTCCAACTCCTCGAACACCTCCTCGATGTTGTCTTCCAATTTGCTGCTCATGGCTCTCTCCAGGTTCCGTCAGTGTGGAATAGCTCCAAGTTTATGGTAGTACACCGACATGGGCCGGCGTTGATCAGGATCAGAGTTTTCGCCGGCTGATATCTACGCCCTTAGTGGCCTTCGATGTTTCCTGAGCACACCGTTCCATTCCATCCGTCTTGAATAGCACACGGCAAGGAACCGTCGCTTCAACGCGGCAGTAGAACCGAGGTCGCGACAATCGTGTACTCAGTCTCCGACTCTCCGGTAATCTCCAGACTTTCCCCCAGGCCTTTGCATAGTGCCTGTCCCTCTTGGCGTTCACGGTCTGGCGGGAAAACACCGATCAGCGAGGCCGCTTTTCCCCCGCCTTCGGGCGGGATGGAGAACCCATAGTCGGCGAAAGTGATCCGGGTCCATGCAGTGCATTGTTACTATTCACCCACACCGGCCAACTGAAGGAGTCTAGCCCGCGCAAGCCCACTCCTTATGTCCGCGTCCATTAAGTGCTCAGTTATAGCGGTTGAAGCTTCTTCTGAACCATCCGCCTTGACAGCGTGTAGAGCCGCAACTGAATGGCGAAAATCCAGACACCACTTCAGGAGTTCTGCATCCAGACTCCAACCACCCAATCTCGACAGCTCTATCATTCCCTCGTCTAGCGAGTCCAGAAGCGTGATGAGCTTTCGGTTGTTCTGGGCAATATCATAGAGTGACCGCCGAACCTCAAGAGACAGTGCTTCGGGTTTTCCGTCAGCTTTTATGTACTCCTGCATGATGTCCCCATACCGCTCTCTCCCAAACTCGGCCCACGCCAAGTTAAGGAAGGTGTTGTGAAAGTCATTAATCTTGGTTTCGATGAGTCTTGCAAGTGACACTACCGCGGCCTGCCTCGACTCGCTTTCAAGGTATACATTGACTGCGACAATACCTACAGCTAACGCGAGAGCCAGACCGGCCAGCTCGACCAGCACGTTTTGCATGTAGGGATCGGAGACGAACTTACCCGCCACCCCTGCGGCAATCGCCGCAACAATACTTATACCAACAATCTTTCGTTTTCCCATCATGTTAACTGTCCTTGTTGTCTAGTATTGACCTGCCCTTTGAGCAAGCCGGGACTACCTTTTTTGTAAATTGCCCGCGCTGACTGACTGATTTCAGATCATTTTAGACCAATTCTAGCTGGTAATTGGGCAAGCGTTGCGTGCGCGGCAAATTTTCAAGCGGAGTCGTTCAGTGAGCCAGCCATGGCCTGCAAGAGCTTTGCCAGCTTCCCACTGCAGCCCGTCTGGAGATACGAACCGGGGCTGAGGGCGGAATTTCGGGACTCTTAACCTCGAGATCCAGCAAGGACTATGGTGGGGCGTACTGGATGAATCACAGCGGCCTGAGGGCCGTACTGGATTGATGATTGCAGCCTAGGGGCTGCAATCACCCCTTCGGGGCGCCGTCGCTATGCTCCGGCGTCCAAAGTCTCCCCTAGGGAGACTTTGTCGAACCGGCTGGTGAATCAGGCGACTTACCGCGCAAACCAAAAGAGCCACCCCGAGGGGTGGCTCTTTTGGTTTGTATGGTGGGCCGTACTGGATTGATGATTGCAGCCTAGGGGCTGCAATCACCCCTTCGGGGCGCCGTCGCTATGCTCCGGCGTCCAAAGTCTCCCCTAGGGAGACTTAGTCGAACCGGCTGGTGAATCAGGCGACCTACCGCGCAAACCAAAAGAGCCACCCCGAGGGGTGGCTCTTTTGGTTTGTATGGTGGGCCGTACTGGATTCGAACCAGTGACCAATTGGTTAAAAGCTCTCCGGGTAATTGTAACTAGCTGTTTTTATTAACCTTTTAGACGACGCTCGTTGCTGATTTTGTCGTAAAAGGTACAACAAAGTCGTACTGATGTCGGAAATTTGTCGGAAATTTTGCCCCGCTTGAAAATCGCTCAAAAGCAATTGGCTGAAGCCTAATCGGTCACCCAAGGTCGACTTGTCCACGGGTCCGCTGCACGGAAATCTGGAGTTCTTACTGCGAGATATTAGAGACTGCAGTTTCATATCAGCTAGAGCTGGGGCTTGAAAAAAGGGCATGCCACGCAGGCATTTCACTCGTTATCGCCAGGCTCAGATTTGAAACAGATTCATCCATATACTGCTCAAGCTCACCGAATAGTTCCAAAAGTTCATCCCTAGTAAATTGCTCTAAAGCAACAGGTTTGCCCCGGTCACGAAGCGCATCATTCTTTGCCTCAAGCGATTGATATTGTTTGGTAATAAATTCTAGCTCCTCCAAATAGGCCGTTCTATCCACCTTATCGTGAGCACTGTGTTGGGCGTAGATAAGTCTGTTCACGCTAGTAGGATGACTGGCAGATCTCCGGGACAGCATAGTTTCCATTGTGTAGTTCGGGCCCAGTGCTCCACGCATCCAAAACATATGCATAGCGCGATAGTCCTCAACCATCGCTTGGCGAGCGAAACTGTCTGCCTCAAATTCCTGCTGCTTGTAGGTAGTGAAATCTTCCGGAATTTGAAATGGTAAATCGACAAATCGTATTCCCAGGTTGTGGTCGCCATGATGTCCGAGAGATAAATGACCCAATTCATGGAGCAATACGAAGGTCAGCGAACCAGCGAGCGAGTCCTGAACCCTTTCATCCAGATTTTCGCTTATAAGCGTCCGATAATTTGGCAAAGGGTCTCCGTTTTCCAGGTATAGATGGAGCAGTGCCAGGAGTAGCACAGGTATGAGGTCACGGAGAGATTGGTTTGGAAATTTTGGGTGCCGGATCTCAGACAAACTGGGAGGCAATAGGTGGGTTACCGCGCCCCAGTACAGATTAGCTGTCAGAAAATCTAGAAAGCCACTGCCGATGACAATAGTGGACGGTGCCTCGGAGAAAGCACCACAAAACGGTATCGGTACAACGAACACCTCGGAACTGGCGAGCTGGATTCGAGCCTCCCGCCCAACGAATTTTTCGACATTGCGCTGAACCAACTGAGCCAATAGTTTGGTTGGTTCAAGGGCATCATCAGACCACTCTTCAATTGCGCGCAATCTAGCGATATGTTGGTCAATCAAAGCCAAGCTCACCTGGCTCGGTGCCAAGTTTCGGCCCCTACTAAGATCATCCGCTAGCTTCGAGGGATCTATAGTCTTAGGCTTAAATATCACAGCTAATCATCAATTATATTTATCGCGCAGGAATAGCGCCCTTTTTTGGCCATCATCAGAATGTACGACTTTCGACGATCTGCGAGGCAGCATCTCTCGACCCTCGAATCTCGTACCCTCGTTCATAATTCCCATCTGGTTTCATTGCCACAATATGCAGCCACTACTGTATATATACTCAGTGATTTGCGATAATGGTCTGACGCCATTATCCGGTCGCCGGGAGGGGCTGTCACGGTGCGAAAATTTGAGATATCACTTTTACTCGGGTTGAGTAGCTACTCGGATTTGGAAGAGCAGCCTGGTTTTCGAGTTGATGTGAGGCTGGATGAGGATCTGAAGCGGTCAGCCATTATCGTTGCCCCTTATAACATTGGGCCTGATTTGATTCCTTGCGGTCTCACATGCCACCGAGGTCACAATAGAGGCTACCTGCTACGACTCGCTGATGGCACCCATACAAACGTAGGTCGAATTTGCGGCAGCAACCACTTTGGAGCGTCAAACTTTAGCGAACAGGAAAAACTAGCAAAAGCTACTGAAAGGGCAGAAAAGCACAAACAGAGCATAAATGAGCTGTTGGAGAAGATCCCTGATTATCGCAAGCGAGCGCACGATCTCTGGCACCAATCTGCACCCCTTGGGGAGGCTCTGGATGCCTTCAAATCAGTGTACCCGGATGGCCTGTATCAAGATCTACGAAACCGAGCTCAAAGAAAAAATGCGTCCGTACTCGTCACTCGAAAACTAGATGAAACCGAAAAAGCAGCGCAAGAGCAGAGCCCAGAGACGAACAAAAGCGGAAGTCGAGGGAGCAAAAAAAGCGATTTCGTCCAGAAATGGGTGGGTGACTTGCGAGGACTATCTATTTTCTTGGTGCGACCTCGCTCATGCCTTAAGTCGGTACGACAGCTGATTGCTGATATCGAAGCTCAGGAGAACGAAGCCATTACTCCGGCCCTTCTAGCGAAATACGCAAAATACCCTTCTCTCATTGAAGAACAACTCAAACATGCTGAATCATTACTGATAGCGGGAAAACAATTCTTCGCGCCGGATAACTTTAAGCTATTGGTCTTCCTAGCCGAAGGGCAATACGCAGACCAGGTGGAGTCAATAACGTGGGATTTCAAAACCAACAAGGGCCGCAAGCTTAGCTATGGACAGCTGAAGCGTCTACGTAAGCGGAAGGCATCGTAACTTTTCTGTAGCACAAGAATGTTCAATTGAGGCAATAGGATGATTGTAGATCAAATATACGAAGCTATTTCGGATTGGGCGGGAGTGCCAACTTGGTACACTTCTCACCCCCTTGATGAAAACCGGTTCAACTCGGCAATTGAAAATATTATCGCAACGGTTGGCGCAGAGATCACGCGTGCGCAGTTTGAAGAAGCGCTCCGGCGGCATGCAACCAATAACCCTCCTATTCTTGGTCATCCTACGAGTTGGGACTCCCTTATTGTAGAGTATTCGGAAAAGGCCATGACGATCGTCAGTTACGAACACGGTCGACTAGATGCTCAAATATAAAAGGAGCAGATCCGCTAACAGATTGACAGAAGTTGAAAATTCGTCTGTCTCTCGACGATCTTTTGTCGGGCGATCGCAAGTCGCTTAACCCTTCGTGAAACGAATCGTTGCGACAGAAGATGGCTTGTCACTTGCTAAGGAAATCGCTGAAAAACTAAATATACCATTTGACCGGGAAGCAACGCGCTCAAGTGCTAAATATTTGCTTGAACATTACTACGAAGACATTCAGCAGGTGCTGGTCGTTGAAACCGAAGGGTTCTTATTCGAAAACCTTGCCAACAAGAGTGTCGAGGCTTTCTCCGGTTACAATAACGAAGGCAAACCCCTCATATTTATTGATCAGTTTTTCGGCCCATATTTTTTCGGGCTGAATTCTTTGCTCTGCTTTATCGCTTTTTATCCACACGATTACGATAGCCTAAAAAATATAGCAGAGATCTTTAGTGACTCTCTCGCGACCTTTTCAGAGCCAGAAAAAGATGAAATTGTCCGAGAGCGCCTGAGACCACTTCTCCACACATATGTGGATGCGCTGCCGATCGCCAATGCCCTTACGTATAGTAGTATCACACACATCATATGCCATGAGATTGCTCACCATAATCTTGGTCATCTCGAAGAGCCACAGGAAAGCAGCCAGGAGTTTTCGGCCGATATATTGGGTTACCAATATTTTCTCAGACTCATAGAACATCAGGACTTGTTACAGAACCTGAAAATTGGCGAAAATATGGTTTGCGCACCCATTGTAACGCTGGAGCTATTTGCGTTTATGGAGGAATCTGGCCAGCTGACGATCAACGAAAGCAGCCATCCCAGTGCTTCAATCAGAGCAAGGGAATTGAAGGTGATGTTCGATCAGTGTTCGAATGTAGAGGCGCAAAACCTTTACCGTGGTATAGAACTGAGCCTAGAAGATTTACGCAATATGCTCATAAATCTTTTCTGAAACTCCGGACTACATGCCCAAAATATCCACAGACGAGCTCATATCCGGCATACAAAAAGGTCAGCCTGTATCTCCATATCCAATTGATGAAAAAGTGATTGATCGCCATATCAAGCTTATTCAACAAAGGAGACTCACATTAGACAGCGATTCCACACATGCAAAGGCGCTAAAGCACGTCGCGGAGGAAGCAACGCTCTTCGTACTGCCTGGGGTAAAAACACTTCTGGCGGAATGCGAGATATACGTACTTCCCCTGCCGCTTTGCATTGCTTATTGTGAAGTTGTTAACGAAAAGAGCAGAATAGTCATTGCCAGCGGTATACTGGACCTGATCTCTCACTCCTTATTTCTGGCGCATTTTGGAAACGTAGTTCCTGATAGGTATGAAGCCTACTTTCTACTAAAATTTCCCAAAAAGATGCCCCTGACCGATTTGCTCGTAAACGCCCTGTTTCTGCTCGAGTATCGTTTTTACAGTTTTGCCGAACCATTGCCCGATCTCAAACCTTATATTGATGACAATCAGCTAGCGGCTATCCGGACATCGATGAGCGGTGCCGTCGCATTTATTCTGCTTCATGAGCTGGGCCATCTTCAGCTTGGCCATGTCACGCGCAACACTGTCAGGCCAGTCACTATTCAACCAGCTATCCCAGAGCGGCTCAACACAATGCAGCAGCAGGAGCTGGAAGCTGACCAGTTCGTCACTGATTGCCTCTACGATCAAGCAAAGCCGCTCGCCACCTACTGGCAACACCAGGCCGTCGCGTTTTACTCTCAATTAGAACTGCTTTCTGGCATGAGAAGTGAAGATCATCCGCTCGCGATCAATCGCAGCGCAATTTCCGACAGCGTTCGAGGTGAAATCGGCAAAGAATTTGGTTTAGAGTCGAATCCAGGCCATTTCGAGACTTTGCGGGAGCGATTTCTGGCAACCGAGGCAGAAACCCGAGAAGGCAGAAACTTCATAGTAGAAACTACTCGAGAGGGCTGCATGAAAGTGATAGACGAAGTCGCGAATGTCCTAGAACAGGATGATATTTCGATCGGCGATTTAGCAAACTCTTGTCACCCTTCCTGGATAAACACCTTTGCCAAGGAGTGAGTGACAACAGCTGAATCAAAGGCGATTGTCGAGGCAGCGCAGCAATCACGTTCAAATGTAATGGGCGTCATCGTGAGCGCTCTTTACCAATTTTTCTTGGTGGTTCCCTAAAGCCAGAAATCGCCATGTCGCCTGTTGTCGTCCCTGTAGATCTTGGCCTGATGCTGGGCGTGTCAATATCCATCTCTAGATCTTCTTTTTGAATATCGTGTCTCGTTGCAAGATTCTGCCTTGCTGTAAAGGCCCGGCTATCAAACGCATCAGTTCTTTCGCCAATTCTCTCATCTATGCTTCGCATCGTCGCTCTGTAGCGCTCAAGCTCCTCCTGGTCACGCCGACCGTGGATGCTCCTATAGAGAGCAGCCCTGATCCCTTTTCCATTGAGTCTCTCATTTAAATCATCGATCGCACTTTCAAGAACTTCCTTATGAGGTCCGTAAAAGTCATCTATGGAAGCCATCTCACGATTTTTGGCGACACCGATTCTACGATCGAGCGACATCGACTCTTCTAGCTGGCGACTTTGTAGATCCGCTCTTCGCTGGTTACTTCTCTCGTCGTATTTAGCCATACTAATTAACCTAAACGCTAAGTATCACTTGCGTCGCTTTCCGGTCTTTTCCCGTGTGGTTCCCTTTCTCAGCGCGTGACGATCGATTGATTTCTCTGAAGGGGCACCAAGAGTATCGGATGGCTCAGAACCCGAGCCTCGCTCAAAAACGGCCCCAACCGTTTCAGTTTCTTCGTAATCCCGTTGCACCGCGCCTTCTTGGAAATTCTCATTGAGTTCAGGCGCTAGATCACCGTCTGGACGCTCCTTAACGCTTCGTTTATGTGAACTCGAAAGACGCGATTTCTCCTGGTGCTTGGCTTTTGCTTTCGAGAGATTGGGCTTTCGAGACCACGGAGAGAGGTCTAGAGCTGCGACCGGCATGTGCACCGGCGGTTTGCGCTGTTGCATACGGACACTTCTGGTTTCAGCTACTCTAAGTGAGCTCATTTCCCGTTGGTCCAGCTTGTCTAGAGCAGCCAGTCTCCTTTGCGTATCATGCTCATGAGCATCTAGCCGGTATCGCAGTTCTTGCATTTCGCGCTTTTGAGCAAGCGCGAGATTTTCCAGCTCCTCTGCATGCGATTTTGCTGTAAGGCGATCCTGGCGGCGATAAACAGCCCGCTCTATCGCATCCAGTCCAGACGCTATGGCCAAGAACGCTGAGATTCCCGTCCGCTCGCGCTCCTTTCTCATAGATAGAATCCGATTCAATTCAGCCTGATGGGCCTGTACCATCTGCCGATTATGTCCGCCATGTGTGGCTGCAAGATCGTTGATCTCACCTTGTCTTTTCTTCCTCTCAGCTTCCGCTGAAGACTCAACTTGCGAGCGCCTCCTTTTTTGAGCATTGGTAACCTGCTCTATACGACGCTGGTATTCCTGTGAGCGCTTATGCTCTTCAAATATCTTTCGGTGTTGAGCGATGCCTTCCTTCGTTTCATCGACATCCGGTAGGCTGTCAATGGGGAAACCGTCGCCCAAAAACTCGCGGATCTGCTGAGTGCGAATGGTTTTATCATCAATTAGCCTAGGCAACGCATTCGCGTTGCCGTAGTAATCGACCAATACATAGTCTCTTCGTCCAGTGCAGAGGATATATCCGTGGTCTTGAAGGCCTGCCACAAAGGCTGAGGGACTATCCGAGCTACGCCAGATGTCAGTGACCACTGCCATGCGCTCTTCCCTGGAAATGCCCGTGGTTTCCAGCTGGGCTTTCTCATGGAGGAGGAGTTGGTCCTTGCCCTCATGCTGTCCCCGATCTTTGAAATAGCCATTAGGAAGCTGAAGCCCATAATCTCTGGCGAACTTTCGCGTCACCATCATCAGCTTGTCACGATCAAACGGCATGTGAACCGCTTTCCCTTTCTCAGCGTCGATACGTGAGTAAACGGCATGGAGGTGCTCTCGCCCTTCCTTTACATGGAAAACCAAAGCCCTGGGTTGATGCTCTAGCCCAAGCGCATCCTCCACCCGTTGCAGAAAGTCCAGGTACTGCTCCTTGGTCAATTCACCCTGTCGTTGATCTGGATTTACCGACAAACTGTAAAGGTAGTTTTTGCATCTGGTAAGATTTTCGGCTTGCGACTTCCATTCTGCAAAAGCGCCATCGAGGTCCTCAGCCACACTTCCTCGAAGGTCATAGATCTCGACGCTCTCGTTGTCTACTTCATTCTGGAGATGCGTGGCCAGATCTTGCCCCCCGCCTCTTTGACTGGCGAACGGGATCATCCACGCCTGCCCATAGCACGAAATACAAGCGAGCGTATATCGGTCAGGTGCTGCTTGCAGTCTGCTATCAGTTGATTTGTCTCGCCATCTACAGAATCTCGATTACTGCGGGTTCTGAGCTCATCAGCGATAGCTGCCATCTCGCACAGTATTTTTGCCAGGATCGCCTTTTCAACAGGAGCGGTGCGTACTTTGCGGGGCATATCGGCTGAGGACCAAAGGCTCGTGATATAGGCGTTTGTTGACAGCCCCGAGCGATCAACACGCCGCGCGAAATCGGCCTCCATGCCTTTGGGAGGTCGGTAGGAGATCGGGGCGTCTCGCTTTTTCTTCTCTGTTTTCATTTGCACACTATATGGGCTCACTCGGTCCTACCACCTCGAAGCCACCTCGGTTAAATCGCCGTCCAGGGAGCCTTCCTGGTCGAAGGGTCCAGGGCAACCGACAAGCCCTGGTCGATGGTTTTAAGGGGAGCGAAATACCCTTAACGGCTCCTCAGGTGCCGGCTACCTGACCGGAATACAACAGCGGAATGTTGTTGGCGTGCGCCTTGCTGAGTGATTGCAAGGGCCATGACACATTTCGTTAGCGGCTAGCGCTACGGCAGTGGCGATAGGCGGTTAGGAAATACACTGGGGGGGGCAGCGGGGGATGTGAAATCCCCCCCAAGGTGGGCGCGGTACTACCGCGCACACCTTGTGGTGTTTTGTATTGCCATAACACCGTTCAATTTCCAATCTATCGTGAAATCGTTAATGGGAGGTTAATAGAGTCAATTGTCGGATGTGACAAGTCCCAAAGTACGGGAGCTGCCGCGCCGAGGCGGTTCCGAGGCAGCGGATTAGCTGCAGCGCAGATACTAGGCGCTACGTGGGTCCTTAGGTTTTGAGGTGTTACTGGAATGTGCATTACAGCACCCCACGTCAAAGTGGAGTGTACATTACAATGCCAAGCGCGGACGACCAGGACTACGGGCTGAAACCCACGCCAGAGCTCTACGACGCCTTACAAGAGGCCTACGAGTTTCTGAATGTCGCGCTGTTCGACGGCACGTTATTGAACTGCGTCATCACGCTACAGCGCAGAAACCGCGCCTATGGTTACTTCTCTCCCATGCGCTTCGAGCGCCGGGACGGGCCGTCGCGCGATGAAATCGCGCTGAACCCTTCATATTTCCCGACACGATCATTGGCAGATACACTCGCGACTCTCGCTCATGAGATGGTCCATCTCTGGCAGTCCCACTACGGCAACCCTGGACGCCGGGGCTACCACAATCGTGAGTGGGCGGACAAAATGCAGGACATTGGATTGCAACCAAGTAGCACGGGTGCGGTTGGTGGGCGCGAAACAGGTGACACAATGTCTCACTACATTCTGCCGGATGGACTGTTCATCGCAGCCGTCGAAAGCCTGAAGCGCCAAGGTTTTCGTCTGGAGTGGACTGAGAGTATTCGTTACCGCTCAAGCAAAGTAGAAAACGGCCCCAGCGATGATGAGCGCTCCAGCGAGAGCAAAAGCGGAAAGCGAGTCAAGTATAGCTGCCCGGCTTGCGGGCTGAACGCTTGGGCGCGGCATAATGCGCAGATCAAGTGCATGTCTGATGATATGCAGTTACTTCCAGAGCCCGTCGCTAACCAAACATCATTATTGTGACTTAAGTCAGTTCGCAAATTGCTCGTCCAGCAGCTCAATGATGGCGTCTGGAAGGTAGGTTCTTGGATCGTCATAGCCGATCTTTCGACCTTCTTCACCGATTGGCATTAACTCCACGCCTCCTCTTAGGATGGATGTAATGACGGTGTTGTGCATTCCCCAGGGGGTGATCTGAACGAGATACCCCGCCTCCTCCAAGGCGTCGGCCACTCGCCACGTTTGAACCACTCCATCACCGTCACCAAAGCCGAATTTGTCAAAAGCTTCCTCCCATTCCCAATAGGGATCGTCTGTGTTTCCGTTGACTGTATAAGTCATATCGCTATTCTCTCCACTGGTTCTCGCAAGCGTTTAGGTGTTACGGGGGGCCGAGGCCCCCCGCCGGGGTTAGCTTGAGACAGGCTCGTTCGGATAAAGATAGATATCCCCATCCACGAGCTGCTTTCCATGAAGGCGTACGCCGATTCCGCCATCGTCGCGATTCCAGGCCGCTCCGACACGCTCCAGATAGGAGTTTTTGTAGTGGCCGCGCGCCGCCTTGACAATCCAGTCGGGCGAGTTGGTTTGGGACTCGTTGCCATCAGCAGGCGTTTCACTGGTTTTGATGTTTTGGTCAGTCATGGACTTTCTCCTTGGTAGATCGGATTGCTTGATTGCATCCCGATGGCCAGGTATTCGCACACCGAACAAGGTTCTGTCGGCCACACGTTTAAGCGGGCCAGCCATAGACAGGTTCTTGTTCGGTGTGCGATACCTAATCAGGGCCGGGATGTGATCGGCCAGCAATCGGCCTGAGCTCAAGGAGCACTGACGGGCCACATATTCAAAGCCAGATGCGGGCTATAGGGACAAATTCTCAGACAGATTAGAATGCGGAAGACCTCGGCAGCTACGCTACTGGTCGTTCTGAACGCCCGGAAATCTCGGCAAAAATTGGGGAGATAGGCGATCGTAGTAGATACAGCGATGTCTGGGGATACTTGCGATAGACTATGCGCTGGTCGAAGAGCACGGGGGAGAGGCCCCAGCGAGAGCAGGAGACTGTGGATGGAGAGGAATGGCTCTCTAGGCCAAACCTTGATGAGGGACATACCTCGTGGGGTGGCGAGCCGTAGAATAAGTGATCAGGTTGCGCCGCAATCAAGATTTCTTGATCCGGAAGATATCGCAGGTTATCCCGATCTGGCTTATGACCCGAAAAATCCGGGTGGAAAAATCCTGCTAGGCGCGATCGGCGAGCACCTGGTGGGAATCGATGACAATCGGCATATCATGACGGTCGCAGGTTCAAGAGCAGGCAAGTCGGTTACGGTCATAGGAAACTTGTTCTGCTACCAGGGGAGCGTGTTGTGCACTGATCCGAAGGGGGAGCTCGCACAGATCACAGCATCACGGCGAGCGCAATTGGGACAGTTCGTGTACTTGCTCGATCCGTTCGAGATCGTCACGGGCGAGGCGTCTCAATATCGGGCTAGCTTTAATCCGATGAAGCGCCTCACTCTCGAAAATCCCTACCTCATTGAGGACGCGCTGCAAATCATTGACGCGCTCATCGTCACTACGGGGGATGAAAAGGACCCTCATTGGAATGAGTCAGCGGGCAGCTTCATTCTCGGCGTCATACTTTTTGTGGCTCTTAGCTCCAAGATAGCCGATGGGGATCGGAATCTTGTCACGGTACGTAAGGTCATCAATCGAGTACTCGACCATAGAATTGAGGAGGGTGTCGTCACTTTTCTGTTCGAGCAAGACGCGATCGATTGTGCTGAGCAATTAGTAAGCGCGGGCCAACGAGATTTCGCGGATACGATGCTCTCTTCGGTTAAAGGATTTTATGACATAGGTTCAGAAGAGAGGGGCAGCGTTCTCTCTACAGCAAGGAGAAATACGCAGTTTTTGGAGTTTCGCTCCATGAAATCTGTTCTACGAGAACATGATTTCGACCTCGAGGATCTCAAGCGAGATCCTCGAGGTATTTCTGTATTCCTTGTTCTGCCCGCAACAAGAATGAGTTCCTGCAATCGTTGGCTGCGTCTCTTCGTCAATCAGCTGTTTGACGCAATGGAGCGAGAGCGAGCGCACCCACAGGTGCCAGTATTGACAGTTCTGGATGAGTTCCCTGTTCTAGGGTTTATGAAGCAGCTCCAAGACGCTGCAGGCCAGATTGCGAGCTTCGGAGTCCGCTTGTGGATAGTCATGCAAGACTGGGGGCAGGGAAAGGCCCTTTACGGCGAGCGGTTTGAAAGTTTTGCAGCGAACGCAGGGATATTTCAGTGCTTTGGCAATGTAGATGTCACAACGACCGAGTATATCTCAAAGCGACTCGGCAACACGCTGGTGACAGACACCAAGCTTGGAGAAACCAGCGAATCCCAACGTTCCTCAGGCATCATCGGCGAGCAAGAATCTCGTCAACAATTTCCACTCCTCACCCCCGATGAGGTGAGCCGCTATTTTTCTAGGAGCGATCCACAAAAGCGTCAGTTGGTGTTCTGGGCTGGATACAACCCAATGATCCTTCAAAGGGTCGAGTACTACAAATCATCTCTCGTCTAACCTAACACCGGTAACCCGTCCCAGCTGAAGATTCCAGTCTTCTGCCCAGACTTACCCGCGAGATAAGCCGGGTCGAAAGAGATGATCTGATTGATAAAGCTTAACTGTTACTCCACGCTCCGCAGCCTGTTGCTCTGTTAGTATTCTCAAGTCGTTAGTGATACTAGAACAGTAGCCACAATAATAGGCCGCGTCAGCTGCCAGAAGACCTCGTGCGTCCCTCAATAGGTAGTCACAGCGACCACTATCCATGAGAACGTCGGCGAACGTAGTTGCGGTTCTGGCTGCAGCTGTATGCAACGCTGTCTGGCCAGTGCGCGGAAGTTGAAAGTTTACTGGGAAGCCTGCTTCAAGATACTTCTCCGCAAATTCAGCAGCATTGCATTCCGCTACCTTTATAAATATCTCGCCGAGCTTTAAAAGCTGTTTTTCACGCCGCGTATCTGGATCTAAAAGAGCAAGTTCGGCAAGGTAGCTCTCTTTAAATCCCACATATTCGAAGAGTTCGGCGATCATCTGATCGACCTCTTCAATAGTTTGCTCGCCTTCCATGGCTGCGTCTTCCTTTCCAGTCCCTGCGCCCACCTGAATCGCATTCAAGAGCCTTAGGCGCGCTTGCTTAGATTGATCTTCCTTGTGTACTGCACTGGGAGAAAAGAATCTTCGTCTTTTTCCCCTGGCTACTGACCTCTCTGCCAAAAGTAGCTCAAGTACAGACTGCTTTTCTTCCTTCGTTACCTGGTGAAGGTGGAGAATCCAATCTTTATGTTTCATTTCATAATACTCTTAAAGAAGAGCTTGTCAGAATGCAAGAGAAAACTATTTTGCGTAAAGCAGAACAAGATTTGGAACATTTTCTTCAGCCCAAATCGTCATCAGTTCCTGGGAATGGTTTTTAGTGATCGAAACAGGATCTTCCTGCTGTATCAGTAGGGCCATTCGCTCAATCATCGCGTCCGCTTCGTAGGCGTTATCATCCAAGCCTATCGTAACCGGGGAGTAGTTTTCGTTCGTGTATTTGTCTTTCAAAAAGAGGCAGGTGTTGCTTTCATGCGATATGGCTAACCAACCCTCTCGATCAGATCTTTGAGACAATCCTAGGCTCTCTAAGGTGGCATCGTCACCGGGTGGTTTTATTAAATGGCGAGTTTCTATCAAGCGGATTGATAGCACATGTGCGTGTTGGTCATGTACCTTCAGAAATAAAACGAGCTGTGATTTACATTGCCTGATACCTTTACTATCCAAGTGAAGTATCCGCTCGCCTTCGTATGTCGACTGAAATTTCGATGTTCCCAATTGTGGCAAACTGCGCGCGCCAATATTTAGGTAGTTGGCCACAACAACGGATTCTCTGATATCCCCCGGATAGGGATGAAGCATATCCTGCGTAAGCTCAGAGTATTTCAACGTGATCTCAGTTAGCCAAATCTCTATCGAGATAAGCTGATAGTCTGGCAGATCTTCAATCTCTCCGGTCTTGTTTCTGGCGCCAACAGCGAATTGCCTGAAATGGTCGGTGACTTTTATGTACTCCCGCTCAGCTCTTGCACGTGCAGGTGTAACATCAGGTACCCGTTCAGGAAACTGATTATAGAAATCACGCACATCTTCCATGACATCTACATTGAACTTCGACCAGGATAGCGTTTCATTTTTGTCCAATTCCAGACGAGCTTTTACCGCAACCAACTCATCACGCAGCATCTGCTTCTGAAATTCTTGATATCTGCTTACTTTCCGCGGTTTTCCCAAAGATCTCGGCTCCTGATTCTCTTCTTAGGCCTTTTTTCGAGGGATATTCGAGGTATCGTCACGTCCTCCATGGCGCAAAATCGCCACCTAGTGAAGTTTCTACCTCACGAGGTAAGAGTGGATGACGAAGAAACTCCTCAAAGTCGCTGCCTTGACGCCAGTTCGCGCAAAACTACGTGATGTGCTCACAGTAGTCACAGTCGCATATGTGCTTTTTGCAGGCACTTCTACCCTCTATTTCCATCAGTACGCAATTATAGACTGGATCTATTACGAAACCAGCTATCAGCTAGATGAGCCTATTATATGGCTTGTAGCTCTGGCCTTGGTTGCTACTTTGACGCCCCCGGCATACCTACTTTTAGGCGTGCTGCTCTCCAAGCGCAAGACAATCACCATCACCCTCGAGAGTATCAAATTCCGTCGTTGGGGCCGAATGCTGGCATTTGATCGAAGCCTTCCCTCGCGCTTCGTGCTACGCAACCACGACCGTGCTGAGGCTGAGCGCGATAGGCACGACCATCTTCAAGACAAAGCCCGCCTGAAAGGAAAGGCCCGCAAGCCTCGCAAATACTATCAAGTGAGCCATATCCTCGCGCTGGAGCATGTTGGAGAGGCTCACGACATCATGCCGATCTATGGAGAGCGGACCGCCAAGAATATCTTGGCTCGCCTGAACGCCGTTATGGCGCAGATGGACGGCGCGGCGAGGAACGGCAGGGGCGTGTCCTTCTCTCCACAGGACGAGTGGCACGACGCCGCTGGCGGCCTCCCCAAATCCCCCCGTTCCTAATCCCGGTCATCAGGAGAACTACCCATGTCAAATACGAACGAAAAATCAGGAACGCTCTCACCTACTGAGGTGGCTCAGATCGAGCTCGAGCTCGCCCAGACCCGCGAGGACGAATTCGACGCGCTGGACCTGGAATGGAAGCGCGAGCGCGACAAAATGGCCGCTAGCCCGGTATCAGCACCCAGTCTGGATATGGTCGGTCAATCACCCTCATCCCTGGCGGAGGAGTACGAGCAACGGCGGACGGTCCACCGGTTTAAAGAGTCCATGGTCCAGAGCCGTTGGAGTAGCGCCCGAGATAGCGTCCGTGCCGACGGCACCACGCTCAGCGATGCGTTTCGGGATACGAGCGCAAACATACCGGCGGTACAACATGACTTCGCTGCCTCGAGTGCCAATGAGAATGAGCAACAAGAAACTGAGCGGACCGTGCATGTAGAGCGCACGGTCACGCGCGAGGTCAGCACACGGACCGCACCGCGTGATACCTCACACACGAGGCATCGCTGAGAGGTCATTGATAAAGAGAGGGCGAGAACATGGAAAGCACACCGTTACATATCGACTATGCACGTGGCAAAGATGGACAGCTGCGCTATTTTCGTAATGCAACCGATATAGCCTCTGCGGGATCAGGTTTCTTCAACACCATCGGGGTTCTCGGTTATGGCGAGGGATTCCGCGCCGCCTCTGTGGCCGTTCTCTTGGGTATCCTTGTCGCGGTCTTGTTCGCTGCGCTTTGGCGGACGGCACTAAGGTTGGTTTCAGACAACCTGCACTACAGAACAAGGCTGATGGTTTTGATCACGGCGCTCGCTGTCGCGCCCTTCCTATTCTCAGTCAGTACAACCTATAACGTAAAGGCCATCGCCGAGGGCCATGCTGTCGAGCTGTACATGCAGCAGCATATTACCAATGGCGAGGCTGTGACCGCAGCGCTGGTGGAACACGCAGAGCGGTTGCAGGGTGTGTTGCCCGATCTGCGCAGCTCAATCTCTACCTTCGAGAAGGCAGCGAAAGATGAGCTCGAAGGTGGTGTGTTCAGCGGCTCCAAGGGGCCGGGCGGGGTCAGCACCGCACTCAGCCGCATTGCAGAGAATCTACGCACTATGGAGCAATCCATAGTCGAGTCCGGAGCATCTGGACAGAGCGATGCGCTGGAGGCTGGCAAGTATCTGGAGGACATGCGCGCAGCGATGCGCTCGGAAAAGTCGCTGCCTGAGAAGATTGACGCAATAGCGGCAAGCGATGTGAAGCTCAAGAGTGTGCATTCAAGCATGGATGTTTCCAGTATCGCCCAGTCTACGCTCCGCCTCTTGAGCAACCTGCCCCACGAGACGAACGTGGTATCGGACTTTTCGCGCAATGCATCCGTTAGGTCCAGCCAGCGCGATGCACTCGCCAAGCTCGGCGGCTACCTCGAAGAAACGAGTCAGGCGCTGCAACATTCTCTCGAAGCATATTCTGAGCAAGATGTACCTACACTTGCCCCTTTCGAGCGAATCTCGGGAAACCGCGCCATCATGGTGATGTGGCGTGAAATCCCGGCGGCCTGGGCTGCCGGAATAACGATCGATTTCATGCCCTATTTCCTGTTGTTCTATCTATTCATTTCCGCCAGCGGCATGACGCCTGAGCAGCACCGGGCCGCGCGCGCACGCGCGATGACGATTGATGAGTATATCGATCACACAGATGTCGCCTCCGGCATTAAGCAATACCGCACACATCCCGATGACATTGAAATCCTGATGCGCAAGAACAAGAGGCGCGAGGACCATCGCGAGCAAGCCGAGCGTGAGGACGAGTGATGGAGACGCTAAAGCAGGCCTTAGAGCTGTGGGATAAGTACGCAGAAAGCGTCAACAAGGCGCTGATAAAGCTGCTGATCGTCGTGTTTGTTCTGATCAATGTCTGCCTGGCTCTGCTTTCTGCGGATGAAAGCAGCTCTGTACAGGCAACAACCGCGCCGCCCGACTGCATCCATAAGAAGGACGGCATCAAGATTTGTAACTCAGTCCAGAGGTAAATGACCATGAAACTCATAGACATCCTGGTGGGCGTATCACTGGTATCCCTGGTCCAGCTTGCTCCGGATCAGGTCCACGCAAGTGAAGCGGAGGAGGCCCATTTCTCACACGGTGATATCGTATGTGCCTTTGCTGCGATGCCTGATTTCGGTATCGAGGTGCGGCTCAGCAAGCCCAGCCGTGAAGCCCTCAAGTCGGTTGAGTGGCTATCTGATCATGTCGGCATTCACCCTAATTTTGAGGTTATGGCCGGTAAGTTTGAAGCCGGGGCCAGTCCTGTGGCCTTCGCCGCTGTCCGAGACAGTGAGCGGTTCATCGTCTACGACATGGATATCTTGTATCGATCGGCGAAAGGTACTGTCACTTGGCGTGATCTGGGCGTGATGGCGCATGAATTGGGTCATCATATCAGCGGAGCCACGACGCTCGGCACAAAAACCCCTCATGAAGGGGAGCTCGAAGCCGATCGCGCTGCAGGTCATCTCCTCCGCTTGCTCGGGGCCAGCCTCGAGCAGGCGCTAAGCATGGCCGAGGGGTTTTCCCGTGAAGGCTCTCTCTCACATCCACCGAAGGAAAAGCGAGACGAGGCCATCATTGATGGCTGGGAGAATGCGAACGCGCTGCTGCAAGCCTCCCGCTAAGAGCGCGATTACGAAGCACCGGTATAGAGGTGTTCAATCTCTGTAGGCTGGATGCACAAGTAATCCATTGTCTGGCGCTCGCTGGAATGCCCAAAGGCCACACTGAGAAGCGCAGTTGGCTGGTTAAATGTCTTGCGCTGGTGATAGCCCCAGGTCTTGCGAAGAGTGTGAGAACCGAAATTTCCATCCAGATCGACCAAAGCGCACCAGGACTTCACCATGGCTGTGAGCGTTGTCGCCGTGAGCGCCTCACGGGTCTTGAATGAGCGGAACAACGGCGCCTCAGGCTCCGGCTCGGGATGGAAGCGGAGCCAGCTCCGCAGAGCCTGGATCACATTTTCGTTCAATGTAGCGGCACGATATTTGCCGTTTTTACTCTGCTTAAGCTCCAGCCGGTCCCCGGCATTCAGGTGAGCTACCTGCCCTACTTTAATCGAGACCAGCTCGTTGGCCCTATAGGCCGTATTGATGCCGAAGGTGAATAGGCACAAATCACGCGGATTGCTGCGCAGAGCGTACTTGATTCTTTCTATGGCCTGGAGGTCGGTTATGGGAGCGACCTTGATGGAAGAGCCTTTTCTGGGGTGGTTGGGGTTGCGGACAGTGATATTCGCTTCAGTCATGATCCTATCTTTTCTCTAGAAGTTAATATTATATGTAAATCCCTTTGTATTCAACGGACTCTGGACCCTAGCGAGTCTGGCAAGGAGAGAAAACCCACCCCGAAACCCCCGGCAACCTGAGCTCCCCCAACTTCTAGAGAAAAGTTAAGCGGTTTTTGCCCTCAACCTGGCGGGCATTCTGCGGGAGCAAATCCATGGGCGCGTGGCAGATTAAAGCGACATTGACCGTTTGTCTGGTCGTATGGGCCCTAGAAGCCCCACTATCCCAGGCGGACTTAACAACAGACATTGATGGCGCAATCCTGGCCGGACTTCGCCACGACACCAGCCTTACCAAGAAAGAAAAGCTCTTCACCTATCGCTGCGAGAGCATTGAGCGCACGATCGGATTCTCCGAGACTCCAACCGGGCAGGCGACCAAGTATTCCTGTGATGTGGCCGGTGTCGGCATAGCGCTATACGCAGGCAAAGATCTGGGGCAACACCCGCCTGAGAAGGTAGGTCAGTATTTTGTGGATGCGCTGGCCAAAGAAGGGGTCAGAGCCAAGGTTTTCATCAAGCCGGACCACGAATTCGGCTCGAGCATGGCGTTCTACATCGATGGCGACAGCTGGAGGGATGAGCCTGTCAGACCTTCCGAAGGGTTAGGGTTGCTAGATTTTCTCACTGCTGAGTCAAAGCTAATCCTGTACGCTCATGGAAGAGTCGACAAAATCCCGATAGGGCCGCTCAAGTAAGAAAACCGTTCTTTCCAAATAGCGCATCGAAGGTTTCTTCTTCACTGATGCCTTGTGAAAATTCATTCGACCGCTCTACCTTAAGCGCGTCTGATACTGATGGACTACCATTCTCTAGCTTCTGCCTGAACTCTCGAGCTTCAGTATGTTTGTCCAACCACTCTTTGAAGTCAGGATTCTGATGTGCCTTGGCCGCGTCGATGCTACCGTTCTTAACACCATCGTGGATCGACAGAGCAATCGCCTTACGGCGCTCCTCGGGGTCCTGGATGCGCATAAGCTCTTCGAAGGTTTCCTGGTCAAGTAGCTCGGCGGCAAATTGCTCGGCGAAATCCTCGCCGTATTTCCTAATCATAGCCATCTCGATCTCCTGTAACTGGCGTTCGAGAATCGCCATCATCATGAGATCGGTCCTGGCTTTTTCCTTTTTCTTTTTGGCGGTGGACGGGTCATCCATTCGCCCGCTTGGATTGATCTGAAGGCCGCCGATCGAGAGTGAATCATCACCGCTCATACTTGCGGCGATATAGTAGTTGTGGCGAATCCATTCGAGTGTTTCTCCAGTGATCTCGAGGCGTTTCTCGTCAAAGAGGGCCCGTAATTCGCCGGGCTTAGGGAGTATAGAATCAACCATGTAACTCCCTAGCCTCCGCCGCGCCATGGCTCACTACGTAAAGCCATGGATCGCTAACACGTCTCGTGTTAGCGATGTTTCCATATTCCTTAACTGGCTTGGAGAAGCCCATTTGCCCCGCCCTTCCCTGCTATTTCTTTTTCATAAACAGTTTAAAACAAAAGTATTAATAAGCTATTAACCAAGTTGCGCAAAACAAACACTAGCGTCGGGAAAAACTTACGTTTGCCTCGCCTATGAAAAGAGAGAATCGATAATTGGACATGAAGCTGAAGCGTTATTTTCGCACTGACTTATCAACTCAGCGAGCGTGCGTTCCATCCTTCTCAGATCTCTAATTTTACTTCGCACATCATCTAGGTGAATTTGGGTAGAGCGCTGGACTTGTGCACAGTTTCTCCCGCTAGTATCTGCCAGCTCCAGGAGCTGCTCAATTTCGATGAGTGAAAATCCAAGTTCACGACAACGGCGAACGAAGACGAGTTTGCGTGCGTCTTCATCCGAGTAAACCCGATGACCTCCAGAACTTCGTTCAGGATCATCCAGTAGTCCGTATTTTTCATAGTAGCGAATGGTCTCAGCCTTAACGCCGGTCTTTTTTGCGAGCTGGCCTCGAGAATAGCTAATGTTGTTATCTCCCATAAGAATTGCCTTGTACCTATAGTAACTACAGGTTTTATAGTGGCATGAAAGGCGTATTGTCAATCGACGGAGATATGAATTGGGTAGACTTGTACGTGCACTGGGCAAAGTAGGGGCCGGAGGTGTGGTCATCGCCGCCTTGAGTTGTACGGCCTGCTTTCCGGCACTTGGCGTGCTTGCAGCCGGTCTTGGCCTAGGCTTTCTAAGCCAATTCGAGGGCGTCGCCATCAATAAACTACTGCCGCTTTTTGCGGGGCTTGCCTTGGTCGTCAACTGCTACGGATGGGTTCAACATCGGCGTCACTGGCGCGGACTACTGTCTGTTCTGGGCCCACTGGGGGTAATGTTGACGCTCTACCCTCTATGGCAATACGGCTGGAGCACCAATCTTTTTTACGCATCGCTGGTTCTGATAGTCGGCGTCTCGTTTCTAGATTTGATTTGGCCGCCAAAACAAGTCTGCGCCTTGTCCGATAAGATGAGTGGAGCATCATGATTTTTGAATCGGAGATTACCTGCCCCAAATGCGGCGACAAGAACCTCGAAACTATGCCCACGGACGCCTGCCAGTGGTTTTACGAATGTAGTGCTTGTCATTCACTACTTAAACCGCTTCCAGGCGATTGCTGTGTGTTTTGCTCATATGGAAGCGTCAAATGCCCCCCTGTACAAACTGGCTCCTCCTGCGGTGAATAGCCCCTCCCTGGGCTTGTTGTTTCCTAGTGGTTCCAGAATATATGCACTTCGTCGTGCGCGGTTTCGATCGTGTAGACATCACAGCCCAATTCCATGTCACGGCCCATTTTCTCGTAATCGATGTAGTTCTCCAGATGTGCAGGGACCTCGCTTGTATCTTCGGTCAACTGCTGGGCGTAGTCCGCAAGGCTTTCGTAAACACCTACATAGCTATCCTCGAGCGCCTTTCCGGCGTCGTCTAGATCCCCGCACCAGTGATCTAGCATTGCTGCGCCAAGCTCGCCGTGCTCATCGATAAACAGAGCTTTCTCATGTGCGCTTTCGAGTCCTTCATATTCGCTGATTCGAACTGAACCAAACCCCTCATAGTCATGGATGGCATATTCCTCCGCCATCGGCTCGGGGCTGCTTTTTAGCATCTTGTTTACAGCCTTCCAGATTTCATCCATATCGCTACATGCCTCAATCCAGACCCCGTGTAACTTGCCATTGTTATAGGCTGCCAAATCCGCCACATAGATTCTGATCTCTTCCATTGTCCTTCTCCTTAATCGTTCCTGAGGTTCAAAAAGCGCCTTTTGCGCTGCGCATGAACCTCTGGCGACTAGGCCGACTAGGCGGGAGTGAAAAAATCCAGAAGAATTGCGGAGGGTCCGCCCAGCCAAAGGCGAATATGGGTGGAAACCGTCATTCTTCTTGATTTTGAGAGGATGCAATGCCTCTCGTTCACTTTGCCGTTTATAAGACCGGGGCACCCAGGGGTGTCCCCGCTAGAAAGGGGTGCCTGAAAACGCGCTCAAGCGGTTGAAGCAGGGGAAAGGTCTTTCCCCAAATATTCATCTCGGACTATCTTGCAGTTATTCTACTCTCCGAAAAACGAAGCGTTTCGTATTCGTTCAGCACAATTGCTCCCAGTGTGCGTCAGCCGCTGGCTATACCGGAGACCTTTCAATCGATGTGCGGTGGGCGTCGAAAGGTTCTGATAGCCGGAGCCTCCTTACCAAAGGGAGCAAAAACTATGAAACCAATAACGCAATACGAACTGGCAAATCTGTCCCTCGAAGAACTTCACGGCGTTTATCGGCAAGTCTTTAACGCTCTTGCACAAAGCTCGCCTCATACACTTGAGCGCTCCAACGCTCTTGGCTCACTTGAAAATATTGGCCGCGAAATAGGAAAACGACACAATCGTTAACAAAAGCTCGTGATCCAAAACCTATTGGAGTGCCAGAATCTACGCCTCCTCCAAAGGCCCACTTCGGAGCGAGTCCAGAATTCCGCATTCCTCTATCGTGCGATTGTCGGTACAACTATCTCGAAGAGAAATGAGCTGGTCGCGGAGTTTCCCCAGTTCTCCCAATCGCCGCTCAACCTGTGTGATATGCGTTTCAAACAAGAGATTCACATCATCACAATGAATATGCGGAGAGCGGTTAATATCAATTAAGTGGCGAATCTCCGCGATTGACAGATCCATACTACGGCAGCGCTTGATAAACATGATTTTCTCGATCATCGATTGATCATAGAGCCTAAAGTTACCTTCGCTGCGGTGGGCAGATGGCAGGAGCTGCTCCTTCTCGTAATAGCGAATCGCCTGTACGGAGCAGCCGGTGCGTTTTGCCAGTTCTCCGATTTTCACCATTTTCGTGCCCTCTTGACTCTATAGTTACTATAGATATTACAGTGCAGGCAGATTTCGTCGCAAGGTCCGCTCCATGACAGAGCATCCCCAGACATCTGATGAAGATGCCAATCCACGCGAACCAGCCGCAGAGCTGTCAGGCCAGCTGATTCTCGTAAGCACTTTTGACGTGCCGAAAATGGACTGCCCTTCAGAGGAACAGATGATCCGAATGGCGCTGGAAGATATCGAGCCACCGGTAATCTTGAATTTTGAAACGGCCAATCGACATGTCCGCGCGTTTCATGCTGTAGATGTGTCTGAAATCGACAAGCGTCTATCGGCGCTTGGACTGGGTGCGAAATTGATTGATACGCACTCGGCACAGGCCAGTGAAATGGATCACGCGGAAGCTGAAGAGCAAGCATCGGACATAAAGCAGGCCCGCGTACTCAAATGGCTTCTGACAATAAACGCACTCATGTTTGGGCTGGAGCTTTGTATCGGTGTAATTGCACAGTCCACCGGCTTAATCGCAGATTCTCTCGATATGTTTGCCGATGCTGCAGTATATGGCGTCGCTCTCTATGCTGTCGGGCGCAGCGCCACCATGAAGGTTCGCGCAGCGCACCTGGCGGGCTGGCTACAGGTTATTCTCGCTCTAGGTGCGTTGAGTGAAGTCATACGGCGATTCCTGTTTGGCAGTGATCCTGGCTCAACACTCATGATGTCATTTGGAGTTGTTGCGCTTATTGCCAACGTGCTGTGCCTGATACTCATTGCGAAAAGCAAGGATGAAGGCGCACATATGAAGGCAAGCTGGATCTTTTCTGCCAACGATGTGATCGCAAATATAGGTGTGATCGTGGCAGGGTTTCTCGTGGCACTTACAAACTCCAACATACCCGATCTAGCGATTGGTCTGATCATTGCGATGATCGTGCTAAACGGCGGGCGACGAATTCTGATGCTTCAATCATGAGACATTAAGCTGCTTGGATAATAGGCACGATAACTGAAGTTCGATCACAAGCCCATTTTTCGCGAAGCGCAATATAGCTTTTGGAGAGGAAGCAAGAATCATGTCGAAAGAGAAGGATTTTACGCCAGCCCTGGGCTTTTCTGCCCTCACTCCGCTATATGATTTGGCGATTTCAACACTTACGCGGGAAGACACATGGCGCGGCGAACTTCTCGATCTTGTCGAGCCTTCTCAAGATGATCGAATTCTGGACGTGGGGTGCGGAACCGGGTCGCTGGCAATCAGGATGAAAAAGCGTAACGCTAACTGCGAAGTTCACGGCATTGACCCAGATAGAGATGTTCTCGATAGAGCGCGAAAGAAGGCAAAGAACGCAAATGTCGATATCACATTCCACAACGGTTTCTTAACCCCAGCTGAGCCGATGCAGCTCGGTCGCTTCTCCAAAATTGTATCGAGCTTGGTTTTTCATCAGACCGCGCTCGACACCAAAATCGATCTCCTCAAATCGATGATTCAGCTGTTGCAGCCCGGCGGTAAGCTGTACATTGCGGATTATGGCCTTCAACGCACGCCGCTAATGCGAAGCCTCTTTCGCTGCACCGTTCAGGCTATTGATGGTGTGACAGATACACAGCATAACGCTGATGGTTGCATGCCTGAGCTAATAGAACAAAGTGGATTTTCAAACACTGCAGAAGTTCGGTTTATTCCTACGCCGACAGGATCGATTTCAAGCTACACAGCGATGCTAGACCAGAAGCGATGAAAGGCGGGTTATCCTGGGTAGTAAAAATGCGGTCAAATCAGCACTTTTGTCTGCAAGTTGATCCGGCGGGCATTTTCTCTCTTGATCTTGCAGAAACTTGGTGTATTCTTTTGTGCATGTTAGTTGGTTTAATTTTTCGAACTCCATCATGAGCCGGACTCGATTATCCAGTCTTGTCGCCGTCATGATTGTGATGCAACTGTTCATGGTTGTAGCAGAAGCGCATGCGTTTGAGCCCTACGAGTCGATACCCTCCTCTCACGACGTTGTACATCAGCTATCCGCAGATTTTCACTCACACGACAATCACTCAGATAGCGACGATCATGAGAACGGGATAGATCATGTTCGTCACTGCTCGCATCATGGCTGCCATTGTCCGTTGCTTCTGGCAGGCGTGAGTTCACACGCACTGATTAGCAACCTGACATCCGTAAAAAATCGTTTGTCGGATCATATCCCGGACGCACCACTTTCTGCGCTGTTCCGGCCTCCTATCGTCTAAATCCTGAAACCTCGCATTGCCCGATCTTGCTTTGGCGCACGCCACTGCAATTCGGGCGGTTATCTCGCGTCTTAAAAACAGGATTTAGACATGTACCCTTTTCCCAATGCGCCGTGGCTCGGCGCGGGAGCTAATGCTTGCATATCATTGCGGCTTACTCTCCCAATTCTGTTTGCGCTACTGCTTACCAGCGCAGCAAATGCCGAAACATCGCACTCGGACCTTACGCTTTCCAGCGCGCTCGAGCGCACATTGGACAACAGTCCCTCTCTCAAGCTCTACGTATTCCGCAAGGAAGCGTTGCAGGGCGCGGCGTATACGGCCAATCTCCGCCCTGGCTACGAAATCGAATTGGAAGCCGAGAACTTCGCAGGCTCCGGCGATACCGAGGCCTTTGATAGCGCCGAGCTTACGGTTTCTCTGTCATCAGTGATGGAACTTGGTGACAAGCGGAATGCCCGAAGCGGTCTCGTAACAAGCACGCGCTCCATGCTCGATACACAGTTGAGACTTGAATCCCTGGCGGTACTGGCGGAAGTGACCCGCAAGTTCGTAGAGACGCTGGGCTCACAAGCCCGCCTGGAGCTGAACAAAGAGGCGCTGAATTTGGCCGAGGAGGCTGCGAAAAGCGTCCAGAAGAGGGTGTCTGCCGGAGCCGCTTCCGCAGCAGAGGCAAAACGCGCTCAAAGCGCACTGGCCATGGCAAGGCTAATGCAATCATCCGCAGAGCAGCGCTTTGATGCTTCAAAGGTCTCACTGGCCGCATTATGGGGGGAGAGCATCCCTTCGTTCGATCGTGTTGAAGGCGACCTCTTTAACTTCGGCACCGACATTTCCTTAGAAGAACTCTACATAGCGTTGGAGAACAATCCCGCTATTGCCATCTATGCCGATGAGGAGCGCGTTGCCGACGCGGAGATCCGACTGGCCAGATCTCAATCAAAAGCCGATCTGGGTTGGTCGTTCGGGATCAGGCGAATCCGGGAGACAGATGACACTGCGCTTGTTGCGGGGCTAAGCATGCCGCTGTTTTCCGAGCGACGTAACGCTGGAGAGGTTTCCAGACTACGGGCGCAGAAAAACTCTATTGCCGTAGAACGTGAAGCCGACATTCTCAAGTTGCGCGCACTGCTCTTCAGCGCCTACAGCGCACGCCAACAGGCCATCGTCACCGTGGAGCAATTGCAGACAAACGTGATCCCCGCCCTGGAGGACGCCTTACGGCAAACGCGTCTGGGCTACCAGCGCGGTCGCTTTAGCTACCTGGAATACATCTCTGTCGCGAAAGAGCTTCTGGAATCCAAGCTGATGCTCATAGAGACGGCAGCTGCAGTTCTTACCTATGGCGCAGAGATTGAACAGCTAAGCGCTAGCGCCTTAACCGCCAATCCATCAACGCCTATTGGCCAAGGTCCGGGAGAAAAACAATGATCAATATTCAGACATTTCGAAAACTTGGTGCCGCCTGCACACTCACTTTTTTGTCTGTGTTTGTGCTTACGCTCCCCGCTTTGGCAGAGCAGGAGTCTCACGAAGGTGAGGAACATGAGGGTGCTCACATCGAGCTCTCCGCAGAGCAGATAGAGCATGCAGGCATCACTCTTGAGAAAGTGGGACCGGGAATGCTCTTCGAGACGTTGAAAGTCTACGGCAGCGTAAAGCCGAACCCCGAACATTCACAGAGCATAACCGCACGTTTCGAGGGGCAGATCACGTCATTCAACAAGAGCATTGGGGATACCGTTAATCGTGGCGATAAACTCGTCACGATAGAGGCCAACGATTCCCTGCAGCGCTATGACTTGATCGCATCTATAGATGGTGTAGTCACTCAAAGACAGGCCAATGTAGGTGAGCAAACCAACGGTAGGACCCTGCTGAAAATCGATGATCTGTCCAATGTGTGGGTTGAGTTATCGCTATTTCCTAAGGATCTGGAAGCAGTGAGTATCGGGCAACAGGTTCGGGTGCAAGACAAGCAAGGTGCGCTCCTGGCCGAGGGAGATGTTAGCTACATTTCGCCTATTGCGCAGACAGACTCGCGCTCGGTTACCGCCCGCGTACCCCTGGAGAACCAGCAAAGAACCCTTATACCGGGATCGTTTGTCGTCGGACAGATCACGCTCTCACAGAACCGTGTGCCACTTCTCATCGACAAGCAGGCCATTCAGATTGTAGAGGAAAGATCTGTAGTTTTTGTGAAAGGGCATGAAGGCTTTGAGCCCCGGGAAGTGGAGCTTGGTCGCTCCGATGGCTCATCCGTAGAGGTATTAGGTGGACTGCAAGTCGGTGAAACCTATGTCGCTGCAAACAGCTTTGTCCTCAAATCCGAGCTTGGCAAGGAGGACGCTGAACATGGCCACTAATCAAATCGTCAACCATTTCCATTTCGAGACAAGGCCCACGTCTACCTTTATGCAAGAAGGAGTCTCGCGATGATCGACAAATTGATAATGTTTTCGCTTACACGGCGATGGCTGATTATGTTTCTTGTACTCATCGTCGCCGCACTTGGTGTTTGGAACTATCAGAAACTGCCCATAGACGCCGTTCCGGATATCACTAACATCCAGGTACAAATCAATACCGAGGCCCCTGGATACTCTCCCTTGGAAGTGGAGCAACGGGTGACCTATCTCGTAGAACTTGCGATCACAGGTTTGCCCTACGTCGAAAGTACGCGCTCAATCTCTCGCTATGCACTTTCTCAAGTCACGGTGGTATTCGAGAAGGGCACGGATATTTACTTCGCAAGAAACTTGATAAACGAACGCCTCCAGCAAGCCAAAAGCGAGATGCCTTCCGGAATAGAGCCAGTCATGGGCCCGGTTGCCACAGGGCTGGGCGAGATCTTTCATTACGCGGTGCATGCCGAGCCAGACGCAGTGCAAGACAACGGAGAGCCCTATGATTCCACAGCGCTTAGAACGCTTCAAGATTGGGTTATCAGGCCGCAGCTACGTCTGGTACCGGGGGTCACAGAGATAAACACTATTGGAGGATTTGAGAAAGAATTCCATGTCACACCCACCGCCGCCCAGCTGCTGGCATACGGACTCACTTTTGACGATCTCGTAGGCGCTCTGGAGGCCAATAATGCCAATGTCGGTGCGGGCTATATCGAGAAGAATGGGGAGCAATATCTCATTCGCGCGCCCGGTCAGGTCGCGGACCTGTCCGAGATGGGAAACATTGTCGTAGCAACAAGAGATGGCCTCCCTATTCGCTTGAGCGACGTTGCCGATATTGGGTACGGAAAGCAGCTTCGTACTGGCGCGGCAACACTAGACGGCAAGGAAACGGTTTTAGGCACAGCGGTGATGCTGCTGGGCGGCAACAGTCGCACAGTTTCGGAAGCTGTGGCAAGCAAGCTCTCAGCGATAAACAAGACCTTGCCCGAAGGCGTTGTGGCCGAGCCGGTCTACAACCGCACGGTTCTTGTCGACAAAACCATCTCGACTGTACAGACAAACCTGGTTGAGGGGGCTCTTCTCGTGGTCGTCGTACTATTGGTGATGCTGGGCAATGTTCGAGCCGCCCTGCTTACGGCCATGGTTATACCGCTATCAATGCTCATGCTGATGACCGGTATGGTGCAGACAAAGGTGAGCGCAAACCTCATGAGCCTGGGTGCTCTGGATTTCGGCCTGATTGTCGATGGGGCAGTCATCATCGTTGAAAATTGTATTGCCAGGCTGGCAGCCAGACAGCATGAGCTTGGACGGCTGCTGAAACGTAGTGAGCGTTTTGAAACAGTGTTTGCAGCCACGCGCGAAGTCTTTACACCCAGCCTCATCAGCGTACTGGTCGTGATACTCGTGAATCTGCCAATACTTGCACTCACTGGCGTCGAGGGAAAAATGTTTACGCCGATGGCTATGGCCGTCATCATGGCGCTACTTTCCGCACTCGTGCTTTCCCTTACATTCGTACCCGCCGCTGTAGCGCTGCTACTTACGGGCCGGATTCAAGAGAAAGAGAACATTATTGTGCGAAGTGCCAAGCGGGTTTATAGGCCAGTTCTGGAAGCTGCTCTTAGCCTGCGTATCCCCGTCCTGCTTGGCGCACTTGTTTTCATCGGTGTTTGTGTTGGTATTGCGAGCCGGATGGGCACCGAGTTTGTGCCCAATCTCGACGAGGGCGATGTAGCCATTCAGGCGCTGCGAATTCCAGGCACAAGCCTCACGCAGTCTTTGGATATGCAGTTCCAGCTAGAAAAGGCAATTCTGGAACTTCCTGAGGTAGAGACCTACTTTTCTCGCGTGGGCACAGCCGAAGTCGCCTCTGATCCAATGGGCCCAAATATCTCCGATGGCTATGTAATGCTCAAACCGCGAGCTGAGTGGCCAGAGCCTAACAAAACCAAAGCACAGCTTCTTGAAGACATGAAGGCCAAGCTCGCTTTACTGCCTGGTAATGCATTCGAGATTAGCCAGCCGATACAGCTGCGCTTCAACGAGTTGATTTCAGGTGTCCGCTCAGATCTCGGTATCAAGGTGTTTGGTGATGATCTTGATCAACTTCTGACATCCGGATCAGAGATCGCCGCCGTACTAAATGACATAGAAGGGGCGGAGGGCGTAAAAATCGAGCAGGTCGCTGGATTGCCAATTTTGTCCGTTCAAGCCGACCGAGAGGCCCTCTCTCGCTATGGCCTCAATGTTGCCGAGCTTCAGGAAGTGGTCGCAGCCGCCACCGGCGGAGAAGAGGCGGGCCTGGTGTTTGAGGGTGATCGCAGATTTGCCATTGTTGTCCGGCTTGATGAGTCCCTGCGCAACGATCTGGCAGAACTGGAGCGCTTACCTATCCCGCTTCCCGGCGGCCAGTACGTTCCCATCAGTGAAGTTGCGAGCCTAGAGCTGGCTCCAGGCGCCAATCAGATATCTCGGGAAAATGGTAAGCGACGTCTGGTCGTCAGTACGAATGTTCGCGGGCGCGACCTTGGAGGATTCGTTGCTGAGGCGCAGCGCCAGATCGAAGACAAAGTCTCGATGCCTCCAGGATACTGGCTAGGATATGGCGGCACCTTCGAGCAACTCCAGTCGGCATCGCAACGACTGAGCGTGCTCGTGCCTGTCACACTGGTCATGATCTTCGCGCTGTTGATGGTGACGTTCGGATCTGCCAGGGACGCTGCTCTCGTATTCAGCGGCGTACCGTTAGCTCTGACTGGTGGTGTCATTGCTCTGTGGGCCCGCGATATACCCTTATCCATCACCGCTGGTGTGGGGTTTATCACACTCTGCGGCGTATCGGTGCTTACAGGCGTCATGATGGTATCCGCGTTTAGAGATCGACTCCGACAGGGAATGGATATCGACGAGGCTATCCGTAGCGGGGCAATGCTACGACTGCGCCCTATCCTTATGGTCGCTTTGGTCGCCGCTCTGGGGTTCCTTCCAATGGCACTCAATACAAGTACGGGTGCTGAAGTACAGCGACCACTCGCGACAGTGGTTATCGGCGGAATCATATCATCCACATTATTGACTCTGCTGGTACTGCCAGGGCTTTATCTCATGGTAAATCGGAAGACAGACCTTACTGACTCTGATGATGATCGGTAGTTGATTGGGCAATAAATGCGCCAGGACTAGGCAGACTCTTCGCCACTTTGGCAAAATGGCCAAGAGTCTGAACAATAATATTCGCCGTGAGGAGAAGCATCGTGGCCGGACACAATCATGCACATCACCACGACGCAAGTTCTGAGCGCATCGGCTATGCGTTTTTTCTAAATGTCACATTTACGATCATTGAGTTTATCGGTGGATACCTGACCAACAGCACCGCAATTATGGCAGATGCGGTGCATGATTTGGGCGATAGCCTTTCGATTGGCAGCGCATGGCTACTAAACCGACTCGGCAAGAAAAGCGCGGATGATGAGTTTACCTATGGATATCGACGGCTATCGCTGTTTGGCGCACTACTGAACGGCGTCGTTTTGCTCGTCGGCTCTATTTGGGTGCTGAGCGAGGCGCTCCCTCGCCTGGCCAACCCGGTTATGCCGATGGCGGAAGGTATGCTGGCGCTGGCAATTCTGGGCGTGAGCGTTAACGGCTACGCGGCCTACAAACTCAGTCACGGCACCACATTGAATGAGCGTGTCTTGAACTGGCATCTGCTTGAGGATGTTCTAGGATGGGTCGCGGTGCTTATCGTATCAATTGTTCTCCAGTTCAAGCAATGGCCCATTCTTGACCCGGTTTTGTCCATAGGCTTCACGCTGTTTATCTTGTTTAACGTATTCAGAAATTTAGTTGCCACAATGAAGCTCTTTTTTCAGGCGGTTCCAGACAAAGAACTTCTGGATAAGATCAGGCAGTCACTCATTTCTATTCGGGAGGTAGAAGAAGTGCATCACTTACATCTATGGTCACTTGATGGCGAAAATCACGTGTTGACGGCGCACGTCGTCGTGGCACCCTCGATTGACAGCGAGATACACAAACACTTGCGTGCCCAGATCAATCAAGGACTAGGCGAGTTCAATCTTAATCATACCACCGTTGAAATCGAGTTCGAGGACGAGGAATGTCGCGACGCTTGAGTATTTCGCGCGGTGCGTACGATGCCGGTAGACGCTGTCTGGTCGATCATGTACTTAACTTCCATTTACTTTCTGTATTCTGGGCTATGACGCGCTGGAAATCCGATAAACCGAGGGGTCGATTTCTTATACTCGAGAAACTTCTCTCCGTATGTCCGCTCAAGCCATGACTCCTCAACAAAGGGTGCGAGTATATAAAGTAGCGCCCACAGCGAAAGTATGGCTGAGACATAAGCAGAGTTAACAAACAGCGCCCACCCCAACATACCCGCGAGGGAGGTGACGTAAATCGGATTCCTGCTCCAGCGATACGGTCCTGAAACGATCAATCCGGCCTCCTCACCATGTGCGTTGTCCCAACCAAGTTTAGTGCTCAGATACGTTGCGCCACCAAAGCCAACCAGCATAAGGGGCAACCAAATTGTGTAGCGATCGGTAGATCCGAAAAACGGTTTGGAGCCAAAATCGAAAAACGACAACAGCAGCAGTCCTCCAAACATAATTCTAAGAAGAGTCCAAAATGTTCTGTATTGCCAACTGTCCCTTGAGGGGGGCGGGAAAAAATCGAAACTCTTTGCTCTCCAGCTAGTGGCGGAGGCCAGAAAGATTACGAGCAAACACAAGAACGATGTGTAAAAAATCAACTCAATTAACATACCGCTCATACCTTCATTACCATTTTTTGTGAACATAATATCAAGCTTAAACTTTCCCCTGGGAGGAAGGTCAATCTCAGCGCAGTATCGGTAACTCGAAATATGCCTGCCCAATCCTAGTGGGCGTTTACCTATTTCTTGCTCCCATTTTGGTCCCATGAATTTCCAGCTATGAGGTGAGTATACATAGCGCATAAGAAATGCTCCTTTTCAGTTTGCGCGCGGGTGTAACACCTAGGTGTTAGGTCACCTCTTGACCGACTGTACCGACAGATCTACCTTAGTTACAAATGTGCATGATTTCCGAAATATCTCTTATATCCTATTACTCCCTATGTGACACGAATCGGCATGCAGGCAAGGCTCCAGGTGGTAGCGATGAACGCACCACAGATCAATCGCAGAGTGTTTTCAGAGTTTCTCAGCTACTTGTGGGTCAATCCACCAATATACAGTTTAGATCCGCGCGAGAAGTGAAGATGCGAGAGCCAAAGTGTTCTAGCGGTCCAGATTTCACACAGACGGCTTACAGCACATTGAAACCCAGCGGTGAGCTTTGGTTGTCGGTTTCATGCCCAGAGTCAGTATTGCAAAGTTGGATAGGACTATGATCAATTTCTTCGAACCAAACTTCCACCCACTCATAGTACACTTCGTGATCGCTTTCCTGATAACAGGCCCTATGCTGCTACTTCTAGTCGCACTTTTGCCGCCAGATTCAAAGCTTCGGGCTTCAGCAAGTCATGCGGGTGATTGGATGATAGGTCTCGGGTTGCTAGCAATGATTGCGGCGATGGCTGCGGGTTTTCAAGCGTACTATTCAGTCGCGCATGATGGGCCTTCACACATCGCCATGACGGATCACCGGAATTGGGCGATTGTTACAGCGATTTCTTATCTGGCAGTCGGATTGTTTCGACTGCGCACCAAGAGGAAACCACCTACAGTGCTGCTTGCGATGCTTTTTCTCGTGCCTGTAGGTTTACTTACCATCACGGGCTGGAAGGGAGGACACCTCGTCTACAATTATGGACTGGGCGTAGCCAGTCTTCCCGTAGTCAGCGGGGAAGGCCATGATCATCATCACGCACCGGGTGTAGGCCATGAGGAGCCTACAACAGTCCCCCCCATGCAGCATCATGGGGACAATCATACCGGCCACGATTCAATGGTGGAGCCGCGAGAAAAGGTGGCTGTACCCGAGCACGATCAGCCAAGTGCGACGCGAGAGGTCCACGATCACAGCCAACATGAACACTGAATTTCTCGATAACTTAACGCGCATACAAGACCTCACGCGGCCCTGCTGCCTTCTACGTGACCACTCGGGCACAAATGAATCTCTACAGATATATGCACCACACCCAGTGATTCAGGTATAAGAGCTTTGTAGTGCTCTGGTGATTGCGGATCGTGTGCAACCACTGCGATTTGCGCTGCATATATTTCCGGGCCAATAGACCAGAGGTGCAGATCGGTTACTTTAGTATCGCCGTCAGCTTCAACCAACTCTCGAATATGCTCTTGAAGTTCGGTAGAGGCCTGTCTATCGAGCAATATCGCACTTGTAGAGCCCAGCAACCCATATGACCAGCGAGCAACAAGTATCGCGCCGACAATTCCCATTGTCGGGTCCATCCAGATGAGCCCGTAATACTTACCCGCAAGTAGCGCAATGATCGCGAGGATCGATGTCAGTGCATCGGCCATGACGTGAAGGTAGGCGGAGCGCAGATTATGATCATGATGATGGTCGTGCCCACGGGAGTGATGATGCTTGTGCCCAGCATCATTGCCCCCCAGAATAAAAACACAAAGGCCATTTACAATGAGCCCAAGTACCGCCACAAAAATGGCTTGATTGAATACAATCTCCACCGGATTGAGCATTCTCACAACGCTCTCGAATCCCATAAAGACGGCAAGGACGGCCAGCAACACCGCGCCCGAAAATCCGCCTAGTGCGTTGACTTTTCCCGTTCCAAAACTGTATGCCTTGCTATGTGCGTTCCGCCGCGCATATAGATAGATAGGCCAACGCAGTGAGACTCAGTGCGGTAGCGTGGGACGCCATATGGAGACCATCAGCGAGAAGCGCCATGGAGCCAAAGACGACTCCGGCAATGAGCTCAATCGCCATCATGATTGCAGTGATCGCAATAACGATTAGTGTCTTGGACTCACCGGGCCTGCGGTTTTCCTGACCAAATGAATGGTCGTGGCTCCAGGCTTCAATATCGTGAGTATGCATGTGGTGGACTTCTCTAATGGTTATGAGGGCTCATTCTTCGAGGCACTGTACAGCGCCAGAGTCCCGAAAACCGTATTGATCGATTCTAGAGTCTGCACATTGCCGAATCCAGCATCTTTAATAAGGTCTGGCAATTTACCCTCAACATTATCCTGCGTGGTTTCAAATCCATCCAGCCACTGTATGGGATAGAACAATAACCGCATCATCGCACTTGTCGGCTTCCCCCAATCGCCAATTATGACCCTCCCTCCCGGCTTCAAGACCCGAAAGGCCTCTGCAAGCGCCTCTGCCTTTGCGGACCTCTTCAAATGATGAAAAAACAGGGTGGATACGACTCTGTGATAGGAACTGTCGGTATATGGAAGGCGCGTTGCCATCGCCTGGTTGAATTCAATCCGGACATTGGCAGCCTTGGCCTTCGCTTGGGCGATCTCAATAACTTTGGGATCTCCATCCACACCCGTCACATCTAAGCTGCTGATATGCTGCTTGATCATAATCGATAACGTTCCCGTTCCAGAAGCCATATCCAACACTTTCATGCCGTCGTCGAATTCGGCCTTTTCAATCAGAGACCGTTTTACAAACGTATCCCTGGTTGTAAGCTGAACAACTGGATCGTAGACGGATGTCAGCCAGTCAAATCCCAATGCGGGCACATAACCGTCTGGCAGGTCGTTTCGTCTTTGCATTCTCTGCTCCATAGCACACTGCATGCGCACATTTCGCTCAAGGGATTGGGCATTGATGGCCGAGCCCATTTTCGTTGTTTAACCAGGTCACATGCATTTAAAACGTCCTCCTAGTCACATGCGTCTCGCACTGGGCGGCATGCAATTAAGTGATGCTAAGCTAGCATCCACAACCCCATGCCAATCATCATCAGGTTTTCAGTGAGTGAAACAAACCCCAAGGGAACGTTGCTTGAACCCCCGACGCATGCGCATTTGAGCTCTCGCTTGTCGATGTAGACTGCTTTAAATACCGATATTCCACCGATCGTCCCAATGAAAAGTGCCGTCAAAGCCACAGGCACAATCAGAACGTTCGCAATCATTCCCAGCCCCGCGAAGGCCTCTGCAAACGGATAGACATATGCATAACGCACAACACGCTGCGCCAAAAGGTCGTAAGTCACAAACTGATTTGAGAAACTGTAGAGATCACGCAGCTTTAGAATGGCCAGTACACACATGCTAAAGGCAATAAAAAGCTCGATTGTTCGCACGGAGAAGATATCATTCGCCATCCAGAGCATAGCAGCGAGCGCCATCAGGAAGCACATCGCGAAGACGGCAATCACCGGCTGATAGGAGGTTTCATTCTCATCTTTTTCTTTGGAGTCCATACCAAAGTGTTCTCGCAGCGCATTGTATCCACCTATACGCTCACCATTAATGAACGTTTGCGGCGTGGTTTCTACTCCGTGCTCTCGCTTGAACTTATCCGTTTCGTCGCGTGTGGTGAGCTTTTGGTCCTGGACGTCAAAGCCCTTGCGCTGCAATAGATCCTTCGATTTCAATCCGTAGGGACATATATGGTCTTTGGTCTCCATCCGATAGAGCACTGCGGTACGGCTCATAGTTTTCCCTCCCTAAATGTAATTTGCGGTTTTCTCGCTAGCGGTTGTCACCTCCAGGCAGACAACCGCTCTCGTATTACCTGAAAGCAAGTATCGGGCCAACCCCAGATGCCGATCGACAGCAAGGTCGGTTGTCAACGAAAGTAGCGTGCTTGCGCTATGAATGACTGTGGGTTTCGTGACTGTCAGTTGATCCCTGTTCCTCGGAGCGCTTGGTCGCCAGGAAGTATTTCTCGAAACCAAAAATTGCGACTAAGGAGACCGCTCCAATGATGATGATCAGGGGGTCGGACCCACCTTTTATAAAAAGAAAACATGCCAGGATTATTAGATCCAAACTGAGTGCAGTGATCAGCACCCATGCCTTGGCCTTTACATCGCTTCGAAGGTGCTTCAGTACACCCCAATGAACAGCCATGTCCATTACGAGATAAAAAATGGCTCCTAAGGAGGCGATACGGCTGAGATCGAAGAACGCAGCCAATAGCGCAGCACAAACCACCGTATAGACCAGGGTATGCTTCTGGATATCTCCTGGCATACCAAAGTGTCTATGCGGAATAATATTCATGTCGGTAACCATCGCTAACATACGCGATACGGCAAAGACGCTGGCTAACAGGCCGGACGATGTTGCTATGATCGCAATCGCGACAGTGAACCAAACACCATACTCGCCAAGTGCAGGCCGCGCAGCTTCAGCCAGGGCATAATCCTTAGCTTCGACAATTTCCGGAATTGTCAGAGATGATCCCACACCCCATGCGACAAGCAGATAAACCAACAGACAGATTACGAGAGAGATGATTATCGCTCGCCCGACATTTTGGTGGGGGTCGACCACTTCACTGCCGCTATTGGTTATTGTTGTAAAGCCCTTGTATGCCAGTATCGCTAACGCAACGCCTGCCAGAAACCCCAAGAAGCCCGTCGGCTCGCCTACCTCCGATTCTGCTGGCTTAAACGACCAGTCGGCGACCCACAGAGCCGCGACTGAGACTCCGACTATGCCCAGAATTTTGAGAACGGCAGTAATCTTGGACACTGCGCCAATAACTGAATTACCTACAATGTTGACTAAGAAGGCGACAAAAATGAGTCCAACTGCAAGCGCAGAGACCATCCAGTAGCTATCGGCTGAGTCAAAAAGCTGCAACGTATAGGTACCAAAAGTGCGCGCAACAAGACTCTCGTTGATGATCATCGAGAACGCCATTAGTAGAGCGCACGCACCTGTCATCGTAGTCTTGCCATACGCCTTTTCGAGTATCATCGCGATACCACCGGCGGAGGGATACTTGCGTGTAACACAAATGTAGGAGTAGGCACTAAAGCCGCTGATAATGGCAGCCGTCAAAAACGCGAGCGGGAAAAGTGCCCCGGCGTATTCCGCGACCTGCCCGGTTAACGCAAAAATACCCGCGCCTATCATGACGCCGATGCCCATCGCGACCGTGGCAAACAGTGTCAAGCTATCTTCTTTGTATTCCGTTTCCTTCATAGGCGCTTACCTTTCTTGCACAGTTTTCCCTTGTAAGGCGATACGATCACCACCTCGCCTGCTACTGAATAGACCGCTCAAATCTCCGCAGGTAGTCTGACCTCTGTCGCCAGAGCTTCCGCTAGAACCACGCACGAAAACCAAACACCAGGAATGTAGACGATGTCTCTTCCCCTTCCAGTCTGGCTATGTCTTCAGTGTCCCCATAAAGCCTCTCCCACGAGACACCGACATAGGGAGCAAATTCGCGTTTGACCTCGTATCGCAACCGTACTCCCAGCTCAGTGCTGTTCAGGCCACTCGCAAGCCCAAGTTCTGGCACATCGGACGCAGCCGCGTTGAGCTCCAAACGTGGCTGCAAGACAAGTCGCTGCGTAACGCGTAAGTCGTACTCGGCCTCGATCCGAGCCGTGATATCTCCCTTCTCGCTGACAAATAGTGCGCTGTCCCACTCAAACTCGTACGGCATCACACCCTGCAGCCCAACAACACCGTGCGTACGATCCGGGCTCGGTTCAAAATCATGCCTAATTCCAATCTGCCAGTCCCAAAACGGCAGGAACCGCTTGCTGAACAACGCCTGTACCTCGGCGCCCTCCGGAGATTTACCCTGCTCTCCCTCACCTTCAGTCTTGATCCACAGGCGGTTATAGTTACCGCCATACCATCCCTGCACATCCCAGACGTAGATATCCTTATCATCGGAAAAACGGGCCTCCAAGCGATCTCCCAAAATCATCCCGTAAGGTTTCTTGTCTGGAATAGGGTTTGGCCAGTCTTGCGGTGTACCAGCCGGTTCATAGCCCCAGGCTTGCGAGGCAAATAGGATCGCAAACGTATACATTATTTGTCGCTTCATAACCCTCGCCTCCCTTAGCTCACACGCACAACACGAAACATACCCATATCCATGTGATAGAGCAGGTGGCAATGGAAGGCCCACCGCCCCCGCGCATCAGCTGAAATGAGGGCTGATACGCGAGCTGCTGGCATGAGGTTTATCGTGTGCTTACGTGGGATTTCTTGCCCATGGCCATTTTCCAGCTCCATCCACATGCCGTGCAGGTGTATGGGATGGTTCATCATGGTGTCATTCACCAAGGTGAGACGAAGCCGCTCTCCGTAATTAAATTCAATAGGACCATCGACTTCGTGAAATTGCTCTCCGTCAAACGACCACATGTATCGCTCCATGTGGCCCGTCAGGTGCAACTCAATTTCTCGAGCTGGCGGGCGATCGTCAAAGTCCGAGTGGAATCTACGCAGGTCGTTGTAAACGAGCACCCTGTGTGGAACGTCTGATAAACCGGTGCCAGGTTCTCCCAAGCGATTTCGCTGAACTTCGGCAACGCTCAGGTTTCCCGGCCCGTGTGTATCGGGGCCGTGACGGGCGACTACTGGGCCCACTGGTGCATCACTCATCTGCATCACGCTCGCGTCCTTCTTAGAGCCCTCTTCTAACATCTGGTGACCTTGGTGAGTTCTCATGCCACCCGTATCCATACCCATGTCCATACCCATGTCCACCATGGACAGTAAAGGCCGCTCGCGTAGATCTGGGATCGCTGCGCGCATACCGGCTCTTGTCGCAAGCGTTCCAGCTGCAAAGCCACTGCGATCCATCGACTCAGCCATAATGGTGTAGGCATTACTATTTTTAGGTTCAACAATCACATCGTATGTTTCCGCCACACCGATCTGAAATTCATCTGTTTCAACCGGTTTGACGTATTGACCATCGGCAGCGATCACTGTCATGGCTAATCCTGGAATCCGAATATTGAAGTACGTCATGGCGGAGCCATTGATGAACCGCAGCCGAATACGCTCACCGGGCGTAAACAGGCCAGTCCAATTGCCCTCAGGGTGCAGGCCATTCATCAAATATGTATAGGTAGCGCCTGTAACATCCGCGATGTCAGTCGGCATCATCCGCATCCGATCCCAAGCCAGTTTTTTGGACCATGCCTCTGCCGACGGCATCTCCGCATTACCAAACTTCTCGATCAGTGTGAATTGCTGAAAGTTGTAGTAATCGCTCATCTTCTTGAGCTTGGACATCACGTTATGTGGATCTTCAAACGTCCAATCAGACAGCATCACAACATAGTCACGATCAACCTTTTCTGGTTCAGGCTCTGAACCATGAATGACCAACGGGCCGTAAACTCCAGATTGCTCCTGAAGGCCGGAATGGGAGTGATACCAGTAAGTACCACTTTGTTTGACCGGGAATCGATACTGAAACGTTTCACCAGGAGCAATGCCACGAAACGACACTCCCGGCACGCCATCCATTTCGAACGGCAGTAGAATGCCGTGCCAATGAATAGATGTGTCTTCGCGTAAATGATTAGTGACATTCAGTACTACATCGTGCCCCTCATGCCACTCCAGTAACGGACCGGGAATTGAGTCGTTGATCGTCATCGCGTTACCAACGCCTCCCGCAATGTGGAACGCCTGCTCACGAATGGCGAGGTCATAAACCTGTGGTGACCCCGATGGAGCCCGGTTCTTCTGCGCTATTTGCGCCGAACGCGCCCAGCTGGGCATTAGTGCTTCTATAGCAAGAACCGCGCTGACTGTCGTCGCCGACCGCAAGAAACGACGGCGTTCGGGGTATTTCAAATCGCTCACTGTATTTCACTCCTTACTACGTCTGGACTTACGAATTTGATGTTTGACCTTGGTGCCACATGGCTGAATAAGCCGAACGAACGCTCAACTCGTTGTCCATGTTTACTAGCGTATCCGCTTGCTTTTGATCGGAAACGAGCACCGTCAATTTACCCCTCGGCTTGCAGGGTACGTGACTGCACTAGACGGTTATATATCGCCGCTAGAACACCACCTGTAATTCCGGCGGCAACACTCCAGCTGGCTAATCCGATGCAAAAGCCCGTCCAGTTCATGGCCCAATTCATCTGTGATGTCTCTATATGCAACATGTGACCTGTCATTTGCCACATTGCACCAGGCAACATAGCGACCATTGCGCTACACGCGACCCAAAGTATCGCTGCTGTTACAGCGCTCGCTAACGCAAATTTTTTCGCATGGATCATGACTTTTCTCCTTTCCTGATAACTAACGTTTTGTCCACATGCAGGGCTGAATTGGCGCACTGGTTCTCCCACGGCCACAACCTTCCCATCGCCAGGAACGTGAACGATGCAGACCAAGTAATGAGTAGAAATCCGTTAAGCGCCTCAACAGCGGTGATGAAACGAATATGTCCCTGCGGCTCAATATCTCCCAGACCTAGAGTCGTATAGATCACACCTGAGTAATAGAGATAGCTCATCGCGTCTGTAACCGCTGCGCCTTCAAAGACTCCAAGTTTGAGCAAGGAAACCGATATGCCGTAGGTGATTGCGTAGATTCCTATCTCGGCGATATGGACAAGGAAGAGCGTCACGACGATTACCAGCACCTGGGCCTGCCTCGAAAACCCGAAGCGAGGCGCCCTAGATCCAAGCCATATCAGTGCCCTGTAGTGAAACAGAAATGTAAGGGAAACCAGCCCAAAGGTTAGGAGCACGGCAGTTATCATGTGATCGCCCCTGCGGCGCTACCGCCTGATTCAGGCTCGACGCTGCCTTCAATAACCCGCCGTTTTTCCTGAAACTGAAGGATGAAACTGTAGATAACTGGTAGCACCAGCAGATTAAGAATCATCACTGTGAGCATACCCCCAAGCATAGGGGCGGCAATCCGGTGGGTTACATCCGATCCGGTGCCACTACTCAACATAATCGGCACCAGGCCAGCCATGGTAGAGATCGCTGTCATTGCTACTGGCCTCACGCGCTTCGAGGTCGCGCTTAACACAGCGTCTCGAACCTCCTCCAGAGTCAATCGACGCTCGGACTGACTTCTGCGCTCGGCTATTTCAGTATCGATAAAGCTCAGCACCAGCACACCAATCTCTGCCGCCATTCCCGCCAAGGCAATGAATCCTACCGCCACAGCGACCGACATGTTGTAGTCGTTGAAGTAAATCAGCCAGATCCCGCCAATCAGACCGAATGGGATCGACATCATCACGACAATAGGCTCAATGACGTTGCGAAAATTGAAGTAGAGAAGCAGGAATATTATGAACAGCGTGGCAGGAGCGACGATACTCAGTCGCTTCGCCGCTCTTTCCATATACTCAAACTGGCCCGACCAGGTCAGTGTGTAACCTGCAGGGATGTCGACCTGCTGGTTGATGACCTCTTTGGCTTTGCTTACAAACCCGCCTATATCCGATGTGGAAATGTCCACATAGATCCAGGCGTTGGGCCTTGCATCCTCGCTCTTAATAACCGGAGGACCTCGCGTATAGGTGATCTCAGCCACCAGGGCGAGCGGGATCTGCGCGCCTGTCGGGGTGGGAATGATTACGCGCTTGAGTGTCTCCAGATCGTCTCGAAGCTCTCTGGGGTAGCGAAGATTGACCGGATAGCGCTCGAGCCCCTCTACAGTCTCGGTGATATTCATACCGCCGATCGCGCTTTGAATCACGTCCTGGACGTTACCCACGGTGAGGCCGTACCGGGCTGCGCTCTCTCGATCGATGTCAAAATCAAGGTAATAACCCCCAACGGCACGATCCCCAAACGCGGACGTCGTTTCGGGGAGCGTTTTCATGGCCTGTTCGATATCCTGCGATACATCTTGTAGGACGTTGAGATCGGGGCCAGAGACCTTAATGCCGATGGGGGTCTTGATGCCGGTAGAAAGCATGTCTATGCGCGTCTTGATCGGCATAGTCCAGGCGTTGGCAAGGCCTGGAAACTGGATAGCGGCATCCATCTCGCTCATCAATTCCTTCGTTGTCTTATCGGGATCGGGCCACTCCTCTTTCGGCTTTAGGCGAACGGTGGTTTCAATCATCGCCAGTGGCGCAGAGTCGGTCGCTGTTTCTGCGCGGCCCACCTTTCCGAATACATGATGGACCTCGGGGAATGTTGTGAGTATCTTGTCTGTTTGCTGTAGAAGCTCCCGTGCCTTAGTGATCGATATACCCGGGAAGGTTGTTGGCATATACAGGATATCGCCCTCATCCAGAGGCGGCATAAACTCGCTACCTAGCTTGGAATAGGGATAGTAGGTCGCGCCAAGCAGGGCTAGGGCGCACAACACCGTCACGACCCTCCATCGCATCGCTATTTTTAGAATAGGCCGGTGAACCGCGTGAAGGGCGCGGTTTAGCGGGTTCTTGTGCTCCGCGATAATCTTGCCCCGCAGGAAATAGCCCATCATCACTGGCACAAGTGTGATCGCCAAAATCGCGGAGGCCGCCATCGCATAGGTCGCGGTGAAGGCCAGGGGACTAAAAAGCCTCCCTTCTTGTGCCTGCATCGTAAAAATGGGGAGGAACGACACAGTAATCACAAGAAGGGAGAAAAACAAAGCTGGACCAACTTCCTGGCACGATTCGCCAATCGTCTTCCAGCGCTCCTCAATCGTGAGCTCACGCCCCTTGTCCTCGCGCGCCATGGCAAGCCTGCTATGCGCGTTCTCCACCATTACAATAGCGCCGTCCACCATAGTGCCAATGGTGATTGCTATACCGCCAAGCGACATAATGTTGGCATTCAGTCCCTGGATACGCATAACAATGAAAGCCATCAGAACGCCCAGAGGCAGCGTGACGATTACGACAAACGCGGACCTGGCATGCAGCAGGAAAAGAATGACTACAATGCTCACGATCACCAGCTCTTGAGCCAGTGAGGTATTCAGACTATCAACCGCGCGCTCGATAAGATCACCCCGGTCATAGACGGGGACGATCTCAACGCCTTCAGGCAATCCTGATTTCAGTTCTTCAAGTTTCTCGCGTACAGCTTGAATAGTAGCGAGTGCGTTTTCACCAAAACGCATAATGACAACGCCGCCCGCTACTTCACCTTCTCCGTTCAGGTCCACCAGACCGCGCCGGAGTTCGGGCCCTATCTGAACATTGGCAACATCTTTTAGGCGTATTGGCGTACCGTTTTGATCGACCGAAACAGGAATCGAGTTAAGGTCCTCAATTGACTGAATGTAACCTAGCCCTCGCACCATGTACTCTGTTTCGGCCATCTCGACGAGGCGACCACCGACATCCTTGTTGGACATCTTGATAGCCATGCTGACTTTGCTGAGCGGAATGTTGTAGCGAAGCAGCGCATTGGGGTCGACCTCGACCTGGTATTGCTTCACGAAGCCGCCAACGGAAGCGACCTCAGAAACACCAGGTACGGTCTGCAGAGGGTAGCGGAGATACCAATCTTGCAATGAACGCAGTTCTGCCAGATCGTGCTTGCCGCTCCTATCGACAAGGGCGTACTCGTAAACCCAGCCCACGCCAGTCGCATCAGGTCCTAGAGTAGGGGTCACACCTCGTGGCAATCGACCGCTTACATAGTTGATTGACTCCAATACGCGCGAGCGCGCCCAGTACATGTCCGTTCCATCTTCGAAAATGATGTAGACAAAGGACAAGCCGAAGAATGAGTAGCCCCTTACGACTTTCGTATCCGGAACGGCCAGCATCGAGGTCGTCAGCGGATAGGTCACCTGATCTTCGACAACTTGAGGCGATTGACCGGGATACTCCGTAAAGATGATGACCTGAACATCGGACAGATCGGGAATGGCGTCTAGTGGGACATTCTTGTAGGCGAAGATTCCTATCGCACCGATAATGAACGTCGCAATCAGGACCATAAATCGGTCCCTTAGTGAGGCATTAATGATCGCCTTAATCATGAATCATGCCCCCGTGAGCGTCGGTGCCCATTTCATGTTGTGACTCTTCGTTCATTCCTTGTTCCATACCGCCGTGCATATCGTCGTGACCGCTTTCAGGCATATCAGCACTATGATCCGTCATGTCATGATCACCTTTTGAATGCCCTGAGTGATCGGCATCAGATTCCGATGACTTGTTCTTTAGCGCGTCCATCATTTTGGCGGTGGCTTCGCGCAGCTTTGATTCCGAGTCGACGAGGAATTGCGCGGAAGTCACCACTTCTTCGCCACTGTTGACGCCACCAATAATCTCAATGCGCCCTTCTGATTCCACACCAAGGGTGACAAGCCTAGGCTCGAATTTTCCGGCCTCTCTCACGACAAAGATTTGGGGGTGTCCTCCTGAGCGAACGACCGCCTCGGACGGCACAACAACTGAGCTCTTGCGTGTATCGGAGAGAATCTTCACTTCCGAGAACATATCGGGACGCAGCAAGAGATCTGGATTGTCGAACACCAGCCTAACCTTGGTCGTCCGGGTTTTGGCTTCCGAGTACGGGTAGATATAGGAAACTTCACCCCTAAATGTTCTGCCGGGAACCGATGTAAGCGTCATCTCAACTTCATCGCCCACACTCACCCAGGGGATTTCGTTCTCATAGATGTCAGCCAGTACCCAGACCTGACGGAGATCAGCCAGCATATAGAGTTCATTTTGAGGAGTAACATGCTGACCCTGACGCACACCAATTCGCAGGACTGTTCCATCTACAGGTGAGTGAATATGAATGCTTTTCTTGATCTCACGGCTCTGCTCAAGCTCTCTAATCTGGTGTTCGGGTACGTCCAAAAACTGTAAGCGTTCGCGAGAACTCTTCACCAGTTGCTGAGCGCCCTCCCGAATCTCTTCTATTGGGCTCTCGCCGAGTGCAGAGAGGTTGTTCAGCGCCAGCAGATACTCTTGCTGGGTGGAGACCAGTTGAGGCGAGTAGATACTGAGCAGTATGTCATCGGCCGCAACAGTCTCCCCCGTCTTATCAACATATAATTCTTCAATCCAGCCCTGAACCTTGGGGTGGAGCCGAGCCATCCGCTCCTCATTGAATTCGACGCGGCCAACCGTTCTAATCGTGCGGCTAATGGGCTCAGAGCTCGCGATAGCAGTGCGGACACCAATATTCTGCACGACGACGGGGTCAATCTTGACGGTACCAACGACATCACTACTTTCGCCTTCCGCATACACGGGGACATAATCCATACCCATGGAATCTTTCATCGGTGTCGGTGATGTAACAGACGGGTTCATCGGGTTGCGGTAGTACAAGATCTCCCGCTCAGACGCTGTCTTCTCTTCCTCTGCATAGACGGGGATGTAGTCCATGCCCATGGAGTCTTGTGCAGGGACGGGCGATGTGACACTGGGATTCATCGGATTGCGGTAGTAGAGAGGTTCGGCCTTAGACTCAGCACTCATCGGCTGGCTCTCGTTTTGCCCCGGTGAAAGGAAGTACCCTGCTGCGAGACCGACGCCCAGCATCATTACCCCTACAATTGCTGTTGCCTTATTCATAGATGGACCCCTTTCCTACGGCGGCTTCCAGGCGAGACAGCGCCTGGTTGGCTTCACTCACTGATTTCCAATAGAGAAGCTCATAGTTGAACAATGTCATTTGACTACGCACCAAATTAAGAAAATCAACCTCACTTACTTGATAAGCCGCCAGCATCGACTGAACCGTTTGCTCAGCCTGTGGAATGATTCCCTTCCTGAACAAATCGTTTTGTTCTTTAGATTGCTCATAGTCAGTGGCGGCAGCTGATATGGCTGCCCGGACCAGCCCTTTTTCATCTAGAAACGCATAGCGATTCCGAGCAAGCTCTGCTGTTTTTTGTGAAATCGCCTTTGACTGTTTGCGGCCTGCGTAGAGCGGAATTTTTGCACCCACCATCACGGAGAAAAGATCTGCTCGTGAACCACCCATGAATGGTGGGTTATCGCCGGTCCTCTCCCCGTACATCACGCCCAACTTGAAGTCCGGATACCTGTCTCTCTTCGCGAGTTCTAGCCTTGATCGCGCAGCTTCAATTTGCGTTTCCTTCTCCTTGAGCGTGGGTCTAGCCTCTTCCGCGAGCTCAAAGAGCTCGTGCTCACTAAGGATGCGAGGCATGATGGAAGGATCGATCTCGGCAAGTGTTACCTCTTGGCTGACTGGTCTATCCATGAGGGTGTTGAGCTGAATCGTCTGGTGTTTCCTCAAAGCCTTTAGCTTAATTCCCTGATCGATCAACTTGGATAACTCGAGCTGAGCCAAAAGAATGTCCTGCTGTAACCCCTTGCCGGTTTCATACTTGGTTTTTGCAACGGCGATGAATTGGCGCAATAAGTCTTTGTTCTTCTCCAGCGTTTCAAGGGCGCGCTCTAAATAGTGTACTTGCCACCAGGTTGTCCTTACCGAGTTGGCAAGGCGCACCCTCATTTCATCCACAGAGTAACCAGCGGCAATCGCATCGAATGTCGCGGCCTCTTCCTTCAAATCCAGTTTTCCAGGAAATGGAAATACCTGGCTAAAGCCAAATTGAAGCTGTGTCATTCCCTCCTGATCACGATCAAAAGTATCCGTCGGAAAGTTCATCGCATTTACGTTGACCATCGGATCAGGCAGGCTGCCAACCTGACTGGGCACTTCCTGAAGCGCCTCATAGCGATGCTGCATGGCCGCCAGACTAGGATTGTCCTCAAGCGCAATCAGCACGGCTGCGTTCGCAGACAACGCTAGATCATCGACAACCGCGGATTCAGAGGCCCCAGCATGTTGTGGAAAAAGCAGCACGAAGCCTAGAGCGAGTAAAAAGATTGTCGCCCTTCCTCGCGGCAGGGGTGGCCCTGCCGCGCTGGACAGTGGAGCTTGATATTTGGTCGAGGCGGGGGTCATGCTACTTGTTCCTTTCTTCTCTAGCTTGACGAGATGCGATCTCATCATCTGGTAATGACTGCGTTGATTGGCTTACCTCAGCGCCATTTCCTCTTGCACTACCATGTACTCCATGCGCGTGGCCTCGATGCATAATAATGTGGACAAAGGGGCACAGTATGAATATGGCGTAGGGCAAGAAATGGATGAAATGCGTGTGGTGTTCTACCCACAGGTAGTAGGTGGCAGCCGCCGCAATTGAGGCGATAAGAATATTCCTTGTGGTTAGCCATTGCTTCGGCTCGTTGTTAGCGCTGCTCATGTCATACCTCCTTAACGACTAGTTCACCCTGGTACATTTGCATTTGGCATGTAAAGGGGTACTTACCTGGCGGCAGGGCTGGCAAGGCCACTTCAGACAATTCACCCACAGCCAAGTCCTGACTGATATCGAGATCAGAGAACACAACCACCGCCGCACAGGGTGATTCATCAACACGCATAAATCGCAATGTCGCTGGCTGGCCAGCGGCGATCGCGACATGTGCGGGATCGTAAGTACCATTTGCGACGCGAATCACTCTATCTCCAATTTCGTAAGCGGAGGCACCGGACTCATAGAGCCAGAACCACCACACAATAAGTCCGATCGCAAGAACTCCGGCTATGTTTATCAAGATCATGCTGCTACCTCTCTATTTCTTGCTCGCGTTGAACAGACGAAGCCGGTTGGCGTTGGTAACGACCGTGAGTGAGGAGAACGCCATCGCGGCTCCAGCGATCACGGGATTAAGTAGAATGCCAATGAAGGGATACAACACCCCTGCCGCTACTGGAACCCCGGCGGCGTTGTAAATGAACGCACCTACGAGGTTCTGCTTGATGTTGGTCATCGTCGCAGCACTGATTTCGATGGCGTCTGCAAGACCGTGTAGAGAGCCGCGCATCAGTGTGATATCCGCACTCTCAATCGCCACATCCGTACCGGTTCCGATCGCGAAACCGACATTGGCCAGAGCGAGTGCCGGGGCATCATTGATTCCATCTCCGGTCATGCCAACGATTTCACCGCCAGCCTGGAGTGCGGATATTTTCTCTGATTTCTCTCCGGGCAGAACTTCTGCGTAGTACTCATCAATGCCCACACGCGCCGCAACCGCCTTGGCTGTTTCCCGGTTGTCTCCAGTAAGCATGACAATGCGAATGCCGTCTTTCTTAAGGCGGCTAATCGCCGAAATGGAATCTTCTTTTATCGGATCTTCCACGGCGATAATTGCTGCCAGCGCGCCATCGATGCTGAAATACATTGGGGTCTGAGCGCGGGCAGCCATGACTTGGCTTTTGGCGATGTAATCCCCAAGCTCGATTCCATGCGTATTCATGAGCCGCTCATTGCCAAAGAGCAGCTCACGCTCGCCCACCTTACCGCTTACGCCATGTCCGGCTATGGCCTTGAAGGATTGGACGCTCTCGACTGCAATTCCGCGTTCTTTGGCGGACGCTACAATTGATTGGGCAAGCGGATGCTCAGAGCCAGATTCCAGGCTCGCTGCTAAGGAGAGAACATGATCTTCGAGGTAATCACCCGCCAGCACGATCTCCGTCACTTTCGGTTGCCCAAGTGTAATCGTGCCGGTCTTGTCCAGAACCATGGCCGAGAGTTTTGATGCTGTCTGCAGTGCCTCGCCATTGCGTATTAATACGCCTGCCTCAGCCGCTTTTCCTACACCCACCATGACCGACATGGGTGTTGCAAGGCCCAGGGCGCAGGGACAGGCTATGATCAGGACTGTGGTCGCACAGACAATAGCGAAGGCCAGTCTCGGTTCCGGTCCAAAATTTAGCCAAGCCAGAGCACTCAGGACCGCGATAATCATGACAGCTGGAACGAAATAGGCCGATATAACATCGGCGAGCCTTCCAATAGGTGGTTTGGAGTTTTGCGCCCGCTTCACCATCTGAATGATCTGCGCCAGCGCTGTGTCTTTGCCAACTTTCGTCGCCTCGAAGACTACCGAGCCGGTTCTGTTAATCGTCCCGGCTACAACCGGGTCGCCGGGCTTCTTCTCAATGGGCATGGGTTCGCCTGTCAGCATCGACTCATCAATCGATGTATGCCCATCCATCACTACGCCATCCACAGGAACTTTGTCACCTGGGCGTAGACGCAATCGGTCGCCCAAGACCACCTCTTCAATCGCAATATCTGTTTCGTTTTCATCGCGAATGACTCGCGCGAGCTTGGGTTGCAGGCCAATAAGGCGCTTTATCGCTAGAGAGGTCTTACCTCGGGCGCGAATCTCCAACGCCAGACCAAGGTTGATGAGCCCGATAATCATGGCCGTTGCTTCGAAATAGACATGTCTGGCCATTTCGGGCACTGCAGCCGGAAACAGCACTACGAACATGGAGTAGATCCAGGCCGTGCCAGTACCAAGTGCAATGAGGGTGTCCATATTCGCTGAGTGGTTAAAAAATGACTTCCACGCCCCGACGTAGAAATGCCTACCGGCCCAAAACATGACCGCGAGTGTTGCCAGGCCAACGCCAAGCCAGGCCGAGCGCTCCATCGGCGTATTGACTGTCATTTCACCAATGAAGAGCCCATAGATCATAAGCGGGATGCCAAGGCCTAGTGCAATCCAGGTTTCTCGCATCAGCCTGCGGTAGTAGGCCTCGTCTGACTTTTCCTGATCCTCAAGAGCCTTGGAATCAGAAGGATCATTCACCAATTTGGCGGTGTAACCGGCTGATTCAATAGCGGCAACTAATTTGTCTGTGGCTACTGCTCCAGTCACAGTGACGCTACGCTGAGCGAGATTCATCGTCGCTTCTTGAACGTTGTCCAAGCTAAGCAGAGCTCGTTCAATCGTATCCACACAACTTGCACACGACGCATCAGGCACACTCAAAAAGATGGTTTGTGTTTCGGCCACGTTTGCCTCGCTCAACGTTTGCTCACTAGCATCTCTCATGACGTTCCTCTGGATTTGCAATATCAAGATCAGGGGCATTAGCCTGCCAGGTTTCTATGAGGTGGCAGATGGAATCGCCCGAGGGCATACGATCCGGCAGCTCGCTCCATTTTTCACAGGCAAGTTCCAACCGGCTCGCTAGCCGCTGAGACTCGGCAATCTCTTCTTTTATTTCGCCAAGTTTCTTTTGAATGAGCTCTCGTACGAGCGGGCATGGCGTATCGCCTTGCTCGGCGGTATGCAGGATTTGCCCAATATCTTTGAGGCTGAAGCCAAGCTTCTTCGCAGAAAGGATAAAACCGAGCCTATTTACTTCCGCCACATCGAAGTACCGGTAGCCATTGAGCTCACTGCGAAGCGGGTTGAGAAGCCCTAGCTTTATGTAATGCCGGACGGCGTCTGGACTAACTCCAAAGCCTCTGGCGACAGCAGTTATGGTTTTCATCGTGTGTGTCTTTCTTTTGCATCCACAAGCCTGGGTCACGGGACCCTTAGCTTCTTGCGACTAAGATAGCTTGTGCTAGCGTTTTAGTTTTTCAACGGAGTTAGCGTACAACCTGGGAGCAACACCTAGGTCAATGGTCTAACCCAATTAAACTCATTGAGGCGAGCGCAAGAGCGCGCTCAAGGGAAGGTCAAGCGTGTTTCGGGGGATGAAAAATACGTGTGAGGGGGCCGGGAACAAGTGCGTCATTGGCTACCACCACTCGAACAGGCACATGCCCAGCAAGTCTTATCAACGACTGAGCCGTTATTGCGGGACTACTCATAGAGCAAGATGATAAACATGCGCCACTCGCGCACTCATCATTACAGTTAGAGCAGTCCATTGAATCAGGAACGTCCTCAACCATCTCATGGCAAGGAGGCATAGGTGCGCCGCTATCGCTCATGGCATGGTGAGCAGCCTTTGTATCGTCGTTCTCGACCATTACGGCTGATTCTGCGTTGTCTACTGACATTTGACCGGGCATAGCAGCTGAGAGGGGCTGAAGAATCAACCCCCAAATCATCAGCGCTGTTACGATCTTATGCAGCATATTCATCCTCTTTCTACACCATACAAGCACAAGTGCAGTGGCACAAGCAAGTCAAAACCACAGTAGTACCCTAGGACATTCGTGCCAATGAGAAATTCCTTGATCCCGATCAGGACTTCCCAGGTTCTTCAGCGACCGCCTCAGCCTATTCTGATCAACTGGTCATTAGCATGGCCGCCAACTGCTTATCTAGCGTTCTCGGTTGCATAGACAACAACTGAGCCATCGCTTTTTAGCAATAGAACGTCATACTGATCTTTCCTGTCATCCACCTCCATACCAGGGCTACCAATTGGCATTCCCGGAACCGAGAGCCCTATAGACCCTTCTGGAGCATTTTCGATTAACGCGCTTACATGATTTGCCGGGACATGCCCCTCAAACACCAAGCCTGTCTCAGCGTGTATTGCGGTATGGCACGATTGAAGCGCAGGCTTTATTCCGTACTTTTCCTTGATACCGCTCAAACTGATGTATTCTTGAATCTCAACCGAGAATCCTGCATCTCGAAGATGTGTCGCCCACTTGTCGCAGCAGCCACATTGGGGGTTTTTGTACATCAGAATATCGGCTTGTGCTTGATTCTCAGAACACGCAACCACACCGAGTATCACTAGCAGTACCACCAATAACGGCTTATGAAGACTTACGCTCCTGATAGATTTCATATACATACATTTCATACCTTTCTCTATTCACCATAGAGAATAACGAAATCACGTCAATGTCTTACTGCCCGGCGTCATTCTGCTGATTCATACTCAAGGCAGATATTGCTGGCGCGGATTGAATAGCCGTTAAGAGGACTAGCAGGCAATGTAGAATGCGTCTTTTGACTACATTAGCGCTATTTCCAGATTTTCCATGCGAATAATCTAGAGCCGCCCATCTGCAGGGACTATTTATATGACCGACTACTTCTTGAAGTCCGTTTGCTTTTCATAGAGAACGCCCATTTCTGACAACACGCCCTCAATTACTTTCACAGCATCTTCTACTTTTGTCCCGGCGCCGCGAGGGTTGCCAATCGCATACCTCTTGAGATCACCCGAGATGTCACCAAGCTCGTTGAAAATTGGTCTTGTTCCTAAGTATCCCTTGCCGTCCTCAATGGCATTGGAAAGACTGACTGCCACCGAGCGGAAGTGTCTGGCGTGGTATCGAAACCCCAAATGCTCTCCAGCATCAAGATCAGAATAGTTGGGCGGGGCCTTCCGACACTCAATAACGAGGCGCGTGGCGGCAAGGGTCAACTCATCTGCAAACGCTTGCGCCGCCGAACGATCCCAGTTGCTTAGCTGCGCCTTTTCGGCCAATGCCACAGAACAAATCAGGGTAGAAGCAACAATCACGCACTTAAGAGATGCCCTGATAGTTCGCATACTAACGCTCCCCATATCCTGTTGGCTTAGGGAAGATTCTTCATCTTGCGATGATCATGAACCCGCTTTTCTTTCGCGTCCTCTCCGCCACACTTGTCGTCGCTCGAGCTTCCGTCTTGTTCAGACTCATTACGGGCGCACTCTGCCTTCTGATCGGCCCGTTCTGTTTTGTTGCTTCCGCTTGCGAGCCCTTTGCTCTTTCGATGGTCGTGAATCTTCCCCTCCTGCGCAGCTGAGGGATCTTGCGGCGCCTCTGACACGCTGCTACCACTCGCCAGGCCTTTGCTCTTTCGATGGTCGTGCACCTTGTCCGCCTGAACAGCTATCGAAACGACCAAAAGTGAAGCCATAGCTGCGAATTTTAGACCTATCTTCATTGTCATTTACCTCCGTAGAAAAATACCTGGTTATCCTATTGATCACCCAGTCATAAGACTTACGAGATCCTACTGACCCTCTTCGTGATCTCTATGCCAAGCAGGTGGAACGTGGTGCTTTACAAAAATTAGCACAGAGAACAGTAGAATCTCTTCAACCACAAAGAACAGACCTCCTAGCGAGAAGATTAGGGTCACAAGCCCCTGTGCCAGTGACACCCACATAAAGTCGCAGAGCTGATCACGGCAAATCTCACACAGATCGAGCCTCATGTATCGAATGTCGGTACGCATCCGACAGAACACACATGTCTTGCGGAAATCGGGAGCTGCTTCCATATCACCACTGCCCTCGCAGAGCGAGTACGCTGAGTCCTTCCGCTACAACTCTACGCTTGACCCCGAATGGATCTAAGCAGTTTCGCTTGTGGCGCCTCGCTACGTTTTGGACAAAATCGGCATATACATTTAATAGCCGCAAGGCTAGACCTATGCCCTACACCAAGGTCAAGTAGATTTTGCTGGGAAGCGTAGGACTGATAGGCAGCTACACTCTGCTGGAGTAGTTACACTTGAAATCGGGTTAGGCCTTGCCACCAAACCTATGTGTTGCACATCGGTTATTGCCAAAATAAGATGGCGTCGCCTGCGGCTCGTCGTATTACTGAAGTTGGAATGGAAACAATAGACTTTTTGAGTAGTATCACCTAAAGCCTGAGAAGATTAGCAATTGCGCGAAGTTCGCCAGAAACATGAAGAACCTGCGCGCTGCGCTCAAATCTCTTAGCTGCAAACCATGAAGGTCTGAGATGCGGTTTTAGATCTTTATCTAGATCGATTTTAGCGAACCCTGGCACCTCCGCTGTGTAATACAGCGCGAAAGTCAAAGCCGTGGCAGTTTCGTGGTCTGTTACTTCAGCTGCTAGCGCTCCTACTTTCTCAAGATAAACAGACAGCTCCGAACACTGAGAATCAGCGTGTCTTCCTTCGCGAATAGCAAGCCCTATCTCATTTACGCACTCTGCTATCCGTTCGACTAAACTCGCGAATCGCTCTTTGCGAATAGCTAGGTCATTCCTCTTCTTTGAAAAGAGCTTGTAACCAATTTCTGCAAGTATCTTCGGCAAAGACGTTAGAAACTCCATGAAAAGACTGGCCTATCTCTCTCACTTACTAATTAGTCACGGACGGCGCGCCATACTTCGTGGCAAATCATGCTCGAGGTCGTTACTTCGATCCGAAAAGAAGTGCAACCGTATGGACCTTAATTCATAAGATCTGAAAACATGATAGGGAGATACGGCTCGTCTGTAGATTAAAGGTATCAGTGCCGAAAAGGTAAACACAGCTCAAGGGTAGAGCTGCGCCCTAACCTCTTTTCGCTGCATCCTCCTAACTTCTACGACTACTTTCTTAATATCCTCAACCCCGCCTTCAACACACACTTCAGTAACCGCCTTGGATCGCCCTCGCTTTTTCCTCCATACATCAAAATCAAAACTCTCTATGGGGGTAAAAAAGCCGCGCCCTCGCTTAACCGGCTTCATAATGGTAGAACCACTGTTATAAGGGCAAAGAACTATCTTATCGCCATAGTGCTGAACGAGTTTTGCCGTGTCGATGCTTATCACATCGTGCGCCTTGTCTCGATAAGCCCTGGCATTAAGTAAGACTTGAACCTTATCTTCTGACGACCAGAAGAAAACCTTTGAATTCAGCGTCTCATACCAATCACGCGGAGTTAATCCGTCAAGTAACACTTTTCGGAGCGCACTGTCACTCATCGGCTTCTGATCTCTCACTACCGCCGAAGGCAGACCAACCCGATTGATCTCAATACTTTCAGGCCTGTGCTGGCTTTCAATTGCGAGACGAAGAGCACCTGATACTTCATATAAATCTAGAAGCGCGCTGGTGCTGAGAAGTCCGTTCTCATAAACACTACCCCAGCTATCGCACTCAGCCATATGAAAAAGAACGGGATACTCCGCTATAAAATCGGCCACCTCCATCGGGGATTACCACGCTCTCCGATCAATGATAGATCTGTAATCAAATCCGGTTGAGATGAGGGATACTGGTACGCCCGAAACTCGCTCGACTTCTTCGATAAATTTGATAGTGCTGTCATTTAGTTGCTCAAATCGATGAGCCTTTCGATTCTCAACGTCCAGATAGTCCGCAAAAGACAAGGCTATTTCTGTCGGACCGTTGAGTATTACGGCGCGCTGTAACTGCTCCCAATCAAATTCACCAATCCTTCGCACCTTACCGGTAGTAGACGTTTTCTCGACTTTCTTAATCTCGTAATAGCTAATTCCCGATCGTCTGGAAATTTCCTTTCTGGAAATTTCGTTTTTCATCGGGCCGGAAGGCCCACCAACACGGATAGGATAGGTCCTGCATACCATAATGACCTTTCTGACCCTTCGCGGCGAAATACCTGCTTCAGCTATGCAGCCGGATACAGTAGTGTCCCGCGATGTTACCCATGGATATCCTCCATGATGCAGACTTAGGGATGTGCCTTGCGTACCCTCCAGTAGTACCTTTTTGTTGCTTTGAATAATGTCTTCAAGTATGGATACGGTGTCAGCGAGGTATGGCTTTAGTTCAGGCACGTCTTTGGCCAGCCGAACGTCCCCCTCCGGATCTCGATTGAGTATCTTTCTTGCAGTAGCGCTACCCACACCCTGTCCAGTGGATGATATCTTTCCAACGAGCTTCTTTTGCTCCTCTTCAATGTCGGCGTCTTCAATAATCATAGCCTTTTTGTCAATGAAGAGCCGGTCAGCCGATATCTGGGTAAACAGAATCTCCTTTTCGAGCACAGGCAGCCTTATTACTGAGCCTGCCCCGAGAATGATTGTCGCATTCTGGTTTCTCATCGTGCCGGAAGGAAGGTGATGAAAGGTCTTGATGTCTTTTTTCTTCAGTATTTTCTCGTAGACCTTATGTCCTGCATTAGGACCACCTACACGAACCAAGCAATCATACTCCGGCGCCAGGTGCGCCGCTATATGCCCCTTTCCTTCGCTTCCGTACTGGCCGCCTATCAACACATCGACGAGCGGTACGGCTGATCTGGGATAGAGATTTAGGTGCGCGGCTGCTTGAACCAATACATCGCCAGGCTCAATATTGTCCGTACGAATATTGGCGTCCGAAATATCAGCTAGTTTTTCGACATTTTTTTCTGTCTTGTTTTTCGCAACCTCTGCATAGGTTTTCAGTTCAGAGAATTTTGATTTTCTCTTTTTGTACCTAGCCTCCAGTGTCGTCATCGAGGCCGTTACATGAATATGATAAATCTGAGAACCCATCGTTGAGCCATTGGAACCAAAGGTCTTTCGGATATGCTTAGCTTGCTCAGCGATGCGTATTGCGTCTATTACAATTATCCCATCCGATAGATCACGATCATTGATCACTCGAGCGAGCCCATCAGCAACCCACTTTCCGCCATCGTTCTTATCGAGGTCTTCGCCTGCCTTCTGAAACTTTTTCCGCGACATCTCGCCGGATGGATCTAGACGCGCCTTCAGAAGCTCGTTTGTCTTAACGATCGTTGCGTCATATCGATCTCTGAAACCTGCGGCCAGTTCCGACTTCCCTGAACAAACTGGCCCAGATAGCAGTATGATTTTGAAGGGCAAGGGTTACTGCTCCTTGTATTCAAGCCCGCTACTTTATAGCAGCGAAGCTTGCCTACTCTGTATGGGCGTGAAGTCATAGACATTGACTTCAACACCACGTCGTATCAACGCATCATCAATGAGCTCCTCTATCACGGCCCAATCTCCGCGCGCATTTCCTGTTCCAATCCGTGGCATATGGACGCTAGCGCCCAGCTTGTACGCTCGATGCGCCAAATTCCCCAGGCATGTTTCAAGGGCTCCGTAGCGCACCCGTGGCGTATTGGAACTTCCGAAACCGTGCTGAGCCACCATTGAGAAGGTGTACAACTCATCTTCGACAGAGAAAAAATGCGACCGGCCCAGTTTAAGATTTTCTGCATCGAACTGTACCCACGCTCTAAAGTCTTTCTGAACTTCGGGATATCGTCGTTTTAAGGCGACGGCAAAGCCGCCGCCTCCCCAATTGGGAGTTCTGTCATTAACGATATGAGCGATAATCCTCGGACCAGTACCTCCTGGTTTAGAGGCGTCACCTTCGTGGAATACAATTCGCGGCGTTTCGTATTTGTTGGCTTCTTGCGAAAAGATAATTCCCGCAATTCGTGGATATTTTTGATCTGGATAAGGCGGTAGGCCAACGCACTCCAACATAAGCGGCTTTTTAATCCTTGGGAAATATTGCTTGCCCGCTACTGTATAACCTATGGCAGTACACTCCCCCATGATATCACTCTCTATCGACGCACTAGGCAAATTGCCATAGCTCCAACTTTTTGAGCCAATTACATAGTCCATCCTAAATCGCACCGTGGAATTTTGACCATCCAATCTGGATGCGCAAAAGACAGCTAGTGGTTTCTCGGTTAATTTTGATAGTCTGATTAACAATGCCTCTGTAGATACATCGAACTCTTTGCGAAGGGTCAAAACCTGCTGTATCGAAATATCGTCGTCGTGAAATTTCGGATTGCTACCGATGGGCATGACTAGCTCGGACGCGCCGATGTTACATAGGGCCTCAAGCTGCCATTCATCACTGCCAGGTTTCGTCTTTTGCCTATAGCGAACTTGCTCATGGCAATCTGGAAAAAAACTATGCGCTAACTCGTGCGCAATCGAGAATCTGATTCTCCCTCGGGGCCGATTGGGATTGTACTGGATATGTAGGCCCCGTTTTCCGTCTGAAATCGTTCGTGCATCTTGAACTTCACTCGTCGCTGAGACTTTAATGCCTAACATCTCAGCCAGTTGAATCGGGTCAAATGGCGGGCCTTTCCAACCTTGCTCCATGGCATGTAATGCAACGCTTTTGGCTTTCATTTCCATGACCGAGACGGGTTCGCCTCCCGCTGCAAAGTTTAAGACCGAGCTGTGAGTCCAATTGACTTCATTTTTAGGCATAGCTAGTAGGCCCGAAAAAATTTAATTTGGAGCAAGTGAATGATGTTGGAGGTTTCAGTGTCTGTATTACTCCTTCCGTTTGAAAATTTGGACAAGCCGTCGCCTAAATGACATTTGGACAAACACTTATAGAAGTCACCAGAATTTGTATCTACCAGCATTTGGTGTACACCAATATGCAACCGGTAAGCACGGTATTTGCAAAGTGACACGGCCAAAGCCTACCGGGTCTATTGCCTATAATGACTGATGTCATACTATTCCTCTTCGTCGTAGATTTCTAATTTACGCGCGCTTGGCGGTCTACATGCGTCGCCTTTTCAAACACATGATCACGAACCCGTAGTACTCGCCTCTCCTTCCTTCCAAATCTCCAGCTGTTGCGCAGTGATCCCCAAGCCTACAATTGCACCCGAGTGAAGGGACGCGAGGTCTGCTAGAGCACTAGCGGCAAACCTGTCTGGCTCTTCGATATTCTGTTCTTCAGTGAACTCAAAAATGTGCCGCTCTACCTCTTCGCCATGGAGGTTTTTTGCAATTACCTGGCCCATAACCTGTTTTCTTTGCTGCCGGTACTGCACACGATAGGCGTCAACCTCCCCTATCGACTCCTTCACCCCATCATAAAGTGCACAGGAACGCTGATAGGCATAGCAAAAAACCTCCGCTATCGGAGCAACATCATTTTCCTCATAGACGAGTAGCATTGCTGCGTTGTAATCCTGACGCGATATATCAGCGAAGCTTAGAGGACACAGATTGTCACGTATAAAAGGGATATTCGACGCAAGACGCGCAGTACGCTTATTCACATCCTCGAAAGCTTGCAAGTAAGACATATGGACAAGCAGAAATAGACTTTGCTCGAATGGATCTCTGATCTGCTTGGCTTTCAGTAGCAGAAGCTCCAGACACTCACGAAGGAGATGCGGGTTACTGAGGGGGGTGTATGTAGACCTGCCGATATTAACTTCGATTGTCCGTATGTTCCCGCAGCTGTTTGGGTTCGCGAGCAGGTCTTGGGAAAGCAGATTATGGAGATTCAGTATGGTGAATGCGTTGAGCTCCATGTCTTCGGCATTCTCGACAAGGAAGAGAATAGCTTCCTTGTGGTTCAAGATCATAACGCTGTCTTCATGCAGCTTCCCTTCAGCGGTGACGCCTTCTCGCACAAGCCTTTCGGTATCCAGGAGGCTATAGGTGTTTCCCTCTAATCGACTGGAATTGTAAGAAAGATCGATTAGCAGTCTTTCGCATATCTGTTTCGCGTAGGTGCCTGCAGCCACGGATTCGTCGACCCGCTGGCCAATCGACTTCAATGTGTCCCTTATCTCGCTGGAGACATAAAATGTCTCATTTGGGACATAATCCTCGAGAAAATCTCTGTTATAGGACACGATTCCACGTGTATGTGGTGGTTTTTCGAGTACCTTCAGAGCTTCCAGGCTGGATTCCGAAAAGAATGGATGCTCACTGTCCGAAACTTCAGGCCCATCTGTCCCTAATTTGGCTTGAGCCGCTTTTGAAACAGGATAGTATTTCGTCCCCCGTCGCTCCCCAGTCTTGATCACCTGGCCAGACTGGACAAGCGCGACCAGCCTTCTTTGTAATGTCTTGTTTTCAATAGGAAATTTGTATTTCTCGGCTATCTCTCCACGGCTTAAGCCTTTCGGATTCTTCTCCAAAATATCCAGAATTTCACGAATTTGCTCGTTTCGTGCCTCACTCATACCTGTCCTATATACTGTCCTTTTATTTGATTAACTGTCCTTTATCAAATTTAGGGACATTTTTAGGAAATATCAAGTACTTTATGGAGCAACCGTAAACCCAAGTCTAGAACTACAGCTCCATTTCGCGGGAGAGGCCAAAACCGCCACGACGTTTGAGTTCGCTCGTCTATCATTGGCCTTCAAAGCCAGTAAGATTTACTGGTATTGCTCAAGAGCGTTGTTTCCGATTACTAGGCAGCCCAAAAACCCGTGTGTGGCCCACAGGTTAGCCGGTAGCCTGCGGTCGAAGGAATTTTGCGCAGCGTTTCTTGCCACAAATTTGCCACAAGTAAATTCAGATCGATTCAGAGAAGGTAGGAAAACTGCGGGTTACAGCGGGGGCAAAAATCGCCCAGATTCTCGCGAATTTTCGATGATTACGGTAAATGGAGGGGGGTTAAGTACTTGATTTTGTTGGTGGAGCGGGCGACCGGGATCGAACCGGCATATTCAGCTTGGAAGGCTTATAAATATTGCGCGATTTCAAGGCGTTAACTACCCCTTGCCACAAGTTTGCCACAAGGATTTAGAACTGTGTCCGCCAGCGCGTCGGCAGCGTCTCTATGCGCCTGCTCATTTCCGCGTATCAAATGACCATAGGTATTAAACGTAATCTCGATTTTCGAGTGGCCCATCACCTTCTGGATGTACTTAAAATCTTGATTGCTCTCGATCAGCTTTGACGCATAGTAGTGACGAAGGCTATACATTGAATATTTGGGTCTGGAATTCCCTTCCTCGTCCAACAGCATCAACCCGGCTTCCTGCAACAAAGGGACCCATGCGCGGTGAACGATATTTGTCAGAAGTAAAGATTTGCCGGTAGCCGTACCAAAGAGCAAATCTTCTTCATCGAAGCCGCCCCTATCTCGCCATTCGTGAAGCATCTCCGCCACGACGCTAGGGAGCGCAATCTCTCGCCTGGCTGCCTTCGACTTCACCGGCCCAATTCGCCCCGTCTTGTCTGCGCGCTGAAGGACCGTTACCGACTGCAAGCCAAGATGACCACTGGGGAGACCTCTATATTCGGACGGTCTCATCCCCGAAAAACCCGCCAGATAGAACATCGGGCGATATCTTTGCCACGCCTTGCGTATTTGTGAGTGCCGTGATGCCGCCAGGGCGTCGATCGCGCCATAGAGGTCGCTCATCTCTGTATCACTTGGAATCTCTACTTCGTTGTCTTCGTATCGTCCCCCAGATTTGATGCTTATCCCAGCAGCGGGGTCATTCTTCGAATAGCCCTGGAGCATCATTTCCAATAAAACGGAGTGAAATGATGACAGGCAACGCCGTGATAAGTCGCGGCTCTTGTTCTCCAAAAGCCAGGACCGAAAAGCGATAACATCGGTTGGCAATAACTCGTGTACGTACTTTTCCCAGCGGTATTCGCAAATCACTTTTGCCCGGCGGCGATATTCAACTAATGTCTGTGGCTCTACCTTCTCCCTGCCATCGCGCCCTACATTCTCGCAGACGTTCAGCCATAGGCTGACTGCATCAACAACTTTTATCGGATTCGGCGCCCCTGGGTCCCCTGGGCCCTCGACAACGCGCTCGGCGCTAAAGCGCTTAGCGGCTTGTGCTGTGGAGAACGACTTGAACGCATAACCCGACTTGGTTGACTTTGTGGGGTAGCGAACTTGGTAGGTGGTGCCATTCTTACCTGTTCTTTTTCTTATATCGGACATTCTTATTCATAGCGCGAGCCTCCAGGACAGATCAATCTAAATCTAGCGTAATCGCGCTGTTTTCCGCTGCTACTTGGCGGTCGATGTAAATCCTCAGCAGCGTGTTGCGATCAATCTTTAGCTTTTTGTCAATTGGATCAATGAAAAAGGGAAGCTTACGCCTTCCGTGGCCATCCGTTTCAGCAGCGCGCTGCATCTGTCGCTGACTGAGAACTATCCCAAGCTCCGACAGAGCAGATCTAGCTTGCTCAAGATCCAGATAGCACGGTTTCGACATGAAGGCTCCTTATGGTGTCTTAGGGTTCATATTCCTCGGCGGCGCAACGGTAAGGTCCGTTGCAAAATATCACTTGTACTTCCTTGCCGTGTACATCGCGACAGTAGATTTCGTCTCCAAAGCCGTTTGTAGGAGTGATGTAAAGCGTGACTTGCTTTGAGTGACGAACCGAGTATTGATCTTCGAGTACGAGTAGCTGCTCGAAGATCGCCTGTCTCAATGCAGGAATCGAGAGCTCACCCTGAAATTTGATTTTCATGCGAAGTTCTCCGCAACAGGGTTACATTTACATAATACAACCCAAAGTATTAAGAAATGCTTTACGCGTCTCGTTAGTGGATTCGACCTTCCTGGGATAAAGCGAGGCGGTTTCGAGGCGAGCGACTACCACTGCACCGGTATCCTTTAGTTCGATTCTACAGAAACGCATGTTGGAAAACGGACAAGTGTCTTGATCCACCAGTGGATCGACAACGCTCAAGCACTCGAAATCATGACCTTACAGCTCTTGCCAAGACTCATAAGAATGCGCGATGCACCCAAGTATCTGGGAATGGATCGGCACGCATTCTCGGAGCTGGCAAGGCCTTTTCTGACCGAAATTCCCATCGGAATCCAGGGAATCGCCTTCGACCGCCTTGAAATGGACGCTTGGGTGGAGGAGTATGTGAGGTGCAACGGGCGTCGTCCGAAACCCCACAAAGTGGAGGACGACATATGTCAAAACGCAACCAAATGCCGGGGCTCCGTCTCAAAGGCGGTATCTGGCAAATTGAGAAAAGATGTAAACACGTCGAAGGCGGTTGGCTCCGTGAAAGCACGGGAAAAGCTAGCCGAGCTGAGGCAGAGAAATACCTGATCAAGCGATTGGCAGGTATCGAGGAAGCGGTTAGCAGGCGGTCGGATGCTGTGTTTCTCTTCGAGGAGGCGGCTTTTCGCTATCTCGAAGACATTGCACACCAGCCATCGGCCAATGCCATGGCCTACCATTTAGACCGGTTGTTACCATTTATCGGTCATTTGGCCTTGGAGCAGATCCATGACGGCACGCTCAAGCCTTATATCGATCACGAAAAAGGGCGCGGTATGGCCCCGAAGACGATCAATAACGGGATTATCGCCGTGACGGCGATTCTAAACCGAGCGGCAAGAGTTTGGCGTCATGAGGATGGTCGGCCCTGGCTGCGTCAGGCACCACCGAAGCTCACGCGGCTATCGACAATAGGCGCTCAGGCTCGGCCCTACCCTTTGTCCTGGAAGGAGCAAAGCGCCCTATTCGGCAAGCTACCGGCTCATTTGGCAGACGCCGCTTTGTTTGCCGTGAACACCGGCTGTAGGGAATTGGAGATTTGCCAGCTGCGCTGGAATTGGGAGGTGAGGATAGCGGATCTCGGTCTGTCTGTTTTTGTCCTGCCAGAAACGATCACTAAGACTCGAACAGAGCGTGTAGTCGTGCTGAACTCGATCGCCAGCAACGTCATTGCTGCCAGACGAGGCCAACATCCCGAATACGTCTTCACGTACAAGGGAAGGCCCATGCTCCGGCTACACAATCAGGCATGGAGAAGGGCTTGGAGAGTATCGGGGCTTCCAACCGAGAAAGGAGTTCTGAAAGGCGTGCATAATTTGCGGCACACATTTGGACGAAGGCTTCGGGCGGCAGGTGTGCCACTCGAAACCCGGAAATCTCTTTTGGGTCATGCAAACGGCGACATCACGACGCACTATTCTGCTGCTGAGTTGGGTGAGTTGATTGATGCATGCGAGCGGATAGTTGATAGCTCAATCGCACAAACTCCGACCCTAACTCTGGTAAATCAAAGCGGCAAAAAAGCTGTGTCGGAAAATTGTCGGAAAGAGAAAGCCGAGTTAGCGGACGCTAACCGGCTATCGCTTTGATTATGGTGGGCCGTACTGGATTCGAACCAGTGACCAATTGGTTAAAAGCCAACTGCTCTACCAACTGAGCTAACGGCCCGGAAAGGAGCCGACATACTACGGATTCTGGGGTAAAACTCAAGTATGGGGGCCGGACGGGCATAACTACCGTACTGGATTGATCACAACGCGGTTGCCGCCCGCGTTGTGACCCTTCGGGCGCCGTCGCTGCGCTCCGGCGTCCAAACTCTGCCGGGGGCAGAGTTTGTCGAACAGTGACCAATTGCTTAAAAGCCAACTGCTCTACCAACTGAGCTAACGGCCCGAAAAGGAGTCGCCATACTACGGATTTTCGGCTAAAACTCAAGGGCTGATTTGGCCGCCAGGGCACGCCGCGCGCGGCCTCAGGCGTACCGCGTGGGGTCCTGCACTCCTGCTTCCTCAAAGCCCTGGCGGCGCAGCCGGCAGCTGTCGCAGCGACCGCAGGCCAGGCCCTCCCCCGTCGGCTGGTAGCACGACACGGTCAGGCTGTAGTCCACGCCCCGCTCCAGCCCGGCGCGGATAATCTCACCCTTGGTGAGGTCGATCAGGGGGGTGTGAATACTGATACGCCTGCCCTCCACGCCCTCGCGGGTGGCGAGGTTGGCCATGGCCTCGAAGGCGGCGATGTACTCGGGGCGGCAGTCAGGGTACCCGGAGTAGTCCACGGCGTTGACGCCGATGAAGATGTCGTGGGCCCCCAGCACCTCCGCCCAGCCCAGCGCGATGGACAGAAACACCGTGTTGCGGGCGGGCACGTAGGTTACCGGGATACCCTCGGTCTCCTCCTCCGGGACATCGATGGCGAGATCGGTGAGCGCGGAGCCGCCGATCGTGTCGAGATTCAGGCGCACCACCTTGTGCTCCACGTCCCCAAGCGCCTCGGAGACACGCTCCGCCGCTGCCAGCTCCGCCCGGTGGCGCTGGCCGTAGTCGAAGCTCAGGGTGTAACACGCGTAACCCTGTTCGCGCGCCATGGCCAGCACGGTGGTGGAGTCGAGACCGCCGGAGACGAGGATGACGGCTTTGCGTTGTTGAGTCACAGCTTTATCCCAATTCCTGTCTAGATACTCACTGGACCCCCGCCTTCGCGGGGGTGACGGCTTCTGTTATTGATTCCCCGCCCTCTGGGGATGACGGCTTCTGTTATTAATTCGCCGCCTTCGCGGGGATGACGGCATCAGTCAGTGCCCCGGCTCGTCGTTCCACAACAGCTTGTGCAGTTGCAGCTGCAGGCGTACGGGCAGGTTGTCCGCGAGAATCCACTCGGCCAGTTCCCGCGCGTCCTGCTCGCCGTGACTCGGGGAGAACAGCACGTCCGAGACGCGAGCCGCGAGATCGTACTCGTCCAGCTTGAAGCGTGCCCACTCATAGTCGGCGCGGTCGCAGATAACGAACTTGACCTGGTCGGTCTCTCGCAGGCGCGCAATGTTCTCGTAGTCGTTGCGCTCCATCTCCTTCGAGGCAGGCGTTTTCAGGTCGAGCACGGTCACCACCCGCGCATCCACGCCCTCGGTACTCATCGCCCCGCTGGTTTCCAGGGAAACCTCGTATCCAGCGTCGCAAAGGGTCTTCAAAAGAGAGAGGCACCCGGGCTGGGCCAGGGGCTCGCCCCCGGTTACCGTGACATAGCGCGGAGCGTAGGCTGCCACCTGCGCCGCGACGTCGTCGATCGCGACAATCTCACCGCCGCTGAATGCGTAGGCGGTGTCGCAGTAGACGCAGCGCAGGGGACAGCCGGTCAGCCGCACGAACACGGTGGGCAGGCCCACGGTGCGGGCCTCGCCCTGCAGCGAATAGAAAATCTCGGTGATGCGCAGGGACCCGGCCGGGGCCTGTTCCTGCGCGGGAGTGTCGGCCATCGCTAATAGTTTTCGGCGATGAAGTCCTGGGCCAGTTTGACCACCGCCGTGTTGCTGGTGCCGTACTGGCTGATCACCAGGTCGAGGTACTCCCTGGCCTTCTCGCGATTGCCCTTCATGAACTGGACCTTGCCCAGCTTGTACAGGGCGTCAGGGGTCTTGCTGTGGTCGGGATACTCACTGATGAGCAGCGCGAAGGACTGGCGCGAGGATTCCAGGTCCGGCGGCTCGATGACCAGGTACAGCTCACCCAGCCAGTAGTGGGCGTTGGGCGCATAGCGGCCGTCCGGGAAGTCGCGCAGGAACTGCTGGAACGCGGGCACCGCCTGGCTGAACTGCCGGCCGGTGACCAGGGCGTAGGCCGCGTCGTAGGCGGCCTTTTCCCCGGGCTGCACCGCACCGCCGGACTGGGCACCCGCCGCGGGGGCGGTGACTACCGCCGCCTGGGTCGTGTTCCCCGACGCGGGGCCGGCAGCGCCCGCAGACGGCGCGCCGCCCTCGCTGAGCCGCTTGTCCAGGTCCATATAGCGTTGCAGGTTTTGCTCCTTCAGCATCCGCAACTCGTTGGCCTGTTCCTCCACCTTGCCGTTCAGCCGCATCACCTCCTGCTGTAACTGCTGCACCTGCAGGACCAGGTTGCCGAGGCCGCCCGCGCCCTGGGGCTGTGCGGGGGAAGTAGCGGTCGCCGGTGCCGTTGCAGTACCCGCCGGCGCGCTGTCGATGCCGTAGCTGGTGGCGGGGTAGGACTGGGCCGGCTGCGCGGCGTAGGGGTCCGCCGGCGCGGCCGTTCCCGCCGCCTCGCGGGCCGCCGCCTCGGCCTCGAGGTCGACGTAATCGGATTGCGCCGAACTGGTTTGAACCAGGGCCGCTAAGCAGAGCGGGCCGGTCAGTATGACCAGCCCGCTTTTTACATTGCGCATTACATTGCGCAGAGTGAGATTGCGCGGGATACGCATGATAGCGCCGTTACTTCAGTCCCGTCATTTCAGTGCCGTTATTTCAGTTCGACGCGACGGTTCTGGGACCAGTTGGCCTCGCCGGAGCCGTAGGCCACGGGGCGCTCCTCGCCGTAGCTGACCGTCTCGATACGGTAGGTGGCGACGCCGTTGGCAACCATGTAGTCGCGCACCGAGTTGGCGCGGCGCTCACCCAGCGCCATGTTGTACTCCCGAGTGCCGCGCTCGTCCGTGTGCCCCTCGAGGCGCACGTTCTTGTCGCTCTTTTGCAGCAGTGCGATGTGGGCGTTCAGCTTGTTGATGGCGTCCTGGGTCAGGGCCGAGCTGTCAAACTCGAAGTAGAACACATTGCCGACCGCTGCGGCGGCCTGCTCAAGGCGCTGCAACTCGGCGGCCTGGGCGGCCTGTTCGGCAGCCGCTGCAGCGGCTGCCGCTGCCGCCGCGTCGTCCTCGTCCTTGGTGTCGCTGCTGCCACACGCCGCCAGCACGGCCGCGGTGAATAGCACGGTGCAGACCTTGCCGGCCCTCGGTAGATTTCTCATAGTCCCATCCTTCATACTGGTTCTGATTCGCGACCGTCTCGTCACCAGCGCTCAGCGGCCCATGTAGGGCGACCACGCTGGCTCCCGGACGTCCCCCTCGCGTGCCGGCAGCCGGAATTTCACGCCTCCGTCCACGGATACGGCGGCCAGGATGCCCCGTTCCGCGTACTTGGTTGCGTACAATACCATAGAGCCATTTGGCGCGATACTGGGACTTTCGTCGAGCTCCGTGGACGTCAAAACGTAGAGCCGGTTGGTCACCAGGTCCAGCAGCGCAATGTGGAAACGCTTGTTCTGGGCGTGCACCATGACCACGCTGCGGCCGTCCTGGGAGACCCGCGCGCGAGCGTTGTAGTCCCCCTCGAAAGTCACCCGCTCGACGGACCTGGAGCGCAGGTCGTAGCGGTAGATCTGCGGCTTGCCGCCCCGGTCCGAGGTGAACAGCAGGGAGCGCCCGTCCGGCATCCAGGTGGGCTCGGTATCGATGGCGTAGTGGCTGGTGATCCGGGTCAGTCGCTTGCTCGCCAGGTCCATCAGGTAGATGTCCGGGCTGCCGTCCTTGGACAGCACCATGGCCATGGTATTGCCGTCCGGCGACCAGGCCGGCGAGCTGTTCAGGCCCTTGAAATTGGTCAGTTGCTCGCGACGGCCGGTCGCCAGCTCCTGGCGGTAGATGGCCGGCCGGGTGGTCTCGAAGGAAACGTAGGCGATGTGCTTGCCGTCCGGCGACCAGGCGGGGGCCAGCACCGGCTCGCGGGACTCCAGCAGGACGATGGGCCGCGCCCCGTCGGAGTCCGCCAGGGTCAGGCGAAAGTAGTCATTGCCCCCCGGCACACGGGTCACGGAAACGTACAGGAGCCGGGTGGCGAAGGCCCCGGGGATGCCCGTGAGCTTTTCATACACGGCGTCCGCGACGCGGTGCGCGAGCATGCGCGCCTCGCTGGCCGGGCCGGTCTCCACCCCGCTGTGGACCTTGGTCTGGCGCACCACGTCGAACAACTCGTACTCGATGCGCATCTGGTCCGTCGCCGACACACGGCCGATCAGCAGGTAGTCCGAGCTGATCGCCCGCCAGTCGCGGTAAAACACCTCCTGCTCCGTGGTGGGCCTGCCCAGCATGTCCGCCCGGGCCACCGGTGCGAACTGGCCGCTGCGGGCCAGGTCCCCGTCGATCACGTCGGCGACGTCCGCGGGGGGGCTGCCCGCACTGTGCCAGCCAAAGGGGACCACGGCGATGGCGGTGGGATTGTCCACCCCCTGGGTGATCTCGATGGTCAGCTCGGCGCGGGCCGCCGCAGTCGCCACCAGCAACAACAGGCCCGCCAGGGCCACCATTAACCGTTTCATCAGTAACGCAAATCCTCTGGTCTGAACAGCAGGCGGAAGCGCCTGAAGGTTCGTTCAAATTCCGCATCGGGCAGTTTTTGCAATTCCGGGAAGGTCCCCGCTTTTTTCACCGCGTTGACGGCGGAGCTGTCGAAGGCAGTGTTGCCGCTGCTCCTCAGGATGCTAACGCTAACGACCTCGCCGGTGGGAATCAACTGCACGGACAGCAGGGCCTCCATGCCGTTGCGGGCACTGGGGGGGCGGCTCCAGTAGCCGATTACGGTCTGCTGGATCAGGGCCGCGAAGCTGGCGGCCAGTTCGTCCGCCGTGGCGGTGGCGCTGGCCTCGTCCTCCGCCGCGATCGCCGAGTCCAGTTCCGTGCGCATCATGGCGGCGATCTCGGCGGGACTCAACCTGGGCTCCTCCCGGGGCTGGGGTTTGGGCTCCGCCTTCGGCTTGGGCTTGGGGGCGGGCGCCGGCTGCGGCTTGGGTTTGGGCTGTTCGCGCACCACCGGTTTGGGCTTCGGGGCCGGTTTCGGCTGCGCCTTCGGCTTTGGTTTCGGCTTGGGCAGCAGGTCACTGGCGTCCACCAGCCTGGCATCGATGGACACCGGCGTGGGCTTGATCGTCACCAGTTCCCGCTCGGAGAAATCCCAGTTGGCGGTCATCAGCCAGATGACCAGCGCGTGCAGCGCCAGGGTCACCAGGGCCGGCCGCACCACGATGCGCGGCATGACGGGCTTGGCGTAGATCGACGCGTTCATTCCGGGTTCTCGGTCACCAGCCCCACGCTGGGGGCGCCCGCTTCCTGCAGCGCCACCATGACGGCAACCACCTCACCGTAGGGCACCGCCCGGTCGCCCCAGACCAGCACCGGCTTATCGGGGCTGCGACGTATGACGGCACCCACCCGTTGCGCGATGGTCGGCAGGGACAGGACCTGCTTCTCGTCCTGCCCGAGGTTGAGGTAGAGCTGCCCGGCGGCATCGATGGAGACAATGACCGGCTCGCTGTCCTGGTTCTCCACGGGGTCGGCGCTGGCCTCGGGCAGGTCGACTTTCACCCCCTGCATGAGCATGGGCGCGGTCACCATGAAGATGATCAGCAGCACCAGCATCACGTCGATGTAGGGCACCACGTTGATCTCGGACATGGGCCGGTGCTTGCTGCGCTTGCCCGCCATGGCGCCCTAGCCCCCCCGGGGTTCCCGCGAGCGCAGGGCGAAGGCCTGCCGGTACAGGATACTGGAGAACTCGTCCATGAAGGTGTCGTAGCGCCCGCTCAACACATCGACCCTCGAGGCGAACCGGTTGTACGCGAGCACTGCGGGGATGGCAGCGAACAGGCCCATGGCCGTCGCCACCAGGGCCTCGGAGATGCCCGGCGCCACCGTGGCCAGGGTCGCCTGGGTGGCGTTGGCCAGGCCGCGGAAGGAGTGCATGATGCCCCAGACGGTGCCGAACAAGCCGATGTACGGGCTGGTGGAGCCCACCGAGGCGAGGAACGGCAGGTGCTTCTCAAGGCGCTCCTCCTCGCGCATCGCGGCCACGCGCATGGCCCGGCGCGAACCCTCGATCACCGCCTCGGAGTCCACCTCCTTCTGCTGTGCGAGCCGCGAGAATTCCTTGAAGCCGGCGCGGAAGATACTCTCCATGCCGAGAATCGCGTGGCCGTCGGCGGCCTTCTCATTGCCCTCCCGGTAGAGCTGCGACAGGTCGACGCCCGACCAGAAACGCTCCTCGAACAAATACATCTCGTCGCGCGCGTTGCGGAAGTAAATGAAGCGGTTGACGATCATGTACCAGGACAGCACCGATGCCAGCAGTAGTATGGCCATGACCAGCTGCACGGTAATACTGGCGTTCAGCACCAGGTCCATCAGGCCCAACTGTTCTTCCAAGGTCCCCTCCCCTTTTCTTATACGTCGACCAGTCTACTGGTCAGACGGCGCGAACGGTCGCAAGGTGTCGACCATGTCCGCCGGCAGGCGGCGCGCCTTTACCCCTTCGCGGTCGACGCATGCGACCGTGATCTTCCCCGCACACAGCGTCTCACCGGCGCGCCGCACGCGCTGGCTGAACACCAGCCCCGCTCCGCGCAGGCGAGCGATACCCGCGGTGGCCTCAATCTCGTCGTCGAGCCGGGCCGACTGCTCGTAGGACAGGCTGACGTCCCGTACCACGAACATCAGGTCGCGGTTGAATATGTAGCCCTTGCCGAACCCCAGGGAGCGCATGAACTCGGTGCGCGCCCGCTCCATGTACTTGAGGTAGTTGACGTAGTAGACGATGCCCCCGGCATCGGTGTCCTCAATGTAGACCCGCAGGGGAAGTGAAAATTCCCCCGCCCCACTACTCATCCCCCAGGTCCAGGCTCAGGTTATCGCCCTGCGGCCGGTCTCCGCCCTCGCCGCCGCGCGACGGCGCGGGCAGGCCGAAATGCAGGTAGGCGTTGCGCGTGACCATGCGCCCCCGCGGGGTGCGCAGCATGTAGCCCTGCTGGATCAGGTAGGGTTCCAGCACGTCTTCGATCGTGCCCCGCTCCTCCGAGAGCGACGCCGCCAGGCTGTCCACGCCCACCGGACCACCGTCGAACTTTTCGATCATAGCCAGCAGCAGCCGCCGGTCCAGGTGGTCGAAGCCCTTCTGGTCCACGCTGAGCATGTCCAGGGCGCGGTCCGCAATCCCGGCGTCGATGTGCCCGTCTGCCTTGACCTCCGCGTAGTCCCGCACCCGGCGCAACAGGCGGTTGGCGACACGCGGTGTGCCGCGCGAGCGCCGGGCGATTTCCGCGGCGCCCTCCGTATCGATGCCGATCTCGAGGATGCCCGCGGAGCGCCCCACGATCTGGGCGAGGTCGGCCACGTCGTAGAACTCCAGGCGCTGCACGATGCCGAAGCGGTCGCGCAGTGGCGACGTGAGCAGGCCCGCGCGCGTGGTGGCACCCACCAGGGTGAAAGGCGGCAGGTCCAGCTTGATCGAGCGGGCCGCCGGACCCTCGCCGATCATGATGTCGAGCTGGTAGTCCTCCATGGCGGGGTAGAGGATCTCCTCGACGAAGGGGCTCAGCCGGTGAATCTCGTCAATGAACAGCACATCGCCCGGCTCGAGGTTGGTCATCAGCGCGGCGATGTCGCCCGCCTTCTCCAGCACCGGTCCCGAAGTGGTTTTCAGGGACACCCCCATCTCGTTGGCGACGATGCTCGCCAGGGTGGTCTTGCCGAGGCCGGGTGGACCGAAAATCAGCGTGTGGTCCAGCGGTTCGCCGCGGCCCTTCGCCGCCTGCAGGAATATCTCCATCTGTTCACGCACCGCGCGCTGGCCGACGTAATCCGCCAGGGTACGCGGGCGTATCGCCCGGTCCATGGCCTCTTCGCCGGGACCGTCCGCCCGGGCCGCGATGAGCCTGTCTGTCTCTATCACCTTGCCGCTCTCACTGATTCAGCCTCACGCGCTCATCTCACGCACTCACTACAGAGCGCAGGGCGCGGCGGATCAGCTCCTCGCTGTCGTCCACGCCGTCGTCGTTCACCGCCGCGACCATGCGGCTGGCCTCCTGGGGCTTGTAACCGAGCGCCACCAGGGCACCCTCTGCATCGGCGACAATGTCCACCACCGGGTCCACGGCCACCGGGGGAGCCTCGCCGCCCGCGGCGTTCAGCTGCTCCAGCCAGTCGCGCAGCTTGTCGCGCATCTCCACCAGCAGCCGCTCGGCGGTCTTTTTGCCGACGCCGGGCAGCGCCACCAGGGCCGCGACGTCGTCGCGCTGCACGCAGCGGGCAAAATTCGTGGAATCCATGCCGGAGAGAATGGTCAGGGCGAGCTTGGGACCGACACCTGAGACGCGGATCAACTGGCGGAACAGGGCGCGATCGCCCTCGTCGATAAACCCGTAGAGAAGCTGGGCGTCCTCGCGAACCACGAAGTGCGTGACCAGCGAGACCTCGTCGCCCACCGGCGGCAGCTGGAACAGGGTCGTCATCGGCACCTGCAGTTCGTAGCCGACGCCGCCGACCTCGACGAGGATATCCGGCGGCTGTTTCGCCGCCAGGATACCGCGGATACGCCCGATCACCTCAGCCGCCGCCGGCGCACGCCGCGCGCGCCCGCCATGCGCACAAGGCTCTGTTGGGTGTGGGCGTGGCACAGGGCCGCGGCGAGGGCGTCCGCCGCATCCTCCGCGGGGGCGGCGGGCAACTCCAGCAAGACCTTCACCATGTGTTGCACCTGCTCCTTGTCCGCCGCGCCGCTGCCCACCACGGACTGCTTGATCTGGCGCGCCGAGTATTCCGACACCGGCATGTGCTGCGCCACGCAGGCGACGATCGCCGCCCCGCGGGCCTGCCCCAGTTTGAGCGCCGAATCCGCGTTCCTGGCCAGGAACACCTGCTCCACCGCCAGCTCCTGCGGGCCGTGCAGCTCCACCAATTCGGTAACGCCCTCGTAGATAATGCGCAGCCGCTCGGGCAACTCCCCGTCCGGCAGGCGGATGACGCCGCTGGTCACGTACTCACTGCGCCCTCCGACATGGCTGATGATGCCGAAGCCGGTCTTGCGTGATCCGGGATCGATTCCCAGGATAAGCGACATGCCGTCTGCCCGATTGCCCCAAGCCCGTATTATGTACAAATTTACAGGTGGGGTCAGCAGGGCTCTCGAATAGATTCCGCTTCGCTGACCTCGCTAGCCTCGCCGGCGGAGCTCAGGCCCGGCGGGTAAGGCCGCCAGGGTTCGGACTGCCAAGATACTCACCCTGGCCGGCCTTCCCCGCCGGGCCCTGCACCATCGGGCCATTCCCCCGCCATGCCGGAAGTTGGGTATAGAGCGGTCGAGGGCAGTGGGCGGGGGAGTGCCTTGCGGACGTATAAGGCCAGGCGCCGAGGGAGTGGAGCGAGACAGCGAAGCGCTTCAAGGCTCGCGACCGACTGAGGGAACCCCGGAGGGGCGCCGCCAGGGAGCAAGGCACTCCCCGGCTCGCTGTCCGCTAAGGCTCAAGGTCCCGACTTTCCCCGCCGGGTCCAAAGAAAGAAAGTAAGGCGGCTATTCGAGGGCCGCAAGGACCTCGTCGGGAATATCGACGTTGGTGTAGACGTTCTGCACGTCGTCGAGGTCCTCGAGGGCGTCGACGAGGCCCATCAGGGTCTCGGCGCCGCCCGCATCCACCGGCACGGTGGTGGAGGCGATCATGGTGACCTCGCCGGCCTCGGCGCTGAAGCCGGCGCCCTCCAGGGCCTCCTTCACCGCGCTGAACTCCTCCCAGGGGGTGGTGACATCCACCGAGCCGTCGTCGTTGGGCTCCAGGTCCTCCGCCCCCGCCTCCAGGGCCGCCTCCATGAGGGCGTCCTCGTCCACGCCGGGCGCGAAACTGAGCTGGCCCTTGCGGCTGAACAGGTAGGCCACGGAACCGTCGGTACCGAGGTTGCCGCCACGCTTGGTAAAAGCGTGGCGCACCTCGGCGACGGTGCGGTTGCGGTTGTCGGTCATCACCTCGACGAGCACGGCGATGCCGCCGGGAGCGTATCCCTCGTAGGTCAGCTCCTCCATGTCGTCGGCGTCGTTGGTGCCGGCGCCGCGCGCGATGGCGCGGTCGATGGTGTCCCGGGTCATGTTGGCGCCAAGGGCCTTGTCCACGGCGGCGCGCAGGCGCGGATTGTCCTCGACGGCGGGTCCGCCCTGCTTGGCGGCGACCACAAGTTCCCGGATCAGCTTGGTGAACACCTTGCCCCGCTTGGCGTCCTGCGCGGCCTTGCGGTGCTTGATATTGGCCCATTTGCTGTGTCCGGCCATGGCGGTCTTCCTTCTTTTATATGCCTACTCGGGCTTGTCGGCCTCGCCCCTGGACTGGCGCAGGCGGATATTGAGCTCGCGCAGTTGCGTGGCTGACACCTCGCCCGGGGCGTCGGTCATCAGGCAGGCGGCGCTCTGCGTCTTGGGGAAGGCGATGACGTCGCGAATGGAATCAGAACCGGTCATCAGCATCACGATGCGGTCGAGGCCGAAGGCCAGGCCGCCGTGGGGCGGCGCGCCGTACTGCAGTGCGCGCAGCAGGAAGCCGAACTTCTCCTCCGCCTCCGCCTGGCCGATGCCGAGCAGGGTGAACACCACCTCCTGCATATCGCGGCGGTGGATACGGATGCTGCCGCCGCCCAGTTCGCAGCCGTTGAGGACCATGTCGTAGGCGCGCGACAGGGCCTCGCCCGGCTTCGCCGCCAGCTCCTCGGCGTCGCAGGCCGGCGCGGTAAAAGGATGGTGCAGCGGCGTCCAGCCCCCGTTCCCGTCGTCCTCGAACATGGGGAACTCCACGACCCAGAGGGGCGTCCAGCCCTCGGCGACGAGCCCCAGGTCTTCGCCAACCTTGACCCGCAGGGCTCCCAGCGCCTCGTTGACCACGGGTGCGCGATCGGCGCCGAAAAAGATAATATCGCCGTCGGCCGCGCCCAGCCGCTCCATCATCTGCAGGACGATTTCGTCCGGCATGAATTTCAGGATCGGGGACTGCAGGCCCTCGACGCCCGCCGCCAGGTCGTTGACCTTGATCCAGGCCAGCCCCCTGGCGCCGAAAATCGAGACGTAGTCGGTATAGTCGTCGATCTCCTTGCGGCTGATGGTCGCACCGCCGGTGACCTTCAGCGCCGCCACGCGCCCGCTGGGGTCGTCGGCGGGGCCGCGGAACACCTTGAAGTCCACCTGCTGCATCAGGTCGTCGACGCTGACCAGCTCCAGGGGAATGCGCAGGTCGGGCTTGTCCGAGCCGTAGCGCTCCATGGCCTCGGCGTAGGTCATGCGCGGAAATTCCGGCAGCTCGACCTGCAGCAGGTCGGCGAACAGCTCGCGCACCATGCGCTCGGTGATCGACATGATCGCGTCCTCCTCTAGGAAGGCCGTTTCGATGTCGATCTGCGTGAATTCAGGCTGGCGGTCGGCGCGCAGGTCCTCGTCGCGGAAACACTTGGCGATCTGGTAGTAGCGGTCGAACCCGGACACCATCAGGAGCTGTTTGAAGAGCTGCGGCGACTGGGGGAGTGCGAAAAACTGCCCGGGGTGCGTGCGGCTCGGTACCAGGTAGTCCCGCGCGCCCTCCGGCGTCGCTCTCGTCAGGATGGGCGTCTCGATATCGAGGAAGCCCTCCCCCTCGAGGAAACTGCGCACCCGGGAGGTGATTTGCGAGCGCATGATGAGCCGCTCCTGCATCTCGTGGCGGCGCAGGTCCATATAGCGGTGCTGCAGGCGGACGTCTTCCCCGACCTGCGTGTACTCGTCGAGCTGGAACGGGGGCGTGGCGGCGCCGTTGAGAATCTCCAGTTCCTTGCCCAGCACCTCGATTTCACCGGTCGGCATGTTGGGGTTGACCGTTTCCGCGCTGCGCGCGCGCACGCGGCCCGTGACCTTCAGGACGTATTCGCTGCGCACACGGTCGGCGCGCTCGAAGTGCTCCTCGGTGTCGGGGTCGAAAACCACCTGGACGATACCCTGGCGATCGCGCATGTCGAGAAAGATGACCCCGCCGTGATCGCGGCGGCGGTCCACCCACCCGCACAGGGTGACTGTCTCGTCGATATTGGCGGCGCTGATCTCGCCGCAGTAGTGACTGCGCATAAATGGTTTCCGTCTGGAGTGGTCTCGCGACCGGTGGCCCAGTCAGGCCGTCTGCTTGTTTTTGCCCTTGGTACCGGAGGACTTGTCGCCGCCCGCCGTGTCGCCGGAAGTTTTTTCACCGCCGGACTTTTCACCGCCGGACTTTTCACCGCCGGATTTTTCGCCACCGGCGATATTGCGCTTGTTGCTCGTCTTGAAGTCGGTCTCGTACCAACCGCTGCCCTTGAGGCGGAAAGCCGCGGCGGACACTTTTTTCTTCAGCGCGGGTTTGCCGCAGGCCTGGCAATCGACCAGGGCCGCGTCGCTGATTTTCTGCAGGACCTCCGTTTCCGCACCACAGTCCTGGCACTGGTACTCATAGATCGGCATGGAATGCCTCCATCGACACTCGCGGCAAGCGGTAAAAATGAGGCGCGAATTCTAACGCAAGCCAGCGAACAGGCCAAGCGGCGGGGTCAGTGGTGCAGGGGGGCGAAAACCGCCCTTTCCGGGGGTTTCAGGGGGAGAATACCGGCCCGCCGGGGCGGGCCGGGTACAGGGCGTACCCTAGGAAGCGGCGAATTCCTTCAGCTTCTTCAGGGGACGGATCTTGACGGCGATGCTCGCGGGCTTGGCCTTGAAGATGGTCTCTTCGCCCGTGAACGGGTTGATACCCTTGCGCGCCTTGCGAGCGGGCTTCTTCACCGTGGTGATCTTCATGATGCCGGGGATTGTGAACTCACCCACGGCACGCTTCTTGATGCTGCGCTCCATAAGTGTGTACAACTCGTCCATTACGGCACTGACCTCTTTCTTGGTCAGATCCGTGGAGTCGGCAATGCTGGAGACAATCTGGCCCTTGGTCAGCTTCTCCTTGATGGCGGGTGCCGCCTTCTTCGCAGGGGCCTTCTTGCGGGCCGGTGCCTTGCGCTTCTTTGCCGGGGCCTTTCTCTTTGCTGCTTTTCTGGTAGCCATTTTGTATTCAAACCTTCCCTAAAGTTCTTGAATGGATCTCGCTAGGAACCCGTAGCACGCTTCCCAACAACACGAAAACTTTGCCGCCACAAGTCACGAAGAATGTATAATCCATGAAACGCTGCAATACAAGTATTTTTCGCGCACGGACATTAAAAAAAACCCTGTATTTGCAGCGCGGGAAGCACCTCGATCAATCCTGCACCAGTTTGCACACCGACGCGCATACTGATACGCGCACCACAATGTCGCAATGCTGTACCGGGATGTCGTTCGCACGTACACTTATCGCCCAGTTCACCCTGTTGTCACGAAGCCGACCATGCGCACCACCAATTTTCTCATCGCGACCCAGAAAGAGACCCCCGCGGACGCCGAAATCACCAGTCACCGGCTGATGCTGCGCGCGGGATTGATCCGCAAACTCGCCGCGGGACTGTACACGTGGCTGCCCCTGGGCCTGCGCGTACTGCGCCAGGTCGAGACCATAGTACGGGAGGAAATGGACGCTGCCGGCGCCCAGGAAGTCAGCATGCCGGTGATGCAACCTGCTGAATTATGGGAAGAATCTGGCCGCTGGGAGCAATACGGCCCCGAGCTGCTGCGCATTCGCGATCGGCACGAGAGGGACTTCTGCCTGGGCCCGACCCACGAAGAAGTTATAACGGCAATGGTCCGTGATGAAATCAAGAGCTATAAACAGCTGCCCGCAAACTTCTACCAGATCCAGACCAAGGTGCGGGACGAAATCCGTCCCCGTTTCGGCGTCATGCGCTCCCGCGAGTTCATTATGAAAGACGCCTACTCGTTTCATATCGACCAGTCCTCCCTCGACGAGACCTACCGGGTCATGTTCGACGCCTACTCGCAAATCTTCACCCGCCTCGGGCTGCAGTTCCGCCCGGTTATCGCCGATACCGGCAGCATCGGCGGCAGCGGCTCCCACGAATTCCACGTCCTGGCCGACTCGGGGGAGGACGCGATCGCCTTCAGCGACGGCGGCGATTACGCTGCCAATGTCGAGATGGCGGAGGCTCTCGCGCCCGCCGTGGACCGCCCCGCACCGGGCGCGGAACTGCGCCGCGTCGAGACGCCCGGCGTCGGCAGTATCGACGAGCTGACGGAATTTTTGTCCATAGATTCAAGCACCTGCCTGAAAACACTGTTCGTGGAGGGCGAGGACGGCGGCCCGCTCGCTCTGGTCCTGCGCGGCGACCACCAGTTGAACGCTATCAAGGTGCAGAAGCTCGACGGCGTCGCCTCGCCCCTGCGCATGGCGGACGAGGCCGCGGTGCGCAGCGCCTGCGGGGCGGGTTTCGGCTCCCTGGGGCCCGTGGGCCTGTCGGTTCCCGTGCTGGTGGACCGCAGCGCCGCCGCCCTGGCGGACTTCACCTGCGGCGCCAACGAGGACGGCTGGCACCTCACGGGTGTGAACTGGGAGCGCGACTGCACGCCGGGTCGCGTGGAGGACCTGCGCGAGGTCGTCGAGGGCGACCCCAGCCCGGACGGCAACGGGCGCCTGCAGATCAAGCGCGGTATCGAGGTCGGCCACATCTTCCAGCTCGGCGACAAGTACAGCCAGGCCATGGGGGTGCAGGTGCTGGACGACAACGGCAGGAGCGTCACCGTGACCATGGGCTGCTACGGCATCGGTATCACGCGGATCGTGGCCGCCGCCATCGAGCAGAACCACGACGACAGCGGCATCATCTGGCCGGAGGCCATGGCCCCGTTCCAGCTGGCGATCGTGCCACTGAACATGCAGAAGTCCGATGACGTGAAAAAATGTGCAGAAGAACTCTACGCCGACCTGCGCGCGGCGGGGGTCGAAGTGCTGCTGGACGACCGCAACGAGCGTCCCGGTGTAAAATTTGCTGACATGGAACTCATCGGCATTCCCCACCGGGTGGTGATCGGCGACCGCGCCCTGGCGGAGGACAACATCGAGTACAAGGGTCGCCGCGACGCGGAGTCGCGCATGGTAGCCCGCGCCGACATCCTGGACTTCCTGCAAGAGCGACTGGGCTAGACCATGGCCGGGGGTGTGCGCGCCATCATGCGGCTGCGCCTCGCGGCCCTGGCACTACTACTCGTATCCTCCCAGTCCCTCCTCGCCCAGCCGGCGGACCCCGAGGAGCGCGCCGAGCTGCGCCGCTTTCTCGAGGCCACCATCGTCGACGCGGACAGCTTCGTGGACCGCTACGACGCCGAGGTCTGGCTCGTGGACATGTCGAACCGCCTCAGCCGCTTCGTCGACGACCCGGAGCACCGCCTGCACCTGCTCAAGCAGATTCACGCCGCCGCCGTGCGCGCGGACCTGCCGCCCGAGCTGGTGCTGGCGGTCATCGAGGTGGAGAGCCATTTCGACCGCTTCGCGGTCTCGCGCGTCGGCGCCCAGGGCATGATGCAGGTCATGCCCTTCTGGAAGGACGAGATCGGTCGCCCGGACGACAACCTCACCCACAACGCCACCAACTTCGAGTACGGCTGCCGCATCCTGCAGTTCTACCTGCAGCGCGAGAACGGCCACCTGCACAAGGCCCTGGCGCGCTACAACGGCAGCGTCGGCCGCCGGGTCTACAGCGACAAGGTGTACCGCGCCTGGCGCGACCACTGGCGCACCGAGCCGCTGGACTGGTCGGACTGACCTCCCCCCTCTTATTTACCCGAAGCAGCGGCGGGTTATTCCCGCCGCCGCGCCCATCTCGCTGACGTTCACGCTCAGCTCCCCCGATAAGGGTCGTCCGGACACGCCAAAAAGCGTACATCCATGTACAGGCTCGACGGCCCGAACGCGGATCGCGCCGTCCATGGCGGCCGACGGTCCGGCCAACCCTTATCGGCGCATCTTCGCTCACATCGAGCAATCTGGGAGTTCCTGAGCACCACACACCTGCAGCACGCACGATGCGAGTGAAGGTGGCTGTACACCCTCTACCGGAACGTCCGAGCACAGGGACGTGCGAGGTCGAGCTGCCATGGATGGCGCTTTTGCGGTTCCGGTAGAGGGTGTACAGCCACCTGATACGTCCTCGGCAGCAAAAAGACGAGCTATCGATATGACCCCGGCAAACCGCCGCACGGCTGCGGCAGCAGAACGATCCTAGCGATAAGACCCCGGCGACTGCCCCGTCCACTTCTTAAAGGAGCGATGGAAGGCGCTGGGGTCGGAGAAACCGACCTGCTCGGCCACCTCGCTGACGGTGAGACCGTCGCGGCTGAGCATGGAGATGGCGGCGTCGCGGCGCGCGTTGTCCTTGATGCGCTGGTAGGAGGTGCCCTCCTTCTCCAGGCGGCGGCGCAGGGTGCGCGGGGACATGTTCAGGCGCCCGGTCAGTTCCTCGAAGCTGGGCATCTCCCGGCGGAAGTCGTCGCCGAGAATCGCGCGGATGCGGTGGGTGATGCTGCGGGTGCTGGCCTGGGGCTCGATGACCATGTAATAGGGGGCGAGCTTGAGAAACTCGTTCAGGTCCTCTTCGTCGCGCACCAGCTCCGCGTCGAGGTGGCGCGCGCTGAAGGTCACCGAGTTGAGCGGTTGGTCGTATTCCACCGGGCAGGGGAAGAAGTGGCGGATGCCGGCCATGAAACCCGGCCGCGGCCCGGCGCAGGCGGCGCTGGTCACGTCGATGTGCTGGCCGATCAGCCAGCCCGCGAAACGCATCCACATGGCGAGGTTGCAAAGCACGCTGTGCTGGTAGTCGGGGGCGTCGTCGCCGAGCAGGTAGGTCAGCGTGGCCTCCCTGCCCTCGTCGTCGACGAGCAACTCATTCGTGATCTCCGCGCCCTGGCGCACCCGGCAGACCTGGTTGAACTCGATGGCGCGGCGCATGGCGGCTGCCAGTGTGGAGCTGTTGATCATGCTCAGTGCGATCAGGCGTGTGGTGCCCACGGGAGTCTGCACGTCCGGCATGACGCCGCCCGACTCGTCGCCGAGCTCCCGGATCAGCTGTACGCAGAGGCGCGAGTATTGCTCACGGGAGACGAAGGCGGTCTGGGCATCCTGGCGCAGGGGGTCGAAGGGAAAGCGCGCGGCGCGCAGGATGGCGGCCACATCGCGCTTGTAGGCGCGCGCCTGGGCGAGCAGTGCGCGCGTGAATTCAATCGGCACCGCCTCGTTGTAGAGGGCTGAATCGACAGCCGGTCTGGATCCCATCGGCCTCTCCTTCTCGGGGCAGTAAAGCATAGCGCAGGCGGGGGCTTCAAGGTGAGCCGAGGTCGCGCAATACGGTTCAGATGCTTGAATCCCCTGGATTTTCCGGTACCGCGCAGAGCGCCCTGTCGCGGTCAAATTGCACGCTTGCCGGGTTTGACATCAACCGGAGGGCTCCGCACTATTAAGGCAGGGATACAACATAAGAACAGTACCTCCGGATGTCTGACATCAGCCAGTTCAGTAAATGGAACAAGGATATGTCCAGGGCCATCGCCGCCCTGGGCACCGACGATTTCTTCCCCACCCTGATCGCCGCGATCGGCGGCCAGGTGCAGGTCGACTACCCGCAGGTGTGGCTCTACCACCGCGACCTGCCGCCGCGGGTGCTCTACCACGAGATTCCGGGCCACGCCCTCACGGTGCAGATCGACCAGTACCTGGACGGCCCCTACCGGGAGGACCCCTTCTACCAGGCGTCGATGAACCAGCCCCGGTCGAAGATTTACCGGCTGTCCCGGGTCACCATGGGCAAACTCAAGGATTCCGCCTACTACCGCGACTATTACGGCGATACCGGCACCGTCGACGAGGTGATCTACCTGTCCAAGCTGCAGGCCGGCAACGTCATCAACCTGAGCATCATGCGCCTGCCCGAGAACGGCGCGTTCAGTGACGAGGAGTACGAGATGTTGTATCTCCTCGCCGAGCCCGTGTCGGAGCTGATTCGCCGCCACAGCGACCACCAGGAGTTCGCGGCGACCAACCTGATCCAGCCGGGCATCGACCACCAGATCGACGTGGCATTCCGCACCTTTGGGGCCTCCATGCTGTCGCCGCGCGAAAAGGACGTACTGGAACTCATGCTGCGGGGCTACGGCACGGACATCTCCGCAGAGCGCCTGGAGATCGCGGTGGAAACCGTGCGCCGGCACCGCAAGAGTATCTACCGCAAACTCGACGTCAGCTCCCAGACCGACCTCTTTTCCCTGTTCCTCAACGCGATGTCCTGCATCGGCGAGGCAGCGGGGGAAGACCCCCTCAGCATTTACATGTCACCACGCTGAAACCCGCGCCACCACTGGCTTTCGCCAACCGTGCGCTGCCCCAAGTAGGGCATTGAGGTTACCCGGGTGTAAATAGATAGTGCGTCCTTACCGGTTAATGCACGGTGGATGCATGTCGCTTGAAGCCGATTGGTTCCTGCGGGCGCACCCTGAGATCACGACAATCGAAGCCCTGCTCCCCGACTGCAACGGGGTCATGCGCGGCAAATGGGTTCCCAGGCACAAGCTGGCCAAAATTTTCGACGGCGAACTCAAACTCCCCAAAACCGCCCTCAGCCTCGATATCTGGGGCCGGGATGTCGAAGAACTGGTCTTCGCCTCCGGCGACGCCGACGGTATTTGCCGCCCGGTGGAAGGCTCCCTGCTCCCCACCCCCTGGACCGCCGGCGGCCAGCACGGCCAGGTCATGCTGTCCATGTTCGACACCGACGGCAGTCCCTACCTCGGCGATCCCCGCCACGTCCTGAAGCAGGTCCTCGCGCGCTTCCAGAAGTCCGGCTGGCGCCCGGTCATCGCCGCGGAACTCGAGTTCTCCCTGGTGACCTGGGACGAGACGATCCCGCACCACACCTGCCCGTCCCCCGCCGGCAGCGGCCCGGTCGGCGGCAACACCTACGGCCTGGACGTACTCAACCACCACCAGGACATGATGGAGGACCTGCGCATGGCCTGCGAGGTGCAGGACCTGCCCTTCGACGGCGTGGTGAAGGAGTCCGCCCCGTCCCAGTACGAGATCAATATGCAGCACGTGGACAACCCGGTGCTGGCGGCGAAGCAGATCGTGATGATGAAGCGCCTGATAAAGGGTGTGGCGGCCAAGCACGGGCTCATCGCCAGCTTCATGCCCAAGCCTTTCGAGGCGGAGTCCGGCAACGGCATGCACGTGCACTGCAGCGTGCTCGACGAGAACAACACCAACATTTTCGACGACGGCACCGACAAGGGCTCGCCCCTGCTGCACAATGCCATCGGCGGCTGCCTGCTGAACATGGCCGACTCCGTCGCGGTCTTCGCCCCGAGCTACAACAGCTACCGCCGCTTCCAGAAGGGCGCGCACGCACCGACCTATCCCAGCTGGGGTTACGAGAACCGCACCGTGGCCGTGCGCGTCCCCGCGGGCAGCCAGGCCGCGCGCCGCCTGGAGCACCGCGTGGCCGGCGCCGACGCCAACCCCTACCTCGTGTTCGCGGTGCTGCTCGCGGCCATGCTGGACGGCATCGAGCAGAACATCTCCCCCGGCGACCCGATCAGCGGCGACGGCTACGCCCAGGAGGAGGCCACCCTGCCCCAGTACATGCCCGAGGCGGTCGGGCTGTTCAGCGACTCCGACTTTATCCGCGCCAGCCTCGGCGAGGAACTGCAGCGCATCTTCACCCTCACCAAGCAGCAGGAGATCGAGGAGTTCCGCCGCCGCGTCACCCTGCTCGAATACCAGTCCTTCCTCGAACAGCTCTGATACGGCGGCACCCCCGCCCCCCGCGCCACCCGCCAGCCTCCCTGGCGGCAAATGTCATGTACTGCGCCCACGCGGCGATGGTATAACGAGGGCACTGAGCACTGCTTTCGGGGAAGACATGCGGATTGCCAAGGCCCTGCACTGCACCTGGCTGCTGCCCTGCCTGTTGCTGGCGGCCAGCCAGTTCTCGACGCCGGTCGCCGGCGGCGAGGCCCCCGCCTGCGGGTCGCTGCCGGGCGGCGCGGCCGTGCACCGGGGCGGCGAGCTGGACAGCGTGCTGGACGTGCTCAGCTGGAACATCCAGAAGGCGCGCAACGCCGGGTGGGCGGAGGACCTGGTGAGCTTCGCCGACGGCGTCGACCTGGCATTCATCCAGGAGGCCTCCCTGGGCGCCGGGATTCCCGACGTCCTGTCCGGTTCGCTGTTCGAGGCCTTCGCCGAGGGGTACACCACCGCCGACGAGCGCACCGGGGTAATGACCCTGAGCGCCGCGGCGCCCAGCGGACACTGCCGGCTGACCGCCAGGGAGCCCTGGCTGGGCACGCCCAAGGCCACCGGTATTACCGAGTACGCGCTGCGCGGAAGCGACGAGCCCCTCCTGGCCGTCAATCTCCACGCGGTCAACTTCGAGCTCGCGCCCACGCGCTTCCGCTCGCAGTTTCGGGCGCTCGGCGATGTGCTGGACGGGCACACGGGCCCGGTGATCGTCGCCGGCGACATGAACACGTGGAGCGCCGGGCGCCAGTCGCTCGTCGACGCCTTCATGGCGGAGCACGGCCTCGGCTCCGTCCGTTTCGAGGACGACCTGCGCACCCGGGCCTTCGGCCGCGCGCTGGACCACATTTACGTGCGCGGGCTGCAGGCGGAGGCCGCCCGGGTCATCCCCGTGGTGAGCTCGGACCACAATCCCCTGCGGGTTCGCCTGGCCGTCCAGTGAAGCGTTCCCCGGGCGCGGTGGCTGCTACCGGCATACCGGAGCGCGACCCGTGCTGAAGACCCTGCGACGGGAACGCCTGCTGCTGCCGATCTGGCTGGTGGCGGTGGCCTCGCCGTTCCTGGCGCCGGAGCATATCGTCGGCACCCGCGGGCACCTGCTGGTGCTGGTGCAGTTCCTGGCGCTGTTTCTTACGGCGCTGGTGTCGGCGTTTGCCGTGGTGCGCCACGCCGAGGTGCTGGAGGAGCACCTGCCGGAGCCCCTGGGCTCACTCATCCTGACCCTGTCCCTGGTCACCATCGAGGTGGCGATCATCGCCTCGGTCATGCTGAGCGGGGAACCGGATCCCACGCTGGCGCGTGACACCCTCTACGCCGTGATCATGCTGCTGATGAACGGCATGGTGGGCCTGTCGCTGCTGCTCGGTGCGCTGCGCCACGGGGAACAGGGCTACAACCTGCAGGGCGCCGCCTCCTTCCTCGCGCTGATCCTGCCGATTTCGGTGATCGCCCTCGTGCTGCCCGTGTACACCCACAGCACCACAGACCCGACGTTTTCCGGATCGCAGTCCATCATCATAGGAGTGGCCACGCTGCTGCTGTACCTGGTGTTCCTGGCGCTGCAGACCACCCGGCACCGGTCCTACTTCGACCACCCGGACCTTGTCGTCAAGCCCGCGGAGGCGGCGGCCCCGCTGTGGCAGCACGCCGCGCTGCTGCTGGCCTACCTGGCGCCGGTCATCGTGCTCGCCAAGAGTCTCGCGTCGCCCATCCAGCACGGCATGGACGACCTGCACCTGCCGGTGCAGCTGGGCGGGCTGATCATCGCCGCGCTGATCCTGTCCCCCGAATCACTCGGCGCCGTGAGGGCCGCACTGCACAACCAGTTGCAGCGCTCCATCAACATCTGCCTGGGCGCCACCACGGCGAACATCGGGCTGGCGATCCCGGTCGTCCTGGGCATCAGCCTGCTGCTCGGGGAGGAACTGGTACTGGGCCTCAACGCGGAGCAGTCCCTGCTGCTCGCCCTGACGCTGATGGTGTCGATGATCACGTACACCAGCCCGCGGACAAACGCCCTGCTGGGCCTGGTTCACCTGGTCCTCTTCGCCACCTTCATCATGCTGATCTTCGACGACATCTACCGCGCCACGGGACTCTAGACGGGGGGTTCGCGACCCGTCTCCAGTCCCGCCACCGCGGGGCTGGACAGGGGCCCCGGCGGTATCGCCCGGTGCTCGCGCTCCAGGCGTCGCACCAGGTAGAAGGCGCCGAACAGCGCCGCCGTGCCGAAGAGCACCGAGCCGAACGCCTCCCCCGCCATGACGCCCCGGGGCCCGAACCACTGGGCGCCGAAGTACACCGCGGGGATCGTGCCCACCACCGCGCGGCCGAAGTTGAACAGGGTGGCCCAGTGGGGGTGGTGCAGGTTGTTGAAGCTGGCGTTGGCCACGAACAGGAAACCGTTGAACGCGAAAGCGCCGACCAGAAACCAGCAATAGAACAGGATCAGCTCCGCGGCCTGCTCGCTGGCGGAAAACGCCCTGACCATGCCCTCGGCGCACAGGGCCATGAGCACCCAGGCCGCGGCCACGTAGAGCACATTGAAACCCAGGGCGTTCAGCAGCGTGGAGCGCACCCGGTCGTAGCGCCCCGCGCCCGCATTCTGGCCGACGATGGGCCCGACCGCCCCGGACAGCGCGAAGATCGCGGCGAAGGCCACGGGGGTGATACGCCCCATGATCGCCGCCCCGGCCACCGCGCTGTCGCCGAACTGTGCCATCGTGCGCAATACGAAGCTGTTGCTAATGGGGGTCGCGAGATTGGTGAGTACCGCGGGCCCTGCGATCACCATGATAGGGCGGATATCGGCGATAAATTCCGCGAGACTGATGCGACAGGGCAGGCGGTGCACGATCGCCAGCGCGTGCCAGGCGACACCGAAGGCGACGAAACGGGCGACCACCGATGCCCAGGCAGCGCCCTCCAGGCCCCAGCCGAAAGTGAAGATGAACAGGGGGTCCAGCGCCGCGTTGACGAGGGAGCCGAGAATTGTCGCCCACATGGAGCGCCGCGCGTCACCCACCGCGCGCACGCCGGCGGCCATACTCATGCCCAACACCAGGATCGGCATGTTGGGCAGCAGGATGCTCGCGTAGCTCACCGCGTACGCATGGGTCTGCCCGGTGGCGCCCAGCAGCGCGAGCAGGTCGCCCAGGTTGAACCAGGCGACGGCGCTGATCAGCGTGGTCACCAGGGCGTTGAAGACCAGGGAACTGGTGCAGTAGCGGCGCGCGAGGTCCCGCCGCTGGGCGCCCTCGGAGCGCGCCACCAGCGCCCCCAGGGCGATCTGCAGCCCGATGCTGACCGACACCAGGAAAAACAGCAGCGTGCCGGCGAAACCCACCGCGGCGGCCAGCTCCTGCTCGCCCAGCAGGGTGAGGAAATACATATCGACCATGTCGACCCCGAACATGGTCAGCAGGCCCATCGCGCTGGCGCCGCTCATGACCAGCACGTGGCGCAGGGTGGAGCCCCGGGTGAAAACCGCGGTCGTCAAGGTGCGGGGCGGGGCCCGGCGGCACGCTCCCCGGCGCGCGGGGCGGCGCAGCCGCCGGCCGGCGCGACGTCAGGGCCGGGGTTCATCGGGAGCTCCGGGGTTCAGGCAGTATTAAGGCAGGTGCATTCTACTGTAGAATCGGCGCCCTGTGTGACGCCCGCCGCCGGTTCCGGGAGACATTTCGGACCAAAAAAGTTAACATTCGCAATATATTGTGTAGCTGATCTCACGGCCTATGGATACGCCCATGACCAAACCGCCCCTGAACACCATCAACGTGGTGATCTTCGTCGGACTCCCGATCGCCGCACTGGTGCTCGTGCCCCTGTGGGGCGTGTACCACGGGTACGACGCCTTCCAGTGGCTGTGGGCCCTGGCTTTCCTCTACCTGAACGGCATGTCCATCACCGGCGGCTACCACCGCCTCTGGGCGCACAAGTCCTACGAGGCCCACCCGGCGCTGCGCTGGTTCTTCGCCCTCTGGGGCGCCGGCGCGCTGCAGAACAGCATCCTGATCTGGGCCGCGGACCACCGCCGCCACCACCGCCACGTCGACGACAACGAGCGGGACCCCTACTCCGCCGGCCGCGGCCTCTTCTTCAGTCACATGGGTTGGATGCTGCGCGAGTACTCGACCAACGAAGAGGATTTCAGCAACGCCCGTGACCTGCAGCGCGACCCCATCGTCATGTTCCAGCACAACCACTACGTCGCCCTCACCACGCTGATGAACGTGGGCCTGCCGCTGCTGCTCGGCATCTGGCACGGCGACATCATCGGCACCCTGCTGCTGGTCGGCCTGCTGCGCCTGGTGGTCAACCACCACTTCACGTTTTTCATCAACTCGCTGGCACACTACTGGGGCACCCGCCCCTACACGGAGTCCAACAGCGCCCGGGACAACGGTTTCCTCGCGTTCCTGACCTACGGCGAGGGCTACCACAACTACCACCACATCTTCCAGACGGACTACCGCAACGGCATCCGCTGGTGGCAGTGGGACCCGACCAAGTGGATGATCAACCTCTGCTCCCGGGTCGGCCTTGCCAGGAACCTCAGCCGCGTGCCGGACTTCAAGATCGAGCGCGCCATCCTCGACACCACCTTCGAGCGCGCGCGGACCAAGCTGGACGAGGGCCACGACAGCCCGACGCTGCGCGAGACGCTGGAGCAGGAGTACCAGCTCTTCACTGAATCCATCAACCAGTGGACCGCCCTGCAGGCCGAGCGCTACGAGCGTAAGAAGGAACAGCTTGGCGACGCCCTCGAGGAACAGCGCCAGCAACTGCAGCAGAAATGGCACAACGCCGCACTGCGCACCCGCCTCAACGAGCTGGAGTATTCGATGAAGATGCAGCGCAAGCGCCTGCGGCTGCTCATGGAGCAGGTCCAGCTGCACCAGGCGCAGTACGCCTGACCCCGCCGGGACGGGCGCGCGCCCGTCCCGTTTCCGTCCCGCCCCTGATCCGGCTGACGCTGTCTAGCGTACTCTCCCCGATGTGCTACCTTTGCCGGTAGCGAAGCGGCAAACCTGGAGACACTCCCATGAGCGACAACGTCTACGATTTTTCCTGCAAGACCCCCGGCGGCGACGACCGCGACCTGGGCGAGTTTCGCGGCAAGGTACTGCTGGTCGTTAACACCGCCTCCAAGTGCGGCTTCACGCCCCAGTTCGCGGGCCTGGAGGAGACGTACCAGAAGTACAAGGACCGCGGCCTGGAGATACTCGGCTTCCCCTGCAACCAGTTCGGCAAGCAGGACCCCGGCAGTAACGACGAGATCATGGAGTTCTGCCAGCTCAACTACGGCGTCAGTTTCCCGATGTTCGGCAAGATCGAGGTCAACGGCGACGCCGCCGATCCGCTCTACAAGCACCTCAAGAAGGAGGCGCCGGGCGTGCTCGGCTCCGAGGGCATCAAGTGGAACTTCACCAAGTTCCTGGTGGACGCCGATGGCAATGTCGTGCGCCGCTACGCCCCCAAGGACAAGCCCTCCGCCATCGAGCGTGACATCGAGGAGCTGCTGGCCTGAGTTTGTCGAGAGGTCTCTGAGCATTCAGGGCCCGGAACGACAAAGCCCTTCTGCAACGACCGCAACTCCACTCTCGCGCGCGGCTGCTGCGGAACTCGACCATTTTTCGCTGCGCGAAAAATTGGGACTCAGTCAGTCCTCGCAGAATGCCCCGCGCGCGATCGCTCCGTTAAACGCGGCCTGATTGTTGCAGAAAGGCTTCCTCCTTCCGGGCCACTAGTGCTCCCGCGTCGCGCGAAACTCGATGTCGGGCCAGCGCTCCTCCATGAGCGAGAGGTTGACGCGGGTCGGCGCCAGGTAGGTGAGGTGGCCGCCCCCGTCCACCGACAGGTGCTCCGAGGCCTTGCGGCGAAACTCGTCGAGCTTGCGCTGGTCGTCGCAGTACACCCAGCGCGCGGTGTAGACGTTGACCGGCTCGTACACCGCCTCTACCTTGTACTCGTCCTGCAGCCGGTAGGTCACCACGTCGAACTGTAACTGCCCCACGGCGCCGACCACCAGGTCGGTCGTGTCCAGGGGCGCGAACACCTGGGTGGAACCCTCCTCGGACAACTGCTGCAGGCCGCGCTGGAGCTGCTTGGACTTCATCGGGTCGGTGAGGCGGATGCGGCGGAACAGTTCCGGCGCGAAATGCGGTATGCCGGTGAACTGCAGGTCCTCGCCCTCGGTAAAGGTATCGCCGATCTGGATGGTGCCGTGGTTGTGCAGGCCGATGATGTCGCCGGACACCGCCTCCTCCACCAGCTCGCGCTCGCCGGCCTTGAAGGACACCGCGTCGGCGATCTTCACATCCTTGCCGATGCGCACGTGGCGCATCTTCATGCCCTTGCGGTAGCGGCCGGAGCACACCCTGAGGAAGGCGATGCGATCGCGGTGGCGCGGGTCCATGTTCGCCTGGATCTTGAACACGAAGCCGCTGAACTTGTCCTCGGTCGCGCCGACCGGTCGCTCCACGGCGCCCCGGTCCTGTGGCGGCGGCGCCCACTGTACGAAGTCGTCGAGCATCTCCCGCACACCGAAGTTGCCCAGTGCCGTGCCGAAGAAAACCGGGCTCAGCTTGCCGGCGAGGAACTCGTCGAGGTCGAAGGTGTGACTGGCGCCGCGCACCAGCTCGATCTCCTCCACGAAGTCGTCGTACTCCTCCCCCAGCAGGTCGCGCACCGCGTCCGAGTCGAGGCCGTCGATGCGCTTGTCCTCGGGCAGCGCGTGACCCTGCCCCGGCGTGTACAGGTGCACCGTGTCCGCGTACAGGTTGTACACGCCGCGAAAATCCCGGCCCATGCCGATCGGCCAGTTGACCGGGGCGCCGCGGATATCCAGCACCTCCTCGATCTCGTCGAGCAGTTCGATGGGGTCGCGGATGTCCCGGTCCATCTTGTTAACGAAGCTGACGATGGGCGTGTCGCGCAGCCGGCACACGTTCATCAGCTTGATGGTGCGCTCCTCCACGCCCTTGGCGCCGTCAATGACCATCAGCGCGGCGTCCACGGCGGTCAGCGTGCGGTAAGTATCCTCCGAGAAATCCTCGTGGCCGGGAGTGTCCAGCAGGTTTACGGTGCGCCCTGCGTAGGGAAACTGCATGACCGAGGACGTCACGGAGATACCCCGCTCCTGCTCCATGCTCATCCAGTCGGAGGTGGCGTGCGGACCCTTCTTGCCCTTGACGGTACCGGCAACCTGGATTGCGCTGCCGAGCAGGAGCAGTTTCTCCGTGATGGTCGTCTTGCCCGCATCCGGGTGGGAGATGATGGCGAAGGTGCGCCGGTCACCGATGTCGGCGGCGAGGTTCGTGGTGGACAAGGGGCGGCACTCCTGGGGCAGCCTGGCGCCGGGACTCCCCTGGCGACCTGAAAAAAGGCCGGCATTATACATCAATGGGACGACGCTGCTGCCGTGCGCCGCAGCCACTATAATGGCCCCGTGGAAACCGCGACGACAGCCGGCGCGCACCGGTACAGCCCCTCCGTGGACAACCTGCGCAATCTCCTGCTCATCCGGGGCATCGCCCTGCTGGGGCAGACCGGCGTGCTGGGCTACGCGACACTCTACCACCGCGGCGAGGGCGACCTGGCGGGGGCCGCCGCGAGTATCGCGCTGCTGGCAGCGGTCACCGTCGCCAGCCTGTGGCGCACCACACGGCAATGGCCGGTGGAGGATCGCGAGTTTCTCGCCCAGTTGATCATCGACGTGCTCGGCTGGAGCGCGCTCATGTACTTCACCGGCGGCGCCAACAACCCGTTCATCTCCTACTACATCGTGCCGGTGGTGGTCGCGGCTGCGGTCCTGCCCTGGCGCCATACCTGGCTGGTGGCCGGGGCGTCCCTGCTCGCCTACAGCCTGCTGCTCTACGTGTACCGGCCCTTTCCCCTGTTCGCGCCCCACGGCGGCATGGACCACGGCGACGGCGCCAACCTGCACATCGTCGGGATGTGGTTCAACTTTCTCTTCAGCGTCGGCCTGATCACCTACTTCGTGGTGCGCATGGCGACCATCCTGCGACGGCGGGAAGCCGAGGCGGTCGCGCGACGCGAGGACGGCCTGCGCAACGACCAGATTCTCGCGGTGGCCAGCCTGGCGGCGGGCACTGCCCACGAACTCGGCACCCCGCTGTCGACCATGACCGTGCTGGTGGACGAGATGCTCGAGGGCGAGGGACTGGACGAGGGCGCCAGAGCGGACTGCCGGCTGCTGCAGGAGCAGCTCGCCCAGTGCCGCGCGACCCTGTCGGAGCTGAGCCGCACCGCGCAGCTCTCCTCCGCCACGGAGCGCGTGCGCGAACCCGCCGGCGAGTTCGCCCGGCGCACGCTGGAGCGCTGGTCGGTACGCCGGCCGGGTACGGCCTATCGCCTGGACTGCCCGCCGGACTCGCCGGTCATCGACACGGACACGACCCTCGCCCAGGCGCTGGAGAACCTGCTCAACAACGCGGCGGATACCGGCTCGGAGGAAGTGGTGCTGGCGCTCGACTGGGACGCGCGGGCCCTGCACCTGCGTATCCTCGACCGCGGCCCCGGCGTCGACCCGGCGGTGGCGGAGCGCATCGGCCGCCCGGTGATCCGCGCGGACCGCTCGGGACTGGGGATCGGCCTGATGCTCACCCAGGCGACCGTGGAGCGCTACGGCGGCAGCATCGAGCTGCGCGCCCGCGAGGGCGGCGGCACCCGCGCCACCCTGACCCTGCCGCTGACGGGGGGAGACGCCGATGGGTGACAGTCCCGGGCGCCTGCTGCTCGTGGACGACGACGAGCAGTTTACCGCGGTCATGTCGCGCAGCCTGCAACGCCGCGGCTTCGACACCCTCGCCTGTCACAGCGCGGAAACCGCGGTCAGCGCCTGTGCGGAATTTGCACCCAGCCACATCCTGCTGGACCTGAACATGCCGGAGACCTCCGGCTTGATCGCGCTGCCCGCACTGCTCGAGGCCGCACCCGCGGCGCGGTTGGTGGTGCTGACCGGTTATTCCAGCATCGCCACCGCGGTGGCGGCGACACGGGCGGGCGCCACGAATTACCTGTGCAAACCGGCGACGGTGGACGAGGTCCTCGCCGCCTTCGACGGCGCCGCAAACCCCGCCGAGACCGCGGTGCCCGCGGACCCTATTTCCGTGGAGCGCCTGGAGTGGGAACACATCCAGCGCGTGCTCAGCGACAATGACAACAATATCTCCGCCACCGCCCGCGCGTTGGGGATGCACCGGCGCACCCTGCAGCGCAAGTTGCAGAAGAGACCGGTGCGGCGCTAGCGCTCCAGGCGCGAACGCACGGCTCTCAGCAGCCGCGCGCCGACCTCTTCCATGTCCGGCGCGACGTCCAGCAGTTCCGCGATGGACGTCACCGCCAGGCCCTCGTAACCGCAGGGATTGATGCGCCCGAAGGGCTCGAGATCCATGTCGACGTTGAGGGCGAGCCCGTGATAACTGCAGCCGCGCCGCACACGCAGTCCCAGGGAGGCGATCTTTGCCTCCCCGACGTAGACACCCGGGGCGCCGGGACGCGTCGCGGCCTCGATGCCGTAGCCCCCCAGCAGCGCCACCAGGCTGTCCTCGATCAGGTCCACCAGGTCGCGCACGCCCATCCCCGCGCGACGCAGGTCCAGCAACAGGTAGAGCACCCACTGGCCCGGGCCGTGGTAGGTCACCTGGCCGCCGCGATCCACCTGGACGACCGGAATCTCCCCCGGCGCGAGCAGGTGCTCGGCGCGACCCGCCTGGCCCTGGGTGAACACCGGCGGGTGCTGCAGCAGCCAGAGTTCGTCGGGGGTGTCGGGCCCGCGGGCATCGGTGAATGCGCGCATGCGCTCGAGGGTCGGTGCGTAGTCCGCCAGGCCCAGTTCGCGTGCGACCAGGTTCGACACTAGAGCACCATCTGCACCTGGCCGGTCGCCAGCAGGTCGCGGTGCAGGGCTTCGAGCTGGTCCTTGCCGGTCGCGGTGATCACCACCGTTATGGCGGTGAATGTACCCTTGCTGCTGTCGCGCACCGCGACGCGCGTCTCGTCGAAACCCGGCGCGTGACGGTGGAACACGTCCAGCACGACGCCGTGAAAGCTGTCGCTGCTGCGGCCGAGCACCTTGACCGGGTAGTCGCAGGGGAATTCGATCTTGGGAGGCTCGTTGTCCTGCACGGGATCACCGGCCTCAGGCCCTGAACAGGCCCGCGAACCACATCAGCACCCTGTCCCAGAGGCGCGCGAAGAAGCCCCCGGCGGCCACCGGTTCCAGTGCGGCAAGCGGGGCGCTGAACACGGTCTCGTCGTCCAGCGTCAGAGTCACGGTGCCGACCCGGTCGCCCTCCTCCAGCGGCGCGATGAGGTCCTCATCCACCTGCACGGTGGTGACGATGTCGTCCGCGCGACCGCGCGGCAGGGTCAGCACGGCCCCGTCCGCCAGTCCCACGGACAGGTGGTCCACCTCGCCCTGCCAGATACGCGGGCGCTCCAGTTCGGCCCCGGGCTGCATCACGGTGCTGGTCTCGAAAAAGCGGAAGCCGTAGTTGAGCAGGCTGCGCGTCTCGTTCTTGCGCGCCCGCGTGCTGGTCGTACCCATCACCACCGAGATCAGCCGCATGCCGTTGCGCTCGGCGGAGGCGACCAGGCAGTACCCCGCCTCGCTCGTGTACCCGGTTTTCAGGCCGTCCACGCTCGGGTCCTCGTTCATCAGGGTATTGCGGTTGTACTGGCGGATATTGTTGTAGGTGAACTCCTTCTCGGCGTAAATCGCGTACTGCTCGGGGTAGTCGCGGATCATGGCCGCGGACAGGGTGGCCAGGTCCCGCGCGGTGGTGACGAGGTCGGGGTCGGGCAGGCCGTGGGAATTGGTGTAATACGTGTCGTGCATGCCCAGGGACTGCGCCGTGGCGTTCATCATCTCGGCGAACACGGCCTCGCTGCCGGCGATGTGCTCGGCCACCGCCACGGTGGCGTCGTTGCCCGAGGAGATGATGATGCCCCGCTGCAGGTCGCCCACCGACACGTCCTTGCCCGGCTCGATCCACATGAGGGAGGAGCCGTTGAAGACGGGATTCTGGGACCAGGCATTCTCGCTGATCGCCACCATGTCCGACTCCTGCAGGCGCCCCTCGGCGATTTCTCGCGCCAGCAGGTAGCTGGTCATCATCTTGGTCAGGCTCGCCGGCGGGAGCTGCTCGTCCGCGTTGTGCTCTGCGAGCACTGCACCGCTGTCCGCATCCACCAGCAGGTAGGCGGTCGCCGCCACCCGCGGCGGCGAGGGCACAATGCCCGCCGCCCCGACAGGCGGTGAAGTGGCGGCGGCCGTGGACCACACCAGGAGCAGAGCGAGCAGGTATCGAGTCATAGAAACGGGGAATCGCGGGTTTGGGCGTCGCGGGAATGGTAACCCAAGCGCCGCGCCAGCGGAAGAAATCAGGGCAGTGGCTGGCCGGAATCGTAACCGCTTTCCAGCAGGATGCGCTGCACGGACTCAAGCTGCGCGTTGTCCTCCACCGGGCCGATGCGGACGCGGTAGAGCCGGCCGCCGCCCACATCGACCTGGCTGATAAACACCGGTGCGGGCACAAGGGGTTCGAGCTCGCCCTGTAGACGCTGTGCAGAGGACTCGGCGCCGAACGCGCCGAGCTGCAGGTAGCGGTAGGCACCGGCGGTGGCGTCCCGCCTGTCATCCACTCCCTCCAGGAAGATGCTCTCCACCTCGACCCGCGCCGTACCCTGCTCCATGTAGCCCAGCTTGACGGCCGCGGCGTAGGACAGGTCGATCACCCGGTCCGGGTGGAACGGGCCGCGGTCGTTGACGCGCACCACCACGGTCCTGCCGTTCTCGAGGTTGGTGACGCGCGCGTAACTGGGGATGGGCAGCGTGCGGTGGGCGGCGGTGGCCTGGTAGGGGTCGAATATCTCGCCGTTGGAGGTCTCGTAACCCTCGAACTTGGCGCCGTACCAGGAGGCGATACCCTCCTCCCGGTAGTTCCTGTGGTCCTCGAGTACTTCGTAGGTCTCACCGCGCACACTGTAGGGGCTCAGGTTACCGGCCAGCAGGATAGGGTCGGGGCGCGGCTCGGCGTCGGCCACGTCCGCCGCCGCCACGGTGCGGCCCGGGGCGGAGTCGACCTGCCGCGCATAGCGCGAATCGGGGGGCGGCGCGGAGCAGGCGGCTAACACAAAGAGACCCGCGAGCAGCCACCCGCGCGCGGGCACCATCAGGGCTCCAGTCCGGCGAGGCGCCGGCTCAGCTGGTACACGCTCATGGCGTACATGGCGCTGTGGTTGTAGCGCGTGATGACGTAGAAGTTGTGCAGTCCCAGCCAGTACTCGTAGCCGTCTTCCAGCTCGAACTTCATGGCGGTCGCGACGGCCTCAGGGTCGACCGCCTCCCGCGCTGTCACGCCCTTTGCTGCAAATTCAGCCACGGTGTGTTCCGGCTTCAGGTCGCTGCGACCCTGCACGAAGACATCGTCCGGCACTCCCGGCTCCGCGTTCGCCGCAACCACGACGGTCTCGCCGCTGCGCCAGCCGTGGCGCACAAAGTAGTTGGCCACGCTGCCGATGGCATCCACCGGGTTGTTCCAGATGTCGATCACCCCGTCGCCGTCGAAATCGATGGCGTAGCTACGGTAGCTGCTGGGCATGAACTGGCCGTACCCCATGGCGCCCGCGTAGGAGCCCTTCAGATCGCCCGGCGCAAAGCCCTGGTCCCGCGCCAGGATGAGGTAGTGCTTCAGTTCGCTGGTGAAGAACGGGGAGCGGCGCGGGTAGTCGAAGGCCAGGGTCGACAGCGCGTCCAGCACGCGGTAGCTGCCGGTGATGCGGCCGTAGTAGGTCTCCACGCCGATGATGGCGACGATGATCTCCGCCGGCACGCCCATCTCGCGCTCGGCGCGCTCGAGGGTCTCCCGGTGCTCTTCGTAAAACGCCAGTCCTTCATCCTCGCGCTGTTCGGTCAGGAATATCCCGCGGTATTCATACCAGGGCTTGGTCTTCTCCGCCGGCCGCGAGATCGCCTCGAGAATACTGTCCTTGCGCTGCGCGTCGGAGAACAGGATGACCAGTTCCTCCCGCTCAAACCCCTCCTCCTTGACGAGCTCCTCGATCACCACCTGCGCCGCGGGGTGTTCGCCGTAGTTCTCGCCCGCGCAGGACAGGGTCGCCCAGAGGCAGGACAGCAGGGCGAGGCATTTCACACAGTGGTGCATAGGGAATCAATCCTTCGGGGGCTCGTGGGTACAGGGGCGGGACAACTCATCGCGCCACCATGCGCTTCTCGGTGCTGATCGCCATGAGGATGCCGAAACCTGCCATCAGGGTGACCACCGATGTACCCCCGGCACTGACCAGGGGCAGCGGCACACCCACTACCGGCAACAACCCGGCGACCATGCCCATGTTAACAAAGATGTATACGAAAAACGTCAGGGTGAGGCTGCCCGCCATCATGCGACCGAAACTGGTCTGCGCGCGCAGCCCGATCCAGAACCCGCGCAGCAGGATCAGCAGGTAGAGACCCACCAGCAACAGCACGCCCCGCAGTCCCTGCTCCTCCGCGAGCACGGCGATGATGAAGTCGGTAGAGCTTTCGGGCAGGAAATCCAGCTGCGACTGGGTGCCCTGCTGCCAGCCCTTGCCGTCCCAGCCGCCGGAGCCGATAGCGGTCTTGGACTGGATGATGTTCCAGCCCGCGCCCAGCTTGTCGGTCTCGGGGTTGAGCAGCGTGATGATCCGCTGCTTCTGGTAGTCCTTGAGCACGAACAGCCACGCGGGCCAGGCGGAGGCGACCGCCAGCACGACGGCGCCGACGATGTAACGCCAGCCGATGCCCGCCATGAACAACACGAACAGCCCGCTGGCGGCGATCAACAGCGCGGTGCCGAGGTCCGGCTGCTGCAGGATCAGCGCCGCGGGAATCGCCAGCAGGCCCAGCGCGCCCAGGATATAAATGAAACGCGGCGGGAGGATGCGATCCGCCAGGAACCAGGCGAGGGCCAGCGGCACACCCAGCTTCATCAGCTCCGACGGCTGGAAGCGGAAGCCGCCGATCTGCAGCCAGCGCTGGGCGCCCTTGGCGCCGACGCCGGCGACCATCACCGCCACCAGCATGCCCACCCCGGCCAGGTACAGCCACGGGGCCCAGCGGGCATAGCGCTGCAGGCTGATCTGGGCGGCGATGAACATACCCGCGTACGCGACGAGGAAAAAGCGCCCCTGGCGGATGACCGCGCCCATATCCTGGCCGGAGGCGCTGTACAGCACCAGGAGCCCGTAGCCCGTCAGGGCCAGCAACAATACCAGCAGGGGTACGTCGATGTGCAGGCGCATCGCCGCGCTGGGGGCGCGGGCCATGTCCTGGGAGCCCTGGTCCGGCATTTGCCGGACGTAGTCGCCCATCAGCCGGCGGCCCCGAGCAGCCAGGTATCGATCACTGCCCGGGCGATGGGGGCGGCCGCCGAGCTGCCGCCGCCGTTCTCGACGATGATGGCGACGGCAATGGTGGGCGCCTCGATGGGCGCGAAGGCGATGAACAACCCGTGGTGGCGATGGCGCTCGTCCACCTCCTCCTCCTTGTAGTCCTTGCCCTGCTCGATGCCGATCACCTGGGCGGTGCCGGTCTTGCCCGCCATCTCGTAGGCGATGCCCTCGGCCAGGTAGTCGGCGGTGCCGCGCTCGCCGTGCACCACCTCGCGCATGCCGTCGAACACCGCCTCCCAGTTCGGCGCCTGCGCGACCACCGGGTCGAGGGGCGGCGCGACCTCCGCATCGCCGTCGATGGCCATCAGCAGTCGGGGGGTGTGGCGCCGGCCGCGGCTGGCCATGACGCTGGTGGCGGCGGCGAGCTGCATCGGCGTCGCCAGCCAGTAACCCTGGCCGATGCCCGCGCTGATCGTCTCGCCCGGGTACCAGACCTGTTCCAGGGCATTGCGCTTCCAACCCGTGGAGGGCAGTACGCCGGAGCGCTCGTTGGTGGTGTCGACCCCGGTGCGTTCACCGAAACCGTAGGGCGACAGGCGCTCGTGCATGCCGTCGATGGTCATGCGCCGCGCGAGGTCATAGAAGTAGACATCGCAGGATTCCGCGATGGCCATCTTGAGATCCACCTGCGGCGCGTGGCCGGCGCGGCGAATGCTCCAGGTCCAGTCGCGGTACATACGCGAACTGCCGGGCAGGCGATACCAGCCGGGGTCCGGCACCGTAAACTCGGGCGTGACCAGCCCCGATTCCAGCCCCGCCATGCCCATGAAGGGCTTGACGGTGGATCCGGGGGGATAGGAGCCCTGCACCGCGCGGTTGAACAGGGGCACGTCGGGGGAATCCCGCAGCGCGCCGTAGTCCGCGGTGCTGATCCCGTTGACGAAAAGGTTGGTGTCGAAACCCGGCGTGGACACCAGCGCGAGCACCCCGCCGGTCAGGGGGTCCATCGCCACGACCGCCCCGCGGCGGTCCCCAAGCGCCTCCACCGCGGCCTTCTGCACCGCGTAGTCGAGGTGCAGCGTGAGGTTGCGCCCGGGCACCGGGGCGGTGCGCTCCAGCACCCGCAGCACGCGGCCGTGGGCGTTGGACTCCACGTTCTGCACGCCCACGGTGCCGTGCAGGATATCCTCGTAGTACTTCTCCACCCCCACCTTGCCGACGTGGAAGGTACCGCGGTAGTCGGTCTCGTCCAGCACCTGGGCCTCGCGCTCGTTGATGCGCCCGACATAGCCCAGCGCGTGGGAAAACAGTTCGCCGTGGGGGTAGTGGCGCAGCAGCTGGGCGTCAACCACGACGCCGGGGAGCCGGTGGCGGTTTACCGCGAGGGTGGCGCGCTCCTCCTCGGTGAGGCGGAAGCGCAGGGGGACCGCGTCGTAGGGCCGGCTGCGCGCCAGTTTCTTGTGGAAGCGCTCAAGATCGTTTTCCGTGACGGGCAGGAGCCCGCCGACTTGTTCCAGGGTCGCGTCGAGGTCGGGCACCCGTTCGCGCACGATGGAGAGAATGAAACTGGGCCGGTTGTCCGCCAGCAGCACGCCGTTGCGATCGTAGATGAGCCCGCGCTTGGGGGGCAGGGCCTGCAGCTTGACGCGGTTGCTCTCGCTCTGGGTGCGGTACACCTCGTGATCGGTGACCTGCAGCGTGTAGTAGCGGGCCATGATGAGGCCCATCAGCACCAGCACCAGGGAGATCGCGGTCACCGTGCGGGCGCTGTAGGTGCGCGCCTCCAGGTGCAGGTCCTTCAGGGCGATCTTCTGTTGCATCGGGCGGCGTCGACGACGGTTGGGCGTTCACTCGCGATGATACGGGTGGTTGGCCGTGATTGTCCAAGCCCGGTAGAGCTGCTCGGCCAATACCACGCGCACCAGGGGGTGCGGCAGGGTCAGGTCGCTGAGGGACCAGCGGCGATCCGCGCGCTCGAGGCACGCCGGTGCGAGGCCGTCGGGACCGCCGACCAGGAAGCTGTAGTTGTCGCCGGACATGCGCCACTGTTCCAGCTCCGCGGCGAGGTCCCTCGTGGACAGCCGTTTGCCGCCCACGTCCAGCGCGATGATCCGGTCGCCCGCCGGCACGGCCTTCAGCAGCTGCTCACCCTCCGCCGCGCGCAGGCGCCCGGCCTGCTTGTCGCCGGAGCCGTCGCGGCCGCGCCGCGCCAGGGGAACTTCGCGCCACTCGAGTTTCATCTCCCGGGGCAGGCGCCGCGCGTACTCCTCCACGCCCGCCTGCACCCAGCCGGGCATGCGCGTGCCGACGGCGACGACCGTCAGCCGCATGCGTCCCGGTCAATCACGGTCGTGGCTGGCCCAGAGGCGCTCGAGGTCGTAGAAGTCCCGCGTGGCCGGGAGCATGACGTGCACGACCACGTCGCCGTAGTCCACCAGGACCCACTCGCCGCCCTCCTCGCCCTCGACACCGAGGGGCCGCATGCCCTGTTTCTTGCTTTCCGCCGCGACGTTGTCCGCCAGCGAGCGGACGTGGCGGTTCGAGGTGCCGCTGGCGATGACGAGATAATCCATGACGTCGGTGAGTGCGCGCACGTCCATGGTCACGGTGTTGACCGCCTTCAGGTCATCCAGCGCCGTCACGACCAGTTCGGCGAGTTGTTCAGCTTGCATCGGCGAGGTTGGGCCCGACTGTCATAACGGTCCTATCAGCGGTAGAGCTTGTTCAGGTGAATATAATCCAGCACGGTCTGGGGCAAAAGGTAACGCGCCGAGCGGTGTTCGGCGAGAAGGTCGCGAATTTCCGTGGAGGAGATGTCCAGCGGGCGCAGCTCCTCAACGAGTATGCCCCCGGCGGGACGCTCCGCGAGCGCCGCCGCCCCGCGCACGCGGTGCGCGTCGAGCCAGTCGGCGACCTCGCCGCTGCCCGGGAGCGACCAGCCGGGGCGCGCGATGATCACGATGTGGGCGAAGTCCAGCAATTCTTCCCAGCGGTGCCAGCCGGTGATGCCCAGCACCGCGTCGCCGCCCAGCACCATGCACAGGCTGCGCGACCCGCCCAGCTCCGCGCGCAGCTCGGCGAGGCTGTCGATGGTGTAGGACGTGCCGGGCCGGTGCAGTTCGCGGGGGTCGCAGGCCAGGCGCGGCTCGCCCTCCACCGCCAGTTCGACCATGGCGGCGCGGTGGGCGGCGCTGCATTCGGGTTCGTCGCGGTGCGGGGGTACTGCGCTCGGCATCAGGCGCAGCTGCTCCAAACCCAGTTTCTCCACGAGTTCGAGGGCGGAGCGCAGGTGGCCGTAGTGCACCGGGTTGAAGGTACCGCCGAACACCGCCAGCGGCGCGGGGCGCGCGCTGCTCAAGTGCGGATCTGCCCCTCGCCGAGCACGATGAATTTCTGCGAGGTGAGACCCTCGAGCCCGACGGGGCCGCGGGCGTGGAGCTTGTCGGTGGAGATGCCGATCTCGGCGCCAAGGCCGTACTCGAAGCCGTCGGCGAAGCGCGTGGACGCGTTGACCATCACCGAGCTGGAGTCGACCTCGCGCAGGAAGCGCATGGCGCGCGCGTGGTCCCGGGTGACGATGGTCTCCGTGTGCGCGGAACTGTAGCGGGCGATATGATCCATGGCCTGGTCCAGGCCGTCCACCACGCGCACCGCGAGCACCGGCCCGAGATACTCCGCGTACCAATCCTCCTCGGTGGCCGCCCCGGCCGCGGGCACCAGCGCGCGGGTGCGCTCGCAGCCTCGCAGTTCGACGCCGGCATCGCCGTAGGCCGCCGCCAGCCGGGGCAGTACCGCGCCCGCAACGGACTCCGCCACCAACAGGGTTTCCATGGCGTTGCAGACGCCGTAGCGCTGGGTCTTGGCGTTCACCGCGATGTCCACGGCCATGTCCTCGTCCGCGTCGTCGTCGATGTAGACGTGGCACACGCCGTCGAGGTGCTTGATGACCGGCACCTTCGCGTCGGCGCTGATGCGCTCGATCAGGCCCTTGCCGCCGCGCGGTACGATGACGTCGACGAATTCCGGCATGGCGATCAGGCGCCCGACCGCCGCCCGGTCCGCGGTCTGCACGACCTGCACCGCCGCGTCGGGGAGCCCGGCCGCGCGCAGCCCGGCCACAATGCACTCGGCGATGGCGCAGTTGGAGGCCAATGCCTCGGAGCCGCCGCGCAGGATCGTGGCGTTGCCCGCCTTGAGGCACAGGCTGGCCGCCTCCACCGTCACGTTGGGACGGGATTCGTAGATGATGCCGATGACGCCGAGGGGCACGCGCATGCGCCCGACGCGGATGCCGCTGGGGCGCGTATTCATCTCCGAGATACTGCCGACCGGGTCGGGCAGCGCCGCCACCTGCACCAGTCCCTCCAGCATGGCGTCGATGCGGGCCGGCGTGAGTTCCAGGCGGTCCATGAGGGGTGCGTCGAGGCCGTTGTCGCGACCTTTCTCCAGGTCCTCGCGATTGGCCTCGGCGAGCTTGTCGCGGGCGGCGTCCAGGGCGTCCCGGGCCGCCAGCAGTGCGGCGTTGCGCGCCGCCGTGCTGGAGGCGGCGACAACCCGCGACGCCTCGCGCGCCGCCGCGCCGAGGTCGCTCATGTACTGGTTGACGTCCATCGCTACATTCATCGGTCCTGCCATCCCGCCCGGGTGTATTCCGGACGAATGGGCGATTATACCTGAACCCCGCGGGGCCTGTGGTACCCTGCCCGGGCCAAATAATCACGGTAGACCCCATGCCAGCCACGCCAAAACTAGAGTTCTTCTTCGACTGTTCCAGTCCCTGGACCTATTTCGCCTTCACCCGGATCATTCCCATGACCGCGGAACTCAAAGTGCCCATCCTGTGGCGCCCCATCCTCGTCGGCGGGGTGTTCAACGCGGTCAACCAGGAGGTCTACGCCCAGCGCGAGGCCATGTTCCGCGGCGAGAACGAGCGCCGCCTGAACTACTACATGAAGGACGTCGGCGACTGGGCCGCCCTGTGCGGCGTGACCGTGGTCACGCCACCGGGGCACCCGATCAGCAGCGTGAAGGCCATGCGCGGCGCCTTCTTCGCCGAGGAGCAGGCGCTGTTGGTGCCCTACTCCAGGGCGGTGTTCGAGACCTACTGGGGCGGCGAGACCCCCGACATCTCCGACGACGCCGTGCTCGGCGCCATCTGCGAGGACGTGGGCCTGGACACCGCGGGCTTCTTCGCCGCCATCAACGACCAGCACTACAAGGACCTGCTGCGGGCCAACACCGACGAGGTGGTCGCCCGGGGCGCCTACGGCTCGCCGACGATCTTCATCGACGACGACGATATGTACTTCGGCAACGACCGCCTGCCGCTGGTGGAGTTTCGACTCAGGCAGCTTCTCGGAGCTGATTGAGTTTTATTTCCGGGGCGACCGCCCGGGTGACCTGAATTTGCTTTGCCGGAACCGCAACAGCGCCATCCATGGCAGCTCGACCTCGCACTTCCATGTGCTCGGACGTTCCGGCAAAGCAAATTCAGCTCCCCCGTGCTCCAACGGTTCTTCGATGAAATCGAATATCAAAGCCGTGGGTCAAACAGATGACGCGACTGTCAGATTGACCCTCGACTCTGTTGCGCTCCCGAGTCAGCCGAACTGGCGGGTGAAGGTGTCGAAACCATCAGGCCGCGTTTAGCGCAGCGAGGGAGCGCGGGGCAGTCTGCGAGCACTGATCGAGTCCCGGTTTTTCTCGCGCAGCGAGAAAAACGGTCGAGTTGCGCAGCAGCCGCGCGACCGAGCGGAGCTGCGGTCGTTTCGACACCTTTACCCGGTAGTGAGGCGAGGTTCAGCGAACGCGCCCAGCCGAGCTGCGGTCGTTTCGGCACTTTTGCGCGGCAGTGCGGCGAGTCTCAAAAAAAAGCGGGCCGAGGCCCGCTTTCCAAGTGCTATGACCTGAGTGGGTGTTACAGCGCCTCGGCGTTCTCCGAGAGGTACTCGGCGACGCCGCTCGGGGACGCGTCCATGCCGCGATCGCCCTTCTGCCAGCCGGCGGGACACACCTCGCCGTGCTCGTCGGTGAACTGCAGCGCCTCGACGAGGCGGATCAGCTCCTCGATATTGCGCCCCAGGGGCAGGTCGTTGACCAGCTGGGCGCGCACGACGCCCTCGGGGTCGATCAGGAACGCGCCGCGGAAGGCGACGCCGCCGGCGCTCTCCACGTCGTAGGAGCGGCAGATGTCGTGGTTGACGTCCGCGGCCATGGTGTAGGTCACCGGGCCGATACCGCCGTCGTTGATGGAGGTGTTGCGCCAGGCGTTGTGGGTGAACTGGGAGTCGATGGAAACCGCGACCACTTCAACGCCGAGTTCCCGGAAGCGCTCCATCCGCTTGTCGAGGGCGATCAGCTCCGACGGGCAGACGAAGGTGAAGTCGAGCGGGTAGAAGAAAACCAGCCCGTACTTGCCGGCCATGGCCTCGGACCGCTTGTAGGAATCGACGATCTCACCGCTGCCCAGTACCGCGGCCACGTCGAAATCGGGTGCAGGCTTACCAACTAAAACGCCCATGAAACATATCTCCCTGTGTCAGGTTAACCGCGCGGCGCCCCCCCATGGGACGGCGCGACAGGGTAATACTAACGAGGGGAGTTAGATAAGACTATTTGATTGTTTGAATGGGTTTGATAGGCCTGATTAATCAAACCCTATTCGCCGGGTCGGGCCTATTCCGCGGGGGCGTCGGCGGCCGCGGCCTCCTTGATCAGGGTCTGCAACTCGCCGCTCTGGTACATTTCGGTGACGATGTCGCAGCCGCCGACCAGTTCGCCGTCCACCCAGAGCTGGGGAAAGGTGGGCCAGTTGGCGTACTTCGGCAGCTCGGCGCGGATTTCCGGGTTGGCGAGGATGTCGACGTAGGCGAAACGCTCGCCGCAGCCGATCAGCGCCTCCACGGTACGCGCGGAAAAGCCGCACTGGGGCTGGTTGGGAGAACCCTTCATGTAAAGGAGGATGGTGTTGCTGTCGATCTGTTCTTTGATGGTCTCGATGATGTCCATGCCGGTTCCGTCGTCCTCTGCCCCGGGGGGCCTCTACCACTTCAGGGCCACCATTCTACCCCATTCCGTTCCCTTTTGGTCCACCCGCCCGGGAGCGCATTGCCAACCCCCGGGGATGGGGCTATAGTTACCGGTTTTCCGGGCAGCAACAGCTGCCTTTTTGCGTTTCTGGGAGAGGCACAAGCATGCCGTCGGCGCTGATGCAGACCTACGCGAGGCTTCCCGTGACCTTCAGTCACGGCGAGGGCGTGTACCTGTTCGACACCGAGGGCCGCCGCTACCTCGACGGCATCACCGGCCTCGGGGTGAACGGGCTGGGCCACGCCCACCCCGCCGTGACCGCCGCGATCCGCGAGCAGGCCGACAAGCTGGTGCACACCTCCAACCTCTACCGCATTGAGGCCCAGGAGACGCTGGCGGCCAGGCTCACCGGGATCGCCGGGATGGAGAGCTGCTTCTTCGGCAACTCGGGCGCCGAGGCGAACGAGGCAGCCATCAAGCTGGCGCGGCTGTACGGCCACGGCCGCAAGATCCGCAAACCCGCCATCGTCGTCCTGGAGGGCTCCTTCCACGGGCGCACCCTGGCGACCCTCAGCGCCACCGGCAACCGCAAGATCCAGTCGGGTTTCGGGCCGCTGGTAGCGGGTTTCATCCGCGCGCCGCGCAACGACATCGCGGCGCTGGAACAGATTGCCGACAACAACCCCGACGTGGTCGCGTTCCTCGCGGAACCGGTGCAGGGCGAGGGCGGCGTCCACCCGCTGGACGAGCAGTATCTGCGCGCGGTGCGCGAGCTCTGCGACCGGCGCGACTGGCTCCTGATGCTCGACGAGGTGCAGACCGGCAACGGCCGCACAGGGACCTACTTCGCCTACCAGGGCATGGGCGTAATACCCGACGTGGTGACCACCGCCAAGGGGCTGGGCAACGGCGTGCCCATCGGCGCCTGCCTGTCGCGGGGGCGCGCGGCGGCGGTGCTCGGCGCCGGGCAGCACGGCAGCACCTACGGCGGCAATCCCCTGGTCTGCGCCACGGGCCTCGCGGTGGTCGAGACCATCGTGGGCGAGGACCTGTGTGCCAACGTGCAGGCCATGGGCCGGCTGATCCGCGAAACGGTGCTGGCGGACGCCAGTGCCGCGGCGAAAATCACCGAGGTCCGGGGCCGCGGCCTCATGCTCGGCTTCCAGCTGCGGCGCGACTGCCCGGAGCTGGTGGAGATCGCGCTGCAGGAAGGACTGCTCATCAATATCACCGCCGGCAACACCCTCAGGCTGCTGCCGCCGCTGGTCATTTCGGAACAGGAAGCACTGGAACTGGCGGGCGGCGTCGCCCGGCTGGTCAGTGACTACGCCTGAACCGCAGCGTCGACCCCAGCTTGCCGCCATGTCGAACTCCCCGTCACAGCCCAGGCATTTCCTGACGCTGCTCGATTTCAGCCCGGCGGAGCTGAACGCGCTCATCGAGCGGGCCATCGAACTGAAACGCGAGCACCGCGAGGGCCGCGACCAGCGCAACTTCCCCGGCAGGGTGCTGGGGATGATCTTCGCCAAGTCCTCCACCCGCACGCGGGTGTCCTTCGAGGCGGGCATGGCGCAGCTCGGCGGGCACGCCATCTTCCTCTCTCCCCAGGACAGCCAGCTCGGGCGCGGCGAGCCCGTGGAGGACAGCGCGCGCATCATTTCATCCATGGTGGACGTGGTGATGATCCGCACCTTCGGACACGACATCGTGGAGCGCTTCGCGGCCCACTCCTGTGTGCCGGTGATCAACGGGCTGACCGACGACTTCCACCCCTGCCAGCTGCTGGCGGACATCCAGACCTGGGTGGAACACCGCGGCAGTATCGCCGGGCGCACGGTCTGCTGGGTGGGCGATGGCAACAACATGTGCCAGTCCTACATCAATGCCGCGCGGCAGTTCGACTTTGAGCTGCGCATTGCCTGCCCGCCCGGCTTCGAGCCGGATGCCCAACTGCTGGCGGACAACGCCCACCGGGTGCAGGTCCTGCACGAGCCCGCGGAGGCCGCCCGCGACGCCCACCTGGTGGTGACGGACGTGTGGGCGTCCATGGGCCAGGAGGACGAGCAGGCGGAGCGGGCCAGGCTGTTCGCTCCCTACCAGGTCAACGCCGAACTGATGGCCGTGGCCGCCGGCGACGCCCTGTACATGCACTGCCTGCCCGCGCACCGCGGGGAGGAGATCAGCGCCGAGCTGATGGATGCCCCGGACAGCGTGATCTGGGACGAGGGCGAAAATCGCCTGCACGCGCAAAAAGCCCTGCTGGAAACGCTGATGCTGGCGTCCGCCTGACGGCGGGCTGTGGACAAAAAAGCAGCAACCCGGCTCGGCACCGGGGATAAATAACCAGCGACCATATAAAACCAGTTTTTTATAATAAATAAATCGAAGTGCCGCCTGCGCTGCGGCGAGACGTGCCGCGTACTGACTGGTGTTCAGCCGCTTCAAGGCTTGCCGGGTTAGTAGGTACAAGCACACCTGCGTATCAACATCTTATCCACAAAATAAACCCAGCGTAATGCCCTTGCATTGCACCGGGACGCGCATTATCTTGTACTTGAGTGAAGCAAAAACCCCAATATATTGGGGATGGCGGCCAAAAAACGACCAGGATTGCCCGTTCACCTACAACGGCCAACTCCGGTCCGATAATCCGGTCTGATCGGTCCAGGAAAGAGACGGACCAGCGCTAAATCGCGCCAGATTGAGACAAAAAGCCGCCAAAACGGGGATTTCCCTCCCGCTCAGCACCACAGGGGCGCCTTTTCCCTCGGGGACGGCGCACTGCGGTCAAGGGGCTTTACTCGGCAACAACCCCAGAACAATAAGGCCAAAGCGCCGGCATATTCGGAGAAAACATGCAGACAGAGATCAACCAGGACGGTTCCCCCGCCGAAGGCACCTCCCCCCCCACCGCCAGATCGGCTGTCAGCGGCGATATCGCCGCCACGGCACCGGGGCAGCTGCGGGTCATCAAGCGCAACGGGACGGTCGTCCCCTTCGAGGACAGCAAGATCTCCGTGGCCATCACCAAGGCCTTCCTCGCTGTCGAGGGCGGCACCGCGGCTGCGTCCAGCCGTATCCACGAGACGGTCGCCAGGCTCACCGAGCAGGTGAGCGCCACCTTCCAGCGCCGCATGCCCTCGGGCGGCACGATCCACATCGAGGACATCCAGGACCAGGTGGAACTGGCCCTGATGCGCTCCGGCGAGCACAAGATCGCCCGCGACTACGTGATCTACCGCGAGGAGCGCGCCCGCGAGCGCGCCGCCAAGCAGAACCTGTCCGAGGCGACGCAGGCCGCCGCCAACAGCATCAACGTGGTACAGGCCGACGGCTCGACGCAGCCCCTGGACCTGGGCCGCCTGCACACCATCGTCAGCGAGGCCTGCACCGATCTCACCGACGTCAGCGAGACGGAAATTCTCGACGAGGCGCTGAAGAACCTCTACGACGGCGTGACCGCCGACGAGCTGAGCACCTCCCTCGTCATCACCGCGCGCACCATGATCGAACAGGAGCCGAACTACTCCTACGTCGCCGCGCGCCTGCTCTGCGACAACCTGCGCGCCGAGGCACTGGGCTTCCTCGGTGTGGCGGAAAGCGCAACCCAGCACGACATGGCGACGCTGTACGCGCAGGCGCTCCCCGCCTACATCGAGAAGGGCGTGGAACTGGAGCTGATATCTCCCCAGTTGAAAGAGTACAACCTCGAGCAGCTCGGCAATGCGCTGCTGCCGGAGCGCGACCTGCAGTTCACCTACCTCGGGCTGCAGACCCTGTACGACCGCTACTTCATTCACAGCGACAGCACGCGCATCGAACTGCCGCAGATTTTCTTCATGCGGGTGGCGATGGGCCTCGCCGTGGAAGAGGAAGACAAGAACGCGCGGGCCATCGAGTTCTACGAGCTGCTGTCGTCCTTCGACTACATGAGCTCCACCCCGACGCTGTTCAACGCGGGCACACTGCGCCCGCAACTGTCCTCCTGCTACCTGACGACGGTGCCCGACGACCTGCACGGTATTTACGGCGCCATCCAGGACAACGCCATGCTGTCCAAGTTCGCGGGGGGCCTCGGCAACGACTGGACCCAGGTGCGCGCCCTCGGCGCCTATATCAAGGGCACCAACGGCAAGTCGCAGGGCGTGGTGCCGTTCCTCAAGGTGGTCAACGACACCGCCGTGGCGGTCAACCAGGGCGGCAAGCGCAAGGGCGCGGTGTGTGCCTACCTGGAAACCTGGCACATGGATGTCGAGGAGTTCATCGAGCTGCGCAAGAACACCGGCGACGACCGCCGCCGCACCCACGACATGAACACCGCGAACTGGATTCCGGACCTGTTCATGAAGCGCGTCTTCGACGGCGGCGACTGGACCCTGTTCTCGCCCAACGACGTGCCCGACCTGCACGACCTGTACGGCACGGCGTTCGAGGAGCGCTACACGCAGTACGAGGAGATGACCCGCACCGGCGAACTGAAACTGTTCAAGACCGTCAAGGCGGAGAACCTCTGGCGCAAGATGCTCGGCATGCTGTTCGAGACGGGGCACCCCTGGATGACATTCAAGGACCCTTGCAACCTGCGCTCGCCGCAGCAGCACGTGGGCGTGGTGCACTCGTCCAACCTGTGCACCGAGATCACCCTCAACACCAGCGCCAACGACGAGATCGCCGTGTGCAACCTGGGCTCCGTGAACCTGCCCGCCCACGTCGACGACAACGGCCTGAACCTGGAGAAACTGCAGAAGACCGTGCGCACCGCGGTGCGCATGCTCGACAACGTCATCGACATCAACTACTACTCGGTGGACGCGGCGCAGAACTCCAACTTCAAGCACCGTCCCGTGGGCCTTGGCCTGATGGGCTTCCAGGACGCCCTGTACAAGCAGCATATCGCCTACGCCTCGGACGCCGCGGTGGAGTTTGCCGACCGCTCCATGGAGGCGATCAGCTACTACGCGATCCAGGCCTCCTCGGAGCTGGCGGTGGAGCGCGGCGCGTACTCCAGCTACGAGGGCTCCCTGTGGAGCCAGGGCATCTTCCCCATCGATTCCCTGGACAGGCTGGCGAAGGAGCGCGGCGAACAGTACATCCAGGTGGATCGCAGCCAGGCCCTGGACTGGCCCGCACTGCGCGAGATTGTCCGGGCGCGGGGCATGCGCAACTCCAACGTGATGGCCATCGCGCCGACGGCGACCATCGCGAACATCACCGGCGTGTCCCAGTCCATCGAGCCGACGTACCAGAACCTGTACGTGAAATCGAATCTCTCGGGCGAGTTCACCGTGGTCAACCCGTTCCTGGTGAACGACCTCAAGGAACGCGGCCTGTGGGACGGCGTCATGGTCAACGACCTGAAGTACTACGACGGCAGTGTGCAGGCCATCGACCGCGTGCCGGAGGACCTGCAGGCTGTCTACGCCACCGCCTTCGAGGTGGAGCCCCGCTGGCTGGTGGAATCCGCCAGCCGCCGGCAGAAGTGGATCGACCAGGCCCAGTCTCTGAACCTGTACATCAACAACGCCAGTGGCAAGAAGCTCGACGTCACCTACCGCATGGCGTGGTACAGCGGCCTGAAAACCACGTATTACCTCAGGTCCCTGGCGGCGACCGGCACCGAGAAGTCGACCATCGACACGGGCACGCTGAACGCGGTGTCCAACTCCAACGGCAGCGACACCGCGGCGGCCCAGCCGGCGCCGGTACCGGCGGCCTGTTCGCTGGACGACCCGGATTGCGAGGCATGCCAGTAACAGGGCGACGGGAAGACAGGAAAAGGTGAAGGCAGGGCATAGCGGTCAGGGGACCGAAGTAACGCCGGTTAACCGGCGAGAGCTGTAAGGAAAGAGCTGTAAGGCCAGTGCTGTCAGTAAACGGTTGTAGAAAGAGGAAACGACAAGATGTTGAGCTGGGATGATTATAACAAGGAAGAATCCGTATCCATGGGTGCCGCGGCCCCCGTCATGCAGGCCGTGTCTGCGAGCGAGCCCGTACCCGCGCCGGAACCCGCCGCACCGCCACCCGTAACCGGCCCCGTTGCCACGCTGGACACGGCGGCCGCGCCCGGTGCGACACCCGCCCCGGTAATGGCCGCGGACGATACCGTGACGGACCCTGAGGCGGAGGAAAACGTGGCCCGCGCGGCGGAAGCGGTTGACCACATGGACATCGCCCCTGGGCTGGAAGAATTGGAGATGGGCGCCGCGCGCGTGTCCGTCGACGAGAAGGCGATGATCAACTGCCGCGCCGACCTCAACCAGCTCGTGCCGTTCAAGTACGACTGGGCGTGGCAGAAGTACCTCGACGGCTGCGCCAACCACTGGATGCCGCAGGAGGTCAACATGACCGCCGACGTCGCCCTGTGGAAGAGCAGCGACGGCCTCACGGAGGACGAGCGGCGCATCGTCATGCGCAACCTCGGCTACTTCTCCACCGCGGACTCGCTGGTGGCGAACAATCTCGTACTCGCGATCTACCGGCTGATCACCAACCCGGAGTGCCGCCAGTACCTGCTGCGCCAGGCCTTTGAGGAGGCCATCCACACCCACGCCTACCAGTACTGCATCGAGTCGCTGGGCATGGACGAGGGCGAGGTGTTCAATATGTACCGGGAGGTTCCCTCGGTGGCCAAGAAGGCGGCCTGGAGTCTCAGCCACACCCACTCCCTGTCGGATCCCCAGTTCAAGACGGGCACGCAGGAGTCCGACCAGGAACTGCTGCGCAACCTGATCGGCTTCTACGCGGTGACCGAGGGGATCTTCTTCTACTGCGGCTTCACCCAGATCCTCTCCATGGGCCGCCGCAACAAGATGACGGGCGTGGCCGAGCAATTCCAGTACATCCTGCGGGACGAGTCCATGCACCTCAACTTCGGCATCGACGTGATCAACCAGATCAAGCTGGAAAACCCGCAGCTGTGGACCGAGGAGTTTCAGCAGGAGTCCACCCAGATGATCCTGGAGGGCACCGAGCTGGAAATCCAGTATGCGCGCGACACCATGCCCCGCGGAGTCCTCGGCATGAACGCGAGCATGATGGAGGAGTACCTGCACTTCATCGCGAACCGGCGCCTGACCCAGCTCGGACTGCCGGAGCAGTACCCGGGGGCGCAAAACCCCTTCCCGTGGATGTCGGAGATCATGGACCTGCGCAAGGAAAAGAACTTCTTCGAGACGCGGGTTATCGAGTACCAGACCGGCGGCGCACTGAGCTGGGATTAAAACAAGAGACTGCCGGTGCCCCAGGGGCGCCGGTGGGCCTGACCATAACTGGAACAGCGGTTCGAACTGAGGAAGTTCCCATGTCTGACAGCGATAAGAGACCCTCCGAGACCGAAACCATACTGATGGCGCTGGACCAGATCAGCCAGACCATCGACGTCATGACCAGCGTGGTCGGGCGCCTGCGCACCTACATGCAGCAGCAGGAAGCCGCGGCCAGGGAACAGAAAAAGGAGAGCCAGGCCGAGAAGGCACGGCCCGACAGGATACTGCACTAGGGCAGTTGCGCCGGCCTCCGCAGGCCGGCAGTCGTCGCCAGCGCTAGCGGCGTCGACACCCGCTCCACCCGGAAGAAGGTAGGAGTCAGAATGAAAGAAAAGCACCACACCGAGCTACGCGTCCAGCGCCGCCACGATCCCGGTCTCTTCCACCAACTCACCCTGCGTTACATCCGGCGCAAGCCGCTGTGGCGCTTCTGGGAGCGAAGTACGCCGCTGAGCACCCAGTGGCTCGAGGGGCAGAGGCAGCTGGCCGACTGAACGGAGCCGGCCAGGCGCCACGACTGGATCGGCACGCAGTGCCGACGGGATGACTCCCCCTGGTGAACGCCAAATCCCCTGCAGAAAGCGTTCGTGTTCTTATCGCCACATTTAGACACTTCTTGACCTTGTATACAGGTATGGCGAGGACTTGTAACGGTGTCTATATTTACTCACAACAAATACTTGGCTGTTATATGCCCAGGATAGTTCCGTGCTGAAACGTATAGTCTTCGTTCTTATCGTGTGTATTGCCCCTCAGACATCATATGGTCAAGCGGAGAAGAGTGGGGTTGGTTTTGGATCGGCGAAAGAAGCCTTCGATACATTGCGCGCCGACCCGTCAATAAATTTTGGTTACAGCGATGGCTGGGCGGTGGCAACCCCCAAAAACACCGACAACTTCATTATGTGGACCTTTACTCCGACAGATCATGCAGCGCACCCCGCGGTAATTCGTCGAGAGGCTGTTGAAGTCGACGGGTATATCCACATAGACATGTCAGTGCTTTGTCACGCACAGAAGGCTGCCTGCGATAATCTAGTTGCAGAGTTTGAAGCACTAAATGAAAAAATTATTGAACAGCTTTAGTAGGGCATATAACAAGTCAGGGCTACGGACGTCAAAACCGCTGCGCGGTTTCGCCGCCCGCAGCCTGAAGCGTTAGGAGGGACCGTGTCGCTGGATCAGGTTACAAGCCTCGCTGAGATTGCCGCCGCAATCGCGACAATCGTGACATTAGCCTACCTAGCCGTGCAGATTCGTGAGAACACTGTGGCCCAGAGGGCGGATGCGCGAAGAGCAAGGCAATCTACAACGAGCGACTACGCGTCTCTCATAGGACAAGACAAGGAAGTTGCTCGTGTATTTAGAGTTGGTTTAACTGATTTTGATACGCTTGATGATGATGAAGTGGTCCAGTTCTTCTTCATTTTTGCAATGCTCGTTGGTGGCGCCGACCAAACGTATTCAGATTATGTACTTGGAATAATAGGAATAGAACAATTTGAATCTAGCGTTTACTCAGTCGGGGCAATGTTACAGACGCAGGGCGGTAGGGCATATTGGGCGACTCAAGGGAAAAATCATGGAGGGGAATTTCGTGGGTACGTTGAGTCAAAGTTTCTCAATGCGAAGTAAAAGGACACTCGTAACGGGCCATGGATTCCCCCTAACAAGCGCAGGCTGCTGGGGCGACAAAACCGCTGCACGGTTCGTGCGCCGCTGCGGCAGGTGTTATAGGGTAGAGTATGTATCAAGTGCTTCCGTAGCATGAAAGTCGAAAAGCAAACCATTGGGATCTTCATACTACTAGTCCCGATTTGCATCGCCCTATGGGTGGATTCAATGACGCATCGGAAACTTATCGAAGAGTTACTAGACGACCAGCAGCGTCATCATAAATCCTCCCAGGAATTTCAATTCGATCTAGCGCGCCACTTAATAGATCAGTTAGAAAAGAATGAAGTGGTGGAGGCCAAGTATCTACTGTTCACTATCGGAAAAATGAATTATCCGCGAGAGGTTTCACCATCACACACAAACGAATTCGCTGAATTCGACTCTATGTACTCCGATTTCATGAGAGAACAGTGCAGCCTAGATCATTTTAAGTCTTGCGTGTCATACGGCGGCTTATTGGAACAAGCGGGAAATTTTGATCTCGCTTACGAGGCCTATATCAAGGGTGCTCAGAGTGGCGACCTTTGGTCGATTTCGGCGCTGGTAGGTTTGTATCGGAATTCTGGTTGGTCCAGTCATTCTGAGATAAAAGCGAAGGAGTGGCTGCTAAAACTTGGAAAATGAGTTATCAAAGCCGCCCTAGAACAAGTCAGGGCTACGGACACCGAAACCGCTGCGAGGTCTGGCCGCTCGCGGCATGAAGCCCCGGGTGTGCTATGTTGAATTCAGGTAATCCGAAGCGATAAGTGAAAGGGAGGCCCGTGAAACATTCAGCAATGGCGGACAAACTCGTGAGTTATGCGGACGCCATAACGGCGTTCAGCATCGTCAGCGGAGTGACCTTCCTCCTGGCGCTGACCGAGCAGGATGTAAGGTGCTCTCTCGTCGGGCGCAGCACGGTTGTTTACGCAGCGATGATCTTACAGGCGGCGACATATGGTCTATTGATATTGGTCTGTCATCGCACCGAGAACAGACTCAGAAGCGCTGGCGAACCCCTCCCAGCAGACCTGGTGCCTATACGCCGGGCACTCATTCTCGCCCGGATATCCGTTGTGCTGCTCGCAACGATTGGATCCATACCGCTGGTCATGATGGCTCTCGACGACACGGCGTGTCTGAATGTTGGCGCCTAGCAAGTTCGTATCGGTTGCCCGCCTCGGGCGTCCGAGGTACTTTCCCGCCAGGGGGAACCGGCGTTGAGCCCCGAATCACAGGACATTCTTCTCACCTCTGCTGAAATAGCAGTAACCTTCATGGGCTTTGCGAGCCTTGTAGCCGTTTTTGTCGCCCGGGGCCCGAAGGGGCTACCCGACCGGGCGCGGGCCGGGCTGCGGTCACTCATCGACTACGGCCTGTTCGCGCTGTTCGCCTGTGGCCTGCCCTTTGCCCTGAATGCCTTCGTCCCCTCTGAGACTGAACTATGGGCCCTGGCGAGCGGACTCATCGTGGCCTACACCATCGCCTACATAGCGTTTTCGCACCGGTTCTACAAGGAAGTCTATGTCCTGAACATGGAAGACAAGTCCTGGTTTCCCAGAATAATTGTTCTCGGTGACATGGTGACCCTATTGGTTCTGCTCGGGAATGCGGTGGGCTGGCCCTACGCAACGCGATTCGAGATCTATTTGATTGCCTCGGTTTTCTGGTTTCTGCTGGGTGCGGCGGTTTCATTCCGGGGGGTGGTCGCCATGATCTGGACAGGTGATCCCGATGAGTAGGCGGGCCCTTCGCGGCACCGGGCCGTCGCGGCTCCATCACACTGTACACGTGGGCGAGATGGGTCGGGTACGGGCGACCTATCGCAACATGGGCGTTATCTTTCGGTAATGGCCAGTTCCAGGGTACTCACAACCGGAATCGTTTTGGGCGCACTGCTGACGGCGGGGCTCGGCTACACCTACCTCGTCTGGGATGCGAGCGTCATGAGGCATCGCTGCTCCTTTGAAATCGACGACGAGCAGATGCAGGAGCGCCTTGTGGAGCTCGTGGCGGACGCGGGCATCAGTCACGAATTCGATATGACCGGGCAAATGTGGTACTCGTGCGACACAGAGAGCCAGGTCAAGGAATTCGCCGGACGCGTTATGGGACACCCCGTACCAGCACCCTAGGCCCACCGCACGCGGGCGCGATTAAGGCCGGGGCGTGCTAACCTATGCCCTCCCCTGAACGCAGGCGAACGCGAGGTTAGCCATGGCCAAAGCTGTCACCTTCTGCCTGGTCATCGTCGGCCTGATCAACCTGGCCCCGGTGCTCGGCATCCTCTCCGCCCAGAAACTCGAATCGGCCTACTCCGTCACGCTTGTCGGAAATGACCTGGAGATTCTCATGCGCCACCGGGCCCTGCTGTTCGGCATTCTGGGCACGTTCATCCTCTACGCGGCCTTCGTGCCCCAGTACCAGCTCGCCGCCATGATCATGGCCGGTGTCAGCATGGTGGGTTATGCCGCCCTGACCCTGGCGGTGGGCGGCTACAACGAGGCACTTGGCAAGGTATTGATGGTCGACGTGGTCGGCATCCTGTTCCTGGCCGCGGCCGTCGTCCTGAAGTGGCAGGGTACCCCCGGTTGAGTGACCCTACACCAGTCAAGCTCTACGACTACCTGTTCTCTGGCAACGGCTACAAGGCCCGCCTGGCCATGGCCCAACTCGGCATCGAGGTGGAGTACGAGTTTCGCGACCTCGTCCAGGGGGAGACCCGCACGCCGGACTTCCTGGCCCTTAGTCCCGCCGGGCAGATTCCCGTGCTGGTGCTATCCGACGGCACGGCCCTCTCCGAGTCCAACGCCATCCTCTGCTGGCTCACCGAGGACACCTTTCTCATGCCGGCGGACAAGCTCGAGCGGGCACAGGTGCTCAAGTGGATGTTCTACGAGCAAAGCAATATCGACAAGGTACTGGGCCGTTCGCGTTTCATGCGCACCTTTCCCGACTTCATTCCCATGCTGCCGCAGGGCAGCATGGAAGTACTCAAGTACCAGGGCGACGAGGCGCTGAAATTATTGGAGGCAACACTCTCGGATCGCACGTACCTCGTCGGCGAACGGTACTCGGCCGCGGATATCGCCATGTACGCCTATGTGCACTGCGCCGGTGAAGGCGATTTCGACCTCGGCGACTACACTGCGGTCAGCGCCTGGTGCCGGCGCGTTGCGGAGCAACCGGGGCATATCACCATCGATCAGGTCCCGCGCTGATGCGCAGATCCGCCACGCTTGTGTTGTCCTTTGTCCTCGCGGCTGCGGTGTCCGCGCAGGCCGGGGGCGGCAGGCTGCTGCAGGTCGGCCCGGAGCGCGCCCTGAAAAGCGTCTCGGTGGCGGCACAGCAGGCGCGGCACGGGGACACCGTCGAGATCGACGCAGGGACCTACCTCGACGACTTCGCCGTTTTCCACCAGGACAACCTCGTGATCCGCGGGGTCGGCGGCATGGCCCATCTCAAGGCCACCCGGCCCAGCCCCAACGGCAAGGGCACCTGGATCATCAACGGCGACAATACACGCGTGGAAAATATCGAGTTTTCCGGCGCCCGCGTGCGCGATACCAACGGCGCGGCCATCCGGCACCAGGGCGGCGATCTCTACCTGTACAACACCTTCTTCCACAACAACGAGTTCTCGGTACTGAGCGGCCGCAATCTCTACGCACACATACACGTCAGCAACTCGCGCTTCTGGCACCAGCGCCGGGAGACCCGTTTCAGCCACGGCATCTACATCGGCACCGCCGGCCGCCTTACGCTGATCGGCAACCATTTCAAGGGCACGGACCAGGGGCACCAGGTGAAGAGCCGCGCGCTGGAGAACTACATTCTCTACAACCGCATCGAGGACGGGACTAACGGCAACTCTAGCCGGCTGATCGACCTGCCGAACTGCGGGTTCAGTGTCGTTATGGGAAACGAGATGCAACAGGCGGTCACCTCGAGCAACCTGAACGTCATCGGCTACGGGATGGAGGGTTGTGCGGACCGCTCCGAGCGGCAGAAGACCCTGTTTGTGGTCAATAACACCCTGGTCAACGACGCCTACACGGGCACTTTCGTCGACAACGCCGCTGACGGTGCGGCCCTGGTGGTCAACAACCTCTACATCGGCTCGGTGTCGCTGCTGTCCGGCCCCGGCAAGGCGCACCACAACGTGCACGAACGACTGACACCCTGGGGTTCGCGGGGCTGGGACATTCCCGAGGGCTCGGAGGCCATTGACGGCGCAGCATCGATGAACGACGTCAGCCTGGTGCCGAAGGAAGAGTTTCGACCGCCCGCCGGCACACGCCCCCGTCCGGTGGTCGGTCCCCTCGATGTGGGAGCCAGGGAACGCAACGGCAATTGATCAGATTGAATGCTGAGGTCAGGCCAGGGTGCCGCTGCAGTTGAGGTCCGCGTCCACGGCCAGGAAAGGCAACCCGAGCTGCTCCAGCCACGCGAGACCCTCTTCCACGGGCTTGAGCATGGCGACGGTCGCAGAGCTGCCCGCCACCAGGCACTGGGGTGCCAGTACACTCACGGCAATCAGGCCTGAAACGGGCCAGCCGGTGCGCGGGTCGAGCAGGTGACCATAGCGCCGCCCGTCCACCACCATGCAGCGCTCGTAATCCCCGCTGCTGGCAAGCGCCCCTTCCGGCAACGTAACTCCCGCCAAGGCATCGTCACCGCCGCGCGGGTGCCGGATGCCCACGGGCCAGCCGTTGCTCCCGGCGGGCGTACCCACCGCCGCCATGTCGCCGGCGAGATCCACGAGCGCAGCCTGTACACCGGCTCCGCGTAATTGCGCCGCCGCGCTGTCCACGGCGTACTCCTTCACGCAGCCGCCAAAGTCCAGCTCCATACCGTTATCCGGTAAGTACACGCCGGTGTCGTTGCGCTCTACCCTCTCCCAGCCCACCAGTGGCAGAAGTGCGTCGATGACCTCCTGTTGTGGCAACCGCCCGGAGCGAAAATCCCAGGCTTTGCGCAGCACACCGGAAGTGAGGTCGAACAGCCCGTCGCTCTCGCGCCAGACCGTGTCTGCGTAGTCGAGGAGGCCCGCGGTCTCAGCATCGACAGGTACGGCTTCACCGGTACCGGCAGCGCGGTTGATACGGGAGGTCAGGGAATCGTCGAGGTAGCGGCTGTACTTCTTCTCCAGTCGCCGCACCTCGACCTCGGCGGCCTCAATAGCCGCGCGGGACTGCGCCTCGTCCTCGACCTCGAGGCGCAGGCGGCAGGGGCCGCCCATGGCCTTGAAGCTGTGGTCGACGCGCAGCATGTGCGCGGGGCCCGCTACTTGAAAATGTAGTCGACCCCGAAGCTGTAACGCCAGAAGTCGACCAGGCCGGGCGACTCGTCACCGCTGTACAGGCCCCAACTCTCATCGGTCTTGTAGCGCTCGCCGGTGAGGTTGAGGGACCAGTTGCCGATGTCCCGCCGGAGCCGCATGCCGTAGGTGAAGGCACCAAAGGCGGACAGGCGATAGTCATCGGCGTAGTAGCGCTGGGTCGTGTCGGCGATGTTGGAGAAAAACTCCGCCTCGTCCTGGGTGTAGTAGCGCACAAAGGGCACCAGGGCCACGTCATCGCCCAGGTTCTGGTGCCAGGCCACGTCGAGCGTGTGTGACACCACGTCCCAGTCGTCGTCGAAGTAACGGTAGTCCATGTGCAGCGCCGCGTCGTGGTCCTCGAAGAACCGGCGGTAACCGGTACTGAAAGTCCACTCCTCGCGCTCGTCCGGGCGGCTGTCGCGATTCTTGTAGGGGTCCGTCAGGTAGCCGTCCCGGTAGGTGTACCCCAGGCCGAAACGCACGATGGCGTTCTTGCTGATGATCTGGCTCACGCCGAGGAATCCCGAGCGGATGTCCTTCTCGTCGCCGAGTGTGTTGGTCGGCACCGCACCCTGGGTCGGGTCGATATCGTCGTTGGACGCACTGAACGCTGCCGTGTAGGTGCGCATGCCGTCCTCGCTGTTGAAGGACACGTCGAGTCCCACCGCGTCGGACTGGTAGTCGTCCTCGTCCGAGTAGGTATAGCTGATACCGGCGTTGCCGCGATCGTAGTAGTAGCGCGTAGCCACCGTCACCTCGGTGCGCGTGTCCTCGATACTTGCGCCGCTCATCACCACCTTGGGGTCGCCGTTGGCGCTCTCCCCCACGAACCAGGGCGAGGCGCCGCTCATGTCTTCCCAGGCCACGTCCAGGGCCACCGACCAGCTATCCGCCACCGGGGCGATCAGGTGGAACTGGGCAATGTCGATCTCGTAGCGCTCGCTGCCGCCGCCGAAGGACTTGGCGCCCTGGATATCGTCTTCCTTGTACTTGCTGTAGCGCACGCCCATCTCGGTGTAGTCCGGCGGGGCATCGGCCTGGGCGCCCTGGTAGGCGGGCAGGAGAAGCGCGCTGGAAGTAAGAGCCAGCAGTGTGGGGTTGATGTCGTCCTTGAGCTGCACGTTGCGACCAGCCATCAGTTACACCCGCAACCGCCGCCGGCGGCCCCGGTGCCGCCCGACGAGGCTTCCTTACTGGCATGAATCTGGGCCCGGAGAATGCCCTCCATGGTATCGGGCTGCCACTGCATCTCTTCTTTTGCCAGGGTGCCGCGCTCCCAGGGTTGCACCGTTTCGCAACCGCACAACGCGACGACCACCAGCAGGGCGGTAAGGTATTTCAAGGTATTATTCTCCCAACAACTCGATGATTGCTTTGCGCAGCTTTTCGCCGTCGCTCTTCTTATAGCCCTGGTGAATATCGCGCACTACGCCCTCGCGGTCAATCAGGTAACCCGTCGGCATACCCAGGATACCCCAGGCAGAGGGTGTGGCACCGCTCGGATCGTGGGCGACGAGGTAGCTGACGGGCAGCTCCGCGAGAAAGCCCATGGCGTCCGCCTTCTCCTCGTCGACGCTGATCGCCAGCACTTCGAAGCCCTGGTCGCCGAGCTCCTGCCGGATGGCGTCGAGCTGCGGGAAGGACACGCGACAGGGGCCGCACCAGGAGGCCCAGAAATCGAGGTAGACGACCTTGCCGCGCAGCGCCTCGAGGCTGACGGTGCCCTCGGGCAGGGCGGCGAGGTTGACGGCGGGGGCGGGCTGGCCAACCGCCACGCCCGCAGCCTGCGCCCAGAGGGGCAGGCACAGGCAAAGGGCCAGCAGGATACGTGGTGACAACAAGACCCTAGCGCTCTACGTCCAGGGTGAGCAGGGTCCAGGTGTTGTAGCCGTGGTTGTGCAGGTGGTACTCCACCTTGCTGCCGGCGGGTGCGTCGAAGGTCGCCGGTACACGCACGTCAAAAATCTCTGCATCGCCGGGAATGGCCACCGTCTCTTCCCACACCACGTTGCCGTCGATGGTGATGGCCACGTGGCCCTGGGCGGGTGTGTCAAACGCCAGGTTGCCGTGCCAGAGAACGATGTGCAGGGTATCCCCGGCATTGATATCCGCCTCGCTGGGCTGTGCGACTGCCAGGTAGTTGCAGAAGCCGGTCTCGACTTCCAGCGCACCGTCCTCGTTGTACCAGCTGTTGTCCGGGCAATCGACGACGGCCGGACGCTCGTGGGCGCGGCTGTCCTCCCCGGCGGACTGGAAGGCCCAGCTGTTCACGTCGATAAGAGACTCCGCATCGACAGACTCGCCTTCCACCACCTCGATATCCACCGAGTGCTCGACGCCGAGTGCGTGGTGGTCGTCGCCGCGCAGGCTCACCCGCAGGGTGTGGATGCCCGGCTCGATGTCGTCCGGCAGCTGGTAGTAATAGCTCGCGTCCCAGGCAGTGAGGTGCTCGGCGTTGTCGTCATCCGTGTTCAGGTAAAGATGGTAATGCCCCTGGTAAACACCCGAGTGGTCGTCGCCGTCATGGCCGTGGCCGTCGTCGCCGTGGTCATGATCGTCGTGGCCGCCGCCATGGGCGCCGGGCTCCATCAGCGTAAAGTTGTTCAGCACCAGTTCGAGGGGCACGAGATCCCCGGCACGGAACGGCTGCCGGTAGGTCGGCGTCTCGATATGCACGCTGGCGGAGTAGCTGTAGTCGTAGCCCTCCTTGGGCTTGGTAATCAGCAGGCTCATCAGGCACATCTCGTCGCCTGTACCGTCACCCCACTCCACATCGCGCGCCGGCTGCTGTACGCCATCGACGATGACCTGGTTGGAGTCCGTATTGTCCCAGGTGCACTCGAGCTGTACCCAGTCGTTCGGGCCGACGAGCAATTCGCGCTCCAGCAGGTACGTGGACTGCCAGTTGAAGTCCCAGTCGCGGATGTCGAGGATCACCTGCCTCGTACCGTCGGCGCGAATCAGTGTAGTACGGCCGGAGGTCGCGAGGTTGTGCATGTGCAGGAAGCCGGTGTGCAGCGCGAAGGTATCGCCGCTGCTGATACCCGCCGGGTGGCCGAAGAGGCCCGCCAGGACCCCCGCCGGCGCGGCGAAGGAGTGGTGCACGTTCGACTCGCCGGCCGGGATCGGCATCCCGCCGGAGGCCAGCCAGAACGGGTTGGTGTAGAGGAAACCGCTGGAGGGGCGCTCCACCTCAGGTACGGTGGCGATCACGATGGTGGACTGGTCCGGTGTGGGCTCGGCGACCAGCGTGTTGTAGTGCATCTGCACGACCAGGATCGAATCGGGGTGTATACCTACCCCCGTGCCTTCGGGGGCCGAGCCACCGGGAGCGCCGGGTACCCAGCCACCGATCTGCCGCGGAATGGGCGCGCCTTCGATACCGCCGGAGAGCAGGCAGGGCCAGCCGGGGCTGCCGTCTTCCCCGCCGGCGCCGACATAGTGGTGCACATCCTGCGGATCGATGATGTTGACGATAACGTGGTGCACCTCGGCGACCTGGTCCGGTATAACGCTCACGGCCGTGACGTATGACCACTCGTCAAGCGGCCAGTCGATGGCGAAGCAGCGGTGGTCGTCCGGGCGCAGCGTCGGGGTGTAGGGTTCGGGCAATCGCAGCTTCAGGTTGTAATCCGGCTCCTCGACCCGCGTGATGTCCGGCGGTACGTAGTCCGCCGGATTGCCCTCGGCGAGATTGCCGTTGAGCCAGTTCAGCAGCGCGAAACGCTCCTCCGGGGGCAGCGCGCGCGGGTGCTGGAAGCGGCTGTAACCCTCGGTGGGCGGCCAGGGCGGCATGGTGCCGTTCTCTACGGAGAACGCCGCTGCCGCGGCCACGGCCTTCACTTTTTCATAACTGTCGAGGGGGAACGGTGCAACACCGCCGTCGACGTGGCAGCCGACACAGCGCTGTTCGATGATCGCGCGGGTGTCGCCGTGGTAGGTGAACCCGCCGACAACACCGCTGTGGGGCGCCTGGGATTCATCGCCGCGGGGCGCGCCGTCGTCCAGCCACTGTATCAACAGCTCGCGCTCGCCGTCAGTGAGGTCGGCGAAACCGATGGGCGGCATGGTATCCGCCTCGAACACGTAGGCCATGGCCGAGCGCTTGTTGTACACCTGCTCGTAGGTATCCATGGGGAAGGGAGCGAGAACGCTTCCCTCCGTGTGGCAGGCGACGCAGTAGCGTTCCATCAGGGGCTGCGCGGTGCTGTACCAGGAGATTTCCGGCGAACCGGCATCCTGGGGGCCGACATTGCCGTCGTTGTTGGAGTTGGAACCGCCGCCACCACATCCGGTCAGGGTGATTGCGAGAGCCAGGGCGCCAAACTTTACAGGGGTAACGAGTTTCATAATGAGGGGCTGGATTATTGCTGTAATAGATGAAAGTCCGGGCAAAAATAGCACATTCTGACCGCGTGGTCAGCCCTTGGCCGGGGAAGTTAATAAAGCCTGGTTGCCTTAGTGGGCCGGGACTAGGCCGCCGGTGCGTCCCCGCCTGTGAGCAGCTCGTCGATGCGGCCCAGGGCGCCGACCAGCTCGGTCGCCGCCACCCCCGTCCCGCGAAAGTACTCCTCCGCCATGGGCGCTATGCCGCAGCGCTCGGGCAGGGACTCCCCCGCTTCCAGCATCTGGTAGAGGGTGGGCAGGAACACGAACTGCAGCCACTGGGGCAGGGTCAGGGTGTCGACGCAGAAGGGCTGCTCGGAGGCCAGCGCCTCGGTGGACGGCGGAACCTTGTCCCACTGCCCGAGCTGGCGCAGCTGGGCCTCGATATCGATCAGAATTTCCGCGATTTCGGTGTTCCTGCTCAAGGCCCGGTTCCGGTTGTGATTCGGGGGCGAAAACGCGTGGCGGCATGCACCGCCACAGCTCCATGTTACCGGATTCCGCCCCGTGTTGGCGGCGCTTTGACCCCTCTGGGGTGACCCGCTATCCTGAGTCGCCCCGCGGGTGTAGTTCAATGGTAGAACCGGAGCTTCCCAAGCTTCTAACGTGGGTTCGATTCCCATCACCCGCTCCAAAAAAAGTAAAAGAGCCCCTCTTGGGGCTCTTTTGCTTTTCGACACGCGGTGATGTGGATGAGAACCCACGTCGGGTTCGACAAATCGGCAGGACAGCCGATTTGGACGTCGAGCGCAGCGAGACGCCCGCAGGGCGAGCGCCAGGGATGGCGCGAGTCATTCCCATCACCCGCTCCAAAAAAAGTAAAAGAGCCCCTCTTGGGGCTCTTTTGCTTTTCGACGCACGGTGATGTGGATGAGAACCCACGTCGGGTTCGACAAATCGACAGAATTCGCCCGGGAATCTTCCGCTACACTGTCAGGATCAGGAAGAGGCGAGTATGGAACCCGGGATACTGATCGACAATCTGCGTTTTGGCGAGGGGCCGCGATGGCGCGACGGCGCGCTTTGGCTGTCGGACATGCACGCGCGGCAGGTGCTGCGGGTACAGCCCGATGGCGAGTTCGAGGTCATCGTGGAGCTGCAGGACGACGAACCCTCCGGCCTGGGCTGGCTGCCCGACGGGGACCTGCTTATCGTCAGCATGCGCAGCCGACAACTGCTGCGCCACGACGGCAGGGAACTGAAGCTGCACGCGGACCTCTCCAACCTGGCCTCCGGCCATTGCAATGACATGGTCGTGGATGGACAGGGCCGTGCCTACGTCGGCAACTTCGGCTTCGATTTTTTTGCCGATGAGAAACCGCGACCCGCTCAGGTCATTCTCGTGCAACCCGATGGCACCGCCTCCGTCCAGGATGACAAGGCGATGTTTCCCAACGGCTGCGTGATTACCCCCGATGGCAGGACCCTGATCGTGGGGGAGTCTTTCGCCGCCCGCCTCTGCGCCTACGATATCGCCGGCGACGGCAGCCTCTCGAACAAACGGGTGTGGGCGCAACTCCCCGAGGGAGCAGTTCCGGACGGCATCTGCCAGGACGCGCAGGGGGGTATCTGGAGCGCATCGCCCAGCAGTAACGAGTGCATCCGGCAGGTGCAGGGCGGCGAGGTCACCCACCGCATCGGGACAGATCGCGGCGCCATCGCCTGTGCCATCGGCGAGGACAGGCTGTACATCGTTACGGCTCTCTCCACGCGACCCGAGGAGTGTATCGCCACCCGGGGCGGGCGCATCGAGGTGCACCCGGCGCCCTACCCCGCTGCGGGGTGGCCGTAGAGTTCGCTCCAGGCAGGATCAGACACCAAACGGCAGCTGAGCTAGAATACTCTGGGTGTCTGCTTTCGACTCAAAGCGAACAATAATCTGGCTCCCAACGCAGGTAAGAAATCGAGACATGGAACTTCTTAAAACCTTTCCCCTCCGGGCCACAATTTTTTGTCTGGCGGTGATGGCATCTAACATTGGTTGGACGGAGGAGCGAATCGTTGGTCTGGAAGGCCAACCCAATTTCCGCGATCTAGGCGGATACGAAACAGCCGACGGCAAACTGGTTCGAACTGGGTTGCTTTACCGTTCAGGAGAGTTGCCACGCTTGACTGATGCTGATCTCGCGGTGCTGGAAAGCCTCGGTATTAAGACCGTCGTGAGCTTCCTGACTCCAGGGGAAATCGAATTCCGGGGTCACGACCGCTTGCCCGAAGGCGTCGAGGAAATATTCCTGCCGATAACCGGCGACATAAATGGGATTCCAGACGCCGCTAACCGTCTCGTTCAGGCGAGAAAAGACGGCGACTTTCGGGATTTCCCCCCAGATTTTAACCCTTTGGTACATGAAGAACTTGTCAGTGGAGTGGCGGACCAGCAGTACGCCAGCTTATTCGAAATCCTCAGCGATGAAGCGAATTACCCCGTTGTCTTTCATTGCTCTCACGGGATTCACCGCACGGGAACAGCGTCGGCGTTGGTCCTGTCAGCTCTCGGCGTGCCTTGGGAGACCATCAGAGAAGACTACTTGATGTCCAACGATACCCGAGCAGAGGAAGTGGGGCCAAGGATTCGTCAGCTCGAAGCGCAAGCCGTAGAACTCGGCCTATCCGACCAGGAACTCAAGGAGAATTCAGAGGCTATTGAGGCGTTTTATATCTTGCAAGGTGATTATATAGATGCCTCGAAACGGCAAGCTGAAGCTCGATCCGGGTCGGTACAAAACTACATTATGCAAAACCTTGAGGTGTCGAGTGACGATCTGGAAACACTGAAGAGCGTACTGTTGAACTAGACTGGTCGCGTGGTAACTGAAAGCCCGCTCCTTGCACAAAACAGACACTGGCGCCTTGTAAGGACCAGGGCGCTCGAAGACCAACAGTTCGACCAATTTGTGCGCGTGGCGATACAGAAGTGAACCCCCTTGGGGCTCGACCAATCGGCAGGACAACAACTACTCCACCACGTCCTGCGCCTCATAAAACTCCTTCAACCCCTCAGCCACCGCCCGGGTACGCTCCTCGAACGCACCGGCGAGCAGCGTCTCCCCAAACCACTGCCCGATCGCCCCGCCGGACATCACCACATTCAGGCGGGTGACGACCCGCGTCTGCGCCTCGCCGTCCGGTATCAATGAATAACTGAATTCTGCCTGGGAAAACGGCGCGGGCGCACTGTCGTCATCACCGTGCAGGCGCAGCGTAAACCCCCGGCCCTCGCGCCAGTCGATCACGGTCTCGTTCAGGTAGTCCGTGCCCGAACTGTAAACACGACGGCTGGCCCCCACACCCCGCGCCGAGGAGGTCGTAATCTCAGTGCTCAATATTCCGGGGACGTAGTGGTGCGCGAGGGAGAGGTCCTCCATCCGGCGCCACACGGCGTCCGCGGGCAGCGCCACGCGCACCTCCGCATCGAATGGCAGCGGCTCTCCCGGTTGTCTTTGACCCAGGTACAGCAGCACGAGAACCGCCAGAAACGCCAGGGCGGCGATAGCTCCCCTGGAGACGTTCAACGGTCGCATCGCTCGCAATCGGGTCGCACCGGCCAGTCCGACCCTGCGGCCGTTACTCGTCTCCAAGACGCGCACGCACCTGTTTCATCTGCGCCTGCAGCCAGGCGATCTCGCTGAAGGTCTGGTGGGTGGCCTGCGCCCGTTCGAGCAGTGCGGCCAGGGTATCCTGTTGCAGCCGGAGCGCCGCGGCGCTGTCGGCATCCGCCTCGGTCACGGCTTCCGCCATCATCATCGCTTTCTCAAGTTCACCGGCCGCCAGCATCTTGCGCGCACTGCCGATAACAGCGTCTTCCCCCGCCAGGGCCACCAGCTCCGGGTACACCTCGTGGGGACGGTAGGGATAGAGCTCACTTGTGTACCGGTAGGCAAACCAGCCGCCCGTCTGGTTGACGGTCTCCCGCACAGTCCACTCGACCCGGCCATGTTGCTGGCTCAGGTGTGACAGCTCCTCTGGGAGCTGAATTTCGCGCATCAGCTGGTAGACGTCCTTGCCGGCGCTGAGCCCGTCCCAGATCGCGTCGTACACATACGTCGCCGCGTCGCGCAGCGTCACCAGGCTGTTCATGATCTCGTCGGCATCCATCATCGGCTCATCCTGCCCGGGCAGGAGGATCGCCGGTTCGAGCTCGATCATGGTGTTGACCGTGTCGATGTACTTTTCGAGGATGCGATTGCGGTCGGCGCGCACGGTGCCGATGTTCGGCCACATGGGGATTTCCGGGCCGACGGAGCCGCCGCCCGCGAAAAGGATTCTCTCCTCGGGCAGCCACAGGCCGGCGGAATTGATGCCCTCGGCACCCGGCAGTGCGATGACTTCGAAGGTCACGCCGCCCAGTTCAAAGCTGTGACCCGCTGAATCCTCCACCAGCACGTCGGGAACAATGGGGGTGTAGGGAAAGGGGTTGCGCGCCGCGCCGGCCTTCTCACCGGCCTTTTCGCCGCCCTTCTCGCCAACCTGTTTGCCTCCACTGGCCTGCGCCTGGAGGTCGTTCGCCCAGCTGTACAGCGCGGCGTAGCGCGGCTGCAGGTACTTGCCGGCCCGCGCGCGGTAGGGCATGTACTCCATGGACGCCCGGGTCATGATGATTTTGGTATCGTCGTCGCTGATCAGCGACAGGCCGCCGACATCGTCGTGCTGCCCCTGGGGCAGGAAGACGTAGCGGACCGGGCCCTCGATCACCTCCTTCAACAGCTCCATCTGGCGCGGCGCCTGGTGCGCAAAGCCGGTGTCGATGACGATGGCACCGTCCGGGGTGTTGACCGCGTAAACGTTGGCGAGGCCCGACACGTAGAAGACGTTTTCGGTAATGGCGACGCGCTCAATCGGCACGCGGATCAGGTCGCCCACGGGAGTCCCGCCGGCGCGTACATCGCTGGTATCCAGTTCCACCGCGTTTTGCGCGCCCGCGGGCGCCGGGCCGGTCAGGCACGCAGCCGCCAGCGCGGCGGCGAGGAGCCCCCGGAGTCGGTATGCAGACGGGTTCAAGGACATTTTTAGCGGGCTTTTCATGGCACATCCTCCGGGCCGGGCAGGGTCAGTGAGGATGCGGAGTGTAGAGGCTAAAATATTACATATCAATCAATATGTAATATTTTATGGTGCGAGTGTTTACATTGGTCTAATATCGTTTACCCCTCTTGGGGCTATCACCCACCGGGTGATCGGGAGGCCGGCGCCGGTCGGAAACTCAGTCCCGCCCCGGCGGTGCCATCAGCGCCGGCAACAGCATGGTCTCCAACAGGCTGCGCAGGGCCCGCTCGTCGCGCCCGGTCTCGCCGGGGTCGTTGACATAGGACAGGGTGATACGGGTCACCCACTCCACGGCCATGTCGAGGGTGACCCCCTCCCGAATCCGGCCCGCCCGCTGCGCGTCCAGGAAGGGCTTTTCCAGCAGGGGGTACGCGAGGTCGTAGAACATCTCGGCGGTGAGGGTCAGCGACCCCGCGAGGCCTGAGTCGGGATCCGCGAACAGGATCTTGTTTATCGGGCGGGTCATGCGGCCGCGGATCGTGTAGAGGGCGGAGTCGATCACTGCCGCGCCGAAGTCGGGCTGGTTGCGAAAGAACGTCTGTGTCTCGTCCTGCACCTGCAGTGCGTCCCGGTGCAGCACCTTGTTAAGCAGGTCGTCGCGGTTGTTTACGTAGCGATACAGTGTGGTGCGCGTCACCCCCGCCTGCTTCGCGACCTGGTCCAGGGTGATGCGCGAGACGCCGGTCTCGGCGTAGCACTCCAGCGCCGCGTCGAGGATACGGTTGAAGGTCCTGGTGCGTTTCGGGGAGGTGCTCATGATCTGCAGGGCCCGTGTGGTGTGCGCAAGGTCTGCTGCTGCCGGGCCAGAATATTACGTTATGCTACCGGATGTCACAAAAAACACAGCGCGCCGCGCCCATCGTCAACGAGATGCCTCACAGATTATGAAGAAGATTATCCTCGTCGCGCTGCTGGCCATCGTGGTAACCGCCGCCTGGGGCATCCTGGTGTTGCAGCCCCCGGCGCCCCTCGCGCTGCCCGAGCGTGGCGCGCGCATACCCGGTGTCGTGCTCGTGGTGCCGGGTGCGGGGCGCCTGGGGCCGGTGGACCTCGTGGTGGAGGGCGGCCGCATCGCCGACATACAGCCCGCAACCTCGAACCCTATCAACGGCTACGTGCTCCCGGGGCTGTCCGACGCCCACATGCACGACCCCACCCTCCCCCTGCCGGGCCACGACGCGCTGTTCGCCTTTCTCTATCTCTACCACGGCGTGACGCTCACCCGCCTCGCGGCCGGGGGCGGCGACATGCGCAACGCCATCCGCGCGGGCAGCTACCCTGGCCCGCGGATGCTGAGCTGCGGACCTTTCGTCGACGGCAGCCCGCCCCAGTGGCCGGGCTCACTGGTGGTGCCCGACGAGATCGGCGCGGCGCAGGCCGTGGAGTCGATCCGCGCGCAGGGCTACGACTGCGTCAAGGTCTACAACGAGCTCACCGAAGCCGCCTCCCGCGACATCCGCGCAGCGGCGACGGCCGCCGGCCTGCCGGTCATCGGCCACGTCCCCTGGCGACAGGATTTTCGCGCCGCGCACATCGACGACCTGCAGCACACGGTCGGCTGGGCGGGACGCCATCCCGACGACGCTGCGACACCCTATGTGCTGCGGCTGCGACGGGTGGCGCAGCTGGACGCGGTGCGCATCGACGACCTGGTGGACGCGGCCACCAGGCGCGGCTTCAGGCTGACGCCCACACTGGTTACCCTGCAACGCAAATCCGCGCTCGCACATGCACAGAAACTGCGGGCGCGCGACAGCTCCCACATGCTGCCGCGCTTTTACCGGGAGCAGCTCTGGCACCCCACTCGCGGACTCGTCTCCTCCCGTCTGATGTCGCCGCAGGACCATCGGGCGTTCGAGGAGGCCCTGCCGCCGGCACTGGAGGTGGTGGGAAGGATGCACGCCGCCGGCGTAGAGCTGCACACGGGCACGGACTCCCCCGCGGAGTTCATCGTGCCCGGCGCGGGGCTGATCGAGGAGCTGGGACTATTCGCCTCGGCGGGATTGAGCGCCGAGGAGGTGCTGAAGATCAGCGCGGTCGATACCCCCCGGCGCCTGCTCGGCGACGACACGCCGCCATTGAGCGTGGGCTCGCGGGCCGATTTCGTGGTGTACGCCGACGACCCGACAGAGAACCTGGCCAACCTCGCGACGCGCACCGCGGTGGTGGCGGACGGGCGCCTCTACGACCGCGACCAGCTGGAGCGGCAGCTCCAGGTCTACAGGGACTGGTTCGACGCCCCCGCCTATCGCCGGGTGACGGAATCGCTGCTGGGCGCGGGGCTCTGGCTGCTGAACGCGCTTGGCCCCTCGGGGTCAGGCGGTGATTAGTTCGGTCCGGACAGGCTGGCAGCGTTTCTCCGGTAACGCTCAACCTTCAACGATCTGCCGCAAGGCCTTGAGGTGTTGCACGCTCCAGCCCTCCTCGTGCCCCTCCAGGTCCAGTGCGGCTTTGAGGCCGCAACGTTCAAAACCGTGATGAAACAGTTCCACATGACAACCGTCGAGGATGGATGACAGGCGAATAGTGACGAATGCCGGTTCGGGCTCGCCGCCGATTTCCCAGTCCTCCGAAAAACTCAGCTCCTGTGCCGCTTCGAACACCAGCACCACACCGCCGAAACGGCGCCGCTCCCCCTCCAGTTCCACGCTCAGGCCGATGCGGCCGCCCACACGCGGCTCGTAGTGCTCCAGCCGGTGGCCCGTGCCGAACCAGGCGGCGAGCCGCTCAAAAGAAGTGAACTCCTCCCACACGCGGGGTGGTTTCGCCCGGATGAAGGTGCTGCGCCTGACATTGAGTAGGCCGATCTCCAGTCCCATACGCTCTGCTCCGGAACAGTAGCCCCGCCGGGGCCCTGCTCCCAAGCGTAGACCGTCAGCCCAGCTCCCGCCTGAAAGGCGGCAGTGAATCGAGGATCGCCCGGCCGTAGCGGCGCGTGAGGATGCGCCGGTCCATCAGGGTTACCCGCCCCGTGTCGGTCTCGGTGCGCAGCAACCGGCCGCTCGCCTGCACCAGCCGCAGCGCGGCGTCGGGCACACTGATCTCCATGAACGCGTTGCGCCCCTGCACCTCCACCCACTCTGCCAGCGCCGCCTCCAGCGGGCTGTCCGGGACCGCGAAGGGGATTTTCGCGATCACTACATGGCGGCAGTAATCGCCGGGCAGGTCCACACCCTCGGCAAAGCTGGCGAGCCCGAAGATCACGCTGCCGTCGCCCGCGTCGATGGCCGCCCGGTGGCGCCGCAGGATCTCCTGTTTGCTGTAGTCTCCCTGCATGAGGATGCCGCCGTCGAATTCGCCGTGCAGTTCGCGATACACATCCAGCATCTGCCTACGCGAGGAGAACAGCACGAGGCTGCCCTCCCCCGGGTCCAGCACAGCGGGCAACTGTTCCACCAGCGCGGCGGTGTGCGCGCGGGCATCCCCCGGATCGCAGTCCATGGGCGGCACGGTGAAACTGGCGCTGGCGTAGTCGAAGGGGCTGGCCACCACCTTGTAGTTCGTGCCCTCCGGCGCGCCGGAGTGCAGCGTGAAGCGGTTGAACGTGCCCAGGGCCGTCATGGTTGCCGAGGTGACCACTACCCCCGCCGCGCGCGACCAGAGACAGTCGGCGAGAATGTCCGCCGCGAGGACCGGGCTGCAGCGCAGGTCGAAACCGAACTGGCCGCCGTTGCCGAGCAGCCGGATCCAGCGCGCCCTCGGGGGGTCCTCGCCGCCCCCGGCGGCGTAGTCCTGCCACAGGGCGAGGGCACCCTCGGCGCGGCCGAGCATGGCGCCGATATTGAAGTGCCAGGTTTCCACGGCAGTCTTGTCCAGCCCGGCGAAGTCGTCGTCCAGCGCGTCCTCCAGCAGTGACTCCAGGCGCCCCAGCGAGCGGGTGAGCTTGTCGAACTGCCCGGCGAGCGTGGCGGCCACATGGCGCAGGTCACCGGGAACCTCTCCGTGGGGAAAGCGCACCACCTGTTCGTCGCCGTCGCCCTGCTCATCCGGGTCGAACAGCGCCGCCACCACCTGCTCCGCCTGCTGCAGTCCCTCGGCCGCCTCATCCATCGTCGGCGGGAGACCCTGCAGCAGTTTGTCGATACCGTCTATCGGTGCAAGCACCGGCGCGGCCTGTGCGAGCGATTTGCCGCTGTCGCGCAGCCACGCGGCGGTGGTGTGCAGGCGGCAGAAGCCGGAGAAATGGGACAGGGCCTTGTCGGGCAAGTGGTGGCCCTCGTCGAACACGTAGATGCTCTCCTCGGGCGGCGGCAGGATGGCGCCTCCGCCCAGGGCGAGATCGGCCAGCGCGAGGTCATGGTTCGTGACGATGATGTCCGCCGTCTGCAGCGCGTCGCGCGCGCGGAAGAAGCTGCACTGGCCGATGTTCGGGCAGCGCCGGCCGGTGCACTGGCTGTGGTCAGTGGTCACGGGGAACCAGACCGCCTCGGGCACGCTGTCGGGCCAGTTGTCACGATCCCCGTCCCATTCGCCGCGGCCAAGGGCGTCGAGCATGGCGCTGTACACCGGGCCCGCATCGTCATCGGCCGCCGCGGTCAGGTCGTCCGGGTAGAGTTCCAGCAGGCTTGTGCTCTCTTCCCCGGGCACCAGCAGGCGGTCCAGCTTCGACAGGCAGATGTAGCGCCGGCGGCCCTTGGCCAGGGCGAAACTGAAGGAGAGGCCGCTGGCCTCGCGGATATCGGGCAGGTCTTTGTTGACGAACTGTTCCTGCAGCGCCACGGTCGCCGTGGCGACTACCAGCCGCCGCCCCAGGGCCTGGGCCATGGGAATGGCCGCCACCGCGTAGGCGATGGTCTTGCCGGTGCCCGTCCCCGCCTCGATCACGCACACCGCGGGCTCCTCCGCGGGGCCGCCGCCCGGCGGAATACGCGCGAGCGTGTTGGCGATCTCGGCGATCATCTGGCGCTGGCCCCAGCGCGGCGACAGGCCCTTGTTCTCGACAATGGCGTTGTAGGCCTCGCGGATCGAGCCCTTGAGTTCCTCGGTCAGCAAGGTGCGGCGTCACTCCCCGCGCCCTGCGCACCCAGCTCGCTGAGCTTACTCAAAACCGCGTTGGCGTAGATGCCCAGGGCGTAGGGCCGGTGGGCCTCGGGCAGCGCGCCGATGCGCGCGTCGAACTCGGCCTCGGTGCAGTCGCCGTCCTCCGCGTAGAGGTTGTCCGGCAGCGCCGCGTCTGCGCCGTGCAGGCGGTGGTACGCGAAGAGATTGGTCGGGTGGATACAGTACAGGGCGATCACCTGGCGATCGATTTCTTCGGCGACCGCGTCGGCGGAGTCATACTCGCCCGCCAGCGGTGTGCCGAAGGACACGTGCACCCTGCCCTTATCGCCCGCGATTCCCTGGGCGATGGAGGCGACGTCCTCCTGCTCGCCCTTTTGATAACTGCCCTGGGTGTCCACCGTGTACAGCTCGCGCGCCTTAAGGGCATCGCAGGGGTCCAGTTCGTAGGAGATGGCCACCGGCACGATGCGCAGGCTGCGCATATGGTCTGCGAACGCCTCCTCGCGCTTGTTGCGGCTGAGCGACAGCATCTTGATGATCGCGGGTTCCGTGCGGTCGATGCCGTCCTTCGCCCGCCCCTCGCGCTGGGCGATCCACACCGGCGCGTTGTCCCGGGTGACCGAGTGGCGGATATAGTTGGCGAGCGTCTTCGACGCGGCGAGCAGCTCCCGCGGCCCGCTGACCGAACGCTTGACGATGAAGCTCTTGTTCAGGCGCATCAGGTCCGAGACCCAGGGCTTGGTGAGCAGGTTGTCGCCGATGGCGATGCGCACCGTGTCGCGGCCGCTGCGATGCAGCGCGTAGTTGGTGAAGGCCGGGTCCATGGTGATGTCCCGGTGGTTGCTGACAAACAGGTAGGCGGTGTCCGGCTCGAGGTTGTCGAGGCCGGAGATGGAGAACCCGGCGGTGGAGCGCTCGATCATGCGGTCCATGTAGCGCTTGATGACCATCTGCATGCTCTGCACGTCGGTCACGCCGCGCACTTCACGACGCAGCATCCGGCGTACAACGGGGCGCAACAGCAGTGGCGCCAGCTCCGCGACACGGCCCAGCCGGTAGCTGGCGATGGCGTCGAGGAATTCGGCGTCGTCGAGCAAGCGCGCGACAACCACCGCCACCTCCCGGTCATCGTAGGGGCGGATCTCTGCGAAGGGGTCGGTCAAGCCGGGCTACCCTGCTGTGGAAAGCGCCTCACGATACCCAAATTCACCCCCTGCGTCATCCGCCCGATGCGGCCGCGGCACTGACTTCCAGCGGCGATTCTGCTACCCTGCGCGGCGATTTTTCCACGCCGCGATCTACACAGAAATCCCCGGAGGAACCATGGAAGCGACAACCGCCACCCTCTACACATTCGGCGCCGCCGCGCTGCTGGGCAGCTGGGTGCTTTTGCTGATCAACGCCTGGCGGGAAGACTACGCCTGGGGCCTGTGCACCCTGTTCCTGCCGCCCCTGTCCTACCTCTACGGCCTGGCCCGCTGGGACAAGGCCGGCGAAGCCATACTGCTCGCGGCGGGCGGCTGGGCGCTGATCTTCCTGGCCTGAGGCCACACCCCCGCCGTTACCGGCGGAAACATTAACTTTCGGTAATCCCCGGGGCCCGCGCGTCGTCGACGCCCGCACTTTAATTCTTTTAATACAATTACTTACAGAGCTATCACCACGCCTGTGGTCAACCGGCGTTACTAATCTTCCCAAACCATTACCAAATGGTAACTGAGCTGACATCAGGGTGTCTCCTTATACTGCGACACTATGAATGTGGCGGCCCCCTGACCGCCCCATCCAGTCCATAGCGCAGATATTTTTTTTAAGGGAGTTTGTCATGAAACTATTGAAAGCAGCAGCGACAGCCGGCCTGGTAGCTTTCTCCGCGACCAGCTTCGCGGCGAAACCCACCAGTATCGTGTTCGACGCCAACGGCGAGAACGCCGACGGCACCCCGTACGCGACATACACGGTGAAGTGCTCCAACGGCCAGAAGGCCGAGCTGACCGCCTGGGACAATCGTCGCAAGTGGTGTGTGGGCAACGCCGAGAGCGATGCCTGCGAACGCAAGCAGATCAAGGCGGCCAAGGCGGCCTGCAAGTAACTCCTAACCCACCCTGGGTTTAACATCCTGCCGCGGCGCCCGCCGCGGCTTTTTTCTGCCCGAAATCAGGGCAGCGCAGGACACGCCTAATCGAGGTAGCGGCGGCGCAGTTCCGCCTGCTCTGCGGCACCGACGCCCAGGGCGTCCTCCAGGTACGTTTCAACCGAGCCGTGGCTGTCGTCGATCGCCGCGAGGGCACGCGCCAGGTAGGCCTCGTGGACCTCGAGCATGGGCACCACCGCATCCGTGTCCATGTGCTCCATCTCGTACTTGCGCTTCAGCCGGTCGACCTCGCGCCGGGGGTGGAAGAAGCGCGCCGTGAGCAGGTAGTCAGCCATGACCACCTCCCGCGGCACACCCAGGGCCATGAGGATGATGGCCGCTGCGAAACCCGTGCGGTCCTTGCCCGCCGCGCAGTGCACCAGGAACCGGGCGTCGTCCCGGTCGAGGATCTCCCGGAACATGCGGCCGTAGGTCTCGCGCTGGTCGTCGGCGAAGTCGCGGTTGATCTCGACCATGAAATCGAACATGGCCTGCCGGTCGCCGGGATGGCCCTCGGCCTCCTCGAAGAAGCGCGAGTTGCTGCCCGGCACGATCGGCAGGCTGGCGATCACCGGCGGGTTCTCCGCGGGCAGGCGGCTCGGGTCGCTCTCCTGTTCCTCGAGGCGCCGGAAGTCACAGACCAGGTCCAGTCCCAGGGTGGCCAGCAGTGCCACGTCGCTGTCCGTAAGGGCGGAGAGCTGCCCCGAGCGGTACAGGCACCCCCAGCGCACGCGGCGCCCGTCGGCAGTGGTGTAACCGCCGAAGTCGCGAAAGTTCGGCGTGCCGGCCATGGACAGGCGCCGCTCCCCGGCGAGCACTTCGGTGCCGTGCTGGTCGCGCAGCCGGAACTGATGTCGATTGGCGGGCGCCAGCCCCGAGAGGCGCACACGCCCCGTCTCACCGCTGCCGCCCACCGCGGGGGCCCCGGCCACGGCCTCGATGATGACCTCTGTGTCGGGCCGACTGCTGCGCCACTCCACGTGGTAGTCGCCGTCCTCTTCGCGCCAGATATGCACGGCATCTGCGATCAACATGGGGGGAAAGGTACCTCTCTTTTGCGGGGCGGCTGCGGGGCGGCTACACGACGGCCGAAGTCCAGCCAGGGTAACAGGCGTTTATGACCCCTTGTACTCGAAGACCGCCACGAGCAACATCTTGATGAGGTTGAGCTGTTTCTCCAGCGCTTCCTCGCTGAACGGGTCCTGGCCGAGCAAGTCCCGGTACATGGGCGCCATGGTCACGTAGGACATGACGAGGTTGTTGAAGGCCATCACCGCCCAGGGTTGCAGGCCGGTATTCTCGAACAGCGAGATCGGCACCCCGTCTATCTCGGTGCGCTGTTCGAACATCGGCCGGAACAGCCGGTCGATCAGCTCGTTGGTGTGGGGGCCGCCGGACAGGGCCGCGTGTTGCAGCAGTCGCGCCAGGTTGGGGTTGGCGTGGTGCTGGCGCACGATGGTCTCCATCCAGAACATCACCCGCTCATTGGTCACGGGCCCGCTCTCGAGCTCCAGGAGCGGCGCGGAGAAGTCCGTCAGCAGGCGGTCCAGCACCGCCTCGTAGAGGGCTTCCTTGTTCTTGAAATGGTTGTAGAGGCTCGGGGAGCGGATGCCGACGCGGTCGGCCACGTCCCCCAGGCTGGTGGCGCTGTACCCCTTTTCCGCGAACAGGTCCTCGGCCGCATCGAGGATGCGCTGGGCGGTGCTCTGGGAGCGCTCTTTGACTGCCGCCTGGGTGGCCATGGGCTGTTCCGACTGACGCGTTCACTGATAATAACTAATAGGCATTAGTATACCCCAGGGCCACCCGGCCGGGCCAGCGCCCGCCCGGTTGACAAGCCCGGGGCCAATGTGAATAATCGCGCATCCTTTGAGCCGACCCCCTTTTTGAGGACTATTCGTGGCCAACTCACCACAAGCCAAGAAACGCGCCCGCCAGGCGGAAAAACGCCGCGAGCACAACGCCAGCCTGCGCTCCCTGGTGCGCACCGTGATCAAGAAGGTCAACGCCGCCGTCAGCAGCGGCGACGCCGAGGCCGCGAAAGCCGCCTACTCCAGTGCCGTGCCGGTCATCGACCGCATGGCCGACAAGGGCATTATCCACAAGAACAAGGCCGCCCGGCACAAGAGCCGCCTGAGCGCCCAGGTCAAGGCGCTCTCGGCTTAGCACGGTCCCTTCTCCAACTAAAAAAAAGCCGGCTTGCAGCCGGCTTTTTTCGTTTCAGGGGGCGGGGAATTCCGCGGGGGCGGTCACGCCGCGTCGGTGCGCGCCTCCTCGCCGTCGTGGGCCTCGTGCGCCTTGGCAAACTCCTCCAGCATGGTCTGCTCGTAGGACTGCGCCTCGTCGGTGTCCAGGGGGCGCTCCAGCGCCGACCAGTCGATGTCGCCATCGGTGGCGAGGTTCTCGTACTCGAGAATACCCAGCTCCTCGAACTTCGGCCGCACCGAGTCCGTCAGCAGGCCGATGCGGTTCAGGTTGGGGATGACACGCTGGAACAGGAGGTTGCGGAAGGTCGACATGACGAAGCCGTCCAGCACCTTCTTGCGCGCCTCCTCGACGTCCCAGCCGAAGTGCCGGAACACGTCGGTGGCCACGAGGCGCTCGCGGCTGATGGCGCAGGCCTCGAACGCGAACTGTGCGCGCTCCTCGCGCTCCTCGTCCGTCAGGGTCTTCACGAACTCTTCGAGGTAGTTGACGCCGAAAGTCACGTGGCGCGCCTCGTCGCGGGTCACCAGGTACACCACGTCCTTGAGGACGGGGTCCGGTGTAGTCTCGCGGGTGGTGGCAAACGCCGACAGTGCCAGCCCCTCGATCACGATCTGCATGCCGATGAACTTCAGGTCCCAGCGCGGGTCCGTGAGGATCTTGTCGATGATGCTCTTCAGGTGGGTGTTGATGGGGTACATCATCCCGATGCGCTGCTGCAGGTACTTGTTGAACACCTCCACGTGGCGCGCCTCGTCGAAGGTCTGGGACCCGGCGTAGAGCTTCGCGCTCAGGGTCGGGGCGCAGGAGCAGAGCTGCGAGGCAACCAGCAACGCGCCCTGCTCGCCGTGCAGGAACTGGGACAGGCTCCAGGCGTTCATGTGCACCCAGAACTCGTTCCGGGTCGCGTCGTCCATGTCCAGGTAGGGCTCGTAGTCGTGCAGGTTCATCAGCTCCGGCGCGCGGGTTTCCTCCGGGAAGGGGCGGTCCCAGTCGATGTCGATCTCCGGGTCCCAGTTGAGCTGCTTGCCCAGGTCATAGAGCTTCTTGATGCGGTCGTCCTGGATCGTGTAGTCCCAGTTGTAGGACCCGGTCAGGGGCGTCTGGAAAATCTCAGCGATGCAGTCGACGTGCTCGCTGGTGATCAGGTCGTCGATATCGACCCTGGCGTCCGGGTAATCCGCCCCGGCAAAGCGTTGGATCTTGCGCGGTGTTTCCTTGGTCAGTTCCAGTTTCATCCGTGTACTCCCCGTACAGCATTACCTCAGTGTCGCATGGGACTATGCGGGATGGCCCCCGCCTCAACAAGGTGGGGTGTTGTCAAATAGCAGTCATTTATGGCCAAATAGGGCCATGGCCACTCCCAGCACACCCGCGCCCTACGTACTGCTCCTCATCGACATGGTGGAGGGCTGGGGCTGTCGGCGGGACCAGTTGCTCGCCGGGACCAGCCTCGCCGAGACCGGCGTCTCCGGCATCGGCGCACGGGTGGGCGACACCGACTTCCGCCAGGTCGTGACCAATGCCTTCGAGCTCACCGGCGATCCCGCTCTGGGCCTGAAGCTCGGCCAGCGCCTGAACCTCAGCGCCCACGCCGTCCTCGGCCAGGCCTTCATGACCTGCCGGGACCTGCGCGAGGTGCTGGAACTACTGATGAAGTACCACCATCTGCTCGCCTCCGAACTGCACCTGGAGTTCGAGGAGCTGGGCGACGAGTGCGCCCTGTCCGTGATCACCGCCCCGGACGAGATGGAAGTCCATTTCAGCTACGAGCTGGTCTACGCCGCTTTCGTCAACACGGTGCGCGGCATGCTCAGCGACCCCACGCTGCAGACGCACATGGAGTTTCCCTACCCGGCCCCCGATCACGTGCAGCTCTACTACGAGGTACTGGGAGAGGACCTCCAGTTCGACGCGGTGCAGGGGCGCATCGTCTTCGAGAGCGAGTGGCTCGACTGGGAGCTGCCCTCCTCCAACGCGGTCCTGCGGCATCTGTACGAGTCCGAGTGCGCGCGCTTACTGGCGGACCTGGAGGGCGAGAAGTCCGTCGCCGAGCAGACGCTGAAGCTGCTGCGCAAGCTGGAGGGCCAGTACCCGCAGATGCCCCAGATCGCCACGATGCTGAATCTCAGCCCGCGCACCTACCGGCGTCGCCTCGACGAGGAGGGCCAGTCGTTCCAGAGGCTGCTGGACCGGGTGCGCAGCGAGCACGCGACCCGCTACCTGCAGAATACCCGCCTGCCGCTGTCGACCATCGCCTACATGGTGGGCTTCAGCGACGCCTCCAATTTCCGGCGCGCCTACCTGCGCTGGACCGGCATTTCGCCCCGCGAAGTCCGCAACGGCTGACGGCGCGTGACGGGGGTCGACAAGCGCACACTGCGGGTTCTGCTGGGCCGCGAGGCAGCGCGACGCATCGCCGCCGAGGGCTGGTCCGCCGATCTGTTCGACCTGTTGCTGGGCGCCTCCGGCGGCGCCAAGTGGCTTGTTCTCGGACACCTCGACCGCCTCCTGTTCGGCCAGTTTCTCGCGGCGCGGCAGCGGCCGCTGTCAGTGCTGGGATCATCCATCGGCTCCTGGCGCCTGGCCTGCCTCGCCACCGCGGACCCCTGCGCCGCCATCGACCGCTTCGAGCGCGCCTACCTGGAACAGACCTACAGTTACAAACCCGGTGCGCAGGAAATCAGCGAGGTCAGCCGCGGGATTCTCGACCGCCTGCTCGACGACGGCGGCGCCGAGCATCTCCTGCGGCACCCGCGCATCCAGACGCATATCGTGACCACGCGCGGCCGCGGCCTGGCGGCGGCTTCCTCGCGCCCGGCGCTCACGGCGGGGATGGGTCTTGCCGCCCTGGGCAATTCCCTCAGCCGCAGCTTGCTGCACCTGCAGTTCCAACGCGTGGTGTTTCATTCGGCCGCCGAGCCCAGGCCCCAGCTGCACCTGTCCGACTTCCGCACCGCCTACAGCCCGCTCGATGCCGGCAACGTACACGCCGCCCTGATGGCCACCGGCTCCATCCCCTTCGTGCTCACCGGTGAGCGCGACATCGCCGGCGGACCCCGCGGCCATTACTGGGACGGCGGCATCCTCGACTACCACTTCGATCTCAGCCAGTACCACGGCGACGGGCTTATCCTCTATCCGCACTTCGGTGAACGCATTTTCCCGGGCTGGTTCGACAAATTCCTGCCCTGGCGCAGCCGCAGCCCGCACGAATTCGACAGGTTGGTCATGCTGTGCCCCACCACCGACTTCATCGCCGACCTGCCACGGGGGAAAATCCCGGACCGCTCCGACTTCTTCGAGCTGACGTTTGAGGAACGTGTGGATTACTGGGAGCGCGTGGTGGAGCGCAGTCGCGTGCTGGCGGAGGAATTTGCCGCACTGCTTGCCCAGGACGACCCCCTGGCGGGTACCGAGGTGCTCGACTGAGTCGTCAGTTCGCGGCTGTCGCGAAGCGACCACCGGCGAGGCGGTAGCGCCGGCCGCAGCACTCCACGGCCATCATGTCCTGCATGACCGCAGCATCCTCGCTGTAGGCCACCGTGCGCCGCCCTTCCGGCAGGTCGAACACCGCCACCGCGCGCCAGGGATCCATGCCCTGGAAGAGCACGGTGTAACCGGCGACCGTCGCCTCGCCGTCGTGCTCCGCGACCAGTTCGCACAGGGGCGTGGCAGCGCGCACCTCGTCGGTGACATCGGCAAAAGCCCAGCCCCGCGCCGGCGGCTCGGTACTGTAGAGCCCGCAGGCCTGCTTCGTAACCAGTCCGCTGACCGTGGTGACCAGGCCGGTCTCCCCCGGGTGGTCGCGCAGCAGCCGCGCCATTTTCACCGTGGCCTGGAAGACGAAGTTGTTGAGCGGACCGCCGCCGAAGGTCATGCCGCCCGTCACGCTGTCGTCGCCGCTGTCGGTGAGACCGAACTCCTCGCGCTGCACCCGCACCGCGAAGGGAAAACAGGAGTAGAGTTCCCGCAGGTGGATTGCGTTGAAGTCCACACCGGCGAGGTCCATCGCCCTCTTCCCGGCGAGGCGAAACCCCTCGCTGCCACCCAGGTCGCCGCGCGTGGCGATAACCGACATGAAATTGGACTCGGTGGACGCCACCGGGAATACCCAGCGGTCGCGATCGATGCCGAGTTCCCGTGCGACGCCGGCGGAACACAGGATGAGCCCCGCCGCCTGGTCGACCGTCCACTGGCTGTTGTGCAGCTTCGTGTAGGGGAACGCCAGCATGCGGTTTTTCGGCGAGTGCTCGCGGATGAAGTCCGCGCTCACCGGCTCGTCGGCCCAGGCGTCCGGGTTGTCCGCGGCAATCTCGCTGAAGCGCGCATAACGCGCCGCCATCAGGTCGCGGTGCTCGTCCACGCCCAGGCCCTGCTTGTAGCGCAGCGCACTGTCCATGATGGCGTAGTAACCGACGGGCATACCCAGCCCGGCGGCCGACTCCACCTCGGACATCATCTCCGCCTCGGGCCTCAGCATCACGTCGGGCTCTGCGCCGTCCTGGGCCGTCTCGGGCGCTTCGCCCCCGGCCTTTGCCGCACACTGGTCGCGGTAGCGCGCCTCGCCGCCGGTGACCAGCAACACCTGCGCGTCGCCGGCGAGGATGCGCCGGCAGGCGCGGTTGATGAAACTCTGCTGGAGAATGCCGAAGTCCGCCAACAGGGTTGTGGCACTGCCGGCGCCCAACCGGTCCGCCAGCAGGCGCGCCGGGTCGGTGTAGCCCCAGAGACTCTTCGGCACCATGATCTCGTCGGCGCGACTGAGCAGCGCATCGCTGCCTGCGTCCGCCGCCGCGTCGCGCAGCGCCTGCTCCATCAGTGCGACAGGCTCGAGGGCCTGCGTGTAGTCTGCCTGCTTCTGCTGTACCGCGGCGACGCCGACCAGGACCGGCGTGTTGTCCGGGCAATCAGCCATTGATGAACTCGCCCGCGTACCACTCGAGCATCTGGATCTTCTCTTCCAGTGGCTTGTCCTCCTCCATCTCGTAGACGTTGCGGAAGCCGATGATCACACTGGTCACGCCGATGCTCTCCAGTTCCTCGATGCCCTCCTTCGTAAAGGCGTTCTGTCCGGTGGTGAACACCTGGAAGGGGCGGTCCGCAGTACCGTACTCTTCGCGCAACTGGTTAATGCGGCCGATGTAGGATTTCAACTGCTCCACGTCGGCCCCCGCACACATCCAGCCGTCGCCCACGCGCGCCGCGCGCTTCAGCGCGGGCTCGGTGTGCCCGCCGATCATCAGGGGGGTGGCTACGGACGGCACCGGGTTCATCTTGTTCGCGGGCATGGTCTGGGTCTCGCCGTCGAAACCGAAGTAGTCGCCACTCTCCAGGCCGCGCAGGATTTCGATCTGCTCGTCGAAGCGCTTGCCGCGCTTTTCCCAGGGCACACCACACACCGCGAAGTCCTCCTCCCAGGGACTGATGCCGATGCCGAAATCGAAGCGGCTGCCGGAGAGCACCTGGATGCCCTGCACCTGCTTGGCGACAACCGGCGCCTGGCGCACGGCGAGCTTGTAGACAAAAGTGTGAAAGCGCACCGTCTCGGTCGCCGCGGCCATGGCCGAGACCGCGATCAGCGCCTCTACGAAGGGCACGCTCTCGAGAAACTCGCGGCTGCCGTCCTTGTTGTAGGGATACTTGGAGCTGGCCTCCTGCGGGTAGCAGATGCTGTCGGGGATGGCGATGCCGTCGTAGCCCGCCGCCTCCGCAGCCCTGGCCAGGGGCAGGTAGTGGTCCGGCTCACACATGCCGACCTGGTAGCTGAATTTCATCGGTGATCTCCTTCGGGGGTCGTCCGGGCGGCGCGGCGCCGCCCCGGAATAGTCCTACTCTAGTCGCTCGCGGCGCCGCGGTCGCGGCAGCGCGCCAATTTTCCGCGGCTGGCCTCAAATAATGAACCCTGACGCGGCCCCTGTATAATTGATCCCGGGGCACGCATCGTCTGCCGCGACGGGGCTGTATACGAAGGGGACCGATGGACGGATCGAATACGACGGGGGACGGCGACTGCGCGCGGCGCTTCCTGTTCGATGACGCCGACATCCGCGGCGAGTGCGCGGCGCTGGAGGACAGCTACCGGGATATCCTGGAGATGCACCAGTACGCCCCGGGTGTCAGCCGCCTGCTCGGCGAGTTCCTCGCCGCCTCTGTATTGCTCAGCACAAACCTGAAATTCGAGGGCAAGCTGGTGCTGCAGGTGCGCTCGGAGGGCCAGGTCCCGCTGCTCATGGCGGAGTGCGACCACGAGTTGCGCGTGCGCGGGATCGCCCAGGGCGCCGAACAGGCCACCGCCGGGGACAACGACCAGTTGCTGACCAACGGCCAGCTAGCAATCACCATCGACCCCCTGCGCGGGCAGCGCTACCAGGGCATCGTACCGTTCTCAGGGGACTCGCTGGCGCAGAGCCTCGACGCCTATTTCGAACAGTCGGAACAACTCAAGACGCGGATCTGGCTGGCGGCGGACGGCGACCGCGCCGGCGGCCTGCTGCTGCAGCAACTGCCGGCACAGGTGGCCAGGGACGACTCGGTGCGTCAGCGCCAGTGGGAACACGCCTGTACCCTGGCTGCCACGGTCCGCGACGAGGACATCCTGGACCTCGAGGCGGCGACCCTCCTGCGCCGCCTCTACGCGGAGGACCCGGTGCGGCTGTTCGAGCCCCTGCCGGTGCTGTTCCAGTGCAGCTGCTCCCGGGAGCGCACCCTGGGTGCGCTGGCCACATTGGACCCGGCTGATCTGCGGGAGCTGCTGGCCGAACGGGGCGCCATTACCCTGGACTGCGAGTTCTGCAACCAGCGCTATCGCTTCGAGGAGGCGGACCTCGGAGACGTCCTCGGGGGGCCCGGGTCCAAAACGTTACACTGATCACAGCTTCGCCCCCATCCGCTTGGTTTATAGCCGATATAGTTCGCATAAAGAGGCGATTCTGACATAATTACGCCCCCTTGCAGCCCCATAGTTACGTCCCGGAAAGCGCCCGCCGGGGGGCGATATAAAGACAGGATACATAATGACCGTAGACATCCAGACCGCCCAGGAATACACGGACCTGGCGCCCTCGAAACTGATTGAGGAGTCCCTCAAACGCGGCGAGGGTATCCTCTCCGACACCGGGGCCCTGCTGGTCACCACCGGCAAGCGCACCGGCCGCTCCCCCGCCGACCGTTTCGTGGTCAGGGAGCCGAGCACCGAAGACAGCATCGACTGGGGCAGCGTCAACCGGCCCTTCGACCCCGACAGGTTCGACGCGCTGTGGGAGCGGGTGGAATCCTACCTTGCAGGCCGCGACCGTTTCGTTGCGCACCTGCACGTCGGCGAGCACACCGATCACTACATCCCGGTCAGGGTCGCCACCGAAACCGCCTGGCAGGCGCTGTTCGGTCGCAACATGTTCATCCGTCCCGCCGCCTACAACACCGGCCGCAAGCCCGAGTGGAACATCCTCAACGTGGCCAGCTTCGTCTGCGACCCGGAGCGCGACGGCACCAACTCCGACGGCGTGGTCATCATCAATTTCGCCCAGCGCAAGGTGCTGCTCGCCGGCATGCGTTACGCCGGCGAAATGAAGAAGTCCATGTTCTCCGTGCAGAACTTCCTGCTGCCGGAGAAGGACGTCATGCCCATGCACTGCAGCGCCAACGTCGGCGAGTCGGGCGACACCACCCTGTTCTTCGGTCTCTCCGGTACCGGCAAGACCACCCTCTCCGCCGACCCCGACCGCTACCTGATCGGCGACGACGAGCACGGCTGGGCGAAGGGCTCGGTGTTCAACCTCGAGGGCGGTTGCTACGCCAAGACCATTGACCTCAGCCAGAAGAACGAGCCGGTGATCTGGGACGCTATCCGCTTCGGCGCCATCATCGAGAACGTGGTGCTGGACGAGGGGCGCCACGCCGACTACTGCGACACCAGCCTCACCGAGAACGGCCGCTGCTGCTACCCGCTGGAGCACGTCGACAAGCGCACCGAGACCAATGACGGCGGCGAACCGAAGTGTGTGATTTTCCTGACCTGCGACGTGTCGGGCGTGCTGCCGCCGGTATCCATCCTGTCCAAGGAGGCCGCGGCCTACCACTTTCTCAGCGGTTACACCGCGCGCGTGGGCTCCACCGAACTCGGCGCGGAAGCGGGCATCAACCCGACTTTCTCTACCTGTTTCGGCGCGCCCTTCATGCCGCGCCCGGCGGGGGACTACGCCGAGCTGCTGATGAAGCGCATCGAGGATTTCGACAGCCAGGTGTACCTCGTCAACACCGGCTGGACCGGCGGCTCCGGCGCACCGGGTGGCTCCGGCGCGCGCTTTCCGATCCCGGTCACCCGGGCGGTGGTGAACGCCTGCCAGAGCGGCGCCCTGGTCGGCGCCGAGACCAGGCACCTGGACATCCTCAACCTGGATTTCCCCACCGCCGTCCCCGGCGTCGACGACAAGTACGTCGACCCGCGCGCGGGCTGGGGCGACGACGACGCCTACGACGAGCAGGCGCGCAAGCTCGCCGCCCTGTTCGCGGACAACATCACCAATTTTGAAGTGTCGGACGCCATCGTCGCGGCGGGCCCGAAAACCGGCTAACGCTTTCCGGCACCGACGCAGAGCCCGCCGCAGCGCGGGCTTTTTTGTGCCCGCTCAAATGCCGTCGATGGCGTCGGGCAGGGACTGGCGACGGTGCAGGATGCGGGTGCCGACCTGTTCGCCGAGCAGGTACAGGCAGGGCACCAGCAGCAGCGTGACACCCGTGGCAAACAGTACCCCGAAGGCCAGCGAGATGACGGTGGGGATCATGAACTGGGCCTGGATGCTGGTCTCGGACATGATCGGCAGCAGGCCGACGAACGTGGTCAGCGACGTGAGGATGATTGGGCGGAAACGGTCCTGGCCGCCCTGCAGGACGGCCTCCACGAGCGCGTGCCCGCTGGCGCGCAGCTGGTTGATACGGTCGATCAGTACCAGGTTGTCGTTGACCACGACCCCCGCCGCGGCGATCACGCCGAGCAGCGAGAACATGCTCACCTGCCAGTTGAAGATGGCGTGCCCGAAGATCGCGCCCATGATGCCGAAGGGCACCGCGGTGAGCACCAGCAGGGGCTGGAAGTAGGAGCGGAAGGGTATGGCCATCAGCGCGTACACGATGAGCATGGACAGGCCCAGGTACGCGAACATCGCCCTGCTGAATTCGTCCTCGTCCTGCAGCTCGCCGTCGAGGTTCATCGCCATGCCAGGGTAGCGCCGCTGAAATTCGGGGAAATGCTCGCTGATGATTTCATTGACCACCGCGCGCGGGTCGGCGACGCCGCGCTCGACATCCGCGGTAATCTTCAGCGTGCGCTTGCGGTCGAGACGGTCGATAATGAGGTAGCCCGGCTGGTAGCGAACCTGCGCCACGGTGTCGAAGGGCACCTCGTCGCCCGCCGGTGTGCGCACGCGCATGTCGTTGAGATTGTCCACGGACAGCCGCTCATCCTCCGGGTAGCGCACCATCACCCGCACGTCCTCACGTGGCCTGGGTATGCGCTGCGCCTCGGCGCCATAGAACGCCTCGCGCACCTGGCGCGCGAGATCCGCCAGGGAGACGGAAAGATTCTCTGCAGCGGGTTTCAGTCCGAGCTCAATCTCCTCACGCGGTGACTGCAGCGTATCGTTGATGTTGTACACCCCCGGGTAGGACGCGAGCAGCACGCGCAGCTCTTCCGAAACGGCCCGCAGGTCCTCAAGCGAGGCCGACGCCAGCACCAGCGAGATCGGGCTGCCCATCTCGTTGATCGTGTAGTCCATGGAGAAATCCTCCACGGGTCCCACGTCGCCCACGATCTCGCGCCAGCGGTCCGCCAGTTCCTTGATGTCGAGGTCGTCTGAGCGCGACTGCAGCCAGGCGCTGAGCTCGTTCTCCCTGGCGTAGGAGAAGAGGTGGCCCACGGCCGTCCCGCCCTTGAAGCGGGGGTCGCTGTTGAACTCCTCCCTGACCTGCAACGCGGCGGCCTCGACCTGGTCCATGACCCGCAGGGTCTCGTCGAAGGGTCCGCCCTCCGGCAATACGATCTCCATCTCCGCGTGGTCGGAATCCACCGCCGGCATGAACGCAAAGCGCACCCAGCCGCCGCCGGCCAGCGCCAGGCTGACGAACAGCGCCACAATAAAGAAAGCGATGACCACCAGGTTCGCGCCGAGGCAGCGCTGCAGGAAGGGCCGGTAGACGTCGCGGGCGAAATCCGTCATGGCGCGGGCCACCGCCTGACGGGCACCCTCGACCCGCCGCAGCGACTCGAAGCGGCTCGGGCCCAGAGGACGCATGTGTGCCAGGTGCGCCGGCAGGATCAACATGCACTCCACGAGGGAGAACGTGAGCGCCGCGATCACGACAACCGGGAGGGGTACCGCGGCGTCCGCCATTTCCGTCGGCAGGAGTAGCATGGGCGCGACGAAGATCATGGTGGAGATCACCGCGAACATCACCGGCTTGACCACCCCGCGGGTGCCGTTTATCGCCCCCTTGGCCCCCGCCTCGCCCGCGGCCTGGTGCGAGTGGACCGACTCGCCGACGATGATCGCGTCGTCGACCACGATGCCGAGCACCAGCAGGAAGGCGAGCAGCGAAACCGTACTGAGACCGACCCCCGTCCAGGGCAACACGAAAAAGGTCCCCATGAAGGCCACGGCGATGCCCACGCAGACCCACAGGGCCAGCAGCGGCCGCAGGAACACCATCAACAGCAGGAACACCAGCGCCAGACCGCCGATACCGTTCTTGATCAGCATCTCGGTGCGCTGGCGGAAGGGCTCCGCCTCGTCGCGCCAGATTTCCAGGACCACGCCCTCGGGGAGCGTCGGGCGCACTTCCTCGAGCCACGCGCGCACCGACTCGCTGGTTTTCAGTGTGTCCGGGTTGGAGGTGACGTCGACGTGCAGGTTGTGCGCCCGCATGCCGTTGAGCCGGATGCGCACGTCGATTTCCTCGAAGCCGTCCCTGACGGTCGCCACGTCACCGAGCAGCAGCTGGGTACCGTCGCGCGTGCTGAGCAGCGGTATGTTTTCGAAGTCGAGCCGGTTGTAGGCCTGGCCCCTGGTCTGCAGGAGGATGTCGCCCTCGCTCGTGTTGATTGAACCGGCGGGAAGATTGAGCGAGGAGCCGCGGATGGCGGCGACCACGTCGGCGAAGGTCAGGCCGTACTGGCGCAGGGTGTACTCGGAGACCTCGACGGCGACCTCGTAGGGACGCGGGCCGGTGAGATCGACGACGGAGACGTGGGGTCGCGACGACAGGTCGTCGCGCAGTCGCTCACCCAGCTCCTTGAGCTGCTGCTCGCCGATGTTGCCCGCCAGCGTCAGCATCACCATGCGGTGGCGGTGCGCGATCTCGGTGACCACGGGTCGCTCCGCGTCGCCGGGGAAGGTGTCGATCGCGTCCACGCGGGTCTTCACCTCGGCGGTGAGCCGCTGCATGTCGTAGCCCGACTCCGCCTCGATGGTCACCGTGCCGATCCCCTGCCGCGCCCTGGAACGGATCTCCTTGACGCCGTTGAGGTCGTGCACGGCCTCCTCGATACGCTTGCAGATCTGCTGCTCGACCTCGCTGGGGCCGGCGCCCGGGTAGGGCATGGAGACGCTGACGCGGTTCAGCTCGAAGTCCGGGAAGAACTTCTTGTCCAGGGACGGGATGGCCAGGGCCCCGCCCACCAGGAGAAACACCATCAACAGGTTGGCCGCGATCGGGTTGCCGACGAACCAGCGGATGGGGCCCGGCATGTTCAGAAGGCCCCGCTGGCCAGTTCAGCTACCCGGTTAACCGTCACTTCCATGCCCGCGATAACCAGGACCGGCTCGCGCACGATGACGCGCTCGCCGGCCTCGAGCCCCTGCACCCAGACGCTGTCCGCGTCGCTGTCCAGCAGGTGTACCGGCCGGCTTCGCGCCAGTTGCTGTGAGTCGACCACCATGACGGTGTCGTCACTGCGCAGGCCGGAACGCGGCAGTTGCGTCACGGCCGACAGGGGGCGACCGCTGATCGTCGCATTGACGAACAGCCCGGGCGCGAGGGGCGGGCGGTCGCTGCCGGGTTCGCGCGCGAAGGGCTTCTGCACTTCCGCGACGGCAAAAACAACGCGGCTGTTTTCGTCGATGCTGGCGTCGGTGCGCACGATACTGCCGCGCCACTCCCAGTCGCGGTTGGCAAAGCGCGCGCGCAGCGTCACCGGTGCGCCGTCGCCCGCGAGCGGTTCGTTGTCGTAGTTCAGGGGCAGGTCCAGCAGGGCCACCTGGCGGCCGGTCAGCGGCAGGCGCACTTCCACCGCTTCGGTCGCGTAGACCGTGGCCACCGCCGTGCCCGCGCTGACGAACTGGCCGGCATCGACGAGTTTCTCGCTGATGCGGCCGTTGAACGGCGCGCTGATCGCGGTGCGCTCCAGATCGAGCCGCGCGCTCTCGAGATCTGCCTCCGCTGCCTTCAGGGCGGCCTCGGCGGCGGCGATCTGCGGTTTGCGCAGGAAGAGGTCGTTGGCCTCGACACTGCCCAGCTCCCGCCACTCGCGCTGCGCCTGCCGCGCGCGGCCGCGCTCCTCCGCCAGTTTCTGCTCCGATGCGGCCACCTGGGACTCGGCCCGGGCGATGGCCAGGTGGTAATCCACGTCCTCGATCTTGACGAGTTCGTCGTCCGCGGCGAAAAAACTGCCCTGGGCGAACCGGGGCGCGACGCGCTCGACACGTCCCGCCACGCGGCTCACGAGCTTGATCTCGCGCAGTGGTCGCACCGTGCCCTGCGTGACAACGGAGAGAGCGCGCTGCGCGGGCTCGGCCACAACCACATCCACCGCGGGGGGCCCGGGCGGGGTGAGCTCTACCGGCTCGGGCGCGGGTTTGCCCACCAGCAGTGCATAGGCAAGGCCGCCGCCAACCAGCAGCACCAACAGCGCCATTCCAGCATTGCGTCGCCAACCCTGCGCCATGCCTTGTGTGTCCCTACCTCTACCGGGCGGGCAGTGTAGCCCGCCCGCATTACGCCAGTCTAAATAATTTGACCAGGAAAACTACCTGCCTCTACCACAGACAGCGGATATCGCCGGGGGTTCGCCCCCCGCCGGGCCGCTGGTGCCGCGGCCCCCGGGGGCGCCCGCAGAACCGTAAAAGTACCGCGGCAATTAGTATGTTTATTCTAATTTATTTCCCTACATTGGTCGCCATTCGGTGGGACAGCCACCGAGCCCACTGCAACCAGAGGAGTTGAACAATGGCTGAACAAGCAAAGAAAAAGGCGGCGCCGAAGCGCAAGGCCGCCACCAAGCGCAAGCCGGCTGCCAAGCGCAAGCCCGCCGCCAAGCGGAAGGCCGCCCCGCGCAAGCCCGCCGCCAAGAAGTCCGCGGCGAAGAAAGCTGCACCCCAGAAGTCCCAGGACTTCGCGTCACGCGCCCAGGAAGCTGGCCGCAACGCGTTCCTGGCGGGCCTCGGGTTCTACGGCAAGGCATTCGACCAGGCACAGGAGCAATTCGACACCCTGGGCGATCGTCTCGAGAAGCGCCGCAAGGACGCCGACAAGCTCTACAAGGAGCTGGTCAAGCGCGGTGAGAAGGTCGAGAAGGACGCTCGCAGCGCCATCGACGACCTGGAGCTGCCCTCCATCGAGCTGGATGACCTGACCGATCGCAAGAAGATCGAGGCCCAGCTGGACAAGGCGCGTGCCCGCTTCGAAGAGCTGAAGGAATCCGTCGGCTTCAAGAGCGCCGCGTAAGCAACACCCATCCAGGACCACTTGTCCCTGTCTACCAGGGATCCTTTCCGGGGCCACGCTGTGGCCCTTTTTTTTGCCCCCTAATCTGTTTTAATAGTCGGCCCAGCGCGGTATCCCCTGACTAACCCCTTCCCGGGAGGGTACATGGCATGAGCGACGACAAGAGCAAGGTTACCGACAAGGCGGGCGAAATCGCCAAGAACATCTGGCTCGCCGGGGTGGGCGCCTACGGCAAGGCCGTGGAGGACGCACAGGGGCGCATTGAGAAGGCCATGGAGCCGCCCAAGCTGTTCAAGGACCTGGTGAAGGCCGGCGCCGCCCTGGAGGAGGACGCACGGGAAGCGCTGGAGACCACCGCCGCTGCGCGCCAATCGGTGGAGGAACGCATCAGCCGCGTGCGCGAGAACTTCCATATGCAGCGCCCCGCGCGCATCGAGGACCTCGCCGAACTGCACGACAAGGTCGACTCCCTGACGCGCAAGGTCGACGCGCTGAGCAGGGCGCTCAAGGAGCAGGGCCTGGCGGTGCAGCCCCGGCGCAAGGCAGCGGCGAAGAAAAAACCCGCCGCGAAAAAGAAACCGGCGCGCAAGGCCGCCGCCAAGAAGTCGGCGACAAAAAAACCCGCGACAAAACGAAAGAGCACCGCGCGCAAGAAAGCCCCGGCACGCAAACGCTAGGGAGTATTACCGCCCTCGATGAAGACCAGGGACCGGATACTTCACATTAGCCTGGCACTGTTCAATGAAGAGGGCGAGGCGGACACCACCACCATCGACATCGCCAACGAGCTGGACATCAGCCCGGGCAACCTCTACTACCATTTCAAGGGCAAGGACCAGATCATTGCCGAGCTCTTCGCGCAGTACGAACGCGCGATCAGTGAAACCCTGACCGCGCCGATCGCCAGGCCCCTGGCCGAGGGCAGTTCGGAGGTCGAGAACAACTGGTTTTATCTCTACGTGGTCATGGAGGAGATGTACCAATACCGCTTCCTGTACCACAACCTCGGCAACATCCTGCAGCGCTACCCGGATATCCGGCGGGGTTTCAAGCGGCTGCTACAGCTGAAGCGCGCGGCGATGTTCGCCATCTGCCAGGCGCTCCTGCAACAGGATGTCATCGACGCGGGGAAGCAGCAGCTCGTCGGCCTGGCGGAGAATATGACGCTGACACTGAACTTCTGGTTCAACTACGAGCAGCTGATACAGGAGGACAGGCCGCAGGAGGTCACCATCCACCAGGGCGTGCTGCAACTGCTGACCATGGTCGCCCCCTACCTGGGTGACGAAGCGCTGGATTTCTACCGCGACTGCGAACTGCTTTACACGAGCATGGTCGCGGCCGCGGAGTAGCGCCGGCCGCCGCCCGGAACCGGCCGTGTGTTTCACCGGGCATCTGCTATTATTCCTGTTCGATTTTGCCACCACCCCGATTTCCGGGAACAACCGAGGACCACATCATGACCATCCAGACCGGAGACAAGATTCCCGCCTGCACCATGAAGACCATGGGTGCCGAGGGCCCCCAGGACATCACCACCGATGACATATTCAGCGGCAAGAAAGTCGTCCTGTTCGCCGTTCCCGGCGCCTTCACTCCCGGCTGCAGCATGACGCACCTCCCCGGCTACGTCGTGAACGCGGACAAGATCAAGGCAGCTGGCGTCGATACCATCGTGTGCATGGCCGTCAACGACGCCTTCGTCATGGGCGCCTGGGGTGCGGACCAGAATGCCGACGAACTGCTCATGCTCGCGGACGGTAACGGCGAGTTCACCGCCGCCCTGGGCCTGGAACTGGACGGCAGCGGCTTCGGTCTCGGCAAGCGCAGCCAGCGCTTCGCGATGATCGTGGAAGACGGCACCGTCACCCACCTGAACGTGGAGCCGGGCGCAGGTATCGACGTCAGTTCGGCAGAGACCATCATGGGCCTGTTGTAGGACCGGCTCAGGCCAGCAGCGTGTAGCACACCAGGCTGATCACCAGCGCACCCAGCAGGTTCAGTACCACACCCTCCCGCGCCATGCGCGCGGTACTCAACAGGCCGCTGCCGAACACTACCGTGTTCGGCGCGGTGGCCACCGGCAGCATGAACGCGCAGCTGGCGCTCATCGCCGCCGGCACCATGATCATCTCCGGCGCGATGCCCGCGGCCAGCGCCGCGGCGGCCAGCACGGGCATGAGCAGCGTCGTGCTCGCCGTGTTCGACGTGGTCTCCGTCATGAAGGTCACCGCCAGGCAGATCATCACTATCAACAGGTAAGGCGGCAGCCCGGCCGCACCCGCCAGCCAGGCGCCGAGCAGTTCGCTGAGCCCGGAACTGACGAATCCCGTGGCCAGGCAGATACCCCCCGAAAACAGCAGCAGCACACCCCAGGGAATAGTGCTGGCCCGCTCCCAGTTGAGCAGCCGCTGGCCACGGCCGTCGGGGACCAGAAACATGACAACGACCGCCAGCAACGCCACCGAGGCATCGTTGGCCTGGGGCAGACCGAACCAGGTCTTCCAACCGCCGAAGGGCTCGCTGCGTGTGATCCACGCCAGCGCGGTCAGGCTGAATACCACCATGACGCGGCGCTCCGCGGTCGTCCAGGCGCCGACTTTCGGCAGCGCCACCTGCAGCGGCCCGCCGAGATTGCGCGTGAGCACCAGCGCCATCGCCGGCACCAGGATGACCACCACCGGCAGCGCCCAGCCCATCCAGCGGGTGAAGCTCACCGACTCCCCCGTGGTCTCCTCGAAGACCTGCATGAAGATCAGGTTCGGCGGCGTGCCGATGGGGGTGCCGATACCGCCGACACTGGCGGCGTAAGCCACCCCGAGCAACAGTGGAGGGGCGAGTGTCGCGCGGTCCTCCGCCGCGTCGAGTATTGCGAGCACCACGGGGAGCAGCATTAGCGTGGTGGCGGTATTGGAGATCCACATGCTGAGCACCGCCGCCGCCGCCATGAAACCCATCACCAGGCGCCGGCCGCTGGTGGCGCCGAACAGGCGCACCATGCCAAGGGCGATGCGCCGGTGGGCGCCGGAGTGCTCCATGCCCTTCGACAACAGGAAACCGCCGAGCAGCAACAGGATCAGGGGTGAACCGTAGGCCTGCCCCACCTGCGCGGGGGTCAGCACCCCGGTCAGCGGGAGGACCGCCAGCGGCAACAGGGACGTGACGGGGATGGGCACCGGCTCGAACACCCACCATACGACACAGGTGACTGCCACCGCGCTGACGATGGCCATGTCGGGGCCGTAGCCCGCGGACAGGCAGGCGAAGGCGGCCACCAACGCGGCCAGCGGCCCTCCCCCGAGCGCCCAGTTCTGCACCGCTGTCACGAATCACTCCCCTTGCCGGTCAGCCCCGGCCGACACCGGGTTTCGCGCCATCGTGTCCCAGTGTGCGGGCGCTGTAAACCCCGGCAGACGGTGCGCGGTGGTGAAACGACCCCGCGCACTCTAAAATGCCATCCATGACCAACCCGGTGACCAACCCGCTCATCGACCGCTTCGGGCGGCAGGTGGAATACGTGCGCCTGTCCGTCACCGACCGCTGCGACTTCCGCTGCGTGTACTGCATGGCCGAGGACATGAGTTTTGTGCCCAAGCCGCAGGTCCTGAGTCTGGAGGAACTGTACGAGATCGCGCGCGCCTTCGTCGAACTCGGGGTGCGCAAGCTGCGCCTGACCGGGGGTGAGCCCCTGGTGCGCAACAATGTGCTGTCCCTGGTCGACCGGCTGGGCCGCCTCCCGGGACTGGACGAACTCGCCCTGACGACAAACGGCTCGCAGTTGCACCGGCTGGCGCCGGAACTGCGCGACAACGGCGTGACCACGATCAACATCAGCCTCGACAGCCTGCAGCCGCGCCGGTTTCGCAACCTCACCCGCCACGGCAACCTCGACCAGGTCATCGCGGGGATCGACGCCGCGGTGGCGGCGGGGTTTGCGCGCATCCGCATCAACGCCGTGATCCTGCGCGGCCGCAACGAGGACGAGGTGCTCGACCTCGTGGAGTTCGCCCGTGCGCGCGAGATCGATATCGCGTTCATCGAGGAGATGCCCCTGGGCCTGATCGACGAGCACGATCGCGCCCTCAGTTTCTGCAGTAGTGGCGAACTGCAGGACATCATTGGCGGCCGCTATACCCTCGACCCGTTGGGGGACCCCGGCGGCGACCAGGGCCCGGCGCGCTACTTCAGCGCGCCGGGGGCGCGCACACGTATCGGCTTTATCTCGCCCCACAGCCACAATTTCTGCCACCTCTGCAACCGGGTGCGCGTCACCGCCGAGGGCCGGCTGCTGCTGTGCCTGGGCAACGAGCACTCGGCAGACCTGCGCGGCGTGCTGCGGGAGCCCGGCTTCGAGTCCGGGCGGCTCAAGGCCGCCATCGTCGGGGCGATGGACCTCAAACCCGAGCGCCACCACTTCGACCTGCAGGAATCCCCCCAGATCGTACGCTTCATGAACACCACGGGGGGCTGACCCGCGCCCTGTGCCCCCGGCGGCCGTATCGCGTACAATGACTGCCGCAACACGAGGTGAAACCGTGCAGTCACAGGATTTTCCACAACTGGCCTCCGTGGAGGAGATCGAGCAGGGCTTCGAATCCCACGGCTATATTTGCAGCCGCAAGATCGCCACCGCCGTCTTTCTCGCGTTCAACCTGCGCAAGCCGGTGCTCGTGGAGGGCCCCCCCGGCGTGGGCAAGACCGAGCTCGCCAAGACTACAGCGCTGCTGCTGGACACACCGCTCATCCGGCTGCAGTGCTACGAGGGCCTGGACGAGGCCAAGGCGCTGTACGAGTGGAAGTACGGAAAACAGCTGCTCTACACGCAGGTGCTGAAAGAGAAGCTCGGCGACCTGCTGCACGGCGCCAAGGGCCTGGCGGAATCTGTCACCCGGCTGCACCAGTTCGGCGATATCTTCTACTCCGAGGACTTTCTCGAGCCGCGGCCACTGCTCAAGGCCATGCAGCAGGAGCGCGGGGCGATCCTGCTCATCGACGAGGTGGACAAGTCGGACTACGAATTCGAATCGCTGCTGCTGGAAATCCTGTCCGACTACCAGGTGTCGATCCCGGAGATCGGCACGGTCAAGGCGCGCACCGCACCCATGGTGTTCCTGACCAGCAACAACACCCGGGAGATTTCCGACGCGCTCAAGCGCCGCTGCCTGCACCTTTATATTCCCTTCCCCACCGTCGACCTCGAGGAGCGCATCATCCGCTCCCGGGTGCCCGACGTGGACGAGCAATTGCGCCACCAGCTCGTGGAGTTCGTGCACTCCCTGCGCGAGCTCGACCTGAAAAAGGTACCGGCAATTTCCGAGACCATCGACTGGGCGCGCAGCCTGCTCCTGCTGCACGCCGACCACCTGGAGGAAGAGCTCGTGCGCAGCACGCTCAACGTCCTGTTGAAATTCGAGGAGGATATCGAGACCACGGAAGGTGAACTGCGCACACTGGTGCGTTCGAGTACCGCGGACAGTCCCGCGGCAACCACTTCCTGACCGACGATCCCCGCGGGCAACGATGAGCGTCGCGCGCCAGTCATGCAGTCAAACCTCGTAAGTTTCATCCAGGTGCTGCGCACCCACGACGTGAGAGTCTCCCCCGCGGAGACGCTGGACGCCGTTGACGTGGCCGCCACCCTGGGTTACGCCGACCGCGCGCTGTTGCGCGACGGCCTGGCCATGACCCTGGCGAAAACCGCCGAGGAAGAGGCCATCTTCCTGCAGTGTTTCGACCGCTTTTTCAGCCAGGACCTCGCCGATTTCTCGCTCGACGACAACGGTGATGAAGCGGGCACCGGGGAGGAAACCGAGGCGGGGGACGGCGAACAGGCACCGGGTGAGCCGGGCGCCGATGACGGCGCCGGGGGCGAACAGGAGGGGGGCGGTGACGCCGCCGCCCTGGACATGGCGGCCCGGGACAATCCTGCCCTGCAGGCGCTGCTCAATACGGACCTGATGAACAGCCTGATGCAGAACGATCGCAACACCCTGACCCTGGCGATGACCCAGGCCGGCGAGCGTGTCGGGCTGCAACAGATCGAGATGTTCACCCAGCGCGGGCAATTCACCCGGCGGATCCTCGACGAACTCGGCGAGGAGGCCATCCGCGACGCCGTCATCGAGCTCGAACAGGGGGGCAGCCCCGCCCTTCCGATCGTCCAGCGCTACCGGGACCTCCTGCGGGAACAGGTGCGCGATTACGTGGAGCGCGAATACCTGCTGCACGCCGAGGGCAGATCGAAACAGTTCATGGACGAGATCCTCAGCAAGACCCGCCTGAACAATATCGAGCACGTTTACCTGCACAAGGTGCGCGACCTGATCCGCAAGATGGCCAAGAAGCTGGCGAGCCGCTACGCGCACAAACGGCGCCGGCTGAAACGCGGGCAGCTGGACATGCCCAAGACCCTGCGGCGGGGGATCGCAAACGACGGGGTACTGTTCAACACTTACTGGCGCCAGGTACAGAAAGAGAAGTCACAGGTACTTGCGGTCTGCGACGTCAGCGGATCGGTGGCGGCCTACGCCAAGTTCCTGCTGATGTTCCTCTACAGCCTGCAGGACGTACTGCCGCGGGTGCGCAGCTTCGCCTTCTCCAGCCACCTGGGGGAGGTCAGCGAGTACTTCGACGACTATCCGGTGGAGGAGGCCATCGAGATGGTCAACTGGAAGTTCGGGGGCGCCACGGACTACGGCAACAGCCTGCTGGATTTCGCCCGGCTGGCCATCGACGATATCAACAGCAACACCACGGTCATCATCCTCGGCGACGCCCGCAACAACCACGGCGATCCCCGGCTGGACATCATGCAGAGCATCTACCAGCGGGCCAAGCAGGTGATCTGGCTGAACCCCGAATCGCGCCGCTCCTGGGGCACCGGGGACTCGGAGATGCACCGGTACCAAAGCGCCTGTCATTTTTGCGCGGAATGCAATAACCTTAAGCAACTGGAGCGTATTGTCGACCAGTTGCTGAAGAGCACTCGATAATTTCCATGGCCTACTACTGCGAGGATTGCAGTTACCGCGGCAAGGTCAGCGGTCAGTTAGGCGAGTGCCCGGCATGCGGCTCCTTTAACCTGGTTAAGCGCCAGCAAACTGACGAAAAAAATCAGGCGCCGAAAAAATGGCGACTGGCGCTAGTGATATTACTCTGGGGCTATCTGGCCGGCCTTGTTGTCTGGAAGTTGATCCAGTGAAACTGACCGCCGAACATTTTCCGATCTCCTGTTCACTAGAGACACTGGTGGAGGAGACCTTTGGCAGCGGCTCGAAGGGGGACCTGGCTCAGGAGATGCCCCTCGAGGAGTTGCTGGGTTACTTGCGCAAGCCGGTGGACCTGGACCTCACCCCCTACGCGGACCTGCTCAGCCAGACGGAGGAGATCGGCGATCCCTCCCTGCCCTCGCCGCGGGAAACCGCCATCCTGCGCTGGGTGGGCGAAGCCATGCACCACTTCGAGCAACGCTTCCCCCTGGAGGAGCCGCTGGCTTCACAGGTGCGGCGGCTGAAACCACTGGCAGCCGCCATCGCCATCGTCGACCGCGACTTCCTGCAACCCGACGTCCACCCCCTGCACCAGCTGCTGGATACCATCCAGGAGCGGGCCGTGGGGTGGCAGTCCCGACTGGGCCGTGCGGGCACCGTGCTGGAACAACAGGTGGCCACCGCGGTGGACGGCGCGCTGGAGTGGTTCGATAACGACAAGACCGACCTCTCCGCCGTCTGTGCCGAATTCCTCGCCGCCGCCGAACGCGACCAGTCCCGGGCCGAGCGCATGGCCCGCCGCGTGGTCGAGACAGAGATGGGCAAGGTGAAAACGGCCGGCGCCAAGCGCGACGCAGCCGAGATGATCAACACCTGCCTCGCGAACGCGCCGACCACCACCGAGATCGGCGAATTTCTCAAGGGTGCGTGGTACGACAGCGCACAGCTCGTACTGCTCAAGTTCGGTCGGGACTCGGAACAGTGGGCAAAAATGTCCGAGACCACGGCGACCCTGCTGGACTCCGTGCAGAGCCTCGAAGGGGCCGGCGACGAGCGGCGCCAGCACGTCTTCGAACTGGTTACCCAGCTGCCCAAGGAGATGCGGCGCTGGCTGCTGAGCCTGCACCACGACACCGACGCGGTGAACGATGCCATGGGCATCGTGGAGTTCGCCCACCTGCGCATCCTGCGCGGCCAGGAGGTCGAGCTGGATACCGTCGCGCCCATCAGCGTCGCCGATGACAGCGGCGCCAAGGGCAGGCCCGAACTGGTCAAGGCCCTCTCACCCCTCGTCGAGGGACACTGGTTCGGTGTGGAGACGCACAAGGACGGTGCCATCCGCGCCAGGCTGGTGCTCAAGGAAGAGAATGAGCAGCGGCTGCTCTTCACCAATCTCGCCGGCATGAAGGTCATCGACAACAGTTTCGAGGAATTCGACCAGCTGCTGGAGAAAAAGCGCGTCACCGCCCTGCCCACCGGCGGTGGCTTCAGCCTCTGCCTGGCGATCGCGGCCGGCCTGGACACCACCGAAAAGCTGGAGGCCCTGTACCGGGAACTGGCCGGGGACAAGGCCGCGCCGGTCGCGGGAGAGGACCCGCAGGACGCGGAGGAATCGACCCTGGAACTGGCCCCGGACGAGCCGTCCGAGGATCCCGGCGCCGAGCTGCAGCGACTGCTGGAGAGCGAGAAGTCGAAGCTGGCCGCGCGCCAGGCCGGCGACGGCGAGTCGGCTGCCCCGGGATCACCGGAACCGGAGCCCGCGGCAGACCCGGCGGACCCCCTCGGCGGCGCAGGCGAGCTGCTCAGCGACGAGGAACTGCAACATCTGGAGGGCCTGATCGGCAACGATGGCCCGGACGGGTCGCGTGGGGCCGCCAGCACCGCGGAGACGACCCCCGCGCCGGCGGGGGAGCCCGCCGGAACGGCGGACGAGGCGCCGGAACCCGAAGAGGAGACGCCGGTTGAGAGCGCGCCCTCCCACCTGTACCAGGGGGAGATGCTGGTCGAAGAGGTGTCCGCCGAGGAATTCGCCGAGTTCTCCGACAGCGCGGGGAAGCAGGCGCCGCCTCCGGAACCGGAACCGGACGAGCCCGACGAGCCGGACGAGGCCGGCATGGACGCCCTGTTCGAAGAAGAGAGCAAGGAGGAAGTTCCGCCATCCTACTTCCAGACCAGGAGCACTCCGCCTGAGCCGGTTCACGACGAACCGCCCGCGGCCTCGCCCGCAGCCGGCAAGAACCTCGACCTGCCCATGGGCACCTGGCTGGGCTTCCACGACGGCGACACGCCGATGATGGCAAAGCTGGCGGTCCACGACCCGGACGGCGACACCTACATTTTTGTGAATCGCAACGGCATCAAGCTGCGGGAGATGGGCGGCGAGGAGCTCGGCGACCTCATCGCGCGCGGCCTGGTGGATGTCCTGCAAACCAGCTCGACCTTCCGCGAAGAGGTCGACGAAGCGAGGAAAAAGCTCGATTCCTGAGCGACAGGGTGAGCGGCCATGCCTGACAAACGACAATTCCTGAGACTCCCCCTGGAGACGCGCACGTTCATCGAGCTGGTGTCACCGGCGGCGGGAGAGACCGATACGGGGCGCATGGTGACCTGCCAGACCATGAACATCTCCCGGGGAGGACTGCAGGTCACCCTCGGGGAAGAGGTGACGGTCGGCGCCATCCTGCAGATCGGTGTGGAGTTGCCGGGCGCGAGCGCGCCGCTTTACCTGGCCGGGGAAGTGCGCTGGTGCCGGCCGAACGAAGACGACCCGGAACTCCCCTGGAGCATCGGCTTCAAACTGCTCAATTCGGAAGATTCCGACATGGACCGCTGGGTGGAGCTGCTGACCAGCCTGGGCGGCTGAGGGGCGTGTTCAGGCCTCGTCCACGCTCTCCAGGCTGAGACCCGCTTCCTCGTCGTCCCCCTCCTCCGCCGCGAACTTGATCTTCAGCCGCACGTTGTTCGGGGAGTCCGCGTTGCGCAGGGCCTCCTCCTCGGTGATCAGGCCCTCCCTGTAGAGCTCGAACAGGGCGGCATCGAAGGTTTTCATGCCGATGTTCTCGGACTTCTCCATGATCTCCTTGATGGACTCGAACTCACCCTTGAGGATCAGGTCCTGCACCATGGGGCTGCCCAGGAGTATCTCGATCGCCGCGGCGCGCTCGCCATCGGTGGTGGGTATCAGGCGCTGGGACACGATGCACTGCAGGTTCATGGACAGGTCCATCAGCAGTTGCGGGCGGCGCTCCTCCGGGAAAAAGTTGACGATCCTGTCCAGCGCCTGGTTGGCGTTGTTGGCGTGCAGTGTGGAGATGCACAGGTGGCCCGTCTCGGCGAAGGAGATCGCGTGCTCCATGGTCTCCCGGTCGCGGATCTCGCCGATGAGAATCACGTCCGGTGCCTGCCGCAGCGTATTCTTCAGCGCGTTGTGCCAGTTGCGAGTATCCACGCCGACCTCGCGCTGGTTGACGATGGACTTCTTGTGGCTGTGGACGTACTCGACCGGGTCCTCGATGGTGACAATATGCCCGCTGGAATTGCTGTTGCGAAAATCGATCAGCGCGGCGAGGGAGGTCGACTTACCCGAACCGGTGGCTCCCACGAACAGCAGCAGGCCGCGCTTGCGCATCACCACCTCGGTGAGTACCGGCGGCAGGCGCAGCTCCTGCCAGTGGGGAATCTCGGCGACGATGTTGCGCGCGACGATGCCCACCTCGTTGCGCTGGTAGAAGATGTTGATGCGGAAGCGCCCGTAGCCGGAGACGGAGGTCGCCAGGTTCATCTCCAGCTCCTGCTCGAACTCCTCCTGCTGGGTCTCGTCCATGATCTCGTAGGCGATATCGCGGATCTCGCCCGGCTGCATGATCTCGCCGGAAATGGGCTTGAGCTGGCCCTGGAACTTCGCGCAGGGCGGCGCGCCGGTGCTCAGGTAGAGGTCCGAGCCGTTTTCCGCCGACAGGATCTTCAACCACTCGGTAATTCTCACTTGCGCCCCCCCCTTCAATGCATCCTACTGTAGCAGCTTGGGCACGCCGGACAAAGCGCGCAGGGGCACCGGTAGCCAGCTCACCGGGCCGGCCTTATACTGCCCCCCCGAACCGCCCGATCGCCCCGGACCAGGAGACCGCCCGTGGAGAACACCCGCCCCACCCCGCTCGTGGAGGACGCCGACGGCACCCGCCGCAAACTGGAGGCCTGGCTCTCCGGGCACCGCGGCTGCCCGGTCAGCATTCCCGAGCTCTCCATCCCGGAGTCCACGGGCATGTCCAACGTCACCCTGCTGTTCGACACCCACTGGGAGGAGGATGGCCAGCCCCGCACCGAACCCGTCGTGGCGCGGCTGCAGCCGGAGATCGACCGCCCCGTGTTCCCGGAGTACGACCTCAGCCTGCAGTACGAGGTCATGGACGTCGTGGGCCGCAACAGCGATATCCCGGTGCCGGAACTGCGCGGCCTGGAGACCGACCGCTCGCTGCTGGGGGTGCAGTTCTACTTCATGAAGCGCACGGACGGGCGCATTCCCACCGACATGCCGCCCTACAACATGGACGGCTGGATGATGCACGAGACCACCCTCGAGCAGCGCGCCGCAATCTGGCGCAGCGCCGTCGAGACCATGGGCCGCTTCCATCGCCTGGATTACCGCGAGCTCGGGTTCGAGAAGCTGCACGAGGCGGGCAGGACCCCCCTGCAACAACAGCTCGACTACTGGCAGCGCTACCACGACTGGTGCCTGGACGGGACCACCCACGAAATCTGCCGGCCCGCCCTGGACTGGCTGGTCGCCAACCAGCCCGAGGAGGAACCCACGGTACTGTGCTGGGGCGACTCCCGCCTGGGCAACATCATTTTCCGGGAATCCCTGGACGGCGTGGCCGCCGTTCTGGACTGGGAGATGGCGGTGCTGGGCAACCCGGTCCAGGACCTCGCCTGGTTCAACTACATGGATTCGACCTTCGCGGAGGGACTGGGCATGCCGCGTCTCGAGGGCCTGCCCGATTACGAGGAGACCATCGCCCTGTGGGAGGAGACCTCCGGCCATTCCGCGCGTGACTACCACTACTACACCATCTTCGCCGGCATGCGCTACGGCCTGATCCTGTCCCGCGTCATGTACGCCACCGGACAGGACAGCGACCTGCAGACCAACTTCGCCTGCATGCTGTTGCAGAAACACATGGACGCGCTGGAAGGCTGAAGGACGAATCTGGTGAACTCCCAATTGCAAAAGGAGTTGCAGTCGCTGTCGACGCCGGAGGGACTTGAGACACTGGCGGCCATGCGGCGCGGCATCGAGAAAGAGAGCCTGCGCATCACTCCCGACGGCGAGCTCGCGCAGACCGCCCATCCCCGCACGCTCGGCTCGGCGCTGACGCATGCGTCCATCACCACGGACTATTCCGAGGCGTTGCTGGAGTTCATCACGCCAGTGTCCACCGGTATCGAGGACAGCCTGCACGCCCTGCGGGACATCCACAGTTTCGTCTGCCGCCAACTGGACAACGAGATCCTGTGGGCCGCCAGCATGCCCTGTATCGTCGCCGGCGACGAGGGCATTCCCGTGGCGCGGTACGGCAGCTCCAACGTCGCGCGCATGAAAACCGTGTACCGCTACGGCCTGGGGCACCGCTACGGTCGACTGATGCAGGCCATCGCGGGGATTCACTACAACTGGTCCATGCCCGGCGGGTACTGGGAGAGCGCGCTGCGCGATAGCGGCCGCAGCATTGCATTGCGCGACTTCGTCACCGAGCGCTACCTGGACCTGATCCGCAACTTCCGGCGCTACTCCTGGCTGCTCATCTACCTGTTCGGCGCGTCCCCCGCCGTGTGCGCCAGTTTCCTGCGCGGGCGGGACAACCACGGCCTGCAGCCGTTCGACCACGACAGCCGCAGCCTGCACCTGCCCTACGGCACCGCCCTGCGCATGGGCGACCTGGGCTATAACAGCGCCGCCCAGAAAGACCTGAATATCTGTTACAACTCCCTCGACAACTACATCGAGACGCTCGGCAGCGCCATCCTGCAACCCCACCCCGACTACGCCCGCTTCCCCGCCGGCCAGGACGGCGACTACCAGCAGCTCAACGACAGCCTGCTGCAGATCGAGAACGAGTTCTACAGCCCCATCCGGCCGAAACGCGTCGCGCGCTCCGGCGAGACGGCGCTCAGCGCTCTCGTGCGCGGCGGCATCGAGTACATCGAGGTGCGCTGTGTCGATGTCAGCCCCTTTACGCCCGTGGGGCTGGACGAGGAGCAGATCCGCTTCCTGGACACCTTCCTGCTGTACTGCCTGCTCTGCGACAGCCCGCCCTGCGACGACGACCAGCAGGCGGCGCAGGCCGCCAATCTTGAGGCGGTGGTGAACCGCGGCCGCCAGCCCGACCTGCCCCTGGACCGGGACGGCAGCGAGACGACCCTGCACGAGTGGGCCCGGGACCTGCTGGACGCCATGGCGCCCGTTGCCGCCCTGCTCGACCGCGCCCACGACGGCGACGCGTACACCGCGGGCCTCGGCGCGCAGCGGGACAGGGTCGAGGACCCCGAGCTGACACCCTCGGCGCGCATCCTGCGGGAAATGCGCGAGCGCGAACTGCCGTTCTTCCGCCTCGCGATGGGTTACAGCGAGTGCTGGGCCGAGTTTTTCCGCAAGCGCCCGCTGGCGCCGGAAGTGCTGGCGGCCTTTGAGCAGGAGAGCGCGCGCTCCCTCGCCGCACAGGCACAGACCGAAGCGGCGGACGACATCGGTTTCGACGCGTACCTCGACCGCTATTTCGCCCAGTACAGGGAGCTCGGGGCCACGGGATGAACTTCCTCGCCCATTTCCACCTGGCATGGCCCGACGAGGGACTGATCGCCGGGGGGCTGGAGGGCGACTACTGCAAGGGCCCGCTCTGCGGACGCTTAAACCCCGACATCGAACGCGGCGTGCGCCTGCACCGCGCCATCGATGCCTACACGGACCGCCACCCCCGCCTGCTCGCCCTGCGCACCGAACTGCCGCGGGAGCTGCGCCGTTACGCGGGCATCGTCGTGGACCTCAGTTTCGACCACTTCCTCAGCCGGCACTGGCACCGCTACGCCAGCCTGCCCCTCGACGCCTTTTCCCGCGCGGTGTACAACGCGCTCCTCGCCCGCGAAGCCCAGCTCAGCGAGGGGGCGCGCGGCATGCTGGGCCGGCTGGTCGAACACGACATCCTCTCTCTCTACGGCGACTGGCGCACGGTCACCGCAACCGCCGAGCGCATCGGCCGGCGCTTCACCCGCGGCAACCCGTTCTCTGATATCGAGGCGCAGCTGGATCCGCTGCTGCCGGCGCTGGAGTCCGCCTTCCTGGATTTCTACCCCGAACTGCAGGCATTCAGCGCGGGGCGGAGCGCGGGATTAGACTGACGTCGCATCCCCCGGCGGCCTTGACCTTCGGGTCGCGCCTTGCCAGAGTGCACCCTGACGCCGCGCTGGACCCCCGGGGCCACTGACAAGCTGCAGTTGTGCAGCCAGCGCAATCCACCGGCATCAATGGACGTGTTCCTCATGCTGTATTCGCTGATCAATTCTCTGACAACACGCCAGGTGTTCGCGCTGATGGTGCTGTACGCCGTTGTGGCCATGCTGTTCGCGCGCGTTTATCTCGAGGGGTACGTGGGCCTGGAGGTCTGCCCGCTGTGCATGACGCAGCGACTCTTCGTGGTCATGTGGGGTGTATTCGCCCTGCTCGGCGCACTGCACAATCCCGGCCCGGTGGGGGTGCGCATCTACGCGGGCTGCTGCGCCGTATCAGCGTACGCCGGCGCACTGGTGGCCGCGCGGCACGTCTGGCTGCAACACCTCCCCGAGGACCAGGTGCCCGCCTGCGGCCCGCCGCTCGACTACCTGCTGGAGAACTTCCCGCTGCAGGACGCCATCAACACCCTGCTCATGGGCGACGGCAACTGTGCCGAGACCGTGTGGACCTTCTTCGGGCTGAGTATTCCCGAGCAGACGCTGATCGTGTTCCTCGGGGCCATCGCAGCCGCGTTCTGGCAGGGCTGCCGCGCCCGGCCGGGCTGAGCGCCGCAACGCAACGCGGGCTGCTTCTTGCCTGCCCCGGGCGCCATCCATATAGTTACAGCCGTACGCAACAGGGACAGGCGCGATGACACCACCCGGCAACGACCCGAAACAACAATTCGAGGCAGTGGAGCAGATGCTCACCGGCTGGCTGAAAGAGCGCCGGCTGGTGCTCGGCAAGTACACGGAACTGGTGGTCGCGCTGCAGGGTGACCTGCCGGGCCGGGAACTGGCGCAGCGGCAGGGGGAGCTGTGTGAGTTACTGGTGGACTACGCCTCCGCAGGACACTTCGAGGTGTTCCACGGCCTGCTCGACGAGGCGGAGAGTTTCGGCGACGAAGACGGGCTGGCGGGACAGCTGATGCCGGCAATCGGCGACACCACGGAGGTCATTCTCGCCTACGAGGAGAAATACGCCGGTGACCCCCAGAGCCGCGACAAGCTCAAGCGCGACCTCTCGGCACTGGGCGAAGTGCTGGAGTCGCGCTTTGTACTGGAAGACCAGATGATCGCCGGCCTGCACGGCCGGCACCGCGGCCGGGTGGACAACCCGGCCTGATTCACCCCGAAGTCGCGGGGATCAACCCTCGCCGGTCGCCTCTTCCGCCGGCGCCGCCTCTTCGGCCGCCGCCTGGCTCGGGATAGAGAGCAATTCGACCTCGAACACCAGCGCCGCGTTGGGACCGATGACCTGCCCGGCCCCGCCGGCGCCGTACGCCAGCTCGGACGGGATCGCCAGCTGCCACTTCGAACCGGCCGGCATCAGTTGCAGTGCCTCAGTCCACCCGGGAATGACCTGGCCGACACCGAAGGTGACGGGCTGGCCGCGGCTGTAAGAGGAGTCGAATTCGGTGCCGTCCACCAGCGTGCCGCGGTAGTGCACCTCGACGGTGTCCTCTGGGCCCGGGGTAGCGCCCTCGCCCGCTTCCAGGATTTCGTACTGGAGGCCGGACTCGGTCACTACGACGCCCTCGCGCGCGGCGTTCTGTTCGAGGAAGGCCGCGGATGCCGCCTCGTTGGCTGAACCGAGGGCCTGTCGCGCGGCCTCCTGCTCCTGCATTGCGCGCTCCTGGTAGGCCATCATCTCCTGCTGCATCTCCTCCTCGGTCAGCCGCGGCTGGGCGCCGTTGAGGGCGTCGTTGATGCCCTGGGCAAACGCCGCGACATCGACGGGAATGCCGTCGGCGGCGACCCGCTGGCCGAGGCTGTAGGCGATGCCGTAGCTGAGCCGTTGCTCAGTCGTATCCAGCGCAACCTCAGCGGGCGCGGACTCGGTCGCGGTGGCCGCGGAGGGGGCCTGCTGGTTGCAGCCCGGCAGCGCGAAGACGGCGGCCAGGGCGAGCGGAAGTGCGTACTTCTTCATAGTCTCATCCATCGATTTATTGAGAGTGGGAGAATGACCTCGCGCTCCCGCCGCCCGTGTCTCGGGCCGGACGGCCGGTCTTGCCGGCGCGTCACCGGCAGCGGTCTGTCCGTGCGGGAAAGCGTGTTATTCGCGGTGGGCGCCCATGTTACTACCGGCCCAGCGCGGACGCCACCCCCGACTCAGCGCGCCAGCGCTGCCGCCAGCCGCTCGAAATCGGGAGCCCAGAGGGCCGTGTCCGGGCAGGACCGGCGCAGTACAACGGCGAGGTTGGCGGCGGGCTCCGGGCTTCCGGCGGGCAGCGGCGCGGCGGCCTCGAAGCAGCGGTAGATCAGGTCCTGTTCCCGGCGCTCCGCGCGCAGTTCCAGGGCCCGCACATCCTCGCGCAGGTCGGCGGCCGGGGCGAACCCGCGCAGGTCCCGGCGCAGCGCGCGCAGGGGCTTCACCACCGATTCGCGCCAGTCGCCGACGGCCTCCTCCACCTGCAAAAGGTGGGGCGCTCCCAGTTGCAGCCCGCACTGTGCCAGCCAGCCGGCGTACAGCACCAGGTTCACGTCGGCGGCGCACCGCTCCTGCAGCGCCAGGCAGGCGGCGGCAACCTCCGGCCTGTCGTACACGGCCAGGGAGTAGTCCCACAGCGGGTTGTCCATCGCACCTCCGTCACTTCGCAGGGATACCATACACGTCGGCGACTGGCGGGTGCCAGCACCCGGCGGTAGAATGCGCGGCCCTATGATCATACTGCGCGACATCGGGCTGCGCCGCGGCAGCAAACTGCTGCTGGACGGCGCCGGCGCGACCATCCAGCCCGGCCAGCGCCTCGCACTGATCGGCCCGAACGGTTGCGGCAAGACCAGCGTGTTCGCACTGCTGCTGGGCGAACTTGCCGCCGACAGCGGCGACATCGAGGGTATGAACAACCTGCGCGTGGCGCACATGGCACAGGAGGTCCACGACACCGACCTGTCCGCCGTCGAGTTCGCGTGGCGCGGCGACGCGGCACTGGCGCAGCTGCGCGACGAGATCGCCCGGCTCGAGTCCGCGGGCCGCTACGAGGACGCCGCGCCGCTGCACTCCCGCCTGGAGGAGATCGACGGCTACAGCGCCGAGCGACGCGCGGGCATCCTGCTGCAGGGACTCGGCTTCGCCGGGGAGGACGCGCAGCGACCGGTCAGGGACTTCTCCGGTGGCTGGCGCATTCGCCTGGGCCTGGCACGCGCGCTGATGACCCCTTCTGACCTGTTATTGCTCGACGAACCGACCAACCACCTGGATCTCGACGCCACCCTCTGGCTGCAGCAGTGGTTGCAGCAGTACACGGGCACCCTGGTGATGATCTCCCACGACCGCGATTTCATCGACGCCACCTGCGAACGCATCCTGCACATCGAGGGACGACAGCTTTCGGGGTACCGGGGCAACTACTCCCAGTTCGAGCGCCAGCGTGCGGAACGTCTCGCGAACCAGCGCGCCAACTGGGAGAGGCAACAGCGCCGCGCGCAGGAGATCGACGCCTTCGTGCGCCGCTTCCGCTACAAGGCGAGCAAGGCGCGCCAGGCCCAGAGTCGCCTGAAGGAACTCGAGCGCCTGCAGGCTGCGGCACCCGCCCACGCCGAGTCTCCCTTCGACTTCAGCTTCCCCGATCCCGGCAGGAGCAGCGACCCGCTGCTGCGCCTGGACGATGCATCCCTCGGTTACGGCGAGAGCGTCGTGCTGCAGGGGGTGGAGCTGGCCCTGCGCCCAGGGAGCCGCTTCGGTCTGCTCGGCCGCAACGGCGCCGGCAAGTCCACCCTCCTGAAGAGCCTCGCGGGTGACCTGCCCCTGGTCGCCGGGTCGCGCAGCGCGGGGGAAAATCTACGGGTGGGATACTTCGACCAGCAGCAGCTCGAGGCGCTGGACCTCGACGCCAGCCCGGCACTGCATATCCAGCGCCTGGACCCCGCGGCGCGCGAGCAGGAGATTCGCGACTTCCTCGGCGGCTTCAATTTCCACGGCGACGCCGCGGACGCGCCCGTGGCGCCGCTATCGGGCGGCGAGAAAGCGCGGCTGGCGCTGGCGATGGTCGTGTGGCGTAAACCCAACCTGCTCGTGCTCGACGAACCCACCAACCACCTCGACCTGGAGATGCGCCACGCCATGGAAGTCGCGCTGCAGGGGTACGAGGGCGCCCTGGTGCTGGTCAGTCACGACCGCCACCTGCTGCGCAACACGGTGGAGCAGCTGCTGCTCGTTCACGACGGGCGGGTAGACGAATACCGCGAGGACCTGGCCGCCTACGAGCGCTGGATGCTGTCCAGTTACCGCGGCGAATCCCGCACCGAGGCGCCGGAGGACGGCAACTCGCGGCGGGAAAAGCGCCCGCGGCGGGAAGAGCGCCGGCAGGCCGCCGCGCGCCGGGACCGGCTGCGCCCGTTGAAGTCGCGCCTGGAGGCAACCGAGCGCGACATCGCCGAGGTCGAGCGCTCGCTGTCCGACCTGCAGGCGCAGTTGGCGGACGAGACGCTGTACGAGGACGCGCGCCGCGGGGAACTCGCGGAGCTGTTGCAGCGCGAGGGACAGCTGAAAAACCGCGCGGCGGAACTGGAGGAGACCTGGCTGGAACAGCAGCAGGCGCTGGAGGACCTGTCGGGCGGCTAGGAGCGGCCCCGGGCCACCCACACGATGGCGTTGATCACCAGCTGGCGCGCGTTGTCGTCGTCCCAGTTGGCGTGGGTATGCCCGCCCGTATAGCCGAAGCCCCTCCCGCCGCCGGGGCGATTGTAGGCCCAGGCGACCACCTGCGGCACGCCCTCGGCCACCATCTTGCGCACCGCGGGATTGCCGCTGTGGGGGCCGTCCCGGCGCTCCATGGTCGTCAGCGGCGGGACGGCGAACAGGATGGGGCGCACCCCGCGCATACCGGTCTGGAAACGCATGTTGAAATACCACTCGTCGTTGAGGTTGAAAGGGGTGATACCCCGGGTAACCGGGTGCGCGGGCAACTGGGTGAAGTGCGCCTCCCAGTGCGGGTTCACGGACCAGTGGGTCTCGAAGTAACCCCCGATGGCGCGCAACAGGGCGGCGGAACTCGCGCTGTTGGCAGGTACCTCCACGGCGTAGTGCAGGGCGACCACCCCGACCCCCTCCTCCAGCAATCGCTCAAAGCGCGGGAGATGATCGTTGATCATGTGCCCGCGACCGCCGTCGCAGTAGATCACCACCGCGTCGATATCGTCCAGGAGGGTCTCGTCGACCGGCCAGCCGCCGTAGACCACATCGACGGCATACTCGGGGTATTGATCGCGCAGGGCGGCGGCGAGCAGTTCGGAGCCGGCCCGGTGTTCGTGGGCGAGGGGCCCGTGACTGTCGCGACCGGCGAGGAAGAGAATGCGCCGCTCCGCCTCTGTCCCCCCGGTGCCGTAGCGGTGTATCAGTTCGCCCTCGGAGGAGCATGCGGCGAGGACGACCAGCGCCAGGGCCAGCATCAACCCGCGCGAGGCCGCTCGATAAACTCCGGTAATCCCCATGTTGCCCTCCCTGCATTTTGCGCCAGTCTATAGGACAGGCGGCCAGGCTGTCAGCGCCGGGCCCCACCCGTACCGACCAGCCGGTATACTGTCGCCCAGTCGTCACGGGGGGAACGCGCATGGCCTACGAGCGGATCGTCGGTCTCGATATTACCGACGAGGCGGGTTACCGGCGCTACCGCGAGGGTATGCTGCCGATACTCGCGCGCTACGGCGGTGAATTCGGTTACGACTTCCGGGTATCGGAGGTGCTGCTGGCAAAGACGCCGGAGCCCATCAATCGTGTCTTTACCATCAGCTTTCCGAGCAGGGAAAAAATGGAGGCATTTTTTGCCGACCCCGCCTACATCGCGGTTCAACGTCAACACATGGCACCCTCCGTCGGCGCCAGGACCATCATCTCGCTGCACGAGAAGGACTCCTGAGCGGGGCCCGGCAAAAGAGCATGGCAGACACAGAAACTTACGCGCTGACGGCAGACACCCCGGGTGTCGAGGAGTACCGCGAACTGCGCCGCCTGGCCGGCATGTCCACCAAGACCCGGGAGGCTGCGCAGCGCGGCCTGCCGAACTCCCTGTTCGCGGCGACGGTTCGCGACGGCGACCTGCTGGTGGCAATGGGTCGCGTGCTCGGCGACGGCGGCTGCAATTTTGAAATCGTGGACGTCGCGGTACACCCGGACTACCAGCGGCGTGGACTCGGCACACGCGTGATGCGCGCGCTAATGGATTTTATCGAGGAGAACGCGCCGGAATCCGCTTACGTCTCACTGATCGCGGACAACGATTCCCCGGCCCTGTACCGCAAGTTCGGTTTTGAGCCCACCACGCCGAAGTCCATCGGCATGGCGCGGAGAATCTGAGCCCGGGTTCAGCCCTTGCGATACTCGACGATGACCTGCCCTCGCGGGTGCTTCCAGTCGCCGATGTAATTTGCGCGAAAACCGCAGTTTTCGCCGAACGCGCACATCTCTTGCGCCGTGTAGGCAAAGTAGCCGTGGTCGTGCGGCTTCTCGGGATTGCGCCTCGGCTCCGGGACCTCGAAATACGTCGCGTAGAACACGCCGTCGTCGCGCAGCCACGGGTGCAGGTTGGTGAAGCATTTTTCGATGAGACTGGGCGGCAGGTGGCTGAACAGCGACTGCGCCATGGCGAAGTCCGCCTGCTGGCCCAGTTTCTCGAACTCGAAAGCGTCGGAGATCTCTATGCGCGGCTTCTTCGCCGCCGCCAGTTCCGGACCCAGTTCCTCGGCAATCCCGGCCTCCACGAGGCCGCGCTCTTTCTCGATACCCAGGTAGTGACCCTCTTCGAGATAGGGGACGGCCCTGACACCCAGGCGCAGCGAGCCGCAGGCGATGTCCAACAGGTAGCTGTCGGGCCGCAGGCCCCTGGACAGGAGGAAATCGAACTGCAGCTGGCCGATCTCCTCCCAGTGGCCGCCGATGTACTCGCGATGACCGATCTTGGCGATGCCCTTGTCGCCTTCCGGGTCGAGGAAAGCCAGGGGGAAGGCCTTGCGCACCAACTTGATGAACAGGTACTTCAAACTGCGGTACTCCTCTCCCTTTGAGGGACTACGCCAACACGCCGGACCACTGAGACTAGACCAGCACGGCGGGGCTGTCGAAAGCCGGGGTCAAAAATGAGAATCAGGCACGCACCAGGGCCAATTTCTCCTCGCGGCTCATCCGCTTGATCCGGGCCTCGCGCTGCTGGGCGCTGCCGCGGTCAGTGGCGCTCTCACTCCACAACAGTTCCACCGGCCGGCGTCCGCTGGTATACCTCGGCCCCCCCGCCAGCTCACCGTTGTGCTGGCGCAGGCGCCGCGCGGGGTCGCGCGCCACGCCGGTGTACAGCGTGCCGTCGGCGCAGCGCAGGATGTAGACGTGCCAGGACCGGCTCACGTGCGGGTCAGCGCGAGCACCTCGGTGACGCAGTCGCTGATACCCCCGTAGGCCTCACTGACCTTGCCGGCGAGCATGTAGGCCGGGGTGGTGACCATCCGCCTGTCGGCGTCCACCCGCGCCTCCGAGACGGGACATTCGAGGTGTTCACCACCCATGGCCTCGATGGCGGAGGCGGTCTCGGAGTCATTGCCGATGGTGCACCGGGTGCCCTCGCCGCAGATGGCCGCGGCCATTACGGGGGCGATGCAGATCAGGCCGATGGGTTTACCCGCCTGGTGGAACGCGCGGGCCAGCGCCAGGAATTCCGGGTCGATCTCCATGTCGGCGCCGGCGACGGCGAAGTTGCACAGGTTTTTCGCCGCACCGAAACCGCCCGGGACGACCAGTGCGTCGTAATCCTTCGCATCGGCCTCCGTCAGCGCCAGCACCTCGCCCCGTGCGATGCGTGCGGCTTCCACCAGCACGTTGCGCGTCTCGCCCTCGGCGGGCTCACCCGTGAGGTGGTTGATCACGTGCATCTGCTCCTTGTCCGGTGCGAAACACTGGTAGGTCGCACCCTGCTGCTCGAGGGAGAGCAGCGTCAGGACCGCCTCGTTGATCTCGGCCCCATCGTAGACCCCGCAGCCCGAAAGAATGACGGCGACCCTGCTCATAACGGTGTACTCCTGTGTGTGAGGGGCAGCGCTTCAGCCCCGGTTCCAGTTGTGGTAGCGCTCCACCCAGCGCAACAGCCCCTCGGGCTTGCGCGCCTTGCGCCACTCACCCGCGGCGAACTTGTTGGCCTCGCCGAGGGTGGGGTAGATATGGATCGTACCGAGAATCTTGTTCAGGCCGATGCCGTGCTTCATCGCCAGCACGAACTCGCCGACCAGCTCCGCCGCATGATAACCGACGATCGTGACACCGAGAATGCGGTCGCGGCCGGGGGCGGTCAGCACTTTGACAAACCCGGACGCCTCGCCGTCGGCGATGGCGCGGTCCAGGCCCGCCAGGTCGTAGCGCGTCACCTCCACAGGGATACCGCGCTCCCCCGCCTCCGCCTCGCCCAGCCCGACCCGCGCCACTTCCGGGTAGGTAAACGTGGCCCAGGGCACCACGGAGTAGTCCACCCGAAACCGGCGGAAGCGGCCGAACAGGGCGTTGACCGACGCGTACCAGGCCTGGTGACTGGCCATGTGGGTAAACAGGAACGGGCCGGCCACATCGCCGCACGCGTAAATCGTCGGCATCGCCGTGGCGAGAAACTCGTCGACTTCCACCGCGCCCTGCGCTGTCAGACCGATGCCCAGGTCCGCCAGGCCGAGGCCCTCCACGTTGGGGGTGCGGCCCGTGGCCACCAGCACCCGGTCGAAGACCAGTTCCCGCTCGCCCTCCGGGGTCGCCACGACGCAACGCTGCCCATCCGGGCCGGCGCCGAATGCCCGGGGCTCGCTGTCCAACAGGATCGTCATGCCGCGGCGGGTACACGCCTCGAGCAGTCTTTCCCCGACCTCCGGGTCCTCCCTCGGCAGGAGGCGCGCAGCGCGTGTTACCAGCGTCACGTCGGTGTCCAGGCCGGCGAGGGCCTGTGCCAGTTCGCAGCCGATGGGGCCGCCGCCCAGCACCAGCAGGCGCCGCGGCTGCTCGCGCAGCTCCCAGATCGTGTCCGAGGTCAGGTAGTCGAGATCCGCGAGCCCCTCGATGTCCGGCACCCGCGGCCGGGCGCCGGAGGCGATGACGATGTGCCGGGCGCTGATGACCCGGCCGTCCACCTCCACCTCCCAGGGTGAGACGATGCGGGCGTCCCCGGCGACGCAGTCCACACCGAGTTCGGTGTAGCGCTCCACGGAATCGTGGGGCTCGATCGTCCGTACCGCCGCCTGTACCCGCTCCATCACCGCGGGGAAGTCAATATCCACGGGCACGGCACCGAGCCCGAACTCCGACGAGCGCCGCAGGTACTGGGCGATCCGCGAGGACCGGATCAGCGCCTTGCTCGGGACACACCCGGTATTGAGGCAGTCGCCGCCCATACGATGCCGCTCGATGAGCGTCACTTTTGCCTTCACCGTCGCAGCGATCAGCGAGGCTACCAGGCCGGCGGAACCCGCGCCGATCACGATGAGATTGGTGTCGAACCCTGCGGGGCGGGTGTACCCGGCGAGGGCGCGGCGCGCACGCAAGCGGCGCAGTACCCACCGCGCCAGGAATGGAAACAGTGCGAGCAGGACGAAGGAGCCGATCAACGGTGCAGACAATATGCCCGATGCCGATTCGAGCTGGCCCAGCTGCGTTCCCGCGTTCACGTACACGGCGGTGGCGGGCAACATGCCCACCTGCGACACCCAGTAGAAGGGCCATGCACGCACCGGCAACAGTCCCATAAGCAGGTTGATGACAAAAAACGGGAACAGGGGTACCAGGCGCAGGGAAAACAGGTAGAACTCACCGTCGCGGGCGAAACCGGCGTTGACCGCGGCCAGCTGCCTGTCAAAACGCGACTGCACCCAGTCGCGCAACAACACCCGGGACACGAGGAAGGCCAGGGTCGCACCCAGGCTGCTGGCAAAGGACACCAGGACCAACGCGTACCAGAAGCCGAACAGGGCACCGCCCGCCAGGGTCATGACGGCGGCACCGGGAATGGACAGCGCGGCGACGGCGACGTAGATCGCGAAATAGGCGGCACCTGCCAGGACCGGGTTGGCGGCGTACCAGTCGCGCAGCTCGTCGATGCGCGCCACCAGCACGCCGAATTCGAGATAGGCGCCGAGATCGAGGGCGAACACGGCGGCCAGGGCCGCGGCGACTGCGAGAATAACAGCCAGTTGTCGTTTACCCAATCTGAAGTACCGGTACGCCCTGTTGTTGTGGCAAGACTACGCCTTCCCCGCCGCCGTTGAAAGGGCGCGCGGCGGGGCCGGAAGTTCCCTTTTCATCTATACCTTTACGCAATATGAGCATGCCGAAATGCTCTAGCGGCGGCAGTTGTGTCGAGGCGGCCCGGTGGTATGATTACCCCCCTCGAAAAGTGGCGGCGCGCAGCCGCAAGCCAGTGGAGAACACCATGTCTGAACAGATCGTGCACGTCAGCGATTCCACCTTCGACGCTGAGGTATTGAACTCCGAAGTCCCGGTACTGGTGGACTTCTGGGCCGAGTGGTGCGGGCCCTGCAAGATGATCGCACCCGTGCTGGACGAGCTCGCCGCCGAGTACGACGGCAAGCTCAAGGTGTGCAAGGTCGACGTGGACGCCAACCCCGATATCCCGCCGAAGTTCGGCATTCGCGGCATCCCCACCCTGATCGTCTTCAAGGACGGCAACGCCGAGGCGACCAAGGTGGGAGCCCTGTCCAAGACCCAGCTCACCGAATTTGTCCAGGAAGTGATCTGAATCGCAGGGCCCGGCGCAGCCGGGCCCCGACCCCTGAATCCGGCCCGCAATCCGGGCAAAAAAAGCTGTAGACGGGCCTATCCGGGCGTGCTACATTCCCTCCCGTCGCACGTTCCCGTGCACTAACAGCTCAAAAACAGCTCCAAAAACAGCTCAAAAAAAGCTCCGAAACTAGTTCAAAAAACAGCCCTGAAACTCGATTTGAAGCGCTAACGCGTCGGCCTCTCCGACCGGCTTCCCAGTTTTACATTATTCACCTTCCTTCCTCTTCCCAAGACGTTCACACCCGTATTTTCTATGAATCTTACCGATCTAAAGACCAAATCCACCCAGGACCTCATCGATATTGCCAAGGAGATGGGCCTGGACAACATGGCGCGCTCGCGCAAGCAGGACATCATCTTCGCGGTCCTCAAGAAGCACGCGAAGAGCGGCGAGGACATCTACGGCGACGGCGTCCTGGAGATCCTGCAGGACGGCTTCGGCTTCCTGCGCTCCGCCGACAGCTCCTATCTCGCCGGTCCCGACGACATCTACGTCTCGCCCAGCCAGATCCGCCGCTTCAACCTGCGCACCGGCGACACCATATCCGGGAAGATTCGCCCGCCGAAGGACTCCGAGCGCTACTTCGCGCTGCTCAAGGTCGACGAGGTCAATTTCAGCAAGCCCGAGCAGTCCAAGAGCAAGATCCTGTTCGAAAACCTGACGCCCCTGTTCCCGGACGAGCGCCTCACCCTGGAGCAGGGCAACGGCAGCACCGAGGACCTGACCGGCCGCATCATTGACCTCGTCTCGCCCATCGGCAAGGGCCAGCGGGGGCTCCTCGTGGCGCCGCCCAAGGCGGGCAAGACGATCATGATGCAGAACATCGCCCAGGCGATTATCACCAACAACCCGGAGTGCTACATCATCGTCCTGCTGATCGATGAGCGACCGGAGGAAGTGACCGAGATGCAGCGCTCCGTCGGTGTGCGCGGCGCCGAGGTGGTGGCCTCGACCTTCGACGAGCCCCCCGCCCGCCACGTACAGGTCGCGGACATGGTCATCGAAAAAGCCAAGCGCCTCGTCGAGCACAAGCGCGACGTGGTCATCCTGCTGGACTCCATCACCCGCCTGGCGCGCGCCTACAACACCGTCATCCCGAGCTCCGGCAAGGTACTGACCGGTGGTGTCGACGCCCACGCGCTGGAGCGCCCGAAGCGCTTCTTCGGTGCGGCGCGGAATATCGAGGAAGGCGGCAGCCTGTCCATCATCGCCACCGCGCTGATCGACACGGGCTCCAAGATGGACGAGGTGATCTACGAGGAGTTCAAGGGCACGGGTAACCTCGAGCTGCACCTGGACCGCAAGGTGGCGGAGAAGCGCGTATACCCCGCCATCAACATTCGCCGTTCCGGCACCCGGCGCGAGGAATTGCTGACCGCCGACGACGAACTGCAGCGCATGTGGATCCTGCGCAAGCTGCTGCACGGCATGGAGGACCTCCCCGCCATCGAGTTCCTCTCCGACAAGCTGAAGGAAACCAAGACCAACGAGGAATTCTTCAAATCCATGAAGCGCAAATAGATCCGATGCCCTTCCGGCGACGCTTCGCTGTTTGTGAAATACGCTGACCTCAGGGACTTCATCTCCGAGCTCGAAAAATGCGGCGAGCTGGTCCGCGTGCGCACCGAGGTCGACCCGCACCTGGAAATGACCGAGATCGCCGACCGCACCCTGCGCGCCGGCGGCCCCGCCCTGCTGTTCGAAAACCCCAGGGGCCACTCCGTGCCCGTCCTGGCCAACCTGTTTGGGACCGAGAAGCGCGTCGCCATGGGTATGGGGGCGGACGATATCGCCGCACTGCGTGAGATAGGCGAGTTGCTGGCCTACCTGCGCCAGCCGGACCCGCCGAAGGGCATGCGCGAACTGTGGGACAAGGCGCCGGTCCTCAAGCAGGTGCTGAACATGGGCCCGAAAATGGTGCGCAACGCCCCCTGCCAGCACCATGTCAAAGAGGGCGAGGACGTCGACCTGCACAGCCTGCCCATCCAGACCTGCTGGCCGGGCGACGCGGCGCCGCTCGTAACGTGGCCGCTGGTCATCACCCGTGGCCCAAACAAGGAGCGCCAGAACCTGGGCATCTACCGCATGCAGCTGCTGGGCCGGAACAAGCTGATCATGCGCTGGCTGTCCCACCGCGGCGGCGCTCTCGACTACCGCGACTGGCAGCTGCAGCACCCCGGCGAGCGCTACCCGGTGGCGGTCTCCCTGGGCGCCGATCCCGCGACGACCCTCGGCGCGGTCACGCCGGTCCCGGACACCATCTCCGAGTACGCCTTCGCCGGGCTGTTGCGCGGCGCGAAGACGGAGCTGACCGAGTGTTACACCGCCACCTGCCGGGAGCACAACCTGCAGGTGCCGGCGACGGCGGAGTACATCCTCGAGGGCTACCTGGAACCGGGTGAAATTGCCGACGAGGGGCCCTTCGGCGACCACACGGGCTACTACAACGAGGTCGAGCAGTTTCCCGTGTTCACCGTGGAGGCGATCACCCACCGGGAGTCGCCAATCTACCACAGCACCTACACCGGCCGGCCGCCGGACGAACCCGCCGTGCTCGGCGTGGCCCTCAACGAGGTGTTCGTGCCCATCCTGAAAAAGCAGTTCCCCGAAATCACGGATTTCTACCTGCCGCCGGAGGGCTGCTCCTACCGCCTGGCGGTGGTCACCATGCGCAAAGAGTACCCCGGCCACGCCAAGCGCGTCATGCTCGGGGTGTGGTCCTTCCTGCGCCAGTTCATGTACACCAAGTTCGTCATTGTCACCGACGACGACGTCGACGCCCGGGACTGGAAGGACGTGGTGTGGGCGCTGACCACGCGCATGGACCCGCGCCGCGATTGCGTGTTCGTCGACAACACGCCGATCGACTACCTCGACTTCGCGTCGCCGGTGTCGGGCCTGGGCTCGAAGCTGGGTATGGACGCCACGTCGAAGTGGCCGGGGGAAACGGAGCGCCAGTGGGGCCGCCCCATCGTAATGGATGAGGCGGTGAAGCAGCGGGTCGACGAGCTATGGGATAGCCTCGGCATTCCCCGTCCAGGCAGCTAGCGGCATCAATTACGAGTGTCAGGAAGTCTTACACCGAAACACCGGGCGGGCTCTCCCGTGATGCGATGCAGCCGCGGCTACGGCCTGCGCTCCTCCTTGGCGCGAAACTTGCCTTACAAAATCCGGATACCACGCAGACACCGGGAGAGCAGTTTGTTCAAACGACAGACACCAGCGAAGATCCTCACCGTCATGGCGGTATTACTCACCGCCCTTATACATGGTGCGCCCGCCTCGGCGGGGCTCATCTTTGATATTTATATCGGCGCGGAATATCCGGACGGTACCGAGTGGCAGGCACCCGGCGGCTGGATTTCGCTGCCGGGGCCCAGCGGCGACACTGGCGCAGGGGTGGAACTGGAGGTGGACTTTGGTACCGACCCCGGTGCGATCTACGACGGCAGCTTCGATGAGGCGGCCATCTGGTCCATTGAGTGGCTCCTGTCCCCCGACCTGTCGCAACTGGAAGTCCTGAACCTGATACTCGACGAGTCGAAAGACTGCGACCTGATTGTCTACCCCACCTGCTCTTCCCAATCGGCGGCCATTTTCATCTCGGACGGCGAAGGCACCTGGGACTACGGCGCTACAATTTGCTCGCCGGAAGAACCCGACAGGTGCGTTATCTTCGGTGTCATTCCGGACGGACTGGTAGCCAGGACAAGCCCCGTGGAGATGCCGCTCTCTCCGACACCGGTGCTACTCATCCTTGGGTTGGCGTTACTGTTGCGCCAATTGCGCCAACCTCTGGCAGAGGTCTAGTTCTCCACCCGCTCCAGCAGGTGGTGGTCCGCGACGATCTTGTCCGGCAGGGGCAGCTCCGGCAGGTCCGACTCCCGCGCCGACAGGCCCTCCCGGTAATAGGCCGCGGCCACTTTCGGCTCTCCGAGCCCCAGCAGCAGGCGACCGAGTTCGGCGCAGACCTCCGCGCCGGGTTCCGCGCGGTAACTGCTCTCGAAATAGTCCCGGGCCTTGCCCCACAGCTTGTCACGCAGGCACAGGCGGCCGAGACACAGCAGCAGCTGCGCATCCTCCGGGTGATCCGGCAGCCAGCGCTCCGCCTGGGTCAGGCGGCCCGAGACGTTGTCGCCGCCGATCAGCCCGTAGAGCCGCACCAGTTCCGGGTCCCAGCCGCGTTTCAGCGCCCGCACCACCGACTTCGCGGCGCCCGCGTCCTCGCCGAGATCGATCTGGCGTCGAACGTACAGCCGCACCAGTTCGGGCGCGCGCTTGAGGTCGGGGGAGACATAGTGCCAGGCGGCCTCCAGCCCGGCGGCATCGGTTGCGTCCTGCAGGCGGCGCCGGTGGACATCGCGCTCGAGTCGCGCCAGCTCCTCGTCGGACAACTGCTTGTGCCGACGCAGGTCCGGGAGCAGCGCCAGCAGCGCGTCGCCGTCGCCCTGCCCCTCGCAGGCCTGCTGCAACAGCGCGAGCACCCGCGGGTGCCGGCCGGCATTGCCGCGGTGCTCCTCCAGCAGCGCCCGGGCGCGCGCGTTGTCGCCGCCGCGCAGGCTGGCCTCGGCGCGGATGATGTCCGCGGCCAGTGCCGCGTCCGAATCCGCCTCGACGGCGGACTGCAGGAACTCCTCCAGGCGCTCGGGCTCCTCCATGTAATCGCTGGCGCGTGCGGCGAGCAGGTAATTGTGCAGTGGGGCGCTGCCGCCGCGGGCGCCGCGCAACAGCTGCCTGCGCGCGCGCGCGAAGTTGCCCTCGACATAGCTGATCACCCCGCGCGTGGTGTTGCGCTGGGCGCCCTCGCTGCGCCGGTTGCCCAGCCAGCTGGCCAGGGAGCGCTGGCCGCCCACGAGCCTAAGCACGATCCGCAGAAGGATGTAGAACAGGAGCAGCGCGACAGTGAGCAGCACCAGCCCGACCCACAGGCTGGTTTCGAGCGTGTAGTTGCCGTAGGACACGAGTACGTAGCCAGGGTCCGTCTCGATCAGGGCGACAACACCGACGCCCAGCAGGAGGGCGAACAGGGAGAAGGCAAAGAGTGTGCGCATCAGTCTATCCCGCGCCTCCCTCTCGGTCGTCCAGGCGCGCCTCCATGGCCGCGTCCAGGGCGCGCAGCGAGTTGGAGATGTCGGGCATGTCCACCCCGATGCGCGTGGTGGCCAGGCGCTCTATCTCCTTCCACATGGCGCCGGCGGTGGCGGCGTCCGTGTCGCGGAACTGCAACAGCCAGTGCAGCGCGCGATCCAGGCTCTCGCTGTACAGCGCCTGGTTGCCCGAGAGCAGCGCCACCTGGGCCTGTTCGAGCAACATGCGCAGGTTTTGCCGCACGAGGCCTTCGAACTGCGGATCCATCAGGGCCTGCATGGGCACGTCGCGGCGCCGGATGACTATGTAATCGGAGAGTTTCAGCAGGGCGTCCTCGTAGCCCTGGCGCAGCCGCCCCTGCCAGTCCTCCGCCGCCTCGGGGCGCTCAGACTCCTCGATATCGGGTATGGTGAAAATGGTCAGGCTGTCCGCCTGCTCGATCAGCGCCGCCAGGCGCAGGTAGATGCCTTCGACGTCGATGACGGGCACCGCGCGCACTGCCGCGAGGTCCGACGCCACTGCGCCGCGTACCGTGTGCAGGCCGACGTCGTCGATTTCCCGCAGCACCGAGTCCGCGCTGGTGAGCAGGGCCCGCGCAGCGACGGTGTCGCCGGCCATGATCAGGCGCTGGTTGGCGAGCCGCAGCAGGTACTCGGCCTCCGCCATTAACCAGCTGGAACGGTCGTTTGCGGTGAAACGGGACAGTTCCGCACGCTGCTCCGCGAGCTGGGCCTCCACCGCCACGATTGCCTGGGAGAACTGCGCGCTGTTGGCGGCGACCTCCGACTCCAGGTCACCCAGCTTCGCGTTCATCTCTCCGCGCAACTCCGCTCCGAGGGATTGCAGGTCGTTTGTATCGCGGCCGGCGTCGGACTCCAGGCGGCTGAGGCGCGCTTCGAGGTCCGCGCCGCCCTGCTGCAGCTGCGGCACCAGCCAGCCCGCACCCGCGCCGAGCGCGAGCACCAGCAACAGCGCCAGCCAGGCAATGCCGGAGGATGACTTCGTCTTCTCTGTTTTCGCGGTCGCCTGCGGGGCCGGGGCGGCCGGCTGCGCCACGGCGGGGGCGTCCCCCCGGGAGTCTTCGCTGCCCTTGTCTTCGGGATCGGTGTCTTCGGTATCGGTGTCTTGCTTGTCGCTCACTGGCGGGTCTCCGGGGCGGGGTCCAGGTTCTTCAGTGCCCGCAACATGGCGCGGTCCGAGGCGTTGGCGGCGGTGACGACCGTCGCAAAACCCGCCTCGCGGGCCTGTCGTGCGACCCGTGCCGACGGGACCACCAGGCACAGGTAACTAAAGTTAGAGAATTCCGCCGGGCTAAGCAACCGCCGGAAATTGGCCAGTCCCTCGCCGCTGCTGAGCAGCACGGTGGCGATGCCCTCGTCGGCGAGTTCCGCCGCCAGCGCTCCACGCGCGAGGTCGGGACAGGCGCGCCGGTAACAGCTCAGTTCGTCCACCCGCGCCCCCCGCGACTCGAGCTCACGGCGCAGGGTGTCGCGCCCCCCCTCCCCCTTGACCAGCAACACGCGGTCGTCGCCCACCGAGGCCAGGGGCGGGAGTGCCAGCAGTCCCTCGCTGGTCATGTCCTCGCCCGGTGAGCGGGCGTCGATACCACGATCTGACAGGAGCGCCGCGGTGGCCTCACCTATGGCGTACCAGGCCAGACCAACAGGCAGTTGTGGCCAGTAGTTGTCGATGCGCTCCAGGCCGAAGCGCACGGCGTTGGCGCTGATGAAGATCACGTGCTGGTACAGGTCGAGGTCGACCACCGCCGCGTGGGCTGGCGGGCTCAACGCCTCGAGCGGGTGCAGTTCCAGCAGCGGGCGGTGATGCACCCTGAACCCCTCGGACCGCAGGGTCGCGACCAGCGCGTCGGCGGCCTCCCCCGTCGGACGCGTCACGAGGACCGCGCCAAACGGCGCGGCCTCAGCCGCCATGGACCTCGGCCAGGATCGCACCCGCTCCCTGCTCCAGGAGGGACTCCGCGACCGCGACACCGAGGGCCGCGGCGTTGACCTCGGGGCCGCGGGCCTCGGCGCGCAACAACTGTGTCCCGTCGGGACGGCCCACCAGGCCGCGCAGCCACAGTTCCCCGGGGGCCGCGTACTCGGCGAAACAGGCGATGGGCACCTGGCAGCCACCCTCGAGGCGCGCGTTCATGGCGCGCTCTGCCTCCACGCGGCGCGCGCTGGCCTCGTGGTGCAGGGGCGCCAGCAGCGCGGCGGTGCCCGCATCGTCCGCGCGCAGCTCGATGCCGACGGCACCCTGGCCACCGGCGGGCAGTGAATCCTCCGGGGTCAGGCGCTCGGCGATGCGCGCGGCCAGACCCAGGCGCTTCAACCCGGCGCTGGCGAGGATGATGGCGTCGTAGTCACCGGCGTCGAGTTTCGCCAGCCGCGTGTTCACGTTGCCGCGCAGGAAGCGCACCTCGAGATCCGGCCGGCGCGCGCGCAGCTGGCACTCCCGCCGCAGGCTGGAGGTACCGACCACACTTCCCGCGGGCAATGCCCCCAGGGCGGCGAACCGGTTGCTTACCAGGGCGTCCGTGGGGTCTTCCCGCTCGCACACCACACCCAGCCCAAGGCCAGCGGGAAACGTCGCCGGCACATCTTTCATGGAGTGCACCGCGATGTCGGCGCGGCCCTCCAGCAGGGCAGTTTCCAGCTCCTTCACGAACAGGCCCTTGCCGCCGACCTTGGCCAGCGGCGTGTCCAGCAGCTGGTCGCCGCGGGACGTCATGCCCAGCAGCTCCACCGCCAGCCCCGGGTGCGCGGCCTGCAGCGCGTCCCGCACGAACTCCGCCTGCCACAGCGCAAGGGGGCTCTCTCGGGTGGCGATGGTCAGTTTGCGGGACATCCGGGGGCTCCGGGAAACAGGGGCGGCCATGATAACAGCCGGGGGGTGGCGCGGCGAAGCGCCCGCGATACCGGTCAGCGGTCGGCGAGTCGCTCCCGCACCGATTTCAGGTGGCGCCGGCTCACCTGCACACGGCGCTCGACGCCGTCGAGCTCCAGGTACCATGCACCCTCCCCGTCCCGCTGCAACCGGGTGACATGGGCCGCCGCCACCAGCGCGTTGCGGTGGCAGCGCAGGAAGCTGTCCCCCAGCTCAGACTCCAGCTCCACCAGGGACTCGGAGATGATCAGCTCGCTGTCCGGCGTGCAGGCGGTCACGTACTTGTCCTCGGCGACCAGGCAGCGCACCTCTTCGAGCGGCACGGACTCCATACCGCGACGCGACTGGTGACTGATATGGGTGCGCGCGCTGCCGGCGCTGTCCCGCAGGCTGGCGAGCTGCACGCGATTGACCCGCCCGGCGCCCTCCAGGGCCCGCACGAGCTGCGCCTCGCGCACGGGCTTGAGCAGGTAGGCCACCGCCTGGTGCTGCAGCGCCTGCAGCGCGTACTCGTCGTAGGCCGTGCAGAAGATGATCGCCGGGGGATTCTCGACGCCGTCCAGCGCGGCGGCGACCTCGATGCCGTCCATGCCCGGCATCGCGATATCCAGCAACACGAGGTCAGGCGCGTGCTCCTCCGCCCGGGCCAGCGCCTCTATCCCGTCGGCAGCCTGCACACATTCGGCGTCGGGCCGCACCTTACCCACGAGGCGCAGCAGCCGTTCCCGCGCCAGGTGCTCGTCGTCGACAAGCAGCACCTTCACGCCGGGCTCTCCCGCGGGTAGCGCAGCTCGACGCGATACTGCTCGTCGCCGGGCTGCACCTCGAGCCGACCGCCGGCACCGTGCAGCGCCTCGAGCCGGCGCCGGATGTTCTCCAGCGCGAGCTTGTTGCCCCGCGCACGCACCGGGCTGCGGCCCACCGGATTTTCCACCGCGACGCGCAGGTCACCGCCTTCGCAGGCCACCGCGATCTGCACGGTACCGCCCTCCGGCAGGGTGGATATGCCGTGGTAGATCGCATTCTCCACCAGCGGCTGCAGCAACAGGCTGGGCATGGCCTGGTTGCGCGCCAACGGGTCCACCGCCCAGTCCACCCGGAGCCGCTCCCCCAGGCGCAGCTTCTCGATACCGAGGTAGAGTTCACACACGTGCAGCTCGTCGGCCACGGTGGTGTCGCGCTGTTCCTCGCGCAGGCTCAGGCGGAACAACTCCGCCAGGTCTTCCACCGCTTTCTCGGCGACTTCCGGTCGCGACTGAATCAGGCTCGCGATGCTGTTGAGCGTATTGAACAGGAAGTGGGGGCGAATCCGGTTGCGCAGCGAATCGAGGCGCGATTGCAGTTCGAATTTCTCCTGGCGCTGCAGCTGGTGCTGCAGGTAAAAATAGCGCAGGGCTATGCCCGCGGCGACAACGGCGACGAGCACGTTGCGCAGCAGGACCCAGCCCGTGACGCCGCCGGCCACCTCCAGGGGGGGCGCGAGCAGGTGCGCGACGAAGGAGCTGGCCAGGGTGACGACCCCGACGACGAGCAGGCAGGTGGAGGACGCCGCGGCGAGCGACAGGGTGCTGAGGGGACCGCGCAGCTGACACAGCAAACCGGCGCTCAGCAGCGTCACCCACTGCACGAGCAGCGAGCCGGAGGCGAGCAGGGTCCAGTCGAATCCCGGCACGCCGCTGGCGGCCAGGACGTGCACGAGCACCAGCAGCTCCGCGAGGAGGATCATGAGCAGCACGGAACGCGGCGCGCACAGGTCCGGGAGGAAAAAGTCCTCCACCGTCCCCGATTGCCCCGTTGCAGGCCCCATAGTTGCGCCCCCTCGTGCCTGTTGCTGATATACTTGCACCCTTGTCTGGCCGGGACAAGACCAAACAATTACGCGCACCCGGGCACGGACGCGCACTCTCGTAACCACCTGCAACGGAACCACCTGGCATGAGCGAGGACAGGGACACAAGCAAACTGTGGGGCGGGCGCTTCAGCGAGGCGACCGACGCCTTCGTACAGCGTTTCACCGCCTCGGTGGACTTCGACCAGCGCATGGCCGCGCAGGATATCGAGGGCTCCCGCGCGCACGCTCGCATGCTCGCCGCCGCGGGCATACTCGGCGACGCCGAGCTGACGGACATCGAGGGCGGTCTCGAGCGCATCGCCGCGGAGATTGCCGACGGCAGTTTCCCGTGGTCCGTCGAACTCGAGGACGTGCACATGAACATCGAGGCCCGGCTCACCGAACTGGTGGGCGACGCGGGCAAGAAACTGCACACCGGCCGCTCGCGCAACGACCAGGTGGCGACGGATATCCGCCTCTACCTGCGCGAGGCGATCGATCGCGCCGCCGCCGAACTCACGCGGCTGCAAACCGGCATCGTCGAACTCGCTGCGGACAACACCGACGTGATCATGCCCGGCTTTACGCACCTGCAGGTCGCGCAGCCCGTCGTGTTCGGGCACCACCTGCTGGCCTGGAACGAGATGCTGGAACGCGACTACGGCCGCCTCGCGGACTGCCGCGCGCGCCTGAACCAGTCTCCCCTGGGCGCCGCTGCGCTCGCCGGCACAACATTCCCCATCGACCGGGAGCAGACCGCCGCGGCGCTCGGCTTCGACCGGCCGACGGCAAACTCCCTGGACTCCGTGTCCGACCGCGACTTCGCCGTGGAATTCTGCGCCTTCGCCGCGCTGCTGATGACGCACCTCTCGCGCATGTCCGAGGAGCTGGTGCTGTGGACCTCGGCACAGTTCGACTTCGTCGAGCTGCCCGACCGCTTCTGCACGGGCTCCTCCATCATGCCGCAGAAAAAAAACCCGGACGTGCCCGAACTGGTGCGCGGCAAGACCGGCCGGGTCAACGGCCACCTGATCGCACTGCTCACGTTGATGAAGAGCCAGCCGCTGGCCTACAACAAGGACAACCAGGAGGACAAGGAGCCCCTGTTCGACACGGTGGACACGGTGCTCGACTGCCTGCGCGCCTTTGCCGACATGGTTCCCACGATCACACCGCGAGCGGACAACATGCGCGCGGCCGCGCTGAAGGGCTTCGCCACGGCGACTGACCTGGCGGACTACCTGGTGCGGCGCGGCCTGCCCTTCCGGGACGCCCACGACGTCGTTGGCCAGGCGGTGGCGCACGGCGTCGACACAGGCACCGACCTCGCCGACATGAGCCTGGAGACCCTCAAGGGATTCTGCGCGGATATCGACGAGGATGTGTTCGAGGTGCTCACCCTGGAGGGGTCGGTGGCCGCGCGGGACCACCTCGGCGGCACGGCCCCCGTACAGGTGGCCGCCGCGGCGAAGCGGGCGCTGGAAACGCTGCGGGGCAGGCCCGCGGCAGGCTGATCAGCCTCCGGAGCGGTAGCGCAGGCTCGCCTGGAAGGTGACGTCCGGCGCGCTCTCCACCCGGATATCCTCGACCACGCTGACATCCAGTGCCCAGTGGCGGGCGAAGCGCCAGCGCCCGCCCACGGTGAGCAGGAAGGCCTCGTCGCCGGTGGCGGTGAGGTCAGAGTCGAGGGGCCCCTCGTGGGTATCCACCTGCACGATAGCCGACCAGTTCTGCGCGAACTGCCAGTCCATGGCAATACCGCCGAACCACAGGTTTTTTTCCTGGAAGTCGTCCACGAGATCGCTGTCACCCGCACGCAGGTACCCCACCTGCCCGTGCCAGCTGAGCGGCAGGTCCGAGAGGTGGTCCCCGGACAGGCGCAACGCGACGTAGACGTCGTCCGCGCCGCTGCCGGTGAAGTCGTCCTCGTCGCCGGTGGCGAACTTGTAGCCCAGCACGGCGGTAGCCGCCGACTTGTCGGTGCGGTAGAACGCGTGGCTGAGCGACAGGCTGATGTCGCCGAGCCCCGACGCGTCCTCCTGCAGGCCGAAGCTGCCGTCGGCAGTGGCATAGGTGAAATCCAGCAGGTCCCGCGGCACCTCGGAACGCCCGCCGTCCGACATGCCCCAGAAGTCGTGCCAGTCGTCGATGAGCTTGTCCAGTTCGCCCCCCGAGTGATCCAGCCAGGGAACTTCCAGTTGCACATCCCAGTTCTCGGCGATGCCGACGCGCAGGTCCAGGGCGAAGCGCAGGGTCTCACCGTCGAAGTTGACAAACTCCCGGGCGTTGTTGTCATTGACGTAGTTGTTCGCGACGCTCGAGTGCAGCGCCATCTCCCACTCGCCGGCGTCGGTGGTCATGGCGTCCCGCTGGGAGGGCAGGCCGAACAAACCGGCGACCGGGCTCAGGTTTTTCGCGTACAGCGGCTCGCTGGCCCCCGCCGGCAGTGCGGCCCCCAGCGCGCCGGCCAGTGCAAGGCAGCGCCACCTCGTGTCAACCCCAGTCAATGTCTATCTCCCCCTGTTCGCGCATCTGCGTGACGGTGAATGGCCGCAGCAACTGCCCGTCGCGCGTGCCGCGCCAGTCCCCTGCGTCCGCGTCGTACTCGAAGTGAAAGCCGCCGGCCCGGGCGGCGAGCCAGAGCTGCCGCGTGGGCGGCTGGCGACTGAATACCATGGTGGTGCCGTTGTCGAACTCCACGGTGAGCACGCCCCCGGCGTTTTCGTAGTCCACGCCGTCCGCCACCTCGTCCAGGGCCATCTCCAGGCCCTCGAAGGTCTCGTCGACGAGGGCGTTGAACTCGGACTCAGTCATCGGGAAAAACCAAAGTGTGCACTATTCAATAATAAGGTCTGTTAGCGCCCCTTACTAGCGAACGGTATAATTCGCGCCAATTCCCGATCGTGGGTACCGACCCGAACGGACCGCCGACATGACACGCGCCACCGCCGCATACTGCCTCCTGCTGGCTGCCCTTCTCGGCGGCTGCGGACAGATGGGCCCGCTGTACATGCCCCCGGAGGAGGCCCCGGCGGTCACGGCCCCCGGCGCCACCGAGGCGCCACCGTCTACCAAAGAAGACGGCTGAGCCACCATGAGCCAGTTCACCTACCGAGAGGGCGACCTGTTCGCCGAGGACGTACCCGTTGCGGACATCGCCGCCGCCCACGGCACGCCCTGCTATATCTACTCCCGGGCCGCGCTCGAGCGGGCCTACCTGGCGTACACGGACGCCCTTGTCGGGTGTGACTACCTGGTGTGCTACGCGGTAAAGGCGAACTCCAACCTCGCGGTACTCGACACCCTGGCACGCCTCGGCGCGGGCTTCGACATCGTGTCCGGCGGCGAGCTGGAGCGCGTCCTCGCGGCGGGCGGGGACCCGGCGAAAATCGTTTTCTCCGGCGTGGGCAAGACCGCCGCCGAGATGCGGCGCGCGCTGGAGCTGGGCATTCACTGTTTCAACCTGGAATCCGGCGCGGAACTGGAGGTGCTGGCCCGTGTCGCGGCCGAACTGGGCCGGGTGGCACCGGTGTCCGTGCGCGTGAATCCCGACGTGGACGCAAAGACCCATCCCTACATTTCCACCGGGCTGCGCGAGAACAAGTTCGGCGTCAGCGTCGACGAGGCCCTGCGCGTCTACCGCCGCGCGGCGGAGCTGGACAACGTGGAGGTGCTCGGGCTGGACTGCCACATCGGTTCGCAGCTTACCGAGATCGACCCCTTCATCGCCGCACTGGAGCGCCTGCTCGCGGTGGTGGACAGCCTGGCGAACGAGGGCATCGCGATCCGCCACCTCGACCTCGGCGGTGGCCTGGGCGTGCGCTACCGGGACGAGGAGCCGCCCTCCGTGGCGGAGTACATCGGCGCGATACGGCGGGCCCTGGGCGACCGGGACATCGCGCTGCTGTTCGAGCCCGGGCGCTCCATTGCGGCGCTGGCCGGGATCCTGGTCACCCGGGTGGAGTACCTGAAAGCCACCGAGGAGCACAACTTCGCCCTCGTCGACGCCGCCATGAACGACATGATCCGCCCGGCGCTCTACCAGGCCTGGCTTGACATCCAGCCGGTCCGGCGCGGCGTCGACGGCACCCTCGCCAGCTGGGACGTGGTGGGGCCGGTGTGCGAGACCGCCGATTTCCTGGGTCGCGGCCGCGAGCTCTCCCTTCGACAGGGTGACCTGCTCGCGCTGTTCGGCGCCGGCGCCTACGGCTTCGTGATGAGCTCCAATTACAATACCCGCTGCCGCGCCGCCGAGGTCATGGTCGACGGCGACAGTGTCCACCTGGTGCGCGAGCGGGAATCGCTCGCGGACCTGCTGCGGGGCGAGCACCGCCTGCCGGGAGGCGGGTAATGCGCCTCCAGTTCACCAAGATGCACGGCGCCGGCAACGACTTCGTGGTGATCGACCTGATCAGCCAGCGGTACCGGCTGCGCACCCGGGATATCAGGATGCTGGCCGACCGGCACTTCGGCATAGGCTGCGACCAGGTCCTGGTAGTGGAGGCCCCGCGCAAGCCCGAAGTCGATTTTCGCTACCGCATCTACAACGCCGACGGCGAGGAGGTGGAGCAGTGCGGCAATGGCGCGCGCTGCTTCGCCCGCTTCGTGCGCGAAAAGAAGCTGACCAACAAGCGGGTGATCGCCGTGGAGACCGCGGCCGGAATCCTGGAACTGCGCGTACGCAACCGCACCGACGTCGAGGTGAACATGGGCGTGCCCCGCTTCGACCCCGCCGACATTCCCCTGCGCGCCGCGGAGCGTGCCGACCGCTATACGCTGTCGGTGGACGGCGTGGACCGGGAGATCGGCGCCCTGTCCATGGGCAATCCCCACGCGGTGCTGCGGGTCAAGAATGTGGACAAGGCGCCGGTGGCGACACTCGGGCCCCTGGTCGAGTCCCACCGGGATTTTCCGAAGCGCGCCAACGCCGGCTTCATGCAGGTGATGTCCGACCGGCGCATCCGGCTGCGCGTGTACGAGCGCGGCGTGGGGGAGACCCTCGCCTGCGGCTCGGGCGCCTGCGCGGCGGTCGTGTACGGTAATATTCGCGGCTGGCTGCGGGAGGCCGTGACAGTTGAGCTGCCGGGCGGTAAGCTGTCTATAGCCTGGGGCGGGGAGGGCGAGCCGGTACTGATGACCGGACCCACCGAGGTGGTGTTTGAAGGATCGATAAAATTATAAGCCCCGGACGGGGCAGAGCCGCAACAGGGGAGGTGGGAACGATGTCAGCCAGCAATGAGCGGGCCGGTGCCGTGCAGATTGCCGATGCCGAACTCAACGACGAGTTGGTCCGCGAATATCTCAAAGTCAACGACGACTTTCTCGAACGCAACCCGGACATGCTCGACTACCTGCACATCTCCCACCGCTCCGGCGGTGCGGTGTCCCTCGTGGAGAAGCAGGTCAGCGTACTGCGCGAGCGCAACACGGACATGCGCCACCGCCTGAACACCCTGACCGGCCACGCCAGGGAAAACGACCTCCTGTATGAGAAGACCCGCGAGCTGGTACTGCGGCTGCTCGAGGCCGCGTCCACCGCCGACCTGTACGAGGCGTTCACGACGGCGATGGCCGAGGACTTCGACGTGGACCACGCGTGCATGATCCTCTATGGCGAGGGCGGCGATGGCTACCGCTCTGAGAGCCTGGAGGACGCCAGGGTCGAGATCGGCCCGCTGCTGCGCTCGAACAAGGCGGTCAGCGGCACCCTGCGGGCGGAGGAGCTCAAATTCCTGTTCCCGGAGGGCGGTGAAGTCGGTTCCGCGGCGCTGATGCCGCTGAGCGCCGCCGGCGAGCCCGTGGGCCTGATCGCAGTGGGCAGTTCCGACGCCAACCGCTACAACAGCAACGTGGGCACCCTGTTCCTGTCGCACATCGCGGACGTCATCGTCAGGCTGCTGCCGCGGCTGGACTCCGACGCGGCGTGACTCTCCCGTGGCCAACGAGACAGCCGGCCCCCTCGACCCCGCCGCGCAGCAGTTCCTGACCTACCTCAGGGACGTGCGCAGGCTGTCGCCGCACACCCTGGACAACTACCGGCGTGACCTGCTGTCCCTGTCGCGCCACGCAGACAAGGCGGGGCGCGGCGCCGCAGAGCTCGAGGAGGCCGACATCCGCGGCTGGGTCAGCGCCCTGCACCGGCGCGGACTGGCCGGCAGCAGTATCCAGCGCAGCCTGTCCGCCGCCCGCTCTTTCTACAATTACCTCGGGCGCGAGAGCGGCCGGCCGCGCAATCCGGCCGCCGCCGTGCAGGCGCCGCGCAGGCCCAGGCAACTGCCCAAGACCCTCGACGCGGACCAGGTGGACCGCTACCTGGCCTTCGACGAGGACACGCCGATAGCGCGGCGCGATCGCGCCATGGCGGAGCTGTTCTACTCCTCCGGGCTGCGCCTGGCGGAGCTGGCGGCGGTGAACACGGCGGACATCGACGCGCACAGCAGGCTGCTGACGGTCACCGGCAAGGGCAACAAGACGCGCACGGTGCCGGTGGGCACCATGGCGCTGGAGGCCATCCGCCGCTGGCTTGAGGTGCGTCCCGACGGCGACGCGGAAGCACTGTTCACCAGCACCCGCGGGGGTCGCATCAGCCCGCGCACCATCCAGGTGCGCCTGCGGCTGCAGGGCCGGCGCGCGGGCATGCACCAGGACGTGCACCCGCACATGCTGCGCCACTCCTTCGCCAGCCACATGCTCGAATCCAGCGGCGACCTGCGCGCGGTGCAGGAGCTGCTCGGCCACGCCAATATCAGCACCACCCAGGTCTACACACACCTGGATTTCCAGCACCTGTCCAGGGTCTACGACGCCGCTCATCCACGGGCCAAGCGCCGCCGGGACTGACGTGAGGGTGGCGCGATGATCGAGGTCGTCACCTTTGACCTGGACAACACGCTGTGGGACGTCGAGCCGGCCCTGCTGCGCGCGGAGGAAGCACAGCAGGCATGGCTCGCCGAGCACCGCCCGGGCACAGCCGAAGACCTGGACCACGAGGCCCTGTTCGAGTTCAGGAAGTCCGTCTGGAAGCGGCACCCGGAACTCGCACACAACGTCACCGCCATGCGCACGCAGACGCTCTACGAGCTTCAGGTACGGGCCGGTTACGGCGAGGCGGAGGCGCGCAGCGGCGCCGAGGAGGCCTTCGCGGTGTTCCTGGCCGAGCGCCACAAGGTCGAACTCTACGAGGAAGCGCTGGGCGTGCTGGAGGAACTGGCGCGGGACTACACACTCGGCGCACTGACCAACGGCAACGCGGACATCTACAAGACCGACGCCGCGGAGTATTTCGACTTCGCCTTCCTCGCCGAGGAGATCGGCGCCAGCAAGCCGCACCCGGACATGTTTGACGCTGCCCTCGATCACGCGGGCGTCGCGCCGGCGCAGATCGTCCACGTGGGGGACGACCCGGACCACGATGTCCGCGGGGCCCTGGAGGTGGGCATGCGCGCGGTGTGGATGAACGGCCGGGGAAAAGAGTGGCCCGGCGGCGAGCGTGCCGACCGGGAGATCGCCAACCTGCGGGAGTTGCCCGCCGCGATCCGCGACATTGTCATGAACACCTGACGCCGTTCGCCGTCAGTCTGATCGGCAGCAAACCGAAATTTAATAGCCAGCCCACCGCCCTCACCCCACCGGCCTTGCGGCCCCGCTCCAATACACCTCACCCCCTGGCAGTCGAAACCTCGAGCCTCGGATTCCCCCTGCCACAATGAACGAAGCGCGCGGTAGCGAAAAACTTCACGGGGTGAGTATCTTGGTAGTCCGAACCCCGTGAAGTCTTTTTGCTATCGCGTCGAAATTCGCAAGAAATAGCAGATCCACCTACGGCTGTGAAAAAAAAGGGGGCCGAAAGGCCCCCATAAAGCACGCATCGTTAAATGCGCCCGCAAGTCGATAGGTCAGATGCCGCTGCCGCTGGCCCCGACGAATTCCGGGTAGGCTTCCATCCCGCACTCGGACTGGTCCACACCCTCGTACTCCTCTTCTTCGCTGACGCGGATACCCATGATCATCTTGATCACCAGCCAGGTCACGAAGCTCGCACCGAAGACCCAGACGAAGATGGTGGCGGCGCCGATCAGCTGGCCGCTGAAGGAGGAGCCGTCGTTAGTCACCGGCACCAGCAGCAGGCCGAGCAGGCCGACCGTGCCGTGCACGGAGATCGCACCCACCGGGTCGTCGATCTTCATCTTGTCCAGGCCGACGATGGAGAACACCACCAGCACGCCGCCCAGGGCGCCGAACAGGGTCGCCTGCAGCGCCGTCGGCGTCGAAGGCTCGGCGGTGATCGCCACCAGGCCCGCCAGGGCGCCGTTCAGGGCCATGGTCAGGTCCGCCTTGCCGAACATGATGCGCGCCACGATCAGTGCGGCGATGAGTCCGCCCGCGGCGGCCGCGTTGGTATTCATGAACACCACGGCGACGGCGTTGGCGCTCTCCACGCTGGCGGTGGCCAGCACGGAGCCGCCGTTGAAGCCGAACCAGCCCAGCCACAGGATGAAGGTACCCAGTGTGGCCAGGGGCAGGTTGGCGCCGGGGATGGCCTTGACGGAGCCGTCTGCGCCGTACTTGCCCTTGCGCGCGCCGAGCAGCAACACGCCGGCCAGGGCCGCCGAGGCGCCCGCCATATGCACGATGCCGGAGCCGGCGAAGTCGGAGAAGCCCAGGTCCCCGAGGACGTACATGCCGAAGACGGCGTCGCCGTTCCAGGTCCAGGAGCCCTCCAGCGGGTAGATGACGCCGGTCATGACCACGGCGAAGGCCAGGAAGGCCCAGAGCTTCATGCGCTCGGCGACGGCGCCGGAGACGATGGACATCGCGGTGGCCACGAACACCACCTGGAAGAAAAAGTCCGCCGAGGGCGCGTAGGTCGCCGGTTCCTCCGCCCCGGTCACACCGTCGCCGGTGATCGTGGAGAGGAAGTAGTCGCCGCCGTACATGATGGCGTAGCCGCACACCATGTACATCGTGCAGGACACGGCGAACAGCGCCACGTTCTTGGTCAGGATTTCCGTGGTGTTCTTGGAGCGGACCAGGCCCGCTTCCAGCATGGCGAAACCGGCTGCCATCCACATCACCAGGGCGCCGCACACCAGGAAATAGAAGGTGTCGAGCGCGTACTGTAATTGAAAAATATTGTCTTCCATTGGTCTTACTCTCTCTGTCAGCTTTCGCTAAAACATTTTTTCAGGACAAACCTTCCCCGTGAGCCCTGTGAAGGGCCCTGCTCAAACAACTGGATTCAGTAGCTAATAATTCAGTTTATCTGTGCGGGGAGCTGTCTGTGCGTCAGATAGCGTCCTCGCCGGTCTCACCGGTACGAATACGGATCACCTGCTCCATCGGGGAGACGAACACCTTGCCGTCACCGATCTTGCCGGTATTCGCCGCCTTGGTAATTGCCTCGATAGTCTGTTCGACCACGCCGTCGGCGACGGCGACATCGATCTTGACCTTGGGCAGGAAGTCGACGACGTACTCGGCTCCGCGATACAACTCCGTATGACCCTTCTGACGACCAAAGCCCTTCACTTCGGTCACGGTGATACCCTGCACACCGATCTCCGACAGCGCCTCGCGCACATCGTCCAATTTGAATGGCTTAACAATGGCCGTGATGAGTTTCATGTGTTTCTCCTAGATTGGGAGCCGGCCGGGGAGCCCGGCCGGCTCGATACTGCAGTCTGTGCTTACATGCTTCTGGAAATGGTGAACACAGCGGTGTCGTCGCCCCAGTCGGTGCCGAAGACGTCGTCATCGTCGAGGTCGGTGCCCACCCACGCCAGGGTGAAGTCCACGCCGGACCAGGTGTAAGTCGCCGATACCGAGTAGTCGGTGTAGGCGTCTTCATCGGAGGACAGGAAGCCCTCACCCTCTTCCAGCATGTTGTAGCCGGCGTGCAGGCCGATGGTCAGCTCTTCCAGGATGGTGAAGCTGTAGTCACCGGAGATATACCAGAACTCGTCCGTTTCGGCGTAGTAGTCGTCGGAGTAGTTCACCTGCAGGGAGAGGTCCTTCCAGGAGGTACCGATGTAAAATTCCTGGTAGTCGCCCTCGCTGTCGCCGTCGTCACCGGGGTAGTCGTAGTAGATGTAACCCACGTCGATACCGAAGTCGGTGTCGCCGATGTTGCCGGCCCAACCGGCGTAGTAGTCCAGCTCCAGGCTGCCGAGGCTGCCGTCGTCATCGAAGTCGACGGAAGAACCCCAGGTGCCGATGTAGAAGCCGGGCTCGAAGCCGACGTCGAAGCCGCCCTGGATGGCGAAATCTTCGTCGGACTGTGAGATACCGCGGAAGCGGTAGTCGGTCGTCAGCGCGACGTTGCCGCTGACTTCAACTTCGGCCTGCGCCGGAACGGCAACGAAGCCGGCCACGAGGGCGGTGGCTACAGCCGCGGGAAGCAGTTTCTTTTTCAACATGTTTCATACTCCTTTCGTTTCTCGTTTCGTGTCAGATGACAGACCCGTTTTAAAGCGTCAACTTTGCATGCGGGCACTCAACGCGCTCTACAAATCTGCCTACGCAACTAAGCAGAGTCTGTGCCAAACATTATATTCTTGTGAATTATTAATAACTTATGAAATATTACGCTTGTTCCGGGCTCCGGGCCGGCACACCGGGGGTGCGCCCGCCTGGTGCAGCGCACCAAAAAGGTGCGCAGGGCTGCACTGTGCCGGGAAGGTGAAATGGGCTAGTCTCAGCCCTTTCCGGCAGACCAGGTGACACCCCCCATGGCCCTGAAACCACCCCCTCCCCCCTGGGAAGTCCTGCAACAGGTCGGCGAGTTGGTCGGGGGCGCCCGCGCCGGCGACGAGGTCGACCGCGGCATCCGCTCCCTCGCCCAGTCGGCCCTGTCCCGCCTGGACGTGGTCACCCGCGAGGAGTTCGACGCCCAGGCCGAGGTGCTGCGCCGCACCCGGGCCAAGGTGGTGGCCCTGGAGGCGGAGCTGGAGGAACTGGCGCGGGAGATGGAGAAACTCACCGCCCCCGACTGACACAGGCGGGCAGCACGGGGCCGCAGCTCAGGGAAGAGCGATGGAACTGTCACTGGTGTACAGCCGGGCCCTGGCGGGCATCCGGGCACCCCTGGTGCGGGTGGAGACCCACCTGTCCAACGGCCTGCCGGCCTTCAGTATCGTCGGCCTGCCGGAGACCGCGGTGCGCGAGAGCAAGGACCGGGTGCGCAGCGCCATCCTGAACTCCCACCTCGATTTCCCGGACCGGCGCATCACCGTCAACCTCGCCCCGGCGGACCTGCCCAAGGAGGGCGGCCGCTTCGACCTGCCCATCGCGCTGGGCATCCTGGCGGCCTCCGGGCAGGTGGACCGGCAGCACCTCGCGGCACGCGAGTTTCTCGGGGAACTCGCACTGGACGGCAGCCTGCGCCCCGTCCCCGGCGCCATCGCCGCGGCGCTGGCCGCGGGCCGGGAGGGCCGCGAGCTGGTGCTCGCGCCGGAGGTTGCGGGCACCGCGGCCCACGCCCCGGATGCGCTTGTGACGGGCGCCGCGGACATCCTCACCCTCTGTGCGCACCTGAACGGTGCGGCCCTCATTCCCCCGGCCGTCCCGACACCGGCCGCCAACCTGGGTGAGCAACCGGACCTGGCGGATGTGGTCGGCCAGGGCGCGGCCCTGCGGGCCCTGGAGATCGCCGCCGCGGGGGCTCACAACCTGCTCCTGTGCGGGCCGCCCGGCACCGGCAAGACCATGCTCGCCAGCCGCCTGCCGGGAATCCTGCCGCCCCCGGGGGTCGAGGAAGCGCTCACCGCCCTCGCCCTGCGGGACATCCAGGGTACTCCCGGCGGCCTGCCCTGCCTCTCCCACCGCCCCTTCCGCAGTCCCCACCACAGCGCCAGCCCCGCCGCGCTGGTGGGCGGCGGCAGCCGCCCGCGCCCCGGGGAGGTCTCCCTGGCCCACGGCGGGGTACTTTTTTTAGACGAGTTGCCGGAGTTCAATCGACAGAGCCTGGAGATGCTGCGCGAGCCGCTGGAGTCGGGCGAGATCACCCTGTCCCGCGCTCGGCACAAGATCACCTACCCGGCGCGCTTCCAGCTGGTGGCGGCGATGAATCCCTGCCCCTGCGGCTTCCTGGGCGACCCGGAGCGCCACTGCCGCTGTACACCGGACCAGGTCAAGCGCTACCGCGGCCGCGTTTCGGGCCCCTTCCTGGACCGGATCGACCTGCAGGTGAACGTGGCGCGGCCCCCCGCGGGCGCCCTGCTCCGGGACCCGGCGCCACCGGGCTGCTCGGGGGCCGTGCGCGCCCGGGTCGCGGCCTGCCGCGAGCGGCAACTCGCGCGGCAGGGCTGCGCCAATGCGTTGCTGCCGCCCCGGTCGCTGCAGGCGGCCTGCGGCCTGGGCGCTGACGCCCGGGGATTACTGGAGCGGGCGGCGCGGGAGCTGTGCCTGTCCGGACGCGCGGTGCACCGGGTATTGCGCGTGGCGCGCACGGTGGCGGACCTGGAGGAGGCGGAACACGTGTGCGCCGATCACCTGCGCGAGGGGCTGGGCCTGCGCCTGCCCTGAAACCCTGACCCGAACGATCCGGCAGTGCCCAGCCCGGCCGCCGTCGCACCGACCGGGCCCGTGACTGTAGCGATAGTTAACTTTCACAGGCCAAACGGCGTCCGTAAATTTTACATCCGGCCGGCGTTTACTCGTCGCGAAAAATCATAACCTATTGTTTTTTAATGATTTAATACGGATTAGCACGTTTATTGCAGTTCTTCATACGTCCTTATACCAACCAGCTGGAGCAGCTGACAGCTCCTCGGGAACGAAACCATGAAAACGATTCGCAAGGCTTTCAGACAGCAACTCGCATCGGTCGCGGCCGGCGTTGCCATGCTCACCTCGGCGGGCGCCCAGGCCGACCTGATCAACGGGGTGGTCGACATCTGGACCGTCGGCGTGTCCGGCGAGTTTCTCTGCGGCACCGCCGTGTTCACGCCCAACGCCGCCGGCACTTCCTGCAACGCCACATCGATGAGTTGGGGAACGTCGCAGGGCCAGGGCCAGAGCGGCCTGTCCATCTCTAACCTGCCCCCGGCGCAGGTTGTGACCAACGGCGGCCTGGTGGCGAACACCGCGGTGACGCACACCAACAATCCCATCACCGGCAACGCCCTGGACGCCGTGACACTGGCCTCCACCCTGACCCTGACGCCCTTCAGCCCGGGTGGCGGGGCACCCTTCCCGCCGGCCACCCTGGACTTCCTGATCGACTTCCTGGAGACCCCGAATGGCGACGACCCCTGCGCCAACGGCGGGGCCAACGGTGTGGGTGTGAACGTGGACGGTTGCGCGGATATTTTCGTCCTCAACCAGACCGCCCTGAACTTCCCGTTCTTCTACGACCTGGACGGCGCGGGCGGCCTGCCCGGCCACACCTACTTCATCAGCTTCTTCGAGCTGACCAACGGCCTCAACCCGCTCTCCAACGCCTCCTGCGCCGCGGCGGGCGTGGCGGCCGGCTGCTTCGGCTTCGAGACGCCCGAGGAGCAGGCCACCACTTTCCAGTTCGCGGCCACGATCACGACCGATCCCATCCTCGTGCCCGCGCCCGCGACGCTCGCCCTGTTCGGCCTCGCCCTGGCGGGCCTCGGCCTGGTGCGCACCCGCCGCGCCTGATCTGGCCACAAGCTGTCCCCGCGACGCCCGGCACCCGCCGGGCGTCGTCTTTTTTGGCGCCCGTCAAGCCTTTACCGGTCCTCGGCGCCGTGCCAGAATTGCGCCCCAACTAATACCCGTTAGTCTGCATCCGCGCACAGGAAAATCGCCATGAGCCAGTGTCCCTTCGCCAACCTCCTGGACCCCGATACCTACGCCGAGGGCATGCCCTACGACAAGCTCCGCGAAATTCGCGAGGCGGGTCCCGTGGTCCGCATCGAGGACCCGCTGACGGGGGTACCCTACTGGGCGGTGACCCGCATCGAGGACATGGACTACGTATCCAAGAACCCGAAGCTGTTCTCCTCGGCGGAGCGCACGGCCTTCCCGATGGAGTACGACCAGGACATGGTCGAGGGCATCCACCGCCAGACCATCATCAACATGGACCCGCCCCAGCACCAGCGGGTGCGCCGCATCGTGCGCAACGCCTTCACACCCAAGCGGGTGGAATCCTACGCGCCCAAGTTTCGGGAGCACGCCCGGCGCATCGTGGACGCGGTGGCGAGTCGGGGCGAATGCGAGTTTGTCGAGGAGGTGGCCGCCGAGCTGCCCCTGATCGGCATTCTCGAACTGCTGGGGGTGCCGCTGGAGGATCGCAAAAAGTTTTTCGACTGGACCAACACCATGATATTTGCCGATGACCCGGACATGGCGACCTCGATGGAGGACGGCCAGCTGGCCTCCCTGGAAGTGATCCAGTACGCCATGGGCCTGGCGGCGAAACACCGCGAGGAGCCCATGGACAACGTGACCGGGGCTCTGCTGGACGCCGAACTGGACGGCGAACCCGTCAGCGAGGACATGTTCGGCTGGATGTTCATCCTGATCCTGGTGGGAGGCAACGAGTCCACCCGCACCGTCATCGCCCAGGGCATGCGGCTGTTGATGGAAAATCCCGACCAGCTGCAGTACCTCGTGGACAACCCGGACAAGATCGCCGGCGCCTGCGAGGAGATCCTGCGCTACAACACCGCCTTCATCAGCATGCGCCGCACGGCCATGGAAGACTGTGAACTGGGCGGGCAGCAGATAAAGAAGGGCGACAAGGTGCTGCTGCACTACCACGCCGCCAATCACGACGAGGAGGTCTTCGGCGAGGACGCCATGACCTTCGACGTGACCCGCGCGGAGCGCATGCCCGACCTCTACAACCAGCTGCGCTCCTTCGGCATTGGCCAGCATTTCTGTATCGGCTCCCACCTGGCCCGGCTGGAGCTGAATATCATGATGGAGGAGATCATCCCGCGGCTGCGCAACCCGAAGTTCAAGGATGACCCGCGATATGTGCGCTCCTTCTTCGTCAACGCGATGAAGGAGATGAACATCACCTTTGATGTCGAAGCGGCGGGTGCCGACGCCGCCTGAATGCCGGGCTACGGGGTGTCGGCCCCATGGGGTTCGGCGCGCTGAAACTCAGCTGCCGCGCGCCCTGGGGCCCCGAAGCGTGTTTTTATGACACGCGTCTGAAATCAATGCTAAGCTAGTGTGCAGCTGAATCGGGGGCCGCGCCCTTCCGGCGCCCCCCGCCCAGGCATCCATAACAGCACCCCTGAGCGCCCCACCGGAGGACAAGCAGCATGGGCAGCGACGCACTGGACATTCACACACTGCTGGGCATGGGCCCGATGGCGCCCGTCGCCAACCCCTACCCGCTGTACAAGCGCATGCGCGACGAGACCCCCGTGCTCGAGACACGGCACACCATGGACACCTCCGTCGCCGGCAACGAACGCACCGTCATCATCACCCGCTACGAGGATGTGAAGTCGGTAATCGCGGACAACGAGACCTTCGGCAGCGACATCGTCAACCGCACCATGGGTGTGGTCATGGGCCCCACCATCGTCGGTATGAACGGCCGCGAACACCTCAAGCACCGCACCCTGATCACGCCGTCGATGACGCCCCGCGCACTGAAGGGCGACGACTTTCCCGGGTTGATCCGCGAGATCGCCGACGAGTACATCGACCGCTTCATCGACGACGGCGCCACTGACCTGCACGAGAATTTTTTCTTCCATTTCCCGTTGACGGTATTCGTGTCCGTGCTGGGCATTCCCGCCGACGACGTGGACATGGTGCACCGCACCGCCTGCGACCTGTGCCTGGTGTCTTCGGCGCCGGAGAAGGGCCTGGCGGCATCGGAAAAACTGCTGGGGTACTTCACGCCCATCATAGAGCGGCGCCGTGAAGAGCTGGGCGAGGACGTCATATCCAAGCTGATCCGGTCGGAGGTCGACGGCGAGAACCTGAGCGACTTCGAGATCGTCTCCTTCCTGCGCCTGCTGGTGCTCGCGGGTGCGGAGACCACGAACCACCTGCTTGGCTCCTGCTTCTACCAGCTCGTCCAGAACGATGAACTCATGGAGGAAATCCGCGCCGACCGGTCGCTGATTCCCACCCTGATCGCCGAGACCATGCGCTGGGAGTCACCCATTTCAACAGTCATGCGCGAGAGCCTGGTGGATACCGAGATCGCCGGGGTGCCGATTGAGAAGGGCGTCGCGGTGAACTGCCACATCGGTTCCGCCAACCGAGACGAGCGCCAATTCAAGGACCCTGACAGTTTCATCCTGCACCGGGACGACAACGATCACATCTCCTTCGGCTTTGGCCGGCACTACTGCGCCGGTTCCCACCTGGCAAAGCTGGAAGCCGAGATCGGCATCAATGCGATTCTTGATCGCCTGGAAGACATCAAGCCACAGGAGGGCGAGGCCTACGACGTAATCGGCTTTGCTTTCCGCGGTCCGGACAGGTTGCCGGTAACGTTTCGAAAAGCGTGACCATTAATCGGGGAAGTTCGAAATACAGTCGCTGACCCGGTTAAGTATTTCGCGGCCTTCGCTGCCCAGCAGAACTTCCCATTGGATTCGCTGCGGCCGGTGTACAAGCAGACCCCTTACTCCTTTGCCGAACCGGCCAGTTCAACTATAATATTTTCCACAGCCCTCCACAGTGCTCTCGACTACGCCTGGGGAAATGGGATACTGACCGACTCGACGGACTACAACGACTATTATATTGGCGGGATAAATACCGGGTGGGAGGTTCATGGCCCACAATCATACGACCTACTTGTTAAAAACCACTTCTTGAATTTCCAAATATGAAAACCGTTGTGCTTCATATCGGCACGGGCAAAACCGGTACAAGCACGATCCAAAACGCTCTGTTCTACTCCGGCGCAATACTGCGTAAAGCAGCGGTTGAGTATCCACCTGTCACGCGTATTCGCATAGATCACTTCGGCGAGGAAATTGTCGCCCACTATCGCCTTGTCGAGATTTTGGTGGAGGAGAATCGGGAAGAACTGCAGAAACTGCACGATTACATCACGGAGAGCTTCGCTGACACGTTGATTTTCTCTTGCGAGAATCTGTACCACCACCTCGAAGAGCCACAGATTCGCTTATTGCAGGAGACTCTAGAAGGATTTGACGTGAAAGTGATTTGCTACGTACGCAGGCAGGACCTCTATGTAGAATCTGCTTACAAGCAACAGGTAAAAGCCGGGTACGCGAGAATCTCGTTTGAGCATTTTATCAAGAGACACCAGAACAAGAATCTGCTCGGCCAGGTTCATGCCAATTACTACCGCATGTTGAAACTATGGTCCGACATCTTCGGCTATGAATCCATGATAGTCAGGCGCTTCGACCCCGCCTGCTTCCACAACGGCAGTCTCCTCGATGACTTTATGCAGGCCATAGACCTCAGCGCGGTAGATCTACGAAGCGCCACTGAGAACAATACGAATACGGCCTTGCCGGCACAGTTGATACAGCTCGTCCGCGCTTTCAATGCAACGGGAATCGTGCCCCAGGAACACCAGCAGGCCTTTGTGAGTTACCTGCGTTCAAACTACGAGTTTGACGACTACCCCCTCATCGACAAAAATATTATCGAAGGGATGGTGTTTAACTATGGAGATGTAAACAATCAGCTCGCCGAGTATTTTGCGCTAGGCGATGACTGGAGCATGAAGGGATTGCGCGAGGACGCGTACACCGCTCCCACCAAGAGCCAAAAAAAATCCGATTTCGAGCTTCTGGCCGACTTCGTCTACAGCCAATGGACCCAGGAATCCAGGAAAAAGCCCGGGCGGAGCCTCCTGAGAAGAGTCTACTATCTGGGGTCAGATATTCTTCTCGTCCTGGGGATAGTGGCGGGAACTCACACAGTCGATCCGCTGTTGCGCAGGCGGGACTACCTACGGTTCTATACAGCCCTTATTCTGGGCGCGGAGTTTTCCCCAACCTTTTATCTTCGGTCCAATCTGGACCTGCGGAGAAAGAAACTGGACCCCTTCGTTCACTACATTTGCTTTGGCTGCAAAGAGGGCAGGGTTCCGCATCCCGCAATGAGCGCCCACGATGCCAGAGGCGTCGCGACCCGCATTGAGGACCGGACCTGGGCTCACTGCCAAGAGAGAGATAGATTGGTCAAGGTGCTTGAATTATCCACGACTACTCAGTAGTGCCCGATTCGACAGTCTGCGCGGCGGCACCCGCCGCACAGCCAGCCCCCGGAACAAATACCACAAGGTCGTTATCTCCAGATCGGAAAGCGTTCTCCGGGGCTATAATCGAGAACTCGTGAGACCCCTCCATCATATAGGTTCTCCCTACCGCGACTATCGTGCCCGACAGGGAAACGGCCAAATCGAAACTCTCGATCTCGCCTATTGGGGCTCCTACACGCCCTGTGATTCTGGCAGGCAAGTAGTCTTCCGCCAGATCGATGCGCTGATATGCTTCAAGATCATCGATCTCAATGGCGAAGCCGGTATCTTGCCTGTACGCACAGTCCGCAAGAGTTCGACCGATCAGGTCACTACGCAGGCCCATTCCATAAAGGACTATGGGATCAGCGCCGGCACCCAGCAAACTCTGTTTGTATTTGAGCGTGTCGTACTTTTCGTCGATAGACGCGGGATAACGAATGACGGAACTATGCTCTTTCGAATAGGCCTGCTTATAGGCTCTTTCGGGCAACGAGCCAGATAACATAGACTGGCCATCGACTGCCCAGGGAAGTTCGAAGTCCAGAACATCCGCAATGGTCGGCAATATGTCAATGGTTTCTACGTTACGGTCCGATACCACACCAGTAGACTCGCCCGGCTGCTTTATCATCAGCACGACAGGCAACAGGTCCATGTAGTTGTCTGCGGACAGGGCTCGACGATGCTTCCCAACCGTATAGTTTGCACCATGATCGCTGACCAAAATGATGAGCGAATCCCTGTACATATCCTGCGAATGCAATTTGTCCAGGAGTTCACCGAGGAGACGATCAACATACGCCAGCTGGAGAAGCGATCGTTGAAAGTATTGGGCAGCCACCCATTCATGTTCCCAGTCCTGATTTTTCAACGCGTAGTCAGGCGCTGACGCCCAGACATCTTTCGGGTATTTCTTTCCCGATGGCAGGTATTGGAAGGGAACATGGGGTAAGAGAACGTGGAGGTAGTACAGGGCGGGCGTTGGGGAATAGTGTACTGTCTCAATGAATTCACGGAAATGACTCGGGTTTTTGTCCTCTTTCTGCCATGGACGGACAACCTCCTGTAGCCAGTTCATGGTGTTTTTACTTTTTGCCTCGGCACCCGTCGCAATGATGCGAAAATTCCCCCATTGATGCGTCACATCAGGGAGACCGGAACTTATACTCGGGGGAAGGACTATGTGGGGATAGATTAACGCCACGTCGAACATAAGGCCGTACAGGCTTGCGATTGGGCCTTCTGACTGCCGCGGGCAGATCGACTGAGGACACAGACTGGTGATGCTCTCAAAAACATGCAGTTCGTAGGTGCCGGACAGAAGGGTGAATAGAGTTTCAGGGTACTCCTCCGCGGTAGCGAGCCGCCTAGCACTGGTGGGCAGCCTGCCTCCCACAATAGCTGGCAGGCTTTCCAGGGTGCCTGCAGCAACGGTGGTGGCACCGCGGAACCAAATCGAGTCATTCGCCAACCTGGCAAAGTTCGGGTACCTGATGTGATCTATCTGTTTTTTACTGTCCATCAGCGAAGTGACAGGCAGTTCATCGAGCACAACAAAAACTATGGGGGCGGGTTTCGGAATGTGGACATCCGTAAACTGAGGGGCGGTCCCGCCATCACTCCAGAGAACCTTACTTATCTCCTCTCGAAGTAAAAAAATGCCCGGGAATACGAGTACTCCAATCGCGAGTACAGTGACGAATCGGCTCACCACGGCCACTCGCGTGTAGAGCACACAGCCCAGGATGCCAACAATCAGGGCAATTAAGCACAGCAACAGGCCAGGAGCAGAATCCAGTCTCTTGATCATTGGGAGCGCAATCAGCGAAAGGAGTATCGCAACCAGGGCACAATAAGCCCAAACACCGGCCGTTCGATTCAGCGATCCCACTGTCCACACCGTCAGCATCAACACGAGCGGAACCGCGATCACGAGGATTATCGCGAGTATGAGTACCTCACCTGGTGCCGCATTCCTTGCGGTAAAGAACTCGGGATTACGGCCGAGCAGGTCGAACAGTGGTTGCGCGATCGCGAAGGCGGACAGCCCGAACAGGTGCAAGCAGACCTGGTGTCTTGTCATCCGCCCTACACTCATGAAACGAGTAGATGGACCGCCCTCAAAGGAAGTGGCCCAAGTCTAGCACACATTTCCTCAAGCCATTTCTCTCCGCGACTGGAAGGCTCGCGGAATACCCGGACGGGAAACGTCTATGCGAACACCTCGCGCTTCTTTGCCATCTCCAGCAGCAACCGGGGGGGCTCAAAGACCTCGCCGTACTTATCCGCCAGTTCCCTCGATCGCTCCACAAAGGCCTGCAGTCCGTAGGCGTTCACACACTGGAACACGCCCCCCGTGTGCGGTGGAAAGCCGATGCCCATGATGGAGCCGATATTGCCGTCGCCGACATTGCCGATAACGCCCTCCTCCATGATACGGATCGCCTCCAGTACCTGGGGAAACAAGAGGCGGTCCTTCACGTCCTCGTAAGGGATGTCGATGTAGCCGTCTTTCGCGAAGAGCGCTTTCAGTCCGGGCCACGTGGCCGTCTTGTTGCCGCTGTCATCGTAGTCGTAAAAGCCACCGCCCTTCGCCTGGCCCAGGCGCTCGACGTCCTCGACCATGATGCGGATCACCTCCGATTCCGGGCCGGGCACCCACTCCTCGCCCGCCGCCTCGGCGTCGGCCCTGCGCTGTTGGGCACCGTGGTAGGCGGTTTCCAGGGAGATGCTGTCCAGCGTCTCCAGGGGACCCATGGGCGAGCCATTGAAGCGCGCACCATTCTCAATCAGCGCCGGATTGACGCCCTCGGCGAGCATGACCTGGCCCTGGGTGATGGTCTGGCCTATTACCCGGGTGGTGAAGAACCCCGGTGAGTCCTTGACCACGATGGGTTTCTTGCCCAGTTGCTGGGCGAGGTCGAAGGCCATCGCCAACGTTGCGTCGGAGGTTTTTTCGCCGGTGATGATTTCCACCAGGGGCATCCGCTCCGCCGGGGAAAAGAAGTGCATGCCGATAAAGTTTTCCGGTCGCACGGAGGCCTCCGCGAGTTCCGTGATGGGCAATGCGGAGGTATTCGACGCGAAAACGGCGCTCTCTCCCAGTACCGCCTCGGTCTCCTTCGTCACCGCTGCCTTCACTCCACGGTCCTCGAACACCGCCTCGATCACAAGGTCGCAGTCGGCGAGGTCGGCGGCGTCCGCCGTCGGGCGGATGCGCGCGAGAATTTCGTGTGCCGTGTCCTCGTCGATACTGCGGCTCTTCTCGCAGGCGCCCTCGGCGTAGGCCACACCTTTCTTCGCGTTTTCGAGGGAGATGTCCTTCAGCACCACGTCGATACCAAACTTGGCGGCGTTGAAAGCGATACCGGCACCCATAACACCCGCGCCCAGGATACCGAGCTTTTTCACCTCGGTCTTTTCAATACCGTCGGGGCGCGAGGCACCGGCGTCCATCGCGTTCATCTGTACAAAGAAGGTGGTCATCATGTTGCGCGCCACCTGGTCCAACAACAGGCGCTGGAAGTAACGTGCCTCGACCAGGTGAGCCGTGTCGTAATCCACACGCGCGGTGTCGATTACCGCCGCGATAATCACCTGCTGCGCCGGCATGTTGCCCCAGGTCTGGGTCATCACGTTCACCGGCCCGAAGTAGGTCAGGCCCTGGGTGGCAGGGTCAGCGGGGTCACCGCCGGGAATGCCGTAACCGGGCTCTTCCCAGGGCTGGCGGGCTTCCGGGTTGGCGAGAATCCAGGCCCTGGCCTGTGCGGCCATCTCCTCCTCGCTGGCCGCCAGCGCGTGGATCATGCCCTTTTCCAGCGCCTTGTCCGCGGTCAGCTGCTTGCCCTGGGAGATCAGCCCGACCGCCTCCTGCATGCCGAGCATGCGCGTCATGCGCACCACGCCGCCGGCGCCGGGCATCAGACCCAGCATGGCTTCGGGCAACCCGATCTTCACCTTCGGGTTGTCCAGGGCGATGCGGTGATGGCAGGCCAGGGCGATCTCGTAGCCGCCGCCGAGGGCGGGGCCGTTGATACCCACCGCGATGGGGACTCCCAGCGCCTCCAGGCGGCGCAGGGGGGCCTTGGCCTCGACGATGCCCTCGAGCATGGAGGCGCGCTCCTCCGCCGGGGGATCCAGGTCCATCTCCAGCATCATTGTGATGTCGCCGCCGGCGAAGAACTGCCCCGGCTTGCCCGAGCGGATGTAGACGCCGGCGATGTCACCCTTCATGGCTTCGAGTTCATCCAGCGCTTTCGGCATCGCCTCGGCGTACTCGTCGCCCATCACGTTCACGTCCTTGCCGGGCTGGTCGAAAATCAGCTCGACAATGTCGTCGGCGCCTTTTTCCAGTCGTATATAGCTCATCTCTGTCGTCTCCCGTCCGGTTCGCTTCACACGCGTTCGATAATGGTGGCGATGCCGATGCCGCCACCGGCACAAAGCGTGACCAGCGCGGTGTTGAGGTCGCGGCGCTCCAGTTCGTCGAGCACCGTGCCGAGAATGATCGCACCGGTGGCGCCGATCGGATGCCCCATGGCGATGGCGCCGCCGTTCACGTTGATTTTGTCGTCATCGATCTCCATCAGGCGCTGGTAGCGCAGGACAACCGACGCAAAGGCCTCGTTCAGCTCGAACAGGTCGATATCCTCCACACCCATGCCCGCCAGCCGCAGTGCCTTGCGGGAGGCGGGAGCGGGTCCCGCCAGCATAATGGTCGGCTCCGTACCGGTGACCGCGCAGGCGACGATGCGCGCGCGGGGCGTGAGGCCCTGCTCGCTACCGGCCTCCCGCGTGCCCAGCAGCACCAGCGAGGCGCCGTCCACCACGCCGGAGGAATTGCCGGGTGTGTGGATACACTCGACCCGCTCCACCTCCGGGTACTTGAACTTGAGGAAGTCGCCGTGCCCGAAATCGTTGAACATCGTGAATGAGGGATTGAGCTGCGCCAGCCCCTCTGCCGTGGTCGGGCGGATCAGCTCGTCGCGGTCGAGCACCGTGACGCCGTTGAGATCCTTCACGGGCACCAGGGAGCGCTCGAAATAACCGTTGTCGCGCGCGTTCGTGGCGCGCGCCTGGGAGCGCAACGCGTAGGCATCCACGTCATCCCGGGTAAAGCCGTCCAGCTGTGCCATCAGGTCGGCGCCAAGCCCCTGTGAAATACCGTAGCTCTTCATGGCCACCCAGGCGTCACCCGCGGCGGCGCCCGAGGCGCCCATGCCCAGGCGGGACATGCTCTCGACGCCGCCGGCCACGCCCATGGATTCCATGCCCGCCATGATCTTCATGGCCACGGTGTTGACGGCGTCGAGACCGCCGGCGCAGTAGCGGTGCAACTGCGCCCCGACGGTGACGTCGTCCCAGCTCGAGTACACCAGCGCCGTCTTGGCGATGTTCTGGCCCTGTTCGTTAACCGGCTCACCGGTGGCGCAGATGAAGTCCTCCACCCGGTTGGTGTCGAGCCCGTGGCGGGACTTCATCTCCTCCAGCAGGTTGGCGACGAGGTCGATGGGCTTGACCTCGTACAGGCCGCCACCGGGCTTGCCCTTGCCGCGGGGTGTGCGGATGGCGTCGTAGATGTAGGCTGCTTGACTCATTGGATGGCCTCTGGCGTCTTTCCGGGTGGGGTGCGGCGGCCAAACATACCGGAAAAACGTTCTATTACAACGGCTTAGAATTGAATCACCCCGAGCGTATGGCCAGTTGAACTAGACCGCAAAAAGGTGCTGTACATAGCGGCCAGGCGGCGCTGACTTTTTTTCACGGGTCGTGTCGGAGCCGTTTACTTCCCCGGGAGTTACAGGCGAGAATGGCGCACCGCGGTCCCCCTAGGGGAGGTGAAGGCAGGCTCAGGCAAGCTGCCATCCTCCCGGAAACACCTCCGCCGTCATCCCCGCGAAAGCGGGGATCCAGTGAACACACTCATGGCACAGTTCGTTGTTTCTCCTGGATCCCCGCTTTCGCGGGGATGACGGCAAGTGAATGCGGGGATAACGGAGTCACAGGAGTGGCCGTAGTCACGCGAGACAAAGGCGATAATCGGGATATCAACAGTTCATGAACGACCAGGACCTCATCGACGCACTCAACGCCAATGCACCGGGCTTCATCCGCCTGCTCGGCGGGCGCACCGTGGCCATCGACCTGGAGGCGCGCAGCTGCACCTTCGAGTTCGACGTGAGCACCGATTTCTGCCACTCGGTGGACGTGGTACAGGGCGGGTTCATCACCGCCATGCTCGATGCGGCCATGAGTCACGCCGTCTTCGCCGTCACCTACGACAACCTCGCCAGGCCCTCCAGCCTGGAAATCAAGACTTCCTACCTCGAGCCCACCCGGGCCGGCCGCCTCACCGCGGTGGGCAGCGTGGTCAAGCTGGGCCACAAGACGGCGTTCCTCGAGGGTCGCTTGTTTACCTCCGAAGGGTTGCTGACCGCCACCGCCAGTTCGGTCGCCAAGCTCGTCAGGGCATCCTGAGGCGTGCCCGCGCTCAACCCCCACCAGCGCGAGGCGGTGCGCTATATCGACGGCCCACTGCTCGTGCTCGCCGGCGCGGGCAGCGGCAAGACCAGCGTCATCACGGAAAAAATCGCCTACCTCGTGAAGGACTGCGGGGTCGCCGCCTCCCGGGTGACCGCGGTCACCTTCACCAACAAGGCCGCCAGGGAGATGCGCGAACGGATCGGCAGGCTGGTCGGTGCCGATTGCGCCGAGGCACTCACCGTGAGCACGTTTCACCAGCTCGGCCTGAAAATCATCCGTACCGAGCGCAGGGCCCTGGGCCTGAAACCGGGCTTTTCCATTTTCGACGCCGAGGACAGCCGCAACCTGATCCGCGACCTCCTCATCCAGGAGCACGGCGCGGAGGGCGACCATGTCAATCCCGTGCAGCAGCAGATCTCGCGCTGGAAGAACGACGGGGTTCTACCCCCGGAGGCACTCGCCGCCGCTGGCGGGCCGGCGGAAATGCTCTGCGCCCAGGCCTACCAGCGCTACAAGCGCGCACTGAAAGCCTACAACGCGATGGATTTCGACGACCTGATCCTGCTGCCCACGCTGCTGTTCGAGCGGGACCCCGACACCCTGGCCAGGTGGCAGGAGCGGGTACATCACCTGCTCGTGGACGAGTACCAGGACACCAACGCCAGCCAGTACCGGCTCGTTCGGCAACTCGTCGGGCCCACGGCACGACTGACCGTGGTCGGCGACGACGACCAGTCCATCTATGCGTGGCGTGGGGCGCGACCGGAAAATCTCGCGCAGCTCGAGGACGACTTCCCCGGACTCAGGATCGTCAAGCTGGAGCAGAACTACCGGTCCACCGCGCGCATCCTCAAGGCGGCCAACACGCTGATCAGCCACAACCCCCACGTGTTCGAGAAAGCCCTGTGGAGTGAGCTGGGCCACGGTGAACCGCTGCGCGTCATCCGCTGTGCCGACGAACAGGACGAGGCGGAGCAGGTGGTCGCCGAGATGCTCGACCACCAGTTGCGCAAGCGCACACGGCTCGGGGACTACGCCATTCTCTACCGGGGCAATCACCAGTCGCGCCTGATCGAGCTCGCGCTGCAGCGCCAGGAGGTGCCCTACCACCTGAGCGGCGGTACGAGCTTCTTCGCCCGCAACGAGGTGAAGGACATCATGGCGTACCTGCGCCTGCTCCTGAACGAGGACGACGACAGCGCCTTCCTGCGCATCGCCAACGTCCCCCGGCGCAAGCTCGGCGCCACGACCCTTGAAGGCCTGGGTGAATTCGCCGGCTCCGCGGGCTGCAGCCTGGCGCGAGCGTGCGCGCGCGTCACCGGCGAGCAGGTGTCCGAGGCGGGGGCGGCCAGGCTGCGCGAGTTCGCCCACTGGATTGACGGCTATCGCAGGCGCTGCGCCGGTGATAACGGTGTGGGCGGCCTGCGCCAGATGGTCCGCGACATGGACTACGCCGGGTGGCTGGACAGCATCAGTTCAAGTGAAGACGTCGCGGAGCGACGGATGGGCAATGTCGACTTCCTGCTGGACGGCCTGCAGCGCATCATGACCGAGGACCGGGTCTCCCTGGAGGACGCCATCGCGCGCATGGTGTTGCGGGACCTGCTGGAACAGCAGGACGAGGAGGAGAAGGGACCGGACAGCGTGCAGCTGATGACGCTGCACGCTTCCAAGGGCCTCGAGTTCCCCCACGTGTACATTGTCGGCGTGGAGGAAAACCTGCTGCCCCACAGAGCGAGCATCGACGACGGCAACATCGAGGAGGAGCGGCGGCTGGCCTACGTCGGCATCACCCGCGCGCGGCAGACCCTCACCCTGACCATGGCTCTGAAGCGCAGCCAGTACGGCGAGACGGTCGAGTGCGAACCGAGCCGGTTTATCGACGAACTGCCGGCGGACGACCTGGTGTTCCAGGGCGCCGGCCAGGGCAGCAGCGAGGACAACGAGGCCCGGGGCCAGGAAACGCTTGCCGAGTTGAAGGGCCTGTTCGGCTAGCAGCCTGTTGAAAAACCCTCAGCCGGCACAATCCTTCGTTGGAAAGCGCCTAAAAATGCTCATGTACTGGCGTGTACACTGCGCTTTTTAGCCACTGTCCGCCTCGACTTGCACTCGCCTGAAACTTTTTCAACAGGCTGCTAAGCGGCGGCGCGGGCTACTTTACCACGCCGTCGCCCATCGCCTCCTTGACCTTGTCCATGTCCACCGCCTCGGCGGCCTTGTCTTTGTCCACCGCTTCAACCGCTTTTTGCACATCCACGTCACCGCCGCTCACGGCCTCGGACATCTTCTCCTGGTCCACGGATTCGACAGCCTTGTCCTTGTCCACGGCGTCGACGAGCTTGCCGACGTCCTGCCCCAGGGCGGGGCCGGTGGTGGTGGCGAGTGCCGCAAGCGCGGCGATTGCGAGTAAACGGGGCATGGTGATCTCCTTCACTTCAGGTCCGGTACCCGAAGTGTAGCAGCGCTCCCGATTCCTGCCCGGCGGCGGGCTTCAGTGCATGCCGAGGGCGGCCCGATGCTGGTGGTGGTTCGGCGCGGGAAGGCTGATGACCCCGTGGTCGTAGCGACCAAACAGGTCGCGAAAATCGAACTGGTCGATGCGGACCAGCGCCTCGTGATCGCCACCCTCGAAGTAGAGAGTATCCCGCTCCAGCAGCTCCTCATCCCAGATCATGTCCATATGAAAGGCCTGGCCGAAGCCCGGCACGGCCCCCAGGACGCAGTCGGGGAAGATGCGGTCGAACTCCTCCTCCCCCGCCAGTTGCATGTGGGCGTAGCGCGGCGGCAGCCAGGACATTTTCAGCCGGTTGGACGCCGGCATGAGTGCCATGGCGAAGCCCTCGGTGTGGCGGTCGCGCAACACGACCGCCTTGACCACGCTGGACACCGGCACGTGCGCCGAACAGGCCGCGTCAAAGGCGGTCTCGGTAAAGCGGTGGGGGACCACCTGGTAACGCACGTGGGCCACGGAGAGGTAGTTTTCGATACAGTGTGAAAGCGCCATGGGATTGCCCTCCAGGCGATGTTCAGCCGGTACGATTATCTCAGGATTGGCCCCGCGCGGGGGTGACAGGGCTAGACCGTTAAATGGTATCCGGGGACGCGTTTATAACTTTGCGTCACTAGCGGGCGTCTCTGCGGCAGGAGCCGCCACCTGCATGCCCAACGCGCGCTTGGCCCGCTCCCTTCCCCCCTGCACGATGGCGTAGAACCCGGGAATGAAGAAGGTACCCACCAGCAGCGCGGCCAGCATGCCGCCGAACACGGTGATGCCAAGGGAGCGTTGGCCGAAGGCGCCGGCCCCGCTGGCCAGCACCAGCGGCAGTATGCCGAGGATGAAGGAGATGGCGGTCATGCACACCGCGCGGAAGCGCAGCCGCCCGGCCTCCCGCGCGGCTTCGAGAATGGGCCTGCCCTCCTCCTCCCGCTGGTGGCGGGCAAACTCCACGATGAGAATGGCGTTCTTCGCCGCCATGCCGATGAGCAGCACCAGGCCGATCTGGGCGTAGAGGTTCAGCGCAACGCCGGTCAGCAACAGGGTGCCGATGGCGCCCCCGATCGCCATGGGAACGACGAGGATAATCGCCGCGGGAATGGACCAGCTCTCGTACTGGGCGACCAGGAAGAGGTAGATAAAAATAAGCGCGAGCACGAAGGCGAACACCGCGGTGGCGCCCGCCTCCCGCTCCTGGAAGGCCATGCCCGTCCACTCGATTCGGTAGCCCGCGGGCAGGACGTCCGCCGCCAGCCGATCCATCGCGTCCATGGCCTGCCCCGAGCTGTAGCCCGGTGCGGCATTACCGCGCACCGTCGCCGCGCGGTAGAGGTTATAGCGTTGCGCGATGTCCGGGCCCAGAATCGGCTGTGTGCGCACCAGGGTGGTGAGGGGAACCATCTCACCGGAGGAGGATTTCATGTAGAAGTGTCCGAGGTCCGCCAGGTCGCTGCGGTACTGGGACTCCGCCTGCATGATAACTTTGTAGGTCTGGCCGAACTTGTTGAAGTCGTTGATGTACAGCGAGCCCATCTGCGCCTGCAGGGTCATGAAGATCTCGTTCAGCGAAACTCCGAGGTTTTTCGCCTTCACCCGGTCGACATCGATAAAGTACTGGGGCACGTTGGCCCTGAAGGTACTGAATACGCCTTCGAGGGCCTGTTGCTGGTTGGCCTCCACTATCAGCTGGTTGAGCACCGAGGCCAGCTCCGCCGGCGGGCGCGACAGCGTATCCTGCAGCAGCAGTTCCAGGCCGCCGACGGCTCCCATACCCGGCACAGCGGGCGGTGCGATGGCAAACACCTGTGCCTCCGGCACCTCGGCGAAGGCGCGGGCGTTGATCCGGGCAGTGACACTGAACACCAGGTTTTCCCGGTCGGGGCGCTCGTCCCAGTGTTTCAGTACGACAAACAACGTGCCCGCGTTGCTGGCCATGGCGCCATTGAGGATCGAGTAACCCGTAATCGAGGTGATGACCTCCACTGCCGGGTCCTCGTCCAGGATGCGTGTGACCTTGTTCATTGCGTCGCGCGTCCGCGTGAGCGAGGAGGCGTCGGGCAACTGCACATTCACCAGTAGCAAACCCTTGTCCTCGTCTGGCACAAAGCCGCTGGGCGTGTTGATGAACCCCAGGAACAGTGCGCCCATCCAGGCGAGAAATATCACGCCGACGACGAGTAGCTTGCGCAGTACCCACTGCACGCCGCGGTCATAGCCCGCGGTAATTTTGCCGAACAGGGTGAGAAAGCCGCGGTACCAGGCGGCCTCTTTCTGCTCGCCGGATTTCAGCAACAGCCCGCACAGGGCAGGACTCAGGGTCAGGGCATTAATCGAGGAAAAAACTACCGCGACGCAGATGGTCACGGCAAATTGCCGGTACATCACACCGGTGATCCCGGGCAACAGGGCGACGGGTACGAATACCGCGAGCAACACCAGAGTGGTGGCGATCACGGCCCCGCCGACCTCCTGCATGGTGATCAGCGCCGCCTCGGTGGAGCTCATGTTCGGGTCTTCGCGCAGGTGGCGGTCGCAGTTCTCGATCACCAGGATGGCGTCGTCCACGACGATGCCGATGGCGAGAATCAGGCCGAAGAGCGTCACCGTGTTGATGGACATACCCATGAGCAACAGCACCGCGAAGGTGGCGACCAGTGAGACGGGAATCGCGACCGTGGGTACCAGGGTGGCGCGCCAGTTGCCCAGGAACATGAAGGAGATGGCGACCACCAGCGCGACGGCCTGGAACAGTGACTCCACCACCTGGTTGACCGCCGTCGACACGTAGCGGGTGGTGTCGTAGCTGGAGACGTACTCCAGACCCTCGGGAAAACTTCGGGACAGCTCCTCGACCAGTTCGTCGACCGCCGTCCCCGAGGCGAGCGCATTGGCATCTGCCAGCAGGTAGAGCGCGACATTGACCGCGGGTTTGCCGTTGATCTCGCCGAAAAAGTTGTAGTCCGACTGACCCAGCTCCACCCGCGCGACATCGCGCAGGTAGATGGCAGAGCCGTCCGGCCGTGCACGGAGCACGATGTTCTCGAACTCTTCCACGTCCTGTAGACGGCCCTTGGTCTGCAGGGTGTACTCAGTCTGCAGGTTGCCCTCGAAGGGAGGCGCTCCGATCTTGCCCGCTGCCACCTGGACATTTTGCTCCTGCAGCGCGTTGTACACGTCCATCACCGACAGGCCCAGGTTGGCCATGTGGTCCGGGTCCAGCCAGAGGCGCATCGAGTACTCCGCCTCCCCCAGGATCTGCGCGGAGGAAATGCCGTCCAGGCGCGCCAGCGCGCTCTGCACGTTGATCTTTACGTAGTTGGAGATGAACTTGTAATCGAGGGACTCGTCCGGCGAAGTAAAGCTGACAATCTTCAGGATATCCGGCGACTGCTCGTCGATGTTGAGCCCCTGTGCCGTCACCTCCGCCGGGAGCGACGGCTCCGCCAGCTTCACCCGGTTCTGCACCCGCACCAGGGCCATGTCCGGGTCGGAGCCGACCGCGAAGGTCACCGTCAGGGTGTAACTGCCGTCGTTGGCGCTCTTGGAGGACATGTAGATCATGTCCTCCACGCCGTTCACGGCGTCCTCGATGGGGGTACCCACGGTGGCCTCCACCACTTCCGCCGACGCGCCGGGGTAGACACCACTGACCTGGATGCTGGGCGGTGAGATGCTGGGGTACTCGGTGATGGGCAGGGTGTAGATCGACAGGCCGCCCGCCAGGGTCATGACAATGGCGATAACCAGGGCAAACTTGGGCCGGCGGATAAAAAAAGCGCTGAACACTAACTGTTCTCCGCGGCTATCTCGCGCGTGGTCACCGTCATGCCCGGCCGCACCGCCTGCAGACCGCGCACGATGACCTTGTCGCCGGCCTCCACCCCGTCGTTGACCAGGACATTGTCGTCCATGCGATCTCCCAGCTCCACGTTGCGCCGCTGGACCTCGCCGCTATCGCGCACGATCAACACGAAACTGCCCTGCTGGTCAGCCTGCACTGCTGCCTGCGGCAAAAATAAGCCATTGGAGAGCTGGGTATCTCTGAGGATTATGCGCACGTACTGCCCCGGTACCAGCAGCGAGTGGGGGTTGGGCACCAGCGCTCGCGCTTCCAGCGTACCGGTGCTCTCATCGATACGGTTGGACAGGTAATCGAGGTGGCCGATCTCCGGGTAGATGTCGCCGTTGGCCAACTCCAGTGTGACCTCAAGGCGCGTCAGGGCAGCGGCGTCCAGGCCTTCTTCCCGAATCGAGCTTATCCGGGACACATAGACTGCTTCACTGACCTGGAACAGCGCCTGAATCGGGTCGATGCTGACCAGCGTGGTCAGGTCCCCTGAGTTGGGTCCGACGAGATCTCCGACACTAGTTACGCTGCGGCCTATCCGCCCCGAGATAGGCGCCTTTATAGTCGTGAAGCCCAGGTCGACCTTGGCACTGGCAACCTGGGCAGTGGCCGCCTCAATGTTCGCATCTGCGTCCAATTTTTTTGCGGTGAGATCATCCATCTCGGCCTGGGAAATGGCACCTCGCGGCAGCAGTTCCTTCCCGCGCCTGTAGTTGCGCTCCGCGTTGGTCTGGTTGGCTACCGCGGCGGAGAGGTCCGCCCGGGCTCGCGCCAACGTCGCGCGATACTCGGAGTCCTCTATCGTATACAGGACATCCCCGGCCGCCACGAGATCGCCCTCGCGGAACTCGCGCGTGAGCAGGTAGCCAGTGACGCGCGCCTGGATCGCGACATCGTCACGGGCCTGCAGCCTGCCGACATAGCGGATCTTCGGTTGGTAGGGTTCGTTAACAACCTTGTCGACGACCACCTCGATCACACGCTCCGGCGGGGCCTCCTGGTCGCAGCCTGCGAGCAGGCCGGCCAATAGGAGAGAGAGGAGAGGGAGAAAGGAGATCGGCTGTAACTTGTTCACTTCGCACACTCCGGCGGGAATACCTGCCGCCTACAGTTTTTAGGCGCATACTCGTGGTCGGCCCGTCCTGTGTACGGACAAAAAAAAGCCGCCATGCTCGTGCACCGCGGCTTGCAACAATGCATTGCAGCCTACTGGCTCGCGGCCACCATGTAGTCGACGGCGGCGTTCACTTCCTCGTCGGTGCAGTTCATGCAGCCGCCCTTGGCCATCATGCCGGTACCGGAAATGCCGTTGATACCGGCGTCGTAAAGTGCGTCCATGCCCCCGGCGATGCGATCGGCCCAGGCGGCCACGTCGCCCAGCTTGGGCGCACCTGCGACACCGCTGGCATGGCAGGCCAGGCAGGCGGCGTTGTACACCTCTTCCCCGGAGCGTGCCGCGGTGGTCCCTGCGGCGGCCGCGCCGGCGGCCCCGCCACAGCTGCTGTCGCCCTCGAGGCAGGACTCCCCGACCGGCTTGATGCGCTCCTCGATCTCCGCGCGCTGGGCGTCGGTGAGGTCGACCGCGAACGCTCCGAGGGCGAACAGTGCGGTGAGGAGAGCAATTATTGTGCGTGTCATGGGGGTAATCCTGGCATCTGCCGAGGGGCGCATTATAGCGGCTAACAGGGGCGGGTAAAACTCGCGCCGTGGCCGCCTGCACTGGCGTGAAACCCGGGCAGCGCCTAGTATTGACCGGCCTCTAGCAAGTGATTGGAGCCCCGCCGATGAAAATCTACACCTACGAGGGCGCACCCAATGCGCGCCGCCTGGCCATGTTCATGCAGTACAAGGGCATCGAGATCGAGACCGTGCCGATCGATATGACCACCGGGGAGCAACTGTCCCCGGAATATCGCGCCATCAATCCCGCCTGCACGGTGCCGGCCCTGGTGCTGGACGACGGCACCGTGTTCGACGCGGTCATCGGCATGTGCACCTACCTGGAGAGCCTCTATCCCGAACGACCGCTGCTGGGCACCACCCCGCTGGAGAAGGCGGAAGTGGCCGGCTGGTGTCACAAGCTCTACACGGGGCTGTTCAACGCCATCGCCAGCGTTCTGCGCAACAGCAGCAAGGGTTTCGTCAACCGCGGGCTGCCCGGGCCGCTGGACCTGCCGCAGATACCCGAGCTCGCGGACCGCGGACGCCTGCAGATTGCCCATTATCTGCCCGAGTTGGATGCACACCTCGCGGAGCGCCCCTGGGTCGCGGGCGACAATTTCACCTTCGCCGACATCGACCTGCTGGCGGCGGTGGACTTCCTGCGCTGGGTGAAGGAATCGGTGCCCGAGGAGTGCGGGCACCTGGCCAACTGGGCCGAGCGCGCGAGGGCCGAGCTCGGCTGAATCCAGTCCGTCGCCGCACGCGCCAGCAGGCGCACGCTTCCGATGATCCACTGCACAGCGATTCCCGGTATAACACGGGTGTGGATCGGGGACATGCGATGGTGACGATGCCGCGCGCCCGCCTCCGGGCGCTCCTGGCAATACTGGTGGTGTCGATGGCCGCCGCTTCGGGGTGCCAGGCCCCCGAGCCGGAGGCTCGCTTCGAGACTTATCTCACCCGGCTGGGTACCGCCCTCGGCGTGCGCGCGGAGCCGCCCCTACCCAGGGCGCTGCCACGCCCCCCGCGCAGCGGACAACTGCGCCTCACCCTCCAGGGCAGCAGCCTCGATACACTGGACTTCCTCGCCCTGAGCGGCTGCGCCGTGCAGGTCACCATCGGCAAGCGCAACAGCAGCCTGGGTCGCATGGCGCGGGATTCACAGCGGCTGCTGCTGGCCCTGGAATACCTGCGGCTGGCACCCGCCTGCGTACAGGCGCTCGGCGAGCAGGGGCGCGATACCCTCGCAGCACAGCTCCACACCGCCTGGGAGCAAAAGCGCGACCAGCTGCCGCAACTGCTGTTCAACGCCACGCTTGGCAGCGATGAGTACCGCGCGTTCTGGCGTGGCACCCCGGTGCCGCGAGACTACCCGGCGGTGGGCGGTGCCGCATCGCGGGCCGCGCTGGCCGCGATCACTGACCACGCCCGTCGCTGGCTGGGCGGGGATTTCACCGCGGACAACCAGGGCTTCGAAATACTGCTGAGCGAGGTGGCGGGGGGCGACGGCGGGATACTGCTCTCCGCTCTGGCGCGCCAGGCGGACTGGCTGGCCGCGGCGGACGCGGTGGTCGAGGCGCGCAGGGCCCGCGGACCCCTGTGCGCTCCCGGGGTGCGCCACGGCGCCGCGGATGTCCTGCCGAACGTGGTACGGCGCTACTTCATCGGCGACATCCAGCCGCCCGCGGCGATCATGGGCCGGCGCTACCACGAGGTCCTGCCCCCCGTGCGGGAGCTGGAATCTCTGCTGGCAGGAGCGCTGCCGCCGCTGTACGTCGCGTGGCGGGACCGGCGCGACGCGCTGTTCACAGAAGTCGTCGCGGCACCCCGGCGTCACGCGGAGCAGCTCCAGGCCATCCAGGCGCCCTGCGGCCCGCTCGCCCCGGCGCGGTGACCCGACCCCGGGAAATGGTTACACTCTACGACCGACGACCGCACCGCCCGTCCACAGAGGAAACAACCGATGATCCACCCTCTTCCCGCGTCACCGCGCACTGTCACTCTCGCATTCCTGGCACTGCTGCTGGCCGCCTGCGCCAGCGGGCCGCCCACCCCCACGGTGGACTACAAGCCCGACTACGATTTCATGGATGTGAAGAAGATCGCCATGTACCGCGATTCCGGCCAGGTGGTGGGCGATAACCCGCTGCAGCTGAGCGACATCCAGCGGGGTCGCGTGGACGATGCCCTGGCCTACGCACTGGGCAACAAGGGCTTCGTGATGGTCGACGATCCGAAGCAGGCGGACCTGCTGCTGAGCTGGCACCTGGTCACCCAGAACAAGACCGACGTGCGCACCTACGAGACACCCGCCTACGGTGCCTATGCAGGGTACGGCCGCTACAATCGCTACAGCGCCTACAATTGTTGGAGCTGTCGGCCGACGCGCACCGAGGTATCCGTGCACAACTACACGCAGGGTACGTTTATCGTCGACCTGATTGACCCGGGCATGAAGAAATCCGTGTGGCGCGCCGTGACGCAGTCGAGGCTGAAGGGCGAGCCCACCCAGGACCAGGGCAAGTACAACGCGGCAGCCACGGCGATCTTCGCTTCATTCCCGCCCTGATCTGCACACGAACCACTAAGCAGGGAATGGACATCAACGCGTGTTGAGCACACTGCTGCGCGACCGCCGCTGGCAGATGACCCTCGTGTTCATGGTGACCCTGTTCGTGGGTTTCATGGACCGCATAAACATTACCTTCGCCCTCCCCCTGATGGCGCAGGAGTACGGCTGGACCGACGAGGAGCTGCGTCGCTACGGCTCCATGCTGATGGGGTTTTTCTACGGCGCCTACGGGCTGGCCAATATTTTCCTCACCCCGCTCGCCAACCGGATCGGCACCCGGCGCAGCCTGTTTCTCATCGTCACCCTGTGGTCCGTGTTCACCGCGGTGGGCGCCATGGTGAGCCAGTTCATGATGCTGCTGCTGGCCACCCGCGTGCTACTGGGGCTCAGCGAGGGCGTGCACGTGCCGATGATGGCCACATCCGTAAAGGCGTGGTTCCCGCTGCACGAGCGCAGCCGGGCGAACAGCATCGTGGTGGCGGGCATCTTCCTGGCCATCCTGCTGGCGCCGATGCTCCTCGTGCCCATCATGGCGGAGTTCGGCTGGCGCGCCGGTTTCCACGTGCTCGCGGTGGCGGGGCTCGTCGTGAGCCTGCCGCTGGTCTACAGGTTCGTGCACGACAGCCCGGCGCAACACCCCGGGCTGCCAGCCGCGGAGAACGACTACATCGCGGCGGGTCGCGCCGCTGAGGAGGCCGAGGAGACTACCGATATCCCCTGGCGGCAGATTTTCGGCATGCCGCGCTACCTGCTGTTCGTGGTCATCGGTGTGTGCAACAACCTGATGGGCCTCGGACTCACCACCTGGATTCCCTCTTACTACACCAACAAGCGGGGCATCCCCTTCGAGGACATCACCTTCCTGGTGGCGGGACCCTACGTGTTTTCCCTGCTCGGGCTGGTGTTGTGGGCGACACTCGGCGACAAGCTCAACATGCGTGCCGCGATCACCGGGATGGGCGCCATCGTCGCGGGCAGCATTTTCTATTTTGCGCTGGGCGCGGAGAGTATCTGGGCCGTAATCGCCCTGTTCTCCGCCGGGGTGTTCTTCCTGTCGTCTTTCCAGGCATCCGAATTCGCACTGCTGCAGCGCGTGCTGCCGCAGGACCGGTTCGCCGCCGCCGCGGGGGCCTACAACGGCATCAGCGCATTTATAGGGGGCGGCCTTGGACCCGTGGTGATGTCGCCGATCATCGGCGACGGCAGCGGCACCTGGATCATCAGCGTGGTGGCCCTGGTCACCGGGCTGTTGCTGCTCTGGTTCTACCGGCTCGTGCGCTACTGAGGCGATTGCCGCGACGGCGCTGCAGGGGCAAAACCTTTCAGCGCGACGGCTTACTCGTTTTCCGGCAGCGGCAGCTTGCGCTTGGGGTGCATCCCATCGCACATTCCCATGAACGGCGGGTGAATGGAGTAGCCCAGCATACGCCGGATGTTTTCCGACACCGAGGCGGCGGTTTCCCGCGACACCGAGAGAAAGTAATTTTCCTGGGTGCGCGCCCAGGGCTCGCAGTATTGGCAGGTGAGAGCGAGCCGGCTCGCGCCGCTGTGGTTCTCGCCCCCGCCGTGCCACAGGTTGCCGAGGAACAGCACGCAGGAGCCGGCGGACATCACCACCTTGATACGCTCGTCGCCCTCTTCCGGAAAGCGATCGTTATCCCACAGGTGACTGCCGGGTATCGCCACGGTCGCGCCGTTGTCCTCGGTGAAATCGTCGATGGCGAACACGGTTGCCACGGAAATCGGCGGCCGTGGCCGCGGCCAGGGGTAGAAGCCGTCGTCAATGTGCAGCGGCTGGGCGGGGGAGCCCGACAGGATATTGATGACCTGCGCCTGGGACAGCAGGTAGTTGGGTGACAGCACCCGATCGATGTGCGCGAGCACATGGGGGTGTTCGATGAATGCATCCGCAGCCCGCAGCTTCTCCGGCAGGCCATAGATGCGCTGCGTGCGCTCCCCCTCGAAGGAGTTTCGTCCCATGTGCTCCAGGTGGGGCGCAGCTTCCCTGCGCAAGGCAGCCATCTGCTCCTCGCTGACAATGCCCTCGAGAATGATGTAGCCGTCGCGCATCAGTTGCGCATGCTCGCGCTCCAGCTGCTCCGCGTCGACCACGGCGGCGTCGCCGCCCTGCGTAAAGCCGTGGGTGCGGGCGAGGTCCCGGTCGAAGTACTGGTCCATCGAATCGATCTGCAGGAAGCGCGGATCGTCGCGCCCACTCTTTGTTGTACTCATGCGTTCACCTCCAGGCGCAGGCCGCGCCGGGCGTAGGCCCAGATGTCCCGTGTCAGTTGTTCGGTGTCCACCGCCCTGCCCGCCGCGACCACGCGCGCGACCGCCGAGCGCACACTGCCCAGGACCATGGCGGCCAGCAGTTCGCTGTCCTCGGCGGCGCGCACGGCACCGCCGGCCTGGCCCTCCGCGACATTGCGCGCACCCACTGTTACCAGCGCGTCCCAGCGCTCCGCCTCCACCGCGGCCACCGAGGGCGTGTGCGCCAGGCGGCTGATAACAGTCACACCGAGCGGGTCATTGAGCAGGAAATCAATATAGCGCCGCACGCGTTCCTGCTCCCGCGCTTCCCAGTCCTCGATCTCATCCAGGCGCGCCATCAGGACTGCGGCCTCGATCCGGTCGTAAAAATCGTTGACGACGGCCTGGACCAACCCCTCCTTGGAGCCGAAATGATGGTAGGCGAGACCCTGGGAGACGCCCGCCTCCTTCGCGACCCAGGCCATCTCCAGGGAGCCGTCGCCGCGGGCGAGCAGCTCCCCCGCCGCGGCGAGGATGCGCCGGCGTGTGGCCTCGGGGTTTCGTTTTCTGGCGGGTTCAGGCATGGCGGTTCCTCAGGTCTGGTGTGTGTACCCTAGACCAGTATTGAACTGAATTCAATTCAAAATTGAAATTTTCCCGCAATACCCCGGCCCGCGGGGGCCCGGCATAGACTACCCTCGGGTATCTCGGTATGCTGCCCGGCTGCTGGCCCCTCGCCCTGGAATACAGGTGCTCCTGAGCAAAGGGGGGAGGCTGTTCCCCGCCCGTAGCTCAGCTGGGCGATTTGCACCGCAAATCGCGCCCGAGCCCGGACGGGATACCAGGAAAGCGAAGCTTTCCGTCCCCGGCCGGGAATTGCGAGGGCCGGGCTTTCCGTCCCAAAGGACGGAAAGGAGCGCGGCAGGCCGAAGGCCTGCGACCACTGGATATCTCGATGTTTGGTGGGAGAATGTACCAATTACACCGCCCGTAGCTCAGCTGGGCGATTTGCACCGCAAATCGCGCCCGAGCCCGGACGGGATACCAGGAAAGCGAAGCTTTCCGTCCCCGGCCGGGAATTGCGAGGGCCGGGCTTTCCGTCCCTTAGGACGGAAAGGAGCGCGGCAGGCCGCAGGCCTGCGACCACTGGATATCTCGATGTTTGGTGGGAGAATGTACCGATTACACCGCCCGTAGCTCAGCTGGATAGAGCGCTGCCCTCCGGAGGCAGAGGTCGCAGATTCGAATTCTGCCGGGCGGGCCATCTTATATAAGCTCGCATGTATTAGGTTGCATGACTTTAGTTCACGCACCAGCCGCCGTCCCAACTTACCCATGGCAAGGCTCCTCCCGAGAAGTCACCGCGACCACTCCACCAGACCCAAGCCAACGCGATCACCCCCCCTGCCGCAGCCACACCGTAGGCGACATCCCCACCTGCGCGCGAAACGCGCGCGACAGAGCGCTCGCGCTGCCATAGCCAACGAGGTCGGCAACGAGTTGCACCGGCCTGCCCTGCCGCAGTAGCGACTGCGCCACCCCGACGCGCCACTCGAGCAGGTAGTTGCCGGGCGTCATGCCCACCACCGCGTGGAAGTGCGCCGCGAAGCGTGCCCGCGACATGCCCGCCTCTGCCGCCAGGTCCTCCAGCGTCCAGTGCCGCGCCGGTTCGGCGTGCAGGGCATTGATGGCTTTTGCCAGGCGCGTGTCGGCGAGCCCCGCGAACAGCCCCACTTGCAGTCGCTGCTGGTCCATCAGGTCGCGCAGCACGAGGATAAACACCGCTTCGATGAGACGGTCGAGCACCGCCTGCCGGCCACAGTGCTCCTCCGCCGCTTCCCGGAACAATGCCTGCAGGGCGAGATCCAGGGTCGGGGAATCGGCCAGGCGCACGAGCACCATTTCCGGAAGCGCGCGCACCAGTGGATTGCGCAGGCCGGCGCCAAACTCGATCGAGGCGCAAACCATCTCCACCTCGTTGTCCAGCGGCACGAGACGGTGGCTGGTGGGGTTCAGGTAGAAATAGAGGCACGGCTCCTCGACCGGCACGGGGCGCTCGCCGGGGCATTCCACCTGCAACCTGCCCCGTTGCTGGACGTGGATGTAACCGAGGCCGTCGGCGGCGTCGAAGGCGGCCGAATGGCACAGCCTGCCAGTTTTGAAAACACGGGCGCGGAGCTCAAATCGCTGCAGTACCTCGACCAGTCGATCCTGCATAGCGATACCATCTGTTGTATAAACGATACTCTAAGATACCACAAGTATCGCTCTTTTCGGCAATATGCGCCCGGGCTGCGAGACGCCCAACCCACTTTCATTCAAGGAGACACGACATGTACCTTTTCAAACCCACGAAAGCCATGATCGGCGCCGTCGCGGTGGCCGCAGCGCTTTCCGCCGCCAGCGCCCAATCCGCGGACGAGCACAATACCGTCCCCGGCCTGACCTATGCCGGCGCACCGCTCGCACTGCACGGCGTCGACCCGGTGGCGTTCATCCAGCTGGGCAACCGCATCGACGGCTCGTCCAAGCACATCGCCGTGCACGACGGCGTCGCCTACTACTTCGCCACCGAGGAGAACCTGCAGGCCTTCGAAAAGGCGCCGGCAACGTTCGTTCCCCAGTTCGGGGGCTTCTGCACCTTCGGCGTGTCCGTGGCCAAGAAGTTCGATGGCGACCCGCGCTATGCCGTGGTGAGGGACGACAAGCTCTACGTCTTTCTGAACGAGGACGTGCTCAGGGAGTTCCAGAAGGACCCGCGGGGGACGATCGCCAAGGCGAGAGAGAACTGGAAGCGCATCGAGCACAGCGCAGCCGCAAGCCTTTGACGTCCGAGGTCGTTTCGGCAGGGTGACATCGTCTCACCCTGCCGACTCTCCCGCGCCTCACCTCGATACGGCAATCGCGGACCAGCCTTAACCTGCCAGGTCGAACCGGTCCGCGTTCATGACCTTCACCCAGGCCGCGACGAAATCGCGAACAAACTTCTCCCGGCTGTCGTCCTGGGCGTACACCTCGGCGTAGGCGCGCAAGATGGAGTTGGAACCGAAGACCAGGTCCACCCGCGTGGCGGTCCACTTGACCTCCCCGGATTGCCTGTCACGGACCTCGTAGGTGTCGTCGTCCGCGGGATGCCAGCTGTTCGCCATATCCGTCAGGTTCACGAAGTAGTCCGTACTCAGTGCTCCCGGCGAATCGGTGAATACGCCGTGCTGCGTGCCTGAATAGTTGGTGCCCAGCGCCCGCATGCCACCCACCAGCACGGTCATCTCCTGCGCCGTAAGGCCCAGCAATTGCGCCCGGTCCAGCAGCATTTCTTCCGCGCTCACCGCGTAGTCCGCCTTCTGCCAGTTGCGGAAACCGTCCGCCAGGGGCTCGAGGGGAGCAAAGGAAGCGCCGTCGGTCTGTTCGGCAGTGGCATCGCCACGCCCGGGCATGAACGGCACGGGGACATTGAACCCGGCCGCTTCGATCGCCTTCTCAAGACCCACATTACCGGCCAGGACAATCACGTCGGCGATCGACGCGCCGGCATCCCTGGCAATGGGCTCGAGCACTCCGAGTACGCGCGCAAGACGGTCAGGCTCATTCCCTTCCCAGTCCTTCTGCGGCGCCAGGCGGATTCGCGCACCGTTCGCACCACCGCGCCTGTCGGATCCGCGGAAGGTCCGCGCACTGTCCCAGGCCGTTGCCACCAGTTCCGCGACGCTCAGGTCGGTCTTCGCAATAGCCGCTTTCACCGCATCGACAGAGTAATCGGTAGAGCCGGCCGGAATCGGGTCCTGCCAAATCAAATCTTCCGCCGGCACATCGGGACCGTGGTAACAGGCCCTCGGGCCCATGTCGCGGTGGGTCAACTTGAACCACGCGCGTGCAAAGGTATCCCTGAAGTACGCCGGGTCTGCCATGAACTTCTGGCAGATGCGGTTGTACTCGGGGTCCACCTTCATCGCCATGTCCGCATCTGTCATGATCGGGTTGTGGCGAACGCCGGGGTCTGTGGCATCCACGGGGCGATTCTCTTCCTTTATATCGACCGGCTCCCACTGCCAGGCGCCTGCCGGCGACTTGCGCAACTCCCACTCGTGGCCGAACAGCATCTCGAAGTAGCCCATATCGAACCGGGTGGGCTCCGAAGTCCATGCGCCCTCCAGGCCCGATGTAAAGGCATCGCTGGCCTTGCCGTCCTGGCCGGGATTGGACCATCCAAAACCCTGTTCCTCGATCGCCGCGGCTTCCGGCTCGACGCCAATATTGTCCACGGCACCACCGCCGTGGGCCTTACCGACCGTGTGGCCACCGCAGGTCAGCGCCGCCGTCTCTTCGTCGTCCATGGCCATGCGGGCAAAGGTCTCACGCACCTGCGCCGCGGTCTTCAGGGGATCGGGCTTGCCGTTCACCCCCTCCGGGTTGACGTAGATAAGCCCCATGTGGACCGCCGCCAGGGGGTTTTCGAGGGTGGATGGGTTCTCGAGATTCTCGTAACGCTCCTCGCTGGGCGCGAGCCACTCCCGCTCGGAGCCCCAGTAGGTGTCTGTCTCCGGTGCCCAGATGTCCTCGCGACCGAAGCCGAAGCCGAAGGTCTCAAGGCCCATGTCCTCGTACGCCAGGGTGCCGGCCAGCAGAATAAGGTCAGCCCAGGAGAGCTTGTTGCCGTACTTCTGCTTGATCGGCCACAGCAGACGGCGAGCCTTGTCGAGGCTCGCGTTGTCGGGCCAGGAATTCAGCGGGGCGAAGCGGATATTGCCCCTGCCGCCACCACCCCGGCCGTCCGCCACGCGGTAGGACCCCGCGGAGTGCCACGCCAGGCGGATCATGAGGCCGCCGTAGTGACCCCAGTCGGCGGGCCACCAGGCCTGGCTCTCTTTGAGAACCGCGGTAACGTCGGCCTTCACCGCCTCGAAATCCAGGGACTTCAGGGCTTCCTGGTAATTGAAGTCCGGGTCCATCGGGTTGGTTCTCGCACCCCCCTGGTGGAGAATGTCGAGGTTGAGGGTCTTGCTCCACCAGTGAGTCACCCCGTTGTCATTCCTGGTATTCCCGCCGTGGGCGACGGGACACTTGCCTGCCTGCGTCATGGTCAGATTCCTCCGTATCGAGTCAGGTATTGATTGCTGTGCCTTGGGGGCCAATTTAACCGGGGGGCGTTAAAAGATATATTTAATTGTTTTCATCGATAAATTAGTTATTTTCTATTGATCCAGGCGCACCGACTCCGACGCCAGGAGAACTCGACGGCAATCGAGGTGCCCGACACGGGGGCCCGGCGCCGCGGGTCAGCCCGCCCGCGGCGCGCCGGGCCATCGGAGAATCACTGCTACACTTCGCGCCAGACCCACAGGAAATCTAGCGCTGTCTCCGCGCTCGATCGAGAAACAACCGCGGCTAGACCGGTTGCGATCGACTGACTACCCAGTGAATTCCAGGAGCCTGCCCTGAACTACGTAGCGAAGCGTTTTATTACCCTCGCAGCAGTCCTGTTACTGGTCGCTTGCGGCAAGGATACTGCCTCGCGGGTCGCGACTGGGGAAGAGAAGGCGGCAGCACTCGAGCAGCAACTCAGGGGTTTCGTCTTCACGACCTGGGAGTACGACATTCCGCGGGCCAATCCAGGACCCTGCCCCCGGGGCCTGAACATCACCGATAAGCTGTTTTTCTCCGAGGACTACGCGGCGGCGCGCGGCCAGGTCCTGGCGCGCTGGAACATGAACAATCCACGGATGGTATCGATCCTGGAGAGCCGCGACCCCTGCCGGTTTCCGGATTCCTGGCCCGATCCCGGGCACATCGTCTTCGAGGGCGAGGCCGCAGTGACCGGGCTGGACCTCGACTCCACCCATTCCACGTTCGCGGTCGGCGGCCGTTGCGCACACAATGACTTCGCGGGCGGAATCGATAACCAGCACTGGCGACTGATGGGCTGCGTGAGCGGGTACCGCCCCAACGGTCTCCTCGATCGCGTGTTCCGCACAGGCAATGCCATGCTGGAAAACGCGTATTCCACCCTGCTGGAAATTCGCATCCTCGAGGGCGACATGCGCAACGGGCGGTTCGAGGCGCGCCTGTTCACCAGTCGCGGCCCGGTATCAAAGGATGCCAACGGGGAGGTCATCCGGGACATGAGCCAGGCGGTTCACGAGGATCCGATGTACCACAGTGAGCCGTTTCCAGGGCAAATAGTCGACGGCGAACTGACCGCGGGTCCCGTCGACGCCAGGCTCAGGTTCAAGGTCCAGGCACTGGATAACTACTACTATTTCCGCGACCTGCAGCTACAGGCGCAGGTCGCGCCCGACGGCGCCCTGGCCGACGGAATTCTCGCCGGATACTGGGACATAGCCAACGCCTTCAACTTCCTGACGGATGTCAATTTCGGCCCGGTCCACATCGGGCGGGCGGCGGCCAACAACATCGGCTACATGTGCGCGGGCGTGTACCACGCGCTGCCTCGAGTCGCCGACGGCCATCCGGACCCGGTCACCGGCCGGTGCACCTCGATGTCCACCGTCATTCGCTTTGCCGCGGTACCCGCCTTTGTTATCCGCCCCCAAACCCACGTATCAGATACAGGGATGTAGACGCATGCAGTTTCCGATACCCACTGAACAGGCCTCGATGATCGCACGGGGGCTCGCCGGCCTGATTGATATCGAATCCGGCCCCACTGAAGAACAACAAGAGGTGTTCAGTACCTTTGCCGCTCATTTGCTGCAGGTCCAGGTGGGCGCGCAGACCTTCCGCGACCAGCTGGGGCCGGCAGATACGGCGCAGGCCTTGTCCCAAAAGGATGATCGGCGCATATTCCTGCAGCTCTCGATCATGCTGGAACTGAGCCGGCACCCGCCCAGCGAAGCGCAGCTGGAACGGCTCGAGAGTTACGCCGCGGCACTGGACTTCGACAGTCCCCAGTTACAGGCCGTGAGGGACCTCGCCCACGAGACTGCGGCACAGGCGACGGCAGATTTCCTGCGGGTTTACGAGCAGAGCATGCAACAGCTGACCGAACCGCCGTTCCGCGGAGACAGCTTGCCGCCGGACGACGACCCACTCTGGCAACAATTGCGTGATTTCAGGGACCTGCCCGAGGGAAGCCTGGGTCGGGAGTTTTTCGAGTTTTACCAACGCAATCAACTGGACCTGCCCTCGCCCGACACTCCCAACCCGGGATACTACGTCGCCCACGACATGAATCACGTTATCGCAGGCTACGAACCCACCGGCCCCGGCGAAATTGCTCTCGGGGCCTTCAAGTTGATGATGAACAACAACGAGGCGAACTGGATGGGCTCTATGGTGAACTTTCTCATTCACGAAGTGGGATTGTTCAAACACGCCAAGACACTACAATTCGTGCCCTATGGCGGTGGTGGCGAGCCCTACCACGGCCTCGATGGCAGGCGCGGCGCCCTCACCATGGATGGCGCGGCCGAGCTCGTGGCCGAGGCATTCGTGCGCGGCGGGTCATGCACAGCGGACTTCGCAGAAATGGACCATATGGCGAACGCCCACAGGCCCCTGGCAGAGATCCGCCGCGAGTACCATGTGGTGCCGCTCGCCCGCTCCATGAACCCCACCGAGGACCCCGGCTTCTGGCCGAACCTCGACTGAACACACCGGCCCGGGACACGGCACGCTCACCGCAAAGCCCGATCGCCGCCTCGACGTGGAAATGCGGCGGGTATGGTATGGCTCATTGCTTCAGCATTTGCCCGGTGAACGGGTAAACTGTCCGCATGACCAAAACCCTCACGCCAAGTCTGCGCGGCGCCGCCCTCATCACGGGCACCCTTCTCTCTGCCTGCTCGAACCTGGCCCTGCAGGCGGTGAACATACCCTCCTACCTCGGCCAGGACCCGGTGGCGCACCGCGGTCTTGCCTACGGCGACCAGGCGCACCAGAAACTGGATCTCTACCTGCCCGGCGACGCCGCAGAGAACCGGCGCAAGCTCGTGGTATTTATCTACGGGGGCTCCTGGACGACCGGGGCAAGGGCGGACTACTACTTCGTGGCCCAGACCCTGGCAGCCGAGGGGTATGCCGTGGCGATACCCGACTATATAAAGTACCCCCACGGGGCTTTTCCGCTGTTTGTCACCGACATTGCCACGAGCATTGCCTGGCTCTCGCAGCAGGTCAGTGACTACGCAGACGTGGACAGCCTCGTGTTGATGGGTCACTCCGCCGGGGCCCACACCGGCGCCCTGTTGTTGACGGACCCGGGATACCTCGGCGCTGCGGGGGTCGACCCCCAGTACATCAGCGCCTTTATCGGTCTCGCCGGACCCTACAACTTCAAGCCGAAGGAGCAGCGCTACCGGGACATTTTCGACAACCTCGAGGATTACAACCAGATGCGCCCGACGCACTTTGTCTCGGGGAGCGAACCGCCCATGCTGCTGGTACATGGCAACGACGACACCACGGTGCTGCCTGCCAACACGGAGCGCTTCGCCGAGAAGGTTAATGCCGGAGGCGGCGACGCGCAGACCCGGTTTTATAGCGGTGTCGGGCATGTCGGGCCGGTGCTCGCCCTGTCGAGAACGCCCCTGAACGAGGACCGGATCCGCGTGGATATTCTCGAATTCCTGGAGTCGCAATGACGCCGGGGCGGGCAAGGAGTCATAAACTGCGCCGAAGCCGGGCCCAGGCGAGTTTCAGGAATTACCCAGGCTGGTGAATGACGAACACACCGGCGGTTGGCTGCGACGGCAGGCGGGCACTCTGCTGCGCTTCGCGAGCGTTGGCGTGCTCGCCACGCTGGTCCACGCCGCGGTCTACACCCTGTGCATCGCCCTCACCGAACTGCATGCGCAGGCGGCCAATTTTTGCGGGTACGCGATCGCACTGCTGGTATCCTGGGCCGGCCAGCGCCACTGGACCTTTGCCCACGTTGCAAATGCCGACGGTACGTCTGCAAAATTCCGGTTTCTCGCCACGAGCCTGCTCGGGTACCTGCTCAACGCCGCCTGGGTCGCGCTGGTCACCGGGATACTGGGGATAGCCGAGTACTACGCGCTGGTGGGTATTGTCTTCGTCACGCCCGGTTGCATATTCCTGCTGCTGAAGTTCTGGGTGTTTGTTGATGAAAGTCGATCAGCGGATTAACTAGGGGATCAGTGACGATCCGAGCGGTTCCCGACCAGTGGACCTTAGAGCCCAGGGAATCAACGTCAGCCCCAGACAAATCAAGAGCCAGCTGGCCGGAACCGGGACGCCCGGTGCAGGAAACGCCGGTCCACGGAAGAACCAGTGACCGCTGTATGTACTTCTGGTGTTGAGGCCATAATTGGACCCAATCTGTATTCCATCCAGCACATAGACACTATTCCCTACAAGAACCCAGCCGCCGAAGGCGCGATCATCTCCATTGAGCGTGCGGGTCAGGCCAACAATATCCCTGCGCGAGTCGCCGGTCCCGGGATCGTAAGAACTGCTGGTGGTGAGGAACCCCGCGAGCAAGATGTCAAGCGCCGCGCTTCCAATGAAGCCATTCGGATAGAGATCCCCCGGCCCCATTTGCACACCCGGCGGCAGGAAATAGTTGAACAGGTGGCGGACATCCGACCGACTCGCCCAATACCACCCGTCGAGACTTTCTCCATTTAAACTGCCGCTGCAAACGCCGCTGGTCGGATCACAGACCGCCGCCACGTCGTACCAACTGGTATGTTCAAAATCCACGGGTTGCAACCAATCGCGGCCATCCACGGATATCGGTGGCAACAGCGCCGCCCTTGCCAGCGGTGAACCCAGGAACAATCCGAGACTGGCTAATACAAGCAGCGTTGGACAACGGCGCTGAGCAACATACCTGGTTTTACGACAGTGAAGTTTCATATTTGATTTATTGACACAGCATAGAATCAGTCTAGGCCAGAATGGTCGCCAGGGCCAAAGAAGGCTGTGAAGGGCTTCGCATATTGAAGTAGCCCGTCCAAGCTGAGTTACCCGTCACCGGAGTTTACCCCCGCCGCGCCTGGCGCTGCACATACCACTGCACGATCTTGTCGAGCAGCCCCGGCTTGCCGCCGGCCACGCCCTGGTCCGCAGCCCCGGCGACATCCAGTTCCGCCCCGCCCGCGCGGTACTGCTCCGAGTACATTTCCAGGATCTTTTTCTTCACCATACCGCGCAGCGGTACATGGGCCATCATGCCGTAAGTGGCCGCGCCGCCCTGCTTCGCCAGTTCCGGGTTCGCCCGGACCTCGTCTACCGCCTCGCGAAGATCGGCCAGGTAGTTGTCTACCACCCGCAGGTGCTGCGCGGTGACCATGGCGTGCAGCCCCGGGGGCGACTGGTTGCGATTCACCTGCCAGCCCCGTGCGTCCATCTGGTCGCCGACCGCGTAGATGTTTAGCTCCGGGTCCGTGGAGCGGTAGGAGAACAGGGGTCCCTTCGGGTCGCCCATAATCTGCAGCCCGGGGATTACCTCGATGCCCTGCTTCAGGCGATCCACCGCCTCCAGCGTATCCTGTGCCAGTTTACGGTAGCCCGCCTTGCCGAAGTACTGCAGCACAGACCACGCGGAGGCGTAACCGCCGCCCGGCCGGGTTCCCAGCAGTGCGGAAGAGGCGAACACCCCGCCCGGCCAGTCCTCGTAAACGAACATCTGGTAGCGCAGGTAATCGAGGTTGCGGTACGTAATGGTCGAGGCGCCCTTGGCGGCGTAGCCGTACTTGTGGATGTCCGCCGAAATGGATGTAACGCCGGGCACCCGGTAATCCCAGGGGGGGAGTTCCACGCCGTTCATTTCCATGAAGGGCAATATAAAGCCACCTACGCACGCATCCACGTGCAGCGGGATGCCCTTTTTCTGCGCGATCTCTCCCATGGCCCCGATGGGGTCGATGGTGCCGTGGGGGTACTCGGGCGCACCGCCGAGAATCATCACGGTATTGCGATTGATCATGCGGCGCAGCTTCTTTAAGTCGGGCGTGAAGTCTCTCGTCAGGGGCACGAGCCGGATCCGGACGCCGAAGTACTCCGACGCCTTGAACCACGCCACGTGCGCTGTCTCGGGGATGATCATCTCCGGCTTCTTCACGCCGCGCCGGTCCCGCGCCATGTCGCGGTAGGTCTTCACCGCCATCAGGCAGCTCTCCGTACCGCCCGAGGTCACCACACCGCACACCTCTTCGGTCCCGTTGAGAATGTCGGCCGTGGCGCTGATCACCTCCGACTCCATTTTCTTCAGGCTCTTGAAGGCGCCCGGGTTGAGGCCGTTCTCCGAGGAGAACCTGTGATAACTCTCCTTCAGGAACTGCGAGTGTTCCTCGTCCAGGTAGTACACCAGGCTCCAGACCCGCCCCTCCTTGTAGCGCGGATCCTTCTCCTTGAAACCCTCGAGGCTGGCGAGTATTTCCTCCCGGGGCGCGCCCTTGTCGGGCATGGGCTTGTGCATGGAAAACTCCTCGTAATGTCGTGATCAAAGACTGCGCAGGAACAACCCCAGACTGATACCGAGGTAACTGCCCAGGGCGTAGCCGATCACGCCCGTGGTCATGCCCGCAAGCATAGCACCCGGGTTATTGAGCGCCCGGGCCATCAGGGGCACGAAGGGCGGGCTGGTAACCGCGGCCACAGAGGTCACCATGAAAGTGTCTCCGTCGACCCCGGCCAGGCGGCACAACAGTGCGTGCAGGGCCAGCCCGCCGAAGACGACTACCAGCAGGAAAATCGCAATCGTCGCATCCATCTGCGCGAGCACCCCAAAGCTGACCTGGGATGCCACCGCCAGGCAGAAGACGTAGATCAGGTACATCCCCAGGCGGTAGGACAGGGTCAGGGCGCGTACCCCGGGAAACAGTGACATGCCGATCGCCAGCGTCGTCAGCGCGATGATCTGGACGGCGCCGATACCTGCGCGGCCCATCGCAAGAGCCCACAGTTCCGCAATGCCCAGCGCGGCGGCCACCACGAGCACGGAGAGCAACAGGGCTCTCCCCGCCTGGCCCAGGTTCGCGCGCTGCAGCAGGGGCCGGTAGTCGTCTTCATCAGGGGCCTGCGCATCGACGGGCGCTGCCTGTACCGGCCCGGCGCTGGGTCGCCCCGGCAACAGGGCGCGGAACAGGGGGACGCCCGCCAGGAGCATAAAAAGCAGGTAGACGGACCCCAGCAGGGTGTCCAGGCTGTGGAAGACGAGGTACTGCGCGTTCGGTATCTCCAGCCCGGTCTTGATGGCCGCCAGGTTGGGCGTGCCCCCCGAGTATACCCCCACCGACAGCGCCGCCAGGTTGGCCGTGGCGCCGCTGTCGTCGCGCAGCGCAAAAAAGAGCAGTGTCGAAAGGCAGGTCACCGACCCGATCGCAAACACCAGTGACAGCAGCGCCTTCCCCGCCACCTTCGACCACTGTCGCACATCCAGGCTGAACAGCAGCAGTGGAAGCCCCAGCACGATCGTGACTTGTGCGAGCACTTCCGGCACTGCCGCCTGGGTGGCGGGCAGCAGACCGAGACCTCCCACGGTCATGCCCAGCAGGTAGCACACGATGATCACACCGACTTTCTGCACCGCCGGTACGCGATGGGCGACGTAGATGACCATCGCGGGGGTAAGCAGGAACAGGCTTGCGACAAGCATTTGCAATTGTCAGGGCTCCCGTGGTCGCCGGCGTCGGGTTGTGCCCCGCGCGATTCGGGGCCGGGCAGGCACCCCGTCGGCAGTTTACCCGCTAACGCGGAGCCGGGGGGGTAACGCCAGGCCCACAGAACAAAGATTAATTATCACTATTTTTTGGTGAATGTATCCAATTTGTAAATTCACCGCTCCGGAGGTTTTCGGGGCCCCCTCCGGCAATCAGAATAGATAGGAAACTGGACATCCTAGTCTATTGTGAAATTTACAGTCATTTCCAGCACCCGGTATGCGGTATGAAGTGCAGATGTAGCCCCAACAGGGCAAAGAAGGAATTCGAGGTCATCCGGGAGGGGGAAGTGATCGGAACCTACCGCTTTTGCCCAGACTGCGGACCAGAAATCACCACGGGAAGGCATGCCCTGGCCGCGCTCGCCGAGCGGGAAGCGGATGCCTACTTCAATCACTACTGGAAGGAGGACCTCTAGGTCCGCCGCCGCGCGGTCAATCCGCCAGGTAGTGCTCCAGTATTCCGCGCTCCCCGTAAAGCGACCTGATCGCCGGGTTTTCCGCCGCGCCGACCCGCCCCAGCTCATCGCGCACGTGCAACCGTGCAAAGTTCAGGCGCCGCTGCGTGCGCGCACGGGTCGGCCCGAAACCGTAGTCGTACTCGTAGTACTTTTCGCCGGCAAGGCCGGCGGCGATATTCTCCCGGGCGAAATTGAAATATGTGCCCACCGCGTAATCGAGCACCTGCACCAGCGAGTCGGGAACCGAGTCATTGGCCGGCCAGGTTGTGTCGCTGTAGTCGGTTTCCCCGTACAGCCGATCTGCGTAGGCGAAGATCGGGTCGCGATATTGCCCCAGCCACTCGACCGGGACGGGATCGGTGACGAAGTGCGCCTTCACCGCCCCGCCCAGCGCGAAGTCGGCGAGGCAGGGTCGCGAGCCCAGCAGGAAGTCGTTCCCGGCGAAGTGCGCCGCCAATACGCCAAGCATGTTGTCGTAGTCGCCGCGCACCGCGTCCCCCTGGTCGGGGCCGACGCCGTTGTACTCGCAGACGTTCTTGCCGAAGCCCTCGTACATCGCCTCACCCAGGGGAGTGAGTCGGGCTATTTCAACCTCGCTGAGCGGCTCCCGGATACTGCGGTCCAGCACCACGTTGGCCCCAAATCGCGGCCCGACCCAGGCGACATTGTCCGGATAGCACCAGCGCGTGTGCACCGCCACCCGGCCTAGCCAGTGGTTGAACACGTCCTCCAGGATGAAGCAGCTGGCGCGCTGCAGCGGCGTGTCCGGAATAACCGGGATGCCGGGAAAGCGGCTGTTGAGCAGGGGCCCCAGGGCGATCGTATCGTGGATCATCCACTTCTCCGGCGTCTGCAGCACCGGTATGAAATGCGTCCCGGCCCTCGCCTCCACCTCCCCCTGGCGCTCCTGGGTCTTGAACAACCAGTGGTGGGGGATTTTCTGGAAACGCAGTTGCGCCTCGAGCTTGCGGCTGAACATACTCAGTTCGTTGCCAATCAGCGCGTAGTCGCCTCTGTACATTCACTCACTCCCGGGGGTAATCCAGTTTTTCGACGGGGTGATCGCCTGCGGTTGCAGCCTAGAGTTGCAACCAGTCCAGTTCACGTACCCTGGCCACTTCCGGCAGTACGGAGGGGCTGCCGAGCACGTGCCCGTTCACGCGCTGCAGCCACTCTACCACTTCCACCAGTTCCAGGAAGTACCCGGAGCCCGGCATACCCGTCAGGTAGGGCAGCAGGAACTGCGGAAACGCGGCGAGGTCCGCCATGGAGGGCGTGTCGCGCCCCCCGAAGAAAGGCCCGCCCGCCAGCAGCTCCCGGAACTCGTCGTACATGTGTTGCACGACCACGTCCAGCGGCAGATGGGGGTCCGCCTTTGCCAGCTCCTGCTTGAGAAAAGGCTGTAGTGACAGGATCAGCGGCCAGAGCACCCGCACGCTGCGCGGCAGCCCCCCGGCGCAGGTCAGGGACATCACGCGGGACAGTCTCCAGCCACTGCTGATCCGGTCCAGGTTGAAACCGGGTTCCTGGGGAATCCGGAAGGTGATGGGAATGAGCCTGTCGGTGACCCAGCGATCCATTGCCAGCACCCTGTCCCGATCCGCCGGGTCGTCGGGCAATAGTCGCGGCTGTTCGGGGAACACCTCGTCCAGCCACACGCCGATGGGCGTAGAGTCGGCCCGGTATTCCTCGCCGATTCGCACCACGGGAAGCTGGCGGCCCAGGGGAACCTGGGACCTGATCCGCAGCGGGTTGACGTAATAGCAGCGAAAGTTGACCTGTTTGTACAGGAGGAAGCAATGCACCTTCATCGCGAAGGGGCTCATCACCCAGGTGTACAGGGTCGCGCTGCGCGCGGGATCGTGCAGGAAAGAGATACTCACGTAGTGCGGCCCTCCGGTCCGTCGCACCGCTGCCCGCCCCGGGTGAGTGACGCGATCATGCCCTAGATGCCCCCGGTAAGGCGCCGCGCCAACCAGCGGGTCGGGAACCAGGGCGCCACGAGCATGCGACCCAGCGCGCGGTTGGCCGGGTCGGCCTCGTCGTCGATCGCGGCCAGCCGAACGATCTGCTTGCCCTCACTGGTGCCGTCCAGCACGCGGAAGAACGCCTCGATGGTGCGCTCGATGCCGTCGACGATGTCCTCGCGCACCGTCAGCTTGCCCTCCCTGACCCACCGGGCCATCTGGATGAAGGCGCCGCGGTACTTGTCGCTGTGATCCAGCAGCACGAAGCCCTGCTTGAGCAGCCGCTTCGACAGGATTGCGCTGTTGTCGCGGCGGCCGACATCGAGCCGTGTGTTCTCGAGGTGGCTGATGCCCATCCGGCCGATGACGGCGATGCGCGCGTAGTCGTTGTAGTGATCGAGCACCGCCTCGGAAATATCCCCGCTCGTATTATCGTAGTAGACATCGACGCCACCCGGACAGGCCGTCCCGATATCCGCCGCCAGGGCCTCGATGCTCTTTTCGCGGTAACTGACGGCGGCGTCGTAACCGAAGTCCGCCTGCACGCGCCGCGCCTTCTCCTCCGTGCTGACGATTGCCACCGTCCGGCAGCCGATGTTCCTGCACATCTGCGCCACCAGGCTGCCCACGGAACTGCCGCCACTGGAGACAAGCACCGTTTCGCCGCGCCGCGGCTTGCAGATACTGAACAGCGACAGGTAGGCGGTGGCGCCGGTAATGCCGATGGCGCTCAGGTACCAGCTGGCCTGGGCGAGGCCGAGATTGATCACTGTGAATTCGTCGGCGGAGGCGGAGACCGTGTACTCCTGCATGTCCAGCCGCCCGAAACGGACCTCGCCCACCTTCACCGCGTCGTTACGGGTGGCGATCACCTGCCCGATGCCGTAACAGTGCATCACCTCCCCCGGGTTTGCCTTCTCCGCGTAGTTGTCCTCGTCGCGCATTCGGCCCACCAGCGCGGGGTCCATGGAGAGCAGGCAGTTGCGCAGCAGGAACTGGCCGGCTGCCAGCGGCCGTACCGGCTCCTCCTCCAGGGCGAATACGTCCGGCGTGGGCGGCCCGCCCTCGGGGCGCCTGAGAAAACGGACGACACGGTTCGTCCCGGGGAACGCGTTCATATCGGCTCCTGGCAGGGAAGCGCCGCGCAGCCGATGCGGTCGAGGTAGCGGTTGAGCTTCCCGTCGAGTTCGCCCGGCCGGCAGCGCAGGACGATCATCTTGTCCGGGCGCATGACGAGCAAGCGCCTGCCCGCGGCAAAGCTGTTGCGAAAGTGCCGGCTGCGGTCCAGCAGCAGGTCGGCACGGGTCTCGAAATGTTCGCCGCTGGTCAGGGTGGTAAAACCACCACCACTGCGCTGCCAGCGATCGAGTGTTGGCGCGGACACCCATTCCGTGGGATCGGTGTTCCAGCCGAGGATGTTGAATCGCTCGCCGAGCAGTTGGTCGGAGGGCACGCGCCGTCCGCAAGGAGTGTCGAGTTCGTGCTGGGGCAACTCGACACCCGTACCCCTGAACCGGCTGACCAGCGCGTGTCGCAACAGGGAGCCGTTGATGTGGTTGGGTAGCTTGCGCACAGTCAGGCCCTCGGCCGGGGAGTGCACGCCCAGCCATCCCAGCACCCGGAATACGGCGTCGCGGATACCCGCTGTGAGTCGCCCCTGGGGCAGGACGATACTGCCAACGAACTGCGCGAAGCCGATGATCTGCTTGCTCTGGGGAATACGCTCCGCCTCGAAACTGTCCAGCAGCGCCTCGCCGGCCCGGCCGCGAAGCACCGCGGCCAGCTTCCAGCACAGGTTATGGGCGTCGCGCAGGCCCGCCATCATGCCCTGTCCGGCGAAGGGCGGGGTGATGTGGGCGGCGTCGCCGAGCAGGAAGACATTGTCGCGCCGGTAGTGCTCCGCGGTGCGCGCATGAAACGTGTACAGCGCGCGTCGGGACACGGTCACGCCGGACATGTCTCCCCAGGGCGACAGCAGGCGCATGATGTTCGCCTCGTCGAAAATGTGCTCCACATCGTCGTTCTTCTTCACTACGAATTCCCAGCGTCGACGGCCCCCGGGGCCGGGCAGCGTGACTGAGGGGCGTTCGGGGTTGATCGAGAAGGCGATGTTGTTGCTGGGCAACGGGTTGTTCTCGATGTCCAGGATAACCCAGTCCTGCGGATAGGTACTGCCGGAGAAGCCGATGCCGAGGGCCTTGCGCACGGGCGAACTCGCACCGTCGCAGCCCAGCAGGAACCGGCAACGCAACTCCCGGCGCTGCCCGTCCCGGATCACGCTGACCGCCACCGCCTCCCCGTGATCGGTGAATCCGCCCAGCTCCGCACCGCACCAGAGGTCCACACTGTCGTAGCGTTGCAGTGCGCGACGCATGTCGCGTTCGAGCTCCGGCTGGTGGAACATGCGGATCGCGCGGTAGCCGTCCTTGCGCCAGTCGAAATCTGAATGGAACTGCGGCTGGAGCTGCCGGTTCACGAACAGCACATTGTTGATGGGGTGGAACTTGCCAAGGTCCTCATCGAGCAGGCCGGCCGCATCCAGGATGCGCGACCCCTCCTCGCAGATACCCACCGCCCGCGGGATGGTGACGATGTCCTGCTCGCGGTCGAAGACAAGCGTGCGCACCCCCAGCCTGCCGAGCAGGTTCGCCGCCAGTATCCCTGTAGGGCCCGCGCCAACCGCGATCACCTCGTAGTCGAATGCCGCTTCAGCGGTCACTGCCGCATCCCTACTCGGCGACGACGCTGCGCTGCTCACCCAGGTCGATGGCGCCGTCGGCGGTGCGTATAGTGAGCTCCATGACGTCGCCGGGCTGCAGGAACTTCGCCCGGCTCTTCTGTGCCGCGGTAAATTTTTCCCGGCGCCTGCGGTCGTTGCGGAAATTGAGCAGGATGGCCAGCGCGGTCCGCGGGTTGACCCCCGTGATGACGCCCCCCGGCGTGCCCGTGAGCACGCAATCGCCCGCGAACATGTCCGCGTACTCGGAGATGTCCGTGAGGGTCTTGGGGGGTTTGTGAATAAGCAGGTCGGTGGTTGACTGCTGCCGGACCTCCCCGTTCAGTTTGAGCACCAGCTCCAGCGCGTACAGATGTGTAAAATCCGCCTCGTCCATCATGTACAGCACGGGACCCGCCGGGCAGAACGTGCGGAAGCTCTTGCCCTTGAACCACTGCATGACCGGCGCACCGAACTGCTCGTCCCGCGCCGAGACGTCATTACAGATGAGTAGCGCCCCGACGTACTCGTGCAGGGTCTGGTCGGTTACGGCGGTGACTTCGCGGATATCCCGCTTGAGGATGATGCCGAGCTCGATCTCGTAGTCCAGCAGTTCGACGCTGAGCGGGCGGATGACGTCGTCATTGGGTCCGCACAGGCTGCTCGACGCCTTGTAAAAAACCAGGTTCTCGTCGTCCTCCTCGGTGGAGAGCGCGCCTTCGGCGCGGTGCGAGGCGTAGTTGAGACCCTGGGCGAACATCTGGATGCGCTCGCTGATCGGGGCGTGAAACCTGAGATCGCTCGGGTCAGTGCTGTCCGGGCTCACCGCGGCCTCGAAGCGCTCCCGCTCGCCGAAGTACACCGCCATCAGGTCGGCGTGGTGATCAGCGTCCAGGGCCAGCGCGTGCACCCCGCCCTCTCTCAACACACCCCAGGCGGGCTCCGCCACGCCGTTTCCGGTATACCGGACCACCGAAGTTCCCATATCTGTCTCCTATGTTTCCGTTGTTACAGCCAGGGGCGCGCGGGCCGCGAAATCGACTTCATCGCTGAGCGCAGCCAGGCCAGGCTGATGTCGCCCCGGATGACGGCGCGCAGAATGCCCAGTACCTGCTTCACACCCGGCGACATCATCGACTTCGGCATATCGGGTCCCCAGGCGTAGACGTTGCCGGAATCCAGCGGGTGATAGGCCGTGGGGTACTCGGCGGTGAACACGTCGCCGTCTGCGTAGTGTTCGAACTCAAAGCCCTCGGGGTCCTTCCAGTAGTCGAAGAGCTGGCTGCCGAGAATATGCCGCCCGATACCCCAGAGGTGATCGCGCTTCCTGCTCTTGAGGTACTGCTGGCCCTGGGCGATGGCGTCGAGGTCGATCACCTCGTAAGCGCTGTGCAGGTAGCCCTCACCCGCGCCCTTGCCGACCACCAGGGTGTGGTGATCGGCCGGCTTATCACCGCGGTCCAGTCGCATGAAAACGATCGCCGGCGAGCCGTCGCGCACACATTGCACGTCCGTGGCGAGCAGCCCGAGGTGGCGCATGTACCACTCGGCGGCCTCCTCGATGCGGTTGACCCCGGTTACCAGGTGACCCAGCTTGAGAAGCGCGGAAGGTTCAAGGGGCGGGCGCTGTGCACTGTTGACCCGCGTCAGGTTGCCGGGAGTGTTCACCGGCAGGGGCTCCTTGCGGGTCGGCTGGGGATCCAGGGGCTCGATACCCCAGCACACCTCGATGAGGATGCCGTTGGGGCCGGTTAGCGTCACCACGCTGCCACCGCCGGGCCGGTCCAGTTGTGTCACCGCCTCGCCAGTCGCCGCTGCCAGGGTATCCAGTTCCTCCCGGCTGTTGACGCAGAACCCCGCACCCACGAAGGCGTGGCGGGCGGCCTTTCGACCGACGTAGAGGTAGTGCTGCGGCCCGTGGCCGCGCATGTAGAGGGTGTCGGCGCTCTCCTGCAGGACCGTCATGCCGAAGTCCTCGAGGAAGCCGCGCTGCCCCGGCAGGTCCGCCACATCCCAGACCAGGTACTCCAGGCGGTCCGCCCGGACGATGGGCGCCGGCCGCGCCAGCGGCTTGCTTCCCGGGGGGGTGGCGGTGTCGATCACCACCTCCTCGCTGCCCGGATAGACCAGATTCATACACAGGCTCCCGTCATGTACTCACCGGGCGGCGGGGGCTCGCCCGGTGTCAATTTATGCACTATAGTGCATAATAGAGTTTTGATGCAATATTATTTTTAAATGCAATTCTGCATGCGTAAGAGCCCGCGTGCTAGACTGGCGCGAAAAATCGCGCCCAACCGGGGACCCGGACCCATGACAAGCAGCACGGCCAACGCCGCCACAACGCCCGCCCGGCCCAATCGCATGGAGCGCCGGCGCCTGGAAACACGCAACAAGTTGCTGGAGGCGACCCTGCAGCTGGTCGTCGAAAAAGGCATCGAGAAGACGACCCTCGACGACATCACCGAGGCGGCGGACCTGGGCAGGCGCACCTTTTACTACCACTTCCAGGGCAAGGACGAGTGCATACAGGCGGCGGCCGCGGCGGTCTACCAGCGCCACGCACAGCGCGTCGACGAAGAACAGAGCATGGACGATATCTGCCAGCTGGTCGCCCTGTCGGTACAGGACATCCTGGGCAAGCTGCTCGAGGAGCCCGTCACCCGCTGCCTGGTGGGCAGGCCGCGCCTGCTGGGAGAGGCAATCATGACCGCCCTGGGCGGGTTCATCCGCCGGGACATCACCGTGGGTATGGCCGAGGGCACCTTCGATCCACCCGTAGACCCGGACATGCTGGATCGCCTGATCCTCTGGACGGTGGTGGGCGTCGTCATCGAATCACTGGACACCGAACGGGCGCGGGAGGTTTCGCTGCGCGACTACGCCCAGACGTTCCTCATGATTCTCGGCGTACCCGCCGACGAGGCGCGCACCGCGGCGGATGCCGCCAGGGACGCGATCGCCGATTGAGCGCCGCGCGGGGCGCCGGCTAGACCTGCTCAACCACAGATTTACCGCGCCTGGAGTAGACGAAAGGCCCGGGCGCCTCCTGCCCGCAGTCCTCACCCAGCCTGCGCTCCAGCTCGAGCAGCACCATGCGCGTGATGTGGGGCAACTGGTCCATTCCCTGCGCGTCCGCGAGGGTAACCCAGTGCAGGTCCAGCAGCTCGCCGGATCCCTCGGGCCGCTCCTTCACCTCCCCCTGGATATGCGCCGCGTCCACCATGAAAAAGCGCGCGTCGAAGCGCCGGTTGCGGTAGGGCGGCGTTATCGCGCGGGCGATATAGTGCAGGACGTCCAGGCGCGGATTGACATCGTGGCGCAGGAAGTCGGACCAGTGGGGCGAGCGCGTTTTCAGGGTCGGCGTGTCCGGCTCACCGAGCACGAGGCCGGTCTCCTCGTAGGTCTCTCGAATCGCCGCGAGGGCCAGTGCCCTGGCGCGCGTTTCAGAGCAGCCCTGGCAGAGCCTCTCCATCACGGCGGGGTGAAGGTCGAAGGGCGGCTTGATGCGACCGTCCCCACGGTCCACCTTGCCCCCCGGAAAGACAAACTTGTTCGGCATGAACCTGTGGCTCGCGGCGCGCTTGCCCATGAGCACCCGCGGCGCTTTTCCCCTGCGCACGATGATCAGGGTTGCAGCGTCGCGCGGTCGCACCGCGCGACCGCCACTGCGGTATTCACCCTGCGAGATATACCCGGGATCCTGTTGTGTCTCGGTTTTCTTGTCGGTCACTGCGCCATCCTACCATCTCGGGCAGTGCGGATTAACGGCCGCACGCGCCGGGCACCGGAGCTGGCCCGCGGGGAGAAATCACGCGGATCAACCTGCCCCTTCACCCGGATGCGGAACCAGCTCGCAAAAAACGCGCCGCGCCGGGCATTTCGCCGGGGGCCGGCGTGGCAAACACCTGGCCGCGAGGCCATAATAGCGCCAGTATCAGGTTCCGAAACAGGGCGACACTGACGTGGGCGGTATAAGCAGCACCTTGCGAGACAACAAGTACGTCCGGGTCGCACTGGGGTTCCTGGTCGGGTTCCTGTTCCTGTACCTCAGCATTCGCAACGTCGACTGGGACGAGGTCGGCGTGCTGCTGGAGAACATAAACTACAACTGGGTGCTCGTCGCCATCCTCGCGTACTGGGTGGAACTCGGCTTCCGGATCGTGCGCTGGAGAACCCTGCTGGCACGCATAGAGCCACCGATTCCCCTGCGCCTGATCAACATCGCCTTTATCTGCGGCTACGCGGCGAACAACGTGCTGCCCGCCAGGCTGGGGGAACTGTTCCGCGCGGACCTGCTGGGTCGCCTTACAAACTCCTCGCGGCTGACCGTACTGGGCTCCATCGTGGTGGAGCGCCTGTTCGATGTGCTGGCAGTGCTGGCCATGAGCGTGTGGGGCGTCTACTTCGTCACCACCGCCGACGGCAGCGCGCTGGACCTCGTGCGCAACGGGCTGGGCCTGCTGATCCTGCCGGTGGCACTGTTGGTGATGGGCATCCTGTGGTTCGTGTACCTGCCGGACAACTTTCTTGTCGCGAGGGTCAAGTCCATCAGCTATCACATCGGCAACCTGCTGCGCGGGCTGCAGGTGCTCGAGGACCCGAAGAGCTATATCAGCCTCACGGCCAACACCATCATCCTCTGGGCACTCAACGGAGTCGCCGTGTGGGCGGTCATGCTGGCAATCGGCGTCGATCTCTCCGCCGGTGAAACCGTGTTGCTCATGGGAATTTCGGGGATCGCGGCGGCCATACCCGCCATGCCCGCCGGTATCGGCACCCTGCAGTACGGCTTCCATCTCGGCGGGCAACTGCTGTCCCTGCCCGCATCCGTCGCCATAGTGGGGTCCACGCTGTTGCAGGTGTCACTGCTCGGTACCGCGACCCTGGTGGGCGCGATGGTATACGGTTACGCCGTTTCGACGCACCTGCTGGTCGAAGCGGAGCCGGAGCAGCCGTAGGCGCGGTACCCCGCGTCAGTCATCCCGCCGGCAATCCGGGTAGGGCCTGCACGGAGGCAGGTAGACCCCCTGCTCGATGGCGTCCGCCACAATGCGCGTAGAGACCCCGGTGCGCTGGCCGAAGACGGGGTAATGGCCCCTGTTGAACGTCTCGATGCGCGCCTGCAGCGTCGCTTCCAGCTGCGGGGTGAAGTGTCGATAGATCCAGGTCGCATACACGGCACAGGCGCACACGCAGAGCCCCGCCGCCACGCCGCGCAGCTTGAGCCGCGCCTGGACAAGCACCAACAGGCCCGCCAGCAACACCACCGAGACGAATGTGTAACGGGCGTCCATCACGTAGGAAGGTTCCAGCCAGAGGGCGCGGCCCGCGGACATCGCCGCCGCGGAGGCAACCGCAAACCAGCAGCAGAGCTCCAGCCGTAGGTCCCCATCGCGCAGCGCCAGCAGGCTGCATACGGCCAGTGCAAGCAGCATGAGCATGCCGGCCGCCTGCGCCGCGACAACACTCTCGGTACTCACCGCGCTGCCGACGATTGCCAGGAAGAAGGCCGCGTATCGATAGAGTTGCTCCGCGAGTGGGGCATTCATCGCATTGTCGGGAAACAGGGCGATGACATCCTCGTCCGGCACACTCGCGAAGCCGGTAGTCCAGAGCAGCAACGCGCTCGCGCCCGCGAGCAGCCACACGGCGGCAAATATCCATGGCCGCCTCTCCCCGAAGAGTGACTGCAGCACCAGGCTCGCCAGGCCCAGCACCCACACCACCAGGCCGCTGGCCAGCGTGAAACTGGCGAGGGTACAGAACAGCGCCGCCAGGGCGAGGCGAGGCCATGTCACACGGTGCACGGCGAACAGGCAGGCGAAAGCGTAGAGAAACACCCAGTAGTTACCAAAGGCCGCCTGGCTCCACAGCATCAGCGTAAAGGCCCTGAAATGCAGCAGCACGAGGGCGGCCGGCAACAGCCACACCCAACGGTACGCCGCCGTGCGCACACGCAGGTAGAACAGGAACAGCATCAGGGGCAGGGCGAGGTTGGCGACAAGTACCAGCGTGCGGAAGTTCACTTCCCCCTGCAGCTTGAACAGCGTGTAGACCACGAGGCGCGACGCCATCGTGCGGTGGTCGTTGTGCTGGGTGGCGAGTATGGCGGCCGTATCCGCCGGCCCCGGACTCGTCTCCGTGAACGCCATAACCTGGAGGAAATCCAGGACGTCGTCCTGGTAGGGAATGTTGGGCGCGTGGCGTTCGATAAAAAAGAAATAGTGGCCGACCACCAGGGCGAGCAGCGCCAGTGGCAGCCAGCGCGTCAGCAGCGCGGAACCTCCCGGGGCCGCAGTGTTCACTCCCCTCGGCGCCCCCGCGCAGTCGCTGTGCAGGTCGCCCCCGCCGCCAAGATTCCTACCCCGCCAGGCGGTCGCTGCCGGCGCCGGTGGCGTGGTGGTCCAGGAACTTCGCGGGGTCGGCGCCGATAGTGATGCGATGCAGGATGCGGTCGTGGCCCTCGTACCCCCCGTACGCCCGGTGCAGGACGCTGCGGTTGTCCCAGATCACCACCATGTCCTTCTCCCACTCGTGGGTGTACTGGAACGCCTCGCGGGTCTGCCACTCGTAGAGTTCGGTGAGCAGGCCGATGGCCTCGTCGTCGTCCACGCCCTCGAAGCCGACAATATAACCCACGCAACCGATGATGGTGTCGCGCCCGTTCTCCGGGTGTTGCTGGATGAGCGGGTGGGTGCGGTATTCTCGCGCCTTGTCGGAGTAGACGATCCGCATGCTGCGGTCCGCCTCCGATTCGCGATCGCCGTACATGCCGTCGGGTGCGTAGGCCGCTGCGGCGGAATGCCGCGCGACGAGATCCTGCAACCGGCCGCGCAGCTCCGCCGGCATCTCCGCCAGGGCCTTTTGTTGGTTGATGAATCCCGTCTGTCCGCCGACAGGGGGAATGACCCGACTGTAGAGACAGGTGCCGAGGGGCGGCTCGTCGAGGAAACTCCAGTCGGAGTGCCAGTTTTCCGCGAACAGGGGCGCTTTCTCGTCCGCCAGCCGCGTCAGCGCCACGATGTGGTCACTGCCGTCCATGGGCTCGAAAAAGGGCTCCTCGCTAAATTTGCCGAGTGCCAGTGTGAAACGCTCGAGGTCCGCATTGTCCAGTTGCTGGTCGGGGAGTGCTATGACGTGGTGCTCCATCCAGGCCGCCCGCACCACATGCAGGGTATCGGCGTCCAGTTCGCCGGACAGGTCGACCCCTTCGACGCGGGCACCGCACGCCTGGCCGCTCGGCTGTATATCGATTGTGGCTGTCTTACTCATGGCAGTTCTCCCGCGCCATCGCCGCCGCGCTGCAAGGCGTTCATGGTATCAGGACAGCCGGGACCTGAAAAACACGGCCGCTGCGGCGCGGTTGACTGGCAGCCCAGTTGGTCTATTCTGGGCCGCCCGCGCGTGGCGGGCATCGTAAGGGAGAGCAGGCATGATCGGTTGGAGTGAACAGCAGCAGATGGTCCGGGGCATGATCCGGGATTTCGTGGAAAAGGAGATCGTGCCCCACATCGACGACCTGGAATACAACGGGATGCCCCCCTACGACATCCTGCGCAAACTGTTCACGACCTTCGGCATGGATGAACTGGCCCGCGCGAACTTCGACAAGCAGATCGCGAGGGAGGAGGCCGCCGCCCGGGGCGAGGCGGGCGACGAGCCAAAGGAGAAGAAAGCGCCCACCGAGGGCCCGGTCAGTGAGGAGGCGCTTGACTCGGTGGCGATGGGCATACTGCCGATCATCGAGATCAGCCGCCATTGCCAGGGCCTCATCACCGCCATGGGTGTGTCCATGGGTCTCACCGCCAGCGCCATCATGTCCAAGGGCTCCCTCGCCCAGAAGAAGAAATACGCACGCGAGCTGCTCACCCTGGAAAAGGTCGGCGCCTGGGCCATTACAGAACCCAACTCCGGCTCGGATGCCTTCGGCGCCATGAAATCTACCGCACGCAGGGACGGCAACGGCGGCTACATCCTCAACGGCAACAAGACTTTCATTACCAACGGACCCTTCGCGGACACCATCGTGTTCATCTGCCGCCTCGAGGAGGAGGGCGTTGAACCCCGGGACCGCAAGATTGTCTCCTTCATTCTCGACTCCGGCATGGAGGGCCTCGAGCAGAGCGCGCCCTTCAAGAAAATGGGCATCGGCTCCTCACCCACCGGCGAGTTGTTTCTCTCGGACGTGAAGGCGGGACCCGAGCGCCTCATGGGTGAATCGGAGGACGGCTACGGCCGTTCGGGGGCCAAGACCACCTTCAGCACCGAGCGCTCCGGCGTCGCCGCGATGGCGCTGGGCCTCGTGGAGCGCGCGCTGGAGATGTCGCTGGAGTACGCCTCCACGCGCGTCCAGTTCGACCAGCCCATCGGCAGTTACCAGCTGATACAGCTGAAGCTGGCGAAAATGGAAGTGGCGCGACTGAACCTTGAGAACCTGGTTTTCCGCTTTATCGAGACCCGCGCCGCAGGCAGGGACTTCACTCTGGCCGAGGCGTCCGCGATGAAGCTCTATGCCGCCCAGGCGGCGATGGAGGTCACCACCGAGGCGGTGCAGATCTTCGGCGGCGCCGGTTACATGCGCGAAACCCGTGTAGAACAGCTGATGCGCGACGCCAAGATCCTGCAGATCTACGCCGGGACGGATGAAATGCAGGTGGTGGCCATCGCGAAGGACCTGCTGGGCAGGATCTGAGTTTTAGCTCCCGCTGAACAGTTCCTCGGCCCTGCGCTTGACGCCCTGTGCGCAGAGATTGAAACCGCGCTCCACGGGTTCGGCCATCGCCTCCATCATGGCGGGCACCATCTCACCGGCGAATTCGTCGTAGGTGACGTAGGTGCAGCGCGACTCGTCCAGGGGCGTGATGACCTGTGCGCGATCGGCGTGTACCGGGTCGCCCGGTTTGTTCTCCATCGACCAGACGATCCGCCGCGGTGCATCGATCTCGGTGATGTACTCCACCTGTTCCTGCGGGCCATTGCCGAGATCGACCTGCATGACTACCGCGTGGCCCATTTCCAGCTTGCCGTCGATGCGTGGGCAGAACTCGTTCCACAGGTGGTAGTTCTCGAAATCGACGATGACATCCCACACCAGTTGCGCGGGTGCCTCGATGGTCACCTCGTCGCTCGAAACAGTATTTTCCGTGATCATTGCTCAACCTCGCGCGCAGTTCTTCCCATACCTGTTCACAATGCGTAACTGACGCCGCCGTTCACTCGCCAGTTCTGTCCGTTCACCCACTCGCCGTCGTCGGAAAACAGGAAAGCGACCGCTCCTGCGATATCCGGCGGCGCACCATGGCGCGGACTGCGCGCACCCTTGAGCGCCCAGTCCTTCATCTCCTGGGTCATGTTTGCGTCCATCTGCTCGGTGAGTACGAAACCCGGGGAGATCACATTGCAGCGAATGCCCTCCCGGCCCCACTTCGAGGCCACGTGCCGGGCGAGCGAGTTGATACCGGCCTTGGAGGCGGCGTACGCAGGCCGCTCCGGTTCGCCGATGGCAGCGGCGTCAGATGAGGTCAGGATGAGAGTGCCGCCACCCTGCTCCAGCATCTGCGGCAGGGCGGCCCTGATCAACAGCACCGTCCCGGTGAGATTTACCTGCAATGTGCGCTCCCACATGGAGAGGGGATTGCTGAGAATGTCGCCGTCCTCCATGACGGCGCCGATGTCGGCGACATTGGCGAAGAGCCCGTCCAGCCGGCCGAAGTGCTCGATAGCCGCCGTGACGAGACTGTTGATGGATGCCTCGTCGGACTGGTCGAACTGCCAGGCGGTCACCGCGCCGCCCGCCGCGGAAAGCTCGGCCGCCAGCGCCGAGGCGGCGTCGATGTTGAGATCGCCGATGCCGACGCGGGCGCCCTCCTCGCTCAGCCGCCGCACCGTCGCCGCGCCGATGCCGCTGGCCCCACCGCAGACCAGGATGCTCTTTTCGCGCAGGTTCCTCACCGCTGCCACCCTCCGATTGCCGGACGTTGAGTGGACCAGACTATTGTGCAAATATCCACTGCCGGCGGCGCTTCGACCCGCTCCGGCCTAAAATAACAACCTACGGTCCCGATATGCAGGTACTCTCCTTTCTCTGGCACCGGCTGACCGCATTGGCAAGCACGGTGTTACTGCTGGCCGCACTGTTCGCAGTGTTCGTCGCCTGGCGCATGGTCACCGCGGGCCAGGAGGACGACGCGGCGCGCGTGGCGGCCAAGGGCGAGTACCTCCAGCGCATCAGCGACATCGGGGTACAGGTCGAATCGCCACCCAACATCGTGTTTTTCCTCTACGACGATCTCGGCTACGGCGACCTCGGACTCGGCGCCCGGAACAGCGCCATGATAGACACCCCCAACATCGACGCGCTGGCGGCGGGCGGCGTGACGCTCGCGGACTTCCACTCCCCGGCGCCGGTGTGCACACCCTCCCGTGCCGCGTACCTGACCGGGCGCCTGGCACCTCGCGCCGGCCTGCCGGACGTGGTTTTCCCCACGGGCAGCATTGAGGCCCTGCTGTTCGGCACACTCGCCGCACCCGGCAGGAACACGCGCCTGCCCGCGGAGGAGATCACACTCGCGGACCTGCTGCGCGCGGCGGGGTACAGCACTGGCATGGTCGGCAAGTGGCACCTCGGGGACCGCAGCCCCTCCCTCCCCAACGACATGGGTTTCGACAGCTACTTCGGCGCACTCTACAGCAACGACATGGAGCCCTTCGCGCTTTACGCCGATCGCGACATCGCGGTGCCCGCACCCGCGGACCAGCGCTACCTCACCGAGCGCTACACCGAGGCGGCGACGCGCTTTATTGTCGACAACGCGGGTGGGCCCTTCTTCCTTTATTTCGCCCACAACTTTCCCCACGACCCCCTGCATGTACGCGAGGAGCGCCTGGGCCGGTCCGACGCGGGCCTGTTCGGCGACGTCATCGAGGAGATCGACGATTCTGTCGGTGCGGTCGTCGCGGCGCTGGAGGCGACAGGCGTACTGGACAACACCCTGATTGTCATCACGTCGGACAACGGCCCCTGGTTCCTGGGCGATGCGGGCGCACAGCGCGGGCGCAAAGGCAACACCTTCGAGGGCGGCATGCGGGTACCCTTCATTGCCCACTGGCCCGACGCGATTCCCCCCGGGAGGACCGAGCAGGCGATGGGCATGGGCACCGACCTGCTGCCCACGGTGCTCGATATCCTGGGCCTGCCGGCCCCGGAGGACCGGCTGCTGGACGGCCGCAGCATCCTTGCGGTACTGACGCGGGGCGGGCCCACACCCCACGACTTCCTTTATTACTACGACGGTGAGACCCTGTTCGCCGTCCGCGACCAGCGCTTCAAGTACCGCGGGGCCGCAGGCGTGTTCTACAGTACGGACCAGATGCCCGCCGGCGGCGCGGTGCCTCAGAAGGAGTGGCTGTTCGACCTCGACGGTGACCCGCGCGAGTCCTACGATACGAGTGCAAGGTACCCGCAACAGCTCGCTCGACTGCGCAGTGCATTCGAGGACAGGAAACGCGAGATGGCGGAGAACCCTCGGGGCTGGCGCTGATACCCCGGAGCGCGCTCTGGCCCGGAACGCAAGCGCACCCGTGGGTGCTGCAAGGAGTGTGAAGATGTGGCGTTTTCTCTCCCCTTCAATGCTCGGCTTCACCCTCGGCAACGCCAGGGACGCCTTCATCGACAAGCTCCGGGGCGCACCCCCGCGCCCCGTACAGGCGGCGGATTTCGTCGAGCAACACGCCCGGGCCGGCGACCCGGAGGATGTGCTGCGCACCATCGACCGCTTCGCCAGGGAGGTGCGCTGGCTGATGAATATCGGGCCCGACAAGGGCCCGCTGGTGGCGGAACTTGCAGACCGCCTGCCCCCGGGGGCGAGTGTCCTGGAGCTGGGCGCGTACTGCGGTTACTCGTCGATCATGCTCGCCAGCAAGCTGGGCGCCGGGGCCCGGATTACATCTATCGACATCAGCGCTACCGCGGTGACGAGTGCGCGGCGCAACGTGGCCGCCGCGGGACTGGACTCACAGGTGACCTTTCTCCACGGGCCGTCGACGGAGATGATCGCCACACTGGAGGGGCACTTCGACCTCGTGTTCCTCGATCACTGGAAAGCCCTCTACAAGCAGGACCTGCAACTTATCGAGGAACGCGGCCTGATCGACCGGGGTAGTATCGTCGTCGCAGATAATGTCGGCGAGATTTTTGATCCGCAGGAGTTCCTCGACTACGTGCGCAACTGTGGGCGTTACGAGTGCGAGAACCGCGAGGCGACCATCGAGTATACGAACCGTCCCGACGCGGTGGAAATCTGCGTTTACCTGGGGGCGGCGCAGTAGTAGATCAGGCCGCCTCTGCCGGCGCCGCCTGGGCCGCGTAGTTTTCCGTGTACTCCCTGAATTTGCGGAACATGCGCCGGACAGCGAAGCGCATGACGGGGCGGGTCAGGAACATCATGTGCCGGGAGAATCCCTTGGGCTCCATCGCCATGTACCACTGGACGCGGCAGGTGCCGTCACCGAGGTCTTCCACGCGGTAGTCTTCGAGGAACTTTTCCGTGGCGTCCTGGCTGGCGCCGACAAACGTAAAGGCCATGCGGGCGCCGCGCTCCCACTCGACGAACACCTCGTGGCCGACCAGGCCGCCCATCATATGGACGCTGCGGGTGGTGCCGACACCGTAGGGCTTGGGCGACGTCCACTCGACCTTCTGGATCGGCATAGCCCACACCGTCCAGGCGTGGGCGTCCTCGAACACCTCGAAGACCTGCTCGGGCGTGGCGCGGACAACTTCTGTGGCGACGAAAACGTTGGGAGTCTGGTCGAGGAATTCAACACCGACCGGGGTGCACTCGAAGTAATCGCTCATGGGGACCTCACTGGGTGGTTTCTCGACCACTGGAAAAGGGGACGGAGGCAAACAACGCCTCCGTCCCCATGTTACATCAGGCAGCGAAGAACTGCCGCTTGCGCTCGTTGTACTCTGCCACCGCAGCCGCCACGGCGGGGCCGTCGTGCTCCCTGAGGCCGCTGAGCAGCATGCGCTTGCGGCCGCGCCCGACCGTCTCGCCGTTCTCCAGCAGGTTGAACGCCAGCAGCACGGCGCCCCTGCGCCCGTCGATCTCCAGCTCGTTGTGGTCGCTGACGAGTTCGGGTGCCCGGGTGTCCAGGGTGTCGAGGTCGATGCTCATGCTCTCGTAGATGACCATCGGCCGCGCCGGGTTGAGCATGACATTCTGCGCTTCGAGCAGCGGCTGCAGGATGTGCGGGAAGGTGTGGCCGGAAAATTCGACGTAGCTGCGGGTCAGGTTCTGGACCAGGGTCTCGTCGGTGGAGGTGTCGCCGCCACGCTCGATGCGCAGGTACTCGCGCTCCCCGGCGTCGCGGATGACCAGTTCGGATGCGGGCGCCGGGAAAATCAGTTCCACCCCCTCGACGACCATGCCGGAGAACACGAACTCCATGTGCTGGCTCACGCCGTACTTCGACAGCACCACGGAAAACAGCAGGTCACCCGGGATACAGAAGCGCTTCGCATCCACGTCGTGCAGGGGGTTGAAGTCGTCAGCCACGCGCTTGGCGAAGTCACTGCCCTGCTCCCGCGTGAAGCAGATATTGCCGTTCGGCTCGCTGAAATAGTCATCGATGAACATGGCGGGCTAGTGTAACAGAGGAAGTAGGGTAAAGCGGGGACGCAGGGGAAAAGGGGACGGAGGGAAAAGGGGACGGAGGCGCTTTTCGCCTCCGTCCCCTTTTCCCGGGCGAACGCCGCGCTAGGCCGAAAAGGCGCGCAGCGCAAACTCGAGCGGAACCGCGTCCTGCCCGTGCCGGACCAGGGACAGGCGCGGGACACCGACACGCACGCCAGGCAGGCACAGGGCGGCGCGGTAGCCGGGCAGCGGATCGAACAGGCAGAAGTAGTCCCCCGGGGCCCCTGCCGCCACGACGCGGCCCGGCTCCCCGGGATTGAACGACAGCGTGAAACTATTGGCCGCCAATCCCGGGGCGAGAGGTCCGCCCGCGGCTTTCACGGCCGCTTCCTTGAGCGTCCAGTAGTCGAAGAAGCGCTGGCCCAGCTCGTCCGCCGGCAGGGCTTCAAGGTCGATCACTTCCTCCGGGGCGAAAAACCGGCGGGCCAGCTTGAGGAAGGCGGGTTCGCGGCCGGTGAACTCGAGGTCGACGCCGATGGCTTCCACAGCGCCGACGGCGCACAGCAGCCAGTCGCCGCTGTGGGTGAGGTTGAACGCGGGTCCGGGTGTCCCGGCGGCCAGCGCGGGCTTGCCGTGGGGGCCGGCCTCGAATTGCAGCGCCTCGGGCGCGACTCCCGTATGGGTGCCCAGCACCTCGCGTAAAAAGGACCGCGAATCCGTTACGGACGACACCGCACAGAGGTGAAGCTGGATATCCGCGGGGCCGCCGGTGCCGCCTCCGGCGGGTTCAGAGTCGCTGGATGGTCTTGCCGATGAGCCGGTCACGGACCTTCCAGAACAGCTTGTCCGGGTTGATCACCACGATAAACACCTTGCGCAGCTTGTCCTCGGGGCAGTCGATGGGGCGGACCGCGTGCCAGGAGTGGTCGGTGCGCAGCATCAGCGCGCTGGTGTTGCCGATGGAGTCAAACTCGATGATATCGTCGAAGTCCTCGTAGGCCGGAGCGGAGTTGTAGTCCAGGCGGCCGCCGTCATCCAGCGCCAGGGTGGCGCCGCCCCAGGCCGGGTCCCAGTCCTTTTCGGAGTTGAAGTAAAACAGGTGGGAGCCGTGTTCACGCCGCGCGTCGCAATGGGGCGAAACGTCCGCGCCGGTGGGCGTGTAGTGCCAGTGGAAGCGGAACTCGACCTTGCGCGCACCCAGCAGGCGCTGGATCTCGTCGCGGTAGGCATCGGAGCGCAGCTCGTCGATGAACTCCTGCCAGGGCCGGGGCACGACCATGTCCGGCGTGTATTCCAGGGAGTAGCGATCGTGCGGTGCCTGCCCGGCGCGACGCTCCTTGCCCATGATGGCCTCGAAGCTGTCGAGGCCGGGCATGTTGTGCAGCAGATCCGCGAAGCCCGCGTCCGTCAACAGCGGCTCGTTGTAAAAGGGATAGGGTTTGACCGCCATGAACTCGTCGGTACCCAGCGCCCGGAGCTTGTCGATATCGAGGTAGTTCACGCCGCCGCGTTCTCCAGTTGCGGTGTGCGCTCGAGCACCTCGAACGCATCGTGGCGCACGTGGTTGCGGGCGATCTCCTCACGCACAAGCTCCTCGCTGATATGCCCGCTCTGGAGGCACTCCTTCAACAGGCCGAAGAAAAAGCTCTCCTGCTGCCGGTCCGGGTGCTCGCGGTAGCGTCCCAGCAGGCCGTACTCGCCGAAGACCCGGGCCCGCAGCCGGTTGGCGGAGGCCAGCAGCGGCTTGTCCTTGAACTTGTCCGCGGGGGTGTAATCCACCGGCAGGCCCGTCTTCCAGGGCTGGGTGCGGCGCTTGGTGTTGTGCAACAGGCGGGTGTCGGCGTCGAGGTGATCGAAATCGTTCCAGCAGTCTTCCAGGTAGCCGATGTTCGCCGGGTCCTCGTAAGCGAGCACCATCCACTCCTTGTAGTCACGTTCCATACGGAACAGCGCGTCGAACTCCGCCTCGGCATCCCAGTGGCGCAGCTTCGCGCAGTCCATGAGCATGACGCTGGTCGCCACCTGGGAGGACTTCTCCGACTTCGCGGAGCGCCGCCGGCCCATCACCGCCGCCCCCTGCATATCCCGTTCGAGCAACTCGTTGATATCGCCGACCGCGAAGATGTCCGGGTCGGTGAGTACCGCCCTGCCCTGCCAGTTCATGAGTTTCGGGGGCAGGAAGCGCAGCGGTGTGAAGGACTGCAGGTCGTCCATGTGCCAGGCGCGGGTCGTACCGCCGCGCAGGAAAACCTGTCCCTCCCTGGCCGCGAGGTAGGGATAGTCGCGCGTGTGTATGAAGCGTACGTCGAAATCGTCGGGCCGCGCGGAGTTGCGCCGGAACGAGTACTGTGCAACCAACGCGCCGAGCCACTGGCGCTCGTTGGTGTGAATGAAGACGCACTTTTCTCTCAACGGGTTTCCCCCGGGGATTGCGCCAGGGCCTGCGGCACGCCCTGTTCCGCGCTGGTGTAACCGAATACCGGCAGCAGGCGGGAATCTATCATCGCCGTTAATTCTGCCACTTGATCATCGTCAAAGTAATCCCGGTAACCGCCGACCTTGGCCTTGCGCACCTTGTAGGTATTGGGGTCGTTGACGTCCTTGGCCTGCACGCGGCTGCCGCTGCGCCAGAAATAGTTCTCCTGCTCCTTCTTGCGCAGGTTCTCCACTGACGCGAACTCCGCGGTGTCCTTGAGGAAGGCCTCATCGGGCTCCATCCCCAGGAACTCCACGATTCGTGCCATCTCTTCCTCGGGCCGGGCGCGCAGGTCCTCGTAGCGAACGACCAGCAGCTCCCTGATATTGGGCAGCTCCCGCGCCCAGGCATTCATGAAATCGATGATGTGCCCGACGCCCTGGCCCTCGTGGGTGGCGAACTCGTAGACCGAGATGTCCGCATCGTGGGCCGGGTAATTGTTCATGGCCTTCTTCTCGGGCCGCATACGGAATTTCCACTGGTGGAACTGGCTCACCGCCACGTCGATAGGGTTGCGGACCAGCAGGATGGTCTTGCGCTCGTAAAAATCCTTCTTTGAGTCCACGTTGCCGGTGTAGCCGCGCAGGTAGTTGTCGTGGGTGAAGAAGATTTTCGGGATGTCCCTGTTCAGGCGCGTGTAGTTGTCAAAGCCCATGAGAATGTTGTCCGGCAGGTCGTAGACCAGCTGGAAATAGCGGGAGATCATCACGCGCACCCAGGTGCGGCCGCTCTTGCCGTAGGAGGCGAAGATGTACTGGCAGTTGTTGTACTTCCAGTACTCCTCCCTGCCCCTGCGCCAGCGCTGCAGCTCGTGGGCTTTCTCTTCCGGTAAAAATACCGAAATCACGCGTACCAACCATTTGATCAGCCGCTTGATAATCATGTGCATGGAAAAAATCCCCTGGTCAGGGCGGATTCAAGCGGCGAAGGGTATCGGATGAGCGGGCCATTCTCAAGCGCGGTTGGTATTTTTCCCGGCTTTAGAAAATCGCTCGCAAGCCCCTGAAATAGCACGTTTTTTTGTTATTTCCGAGGTCGCTTTCCAGGGCCCGCGGGAACCCGCACGCGGGTGCCGCACTCCAAGGGAACAGCCTGAAATTTCCACCCGGTCAGACACCATGAACCAGCTTGCCCGAATGCTCCTGTTGAGCCTGTTACCGACACTCGCCGTGGTGCCCGGAGCCCGCGCAGGTGAGCTCCCGGCACTGCCTGCCTGGTCGGTGCTGGAGTTCGAGGAGCAGCGCTTCTGGGCGACTGCGTATTCGCGCCTCGAGATTCCGCAGCCCGATGCCGGCCAGGCCTACTGGGAGTTCACCGCCACCAGTTCGGTGCCGGGCAACTCGGAGGAGGTGTCGATGCACTTCGAGCCCGCGAGCGGGGACCTCATCCACCGCGACCGGCTCAGCAAAGGCAAGAAAGACCAGCGCCTGAAATCCTTCGACTACGAGGCGGACTACATCCTGCGGGAGCGGCGCAACCCCGGGAAAGACGGCGCCACCGCGCCGGACGAATGGCCCGTCACCAGCAGCAAACGGGTGCGCTACCCGGAGGCCGCCGACGACGTGGTCGTGACCAACTCGTACCTGCTGCTGCTCCTGGCCGAGCGCCTGCAGGCCGAGGGTCCCGGGGCCACCATGGAGGTTCTCGTGCACACGGACCTCAATTTCTACCGGGCGCGCATGACCGCGGGCAACGGCGTGCCCGTGTCGGCCGACTTCTCGATCGACGGCGGGAAGGATACCCGCGGCACCCGGGACACCACCGCGGTGGCCCTCAAGGTCACCCCGGAGGGTGAACTGGCCGACAAGGACGATTTCAGTGTGCTGGGCCTGTCCGGGGAGATCATCCTCCTGTTCGACCGGGAATCCGGGCTGCCGCTGCAGGTGCGCGGCACGGCGCCCCGCGTCGGCGACATGGCCATCAACCTCAAGTCCGCCACCCTGAGGACGCCGGCCCCGTGAATTCCGCCACCGGGCCGGTGGGGATGATCAGCAATCCGGGCAGCGGCCACAATCGCGACCGCTTCGGGGCGCTCGAGGCCCGCATCGACGCCTGTACCACCATCCGCCACCGCATCACGCGCAGCGCCGCGGACATCGAACCGGCGCTGCGCGACCTGCAGCGCGAGGGTATCCGCGCGCTGGCCGTCAACGGCGGCGACGGCACCGCCTCCGCGGTACTCGGTTGCCTGCTGGAGCAGCGCATATTCGATATTCCGCCCCCGGTAATCCTGTTGCCGGGCGGTACCGCCAACATGAATGCCGGCGACGTCGGCATGCGTGCGCCGCTGGACAAGGCCGTGCGGCGCCTGTGCCGGTGGGCCGGGGCCGGGGAGCCTCCCCGCGCAGTCGAGCGCCGCGCCATCATGCGCGTGGCCGGGGGCGGGAGCGCACCGCGCTACGGCATGTTCCTCGGCGCAGGCGCGGTGATTCACGGCACCGAGTACGCCCACGAGGAGATCCATTCGCGCGGGCTGCGCGACGACTTCAGTCTCGCCCTCGGCACCGCGCGAACGGTGTGGGGCGTGCTGCGCGGCGACCCGCGCTTCAACCGCCATGTCGAGATCGACCTCGCCGCGAACGGGCAGCCGGCGCGCCGCTTTGACACGCTGATTCTCGCGGTGAGTACGCTGCAGCGGCTGTCCTTCGGGATGCGGCCCTTTTTCGGCAGCGGCGAGGGCGCCATCCGCTGCACCGTGTTCGAGCAGGGTTGTACGCGATTCGCCCGCACCTTCGTCTCCATCGTGCGCGGTCGGCCGAATCGCAACGCGACGCCCGAATCCGGCTACCACAGCTTCAACACGGACACGCTAACCCTGCGCATGGACGGCCGGCTGAACCTGGACGGCGAGCTGTTCGACTGTCGCGGCGAACTCGCGCTGAGCGCCAGCGAACCGCTGGAGTTCCTGCAGCTATGAGCGCCTATCCCGCGGTGGCGGGGCCCGTCCGCGACGCGGCGCTGGACAGCCTCCTGGAGGAACTGCAACGGCGCCACCGAGGCGCCGTGTGCGCGGTGCTGGTCTACGGCTCCTGCCTGCGCAGCGGGGATATCTACGACGGGCTGCTCGACCTCTACCTGCTGTGCGACAGTTACCGCGCCGCCTATGGTCCGGGGCCGCTGGCCGCGGCCAACTGGCTGCTGCCACCCAACGTGTTCTACGCCGAGCAGGCGGATCCGGAGAGTGCGCGGACCCTGCGCGCCAAGGTCACGGTGATTTCGCTGCGGGACTTCCGTCGCGGCTGCTCAGGCGCGTGGTTCGAGTCCTACCTCTGGGGGCGCTTCGCCCAGCCCACCCATATCCTGGATGCGCGCGACGGCGCGACCCGGGCCGAGGCGGAGCATGCGCTGCTGACGGCTGCGGGCACACTGTTGCGGCGGGCCCTGCCCACGCTCCCCGAGGAGGGCACTGTGACGGCGCTCTGGGAGGGCGCCCTGGACCTGAGCTATGCCACGGAGCTGCGCACCGAGCGCAGCGGTCGCGCCGGGGAACTGGCGCGGGCCTCCGGGAGTTTCTACGCGGCCGTCACCCGCCTTATCGAAGGGGAAATCGGCGCCGGGTTCAGCCTGGAGGGCGACGGGCCCGACGCGCGCTACAGCAGCCGCCCCGACGCATTTGCCGCCCGCGCCGCGCGCGCGGCGTGGCTGCTGCGACGCGTCCAGGGGAAACTGCTGTCTATCGCGCGCCTGGTGAAGGCGCTGTTCACCTTCGAGGGGGGGCTGGACTACATCGCCTGGAAGCTGGAGCGCCACTCCGGCGAGGAGATCGTCATCCCGGACAGGGTGCGGCGTGCGCCCCTGATCCACCTCTGGGGATTCTTCTGGGGCCTCTACCGGCGGGGAATTTTCCGCTGAGCGCCCCGCCCGGGAGGGCCCGCGGTTCCCCCCGGGACGTATTATTCACGCTTCGCGCGGGGGCCCGGAAATAGAAAAAAACCCCCTATTCCTATATAGTTACGCACTATTCAAAGCAAGCCTAAGCCCCTCATGAAAGCCAGCGTATTCATCCAGACCAACCACAAACAGATCACCGGCGCGATCGTCGCCGAGCACGCCCTGCGGCGCTACTCCACGAACAACGACAAGTTCGACGTCGTGCGCATGGACACCCGCGACTACCCGTTCTTCGCAGCACACGAGGGCCGGGAATACCTGCGCGACGGGGTCAGGCGCACCTGGCTGAACGACGACCTGCAGTCCTTTACGCCGACCCGATTCATGCCGCCGGGACTGATGGGTTTCGAGGGGCGCGCCGTGGTGATCGACCCGGACATCTTCGCCACCACCGACATCTGGGAACTACTCAGCCGCGACATGCAGGGCAAGGCCATCATGTGCCGCATGCGCTCCGGGCCGAAGGGGCTGGTCGACAAGTGCATGGCGTCCAGCGTCATGCTGCTGGATTGCGCCAGGCTGACCCACTGGGATGCGCAGGCCAAGTTTGAGGCCATGTTCGAATTCACCCAGGATTACCAGCCCTGGGTCTGCCTGAAGGAGGAGGACCGCGACAGCATCGGGTTTTTCGAGAGCGAATGGAACGACTTCGACAAGTTCACCCTCGAGACGAAGATGTTGCACACCACGCGGCGCAAGACGCAGCCCTGGAAGACGGGCCTGCCCACCGACTGGCGACCCGCCGAGCGCTTCCGCCTGTTTCCGCCCGCGGCCTGGGTGATGCGCGCGCGGCGCAAGCTGTTCGGCGAGTACGCGTTCCTGGGCAACTACAAGCAGCACCCCGACCGCAACCAGGAGATCTTTTTCTTCGGGCTGCTGAAAGAGTGTGTGAACGAGGGCAAGATCACCGAGGACTTCCTGCGCGAGGAGATGGCGCGCAACCACGTGCGTCACGACGCACTGGAGATTCTCGCCGAGACGCCGGACCTGCCGCCGGCGCCGCTGCACCCCCTCAGCGCGGTGTCACAAGCCGCCTGACCGCCTCGGCGCTGCGCGCCAGCTCCTCCCGCGCGCTGCCGGGCGCCGTCGCACCGGACTGTCCCGGGTCGAGACGCGCGCCCTTGACGAGCCACTGCGCCCGACCCGAATCCACGAGAGACGCCTGGATGCGCCCGATGTCCCGCCGCATGCGCCGGGGCCCGAGGCGCATGGCCAGGCGATGGCTCAGCGGTTTGTAGCGGTAGTTGTGCCCCAGTTTCCACCAGGGGGTGGCGCCGTCCCCCGGATCAAAAATGAACAGCGGTTTGCCCCGGTCCACCGCCTCCGCCAGCATCGACATGGATTCGCCGGTGACGATGAAGGCGTCGGCCAGCGCCAATAGTCCGTGGTAGGGGTTGTTGCCGCGACGCCCGAAGCGGTAACAGAAATTGGGCGCGCTGAGCGCGACCTCCAGCGCGCGACTCGCCTCGGGTGGTGTGCGCGGGCTGTCGGTGACCAGCAGCGCGCCGTCGGCGGCATTGGCCATGCCGCTGGCCAGCTCGCCCAGCCGGCGGCCTTTCTCCGGCGTCAGCACGTAGCGACCGCTGTCGCCGCCCGCCAGCACGGCAATCCACGGCCGGGGCAGACGCTGGAAGCGGCGCTGCCAGGAGTGGACCGCCTGCTCCAGCACATCTTCGCTGGTGCCGTGCAGGGGCAGGCTGTTATGCAGGATGTTGTCCGCCTCGGGGAGGAAGTACTGGGGCGTGGTGATGATGAGATCCCAGCGGGACAGGGGCGTCCAGGGGCGGCCCAGGTGTACCAGCCGGGTGCGTCCGCCGGACTCCCGGCGGATCCACTGCGCCACCGGCTCGTTGCGGCGTCCCGCGGTCAGGACCAGGTCCGGCCAGGGCGGCTCGAAAGCGCTGGACGCGCCGCGCCGGATGCCCGCGAGCGTGGCGCGGTGGCCGATGTGGACGAGCAGCTCCGAGGATTTCGCCACCACGGTCTTCTCCTCGTACCCCCAGCCCAGCGCCCCGGCCAGGGCGCGCACCTGTGTATTGTCCCCGGCCTTGCGACCCAGCAGGCACCACACGCTGACCCCTGATTCTCCCAATGCGTTTCCCCCCCGCCCCACAGTACCACCGTCTCCCCGGAAATAATTGCCAAAGGGGAACATTCCAGCGCGTCCGCGCTGGCGGTAAAATATCCCACAAATCCGTAGTGAGAAGAAATCGCTTGAAACCCACCGTATTCATCCACACCAACCACAAGCAGATGCTGGGTGCACTGGTCAGCCGCTTTTCGCTCGTGAAACGCTCGGCGCACCCCGACCGCTTCGACGTGAAGTTCATCGAGGTCAAGGATTTCCCGTGCATGCTGGAGCGCGAGGGCCGGCGCTACCGCCGCGACGGCGAGATGCGTCCCTGGCTCAACGACGACCTGCAGTCCTTCACCCCCCTTCGCTTTGCACCCCCGGGGCTGATGGGCTACGAGGGTCGCGCGGTGGTGATGGACCCGGATATTTTCGCCATCGGCGACATCTGGGAGCTGCTGGACCGGGATATGCAGGGGGCCGCCATCATGTGCCGCCCTAAGTCCGGGCGCAAGGGGCGCAAGGGCGCCTGGGCGAGCAGCGTGATGCTGCTCGACTGTGCGCGACTCACACACTGGCGCTTCGAGGATAACTTCGGCGAGATGTTCGAGCCGGTACGCCGCGACTACATGGACTGGGTGTCCCTCAAACTGGAGGACCCGGCCAGCATCGGCGCGCTGGAACCCGAGTGGAACGATTTCGACAATCTCACCGAGCGCACCAGGCTGCTGCACAACACCAAGCGCAAAACGCAGCCGTGGAAAACAGGCCTGAAGATCGACTACCGGCCGGCGGATACCTTCCAGCTGTTCCCGCCGCGGCACTGGTTTCGCCGCGGACGGCGCGCGCTGTTCGGCGACTACAAGTTTGCCGGCACCTACGCCGCCCACCCCGATCCCGCACAGGAGCGGTTTTTCTTCAATCTGGTCCGGGAGGCGCTGGATGACGGTGCCCTGGACGAGGCGCTGTTGCAGCAGGAGATCGCGCAGGGCCACCTGCGGCCGGATGCCATGGCGCTGATCGAGGCCGCCTGAACGACACGCCGGTTCAGGCGTAGTTGAACATCGGGTCGAGGGTTTCCGCCAGGCGCGCGTCGATCGCAGCCACTTCCTCGTCGGTAAAATAGTCCCGGTAGCCCCCTACCTTCGCGCGGCGCACCTTGTAGCTGTCCGGGTTGTCCTTGTCCCGGGGCATCATGCGGCCGCCGGCAAGACGGAAAGTCGACTGGCTCTCCATCTTTTTCATGTTCTCGTAGGAGGAGTACTCCACCGCGGCGTCAACGTGGGCGTCGGCGGCGTCCACGCCCATGAAGTCCAGCAGCCCGCGCAACTCTTCCCCGGGCCGGGCGCGCAGGTCCTCGTAACGCAGCAGGTGGAAACGCTGCACCCTGTCGCACTCCTTCGCCCACAGGTTGAGGTAGTCGGTCACCGCCTGCATGCTGCCGCCGTTGTCGCCCATGACAAAGTCGAACAGGTTGATGTCCGAGCCGCGCGGCGGGTAGTTGTTGATCGCGACCTTGGTCGGCTTGATGCGGAATTTCCACTGGAAGAACTGGGAGACGGCGACGTCGCGCGGATCCCGCGCCAACAGTACCACGGGCCTGTCATAAAAGGGCGTCTTGGTAAGGGCGTCCCCGGTGAAGTCCTTGATGTAATTGTCGTGCGTGAAAAAAGTCTTCGGTACACGGCGATCGAGGTTGTGGAAATTGTCGAACCCCAGAATCGCGTTTTCCGGCAGGTCGTACATGACGCGGAACAGGTGCGACACCATGACCCTGAGCCAGGTGCGGCCACTCTTGCCAAAGGAGACGAAAACGATGTCTGCACGGCGCAGCTTGTCGTACTGCTCCACCCCGCGCAGTTTGCGTTCCTCCACCAGGATCTCCGCCTCGGGGCGGCCGCGCATGCGCCAGTGCAGCAGGCGGCGCGAGAGCTTTTTCCTGCCGGTCTGCGCGGCCTGTCGCAGGTTCTGCAGCGCGAGTTTCACGCGTCCCGCTCCCGGTAACGGAACAGGGAATCCAGCTCGCTCACCATGCGCTCGAGCTCTTCGCACTGCTCGTCTGTGAAGTAATCGCGGAACCCGCCGACCTTTGCCTTGCGCACCTTGTAGGACTGCGGGTTGTCCTTGTCGGCGGCCTTGACCCGCGCCCCGGAGCCCTTGAAGAAACGCTCCTGCTCCATCTTCTTCATGTTGTCGTAGGCGGCGAATTCCACCGCTTCCCTCAGCTGCTCGGCGCTGATCTCGGTGCCGGTGAATTCGAGGATGCGCGACAGCTCGGCGGCCGGGTCGGCGCGCATGTCCTCGTAGCGCACGACGAGAATGGCGCCCAGCTCGCCCATGGCACGTGCCCAGCCGTTGAAGTACTCGACGATACGCGGCACACCCGCGTCGCGATCGCGGACGAATTCCCAGACATCAATGTCTGCACCGTGAGGCGGGTAGTCGTTGATGAATTTCTTGTTCGGTCGCATGCGGAACTGCCACTGGAAAAACTGCGATACGGCGACGTCGCGCGGGTCGCGCACCAGCAGGACAATTCGCTTACCTGCGAAGTGCGCCTTGGACTCCCGGTTACCGGTGTAGTCGCGCAGGTAATTGTTGTGGCTAAAGAAAACAGCGGGCAGGGACGGGTCTGCGTTCCGGAGGTTGTCGAAATCCAGGAGATCGCTGGCGGGCAGGCCGGCTTTGAGGGTGTAGGCGCGCGACAACATGACCCGCAGCCAGGTGCGCCCGGACTTGCCCCAGCTCATCAGGACCCAGTCTGCGCGCTGGAGTTTCTTGAATTCCTCGCGGCCGCGCAGCCAGCGCTCGACCTTCTTGCGGCGCCCGGCGGGCAGCCAGAAACAGAGCAGCAGTAAGATGTGACGGAGCGCGACGCGCGCCTTGTCAGCCATGGCCAGGACTACCTTTGAGAAGGGCGGAAATGGCGGCGCATTCTAACCCAATTCCCAGGGAGCCGCAGCCTGGGGCAGCGCTCAATAATGGCACTATTAACACCCGCGGACCACGCGCCGGCTTGGCCGGGAAGCCGGCCGCGCGATAAAATACACCCATGTCCATGATCGACCTGGATGCCCTGCGCGCCGCGCAGCTGCAGACCGAACCCTTCGACTTCCTGGTGGCCCCTGACGTCCTTCGCGCGGGTGTACTACCCCGGGTCAACGCCGACTACCCGCCGATCGAGACGGCGGCCAACCACGCCCTTGAGAACCTCACCGGCGGGCCGGCATTCGACAGCCTGATGGAGGAACTGCAGGGACCGGAGCTCGCCTCCGCCCTCGGCGACATCTTCCACATGGACCTGGTCGGCCTGCCCACCACGGTGACGGTGCGCAAATTCTGCGAGCGCACCGACGGCAACATCCACACGGATCACCGCAGCAAGATTCTCACCGTGCTCGTGTACTTCAACGAGAGCTGGGAACACGAGGACGGGCAGCTGCGCATGTTGCGGTCCGGGGACGATATCGAGAATTACGCGGCGCAGGTACCGCCCCTGGGAGGGACGCTGCTGGCATTCCGCCGCACCGACCACTCGTGGCACGGCCACACGCGCTTCGTCGGCGAGCGGCGCATGGTGCAGGTGAACTATCTCGACCAGAGCCCGATCGCTGTCGCGGCCCAGCGCATCAGCCGCTTCGGCACCCACTTCATGAAAAACGTGCTGGGAATGCGCTGACCTGCGCAAGACGAGCAGGCCCGCTCTTACAGTTGCTCCATCCTGTCCAGTCCCCGCGCCAGTAAGGCCGCGTCGATACCGTAACCGGCCTGCCCGCCAGCCCCTGCCCCCGCGTCCCGCCCGGTACCGAAGATAAACCCAGTAGGCTGGGCGCGAATCCGGGCGATGCCCGCCTGGGCAAACAATTGCGCGTCCGGCGGGTGCAGGCAGAGCACCCGCGTACCGCGCGGCGAGAACGCCGTGTTGTGCAGCGCCGAACCCTGCTCTCCCACCACGGTATGCGCCCGGGAAAACAGGGCTACCTGTTCCCGCACCGGGAGGCCTTCGGGTTCCAGCACCGTGAAACCGCGAGACGCGACGAGGGTCTCCACCTCCTCGCGATTGACCAGGACATTCTGTTCGCGCCGCATGCCGCGGCGCGACAGGTAAAGTTTCAGGTCGCCCGCGGCGGGCTCCCCGCACACTCGGTGGCGGACCGCATCGAAGGCCTCGTTGGCCAGGGGATTGATGCCGTAATACAACCGCGGCTGGGTCACTGCGATCGCGCGGTCCAGTCGCAGCAGCTCACTGCACGGGTCGTAGGTGATGATTTCTTCCGGGGCGACATCCAGCAGGGCGAAAAACTCCCGCTGCCAGTCGAGGATTGCCGGCAACTGCCGAGACAGGCCGAGCGGCTTGATGAACCTGACCGGACGCGGCAGGCGCCGCGCGAGCACGATCTTCGGCAGGATATCCAGCAGCCAGTGGCCGTAGGTGTTGATGCCGCACTGGCTGAGCAGTACACAGGGGTCCGCGACGTGTCGCTGCGCGAGCCCGGCGGACAGTACTACCTGCGCCGATGCGGAATCCCAACTGTACGCCCCTGTCCTGAGGTTCATGGGTGCGCCTATTTCCAACACCTCGTCCGCGCAGAACTCACTGTGGTGAAAAACCTGGCCGCCGGCATCCGCCAACTGGCCGTAGCCGAACAGGCGCACGTCGGCCAGGGACAGGAACCGCAGCGGCGGTATTTCGCGCGTGTAAAGGTCGTAGCGCTCGCGGTCGCCCCCGCCCTCCCACACCGCGACGCCGGGCGGCTGCACACGGCTCCCGGGAGCGAGCTCGAGGCGGGCGCCGCTCCCGGAAAACAGCGCCGCGGGGTCGTCGACACCCGCGCCGCCGTCGAGCACCGGGCCGTCGCGCAGCGCGAGGGTCCCGGCCGGGGATGTCACGGGAAGAGCGCCCTGATGCGGTTCACAACCGCACCGACATCGTCGGGCAGTTCAGCGTCGGGCTGCCGGAAGGGTTGGCCCGACCACACGGCGTACCCGCGGTCGACCAGCAGGCGGTGAAAGGCGCGGAAGTCGCGCGTCGCGCACAGGATCTTGAACACGTCTATGTAGTAGACCCCGCGGGCGACGCGATGCCGCAGCCGATCCAGCGCAGTGTGCTGCACCGGGTTGAACAGCCAGTGGGCCAGTGAGCGCCGCAGCTGGTCGACAGCGCCGAGCCAGCCCCCGGGAAGCGGGAAAATCGCCAGGGGTTTGTGCAGGTAGATCACCTCCACCATCATCGACACACTGTCGGCGGTGACGATGAAACCGTCTGCGCTGCCCAGCAGCGCGCGGTAGGGGTTCTCCGCGGCGTCCGCGGACCACTCGAAAAATGCCGCGCCGTCGGGAAGTTCATTGCGCAGGGTCTCGACCACCTCGGGCGTGGTGCGCCGGCTGGTGGTGACATAGGGCGTGCCGCCCAGTTCATCGACCACCCAGCGAGCCGTTGCGACCAGCTCGTCCGCCACCTTGCGGTTCATGATGAAGGGGTTGGTCTCCCCGCCCACCAGCACAGCTACCAGCGGCCGCGGCAGGGCCGCCAACCGCGACTCCCACGCCTGTGCCTCGTCGGCGACGTCCTCCGGGCGTATACGCATCAGCGGCAGGGTCGTCGGGAGAAAATTGTGCATCGGCGGCATCTGGTTCTCGGCGCTGGCGATGACAAGGGAAAAATCCAGCATGTGGCCCGAGGGTTTACCGACCAGAGCGATCTTCGTTTTTCCCCCGGACTGCTCGCGCACCCAGAGGGCGACCATCGACGGCCGGCGCCCGACGGTGATGATCAGGTCGGGCCAGGGGGCTTCCAGTGGGTCGGACTGCGAGAGGTCCAGGTGATCCAGCGAGGGGCGGTAGCGCGGCTTGCCCAGCACCCACTCGGGCTTCATGTGCACGTACTTGTGCTCCACGGGCCACGACAACGCCTCGACGATGGTTTCCACCTGGCCGTTGTCACCCCGCTTGTCGCTGAGGATGACCCAGGTCCGGGGTGTCATCAGGGCGCCTGGCAGTAGCCGAGCTCCGGGAGGATGTTGTCGCGCACGAGGGCCTCCAGCTCGGCCACCTGCTCCGCGTCGAAGTCCTCCCGGTAACCGTCGACCTTGCCGCGCCGCACCTTGTACGTGCTGGGATCGCCCGCGTCGACGAGCTTCATCCCGCCCTGGCTGAAGGTGCCTTTTGTCTCGAGCTTCTGCAGGTTGTCGAAGGAGCCCCACTCCACCGCGGCGCGCACCTCCTCCTCGGAGAAATCCTCGCCCATGTGCCGGGTGATGGCGTGCAGCGTGGTGACCGGCTCGGCACGCAGGTCCTCGTAGCGGGCCATCATTCCGCGGGGCAGGTCGGCGACGTTGCGCGCCCAGGTGTTCTGGAACTCGATCAGGCTGGGCAGGCCGATGTCCGAGTGCCGCACGAATTCCCACATTCCAACAGTGCGGCGATCCACCGGGTGCTCGATCCAGTGATTGATCAGCTCCTGCTTCGCGCGCGACTGTCGTTTCGTGAACTGGTGGTACCAGGACACGGCGATGTCGATGGGATTGCGCGCCAGGAACAGCACCGGCTTGTGGCGCAAGGGATTGTCCGGCGCGCCGACACTGAGCAGCTTGCCCACCTCGCCCTCGTAACTGTAGTAGCCGTTGGTCGCGGCCAGCCGGGGAATCTCCGGGATCTTGCGCGCGAATTCGTCAGTGTTGATGAGCTTCGACTCGGGCAGGTCATATCGCAGCTGGTAGAGCCGCGAGATCATCACCTTGAGCCAGGTGTTGCCGCTCTTGGGGTGGCCGATGATCAGGAAACTGGCCCGGTGCGCCTTGGCGAGCTCGAGGTTGGCGAGATACCTGCGGCGCAGCGCCACACGGGTTTTCGCGGGCAGGGGCTGGGTCGGAATGAGAATCAGCGCCTTCTTGACGCCGTCGCTCAGGTTGAACATCTGCTGTCGGTCTCGCCGGGCGGGTGGGGGTTGTTCGCAAGGCGTGGATTATGCGGCAAGCGCCGACCTTTGAGAAGGGAACTCCCGGGGCCGTCTGTGGTACTTATTGGCAAGAGCCCGGAGTTTGTGTGCCCTGCAGGGCCGCCCCGGGGTGCATTGTGTACAATACGGGAAGCCACTCCGGAACCGCACTCCCTTGATCATCGACCGCCACATCAGCTCCGAGATCGCCCGCCCCTTCCTGCTGGGCCTCGGCCTGCTGGTGCTGGTATTTGTCGGCTTCTCGGCGGCGCAGCAACTGTCGCTGGCCGCCGCCGGGCAGATGGATATGCTCACCGCCTTCAAGCTCATCGGCCTGAACACGCTGATCACCCTGGAGATCCTGTTGCCGTCGGCGTTCTTCTTTTCCGTGCTCGCCGCCATCGCCCGCCTCTACCGCGACTCCGAGATGGCCGCATTCTACGCTGCCGGTGTCAGTCGCACGCGCATACTCGAGGCGGTGCTTAAACTGGCCCTTGTGGTCGCGCTGGTCACCGGGCTCATTTCCATCCTGGGCCGGCCGTGGGCTTTCCGCACCAGCTACGCGCTGGAGTCGCAGGCTGAGGCGCAGTTCGACCTGAAAAAAATGACGGCGGGCGAGTTCGTCAACATGGGCGGCAGTGACTACACCTTCATTGCGCGCGATATCGACCTGGAACGAGGGCTGCACAAGGACGTCTTCCTGCAGAAGAACTACGACGAACAGGGGCGCTCGGAGATCATCGTCGCCCAGAGCGCTGCCATGCCCACCCTGAACCCGGGCCAGGCGATGCAGGCGACGTTTTACAACGGGCACAACTATCTCCTGGACAATCGAAAACGCCGCGACCTCACGCTGAAGTTCAAGGAGCTGGTGGTGCGGCTGCCGAACGAGGAGGCCCAGGAGCGTTACCGGCGCAAGGCGGAGACTACCCTCAACCTGTCCGCCTCCACCGAGCCGAAGGACATAGCGGAGTACCAGTGGCGCATCACCACACCGCTCGCGACGGTGTTGCTGGCACTGATCGCAGTACCGCTGGCGCGCTCCGCGCCGCGCGAGTCACGCTTTCGCAATTTCACCCTGGCGGTGCTGGCCTACATCGTCCTGTTCAGCCTGGTCAGCGTCATGCGCACGATGATCGAACAGGGCAAGGTGGGCGCATTCCCGGGCCTGTGGGCGGCCTACGCCATCCAGGCCGCTGTGCTGGTGCTGCTGGTCTCCAGGCCGAGGATTCGGCGGCGATGATCCTCGAGCGCTACATCGCGATCAACCTGGTCAAGGGCTGGCTGCTCGCACTGGTGGTGCTCGGCGCGGTGTTCGGCCTGATCGCGTTCACCGAGGAACTGGACCGGGCGAAACGCAGCTACGACGCTCTCGCGGCGGCGCGCTACACCCTGTACATACTGCCCAACCAGCTGGTCGGCCTGGCGCCCGTTATCGCGCTGTTGGGCAGTATCGTCGCCCTGGCCAATCTCGACCGCTTCAATGAATTGACGGTCATCAGCTCCAGCGGCTTTGGCCTCGGCCGCCTGGTCGCCGCGATAACCGTGCCCACGCTGCTCGTCATGCTGGCCCTTTGGGGCCTGATGGAGTACGTCACGCCCCAACTGCAGCAGTCGGCGGAGGAGGAGCGTCACCAGCTGCGGCACGGCGACAGCTCGTTCATTCCCGGCGGCGGCGTATGGTCGACCGACGGGCGACGCTACATACACCTGGCGAAGATGTCACCGGACAACGTCCCCGGCCGCATCAGCCTGTTCGAGTTCGACGACGCCGGCAATCTCGTGCGCGCCATTCGTGGCTCGGAGGCGGAAGTGAGCGACGACCGTCGCTGGCTGTTCAAGCGGGTGCGCGAGAAGAAACTGGTAGACGGCGAATTCCAGACCAGCCGCTACAAGGAGCTGGAAGTTCCCGGCCTGTGGGCCCGGGATGAGCTGCCCACCCTGCGCCTGCAGGGCGACACCATGAACCTGTCCGTGCTTTACCGCTACGCGGGCTACCTGGAGAGCACGGGGCAGCCGGTGGAGCGCTTCCTGCACGCCTTCTGGCAGAAATCCATGATGCCGTTTACCGTGTTCGCCATGGTGCTGCTGGCGACGCCCGTCGCGGCCAGCGTCACCGCGGGGCGCGACCGCAGCATGGGCCTGAATATCGGTATCGGCGCCGTGTTGGGCATCGTGTTCTACCTCGGCGCCCAGATCATTTTCGCCCTCGGCCAGTTATTGCAATGGAATATTCCATTGGTGGCCGCCCTGCCTGCACTTATCATTCTGCTCTGCGCACTGGTGATGCTCAGCCGGATGCGCTGGTGAGGGGAGCGCCGCCGGCGCCCCCGCGCCGATTTTCCAACTGAGGGAGTGCCCGCATGGGCCTGATGCTGAATTTTTTCCGCGCCTATCCCTGGCAGACCGCCTTGATGCTGCTGGCACTGGTGCTGTCGGGCGCCGCCGAGGGCATAGGCCTGACCGCGCTGCTGCCACTGGTCAACGTCGCCCTGGGCGCCGAGGCCGCGGCGCTGATCCCCGGTGCGGAGTCCGGCAGCCAGACGGAGCTGGAGCGCACCGTGCTGGAAGTGCTGGCGAACCTGGAGATCGCGCCCACGCTGGGCAACATGCTGCTGATAATCATCGGCGGCATACTGTTCAAGAGTATTTTCCTGCTGCTGGCACAGCGCCAGGTCGGCTACACGGCGGCGCGGGTTACCCGGGACCTGCGCCTGCAGATGCTGCGCGCAGTACTGCGCAGCAAGTGGGAGTATTTCCTGCACCAGCCCGTGGGCAAACTGACCAATGCCCTGGCCACGGAAGCCCAGCGCTCCTCCACCTCCTTCGTCCACGGCGCCACGGCGATCACGTACCTGATCACCGCGCTGGTCTACGGCGGCGTCGCCTTCGCGCTGTCCTGGCGCGCGTCGCTGGTCGCCATCGTGGCGGGCTCCATCGTCATCGGCCTGTCCCACTTCCTGGTGAAGATCACGCGCAAGGCCGGCAGGAAACAGACGCGCCTGATGACCTCGCTGATGGCCAACCTGACGGACACGCTGCAATCGGTAAAACCCCTCAAGGCCATGGCGCGGGAGGACCTGGCGGACCAGGTGCTGGCCCACGACACGCGGCTGCTGAACAAGGCCCAGCGTCGCCAGGTGCTCTCCGCCGCCGTGCTGGATTCCGCGCAGGAGCTGATGTTCACCGCTTTCATCTGCCTGGGTGTCTATGTCGCTCTGGAGCGCTACGACATGGACCTGGCCACGGTCATGGTGCTTGTCGTCGGGCTGGGGCGTTCCTTCTCGTTTTTCGGCAAGGTGCAGAAGCAGTACCAGAAGCTCGCCCAGGGGGACAGCGCCTACTGGGCCCTGCTCGATTCCATCGAGGGGGCCCAGAGCGCCGAGGAAAAACTGACCGGCGGGGCGACGCCGACGTTCAACGAAAGCCTCGAGCTGCGCGACATCACCTTCCGTTACGACGATCGCCACCCCGTGTTCGACGGGCTGAACCTCGCGATCGAGGCGGGCGCGCTGACCACGCTGGTCGGACCCTCCGGCTCCGGCAAGACGACCATCATCGACCTGGCCATCGGCCTGCTGCACCCGCAGGAGGGCGCCGTCCTGCTGGACGGCACACCGCTCACGGAACTGGATGTGAAGGCGTGGCGGGGGATGATCGGCTACGTGCCACAGGACACTATCCTGTTGCACGATACGGTGCTGCACAACGTGACCCTGGGCGACCCATCCCTCACCGAGGCGGACGCAGAGCGCGCGCTGCGCGCCGCCGGAGCGTGGGACTTCGTCTCGGCGCTCGCGGAGGGCACCGCCACTATCGTCGGCGAGCGCGGCGGCAAGCTCTCGGGGGGACAGCGGCAGCGCATCGTCATCGCCCGGGCACTGGTCAACTCACCGCGCCTGCTCATCCTCGACGAGGCGACGAGCGCGCTGGACAGGGAGAGCGAGGAAGCCGTGCGGCAGACCATGGAGGCCCTGAAGGGGCAGCTCACCATACTGGCGATCTCGCACAACCGCGCGATGGTGCAGGCGGCCGACCGGGTCTTTGAACTCGCGCCCGGCGGCGCGGTGATGCTGGACGAGGCGCGCCGCTCAGACCTCGCCAAGTAACCCGCGCACCGCGGCCACGGCCCGTTCCACGTCGGACTCCCTGGGCACCCTCGCCGTCGCGACGATCTCGTCGGTCCACATCGCGTAACCCGCCTCGCGCAGCCGGCCGTGTACCAGGGTGATGTCGCGGGTGAGGGGCTGCCAGAACCAGCGCATCAGCAACGCGTAGAGCGCGCCGCCCAGCCGGCTGTCGCGCCGCGGCACCTCACTGCCCTCGCGCATACCGCCCAGGTCAAACATGTTCACGGGCTTCCCGGTTGCGCAGGCCTCGGACAACATCGCGATGCTGTCACCGGTCACGATGAGGCGGTCTGCCCAGGCCAGGATGCCCAGGTAGGGATTGGCGTCGTCCCCCGGGCGCCAGCGGTAGAAGAAGTTTGGCGCCGAAAGACTGTCGCGCAGGGCGTCCACCGCTTCCGGCCGGGTGCGCGAACTGGTCGTGACAAGCAGTGAGCCGCCGCGGGACTGCGCGAGCTGAGACGCCTCGCGGCCCAGCCGAACCGCCGCCTGCGGACCGAGTGTGAACGGGCCGCTGTCGCCGCCGACGATCACGGCGAAGTACGGCGCGGGCAGGTCGGCGAAAGTGTCTCGCCACTCCTCGCGCGCGCGAGACAGGCGCGCCGCGTCCACGCTGTGCAGTGTCAGGGTATTGTTCAGGACATTGGGGTGATCGGGCACGCGGTACTGCGGCGTGGTGATCACGAGGTCGAAACTGTCCAGGGGGCCCCAGGGCTTGCCCACGTGTACGTAGCGCGTGCGGCCGCCGGACTGCTCGCGAATCCATCGGCACACCGGCTCGTTGCGCACACCCGACGAGATGACCACGTCGGGCCAGGGCGGCTGCAGTTGTCGCGCCGACGCAGCGGTGATACCGGTGAGGCTGGCGCTGCCGAACAGGTGCGGCCAGAACACCGCTGTACGGTACTGGAGAACCCTGGTTTCGCTGACCCACCCCAAGGCGTCGACGAGGGCACGCACCTGTCCACGCTCACCGGCGCGGTAGGCGTCGATCAACCAAATCACTGGCATTAGCGTGTTTCCGTGGGTATAGTTCGAGCCTTCGAAATCTACGGGCACCCTAACGACTAAGCCTGGGTGGTGCAAGGCCTGGGTGGTGCAAGGCCTGGGTGGTGCAAGAGCGGCGCAAGGGCGGTTGAGCTAGGACGGTGTTGCCATGACGGTGTTGACATGACTGAGTACCGCGAAACACTGGACTTCCTGTACAGCGCGCTCGAGTCGCAAAACCGCAAGAACGTCGAACTGACCGAGGACACAGCGCTCGTTGCCGACATCGGCCTCAGCTCCCTCGAGGTGATGGAGTTCATCGAGAAAATCGAGGATCACTTCGACATCACCATTCCCCTGAACATACTCCCCGACGTCAACACCATCGGTGACCTGGCGGGCAAGGTTCAGGAACTCGATCCCTGAACAGGCAACGCTTATGCTGTTCGACAAATTTCAGGATATGGCCGCCTTCCAGGCGGAACTCGCCGGGCGGGAGGTACACCCCTTCGGTGCCGTCACCGAGGAACTGATCAGCGCGACAGAGGGCGTCGTCGACGGCAGGCGAGTCATCCTCGCCGGCACCAACAACTACCTCGGCCTGTCCTACGACCAGCGCTGCATAGATGCGGCGCGCGAGGCAGCGGCGCGCTGGGGTACGGGGACGACGGGTTCGCGGCTGGCCAACGGCTCCTTCGCGGAACACGAATTGCTCGAGCGCGAGATCGCGGACTTCTATGGCGTGGACCACGCCATCGTGTTCTCCACCGGCTACGCCGCCACCAGCGGCATGACCGCGACACTGGCCGGGCCCGGCGACGCCATCCTGCTGGACGCCGACAGCCACGCCAGTATCTACGCGGGCGTGCAACTGAGCGGCGCCGACATCATCCGCTTCAAGCACAACAACCCGGAGGATCTCGCCAAGCGCCTGCGCCGCCTCGGCGACCGCGCCGGCCAGGCGCTGATCGTCGCCGAGGGCATCTACTCCATGTACGGCGACATCGCGCCGCTGCAGGAGATCGCCGCGGTCAAGCGCGAGTACGGGGGCTACCTGTTCCTCGACGAGGCCCACTCCATGGGCACGCTCGGGGAGACCGGCCGGGGCGCCGCGCAGGAGGCGGGCGTGGAGGACGACATCGACTTCTTCGCCGGCACCTTCAGCAAGAGCCTCGGTGCCATCGGCGGATTCTGCGTCAGCAACCACCCGGAACTGGAGACCATCCGCTGGTGTATCCGCGCCTACATGTTCACCGCCTCGTCGTCCCCCTCCATTATCGCCTCGACACGCGAGGCCCTGCGCATCATCCGCGCCGAGCCGGAGCTGCGTGACAGGCTCTGGGACAACGCGCGAAGGCTCTACGCCGGCCTCAAGGACCTCGGGCTTCCCGTGGGCCCCGCCCCCAGCCCGGTGATCGCCGTGGAACTGGAGGACCGCTCGGCGACCATCGACTGCTGGAAAGCACTGATGGAATCGGGTGTCTACGTCAACCTGGTGGTGCCGCCGGCCTCGCCCTCCAACAACTACCTCCTGCGCAACAGCGTCAGCGCCGCACACAGCAGCGCGCAGATCGACACCATCATCGCAGCGTACGCGTCACTGGTGGAGACCGGCATCGCCACGGTGGCGCAGGAAGCCTGATGGAACAGATTGTCATCACCGGCAATGGGCCATTGCACGGTGAGGTGGCCATTGCGGGCGCGAAGAACGCCGCCCTGCCGATCATCGCCGCCGCGCTGCTCACCGACAAGCCCCTGCACGTGACCAACGTGCCCGAAATCCGCGACATCCGCACCGCGCTGCAACTCATGGAGATGCTCGGCGCGCAGACGGGGTTCAGGGACGGGACACTGGATATCGACTGCAGCAGCATCAACTCGGTGCGCGCGCCCTACGAACTGGTCAAGACCATGCGCGCCTCGATCCTGTGGCTCGGGCCGCTGCTCGCACGGTTCGGCGAGGCGGACGTTTCACTCCCGGGCGGCTGTGCCATCGGCACCCGTCCGGTGAACGAACACATCGCCGGCCTCGAGGCCATGGGCGCGGAGGTCGAGATTGAAGGCGGCTACATCAAGGCGAAGGCCAGCCGGCTCAAGGGTGCCCAGTACACCTTCGACGTGCCGTCCGTCACCGCCACCGAAAACCTGCTCATGGCCGCGGCCCTCGCCGACGGCACCACCGTACTGGAAAACTGCGCGCTGGAACCCGAGGTGACGGACCTCGCCCTGCTCCTGGAACAGATGGGCGCGCGTATAACCGGCGCCGGCACCAGCACCGTCGCCATCGAGGGGGTGCCCGCACTGGGCGGCGCGACCCACCGGGTACCGCCGGACCGCATCGAGACCGGCACGTTCCTGGTAGCGGCATCGGCCACCCGGGGCGCGATCCGCGTTGTCGATACCAATCCCGACTTCCTGCAACACGTGCTGGGGAAGCTGGACCAGGCCGGCGCGCAGCTCGAGATCGGGGAGGACTGGATCCGCCTCGATTCAGGTGGCAAACGGCCCCTGGCGGTAAACGTGCACACGGCGCCGCACCCGGCGTTCCCAACGGATATGCAGGCGCAGTTCATGGCGCTGAACGCCCTGGCCGAGGGCTCCGCCACGGTGGTGGAGAACATTTTCGAGAACCGCTTCATGCACGTGGCGGAACTGCAGCGCATGGGTGCCGACATCGAGCTGCAGGGCCATACCGCGATCGTGCGCGGGCGCGAGCGCCTGCAGGGGGCGCCGGTGATGGCCACCGACCTGCGCGCCTCCGCCTGCCTGATCATTGCCGGGCTGGCGGCCGACGGCGATACCACCGTGGACCGTGTCTACCACCTCGACCGGGGCTACGCCAACATCGACGCCAAGCTGGCGCAACTCGGCGCCATAATCCGCCGCGTTTAGGCCGGCCGGGGTGTAAACTGGAGCCCATGTCGCAGCGCTTCGCCCAGATCTCCGATCCCCACCTGAGCACCCTGGAGGGTGTGCAGCCGCGCCAGTTGCTGAACAAGCGCGCGCTCGGTTACCTGTCCTGGCGGCGCAAGCGGCGCTTCGAACACAGCCCCGAGGTACTGCAGGCGCTGGACCGGGACCTCGCCCAGCGCGACTACGAGCAGTTGCTGGTCACCGGCGACCTGACGCATATCGGCCTTCCCGCCGAATTCGCACAGGCCCGGGACTGGCTGCGGGCACTTGGCGCCCCCGAGGACGTGGCACTGGTGCCGGGCAATCACGACGCCTGCGTCCGCGCTCCCTGGGAGGAGACCTTCGCGCTCTGGAGCGAGTACATGGCCCCGGACGGGGCGCAGGCGAGCGACCGGCCCACCGCCTTTCCCACCCTGCGGGTGCGCGGCGACATCGCCTTCATCGGCCTGTCCACGGCCACCCCCAAGCCGCCGCTCATGGCGACGGGAACCGCCGGCGCCGAGCAGGTCGCCAGGCTCGGACCGGTACTGGAGGACACGGGTGCGCGGGGACTGTTCAGGGTCGTCTACCTGCACCACTGCCCGGTGGCGGGGGAGGAGAAGTGGCGCAAGCGCCTCACCGACGCCCACCGCGTGCAGGAGGTGCTGGAGGAATTCGGCGCGGAACTGGTCGTGCACGGCCACGGCCACCACGGCCACTACACCAGGCTGAACACGCGCCACGGCCCGGTCCCCGTGATCGCGATCCCGTCGGTCTCCGCGCTGGGACTGCACGGTGCGGATATCGCCGAGTACAACTACTACACGGTCGAGCGCTCACCCGCGGGGTGGCAGCTCGATATCAACGCGCGGCGTTTTGATCGCACCTACGGGGATTTTGTCGACGGGGAGAGCTGGTCGCTGGCGCTGGCGCGCCGCCCTGTGGACACTTCAGAACCCTAACCTGGCGCGACTCTCGCGAGGCCCTGCGGTGTGCCGTACCATCCGAAGGTCAAGGCTGGTTGTCCTTGACGAGGGCAGGAACGAAGCGAGAGGTGCGCTAGGCGCCTTCGGCGGCGGCTTTTTCGAGGGCGCCCTTGACGAGCATAAGGTCGGCGATGGAATCGACGTCGATAGCGGCGTTGGCGTAGGGCAGTATCACCGCGCGAATGCGCAGTCCGAGGCGCTTGCTCAGCTTCGCCAGTGCCTCTTCAAGGGACAGCAGACCCAGGCGGTAGCGGATCACCGCCCACCAGCCCAGCAGGCCGATGACCACCAGCGGTTTCTTGCGCTCCTGCTCGATGCGGCGCCAGAACTTGGCCGCGCGACGACCCTCCGGCGTGATGAACGCGAACAGGTTGCAGCCGCAGAAATCGCCGTCGCTGAAATGCAGCACGGTCTTGCGGATACCGGGGTAGGTCTCGGCAATCAGGGCGTACGGCGCCAGTCCCACGGTGACATCGACATCGTCGGCGAGACTCTGGCGGCCGAAGGCGTCGACGATCTCCGGGGTGAGCAGCGGGTGATCCGCCGTGGTCAACAGTACGCCCTCTTCTGGTTCCAGCCCCCGCATGGCGGTGTAGGCGCTGGTGCTCGGGCTGACGCCGGGTTCGCTCCACTGGATCTCGCCGCCGTCGACCCAGCGCTTCAACTCCGGGTCCGTGGCCACCTCCGAGGCCTCGGGGCCGGCCATGCAGATGCGGTTCACCACCCTCGACGCGCGCAGTGAGTTCAGCACACGACGCACCATGGGCACCCCGTCCAGGTCGATCATGGCCTTGCTGCCGGCCTCGGTGTGATTGATCAGTGAATCCGCCTTGGTGCGGTCTCCGGCGAGTACGATGGCGGTGAGCTGGTGTGTTTCAGGGTCCAGTTGCACGGTTTTTTATTCTCTGTCCTGGAGGTCTTTCTCGTACATGCGGTAGCGTTTATACGCCTCGCCGCCGATGGTTTCAATAATATTGCGCATACCGTCGTTGTCTTCCAGGATCCAGCCCATCTCCACGTCGACCACGCCGCGGCTGTGCAGGGCACGGCGCACGGCATCGATCACCATGAAGGCCAGTGTCGGCCCCAGCCGCGAGTGCTGGAACGCCTGCCGCACCCCCATCAAGGGCACCCGCGCGGTGCGCGGGTGGCGCACCTTGAGCCGCCACAGCAGCTTGAGCCAGCCCAGGGGCAGCAGCCGCCCGCCGAGATCCACGGCCGCCTCGTTGAGATTGGGCAGCGCCACGATGAAAGCCACCGGCTCCCCGTCGTACTCGGCGATCTGGATGTAATCGTCGGGCATCAGTTTGGTGAGCGTGCCCACGGTCTCCTTCCACTCCGCTTCCGCGAGCGGCACGAAACCCCAGTTGTGCTCCCAGGCGTCGTTGAAAATTTCGCGCATCACGTCGGCGTCGCGCTCGAGGTTCCCGCGACTCAGGCTGCGCACCACCACGCGGTCGGAGACGCGGGCCGCGAGGCGCTCCATGACGCGCGGCGCCTCGAAGTCCGGGCGCACGTGGTAGGCGAGAAGGTCCTTCGCCGGCCGGTAGCCGCAGGCCTCGACTGCCGCACCGTACCAGGGGCGGCCGTGTCCCATCAGGACAAACGGCGGCGTGGAAAAGCCCTCTACCAACAGGCCGACCTCCTCGTTCACATGCAGGTTGAACGGCCCGATGACCTTGCGCATACCCTGCCCGCGCAGCCAGTCTTCCGCGGCGGCGAACAGCGCCTCCCACACCGCCGCGTCGTCCTGCGCTTCCACCATGCCGAAGTAGCCCGCGCCGTCGTCGTGCTGCCGCAGGTGCATCCGGTCGACCTGGGCGGTAATACGACCGACAGGCACGCCGTCGCGGTAAGCGACCCAGGCGTTGCACCGGGCGTGCTCGAAAAAATGGTTCTTCGGGGACATCTGCTCGCGCTTCATGAAGGCCAGCGGCGCGATCCAGGCGGGGTCGTCCGCGTAGACCCGCGCGGGCAGCGCGAGGAAGTCGCGCCGGGCGTCCCCCGCCATCGCCTCGCGCAGGACGAGCGCACCGCTGCCACTGTCACCCATAAGAATTCGCCCGATGTGAGCCGCGCCCGCAGCGCGGCGAGGGGGCAGTATACAGGCGCGCCCCGGCGCTCTGGAAGCGCGCCGGCCTGCCCGGGCCACGCCCTGCGTGTATAATCGTCCCACCCGACCGCCGCGAGCCCGCACTGCGTCTTGGCCATTCCCGACAACCTGAAACGCGCCTACCCCACGCTACTGCTCGGTGCCTACACACTGTTCATGTGCGGGTATTTCTTCATGGCCCACTACAGCGATCACTACCGTCTGTTCGGGCGCTTCGTCTTCCTCATCGGGCTCTTCGTATTCCTGGCCGGGCTGCGCGACAACCGCCGCCACCCCCTGCTGCTGGCGGTGGCCGCCTACATGCTTTACCTGCTGGCGAGCGGTTTCTGGAGCGAGCCCCCGGACTGGTACAAGCTGTGGCAGCGGGCGACGATCTGCCTCTACCTCCTGGGCTTCTTCGCGATCACCCGGTACCTGGCGCACCACGACAGCGCGCGGTTCGAGTGGGCGCTGCGCGTATGCGTCGGCGTGGCGGCCGTTGCCGCCGCGGTCAGCATGGTGACGTTCTACGCAGACCACCCCTTCCCCGGGACACGCCTGGAAGGCATCGGCTCGCTGACCAACGTCAACGAGTTCGCGGTGGTGTACGGCGTCTACGGCCTGCTCGCACTCGGGTTCGCCCTGGACACGGACAACGGGAGCCTGCGCCTGGCGCTGTTCGGGGCCGTGGCCGTGTTCATCGCCTTCGCCTGGTTCGGGCAGTCGCGCACGACACTGGCGGCGCTGGCCATCGCCCTGGGCACCATGGCCGCCCTCACCCTCGAGCGGCGCCGCGCGCTGGCGGTGACCCTCGGCCTGCTCGCCGGGCTCGGCGCCGCCCTCGCGGTGTTCTTCCCCGACCCCGTCCAGGGCGCTCTGGAGCGGGGCGCCGGGCTGCGCCCGGGTATCTGGTCCGCCGTGTGGCGGGAGGCACTGGAGCACCCGGTGGCGGGCCACGGACTGGTGACACAGCTCGCCGTGCAGTCCGGCGGGCAGACCTTCGAGAACGCCCACGGCGCCTACCTCCAGGTGTTCTGGCAGGGAGGCGTCATCGGCCTCGCCCTGTTCCTGTGGCTGTTCGCCGTCGGCCTGGCCCACGCCTGGCAACTGGGACGCCGCGAGGGGAACTACAGCGCCTTCTGCATCCTGCTGTTCGCCGCGCTGGTCATGACTACCGACCTGGACACGCTGATCGAGCGGCCCCGGGAACAGTGGATGCTGTTCTGGTTCCCCCTGGCGCTGGTACTGGCCCGCCGGGACCTGCCACGGCGGACGACCCGGTGACCGCGGCGCAACACATCGCCGTGCTCCTGCCGTCCCTCGACGGGGGCGGCGCGGAGCGCAGCGTGCTCACCCTCGTAGGCGGCTTCCTCGCGCGGGGACGGCGGGTCGACCTGCTGGTGTGCCGGGCCAAGGGCGCCCTGCTCGAGGAGGTCCCCCCGGGCGCCAGGCTCCGGGAACTGACGGCCGCCGGTGCCCTGGGCGGGCGCTTGCTGGCGGCCCGCCTCAACCCCGCCGACCTGCCCGCCCTCCTGCGGCCGGTGCTGCTGGCGAAGAAAAATGCGCCCGAGATCGCCCGCATCGGCGCCCTGCGCGACTACCTCGACGAGGAGCGCCCCGACGCGGTGCTGTCCGCCCTCACCTACGCCAATCTCACCGCCATCTGGGCACGCCGCGGGTCGCGCTCCCGGCCGCCCCTGGTGGTCAGCGAGCGCAACGCGCTGGCCACCTACTGCGCGGCCCCGCACAAGCACCGCAAATGGCGGTTTCGCTACCTCCCGGAGCTGGTGCGGCGCAGCTATCCGGAGGCGGACACCGTGGTAGCGGTCTCGGACCACGTGGCCGGGGAGCTGTCCGGCCCCGTGGGGCTGGCACACCCGCGCCTGCTGGCGCTGCCCAACCCTGTGGTGGACGACACCCTGGCCGCGGCGGCCCGGCGGGACCCGGGGCACCCCTGGTTCGAGGACGGCGGACCGCCGGTTGTCCTCGGCGCGGGGAGGCTGGCCGAGCAGAAAGACTTCGCGACGCTGCTGCGGGCGTTTGCGCGGCTGCGGGCGAGCCGCGAGCTGCGGCTGGTCATCCTCGGGGAGGGGGACCTGCGGGGTGAGCTCGAGGCCCAGGCGGGCCGGTTGGGTGTGGCGGAGGACGTCGACCTGACCGGCTTTGTGAGCAATCCCTTCGCCTTCATGGCCCGCGGGGCCGCCTTCGCCCTCTCTTCCACCTACGAGGGCCTGCCCGGCGTTCTAATCCAGGCGATGGCCTGCGGATGCCCCGTAGTGAGTACCAACTGCCCTGGCGGTTCCGCTGAAATCCTCCAGGACGGTGAGCTCGGCCCGCTGGTACCGGTCGGTGACGACGCGGCCCTGGCGGGTGCCCTGGCGGGGCTGCTGGACACGCCGCCGGACGCCGGGGCACTGGCCCGGCGAGCGGCGGATTTCAGTGTCGGCGGCGCCGTGGATGCCTACCTGGAGGTCCTCGACGGGGCCGCCGAGAGGGGCCGCCCCGGGGCGATGTAAAAAATCCACAGGGGGGCTCGGCAGCCCCACCAAAGGGGTCCGGACAGGGCCCTCCCGCACCGCCTCAAAGCCGCGCCGCTACTGCCCCTATCGGGGTATATTCACGCGCCGAATTGCCGCCATAAACGGGGTGTACTGGCTAGCCATTGGTATTATTACCTATAGGTGGCTACCCCCGAAATGCTAGGATACGCACGTGTCAGGTGGCCACTTTTTCGGGCCTGAACACAAGGGCACAAAGCATGTACACATCCCTGTACAAAGAGCAAAAAGTGGCCCGCAAATTCAAAGTGGGAAGTTTTACGAGTTAGTTTCACCGCTCCCGGAATGGAGCGAGTGGGACACGGGTAGTTTTGCCAATAGGAGCAGTCGGGGCCGACAGAATCCCGGCGAGAAACTGAGGACGGTTCATTGTCACAAGCCAATCTGAATGCCACCCAGACGACGCACGACTTGCCGTTTCGTCCCGCCGATTTCGCCACTCTCACCGATGCGCTCGACTACGCCGCCCAGGGTGAGACGGGATCCAATTTCTACACCGGCCGCGGTGCCATCTACGCCAGCATCACCTACCGCGAACTGCGCGAACAATCCCTTGTACTCGCACACCAGCTGCTCGGCCTCGGCGCGCAGAAGGGCGACCGTGTCGCACTGGTTGCCGAGACCAATCCCGATTTCATCCGCTTCTTCTACGCCTGCCAGTACGCCGGGCTGATTCCGGTGGCGCTACCCGCCTCAGTGAAAGTGGGCGCTCACCAAGCCTACGTGGCGCAGCTCAAGCGCCTGCTGGAGGCATCGGACGCGGCGATCGGCGTCGCCAGCGAGGGCTACCTGCCCTTCCTGCAGGAGGCGAGCGAGGACCTGTCCATGCGCATGGTGGACATGCCCGAGGCCTTCTACGCACTCCCCGCCGACGAGCAGCCGCTGCACGAAGCACAGCCCGACGATATCTCCTACATCCAGTACACCTCCGGCAGCACCCGGTTCCCCCGCGGTGTCGTCATCAAGCACGAGACAGCCCTGGCCAACCTGCAGGCCATCATTGCACACGGCCTGCAGATGGACGGCGAGGACCGCATGATGTCCTGGCTGCCCTTCTACCACGACATGGGCCTGGTCGGCTTCGTGCTGGTGCCCATGGCGGCGCAGGTGTCCATCGACTACCTCGACACCCGCGAGTTCGCCCTGCGCCCGCGCCAGTGGTTGACGCTGATGACCAAGACCCGAGCGACCATCTCCTTCGCACCGTCCTTCGGCTACGAGCTGTGCGCCCGCCGCGTGCGTGGCAGCGACGTCGAAAACTACGACCTGTCGAACTGGCGCGTGGCCGGAATCGGCGCCGAGATGATCCGCCCCCAGACCCTGGAGTACTTCGCCGAGATGATGGAGCCCGCCGGCTTCGACAGCCGCGCGTTCCTCGCCTGCTACGGCATGGCCGAGTGCACTCTCGGCGTGAGCTTCTCACCCCTGTGGACCGGCTTCACCACGCACCACATCGATGCCGACCAGCTCTCCGATCACCACCGCGCCGTGGTACTCGACGAGAACGACACCCAGGGTCGCGGCCGCCACTTCGTGAACTGCGGTGTTCCCCTGCCCAATTTCGAGGTCGAGATCCGCGACGACGGCAAGGTCCTCGAGGACTGGCAGAGCGGCGTGATCTACCTGCGCGGTCCCAGCGTGATGTCCGGTTACTACAACCTGCCCGAGGAGACCAGCCACGCGCTGTGCGAGGACGGCTGGCTGAACACGGGCGACATCGGTTACCTCGTCGACGGTGTGCTGACCATCACCGGCCGCAAGAAAGACCTCATCATCATCCACGGCCGCAACATCTGGCCGCAGGATCTCGAGCACGTCGCGGAAACCCAGCCTGAGGTGCGCTCCGGCGACGCAGTCGCCTTCTCCGCCCCCGACGCGGACGGCGAGGAAATGTGCGTCCTCATGGTGCAGTGTCGCGAGCGCGATGCCCAGAAGCGCGAGGCCCTGGTGCGCCGCCTGACCGCCCTGGTGCGCCTGGAGATGAGCCTGGACTGCTACGTGCAGCTGGTACCCAATCGCTCCCTGCCCCGCACCTCCTCGGGCAAACTGTCCCGCGCCAAGGCGCGCCTGGACTTCATTAACGCCCATAATATGGAGCAGCTCGGCGCCGCCGCCGAGGAAATGCGCCTGAGGGTGGCTTCAGCCTGACCCCGTCACGCCCGCTGCGCCCCGGCGACACCGTCGCCGTCACCGGCGCCACCGGATTCATCGGAACGAAACTCTGCCGCCGCCTGCACGAGGCCGGCTACAGCGTACGCGCGCTCGTGCGCACCCCCTCGAGGGCGGGCGCGCTGCAACAGCGCGGCGTCGAAGTTGTCGAAGGCGACCTCGCAGACACGGGCGCGCTCGGCCGGCTCGCCAACGGCTGCGCTGCGCTGGTTCACGCCGCGGGCGCGGTGCGCGGCAACAGCCAGGAGGATTTCGACCGGGTCAACATCGCCGGGACGCGGGCCGTGCTCGCGGCGGTAACCGGCCAGCGCGAACAGCCCCGGCTGCTCATGCTGTCCTCCCTCGCGGCACGCGAACCCGATCTCTCCTGGTACTCCCGCAGCAAGCGCGGCGCCGAGGACCTGGTCACCGCCAGCGACCTCGACTGGATCGCCCTGCGCCCGCCGGCGGTGTACGGACCCGGCGACGTGGAGATGCTGCCCCTGTTTCGCGCCATGGCCCGCGGCATCGCCACGGTTCCCGGCAGCCTGGACGCCCGCACCTCGCTGATCCACGTGGACGACCTCGTGGCGGGCATTCTGGCCTGCCTGGAGAGCGACAGGGTGCGGGGACAGGTCCTCTACCTCTGTGACGGGGCGCCCAACGGTTACAGCTGGTCCGATATGGCCGCGGCCGTGGAGGCCAGGTGCGGCCGCAGGGTGCGCCTCTGGCGGGTCCCGGGGCCACTGCTGGACGCGGTGGCCACGGCCAACAGCGCCCTGGCGCGGTTGACGGGCCGGGCGCCCATGCTCACGCCCCCCAAACTGCGCGAGCTGCGCCACCCGGACTGGGTCGTCGACAACGGGGCCATCGCCGCCGCCACCGGCTGGGAGCCGGCCCTGGATCTGGCCGCCGGCCTGGCGGGGCTGGACCTGGGCTGAGCGCCGCGGCGGGGTTGTGGCAGCCGTGCAAACAGCTTTTTCTTGGGCGCTTTTTTATCGGACGCTTTTTCTCGGGCGCTTTTTATCGGCACTATGACCGACAAATACCCCCCGGCCCGGCGGCCCCCGAGGGTATAATAAGTGGCTGAGTTTGCAGTTAGTTTCTCCGAGAATCCCAACCCGTGGCTGAATTCATCATCGGCAACCCCCTGCGCAAGCTGGCGCGCCGGCACGAGCCCCTGCGGCAATTGCTCTGGCGCCTGGACTACGGCCTGCTGTGGCTGATCCAGAAGCTCATGCAGGCCCTGCCGATCGACCTCAGCTCGCGCCTCGGCGCGCGCCTGGGGGGCTTTATCGGGCCGCTGATGAAGCGCAAGACGGCGATCTACCGGGAGAATCTCGCCATCGCCTTCCCGGAACTCACGGAGCGCGAGCTGGACGACCTCGTCAAGCGGGCCTGGAGCCGCGCCGGGCGCATCCTCGGCGAGTACCCGCACCTGGCGGCCATTCTCGAGGACCCGGAGAGGCTCGAAATCAGGATTCTCGAGCCGGTGGCGACCTACGCCGACCCCTCCCGGCCCGCCGTCGTCGTGGCGCCGCACCTGAGCAACTGGGAGGTGGTGTGCTCGGCCATGGCGAAAATGGGCATTCCGAACGCCAGCCTCTACTCGCCGCCCACCAACCCCTTCCTGGACCGCATGCTGGCGGACTCGCGTCGCGCCCTGAACTGCGAGCTGCTGCCGCGGGACAACAGCGCGCGCTCCCTGATGCGCGCCCTCAGGTCCGGCCGCACCGCCGGGATGGTGATGGACCGCCGGGTCGACGACGGCCGGCCGGTGCGCTTTTTCGGGCGCGACAAGATGTCCACCCTGATGCCCGCCAAGCTGGCCCTGAAATTCGATTGCGACCTGGTGCCCGCCCACGTGGAGCGGCTCGAGGACGCCCGCTACCGGGTCACCTTCCACCCCCCCGTGAAAGCGGCGGACCCGGAGGCAGACGAGAACGCCCGGGCGCTGGACATGACCCAGCAGCTGCACACCCTGTTTGAGGAGTGGATCCGGGCGAAACCGGAGGACTGGTTCTGCTCCAAGCGCCTGTGGGCGAAAAGCAAACCGGGTAAACTAGACCTGCCAGAGGAGACCGAACGTGCAACGGACGTCGATTCCTATGCCGCCTGAACAAGAGCACGAGTCCATACGCCTGTTCGAGAACGACTTTCTCGAACGGCTGTCCCACGTGCACCCCATCACCCCGCTGCTCATGTGGTCGCCGATCGCCGGGTGGCTGTTCTGGCGCAGCGTCGGCGTCCACCAGCTCGAGGCGGGGCCCGTCGCGCTCACCGCACTGGCGGGGGTATTCATCTGGACCCTGAGCGAGTACAGCCTGCACCGTTTCCTCTTTCACTTCCCGGCGAAGAGCAGGGCCGGCAAGTGGCTGGTGTTCCTGTTTCACGGCAACCACCACGAGGACCCCAAGGACAAGACCCGGCTGGTCATGCCGCCGGCGGGGGCGATCCCCATCATGGCGTTGCTGTACCTGTTGTTCGGGCTGTTCATTCCCAGCCCCTGGATCGAACCCTTCTGCGCCGGTTTTATCGTCGGGTACCTGGTCTACGACTACATCCACTACTCGACCCACCACTTCCCCATGCGCAATCCGGTGGCGAAGTACCTCAAGCTCTACCACTTGAAGCACCACTACTCGGGCGAGAGCGGGCGCTTCGGTGTGAGCTCCCCGCTGTGGGACATCGTGTTCAGGACTGACCCGGAACGCGGTTGAGCGACCCGCCGTGCCGGAGTTTTACCTCGTCCCGAAAAAACTGGCGCGCAAGGCGCCGGCACTGGTCCGGGCCACGCACCGCATTGAAGCCGCCGCCTTTCACGCCCTGTTCTGGCTCATTCGCAAGCTGAGTCTCGAGAACGCGCTCAGGCTGGCGGGCGCCGCCTTCGCCCTCGCCGGGCGCACATCCGACAAGGCGCAGAAAGCGCGGGACAACCTGGCGGTGGCGTTCCCGGACAAGTCCGCCCAATGGCGGGAGGAAACCACCCGGGAGATCTTCCGCCACCTGGGGTACTCGGCGGTCGAGCTGATCAAGCTGGACCAGATCTGGGCGGAGAAAGACCAGCGCGTGGAGTTCGTGCTCGAACCCGGTGCGCGCAAACACATGGAGAGCGGCGGCGCGACGGTGTTCATCACCGCCCACGTGGGCCCCTGGCAGGTCGCCCCGCTGGTCACCCGGGAGTTCGGCTTCACCATCAACACCATCTACGCGCCCGAATCCAACCCGGCGATGAACGAGCTGATGCTGGGGCTGCGCCAGGCCTTCGGGGAGCGGCTGATCCCGGCCGACGCGGGGCCGCGGCCGATCATCAAGGAGCTGAAGGCGGGCAACAGTATCATCATGGCGATGGATACCCGCCCGGACACGGGCAAGCTCGTGCCTTTCTTCGGGCGCGACGCCCTGACCAATACCAGCGCCGTCGGGCTCGCCCTGCGCACGGGTGCCGCCCTGGTGCTGGGGCGCGGTGAACGGCTACCGGGCGCGCGCTACCGCATCACCGTGTACGACCCCATCGACACCGAGGTCGCGGAAAATTCCGTCAAGGAGCAGGCGGTGGAGATTACCGAACGCATTCACCGGCACTTCGAGGACTGGATCAGCGAATACCCGGAGCAGTGGGTTTGTCTAAAAAGACGCTGGCCCAAAGCACATAAACTTTAGCGAACTAACCAAAAACCCTCAGGCGGCACAATACTGCGTTAAAAGCCACTGGAAAATGCTCATGTACTGTCGTGTACACTCCGCGTTTCCAGTGGCTTTTGCCTTGTCTTGCACTCGCCTGAGACTTTTTTGAATAGCCCGTAGAAAACCTGTAGTACCGTCAAGCCTCTTCGGGCACAGGCTCGGGGGCGGCGGGCGCCGGCGCGCGCCCGTGCCAGAACAACTCCGGTCGACAGTGGCGCTCGAGGTAGCGGATGGTCTCGTCGGGCAGTGACTCCCGGTACCGCGTCAGCACGCCGTGATCGATCCCCGGGCTCGCGGCAAAGGACGAGTTGCTCTGGCTGGCCTCGCCGCCCTGTGTGTACTCCAGTACATCGGGCAGGAATTCGATACCGGCGAACTCGCAGACTTCGCGCATTGCGCCCTCCGTGTCGGTGACGAGGTCCTCGAAACGCAGCCGCAGCGCCGGGCCGTGCCGCGCGACGAAGTCATCAATCTCGCCCCAGTAACGATTCTGCCGACGACAGAAGCGGCCGAGGTCGAGCGTGGGATTGCGCACCAGCTTGGACGCCAGGTGCGCCCGCGGGTCGCGCACGAGGAACACGCCGCGCACGTCGTAACTGCGCGAGAGCATGGCTCCGACGCGGCTGAGGTCCTTGTTGCTGGGCTGCAGTGCACAGAAACAGACGCGCATGCGGCTGTCTTCCCGGGTGTGCCCCAGCGCCACCGCAAGGGCCTCGACGTGATTGCGCACCAGGCTGTCGGGGCTCAGGCGCGTGTGGTGGGCGCGCACGTAATCGTAGTAGGCCTCAAGGTCCAGCGAATCCTCCGAGCCGAATACCTCGGTGCCGTGACCGGCGTTGACCCTCTCCAGGTGGCCGTCTTTCTGCAGCTTGCGGTAGAACGCCGGGGCGTCGCCGGGTGATACGAGCATGCCGCGCAGGTGCAGCAGCGGGTGGCGCGAGAGATGGCGGATGAAGTAATCCTCGTCGGGCGGCAGCAGCAGCTCGGGGTGGTTGTCCAGCAGCCCCCGCAACAGGTGGTTGCCGCCCCGCGGGGGGGCGCCGAGGATCAACAGCGGCGGTTTGCGCGTCTCCCGGCGCGCCGGCGCGGGCGCGCGCGGGACGACTACCGTGGACGCGCGCGTCCTGCGGCGGCGCAGGGCGCGCTCACCGAGTTCGCGGTACAGGTCGACATAGCGGTCCAGGGTAACCTGTTGGTCCATGTTCCGGGTGATATAGCGCAGGCCCGCGTCGCTCCAGCGTGCGCGCTGCCCGGGGTTGGCCAGCAGGCCGCGCAGCGCTGCCGCCACGGCACCGGCTTCGCGGTTCACCAGCTGGTAGTCCCGCCCGGGCTGGCCGATCGCCTCGGATATCCCCGTGTAGTTCGTCACCACCGCCGGCAGGCCGGTGGCCATGGCCTCCAGCACGGAATTCGGGGTGCCCTCGCGCTTGGTGGGGAGCACAAACAGGTCCGCGGCGCGCAGCCAGTTCTCCACGTCGTCGACCTGGCCCGAGAAATGCACCTGGTGGGGCGCCCCCGAACTCGCCACAAGGTGCCCCAGGCGACGGGAGAAGCCATCCAGGCGGGGATCGTACTGGTCCGAGCGTGGCCCGATCAGCAGCAGGTGCGTGTCCGGGTGGTCGTCGAGAATACGCCGCCAGGCCTCGATCGCGAGGTCGGGGCCCTTGCGCGGCATGACGGCGCCCACGGTGGCCACCACCTGGTGACCCTCAGGTATCCCCAGGCGCGCGCGCAGGGCTTCGCGGTCGCGCTGCAGCCCCTCGTCGGCGGCGGGACGGAAGCGCTGCAGGTTCACCCCGTTGGGTATGTACTCCAGCCGGGTTGAAACGCCGATCTCACCGAGAAACTCGCGGATCGCGGGGCTGTTGGTGACCAGCCCGTCGAAGGTGTCGTAGACCTGCCGGTAGCCGCTGCCGCGGAACCACCGTTTCGCCGGCTTGGAGGGCCAGGCGGGAAACTGTGAGACGGAGTACAGGGTCGCCACGCCGGAGCGCCCGAGACGCTCGATCCAGGGTCGCGCCTCGGGGCGCAGGTTCGTGAGCAGCTGGGCCACCACCGCGCCCGGTGCCTGCCGCGAGCAGACGTCCAGCAGCGCGTCGTAGTAGATCGAGGTGCGGGCACGGCCCTTGCCATCCGGCAGGCGGATACGCTCCAGGGGGATGCCGCCCAGGCTGGTCGTGGGCAGGTACTTGCCCGGCCGCGCGTCGTACCAGCCGAGTTCCGCGTCGCCCTCGGATCGCTCCTGCGGCAGCGGCGTACCCGTGAGCAGGTGCACGTCCAGGCCGCGCGCGGAGAACCCGGGGATGTACTGCCTGTAGCGATTCTGGGCGCCGCCGTAGGTGGGGTAGAAGTGCGGTGAGGCCAACCAGAGTCGAGTCGGCGCAGATATGGCGGAAGTGATACGGCGTTTCCTCTCTGGGCCCGGGACGTTACAGGCGGGAGCTTAGCACAGGGCACATGGACAAAAAATATACACTATTAACGCGCGCCACCGGGGCCCGCCGCCCTCAGTACATCAGGCCTTCCTTGTCGGTCACCAGCGCTTTGCCGGTGAGGGCCCGGCGCGCTTTTTTCAGCGCCATACGCAGCGGCCTGTGCTCTTCAAACACCACGATGAAGACCTTGCGGTAATAGTTCTCCGGGCAGTTGATGCGGCGCACACCGTGCCAGGAATTACCGCGGCGACCGAAGAGGATACTGCGGTTGTCGCGCGTCTCGGCCGGGTACTCCGCGTCGAAGTCGTCGAAGCCCGGCGCGTTGTCCGGCGCAATGCGGCCCCCGTCGTCGAGGATCACCGTCTCGCCGCCCCAGTCCCACTGCCAGTCGGCCTCGGTGTTCAGGTAGAAAATCTGCGACCCGATCTTGCCCTTGGAATCGCAGTGCGGCGAGACCTCGCCGCCATTGGGGGTGAAATGCCAGTGAAATCGGAAGCGCACCTCGCGCACATCCAGGAGCCGGCACACGAATTCGCGGTACTCGGCGCCGCACAACTCCTCCACGAAGTCCCGCCAGCCGGCGTCGATCTCCATGCCGCGCTCATAATCGAGCACGTAGCGGTCGTGGCTGCCCTGGCCGTGCTTGCGCTGCTTGCCGAAAAAAGGCCTGAACTGTTCCAGCGGCGGCAGGCTTGCCAACAGGGATTCGTAACGGTCCGGCTGGATGAAGTACTGGGGATTCGCCCACGGGAACGGGTCCCGGGCACGGAATGCCGCCGGGTCGATGGCGTCGAGGACGTCGCTGTTGAGGTAGCCGCTGCCGGTCATGGGGCACCGCCGTGGAAAACTGCGATTATAAAGCCGCGGGGGGTCGGGCGACAGCGCTTCGCGCTCAACCCCCGGCGGGAGAGAGGCCCCGCGGCATAACCCGGCGCCGGGCGCGGGCCTCGGCACAGGCCAGGGCGGCGCCGCCGATACGCGCGGTGCGCAGGTCGCCGAAGGGCGACCCGAGTCCGGAGTTCACGATCAGCGCCACGGCGAGGTCGCGCTGCGGGTCCGCCCAGGCGCCCGATCCGCCGAAACCGAAATGACCGAAGCCGCGGCGGGGCAGGCCGCGTGTCGTGAACACGCCGTGGTAGCCGAGGCGCCAGCGCATGTCGAAGGGAATGACCGACAGGCGTCCGGTGGGTGCCTGCCGCGTGGTCGCCCGTTCCAGTGTTCCGGGGGACAACAAGCGCACGCCGTCCAGCTCGCCGCCGGCAGCCAGCACCGCGTACATGCGCGCCAGGGAGCGGGCCGTGAACAGGCCGTTGGCGGCGGGTATGGCCTGCCGCAGGCACTCCGGCGACCCGAAATCGAAGTTGCTCACACCGCGGGGTGCCAGGGCGTCGAAGATGCTGGCCAGGTCCGTGTCCCGGCCCAGCCGGTTCAACAGGGCGCTGAAGCCGGCGGTGCCGGCCTCCAGCCCGCGCCCCAGGGAGGTGCGGCTGAGGCGCCGGGTGCTCTCGGGGAACAGCAGCTCCGCTGCGCGCGGCAGGGCCTTCGGCGGGGCGCCGATGTAAAGGCCGTCCAGGCCCAGGGGTTTGGCGATATCGCGCCGCACGAGGTCGGGGAACCGCCTCCCCGTGACCCGCTGCACAATCTCCCCGACGAGGAATCCGAAGGTCAGGCCGTGATAACCGGTGCGCTCGCCCGGCGGGTGGATCGGCGGGGTGCGCTCGATCACCTCGATCATGTGCTGCCAGTCCAGCAGGCGGTCGACATGGTCGATCATCTGGCGGATGTGATACAGCCCGCTCTGGTGCGCCAGCACCTGCCGCACGGTGATGGACTCCTTGCCCGCCTGGGCGAACTCCGGCCAGTACTCTGCGACCGGTGCGTCGTAGTCCACCAGGCCGCGGTCCACCTGGATGTGCAGCAGCGTTGCGGCCACCCCCTTGGTGGTGGAGAAGCTGGGGGCCATGGTGTCCCGGGTCCAGGCCGTGCCCGCGCTGTCGCGCACGCCGCCCCAGAGATCCACGACCCGCTCGCCGCGGTGGTACACGCAGGCGGCGGCCCCGCCCGGGTGGCGGTCCACCTGCTCCTGCAGGACGGTCGCCACGGCGTGAAAATCCGGGTGAACCAGACCGTCCAGCCGAAGGGGTTGCTTGTTCGCCCTGTTGAGGCGCAGGCGGCGGAATGTCATGGCGGGCCCTTCCGGGATACGTTGTTATCCCGGTGACTTTTGTCATCACCTGTGCCGCAACATAGCACAGGTGCGCGCCCGCTCGCACCCGGCGAGGCGGGGTGGCGCGGCGAGGCGCGTGCCCTATCATAGGGGAACTACGCCGAGGTCTGGTTTCCCACTGGAGGATGCACAACATGGCTCGTTTCTTGCTGACACTGCTCGCCGTCATCGTGGTACTCATGGTCGCGGCGGTCCTGCTCGTGCCGATGTTCCTGGACAAGGAGCGGGTCGTGGAGATGGCGACTGAAGCCATCAGGGAGCAGACCGGGGCGACACTGGACATCGCGGGCGACCTCGACCTCTCCATCTTTCCCACACTCGGGGTATCTTTCACCGATGCGACCGTCACCATGGCAGGGAGCGAGCGGCCGGACCTGGAGGTCGGCGCCGCCGAGATCGGCGTACAGCTGATGCCGCTGCTGTCGCGCCGCGTGGAGATCGACACCATCGCCGTCGACGGGCTCACCGCGCGCCTGGTGGCCGCACCGGAGACAGAAAGGGTGGACACGAGCACCCTCGACGACGCGCAGCTCGACGCCTGGTATGCACAGCAGCGCCAGCGGCGCGAAGCCGCGGGACAGGCCGCCGGTGCCGAGGCGGCATTGGCCGTCCCGCTCGCGCTGGACGTCACCCGACTGCGCGTGGCCAACTCGCGCATCGAGACCCTCGACCCGGCGACATCCACCACCAGCGTGGTGGAGCTGCGGGCGCTGGACGCCTCGGGCCTCAATCTCGAGGGCAGGCCCATACCCCTCGCCGTCGTGCTGCACGTGCCGGGCGAACAGCCTATCGACGTGGCGGTGGACGGCAGCGTCGTCGTGCAGGCGGACAGCGACACCGTTTCCATGGAGGACATGAAGATTGCGATCGACGGCGCCACGGCCGAGTCGCTGGCGCTAGTGGTATCGGGAGTAGCGGACGTGGCGCGCCAGTCGGCAGACCTCCAGTTGCAGCTCGACCTGGGGGAGGCCAGCGGCAGCGGTACGCTGCGCTACGCGAGTTTCGAAAGCCCGCAGATCGACGCCGACCTCACGCTGGACCTGTTCGACCCCGCGCTGTTTGCCCTGGCGGGTCCCGGGGCGGCGGAAGCCGCCCCCGATTCAGGGGAGACCACGGGTGACGAGCCCCTGCCCCTGGACGCCCTGCGTGCCATCGACACGCGGGCGCTGTTGCGTATCGACGCCGCCCGCTTCGATGCACACACCATCCACAGCCTCGCGCTGCGCCTGCGGGCCCGGGAAGGGGTGATCGAGTTCAGTGAGGTCAGCGGCGAGCTGCACGGCGGACTGCTCGACGCGGCGGGCACGTTTAACGGCCGGCACAACACGGCGACCCTGGACACCAGCGGCAGCCTCGACGGGCTGGACCTGGCAACGGCGCTCGCCGCGAGCGGCAGCGCGGGCCTGATGGAGGGCGAGGCCGACGCCCACTGGAAACTGGCGAGCCGCGGCGGCACGGTGAACCAGCTGGTGGCCGCCATGACCGGGCCGGTGACGCTGACCACCCGCGAGGTCGTGCTCAAGGGCACCAGCGTGGAAAAGCTCGTCTGCCAGGCGGTGGCGCTGACCAACCAGGAGAAACTGACCACCAGCTTTGAGCCGGACACGCGCTTCACCGCCCTGGTGGCCAACCTGGAAATCGCCGACGGCAGGGCCGAGCTCACACCACTGCGCGCCGAACTGGCCCACGTGAAGCTGTCGGGCAAGGGTGAGCTGGACCTGCTGGAGCAGGATTTCAGCGCCACCTTCAAGGCGCGGCTGTCGCCCGGGCTGGAGGAGGTGGATCGCGCGTGCCGGGTGAGCAAACGTCTCACCGCCATCGACTTTCCGGTGAGATGCCGGGGCAACACCGCCGGCGTCCCCGGCGACTGGTGCAAGGTGGACACGGAGCAGATTCTCAAGGACCTCGCGGTCAACGAGGGGCGCCGACAGATCGAGCAGGAGGCGGGCAAGCTGTTCCGCAAGTTCCTCGGCGGCGACAAGAGTGGCGAAAAAAGCCAGACCGGCGCGAACTAGCCGGACGCCCGCGCCAGCTTCTCCCTAGTTCAGGACCTTGTAGCCGCGCCCGCGCAGGCAGCGTTTCACCACCTGTACCTCGTCGCGCTCCCCCTCGCTGACGCCGCGGGCACCGCCGGTGACCGCACCCGCCCCCGCGCCGCGGGCGGCGCCGTCCGCCCCGTTGAAAATCGCGCCGACCGCGCCGCCGATCACGGCCCCGGAGGCCGCGCCGCGCGCGCCTTTCTCACCGGTCTTCACGCCTTGCGAATACTCGCGGCACTCGGCGAGGTCCGCCTCGTAGGCCGCCATGTTGACGCCCTTCTTGTCGATGATGATTTCGTCGGTCGTGGTGCAGGCGGCGAGCACCGGCAGTGCGAGGACGAGTGGTAGTAGTCTTGTCACGGCACACCTCCCAGAACATTGGACGCGACCGGCGGCAAATGGTTCAGGCGAAGAGCCACCCATGATCGGCACGGTTCCGCCCTACCCTGGCACGCCCTGGCGGCGCGCAGTTCGCGGGCCTAGTTGACATAGGTCTTCAGGTACTGCACCAGGATCTCGCGCTCGGTGGGGTCGGGTACCGCGCCCTCGTCCTTGCCGCCCCCCGGTGCGAAGACCTGCGGGTCCGCGAGGTACTCCGACAACCGTGCCTCCGTCCACTCGCCGCCCGCTTCGCGCAGCGCGTCGGAGTAGGCGAAGTCCTCCACGGAGCCCGGCGGCCTGCCGAGGACGCCGCGCAGCGAAGGCGCCGTGGCGGGTTTGCCGTTCACCGACTCGTGACAGAGACGACAGGGTTTGAACAGGTCTTCGCCCGTGCGGCCCTCGGGGCCCCGCGAGACCAGCTGGATCACGCCGTCGTCCGACCACAATACCAGGCGGCCGTCCGGGGCCTCCGCGAGGTCGCGGACGCCCTTGCCGACCGGCAGCGGCTCGACATAGACCACGCGATTGTTGCGGGTGCGGACGCGGTAGAGCTGCCCCTCGCGCATGGCGCCGAGCAACAGGTCCCCGTGCCAGCGGGGAAACTGCCGGTCGCCGACCTGGATGAGGTTGGTCACGGAAACCGAGGGCAGGAACGCCAGTACCGGTTCGGCGAAGAAGCCGTGATTGCGCGCCCTGGTGACCCACGGCCAGGTCAGCTCGCCGTACTCGGTGCCGTAGGTGAACCGGGGCCAGCCGTAATTCCTGCCCTCGCGCAGCAGGTTCAGCTCGTCCCCGCCCATCGGCCCCAGCTCCGTGGACCAGATCTGCCCCTGGTTGTCCCGGATCAGGCCCTCGATACTCTTGTGGCCCCGGGTGTAGACCTGCGCATTCCCGGCAAGGTCCAGCAGCACCACCTTACCGTAATCCACCTCCAGGTCCTGGGCGAAGCCGGGACCGTCTATCCCGTTCATCCCGAAACTGCCCACCCCAAGCAGGAACCTGCCGCCTTCCATCCAAAGCAGCCGCCCACCGGTGTCGGCGGTGTCGAAGGGCGGCGCCACGCAGGGGTTGGTGCGGTAGATTTCCGTCCATGCCTCGTCGTCGCTGGCCGGGTAGTCGGGCGCGGGGCCGAGCCGCGCGCCGGACACCGCCAGGGTCATACAGCGCTCCGCGGCGTCCCAGCTGAGGTGTGCGACGAAAACTTCCAGCCCGCCGGCGGACTCGCGCACCAGCAGGTCCGTGACCCTGTACCGCGAGTCCTCCAGGTCCGACTCATTGCGCACCGCCCCGCGGTTTACCAGGGGCGAGGACAGGCCGAGGTTGCGGGCGGTCAGCGCCTCACCGCCCTCGCTCCAGTCCAGGTGGTAGAAATCGCCGTCGCCCGTGACGAGAAGGAATCCCGACGCCACGGGTTCCAGCGCTCCGCCCATTGCCTCGGGCTCAGGTACCAGCTCTTCCTGCGGCGCAAAACGCACCAGGTGCAGGGCGGAGGTCAGCCGCTCGAAATCCCCGTCGTCGACCCGCGGCACCGCCAGGAGGCGCATGGTCCCGACGATCACCAGCAGCGCCGTAACCATGGTCGCCGCCGCCAGCATCCGCGCGCCCAGCAGGAACGGCACCGCGGCCACGACGATACCCAGCACGACGGACACCGTGACGAGGAACCGCGAGATCTCCAGGCCCGGCACTATCAGCAGCACGCCGCAGCAGAGGCCGTAGCAGAGGGCGGCAAGCAGGGCGGTTCGCAGCAGGCCGGGGCCAGCGTCCTCGCGGGCGGCGCCGAACAGCAGCAGGGAATTCATCACGTAGGCGGTGGTGAGCATGTAGACCTGGGGCATCTGCTCCGGTGGCAGCTTCCAGGGCAGCGCGCCGAGGTAATTCGCCGGTACGACCACGCCGAGGTACGCCAGGCCGAGCGCGAACCAGAGCAGGTACAGGGCCACCGACCAGCCGCGGCGCTGCAAGCGGACGGACCGCGGGCTGTTCAGGGAACCCTCGGGCATGTATAACTCACCGTGTTTTTCTTGTGCATCATATCCGCACGCGGCTCCCTACTCCACCCACAACACCGTGAAAGGCACACCAGCCACATCGATCCGGAGAACGACATGGACTACAACACCCTGCGCTACGAGGTAGCGGACAACATCCTCACCCTGACGCTCAACCGCCCGGAACAGCTCAACGCCTTCACCGTGGAGATGGCCAATGAGCTGATCGCGGCCTTCGAACGCGCCAGCGAGGACGACGAGGTGCGCGCGGTGGTGGTCACGGGTGAAGGCAGGGCGTTTTGCGCCGGCATGGACCTCTCGGTGGAGGGCAACGTCTTCGGCCTCAACGAGGACCTGCGGCCCACGCTGGCGGACATGGAGGGCCGCCTGGAGGACCCCGAGATGATCGCGGGGGTGCGCGATACCGGCGGGCGCGTCACCCTGGCGATCTACGACTGCAAGAAGCCCGTCATCGCCGCTATCAACGGCGCCGCGGTGGGTATCGGCGCGACCATGACCTGCGCGATGGACATACGCCTGGCCTCGGAAAAAGCCCGCATCGGTTTCGTTTTCAACAAGATCGGCATCACCCCCGAGGCCTGCTCCACCTGGTTCCTGCCGCGCATCGTCGGCATCTCACAGGCGCTGGAGTGGGTGTACAGCGCGGAGATACTCGACGCGGAGGCCGCCCGCGCGGGCGGCCTGGTCAAGGCCGTGGTGGCACCGGAAGACCTGCTGGAGGAGGCCTACGCAATCGCGCGGCGCATCGCCGCCTTCAGTCCAGTGTCCATCGCCCTGACCCGGCAGATGATGTATCGCAACGCCGCGGCCCCCTCGCCGCTGGACGCGCACAAGGTGGATTCCCTCGCGATCTTCTACGCGAGCCTGGACAGCGGCAAGGAGGGTGTCGCCTCGTTCCTCGAAAAGCGGGACGCAAAATTCACCGACCGGGCCTCCACGGACATGCCGCCTTTCTACCCGTGGTGGAAATAGCGCCGCTTCAGCGGCTGAACGCAAAACTCCACAGCGCCATCTGCTTCCAGTGCAGCGAGTCGTCCGCCCGCGGCGAGGCGCTCAATTCGAGGTAGGCGGCGTCCCCGCCGAAGCGCGGCCACGCGGGCAAACCGTGGCCGTTGGGGTCGCCCGCGCGGGCGAAGTTCACCCAGTAGCCGCGCAACAGTTCGTGCACCCGCTCGTCCGCGCCCGCAGGGGGCACCCCGTTGCCGAAGATGTAGGGAATCTCCGCGGCGTGGTAGGCGCCCAGTTGCTTGCCCACGTCATCGCCTGGCACATGGGTGAAGAAGTACAGCCACGCCGGCTCCCCGGCACGCTCGTTCAGGCGCGCCCAGGCCTGCATGTTCCAGCCGAACACGAGATCCCGCCAGAAATCCAGGTAGGGCTGCGTGGAGCCCTCCTGTTCCGGGTAGAGCCAGATGAAGGGGTAGGCGCCGATGCCGGCGAACTCCTTCAGGCCCGCCTCGAAGTCGGCCTGGTTGCGAAACAGGAAAGGCACGTCCGGTGCCAGTGCGAAAGCGCTGGATTCGTCGCGGTTGTACCCCACCAGTGAGGGCACCTTGTTGTAGTCCCCCGCCTTGAACAGGTCGTACAGCTGTCCCGGGATGAGGGCGCCGTCGACAATCGGCCGGCTACCGACACCCTCTCCCTCCAGCTCGACGAAGGTTGCCAGCACCTCCCGGGCGGGGATCTCACGGGCCGCGGCCGGGGTGTCCGCGCCGAGCGCCGCGAACGCGCGCACGCCCTTGTCCTCGCCCGCTGCCAGTTCGTCCTGGGGGGTGAGGAACCCGCCGGACTGGCCGATGGCACCGTGAAACAGGCCGGCGGCGCCGGGCGCTGCCAGCAACTGGCTGACGGCGCTGGAACCGGCGGATTCGCCGAAGATGGTCACCCGGCCCGGGTCCCCGCCGAAGGCGGCTATGTTGTCGCGCACCCAGCGCAGGGCGGCGACCTGGTCCCCGAGCCCGTAATTGCCGGAGGCGCCCCCCTGCTCCGCGGTCAGCGCCGGGTGGGCCAGGTAGCCGAAAATGCCCAGGCGGTAGTTGATGGTGACAAGGACCACGCCGTCGCGCGCCAGGCCGGCGCCGTCGTAGGTGGGACGCGCCCCGCTGCCCCGGGTGAACGCGCCCCCGTGAATCCAGACCATGACCGGCGCGGGCTCGGCCGGCGAGAGATCCGCGCTCCACACATTGAGGTACAGGCAGTCCTCAGAGACCGGACCGAGTTCGCGGTAGTAGGGGCTGCCCTCGGCATAGGGCACCTGCAGGCAGTCGGGCGCATAGTCGACGGCGTCGCGCACTCCCTCCCAGCCGGTGAGGGGAACGGGCATGCGCCAGCGCAGGTCACCGACCGGCGACGCCGCGTAGGGCACGCCCGCGAAACGGTAGACCCCACCGGATTCGGTGCCGCGCAGCTCGCCTGCAGGCGTGTCGATCACCCGGGCCCCGAGGGGCCCCGCCGCGAGCGCGAGGAACGCGAGCACCGGCAGCGCAAAGTTTTTGAACCGGGACATGGCCAGGGAACTCCCGTCGTCAGCAGTCAGCGCCCGATGGTAACCTCCCGGGGGCTCGAGATCACCCGGCGCTGGCAGTGTACGCGCCCCTCAACTACCTTGAGAGGAGCCACTTTGAGGGAGTCGTAACACATGTTACTTCACAAGTATCTGTTCAGCGCTGTCGCAGTCGGCTTGATGACAAGCCTCTCCCTGTCCGCCTCGGACGTTGTGCCCAGCCAGGGCAAGGTGATCACCAACGAGAGGGGTATCGTGGAGGGTATCGGCCAGAGCGATTTCTCCCCCTACGCCGGGCGAGATTTTCCGACCCGTGTACTGTGGGGCGAAACCCACCTGCACACGGCAGTATCGGTGGATGCCGGCACCATGAACACCGTGGGACAGGAGGAGGCCTTCCGCTTCGCCCGCGGCGAGGAGATCACCACCACCCACGGCCTGCGCGCGCGCCTCTCGCGCCCGCTGGACTTCATGGTACTCACCGACCACGCGGAGATGTACGGGCTGATGCCCAACCTGCTCGCCGGCGACGAGAATCTGCTGGCCACCGAGGCGGGCGGTCGCTGGTACAAGGCACTGACGGAGGGTGACAACCAGACCAAGTTCGATACCGCCATGGAGATCGTCGCCGCCCTGTCCAAGGACGAGCCCCCCTTCGACGCCGACGAGCTGACCCGGGAGGCCTGGGGCGAGTACACGCAGCTCGCGGACCAGTACAACGAGCCGGGAGTTTTTAGTGCCATCATCGGCTACGAGTGGACCGCCATCGGCGGTTACAACCTGCACCGCAACGTGGTCTTTCGCGGCGACGGCAAGGAGGCGCGCAAGACGGTGCCGTTCTCACAATTTGACAGCAAGAACCCCGAGGAGCTATGGCGGGCGCTGGACACATTCTCGCGGGACACCGGCGCGCAGGTCCTGGCCATTCCGCACAACGGCAACCTCAGTAACGGCCGCATGTTTGGCGTCACCAACTTTGACGGCAGCCCGCTGAACGCCGAGTTGGCAGAGTTGCGTGCCCGCATGGAACCGCTCATCGAGGTCACGCAGATCAAGGGTGACGGCGAGGCGCACCCCTTCCTGTCCCCGGACGACGAGTTCGCGGACTACGAGACCTGGGACGCGGCCAACCTGGACGGTACCGAGCTCAAGACAGACGACATGTTCCAGTACGAGTACGCCAGGGAGGCGCTGAAAACCGGTCTCAAGCTGGACAAGTCCCTGGGCGTGAACCCCTACCGGTTCGGGATGATCGGCAGCACCGACTCCCACACCTCGATGACCACCGCCGAGGAGGACAATTTCTTCGGTAAGCACTCTGGTGTGGAGCCCGAGGCGGAGCGCTGGCAGCATGTCGCCATCACCGCGCAACTCGACCCGGACCTCTCCATCATCGGCTGGCAGCAGGCCGCCGCCGGGCGCACCGCCGTCTGGGCCACCGAAAACACGCGCGAGGCCATCTTCGACGCCATGCGCCGCAAGGAGGCCTACGCGACGACGGGTCCGCACATCACCGTGCGCTTCTTCGGCGGCTGGTCCTTCACCGAGGACGACATCCACAACCGCACCCCCGCCTATACCGGCTACGCCAAGGGCGTGCCCATGGGCGGGGAACTGGGCGAAGCCAGGTCGAAGGCCCCCTCCTTCCTCGTCGCCGCCGCAAAAGATCCCTACAGCGGCAACCTCGACCGCATCCAGGTCGTCAAGGGCTGGCTGGACAGGAAGGGCAAGACCCACGAGAAGGTCTACGACGTGGCCTGGTCCGACGACCGCAAACCGAACCGCAAGGGCAAACTGCCCCCGGTGGGCGACACGGTAGACGTGGACAACGCCACCTGGACCAACAGCATCGGCGAGCCGGAACTGATCGCCGTGTGGCAGGACCCGGACTTCGACCCGAAACAGTCCGCGTTCTATTACGCCCGCGTCATCGAGATTCCCACACCGCGCTGGACCGCGTACGACGCCAAGCGCTTCGGTGTGAAGATGGACGACAAGGTGCCGATGACCACACAGGAGCGGGCCTACACATCGCCCATCTGGTACACACCCTAGTGCCGCGAGCGACGGGTTACCGACATCTTCTCCCGGTAATTCTCGCAGTCGCGCTTTTTCACCACGCCCCCCACGCGCTCGCGCAGGTCGCGCGGGCCGTTCCCGTGACGGTGGCGGCTGCCCGCGAGGAAGCCATCCAGCAGGTGGTGCGCCTGACCGGCACGGTCACCTCGTCCCGTGACGCCAGCCTGTCCCCGGCCACCAGTGGCCTGGTCACCGCCCTCCACGTGGACGCCGGCAGCCAGGTTGTCGCCGGGGACGTGCTCCTCGAACTCGACCAGGAGCTGGCGCACTGGCAGTGGCGCAGTGCCGCGGCCGCCGCGGATGCAGCCGGGGTGGCGCTGGAGGACGCACAACGCCGCCTGGAGGAGGCGCGCTCGCTGGCGCCGCAGCGCAGTATCGCCGAGACGGTCGTGCGCGACCTGGCCGCGGAAGTGGCGCAGGACGAGGCGGCGCTGCAACAGGCGCAGGCGGATGCGGAATTTCGCAGGGCGCTGCTGGACCGCCACCAGTTGCGCGCACCCTTCTCCGGGGTGATCGGCGCCAGGCGCACGGACCTCGGCGAGTGGGTCACCCCCGGGACGGCGGTGTTTACGCTGGTCGGCACGGAGGAGCTGCGCATCGACTTCCCGGTCGCCGAGGACTACCTGGCGACGGTACGGGCGGGGGCGGAAGTCAACTACACACTCGGCAAGAACCGTACCGACACCCGCCGCGCACGCGTCGCTACCGTGGTGCCGGTCTCGGACCCGGAGGCGCGCACAGTCCTGTTGCGTGTATACCCGCGCGAAGCAGACGCACGCATGATCCCGGGCATGGCGGCCCACGGCACGCTGCGCGTGGCCACCGGCCGGCGCTCGCTGGTGGTGCCAAGGGATGCGCTTATCCGGTACTCCGACGGCCGCGTCGTCGTCTGGGTGGTGCAGGAGAGCCCGGAGGGCACTCTGGTTTCGGAGCGGCCCGTCGAAACGGGCCTGGCCTTCGACGGCCTGGTGGAGGTGCGCCGGGGGCTGGCGCCCGGCGCGCGGGTTGTCGTCGAGGGCAACGAGGCCCTGCAGGTCGACCAGCGGGTCGACGTGCTGGAATAACCCCGCGGGCGCTGTGTCGTGTTCGACAAACTGATCGCGCGCCCGACGCTGGTCACCGTTACGGCCCTGATCATCTGTGTGCTGGGCATCGTCGCGGCGCTGCGTATCCCCGTACAGATGATCCCCGACCTGGATGTGCGCGCCATCAGTGTGCGCACAAGCTGGCCCGGTGCCACCCCGCAGGATGTGGAACAGGAAATCCTTATCGAGCAGGAGGAGTACCTGCGCAACCTGCCCAACCTCTCGCGCATCACCGCGAACGCCTACGGCGGCGCCGCCGAGATCGAGCTGGAGTTTCCCCTCGGTACGGACATCACCCAGATGCTCATCCGCGTCAACAACGCGCTGAGCCAGGTTCCCTCCTACCCGGAGAACGTCGACGAACCGCGCATCTACGCCAGTTCCTTTTCCAGCAACGCCTTCATGTTTTTCAGCATCGCCCCCCTGCCCGGGAACCCGCGCCAGCTCGACATGAGTCTCGCCCAGGACTTTGTCGAGGACACGGTGAAGCCGCGGCTCGCCGGCGTACCCGGCATCTCGGAAGTGCCCATCTTCGGCGGTGCGGAGCGGCAGGTGCAGATACTGGTCGACCCGGCGCGGCTGGCACAGCGCGGCCTGACCCTGCTGGACCTGCGCGACGCACTGCGCACCCGCAACCGGGACCGCTCAGGCGGGACCGTGGACGCCGGCAAGCGGCAGTACCTGCTGCGCACCGTGGGCCGCTTCCAAGAGCTCGAGGAGATTTCCGCGCTGGTGCTGGCGCGCCGGGGCGACGCGGTGACGCGCCTGTCCGACGTCGCCAGCGTGCGGCTGGACCATTTCGAGGAGAAGAGCATTTCTTCCTTCAACGGCCAGCAAATCATCTTCCTCATGCTGCGCCGGGAAGCCGGCTCCAACGTCATCGACATCAAGCGCGCGGTCACCGCCGAGGTGGACGCGCTGAACCGCGACGTACTCAATCCGGCGGGCCTGCGTATGCAGCGTATCGCAGACGACGTGGTCTACGTCGAGGAATCGGTGCGCAACGTATGGCAGAACCTGTTTCTCGGTGCCCTCCTGGCCAGCGGCGTTATGTTCCTGTTCCTGCGCTCGTTCAAGGCGACGCTTGTCGGCGTGATGGGCATCCCGATCTGCATCATCGTGGCCTTCCTCGGCCTGCTGCTGGCGGGGCGCACCGTCAACGTCATCTCCCTCGCCGGGATCGCCTTCGCCATCGGCATGACACTGGACAACAGTATCGTCGTACTGGAGAGCATCGAGCTGGAACGCCGCCGGGGCGCCCAGCGCCTGCGCGCGGCGGCGGAGGGCGTGCGGCAGGTATGGCCGGCAGTGTTTGCCTCCACCATGACCACCGTGCTGGTCTTCGTGCCGATCGCCTTCGTCGAACAGGAGGCCGGGCAGCTCTACTCCGACGTCGCTGTAGCCATCGCCGCCGCCATTCTCGCCTCCATGCTGGTGGCCGTCACACTATTGCCCACCGCGGCCGCGCGCCTGGATTTCGTCGGGCAGGGAGACGACAGGGGCGCGCACCCCGGGAGGCGCGTGCGCGCAACGACACTCGCCATCGTGCAGCGGATACTCGCAACCGGGCGCAACCGGGCGACGTGCGTCGCCGCAGTAGCCGTGGCGAGCATCGCTGTCATTGCGCTCCTGACTCCCGCCGCGGAGTACCTGCCGGAGGGAGAGGAGCCGAAGATCTTCGCCAGCATGAACGCACCTCCTGGTTATAACCTCCGTGCCATGCGGGAGATCGGCGAGGAGCTGGAGGCATTTCTGGAACCCCACATCGGGGCCGACCGCGACGCCTTCGAGCGCGGCGAGACGACCATGCCACCCATCCGCTACAACAACATGCGTTACGGCACCGATTCCCTGCGGGTGATTACCGAGCCGGTCGACAGCGGCGACGTCGAGGATCTCATGGACGCCCTCTCGGAAAAGTACCGCGAGTACCCGGGCATGCGCGCATTCACCACCCGCGGTTCGATCATCACCAGCAACCGCGGCGGCACGCGCAGTATCAACCTCGACATCTCCGGGCAGGACCTCGACGAGATCTACGCGGTGGCCCAGGCCGCGTACCGCCGGGCGGAGGAGATTTTCGACAATCCGCGCATCCAGAGCCGCCCCTCGTCCCTGTCGCTGGCGCAACCCCTGATGCAGGTGCGCCCGCGCTGGGACCGCGCCGCGGAGCTCGGACTGTCCGGGGACGACCTCGGTTTCATCGTCGCGGCAATGACCGACGGCAGCTACGTCGACGAGTTTTTCCTCGACGACGACAAGTTGGACATGTACCTGTACAGCGAGACCGGCCGGGACGTAGCGCTGGAGGTACTGCCGCAACTGCCCGTGTACACCCGGACCGGGGAGGTCCTGCCCCTCGGCTCGCTGGTCGACTTTGTCGAGACGGTGGATACCAGCGCGCTGCGCCGCGTCAACGGCAGGCGAACCGTAACGCTGCACATCATCCCACCGCGTTCGGTGGCCCTGGAGACCGGCGTCGAGCAGGTCAGGAGGGAACTGCTGGACCACCTGCGGGCCACCGGGGACATCCCCTCCCGTGTCGACGTGACGATCTCCGGCGCGGCGGACCAGCTCGACGCCACCCGCGAGGCGCTGGCGGGCAACTATCTCGTCGCGCTGCTGGTCATCTACCTGCTCATGGTGGCGATCTTCAACCACTGGGGCTACCCGCTGCTGATCATCACCTCCATACCCATCGGTATCGCCGGCGGCATCGTCGGGCTCGCGGCGCTGAACGGTTTGGGCACAATGCTGCCGCTGGTCGGACTGAACGCCGTCTCCCAGCCCTTCGACATGATCTCCATGCTCGGCTTCCTGATCCTGATGGGCACGGTGGTGAACAATCCCATCCTGGTGGTGCACCGGGCCGCACAGAACTTCTCCCGCGGCATGGCCGCAACGGCCGCCGTGGGCGAGGCCGTGGAGGTGCGCCTGCGCCCAATCGCCATGTCGACCATTACCACGCTGTTCGGTCTCGCACCGCTCGTTCTTGTCCCCGGCGCGGGCACGGAGCTGTACCGCGGTGTGGGAATTATCGTCATGTTTGGCATCGTGGGTGCCGCGCTGGTCACGCTGACCATGCTGCCGGCGCTCACCGTGATGGTATTGAAGCTGCAATCCAGACTCGGCGGCGGCGATCGGCCGGGGACCGCAGCGGACTGACGCGAGGGCCTGGCACCCGCCCCCATAACGATGGCGCCCCAGCCCAAGTACCCGATACCGCCATGGCGTACTATGCTTGTCCACTCCCCGGCTTAACGGAACACAGGCCATGACCGACCCGGTTCTGCGCATCGGCGGCGCCAGCGGTTTCTGGGGTGACGCCGCGCGCGCCACCCCCCAGCTGCTGCACAGCGAGGGTCTCGACTTCATCGTCTACGACTACCTCGCCGAGATCACCATGTCCATCATGGCCCGGGCGCGGGCCAAGGACGACAGCCGCGGCTACGCCACCGATTTCGTCAGCGCGGCGATGAAACCCAATCTCGGCCTCGTCGCCGAGCGCGGCATCCGGGTTATCTCCAACGCAGGAGGGGTCAATCCCGAGGCCTGCGTCGCGGCGCTGCAGGCGGAAATCGACGCCCAGGGCCTGGACCTGAAAGTGGCCTGCGTGACCGGCGACGACCTGATGGACCGGCGTGACAGCTTTTCCTCCACACCGGAGCTGTTTTCCGGCGCGTCGTTTCCCGATCCGGAAAAAGTGCTGAGCATCAACGCCTACCTAGGCGCCTTTCCCATCGCCCGGGCGCTGGAACTGGGGGCCGACATCGTCGTCACCGGCCGCTGCGTCGACAGCGCCGTCACGCTCGGCGCCTGCATCCACCACTTCGGCTGGGGGCGCGAGGACTACGACCTGCTCGCGATGGGTTCGCTGGCGGGCCACATACTGGAGTGCGGCACGCAGGCCACCGGCGGCAATTTCACCGACTGGGAGGAGGTGAGCGGCCTCGCGAACATGGGTTACCCCATCGCCGAGGTGAGCGCCGACGGCAGTTTCGTGTGCACCAAGCCGGACGATACGGGCGGCATGGTGACCGTCGGTACCGTGTGCGAGCAGATGCTGTACGAAATCGGCGACCCACAGGCCTATGTGCTGCCGGACGTGGTCTGCGATTTTTCGACGGCGACCGTGGAGCAGGCGGGCGAGAATCGCGTGCGCGTCTCCGGGGCCACCGGCCGGCCCGCGCCGGACACCTACAAGGTCAGCGCCACCTTTGCCGACCAGTTCCGCGGCGGCACCTACATGACCTTCTACGGGATCGACGCGGACCGCAAGGCGCGGACCCTGGGCGCGGCGGTCTTCGAGGCCGCGCGCAACGCCTTCGATGCCTTCGGTCTGCCGGACTTCTCCGAGACCAGCATCGAGATCATGGGTACCGAGTGTCAGTACGGCGATTTCGCCGAGGTCGACGGCGCGCGGGAGGTGGTGATGAAAATCGCCGCCAAGCACCCGGAGATGATCGGCATCGGCATCCTGCTCAAGGAGGCGGTGGGCCTCGGCCTGGCGACCCCGCCCGGCCTGTCCGGATTCGCGGGCAGCCGGCCGAGTCCCTCGCCCGTGGTGCGCCTGTTCTCCTGCAGCGTACCCAAGGGCGACTTCGCGGTGAGCATCCGCCTGGGTGGCGAGGTGCACACGTGCGATGAATCCCACGGCGAACCACTGGACAGTGCGGCGATCGAACGCCCGCCTGCACCCGGTGATGTTGCGGACGAGGGCATGACCGAAGTACCCCTGGTGAAACTCGCCTGGGGCCGCTCCGGTGACAAGGGCGACAAGGCCAATGTCGGCATCATCGCGCGCAGGGCCGAGTACCTGCCCTACCTGTGGGCGGCGCTGACCGAGAGCGCTGTGACCGCTCGCTTTGCCCACTTCCTCGCATCGACCGACCGCGGCAGCGTGGAGCGTTTCCTGCTGCCGGGGAGCCACGCCATCAATTTCCTGCTGCACGAAGTGCTGGGCGGCGGCGGCGTTGCGAGCATACGCAACGACCCCCAGGGCAAGGGTTACGCGCAGCTGTTGCTGTCAACGCCGGTCCCCGTGCCGGACAGTATTGCGGAGAGTCTCCCATGACCTTGTTCAATTCGAAGATCAACCCGAATTCGGAGCAATTCGCAAAACACCGGCAGGAGATGCTGGCGCTGGTGGAAAAGCTGCAGGAACTCAATGCCCGCGGCGCAGCGATTTCGGCCAGGCGCCAGGCGCGTTTCGAATCCCGTGGACAACTGTTGCCACGGGAGCGCCTGGCACGGCTGCTGGACCCCGGCATGCCCTTCCTCACCGTCGGCAATCTCGCCGGCTACCTGCTGGACACCGACGACCCCGACAAGTCCGTACCCGGCTCCACCGTCATCACCGGAATCGGGTTTATCGGCGGTGTGCGCTGCATGATCGTGGTGGACGACAGCGGCATCGCCGCGGGCACGCTGACCTCGGCCACCGGTTACCGTGTCACCCGCTGCGAGGAGATCGCGCTGCAGCAAAAACTGCCCTTCGTCCATCTCGTGGAGAGCGGCGGCGGCGACCTGCTCAATTATACCGTCGAGGGTTTCTCGGCCGGCGGCGCCCTGTTCGGGAACCTGGCGAAACTCAGCAAGGCCGGCATCCCGGTCATCTCCATCCTGCACGGCTCCTCCACCGCCGGCGGCGCCTACATGCCCGGGCTGTCCGACTACGTGATCGCGGTGCGCGACAACGGCAAGGCCTTCCTCGCCGGCCCACCGCTGTTGAAAGCCGCCACCGGCGAAATCGCCACGGAGGAGGAACTGGGCGGCGCCGAGATGCACGCCAGCGTCTCCGGCCTCGCCGAGTACCTCGCGGAGAGCGACGGTCACGCGGTGCAGATGTGCCGTGAACTTGTCACCCGGCTGCACTGGAACAAGGATTGCGAGCGGCCGACGCGCGGCAGCTTCGCCGAGCCCGTGTACGACCCGGACGAGCTGGCCGGTGTGATTCCCTGCGATTACCGCACACCCTACGACATGCGCGAGCTGGTCGCGCGGGTGGTGGACGGCTCCGACTTCCTGGACTTCAAGTCGCGCTACGGCCCCACCACCGTGTGCATCCAGGCGGAAATATTCGGGCTGCCCTGCGGCATTCTCGGCAACAACGGCCCCATAGATCCCGAGGGCGCCACCAAGGCCACGCAATTCCTGCAGCTCTGCGACCAGGCCAACATACCGATGCTGTTCTTCCAGAACACCACCGGCTACATCGTCGGCACGAAGAGCGAGCGCGCCGGCATGATCAAGCACGGTTCGAAGATGATCCAGGCGGTGACCAACCTCGAGGTGCCGCGCATCACGCTCATGACCGGCGCCAGCTTCGGTGCCGGTAACTACGGCATGTGCGGCAGGCACTTCACGCCGGACTTCCTCTATACCTTCCCCAACGCCAGCACCGGCGTCATGGGGGGCGAACAGGCCGCCAAGACCATGTCCATGGTCGCTCGCGGCAAGGCCGCAGCGACAAATACCGAGGTGAATGAAGAGGCGCTGGCGCAACAGGAGGCCTTCATCACCGACATGTTCGACAGCCAGTCCAGTGCGTTCTACACCTCGGGCCATCTCATGGACGACGGCATGATCGACCCCCGCGATACGCGCAGGACCCTGGGTTTCCTGCTCGAGACCGTGTGGGAGACCCGCCACCGCGAGGTGCGCGAGAACAGTTTCGGCATCGCCCGAATGTAATGGCCCGCATGTGATCCGGGAGACAACCATGTCATCTCTACCTGAAACCAAAGACCTCATCCTCGAGCACCGGGGCAGCGTGCTGACCATCTGGTTCAACCGCCCCGAGGCGAAGAACTCGATCTCCAACGAGATGGTCGACGAACTGCACGCGGTACTCGACGCCGCGCGCGAGCTCCACGGCCTGCGCACGCTGATCCTGCGCGGCAGGGACGGCGTTTTCTGCGCCGGCGCGGACATCAAGGGCTTCAAATCCGGCGCCCAGGGCGGCGAGCCCGACCCGGCCGACGTCGCCCGGGGCAACCGCCTCTTCGGCGACCTGATGATCAAGCTCAACGAGCAGCCGCAGGTGGTCATCATGCTGGTGGAGGGCGCGGCCATCGGCGGTGGCCTGGGACTCGCCTGCATCGGCGACGTGACCATCGTCACCCGCGACGCGCGCTTCCGCCTGTCCGAGACCAGCCTCGGCATTCCCCCCGCACAGATCGCCCCTTTCGTCGCCGAGCGCGTCGGTTTGACACAGGCGCGGCGCCTGATGCTCACGGGCGCCCGCTTCAGGGGCGAGGAGGCGGTGCGCTACGGCATCGGTCACATACTGGCCGAGGACGCGACGGACCTGGAGGCGAAGTGCGCCGAGGTGCTGGAGCAGATCGCGCTGTGCGCCCCCGGTGCCAACGCCGTCACCAAGGCCATCGTGTTCGAGGCCGGCCGCCGACCCCGGGGCGAGGCTCTCGACTTCGCGGCGCAGGGCTTCGCGGCCTGCATGCTGTCCGACGAGGGCCGCGAAGGGGTCGCCGCCTTCGTGGAAAAACGCAAGCCCGCGTGGGCACAGGAATAGGCCGACAACATGACACGATTTACCAGCATCCTGGTGGCCAACCGCGGCGAGATCGCCTGCCGCGTGATCAGGAGCGCGCGCGACGAGGGCTACCGCACCGTGGCGGTCTACTCCGAGGCCGACGCCGGCGCTCCCCACGTGCAACTGGCCGACGACGCCGTTTGTATCGGGCCCGGACCGATGGGCGAGTCCTACCTGGTGGCGGACAACATCCTGGAAGCGGCGAGAACGTCAGGCGCGGGCGCCATTCACCCGGGTTACGGTTTTCTCAGCGAGAACGCCGACTTCGCCCGGGCAGTGGAAGCGGCGGGACTGACCTTCATCGGGCCCACCGCCGAGGCGATTCACCTCATGGGCAACAAAGCGGAGGCCAAGCGCCGCATGATCGAGGCGGGCGTCCCCTGCGTGCCCGGTTACGAGGGCGAGGACCAGTCCGACGACAACCTGCTCGCGGAAGGTGAAAAGATCGACCTGCCGCTGATGGTCAAGGCGGCCGCGGGTGGCGGCGGTCGCGGTATGCGGCTGGTGCGCGAGACGTCCGAACTCGCGGGCGCCATCCAAATGGCCAGGGCGGAGGCCGAGAGCGCCTTCGGCAGCGGCGAATTGATACTGGAGAAAGCGATCCTGCGCCCGCGTCACGTCGAGGTCCAGGTCTTTGCCGACACCCAGGGCAATACCATCCACCTGGGCGAGCGCGACTGTTCGGTGCAGCGCCGTCACCAGAAGGTCGTGGAAGAGGCGCCCTGCCCGGTCATGACACCGGAGCTGCGCGCCGAGATGGGCGCCGCCGCCGTGGCCGCCGCGCAGAGTATCGGCTACCGCGGCGCGGGCACGGTCGAATTCCTGCTGGACGAAAGCGGCGCATTCTACTTTCTCGAGATGAACACGCGCCTGCAGGTAGAGCACCCGGTGACGGAACTCATCACGGGTATCGACCTCGTAGCGCTGCAGATTCGCGTGGCGCAGGGAGAGCCACTCGGCCTGGCGCAGGAGGATATCCAGTTGTGTGGCCATGCCATCGAGGTGCGACTCTATCTCGAAGACCCTGTACAGGATTTCTTACCGGTTTCGGGCCCCGTGGACCTGTGGTCGCCGCCCTCCGGCAGGGGGGTGCGCGTCGACGACGGCATTTGCAGCGGACAGGTGATCCCGCCTTTTTACGACTCGATGGTGGCCAAGATCATCGGCTTCGGGCCCGACCGCGAAACCGCGCGGCAGCGACTCGTGAATGCACTGAAGGACACGGTGCTGTTCGGCACCACGCACAACCGGGACTTCCTCGTCGCCTGCCTGGAGAAGGACACCTTCGCCGCGGGACAGGCGACCACTGCCTTCATCGCGGAGGAGTTTGCCGAGGGTGAGATTGCCGCCACGCAACCCACCTTCGCCGAGAGCGCCGTGGCGGCAGTGCTGGAGATCGCACTGGAACACGAGGCACTTTATTCGGGCAGTATTATCGTCAGTCACGAGCTGCGCGACTGGGCGAGCGCGAGCCCGCTGGTATCGCGCAAGCAGTACGCGCACGGTGACACCGTGCACGACCTCTCGCTGACACCGCTGGGCGGGGGGCGCTGGCAGGTCCTCGACGGTGATACGTCGGTGGATGTCGAGCTGCGGGAGCTGGCGGACAGCAGCGCCCGGGTACTGGTCGACGGCGCGGCTCACAGCGCCCGTTACCATCGCCCCGACAGCGGCAAGCTGTACCTCTCGATGGACGGGCGCGCCGCGGCGTTCGTCGACACAATCCGCCTCGAGGGCGCGGGTGACGCCGCCGGTGGCGGCGGCAGGGTGATTGCACCCATGCACGGCCTGTTGCTGGAGATCCGTTGCGCTCCCGGCGACGCCGTGATCGAGGGACAGACCCTTGCGGTGCTGGAGGCGATGAAGATGCACTACGAGATCACCGCCGAGGCCGCCGGGACTGTCACCGATGTCGTTGCCACCGCGGGCGAGCAGGTGGCGGCGGACGACGTGCTGATCGAGATCGCGGTCGGGGATGCGTGAAACCCACCTCGACACCGGCCCTTTAAGCCCCCGTTAAGCCTGCTTTGCTGTAATCTCCCCAGGGCATAGAATTAACGGATTCCCCAATACAAAACCGCGGCTCTTAAACCCGCCGCGGCCACGGGGACGGAGGCGAGGAATGCCGCGAGGAACGTCGCGAGGATCGTGGCAAAGAGCCCGCTACCTGACCGGGTCGCTGGCGATAGCCATCCTGTTACCGCTGGCCGGCTGCGGGGGGAGCGACCCGGACGCCATCGGCGGGCCGCTGGCCATGCGCCGCCTCACACCCGAACAGTACCGCAACGCCATCGAGGACAGCTTTGGCAGCGCCGTCGAGGTTGCGGGTCGCTTCGAGCCGGACAGCCGCCGCGACGGCCTCAACGCCCTGGGCACCGCACTGGTCGCGGTCACCCCCAGCGGTTTCGAGCAGTACGAGGCCATGGCCCGCAACATCGCCATGCAGGTCACTGCGGAGGAACTGCGCGGGGACATCCTCCCCTGTGCACCGGCGGCACAGGATGCCCCGGACGACGCCTGCACCGCGCAGGTGGTGCGCGAGTTCGGGCGCAAACTGTTGCGCCGGCCTCTCGACGATGCGGAGGTGAGCGCGAGAGTGGCCGCCGCCGCGGCGACCACCGAGGCGCGGGGCGACTACTACACCGGACTGAATCTCGCCCTCACCAGCCTGATGGTCGCGCCGGAATTTATCTTCCGCATCGAGGAGGCCGTCCCCGCGCCTACCCCCGCACACCCGGGGAGGCTGCAACTCACAAGCTACAGCCTGGCGAGCAAGCTGAGCTACTTCCTGTGGAACCGCGGTCCCGATGCTGCGTTGCTGGCAGCGGCCGAGCGCGGCGACCTGGAGACCGAGGAGGGCCTGCAGCGGGAAGTCGAGCGTATGCTCGCCTCGGGACACCTGGAAGGAGGCGTGCGCGCATTCTTTGACGACCTGTTCATGTTCGACAGTTTCGACGACCTGTCCAAGGACGTCGCGCGCTACCCGCTGTACAGCAACGCCATGGCCGCGGACGCGCGGGAGCAGACACTGCGCTTCGTCGTCGACCAGCTGGTCGGCAACAACGCCGACTACCGCACCCTGTACACGTCCCGTAAACTGCCGATGACGCGGTCGCTGGGCCCTGTCTACGGTGTCCCGGTGCGCACCTACGAGGGCTGGGAAGAGGCCACCCTGCCCGCGGACAGCCCCCGCGCGGGGTTGCTGTCCCACGCCAGCTTCAATATGTTGTTCGCCCATCCCGGCCGCAGCTCCGCGACCCTGCGCGGCGTGTTCATGCGCGAGGCACTGCTCTGCCAGACCATACCCGAGGCGCCTGCGGACGTGGACTTCACGCAGTTTTCCGAGGACGACTCCGCCGAGCACAAGACCGCGCGCGACCGGCTCGAGGTGCACTCCACACAGGCGAGTTGTCGCAAGTGCCACAAGTTGACCGATCCCATCGGCCTGGGCCTGGAGGTCTTCGACGGTATCGGCAAGTACCGCAGCGCTGAGAACGGGGCCAGCATCGACACCAGCGGCGATTTTGACGGCACGGGCTTCGCCGGCCCCGTGGAGCTGGGGCAGGCGTTTGCCGATAACCCCCTGGTCAGCGCCTGCCTGGTACAGAACCTCTACCGCTACGCGGTGGGGCGCAAACAGACCAACGGCGAGCGCGCCCTCTTGCGCCATCTCGAAGACCGCTTTGCACAGAACGGCCACCGGGTGCCTGCCCTGATGTACGACATCGCGTCGAGCGAGGCCTTTCGCACCGCAAGCGAGCCCCCTCCCGCACCACAGATAGAACGCGCCGCCGGCACCCGCACCTCGCCGGCGGCCGACACACTGAGCGCCGTCGCCCCCGCGGGCAACGCCGACGGCAGGAGCGATCCCACATGAGCCATATTCGCACCAGCAAGGGTATCCGCAGGCGCACACTGCTGCGCGGTACACTGGGCGGGGCCGCCGTCTCCGTGGCGCTGCCCTTTCTCGACATGTTCCTGGACACCGGCCGGGCGCTGGCGTCCACCGGCGCACCGCTTCCCCGGCGCTTTGGCACCTGGTTCTTCGGCTGCGGCATGAACCCGCCGCGCTGGGTGCCCGAGACCGAGGGCACGGACTGGGCAGTGACACCGGAACTCGCTCCCATCGAACCCGTGCGCGAGCGCATGAACGTGTTGAGCGGCTACAGTGTCCTGCTCAACGGCGAGGCCAACCAGGTGCACCGCACCGGCGTGTTCGGCGCACTGTGTGGCGGCGCACCGAAGACAACCGACACCGTTGAGGGCCCGACCCTAGACGTGCTGATCTCCGACGCGATCGGCACCCGCACCCGCTTCCGCTCGCTGGAGATGGCCGCCACCGGCACGCCCAAGGACAGCAACAGCCTGCGCGACGTGAGCAGCGTGAACCCCGCCGAACCGAGCCCCCTCGGACTGTACACGCGTATTTTCGGCCCCGGATTCGCCGACCCCAACGCCGCCGAGTTCACCCCCGACCCCAGCGTGCTGCTGCGCCAGAGCGCCCTGTCCGTTGTCGGCGAGGACCGCAAGCGGCTGGAGCGCAGTCTCGGCGCCTCGGACCGCGCGCGGCTCGACCAGTACTTCACCGCGGTGCGGCAACTGGAGCAGCAGCTCGAGCTGCAGACAAAACAGCCGCCACCCCTGGAAGCCTGCTCCATCCCCGGGGCGCCGCAGGATGCCACCCTCGACAAGGTCATCGACAATGTCATGGCCAACCACGAACTGATGGCGGAGACCCTGGCCCTGGCGCTGGCCTGCGACCAGACGCGGGTGTTCAACATGGTGTTCTCGGACCGCGCCTCCGGCCTGCGCACCGCGGGCTCACCCGATACACACCATACCCTCACCCACGAGGAGCCCCGTGACCCGGAGCTCGGATACCAGCCCAAGGCGACGTTCTTTGTGCAGAAGAGCATGGAAGCCTGGGCGCACTTTGTGAAAACCCTGGACGCCGTCCCGGAGGGCGAAGGCACTCTGCTGGACAACTGCCTGGTGATGGCGCTGTCCGAGACCTCCGAGGCCAATACCCACAGTGTCGTCGGCCTGCCGTTCATGACCGCGGGCACCGCCGGCGGGCGCGTCAGGACCGGCCTGCACATCAGCGGTATCGGCGAGTCCACCAGCCGCGTCGGGCTGACCATGCAGCAGGCCATGGGCCTGAACGTGGGCCAGTGGGGCACGGACCAGAACCGGACCGACCGACCGATCTCGGAGATACTCACCTGAGGGGTATTGAGCGCTTCGCGCAGAGAGGAATCACACCATGAATAGAGTCATTGCCCTATTTACGCTGCTCGTACTCGCCGCCTGCGGCGAGGACTCCGCCTCCGTCGTGGCCACCGAGGAAGTCAAGGCGAAAGCTGCTGAAGACCGGCTCATGGGCTTCGTGTTCACCCAGTGGGAGTACGACATTCCCCGGGAGAACCCCGGTGAATGCCCGGAGGGCCTGAACATCACCGAGGAGGACTTTTTCTCCGAGGAGTACGAGGCCGCGCGCGACGAGGTCAAGGCGCGGTGGGAGGCCGGCGACCGGGAGGGCGCCCTCGCCCTGCTGCCGGAAGACTCCTGCCAGAATCCCCACGCCTGGCCGGACCCGGGCCACATCCTGCTGGAGGGCGAGGCCTCCGCGGCGGGCATCGACCTGGACGGCGTCAACTCCACCGCCGCCGGCGGAGGGCAGTGCGCCCACGACGATTTCGCCGACGGCATCGACAACCAGCACATGCGCCTGATGGGCTGTGTCGCCGGGTACCGCCCCGACGGCCTCTTCGACCGCCTGTTCGACACCAATAACTCCATCCTGGAGAACGGCTACTCCACGCTGCTGGAACTGAAACTGGTGGAGGGGGATACGCAGAACGGGAAAGTCGAGGCGCGCCTGTTCACCAGCGGCGGCCCCGTCACCAAGGACGCCCACGGCAACGTGGTGCGCGATATGAGCCAGCTGGTGCACGAGGACCCGATGTACCACTCGGAACCCTTTCCGGGTGACATCACCGACGGCGTGCTAAGCGCCGGCCCCGTCGACGCGAAGCTGAAGTTCAAGGTACAGGCGATCGACAACCACTACTACTTCCGCGACCTGAGGATCCGCGCCTCGCTGCTGCCCGACGGCACGATCCAGGACGGCATCCTCGCCGGGTACTGGGACATCGAGAATACGTTCAACTTCCTCACCGAGGTGTACATCGGGCCCATCCACCTCGGCCGCGCGGCGGCCAATAACATCGGCTATATGTGCGCGGGGGTGTACCACGCCCTGCCGCGCGTGGCGGACGGCCACCCGGACGCGGACGGCAACTGCACCTCGATGTCCACGGTGATCCGCTTCAGCGCCGTACCGGCCTTCGTGATCAAGCCCGAGACCGGACAGCGACAGGTAGCCGGGCGCTGACAGGGAGACAATCGATGTCCGTTACACGCCGGCGCCTGCTGCGCCACGCCACCCTTCTGCCCGCGGTGGCCGCTCCATTGCCGCTGCTCCAGGGCTGCGGGGACAACAGCGACGCGCGCGCCTGCTACGACCCCGAACTGCTCGGCCCGGGTGAGCGCCAGATGCGCATCACCCAGGCCTACACGGACAGCGCGGCCGATCCCGCGTCGAGCTGCGCCACCTGCCAGTTCCTGCACAATGCAAAGGCGGGCTGCGGCCACTGCGAGATCCTCGATGGCGCGGTGAGCACCGCGGGCTGGTGCGATGCCTGGGCGCTGAAAAGCTGAGGGAATGGACTTTCTCGACCTGCTCACCGATCCGGCTTACCGCCACGTGCTGTTCAACCACGTGCCGGTGGTGGGGCTGGCTGTAGCCCTGCTGGTCCTGGCCTGCGGGCTCGTCATTCGCGAACGCGCGACGACGCTCCTGGGACTGGCCCTGGTGGCGCTCACTGCAGGGGCGAGTATACCGGTGGTGAATTTCGGCGACGCCGCGTACCCGGAGATCTACGACACGCTGGACGGTTACGGTCGCGCCTGGCTCGACCACCACGCGGAGGTGGCGGACGCCTGGGCACCACTTCTCTACGCGACCGCCGGCCTGGCCCTGGCGGGGTTCGCAGCCGGTGTGCTGCGGCGCGCCCTGCTGGCTCCCGCCGCCGCGCTGGTCCTGGTGATTGCGCTGGGCGCGTTGGGCGCTGCGGCGCTCATCGCCTCCTCGGGCGGCAAGGTAAAACACCCCGAGTTTCGCATCGAGACACTGCCGCCCGGGCAGTAGGGATCGATCAGGCGGCGCGCAGTGCGCGACCGAGCTTCTGCGAACCCAGTGCCTCGGTGAACGCGCCGTCGCGCCAGACCGGCTCGCCGCTGATCAGTACGCAGTCCACGATCCCCTCGGGGCGATTGACCATCTGCTCGTGCTCGAACAGCTCGCGGTACTGCAGCTCGCGGGTGGCGTTGCAATCCCAGCCTGCGAGGGCCTCGGGATCGACCAGGGCGATGTCGGCCTGGGCGCCGATGTCCAGCGTGCCGACATCCAGCCCGAAAAACTCCGCCGGTTCGCGTGTGAGGCGGCGGACCATGGTGCTTACAGTGTCCAGCGATTGCTCCTGCGCCAGCTTGAGGGACATGAGGTTCGCGTCGAAGAACGCCATGTTGGTGATATGCGCACCGGAGTCGTTGAATCCGGGCATGGTGTGGCGGTGCAGCAACAGTTCCAGCGTGGTCTCGCGGCTCAGGTTGCCCACGTCGACATAGAAGCGGAATCCCTTGTCGTAGGTGCGCATCATGTGCAGCATGAAATTCGCGTCATCGCCCAGGGGCCGCGGAAACTGCTCGAGTGCCTCGCGCTCCGCCTCCGAACGCGCCGCGTTGCCCGCGCCCGCCTGGTAGCGCACGACGCGCTCGAAAACGGCCTGCAGGGTCTCACCGTCCCACTCCCCCACAGGCGCGCCGTCGAACACCATCAGTGCCAGGTCGCGCACCACCACGTTGTCGGGAGCGCCGAGTTTGGTACGCAGGTGCGCGAGATTGCGACCACGGCGGCCGTGGTGCCAGTCCCGCCGGAAGCGCTCGATGAAAGCCGGGTTCTCCAGCAGCGCGCGGCGGCCCTCGACGTCGTCGTACTCCCTGGCGATCAGTTCGCAGGTGGAATCCAGTTCCTCGTAGAGCGGCGACACGATACCGTCGGACCAGACCCGGAAATTGGTACCGAGGGCCTGGAAGTGGATATTGCCGCGGAAGAGCGCGCTGTTGAGCATGGCCGCCAGGCCCAGGAAAGCGCGGTGCGCCGTGGGCATCAACACGAACTCCATCACCGACAGGGCGGAGGTCTTGAGGGTGCGGCCGAACAGGCGGCCACTGGTCAGCATGAAATAGAAGAACGCTTTCGCGCGCTGCTCCAGCAGCGGTGTGGTCTGCCACACGCGGTCGCGACGGCGCACGACGCCCAGCAGCCGCTTCAGCTCCCTGAAACCGGCGAACTGGGTCGGGATACGCTTGTCGGTATTGGGCGTGTTGGCGAGGTAGTGGAAGGGCAGCCCGTCGGTACTCATGCCGAGGTAACCCTGGTCCATGGCGTCTTCCAGTAATCTCTCCATGCGCGACAGTTCTTCCTCCGTGGGATCGCGGCTGATGCTGGCGTCCAGGCCCATCGCCTCCACCCGCAGCATCGAGTGCGGCACGAAGGCGCCGATGTTCGGGCCCAGTGCGATCTCGTCAAAGTGGTCGAGGTAGTCTCCCGTATTGTCCCACGCCACCGCGTCCACACACTTGGCCAGCACGCTCTTGGGGATGTTTTCGACGCGTGTGAAACAGTCGACGATGGGGTTCTGCTCCCCCACCTGCTGCTTGCCGAAACAGGTGCCGAGGCTGCAATTGCCCACGAGCACGGTCGTGGTGCCGTGGCGGACCACTTCCGGCAGGCCGGGCTCCAGGTCGACCTCCAGGTCGAGGTGGGTGTGGATATCGAGCATGCCGGGCAACAGCCACTTGCCCCTGGCGTCGATCACCTGGGCCGCCTGGGTGGTGGGCAGGGCGGTGCCGCGCGCGGCGATACGGCCGTCCCTGACAGCGATTTCCTGCTCCTGAGGCGGCGCACCGCTGCCGTCGAACACCAGCGCGTTCTTGATCAGGATATCCCAGGCCTTCTTTGTTGCCATGTGCTCACCTCGCTACCCGCAGGCGCCAGCGCCCGCCCGCGGGCGCATGGTATCCGAACGGGGCGGCATGTTCTATGCTGTCCTACCCGGCCGCCCGCCGGTACGTAATGAATATAGACAATCAGGGGTGCCCGCAGTGCTGTCACTGCCCTTCGACAACAGTTACACGTCCCTGCCGGACAGCTTCTACACCCGGCAGGCGCCGGCCCCGGTGGACCGGCCCGGGCCCGTGCGCGTCAACCGGGAGCTGGCCCGGCGGCTCGGTATCGACCCCGACTGGCTGGCTTCCGACGAGGGCACCGCAGTTGTCGCGGGCAACGCGGTTCCGGGTGGGGCGGACCCCATCGCCACGGTGTACGCGGGCCACCAGTTCGGCAGCTACAACCCGCGCCTGGGGGACGGCCGCGCCGTACTGCTGGGCGAGCTGGTGAGCGACACGGGGGACCGCTTCGATATCCAGCTCAAGGGCTCCGGGCCGACGCCCTACTCCCGCGGCGGCGACGGGCGCTCGCCGCTGGGGCCCGTGCTGCGCGAGTACATCCTCAGCGAGGCCATGCACCGTCTCGGCGTACCCACCACCCGCGCGCTGGCGGCGGTCACCACGGGCGAGGTCGTGATACGGGAGGAGTACCTGCCCGGCGCCGTGCTCGCGCGGGTCGCCAGCAGCCACATCCGCGTGGGCACCGTCCAGTACTTCGCCGCACAGGGGGACGTCGAGGCGCTGCGCCGACTCGCGGACTACGTGATCGACCGGCACTACCGGGCGGCACGGGACGGGGACAACCCCGTGCTGGACATGCTGCTGGGGGTGATCGGGCGCCAGGCGGAGCTGGTCGCCCGCTGGCAACTTCTCGGCTTCATTCACGGCGTGATGAATACGGACAACATGCTGCTGAGCGGCGAGACCGTCGACTACGGCCCCTGTGCGTTCATGGACCACTTCAACCCCGAGCAGGTGTACAGTTCAATCGACCACGGCGGCCGCTACGCCTACCGCAACCAGCCGGGCATCGCCCACTGGAACCTGTCGCGCCTCGCCCAGGCCCTGCTGCCGCTGCTGCACGACGACCAGGACGAGGCGGTGAAGCTCGCCCAGGCCGCCATCGACGGATTTCCCGGACAGTTCCTCGACGCCCACAGCCGCGGCCTGGCGCAAAAACTCGGACTGGAGGCCCTGGCAGAGGAGGACACACCCCTGGTGGAGGACCTCTTCCAGCTGATGGCCCAGCACGAGCTGGATTTCACCCTCACCTTCCGCCAGCTCGCGGACCTCGCCCACCCGGAGGGAGACGCCGCATTTGTCGCGGACCAGTTCCCGGTACCGGAGGCGCTGGCAGACTGGCTGGCACGCTGGCGCGCGCGGCTCCTCTCCGACCCGGCATCCCCCGCGGCGCGCCAGGCGGCCATGCACCGCGCCAACCCGGCGTACATCCCGCGCAATCACCTCGTCGAGGCCGCGATCGTCGCGGCCACCGGGGGCAACGATTTCGATCCCTTCAACCGGCTGGTGGACCGCCTGGACAACCCCCACGAATACGACCCGCAGGAAGCGCTTTTCGCCACGCCCCCGGCACCCGCCGAGATCGTGCGGCAGACCTTCTGCGGCACCTGAATTGACACTGGCAGGAATTGTCTAAGCGGCTACACTTTTTTGTGGAGGCCCGCCCCCGGGGCGGCCGCGTTACCTTTTTCAGGAGACTTTCCATGTCCGGATGCTACGAACTCAAGCTGGCCAAGAACGGCGAGTACTTTTTCAACCTGCTGGCGGGAAACGGCCAGACCATCCTGCAAAGCGAGATGTACAGCTCGCGTTCCGCCGCCGAGAACGGCATCGCCTCGGTACAACAGAACAGCGCCGAGGACGGGCAATACGAGTGCAAGGAGTCTTCCAACGGCAAGCCCTACTTCGTCCTGAAGGCGAAGAACCACCAGGTCATCGGCCAGAGCCAGATGTACGAGTCCGAGGACGGCTGCCAGAACGGTATCGAGTCCTGCAAGGCCAACGGGCCGAGCGAGACAGTCAAGGACCTCACCGGGGACTGACCGCCGGCGCCGGCCGCGCCCGGCGCCCCCACCTTTCTCCCAGCGCTGCCGACACCGGCCGTGCGCTACAGTATAATTGCGCCACGTTCTTGCACTGCCGCGCGAGCATGCCAATTTGAAGACAGAATTCCTCGGCAGGGCCCTGTCCGGCCCGCTGACCATCCCCTCGGGCATCGTCACCACCGCCACCCCGATCATCCAGTACTTTTTCGATCACATGCCCCAGGTCGGGGTACTGACGACCAAGAGCATCGGGCTGGAGCCGAGGGCCGGCTATCGCGAACCGGTACTGAGCCAGTACGCCCCGGGCTGCTTCGTGAACGCCGTGGGCCTGACCAACCCCGGTGCCGAGCGCTCCCTGGAGCTGCTCGGCGCGCTCCGGGTGCCCGCGGACCGGTTCCTGCTGACCTCCGTGTTCGGCGGCAGCGTGGCGGAATTTGTCGAGGTGGCGCGCATGCTCGCGCCTGTCTCCGACGGCATCGAGCTGAACCTCTCCTGCCCCCACGCGAAAGGTTATGGCATGGCGATGGGCCAGGACCCCGACCTCGTGCGCGAGATCACCGCGGCCGTGAAGGCTGCGGTGGACGTACCCGTGATCCCGAAGCTCACGCCGAACACGCCGGACATCGGCGAGATCGCCCGGGCGGCCGCCGAGGGAGGCGCCGACGCACTCTGCGCCATCAACACCGTCGGGCCGGGATACACCTCCGCCCACGGCCACCCGGTACTCAGCAACGGCGAGGGCGGACTGTCCGGGAAGGGCATCCTGCCCACGGGGCTGAAATGCGTGCGCGAGGCCGCGGCGGCCACCGGGCTTCCGCTCATCGGCTGCGGCGGCGTCAGCAGCGCCGACGACGTGCGCGCCTACTTCGATGCCGGCGCGACCATCGTCGGCGTCGGCTCCGCACTGGTGGGAATGACGACCGACGAAATACAGGCCTACCTCGAGACCCTCGCGGGGGACCTGGACACGGGCGGCAACCGTGCCGAGGAACAGGTTCGCTACGATATCGACATGCAGTTCCACCCCGTCACCCTGGTGGACAACACCCGGGTGTGCGAGGACATCACCCTGCTCACCTTCGACCGCAAGGTGGACATCCAGGCCGGCGAGTTTGTCTTCCTGTGGGTGCCGGGCGTCGGGGAAAAACCCTTCTCGGCGCTCGCCGACGACCCCTTCACCCTGGTGGCCATCGACGTGGGCGAGTTCACCCACGCGCTGATGGACCTGCCGGCCGGTACCGAGGCCTACGTGCGCGGCCCCCACGGTATTCCCGCGGCGCCACCGGAGGGCGCGCGAATCATGGCGGTGGCCGGCGGCACGGGGCTGGCGGCGGTGTACCAGCTGGCGCGGGACTTCGGCAATGCGGAGATCTTTGCCGGCGCGCGCAGCGCGGAGCGCCTGTACTACCTCGAGGAGTGCCGCCGGGTCGCCGATGTGCACGTGGCGACCGACGACGGCAGCGAGGGCTACAAGGGTGTGGTCACGGAACTGCTGCGCGAGCGCCTGGCCGGCATGTCCCAGGGGGAGCGGGAGCAACTCGTGTTCTACAACTGCGGCCCGGCGCCCATGGTGCACGCCGCCGAGGCGGTGGAAAGGGAGTTTTGCCTGCCGCAACAGATTTTCAGCGCCATCGACTACCTCACCAAGTGCGGTGTGGGTATCTGCGGCGCCTGCGCGGCCCCCGACGGGCGGCGGCTGTGCGTGGACGGACCCTTCCTGGAAGCAAACCCGAGGTAGAAACGTATGACACTGGAACCCGGGCCCATGAGGGTCGAACACAACTTCTTCAGCACCAAGTCCGAAGTGCTGGCCGATATCGACAGGCTCGACCTGTGGCCGACCGTCTACGTCTCCAACCGTATGGAGGAACTACCGCTGCACTGGCACGATGTCGACAACTGCGGTTACGTGATGGAGGGCAAAAGTTACGTACTGAACGAGAGGGGCGAACGGATCGAACTCAGTGCGGGCGACAAGCTGATCATTCCCGCGGGCGCCATCCACGCCGAGGGCGAGGTGACGGAGCGCATGGTGTACATCGTCGGCCTGCCCGTGGCGGAAAACTTGTTCGACAAACTGGAACTGCTGGACCCCGAAAGGAGCCCGTTGAAAGGCTGATGCCCCTCAGTCCTCCGGGTGAATCTGGTTCCAGCGAGTGGCGATAATCTCCCCGATCTCGCGGTACTGCTCCTCGCTCATCTTGCTCCGGTTCGCCAGCAACAGCCCGCGCACACAGATAGTCTCGACCTTCCCGATCTCCGAGGCGACGCTGGACTCCACTTTCTTGCGGTGATAGATCGGCTCACCCGTATCGGTGGGGCGGGTGAAGCGCTCGTCCTCGATCTTGATGAAGCGGAACTTGTCCGGCTCGGCGGCGGCCATGTCGATCTCGGGCGAGTGGGCGTTCGTGCCGTGCACCACCATCACCGCGCGATCGACGTTCGTGAGGTGACTCAGCAACTGCTGGATCATTTCCAGTGGATCGCCGTAGACCAGCGACACGCTCTGCAGTTCAGGCGCCATCTTGGTCATCTGGTTGAAAGTGACCCAGATGCCGCTCTTGGGGCTCTTGATACCGAGCTGCATTCGCGGCGCGGCCGCCATGTCGTCCGTATCCTTTATCTTCCGCTTCGCCTCCCCGATGATGAACACGCATTCCTCGCCGATGGTCTGGAGTTGCTCCACCTGGCTCTCGGCGCCGCGGTTCCCGTCGAGATAGTACTGCAGCGCGTCTGCCTGGGCGAAGGCCAGGCTGACCGGGCTGCGCTGACTGAACAGCCGTTCCAGGTTTTTCAGCGAGCCGGAACTGTCGAGGTTCTCCACCTCCACCTGTGACTGTGCGGCGACCTCACGCAGGCGTTCTCCGGCACTCCAGTAGCCACCCCCCTGCTGCCCCGTGCTGATGACAATGCCGGGAGCGGCGGGTTGGTCCTGTGCAAGGGTGAGGCCGGGGGCGGACAACACGCTGGCCAGCACGCACGGCAACACGCGCGACAAAAACAGGCGGTGAAGTATAGGTCTCATACGTCGATTCCGGGCGGGCAGTGAAAGTCGACGGTCAGGGTAACAAGCGGGCCGGGCAGTGGCAAAGCGGGGGTCAGAGCCTGCCCGGATCACCCGACTGCGCGGCGAGAAACAGCCGCTCAAGGTCCTGCGCATCCACCGGCCGGGCATTGCTGGGGGTCGACGGGTCGTCGAAGGCCAGGCGCCCGATCTCCTCGGCGCGGGCGTCATCGACGCCGATGTCAGAGAGGGAACCGGGAATCCCGAGCTGTTCGCGCAGCGCGTAGATGTAATCGATAAAGCCGCCGGCACTGCGTTCTTCGAGATTCAGCACCGCCGCCAGGTGGGCGAGCTTGTCGGCGCAGGCGGACAGGTTCTGGGTCAGGCCGAAGGGCAGCACCACGGCGTTGGTCAGGCCGTGGTGGGTGTTGTAGAAGGCGCCGACGACGTGGGAGATGGAGTGCACGGACCCCAGGCCCTTCTGGAATGCCGTGGCCCCCATGGACGCGGCGACCAGCATGTTGCCCCGCGCCTCGATATCGGTGCCGTCCGCCACCGCCGCGGGCAGCCAGCGCGCCACGCGCCGTATCGCCTCGATGCCGATGCCCTCCGCCATGGGGTGGTACGCGGGGGAACAGACCGCCTCGATGGCGTGCACCATCGCGTCGATCCCGGTCCACGCGGTTATGTTCGGCGGCAGGCCGATAGTCAACTGCGGATCGGAGATCACCATCTTCGGCAGCATGCCCGGGTGCCAGACGATCTTCTTCTGGTGCGCCTCCTCGTCAAGGATCACCGCGGCGCGGCCCACCTCGGACCCGGTACCGGCGGTGGTCGGGATGGCGACCACAGGCGCGATGGCCTTCGGGTCCACGTGCATCCACGCATCGTCGCCGTCGACGTACTCCCACAGGGGACGCTGCTGGCGCGCCATCATGGCGATGGTCTTGCCGGCGTCCAGCGCCGAGCCGCCGCCCAGCGCGATCACACCGTCGCGGTCTTCTCCGCGCAACAGTTCGAGACCGCCCTGCACATTCGACGCCGTGGGATTGCCCTGCACCTCGCCGTACAGCCGGGCGTCGATACCGGCGCGCTCCAGTTGCCCGACGATGTCGGCCACCATGGGCAGCGGGGCGAGACCTTCGTCGGTGACCAGCAGCGGCCGTTCGATTCGAAGCAGTGCGAGCACCTCCGGCAGTTCCGCAATCCGGCCCGGCCCGAAACGGATAACCGTGGGAAAACTCCAGTCGCCCGCTTGCATGGACAGCCCCCTCAGATGATCTCGAAGTAGCGCGCGAGTTCCCAGTCGGAGATGTGCCGCCGGTACTCGCGCTCCTCCCACTCGCGGGAGGCGGCGAAGTGCTCGACGAAGGCGTCCCCGAGCAGTCGGCGCGCGGCAGCCGAACCCTTCAGTGCCTGGGCTGCATCCCACAATGTGCGCGGCAGTGCGAGATGCTCCGGGTGCTGCATGTCATACGCGTTGCCCTCTACGGGTTCGCCGGGCTCCCAGCCCTCCTCGATGCCGACCAGTCCGGAGGCCAGCGCGGCGGCAAGGGCGAGGTAGGGATTGGCGTCCGCCGCGCCCAGGCGATACTCGATGCGCTGGGACGCGGCGCTGCCGGGGATGACGCGCAGTGCAGTCGTGCGGTTCTCCACACCCCAGGTGGCGTCGGTGGGCGCCCAGAAACCCGGCACCATGCGGCTGAAACTGTTCACGGTCGGCGCGACCAGGGCGAGAAACTCGGGCATCAGCCGCTGTTGTCCCGCCAGGAACCTGCGCTGCACAGCGCTCATGCCGTCGGGCTGGTCCGCATCGAAGAAGGCGGACTCGCCGTCCTCGCGCCGTGTGAGGGACAGGTGGATGTGGCCGCTCTGCCCGGGGTAATCCGGCGACCAGCGCGCCATGAACGTCGCCAGCAGCCCGTTCTGCTGCGCCAGCACCTTGATGAATGTCTTGAACAGGGCGGCCTTGTCGGCGGCGGCGCGGGCCTCGTCCACCGCGATGGCGGCCTCTATCACCCCGGGCCCGGTCTCCGTGTGGATGCCCTCCAGGGGAAAATCCATGCGCTCGCACAATTCCAGCACCTGTTGGTAAAGATCTGCATGTACGGAATTTCGCAGCACCGAGTAGCCGAACCAGCCGGGCGTCATCGGCCGGAGGTCGCGGTAGTTTTTTTCGCGCAGGCTGTGGGGTGTCTCCTCGAACAGGAAGAATTCGTACTCCAGCGCCGCCCTGACGTCGAAGCCCATGTCCGCCGCCCTGCCCACGACGCGGCCCAGCAGGTTGCGGGGGCAGACATCCGCCGCCGCCTCGTCAAACTCGGCGAGGAACAGCAGCCCGCCCTCCTCCAGGGGCAGCTCACGGCAGGTCTCCGGCAGGATGCGCACCTTCGCGTCCGGGTACCCCGTGTGCCAGCCCGTGTAGGTGACGTTGTCGTAGAGCTGGTCCTGGCAGTCCCAGCCCAGCACCACGTCGCAGAACCCGAATCCCTTCTCCAGGCAGGAAAAGAACTTCTCGCGGCTCATGTACTTGCCGCGGAGAATGCCGTCGTTGTCAAACAGGCCGACCTTGACGTGGGGCAGCTGCAGGGTCTCGACCAGCGAGCGCGCATCGGCGGCGGTCTTGACGTCACGGGGGTTCATGGCGGGTCCTTGTGTCCGGCGCGGGAGGTGTCCCAGAGCAATGTAGCACAGCTGGCCGGGGCCGGAAGCGGTTGCGCCCCGCTCAGGGCAGGGTGGCGATCCAGCTGTTGTCCTCGAACCAGGCAGTGCGCAGTTGCGGGATCAGCCCGGCCTTGTCGAACGCGTGCAGGTAGTTCCGCAACAGGTTTTCAAACTGCGGGTCGCCGCGGGGAATGGCCACCCCCAGGGGCTCCACCGAGAGCTGGGGCTCGATAATGCCCAGCCCCGCCTCGGGGTAGCGCAGCATGATCAGCTGCAGGATGGGAATGTCGGCCACCATGGCATCGACCTTGCCCGTCAGGAGCATCTCGATGCCCTCGTTGTAGTTGGCGATGCTGTGCAGGGAGGCGTCGGGAAGGCGGCGCTGTACGAAGCTCTCGCTGGTGGATTTCTCCAGCGCCACGATGTGGATTTCCGGGTCGTTGAAATCGTCGGCGCTCTTCACCACGCTCTTGATCTGTGCGGTGGTGATCATGGATTTTCCCGACAGGGTGTAGGGACCGACGAAACTCACGCTGCGGGTTCGCTCCGGTGTGATGGTGAGGCCGGAAATGGCCATATCGACCTTCCCTGCCGCCAGTGCGTCGAGCAGCTCGCCGAAGGGTATCTCGACGATCTTCAGCTCCACCTGCATGGCGTTCGCCAGCGCCCCGGCCAGGTCGACATCGAAACCGACGATCTCCTTGCTGCGGTTGCGCATATTGAAGGGCGGCTGGTCCAGGGACATACCCACGCGCAATACGCCGGAATCCACGACCCTGTCGAGCACCGGGCTCGCCCCGAGGGCGCTGCTCCCCCAGAACACCGCCGCAAGCAGGGTAAGTAAGGTGAGGGTTCGCTTCAGGATCGGCTGCATAACTCGTTTTCCGGCGGTTGTTCCAAGGGCTGTCGTACTGGACCCCGGACCGGGCCCCGGAGCAAGGATAGGAGGCGCGCGGACAAAAATCCATGGGCTGCGCGACTTATCAGAGGTCGTTCGCAGGTGCTATGCTCCCCGCGTCATGATCCGATTACTGTCCCTCTTCTTCTGCCTGGCCACACTGATCGCCGTTCCCGCACCCGCCCAGGAGCACGACCTGCCCGGGTTTGGCGAGGGCAACGCCGTCTCGCTGAACCAGGAATACTACCTCGGGCGCGCGTGGCTGATGTCCTTTCGCCGCCAGGCGCCGATTATCGACGACGCCCTGTTGCAGGACTACGTGGAAACCCTGCTCTACCAGCTCGCGGTCACGAGCCAGCTCCGCGAGCGCCGCCTTGAGCTGGTGCTGGTGGACAACCGCAGCATCAACGCCTTCGCGGTTCCGGGCGGCGTGGTCGGCGTGCACACCGGCCTGGTGGCGAAGGCGGAGAACGAGGCCCAGTTCGCCTCGGTGCTGACCCACGAACTGGCCCACCTCAGCCAGCGCCACTTCGCCAGGGGCATCGAGGCCAGCAAGCAATCCAACGCCGCCATGCTGGCGGGCCTGCTCGGCGGGCTGGTGGCGATCGCCGCCGGCGCCGGGGACGCGGGCATAGCGGCGATCATGGGAGGCCAGGCGGCGGCCATGGACAGCCAGCTGCGCTATAGCCGGCAGCATGAACAGGAGGCCGACCGTGTGGGTATGCAGAACCAGGTCAACGCCGGGCTGGATCCCGGCGGCGCCGCCGGGATGTTCGAGGTGATGCAGGCGGAGTCGCGCCGGTACAGCCAGCGGCCGCCCGAGTTCCTGTTGACCCACCCGCTCACGGAAAGTCGCATTGCAGACGCAAAAAACCGCGCGGCGAATTATCCCAGGCGAATCTACCAGGACAACCCCGAGTTCCAGTTGATGCGCGCCCGGGTGGAAGTGGGATTTTTCGACAACAGTGAGGAGGCCGTGGCGCGCTTTCGCGAGAAGCGCGCTAAGGGCGGCAAGGGCGCGGTCCCCGCGCAGTACGGGCTGATTCTTGCACTGACCCGCGACGGCCAGTTCGACGAGGCCCGGGAACTGCTCAAGCCCATGCGCGAGTTCCGTCCGGACAACATCACCTACCTGGTGGCCGAGGCAGATCTCAACATCGCCGAGGAAAAGTACGACGCCGCCGTCGCCATGCTGCAGGACGGTCTGGCGCTGTCGCCGGGCAACCACCCCATGACCATGTCCCTGGCCACCGCCTGGGACCGGGCCGGCTACTACGCCAAGGCCGACAAGCTGCTGTCCAGGCACGCGCGCAAGCACGCCAGCGATGCCGGGCTGTGGTACCAGCTCGCGGAAATCCAGGGCAAGGCCGGCAATATCCTGGGACTGCACCAGTCCCGGGCGGAGTATTTCTACCTGAACGGCGCCATGCCACAGGCGATCGAGCAACTGAACCTGGCGCTGGGCAAGGCCACCAACGACGTGACGGTGGAGAGAATCAATACCCGCATCGCCTACTTCCAGAACGTGGGCCGCGCACTGAAGCAACTGGGGTAGCTTGCGGGGAGACTGTTTCCCGCGGTGCCGAATCACACCAGACAGAGGAATCTCGACATGAGCGACAAGCGCACCGCCCTCGTCACCGGCGCCTCCGCGGGGCTGGGCGAGGAATTTGCGCGCCAGCTGGCCACACAGGGTTACGACCTGGTGCTGGTAGCCCGAAGGCGCGAAAAATTAAAAGAACTCTCAGCTGCCCTGGAAAAGAGCCACGACATCCGCTGCGACATCATCACGGCGGACCTCTCGGATCCGGCGGCCCCCGCAATGCTGTACGGGGAAGTAAAAGCCGCCGATCGGCACATCGACTTCCTGGTGAACAACGCCGGCAGCGCCGGACCCGACCTGCTGGAGGATCGGGACTGGGAAGCCCAGAGCCACTTCTTCCAGTTGATGATGACTTCGGTGGCGCACCTGTGCCACCTGTTCGTTCCCGAGATGCGCGCGCGTGGCTTCGGGCGGGTGATCAACGTCGCATCTGTCGCGGCGAGGTTGCCCCGCGCGGACGGCTGCAACTACGCGCCGAGCAAAGCCTACGTGGTGGCGCTCTCGGAGGCCCTCGCGGTCACGCTCAAAGGTACCGGCGTCAACGCCTCGGCCCTGTGCCCGGGCTTCACCCACACGAATTTTCACGAGGCCGCCGGACTGATGGACATGAAGAACTCCCTGCCGAAGTGGATGTGGTATTCCGCCCAGACCGTGGTCGCCGACGGCATCAAGGCGGTGGAAGCCGGCAAACCGATCTGCATCTCCGGACGCCTGTACCGCTGGGTCGACCCCTTTTTCCAGAGCGTATGGACGCGGCGCTTGTTCCGGGCACCCGGCCGCGAGTGATCATCGCCTTCGACCTCGACGGCACGCTGATCGACAGCGCGCCGGATATCTGCGCCATGGCGTCGGCCATCCTGCGCGCCAGGGATTTGTCCGCGCTCACGCTGGAGGAAACCCGGCAGTTCATCGGACAGGGTTCCGCGGTGTTCGTGCGGCGGATGATGGCGGCGCGTGAACTCGGCGAGGACGAGACACTGCACGGCGAACTGCACCGCGAGTTTCTATCCCGGTACGAGACCGCGGTGGAGCACACCGTGCCGTACCCCGCTGTCGTGGAGACGCTCACCGCACTGCGTGAGGCGGGATACCCCCTGGGTGTTTGCACCAACAAGCCGGGCGAGCCCGCCCGGGCGGTGCTGGCCCACCTCGACCTGGATCACTTTTTCGACGCGGTGATAGCCGGGGACATGGTGCAGCGGCGCAAGCCGGACCCGCAGATGCTGTTGCAGGTGCGTGACGAACTCGGCGGTGGAGCGATCATCTATGTCGGCGACAGCGAGATCGATGCGCAAACAGCGGAGCGTGCGAGCGTGCCGTTTGCGCTGTACTCGGGGGGATACCGCAAGGCATCGGTGGAGGAGTTGCACCACGACTGGGTGTTCGATGACTTCGAACAACTGTCGGATGTGGTGCGCGAGGCCGCGCGAAACTAGCCCCGCGGGTGCAGCCAGCCCGGCAGCAACGAGTAGGGATCAATATCAGCGGACACGTCGGGTTCCGCGCCGGCGCGGGCCAGGCAGTCAAACATCGACCCGTCGAGCAGGCCATCGAACAGGTCCGTGCAACCGCCGACGAACTTGCCGCCGATAAAAACCTGCGGGAACGTATTCCAGCCCGTGCGGTGTCGCAGGGCGAGCCGCATCGCGCTTCCGAAATCCCCCGCCTGCAATTCGCGTGCATCGAGATCCACCGACTCGAACCCCACCCCATAGGCCTTGAGCACTTTCTTCACGGACCAGCAGAATTCGCACCACTCCAGCCCGAACAGGGTGACCGGCTGCGCGCACGCCTCGATACGTCGCGCCACCTCCGTCGCGGCGGCCTCCTCCGGCGCAGGCAGCGGCTCCTCCTCCACCGGCGCCGGGGCCGGGTCAAAGCGCGAGCCCGAGGTGGAGCGCGAAAGCGCCAGCTCCTCCGCGTTCATCTCGGCCGGCACCTCTTCGAACAGCGGCGTCGACAGGTAGCGCTCGCCGGTATCCGGCAACATGCAGAGGAAGTTGCTGCCCGGCGGCGCCTGTTCCGCGATCTCGAGAGCGCCGGCCAGGGTCGCGCCAGCTGAGATACCCGCGAGGATGCCCTCCCTGCAGGCGAGATCGCGGGCACACTTCAGGGCGACATCCCCCGCGACGGCGATCGCGGAGTCGTACCTGCCGGCCGCGGTAAAGTCCTCGGCCAGCGCGGGAATAAAATCCGGTGACCAGCCCTGCATGAGATGGGGCCGGAACGCCGGGTGGCTCTCCGCCGGTCGCCCGCTGGCATCGCGCTTCTGCACAGCGCCACTGGCGACAAGCGGCGAGTTGTCGGGCTCGCACAGTGCGATATGCGTCCCCGGACTGAACCTGCGCAGCGCGCGGGACACCCCGCCGAACGTTCCCCCGGTGCCGAAACCGCTGACCCAGTAGTCCAGCCCCACGTCGGCGAAGTCCCGCAGGATTTCCTGCGCCGTGGTGCGCTCGTGCACCTCTGTGTTCAGGGGATTTTCAAACTGGCGCGGCTGCCACCACCCGTGATGCGCGGCCAGCTCCCGGGCCTTGCGCACCATGCCGCTGCCCTTCTCCGAGGCGGGAGTCAGCACGACCTTCGCCCCGAGGAAACGCATCAGCCGGCGGCGTTCGACGCTGAAGTTTTCCGCCATGGTGATGACCAGCGGGTAACCCTTCTGGGCGCAGACCATGGCGAGGGCAATGCCCGTGTTGCCGCTGGTCGCCTCGACCACGGTCTGCCCGGGTCGCAATTCCCCGCTGCGCTCGGCGCCCTCGATCACCGCGGCGGCCATGCGGTCCTTGATCGAGCCCATGGGATTGAAGGCCTCGACTTTCGCATAGAGGTTTACATGGGCAGGGCCGATGTTGTTCAGGCGCACCACCGGCGTGTTGCCCACGGTGTCGAGAATGGAGTCGTAACGCGCAGTCATGGTCGTCTCTCCTGTAACAATGGCGCGGCGCTTCAGGCCGCGGGATTGCCGCCTCAGATGACATGCTCCACCAGCGGGGCGAGTGCATCCTGGATACGTGCCATCTGCTCGTCGCTGACCTTGCCCGCCAGCGCCGCCTGGAAGCGCTCCACCTGCACACCCGAGACGATGTACTGCCAGCGGTAGGCGCGCAGCATGACGTCGCGGACAGCCGCCCCCTCGCGCGGGTCGAACTCGCGTGTGCCATTGGCCAGGAAGTACTCCGCGTCCGCGTCGGCCTGGGCCTGTACAATGCCGTCGACCGCGACGACGAGGTCGATAAGATCGCCGACCGCCGCGTCTACCTCGGCATCGGTCATCTCAGCGTGCACCCGCTCCCACTCGAGTTCGTCCAGGATCGCGTGCTGGCTCTCCTCCAGCCAGTGGTACTTGAAGATGTCGCGGAACAGCGGCGACAGGTCGCCGGCATCCCGGATGCTCTGCAGGTAGTGCGCCTGGGTGAAAATCTCGATATGACAGGTCAGGCCCAGCACCGCCCAGGTCGACTTCGACAACACCGCGTCGGCCACCTCGTTGGCATCCGCCACCTGCCGGTACCCGGGGGGCAGGACCCGGTCGACCATGTCCTCCACCCGGCGGAACAGCGCCTGGTGCTTGAGTTCCTCGGCGCCGAACTGGAGCATCGCCGCCATGGCATCCTGGTCGCCCAGGGCGTGTTCGGTGCCCATCTCGACAATCTTGGCGCCGATAAATCGCTCCACGAGCCCGAAGATATAGGCGTAGCTGCGGCCCTGTACCTGGCTGAAGAAGCGCGCGTCCCGGTCACCCAGGAACGGGAGTTTGTCCACCAGGGACAATCCCGCGGGCAGGAAGTGGTGCCCGGGGTCCGGCTCCCGGCCGCGGATCACGTCCTCCTCCAGGTCCCAGTTGATGCGCTGTGCCGTGCTCATGCACTGCCTGTACTTGTCACTGTCAATCGCCATGTTCATCGCTGATCCCTCTGGTTGGTGTGAACATGGGGCCCAATTTAATTGGCGACAGGGACTCAATTAAGTAGGATATTGGTCAATTTCGGGGCATTTGTGCCATCTGGGAGGATCCGCCATGAAACAGCCCCTCGCCGTCTCGCTGCTGGCGATCCCGGAGACCGCCGGATCGGTACTCTACGGGATGAAAGACGTGCTCTGCGCCACGGGGAACATCTGGCAGGAACTGGTGCGCACTGAGCCAATGGGGCCACAGTTCGAGGTCAGCATCGTCTCCACGGCGCGCAAGGCCTTCGACTGCGGGAACGGCATTCCGGTGCGGCCCGACGCCGCCCTGGCGGACGACCTGCCCGCGGACATCGTCATCGTGCCGGAGCTGTGGCTGGGGCCCGATGAACACCTGAAAGGGCGCTACCCGGACATCATGGCCTATATCTGCGAGCAGCACGCCCGCGGCGCCTGCATCTACTCGGCCTGTTCGGGGGCGGTGTTACTGGCGGAGACGGGATTGCTGGACGGCCACAGCGCCACCTCACACTGGGGCTACCAGGATCTGTTCAGCCGCGAGTACCCGCAGATCGAGTTCAAACCCGAGCCCAGTCTCTGCTTCGCGGATGAAGCGGGCCGCGTGGTGACCGCCGGGGGCACGACGTCGTGGCACGACCTCATGGTACATATTATCGCGCGGCACGTCAGCCCGGGTGAGGCGCTGCGTATCACCAAGGTCTACCTGCTGAAATGGCACGACGAGGGCCAGCTGCCCTATGCGAGCCTGATACGCAATGCACCCCATTCCGACGGGCGCGTCGAGGAGGCGGAACAGTGGCTCGAGGAGCACTTCCGCGAGGGCGACGTGGTGCAGGGGGTTGTCGAGGCGCTCGCCATGCCCGAGCGCACCCTGAAGCGCCGCTTCAAGAAAGCCACCGGCAGTACGCTGCTGGAGCGGGTGCAGAACCTGCGCGTGGAAGAGGCCAAACTACAACTGGAGAGTACGCGCAACTCCATCGACGACATCAGCGCCGCCGTAGGTTACGAGGACGCGGCGTTTTTCAGGCGCCTCTTCAAGCGCATGACGGGGCTGGCCCCGAGCCAGTACCGGAAGATGTTCAACCAGGTGCCGGTAGGTCCCGCGAGCCCGCTGTAGCGTGTGGCCCCGCAAAGGTATCAGCGCGAGTACAGCAGCGGGTTGAGCGGCGTCCGCACCGGCTCGCCCACCACCGCACCCGGGCACCAGGTGTCCCAGTCGGTCTGCTGGTTGGGGTTGCTGGGCGCCTGCAGGCGGATACCGTCCGCCATGTAGATCACGGTCATCGCGCGACGCGGCCGGTCCGTCGTATTTTCACCGGCGCGGTGAAACGTCCACCCCGCGTGGAAACTGATATCCCCCGCGCTGAACTCCGGTTCGACACAGGGCAGTTGCTCGCTCGCCAGTTTCCCGGCAATCACGGTCTCTGAGTCCGCGCCTATCGGCAGGTCGCGACCCAGGTCGATGCGGTGACTGCCGGCGCTGAACGCCAGGGGGCCCATGTTCGCCGGGGTGTCCTGCAGCGGGATCCAGGCGGTGATGGTCTCGTCGCTCGCCAGCGGCCAGTAGTACTGGTCGCAGTGCCAGGGCGTATATCCCCCGTGCGCCTCCTTGTACAGCGCCTGGTCGTGATAGAGTCGCACGCCGTCAACGTCCATCAGTTCCGTTGCGAGTCGCGCGAGCGTCTTGTTAAAGACAAACCGCTTTACATCCTCGCTGTGGCGCCAGATGTTCATCACCTGGGTGAACGCCGCCGCGTAGGCGTCGGTGTCGGAATTGGGCGGCTTTTCCGCATCGGGATCGTGCAGCGCCATGACCGCGGCGGAGACATCGCGCTCAACCTCGGCCACCTGCTCCGGTGTGAACACGCCGTCCAGCTTCACGAAGCCGTTCTCCCGGAAAAAGCGGCGGTGTTCCGTAGTGATTTCGTAATCGCTCATGGGTCACCTCGATCGGGGATGAGCAGGGCGCGCAGCGCCTGCAGTATCAACGCACGCCGCCGGGTGCGCTCCGCGGCCGGGAGTTTCCGGGGCCAGAAAGTGGCGTGCCCAAGGTGCTCGACCACGTGCATGGCGGCGTCGTAGAGCAGCGGCTCGTCGGTCACGTCCAGCCCTTCGATCGGCTGTTCGGTGAACAGCGCCATTAATTCGTCCAGTAAACGTGTGCGGTGCGCGCTGGCCGGGGACGCCTCGTCGTGTATCTCCCGGTAAATCGGCCCGGCCATCGGCCCGATGCGCTCTCCCCAGGCAAAGTATGCGTCCACCACGCGCTCCAGGAAAACTTCGATGTCGTCCGTTTCCGCCACCGCCGCCGCGATAAGGTCGCGCAACTCGTCGTTCACGCGCGCCACGACTGCGTCGAGTACCACGTGGCGGTCCGTGAAGTAGCGGTAGAACGTGGGGCGGGATATTCCCGCCGCCTCGATGATGCGCTCCACGGTGACGCCGTGATACCCGTCCCGCGCGTAGACCTCCCCCGCCGCGGCCAGGATCACCTCCCGGAACTGTTCGCCGGACACCGCCGTGGCGGCGGGCCTGCCCGGCCGGCGCGCGCGGGTGCCTTTGCGGGCTGAGGTGGTGGTGGCGGGCTGCCGGGTTGCTGTCATGCTGGAATCGACCGTTGCCTGTCGGGGAATGTTAAAACCCGTGTGTGGCATAAAAGTAACATCAGTGTTACATTAATGTCTACCGCCAATCCGACTCACGCCCACACCCCCGGCCGCCAGACCATGCAGGAACCCCCCTCCTACGACTATATCGTCATCGGCAGCGGCTTCGGCGGCGCCGTATCCGCGCTGCGCCTGGCCGAGAAGGGCTGGCGCGTCGCGGTGATCGAGCAGGGCCGGCGCGTCACCGACGAGCACATCCGCCGCGCCAAGCGCAATCCCCTGGACCTGCTGTGGCTGCCGGACCTCGGCCTGAAAAGAGGCTATTTCACCCAGCACCTGTTCCAGCACGCCGCGATTCTCGGCGGCGTCGGGCTCGGCGGCGGCAGCCTCGTCTGGGCCGCGGTCATGCTGGAACCCAGGGACAAGTTCTACGACTCCCCTGAGCTCGCGGGGCTGGGCATCGACTGGCGCGCGGCGCTGAAACCGCACTTCGCGACGGCGAAGCGCATGCTGGGTGTTGCGCGCAACCCCTATCACTCATTGCAGGACGACCTGCTGCAGGGCACGGCGAACGCCATGGGCACGGGGGACACCTTCGGCGCCGTGCCCAATGCCATCTGCTTCGAGGCGGAACCGGGCAGCGACCCCTACTTCCGCGGCGAGGGGCCGCCGCGCAACCCCTGCATTCGCTGCGGCGGCTGCATGACCGGGTGCGCGGACAACGCGAAGAACAGCCTCGACAAGAACTACCTGTACCTGGCGGAAAAACTCGGGGTCACGTTTTACACCAACCTGCAGGCGGACAGGGTGGAACCGATGCCCGGCGGCGGCTACCGCCTGGACCTGCTGCCCACAGCGCGCGGCACCGACGCGACCACGCTTACGTGCGATCGACTCGTGGTCTCCTGCGGTGTGGTGGGCACACTGGAACTGTTACTCAAAAACCGCGAGCAGTACGGCACCCTGCCCGCGGTTTCGCGCTCGCTCGGTGAGATTGTGCGCACCAATTCCGAGGCCATCACCGGTGTGCTGCACCCGGCCGGTACCGACGTCACGGACGGCACCGGCGTCTCCAGCGACTTCTATCCGGATGCGAACACCCACGTCACACAGAACCGCTTCGATCGCGGCTACCGTATCGTCCGCTACATGTACGCACCGATGACGGACGGTGAGAAACCGGTATGGCGCGCGCTGAAAACTGTCCTCGGCATGCTGTTGTCGCCGCTGTTGGTGTTGAAGAACTGGTTCTGCCGCGATTGGGAGAAGCGCATCACGCTATTCACTGTGATGCAGGACCTGGACAATTCCCTCGGGTTCAAATTCGGGCGCGACTGGCGGCGCGGGTTCAAGCCGGGCATCAAGTCCGTCGCCCACCCGGAGCGCCAACCACCCTCCTACCTGAAGATCGCCAACGACGTGACCCGGGTTTACGCCGATCTCGCCGGCGGCCAGCCGCTGAGCAGTATCACAGAATCCCTCGGCAATCTCTCCACCACGGCACATGTACTCAGCGGCTGCCCGATGGGTACCGACAGCGGCAACTCGGTGATCGACGCCAACCACGAGGTGCACGGCCACCCGGGGCTGTTCGTGGTGGACGGGTCGAGCATCCCCGCCAATATCGGCGTGAATCCCAGCCTCACGATCACCGCGATGGCCGAGCGCTTTGCCTCGCTGCAGCCGATAAATGAAGAGGCGACTGCCAGACAGGGCCTGGAGGTTTAGCGCAGGACCAGGTAAATCCAGGTCGCCGTACTGACACCACGGGGGAGGGTGCGCGACCTGAAGCGTGCTCGACGCGGGCGAATTACTTCGGAAATCTGGTTTTTGCGTGAATATAAATAGGCAGGCCGTTGACCTGGTACCAGTTCCCGGCGTCACAATACTGCCTGAGCGTCCCGTCCAGCCCGAGCAGGAACTCGTTGAGCCGATCGATGTTGTGGTTCGTCTTGTCGTTGAACTTGTCCACGTATGCAGAGCGGGCCTTGATAATGTCCGCCTCCAGCTTTCCGCCGATGGCCGTCCCCGCTGCACTGGTACTTGCCGCGCCCTTCATCATGGCGAGACGAGCATCCTGGGCGCGCATGAAAATAGTGTAGGTGCGCTCGTTGCCATAGAGCGTGGACAGTGCGATGTCTATCTTCCTGACATGCTCGGTAAACTCGTTGTAGCAGGCGTCATTTTCGTAACAACAGTCGGATATTCCGGTTTCAAACCCGGAACCAGATCCCCCGGATTCGCAAACAGGGTCAGCGGCACATCCCATGGCCGCATTGTAGTTGTCCATGGCATTGGAAAACTCCGCCGCCCCCTTGACCAGGTCGGACCAGGACGTCGTGAAAATGCTCGTCATGTCCGCGTGGCTGGCGGGAACAGACGCTCCATAAAGCAGGGTGACCAGGCAGGCGGCCCGAAGAAGTTTCCCCATGACTATTCCTCCCTCGCCGCGCGGAAGAGTACCGGCTTCTGTGCATACTCCCCAGACGAGATTTCCCGGATTTCTGCGAGGTTCAGCGAATCCACAGAACCGCCGGGATACCAGATGTAAAATGCATACGACGCGGCGACACCCTGTGTCGGCGTCAGGTCCGCCGTGATACGCCCCCGCACGGAAACCCACTCGACCACACTCTCTCCGGGTATGGACGTTATCTCGAAGCGGTCAATGTCGTCGCCATCCTTCCCTTCAATCACAACACGAACCGGCGGATCGCCGATTGGCGTGGTCAGGCTGATTTTCAGATTGGCCGCGTCCGGCGTTTTTCCCAGAAAGAAACTGTCGCCCTCATCACCGGCGCCAAGCGTGCCCCACACACCACCCACACGCCCCAGCTCAACATCTCCACTTTTGACCAGCTTGACCCGGGTTGGCCGGCTGCCTCGGTATTCGGCATCGTCCTGGAAATCCCTGTAGACACCGGAAATATCCTGCGCCTGCGCCGGCCCTGTGGTCTGCAATCCAGCCGACACACTGCAAAGGCCGGCGATTACCCATGTCCATCTCCTCGCGAGCAACATAAGCCCTTCTCCTACATTTTTGCGACCGCCGAGGACAATAACCATTGATCCCCGGTCTTCTCCAGGCTGAAAACAAGCTCACGGAAGGCCGTAGCACCCTCCGAAACGATCTCAGCCTTCACAGTCGCTGTCTGCGAATCCTGTTTCTCGATGGAAGTACGCCACTCAATCGAACTCTCGGAGTATCCGGAGATCGCCGCGACTACCGATATCACCCGGCCCAGGCTGCGCCGTGCCTCCCGGGTATCCTGCCACAGGTGTTCCGATTTCTCGGCAGCAGCGGCCAACTCCTGGGGGGGCACTCCCTGTAGCAGGTCCAGCTGGGCCCTTGTCACCGCCTCCGGCCCCGCCCCCGCGACGCCTTCCACAACCGCGTCGGGCTGCCGCTCACCGGAAGCGACGTCAGTGTCTTCCTCTGCCACCCTCCGGAACGCCGCTATCCGCCAACCCTCTTCGGTGTTGACCATTTCATAAACGTGGGACATGGCACTGGTATGCTGGTTGCCCGAACTGAAGGTCTGGGTGCGTAAAAAGTCGACCCTGGCCTCGCCAAAATCCCCCGCCTGCCTGAATTCCCGAAGCGACCAGCTATCTGCGCGAAAGCCAAGGAGGCTGGCGAAAGCTGCCCCGCTGCCCCTGCCCTCCATGGTGGTTTTCCGGCTGCTCACCCAGTATTGATTCAGCTCCGCCTCCCCGATCAATATCGAGCGCTCGAGAGCATCGGCGTCGGATTGGTAAATTTCGCTCACAGTGACACCTGCGGCATCCAGGTAGGCCTCCAACAACTCCTCGGCATCAAGCTCCCCCGCTATCGACGGTGCAGCGAGTAATCCCAGAACCAGCAGCAACGCGGTGAGCCACCTGTAAATTGTCCGTCCAATCATTCAATGTCCCCTTCAGTAATTGCCAACTCGTAGGACGAGAATTTCTCGCGCAATGCGGGATTGTTGGATCTTATCTCCAGCATGAGTCCCGTCGTTTCATTCGGTGAAACCTCGATATCGAAATCATAGGCTTCACCACGGCTGGCAGCACTGTGCACCCTGTTTCCCGTCGACAGCTCATGTACAACCACACGGGAGGCGAACTCGGGCTCTCGAAAGCGAAGCTGCACGCGAAGTCGGGGCGCTGCATTGCCAGTCAACACCCTGTAGACATCTTTGCGGTCCCCATCTCCCAGGTGTCCCGTGACGGGTTCGCTCAGGCTAAGGGTCGGCGAAGACGGCGTCAGCGTGTCCCCCGCCTCCTGCCCGAGGTACTGATCCCCGGCTTCCACCACCTCAATATTGAACAGGGCATCCTTGTGCACCCGGTCGTAAGCGCTGCTGATTGAGAACACGAACCCGTCACCGACTGCGTCCATGAATCCCACATGACCGAAGGACCCGGGCTCACCGTGAAGGCGCACGGCCCTGCCCCCCAGTTCCGCACCATCGGGACCGTAGATTCGAATCGTGTACTGCGCGTAGCCGCGGTCCGATTCCACTTTTTCATCGCCCACCCGGACCAGGCGTCGCGACTGGATGAGTCCGCGCACAACACCGTGCTGGCCCCGGGCGGTAGCGACACTGAAAAACATTTCCTCGCCCCTGGGAAGGTGGTCCGTGAGGGTATAGGTTCCGGGCGCCAGACGGGTTGCATCCCCTGCGGTCGCCCCGCCACTCACTGGAGAGATTGTCCTCAGCCAGCCGGGGTCGACCTTATCGGCCGTCACTTCGATCACCCTGGTCAGAGCACCGCCCAGCTCCTTCGCATTTCGGGCGTCGTAATACGCTCCCCCTCCCGCGGTGGCCACTTCCTTCAGGATTTCCGCTTCCTCCACCGCCAGGTCAAAGCCCACAATGTGGACCTCCACATCGATGCCCATTGCGCGGAGGTCAGCGGCCACCTTCCTGGGGTCGCCGCCACAACTTTCCTCGCCATCCGTCAACAGGATGATCATCTGTTTTTCGCTCTCCGTCGCGAGCAGGTCTTTACCCGCCAGCTCGAGACTTCGCGCCAGCGGCGTATAGCCATAGGGCTCGAGGCTGTCGATATCGGCGCGGATAGCGCCGACCTGGTTGCGGGAGATCGGGTTCAGCAACTCGGTGTTGGGGCAGGAGTCCTCCGGTGTTTTCGCGACCGAGCGGTCAAATCCGTAGGCCCTGAAACCCACTAGGAACGCTTCACTGTCGAGCTCCAGCAAGGCCTCTGCGAGGGCCTGCCTGGCCAACACGATCTTCGGTACACCCTGCAGGCGGCCGGCCATCGAGCCGCTGACATCCAGAATGACCTCCACCGCGACCGGCGCACTCGCTGCGTTCGTCACGGTACTGCCCGCCTCCAGCACCATGGGCTCGGTAGGAGGCACGGCTGTTACAGGTGTACCCGAAACTCCCACCGGGGGGAGCTCAACCGGGGGGGGCGATGCGGCGACTGATATCCCGGGCGCGGGCGCGACACCGGATATGGCGTCGGCCAGGGCCGCCCCACTCTGCGCCAGCTGGAAGGTCCCGCCCCCGGCCAGGGCGATCTGCCCCAGCTGGGAGAAATCCGCGCCGTGCCCGATACCGATGGTGTCGATACCGATACCCCCGGCCTGCAACTGGCGCGCGAGGCTCACCGGGTCCAGGTCGCAGTTCTCGTTGCCGTCGGAGATCAGGATGATCCTGCCGCCGCCAAGTGCCTCGAGCTCTCCTGCGGCAATTTCAACCGCGTGCGCGATATTGGTCTTGCGCCCATCGGCCCTTCCCATCCGGTCGACGATGCCTGCGATGTGCTCCGGCGTGACGACTTCTCCGTGCCGCACCAGTGAGCGAGAGGAGAGGCAGTTTCCGGCATCGTCGTGCTTGTCAGTGCCGTCGGCGAAGGCGAGGATGAGCACATTATTCTGGCCGAGCAGTGTCTGCTCCAGGTCCCTTACCGCCTGCTGGGCGATAACGTACTTGGGAGTGCCCTCCAGGAGATCCCGCATACTGTGGGACATATCGAGCAGAATGGCGTAGTTGGAGACTTCTGTTGGATTTACAGGGGCCGGGGAGGAAAGCAGGGCTAGCATGAGCAAGGCGGCGGAGTGACGCAACTTTGACGTCCGTCTACGCATATCAGCGGGCCTGGCTGTTGCCAAAGGTAGGTATCACGATGATATCAGAGCCGGGGCTATTGTCATCGAGAGTGGGATTTTTGCGCAAAGGTTTTGGTGAAACAAAAAACCCCCGCTGGGCGGGGGCTTTTTTATTTGGTAGGACTACCCAGATTGATCACAACGCCCTTTGGGGCGCTGTGACCCTGCGGGCTTCGCGGCTGCGCCGCTCGTTGCCAATCGCTCCCGGGGGTCGCGATTGGTGATCACAACGCGGTTGCCTCCCGCGTTGTGACCCCTCCGGGGCGCCGTCGCTTCGCTCCGGCGTCCAAATTCTCCCCTAGGGAGAATTTGTCGAACGCCATTTCTCGCTAGAGTAACCCCACCCAAATAAAAAACCCCCGCACAGCGGGGGCTTTTTGTTTGGTAGGACTACCCAGATTCGAACTGGGGACCTCTACCATGTCAAGGTAGCGCTCTAACCAACTGAGCTATAGTCCTGAAACTCTGATCTTCTTTACCTTTCCGGAGCGTCGATGTCGACCACCGCGACCTCTACCATGTCAAGCGCCCTTCGTGCTAGCGCTCTAACCAACTGAGCTATAGTCCTGTGAAGGGAGGGCGATTATAAGGCCCCCGCAGGGCAAGCTCAACACCTCGCCTCCCCGACCGCCATACACGCGCAGCCCCCGTGCCCAGGCGTTTTTCGGGGTGTGGGCTGCCGCCCGGGCTACCACAAAACCGGTTCGATCCTGGAATAGGGAGTGTTCTATGACAATCAAGCCCAAGTTAATTACGCCATTCAGCCTGCTGCTCGCGCTGTCGCCAGGCGCGCTATCCGCTGAGCCTCCACAGGAGGTGGATAACCCGTACCTGGCCTGTTTCAAAAAGACCGACGACACGGCCCGGCTGATCTGCTACGACAATCTGATAGATGAGTTTCGCGACCCCGGCACGGAAGTGATCGACCTGGGTATCCCGCGCGGAGATGTGCCTATCGACGACTTGCTGTCCAATCGCAATATCCGCCTGGCCAACCGCAAGCGCGAGGAAAAACGAGGGCTTCTCGAATCGGACGACCCCAACTATTTCGTGTACGCGTCACCCTACGACGACGACGAGCAGGGCGACGTGAGTCACATGGAGATGTACCTGTCCGTGAAATATCCCCTTGTGGAGGACTGGTACCAAAAAAAACGTGACGAGCTAAAAGAAAGAGACGGGGTCCTGTCCGGCATTCGCGGCCTGATTCCGCACCGGACATTCTTTCACTACAACGGCCTCTACGACTTTTACGCCTGGGATGACGGCCAGAGCAATAACCCGGATATCGATGACCCCTACGAGTCCTCGCCGCTCATCTCCAAGCGCCAGAATCCAGGCGTCTCCTCCGAGTGGGACTTCAACCACGGTGACATGACGTTGCGGCTCGGCTGGTTTCACGAGTCCAACGGCCAGCAGCTCAGCCCCGACCGCAACGAAGAGGGAGGACTGGAGAAGGCTATCGCCGAGTTTGAGTTGCTGAGCGAGAACAAGACCGAGGAATTCGCGCTGTCCGAACTGAGTCGCGGCTGGGACTACGCGGTGGCAAGGCTGCGACACACGCCTGACATCGACTTTTTGACCGACGGCCAGCTCGTCTACGACGTCGAGGCCCGTTGGTTCTGCGACTGCCAGGGACTTGGGGTGGCTTCGGGTTCCAAAGAGGACGAGATCTGGTGGGAGGAAAACAACGACGACGAGATCTCCGACTACGACGGCCTGCGAGGTATGCTGGAGTGGACGTACCCGTTCCGCGATTCCGACAACAAGACATTCACCACACGCGTCGAACTGAAGTCCGGCCTCTACGACAGCCCGCTTGACCACGTGACGGGCAAGTTCACCATCGGTTACCAGGCCCGGAATGTACGGTTGACGGCCTTCTACTTCGACGGCTACGGGCGCGACCCGTCGACGTACCACCTTCGGACAAAGTACTTTGGCGCCGGGCTGGAGTTGCGTTGATCGCGTCATGGACAACTGGCAGCCGATAGCGGAGTCGATTTCCCACGCAACGGGTGAGCCCTTTACCGTCGAACGTACCGCCCCTTTAGCGGGTGGCTGCATCAATGAGGCCGTGCGCCTGGAGGGCGCCGGCAGGCGCTTCTTCGCCAAGTTGAACAGCCCCGGCAGCCTCCCGATGTTCGAGGCGGAGACGGAGGGCCTGCGCGCGATCCTCGACACGGGTGCGATACGCGCACCGCGGCCGGTGTGCGCGGGCGCCGACAACCGCCGCAGCTGGCTGGTACTGGAGCACATCGACTTCGGGCCCGTCGCGGCAAACACCAGTGAACACCTCGGCGAGCAGCTGGCCGCCATGCACCGGGCCACATCAGATCACTTCGGTTGGCACCGGGACAACACCATCGGCTCCACACCCCAGCCCAATACCCCGGATCGCGACTGGATTGCCTTCTTCACCCGCCATCGGCTGGGCCACCAACTCGACCTCGCTGAACGCAATGGCGCGCCGGGTGCCCTGCTCGACCGGGGTCGCCGGCTGCAGCAGGACCTCGGCGCCCTATTCGACGGTCACCGGCCTCAACCCTCCCTGCTCCACGGCGACCTCTGGGGCGGCAACTGGGCCCCGGACACCGCCGGGGAACCGGTCATTTTCGACCCCGCCTGCTACTGCGGGGACCGCGAGGCCGACCTGGCGATGACCGAGCTGTTCGGCGGCTTCGATGATCGTTTTTACCACTCCTACGTGAACGCCTGGGCCATTGATCGGGGCTACCAAACGCGTAAAGTTCTGTACAACCTGTACCACGTCCTGAACCACTTCAATCTCTTCGGCGGCGGTTACGCCGGGCAGGCCCAGGACATGGTGGACAGCCTGATCACGGCAATTTCCTGAAAATCCAACAGCGGGAGAACAGCTGGTGAAAGTCAGCGGCATGCTCGGCGCCGATCTCGATATGGCGCCCCTGGCCATCGCGGAGCTGGAAGCGCTCGGCTACGACGCCGCGTTCTCTGCCGAGATCAACAATGACCCATTCTTCCCGCTGGTGCTGGCCGCTGAGCACTCAGAGCGCATTGCCCTCACCACCTCCATCAGTGTGGCCTTTGCGCGCAACCCGATGACAGTGGCCAATCTCGCGTGGGACCTGAACCAATACTCGCACGGGCGCTTCAGCATCGGTCTCGGCTCTCAAATCCGCCCGCACATCACCCGGCGTTTCAGCATGCCCTGGTCGAAACCCGCCGCGCGCATGCGTGAATTCATCAGCGCATTGCGTGCGATCTGGTCCTGCTGGGAGACGGGCGGCAAGCTCGAATTCGAGGGCGAGTTCTACACCCACAACCTGATGACGCCGATGTTCATGGCGACAGACAGGGGTTTCGGGGCACCGGGTGTGCGCCTCGCCGCGGTAGGGCCCTTGATGACCGAGGTCGCGGCGGAGGTTGCCGACGGCGTCATCGCCCACGGCTTCACCACCGCGAAGTACCTTCGCGAGGCCACGCTGCCGTCAGTACAGCGCGGCCTCGAAACCGCCGGGCGGTCGCGGGAAGACTTCGATATCTCCTGCCCTGTCATGGTGGTAACGGGTGTGGACGAGGAGGCGTTCGTGCAGTCGCGGGCGGCGGTGCGATCGCAGATCGCGTTCTACGCGTCCACCCCCGCCTACCGCCCCGTGCTTGAACTGCACGGCTGGGGAGACGTGCAGTCCGAGGCCAACCAGTTGACCCGCGAAGGTCGCTGGGAGGACATGGCCTCGCTGATCACCGACGAGATACTGGATACCTTCGCCATCGTGGCGGAGGACAGCGCGGCGGTGCCCGCCCTGCTCGTCGAACGTTATGGCGGACTGGTCGACACCTGGATGTGTACCGTCCGGGCGGGCGACAGTGAAGCGCAACAAAAGCTGGTCGCGGACGTGCAGGCGGCTTGAATAGATGAAGGGACATGCTTGAATCTGTCCCCATTACGTACAATCGAGAAACTCAAAACAACCTGGATCCCCGCCTTCGCGGGGATGACGGGGTCTGGAGAAGCAACGCATGAATATCGAGCTGACGCCCGAGCAGAAAGCCCTGCAGCAGGAAGTTCGCGAGTACATGACAACAGTCATGACTCCCGAGTTGCTGCAGGAGATGAAAGACGACGAACTCAAGGAGGGCGGCGGCCCGGAGTTTCGCAAGCAATACGCGCGCATGGGCGCGGACGGCTGGATCGGGCTGTCCTGGTCAAAGGACCTGGGCGGTCGCGAGATGTCGCACCTGGAGCAGTACATCTTTACCGACGAGGTGGTGCGCTCCGGCTTTGCCTACCCGTTTCTCACCACCGAGGCCGTGACACCGGTGATTGCCGCCAACGCCAATGAAGAGGTACGCGAGGAAGTAGTCGGCGGCGTCAAGCGGGGCAAGGTGGTCATCGCTATCGGCTACTCCGAGCCCTCCGCGGGCACCGACCTCGCCAGCCTGAAGACGAAGGCGGTCAGGGACGGTGACGACTGGGTGATCAACGGCCAGAAAATGTGGACGTCGCTGGCCAATTACGCGGACTACGTGTGGCTCGCCGCGCGCACAGACCCGGATGAGTCGAAAAAGCACAAGGGGCTGACGATGTTCCTTGTCCCCACTGACAACCCGGGTTTTTCCGTCACCCCGGTGCACACGCTGGGGGTGCGCACCAACGCCACCTACTACAACGACGTGCGCATTCCCGACAAGTACCGGGTGGGCGAAGTCAACGGCGGCTGGAAGCTGATCACCGGGCAGCTCAACATCGAGCGCCTGTCCCTGTTCACCCACGGCCAGGTCGACGCGCTGTACGTCGACACCTGCAAGTGGGCGGCGGAAACCGACGCGCCGGAGGGCGGTAAGCTCATCGAACAGCCCTGGGTGCAGCAGAACCTGGCGAAAGTCAAAAGCGGCCTGGAAGTGGTCAAGCTGATCTGTTGGAAGCAGGCCTGGGCGATGGACCAGGGGCCCCTGGACATGGCGGACGCCTCGATGGCAAAGGTCTACTCCAGCGAATTTTTCGTGGAGCTATACCGGTTGCTGCTGGAAGTCCTCGGCGGCGCCGGCGCCATCGCCGCACATTCTCCGGGCGCAGTCCTCAAGGGCCGGATCGAGTTCCGCTGGCGGGTGGGGTCCATTCTCACCTTCGGCGGCGGTACCAACGAAATCCAACGCGACATTATTGCGATGGCCGGGCTATGGATGCCTCGTACACGGTGACGCTTCTCGATTGGACACACTGTAGAGAGATTTAAGAGTTATGGATTTTACAATTTCAGAAGAACTGCAAAGCGTGCAGCAACTGGCCCAGCAGATCCTGGGTGACTTCACCGAACCGGACAAACTGAAGGCCGTCGAGGCGCGATCCACGCGCTACGACCCGGCGCTGTGGCAGGCACTGGCGGAGGCCGGGCTGCTCGGTGTCGACATCGACGAATCACACGGCGGCATGGGTATGGGTTACTTTGCGCTCGCCACCCTGTGTGAGGAGGTGGGCAGGACGGTCGCCCCCGTTCCGGTCGTACCGGTACTGGTGGGTGCGGCTGGCACCCTGTCCCGCTTCGGCACCGACGGCCAGAAGGACCAGTGGCTGCCCGGCATTGCCGCCGGCTCCACCCTGGTGACCAGCGCGCTGGAGGAGTACCAGAACGACGACCCGACGACACCCGCCAGTAGGGCGGAGTCCGTCGAGGGCGGCTACGCCCTCTCGGGCACCAAGATCTGCGTCGACGCCGCCGACATCGCCGCACGCATCCTGGTCGCGGCTACCTCCGAGACGGGACTGGTGGTCGCCCTGGTCGACCCGAAAGCGGCGGGTGTCAGCCTCGGTCCACAGCAGGTTACATCGGGGGAAACACGGCACGAGCTGGCCATGGAGCAGGTACAGGTACCGGCTGAGGATATCGTGGCCACCGGCCCCGAGGCGCTCTCAGCCATGGAGTGGGTACAGCAGGCGAGCCGCACCGCGCTGGCCGCCACGGCGCTCGGGCTCTGCGACAAGATGATGCGCATCACCGGCCAGTACACCTCCGAGCGCGAACAGTTCGGCCGCGCGGTCGCCACATTCCAGGCGGTCAGTCACCGGGTGGCGGACTGCTACATCGACGTCGAGTGCCTGCGGCTGGTGACGCACCAGGCCGCCTCGCTGATCGACCAGGGCCGCCCCGCGAAGGACGCGGTCACCATGGCAAAGATCTGGTGCGGCGATGTCGCTCACCGGGTGAGCCAGTCCGCGCAGCACTGCCACGGCGGTACCGGCGTGGACCGCGACTATATCCTGTGGCGCTACTGCCTGATGGCGCGGCAGATCGAGTTAAGTGGCGGCAACAGCGCGCGACTCACCGGCGAACTCGGGAAGTCCATCGCCGAGGAGTACCTCGCCGCTGCGGGCTGATCACTGCAGCGACCGGGAGGGGAAGTACGACAGGCAGTCGGCGAGCACCTCCCGGGCGTCCTCCTCCCTGCCCTCCTGGGCGGCGATGCCCGCCTCCAGCCGGCAGGCCCCCTGGTTCCAGGGCATCTCCTCCCGCGCCGCGCGCGCAAATTTGAGGATGTTGGGCGGATCGCGCCGCTCCATGGCGCCGCGGGCCAGGGTCAGCAGTTGCCAGGGAGACTCCTGCGTTCGTTCCAGGTTCCTCGGCAGCGGTGTGCCGGCGCGAACCGCGAGCCAGCCCCGGATATCGCGGTAGACCAGCCGCCAGCGGCCGGTGCGCTGCAGCTGCGCCAGTTTCTCCGCACCGGCGTAACGCGTGTGCGGCCACATCATGAACTGCGCGCCGCTGGCCTCGACCCGCGCCACCCAGTCCGGTGGCGAGCGCATGATCGCCACGTAGTTGTTATAGGTGTCCGCGTCGTAAAGCGTGTCGGCGCGGCCGTCGATATACACCTTCAGCGCACCGTCCGTGCGCCAGTGTACGTAGCCGCCCCAGTTGTAAAAGGAGAACAACCTGCCCTGGAGCCGGTTCTTCACGGCGAAGTCCATCAGGTCGATCGGGTAGGTGTACTCCGCGACCAGGTAGTGGAAGGCGGGGCCGGCCTGTAACGGGTAGGGAATCATGCGCCACGTCGCCCACAGCAGCGCGGCGCAGGCGACCGCCACGCCCACCGCGCGACCGCGCAGCCAGCCGAGCAACAACCCCACAAGCGGCGCCAGCATCACGGCCAGGGAGATGGCGAAGATCGGAATGAAGCGGCGGCTGGTCATGGCCATGGCCAGGGTGAGGGCCGTCAGTGCAATGCCCTCCCACGGGATCGGGATACGCCGGTACACCGGCGGGAAAAAGTAGACCAGGCCGGCGAGGGCGACCCAGCGGAACGTAAAAAACAGCGGTGAACGGATGCCGCCGGGCGCGTCCGGCGGCTGCCACTCTGCGAGCTGGCGAAATGGCGACGTGTCGTCGAACGCGTATTTCAGCGGGTAGAGAAAGGTGCCTATTCCCGAGGGGTTGAGCGCCGCGGCGACCAGGCACAGCAGACCGATAAAAAACGCGCTGCGCACCGCGGGCACACTCAGATCCCGCCAGGGGAAGATGAGAATGCCCAGCGCCATCAGGCCGAAGAAGAATCCTCCATGCAGGTTCACCCAGACCACGAACAGCGGCGCCAGTATCCAGGGGTTGGCGCGCCGCCCCAGCAACAGGTAAAGGAGCAGGCAGTAATTCAGCAGCGTGTACAGGTGCGGCCGCACATCGATAAACGGTGCGGCGATCGCCACCGCGAGTCCCGCGCACGCCAGCCCGGCGAAGTGGTTGCCGCTCTGGCGCGCCAGCGCAAGCTGCAACAGCGTGAAGGTCGCGATCACCACCAGCCACTTCCAGTACACCAGGGTCTCGATGCCCCACAGGTAGGTCCAGAGGTAGTAGATGATATCGGCGAGCCACTCGTGGTTGAGCCAATCGCTGCCCAGCTCGGTGTAGGACCAGTCGTCCACCATCCAGAGGGTGCCGGTCTGCAGTAGCTCGCGCCCCGCCGCGACGTGCCACCACATGTCCGAACCCATCATCTCGGTATAACCCCAGGACAGGTACCAGAGGGGGCCTGCCAGGCACAGCAGCCCAGTGGCGATGCGGCCGTAGCTCACGACTCTGGTGTCAGCCGCGGACACGGAAGATCCTCAGGTCGCCGACGAACACCTGGAAGGTGCCGTAGAAACGCTTGTGCATCACCAGCTCGGGCATGAAATTGCGTACCTCGATGATGGATTCGGGCACCAGCAGCGGGTGCCGCCCGGCGATGGCGTCGCGGTAGAAACGGGTGTACTCCGGCCTGGTTTTCACCAGGCGCGCGGGATTACTGACCAACGGCCCGTTGAGTTCGTTGGCGAAGGCGGTGTCGTACCAGTTTTCGCTCAGCACCAGGTATTGGGCGCGACGTAGCACGGCGCCGTTGCCGAAGGCGTACTCGGGGCGGAACAATCCGCCGGGGCCCGGCGGCGGGTTGACGTAGAAACTCGTGAAGACCCGGGCACCGGAGTGCCCCGCGTACCAGTCGCGCAGTTCGATACGCGGGTCGGTGTGGTAGTCCGCCACGAGATCCCAGGCCAGCAGCGCAGGCCAGGCGAGAAACAGCGCGACGAACCAGGGGCGCGAGCCCCAGCGCGTGGCGTAGAGACCGCAGGCACAGAGCAGCGCGCCGGCGGGCACCAGTGGCAGGTAGTGGCGGTAGTAGGTCACCGGCGATACGAAGGCCATGAAGAGCACGAACGCAAGCACCGGGAGCAGGCACAGCAACACCCGCACATTGCCCGTGCCGCTGAGCAGCGCTCGCACCCCAATGGGTAAGAACACACAGGCGGGAATACCCAGGCTCACCAGCAACACCAGCGGAATGTTGAGAAAGTTGCGCGGCCACTTGTGCCAGCCGATGGCACCGTAGGAACTGCCGAAACGGCCCGTCATCGTACCGGAGGTGTAATCCGCCACCGGGTCCACCATGCACACCGCCCACAGCAGCGGCGGCAACGCAAGCCAGACGGGAATCATGCCGCGGCGTATGCGCCGCCAGGGAATCACGAGGTACCAGGCCGCCAGCAACGGGGCCAGGCCCGCGGCGCGAAATTCCAGGTTGGAGATCAGCCCGGCGAGCGCCGCCGTGGCGAGCACCACCGCGGCTATGCGCCCCGGCCCCATGCCGTGACTCAGGTACCGCCACCAGCGAACGGGCAGGAGCGCCAGGTACGCGAAGATCGCGAAGGCCCAGTACTTAGCCCACAGCGCCGCGGCGAGCAACACCGGACTTCCCGTGAGTACCGGCCGCGACCTGCGCGCGACACCGAAGGCAAGTACCGTGAGAAACAGGTAGATGAAGAAGACCGAGGGCGCGTCCACCGTACCGCTATGGGACTCACTGATATGGAACCCCGACACCGCGAGCAGCGCCCCCGCCGTCCACGCGACCCTGGGCTGTCCGGGTACCAGCACCAGCGCCAGCAGGGCCAGGACTACCGCGGTGAGCGCACCGGTGACCGCGGAATAACTGCGCGCCACCAGCAGGTGGTCCGGGCTGTGGCAGTAGGCTTTAGCCGCGCGGTGGTCGCCCGCGATATCCGGCGGCGGCGCATGTCCGGCGACCGACGCCAGGGCGATGGTCTGGACGCCGATGAACGGCGTGTAGTCGAACCCCTCGAGGGCCGCCCGGCAGGACCCGGCCTCGTCGAAGTTCACCAGGTTGAAGCTGCCGGGACCGTCCCAGCCCCAGCCCACGGTCTGGGCGCTGTACAGGCGCGGCAGCAGGGCCAGGAGGAAAATGGCGGCCAGCCAGAGCAGCGTGCGCGGTGCGGTGGTGGTCATCGAGCGTCCCGGCGTTCTTATGCCGCCAGTATCGCCCGCCGCGCACGGGAATTAAAGCGCGATCAGGCGTAGCCGTTGTCGCGGAACCAGTTGATGGAGTCGCGCACCGCGGTCTCGATGGGCGTCTGGGGAAGGCCCAGTTCCTCAATGGCCTTGCCCGGGTCCACGTAGCCGTGCTGCAGCACGTACATGGTGTTCTTGTACGTGGTCATCGGCGCCTTGCCGGTAATTTTCGAGAACATCTCCGCGAGTTTTGCCACGCGCAACATGACCTTGCCCGACACCTCGTTTACGGCGACGTCTTCCACCCCCGCGATCTCGCCGATCAGGGTGAGGAACTCCCTGTTGGTCATATTGCCGTCGCGGTTGGCGAGGATGTAGGACTCGCCGACGCGCCCCTTCTCCATCGCCAGCACGTGGCCCGCCGCCACGTCCCGGACATCGACGGCACACACGCCGCCGTCCCAGTAGTTCTTCATCTTGCCCTGCAGGGTGCGCAGGATCATGGTGCCCGTAGGCGTCGGCGCGCGGTCGCCCGGGCCGAAGGGCAGCCCCGGCATCACCATTGTCACCGGCAGGCCATCGCTGACCATGCCCTTGACCATCTGGTGGCTGATAAACTTCGACATGATGTACTCGCTGGCCCAGGGCCAGGAATTGAAGGCCGTCTTCTCGGTGGAGCGGGCACCGCCCCCCTCGATACCGATCGCCGCGACGCTGCTGGTAAACACCACCTTCTCCACACCCGCGGCCATGGCTGCCTCCATCATCGCGCGGGCGCCGTCGACGTTGACTTTGTAGTGCAGGTCCGGGTCCTTCGTCCAGATGGCGAACATCGCGGCGAGGTGGTACACCTGTTCGCAGCCCTGCACGACACCGGCCAGGGAGGCGGGTTCCAGCAGGTTGCCCTCCACGACCTCCACGTCCATGCCGTCCAGTGGCGAGCGGTCCTCGCCGGGCATGACCATCACCCGCACGCTGTCGCCCTTCTCCAGGCACAGACGGGCCACGTGGTTGCCGATAAACCCGGTAGCCCCGGTAATGAGCACCTTGCTCATGGCGAATTCTCCTGTTGAAAGTTCAAGTGTCGGCCATCCTAGCCCCCCGCCATGGCGCCAGGTATGGCCGATGGGGTCATTCTGGCTGCCCTATTCCGCGCTGCCATACCCCGTTTCGGTCTACACTGGGTAGTTACCACCGCAATGACCAACCGGAGCGTGTTCGATGAAAATAATAGTGCAAGGCCTGCTGGCCGCCGTCCTCCTCACCGGCTTCCTGCCCGCCGCCCAGGCGGACGACGCCGCCACCCTGGAGGCCGTGCTCGCCGCGCGCGGCGAGGAAGATCGGGCCCGGGACGGTGCCCGCCACCCCGCCGAGACCCTGGCGTTCTTTCGGGTGCGACCGGGCATGACCGTCGCCGAGGGCCTGCCCGGCGGCGGCTGGTACAGCAAGATTCTCGCCGCCTACCTGGGGCCCGACGGTGCCCTGTACGGCGTCAACTACTCGGACGACACCTGGCCCCTGTTCGGTTTCGCCTCCGAGGCCTGGATCGCCGGGCGCATCGCCTCCACCGCGGAGTTCCCGAACCTGGTGGCGTCGTTTACCGACAACGGCATCGCGACCAGGGGCTTCACGTTTACCACGGTGCCGGCCGAGGTCGATGGCACCGTGGACCGGGTGTTGCTCATACGCGCCCTGCACAACCTCAATCGCTACGAGGACAAGGCGGGCACACGCACCCAAGCGCTGGGGGCGGTAAGCCGGATGTTGAAAGGCGACGGGCTGGTCGGCGTGGTCCAGCACCGCGCCCCCGAATCCGTCAGCGACGAGAGCGCCCACGGGCAGCGCGGCTACCTGAAGCAGTCTGCGGTGATCGAGATGTTCGAGGCGGCGGGCTTCGAACTGGTGGACAGCAGCGAGATCAACGCCAACCCGAAGGACCAGCCGGGCGAAGACGCCGTGGTGTGGCGCTTGCCACCCTCGCTGCGAGGGTCCGAGGAGAACAGCGAAGTCCGCGAGGAGATGCTCGCCATCGGCGAGTCGGACCGGATGACGTTGCTGTTCCGTAAAGCGGGTTCCTAGAGGAGATAGTCCCCGGTCATCTCCTCGGCCACGTCCCACAGGCGCGCCGCCATCGGCGCGTCGAACACGTGGTTATCGCCGCTGACGCGCACCGGGTTGCAGTCCTCGAAGTACGCGCCGCTGACCCCCTCCAGCGCCGGACTGGTTGCGACATAGACCTGCGTTGCCGCGCCCTGCGCCGGTGTCTTGGCGATCACGCTGCCGAACAGGTCGAAGGCCGTGCGGATGAAGCCCGGCGCAGAGCGCGCGATATTGGTCTTGACCAGGCCGGGGTGGATCACGTTGGAGGTCACCCCGGAGCCGTCGATGCGCTTGGCCAGTTCGAGCGAGAAGAGCGCGTTGGCGAGTTTCGAACGCCCGTAGGCCTGCTGCGCATCGAACACGCCCTCCCCGCGCAGGTTGTCGAAGTCAATGCCCTGCGGCGGCGCCTGGGTGTATGCCGAGCGACTACCCACATGAACCACGCGCCCGCCGCCCATGGCGAGCATCTCGGGCATGAGCCGGTTCACCAGGACGAAGTGTCCCAGGTAATTCACCACGAACATCTTCTCGATCCCGTTGACCAGTTCCAGGCCGCCGAAGGTATTGATACCCGCGTTGCAGACGAGGATGTCGGGTACGATGCCCATCGCCTTGATGCCGTACGCGCAGTCCACCGCTGACTGGAAGTCGGACAGTTCCAGGGCCACCGGGATGGTCTCCCCTTCGACACTGGCGCAGGCCACCTCCGCCTTCTCCAGTGTGCGGCCGGTGCCGATAACACGCGCGCCGCGCAGGGCCAGCACGCGCATCGTCTCGTAGCCCAGCCCCGAGTTGCAGCCCGTGACCAGCGCCGTGACGCCGCCGAGGTCCATGCCCTCCGTGACTTCTTCGGCGGTGGACTCGGCGCCGAAGGGGCCGTTGGGCAGCGTGGTGTCGAGCGTGACCTCGGGACCGTCGTCTCCGCAGGCGCCCACCAGTGGCGTGGCGGCCGCCGCCGCGGATAGCTGGAGTAACAGCCTGCGCCGGATTGTCATGATCGGTCTCTCTCCCCGTGGTCGTCAGCCCGTACAGTGTAGCCGCACCGCGGGCCCCGCGGGCCATTCGAGAGATATATTTTTAAATTATGACATATTATAACTAAATATCATGCGGTTATTTCTTGCCTTCCCCGGGGCCTTCGCCAATACTTAAAACCGTGGCGGTTATTGGTTGACTACCAATTTTGAGGGCAACCGCCACTCTTCAGGGAAAAGCTGGTGGGTATTAGTCAGAGGTACCTGCCGCCAGGGGACGCTTCCCGGTTTGCGGGCCGGGTTTCATACACTGGGCAGAACGTTGTAACGCTTTACCCTACAAACGCCGTCGCTACCTGCCTTGCGACGGCGTTTTTTTATGCGCGAAGCTTACACCCTGACGCCTGATCTACCCTCCAAGCCTCCCGGATACGCTATCCTTGCCCCCGTGTCACAGGGCGACGGGAGACGGGCTCCCGGCCTCCGCGGGAGTGAAGACATGGGTAGACAGAGGGTCGCCGTCCTCGGCGGCGGATCCTGGGGAACCACCGTCGCCGCGCTGGTGACGCGCAACGCGCCTGTGACCCTGTGGGCGCGCAACCCGCAGACCGTCGAGGAAATCAACACCCGGCACAGCAACACCACCTACCTGCCCGGAGCCGACCTGCCCGCAAAGCTGACGGCGACCGCCGACCTCCCGACGGCGGTGGAGGGCGCCGACCTCGTGGTAATGGGCATTCCCTCCCAGTATTTCCGCACCGTGCTGGGCGACGTCAAACCTCATATCTCCCCGGACGCGCCGGTGGTCAGCCTCAGCAAGGGCCTGGAGCCGGACAGCCACCTGCGCATGACGGAGGTGATCGACGAGGTGCTGCCCGGGCACCCGGTGGGCGTACTCACCGGCCCCAACCTCGCCCGGGAAATCCTCGACGGCAAGGCTGCCGCCAGCGTGATCGCCATGCGGGACGAGGCGCGCCTGCCCGCGCTGCAGGACGTGTTCGGCAGCGGGCTGTTTCGCATCTACACCAACACCGACGTCATCGGCTGCGAGCTGGGCGGCGTGCTGAAGAACATCATCGCCATCGCCGTGGGCATGGGCGACGGCCAGGGCGCCGGCGACAATACCCGCGCCGCACTGATCACCCGGGGGCTGGCGGAGATCACACGCCTTGGCGTGGCGATGGGCGGGCAGGCCGAGACCTTCGCCGGGCTCGCCGGCATGGGCGACATGATCGCCACCTGTACCAGTCCCCAGAGTCGCAACCACCACGTCGGCATGGAACTGGCCAGGGGCCGGGAGCCGGCCGAGATCATAGCCGACATGGTGATGGTCGCCGAGGGCGTCAAAAGCGCGCCGGCGGTCATGGCGCTGGCAAATGAGCACGGCGTATCGATGCCCATCGCCGGCGAGGTGTTCCGGGTACTGTCCGGGGAATCCAGCGCCAGCCGTGGCTTTCGCGGTCTGCTGCGCGTCGTCGCCGGTGCCGAGTCGGAGCCCGGTTGAGCTGACGCTGGACATTTCTTGCGCCTCGGGCAGAATAAAGAGGCGCGGTGTGGCCCCGGGGTGCATGTCAACGGGCCCGTCACCGACAGACAACAACAACCTAAAAAAAGAAAGAGGGACGGGCGCGGCCATGGGCACTGCGAAGGCATTCACCCTTGTACTGACTTTGACACTCGCGGCACCGGCATTCGCCGGCGAATCGCGTTTCACCGACCTGCAGGGCAACCCCGGGCTGCGTTCCGCGTCAGCCCTGGTGCTGGACGCCGAGGGCAACCTCATCTACGGCAAGGACGTGGACACGGTGCGGCCCATCGCCTCCATCACCAAGTTGATGACCGCGATGGTGGTGCTGGACGCGGGCATTGGCCTCGATGAGAAAATCACCATTACCAAGGACGACCGGGACCTGGTGCGTCTCACCGGGTCGCGCCTTGCGTACGGCGCCTCTCTGACCCGGCGCGAGTTGATCCTGCTGTCCATCATGTCCTCGGAGAACCGGGCCGCGACGGCACTCGGGCGCACTTTCCCGGGGGGCATGGACGCCTTCCTGGCGGCCATGAACCGCAAAGCGAGCGCGCTGGGCATGACCAACAGCCACTTCGCCGATCCCGCGGGGCTGAAGGCGGAGAACGTCTCCACCGCGGCGGATCTCGCGCGCATGATCGCCGCCGCCGAGACCTACCCCCTGATCACCGAGGCCTCCACCACCACCCGTATGGAGGTGCGCCCCTGGTCCAACCGGGGCCCGCTTACCTACGGCAACACAAACCGGCTGCTGAAAAACGCGACCTGGGACATAGAGCTCAGCAAGACCGGCTATATCAACGAGGCCGGGCGCTGCCTCGTGATGCAGGCCAATATCGAGGGTGAGGACATCTCCATCGTGCTGCTAAACTCCTTTGGTAAACTGACGCCCTTCGGCGACTCCAATCGCCTGCGCAAGTGGATGCTGGCCAACAGCTGACGCAAGTGTGCGGTCGCGGCACAAGGTAAAGGTATGAAAGCACTGTACGGCGCGCTGCTCGGCGCAACAAGCACCGCCCTGGCCCTGCTCAGCCCCGGCGCCCTGGCGGATCCGGCGGCCTCCGACGAGCCCGCGGACTTCCAGGTGTTCCTGGGTGTGCTGGAACTGGACGACCAGTCCGGCGAGTGGGACGAAATCTCCGACGGCGACGTGGACGTGGACTTCTCCACGCTGCCCGCCGGCGGCATAGAGGCGGAGTACGTCTTTTACCAGGGCTGGGTGCACGCCGGCCTCAACCCGGGCGGGAGCATCGCCTGGAAAAACGACGACACGAAGTTCGCCGGGGGCGTCAACCAGCAGGGCGGCACACTGATCGTCGAATTGGACAACTCCCTGTTCCTGTTCGAATTGCACCTCGGAGGGTATGTGCGCGGGCGCCTGCACGAACGCGTCACCGCCTACGCTGCCGCCGGACCCATGCTGATGTACGGCTCCCACGACGTGGAGGACGAGAGCGTCGAGCCCGCCGGCGACGATCTCGACCTGTCGGAAACCGACGCCTCGGACTTCAATATCGGTTACTACGCCCGGGCGGGAGTCGATTTCCAGATTCGCGACAACCAGCACCTGGGTTTCGGCGTGCGCTACCTCTCCACGGAGCTGGACTTCGACGACACCATCGGCGAGATCGACATCGAGGGCCCCGAGTGGGTTCTGACGTGGACACAGCGCCTGTAGGGCCGGGCGGGTATATTTCCTCCAAATTTACGTAGGGCACCCCCGGGCGCCTGGTGTACCATCTTCCGCATAACCGAAAACCTCGTGTCGACGCGCGAAACCGGCACGTGGAGATAAAAAACGGAGCACGTCAATGAACACGATTCTTACCCGCAGCGCCCTCGCCCCTGTCCTCGTCCTTCCCCTCGCATTTGCTCTCGCAGGCGCCAACCAGGCCCTCGCCGGCGGCCTGTGGCTGAATGAATTCGGCGATTTTTCCGGTGGCCGCGCCGCGGCTGGCAACGCCGCCGGCACTGGCGACGCGGCCGCGATCATCTACAACCCGGCCGGGGCGAGCGGCGTGCAGTCGGGGGAACTATTCGTAGCCGGCGGTGCTCTGGTGCCCTCTACAGAGTTCGACATTGAATCTGTAAGTCCGCTGTTGCAGCCGACCAACGACGGTGGCTCCGCCGGTGTGACCGCACCGGGCCTGGCCCTGTCCTACGTCAACGACTTTGGCCTGGACCAGTGGGATTTCGGGATTTCCGTCGGCGCGCTGGCCGGCGCGGGCCTGGACTACAACGACGAGTGGGTGGGCCGCTACCAGGCGACCGAGGTGACGCTGCTACTGATGGCCGTGGGAACGTCCATCGCCTGGCAACCTACCGACAAGCTGACCCTCGGCATCCAGCCCCAGCTTTACTACGCGGACCTCGAGCTCGACGTGAACCTCCCCAACCTGCAAAACCCCATCCTGGGTGCGGACAGCAGGGCCGAGCTGGACGGCGACGATACCGGCTTCGGGTTCCTCGCCGGTGCAACCTACGCATTCACAGACCAGACGCGCATCGGCATCAGCTACCAGAGCGAACTGGACATCGAGTTCGGTGGCGAACTGAAGGTTGTGTCGGGCTCGGACGAGGGCCTCGGCCTGCTCTCCGATACCGACACGGAACTGACCATGGCCGCGAAGGTGCGCGCCAGCCTGCAGCACGATTTCAGCAACAGGCTCACCTACCATTTCAGTGTCGGCTGGGACGAGTGGAGCTCGCTGGACAACGTGTTTGTCAACATCGACACCACCGGGGGCGGTGCGGGCCTGGAGAAAAACTGGGACGACACCTACCATTACGCGGCGGGCTTCGAGTACAAGGTCAACAAGAACTGGGACATGACCATGGGGGCGTCCTACGACAGCAACCCCGTGGACAAGGAAGATCGCACGGCGGACCTGCCCGTGGACCGCCAGGTGCGTGTCGCGGTCGGCACGCGTTATCATCAAAGCGACAACCTGGTCTTCGGCGGCTACGTCAACTACGCCGACCTTGGCGACGCGGAGATCGAGGCGCCCGGGTTCTCCGGCGACTACGACGGGGAGAACTCGCTGCTTGGCATCTCGTTGTTCATGAACTGGCAGCTCTGAACCCAGCGTGCCCGGAGCTTGCAGCGCACTGGACGGGCGTTGACCAAATTCTGATGTGAGACATTCGGGCGGGTTGCTATGCTCTTTGCAACAATCCGCAACAATCCGCAGCAAACCGCTTCGAGGTGCCCCCCATGATCAGAATTCTGCTGTTCAGCCTGTTGGTATCGACGGCCGCGCTGGCGGCGGCAGACGAATCAGCCCTCGCCAAGCAGTCGCAGAACCCGGTCGCCAATCTCGTCTCCATTCCCATCGAAAACAACCTGTACTTCGACGTGGGCCCCTCGGGCGAGCGGGCGTGGACGACGATCGTCAAGCCGGTTATCCCCACACCCGTCGGGGACAAGCTCAACCTGATCAACCGCTTCATCGCGCCGGTGATCTACCTGGAGGGCCAGGACGCCGTCGAGCTCGCGCCGGAAGACCAGAGCGATCTCGGGGGCCTGGAAGTTTTCCCGGGATCAGGCAGCGAATTCGGCCTCGGCAACCTGCAGTACCAGGCCTTCTTCTCACCGGCACAACCCGGCAAGATCATCTGGGGCGTCGGCCCGGTCATTGAACTGCCCACCAACACCGACTCCACCCTGGGCACCGACACCTGGTCCGCCGGCCCGGCCGCGGTGGTACTCAGCATGCCCGGCAACTGGGTGGTGGGCCTGCTGTTGCAGAACATCTGGGACTTTGCCGGCGATGACGACGAGCCGGACATCAACAAGTCCGTCGTGCAGCCCATTCTCAATTACAACCTGGACGACGGCTGGTATCTCTCGGCCACCACCACCATGACCGCCAACTGGGAAGCACAGAGCGGCGAGGAGTGGACCGTGCCGCTCGGCGGGGGCGGCGGCCGCCTGGTGCGTTTCGGGCAGCAGCCCGTTGACTTCAAACTCATGGCCTTCTGGAATGCGGAGAAGCCGCGCTTCGGACCCGACTGGAGCGCGCAGTTTACGGTGAAGCTCCTGCTGCCAAAGTAGGCGCCCCGGGCGCGCCACAAGCCTTGACCCCCTCTTCCGGGGCTGAAACACTGGGCGCCACCTTTTGACGGCGGGGTAGCGTCATGATCGACCGCAGGGATCTCATCAAGCTGGGTGCCGGGGCGCTGGCCCTGACTTCTCTACCCGTCGCGGCGGAACAGGCCATCCCCCTGACGAGAAAACGACCGCCGGTTATCCATCGTCCCATTCCCTCCACCGGCGAGCTCATCCCGGTGATCGGCATGGGCACGTCCCGGACCTTCGATACCCGGGGCGACCCGGAGTCCATGGCCAACCTGACCGCGATCATGCAGACCTTCACCGAGTGGGGCGGCACGGTCATCGACTCATCCCCCATGTACGGCAAGGCGGAGCAGCGGGTCGGCGACGTGCTGCGCGCCATGCAGCCGGCCCCGGCGGTGTTTGCGGCGACCAAGGTGTGGGTCAAGGGTGAGGAAAAGGGCGTTGCGCAGATGCAGGAGTCGGAGCGCCTGATGAACGTCGAGCGCTTCGACCTCATCGCCGTGCACAATCTCAAGGACTGGAAGACCCACCTGGCTACGCTGAAGCGCTGGAAGGCCGAGGACAGGGTGCGCTATATCGGCATCACCACCTCCAACGGACGCAACCACAAGGAATTCATGGAAGTGATGAAGAGCGAGCCCCTGGACTTCGTGCAGTTCAGCTACAACATCGAAGACCGTGAGACCGAACAGACCCTGCTGCCGCTGGCGGCGGATCGCGGTATCGCCACCATGATCAACCGCCCCTACCAGCGCGGCTCCCTGTTCGGCGACACGCGCGGCCACGAGCTGCCGGCCTTCGCGGCGGAGCTGGACTGCTACAGCTGGGGCCAGTTCTTCCTCAAGTTCATCCTCGCCCACCCGGCGGTCACCTGCATCATCCCCGCCACCTCCAAGGTCAAGCACATGGTGGACAACATGGGCGCCAATGTCGGGGTCGTGCCCGACGCGGACCAGCGCGCCGAGATGCTCCGCGTCTTTGAGTCGGTGTCTTGATGGGCACCTCGACGGCCGGTTCAGGGCTGCAGCGCCTGCTGTCGAAAGCTTGCGACATCCACCCCGAGGAGACCCGCGCCACCCTGGCGTCATTCAGCCTGGTCTTCATGCTGATGACCTCCTACTACATCCTGCGCCCGGTGCGCGACGCCATGGCGTCGGACTGGACCGACGCGGAGGTGAGCTGGCTGTGGACCTGCACATTTTTCGTCAGCTTCTTCGCGGTTTCCCTCTACGGCGCCGTCGTGGCCCGGGTGCGCTTCCAGCGCATCGTGCCCACGGTGTATACCTTTTTCGCTGCGAGTTTCGTCCTCTTTTATTTCGGCACCCAGTACATCGCGGAACGCACGCTGCTGGACAAGAGTTTCTACGTCTGGATCAGCCTCTTCAGCCTGTTCCACATCTCCGTATTCTGGAGTTTCATGTCGGACACCTTCAGCAAACCCCAGTCACTGCGCCTGTTCGGCTTTATCGGCGCCGGCGCCAGTATCGGCGGCCTGGTCGGCCCCACCGTGGCGACCTTCCTGGTGGGCGATCTGGGCACCGACGGTCTCATGCTGATGGCAGCGGTGCTCGTCGTCCTGGCCCTGCCGCTTGTGATGTGGGTGCAGCGCCTCAAGTCCTCCGACCTGCACAACGAGGCGGTGGCGGCGCGCACCGAAGATTTCGAGTACATCGGCGGCACCCCTCTGGCGGGGTTCGGCGACTTCATGAAGAGTCCCTACCTGCTCTACATAGGGCTGTTCATTTTCCTTTACACCGCCATCAGCTCCTTCGTCTATTTCGAGCTGAAGAACCTGCTCGCGGACTTCGACCGGGAGGCGCGCACACAGATCTGGGGGGGCATGGACCTCGCGGTCAACAGCCTGACCGTGGTGGTCGCCATGTTTGCTACGGGTCGCTTTGCACAGCGCTTCGGCGTCTCTGCGACCCTTGCGCTGATACCCGTGCTCATCTGCGGCGGCATGCTGATACTCGCCGCCGCGCCCCTGGTTTCCGTCGTGGTCGCTGTACAGGTGGCGCGACGGGCGGGCAACTACGCGGTTACCCGACCGGCACGGGAGATGCTGTTCACCGCCGTGAGCCGGGAGACCCGCTTCAAGACCAAGCCCGTGATCGACATTGTGGTCTACCGCGGCGGCGACATGCTCAATGCCTGGGCCTTTACCCTGCTGACCAGCAAGGTGGGGCTCGGCCTGGGCGCGATGGCCGCCGTGGGCGCCGGAATCGCAGCCCTGTGGGCAGCCGTCGGGGTATACCTGGGGCGCCGGTTCAGGGAAATGGACCCGCCCGGCAACAGTCGAGGAAACAGTTGAATATTTGAGCCGTTCAGGGGTCCCTGCCGCCCTGTTGCGTCAGGACAATACCCCTTCCCCGCACCCGGTTTATACTTCCCTCATCGCGAATCAAAGAAGGTAAGAGACCATGGCAACGGCTGCTGATTACAACCTGGGACCGAACACCTACCCCCGGGGGTGGTTCATCGTCGCGGAGAGTTCCGAGCTGGACCAGGGCCCCATGGCGGTGCGCTTCTTCGGCCAGGACCTGGCCCTGTACCGTGGGGAAAGCGGCAAGCCCGTCCTGCTGGACGCCTACTGCGCCCATATGGGAACACACCTGACCGCCAGCACCAGCGCGATGATCGTCAAGAACGGTGAGCAGATCGAGGGCGACTCCATCCGCTGCCCCTACCATGGCTGGCGCTACAACCCCCAGGGCGACGTGGACGACATCCCCTACCACGACGGGCCCTGCCCCAAGTCGGCATCGATCCGCTCCTACCCCGTGGTCGACAACATGGGCTGCATCATGGCGTGGTACGACCCGGACGGCGCCGCGCCCGAGTACGACGCCCCCTTCCTGGAAGAGTGGGACGATCCCCAGTGGGTGCGCTGGGAACTGGATCACCTCGGCGAACTGCCCATCCACCCCCAGGAAATCCTCGACAACATGGCGGACGTGCGCCACCTCGGCCCCACCCACGGCGCGCCGAGCGAGTACTTCGAGAACGAGTTCCGCGACCACATCTGCGTGCAGCGCCAGGGTGGGCCCATGCAGCTTTACCAGACCTACCTCTATACCACCACCTGGTACACCGGGCCGGGCATCCTGCTGTCCAAGCAGGTATTCGGCGGCAACGAGATGTTCGAGCTGATCGCCAACACGCCCGTGGATGACGGTGTTTCCAAGTGCTTCCACGCGGTGCTCTACAAGGCACCCGCCGCGCCGGTAACCGAGGAGCACAAGGCCGCCCAGAAGGAGTTCCAGGCCGGCGCCCTGGAGGCCTTCGGCGCGGACTTCAACGTCTGGGCGAACAAGCGCCCGGCCCTGAAGATCATGCAACTCAAGACCGACGGCCCCTTCAATCGCAACCGCAAATGGTACTCCCAGTTCTACGCGGCGCCTGACCAGGTGGGAGGTATTCGCGAGGAGGTCAACGGTATCGTGCCGACCCAGGGAATGCAGACCCCCGAAGAGGCCAACCACGATATCGACGAGGGATTGCCGATCTACAGCTAGTCCTGCTTCGGGCCCGTGCCTAGCGCGGGCCCGCCAGGTACTCCTCCACCGCGTCGCGCGTCTCCGGGTGCCGTCGCGCAAATTCGATGAAACAGCGCACGTAGTCGGCCTTGTTGCCGATGTCGTAGCGCTGCGCCTCCCAGGCCAGCGCCAATACCCCGCCCTTCGCGGCAAGTAGATTCATGGCATCCGTCAACTGTATCTCGCCGTCCGCCGCTGCCTCTATCCCTTCGATACAGTCAAAAATCTCCGGTGTGAAAATGTAGCGCCCCGCGATCGCAAGGTCCGAGGGCGCTGCTTCAGGAGCGGGTTTCTCCACCAGCCGGTTGAGGGCGTAGAGCTCCCCGGGGCCGCTGTCGACGAAGTCCCCGTCGACGATTCCGTAGTGGGACACGAGGTTGTCGGGCACCCTGCGCACGGCGACAACGCTCTTCCCGTGCTCTGTGTATACACGCAGGAGCTCCTCCAGGCCGTGTACACCAGTCCCGGGGCCGGGGTCGATGATGGTATCGCCCAGCAGCAGGGCGAAGGGTTCGTCGCCGACAAACCGGCGCCCGTGGCGCACGGCGTCACCCAGGCCCAGCTGCTCTTTCTGGCGCACGAAGAAAATGTTCGCCTGTTCGCCGATGCCCCGCACGAGATCGGCCTTGTCCTCCCTGCCCTGGCGCCGCAGGTGCGCCTCCAGTCCCGGCGCGTAATCGAAGTGGTTTTCGATGGCGCGCTTGCCCCGGCCGGTGACGATCAGGATGTCCTCGATGCCGCTCTCCACCGCCTCCTCGACAACAAACTGGATCACCGGTTTGTCGACGATCGGCAGCATTTCCTTGGGGCTGGACTTGGTCATCGGCAGGAAGCGGGTGCCCAGACCCGCGGCGGGGATAATGGCCTTCTTTACCGGTTGGTTCATGCTGCGCCGCTCTCCTCGTCATCGGGTGCGATTCGCGGGTGAATGACCTGTGCGCCGATCTCGCCGTAGGCTTGTTGCAATGCCGCGAAGCGCCCCGGGTCGCCGTCGTAGGTACCGATAACGGCGCCGCCGGACCCCGCGAGCTTGGCGCAGGCGCCCTGTCCGTCCGCAATGGAAACCAGCTGCCGGTTGCCGTCGCTGACGTTAATAAGCCGGGCGCGCAGGGCAAAGTTCTCCGCCAGCAGCGGCGCGATCTCCGCACCGCTGCCCGCGACAATCAGGTCACGCGCCTCCTGTGCCAGCGCCGCGAAGTCCCGCATGCCCGCCAGCACCTCGGGGTCGCCGCGATTGAAACGGCTGCGCAGGTCGTTGTGGGTGACCTCCGAACCCTCGGAGAGAGCATCGTAATAGGCCACAAACAGGGGCGGCAGCAGCGCCGGGTCGAGCGACTCGTAGACGCCGTAACCGCGCTGCTCCATCAGCTGCCGGTCGAAGTCCATGAACACCACACCCTCGTATGCCTGTACCACCCTGTCCTGCAGACCGGCGCCGATGCCCAGCTCATTCAGCTCCACGCTGAGAACGAGGTTGGCTAGCAGGTGTGGCGGGATGTCGACACTGTAGAAACGCATCAGTGCGCGCATGGCCGCGGTGACGATTCCGGAGGACCCGGCGAGACCGACACGCACGGGAATGTCCGTATGGTACTCCAGCGTGAAGTTGCGTGGCGCCAGCTGAACCCCCTCCTCCCGGGTGTAGTCCAGGAAGCGCTTGATCGCGGCCTTTACCAGGCGCAGGCCGCCGTAATAGCCGTTGAGCCGCACGTCCTCCGCCAGCTCCTCCAGGGAGGCAAAATTCATGCGGTCCTGCTGGCAGGGGGCGATATTGAGGAGGGGGGATTCGTAGCAGGTCACCCCCGCCGTAAAGTTGCGCAGGATGACCGAGATGGTCTTGCCGAAGTACCCATCCGAGGGGTTGCCGATCAGGCCGGCCCGACCGTGCGCGCGGGTTTCAATAATCAAGGGATCCTCGCTGTCCAGGCTCCGTGGGAACTCTCCCTTCATGTGTAACTCACATGAAATTTTGGGTCCGGATTATGGTCTAATATTATGACATCCACGCTATGTATCCACGAGCGACCCCATGAAACGACTACTGGTTACCCTCCTCGCCATGGGCCTGTTAAGCGCCTGCGCCACGAGCCCCACGGGCCGCTCCCAGCTTATGCTGATTTCCCCCGAGTCGGCCATCGTGGAATCGCGCAAGGCCTATATCAGCACGGTCAACGAGCTGGATAAAGAAAACAAGCTGGTTACCGACCCGGTCATGGCGGACCGCGTGTCGCGCATCACCGGCCGTCTGGTTACGATCGCGGTGGAGCAGTATCCCAATTCGGCAAACTGGGAGTGGAGCGTGGCGATCATCGACGACCCCGAGACCGTGAACGCCTGGTGCATGGCCGGCGGCCGCATGGCGGTATACACGGGACTGTTCGAAAAGCTGAAGCTCACCGACGACGAGTTCGCACAGATCATGGGGCACGAAATTTCCCACGCCCTGGCCAATCACACGGCGGAGCGCATGTCGCGCGCCATGGCCACCACCATCGGGGTCGTGGCGGTGGGTGCGATGTCGGATCGCCCCGTTGCGGCCATGGGGGGTGCGGCGGTCGCCGCACAACTCGCGCTCACCCTGCCCAACAGCCGCACGGCGGAGTCGGAGGCGGACCGCCTGGGCATGGAACTGGCGGTGCGTGCCGGCTACGACCCGGACGCCGCGGTGACCCTGTGGCAGAAGATGGGTGCGGAGGGCGGCGACGCGCCCCCGGAGTTCCTGAGCACACACCCGGCGCCAACCAACCGGGAGGCGGCCCTGGGCGCGATGATTCCGTCGATGCGCGAACTGAACCCGGGCGGCCGCAAGGCCCCGGTTCACCCGGTGAAGATCGAGACGTGACGAGCACAGCCCATCAGGGCCCATGGAGGGACGCCGCCGGTGAGTCGACTCCGGTGGCGTCGGGCCTGGCAGAGGGGCGCTTCTTTTAGGAGGCCTGGGACACCAATCCCAGGCGCGGCCTGGCAATCTCGGAGACCAGGTCCCAGGTCACCAGGTTCATATCCAGAATTTTCTTGTGCCTGCCCATGTCGCGCTCGCAGACGCCGCCGGGATCTTCAATAGAGAGCTTCGCGGGGCCGAATTCCGACAGGCGCGGAATATGGTTCTCCCAGTCGTGATGGTGTCCCTCGTCGCGAGCGGTAAACATGCAATCCTGCCATGAGGCAAAATCGTGCTCGAGTTCCAGCACCACCGGGAACTCGCGTCCCGGCGACGGCAGGTGGGCGAGTTGCACCTCCAGCGTCGTGCCCAGAGCGGAGTCGTCCTTCACGCCCAGGTACTTCTGCACGTACTGGCTGATTTCCTGGATAAACAGCCCCCAGGACCCCGGGGGCGCCATGTGCCGCTCCATCGTGTCCAGCGCGGTGGCGACTACGGGAAATTCTGCGGCGTGATCCGGGTTGATTTTGCGAATATGGTCGTAGAACTCCACCTCGCCGATTCCCACTTCGCGACGGACAAACCGCGCCACGTAACGCAGGAGGCCATAAGCATCAAACAGGTAGTAGGCCAGGCGCAGCCTGTCCATTTCATGCCAGTCCTCGCGGGTATAACTCGCGGCTTCCATGACGATCTCGCCCGGCTTGGCGACGATTCCGTGCTCCTCCCGGTATCCCGGTTCGTTCATCGGGCTGTTCGGCAGCAGGGTCGTCCTGTTGGCGCGCACTCTCAGGTTGAGGTTTGTGCACTTCTGGAGATCAGCAGCGAAGGACGCCGGCGTTGAACCCGGCAGGCCCATCATGATGTCAGCCGCAAGAGGCAACTTGGCGATACGGAATTCGGTGGCCAGCTCCTGGTACTTCTCGATTTTGATATTGGAGCGGTCGATGACCTTCAGGGTTGTCTCATCCATGGACTGTAGTGAGACGAGGCCCTCGGTGAGAATATCCACCTCGGCAAAGATCTCAACAATCTTCCTGAGATACCTCACCTGGTTCTTGGCGTAGTTCATGGGCACGAATCGCGGATAACCGTACTCACGCTTGAGGTCGGTGATCTTGACGGCGATATCGACATCGCGCTCCAACATACCAAAGTTGGCGTCTGCCAGGGATGCATTTTCGATCTTGTGCTTCGCAGACCACTCCAGTTCAGCGAAGACCCGGTCGAGGTCAAATCGGCGCACCTTGGACAGGGTCGCGGACCCCCAGTCACAGAACGTACAGCCGTAAGGACAGCCACGGTTGGTTTCGAAAATAGCGTAGGCGCCGACCGAACCAAACTCGTCGAACAACCCCATAAGATAGGGAGACGGGATCGTGTTGAGATCGGCGATGCGCTCCCGGTCCTCGGTGGTGTGAACACCGTCTCCACTGCGGAAGCTGATTCCCGGCACCGCGCGCAGTGACTCGAGACTGCCCGTGCCCACCTCCAGCTTGTCCAGTACGTCCGCAAACGTGGCCTCACCCTCGGCCCTGACGGCGATATCGACCTGGGGGTTTTCACGGAAAAACTGTTCGCGATCCTTGTCATAGGACGGCGTGCTCGGCCCGCCGTGGATAGTGATATTGAGCGGGTTGACCGCCTTGACCGCCGCGGCGATCTGGAGATTTTCCTCCACGGTCCAAAGGTAATTGGAGAACAGGAATACACCCGGCACGTCGGCGCGCGCGACCGTGCGCTCCTCGTCGGTCAGGAACATGGGCACAAAGTCATAGCGATCCTTCAGGCGCCCCCCCTCGTACTCCATGGCGTAGGCCATCACCATTCCCAGCGACGCGGGGGCGCAAGCCTTCTGCACGTGCACAGGTACTACCTGCACCAGATCCTTGCCGGCGTTGGCCACCATCTCATCGTGGGCCGCAACCCGCTTGTCTACCAGCTCCTGCACATCGGTCTGCTGGACTGAGCGGAGCAGCCCCACCTTGCCGCTGTCTTCCTCCGCCTCCGCGGACTCGAATACGCCGGCACCGGCAAGGCGCAGCATGAGGGCGTCAAACTCAGACTCATCAAGGGGTAGAAACTTGTTCCGGTTCATGTAGCGCTTGCGCGCCACGTTCACCTCGATCGGCTCGGAGAAGAAAGACAGCAGGTTGACTTCCGCCATGGTGAGGCTGAGCAGCAGCTTTCCGCCGTGGTCGAACCAGAGATACCTGCCGTCCTGGGTGAGGAACGTAACCGGGGTAGGGACAACGACGCCGCCTTCCGGCAAGGCCGAACCCACTGCCTGCGGCTCGCTTGCCTCCAGCACGCTCTCCGGCTTCGTCTCGGTCAGGCAACCCTGTTCCTCGAGGGCGTCGAAAAACAGCCGCACCGCGAATTCATTGGCCGCGTGGTTATCCGCGATCGAACGCACCAGTTCATCGACCTCGCCTTCGAAGCCCTCGTTGAGCGTGTCGACAAGCGCCATGCGCGCCGGCACGGCGCGAGACAACTGGCCCTCGAAATGGGGAAACTTCACCATCCGACGCTTGTCGCCGAGCACGACGTAGAAACCAGGTTTAAGGTAGATAGTCCGATTCATGGTGATAGCCTGAGTGTTCTGAAATGGGGCCGACGGTGTTCACAGTAATACTCTGTCTACATCTCCCGGCACGTAACAGCGGCCAGTCCTGCTCAATCCCGCTCCCCGAAATCTTACAAAAGTTAGGGTTAATGCCCGCGATTCCCCGCACCCCCCGGCTGCACTGAGCATTCCGCAACATGGGGTCGGCAATCGAGTAAGGCCTGCTCCCTTACCAATACTCTATTCATATTTTTTCAGAGTATAGACCGTGCTTATACTATATAGGGGTAGGGAAGTATATATTAACGAACCGTGCTGCAAACCAGTTCACAGGTTCCCTGCTACACCTGTATTTGCGCGCCTTCCGCCGGTTTTTGGAGGGCATTGCACGGGGTGGAAAGTCCCCGACCCGCGCAGGGTTTTTCGGGTCGGGCTGAACGGCAATCGGAGGACGGCAGATTGAGTATTATCGGCATCGTCGCGGCCACCGCGGCGGGAATGATCCTCGGCGCACTGTGGTATTCCCCCCTGCTGTTCGGGCGGGCGTGGATGGAGAGTATCGGCAAGACCGAGGAGGAACTCGGTTCCGCCAGGGGTCCCATGATCGGCAGTGTTTTAGCCTGCCTGCTCACCGCCCTGGCGCTCGGCTTCCTGTTGTCCGCGGCAGGGGTCCGTTCACCGGGCGACGGCGCCCTCCTCGGCCTGGTCGTCGGCCTCGGGATCGTGTTCCCGGCGCTGCTCTCGGACAACCTCTTCTGCGGCTGGGGCAGGCGGCTGCTCCTCATCCAGTCCGGGTACCGCGTTCTCTACATCGTGGTCATGTCGGTCATTCTCACAGCGCTCGCCTGAGGCGGACTCGGGCCGCGGTGTGCGCGTACAACCGCTGGAATTCCAGCTCTAGCGCATCTCCGGAAAAATGTCCTCACCCCTGGCCCAGGTAGCGTGAAATCCCGCGGGCACGCGCTGGGGCACGGCGACCCGTGCCACCGGCCCCGACGCGATGTCGGTGGCGTCGAAAACGAGGCAGTGTGAGCGCCAGTCGGAACTGTCCGTCACCAGCGTGATGACGTAACCATCGTCCTCGGGGCTGTCGCGGTTCGCGCCGGTCCGCGGGGCGAATACGGCCTCGCTGCCGTAGACACCCTCGCCGTAGTCCCAGCCCGTGCGGCTGCCGTCGTCGTTGTTGTACTTCACCAGGCCGGTGAAGCGCAGGGTGTGGCCGCCCTCGTGCGCCAGGGGGATACGCTGGTGATAGGAGTAGCGGCTCTTCACACCGTGAAACAGGGGATTGGACTTGTTGAACTCCGTGTTGAGATCGTCGATATCCCCCTCGCGCACCTCGCCCGTCACGAGATTAAAGCGCCAGCGATAGGCGTTCGCCTCGAGCCTCATATAAGCAAGCATCGATGCCAGCTCGCCGTCGCCGGGGCGCACGTCGGGCATCGGATTGGTAGAACGGCAGCCGTCCATCACCACCCAATCGCCCTCCTCCCAGCAGTTCGTCACGTGCAGGATGTAACACGGCTCACACTCGAACCAGCGGATATCCCCGCCCTGCCCATCGCGCGGCAACAGGCCGAAGCGCGTGGGAATGTCCCGGTGAAAGGTGAGCACCCGCTGCCTGTGGCGCCTCAGTATCTCCATATCGTGAAAGAAAGGCAGGTCGTGGAGAATGGCGTAGTGCGTGGTGAAACCGATGTCGTGGGGAAGGCGCGGCCCCGGCAGTTCGATGGCCGCCTCGTGCAGCAGCCTGCCCGTCGCGTCCGCCACACCGTAGGTGAGATACGGCGGCTCGTCACCGTAGTCGAAGAACAGCAGCTCGCCGGTGTTCCAGTCCACCTTCGAGTGGGCCGACATGCGCAGGGACGACCTGCCCTCCAGACCGTAGTGGCCCCGGGTTTCCAGGTCGCTGGCAGCCACGCGGTAGGGGTGGCCCGCGTTGTACCAGAGCGTCATCAGGTCGCCGCCGTAGCAGAATACGTCGGTGTTCGAGGTGTCCTTGATGCCGAAGGCGGAGGCGCTGTAGTCGAAGGGCCCCATCACCCCCGGTGACAGGCACTCGCCCGATCGCATTTCCTCCTGCAGCGCGCCTGTCCGGACATAGCGGTTGCGGTAGGACGCCGCGCCGTCCCGGAAGTAAACCCCGTGGACCATGCCGTCGCCGTCGAAGGGATGGTAGCGGTGCTGCGGCCGGTGTACCGGGTTGGGGCCGTTGCGAAAATACGCACCCGAGAGGTCTTCCGGCAGCTCGCCCTCCACCGGCAGGCAATCCGCCTCGATTTCGCTGACGGTCGGAGCGTAAACCCCGTGCAGGTAGGGGTTGTCGAACTCGTAGATCCACGACGGCGCGTCGTCGAGCAGGCTCACAGGGCCGATGCAGGTCTCGGTGGTCGGGTATTCGCGGACTAAACCCATCGCGAGGGAACTCCAGGGGCCAACGGCGCTGTCGGGGAATGTCTGCGGGATTATATCCCCGGGCTCACACGACACAAGTCGCACACTCTCCGCGGCCCCCTGTAGCACGCACCGCCGCGCCCGGCGCGGGCCTTGCCTCCCACTCCGCGCGCGCCTAGTATCGGCTGACCCGGCGCGCGGCGCGGCGGCCCGAAGGAGACCCGTTATGAGCCAGCCTGTCTATATACTCGGCGGCGCACAGACCGATTTCGCCCGCAACTGGGCGCGGGAGGGCCTTGAGATCAGCGACATGTTCGCCGAGGTGCTGCGCGACGCCGTTGCCGCGGCGGCAATCGAGCCCGGACAGATCGAGGTCGGACACGTGGGGAACTTTGTCGGCGACCTGTTCGCCGGGCAGGGGCTTTTGGGCGGGTTCTTCGGGCAGGTCTACCCGGAGCTGGCGGCAATTCCCACGTCGCGTCACGAAGCCGCCTGCGCATCCGGATCCATCGCCGTTCTCAGCGCCATGCGTGACATCGAGGCGGGCCACTACGGCGTGGCCTGCGTACTGGGGCTGGAGCTGATGCGCAACGTCGACGGTCACACGGGCGCTGCGCACCTCGGCGCCGCACGCTGGCTCGGTCACGAGGCCGACAGCGCCGAGTTCCCCTGGCCGCACATGTTCGACCGCATCGCGCGGGAGTACGACGCGCGGCACGGCATCGACAGCAGCCATCTCAACAGGATCGCCGAGGTCAACTTTGGCAACGCGCGCGACAACCCCAACGCCCAGACGCGCGACTGGCGTTTCCCCGAGGGTTGTTTCAGCGACGACGACGAACTCAACCCCGTCATCGACGGCAACGTGCGCAAACTCGACTGCGGCCAGATCACCGACGGCGCCGCCTGTGTCATCCTGGCGGGCGAGGAAGCCGCGCGTGAACACGCCGCGCGCCGCGGCCTGCACCTGGATGACATTCCGCGGATAAAGGGCTGGGGCCACCGCTCGGCGCCCATCCTGCTGGAAACCAAGCTGGCGCTCTCAGCGGGACAGCCCCTGCTGTTTCCCCACGCCCGGGCCACCTTCGAGGACGCCCTGCAGCGCGCCGGGCTCGATGACATCGGGGCGCTGGACGGCCTGGAGACCCACGACTGCTTCACCGTCACCGAGTACATGGCCATCGATCACTGCGGCCTCACCGCCCCCGGGGAGAGCTGGAAGGCGGTAGAAGAGGGCCGTATCACGCGGGACGGCGACTTCCCCATCAATCCCAGCGGCGGCCTGATCGGGCTGGGCCACCCGGTGGGCGCCACAGGTGTGCGCATGCTGCTGGATTGCGCGCGGCAGGTGACGGGAGAGGCCGGCGCCTGCCAGGTCCAGGGCGCCCGCAACATGATCACCTTCAATGTCGGCGGCAGCACGACGACCTGCGCGAGCTTCGTCGTCGGGGTCGCCGAGTGAATGACGCCTTCATCTACGATGCAGTTCGCAGCCCGCGCACAAGGGCAAAACCCGACGGCGGCCTCCACGACCTGAGACCCCAGGAACTGTTGCGCCAACTCTACGCCGCCCTGGCCGCGCGCAGCGGTCTCAGTCCCGACGCCGTGGGCGAGGTCATCCTGGGCTGTGTCACCCAGCACGGCGAGCAGGCCGGCAACATCGCCCGCAGCTCGGTGCTGTACAGCGGCTGGCCGGAGCGTATCGGCGGCCTGACGGTCAATCGCTTCTGCTCCTCCAGCCTCGACGCCATTGCCATCGCAGCCCTGAAGGTCGACGCGGGGCTGGAGGGGGCGGTGGTGGCGGGCGGCGTCGAGATGATGTCGCGCGTGCCCCTGCTGGCCGATGCCGCCGCCGTGTTTACCGATCCGGAACTCGCGCGGGCGTCGCGCGTGCTGATGATGGGCAGCGGGGCCGACCTGATCGCCACCCTCGAGGGTGTCGACCGCACCGCGGCGGACGCCGTCGCCCTGGCGAGCCAGCAGCGTGCAGCGCGCGCCCGAAGGGAGGGCTGGTTCCACTCCGTCGTGCCCATCGAGAACACTGAACGGGGTATTACCGTCACACAGGACGAGTGTATCCGCGAGTCGCTGTCCATGGCGGACCTCGCGGCCCTGCCGGCGGCCTTCGAGGAGATCGGCGCGGGCGGCGCCGACGCTGTTCAACTGGCCGCATACCCGACGCTGGAGGCGATAGACCACGTACACACGGCGGGTAATTCCCCGGCCATGTGCGACGGCGCGGCGGTGGTGCTCATAGGCGGCGCAGCGCTGGAGAGACACACCGGGCGACCGCCGCGGGCGCGGATACTTCACGCCGCCAGCGCCTGCGGCGAGCCGCTGCAGGTGCTCTCCGGCTGCATTGCCGCCGCCCGCCGGGTTCTGGGCGAGCGCGGCATGGACACGGCCCAGGTCGACCTGTTCGAGATTCACGAGGCCTTCGCCGCCACCATGGTCAAGGCCCGCCGCGACCTGGGCATCGGCGAGGACAGGTGCAACGTCAACGGCGGTGTCATCGCCCTCGGCCACCCCATGGGCGCCACCGGCGCGATGATGGCGGGCACATTGCTGGACGAGCTGGAGCGCCGCGACCTCGGCACCGGACTCGTGGCCGCCAGCGGCGCCGCGGGCAGCGGCTGCGCACTCCTTGTAGAGCGCTGCTGAGCGCGAAAAGCGCCACTGGCACGACTGGGCAGACCGTCGGCCGGCAGCGGATCGTCTATCATTCGGCTGGACAACTGTACACACAGACACTACCGGGCCGCGCGGAGGTTGAGGGCATGAGCGAACGACAGGTATTGAACAGGGCCAACCTGGGAATTACGGACGGCATTCCTTTGAACGCCAGCGATGGCGGCATCGAGGAACTGCGCAGGGACATCCAGCGCCTGATGGACATCGAGGCCATCAAGCAGCTCAAGCACGCCTACTTCCGCTGCGTGGACACCTGCAACCTGGAGGAACTGGGCACACTGTTCCACGCCGATGTTAAGGTGCGCTTCAAGGGCGGCGGCTACGAGTGGAACCTGGACGGCCGGCAGGAATATGTCGACAACATCGGGCAGGCATTCAGCCGCGAGGCGGTGGGTCAGCACAACGCACATCACCCGGAGATCCAGATGCTGAGCGAGACCGAGGCCACAGGCATTTGGTACCTCGCCGACAACATGTGGATCCTCAACCACAACGCGTTCACCCACGGCACCGCTCTGTACTGGGATCGCTACGTGAAGGAGGACGGCCGCTGGCTGATCCTCGAGACCAACTACGAGCGCATCTACGAGATCAACGAGACCCTCGCGGAACGGCCGAACCTCAGCTCACACTACCTGGGTGTGCACGGCCCGGAACCTCAGTTCTGACCGATACCTTCGAGGTACTCCGCGAGCCGCGCGTCCGCTTCCTCACCGAATAGGATCTCGCAGGCTTCACGAAGCCCCGGGGCGGCGGCGATATCCGCGCGCCGCACCACCTGTTCAATTTTCGAGCGGCGCCGCATGAAATCCTCCAGGCGCACGATCATCTCGCGACGTGCCGCCAGTTCTATTTCACAGCGCGTGTACTCCGCATTCTCTATCAGTAGCTTCACACAGCTCTCGTCCTCGCGAATGCGCTCGAGCAGGCCGAACGCGGTTTCTCCGTAGCGCCGCCAGAAACGCTCCGACAGCGGTTCGGAGGAAGACGGGGCGGTCATGCTGTCGAGGTCCATCAGCTTGGCCTGCAACATGAATTCGTCGCGCATGTCGTCACCGGGCTCGCCGTACCAGCGGTTGCCCGCCTCCGGCACCTCGATGCCGAGACGCTCCATCCACCCGGCGACCTCGTCGCCCACGTTCAGGCAGTCGGTGAGCTTGCCGCCGAATATGCTCAGGTGGCGGCGGCTCTCATCCGCCTCGATCACGTGCTTGCGCGACAGCTGCACCCAGTCGGCCTCGCCGCCTTCGCCGGCGATGGCCAGGGGGCGCACACCGACACGCTCTGCGATGATGTCCGACCGCGTCAGGGGCGGGTCCAGGTCCAGCAGGGCGTTGACGTTCTCCAGCACGAAGTCCCTGTCCTGGTCGGTGACCGCCACGTCGGGCGTGTCCACCTGCGTGTCCGTCGTGCCGATACAGGTCTTGGGGCCCATGGGAATTAAGAAAAACAGGCGCCCGTCGCTCGCGAAGAATGCGAGCACGCGTTTGTTGTCGGTGACGCGGTCCACGACCAGGTGCACGCCCTTGGAGAACAGGTGCCGGTACTCCGTCTGCTCTGATGCAATCCCGTTCTGCTCATCCACCCAGGGCCCGCAGGCGTTGACCAGCGCCCTGGCGCGGATGTCAAATTCGCCGCCGCGCACCACGTCCCGGGCGCACACCGTCCACAGGCCATCGGCGTACCGGGCGCCGGTGCTCTCCACGTAGTTCGCGGCGATGCAACCGTAGTTGAGGCTGCGGCGCACAAAGTTGAAGACAAAGCGCGCGTCGTTGTCGTAGAGGTAGCAGTCGGAATACTCCAGGCCGCCCGCCGCGTTTTCCGTGTTGATCACGGGCTCCGCCCGCTCCACCGTGTTCGCCGCGTAGTAGCGCGGCGGCGCCGTGACGAAACGCCCCATCACCCAGTACAGCAGGCTGCCGAGGTAGACAAAAAACGGCCAGACACGAAAGCCGCGCTGGATGGTGGTGAGAAAGCGCACCTCCTTCACGGTGGAGGGGTAGGCGCGCATCAACCGGTTGCGCGAGCGGCACAGCTTGTCTACGAGCAGGAACTCCCCGCTCTCCAGGTACTTGATGCCGCCCCATGCGAGATTGGAGGAACTGGAACTGGAGCCGCCGGCGAAGTCGCCGCGGTCAATCAGCGCCACCCGCACCCCGCGCCCGGCCAGGGACGCCGCGGATACGGCACCGTTGATACCGCCGCCTATCACCAGCACATCGAAAATATCCTCGCCGAGTTTTTCGACGTTACTGTCGCGCAGTGTCAACGCCTGTAGTCTCCGTGGACCTGGTGCGGGGTATCGTCGCTCACTCTACAGGCTCCAGTAACGCTGGCAAAGGTCGATGAAGTTGCGCGCGCTGTTCGAAACAGTGCGCCCGGCGCGGTAGTACAGCCCGACCTCCTTGTCGATGGTGCCGAAAGATACGTCGTCCATGATACGAAAGTTTTCACAGGTGGGATGTTCCTCCAGCAGCTTGCGATCGATGAACGTCACGCCCATGCCCTCGGCCACCATGTGTATGCGCAAAGACAGGCTGCTGACTTCCCACACGGTGCTGAAGCGGTCGCGTATGCGCTGCATGGCCGGGCGCATCTCCGGGTTATCCAGCGCCGAGGTAATCAGCGGGGTCAGTTTCAGGGCCCGTTCGTCCCCCTGGATCATCTCCGCGTAGCGCGGGTGACTGGGACTGACCACCAGGTGCCGTGAATCGCGGTACAGCGGCACTGTCGCGAAGGCGCCCATGTCCTTCTGGAAGGGGCCGAGGCCCAGTTCCACCTGCCCGGACAACACGGCGGAAATGATACTGCGCGCCGGCATCTCCGCGACCTTGAGACGCGTCTGGTTGTTCTCCCCGTGGTAGCGGCTGATGAGGTCGGGCGCGAAAAAACGGTTGATGGACGCGCTGAGCGCCAGGCTCAGGGTTTCGCGCTTGCCCTGCTTGAGCTGGGCGATGTCCTCCAGCGTCTGCTGCTCGTCCCGCAGCACGTCGACGGCGTGCTCGAAGAGCCGTCGGCCGACCTCGGTCAGGCGCAGGTCCTTGCCGCGCAGCACCAGGGGCGCGTCCAGCTTCGACTCCAGTCCCGCCACGGCCTGGCTCACCGCCGACTGGCTGATATGCAGGGCGTCAGCGGCGCGTTTGAAGCCCCCTTCCTCTATCACCGCACGAAATGCGCGTAACTCACTGTTTTCCAAACGCATATTAGTGTCTCTAATACTAGGATAAGTATAATTAACGCTACTAATTATAGTAGGGGGGTATACTGTGAAAAATTACCATCCAGTCCCTCGCCATCCCGGGAACACCACTATGTCCGAAGAAGAAACCCTTATTTCCTATGACCTCGCCGGCGTCGTCGTCGGCGAGACCGCCATCTCCGATGTCGACGGCGAGCGCGGCCTGCTGAGCTACCGGGGCATCGATATCAACGACCTGGTCGGCGTGCCCTTCCTGCACGTGGTGTGGATGGTGCTGTTCGGCAGCTGGCCGGACGAGCGGCAAAAGAGCAAGCTCAAGCAGTTCATGTGCCGCCACACGCGGCTCAGCCACGCGGAGATCGACCTGCTGCAACAGGTGAACCGTGACCTGCACCCCATGTTGATGCTCCAGGGCATGGTCCCCCTGCTGACACCCCCCGGGGATGAGATGCTGGACGTCGGCACCGACGCCGAGCACGGCCTGTTCCTCGCCGCCAAGATGACGGGACTGATCGCGGCGCATCACCGCCTGAGCCAGAGCAAGGCTATCCTGCCGCCGGTCCCCGGGCGCCTGTTCCACGAGAACTTCCTGAGCATGTTCAGCGGCATCAAGCCCACCCAGGAACAGCGGCGTATGCTCGACGCCGCACAGATTTTGCAGATGGAGCACAGTTTCAACTGCGGCACCTTCGCGGGCCGCGTCTGTGCCAGCACCCTGTCCCCCATCCAATCGTGTATCTCCGCGAGCATCGGTACGCTGTTCGGCCGACTGCACGGCGGCGCCGACCAGGCGGCACTGGAGATGGCGATGGAGATCGGCTCGCCGGACAAGGCGGAGGCCTACGTCAGGGACAGCCTCGCCAACAAAGTGAAGATCATGGGCATGGGTCACCGCGAGTACCGCACCGTAGACCCCCGTGCGAAGCTGCTGAAACCCATGGCGATGGAGCTGTGCCAGAACGAGGAGAGCGCCAACCTGCTGGCGGTACTCGTGGCGGTGGAGGAGGCCTGCCAGAAAGAATTCGGCGCCAAGGGCAAGGAAATCTGGGCCAATGTCGAATTCTACAAGGGCGCGGTGTTCCACAGCCTGGGCATTCCCACCCATTACTTCACGGCGATGTTCGCCATGTCGCGCGTCTATGGTTATATCGCGCACTTCCTGGAATTCAGCCGGGACAGCCGGCTGATCCGCCCCCGCGCCAAGTACATCGGCCCCCCGGTGGGCGCGCGCGATAAAACCGCCGCCTGAACGACCTCTGACCTGCGGGGGCCGCCAACCCCGCACACCGACACACCAACCACTCCCCCGGGCAGCACAAAGGTGCAGCACTGGTTGTGCTTTAATAGCTGCTCACAAGAATTAAAAACCTCGAAGCGGGAGCTGGTATGCAAATGTCCCCATCCCGGGTGTTCCTTTACGGCGGAGTTGCCCTGGCGCTGATCGCCTGCGAGGCACCGCCGCCGGAAGAAGAAGCGGTGCGCGTGGTGGTCACGCCGGCGCAGCAGGAATCAGTCACCCTCTACGGCAACTACGTCGGCCAGACGCGTGCCAGCAAGCGCGTCGAGGTCAACCCGCGGGTGGACGGGTTCCTCGAGGAGATCAGTTTCGTGGAGGGCAGCCTGGTCCGCTCGCGCGATACGCTGTACCGGCTCGACCCCGCTCCCTTCCAGGCGGCGCTGGATCGCGCAGAGGCGACCCTGAAGAGCCGGGAGGCCGCGCTGGCGAAATCACGCCGCGACGTGGCCCGCATCAAGCCGCTGTTCGAGGAGGACGCGGCGAGCCAGCTCGACTACGACAACGCCATCGCCGCGGTGCAACAGGGCGAGGCCGCCGTGCTGGAAGCCCGCGCCGATCTCAGGAACGCGCAACTGGAGCTGGACTACACGGAGATCAAGGCGCCCATTGCGGGCCTGATCGGCGAGTCGGAGGTCGATGTCGGGGCACTCATCCGCGCCAGCGGTACGGAGCCACTGACCACGGTGAGCCAGATCGACCCCATTCACGTCTACTTCTCCATGTCCGCCCTGGACTACCTCAACGCCCGAAGGCGCGTGACCTCGGAGCGTGAGGACAGGAAGACCGAGCGCGAGGGCACCACGGTCGAGGGGGAAGTCACAGTCACCCTGCCCGACGACAGTATCTACCGGTACAAGGGCAAGGTTGCGTTCACCGACCCCCAGGTCAATCCGCAGACCGGCACATTCGCCATTCGCGCCGTGCTGCCCAACCCCGACAAGGAACTTCTCCCGGGCCAGTACACCCGCGTCAAACTGCCCCTGGAGACCCTGTACAACGCACTGTTGATTCCCGAGGAAACCATTCTCATCGAGCAGGGGGGCGTCTACGTCTACGTGGTCCTGCCCAACCAGCGGGTTGAACGGAGGCTGATTTTTATCGGCCCGATAGTCGACGGCAAGCTCATTGTCGAGAAGGGCCTGGACCCTGGGGAACCGATCATCATCCACGGTATCAACAAGGTCTACCACGGCAGCCTGGTCGAGCCGATCGGGCTGCAGGAGTACGAGGCTGAACTGGCAGCGGCAGCCAAGGCCGCGGTAAAAGCACCGGCGAACGAGTCAGGCGGGGACAGTACGGAGTGATCTCCCGCCTCTGCATAGACCGCCCGATCTTCGCCTCGATCATCTCTATCGTGATCGTGATCGTCGGCGCCATCGCCGCGGCGAACCTTCCCATTGACCAGTACCCGGACATCACCCCGCCCTCGGTGAGCGTGTCCGCGACCTTCCCCGGCGCCACTGCCAACAGCGTGGCCGACTCGGTATCCGCGCCCCTGGAAAAGCAGCTCAACGGGCTGCCCAACATGATCTACATGGAGTCGAACAGCAAGAATAACGGCGGCGCCAAGGTCACCATCACGTTCCAGGTGGGCACCAACCCGGACCTTGCGGCGGTCGACGTGCAGAACGAGGTCAAACTGGTTGAACCCGACCTGCCCGTGGACGTCATCAAGGAAGGGGTGAGCGTAGAAAAAGTCGCTAACGTGGAGCTGATGAAAATCGCCATCCGCTCCGACGATCCCAAGTTCGACGAGGTCTACCTGTCGAACTACATGAGCATCAACATACGCGACGAGATGAAGCGTATTCCGGGTGTGGGCCGCACCCGCAACAACGGTGCTCGCCGGTACTCGATGCGCATCTGGCTCAAGCCGGACCGCATGGCCGCCTACAGCCTCACCACCACCGACGTCATGGCGGCGGTGCAGGAGCAGAACGCCGCCGCCTCGGCCGGGACCATCGGCGGTCAGCCCAACGACGGCACCGTGAACCTGACGTATCCGGTCTCGGCCAAGGGCCGACTCGAATCCGCCGAGGAGTTCGGCGCCATCATCGTGCGCGCCAGCGAGGACGGCTCCATGGTCCGCCTGCGCGACATCGCGACGGTGGAACTGGGCGCCAAGGCCTACACCCTGGACTCGCGCCTGAATGGCGGCCCGGCGGCGGTGCTGGGAATCTACCTGTTGCCGGGGGCCAATGCCCTGGACGTCTCCGAACGCGTGCGCGCGAAGATGGCGGAGATTGAGAAGAACTTCCCCGAGGGTCTGGAGTGGCTGGTGGTGTTCGACAACGCGGAGTTTGTCGAGCAGTCCATCTACGAGGTCGTCGTGACACTGGTGCAGGCCCTCATACTGGTCATGCTGGTGGTCTACCTGTTCCTGCAGAACTGGCGCACCACGCTCATCCCCTCGCTGGCCGTGCCGGTCTCGGTGGTGGGCACGTTCATCGCCATGCTGGTATTGGGGTTTTCACTCAACACTGTGAACCTGCTGGCCCTGGTGCTCGTCATCGGGATCGTGGTGGACGACGCCATCGTCGTGGTGGAAAACGTCGAGCGCCTGATGAACGAACAGGACATGAGCGCCCGCGACGCCACCATCCAGGCCATGGAGGAGCTCACCGGGGCGCTTGTCGCCACCTCGCTGGTACTGGCGGCGGTATTCGTGCCGGTGGCCCTGCTCGGGGGCATCACGGGCATTCTCTACCGGGAGTTCGCGGTCACCATCACCGTCGCCGTCCTGCTGTCGACCTTGGTCGCCCTGACCCTGAGCCCCGCCCTCTGCGCGCTGCTGATGAGGAAGGACGAGGGCGGCGACAAGAACTGGCTGTTCGCCCGGATCGACCAGTGGCTGGACACGGGGGCGGAGAAATTCGGTACCGGTGTCGCGCTGACCCTGCGTAACAGCGGTCGCACGCTGCTGGTCTTCGCCCTGATGGGCGGCTGCACATGGCTGCTGATGAACAACGTCCCGTCCAGCTTCATGCCGGTGGAGGACAAGGGCCTGTTCTACGTCGACATGGAGCTCCACGACGGCTCCACGGTGAATCGCACCAAGCCGGTCCTGCAGCGGGCGGAAGCGTTCGTCATGGCCCACCCGGCGGTGGAGCACGTGTTCACACTCGCGGGCGAGAATCGACGTTCCGGCGGCAATGAGGCCAACGGGCAGATGGAGGTCGTGCTCAAAGCCTGGGAGATGCGCAAGGCAGACGGCTGGACGGTCGATCGGGTGATCGACGAGGTGCGCGACGAGCTGGAAACCTACCCGGAGATCGTCGCCCAGGTGTCCGAGCCCCCGGCGATCGCCGGCCTGGGGCTGGGCAGCGGCGTCGACCTCGTCCTGCAGGATCGCACCGGTACCAACTGGGAGGGGTTGCTCGAAAGTACCGACCTCGTCATCCAGCGCGCCAACCAGCGCACCGAACTGACCGGTGTCGCCAGTCCGGTCAAGCCGGAGACACCCGAGCTGTTCCTGCGCGTCGACCGCGCCGAGGCGAAGGCCCTGGGTGTGCCCCTGCGCGACATCTACAGCACCATGCGTACCTTTACCGGCTCCTCAGTCATCAACGACTTCAATCTTTACGGGCGGGTCTACCGGGTGCGCGTTCAGGCCGAGTCGTCCTTCCGGGAGCGCCCCGACGCGATGCAGTACTACTACGTGCGGTCGAGTTCGGGGGCCATGGTGCCCATGTCCGTGCTGGGTACGCTGAGTTACTCAACCGGCCCCGCCGCCATCGACCACTACAACATGTTCACTGCCGCGCGAATCTCTGGCGATCCCGAGCCCGGTTACTCCACCGGCGACGCTATCGCCGCCATGCGCGAGGTCCTCGACGCCAGCCTGCCGCCGACCATCGGCTACGAGTGGACCGGCCTGACCGCCCAGGAGATCGAGGCGGGCGGCCAGGCAGTCATCGCGATGGCCCTGGCGCTGCTGTTTGTGTACCTGTTCCTGTGCGCGCTCTACGAGAGCTGGACCATACCCATCGCGGTGCTGCTGATCGCACCCACCGCCATATTCGGCGCCCTCCTGGCAGTGTGGATGCGCGGCCTGGAAAACAACCTGTTCTTCCAGGTGGCGATGATCTCGCTGGTGGGCATGGCGGCCAAGAACTCCATCCTCATCGTCGAGTTCGCCAAACAGCTGGTGGAGGAAGGGCGCTCCTTCGCGGATGCCGCGCTGGCGGCGGCGAGACTGCGCTTCCGGCCGATCATGATGACCGCGATCTCCTTCATCTTCGGCGTCATGCCCCTGGTGCTGTCGACCGGCCCGGGGGCGGTGGCACGCCAGTCCATATCGACCGCCGTGCTCGGGGGCATGGTGGTGGCCACCTCCGTGGGCATACTGCTCGTGCCGTTGTTCTTCGTCGTGCTCGGGCGCTGGGACCGCCGCCTGGCCGCCCGCGCTGTCCGCGAGTCCGCGCCGGCCGGGAGCGCGGCATGAGGCAGCTGCTGGCAGCATGCCTCTGCACCGCGCTGGCCGGGTGCATGGTCGGGCCGAACTACGAGCAACCCGAAATGGCGGTGCCCGAGCAGTGGCACGTCGACCTCGACTACGACTCGGACGAATCCGCCTCCCTGGCAGACCTCGACTGGATCGAGATCTTTCGCGACGAACAACTGCGCGACGTGCTGGAAAAAGCACTGGCCGAAAACCGCGAAATGCTGGTCGCCCTGGAGCGTATCGAGGAGGCGCGCGCCCGCTACCGGGTGGACCGGGCACCCCTGTTTCCCAGCGTGGACCTGGAGGTGACGGCGGAGCGGGAGGAGGAGTCCGGACTGACCAACGACAACCCGGAAACCGCCGACGAACTGTTCATCGGGCCCACCCTGAGTTGGGAGCTGGACCTGTGGGGCAAGAATCGACGGGCGAGCCGCGCCAGCTACGCGCGCTACCTGTCCAGCGAGTACGGCGCCCAGGCGGTACGCCTCAGCCTGATCGCCGACGTCTGCAACGCCTACTTCAAGCTGGAGGCCATCAACGCCCGGCTGGACACCAATCACGACACCCTCGCTTCTCGCGAGCGTTCCCTGGTCATCGCCGAAAAGCGTTTCAAGGGCGGCCTCACCTCAAAGCTAGAGGTGAAGCAGGCCGAAGTCGAGCTGGCCTCCTCGCGGGCGACCCTGCCGCGGACGGAACAGGCCAAGCTGGCCGCCGAGAACCAGCTGGCGGTTCTCGTGGGCGAGCCCCCGCGCCATTTCACGCTGGCCAGCACGCTGGAGGACCAGTACGTTCCCGCCCATGTCACCGCGGGCCTGCCCTCGGCCCTGCTCGAGCGGCGCCCCGACATCATGCAGGCCGAGCAACAGCTGATCGCCGCCAGCGAGGCGGTCGGCGTGGCCACCGCGCGCCTGTTTCCCAACATCACCCTGACGGGCGGACTCGGCTACCAAACAGAGGAGTTCGATGACTTTTTCGACGACGAGGGCGAGTACTGGATCGCTGAGTTGGACATCGCCATGCCCCTGTTCAATGCCGGGGCCCGGCGCGCGCAACTGAGCGTCGCCGAATCGCGCTTCAACCAGGCCAGGCTCACCTACGAGCAGTCCGTCCTCACTGCCCTGAGGGAGGTATCGGACTCGCTCAACCAGTTTTACAAGGCCGGCGAGTCCCTGCAGGCCCAGCTTACTCTTGAAAAAGCCACCGCGGAGTACGTGGACCTGGCCACCAAGCGCTACAGGAACGGCGTCCTGGCCTACCTCGACGTGCTCGACGCCCAGCGCGCCCTGTTCGACGCCCGCATCGCGGTCAGCAATGCGCGGGAGGCCCAGTTGCTGGCCCTCGTGGGCCTGTACAAGGCGTTGGGGGGAGGCTGGGATCCCCGGGCGCTGGCGGCGGCCCGCGAGGCGCAGGACTGAGTCCATGTGATCGGTGACAACTTGGAGGGCCGCTTTGACCGCTTGCGCGCCGCTTTTGTCCCCTTCGAAATTGGTAATATTTCACATTTATTACAAAACCAGATTTTAATTATTCCCGGGGCCCGGGCACCATCCTGGTGCATGCTCATCGGTTCCAGCTAGCTCCAAGCCGTTGTAAAGACTAACTATTCAGCCTGCCAGGCGAAAATATTCCGACGCCTGCCCTTTCGTAACAGGGTCAGACAACGTTCACAAAACCGTCAAAAAGCAAATACTGGTTTCTTGATAATACCCGCTCACTTCCCTAGGTTGCGCGCGCACGACCGGCCCGAAAAGGCTGGCGACACATAAACCATCAACTTTTCGTTTCGACACGACCTTAAATGACTTAGGGGGACTTCGTATGTCTCGAATTTGTAAAAAGGCTCTCACGCTGGCCGTGACAGCCGCCGTCGCAGCCATGGGCAATGCGCCCATCGCCGCGGCCCAAGAGCAGACTTCACTGGAGGAAGTGTACGTGACCGGATCGCGCATCGCGCGGGACGGTTTCGAGTACGCCAGCCCTGTCGACGTCTTTACCGCCGAGGACATCGCCCAATCCGGCGCCACCACCATCGACCAGTTCCTGGCACGCATCCCGGCCTTTTCCGGGTTCCAGCTGGGCGCCGGCACCAACAACGGCAACACCGGTACCGGTTCCAAGATGGTCAACCTGCGCGGCCTGGGTGAAAAGCGCACCCTGGTGCTGATCAACGGCAAGCGCCAGGTGGGCAGCTTCGTCGGGGACTCCTCCGACATCGGTGCCGTCGACCTGAACGCCATTCCCGCCTCCATGGTCGAGCGCATCGAGGTCCTCAAGGACGGCGCCTCCACTGCCTACGGCACCGACGCCATCGCCGGCGTGGTCAACCTGATCCTCAAGCAGGACTTCGAGGGTGTGGAGATCTCCGGTGAGATGGGCTACAACGCGGACGAGTGGGACGGCAAGAACGAGCAGGTAGCGCTCGTGGCCGGTGCCACCAACGACCGCGGCGGCGTGACCTTCGGCCTGGAGTACAACAAGCAGGACGAGGTGAAGCAGGGCGATCGCGACTTCTCCAAGGACGCGCTGTGGCCGGTACTGCAGGAAGACGGCAGCTTCCAGGCCATGGCCCAGGGCTCCTCGAACAGCCGCCGCATCCGCACCAGCAGCTTTTCCGACGCGGCGACGGCGCTGCTCCCCGATGGGGCGACGCAGTTCATCGTCGACGAAGAGACCGGCGAAGTGCGTCCCTTCGAGGGCGGCGACACCTACAACTACGCACCGGTCAACGCGCTCATCACCCCCACGGAGCGCTGGCACATCTCCGCCCTGGGTGACCAGGAGATCTTCTCCTTCACCGACGGCTCCGTGCGTATCTACGGCGAGGGCATGTACACCAACCGCAAGACCTCCCAGCGCCTGGCGCCGGATGCCTCCTTCGCGGTAACCCCCGACTTCGAGGGCAACTGGAACGACCATGTACCGGCCAGCAACCCCTTCAACCCCTTCGGCGACAACGCGGACAACCCCTACGGCATCAGCGGTGAGGATGTGCGCATCAACCGCCGCTTCGAGGAGTCCGGGGGGCGCCTGTTCAGCCAGGACGGCGACACCTTCCGCATGGTCACCGGCTTCGACGGCGACTACAAGGGCGTGAACTGGGACCTGTCCTACGTCTACGCCGAGGACGAGGTAGTCACCGAGACCAACAACTACGGTCGCTTTGACCGCTGGGCCATCGCCGTGGACCCGGAGCGTTGCGCCGCGGATGCCGCGTGTGCCGCTGCCACCGGTCCCGAGAACGCCCTGAACCCCTTCGGCCCCTTCGGCAGCATCAGCCCCGAAGAGATGAGCTATCTCTCGGCGGGTTCATTGAAAGACGTCTACAAGAACCGCCTGACGGCCCTGTCCCTGGATCTCGACGGCGCCTTCGGCGAACTGCCCGGCGGAGCGGTCGGCTGGGCCGCGGGTTACCAGACCCGCAGTGAGTCGGCGGACTTCATTCCCGATGAGTTCACCGCGGGCGGCCTGACCACTTCCGGCGCCCAGGACCCGCTCAGCGCGTCCTTCCGCGTCGACGAGTACTATGCCGAAGTCCTGCTGCCGGTACTGGCAGACGTGCCTCTCGTGCAGATGCTCGAGGTGGAGGCGTCCGTGCGCTACTCGGACTACAACACCGACGCGGGCAGTACCGACAACTACCGCGGCGGCATCAACTGGACGCTCAACGATGCGTGGCGGGTGCGCTCGGTGTACTCCACCGGCTTCCGTGCACCCAACATCGTCGAGCTTGTCGGCGGCCAGACCACGACCTTCCCGATCGTGGAATTCCCCTGTGAGTTCGCCGACCGCCGCTCGGACATCAATGACGCGACCCGCGCCAACTGCGCGGCCGCGGGTGTCCCGGAAGACCTGGAGCTGGGTTTCCAGTGGCAGTCTGCCTACACGCAGGAAGCCGCCACCGACCTGGAGCCGGAGGAGTCCGAGAGCTTTACCTTCGGCGTGGTGTGGTCTCCCGAGTTCGCCCAGGGCCTGCGCACCAGCGTGGACTACTGGTCCTTCGAGGTGGACGACGTCATCGGCCTGCCTGACTTCAACGGCCTGATCCGCAACTGCCTGGCCGCGGAAGACCAGGCCAGCGAGTTCGCCTGTAGCTTCTTCGCCGGCGGCACCGGCGTGTTCCCGGACGACGTCGTTCCCGACGACGCCACCGCGGGACTGGCCAACCTCGGCAAGCTTGAGACCAGCGGTATCGACTACTCCGTCGACTACCTGCGCGATGTCGACTGGGGTGTGATCAACACCTTCCAGACGACCCTGTCCGGCACCTACACCGACGAGTACAAGGAGACCTTCCCGGGCTCCGGTACCCGCGACCTGGTGGGCACCGCCGGCGCCAATGACGGTTTCGACATCTATGCCGAAAATCGCATCAACCTGCGCCTGGGTATTTCCGGCGAGGCCTGGTCAGCAGCCTGGACCATGCGCTGGATCGACGAGGCGGAAGACCTGCTGCGTCCCGCGGAAATCACCGACGACGCGAAGGCCGAAGACGTCCTGTACCACGACATCTTCGCCAGCTACTCCTTCCGCAACGTGGTCTGGAGTGTCGGTGTGGACAACCTGACGGACGAGGAGCCGCCGCGGTTCCACAGCGCGTTTAACGCCAACACCGCTCCGGGCACTTACGATACCTTCGGTATCCGTGCCTACACCCGCGTCAAGATCACCTTCTGATCTTGCGGGCCGACGAAGCCAGCCGGGATTCCGGCTGGCTTTTTTTGTTCAGAACAGGGCAAACTAGACACCTGTAGCCTGATCAAAGTGCTCCGCCCCCGGGCGGAGCACTTTCACCAGCCTACCGTGACAACGGGAGGGGTACCCATGAGGAAACGAATCCTGGCCACACTCGCCGCACTGGCGCTTTCCGTGACCGCCGCGGCCGATGTGGAAGTCGGACTGCGCAGCTGCGCGGCCCTGAAATCCGCGGAGACCCGGCTGGCGTGCTACGACAGCCTGGCGGAAAACATCGGAATCAAACCGGCCCCGCCCGCGGAGGCGGGGGAGTCTTTCGGCAAGGAGCACTACCGCAGCGAGCGCGCCGCGGACAGCATCACTGTCCGGGCCAGCACCGTGGTACGGGACGTCTACGGCAAGACCGTGGTCGAGCTGTCCAACGGCCAGTTCTGGCGCCAGGTGGGCAACGAGCGCATCGATATCGAACCGGGCGAATCCATTGTCATCGAGCGCGGGGCGCTGAATTCCTTCTTTTTTGTACTGGGTGAGAGTGAGCGCAAGGTCAAGTTCACCCGGGTCGACTGACGACCGCTGACAGGGCAGGCATGGGACGCAACCGCGGTACAAGAGCACTCGCCTGCGCGCTGGCCCTGCTGGCAGCAGCCTGCACCGGCGGCGAATCCAACGTCGCCGCGGGCAATCGCGACGGCGTCCTGCACTACGGCAACGGCACCGAGCCACAGGGCCTGGACCCGCACGTGGTCACCGGAGTGCCCGAGAACCACATCGTACGCGCCCTGTTCGAGGGGCTGGCGGTCAAGAACCCCTGGACGCTGGAGCCGGAGCCCGGCGTGGCGCAAAGCTGGGATATCAGCGACGACGGGCTGACCGTCACCTTCCATATCAATCCAGAGGCCCGCTGGTCGAACGGCGACCCGCTCACCGCCCACGACTACGTCTGGTCCTGGCACCGCGCCCTGCACCCGCACATGGGCAACCAGTACGCCTATATGCTCTACCCGGTGCTCAACGCCGAGGCTTTTTCCAAGGGTGAGCTGGACGACTTCGACCAGGTGGGCGTAAAGGCGCTCGACGACCTGACCCTGGAGGTGACCCTGGCGGCGCCCACGCCGTATTTCCTGCAGCTGATGGATCACTACAGCACCTTTGCCGTGCACGGTCCGACACTGGAGAAATTCGGCAAGGCCACCGACCGCTACACGCCCTGGACGCGGGTGGAGAATATCGTCGGCAACGGCGCCTTCGTGCTCAAGGAGTGGATTCTCAATCGCCGCATCCGCATCGAGAAAAGCGACACGTACTGGGACCGTGACAATGTGCGCCTGAACGCCGTGGTCTACTACCCGACCGAAAACGTCGCGACCGAGGAGCGGATGTTCCGGGTGGGGCAGCTGCACGTCACCCAGACCGTGCCCCTGGACAAGGTGCCCGTGTACCAGGCCATGGAGAACAGTCCCTTCGTCAATGCACCCTACCTGGGCACCTACTACTACCTGCTCAACACCGACGAACCGCCCCTCACCGACCTGCGTGTGCGCCGCGCCCTGTCGCTGGCCGTCGATCGCGAGCAACTGGCACGCACCGTCATGCACGGCACTGTCGTGCCGGCTTACAGCATCACGCCGCCGGATACCCTGGGGTACTTCCCCCCGAAGCTCTTCGGCCACGACCCGGAGGAAGCCCGGCGCCTGCTGGCTGAAGCCGGCTTCCCGGACGGCGAGGGCTGGCCCGGGCTGGAGCTGACCTACAATACGCAGGAGGCGCACCGCAAGATCGCCGTCGCCCTGCAGCAGATGTGGAAGGAGAGCCTCGGTATCGACATCAGCCTGGTCAACCAGGAGTGGAAGGTCTACCTGGACTCCATCGACGAGATGAACTTCCAGATGGCCAGGCGAGGCTGGATCGGTGACTATGTCGATGCCACCAACTTTCTCGACATGTTTATCTGTGGCGGCGGCAACAACAGCACGGGCTTCTGCGACCCGCGCTATGACGACATGATCCTGCGCGAAGCCCCGAACGCGCCCTCGCGTGAGGAACGCTACCGCATCTTTTTCGAGGCTGAGACCATGCTCATGGAACAGATGCCCATCATCCCCATCTACACCTACACCAGCAGGCACCTCATCCATCCCAGCGTGAAGGACATGCCCTCCAACCTCATGGACAGCCTGAACCTGAAGTACGTGTGGCTGGATCCCAACGCTGTGGAAACCAACTAAACATGTGGTCATGGTTAGCAAAAACCCCTATGCCGTCACCCCCGCGCAGGCGGGGGTCCAGCGACTTCATGCACCGTATGTCTCCCAAATCACTGGATTCCCGCCTTCGCGGGAATGACGAGCGGGGTTAACCCACGTCATGTGGCGCTTCATCGGGTTCCGTCTGCTGCAGGCCGTCCCCGTCATCCTGGTGGTCATCACCGTCACCTTCTTCCTCGTACGCATCGCGCCGGGCGGGCCGTTCGACGCCGAGAAACCGGTAATCCCTGAGGTCAAGGCGGCCCTCGAGGCGCAGTACAACCTGGACAAACCACTTCTCGCGCAATACACCGCGTACCTCGAGGACCTGGCCAGCGGCGACCTCGGCCCCTCCTTCAAGTACCCCGGGCGCAGTGTCAACGAGCTGATCGCGGCGGGCCTGCCGGTGACCGCGGAACTGGGGCTGTACGCGCTGCTCGTGGCGGTGGGTATCGGCTGTCTCGCGGGGATTATCGCGTCGCTGAAACCGAACACGGCGCAGGACTACATCCCCATGTCCGCCGCGATGATCGGCATCTGCATGCCCTCCTTCCTGCTCGGACCCCTGTTGATCCTGTTCTTCGGCATCTACCTGGACTGGCTCCCGGTGTCCGGCTGGGGGGATATACCGGGGGACAAACTGCTCCCCGCGCTGACGCTCGGGTCCACCTACGCCGCCTACGTGGCGCGACTGAGCCGCGCGGGCATGCTCGAGGTCCTGAACCAGGACTACATCCGCACCGCCCGCGCCAAGGGCCTGCCCGAGTGGCGTGTGGTCACCGGTCACGCCCTGCGCGGCGGCATGATCCCGGTCGTGGCGTTCCTCGGTCCGGCATTCGCGGGGCTGCTGTCAGGCTCCTTCGTGGTCGAGACCATCTTCCAGATCCCCGGCCTGGGCCGCTTCTATGTGCAGGCCGCTTTCAATCGCGACTACACGATGATCCTGGGCACCACGGTCTTCCTGTCGACACTGATCGTCGTGTTCAACCTGCTGTCCGATATCCTCGCGGCGTGGATGAACCCGCGGCTGCGCTCGCAGCTCGGAGAACGCTGATGACCGCACAGACCGTCGATGACATCGCCGGCGCCCAGCCCGGGAGCTCCCTGTGGCAGGACGCCTGGCTGCGCCTGCGGCGCAACCGCCTGGCGGTGTTCGGTCTGTGTGTGCTCTCGGTTTTTGTCATCATCGCCCTGCTTACTCCCTGGATTGCGCCCTACGGTTACGCGGAGCAGAACCTCGACCTGGGCGCCTCTCCGCCCTCGGCGCGACACTGGCTGGGCACCGATATTTTCGGCCGCGACCTGCTGACACAGATCATGTACGGCGGTCGCATATCCCTCGCGGTCGGATTCATCGCGACCGGCGTGGCGCTGCTAATCGGCGTCACCTGGGGGGCGGTGGCGGGCTACGTGGGCGGCCGCGTCGACGCCGCGATGATGCGCCTGGTGGATATACTCTACGCCCTGCCCTTCATGATTTTCATCGTCCTGTTGATGGTGGTATTCGGGCGCAACCTGTTGCTCCTTTTCCTGGCCATAGGCGCGGTGGAGTGGCTCACCATGGCGCGCATCATGCGCAGCCAGGTGCAATCCCTGCGCCAGCAGGAGTTTGTCGAAGCGGCGGTGTCCCTCGGCCTGCCCCCCTGGACCATCATTCACCGACACCTCGTGCCCAACGCACTCGGGCCTATCATCGTGTACACCACGCTGACCATTCCCAGCGTGATGCTCCTCGAGGCATTCCTCAGCTTCCTCGGCCTGGGCGTCCAGCCGCCGGAGACCTCCTGGGGGCTGCTCATCTCCTACGGCGCCGAGTCCATGGAGGAGTATCCCTGGCTGTTGCTCTTCCCCGGGCTGGTACTGACGCTGACCCTGTTCTCACTCAATTTCCTCGGCGACGGCCTGCGCGACGCGCTGGACGTGCGCGGGGCGAAGGACTGACGCCGTGTTGCAGGTAGACAATCTCAGTGTCAGCTTCGTCACCCGCATGGGCACCGTGCAGGCAGTGGACGAGGTCAGCTTCTCAGTGGAGGCGGGTCGCATCACCGCCATTATCGGCGAGTCGGGGTCCGGCAAATCGGTCGCCTGTTACAGCCTGCTCGGCCTGGTGCCGACACCCCCGGGCCGTATCGACGGCGGCAGCGCGCTCTTCGAGGGCAGGGACCTGCTGCAGCTGCCCGAGCGCGAGCTGCGACGGCTGCGGGGCCGCGATATTGCGATGGTGTTCCAGGACCCGATGACCTGCCTGAATCCCTACATGACGATCGGTGCGCAGCTTATGGAACCCCTGCGTTACCACAAGCAGGTGTCGCGGGCCGAAGCGCGCAACCGCGCCATCGAACTCCTCGAGGAGGTGGGTATCCGCGAGCCGGAAACGACTTTCGACAACTACCCCCACCAGTTTTCCGGTGGCATGCGCCAGCGCGTCATGATAGCGATGGCGTTGATCAACGAACCGCGACTGCTGATCGCCGATGAGCCCACCACCGCACTGGACGTCACCATACAGGCGCAGATCCTGCGCCTGCTCGCCGACCTGCAGAGGAAGCGCGATATCGGCATCGTCTTCATCAGCCACGACCTCTCGGTGGTCGCCGATATCGCCGACGACATTATCGTCATGGAGAAAGGCCGCGTGGTGGAGAGCGGCGACCGCGGGGCGATCTTCGAGCGCGCCGGCCACCCGTATACGCGCAAGCTGCTGGCCGCGATTCCCACTGGCAGCAAGGTGCCCGCGCCGTCTGGCGCAGAGACCCTGGTGAGAGCGCGCGACCTGCGCACCTGGTTCAACCAGGGCAGGAATACGGTGAAGGCCGTGGACGGCGTGTCCTTCGACATCCACAGGGGAGAGGTGCTGGGACTGGTGGGTGAGTCCGGATCGGGCAAGTCCACCGTCGGCAGGTCACTGTTGAGACTGGTGCCGGTGACCTCCGGCAGCGTGGAATTCGATGGCGTTGAAGTGACACAGCTGCCACGCACGGAGCTGACGGCACTGCGCCGGCGCATGCAGATAATCTTCCAGGATCCGTTCGCCTCGCTCAACCCGCGCATGACCGTGTACGACACACTGGCCGAACCGCTCCTGCTGCACGGCCTCGCGAGCCGCGGGGAGGTCGGGAGCGCCGTGCTGAAACTCATGGACGACGTGGGCCTGGCGCGCGCCTTTGCGCGCAAGTACCCGCACGAATTTTCGGGCGGACAGCGCCAGCGCATCGCGATCGGGCGGGCGCTCGCAACCCGTCCTGAGTTTATCGTGGCGGACGAGCCCGTCTCCGCGCTGGACGTCACCATTCAGGCGCAGATTCTCGAACTCATCGGCGATCTCGGGCGGGAGTACGGACTCACAATGTTGTTCATTTCCCACGACCTCGCGGTCGTACGCAAGCTCGCGGACCGGATCATGGTCCTCTACCGCGGTGAGCTGGTGGAGGAGGCCCCGACGGAGGAACTGTTCGGGCAGCCGCGGCAGGACTACACCCGGGAGCTGCTGGCCGCCGTGCCGGGGCAGTCGCTAACTATCTGACCCCCCTTTCTGCGCTGCGCTACTGTGTCGCGTAGACCCGCATCCAGTGGTAGTTCACCAGGTCGGTCAGCTTGTCGCGCTGGTAGGACGTGAGTTTTTCCTTGTTGCCCAGCAACAGCCCGCGCACACAGATTGTATCCACCGGGTCCTTCGCGCCGGGCAGGGCGAGTCGCATACTGCGGTAGACGGCGTTGCCGCCGGGTATCTCCTCGGTGAGGCGGTCGTCCTCGAGTGCGACGAAGGCGACCCGATCCGGGTTGGCGATGGCGAAGTCCACCTCGGGCGAGTGTTCCTTCGGCCGGTGCACCACCATGACGGCGTCCACCGCACCACCCTCCCGGTCCAGGCCCTCCATGTCGGCCCCCGGGTCGCCGTAGACAACTTCCATCGCGGCCAGCTCAGGAACCAGGCTCGACATGTACTCGAAGGTCACGGCAATGCCGCTGGTCTCGCTCTTGATGCCGAGCTTCAGGTCTTCCGCCCTCTCCTGCAGGTCCCCGTCGGTCTCGAGGTCGCTGCCGGTACTCGCCAGGACAAACACGCACTCGAGACCGATATTTTCAATCACGTCCACCTGCGCGCGCGCATCGGGATGCTGGTTGTAAAAGTGCTCGGCTGCGTCCGCCTGGGCGAAGGCCATACTGACAGGGTTTGCCGGGTCCAGTAGCTGTTCGAGGTTGTCCAGGGAGCCGGTGCTCGCGCGGTTCTCGACCCGCAGATCCATCCCCTCCGCGACTTCCCTCAGTCGGTCACCCGCGCTCCAGTAACCGCCGCCCTCTGCGCCCGAGCTGATGACGATGTAGTTCTCGGGAGCGTCTTCCTGCGCTGCCGAAACTGTTGCGAACGCGAACAGCGAGGCCGCCAGGCCCCCGGCAATCAATCGTTCCATGAAATCCCCCGCGTGGGTCCAGTGCTGTTTCATTCTAGGCTATCAGCAGCGCCCCGCCAGGAAAATGTAGCGGAGACGCGTCAGCCGGTGGATTCGGCGCGGAGCTCCTGCAGGGCGTCGTCGTCGGCAGGCAGCATGCCGGAGTCGGCCAGCCTGATGTACACCTCGAGCTGGGTGTACGCTTCCAGTTCATCCCGGAAAGGCCCTACCACCGTGCCCTCGCGGGTATTGAAATACCAGTTGTCCCCCTCCTCGTACATCCGGCTGGATCGGGAGTTCGCCTGTTTATTCGTATCACTCTTACGTGCCATCGCGCGCCCCTGCACAACTGTGAAACTGCTGCAGCGAATAACAGCTGCACACTCATCATATAGGGGACGCAACCTGCCACCGAAATGCAAACTGTGAGTGAGTTCGCAGTTCGGGGAGATTCAACCCGTGTTGAGGGGCCGCGGGGGCCTCAGGCCTTCAGTTCGATCCAGGTAGAGTGGGAGCGGGCCAGGACCTTACCCGCCGCGTCGGCAATGGCGGTGCCGCCATAGATCTTGCGGCCCTCGCCACCGAGCGGCCAGGCATAGACCACCAGGGGCGCATCACCGGGCACGGAGGCGTGAATCTCACCCTCGAGCTGGCCCAGTACAGCGGGGCGCAGGGTGTCGCCCACCGCGGCGAAGTAGCCGGGGCAATCCAGCGCGGACCAGATCACCTCGGGGCGGACATTGCCCTCGGCGTCGAGCAGGTCGGGCGCGGGCTGCCATGTGCAAGCCAGCAGGTTCCAGTCGTCCACAGGACCGGGATAGAGTTCGAGTCCGTCGTGGTCGGGGCGTTCAGGGCCGCAGACAAAACAGGTGGGGAACATGTGGTCACGCTGGCAGAGATAGCGCTGCATCGCATCCTGCGCCCGCTCAAGCCCGGGTGACGCCGGCACTTCCAGCACCAGTTCGACTGGGCCACCCGTGCCCACCAGTGTATCCCCGTCGTACATCTCATAGCCGCCCTCGACAGGCGAGACACGCATCGCGCGGTCCATGGGCGGGGGTACGTGCAGCCTGACCCGCGCGGGGCCGTCGACGAAAGCCGCGAGAACACCGCAGCTGTAGCCGCCGTTGCCGGAGGTCGGCGGACCGTTGAAACGGGCGGGAATGGTGACTTCGGAGTTCATGGCAGCGATTCCTCGGTGGAGGAATCCCAGTCTAGACCCTCGGGTAAGCGCCCCGCAATGGCTTCAGAGGGCCGCCGCGATCTCACTGCGCAGGGTGCGGAGCAATTCCACATCCGGCTGGTACACCACCGGCGACACCCGGTCCACCTTGCCGCGGTAGCGCTCGACGATTTTCGCAGCCACCTCCCCGGGGGTCCCGACAACGGCAAAGGTGTTGAGTACGTCGTCGTCGATGAGCGCGGTCAACTCCGCCCACCTGCCCTCGCGAATCAGGGTATTGGCCTCCGGCTGCAGACCCTCCCAGCCGTGGCACTCGAGCACCGGACGGTAGGCCGGCGTGCTCGCATAAAAAGCAATCTGGTGGCGCGCGGAGGCGAGGGCGGCTTCCATGCTCTCCTCGTCGAGTCCGGTCGCGGTGGATACCTGCGCCGAGACACAGTAATCCGCCCGGTCCTTGCCGGCCCTGTCGAGGCCGCGCTGTACCGCCGCGAGGGACAGTTCATCCATCGACTTACCCGTGTTGAAGGGGTGCAGGAAATAACCGTCTCCGACCTCCGCGGCGACCTCGGTCATCACCGGGCCGACCCCGGCGATAAAAATCTTCGGTGCGCCGTGCTCGTTGGGCGGCGGGCTGAATACCGGGGACATGAGCGTGTGGCGGTAGAACTCTCCCTCGAAGGCCAGTTTTCCGCCCGTCTGCCAGCTGTCCCAGATTGCCCTGATCGCCAGTACCATCTCGCGCATACGCGCCGCGGGCCTGCTCCAGGGCATGCAGAAGCGCCGCTCGATGTGGGCTTTCACCTGGGCGCCGAGCCCGAGGGTAAAGCGGCCGCCCGAGAGGTTCTGCAGGTCGTTGCCGAGGTAGGCGAGGTTCATCGGGTTGCGGGCAAAAGCGACGGCGATGGATGTCATGAGCTCCATGTGATCGGTATTCATCGCGGCGGCGGCCACGGCGATGAACGGGTCTGACTGCCCCTCGAAGGTGTAGGCACCGTCGAAGCCCGCCGCCTCCAGCTGCGCGGCCATGGGCCCGGTACGGGCGGGCTCGAACATGAGGGAACTGTCGATTTGCATGGGGGCAGAGCTCCGGAAGGGGGCCGCCGAATCCGGCCAATAGTGTCGCGAAAAGTATCTATTCTTATACCGCTGGGATACACAATCGAAAAGGACAGTATACGCTGTCTTCTGCGCTCAGCGCCGACCCCCCTATGGAGAGCGTCACACCATGAGCTACAACTACGACCCCGAACTGGCATCGATGCTGGAGTTCCTGCCCGAGGGGGCGCTGGACCTGACCGACCCGGTGGGTACGCGCGCCGCCTTTCTGGAGATGATCGAGGCCATGAACGCGGACCTCGATCACGGCGGCGTCGAGATCGACAACCGCGACATTCCCGGGCCCGAGGGAGCGCCCGCAGTGCCGGTGCGGGTGTACACCCCCGAGGGCCTCACAACCGAGGTTCCCGGGATTCTGCACATTCACGGCGGCGGCTTCGTCGTCGGCAATCTCGACAGCGAACTCGGGGCCTGCCTCAACCTGTGCCGCGCTCTCGGCGTGGTCATCGTTTCGGTGGACTACCGCCTGGCGCCTGAGACACCCTTCCCCGGGGGCCTCGAGGACTGCTACGCCGCACTGGCCTGGACACACGACAACGCCGCGGACCTGCGGCTCGACCCATCCCGGATAGCGGTCATCGGTATGAGCGCTGGCGGCGGGCTGACCGCGGCGTTGAGCCTGCTGGCGCGGGACCGGGGCGGCCCGGCCATCTGCTTCCAGTACCTGGGTATTCCCGAACTGGACGACAGGCTGGAAACACCGAGCATGCAACAGTTTCACGACACCCCCATGTGGAACCGCCCCAATGCGGAACTGAGCTGGGACGCCTACCTCGGCGACGACTACAGCCGCGGCGGGGACGACGTCCCCTACCTTGCGGCCCCCGCCCGCGCCACCGACGTGACCGGCCTGCCGCCCGCTTACGTCAGCACCATGGAGTTCGACCCGCTGCGCGACGAGGGCATCCACTACGCACTGAAACTCGTGCAGGCCGGCATTCCGACCGAGCTGCACAACTTTCCCGGCACCTTCCACGGCTCGAGCCTGTTCCAGCATGCAGAGGTCAGCCAGCGCGAGGGTCGGGAACAACTCGCGGTCCTGCGTCGCGCGTTGCAGATCACCGACTGAACACCCCGAAATTCCGGAGATACCATGAGTACCGAAGCACTGTTCGCACCGCCCCTGATGGCCCACCTGTTGATCGAGGGCCTGAACCGCTACAACGACGAGCCCTGCCTGTTCCTCGGCGACAAGGTCGCCAGTTACAGGGATGTGCGCGAGAGCACCAGCCAGATGGTGCAGGCGCTCAAGAGCAAGGGCCTCGGTGTGGGCAGCCGCGTGGCGGTGATTTCCGCCAACCGGCCCGAAGTGCTGTCCAACATCGCAGCCATGCAGCTGACCGGATGTATCGGCACGCCCCTGCACCCGCTCGGTTCACTCGATGACCACGCGTATATCCTGGAGGCTGCCGAGATCGAGGCGCTGGTGTTCGACGCCGCGCTCTTCTCCGAAGTCGCCGCGGCCCTGAAGGAACGCGTACACGGCCTGAAACACTTCCTCGGGTTCGGCCCGAACGACGTCGGTGACGACTACATGGAACTGGCCGCGGGCTTCGAACCGCAACCGCTGGTCGCTCCCGATATCGCCCCCACCGACATCGCCTCGGTCAATTTCACAGGGGGCACCACGGGCAAACCCAAGGGTGTGATGAGCCCGCACCGGGTGGCCGCGTACATGACGCAGATACAGATGGCGGAGTGGGAGTTCCCGGAGGAAGTGCGCATGCTGATGGCAACGCCCCTCTCCCACGCGGCGGCGGCCTTCTTCATCCCGGTGCTGCAGAAAGGCGGCGCCTTCTACGTGATGCAGGGTTTCGACCTCGACGATTTTTTCAACATGGTGCGCGACCACAGGATCACCTGCACGATGCTGGTACCGGTCATGCTCTACTTCTTGCTCGACCATCCCCGCGCCACCGACGGCAGCATGGACAGTATGGAGACCATCTTCTACGGCGCCTCGCCGATGAGTCCCGTGCGCCTGCAGGAGGGCATCGAGAAGTGGGGACAGATCTTCTACCAGTTCTTCGGCCAGTCCGAGTGCCCCATGGTCATCGCCAACATGAAGAAGAAGGATCACGACCTGTCCAAACCGGAGCGCCTGGCGTCCGCGGGACGCCCCACCCCCTGGGTACACGTCGCCCTGCTGGACGAGGACAACAACCGCGTGGCCGAGGGTGAACCCGGCGAAATCTGCGTGCGCGGTCCCCTGGTCATGGGCGGCTACAAGGACATGCCGGAACAGACTGCGGAGGCCTTCGACGGCGGCTGGCTGCACACGGGAGACGTGGGCCGCTTCGACGACGATGGCTTCCTCTATATAGTAGACCGCACCAAGGACATGATCGTCACCGGCGGCTTCAACGTGTTCCCGCGCGAGGTCGAGGACGTACTCGCCACCCACGAGGCCGTCGGCCAGGTCGTGGTCATCGGCGTGCCCGATGAGCAGTGGGGCGAGGCGGTGAAAGCCGTGGTCGTCCTCAAGCCGGGCTTCGAGGCGGGCGACGACCTCGCCGCTTCCATGCAGGCGCTGGTGAAAGACGCGAAGGGCTCGGTGCAGTCACCGAAGTCCGTCGATTTCGTCGACGCCATCCCGCTCACCGCGGTCGGCAAACCCGACAAGAAGGCGGTGCGCGCCCAGTATTGGGAGGGCTCCGAGCGGGGGGTGGGATGATTCGGGTCACGATACCCACCGCGTCGGTTGAGAGATTGGCTTTCCGAGAACCGCAACAGCGCCATCCATGGCAGCTCGACGGCGGACTTCCCTGTCCGCCGACGTTCCCGGAAAGCCAATCTCTCCACCACCGCTCTCTCAGGATCTGCCATCTAAGAACAATCAAGCGACGGTGTGCTGGTGGTTAGCGCCGGAGCGTCCGAGACCATGGATGGTCGAGGTCGAGCTGCCATGGACGGCGCTTTTGCGTCTCCGGCGATGACCACCAGTACGCCGGTGCGACACTCAAGAGAACGTCTACCTTTGAATTACCGAACAGTTTGTACGCTTTGTGTCGCAGGTGTACTAGTTGCCTGCACCCCCGTCGAGGACCCGACGCTGTTCCCGGAGTTCGACGCCGCCACCGCGGTGCCGCCGCAGGTGTTGGAGGCGACGGAGTACAACCCGGAACGCAACCTGTACTGGGGTGACCTGCACGTCCACACCAGCTACTCCACGGACGCCTACACCAACGGCGTGCGGGCGACCCCCGAGGACGCCTACCGCTTTTTCAAGGGCGGCGAGATCGAACACGCCGCCGGTTACGGCATCCGCATGCGGCGCCCCCTGGATTTCGCAGCGGTCACCGATCACTCGGAGTACACCGGTCTGCTGCGCGCCACCGACCCCGACCTGCCGTTGAAATCCCGCGGGTTGCGCGAGCGCCTGCTGGAAGACGGCAGGTTCTGGAACAGCACGCTGCTCGCCCGGACCATGATCGGTTTCACCCTCAAGGATGCCATCCAGCCCGGCTGGGAGAAGATCACCCGCGCGGCCTGGCGCGACATCGTCGATGCCGCAGAGCGCCACAATGACCCGGGCCGCTTTACCGCCTTCGTCGGCTACGAGTGGAGCTCCATGCCCGAGGAGCGCAACCTGCACCGCAACGTGATATACCGCGGCGCAGAGGTGCCGGATCTGCCCTTCAGTTCGGTGGACTCCGAGGACCCCCGCGACCTGTGGACGGCGCTGGAAACACAGCGCGCGGCGGGCATGGACGTCATGGCGATCCCCCATAACGGCAACGTCAGTGACGGCCGCATGTACGACCGCGTGATGTTCGACGGGGGCGCGATGGATGCCGAGTACGCGCGCCGGCGCATGGAGAACGAGCCGGTGAGCGAAATCTTCCAGGTCAAGGGCTCGTCGGAAACCTACCCCACACTGTCGCCGCAGGACGAGTTCGCCGGCTTCGAACTCTACGACACGCAGCTCTCGCAGAGCCAGGATCCATCCCGGCCGCAGGGCAGTTACATTCGCGACGCCCTGCGCACGGGCCTGGAAATGTCCCACAGGGAGGGCTTCAACCCGTACCGCTTCGGCGTGATCGGCAGCTCCGACGGTCACAACGCCAGCGCACCGGTGGAAGAGGACACCTACCACGGCAAGCTCCCCATCCTCGACGGCAGCGCCGCACTGCGTATGGGCACCGCCACCTACTGGCCGGCGGAGTTCATGGCGGGGGGCTGGCGCTGGAGCGCCGCGGGTCTCGCCGCGGTCTGGGCCGAAGAGAACACACGCGGGTCTGTTTTCGACGCGATGCGGCGCAGGGAAACCTACGCCACCTCCGGGCCGCGAATCGTCGTGCGCTTCTTCGGCGGCTGGGACTACCCGGCGGACCTGCCGGCCCGCACAGATTGGGTGGCGCGCGCGCAGGCGGACGGCGTGCCCATGGGTGGCGAGTTGCCTGAGAAGTCCGCCGCCGCACCGAGCTTCGCCGTGTGGGCGCTGCGCGACCCGGACAGCGGCAACCTGGACCGGGTGCAGGTGGTGAAGGGCTGGGTCGACGCGCAGGGTACCTCTCATGAAAAGGTATTCGATGTCGCGTGGTCCGGGGGCCGTGAACACGATGCGCAAGGTGAACTGCCGGCGGTGGGCAACACCGTCGACGTCGCCGCAGCCAGCTACAGCAACACCATAGGCGCGGACGAACTGTCCACCGTCTGGACAGACCCCGAGTTTGACCCCGCGGTGGAAGCGTTCTACTACGCCCGCGTGATCGAGATTCCGACGCCCCGCTGGACGACGTACGACGCCCGCCGCCTGGGCATTCCCGCCCCGGAGCCCACCAGCATCCAGGAGCGCGCAGTGACGTCGGCAATCTGGTACAGGCCCCCGCACCGCCGGTAAGCACCCGGCAACCCCCCAGAGCCCCGCTACCACGGGGCTGCGAGCCCCACTTGGCGGCTGCGGTTTCTGGACTATATTTACAGTAATTTCGCAAACCTGAGACCCGGTCTACGAGACCGGGAGAGCTGTCATGGATAACCACATTGATAACAATAAGTTCAACAACGCTTTCTTTATTGTTCGCATCGCCTCCGTACCCCGATACCTGACACGACTCGCAGTCGGCTTGGTGCTCACGGTATTCCTCGGCGGTTGCTTTACCGCCGCGGCAACGCGCGATTTCGCGCGGCCCGGAGGCACGACCCCGTGGTGGTGCCAGGGGCCACCGGACCTCTCCGAGGAAGATTGCATCGCCTTCTCCCTGCAACTGGATGTCCTGGTGATCTATGCCAGCGACTACCCGACGCTGGCCGATTTCCAGGCCGCCGGAGCAGTCAACGTGACGGCCGACGCCCCCGCCGGGACCGGCGAGGCCTACTCTCTCCCCGGCGCCGACAGGACCAGCTTCGACGCCTTGCAGCCACAGGCGCTGCTTTACAGCGACAATACTCCCGACGCGCAGCTCGCCGGCGTGTTATGGATCATCGAGGGGCCACTGCCCGCCGGCTTCGATGGTGCGCGCGATGTGTGGACGAGTACGGGCGCATCGCGCTGGGCGCTGCCGGCCTGGATTATTCGCGGCTATCACAATCACCCCGATGTCTTCGCCTCGTCGCATCCCTGCCTCGCCCCCGGGGTCACCCTCAACAGCACCGGCGACCCCTGTTATCTCGCTTCTCACACCACGGCCTTCGAGGTCCTGGTCACCAACAGCGATGGCGTGCAATCACAGGGTACCGATGTGCTGGTCGAGGAACTCCATGGTCTTAACAATGCCGTGGTTGAGGTGGTCGCACCGCTGACCAACCAGTCCGGCAGTGGCGATTTGAGGAGCGGCTCAGCGTACGTCGTGTCCGGCTCCGCGACGACAACGCTCAGCGGCAAACCCGCCACGGCGGTGCTCAGCACGGACCCGGCAACTACCGGCGGAAGCGGCACACCCGCCGACGCCGTGGTGTTTGCCCTCACCCAGCAATACCTGTCCCCAGATGTAGTGATCGCCGGGGTCAACGAAGGGCAGAACCTGTCGAATTTCGCGCGGGATATCTCGGGTACCGTCGGCGCTGCACGTATCGCCCGCAATCGCGGCGTACCCGCTATCGCCTCCCACCAGGGAGTCATGGCGGGCGAGGCGACGGACTATCCCTCCGGTGCGGAGAAAACCCTGGAGGTACTGGAGCTGTGGCGGCTGGGCCGCACATCTGCTTCACCCCGGGCCGTACTCAATATCAATACGCCGACCTGTGCGGGAGGACAGTCGCCGCGCAGTACTCTCTTCACCGGCGCGAAAGCACTCATCGAAACGGGCGACGTCTACCAGCTGCAGGACTGCGCCTCCATTGAGCCCGAGGGGAACATCGACAATGATCTCGAGGCGTTCAACAACGGCTTTGTCGGTGTCACCGATATCAACCGCACCGACTCCCTGCGCGTCACGGCCTATAACGTCGGCCTGGCGCTGAATTTCGTGCCCTTCACCCGGGAGAGACTGGTGGCCAACGAAGCACTTATCGAGGCCTACGAAAGTGACGTCATCTGTTTCCAGGAAGTGTGGTTACAGGAATCCGTGGACGCGGTCATGGACGCACTGGACGGGCACTACCCGCACGTGTATACGGAGCCGCCACAACAGATCTTCTCCGAGACAGCTGCCTGCACGACTGAAGAGATCGCCGATTTCGAAGACTGCGTGCGCACCGAGTGCCCCGGCCTGACGGGTTCAGACCTCGTGGCCTGCGCGCCCGCCCAGTGCGGCGCATTCCTCGGTGGCCTGTCGCCGACCTGCCTGGACGGCGTGATCAGCGCGGTAGGTATACCCGATGTCACGGTGGATGACGTGGTGGCAGCCGTGACCCAGCCCGCCGGGAAATTTGCCTTCGACGGCTCACTGGGGCTGATCCTGGCGTCAAAGTACGAGCTCAAAAAGCGTGAGTTCCAGGACTTCATCGACAATTCTTCGGGGAATCGCCGCGGCGCGCTGTACGCGGAGGTCGTACTGAACAATCGCGCGCATGTCGTCGGATGCACACACCCGACAGCAAACCTCTCTGCCACCCTCGCCTACCCCTCGTCGGGGAACTTTGGCTCCTGGGAGGAGGAGAATGAGTTCATGCAGATGGAGATGATCGACTACGTCAACACCAAGGCCGGGGCCAAACCAATCTTCTTCGGCGGCGATTTCAATTGCAGCTTCGCCAACGCGGTCAACGGGGTCGACGGGGATTTCGAAGCCAATTGCCAGCTCTGGCTGAACGACGGCTTCAGCTCTCCGGCGGCGGACCAGTTGCCCTGCACCTTCTGCCAGACGGAGAACCTGGTACTGTTGCCGGATGGAGGCACCGGATCCTGGCTGCTCGATCACGTGTTCGTGAAGAACCTGGATCCACCGTCGCCCATTGTCGCCGAACGTGTGTTCGACGATACCGTACTGATTGAGGCCCTGAACCCGGTCTCGGAACTGGCGCCCGAGGATTCCCCCATGCTGACGCATCCCTCGGACCACTTCGGTGTCCAGCTTGACGTGGAGCTGCCGTAACAGTTCTGTCCAGGTGCGGCTGAAGGGCCGGGACTGCGCTGTCCCGGCCCCGACCGCAGCCTTAACAGGCCCGAAATCAACGGAGTCAAGCTGTCGGGCCCGGTTCGACTCGGTGTAGGATAGACGCCTCATTGATTCCCTGGACGCCCCCGTGACCGATCCCGCCGCCGCCGACGCACCTGAAATCTACAAGGGCCTGAGCTTTCCCTGGGGCCGCACCTGGGGCCCCGAACCCGGCGAGCCCCTGGAGGTGGCGGAGGGCGTTTACTGGGCGCGCTTCTCCATGCCCATGTCCCTCGACCATATCAACCTGTGGCTGCTGGAGGACGGCGACGGCTGGACCGTGGTCGACACCTGTCTGAGCATGTCCAGCTCGCGCGAAACCTGGGAAAAACTGTTCGCGGGATTTATGCAAGGCCGGCCCATCACCCGCGTTATCTGCACGCACCTGCACCCGGACCACGTCGGCCTCGCCGGTTGGCTCACGGAGCGTTTCGACTGCCAGCTGTGGATGTCCCGCGAGGAGTTCCTCATGTGCCGGGCCATGGCCGCGGACACCGGGAGATCCGCGCCGGAAGTCGCGATAAACTTTTACCGCGGCGCCGGCTACAACGACGAGCAGCTCGAGGCCTACCGCAACAGGTTCGGCAACTTCGGCCGCGCCATTCATCCTCTCCCGGACAGTTTCCGCCGTCTCGTGGACCGGGAAACCATCACCATCGGGGGGCGTTACTGGCAGGTGATCATCGGCAGCGGCCATTCTCCAGAGCACGTGGCGCTGTACTGCCCCGCGGCAAAGGTGCTGATATCGGGCGACCAGGTGCTGCCGCGCATCACTCCCAATGTCAGCGTGTTCCCCACGGAGCCGGAGGGCAACCCGCTGGACGAGTGGCTGCGCTCCAGCGCGCGCATCCGCGAGATGTTGCCCGGCGACCTGCTGGTACTCCCGGCGCACGAGGCGCCGTTCCGCGGACTGCACGTCCGTATGAGCCAGTTAATCGAGATTCACCAGGAGGAGCTGGATACGCTGTTCGACTACCTCGCGGAACCGCGCCGGGCGGTCGACTGCTTTCCGGCCCTGTTCAAGCGCGAAATCGGCGCCGGCTCCATCAGCCTGGCGACGGGTGAAACCCTCGCCCATCTCAACTGCCTGCTCGCGCGGCGGCGCATTACACGCACACAGGATGATCACGGCGTCAACTGGTATCAGCAAGTCCCTGAGACTATGGATTTTGATTGAGGGGAAAGCCCCATCCGGCAGCATACTGCGTTGAAATCCCGCTCAAATTGCTCATGTACTGTCGTGTACACTGCGAATTTTCGCGAGATTTCGCCTTGTCTGGCGCTCGCCTGGGACTTTCCTGCCTAGTGCGCCTGATCAGGCAGTGATTGAATTGAGGATGCCGAGCACACTCTCGCGGTCGAGCAGCCGGGGGACGGGATAGCCCGCACCCTCCGCGATGGCCTGCCCGGTGAGGGCGTCGTAGTCCTCCCGCTGGATCCTGTCCGAATTATCGGGAATGCCCACCTCGGTGCGCAGGTCGCGCACCGCCTGGATGAACTTGTACGCCAGTGCGGCCTCGTCCTCCCCCGCGGCGCCCGCCCCGACCAGCACAGCCAGTTCCGCCAGGTCCTGTTGTGACTCCTCGCGACAGAATTCCAGCACGTGGGGCAGCACCAGGGCGTTGGCCAGGCCGTGCGGGATGCCGTACTTGCCGCCCAGCTGGTGGGCGATGGCGTGTACGTTGCCGACATTGACCTGGTTGATGGCGAGACCCGCGTAATAGGCGCCCATGGCCATGCCGTTGCGCGCGTCGCGATTGCTGCCGTCGCGGTAGGCGAGGGGCAGGTTGTCGAAGATGAGCTTGATGGCCAGGCGCGCATCCTCCTTGCGACTGCCGCGCTCCCACACGCCGATGTAGGCTTCGATACCGTGGGTGAGCGCGTCCATGCCTGTGGCCGCGGTGATATGCGGTGGCAGGCCGGTGATGAGGTCCGCATCCAGGGCCGACGCGGTGGGCAGCAGGGTGGCGCCGGACAGGACGTTCTTCTCGTGGGTGCTCTCGTTCTTGATGACCGCGCCCATGGTCGCCTCTGACCCAGTGCCCGACGTGGTCGGAATCGCGTAGATTTTCAGCGCGTCGTGCTTGATCTTGCCGAAGCCGACCCAGTCCTGTGGCGACTCGTCGCTGGTGGCCGCGGCGGCGATGATCTTGGCCGCGTCCATGGAGGAGCCACCGCCGATAGCGACCACCACCTCGCTGCCGTGCTCGCGCGCGACGGCGGTGCCCTCCGCGACCAGGGCGTAGGTCGGGTCGGGCAACACACCGTCGTACCAGGCGATATCGACCCCCGCCTCCACCAGGGGCGCGATTGCCTGGTCCACGATGCCGAGGTCGCGCAGGGGCTTGTCGGTAACTACCAGGACTTTTTTCACGCCGGTGCGCGCCACGTGTTCGCAGAGCTGGCGCGCACTGCCGCTTCCCGCGAACACGGTGTGCACGGCGCCGGGCGCGAAGTTCACCAGGAACTTTACAAGCGCGAGGTAGGCGGAGTGGAGGATTTTACGCAGGAACATGGGCATGGCTTTCTCCGGCTGTGTCCGCGCCGCCGGCGGCGCGCAGAATCGTGTGGGTTTAGGATAGCACCTGTGGCGGTGTCAGGTGGCAAGCATACGCGAATACACCCTGCCCTACGCGGTGCAATCTGTCCACAGCACGGCCAACACGGGCCGCGTCAGCGCGTGGGTGCGGGCAGACGTACAGCCAGGGCCGCCGCAACACAGGCGATGGCGGCCAGCCCGACAAGGACCAGGTCGTAACTGCCGGTGCGGTCGAATACGTACCCCGCAAGGGGTGCCCCGACCAGGCCAAGGGGCAGGAAAAGCGGCATCTGCGCGCCTGTGACCTGCCCGATGACCGCGGCATCGAAATAGCGGCTGTTGATGTACCCGTGCATAGGCAGGAACGCGCCGCCGCTGAACCCCATTACTATCATCGCGACGTACACATCGTCGATCGACGCCGCGCCCAGCAGGAGCGTGAACCCGAAAACCTCGATCATCAGCACCGCGACCACCAGCCACTTGGCATGGCGCCTCAGGTGGTCGCCCAGCCAGGCAACAGTGACCTTGCCCACGAGGCCGGAGATGCCGGCAAGCGACAGGAACCACCCCGCTTCAACCGGCGTGTACCCCGCGGCGATGAAATGCGGGGGGTAGCAGATCGCCAGGATGACCGAGACATTCAGTCCCAGCGCCATGCAGACACCGATAAGCCAGAAGGTGCCCTCGCGGTAGAATTCGCGGCCAGCCTTTGCCTGCGCCTCCACGGCGGTCCCCGCCATGCCGGGCGGCACCCCGACCAGGGCAGCACCCCACAGGATCAGCAACAGCGCACACGCCAGCATGGACAGCGCCGCGCGCCAGTCGAAGGCGCCCAGTAACAGGCCCATCACCGGCGGTAACACCGCGGTGGCGACACTGATACCGATGGCGGCCACAGCGAGTGCGCGCGCCTCGCGGCCCGGGTACAGCTTCACCATCAGGCCGTTGACCACCACCGGGCCGTACATCACCAGACCGAGGGAGAATAACAGGAACCCCGCCCCCGCCCACGCGACGCTGGGCGCCCGGCTGATCGCCAGCAATGCGCCCATGGCGACGGTGGAACCCACCAGCACAATGCGTCGGATGGGCACGCGGTCCACCAGCCGCCCGACGAAGGGCGAGACAAGCCCCGGCACCAGCAACAGGGCGACGGGGCCGATGTTGAGCACCGCCACACCCACGCCAAATTCCTTCGAGAGCGGTTCGACAAAGAAGCCGTAGATGCCGATCAGTCCCGCACCCAGCCCCAGAAAAACCATGCCGGAAGCGGCGGGCAGCCAGGTCCTCAAAACGCCCATCGAGATCAGCCCCGAACGCGCGGCGGGCGCCGCAGCAGCCGGGATGGTGCACGGACGCCGCAGCCTGCGGGATCGGCCCCGGTGCCTGGGTGCGCGAGGATACTATATACTTGCATTGTCCCTCCCCTTGAAAAAGGCGGAACCAGCATGACCTTTGAAGAATCGATTTTTCTCGCCGCTCCCATGTTCTTCCTGCTTATCGGGATAGAGTACCTCGCGTCCAGGCGCATGGGGAAGGATGTCTACTCCAACCCCGCCGACGCGATCTCCAGCATCAGCTCCGGTATCGCCAACGGCACCACGGCGGCACTGGGTATCGGCATCGTGCTGGTACCCTACAACTGGATGCTGGACAACTTCGCCGTGTTCAGTTTCGACAGCCACTCGCCCCTGACCTGGTTCCTCGTAATCGTCGGCCTCGACTTCGCCGGCTACTGGGGGCACAGGTTCACCCACACCTGGAACTTCCTGTGGCAGATGCATGTCGTGCACCACTCAAGCGAAGAGTTCAACCTGCCCTGCGCGCTGCGCCAGACCGTCAGCGGCCAATTGTTGCAGGTGTTCACGATTCTCGGACTGCCGCTGGCGATACTCGGGGTGCCCTTCGAGATCATCGCGGTGGTGGGTCTGGTCCACCTGTTCTACCAGTACTGGTACCACACGCAACTGATCGGCAGCCTCGGCTGGCTGGAGCGCGTGCTGGTCACACCGCAGCAACACGCCATTCACCACGCCATCAACCCGGAGTACATCGACAAGAACTTCGGCCAGTGGTTCAGCGTCTGGGACCAGATGTTCGGTACCTGGCAGCGCCCGGTTCCGGGCGTCACACCCGTGTTCGGCGTGACGCAGCCGGTGCGCACCTGGAACCCACTGCGCATCGATTTCATGATCTGGATCCAGATGCTCAGGGACTTCCTCAACACCCGCTCGCTCGGCAGCAAGCTCGGCGTACTCGTGAGCCGCACCGGGCGGCGACCCGCGGACGCCAGCGCGCTGTACCCGGCCCCGAAAATCGACGACGTCTACCACTTCGACAAGTTCAACCCGCGGGTGGGGGCATGGGTGTTCCGCCTGAGCGTGCTGGAGTTCCTGCTCGCGCTGTTCCTGCTGCTGTTCTTCTTCTCCTGCATCCGGCACCTGTCCCACACGGAGATCCTGGCTTTCGGCGGCTTTATCCTGCTGCACGTCGCCGCCTATACCACGGTAATGGAGGGACGCAGGGCGACTCTGCTGTTGTGCTCACGCCTGGCCGCCTTCCTGGCAGCACTGTTGTACTGGCAGGGGGACTGGTTCGGTATCAACGCATTGGGGGGTGCGGCCAGCACCGGCCTGCTCCTGTTCTACGCCTGCACCATTCCTTTCGCGTACTTCGCGAACGACCCGGAGCAGCGGCACGACACCACGCCCTCGGCAGAGGGAGTTGCGGACGGGAGCGTATTGACCGGGTGACACCCGCGGCGGGACGCGACCCGGGAATCGCGCCTCGCCCCGGTTGACGGGATTCGCGGGTCAGGCGGCCTTCTTCGGCCCGCCGTTCTGTCCCGGCCAACGGGACCCCGAGATGGTGTCCGCGAAGGGCAGGAACGCCTCCGCGTCCAGCTCACCAGCAATACTCATCTGGCGGTCGAGGAAGATCGGCCACCACAGGTAGGACTCGACCATTTCCTTTTTCGGCAGCAGGCTGACCAGCGGGTCCCAGGGGCTGTCGCGCAGGATCAACTCGCCCTCGACGTTCTCCCTGTGGGCCGTGCCGTACTTGCTCATCACGTGAACGACGTGGGGCGGGTAGTCAAAGCCGGTGGCGGGGCCGCCGACACTGACCGCGCGTGAGTACTTCAGCCACCACTCGTTCTGCACGAACTCCGGGCCGGGGTCCGCGGGACCCGTGGAGGCGCCCTTGTACTCGACGAAGGTGTAGCCCTGGTGCGTGCAGCGGGCGGTCACCTGCGGGCCGAGACGGTAGTACTCGGTGGTGCAGGGGTACTTGGGCTGGCCGTTGGTCTCCTGGCTCGTGAAAATCGCCGACTCCTGGTCGATGCCGTAGCCGAGGGTGAACTCGCCGGGCGTGCCGTTGTAGTTGGCGTCCACCGCGGTAACGATACCGTACTCGGGCTCGTCGGGAACCGGGAAGTTGTAAATGGTCAGGCGAACGTTCGGCTCGTCGCCGGGCTCGATTCCCGGCGGGAGTAGCGCCGCAATTTTGTCCGGGTCCGTCCGGTAGACGAGCTTGAGCATCGGCCAGTTGATAATATCTCCAGGGTTGCCCTGGGGTGCACCTGTTTCGTTGGACATAGCGTTATTTCCTGCTTTCTCTCAGTGAGTGGTTGTAATAGCAATCAGAACGTTGCCTGAAGGTTAGTTCATTCCCGGTGAAGCACCAGCTCACCCGACGGATGCGGGCACGGGTGTCTCCCTGTTCAAAATCATGTCGGCGCGCGCGCGGATCTTGGCGTCGGTTTCCGCGGTGGTCTCCAGCAGCCAGAACGCGTCTGCCTCGATACCCCGGACCGCCATCTCCGCCACCTCGTCCGGGTGGGTGGTTTGCAGTTCGATACCGAACTCCTCGCACATCTTCTTCATGTCCTCGACAGAGTTGATGCCCGATTCGTTACCCTGGACGCCCTCTTTCTTCAGTTCCTCGGGCCGCACGCGACCGGAATTGAACAGGCCGGTATCCACCACGTGGGGACCGGGGAAGAGTGCGCTGATCTTGACCGGCAGGCCGCCGGCCTGTGCCTGGTAGTGGAGGTTTTCGGTAATGGCGTGCACCGCCGCCTTGGTCGCGGTGTAAATGGGCGCGTCGGGCAGGATGGTGTAGGCGCCGTTGCCGGAGCCGGTCACGACGAAGTGGGCTTCCCTGCCGGCGGCGACCAGCCGCGGCATGAACGCGCGGATACTGTTGACCACACCCCAGACGTTCACGTTGAACGCCCACTGCCAGTCCTTCTCCGAGTAGTCCCACATCGCCCCCTGCTCGCCCGCGCCGATACCGGCGTTGGCAAACACCAGGTCCAGCCCGCCGAGCCTGTCGGTGGCGGCATCTGCCAGTGCATTGAGGCTGTCCACCGAAGTCACGTCGCAAAACTCGACTATGGCCTCGATATTCTCCGCGGCGAGGTCCTTTGCAACCTCCGCCATCGCGCCCTTGTCCACGTCGCCCACTGCGATCTTTGCTCCGCGGCGGCCGAAGGCAAAGGCGAGGGAGCGACCCACTCCGCTGGCGCCGCCGGTGATGAGGGCGACCTTGCCGTTGAAGTCATTCATGCTTAGGCGATCTCCCGCTTGTCCTGTGAGGTGGTGTAGAACTGACGCACCCATTTGCGGAACGTGACCAGGGTGTGATCGCCCTTGCAGAATACCGGACGGCGCTTGTGCACCTTGTTCGACCAGATCGGGTAGTCGTCGTTGAGACCGTCGATGATGCCGTTCATGACGTCGTCACCGGCCAGGTCCTCGATCTCTCGTCGCACGATCAGGGTCCAGCGCATGAAAGTGTTGTTGCGATCGATAGGTTGTGCGCTGTTGTACATGATCATCTCGGCGTTCGGGCCGTAGGTGTTGCGCACCATGGCGAAGCCGGGGCTGTAGGTGGTCGCGTGCAGGTGCCCGGGATAGTCCGCGTTGGACATGTCCGAGTGCAGGTGCATTGTGCGCCCGTCCTCGTCGATCTCCACGCGCGAATCGGGCACCGCCATCTGGCCGTGCACGTACTGGAAATGTACGGGGTCGCAGGAGTTTTCGCAGATGTCCTGCACGTGGGCGGGAACGAGGTGCTCCGTGTAGCGCGGAGTGGTCCAGTTGGGGTCGCCCAGCTCCGGCAGCTCCGGCAGGCCCCACTGGGGTGCGGTGTTCTCCGGGTGGTACCAGGCGTAGACCTCGCCGTTTTTCTCCTCGGCATGCCAGGTCCGGATCTGCGCGCGTTCCGGGATGTCGTCGCAGTAGGGGATTTCGTTGCACTTGCCGTCTTCGGCGCCGAACTGCCAGCCGTGGAAGGGGCAGCGGATGCTCTCGCCGACCACGCGGCCCTTGTGGCCCAGGTGCGCGCCCAGGTGGGGACAGAACGCGTCCTGCAGGGCGACCTGTCCGGAGCGGGTCCTGTACAGGACCAGTTCCCGGTCGAAGGCCCGTACCGGCTTCACCTCGCCGACCGCGAGTTCGTGGGAGCGCTCCACCGAGTACCAGCCCATCGGGAACTCAGGCGTGGAATTGGTGTGCGACTCACAGGGTTCTACGATACTCATATTGTGTTCTCCGGCACCCCAGGGGTTTCAAACTCTAGTTGAACATTGATGCGTCGGGACCGATCTCGTCCGCGACCTTTTGCAGCTTCGCGCGATCCAGGCCGTAGAACTCCACGGCATTCTCACCGAGAATCTTGCGGCCGTCCTCGACCGGGAAGTTGCTGAAATTGTCCTTGAAGTACTGCGCGGTGTTCGGCCAGCTACCCTCGGGGTGGGGAAAGTCGCTGCCCCACATGATTTTCTCGAGGCCGATATCCCCGCGGCCGTCGAGATCGGGGCGCAGTACGCAGGAGGCACCGATGCCGATGTTGCGGGCGAAGTACTCGCTGGGCTTGAGCGAGAGGTGCGCGCGGAAGTTGCCCAGCTTGGCGGATATCTGTCCCTCGGTGTAGTGAAAGTCCATCAGGCGCAGCCAGGAGGGCAGCATGAACATGGTGCCCCCCTCGACGATCATGGTTTTCAGCTTCGGAAAGCGCTCGAACACCCCGCCCCAGATCATGAAGGTCAGCGGGCGGTACAGCCACCACATCACCTCGGATACGTAGATGCCCATGGCGCCGGGCAGCTTGTCGCGCCGGTCCTCCGCCGGGAAGCCGTCGCCAAAATACTCGTGGTGTTGTGCAGGGCCGGAGTGGAAATGAATGATCACGCCCATCTCCTCGCAGGCCGCCCAGAAAGGGTCGTACTTCACGTGGTGGTAGGGGTCGTGATCACCCCACAGGGTGGGCAGCATGACGGAGGTCAGGCCGTTGTCCACGCACCAGCGCAGGGACTCTATCGCCTGGTCCACGTCCCAGAGCACGGGAATTGAGGCGACGCCGATGTGCCGCTCCGGGGCATTGCCGCACCACTCGGCGAGCCAGCGGTTGTGCGCCATAGCGCCGGCCCACTGCAGTTCGGGGACCATGTCCCGGGAGGAGAGTCCGAGGCCCGCGCCGAAGGGCGGTGTGTTTTTCTCGGTGATGCCGTCGGGGAAGACGACCTCGGCGGCGATACCGTCGCCGGCGAGCATGTTGAGTCGCTGCTCGTAATCCCAGGCGCCGGTCAGCTCCTTCTGGATGGGCGCGCGCCACTCGTCGTTGATTTCCTTGATGAGAAAAGTGGACTCCGCCTTCTCCATCATCTCCACCGTGATGGGGACGGCCATGTCCATCATCTCGTGGTACTTCGATTCTACGTAGGGCTTGTAATCGGCGATGGGCAGGCCGGCATGGCAGTCGGTGGACACCACTATCAGGCGATCGGTCATGGGGCTCTCTCTGGAATTCTCTCTACAGCTGAACCGGTTCTAAAAACGGCGGGCTCCAACAGCCCTGTGCAACACGCCCAAATGTATGTGCCCAAATGAGCAAACTTGCACATATGTATACGAATGTAGTTTAATGGAACGGCGATTGCAACCGTATTACGGAAAATTCATGACGGAAGCCGAGACAGGTCTCGAACAGCGCGACACCCCCCGGGAGCCCCCGGAGCCCATGGGCCGCAGGCAGAAGCGCAAGCAGGAGATCCGCAGCCGGATTGAGGAAGCGGCCTACGCCCTCTTCCAGCGGGACGGCATCGAGGACACCAGTATCGAGCAGATCTGCGTGGAGGCGGATGTCGCCCGGCGCACCTTCTACGGCCACTTCCCCAACAAACACGCCCTCCTGGGCGGCCTCGGCATATCCCGCCTGTACAACCAGATGGAGCCCATGCTGCGGGAGCTCATGTCCAACCACCCCACGACCCGGGACAGGCTGGAGGCGATGATCGACTACATCGAGTCCAACTTCGCGGGTATGAACGACATAGACAGGCAGCTCATCGTGATAGGACCGTCCGCCTTCGCCGACGATCGCGAGCGCCAGCGGGAGATCGGCAGCAGCTCCATCGCGAGCTTCACCCGTATGATCGCCGCGGGCGTGGAGCTGGGCGACGTGAACACGGACTTCTCCCCCGAGATCCTCGCGTCGACGGTGGTGGGTACCCTCAATATCCTCACCACCAGCTGGGCCATGGACAGCGACTTCCCGATCTTCGCCAAGCTGGAGGAAGCCCGGGGCCTGTTCGAGCACCTGATCTGCAAACCCTGAGCGGGGCGGGTGATCGGGCGGGACAGGCCGCGAGACCCGTCGCACCATTGCCGGCGACACCACCGCCCGGCATGCTGCCAGCCTGGTCAACCCATCCTCTCTACCTTCACTCAACACCAGCGGAGCCAGCACCATGGGACCACTCAAGGGCGTCACCATCATCGAGATTGCGGGCCTCGGCCCCGGGCCGTTCGCAGCGATGCTGCTCGCCGACATGGGCGCCGACGTCATCCGCGTCGAACGGCCGGGCGGCAACCTGTTTGCCGCCGCGGACGAGCCCCGGCTGGACTTCCTCAATCGCAACAAGCGCTGCATCAGCGTCAACCTCAAGGCCGACGGCGGCGTGGAGACCGTGCTCACATTGCTGGAGCGGGCCGATGCCCTCCTCGAGGGTAACCGGCCCGGAGTCATGGAGCGCCTGGGACTGGGCCCCGACGTCTGCCTGGCCCGCAACCCCGCACTGGTCTACGGCCGCATGACCGGCTGGGGGCAGGAGGGGCCGATGGCCAATGCGGCGGGCCACGACATCAACTACATCGCCCTGGCCGGGGCGCTGCACCCCATGGGACGGCGCGGCGAAAAGCCCGCCGTTCCGCTCAATCTCGTCGGTGATTTCGGCGGCGGCGGTCTCATGCTCGCCTACGGGATGGTCTGCGCGCTGCTGGAGGCAAGGAATTCCGGCGAGGGCCAGGTCGTCGACGCGGCGATGATCGACGGCGCGGCGACCCTGATGGCCAGCACCTTCGGCGCCAGCCAGGTGGGCTTCTGGACCGACGACCGGGGCACCAACATGCTCGACACGGGCAGCCACTTCTACGAGGTGTACGAGACAAGGGACGGCAAGTACATCTCGCTCGGGTCCATCGAACCCCAGTTCTATGCCGCGCTGCTGGAGAAACTGGGCGACGACGCGGTGCACTTCGAGAACCAGTTCGACGCGGAGAACTGGCCGGCCATGAAGGAGAAGATGGCGGAGGTTATCGCGCGTAAAACCCGGGACGAGTGGGATGGCATCTTCGAGGGCGCCGACGTGTGCTACGCGCCGGTGCTGTCAATGGAAGAGGTCCGCCACCACCCCCACCACCGGGCACGGCAGACGTTTCTCGACGACGGCGAGGTGTGGGAGCCCGCCCCCGCCCCGCGCTTCAGCCGCACGAAGGGCGAGGTCACCCGCAACGCCGCGCGCATCGGGGAGCACACCGAGGAGGTGCTGGTGGAGTTCGGATTCAGCGAGGAACAGATCGCGGCGGGGCTGGAGAGTGGCGCGCTGCACAAGTTGGAGGATTGAGCGGGAGAAGCACGCGCAGCGATTCGCGGAATTCTACTGGTCCCCACCGGCGGACTGGTTGTCAGCGTTTTCGCGCCGCTCGCTGCGATAGTCGAAGGCGGCGCGCACCAGCAGGCCCACAATCACCACGATGGCAAAGACCAGCCACCAGCCCTGATTTAAGCGATCTGAGTTGAGTAGATTATAAGTTAACAACCCCGCGAGCCCGACGAGCCCAAGAGGGGATCCGAAAAATCGAAGAAAGCGATTGCCACTCATCAGAACTGCTCCCAGTACTGCCAGGTTTCCCACCGGCAGGTGGCGGGGTTCCATACTTCAATGTCTACCCACCTGCCGTCCCACTCGTAAGGGTCGCCGTCCACGCCGTCCGGCACCCCGTCGTTGTCGTCGTCGGGATCCGCAATATCGGGGATACCGTCGTTGTCGTTATCGCCATCCGGCTGGGGAATTGACTGGGTCAGTATCTCGCTCAATGTGGCAAAGGTAAAACTGAACCCGGCAAACGGGCTACTCGGCACAGTGCGTGATATAACCCCCGCTCCGAACAGATAGGATAGTTTATCAAACAGTTCTGCGCCTGCCCTCGCCCCCTCCCTCCGGGTCTTGTCTGTCGGTTGATAGTCCTGCCCATGTATGACTTTCTTGTAGTAACCCTGGGGTAGCAACCCCAATGGATCTGAGTAATTCACCGGGTTTCCCGCTGCATAGGCGTAGGTGTTGAGACCGCCCCGTATTCCAATTGGGTCCGCCTGGGTATAGGTGCCCGAACGGGGGTCATAGTCCCTGAAATAGTTGTAGTGCAGCCCCGTCTCCCGGTCCCGGTACTGGCCGGGGAAGCGCCCGGCCAGGCCCAGCTCGTCGTAGGCGATATAGGCCTCCCCGAAGGGCGTCGCCTCGATATCCACCACCACCTTGCCGTTGCGGTCGGTCACCAGGGCCGGTGAACCCAGGTGGTCCGCGTGGACGAAATACTCCCCGGTCGCGGCAGAGGCGTCTGTTGCGAGCACCGCGACAGGCTCCCCTGCCGCGTAGACGTACTCGCGCAAAGGAAGGCCGGTGGCCCCGTCGATCTCCGAGAGCAGGCGTCCCTGCAGGTCGTACTGGAAGACAATCGTCTGTCCGGCGACCGTCTTCGTCACGCGCTGCCCCAGCGCGTTGTAGGTGTATTGCGCTGACTCAGTTGGTGGACGGTCTTCGACAAAAAACGCGTGCACCGGGTAGGGCACGGACTGCCCGACCCCCTCTCCAGGCCAGTCGAGCCGGCAGGTATCCAGGCTGGCGTAGGGACAGTTGGCCCAACTGCTGAAGGTATGACCCGGCGCCGCGGCGGCGTGAAACGTTTCCGAGCCCGCTTCCGAGTACTCCTGCACGCAGTCCCCCTGCTGTCCCCCGGCGCAGTCGAAGTGGCCCGTCCCGGGGCTGGTGACCCGCCCTTCCCCGTGGATGGTCGTGGCGATAAAGCACCCGCCGAGCAGCGGTAGCAACAGCATAACCAGGACGATGTTTTTCACTGTAAAACCTCCGCCGCGCTGACCCTAGGGGTCGACCCGGTGCATGCGGTTGGTGGCGTCGTACTGCGGCCGCATGAAGCTGCCATCCGCGCGCTTTTCCTCAACCAGGTTGCCGCGCTGGTCGTACTCGAATTCCCGCGTCGCCGGGACCGCCCCGTCATCGATAGCCACGTCCACCACGCGGTTGCTGTCCGGCGCGGTGGTGTAGACCTCCGTGATCACCAGGTTGCCGCGGGTAATTGTCCTCGACACGCGGTTGCCACCCGCGTCGTAGGTGTAGGCGATGTCGCCGTAGCGACCGGCGGCGCTCTCAAGCCGGTGCAGGCTGTCGTAGGCGTAGGTCTCGCTGCGGCTCGGGTCGACCAGGTCGTCGACGGCGGCGATGTTGCCGGTGGCGTCATAGCTGTACGCGAGATGTTGTACCGGCACCTCGCCCACCACCCGCTGGGTGTCCAGGCGCCCCTCCAGGTCGAAGTTGCGGTCGAGCTGCAGCCCGCTGGCGTAGGTCGCCGCAGCGACGGGCCCGAAGGGCTGGTGGCGGATATCGCTGAGCAGGGTCGCGGAGATCGTTCCGCCGGAATTCTCCGGGTCGCCGTAATCGCGTGTCACCTGCGCGACCTGCCCCGCGGCGTCGAAATGGAACTTCACCAACTGCCCGCCGGGGTAGGTAATTTCTTCAAGCCTGCCCGCGGCGTTGTACCCGAAGGCGGTGGTCAGGCTCGGCTCGGAGCCACCCGGCACCGCCACGATGTGTGTCCGCGCGGTCAGGCGCCCCAGGGCGTCGTAGGAGTAATGTGTGCGACCACTGTGGTCGTCCACGGCGGCCAACCGTCCCGCGCAGTTGTCGCAGCCCTGGCCCGGGGACTCCACGCTGTCGTAGATATAGGTGATGTCCTTTTCCGGTTCCGAGGGGAACTCCACCGCCGAGAGGCGGCCCAGGGGGTCGTAGGTATAGCGCGTCTCCACACCGCGGGCGTCGACTTCACTGAGGCGGTTGCCGTGCTCGTCGTAGTGGAATACAACGAGGCCGGAATCCGGGCTGTCCACCTGCAACAGGTTGCCAAAGCCATCGTAGACATGCCCCGTGTGCAGTCCCCGCTGGTCTGTGACACTCTGCACATGGCCGCCGGGATCGTACCCGACATCGATGTCGTTGCCGCGGGCGTCCGTCACCCGCCGCAGCCGGTCCAGGTGATCGTATTCGAGCCGTGTCGCGGGGTTCACACCGTCGTCGATACGCTCCAGGTGGCCCTGGGCATCGTAGTTGTAACCCGTGGCCTGCCCGTGGAACCCGCCCTGGCGATGGACCCTGCCCAGGCCGTCGAAGTCGAGATCGATGACCCGGGTGATGACATCCCCCGCGTCCTCGACAGCGACCAGGTCCGGGTTGCCCGCGGCGTCGTGAAGCAGGTGCACCTGCTCGCCGAGACCGTTGGTCACCGCGATCAGCCGATGGGCCCCGTCGTAGTCGAGGTCCCACCGGGTACCGTCGGCGAGTGTTATACCAACCAGCTGGTTGGCACCGTCGTATTCCCACTCGGTGGTCGCGCCGATGCCTCCCGCATCCCGGACCACCCTTTCCACTCGACCGCGCGGCGTGTAGTAGAGCTCGGTCACGCTGCCGTTGGCGTCCACGATACGACGCGGTTGGCCGCGCCCGTTGTGGTCGAGCAGCTCGGTGACCTGCCCCAGCGGGTCGACCACCCGGGTCAGCCGGTCGTACTCGTACCAGTAGTCGTACCGTTCAGGTACGACAGGGGGTGCTACCAGCCGGAGTTTTTCCATACGCACCCGCACTCTCTCGTCCGGGTAGTCGGTGTAGCTGAATTTGGTGATGCGGGTCCTGCCGTTGGTGGAATAGGGCTCGGTGTGCTGGGTCAGGTCCGTGGTGATGACCCGCGTGAGGCGGCCCGAGGTGAGTTCGTACTCGTAATCCCGGCGCCACTGCCCCTCCAGCTCCACCCGGGAGAGCAGGCGCGAACGCTTTCCGGCCCAGGTCCACTTGAACCTGAAGACGCGCTCGTCCGGGGTACTCTCCGCCCGGGTGATAGTCTTCACCTGGCCGTACTTCGAGTACGTGGGACCGGTAGAGTGCCCGGTGTAGTACTCGTAGTGCGTCGCCACCCCCGACCGGTCGTACTCTCTCTCCAGCCAGCCGGTATCCGGGTAGTACTCCCTACGCTGCAGGTCCGCGAGGCAGTTGGCGCCCGCCGCGCCCTCGATGTCGCCGACCCGGCTCACCCCGTAGAGCTCGGTGAGGTGGTAGACGGTATCCCTGCCCAGCGGGTTGGTCACCACCACCCGCGGGTCCGCCGGGTCCCCCAGGTTCGAGTAGTCCAGGTAGGTGGTACCGATGGAACCGTCCGAGTAACCGCTGGCGATCGCGCGCCCCTCGTCGTCGTACTGGACGAACTTGTAGCGGTCGCCGTTCCCGTCCCGGATGCCGGTGATCAGCAGGTCGTCGACCGGGTCGTCGTAGAGGTACTCCCGGTAGGGGTTGTCCTCGCCGAAGGGATTGCCGCCCGCGGCGCCCGGCGTCGCGTCCGGGAACGACACGAATTCCAACGCCCCGTCTTCACGGTACCGGTACCGGTACACCTCCCCGTCCGGGTCGGTCATCTGCACCACCCGGTCGTCGTCGTCCAGCACCAGCACGATGCCCTGTTCGTCGGAGTTGGCGAAGATCACCTCGACGGTATTCGCATCGGGATAAATCACCCAGACCCGGGTGTGGTCGGGCTCGTAGTAACCTTCGTACTTTCCGGTCACCCGGTCGAAAAATTCGTGGACGCCCGATTCGGAAATATAGGTGTAGTAGGAATTGCTGGTTCCGTAAACTCCCTTGAGTTCGCCCTTCACGTCGGGGTCGGCGACCCAGCGCTGCACATCGAAATCCCACTCAAAGCGCTGCACCGCGCCATCGGCACGGTAAATGCTCGCCCTGTGGGTTTCCTGTACCAGGTAGTCGCGGTAGCTGAACCGCCACTCCCGGTTGTAGCTGTTCCAGGTGCGCGCGAACTCCAGGTTGCGGGTGTTGGTCGAGGCCGCCAGGTCGACTTCGCGAATGCGCTTGTTGCCCGTGGTGAAGTTCACCGGTGCCGAGGTCTCGTTGCAGGGGTCGGGCTCGTTCTTGTCCTCCTCGACGCCCTCGCACTCACCAGTGCCGGGATTCATCGTGGTGCCCCCGGGGCAGCACTCGGTGGTGGGGCCGACCCAGACCTCGCCGTCGGGGCAATAGCCCGGCAGACAGACCAGGCCGTTGTTCCAGCCGTCGTCCCTGGAGCAGTAGCCGACCTCCTCATTGCCCGGCCACGGCACACACTGAGTGATGGGCACCTCCCCGTACCAGCCCGGGGTGTTGTCCTTCTGGTTAACGCAGGCTTCGTCGGGAGTAGCTCCATAGCCGTAGGGCCAGTCCAGCCCATTCCCGGCCCACCAGTAGACCTGGCCCTCTGCCGCGGCCTGGTTGGCGCATAACAATTGCGCTGACAGAATGAGCGCGCACAAGCCTGCGCGGCTGGACGGTCGAGTCATGGCCTTCCCTTCCCTGGTTAGTGACCCTGTCGGACCACCGGCTACTGTTCCTTGCGCCGGTGCGATGCACGTGCGAATTCCCCGTGCTCCTGCGCAACTCTAGAGCAGGGAGGCCCGCGGAAAAACAGGTCGGACGCTTATGAGCGAAATTGGACGGGAGTGGTATCCCGGGGCGGCACCCGCGTCAGAAATCGAGCACCACGTCGTCGCTGCACTCCCCGGGAGCCAGCGGGTTGCAGCGCGCGATCCCGTCGCCGGGTATCTCCACGCTGTAGTCGGTAAAGCGCGGGTCGGGCACCGGGTAGTCCGTGCTGATGAACTGCGCGCCGGACGCCAGTGCGGTGTCGCGTTGCGTGGTGTCACCGGAGCGTGACTGCGCGGTGTCCGCGTCGGCCCGGGTGCGCACTATGTAGCCCTGCAGCACGGCCTCCTGGATAGCGTCGAAGCCGCTCACCGGGTTGTTGATTTTCATGAAGGCGGCCTCCGGGGTTCCTGCGGGGGAATCGGTAAACAGCACCCGCCCGGCGAGAGAGGGGTGTCCCTCGACGTACATGTCGCGCACGCTGCCGCCGTTGTCCAGGGCGAACAGGACCTTGCCGCGCGCGTCCGCCAGTGTCGGCCAGCCCCGGGTCAGGACCGCTTCCTCCAGGGTCGTGAAGTCGCCGCGCACATCGTCGGGCAGTATCAGCTGTTCATCCGGGAACACGCTGCGTATCTCGCTGTCGATGCGGTCCAGGGCCTCGGGCCCGATGGGCAGGGGCTCGATAAAACCCAGGTCCAGCGGATCCGGAATGACAGAATCCTTCGCCTCCACCAGCACGGTGATGGGCAGGTGGGAGGGATTCGCATCGGACCAGTTCTTGATTTCCTGCAGGCAGAGCACAAAGGTCAGGCAGGTGGTCTCGTAGTCCACGTCCTGCACGTGCAGCACTTTCAGGCCGGGTTCATCCAGCTCTGGAATGCCGGAGGCGGCGGGTTCCCCGAACAGCGTCCGTATCGGGCGGTTGGCGTACAGCCCGCCGTCGGGGTCGTCGAAGATATCCAGTTCGATCTGGCGAATGCCCTGGCCGGTGAATTGTTCGGGCAGGGGAATATGGGAGTACAGCAGGGTGTTGGCCAGGCCGGGATCAAAGGCGAGCAACAGCTCGAAGATATCGGCAGGGGGCTCGATGTGGTAACTGTTGTGCGTGCCCAGGTACTGCAGCTGGTTCAGCCGGAAAGCAGCGGTGGGGTCAGTTTCGAACTCGTCGGAGTCGTCGCTGCAGGCGCCCAGAAGGGCCGCGAAAATAAACGCCACGACAGTTCTCGGAAGCACACGCTGCACGGTGGTCCTCGCTGTGACTGGACCCCCGCCTGCGCGGGGGTGACGGAGTAGGAGTATATCCCAGGACTGCGGCGCGACGAAAACTCCCATCGGGAACCCGCGCCGGCCGGCGACGCCCACGGGCAGGCGGCCTAGTCGCCCTCGAATTCCGTCTGCGCGTAGACCGGCACACCCGTGGCCTCGATTTTCTTGCTGCCGCCGATATCCGGCAGGTCGATGACCGCGGCGAACTCGATCACCTCGCCGCCCACCTTCCTGACGAGATTGATCGCGGCCACCGCGGTACCGCCTGTAGCGATCAGGTCGTCGATCACCAGTGCCTTCTGCCCTTCCTGGATGTCGTGCGTGTGAATCTCCAGCGTGTCCGTGCCGTACTCCAGCTCGTAGGTTTCCTGCTCCGTCTCGTGGGGCAGCTTGCCCACCTTGCGCACGGGGATGAAGCCCTTGCCCAGCAGGTAGGCGAGCGCCGCGCCGAAGATGAACCCGCGCGAGTCGATCCCCACCACGACGTCGAAATCCATCTTTTCATAGCGCCGGTGAAAGTCGTCCACGCACAGCTTCAGGCCGACAGGGTCGGCGATGAGCGAGGTGATGTCGCGAAACATGATCCCCTTCTTGGGGAAGTCCTCTACGGTTCTTATCCTGCTCTTGATCGGCATGGCTCTGCTCTCTTCTCTCTGATCACTGGTTCACTTGAGATTCGGAATAGTCTTGACGAGCAACTGTGTGACATTGCCCACGTTGGCCTGGAACACCTCGAGAATATCGTCCCAGGACACCGGCGCCTCGTCCTCCTTCCAGCAGTCGTAGTCGGTGGACATGGCCACCGCCGCGTAGGGAATCTCGATTTCATTGGCGAGAATACACTCCGGCGCGACGCTCATGTTGATCACGTCCGCGCCCCAGGCACGGAACATGTGCGATTCCGCGCGGGTCGAGAAGCGATTGCCCTCGATGGTGATAACGGTACCGCTCTTGTGGTGCTTGATGCCGAGCTCCTCGGCCGCGGCAATCATGGCGCCGCGAATACCCTCGTCGAAGGGATCGGGCATGGGTGTGTGGCGCCCGCCATCGGGAAAGGTCTCGTCAAAACTCAGGGCGCGCAGCCGCGTGAAGTCGATGAACTGGTCGAGGATGACGAAATCGCCCCGCTCGATCTCCTCGCGCAGGCTGCCGCAAGCGGTGGTGGCCAGGATGTGTGTGCAGCCGTGCTGTTTCAGCGCGGCGATATTGGCGCGGTTGTTGACGTGCGTCGGAGGAATGGTGTGGTCGCGGTCGTGGCGCGCCAGGAGGGCGACGTCCACACCCTCGATGGTGCCCGCCTTCAGCGCCGATGACGGATTGCCCCAGGGGGTCTCGATCTCGACATCGACCGCGTCGTGCAGGATGTCCGGGTTGTCCAGGCCGCTGCCCCCAATAATCCCTACCTTGACCATGCCTGCTCCTTTTCCACCTTTGGACCGTCGACGGCTGTCTGCCTATGAGCAACAACGCCCGGCACTGCCGCGGGCCGAAGCCACCCCGGGTCCGGCAGTCCAAACTAGAGTCTCAACGCTACGGTGTCAACGCCACACACCCGGAATTACAAGTGTCTGCACGTGATTTGTGCAGCGTTTGGCAGTTAGAATGTGGGTACCCCCGAAAACTACAAGAAGCGGTACGCGCTCCCTTGCTGAACAAGAAGAATTTCCAGAATTTCCTGCTGGTGCTGGCATCCACGATCGTCACCGTCCTGTGCGTCGAGATCGCGGTCCGTTTCAAACTGTATCTGTCGGACCGCGCCACCCTGGATTCCATTCGCGACAACGTGGTCCGCCCGGCGCCGGGGGAGGAGGTCAAGCTCGGCAACATGATCGTACTGAGCGACAACCCGAACATCATGTACGAGTTCCAGCCGGACCTGTTCGTCCGTTTTATCGACCAGCCGGTCACCATCAATGCCGACGGCTTTCGCGGCGAGCGCATTGCGAAGGAAAAACCGGAGGGCACGGTCAGGATCGTCGGGCTGGGGGATTCGCAGATGTTCGGCTGGGGTGTGAAGGACGATGAAACCTACCTGGCGATCCTGTCGGCACTGCTGAACGAGCACGTCGGCGCGTGCACCTGGGAAATCGTCAATACCGCGGTGCCGGGCTACAACACCGTGATGGAACTGGAGACCCTCAAGGTGAAGGGACTGGCCTACGAGCCCGATTTCGTCGTGGTGGGATTCATCCCCAACGACCTCAACCTGCCGCAGTTCACGCGCCGCCAGGAGAACTACCTGAACCTGCGCAAGTCCTTCCTGTACGCCTACCTCTCGGAAAATCTCCAGTCCGTGAACCTGCTGTGGCACGACCCCGTGCGGTGGGAGCCGAATTTCGACGCAGACCTGCCCGACATGGTCCCTGAAGAACACCGGCACATGGTCGGCAAACAGGCCTACCGGGACGCCATGGCCGAACTGCAGCAGATAGCCGCCGCGCACGACTTCGAGGTTGCGGTAGTGATTCCCACCGAGAGAGAACCCCATGTCATCGACAGCTTCATCCGCGAGGTTACCGCAGACCTCGGCTTTCACCTGCTGGAGCTGAACACCCTTTGGGAGGCCTACGCTGCGGACAACGCGATAGAAGATCCGGACAACGCACGCCATCTCAGCGCGGAGGATCCCCACGCCTCCGCGCCGGCGCACGAGGCCATGGCCCTGGGGTTGTTCGACCTGGTCAGGCAGCGGGACCTCTGCGAGGCCGCGCGCTAGCTAAAGGGCGGGGCCCCCTACTCGCAGTTCAGGTCGGCCTGGTTGCCGTCGTGGTCGGAGGTCCAGCACATGGGCAGCGGCGCGGGCCCGCACTCGGTCGCGAAGGGATTGGGCAGGTGGGCCCAGGGGCCGGTAGCGGTGCCATCGCCGTCGTCGTCCGACGGAGTATCAAGTTCGCAGCCCGCCACTTCCGGCGGCACCAGGAAGATGTAGTCGATCCGCTCTTCCCCCTGCAGTGCCGGCGACTGCAGATCGGGCAGGTTACTGCTGCGCCCCCCCAGGCAGCCGGGGCCGCCCTGGCCGTCACACTCGGGGTTGCCCGCCGCCAGGTGGGTATCGATGTAGCCGCGACCGGTGATGTGCAGGTACTCCCACTCGTCGGGCTCCGCGTTGAAATCGCCGGTCAGGAAGGCGAGCGCACCCGGCGCGCGCCGGCTTTCGACGAACAGCGCCGCCTGCACCGCCTGGCACTCGCGCACCGTAGTCGCACCTGCGACCAGGCACTCCGCGGGACAGGCGCCGCCGCAGGGATTGCTCGCGCCGTCCGCACTGGAGGCCAGGTGCGTGGAAAACACATCCACGAGGCCCGCGGGATGATCGATCCGGGCGTGGGCGATATTGCGGAAGCCGTTGTGCAGCTCCGCCACCTCGGTGTGCACGATGGGATAGCGGCTCAGGAACAGGACGTCGTCCACCACGTTGTCGAGCATGTGGGCGGACTCGTAGGGAAAGGGGCAGGCGTCCGCCAGTCGCCCGTCGAACTCGTCAATGGTATTGACCAGGATCTCCTGCAGGGTGACCACGTCCGGGCACCCGGCCTCCACCACCCAGTCGTAAAACAGGTCCACCCGGTCGGCGAAACGACAGAAGTCATCGCCGCAGCCCAGGCCGTGCAGGATATTCAGGTTGGCGACGGTGACATCACCCTTCTCCACGCACTGCAGCGGCGCGGGGGCCCAGTGGGCGGCGAAGATCCCCGCCCCGTTGGCGCGCACGAAACCACCGAACGCCGCGCAGTAGCGCTTGTCATCAAGGACCAGGCGCAGGGCGAAGGGCAGGCGCTGGGGTGCCGCCAGGTCACAGGGCCACGCCTCGCCACGGGCAATCACCCACAGCACGCCGGGAAACAGCACGATGCGCTGCACGCCCCCGGGGGCCGCCGGCGAGGCGGTGTACATCCAGCCGTCGGCATCCCGACCGGCGATCGACTCCCAGCTGCCAGCCGCCAGGGTGATGTCGGCCCGGCACTGGCCCTCACCCGCGCCGCCGGAGACAACGAGCCTTGCGCCCGCCCCCGGCTGTTCATCGGGCACCGCGATGGCCTCATCGAGCATCACCAGGCTCATGCCGCGCTGCGCGGGGTCGTCGGCATCGGCGAACATGCGCAGGAAAGCGCCGCCGGCGGGCACATCGGTTGCCGCGTGACTGACCAGTGGCGGGCACAATACCGCGGAGAGGACGAGGAGCAACTGCAGGTACCGCATCCGCCCAGTGTCTCCACCGGGGCGAGGCGCGTCAAATGGGGCTTTTATAAAGCCTGACTTTGGTTTTGCCCGTCCCGCACCTGACCCCCTTCGGTACTGTCGCGCCGCGTCGCTTGGGGCTAACCTACGCACCCATGACCGATCTGCCCGAATCCTGCCGCTTTATCGCGGTCGACCAGGAGACCCAGGCCCTGCGCGTGGACACCGGCCCGGTGCCCGCTCCCCGCTTCGGCGAGGTGTTGATCAGGGTGCACGCGGCGGGGCTCAACCGCGCCGACCTGCTGCAGCGCTCCGGCCACTACCCGCCGCCGGAGGACGCCTCCCCCATCCTCGGGCTGGAGGTGTCGGGCGTGGTGGCCGCCACCGGCGGCGGCACCGACAACTGGGCGGAGGGCGACCGGATCTGCGCCCTCACCCACGGCGGCGGCTACGCCGAGTACGCCGTGGCGCCGGTGGGGCAGTGCATGCCCGTGCCAACAGGCTTCAGCGACGAGGAGGGCGCCGCCCTGCCGGAGGCCCTGCTCACCGTGTGGCACAACGTGTTCCAGCGCGCGCGGCTGAAGCCGGGGGAGAAAATACTCATCCACGGCGGGGCCAGCGGCATCGGCACGATCGGGGTCATGCTGTGCCGCGCCATGGGCGCCGAGGTCTACACCACCGCCGGGACCCCGGAGAAGTGCAGCGCCCTCGAGGGCTGCGGTGCCACCCGCGCAATCAACTACCGCGAGGAGGACTTCGAGGCCGTGCTGCGCGAGGCCGGGGTCGCGGTCGACGTGGTGCTCGACATGGTCGGGGGCTCCTACATCCAGAAGAACCTCAACGTGGCCGCGCCGGAGGCGCGCATCGTGAACATCGCCTACATGGAGGGCTTCAAGGCGGAGGTGAATTTCGCGCCCGTCCTGATGAAACGCATCACCCTCACGGGCTCCACCCTGCGCGCCCAGACCTTCGCACAGAAGACGCTGATGATGCGGGATATCATGCGGCACGTGTTCCCCCACCTGCAAAGCGGTGTCATCCGCCCCCTGGTCGACAGCAGCTATCCCCTCGAGGACGCGGAACAGGCCCACGAGCGCATGCGCAGCGGCGCCCACATGGGCAAGATCATCCTGCGCATGTAGCCTGGTTTTTAATCGTTTTGGCTATATAAACGCTCTCTCTTTGTAACAATAAAGTCTTAAAAGTGCCGGGCTGCGCTGCCCTGTCTGTCTATTTTCTGGTCGTTGGTCGAATATTGGCCAGTTTTTATGCACTTAAAGTCTATAGGCTTATATTTTATATGCTTTTTGTGCCTAAAAATTGATCGACCCTCTTTATCACCCCGGGGCCGCCTAGCTTCAAACATTGCCGGTGCTATACTCCAAGCGGACGTCGGGGCAGCCTCATGACAAGCTTTCTTGCCAGCACTCCCCCTGCGTCTGACGAACAGATAAATAGATTTCAGACGAGCTCGGGCGGCGATGCCGTTACCCGGACTCTCATGTTGGGTGACAGCTGTTGTTCGACAATGGAGAGGCTTAATGAAACGCCACTACTACATCAGTGACGACCTCGACGATCTCGAGGTCATCGAGCGCCAGCTTGAAGACGCGGGCGTCACCACGCCCCAGATTCACGTCCTCTCCGAGGACGACGCCGGCCTCGAGGAACACCACCTGCACCAGGTCGAGGCCGTCTTGAAGAAAGACGTGGTCCACGGCACGGAGATCGGTGCGGTGGTCGGTGTCATCGGCGCGGCGCTCGTGCTCACCCTGGCCTATTTTTCCGGTCTGACCGAAACCTATACCTGGGTGCCGGCGATTTTCCTCTCGATCATCGTCCTCGGCTTTTGCACCTGGGAGGGCGGACTGATCGGCATACAGGAACCACACACCGACTTCAAACGCTTCCAGGACGATCTCCACGCGGGCAGGCATATCCTGTTCGTGGATGTCGACCCCGACCAGGAAAGCATCCTGCAGAAGGTGGTGGCAGAGCATCCCAAGTTACAGGATGCAGGTGAAGGCAGTTCGACTCCTCGTTGGGTCGTCAGTGCACAAAACAAGTTCTCGCGCTTCATGCAGACAGCGCCCTGACTTGGCAGGTAAGTAAGTAGAGTCTCAGCAGTAAAAGGATCGCCCTTAGAATTATCTGCCCCGCAGCCTGTCGCCCTCAGACAGCAATGTTGCCAGCAGCAACAGGCCGCAAAGCACTGACGCACGTCCGACAACAACCATAAGGGGACACGCAGTTATGAAGCTGGTGATAGCACTGGTAGTACTTGTGGTGGGATCGTTGATCTTCCACTGGCTCAGCCCGTGGTGGATGACACCGATCGCCTCCAACTGGGACACCATCGACACCACCATCGACATTACCCTGTGGATTACCGGTTTCGTGTTCGTCGCCGTAAACCTGTTCATGGCCTGGTGCGTCTACAGGTACCGCTTCAGTCCGGAGCGCCGCGCCGACTACGAGCCGGAAAACAAAAAACTCGAAACGTGGCTTACCGTGGGCACAGCAGTGGGCGTGGCCGCTATGCTGGCGCCGGGCCTCATCGTCTGGGCCGATTTTGTCGAGGTGCCCGAAGAGGCGGACGAGGTCGAGGTGGTGGGTCTGCAGTGGCAGTGGCAGTATCGCTTCCCCGGCGAGGACGGCATCCTCGGCGAGGTGGACTCCGCCCATGTCACCCAGGCCAACCCCTTCGGCATGAACCCCAACGACCCCGCGGGCAACGACGATGTCCTGGTTTTCAGCAACGAGCTGCACCTGCCCGTCGACCGGCCGGTGAACCTCCTTCTGCGTTCCAAGGATGTGCTGCACAACTTCGCCGTGCCCCAGTTCCGCGTGAAGATGGACCTGGTGCCCGGCATGGTGACTTACGCCTGGCTCACCCCGACCCGCACCGGCAAGTTCGACGTGCTGTGCATGGAGCTGTGCGGTATCGCCCACTACGCGATGCGCGGCTACGTCGTGGTGGATGAGCAGGAGGACTTCGAGGCCTGGCTGGCGACCCACCCCACCTGGGATGAAATGCGCAACATCCCCGCGGGTGACGCGGTGGCCGGCAAGGCCAGCTACGCGACCTGCGCGGCCTGTCACGGCCAGGAGGGCGAGGGCAATCCCGCCATGAACGCGCCCCGCCTCGCCGGGCTGCCCGACTGGTACATCGCGCGCCAGATCGATCACTACAAGCAGGGCATCCGCGGCGCCCACAAGGACGACACCTTCGGCCAGCAGATGGCCCCGATGGCCAACGTGCTGTTTGACGACGGCGCAGTGCGCAATGTCACGGCCTATATCGACACCCTGGATCCCGCCGCCGCCGCGGACACCCTGGGCGGCGACCCCGAGAAGGGCGCGTCGCATTACGTATCCTGCGGGGCCTGTCACGGAGCACGGGGAGAAGGCAACTACGCCCTGCAGGCACCGCGCCTGGCGGGCCAGGATGACTGGTATCTCAAGCGGCAGCTGGAAAACTTCCGCCTGGGTATTCGCGGCGGTCACCAGGCCGACACCTACGGTCACCAGATGGTGCTGATGGCGCGCGCGTTACAAGATGAACAATCCATTGACGACTTGCTGGCGTACCTGAACTCCCTTTAAGCGGGGCGGGACGCACAGAGGCAACCGAGGGAACACAGCATGCAACACGTGGCAATTGCTGACCGACCAGATGAAATGCACGACCCCCAGTCGTTCATTACCAAGTACGTCTGGAGCCAGGACCACAAGGTCATCGCAATCCAGTACGGGAGTACGGCGATTTTCGTCGGCCTCGTGGCGCTCGTCCTGTCGGGCCTGATGCGCCTGCAGCTCGGGTTCCCCGACACCTTCGATTTCATCGACCCCAGCGCCTACCTCCAGTTCGTGACCATGCACGGCATGATCATGGTGATCTACCTGCTCACGGCGCTGCTGCTGGGCGGCTTCGGCAACTACCTCATCCCCCTTATGTGCGGATCCCGGGACATGGTGTTCCCGTTCATGAACATGCTCAGTTACTGGGTGTACCTGCTCTCGGTGATCATCCTGCTGGCGAGTTTCTTTGTGCCTGGAGGGCCGACGGGGGCCGGCTGGACGCTGTATCCACCCCAGGCGATCCTCGACGGGACGCCCGGGTACGACTGGGGAATCCTGTTGATGCTCCTCTCCCTGGCGGTGTTTATCATCGCGTTCACGATGGGCGGCCTGAACTACGTCACCACGGTGCTGCAGGCGCGCACCCACGGCATGACCCTGATGCGCATGCCGCTGTCCATCTGGGGCATCTTCGTAGCCACCATCCTCGGCATCCTGGCCTTCCCGGCGCTGCTGGTGAGCGCCATCATGATGATCCTGGACAAGACCCTGGGCACCAGCTTCTTCATGCCGGCGCTGGTGTCCCTCGGAGAGAGCCTCGACTACACGGGCGGCAGCCCGATCCTGTTCCAGCACCTGTTCTGGTTCTTCGGTCACCCGGAAGTGTATATCGTCGCTCTGCCGGCCTTCGGCATGGTGTCCGACGTACTCGCGGTACACGCGCGCAAGAACATCTTCGGCTACCGCATGATGGTGTGGGCCATCGTCATCATCGGCGCTCTCAGCTTCATCGTCTGGGCGCACCACATGTATGTCAGCGGCATGCACCCGGCCTTCGGCTTCTTCTTCGCCACCACGACTCTCATTATCGCGGTGCCCACGGCGATCAAGGTGTACAACTGGGTGCTCACGTTGTGGAAGGGCAACATCCACCTGACGGTACCCATGCTGTTCGCCATCGGATTTATCTTCACGTTCACCCACGGCGGCCTCACGGGCCTGTTCCTGGGCAACGTGACCATCGACCTGCCCCTGTCGGACACCTACTTCGTGGTCGCCCACTTCCACATGGTGATGGGCGTGTCGCCGATCATGGTGCTGTTTGCTGCCATCTACCACTGGTTCCCGCTGATGACGGGCAAGATGTTCAACGAGCGCCTCGGCCAGCTGCACTTCTGGTTCACCTTCCTCGGCACCTACGCCATTTACCTGCCGATGCACTACCTCGGCTTCCTCGGCGTGCCGCGACGTTACTTCGCCATGGGAAGCACCGACTTCATACCGGAATCTGCCCAGTCCCTGAACGCCAGTATTACGGTCGCGGCGCTGATAGTCGGGGCGAGCCAGCTGTTCTTCCTGTACAACGTCTACTGGACGCTGCGCAAGGGGCCAAAGGCGGAGCGCAACCCCTGGGGCGCGGCGAGCCTGGAGTGGCAGACGGAACACGTACCGCCGCACCACGGCAACTGGGGCGAGGAACTGCCCAAGTGCTACCGCTGGGCCTACGACTACAGCGTGCCCGGGGCGAAAGAGGACTTCATACCGCAGAACCACCCGGTAACCGAAGACGAACAGACCGAGGGGCACTAAGGGAGTATCGCCATGAGCCTGTTAGAAAAACTGCGCGACAAGCCCTGGGAGCACGCACCGGCCGGTGCGGCCAATGTACCCACCTACGTGCCGGACCCCGCGGGCGCCTCGCGTATCGCGTTGCGCTTCCTACTCGCCATGGTGGGGGTGATCTTCTTCCTCTTTATTATCACGTTCCTGTCGCGCTCCCAGTACCCGGATTTCGAAGCACTGGCGGGCGCGCCGTGGCAACCGTTCACCGACGCTTCCAGGCTGTGGTTCAACACGGCACTGCTGGGCTGCGCCAGCCTCGGCATGCAGATGGGGCTCAGCGGTGCCCGCAGGGGCAAGCTCAATACCAGCGTTATCGGTGTGAGTGCCGGCGTGCTGTTTACCGTGCTGTTCATACTCGCCCAGTTCGACCTCTGGCTGCACCTGCAATCCATGGGGTACTACGTGAACAACAACCCCGCCAACAGCTACTTCTACCTGCTGACGGCGGTACACGGCCTGCACATGATGGGCGGGCTCATCGTGTTGTCCAACGTGGTGTTCCGGGTCTGGTACGACAACGACCTGAACAGCCTGGCCGCACCGCTGCAACTGTGTACCACGTACTGGCATTTCCTGCTCGGGGTTTGGGCGGTGCTGTTCTGGCTGCTAACCAGCCCGGCGGAGACCATCAACGCGCTGGCGGCATTGTGCGGATTTTGAGTGGTTTGTTTGATTCAGGAAATATGGGCAGCCTGTAGCGGAAGATAAGAGAGCCATCAGCGGTGGAAAAGAGAGCCATTACATGACGACAGAGAATCAGAACTACGAGCCGTATACGCAACCCGGTATAGCGGGCGTCGTTTCCGACTGGGCGGCGGACAAGCAGGCCTTCGACATGCCCTGGGGCAAGTTGATGATGTGGATATTCCTGCTCTCGGATACCTTCATCTTCAGTATTTTCCTCACCAGCTACATGACAGTCCGCATGTCCGCCACGGACGCCTGGCCGAACGCCAGCGAGGTGTTCGCCCTGGAGATATTCGGCGTGCACATGCCGCTGATCCTGATCGCCATCATGACCTTCATCCTGATCACCAGCTCGGGCACCATGGCCATGGCCGTGAACATGGCCTACCGCGGGGACAAGAAGAAGGCCATCTGGTTCATCGTCGCCACGGCGGCATTCGGCGCGTCCTTCGTCGGCATGCAGGCCTTCGAGTGGACCAAGCTGATCGTCGACCACGGCATCCGGCCCTGGGGCAACCCCGAGGGTGCCGCGCAGTTCGGCTCCGTGTTCTTCATGGTCACGGGCTTCCACGGCATGCACGTCACCGGCGGCGTGATCTACCTGTTGTGGGTGGCGCGGAGGCTGGCCAACGGTTACTACGACGGCAAGAGCCTGGAGATCGTGGAGATCGCCGGGCTCTACTGGCACTTCGTGGACCTCGTGTGGGTCTTTATCTTCGCGTTCTACTATTTGTGGTGAGGAGCGACATGTCCTGTCCGGTGTATTTTGTGTACTTCAGCGTGCCAGCCTGTGTTCCTGGCAAGGCGCGCCTCGCCGGCAATGGTGGACCCCCTTGGCAAGAGGCGCAACGCAGCCAGGGGGCCAGGCTGGCTCGCCCCTTGGGAGCAACCAGAACGCACTGCAGCAGCGTTGCGTCCCTTGACAATACAACCAGTATTCTCTGCGGAACGCGCCTTGCTGCAGTGCGTTCTGGTTGCTCTGAAGTCAATAAAACACACCGGACAGGACATGAAAAATGAGTGAATCCGCCGAACATCCTATCGGGATCTATCTCAAGATCTGGATCCTGCTGTTCGTTCTCAGCTTCTTTTCCTACATGGTGGACTGGTTCCAGTTGCAGGGCTATCTCCGCTGGTCGCTCATCCTGCTCTTCATGTTCCTGAAGGCCGGCTACATCATCGCGATATTCATGCACGTGCAGTGGGAGCGGCTGGCCCTGAAGTGGCTGCTGTTCGGCCCGCCCGTGGCCATCCTGCTGCTGATCCTGCTCATGGCCATCGAGGGTGACTACACCTACTTCACCCGCCTGGAGTTTTTCGACCGCGGGGGTTAAGCTCGGCCGGGTTGCACGGAATGGGGACGGAGGCATTTTTCGCTAAGAGATCCACCTCCACGTCCACAGACTGCCGAAAAATGCCTCCGTCCCCGATAGGTTAAAATGGCTCCGTCCCCGAAAGGTCTATGATCTTGTCTCCTCGTCGCCGCATGCTGGCGGGTTTCGCCGCCGCCAACGCCATTATCGTCGCCGTCGTCGTCGGGGCGCTGTCCCTGCGTGAACCGACTCCGCCCCTGATCCAGGGCGTACTCCTGCCCGAGGCACGGGAGCTGGAGGAGTTCCGGCTGCTGGACCACCACAACCGCAAGTTCACCAATGCCGACCTGCGCGGCGACTGGCATATCGTCTCCTACGGTTTTACCACCTGCCCCGACGTGTGTCCCACTACCCTGGCCCAGTTGGTCGCCGTGACCCGGGAACTGGCGGACACTGACTACCCGGAATTGAAGGTGCTGTTTTACTCGGTGGATCACCGCCGCGACACGGTGCAGCAGATGGCCACCTACGTGCCCTTCTTTCACCCGGATTTCGTGGGCCTGACACACCTGGACGACCCGGAGAATCCCCACCTGCCCTTCGAGAAGAGCCTGGGCATCGTGGCGCAGCTTGTGCCCAACACCGGGCCCGACGCCACGGGCGATCCGTTCGATTACCAGGTGAACCACGGGGTGACGCTGTTCCTGATCAACCCCGAGGGTGAACTGCAGGCGGTCTTCGAACCCGACCGCGAGCGCGGCGGGGTGCACAGCTTCGACCCCCGGAAGGTGCTGCGAGACTATCTCGCTGTCAGGGACTACCTCGGCTAGGAACCGGTCAGGTGCGCTGGCGAAGCCGCCGCGCACCCACGAGTAACAGCAGGACACCCATTGCCCCGAGCAGGACCGGCCCCATCACCGGCACCGGTTCGGTGCTGCCGAAGAGGAAGGCACCCGCCTGGGTGCGGATGTTGTCCAGGCCGGCATCGATATCCGGAGAATTCTGCAGGGCGATTTCCACCCGGGACAGATTCTGGAATTGGGGTGTGTTCACGGTCGTGTAGGAATCCCCGCCAATATTGTGCGTCAAGGTCACCGGGGTGCCCCCCAGCGCGGGATATCCGGTCAGCACTACGGGCGCAGGCCCCGGCTCGCCGGGACCCAGGTTGCTCAGGTCGATGGACAGCAGCGTGATGGGCGCCCCGTCCTGGCGGCGCAGGGTGAGCACCAGGGGCTGCGGGTTGCAGGTGCCGCACCAGCCGAACACATTGGTTCCATTGGTGTTGGGTCCCGGATTGGCAGAGCCGAACACGCAGGAATCCGGCGAACCCCCGGTGGCATCATCCAGCACCAGTCCATTCTGGGTCACCCCGGCCGCCCCGTCGGGACAGTCTGCGGTATTCGGGAAGTTCTCGAAATCCATCACCTGCGCCATCGCCGGCAGGGCGAGGGCAATCCAGACGAGGGCAACGCGGGTGCAAAAGCCAGCCGATCGCTTCATGGTTCACTCCCTGTGTCAGACCCCGGCAGCGGAGAACCGTCGGGGTGTCTTATTATTGCGGACAGTATCGCAACTGACGGCGCGGCGGGCAAGCCGCCGCACCGGCAGGTCAGTGCGGCGGCGCTATTGCGGCGGTTTTTTCTTTCCCTGGCCGCCGCCCTTGCCCTGGCCGCCGCCCATGGCCTTGCGCATGCCCTGCATGGCGAGCATCTGCTGCATCTGCTCCATCATGCGGTCGATGGTGAAGCTGGCGGTGGCCTGCCGGGGCGGAAACTGGCGGAAGGTCATCAGCCACTTGCCCACCTCCTGCTGCACGGGAACGAACAGCCACAACTGGTCGCCGAAGAAGCGCGCGTAGAGCCCGGACTCCAGGGATTCCTCGTAGGGATCGGAGCGCAGGTGTACGACGCGCGGGAAGTTGAAGGCCTCCCGGGGCCCGGCCCAGCCCTCCCAGTTCACGGCGAAAAGGATCTTCCAGTCGTTCCAGCGCATGGCGTTGAAATTGGCGTTGTCGTCGAAGTAATAGATGTTCGAGCGCTGGCCCGGGCCCCTGCCCGCCAGCAGCTCGGTCTGGTCGTAGCCGTCGATATAGACCTTGTAGGTGCGGTCGCCTACACGGTGCCCGTTCTTCAGCTTTTCATTGATACCGGGCTCACCTGCGGCGGTGAGAAAGGTCGGCAGCCAGTCCTGGTGGTTGAAAATGTCATTGATCACCGTGCCGGGCTTCACCACGCCCGGCCACCGGATCAGCGCCGGCACCCGGAAGCCGCCCTCCCAGGTGGACCCCTTCTCGCCGCGGAAGGGCTCCGCGCCGCCGTCGGGGTAGGTGTTGGTCTGGGAGCCGTTGTCGGTGGAGTAGACCACGATGGTGTTGTCCGCGATACCGAGCTCGTCCAGCTTGTCCAGCAGCTGCCCCACGTGGTGGTCGTGCTCCATCAGGCCGTCCGCGTAGAGGCCGTAACCGGACTTGCCCTCCCACTCGGGTGCAAGCCGTGTCCACACATGCATGCGCGTGGCATTGAACCAGACGAAGAAAGGCTTGCCGTCGCCGTGTGCCGCATCCATGAACTTCAGCGCGGCGTCGGTAAATTCCTGGTCCACGGTCTCCATGCGCTTGCGGGTCAGTGGGCCCGTGTCCTCGATTTTGCCGTCGGCGTAGGAGCGGATGACCCCGCGCGGCGCAAAACGCTTGCGGAATTCCGGGTCCTTGGGATAGAAGTAGGTCTCGGGCTCCTCCTCCGCGTTGAGGTGGTACAGGTTGCCGAAGAACTCGTCGAAGCCGTGGTTGGTAGGCAGGAACTCGTCCTTGTCCCCCAGGTGGTTCTTGCCGAACTGCCCGCTGGTGTAGCCGTGGGGCTTGAGCAGCGTCGCGATGGTCGGGTCCTCGGGGCGGATGCCGATATCGGCTCCCGGCAGGCCCACCTTGAGCAGCCCCGTGCGCAGGGGGTGCTGGCCGGTCACGAAGGCGGAGCGGCCGGCGGTGCAGCTCTGCTCGCCGTAGTAGTCGGTGAACATCGCCCCCTCGTTGGCGATACGGTCGATATTGGGGGTACTGCCGCCGAGCATGCCCCGGTGGTAGGCACTGAGGTTTGACCAGCCGATGTCGTCCCCCCAGATCACCAGGATATTGGGTTTGTCGGCCGCGGCCTGCGCCGTGACGGCGAACAGGCAGACCAGTGCACACAGCGCCGTGCACAGCTTGCTCCGGGTATTCATCGCTATCTCCTGAACTCGGGTCCGCAAAAAAAGGGAGTATAGGATACGTGTCCAGGGATCGTCCGGAATGGCAACAGGGGCCATATGGATGGACGATTCGATCCCCGCAGTGTCAACATTGAAACTCTGGTATCGTGTCGAAGTCTTAAATCCTGTCAGTCCACCGGTACGCGATATGGCCCTGAACCTGAGGAGACTGGCGGCGGCCGCCGCCATCGCGACCCTGCTCGGCGCCTGCGGGGGCGGCGGAGGCGGCGGGGGCGGGGGCAATGACGATCCGCCGGACCCGGACCCGCCGCCTCCGCCACCCCCGGGGCCCGCCACCTACTCCCTCACCGGCACTATCAGCGCCGCCCAGAGTCATTCGGTGGACAGCGACACCAACGACCCCAGCCGGGAGGCTGTCAGCAACAACACCATCCCCACGGCACAGCCGGTCACGAACCCCATCACGCTTGGCGGGTACATCAACCAGCCTCTGGCCGGTGACCCGGGCCGCTCCTTCGACAGCGGCGACCGCGAGGACTTCTTCGTGGTGGAGATGCTCGCCGGGCAGACGGTCACGATGCTGGTGGCGGATTTCGAGGAGGCCGACGCGGACCTTTACCTGTACGACGCGAACGGCGAGCTGGTCGATTTTTCCGTGGACACGGGAGAGCTCGAGTCCGTGCGCGCCGAGACCGACGGCACGTACTACATCAACGCCTCCATTTTTATCGGGGCAACCAATTACATACTCGCGATCGGGTCCCCCGGAACGGTCCAGGCCGCCGGGTCCTCCCAGCGCCGGGTGGTGCCCTGGCAGGCGGTTATCCGCTACCGGGACGCGGCCGTGACGACAGACCTCGCCGCGACGCAGCTGGACCTGGGTCTGGGCATGACGCAGCGGGCGGGGGCGAAAGGGCGCGCGCGGCTGATGGCCCTGCGCTCGGACGTACACTCTCGACGGGACCGGGTTCGGAAGCTGAGCAGGGCCGCCACGAAGCGCGAGAGATTCAGCGACCCCGCCATGTCGGCGCGCTGGGAGACGCTTATGGCGATCAAGTCCCTGCGCGGCGACCCGCAGGTGGTCTTCGCGGAGCCCAACTACCGGGTACACGCCCTCGCGATACCCGACGACGAGGCGTTTCCCCTGCAGTGGCACTATCCCCTGATCGGCCTGCCCGACGCCTGGGATACCACGACAGGCCGGGCGGACGTGGTGGTCGCGGTGGTGGATACCGGGGTACTGCCCGGCCACCCGGACCTGGTGGGCCAGTTCGTCGACGGCTACGACTTCATCAGCGATCCGGACAGTGCCGGGGACGGCGACGGTATCGACCCCGATCCCACCGACCCGGGTGACGGTTTCGGCGGCGGCGCGGGCACGTTTCACGGCACCCACGTGGCTGGCACCGTCGCGGCCAGGGGCGAAAACGGCATCGGCGTAACCGGTGTCGCCTACGATGCGCGGGTCATGCCGCTGCGCGCTCTCGCCGCGGACGGTGGTACCACCTACGACGTGGAGCAGGCGATCCGCTACGCCGCCGGGCTGCCGAACGACGCGGGGGCCAGCCCCGAGAACCCCGCCCAGATCATCAACCTCAGCCTGGGCGGCGCGCCCTTCAGCCAGTCCAGCCAGGCCCTGTTCAGCCAGGTCCGCGACCTCGGCGTGCTGGTGGTCGCAGCCGCCGGCAACGAGGCCAGCACCGCGCCCAGCTATCCCGCCGCCTACGACGACGTGATTTCCGTCAGCGCGGTGGACACCCAGCGCATCCTGGCACCGTACTCCAACACCGGGCCGACCGTCGACGTCGCGGCACCGGGGGGCAACAACAGTGTCGACCTGACCGGCGACGGCTACCCCGACGGCGTGCTCAGTACCGGTGGCACGGTCAACGACGGCTCCCTCGCCTACGTGTACGCCTTCCTCAACGGCACCTCCATGTCGACACCCCACGTGGCCGGGGTCCTCGCGCTCATGAAGACCATCAACCCGGACCTGACGCCCCAGGACATCGATTCACTGCTTGTCACCGGGGCGATCACGGAGGACCTGGGCCCCCCGGGCCGCGACGACGCCTACGGCTACGGCCTGATCAGCGCGCGACTGGCGATCTTCGCCGCACTGGAGAGCATCGGCGCCACCCCGGCGGACAACCCCCGGCTCCTCGCCTCGGTCGCAACGCTCAACTTCGGCGCCACCACGACGTCCCTCGGCCTCTCGCTGACCAACGGCGGCATGGGAGACCTCGAGCTGCTGAGCCTGCAAGTGTCCGAACCCTGGGTGCAGCTCACGCCGACGGCCGCCGACCCGTCGGGACTCGGTGACTACGAGGTCACTGTCGATCGCGACGCGCTGGGCCCGGGCATTTTCGCCGCTGATATCACCGCAGAGTCCTCGATCAATACCGTGCGGGTGCGAGTGTTTGTCTCGGTGGCCGGCGCAGGGGCGGAGCCCGATGTCGGTGTCATCTACATCCTGCTGATCGACCCGGAGGAAGGGATACCGGTGGCCCAGGTCGCGTCCGGCGGCAACGCGGGGCAGTACGCCTTCACCCTGGGCGGCGTCGAGGCGGGTTCCTACGAGCTGATCGCGGGCACGGACGCTGACAACGACCTGTTCATCTGCGATTCCGGGGAAGCCTGCGGGGCCTGGCTCACCACGGACCAGCCCATCCGCATCGAACTGGACGGCGACCTCACGGCCCTCGATTTCCCTGTCGAGTTCCAGGTCTCCATCCCGGATGTGCCCGCGCTGCAGGCGGCGGGGCGCCCGAGATCGGGGCGGGACTAGACGGCTTCCGCCAGCCGCACCTCGGTATCCCTCAGGCGGAACTGCAGCCAGTAGATCTCGTAGTCGTTCTTCAGGCCGTTCACCGCGCGGTCCATGAGAATCTCCAGGGCCTGCAGGCGCAGCCGCAGGGCGGCCTTGTTGCCGGGGTCAGCCGCCAGTACGACCTCCACCACGTGGAGGGTCTTCACCACCTCGTTGTTGTTGAGGTAGCCCTGTGCGAGGGTCAGCAGGCCCTCGTTGCCGGCGACGCGGGCGAGGTCCGCGTAGATCTCCCTGGCCGGGACCGGGTACAGCTCGGTGGTACTCTCGAAACGGAACCAGCCCATGTAGTAGTCCCATATCGTGCGCACGGCCCAGTCCACCCGGCCGTGGTTCTGTACCAGGTCAAGTTCAGGCGGGAGTTTGATCTCCACCATCAGCTCCTCCACGGTTTTCCCGGCGTTCATACCGGCAACCGTCTCGTCGTGCACGTACTTCACAGCGTCGCGGATCTTCTGCATATCCGCCCGTATCTGCGCGGCGCCCACCGTCGGGTTCAGGTGGCTGGGCACGACGATCTCCGGGTCCAGCGCCAGCAGCAGGTCGAGCGACTTTACGTACTCCATGGGCTTGCGCACCTTCTCGCCGCGCATGGTGAACACGTTGGGGAACTGTGGAAACTGCGGCCCGAAGAAGTCGCCGGTGAACAGGATTTTCTGCTGCGGCAGCCACAGTACGGCGTTGTCCGCCCCCTCGGCGCCGGGTGTGCCGATCACCTCGAACGCCACCCCGCCCAGGGTGAATGCGAAGGTCTCCCAGTTGCCCACGGTGATGTCGGGCACGATGCCCCCGTACTGCATCATCTCGATGTCCGGCCGGTCCTCCCAGGCGGGCATCCAGGGGAACAGCGTACGATTGCGCCCGTACTGGAACTGCTCGAGCTCCGACAGGTAGCGCTGCTCCTCGGGAAACTCGGTGTGTGTGATGATCTCGGTGCCGTCTTCCGCCCAGAAGCGCGTGCCACCGGTGTGGTCCGCGTGGGAGTGGCTGAGCACGATGTAGCGCACCGGCGCGTCGGACACCTCCTTGAGCGCCTTGATCTGCTGGGCGACCTGCAGCACAAGGCCCGTGTCGAAGATCACGTTGCCCTCGTCCGTCGTGATCATGATGGTGTTGCCGACGCCGGTGGCGTAGTGCACGTTGTCGGCAATTTTGCGCACCTCGATCGGCCGCCGGATCAGGTCCACGGCACTGCCGTGCGTGCCCTCGCCCTCCTCACCGAAGTCCATGCGCTCCGCCGCCGCATTGCCGATCACCTCCATGGTCTTCAACTGCGCCTGCTTCTTGATATCCCGACCGGCGTCCTCGTCCAGGGATATCCACAGGGCCCCCGCCGCGATCGCGGCCAGGATCGCCAGGATAACCTTGCCGGCGGCGCCAGCCTGGCCCGCCGGGTTGAATCGCAATGTGTTCATTTTCCTTCCTCTCGTGGGCGCTCCGCCCTCTCGCGCTCGTAGCCGATAAAAATGGGTGACGACCAGGCGCGCTGCTCCGCGGGCGCGGCGCAGTCATCGCTGTCCGGCGTGCGGTAGTCGCCGTAACAGGGATTCACCGCGATACACTCGCCGGTCTCGTCATAGGTACAGCGGACGTTGTCCGCGTTGATCATCTCAGTGGCTTCCTGGATGGCCCGCACGTAGTAAATGGCCTCGCGGCCGCCCGCGGCGAAGTCCGCATCCTCGAACTCCACTTCGCAGCCGGCAGGATCGTCGCCGCAGTCGAACACCCGCCAGGGATCTTCGACCAGCTCTCCCACCGGCTCGCCCGGGTGCACCTGCGGCCGGATGCGCACCACCTCGATGCGGTCGATCAGCAGTCGCTCGTCCGACGGGTTGTAGCACTCGCCGCCGCAGAGGGACTGGACGCGCTGCTGCCCCAATCCCGCGACGGCGTAGTCCGGGCAGCCCGCCTGTTGCCGGAAGGCACCGACAGCTCCCGCGCGGAAACGCGGCGTACCGCCTGTGACGACCTCGGAACCCATGGGCGTGCGACCGGAATCCTGCAACAGGTCGAACCACAGGAGGATACGGTCGCCCGAGGTGGCGTACACCTCGCGTCGCTTGAGGCCGTCCCAGATGGCGTGGCGGTCACGCCCCGCCGCGTGCACCGCCACCAGCCCGCCGGTGAGCCAGAAAGAATTCTGCCGCTCCATATTTCGCAGGTTGGCGAGGCCCACGCCGGCGGTATCCACCGGCACCGAGTACGGCACGGGCTCGCGACTGTCCCCCGCCGCCGGACCCGGCATGTCCGGGTTGTCCGGACCCATGGCCTCGGTCATGAACTTGCGGCGCACTTCTTTGTAGCCTGTTCCCGGCTGACCGCGGTGATTGTCACTGGAGCCGATCATGCCGAAGCGATAGCGCAGCGGTTCGTCGGGTTGTTCGAAGTCCGTGATGGCGTAGGCGTACTGGGCCGTTGTCGCGGGGCGGTGGTCCATGGGCTCGTTGAAACAGTCCGGGCAGGTGCCGCAGTCGAGCCAGTCGGAGACCTGCTGGCCGGGAATAGCCAGGTGCCCGGAAATGCCTGCCTCGGCGAAATTCTGCCGCGCCTCACGAGCGCGGACATCGCACTCGGCGGCGTCGATGCCCGCGGCGTCGCAGCGCTCGCGAATAATCTCCCCGGCGCGCCAGCAGCAGGGCAGGTAGTCGTCGCCGGGCTCGGGGCACTGCAGGGCGCCGTCCTCGCCGACACCGATCGCGCGCCAGTCGCGGTACTCCTCGGAGTTGCCGTGCCCGGAGTACACCTCAAAAAGTATCTGGCGCTTTGTGTCGTGCTGGCTGCGGTTGAGCTGCTTGTCGAAACTCGTGGTGGGCGGCGTATTCATACCCCAGGCGTTGCCGTGGGGAATCACGATACTGTCGAATCCCCACTGGTCCAGCTTGGCGAAGAGCTCCCGGGGGTCCTCCGCGATGTCCATGCAATCGGGCGGCAGGTCGCGCGCATCGACCCCCTTCTCGCAAATCGGCATCGCGGCGATCTCGTCGTAGTAGTGGGGGATGCCCCAGTAGTATGACCTGTTTTCGAAGTCCATCAGGGACATCATGAGCTGGGCGACTCGCCCCATCGGTGCCCGGCCGAGCTGGTCCCGGGGGGACGCGATTGCGCGAGTGGGGGTTTCCGTATCAGCGGTATCGACGAAGATGACGTTCTTGTGCCCGTAGTGTTTCTTGGGGTCGGTGTTCACCTGGCTCCACTCCCAGCCGAGGAAGGTCACCATATCGGGGTTGTCCGGGTCCCCCGCGATCGCGTTGCACTCGCGGATACTCTCCCGTGTTTCCGCCCAGCGGCGGGTCGAGATACCCTCCGCGTGGTCGTTGATGGACCAGAAGTCCAGGCTGGAGCAGTAGCGGGCAAAATCGCAGGCGTCCGCGGGCGGATGCAGCCCGCTGCCGCCCATCAGCGGCATGGCCATGATGAAAGCGTCCGGGGAGAACGAGGTGTGCACGTGCAGGTCGCCGAAGAGTATCTGGCGCTGCGCATCCTCCGGCGGCGCGGCGGCGCGCTGGCGCGCTGCCCGCTGTTCAATCACCGGCGCCGGTACGGCGCTGCCGGAAATCTCCCCGCGCCCCTGGGGTTCGCCGCAGGCTGCGACGAGAAGCAGCGGGAGTGCGGTCAGGAGTCGAGTCAGCTGGGTCACGGGTTTACTCCCTTGGAATCCGCACCCGCCGGGCGTTGGTCGACAGGGTCGTACACGGACGGTTCAGGCGGACCTGGATGGCGGGACGGCCGGACCGCTCCCGGGGAATTCGCGCGAACTATACGCCCGGCGGCCCCCGTAGAGCAGGTTCCCAGGGGCCAAAAATCCTGGCGTCAGGGCACCGCCGGACCGTGTCCTGTCCCGGGGTGCCCCGGGGCTCAGCCGGCCTTGCGCCTGGGAGCGGCCTTGCGCTTTTTCGGCGCGGCCTTCTTCTTGCGGGCAGGCGCCTTGCGCGCGGCTTTTTTCCTGGGGGCGGCCTTCTTTTTCCCGACCTTCTTCTTTACGGCCTTCTTCTTTGCGGCCTTTTTCTTCACGGTCTTCTTTTTCGCGGTCTTCTTTTTCGCGGGCTTTTTCTTCGCGAGGTTTTTCTTGCCGGGCTTCTTCTTGCGCGCCGGCCGCTTGGCGGCCTTTGTCGCGGCCTCCACCACGCTCGCCGCCTGGTTCGCGGCCTGGGCCCGTCGCGCGGCCAACAGGGCGTCGGCCCTGGCCGTGACCAGCTTCTCCGCGGCCTCGTAGGCCTCCCTGGCTGCACTGGCCACGGTCTCGGCCAGTTCCTGCACCTGTTTCAGCAGGGCGTCCACCTTGGCCTGGTTCCCGGGGGTCGCCTGTTTGCGCAGCTTGTTCCGGGCTTTCTTCAGGCGGGTGTTGGCCGCCTTGTGGCGCTTGCGCGCTGAACTCAGCTCGCTCTTGAGCTTCGAGTGAGTCTTCTCTGATTCAGCGACCAGCCGCCTGCGCAGCTGTTCCACCTTCCTGTTCGCCCGTTCGGCCATCTTGGTGGCCTGGGCGAGTTCCTTATCCAGCATAGCCATTGCCTGTGCGCTCCATGTCGCCAGTAACTACCGCATTTTCTAGTGTAGGCGGGATTTCCGGGCTTGCGACTAAAATTTCAACCCACGTGGGGGGCAATCCGGGTTTGTAGGCCGGGAATAGCCAACTATACTGTAGGCACACTTGGAACAGTGGGATAACCCTATGGAATACAACCCGGAAGTACACTCCATCGAGTGCCCCAAATGCGGCCACGGGATGGAGGAGATCACCTATGGCGGGGACCTGTTGATCGACCGCTGCACCAACTGCCGGGGCCTCTGGTTTGACCACGGCGAGGCCGAGCTGCTCAAGAGCAAGTGGATGGGGGACGCCCTGGACGTCGGCAGCGCCGCCGAGGGCAAGAAGTGGGACACCGTCGAGGATATCGCCTGTCCCCGCTGCGGGCGGGACATGGAGAAGGTCTCCGACCCCGATCAGCCCCACATCTGGTACGAGGTGTGCCGCGAGCACGGCATGTTCATGGACGCCGGGGAATTCACCGACTACAAGCACGAAACCCTCAACGACTGGTTCCGCAGCCTGATCAAGGGCTCCCGCTGAGGCGGAGCCGGACCCCACCCACCCGTTCGAACGGCGCGCCGGGCCTCCCGGCCCGGCGGTAATCTGCCAGCTTAGCTCACGCTATCGGGAAAACCGCGCGTCGCTTACCAGGTGTAGCCGATGCGGATGGCGTAGGTCTCGTCCATGTCATCGACCCCGTCGACGGCACCCGAGTCGTACTCCCACAGGATTTCCGCGGCGGCCTCGAAGTTGAACAGCAGCGGGAATGCCAGCCCCAGGGTTGTGTTGATGACCACGTCCGAGGTTTCGTCCAGGTTCCACAGGCCGAACTGGTGCACGTACAGGCGCGAGTCGCCGCCGAGGTAGGCGCTGCTCACGTTGATATCCCAGTTGGTGGCGGGGTAGTCCTGGTCCTCGGCGACATTGAACTCCTCGGTGACATAGGACACACCCCACTCCCCGGCTATCGACAGCAGCGAGGTATCGAGGAACTGCCGCCCGATGTAGGGACCCACAAGCCAGCGCAGGTCGAGGTCCGCGAACTTGTCCTTCTCGGCCTGTGCCAGCATGCCCCAGTAGTTCGGGTCGGTCAGGAAGTAATCCCACTTCGCGTTGGCCAGCCAGTTGTCCGCGGTCTTGACGTTGTTGGCCTCGTCCTCCTCGCCCTTGAAACTCAGGCGGTAGCGGTCGTGGGTACTTCTCCACTCGGTTTCAAACTTGTAGTCCAGCTCGTCCTTGTCCGTGTTGCCCCGCTCCAGCAGCCAGGCGAAGTTGACCAGGCCGGTCCACTTGTAACCCTCACCCAGTTCCCAGGGCTCCGGGTTCACCACGGCGAGCTCCTCCAGGGGGCGGGGCTGCGCACCGCCTGCAACCAGCTGCCCGGCGTCGATCTGCAGCGGCACATCCCGGACCACGGTACTGTCCGCCAGCAACAATGTGGTTGTCGCGGTGCTGTTCAGGGTCTCCACCTGGGCCAGTTCGATCGTCACGGTGCCGGCGAAATCCGTGTCCACCGTGACCACGCCGTCGCGGGACCCGGTGATGGTGCCCAGGATACGCGAACCGTTTTTCAGGACGATCTCGTCCGCGGGGGCTTCACCCGTGTCAGCCGACGCGGGCAGGGATACCGTCAACAGTGTGAGGAGGGCGGCCGCGAGGGCGGCCAGTCGGTTCCGGATGTACATATATTCACCTTTTCCTTGTTGCGCCCCGGCGGGCGCGCTCATCGCTTGCGGGGCTTACATGATAGGGCAAGAGGCCACCGGCACAAGCTCCGGGCACCGGGGATGGCCCGAAGCGAACCCGGGCTGCTAGACTGGACCCCTGCTGGGGGGAGTGAACCATGAGCGAACGCGACTTCGACCTGTTTGTCATCGGCGCAGGGTCCGGCGGGGTGCGGGCGGCGCGGATGGCGGCCGCAGCCGGCGCCCGCGTCGCCATCGTCGAGGACCGCTACATGGGCGGCACCTGCGTCAACGTGGGCTGCGTGCCCAAAAAACTGTATGTCTATGCCTCGGAGTTCGGCAAGGCCTTCGAGGACGCCCGCGGCTTCGGCTGGGACAGCACCAGGCCGCCCTTCGACTGGCACGTGCTGCGCGACAACAAGAGAGTGGAGATTGCGCGCCTCAACGGTATCTACCGCGACCTGCTCCAGGGTGTGGATGCCCGGGTGATCGACGGCCGCGGGCGCATCCTGGACGACCACACGGTGGCGGTCGCCGATTCCAGGTACAGCACCGACCGCATCCTTATCGCCACCGGCGGCTGGCCCCACGTACCGGCGTTCCCGGGCAGCGATCTGGCGATTACCTCCAACGAGGTCTTCGACCTCGAGCACTTTCCCCGCCGCCTGCTCATCGTGGGCGGGGGCTATATCGCCGTGGAATTCGCCGGTATTTTCAATGGACTCGGCGCCCGGGTGACCCAACTCTATCGCGGCCCCCTGTTCCTGCGCGGGTTCGACGCCGATATCCGCGCGCACGCCGCCCGGGAAATCGCGCGCTCGGGGGTCGACCTGCGCTTCGAGGTCAACGTGGAGTCCATCGCCCGGGGTGCGGACGGCCTCGACGTGACCCTCACCGACGGCACCGTCGTCGAGGCGGACACCGTGCTCTACGCCACGGGACGCAAGCCACACCTCGAGGGCCTCGGCCTGGAAAACGTCGACGTGGCGCTCACCGACAGCGGCACCGTCGAGGTGGATCGGGACTTTCGCACCAGCGTGCCGAGCATTTTTGCGCTGGGCGACGTCGTGGGCCACATGGAGCTGACCCCGGTCGCCCTGGCCGAGGGCATGGCATTCGCGCGCAAGCAGTTCGGCGACCGCGACCAGCCTGTCGACTACGACTTCATCCCCACCGCAGTGTTCTGCCAGCCCAACATCGGCACGGTGGGTTTCACCGAGGAGGCGGCGCGCGCGGAGTTCGGCGACGTCACCCTCTACAAGTCGACCTTTCGCCCGATGAAACACACCCTGGGAGGTCGCGAGGAACAGGCGTTCATGAAACTCGTGGTGGACACCGCCAGCGACCGCGTCGTGGGCGTGCACATGATGGGGCCCGACGCCGGGGAGATCATGCAGGGGATCGCCATCGCCCTGCGCGCGGGCGCCACCAAGGCCCAGTTCGATTCCACCATCGGTATTCATCCCACCAGCGCCGAGGAATTCGTGACCATGCGCGAGCCCTGGACCGAGGCGTAGCCGGGTGATCGAACTCTGGCAGGCCGCCCTGCTGGTGGCCGTGGGCGTGGTGGGGGGCTTCCTGAATGTCATGGCGGGGGGCGGCTCACTGCTCACCGTGCCGGTCATGGTTTTCATGGGCCTGCCGGGGCCGGTGGCCAACGGTACCAACCGCATCGCCATCCTGGCCCAGAACATCACCGCCATCGCGACCTTCGCCCGCAGGGGCTTCAGCGACTTCCGCCTGAGTATCACCCTCGCGGCCTGCGCTATACCGGGCGCCGTCGCCGGCGCCATGGTGGGCACCCGGCTGGAGGGGGTCTGGTTCAACCGTGCACTGGCCCTCATCATGCTGGGTGTCATGCTGGTCATGCATTTCGATCGCGGCGGGCAGGCCGGCGCCGCCGCGGGACCCTCCCGCCGCCAGCTGATCAGCGGCCACATCCTGATGGTCGGGGCCGGGTTCTGGGGCGGGTTCATTCAGCTCGGCGTCGGTTTCATTATCATGCCCATCCTCAACCGGGTCATGGGCCTGGACCTCGTGCGCACCAATATGCACAAGGTGTTCATCATCGCCAGCTACACAGTCGTCGCGCTCCTGGTGTTCGCCAGCCAGGTCGAGCTGCTGTGGATCGTCGGTCTCGCCCTGGCACTGGGCAATTCCATCGGCGGCTACCTGGGGGCGCATTTCACGGTGACACGTGGGGAGGGGCTGATCAGGTTGGTGCTGAACCTTGTGCTGGTGGCCTTCATCGTCAAACTGCTGTTCGACCTGTAGACTCGCCGTGCACACATCCCACCGACCCGGTCGCCAGACAGTGAAGCCGAATCGTGATTGAAGTCGAGTCCCTGACGCGCCACTACGGCGGCACGCGGGCCGTCCAGGACGTGTCCTTCGCCATCGGCGACAACGAGATCGTCGGACTGTTGGGGCACAACGGCGCCGGCAAGACCACGATCATGCGCATGCTCAGCGGCTACCTGGAACCGACCTCGGGCAGCGTCAAGGTCGATGGCACGGACATCGCCGCAGAGCCCGCGGCCGTGCAGCGCCAGCTCGGCTACCTGCCGGAAAACACCCCGGTCTACCCGGACATGGTGGTGGTCGATTACCTGGAGTATGCCGCCACGCTCAAGGGCATCGAGTCGGGGCGTCGCATGGCCACCGTGCGCGAGGCAATCCTCGCCACAGACCTCAGGGACCGGGCGCTGGACCGTATCAGCACACTCTCCCGCGGCCTGCGGCAGCGGGTCGGGGTCGCGCAGGCCATCCTCGACAAGCCGCGGCTGCTCATCCTGGACGAGCCGACCAACGGCCTCGACCCCGGCCAGACCGAGGACATGCGCGAGCTGATCCGGCGCCTGGCGCGAGCGGCGACTGTAATACTCTCCACACACATCATGCAGGAGGTCGACGCTGTCTGCGACCGGGTCCTGGTACTGCGCGAGGGCCGGCTCGCCATGGACCAACGACTGGAGGCGCCAGGGGATATGGAGAGCGTCTACCGCGAGGTAAGCGGCCGTGGCGACTGACTCGGTGGTGCGCCGGGTTGCGCGCAAGGAGGTGGGGTTGTTCTTCGCCTCGCCCGTGGCCTGGCTGTTCCTGGCGAGCTTCGCGGCGGCGACGCTGTTCACGTTCTTCTGGGTCGAATCCTTCTTCGCGCGCAATATCGCGGACGTGCGCCCACTGTTCGAGTGGATGCCGATCCTGCTGATTTTCCTGTGCGCCGCACTGACCATGCGCATGTGGAGCGAGGAGCGCCGCAATGGCACCCTCGAGCACGTGCTCACACAGCCCGCCCCGCTGTGGCACTTCGTGCTCGGCAAGTTTCGCGCCTGCTTTACCCTGCTGCTGCTCGCCATACTGAGCACACTCCCCCTCCCCGTGACCGTCGCGCTCATCGCCAACCTGGATCCCGGCCCCGTGCTGGCGGGCTACCTCGCGGCCCTGTTGCTGGGGTCGGCCTACCTGGCCATCGGTCTCTTCGTGTCCGCCCGCACCGACAACCCGATCGTCAGCCTCATCGGCAGCGTCGCCCTGTGCGGTACGCTCTACCTGCTGGGCAGCCCCCAGGTGACGGATTTCTTTGACGACCGCACCGGGGTGATACTCCGATTGCTGGGCTCCGGTGCGCGCTTCGACAGCATCGCCCGCGGCATCATCGACGCCCGCGACCTGTTCTACTACCTGAGCCTCGTCGCAGGCTTCCTGGCGCTCAACGTCTTCTACCTCGAGCGCGATCGCTGGGCGCGTGGCGCTGGAACGGATCGCCACCGGCACTGGCGCACCGGAATCGCTCTGCTGCTGGTCAACCTGCTCGTGGCCAACACATTGCTGAGCCAGCTCGACCGGCTGCGCTGGGACACGACCGAGGGCAGGCTCTACTCGATTTCCGCGCCCACCCGCAGCTTTCTCGGGCAACTGGAGGAGCCGCTCCTGATTCGCGGCTACTTCAGCGCCCGCACCCACCCGCTGCTGGCACCCCTGGTGCCGCAGTTGCAGGACCTGCTGCGGGAGTACGCTGTCGCCGGCGACAATGCCGTCCAGGTCGAGTTCGTCGACCCCGCCGAGGACCCCGACCTGGAGGCAGAGGCAAACCACCGCTACGGCATCAACGCGACGCCTTTCCAGGTGGCCGACCGGCACCAGTCCGCGCTGGTCAACGCCTACTTCAACGTGCTGGTGCGCTACGGCACCGAGCACCAGTCGCTGGGATTCGGTGACCTGATAGACGTGCGTACCGCGGCGAACGGTCCCACCGAGGTACTGCTGCGCAACCCGGAGTTTGACATCACGCGGGCCGTCAAGAAGGTCATCTCCGACTACCGCATGGGCGGCAACCTGTTCGACGGCATCGATGCGCCGGTGGAGTTCATCGGCTACGTGTCCGCGGACGAGCTCCTGCCGCAGCGCCTGCGGGAATTCCGCGCTGCTATCGAGCCGCAACTCGACAACGCCGCGGCGAACTCGGGAGGCAAGTTCAGCGTGCGCTTCATCGAACCGGAGGCGCGCAACGGTGTGGTAGCCCGCCGCATCGGTGAGCAATGGGGCTTCCGGCCCATGGTCGCCGAGGAGGGAGACGCCAGCCCGTTCTATTTCTACATGACACTGGCGGACCAGAAGCAGGTCGTGCAGCTACCCGTGGGCGAATTCGACCCAGCAGACTTCCGCCTCCACCTGGACACCGGCCTGAAGCGTTTCGCCCGCTCCCTCACGCGGTCAGTCGCGCTGTCGGTTCCGCCGGTGGAGGAAGAGGCGGAGCGTTTCAGCCTCGGCGGGCCGACTTTCAGGACGCTCGAACAACTCGTCGGCCGGGACTACACCATCCTGCTCGAGGACCTGTCGGACGGCAGCATCTCCCCCGAGGCCGACATCCTGGCCTTGATCGCCCCGGCCGAGCTGGATGAGGCGGCAATATTCGCCGTGGACCAGTTCCTCATGCGCGGTGGCACCGTGATCCTGGCGACGTCCCCGTACACCGCCGAATCCGGCGGCGGGCAGCTCGCGCTGCAGGACTGGCCCAGCGGGCTCGATGACTGGCTGGCCCATCACGGCGTGGAGGTCGGGCAGTCGCTGGTGCTGGACCCCCACAGCGCGGTACTGCCGGCGCCGGTGACCCGGCAGGCCGGCGACCACGAGTTCAACGACCTCATGCTGCTGGACTACCCCTACTTCATCGACCTGCGCCCCCCCGGGCTGTCCCAGCGACACCCGGTGACCGTCAACCTGCCCCAGGTCACCATGGCATGGGCATCGCCTGTCACCGTGCGCCAGGATACAGGCCGCCGCTCCGCGGTCCTGCTCAGGAGCTCCCCCGGCTCCTGGTTGAGCGATAGCCCCGACATCATGCCGCGCTTCGACGAGGATGGCGCCGGCGGCTTTCCGCCCCCGGAACCCGGCGAGCAGGCACCTGCGGCGCATACACTGGGCGTCGTGACGCAGGGTCGCTTCGACTCCTTCTTCGCCGGCCGCGAGTCGGTACCGGAGGTCGCGGGCCCCTCACCCGCCGCGCACGGCGGGATGTTGCAGCGCTCCCCGGAGTCCTCGCGCATCGTCCTGTTCGCGTCCAACGATTTCATGGACGACCAGGTGCTGAGGAACATGGTCGCCGCGACCGGCACCCGCTACCTGGGCCCGCTGGAGCTGTTCATGAACACGCTGGACTGGGCACTGGAGGACGACCAGCTGCTGGCCATTCGCTCCCGCGGGCACTTCAACCGCACACTGCCGCCGATGGAGCGCCGGGCGCAATCCCTGATCGAGTATTTCAATTACGGCTTGTCGCTCCTGTGGCTGCTTCTGCTGGCCCTGTGCAGCGGCTGCATCCGGTTCCTGCGCCGCCGGCGCTACGCGCGCGAGATAGCGGCGTGAATCACTACGTCAACACGCTGCTGCTGGTGCTGCTCATCCAGTGCGTGCTGGCGGCGGTGCTGTTCTGGCCGGGGGAGACGCGAACGCAGACGGTGCAGCGGGAACCGATGGTCAGCTTTGCCATGGATGCCGTCCAGGAGCTTCGCGTCGGGGACGAGTACGACAACGAGGCCGTTCTCCTGCGTTCCGGGGACCGCTGGGTGCTGCCGGAACTCGACAAACTGCCCGCCGACGGCGAGCGCGTGAGCGCGCTGCTGTCCGCCCTCGCAGCCGCGGGGGAGGGCTGGCCGGTAGCGGAGTCCTCCGCGGCACGGCAGCGCTTCCAGGTGGCGGACTACTACTACCAGCGGCGCCTGGAACTGCGTGGCGAGGGGACCGAGCTCGGGGTGTTCTACCTCGGCACCGCGCCGGGATTCCGCAAGGTACACGCCCGCAACGAAGTGCACAGCGCCATCTACAGTATCGACTACAACACCTTCGACGCCCCGGCGACCAGCGGCGGCTGGCTGGACCCGCGCCTGTTACAGGTGCGCACGCCCGTGGCTATCGCCGGCGATGCCTACAGCCTGCGCCTGGACAACGGGACCTGGCGATCGGGTACCGGCGACACGGTGGACAGGCGCGAGGTCGACGCCCTGGCCAACGCCCTGCGCGCCCTGCAGGTGGAGGGGGTGGCGGACGAGGACATCCAGCGCGAACTCGCGTCCGCGGAGGCCGAAGTGGAGCTCGCCGTCAGCAGCCTGGCCGGCGAGGTGACGCTGGAGCTGTTCAGCCTGCAGGGAGAGCACTACATCCACAGCAGTGAGTACCCTTTCTTCTTCCTGCTCTCGGCCTACGACTACGACCGCCTGGTGGGTATCGACACGCGCCTGCTCACCGGGGCCGACAACGGCGCCTGACTCGCCCCGGCGTGCCCGCCGCGTGGTAGAATCGACGCAGGACCCTGTGCGGAAACTGCCGGAACACTACCGTGACACGCTTCATCACCATCTTTCTGCTGCTGCTGATCGCCCTGTTCACGGTGGAGATGCTGGTTCCCGTGCAGGAGCACGTCATCGTGCCGTTTACCGGTGCGCTCGCGAGAATCAGCGCGAGCATCATCCTGCCCTTCGACAACACCGTACTGGCCTATGGCAAGGTCCTGCAGTTTTCCGACACGGGCTTCGCGGTGTCGATCGAGGCCGGCTGCAACGGCGTGGAGGCAACCATCGTGCTGATCGCCGCGGTTGTCGCTTTCCCGGCGGCCTGGCGCGACCGGCTCATGGCCATCGGCCTGGGCTTCCTGGCCATACAGGTGCTGAACCTCGCGCGCATTATCAGTCTGTTCTACCTCGGCAACTGGAACATGGAGTTCTTCAAGTGGATTCACCTGTACCTGTGGCCCACACTGATCATGCTCGACGTGCTCATCGTCTTCGTGGTCTACCTGCGTTACCTGTCGGCCAGGGCGGAAGCCGCGAGTGCCTGAGCGCAGCGACCTGCGGCAGTTCCTGCTGTTCGTTTTCGTCCTGCTGATTCCCTGCTTCGCCCTGTGGACGGTCGCCGGCGGCCTAATCGCCACTCCAGCCATCGGCTTCGTCAACACCGTACTCACATGGTGGTTCCCCGACGTCGTCAACACGCTCTACGTAGACGGGAAGCAGGCGCTGCTTATGACGGAGTTCGGCGAGCGCGGCGGGCAGCTGATCCCCCTCTCGCAGGCGGAGTACCGGCTGGGTTTCCCCGTCAATACACAGGTGTTGTCCTACTCCCTGCCCTTCTATACCGCGCTGCATTTCGCCACGCAGAAGAAGGAGTACTTCTCCGCCTGGGTCTGGGGCCTGCTGGTGCTCTACCCGCTGATCGCCATAGGCCTGCTCTGTGTCTGCCTGAAGGAATTGATGGTGGGCCTCGGGCCCGCGTTCATGCAACAGCCCGGCGTGCTGGTGCCGGGGCCCAACCTGATCGGCATCCTCTACCAGGTCAACGTGCTGTTGGTGCCGACCCTCGCACCGGCGATGGTATGGTTGTGGCAGAGCCGGGATACGCACCTGCTCTCGGGGGTGCTGGGCAGCCTGGCGGCCGCGGCCAAGAACGGCGACTGAGACTCAGCCGCCGAAACGTCTCTGCACCGCGGCCCGGCGCTCGCGTACCTGCCGCGCGGTGCTACCCGCCGTCCGCCGCTGCCCGCCTCCCCCCGGGCAGTAGCTTCATCCCGGTCGCGATCACACCGTCGCTGACGACATCGGCACGCAGTCCCGCGCGGTGCACAAAGGCCCTCACCACGGACGGCGGCGACAGCTCGTCGGTTGCGAGGAGCTTGCCGAGGGTACTGCACGGCTCACACAGCTCCACCCCGTAGAGCCGGACATCGCCGATAGCGAATTCACGGCCGACGAGATCGTTGAGCCGCACACCGCGTGTGACGATATTGCGCCGCGTGGCATCCTGCGCCAGCGCGACCCCGGTCTCCGCGCTGAAGCGCTCGATCTCCTCCGCCTCGACCAGCGTCAGGTTCTGGCCCGGCCAGTCCGCGCGCCCGAAGTGCCGGTCGCCGACGATGCCGGAGCCGGTGCGCAACTCGACTTCCTGCCGCGCGACCATGGGTTGTCGCCGTTCGGTACTGACGTAAATCGCCTCGATCATGAGGTCTCCCTCTCCTGTTCCAGGTTTTTGCAGGACAGCGCCGGCCAGACTTACACCCCTGTGTGCGGACCCGGGTCAGGGGTGGCCCGCCTCCACCAGTTCCCGTGCCGCACTGAAAAAGTACATGACCAACAACACATCGAAAAACATTCCGAGGGGGATCGCCAGGATGATCAGGACAATGGAAGCCGCACAAATACCCTGCAGCATCGCGAGCCACCCAAGGCTCGTCACATAGCGGTTGGTGGTCTGGATCTTGCGTATCCGGTAACCGAATACGGCGATAACACCTCCAAAAAATACGTAGAGGCCGAGGGCTGCGAAATCGAAGGCCGAGAGATTCTCCGGATCACCGCCCAGCTCAAACAGCGACGCGGTACCCAGGACAAGGTTCAGGGCTGCCAGGGTATAGAACACCGTTCGCAGATTGCGCGCCGCGTACCGGTACTCAAGGTAGCCCACCATCACATAGAGCACGTAGATGGCCAGCACGGTGACCGCCACGAGCAGGAACTTCGACAGCGCAGGCGCCAGAAGGCCCGGGGAGAAGGAGTCCGCCGTGGATGGTATGGACAGCGCCAGCATGAGCAGCGTGTACCAGGCCGCGGTGCGCAACCAGCGCGCACGGAACGGCGGCGGCGACTCCGGCAAGCCCTCGCTCCAGTTGGCCAGGTCGGATGAAGGGGGGCGGTAGGGGTTATCATCTGTCATCGCGTTCTCCTGTGCCGTGCCGTCAGTCGCCGCTAACCTCGTAGTGCCTGGCCACGTTCAGCGTGACTGCTGCCCAGCGCGATTGCCTCGTCCGCTCCTGGTGAGCCTCGAAGGCCGCGCGATCCACGAACTCCTCGTAGACATCGAAGCGGCCGGGAATGTCCGCTCGCGGGGTGACCTCGAACACGAGGCAACCCGGCTCCCCGCGGGTGAGCGCCACGTGAGCGGGCAGTTCCCGCCGCACGTCGTCAATATCGGCGTCCGCCACCTCTATGTAGCCGCTCAGTACTATCCGCGTCACGGCCTCGCACTCCCCTAGCCGGACAGCTCCCTGTCGGTCAGCATCCAGCTGCCGGTAACCATCGCGCACAGCTTGCCGGTGTCGCGGTTGACGAAACGGGTCTCGATGACACCCACACGGCGCGAGCGGTTGACCACCTCGCTACTCACTTCCAGCACATCGCCCGTCTTCATCGGCCGCAGGAAACGCGTCGTGAATTCGTAGGTCGAGTACATCTCCGGCCCGGTACTGGTCGACCAGAAGGCGAAGGACTGGCCGGTATCTGCAACCACATTGACAACGCCGCCCTGGACAATACCGTCGAAATGCGTCAGGTGCGCATCTATGGTCCACTCCATGACGAAGTGTCCCACCTCCACAGATTTGAACACCACCCCCGACAGGTCCATGCCGCGCACAAAGGGCGGTGCCTGCTCCGGGTCGGCGTCGGCGTCGATCAGCGCCTGGATCTGCGTTACCGCCTCGCGGTTCCCATCGTTCATGGTGCTTTTGCTCCCGTACAGCTAGCGGCTACTGATCGCCCGCCAGCCGCCGCCGCTCGAGGCTCAGCTTGACGACGGTGGCGGCGCCCCACAGCATGATGGCACCACCGAAGCCGATCATGACGTTGACGACCGTGGGGTTGTTGAGGATGGGCAGGAAGGCGTCGCCGTCGGTGGCAAACTTCGCGTAGACACCCAGCCCCACCATGATGGCGCCGGGTGAGTCCAGTATACCCACCAGGAAAATCTTGCGATCTATCTCCCGGATTCTCTCGCTGTTGTCCATCGCGGCCTCCACGGGCGCCCGGACATCAACTGTACACCAAAAGCCGCGCGGGGGTTCAGTCCTTGAACTCCGGTGCTCGACCCTCCTTGCGGGCCTTGATCGCCTCCTCGAAGTTCTGGGTGGTCATGCGCACGAAGAGCTGGGCGTGTCCCTCGTGGTTCATGTGGGTGTGCAGGCTGCCGGCGTCCACGCCCGCCCACAACATCTGCTTGGACAGTTCCACACCTAGCTGGCTGAAGCCGTTGATGCGCTCCGCGACGGCGTAGCACTCATCCAGCAGGTCGCCGCGCGAGACCACCCGCGACACCATGCCGAAGCGCTCGGCCTCCACGGCGTCCACGTCCCGGCCGGTCAGCATTATTTCGAAGGCGCGGCTGGTGCCCACCGCCCGCGGCAGCAGGTAGCTCAGGCCCAGTTCCGCGGAGGTGAGCCCGTTGTTGATGCCCGCCGGCCGGAAATAGGCGTTTTCCGCGGCGATGCGGATATCGGTCGCCATGGCCAGGCAGAAACCGCCCCCGATCGCCGCCCCGTTGATGGCACCGATCACGGGCTGGTGCATATCGTGAATGGCCTTGATAACGTCGTCGAGAATCTTCATGGCGCGCCGCGCGATACCGGGCACCGTGAGCCCGTCGAAGATGTCCATCCAGCCCGGGTCTTCCAGGTCCGCACCGGAACAGAACCCCTCGCCCGCGCCGGTGACCACGACCACGCGGGTATCGTTGTCGAAGCTGACCTCCTCCAGCGCCTCCTTGAAGGGCACCATCACGTCGAAGGCCATCGCGTTCATGCGCTCCGGGCGATTGAGGGTGATCTGGGTGATGTAGGGACGCGGCTTCTCGACGGTCACGAAGGACATGGCAGGTACTTCTCCTCGGGCAGGGGCCCCCCAGACTACGCCCCGGACCGCGCCCCCGCCATGGCGGAATAGGCCACTCCGGGGCCCATGTCAGAGCGGCAGGGGCAATAGTTACAGGGACGCCCCCGGGCCGCCGGTGGTACCCTGTTGCCGGGAGGTACCTGCTATGCGATTGATCGGCATGATTCTCGCCCTCGGCGCCATCTCCTGGACCCTGTACCAGCTGGCCGGCGGCGACGCGGCGGAGACCGCTATTCCCGAGCCCTACCAGAAGTCGCTGGAGAAGGCGCGGGGAGTGGAACAGACGATGCAGGAGATGACCGAACAGCGCCTGGGGGAGCTGGACGGCGACAGCGACGAGTAGTCGCCGGCCCCGTCAATCGTAGGACAGGCCGGTGGCCTTGCCCGCGAACACCCGGTAGACGTAGATCGTGTACCCCGCGATAAGCGGCAGGGTCACCGCCACACCCCAGAAAACAAAGGTCAGGGAGCCGGTCGCCGCCGCGGCCTCGTACAGCGTCATGCGCCCGATGACGATGTACGGGTAGATGCTGTACGCCAGTCCCAGGGCCGCCATCAGGCAGATCACCACCAGCGCCAGGTAGACGAACCCGGCGTAGCCCGCACGAAGGATGTCTTCACGCCGCAGGAGCCAGGCGAGGCCCAGCCACGCGAGGATGCAGCTAACGGGGATGGGCAGCAGGCCGATGGCGTTGGGCAGGGTGAACCAGCGATCGGCGATACGCTCGCTGACCAGCGGCGTGGCGATCGAGACCAGCAGCAGGCCCATACCCATGGGCAACAGCGCCCGTCGGCACCAGCGCACGGCCTTGTCGAACAGTTCGCCCTCGGTCTTGATCAGCAGCCAGGCCCCCCCGAGCATGATGTACAGGGCCGGCAGCGTGAGCGCGATCAGTGCGGAGAATGCGAGACTGGTATTGGTGTCCTGCAGGCCGGTGATGTATGAACCGAGCATCCAGCCCTGGGACATCGACGCGATCAACGATCCGGTAAAAAAAGCCCCGTTCCACAGCGCGCGGCGATCGTGGCCCGCCTTGACCCTGAAATCGAACGCGACCCCGCGCAGGATCAGGCCGAACAACATGACGGTCACCGGTATGTACAGCGCGGTGAGCACGATGCCGTGGGCGTGTGGAAAGGCGACCAGCAGGACGCCCACGCCGAGTACGATCCACGTTTCGTTGGCGTCCCAGAAGGGCCCGATGGAGGCCACCATGATGTCCTTCTCGCGCTCGTTCCCCAGGGGCAGCAGGATGCCGATACCGAGATCGAAACCGTCCAGTATGACGTAGACCAGCAGCGCCAGGCCCATGGCGAACACGAAAAACAGCGGCAGGAACTCCGTCATTCCGGCAGCGCCTCCCCCGCCTGCTCCACCCGGCCCGGCACCATCGCCAGGGAGCGCGCCGGTTTGGTGGACAGGTAGCGCAGGGCCTGGATGTAGGAGTAGAGCAGGAACAGGTACAGGCCGATGTAGCCGAACAGGGTTCCGGTGAGCGTGGCGGCCGGGTGGTCTGCGGCAACCTCCGCGGTCTTCACCAGTCCGGAGACGACCCAGGGCTGGCGCCCGATCTCGGTCACGTACCACCCCGCCAGGGTCGCCACCCAGCCCGAGAACGTCATTGCGGACAGGGCCGCGAGGAGGGCGGGGCCGGGCTCGCGCCCGCGCCAGTACGTGTACGCGCCCCACCAGGAGACCAGGAGCATCAACCCGCCCACGCCCAGCATCACCCGGAAGGCCCAGAACACCGGGGCCACCGGGGGGTGGTGCTCGAAACTGTTCAGCCCGCGCACCTCGCCCTCGAGCTCGTGGGTGAGAATGAGGCTGGCCGCGTAGGGGATCCGCAGCGCGTAGTCGGTGGAGCGGGTCTCCTCGTTCGGCAGGCCCACGAGGGTAAAAGCGGCGCCGCGTTCCGTGTCCCAGACGGCCTCCATAGCCGCGATTTTCTCGGGGTGATGCTCGAGGGTGTTCAGGCCGTGCTGGTCGCCCGCGAATATTTGCAGGGGAATGAGAATTGCAGCGGCGAGCACGCCGGTCTTCAGTACTTTCCAGGTGGCGGGGCCGTCCACACCACGGCGCACTCGCCACGCGGACACACCCGCGACCAGGAAGGCGCTGGTGAGGAAGCTGGCCAGCATCATGTGGGTAAAGCGATACGGGAACGAGGGATTGAAGATGATGTCCAGCCAGCTCTCGGCAAAGAACTCGCCGTTGTCGATACTGTAGCCCGCCGGTGTATGCATCCAGGAGTTGAGCGCGAGTATCCAGAAGGCGGACAGGGAGGTGCCGAGGGCGACCAGGAACGTGGCGACGAGGTGCATGCGATTGGACACGCGCTGCTTGCCGAACAGCATGATGCCGAGGAAAGAGGCCTCCAGGAAAAACGCCGTGAGGACCTCGTAGCCGAGCAGTGGCCCCGCGATATTGCCCGCCCTCTCCATGAAGCCCGGCCAGTTGGTGCCGAACTGGAAGCTCATGGTGATACCGGAGACCACGCCGAGAGCGAAGGTCAGCGCAAAGATTCGCACCCAGAAGTTATAGGCGTACTCCCACGCCTCGTCGCCGCTCAGGGTATACCGCACCCGGAACAGCAACAGCAGCCAGGCCAGCCCTATGGTGATGGCTGGAAACAGGATGTGGAAACTGATGTTGGCGGCGAACTGGATGCGCGCCAGCAGTAGGGGGTCAAACTCCATGCCCCGACCTCCGCACAGGCCTCTTGGACTCCCCTATTCTACCGCCAGCGCACGGCATCGACATGGCTTTGGGTTATGCGCAATATGAACAGGATTGATGGACAAGTCAGTCCTTGAGGGACTCGAGGATACTGGAGAAGTCGCGCTGGCCGTTGCCCGCCTCCTGGTGCGCGCTGTACAGCTCCCGTGCAAGTTTACCCATGGCGTTATCGACGTCGGAGGCCTCGGCAATTTCCATCGCCAGTCCCAGGTCCTTGACCATCAGGTCGACCATGAAGCCCGGCTTGTAACCGTTGCTGGCCGGCGCGTTGTCCATGACCTCCGGGTACGGGTTGTAGACCTCCAGCGACCAGTTGCGGCCCGAACTGGCGAGCATGATCTCCGACAGGACCGCCGGGTCCAGGCCGTTGCGGGCGCCCATTTCCAGCGCCTCGCAGGTGCCGATCATGTGAATCGCCAGGAGCATGTTGTTACACCCCTTGGCCACCTGCCCGGCACCGGCGGGGCCGGCGTGGAAGATGTTCTTGCCCATGTCCGCCAGGATGACCCGGGCCTTGTCGAAGGTCCCGGCGGGGCCTCCGCACATGAAAGACAGGGTTCCCGCCTGCGCGGCGGCAACGCCGCCGGACACGGGTGCGTCCATGAAGCCGACATCCAGCGCCGCCGCCAGCTCGCCGACCTTGCGCGCGGTGGCGGCATCGATGGTGCTGCAGTCGAGAACGGTGGTGGACGTGTCCAGTTGGGACAACAGGCCGTCGTCGCCCAGGTAAATGCCCGCCACGTGGCGCCCCGCCGGCAGCATGGAGATCACGTACTGGGCGCCGACGGCGGCCTCCGCTGCGCTGCCCGCGACCGATGCGCCCAGTTCCTGCATGCGGTCCAGCGCCTCCTGCACGAGGTCGAAGACCGTGACCGCGTGACCGGCCTCGACGAGGTTCGCCGCCATGGGTCCCCCCATGTTGCCCAGTCCGATAAACGCTACGCTTGCCATAGTGTTCTCCCAATGGGGTCAGAGCCCCAGTCTCGTCACCCCCGCGCAGGCGGGGGTCCAGGGTGAAGTAGGAGAGGGCTTTCTGCGCTTTCACTGGATCCCCGCCTGCGCGGGGATGACGGCTCAGGAAAAGGCGCCGCCCCCAAATTCACAAGTCTGCCAAAGGATTTACATCCCACGGCTCGGCGAAGAACCCGTCCAGCACCCCGGCGGGCACCTCCCGGGACGTCGCGAACTGCCATGCGGGCTTGCGGTCCTTGTCGATCAGCAGTGCGCGCACGCCCTCGGCAAACTCCGGGTGGCGCACGATGTTGGTGACCAGGCGAATCTCCGACCGGAACACCTCGCGCAGGGACGCGTGCCGGTTGTCCTGCAGCTGCCGGTCGATCCAGAGGGCCGCCAGTTTCGAGCCGTGGGCCAGGCTGGCAGCTGCCTTCGCCAGCCATTCGTCCGCGGTATCCAGGGCGGTGATGTTGTCGATGACCTGGTGGATGTCATCGCCGTCGCACAGCGCGTTGATCGCGGCCAGGTGCGGCTCGACCTGTCCTGCGGGACACTGGTCCGCGCTTTGCTGCCCCAGCGGGCGCAGCACACCGCGAACCAGTGCGTGATTGGCGGCGGCCTCCGCCTGCCAGTCCTGCGCCAGCAGGGACTGCAGCACCGCGTCCTTCTGCCCGGCCGCGATGAAGCGGTCGGCGATGCCGCAGTAGATCGCGTCGGCGGCGTTGATCGAGGCGCCGGTCAGCGCGAGGAAGCGCCCCGCGCTGCCGGGCATGTGATTGAGGAACCAGGTGCCCCCCACGTCGGGGAACAGCGCGATGGTGACCTCGGGCATCGCGATACGGGTTTTCTCCGTCACCACCCGGTGCGAACAGCCGGCCATCACACCGAGGCCGCCGCCCATGACGATGCCGTGTCCCCAGCACACCAGCGGCTTCGGCCAGGTGTGCAGGGTGTAATTCATGCGGTATTCCCGCGCGAAGAAGGCCTCCGCGTAGTCGCAGGGGCCGCCTGGGGTAGCCACTGCCGAGGCGTGCAGTGCCTGCACATCACCCCCGGCGCAGAAAGCCTTCTCACCGCTGCCGTCGATGAACACGGCGGCGATGTCGTCATCAATGCGCCACGCGACCAGCCGCTCCTGCAGCAGGTCCACCATGTCCAGCGTGATGGAATTGAGGGTCGCGGGCACATTCAGCGTAATGCGACCCAGCTTGCGCCCGGCGGCCGGGAGTTCCTCGAAGACTACGGGTGCGTCGGACATCAGGCGTTCTTCCACACCGGGGCCCTTTTTTCCAGGAACGCGTTGACGCCCTCCTTCTGGTCCTCGGTGGAGAAGAGTTCGACGAAGCGGTCGCGCTCTCCCTGCAGCCCGTCGGCGATCGCGTGTTCCCGCGCCGTGTGAATCAGCTCCTTGCACATGCGCACCGAGGTCGGGCTCTGTTCGCCCACCTGTTCCGCGAGCGCCAGCGCCCGCTCCAGCGCCTGCCCGCCGGGCACCACCTCCTCCACCAGGCCGATGCGCTCCGCGGTGGCCGCGTCCAGCCGCTCGCCACAGAGGATGACGCGCTTGGCCCAGCCCTCCCCGACCAGCCACGACAGCCGCTGGGTGCCGCCGGCGCAGGGCAGCAGGCCGACCTTCGCCTCTGGCAGCGCCATCTTGGCCTGCTCCTCGGCGATGCGTATGTCGCAGGCCAGGGCCACTTCCAGGCCGCCGCCCATGGCGAAACCGTTGATCGCCGCGATCGACACGCCACGAAAATCCGCGAGCGCCTCGAAGCCCTCACCGAAGTAGCGCGCCATGTCCGCCGCGGTTGCCGGGTCCCCGTCCGCAAACAGCTTCAGGTCAGCACCCGCGGAGAAGAACTTCTCTCCCGCACCGGTAATCACCAGGGCGTAGATCGACCTGTCGGCGTTGAGTTTCTCCACCACCTCGCGCAGGGCCGGCAGGCTCTCGACGTCCCATGTGTTTGCGGCGGGATTGTCCATCGTCAGCAGCGCCACGCTGCCGCGGATCTCGACCTTCAATTTCTCGGAACTGCTCAGACTCATTTAATCACCTCCAGCGCGCCGTCCATTAACAGTTTGCGCGAAATGATCACGCGCATGATCTCGTTAGTGCCCTCAAGGATCTGGTGCACGCGGGTATCGCGCACGTGGCGCTCCATCGGGTACTCGCGAATGTAACCGTAGCCGCCCAGCAACTGCAGGGCGTCGTTGCAGATGTCGAAACCCGCATCGGTGGCGAAGCGTTTAGCCATCGCGCAGTACGTGGTCGCCTGGAGATCTTTTGTATCCAGCTTGTACGCCGCCAGGCGAACCATCTGCCGGGCCGCCACCAGGTGCGTCAACATGTCGGCCAGCCTGAACTGCGTCGCCTGGAAATCCGCGATGGCGGTATCGAACTGGCGGCGTTCGCCGACATACTCGGTGGCTTCCTCCAGCGCCTGTTGCGCCGTGCCGATACTGCAGGTGGCGATGTTGATGCGACCGCCGTCCAGCCCTTCCATGGCTATTGCGAAGCCCTGGCCCTCCTCGCCCAGCCGGTTGGCCACCGGTACCCGCACATTGTCGAAGGTGATCATGCGCGTGGGCTGTGCATTCCAGCCCATCTTCTCTTCCTTCTTGCCGTACGCAATCCCGGGCGTGTCCGCCGGGATGAGCAGCGCGGAGATACCCCTGGGACCCGCGTCTCCCGTGCGCAGCATGACCACCAGGACATCGGTATCCCCCGCGCCGGAGATGAACACCTTGCTGCCGTTGACGACGTACTCCTCCCCGTCGCGCACCGCAGAGGTGCGCAGGGAGGCGGCGTCGGACCCGGCGCCGGGCTCGGTGAGGCAGTAGGAGGCCAGCGTCTCACCGGCGACGAGCTGCGGGCACCACTGTTCGATGACCGCGGCGCTGCAATAGCGACCGATCATGTTCAGCGCCATATTGTGGATGGTGAGAAAAGCGGCGGTGGCAGTGCAGCCTTTCGCCAGTTCCTCCACGATGAGGCTGGCGTCGAGACGGCTCATGCCCAGGCCTCCCGCACTCTCGGGCGTGTACATGCCCATGAAGCCGAGTTCGCCCGCGGCGCGCAGCGCGTCCTTGGGAAAGATGGACTCCGCGTCCCAGCGCGCGGCATTGGGCGCCAGTGCGCCCCGGGCGAAGGCCCGGGCGCTCTCCGCGTAGGCTTTTTGTTCTTCGCTGAGGCTGAATTCCAATTCAGTTGCTTCCTGTTAGGTTCAATTGCAGCTCGCCACCACGCACTCCGCCGTCACCCCCGCGAAGGCGGGGGTCCAGTGAGCCGGAGACCGCTCTTGCTATTCTGGATCCCCGCCTGCGCGGGGATGACGAGGACAAGCCATACCCCGGGGACGGCCCCTACCGATCAACGCTCAGCCGCCCAGCTTGTCGATGACCGCGCCGAACAGCTCCTCGTCCGACGGCAGCTCCTTGGTCACGGCCAGGGGCTTCGACACCCAGGTCTCGTTGATCAGGTCGCGCCAGGTGATGTTGTTGTTGGTGCTGTTGCCGCCCCAGGAACCGCAGCCCAGGGAGAAGGTCTGGCGCATGCCGTTCCACAGGTTGCCGCTGTTGGACGCGGCCTGTGGCTGGTTGACCATCACCCGCGAGGTCTTGGTGCCCTCCGCGAGGCGCATGATGTTCTCGTCGCTGTACGAATAGATACCGCAGCTGTGACCCTGGCCCTGGTAAGCCTGGATCGCATTTGTCAGCGCGATGGCCTCGTCGATGTCCACCACCTTGTAAAAGGCCATGGTGACGGTGAGTTTCTCGCCGGAGAAGGGGTGGTCGGGACCCGTCCCGGTTTCCGGGATGATCAGGAACTGCTTCCCCTCCGGCACGTCGAAGCCGGCCTGACCGGCAATGACCGAAGCGGGCTGGGCGACGATGCCCGCGTTGATTGCGCCGTCTTTCCATAAGACCGCTTGCAACTTACTTTTTTCCTCCTCGCTCATGAGGTAGCCGCCCTCGGATTCCAGTTTCGCCAGCAGCTCGTCGTAGATCGACTCGAAGACGATGACCGAGTTGTCCGAGGAGCAGCTCGCCGCCAGGTCCAGTGTCTTGGAGGTACGGATTTTTTCCGCCGCCTCGTCGAGGTCCGCCGTGTCGTCAACGGTGATCACCGCGTTGCCGACCCCGACCCCCAGCGCCGGGGTGCCCGAGGAATAGGCCGCCTTGACCATGGCGCCGCCGCCCGTGGCCAGGATGCGGTCGCACTGGCGCATCAATTCGTTGGTCTTCTCCAGTGTCGGCACGTCGATGCTCTGCACCAGGTCGGCGGGTGCGCCCATCGCCTCGATGGCCTCGCGCATGTAGTCGCAGATCTTCTTGTTGGTGAGCTTGGCGCGGGGGTGCGGCGCGATGATGATGGCGTTGCGCCCCTTCACGGCGGCGATGGACTTGATCACCGGCGTGGCCTCCGGGTTGGTGGAGGGCGACAGTGCGCCGATGACACCCACGGGCTTGGCGATCTTGACGATGTTGCGTTCCGGGTCCTCTTCAATCACCCCCACCGATTTGTCGTCGATGATGTCCATCAGCGTGGCGCGGGTCTTGCGGTGGATTTTCAGGTACTTGCCCTCGTAGTTGCCGAGCTGGGTCTCCTCGACCGTGAAGCGGGCGATCTCCTCCGAGCGGTCCTCCCGGGCCACCGCCCAGACCATGGCGGTGATCAGCTCGTCCACCTGTTCCTGGGTGTAGTCCGCGATCTGCTCCTGCGCGGCCCGTGCCCGCGCCAGCATGGCGGTAATTTCCTGGCTGGCCTCGATCACTGCCTGGTTGTCTTCCATCGTCCTCTGCTCCGCTGGGTCGGCCACGCGCCGCTGTATCACTGTCCTAGGTTAGCTGATCCGGGGGTGAGAACCAGCCCGGCCCCGCGCTCCCGCGAGGGAACTGCGCATTCTAGAGCATCTGTGCGCCCATACAAGCAGGTCTGACTGTTTTTTTGTGGCCGTACCGGGTACCGGGGCGGGCCGGGTGGCTCAGCTCGCCTCGGACACGGACTCCCCGCCTTCCAGCGGGCTCTCGGGCTTCGTCTCCGGCTTGATCAACTCGGGCGAGCTGGTGAGGTGCTTCATGAGCATGGCGCGCATCCACTGGTGGGGCGCGCTGCGGGAGGTGCGCGTGTGGCGCATCAGGGACATCTTGCCGCGGTTGCCGCTGTGGGTGTTGCGGATCATGCGCTTCAGCTCCGCCGGCATCTCGTGGCCGAGGATGCGCTCGCGGTAGAGCCCGCCCTCTTGAAAACCCGCATTGGCAACGAGCAGGGAATCGGTGCGCGTCAGCACGCCGACGGCGGAGGAGAACTGGGTGGTCTCCAGCACGATGTGCCGGTGCACCCCGTACTGGCCGAGCACGTCGTCCACCATGCTGGTGTTCTCCCGGGTCAGGCCCGGCAGGTACAGGCGCAGGTGCGGGTAGGCGAGAAAGTCCTGCAGGTTCATCTCTTTTTCCGCCAGGGGATGATCCGTGCGCATGTAGCAGCGCGGCGCGATGGCGGCGATGGGTTCAGCGAGGATGTCCCGCTCGGTCTCCATGGCCACGAAAGCGGCGAAGTCCGCCTCCCCCTTCTTGAGCTGGTCCTGGTAGTCCGGCGGCACCTCGGCCATGATGATCTGCACGTTCGGCGCCACCTCCGCCAGCTCCGCCATCAGGTTGGGCAACAGCGATTCGCAGAGAATGGGCGGCATCAGCAGCTTGAAGCTCCCCGCGTAGGATTCCGGGCTGAACTCCACGTCGCCGAGCACGTGCTCCACGGTCTCCAGCAACCCAGGCAGCTGGCTGCCCAGCTCCTCCGCGCGCGGCGTAGGCACCAGCCCGTGGGCGGTGCGCGTGAACAGTTCGTCTTCGAAAGAATCTCGGAGCTTCTGCAGGGTCTTGGAGAGAGCCGGCTGCGACACGGACAGGCGCTCGGCCGCCCGGGTGACATTGCGCTCCTCCAGGAGAATCTGTAATGCCACCAGCAGGTTGAGGTCTGTGCGTATCAGCTTTCTCGAAATCATCGCCACTCGCAGAAATAACTTATGGTTATATTTGAAAATGCTAGCAAAGAGTCCCGTCCAAATCACCCCACAAATTCACACCCGCGCCCCGGCACACCCCGCCACCGCGGTCGCCCGCCGCGGGCACGGCTGCTACCATAGGCCCACGCAGGCCGCCTCCGGGCGGCGCGAACAGGACCCGGGGGCCCCTCTATGCCGATGATGAAACTCGCGCGCGCCGCGCTGCTGTCCACGCTGTTGCCCGCTCTCCTGGCCGCCTGCAGCGGCGTCGAGATCGAGCCGGCGCCGGTGGATGACTTCGCCTCGAAGAACTACAGCTACTACAAGTGGCGCACGGACCCCCTGCCCCAGGGCACCCGCAACACGGACCCGGTCTACCGGCTGGACCCGCTGATGCGCAAGCACGTGAACAACAACCTGCAGCGCCTGGGCTACGTCCTCAATCCAGGGCGCGCCCAGTTCAGCGTGGACTACCTCTACGCCCCGGGAATGCGCGACGGCGCCACCCCGGAACAGGCGTCGAATATCTCACATATTCCCAGCGTGAACCCCAATCGCCAGGTGGACGGCGCCAGCGTGGACAACGCGATCGCCCTGGGCGGGGTAAAGGAAACCGCGAACATCCTGTTGCGGTTCAACGACGTTTCCAGCCACACGGCGGTGTGGGAAGTGCACATGACCAAGATTGTCGAGGACGCGAACCTGGCTGACCGGGGCAAGCTCGACAACAACCTGAAGGCGCATATCGAGCGGGCCATGCGCGACCTGCCCCCGGCCGGGGGCTCGGCAGCGCTCTAGCCGCCGTACACCTCGGGATTCACGCAGTGGGGCATGGGCTCCCCGCCCAGCGCTGCCAGGGCATTGGCCAGCGCGAGGTCGACCATGGCCGCGCGGGTCCGCGCCGTGGCGCTGCCGATGTGCGGCACCAGCACCACCCGGGGGTGGTCCAGCAGCGGGCTGTCGGTCGCCAGCGGCTCCTGTTCGTAGACATCCAGCCCCGCGGCATAAACATGGCCGGACTCCAGGGCATCTGCCAGGGCCGCCTCGTCGACGATGCCACCGCGTGCCGTATTGACCAGCACCGCGCCGGGTTTCATCTGCGCAATGCGCCGGGCGTCGAGCATGTTGCGTGTCTCCTCCGTGAGCGCCACGTTCACGCTGACGAAGTCGGAGCGCGCCAGCAGGGTCTCCAGGTCCACGCTCTGGACCCCCGGCACCTCGCGCCCGGAGCGCGTCCAGGCGATCACGCGCATACCGAATCCCGCTGCGCGCCGCGCCACCGCCCGGCCGATGTCCCCGAGGCCTATGATCCCCAGCGTGCTGCCGGCGAGATCGCGGCCGAGAAAGAAATCGGGTGACCAGCGCCCCTCCGCCCGCCACCGGCCGGCGCGGATGAAGCGGTCACCCTCGGCGACCCGCCGCGCCGCCGCCAGCAGCAGGGCGAAGGCGGTGTCCGCGGTGGCGTCCACCAGCACCCCGGGGGTATGGCCCAGCGGAATACGGCGATCGGTCAGGGCGCCGACGTCCACGTGGTCCACCCCCACGGAGACACTGGAAACGAAGCGCAGCGCGGGCATGGCGTCAAGCAGGGCGCGGTCGACGCGGTCCACGAGCAGGCAGACGAGACCGACACACTCCTCTATTCCCGGGGGAAGCCGGTCGGATGAGAGGCCGGCGCTGCCGTCGCCGGTGCGCAATTCACAGGCGGCGGCAAAATCCGCCGCGCGGTCCCCGGACAGCGGGGCGCTGACATAGACCGGGCCGGTCACGCGCTGGCTGCCAATGGCGAGCTACAGGTCGACGGGCGACAGCCCGGCCATCTGCACCAGTTCCTGCTGCCACTCGAGGAGAACCGCGGAGTCGTACTCCTCGGCATCGGGCAGGTTGCCCCACACCGGTTTCGGCCAGCAGGGGTCGCTGTCGTGGCGACCGATGATGTGCAGGTGCATCTGCGGCACGACATTGCCCAGCCCCGCGAAGTTGACCTTGTCAAACCCCAGTAACTGCTTGAGAAAACTCGAGACGGCCGCACAGTCCGCGAGCACCGCCTCGCGGTGCTCCTCGGGCAGGTCGAGAACGTCCGCCAGGCGGGTGTCCGGCACCAGGATGAACCAGGGTACCGCGGCGTTGCGGTTCACCAACACTTCGCAGGCCTCGAGGCTGCCCAGGTGATGACAGTCGGCCAGCAGCTGGGGGTCGATATCTACTGCATCCATTGCGCACCTCCGGTCCCGGGGGACAGGCTAGAGGGTCATGCCGCCGTCCACGACGATGCACTCGCCGTTGGTGAAGGAACTGGCGTCGGAGACCAGGTAGAGCACTGTGCCGGCCATCTCGCCGGGTTCCGCATGGCGCCCCATCGGGATGGACTGCACAGCCACATTATAGATGTCTTCGTTGTCGAACAGGGCGCCGGCGAACTTCGTCCTGGTCAACCCGGGCAGCAGGGCGTTGCAGCGGATGCCCTGGCCCGCGCACTCCTTGGCGAAGACCCGGGTCATGTTCACCACCGCGGCCTTGGTGATGGAGTAGATGCCCTGCATGACGCCGGGCTGCAGCGCGTTGACGGACGCCGTGTTGACGATGGCGCCGCCGCCGTTGTCGCGCATCAGCTTGCCCGCCTCGATGGACATGAAGAAGTAGCCCCGCACATTGACCTCGACGGTCTTGTTGAAGGCCCCAAGGTCGGTGTCCAGCACGTGCCCGAAGTACGGGTTGGTGGCGGCGTTGTTGACGCAGATATCCAGGCGCCCGTGGGATTCGCGGATGTGCGCAAACAGGGCGGAAATGTCCTCCATATTGCCCACGTGGCAGGCAAACGCCTCCGCGCTGCCGCCCGCTTCCCGGATGGACCCGGCCACCGCGCTGCAGTCGTCGATCTTGCGGCTGGACACGATCACGTGGGCGCCCTGCTGGCCCAGTAACTTTGCCACTTCCTCGCCGATGCCGCGGCTGGCGCCGCTGACCAGCGCGATTTTGCCGCCGAGATCGAACAGGTTGGTAGACATGCAATTGCTCCTCAGAAGGTCGTCATCAGGTTAGGAGGCATACAAGTACTCCTCAGAAGGTCTTAACAAAAAGAGACAGCGTTACTCGCCACGCCAACGTCGCACCTTGTCGCTGTCCAGGTCGAACAGGTCCAGGGCGCGACCGACCGTCTGGGTGACAATATCGTCGATGGACTGCGGGCGTGTGTAGAAAGCCGGCACCGGCGGTGCCAGTACCGCACCCATCTCCGAGAGCTGCGCCATCGTGCGCAGGTGGCCCGTATGCAGCGGCGTCTCGCGCACCATGAGCACCAGCCGCCGCCGCTCCTTCAACACCACGTCGGCGGCGCGGGTCAGCAGGGTGGACGTTACCCCGGTGGCAATCTCGGACATCGTGCGCACGGAACAGGGCGCGATGAGCATCCCGGCGGTGTGAAAGGAACCGCTGGCGATGGACGCGCCGATGTCGGTAATCGGGTGCACAGTGGTGGCCAGGGCCTCCACCTCCGACGCCGCCATGTCGAGTTCGTAGTCCAGGGTGAGACGCGCGGACTTGCTCATCACGAGGTGGGTCTGCACAGCGCAGTCGCGCAGCAACTCGAGTGCGCGCACGCCGTAAACGATGCCCGAGGCGCCGCTGATCCCGACGATGATCGGCCTGGCCATGCGTCTCTCCCCCGCCGCCCTCAGGGCGCCGGGGGGCTGCCCTCCTGCCCCGGTGAATGCCGCACCGGCTCCGGTACGCGCTGCACCAGCACGTCCAGCGGCCCGGCGGCGAAGGGATCGATGAACTCCGTGGTGGTGAACATGAGGCGACCGTCCAGGGAAACCGTGGCGCGCAGGCTGTAGCGCAGTCGCGCGTCGATGGACCCCCGGTCGTAGTCGATCGCGAAGGGCCACGGCGGGCCGCCCTCGGGGACGAACTGCGTCTCGGCGAGCACGGCGGCCATGGCGTCAGGCCGCGATATATCCTGCAGCTGCACCTGTACCCGGGCGCCCGGCGGCAGCAGCATGCGCTCGCGGTAGAACACTGTGCCCTCCACCCTGCCGGGGCCCTCCCCGGCCGCGGACGGCGCGTCGGGTGCGCCGCAGCCGGCCAGGGCGGCCAGGGCGACAAGTGCAGCGAGGGACGCTTTCATCGTGAGAGCCCTGATCAACCCGTCGCGGACATCTGTTCCAGCATGGCCATCATGCGCTCCGACATCATGTGCACCGCCTTCAGCGGCCGCAGCATCACCTTGAATTCGCAGATGAGGCCGTCGTCGTCGAAGGTGAGAATGTCCACGCCGTTGACAACGATTCCGTCGAGGTCGCAGGTAAACTCGAGTACCGCGTGACTGCCGTCGACTACCTCCTTGACGTAGGTGAAACTGTCATTGAAAACCTGGCCCGCGCCGGTCAGGTACATCTTGGTCAGCTCCCTGCCCTCCTGCGGGGTGTGGAGAATGGGAGAGATAAAGACACAGTTCTCGGCGAGCACTTCGTCCAGCCGCGCCATGTCGCGCTCGCGCAGCAGTTCGTGCCATATTTCCAGCGTTTTCATGCGCCGCTCCTTGTGAGGTTGTTCCGGGGTGAATCAGAGATCGGTTTCGCTGGCGAACTCGCGCTCGATGCGTTGCTGCAGCTCAAAGCGCGTGATGCCGGTGCTGGCGACGGCGTCGCGCAGGCGCTCCTGGTAGCGCTTGGTGCGGTAGTGCTTCACCAGTCGCGGGAAACGCTCCTCCTCGGCCTCGCCCGCTATCAGCTCCTCGATGAAGGCGATATCGATGCCCATGCGGTAGGCGATCCTGCTGGGCCGGATCTTGTGCGCGTGGAACTCCGCGACAATGTGGATCTGCTGTTCGCGCGAAAAGTCACACTCCCTCGAGTAGCCGTAGGGCGGAGAGGGCGTGCGGGAATCCTGGGCGGGCAGCTGGGAGGCCATAGGGCATTATTAGCAGCAGATAGGGGGCTTGCCAAGCGCGCGGCCCGCGGCGGCCCGGACTGGCCATATATAACCGCCCCGGCTGTTTAATTTTTGCCCGGCGCAGGTCTATAATCGCCGGTTATCAGCCCGGCTCCCGCCGAGCCGCGCGACCATCCCTACCGAGGATTCCGGCAATGAACGCACCCGAACAGCTCCCCGCCCAGGGCGACATCGAAGAGCAGATGAAAGCGACCCTCCAGGCCCAGCGAGAGGCCTACATGCAGGAGGGTGTCGTCACCGCGGAAACGCGCATCGACCGCCTGCAACGCGCGGTCGATGCCCTGGTGAAATACCAGGACAAGGCGGTGGAGGCGCTGAACGCGGACTTCAGTTGCCGCCCCAGAGAGATCACCCTGCTCACCGACGTGGGCGCCGGCATCGCGCCGCTGAAACACGCCATCAAGCATGTGCGCAAGTGGATGAAGCCCGAGAAGCGCCCCACCATGTTCCCCCTGGGCCTGCTGGGCGGTCGCTCGCGGATCGAGTACCAGCCCCTCGGCGTCGTGGGCGTCATCGCGCCGTGGAACTTCCCGGTCAACATGGTGTTCAGCCCCCTGGCCCAGGTACTGGCCGCGGGCAACCGCGCGATGATCAAGCCCTCCGAGTTCACCCCGGCCACCTCCGAGGTCATCTCGGAAATGATCGCCGAGGCCTTCGACCCGAAGGAGGTCGCGGTATTCACCGGCGGGCCGGAGGCCGGCCAGGCCTTCTCCGCCCTCCCCTTCGACCACATGATTTTTACCGGCGCGACGTCTATCGCGCGCCATATACTCGCGGCCGCCTCGCAGAATCTCGTGCCCGTAACCCTGGAGCTGGGCGGCAAGTCCCCCGTGGTGATCTCGCGCAGCGCCGATATCGAGAAGAGCCTCGGTCGCATCATGGTGGGCAAGACCATGAACGCCGGCCAGATCTGTCTCGCACCGGACTACCTGCTGGTGCCGGAGGAGAAACTGCACGACGTCATCGAGGCGGCGCAAAAGGCGGTGGCGGAGATGTTCCCGAAGATTCTCGACAACCCGGAGTACACCTCCGTCGTCAACGATCGCCACTTCCAGCGCCTGACCGGCTACCTCGAGGAAGCCGAGGCGCGCGGACAGCAAGTGATCCCCTGTAACCCCGCGGGAGAGGATTTCGCAAGCCAGCAGGGCACGCACAAGATTCCCCCGACGCTGGTACCGGAGCCCGCCGAGGACCTGAAAATGATGGAGGAGGAGCTGTTCGGCCCGGTGCTGCCTATCCGCACCTACAAGAACTTCGAGGACACCATCGACTACATCAACAGTAAGCCGCGCCCGCTGGCGGCCTACTACTTCGGCGAGGACAAGGCCGAGGAGGAGGCGTTCACCAGTCGCACCACGTCCGGCGGCGTCTGCATCAACGACGTCATCATGCACGTGATGCAGGAGGAACTGCCCTTCGGCGGCGTGGGCCCCAGCGGCATGGGCGCCTACCACGGCTTCAAGGGTTTCCAGACCTTCAGCCACGCCAAGTCGATCTACAGCCAGGCGAAGCTCGATGTCGCCAAGCTCGGCGGTATGGCGCCGCCCTTCGGCAAGGCGACGGAAAAAACCATCAAGATGCAGGTCAAGCGCTAGCCTGTCCTGCCACGACAACAGGGGGGCCGATGGCCCCCTTTTTCGTGCCCGCAAACCGGGTGCGCTGACAAACGGGAGAAAATGGAGCATGAGACGAGTGGTGTACGCAGGCTGTGCCGCACTGCTTCTGGGCGCCTGCGCGGCGGAGCCCGGCAGCGAGCGCTGGTGTGAGGAGAAGGCGGAGCAGGACAAGGGCGAGTGGTCCGCTTCGGATGCACTCACCTACGCCAAAAGCTGCGTGATCGACGGCACGGCCGTCGGATCGGAAGACTGGTGCAAAGACCTCGACGGGAAGCCGAAGGGGGAGTGGTCCGCCAACGAGGCCGCCAGCTACACCAAGCACTGCGTCATGTAGCGGGCTCGATCAGCAGCGTGGGAATGTCCAGGCAATCGCTTTTCACCGTCGCCACGCGGGTGCCCGGCTTGCGCCCGTCGCGCACCCCGGAGCGCTCCACCCCCCTTAGCGCCAGCCCCTCGCAGAACGCATCGATGTCGGCGCACTGGTAGGCCACGCCCCAGAAATAGCTGCCACCCGCGTCGCCGGTGCCCGAGTCGATTACCTCCAGCGTCAGCTTGCCGCCGCGGAAAAACAGCATGCGCCCGCCCCACTGGGGTACCGTCCTGTCCAGCGCCAGGCGGATTCCCAGCTGCCCGGTGAACAGCGCGATACAGTCCTCGGCGGCATCGGTGCGCAGCACGACGTGGTCCACGCCCACGTCAGCCGCCGCGCCGCCGCTCTCCCTGAACGCCCGCGTGCGTGAACCGTCGCAGGCCCCCAGCGCGAGCCCGAGAGAGTTCGACACCGGCGCGTCCTCCGCCGGGGCCGTGGCGGTGGCAAAGACCAGGCCCTCGACAACCCCCCGGTCCACGTCGCGCTCCACCAGTTCGAGCGCCGTATTGTGCAGGGCGAGCCAGGCGCGCGGTGCATCGATGGTTGCGACCACCTCCGGGGTCGCCCCCAGCAGGCGCGCACAGGCGTCGGTGGCCTGTTGCAAATCGGGCACCGCGATGACCACGCGATCGAATACAGTGTCCATACCGGTTCTCCAGGTCGACTGCCGATCCGAATCATAAAAGGTTTTGGCATAAATTGCCGATCGGCCCTACACTGGTGGACTACCGTCTTCCCATTCCTGCCGGTGCGTCTGCCCGGGCCGGCCGGCGGTGCGACCAAGGCAATCCAGAAAGGAGTCTCGCGCGATGTTGAAAGCAATCAAGCACCTTGTCCTCGGCGGCCTGCTCGCCATGTTGGCAGCCCTTCCCGTGCAGGCGGTGGCGGGGGACACGCTGCAGCGTGTCATCGATTTCAAGGTGTTGAAGGTGGGCATGTCGGCCAACCAGCCGCCGATGACCATGACCAACCGCGAGGGCGGCCTGATGGGCTTTGACGTCGACCTGGCCAAGGCCCTGGCCGCGGCGATGCGCGTCAAGCTCGAGATCAAGACCATGCCCTTCGGCGAGCTGCTGACGGCGCTGGAGGACGACAAGATCGACATGATTATCTCCGGCATGTCCATCACGCCGGAGCGCACCGAAATGGTGACGTTTGTCGGGCCCTACATGATGTCCGGCAAGTCCATCCTCACCAAGAGCTCGGTCCTCGGGGAGGTCACCAGCACCGCCGAGTTCAACAACAAGGACATCAAGCTGCTCGCCCTGAGCAACTCCACCAGTGCGAGCTTCGTCAAGGGTGCCGCCCCCGAGGCCACCCTGGTCGAGGTCGCCAGCTACGACGAGGGGGTGGAGATGCTCATCGACGACAAGGCCGACGCCATGGTCGCCGACATGCCCATGTGCGTATTGTCGGTGCTGCGCTTTCCAGAGGCGGGCCTCACCACGCTGGACCGGCCGCTGACCGTCGAGCCCATCGGCATCGCCATCAGCAAGGGCGACGCGCAGTTCGAGAACCTGGTCGGCAATTACCTGCGCGCCTACGAAAAGACCGGCGTGCTCAACCAGATGCGCCAGCGCTGGTTCGAGGACAGCTCCTGGGTCGCGGCCCTGCCCTAGCCCAGGGCCTGTGGATGCCCGGTGACCGCCCGCTGGTAATCGCCCACCGCGGCGCCTGCGGCTACCTCCCCGAGCACACCCTTCCCGCCAAGGCCCTCGCCCACGGGATGGGGGCCGATTTCATCGAGCAGGACGTGGTGCTCAGCGCCGACGGGGTGCCCGTCGTCCTGCACGATATCTACCTGGACAGCACCACGGACGTGGCCGCCCGCTTCCCCGGTCGCGCGCGCGACGACGGCCATTTCTACGCGGTGGATTTCAGTCTCGGGGAAATTCGAACCCTGCACGCCCACGAGCGCCGCGGCCCGGACGGCCGGGCCGTATTCCCGGGGCGCTTCCCCGCGGACGCGGCCCTGTTCCGCGTGCCGACCCTCGCCGAGGAGATCGACCTGCTGGCCGGGCTAGACCACAGCACGGGGCGCCGCACCGGGCTCTACATCGAGCTGAAGTCCCCCAACCGCCACCGCGCGGCGGGCCTTGACCTGGCCGCCGCGGTGCTGGAAGTCCTCGACGACAAGGGCTATGCCAACCGTCCGGACCAGGTCTTCCTGCAGTGCTTCGACGACGCCACCCTGCGCCGCCTCGCCGGCGAATTCGACACCGGCCTGCCGCTGGTACAGCTGATCGCCGACCCGTCCTGGGGGGAGGACTCCGCGGTGGACTTCGACCGCCTGCGCACACCCGCCGGCCTGGACGACGTGGCCACCTATGCGGGGGCGATCGGCCCCTGGATTCCGCATGTGTACCTCGGCCGGGAGCCCTCGGGGGAGCCGCTGCTCAGCCCGCTGGTGGAGCAGGCGCGGGAGCGCGGCCTGCAAGTCCACCCCTACACCTTCCGCAGCGACGAACTGCCGCCGGGTATCGAGGAATTCTCAGAGCTGCTGGACATCTTCGTGGGGCGATTGCACGTCGACGGGCTGTTCACCGATTTTCCGGACACGGTGCGCGCGTTCATCGACGGCATCGGGGCATGACACGCGACCGGGTGAGGGCGTACCTGCTGGGCAAGCCCGAGGCCCTGGAGGACTACCCCTTCGGTCCCGAGGTTGCGGTGATGAAGATTCGCGGCAAGATGTTCGCCACTCTGGCCGACAACAGGGAGGGCCTGACGTCGATGAACCTCAAGTGCGATCCCCACGAGGCCCTCATGCTGCGGGATATCTTTGACGCCGTGAAGCCCGGCTACCACATGAACAAGCGCCACTGGAACACGGTGGTGCTGGACGGCAGTATTCCCCGGGGCGAGATCGAACGCATGATCGACAGCTCCTATGCACTGGTGGTCCGCGGTCTGCCCCGGGCACAGCGCCGGGCGCTCGAAGCGAGCTGGGGCAGCGAGGTGATCTACGGCCGATGAGTGCTCAGGGGTCAGAGCCCTTTTTCACACCATTCGCGATTGTGGGGGGTGCGCCATAAGCTGGCGTGAAAAAGGGCTCTGACCCCGTACCGGCATGGGGTACAATTCTGCGCGAACCACTGCCAGCCAGCCACTGAATACAGCACTGTGAATCCCAAGGTCATCAGGCGCACCAAGATCGTAGCGACCATCGGCCCGGCCAGCGAGTCGGAGGACCTGATCGCCAAACTGATCGGTGCGGGCGTCAACGTTTTCCGCCTGAACTTCAGCCATGGCACAGCCAAACAGCACGCGCGGGTCGCCGCGCGCATTCGCAAGCAGGCACACATCGCCGGGCACTACGTGGGCATCCTGGTCGACCTGCAGGGTCCCAAGATTCGCATCAGCGGCTTCCGCGACGGGCAGGTGGAGCTCGCCGCCGGCGACCGCTTCCGCCTCGATCTCAACCTGGGCGAGGACGACGGCGACGTGCGCGGCGTGGGCCTGAACTACGAGGAGCTCTGCACCAGCGTTTCCCGGGGAGACACGCTGCTGCTGGACGACGGCCGCATCCGCCTGCGGGTGGACGACGTCGAGGCCGACGCCGTGGACTGCAGCGTAGTCACCGGCGGCATCCTCAGTTCGCGCAAGGGCATCAATCGCCTGGGGGGCGGGCTCGCGGCACCGGCGCTCACGGCCAAGGACCTCACCGATATCGACAGCCTGGCCGAGGTGCGCCCGGATTTCGTGGCGGTGTCCTTCGTCTCCTCCGCCGAGGATATACACCAGACGCGCGAGCTGTTGCAGCAGCACGACCTCGACCCGGCCATCATCGCCAAGATCGAGCGCGCGGAGGTGGTCGCGGACGACGCGACCCTGGACGGCATCCTGCGCGCGTCCGCCGGCATCATGGTTGCCCGGGGGGACCTGGGGGTGGAGGTCGGTGACGCCCAGCTCATCGGGATACAGAAGGAGCTGATCTCCCGGGCCCGACGCATGGACAGGGTGGTCATCACCGCCACGCAGATGATGGAGTCCATGATCAACAGCCCCCTGCCGACACGGGCCGAGGTCTTCGACGTCGCCAACGCGGTCCTGGACGGCACGGACGCCGTGATGCTCTCGGCCGAGACCGCGGTGGGCAACTACCCGGTGGAAGTGGTGAGGGCCATGGCCGAGGCCGCGCTCGGCGCGGAGCAGCAAAGCGTGGTGCGCACCTCCAGGTACCGCCTGAACACCGAGTTCGCCAGCGCCCAGGAGACCATCGCCATGTCGGCGATCTACGCCGCCAACCACTACGGCAACGTGCGCGGCATCGCCTGCCTGACCGAGTCGGGCACAACGCCCCTGCTGATGTCGCGGCTCAGCTCCGGCCGGCCGATCTTCGCCCTGAGTCACCTCAGCGAGACCTTGCAGAAGCTGTGCCTGTGCCGCGGGGTCACACCCCTGTTTTTCGACGCCTCGGCCTTCGACCACGACGCGGTGGAATCGAGCGCGATTGAATTCCTGATGGACGGCGGCTACCTGCGCAAGGGCGATTCCATCCTGCTCACCCGGGGCGAGGTGATGGGCACCGCGGGGTCCACGAACATCATGAAAATCCTGCCGGTGAGCTGAGCGCTTGGCGACGGGGGATCCGGCAGGCCCGCGGCTCGTGGGCGATATCGGCGGCACCAACACCCGCCTGGCCCTGTTCGATCCGGGCAGCGGTGCACTGTCGGCGGTACGCAATTACCTCAACCGCGACTACGGGAGCCTCGAAGAGATCATCGCCGAATGGCTGGCAGAGCTGAAAGATACCGCGCCGGGTGACTGCTGCCTGGCGGTGGCCGCACCGCCCTTCGAGGACCGCGTCAGCATGCTGAACATCGACTGGTCCTTTTCCATCAGCGAGATCGCGGATCGTTTCGGGTTCCGCCGGATGCGCTGCGTGAACGACTTCGAGGGCAACGCCTACGCCCTCAGCCAGCTGGGCGACGAGGACCTGGTCGCGCTGCGCCCCGGCACACCCCGGTGCCGCCGCTTCGCCGTCGTGGGACCCGGGACCGGGCTGGGCGGTGCAACCCTGGAATACTGCCTGGACACCCCGGTGGCCGGTGCGAGCGAGCCCGGGCACATGGGGCTGGCTCCCGCCACAGCGCTGGAATTCGAGCTGTTCCGCGCCCTCCTGCCGGCTCACGGCGAGGTGCACGCGGAGCTCCTGCTCTCGGGTCCGGGCCTGGCGCGGCTCTACCACACCCTGGGGGAGGTCCGCGGCGAGCCGGCACCCCTCGCACAGCCCCCGGAAATCTCCGCGGCGGCGCTGTCCGGCGACGCGCCTCTCGCCCGTGAAGCCGTCGGGGCATTCTGTGCCCTGCTGGGCTCAATTTGCGGGGATTATGTATTGGCGACAGGGAGTTACGGCGGACTCTACCTGGCCGGGGGCATCGTCCCCGACATCCTTCCGATACTCCGTGAGAGCGCTTTTGTCACGCGCTTCGACAACAAGGGGGACATGTCTCCCCAGCTGCGCGAGGTGCCCCTCCACGCCATCGTCTCGCCGGGCACCGGCCTCCTCGGCGCCGCGCATGTACCCTTTTAGGTATATCCCAACCCGGCCGCGCGACCGGAATCGGCCGAATATTGCCGAAATTCGACGGGAACTTTCCTTTAATTACACGGCCAAGCTGCTAAACTTGGACAGTCGGAATGTCCCGGCAGTATTTATGCTCACGGTCGAAGTTCCATCACGTTCATCGGTACGTTAAACATAAATAATGACTAATCGAGTCGGCGCCTGGACATGGCGCCGCTAGCAACACAGGTAAACACTATGTCTACAACAACCGGTACTGTTAAGTGGTTTAACGAAACCAAGGGCTTCGGCTTCATCGAGCGCGAGGACGGCCCCGATGTCTTCGTCCATTTCAGCTCCATCCAGGCGGAGGGCTTCAAGACCCTCGCGGACGGCCAGAAAGTGGAATTCACCGTCACCGACGGCCAGAAGGGCCCGCAGGCTGAAAACGTCGTACCTCTCTGAGGTCGTACGGAAGCCGAGCTGCACAGCCCGCGCACTTAGCAACACCAAAAAAGGAGCTCACTGAGCTCCTTTTTACTTTAAGAAAAGACCGCAAGATCCTGTTACAAAAAGGGGCAGGTGTATTTTCTGCGCTCTACGATCCAGTGGAAAATACACCTGCCCCTTTTTACTTCCCTGTTACCTAGCCCTCTTCGAGCTGCCGCTGCCGCTCCAGCTCCGAATCCATGTAGGTGATCCACTGCCCGGCGTACTTGGCTGAGCGCTCGTCGCGGCCCGCCGCCTTGAACGCCTTGCGCGCCTTCTCGTACTCCTTGAGGTTGAAATAGGCCATGCCCAGGACGAGGTTGGCAGTATCCGGGCGTTTAACACCGCCGCGCTTGAGGCCCTTGGTGCATGAGGTGACCGCCTTCTGGAACTGGTCCCCGTCGAGGTAGATGTTGCACAGGCGCGTGTACAGCTCGCCCTTGTCCGACTTCGCAGCGGCCTCCTCCATGGCGGGGATGGCCCGGTCTATCTCCTGGGCCTGGCGCCAGGCGTTGCCGGTCAGCTCCCAGTCCTTGGACGTGCCCTTGATCGCCTCGGCCTTGAGTCCCTTGTCCATCACCTTGGCGGCCTTGTAGGGAACCTCGCCGTTCAGGTAGAGGTAGGCCATGGTGGTCAGCTCGGTGCCCTTGTCCAGCATGTCCTGGACGTAGGCGGTCTCCATCGCGGCGAGCTGGTCCGACTCGCGCTTTTTCTCGCCGTAGATATGGGAGATCTGCACCCAGTACTGCTTCTTCGGGTAGTACTTGAGCAGTTCCTCCAGGGTGTACAGGGTCTTGTCGATGTCGTTCTTTTCGAAGTACAGGAAGCGCGCTAGGTTGTACCACTGTTCCTTCGGTACGTTGCCCTTCTCCTTGTATATGCTGATGGCTTTCTCGACGTTGCTGAGCGCCTTGTCGTAGTCCTTGAGCTGGTAGTAGCCCTGGGCGAGCAGCACGTAGGCACTGGCGTTGGGCGACTCGGTCATGTCGAACCAGTCCAGCAGCGCATCGATACCCCGCTGCCACTGCTCCTGCACGAAGTAGAGCTGGGCGATGGTGTAGCGCGTGTTGATCTCCATCGCCAGGGGGATGTCCGGCTGTGACACCACCGTCTCGTAGGCCCTGAGGGCCCCCGCGTAATCTTCGCGCGAGTAGGCGATGAACGCCTTCAGGTTCCACACGTTGGCCAGCTCGTAGCTGTTCAGCTTGGTGCTCTCCCGGCTGGCAGAGATCATCTCGTCGAGAATCTTCTCGGCGGTATTGAGGTCCTTGGCCTCGGCGGCGGCCTGGGCCTCCGCGAGTTTTTCGTAGACCTTGTTGCGCAGGGCCGGTGTGCGGCGGGTCTCGCGGGTGTCCTTCTTCTTCTCCTCCTGCGCGTGCGCGGCGGAGAAGGGCGTGACACCGAGGTCGGCCTGCAGCTGCGTAACTGCGACCTGGAACGCAAGGACCGGCACCGCCAGCACGGCGGCCCGGGACCACGTGTTGAACCGTTGCCGTGTCATCACTGCTCCAACTCGTAGGTGAACTTGTTCTGCACGCCCGCGACCTCGATGGCCTCGCCGTCGACCACGCGGGGCTTGTACTTGAACTTCAACGCCGCCTTCACCGACGCCTTCTCGAAGACGCCCGCCGGTTGGCAGTCCACTGCCACCGGATCACGGATTGCACCGGAAGTCGTCACGGTGTATTCCACGATGCAGTAGCCGGTAATGCCGCGGGTCTGCGCGCGGCGCGGGTAGATGGGAGCGACCTTCACAATGGGAAGGTACTCGCCGTCGCCCGTGGACATGCCAGAAGTGTTGATGTCCAGATCCACCTTCGCCGCCGGCGCGAGATTCTCGACATCCATGTCCATGTCGAGGTCCAGCTGCACCATTTCCAGCTCGGGCGGGGGCTCTTCCGGGTCCTCCACCTTGTCGGGCTTCGGGGTGGTGGTCTCCAGCTCGATTTCCTCGTCGGGCTGCACGAGGTCCGCGATCTTGCGCGACTTCACTTCCGGGTTTTCCCAGTCGCGGTCGATGAGGCTGTGCATGACCATGAACAGGCCCACCACCACCGGCACGGCCAGCAGGATCGAAACGATCATTCTCACGGGGCTACTCATCTTCGCAGTTACCCCGCTTCTTCCGTGGAGGCGCACAGGGGCGCGTCCATGAGGGGTTTGATCGCGGTAAGCAGCTCGCTGAGCGCGGACGTGGGCGCATCCTCGTCCGCCTGGATGACGAAATTCGCCTTGGGCGCCTCTTTCTTCGCCGCCTCGGCGAAACGGTAGGCGCGCTCAATGGGAATGGGCTTCTTGTCGTAGTGGATGTTCCCGAGCGCATCCACGGCAAAAATGATCGTGCCGCGCTCACAGGGGTCGGTGGTAACGGCTTCGATCTTTGTGATATCGACACCGGGTTCCTTCACGAAGGACGAGGTCACGATGAAAAAGATCAGCATAATGAAGACGACGTCGAGCATCGGTGTCAGGTCGATCTCGCCCTCGCCACCGCCTTCCTGCCCGCGCCCTCCGGCTGACATCTCACGCCTGCTCACTGCTTGACCTCCGCTGGCCAGTTCACCTGTCTAACCCCCGCCTCGCGGGCGGCATCGCCGACCTCCAGGAGGACGCCGGCACTCGCACCCGGCTCGGTCTTGACCGTAAAGGGCTGCTCCGGGTCCGACGCCAGCAGGCGCGCCACGTTAGCCCTTACCGCCCGGATGTCGATGCGGCGATTCTCCATCCAGATCTGGTCGTCGCCGGTGATGGTCACCACGATGCTGGTGGCGTCGGGATTCGGGGGCTGGTTGCTGGCGTCCGGCCGGTTCACCTCGATGCCGGCCTCCTTCAGGAAAGATGCGACCACGATAAAGAAGATCAGCATGATGAACACGACATCCAGCATGGGCGTCAGGTCGATCTGCGCTTCGTCTGAGTCGGCTTCTCGGTTTCTCTTGCGCATTCAGCTGGCTCTGTTAGTGGTCCGTAGTCAGGTTGTCCTGCAGGAACTCGCTCTCCCGCTGGGCAATCCTGGTCACATAGGTATTGGCGAAGACGCCCGAGAGCGCGGCCACCATGCCCGCCATCGTGGGGATCGTGGCCTGCTGTACACCGCCCGCCATGGATTTTGCGTCGCCGCCGCCGGTGACCGCCATGATATTGAACACCTCGATCATCCCGGTCACGGTGCCGAGCAGGCCCAGTAGCGGACAGAGGGCGACGAGGGTCTTGATCAGCGGCAGGTACTGATTGATCTGCATGCGCGCCTGGGAAATCATCATGCTGCGGATCTGGCGCGCCTCCCAGGATTTCCGCTCGGCGCGGCCCTCCCACGAGGCGATGATAGTCGCGACGTCCTTTTTCCAGCCGACCTGCAGGTACCAGATCCGCTCGAAGATCAGGGCCCACATCACGAACAGGAGCGCGGCAATCAGCCACAGGACGTTGCCGCCCTTGTCCATGAAAGCGAGCAGTACCTCGATCAGACCGCCCATATCAAGACCTCTTGGCTTCGGTGTGCTCCGCGATCATGCCAGTGGTCTGCTCGTCGAGAATGTGAATGATCCTCTGTGCCCGGCCATTCACGATCGTGTGCAGCAGCACCGTCGGGATCGCCACCAGAAGACCCAGCACGGTAGTGATCAGGGCGCCGGATATACCGCCCGCCATGGCCTTGGGATCGCCCGCGCCGAAGATGGTGATGGCCTGGAAGGTGATGATCATACCGGTCACCGTACCCAGAAGCCCCATCAACGGCGCTACCGCCGCAATGATCTTCAACAGTGTTAGACCGCTCTCCAGGCTCGGGGTTTCCTTGAGAACGCCCTCGGAGAGCTTCAGCTCGAGCGTCTCGGAATCCATGCTGGGATTGTCCTCATGGATCTTCAGCACGCGGCCGAGGGGATTGTTGTCGTTCGCCTTGTCCGACTTGAGCTGGGCGTTGACCTTGGCGCCCACGCCGGTGAGCACGATGAGGCGCCAGATGGCGAGCAGGAAGGCGAATGCCCCCACCGCCGTGATGGCGTAGCCGACATAGCCGCCCTGGTGCCAGCGCTCGTTCAGGGTCGGCGTATCGATGATAGCCGCCAGGAAGGAGCCGCCGGTCGGGCCGGTGGGATCGACGCCGAAGGGATTGAGGCCGCCGGAGGCCGAAGCCAGGTCGGCCGCCCAGCCGGTGTACGGTCCGCTGGGCTGTCGCGGCAGCTCACTGAGCCGGCCGTTCTCAAAGCTGAGGTAGTTGCCCTCGGTGTCGACGATGTTGAACGCGCCCACACGCAGCACTTCCCTGCCCGCGCGCTCACCCGCGGGTGAGGAGACCTCGGCGGAGAAGGTGGTGACCACGCCGGTCTCGCGAATCTCGCGCAGCAGCTCGAACCACACGCGCTCGATTTCGGCGATGCTCGGCAGTGCGTCGGAGCCGCTCATCTTGGTCACCAGCTCGCGCAGGAACTCCTCGCGGCCGGGATACTGGGCGGATGCCAGCGAGACCTCGATATTGGAGGCCAGGTCGCCGGAGGCGGAGGTCAGGTGGCCGAACAGCTCGGTCAGGGTGCCGAGCTTCTCCTGCAGCTGCTTCTGCTTGGCGGCGATCAGCAGCTCGTTTTCCTCGAAGGTGTTCTCGAGCTGGGTGGAGAGCGCCTCCTGGCGGGCGCGCTCTTCCTCCGCGCGCTTCAGCTCGGCGGCCTGGTTGGCCTTGTCCCGGGCGAAGCGCTGCTCGCGCTCGCGGTTTTCCTTGGCCTCGGCGGCCTGGCCCTGCTTGACGAAGTCCAGCAGCTGGTCCAGTGACTTGGCCTCTTGCGCCATGGCGGAAGGCCCTGACAGTGACAGTGCGCCGGCCAGTGCGAGGGCGGCGCCTTGCATGAATTTAAGCTTCATCAGTTTGCCTCCGGCGCCGAAACCGGCATGTTCAACAATTCAATAGTGGCCTGCTTCTTCGCGATGCGGATGCCCTTGCGAATGGCAGAGTCGTAGTCCCCGGAGGGCAGTTCCACCCAGCTGCGGGCCTCGGTGTCCCAGGCGCCCGACGTGGTGCCGTCGGTGGTCTGGTAAACCAGCGCGACGCGGCCTACGCGCAGGAAGTCCACTTCCCGCTCGGTGCCGCCGAGATCGATAGTGCCGCGGTAGGTGTCGATGCCGCGGCCGTACTGCAGCTCGATGTTGTAGGCTTCCAGCACCCCGCGAAACTTTTCCGCAACACTGATATCTGCGCGATCGATGGCGCTGCGCAAATCGTTCACACGCTTGAGCCGCTCATCTTTCTGGAAGGGCACGTCGAGTTCCACGAACTGCTCCAGGCCGTCGATCATGCGGATGACCAGGGGTGTCATCTGTCGCTGGATGACCGTGGTCTGGTCGATGGAGACATCGATCTGCTCGATGCGCGCCAGCTGGTTGTCGATCTGGCGCTGCAAGCGCGCGTTGTAGACCTTCAGGCCGTCGATCTGCTTGGACACCGTCTTGTACTCGGTCAGCAGGTCGCGGGTCTCGTCGGCCAGGCGGTCGACCTTGGCCTGTGACTTGCGCGCCGCCTCGTTCTTCGCCTTGCCGACATCCAGCACGGCCTCGAGAGTGTCCGCCTGTGCCGCCTGGGCCCCGGCGAGGACGCCGGTACACGCCAGCGCGACGAGCAACGCCTTCTTCAATCGATGCATAATCATGGGGATTGTCTTTCCTATTAGTCCAACAGAGTGATCTGGAGCTGAAGTTCCTGCTCGGTTACTTATATGTATATAGTGGATAATCCGGCATGGGTAAACTGCGGGAGGCCATTTAACCCCATAAAGGGTAGTTTATCAACGCGCTCCCGGGGGGCCGCAGGGCGACCGCGGGCCCTGTGTATTTCCGTTACACTTTTCTGACAGCGCCCGGGCCGGGTAACAGCGCCCGGCCGCGTCAGGGCGCCCCGCCGTCGGCGCGCTCATAAACTACGAAGCTGTAGTCAAAGGGGTTCGGGCCCTCCGCCGGGTGCCGTTCGCGCGCGCACTCCCGCCACTGCGACCAGTCCACCGCGGGAAACCGCGCGTCACCCTCAACCTCCGCATGCACCTCCGTCAGGTAGAGGCGGTCCGCCCGCGGCAGGGCGGCGGCGTAGATTTCCGCCCCGCCGACCACCACGGTCTCGTCGGCGCCGTCGATGAGCGCGATATCCTCTGCGAGGGACAGCGCCTCGTCCAGGGACCCTGCGGCGCGCACCCCGTCCGCCGACCACCGCGCGTCCCGGGTCACCACGAGATTGGCGCGACCCGGCAGCGGCCGCCCGATCGCCTCGAAGGTCTTGCGCCCCATCACGATGGGCTTGCCCATGGTCACGCGCTTGAAATAGGCGAGGTCCCCGGGCAGGTGCCAGGGCAGCGCGTTGTCGCGGCCGATGACCCCGTTGTCGGCGACGGCCGCGATGGCCGCGATCCTCATCGAGGCACCCTAGACCGCCACGGGCGCGGCGATATGGGCGTGGGGGTGGTAGTCCTCGATCTCGAAGTCCTCGAAGCGATAGTCGTAGATGGATTCGGGGCGGCGCAGGATGCGCAGGCGCGGCAGCGGGCGCGGCTCCCGGGTGAGCTGTTCACGCACCTGGTCGACGTGGTTGCTGTAGATGTGCGAGTCGCCGGTGCAGATGATGATCTCGCCGGGTTCGAGATCGCACTGCTGCGCCAGCATATGGGTGAGGAGCGCCAGGCTCGCGGTGTTGTAGGGCAGGCCCAGGAAGGAGTCCGAGGAGCGGATCAGGAGCTGCGCCGAGAGGCGCCCGGCGGCGACGTAGAACTGGTACAGCAGGTGGCAGGGCGGCAGGGCCATGCGGCCGGCGCGAACATTCTCCTGGGGGCTGACGGACTCCTCCGGCAGGTACTCCACGTTCCACCCGTGAAACAGGATGCGGCGGCTGTCCGGGTTGTTGCGCAGGCAGTCCACCACGTAGTCGATCTGGTTGATCGCGCCGCCGCCGCGGGTCGGCCAGGCCGTCCACTGGGCGCCGTAGATAGGGCCGAGGTCGCCCTCCTCCGTGGCCCACTCGTCCCAGATGGAAACACCGTTCTCCTTCAGCCAGCGGGTATTGGTATCCCCCGACAGGAACCAGATCAACTCGTTGGCGATACTCTTGAAGTGCAGCTTCTTGGTGGTGAGCAGGGGAAACCCGTCGGCGAGGTCGTGGCGGAACTGGCGCCCGAACACGGAGATCGTTCCCGTACCCGTGCGATCGCCCTTCTCAGTGCCGTTGTCGAGGATGTCCCGCAGCAGGTCCAGGTACTGCTTCATCGCGCGGCTCCCGTGGATTCGCGCCGGCCGCCGCGGTAGGCCACCAGCAGGAGCGTCACCCCGACCAGTATCATGGGAACACTGAGCACCTGGCCCCGCGTCATCCAGCCGAATACCAGGTTGTCCACGAGGTGCTCGTCCGGCTCGCGGAAAAATTCGGCAAAGATCCGTACACAGCCGTACACCAGCGCGAAAACACCCGACACCGCGCCCGTGGGCCTGGGGCGCGACGAGAACCAGATCAGCACGGTGAACAGCAACACGCCCTCGAGCGCGAACTGGTAGAGCTGCGAGGGGTGGCGCGCGAGCTGCAGGGGGTCGCCGGGGAAAACCATCGCCCAGGGCGCCTCGCTGGGGCGGCCCCAGAGCTCCTGGCCGACAAAATTGCCCAGGCGCCCGAGGCCCAGGCCGATGGGCACGAAGGGGGCGACAAAATCCATGAGGCGCCAGAAGGGAATCGCGTGCCGGCGCCCGAACAGGTACATGGCGATCATCACCCCGATGAAACCGCCGTGGAAGGACATGCCGCCCTCCCACACCCGCAGTCCCCACATCGGGTCCTGGAGCAGCTTTTCCCAGCCGTAGAGGAAGGTGTAGCCGACCCGCCCGCCGAGGACCACACCCAGGGCCACGTAAAACGTGAGGTCGTCCACCTGGTCCCTCTGCACCGGGCTCCAGGGCCGCGAACTGCGCCTTGCCGCGAGCCACCAGCCCGCGGCGATACCGGTGAGATAAGCCAGCCCGTACCAGCGGATTTCCAGGGGCCCGAGGCCGAATACCGGCCCGAGGGATACGGCGACCGGGTCGATTTCGGGATAGGGCAGCATAGGTACAGGCCTGTTATCGGGGCTCGGGATGGACCGCGACCTGCGACCGGCGCGGTAAACGCGTATTATCATCTACCCCCCGTTGATACTCAATTTTTTCGGCCCGCGCATGTGCCTTCTCATCCTTGCCCACGGTGTCGCCCCGCTATTCCCGCTGGTGGTCGCCGCCAACCGCGACGAGTTCCACGCCCGGGCTACGGCGCCCGCGGCGTTCTGGACGGACCACCCGGACCTGTACGCGGGTCGCGACCTCGAACAGGGCGGCACCTGGATGGGCGTCACGCGCTCGGGCCGCTTCGCCGCGGTAACGAACTTCCGCGACCCCGGGCGCACCGCCCCCGCACCGCGCTCTCGCGGGGAGCTGCCCCTGGACTTCCTGGCGGGCCGGGACACTCCCGCGGGTTACCTCGCGGCGGTGGCGACCCGGGGCGATGAGTACGCGGGCTTCAACCTGCTGGTGGGCGACCGGGACGGGCTGTGGTACCTGGACAACAGCCCCGGCGGGCGCCCGGAGGCGCTGGCGCCAGGGATCTACGGCCTCAGCAACGCCCGCCTGGACACACCCTGGCCGAAAGTCGAACTCGGCAAGAGCCGGCTGCGATCCCTGCTCGAAGGCGATCGGTTGACCCACGACGCGCTCGGCGCGGTGGTGGCGGATCGCGGGCTGGCGGACGAGGACGCCCTGCGCCTGGCGGGGCTGGAGGACGGCATGGCGCGCACGCTGTCGGCGCAGTTCATCGTCGGCGAGCACTACGGGACGCGATCGACCACCACGCTGTGGATCGGGGAGGACGGATGCGCGCACTGGCGCGAGGCGTGTTTCGAGCCCGCGGGGACACGCAGCCGGGTCGCGGAGGAGATCCTGCAACCCGGCCGGGAAAGCGGGGACTAGGCGAGCGGGTTGTGGATGAAATTCTCCATGCCGTGCTCGGTGAGGAAACCCTCCAGCGACGCGTGGACGGCCTCCGTTGAATCCAGGCGCATGATAGCCTCGAGCAGGGCGCCCGCCTCCGCCCGGCTCACGTTGCACAGGGCCTTTTTCACCCGTGGCAGGCTGGTCGCGTTCATGGACAGCACGTCGTAACCCATCGCCAGCAGCAGCACCGCCGCACCGGGGTCACCGGCGATCTCCCCGCAAATCCCGATGGGCACGCTCTCCGACTTGCTGGCCGCGGCGACCTCCGACAGGGCGCGCAGTACCGCCGGGTGCAGCGAGTGGTAGAGATCGGCCACCCGCGGGTTGTTGCGGTCCACAGCCAGCAGGTACTGGGTGAGGTCGTTGCTGCCAACGGACAGGAAATCCACCTGGCGGGCGAAGTCCCGGGCCTGGTAGACGGCGGCGGGCACCTCGACCATGACCCCGATCGGGGGCAGCCTGCCCTGCAACCCCTCCTGCAACAGCTCCCGGTGGGCCCTGCGAATCAGGTCCATGGCTTCGCCCAGCTCCTGGGTGTTGCAGACCATGGGCAGCATGATACGCAGGTTCCACAGACCCTCATTGGCCTTGATCATGGCCCGGACCTGGCCGAGAAAAATCTCGGGGTGGTCCAGGGTCACCCTGATGCCGCGCCAGCCGAGGAAGGGGTTGTCCTCCTCGATGGGGAAGTAGGGCAGTGACTTGTCGCCGCCGATGTCCAGCGTGCGCATGGTGACCGGCCGCGGCGCAAACGCCTCGAGCTGTTCGCGGTAGATCTGGCGCTGCTCCTCCTCGCTGGGGAACCGGTCCCGCAGCAGGAAGGGCACCTCGGTGCGGAACAGGCCGACACCCTCCGCGCCGTGCTCCAGTGACCGGGAGATGTCGGCAGTCAGCCCGGTGTTGACCCAGAGCGGCACGCGCACGCCGTCCAGGGTTTCTGCCGGGAGGTCGCGCAGCGACTCCAGGTCCCGGGACAGGGCCTTGTCCTCGTCCAGTACCTGCTGGAAACGCTCGCGCACTTCCGGCAGCGGGTTCAGGTGCACCATGCCGTTGTAGCCGTCGATGATCAGCTCGCGATCGCGCAGGCGCGTGTACGGGAGGTCCACGGCGCCCATCACCGTCGGCACTCCCATGGCGCGGGCGAGGATGGCCACGTGGGAATTGCTCGAGCCGCGCACGGAGACCATGCCGACCAGTTTTTCCCGCGGCACCTCGCCCAGGGAGGACGCGGTGAGTTCCTCGCTCACCAGTATCGTCTTCTCGGGGTAGACGATTTCCTCGTGGTCGGCGGCCTGCAGGTAGGCGAGCACCCGGGTGCCCAGGTCCTTGACGTCCACCGCGCGCTCGCGCAGGTAGCTGTGCTCCATGCGCTCAAAATGCCGGATGTGCTCGATCATGACCTGGCTCAGCGCACCCTGGGCCCACTGGCCGGCCTTGATGCGGCCGACGACCTCCGCGCCGATGGTGGAGTCGTCGAGGATGCTGAGATAGACATCGAACAACGCGTGGTCCTCCGGGCTCAGCTCGCCGCCGAGGTTGTCCGCCACCACCTGGATGTCCTTGCGCACGGACTGCAACGCCTCGCGGAAGGCGCGCACCTCCTTGCGCCGGTTTGCCGCGGGGCGCGAGGGCACGGTGTAGAGGTCCGCCCCCGGCGTCACGACCACTGCCGTGCCGATGGCCACACCCGGGGCACCGGGTATACCGGTGATCCGCGTCGGGGCGGCGCCGTCTTCCGCCCGGGCCTGCACCGCGCCGGTCACCTGGGCGTGGGCGATAAGGCCGGCGAGTTGCGCCGACAGCGTGACGAGGAAGGCCTCCTCGCTCTCGTCGAAGCGCCGGCTTTCCGCCTGCTGCACCACGAGCACGCCGAGTACGTCGCGCTGGTGGATGATGGGTACGCCCAGGAAGGAGTGGAAGGGCTCCTCGCCGATGCCCGGCATGAACTGGAAGCTCGGGTGCTCCTCCGCTTCCTGCAGATTCACCGGCTCTTCGCGCTCCGCCACCAGGCCGACCAGCCCGTCCCCGGCCGCCAGGCTGGCGACGCCGACCAGTTCCTGGTTCAGTCCCTGGGTGGCGCGGAACACGTAGCGGCCCGTGGCGGCATCGCGCAGGTAGACACTGCACACCTGCGTGGCCATCGCGTCGCGCACGCGGCGCACGATGATGTCCAGCGCTTCACCGAGTCCCTCGGCCGCGTTGACCTCCTGGACGATTTGGCGCAGCGTCTCGAGCATGTTCGTTCAGGTGCCGCCCATGCGGTCGGTAAATCGGGCCAGCGGCAGGGCCAGCTCCTTCATCGCGCGGCGATACACCTCGCGCTTGAAGGAGATCACCTGCTCGAGGGGATACCAGTAGCTGACCCACTGCCAGTGGTCGAACTCGGGCACCTCGTTGAGGTCCAGCCTGACCGCCGCGTCGTCTTCCAGCATACGCAACAGGAACCACTTCTGCTTCTGCCCGATACAGACGGGGTCCTGGTTCTTGCGGATGTACCGCTTGGGGAGGCGATAGCGCAGCCAGCCCTTTGTCGAACCGAGCACTTCCACCGCGTTGGGTTGCAGCCCCACTTCTTCACGCAGTTCGCGAAAGAGCGCCTGCTCGGGGGACTCCCCCACCTTTATTCCCCCCTGGGGGAATTGCCACGCGTTGCGCCCGCCGACGCGGCGCGCCCAGAGCAGCTGCCCGCAGTCGTTGGCCAGCATTATCCCCACATTCGGTCGGAAACCGTCTGAATCAATCACTTCACGGTGCCACGTAGTTATTACAAGTAGATATTACAAGTAGTTATTAGATGGAGTCGCGTGGATCTGCGCGCGCACCCCGGAACCGCGTATTGTTCCACACTTTACAGGCCCTGAGAAATTTACTCCGGCGCGGCCAATCGCTATGCTGGGCGCCGTTTTCGCGAGGCGGCGCGCGTGACCCTGGCCATATTCGATCTCGACAATACCCTGATTGGGGGTGACAGCGATCACCTCTGGGGCCGCTTCGTCTGTGAACAGGGGCTGGTGGACGGCGACGATTTCGGTGTGCGCAACGAACAGTTCTACCGCGACTACGAGCGCGGCGAACTGGATATCGACGCCTACCTGCGTTTCGCGCTCGGACCCATCGCCGGCCAATCTCCCGAAACTCTCGCCGACTGGCACGCGCGTTTCATGCGCGACTGCATCGAGCCGATCCTGTTGCCGCGAGCGGCGTCGCTGCTGGAGGATCACCGCAGTCGCGGCCACGAGCTGCTGATCATCACCGCCACCAACCGCTTCATCACCGCTCCTATTGCCGCGCGCCTGGGTGTGGAGGAGCTGCTCGCCGCCGAGGGCGAGATCGTCGACGGTCGCTACACCGGCGCGCCGGCAGGCATACCCACTTACCGCGAGGGCAAGGTTACGCGCCTGGAACAGTGGCTGGCGGAGCGCGGCGGCACGCTCGACGGCGCGTGGTTCTACAGCGACTCGCACAACGACCTGCCGCTTCTCGAGCGGGTCGACAACCCGGTGGCCGTCGACCCCGACGACACCCTGCGCGCCATCGCGGCTGAGCGCGGCTGGCCGGTGATCTCGTTGCGCGGGTAAGCGTGCACTCCGAGCGGTGTCCCTGTTTGGAAAGCTATACGTTGGTTGCAACTTGCCAAGGCGCCGCCCGCAGATTGCACGCCGGGACCGCAAAAGCGCCATCCATGGCAGCTCGGGGACGGCCATCCATGGCCGTCCACGCCCCGGCGCTGCAAACTCCGGCCGGCACCTTGAACAACAGCTATTTCCCAACCACTAAAACCCGCGCAAAGGTGCAATCCTGATACCTGGGACCACTGGTAGGGTTTGCCAGCGGGATGTTTTCTCCGGGGGCGTCCGAGGCCAGGGACGGCCGAGGTCGAGCTGCCATGGATGGCGCTTTTGCGTCCCCCGGAGAGAACATCCCGGTGGCGAGCCCGACGAGTAGTTCTTAACGCCCTAATCCACCTTACGCAGGAATAAGGTCTTAAGGTACTCGGTCTCGGGAATCGCAGGATGGATGGGGTGATCCGGGCCCTGTCCGCCCTGGTCGATCAGCTGCAGGCGGCAGCCGGCGCGGACCGCCGCCTGCTGCACGGCGCCGATAAAGTCGGCGCGCGGCAGGTGCATCGAGCAGGAGGCCGTCACCAGCAGGCCGCCCGGATTGAGCAGGCCCAGGGCGAGCTCGTTGATGCGCCGGTAACCTGTGATGCCCTTCTTGAGCTCCCGGCGTCGGCGGATGAACGCCGGCGGGTCCAGCACCACGACGTCGAAACGGCGCCCCTCGGCCGCGAGGGCCGCCATGGTTTCCGGCGCCTGTCCGCGCAGTGTTTCGACGCGATCGGATAGCCCGTTCAGCGCGGCGTTGGCGGCGACACCCTCCAGCGCGGGGGCGGAACTGTCGAGACAACACACCGCCGCGGCCCCGAAGTGCGCCGCCTGCACGCCCCAGCCGCCGAGATAGCTGTAGACATCGAGCACGTTCGCGCCGCTTACCCAGTCCGCGAGGCGCGCGCGGGAGCGGCGGTGGTCGTAAAACCAACCCGTCTTCTGCCCGCTGTACACCGGCGCGGTGAAGCGCACGCCGTTCTCCACGAGCGGCACCTGTTCCGGCACGTCGCCGTGAAGTACTTCGCTGTCGCCCGCCTCGCCCTGTTCACGGCGCGCGCGGCTGTCGCGCCGCAGCAACACACCCGCCGGCGACAGGCTCTCGAGGAGGGCGTCGCGCAGCGGGTCGATGCACTCCTCCAGCCCCGCGTTGTTGAGTTGCAGTACGAGGTGTTCCCCGAAGCGGTCGATAACCAGGCCGGGCAGGCCGTCGCTGTCGCCGTACGCGAGCCGGTAGCAGGGCGCGTCAAAGACGGCGTCGCGCAATGCCAGCGCATCGTGCAGGCGTTCGATAAAAAAGGCAGTGTCCATCGGCCGCTGTTCGCCCGGGGCGTAGAGCCGCGCGCAGATCAGCGACTGTGGGTCCATGTACGCGCTGCCCAGGGGTGAGCCCCCGGCGTTGCGCAGCGTCACAGGCTCCCCCGCCTTGAAACTGCCCAGCGGCGAGCGCGCGCTGTCGATCTCGTTGGAGTAGATCCACAGGTGGCCGTTGCGCAGGCGCCGGTCGGCGCCCCTGCGCAGGAACAGGTCATTCATGGGTGGTGGTCGCGGTGCGGGCGCTCAGGCGCGCCCTACTCGTCCTCGCACTGCTGCTTGTAGTCATCGGCCGAGAGCAGGTCGTCCAGCTCCGTCGGGTCCGAAGGCTGCAGCTTGTAGAACCAGCCGTCGTTGTAGGGGTCGGCGTTAACCGTCTCGGGCTCGTCTTCCAGGCGGGTGTTGACGTCCATCACCTCGCCGCTGACGGGAGCGTAGATATCCGAGGCCGCCTTGACGGACTCGACAACCCCGGCCTCGTCGCCCGCCGCGAGCGTCGCGTTGAGTTCCGGCAATTCGACAAACACCACGTCACCCAGCGCATGCTGCGCGTGGTCGGTGATTCCAACGGTCACGGTCCCGTCTTCCTCCAGCCGCGCCCACTCGTGGGTGGCGACATACTTCAGTTCACTGGGTGCGTGGCTCATGGCAAATCCTCTGGGGCCTCCCGGCAAGCGGGTCCCCGGATACACCCGGGAACCCCGCGGGTCATTCTAACCGGCCACTCGTGAAAAACAATTGTTCGCCGCCCGAAGCAAAGGCAGGCTAACCCAGTCCCATGGCGTGCCGCATCAGCTGCTGTTTCAGCGGTAGCATGCGATCGACACCGCGCATCCCCGTGTTGCGCAGCCAGCGCACGGGCAGGGACTGCTGCTCGAACAGTCGCTTGAAACCGTCCATGGCCGTCATCATCAGCAGGTTCTCGCCCTTGCGCCGGCGCTGGTAGCGACGCAGCAGTTCCAGCTGGCCGAGGGGTACGCCACGGGCGCGGCCGGCGCAGAGCTCCTCGGCGAGGACGGCGACATCCTGCAGCCCGAGATTGATGCCCTGGCCCGCCAGCGGGTGAATGGTGTGCGCCGCATCCCCCACCAGCGCCACCCCCGGCTGTACGTACTCCGTGGCGTGGCGCTGGCGCAGCGGAAATGCGCTGCGCGGCGCGCAGTCCAGTACCGCGCCCAGGCAGGCTTCGCTGGCGCTCTCCAGTGCCTGCCGGAACGCCACATCGTCGAACGCCAGCAGCTCGTCCGCGAGTGCCTCCACCGCCGACCAGACGATGGAGCAGTAGTGGCGGCCGTCCGCGCCGGGCAGTGGCAGCAACGCCAGCGGTCCTGTCGGCAGGAAGCGCTGCCAGGCGGTCTCCCGATGCGACTGTTCCACCTCGATGGTGGTAACCACGGCGCGGTGGCCGTAATCCCACTCCCGTGTGCGGAAGTCCATCAGGTCGCGCACGCGCGAGAGGGCGCCGTCCGCGGCGACGACCAGCTCCGCCTCGAGCAACCGGCCGTCCTCCAGCTCGACACACATGTCGCCGGATGCCGCCACCCCGCAGTCGGAGAGGCCCACCCCGCCACTGAGGCGAATAGCGGGCACCGCCTCAGCGCGCGCGAGCAGGGCGCTGACGATGGCGCGGTTCTCCACGATGTAACCCAGTGCCGTCGCGTCCACCTCCGCGTGGTCGAACTCCACACGACCGGTCCCCTCCGCGTCCCAGACCGTCATGTGCCGGTAGGCGCAGCTGCGGTAGTCGGCGATGGCCGCCCAGGCTCCGTGGGACTCCAGGAATTCCCGGCTGCGCGGCGTCAATGCGCTGACGCGCGGGTCGAAATGCGACGTGCCGTAATCCGCCGGTAGTTCAGGCGGCACCAGCGGCCGCGCCTCGACCACGGTGACCTGCAGTCCCGCGTCTCCGAGCGCCAGCGCCAGGGCCAGTCCGGCAATGCCGGCGCCGATGACGACGACGTCGCTGCGCGCCGCGTCAGGCACGGGGCTGTGCACCGAACGCGGCCACTCCCGCCGCGTGGCGGACAAACTCGCGCTTCAACGCCGGCACGATGTCGAGCCCGGCGAGGGCGAGGTCGCGACCCAGGGAGAGAAGCGGGTCGGGGTGCATGAACAGCGCCGGCACCCGGTCGCTGAAATCGATAGTGCGCGCCTGGTCGCCCAGCTGCCCGCGGCGGTACGCCTCCAGCACAGCGAGATCGCCCGGGCGCTCCCCCGCCGCTACCGCGGCACCGAGCGCGGACGCGAGCCCGGCAACGTCACGCAGCGCGAGATTGAATCCCTGTCCGGCCACCGGGTGCAGCGCGTGGGCCGCGTTGCCCATGACGACAACGCCCCTGCGTACCTGCTCCTCGGACTGCACCAGCGACAGCGGATAGCTGTGGCGCTCGCCCACCTGCAGGAAGCGCCCGAGCCGATAGCCGAAGCGTTCCTGCAGTGCACCCAGGAACGTCTCCTCATCGCTCGCCGCCAGTTCCGCCGCCCGCACGGGGGGCAGCGTCCACACCAGGGAGCTGCGGTGGCCGGCGCCGGCCACGGGCAGCAGCGGCAGCAGGGCCAGCGGACCCTCGTCGGTGAAACGCTCGAAGGCGCAGCCCTCGTGGTCTTCGGCGGTCGCGACATTGGCCACCAGGGCGTGCTGGCCGTAGGTCTTCTCGCTCGCACCGACACCCAGTTGCCGGCGCAGGCCGGAGCCGGCGCCGTCAGCCACCAGGAGGAGATCGGTCGACACGCCGCCCCCGTCCGCGAACGCCAGTTCCACACCGTCGTCCCGGGGTTCGGCGGCCGCGACCCGCGCCGGGCTCAGGAGTTCCGCGCGGCCCTGCCGGTGCAGCGCCTTCACCAGGGCGGTGCCGAGCCAGGCGTTCTCCACCACGTATCCCAGCGCCGGCCAGTCGTGGTCGGCAGCGCGCAACAGCGTGCTGCCGAAGTGTCCGCGGCTGGATACGTGAATACTCTCTATCGCGCGGGTCCATTCGGCGAGATCACTCCAGACACCCATGCCCTCGTAGATCAGCCGAGAGCTGTAGCCCAGGGCCGTCGAGCGCGCATCGAAGGACGGGTGATAGGCCGCTGCGCCCTCGCCGGGACCGGGCAGCGGCACACCCTCCACCAGCAGTATCGACAGCGACTGCGGCAGGCGCCGGCCCAGTTCGAGGGCGAGGCTGACCCCGACCATGCCGCCCCCGGCGATTACGATGTCGTAGCGTTCGCGCATGCCTCAGGCGGCCATCAGGGCCTCGACCTCTTCCACGCTGCGAGGTACACCCCCGGTGATGATTTCACAGCCCTTCTCCGTCACGACCACATCGTCCTCGATGCGGATGCCGATACCGCGCCATTTCGCCGCGACCTTGCGGTTGCCCGGCGCCACGTAGATGCCGGGTTCCACGGTCATGACCATCCCCGGCTCCAGCAGCCGCCAGGCGCCGTCGAGCCGGTAGTCGCCGACATCGTGCACGTCCAGCCCCAGCCAGTGCCCTACCCGGTGCATGTAGAACTCCCGGTAGGCGCCCTTCTTGATCAGCGACGCGACCGAACCCTTCAGCAGCCCCAGCCGCACCAGTCCCTCCGTGAGCACGCGGACGCTCGCGTCGTGGGGCTGGTTCCAGTGGTTGCCGGGTTTGATGGCGGCGATGGCTGCGGCCTGGCTCTTCAACACCAGCTCATACAGCACCCGCTGCTCCTTGCTGAAGCGGCCGTTGACCGGGTAGGTGCGGGTCACGTCGGACGCGTAGTAGTCGAGTTCGCACCCGGCGTCGACCAACACCAGGTCGCCGTCGCGCATCTTGGCGCTGTTCTGTACGTAGTGCAGGACACAGGCGTTCGCACCGCTGCCCACGATACTGGGGTACGCGGGCGACACCGCGCCGCCCTGCGCGAACTCGTGCACCAGCTCCGCCTCGAGCTGGTACTCGAACATTCCCGGTCGACACGCCCGCATCGCGCGCGCGTGTGCGCGCGCGGTGATCTCGCCGGCCTTGCGCAGGGTGCGCAGCTCGGCGGCGCTCTTGTAAAGGCGCAGCTCGTGCACCATGTGGTCCAGGTCGGTGAACTCGCCCGGGGGCACGGCACCGCTCGCCTCCTTGGCGCGAATCGTATTCACCCAGCCCATGATCTGCCGGTCGAATTCCGCGCTGCGCCCCATGGAGTAATAGACACGGTCGCGCCCCTCGATCAGCCCCGGGAGGATGTCGTCGATATCCCCGATGGGAAACGCATCGTCCGCGCCGTGCCGCTCGCACACACCCTCGGGTCCGGCGCGAAACCCGTGCCACAGTTCCATTTGCGGATCCCGTTCGCGGCAGAACACCACGAACTGACCGTGGCGACGACCCGGGATCAGCACCAGTACCGCGTCGGGCTCGACGAATCCCGAGAGGTAGTAAAAGTCGCTGTCCTGGCGAAACGGGAAATGGGTATCCCGGCTGCGTACTTGTTCCCGGGCCGCGGGGAAGATGGCGATACTGTTCGCCTCCATCAGCCCCATCAGGTTGCGGCGCCGACGCGCGTACTCGGTCTTGCTGATTCCCATCTGCGGTTCCTGGCCTGTAAAAACAAGTACCTGTAATGACTAGTGCAGCGGTGCCCCGGGCGCGGGCCCGGACTGTCCCTCCCGGGCGGCACCTTCCATGAACACGTTGAGGACGGCGAAGCGCAGATATTCCACGATCTCGGCGTAACTGCCCTCGGACTCCTCCTCGCTTTCCTCGTCACCCACCGCCGCCTGCGCCATGGCGGCGATATCGCCGAGGATCTCGCGGCAGTCCTCTGACAGGCCGGCCGCGCCGTCGTTCCCGGGCAGTGCCTGGGTAAAGCCCGCTGTGAAGCCCCGACTCCAGCCCGCCAGCGCCGCCGTGCGCGTTTCGATATCGACCTCGTCGTCGGGCAACAAGGGATGAAAACTGAATTCCTCGTCGGCCAGCGCCAGCGCGGTGGCGCCGTACAACTGCATTATCCTCTCCGCCAGCTCGCCGTGCGCCGCGAGGTCGAGCGCCCGCCCGAGCGCGTCGAGGCCCCGCTCCGGCTCAGCTGCAATACCGCCGCTGAGCAGTCCGCTGAGGCAACCGTGCACCTCCGAAGGCGACACCGCGGAACCCTGCTCGAGAAGCAGGCCGGCCAGTTCATCGAAATCAAAGGGCGCCTGGAGCGCACCGGTTTCATAATTCATTGCTGTTACCATCGGGCGCGATGCGGCGGCCCCGCCAGATCACCCGGTAGTGTAATAAATGCATGGCAGGCCATTGATATTTAAAAAGTTTGTCGCGTTGACCTCAATGGCCGGCGCCTCTATAGTATTTCTCAAATAACACCACGCCCAGTATACCCCCATGGCAGAGAACCAACTGAAAGCGCTTGAAAGAAAAATCGACGAGCTGATCGGCCTGTGTCAGGAACTCGACCGGGAAAACCAGTCTCTCAAGGAAGACCAGCTCGACTGGCGCCGGGAGCGCAAGGACCTGATCGACAAGAACGAACTGGCGCGCAGCAAGGTCGAGGCGATGATCGACAGGCTGCGCACCATGGAGTCGCGCGCGTGAGCAAGGGGAATACCGTCACCGTGCGCATTCTGGAGAAAGATTACCAGGTGGCCTGCCCCGAAGAGCAGGAGGACGATCTCACCACCTCGGCCAAGTACCTCGACAAGCAGATGCGCAAGATACGCGATACCGGCAAGGTGATCGGCGCGGAGCGAATCGCCGTCATGGCGGCGCTCAATATCAGCTATGAACTGTTGCAGGCCTCCCAGGGCAGCGACTCGGGCAAGCCGGGCGGCGAGGCGGTCAAGCGCCTGCACAAGAAGCTCGACGAGGCGCTGTACGATCTCAAGCAGATGGAGATCGGCTGACGCCGGCACAATCTGCAGTTACCTGCATTAATTAGTAGACGCTTACCAAATATTCTGGGCTATACTTTTCCCCGGGTACCTGGCGTATGCGCCAGACAGCCAGTCCTCGAGCCGATACTATGTAACCGGGGGTTTCGAGTCGCTGTAGGTGTGCAAGTCCGGTGTCAACCGGGAAGCCTGATACAGTGCAGGGACCACCACCTTGAACCGTCGGGTTCAAGGGCAGTGCTGTCAGCGGTATGCCGGGAATCCCATCAATCTACCTATGCCTGACCTTCCCGCGAAGAAAGCCGCGCTGCGCAGTGAACTGCGCCGTCGCAGGCGATCGCTCTCCGGCGCCCAACAGCAACGGGCCGCAGAGTCGGTCGCGCTGGCGCTTGCCGGCCTGCCCGAGTGGTCGCAGGCGCGGCACATCGCGCTGTACATGGCGGCGGACGGGGAACTGGACACGGGCCCGCTGGCCAGTCTGGCCCGCGGGCAGGGCAAACACCTCTACCTGCCGGTAATCGCCGACGGCGATGCGCTGGCCTTCGCGCACTGGGAGCGGGACGCCCCCCTGGCGCCCAACCGCTTCGACATACCCGAACCCGGGCCGGGCGCCGCGCGGGTCGAGGCGGCAGCGCTGGACCTGGTCTGCCTGCCCCTGGTGGCTTGGGACCGGTCCGGCGCACGACTGGGTATGGGTGGAGGGTACTACGATCGCGCCCTGGGCGATGTTGGGGGTCCGCTGCTGGTCGGTCTCGCGCACGCCTGTCAGGAAACCGCGCAGGTTCCGCGGGACGGCCATGACGTCTGCCTCGACATCGTGGCGACCGACGGCGCCCTGCTGGACTGCAGGGGAACGAATTAAGACGGACCGGGGGTCAGTCCCGGATGATAACGCCTGCCTGTAACGCGGACGCCGGGGCGGCGACCGTGTCGTTCGCGGCGGTCGGGAGCAGCACTGTCAGCAACACCCCCAGCCCGAAAGCCGCAACCAGTATCAGCACAAAATCGGGTTTACGCTTCACCAGGTCTCTCTTCTTCATTTACTACAGGAGTCCGACCCTCTCCTTCTGTACTGCCTGCAATCGCTTGCGTCGATTCCGGAGCCGGTACCCCAACGCCCACTGTAAATACGCCAGGTATTTCGTTGTTATTATTTAACAAACGTCGGAAATCTTACTCCGGTAAATCGCAAAAGAAAACCCCGCAAGCCGCTCCCGGCGCGACTTTCAGCACTTTTCTCCAGTTCCCCCCAGATAGAGCTGGTAGGCCCGGTTGCCCGTCTCCTCCCAGAAGCGGTAGTTGATGCCCTTCAGTACCTTGTCGAAAGCCCCCCGCTCGCCCCGGGGGACTTGAACGCCGACCAGGATGCGGCCGTAGGCCGCACCGTGGTTGCGGTAGTGAAACATCGAGATGTTCCAGCGCTGGCCCAGGCCGGTGAGGAACCTGAGCAAGGCCCCGGGCCGCTCGGGAAACTCGACCCGGTAGACCCGTTCGTCCCTGAGCTCGGCGGGTGCGTGACCGCCCACCATGTGGCGGATGTGCAGCTTCGCCACCTCGTTGTGGGTCAGGTCCTCGGCCTCGTAACCGCGCCGCCCGAGATCCTCCAGCAGGTCGGCCAGGTCGCCGCCGCCGGGCGCGACCGTCAGCCCCACGAAGACCTGTGCGCGCTCGCGGTCCGCGTAGCGATAGTTGAACTCGGTAATGTTGCGCCTGCCGAGCGCTCGGCAGAATTCGCGGAAGCTCCCGGGACGCTCCGGTACGGTGACGCTGATGACCGCCTCGCGGTGCTCGCCGATCTCGGTGCGCTCGGAGATGTACCGCAGCCGGTCGAAGTTGGTGTTGGCGCCGCTGACGATCGCCAGCAGTTCCCGTCCCTGCAGCCCGCGCTCCTCGACATAGTTTTTTAGCCCGGCCAGGGCCAGCGCACCGGCGGGCTCGGCGATGCTGCGCGTGTCCTCGAAAATATCCTTGATCGCCGCGCACATCTCGTCGGTGGAGACGGTGATCACCTCCTCGACCGTGTCGCGTATCACACGGAAGGGCTCCCGCCCCACCTGCGCCACCGCGCAGCCGTCGGCAAACAGCCCCACCTCGGGCAGCTTCGCCCGGCGGCCGCGCTCCAGCGCGAGTTTCAGGCACGCGGCATCCTCGGGCTCCACGCCGATCACGCGGGTCTGCGGCCAGACGTACTTGACGTAGGCGGCGACACCGGCGAGCAGGCCGCCGCCCCCCACGGGGACAAACAGCGCGTCCAGGGGGCGCCGGTGCTGCCGCACGATCTCCATGCCGATGGTGCCCTGGCCGGCGATGACATCGGGATCGTCGAAGGGATGCACAAAGGTGAGGCCCTTCTGGTCTTCCAGCTTGCGCGCGTGCTCCGCCGCCTCGTCGAAGGAGTCCCCGTGCAGCACGACACGGGCGCCGCGGCTGCGCACCGCGTCCACCTTGATCTGCGGCGTGGTGCGGGGCATGACGATGCTCGCCTTCACCCCGAGCTTCTGTGCGGCCATGGCCACGCCCTGCGCATGGTTCCCCGCCGAGGCCGCCACGACCCCCCGCTTGAGTTGCTCCGGCCCCATCCGGCTCATCTTGCAGTAGGCGCCGCGCAGCTTGAACGAGAACACGGGCTGCAGGTCCTCGCGCTTGAGAAAGACACTGTTTCCCAGGCGCTGCGACATCAGGCTGGCCTCGTGGATCGGCGTCTCCCGGGCGACGTCGTACACCCGCGCGTCGAGGATCCGTTTGATGTAGGACTGGGGCATGTGGACTTCTCCGGGCGACGCCTCTCGTCGCTGATCTTAACCCGTTTTTCCGTGCCGGCGGAGATACCCTGCCCTATAATGACGGCGCAGCGCAGCTTGCACTGGAATCCCCGGGATCCGACCTCCATGACACAAGACGAATTAAAACGAGCCGTGGCCGCGGCCGCCCTGGCCTACATCGAGCCCAAACTCGAGGACGACACGGTACTGGGTATCGGCACCGGTTCCACCGCGAACATGTTCATCGACGCGCTGGCGGGGGTGAAGGCGAAGATTGACGCCACCGTGGCCAGCTCCGAGGCCTCCGCCGAGCGCCTGAGGAGCCACGGCATCCCGGTCTACGACCTGAACACGGTCGACGGCGTGGACTTCTACGTCGACGGCGCCGACGAGAGCAATCGCGCGCTGCAACTGATCAAGGGCGGCGGCGCGGCCCTCACCCGCGAGAAGATCGTCACGGCCGTGGCCCGCGAGTTCATCTGCATCGCGGACGAGAGCAAGCTCGTCCACACCCTGGGCGATTTTCCGCTACCGGTGGAGGTGATACCGATGGCGCGCAGCCACGTCGCCCGCGAGCTGGTGAAGCTCGGCGGCGACCCGGTCTACCGCGAGGGCGTGGTCACGGACAACGGCAACGTCATCCTCGACGTGCACAACTTTCCCATCCCGCAACCGCTCGCCACCGAGGAGAAGATCAATAACATCACGGGGGTCGTCACTAACGGGCTGTTCGCCCTGAAGCCCGCTGACGTCTTGTTGTTGGGTACCGCTGAAGGCGTGAAGACCCTCTATCCAGAGTAGTGAAGTCCCGGGCGTTGCCATTCGCAGCGGGCATCCAGTAATGCTTCTCGTGCGGTGGCTCATTTAGCCGCGGCGCGCGCCTGGAAGTGGCTTGTCGGAACCGCAAAAGCGCCGTCCATGGCAGCTCGACGGCAGCCTTCCCTGGCTGCCGACGTTCCTCCAAGCCACTTCCAGCCCCGCACTGCTCCTCACGCTCCCTGACCAAACCCTCGCAGGAATTGATGATCCCGAGGCATGGCAGCCAGGCTATCCATCTATTGAGAACGGTGGAGCCGAGTAGGTGGCTGACATGCTTCGAAGGGGGCGTCCGAGGCCATGGATGGCCTCGGTCGAGCTGCCATGGACGGCGCTTTTGCGGTCCCCGAGAAGCATGTCAGCTACCGGCGAGGCGGTAGGAGTCAATCAATCAAAAATCTTGCCGGGATTCATGATCCCGTGGGGATCGAAGGCGCGCTTGATCTGGCGCATCAGGGCGACCTCCGCCTCCGGGCGGGTGTAGTGGAGGTAGTCTTTCTTCAGCAGGCCGACTCCGTGTTCGGCGGAGACGCTGCCGCCGTAGCGCCGCACGATATCGAACACCCAGCGACTGACCTCGCCGCAGCGCCGCTGGAACTCGTCCAGGGGCAGGTCGTCGGGTTTGAGGATGTTGAGGTGGACGTTGCCGTCACCGATATGGCCGAACCACACGATCTCGAAATCCGGGTAGTGCTCGCCGACCACGGCCTCCACCTCGGCGAGGAAGTCCGGCACCTTCGAGACCACCGTGGCGATATCGTTCTTGTAGGGCGTCCAGCGCGAGATCGTCTCGGAGATATTCTCGCGCAGGCGCCACAACGCCTCGGCCTGGGCGACGCTCTGGCTGACCGTGCCGTCCAGCGCCCAGCCCTCCCCGACGCAGTGTTCAAACAGGGACATGGCCTGTTCCATCGCGGCGGGCGAAGATAACTCGATCTCGAGCAGGGCGTAGAAGGGCGCCGGCGTATCGAAAGGCCGCGGCAGCCCGTTGTGTTCGACGACCTTCTGCAGGGCGAGGTCCGAGAAGAACTCGAACGCATTCAGCGGCAGGCTGTCGCGAAACGTCGCCAGCACCGACATCACCGCGCCCATGTCGGGCACGCCCAGCACCAGCACTGCGCTGTCCGCGGGGGGTTCCGCGAGACGCATGGTGGCCTCGACCACGACACCGAGGGTGCCCTCGGCGCCGATCACCAGGTGCCGCAGGTCGTAGCCCGTGTTGTTCTTGACCAGGCCCCTGCCGAGGTCCAGCAACTCGCCCGCGCCGGTGACCAATTTGAGGCCGGCGACCCAGTCCCGGGTCATGCCGTGGCGGATGACCTTGATCCCGCCCGCGTTGGTGGCGATGTTGCCGCCGATCTGGCTGGAACCACTGGAGGCGAAATCCACCGGGTAATACAGCCCCTTTCCCGCCGCGAATTCCTGCAGCTGCGCCGTGATCACGCCGGCCCCGCAGCGCACGGTGCGGTCCACCGGGTTGAACTCCTCGATACGATTGAGGCGGTCCAGCGCGAGGACGACCTCCCCCTTCGCGGCGACCGCGCCGCCGCTGAGACCCGTGCGCCCGCCGGAGGGCACAATGGCCAGGCCCTCCCGGGCGGCCAGTCGCACAACATCCTGCACCTCCTCGATACTCCCCGGCAGTACGACGGCCGCGGGGTTGGGGGTAAACGCACTGGTCCAGTCAGCGCCGTAGCGGGACAGGGAGTCGGGATCGACGAGCACGCGATCCCCCCCGGCGATCTCGCGCAGGGCGTCCAGGACGTCGGCTTTCAGGCCTTGGCCAGTGGCGTTTTCCGTCATCGGGCTCGGGGATTAAGAGGCGGCGCGTATGGTACCATACGGGGCTCTTTCGAAGACCTGCTGAGAGAGCCTTTCTTTTGTCCAAGACCTGCTGAGAGAGCGTTTCTTTTTTCCAAGACCTGTTGAGAGAATCGCTCTTTTTTAACCGCTGCTGAACAGGGGCATCCCCGGCGACCACCATGGCACAACAATCACTGCCCAAGGACAAGATTCGCTTCCTGCTGCTGGAGGGCGTGCACCCGTCGGCGGTAGACACCCTGGAGCAGTCGGGCTACACGAATGTCGAGTGTCACGCCAAGGCCCTGCCCCCGGCGGAGCTTCGGGAGGCGATTGCGAACGCCCACTTCGTCGGCATCCGCTCCCGCACCCAGCTGACCGGGGAGGTCTTCGAGGCCGCGCGCAAACTGGTCGCGGTGGGCTGTTTCTGCATCGGCACCAACCAGGTGGACCTCGAGGCGGCGACCCGGCGCGGCATCGCGGTATTCAACGCGCCCTTCTCCAACACCCGCAGCGTCGCGGAGCTGGTACTGGCCGAGGCGATCCTGTTGCTGCGCGGCGTGCCAGAGAAGAACGCCGCGGCGCACCGGGGCGAGTGGCGCAAGTCCGCCAGCAACGCCTTCGAGATTCGCGGGAAAAAGCTGGGCATCGTCGGCTACGGCAACATCGGCATGCAGCTGGGTGTCATCGCGGAGAGTCTGGGTATGCAGGTGCAGTTCTTCGACATGACCAACCGCCTGCCCCTGGGCAACGCCCGGCAGGTGCCCTCGCTGAATCAGTTGCTCGCCACATCCGACGTGGTGAGCCTGCACGTGCCGGAAAACCCCTCCACGCGCAACCTCATCGGCGCCGACGAGCTTGGGCACATGCCACCGGGCAGCATCCTGATCAATGCGTCCCGCGGCACGGTCGTCGACATAGACGCGCTCGCCTCCGCCCTGGAAACGGGCACCATCGGTGGCGCCGGAATCGACGTGTTCCCGGAGGAGCCCCGCTCGAACGACGACGAGTTCGTATCGCCCCTGCGCAGGTTCGACAACACCATCCTGACCCCGCACATCGGGGGTAGCACGGTGGAGGCACAGGAGAACATCGGCATGGAGGTCGCCGAGAAGCTGGCGCGCTACAGCGACAACGGCACCACCACCTCCTCGGTCAACCTGCCGGAAGTGGCCCTGCCAGAGCACGCCGGCAGCCACCGGCTGCTGCACATCCACCACAACGTGCCCGGCATCCTGAGCGCGATCAACCGCGTCTTCTCCAGCAACGACATCAACATCTCCGGCCAGTACCTGCAGACCAACGAGACCGTGGGTTACGTGGTCATCGACATCGACGCGGAGTACAGCGAGGTAGCCCTGGCGGAACTCGCCGCCATCGAGGGGACCATACGCACCCGGGTATTGTTTTAAAGGGCACCTCGACGTTCGGCCGAGCGGGCGGGTGGCCGGTGCAAGGTTTTGCACCCACGGCCGGGTCAAGCGGTAATTTTGCGCATCTTGGGCGATATCGGCCCAATGTTAGCAGTGATAAATTAGATGCAATAAGTGTCGGTGGACCGCTTGTGGGCAGGGACACCCGGGGATTGCCGACGATTAAGGCCGGGCGCGGGGACACGGAACGCCTCTACTCGAACAGCTTGAAGACGGCCGGCGCAGTGCAATTACAGAAGTAGCAGGGGCAATCATGCAAAACAAGACCGCGTTCAGACTCTCAACCCTCTCCGCAGCCATCGCTTCCACACTGGTATCAGGGTACGCCGCCGGACAGGAATCGGCAGCGCTGGAGGAAGTGATCGTGACGGCCACCCGTCGCGCCGAGTCGATCCAGGACATTCCGCTGAATATCACTGCGCTCAGCGCAAACTTTATCGAGCGCCAGCGCCTGGCCGACCTCGTCGACATCTCGCGGCGAGTGCCGGGCATGACCGTGATCGAACAGGGCGGGCGGGCCGCCGATATCGTAACCGTGCGCGGCCTCAACGTCGACGCCGTAGGCCCGACCGACGGCGACAATTCCGGCGGCGGCACGGTGGGCACCTACATCGGGGAAGTGCCCTTCTATGTCGATATCCGCCTCAACGACATGGAGCGGGTGGAAGTGCTGATTGGTCCCCAGGGCACGCTCTACGGCGCCGGCACCCTCGCGGGTGCGGTGCGATACCTGCCCAACCGCCCCCAGGCGGACGCCCTCTCGTTCGAATTGCGCGGCGACGTGTTCGACCTCGAGCAGGCGGGGGATCTCGGCTACGACGGGGGCGGCACCATCAACATCCCCATCATCGAGAACAAGCTGGCGATTCGCGCATCACTCGACTACTACGACGATCCGGGCTTCATCGACTACAACTACCTCGTGCGCGAACCGGGAGTCTCCAATCCCCAGCCCGACTTCGACGACCCGGATGACGTCGCCGCCAACCTGCGCAGCAAGGAGGACGCCAACTACCAGGAGACCCTGTCCGGACGCGTCGCCCTGCGCTGGACCGGTGAAAAAATCGACAGCACCCTGTCCTACTACTACCAGGACGACGAGGTGGGCGCGCGCCAGATCAACCACCAGGACTCCATCGGCACCGGCGAGTACGAGTCGGGCCACCGGTACCTGGAGCCCCTGGAGCGTGACAACGAGCTCTTCGCGCTGGAAACGGTCGCCGATCTCGGCTTCGCCGAGGCCACCCTGGCCCTGGGCTACTCCGAGTACTCCGAGGACGGCCAGCGCGACCAGAGCGACCTGCTGCTGGCCTTCGAGTACGGCTACGAGTTATTCCCCAGCTTCGCCGCGTTCACCCGCGATCAGGCGGACGAGGACACGACAACCGCGGAGCTGCGTTTTGTCTCTACCCACGACGGTCCCTGGAACTGGATCGTCGGCGGCTTCTACAGCGAGTTCAACCTGGACTCCCTGAGCCGCGAGTTCACCCCCGGGTTCGACCAATTTGCGGTGGACAACTTTGGTGGCGTGCAGCTGCGACCTGACTCCCTGGAATACTACGAGACTATCGACGAGGAGGAGAAGGAGACCGCCGCCTTCGGCGAGCTGGGCTACCAGATCACCGACGCCTGGCAGGTGACCGTGGGCGCGCGCTGGTTCAAGTTCGAGAACGACCAGACGACGGGGCTTGCGCTGCCCCTGTCAGACACCGTATTCGGTGGTGCACCGCCAGATTCCATCAACGTGGATTCACAGCGCAACGACGTGGACGACGACGACGTGATCTACAAGTTCAACACGTCCTACGATATTACCGACGACGCCATGGGCTACCTCACCATCAGCGAGGGCTACCGCCTCGGCGGCCTGAACTCGGTGCCCCCCTGCCCGCCGAACCCGGATCCGAATGTACAGAACGTCTGTGCACTCCCCGACGAGGTGCTCATTAAGTCCGACACCACCACCAACTACGAAATCGGCGCGCGCACCACCTGGCTGGACAACTCACTGGTTGTCAATGGCGCCATCTACCTGATCGAGTGGGACGACGTGCAGGTGGCCGACGTCACCGAAAACGGCGACATTCCCATCACATCCAACGGCGGCACGGCGGAGAGTATGGGTGTGGAACTGTCCAGCCGCTGGTACGCCACGGATCGCCTCTACTTCTCCGGCTCTTACGCATACAACGAGGCGGAACTTACCGACGACGCACCCGGGCTGGTGGACGGCGAGGACGCCTTCGACGGCGACCGGCTGCCGGGATCGCCGGAGCACCAGTACTTCCTCGCGGCAACCTACAACCTGCCGCTGGACGACGGCAGCTCGCTGGACTTCGACTGGTCCATGACCGGCCAGAGCAACGTTTACACGAAGGTGGGTAACCGCTCCAACGGCGAAAAACTGGACGGCTATACCCTGCACAACGCCTCGGTTTCCTGGCTCCGTGAAAACCTGGTGCTCACGCTGTATGCCGACAACGTGTTCGATGAGTTCGTCGAGACAGGTGTGCGCCGGGATGAGAGCTTTGTCAGGGCGGTGGGCGAATTCGACCTGCGTCGCTACTACCACGACGTGCTGCGCCCCCGGCAGGTGGGTGTACGCTTCGTGTGGAACTTCGACAGCTGAGTTCCCGCCTTCACGAGAAGGGCGCCATCGGCGCCCTTTTTTTTTGGCCCTGCTACCGGGTGCCCCCAAGGCTGTCGCCCGCGGGCGCATAACCGATACAATGCAGCCATGAGCGTGCCTTCACAACAGCCATGAGCGGGTCTCAACAACAGCCATGAGCCTGTCCCCACAGCAGATTGACGAGCTGCATCGCCGCGCCGAACAGGCGCTGCTGGCGGGGAGGGGTCGCGAAGCCCACGAGCTCTGCCTGCGGATACTGGAGGCGGACCGCCGGCATGCAGACGCCTGGTTCATTTGCGCGGTAATCGCCGGACAGAACAAGCAGTTCGAGAAAGCACTGCAAATTCTCGCCAACGCCTGTGAGCTCGAACCGGAACGCGCCGAATACCACGCGGAGCGCGGCAAGTGCCTGGTGGCGCTGAATCGCAACCGCGAGGCCCTGGACGCCGCCATCGTGGCCAAGGGGCTCGATCCGGATACTGCTCCCGTTCTCAACACCCTCGGCACGGTCTTCAGCCACTGCGGCGAACACGACCGCGCCATCGAGTGTTACGAGTCGGCGACCGCCCGCCTCGACCAGTCGGGAGAGGACGCGCAACACGCCGATCTCCATTTCAACAGGGCGGTATCACTGCAGTTCGCCGGCAGGGTAAAGGAGGCCGCGGCGGCGTACGAGCGCGCTATCACCCTGCACCCGGAGTACTTCAAGGCGCACTCCGCCCTCGCCACCCTCGAGCGCAGCACCCCGGACAACAACCACCTCCAGCGACTGGAGGAACTGCGCGACCGCGCCGTTTCCCCGGTTGACCGGCTGCACCTGGGACACGCGATCGCGCGAGAACTGGAGGACCTGGAGGACTACAGCGGAGCGATGGAGAACCTCGCCTGGGCCAAGCGGGCACACGCAGGGCAGTCGGGCTACGACATCGGCGAGGAGGCGAAGGTCTTCGACAGGCTGGAGGCGGTGTTCACGGCAGACCGGCTGGCGAGCCCGGAAGGCGGGTGCGCATCGGACGAACCCATCTTCATCGTCGGCATGCCGCGCACGGGAACAACCCTGGTGGAACAGATTCTCGGCAGTCACTCACAGGTCTTTGCCGCCGGTGAAATGCCGCAGTTTCCACAGCAGGTCGCGCGCATGTGCGGTGCGGCACCGGAGGCCGGCACGGACCTGGGTATCGCGGACATCGATGCGTGCGCGCGTTGCGACCCGGCGGAGCTAGGTCAGGCCTATATCGAGTCGACGCGCCCGCGCACCGGTCGCACCCCGCGCTTCACCGACAAGCTGCCGCGTAACTTCCTTTACCTGGGGCTGATCCGCATGGCGCTGCCCCGCGCGAAGCTGGTCTGCCTGCGCCGGGACCCCGTCGACACCTGCCTGAGCAACTACCGCCAGTTGTTTGCCGTCAACGCCCCGCACTACCGCTACAACCTGGACCTGCTGGACTGCGGGCGCTACTACATTCTCTTCGACCGGCTCATGCGACACTGGCAAACCGCCATGCCCGGGGCGCTGTACCAGCTTGGTTACGAACACCTGGTGAACGATCCCGAAGGGGAAGTCGCCAGGTTGCTGGCGTTTTGCGAGCTGCCCTTCGAGCAATCGTGCCTGGCCTTCCACCAGCGCGACAACACCGTGGCCACACCCAGTTCACTACAGGTCAAACAGGGTATCTATGACAGCGCGATCGGCCGCTGGAAGAAGTACGGGGATTCGGTGCTGCCGCTGTACGACCTTCTCCTCGAAGCGGGCTGCTATGAAGAGTCGCCCGGCAGTATCCCCAGCCCCACCAGGTAATCCTCTACCTGCCCGAGATACGCCGCCCGCAGTTCCGCGGACTCGTTGGCCAGCTGGTGCCCGGCGCCCGCGATGTACTCCACCGGGCTGCCGGGAAACAGGTCACCCATGAAGGGCACGTTGTAGCGCCAGTCCACCGTCAGGTCCTCGTCTCCCTGCACGATCAGCGCCGGGCCGACGCCGAGGTCCTCCCGCGGCAGCCCCGCCAGCCAGCGCTCGAGCGCGGCGACCCAGCGCAGGGGTACCCGGTGGCACTGCAGGGGGTCGCTGGCGATAAAGGCGAGAAACTCCTCGTCGGCGGAGTTGCGCGAGAACTTGCGCGGCACGCTCTCGGTAAAGGGCGACAGCAGGCGCAGGGCAAACTGCACGCCGCGCCATCCCGCCGGGCGCACCAGCGGTGCCAGCAATACCTGGGCGGCGAAGGGCCATTCGTAGTTGTGTGCGAAACAGTTGCGAGCGAATTCGACCAGGGCGGCTGCGCCCGTGCTCTGGGCCATCGTCCACAGCGGCAGGTCCGGCAGCATCACCCGCCCGAGCACGGCGGCCACCGCGTCACCGTAATCGGCGAAGTCATCGATGACCGCGGGCTCGCCCTCGGAGAGGCCGTGCCCCGGCAGGTCGAACACCAGCACATTGCAGCGCCGCTGCAGGCCCCACTCAAGCAGCTTGCCGAACAGCCCCGTGTGGTCGTAGTAGCCGTGCACCACGAGCAGGTTGGCCACCGCGTCTTTCCGGCGCCAGCACTGCACCGCCAGGCGCCGGTTTCCCGAGGGCACGTGGCCGGCCAGATGCTGCAAGCCCTCCATGCGCGCGGTGAAGTCGATGCCGTAGAACGCGTTGAAGGCTTCCAGTTCGGCGGACGGCAGCGCGCCCTCCCCGAACGGGGGAAGCTGGAAGCGAACGATGCGAAGCTGGTCCGGGGTCAAGCGGCCCGGGCTCCTCAGTGGACTGCTGGCTTCAGCTCGCCGGCGTCGTAGGCGGCCTGCATGACGGATAGGGAGCGGACCTTGATCTTGTCCGCGTTGCCGGCTGTGCCGAAGGACTCGTAGCGCGCCTTGCAGATGTCCTTCATCGCCGTAATGGTCTTGGCCAGGTACTTGCGCGGGTCAAACTCCGACGGGTTCTCCGCCAGGAAGCGCCGGATCGCACCGGTGGAGGCGAGGCGCAGGTCGGTGTCGATATTCACCTTGCGCACCCCGTGCCTGATACCCTCCTGGATCTGCTCCACGGGCACGCCGTAGGTCTCGGGAATTTCGCCGCCGAACTCGTTGATCACATCGAGCCAGTCCTGGGGTACCGACGAGGAGCCGTGCATCACCAGGTGTGTGCCCGGGATGCGCGCGTGAATTTCCTTGATGCGGTCCATGGCGAGGATATCGCCGGTGGGGGGCCGGCTGAACTTGTAGGCACCGTGGCTGGTGCCGCAGGCGATGGCGAGTGCATCCACCTCGGTGGCCGCGACAAACCGCGCCGCCTCCTCGGGGTCGGTGAGGAGCTGGTCTTCCGTCAGCACACCCTCCGCGCCGATGCCGTCTTCCTCGCCGGCCTCGCCGGTCTCCAGGGAGCCGAGGCAACCCAGCTCGCCCTCGACCGACACGCCGCAGGCGTGGGCCATGGCCACCGCCCGGCGGGTGACGTCCACGTTGTAGTCGTAGTCCATGGGCGTCTTGCCGTCCTCGCCCAGGGAGCCATCCATCATCACCGAGCTGAAGCCGAGCTGGATGGAGCGCTGGCAAACCGCGGGAGACACGCCGTGATCCTGGTGCACCACAACGGGGATGTGCGGGAACTCGTTCATCGCCGCTTCCATCATCGCGCGCAGGAACGGCGCGCCGGCGTACTTCCGCGCCCCCGCGCTGGCCTGCATGATGACCGGCGAATTGGTTTCGTCAGCCGCTTCCATAATGGCGCGGGTCTGCTCCAGGTTGTTGACGTTGAACGCCGGGACGCCGTAGTCGTGTTCGGCGGCGTGGTCCAGCAGTTGCCGCAAGCTGATAAGTGCCATAGGTAGTACCTTTTAAAGCTGAGTAATGTTGGCCGGGGTCAGGGCGCGGCGCCGGCGGCGCGCCGCTCGAGGACCGCGACGGCGGGCAGGGTCTTGCCCTCAACGTACTCCAGGAAAGCGCCGCCGCCGGTTGAGATATAGGAAACCTTATCCGCGATGGCGAATTTGTCAATCGCGGCCAGGGTGTCGCCGCCGCCGGCGAGGGAAAAGGCCGCGCTGTCGGCGATGGCACGGGAAATCGCCTCGGTGCCCCCGGCGAACTGGTCGAACTCGAACACGCCCACGGGCCCGTTCCAGAGTATGGTCCCCGCACCCGTCAGGATGGCGGCGATCTCCGCGGCGGCCCTGGGTCCGATATCGAAGATCATGTCGTCTTGTTCAACCTCTGAATGGTCTTTCAATACAGCTGCGGCATCCTCGGCGAAGGCCTTGCCTGTCACCACGTCCTCGGGGAGTGGAATGCTGGTCTTTTCCATCAGCGCCTGCGCCTGTGGAATCAGGTCCTCCTCGCACAGGGACTTGCCGACCGGGCTGCCGCTCGCGGCGAGGAAGGTATTGGCGATCCCGCCGCCGACGACAAGCTGGTCAACTTTCTCCGACAGCGTCTCAAGCACGGTCAGCTTGGTCGAGACCTTGGAGCCGCCGACGATGGCCACCATGGGCCGGGCCGGGTCGCTCAGCGCCTGCTCCAGCGCCGTGAGTTCACCGGCGAGCAGCGGTCCGGCACAGGCCACCGGCGCGAACTTCGCCACGCCGTGGGTCGACGCCTGGGCGCGGTGGGCGGTGCCGAACGCATCCATGACGAAGATGTCGCAGAGCGCCGCGTAGGCTTTTGCCAGTTCCTCGTCGTCGGCCTTTTCGCCGGGGTTGAAGCGCACGTTCTCCAGCAGCGCGACCTCGCCGTCATTCAGCTCGACGCCCAGGCGCCAGTCCTGCACAAGGATAACGCGCTGGCCGAGAAGGTTTGAGAGGTGCTCCGCCACCGGTGCGAGGGAATACTGTTCGTTGAACTCCCCTTCGGTGGGCCGCCCCAGGTGGGACATCAGGATCACTTTCGCGCCGGCCTCAAGGGCGGCCCGGATCGTCGGCAGCGCTGCGCGTATGCGCGCGTCGGAGGTGACCGCAGCGTCCTTCACCGGCACGTTGAGGTCCTCGCGGATCAAAACCCGCTTGCCCGCCAGTTCCAGGTCCTGCATCAGGTCGACTTTCAGGGCCATGCCCGTTACCTCCTCAACATGTTCTTATTATCTGACCAGGGCCATTGCTAGCCTTCCGCCGGGTCAGGTGCGCGGCCGAGTCCGTGCCAGTAGCGGGCCACGTCGAGCATGCGATTGGCGTAGCCCCACTCGTTGTCGAACCAGGTCAGCACCTTGAGCAGGCGCCTGCCGCTGACCCGGGTCTGGCTGGCGTCGACGATGCTGGAGCGGGGATCGTGGTTGAAATCACAGGATGCCAGAAGCTCCTCGGTGTAGCCAAGCACCCCCTCGAAGCGGGACTGTGACGCGTCTCGCAGAATCCGGTTGATCTCCTCGACCGAGGTGTCCGCGCGAGTCTGCACCGTGAGGTCCATGGCCGAGACGTTCAGGGTGGGCACACGCAGCGCCTGCGCTGTGAAGCGGCCCGCCATGTCCGGCAGCAGTCGCTCCACCCCCCGCGCCAGCGCCGTGTCCACGGGAATGATGGAGCCGAAGGCCGCCCGGGTCTTGCGCAGGTCCGTGTGGTGATAGGCGTCCAGCACGGGCTGGTCGTTCATCGCCGAGTGGATGGTGGTGATGGTACCTGTCTCGATACCCACCGTGTCCTCCAGCGCCGCGATCAGCGGCACGATCCCGTTGGTGGTGCAGGAGGCGTTGGACGCGATGCGGTGCTCCGCTCGCAGTTGTGCGTGATTGACGCCGAATACCACGGTCTGGTCCACGTCGGCCTGGGCGGGCTGGGAGAAGAGCACGCGGCCGGCGCCGCGGTCGAGGTGGCGCTGCGCCATGGCCCGCTCGGTGAAAGCGCCGGTACACTCCAGCACCATATCTACCGCCAGCGCGTCCCAGGGGAGCCGGTCGAGGCCCTCCTGCCTGAGCAGCGCAATCCGGTCGCCGTCCACGCGCAACGCCCCCTCGTCGCCCTCCAGGGAAACCGGGAAGCGGCCGTGGGTGGTGTCGTAGCGGGTGAGGTGCAGGACGGTACGCGCGTCCGCAAGCTCGTTGACCGCCACCACGGCGATCTCCGATCTCAGGGGACTCTCGTACAGGGCCCGCAGGATGCTGCGGCCGATCCTGCCGTAGCCGTTGATGGCAAGGCGTAACAACTAGGTTCCTACTGCAGCAGGTCTTCCACCACCGACAGCACATTGTCCACGGTGAAGCCGAAATGGTGCATCAGCTCGCCCCCGGGGGCGGATTCGCCGAAGCTGTTCATGCCCACTACGCGCCCGTCGAGCCCGACGAACTTGTACCAGTAGTCCTGGTGCAGGGCCTCGACGGCGACCCGGGCCAGCACGTCGCTGGGCAGCACGGACTCGCGGTAGTCCGCGTCCTGGGCCTCGAAAACCTCCGCGCAGGGCATGGAGACGACCCGCACCTGCCGCCCCGCGTCCGCCAGTTTTTCCGCTGCTGCGACCGCGAGCTGCACCTCCGAGCCGGTGGCGATGAGTATGGCTTCCGGCGCGCCGGCACAATCCCGCAGGATGTAGCCGCCGCGGCCGATAGCCTCGAGCTGCGCCGCGTCCCGCTCCTGGTGGGGGATGCCCTGGCGAGAGAATATGAGGGACGTGGGGCCGTCCCGGCGCTCAATGGCGGACTTCCAGGCCACGGCGGATTCCACCGTGTCGCAGGGGCGCCAGGTATGCATGTTGGGGGTGGCCCGCAGCGCGGTGAGCTGCTCTACCGCCTGGTGGGTGGGGCCGTCCTCCCCCAGCCCGATGGAGTCGTGGGTGAATACGAAGATGGACTGCTGGCGCATCAGCGCCGCCATGCGCACCGCGTTGCGGGCGTACTCCATGAAGATCAGGAAGGTGGCGCCGTAGTTGATGAACCCGCCGTGCAGGGCGATGCCGTTCATCACCGCCGCCATGCCGAACTCGCGCACGCCGTAGTAGATGTAGTTGCCGGCGGCGTCGGCCGCCGACACCGGCCGCGAGCCGCTCCACAGCGTGAGGTTGGAACCGGCCAGGTCCGCCGAACCGCCGATCAGTTCCGGCAGGTGCGGCCCGAACGCCTCCAGGCAGCCCAGGGAGGCCTTCCGCGAGGCCATGCTGGCCCCCTCCTCCTGGCAGCGCCTGACGTACTCCTCGGCCGCGGCCGAAAAATCCGCGGGCAGCTCTCCGGCCAGCCGGCGCCGCAGTTCTGCTGCGAGCTCCGGGTGGGCCGCGGCGTAGGCCGCCATCGATTCCTCCCAGGCCTTCTCCCGGGCGGCTCCCGCCTCGCGGGCGTCCCAACCGGCGTAGATGTCCGCGGGAATCTCGAAGGGCGGGTGTTGCCAGCCGATGGCCTCCCGGGTGGCGGCCACCTCGTCCTCGCCCAGGGCACTGCCGTGGCAGGACTCGGAACCCTGCTTGTTCGGCGCGCCCTTGCCGATGACCGTGCGGCAGCAGACCAGGGTGGGTCTGTCACCCTCCGCGCGGGCGGCCTCGATGGCGGCGGCCACCGCGTCGGGGTCGTGGCCGTCCACCGCCGGGATCACGTGCCAGCCGTAGGCGGTGAAGCGCCCCGGGGTGTCGTCGTTGAACCAGCCCTGCACCTCGCCGTCGATCGAGATGCCGTTGTCGTCATAGAAGGCGATGAGCTTGCCCAGGCCCAGGGTCCCGGCGAGGGAACAGGCCTCGTGGGAGATGCCTTCCATGAGGCAGCCGTCGCCCAGGAAAACATATGTGAAGTGATTAATCACTTCGTGTTCAGCCCTGTTGAACTGGGCCGCCAGCACTTTTTCCGCCAGCGCCATACCGACGGCGTTGGCCAGCCCCTGGCCCAGGGGCCCGGTAGTGGTCTCAACTCCCGGGGTGTAGCCGTACTCGGGGTGTCCCGGCGTCTTCGAGTGCAACTGGCGGAAGTTCTCGATCTCCGCCATCGGCAGGTCGTACCCCGTCAGGTGCAGGAGGGAGTAGATCAGCATCGAGCCGTGGCCGTTGGACAGCACAAAGCGGTCCCGGTTGGGCCAGGCGGGATTGGCCGGGTTGTGACTGAGGAAGTCGTTCCACAGGACCTCGGCGATGTCCGCCATGCCCATGGGGGCACCCGGATGGCCGCTGTTGGCCTTCTGTACCGCGTCCATGCTGAGGGCGCGGATGGCGTTGGCCAGGGCGGTGCGGGGCGGCGACATGGGGTTCTCCAGGGCGGCTTGGGACATCGGGTGGGGCTCCGGGGGAATTCGGGCGCTATTTTCGCGTACCCGGCGTCGATGGGCAATGAAATCGGCCGGAAAATGGCTTCCCGCGGGCGTTTCGCCGTTCTGGGACGGGGGTCACATTTTCCTATATCAAAATATTTTGATGGAGTTCGGGTCTCCTGCTAGACTCCATCGCCATGCTATCGCCGAATACCGCCAAAATAATGGGCGAGGCAGGGGACCGGGCTGAGCCAGACCAGCAACTCGCCGCGCTCACCGGCCTGTGCAAGGCCAGCGCCGATTCCCTGCGCCTCCTCGTACTTCGCGTCCTGCGCAAGGACTCCTTCGGGGTGTCCGAGCTGTGTTCGATTTTTGACATGCGCCAGCCCGCCCTCAGCCACCACCTCAAGGTGCTGGCGGGCGCGGGCCTGGTGGCCGCCCGCCGGGAGGGCAACTACATCTTCTACCGCCGCGAGGCACTGGGCCAGGACCCGGCCCTGGAGGCTCTGCAGAACAGTCTGTTCGACACCCTGGACCGCATCGAGCTGCCCGCCGAGATCAGGCAGCGGCTGGAGGCCCTGCAGCGGCGCCGCGAGGAGAACTCGCGCAATTTTTTTCGCGACAACGCGCACAAGTTCCGCGCGCAACAGGACCTCATCGCCAGCTACGACCAGTACGCCGACGTGGTGGCCAAGGTGCTGCTGGACGCCCCCCTCGACCGGCGGCGGACAGTACTGGAGGTGGGCCCCGGTGACGGCTCGTTCCTGCTGGAGCTGGCGCCATTGTTCGAACAGGTCATCGGGCTGGACAACGCGCCGGGGATGCTCGACCGCGCGCGCGAGACGGCGTCCGGCGCCGACAATATCGAGTTTGTCGCCGGGGACACGCGACACCCCCGCCTGCACAACCTGCAGGCGGACTGCGTCGTCATGAACATGGTCCTGCACCACACACCGGAGCCGGGCGCGGTTATGGCGGATGTCGCCGGCTGCCTGGCAACCGGCGGGGTGGTGCTGGTCACGGACCTGTGCAACCACGACCAGGGCTGGGCGCGGGAGAACTGCGGCGATCTCTGGCTCGGCTTCGATCCCCAGGATCTCGGCAGGTGGGCCGAGGACGCGGGGCTGACGGATATCGCCAGCGTCTACCTGGCGCAACGCAACGGTTTTCAAATCCAGGTGCGGCTGTTTGGGCGCCCCTGACTTTTTCAACTCTACTTATCTAACAGGGATAACACTATGAGCGAGTACGCTGTATTTACTTCAGAATCAGTTTCCGAGGGGCACCCGGACAAGATGGCGGACGCCATTTCCGATACCGTCCTGGATTTCATCATCAAGGACGACCCCGGCGCCCGTGTGGCGGTGGAGACCATGGTCAAGACCGGCGTGACCATCGTCGCCGGCGAGGTGACCACCACCACGCCGATGGACGAACTCGAGGAGGCCATCCGCGAGACCATCATCGGCATCGGCTACGACAACTCCGACGTGGGCTTCGACGGTCACAACTGCGCCGTGCTCAACGCCATCGGCAAGCAATCCGGTGACATCTCCATGGGCGTCACCGAGGGCGAGGGCGCGCACATGGAACAGGGCGCCGGCGACCAGGGCCTGATGTTCGGCTACGCCACCAACGAGACCGATGTGCTGATGCCGGCGCCGATCCACTACTCGCACCGCCTGGTTGAAAAGCAGGCCGAGCTGATGAAGAACGGCACCCTGAAGTGGCTGCGCCCGGACGCCAAGAGCCAGGTCACCCTGCGCTACGACGGCGGCAAGCCCGCCGCCATCGATGCGGTGGTGCTGTCCACGCAGCACGACCCGGACATCAGCCAGTCCGATATCCACGAGGCGATCATGGAGCACGTGATCAAGCCCGTACTGCCCGCCGAGTGGCTGCACGACGGCACCCTGTACCACATCAACCCGACGGGCAACTTCGTCATCGGCGGCCCCGTGGGCGACTGCGGCCTCACCGGGCGCAAGATCATCGTCGACACCTACGGCGGCATGGCACGCCACGGCGGCGGCGCGTTCTCCGGCAAGGACCCGTCCAAGGTGGACCGCTCCGCGGCCTACGCCGGTCGTTACGTGGCCAAGAACATCGTCGCCGCCGGCCTGGCGGAGCGCTGCGAGATCCAGGTCTCCTACGCCATCGGTGTTGCAGAGCCCACCTCGATCTCCATCAACACCTTCGGTACCGGCAAGCTGCCCGACGACAAGATCGAGGCGCTGGTGCGCGAGCACTTCGACCTGCGCCCCAAGGGCCTGATCGCGATGCTCGACCTGAAGCGCCCGATCTACAAGCAAACCGCTTCCTACGGCCACTTCGGTCGCGAACTGGCGGATTTCACCTGGGAGAAGACGGACAAGGCGGACGCCCTCAGGGCGGCGCTGTAAATTTTTAAGAACGGAAAGGAATAGAGCAATGAGCAAAGCAGAACAACTGAGCAGTACCGACTACAAGGTCGCGGACATCTCCCTCGCAGAGTGGGGCCGCCGTGAACTTGAAATCGCCGAGACCGAGATGCCCGCACTGATGGCCATGCGCGCGCGGTATTCCGACAGCAAGCCCCTGGCGGGCGCGAAGATTCTCGGCTGTATTCACATGACCATCCAGACCGGCGTTCTCATTGAGACGCTGATCGCGCTGGGCGCCGAGGTGCGCTGGTCCTCCTGCAATATCTTCTCTACCCAGGACCATGCGGCGGCGGCGATCGCGGCGGCGGGCGTCCCCGTCTTTGCCTGGAAGGGCGAGACCGAGGAGGAGTACGACTGGTGTATCGAGCAGACCATCCTCAAGGACGGCCAGCCCTGGGAAGCCAACATGATCCTGGACGACGGCGGCGACCTGACCGCGATGCTGCACGAGAAGTACCCCGCCATGCTGGACAGTATCCACGGCATCACCGAGGAGACCACGACCGGCGTACACCGCCTGCAGGAAATGCTGGAACAGGGCTCCCTGAAAGTGCCGGCGGTCAATGTCAACGACTCGGTGACCAAGTCCAAGAACGACAACAAGTACGGCTGTCGCCACAGCCTCAACGACGCCATCAAGCGCGGCACCGACCACCTGATGTCCGGCAAGAAGGCGCTGGTCATCGGCTACGGCGACGTGGGCAAGGGGTCTTCCCAGTCACTGCGCCAGGAAGGCATGATCGTCAAGATCGCCGAGGTCGACCCGATCTGCGCCATGCAGGCCTGCATGGACGGCTTCGAGGTTGTCTCCGCGTACAAGGACGGCGTGAACGACGGCACCGAGGGCTGCATCAACACCGACCTGCTGGGCAACACCGACCTCGTGGTCACCACGACCGGCAACTACAACGTCTGCGACTCCAACATGCTCAAGGCACTCAAGAGCGGCGCCGTGGTCTGCAACATCGGTCACTTCGACAACGAAATCGACACCGCCTACATGCGCAGCAACTGGGACTGGGAAGAGGTGAAGCCCCAGGTGCACAAGGTGTACCGCAACCGCGCAAACAACGACCACCTGATCCTGCTCTCCGAGGGCCGGCTGGTAAACCTGGGCAACGCGACGGGGCACCCCTCTCGCATCATGGACGGCTCCTTCTCCAACCAGGTACTGGCGCAGATATACCTTTACGAGCGCAAGTTCGCGGACCTCGAGCCCGAGATGAAGCAGTCAGCACTCAGCGTTGAGGTCCTGCCCAAGAAGCTCGACGAAGAAGTGGCTGCGCACATGATCGGCGGCTTCGGCGCCGTCCTGACGAAGCTCACCAAGGAGCAGGCGGACTACATCAACGTGAGCGTGGACGGTCCCTTCAAACCCGACACCTACAAGTACTGAGACAGGGGAGCCACATGGCCGTGGACAAACCGCGCATCAGCTTCGAGTTCTTCCCGCCCAAGACCGACGCGGGAATGGACAAGTTGCTGAACGATGTGCAGCCGGCGCTCAACGAGCTGGGTCCCGAGTTTTTCTCGGTGACCTACGGCGCCGGTGGCAGTACGCGCGATACCACCTTTCGGGTGGTATCCGCGATCCGTGACAAGGATGTCGCAGTGGCTCCGCACCTGAGTTTCGGCGGCTCTGACGAGGACGCTGTCGGAACATTGCTGGAAGACTATCGCGACATCGGTGTAAAGCGAATCGTTGCGCTGCGGGGCGACCGCCCCTCCGGCATGGGGGGCGCAACGCTCGTGTACGCCAACGAGTTGGTGGAATTCATTCGCCAGCGCACCGGCGACCACTTTCATCTCGAGGTGGCCGCTTATCCCGAGATTCACCCGGAAGCCGAGAGTTACGACCGCGACGTCGAGTTCCTCAAGGCGAAGTTCGATGCCGGGGCGGACAGCGGGATCACACAGTTCTTCTACAACGTCGAGTCCTACTTCTACTTCCTGGACCAGTGCGGTGCGATCGGCATAGACAAGCCCGTCTACGCGGGCATCATGCCGCTGGCGAACTACGCCAACATCCGGCGTTTCGCCGGCAATACCGGCGCGGAGATTCCGCGCTGGATCTGCCAGCGCATGGAGAGCTACGGCGATGACACCCAGAGCCAGGTGAAGTTCGGCACCGAGGTCGTCACCCAGCTGTGCCAGACACTGCTGGAGAGAGGTTGTCCCGGCATTCACTTCTACTCGATGAACCAGGTTGAGCCCACCCGGGAGATCTACAACAACCTGGACCTGTAAACCATCCGCGACAGGGGGCGGCTGTGCGCAACACGCGTATCTTCACCCCACAGGAGTTGCGCGGCGACGCGGACTTCGAGCTCGAGCCGGCACCCAGCCGGCACCTCGCCCGCGCCCTGCGCATGGGGGTGGGCGACACCCTGACCCTGTTCGACGGCCGTGGCGGCGAGTATCCCGCGACGATCACCGCCGTCGCGCGCAACCGGGTCGCGGTCCACACGGGCGGGTGCGCCGAGGGTCTTCCCGAGTCACCCCTGCGTGTTCACCTGGGTATCGCCATCTCGCGCGGCGAGCGCATGGACTGGGTGGTGCAGAAATCGACGGAGCTGGGGGTCGGCGCGATCACCCCGCTGTACACCGCCCGCACCGAGGTGCGCCTGGACGCGGCCCGCGAGGAAAAAAAACTCTCTCACTGGCGACAGGTCATCGCCAGCGCCTGCGAGCAGTGCGGGCGCTGTGCGCTGCCCGGGTTGCACCCGCCCACCGCCCTGGCCGACTGGCTGCACGCAGTGGAAGCCGACGCGAAGCTGGTACTGCACCCGCGCGGGGAAGAGGGTAGCGGCGCCGGGCCGCCGGGGAGCGTCGCCCTGCTGGCGGGGCCGGAGGGGGGATTTGCCGACGAGGAAGTGGACGCGGCGGTGAGCGCGGGTTTCAGTTCCCTGCGCCTCGGGCCGCGCGTACTGCGCACGGAAACGGCGCCGCTGGCCGCGCTCGCCGTCCTGCAGGCGCGGTGGGGAGATTTGCGCGGCTAGGCGTCCGCTTCAGTCTCGGATTTGGTAGCGGTATTCGCGTCAGACTTCGCGCCCGCCGGCGCTTTCGCACGGGCTTTGGCCGGCGCTTTGCGCTTCGCTCTTTCCTTCGCTTTGGCCGGTGTTTTGGCCTTGGCCTTCGCCTTGGCCCTGGTCTTGGCCGGCGCTTTGGTTGTTGCCTTCGCGGGGGCCCGCGCCTTGCGCGTCGCCTTCGCCGGGGCCTGCTCTGCGAGCCAGGCGCCGTGGGCCCACTCGAGGAACTTGGTCACGCCGTTCACCTTGTGGTCGGTGCGTACGGAATGGAAAATCTCGAAGGCGTGTTGCGCACCGGGAAGCTCCGCGTAGACCACGGCCTGCCTGGATTCCGCCCTGAGAGCGTCGACAAAGGCCCGCGCCTCCTCCACCCACACGAGCGAGTCGTGGGTGCCGTGAATCACAAACATGGGCGGCGCGTCGGCGGACACGTGACTTATGGGCGAGCCCTGGTCCCACAACTCCCGGCTCTGGCCCTTCGGGCTCTGGATCACCCTGTCGCCGAGCAGGCCCTCCATGGACATCTCGGGGCGGATGTTGTTGCGGTCGAGGAAGTCGTAGACGCCGTAGAAGGGCACCGCGGCCTGCACCGTGGTATCCACCTCTTCGAAGCCGGGCTGCCACTCGGTGCGGTTGGGCGTCAGCGCGGCCAGTGAGCTGAGGTGACCACCGGCGGATCCGCCGGTAATGGCGATGAAATCCGGGTTGCCGCCATACTCGGCGATGTTCTGGCGAATCCACGCGATGGCCTTCTTTACATCGATGATGTGTGCGGGAAAGGCCGAGCGGGGACTGAGACGGTAGTTGATCGCGACGGCGATCCAGCCCCGTTGCGCCATGTGGTACATCAGCGGTTTACCCTGCTGTTCTTTCTCACCGATGATCCACGCACCCCCATGGACCTGCAGAAGCACCGGGAAGCCGCCTTCCCGCGGCGTCTCCGGCTGGTAGATATCCAGGTGGTTGCGGATACCAGCTTCGCCGTAGGCGATGCCGCGGTGCTCCATCACACCGGGACGGCGGAAATGGAACGGGCGCAACCAGCTTCGGCTGGCGATGTGATCGCTGAGGGTCCCGTGCCGCTCCTCGGGTATGGCGGCGCGAAAGTGTTCACCCAGGCCCGCCCGGAGTGCATCGCGCAGGTGCAGCGGCGTGTCCATCGCCTGGCAGTGCAGGTAGGCCAGGCCGAGCCACGACAGGGCGAACAGGCCCAGCCCGGTCTGCGCCGTGGAACTGTCGAACAGGCCGGTGAACGCCAGGAAAGCGGTGAGGCCCACCTGCCACAGTATGTGGATGAACGCCAGCTCACCCGCGAGCCAGGCCGCGAGAAAATAGAACGGGACACCCCAGTAGAGGCGCCGCGCCTGCACGATGGCACTCCAGGTGCAGAGGACGCTGACGATGGAAAGGAACAGGTAGAAACCGGCCATGGTGACAAAGACCTCGTAGAACGTACGGAAAACCCGGGCGCCCATTCTACGGGAAATTGCCCCCGCCTGGGGAGGGGTCCCACAGCCCATTACTTGCGCCGCTTCCGGGCATTGCGTAAGTTAGCAGGCCGCTGTGGTCCGGGGGAGAGAGGATGAGCGTCAGGCTGGGTGTGGTGATGGATCCCATTGCCGCCGTCAACTACAAGAAGGACACCACCCTGGCCATGCTGTGGGCCGCCCGGGACAGGGGCTGGGACCTGTTCTACATGGAGCAGGGCGACCTCTCCCTGGAGCAGGGCGTCGCCCTGGGCAACATGGCCCCGCTCGAGGTGTTCCGCGAGCCGGAGCGCTGGTTCGAGCTGGGGGAGCCCGCCCGCGGCGAACTGGCCCAGCTGGACGTGATCCTGATGCGTGTGGACCCGCCCTTCGACAACGAGTATATCTACAGCACCTACATCCTCGAGGCGGCCGAGCGGCTCGGCACCCTGGTGGTCAACCGCTGCCAGTCCCTGAGAGACTGTAATGAAAAGGTCTTCGCCACCCAGTTCCCCGAGTGCTGCCCCCCGGTACTGGTCAGCGCGGACATGGCCCGCCTGAAGGAATTCCACGGCGAACACCGCGACGTCATCTTCAAGCCCCTGGACGGCATGGGCGGCGACGCCATCTTCCGCGCCCGCGAGGACGACCCCAACGTCAGTGTGATCCTGGAGACGCTCACCGGCCACGGCCGGCAGAGCATCATGGCGCAGCGTTTCATCCCAGCGATCAGCGAGGGCGACAAGCGCATCCTGTGCATTGACGGCGAACCGGTCCCCTACTGCCTGGCCAGGGTGCCCCTCTCCGGCGAGACCCGCGGCAACCTCGCCGCCGGCGGCACCGGCCGCCCCCAGCCCCTGGGCGACAGGGACCGCTGGATCGCGGCGCAGGTTGGGCCCGTTTTGCGCGAAAAGGGCCTGATCTTCGCCGGACTGGACGTGATCGGCGATTACCTCACCGAAATCAACGTCACCAGCCCCACCTGTATTCGGGAAATTGACGCAGGTTTTGATCTGGACATAGGCGGCGATCTGATGGAATGTATCGAGGGGGAATTGAAAGGCCGCCGCTAGGGAAGTCACCGCCGCCGGCGCAGTGACCGGGGCGCGCCAGGGGCACTCTGGACTCGATGTACTACCTGGAAACGGGATACGCCAATCACGGCCGTTTTCGCAACGCGCTGCTGCTGGCGCTGTGCCTCCACGCGGCGGTCGTGTTGGGCGTCTCCTTCGATATCGCGAAATCCGAGTACAAGACCCCGCAGATCGAGGTCACCCTGGCCACTCGTCCCGCTATGGACATGCCCGACGACGCGCGCCACATCGCGGCCCGCAACCAGCAGGGCAGCGGCAACCTGGACAAGATGACCCAGGTCACCAGCCGGGACAACATGCCCGTGGCGGCGAACACCGAACAGCAGACCCTCAAGCGCAATCGCGAGGAGCGCGAGGCGCGCTACCAGGACGCGTTGACCACCCGCGCCATCAGCCAGCGGGTGGTGAACACTGATATCACCGAGAGGGACAAGCAGGAGATGGACCTCGACGGCATCAACCCGGAGGTGGACCGCCTCAATCGCGAGCTGGCGAGCCTGCAGGCCGAGTTCGACCAGCAAACCCGCAACTACTCCGAGCGCCCGCGTGTCCGGCGCCTGACCTCCACGTCCGCCAAGCAGTCCGCCGACGCCGCCTACCTGCTCGACTGGCGCCGCCGGCTGGAGGCAGTGGGCAACAAGTACTACCCCGAGGCCTCGGTGCGCTACGGCATCTACGGCGACCTGCGCCTGTTGGTGGTCATCCGTTCCGACGGCAGCCTGGAGGACATTCGCGTACTGTCCTCCTCCGGGTACGCCGTGCTGGACGAGGCGGCCATCAAGATCGTGCGCATGGCCGCGCCCTACTCACCCTTCCCCCCCGAGCTGAAAGCGACAACGGACAAGCTCGAAATCATCCGCACATGGCAATTCCGCCAGAACCAGCTAAGCTCGAATCAGGCAGGATAAATTCCAGGAGCCCTGTAGCAGGCCACGCGGCCACCACCCCAACGGACCCCAAATGAGCGGCACCTCTTCCGTCAACACCGCCAGGAGCAGCGACTGCCTTCGGGATCATTTCCTGCTGGCCATGCCCGGACTTACCGGCGGCATCTTCTCCCACAGCATCACCTACATCTGCGAGCACGGCGAGAGCGGGGCCATGGGCATCATCATCAACCAGTCCCTCGACCTCACGGTCAACGAGATTTTCGAACACCTGCAGATCACACCGCGCCGGGATTTTTCCGGCGAGCCCGTCATGGCGGGCGGCCCGGTGCAGATGGATCACGGCTTCGTCCTGCACCGCCGCTGCGAGCGGACCTGGGAGGCGAGCCTCAAGGTCACCCCGGAGATCACCCTTACCACCTCGCGTGACATCCTGCGCGCCATCGCCAACGACGAGGGACCCGAGGAGCACCTCATCGCCCTCGGCTACGCGGGCTGGGCCGCCGGGCAGCTGGAGCAGGAGCTCGCGGAGAACGCGTGGCTGACGCTCCCCGGGGACAGCGAGATCATCTTCTCCACGCCGGCGGACGATCGCCTCGGCGCAGCGGCTGCCCAACTCGGCATAGACATGAACCTGATCTCCGGCCAGGCCGGACATGCGTAGCGAAAAACTATCTGCGTTGCCGATACGGCGTTGAAAGACTGCTCAAAATGCTCATGTACTATCGTGTACACTCCGCTTTTTCGCAGTCTTTCGCCTTGTCTCGGCTGCCTCGATGACGTTTTTCGTATCGTCAAAAGCCCACTGGAACAGTTGTTTTATTTCTGCGGTATCAACTAGTCATGGCCAAAGAGTCGGCTGTGCCAGCTTCAGTGCGACGACGGTTTTTTGCGGGTTTTTCTCTACTCAGGGTTTGGTCTAATTGAGCGAAAAAACACTCTCAGTCATGGCGTTCGACTTCGGGCTGCGGCAGATCGGCGTGGCGACGGGCAATGTCGAGTTTGGCACCACGCGGGCGCTGCCCGTACTGCGGGCGAAGGAGGGCGTGCCCGACTGGGACGCCGTGGAAAAGCTCGTGGGGGAGTGGCAGCCGGACATCCTGGTCGTCGGTGATCCATTGAACATGGACGGCACCGCTGGCGAATTGTGCGAGCGCGCGCGGCGCTTCGCGCGCCAGTTACACGGCCGGCTGGGGCTGCCGGTGGAGATGTCAGACGAGCGCCTCACGAGTTTCGAGGCGAAGCAGCAACAGCGGGAGGAGGGGCACTCGGGAGATTTCAGGCGCGACCCGGTGGACAGCGTGGCCGCCGAACTGATCCTGCGTGGCTGGTTTGCCCGGGAGGGCGACTGAGGCGCGCTCAGCGCCCCATGATCTGCCCTTCGTCCTCGTCCTCGTCGATCGCCAGCCCGAAGCTGTCGTCGCCACCGTCTCTGCCGCGCTCGTGCATCTTGATCTGCAGGCGGACATCGTTCGCGGAGTCGGCGAAGCGCACCGCGTCTTCCTTGCTGATGATGCCGTCCTTGTAGGCCGCGATCAGTGACTGGTCGAGAGTCTGCATACCCAGCTCGGTCGACTTGGCCATCAGGTCCTTGATGAGGTGCACCTCGCCCTTGCGGATGTAGTCCGCAACCAGCGGCGAGTTGAGCAGCACCTCGACCACCGGCGCGCGCCCCTTGCCGTCTTTCCGCGGGATCAGCTGCTGGGCGACCATGGACTTCAGGTTCAGCGACAGGTCCATCCACACCTGGCGGTGCAGTTCCGCCGGGAAGAAACTCTGGATGCGGTCCAGCGCCTGGTTCGCGTTGTTGGCGTGCAGCGTGCACAGGCACAGGTGGCCGGTTTCCGCGAAGGTCAGGGCCTGCTGCATGGTTTCCGCGGAGCGCACCTCGCCGATGAGGATGACGTCCGGCGCCTGGCGCAGGGTGTTCTTGAGCGCCACGTCGAAGGACTCGGTGTCCATGCCGACCTCGCGCTGCGTGATGATGCAGCCTGCGTGGTCGTGGATGTATTCGATCGGGTCCTCGATGCTGATGATATGGCCGCGGCTGTTCTGGTTGCGGTAGCCCACCATCGCCGCGAGCGAGGTCGACTTACCGGTGCCGGTCGCGCCGACGAAGATCACCAGGCCGCGCTTGGTCATCGCCAGTTCGTTGATGATAGGCGGCAGCCCCAGTTGCTCGATGGTGGGAATCTCGGTGTTGATGCGGCGCACGACGAGACCGCACTGGCCGCGCTGCACAAAGGCGCTGGCGCGGAAACGCCCGAGGTTTTCGGTATTGATCGCGTAGTTGCACTCGTTCTTTTCGAGGAACTCCGCCTGCTGCGCGTCCGACATGGTGGACAGGACCAGCTCGCGGGCTTCTTCCTCCGGCAGGGGGCGGTCGGTCACGGGAAAGATCTGGCCGTCCACCTTGATGCTCGGCGGCGCGTCCGCCGCAATGAAGCCGTCGGAGGCCCCCTCCTTCACGATCCTGTCGAGCAATTCCATCATCTTCACGCTGACGTCCCCCTTTGTTATCTGCGCGCCGGGTTTCTTTTAGAAATTCTCCGGCATGCGCGCCTTCTCGCGCGCAACTTCCCGCGTAATGATGCGCTTGTCGACCAGTTCTTCCAGGCACTGGTCCATAGTCTGCATACCCACCGCGCTGCCGGTCTGGATGGCGGAGTACATCTGCGCCACCTTGTCCTCCCGGATCAGGTTGCGGATCGCGGACGTGCCGCGCATGATCTCGTGTGCCGCGACGCGGCCGCCGGTCGCGCGCTTCATCAGCGTCTGCGATACCACCGCCTGCAGCGACTCCGACAGCATCGAGCGCACCATCGACTTCTCCGCTGCCGGGAATACGTCGATCACGCGGTCGATCGTCTTGGCGGCGGAGGTCGTGTGCAGCGTGCCGAATACCAGGTGGCCCGTTTCCGCCGCGGTGAGCGCCAGGCGGATCGTTTCCAGGTCCCGCATCTCGCCGACGAGGATGATGTCCGGGTCTTCCCGCAGGGCGGAGCGCAGCGCCTCGGCGAAGCCGAGGGTGTCGCGGTGCACCTCGCGCTGGTTGACCAGGCACTTCTTGCTCTCGTGCACGAATTCGATCGGGTCCTCGATCGTCAGCACGTGCTCGTACTTGTTGTCGTTGATGTAGTCCATCATCGCCGCGAGGGTGGTGGACTTGCCCGAGCCGGTGGGGCCGGTCACCAGGACCAGTCCGCGGGGCATCATGGAGATGTCGCGGAACACCTGGCCCATTCCCAGGTCCTCCATGGTCAGTACCTTGGAGGGAATGGTCCGGAAGACGGCGCCGGCGCCGCGATTCTGGTTGAAGGCGTTGACACGAAAGCGCGCGACCCCCGGGACCTCGAAGGAGAAGTCAGTCTCCAGGAACTCCTCGTAGTCCTTGCGCTGCTTGTCGTTCATGATGTCGTAGATGAGCTCGTGAACCTGCTTGTGCTCCATGGGCGGCAGGTTGATGCGGCGGATGTCGCCGTCGACACGAATCATCGGCGGGAGTCCCGCCGAGAGGTGCAGGTCGGACGCGCCCTGCTTGGCACTGAAGGCCAACAGCTCAGTAATATCCATATGTCCCCTCCCCCTGCCGGTAACGGGTACCAGCAACTCCCTGGCCGGGCATCGTCTTCCGGAATCGAGCCACTTCCAGTTCGTTTTATTATGTTCGCCGGGCGTGCTGCGAATCAGCTACCATTCGCTGCATGGACCGGCAATCGCTACTCGAAAATATATCAAAGCTACAGGAAAGGGTACGGTGCTGTTCACAAAAAAGCCAGTTTCGCAATAGTGACATACTTGTGCTTGCGGTGAGCAAAACCCGGCCGGAGGCCGATATCCGGGCCGCTTTCGGCGCGGGTTTGACCCATTTTGGTGAGAATTACCTGCAGGAGGCGCTGCCCAAGATGGAGGCCCTGGCAGACCTGCCGCTGCAGTGGCATTTCATCGGCCCGATCCAGTCCAACAAGACCCGGTCGATCGCCTCGCACTTCGACTGGGTGCACAGCATCGACCGGGAGAAGATTGCCCGCAGGCTGAGTGAGCAGCGGCCGGCTCACCTCCCCCCCCTGCAGGTTTGTTTGCAGGTCAACGTCTCCGGCGAGGCGACCAAGGCCGGCGCCGATCCCGCGGAGATACCGGAGCTGGCCCGTGCGCTGGCGGCCCTGCCCCGGCTGCGCCTGCGCGGCCTGATGGCGATACCCGCGCCGACGGAGGACGCGGGTGAACAGCGGGCGGCCTTCCGCGCGCTGCGCGAGCTGTTCGAGGCCCTGCCCCCCGCCGACCCCCCGGCGGACACCCTGTCCATGGGAATGAGCGCAGACCTCGAGGCGGCCATCGCCGAGGGGGCCACGCTGGTGCGTGTGGGCACCGCTATCTTCGGCCCGCGGGACAGGTGATACAGGCCCTTCGCGGCGTGTATACTGTGCGACCATTTTTTCCTGGTGACGATCCGCGGAAGGCCTCTTGGACACTCCTCACATCGCATTCATCGGCGCCGGCAACATGGCCGCCAGTATCATCGGCGGCCTGCTGGAGAGCGGCCACCCGGCGACGGCGATCGCCGCTGCCGACCCCTTCCCGGAGAGCCTGGCGCGCCTGCGCGAGGTGGCCCCCGTGGCCGTTTCCGCAGACAACGCGGAGGCAGTCGACGGTGCCGACGTTGTCATCCTCGCGGTCAAACCCCAGGTGATGGCGGAGGCGGCGGACAGCATCGCCGCGACACTGCGCGGCAGCGGGGCGGTAGTGATATCCATCGCCGCGGGGATCACCGTCGCCTCCCTCAGGGCGCGCCTGGGCGAGGACATTTCAATCGTACGCTGCATGCCGAACACCCCCTCCCTGTTGCGCGAGGGCGCCAGCGGGCTCTACGCCAGCGCCGGCACCTCCGATGCCCAGCGCGACCACGCCGAGCATATTCTCGCCGCGGTGGGTACAACGCGCTGGGTCGGTAGCGAGGCCGAGCTGGACGCGATCACCGCCCTGTCCGGCAGCGGGCCCGCCTACTTCTTCCTGTTCATGGAGGCCATGATCGAGGCCGCGGTGGAGCTGGGGCTCGAGCGGGAGACGGCGACGGCCCTCGCCCAGCAGACGGGCCTGGGCGCGGCGCGCATGGCACTGGAAAACGAGGTAGACCTCGCCGAACTGCGCCGCCGGGTCACCAGCCCCGGGGGCACCACCGAGGGCGCCGTGGAGAGCTTTGAACGGGACGGCCTGCGCGCTATCGTAAACCGGGCGATGCGCGCCGCGGCGGACCGCGCAGCCCAGATGGCCGAGGAGATGGGATAATGGCGGCCCTGACGGAAATCCTGGTCTACCTTCTGCAGACGGCACTGACGCTCTACCTGGTGGCCATGCTGTTGCGTTTCCTGCTGCAGCTGGCGCGCGCGGACTTCTACAACCCGATCTCCCAGTTCCTGGTGAAGGCCACCAACCCGCTACTGCTGCCGCTGCGCCGGATCATTCCGGGCTACGCCGGCCTGGACCTCGCCTCCCTGTTGCTGGCCGTGGTGCTGCAGCTGCTGGGCATCATCCTGCTGGTGCTCCTGCTCGGTGCTGCATTACCCCCCGTCGGGCTGTTGCTGCTCTGGTCGGTGCTCGGCGTGGCCGGGTTGCTGGTGAACATCTACTTCTTTGCCCTGATCGCCATGATCATCATCAGCTGGATCGCGCCCGGCAGCCAGAACCCGGCGGTACACCTGGTCTACCAGATTACCGAGCCGGTCATGGCGCCCTTTCGCAAGGTCCTGCCCCCCATGGGCGGCATCGACTTCTCCCCCATCCTGCTGTTCGTCCTCATCAACGTCGTCTTGATCGCACTGCGCCATCTCGCAGACGGCGTCAGGCTTCCGGTACAGCTGGTCATCGGGCTCTGACCGCAGTCGTGGGCGCCGCTACTGACAACAGTTCGGTCGGCATCGTCACCCCCCAGGTGGCGCGCTTCGACCAGCCCCTGCAACTGGCCTGCGGGCGCCAGCTGAAGAGCTACGAGCTGGTCTACGAGACCTACGGCGAACTCAATGCCGCGAAGTCCAACGCGGTACTGGTGTGTCACGCCCTGAGCGGCCACCACCACGCGGCGGGCTACCACACCCCCGAGGATCGCAAACCCGGCTGGTGGAACGAGTGCATCGGCCCGGGCAAGCCGATCGACACGGACCGCTTCTTCGTCGTCAGCCTGAACAACCTGGGGGGTTGCCACGGGTCCACCGGGCCCAGCTCGATCAACCCCGACACGGGCAAGCCCTGGGGGCCCGACTTCCCGACGATGCGCACCCGGGACTGGGTCCAGAGCCAGGCGCGCCTGGCGGATCACCTGGGTATCGACTGCTGGGCGGCGGTGGTCGGGGGCAGCCTCGGCGGCATGCAGGCCATGCGCTGGTCCGTGGAGTACCCGGACAGGATCCGGCACTGTATTGTGATCGCCGCCGCGCTCAAGCTCAGCGCGCAGAATCTCGCCTTCAACGAGGTCGCCCGCCAGGCCATCCTGTCTGACCCGGATTTCCTCGACGGCAGTTACCAGGAGACCGGCGCGGTGCCCGCCAGGGGCCTCTCCCTGGCGCGCATGATCGGCCATATCACCTACCTGTCGGACGACGCGATGGCCGCCAAGTTCGGCCGCGACCTGCGCTCGGGCAGCCTCGGCCGCGGCAGCGAGGCCAACGCGGAGTTCCAGGTGCAGAGCTACCTGCGCTACCAGGGCAGCCAGTTCTCCGGCAACTTCGACGCCAACACTTATATCCTGATGACGCGGGCGCTGGACTACTTCGATCTCGCCCTCGAATACAACAACGACCCGGTGCAGGCGTTCCAGCAGGCAAAGTGCAGTTTCATGGTGATATCCTTCTCCACCGACTGGCGCTTCGCACCCGAACGCTCCCGCGAGATCGTCGAGGCGTTGATCGCCGCAGACCGGCCTGTCAGCTACGTGGAGATCGAGGCAGACGAGGGCCACGACGCCTTCCTGCTGCCCATCCCCCGCTACCTCGACGTCTTCAACGCCTATATGCGGCGCGTGGGGGGCGACGACTGATGCGCCTCGACCTGACGCACATACAACGCTGGATCGCACCTGGCTCGCGGGTTCTCGACCTGGGTTGCGGCGACGGCGAGTTTCTCGAGTTCCTGCGCGACCACCGCCAGGTGCGCGGCATGGGCCTGGAGATCGATCACGCTTACATCACCGCGGCCATCGCCCGGGGCATCAACGTCATCGAGCAGGACATGGACAAGGGGCTGGCCAACTTTCCCGACCAGAGTTTCGATACGGTGGTCATGGCGCTGGCACTGCAGGCGGTGCACTACCCCGACCGCGTGCTGGAGGAGATGCTGCGCATCGGCCGCGAGGGTATCGTGACCTTCCCCAACTTCGGCCACTGGCGCTGTCGCCTGCACCTGGGGCTCGGCGGCCGCATGCCGCGCTCGAGCACCATGCCGCACACCTGGTACAACACGCCGAACATTCACTACTGCACCGTGAGTGACTTCGAGGCCCTGTGCCTCGAGAAGGGCATTCGCATACTCGCCAGGGACGTGGTGGGCAATACCACCCGCCAGCCGATACTGTCGGACAAGTGGCCCAACCTGTTCGCCACCACCGCTATCTACCACATCACCCGCTGACATGCCCCGATTGATCGCATCCCGCGCCCTCTTCCTGCTCCTGGCCCTGTGCGCGCTGCCTGCGGGCGCGCAGCAGTCGGAGCGCTTCGGGCCCTTCGAACTGCATTACAGCGTAGTGAATACCACGTTCATCGACCCGGAGATCGCCGCGACCTACGGCATCACCCGCGGCAAGAAACGCGCGTTCGTCAACCTGGCTCTGCGCGAGCACGTGGAGGAAGGCACGGCTGCGCGGTCCATGGCGCTGTCGGGCCGCACCTGGGACCTGATCCAGAACCAGGATCTCGAATTCCGCGAGCTGCGCGAGGGCGGGGCGATCTACTACATCGCCGAGTTCAAGTTCATCAATGAGGAGTGGCGCTTCTTCGAGGTGGAATTCGTGCCGGAGGGGTCGCAGCAATCCTACAGCTACAAGTTCAAGCACCAGCTGCACGTGCACTGATGGCCGCCGCGGATACACAATCTACCGTGGTGCTCGCCAGCGGTAACGCGGGCAAGCTGCGCGAGTTCGCCCGCCTGCTGGAACCCCTGCAGATGGACGTGCGGCCACAGGGGGAGTACGGCGTACCCGAGGTCGAGGAGACCGGACTCAGCTTCGTCGAAAACGCCATCATCAAGGCGCGGGCGGCAGCGCAGCACACGGGACTGCCTGCCCTCGCGGACGACTCCGGGCTCGAGGTCGACCACCTCGACGGCGCGCCGGGTATCCGCTCCGCGCGCTACTCCGGCGAGGGGGACGCGGCGAACAACGCGAAGCTCCTGCGCGCGCTCGAGGGAGTGCCCGAGAAGCAGCGCGGCGCGCGTTTCCAGTGCGTACTCGTGTACCTGCGCCACGCACTGGACCCCACACCGCTGGTCTGCCAGGCGAGCTGGGAGGGGCGCATCCTCCTCGAGGCCCGCGGCGACCAGGGCTTCGGTTACGACCCATTGTTTTACGTGCCCGACCAGGGCTGCAGCTCGGCGGAGCTGCCCCCGGAGATCAAGAACCGCATCAGCCACCGCGCCAGGGCCAGCGCGCTGCTGTACGAGGCCCTTCACGGGCGCCGCTGATGCCCCCTCCCCTCGGGCTCTACGTGCACCTGCCCTGGTGCGAGCGCAAGTGCCCCTACTGCGACTTCAATTCCCACGAGGCGGCGGACATCCCGGAGCGGGAGTACGTGGCGGCGTTGCTGCGCGACCTGGAAGCGGACACCGCGCTGGCGGACGGCCGCAGCATCGGGACCGTGTTCATCGGCGGCGGCACGCCCAGCCTGTTTTCCGCCGCGGCTATCGATGAGTTGTTGTGCGGCCTGCGCACGTGCGTACCTTTTGACGACGACGTCGAGATAACGCTCGAGGCCAATCCCGGCAGTGCGGAGGCGGAGAAGTTCGCCGGCTTCACGGAGGCCGGGGTCAACCGGCTCTCCATCGGCATTCAGAGTTTCGACGACGCCTGCCTCGACGCGCTGGGCCGCGTGCACGACAGGGCACAGGCCTTCGCCGCCGTGCAGTGTGCGCTGGATGCGGGCTTCGACAGCGTCAACCTGGACCTCATGCACGGCCTGCCCGGGCAGTCCGCACTGGCCGCGGCGAGCGACCTGCGCGAGGCGCTCGACTGCGGCGCGGCGCACCTCTCCTGGTACCAGCTCACCATCGAGCCCAATACCGTGTTCCACAAGCGGCCGCCCCCCCTGCCCGCGGAAGACGAACTCGCCGACATACAGGCACACGGCGAGTCGCTGTTGCAGGGGGCCGGATTCACCCAGTACGAGGTCTCGGCCTACAGCCGCGGCGGCGCGCAGTGCCGCCACAACCTCAACTACTGGCGCTTCGGCGACTACCTGGGTATCGGCGCCGGCGCCCACGGCAAGATCACCGACGGCAGCGGTCGGGTGACCCGCTACGCGAAAACACGCCTGCCGGCCGACTACATGAAGGCACAGGACAAGACCGCGAACCGCCGCGATGTCGGCACGGCGGAACTGCCCGGGGAGTTCATGCTGAACGCGCTGCGCCTGAACGAGGGCTTTGCGCTCTCACTGTTCACCCGGCGCACCGGTCTCGACTACGCCGCCGTTCAACCCACCGTCGACTCCCTCTGCGAGCGCGGCCTGCTCGAGGCGGACGGCGAGCGGGTGCGCACAACCGCGCTGGGGCGGCGGTTCCTTGACAGCGTCGTGGCGGAGTTTATGGCGGAGTAGTTGGCAAGCCGAACTCACTGCGGGGTCGGAACTTTCACACCGGGGGCGTGCGAGGCCATGGATGGCCGAGCGCGAGCTGCCATGGATGGCGCTTTTGCGGTCCCCGGTGAGGAAGTTGCGGGCGCGCAGTGGGAACAGTTAGGTTTTTGAACAGCAACAGTCTCACACCCGCTCAAACACCAGGTCCCACACCCCGTGCCCCAGGCGCTCGCCGCGCCGCTCGAACTTGGTGAGTGGGCGGTGGTCGGGCCGCGGTGCGAAGCCGCCCGCGTCGCAGGTGTTGCGCAACCGCGGCGACGCGCTGAGCACCTCGAGCATCTGCTCCGCGTAGTTCTCCCAGTCGGTGGCGAGATGGAGGGTGCCGCCGGCGCGCAGCTTGTCCGCCAGCAGCTCGACGAAGGGCGGCTGGATCAGGCGGCGCTTGTGGTGGCGCTTCTTGTGCCAGGGGTCGGGGAAGTAGATCTGCACCGTGTCCAGGGCGCCGTCGGCGATACAGTCGCGCAGAACCTCGACGGCGTCGTGACAGTACACGCGGATGTTGTCCACGCCCTGCTCGCGCGTGCCGTGCAGGAGCTTGCCGACGCCCGGACGGTGCACCTCCACGCCGATGAAGTCGCGCTCCGGGTCGTTGGCGGCCATGGCGAGCAGGGACTGCCCCATGCCGAAACCGATCTCCAGGGTCAGTGGCGCCTCGCGCCCGAAGACACGGGCGAAGTCCGGTGCGCCGTCGCCGTGCTCGAGCCCGAAGCGCGACCAGCCTTCCTCGAAGGCGCGGCGCTGGCCATCGGTCATGCGTCCGGCGCGCAGGACGTAACTGCGAATGGGACGGCGCCTGTCGCTAGCGGTCACAGGTAATCGTCAGGAAACGAGCTTCCAGCCGGCCGCGGCGAGGCAGGCCCAGCCCGCGATGAAGGACAGGCCCCCCAGGGGTGTCACCGCGCCCAGCCAGCGCATCCCCGTCATGCTGAGCAGGTAGAGACTGCCGGAAAAAACGACAATACCGAGCAGGAACAGCCAGCCGCTGGAGCGCAGCAGTGCCGCCTGCGGCTGTTGCAGTGCGATCACCCCCACCGCCAGCAGCGCGAGACTGTGGTAGAAGTGGTATTGCACCGCCGTCTCGAAAACGCCGAGGGCGTAGTCGTCGAGACGGTCCCGGAGGGCGTGTGCACCGAAGGCGCCGAAGGCGACCGCGAGCATGCCGCTGAGTGACGCCAGGGTGATGAAGAGTTTCGCCATGGGGGCAGTGTAGTAAAAAAAGCGGCCAAAAAAAGGGGTCAGACCTCAGGTCTGACCCCTTTTTCGATGGTTACGGATTAAGCCAGCGCGGTGCGCAGCTTCTTGATGGCACCCTGCTCGAGCTGCCGGATGCGCTCCGCGGAGACACCGTACTCGTCCGCCAGCTCCTGCAGCGTGGACTTCTCCTCCGCCAGCCAGCGGCGGGCGAGGATGTCGCGACTGCGCTCGTCGAGGTCGGCCAGTGCGCCGTGCAGCGCGTTCTCGCTGCTCTGTTGCCAGTCGCTGGACTCGACCAGGGCTGCAGGGTCGCTGCCGCGGTCCTCCAGGTAGAACTGGGGGGCCTGCCAGGCGGAGTCTTCGTCCGCGTCGACGGGCTGTTCGTAGGCCACGTCGCGGGAGCTCAGCCGGCCCTCCATGCGCTGCACCTCCTCCACGTTGACCCCGAGGTCGTCGGCCACGGCCTGTGCCTCGTCGCGAGTCAGCCAGGCGAGGGATTTCTTTGCGCTGCGCAGGTTGAAGAACAGCTTGCGCTGGGCCTTGGTGGTCGCCACCTTGACGATGCGCCAGTTGCGCAGGATAAACTCGTGCATCTCGGCCTTGATCCAGTGCACGGCGAACGATACCAGGCGCACGCCTTTCTCAGGGTCGAAACGCTTCACCGCCTTCATCAGGCCGACGTTGCCCTCCTGGATGAGGTCGGCCTCGGCCAGGCCGTAGCCTGAATAGCTGCGCGCGATATGCACGACGAAGCGCAGGTGGGACATGACCAGTTCCCGGGCGGCGTCGAGGTTGTCGTTGTAGAACAAGTCCCGGGCCAGTTCCCGCTCGCGCTCGGCACTGAGCACGGGAATGGCGCTCACCGCCTGGATATAGGCGGGCAGGTTGGCCCCGGGGGCCATCTGGTCAAGCGGTTGCAGACTCTTGCTCATTGCGGCAATCCTCCGTGTCATTGGGACGCAATTTTAGCACTCATTCCCTTAGAGTGCTAACTGTGGATAAGTTCCCCCCAATTCAAGAGTGCGTTTATTAAATTATTGTAATTCAACCACTTAGGGGCAAATATGCTCTAGCGTGGCTCGATCCCGGAGAGGTGTCGGGTCACCGCCAGCCAGGCGCCCGCCAGGCCCAGCAGGCCGCCCAGGACCACCAGGTTGAGCACCCCCATGACGCCGGGGCCGGCGAGGGTGAAGGCGCTGTCGTAGAGCGCGGCCAGTGCGGCCACCGGGGCCTCCAGCCAGGCCAGGGCGGCGCTGACCAGCAGGCCGGCGAACAGGCCGCCGCCCACGCCGTACCAGAGCCCCGTATAGAGGAAGGGCCGGCGCACGAAGGCGTTGCTGCCGCCGACCAGCTTGACCACCACGATCTCCTCGCGACGGTTCTCGATGGCCAGGCGGATCGTGTTGCCCAGCACCAGTATCACCCCCAGCACCAGCACCGCGCCGACCGCGAGCACCAGGCTGCGGCCGACGGCCATGATGCCCTGCATCCGCGCCAGCCACTGGGTGTCCAGCACCGCCTCGGCGACACCCGTCACATCCGCCAGTTCATCGCGCAGTGCCGCCACGGCGCCCTCGTCGAGGGCCCGGTCCGGGGTCACCAGGATGACATGGGGCAGCGGGTTGTCGGGCAGGCTGTCCAGGACGTCGGCAAAACCTGACAGAGTCCTGAACTCCGCCAGTGCTTCCTCGCGGGCCATGAACGTTGCGGTCGCGACCTCCCCGCGCGCGTCCAGTTCCGCCGCCAGTTCGACCGCGTGCTCCCGCGGTGTGTCCTCCCCTAGGAAAAGCGACACCTGGGCGGGACTCTGCCAGCCCGCGCCCAGCCGATCGATATTGTCCAGCGCGATGTCGAATCCCACCGGGAGGGCCAGGGCGATGCCGATCACCAGCCAGGTCAGGAGGCTGGCGCCCGGCCGCTCGAGAACCTTGAGCAGGCTGTCGGCAGCGGAGAGCCGGTGGTGGTGCAGCCACGCGCGGACACGGTCACGCCACTGGGCGCGGCTGAGACTCGCGCCCTCGCGCCGAGTCGCCCGCTCCCCGCGCCCCATCACGGCGCCGCGCTCCCGCTGACCAGGCGCCCTTCCTTCAGCGTGAGAATCCGGTGGTGCAGGCGCGAGATCAGCACCAGGTCGTGGCTGGCGATGAGCACCGTGACCCCGACCTGGTTGAAGGCTTCGAACAACTGCATGATCTCCGCGGACAGCGCCGGGTCGAGGTTGCCCGTGGGCTCGTCCGCCAGCAGGATTTTCGGGCGACCCACCACGGCGCGCGCAATGCCGACCCGCTGCTGTTCGCCGCCGGACAGTGTCACGGGCATGGCGCGCTCGCGCTCCAGCAGGCCCACCTTGTCCAGTGCGGCGCGCACCCGGCGGCCGATCTCCCGGTGGTCGTAACCGGCTATGACCAGCGGCAGGGCGACGTTGTCGTACACCGGGCGGTCGTACAGCAGCTGGTGATTCTGGAACACGACGCCGATGTCGCGGCGGTGGCGGGGAATGGCGCGCCGCGGGACGCTGTCGAGATCGCGGCCATCCACGGTCACACGGCCCCGGGTGGGCCGGTCCATCAGCATGATCAGCCGCAACAGCGTGCTCTTGCCGGCGCCGGAATGCCCGGTCAGGAACACCAGTTCGTCGCGCTCGATCTCCACACTGACGTCGCGCAGGGCGTCGTGGCCCTCGCCGTAGCGCTTGCCGACCCGCTCAAACGAGATCATGCAGCGGTGTCGCTCCCCGCGAACAGGGCTTCGATAAACTGCCCGGCGTGAAACGGCCTCAGGTCGGCCGCCGACTCACCCACGCCGATGAAGCGAATGGGCAGGCCGAGCTTGCGTGCAATGGCGAAGATCACACCGCCCTTCGCGGTGCCGTCCAGCTTGGTCAGGGTGATCCCCGTCACCCCCACCCACTGCTGGAAGTTCTCCGCCTGGGCCAGGGCGTTCTGACCGGTGCCGGCGTCCAGCACCAGCATGACCTCGTGGGGCGCGCCGGGATCCAGCTTGCCCATCACCCGAACCACCTTCTTCAACTCCTCCATGAGGTTGTCCTTGTTGTGCAGCCTGCCGGCGGTATCAGCGATAAGTACATCCACGCCGCGCGCCTGGGCCGCCTGCAGTGCATCGAAGACCACCGAGGCGCTGTCCGCCCCCGTGTGCTGCGCGATGACCGGCACGTCGTTGCGCTCGCCCCAGACCTGCAGCTGCTCGACGGCGGCGGCGCGGAAGGTGTCCCCGGCGGCGAGCATGACGGAACGGCCCTGGCCCATGTAGTGCCTGGCGAGCTTGCCGATCGTGGTGGTCTTGCCGACGCCGTTGACGCCCACCATGAGAATGACGAACGGTGCGCCGCCGCCGGCCTCCAGCGGCTGCTCACAGGGCTGCAACAGCCCCAGCAACTCCTCTTTCAGCGCCGCCTCCAGGGCCGCGGCGTCGGTCAGCTCCCGGCGCGATACGCGCTGGGTGAGGCGCTCGATGATCTCCACCGTCGCGTCGACGCCCACGTCGGCGAGCAAGAGCTGTGACTCGAGCTCCTCCAGCAGGTCCGCGTCGATTTCCTTGCGCCCGAGGAACAGGTTGCCGACGCCCTGCACCAGGTTTTCGCTGGTGCGCCCCAGCCCGCGTCGCAGGCGCGTGAAAAACCCCTCGCGCTCCCCGGTGTCGTCCGCGGGGTTGGTATCGGCGTCGTCCACGGGAGTGGCACCGGCGTCGTCTCCGGGGGTGGCAGGTGCCGGTTCGGCCGGGCCCGGCGTTGCGACGGCCCGCTCCGGCTGCTCGCCATCAACCGGCTCTGAGGCCACGGCGGGGACAGCATCCCCGGCGGGCGGCTCGCCCCCGGCGTCGTCCGCCTTGTTGCGTCTGAAAAACTTCATCGTTGCCTTACTTTTGTCGACACCCCTGAACAATGCCATTATTCAGGTGGGCCCTGGGATGCGCAAACGAACGTCTGCAAGGGCATTTATCCTATCACTCTTGCAGGGCCGGTAGAATTAGCCGGTAGGGTTGGCCCGTAGAATTGGCCTGTAGAATTAACCCGTAGAATCGGCGCGTAGAGTCGGTTCGCGGGAATTGCACGGACATCAGGCGCGTCATCGGGGCGGCGGGACATGGGCAGAGCGGGCAAACGATCGGGAGTACTGCGCATCATCGGCGGCCGCTGGCGCGGCCGCAAACTGCGCTTCACCGCCGCCGAGGGCCTGCGGCCGACGGCGGACCGCACGCGCGAAACCCTGTTCAACTGGCTCGCGCCCCACATCCAGGGGGCCCGCTGCGCAGACCTGTTCGCCGGCAGCGGCGCACTGGGACTGGAGGCCCTTTCCCGCGGAGCGGCCCACTGCGATTTCGTGGATGCGTCCAGGCCCGCGGTCAGCGCGATCGCGGCCCACCTCCAGGCGCTCGACGCCGGGGAGTCCGGGCAATGCCATGCGGTGACGGCGGAGGACTTCCTGCGCCGCGCCCGTGAGCCCTGGGACCTGATCTTCGTGGATCCGCCCTTCGACCGGGACCTCGCGGCGGGTTCGCTGGCCCTCCTCGCGGAGCGAGGGTTGCTCTTGCCGGGCGCCCTGGTGTACCTCGAGATCGGCGGGAGTGAAAGCCGCCCAGAGTTGCCGGACGGCTGGGGCATCCACCGGGAGAAAACCGCGGGCGGGGTGACCTACCGCCTGCTCAGCACCGACTGAGCCGGCCGGCGCCGCCTCAGCACCGCACCCTTCGTTGTGGCGCCCTGGCAAATTGTTTACCATCGCCCGTCTCGCCGCCAGCAGGGGCCAGACCCATGAGAACCAACTGCGTCATCTACCCGGGCACCTTCGACCCGATCACCAACGGCCACGTGGATCTCGCCGAGCGCGCCGCGCGGCTGTTCGATCGCGTGGTGGTGGCGATTGCGCACAGTGAGAAGAAGACGCCGCTGTTCAGCCTGGAGGAACGCGTCGCGTTGTGCGAGTCGACCCTGTCACACCTGGACAACGTGGAAGTGGAGGGGTTCAACATCCTGTTGACGCACTTCGTCCAGAGCCAGGGCGCGCGCTGCGTGTTGCGCGGCCTGCGCGCGGTGGCGGATTTCGAGTACGAGTTTCAGCTGGCCAATATGAACCGGGCGATGAACCCGGAATTCGAGAGCGTCTTCCTGACGCCCTCCGAGCACCTGTCCTACATCTCCTCGTCACTGGTGCGGGAAATTGCCTCCCTGGACGGGGATATCAGTCCCTTCGTGCCGGAGCCCGTGGCCTCGGCACTGAAGGCGAAGTTCTCGGGCTGAGGGCGCGGCCCCCGGGTCCTATTCGGCCTCTTCCTCGGCGGCGGCTTCTTCTTCGGCGGCGAGTTCCCGCGCCCGCTCGATGTCCTTGCCGGTGTAACCCGGGTTGCGACAACCGAGGCAGCGCATGAAGGTGGTCTCCACCGGGCCGCCTATCAGCGTGCCCGCCGCTTCACCGGCGTGGCCGGAGAGCAGGGTGAAGGGAAGGGAGACTATCCAGGCGGCCGTGCCGCCCACCACCATCACGAGACCCAGGGGCCTGGCGACCAGCAGGTCACCGACCATGGCGAACTCGTTGGGACTGTCATCGACCGCGTCCTGGGCCATGAGCGTTTGCGGCAATACCATGCAGGCGATAAGCAGTGCCGCGATGGCGCGACGTGCGCCAGCCATTATTTTCATCGTTATTCACTCCCGGGTTGTTTGCACCCGTTTACGTTCCCCTGTACGGACAGTGTAGTCCGATCAGCGCTGGCAAGTCACGCAGTAGACACTGCTGCGCTGACCCAGGCGGGCCTCCCTCAGGGCGCCTCCGCAGACCCGGCAGGGCTCCCCCGTGCGGCCGTAAACCAGCAGCTGCTGGGCGAAGTACCCGGGCTTGCCATCGCTGCCCACGAAGTCCCGAAGCGTAGTCCCGCCCTGCTCTATAGCCGAAGTGAGCACTTGCTTTATATTTTCTGCGAGGGATTCGTAGCGGGCCAGGGAAACGCGCCCGGCAGCCCGGTCGGGCCGGATTCCGGAGAGAAACAGCGCCTCGCTGGCGTAAATATTACCAACACCAACCACCACTTTTCCGTCCATTATGAAGTTCTTCACCGCCCCGCGCCGGCCCCGCGAAAGCCGGTACAGCAGGGCGCCGTCAAAGCCCGCCGAGAGGGGCTCTGGCCCAAGGTGGTCGAGCAGCGGCCGCGGCGCTCCCGGCGCCAGCCAGTGCAGTGACCCGAAGCGCCGCGGATCGTTGAAACGCAGGCACGTGTTCCCCTCCAGGACGATATCCACGTGGTCGTGGGTGAGCGGGGGCGTCGCAGGGTCCACCACCCGCAGGGATCCGGACATGCCCAGGTGGAGCATGAGCTCCCCCTCGCTGGTCCTGAACAGGAGATACTTGGCGCGCCGCGATACGCTCTCTATCAGCTCACCTTGTAAATGGTTGGGTAGATCCGCCGGCACCGGCCAGCGCAGGCGCGACTCGCGCACCACGACGCGTTCCACGCGGCGCCCGGTGCAGTGGGGTTCGACACCGCGGCGCGTGGTCTCGACTTCTGGGAGTTCCGGCATGGCGTTTCTGGATCGGGTTGTCGATGCCAGCATGCACGAGCGGCTGGCCCGGGGCAAAAAAAACCCCGGCGCTGCCGGGGTTTCGTCGTCTGGGGGCAGTTACTTGATTTTGCCTTCCTTGTACATGACGTGCTTGCGCACGACGGGGTCGTACATCTTCTTTTCCAGCTTGTCCGGCGTGGTGCGCTTGTTCTTGTCCGTGGTGTAGAAGTGGCCGGTGCCGGCGGAGGAATTCATGCGGATCTTTTCTCTCATTGCTGCTCTCCTTCAGGCCTTGCCTTAAACCTTTTCACCGCGGGCGCGGATGTCTTCGAGCACCTGTTCGATGCCCTTCTTGTCGATGATGCGCATACCCTTGCTGGACACGCGCAGGGACACGAAGCGCTTCTCGGACTCCAGCCAGAACCTGTGCTGGTGGAGGTTGGGCAGGAAGCGCCGCTTGGTGCGGTTCTTCGCGTGTGACACGTTGTTCCCGGTTACCGGGCGCTTGCCCGTCACCTGACATACTCTGGCCATGGTATTCCTTCTCCCGAGAGCGGGATTTTCGTGAGTAAAACCCGCCTGAAAACTGGTAGCGCCGGGCCTGCAGGCCGCGCGGAGCGCGACTTTATACCAGAAGCCCCCCTCGCTGGCAAGGCCGCCCCCGGGGGCTACAGCAGGCCCTCCTCGGCGAAGGAAAACTGCCGCCCTGCGCCCACGATGATGTGGTCCAGGACGCGGATGTCCAGCAGCCCCAGGGCCGCGCGCAGGCGCTCGGTGATGCGCCGGTCGGCGCTGGAGGGTTCCGCCACCCCGGAGGGGTGGTTGTGGGCAAAAATGACCGCCGCGGCCCCGTTCTGCAGCGCCCGCACCGCCACCTCCCGCGGGTACACCGCCGCCCCGTCGAGGGTGCCGAAAAACAGGTTCTCGCAGCGCAGCACCCGGTGCTGGCTGTCCAGGAACAGGCAGCAGAACACCTCCCTGCTGTGACTCCCGAGGTGGTACTGCAAAAATCGCCGGGTCTCCGCCGGGCTGGACAACACGTCCCCGGTGCACACCGACTGCAGTGCCTGGCGCCGGGCCAGTTCCAGGGCGGCGCGCAGCTGGCTGTAACGGGCGGGGCCCATCCCCGGGAAGGCCAGCAGGGACGCCTGCCCCGCCCGCAGCAGGCCGGTGAGGTCGCTGAACTGGCCCAGCAGGTCCCGCGCCAGGTCCAGCGCACTGCGGCCCCGGCAGCCCGTGCCGAGCAGCACCGCGAGCAGCTCGACGTCCGACAGGGCATCCGGGCCCAGTTCGAGCATTTTTTCCCTCGGGCCCTCCCCCGGCAGCAGTCCCGCTATGCCCATGGCGCTTCTCCCTGTGCCGTCGCTGTCCCAGTCCCGCGCCGCCGCGGGGTCGATGTCAAAGGGCCCCTGTCGGTGGTATCGTTCCACCTCGCTAGTTTCCCAAGTCGGGCCCGCGAATGGCACATCTTTTCAATCGCAATGTCGTGCTCGGGGTGAGCGGCGGCATCGCGGCCTACAAGTCCGCGGAACTGGTGCGACAGCTGCAGGACCGCGGCGCCACCGTTCGCGTGGTGATGACCCGCGGCGCGCTGGAGTTCATCACGCCCCTGACCCTGCAGGCGCTCTCCGGCAACCCGGTGCACACCGATCTTCTGGACGCGGAGGCGGAACAGGGCATGGGCCACATCGAGCTGGCGCGCTGGGCGGACCTGCTGCTTGTGGCGCCGGCTACCGCGGACCTCATCGCCCGCCTGGCCGCCGGCCGCGCCGACGACCTGCTCACCACGGTCGCCCTCGCCACCCCGGCGCCGCTGATGCTGGCCCCGGCGATGAACCAGCAGATGTGGCGCGACACCGCCACCGCCGAGAACATCGACACACTCGCCCGGCGCGGGGTGCACCTGGTCGGTCCCGCCGAGGGTGAGCAGGCCTGCGGCGACGTGGGCCCCGGGCGCATGGAGGAGCCGCCGCAGATCGCGGCGGCCGCGGCGGCACTGTTCGAAACGGGCCTGCTGGCCGGCAGGCGCGTGGTCATCACCGCCGGGCCGACCCGGGAGGCGCTGGACCCGGTGCGCTACATCAGCAACCACAGCTCGGGCAAGATGGGCTACGCCCTGGCCTCGGCCGCGGCCGACGCCGGCGCCCGGGTGACCCTTGTCAGCGGACCCGTCAGCCGCGACGTCCCTGAGCACGTCGAGTGCGTCGGAGTCGACAGCGCGCAGGAGATGCTGGACGCCTGCCTGGCGCGACTGCCCGACTGCGATATCTTCATCGCCTGCGCGGCGGTGGCCGACTACCGCCCCGCCGAGGTGAGCGACCGGAAAATCAAGAAGAGCACCGACGCGATGAGCCTCGACCTGGTGCGCAACCCGGACATCGTGACCGCGGTGGCCGCCAGCGAGTTCCGCCCCTTCACCGTGGGCTTCGCGGCGGAGACGGACAACGTCGTGGACTACGCGCGCGACAAGCTGGAGCGCAAGGGTCTCGACATGATCGTCGCCAACGACGTCTCCGACCCCGGAATCGGTTTCGGCAGCGACGAGAACGCCGCCACCGTGCTGTGGGCGGGGGGCCAGGCGGCGCTCGCCCGGGCGGGCAAAGGCACCATCGCCCGCCGGGTGATCGAGCTGATAGCCGGGCGCCTCGAGACCCCCGATTGACCCCCATCCCTTCCCCGGCGAGGGTTCCGGGCGAATTCACGAAATCGCAGAAAGTGCAGAAAACGGCAGTTGTTCGTATTCTGCGGGCGCGGCTATGTAATATCATTTCCCAAAGACCAGGGAACTGAAGCGTTGAAGTTCAAACTCGGGAAAAAGAACAAGGAAGCCGGGGAAGGGGACGAGCAGCAGGCGCCGGCCACCAACAGCCCCCAGGGCATCACTGCGAAGGGTAACGCGCTGCGCCAGACGGGCCTGCTCGCCCTGCTGGTGGTGATGGTGCCCGTCGCGCTGGGATTCGCCTTCCTGCTCATGCTGCGCGAACCCTCGCTGCAGCATGAGCAGATCGACCGTGTATCCAACTCCTTTGCACTGCAGCAGGCCACCAACATGCACCGCATGTTCGCCGGGCTGGAGGCGCGTGTGGTCGGCGCCGCCCAGTCACCGCTGGCCCTGTCGGCGATCGCCAGCCGCTCGCGCAGTGACATAGAGCTCGTGGAACAGGCGATGCTGGATTATTTCCCCGAGGTGATCAGCCTGCGCATCATTCCCATCGGCGACCTGGGCACCGCCGACTTTTCCGGCGGCAATCGCGGGCTGCGCAATCACATCGAGGTCGACCTCGTGCGCCGCGCCAGCGAGGGCGAGGAGACCCAGCCCGAGGCCTACCGGTTCGAGGACAACTGGCTGACCTCCCTCGCCGCGAAAGTCGCCCACCCGCGCATCCCCGAGCGCCAGGCGGTCATCATCTTCACCATGGACAACAAGACCCTGTCGAAGGAGCTGGCTTCCCTGGACGCAGACGCGGGCAAGTTCCTGCTGGAGCAGCGGTACACGACCTCCACCGGCCTGGAGCGCTCGGACATCGTCGCCAAGGCCGGCACCGCCGGCGAGAACGACTACACCCGTCACGCCGAAATCCCCGAGACGACCTGGAGCGTGTCCTTTACCCCTTCCGACGGCCTGCTCGACGAACTCGCCATCTCCGCCACGCCGATCTACCTGGTCCTGCTTGTGGCGCTGGCTGCCGGTGTGGCTTGCGTGGGCATCTTCCTCGTGATGTTTCCCCGGGCGCTGGACGCGCAGGTCGGCAAGATCATCTCCGCCGCGGATCGCAAGTCACCGCTGGAGCTGTCTGTGCCGGAACTGGTGTCCCTCGCCAAGCAACTGCGCCGCGCCACGCTGCGCGCGCTGCGCCAGAGCAGCTCCGCGTCCTCCTCGCTACCCGCCGCGGAGCCGGAGGGCTTCGAGGGGCAGCCCGACCTCACCAACCCCATGTTCCAGTCCCAGCCCATCCTCGACGAGGAGCAGGAGGAGGAAGCGCTGGACCTGGACCTGGACACCTCGCCGGAGGAGCCGGCGGCGGCGACCTCCGACACCGGCCTGCCCGAGCACATCTTCCGAGCCTACGATATCCGCGGCAACGCCAAGACGGAGCTGGACGACGAACTGGTCACGCGCATCGCCAAGGCCATCGGCACCATCGCCGGGGAGATGGACGAGCAGGCGCTGATCGTGGGCTGCGACGGCCGCGCCTCCAGCCCCCGGATCAAGTCCGCGCTGATCCGCGCCCTGATGGAGACCGGCCGCGACATCGTCGATATCGGCATGGTGCCCACACCACTGCTCTACTTCGCGACCCGGCACCTGAACTACCGCTCCGGCATCATGATCACCGGCAGCCACAACCCGGCGGACTACAACGGCCTGAAGGTCGTACTGAACCAGCAGACCATCGCCGCGGGAGGCATACAGGACATCCGCGACCGGGTGGTCGCGGGCGACTTCAGCAAGGGCAACGGCCGCATGATCCGCGAGGACATCATTCCCGCTTATATAGAAGAATTGCTCCACGACGTGGCAATCGCGGTGCCGCTGAAGATCGTGATCGACGCCGGCAACGGCGTCACGGGGGATATCGCCCCCAGCCTGTTCGAGGACCTGGGCTGCGAGGTCGTGCCCCTGTACTGCCAGGTGGACGGCAATTTCCCCAACCACCCCCCGGACACCAGCAACGAGGAGAACCTCGCCGACCTGGCCAGGGCGGTAAAGGAGAACGGCGCCGACCTGGGCGTGGCCTTCGACGGGGACGGGGACAGGCTGGCCGTGGTCACCTCCAGCGGGCGCATCGTGCGCTCGGACATCCTGCTGATGCTCTACGCCCAGGATGTGGTCTCGCGCAACCCCGGGGCGGACGTGGTCTTCGACGTGAAGTGCAGCCGCAACCTGACCCAGCTGGTCACCAGGCACGGCGGTCGGCCCGTACTGTGGAAGACCGGCCACGCCTTCATGAAGGAGAAGATGCAGGAGACCGGCGCCCTGCTCGGCGGCGAGTTCTCGGGCCATATCTTCTTCGGGGAGCGCTGGTACGGCTTCGACGACGGCATGTACGCCGCCGCCCGGCTCGCGGAAATCCTCAGCACCCACGGGGAGAGCCTCGACGACTGCATTGACAAGTTTCCCGTCACCGTCAACACTCCCGAGATCATCATCCCGGTATCGGATGAATACAAGTTCCAGTTAATGGACAAGATCGTCGCCAATGCCGACTTCTCGTCCGGGAAAGTAAACACGATGGACGGTATCCGGGTCGATTTCAGCGATGGCTGGGGCCTGGTCCGTGCATCCAACACGGGGCCCGCCCTCACCGCGCGGTTCGAGGCGGATACCGCCGAAAACCTGGAGATGATCCAGGACGAATTCCGCGCCCAGATAGCGCTGGTCGACCCTGAGGTCGAACTCAACTTTTAGGGACTGAGGCACCAGACATGTCTCTCGATCGCGCTGCGGCCCTCAACATCGCGCAGGTCCTGACCGAGGCCCTGCCCTACATCCAGCGTTTCACCGGCAAGACCATCGTGGTCAAGTTCGGCGGCAATGCCATGGTGGACCCCCTCCTGCACGAGAGCTTCGCGCGGGACGTGGTGCTTATGAAACTTGTCGGCATGAACCCGGTGGTCGTCCACGGCGGCGGCCCCCAGATCGGCGCCCTGCTGGAAAAGCTGAATATCCAGACCGAATTCGTCGATGGCATGCGCGTCACCGACTCGGCCACCATGGACGTGGTCGAGATGGTGCTCGGCGGCAGTGTGAACAAGGAGATCGTCGCTTCCATCAACCGCAACGGCGGCAAGGCGCTGGGGGTCACGGGTAAGGACGGGCAGCTGATCCGGGCCAGCAAGCTGGTGGTGAATCGCGGCGGCCCCGAGCTGGAGGCCCCGGAAATAGTGGATATCGGGCATGTCGGGGAGGTCAGGCAGATCGATACCTCCGTGCTGGACGTGATCGTGGAAAGCAATTTCATACCCGTGATCGCCCCCATCGGCGTGGGCGAGGACGGCACCACCTACAATATCAACGCCGACCTGGTCGCCGGCAAACTGGCAGAAGTGATGCGGGCGGAGAAGCTCATGCTGCTGACCAACGTGGCCGGCCTGCTGGACAAGGACGGCGACACCCTCACCGGCCTGGACACCGCGCAGGTCGACCGGCTGATCGAGGACGGCACGATCAAAGGCGGCATGCTGCCGAAAATACGCTGCGCGCTCGACGCGGTAAAAGGCGGCGTGACCAGCGCACATATCATCGACGGCACTGTGCCGCACGCGGTATTGCTCGAAACTTTCACCGATGAAGGTATGGGCACACTCATAACAAACAGACGCTGACCGCGCTCGAAACAAAAAAAACGCGACTCATTGTTGTCGCGCTTATTGCAGGGCGCCCGGGTTGCAGCTAGCATTGGTTGTACTGCCATCGAAACGTGGAACGCCATGCCTGCCAGAAAATCCCAACGGCGCCAACAAATTCTGGAAGCATTGGCCCAGATGCTGGAGGCCAACCCCGGCAACAGGATTACAACGGCAGGGCTCGCCAAACAGGTCGGCGTTTCAGAGGCGGCTCTCTACCGGCACTTTCCCAGTAAATCGAAAATGTTCGAGGGCCTCATCGAGTTCATCGAGGACACCCTGTTCAGCCGTGTCAGTATTATTCTGAATGAAGAGCCAACCGCCGCGCGGCGCTGCGAGAAGATGCTCCTGCTCCTGCTCGCGTTTGCCGAGCGCAATCCGGGTATCACCCGGATACTCACCGGCGACGCACTGGCGGGCGAGACCGACCGCCTGCACCAGCGCGTGGCACAACTGTTCGACCGGTTTGAAACCCAGCTGCGCCAGGTGATCCGGGAGGCGGAGCTGCGCGAGGGCCTGCGCCCGGTCATTCCCCTGGCCGCCGCCAGCAACCTGCTCATGGCGACCGCCGAGGGACGTATTTCACAGTACGTACGCAGCGGCTTTCAGCGCGCGCCGACCGCCGAGTGGGCGCTGCAGTGGGAATTGCTGATGAGCGGTTTCTTCAGGGAAGCGGTGACCCAGCCCATCGCGGGCCAGGCGGCCGGCTTCGCGCGGCAGGGCACCTGAAACGGGCCCTCGGGCTAAAACGTACAGGAAATCAACCGCTTGGACTTGCGTCCGGGGTAGCTGCTACGGGCGCTGGCTCAGGGTGCGGCGCAGCTCCACCACCTCCAGCAGCTGCTCAAACCTGTCGATGTCGAGCTGGTAGGTCGCCGCGACATCCTCGATCTCCCGCTGCCGGTCCGCGATCGCGCGGTCGGTGGCGCCGATCTCGTTCTGCAGGTCCTCGATGGCGCGCAGGCGCTCCACGTCGACCTCCATACCCGCCCGCTCGATATCGGCCGCCTGGGCCTGGTAGTTCTCAACTTTCTGCTTCAGTGAGCGGCGGTTTCCTTTCAGGATGCTGAGACGGATGCGCAGGTCCTGCTGGGCCCGCTCCCGGGCCGCCTCGATGTCCGCCACGGTGCTGTAGCGCATCATGAGGGACTCGTCCCACTGGCGCAGGCGCTCCTGCTCCGCCCGGGCGGCGTCCTCCAGCTTCTTCTGGGCGTCCGCGGCCTTTTTCTCCTCTTCCGTGAGTTCCCGCGGCACTACCCGGATGACCATGCCCTCGTCGTTGAGCACTTCGTAGCCCTTGCCGACGTACTCCGCGGGCACCTGGTAGTCCACGACCACGTTGCCCTGGTCATTGTGGTAGCGATAGAGCTCGCCGCCCTTTCCCAGCGCGGGCGCAGGGAGAAGCGCACACGCCAGCAGTACGCCATGCGCGCGCGCTAGAACCGGTGTTTTCATACCCCAAATATATTGCCTGCCAAGGGGCGGTACAAGGTCAAACCCCGTAGCGTTCGCGGTAATCCTCCATACTCTGGAGAGCGTCCGGGGGGCCGTTTCCGGTGTCCCGCAGGTAGTCGATGATATGCGCCATCTCCACGATACCCACTACCGGCACGCCCTGGATGGCGGACAGTTCCTGTACTGCCGAGGTGTCGCCGCTGCCGCGCTCCTGGCGATCCAGGCCGATCACCACCCCCGCCAGCGCCGCGCCGGCCCCCTCGATCAGGGCGATGACCTCGCGCACGGCGGTTCCCGCGGTGATCACGTCGTCTATGACCAGTACCCGGCCGCTCAGCGGCGCGCCCACCAGCTTACCCCCCTCGCCGTGGTCCTTGGCCTCCTTGCGGTTGTAGGCGAAGGGCGCATCGATGCCGTGGTGGTCCGCCAGCGCGACCGCGGTGCAGGCGGCGAGGGGAATGCCCTTGTAGGCGGGACCAAGCAAAACGTCGAACTCGATCCCGGCGTCGACGATCGCCGACGCGTAACACCGCCCGAGGGCGGCGAGGGCCGAGCCGCTGGAAAACGCCCCGGCGTTGAAAAAGTAGGGGCTGATCCGCCCCGACTTGAGTGTAAACTCACCGAACTTCAGCACGTCGTGTTTCTGTGCAAGTTCGATAAACTCCCTCTGGTAGGCTTGCATGACGAATTCCGGTGGCTCAACTGGGCATTGTATTTGCCGGGACAGGATATAGAATACGCAGGTCCGGCCCGCACCGCTCCCTGGCGACGGGATTCAACCGGGACCTCATCTACGCGCGGCATCATTATAAATCAGCAGTGGCGAGGCCCGGCACACTTCACTATACAGTGACTGTAAGCAGTTGCCGTGCAGTTGCTCAAAGCCCGGGATCACATCGCACCCCGTGCACGCAGTGGCCAGGCAGCGCACCGCGCATGATACACGCTCTTCCAGCGACGGGCGAACACGCGGGCTTTTACAACAGGCTACATCGACGGATTTTAGATGAGAATCATCAGTTTCAGCGCTGACGGGATACAGGCCGCCGCAGAAAAGGGCTTCTACGAGTGGCTGCAGGAGCAGGACGCCGACTTTATCTGCATCCAGGACCTGCGCTGCTCGGAGTACGACCTGCAGGACAGCCTGTACTTTCCGGGGGAGTACAACGCCTATTTCTTCGATGACATCGACGGTGTGGCCAACGGTGTTGCGATCTACTGCCGTGAGCTGCCCAAGGCCATCATGACCGGACTCGGTTTCGCCGACTTCGACATGGAGGGCCGCTACATCCAGGCGGACTACGAGAACCTGAGCGTGGCCTGCCTGCTGGCACCCGCGGCGGAGCCGGGAAACAGCGAACAGCAGGCGCGCAAGAACGAGTTTTTCTCCCTGTTCGGGGCCCACCTGCAAAAAGTGCGCAACAAGCGGCGGGAATTCATCATCTGCGGCAACTGGCAGATTGCCCACACCCCCGACGACGTCCAGGACACGGAGCGCAACAGCACGGTGAGCGGCTTTCTCGCCGAGGAGCGCCAGTGGATGAACGAGTTGCTCGAGTCCGGCTACGTGGACGCCTTCCGGGAGATCAACTCGGATCGGGACGAGTTCACGTGGTGGCCGGAGGGCGACCGTGAGACGAACGGCTGGCGCACGGACTTCCACGTGATCTCACAGGGCCTGCGCTACGCCGTTGATTACGGTGCCATCTACAAGACGCGCGGGTTTTCCTCGCACGCCCCGGTCATCATGGACTACGACATCGAGTTGTAGGGCTCAGCCCTCGGCCAGTGCCGCTTTCTGCGCCTCTATCAAGGTCCCGATACCCGCGGACGCCATGTCCAGCATGGCGTCGAGCTCGCCGCGCGAAAAGGGTGCGCCCTCGGCCGTGCCCTGCACTTCGATGAAGCCCCCCGACTCCCCCATGACCACGTTCAGGTCCGTGTCCGCGGAGGAGTCCTCCGGGTAGTCCAGGTCCAGGACCACCTCCCCGTCGCAGACACCCACCGATACCGAGGCGACCATTTCCAGCAACGGGTCGTCGTCGATCAGCTTCCTGCGCTGCAGGTCGTTGATGGCGTCCACCAGGGCGACGCAGGCGCCGGTGATGGACGCGGTACGCGTTCCGCCGTCCGCCTGGATCACGTCGCAATCGATGGTGATGGTGTGCTCCCCGAGCCGCTTGAGATCTACCGCCGCGCGCAGCGAGCGCCCGATCAGGCGCTGGATCTCGACGGTGCGCCCCTGCTGTTTGCCCCGCGCGGCCTCGCGACCCATACGTGTACCGGTTGAGCGCGGCAGCATGCCGTACTCCGCCGTGACCCAGCCACTGCCGGTCCCGCGCAGGAAACGCGGCACGGACTCCTCGACGGAGGCGGTGCAGATCACGCGGGTGTCACCGAACGCGACGAGTACGGAGCCTTCCGCGTGGCGCGTAAAGTGTCGCGTAATGCTTATCTCGCGCAGTTCGTCGGGCGCTCGGCCACTGGGTCGGGACATGTGCAGGTTCCTCGCTATCGGCTGGGCCGCAAGTATACGCGAGCCGGCGCGCGAGGGCAGTCCCTGCCGCGCTACCCGCCGCGCGCGGCGGCATCGGCGCCTCGCCGGCCACGCCTGTATGCCTCCCGGACAAGCTGCTACACTCCTTGCCTTCCAGCACGCCAGGTAGCCGCTCACCCACGATGATCCACAGCATGACCGCCTTCGCCCGCGAGAGCGCGACCACGTCACAGGGTGTGCTCACGGTGGAAGTGCGCTCGGTCAACCACCGCTACCTGGACTGCAGCTTCAAGATGCCGGACGCGCTGCGCGCGCTGGAGCCGCGCCTGCGTGAAGCGCTCGCCGGGGCGCTGGCGCGGGGCAAGGTGGAATGCCTTGTCCGCCTGCAATCCCACCCGGGTGCCGGCGGCGCGATGGCGGTTGACCAGGGGCGGCTCGAACAACTCCTGGAGGCGGCGCAGGCCGTGGCCTCGCGACTGCCCGACGCGGCGCCCGTCGGCCCCCTGGAACTCCTGCAGTTTCCCGGTGTTTACAACGCCGAGGAGCAGTCGGAGGAGACCTTGCAGGCGGAGGCCGTGGCGCTGTTTTCCGGGGCGCTGGACAACCTCGGCGCCAATCGCCGGCGCGAGGGCGACAAGCTGGCGGCCATGGTTCGCGATCGCCTTGACCAGGTCGAGCGCATTGTCGCCACCGCGCGGGAGCAGCTGCCGGCGCTGCTGCAGCACCAGCGCGACCGCGTCCTGGCGCGCATCGGGGAGCTGGACGTGGATGTGGACCAGGGACGGCTGGAGCAGGAACTGGTCTACCTCGCCCAGCGCGCGGACGTCGACGAGGAACTGGACCGGCTCGACACGCACATCGCGGAGGTGCGCCGCGCACTGGACAAGGGCGGACCCTGCGGCCGGCGCCTGGATTTCCTCATGCAGGAACTGAACCGCGAGGCGAACACGCTGTCCTCCAAGTCGCAGTCGGCGGACACGACGCTGAACGCCGTCGAGCTCAAGGTGCTGATCGAGCAGATGCGCGAACAGATCCAGAACATTGAATAGAACTGCGCTACGGAACGCCGGATGACCAGCAGAGGAACGCTCTTTACTGTCTCCGCCCCCTCGGGTGCTGGCAAGACCAGCCTGGTGAACGCCCTTCTTGAGCAGTGCCCGCAACTGCGCGTGTCCGTGTCACACACCACCCGGCCCATACGCCCGGGCGAACAGGACGGGGTGAACTACCACTTCGTCGATGAGAAAACCTTTCTGGGGATGCTCGAGCAGGCCGAGTTCCTGGAGCACGCGCGGGTCTTCGGCAATCTCTACGGCACCTCCGGCACCTGGGTGGAGGAACAGCTGGCCTCCGGCACAGACGTCATCCTGGAAATTGACTGGCAGGGTGCGCGGCAGGTGCGCCGCCTGGTGCCCGATACCTGCGCCATTTTCATCCTGCCCCCCTCCCGCGAGATCCTGGCGGAGCGCCTGCGCGCCCGGGGCCAGGACGACCCCGACATCATCGACAGCCGCCTGGCCCAGGCGGCCCAGGAGATGTCCCACTACGTCGAGAGCGACTTCCTGGTGGTCAACGACGATTTCGACCGCGCCCTGGCGGAATTGCAGGCCGTCGTGACCGGCGAGCGCCTGCGCACGGCGCGCCGGGAAGTCGCCCTCAGGGAGACCCTCCAGGACCTCCTGAGCTGACCCGCAAACCGCGGTTTTCCTCGGCGATCCGGGGGATTTTTTCCGCTGGACGGCCCCCCGGGCCCCTGGGCTATAATGCGCGGTCCCTCGGGCCGGCCCGCTGCGCCGACGCCCTCACCGAACAACCCGCTGCCGCCGGAGCCCGGTTCCCCGGCAGCCCACATTTACGGAAGTTTCAAGAATGGCACGTGTAACCGTTGAAGATTGCCTGGAAAACGTCGAGAACCGCTTCGAACTGGTCATGGTGGCCAGCAAGCGGGCCCGCCAGATGGCCACCGGCGGCAAGGACCCGATGGTCCAGGAAGAGTCCGACAAGCCCACCGTTATCGCCCTGCGCGAAATTGCCGAGGGCCTGGTGAATCAGGATATACTCAATCGCGAGGAAGAGCTGGAGGCCGAGGAGGAGCTGGCCGAAGTCATGGAGTCCACCGAGCCGCCCATGTAATCCGCGGGGCGTCTCCGGCACGGGCCGGCGATCAGACCAATGCAGACCATAGACGCCCTCAGCAGCACCCTGCAGACCTACCTCAACCCCGAGCAGACCAACCACGTCAAGCGCGCCTACTTCTTCGCGGAGCAGGCGCACTACGGCCAGCGCCGCCGCAGCGGCGAGCCCTACGTCACCCATCCCCTCGCCGTGGCCGGCATCCTCGCTGACATGCACATGGACCACCAGAGCCTCATCGCGGCCATGCTGCACGATGTCATCGAGGACACGGGGATCGAGAAAACAGCCATCGGCGACCAGTTCGGGCCCACGGTGGCGGACCTCGTCGACGGCGTCAGCAAGCTGACCCAGATGGAGTTTGACTCCCTGGAGGAAAAACAGGCCGAGAACTTCCAGAAGATGGCGCTGGCGATGGCACGGGACATACGCGTGATCCTGGTCAAGCTCGCCGACCGCCTGCACAACATGCGCACGCTGGGGGTGCTGAGCACCGCCAAGGCGCGGCGTATCGCGCGGGAGACGCTGGAGATTTATGCGCCCATCGCGCAGCGCCTGGGGATGAACAATGTGCGCATGGAGTTCGAGGACCTCGGCTTCCACGCGCTCTACCCCATGCGGGCACGGCGTATCGACGCGGCAATACGCCAGGCCCGCGGCCACCGCAAGGAGCTGGTGGAAAAAATACAGAACCAGATCCAGGCGACCCTCGAGCAGGAGGGTCACGAGGTATCGGTCATCGGCCGGGAGAAACACCTCTACAGCATCTACCGGAAAATGAAGGACAAGCGGAAGTCCTTTTCCGAGATCATGGACATCTACGCGTTCAGGATTCTCGTCGACTCCGTCGACACCTGCTACCGGGTGCTCGGCAGCATCCACAGCCTCTACAAGCCGGTGCCGGGTTCCTTCAAGGACTACATCGCGATCCCCAAAGCCAACGGGTACCAGTCCCTGCACACGGTGTTGATGGGCATGCACGGCGTGCCCATCGAGGTGCAGATACGCACACGCGAAATGGAGGACATGGCGAACAACGGCATCGCGGCACACTGGCTGTACAAGGCCGAGGACAACTCGGTCAACGGCAGCCACACCCGGGCACGGGAGTGGGTCCAGGGCCTGCTGGAGATGCAGCAGAGGGCGGGCGATTCGCTGGAGTTCATCGAGAGCGTCAAGATCGACCTGTTCCCCGACGAGATCTACGTGTTCACGCCCAAGGGGCGCATCCTGGAACTGCCCCGGCGCGCCACCGCTGTCGACTTCGCCTACGCCGTGCACACGGACGTCGGGAACAGCTGCGTCGCCTGCCGGATCAACCGCCGCCTCGCCCCCCTTTCCGAGCCCCTGGAGAGCGGCCAGACCGTGGAGATCCTCACCTCTTCGGGGGCGCGGCCCAATCCCAGCTGGCTGGACTACGCGGTCACCGCGAAGGCGCGCTCCAGTATTCACCATTTCCTGAAAAACCAGACGCGCGACGACTCCGTCGCACTGGGCAGGACCCTGCTGGAAAAAGCCCTGGTGGGATTCGGCAGCGGGCTGGACATACTCTCCGTGGAGGAGTTGCGCGACTTCCTGGACCAGCACCACTACGCCGAGCTGGAGGACCTGCTGGTCGATGTCGCGCGGGGCAAGCGCCTGCCCGCCATCACCGCTCAGCAACTGCTCAGTGAGCAGCAGGCCAGCCCCATGGAAGAGGGCGACGCCCAGCCCGTCGCGATCCGCGGCACCGAGGGCTTCATGGTCAGCTACGCGCGCTGCTGCCACCCGCTGCCGGGGGACGCGATCGAGGGCTACCTGAGTTCCGAGAAGGGCATGGTGGTCCATCGCCGCGAATGCAAGAACCTCGCGGACATGCGCGGCAACAGCGAGCGCGTGGTGGCGCTGCGCTGGGACGACGAGGTGGAGGGCGAGTACCTGGTGGAACTGCGCGTGGAGGTGGAGAATCGCCGCGGCATGTTCGCCGTGATCGCGACGCGCATCAACAGTATGGGGGTCAACATCGAGAAGATCTCCACGGAGGACAAGGACTACCAGTTCACCTACGTGAACATGGAGATGCTGGTGCGGAACCGGGTGCACCTGGCGCGCATCATGAAGCGCCTGCGCAGTATTCCCAATGTGCGCCGTGTCACCAGGGTGAGGAACTGACGGGGTTCGCGCCCGGGAGAAAGCGATATGAGCAACCGCGCGGTCATCTCGACGCCGTCCGCACCCGACGCAATCGGGCCCTACTCCCAGGCCATCAAGGCCGGTAACACGGTCTGGCTGTCGGGACAGATACCCCTGGACCCGGACAGCGGCGAGCTGGTCGGCGGCGACATCACCGCCCAGGCCGAACGCGTGTTCGACAACCTCGCCGCGGTGGCCGACGCCGCCGGCGGCAGCCTCGACGACGCGGTTAAGGTCAACGTATCGCTGGTCGACCTGGCGGACTTCGCAGCCGTCAACGAGGTGATGGTCGCGCGCCTCGCGGAACCCTACCCCGCGCGGGCCTGCGTACAGGTCGCGGCGCTGCCGAAGGGCGCGCAGATCGAGATCGAGGCGGTGCTCGTCCTGTAGGTCAGGCTGCCAGACCGGCGCTGTAAACCCGGATTTCAGTCCAGCCCCAGCAGCGCGCTGTAGCCGCTGCGGTAGTCGGGGTACAAAAGTTCGTAACCCGTCCCGCGCAGCGCGTCGTTGCGGCAGCGCCGATGGCCCGCCGTGTTGTGCCGCGTGGGCTCCGCCGCCCCCGGCCCGACCTCCCGGGTATCGTATTCGATACCCATCTGCCCGGCGAGCCAGGACTCCACTTCGAAACGCGCGGCGGGAAGATCGTCGGCACCGATGTACACCCGCCCCGGGGTGGTACCGTCGGCGGCCATCCGCAGCAGGTGCACGATAAAACCCGAGGCGTCCTCCCGGTGTATCCGGTTGGTGTAGCGCACCGGTTCGGCCGGGCACAGCTCCCCCCTGCTCACCCGGGACAACAGCCTTCCACCCGGGATGCCGTAGATGCCGGCGAAACGCACCACGCTGGCGTTGTGCCCCGAGTCGAGCAACGCGGCCTCGGCGTCGATGATGGCGCGGGCCCAGGCGTCCTCCGTCGAGAGCTGACTGCTCTCGTCGACCCAGCCCCCCTCGCGCTCGGCGAATACCCGCGTGCTGCTCGCCATGACGATGTGGCGCGGCCGGTGCGCGCCCAGACCGGTCAGCAGGTTGGACATGCCCCCCTCGAAACCCGCGCGGTAGCCCGCCTCGGAGCGGTCGAAGGGGTTGCAGGTGAGGACCACGAAATCCGGGGCCAGGGCGGCGGCGAAGTCCAGGCTTCCGGGGCGGGTGTAGTCCGCCGCGTGGGCGGTGAAACCCGCCGGAAGGCGCGCCGTGTCGCGGCGCACCCCGTGCACCTCCCACCCCGGCGCCCGCAGGGCGAGCCCCGCGCGAGAACCGATGTCCCCGCAACCGATAAATAGCACCGTCGCGCTCTTCATAATCGATTCGCTCACTGGTTAAACTAGGGCCTCCCCATTGCCGCCACCGACGTCATGACACTAACAGAACTGCGCTACCTCGTGGCCCTGTCCGAAACAGGTCACTTTCGCAAGGCCGCCGAGCAGTGCAACGTCAGCCAGCCCACCCTGAGTATCGCCATCAAGAAACTCGAGTCGGAGCTGGGGGTCAGCCTGTTCGAGCGCTCCCGGCACAAGGTGAGCACCACGCCGACGGGCGGCCTCATCGTGGAGCAGGCCCGCACGGTGCTCCAGGAGACCCAGAACCTGCTCCACCTGGCGGAGGCCGGCAAGGATCCCCTGGGCAGTATGTTGTGCGTCGGCGCCATCTACACCGTCGGCCCCTACCTGTTCCCGCAACTGGTCTCGCGCGTGCAGGAACTGGCGCCCGAGATGCCGCTGTTCATCGAGGAGAACTACACCGCCAGCCTGCGCCGTAAACTGGCATCGGGAGAGCTGGACGCGGTCTTCGTCGCCCTCCCGTTTACCGAGACGGACGTGGTGGCCAGATCAGTCTACGACGAATCCTTCGTCGTCGTCACGCCGGAGGGTCACGCCCTGGCAAAGGAGAAGCGCATAGATCCCTCCGCGCTGGCCGACCACCGCGTACTGCTCATGGGCGAGGGACACTGCTTCCGCGACCAGGTACTGGAGGCCTGCCCGGGGCTGCAGCAGGCCATACGCGAGGACCACGCACGGGGCGAGGCGGTGGTCGAGGGCTCTTCACTGGAAACCCTGAAGCACATGGTGGCCAGCGGCCTGGGCATCACGGTCCTGCCGAAGTCGGCCGCGGATGTGGCCACCTACGGCGAGCGCAGGCTCGCGGTGCGCCGGTTCCGCGACCCGGAACCCACGCGCACCATCGCGCTGGCCTGGCGCGCCAGCTACCCCCGCCACGAAGCCATCGACGTTCTCGCCGACGCCCTGCGGCGCCAGTAGCGGCCGGTGGAGGAGATCGCCAGCCTCTCGGTGCGTGAACTGCGCGGCGTGGGGCCGAAGCTGGCGGAGAAACTCGCCGACTACGGGGTGCAACACCTCGAGGACCTGCTGTTCCACCTGCCGCTGCGCTACCAGGACCGCACGCGCATCACCCCCATCGCCGCGGCCCGGGAGGGCGTGGACCTGGTGATCGAGGGCGAGATTCGCGCCGCCGACGTGGTGTACCGCGGCCGGCGCAGCCTGCTCGCCCGCATCCAGGACGGCAGCGGCACACTGACGCTGCGCTTCTTCCACTTCTCCGCGGCGCAGAAAAACAATCTGCAGGCGGGCACCCGGTTGCGCTGTTTCGGCCAGGTGCGGCGGGGGGGTGCCGGGCTGGAGATGGTGCACCCGGAGTACCGGCAGATCACCGGGGACGCCCCCCCGGTTGAAGAGGCGCTGACCCCGGTCTACCCCACCACCGACGGCATAGGCCAGGCCCAGTGGCGCAAACTCTGCGGACAGGCCCTCGCATTCCTGCGCCGCGCCGGGGTCACCGAGTTGCTGCCGCCCGACCCCGACTACCCCTTCGACCTCGCCGCGGCCCTGCACTACCTGCACGCCCCGCCCCCGGACGCACCGCTGGAACAGCTGCGCGACGGCACACACCCCGCCCAGCTGCGGCTTGCGCTGGAGGAACTGGTCGCCCACAACCTATCGCTGCAGCGCCTGCGGGAGCGCCAGCAGGAAGACGGGGCGCCGGTTATGGCGCCGCAGCCCGCGGCGGTTGAGCGCTTTCTCGACGGCCTGCCCTTCTCGCCCACGGGCGCACAGCGGCGGGTGCTGGGGGAGATTAGCGCTGACCTGTCCCGGTCGCTGCCCATGCTCAGGCTGGTGCAGGGTGATGTCGGCTCCGGCAAGACCCTGGTCGCCGCCGCCGCCGCGCTGCAGGCCATCGCCAACGGGTACCAGGTGGCCCTGATGGCGCCCACGGAAATCCTGGCCGAGCAGCACTGGCAGAATTTTCACGACTGGTTCGAACCGCAGGGCATCGCCATGGAGTGGCTCAGCGGTCGCTCCAAGGGCACCCGGCGCGCCGCTGCGCTGGCGCGGATCGCCGGGGGCGAGGCCGGGCTTGTCATAGGCACCCACGCGCTGTTCCAGGACGACGTCGACTTCGCCCGGCTGGGGCTCGTCATCGTGGACGAACAGCACCGATTCGGCGTACACCAGCGGCTGGCCCTGACCGAGAAGGGGGCACACGGGGAGGGGCGGCCCCACCAGCTGGTGATGACCGCCACACCGATCCCCCGCACCCTGTCCATGGTGGCCTACGCGGACCTCGACTGCTCCGTCATCGACGAGCTGCCGCCGGGTCGGCAGCCGGTCAGCACCGCCCTGGTGGACAGCAGTCGCCGGGATGAGGTGGTCGCGCGCGTCGCGGCGGCCTGCGCCGAGGGGCGCCAGGCCTACTGGGTCTGCACACTGATCGAGGAGAGCGACGCCCTGCAGGCCCAGGCCGCTGAGGCGACGACGGAAGAGCTGCGCAGGTCCCTCGGCGACCTGACCATCGGCCTGGTTCACGGGCGCATGAAACCCGCGGAGAAAGAACAGGTGATGGCGGACTTCAAGAGCGGGCAGGTCGCCCTGCTCGTCGCCACCACCGTCATCGAGGTCGGGGTGGACGTACCCAATGCCACCCTCATGATCATCGAAAACCCGGAGCGGCTGGGGCTCGCCCAGCTGCACCAGCTGCGCGGCCGCGTCGGGCGCGGTTCCCGGGCGAGCCACTGCGTGCTGCTCTACCAGTCGCCCCTCTCGGGCAACGGCAAGCAGCGCCTGGGCGCCATGCGCGAGAGCACCGACGGGTTTTATATCGCCGAGAAGGACCTGGAGTTGCGCGGGCCCGGTGAGGTTCTCGGCACCCGCCAGACCGGCCTCATGGAATTTCGCATCGCGGAGCTGCCAGGCCACGCCCACCTGCTGCCGGCCGTGCAGCTCACCGCAGGTCGCATCCGCACCGAGCACCCGGAGCGCGTCGACGCCCTGGTGCGGCGCTGGACCGGCTCCGCGGAGCAGTTCGCGAAGGTCTGATTCGCGCGCCCCGAGGGTGTGATTCGCGCCGGTGCGGCAGTCTCAGCTGTTTATAACTCCACGGCGCGCAACATGGCTTCCGCCGTGACAAAGTCATACTCATCCAGTGCGTCGTGCGCCGCAGCCACGAGCGCATGGTTGGGGTCCTCCTCAGTGAGGCTCCCCAGCAATCGGGCGGTGAGCTCCAACGCCTCCGGGTTGCTCTCCTCCACAGCCGCGAGCACTTCTTCATAGAGCGCACGGCTCTCGCCCTCATCGAGCGCCTCACCCGTGTCTTCCCTTTCCGCAGCTGCCGCCAATACCGCCTGCGACTCCAGCGCGACGGCGAGTGCCTCCGCCAGTTTCGCGTAGGCACCGCTGCCGGGATTCGCGCCGGCCCTGAGCGACTGTTCCAGGTCACTCGCTCGCTCCCCCAGCGTGTAGACGCCCAGGTTGTTCGCGACGCCCTTCAGCTTGTGCGCAAGCTCACCTGCATCCTTGAGATTGCCCGCCTCCGCCAGGGCCTCGATACGCCCGGCAACATCCGCATAATGCGCGCGCAAATCCGACAGCAGGCCGACGTAGAGTGCCACGTTACCCGCCACACGCTGCAGTCCGCCCCTTACATCGATCCCCGGAAGTTCATCGGGAAGCTCGGCGACCCCGGGGCCGGTACCCGAAACGGCAGGGGCGTGTGCCTCGTAATCCCGCTGGCCCGGTGTAATCCACTTCACCAGCCCCGCGTACAGCTCATCCGGGTCTATCGGTTTTGGTATATAGTCACTTATGCCGGCTTGCGCACCGCGGTCGCGATCAGCGGGCAGTGCATTGGCCGTCATGGCGAGAATCGGTACGTCGCCACCTTTCGGCATCTTCCGAATCGTCTCCGTGGCGGTGTACCCGTCCATCACGGGCATCTGCACGTCCATAAGTATGCAGTCGTATTGCACCGCGGCTGCCATCTCCACAGCCTCCTGGCCATTCTGCGCCATGTCCACGTAGACCCTGGCTTTTTTCAACAATTCGCCGGCCACCTGGAGGTTGAGCTGCGAATCATCGACCAGCAGGATGCGCGCCCCGACGATCCCGGCCAGGCCGCTGCCCGACTCCACACTCGAGGCCTGTTCCCTCGGCAGGGTCAGGTGAAAGGCGAACGTGCTGCCTTTGCCCACTTCACTGCTCACTGAGAGCTGCCCGCCCATCAGCTGCACCAGGCGGGCGGCAATGGGCAGCCCGAGGCCCGTCCCGCCGTACTCCCGCGTCATGCTGCCGTCCGCCTGGGAAAAAGCACCGAACAGCTTTTCCCTGGCCACGGCGTCGATACCGATTCCCGTGTCGCTTACCGCGATTCGAACCTCCGCCGCACTGTCATGCAGTCTAACGAGCTCAATGGCCAGCGTGACGCCGCCCTCGTCGGTGAACTTGATTCCGTTGGACAGCAGGTTGCCGATCGCCTGGCGCAGGTGCTTCGCATCGCCGAGCAGCCGGTCCGGCAGCCCTGGATCCAACTCGCAGGAAAAAGTGAGCGCCTTCATTTCCGCATCGGAACGCCAGGTTTGCTCCAGTCGCCTGACCAGTTCCGCCGGGGCAAACGGCTCACTCACGCAGACCAACTTGCCGTCTTCCATGTCGACAAAGTCGAACATGCTGTCGATGAGGTCCTGCAGGTCGATGCTCGACGCCTCCACCTTTTCAAGGTAATCGCGCTGCTGGTCCGTCAGCTCCGTGTCCAGACCCAGGCGCGTGAGGCCACGAATCGCGTTCATCGGCGTACGCAACTCGTGGCTGACAGTGGCCAGGAACTGCCCCTTGGCTTCCAACGCGGACTCGAGTTCGAGGTTCACGCGCTCGAGCTCCTCCGTGCGATCTTCGACGGACAGCTCAAGTTGCTTGAGAATCTGGGTATAGCGCTCGGCCATCATGAGGGCGACAAAGAGCAACATGAGGGCGAACACAATGTACAGCGTGTTGCCGGAGGCAAGGAAACTGTCCGCCAGCAATACGTCATTCAGTATCGCCAGGACCAGCAGGACCATCAACGCGGTCAGGCCCTGGGCCGAGCGGCTACCGCGATAGGCACGCAAGGCCATGGTGACACCCAGCGCGATAGTCCAGAGCGCCGCGAGCACCTGGAACGAGCGCAAGGTCTGCAGCAGGATGTACTGGGAGGGCACCACCGCAGCAACCAGGGTGTACCCCAGAAAGATGACCCCAAAACCTTTCATCAGCGGGTTGAGTCTTGTGCGCGTCACACTGTGTGCCGTCACCATCCAGAGGACCGGCGCAAAGTACAACAGCACATGTTCGATGCGCTTGTGCAGGTTGTAATCGAGATCAAACAGGAACCGCGCCTGGCTGGATTCAAACGTGTAGCCGGCAAGCAACAGGCTGAACAGACCAAACCAGTAGAACTCGCGCAGCACCGGGTTGCGCGCTGCGATCAACAGGTGGTACAGCCCCATCACCAGGTAAATCGCTACCAGCGGCACCGTGGGAATGTACGACTCGTGAGACAGGTCGCGTTGCAGGTCACTGATAGCCCCTATGGCAAACGTTCCGCCGTAAGGGCCCGATTCCCAGTGGTCGCCGACTTCCGCGGCGCGCCATACGCGCAATGCCACCAGCACACGCCCCTCGTCATCGATTGCCTCCACGGGGATAGGCCAGACCGCCTGGCGATCGTGCTCACCGCGCGGCTCCGGGGGGAACTGCCCGATACGCCCCTGCAGACGGCCGCCGATATAGACCTCGTAGGCGTTCATTACCTCACCCAGGCGGAGGCCGAGGGCGCCCTTATTGCGCGCAATAGAGGGACTGTCACGGTCGAGTTCGAGCCACAACCGATACCAGAACACGCCGGACAGCCCGGAATGGCCGGCAGGGTGGTGGGCAGGTACCTGCGTGGCCTGCCAGCCACTGTCATCGAAGGCAGGGGCGGACCAGGCGGGGTTGTCTCCCTGCTGGAACAGCCAGCCGCCCGCCAGGGAAACAGGCTGTTCGACATCGGTGATGGCCACCCCCGCCTGCGCCGCGTGCAGCGGCGGAAGCAACAGCAGCGCGACGAGCAGTCTGTAGAAGTGCCTCACGCGAGCGACCTGATGTCGGGCTCCAGGGATTTCACCAGCACGGAGGCCTCGTCGAAGCTGAAGTTGTCCAGCAGCTCCGACACTTCGCGGATCCGGCTGCTCAATGCCTCGTCGCCCGCAGCGGGCCCGCGCAACTGCTCAAGCCACTCGAACGCGCCGGGGTCTGCGGCCTCGACAGCCGCGAGCAGGTTCTCAAGCACGTAAAGCACATCGACCGCTTCGTGGGGTGCCGTGCCGCCAGCGGTTGCCACGCGGCCTTCCAGGAGCCCTTCGACCGACCCGCGAATTTCAACCAGCGAGGTTTCCAGGCGCTGCAGCTGCTCCACTTCCGGCATCCTGCCCTCAGAGGCGGCCTTCTCGATAACTTCGGCGCTGGCGCCAAGTTCTGTCGCGCCCAGGTTTGCCGAGATACCGCGAACCTTGTGCGCCTCGCCGCGCACCGCCTCGAGGTCACCCGCCAGGGCGGCATTCCGGATACGATCAGCAACCCCGGCGTACTCCCCCAGTAATTCCTCCAGCAACTGCAGGTACAGCGTTTCGTTGCCCGCCAGTCGCGCCAGTGCCTCACCGATGGACAGCCCCGGCACACTGTCGGGCAGGGCCGCCGTTGCGGCGGAATCATCCTTTGAGGGGGTTGCGTCAGCGTCCGCCAGGTTCGCCGAGTAGTCCGCCGCGGGGATCGTGTCCAGCAACGCCTGGTACAGCTCGGAGGGATCCACGGGCTTCGCGACGTGACCATTCATACCGGCCTCTTCAGTCCGCGCGCGGTCTTCGGACATGACGTTCGCGGTCATGGCAACGATGGGCAGCGCCTGGGCAGAATACGTCTCCCGCAACACGGCTGTAGCCTCGTAACCGCTCATACCGGGCATCTGGATGTCCATCAGCACGCAGTCGAACGGGGCGGCAGCCACCTTCGCGACCGCCTCCTTGCCGTCGCTGGCGGTCTCCAACGCCAGCGGCACCTTCTCCAGCAACTCGCAGGCTATCTGCAGGTTGATGTCGGAGTCGTCCACCACCAGTACCCGCGCCCCACGGATCGGCGCGAGGTCTTCGGGGCCGGTGCTGCCGCGCCGCGCACGAGTCCGCTGCACAACCTGTTTACCATACGCCAGCATGATCGTATCGAGCAGCGCCGAGGGCTTGATGGGCTTGGCGAGGAAAGCGTCGACCATCGCCTCGTGTTCGCTGCTCGGCATATCCCAGGAGGATAGCAGGATGACCTTCTGCTCCGGCACTATATCGCGCGACGCCAGGGCGACATCCAGGCCCGTCATGCCCGGCATCATCCAGTCGAGCAGCAGCAGGTCGAAGCGCTCACCGCTGCGGAGTATACCGACGGCCTGTTCGCCGTCCTCCGCCAATACCGGGTGGTAGCCGAACGACTGCAGGTACTCCTTGAGTATGTCGCGGGAGGCCTCGTTGTCGTCCACCACCAGTACGTTGAGGCCCTGCGGAGCCTCGGCGTAGGGGTCCTCTTCCACGGGCTGATCGACGACTTCGAACGTTAGCGAGAAGTGGAAACTGCTGCCCACGCCCGGCTCGCTGCTCACCTCGATCAGCCCGCCCATCATCCCGGTGAGCTGTTGCGAAATGGCGAGCCCGAGTCCCGTACCGCCGTACTGCCGACCGATGCTCGAGTCAGCCTGCGAGAAGGACTGGAACAACTTGCCCAACTGCTCCTCGTTCATACCGATGCCGCTGTCGCGCACATCGAAGTGCACGGTCACCCGGTCGCCCGTGCGCGCCACCTGGCGCGCTTCTACCACGATCTGCCCATCCTCGGTGAACTTGATCGCGTTGCCGGCGAGATTGATGAGAATCTGTCCTAGGCGGGTGGGGTCGCCGAGCAAGCGGTCGGGGAGCTTGGGGTCGCGCTGGAAAACGAGCTCAAGGTGTTTGTCCTTGCAACGCATCATGCAGATGGTAGCGAGATTGTCGAGTACTTCGTTCAGTGAAAAGGGTATCTCCTCGAACTCGAACTTGCCGGCGTCCAGCTTGGAGAAATCCAGAATGTCATCAATGATCGCCCGCAGGGAATAGGCCGCGTCGTCGACCTTCGTCAGGTAGTCGCGCTGCTTGTCGTCGAGGTCTGTGTCGAGGCACAGGCCTGTCAGCCCGACAATCGCGTTCATCGGCGTGCGGATCTCGTGGCTCATGTTTGCGAGGAACGTGCCCTTGGTGTGGCTGGCCGACTCCGCCTCCTCGCGCGCCTCCTCCGCTGCCTGGAACAGCTGTGCATTGCGTATGGCTGTGGCCATTTGGGTAACGTACCGTTCCACCGATTCCACTTCAGCCTCGTGGAGATCAAACGCTTCATCACGCGAGGAGAAGAATATGCAGCCTATGGCCCGGCCCTCAATTTTAAGTGGGCACAGCAATAGCGATTCGAACGGGTCGGACTCGATAATGTACCTGTCGGAAGGCCCGCCCTGCGCCACGATTTCCGGCGTAATTTCGTTCAAGAGTATCGGGCGAGCCCCAACCACCGAGGCCGCGGCTGCGCTGTCCTCGGCATCGAGCGGCAGGCCGGTCTCGGTAAAGAAGTCAAAAAGTTGCTGTTTGAACGGGCGACCCGACTGCATCGACAGTCGCAGGCGCTCATCCTCCCCCAGGAGGAACACGCCCATCTGGTCGAAGGGGAAGATACCGCGCAGACTCTCGTGCACCGTCTCGAGAACCCTGTCCGTATCCAGCGTCGAGTTGACCGTTGTCGCGACCTCGTTGATGGCAGTAATCTCATGCAGGGCCAGCGCCAGCTCCGACGTGCGCTCCTCTACCTTCACCTCCAGCGAGCGCTCCGACTCCTGGAGATCCGCGATCGCCTTGCGCATCCCCCGGGCGGCTGCCGCCAGTCGTCCGCCCGACTGCCAGACCGTCATCATCACTACACCGATAAGGAGCACATTCATGCCAGAGATGATATTGAACACGATATTGTCCGGCACGGTGGGCGCTATGATGGGCTCGAACTGGGCGTTGACACTGCCGATAATCAGGAATCCGCCCGATATCATGATAAAGCGGCGCAAAAGCTTCTGGGGCACGAACGGCAGGGCCATTAGCACCGGCATGATGGAGCACACGAGCAGCGTGGAGTAGAAGCGCGCACCGACCAGCAACATGGATAGACCGATCGCGTACCAAACGCTGACGATCAGGGTGATCGAGCGATCCACATTATTAGACCTGGCAGAGAAATAGGCCGCGATGGCAAGTGGCAGCAGTACCAGTCCACTGAGCACGGCAATGATGTTCGCCGCAGGGCTGCCATAGCTCAGGCCAAGGTAGGCACAGATATAGCTTACAAGGAAGAAGATCAGGCTGGTGGCAAGGCTGAGTCTGGAGAACAGCGTGGCTTCCACGCCGCGATTTCTGGCCGTCTGATTCAAAGGTCTGACCCCTGTTATTGGTATTTCGGTCCGTGCACCCTGCAGTATAAATCAGATTTGTTATTTGTCTGAGAATTGCGCTAACTTGTGCCAATGAGCATAAATAACGAGAAGAGCCGCGTACTTATCGTCGATGATGAGCCGGGCAACATCAAAGTCCTGTCAGCCGTACTGGCCGGCGACTATACACTCAGTGTAGCCACCAACGGCGCGCAGGCGCTCAAGCTCGCCGAATCCCAGGCACCCGATATTATCCTCCTGGACATGGTGATGCCCGAGATGGACGGCATCGCGGTGTGCGAGGCTTTAAAGCGTATGGAGGCCACGCAGAACATCCCCGTGGTTTTCGTCACGAGCATGAGCGACTCCCGCGATGAAGAGCGCGGGCTGGAGGCCGGGGCTGTCGACTACATCAGCAAACCGATAAGCCCGCCCATCGTGAAGGCTCGCGTGAAGATCCACATCCAGAACTACATGAGCAGGCGTTTCCTTGAGCGATTGCTGGCAAACAAAGCAGGTGCGCTCGATGAAACAGCCAAGGAAGAGGCGGAATCACTCCTGGTCTTCTTCTAGACTGGGCCAGAGGGTCCGGTCTACGACCTTTACCCTGTGCTCCTCGATTCGATCAGGCCATCGATGTACTCGACAAAACTGTCGCGGTAGCCTGAACGGCTCTTCAGCCAGAACTGGCGGATAGCAGGGACCTCCAATGCGGCAGCGGTGCGACGCTCCCAGGCAGCGAAGTACTCCTCGTCCAGCATGTTCTTCCGCTGTTGCGCAAAGGCCAGCTCATTGAGCTCGAAGAGTGCCGAGAGGTAGCCCTCAAAGCGCAGCGTTTCCTCCATGGTCAGGCTTTCGCCCCGCGCCGCCTTCAGGCGCACGCCCACGAGGTCGCCTGTAAAGGATTCCGCCCGCACCTGGATGGCGAGTTGCATGACAGACTGCACACTCGCCTCACGCGTTTCAGTCGCATTCTGCCGCATTTGCACGGCGAGGTAGATCAGCGAAATGAATACACCGACCGAACCAAGGGCCTCGGCCAGTGCGCCTATTGCATCCCAGTTAATGCTGTCCATGAGCCCGTCCTGGTTATTTTCCTTATTGCCGCGCGCCGGCCCCGGGGTGCACTTATGGTGCGCTGTCAGCCCAAAATCGCGGGGAGCTCCTTCTGCAGCGCCAGTTTCTCCTTGGTGGCGTCGCCGGTGAGGGCAAAGCCGAGGAGGTTGCCGCCGCTGTCGCGGAACTGGGCGTTGACGTTGTTGCCGTCCTGGCTGATCTGCCACTCGCCCTCGGCACCGGGTGCCGGCGGCGCGACCACCACCGGGCAGGCCGGGGTCTTGATCGTTACCGGCATCGCCGGGTAGCTGACCTCGGTGGGCTCGCCCGCCAGGGTCTTGCCCAGGGCCTTGGCCGCGGCCATCAGCGGTGCAACATAGACCAGCACGTGCCCGCTCACCTCCGCGCAGTCACCCATCGCGTAGACATTGGAAGCGCTGGTCTGCAGCATACGGTCCGTGACCACGCCGCGGTTCGTGTCGAGGCCGCTGGCCTGCGCGAGCTCGATGTTCGGACGTACACCGACGGCGGACACCACGAGGTCGGCCTCGATAGTATGGCCGTTGTCCAGGGTCACCACCACGCCGTTGTCGGACCGGTTTACCTCGGTGACCAGCGGACCGAAGTGGAAGGTAGCGCCCTTCTCCTCCAGGGCCGCCTGCACCGCCTTGCCCGCGGCCTCCGGCAGCAGGGTAGGCAGGCAGTAACCGAGGGGGTCGACCGCCTCTACCTCGAAGCCGCCGTTCAACAGGTCGTTGGTGTATTCGCAACCGATGAGACCGCCGCCGATGATGCAGACTTTCTTGACGTCATTCTTTTCCACGGCGGTACGAAAATCCGCGTAGTCCGCCAGGTCGTTCACCGAGTACACCAGTTCCAGCGCATCGCCCTTGATGGGTGGGCTGATGACGTTCGCGCCCACCGCGAGCACCAGCTTGCCGTAGTGTACCGCGGTGCTCGCGTCGCCCACCTTGAGCAACTGGTTGGCGGTGTCGATTCCGTTGACCTTGGTCATGGTCCAGACACTGGCTTTCAGCTGGCGCGCCATGTTGCCCGCGTCCATCTGCGCGAGGTCGTCGGCACTGGTGCCCTTCGTGTAACCGGTGGACAGCATCGGCTTGGAGTAGGAACGCCCGTCGTCGGAAGTGATCAGGATCAGCGGTGTGTCTGCGTCGTGCTTGCGGAATTCCTTTGCCACGCCGTACCCGGCCAGCCCGGTGCCGAGAATGACAACGGGCGCGTGGACCTTGTCCACCACCGGCTCCTCGTGGTGGGGCGTATCGTCGACCGGGGCCTCCTCGAGCAGCTCGAAGTCTTCCTTGCCCACGCCGCAGTCGGGGCACAGCCAGTCCTCGGGGACGTCCTCCCACTTCGTGCCCGGCGCGATGCCGTCGTCCGGCCAGCCTTCCTTTTCATCGTAGACGAGGCCGCAGACGATACATTCCCACTTGCTCATGCTTATTTCTCACTTAAATCAAACAGTTGGTGTCGCTTCTGACCGCGGGCTGTCGCTGGTAAAAACCCGGGAAAGGGACAAATTTCGAGACGCAACACTATAGAGTTGTACGATAAATGTGCAAGGGTTTTCTCCTCCGGCGGGTCTGTCAATTTAGGCCAGGACCGGGCTTGCAAGGCCCCTCCCGATCAAGCATTCTCGCGTCTCGTTCGAAGGAAAACCCCCCGCTTGCAGCCCACTGATTTCCAGCAAAACCCCGCCGGCCTCCCGCACCGACACATCGGCCGGGAACCGCGCTGGCGACCGCTGCGACTGTTCACCGGCACCGAGCTGCCGGCCGCAACCCGCCGGTGGCTGACGGACGACGGCTCCCTGACAGCCCGCCTCATCGGCCTCAGGCGCGGGGCATTCCGCGTCCAGCGCCTGTTCCAGGGATGGGAGGTCCCGCTGCCCTCGGAAGCCGTGCTGTTGGCGGAGCCGCGACGGCAGGTCGCGCTGGTGCGGGAGGTGGCACTGTGGCTGGGCGAGGAGACGGTGGTATTCGCCCGCAGCGTGTTCCCGGTATCCAGTCTCGCGGGCAGTCTCGGGCACCTGCGGCGACTGCAGAACCGCTCCCTGGGGGCGATACTGTTTCGCGATCCGCGCATGCGCCGCCTTCCCTTCGAGCTCGCGCACATGCCCGGCGACAGTGCCTACCTGCCGCCGCACCTGCAGCAGGATCGCCCGGCCTGGGGGCGGCGCTCGCGTTTCGATATTGCAGGCAGCAAGCTCATGGTCAGCGAGGTGTTCCTGCAGGCCTTCACGCCCTGGCAGGCGACGCTGCCGGTCCACCGCTCCCAGCGCGGGCGGGTCTGCGCCACCTTTCTCTCGCCGGGGACACCATGACACGGGCCGGCCGCGTCGACGCGCTGCTGCAGCTGATCCGCTTCGACAAGCCTATCGGCACCCTGCTGCTGCTATGGCCGACACTGTGGGCGCTGTGGCTCGCCGCCGGCGGCGTGCCGGACCTGTACCTGCTGGTCATCTTCGCGGCGGGTACCTTCCTGATGCGCTCCGCCGGGTGCATCGTCAACGATCTCGCCGACCGCGACCTCGACGGCGGTGTCGCGCGCACGCGCGAGAGGCCGCTGGTGACGGGCGCGGTGACGGTCAGGGAGGCGCTCGCATTGTTCGCACTGCTCATGTTGCTCGCGTTCCTGCTGGTGCTGTTTACCAACCGGCTGACCGTGCTGCTGTCGTTCGGCGCCGTGCTGCTCGCCTCCACCTACCCCTTCATGAAACGCTACACCCACCTCCCGCAGGTGGTGCTCGGCGCCGCGTTCTCCTGGGGCATACCCATGGCCTTCGCCGCGCAGACCGGGGAACTCCCGCCCGCGCTGTGGCTGGTCTACCTTGCCAACCTGCTGTGGACCGTGGCCTACGACACCCAGTACGCGATGGTGGACCGCGCGGACGACCTGGTGGTCGGCATCAAGTCCACCGCCATCCTGTTCGGCGAGTACGATCGCGCCATCGTCGGGTTGCTGCAGGTCAGCTGCCTCGTTTGCCTATACCTGGCAGGACTCGCCTTCGGTATGGGTGCGGCCTATCACCTCGGCCTCGCCGGCGCCGCGGGCCTGTTCATTTATCACCAGTACCTTATTCGCGCGCGCCGGCCCGAGGACTGCTTCCGCGCATTTCTGCACAACAGCTGGGTGGGCGCGGCTATTTTCGCCGGCATTGCGCTGGACTATGCCCTCAACCACGCGATGACCGGCGTCGCGGCGGGGTCCTGATCCAGAATGGGCGACGCGCCGGAAAACATGGCCGTAACTGCCGAGTTCGTGACGAGCCTCGGCGAGGTGTCGCCACAGGAGTGGAACAAGCTTGCCGGTACCGATTACCCGTTCCTGCGCCACGAATTTCTGTACGGCCTGGAGAAGACAGGCTGCACCAATGCCGAGAGCGGCTGGCAACCCTGCCACCTGGTGCTGCGAGAGGCACAGACACCCATCGCGCTGGCGCCGCTCTACCTGAAATCCCACTCCTACGGCGAATACGTGTTCGACTGGTCCTGGGCGGATGCGTGGCGGCAGAGCGGGCTCGAGTACTACCCCAAGCTGTTGAGCGCCATCCCCTTTACGCCCGCCACGGGCCCGCGCATCTGTTCGGCCCCGGAACTGGATCCCGCCAGCGGGCGCGCCATGGTGCTGGAGGCGGTGCGCCGCTTCGCCACGGACCGCGGGCTCTCCTCCTGGCACCTGCTGTTTCCCGAAGAGGACGCGAGCCGCCAGCTCGAGGCGGCGGGTGCCCACCGGCGCACCGCGACACAGTTTCACTGGTTTAACGAGGGCTACGACGACTTCGACGAGTTCCTCAGTACGTTTAACAGTCGCAAGCGCAAGTCGCTGCGCCGGGAGCGGCGCCGGGTCGAGGAACAGGGCCTGGTGCTCAAGACCCTGACCGGGGGGGACATCGGCGAGGCCGACTGGGAACAGTTCTACCGCTTCTACCAGCTCACCTACGCCAAGCGCAGCGGGCACGGCGGCTACCTGAGCCGGGAATTTTTCCTGGACACCGCCGCCTCCATGGGCGAGCAGGTGGTGATGGTGCTCGCCTACCACGGCCAGAGCGCCGTCGCCGGCTCCCTGTGTTTCCGCTCCAGCGACACACTCTACGGGCGTTACTGGGGCTGCGAGCAGGAATTCGACTGCCTGCATTTCGAGGCATGTTACTACCGCGGCATCGACTACTGTATCGAGCACGGGTTGCGGCGCTTCGACCCGGGCGCACAGGGGGAGCACAAGATACAACGCGGGTTCCGGCCGGTGGACACCTGGTCCAATCACTGGATCGCCGACCCGGCGCTCTCCGCGGCGGTGGGGGACTTCACGCGGCGCGAGGCGCAGCACATCGACCAGTATAAAACGGCGGCCTCGCGCTACCTGCCCTTCAAGTAGCGCGACCTGCCGATCGACACAGAGGATACCGACATGAGTAATGACACCCCCCCTCTCCTGCTCCAACGCGACGGGCCCGTCGCGATCATCACCAACAACGATGCGCCGATGAACCGCATGACACTGGAGTTCATCGACGCGCTGGAGGAACAGATTCCCCTGCTCGGTGCCGACGACAGCGTCCGCGCCATCGTTATTCGCGGCGCGGGGGAGGAGCACTTCTCCGTCGGCATGAACCTGAAGCAGTTCGGCGAGGGTATCGAGCAGAAGGGCAGCATGGACGCCGTTCTCGACCAACGCCTCGAAGTGTTGGCCGCGATCGAAAACCTGGAGAAACCGGTGATCGCCGTGCTCTGCGGCTACTGCCTTGGCGGCGGACTGGAACTGCCCCTGGCCTGCCACTTCCGTCTCGCCGCCGAGGAGGGATCGCAGATCGGCCTGCCGGAGCTGGACATCGGCACAGTGCCGGCCTGGGGAGGCACCGCGCGACTCGCCCGTTGCGTGGGGCGCGACCAGGCCCTGGACATCATCCTGCGCGCAAAGAAGATCTCCGGGCCCCGCGCACTTGAGATCGGCCTGGTGCACGAGGTGTGGCCGAACGACCAGCTGCAGCAGAAGGCACTGGACCTGGCCCACGAACTGTCCGCCATGCCCCCCTGGTCGGTCGCCGGTGTGCTCAGGTGCGTGGTGGGCGCGGAGCACGCCCCCCTCGACGAGGCCATCGCGGTGGAGCGCGAGGCGGTGCACAAGGTGTCACAGGGCAAGCACCAGATGGAGGGCATGATGGCCTTCCTGGAGAAGCGCGAACCGGACTTTTCCGGCCCCCCGAGCTGAACAGGCATGCCAATGGTTGTTGGAGTTTCTCAGGTTCTTTGGCCCGGCGGGTAAAACTCCCGGGGTTCGGACTGCCAAGATACTCACCCCGGCGAGCTTTCCCCGCCGTGCCCTGCACCATCGGTCTTGAAAAAAGTTAACTGCGAGAACCGCTCTAAGGCGGTGGGTCGGGTAGCCCCTTGCGTACGTATAAGGCCAGGCGCCGAGGGAGTGGAGCGAGACAGCGGAGCGCTTTAAGGCTCGCGACCGAGTGAGGGTACCCCAGAGGGGCGCCGCCAGGGAGCAAGGGGCTACCCGTCGCGCCGCCGGTATCGATTCAGCACTAAGTACGCCAGACCAGCAACCGGTTATTCGCCGGCATCGCGTTGTCGGACTCGAGCGCAAAGCCCGCCTCCTGTGCCAGTGCATTCACCGCCTCGAAGTCGCGGATCGCACTGTCGGGATGCTGTTGCGCCAGCCACTGGTCGAAACGCGCATTGCTGTCGCTGGTGTAGCGGCCGCCGTAGTTGAAGGGGCCGTACACGGCGAGCACACAGTCCGAGGGTCTGCCGCGGGCCAGGCCCGCAAACAGCTGTTCGACAGCTTCGAATGCCATGATGTGCAGGCTGTTGGCGGTAAAGACCGCGTCGGGGACCGGCACGGGCCAGGGGTTGTCGCGCACATCCAGCGCCAGTGGCGGCAGCAGGTTATCGCCGGTGTACGCCCTCACGCGGGGCGAGAGCACGGGGAGATTCTCCGGTATGTCCGTCGGCTGCCACGCCAGATGCACCAGGTTCCCCGCGAAGTGACAGGCGTGCTGGCCGGTGCCGCTGCCGATTTCGAGTACAGCGGTGCGGTCGGCGAAGACGTCCCGCAGGATGTCGAGAATATAGGGTTTGTTGTTCTCGCAGGCCTGGGAAAAAGGCAGGCTGTCCACTGGCAGCTCAGGCGGACGGTGGCTTGTCGCGCGTGAATACCAGTTGCCGGTCATTCGACTCCGCCCTGTTGTAGCGATAGCCGTCGGCGCGGAATTTCTTCAGCCCGTCCGGGTCATTGAGTTCCTTTTCGATGATGAACCGCGCCATCTGCCCCCGCGCCTTCTTGGCGAAGAAGCTGAGCACGCGGTACCTGCCTTTACTCAGGTCCTTGAAGACCGGCGTGACGATATCGGCGTCCAGGGATTTCGCCCTGAGCGATTTGAAGTATTCGTTGGAGGCGAGATTGACCAGCACATCGGACCCCGACTTGCGCAACTGCGCGTTCAGGGACTCCGTGAGGGAGTCGCCCCAGAACTCGTAAAGATTCCCGCCCCCGGAATTGGGAAACTTCAGGCCCATCTCCAGCCGGTAGGGCTGCATCAGGTCCAGCGGGCGCAACAGCCCGTAGAGCCCCGACAGGATACGCAGGTGTTGCTGGGCAAAGCCGAGCTGCTTTGCACTCAGAGTCGCCGCATCCAAGCCGGTGTAGACGTCGCCCTTGAAGGCCAGCACCGCCTGCTTGGCATTGTCCAGGTTGAAGGGTGCGCCCCAGTTCATGAAGCGCTCGTGATTCAATTCGGCGATGGCCTCGCTCACCCCCATCAGCTCGCGGATGTCCTCGGGGGTCAGCTCCCGCACATCCTCCACGAGTTGCGCCGAGCGCTCGAGGAACTCGGGGCTTGTCGATTTACGGGTGGTCGGCCGCGTCTCGTAGTCGAGAGTCTTCGCCGGGGATATCACTGTCAGCATGGTCTGTCGTCCGCTCGATGTCACCTGGATAAACCGCGGGCGGTACTTTTCACCCCGCGGAACGCGCTATGATACTCTCAGGCACCATAATCAAAAAGACCCGTCGCCCATGCATCTCCTGCACGCGCTAGTGCGCGGCATCGACGCCTTCACAGAGCGCACCGGCCGCCTGCTGGCCTGGCTGGCGCTGGCCATGGCGCTGCTAACAGCGCTCATAGTGGTCCTACGCTACGGTTTCAATATCGGTTCCATCATGGCGCAGGAAACCGTGACCTACATGCATGGCGCCCTTTTCCTGCTGGGCGCGGCGTACGCACTCAAGACCGGCGCGCACGTGCGTGTCGACATCTTCTACCGCGATTTCAGCGAGCGCACCCGCGCCTGGGTCAACAGTCTCGGGGGCATCGTGTTCCTGTTCCCCCTGTGCGTGTTCATCATCGCGAGCAGCTGGGACTACGTCGGCGAGTCCTGGTCCATGCGCGAGGCCTCCCCGGAGCCCGGCGGCATACCCGCGGTGTACCTGTTGAAAACCCTCATCCCCGTGGCGGCCGCCAACCTCGCCCTGCAGGGCATCGCCGAAATCCTGCGCAGCGCCCTGCACCTGGTCGAGGGAGAGACCCGCTGATGGAGTACGTATCCATCTACCTGTTCCTCACCGTCTGCCTGCTCCTGATGCTCGGTTATCCCGTCGCGTTCACCCTGGCGGGCACGGCCCTGGCCTTCGCCACCGGCGGTGTGCTGCTGGGGGTGTTCGATGCCGGTTTCCTTTCCGCGCTACCGGGCCGCATCTTCGGCACAGTCAACAACACCACGTTGATCGCCGTGCCCCTGTTCATTCTTATGGGAACGATCCTGGAGAAGTCGCGGGTGGCGGAGGAGCTGCTGGACAGCATGGCGCGGGTGTTCGGCGGTGTGCGCGGCGGCCTGGGCATCTCCGTCGTGGTCGTCGGTATGTTCCTGGCCGCGAGCACCGGTATTGTCGGCGCCACCGTGGTGACCATGGGCCTGCTGTCACTGCCGACCATGCTGCGCAACGGCTACAGCCCCGCCCTCGCCACCGGCACCATCGCGGCCACGGGTACACTGGGGCAGATCATCCCGCCCTCGATCGCACTCGTCCTGCTGGGCGACATACTCTCCAACGCCTACCAGCAGGCACAGCTGAACATGAACATCTTCAACCCGAAGACCGTGTCCGTCGGCGACCTGTTTGTCGGTGCGTTGATCCCCGGGCTGGTCCTCGTAGGCCTGTACGTCCTGTACCTGCTTCTTTATGCGCGCCTGAAGCCGGAGGCGGCGCCACCGGCCGGCGGCGACAGCATCAGTCTCGGCGAAGTCCTCAGCGGGCTGCTGCCGCCGCTGGGGCTGATCGTCGTGGTGCTCGGCTCAATTCTCGCCGGCGCCGCCACACCCACCGAGGCGGCGGGCATCGGCGCGGTGGGCGCCCTGATTCTCGCCACAGCCAAGGGACAAATGGATTTTGCGCGCCTGCGCGCGGCTGTTCAGAGCACGCTGGAAGTCACCTGCATGGTGTTTATGATCCTGGTCGGGGCCGCGGTCTTTTCCCTCGTTTTCAGGGGCTTCGGCGGCGAGGAGCTGATACACGCCTTCTTCCATTCCCTGCCGGGCGGCGCCATGGGCGCCACGCTGGTGGTAATGCTGGTGATTTTCCTGCTGGGGTTTATCCTCGACTTTATCGAGATCACGTTTGTCGTGGTACCCATCGTCGGGCCCATCCTGCTGGCGATGGGCCTCGACCCCGTCTGGCTGGGGGTGATGATCGCCCTGAATCTACAGACGTCCTTCCTCACCCCGCCCTTCGGCTTCGCACTGTTCTACTTGCGCGGGGTGGCCCCCGAATCGGTTCCCACGGGCGCTATCTACCGCGGCGTGATTCCCTTTATAATTCTGCAGCTGCTGTTGATCGTGGCGCTGTGGTTCTGGCCCGCCCTGGCCACCTGGCTGCCCGCGACGCTCAAGTAACCGGCGCTCCCCGCGGCGCCCGAGGGAAGCCCCCATGAACGACATCGACACCGCTCCGATACCCCACGGCGACCTGTCGCTGCAGACCGTGGCCATGCCCAAGGACACCAACGCCAACGGTGACATCTTCGGCGGCTGGCTGCTGTCGCAGATGGATATCGCCGGCATGATCACCGCCGGCGAGGTGGCGGGCGGCCGCGTCGCGACGGTGGCGATCGACGGCATGGCGTTTCTCACCCCGGTGCACGTGGGGGCGGTCGTATCCTGTTACTGCGACGTCCTCGAGATCGGCCGCAGCTCCGTGCGCATCATCGTCGAGGTATGGATCAACTCGCTGCATGACGGGGAGCCGATCAAGGTGACGGAGGGTGAGTTTGTGTTCGTGGCCATCGACGAGAACGGCCGGACGCGCGCCATCAAACGCTAGGGCCATGAAGCGCTAGCGCTTTTCCGGCGCGACCGTGCCTTCGCGCAACCACTCCTCCCAGGCGCCGGGACGCTCGTGCGTGTAGCCCTCACTCATAAAGCCCTCGCAGAGCGTCACGAAGGTGGGGCTGAAAACCGTGGGTTTGCCGTACCACCAGGACTGGATACCGGGAAAGGACAACCAGAACCGCAGTGTCTGTTCCCACCGCCACCAGATTTCCTCGGGCATGTCACCGCGCAGCGCCTGGTAGTGCATGTACTCAAACGCCCCGAACATCTCGGTACAGGACCAGGTGAACTTGAGGCGCTCCTCGATACTCAGTTCTTGCGGTTCCACCAGGCCACGGTTGTACACGCGGGCGTAATCGGCATCCGTGGCAAAACGGGACTGGATGTCCCGCAGCATTTCCAGTGACCGCCCGTAGCTGTCCGAGCGCTGGGTACTGCGGTTGCCGCGCAACTGGATAGCGACATAGATCAGCGATATCACGACCGCAATGCCGCCGAGAAACTCTCCCAGGTTGGCCAACTGCTCGAGGTTCATACCTTCCTCCTGCGTTCAGCGGGGGGCGCCGCATTAAAGGGTCAGTACTCCCCGTCGCCCAGCACCTGGTCCCGCGTATTGATCCAGGCCTGCTCGGAAATGTGGTGGTAGTTGCGTGCGCCCTTGTAAAAAGTCCGGTATGACTCGTAGACCCTAGCCGCCATCGGGTCTTCTGCTACCAGCTGGTCCAGCTGCTGGCGCGTACCCTCCCACAACGCCTGGAGCACGTCGTCGGGCAAGCGCCGCAACTGCACACCGTGCTCGTCGATCAGGCGCTGCAGTGCTGCGTTATTGCGCGCGGTGTACTCGTCCAGCATGTCCTGGTTCACCGCACGCGCCGCGTAGGTGACGATGGCCTGCAGGTCTTCCGGCAGCGCTGCCAGCGAGTCGGCGTTGACGATGAACTCCAGCATGGCGCCGGGTTCGTGCCAGCCGGGATAGTAGTAGTAGCCGGCGACTTCCTGGAAGCCGAACGCGAGGTCGTTGTAGGGGCCGACCCACTCCAGGGCGTCGATAACGCCGGTCTGCATGGAGGTGTAGAGTTCGCCACCGGCGATACGCACCGCGGTACCCCCCGCGGCGGCGAATACCTCGCCGGCCAGCCCGGGAATGCGCATCTTCAAGCCCTTCAGGTCGTCGATGGAGTTGATCTCGCGGTTGAACCAGCCGGCCATCTGCACGCCGGTGCTGCCACCGGTGAACGGCACCAGGTTGTAGGGTGCATAAACTTCGCGCCACAGCTCGAGGCCGCCGCCGTAGTGCAGCCAGCCGTTCATCTCCTGGGCGTTCATGCCGAAGGGTACTGCGGTGAAAAAGACGGACGAGGGCACCTTGCCTTTCCAGTAGTAGGCCGCGCCGTGACCCGCATCCGCGACACCCTGGGAAACCGCGTCGAAGACCTCCATCGCCGGGACGATCTCGCCCGCACCGTACACGCGTATGGTCAGCCGGCCGCCGCTCATCTCTTCGACATAGCGCGACAGGTTCTCAGCCGCCAGGCCCAGGCCGGGGAAGTTCTTCGGCCAGGTGGTCACCATCTTCCACTCGATGCGCTCGGTGGCGTCCGGCCCCCCGGTAGCGACCGCGGCCGATGCCTGGCCCTCGCCGGTGCGCTCCCGGGCCCACAGTCCGAGCGTGCTCACCAGTGCGGCGACCAGAAGCAGGATGATCAGGGGCGCGAAGCGTCGTTCCGCCGTCTCCGCCATTGTCCGGCCCTTCCTTCTTTATAGTTTGTTATAGCAGTTGCAGGTTGGCGTACTGCAGCACCAGCCACTTGCCGCCCTCGGTATCGAAGTTCACCTCGACCCGGGCACTGGCGCCGCGACCCTCGAAGTTTAGCACGACACCCTCGCCGAAGACCTGGTGGTAAACCCGCTGGCCAAGGCTGAGCTCCGTCTCCGGCACTTGCGCATGCATGACGCTGCTGGCCGGTTGGGAGACGGCCCCGTGCAGGCGCACCTCCTGCAGCAACTCCGCCGGTATCTCGCGAATGAAGCGGGACGGGGTGTTGAAGTTTTCCCCGCCGTGCAGGCGACGGCACTCCGCGTAGGTGATCACGAGCCGCTCCATCGCGCGGGTGATCCCCACGTAGCAGAGCCGGCGCTCCTCCTCCAGGCGCCCTGGTTCCTCCAGTGACATGCGGTGGGGAAACAGGTTCTCCTCCATCCCCGCCAGGAAGACCAGCGGAAACTCCAGTCCCTTCGCCGAGTGCAGCGTCATGAGTTGTACGCTGTCCTGGTGTTCCTCCGCCTGGGCGTCGCCGGCGTCCAGCGCGGCGTTGTCCAGGAACTGCTGCAGGGGGGACAGCTCGTCCTCCTCGGGCACGAACTGTTTCGCCGCGCTGACCAGCTCCTCCAGGTTCTCGACCCGCGCCTGGCCTTTTTCCCCCTTCTCCTTCTGGTGGTAGTCGATGAGCCCGGAGGCGTGATTGACATGGTCGACCAGTTCCTCGAGGGGCAACTCGTCGGTGCCGCTGTCCAGTTCATTGATCAACACCGCGAATCCCTCGAGGGCGCCGACCGCGCGCGCGGGTAATAGCTTCTCCTCGATCACTGCCCCCAGCGCCGACCACAGCGGGATATCGCGCTCGCGCGCGCACTCGCGCACCGTATCCAGCGTCTTGCTGCCGATCCCGCGCGGGGGCGTATTGATTACGCGCTCCACCGCGGCGTCGTCGCCGCGATTGATGATCAGGCGCAGGTAGGCCAGCGCGTTGCGTATTTCCATGCGCTCGTAAAAGCGCTGCCCGCCGTAGATGCGGTAGGGAATGCCGTTGCGGATAAGACCCTCCTCCAGCACGCGCGACTGCGCATTGGAACGGTAGAGAATGGCCGCCGACGCGTAGTCATTGCCCGACTCGGCCCACTCGCCGACCTGCTCCACGATGTAACGCGCCTCGTCCTGCTCGTTGAATCCCGCGTAGAGCATGATGGGCTCACCGCCATCCCCCGCGCTCCACAACTCCTTGCCCAAACGGCCGAAGTTGTTGGCGATAACGCCGTTGGCGGCGCGCAGGATCGTCTGGGTGGAGCGGTAGTTCTGCTCCAGCCGGACTGTGACAGTGCCGGGGAAGTCCTCCGCGAAACGCTGGATGTTCTCGATCTTCGCGCCCCGCCAACCGTAGATGGACTGGTCGTCGTCGCCGACGGCGACCACTGGTATATCCGTGCCCGCCAGCACGCGCAGCCAGGCGTACTGGATGGTGTTGGTGTCCTGGAACTCGTCGACGAGAATCTGCCGGAAACGCCCCCGGTAATGCGCGAGCACCGCGGGCTGTTGCAACCAAAGCTCGTGGGCGCGCAGCAGAAGTTCGGCAAAGTCCACCATGCCCGCGCGCTCGCAGGCGATTTCGTAGGCGCGGTATACCTGTAGCATGGTCTGTTCGAACAGGTCCCCCTGGGCGGGCTCGATGTGAGCACTGCGCAGGCCCTCGTCCTTCTGGCCATTGATGTACCACATCGCCTGCTTGGGGGGCCAGCGCGCCTCGTCGAGCTCGAGGTCCCGGCAGACGCGCTTGACCAGGCGCAGCTGGTCGTCCGCGTCGAGAATCTGGAAGTTCTGCGGCAGGCCCGCCTCTTTCCAGTGCGCCTTCAGCAGGCGGTGCGCCAGGCCGTGAAACGTGCCCACCCACATGCCGCGGGTCGGCAGGCTGAGCATTTCCTCGATGCGCCCGCGCATCTCCTTCGCCGCCTTGTTGGTAAAGGTCACTGCGAGTATCGACCAGGGCGAGTAGTCCTGGGCCCTGATGAGCCACGCGATACGGTGCACCAGCACCCGGGTCTTGCCGCTGCCGGCACCGGCCAGCACGAGCATGTTGCCGCTGTCCGCGGCAACCGCCTCGCGCTGGGCGTCATTGAGGGGTGAGAGAATATCCGATACATCCATCGGCGCATTCTAACGAATTTGGGCGCGCCGTTCGCACCCCGCACTGGATGTCGCGCTGGCCTGTCGCGTTCGCGACTATTGCACAGTTTCCGCCGGCGATATTGCTGGACTTGTTTGTTATGATCGTGTTGACACTGGCTACCGGCAGGTGCTGCAGGCAATGAAAGAAGAACAAGACGATTCAGCCCGCTCAGACACCCCTCCCCTCCCCGGCTTCGGCACCAACCCCTTCGACGGGGCACAGGCAAGAACATCGGAACCATCACCGGACAACACACCGGACAAATCCCCGGAAAAACCCCTGCCGCACGAGACCTCCTTCATCGATTCGGACCACCACGATGACGAGGCCTACGAGGAGCCGGACCGGGATACGGACTACACCACGGGTTTCCGGGAAATCAGTATCGACGAGGACGAGGCCTTCGAGGAATTGTTGCCGGAGGAGCTGGAGGAGGAAGATTCCCTCTACGAGGAGCAGTCCGATTTCCTGCGCTCCGCCGGCGCTGGTGAAGAGGGGGAAACGCCGGCCTTCCAGGGCGCGGGTGGGCTGACGGACGCGGACCAGGCCACCGGCGGGGAGCCGGATTCGGGCGAGTGGGACGAACCCGTTGCGGCCCGCAGTTGGCGCGAACCCGAGCTGGGTGCCCTCGCGGACGAGGACGCCTTCGCCGACGAGGAGGAGGACGTGGTAGAGGCCGACGGTGCCTGGCTGGACACGGAGCAGTTCGAGGAGGAAGAGGTGCCGCGGGAGTGGGTTGACGAGGCGGCTTTTCCGGAGGAGGAAGCGGCGGAAGGCGACGGCTGGCCCATCGGGCTCATCGCCGTGGGTGTGCTGGCCCTGCTGCTGGTAATCGCAGGCGGTTACGGGGTCATGCAGCAGCGCTCCGCGACCCAGGAGCAGATCCGGGAACTACAGGCCGCCCTCGCCACGGCGGCAAGCCCCGAGGACCTGAGCGCAAGTCGCACCGCGCTGCAGGATATGAAAGCGGAGAACGCGGAGCTGAGCGCGGCGCTGGCGTCCCTGCGGCTGGAAAACCAGCGCCTGGCGGACACCGTGGCGGGACTGGAAGCCCAGGTCGAGGCGCAGGCCAGTGAGGAGGCCGCGGCAGCACTCAAGGCGAAGGCGCAGGCTGAACAGGCCGCGGCCGAAGCCGCCGCCCGGGCACAGCAGGCGGCCGCCGCACCCGCGGCCACCGGCGACACGGGCTGGTTTGTAAACTTCAGCTCTTACGGCCAGCGCGATGTGGCCCAGGGCTGGGCGGAGAAACTCCAGGTGCCCGAGGGCGAGGTCATCGTGGCCCCGGGTACGCGCGAGGGCCGGACCTTCTACCGCGTTCGCGTGGTGGGCCTGCGCGACAAGGCCGCCGCGGAGACCACGGCGCGCCGCCTCGAGGCGGAGTACGGCATGTCGAAACTCTGGGTGGGCCGGCAGTAGGCGCCCCCGGCGCCCCTTGGCAGGGGCGCCCCGTACTGTTACTGTTTTGGTCCCCGGAAACCGCAAGGGACCTACTATGAACTACCTCAAGCTCGCCCTCATCGGCCTGGCGCTCTCCGGCGCCGGCAGTGCGGCTGCTGAGTGCACCGCCCCGGAAATGCCGACCCTGCCCGATGGCGGTACCAGCACCATGGAGGAGATGCTCGCGGGCCAGAAGTCCGTGAAAGACTTCCAGGCGGCCAATCTCGAGTACATGAACTGCCTTGAACCGCAGATCAATGCCGCCGCCGCGAAGGCCACTACCGAAGAGGGCTCGGACGAGGATCGCGCCACCCTGAAAGCGCTGGAGGAGGCCTACAACGCCGCGGTCTCCAGCGAGGAGGAGCTCGCAGGCCAGTTCAACACGGAGATCCGCGAGTACAAGGCCGCCAACCCCGGCTGATCCCGTCCAACCGCACGACGGCGGCTGTCCGCTAGAGGTCCACCTCGATCAGCGGCTCCGGCTGCCTGAGTCTCTCCAGTAACGCCTCCCTGCTGCTGCCACTCAAGGCCTGCAGCTGCGGGGGCACCATCGTCCCGTCGATGCTCCGGTTGGCCCACCGGGCGAATTCCATCAGGGTGGGCGCCAGCCCGAGCCCGCACTCGGTGAGCCTGTAAATCGACTTGCGCCCGTGTCCCGGGTGCGGGAGCTTTTCCACGAGCCCGTAGTCCTGCAGGCGGCGCAGGCGGTCGGTCAGTATGTTCGTGGAGATGCCTTCGCCGGACTCCAGCAGGTGGCCGAATTCGCAGCGGTTGGTGAACATCAGGTCGCGGACGATAAGCAGGGTCCAGCGGTCGCCCAGTATCTCCAGGCCGTTGGCCACCGCGCAGCTCGAGCGCACGGGGTGGCTTGCGGGCAGCCCCACCGGCAGGTCCGGGATGTCAGTGTTTTCGCCGTTCATCGGGGCAGCATAGAAAAAATACTTGCAAATTGCCAGTATCCTGCCTAGGGTGTATTTACTTGCAAATTGCAAGTTTATTGGCCAAGCCATCGCACCAGGAGATTTCCCATGCAGACGCTCTACACCTGCCTGTTTATCGCGGCGTTGCTCCCCTACGCCTGCGCCTTCGCTTCCGTGCCGTATCGCATCCGCCAGTTCGGCAAACCCGACCTGCGACAGCCGCGGGTGCAGGCCGCGGCCCTCGAAAACGCCGGCGCCCGGGCGGTGGGCGCGCAGAAAAATGCCTGGGAGGCCCTGGCCGTATTTACGGTCACGGTCTTCCTGGCATATGCCAACAACGTGGGCGGCGGCGGTGTGGAGACGGCGGCGATGGTTTTCGTCGCGGCGCGCGTCCTGCACCCGGTGTTCTACATCGCGGACATGGCACCCCTGCGAACCCTGTCCTTCTTCACCGGCTTCGGCGCATGCCTGTATATCATGGGGGCGGCAGTATTCTAATCGCGATGCTCAGGGCTCCCACTCGTACTCGACGTAGGCCTCCCCGGCGGTTGTCGCCCCGGTGCGCTCGAAGGCGCCCCGGGCCGCCGCGTTGTCCCGGTCCGTTCCCGCCCAGACGAGGTCCACGCCCGCCGCACTGCTCTCCGCGAGCAGCGCACGCACCAGTGACTGGCCGATACCCCGGCCGCGCAGGTCCTCGCGCACCTCGATATCGTAGAGGTAGACCAGCTCGCCGCCGCACTCCAGGTCCGGGAAACTGTACGCGGAGAGCAGGCCCACGATGCCGCCGCTCTCGATTTCAGCAACCAGCATGTAGCAGGTGTCGGTGACCAGAGCCTCCTCGGCTTCCTCGCGCTCGATAAGCTCTCCCTCGCGGTCCACCTCGCTGACCAGTAGTTCCACCGCATCCACCCAGGTGGCGCCTGAACCTTCCGCCAACCTGCGCACCGTGACCCTGGTCATGTCGCCACCGGTTGAGCGAAGGTCCAGCGCTGGCCGCCCGGGTCACTCACGGTGTACTGGCGGTTGCCGCCGAAATGCTCGTGAAGTTCCTGCCGAATTACGGCGCCCTCGGCCAGCGAGCGGGCAAAGTGTGCATCGACATCCTCGACAAACACGTAGGTCATACTGGATACGAGTTCGGCGTCCGGTGTACCCCTGGTGCCGAAGCCGCTCATGCCCGGTCCCACGAAGACCGGTCCCGCAGGTGTTTGCACTGTGGCATGAAGTACCGCGTCTGATTCCGGGTCGCGGAAGGCAGACTCCACCTCGAAGCCAAAGGCGCGCTGCATGAACTCCACCGCGGCGGTAGCGTCGTCGTAGTAGAGGTATGGCACAATTCCGCCGCTCGGTCCGCTCACATCCTCAGTCATGGCAATCTCCCGGCACCAGGCCACGGCTACTACAGCATATTTTCCTCGAATTGCGGCGCGTCATCGCCGATGACGTCCCATGAGGCTTTGGAACCTACGTATATATGCCCCATGATCTCGGGGCCCGGGTCGTCATCCAGTGTGCCCGCGGGTACGAAGCACAAGGTCTCGCTGGCATCGCACTGGGGCAGGGGGGAGCCGCAATCCGCACAGAATGTCGATGACCAGCCATCGGGAAAACGAAATACCTTGACCAACGATTCCCCTTTCACCCAGACGAGGTCGCCCGGTGCGGCGTAACACACCGCATTCGACGCCGTGCCCGATACCTTGCGGCACTTTGAGCAATGGCAGTGGCCGACACTCGTCAGGTCGCCGCGAATCTCGTATTTCACGCCGTTGCAAAGACAGCTTCCTCGATAGATGACAGCGCACCTCCGTTCACGGGGATAAAAAGTATAGCAGTGGGGGAGCAGTCAGGGCCCGGAAGCGCGGGCGCAACTTCAGCCTCTGCTCGCCAACGGTGCAGTATAGTGCGCAAATGCTGCTGCAACCCGACCTGATTCCCCGAAGTGGAACACTTCAGCCGATAGCCCGCGCACGCCGTTATAAATAAGCGTCACACTGTTCGCCCCGCTGAGAACGTGTAACAGTTCAAAATGTAGTTCGGGATTGCGCTCCAGCGCTTTCTCCCAGTAGGCGGCGACGTTTGCCTTGCCCTTCAGCACGCCCGAGGGCTCATCCATCACCCAGGTAATAACGGGAGAGGACATTTCAAAATCATCCTCGTAGTGGGATAGGATTCGAGTGAGGTCGCGAACATTCCAGGCGGCGATCCACTCCTCGGCAAAAGCCTGCGGGTCCGATGGGCTCACGAGGCGGGTCCTACCCGGCGCGCGTTGCGCATACTGCGATGCCCGAAGTACACGGTGCCCATGGTGCCGATGATGTAAACCAGCAGATACGCCAAGGTAATCAGGGCCTCCATCGGGTTGCTGGTCATCTGCACGGACGAACCCACCTCCATGAGCTGCCCCCGAAATCCGGCGTACTGCATGCCGGCCACGGCCCAGCGGCTGATGAACAGAACTGCTGCTGAGCAGTACAGGAACGTGATCAACCGGTACATCAACAATGAGATTCGATCGCCGGAGAAGTGGAATGCGAGAATGACGGCGAAAGACGCGGAAATCCAGAATTCGAAATTGCGATCCGCGTAACCCAGCGCCTCGTACATCAGCTCTACAATCTCCGCTTCCGCCATTGTTCCCCCGGCTCCTGTGTACCCTTGCACCTGAATGCAGGATGTTTGCGCCCTGTGGAGCCTACTCGACAGTAACGGACTTTGCCAGGTTGCGCGGCTTGTCGACGTCCGTGCCCTTCTGCACCGCCACGTGATAGGACAACAGCTGGAGCGCCACGGTGTACACCACCGGGGCAACTACCTCGGGGCAGTGCGGCATCTGCAGCACCTTGACGCGCTGCTCGCTCTCGAAACCCGACTCGCGGTCGGCGAACACGAAGAGCTCTCCGCCCCGCGAGCGCACCTCTTCCAGGTTGGACTTCAGTTTTTCCAGCAGCTCGTCGTTGGGAGCGACCGCCACTACCGGCATGTCGTCGTCAACGAGTGCGAGCGGCCCGTGCTTCAGCTCCCCGGCGGGATAGGCCTCCGCGTGGATGTAGGAGATTTCCTTCAGCTTCAGGGCCCCCTCCATCGCGATGGGGTACTGGATACCGCGACCGAGAAAGAGCGCGTGGTGTTTCGGGATGAACGAGTGGGAGAGCTGTTCTATAACCCGGTCGAGTTGCAGCGTCTCCTGCACGTATCCGGGCAGCTCGCGCAGGGCCGACAGTATCTCCCGCTGCCGGTCCTCGTCCAGGCCGCGGCGGCGTCCCAGTGCGAGGGTAAGCATGAGCAGGCCTACCAGCTGCGTGGTGAACGCTTTCGTCGAGGCGACGCCAATCTCCGCTCCCGCGCGGGTGAGAAAGACCAGGTCGCACTCGCGCACCAGTGAACTGTTGTCGACATTGGCGATCACCAGGCTGCCGATGAACTCGCCCTCGGTGGCGTTGCGCAGTGCCGCGAGTGTGTCGGCGGTCTCGCCCGACTGGGAGATCGCCACCAGCAGCGTACCCTCGTGCTGCACGCGCTTGCGGTAGCGAAACTCCGAGGCGACTTCCACCTCGCAGGCGACGCCCGCTATTTCCTCCAGCCAGTAGCGCGCGACCATGCCCGCGTGATAGCTGGTGCCGCAGGCCACGATCTGTACTGTCTGCACACGATCGAACAGCTCTGCGGCGCCGCTGCCGAAGTTTTCCTCGAGCTGGGTAAAGCTCGCCGTGCCCGCAAAGGTGGCCTCCAGCGCCTGGGGTTGCTCGTAGATCTCCTTGATCATGTAGTGGTCGAAGTCGCCCTTGTCGGCCGCTTCCACCGCCTCGGAGATACGGGTCCGCGCCCGCTGCACGGCACTGCCGCCCTCGTCGTAAACCTGCAGGGACGAGGGCGTCACCTGCACGATGTCGCCCTCTTCCAGGTAAATAAAGCGGTCCGTGACCTGGCGCAGGGCCATCTGGTCGGAGGCGAGGAAGTTCTCGCCGATGCCGATGCCGACAACGAGGGGGCTGCCCTTGCGCGCGCCGACGACCTCCTGCGGGTGCCGGGTATCGATGGCGGCCAGCGCGTAGGCGCCCTCGAGGCGGCCCACGGTGTCCTGCATGGCCTGCAGCAGGGACGCGCCGTTCTCCAGTGCGAGGTGCAACAGGTGCACGATGACTTCCGTGTCGGTCGCCGATGCGAGGGTGTAACCGGCCGCGACCAGTTCCTCGCGCAAATCCGCGTGGTTCTCGATGATCCCGTTGTGCACCAGGGCGATGCGCCCGCCGGACGTGTGGGGGTGCGCGTTGACCTGCGAGGGCTCACCGTGAGTTGCCCAGCGCGTGTGGGCAATGCCCGTGCTGCCCTGGTGGGGCGTATCCGCCTGCGCCCTCTCCAGTTCGCTGACCTTGCCCTGGCGCTTGTGCAGCTGCAGCGCACCCGCGGCGTCGATCAGCGCCATGCCCGCCGAGTCGTAGCCGCGGTACTCCAGGCGCCGCAATCCCTCCAGCAGTATCTCCGATACTTCACGCCGCGCCGCGGCGGCCACGATGCCACACATAGTTCAGTCCCTGTCTTTCTTCCCGCCCGGACGATCCCAGCCGGAGATGTTGCGCTGGCGCGCGCGCCCGACCGCGAGTTCGCCGTCACCCACTGTTTTCGTCACCGTGGAGCCCGCCCCGACAAAACCGTCGCGCTCAATGGTCAGCGGCGCCACCAGCGTGCTGTTGGAGCCCACGAACACGCCGTCGCCGATGTCGGTGCGGTGTTTGTTCACGCCGTCGTAGTTGCAGGTAATCGTACCCGCGCCGATATTCACGCCGTCACCCATCTCGCAGTCGCCGATGTAGCTCAGGTGATTGACCTTGCTGCCGGCGCCGATGTGCGCCTTCTTGGTCTCGACGAAATTGCCCACCCGGGCGCCCTCCCCGAGCGCGGTTCCGGGGCGCAGCCGCGCGAAGGGGCCGACATTGCAACCGGGGCCCACGCGCGCGTCCTCGAGGTGGCTCATGGGGTGAATCTCTGCGCCCTCGCCGACCTGCACATTGCACAACACACAGTTTGCGCCCACCCGGGCGCCGGCCCCGAGGGAAACCTCTCCCTCGAAGACGACGTTCACGTCGATATGCACGTCGGCGGCGCAGGTGAGGACTCCGCGGATGTCGACACGGGCCGGGTCCGCCAGGGTCACGCCGGCGCGCATCAGGCCCAGGGCCTGCCGCCGCTGGTATTCCCGCTCCACCTGGGCGAGTTGCACGCGGTCGTTGACGCCGAGAATCTCCAGCTCTGACCCCGCGCTGCAACTCTGCACCGCCCTGCCTTCCCCGACCGCCAGGGACAGCACGTCGGGCAGGTAGTACTCGCCCTGCTGGTTCTCGTTGCGCACCCGCGGCAGGTATTCCATGAGGTCCGCGGCGGGCGCCGCCAGCACTCCCGTGTTGATCTCGCAGATCGCGCGCTGCTCCTCGCTGGCGTCCTTGTGTTCCACGACCCCGCAGAGTGCACCGGCGGCATCGCGCAGGATGCGGCCGTAACCGGCCGGGTCGTCCAGTACGGCGGTCAGAAGCGCGGGGCCGTCGACGGCCTCCGCCACCAGGGCTTCGAGTGTCGCGAGTTCGGTCAGGGGCACGTCGCCGTACAGCACCAGCACCGTGCTCTGGCGGTCGATGAAGGGCAGCGCCTGCAGCACCGCGTGACCGGTACCGAGTTGCTCCTCCTGGATCACCCAGTTGATGCTGTAGCCGTCCATCGCCTCGCGCACGCGGTCGGCGCCGTGGCCGATCACCACGTGGACGGCCTCCGGCCCGAGATGCAGTGCCGTGTCCACCACGTGCGCCAGCAGGGGCCTGCCCGCCACCGGGTGCAGGACCTTGGGCAGGTCGGATTTCATCCGGGTGCCCTGGCCGGCGGCCAGGATGACGATCTCGAGCTTCATAGGTATTCCCGCGGGGCCCCTCTGGCCTTCTTATCCGTTATTTTTTGACATTTAACAGCCGTAAAGCGCATAGTAAACACAGGTTTTCCCAGCGCAACGCATTTTGTCATAAAAAAAATGACAACAGGCAAGCCGGATTCACTGGCCCCTCTGGGGCTGGACGAGCGCCAGGTCCGCATCTACCGGGCCCTGCACAGGCTCGGCCCGGCCTCCATCCGCGACGTGGCCGCCGAGGCGGAGGTCAACCGGGGCAGCACCTATGAAACCTTGAAACACCTGGTCACGATGGGCCTGGTGAGCTATCTGCCCAAGGGCCGCCGCCGCGTCTTCCAGGCGGAGGACCCGGAGCGGCTCCTGACCCTCGGCGAGAGCAGGCAGCAGGCCCTGGCCCAGGCGATGGAGGACCTGCGCCGAGACATCATACCGGCCCTGAAGCAGTCGCGTACAGAATTCAGTCCCGGCAACGTGCGTTTCTACGAGGGCGACGACGGCGTGGAGCTGGTGCTGCGGGACATCCTCGACAGCACGGACCGCAGCGGGCACAAGCAGTACGCGGTGATCTCCACCAAGACCCTGCGCGAGCACCTGTACCGGCCCTTCCCGAATTTCACGCGCACGCGCGTGCAGCGGGGGATTCACGTGCGCGTCATCGCGGTCGGCGAAGGCGGCGACGACGCCGAGCTCGCCCAGCGCAAGTGGCTGCCCGCCGGTGAGGGTACCGACGCCTCGTACATCGCCATCTACCCGCCGAAGGTGGCGATGATTACCCTGGCCAACAGAAACTACCCGGTGGTGGTGATTATCGACTCCGCGGCGATTGCCTCGACCCAGCAGTTGTTGTTCGATACCCTCTGGGACCTTCTGTAGCTAATAGGGGTGAGGCCATGCTTCACAGTACACTCGCCACCGCCCTCCAGTCTCCGGAGGACGCTGCCGGCCAACAACGCAAGCAGGAATTCGCGGGCCTTGCTTCGCAGACATCGATCCAGGAACGCGAGAGTCTCTACGCGGCCACCCGTTATACCTACACCGGTGAGGGTGACGTTTGGGATGTCGGATGCGCCGCCGGCGGATCCAGTTATTGCCTCGCAGCTGGCATCATGGACAACTCGGCACTGCAGAGTTCCGACCTCCAGGTGAGTTGTTTTGATCTTTTTTCCGGTTATTCCAGCCAGGTGTTCGCCAAGAGGTTCCCCGAACTAACTACGGACCTTGAGATTTATCGCGCTCAGACCCAGGCCGTGGCGGCGCATGTCAATCCGGTACAGCTCGACCTGGAGAAGGACCTGGGCAGTTACCCCACGAACCGCAAACTTGAGATCGTTCACATCGACGCAGCGAAATCCCCAGAGCTATGGGTGGCAATATTCAGCAAAATCAGCGCGCTCATCATTCCGGGGAAGACTGTCTGGATATTCCAGGATTTCGAAAGAGCCCGCCTCGCCTGGCAGGCGTACTCTCTCGCCGAACTGATGCCCTTCGGGGACATCCTAGGGGGCGCGAATTTCGGCACGGTATACTTCCGCTTCAGCGCGGAAATTCAACCTGATGTGCGGGAGAAGATCGCCCGCGATAGCTTCAGCCTCGAAGAGCGGCTGGACAATGTTAAGTCTGTCTTCCGTGCCATCCGTGCCGATCATATGGCCTTCTTCCCTGAAAAACAGGCCCGCCTGGAGGATGTGGAAAACACCGTACTCGCCTACTGCCACCACTGGTGCGACGAGCCCGAAAAAGCGAGGGAAGTTCTCGCAGACACGTCAGAGGAGTATTTGAGCGCGCCCGGTAACCAGATCTATTCCAGGGAGCTTCTGGAAGCCAGGCCTGTCGTCAAGACCGTATGATTTCATCTTCCATCGGCCACACTGGATGGAGACGCCGGTAAGGGGCTAACGAGTGCTCGCACTGCACATAGGCTACGCCAAGGCCGCCACCACCTTTCTACAGAGGCGGGCGTTTCCGCACCTGCCCGGCGTGCACTATGTCGGTCGCAACTACACGGAGAGCGGCGCCGCGGGCGAGCCGATGCGCTGGGTGTCCGACCTGGTATTCGCCGACCGCATCGATATCGCCGCTATCGCCGACGACCTGTCCCGCGGCATGGCTGCGGGTGACACGGTCAGCCTCGTCTCGCACGAAAACCTGTGGCGCCCTTACGAGGAAGCGCGCACGCTCGACAGGCTGCGGGAGCTCGCCGCACGCTTCGACGCCGCAAGGATCATCGTCTCCATCCGCCGCCAGCCGGATATCATCCTGTCCCGCAGGGTGCACGACCGCGGCATAATCGAGGGCGGCTCCATGGAGGCTGCGCTCGACTTCGCGGGCACGACATCCTGCCGCTGGCCGCAGTGCACACACGAACGGAAGGGCCTGCAGCGCCTGCGCAAAAGCCGCTGCAGCTGCCGTGCCGCCGGACTGAAGTCCATCAACGTACCGTTTTACGACTACGCGGCACTGCGCCAGCGCCTCGGCGGCGCACTGGGCGAGGACAATGTCCACATCCTGGTCAGCGAGGGCCTGCTCGGGAATACCGGGGAGGAACTGGGTCTACTAACGTCTTTCCTGGGGACACCGCCGCCTCCCGCGGCGTTGCTGGAGCAGATCGCCGGCGCACGGGAGAACATCCGCCGCGGCCAGGACCTCTACGGGGAGACCGAGCGGGACTTTCTCGAGAGCGGCAAGCGGCAGGAGGTCGCTGATTTCTTCAGCGCTTCCAACCGGGCCCTGGACGCGTCATTGCCCCAGGACCTGGCCGCCTACGGTTACTACTAACGGTTCTTCGGCCGGTATATAAAAGGCACAACAGATGGCGCAGCAACTGCCGCGGCGAGCCTCAACCGCCGTCTTCGACCTGGACGGCACCCTCAGCGATCCCAGCGAGGGTATCGTGCGCTCGTTCCGTCATGCGCTGGCCGCCCACGGCCTGCCGGCGGTGGCCGACGCGGATATCCGCGCCGAGATCGGGCCACCCCTGGATGCCGCCTTTCGCAAACTGGCCCCCGGCATCGACGAGGGCGCTATTACCGGACTTGTCGCCACCTACCGGGAGCGCTACGCAGACACCGGTTATGCGGAAAACACCCTGTACCCGGAGATACCGCCGCTGCTGGAGCGCCTGCGGGCAGCCCGTGTTCCCCTCGGGGTGTGCACCTCCAAGCGCGAGGACTTCGCCCGCAGGATTCTCGCGCTGTTCGGCCTCGATCACCTGTTCCGGTTCGTCGACGGCGGCGATGTCGGCGTGAGCAAGGCCTCGCAACTCTCGCACCTGCTCAGCGCCGGCGCTATCGATGGCGACGCGGTCATGATCGGGGACCGCGCGGTAGACATCGAAGCCGCCGGGGCGAACGGCCTCGCAGCCGTCGGTGTTCTCTGGGGGTTTGGTGGCATCGAGGAGCTGGCCGGCGCCTCACCGGCCGCCATTGTCGATACGCCGGATGGTCTTGGGGATCTGCTCCTGGCGTCGGCGCATTAAATGCCTTGCAATCGGCTCCGCAGAAGCCGGATCATAACGTCAGGCTGTTCCAAAGTAGTGGTGGGCACCGGCAGACCGGTGCGGGAGGCGGCGCGATGACTGACATGGCAATCCTGACCACATTTCTCGGCTGGTGCTCGGTCATCAACCTGGGCATTTTGGCCTTCGCCGCCCTCTGGCTGGCGTTACTGGGCGACGTAAGCAAGCGTATCCACAGTGCGATGAGCCGGGTGGACGAAAGCGAACTGGACAGGCTCTACTTCCATTTCCTGGGCAACTACAAGCTGGCGATTATCGTGCTCAATATCGCGCCCTATTTCGCACTCAAGATCATGGCATGAAGGATGCGCGGGGCCCGGTTCAGGTGCGGCACCACGATAGCCGCGCGGGCAACAGGAAGAAACGGTGAGCACCCCCGAGACATACACCTGGGCGGTTATCTTTCGCGCTGAAATCGCGCAGGCCGATGACGCCTACCTCGCCACGGTATCCCGGCTGCGCAAACTGGCGCTGGAGGAGTACGGCTGTATCGAGTTTCACGCCAGCACCGAGGGCGGCCGGGAGACGGCGATCTCCTACTGGCCCTCCCTGGAGGCCATACAGGCCTGGAAGACGGACGCCGAACATCGCGAGGCCCAGGCGCTCGGCCAGTCGCGCTGGTACAGCAGTTACAGTGTGGAGGTGGCGAGGATCGAGCGCGCCTACCGCGGTTAGCGCCGGCGATAGTGCATCCGGGTCTCCGCCGCGGGCCGCGATACGCCTCCCATCTGCCGGTCAGACGGCCGCGGGTCATCGAACAGGGGCTCGAACTCAAAACACGCCAGCAGGCGGCTGGTGACGATTTTGCACATGTGGTGCGAGAAGCGCTGCGCCGGGCAGGCGTGCGCGCCGTGGCCGAAAGTGCTGATGGTGTGTGTGCCCGGGATATCAAGTGACGGCGCCAGCTTGTTCTTTATGTAGTGATCTGGGTCGAAACGCGCCAGTTCTCCGGTCTGTGTGTTGGTCACCGAGAGCATCGTGGCGAGGTAGACCCCGGGCTGCACCCGGTAAACCTTATCTCCGTCGTCGAAGTCCACCGGCTCCATGACCTTGCGCAGGGTGAGGGAGCGCTGCGCCAGCCGCACCGACTCCATGGTCACCTGCTCCAGGTAGCTCATGGCGTTGAGAGCGTCGGTGTCGTACAGGAACTCATCGCCGAAGTTGCCCCGGGTGGTATCGATCTCACTGCGTACCCTTGCCAGCACATCCGCGTTCTCGTGCAGTCTGACTATCACCCAGGCGATAGCGGCGTAGAGATTGGACAGGAAGCCCTGGTTGGCGTTCATGGCGTTGTGAACGACCTTGCGCCGGCGGTCGGGCTCGGCCATGTCGGCGAAGCGCTCGAGCAACACATCCAAACAGGCTGGGCTGCGGCTTTCACTCGCGCTGCGGCGATCGATGATGCCGCCGATCAGCTCTACCAGTTGCCCCGTGGCCCGGTATTCCCGGGCCTTGTTGCTCTTTATAGTTTCCAGCGTCTGGGCCGGGTCAACAAAGCTGCGCTCCTGGTCGAGGACATCAAAGTTCTCCTTCAACTGCTCCCATAGGCCCTCTTCCGCGGCCTCCTCTGCGATCCACAGGGCGTAACCAACGCGCTGCTCCAGCGTGCGTATGGCATCGAATATCTCCAGTTCCCCGCTGTCGCCCCAGCGCGCCAGCTCCAGATCCACAACGCGGTTTATCACCTGCACATAGGCCGGCATGTTCCGGTGCAGCAGCAGGTCGTAGAACAGGCGGATGTCCGCGTCCATGAGGATTTCGATGGGCGTCTTGAAGGCGATCAGGTCAAAGGTCGCCATCCCGAAGCTCGCCCGCGACTCCTCCACCTCGTACAGGCTCTGCAGGCCCCGGGGGCTGAAGGTAAAAAGGAGCTGGAAGCCGAAGATATCCAGCAGGAACGTGTCGCCATGGAGCGCGCGCAGTTCCTTCAGGTAGTCCGTGGGACTCTCCACGAAGCGCAGGCCGGCACCGACGTGGGCCAGTTCCTCGCCCGCTATAGGCGGCTCCGGAGAGACCGGTGCATCACTCCCGGGCACGTGCGAGGTCCCCCTCCAGCCAGCGGCCGGACCACATGATCAACACCGTTCCCGCGGCGCCGAGCAACACGCTGCAGACCAGGGCGTAGCGGATGGAGTCCACCCCGTAGTGCGGTGCCAGCAGGTCGCTGAGCGCGCCGACGATAAGCGGCCCCGCTCCCGCGCCGACAATATTAACAATGAACAACATAATCGCGGCAGCGGTGGCACGCATGCTGAGTTTCGCGAGATTCTGGTTGTTGCTGTACATGGCGGCGAGATACACGTTCAGCAGCAGGTAAAAAGGCCCCAGGCACCACAGGGACAGGTCGGCTGACGCGGTGAGCAGGGCGTAGACGCCCAGCGGGAAGCCCGTCATGGTCACCAGCACCGACACCCGCATGCCGCGGGTGGCGGTGTGTTGCCCGAGCTTGTCCACAAGTCGGCCGCCCAGTACCGTGCCGACGCTGCCGCCGACCCCGACGATCACGCCCATCCAGTTGCCGATGGTGATCGGCGGCAGCTCGTGAATGCGGCCGTAAAACTCGTAGCCCCACATAAGAATGGCGTAGCTGGTGATCGACACCAGCGAAAAGCCGGCCATCATCAGCACCCAGGCGCGACTGCGGGTGAGAAAGGCGAGCGTTTCCTTCAGGGTGGTGGCCTGCTCCTGGCCGATGCGCTGTTCGGACAGGCCCCGGGGCGGTTCCTTCACGGTGACGCGTAGCAGGATGGCCACCAGCAGGCCGGGGGCGCCCAGTACGATAAAGGCGGTGCGCCAGTCGAAGTACTCCCTGAGGTAGCCCCCGCCGAGATAGGCGATGGCGGAACCGACAAACGCCCCGGTCGTATAAATCGCCAATGCCGTCGCTCGGCGGTCCATGGGGAAGTAGTCGGCGATCAGCGAGTGCGACGGCGGCGACCCGGCCGCCTCGCCGATGCCCACCAGCACCCGCGCGATGGCAAGCTGCACGAAGCTGCGCGCCATCCCGCAGGCGACGGTCATCGCACTCCAGACAGTCAGCCCGATGGCGATGATATTGCGCCGGTTGCCCCTGTCCGCCAGGCGCGCGATGGGAATGCCAGCGAAGGTGTACAACAGGGCAAAGGCGAAACCGGCGAGCAGTCCCATCTGGGTGTCCGTGGCGCCGAATTCCTCCTTGATGGGGCCGATAAACACCGACAGCACCTGCCGGTCGATGAAATTGAAGACGTAGACGATGAACAGCACGCCGAGCACGTAGTTGGCGTAGCCCGGGGACACCTCGCCGGTGGACTCGTGTTCCTGCATGGGGCGCCTGTCTCTTCTTTTTAGTGCGCTATATGATGAAACAAAAAAGCCCCGGGGTCACCGGGGCTTTTTCTAAGACCTTTTGACAAGGTCATTTATCGGAATGGAACTTCTCGCCGAAGTCGTCAAACTGGCCGCCGTACATCACCGGGCTGGAGACCTGCTCCGGGGTGAGGTAGATCATTGCCCGCTCGGACCCTGGCGGGTCCATGCCCTCCGGGGGCTCGATACCGCCGGACGTCGCGCGAAAATGTGCCGTGAACAGGGAGCGGTCCGGGTCGTCCACCAGGCGCACGCTGCCGCGAACCTCGACGTAGTGCATGGGATCGCTGGGGGACACCACGCAGAGGGTCGCCTGCGGGTTGGCCGCCATGTTTTTGTACTTCATGCGCCCCTTGAGGGTGCTGATCTCGATTTCCGCGCCGTTCCAGCGGTAGCTGACCGGGTTGGTGGACACGCGCTGGTCGTTGTGGCGCAGGGTGCTGAAGCATCCGATAACGGTGCTGTTGAGCACCTCGACGTGTTCGGGCTTCACCTTAGCGTCTGCCATGGAGACCTAACCCCGGCCCGCGCGGTTCTTCAACTTGCGCAGGGTCGCCAATTGCGCGGCGGCTTCCGCGAGCTGCGCCGAGGCGCGGCCGTAGTCGAAGTCGCCGGACTGGTTGGCCAGCGCCTGCTCGGCTTCCTGGCGCGCTTCCTCGGCGGCGGCCTCGTCCACGTCGTCGGCGCGGATAGCGGTGTCGGCGAGAATGGACACCACACCGGGCTGCACTTCCAGGAAGCCGCCGGAGACGTAGTAGACCTCTTCGTCACCGCCCTGCGTAACCACGCGCACGGGTCCGGGGACCAGGGCGGTAAGCAGCGGCGCGTGACCGTAGCTCACGCCGAGCTCGCCCAGCTCGCCGGTGGCGACGAGCATTTCCACGAGGCCGGAGAAAATCTCCTGCTCCGCGCTGACGATGTCGCAGTGAATTGTCATTGCCATATCCTGGACCTCGCTACCGTCCCGCCCTACAGGTCCTTCGCCTTCTCGACGGCCTCGTCGATACCGCCGACCATGTAGAAGGCCTGCTCGGGCAGGTGGTCATACTCGCCGGCGAGAATGCCCTTGAAGCCCGCGATGGTGTCCTTCAGGGAGACGTACTTGCCGGGCGAGCCGGTGAACACTTCCGCCACGTGGAAGGGCTGCGACAGGAAGCGCTCGATCTTACGGGCGCGGTCAACTGTCTGCTTGTCTTCCTCGGACAGTTCGTCCATACCGAGAATCGCGATGATGTCCTTCAGTTCCTTGTAGCGCTGCAGTACGGACTGCACGCCGCGGGCGGTCTCGTAATGATCGTTGCCGATCAGCAGCGGGTCGAGCTGGCGGGACGTGGAATCCAGCGGGTCCACCGCGGGGTAGATACCCTTGGCGGCGATGTCGCGGGACAGCACCACGGTCGCGTCGAGGTGGGCGAAGGTGGTCGCCGGCGACGGGTCGGTGAGGTCGTCCGCCGGTACGTAGACCGCCTGGATGGAGGTGATGGAGCCGACCTTGGTGGAGGTGATGCGCTCCTGCAGTACACCCATCTCTTCCGCCAGGGTGGGCTGGTAGCCCACCGCGGAGGGCATACGGCCGAGCAGTGCCGATACTTCCGTTCCCGCCAGGGTGTAGCGGTAGATATTGTCGATGAACAGCAGTACGTCGCGGCCCTCGTCGCGGAATTTCTCCGCCATGGTCAGCCCGGTCAGCGCCACGCGCAGGCGGTTGCCCGGCGGCTCGTTCATCTGCCCGTAGACCATGGCCACCTTGGAGTTGGAGAAGTTCTCCACGTCCACGACCTTGGATTCCTGCATCTCGAAGTAGAAGTCGTTACCTTCACGGGTACGCTCCCCTACCCCGGCGAACACTGACAGACCCGAGTGTTCGGTCGCGATGTTGTTGATCAGTTCCATCATGTTCACGGTCTTGCCCACGCCGGCGCCGCCGAACAGGCCGATCTTGCCGCCCTTGGCGAAGGGGCAGACCAGGTCGATCACCTTGATGCCTGTCTCCAGCAGTTCTTCCGCGGCGGCCAGTTCCTCGTAGGTCGGCGCGGGGCGATGGATTGCCGCGCGCTCCTGTTCGCCGATGGGGCCACACTCGTCGATGGGGTTGCCCAGAACGTCCATGATCCGTCCCAGGGTTTCCTGGCCCACCGGCACGGCGATCGGGGCGCCCGTGTTCTCCACGGACAGGCCGCGGGACAGGCCCTCCGAGGAGCCCAGCGCAATGGAGCGCACGACACCGTCGCCGAGCTGCTGCTGTACTTCCAGGGTCAGGTCCTTTTCGGTGACCTTCAATGCATCGTAAACCTGCGGCACGCTATCGCGATCGAACTCCACGTCGATGACCGCGCCGATGATTTGTACGACTCGTCCGCTACTCATTTCCGGATCCTCTGTTTCGCTAATTCCGTTTTGGGTCGGCGCTGTCGCCGCCCCGTAAATGTCTTAACTGATCGCCGCGGCGCCGCCGACGATTTCCGACAGCTCCTGGGTGATCGCCGCCTGGCGCGCCTTGTTGTAGACCAGCTGCAGGTCCTCGATCAGCTCGCCCGCATTCTCCGTGGCATTCTTCATTGCCAGCATCCGCGCCGCCTGTTCACAGGCACCGTTCTCCACCACCGCCTGGTAAACCTGCGACTCGATGTACCGGGTCAGCAGGCCCTCCAGCAGCTCCTTGGCGTCGGGCTCGTAGATGTAGTCCCAGTGGTGCTTCATCTCGTCCGATTCCTCCGCCTCCAAGGGGAGTAACTGCTCGACGGCCGGGTTCTGCGTCATGGTGTTGACGAACTCGTTGCTCACCAGGAACAGGCGGTCAATGGTGCCCTCCTCGTAGGCGTCAAGCATGGTCTTCACACCGCCGATAAGGTCCGCGATGCTCGGCTCCTCGCCCAGGTCGCGCACCGCCGCCGTGACGTTACCGCCGTAGCTGCTGAAAAACGCCGCCGCCTTGGCGCCCACCAGGCACAGGTCGATGCCGATATCCTTGTCGTTCCACTCCTTCATGGACTTGATGGTCGCCTTGAAAAGGTTGATGTTCAGGCCGCCGCAGAGCCCGCGGTCGGTAGACACGACGATAAACCCGACGCGCCTGACCTCGCGCTCTTCCATGTAGATGTGGCGATACTCCGGAGCGGAGTTGGCAAGGTGGCCCACCACCGAGCGCATGCGGCGCGCGTAGGGCTTGCCGAGCTGCATGCGATCCTGGGCCCTGCGCATCTTGCTCGCGGCCACCATTTCCATCGCACTGGTGATCTTCTGCGTGCTCTGGATGCTCGCGATCTTGGTGCGAATTTCTTTTCCGGCTGCCATCGAAACTCTCCCGGCTTACCAGGTCTGGGTCGACTTGAACGTCTCGATCGCGGACTTGAAGGTGCCCTCGATCTCGTCGGAGTAATCGCCGCTCTCGACGATCGCGTTCATCAGGTCGCCGTGCTCGCTGTGCATGTAGGACAGCAGCGCACTCTCGAAGTCGCCCACCTTGTTCACCTCCACGTCCTCAAGGTAGCCCTCGTTCGCCGCGTAGAGCATGAGCCCCATCTCGGCGATGGACTGGGGTGAGTACTGCTTCTGCTTCATCAGCTCGGTCACGCGCTCACCGTGGTCCAGCTGGGCCTTGGTGGCGTCGTCGAGGTCGGACGCAAACTGGGAGAAGGCCGCAAGTTCGCGGTACTGCGCCAGCGCGGTACGGATACCGCCGGACAGCTTCTTCATGACCTTGGTCTGGGCGGCACCACCGACCCGCGATACGGAGATACCGGCGTCCATCGCCGGGCGGATGCCGGCGTTGAACATCCCCGACTCCAGGAAGATCTGCCCATCGGTGATGGAGATCACGTTGGTCGGTACGAAGGCCGAGACGTCGCCGGCCTGGGTCTCGATGATGGGCAGTGCGGTCAGCGAGCCGGTCTGGCCCTTCACCTTGCCGTCGGTAAACTTCTCGACGTAGTCGGCGTTGACCCGCGCCGCGCGCTCGAGCAGGCGCGAGTGCAGGTAGAAGACGTCACCGGGATACGCCTCGCGGCCCGGCGGGCGGCGCAGCAGCAGGGAGATCTGGCGATAGGCCCAGGCCTGCTTGGTAAGGTCGTCGTAGATGATCAGGGCGTCTTCGCCGCGGTCGCGGTAGTACTCGCCCATGGTGCAGCCGGCGAAGGGTGCCAGGAACTGCATGGCCGCCGGGTCGGACGCGTTCGCCGCCACGACGATGGTGTGCTCCATGGCGCCGTGCTCTTCCAGCTTGCGCACCACTGCCGCCACGGACGATGCCTTCTGGCCGACCGCGACGTAGATACACTTGATGCCCGTGCCCTTCTGGTTGATGATCGCGTCGATCGCGATCGCGGTCTTGCCGATCTGGCGGTCGCCGATGATCAGCTCGCGCTGGCCGCGGCCGATGGGCACCATCGAGTCGATGGCCTTGAGGCCGATCTGCACCGGCTGCTCCACCGATTGGCGCGCGATAACGCCGGGCGCCACTTTCTCGAGGGCATCGGTTTCCGAGGTCTTCACCGGGCCCTTGCCGTCGATGGGTGTACCCAGGGAATCGACCACCCGGCCCTGCAGTTCGGGGCCGACGGGCACCTCCAGGATGCGGCCGGTGCAGCGGCAGCTCTGGCCTTCCGCCAGGCCCTTGTAATCGCCGAGGATAACCGCGCCGACGGAGTCGCGCTCAAGGTTCAGCGCCATACCGTAGATGCCGCCCTCGAACTCGATCATCTCGCCGTACATCACCTCGGCGAGGCCGTGGATGCGGATGATACCGTCCGTAACGGACACCACGGTGCCCTCGTTGCGGGCCTCGGAAGTCACGTCGAGCTGGTCGATGCGCGACTTGATGATGTCGCTGATTTCAGATGGATTCAGTTGCTGCATGCTGTGTTCCTCAATCCTGTGTCCTGTCTATCAGGAGTGCTTGTCAAATCCTGCTGTCAGGAATTCATTGCCTCGGCAAGCTTGTTCAGCCGGCCGCGCACGGAGCCGTCGATGACCGTATCGCCGGCACGTATCAATATGCCGCCCAGCAGATCACGGTCGGTGGATGTGCTGACCTTCACCTCGCGCTCGAGTTTTCTTCCGAGCGACTCGGCCAGCCTGCCGACGGTCGACTCGGGGAGGTCGAAAGCGGAGATGACCTCGACGTCGACCGACTTCTCCTGGTTGGCCTTGAACAGCTCGAACTGGCGCTGGATTTCCGGCAGCAGTCCCAGGCGTTTGTTCGCCGCCAGGATGCTGACGAAATTTCTCAGCTGCGCGTCGATGCTGTCGCCGCAGACCTCGTTGAGTGTGCGCGCCTGCTCGTCGCTGGTGGCGGCGGGGTTATCCAGCGCCCGCGCCATGCCCGGGTCCGCGGCCACCACGGCGAGCGTGGTCAGCTGCGTGGACCACTCGGCGAGCCCGCCCTTCTCCCGGGCGTACTCGAAGGCCGCCCTGGCGTAGGGCCTGGCCAGTGTGCTCAATTCAGCCATAGCGTCCTCGCGCCTACAGTTCCGCGGCGAGCTTGTCGACCAGCTCCTGGTGAGCCTGCTGGTCGATTTCCGCGCCGAGTACTTTCTCCGCACCGGCCAGCGACAGTGCCGCCACCTGGCTGCGCAGCGCCTCCCGCGCGCGGTTGGTTTCCTGCTCGATCTCGGCCTGGGCGCTCGCCTTGACGCGATCCGCCTCCGCAACGGCGGCCTCCTTGGCCTCCTCGATCACCTGGCCGGCGCGCTTGTTTGCGGCGTCGATGATGCCCGCGGCTTCTTCCTTGGCTTCCTTCATGCGCTCCACCGCTTTTTCCTGCGCCAGCTCAAGATCGTGGCTGGCGCGGTCTGCGGCGGCGAGGCCGTCGGCAATTTTCTTCTCGCGCTCGGCCATGGCGGCCAGGATGGGCGGCCAGATGTACTTCATGCAAAGCCACACGAAGATGACAAAAGCGAGCATCTGCCCGAAAAGCGTCAGGTTGATATTCACGCTTCGCTCCTCACTGGTTCATGGGGGCCGGGACAACGCCCCGGCCGTTAATCCGCATGCGCTTACTGCGCTGCTTCGACAGCAGCCGCGGCAGCTGCAGCGGCCTGATCGGCGATACCGGGCGCGGTAACGAAGATCAGCAGCATCGCGATACCGACACCGATAATGGGAATAGCGTCCACCAGGCCGGCGCCGAGGAAGAAGGTCACCTGCAGCTTGGGAGCCAGTTCCGGCTGGCGCGCAGAGCCCTCGATCAACTTGCCGCCCAACAGGCCGACACCGATCGCGGCACCGAGGCCGCCCAGACCCATCATGATGGCAGCGGCGATGTAAACTAATTCAGGCATGTCTCTCTCCTATCGTTGGAAATACCAGGGTTGGTTGAAAATCTGATCAATGGTCCTCATGGGCCATGCTGAGATACACGATCGTCAGCACCATGAAAATGAAAGCCTGCAGCGTGATGACCAGGACGTGGAAACCCGCCCACACCAGGTGCATGAAACCCGCGGGCGCCAGCCAGAGCAGGCCGGCGCTGTACAGGGCAGCAATCAGGATAAAAATCATTTCACCGGCATACATGTTGCCGAACAGGCGCATGCCGAGGGAGAAGGGCTTGGCCAGCAGGCCGACCACTTCCATAAACAGGTTGAGCGCGATGAGCACCGGCGCGATGACGATCAGCGGCCCGCTGGTCGGCGGCTTGAAGGGGTTCATCGTCAGCTCCTTCGCGAAGCCCCAGCCCTTCACCTTGATGGAGTAGTAGAGCATCAGGATGAACACGCCGATGGCCATGCCCATGGTGATGTTCGGGTCCGTCGACGGTACGATCTTCTGGTAGGGAACGCCCAGGGCCATTAGCAGTTCCGGGAACAGGTCGACGGGTATGAGGTCCATGAGGTTCATCAGGAAGACCCAGACAAAGACCGTCAGGGCCAGGGGGGCCACCAGCTTGTTGTGGCCGTGGAAGGTATCTTTCACAGTGTTGTCGACGAACTCGACGATCATTTCCATGGCGTTGACCATGCCGCTTGGCACACCGGACTGGGCCTTCTTGGCCACTCCCCGGAACAGCAGGAAGAACACGAGCCCCAAGCCGATGGACCAGCCCATTGAGTCCACGTGGATGGCGGTGAAGCCCATATCCGCCGCCTCCCTGGCGCCGTGGGCCATTGTCCACACACCGCCGTCGCCCACGACGCTGCCGTCGTAGCGCTCGTAGCCCTCGGGGAGCTTGCCGTAGGTGAGATTGGTAAGGTGGTGGGTGATGTATCCGGAAATTGTAAGCGCTTCGCCTTCGGCAGCCATCTACGTTAACTCTTAATCGCTCTTAATAAGCTCAGGGTGGTGACTCATCTCGGTGACTGTCGCCGCAGCAACAGCCAGCTTCCAATTACCTGTAACACCAGCATCGCCACGAAACCGGCGAACACCGCGGGCCCGTCTATCGGTCGCACCGTGGCGAACACGACCGCGAAGCCGGCGCCGCTCAACAGGAACTTGCCGACCTCTCCCGCGTAGCTGGACCGGGCGATCATCTTCGCCGCCCGCGCCCCACTGCGGCGAAACGCCATGCGCGCAAACCAGGCCTGGGGCAGTACCGCTATCAACCCCCCCGCGGCCACCGAGTAGGCGCAGACCCTGTCAAAAGCTGCGATAACCAGACACAGCGGTATAAGAAAAGCCAGTTGAGCCAGGGTGATGCGGTGGATGGGGGGGCGCGCTATCTCAGCACCGGGCATCGGCGCCTCGCGCTACTCCCCTGCTCAGTAACCACACGGGTTTCATCCTCGTTACGGGCGCGCGCATTATAGGTGGATTGGGGGCGCCGTTTCAACCGACCGAAGGGCGCCGGGTCGCGCCAGAATTGGCGCAGTTCGCCGCATGATCGGCGCAGGTTCACGGCGGTTTCCCGGTTCCGGAGGGGCGACACAGCATATGGGGGGCAACACAGTCCATCGCCACTATATAGAGTGCTTTTGGCGCCCATTTTCCCCGCTGCCGTCGCGCCGTCCGGGGCGCTCGCTGCGGTCCCGGAAATCCCGGTAGTACCAACGGAATTTCTGGACATTTGCCGGTAGCAGCTCCGCTTGAGGGATGTCGGCAACAACTGCGTCATTCCAGCCCTCTCAGCGTTCACCTCTGCCGTCATCCCCGCGCAGGCGGGGATCCAGAGGAAATAGGCTCGATCACCCCCCAAGAGACCTGTTCTCTAGACTCACAGTTCTTTGAGCGGTGGCTTCACACCGCCGGTGTGTGGCTGGAAAACCTGGATCCCCGCCTGCGCGGGGATGACCCCAATCGCTCCGCGATTGGAGTCACTTGATGTGGGAGAGAATGCCGTCCAGTTCGTCGAGACTGTTGTAAGTAAGCACCAGCTTGCCCCGGCCTTTTGCACTGTGCTGGATCTGCACTTTCGTGCCCAGGGTGCGCGCGAGATCGTCCTGCAGCTGGCGGATGTTCGGGTCCAGCGTCTTCGCCGGCGCGCCCTTCTGCGCGGACAGCAAACGGCGCACCAGGGCCTCGGTCTGGCGCACCGACAGGCCCTTGCCGACGACCGTGCGCGCGGCCTGTGACTGGTCCGCACCCTCCAGCGCCAGCAGTGCGCGGGCGTGTCCCATCTCCAGGTCGCCGTGCTCGAGCAGGCGGCGCACGTCCTCCTGCAGGCTCATCAGGCGCAGCAGGTTGGCGACGGTGGAGCGCGACTTGCCGACCGCCTCCGCCACCTCCTGCTGGGTGAGTTCAAATTCCTGTTGCAGGCGTTGCAGGGAGGTGGCCTCCTCGATCGGGTTGAGGTCCTCGCGCTGGATATTCTCGATCAGCGCCATGGCGATGGCCGCCTCGTCGGACACCTCGCGGATAACCACCGGGATATCGGCCAGTCCCGCCAGCTGGGTCGCGCGCCAGCGGCGCTCGCCGGCAATGATCTCGTAGCGTTCGTCGGAGATCGGGCGCACCACGATGGGCTGCATCACACCCTGGGCCTTGATACTGTCCGCCAGTTCCTGCAGCGCCTCCAGGTCCATGTCCCGGCGCGGCTGGTACTTGCCGCGCTGGATGAGGTCCACCGGCAGCTGGCGCAGGGCCTCACCCTGCGCGGGCGCGGCGACGCCGGCCCCCGTGTCCGGGCCCTGCGTGGCTGCACTGCCGAGCAGCGCGTCGAGGCCGCGGCCCAATCCCTTCTTTCTTCCGGACATCCGGTTCTCCTTCTTATTCCGCCGGGCCCAGGGCCCGGCGCTCAACCGTGCAGCGTGGCGCCGGTGCGGTCCCCGGCAGTCGCCACACCGGCCCGCTTCTCGTCGCGGCGGATGATCTCCCCGGCGAGCGCCATATAGGCCTTGGAGCCGCGGGAGTGTCGATCGTAGTGCATGGCGGGCACCCCGTGGCTCGGGGCCTCCGCCAGGCGGATGTTCCGCGGTACCACCGTGCGGTACACGGCGCCGCCGAAATGTTCGTGCAACTGGGCCGACACGTCGTTGGTCAGGCTGTTGCGCGGATCGTACATGGTGCGCAGGATACCCTCGACCGACAGTGCCGGGTTGATGGTGGAGGAAACCCCTTCGATTGTGTCGAGCAACGCGGACAAGCCCTCCAGGGCGTAGTACTCGCACTGCATCGCGATGATGACGCCGTCCGCGGCGACCAGGCCGTTGAGGGTCAGCATGTTCAGTGACGGCGGGCAGTCGATGAGCACGTAGTCGTAGTCTCCCGCGACCTCCGCCAGGGCGGTGCGCAGGCGCCGCTCCCGGTGCTCGACCTCGATGAGCTCCACCTCGGCGGCGGTGAGATCGCCGTTGGCGGGAAGCACACGGTAGCCGGCCTCCGCGGCCTCCACCACCACCAGGTCCACCGGCGCCCGGTGTACCAGCACATCGTAGATACTGCGCTCCACCGCGTACTTGTCGACGCCGCTGCCCATGGTCGCATTGCCCTGCGGGTCGAGGTCGACGAGCAGCACGCGCTGCCCCATGGCACCCAGGGAAGCGGCGAGATTGACGCAGGTGGTGGTCTTGCCCACGCCGCCTTTCTGGTTTGCGATGGCGATGATTCTGGCCAATGCCGAGTCCCCTGTGTTTCGGGCTGGCCTTTGTGCCGGCCCCCGAATTAATCCTCCCGGATGCGGATGTTCACCAGGTGTCGCTGCTCCGCCAGGCCCGGCACCGATAGTGCGTTCACCGTGAGGTCGACACCCTTCCCGTCCAGTGCCCGCAGTTCGTCGTCGGGTCGCGCGCCCTTCATCGCCAGCATGCGGCCACCGGGGGCCAACAGCGGGCGGCAGTGTTCGAACATCTCGCCCAGGGAGGCAAAGGCCCGGGACAAGATCGCGTCGAAGGGTGCCTCCGGCGCGAACGCCTCCACCCTCGCCCGGTGGACAACCATATTATCCAAGCGCAGTGCAGTTTTCACCTGAAAAAGGAAGCGCGCCTTTTTGCCGTTGCTGTCCAGCAGGTGAAGCTCGCGCCCGGGACAGGCCAGCGCGAGGGGCACTCCGGGCAGCCCCGCACCGGTGCCCACGTCCAGGACGCGTGACCCGTCCAGGTGCGGCGCGACGGCCAGGCTGTCGAGCAGGTGCCGCGTGACCATCTGCGCGGGATCGCGCACCGCGGTGAGGTTGTAGGTGTGGTTCCACTTGTGCAGCAGGCCGAGGTAATCGAGCAGGCCCGCCTGCGCCCGCTCCCCGAGGTCCAGGCCCAGGGCGGCGCAGCCCCGGGACAGTTCGCTGGCGAGGGCCGGGTCCAAGTCAGGCGCTGGCGCGCTGTTCGTCGCCCGGCAGCGCGCCGCGCTTTTTCAGGTGGATGAGGAGCAGGGAGACCGCCGCCGGGGTGACTCCCGGGATTCGCCCGGCCCGGGCGAGGGTGTCCGGCCGCGCCTCGCGCAGCTTCTGTTTCACCTCGTTGGACAGGCCGTCGACACTGTCGAAGTCCAGGTCCAGGGGCAGGGGCGTGTTTTCGTGGCGCTGCAGGCGCTCGATATCTTCCTGCTGGCGGTCGATATAGCCGGCGTACCTGGCCTGGATCGCCACCTGTTCCGCCGCCTGGGCGTCGGCGCAGCCGCCGCCCGTCGCCCGGGCGATATCGGCGTAGTCCAGCTCCGGCCGCTTCAGCAGGTCAGCGAGCGCATACTCACGTGTCAGGGGCGATGTCAGCTTGTCCGCCAGCGCATCCGCCGCCGGGGTGCCCGGGTGGACAAAGGTCTGGGCGAGACGCGCGGTCTCGGCGACGATGGCCTCGCGCTTGGCCTCGAAGCGCCGCCAGCGGGCTTCGTCCACAAGGCCGAGTTCGCGCCCGGTGGGCGTCAGTCGCAGGTCCGCGTTGTCCTCGCGCAGCAGCAGGCGGTGCTCCGCGCGGGAGGTGAACATGCGGTAGGGCTCCAGCGTGCCCATGGTGATCAGGTCGTCCACCAGCACACCGATATAGGCCTCGTCCCGCCGCGGGCACCACGGTGCCTCGTCGCGCACGGCGAGCGCCGCGTTGAGCCCGGCGAGCAGGCCCTGGGCCGCGGCCTCCTCGTACCCGGTGGTGCCGTTGATCTGGCCCGCGAAATACAGCCCGGGCACCGCCTTGGTCTGCAGCGAGTACTCCAGGTCCCGGGGGTCGAAGAAGTCGTACTCGATGGCGTAACCCGGCCGGGTAATATGCGCGTTCTCAAGGCCCGCGATGGAGCGCACCAGCTCGAGCTGGATATCAAAAGGCAGGCTGGTGGAAATGCCGTTCGGGTACAGCTCGTTGGTGGTCAGCCCCTCCGGCTCGATGAAGACCTGGTGGGCATCCTTGTCGGCGAAGCGGTGAATCTTGTCCTCGATACTCGGGCAGTAGCGGGGCCCGACCCCCTCGATAACGCCCGAGAACAGCGGCGAGCGGTCCAGCCCGCCGCGGATGATGTCGTGGGTGCGCGCATTGGTGTGGGTGACCCAGCAACAGCGCTGCTCGGGGTGCATCCCGGCGCTGCCCATGAAGGACATCACGGGCTCGGGGTCATCCCCCCACTGCTCTGCCAGCCCGGAGAAATCGACGCTGCGCGCGTCAATGCGCGGTGGTGTACCGGTTTTCAGGCGTTCCACCCGGAAGGGCAGCTCTCGCAGGCGGTCGGCGAGCGCGATGGAGGGCGGGTCGCCGGCGCGACCGCCGGCACTGTTGTCCAGGCCCACGTGCATGCGGCCGCCGAGGAAGGTGCCGGTGGTGAGCACCACCCGCGGGGCGCGGAACACCAGCCCCATCTGGGTGACGGCGCCCGCCACGCGGCCGCCCTCGATCAGCAGGTCGTCGACCGGCTGCTGGAAGATGGACAGCCCGGGCTGCGCCTCCAGCACGCTGCGAATGGCGTTGCGGTAGAGCACGCGGTCCGCCTGGGCGCGGGTGGCGCGCACGGCCGGGCCCTTGCGCCGGTTGAGCACCCGGAACTGGATGCCGGCGCGGTCGGTCGCCAGGGCCATGGCGCCGCCGAGGGCGTCCACTTCCCGCACCAGGTGGCTCTTGCCGATGCCGCCGATCGCCGGGTTGCAGGACATCTGGCCCAGGGTATCGACGCTGTGGGTCAGCAACAGGGTGCGGCAGCCCATACGCGCCGCCGCCAGGCACGCCTCGGTCCCGGCGTGGCCGCCGCCGATCACGATGACCTCAAACTGCTCCCGGTACTGCACAGGGCTCTCCTGTTAACGCTCGCGGGCGGCGGACCCGCCCGATTCGGGGCCGGCGATTATACGTGGGGGGCCGCGCCTGTTCAAAATTTGCGCGGCCGTGAAAGCAGTGAAAATTACAGGTGTGCCTCGCACCAGCCGCACAGGTCGCCCCACACCTGCTCCCGCTCGGGCTCGTTGAGTATCTCGTGGTACAGCCCCGGATAGATGGTCATGGACTTGTCCGCCGAGGAGGCCCGCTCGTGCAGGAGCCGGGACCCCGCCGGGGCCGTCATGCGGTCTTTCTCGCCGTGCATCACCAGCAGCGGCAGGGTGATCTCCCCGGCGCGCTCCTGCAGCACATCCATGGCGGCGAACATCTCCCGCAGCATGCGAGCGCTGATGCGCCCGTGGAAAACCAGCGGGTCGGCCACATAGTCAGCCACCACGGCCGGGTCGCGACTGACGCCGTCGGGCTGCAATTGCAGCACCCCGAGCCGCGGCACCAGGGTGCCGAGCACCCTGGTGGCCAGACGCTGCAGGGCACCGGGGGCCGGCTCGATCGACACCAGCGGCCCGGAGAAGGCGGCGCCCACCAGCCGGTCCTGTGCCTGCAGCAGGTAGTGGCCCCCGACCAGCCCGCCCAGGCTGTGGCCCAGCAGGATCACGGGAATACCCGGAAACTGCTCCTCCATGTGGTCGTGGAAGCTCGCCAGGTCCGCGGTATAGTCCCCGAAGGCCTCCACATACCCCGGCCGGCCCTGCGAGCGGCCGTGGCCGTTGTGGTCCAGCGCCGCTACGGCCATCCCGCGCTCGTTGAGGTGGCCGGCCAGCGCGCCGTAGCGCCCGCCGTGCTCGCCGGCCCCGTGCACCAGCAGTACCAGGGCCCGGGGCGGCCCGTCCGGCGCCCAGCCCTGCCAGTAGATGCTGCGGCCGCCACGGCCGGTGATGTTGCCCTCGGTGTGATGCATCGACGCCCCGCTCGCGATGGGGTGGATAGTGCCATCTATTTAAACCCCGCGGCGGCCCGCCCACAACCACCCCCCGGCTTTCCCCTTGTCACTGTCACGCTGAGCAAGTAGCATGCGAATCCCGTTTAAAAATAACAGGTTGGAGTCAACCTATGTCTGAGTATTTCGCATTACCGCCCCTGCTGGGCCTGGGCGGCCTGGCGTTCGCGTTCTTCATCTACCACATCATGACCCGCGCCGACGCGGGCGACGGCGAGGTGAAGAAAATCGGCGACCAGATCCATCTCGGCGCCATGGTTTTCATGAAGCGCGAGTACAAGATGCTGGCCATGTTCGCCGCCGTCCTGCTGGTGGGCCTGTTCATCGCCCTGGGCACCGACACCGCCATCGCCTTCCTGGCCGGCGCCCTGTCCTCCGCCACCGCCGGTTACCTCGGCATGTTCGCCGCGACCAAGGCCAATGTGCGCACCGCGGTGGCCGCCCACAACCACGGCCAGGGCACCGCCCTGTCCATCTCCTTCTACGGCGGTTCCGTCATGGGCCTGTGCGTCGCCTCCCTGGGCCTGGTCGGCCTCGGCAGCGTCTACTGGCTGTTCGGCGGTGACCCGCATACCGCCCACGCGATCCACGGTTTCGGCATGGGCGGCTCTGTCGTCGCGCTGTTCTCGCGTGTCGGCGGCGGCATCTACACCAAGAGCGCCGATGTCGGCGCCGACCTCGTCGGCAAGGTCGAGGCCGGTATACCGGAGGACGACCCCCGCAACCCCGGCGTCATCGCCGACAACGTGGGTGACAACGTCGGCGACATCGCCGGCATGGGCTCGGACATTTTCGAGTCCTACGTCGGTTCCATGATCGCCTGTATCGCCATCGCCTCCACCATGGCCATCGGCGCGGACGAGAAGGGCGCGCTGATGTTCCTGCCCCTGTCCCTGGCCAGCATCGGCCTGATCTCCTCCCTGGTCGGCATCGGCGTCGTGCGCATGCGCTCCGCCGCGGCCCCCGAGGCGGCCCTGCGCACCGGCACCCTGCTCGCGCCGGTCGTGTTCGTGCTGATGGCCTGGTTCCTGATCGGCGGCCTCGGGCTGGACTCCAACGTCTGGTGGTCCGTGCTGTGCGGCGCGGTCGGCGGTGTGGCCATCGGCCTGATCACCGAGTATTACACCGGCGGCGGGCCGGTGGAGAAGATCGCCAAGTCCGGTGAGACCGGGCCGGCGACGGTGATGATCACCGGCCTGGCGGTGGGCATGCAGTCGGTTGTACTGCCCATCCTGTTCCTGGCGGGGATTATTTTCGTCTCGACTGAACTCTCCGGCCTCTACGGCGTGGGTATCGCCGCGGTGGGTATGCTCGCCACCGTGGGCATCACCATGGCCATCGACGCCTACGGCCCGGTTGCCGACAACGCCGGCGGCATCGCCGAGATGGCGGGCATGGGCGAGGACACCCGCAAGATCACCGACGGCCTGGACGAGGTGGGCAACACCACCGCGGCCATCGGCAAGGGCTTCGCTATCGGCGCCGCGGCGCTGGCGGCCCTGGCGATTATCGCCGCGTTCGTCGAGACCGTGTCCGTCGGCAACCCCGACTTCTCCCTGGAGCTGTCCAACCCCGTGGTCCTGGTGGGCATGTTCATCGGCGGCACCATCCCGTTCCTGATCGCGTCCATCACCATGACCGCGGTGGGTGAAGCGGCCTTCGACATGATCAACGAGATCCGCCGCCAGTTCCGCGAGATCGACGGCCTGCTTGAGGGCAAGGCCGAGCCGGACACCGCCAAGTGCGTGGACATCGCCACCACCGCGGCCCTGCGGCGCATGATCCTGCCGGGCGCCATCGCGGTCGCAGCGCCCATACTGGTCGGCTTCGGCCTCGGCGCTGCATCACTGGGCGGCATGCTCGGCGGCGCGCTGCTGGGTTGCGTGCTCATGGCACTGATGATGGCCAACGCCGGCGGCGCCTGGGACAACGCCAAGAAGTTCGTGGAAAAGGGCAACCTGGGCGGCAAGGGGTCCGAGACCCACGCGGCCGCCGTCGTCGGCGACACCGTGGGCGACCCCTTCAAGGACACCTCCGGTCCCTCCATGAACATCCTCATCAACGTGATGGCGATCGTCAGCCTGGTCATCGCACCGCTGTTGTAAGACCTCACTTCCCGCCCCGGCAGGCGCCGGGGCGGCTCTGTTTCACTCCCGCTCCGTTGGCACTTTCAGGCCGCTTCGTTCATGATGCCCTCCCCGGCGAGGCGAGTGGCACATGACAGGTCTGGACGACGCTCAGAAGCAGCAGGCCGCCGAAATGATGGGCAGCCTGATTCCCCACACGGTCTCCCTGGGCGTCAGCGTGGAGTCCGTGCGCGGCGACGAGCTGACCCTGCGCCTGCCGTACCGGGAGGAGCTCGTGGGCGACCCGGATACAGGGGTACTGCACGGCGGCGCCATCACCGTGCTGCTGGACCAGACCATGGGTATCTCCTGCGTCTGCTCCGACGCTTTCAAACCCTCGGTGACACCGACACTGGACCTGCGCATCGACCACCTGGGTGTGGCACCCCCCGGCCGGGACATTTTCGCCAGCGCGCGTGTCTACCGGGCCACGCGCCGGTTGCTGTTCGTGGAGGGCCAGGCCTGGTGCGAGTCCAGGGACAAGCCCATCGCCCGCGCCCTGGGCACCTGGGTGCGGATGGCGCCCGTCGACCTGACATGGCTGCTGGAGCACCGGCCCGGGGATACCTTCGAATGAACCTCGCGGAACTGTTGGCGCGCAGACCCGACGCCGAGACCCTGTCCCGCTGGCTGCACAAGGTGCCCTACGCGGCCTACCTCGGCATCCGCGCCGAGGTCAGCGGCGAGGACATCCTGTTCGTACTGCCCGAGAACGAAAAACTCGTGGGCAATCCCTCCCTGCCCGCCCTGCACGGCGGCGTGGTCGGTGCGTTTATGGAGCAGGCGGCGGCATTCCACCTGGTCGCGCGTATGGACCGGCCGGTACTGCCGAAGATCATCAACTTTTCACTGGACTACCTGCGCGCGGTGCGCCTCGCGGATGCCTACGCGCGCTGCGTCGTGACGCGACAGGGCCGCATGATCGCCAATGTCGGCATCACTGTCTGGCAGGACGACCCCGACAAGCCCAATGCTACAGCCCGGGCACATTTTCTGATTCAGTCAGAGGATCTAGAGGAGAACTGACATGGCACGCTTCAAACGCAAGGAAATAGAGAAGGCCTTCGACCGGTACCAGGCGGCGGCGCTGAAAGGCGCGCAGACCAAGGACTGGACCGACTGGGCGAACTGCTTCACCGAGGACGTAACCTACTTCGAGCATCACTACGGCCGCTTCTGGGGGCGCGAAAATGTCCTCAACTGGATCACGAAGACAATGAACGAGTGGCCCGCCGACCACATGACGGCCTTCCCCATCACCTGGTACTCCATCGACACCGACAAGGGCTGGATCATCTGCGAGGTGATGAACCGCATGGAGGACCTGGGCGACGGCAACATCTACCAGGAGCCGAATATCACCATCCTGCACTACGCCGGGGACGGCCTGTTCAGCTACGAGGAGGACGCCTACAACCCCCACAACATGGGCGTCACCATCGGCGCCTGGATTGAGGCGAAGAAGAAGCTCGAGTCCGGGGCGAAGGACTGACGCCGCTAGCGCGCCGTGAACGATCCCGGTCGGGCCCGACCCATGCGCAACATCGTGCTGCGCTTCGATATGCGGGCGGCCCCGGACTGCCCGGACTCCCCGCGGGACCGCTACCGCGCCGCCGCGGACATGGCGGCCTGGGCGGACGAGCACAGCGTGGACGTCGTCGGCCTGTCGGAACACCACGACACCGCTGACGGCTTCCTCAGTGCACCTTTGTCGCTGGCGGCGATGATGATCGCGCGCACCGGGCGCGTACGCATCAGTGTGAGCGCCCTGCTGGTGCCGCTCCACGACCCGCTGCGCCTGGCCGAGGACATCGCCCTCATGGACCTCGCCGCCGACGGCCGTTTCACCGCCACCTGCGGACTGGGTTACCGGCCGGACGAGTACACCCGCTTCGGCGTGGACTGGAAGCGCCGCGGCGCGATCTTCGACGAAAAGCTCCGGGTGCTGGTGCCCGCCCTGTCCGGGGAGGCGTTCGCGTACAACGGCGGCGAAATGCGCCTGAACCCGGCGCCGGTGTCCCCTGTACAGTCGCTGCTGACCATCGGCGGCAACAGTCCCGCCGCGGCGCGGCGGGCGGCGCGCTTCGGCCTGCTGTTCTGCCCCGCCATCGACGACCCGGAGCTGGACCGAATCTACCGCGAGGCCTGTCGCGATCACGGCGTCGCCTTCGGGATGACGATCTTCCCGCGGGAACCGTCCACCACGTTCCTCAGTGAGGACCCCGAGGCCGCCTGGAAACGGATCGGCGAGTACCTGCTGTACGACGCCACCGCCTACGGCGCCTGGCGCCACCCGACGCGGCGCGCCTACGCGGAATCCACTGCCACCGACCTCGCGGAACTGGTGGCGGAGGGCAAGTACCGCATCATCACGCCGGAGCAGGCGCTGGAGGCCATCGAGACCACCGGGTCGCTGCACCTTGCCCCGCTGTGCGGCGGCGTGCCCCTCGACGTCGGCTGGGAGAGCCTGCGCCTGTTCGAGGAGCGCGTGCAACCCCACATCGCGGCATAGGCGCACCTGCGGATTCTTCTGCGGCGGGTGCTATATTTGGGCAGTTAACCCGTGTAACGAGGATAAAAAGGTCGAAGTATGAGCAGTGACATCAATATCGGTGATCTCCTGACCACCCGCGCGTTCCTGAACCCGCGTAAAGAAGCGCTGTACGACGTGGATGCGGACCGCCGCTTCACCTACGCGGAATTCAACGAGCGGGCCAATCGCTGCTGCAACGCACTGTTGTCCCTGGGGCTGTCCCGGGGCGACCGGGTGGCCCTGCTCGCGAACAACGGGCACCAGTTCAGCGAGAGCTTCATGGGGCCGATCAAGGCGGGCCTCGTGGTCATGCCCCTGAACTGGCGCCTCACCGCCGACGAGCTCTGTTTCATCCTCAAGGACGGCGGCGCCCGTGCGCTGATCTTCGACGCCCAGTTCTCCGAGGTGGTGGAGGAGATTCGCGCCCGGGGGGACGCCGGCAGCGACATCGAGCACTGGATCTGCATCGACGGGGACGCGGCGTTCGCAGCGGACTACGAGCAGGCGCTTGCCGCGGCCGGCGCCGGGGAACCCGCGGACAAGGCCGTGGCCGACGACAATACCTTCATCATGTACACCTCGGGTACCACCGGCCACCCCAAGGGCGTCGTACACACCCACAATACGGTGCTCTGGGCACTGCTGACGTTCAACGCCACCGCGGACAGCCACTTCGACGACCGCTACCTGCTCATGCTGCCCATGTTTCACGTGGGCGCCCTGACCCCCCTGATCTCCAGTACCTACCTGGGCACCACGCTGGTGATGATGAAGAACTTCGACCCGGTGCGCGCCTGGCAGATGATCGAGCAGGAGAGGATCGCCACCACCCTGGCGGTGCCCGCCATGCTGACCTTCATGCTGCAGGTGCCGAACTTCGAGAAGTTCGACTGGTCCAGCCTGCGCTACGTCGCCAGCGGCGCGGCGCCGGTGCCGGCGAGCCTGATCAACACCTACATGGACATGGGCATACAGATCAACCAGATTTACGGCATGACCGAGACCTGCGGGCCGGCCTGCATGATCGGGCCGGACGACGCGGTCAACAAGGTGGGCTCCACCGGCAAGTCCTTCTTCCACACCCAGGTGAGGATTGTCGACGAGTCGGGCAACGTCCAGCCCCCGGGTCAGCCGGGGGAGGTCGTGGTAAAAGGCCCCCACGTCATGAAGGAGTACTGGAACCGGCCGGAGGCCACCGCGGAGGCGGTCGTGGACGGTTGGTTGCACACCGGCGACGTGGCGACCATGGACGAGGAGGGCTTCGTCACTATCCGCGACCGCATGAAGGACATGATCATATCCGGCGGGGAGAACGTCTACCCGGCTGAGGTCGAGAACATCCTGCTACAGCACCCGGCCATCGTGGACGCCGCGGTGATCGGGCAGGACAGCGCCAAGTGGGGCGAGAGCCCGCTGGCCGTCATCGTGAAGGGTGAAGGCGACCTGTCGGAAGCGGACATCATGAGACACTGCGACGGCAAGCTGGCGCGTTTCAAACTGCCCAAGGCGGCGGTGTTCGTGGAGGAAATTCCGCGCAACCCAAGCGGCAAGATACTGAAGCGCGTCCTGCGCGAGCAATTCCCGGACCCGGCACCGGAGTAGTGTACGAGAGCACGGGCAGTTCACCCCGTGCGTCCCTTCTTACTCAATAAGTATTCAATACTTATCTATGTATATAGGTATGTAAGGATTATTGTTGTAGTTACTATTGGGGCGCACGTTCTCTGTGGAGAACGTTGTATTTTCCAGCGGCCTCAGTCGGTTGCGCAAAGTATAAACCCACGGGTAAGACCTGCCTTGACTGGTGGCACACGGTGACCATCGCGTGGATGGATGGTCCCGACGTGTGGATGGTTTCAGCGACTCCCAATCACCTGTGGATTGACGGCGTTTTCCTCCCCGGGATGGTCACGGCCGTTACACCGGTTGTTCATTGCGGGCGCGGCATGTGTGCATCATGTCGAGCAGCCTGTTGGCGGGAGGAGAATAAGAGGAGGATAAGCTGTCGACGGCTGTGTAGCGGTGAACACCTTGTTGAGTATCGCTGGAGTGGCTGTTGACAGCTTGTGGTTTACTTGCCGATACAAAAACTGGAGAAAATTTCACCGAGCAGGTCGTCGCTGGTGACGGCGCCGGTAATCTCTCCGAGGTGTTCCTGGCACTGGCGCAGGTCCTCCGCCAGCAATTCGCCGGCGGCCGCGTTTGCCAGTTGTTCGCCGCCGCGCTGCAGGCAGGCCCGCGCGGCGTCGAGGGCGCGCAGGTGTCGGCGCCGCGCGCTGAATCCCCCCTCCGCGCCCGCGTCGAAACCCATGCAGTCTTTCAGGTGCTCGCGCAGCAGGTCGATACCGGCCCCGGTGAGGGCAGACAGGTGGATGCGCGTGTGCTCGCCGGCGGCCTCCAGTGCGGGTTCATGCCCGCTCAGGTCGCACTTGTTCATGACCAGCGTGAGGGGGGTGTCCCCCGTCTTAAGGGGATCGTCGGTGCTCAGGAGGTCGGCGGGGGCCGGGTTCGCCGTCGCGCCTGCGTCGACCACCAGGAGGATGCGGTCCGCGTCCGCCATCTCCGAGCGGGCGCGGCGCATTCCCTCGCGCTCGATGTCGTCGGGGGAGTCGCGCAGGCCGGCCGTGTCGACGATATGCAGCGGCATGCCGTCGATCTGGATGTGCTCCCGCAGGACGTCGCGGGTGGTGCCCTCGACGGGCGTGACGATGGCACTGTCCCGTCCCGACAGGGCGTTGAGCAGGCTGGACTTGCCGGCATTGGGCGGCCCGGCGATCACCAGTTTCATTCCCTCCCTGACGAGGCTGCCGCGGCGCGCCTCGCCGCCCACGGCGTCGAACCGCTGCTCGATTGCCGCCAGGCGCTCCCGCACCTGCCCGTCTGCGAGAAAGTCGACCTCCTCCTCGGGGAAATCGATGGCGGCCTCCACGTAGACCCGCAGGGCGGTGACCTGCGCGACCAGTTCATCGACGCGCTGTGAAAAGGCGCCCTGCAGCGAGCGCCCGGCATTGCGGGCCGCCAGCTCGGTGGAACTGCTGATCAGGTCGGCGATCGCCTCCGCCTGGGCGAGGTCCATCCTGTCGTTGAGGAAGGCGCGCTCGGAAAATTCGCCGGGCCGGGCGGGCCGTGCGCCGAGCCGGCAGGCCTCGCGCACGAGCATGTCCAGTACCACGGGACTCCCGTGACCCTGCATCTCGACGACGTCCTCGCCGGTGAACGACCGGGGCCCGGGAAAGTAGAGACAGATGCCGCGGTCCAGCACCTCGCCGGACGCGTCGCGGAATTCGCGGTAGTGCGCGCGGCGCGGTTGCGGTGCGGTGCCGGTCATGGCCTCGGCGATGGGCATGGCGGCGGGGCCGGAGAGTCGTACGATGCCGATGCCGCCGCGGCCGGGCGCGGTGGCGATGGCGGCTATCGTGTCCCTGTCCATCGAGGAGTCGTTTGTACTGCGCCGGCGTCAGGCCGGGGCACTGGCGTTCTCAATCTGCTTGGTGATCCAGTACTGCTGTGCGATGGAAAGCAGGTTGTTGACCAGCCAGTAGAGCACCAGCCCCGAGGGGAACCAGAGGAAGAAGAACGTGAACATGATCGGCATCCACTGCATGATCTTCGCCTGCATCGGGTCCGGGGGCGGCGGGTTCAGCTTCTGCATGAACCACATGCTCGCACCCATCAACAGGGGCAGCACGAAGTAGGGGTCCATGACCGAGAGATCGTCGATCCACAGGTAGAAGGGAGCGTGGCGCAGCTCGACACTCTCCATCAGCATCCAGTACAGCCCGATGAACACGGGCATCTGCACCAGGATGGGCAGGCAGCCGCCCATCGGGTTGATCTTCTCCTTGCGGTACAGCTCCATCATGGCCTGGGACTGCTTCTGCTTGTCGTCGGCGTACTGCTCGCGAATGTCCATCATCTTCGGTTGTACGCGCCGCATGTTGGCCATGGAGCGGTAACTCGCCGCCGACAGCGGGTAGAAGATCAACTTGATGAGCACGGTGAGCAGTATGATGGCCACGCCCCAGTTGACGACCACCGACTGGATCATCGTCAGCACCCAGAACAGCGGTTGCGCGATCCACCACAGCCAGCCGTAGTCGACGCTGAGGTCGAGGTAGGGGGAGATCTCCTCCAGCCGGTACTGGTCCTTCGGCCCGGCGTAGAAGCCCGCCCCGGTGGTGCCGGCCTGGCCCGGGTCGATGATCAGTGCGGGGCTGGTGAACTCGGCGATGTTGTAGCCGCTGCTTGTAGCGCGGGCGCTGTAGGTGTGTGTTTTTTCCTGGTTGGGAATCCAGGCGCTCAGGAAGTAGTGCTGGATCATGGCGATCCAGCCGGCGGGCAACTGCGCCTTGAAGGATTCCTCCCTGAGGTCGTCGAAGCTGAACTTCTTGAAGCGGTCGTCCGGCGTGGTGGTGGCCACGCCGAGAAACGGCTGCAGGCCCATGGCAGCGGTGTCCTGTGCGGGCGGCGGCGCGCTGCCGCGCTTGATCTGCCCGAACAGGTTGGCCTGCCAGCGCTGGGTGCTGTTGTTCTCCACCAGGTACTCGATGTCGACGAGGTAATCGCCGCGGGTCAGCGTGAATCGTTTGGTGATGGCGACACTGCCGCTGCCGGTCCACACCAGGTCCACCGTCAGGGTGTCCTCGCCGGGCTCCAGGACGAAGCGCTCGCCGGAGGTGGTGAAGCTGGCGCGGCCGTTGCCGTCGATGCCGTCCGGGCCGAGCAGTCCGCTGCGCGAGATGTACACGAGGGTGTCGTTCTGCTCGAGCAGTACCAGCGGTACGTCCGGGTCGTCCTGCCGTGCGAGGTGCTGCGGCAGCGAGAGTTCGACGATATCGCCGCCGTTGAGATCGATGGCGAAACTGAGCACATCGGTGTGGACCTCGACGATGCGGCCCTGCGGCACGGCGGGTGCTGCCGGTGTGGCGGCCCCCGCTTCCCGGGTCACCGGGGGCGGCGCGGGAAGGTCGTCGTCGACGGCGTCCACCGCGTCGATGGCGGGGAGCGCCGGTTCCGCCGTTGCGCTGCCGTTACCGTTGCCGTTGCTGAGCAGGCGCGCGGTCTCCTGGGTGGCGACGCTGGACCGCTCCTCGGTGAAGGCGACCCACTCGGTGAGTAGCATGAAAGAGAGAACGGCAATAGCACCGATCAGCAATATGCGTTGCAAATCCATAGTCTGAGTTCTGGGGGTTACTTGGTGTGCGCGCAGGGCGGCACCGGATCGACGCCCCCTTCGTGCCAGGGGTGGCAGCGCGACAGGCGGCGCAGTGCGAGCGCGCAGCCGCGCATTACGCCGTGTTCGGCGATGGCCTCCTGCGCGTAGCTCGAGCAGCTCGGGTGAAACCGGCAGTTGTTGCCCATGAAAGGGCTCAGGCAGGCTTTGTAGCAGGTGATGAGGAAGATCAACAGGCGACGCATGGGGGTCTCAATCGTGGCTGGCGTGTGATTTACGGGCGTGGCGCACCAGTTTCAGCCACTGCTGCTGCAATATAGTGGATACCTCTGCATTGTCCAACTCGTCGAGGCCCTTGCGTGCGAGCAGCACAACATCCATCGGCGGGTCGCACTTCTCCAGTTTGCGGAAAAATTCCCGGGACAGTCGTTTCACCCGGTTGCGGTCGACGGCTCGCCGCACGTGTTTCTTGGCGATGACGAGGCCGAGCCGGTGGTCGGGGCCCTCGTTGAGCCGCGCCAGCAACAGGAGGTGCCGGTGTGATGCCCGCGCGTCCGCGGCGTCGAACACCCAACTGTATTCGGCGGCTGTGAGAAGGCGCCTGGACCGGGTGAAACGGGCGTCGGAGTCTGCGCTGCCCAACGTGTCGGGACGGGGTGTTCCGCCTCAGGCGGACAGGCGCTTGCGGCCCTTGGCGCGCCGGCGATTGAGTACCTGGCGACCGCCCTTGGTGGCCATGCGGGCACGGAAACCGTGGGTGCGCTTGCGCTTGATGACGCTGGGTTGAAACGTTCTTTTCATTGCTGAGGTCCCGGGTCCAGTAGGGGGAGAGACTGCGCCGCGTGCGGGCGGATCGGCCCGCGTGTTTCTCCGAGTTAGTCCCGGAGGAGCCGGGCAGCTTGTCCCCGCCAAAAAAAGGTGGGCTATTCTATGTAAATGCACGGGCCGTTTCAATTGCACAGCGGCTTTTAATTCACGGGCCGCAGGCGCTAAATTCACGGGCCGCAGGCGCTAAATTCACGGGCCGCAGGCGCTAAATTCTCGGGCCACAGGCGCTAATTCTTCGGGGAGCCGCCGGCACCTTCGGGAGGTCGCGGGCGCGACGTACCGGGCAATTAGCCCACACCCTGCCAAAAAGATATCAACAACTTATCCACAGAAGAGCGAGGGGCGAGAAAATTTTGAGCCGGTTGCCTAAAGTTTGTTCAAAAATCACCCAAGGCATTGATATTAAAGGGAATAAATTTTTTGGATAAATTCGGGCGAGATGTGGATAACTCGCGGGATCGGGAGTATTATTCGGGTGAAGGGCCAGCGATTAAGAGCCCCTCTGGAACCGCGATGTTCCAGGCGACACCCGGATTCGACCAGCACCAACAAGCGACAACAAGCAACAACTACAACCGAGACAGACTAGAAGCGAGGTTTTATAAGCTCGCTCAAAGGGGTTTTCATTGCCTGAAGCGCTATGGCAGCAATGCATCGATAAACTGCGGGACGAGCTCCCCTCCCAGCAGTTCAATACCTGGATCCGGCCCCTACACGCCAGCCGGAACGACACATCACTCACATTGTTCGCCCCCAACCGGTTCATCCGGGACTTCGTCTCGGACAAGTACGCCGGGCGCATCTCGGACCTGCTGCGGGAACTGGACCCCGCGGGCCAGCCGGAAGTGCTGCTGGAGATCGGCACGACCAACGGCGCGCCGCTGGCGCCGTCGATTGGCGGCGTCGCCGAGGAGGTTGTGCGCGCGAGCGAAGCTGTCACGCCCGCGCTTTCCGGCCAGGCCGTCAGCGGTTCACCCGGGGTGCAGGGCGCCCCGCCGCCCTCCCTCAGGGTCAGCGCTCCCCCGCGCAAGGAGAGCGCGGGGGCACCCGAGCACGAACACCACCTGGTGGACAACTACACCTTCGAGAGTTTCGTCGAGGGCAAGTCGAACCAGTTGGCGCTGGCCGCCGCACAGCAGGTCGCGGAAAACCCCGGGGCTTCCTACAACCCGCTGTTCCTCTACGGGGGCGTCGGCCTGGGCAAGACCCACCTGATGCACGCCGTGGGGAACGCGCTGAAGGTACAGAACCCGGGCGCGAAGGTGGTGTACCTGCACTCGGAGCGCTTCGTCGCGGATATGGTCAAGGCACTGCAGCTCAACGCGATTACCGACTTCAAGCGCTACTACCGCTCGGTGGACGCCCTGTTGATCGACGACATCCAGTTCTTCGCGAAGAAAGACCGGTCCCAGGAGGAGTTCTTCCACACCTTCAATGCCCTGCTCGAGGGCGGGCAGCAGATGATCCTCACCTGCGACCGCTACCCCAAGGAGATCGACGGCCTCGAGGAGCGGCTGAAGTCCCGCTTCGGCTGGGGCCTGACCGTTGCGGTGGAGCCACCGGAACTGGAGACCCGGGTGGCCATTCTCATGAAGAAGGCCACCGAGGGGCAGGTGGACCTGCCGCCGGACGCCGCCTTTTTCATCGCCCAGCGCATCCGCTCCAACGTGCGTGAACTCGAGGGAGCGCTGAAACGGGTGATAGCAAGTGCTCACTTCGTCGGCAAGCCAATCGATATAGACCTGATCAAGGAGAGCCTGAAAGATCTCCTGGCCCTGCAGGACAAGCAGGTCAGCATGGACAATATTCAGCGTACCGCGGCGGAGTACTACAAGATCAAGGTGTCAGACATGATGTCCCGGCGCCGCAGCCGTTCCGTCGCGCGGCCGCGCCAGATGGCGATGGCCCTGTCCAAGGAGCTGACCAACCACAGCCTTCCCGAGATCGGCGACAGCTTCGGCGGCCGCGATCATACGACGGTGCTGCACGCCTGTCGCAAGATCAAGGAACTTCGCGAAACTAACTCCGATATCCGGGAAGATTACAAGAACTTGCTGCGATCGCTCACAACGTGAGTACCGGGCCGGGCCGCGCTGCCCCCGGGCGCTCTTAGATGGCGAAGCTATAAGCCTCGGCGTTTATATTTACTCAAGGAATAGTAATTCTATGAAGTTCAAAGTGTCGCGGGACAACCTGCTGAAGTCCCTCAACCTGGTTGCCGGCGTGGTCGAGCGCCGCCAGACCCTTCCCATCCTGGCCAATGTGCTCATGGTGCTGGAGGGAGACCGACTGTCTCTGACGGGCACGGACCTCGAAGTGGAGCTGGTCGGCCGCGTGCAGTTGCCCGCGGCGGGAGAGGACGGCGACGTCACCGTCCCGGCGCGCAAGCTGGCGGATATCTGCAAGTCCTTGCCCGAGGGGAGCGATATCGCTTTCAGTGTCGCCGACGGCAAGGCCACCGTGAAGTCCGGGCGCAGCCGCTTCACGCTCTCCACCCTGCCCGCCCGGGAGTTCCCCAGTGTCGAGGACAGCATGGGCACACACCAGCTGACCCTGAAACAGGGCCAGATGAAGCGCCTCATCGACCGCACGGGCTTCGCCATGGCGCAGCAGGACGTGCGTTACTACCTGAACGGCATGCTCTGGGAGTTGGACGGCAAGCTGCTCCGTGTCGTCGCGACCGACGGCCACCGGCTGGCCATGTGCACCCTGCCGGACAAGGTCAAGGTCAAGGGCGAGGGCCCCGTACAGATCATCCTGCCGCGCAAGGGCGTGCTGGAGCTGGCCCGGCTGTTGATGGACGACGAGGCGGACCTGTCCATTGTCATCGGCAGCAACCACGTGCGCGCCGTGACCGACGATTTCACCTTCACCTCCAAGCTGGTGGACGGCAAGTTCCCCGATTACCAGCGAGTACTGCCCCGCTCCCCCGACAAGGTGGTGCTGGGGTCCCGCCTGGACCTGCGCCAGGCCTTCACCCGCACGGCCATCCTGTCCAACGAGAAATACCGGGGTGTGCGGCTGAAGCTGGACCAGAACAGCCTGGATATCCTGGCGAACAACCCCGAGCAGGAAGAGGCGGAGGAGACGGTGGCCGTGGAGTACGGGGGCGACTCCCTGGAGATCGGCTTCAATGTCAGCTACCTGCTGGATGTCCTCGGCGTGTTGAGCGGCGAGCAGGTCAGGCTTTCCCTGGCCGACCCGAACAGCAGCGCCCTGCTGGAGGAGTCGGAGGAAGGTGACTCCCTCTACGTCGTCATGCCGATGCGCCTGTAAGGCGCCCGGGGGCACGGCCCGTAAGGCCTTTGACCGGCCCGGCCCGTGGCGCTGACCCGGCTGCACATCGATCGGGTGAGAAACCTCGCGGACGTCCGGCTCGAGGGGCTGGGCCGGGTCAACGTATTCTACGGCGACAACGGCAGCGGCAAGACCAGCGTGCTGGAGGCCATCCACCTGCTGGGGATGGCGCGATCTTTCCGCAGCACCAGCATCAAGACACTGATTACCCACGGTGAACAGGCCTGTACCGTGTTCGGCGCGACCAGCCCGCCCTCCTCCCCCGGCGCCGCCCTCACGCTGGGGGTGCAGCGCTCACGCGCGGGGGAAGCGCACATCAAGGTGGGCGGCAAGGCCGTGCGCACGGTTGCGGAACTCGCGGAGCAGCTACCGCTGCAGGTGATAACGGCGGACAGTTTCGGTTTGCTGACAGGTTCGCCGGGCGCGCGGAGGCAGTACCTGGACTGGGGAGTGTTCCACGTGGAACATCGCTTCTTCGGTCAGTGGCAGCGCTTCCAGCGGTGCATAAAACAGCGCAATATGCTCCTGCGTCGTGGTAAAATCTCCGACCAGGAGCTGGCGGTCTGGACGCGCGATCTCGTGCAGTCCGGCACGGCGATAAACGAGTACAGAAAGGCCTATTTCGAGCAGCTGGCACCGCGGTTTACAGCGACCATGGCAAGGCTCGCCCCGTCACTTGACGCGCTGGAATTGCGCTTCCGCCAGGGCTGGGACAGCCGGCTGGATTACAGCGAGGCGCTCGAACAGGGCCTGTCCGCCGACATCGAACAGGGCTACACCCACTCGGGACCCCAGCGGGCGGATATTCGCGTGACATCGGGCGGCCACCTGGCCGCCGATACCCTTTCAAGGGGACAGCAGAAACTGGTGGTTTGCGGACTGAAACTGGCCCAGGGCCAGTTGCTGTCCAGCCGGGGGCGTGGCGATTGCACCTACCTGATCGACGATCTCCCCGCGGAGCTCGACGAGACCCACAGTCGGCAGGTTTGCGACCTGCTGGCAGCGATGGATGCACAGGTGTTTATCACCTGCGTGGAAGAGGCGGAAATCCGGTCGGTTTGGCCGGAAATGACCGATAACCTGACCGTGTTCCACGTGGAACAGGGGCAGGTGCGAGCGGCAACGGGGTGAGCACCCCGACAACAGCAGGACCCGTGGAGAGCGGGACAGCCCAATAGAGAGAAGCACTGAATGAGCGATTCCGACAATAACGAACCTGGAAACCACTACGACTCGTCCAGCATCAAGGTACTGAAGGGCCTCGATGCCGTCCGCAAGCGGCCCGGCATGTATATCGGGGATACCGATGATGGTACGGGCCTGCACCACATGGTCTTCGAGCTCGTGGACAATTCCATCGACGAAGCCCTGGCGGGCCACTGCAGCGAGATCCAGATTGTCATCCATCCCGACGAGTCGGTCACCGTCAGTGACGACGGGCGCGGCATTCCCACGGAGATGCACGAGGAGGGGGTTTCCGCAGCGGAGGTGATCATGACGGTCCTCCATGCCGGGGGCAAGTTCGACGACAATACCTACAAGGTGTCCGGCGGCCTCCACGGGGTGGGAGTCTCGGTGGTTAACGCCCTCTCCGAGGAGCTGGTGTTGACGATTCGCCGCGAAGGCAGGATGTACGAGCAGGTCTACCGCCACGGGGTCCCCGATGCGCCCCTGGCGGAGGTCGGCGACACGGAGACCTCGGGTACCTCGGTGCGTTTCACGCCCTCTTCCGAGACCTTTACAAACATAGAGTTCCATTTTGAAATGCTAGCCAAGCGGCTGCGCGAGCTGGCCTTCCTCAACTCCGGGGTGTGCATCCTGCTGAAGGACGAGCGCAGCGGAAAAGAAGAGAATTATCAATATGATGGCGGTCTTTCGGCCTTCGTTGACTTCCTCAACCAGAACAAGACCCCGATCAACAAACCCCTTCACTTCCAAATTGAAACTGACGATGGGATCGGGGTGGAAGTGGCGCTGCAGTGGAACGACGGGTTCCAGGAGAACATCTACAGCTACACCAACAATATTCCCCAGCGCGATGGCGGCACCCACCTGGCGGGGTTCAGGGCCGCCCTCACCCGCTGCCTCAATTCCTACATCGAGAAGGAGGGCCTCGCCAGGAAAGCCCAGGTCAACACCACCGGGGACGATGCCCGGGAGGGGCTGACGGCGATTATCTCCGTCAAGGTGCCCGACCCGAAGTTCTCCTCCCAGACCAAGGACAAGCTGGTCTCCTCGGAAGTGAAGACCGCCGTGGAGCAGGCCATGGGCTCCGAGTTCACCGACTACCTGATGGAGAACCCCACCGAGGCGCGATCCGTGGTGGGCAAGATGCTCGACGCCGCCAGGGCGCGGGAAGCCGCCCGCAAGGCGCGGGAGATGACCCGCCGCAAGGGTGCGCTGGACATCGCCGGCCTGCCCGGCAAGCTGGCGGACTGCCAGGAGAAGGACCCTGCCCTGTCGGAACTCTACCTCGTGGAGGGCGATTCCGCCGGTGGTTCCGCCAAGCAGGGGCGCAACCGCAAGTACCAGGCGATCCTGCCCCTCAAGGGAAAGATCCTCAACGTGGAAAAGGCGCGCTTCGACAAGATGCTCGGCTCGGCGGAGGTGGGCACGATCGTCACCGCGCTGGGCTGCGGCATCGGCAAGGAGGAGTTCGACCCGGACAAGCTGCGCTACCACAGCATCATCATCATGACCGACGCGGACGTGGACGGCTCCCATATCCGCACCCTGCTGCTGACGTTTTTCTTCCGGCAGATGCCCGAGCTGATCGAGCGCGGCCACGTGTTCATCGCGCAGCCCCCACTGTACAAGGTGGCGAAGGGCAAACAGCACCAGTACCTGAAAGACGACGAGGCGCTGGAACAGTACCTGACCCAGGCCGCGCTGGAAAACGCCTCGCTGTTCGTCAACGCGGACGCGCCGGCCGTGGCGGGCGGCGCCCTCGAGGACCTTGTGCGGCAGTACCGGGACGTGGACGCCACCATCGAACGACTCAGCCGCCTCTACTCCACGTCGGTGCTGTGGCAGATGGTCTACGGTGCCACGCTGGCCCTGGACGACATGGGTGACGAGGCGGTGGTGCAGGCTTTCTGCGAGCAGTTGAGTGAGCGCTTACTCGCGGCAGATGCGGGCGCAGTCTTCGAAGTTGTCGTCCGTCGGGACCCGGAGCGCCAGCTCTTTTTCCCGGTGGTGAAGCGCCTGGCCCACGGCGTGGAGACCGAGACGGAGTACCACCACGAGTTCTTCGCCTCAAGCGAGTACCGCTCACTGGTCGAGTTGGGTGAGACCGTCAACAACCTCATCGACGAGGGCGGCTACTTCCAGCGCGGTGAAAAGACTTTCGCGACACAGCGCTTCGCCGACGGGCTGGCGTGGCTCATGGCCGAGGCGCGCCGCGGCCACACTATCCAGCGCTACAAGGGCCTGGGCGAGATGAACCCCGACCAGCTCTGGGAGACCACCATGGACCCGGAGGTGCGACGCATGCTCAAGGTGACCATCGAGGACGCCATCGCGGCGGACCAGATTTTCACCACCCTCATGGGGGACCAGGTGGAACCGCGGCGGGATTTCATCGAGGAGAACGCCCTGTCGGTGGCCAATCTCGACGTCTAGCCGGGCGGGGCGGCCACCCGCCCCGTCAGGATTTTTTACGCAAGGGAGCTTTACGACACTTTTGTTGCATTCGGAAACTCCCTAAGCCATTGTTTTAACAACAAAAGGTGTCGATCTGGCACGCGCCCTGCACTGACCGGAGGTAGCCAACCCTTTCTTTGGACGCAGTCATTATGAAGAAGCTACTCGCAACCCTGGCACTGGCAGCCTGGCCACTACTGGCGCCCTCCGCCCAGGCGGATTTGCTGTTGTTCGATATCGACGCCGACCCGGGCGCCTGGGCCGCCGCGGTCGCCGGCCTGACCGCGTCGACGGCCTACGATTTCAACCTCGACGCCGACTACGGTGCGGTCACCGGCTTCGCCGACCCGCTGACCTCCGCCGGCGGTGGCGGAGTGTCGCCGGGTGTCCTCGCCGCGGGTGTCACCATGTCCGCCGTCGACATGGGCGGCTCCCAGCCGCGGCTCGCCGACGTCGGCCCCTCGGAGGGTTTCGGCAACGCGGAAAATGCCGTCGTGGCCAACTTCTTTGTCGACGCCTTCGCTGTGGATTTCGCCGACGCGGTGGTGGCCTTCGCCTTCAACGCGGTGTCGTTCACGGCATCTGAAATCGCCGACATTACCGTCTTTGACGACGGCGGCGGCTCCACCCTGTTCGAGGACGTCTTCATCGGCGGACCGACCGGTCGCAACATCGGTGTGCTGGGCACCGCCGGCATGCTGGTCGGCGGCGTGAACATCTACGATCTCGGCGGTGGCGCCGAGGGTGTCCAGGGCGACGGTATCGTCTACAGCGGCGAGCGGGTACCCCTGCCGCCGACGCTGGCGCTGTTCGGCCTGGCCCTCGCGGGCCTCGGTTGGTCGCGACGCAGGGCCGCCTGACTCTCCACCGGGAGAGGTAATAAAAAGCCCGCTTCGCGCGGGCTTTTTCATGCCTGCTTCAAGGGCGCGCGGCCGTCAGGTGTCCTTGTCCGCGCGGATCGGCTTCACTTTGTCCGAGGCGCTCTCCAGCAGCCCCTGCTCGGTATCGAGTGACTCCAGGCGGCGGTCCTCGAGGCCATCCTCGATCGGCTCAAGCTGGGGCATCTCCTTCGACACCTGGGTGGAGAGCTCCCCGAACCGCTCGACCTTGCCCTTCAGCCCCTGTTTGCCGACTAGCGCAGTGAGCGACTCGTTGTAGTGCCCCTGGGCGGCGCGCATGGAATTGCCCAGCCTGCCCAACCGCTCCGCCACGAGGCAGACCTGGTTGTAGATCTCCCCGGCCCGGCGCCCGATCTCCCGCGCCTCGCGGTTGCTCTTGTCCATCTTCCACAGGTTGGCGACGGTGCGCAGGATGGGCATCAGCGTGGTGTGGGACACCATGACCACGTTCTTGCGGTACCCGTAGTCAAAGAGTTCCCGGTTGTGTTTCATCGCTTCTATATAAGCGGGCTCGATGGGCATGAACATGAGCACGAAATCCGGGCTGCCGATATTCGGCAACCCTGCGTAGTCCTTGACGTTGAGGTCGTCGATGTGCCGGCGCACTGCCTGGGTGTGGGCCGCCAGGGCCTCGGTGCGCGCCTCCTCCGTCTCGGCGGCGACGGCGCGGTCGTAGTCGACCAGCGACACCTTGCTGTCGATGACGAGACTCTTGTTCTCCGGCAGCCGGATGATGAAATCGGGCACCTTGCGCTTGCCGGCGTCGTCGGCGAAGGACGCCTGGGTCTCGTAGTGTTCGCCCTTCACCAGTCCCGCCAGCTCCAGGGTGCGCTCCAGCTGCGCCTCGCCCCAGTTACCGGTGGCTTTCTTGTCGCCCTTCAGCGCCTGGGTCAGGTTGCTGGCCTGGCTGTTCATTTCCAGCCCGACTTCCAGCACCTTCCTGATCTCCGCCTCGAGCGCCGTGTTGCCCTTCACCGATTCCGTGTGCACCTCGTTGATGCGTTGCTGGAAACCGCTGATCTGTTCGCGGAAGGGTTTCAGCAGGTCTTCCATCGACGCGCGGCTGCTGGCTGTGAAACTCTTGCCGCGCTCGTCGAAGATGCGGTGGGCGAGGATCTCGAACTCTTTCTTCAGGTTGTCCCGCGCCTCGGTGAGCAGTGCGAGTTGTTCGCCGTGCCGGTCCTCGCGCTCGCGCAGCTCGGTGCGCACTTCCGCCTCGCGGGTCCGGGCGGCCTGCAGGTGCCCGGCCACCTCCCCGACCTGCGCCTTCAGGCCCTCGACCTCGCGCCGGGTCTCCATCAGGCGTGTCGCGAGCTGTTCCAGTTCCACTGCCTTGCCGTGCACTTCGAGCTGCGCCGCCTGCAGGGTCCGTTCCCGGTCCGCCAGTTCCTCCCGCAGCGCGGCGACCTCGCGCCGGGCGGCGACACCGCGCCAGATGCTGACCACCAGCCCCACCAGTACCAGGAGAGCCGCGGCCGCCCCCGCCAGTAGCAACATCTCAGTCGTTATGGTCATGTCGCCAGTGTAAAGCAAAGGAGGGGTGTACAGGGTGAAAAATCGGGACGCGGCGAAGGCACCTGTCGCCTCGGCGAGCAGGTGGACACGGGATCACGGGATACGGGAGAGAACTACTTGCCGACCGCGAGCTGCGAGATGTCCGCGACTCCCAGGAAGAGGTCGCGCAGGCCCTTGAGCAGGTTGAGGCGGTTGTTGCGCAGCGCCTCGTCCTCCGCGTTGACCATGACGCCGTCGAAGAAGGCGTCCACCGGTTCGCGCAGTCCCGCCAGGCAGGACAGCGCCTCCGTGTACTCGCCGCTGGCCAGGTGCGAGCCCGACGTGTCCGCCAGTTCGGCCATGCGCTCGGCCAGGGCGGACTCCTGCGCCTGGGCGAACAGCCCCGGGTCCGCAGCGCCGAAGGTGTGGCCGTCCTCCAGCTTGCCGAGGATATTGGAGACCCGCTTGTTGGCGGCGGCCAGCGCCGCGGCCTCGGGCAGCTGCGCGAAGGCGTGTACAGCGACGACGCGGTGGTGTATATCCAGCGGGCGGCTCGGGCCGGTGGCGCTGACCGCGCGGAAGATTTCCACCGGGATATTGACGTCCTCGTACCACGCCCGGAAGCGCTCCAGAATGTAGGCGAGAACCTCCTCCACCGTGCCGTCGGCGAGCACGCCGTCGGGGTAACCGGCAGCGGCCTGCTCGAGGCAGTCCCGCAGGTCGAGATCCAGCGACTTGTCCACGAGGATGCGCAGCACCGCCAGGGAGGCGCGGCGCAGGGCGAAGGGGTCCTTCGAACCGGTGGGCGCCTGGCCGATGCCGAAGATGCCCACGAGGGTGTCCAGCCGGTCCGCCAGCGCCAGCGCGCAGGCCGTCGGCCCCTCGGGCAGGCGGTCGCCGGCGAACTTGGGCCAGTACTGCTGGGCCAGGGCCGCCGCCACGGCCTCGTCCTCGCCGTCGTTGCGCGCGTAGTAGGAGCCCGCAACGCCCTGCATGTCGGGAAATTCCTGCACCATGTCGGTGACGAGGTCCGCCTTGCACAGCTGCGCCGCGCGCTGCGCCGGCGCCGCCTCGCCGCCGATCGCGGGAGCGAGCGAGCTGGCAAGGGCCGCGATGCGACCGCACTTGTCCGCCACCGTGCCGAGTTGCTGCTGGAAGACGACGCTCTCGAGCGCCGGCAGGCGCTCGGCCAGCGGTGTCTTGCAGTCGGTCTCGTAAAAGAACGCCGCGTCTGCCAGGCGCGGGCGGATGACGCGCTCGTTGCCGGCGATGACCTGCACCGGGTCCTCGCTTTCGATATTGGCGATGGTGATGAAGTGCGGCATGAGGGCGCCGTCGTCATCGACAAGGTGAAAGTACTTCTGGTGTTCCTTCATCGAGGACACCAGGGCCTCCTGCGGCACCGCCAGGAAACGCGCCTCGAAGGAACCGGTGAGTGCCACCGGCCACTCCACGAGTCCCGTGACCTCGTCCAGCAGGTCCGGGTCGATCACGGCGTTGCCCTTGAGCGCGCTCGCCTCGTCCCCGACCTGGTCGCGAATCATTTCCCGTCGCTGCTCGAAAGACGCAACCACCTTCGCCTCCGCGAGGGCGTCGACGTACGCTTCCGGGCTATCCAGCACGATGGGGCCACCGGCGTGGAAGCGATGCCCGCGCGTGACGTTGCCGGTGGGCAGGCCGAGTATCTCCCCGTGGTCGCAGGCGCTGCCGAGCATCGCCACCACCCAGTGCACGGGCCGCACAAACTCCTCGCGACTCGCGCCCCAGCGCATGCGTTTCGGAATAGGCAGCGCCTGGACGCTCGCGCTGATGATCTCGTTGAGACAGTCGGCCGCCCTGGCGCCCGTTTCGGTGCTGCGCAGGCCGAGGCGGGGGCCCTTCGGCGTGTCGATGGTCTCCAGTGTCTCGGGCGCGACGCCCTGCTTTTTCGCGAATCCCGTGGCGGCCGGGGTCCAGTCGCCCGACGCGTCCTTCGCCCGGTCCACGGGCGGCCCCAGCGCTTCGACCTCCCGGTCCGGCGCAGCGAGCTGCACGGTGGCGATGCGCACCGCGAGGCGTCGCGGGGTGGCAAACCACTCGACCTCACCGTGCGCCAGCTCGCGCTCGGCAAGCCCGGCGACCACACCGTCGCGGAACGCCTCGGCCAGTGAGCGCAGCGCCTTCGGCGGCAGCTCCTCCGTGCCGATTTCCACCAGCAGGCTCGCCGAGCTCACGACGCGCCCTCAGCGCCGGTCCGTTGCAGTACCTCGTCGCGCAGCGCCTCCTGCGCCATGGGAAATCCGAGTGCGGCGCGGGCGTCGAAGTAGGCCTGGGCGACGCCCCTGGCCAGCGTGCGCACACGCAGTATGTAGCGCTGGCGCTCGGTCACGGAGATCGCGTGGCGCGCGTCCAGCAGGTTGAAGGTATGGGAGGCCTTGATCACCATCTCGTAGGCGGGCAGGGGCAGGCCCTTCTCGACCAGCCGCAGCGCCTCCTGCTCGCACTGGTCGAACAGGCCGAACAGGAAGGGCACATCCGCCTCTTCAAAATTGTAGCGCGACATCTCCACCTCGTTCTGGTGAAACACGTCGCCGTAGGTCACGGGCCCGGCGGGGCCGTCGGACCAGAGCAGGTCGTAGGTGCTGTCCACGCCCTGCAGGTACATGGCGATGCGCTCCACGCCGTAGGTGATCTCGCCGGTCACGGGGTAACACTCCAGGCCGCCCGCCTGCTGGAAGTAGGTGAACTGCGTCACCTCCATCCCGTTCAGCCAGACCTCCCAGCCCAGGCCCCAGGCGCCGAGTGTAGGCGACTCCCAGTTGTCCTCGACGAAGCGGATGTCGTGGATCGCGCTGTCGATGCCCAGCGTGCTCAGCGATTCCAGGTAGAGCTCCTGGAAGTTGTCGGGTGACGGCTTCATCACCACCTGGAACTGGTAGTAGTGCTGCAGGCGGTTGGGGTTCTCGCCGTAGCGCCCGTCGGTGGGCCTGCGCGAGGGCTGCACGTACGCCGCGTTCCAGCTCTCCGGCCCGACCGCGCGCAGGAACGTGGCGGGGTGGAAGGTGCCGGCGCCCACCTCCATGTCCAGTGGCTGCAGCACCACGCAACCGGCGTCGGCCCAGAACTGCTGGAGCCGGAAAACGATGTCCTGGAATGTCAGCGTGGAAGTGTCAGCCACGGGTCCGCCCGTCATGCCGCCGCAAAAAGCCGGCTATTATACAGCCTCTCATGGCGGCATAATACGCGCATTCCCTGAAAGTGAAATTCCCCGCGTCGGGGTGGACCGGTGTGCCGTCGGGCACCCGGGGTTGTCCCGGCGCAGGGTCGGCGGTAGGGCACATGGTTTTCGGCAAGATCGTTGCGGGCATGATCGGCCTGCTCACGGGCGGGTGGCCCGGGCTGTTGATCGGCCTGCTGGTCGGCCACCTTTTCGACCGCGGCCTGGCCAGGACCCTGGGCTTCGCCTCGCCGGCCAACCTGCAGCGCATTCGCGACAGTTTCTTCGAGACCACCTTCCTGCTCTCGGGTCATCTCGCCAAGGCGGACGGACGCGTGTCGGAGGCGGAGATCGCGCACACCGAGCAGGTGTTCGTGCAGATGGGGCTGGACGCGGCGGGTCGCCGGCGGGCGATCGAGTGTTTCCGCGCCGGCAGCGCGCCCGGGTTCGACCTGGAACGTGCGGTGCGAGCCTTCGTGGCGAACTGCGGTCCGCAGCGGGCCCTGCAGCGTACCCTGCTCCTGTTCCTGGTGTCCCTGGCGCACGCGGACCAGAGTCTCCAGCCCCCCGAGCACGCGGTGCTGGTGCGGGTGGCGACCCTGCTCGGGCTGGCGCCGGGGGAGCTGGACGCCCTGCTGGACATGGCGCGGGCCCAGGGGCACTTTCACGGTGGCTCCGGCGGGGGCGCCGCAGGGCACTCGACGGCCGGTGCGGTCGAGCGCGCCTACACCGCGCTGGGCGTGGAGCCCGCCGTGTCCGACCGCGACCTGAAGCGCGCCTACCGGCGACTGATGAGCGAGAACCACCCGGACAAGCTCATCGCCAGGGGTGTCCCGGAGGAAATGGTCAGGCTCGCCACCGAGCGTTCCCAGGAGATACAGGCCGCTTACGAGACGGTGCGCAAGCACCGGGGCGGCCGCTAGCGCGCCTACATGCGCCAGAACATGGGCGTGAAGAGCACCAGCAGGGTGAACACCTCCAGGCGCCCCAGCAGCATACTGAAACAGAGCAGGCCCTTGGCGGTTTCGTTGATCTCGCCGTAGGTCGCGGCGACGTCACCGAGGCCGGGGCCGAGGTTGTTGAGGGTCGCCCCCACCGCGGAAAACGCCGTGGTGAAGTCCAGGCCCGTGGCCATCAACAGCAGCATGATGATGATGTAGCTGGAGGTGTACACGGCGAAGAAGCTCCACACCGCGCTCACCACCGACGCCTCCACCCGTGCCCGCCCGACCTTGAGGGGTATCACCGCATTCGGATGCACCAGCTGTTTCAGTTCGCGCACGCCCTGCTTGTAGATCAGCATGACGCGCATGGCCTTCATGCCGCCCCCCGTCGAACCGACGCAGCCCCCCATGCAGGAAAAAATGAGCAGCATGACCGGCAGGAACGAGGGCCAGGCGGCGAAGTCGTGGGTGGTGAATCCCGTGGTGGTGGTAATGGAAATGGCCTGGAACACGCCGTGGATCACGCTCTCGCCCGGGCTCAGGGTGCGCGTGAACAACAGGTAGGCGCTGGTGATGACGATGCCGATGAACAGCACGGACAGAAAGAACTTGGTCTCCGAGTCCCGGGTGTACACCGCCGAGTTGCGTTGCCGCCGGTTCGCGGAGGTGCGCTGCCGCCAGGCGGTGTAGTGCAGGCCGAAATTGATCGCCGAGATCACCATGAACACGCTGCAGACGATCAGCACCGCGTCGTTCTGGAAATACCCCATGCTGTCGTCGTGGGTCGAGAAGCCGCCGATGGCGACGGTGGAGAAGGCGTGGGTGACCGCGTCGAACAGCGACATGCCGACCACGTAGTACGCGCCGGCGCAGGCCGCGGTCAGCGCGATGTAGACGGAGGCCAGCGCTTTCGCCGTCTCGGTGATGCGCGGTGTCAGTTTGGTGTCCTTTGAGGGCCCGGGCGTCTCCGCCTTGTACAGCTGCATGCCGCCGATGCCGAGCATGGGCAGGATGGCCACTGCCACCACGATAATGCCGATGCCCCCCAGCCACTGCAGCAGGTGGCGGTAGAACAGTATGGACCGGGGCAGTTCGTCCAGACCGACCATGACGGTCGCCCCGGTCGTCGTGAGCCCGGAGACCGATTCGAAGACGGCGTCCACGGGGCTCATGTGCAGCGACTCGGTCAGCGCGAAGGGCAGCGCCCCGAACAGGCCCAGCACCGTCCAGAACAGCGAGGTGATCAGGAAGCCGTCGCGAATGCGCAGCTCGTGGCGCGCCCCGCGCACCGGCAGCCACAGCGCCACGCCGGCAAAGAACGTGATGCACAGCGCGGTGAGGAAAGCCATGACGGTGTGGTCTTCCGCCAGCAGCGCGAGCACCAGGGGACCGAGCATCGCCGTGCTGAAGATCATCAGCAGTATGCCGAGGATCCTGAGCGTCACGGAAAAGCGCATTGTCCGCGGATACCCTAGGAGAAGAAACCGATGCCGACGGCGAAGAGCTTTTCCACCGCCTTGATCTTGTTGCGATCCACCAGGAACAGGATCACGTGGTCATTTTCCTGCACCTCGATGTGGCCGTGGGCGATAAGCACCTCGTCGCCGCGCACCACCGCGCCGATGGTCGCGCCCTCCGGCAGCGGTATTTCGTCCAGGCGCCGCCCGACCACCTTGGAGGAGTAGGTGTCACCGTGCACGGTGACCTCCAGCGCCTCAGCGGCGCCGCGGCGCAGCGCGTGCACATTGCTGAAGTCGCCCCTGCGCACGTGGGTCAGCAGGCTGCCGATGGTAATCTGCTGCGGCGAGATGGCGATGTCGATTTCATCGCCCACGAGGTCCGCGTAGGCGGGGTTGGTGATCAGCGTGATGACCTTCTTGGCGCCCATGCGCTTGGCGAGCATGGACATCATGATGTTCGACTCGTCGTTGTTGGTCAGGGCGCAGAACACGTCCGTTGCCTCGATGTTCTCCGCGACCAGCAGCTGCGGCTCCGCCGCGCTGCCGTTGAGCACGATGGTGTGCTTGAGGCGCTCGGACAACACGCGGCAGCGATCGTAGGAGCGCTCGATGATCTTGACCTGGTAGCGGTCCTCGATGTTCTGCGCGAGGGTCGCGCCGATGTTGCCACCGCCGGCGACCATGACACGCTTGTAGGGCTTGTCGACCTTGCGCCACTCGGCCATCACCGCGCGGATATTCTCCTTCGCGGCGATGAAGAACACCTCGTCCCCCGCCTCGACTACCGTGGTGCCCTCGGGAATGATGGGCCGGTCCTGGCGGAATATGGCCGCGACCCGGGTATCCACCTTGGGCATGTGCGCACGGATCTCGCGCAGTTCGTGCCCGACGATGGGGCCGCCGTAGATCGCCCTGACCCCGACCAGTTGTACCAGGCCGCCCGCGAAATCCAGCACCTGCAGCGCGCCGGGGTTGGCGATCAGCCGCTGGATGTTCTGCGTGACCAGCTGTTCGGGGCCGATGATGACGTCCACCGGGATGTGCTCGCGCCCGAACAGCCGCTCCTGTTCCTTCAGGTAGTTCGGCGAGCGCACCCGGGAGATTTTCGTGGTGGTGCCGTACAGGGTGTAGGCCACCTGGCACGCCATCATGTTGATCTCGTCGGAATTGGTCACCGCGATGAGCATCTCGGCGTCCTCGGCGCCGGCTTTTTCCAGGGTGCTGGGATGGGAGGCGCCGCCGACGACGATGCCTATGTCGAGCCTGTCCTGAAGGGCGCGGAGCTTGTCGCCGTCCGTGTCGACAACGGTGATGTCGTTCTGTTCGTCAGCAAGGTGCTCGGCGAGGGTGCCGCCGACCTGGCCCGCGCCGAGAATGATGATCTTCATTGCCCGATGGGCTCACTGTTGGTGTCAGATGCCGGGTTCAATGCACGATAAATAAAAGCCCGACTGAATGTAAGCGCCGGTGGCGCGAAATTGTGCACAACTAATTGCGCCGGGGTGACCGCGTGGTTCACCCGGTCCTGGATAGCATGGCGTAGAACAGCCCGTCCCCTTTTCCCGCTGCGGGCAGTATCTGCCTGCCGGGCCCGGCGGGTTCCCCCGCCGTGCAGTCGAGCGGGATCGCCCTCGCGTCCGCCGTGGCTGCAGTGAACTGCTCGACCACGTCGGCGTTTTCCTGCCGCAGTACCGAACAGGTGGCGTACAGCAGTGTGCCGCCCGCCTTGAGCAGGGGCCAGAGGCCGTCCAGGATGGCGAGCTGCGCGGCCGCGAAGCCGGGAATGTCCGCGGCGCGGCGCAACAGCTTGACGTCCGGGTGGCGGCGGATGACACCGCTGGCGGAACAGGGCGCGTCGACCAGGATGCGCTCGAAGCCGGCCGGTGTGAGCTGCGCCGGGGGCGCCGCGGCGTCGCCGGTGAGCAGGGTCGCGGACAGGCCCAGCCGCTCGAGGTTCTCGGCCACCTGCAGCATGCGCCGGGCGTCCGCGTCCATCGCCACCAGTTCGCCCGTTTGCGGCTGCTGTTCCAGGAGGTGGCAGGCCTTGCCGCCGGGGGCAGCGCAGGCGTCGAGCACGCGCTCCCCCGCCGCCGGCCGCAGCAGTTGCGCCGCCAGTTGCGCCGATTCGTCCTGCACGCTCGCCGCCCCCTGCGCAAATCCCGGCAGCGATGTCACGTCCACCGCGTCGTCGAGGTACACGGCGGTATCGACGAGATCGCCCGGGCGGGCGGCGATGCCCCGCTCCGCCAGCAGTGCCAGGTAGTCCTCGCGGGACTGCCGCCGCAGGTTCACCCGCAGCGTCATGGGCGGCCGGGTATTGCCGGCCGCGAGAATATCCGCCGCCTGCCCCGGCCACTGCTCGCGCAGTTCGCGGTGGAGCCAGTCGGGGTGGGCGCTCGCCGCGGCCTCGTCGAGTGCCGCCGCGAGGGTCTCCCGCTCCCGCAGGTAGCGGCGCAGCACCGCGTTGACCAGGCCCCGCGCCCAGGTCTTGCCGAGACCGGCGCTGGCGCCGACGGTCGCGCTCACTGCCGCGTGGTCGGGGACGCGCGTCCCGTCGATCTGGTAGAGCCCGCACAGGAGCAGGCCCTGGACGTCCCGGTCGCGTGTTTTCAGCGGCCGGTCCAGCAGTTGATTGAGGACAGCCTGCAGCCGGGGCGCCTCGCGCAGCGTGCCGTAGCAGAGCTGTTGCAGGAAGGCGCGGTCCGCGCCCTCCGCGCGCTCGAGCTGCGGCGGCAGTGCCCGGTCCAGGGAGCGGCCGGCGAGGACCTCGCCGATGACTGCGGCCGCGGCGGCCCGGGTATCGAGGCTCACCCTTCCGTGCCCGGCCCGGGGGGTTCGAACCGGCGACCGGGTGCGAACAGCGCGCTGCGGGACCTGAGCAGTTCTGCCGCCGGCATGGCGCTGCCGCCGGGGAGCTGCAGGCGCCGGATGGCCAGCCTGCCGTCGCCGCAGTTCACCGCGATACCGCCGTCGTCCGCGCTGAGGATGGTCCCCGGCGGGTCGTCCGCGGCGGCCCCCGCGAGGGACCAGGCTTCCCAGATGCGCACGCGCTCGCCGTCGAGAACGCCGTGGCAGACCGGGAAGGGATTGAAGGCGCGAATCTGCCGCTCCAGCTCGACCACGCCCCGGCGCCAGTCGAGCCGGCCCTCGGCCTTGTCGATCTTGTCGGCGTAGGTGGCCAGGGCGTCGTCCTGTGCTGCGGCGGCGCCCTGGTAGCGCTCGATATCGCCGAGCACCTCCAGCAGCAGCGGCGGTCCCATGGCGGCGAGCCGGTCGTGCAGCGACGCCGCGTCCTCGCGGCCCCGGTGGTCGATCTCGCACTCCGCGGTGGCGAGCATGTCCCCGGTATCCAGGCCGGCGTCCATCTGCATGATGGTGATCCCCGTGCGCTCGTCCCCGGCCTCGATGGCGCGCTGGATCGGCGCCGCGCCGCGCCAGCGGGGCAGCAGCGAGGCGTGGACGTTGATGCACCCCAGGCGGGGAATGGCGAGAATTTCCGCGGGCAGGATGAGGCCGTAGGCGACCACGACCAGCAGGTCCGCCCCCAGGCCCGCCATCTCCGCCTGCACGTCGGCGCCCCGCAGGGAGCCGGGTTGTAGTAAGGGCACGCCGGCGTCGAGGGCGAGTTGCTTGACCGGGCTCGCCTGCACCTTCCTGCCCCGTCCGGCGGGGCGGTCGGGCTGCGTGTAGACGGCGGCGAGCTCGTGGGGGCCGGCCGCGAGCGCCTTGAGGTGGCGCGCGGCGAAGGCGGGGGTGCCGGCGAAGATGACCCGCAGGGAGCTGTCTGACATCCAGGGGCGCCCTAGGCCCGCCGGCGTTCTTTTTCCAGCTTTTTGCGGATGCGCTGGCGTTTGAGGGGGGACAGGTAATCGACGAACAGCTTGCCGTCGAGGTGGTCGATCTCGTGCTGCAGGCAAACGGCGAGGAGCCCGTCCAGCTCCCGCGTGAACCGCTCGCCGTCGCGGTCGAGGGCGGTGACCTCCACACGCCGGGGCCGGTTGACCGTCTCGTAGAAGCCCGGCACCGACAGGCAGCCCTCGTCGTATTCGCCCAGCTCGGGGTCCAGCACCGTCACCTCGGGGTTGATGAACACCCGGGGGTCGCTCTTGTCGTCGGAAATGTCGATGACCAGCAGGCGCTGGTGCACGTTCACCTGGGTCGCGGCCAGCCCGATGCCCGGCGCGGCGTACATCGTCTCGAACATGTCGTCGATCAGGGCCCGTGTGGTGTCGGTCACCGTCTCAACCGGTTCCGCCACTGTGCGCAGGCGCGGGTCGGGGAACTCGAGAATTTCCAGTACTGGCATGGTTTTGGGGGTAACTGAGGCTGCCGGAAGTGGCCGAAATTGGCTGTGTGGATTAATAACATTTGGCTTGCCAGCGTTAAATGGCGGCAGCAAACTGTAGTTAGTATACAACTTGTGATTATGGGGTGCCTAGCGTCGGGCGCCGCCACTCTGCGGGTCTGCCGGAATCGGGGGCTTCGGGGCACGGCGGTCGGAGCGCGGGTGAATCGCACAGTTGCCGCGCTGCGACGAGCTCCCCCGGAGACGGCGGCAGCGTATGCCGCCGAGTTCGGGATCGAGGTCCCGGGCAGTGCGGACGACAATGGGGCTATACAGGGACGCAAACAATGAAAACAAGGTCACTTACTGTCTGCCTGCTGCTGGTTTCCCTGCTTTTCAGCGGGTGGCTGCAGGCGGCGGTCGAGCTCAACGAGGAGGTTCCCGAAACCTACATTGTCCAGAAGGGAGATACCCTCTGGGGCATTTCGGGCATGTACCTCCGGGAGCCCTGGCGCTGGCCTGAGCTGTGGGATGTAAACCCGCAAATCGACAACCCCCACCTGATTTTCCCCGGGGACGAACTCTACCTGGTCTGGATCGACGGCGAGCCGCGCCTGCGGGTGCGCCGCGGCCGCGACGTGAAGCTGCAACCGAATATGCGCGTCAAGCCTCTCGACCTGGCCATACCCATTATCCCGCTGGACCAGATCGGTCCCTGGCTGATGAGCCACCGCATTATCGGCGCCGATGATCTCAACAACTCCGCCTACGTGGTGGCCGGCGACCAGCAGCACCTGATCAGCGCGCCGGGCGACCGGGTGTTCGGCCGCGGGCCGTTCCCCGACGGCGAGCGGACCTACGGCATCTACCGCGCCGGCGATTCCTATACCGACCCCGTCACGGGGGAAAACCTCGGCTGGCAGGCCCAGGACATCGGCAACGCCAAGCTCCTGAGCAGCAACACCCAGGAGGTGACCGAGCTGGAAGTGACCCGCGTCACCGAGGAGGTGCGCATCGCCGACCGGCTGCTGCCCCTGGAGGAGCGCATCCTGGACGCCACCTTTCACCCGCGCGCGCCGGACGTGGATATCGAGAACGGCCTGATGATCGCCGTCGACGGCGGTCTCACCCAGATCGGCGAGATGAGCATCGTGGTGCTCAACAAGGGCAAGCGCGACGGCCTGCAGATCGGCCACGTGCTGGCGGTCTACCAGGCGGGCGGGCTGGTCTTCGACCGGGTCGCGCAGAACAACGTGCGCCTGCCTGACACCCGCTCGGGCCTGGCCATGGTCTTCGAGTCCTTCGAGAAGGCGAGCTACGCCATCATCCTCAAGGCCAGCCGGCCGCTGAAGGTGATGGACAAGGTCAAGAACCCCTGAGAACCGTCCGCCGCGGGATGCGGCGGCGCTGCGGCCCCGGCCCCATCAGGCTGAACCCGGAAGGCTGAGAGAACGGGCCCGCGGTCACCAACAACGGACATGACGTCAAGGATGATGTATGAGCGTTGTCACCACGCCTGCGGGGGACGTCCCCCGCGCTGAACTGACCGTAGCGGATTCGCGCTACCCCGCCCTGCTGCGGGAGATTCACGACCCCCCGGCGCTACTGCATGTGCGCGGCGACCCGTCGCTGCTCGCCGCGCCCCTTCTGGCGATAGTCGGCAGCCGTCGCGCCAGTGCCGCCGGTCTGCGCCTGGCGGCGGAACTGGCGGGGGAACTCGGCCGCGCCGGGCTGGGTATCTGCTCCGGCCTGGCGCTGGGCATCGACGCGGCCGCCCATCGCGGCGCCCTGGAGGCGGGTGCGCCGACGGTGGCGGTGATGGGCACGGGCATCGAGGACATCTACCCGCGGCGCCACCGCGCACTGGGAGAGGCGATCGCCGGAGCGGGCTGTCTCGTCACCGAGTTCCCGCGGCACACGCCGCCGCACCCGGGGAATTTTCCGCAGCGCAACCGCATCATCAGCGGGCTGTCCCTGGGTGTCCTGGTGGTGGAGGCCGCCACGGCCAGCGGCTCTCTGATCACCGCCCGCTGCGCGCTGGAACAGGGGCGCGAGGTCTTCGCACTGCCCTGGTCGACCCTGCACGACGGCGGCCGCGGCTGCCTGCAACTGCTGCGCGACGGTGCCAAGATGGTGCAGTGCGTGGACGACGTGCTGGAGGAGCTGGGGCCGCTCTACGCGCTCAACCGGGAGCGCGCGCCTGTCTCGACACTCTCCTCGACGCCCTCCCCCACGTCCTCCTACACGCCCTCCCCCGAAGCCGCGGACAGCTGGCTGATGCCCCTGCTCGGTTTCGAAGCCACCCCTGTCGACGCGCTGGTCGAGGCCAGTGGGCGGCCCGCGGCGCAGGTGTTGCGGGAGCTGTCGGCGCTGGAGATGGGCGGTCTCGCGGAGCGCGCCCCCGGCGGTTTCCGGCGCCGCTAGAACCCGGCGCCCTTGCCAAGCACGCGCCCGCGGGATAAATTCTCGCTTTTTTCCACCGCTGCGCCCGACCGCGGGCCACCCTTTGACAGGAGTAGAGCATGAGCAAGCCATTCGTGGCGATCGTGATGGGTTCGGATTCCGACCTGCCGGTAATGGAGGCCAGTTTTGACGTGCTGCGTTCCTTCGACATTCCCTTCGAGGCCCGCATCACCTCCGCGCACCGCACACCCGAGGTCACCAAGGACTATGTGAAGGATGCCGAAGCCCGCGGCTGCGGCGTCTTCATTGCAGCCGCCGGTATGGCCGCGCACCTGGCGGGCGCCGTGTCCGCAACCACGGTGCGCCCGGTGATCGGCGTGCCGATGAACGCGTCCCTGGACGGCCTGGACGCCCTGCTCTCGACGGTGCAGATGCCCGCGGGCATCCCCGTCGCCTCCGTCGCCATCGGCAAGGCCGGCGCGAAGAACGCCGCCTACCTCGCGGCGCAGATCCTGTCCGTAGGCGACGCTGGATTAGGTGAAAAGCTGCGCGCCGAGCGGGCGTCAAACGCCGAGGCCATCTACGCCAAGGACGCCGCCCTGCAGGAACAGCTCAAGGGCTGACATTGCAGTTGCCGGGCCCGGAGGAGCTGGCGCAGGCGCGCGACGCCCTTGTCGCCGGGGGTGTCATCGCCTGCCCCACGGAAGCGGTCTGGGGCCTGAGCTGTGATCCCTCCGACGGCGACGCGGTGGCGCGCCTGCTCGCTCTCAAGGAGCGCCCCGTGGAGAAAGGCCTGATCCTCGTCGCCGCCGACCCGCCCGCGTTCGACTTCATACTGGACGGGCTCACCGCCGCCGACCGGGCGACACTGGCCGCGAGCTGGCCGGGTCCCGCGACCTGGCTCGTCGAGCACCGCGGCCGCGTACCCCGCTGGATCAGCGGCGAACATGCGACCGTCGCCCTCAGGGTCAGCGACCACCCGGTGCTGCGCGCCATCTGCGAGGCCTTCGGCGGCCCCCTGGTTTCGACCTCCGCCAACCCGGCGGGCGCGCCGCCGGCGCGCGCGGAGACGGAGGTGCGCGACTACTTCGGCGATGCGCTCGACGCGGTGTTGCCGGGCGACCTCGGCGACAGCTCCCGACCCACTACCATTCGCGACCTGGCCAGCGGCGAAATCATTCGGGCTTAGGCGCCGGCGGGAGTATAATGCGCCCGCGCCACCTCCCCGGGAAAACCCTGCCATGGACATCAACGCGGTAAAATCCTACCTCCTCACCCTGCAGGACGAGATCTGCGCCGGGCTGGCGGAGGAGGACGGGGCCGCGACCTTTGCCACCGACGAGTGGCAGCGCGCAGAGGGCGGCGGCGGCCGTTCCCGTGTGCTGGTGGACGGCGCGGTCTTCGAAAAAGCCGGCGTCAATTTTTCCCATGTGCACGGCGACAGCCTGCCCCCCTCCGCCAGCGCCGCGCGCCCGGAGCTCGCCGGGCGCAGTTTCGAGGCGATGGGCGTGTCCCTGGTGATTCACCCGGAAAATCCCTACGTGCCCACCTCCCACGCGAACGTGCGCCTGTTCGCCGCACATCGCGACGGCGAGGATCCGGTGTGGTGGTTCGGCGGCGGGTATGACCTGACGCCCTACTACGGCAACCGCGAGGACTGCGTGGCCTGGCACCGCGTCGCCCGGGACGCCTGCGAACCCTTCGGTAAGGACGTCTATCCCCGCTTCAAGCGCTGGTGCGACGAGTACTTTCTCCTCAGGCACCGCGGTGAACCGCGGGGTGTCGGCGGCCTGTTCTTCGACGATCTCAACGAGTGGGACTTCGACACGAGTTTCGCCTTCATGCGCGCGGTGGGGGATTCCTACCTGCGCGCCTACCGGCCCATCGTCGCGCGGCGCAAGGCGACGCCTTTCGGTGAGCGCGAACGGCAGTTCCAGTTGTACCGGCGCGGGCGCTACGTAGAATTCAACCTCGTGTTCGACCGCGGCACGCTGTTCGGCCTGCAGTCGGGCGGGCGCACGGAGGCCATACTGATGTCGCTGCCCCCGCTGGTGCGCTGGGAGTATGATTACCGGCCGGAGCCCGCTTCTGCCGAGGCGGAACTCACCGGGTACTACCTGCAGGATCGCGACTGGCTGGCGGAAGACGAGAGCGGTGACTGATGACTGACACGCAGCGTTACGCCGTATTCGGCAACCCGATCAAGCAGAGCAAATCGCCTGCGATTCACGCGCGCTTTGCCGAGCAGTGCGGCGAGTCCATGCAGTACCGCGCCGTGCGCGTCGAACTGGGCGATTTTGACCGCGCGGCGACGGATTTCTTCCAGGGCGGTGGCGCCGGCCTGAACGTCACTGTGCCTTTCAAGCATGACGCCTTCGAGTTTGCCGGGGAACTCAGCCAGCGCGCGCAGCGCGCCGGCGCGGTAAACACGCTGGCCCAGCGCGAGGACGGCAGTATCTTCGGTGACAACACCGACGGCGTCGGCCTGGTGCGCGACATGATCGCCAATCTCGGCTGGGCGGTGCAGGGACAGCGCGTGTTACTGCTGGGGGCCGGTGGCGCTGCGAGGGGTGTGCTGGAGCCGCTGTCGCGCGAGCGCCCGGCGGAGCTACTTGTAGTCAACCGCACCGCGGAAAAGGCCGCGGGCCTGGCCGGGGAATTCAGGGATGTGGGCCCGGTCGAAGGGGGCGGCTTCGAACTGATCGGCGAGCGCCAGTTCGACCTGGTCATCAACGCCACCAGCGCGGGGCTCAGCGACGAGATGCCGGCGCTGCCGGCGAGCCTGCTCACCGAGCGCAGCTGCTGTTACGACATGGTCTACGGCCCCGACCCCACGGCGTTCATGCGCTGGGCCGCTCACCACGCGGCCTGGGCGGTGGCGGACGGCCTTGGCATGCTGGTGGAGCAGGCCGCGGAGTCCTTCTATATATGGCGGCATGTCCGGCCGGAGACCCGCAGCGTGATCCACCAGTTGCGCGAGGCCATGGAAGCGGCCTGAACGCCGCGCTCAACCGGCCGCATCCTCCAGTCCGGCGATGTGCCGGTCCTTCAGCGCCACGTAATTGTTCGCGCTGTACACGAAGTAGTCCATCTCACTGTCGGTGAGCGCGCGGCGCTCGGTGGCCGGGGTGCCCGCGTAGAGAAACCCGCTGCGCAGGCGCTTGCCCGGTGTCACCAGCGCGCCGGCGCCGATGACAACGTCGTCCTCCACCACGGCGCCGTCCATGATGACCGCCCCCATCCCCACGAGCACCCGGTCGCCCACGGTGCACCCGTGCAGTATGGCGCCGTGGCCGATGGTGACATCGCAGCCGATGTCCAGCGGCCAGCCGTCGGGGTTGTAGGGGCCCGCGTGGGTGATGTGCAGGACGCAGCCGTCCTGCACACTGGTGCGGGCACCGACGCGAATGCTGTGCATGTCGCCGCGCACCGCCACCAGGGGCCAGATCGAGACATCGTCCCCCAGTGTCACGTCCCCGAGCACTACCGCGCTGGGATCGATGAGCACCCGCGCGCCGACCGTCGGCGACACACCGCCGAAATCGCGCAGGCTGGTGGGGGTGTAGTGGCGCATTACTTGGGCTCCCTGGGTGTGGCGGCGCTCGGGGAATGGAGGCTGATACAATAGCGGCAGTGACCCGGGCTGGCCAGCGCCCGGCTGGCAGTGCACAGGCAGCGCACAGGAGATAACCGATGCCCGAGAACCGCCGCCGCTTCATCGCCGGCGCCGTCTGCCCCAGCTGCGGGCAGCAGGACAAGATTGCCGTCGACCCGGACCGCGACCAGCGTATCTGCGTGAGCTGCGGATTTACCGAGGACCGGCCGACCGGGCCGGGCGAGGCCGGCGCGGAGATTCCCACCCGGGTGAGCCGGGCCGTGTCGCGACGGGTGGAGACCCCCGCGGAGGTGGTGACCCTCCTTGAGCCGGGAGGTCCTACGAAAAAGTAGCGCGCCTCAGGAGGCGAGCCGCAGCCGCACCTGGGGTTGCGGGCCGGCGAGCCGCCCGGTTGTGACCAGGGGCTCCGGCTCGGGCCCCGCCAGTGCGCGGGCGCGGTCCCAGACATGTTCCTTGTCCAGCAACTGTTCAGCCGTGGACTGCACCATCTCCTCCAGGCCGGTCGCCAGTTCGTCTCCCAGCAGGTGGTGCACGATGATGTTCGCCTCGGTCATGTCCACGGGCAGCAGCGGGCGGCAGAGATTGCGCACGTGGTGGTCGTTGACCTCCTCCAGCAACCGGTGGGAGAGGAAAGCCGCGTCGAGCAACGTTTCCAGGCCGCCGTTGCGCGGCACCTCCCCGGGCGGGTGCAGAAAGTAGTCCCCGGCCAGGTCCAGGAAGGGGGCGGCGTAATCGTAAAACCCCTGGCGCCGGCTGACGGCGGTCACCAGGCGCAGGCAACTCGGCACGCTGCGTATGTAGCCCGTGACGAAAGTGAGCAGCGCGGCGACGGGATTGTCTTCCGCGATGACCAGCTTGTCGCGCAGGTCGGGCATACGCGAAGCGAGACTGGCGCGCAGTTCCCCCGTCTGCTCCTCGCGGCGCAGCGCGGCGGCGATGACCTCCCTGATTTCACTGGCGGCAAACATAGTGGGAACAATGATCCCCTGCCCGCGGGCGTTTCCTGGCGACAGCCAACACTCATTACAGGCTAGTACATAACCGGCGAAGCGCTATTCGCGGGGGGTTGACAAGCGTGCGGGTAGCGCGCCCCCAGGGAACCGCGCGGGACCTGATATTGATCAAGACAAATGCTCGGTATAACAGCGACTTGGGTATGCTTTTGGCGCCGAGTTCCGCTATAATTCGCGCGCTCTTTTGGCGGGACGTGTCGTCGCGCCATCGAGAAACGCCATTTTGCTGGCCTATCCACACACCCCAGTTCCCGGACGGCTGTGTCAGTTTACAGCGCTGCGCCGGGCAGTCGTGTCCGTCCCCGACCGCCAGGTGGGTGAATGTGACCGGGAACAGCCGGCGCTGGTACAACAGTATTTACTGAATGGAGACACGGGCAATGTGTTTTGAAGCGAAGCGGCTGTTCGGGCTCGCGTTTGCTCCTGTGCTTATGTTGATGAGCGCCGCCGCTCTCGCAGCGGGCGGGGAAGTCAACCAGCTCAATATGTCGCCGGGCGTCACGGAAGTCGGCCGGCAGATATACGACCTGCACATGATCATCCTGGGTATCTGTGTCGTGATCGGTATCGGTGTGTTCGGGGTGATGTTCTACTCCATCATCTACCATCGCAAATCCCGCGGCGTGACACCCTCCACGTTCCACGAGAGCACCAAGGTTGAGATCCTCTGGACGGTCGTGCCCTTCATCATCCTCATCGGCATGGCAGTACCTGCAACCACCACCCTGCTCGCCATCTACGACACCGACGACGCCGAACTGGACATACTGGTCACGGGCTACCAGTGGAAGTGGAAGTACGAATATCTCGATGAAAACGGCGACAACGTCAGCTTTTTCTCCAATCTGCGCACCTCCCAGAGCGAAATCTACAACACCGCCGCCAAGGGCGAGCACTACCTGCTCGAGGTGGACGAGCCCCTCGTGCTGCCCGTCGACACCAAAGTGCGCTTCCTGGTTACGGCCAACGACGTAATCCACTCCTGGTGGGTGCCCGCGCTGGCGGTGAAAAAGGACGCCATCCCCGGGTTCATCAACGAGACCTGGGCGCGCACCAGTGAGCCGGGGGTCTACCGCGGCCAGTGTGCCGAACTGTGTGGCAAGGACCACGGCTTCATGCCCATCGTGGTCAACGTGGTCAGCAAGGAGGAGTACAACGAGTGGCTGGGCGAGAAGCAGGCCGCGGCCGCCGAGGTGAAGGACCTGATGGCCCAGACCTTCAGCCTCGACGAGCTGATGGAGCGCGGCAAGGCGGTCTACGACCGCAGCTGCCTGGCCTGTCACGGCGCCAACGGCGAGGGCGGCGTGGGCACGCCGATTGCCGGCAGCCCTATTGCTACGGGTGAGGTCGGCCCGCACCTGGAGATCGGTATCAACGGCGTCCCGGGCACTGCCATGCAGGCCTTCGGCGGGCAGCTCAACGACGTCGACATGGCGGCCGTTATCACCTACCAACGCAACGCGTTCGGCAACAACATGGGCGACATGGTCCAGCCGATCGACGTTTACAACCACAAGAAAGGCTGATCGGAGGAGTATACGATGGGAGATCATCATCACGGTCCGGCCAAGGGCCTTTCGCGGTGGCTGTTCACCACCAACCACAAAGACATCGGGACCATGTACCTGTGGTTCTCCTTCGCCATGTTCATCCTGGGCGGCGCGTTCGCGATGATTATCCGCGCGGAACTGTTCCAGCCCGGCATGCAGCTGGTGGACCCGGCGTTTTTCAACCAGATGACCACCCTGCACGGGCTGGTCATGGTTTTCGGCGCGATCATGCCCTCCTTCGTGGGCCTTGCCAACTGGCTGATTCCGATGATGATCGGGGCGCCGGACATGGCGCTGCCGCGCATGAACAACTGGAGCTTCTGGATTCTGCCCCCGGCCTTTCTGCTGCTGGCCTCCACCCTGTTCATGGAAGGCGGCGCACCGGCGTTCGGCTGGACGTTCTACGCGCCCCTGTCCACCACCTATGCACCGCCGTCGGTCACGTTCTTCATTTTCTCGGTTCACATCCTGGGCCTGTCCTCCATCATGGGCTCCATCAACATCATCGCCACGGTGATGAACATGCGCGCCCCCGGCATGACCTACATGAAAATGCCCCTGTTCGTCTGGACGTGGCTGATCACCGCGTTCCTGCTCGTCGCCGTAATGCCGGTACTGGCCGGTGCGGTGACCATGATGCTCATGGACGTGCACTTCGGCACCAGCTTCTTCTCGGCGGCCGGTGGCGGTGACCCCGTACTGTTCCAGCACATCTTCTGGTTCTTCGGTCACCCGGAGGTGTACATCATCATCCTGCCGGCGTTCGGTGTGGTGTCGCAGATCATCCCGGCGTTCTCACGCAAGCCGCTGTTCGGCTACGACTCCATGGTGTACGCGACCTCTTCCATCGCCTTCCTGTCGTTCATCGTGTGGGCGCACCACATGTACACGGTGGGCATGCCCATCGCCGGCGAGCTGTTTTTCATGTACGCCACGATGCTGATCGCGGTACCGACCGGCGTGAAGGTGTTCAACTGGATCACCACCATGTGGCGCGGGGCCCTGTCGTTCGAGACGCCCATGCTGTTCTGTATCGGCTTCCTGGTGCTGTTTACCCTCGGCGGCTTTACCGGCCTGATGCTGTCCATCGCCCCCGCCGACTTCCAGTACCACGACTCCTACTTCGTGGTGGCCCACTTCCACTACGTGATGGTCGCCGGCGCGGTGTTCTCCATGACCGCCGCGGTGTACTTCTGGCTGCCCAAGTGGTGCGGCCGCATGTACAACGAGACCATGGGCAAGACCCACTTCTGGATTTCGTTCATCGGCTTCAACCTGACCTTCTTCCCGCAGCACTTCGTGGGCCTGGCGGGCATGCCGCGACGCATTCCCGACTACGCGCTGCAGTTTGCGGACTTCAACATGATGTCCAGCATCGGTGCGTTCATCTACGGCGCCTCACAGCTGCTGTTCCTGTACAACGTGATCGCCACGATCGTCGCCGGCAAGCCCGTCTCCGACGAGAAGGTCTGGGACGGTGCGGAGGGCCTGGAGTGGACTATCCCCACACCGGCCCCCTACCACACCTTTGAAGTGCCGCCGAAAGTCGACACGGCTCACGCACACGCCTGAGGAAGCCCATGCTGCGCATCAGCGACAACCCCGCCGTCGACACCGCCGCCAGGCTGGTGGTGGTGGCGGTGATGATGTTCGCATTCGTGTTCGTCGTCATGGTGCCGCTGTACGACGTGCTGTGCGACGCGCTGGGTATCAATGGCAAGACATCGGGGCAGGCTTATACGTCCGTCGAGGTGAGTGTCGACGAGAGCCGATTGGTGACTATCCAGTTCGTGGCCACCAACAACGAGGGCATGCCCTGGGAGTTCCGCCCCGAGCAGACCGCGATGAAGGTCAACCCGGGCGCGGTCAACGACACGGTGTTCTACGCGCATAACCCGCTGCCGCAGGCCATGGTCGCACAGGCGATCCCGAGTGTATCCCCGCCGCGCGCGGCGGAGTATTTCCACAAGACGGAGTGCTTCTGCTTCAACCAGCAGCCCCTGGAGGGCATGAGCTCGGCGCAGATGCCCCTGCAGTTCATCGTCGACCAGGACCTGCCGCGCGACATAAAGAAGATCACGCTGTCCTACACGATTTTTGATGTAACCGATATGGCGGGCGACGCCCTCGCGGCCCGCTGAGGCGCGAAGCGGTTTTCGCGCGCCAGATAACGGAGAGAGAAGATGACATCGACATCAACCGAGTACGAGAAGTACTACGTCCCGGACCAAAGCAAGATGGCGATTTGCGCGACCATCGGCCTGGTGCTGAGCATCTACGGTGCCGCGAGCCTCATGAACGACATGACGTTCAGCGAGTCCGGCGTGATCACGGGCGGCTCCTGGTCGATATTCCTCTGCGGCCTGTTCTTTTTCATGGCCACCCTTTTCGTCTGGTTCCGCACCGCCATTCGGGAAAACATCGCCGGCATGAACAGCGCGCAGATGAAGCGCTCCTACGTGATCGGCATGTGGTGGTTCATTTTTTCCGAGGTGATGTTTTTCTTCGCCTTCTTCGGCGCCCTGTTCTACGTGCGCACCCTGGTGGGGCCCTGGCTGGCCGGCGAGGGCGTCGGGCGCATGAACGGCCTGCTGTGGGAGGGGTTCGAGTACTCCTGGCCGATGATGCAGACGCCCCAGGAGGCGATCGGCGGCGCCGTGGCGCAGGCGCAGTCCGGCGTCATGGCCAACACCGGCAGCTTCACCAGCGCCGAGACGAGCATGGCCTTCGGCGACGCCGCGGCCTGGTACAAGTGGCTGCCACTGTGGAACACGCTCATCCTGCTGTCGTCCAGTTTCACCGTGCACGTGGCGCACCTGGGCCTGCTCGACGGCGACCGCAAGAAATTCAACACCTGGCTGACCATCACCGTCGCGCTGGGCGTCATCTTCCTCTTTGTACAGGTCTACGAGTACTACGAGGCCTACGCCCACTTCGGCCTGACGCTGAATTCCGGAATCTACGGTTCGACGTTCTTCATGCTCACGGGCTTCCATGGCTTCCACGTGTTCATGGGCATGACCATGCTGGCTATCCAGTTGCTGCGCTCGGTGCGGGGTAAGCACTTTACCCCCGAGGACCATTTTGGCTTCGAAGCCTCAAGCTGGTATTGGCATTTCGTAGACGTAGTCTGGGTATTCTTGTTTCTTTTTGTCTACATCTTGTAGAGAGCGGAAAACCCCCAGCCGGTCCGATGCTTCGTTGAAGTCGCCGGAAAAATACTCACGTACTGTCGTGTACGCTCCGCTTTTTCCGGCAACTTCGCCTCGCCTCGACCTCGCCTGGGGATTTTCTTCGCACTAAGAGATCCGATGATCACAACCCCAGACGCCGTCATCCCCAGGATGCCGTACCACGCGAAAGCGGCGGGGCCGGCAACTCGAAAGAATGCCGTCATTCCCGCGCAGGCGGCGGTCCGGCGTCCCGGAATCCAGTGAAGTCAGTTACTGGCCTTCGGGTGGTGACTCGAGTTGAGACTGCGGAACCGGACCCGGGTCCCAGGGGTTGCTGCGGCCCAGCTGGCCGGTGGCGACGCCGTAGAAAACCAGTCCCAGCAGCAGTATCGCCAGGGTCAGGCGCACGCCGAGGGAGTGGAACGTGCGCCGTTTTTCCCTGTCCCCCTGGTCGACCATCAGGTAGTAGAATCCACTGCCAAGGCTGGCGATAAGTGCGACCATGAACAGGACAATTGCAGCTTTTAACAATGGCTTTCTCCGGGGCAGAACCCGTGCATTATAAACCAGTACGCGCTACCGCCGACCGCCCGCAGGCGCCCCTGTTCAGGTGCCCGTGGTGAGTGTCCCCTTCCGCTTTGACCCGGAGTGGCGCACCACCCTGTTCGCCCTGGTGATGGTGCCCGCGCTGGCCGGCCTCGGCGTGTGGCAGTTGTCCCGCGCGCAGGAAAAGGCCGCGCTGCAGGAGGCCTTCGAGGCGCAACAGGCGGGGCCGCCCGCCGCGCTGTCCGAACTGGCGGGCGCCGACCAGGCCGCCCTGGCCTACCGCCCGGTGCAGCTCACCGGCAGGTTCCGTCCCGGGCAGTACTTCCTGCAGGACAACCGCCTGCAACACGGCCGTTACGGCAACGAGGTCGTCGCGATTTTCGAGATTGATGGCGGGGACGAAGACAGGCCGCGCCTGGCCCTGGTCAACCGCGGCTGGCTGCCCGCGGACCCGGCGCGCACGTCCCTGCCCGAGGCGCCGGAGGTGCCGGGCAAGGTCACCATCCGCGGCCACGTGTACATCCCGCCGGGGGACCCCTACCTGCTGCGCGAACAGGACCTGGCCGAGGGTTGGCCCAAGCGCGTGCAGGCGGTGCAGGTGCCGGTGCTGGCGGCGGCGCTCGGCGATGAGGGCGACGCGCTGTTTCCCCATGTCGTGCGTATCGAGCGCGGTGAGACGGGCGCCCTCTCGGTCGGCTGGAAGATTGTGAACGTGGGCCCGGCGAAACACTACGGCTACGCGGTGCAGTGGTTCCTGATGTCCGTGGTGCTGGCCCTGCTGTACGTGCTGCGCAGCAGCAACCTGCGCCAGTGGCTGGGTGCGCGCCGCGCGGGCGGGTCGCAGACATGAGCGGGCCCAATAACGGGCGGCTGGTGCTGCTGCTCATCGCCGGCATCCCGGTGACGATGATTCTCGCCGCCACCTGGCTGTGGCTGTTCGTCGCCCGCGGCGACCTCGACATCGTCGGGCTGCTGGGAACCGCGAATCGCGGAGAGCTGGTACAGCCGCCCCGGCCCCTGGCCGAGGTGACCTTAAGGGACCGGGCGGGTGTCGCCCTGCCCTTCGAGCAACTCGAGCCGCGCTGGACGCTGCTGGTCCCGGGCGGCGCCACCTGTGGTGAGGATTGCGAGCAGTTGCTCTACCTCACACGGCAGATTCACGTCGCCATCGGCAAGGATTTCAATCGCCTGCGCCGCGCGCATGCGGGTACCGCCGACCCCGGCCGGACCCGCCTCGCGGTGGACGCGCTCAGCGACGACTCCCCGGTGCCGGAGAGCTTTGGCGCGCTGCTGGAGGGTGAGCACCGCGGGCTTCTCGCCCTGCACCTGCAGGCGGCGGACTTCGACCGCCTCTTCCCGGAGTGGCGTGCGGACCGAAGCACCTGGTACCTCGTCGACCCCCGAGGGTGGGTGATGATGGCCTACAATAGTGAGATTCCGTACAAGGACGTGATTTCCGACCTGAAGTTCCTGCTGAAGAACTCGGGCACATGAGGTTGTAATGGAGGAACTGCCACAGGCCGGTGCAGCCACCTGGCGCGACTACCTGGAGCTGACCAAGCCCAACGTCGTGCTGTTGATGATCGTGACCTCGGTCATCGGCATGTTCATGGCCGTACCCGGCATGGTGCCGCCGCTGGTGCTGGTGCTGGGCAACCTCGGTATCGCCCTGTGCGCGGGGGCCGCCGCCGCGGTCAACCACCTGGTGGACCAGCGCGTCGACCAGAAGATGGCGCGCACCCACAACCGGCCGCTGGCCCAGGGCCGCGTCGGCAACCTGCAGGCGAGCCTGTTCGCCCTCGTGCTCGGCGGCGCGGGCATGGCCATCCTGCTCATTTGGATCAACGCCCTGACCGCCTGGCTGACACTGGCGTCCCTGGTGGGTTACGCCTTCATCTACACCATGTTCCTGAAGCGCGCGACACCGCAGAACATCGTCATCGGCGGCCTCGCGGGCGCGGCCCCTCCCCTGCTCGGCTGGACCGCCGTCACCGGCGAGATTCACGGGCACGCCCTGCTGTTGGTGCTCATCATCTTCGCCTGGACACCGCCCCACTTCTGGGCCCTGGCCATCGCGCGGCGGGAGGAGTACGCGGCCGTCGGCATCCCCATGCTGCCGGTGACCCACGGCGTGGCCTTCACCAAGCTGCACATACTGCTCTACACCATCATGATGTTCCTGATCACGCTGCTGCCCTACGCTACCCGCATGAGCGGCCCGCTCTACCTGCTCGGTGCGGTGGTCCTCGGCGGCGGCTTCCTGTACTGGGCGGTGGAACTGATGCGCGGGCGCAACGAGAAGGCCCCGATGGAGACATTCCGCTACTCCATCATCTATCTCTTTGCCCTGTTCATTATCATGCTCGTGGACCACTATCTCTTCCCGGTCGGCGCCTATGCGCCTGGGGGGTCCCTGTGAGCCAGTCCCGCAACATCCGCTTCACCGTCGCCGCGCTGCTGGTCCTGATCACCGTCATCGTCGGCGGCTTCGTGCACCGCATCAGCCTGCCCCGCGTCCTGACCGACGGCGAGATGAAGGCCAACGGCCTCTACCTGCTGGAGACGCCGCGTGACTTCGGCGAGGTCAGCCTGCTTGACCACCGGGGAGAGCCCTTTACAGGGGCGCGGTTCGAGGAGAACTGGAGCCTGGTGTTCTTCGGTTTCACCCACTGCCCCGATGTGTGCCCGACCACCATGGCGTTTCTCGACCAGTTCGTGGCCTCGCTGGAGGGCACGGAGGCACAGGACACCCAGGTGGTGATGGTGTCAGTGGACCCGGCGCGGGATACGGTGGAGCAGCTGGGGCAGTACGTGCCCTACTTCAACCCGGAGTTCGTCGGGGTGACCGGCGAATTCCTGGATGTGCACCGCTTCGCCACGGCGCTGAACACCCCCTTCCGGAAGGTGCCGGGGGGCGATGAAAACTACCTGGTGGATCACAGTGCCAACGTGGTGCTGATCAATCCCCGGGGCGATTACCACGGGTTTTTCAAGGCGCCCCTGGACCAGGCGAAGATGAAGCTCACCTATCGCTCGGCCCGGGCGCTGTGGGATAAATCGACCTGATCGGCCGGCGCGGGGTCAGTTGTTGCTGACCAGGCGGGGTTCGGGCGCAACGTCCACGGGGGCGTCGATCTCCAGGGATGCCTGTATACGGGCGTCGAGGTCCCCGGCCACCTGGTTGGAGATCTCGTCCAGGAGGCGGTTGCCCTCCTGGTAGTCAGCCCCGGATTGTCCGTCCCCGGGCAGGTCCGCCGGTTCCAGGTATACACCCGTCGCGGGGCCCGCGAGGCCGACACCGGCGAGCGTCGGGGCGGGGGCCGCTTCCTGTGCCGAGGCGGTCACGGCCGCGAGGGCCAGTACCAGTCCGGCGATTACACTGTACAAACGCATGGTTCTACTCCTTAATCTGTTACCTCAAGTGTTACCTGGGTAACACCTGATGAGGCCATTGTACGCTGATTCAAGCTGCACGGTTCGTGCAATATCGCACGGCGACGACGTAAATCAACGATAAGTTGTTGTTTTTGAACATTTCTCCACTTTTCATGACAATTTCTTCACTTTTGTAACCGAAAAATGTGAAAAAGTAACACTTTGGCCCCGAAACCCCCCGGGGGCCGCGCCGCGTGGCATTTTCCGGTGGGATGGGCTTTAATGCCTGACGGGTGCGTCGGCCGGCGCGCCCGGCCCCTGGAACTGTGAGCCCCGTGCCCGATGCCCGATAAAACCGCCCCGATTGTCCTGGTGGATGGATCGTCATACGTCTACCGCGCCTTCCACGCACTGCCGATGCTGACCACCTCCGACGGCGCCAATACAGGTGCCGTGCGGGGCGTTGTGAGCATGTTGCGAAAACTGGTGGCGGAATACCCCGAGAGTCCCGTGGCGGTGGTCTTCGATGCCAAGGGCAAGACCTTTCGCGACGATATCTACCCCGAGTACAAGGCGAACCGGCCCCCCATGCCCGACGAGCTGCGCGAGCAGATCGAGCCGATCCACGCCATCGTCAGGGCCATGGGCCTGCCCTTTATCTGCGAGCCGGGCGTGGAGGCCGACGACGTCATCGGCACCCTGGCGCGCCGGGCCAGCGCCGGGGGGAGGGCGGTGGTCATCTCCACCGGCGACAAGGACATGGCCCAGCTGGTGGACGCCAACACCACGCTGGTCAACACCATGACCGAGACGGTGATGGACGAGGCGGGGGTGGAGGAGAAGTTCGGTATCCCCCCGTCCCTGATCGTCGACTTTCTCGCCCTGATGGGCGACAAGGTGGACAACATTCCCGGCGTGCCCGGGGTCGGTGAGAAGACAGCACTGGGACTGCTGCAGGGCCTGGGCGGCCTCGACGAGATCTACGCCAACCTCGATAAGGTGGCGGAGCTCTCCTTCCGCGGCGCCAAGAGCATGGGTGCCAAGCTCGAGGCGCAGAGGGACAACGCCTACCTGTCGCACACGCTCGCCACCATAAAGACGGATGTCGAGACGTCCCTGGGCCCCGACGACCTGGCCAACGGCGAACCGGACAACGAGGCCCTGGTGGACTGGTTCACGCGTCTGGAATTTCGCAGCTGGCTGGACGAGTTGCTGGGGGAGGGCGGCGATGTCGCCGCTCTTGCAGCCGCGGAGGCCGACTACGAAATCGTCACCACGAAGAAAGCCCTGCGCGACTGGATCGCGCGCCTGCAGAAAGCGCCGCTGTTCGCCTTCGACACAGAGACCACCAGCCTGGATTACATGGAGGCGCGCATCGTCGGTGTGTCCTTCGCCGTGGAGCCGGGCAGCGCCGCCTACGTCCCGCTCGCCCACGACTACCTGGGCGCCCCCGAACAACTGGACCGGGAGGAGGTGCTCGGCCTGTTGAAACCGCTGCTGGAGGACGAGGTCTGCGCCAAGGTCGGCCAGAACCTCAAGTACGACGCCAGCGTGCTGGCCAACCACGACATCACACTGCGCGGGATCCGCTTCGACACGATGCTCGAGTCCTACGTGCTGGATTCCACCGCCACGCGCCACGACATGGACAGCCTCGCCCTGAAGTACCTGGGCCGGAAGACCATCCACTTCGAGGACATTGCGGGCAAGGGCGCCAAGCAGCTCAGTTTCAACGAGATCAAGGTCGAGGAGGCCGGCCCCTACGCCGCGGAGGACGCGGACATCACGCTGCAGTTGCACGAAACCCTGTGGCCGCGCCTGGAGAGCGAGGCGGGGTTGCAGTCGGTGTTCACGGATATCGAGGTGCCGCTGGTGCCGGTGCTGTCGCGCATCGAGCGCCAGGGCGCGCTGTTGTCGCGGGAGCTGCTCGTCGAACAGAGCGGGGAGCTGGGTGCGCGCCTGGAAGAGCTGCAGGGCGAGGCCTATGAACTGGCGGGCCAGGAATTCAACCTCGGTTCACCCAAGCAACTCGGCGAGATCCTGTTCGAAAAGCTCGAGTTGCCGGTCATCAAGAAGACCCCCAAGGGCGCGCCCTCTACGGCGGAGGACGTGCTGGTGGAACTGGCGCTGGACTACCCGCTGCCGAAGCTGCTGCTGGAGTACCGCAGCCTGAGCAAGCTCAAGTCCACCTACACCGACAAACTGCCGGAGATGATTCGCCCGGACACCGGGCGCGTGCACACCTCCTACCACCAGGCGGTGACCGCCACCGGGCGCCTGTCGTCCTCGGACCCGAACCTGCAGAACATCCCCATCCGCACGGAGGAGGGCAGGCGCATCCGCCAGGCCTTCATCGCCCCGGCGGGTTACCGCATGGTGGCGGCGGACTATTCGCAGATCGAGCTGCGCATCATGGCCCACCTGTCGGGTGACGACGGCCTGCTGGGTGCGTTCCGCGATGGCCAGGACGTGCACCGCGCCACCGCTTCGGAGGTGTTCGAGGTGGGGCTGGAGGCGGTGTCCGGCGACCAGCGGCGCAAGGCCAAGGCGATCAACTTCGGGCTCATATACGGCATGTCCGCCTTCGGTCTCGCCAAGCAGTTGCACCTCGGCCGCAACGAGGCGCAGCAGTACATCGACCGCTACTTCGAGCGCTACCCGGGTGTCGCCCAGTACATGGACCGCACCCGCGCCCTGGCGAAGGAGCAGGGCTACGTCGAGACCCTGTTCGGCCGGCGCCTGTACCTGCCGGAAATCAACGCGCGTAACAAGATGCGCGTGCAGGCCGCCGAGCGCACGGCGATCAACGCACCCATGCAGGGCACCGCGGCGGACATCATCAAGAAGGCGATGCTGGCGGTGGACGCCTGGCTGGCGGACAGCGGCGCCGACGCGCGCATGATCATGCAGGTGCACGACGAGCTGGTGTTCGAGGTGGCCGAGAGCGCGGTGGAGGAGGTCAGCGGGGAGATCTGCCGCCTGATGTCGGGTGCGGCCGAGCTGACCGTGCCCCTGCTGGTGGAGGCGGGCGCGGGTGCCAACTGGGACGAGGCGCACTAGCCCTCGACTCCGCCCGGCCCGAAAAATCTCGCCGCGCGGGGTCCCGGGCCACTGAACTTTTCCCGCCGTGCCCGGTCATACTTACCGTAGCGTCTGCTACGTTCCCTAGTGGCTATCTCCGTGAGCCACAACTTAGTCTCTAGTTCCCAGAGACCCTAGGTGTCCCGGCTGCCTTTCCCCTAGAGGCAGCCGGGCTTTTTATGTGAGTGAACCCTCGCTTACTCCGTGCCCTCCGCATCCTCGGGCTCGAAGACGCTGGTATCCGTGAGCCAGGCGTCCAGCACCGCCGTCAGTTCGCCGTGGCCCTGGTGCTTCAGGGCCGAGAAGAGCTGGGCGCTGGCGACCTCCCCGTAGGGCGCCAGGTCCCGGCGCAGGGCGTGCAGGGCGGAGGAGGCGGCCCCCCGCTTGAGCTTGTCCGCCTTGGTCAGCAACACGTGTACCGGCATGGCGGCCGCGGTGGCCCACTCCAGCATCTGCGCATCGAAGGGTTGCAGGGGGCGGCGCACGTCCATGAGCAGGACCAGGCCCCGCAGGCTCTGGCGGCGCTGCAGGTAGGCCTCGAGCTCGCGCATCCAGGCGTCCTTCACGGCCCGGGGCACCTTGGCGAAGCCGTAGCCGGGCAGGTCCACGAGGCGCTGGCTGTCCGACAGCTCGAAGAAGTTGATCAGCTGGGTCCGCCCGGGGGTGCCGGAGGTCTTCGCGAGCTTCTTGTTCTCGGTCAAGCTGTTGATTGCACTGGACTTTCCGGCGTTCGACCGGCCCGCGAAGGCCACTTCCCAGCCCTCGTCCGGGGGGCACTGGGCAAACTTCGCGGCACTGGTCAGGAAGCGCGCCGAGCGGTAGTTCGGGGCCGCGGGGGCAGTGACCTGGACGGGGTCGGACATCGTTGGATATCGTCTTTTTCGGTGTGGGTATCTCGTATATAATGCCACAGCTTTTTTCGCCTGTTATCAAACGCTTGTGTCCCCTGTGGGCATCGGCACACAACCGAGGACTACCAATGAAGAAGCTGTTCGCCGCGGCGCTGATGAGTATCGCCGCCACCGCCTGGGCAGAGCCCCCCGCGAAGTACCAGACCTCCTGTTTCGCCTGTCACTCCACCGGCGCGGCCGGCGCACCCAAGACCGGCGATGCCGAGGCCTGGGCCCCGCGCATGGAGAAAGGCATGGACACGCTGGTAGCATCGGTGAAGACAGGTATGGGCGGCATGCCCCCGACCGGCCTGTGTGCCGACTGCACCGACGACGAGCTGAAGGCCCTGATCGAGTACATGGCCGCCCCCGCCAAGTAGGCGGGGAGTCCGACCACAGCAACCGGAACTGACATGAAGAAAACCGCTATCCTGCCGGGCTTGGTAATGGGTCCGGCAATGGGTCTGGCAATGGGCTGGGCGACGGCCGGCTTCGCCGCCGATGCCGCGCCCGTGGGCGACGCCTCTGCCGGCGAGTCCCAGGTGGCCGTCTGCGGCGCCTGTCACGGCGCCGACGGCAACGGCGCCGCGCCCTTCCCCAAGCTCGCGGGCCAGGGCGAGAAGTACCTGTTCAAGCAGCTGCAGGATATCCGCGACGGCGCGCGACCCATCCCCACCATGGTGGGCCAGGTCGACAACAAGACGGACCAGCAGCTCGCGGACATCGCGGCGTTCTACGCCAGCCAGGCGCCTACCGGCGGGCACACCGATCCCGACTTGCTCGAGCTGGGGCGGAAGATTTACCGCAGCGGCGTCGCCGAGCGCAAGGTCGCGGCCTGCACGGCCTGCCACTCGCCCACGGGCAGCGGTAACGCACCGGCCGGTTACCCTGCGCTGGCGGGCCAGCACGCCCAGTACACGGCGGACCAGTTGCGCGCCTACCGCAAGGGTTACGAGGACCCGGCGGGCCGCACCAACGACGGCGATGCGAAGATCATGCGCAGCACCGCCTTCGGCCTCAGTGACAAGGAGATCGAGGCGGTCTCCAGCTACGTCGCGGGCCTGAAGTAAGCACACGTTGAAAAAAGGTGGCAGAAGTGCCACCTTTTTTTGTGCCCGACAGAACACGAGGCCCGCGGGGTTGTCTCAACCTGCACGGCCCATTAAAGGAGAACACAATGCTCAAGCGCCTGTTCCTGCCCCTGTCATTGTTTGTCTTTGCCCTGTCCTGTTCCGCGGCGGACGAGGGCAAGACCTTCCAGGCCGGCGTCGACTACGACGTCATCGACAACACGGTGGCGCGCACCGCCAGCCGCGACAAAATCGAAGTCGCGGAGTTCTTCTGGTACGGCTGCGGCCACTGCTACACCTTCGAGCCCATGCTCGAGGAGTGGAAAAAAACCCTGGGCGACGACGTCGAGTTCCGCGGCATACCCGCCGTGTGGCGCGACGTGATGGAACTGCACGCGCGCGCCTACTTCACCGCCGACGCCCTCGGCGTGCTCGACACGGTGCACCCGGCGATCTTCCAGGCCATGCACGTGGACCGCAAGCGCCTCGGTACCGAGGCGGAAATTGCCGCGTTGTTCGTGGCCAACGGCGTGTCGCGGGAGGACTTCGACAAGACCTTCAACTCCTTCGGCGTCAACAGCCAGCTGCGCCAGGCTCTGGCCGCCGCCAAGGGCGCCGGCGTCACCGGTACGCCCGCGATGATGGTAGAGGGCAAGTACCACATCAGCTCGCGCGACCACGGCCAGGCCGGGATGCTGGAAGTCGCCGACTTTCTGATCGAGAAGGAGCGCGCCGCCCGCGCCGAGTGAACTAGATCGCCAGCCAGCTCGGGATGGGCAGGCCCTTGTTCTCCAGGAAGACGGGGTTGAACAGCTTGCTCTGGTAGCGATTGCCGTAGTCACACAGGATCGTGACGATGGTATGTCCGGGGCCGAGCAGTTTCGCCAGGCGCACCGCCCCGGCGATGTTCAGCCCCGACGTACCCCCCATGCACAGCCCCTCGTGCTTCAGCAGGTCGAAGACGTACGGCAGCGCCTCCTCGTCTGACACAGTCCACGCGTGGTCGATCTTCGCCTCGGCGGCGTTGCCGGTGAGATGGTTGACCCCCACGCCCTCGATGATCGAGGTGCCCTCGCTGGCGTTCAGCTCACCGCTGGTGAAGTAGTCGCACAGCGCGGCGCCCGCCGGGTCGACGAGGCCGATGACGACGTCCGGGTTGCGTTCCTTCAGCGTGTGGGACACCCCGGCGATGGTGCCGCCGGTGCCCGCTGCACAAATAAAACCGTCGACCTTGCCGTCGGTCTGCTCCCAGATCTCCACCGCCGTGGTGCGCGCGTGGATGTCCATGTTGGCCAGGTTGTCGAACTGCCGCGCCCAGATGGCGCCGTGCTCCTCCCGGCGCGCGTACTTCTGGGCCAGGCGCTCGGCCTGGTGGATGTAGTGTTCGGGATCCTTGTAGCTGGTGGCGCCCACCAGGTGCAGGTCCGCACCCAGCAACTCCAGCGTGTCGATCTTCTCCTTGCTCTGGGTGGCCGGCATCACCACGGTACTGGTGTAGCCCATCGCGTTGGCCAGCAGGGTCAGGCCGATGCCCGTGTTGCCCGCGGTGCCCTCCACGATGCGCCCGCCCGGCGCCAGTTCACCCGCCGCCTCCGCGGCGCGAATGATGCCGAGGGCGGTGCGGTCCTTCACCGAGCCGCCCGGGTTCATGAATTCGGCCTTGCCCAGGATGTTGCAGCCGGTCTCCTCCGAGACCTGCTTGAGATGCAGCAGGGGCGTGTTGCCGATCAGTTGGGTGACGTCCGTCGCCGTGTGCACGTGAACCTCCGCGGTGTGACCTGAGGAGTATGCCACAGGCCGGCGGGCGCGGTCAGGTTCGGGCGGGCTCGCGCCAGCGGAACATCACCAGGGTCAGCAGGAGCGCGCCCAGGGTAATGATGAACATGGCGTACATCATGGGCCCCGGGGTGTCCTGGAGAAACAGCCCGACCACGGCGGTCGCGGTACCCGACAGTGTCATCTGTATGAAACCGAGGAGCGCGGAGGCGGTACCGGCGATGTGCGGAAAGGGCCGCAGCGCCACCGCCATAGCGTTGGGCAATACCAGGCCCATACCCGCGGAGTACAGGATCATGGGAAAGACGAACACCCAGATGTTCTGCTGCACCAGCGTGCCGCCGACGAGCATGGCGGTACACGCGCCCGCGGCCAGGCCCGCACCCAGCAACATGGTCTGTTCCGGCAGCCAGTAGCGGGTCAGCCGCGCGCTGAGCGCGCTGCCCGCCATGTAGCCGATGACGGAGCTGAGGAAAATAAACCCGAAGAACTGCACCGGCACGCCGAGCATGTTGATGTACACGAAACTCGAGCAGGAGATATAGGTCATCAACCCCGCGTAGATGCAGCCGCTGCCCAGGGTGGCGACGAGGTAGACGGGGTGGCGAATCAGCTGCGCGTAGTTTCGCGCGATGCTGACGGGGTGCAGGCTCTGCTTCACGGGCAGCGACTCCTCCAGGTACAGCCACACCGTGACGATGGTGACGGCGCCGTAGACCGCCAGGAAGATGAAGACGAATGGCCAGGGCAGCCACAACAGCAGCACGCCGCCGAGGGTGGGCGCCACCGCCGGTGCCAGGGCCATGATCATGGCGATGAGCGACAGGGCCCGGGCCGCCCCGGTCGGGCCGAACACGTCGCGCGCGACCGTGCGCGCGATCGTGGGGCCTACGCAGGCGCCCACGCCCTGCAGGAAGCGGTACAGCAGCAGTTCCTCCACCGTGGTCGATGCGGCGCAGCCGAGGCAGGCGGCGACGAACAGCAGCGTTCCCCCGACCAGCACCGGCCGGCGCCCGATGCGGTCCGCGAGGGGGCCGCACACCAGGTGGAACAGCGCGAAACCCGCCAGGTAGGTGCTGAGCGTGAGGTGCATACCGCTGATGTCGGTGTCCAGCGCCGCCATCATGATAGGCATGGCCGGGATATACATGTCGACGCTCAGCGGGCCGAGGGCGACCAGCGAGGCGAGCAGCGCGAGCAGCCAGGGGGAGTCGCGGTGGAGGAATCGAGCGGACATGGGGCGGCGATGCTAGCCGATGCGGGGGGTGAAGGCAAAGCGGCTCAATTCACATCGCCGTCACTCCCGCCATACACCTACGCCGTCATCCCCGCGAAGGCGCCGGTAAGGGGTACAGGACAAACGCGCCTATTGCTCGAATTTCATCACCGTCTTCCACCACAGGCGCGGGAACAGGGCGCGCCACAGGTACAGGAAGCGCGCCTCCTGCGGGTAGATGATGTCCTTGTCCTTGCGCACGCCCTTCTCGATCGCGTCGATCATTTTCTCCGGGTCCGCCAGGCGGCCGCTCTTCTTCGCCTCTATGATGCTGCCGGGAGTGTCCGTCTCGATGGTCTGGTCCACCAGCGGCGTGTTGACCGCCGGCGGGCACACCAGGTGCGCGCGCACGCCGCTGCCGCGGATCTCGTTCTGCAGGACCTCGATGTAAGCGTTCACCGCCGCCTTGGTCGCGCAGTAGGCACCCATCTTGGGTACCAGGGCGATGCCCGCGATGGAGCCGAAAGCGATGATGCGGCCGCTGCCCCGCTCGGTCATCGAGGGAAGCACCGCGCGCACCAGGTAGGTGGTGCCGAAGTAATTGATGCGGAACAGGCGCTCCATGTTCTCGTGGCTGTGTTCGGACAGCAGGTGGCTGGGCATCAGCGCCGCGGCGTGAACCAGCAGGTCGATCGGCCCCAGCGTCGCGGCTATTTCGGCGACCCGTGTCTCAACCTGTTCGAGGTCCGAGATGTCGCTCTTGAGGGCGGTGATGTTGTCGTGCTCGGAGACATCCATAAGGGCCTCCTCATTGAGGTCGAGAACCGCCACCTTCGCGCCCTGGTCCGCCAGGCGCAGCGCGCAGATCCGGCCCATGCCGCTGGCGCCGCCCGTCACCAGGGCGACCTTGCCCTCCATATCGATCATAACTGCTCCTGTCCTGTCCGTTTTATTCTCGGGCGGACCATACTGAGGCCACGGGCCCGCGCGGGCAAGTCCCACGGGCGCGGGACGAAAGCCCGGTTTATCAATCCAGCACGGTGGTGTCGGAAATGTGGTCCAGGGGGAGATCGGTGCGCTCCACCACCCGCCGCAGTTCGAAACTGGAGTGGACGCCCGTCACCCCGGGGATGCGGGTCAGGCGGCCGAGCAGGAACTGCTCGTAGTAGGTCATGTCAGGGACCACGGCCCGCAGCAGGTAATCCGATGACTGGCCCGTGACCACGGCGCAGGACATGACCTCGGGATAGCCCGTCACCTCGCGCTCAAAGGCCTCGAAGCGGTCGGGGGTGTGTCGGTCCATGCTGATGCCGATGTACGCGGTGAGCTTCAGCCCGAGGCGCGCCTGGTCGAGCAGGGTCACGTGGCCGCGAATGATGCCCGACGCCTCCAGCCGCCGCACCCGGCGCGAACAGGGGGTGGGCGAGAGCCCCACGGCCTCGGCCAGCTCGAGGTTGCTGATGCGCGCATTGGCCTGCATGGCGGCCAGTATCCTGCGGTCGGTGCGGTCGAGCTTCACGGCGGGACTCCTGCGGGCGTTAGGGCCAAATTGAACCATAACACTAACAATAGGCATTGTATTAGTGATTAATTGCGCATTCGGGGCAAATCGGTGGAATATTTGCATACATTGCCTCCCCCGGGCCGCCTATACTGGGCTCTCGGCTGTCAGTGCACCCGTCGCGGCGGGCCCCGTGGACTACCCTCCCGCGGCGCCCGTGGCAGTGCCCCACAAGGGCTCCCTGCCGTCGCGCGGGTGTCCAGCCGAGCCGATAGCCGCCAGGGAACCGAAACGGGAGTCGTGACAGGACACGGACATGAGCAATTTCGATCACAGCAAGTACAAGGCCTTTGCGCCCATCCCCATGCCCGGCCGCCAGTGGCCGGACCGCGTGATAGAGCGCGCCCCGCGCTGGTGCAGCGTGGACCTGCGCGACGGCAACCAGGCCCTGGTGGAACCGATGACCGCGCGCCAGAAGTCCCTGCTGTGGGACCAGCTCGTGAAAATCGGTTTCAAGGAGATCGAGGTCGGCTTTCCCTCCGCCTCGAGTCACGACTACGACTTTGTGCGCGAGCTGATCGACAATGACCGGATTCCCGAGGATGTGACCATCCAGGTGCTCACCCAGGCCCGGGCGGACCTCATCGAGAAGACCTTTCAGGCCCTGAAGGGTGCCCGGCGGGTGATTGTGCACGTCTACAACTCTACCTCCACCGTTCAGCGCGAGCAGGTGTTCGGGCTCGACCGCCAGGGCATCGTCGACATCGCGGTGAAGGGCGCGAAGCTCGTACAGGAGTGCGCCGCGCGGCACCCCGAGACCGAGTGGGTCTTCGAGTACTCCCCCGAGAGCTTTACCGGCACGGAGCTGGATTTCGCGGTGGAAATCTGCGACGCGGTGACCGATGTGTGGCAGCCGACCCCGGAGCGCCCGGTCATCATCAATTTGCCGGCCACCGTGGAGATGGCGACGCCGAACGTGTACGCGGACCAGATCGAGTGGATCTGCTCGAAGGTGGCGCGGCGCGACAGCATCCTGCTCTCGCTGCACACCCACAACGACCGGGGCTGTGCCGTGGCCGCGGCGGAGCTGGGCGTGCTGGCCGGCGCCGACCGGGTGGAGGGCACGCTGTTCGGCAACGGCGAGCGCACCGGCAACATGGACATCATCACCATGGCCATGAACCTCTACAGCCAGGGCGTGGACCCCGAGCTGCAGCTCGGGCACATGGACGAGATCCTGCAGACCAGCCGGGAGTGCACCCAGCTCCCGGTGCACCCGCGGCATCCCTACGCGGGGGAGCTGGTGTTCACCGCCTTCTCCGGCAGCCACCAGGACGCGATCAAGAAGTGCCTCGCCATCCGCGACAGGAAGGGCGACGAGCCGGACCCCTGGGACGTGGCCTACCTGCCCATCGACCCGGCGGACATCGGCCGCTCCTACCAGGAGGTCATCCGCATCAACAGCCAGTCCGGCAAGGGCGGCGTGGCCTACGTGCTGCACCGCGATTACGGCCTGGAGCTGCCGCGCTGGCTGCAGATCGATTTCGCCGCGCCGGTACAGGCCTACGCCGAGGAACGCGAGTCCGAGGTGAGTTCCGAGGAGATCTTCCGCCTGTTCGAGGACACCTACCTCGCGCGCGGCGGGCGCTGGAAGCTCGGCAACTACCAGGTGAGCCGCGAGGACCGCGTGGACAAGCTGCAGGTGGAGCTGGTGCAGGGTTCCAGCAAGCACAGCCTGAACGGCACCGCCAACGGCGTGGTGGGCGCCTTCGTGGACGCCATGGAGGCCTTTACCGGCAAGCAGATCGTGCTGGTGGAGTACAGTGAGCACGCCCTGAGCCACAGCGCCGACGCGGAGGCCATCTGCTACATCCAGCTCAATGTTGACGGTGATCGCTTCTGCGGCGTGGGCCGCAGCCACGACATCATCCAGGCCTCGCTGGACGGCATTCTCGGCGCCATTAATCGCGCGGCGGAGGCGGATCAGCACGCTGCGGCCTGAAAAAGTCCGGAAAACCCCGTATTTTTGTGCATTTGTGAGCGATTCTGCACTACCTGCGTAGCCTTGGAGAACCCGCCTGGGGTAAGGTGAAGCTGACTGTGGCATCTCGGGGGACGGCGGCGGCCGCGAGAACGGTCGGCCCGGGGGTATGGGCAGAGGTAGCGTAACGCGCAACGAACGCAGAGCTGGGGACACCGGTCTGTGGGCCCGTGTCAAGGGCCATTTCACGGAGTCGTTTTCCGGCGAACTCCTCTCCCCCCAGCGCGCCGAAGATGCCGAAAAGCGCGACGAGTGGCGCGACAAGCGCCGGCGCAACGCCTACCGCTACATTCTCTTCGTCATCGCCGCGGTCCTGATTCCTGTCATCGTCCACAACTACTACGTGGGCCAGACCATGCTCGCCGCCGGCATACTGACCATGTTCGTGGTCGTCATCGGCAATATCGTCCTGTTGAGCGCCGGCCGCGAGGCGGTGGCCTCACCCCACGTGGTGTTGCTGTTCAGCATCTGCCTGGTGACCTTCGCCTGCTACCTGGGCCAGAATTTCGCCCTGTTCCTGTTGTTTCCTCTGCTCGTGGCCCTGCCGGTGCTGTTGCGTATGCGCTGGGCGCTGATCCTCGGCGTGGTCAGCGGCCTCGCCGTAGCGCCGATGATCATCGTCCGCTTCGAGCCGATGGCGGCCTTCGTGATGGCCCTGAGCCTGGCCCTCACCTGGCTGGTCGCCGCCTGGCTGGTCTTCGCCGTCACGGAGCAGGCCCGGCGCCTGCGGGGGATGGCGATTACCGATCCGCTCACGGGCGCCTATAATCGTCGTTACTTGGAGCTGCGCGCGGGCAAGAGCCTGGAGAATTGGAAGCGCTACGAGCGGGCCGAGACGCTGCTGATCATCGACATCGATCACTTCAAGCGTATCAATGACAGGTTCGGCCACGCGATCGGCGACCAGGCCCTGAAGGGACTGGTGCAGCTGATTGAGGAGCGCGTGCGCAGCGTGGATACACTGTGCCGCTTTGGCGGAGAGGAATTCGTGTTGCTGTTGAGTGAAGCTGATAGTGCGCAGGCCGAGAAAGTGGCGCACAAACTGCGCGCGGTGGTAGAGGGCGCTTGTCTGGTGCCGGAGGGCAATATGACCATCAGTATCGGCATCGCCCACGTGGCGCTGGCCCAGGACCTGGAGCACTGGTTCAAGCTCGCCGACGGCGCGCTGTACCTGGCCAAGAGCAACGGCCGCAACCGCGTGGAAGTGGCCACGGCCGGGCCGCTCAAGGTCGTACCGATCGCGAAAACCGTCCCCGTCTGGCGCTAGGACACCCCCGAACAATGGCATTCCACCCCGGGCCCTTGCGCCGCTGGTTCCTCCTGTTTCTCGCCTGCACGACACTGTGGTCGTGCACCAGCACCACGTTCATGTACAACCGGCTGGATTTTATCCTGCCCTGGTACATCGACGACTACGCCGATCTCGACGGCGAACAGGAGGACTACCTCGACGAATTGCTCGCGCCTTTCCTGGCCTGGCACCGGGCGCAGGAACTGCCCCTGTACGTGGAAACGCTGAAGCGCATCGAGGCGAGCCTGGACGAGCCCGCTACCGAGGCGGGGCTGGAGGAGACCTGGCGCGAATTCGAGGCCGCCTGGTTTCGACTCGAGGACAACGCCCTGGACTGGCTGCTCGATCTCGGCGGGCGCCTGTCCGACGAGCAGGTGAAGGACTTCCTGGAGGGTCTGTGGGAAGAGCAGGCCGAGTTCGAGGAGAAGTACCTCGAGCGCACCGACGAGGAGTTCTACGAGGATACCCTGGACAACTTCATCGAGAACGGCACCGACTACCTCGGCAGGCTGTCCAGCGAGCAGCGCACGATGCTGGAGGAATACACGAAGGAGATGCAACGCTCCGACGCCGCGTGGCTGGCGGACCGCGCCGAGTGGTTCGAGCAGCTCGCCGTGTTCCTGCAGCGTGAACCGGGCTGGCAGCTGCGGGTGCGAGAGGCAGTGGAAGCCAGGCGCGGCAATTCCCCCGAACAGTACCAGGCGGTGTACGACCACAACCTCGACGTCGTCGGCAGGGCGATCGTCGAGCTGCTCAACTCCCGCACGGAAAAACAGGACCGGCACCTGCGCAAGAAGCTCGCGGACCTGCGCGAGGACCTGGAAACCCTGGTGGCCCAGGGGTTGGAAGCGCAGGCGAAGAAAGAGAAGGCCGCCCGGGAGAAAGCCCGGAGTGAACATCAGTCGGCGCAGGAGAGCTCAGTCGAGCAGTGACAGATCCCGCACCGCGCCCTTGTCGGCGCTGGTCGCCATCTTCGCGTACACCTTCAGCGCCGGGCTGACCTTGCGCGGCCGCGGCTCCACCGGGCGCCAAGCCTTGTCTCCCCGCGCTTCCATCGCCGCGCGGCGCTCCGCCAGCTCACCGTCCGACAGCTTTACATTGATGGAGCGATTGGGAATGTCGATCTCGATGGTATCGCCGTTCTCCACCAGCCCGATCGCGCCGCCGGCGGCCGCCTCCGGTGAGGCGTGACCGATGGAGAGCCCGGAGGTGCCCCCGGAAAAGCGCCCGTCGGTGAGCAGCGCGCACACCTGGCCCAGCCCCTTCGACTTGATATAGCTGGTGGGATAGAGCATCTCCTGCATGCCGGGCCCGCCCTTGGGGCCCTCGTAACGTACGATCACCACATCGCCGGGCTTGACCCGGTCCCCGAGCACGGCCTCCACCGCCGCCTCCTGGCTCTCGCAGACGAAGGCCGGCCCGGAAAACGTCAGGATGGACTCGTCGACACCGGAGGTTTTCACCACGCAGCCGTCCTCGGCGATGTTGCCGAACAGCACCGCGAGGCCGCCCTCCAGTGAATAGGCGTTGTCCAGCGAGCGGATGCAGCCCCCGGCGCGGTCGTCGTCCAGGCTCGGCCAGCGCGTGTCCTGACTGAAGGCGGTCTGGGTGGGGATGCCCGCCGGCCCCGCCGAGTAGAACCTGCGCACCGCGGCGTCCTCGGTGCGCACGATGTCCCAGTTGTCCAGCGCCTCGCCGATGGTGGCGGAGTGCACGGTGGGGCAGCCCGAGTGCAGCAGGCCGGCCCGGTCGAGTTCGCCGAGTATTCCCATGATGCCGCCGGCGCGGTGCACGTCTTCCATGTGGTACTGGGGCGTGTTCGGCGCCACCTTGCACAGTTGGGGTACCTTGCGCGACAGGCGGTCGATGTCGGCCATGGTGAAATCCAGCTCCGCCTCCCGGGCTGCCGCCAGCAGGTGCAGAATGGTGTTGGTGGAACCGCCCATGGCGATGTCCAGGCTCATCGCGTTTTCAAAGGCCTGGAAACTGCCGACCTTGCGCGGCAATACGGAGTCGTCGTCGCCCTCGTAGTAGCGGCGGCATAAATCCACGATGAGTTCTCCCGCCCTGAGAAAGAGCTGCTCGCGGTCCGCGTGGGTTGCGAGCGTGGAACCGTTCCCCGGCAGGGACAGCCCCAGCGCCTCCGTCAGGCAGTTCATGGAATTGGCCGTGAACATGCCGGAACAGGAGCCGCAGGTGGGGCAGGCCGAGCGCTCGTACTCGGCCACGGTCTCGTCGTCGGCGCTGTCGTCCGCGGCGATGACCATGGCGTCGATCAGGTCGAGCTTGTTCTCGGACAACCGCGTCTTGCCCGCCTCCATAGGCCCGCCGGAGACAAACACCGCCGGGATGTTCAGGCGCATGGCGGCGTTCAGCATCCCCGGCGTGATCTTGTCGCAGTTGGAGATACACACCATGGCGTCGGCGCAGTGGGCGTTGACCATGTACTCCACGGAGTCGGAGATAATGTCCCGGGAGGGCAGGCTGTAGAGCATGCCGTCGTGGCCCATGGCGATACCGTCGTCCACGGCGATGGTGTTGAACTCCTTCGCCACGCCGCCGGCGGCCTCGATCTGGCGCGCCACGAGCTGGCCGAGGTCCTTCAGGTGCACGTGACCGGGCACGAACTGGGTGAAGGAGTTGACCACCGCGATGATCGGCTTCTGGAAATCGTCGTCCTTCATGCCGGTGGCGCGCCACAGGGCGCGGGCGCCGGCCATGTTGCGACCGGCGGTGGATGTTTTGGAGCGGTACTCTGGCATGCGTGCTGCTTCCTTCACCTGGCGGCCCGGGCCGCCCTGAAAACGGGGCCCGAAGGATAGCAAATTACTGCGCGGCGTGCCGCGTGAGAAAGCGTGGTTCGATGGCGGATCAGGCCAGTCGATCCCGGGCGAGGGCGAGGTTTTTCTGTGCTGCCGCGGCGGCCTTGGACTGCTCACCTACCTGGGAGTAGCACTCGATCGCCTCCGCGTACTTCTTCTGGTCGAAGAGGCTGTTACCGAGGTTGAAGTACACGTCCGGCGCCGCCTCGGCGGCGGAGAACCCCAGCGACATGCGAAAACACACCTCGGCCTTTTCGGGGTGTCGCATGCAGTCGTGGCAGTTGCCCAGCGCGAACCAGGCCTGGGGATCCTGGGGCCAGTACTCGATCGCCTCTTCAAACGCGCGTTTGGCGCGTGCGTAGTCTGCGCCTTCGTAGTGCGCGCAGCCGTCCTTGTACGCCGCCTGGTTCAGTTCCCGGGACTGCGGGTGGTCCGACTTGTCTTCGTAGCGTGTCATGGTCACCTGTGCCCCGGAATTATTCGGCTTATCAGTGGGTGCCGGCGTTTGCGGCGATTTGCAGCAGCTCCTCGAAGGGCGGCTGTTCCTGGAACACCGGCACGTCGTCGCCGACGGCGACCCATGGCTGCGCGCTGCGAAACCACACGTGTGCGACCGGGCGGAGAGAGGAGGTGTCGTCGAGCGTACCGGGTTTGACCGCCACGATGCCGGAATGCCCCGGTGAGCTGAACCACAGGGCAACGCCGCAATCGGTACAGTGGTGGCGGCGCATGCGGTTGCGGCTGGCGGCAAACTCCTGGATGCCCGGCTCGCCCTGGGTAAGCCGGATGTCCGCCGCGTTGAGGACCATGGAGAGGCCGAAAGCGGAACCGGACAGCGTCTGGCAATCGGTGCAGTGGCAGGCGTGAACGCTCAGGGGCCTGCCCGTAACCTCGTAGCGGATCGATCCGCAGGCGCAGCCGCCTGTGAGCGTGGCCACGGAGCTCATGCCGGCCCGCTCATGTATCCACCTCGTGCGTATAGCGCGACGTAGCGCAAACCGACAGTACCGTCGCGACCACGCGCACAGCGGCCAAACGGGATGACTACAGGGCTACTTGTGGGCGATGGGCTTGTCGGTGAACAGGAAATCCTTGAGCTCCTTGTCGAAGTCGGGATCCTGCCGCCGGATCCATTCGAGAACCATGGCGGCATGCTCCTTCTCCTCGTCGCGATTGTGGGCGAGGATTCGCTTCAGCTCCTCGTCCTTGCACGCGTCGACCCGCTGGTTGTACCAGTCAACGGCCTCGAGCTCTTCCATGAGAGAGGTGATGGCACGGTGCATATCCCGTGTCTCGTCGGAAAGCTCGGCAATCGGCTCGTGATACCCTTCGTTGGCCATGATGTTTTCTCTCGTTGTAGGTGGTGTGGCATGTCAGTGTACATGTCGAACATGCGGCTGTCTCGGCCGCCCGGACCGGCGCGGTGGCGGCACGACCGCTACCCATCGATGGGGACGCTGCCGTCCGTGGCTTGCCGGTAGATCGTGTAAGGCAGAACCACCGTATCCGACAGGAACGAAAAAGCCCCATCGATGACATAGAAGCCGACGAGCACGTCCCACTCGGTACCGGTGGGTTTCGAATTGAGCACGCACAGATCATAGGAGACGCCGGAGTAAACCCTGGGGAGCGAATCACAGTACGTGTCGCGCTTCACCAGCTTTCTGGACAGGGCCTCGTCGGAGTGAGAGAGCGTCGTTACGGTGCCACATCCCGTGGTAAGTAGCACGAGGCACAGCGTGATTATTGGTTTCATTCGTTGGTTCCCGTGAGATCAGGCTGCACTATAGCCGCAAACAGGGAATGCGCCAAAGGGCAGGGTGGGTTTGCAGCACGCCAGTCAGGCCCCCTGAGTGAACAGACCGACAACGAGCAGTGCTGCAATAGCCAACAGGGAAAACCCGAAGGATACTGAACGGGCCACCGGCACGTTAGCGTAATAGAAAATTGCGTACGCGGTGCGACTCAGGGCGAACGCCCAGGCGGCATAAGCCGTATAGAGGGGAGACGCGGCGGAGAGCATGCAGAACAGCAGGGCGCAGATAAACACGGCGATGCTCTCGTTGGTGTTTCCCACCGTGCGGCTCGCTCGAAAGAGGAGATTGGCATGATCCGCCTGAACAGGCGTGCCCGGCACGTGCTTGCGCAGGATTCCCAGCACGTCTGAAACCAGTATCTGGATGAGCATGAGCACCGCGATAAAACCCAGTGCGGCGATGGAAAGACCGTATTCCTGGAAGATCATAGAAGTGAATCCTCATGCAGGGAGCAGGCGCGGAAACTGGCGAGCCGGTTGCCGGGCTGCACCAGCCAGTGCCTGTCAGCCGCCGGAAGCACGATAAAACTCGACACGGAATCGAACCTCCCCGAGCGGCGCTACTTCGTGGAGAACGGTGGGCTCCACGACGCCGTAGACGTCTTCAGTCAGCGTTATCTCCTCCAGTTCAGGCTCGAGAATACGATAGTTGAGCTTGCCGGACAGGATCACGATTCTACCCCAGGTGCCCGCCTTTGTTTGATGCGCCTTCAACAGGCCGGCCGGCACGCTGGTTTCGTCGAACTCGGGGGTGCTCTTGTACTTTTCCAGGTCCGGGGGGAGAGTCTTCACGTCAGTCCGACCAGTTGCGGCGCCAGGTGATAATCGGCCTTTAGTATAGGCGCAGTCCGAGAGTGAGAAAAAGGGCTGGGCGTACCTGAACTGCGCCATCCTAGAACGATTCGTTCTCATCGTGTACGGAGAGGCTCAGCTCACCATCGAAGCTTGTAAATATCCGAAAGGTGATGGGCCTGCAGCATACCTGGCAGTCCTCGATGTACTGGTGACCCGCTTCTTCACCATCGATGAGGACTTCGATGGACTCGCCGCAGTAGGGACAGCTGATTTTCTGCTGGTTCAGTGATTCCATCTGGCTTCAGCAACTATAATTCTGCGCACAACACCACCCTGTCCAGGCACCGAATACCGTTCTCAAAGATCGGCTCGGGGTACCCGGAAAAATATCCCACCTCAATGCACTGCATTCTAAATCCGCACTTCTGATACAACGCCAGCTGCGACAAACTTGAATTCCCGGTGCCTACCTTTATAGAGAGCGCCCCGCTTTCTTTCGCGTAGCTTTTTGCTTTGAAGATGAGTTCCTTGGCTATGCCTTTACCCTGGTGAGATTCATCCACAGCGATATTCTTGAGCTCAGCCTGGTCTGCGTTGAACGTAGTGGCCACAACACCAACAAGACGGCCTGACTCGTAGGCTGCAAACAGAGTTGCGTCACCGATATAGGCAGCTATCGCTTCTTCATTCGGGTCAGCCAGCAGGAGAAGAGCCATCAGCTCTCCTGCAACTTCCCCCTGGTAGCGCTCAATATTCACGTGAGATTAGACCAGCTATTCATGTGTATTCAACAACGTGAGTCTTCGCCCCGCTGCACCGGCGGGCAGCTGGCCGGCCATAGCTCGGGGGGTGGCGATGTCGCTGTAAGCTGACAGCCCCTGGATCGCGTCTATCCAAGCAACGCTCCCATACTGATACGCTCTTCCACGCGAAATCCCAGGGACTCGTAAAAAGCCTGCACCTCGTGATTAGACGCTCGAATCTGTAGATTGACCTTGATACAGCCTAGCTCCTTGAGAGAGCTCATGGCCTCTTCAATCAGGCTCCTTCCTATACCCCTGCGCCGCTGTCCGGGTGCCACGGCAACTGCATACAGCCAGCCTCGATGGCCATCGTACCCCGTCATACAAGCGCCTATGATCTGATCGAATTCCTCCGCTATAAAAATCTGGTCGTCAACGAGAAGCTTCGATTCGATCATCCTTGAGGATTCGTTGTGCGGCGGATCATCCGGGAAGGCGTCAGCCCACAGGCGGATCAACCCCTCTCGATCGCCTTGATTGTACTTACGTATGATCATGGTGCTCTCTGAAATCCCTGGCAGTTAAGGCAGTGCTGACGGCCGACCCAAGCGTCGGTTGCTCGCGCTGGCTAGGTGGCCCGACCAAATCGTTCATTAATTCACGATAGCCGTGTAGTCGGCCAATTCCAACCGATAAACAAAACAGTCGTCCTGACCAAAGCGCCGTGGTTCGACGAACTTGAAACCGAGTCGTTCGTAGAACCGATGAGCGCGCGTGTTTGTCGCCAGTGGATCAATCAGTATTGCTGTCACTGACTTGTTTGCAAAACACTTAGCCAATGCCTGTTGCATCATTTGCGTGCCATAGCCTCTGCCGAGGCAATCCACCTCGCCGATCCAGATGTCGATAGCGCGAAGGTTTGATTCTACTGCGCCCCAATAATGACTGTCTTCCAGTGCCGGGTCGATGATCTGTACGAACCCGATCGGCCTGCCGTTGACCTCGGCGATAAGTTGCTCACGCCACGCCGGGCTTCGATGCAGCTCTGTAGCCCAAGCCCAGTCATCATTCGGGTCGGATTCAATGATGTGTGGCTGCTCGTCCCAATGCTCGAGTAGTTCGAGGTCACCTGGAGCTGCAGAACGTAGTGTTACTTCATTATTTGAACGGGTGCTCGACATAGACGGCGGAGTATTCAGGCGACCTATCGCTTCAACCAGCGGCGGCGAAACCGGGAAGCGATTTTGGCGTCCGCAGCCCTGACTTGATAGGCCCGTCGACAGCAGCCGGTCTTGCGATCACGAAGCTGACTTCGCCCGGCTCCACAAGTACCCGATGGCCAGGAGTGCAGGAATGACGAGCAAGACCACGACCACCGGGACACTTTCTCTTATGGGATCGGCGTCCAGGGCATACACAGATACGATGTCAGATAGATCGGTCAGCAGGCGGACAATAAACATCACCAAAAGGGCTTTGTGAGATTTCAGGAGTAATGCAACGATTATTCCCACGGCTACTGTCACATTTCTCGTTACATACAGCTGAATAGCGTAATCCAGCTCCGTTGCTCCGGGAATAAAGCCGCTTGGATCGAGTGCGGTACCAATAGAGAAAAGGAGAACCAGGACTATCTGTGCGAGCACGATTATCCATAGCCAGATGGGTAAAAACCGTTGATGGAGCTTGTTGTCGTTGTTCACTTTGGCTATCCCCGGTGATAGGTGAAAGATTCGCCTCCTTGCGAATCTTGTTGTGGAGTACGTCGCCGGAATCTACTTCACTGCGTTTTTCCTGGAGCGATAGAAATTATACGGTAGATAGATGAGTGCGCTTATGAACGTACCAAGGGTCGCTATAGATACTGCGATCGTTTGCACGCTTGTTGTGCCCAGTTCCAGCCATACCTTCGAGGCTTCACTCAACTCCGTGGTGTCCGCCAGGGCCTGTAGGTCGTTGTTGAATCCCTCCAGAACGGCCATGTTGTTTGAAGCCATCTGAAATACGACGACGGAAAGCGATGCGTACAGTATGGTCAGAATACAGATGATGAACCAGTTGAGGCTTTTTGCCGCAAGGTGTCCCACTGCAATATAAGCGAACGTGACACCCGACCAGAACTGGAAGATCTGCCAGTTAACGTCCGCCCTGGCGGCCATCAGTTCAAAAAGCTCCTGCTCATTCACCTTGCCGATTTTCCCATTTGTGACTGGGGTCGTAGACGGACCACCGCCGGTGCACTGAAACCGTGAAGGGTTTGTGAAATCCCTCCGGCATTGCGTGTCGGATGACTAGTCACCAAAGCCCTCGAGACAATATTCCTCGCCATTCAAGCGTTCACACCAGAATCGGGCATTGGATAACCAGGTCTTAGTATAGACGCTTTCCGGCCCGGCCCACTCGAGAACTGGCTGGTAAAAGAGGGTGTGTATTACCTGGGCTGGCTTGGCAACAAAGACATGGTAGTTCGAACCGACGACGTACTTGCCGAATGCGAGATACAGGAAAAAGAAGCCCAGGATATAGAGGGTAGCAAGGGTCGCTGGGATGAGGAGCGCCCTGGTTGGAAAATTGGTCATTTGGGCCAGCTAGTAGCAAGGTGCATAACGCCTTGGTAACCGGCGCATGACTTCGCGCGAAGCGGCAAGTTGGGTGTCCGGCGCCGAAGGCGCGAAGTTGACCAACTTGTTAGGTTTCATTGCCTGCGGCTTCTAACAATAGCCTATAGCCTTCGTCGCGATATATATCTAGTGATAGCTTGTCGATACTGGCTTTTGCATGATCATACTGCCCAGCATCTATGGCCGATCTATAGATGGCTTTGTAGTTTTCATCTCGATATATCCCAAGCGACAACTTACCGGCTGCTTCAATTGCCTGCTTATAACATCCTTTCTTCAATGCAGCACTAACGATGTTTTTGTATCCGTCATCTCGATCTATACCAAGACTCAATGCACTGACAGATTCAAACATAGGTTCAAAGATACCAACGCACGAGGGTTTCGAATCTGGTGATGGCGAGCCCGCACCATTTGATACTGCCTGCTCACCTTTTGCCGGTGGCGAAGAGATCTCGTCAGGCTGTTGAATTACAAGCGTAACAACGGCTGCTCCCGCTGCCACAACACCTGCTATTGCTGCTACCCAATTTGCCTTATTGCTCAATCTTTCACTCCGGACTGAAACCTAACGCTGTGAGTTGGGACGTCAAAACCGCGCAGCGGTTTTGACGTCCCAGCGAAGCGACAACCTTGCCTTGTTATGCGTCGTCACGCATTTGCCTGATAGCACTTAGATAGTGCCCCTCCTCGGGTTCATTGCCATTGGCAATGTCCATCATCAGCTGGATGATCATTATCGTGCCAGTTTGGATACCTTCCTCGTCAATGGTCTCACCAGAGTAGTCTGGATCGGTAGCGATCTCGACGTTTACAGCCCACCAGACACCGATCTTGTGGGTAACCGAGAGCAAATTCTCAAAGGTTTCTGTGTCGATTTGGCGATCGGGCTCGCTAAGGAAATACGGCAGGTCATGCACTACGCGATTTCTCAGCTCCCGAGCTTGAGACATTTGCAGGATATCCGCCTCATCGATAGCACCGTTGGCATTAAACCAGAGCAAACTGGCGTGCAGCGGTGACTTAGAGAGCGACATAACATTTTGCTCATACTCTGGCCCTGGATGGGCCCCATCTTTATCCCAGTAGTCTGAGTAAAACGATTGTAGTTTGCCGACAACTGACTCCTTGCAACTCTCGTAAGCAGCGATATAGAGAGAAGCGTTGATGAGGCTCTGTCGCAGCTCCTTAGGGTTTAGAAATTTCTCCCAGCTATCCATCAGACGCATAAACCTCGTGGCAGCGGGCGGAAAGACCGCGTAGCGGTTTGCCCGTCCGGCGTCCGAATGGGGCGTACTGCCGGCTTGTTATCCGTCATGCTCCCGCGCTCGACAAGAGTTTTACCTTATCTAGCACTTCTTCGAAAAGAAGGTACTCAGGCCCTTTGACTGCATCCCAGTTAATATCGTTATCTTGTAGTTCAGGGCTTGCCCCAACTTCTATGTATGTATGATAGTTGGAGAGCTTGAATAAAGTCCTATCCGTCTTTTCTAGGAGAGATATGTACTCGCTGGCATCTAGGCTCTCTAGCATCTGCGGCAGGTCATGTGCTAGATCATTTCTATGTTTTCTTAAAGCCTGAATTGTCAACACGTCCTCCGAATCTAGAGCTTCCATAAAATCTCGGAGGTAAAGAAGACTTGCTTCAAACTGATTTTTGTGCCGAGACAACACATCTTCCTGATAGGATTTGAACGGCATTCCCTTGCCGTAAGTTGTGTTTTCATAATATGCCTTGACAGGTTTTACTATCATGCTTTTTGCAAGCTCATACACAACTAGAATAAATCCAGCGTAGGTAAGCGAGCGGGTGAGACTTTCTTCAGTATGTCCTTGAAGTATGCTCATATATGTCCCAATGCTTCTGACGCATAACGCTTCAAGCAGGGGCGCCGGTCTCGGCGTCCCGGCGCGAAGCGCGCTTGCTGTCTTGACTTGTTATAGGCATTCAAGAACCCCCAATGTGCCAATATTTTCATCACTGGCTCTAAAGACCTATTTATGCTTCGAAAATGAAGTACTTTTAGCTGGGGCAATCATATAGCTAAAAGTCAGTTCATCTTTGTCATCTCCTCTTCGGTTTCTATACAGAACCTGCTCAATCTTCACTGCCAAGTAGTAGCCGTTAGTATTCTGTAACACTGCAATTTCACCAACTCGTAGACTAGAGCTACGCTCCTCAAGATAGAAAGACGTATCCGTCGCATCGACAATGTCATCTATTTCTACGAAGTTTTCGGGGGCTACTCTTAAAGAATGAATAGATTCGGGGTCATTGTATATCCATATTGATCCTGAGCTACATCTTGACCAAGACAATTCAAAAGCCATTTCTCCTTCCCCCACCCAATAACGGCCATTATTGCTAGTCGGATTTATTGTAACTTTTGCTTTTGCTGCTGGATTACTAAATGAACCTGGTACATCGAATGTAATTGGAGTCCTCGGTAAGGGTTTTCTTTCAAAAGGATTAGTTCCTCGTTTCGGTCTAGGTTTTACCGTCTCCCCCCATAGGTCGCTAATGAGCTCACAATAACTGTCTTCATAGTCGGGTGAATCAAAACTTAGGTATAGTTTGCTAGACACAAACACAGGTGTTTTGGTTTTCAGCCCATTATTGATAACGATTGGAATCACTCTATTGCTTCCCAAGTCAGCCATTGTTTGAGCTGTAATAATCATCTTTTCATAACCCACACCGCCACTACTCGTATCATTGGCCTTTTTTACATACGATTCTGTACAGATCAAAATCACTCTATCTGCATCAGTTAATCCCGACTCAATAAAATGGGGAAGATCATCACCAAGACTCAAGTCCCATTGGTCAAGTGTCACTGCAATACCATTTTCTTCCAGCCGTGTCGCCAGAGCTAGCACCCATGCTTTGTGTTCGTCACTATCATGTGAGTACGAGATGAATACTTTAGGTGTAAGCATTTGGCTGCTCTAATAGTTTCTTTTTGAAGTGTAAGCACCCGAGAACACGATGATAGCTAGGCCTATAACGCTTCAAGCTGGGGCCGCTGTTAAGCGGTCCCGGCGCGAAGCGCCCTTGCAGCCTTGACTTGTTAAGTGTCTGGGATTACCGATATGGGATACGCTCATCGACGCTCTCTCCGGATGCCGTTGTACCGATAATGTGTACGTAATTTGGTGGAGGACCCCAGTCATCAGTAAGCAATTGGTGTATGAGCTGCTTACCTTCGTAGCCCTGCTCCCTCAAATCTTTGAGGCGAGTGAGAATTTCTTCAGTTTCCTCAAATTCAAGTAAACTTCCATCGACCAAGTGTGCTCTCACTTCCAGCATCTATCCCCCCTGGACACTTACCAGCTAAGTATATAGACCGGTCGAGTGAAGGCCGGGTCCCTGTATGTACTAGACACGCGCCCCAGCATCACATGCTTTTCCTATTGAAATCAGACATCTGTAGAGCACTCTCCATCAACCTGCCTCAAACAATAGCCTATCGGGAATTTGAAATTCATCAAATTCGATCAATGTGAGCGCCAACCGCTGTCGGATACTACTTTTGTTTCAATGGCTTGCAGGTGGAGATGGGGGGCGGAATGAGCAGGCCCCCTGAAAAAGGGCATCAATTCCGTCCACCGATGGCGGTTTATCAGGCTCGTCGTGTGATTTATCGTGGCTCGGGCCGCGTCAACAGGAAGGCCGATACCGTAATCAGTATCACGGTAACACCACCCACCATCCACGGATTGGGAACGCGCAGGTAAAGAACCACCCACCCGATCGTGATCAGCACGATGGCGGTGACCTTGCTCGAGCGGGAGATAGCGCCCTGCTCTTCCCAGTCAATGAGCAGCTTGCCGAAATGTGGGTGCGCGTACAGCCAGCGGTGCAGGCGCTCGGAACCCCTAGCCGCGAACCATGCGGTGAGAAGCAGGAAGGGAACGGTGGGCAGGCCCGGCACCACCACCCCGATCAGTGCCAGGGCGAGAAAGAAGTAGGCGAGCAGCAGCGCCACCCAGCGGGTCATGGGGCGCTCCGGTCACGGGCTGGCAATTGCCGGGTAAGCCCAGGGAAGTTCACAGCGCCTTGAAGAAGACCTTCGAGTTGCGTTGCAGGTTGTACAGGGCCTGCTTTTCGTCGGGCAGTTGATCCCGGCCCCCCTCGACAAACCCCTGCTCGATGAACCAGTGCGCGGTCTGCGTGGTCAGCACGAACAGGCGCTCCAGGCCCAGCCTGCGCGCCTCCTGTTCCAGGGCCTCGAGCAGCTGCCGGCCGCGCAGGCCGCCGCGGTAGTCCGGGTGGGACACGATACACGCCACCTCGCCCACGCGTTCCTCCGCGAAGGGGTACAGCGCCGCGCAGGCAATGATCCGCCCGTCCCGCTCCAGCAGGCGGAAGCGGCCTATCTCCTGTTCCAGCAGTTCCCGCGAGCGCTTCAGCAGGATGCCCTCCTGCTCCAGCGGCTCGATCAGTTCGAGTATGCCGCCCACGTCGTCGATGGTCGCCTCGCGCGACTGCTCGAAGGCGTCGCTGGACACCAGGGTGCCGCTGCCGTCGTGGGTGAACAGTTCCTCGAGCAGCGCGCAGTCGTCCGTGTGGCTGATGATGTGGCAGCGCGGCACGCCCTGCAGGCAGGCGCGCTTCGCGGTCTGCAACAGCGCGGCCTGTTCGTCGTCCGCCACGGCCATGTCGTTGATCTCGCCCACGGCGCACTGGCGCACGAGGTCTCCGGCCGAGTCGGTCACACCCGCGCCCGCCCCGAACAGCACCAGCTTGTCCGCGCCGATGGCCGCGGCGCACTGCACGGCAATGTCCTCCAGCGCGAGGTTGAAGATCTCGCCGGTGGGCGAATAGCCGAGGGGTGACTGCAACACGATGGAGCCGTCGCGCAGTTGCCCGTGGATGCCTTCGGCGTCGACGCGCCGCACCTTGCCCGTGTGCTGGAAGTCGACACCGTCGACCACGCCGATGGGCCGCGCGGTGACGAAGTTCCCCGAACACACGCGCATCTGGGCGCCTTGCATCGGTGAGTTGGGCAGCCCCATGGACAGCAGCGCCTCGATCTGTGCGCGCAGTGACCCGGCTGCATCCTTTACATGTTCCAGCGCGGCGTTGTCGGTGATGCGGATATTGTCGTGGAAGGCGCCTTTCACGCCCGCGTTGGCCAGGCGCTCGTCGATCTGGCTGCGCGCGCCGTGAATCAGCACCAGGCGCACGCCGAGGCTGTTCAGCAGGGCGATGTCGTGGATGATATTCCGGAAGTTTTCATCGCGCGCGGCGGCGCCCCCCAGCATCAGCACGAAGGTCTTGCCCCGGTGCATGTTGATGTAGGGTGCCGTGTTCCTGAACCAGCGGATATGCTCCCGTCCCGGTGTCGTCACGCTCACTTCCAAGCCATTGATAAATCGAAACTTATCAAGGGTACCGAAAGGGGAAGGGAACCACCAAGGCAATATTGCACAAGTACCCCGGCTGGGGTGAGTGCGGCCTCAGGTGCAGTAGTGGCCGATACAGTCCTTCAGCAGGTCGATGCAGGGCTGTACCTGCTCCAGCTCCAGGTACTCGTCGGGCTGGTGGGCGCGGTCGATGGAGCCCGGGCCCATGATGATGGTCTCCATGCCCAGCTGGGCCAGGAAGGGGGCCTCGGTGGCGAAGTCCACCGCCTCGGCGGCGTGCCCGGTCAGTTTCTCCGCCAGTTTCACCAGTTCGCTGTCGGCGTCCTGCTCGAAAGGGGCCACGTCGGAGATAAGCGAACTCAGTTCGATATCCAGTTCGCGTTCCTCCGCTATGCCCTCCAGGCGCCCTGCGATCTCGGAGCGCACCGCCGCGTTGTCGCCGCCGGGGATCATGCGCACGTCGAAGTGCAGTTCCGCCTGGCCGCAGATGCGGTTGGGACTGTCGCCGCCGTGGATGCAGCCGAGGTTCATGGTCGGGGTGGCCACGCCGAAGGCGGGGTTGCGGTGACGCCCCTGCAACTGGGTGCGGAAGGCCAGCAGGTCGGCAATCACCGCGTGCATACCTTCCAGGGCACTGTTGCCCAGTGCGGGGTTGGAGGAGTGTCCGGCGCGGCCGGTCACGCGCACCGCCTCCATCATGATGCCTTTGTGGGTGCGCACCGGCACCAGCGACGTGGGCTCGCCGATGATGGCCGCCCGCGCCTTCGGGTAACCGGCGGCGGCCAGCGCGCGGGCCCCGTTCATGGAGCTCTCCTCGTCGGCGGTGGCCAGCAGCACCAGCGGTTTGTCGAGATGGGTGTCGGCAAAGCTCGCCGCCGCGGCCATGGCCACGGGAAAGAAGCCTTTCATGTCGGTGCTGCCCAGGCCGTACAGGCGCTGGTCGCGCTCGGTCAGCGCCAGCGGGTCGCTCTGCCAGCGGCCTTCATCAAAGGGCACGGTGTCGGTGTGTCCCGACAGCACCAGCCCGCCGGGGCCGCTGCCGCGGGTGGCGATGAGGTTAGCCTTCGCGCCGTCCGCGGTGACGTCCTGGATCTCGATGGCAAAACCCATGTCCTCCAGCCACTGCGCCAGCAGGTCGACGACCGCGCGGTTGCCCTGGTCCCAGCGCGCGTCCGTGGAACTGACCGAGGGCGTACCCACCAGCTGCCGGAGCCGGTCGAGTACGAGCTGGTGTTGCTGGGGCATGGGGTCGTGTGTCCGGTGACCGGGTGGGAGGAGCGACCAGTCTAGTCAAGGCGGACCCCCGCGGCAATCGGCACCCTGTCACAGCTTCCGGGGGTGCCGCCTGTGTTAGCATGGAACGGGTGACTGTCACACATCAGGGGCGCGGGTAGTACATGACATCACAGTTCAACGAGCAGACCATGGAACACCGGCTGAATCTGTCCACGCTGGCCCACGACCTGCATGAAGACGGCCGTATCACCGACGAGGACCTGGCGAAGGTCAATCACTCCGCCACGCTGCGCGTGCATCCCCTCGTGTTCCTCGCCGAGCAGCACCTGCCCGACGCGGTGCGCCCCGGGCGCCATCTCGACATGCCCGCCCTGCTCGCCTGGCTGGGCAACCGGGTGGGACAGAAGGTGTACGAAATCGATCCCCTGAAAATCAACGTAACGGCCATCGCGGAAGTGATGTCCCGCGCTTTCGCCGAGCGCCACCGCATTCTCGCTGTCGAGGTGAGCGACGAGGAGGTGGTCATCGCCAGCAGCGAACCCTATATGCGCTCCTGGGAAAACAACCTCGAGCACGTGCTGCGCAAACCGATCCGCCGCGTGCTGGCTGACCCGAGGGAGATCACCCGCCACACGGCGGAGTTCTACAGCATGGCGATCTCCGTGCGCGGCGCCGGCGCGGCGGACAAGCAGGGCGGCGGTCCGGAGCTGGGGAACCTCGAACAAATGCTGGAACTGGGCTCGATGAAAGAGCCCGACGCCAACGACCAGCACATCGTCAATATTGTCGACTGGCTGTTGCAGTACGCCTTCGAGCAGCGCGCCAGCGACATACACCTGGAGCCCCGGCGGGAGATTTCCCACGTGCGCTTCCGCATCGACGGTGTGCTGCACGCGGTCTACGAACTGCCCGCCCAGGTGGGCGCCGCCGTGTGCAGCCGCATCAAGATTCTCGGCCGTATGGACCTGGCGGAAAAGCGCCGGCCCCAGGACGGCCGCCTGAAGACGCGTTCCCCCGCGGGCAGCGAGGTGGAACTGCGCCTGGCCACCCTGCCCACCGCCTTCGGCGAGAAGCTGGTCATGCGCATCTTCGACCCGGACGTACTGCAGCGGAGTTTTGAGGAGCTGGGCCTGGCGGACGAGGACCTGCGGCACTGGCACGACATGACCTCCACCGGCAACGGCATCGTGCTGGTCACCGGCCCAACCGGTTCGGGCAAGACCACCACGCTCTATTCCACCCTGCGCCAGCTCGCCCAGCCGGAGGTGAACGTCTGCACCATCGAGGATCCCATCGAGATGGTCGAGGGCGCCTTCAACCAGATGCAGGTCAATCACGGCATCGACCTGGATTTTTCCTCCGGGGTGCGCGCGCTGATGCGCCAGGATCCCGACATCATCATGGTCGGTGAGATTCGCGACCTGGAGACGGCGAACATGGCCATCCAGGCGGCGCTCACCGGACACCTCGTGCTGTCCACGCTGCACACCAACGACTCCCCGGGCTCCGTGTCGCGCATGCTCGAACTGGGCGTGCCCGCCTACCTGGTGAAAGCCACCGTGCGCGGCATCATGTCCCAGCGGCTGGTGCGCATCCTGTGTCCGGAGTGCAAGGAGCTCGGCCCGGTCGACATGGACGCCTGGCAGCAACTGGTGCACCCGTTCAGCGCCGAGCCGCCCGCACAGATGGCGCACCCGGTGGGCTGTCGCGCCTGTCGCGAGACCGGTTACATCGGGCGCCAGGGTATCTACGAGGTCCTCGTGAACACCCCCGCCATCCAGTCCCTCATCCGCCCGCAGATCGACACCAACCGCATTCGCGAGGTGGCCATGGGCGAGGGCATGCACACCCTGCGGTTGAGCGGTGCGGCCAGGGTCGCGCGACACGAGACCACCATCGAGGAGGTCATGCGGGTCGCGCCCCCCCTGGAAACCTGATTCGGCGCGCCGGCACCCGGCCCGGTGATCGCGCCCGACTGCGACAACCTGCCACCGCCCCTGGCGGAGGCCGCGGGCCGGGCCTGGGAGGCGATCCGCGAGCGCGCGGGCGACGGCCTCACCGCCGCCCTCGCCGGTGCCGGGCAGGAATTCGAGGTACAGCTCGCCCGCGCACTCTCCTGCAGTGCCTATATTGCCGAACAACTCAGGCACCATCCCGACCTCCTGGTGGAACTGGCGGTGTCCGGCGATCTCGCCCGCAGCCTGGGCGAGGCGGAGTTCGCCGATAGCCTGGCCGCCGCCCTGGCGGAGGAGCGTTCCAAAACGAACGCTGAGGTGAGTTTAAGAGAGAGCACAGAACTCACCCCGGTGCTGCGGCGCTGGCGCCGGCGCCACATGGTGCGCATTCTGTGGCGGGATTTCTGCCGCCTGGCCGACACGCTCGAGACTGTGCGCGACACCTCCCTGCTGGCCGAGGCCGCCATCGCGACCGCCCTGGAACGGGTGCACGGGGAGAGCGCGGCGCGTTTCGGCACACCGGTGGGCGCCGTCAGCGGCGAGCCCCAGCAGCTCGTGGTACTGGCCATGGGTAAGCTGGGGGCGCGGGAACTCAACGTCTCCTCGGACGTCGACCTGGTCTTCACCTACCCGGAATCCGGCGTGACCGAGGGAGGTGAGCGCTCACTCAGCAACGAGGAATTCTTCACCCGGGTCGGCCGCGGGCTGATCGCCGCGCTGGACCAGGTGACCGCCGACGGCTTCGTGTTCCGGGTGGACATGCGCCTCAGGCCCTACGGCGACAGCGGCGCCCTGGTGCACAGCTTCGACGCGCTGGAGAACTACTACCAGGACCAGGGCCGCGACTGGGAGCGCTACGCCCTGGTCAAGGCGCGCCCCATCACCGGGGACCCCGCCCGGGCCGCGGCGCTGATGGAGACCCTGCGCCCCTTCGTCTATCGCCGCTACGTGGACTTCGGCGCCATCGAGAGCCTGCGCGGCATGAAAGAGATGATCAACGCGGAGGTGCGGCGCCGGGGGCTGGAGGACGATATCAAGCTGGGCAGCGGCGGCATTCGCGAGGTGGAGTTTATCGCCCAGTGTTTCCAGCTCATCCGCGGCGGCCGCGAGCCCGGGCTCGCGCAGCGTGAGCTGTTGCCGGTGCTCCAGGAGTGCGCGCGCCTCGGGTGCCTGCCGCCGGACTCGGTGGCGGCGCTGCGCGCGGCCTACCTGTTCCTGCGCGACAGCGAGCACGCGATCCAGGGCTACCGCGACCGGCAGTCCCAGGACCTGCCCGCAGACGACGAGGCCCGGCTGGCCATGGCGACCGTCATGGGTTGCGACAGCTGGGAGGACTACCGGCTGGTGCTGGACGGCCACCGGCAGCGTGTGGCGCGTCATTTCGCGGAGCTGATCGCGCCGCCCCGGGACACCGGGCGGGACGCGGAGGCGCCGCACCCGGGGGAGGAACTGAGCGGCGACGAGCTCGTGGCGCTCGGATACCGGCGCGCCGCGCAGTCCCTGGCGCACCTGCAGGACCTGCTGCAATCGCCGCGCGTGGTCACCCTGCAGGCGGAGGGCCGGGAGCGCCTGGAGCAGTTCATGCCGCGCCTGTTGACGGCCTGCTCGGAGTCACCGGACCCCGACCTGTCGCTGGAGCGCGTGCTGCCCCTGGTCACCGCGGTGCTGCGCCGTAGCGCCTACCTTGTGCTGCTCATGGAAAATCCGCCCGCGCTGGCGGAACTGGTCGCGCTGTGCGGCGCCAGTCCCTGGATCGCCGGGCAGATGGCGGCCAACCCCGTCCTGCTGGACGAGTTCCTCGACCGCGCCAGTCTCTACACCGCCCCGGACAAGGGCCTGCTCCGGGAAGAGTTGAGCGAGCAGGTGGCGCGGCTGCCCATCGACGATCTCGAGGCGCAGATGGATGCGCTGCGCTACTTCAAGGCGTCCCACGTGCTGCGCGTTGCGGCGAGTGAACTGTCCGGGCGCCTGCCGCTGATGAAGGTCAGCGACAAACTGACCTGGATTGCAGAGGTGATCCTGGAGCAGGTGCTCGCCGTCGCCTGGGCCGACCTCGCGCGCAAGTACGGCGAGCCCGCCCGCGACTCCTCAGGCACCGCCTTCGCCGTGTACGCCTACGGCAAGATGGGCGGCATCGAACTGGGTTACGGTTCCGACCTCGACCTCGTGTTCATCTGCGACGCCCACCCCTCGGGCGTCACCGACGGCGCGCGCAGCATCGACAACGCGGTGTTCTACACGCGCCTCGGCCAGCGCATGATCCACATCATGGAGACGCGCATGAGCATGGGCCAGCTCTACGAGGTGGACATGCGCCTGCGACCGTCGGGCGAGTCGGGCATGCTGGTCGCGAGCCTGGACGGCTTCGCCAGCTACCAGCGCGAGTCCGCCTGGACCTGGGAGCACCAGGCGCTGGTGCGGGCGCGCTTCGTCGCCGGGGACCCGGGCCTCGCGCAGCGTATCGACGCGGTGCGCGAGGAGATCCTCTGCCAGCGGCGGGACGAGGCCGACCTCGCCCGGGAGGTGGTCGCCATGCGCCACCGCATGCGTAAGCACTTACTACCACAGGGAGACACGAACGATGGGGAATTTCACCTAAAACAGGGTAGGGGAGGTATCGTCGATATCGAATTTATGGTGCAATACGCCGTCTTGGCGTGGTCCCATCGCGAGCCTGGGTTGGCGCGCTGGTCCGACAATGTGCGCATTCTCGAGACCCTGGGCCGGGAAGGCTTTTTTAAGCAGCAGGAGTGCGACGCGCTCACGCAGGCGTATCTCGCCTACCGCTCCGCTGCCCATCAACTTTCCTTGCAGCAGCAGCCCGGCGTGGCCCGGGCCGGGGATTTCGTCGATGCCCGCGCTGCTGTTGCGGCCAAGTGGGATGAACTGTTTGCGCCCTACTCGGAGATTGAAGACGGTGCGGACGACGGTCCCGGCGACCGCCCCGACGACATTGCGGAACGGTTGCCCGGTTATGGCAAAGACGATTGAGAAACAGGACGAATAGAAGAACGAATAGAAAGAAGAATAGAAAGACGATTAAAAACACGATGAAACAGAAGAGCAGAGGAGAGCGGTAATGAGTCTGGCGGATCGCGACGGTCTTATATGGATGGATGGTGAAATGGTGCCCTGGCGGGAAGCCCGGGTGCACGTGCTCACCCACACCTTCCATTACGGCCTCGGCGTGTTCGAGGGCGTGCGCGCTTACCAGACGCCCGATCGCGGCACCTGTATCTTCCGGCTGAAGGAGCACACCGACCGCCTGTTCCGCTCGGCGCACATCCTGTCCATGGACATGCCCTGGGACAAGGACACGCTGAACCAGGCGCAAAAGGATGTCGTGCGCGAGAACGGTCTCGAGGAGGGCTACCTGCGCCCGATGTGTTTTTACGGCTCCGAGGGCATGGGCCTGCGCGCCGACGGTCTGCGCACCCACGTCATGGTCGCCGCCTGGGAGTGGCCCTCGTACATGGACCCGGACGCGCGGGATCGCGGCATTAAAGTGCGCACCTCGTCCTTCACCCGGCACCACGTCAACATCTCCATGTGCAAGGCCAAGGCCAACGGCAACTACATCAACTCCATGCTGGCCCTGCGCGAAGCCCTGGACAGCGGCGCCGAGGAGGCGCTGATGCTGGACAACGAGGGCTACGTCGCCGAGGGCTCCGGCGAGAACGTCTTCGTCGTGCGCGACGACCGCATCTACACGCCGGAGCTGACCTCCTGCCTGGACGGCATCACGCGCAGCACGATTTTCACCCTCGCCGCGGAACTCGGCTACACCATCGAGGAGAAGCGCATCACCCGCGACGAGGTGTACGTGTGCGACGAGGCGTTCTTCACCGGCACCGCCGCCGAGGTGGTGCCCATTCGCGAGCTGGACGGCCGCACCATCGGCAGCGGCAGTCGCGGTCCCCTGACGGAGAAGCTGCAGTCCATGTACTTCGACACGGTGCGCGGCAACCGCAGCGAGAACAGCGAGTGGCTGGAGCCCGTGGCCTGATTTCCACCAGGGGCGCCCGCGCGCTCCGCCCGCGCCCGCCGGCGTGACCTCCGCGCCGGGCGCTATCCTCGTTGTCGGCCCCGCCTGGGTGGGGGACATGATCATGTCCCAGGCGCTCTACCGCCACCTCGCTGATACCCGTCCCGGCGTGGTCGTCGACGTGGTCGCACCACCCGCAACCGCCCCGCTGCTGCAGCGCATGCCCGAGGTGCGCCGCGCCATCGAGTTGCCCGTTGCCCACGGCGAGCTGGCCCTGGGCCTGCGCCGCCGGCTCGGCGCGACCCTGCGCTGGGACTCTTATGAACAGGCAATCGTCCTGCCCAACTCTTTCAAGTCGGCGCTGTTGCCCTGGTTTGCGCGCATCCCGCGGCGCACCGGCTGGCGCGGTGAAATGCGCTACGGCCTGCTCAACGACCTGCGCGTGCTCGACCCCGGGAACTACCCGCGCATGGTGCAGCGCTTCCTCGCCCTCGGGCTGCCGGCGGGTGCGCCCCTGCCCGCGCAATCGCCACGCCCCGCGCTTCTCAGCGATTCGGCGTGCGCCCGCCGGCTCGCCGCCGCGCGCGGCATCGACCCCGGTGCGCCCCTCCTCGCCCTGTGTCCCGGGGCAGCCTTCGGCGGCGCCAAGCGCTGGCCGGCCGACTATTTTGCGGACCTCGCGCGACAGTACCTCGACCGGGGCTGGCACGTGGCCCTGTTCGGCTCGCCCGCGGAGGCGGGGCTCTGTGCGGGCATCGCCGCGGATGCGGGCGACCCCGCGGCGCTGCACAGCCTCGCCGGGGAAACCGACCTGCTCGAGGCGCTGGACCTGCTTTCACTCGCCAGCGCGGTAGTGAGCAACGACTCCGGCCTGATGCACATGGCCGCCGCGCTCGACCGGCCGCTGCTCGCGATCTACGGGCCTACCTCGCCGGTCTTTACGCCGCCGCTTGCGGCTGCGGTGAGTTTGCTGGAGCCAGACATTGACTGCGCGCCCTGTCACGCCCGGGAGTGCCCGCTGGGTCATCACCGCTGCATGCGCGACACCGCCCCGGCCACCGTCGCCGCGGGCCTGGATGCGCTGCTGTCCGCGGCGAAGTCCGTGGCGAGGTCCGTAGCGAGAGACGCGCGGTGAAAGTGCTCGTGGTCAAGATGTCCTCCCTGGGGGACGTGATCCACACCCTCCCTGCGCTGACCGACGCCGCAGGGGTGTTGCCGGGAGTGGGCTTCGACTGGGTGGTGGAGGAGGCCTTCGCCGAGGTCCCCGGGTGGCACCCCGCCGTCGACCGCGTTATTCCCGTGGCCCTGAGGCGCTGGCGCCGCCACCCCCTGCGCGATTTTCGCGGGCCCGAGTGGCGCGCAGCGAGGCGCGCGCTGCGCGAGCGCCGCTACGACGCGGTCATCGACGCCCAGGGACTGCTCAAGAGCGCGTTCATCGCGCGCCTGGTGGATGCGCCCCGTCACGGCATGGACTTCACATCCGCGCGGGAAGCTCTCTCGGCGGTGGCGTACCACCGCCGGGTGCGTGTACCGCGGGACATGCACGCGATCGAGCGCGTGCGCCTGCTGTTCGCCCGGTCGCTGGACTACACGCCCCCGCGCACGACCTGCGACTACGGTGTCGCGTTCGATGGCGCGGTCGCCGGTGGCGACATCTGGTTCCTGCACGGCACCGCCCGCGCGGAAAAATGCTGGCCGGAATCCCACTGGCAGGCGCTGGGACGCGAATGCGCCGCCCGCGGCCTGGCGGTCTGCCTCCCCCGTGGCACCGAGGAGGAGGCGGCGCGCGCCGCGCGCATCGCGGACGCGGTGGCCGCGGCGGGGGGCACCGCGCGGGTGCTGCCGGCGTCGGGCCTGACCGATCTCGCCCGGGAATTCGCCGGCGCGGCGGCGGCGGTGGCCGTGGACACTGGGCTGGGTCATCTCGCGGCGGCCCTCGGCGTACCCGCCGTTTCCCTCTACGGCCCGACGCGTCCGGAGCGAGTGGGCGCCCTCGGGCCCGGTCAGCGCCACCTCTGCGCGACCCACGGCACGGCGATGGCCGCCATCGACCCCGCCGACGTCGGTGCCGCGTTGTTCGAACTGGCCGCGGACCGCCGCGCGGCCCTGGCGGGCTGAGCGTGCGCCTGGCCCTGGCTATCCACCGCTATTTTCCCCACGGCGGGTTGCAGCGCGATTGTCGCGGCCTGCTCGACGAACTGCTGCGCCGCGGCCATGACTGTCGCGTCTACTGCATGGGCTGGGAGGGGGACGCACCCCCGGGGGCGGTCCTGCGAGTGCTGCCGGCCCGCGGGTTGTCCAACCACCGCCGCGACCGGAATTTCCAGCGCGCGGTACAGGCGAACCTGGGGCGGGACCCGGTGGACGGGGTGATCGGCTTCAACCGCATGCCGGGGCTCGACGTCTACTTTGCCGGCGACGCCTGTTTCGCGCAGCGCGCAGCCGCGCGCGGCGCCCTGTACCGTCGCACCCCCCGCGCCCGCCATTACGCCGCGAGTGAGCGTGCCGTCTTCGACCCCGCCGCGGCGACCCGGATTCTGCTGCTCAACGCGACCCAGCGCGACGGCTACCTGCGCCACTACGCCACGCCGCCGCAGCGCCTGCACCTGCTGCCGCCGGGTGTGGCGCCCGACCGCCGCGCCCCGGAAGGCGCCGCCCGGCGCCGCCGCGCACTGCGCGCCGCCCTGGACGCCGCGGAGGGGGAGCTGCTGCTGTTGTTCGTCGGCTCGGCCTTCGACACCAAGGGGCTGGACCGCGCGATCGCCGCACTCGCTGCTCTTTGTGAAGCTCAGCCCGGCCTTGGGGCGCGGCTGCTGGTGGTAGGTGCGAACCGGCGGGACACGCAGGTCCGCCCCTGGCGGCGCCTGGCGAAGCGCCTCGGCGTGGCCGGGCAGGTTGAGTTTCTCGGTGCCCGGGAGGATATCGGTGAGCTGATGCTGGGCGCCGATCTGTTAGTGCACCCGGCGCGCTCCGAGGCGGGCGGCGTGGTGCTTCTGGAGGCCCTCGCCAGCGGGTTGCCGGTGATCGCCTCCGGTGCCTGCGGCTACGCGCCCTGCATTGCCGAGGCGCGCGGTGGCAAGGTGCTCGAGGAGCCCTTCGCGCAGGAGGAACTGGACCGCGCCCTGTTGCGCGCGGTGGATGGGGTCTACCGGGCGGACTGCCGCGAGGGCGGCCTCGCCTGGGCCGGGCGCACCGATCTCGACGCCCTGCACAGGGACGCGGCGGACTGCATCGAAGGGTGGCTCGGCAGTGGCTGATTTCTACCTGCGCCACGACTTTCCCGCGGGCGATATCCAGGGCGCGCAGGGGCTGCTGCACCTGGCCGGTGAGATTGCGGCGGGCGCGTCCACGGGCGACATTTACCGGCAGCGGGAGGGTCGCACCACGCTGCGTTTCGAGCGCGGCGGTCGCCACTACTTTATCAAGCTGCACACGGGGGTGGGCTGGCGTGAGGTGGCGAAAAACCTCGCGCAGGGGCGCGCGCCGGTCACCGGCGCCGCCAACGAGTTCCGGGCCCTGGGCGCACTGGCCGCGGCGGGCGTGGACGTCCCCGGCGTCGCCGCCTATGCCAGCCTCGGCGGCAGCCCCGCGGCGCGGCGCTCGGTGATCGTGACCGACGCCCTGCACAACACGATCAGCCTCGAGGAGGTCTGCGCGAGCTGGTCAGAGCAGCCGCCGGCCCCGGCGCTGCGCATCGCACTGGTGCGGGAATTGGCCCGCATCGCCCGGGCCATGCACGGCGCCGGCGTCAATCACCGGGATTTCTACCTGTGCCATTTTCATGTCGACCGCGACAGCCTCGCCCGGGGGCGCCCCCGCTGTTTCCTCATCGATCTGCACCGGGCCGGGTTGCGCCGGGCGGTGCCGGCGCGCTGGCGCGTCAAGGACCTCGGCGGCCTCTATTTCTCGGCCCGGGACGCCGCGCCCACCCGGCGCGACCGCCTGCGTTTCATGCGCCACTACAGCCCCGGCGGCCTCAGGGCCGCCCTGGACGGGGAGTCCCGTCTGTGGCATGCGGTAGCGGTGAAAGCGAGCCAATTGTGTGCTAAAACTAACGTTCCGGCCCCGGATTCGTCGGTGTAGTGCGTGAGAGGCATAATGATCAACAAGACGACCCTGGTGCATGGCAAGCGCTGGGGTCGGCGCCTGGGCGACAAGCTGAAAAGCCCGCCGTTGGGCATCTCCGCCTGGATCAAGCGCCACACCACCGTCATCAAGGACGAGCCGAAGAAGGTGGTGGCGTTCTTCGAGATAAGAAAGAAGCCTTGCTTTCTTAAACTGTACCGACGCCGCTCCATCTTTTTCAAGCTGCTCTATTTCGCCCGCCTGGGCCGCCCCATGAATTCCTACAAGACGGGGCTTCATCTCGCCGCCGAAGGCGTGCCGGTACCGCGGCCGCTGTGCTGTGTGGTGGTCTCCGAGGGCCTGCTGGTCCTGTCCGAGGCCTTCGTGAGCGACGGCGACTACTGCCAGATCTGGAACGGCTCGCCCGGGCGCGAGCAGGTGCGCAAGATGATGCGCGGGGCGGGGGAGACCATCGCCGCCGCCCACAGCGCCGGTTACACCCACGGCGACTGCAAGTGGAACAACCTGCTGTGGTACCAGGAGACCTGTTTCCTGGTGGACTTCGACGGCGCGCGCAAGATCCGGTTCTCTGCGGAAGCCCGTATGGCCCGCGATATCGCGCGTTTCACCGTGAGCGCGGAAGAGGCCGGCGTCCCCGGCGACATGCTGGAGGAGTTTCTCGACAGCTACCTGCGCGACAGCGACCTCAACCGGGACAGGCTCATCGAGCTGATGCAGCCGCAGCTGGAAAAACTGCGCGGCCGCCACTTCGAGCAGTACGGAATCAGCCCCCAGCCGCTGCTGTAGCCCGCGAGGCATCCCGCATGCGCCGGGCGGCCCAGGCGTAGGCCTCCAAACCCAGTATCTTCGCCTCGGCGCGCGACAGCTCGCGCATCTGCTCGCACCACGCGCTGTAGAAGCGCACCCGGTCCGTTCCGCCGAGTACATCCGCCGGCAGCATGTTGAGCTGCATGAGGTTGCGCAGCAGCATCTTCCCCGGTGGCGGCCGCCGCCGCTGGTTGCGCTCGTTGTCGATAAGGGTGAAGCGGAAGTGGCCGTGCTCGGCGCAGGCCAGGATGTTCCCGGGGCGCAGGTCGCCGTGGATAAAGCCGGACGCGTGGACCCGGCCGATGAACTTGCCCAGGTCGGCCAGCAGCGCTCGTCGCTGTGCGCGGCTGCCGGAAACGCCGGCGGTCTCGCGCAGCCAGGCGTCGATCCCCCGCCCGGGCGCGGCCCGCATGTACAGGTACTCTCGCCCACGGCCAACCCGGCCCCAGGCCACGTTCTCCGGGGCGCCGATACCCGCGTGGCGCAGTGCATCGGCATTGTTTCGGGCGCGCGTCGCGCGGCTGCTCCGCAGGCGCGACTTCAGCGCCTCCGCGGGGCTGCGGGGCAGGAACTCCTTGAAATACAGCTCCCGTTCGGTATTGACGGCGACCCGGGTATAGGCGGAGCTGGCGACGCGCTCCCAACCCGGCGGCAGGAAGTCCTCCGCCAGTTGCTCGGCGCAGTGCTGAAGTTCGTCGCGGTCGATGACCCGTGTCCCCGGGGTGGTGTCTTTTCTGCCCATTCTACCCGGGCGCCTCCTGTGCGTCTGCACCGGGGGGCGCTGTGACAAGCGCGTGGGCGGCGGTATATGATAGCGGGCGTTTTTTGGCCCGTGGCGGCGCCTGCCCGCGGCGCGGGCCCGGCCTCGCAGTGGAGATAATCACTTGGAACAGACCGTACTGGTTGTGGGAGCCGGCGGACAGCTCGGTCGCGAGTTGCCGCGCACCGTCGCGGAGGGGGTGCGCTGTGTCGCGCTGTCCCGCGCCGATGTCGACATCGCGGACGCCGACGCCCTGGCGCGCTGCCTGGACGAGGTGGCGCCGCGACAGGTCGTCAACGCCGCGGCGTACACCGCGGTGGACAAGGCGGAGTCGGAGCCGGACGCGGCGCGCGCCGGCAATGTCGACGGCCCCGCCAATCTCGCCCGCGCCTGTGCAGAGCGCGGACTGCGCCTGGTGCACGTCTCCACCGACTTCGTCTTCGATGGCACCGCCTCCACGCCCTACGCACCGGACGCGCCCACCGCGCCCCTGGGCGAGTACGGCCGCAGCAAACTGGCCGGGGAAGAGGCCGTGGTCGAGGCGCTGCCCGACGCATTGATCCTGCGCACCGGCTGGGTGTACTCGGCGTTCGGCAACAATTTCGTCAAGACGATGCTGCGTCTTATGAGCGAGCGCGACGAACTCACCGTGGTGGCGGACCAGGTGGGTACGCCCACCTGGGCGCGCGGTCTCGCCGGGGCCTGCTGGGCGGCGGTGGCGAGGCCCGAACTTTCGGGTATCTATCACTGGAGCGACGCGGGCGTGTGCAGCTGGTACGACTTTGCCGTCGCAATCTGTGAAGAGGGGCAGGCGCTGGGCCTGCTCGACAGCGCCACGCAGGTGCGGCCTATTCCCGCGGCCGAGTACCCCACGCCGGCGACGCGGCCCGCGTACAGCGTGCTGGACAAGGCGGCCGCCTGGCGTGACTTCGAACTGCAGGGTGTGCACTGGCGCCAACAGTTGCGTGCTATGCTTGCCGATTTAAAGGAGCTTGAGCATGTCTAGGTCACTGCTGGTGACGGGCGCGGCCGGTTTTATCGGCGCGAACTTTGTCCACTACTGGATGGGACAGCATCCCGATGACCGTGTCGTCGCCTACGATGCACTGACCTACGCGGGGAACCGCGAAAATCTCGAGCCGCTCCAGGGCAACGCCAATTTCACCTTTGTGCAGGCGGACATCTGCGACTACGACCGCGTACTCGCGACGCTCGAGCAGCACGGCGTGGACACCATCGTGCACTTTGCCGCGGAGAGCCACGTGGACCGCTCCATCACCGGCCCCGACGCGTTCATCGAGACCAATGTCGTAGGCACCCACGTGCTGCTCAAGGCCGCGCGCCAGCACTGGCTGCTCGGCGAGGAACAGGTTCCACACCGCTTCCACCATGTCTCCACCGACGAGGTGTACGGCTCGCTGGAGAAGGAGGCGCCCGGGTTTCACGAGGAACAGAAGTACGAGCCCAACTCGCCCTACTCGGCGAGCAAGGCGGCGTCGGACCACCTTGTGCGCGCGTACCTGCACACCTACGGCCTGCAGGTCACCACGAGCAACTGCTCCAACAACTACGGCCCCTACCACTTTCCCGAGAAGCTCATCCCGCTGTGCCTGACCAATATACTGCGCGGCCGTGCACTGCCGGTCTACGGCGACGGCAGCAACATCCGCGACTGGCTCTACGTCGAGGATCACTGCCGCGGCATCGAACTGGTGCTGCAACAGGGGGTTGTCGGGGAGACCTACAATATCGGCGGCAACAACGAGTGGAACAACCTCGACATCGTTCACCTGCTCTGCGACCAGATGGACGCGCGCTTCGCCAGCGAACCTTCGCTGGCCGGGCGCTTCCCGGACGCGCCCTGCGTGGGCGGCGGCAGCGCCCGCGACCTGATCGAGTTCGTGGAGGACCGCGCGGGTCACGACTGGCGTTACGCCATCGACGCGACGAAGATCACGAAGGACCTGGGGTACTTCCCACACGAGAGTTTTGAGACGGGCCTTCAAAAGACGCTGGATTGGTATCTGGCCAACGAAAACTGGTGGTTCCCCCTTCTTACGAAGTGAAACCCCTCAGGCGGCACAATTCTTCGTTGAAGCCCGCGAGAAAATACTCACGTACTGTCGTGTACGCTCCGCTTTTCTCGCGGGCTTCGCCTCGACTTGCACTCGCCTGAGTGCTTTCTCAGGTTTGGTGGGGTAGGAAGGTTCTTGAGATTGAGCGCGGTGCAAGGCCCGGCGGGGAAAACTTTCCGGGGTGAGTATCTTGGCAGTCCGAACCCCGGAAAGTTTTCCGCGGTGGGCCGTTAGTAAAAAGCCGGGCCGTCTAGAAAAAGCTAGTCAAACTTCGGCGTATCTTCCCAACTGAGTCCCACTTCATCCTTCGCGGACAGCTGCGGCGCCTCGCCGTCGGGCACCGGCCACTCGATACCCACCGTGGGGTCGTCCCAGGCGAGGCTGATCTCGCTGGACGGGTCATACAGGTCGGTGCACTTGTACTGGAAGTCGGCGGAGGCCGAGGTCACGTAGAAGCCGTGGGCGAAACCGGGCGGCACCCAGAGCATGCGGTGGTTCTCGGCGCTGAGGGTGACACCGAACCACTGGCCGAAGCTGGGCGAACTCCTGCGCAGGTCCACCGCCGCGTCGAACACCTCCCCGGCGGTGACGCGCACCAGTTTCCCCTGGGTGTGCTCTGTCTGGTAGTGCATGCCGCGCAGGATACCGTGGGCGGAACGGCTGTGGTTGTCCTGCACGAAGGCGATTTCGAAGCCCGCCTCACGGAACGTTGCGGCGTTCCAGCTCTCCACGAAAAAGCCGCGTTCGTCGCCGAACACTTTCGGCTCCAGGACGAAGACGTCCTTCAGGGGCGTCTCGACAAACTTCATGCGAAGACAACCCCCTCGTCGTTGAGCAGGTTTTTCAGGTACACACCGTAGCCGCTTTTTTCCAGCGGTGCGGCCAGCGCGAGCAGTTCGTCGGCGGTGATGTAACCCATGCGGTAGGCCACTTCCTCCGGGCACGCGATCTTCAGCCCCTGTCGCTCCTCCACCACGCGGATGAAGTTGGCCGCGTCCAGCAGCGAATTGTGGGTGCCGGTGTCCAGCCAGGCGGTGCCGCGGCTCATCACTTCCACCTGCAGGTCGCCGCGTTCCAGGTAGACCTTGTTGACGTCGGTGATCTCGAGTTCACCGCGGTGGGACGGCTTGACGTTCTTGGCGATTTCCACCACGTCGTTGTCGTAGAAGTACAGGCCGGTCACCGCGTAGTGCGACTTCGGGTTGGCGGGTTTTTCCTCGATGTCTTCGGCCACGCCGTTCTTGTCGAAGCTGACCACGCCGTAGCGCTCGGGATCGTGTACGTAGTAGGCGAACACCGAGGCGCCGGTGTCGCGACTCGCCGCACTGGTCAGGCGCTGGGAGAAACCGCCGCCGTAGAAGATGTTGTCCCCCAGGACAAGGCTGGCGGGCGAATTGCCGATGAACTCCTCGCCGAGGAGGAACGCCTGGGCGAGCCCGTCGGGGCTTGGCTGCACCGTGTAACTGATGTTGATGCCCCAGGAGGCGCCGTCGCCGAGCAGGTCCGCGAAGGCAGCCTGGTCCCGCGGCGTGGTGATGATCAGCACGTCGCGTATGCCCGCGAGCATCAGCGTCGCCAGCGGGTAGTAGATCATGGGCTTGTCGTAGATCGGCATCAGCTGCTTGCTGACGGTGCTGGTCAGTGGGTGCAGGCGGGTACCGGACCCGCCCGCAAGGATGATTCCCTTGTAGGCTTTTATTGTCATCTGGAGTGTTCCCGTGGTCGGACCGCCGATTATAGCGACATTGCCGCGCCGCTGGCGACCGGCGGCCCGCTTACCCCCACGGGTCATTTGGGCTGGATTTTTGACCACTGGCTGATTAAAATCTAGCCCCTTTTGCTGCGGGGTTTATTGGGCGCTCGTTGCGTAACGCAGGCGGGCAGGCCTTCCGACAGCCCCGGTTCAGCACTTTCACCCCCAAAAACCGACCGAAGAGGACGCCACTATCAGGCACCTTGGCACAGTGCAGGCAGACATCCAGCCCCTCGCGGGAGCCGCCGGCGTTGCCGCGGAAAACACCGCGCGCGGGCCGCTGCGCATTGCGCTGCTTGGTTACCGCAGCCAGCCCTTCGGCGGCGGGCAGGGCGTCTACCTTCGATTCCTGAGCAAGGCGCTCGTCGAGGCCGGTCACACGGTGGACGTGATTTCCGGGCCGCCCTACCCGCACCTCGACCCGCGTGTGCGCCTGATTGAGCTGCCCAGCCTCGACCTGTTCGAAAACGGGCTGCTGTCCCTGCGCCCGCGCCACCTGACCTCCTTCAGCAACATCGTCGAATGGCTCAGCAAGTTTACGGGCGGATTCGCCGAACCCTATTCCTTCGGTCGCCGCGCGGCGAAGTACCTGAAAAAGCACGGCGGTGAATACGACCTTGTGCACGACAACCAGAGTCTCAGCTACGGCATGCTCACCATCCAGGACATGGGCCTGCCCCTGGTGACAACCATTCACCACCCGATCACCAGTGACCTGCGCATTGCACTGGCCGCCGCGAAGGGCTGGCGCGAGCGCCTGCTGATCAAGCGCTGGCACTCGTTCCTCAACATGCAGAAGAAAGTGGTGAAGCGCCTGCGCAACATCGTCACCGTATCCGACTGCTCCCGGCAGGACATCGCCCGCGACTTCGGCCTGCAGCCCTCGGGTATCAGCCTCGTGCACAACGGCATCTGCACCGAGGAGTTCCGTCCCATGCCCGAGGTGCAGCGCCGCACCAACCGACTGATGGCGACCTGCTCCGCCGACGCGCCGCTGAAGGGACTGCGCTACCTGCTCAAGGCCTATGCGCGCCTGCTGGAGAAATACCCGGACCTGGAGCTGCTGTGCATCAGCAAGCCCAACCCCGGCGGCGCTACGGAAAAGCTCGTGCACAAACTCGGTATCGCCGACCGGGTGACTTTCGTCAACGGCATCAGCACCGAGGACATGGTGCGTTACTACGCCGAGGCGACCATGGCGATCTGCCCCTCCGTCTACGAGGGCTTCGGCCTGCCCGCGGGCGAGGCGATGGCCTGCGGCGTGCCCATCGTGTCCTCCGACGGCGGTGCCTTGCCGGAGGTGGTGGGCGATGCGGGCGTACTGTTTCCCGCGAAGGACGTGGACGCCCTGGTGGCTGCCATCGACGGCCTCCTGCAGGATCCCGCACGGCGGGACGAGCTGGGGGAGCGCGCCATGCGGCGCATCGAGGAGCATTTCTGCTGGCACGTCTGTGCGCGCCAGATGACCGACTACTACCATCAGGTGCTGGCCGATGCAGACGGTTGATTTCCAGCACTTTCCGCTCGACGCGGGGGACGTTGTGCTCGATCTCGGCTGCGGCGAGGGGCGCCACGTTATCTCTGCCTATATAGAGGCGGAGGTGCAGTCCGTCGGCGTGGACCTGTGCCTGGACGACCTGGTGACCACCCGCGACAAGTTCGCGGACTTCGCCGAACCCGACAACGCCGCGAAATCCTTCGGCCTCTCCTCGGCCAACGCCCTGGCCCTGCCCTTTGCCGACGACACCTTCGACAAGGTGATCTGCAGCGAGGTGCTGGAACACATCCCCGACTACAGCGGCGCGCTGCGCGAGATCGAGCGCGTGCTGAAGCCGGGCGGCCTGTTCTGTGCCAGCGTGCCGAGGCGCTGGCCCGAGAAGATCTGCTGGGCCCTCAGCGACGGCTACTACAACGTGCCCGGCGGCCACCTGCGGATTTTCCGCAGCGGCGAGCTGCGCGCGGAAATCGAACGCCTGGGTTTCAGGCACTACTACCGTCACTGGGCGCACGCGCTGCACGCGCCGTTCTGGTGGCTCAAGTGCCTGTTCTGGGACAAGCAGGACACCAACTGGCTGGTGCGGCAATACCACCGACTACTGGTCTGGGACCTGATGGAACGCCCGGCGCTGACCCGGAAAATGGAGAAGATGATGAACCCTGTCATGGGTAAAAGTGTGGTGATGTATTTCCGCAAGGAAGCGGTGTCATGAGCGGGCTCTATCTCAGCCGCGGGCTGTTCCCCGAGGAGTTCCTGCGTCCCACGGTGCAGTTCATCCTCGACTGCCAGCAGGACACGGGGGAGATCCCCTGGTTCGAGGGCGGTTACGCGGATCCCTGGGACCACGTCGAATCGGCGATGGGCCTGTCCATCGCGGGCGAGTTCGAGGCGGCGTGTCGCGCCTACGAGTGGCTGGCCGAACTGCAGCTGGACGACGGCAGCTGGTGGGCCTCCTACCGCGGCCAGGACATCGACAACGGCCAGCGCCGCGAGACCAATTTTGTCGCCTACGTCGCCACCGGCGTGTGGCATCACTACCTGATCAGCGGCGACGCGACGTTCCTGCGCGCCATGTGGCCCACGGTGGATGCCGCCATCGGCTTCGTGCTCAACCTGCAGGGCCCGTTCGGGGAGATCGACTGGGCCGTCGACAGCGAGGGCCGCGCCAAGGGCGACGCCCTGGTCACCGGGTGCAGCTCTATTTACAAGAGCCTGGAGTGCGCACACAACATCGCCGTCACCCTGGGCGAGGACCGCGCCCACTGGCTGGACGCGCGCAAGCGTCTCGGCACCGCGCTGCGATCCAGGCCCGAGCGCTTTGACCGCACCTGGGAGAGCAAGGCGCGTTATTCGATGGACTGGTTCTACCCGGTGCTCACCGGGGTCTACACCGGCGCCGAGGCGCGTGCGCGGCTCGCCGCGCGCTGGGACGAATTCGTCGAGAAGGGTTTGGGCTGCCGCTGCGTGAGCGACGAGCCCTGGGTGACCATCGCCGAGAGCTGCGAGCTGGTGATGGCCCTGTTGGCGGCGGGCGACCACGCCCGCGCGGTGGAGGTCTACAGCTGGCTGCAGCAGTGGCGCGCCAGCGACGGTTCCTACTGGACGGGCTACCAGATGGTGGAAGACCTGCTGTGGCCGGACGAAAAGCCCACCTGGACTGCCGGCGCCATCCTGCTCGCGGCGGACGCGCTGACCGAGCACACACCCGCGGCTAAATTGTTCTGCAGCGTGCAGCTGCTGGACGCCGCCGACGCCGATGCCCGGGAGCGCCGCGTCAGGGTCGACTGACTGTCGGGATGCCTACAGCCTGCGCAGTCGCGCCAGGCTGTTCACCAGACCGAGATCCTCGAACAGGCCGGATGCCCGCGCCATGCGGTAGATGGCGTAGGGCGCCTGTCCCCCCTCGCTCGCGTCCTCGAACACATCGTGTATCGCCAGTATGCCGCCGCGCACCAGGTGCCCGGTCCAGCAGCGGTAGTCGGTGAGGGCCGCCTCCAGGCTGTGCCCGCCGTCGATGAACACCATGCCCAGCGGCGTCCCCCAGTCTCTGGACGCGGCCCCGGAGCCCGCCACCACCGGCACCACCACATCCTCCAGTCCCGCCCCGTGGATATTGCGACGGAATTCGCGAAAGGTGTCGACCAGCCCGTCGCTGTCGTCGAACAGCTCCGGGTCGTGGAACATCTCACCGGCCTGGTGTTCCTCGGAGCCCCGGTGGTGGTCCAGGGCGAACACCGTCGCCCCCGCCTCGCGGCACGCCAGGCCGAGGTAGATGGTGGACTTGCCGCAGTAGCTGCCGATTTCCAGCACCGGGCCGAGCCTGCCCGCCTCCAGGGCACTGTCGTACAGCGCCCGGGCCTCGTCCGCGGCGAGAAATCCCTTGATCTGGTCGATGTCGGCGGGCAGGTCGGGGATCATGGCTTTGGACCGGGGCTGTCGAAGACGGAAGTTGGGGTGCGGTTGTGAAGCGACAGTCGGGCCGCCCCTCTGGGTTACAGGAAGCCAGTTGGGCTGCCCCTCTGGGTTACAGGATGCCAGTTGGGCTGCCCTTCACCAAGAGCAGGGCAAGTTAGTCGTTTTGCCCTCCCGTGGCAAGGGTCCCGCCGGGGCCTCACCGGTCCCCGTGCTATCATGGCCGTCGCTTTGCACCGCGCAACATTGATGCCCCCTCCCTGCCATTCGGAGACCCCGAGCCGATGAGCCCCCCGCCCCCAGAATTCGACCACGCCCGGGTCATGGTAGTCGGCGACGTGATGCTGGACCGCTACTGTACCGGCCCGGTCTCGCGCATATCGCCCGAGGCGCCGGTGCCCGTGGTCCGGGTCGGGGAGGTCAGTGACCGCCCCGGCGGCGCGGGTAACGTCGCCCTGAACATTGCGTCCCTCGGGGCCGCGGCGAGCCTGTGGGGCGAGGCGGGCAGGGACGAGGCGGGCGAGGCGCTGGGCACCCTGCTGGGCGCCGCCGGTGTCGAGTGCCACCTCGCGCTGCGCGACGACCGCGCCACCCCGGTCAAGCTGCGCGTGGTTTCCAGGCGCCAGCAACTGTTGCGCCTGGACTTCGAGGACGCGACCCCCGCCGCCGGCGGCATGGACTGGCGCGCCGCGGCTCGCGCGCTGCCCGGCTGCGGCGCCCTGGTCCTGTCGGACTACGCCAGGGGCGCTTTGGCGGGTCCCGAACCGCTCATCGCGGCGGCCCGGGACGCGGGGGTGCCGGTGCTGGTGGACCCCAAGGGCGCGGATTTCACCCGCTGGCGCGGGGCCGGGCTGCTCACCCCCAACCTGGCGGAATTCGAGGCCGTGGTCGGCCCCTGCGACGGCGAGGCGGCGCTGGCGGCGAAGGGCGCGGCTCTGATAAAGGACCTGGCGCTGGGCGCGCTGCTGATCACCCGGGGCGAGGCGGGCATGACCCTGCTGCGTCCCGGTGTCGAGCCCCTGCACCTGCCCGCCCGATCCCGGGAGGTCTTCGATGTCACGGGAGCCGGGGACACGGTGATCGCCGTGGTCGCGGCGGCGCTGGCCGCCGGTGTGGAACTGGCCGCGGCGGCGAGCCTGGCCAACATCGCCGCGGGGATCGCCGTGGGCCGCTTCGGCACCGCCGCGGTGAGTGCGCCCGAATTGCTGCGCGCGGCCGCCGGCGAGCGCGGCGGGGAGCGCGGTGTCGTGGGCCTCGAGCAACTGCGGCGCGCCCTCGACGAGGCCCGCGGGCGCGGCGAGAAAATCGTCTTCACCAACGGCTGTTTCGATATCCTCCACGCCGGTCATGTCGGGTATCTGGAGGAGGCTCGCAGCCTCGGGGATCGCCTGGTCGTGGCGGTGAACGGCGACGACTCGGTGCGCCGGCTGAAGGGCAGCGGCCGGCCGGTGAATCCCCTGGACCGCCGCATGGCGGTGCTGGCGGCCCTGGAATCGGTGGACTGGGTGGTGGCCTTCGACGCTGACACGCCGGAAGATCTGCTGCGGGCGCTGCGCCCGGAGGTGCTGGTGAAGGGGGGCGACTACCCCGGCCGGGAGGCCGTGGTGGGGCGCGAGATCGTCGAGGCCTACGGCGGCGAGGTGCGCCTGACCGGGGAGATCGCGAGCCCCTCCACCTCCGCCATCGTCCGCCATATCCGTGGCAGTAGTAAGGGCTGACTAACCCACAATACCGCGGGCAATAGCCACATTCTGCTCCAGGTGGGCCGGTGAGAGAGTGCCCACAACGACCGCCGTGGTACCCGGGTGTCCCAGTGCGAGACCGAGGCTGTCGTGCAAAAAGCCCGCGGGGTCTTCGCCCAGGTGTCCCGAGGACAGGGCCTTCTTCACCAGCGCGGCGCAGGTGCCGGCGGCGCAGGCGTCCAGCACCGGCTCCTCCTCCCGCGACGCGAGACTGTAGGTGGGCATCACCACGTCGCAGGCCGCCGCGGTGGCAAGGCCCCCCGACCGGGTCTTGGTCGAGACGCCCACCGCGCGCACCAGTCCCTCGCCCTGCATGTCGCGCAGCGTGGCCAGTGCGCCGCCCTCCAGCCTGGCCAGGTCGTCGCCGTCGGAGTGGACCAGCACGATGTCCAGGACATCGGTCGCCAGGCGGCGCAGGCTGCGCTCCACGGAGCGGCGGGTGTGCGCGGCGGAGAAGTCGAAGCGCGAACGGCCGTCCTCGAACTCCTCGCCCACCTTGGTGCAAAGGATCCAGTCCCCGCGCCTGTCCCGCAGCAGGCGGCCGAGGCGCTCCTCGCTTGTGCCGTAGGCCGGCGCGGTATCCAGCAGGTTGACGCCCAGCTCTCGGGCGCGGTCCAGCAGTCGCGCGGCGCTCTTTTCGTCGGGCAGGCTGAAGGGTTCGAGGTGGCGCAGGCCCTCCGTGCGACCCAGTTTCACCGTGCCCAGCCCCAGCGCGCTGACCTCGAGCCCGGTGTCGCCCAGCGGTCGCAGCCAGCTCACGGCGCCGCCCGGTCCCAGGCCGGAACAGCGACAGGCGGCGTGCCCAGTGTCGCCAGGGGCGAGAGGTCCGGGGCGTGGCGGGGCGCGCAACCCGCCTTCCGTAGGGCGGCCTCCAGCAGCTCACCCAGGCGGGGACACAGGGCCAGCTTGGTCGGCCAGACCGCGAACACGTTGTCCAGACCCTCGGCGGCTCCGATAAAAGGCCCGTCGGGACGCGTGTTGCCCGGCTGTCGCATCTCCGCCCGGTCCAGCGCTACCGATCGGCACCGGGCGTCGCCCAGGTCCAGGCCCGGGAGCAGCTCGCGCAACCCGGCGAGGGCGCGTTCCGCGGCATCGGCCGGGTCCCGCCCTGTGTCCGGTTCCGCCAGCGCGCCGCCCAGGTACCAGACCGGGCGCCCGGCGTTGTCCCGGTGGCTGGACACCGTGAGGCGCGGGCGGGAACCGCCGTCGTGGAAGTGCGCGAAGAGCGGGTCCGGGCAGTCGTGGAATACCGCGACCTGGGACAGGGGTCGCCGCTGCATGGCGGGCCCCCGGGCTGCCAGTGTGTGCAGCAGCCCCTCGTTGCCGGCCCCGGCGGCGAGCACCAGCGCCCCCGGGTCCATCGTGCAGCCGGGCAGGCGCAGCAGCGCCCGGTTGTCCCGCCGCAGGAGCTCGGCCTCCGCCCAGTCGACGCTGAAGATCGCCTCGCCCAGCGGGTCGGCGAGGGCGGCGAGCAGCGAGGGCATGTCCAGCACCGGTTCCTCGAGCAGGAACACCGTACCGTCGAACCCGCCCGACCGCAGGGGCGCCGGCCAGTCCGCCGTCGCGACCGGCCGCAGGTCCGGGCCGGGGGGCGGCGTGTCCGCGGTGCATAGAAGATGGACGCCGTCGCTCAGCACCCGGCAGCGGCGCAGGTCGATCTCTCCCCGCCCCGCCAGGCAGTCGCGCCAGGTGTCCGGCATCGCTGCCAGTGCCTGCGCACCCGCGCCGGGAGTGCCGTCCAGCGCGAACTTCACGCCGCTGTGCACAATTCCCTGGGAGTCGATGGTCTGGCCTGCGCCCAGGGCGCGCGACTCGAACAGCACCGCGCTGTAACCCCGCGCACGCAGGCTGTGCAGCAGCCAGAGGCCGGCGACACCGCCGCCGATAACGGCGGCATCGATCTCCAGGACGGGGGTGGTCATGGCGCCAGTGTACGGCCCGCACCTCGGCGGGAGCAATCCGCCCGCGCTGGCCTGGCCCGGGCCCCGGGGCTATGCTGGTCGCCTTCGGTTACCGGGGCGGAGCCCGCCATGCGCCACCTGTACAGTGCACTGCTGTATGTGCTGCTGCCCTTTGCGCTGCTGCGACTGCTGTGGCGCTCCCGCGCACTGCCGGGGTACCGTCGCCGCATCCCCGAGCGCTTCGGCCTGTTCCCGGGCCCGCCCGCGGCGGAGACACTCTGGGTGCACGCCGCCTCCGTCGGCGAGGTGCTGGCCGCGGCGCCACTGGTTGAAGCCCTGCTCGCGACGCACCCCCGGGCGGACATCCTGGTCACCACCGCGACACCCACCGGGTCCGCCTGCCTGCTGGACCGCTTCGGCGGCCGGGTGCGCCACTGCTACGTACCCTGGGACCTGCCCGGCGCCGTGCGGCGCTTCCTGGCGCGTGCCCGGCCGCGACTGCTGGTACTGGTGGAGACCGAGTTGTGGCCCAACCTCATCCATTTCAGCCGTGCGCGGGGTTGTCGCATTGTGCTCGCCAACGCGCGGCTCTCTCCCAGATCCGCTGAGCGATACTTGAGTATCTCACCCCTCGTGAGACCCATGCTGGAAGCGGTGGACGTATTCGCCTGCCAGTCGGAGGCGATCGCGGGTCGCTTCCGCGCCCTGGGGGCGCAGCCGTCCGCCTGTCGGGTCACCGGCTCCCTCAAGTTCGACATCGCCATCGACGACACCGCCCGCGCCCGGGCCGCGGCGCTGGGGGAGGAACTGCAACTGGCGGGCCGCGATGTGGTGGTGGCGGGCAGCACCCACCCGGGTGAAGAGGCCTTTATGCTGGCGGCCTTCGCGGCTCTGCGCGGGGCGCACGACGACTGCCTGCTCGTACTGGCGCCGCGGCACCCCGAGCGCTGCGGGCAGGTGGCCGAACGCTGCCGCGCCGCGGGCTGGCGCACCCGGCTGCGCAGCGCTCCGGCCGCGGGACCCTGCGACGTGTTGCTCCTGGATACGGTCGGAGAACTGGCGCTGCTGTACAGCGCGGCGACGGTCGCCTTCGTCGGCGGCAGCCTCGTCGACCGCGGGGGACACAACGTGGTGGAGGCGGCGGCCTGGGGCGCGCCCGTGGTCTGCGGCCCCCACACGAGGAATTTTCACGAGGCGGTGGTGCTGCTGGTGGCCGCCGGCGGCCTGCGTGTGGTGAGGGGACCGGACGAGCTGGGGCCGGCGCTGGGGGAACTGCTGGCGAGCGCGGAGCGCCGCGAGGCCATGGGCGCCGCCGGCCGGCGGGTCGTGGAGGAGAATCGCGGGGCGCTGCAGGCCCTTCAGGAGGTTGTCGCGGAAGTGCTGGCGGCGGACGCGCCTACTTCGATGCCGCGCTCGGCGGGGGCGGCGGCTCCAGGAAGGAATCCAGGCGGATCACGTCCTCCGGGCTGAGCAGCCCCGCCTGCTCCTTCAGCCGCAGCAGGTTGTTGATGTAGTCGTAGCGGCTGTTGGCGTAGTCGCGCTCCGCGCTGAACAGGTTGTTCTGGGCGTTGAGCACGTCGACGATGTTCCGGGTGCCCACCTCGTAACCGGCCTGGGTCGCATCCAGTGCGCTTTTTGAGGAGACGATGCTCTGCTTGCGCGCGGCGACCCGCGAGACATCGCTCATCACGGTCATGTGCAGCGAGCGGGTGTTGGTGATGGTGTTGCGCGTCAGGTTGATGCGCTCCTCCCGCGCCGCGTTGAAATCCTGCGCGGCCTTGCGGCGGTTCGCGCTGATCGCGCCGCCCGAGTACAGCGGCATGCTCAGCGTGACGTTCCAGGTGTGCTCCTCGCGCGTGGACTCCGGGTCGCCCGAGAACTCCTCATTGGGTTTTACCGTGCGGTCGCCGTCGGTGTCGAAATCACTGTAGTCGTAGCCGCCGGTGATCCGGGGCGCGTGTTCCATGCGGTTGGCCTTGGCCGTCTGGCGCGCCGCCTCCTCGCGGTACTTCGACGCCTGCAGCAGGAAGTTATTGCCCAGCGCGAAGTCCACCCAGTCGGCACGCTCCAGCGGCTGCGGCTGGTTGATCGGGAAGTCCTCGCGCAGTATGTGCAGGTTGCTGTGCCGCTGCCCGGTCAGCACCGCCAGCCGTTCCAGCGCGACCAGCACGTTGTTCTCGTCGGTGATGCGGTTGACCTGGGCGAGGTCGCGCGCGGCCTGCGCCTCGTAGACGTCGGTGATGGCGATCAGCCCGACCTCGAAGCGCTGCTGCGTCTGTTCCAGCTGACGCTCGAAGGCGCGCTCGGTGGCCTGTGAAGCGGCGAGGTTGTCCTGCGCGCGCAGCACCCCGAGATAGGCCTCGACGGTGCGTACGATGAGGTTCTGCTGGTTGGAGGCGAAGGTGGCCTCGGCCTCCTTCGTCACCTGCTTGCCGGACTGGAAGGTGAACCAGGCGGGCAGGTCGAAGATTGCCTGGTCCAGGGAGATGGAGTAGCCGTCGGTATCGATGTCCGTCTCCGTGACGGTATCGCCGATGGCGATGCCGGTATCGTCGTCCCCGATCAGCCCCTGGGACTCGACATCGCTGTCGGAATTCTGGAAGGAGTAGGCGCCGCCGACCTGCGGCAGCAGGGCGGAGCGGGCCAGGACCTCGGTCTCGCGCCGGGACAGGTAGACCGCTTCCTCGGCCTTCAGCTGGGCGTCGTTTTCCAACGCCAGCTCGTATATATCGCGCAGCGAGTCAGCCTGTAAAGCGTAAGAAGTGAGAGAAAGTGCCAGCGTCGTAAGGGCGACCGCCTTGCTTTTCATGCAATAATCCCCGGAGATGGTAGAGCCGATTTGCTGCCACGCAGTTTACCAGCGTCTGCGCGCCGCTGCCTATACAGTAAATGGCCATATTAGAGGGTGAAACTGCAACCTGATTGTGCCATCGTAGGTCTGTGGGCGCCCCCGGGCGCCCGGACACGAGGCCGGTAGACGGGGTTTTGGTTTGACGGGAATCAGGAAGAAGCCGTTCAGGAAGAAAAAGCCGTTCGGTATGAACCTCAGGGAGCTGCACGCGATCTGCGAGGCCAACTACGTCCGCCTGTTACAGCTGTTTCCCGACTACGAAAACACGAATACGCGCGAATTCGCCACCACCGAGGCCCGGGTGCGCATGGAAGTGGTACAGCGCTGCCGCTACACGACCATTTTCCGCCTGCATCAGCAGCAGGCGGACTCGCGCTGGCTGGGCAATCTCCTCGTCGAGGTCCGCGCCTACCACGACGCCTGCATGCTGGAGGTCGGCATGTTCCAGTCCCACCGCCGGGTGGCTGCGCGTTACGAGTACCCCAATGCCCGCATGTTCCAGCAGGACGAGAAATACCAGCAGAACCGGTTTCTCGCCGACTGGCTCGAACACTGTCTGCAGAACGGGCGCGCCACGCTGGACACCGGCACCCCCGTGACGGACGCCTGACCCCACTGACCGGGGTCTTCCGGTACCTCCTCCGCCCATGTCCGCTTCTTCCACATCAGCCACGCAGCAACTCGTCGAGCATGTAGACACACCCTCCGACGTGGTGCGCGTGGTGCAGCTGACGGACACGCACCTTTGCGGCGAACAGGGCGGCACACTGCTCGGCATGGACACCGACCATTCATTGCAGGCGGTGATCGACCAGGTGCAGGAGGAGCGACCCGGTGTCGATCTGCTGCTGGGCACCGGTGATCTCGCCGACAACGGCGCCCCCGACGCGTACCGCCGCCTCAGCAATTACTTCAGCCAGTTCGACTGCGCGAGTTTCTGGCTGCCGGGCAATCACGATTCCCGCGAGGCCATGGAGAACGAGGATGCGGGCAAGCTGTGCCGCGAGATTCGCGCCGCCGGGTGGCAACTGGTAATGCTGGACTCCCAGATACCCGGCGAAGTGGGCGGAGAACTCGGGGAAGTGGAACTGGAATATCTCGATGCTGCGCTGGCCGATGCCGGCAGCGCGGGCCTGCACAGCCTGGTCTGCCTGCACCACCACCCGGTGCTCATCGGCAGCGGGTGGCTGGACGAGCAGATCGTCGCGGATGCGGAGGCATTTTTCTCCGTCCTCGACCGGCACAACAGCGTGCGCGCTGTGCTCTGGGGGCACGTGCACCAGGAAATCGAGCGCGAGCGCGGCGCGGTGAGTCTCATGGCGACACCGTCCACCTGTGTGCAGTTTGCCCCCGGCAGCGAACACTTTCGTGCGGACGACCTGCCGCCCGGTTACCGCTGGCTGGACCTGCGCCCCGACGGCGGCATCGACACCGGCGTGTCCAGGGTCACGGACGTGGAATTTCACGTCGACCTGGACTCGGGGGGCTACTTATAGCTCGCCATCCCACGCCCGGGATGTACAATGGGCCTTGAACAGGGGCTGCTCCAGAAAACCGGACAACAATGAGCCAATACACCGCCGAAGACATCGAAGTCCTCACGGGGCTGGAGCCCGTGCGCAAGCGCCCGGGTATGTATACCGACACGACCCGTCCCAACCACCTCGCCCAGGAGGTGATAGACAACAGCGTCGACGAGGCCCTCGCGGGTCACGCGGACCAGGTCGAGGTGACGCTGCACAAGGACGGTTCCGTCACCGTGGTGGACAACGGCCGCGGCATGCCGGTGGACAAGCACCCGGAACAGAAAAAGCCCGGCGTGGAAGTCATCCTGAGCACGCTGCACGCCGGCGGCAAGTTTTCCGACAAGAACTACCAGTTCTCCGGCGGCCTGCACGGTGTCGGTGTTTCGGTGGTCAACGCGCTGTCCAGGACCCTGGAAGTTGTCATCCGACGCGACGCCAAGGTCTACAGCATGAGCTTCAAGGGCGGCGAGAAAGCGAAGGATCTCAAGGTCGTCGACAAGTGCGGCCGGCGCAATACGGGCACGGCGCTGACGTTCCTGCCGGACCCGAAGTACTTCGACTCGGTCAATTTCTCGGTGCCGCGCCTGAAGCACCTGCTGCGCGCCAAGGCGGTGCTGTGCCCCGGCCTGCGGGTGAAGTTCAAGGATGAAAAGAAGAAAGACAACTCCGAGGAGTGGTACTACGAGGACGGCCTCGCCGACTACCTCGCCGACGCCACCATCGACTTCCCGGTGATACCCGAGACGCCCTTCGTGGGCAGCTTCACAGGCAACGACGAGGGGGTCGACTGGGCCGTGCAGTGGCTGCCGGAGGGTGGCGACATCACCGCGGAATCCTACGTTAACCTAATACCGACGACCCAGGGCGGCACGCACGTCAACGGCATGCGCAGCGGCCTGCTCGAAGCGATGCGCGAGTTCTGCGAACTGCGCAGCCTGTTGCCGCGGGGTGTGAAGCTCGCACCCGAGGACATCTGGGACCGGTGTTGCTACGTGCTCTCCTCCAAGCTCACGGACCCGCAGTTTTCAGGGCAGACCAAGGAGCGCCTTTCTTCCCGCGAAGCCGCAGCCTTCGTCTCCGGCGTTGCCAAAGACGCTTTCAGCCTGTGGCTCAACCAGCACACCGAGGAGGCGGAGCGGCTCGCAGAACTGTGCATCAACACCGCCCAGAGCCGCCTGCGCTCGGCGAAGAAGGTCACCCGCAAGAAAGTCTCGGCGGGCCCCGCGCTGCCCGGCAAGCTGGCGGACTGCTCCGGGGAGGACCCGGCCCGGGGCGAATTGTTCCTGGTGGAAGGCGACTCCGCCGGCGGCTCCGCGAAGCAGGCACGCGACAGGGAGTTCCAGGCGATTCTTCCCCTGCGCGGCAAGATACTCAACACCTGGGAAGTGGACTCGCAGGAAATCCTCGCCTCCCAGGAAGTGCACAACATCTCTGTAGCGCTGGGTATCGACCCGGGCAGCGACGACCTGTCGGGACTGCGCTATCACAAGGTGTGTATTCTCGCCGACGCGGACTCCGACGGCCTGCACATCGCCACGCTGATCTGCGCCCTGTTCGTGCGCCACTTCCGCGCGCTGGTGTCGGCGGGCCATGTCTACGTCGCCATGCCTCCCCTGTACCGTATCGACATCGGCAAGGAGGTGTTCTACGCCCTGGATGAGGGCGAGAAACAGGGTGTGCTGGACCGTATCGAGGCGGAGAAACTCCGCGGCAAGGTGAACGTGCAGCGCTTCAAGGGGTTGGGCGAGATGAATCCCCTGCAGCTGCGCGAGACCACGATGGCACCCGATACGCGCCGCCTGGTGCGGCTGCAGCTCGACGCCGGCGACGGCACCAACAAGATGCTCGACATGCTGCTGGCCAAGAAGCGCGCCCCGGACCGCAAGGCCTGGCTGGAGAAGAAGGGCGACCTCGCGCAGGTTTCATGACACCGGTGTCCCGGAACGGAAACGGGGCCACCGGATGGAGGGATAGGCGGATGAACTTCAAGCACACAACCCGGCTGTTGTTGGTGGCACTGTTGCTGGCGAGCCCCGCGGGGCCGGCCCTGGCCCAGTGGGAGCTGGACAGCGAGCGCTCTGCGATCAACTTCGTGTCTATCAAGAACGACGCGGTGGGCGAGCTGCACCACTTCGACTCGCTGGTCGGCTATATCAGCGCCGACGGCGGGGTTAGCGTGAACATCGACCTGAACAGCGTGCAGACGCTGATCGACATTCGCAACGAGCGCATGCGCGAGATGCTGTTCAACACCGTGAAGTTCCCCACGGCGACTGCGTCGGCGGAGCTGGACCCCGCCCTGTTGTCCGCCGCTGCTGCCGGCGGGACGATGACCGCGGAGATTCCCGTTACGCTCGCCCTGCACGGCTTCGAAAGAACCCTGCCCGTGCCCGTGGTTGTCATCAGCGAGGAGGGCGGCCAGATGCAGGTGTTCACGGCGAAACCGGTACTGGTGGGCGCCGCGGACTTCGGCCTGGAGGGTGGCGTAAACGCCCTGCGCGAGATCGCCGGCCTCCGGGCTATAAGCAACTCCGTTCCCGTTACGCTGCACCTCGTCTTCCGCCCGGCCGAGTGAGTTCCCGGCGGCACGACTGATCGCCTGCAGGTTTTTCCAATCTCACGCTAAGGTGCTGGTGTAGAAAGCCGCTGCAACAACTGCTGGTAGGCGCGGTTACCGGGTGCGACCTTCGTCAGGATGTCCGCGTAGCGCACAGCCTCGGTGCGCAGCCCCATTTCCGCGCTGTAATTCGCCAGTGCCAGCAATACATCCTCGTCGGCCGGTACGTCGCGCAGCAGTGTTTGCAGTTGCCTGATCGCCGCCTGGGGCTGCCCGAGGTCGTGCAGTGCGATGGCGTAGACGAAACGGTGTCGCGTGCCGCTGGTTTCCACTTCCGCGGCGCGGCGCAGGTAGTCCAGCGCCTGCTCGCGATTCGCGCCGCGTGTCTCCAGCAGGCCGAGCGCGTGCAGTGTGGGGCCGTGCTGCGGGAAGATCTCCAGCGCCTGCAACAGCAGCTTGCGGGCCTCGGCGTCCCGCGAGCCCGCACGCAGCAGGTCGGCGAGGTTGAGGTAGGCCGGTATCAGCTGCGGGTTCAGGAACAGCGCCTCCCGGTAGGCTTTCTCTGCGGCGGCCGTGTCGCCGCGGTTGGTGTAATAGATCCCCAGCTGCATCTGCGTCCCCGGCATGTCCGCGTGCATGCCCAGGGTTCGCTCGTACTCGGCGAACAGTTCGCGTAGCTGCGCGCCCTGTTCAGGGGGAAGCTGGTCCGGCGGCACGCCCGCCAGTGCAGAGGCCACTTCCAGGCGCACGGCGGTCACCTCGTCGTCGGCCAGGTGAATGAGCAACTGGAAGCGCTGTTGCAGGGGCAGGAACTCCAGGGCGCGGACGGTGCTCGCGCGCAGCATCGGGTCGTCGTCGTACAGCATGGTGGTCGCGGTCTGCAGTGCGTCGCGCCCGCCCGCCCGTCCCAGCGCTTCCATCGCCGTCGCGCGCCAGATTACCGGCGTGGCGGGATCCGTGGCGATGCGCGCCAGGGTGGGCACCGCCCGGTTGTCGCCCAGCTCGAAGGCGTGGAACGCGCGGGCGGGGTGGGTGCCCGTATCTGTGAAGCGCACGTTCCACTCTGCCAGTGCGTCCAGCGACCAGCGCGCGTCGCGATCGGTGTGGCACTGGTTGCAGGCGTTGGGCGTGCCGATGACGAGGCTGAGATCGGGGCGAGGCACGCGCATGCTGTGGTCGCGGCGCGGGTCCACACCCATGTAGGTGGTCTCGGGCATGTGGCAGTTTGCGCAGAGCGCGCCGGGGGATTCCTCCGGGTGATGGTGGTGCTGCGCCGTGTCGTAGTCGGCCGGCAGGTGACACTGGGTACAGACCCCGTTGTCCGCTGCGCGCAGCTCCAGGCTGTGCGGCTCGTGACAGTTGCTGCACACGACACCCGCGGCGTGCATTTTGCTCTGCAGGAACGAACCGTAGACGTACACCTCGTCCAGCACCTGGCCGTCGGGATAGTAGAGCGGCGGCTGCAGCATGGACAGGCGGTGTGTGTCCAGCAGGTCAGCGCCGTAGTGGTAGTCGCCCAGCGTGCCGCGTCGGGAGTGACAGCGCCCACAGTTGTCTACCTGTTTGCGGTTGTCCAGCGGCGCGGTGCGTCGCGCGATGCCCGCGCCCTCCTCTGGGAAGGCCCAGGTGCCGCGGTGCGACAGGCCGACGGGAAATCCGCCGTGGGGAACATCACCCAGTTTGTTTTCGGCCGCCAGTGCCAGGTGCTTCTCGCCCGGGCCGTGGCAGGCCTCGCAGCCCACGTTCACGTCCTCGAAAGTGGTTTCGAAGCTGCGCGTGCCCGCGTCGTAGTTCTTGCGCACGTCGGTACTGTGGCACTCGGCGCAGCGGGTGTTCCAGTTCTGGTACGGACCGGCCCAGTGCAGCGGGTCCCGGTGGTCGATCACCTCGTCGGGGTACAGGTGGTACCAGCGCTGTCCGCCCTCCGATACGGGTCGTGCGTCCCAGGCGATGGTAAAGGCCTGGAGCCTTCCCCGGGACAGCGGCAGCAGGTACTGCTGCAGGGGATAGACGCCGAATACCCAGGCGACCTCGAAATCCGCCGCCTTCCCGTCCTCGCCGTCGGTGTTCACCATGAAGCGCTCGCCGTCCCGGAAAAAGCGCGTGGTGACGCCGTTGTAGACGAAACTCGCGTCGTCGAAATCACCGAGTACCGTATCCTCCGTGGCGCGCTGCATGGCGAGATCGTGGTGGGAGCCCGTCCAGTTTTCGTACTCGGTGGCGTGGCAGTCCCTGCACACCGCGGAGCCGGTAAAGGCCTGGACCGCGGTGCCCGCGAGGAGCAGCGCGGCGGCGAGGGCGAATCGGAGGTGGGACAAGATGGCGGGCCGTGTGGACTGATGTCGGCACACATTACCAGTACCAGCCTGCTAAAAACAGCGCCCGGGCTCGCGCTGTAGACAGCACCCTGTCCGCTTTCTATCATGAGGCGCCTTAACGCACCTGTGGTTGCGAAGCGTGAAACTGGGAATTCTCAAGACCGATGCCGTCCGGCCCGAGTGGGTGCCCACCTACGGGGAGTACCCGGATATGTTCATGCGCTTGCTGGCGGAAGCCGACCCGGACCTGGAGTTCGCGGTCTACGACGTGGAGGAGGGCCAGTACCCGGCGGACATCGACGAGGTCGACGCCTACCTGATCACCGGCAGTAAATCGAGCGTCTACGAGGACAAGCCCTGGATTCACCGCCTGATGGACTTCGTGCGCGAACTGCACCGGCGCCGCAAGAAGGTGGTGGGAATCTGCTTCGGTCACCAGCTGGTGGCGCACTCCCTCGGGGGGCGCACGGAGAAGTCGCGCAAGGGTTGGGGCGTCGGCCTGCACACGCACACGTTTTCCAGTACCCCCGGGTGGCACGACGGCGACGACAGGTTGGACATACTCGTCAGTCACCAGGACCAGGTGGTGGAACCCGCGCCCGGCTCGGAGGTCCTCGCCGGCAGTGACTTCTGCGAGAACGCGGTAACGCAGCTGGGAGACCACATCCTCACCTTCCAGGGCCACCCGGAGTTTGTGCACGATTACTCCCGCGACATCATGGACGTGCGCCGGGAGGTGATCGGCGAGGATACGTACACCCGGGGTATGGCATCGCTCGAGGGTGAACACCAGGGCGCGCGCGTGGCGCGCTGGATCAGGCGATTCCTGGAGAGGTAGGCTGTTGCCCGACCCGGCCCCTTACTCCCGGGCCTGCTCCTGCATGGCCGTCAGGTAGTCGTCCAGTTCGTTGTCGTTGGCGAACACCGCCATGTCCGGCAGCGCCTTGAGAATTTCGAAGACCTTGTCGATGTGGGGCTTGCGGTTTGCCGCGGCCAGGCGCCGGCCCTCGCTCGCGGTCTGCTTGGCCGCCTTGAAGATGACCCGCAGGCCCGCCGAGCTGATGTACTCCAGGTCCTTCATGTCGAGCACGATCAGCTTGTGGCCGGCGTCCACCACATCGTCGAGCCGCTGTTCAAACGCGGGCGCGGTGTCCGTGTTGAGCGCGCCGTCCAGACTGACGCGTGCAACGGAATTTTCCTCGTCTACGGTAACGCTGGTGCGCAGTTCCATGCTGTCTCGCTCCCCGGCCCGGGATTGGTTTGAACTCAGGTCTTCGCGCAGGTCCCTCGACAGGTGCAACACATTGCGATTGCCCTCGCGGCGGTAGTCCTGGCGGTCCGTCAACTGCGTGATCAAGTGTACACCAAGACCCCCGACCGCTGCAGACGCGATACCGCTGCCGCGTGCGGCGCGCTCGCTCTGCTTCAGGGGATCGAAGGCCGCGCCGTCGTCGCGCACCTCCAGTGTCGCGGTCCCGGCGCTGACGCCCAGGGCGATGTCCACCCCGCCTCCCGGGGGCAGGCCGGCGTATTTTTCGATGTTGGTGACGATTTCCTCGCACACCAGTTCAAGGTCGCCGCACAGGCGCGGGTCGCCGACGACACCGGGTAGGGTCTCGCGCAGCCAGGCGAGCGAGCGGGACGCGAGCGACGGCCCCGCCTCGAAATGGGCGGTCACCTCGCCGCCCTCCTGCGCGCCGACCTGCAACAGCAGCAGCGTGATGTCGTCCGACTGCCCCGCCGGGCCGGTGTGCTCGTCCACCGCGCGGATCAGGCCCGCACCGGCCTCCGCGATACCGGCTGCCGCGCTGCCCGCGACGTTGTCCAGCAGGCCGTCGAGACCGAACATGCGCCGGTCGGGGCTGAAGGCTTCGTCGATACCGTCGGTGTACACGACCAGCCTGTCGCCGGGCTGCAGGGTGCAGGTGTTCTCCGGAAATTCCAGCCCCTGCGCCAGGCCGAGCGCGGGACCGCCCTCCTGCGCCATGGGGCGCACCTCGCCGTCGCGCAGCAGGCATGGCGCCGGGTGGCCGCCGCACACGCTGCGCAGGGACAGGGTTCTGCAGTCGAGCTCGCCCAGGAACAGGGTCAGGAACATGCAGTTGTCGTTGCCCTCCACCAGGGTGTCATTGAGCTCGCCCATGGCCGCGGCGGGCCCCCCGGTACCGGCCATCGCCTGCTGCAGGAGTCCGTGGGCCCGCGCCATGAACAGGGCCGCCGGCACCCCCTTGTCCGAGACGTCGCCGACGGCGAACAGCAGCCGGTTGTCCCGGAGCAGATAGGTGTAGAGGTCGCCGCCCACGGTTTTCGCCGGGCGCAGGCCCGCCCACAATTCCACCGGTGCGAACAGCTCCCGCGCCTGGCCGCCGCCGGGGAGCATCGACATCTGGATTTCCCGCGCGGCGTCCAGCTCGCCCTCGATGCGCGCGCGGTCGGCGGTCTCGCGCTCCAGCTCCGCGAGATAGCCCTTCAGGTCGCTCTTCATGGTGCCGAAGGCGCGCAACAGGCGCGCGACCTCGTCCTCGCCCCGCGGCGCGGGCAGCGGGGCGTCCAGTTCTCCCCGGGCGATGCCGTCGGTCGCGGCCGCGAGGTCACCCAGCGGCGCCAGCAGGCGGCGCGTCACGGCGTAGACGGACAGGGCCGCCAGCAGCAGCGTGGCGAGCGCGATCAGCACCGTCTTTATCTCGTAGTCGTGCAGCGGGGCGAGAATCTCCGACTCCGAATAGATCACGCCCACGGGCCAGCCGGTCGACTGCAACGCCCGCACCCGCAGGGTGCACTGGCCGTCGCCCTGCGGGCACTCGATGTCGCGGACGATGTCCTGGCCCTCCTGCAGCGCCTGGTAATTTTCCTCCCAGCGTTCGGGGTCACGTGCCCGACCGAAGACCTCGCGCACGCTGTGGGGGGTGGCGGCCCCGTCCCGCGCGCTGAGCACCTTGCCCTCGCGGCTCAGCAGCACGCCGAACCCGGTCTTGCCGGGGCGCAGGCGCCGCAGGTATTCGTTGAGTTCCTCCAGTGTGATGTCCGCCGTCACCACCGCGTAGGGGAAGGGCTGTCCCTCGTCGTCGAAGCGGTACACCGGCACAGAGTAGGTGGTCATCCAGACCTCGCCGCCGCCGCGATCGAAGTAGGGCTCACTCCAGACCGGCCGGCCTGCCTCGATGGCGTCCGCGTACCAGGGGTGCTCCCAGTAGGGTGGCTCGTCGTCCGTCAGGGTCGCGTACTGCAGGATGCCGTCGCGCTTGAACACGTAGGGCGCGAAGCCGGTCTCGCTCGCCACCTGGCCGGGGTGCAGTGCGATGGTGGCGCCGAACACGTCGTCGTTGTACTCGACGGAATCGCGCAACAGTTGCCGCAGGCCGGTGAGACTGTAGTCGCGCTGCGCGAGCACGCGCCCGAGCAGGCCGGTGGAGGCCTCGACGCCGTCGAGCAGGTTCTCCAGGTCGATGATGGTCGCCTCGACGGTGTCGCGCGACTCCACCTGCAGGCGCTGGAGAATCTCGTCGCGGGACAACGTGTAGTCGATGGCCAGGCCGACCCCCAGGATCAGCGCCGTGCAGGTGACCAGCACGGTGATGAGACGGGTGGCGATGCTGCCCGACATGCGGCGGGGGTACTACCAGCTACCGGTGTTTTCCATGGACGCCCAGGGTTCCTGTGGCGGCAGGGGATCGCCAGCCTGGAGCAGCTCGATGGAGATGCCGTCGGGGGAGCGGATGAACGCCATGTAGCCGTCGCGGGGCGGGCGGTTGATCACCACGCCCTTGTCGGCGAGATCCGAGCACAGCGCGTAGATGTCGTCGACGCGGTAGGCGAGGTGGCCGAAGTTGCGCCCGCCGTCGTAGTCCTCGCTGTCCCAGTTCCAGGTGATCTCCACCGTGGGGGCCTTGTTCTCCCGGGCCGCCTCTGCGTCGCCGGGCGCGGCGAGGAACACGAGCGTAAAGCGCCCCGCCTCGTTGTCGTAGCGGCTGATTTCCACGAGGCCGAGCTTGTTGCAGTAGAAGTCCAGGGTCTCGTCGAGGTCCCTGGCGCGCACCATGGTATGCAGGTAGTTCATAGTCAGATCCCGGTTCCGTTTGCGCAGCTCACGCCGCGGCCCGCGGGAGCGGGCCAGCCAACAGGGTAGGAGCTATGGGGGGGGCGGGCAAGCCCGGCCTGATCGCGGGTGTCAGCCCGCGGCGCGCGCGGCCGCCTGCTTGCCCGCCAGGCGCCCGGAGAAGGTCGCATCGCCCACCGACATGCCGCTGGAATAACCGTCGGCGCGGCGCACCACCCCACAGGCGGTGCGTCCGGCCGCGTAGAGCCCGGGAATAGTCTCGCGCTGCGGCGTGAGCACCTCTCCCGTCGGCAGCGTGTCGAGGCCGCCCAGTGTGAACATTGGGACGAAGACACCGCGGCCGGGGGTGATATCCAGTGCCACCAGCGGCGGCTCCATGGTCTGCAGCCACTGGGCGCCCTTGTGGAAGAGCGTGTCCTCGCCCTTCGCGCAGTCCTCGTTGTAAATGTCGAGGGTGCTCTGCAGGGTGCCCTTGCGCATGCCGAGCTCCTCTTCCAGCTCCTCGACGGTCTCGCCGGTGCCGGCGATGTCCGCGCTCATGAAATTGAACTTCTCGTAGTCGCCGTACTGCTCCACCGTGAGGATGAAGTAGAAGCGGTCGCCCGGTTGGTCCAGCACCGCCTGGCCGAGGCGCGCGTGGTACACGTCCTCGTTGATGAAGCGCTGGCCCTTGTCGTTGACCACGATGCCGTAGGTGATGCTCGCCGGCGGGTAGTAGGGAATGCTGATGAAACCCTCGTGCATGTTGATAGCGGCGCCGCCCGCACCCATGCCCATCATGATGCCGGTGCCCGTGTCGCCGGGATTGCCGATGGCGTTGTTGCCGTTGAGCAGTTTCGGCGCGTACTTCGCCAGCATCTCCTCGTTCATGACGAAACCGCCGGCGCAAAGAATCACGCCGCGCCGGGCGCGCACGTACTTCTCCTGCTGGTCCCGACGAATCACCAGCCCGGCCACGCTGCCGTCGTCCTCGACGATGAGCGTCAGCGCGCGGGTTTCGTAGTAGACGGAAATACTGTCGCGCTTTTCGACGTTCTCCGTCACGATTTTCATGAACAGCGGGCCGCCGTTATCACCCTCGACGTAGAGGTTGTGCCCCCGCGGCGCGGGCTTCGCATGTTCGGAGAAGGGGTAGGCCTTCTCGCTGCCCGTGTAGAGCAGGCCGTCGTCCGTCAGGCACATGATGGCCCGCTCCTCGTGGAAGCTGTCCTTGAACGGCACGCCGAGGTGGTCGACCAGCCAGTTGAAATGTTCGAGGCTGTTGTCACAGTAGGTGCGGATCTTGGCCTCGTCCGCCTGGGGCCCCGCAGACATCATCATGTAGGTGAACATGTCCTCGGTCTTGTCCTCGAAACCGCAGGCTTTCTGCACGCGGGTCCCGCCGCCGCCGCCCATGTAGATCTCGGCGGAGGACATGGCTGTGGAGCCGCCGCTGGCGCTGGCCAGCTCGAAGATCGCCACCTCGGCGCCCGCGTCGGCGGCCTCGATGGCGGCGCAACCGCCGGCGCCGCCGAAGCCCACGATGGCCACGTCCGTCTCGATGTCCCACTGGGTTACGTCCGCCGCGCGCCGCGGCTGCGAGGGGTTGGCCTTTGACTGGTCCGCCATAATTGCACCTTCATCTGCCGAATCGCCCGATGGCGACCGGCCCTTCCTCCGGGGACTGAGGATTAAAGCGGTTTCCACCGGGGGTTACAACGGCGCCGGGCCCGGGACGGTCGGACTTTTTGTACACGTCGGGCCTTTCTGGCGCCCGCGCGGGACGCGGGCGGGTCTGGCAATGCGCGGGGGCTGGGTTACAATCCCCGGCTTTTGCCGGAGTCCCCGATCCCGATGTGGTTCAAGAACGTTCGCGCCTACCGCCTCACCAGTCCCTTCACGCTGTCCCCTGAACAGCTCGCGGACAAGCTCGCCGCCCGGTCGTTCCGCCCCTGCGCAAAATCCCAGCCCCTGTCCACCGGCTGGGTGGCGCCGCTGGGGGAGGACACTGAATCACTGGTGCACGCCGCGGGCGGCCGCCTGTTGCTCGCCATGCGCCGGGAGGAGAAACTGCTGCCCGCCGCCGTTGTGCGCGAGCAGTTGGAGGAGAAGATCGCCGCCATCGAGGCGGAACAGGATCGCAAGGTGTACCGCAAGGAACGTCTCTCGCTGAAAGACGAGATCGTGCAGGACTGCCTGCCGCGGGCGTTCAGCCGCACCGGCCATGTCTACGCTTACATCGATCCAGCGGCAAACTGGATTTTCGTGGACAGCGCCAGCGCCTCCCGCGCCGAGGAACTGCTCAACCTGTTGCGCGACTGCGCGGGCAGTTTTCCCGTGCTGCTTCCCCAGGTAAACACCGCCCCTGCGTCGGCGATGACCGGCTGGATACTGCACCGCAACCTGCCCGGTGATTTCGAGGCGGGTACCGAGTGCGAACTGCGCGAGCCCGGTGAGGAGGGCGGCGTGGTGCGCTGCCGCGGCGTTGATTTGTTCAGTGAAGAAGTGGAAACTCACCTGCATGCGGGCAGGCAGGTGGTGCGCCTGGCGCTTGACTGGGACGAACGGCTGTCCCTGGTGCTTGCGGAGGATCTCTGCCTGCGGCGACTGCGGTTCGCGGACGAGCTGATGAAAGAGAACGAGGACATTCCCGAGGCCGACACGGCGGCGCGACTCGACGCGGACTTTGCGTTGATGTCCGACGCGGTCACCGCGCTGCAGGACCGGGTCATAGCGCTGTTCGGCGGCGAGGCCGGGTAGCGCACCGATGACCGCGCGCACCGAGACGGACGACTACCGCGCGCTTTTTCTTACCCACACCCCGATGATCGACCTGCGCGCCCCGGCGGAATTCGCCCGCGGCGCCTTTCCCGGCGCGCTCAGCCTGCCGCTGATGACGGACGACGAGCGCGCGCAGGTGGGTATCTGTTACAAGGAGCGCGGACAGCGGGCCGCTATCGACCTGGGCCACGAGCTGGTGTCCGGCGACCTGCGCGGGGAAAGACTGGCAGCCTGGACGGACTTTGCGCAACGCTTTCCCGACGGCTGCCTGTACTGCTGGCGTGGCGGCCTGCGCTCGCAGACGGTGCAGGAGTGGCTGGCGGAGGCGGGCATCGACTACCCGCGGGTGCGCGGGGGTTACAGGGCCATGCGCCGATTCCTGCTCGAGGAACTGGAACGCGCCCTCGAACAGGCGGAATTTATATTGGTCAGCGGCAGGACGGGCACCGGCAAGACGAGGGTTATCGAGCGACTGGATCGCGCCGTGGACCTCGAGGGCCTCGCCAACCACCGCGGTTCGACTTTCGGGCGCATGCCCACGCCCCAACCGGCGCAGATCGACTTCGAGAACGGACTCAGCATCGCGTTGCTGCGCCTGCTCGACGGCGATACCGCGCCCGTCTTCCTGGAGGACGAGGGCCGCCTGGTTGGGCGCATCTACCTCCCGGAATCCTTGCGTACCAGGATGCAGGCTGCACCCCTGGTGGTGGTGGAGGAAGATATCGGGCGGCGTATCGAGGTGGTGCTGGAGGACTACGTGGAAGACCTCGGCCGCCGCTACGTGTTGTTGCACGGCGAGGAGGGGCGGCTGGTGCACCGGGAGAAGTTGCTGGGTGACCTGGCGCGCATCGGCAAGCGCCTCGGCGGCGAGCGCCTGGCGGACGCCACGGCGATGATGGACGCCGCCTTCGAGGAGCAGTGGCGCAGCGGCGACAGCGGCGCGCACCGCGAGTGGATCCGTGTGTTGCTGGAGAAGTACTACGACCCCATGTACGACTACCAGTTGCGCAGGCGCGAGGGCGAGCGCCTGTTTTGCGGCGATCGCGACGCGGTGGTGTCCTGGGCGCGGGAGAGGACAGCGGGTGCGCACGGCGCCTGAGCTGGGCAGGGACCTGGTGCTCGTCGGCGGCGGGCACAGTCACGCCCTCGCCCTGCGCATGCTGGCGATGAACCCTGTGGAGGGTCTGCGCATCACCCTGGTGTCCCCCGCCAGCCATACGCCGTATTCGGGCATGCTGCCGGGCCTGGTGGCGGGCCACTATCGCTTCGAGGACGCGCACATCGACCTCGCGCGGCTGTGCGAGTGGGCGGGGGTGCGTTTCATTACCGCCGAGGCGTGCGGCCTGCAACCCGGTGCGCGGCGCGTGGAACTGCTGGGCCGCCCGGCCCTCGACTACGACGTGGTCAGTCTCGATATAGGTTCCCAGCCGGAGCTGGATTCCGTGCCCGGCGCGCGTGCGCACGCCACGCCGGTCAAACCCGTGGCCGGGCTGTGGCAGCGCTGGCAGCAGCTGCACGGCAAGGTGGTGGGCAGCGAGGCGCCACAGCGCGTGGCGGTCGTGGGCGGCGGCGCCGGGAGTGTAGAGCTGGCGATGGCCATTACCCACTGCCTGGCGGGGGCCCCGGTGACCGTCGAGCTCTATTGCGGCGCGCCGCAAATCCTGCAGGGTTACAACGGGCGGGCGCGCGGCGCCGTGATGGCGGCACTGGCGCGGCTCGGTATCGCGGTACACCTGGATGCGCGGGTGGTGCAGGTTGAAGCAGGGGCGCTGACACTCGAGTCCGGCGCGACGCACCTTTTCGACGAACTCTTCTGGTGTACCGGCGCCGCCGCCGCGCCCTGGATCGCCGCCAGCGGGCTCGCCACCGATGACGAGGGGTTTCTCAGCGTGTCGGATACCCTGCAGTCCGTCGACGACGCGGGTGTGTTCGCCGCCGGGGACATCGCGCACCAGGTCTCGGACCCGCGGCCCAAGGCGGGGGTTTTCGCCGTGCGGCAGGCGCCGGTGCTCGCCCACAACCTGCGCGCCGTACTGCTGGATCGTCCGCTGCGCACCTACCGCCCCCAGCGGCGTTTCCTGTCGCTGTTGTCACTGGGCGAGCGGCGGGCGGTGGCGGACCGGGGGCCCTTCAGCGCCTCCGGCGCCTGGGTGTGGCGCTGGAAAGACCGTATCGACCGGGAATTCATGGCGCGCTTCAGCGCGCTTGTGCCGGCGATGGAGCGCCCCGGTGAACCGCTGCCAGAGCTTGCCGGCCGCGCCGAGCAGGGTGTCTGCGGCGGTTGCGGTGCCAAGGTGGGCGCCGACCCCCTGGCGCGGGTGCTGGATGAGTTGTCGTCAACCTTTCCCGGGCACTGCGCGGGCGCCGTCGACGATGCGGTCCCGGTGAACGCCCCCGCCGGCGGGGTGCTGCTGCAGAGCCTGGATGTGCTGCGCGAACTTGTGCGCGATCCCTGGACCATGGGGCGCATCGCCGCCCTGCACGCCCTGAGCGATCTCTACGCCTGCGGGGTGCAACCTGTCTCCGCCCTGGCGTCTGTGACACTGCCCTTCGCCCACGCGCGGGTACTGGAGCGCGACCTGCGCCAGGTGTTGGCGGGTGCACTGGCGGAGTTTGTCGCTGCGGACTGCCGACTCGCCGGCGGTCACAGCATGCAGGGTTCGGAGATGAGCGTCGGCTTCGCCGTCAGCGGCACACCGATGGACCCGGGGGGGCGCCTGTTAACAAAGACTGGCGCCGCGGAGGGAGATCGCCTGCTCCTCACCGGGCCCCTGGGCACCGGGACGCTGTTCGCCGCCCACATGCAACTGGCCGCCGATGGACGCGACATACAAGGTGCCCTCGATGCAATGCTCCACGGCAACGCCGCGGCGGCGCGACTCGCGCTGCAGCACGGGGCCTCCGCCTGCACCGATATCACCGGGTTCGGCCTGCTCGGCCACCTGCTGGAAATGCTCGACGGGCGCAGCGGTGCGCGCCTGCAACTGGACAACATACCGTTACTGGACGGCGCGCTCCGCTGCCTGCGGGAAGACCGGCTGAGCACCATGCACCCCGCCAATGTGGAGCGCGCTGCGCCGTCGGTGAAAATGGCGCCCGGGGTGGACGGCGCGCGGGCCAACATCCTGTACGACCCGCAGACCGGGGGCGGACTGTTGTTGGCGGTCGCACCGGCATCGGCACCGGCACTGCTGGCCGCGTTGGTGGAGAACGGTTACGGCGCGGCGGCCGACATCGGCGAGATTACCGCACCCGGGCAGGGCGCGCCGGTCAGGATCGTCTGAAGCGCGCGACCATGGCGATGGTCGCCAGCAACGCCGCGGCCGCGAAGAGAATGTACAGTCCCATCGACGCCAGCGGGCGGTCGATCGACTCCCCGGAACTTTCGGTGAAGAAGCTCAACCCCAGCAAAGCCGGTGACACCAGCAGCAATACAGAACACAGGCGCTCCAGAATTCCCGCCGCGCGCGCAGGGTCCAGGTAATAGCCGACACAGACGTTGGCGACGCAGGCCCCCAGGAGGTAGATGTGGACAGAGCGGTACAACACGCGCTCCACGTCCGGCAGGTCGGGAACGCCGAGCACGCGCGCCATATACTGGCCCTGGGCCATGAACAGGAACAGCCCCAGTGTGCCGACGATCAAGTGCAGGTTGCGCCAGAACATGATTCACTCCTCGTCCCAGTAGCGGGTCATCTCCAGGTACAGGAAAGACGCGGTCCAGGTTATCAGCACCAGCCCGGTCAGGGACTCCAGCCCGGTGAGAAAACGCAGGTCCCCGTGCGGCTCGATATCCCCCGTGCCCAGTGTCGTGTAGGTGGTAAAGGAAAAGTATACGCAGTCCAGCAGGCTGCCACCAAAGTTGCCCGCCAGGTGGCCCCAGCCCTCGGCGTGGTGCATGAGATAGAACGAGGCCGCGAATATCCACACCTCGGCGGCGTGGGCGGTCAGGGCCAGGAAGACGCCCAGCACGATGCGCTGGCGATGAGCCAGCTTCAGCGCGGGCAGCAGAGTCGTAATGCGTCGCAGCGACTCGTAGTGAACGGAGACCGCGAGGCCGATGACGAGCAGGTTGACGATGAAGACCAGGGCCATTGCTTGTGCACCATGTGGGATAATTCGTCGCTGGGGGGAGGATAGTATACAATCCGCCGCCCCTGAACCGCGGGTGTGGGCCGGCCGGGAGAAGCGCACGTGAGCCTCAACAGCCTCGAGACACTGCTGCTGTCGGTCTTCCTGCTGCTGTTGATGCTGGGCATGGGCGCGACCCTCAGCCTGGACAACTTCCGCGCGGTACTGCGCCGCCCGCTGCCCGTTGTTATCGGGCTCGCCAGCCAGTTCGGCTGGATGCCCGCCATCGCCTACACGCTGGCGGTCGCGCTGGACCTGTCCCCGGCCGCGGCGGTCGGCCTGGTGATCATGGGCTGCTCCTCCGGCGGCACGACCTCGAATTTCTTCACCTACCTCTCCCGCGCCGACCTGGCGCTGAGCATCTCCATGACCGTGGTGTCCACCCTGGTGGCCATCGCTGCCATTCCCCTGCTCCTGTGGCTGTATACGCGCGGCTTCAGTGCCGCGGGCGGCGCGGACCTGGCGGTGCCCTACGCCAATATCGTCACCACGCTGGTGGTGGTACTCGTGCCCGTGCTACTGGGCATTGGGTTGCGCAGTCGCAGCACCCTCTGGGCCGGGCGCGCGGAGCGCTGGGGTACCCGGGCGGGGTTCGCGATGCTGTTGCTGGTGATCCTGGCCAACGTATGGCGTGAGGGCGCCGCGCTGCTGCAGGTGTCATGGCAGGTGTACCTCGCCGCGACCCTGCTCGGCCCCATCGGCTTCCTTCTCGGCCTGGGGAGCGCCCGCCTGCTGCGCCTGGAGCCTTCCCGCGCCCGCGCCGTGTCCCTGGAAACCGGCATCCAGAACGCCCCGCTCGCCCTGGGTATCATCCTGATCAGTTTCGACGCCTCGGTGCAGCGCGAGATGCTGGTGGCGCCCATGCTGTACGGGGTGATCGTGGTGCCGTTCTCGGCACTCGCGGCCGCCCTGTTCCGGCGCGCCGATCGCGCGGCTCAGGCCTCGACGAACAGCGAGTCCAGCGCGCCGTAACCCGAGTGCACCCCGCCCTCGGTGACCTCCGGCGGTCGCGAGCGCACGAGGTAGCCGATATGGCCGGGCCGCTCACCCGAGGTGTCGAGCGCGGCGTCCCCCAGGTGTGCGGTGAACACCCCGATCTCACCGACCAGCCCCCGGGTGCGCTGCGCCGCGCCCTGGCGCACCAGGATTGTCGGCGTATCTCTCCCGGTCGGCCGCAGCCTGCGCATCAGGGTCCAGGCGCCGTACTCGCCGGGTTGCAGGAATTCGAGGGCGGGGAGTATGTCGTCGCCGAACAGCCCGTGGCCGCCGCCCTCACCCTGGTTCTTCAGCACCCAGTTGTCCGGGCCCGTGTCCCGCACCCGCGTGGCGCTGTCGCCGTCGACGGCGTGCATGGGCGTGAATATCGAGCGCAGGAGCGATTGTTCCGCGGGGTCAAAGCCAAGATTTGCCAGTTCTCCCGGGTGCTGCGAAAGGTGCAGTTGCATGCGCTTGCTGGTCGCGAGCTGTTGCGCCACGGTGGCGTTGACCGCCACGCGGTGCCGCTCGATGAACAGGCGCGTGTCCTCCAGGGCATCGCAGCAGCGCCGGGTATCGAGATCCGTGGCCACGTAGTCCAGGTAGCGGTACCCGGCGCGCAGGTAGACCACGTGCACCGTTGTCGAGCCGTCGAGGACAAGGCGCTCGCCCGGACCGCTGGACAGCGAGCCGTGCAGTTCGCGGAAGGTGCGACGCATTGTGTTTGCGCCGAGGGCTTGCAGTTGCTCCTGCAGCAGTTGCTGGTCGTAGATGTTGTCCTCCGCCTCCTGCACCACCATGAGCACGTTAAGGGGGCCGTCGTCGCCGATATCCCCGGCAATCTGTGCAGCGGCGCTCGCGATTGCCCGGGCCATCGCGGCGCTGGCGCGGTGCCGCGCCGGCGCGCCCGCGGCATCGGTCATGTGGTCCCGGTACTCGGCGGGGAAGTGTTCGGCCACGTAGGCGTGCAGCTGCGCCGCGCGTTCGCCGAAGGGCGCCATGCCCGCGGCGATGCTGTTGCACTCCACGAGGCCCGGCCCGAACTGCGGGTCGGGCATGAAATCGCTGCGCTGTAACAGCAGTGGGAGCCGCGCCGGTTCACCGTGCGCGTGCAGTTGTCGGTGCAGGGACATGAGCGCTGAGAAAAACGCGTCGCCGGACTCCAGGGGGGCGTGTACGTCCTGTATCAGCGATGCCCGTGCGGCAATCGCCTGGGTCAGGCGCCCCAGCAGCGGTGCGGCGTCGTTCAGAATTGCGAAATCCGCTGCGCTCACCGGGCAGGGTGTCAGGGTGAAGGGTACGTGGCGGCGCCCCTCGCCCTCGCGTAACAGCAGGGAGAGGCGCTCCGCCTCGTCGACGATGTCCTGGAGGGCTCCTGCGTCGATGCCGGTGGTCACGGCGGTATTCAGCCTGCGCCCGGACCGGCGTCCACCAGCATACTGCGTCGAATGTAGTCGGCGACCTCCGGCAATTTCGCCGCGCCATCGCTGTCCGGGTGGTTCATCCAGTTGAGGATTACCGAGACGAGCATACCCACGGCCATCTCGCCGCAGAACTCGGGGGTGTATTCGGGGCGCAGCACGTCGCGATGGTGGCGGAAGAAACGGATGTAATGGCCGTTCATCTCGTCGAGCAGCCCGATACTGGCCCCGCGGTTGCTTGCGAAGTTGCTCACGAGGTAGTCGATCAGCTCGAGGTCGAAGCGGCCGGCGTCCGCCTGCCCCTCGAACAGCGCGCGAAAGATCATCTCCAGCTGGGTGCCGCAATCCGCGCCGCTGGCCAGGGCGGTTTCGATGGCGGTCTCCATCCCCGTCAGCAGGTGCGACTGGCAGATTTCCAGGAGCAGGGTGTCCTTGGAATCGAAGTAGTTGTAGAAGGTCTTCTTGGAGATATCGACCCGGTCGCACAGCGTGTCGAGCTTGGTCCCCTCGACCCCAAGCTCGGCGATCAGGGTGCAACAATCCAGCACGATCCGCGCCCTCAGGGCCTGTTTCTTGCGCTCCCGGCGCCCCAGGGGGGCCACATCCTCGGTCATACGGTCTCCGTTATTCGCTGTTGTAGGGGCGTCATCGGGCCCCGGTGGTTTAGCATACTATAAAACGGTTACTTGATAGAATAAATACACCTGAGTATACTTTTTTCACGCAATGGGAACCGCAGCTGGCCCCGGGCCCGAAAATCCGGCGGTCAGACATAATGAATAACCCCACCCGGGAGGATCAGTCCATGCAGAACTCACCCAGGAAAAGTGCAGCACGCCTGTTGATTGCCGCGGGCGCCGTCGGCGCCCTCACGCCGTTTACCCCCGCCCCGATGGCCCTGGCCCAGGGCGCGGTGCTCGAAGAGGTGGTGGTCACTGCCCGGCGCCGGGAGGAATCCCTGCAGGAGACGCCGGTGGCGGTCACCGCCTTTAACGAGGACGACATGCGCGCCGCGCAGATCAACACCGTTGGCGACCTCACCGCCCACGTGCCCGGCCTCACCCGCCGGGAGGGCCGCAAGGAGGCCGACCTGGCCATTCGCGGTGTCGGCACACGGGTAGTGGGATCGCGCGTCGATCCGGGGGTCGGCGTTTACGTGGACAACATCTTCATCCCACGCTCCGACAGCCAGCTGGTGGACGCCATCAACCTGGAGTCCGTGCAGGTGCTGCGCGGCCCCCAGGGCACGCTGTTCGGCAAGAACACCGCCGGCGGCGCGCTGCTGTTGACGACGAAGAAGCCCGGGGACGAATTCGAGGGCTTCGCCTACGGCAACTTTGGCGACCTCGACCGCGCCAATGTCCGGCTCGGTGCCAGCGGACCGCTGACCGACACGATATCCGTGGGCGTGGTGCTGGACTCCGCCAATGAAGACGGCTACCGGGAAGATGCCGAGTCCGGCCGCGATTACGGCAACACGGACCGCCAGTCCGTGCTCGGCCAGTTTCGCTATTTCGGCGACACCCTGACCGCGGACCTCATGTTGTTCTACGGCGAGCGCGAGGAAAATATCGCGCCGGTCAACTGTATTCTCGGCAGCTCCGCGGGCGCGCTGCAGGGCTTCACCGCCCCGGGCGACGCGCGCGCCTTTCCCGACGTGTGCGCCGCGAGCGAGGCGCTGATGGACGACGAGGAAGTCCTGATGGACCGGCAGGCCCAGCCCTGGGAGATGACCAACCAGATGGCCGGACTCACCCTCGAGTGGGAACTGGACGCGTTCACGTTCAAGAGCATCACCGGCTACCTGTACCAGGACGACATTATCCAGGGCGGCGACGTGGACGCGACGCCCATCTTCAGCATCTCCAACCGGGTGGAGTCCAATCGCCAGCTCGAGGGCAGCGGTATCGAGGCCGGCGGCGAGGAACGCACTTTCATCTCCCAGGAGTTCCAGCTCGTGGGAGATGCCTTCGACGAGTTTGTCGGCTATACCGTCGGCGTCTTTGCCTCTAAAGAGGAGATCGACGAGTCGCCCTCGGGTACCACCATCGGCCGCGGCGGCTACACGGGCAGGCCCCTCGACGACGGCACAGTAAATGTCTTTCCCCCGACGGTGGTCGGCTTCCGCGGACTGGAGATCAGCGAGTTCGACAACGAGTCCTGGGCAATCTTCGGCCAGGCCATCCTGCACCTCTCGGACTACTGGCAACTGACTTTGGGTGCTCGTTACACCGAAGAAAAGAAAGAGGCCAAGCAGCTCAACTACTCCACCGCGACCCCGTCGCCGGGCGATATTTCCAGGGAGGATTTCGACGCCCTCGAGACAGCGTTGCAGGACGTGGTGCCGAACCCCACCGTCCCGGAACAGCAGGGCGATGACGACTGGTCGGTGTTTACCCCCGCGGTGACCATCACCGCGTTCGCGCCGGACAGCTGGACCGACGGCGCGCTGGACTCCGGCATGTTCTATGCCAGCTACAGCGAGGGCTTCAAGGCCGGCGGTTTTACGCCCTTCGGCGACGAACTGCTGCCCTTCGACCCGGAGGAGATCGTCAGCTACGAGTTGGGCGCCAAGATGGACCTGTTCAGCCACACCCTGAGGATCAACACCTCGATCTACTATTCCGAGTACGACGACATCCAGTTGCGTGTGACCCGGACCATCGATGAGACCACCACCCTCGACGGTATTATCAACGCCGCTTCGGCGACCATGCAGGGCGCGGAAATCGAGATGAACTGGCTGCCCACGGATGCACTCATGCTGTCCCTGACCGGCTCCTGGATCGACGCGGAGTACGATGACTTCATCGACGAGGAGGCGGACGGTTCGCTGATCGACCGCTCCCACGAGGACTTCGCCTACATTCCGGAGACGACCTGGACCGTGATGGCCCAGTACACCTGGGACCTGGACGTCGGCGAGCTGGCGCCGCGCATCAGCGGGTACTACAACGACGAGGTGTTTATCGGGCTGGACGCCGCGGCCGCCTCCGAGCCTATCGCCTACCTGGAGGACTACTGGGTGTGGAACGCCCGCGTGGCTTTCCGTCCCGCCGGCATCGAGGGCCTGGAAGTGGCCGGCTACGTGAACAACCTGTTCGACGAGGAGTACGTGGGCACCGGCATTATCAGCACCGGGGGTATAGGCTCTGCTTCTTACTTCCCGGGCCGCCAGCAGACCTACGGCGTGGAGTTGTCCTACAACTTCTGAGCCGCGCGCTGCAAATCAGCCGTCGTTTCCCGTGAGGGAGGCGGCGGCTTCGCGTATCTCCGGCCAGGCCTGCAGGGCCCCGGCGAAACCCGCCGCCAGTTCGCGAAACCGTTGCCACAGCTCTTCCTCGGACATGCCCTCGGGCACGCCGCCGATTTTCACCGGCACCTCGCGCTTTGCCAGCGCCTGTAAAAACGCCTGCTGGCGATGTTCGAGCAGGGAGCGCCACTTCTGTGCCGATTCCGGGGCGGCCTTGAGTTTCTCCGCCAGCGCGCGCACCGTGCCTCCCTGTTCCTCCGCGAGCGCCGCGCGGAAGGCGCCGCCCAGCGAGCTGTCGGAGCGCTCCGCGAGCGACTGCACCAGAAGTACAAGGCCGGCCAGGCGCGTCTGCACCGTAGGACCCGGCTCCCGCGACACGTTGTCTGTAATGTGCGATTCGATCATCCCCATGCCGCCGTTTTCCGGGTGGGGGGTGATATCGCCTGTGCGCTCCTCGAAGGGCAGGTGTGGCACCGCCCAGGGATAGTTGAGCACCAGTGAGTCCGGGTACAGGTACTCCACCATGGCGCCGAACACCTGGTCCTCGCCGCGCCACGCGGGGAAGTAGGGCGGCAGCATGGCGCTGTTGTCCAGGCCCGTCACCTGCGACATGTTCGCCCGGCTGGAGAAGGTCGGCCTGGACCAGCCCATCCAGTACTGGCGGATAGCCATCTTGGGTGTGGGGCCCGGTTCGGCGAGCAGCCTGTCCAGCGAATCGCCGTCGAGGTTGAAACACCAGGCGGTATCGCCCGTACCCGGGTCGCCGTAGGTGCCGTTCTGGGTGACGAGTACCCGGCTGTTCGCGCTGACCTTCGCCAGGACGGCGCCGTGGCTGCGGGTCAGTTCGCCCGCCCCGGGCGCGTCCAGTTGCAGTGCCGCGAGGGCGTCGCCCAGGCCCCTGCCGAGACAGCGCAGGTGCCCGCTCAGGGGATCCTCGCCGCGGGCGGGATTACTGGAGCGCCAGGCGTTCTCCGTGGGGTAGAACTCCGCCTCGGACATGCCGTCCTTGAACTGCATGCCCTGCAGCTTGAACGGGGAATCGATGGCGGTGCACAACACGTCGTCGTCCATGACCACCGCGCGATAACCCACCGACAACAGCAGGCAGATGTTGCGCGACAGGCCGTAGGTCTTATGCCCCTGCCACTGTTCGCGGTCGAGCAGGAAGCGCACCGCCTCCGCGTGTTGCGGCAGGCGCTCCGCCAGTCCGGCGGCGAGACCCTCGCGCTCCTCCGTGCCGAAATAGTTCATGGGCCGCGCGCTGTGCAGGTTGAAGGTTTCCACCAGGTCCCGGTTGCGCGCGGCGTTGTCCCCGTCGCGCGAATCGTCCACCAGGTACAGGCCGTCGTGGCTGCCCAGGGTACCGCAGGCCAGCAGGGACTCGAGCAGGCGCTCGACCGCGGCGGGGCGGTCGCAGGTGATAATGAACACGCGCGAGGGCGCGGGACTGTCGGCGTCAACCGGGCAGGCGCGAATCACGGCCTCGTAAGCGGAGGAAGGGACCAGCAGCCCCGTGTCGCGCACGGTCTCCAGCACCTGCAGCACGCCGCCGACGTCGCCGCCCAGTTCGGGCATGTACTGCGTCAGGTACTCCGCGTGGCCCTGCAGGCTGCGCAGGTCCCGGCAGTGGCTCAGCGCGATGGCGACGTCGCGGGTGACCACGCCCTGTATGCCCCGGGTGCGGTTGACCAGGACCACGGCGCCGTTGCCCAGGTTGACCTCGTCGCAGTCCTCGAAGGTGTACAGGGTGGTGTCCCCGGACGCCGGTTTGGGCGCCTGGCCTCCCATGGAGTAGGAGTAGGAGACGTTGTAATCACTGCTCATGGGCTGTGTTTCCGGGCCTTGGGTAGCTGGCGGCTTATGATACGCGATCTGGCCCCGGCGGACACCGCCGGGGAAGGGCCCCTACTCCCCGGGAGACTGCCGGGCGGGCCCCGCGGATGACTCGGAGGGTGGCAGGGGCGTGTTCAGGAATGTCCCGATCCAGTGCACCAGGATGACCAGCACCAGGTCGCCCTGCTCCATCACGTGTGAGAGCCCCATGCCGCCGAGGAAGGTGCCCACGCAGTTGCCCAGTCGCCAGCGCAGGGTGAAGTAGTGGATGACCGCGAAGGCGAGGTTGCTGATGATGTGGGCCGCGGGGAGCGGCAGCGCGTTCGCCAGTAGCGTTGGGAACACCAGGCGGAAGGTGATCTCCTCCACCACGGAAATCATGAGCAGGTAGGCTATCCACTGGACCTGGCGTATCCCCCTGCCGCGCCGGCGCACACTCCACCAGGCGAAGAACAGCAACATGGCCGCGAGGCCCGCGAGGTAGGGCAGCGGCTGTCCGACCGCCCGCGCCGTCGTCGCCTCGAGCAGGCCCCAGGCGCCGGGTACCAGCAGGCACAGTGTGGCGAGCAGCGCCATGGTGAAGCCGTGGCGCCGCATGACATCGGCGAAGGTGGCCACGCGGTAGCCGTCGGCGTCGGGCGCGCGTTGCAGGCGTCCGCGGTGGATGTCAGGCGCCGGTGCCTGCGGCGTGGGATCGGATTGCATTAGCTATTATTCGTTATGGTCGCGAAAACATCAAAGTGCCCTGGGCGCTCGGGGTGTCACTAGACGCTCACGGTGCGGTCCTGGGCCCAGGATTTCAGGGCGGCGATGGCCTCGCCGCGAACGACGGACAGGGGTCGCGTCGCGGCGAGTTCCGTGAGCAGGTGTTCGTCCGCCATCGTGCCCTTTTCCGCGTGGGCGCGGTAGATCGCGGACACCACCGCCTGTTCGATCTCGGCGCCGGAAAACCCCTCGGCGGCTGCGACCAGCGCCGCGTAGTCGAAGTCCTCCGCGTTCAGCCCCCGCTTCTCGATGTGCAGGCGGAAGATCGCCGAGCGGGTATTCGCGTCCGGCAGGTCGACGAAGAATATCTCGTCCAGGCGCCCCTTGCGCACCATCTCCGGCGGCAGTTTCTCGATGTCGTTGGAGGTGGCAACGATGAACACGCGGGATTTTTTCTCCGCCATCCAGGTCAGCAGCGTACCCAGCAGGCGGGAGGAGGTGCCGGTATCGTCGTTCTGCCCGGTGACCGCCTTCTCGATCTCGTCGATCCACAACACGCAGGGGGCGAGTACCTCGGCGGATTTCAGCGCTTCCCGCACGTTGCGCTCGCTCTCGCCGATGTACTTGTTGAACAACGCGGCGAAATCCATGCGCAACAGCGGCACGCCCCAGGCGCCGGCCACCGCCTTGGCCGCGAGGCTCTTGCCGCAGCCCTGCACGCCGACGAGCAGCATACCCTTGGGTACGTCGATGTCTCCCGTATCGTCGGCGGCGACGAAGAATGGCTTGCGCATGTCCAGCCAGGATTTGAGACTGGTGAAGCCCGCGATGTCGGTGAACGAAGCGGTGTCGTACTCGAACTGCAGCGCGCCGCCGCGGGAGATCATGCGGTACTTCGCCTGCATGACCCCCTCGACGTCGCTGTGGGTGATCGCCTGGTCGTCGTAGATGGCGCCCTTGATCAGTCGCCGCACGTCGCTCTCGGTCAGCCCAGTCATGTTGCGCACCAGGAGATCGATGGTTTTCATGTCCGCCTGTATCTTCTTGTTCTCCTGCCGCATTCGCCACAACTGCACCTCGTCCGCGAGCAGTTTGCGGATGCGCTTCTCGTCGGGAATGCTGATCTCGAAGTGCGCACAGAGGCGCTCGATTTCCGGCGGGACGTCGAAAGCGTGGCTGACCAGCACCAGGGTCACGGGGTTGACGTTGTGGTCCTGGGCGATCTCCTTGACCATGCGCAGCACCGAGGGGTTGGTCAGGTAGGCGTGAAAATCCGGCAGCAGCACCACGCCGGAGCGGATGGTTTCCTTGATATAACGCAGCGCCTCTTCAGGCGAGCTGGTGTCCTTGACGGGCTCGGTATCGGCCGTACCCTCCATGTCTTCCAGGCGCCATTCGCGGGTCGCCCGGCCGATCGAGGATTCCAGCCCCTTGATCGCGCTCCAGGTGTAGAGGGGGCCAAACTCGACATTGCCGCTGGCGGAGGCCTGCAGGATCTGCGTTACGCGCTGCTCGTCGTGCGTCTCCACCACGATGATGGGAAAGCTGGAGCGCAGCAGGTGCAGAAAGTTTTCCTTGTCTCTGGGCATGCCTTCATTCCTTACCGGCCTCAACCAGGTTGTCGACATTGCGGGCAGGGAAAGTATACGCGAATTGATCTGCGCGGGACGCCGCAGGAAACCGTGTTGCGGAACAAACAACGCGGACTGTTTTTCAATGCGCCGGACAAATTCCGGCCCCATCCGCACCGGGGCGGTTATACTCTCGAACCTGGAGCACAGCGGCTTGCCAGGGAAGCAGACATGCGGCGCACCATATCCTATGTCGAGGACGACCCCGTTATTCTCGCAAACTATACCGAGATGCTCAGGGACGAGGGGTTCGAGGTCATCCCGCTCCCGGGCAAGGAAGCGGCGTTGTCGGCCTTCGCGGAGTCCCTGCCCGATCTCGTATTGCTCGATGTATCCCTGCACGGCGAGCGTGACGCGGGGTTTCACGTTTGCAGCGAGTTGCGGCGGCTGTCCGAGGACGTGCCTGTCATCTTCCTCACCTCGCACGACAGCGAGATCGACAAGATCTCGGGGCTGCGCCTGGGCGCGGACGACTACATCACCAAGGACGCGTCGATCGAGTACATCGTCGTGCGTATCGAGGCGCTGTTCCGCCGCCTCGAGGCCCTGCGCGCGACGGCGGACCGCGCGGACATCGTCGTCGGAGAGCTGGCGCTCGACGAGGAATACTCCCGCGCGACGTGGCGGGGGCAGGATGTCGGCCTGTCGCTCACACACTACTGGATCGTGCGCGAGCTCTGTTCGCCCCCGGGGCAGGTGAAATCCCATCGCGAGCTGATGAAAGCCTGCAACATCGTGGTGGAAGACAACACCGTTACGGCGCACCTCAAGGCGATCCGCGATGCGTTCAAGGCCGCCGATGCCGACTTCCGTTGTATCCGCACCGAGCGGGGACTGGGTTACCGCTGGGTGACACCCTGAGCGGCGGGCTGCAGGTCAGCCCTTTGACAGCGGCAGCGAGACGGAGAAGCGTGCGCCCGGCGGCTGGGCGATGGCATGCGCCAGGATGCGGCCGCGATGCGCCTCGGCGATACGCTTCGCGATGTAGAGCCCGAGGCCAAAGCCACTGTCATCGCCCGCGGCACGGCTGCTGACGAAGGGCTCGAAGATGTCGCCCGCGTCATCGACGAGCAAATCGCCCACATTGACGATGTCCAGGTGCGCGCTGGCGCCATCAGCAGTCAGCCGGATCTCTACGGCATGGGTGCCGTCGCTGTGGGTAACGGCGTTGTCGGTGAGCTTGTCCAGTAACTGCACGATCCGGTCGGCGTCGCAGTCCACCTGCACGGCCTCCGCGAGCTCGACACTGAAGGGCTGGTCGGGGTAGATCTCGCGATACTCCGCCGTCCTGTTTGCCAGCAGGCGCGTGAGGTCCGTCGCCCGTAGTTCGATCACGGCGAGGGCCGCGTCGAGGTCCGTCGAGGCGCTCACGTCCGCCAGCAGCCTTTTCATGAACTCGGTGCTCGTCTGGGCGCGCTCGATATAGTCGGCCAGGCCGGTATCGTCGTTGCGCCGCCCTAACAGGCTGAGCGACGAGGAGATGCCCAGCAATGCATTCTTGATCTCGTGGTTGAGATAGTCCTTGCCCCCCTGCACCCAGCGCCGACGCTCGGTCTCCAGTGCGAGGCGCTTTTGCAGTTCGGCGTCCCGCTCGCGCCCGGCCAGGAACGCGGCCCGCGACGAGACATCGATGATGTACGCGGCGAAGGCGAGCCCGAAGAACACGAGCACGGGGGTCAGGTACGCGCTGCCCAGCACGTTTGCGGGAGCGTCCAGGACCTCAAGCGCCAGCGCGGTAAATGCGGTGGCGCCGAAACAGGCGACCACGCAGGGGAACGCGACACGGAAACGCAGGCCCAGCAGTACAAAACCGAACAACATGATCTGTATGCTGGCGATAGCGTAGAACTGCCGGTCGGCGCCGGATGAAAACCAGAGCAGCGCCGCGTTGGCCAGCAGGATGACCGCGAGGGACCCGACGAAACAGCGCTCGACCAGGCCTTTGTCCTGTGCACGCTCCAGTACTGCCAGGCACAGCAGGATCGCCGGGACATTGACCAGCCAGCGCACGGCCTGGTCGGCCCCGGGAATGCCGCTGGGAACCAGCGACCGCGCCAGGGGTTCGAGAACGGTGAACAGGAGGGCGGCGAGCGCCAGGCCGACCCGGATAAGGCCCCGTCGCGACGCGAAAAGGGAATCGCGGTAGGCGTTCTCCAGCGCGGCGTTCCCGAATGCGGGAAGCAGGGATGGTTGCGTTGTGATGGCGCCATCCCCGTCGATGTCCGTGTTGATCGTGGCGCCACTCCCTGTCGATAGGGGCCGGCCCGCCTGCCCGCAAAGTTTATCTATTTGATTTACCGTGCGCTAAATCGCGAACAGTCACTATAAAATTCGCTCCGTACACCATCCCATACTGCCGGTTGTTATGTCTTCGGACTGTGCCGAATGTCGCCACCGCGGCGCACACGAGTCAAATTTGTTGTGGTAGCGTGGCGGCCCTGCCGGTCGTGATGTCAGACCCGGATTCGCCTCGCCATTGCAGCGGGAGTGTTCGAGGGCAACGCGAGTATAACGCAAAAGAAAGGCCGGTTTCACGCTGCCTGCAGCGAAGGCGCACACCGTATCGCGGCGTGCGCCGGTGACAGCATTCCGCCGCCGGGCGACGGAACGCCTGATTGTTAGACGGCAGTTAAGTCTGTCTATGAACCAATAATAAACAACCAGAGAGAGTAGTTATGTTTTCCAGAATCAAACGAATCCAGGGCGTGATCTTCCTTCTCGCCCTCTCCTGGGTGGTCGGTTGTGCCCAGACCAAGACAGTACCGGGCTACGCCCGGGCGGGTGACCACGTAGTGCTGGGCCTTGGCGGCATCGAGCGCAACGTCAACGGCGAGGTGGCGCTGGCCCGCAGCGACCTCACCATTACCCTGACCGATGCCAACAACGTCGTGCACAACCTCGAGGCGCGCTACCTGTTCAAGTCCTTCCCCGACTACAGCTCCTGGCTGACCGGTAGCAACCTCGAAGGGACCATTACGAACTACGCGCTGACAGATATGGTGCCCTTCGACGGCGGCTGGTTTGCGGTGGTCCCCCTGACCTACCCGGGCCAGTACACGTCCCCGCTTCCGCTGGCGGTGGGTGACGCGACAGTTGCGGTGACATCGCCCAAGCTGACGCCGATCGGGAACGCGGTCGAAGGTGACCTCAGTGCGATACCTATCGAGATCATCCCCGGGACTTCGGCACCGGACAGTGAGTACATTCGCCAGTTCCTGGGTTACCTCGACAACGGCAGGAACTTCCTTATCGAACCCGATGACCTCACCGGGGTCAGCGAGGTGGGCGGCGCGTACCTCGTGATCGACTACAACGATGACAGCTTCTTCAGGCCGGGTGTTGAGCCGGTGGTGGTTCCCGCGGGACACAACCCATTCGCACAGCTCAGTTACAACCACGTGCCCAACGGTGACGGTACCGGTACGCTCTACGTGACACTGCTGAACCCCGCGGGCTTCAAGACGCTGGCCAACCTCGACCAGAACTCCTCCCTGCTGTCTGACCTCAGGGTCAGGCTGAACTACTTCCCCTCCAATAACCAGCCCTGGGCCACCGAAGCCAAGGCGAGTTTCAGCGTCGATGTCGCCAACAGCTACTACATCGACATGAACGGCGATGTGATTGCAAACGTCACACCGGTGATGACGCACGTCGAGGACCTTTAAGCCCATGGGACAGCCACTATTAGAAATAACAGGACACATGCGCCCGGACCGGTGTGCGGCACGGTTGAAGGGACTGGCCGCGCTCGGTCTGTGGGTGATAGGTCTAGCCACAGGCGCGCCGGTGATGGCGCAGTCGTTCAGCGTGAGCCAGTCGATCACCGTTTCAGGGGCAACTTCGGGTTCAGGTACCGGCGGCGGCACCGCAACACTGGATACGGTGGCCGGTACGCTGACGATGGACCTGACCACCACGACCGTAACCGGGTTTACCAACACGACAACCGAAACCGTGGCCACGGTTTCGGGTGCATGGACGCCGGACAGCCTCGGTGCTGTGAGCGGCAATAGCCAGCTCGTCAACTGCACCAATAACGGCGGACTCGTAAACGGTTGCAACAATGTCACGAGTGACTTCGGTACGGTGTTCCTCACCGACCCGATAAACTTCGATCTCTCCTACCTCGGTGTGACGATGTTTACCGTGGAGGACAGCAATACCGGCGCGAACATATCGCAGGTTTTCACGCTGATCACCGGCGGCACACCGCCCCCTGGCCCGCCGGCGACGATCGACCTCACGTCCGGCGGCCCCACGATGTACACTTTCGACCCGGGCAATGGCGACACCGTGACGCTGACGATCACCGCGGTGGACGGGAGCGTGACCCAGGGCAGTTCCGGCCTCGGCAACGACACCGGATTTGCGGACGACAATGCGGTCGATAACTACGCCGTCGGTGAAGATCAGGAGACGTTGATATTTACTTTTAGTCAGACGGTGGTGCTGGACGCGGTACACCTGGATCTGTTCGAGCCGATCGCCACCAGCGAGCGGGCGGAACTGTCACTGGACGGCGGCGGAATCATCACCATTGACGAGAACAACGCCACTCGCACGGGAGGCGATCTCTCCAACTGGGAATACATCGTGGATACCGAGGTGACTTCCTTTACCCTGGGCACACCCGAGCGCAGCGGCATCATCGGCGACTCGACCTTCCGCATCAATTCGCTCGTGGTGTCGGCGCCGCCACCGGTGGACAGCGACGGAGACGGGCTCACGGACGACGTGGAGACCAACACGGGCATTTTTGTCGACGAGAACGACACCGGGACCGACCCCCTCGACAACGACAGCGATGACGACGGTGTCCTCGACGGTGCGGAGCTGGTGTTCGGTACCGACCCCACTGACAGTGATACTGACGACGACGGGGTGAACGACGGCGCGGAAATTGCGGCGGGGTCCGATCCCACCGTCTCGCAGTTTCCCTGCGACGTGGACGCCACTGCCGGCCTGAGTCTCGGTGATTTGCTCCTGCTGCAAAGGCACCTCTCCATGGAGGCACAGCTGAGCGTCAACGAACAGGTCTTCTGCGATCTCAACTACGACAACGAGGTAACACCGGGCGACCAGCTGCTACTGCAACGCCTCTTGCTTGTGGACTAGGGTCAGCAGACTGATCGAGGGGCCCCGTCGTTCGCGGCGGGGCCTAGCGCTCCACGTCCAGGGCCAGCAGGGTCCAGGTATTGAAGCCGTGGTTGTGCAGGTGGTAGTTGATCTCAGTCCCCGCCGGTATGTCGCGGGCGACAGGCAGGGAGATATCGTAGATACCACCGGGATTGGGTATCTCTATGTCGGCCTCCCAGAGGACTTCGCCGCCGATATAGAGGGCGACGTGTGCCTCCGCTGGGACCTCCAGGCGCAGCGGGCCGTGCCACAGGGTCAGGTTCAACGACTCGCCGCTGTAGACCGGAACCTGGCTCGGTTGCACCAGGGACAGGTAGTTGCAGTAGCCGGTCTGCACCTCCAGTGCGCCGTCCTCCTCGTACCACGCATTGTCAGGGCAATTTATTTCCTCGGGCCTGTGCGCCTCCCAGGCATCCTCCTCGATTGGCCGGCGCTGCCATAGGTTCACATCGATGAGGGACTCGCCCGTGCCGCCGGGGATATCGCCGGGCAACACCATGAAGGTGACGCGGCTCTCCACGCCGACAGCCTCGTGCTGGTCATCGCGCAGGCTTACCCGCAGGGTGTGCTCACCGGCCGGGATATCGTCCGGCAGACGGTAAAACGTCGAGCGGTCCCAGTTGGTCAGGTGGTCGGCGCTGTCGTCCTCGCTGTCGAGATAAATGTGATAGTGACCGCTTTGGTGGCTGTGGTCGGCCGACCCGGCCGAGCTCTCGTGCCCGTGCTGTGCATGGCCCGTGCCCGGCTCCTGCAGTCTGAACGCGTTCACCAGCAACTCGATGGGCACGTAGTCCCCCGCGTGAAACTGCTGCATGTATTGCGGCTGCCGGAACGCAACCGTGGGGGGGAAGGTCTGGGGTTCGTCAATACGCTCCTGCGAGGGCGCGGTGACGAAGAAATAGTTCACGCACATCTCGTCCAGTGTCCCCTCGCCGAACTCCACGTAACGCGGTTCGAGCTGCTCACCGTTGACAAACTGCTGGTTGGCGGCGGTATTGTCGAAGGTGCAGGTCAGGCGCAGCCGGTCTCCCGGGTACAGTGTCACCTCCTCCTCGAAAACGTAGTCCTCCTGCCAGTCGAAGTCCCAGTCGCGGATCTCTACCAACATGACCTCGGTGCCGTCGGCCTTGATCAGCTCGATGGACGTGGCACTGCCGAGCTGGTGCTGGTGCAGGAACGCGGTGTGCATCGAGATGGGACCTTCCGGCGGAATGCCCAGCTCGAGCCCGCCCGATACGACGATGGGTAACGCGAGGCTGGTGGTGTACTCGAATGTCACCGCCGGGTCGCCCGCGGGTATGGGCATGCCGCCGGGAGGTATCCATGCCAGGTCCTGGAAGAAGGCGGTGAAACCCTCCCTCTCGACGCTGTCGACGAACCGTAGCTGGATACTGGAGCGGTCGGGTCGGGGCTCCACGTTCAAAGTGTTGTAGTGCAGTTGCAGTGCGATCTTCGAGCCCGGCTCGATTCGCATGCCCGTGCCCTCGGGAAAAACATTGGGCAGGTTGCCCGGTGCCCATACCGTCAGGAGGCGCGGGCGAACCCTCGCGCCCGGCGGCGACACCCCGCCCAGGCAATCGAAACCGGGATTGCCGTCGGCACCGTCGGCGGCATCGTACAGGGCCACGTCCTCGGGATTCACCACCGAGGCGAAGCCGTGGTGCACCTGGGCTCTGACATCGGGCAGGAGGTTGACCGCGTCGACGAATACGGTCTCATCGAAGGGCCAGTCGATCATCAGGCAGCGGTACTGGTCCGGGCGGCGGGTGGGCGTGAAGGCTGCGTTGACAGGGAGCGTGGCGTCGAACTCCACAGTAACCGTCTCATCCCCTGGCGGCACGTACTCGTCGGGGTTGCCGCGCGGCGCGCCACCGGCAATCCAGGACTTCAGGATCGCCTTCTCCTCGCCGCTGAGGGAGCGGTTGTGGCGCAGCGGTACGTAGTGATTGGTTGGGGGCCAGGGCGGCATCGCGCCGGAGTCGACCTGTTGTTCAACCGCCGCACGCAGTTCGTAGACCGAATCGTAGTCAGTCAGGCTGAAAGGGGCGAGCTCGCCCGGCGCGTGGCAGGTGGCGCATCGGGTGTCGATTATGGACTTGGTGTGGGCGAAGTAGGTGTACGGGGTACCCGGTTGCACACCCGGCTCACCGCGGGGGGCGCCGGACTCTAGCCAGCGCAGCAGCAGGTCGCGCTCGGTTTCGGAAAGGGCCGAAAATCCTGCCGGCGGCATCCTCCGGGATTCCAGCGAGTACGTCATTGCGGAGTGCTTGGCCGCGACCTCCCCGTAGGTGCTCAGCGAAAAGGGCGCGTCACCGCCCTCCCTGTGACAGGTGGCGCAGCGACTGTCGATCAGGAACCGCGTGTGCCCGTAGTAGGTCAGTGACGCTTCCGAAGAGGCAGGCTGTAGTGTGTCGCCGCCCCCGTCTCGGTTGGAATTGCCGCCGTCGCTGCAGGCGGCGAGTGCCAGTGCCGCGAGGAGAATGGCTGTTTGGAGCTTCACAGGAGTGCCTCGACAATATCATCGGCCCGTGGCGCGGCCGATTCTTTTTTGTCAGTGTAGGCGATCGGGCGTGCGAGTGCATGCGGTGGCGGAGCGGTCCACGTCATTAAATGCGCTACGGAAACCGGGCTTTCAATGTGGCGATCTGTGCAGCGGCGACCTGTCCGATGTCCCCCGGCGCCATGCAGGCCGGCAGCTCGAAACCGACTTCGTCGCGGAGAATATCGCGCGCAGCGTCCGTGAAGCGGACGCTGCCGTCTGTCTCGATGGCCTCGACGCCGTCGAGTGTGTGGCACACCTCCATCGCCTGGACGGCATCCTCCAGCTTCCACTCCTGAGGCAGGTCGACAGACACCTCCCCGCCGCTGATCGCCACCGGGTAGCCCCCCGGCAGGCCGTTGGGTGCAGGCACATGCATGCGATGTTTTGCACCGGAGTCGTCGAGCAAGGCCAGTGCCACCCGGCTCGCCAGGATGCCGGTGGTCGAGGAAAAGCCGGCGTCGGGCTCGTAAAACGCCTGCACCGCGCGGTTCATCACATCCCGCAGTTTGGAAAACTCTGCCGTGATGTCTGTTCCGCTGACCGCGACCTTCGCCAGGAACGGCGCCTCGTTGCTGTAGCCCGGCTCCCTCGGCGCCACCCAATGCACATGGTGAGAGACCAGCGCGACGTCGACCCCGTCGATGGTGACACCCCTGTCCTCGGCCACCTGCCGCCGCAGGGCCACCTGGTTGAGGCCGACGTTACCGGCGCCGCACAGGGGTGGCGTTACACCGCCGGCGCCGGCGATTGCCGTGATCACCGGGCCGGTAATGTCGGGCAGATTGCCCACCATGTAATTGCAGCGGACGCCCGACTCCGCCAGCGCCCGGCCGACCAGCAGCGGCACCAGCACCTGTATCGGCGTGAAGGCGCCCAGCCCGGCGGCGCTGATCCTCGCGTAGTTGGGCAGTCGCTTGGTCGCGTCCCAGGTGATCGGGATGGCGTAGTTGATGACGAGGTCGGGCCGCTCACCAGCGAACAGCGTGACCAGGGCGTCGCGGTCCGTCGCGTCGAAGTCGCCGCACACCGCCGCGCTGGCTGTACTGCGATCTGACGCCAACAACGCGTCATTCAGCAGGCGCCCCGCCCGCTGCTCGAGCTGTGTCCGGGGCAGGACATCCACCAGCACTACGTCCACGTCGGCCCGCAGCAACTCGGCGCAGATCTGCGAGCCGACGCGTCCAGCCGCGCCGAGGACGATGACGCGTTTTCGAGGCCTGTTCATTTCCGGTACCCGGTCTTCAGGACTTACGGGAGAGGTATAGCATTGTTGCCGTTCAACAGAAAACCTTCCTGTAGATGGCGTACAGGGCCAGCAGCGACATGCCGGCGACCCCGGCGAGGCTGTTCAGCGGCGCCATGGCGAAGGCGACCCACTCGTTCTCGATGGGCACGAGGCTCAGTTCCAGTACGCCGGATACTCCCGCGACGCTGTGCTGTATGGGCGACTCGAGGATGAGCTCCAGTGCAACGATGGCGACCGCGATGACGATACGGCCGAGAAATATGCGCCGGTCGCGCGCCGCGATGCACCGGGAGACACCCGCGACAAAGTCCTCCGCGGGCAGGGTCTGTTCCGCCTCCGCAAACATCTGTTCGAGGAAGGGGTCGCGCTCTTCGTTCATGTGGAGTCTCCGTAATCAGAGAGTATTTCCCGGAGGCGGGCACTGCCGCGACTGATCAGCGATTTCACGGTGCCCAGGGGAATCCCGGTGGCCCGGCTTATTTCCCCGTGGGACATGCGCTCGCGGTAGGACAATACGATGCACAGCCGGCTGTCCCCGGACAGTGTCGCCAGGGCTTTCTCCAGGTCCATCGCGAGCCCGGGCCTGTCCGGCCGCGCGGGTGTCGAGTCCGGAATTTCCCCGGCGTCGCCCAGCACATCGCGCCCGCGCCGCTGCTGCAGGAAAGTGGTAACCGCGATCTGCCTCAGCCATCCGCCGAACTTGGCCGGTTCCTTCAGCTGCCGCAGTTTGCGCCAGGCGTGCAGGAAGGCCTGCTGTGCGAGGTCGTCCGCCAGGGCCTCGTCGCCGCAGCAGCGCCGCAACAGGTTGCGCATCCAGCCCTGCCGTCGTCGCACCAGCTCGTCGAACGCCTCGCGATCACCCTTCGCCGCGATGCTGACTATCAGCGCCTCGGGTCCCTCGGCGTAGTGGTGGGCCGGGTGATGGGCCGGCCCGTCACCGGTGCGCGCGCCTGTGTGCTTGCCCGGGGGTGACATTCAGGCGGCCTTGTCGCCGCCCTTCGCGTCGTGCCTGGCTGCCACCTTCGAGGCGAGCAGCAGCCCCATTCCAAGGAAGCCGGTAATACTGGCGGCGCCCAACAGGGGGAGCACCGCATTTTCGGCGATCTGCCCCAGCAGCAGGCCCATGACCAGCAGGCCCGGTGCAATGAATATCACGATAAGTCCGGCCACCTTGAGGTCGCGCGCGACCGTGTCGCCGCCGCCGCTCGCGTTGATCACCTGTTCCACGAGCTCGGGGTTGATGTCCCGGCCGCTTTCCACCAGGCGCCGCAGGGTTTCCTGCTGCGATTCCCGCTTGCGCGCCGCGTCCCATATACCGCCCAGAACACACGCCGCGATGAATATCCAGAAGCCCATTGCGCCAAGCCCCGCCGCCGCACTCTCCATCTCTCTCCCTCCTCTGCCTGTTTTGCAGGTTGATACTAGTAGAGATGCGCCGGGAGACGGGTTTGGATGCAGTGGGTATGGAATTTTTTTGGGGCCGGGCGGGGCAGGGAGTTCCCCGCCCCGCCCGTGGCTATTCGACCCAGATCGGCGAGGACCAGGCGCGCTCCCGTATCGTCGCCGGCACGTGCGGGGGCGGCTCGCGCCCCAGGCGCAGGGAGTCGTAGGTCGACCAGCGGCAGGTGGGGTTTTGCAGGACTCTTACGTAGTAGAACGCATTCTGTGCCGGGTCGAACTGTGGATCCTGCCAGGCGGCGACGAGTTCCTCCGCACCGGTATCCCCCAGCAGGCTGCAATCAGAGGTGTCTACACCGGCGCCGTTGTCGGGGCAGCGCCCGGTATCGGGATCGACTTCCAGGCCGTCGGAGCAGATCACGTCGCGCACGCGTTCGTGGGTGACACCCTGGTTGTCTATCCAGCCTTTGACGACCTGCACCCGCTGCAGGGGAGCGCTCATGAGGTCGGCGCCGGCCCAGGCGAAGAAGGTGGGACTGCCCTCATCCGCTTCACCGGGCTGCAGCGTGCCGCCCATCGGGACGCCGCCGGAGGTCGCCATGGCAATGGCGTCGGGCTCGCCCACGATGCTCTCGTCGAAGCCCCAGCCCGCGAAGAAGCGCAGGGCGATGCGCGTACCCGAGGTGGCGTAGGTCTCCTTGCGCTGCATGGCGGAGAATATGGAGTTGCGTGTGTTCTCCTCGGCCCAGACCGCGGCGAGACCCCCGGAGGTGTGGTCCTGCAGTGTGGACTGCCAGGGCTCGAGTTCAGGCTGCTCCGTCAAGCGCCGGATCGCCGGCGAGGACGCGGCCGCCACCTTGCCGACAAAGTCCCATTCCTCCGCGTCCCCCGGGCTCGCGTTGTGCGTGTCGGTGGCCGCGATGAAGCCGAAAGCCAGCGGGTTGAACCCCAGTTCCCGTTCCAGCTCCAGCCCGACCTTCAGGCCCTGGCGCGCGAAACTGGTGGTGAAGGCACAGCCGTAGGTTTGCCCCGGCTCACAGGGCTTCAGCACCTGGCCGAAACCGCATTCCTCGTCGGTGGAGCCGACTCCCAGGGCACACTCGGACGCGCCCTTCACCTGGTACATTTCGGCTATGGGTTCGCGGCGCTGGCGCAGTCGCCAGCTGTCCTCGTCATAGGCCTGTCCGTCCCAGGTCCAGGGGCTGTAGAAAAGGCCCCAGGCCTTGTTCATGTTGTGCGGAATGGTGAGGAAGTCGCAGTCGCCCGTGCAGGTGCGTTCCAGTTCCTCCCAGAGCGCGACGGCGCTGGAGGCATCCAGCGATGACACCGCGTGATCGGGCAGGTCGCCGCCGTTGAAGATCACGTTGCGGTGGTGCTTGCCGTTGTTGACCAGCGGCGAATACTCGTAGCCCGAAAAGGTGGTGAGCACACCCGGTTCGTTGTACTCCTCCGCCAGCGCCTTGTAGCGCGACCAGTCGGTGATGCTGTCGCGGTAGCAGCGCTCCACGTCGTCGGCGCAGATGGGCCAGTTCTCAAGGCCGGTCGGCACACGCTTTTCAGGCTGGTAGACGCCCGCCTCGGCGCCTGCAGGGCTCTCCTCCCGGTCGAGCGCGCCAGTCAGTGTTACCAGGGCCAGGAACATCGCGACGTTGGGAGTTTCCATCATGGCGCAGTTGAGGCGCTCGCTCAGCGACAGCCCCTGGTCGCCGCAGCGTGTGCGCAGTCCGAAGCCCTCCGCGTGGTCGGTAATCGCCAGGAAATCCAGCGGACGTGAAATCTGCATCAGCTCCCCGCCGTCGCTGCGCAGTGGCTGGCCTTTGGCGAAGCGGTAGGCATCCTCGATGGTCAGGGTGGTGCCGAACAGCACCGCGTCCAGACTCTCCACCGTGTGGATATGCAGCTCGCCCCAGTAAACGTTTTTCAGGGGGTTGTAGGGCGGCTTCGGCGGGTACTCGATCGGCGGAACCTGCACGCGTGAGTCGTCCTGCAGGGCGTAGTCAGCCGGTGCCGTCTTCGGCGAGGTGGCCTGGCTGATCTCGTACAGCCGGTCGCCGCCGGCGTTCCAGAGGTAAGCGCCTCCGCCGAGGATGCCGAGCAGGACCAGGAGCGTGATGCCCAGCAGGATTTTCTTGATCATGTCGTTTGCCTTTTATTGTTGTCGGGGCGCCGGCGTTTGGTGCGGGTACCAGAACACCGTTAAATGGGCCCGGGTGCCGCGGTGCTGCGAATCATCCGTTTCCGGGGAGTGAGTATAGTACGTGGGGTCAGCGAGAGAAGTTGTGCCTTTCCCGCCAGGGTCGGCGGCTACCGCCGTACACCAATCGACCGCCGGTCCCTGAGGTCAGCGATGCAGGACTAGAGGGGGCTGGTGGACTGGAGTTCTATTCGGTTAATGGGGAAGCTGCGTGCGCCGTGGCCGTTACCGGCCCGGGGCTCGGCGCCCGCAGAGTGAATGCGGGCCGGGCCCGCTGTTCAGGTCAGGACACCATTTTCAGGTTGAGTGAGGCTTCCACCAGGAAGTCCTCGCCGCTGCCGCCCTTCAGGGATGTGAAATCCCTGAGAGTCTGCTGCACCCTGCCCAGCTCGGCGAGCACCTGCCTGGACTGCAGGTCGGGTGTGCCGAATCGCTCCTGGTGGCTGAGGTCGCGCGCCTGGTGGTACCTGCGAAGCGCCGCGAGTAGCTCGAGAATGGGCATCCCCGTCTTTTCGCACTGCAACGGTTCCTCAATCAGCGGAACTTCGAAGTAACTCGCGCTCGCTGGACCGTCGTGTGGCCGTATCTCCGGAATTGGCGCGTTCACTTTAACCTCCCATCACTGCTGTTTGTAACATTGTCCCCGAGGTGGCGATCTCGTAAAAGCCGTTTTTTGCTGATCTATAGATCGAAAATCTGGATCTATTGACCTGGCGCGAACTTTGTCTTCTCCCGGCTACTGACCGTTTTCAAAAATCTTCAGAGCCCCGTCGAGGAGCTGCCTGACCCCGGGGTGCTTGACCTTGCGCTCCGGTGATATGGCGTAAAAATGTTCCCTCACTTCCTCCGTGCGCCCGATAACAGACACCCCGTACTGCCTCATCACGTGCGTCTCGATAATGCTCGGCGTACAGAACACGCCGTAATCCGACTGTCCGAAATACTTGATCAGGGCGCTGTCATCGCACTCGGCGACAATATGAGGCGCTATGTCCTCGCTTTCGAACCATGACTGCAAATTGAGCTTCTGGTGCGACTTGTCGCCACAGATCAGGAAGGGCCTCTGGTGCAGTGAGCGCGGGAAGTCGGGTTTCAGTTCTTCTGCGGATTTTCCGCTCGCGAAAAACGTAAGCCCGCACTCACCCAGGAAGTGGTTGTAGGCGCGGATGGGCATGCCTGGCGGCAGCTGGCGATCAGTCAATACCAGGTCGAGTTTGTTCAAGGCGAGTTCGGAGAGCAGCGTATCGAAATCCGCCTCCCTGCAGACCAGCTTGTGCGATCCGTCATCCCCAAAGCAGTTTTCGAGGATATTGACGGAGAGGATCTTGGGTATGACCTCCGTCACGCCCACGGCGAAGCGCAGCTGCTCCTTGCTGTCGTTGTTGCGTATGCTCTGCTGCAGTTCAGCGCCGAGAGTGAAGATGTCATCGGCATAGTTGTAAACCATTTTACCCATGTCGTTCATCACCAGCTGTTTACCCTTGCGATCGAACAGCTCGACCCCCAGGTAATCCTGGAATACACCGAGCTGGCCACTGATGGTCTGCGGTGATACGTGCAACAGCGCCGCGGCTCCCGCGATACTGCCTTCGCGCGCCGTGGTATAGAAATAGTGCAGGTGCTTGTAATTGAGTTGTTGTGACATGGGTGCTAGCTATCCGGCCTGGTTTCCAGTACTTCAGCCCTGAACCGGTCCATCTTCTGCAACAGGTCTTCGTGAGTAGAGCCGCTGAAATTCACGTGGCCCAACTTGCGCCCCGGGCGTTCGGTCTTGTTGTACCAGTGCAGGGTGGAGTGGGGAGACAATGCGCTCCCTGTAGGCACACCGGTGCCGATGAGATTGACCATGCCGGAGATGCCGTGATTTTCGGTGCTTCCCAGGGGCAGGCCGGCAATCGCCCTCAGGTGATTTTCAAACTGGCTGGTTTTACAACCCGACTGTGTCCAGTGGCCGCTATTGTGCACCCGCGGCGCGATCTCGTTGACCAGCAGGTCTCCGTCCACGATAAAACACTCCATCGCCATGACGCCCACGTAATCCGTAAACTGCATAACGCTGGCGATATACTCCCGGGCGGCTCGCGCGGTCACCCCCGACACATTTCTTGCCGGGGCGATGGAGTGTCTCAGGATGCCGCTTTCGTGCATGTTCTCGGTGATGGGATAGTGGCTGATGTTACCGGAGCGGTCCCTCACGGAGACGATCGAGACCTCCCGCTCGAAGGGCATCCACTGCTCCAGGATGAAATCGCGCTCCTCAGGGTGAGCATCGAAATCCGCGATATCTCGTGCGTTTCTCAATATCTGCTGGTTTTTCCCGTCGTAGCCGCCCCGGCAGGACTTGGCGACGATCGGGAGCGACAGCTTCCGCACAGCCTCGGCCGCCGGCCTGGCATGGACGTAGGGCGCAGTCGGAATCTGCAGGTCGTCGAGCAGCCGTTTTTCCCGGCTGCGATCCTGCAGGACCGCGAACGATGCCGGGTTGGGGTGGACGTCGCACAGCGTTTGCAGCAACTCGAGCAGAGAGATGTCGATCTGTTCTTTTTCCGCGGTGACCACGTCCGGCCTGCCGAGAAGGTCGTACAGGTCGCCGGGTGACTGGCCGGGATGCCAGTGAACGACGGTTCCCAGTTGCTCCACGCAACGCGTGTCCTGCCCTAGGTCGTCGGCAATAAAGCTGAACCGGAAACCCAGGGGTATCCCCGCGAGAGCCAGCATTCGCGAAAGCTGGCCACAACCTGCGATTGCTATATGCACTACTCCACCTCCACTGGGACTGAGTCGGTCTGCCGGGATCGCCAGTCGATAAGGCGCTTGCGTAACCCGGCGTTGCCGGTGGCGAGAATCTGGGCTGCCATGAGCCCGGCGTTGTACGCGCCGGACTCCCCGATCGCCTGGGTTGAAACGGCTACCCCCTTCGGCATCTGGACAATAGAGAGGAGACTGTCCACGCCTTTCAGCGCCTTGCTGGTGACGGGGACGCCGATGACCGGGAGCCAGGTGAGGGCCGCGGTCATCCCGGGCAGGTGCGCCGCGCCGCCGGCGCCGGCGATAATGACGCTGTACTGCCGGTCGGCCTCGCTGGCGAATTCGTACAGGCGCTGCGGTGTGCGGTGCGCCGACACGACAGCGGTGTCGTAGGCGACGCCCACTTCATCCAGGACCGTCGTGGCGTGTTGCAACACGGGCCAGTCGGAGCGGGAACCCATGATGATCGCAACTTTATCGGTGCTCATAGGGCCTGCCCCGTCAATGTTTGCGTCAGTACCATGTAGGTGGGAATGCCGATCAGGACGTTGAAGGGGAAGGTGATACCCAGTGAGGCGCTGATCGACAGGCTGTGATTGGCTCTCGGCAGGGCCAGTTGCATGGCCGCGGGTACGGCGATGTAGGAAGCGCTTGCCCCCAGTACAGCGAGCAGTATGGCGCCCCCTGCGGACAACCCGATGGCCACGCCCAGCAGGCAGCCCAGCAGGCCCCCGACCAGGGGCATGGCGACACCGAAGGCCAGCATAAAGCTGCCCAGGCGCCTGATGTCCTTGATGCAGTTCGCCGCAAGTATCCCCATCTGCAGGAGAAACAGTGCGAGGACGCCCGGGAAGAGGTCGAAGAACAGGGGCGTCACCGCGGCTATCCGCTCGCCCGCCACCAGTCCCACCAGCAGGCCGCCGACCATCAGGACCACGCCCTGGTTCAGGAACACCTCGTGCAGCAGCTTCATGGAGTCGGGAGATATCAGCGCGCCCCCCGTGCCCGACCCGCCCTGTTGCGAGCGGCGGGCGAGAACTATACCCACCGCGATTGCGGGCATTTCCAGCAGGACGACGAAGAGCGGCAGGTAGGCCTCGTACTGGATACCCTGGGCCTCCAGTACGGCGACAGCCACCGCGTAAGTGCCCACGCTGACGGACCCGTAGTGCGCGGCGATGGAGGCCGCGTCATAACGGGCCAGTCCACCGATGTGGTAGAGAACCGGGAAGGCGATGAGCGGCAGGAGCAGGCCCAGTGAGATCACGAGCACCGATTGCCCGAGGATCTCCCAGGAGGCGTGCTCCGCAAGGGCCACGCCACCCTTCAGGCCGATTGCCAGCAGCAGGTAGAGAATCAGCGTCTGGTAGAGCGCCTTGGGAAACTGGATATCGGTCCTGACAAGGGCCGCGAGGATGCCGAGAAGAAAAAAGGCGATTCCGACGTCCATGGCTTCGTGTTACTCCGGGGCTCGAGGCTCAGTAGTCTGCGGCTGGACCCTGGAAGTCGCCGGCCTGCATGGCCGGAACCTTCGCCTGTTGCTCCTGTGTGCCCCGTGTCAGCAGGGCGAGGGTGGCGATGGCAGCCCCCAGCACCATCAGGCTCAGGCCGACCGTGGCTTTAGTGAGGACCAGCGCTCCCAGAACCGCCAGGGCGATTCCCACTGAAAAGCTGAAACTGAATTGCCTGTTGGTCATCTGCGGTCAATCTCCTCTGCCTTGGGCTGTGCGGGTTGAGTCATTCATCCCGTTGCAGGCGTAGTATCGCGTTTCCCGTTAATTGATAAAAATAGATATTATTTATCTGCGATATAGACTATCGTCTATTACCTGTAGATCTGGATACGGGCGCTACCCACGCCGGGTGGCCCGCGGGGAGGCGATATGCAGTCCAGGCTCCACGCCCATGTGGGCACCCTGCGACAACTGGAAATCCTGCTGGCCGTACACGACCAGGGCGGTATCAATGGCGCGGCGCGGGCGCTCTACCTGACCCAGCCCACGGTCTCGACGCAGATGAAAAAGCTCTCCGAGGCCATCGGCGCCCCCCTGTACAACATCGTGCAGCGCAAACTGGTGTTCACCGACGAGGGCCTGGAACTGGTTCGAACGGCAGTGGAGGTACTGGACAGCTTCGCGCGCCTGGACATGACGCTGAGCGACATGCGAGATCTGAAGTCCGGTACCCTGCGCCTCGCCGTGGTGACCACGTCGCAGTACTTCATACCGCACCTTCTCGGACCCTTCTGTGAACGCTACCCGGGAATCGACGTGCAGCTTCGGGTAGGCAATCGCCAGGCGACCATAGAGCGACTGCGGCATGGGATCGACGATTTCTTCGTATTCAGCCACCCGCCCTCGGACATCGATACGGAGAGCATCGAATTCCTGGACAACCCCCTCGTCGCCATAGCCAGTGAGGACCACCCCCTGGCCGAACGCAAGCGACTGGCCCTGAAGGATCTCGTGGATGAGCCGTTCCTTATTCGCGAGCAGGGCTCGGGTACACGGCACGCACTGGAAGAATTCCTGCGCGAGCGCGATGTCCAGCTGAACGTGAAAATGACGATAGAGAGCAATGAAGCCATCAAGCACTCGGTGCTGTCCAACCTCGGAATATCGATACTCTCGGCCCACACCCTGACCTACGGGGGCAGCGCCGGCCTCGTGAAACTGCCGGTGAAGGAGCTGCCGATCCCGTCCCGCTGGTTTTTCGTGTGGTCACGAAGCGCCAGGCGAACCGTGATCGCCTCGGAGTTCCTGGAATACGTGGAACAGGAAGGCCGTGAAGCCCTGCAGTCCGAACTGCTCAGGGATTGAAACCCGTTGCCCGGACAGTGCGCGGCCCGGTCCGGGACGGCGATGCTAGTGCATGGCCACGTGAATGGCCCCGATCCCCGACAGAACGAGGGCGAAACTGCCGAGCAGGGCGCCCGTCGCTGTCAATGCGGAGCCCATGGGATCCGCCGAAAAGCGCTTGAGTCGCTGCGCGTGTGTCCCGCCATGTGCCGGGTAGTGGTTGCCGGTTTTTGCCATGATGTAAACCTCGCTGTTCAAGTGTGAATCTTGTCAGGGAATCCGCTGTGGCGCCGCGGCGTCGGAAAGCGGATCGTTGGCGGACAGCCCGTAGTCGCGCGGCGCAAACTCTTCCCGCCAGCCCTCCAGTGCGTGGTAGATCCAGCGCATGCCCGGTAGCTGTGTCACCACGGACGCGAGCGGCGAATCACCGTCCAGGGCCGCATCCCGCTGCTCACCGGGGTCGATGTAGCTGTCCAGTGAACCGCTGAACGGCAGGTTGGCTGGCTGAAACGGCGCCTGGTTCTCCGCGCCTTCGCGTCCGTGAGATTGTTGCGTTGTCATTTCTAGACTCCTCCGGCCGTACCGGCCGTTATTCCTGACCACCCGATGCGCCTGCGCGCCCCGGCCCTGAGCCTCGACAGACGGCGGCGCAGGGCACGGCGAGCGCGGCGCAGTGCGCTGTCGATCGCGTTGTACATGTCCGCCTGGACGTCGTTGATTACCAGGTCGGGCTGTCGCGGCAGCCCGATATGAACGCGGCAGCACTTGTCGGCGCCGCCCCGGGGGCCGTTGATGTCGCTCAGCCCGACGCGCAGGCTGCTGATATCGTCCAGGCGGTGTCCCAGGTCTGCGTTGATGCGTTTGTGCACGTGCCGCTCCAGCGATTCTGTCAGCTCGAAACCCCGTGCCTGTACATGTATGGACATGTCGAACTCCCTTGTCGTGTTGCCGTGAACAAGATTCTAGGGACTTCCGCGCGAAAGAAAATTCGGATGTTGCTGGCGATAGGTTCGAAAAAGCCGATACAACGGGCCGTGGCGTGGTTCGCGATTACAGGGTGACGGCTCGATAACGCGATGTCGTCGGCGAGCAGGCGTCTCCGGTATTGGCGGGATGTCGTTCGTCTTGAGGGCGAGCAGTGGAAGGCGCCCCTAATAAAAAATCATCATATAAACAGCTGATTTTAAGCATGTTTTGATATATAAAGACTGGCTACTTCGGGGGGCCCCGCCGGGGATTTATCGAACTTGCCGGCGCTCGAGTTTATGCCTTCGGGAGTCCCTGGTGGACACACCCCGGTCAGGCGGAAGCTGTACAGTCCCGGCACGGCGGGGGACGCGGAGGTCGAATGATGGGGCTTTTCCACTATACTGGTGCGTTATAACCCCTGGGCAAGAGAACATCCCTGACGCGATGATCCGCTTGTTCCGTTTCAGTCACCACGCGCGGGCTGCCGCATGGCTGTCCGTGCTCGTTTTCATGGTCTTCGCACAGAGGAGTGCGGCCCTGGAGGTATTGTCTGTGCACGAGCTGGTCGCCCACTGTCAGCGCCTGCAGTCCGATCCCGAGGGAGTGGACGGACAGTACTGCATCCGCTACATCCAGGGATTTATCGACGGCGCCGTGGAAACCGACGAGCGCATTATCCAGGACTTTGCGTCCGAGCCCAGGACCAAGGACGCGTGGACCGAACGGGCAATGCGCACGCGAATGCCGCGGCGCGGCACCTACGACCGCCCCGACAGCCTCGCTGGATTCTGCCTGGGGGATCCGCTGCCCCTGCGTGAGGTCGTGGATACCCTGGTCGCCGACCTGGTTTCGTTGGACATCGGCGATGCCGCCGGGTCCCCTGCGCGTGTCGCCGTCGAGGATTCACTTCGCCGCCACTACCCCTGCGCCGAGTAAGTGCGTGAATAACGAATATCAGCCCAAGACGCGGCAGCTGGCGGGACTCCTGCTGATCCTGCTGGTCAGCTGGTTGCTGTGGTCCGGCATTTACAAGCCGCTGTTGATCGGCCTGGGAGTGGGCTCCTGCCTGCTGAGCCTCTGGCTTGCCAGGCGAATGGGATTCTTCCGCATGGCGATGCCGCTGCGCGCGCTGTTGCGCCTGCCCGCGCTGTGGTGGTGGGTGCTCAAGGAGGTGATCAAGTCCAGCATCGACGTGGCGCGGATTATCCTCTCGCCTTCACTGCCGATCCAGCCGGAACTCGTGGAACTTGTCACCACCGAGAAGACCGATTCCGGCAAGGTGATTCTCGGTAACTCAATAACCCTGTCACCGGGCACAGTCACCATCGACGTGGCCGATGACCGCCTGCTCGTGCACTGCCTGACGGCCCACAGCGCCGAGAACCTGCGCAGTGGGGAACCGGAGCGACGCACCGCGCGCTTGGGGCTCGACTGACCATGTACATTGTCGTCTCCCTGGCAATTTTGATGACCATGGTTCTGGCCCTGGTGCGCGCCCTTCGTGGCCCCACGGTGTATGACCGGGTCCTGGCGGTGAACCTGTTCGGCACCAAGACGGCGTTGTTGCTGGCAGTGATCGCTTTCCTGTTTAACCGGCCCGATTTTCTCGACCTGGCCCTGGCGTACGCCCTTATCAACCTGGTTGGCGTACTGGCCGTGCTGGAGTTCATACAGAGCAAGCTGCAGAAAGGGGAGGCTGTCGACATTGATTGAAACATTCCTCGACATTCTGAGCTGGTTCCTGCTCTGCCTTGGCGGCGCCTTCGTCCTGATCGGCGGCATAGGCGCGCTGCGACTGCCGGGGTTTTACACGAGACTCCACGCCGCCAGCCTTACCGAGACCATGGCCACCATCATGATTTTCGTGGGCATGATACTGCAGGCGGGCCCTACACTGGCCGCCCTGAAACTGGCCGCCATCATGGTCTTTCTCTTGCTGACTGGACCCACCGCCAGCTACGCCCTTGCGAATGCGGCATTGCAGTCCGGGATGGGGCCCGAGGCCAGGCGCAGGGATACCACTGAATGATCATCCTGTTCGCGCTCTTCCTGCTCTCGCTGCTGGTGATTACCGCCCTGGCCATTGTGCGAAGTGAAAATCTTTTCGTGTCAGTCATGCTGACCTCGATATTCAGCCTGCTGATGGCGGCAAACTTCTTTATCCTGGATGCCGCGGACGTGGCCCTGACCGAGGCTGCGGTCGGTGCCGGCATCACCACGGTGATTTTCCTGTCCGCTCTGGTGCTGACCACCGATAACGAGAAACCGGTTTACACCGGAAAACGCCCTGCCATGGTGGTGGTGGCAGTGTTGGCGACGCTGATTATCTACGCGACTTTCGACAAGCCCCGCCTGGGCGACCCCGATGCACCTGTGCACCAGCACCTGGCTCCCTGGTACCTGGAGACCACGCCCGTGTTTATGGATTTTCCCAACGTGGTGACCGCGGTGCTGAGCAGTTTTCGCGGCTACGACACCCTGGGGGAGGTGTTCGTGGTATTCGTTGCCTGTATCGGCGTGCTGTTCATCCTCGGGGTCAAGCCCCCCGAGAACAGTACCTACGACCCCGAAGCCTCGGGCCTGCGGCATCACCTGATTCCCCAGGTCGTGGGACGCCTGTTGATTCCCTTCATAGTATTGTTCGGCCTTTACGTGCAGTTTCACGGTGAGTACGGACCGGGGGGCGGATTCCAGGCGGGGGCCCTGATAGCCTCCGGCGTCATCCTGTATGCATTGCTGGAGGGGGAGGCCGCCGCGCTCCGGGCGGTACCACAGCGGGTGCTCATGGGGCTCGTCATCGGCGGCGCCACTCTGTACGGGGCGGTAGGCGTGGTCTGCCTTCTCCTCGGCGGCAACTTCCTGGAATACTCGGTGCTGTTGTCCGACCCGGTCAGCGCGCAGCAGACGGGGATCATCCTGATCGAAGCCGGTGTCGGCATGGCGGTCTGTGGTGCACTGCTCAGTATATTTCACGCCTTTGCCGCGAGGCCCATTCGCCTGTGAACCTGCTCGAACTCCTGGGTTACTTCAATTACTGGGTCTTCGCGATCGTGCTCACGGTGGGCCTGTACGCCGTGATCGCCAAGGTTAACCTCGTGAAGAAACTGATCGGCCTGTCTATCTTTCAGTCCGCCGTGTTCCTCATGTACATCACCATGGACAAGGTAGAGGGCGGCACAGCTCCCATCATCCAGAAAGGCGTGGAGAACCAGATCTACTCAAACCCGCTGCCCCAGGTGTTGATACTCACCGCCATCGTGGTGGGAGTGTCCACCCTGGCCCTGGGCCTGGCAATCGTCGTGCGCATTTATGAAGCCTACGGCACCATCGAAGAAGACGAAATTCTAGACGCAGACTGAAGTCATGGATCTGACTCCCCACCTGCCGGCCCTGCAGGTCATCGTACCGATGCTCTCTGCGCCCCTGATCCTGCTGTTGAAACCTCGCGGCCTGGCCTGGGCGGGTGCCACGGTAGTATCGCTGCTCAGTTTTGCCATCGCGTTCAACATGAGCCTGGTCGGCGCGGATGGCGGTCAGCTCACCTATGTCATGGGCGGCTGGGAGGCACCCTATGGCATCGCGCTCTCGGTGGGGGCCTTCAGTTCCCTGATCCTGCTGATCGTTACCGGTGCCAGCGCATGTGCGCTGCTCGCCGCAAAGCCCAGCGTGGATATGCAGATCGAGGAGGACCGCCAGCCCCTGTTCTATTCGGCCTGGCTGCTGGCGCTCGCGGGATTGACGGGAATCGCCGTGTCGGCGGACGCCTTCAATATCTTCGTCTTTATGGAAATCTCCTCCCTGGCCAGCTACGTGCTGATCGCCGGCGGCCCCGACAGGCGCGCATTGCCCGCGGTATTCAAGTACCTGATCATGGGCACCATAGGCGCGACCTTCTACCTAATCGGTATCGGGTTGGTGTACATGATGACCGGTACGCTCAACCTGGCCGATATGGAAGCGCGGATCGGTGAGGTTACCGACCTCAATCCAATATTTGTGGCCGCGGGGTTCATAACCATCGGCCTGGCGTTGAAGGCCGCCGTGTTCCCGCTACACGTGTGGCTTCCCAACGCCTATACCCAGTCACCGCATATCGTGACCGCGTTCCTGGCTGCGTGCGCCACCAAGGTAGCGATCTACGTGCTGATCCGGTTTGACTTCTTCGTGTTCCAGTCAAACTTCGACCGGCACGATTTTCAGTTCTCGCTGTTCCTGATGCCGCTGGCCCTTCTGGGAATTCTGGTGGCGTCGGCCGTCGCCATGTTCGAGGGACATATCAAGCGGCTGCTGGCGGTCTCCTCGGTCGCACAGATCGGCTACATTATCCTCGGTGCAAGCTTCATCACCGAGGCCGGCCTCACCGCTTCCGGGGTCCACCTGTTCAACCACGCATTGGCGAAGGGCGGGTTGTTCCTGGCGATAGCCGGCCTGGCGTGCAGGTATTCGGACCTGCGACTCGACCGCCTCGCCGGCGCTGCCCGCAGCATGCCGTTGACGGCCGCGGCGATGGTTGTCTGCGGATTCAGCCTGGTGGGTGTCCCGGGCACCGCCGGGTTCATCAGCAAGTGGCTCCTCATACAAGCGGCGCTGGGACAGGGGCCGATCGCCGGTATCCTCGTGGTTGTCATCCTGGTCAGTTCCCTGATGGCGTTCGTGTACGTGTGGCGTATCGTCGAAACCCTGTACCGGAATCCTGTGGAGGATGTGGTCGAGAACGTGCGTGAGGCTCCCATGCCCCTGCTGCTGGTGGCCTGGTTGCTGGCCCTGGCGAATATCGGGTTCGGCCTGTTTCCGCAATTTCCCCTGGTCTTGTCCCAGTCCGCGGCTGAATTGCTGCTGAGGCACTCACTGTGACAGCCGACCAGGCCATCCTGGCGGCACTGTGTGTGCCGCTGCTGACTGCCGTCGGTATCCAGCTGGCCGGCCGGGTCTCGGACAACCTGCGCGAATTCGTTACCCTTGCCGGCGCGGTCACACTGACCTGGGTGGTCTGGGGTATGTTGCCCGCGCTGTTTGCCGGCGAGCGCCCGGGTTTGGTGATCGGGGAACTGTTGCCCGGCATAACCATTGCCTTCGAGGTGGAACCGCTCGGCATGTTGTTTGCCGCCCTGGCCTCTGGCTTGTGGATTATCAACTCGATCTACAGCATCGGCTATATGCGCGGCAACGGGGAGAAAAAGCAGACGCGCTTCTACACCTGCTTTGCGCTGGCGCTGGCCGCCACGATGGGCATCGCTTTCGCGGGCAACCTCATAACCCTGTTCCTGTGCTACGAGATCCTCACGCTATCCACGTACCCGCTGGTGGCTCACAAGGGCGACGCGGCGACCGTGCGCTCAGCGCGCACCTATCTCAGTATCCTGCTGTTCACGTCCATAGGCCTTTTGTTACCTGCGATTATCTGGACTTACCAGGTGGCCGGCACGGGCGACTTCACCTTGGGAGGAGTCCTTGCGGGGCACATGGCCCCGGGTGATGCCGGCCTTCTCCTGGCCATGTTTGTGTTCGGCATCGGCAAGGCCGCCGTGATGCCGGTCCACCGGTGGCTGCCGGCGGCGATGGTAGCGCCGACTCCCGTCAGTGCCCTGTTGCATGCTGTCGCGGTAGTGAAGGCCGGGGTATTCACGGTGACCAAGGTCATCGTATATACCTTTGGTGTCGATTACCTGGCGGGCGTGCCCGCATCCAGCTGGCTCGTTTATATCGCGGCCTTCACTATTATCGTCGCGAGCCTGGTGGCCCTGCGGCAGCAGAACCTCAAGCGCCTGCTGGCCTACTCCACCATCGCGCAGTTGTCCTACGTTGTGATGGCGGCCGCGGTACTGAAGCCCCTGGCGGAAATCGGGGCAGCCATCCACATGGTCGGTCATGCCTTCGGCAAGATCACCCTGTTTTTCGCTGCCGGTGCCATCTATACGGCCGCCAAGAAAACCGAGCTGCCCCAGTTGCGCGGTATCGGCAGGCGGATGCCCTGGACCATGGCCGCCTTCACCATCGGTGCGCTGAGCATGATCGGGGTTCCGCCTACCGCGGGCTTTGTCTCCAAGTGGTATATCCTGGCCGGGGCCTTCCAGGCCGACAACCTGCTGGTGATATTTACCATCATCGGCAGCACCGTATTGAATGCGGCCTACTTTCTGCCCATTGTGTTTATGGCCTGGTTTGCCGATGAGCCGCCGGGGGGCAAGGCACACGGCGAGGCGCCCCCACTGGTTGTCATCGCCCTGAGCCTGACAGCCTTGCTCACGCTCGGGTTCTTCTTTTTCAATGGACCGGTGATAGAGCTGGAGCAACAGCTTGTGCAGGGGTTACAGCCATGACGGACGAAGCAGACAAGCACTGGCTCACACGTAAAGCGACCATCCGCAAGCTGTGGTGGGGCTTCTCGCTTCTGCTGGCCCTGACGGTACTGGCCCAGCTGGCGGTCTACGTAAAGGGCTACTTTACCTTTGATGGGTGGTTCGGTTTCGGTGCGATCTTCGGTTTTTCGAGCTGCCTGTTGATGGTGTTGGTTGCAAAGGCGCTGGGCGTGTTTCTAAAGAGGCCCGGTGACTACTACGCCGAGCGCGATGCCGATGTTTGAGCTGCTCTCGCCCGCACTGATCATGGTGGTGGCGGCCCTCGCCATCGGTCCCGCCCGTGGCCACCTGCGCACGGCCGTAGTGTTGGTTGCGCCGCTGTTGACCCTGTGGGCAGTGTGGCAGGTGCCCGACGGCGTACAGGACAGTGTGCGTTTCCTCACGTACCAGATCGAACCGGTGGAGGGCAGTCCCCTGCGGCGGCTGTTCGCAACGATATTCGCGTTGATGGCTTTCGTCGGTGGGCTGTACGCTTTTCGCGTGGCGCGCTGGCACGAAATGGCGGCGGCTTATTTCTACGCCGCCGGCGCCATCGGGGTCAGTTTCGCGGGGGACCTCATCTCGCTGTTCGTGTACTGGGAGCTGATGGCACTGTTCTCCACCGTCGTGGTGTGGTGCGGCGGCACTCCTGCTGCGCGGGCCGCGGGCGTCCGCTACGCCATCATGCACCTGCTGGGCGGTGTCGTGCTGAAGGTCGGGATCGAGGGCGTGGTACTGGGCAGTGGTTCCATCCAGATTACGCCGATGCTGGCGGACGATTTCTACAGCTGGATGGTGCTCTGCGGCATCCTGATCAACGCCGCGGCGCCGCCGTTGTCGGCATGGTTGGCGGATGCCTATCCTGAGTCCAGTCCAACCGGCTCGGTATTCCTGTCGGCGTTCACCACCAAAACAGCTGTGCTGGCCCTGATCCTGCTGTTTCCGGGGGAGCCGGTACTTATCGGTGTGGGCTTGTTCATGGTGATGTACGGCATCATCTACGCGCTGCTGGAAAACGATATACGCCGCATCCTCGCCTACTCGGTGGTCAACCAGGTGGGATTCATGGTCTGCGCGGTGGGTATAGGCACCCAGCTGGCGCTCAACGGCGCGGCTGCCCACGCGTTTGCGCACATCATCTACAAGGCACTGTTGTTTATGAGCGCCGGTGTAGTGATCTACCGCACCGGCAAAAACCGCTGTACGGAACTGGGCGGCCTATTCCAGACCATGCCGCTTACCGCGATCTGCTGCATCATCGGTGCGCTGTCCATATCGAGCTTTCCGCTGACCTCGGGCTTTACCACCAAGAGTCTGATCTCCCAGGCCGCGGCCAATGAAGGGCTGCTGTGGGTCTATATGCTGCTTGCGGCGGCCTCCGCGGGAGTATTCCTGCACGCGGGTATCAAGTTTCCGTGGTTCGTGTTCTTCCAGAAGGACTCCGGCCTGCGGCCGAGAGATGCCCCCTGGAACATGGCCGCGGCCATGGTGATCTTCTCCGCCCTGTGCCTGCTGCTGGGAGTATTCCCCGAATGGCTCTACCGCTACCTGCCGTACCCCGTGGAGTACGTCGCCTACACGCCCGGTAAAGTGCTGTTCTACCTGCAGTTGCTGCTCTTCTCGGGCCTCGCCTTTTTCCTGCTGTTGCCCTTGATGAAACGCACCGAAACCATAAGCCTGGATGTCGACTGGTTGTGGCGGCGAGCGGCCCCGGCCCTGTTCAACTGGATGGGGAGCAGGTTGCAACCCGCTCTCGAAGCCGCCGGGCGGCTGCGCACCGGCAGTGAACAACTGCTGCGACGTTTCATCACGCGATATCTCGGACAACCCCACACGGCGGATCGCGAGGAGCGCGCCGTGTTTGCGCGCTCCTGGCCCATCGGCACCACCGCTTTGTGGATTGCCATCCTGCTTGTGGCCTACGTCTCGATCTATTACCTCTAGGCAGGCCGGACAGGGGCCCCCCGCCGCTGGTCTGGGTATCGGAGATACCGGGCCTCGTCCGCGACGTGCTTGACATCCCTTGCCGTTTGTTCCGGCCTCAGGCGACTTTTCCCGGCTTCCTGAAGGTCTCCGGCAAGAAATCTTCGCTTGAGGAATCCCGCAAGTACCTGAGGGCCTTGCCCCTTGCCTGTGGCAGCAGGCAGTTGATCCAGGCCTGGCGTGTGTGATTGACAGCGTCCTGCAGGGTCAGTTGCGAGTCCGCCCACATACCGATGATGGAAGCCAGCAGCACTCCTATGTGAACAGCGAGTGACTCGGTATTGCAGTTCGGCTTCAGTTCGCGCTGCTCGTAGGCTCGATCGATATGGTCGGCGATCAGGTTATTTAAAACTTCGCGGCCATGGGACTTGGCCTCCAGGTCGTCAGAGCGCATGATTGCCCAGTGTATGCTCCGGTAGAAGGCCGCCTTTTTGTGACCAAGCGCAAGGAGGCTATCGAGCCGGTTTAACATTCCGGCGATGGCCAGCTCGCTGTCGTTAGGCGAATCAAACTCTCCCAGGGGATCGATGGACTGCAACATGATTGCAAACAGAATGTCTGTCTTGGAGGTGAAAAGGTTGTAGGGAGTTCTCGGACTGACCCCGGCTTCCTCGGCGAGATACCGCATGGTCAGCGCGTCAAAGCCGCCCTTCTCAATAATGCGGATTGCCGCGTTTATGATGCGCTCCCGCTTTTCCTGCTTGTTCTGTTCGCGTTGTCCCAAAACTCTGCGTGTCCCTTGGTCGTCAACTATTTCGGGGAACTTCGACCTAGTGTGCTGCAACCGTATTTCGCTGTCTACCGAGGTTGACCTGGCCGTCCTCGCTAGAGATTTCTATCTCCACGATGTCGCCCGGCTCCAGGTAGCCGGTGCGCTTGAGTTGCGCTTCCCGCAGTTTATCCCGCCGGCGCTTGTCGTGTCGCATGTTGAGCACGATAGCCAGTCCCGTACGCAGATCCATTTCGAATGCGACACCGCCGGGTGTTCCCGTCAACAGGCAATCGCCGGGCCGGACGTCGGAGAATTGGGACAGGTAGGTCAGTGTGTCGTGTGGTTTATGGATCAACTGGCCCGTGTTTGCTCTCTGGCGAAGCTCGCCGTTCACCCAGAGTGAAATCTCCAGCCGCTCGACATAGTCGATCTCTCCCTCGTCTAGGAGGTAGAGTACCGGGCCCGCCGGGCAGAACGTCCTGTAGCTCTTGCCCTTGAACCACTGCATTGCGGGTGCGCCCATCTGCTGGTCGCGCGACGATACATCATTGCAGATGAGGAAACCCGCCACGTAGTCGCCCAGCGCATCCCGGGAAACACTGGCGGGCTCTTCGATGGCCCTGCCAATCACCAGTCCCAGCTCCGCCTCGTAATCCAGCAGTTGGCAGTCGGGTGGGCGGATGATGTCATCCGCCGGCCCGCACAATGAGGCGCTGGATTTCAGGAAGACCAGGTTGTCATCGGGCTCGTGGGCTCTGGGCGACAGCCCCGCTTCCGCCTGGTGCTGCGCGTAGTTGAGGCCCTGGCAGATCAGCGCACTGTTGGAGGTCAGCGGGCTGAGCAAGGTGACATCAACGGGCGCCAGGCCCGTGTCCCGGGCATCTGCGGTGGCGGATGCCCGCCTGTCAGCCAGGTTCTCCATGACCGTGCCCAGTTGCCGGTCCTCCCAGGGCAGGCTGTAGATCTTGTCCTGCACCACACAGCCCCACGCGGGTTCCTGTCCGGGGCGTGTAAATCGTATGACTGAAAGTCCCATAAGTCGCCTGCCCCGCTCAGGGGCTCGTTTGCTGAATTTGGAGGCCAGTATAGGCCTGAAAAAAAATATTGCAACGCGTTGCAATTTTAGAATCGTTGGGCTAGGATGCCAACTCGTCACTCTGGAGGTGCGTCATGGAAAGCCTGTTCGATCAGAATTTTATTGCCCGCGTCCTGCTTACGATCCTGTCGGTTGCCCTGTGTATCGGCCCCGCAAAGGCGGACTTCAACGCCACTCATGCCACCAATCCCCTCTGGCCCGGTCATGCCCGGTTCCACGTCGTGTGGCAGGTGGTGACCAACAGCACCAATACGCTGGTACTGCTGGCGTTGATCTGGGTACCCCTCGTGCAGTACGACCTGCAGCTCAAGCTCGCCTCGCTGTTTATCGCCATCATCCTCGGGTCCTTTTACGTGACCCTGGCCTGCATGAAGCTGTTTGACGGCACCCTGGCCGACCCGAACGGGATCAAGCCGTTCAAATTCAAGTTTCCGGGAAGGACCGTGCTGGTCGATACCAACCTGTTCGGCTTTAGCGTGCTGTCGGTAGTGCTGGCGGTCGCGGTGGCGAACATCCACGGCCTGTCGGCCTGACAACGCAACGCTCACCGGTAATAGGAAACGAAGATGGTTGACCCAGCCTCCGCAAAGAGAGTCGAGACACCGGTGTTGATTGTCGGCTGCGGCCCCTCCGGCATGACCATGGCGCTTGCACTAAGCGGGTTCGGGATCAAATCCGTGGTCATTGACCGGCGGCAGACGATCTCCGAGTCCCCCAGGGCCCATGCACTGAATTGCCGTACCCTGGAGATATTCGCCGCGCTGGGTGTGGACATACAGGCCCTGCGCAGTGTCGCTACGCCCGATGACGAAAGCGGGTGGGTGCGGTGGGTGGATACCCTGTGTGGCGGCGAGTACGGCTCGGTGCCCTATGAGCGGTTGAACGCACCCGAGAGCGTGCCCACCCCATACCCCCTGTTCAACATCGCGCAGCCCGCGGCGGAGGAAGTACTGCACGGGCATGTACTGCAGGACGCCAATATACGCGTTGAGCGGGGCTGGGAGTGGCTCGACTGCGAGGAGACCGACGGCGCGATCCTCTCGACGGTGAGCGACAGCCAGGGTGAACCGGTGGTGATTGAGAGTGAATACCTGGTGGCTGCGGACGGGGCGAACAGTGCGGTCCGCGTGAAGCACGGCATAGCGATGGACGGACCCGGGGTGACCCAGCAGTTCAAGAATGTACATTTCCGCGCCGATTTGAGCGCCCTGGTTGAACACAAACCGGCGATTCTCTACTGGATATTGAAGCAGGAATGTGCGGGCACCCTGATCGCCTACGATATTCGCGACAACTGGACATTCATGTACCCCGTCGACCCGGCTATCGAAGACCCGGCCGCCCTGAGCGACGAGGTCTGCCTGCAGCGCGCTCGGGAAGCCATCGGCAGCGACGACATCGAGGTGGAACTCCTCAGTGTGCGCGATTGGGAGATGACCTGTGAAGTGGCGAGCAGCTACCGCAGCGGTCGCGTGTTTCTCGTCGGCGATGCTGCTCACCGCTATCCGCCGAGCGGTGGCCTGGGGCTGAATACCGGGGTGGGTGATGCGCACAATCTCGCCTGGAAGATGGCGGGCAACTTGCAGGGCTGGGCGCCTGAAGATCTCCTGGATTCCTACGACCGCGAGCGCCGCCCGGTGGCCAACAACAACGCCAACTTCAGTCTCGAAAACGCGCTCAAGATGATGGACCTGTTTGGGATAGCCGGGATTTTTGCCGAAGCCGGCACCCAGCCGAGCCTGTCCGAGCTTCGTGGGGACCCGGCGCAATGGGACGCCCTGCAGGCGAGTATTGCGGACCAGCGGGTGCACTTTGACGGTCTCGCCCTGCATATCGGTGCGCACTACGGCCGCTCGGAGGCGCCCGATCCCCTGGATCCCCAGGTCCAGTGGCCGCAGGTCGGGGCGCGCCTTCCCCACGTGTGGGTGAACCGCCAGGGAGCGCGCATCTCCAGCCACGAGCTCATCAGCGCAACGCGGTTCACCCTCCTGGTCGGCCCGGGTGTGGACGCGGACTCACTGGGCATACCGGTACCCCACGCGGTGGCGGCCTGCCCGGAGGACTTCGAGGCAGATGGTGAATCTCTGCGGGCCCTGGGCCTGGACGGGGCGAGTGTATTGGTGCGCCCGGACGGTCACATCGCCGCCCTGCTGTCGGCGTCGGGGGAATTCGATGCCGCCGTCGAACAGACAATGAAGACGGGCATTGCGGCCTAGTCGTTCCGAACAGACTTAAACGGGATATTTACTATGGATCTGGGAATAGAGGGAAAGAGTGCGATTGTCTGTGCCTCCAGTCGTGGACTTGGCAAAGCCTGCGCCCTGTCCCTGGCGCGCGAAGGTGTACATGTAACGATCAACGGCCGTACCGAGGAGTCTCTCGTCGAGTGCGCCCGGGAGATACGCGACCAGGGTGCGGTGGTGACACCCGTCCTGGCGGACGTCTCCACCCCGGAGGGGCGCTCCGCCTTGCTCGAGGCGTGTCCAGAACCGGACATCCTGATCAATAACAACGGTGGTCCCAATCCCGTGGGCTTCGCACAGAGTACAGGCGAAGATTGGCAGGCCGCGATCGAGGCAAACATGATGGCACCGATCCTGCTGATCCAGTCGGTACTTCCGGGGATGAGGGAGCGGGGCTTCGGCCGCATCGTCAACATCACGTCGGCTATGGTCAAGGCGCCAAACCCCATCATGTGCCTGTCCAGCGCCACGCGCACGGCCCTGACATCGCTGTCAAAGGCGGTTTCCAAAGAAGTTGTCGCTGACAATGTAACGATCAACAATCTGTTGCCCGAGATGTTCGACACCGGCCGGCAGAAGGACAACGCCGAACTGCTGTCGGCAGTCGCCGAGATAAGCTTTGAGGAGGCGCGGGAGAAGCTGAAGTCCCGCATCACTGCCGGGCGATTTGGCCGGCCGCAGGAGTTTGGTGATACCTGCGCGTTCCTGTGCAGTGTGCAGGCGAGCTATATCTCCGGCCAGAACCTGCAGCTCGATGGCGGCTCGTATGACGGTCTCGTGTAAAAGCGCGATTGGCCTGCTAGTGGCCGTCCTTTGCCACTTCATTGCAGGGTTGAGCCACGCTGGTGAGGCTGCACCCAACGTCATCGTGATACTGGCGGATGACCTGGGCTGGAACGACGTGGGCTTCCATGGCAGCGAGATAAAAACGCCGCACCTCGACCGGCTCGCCGCTGGCGGCGTACGACTCGATCGCTTCTACGTCCAGCCCGCGTGCAGCCCGACCCGCAGTGAATTGATGAGCGGCGTGTCGGCCATTTCCCTCGGCGTGCTCTCACCGTTCTCCAAGCTGCAACCGGCCGGGCTGCCAATCTCCCGGAGGCTACTGCCGCAGTACTTCCAAAATGCCGGCTACCAGACCCTGATGGTCGGCAAGTGGCACCTCGGTTTCAGGCAGTCGCAGTTTCACCCCAACGCCCGGGGGTTCGACCACTTCTACGGCCATGTGACCGGCGGTATAGGCTACTGGGACCACGTACACGGTGGCGGGCTGGACTGGCAGCGTAACGGCGCAACCCTGCGCGAGGACGGCTACTCCACGCACCTGTTGCGCGATGAGGCCATCCGCATGATCGAGGCCAGGGACGCGGACAAACCCGTTTTTCTATACCTGGCGTTCAATGCCCCTCACTTGCCGGGTGAGGCGCCTGAGTATGCCCTGTCACCTTACGCCGGACTGGTGGATCATGATCGCCGACTGCATGCGGGCATGGTCTCCGAGATGGATGCGGCCATCGGCGCATTGCTCCTCACCCTGGAAAAGCACGATCTCGCGGACAACACGCTGATCTGGTTCATGAGCGACAACGGCGGGCTGAATCCATCGGCGTTCCCGCCGGCGGCGGTGAGCGTCATGTCGACGCTGGACAGCTGGTTTGAGGAGCGAGAGTTGCCCCTGCGTGCCCTTGAGTTTGCGCGGGTGAACGTACTGCGCGGTGCCGCGGACAATGCCCCGTTACGCGGCGGCAAGCAGAATGTCTACGAGGGGGGGATTCGAGTCCCCGCCTTGGTTTCCTGGCCCGGTGTACTCGAACCGGGGGTGCACTCGGACATGGTGACGGTATTGGACGCCCTGCCCACGCTGTTGTCCGCTGCAAATCTACCCGCCGCTACTGATATAGACGGGAGAGACCAGTGGCCGGCGTTGACCTCCGGAGTGAGGCTGCCTGCTACCGGGTACCACGTTACCGGCCTCGACGGGGAGGCCATTGTGCAGTTTCCCTGGAAACTGGTAGCGCGCGATCCCGATACACCCGAGCTGTACCGGTTGGACGAGGATCCAAGGGAGCAGCGCAACCTCGCAACCGAGCACCCCGACAGGTTGCAGGAGCTCCTGCAGGCAATGGCCGCGACCCCCAGGGGTGAGCCCCTGAATCTCCCCGTGTGGCGGGTTGTGGGCGATCCCGATTTCTTTGGCGGCGAAGAGGACAGGCCGCCGTGGTCGGAGCTACAAAAACACGACTAGCCACCGGTTGCGAAGATCTACCTAACCGCTCCCGAGCCTAACCAGAATACAGAGGGAAAGCGTCATGAACAGGTGTACGAAGACATTCCGTGGAGCATGCACATCGATTGCCGCGGTTGCGACGATCCTGGCCGGCGCCGATGCGGCGGCCCGCCAGCTGGAGGAAATCCTGGTTACCGCGACCAAGCGTGAGGCGGGGATGCAGGACATTCCCATCGCGATCACGGCCCTGAGCGGCGAGGAGCTGGAAGACAAGAACATCCTGTCGGCGAGGGGCCTGGAAAACTACACCCCCGGGCTGCGGATTCCCCAGCAGGACGCCTCCAAGACGTTCGTGCGGATTCGGGGAGTGGGCAGCAGGAAATTCGACATTGGCTCGGAGGGTTCCGTAGGCATCTTTGTCGACGAGATCTATATACCGCGTTTCAGCGGCGCGGATATCGGCTTCCTCGATGTGGAGCGCGTGGAGGTGCTCAAGGGCCCACAGGGGACTTTGCTGGGCCGGAACACGGCGGCGGGGGCGATCAACGTGACCAACCGGCGCCCCACCTCCGAAACCGAGGGCTTTGTCGAGGGCGGGCTGGGGAACGAGGACAGCTACCTGTTCAAAGCCGCGGTATCCGGCCCGGTTGCTGACAGCGTGGATATGCGCCTGTCGCTCGGCGCTGTGGAGGACGGCGGGTTCCAGAACAACACCCGCACGGGCAACACGGATGATCGGGAAACTTTCGTCTCGCGAATCCAGGCCGGCTGGATGGCCACCGACACGATCGATGTCCTGGCAGGACTGCACTATTCAAGACGCGAGCAGAAGGCGCTGTTGCAAAAAAACACCGCCATCGAAGATGACGGCACGATCTTCCCGGTGCTAGCCGCCCCTGGCATGGTCTACACGGTCAACGACGACCTGCGCGATTATCCGATGAGCAAGGACGGCAGCTTCGAAGGGGAGTCTTTCATGGCGAACCTGCGGGTGGAGAAACAACTCGGGCGCGCCGGCCTCGTCTCGATCACCGGCTTCCAGCAAACCGACGATGAGGTGTTCGAAGATTTTGACGGCAGCGACTTCGATATCGGGGTAACTGACTCCGACACCGAAGCGGACACGTTTTCCCAGGAGTTTCGTCTTGTGGGGGACGATTACCTGGCGGGCGTCTACTTCTACAACGACTCGGCAGACAGCGAGTACGCGTTCACCTGGGGCGTCGACTCGCTGCCCTTCTTCGTCTCCGGGCAGCCCGGGGTAACTGATTCTGGAACGGCCGATGTTGAAACCAGCAGTCTGGCCCTGTTCGGCGAGTACACGTTTTACCTCGCCGACATGGTTTCCCTGACCCTCGGGGGCCGCTATTCCTACGACGAGAAGGACTTCGAGCTGACGGCGGACACCACGTTGCCGGGGCTCCCGGCCGTGATCGACCCCTATGTTTACTCCGACAAGGAGGACTGGGACTCCATCGATCCGAAAATTGCACTGACCTGGGAGCCACAGGACGACCTCATGCTGTTTCTCACGTACAACGAGGGCTACAAGTCGGGCGGTGTCCAGTTTACCGCGATCAACGAGGCCATCGCGCGGCAGCTGTTCGACCCCGAGGAGCTGTCCGCCTACGAGTTGGGGGTGAAAACCGAACTGCTGGAGCGAACCCTGCGCCTGAATGCCTCCGCGTTCTACTACGAATACGACGACCTGCAGGTACAGCGGGTGGATACAGAGACCAGTGGCGGCATCCCGGTCGCGTTCACCGATAACGCCGCCCGCAGCGAGATAACCGGCGCGGAGTTCGACATGATGTGGCTGCTGCCCGGCGGGTTCTCCACGCGCCTGGCCTACGCCTACCTCGACGCTGAGTACGATGATTATATCGGTACGGGTGGCCAGGATTTCAGCGGAAACCCGCTGCCCGTGAGTCCAGAGCACACCGTGATGTTCTCTCTGGACTACCGGGTGAATTTTTCCGACAACTGGCAGTTGATCGCCGGAACGGACTGGACCTGGGTCGATGATTACAACTTCGACGTGGACGATGACGACCAGCAGACGAAGCAGGAGGACTATGCCCTGGGTGCCGCGACCCTGGCGTTGGCGTCGTCCGCGGGCGATTGGAGCGTGTCCGCTTTCGTACACAACCTGACAGACAAGGACTACTACAGCCAGAGGACGCGGCGCGATACCGAGATCATTGCCTCCGCAGGTGAGGGCAGGCGATACGGCTTTCGCGTCAAGTATGCGTTTTGAGACCCCGCCTGGAGGCTGAAGAGAGACATGATTATTCCGCCCGACAAAGTGACGACTGACGAGATCAAGGCATGGCGCGGCCTGCACCTGTTGCACTTCCAGGGGTCGACCTGTTCCCAGAAGGTGCGGCTGATCCTCGGGGAACTGAACCTCGAATGGACCTCTCACCCGGTCAACCTGATGAAGCACGAGAACGCCACGCCCTGGTTCCTGGGCATCAATCCCCGGGGGGTTGTTCCCGTTCTGGTACACGACGGCGTCGTGCACGTGGAGAGCAACGACATCATCACCTACCTCGATGAGTCCTATGCGCCGAAGGGAGCCAGCTACTTTTTTGAACCGGGTAGCGATGCGGCGGAGGAGGCGCAGTCCCTGCTCGACATGGAAGACGCTCTGCACACCGAGCTGCGGCTGCTGACGATCGCGTTCGGGCCGTTATCTGTAAAGAGCGAGAAACAGATCGAGGCACAAAAGCACAACGGTGAGTACGACGAGCACCGGGACAGCGAGGTGCAATGGTGGCAGAGCAAGCTGGCCGACGGCATTAGCTCCTCTGAGGTGCGTGGCGCCCTGGCGAGTTTCACCGATGCCCTGTCCCGACTGGACGAGCGGCTGGCAGGCCGACCGTGGCTGATGGGCGAAAGAATCTCCATCGTCGATATCGCCTGGTTCGTAAACATCCAGCGGCTGGAGCGGATTGGCTACCCCTTGGAACGCCATGGCCACCTGTATCGTCACCAGCGGGAAATGGCTGCCAGGCCGGCGTTTGTTGCAGACGCCCGCAACCCGGTTTCCCGTATCAGTCAGACGGTATTCGCAGCCTGTCGCCTGCGGAACCGATTAAAGGGAAATCGACCAGAGGGTTTTCTGTAGACTAGAAGGGGCTGTGCCGACACGGGCCCCTAAAAGGCCCGCGTCAGACAGAGGTAGATGGCGCCGCTTAGACCCCGGCTTCCTTGGTGGTCTTCACGATCGCTGCGGCCACCTTGTAGGGGTCCGCGTTGGATGCCGGACGACGGTCTTCCAGGCGACCCTTCCAGCCGTCTTCAACTGTGCCAACCGGGATACGGATGGACGCGCCGCGGTCGGATACGCCGTAGCTGAAATCGTCGATGGACTGGGTTTCGTGCTTGCCGGTCAGGCGCTGGTGGTTGTCCGCACCGTAGACGCTGATGTGGCGCTCGATATTCTTGCCGAACTCCTCACAGATCTTGTTGAAGATCTCTTCCTTCCCTGACTCGCGCATAACGCCGTTGGAAAAGTTGGCGTGCATGCCGGAGCCGTTCCAGTCGGTGTCGCCGAGGGGCTTGGGGTGCCACTCGATGGCGTAGCCGTATTTCTCAGCGGTGCGCTCGAGCAGGTAGCGGCCCAGCCAGATCTCGTCGCCGGCGCGCTTGGCACCCTTGGCAAAGATCTGAAACTCCCACTGGCCCGCGGCCACCTCACCGTTGATACCCTCGACGTTCAGGCCGGCTTCCAGGCACAGGTCCAGGTGTTCCTCGATGATGGGGCGACCGAACGCGTTCTTGCCGCCCACCGAGCAGTAGTAGGGGCCCTGCGGGTCGGGGAAGCCGCCGGCCGGAAAGCCGGGGGGACGGTTGGTGTCGGTATCCCACAGGAAGTACTCCTGCTCGAACCCGAACCAGAAGTCCTCGTCGTCCTCGCCTTCGTCGATGGTGGCGCGACCGTTGGACACGTGGGGTGTGCCGTCCGCGTTCAGCACCTCGGTCATGACCAGGTAGGCGTCTTTCCTGTCCGGGTCGGGAATGATGGCCACCGGCTTGAGCAGGCAATCCGAGTCGCTGCCGTCCGCCTGTTCGGTGGAGCTGCCGTCGAATGACCACATGGGGCACTCTTCGAGGGTGCCGCCGAAATCACTGCGGACCATGGTCTTGCTGCGAAGGCTTTGGGTCGGGGTGTAGCCGTCAAGCCAGATGTATTCCAACTTACTTTTCATCTTGCGATTCTCTTCTTTGCTAACGGGTTGATGTTTGGAGGAGCCCTGTTCGGGTAGCACACCTCTGGGAGACCGAAGAATAGCAAAATCCATTCCAACTTCTAGGGCCTGTTACCAGATAGGGGAAATGCCCATAGATTGGGCGTTTTGGGCCGGAGGCTGCCTCCTGCCGGTGACCCGGCTGTTTCCCCTGTTCATTTGAATGCACCAAAATGGTGCACATAGGAGAAAAAACGCACCTGTATGGCGCGTCAGCCCCCGTCGGTGGCGCTCACAACGATGACGGTGATGTTATCCCGCCCCCCGCGCTCCAGGGCGAGATCAACCAACGCCTCACAGGCATCTTCCGGCTTCCCCTGTCCCAGCAGGGCGCCGATGCCGGGGGCGTCCAGCGAGTTGTACAGGCCGTCCGTGCACAACAGGTAGCGGTCGCCCGCCTCGACTTCGCTGTGGCCCAGCTCCAGCTCGAGCTTCTCACGAATACCTACCGCCCGCGTGAGTACGTGCGCCGAGGAGTGATTCGCTGCCTCTTCCTCGGTGAGTTGGCCGTTGGCGAGTTTCTGCCGCGCCAGGCTGTGGTCCTCGGTCAGCTGCTCGAGCGCGCGGTCGCGAAGCCGGTACACCCTGCTGTCGCCGGCCCAGAGGAAAAAACAGTGGTTGCCGTGGGCGAGCATTGTCACCACCGTGGTGCCGGGCTGCTTGTTGCGAAATGCGTTCCGGCACTGCTCGTTCGCCGCCTGCAGCCGGCCTTCAAGATCCTGCAGGTTGACCAGTAGTGAACTCTTGCGTGGAAAGGCACGCAGCTGCCTGATGACCGCACCGCTGGCGTAATCTCCCCGGCTGTGTCCGCCCATACCGTCGGCCACCACCCACAGTCGCTGCTCAGGTGAGTCGAGGAACGCGTCCTCGTTGACGTGGCGCACCCGCCCCAGGTCCGTGCGACTCGCGCTGACCCACGCGACTGCCGGCGCCACTCCCTCGCGGGAGGGTTCGCCGGCCTCGACGCTGTCCGCGATCTCGGCGATCTGTTGTAGGGAGATTTCCGACATGGTTGCCCTGGGAGTGCGGTCAGTCGCCTTTCATTTTTCTGTCATCCGTTGAGCCAGTCATTGCGCAGTACTCGCACCAGTTTGTCTGCGGTTCGTGGCCGCATCGAGGGATCCTTTTGCAGGCACTGCATGGCGAGGTCTGCAAGAATGTCCGGTACAGGGTGCTTCACGACAGTGCGCGGGTCCGGGGGCATCTCGTTGCGAATCTCCTGTAGCACTGCCTGTACAATTTCCCCCTGGAAAGGCGTGGTGCCGGTAAGGCACTCGTAAAGCAGGGCACCAAGGCTGTACAGGTCGGACTGGAAGGAGATACCGGGGTCCCGGTTAATCTGCTCTGGTGACATGTACATCACCGTCCCCTGCAGTTTCGCCTCCCCCGTCATCCCCGGGTCGCCCTCGGCTTCGTCATGGTCTGCGTCACCGTCCTCTGCGCTTCCCTTGTGCCATACCTTGGCCAGTCCCCAGTCGAGTAGAAGGGTCTCGCCATAGGGGCCGATCAGGATGTTGTCCGGCTTGATGTCGCGATGCAGTACACCCTTGGAGTGGGCGTAGGCGAGGGCCTGCCCTACCTGTTCGAGCACTTCCATGAGCTGGGTCAGGTCGTAGCGCTCCCGGTAGTCCAGGACCTCCCGCAGGGTGTAGCCGTGCACCAGTTTCATGGTGAAGTAGTAGTGGCCCTTGTTGTCCCGGCCGATCTCGTAGGTCGGCATGGTGTTGGGGTGCTGCAGCCCGGCGGAAATGCGTGCCTCCCGCAGCAGGCGCGTGTTTTCAATTGGGTCGTCGACGAACTCCGGGCGCAGGGTCTTGTAGCAGATGGTCCTGCGCAGGTGCAGGTCACGGCACGACTTGATCAGGGACTTGCCGCCTTTCGCTATCGTGGAGAAATAGGCGTAGCGCGTGTTGGGATTGAGCGTCTCAGGCAGCGGCGCATCGGTCTCCTCCGCGTAGAGCTGGCCATCAGCTTCCTTCGACTGCTGAAACTCGGGCATGGGTTACTCCGTTTACGGCGCAAGCCCGGCGGAGGAGCCAGGCGGTAGCGACGGCGCCGCCTGCTCCTCGAGATGGTTGGTGCCGGCGACAGTGGCGAACACTTTTGCCAGGCGCTCTTCCGCTTCCACTTCGCTTACGGAATCGAAGTGATACCAAACGGCCTCGGCGCGGTCCGGGGTCAGGTCGAGAACGAGATAGCCGCGCGATGCCGTCTCCCCCCAGTGCAGGTGCGGGCTCGCTGACAGGAAAGCGCCTTCAATACCCACGGCGGGAAAGTTCGAGGTAACGCTCGTGGTCACAAACTCCACGCCGACGGAGCCCGCACCGGTGACGGGGTCGTACGCGGCGGGATCGTTGGGGTCCGTCGCGATGTCGAAGGCCCAGGAGCTGTGTACATCGCCGGTGAGCACGACAAAGTTGGGGTTGCCCGCCTCACCCAGGGCCTGTTCGAGGCGTTCTCGCGACGCGAAGTACCCGTCCCAGGAGTCTGTGTTGGCAATCGCGCCGCCCCCCTCGGACTCGGGCGCGCCGACAAGCTTCCAGGGGGACATGATGACCTGCTGGCCGGCGATCACCCAGCGCGCGGAGGAATCGCGCAGGCCGTCTGCCAGCCACTCCTCCTGGTCGAAGCCCAGGATGGTGCGGGCGGGGTCGCGAATGCCCTCCCGGTCGCCCGTGGATTCGATCTGCCGGTCGCGCCCCCACAGCCGTGTGTCCAGCATGAACAGGTCGGCCAGGTCACCGAAGGCCAGCAGGCGGAAAGTGCGGCCATCGTCCTGGTCCCGGATCGGCAGCCACTCGGAGTAGGCGCGCTCTGCCGCTGCGCGCCGCTCGGCCCAGCTGCCCTCGCTGTCTTCATCGTGGTTTTGTGCGCCGTCGCGCCAGCTGTTGTTGGCCGATTCGTGGTCGTCCCATACCGTAACAAAGGGGTGCTGGCGATGCGCCTCCTGCAGGTCGGGATCGGAGCGATACTGTGCGTAGCGCTGCCGGTAATCCTCCAGAGCGATAATCTCCCGGGGCGGATCGTGCGGGCGCAACGCACCCGAGTCGCTGCCGTATTCGTAGATGTAGTCTCCGAGGTGCACCACCAGGTCGAGATCCGCTTTCTCGCTGATTTTTCGGTAGGCGTGGAAGTAGCCGACGGGGTAGTTGGAGCACGAGACCACTGCCATACGCAGGCGGTCGACATCGCCGAGAGGCGCGGTTCGAGTGCGCCCGATCGGCGAGACCCGGCCGAGTGACTGGAAGCGGTAGTAGTAACTGGTACCCGCCTCCAGGCCCATGGCGTCCAGCTTGACGGTGAAATCACGGCCGGCATCCGTCCGGGTCCAGCCGGCACCGACACGATCGGTGAACTGCGCGTCCCTGGCGACTTCCCAGAACACGTCCACCGGCTCAGCATTGTCCGGTGAAACCCGGGTCCACAGGATTACCGCAAAAGGCAGCGGGTCCCCGCTGGCCACGCTGTGGCTGAACAGGCTCTCCGGTCCTGGAGTGCCGTCGAACTCGTAGTCCGGGAGCAGGTCGCCAAAGGTATCGGAGGCGTCGCTGCAGCCGACCAGCGTCGGCATTACCGGGGCGATGCCCAGTGCGGCCGCAAGGCGCAATATGTCGCGGCGAGTGTAGCGATTCTTCATAGGTGTACCCGCGAGGGACAGGTCCTGTCCCTCTAGTCTATAGGCTTTGACTCGAGGCTAACAACAGAAAGGGCCTCTGACCCCTTGGCTCTCGACCTGGGGAGAACTGGAACTATAGGTGCGCGAGCGCGCAAGTGCCAGGTAGGGGAGTACCTGGCCCTGTAGTCTACCGGCAGCAGCGGGTCAGATGATGGCGGGGGTCGATGGTGAGTGCAGTAGTGAGCGCATGACCCTCGACAGTGTCTGGGTGGCATCGTCGACGGACCCCTGCGACCGCCAGGCCACGATGCGATCGGGCCGAACCAGCACACAGCCGCTGTCGGCCACCTCCCTCCGCTCTATCCAGTGGCCGTAGACGTCGTTGTTTTCAAGACCGAGTGAAACTTCAACCGCGTTAATTTCGATTCCCAGTTCTCGAGACACGCGTTCCGCCGCGCTTCGCCAAGCCAGTCCATCCGCACCTGTAATCAGAGTGAATCCGCTGTAGTCGCAGAGATCCAGTGTAGACGCATCTTCTTTGCCGGACACGAGCCAGGCGTGTGGTAGTGGGCTGCCGGGACACGTCCTGGGCTCGTAATAACGCACGGGATCGCGACGAGGAGGTGGTGGTGTTGTACCGTCTCCGACAATGGCGCCAGACGTGTAATATTGGCCAAGCTCGACCCCGTGTGCATTGAATTGGTCATTGATGAGCTCCAGTGACCTGAGCAACTCGTCGCGGATCTCGCTTCCCCCTGGCCCGAACACCCTGGACAACCTCGCCTCAGTTTGCTCCGAAGTCATGTCAGGCAGCAGGCCAATGGCAGTGAACCACTCCAGCATATCCATGGCGCTTGTGTTGGCGCGGTTTACAATTTGCCGTCCGACCGGTTGCCGTTCCTCGCTATAGGTATCCAGCAGGGAGTCGTCTGCCCTGCCGCGCAGTACCAAAGCAAGTTTCCATGCCAGGTTGTAGGCGTCCTGCATTGAGGTATTACTACCGAGCCCATTGGCCGGCGGGTGACGATGAGCCGCATCGCCCGCGATGAACAACCTGCCTTGGCGATAGTTTGTCGCCACAACCTGATTGAATTGCCAGGGGCTGATTCTCTTGATTTTGAATGTGACACTATCATCACCAATTGCAGCGCGGATGCTGCGTGCAATAGACGCTTCCTCAAGGTCATTGGGCGTGAATGCCGGGCGGATAAAAATCGTACTCCACTCGGTCCAGGGCTCCACACAGGTCCAGACTCCTACCATGTCCTCACTGCCCGGCGTGATGGTAAAAAACAGGGCCCCCGAGCGGTGGGCCGCGTACTTGGTCAGGTCAGCCTCGATCCAGACCGTAACCGCATCGCCGAGACCCTCCTGGCCCTCGAACTCGAAACCGCCGTCGCGGCCTACGACCGTGCGCGCGCCGTCGCAGCCGATCGCGTAGCGCGCCACGACTTCAAACTCGGCACTCCCGTCCCGAGGGCGAACCCGTGCGGTGACATGCTCCGGTGATTGTGCTACTGACATCACCTCATGTTGCATGCGGATGTCAGCGCCCAACTGTCGTGCCCTTGCGAGCATGATCGGCTCCAACGTGTGTTGGGCGATATTGCTCATTTGGCAGGGACTCGCGGCGCGGTAGTCACCGATGCGGTCATCGCCGGCCCCCCAGGACATGATCCGGGATAGTTCGCGCCCGCTGAACGTGGTGGCGAATACCTGCTTGCCCATCAGGCGGTTGGGCAGTGCGCGCTGCATCACCTGGTCTTCGATACCTATATCACGCAGGATCTCCAGCGCCCGCTGATTGGTGATGTGCGCCCGGGGCGCGTTGGCCGTGCCGTACTTTGAGAGGGTGATCGCCGGAACACCCTCTCGCGCAAGAAGTGCAGATGCAGTGAGCCCGGCGGGACCCGCGCCCGCTATCAATACGTCGGTTTCGATGCGCTCCATCCTCATCTCCGCAACTTGATTATTCAAATGACAAGCGAATATTAGGTGGATGCATTTGGCTTGTCAAGTGACCAATTAAATCCCTGGGGGCAATGGGGTCAAAGGGGGGCCCTGGTGTCTGGTAGCGCCAGGACAGGCCACAGCCCTTGAGCGACGGACGCCTGACCAGAGGCCGGGTGCTGGCCTGGTTGCAGGGGTGGTGGGGGTAAGACGTGGTGCTATGTGCCCGGCGGAATCAGCAGGTTGGCGACGAAGTCCGCGTGGGTCTCAACGGCGTCCGGCTCTTGTGGATTGCGCCCTGTGAGTTGCTGGCATTCCGGCGCTACCGCAAAGATAAGGGATGCCGCGCCGGCGAGGGCGTAGAAGGCGTGCGGCAATATGTCGTCATCGCTAACCATGTCGATGCTGCTCATCAGGGGCGTAATCGAATCGAAGCGAGGCCTGATCAGGTTGTCGACCAGCCAGCGCATACGTTCGTCGGCGACCTTGCCCTCGTCGATCATCAAGCGGATCAGCTCAGGGTGCTCTGCAACATACCGGACGTACTCCCGAATCGCCTCCCGCGCAAACTCGCTTGGGTCAGAGGCGTCCACGCTCGCCATGCGCTGTTGCAGGCGCTGGTCCAGGGCCTCAAACAGGGCCTGTGCGGCGGCGCGCCAGAGTTCGTCCTTGCTGCTGAAGTGATAGGTGATCAGCCCCTGGTTGGTATCGGCGACCGCGGCGATATCGCGGGTGCTGGCGCCGTGGAAGCCTTTTTCAGTGAAGACCTTGATTGCGGCCTGCAGAATACGGGCCCTGGTCGCCTCTCGTTGAGCGTTGCGGGTTGTCATGACAGGCCATCCGCCGCTGCCCCTCGTCGCGACAAGCTTGATCTTCGGGCTTTTCTGCTCTCGTTGGGTGGCTTTTGCACGAGGGTGCTCCGTCCCTGGCGAGTGTGCACCTTAGGCACGGATGTTTGGCTTGTCAAATGACCGGTAAACCAAAGGAAAGGGTGAGGGTCTGTTTGAACCATTCAACATGTATATCGTCTGACCTTGGGCTGAAAAACAGCCGCTCAAAGTTGTTTGATACGATGTATGTTTGCAGCGGAAGCCGAACGTCAGTTGGAGTTATAGACTGTTTCAAGGGCATGCGCTGCTTCTTCCGGGCTTGTGCAAATCCACAACGCTGTCGGTGTTCGAACGCGCGAACGTAAAGCGGGCGTGGTAGGTCTCTCCGCACAGCTGCCACTCGGCAACGTAGTCGCCTCAAAATGCGTCCACCCTGGCCCAACGCCTCCGCCTATGCGTGAGCGTAGGCATGGGATGACCCCGGTGGAAGGGCTGCTACACTATAACTTGTTACCGCCACACTAGACCCGGAAACGCCATTATGAAGCTAGCCATCTTGTCATGCAGCCCCAACGCATACAGTACACAGCGTTTGAAGGAGGCTGCCGATCAGCGCGGACACAACGCCAAGGTTCTAAATACCTTAAAGTTTTCGATCGATCTGGACCGTGGCAACCCGGACCTGTACTTCCGCCAAAAACCCCTGAGTACATATGACGCTGTACTGCCCCGCATTGGCGCTTCCATTACCTACTACGGTACCGCGGTGGTTCGCCAGTTCCAGGAAATGGATGTGTTCTGCGCCAATACCGCCCACGGCATCATCAACTCCCGCGACAAGTTGCGCAGCCTCCAGATTCTGAGTCGCCACAATATCGGCATTCCGCGCACGACATTTGTTCGTGACAAGAAGGATGTGCTCCCCGCGATCGAGCGGGTGGGCGGCGCCCCGGTTGTCATCAAGCTGATTGAGGGAACCCAGGGCATCGGCGTGCTGCTTGCAGATACGGTTAAGCAAGCCGAGTCGATTATCGAACTCCTGCAAAGCCAGAAGCAGAACGTGCTGATTCAAAAATTCGTAGCGGAGAGTAAAGGCAAGGACATACGTGCCTTCGTGGTGGGAGACCAGGTAGTGGCCGCGATGCGGCGTGTGGCCCAGGGGCAGGAGTTCCGCAGTAACGTGCATCGTGGCGGTATTGCGGAGCGCGTGGAGTTGGATGACCAGTACAAGGAAACCGCCGTTCGCTGTGCGCAAATACTGGGGCTGCGTGTCGCAGGGGTCGATATGTTGGAGGGGAAGGAAGGACCACAGGTGATGGAGGTGAATTCTTCGCCCGGCCTCGAGGGAATCGAATCTGCCACGGAGCTGGACGTTGCCGGTGCGGTAATCGACTACATTGCCGCCCAGGTGGACTTCCCGGAGATTGACCTGCGTCAGCGCCTGACGGTTAGTAAGGGGTATGGCGTTACTGAAGTGTATGTGCCAGACGGGTCCAAGTATGTTGGCCAGACGATAAGTGAGACCCAGTTGCGGGAAAACGACATCAATGTATTGACGCTCTATAGAGGGAGCAAGGTCATACCCAATCCGCGTAATGACCGCGTGCTGGAGCCAAACGACAAACTGCTCTGTTTCGGAAAACTCGAAGCGATGCGAGATATGATCCCGGCCCGCACCAAGCGCAAGCGGCAACCTGAGGTCCAGGAACTGCATACTGAGATACTCGCTCCGAGCTCCGAGCCGGAGGCGGTCGGGGGCGCTTGACAGGCGCAAGAGTCGTCATTGGGTGGTAGTTTGCGTAGTTTCGAGTCGCTATACACCATCGCAAGAAATCTCAAAGTGCCTGATGTAATCTGAAAATCGATCCGTCGCGGATTTGTCATCGATACCGTAAGGCGACAAGTCAGCGGGGCGTATTTTGGATAGGTCATTGCGGGGGTTGGCCTTCACCCAGCTTGTCATGGCCTTTGCCGTTCCTGTGGTGAGTTCTATGTCTGCTGCACGGTAGATGGAAGTGATCGCGGCCATTGGATCCTGGACGAAGTCGGAGAAGCGCAGGTCCACCCAGTGACAGGCAGGGGTATGTTCGCGAAACTGCAGAAGGCCATCGGTATAGTCACTTAGTAGTTCCAGCATGCTGCTACCCACCTCGTGCAGATCGACGTGATCGCTTCGCATCTTCCTCAATAGAACTGTGAGTTTGCAATTTGACTCTAGTACCTTGAGTGGGTCCCGATGAATCTGCACGAACGTCGCGTCGGGCATCACCCCGTACAGTTCTTCCAGATGAAGCAAGTGAGGGGAGTTCTTTAGCACCCACCTCTGCGGGGGTAGGCTCGACTGCAAAATCCTGAGCTGCAGCGCGTAGTATTCATAGGCGGCGCGCATGTCGGCATGGTCGCGAATCCAGCGGTAGTACGTAGGCACATGCATGCTGTAGATTTCATGCGGCACCTTCATGTCATTGCTGATCAACCAGTGGCACTCGTCAGGTTCATCGGCGGCCGTAAGGTGCATCTTCATTACTTCATCTGGAAGAAATCGGATCTGGCTGGCTTCCCTGGCGATTCGGGGATCGGTGGTCAGCTCTCGCGGGTTTGGCGGTGGGATGGGATCTTTCGCAAACCAGCGCAACAGGGATCTGTTGTCGGGGTCACGATCCAGGATCCAGCCGGCGGCCGTTTGTCCTGTCCGGGGAAGGGTTGCCAACACGATGGGCGCTTCGAAATGTTGATCTGGCGCGTCGGGATGATCCGTCAGCCACTTCTGTATCCTGAGGCGGTTGTTCAGCCGACTACCTGTCTCCCTCAGGAGGATCATCTCTCCCGTCGAATTAAGACGCGCCTCCGCGCTGGCTGTTTCCAGCAACAGTTCCAGGGGCTCCTGCCAGCCATCCGGTCCGAAGTCTGAAAGGCCGGTCTGTTCTACAGCTTGAGCGACAATCTCAGCGGCGTTGAAGGAATTGCTCATCAACGCAACAATAGCACCCTCCAAGTCGGTTGCGAGCTATAAAGAAGAGAAAGATCGTGTGCGTCGCCATTATCTCTCCTTTATCCAGGCTATTTCGAATGCACTAGAAATTTATGCACAGGGCCCCGTCACAGCCGCTAAGGATACAGGCATCACCACAGCCGTCTCCGTTGGAATCTTCTTGCAGCGGATTTTCTATCAATCTGCAGTTATCGCCTTGATCACCTCCCCAGGCCACACATACTCCCGGAACATCCACGCCTTCATCACAAATGCCGTCGTTGTCATCATCGTCGTCACAGGCATCCCCCCCATCGTCGACGTAAGCCAGGTCCGTATCCGTTTGGTCTGGGTTGGGGTCTGAGGGGCAGTTGTCATCCTCATCGATGACGCCATCCCCGTCGAGATCGTTGGACCGCTGCCAGCTGGTGGTCGGGGCGATAAATACTGTTGCGAGGCCGTTGCTGTGGACGGGGAAGTCATCGGCCAGGGTCCTGCTGGAGTAAGTCCAGCCGGTTGGCAAAGCAAGGGTCGACAGGGACCCTTCCTGTGTCAGATCAAATGCCGCTGCAATACTCGTTTGTGCAGTAAACAACGTGTAGAGATAGCCGTCGGGATCAGTGACTTCGTGTACGACTGTGCCCGCATGGTAGGTGAGGACCGTGTCGCGTGCGACTGATGCGATAGCGAAGATGCCACCGGTGAGACTGACGATGGTGCCGCCGGTAACTTCTGCGGTGTAGTTCAAGGTGTATCCGTTGAAGTCGAGAACGTCGGGTAGGCCATCGGGAGCCGGTGGATAATTGACGAGATAAGAGTCCATCAATTGCACTCTCGCTGGAGCGACCTGCCATCCGGTTTCAGGTGTCAGTGCATCCCAGACGGTGGAGTCTTCGCAGTTTCCAGGAAGCGCTACGTCACAAACCCAGACATAACGCGAAAACGGGGGGTTAACAGCAGTAATTTGCCGGTATTCAAGATTCAGCCTCCAGTCGTGACCATTGATGATCTCGGTGTGGGCCGGGGTGCCTGCTCCCAATAAGATCAGGCTGATCGCAAGTGGCAGCAATCCGATTCGTGGCCTCTTCATCATGGGCGTCTCCCTTCTATTTCCCGCCGGGTGCTCATTCCCGGGCCGGAACCAACTGTTAAGGGAAAGCCTAGCTGCGGGCCGCAAACGCGTATAGCCTGGAGTGTATCAATGGTACGTTTGGCAGTTTGAACGGGTCGCCTGCTCGTAGAGTGATGTTTGCTACCGGATTGACTAATTAAAGTCGCTACCAGGCTTTTTGCTCGGCACGGAACTCCGAGGGGGTTTTACCGGTGGACTTCTTGAATTGGTGGTAAAAGGTCGATTTTGAGTTGAAACCGGATTCCAGGCCAATATCCAGGATATTCAAGGTACATGACTCATCCAATAACATTTTTTTTGCGCTATCCACCCGCAGTCCGTTTATCAGGTCGAAGAAACTACAGTTGCCGTGATGATTAATAACCGCAGACAATTGATAAGAGGGCACCTGCAGCAGTTCTGCCAGACGGTCGAGATTGATATTGGAGCGCCGAAAGGGTTCCTCTGTCTCCAGTAGGAGCTGAAGAGAATCCCAAACATCTTTACTGTTGATCGGTAGTTTTGCGTCGACCGGTCGCAGGGGCCGGGGATGTGGCTCTACTCCACTGTCCGCCCTCCCGGCCAGATGTTGTTGGAAAATCGCCGGTTGTCGAATACCCATAAAGCCGACGTAGTAGATCAATAGTACGTAAACTGCTGATTGCCAGACAGTTTTGGACAATTCTTCCGGGCTTTGGATGAGTAAGCCCAGCGATGCCACGATCAGAATGCCACAGAGCCAGCGTAACCAGGTCAGGTTGATTTGGCTTAGATTCGAGAATTGTTCTCGAATTTGTTTTTTGTGGTAATGAAGCAACCTAAGACTCGCCACGCTGTAGGCCAGCAAGGAGAATATGAACGGAAGATGCCAAACAACGAAGCCGAGCTTCGGTGCTCCACTTCGGGAGATGGGAAAAGAAGTCGCTTCGCCTTGAAATGGCAGGAACATCCAGAAAGAGACCATGAAACCTACAGCACCGGGTATCCAGTGTGATAGAAAGCGCCAGCCCTTTGGCTGCTGCGAGTTGCTCAAAAGGAGTACATAGAAGTAAAGGCAGGGGCCTATGAGCAGATCGCTACTCAGGCCGATTGTGGTCAGTGGACTGGGTGGTAGAACATAGCCCGAGCGAAATAGGAAGCGAACGGTCAATCGCAAGCACAGGAAGAAGATGAGGGCCGCCAGATACCAGTTTGCGCTGACGGCGCGGCGCTCCCCAGGACTGACCAGGACCGCCACAATCAGTATGGAGGTACAAACACCCGACCAGATGAGATAGCTCTCTTCCAACTGAATATAACCCGAAGACAGTGCCTGGAAATTTTAACCCAATCGTATTGGCAAGTTCACCAGCAGTCATCGGCAAAACGCGCGCCCGAAAGTCTGTAACCCATTGATTTTACTGAGTGTCCGGCCCCGATTCGGGAATCCGGACGTCCGAACCTGCGAATTCGGGCGACCTACTGCGTCCGTTCCAGTTCACTTGCTACTGCACGATGCGAATTTAGGCGTCAGGTACCAATCGAGACGCACCGAAGGGTGTAAGGGAGAGAGACTTTGTATAGGCAAGAGAACAATTTCTGGTCTGGGATGCTGTTCCCAGGACTCATCTGTCTACTGCTGCTTCAAGCCTGTAGCCATCCCCTGGAAATCGTGGGAAAAGGCGATATTGACTCAGAATCGGGCACCCGCAATTGCAGCCTGGAGGATTTCAACGCTGAAAGCCCCAACTGCACACAAAACTGGGTGGCGGATGCCTATGTCGAGACCTACACCGCCGTGCCGAGACCTGGCTGGGAGTTTGCTTGCTGGTCCAGGCTTCAGGGGTTTTGTGACGCTACGGCGGTGGCTGCGGATGAATGTCACTTTAGCATCGGTGCCGGCGTGGTCCAAAATTCCCTGGGCAAAGTAATGCCAGCGCTGCGCGCCCAATTTTCACCCGAGCCAGAGCCGCTCCCCCCTCCGCCGGCCCCGGAACCGTTCTCGGTAGAGACGATTCCCCTGCCGCCAGGTGTGGTGAGAGCCTTTGCACCGATATACACCCCTGACGGATCCAAACTCGCTATCGCTGTCAGATATGACGACGGTGACACGCATGCTGCCACGATGAATGAAGATGGCAGCGATTTCGAATGCCACACCTGTGGGCTTATTGATACCCTGCCCAGGGGCAACCAGAATGGCATCGGCTTTCTTGCCGATAACAACAGTCTCTACCTTCGTGACCATGTTCTGGAATGTTCCCCCAGCATCCTCGATTGTCAAAATCCCGAGCTGATACCAGTCGACCCGATAACGACACCGTATCCCCAGCTTTTCGAGACCACAAATGTGATTTCTCCTGACGGGGTTCACATTGGGGTCACCAAGATAACGACCGAGATACTCGCCATGGGCGTGATGGGCGAGTTGAACCGGGTCTCTGACGGGTTGGGAGATCGCTATGAGGTGATCAACCAGAAAGTGATAGCGGGCGATAGAGGTCTCTTTGGTGATCCCGATGAACACGGCAACCTGACGTGGCTGCTCAACGGGGCGGGCGAGGTCAAGCGTTTTATGGACCGCGGCGCTTCGTTTGCTGCCATAGGCATAGGCGGTGGAGGAAACTTCGATGTGATGAAGACAGACCTGTCGACGGGGGAAGTGAGCCGATTCACACAACACTTCAGTATGGACGAGTCTGTCTATGAATCTCCCGACGGTGAATGGGCAATCGTGCAGACTCTGCGAACCTCCGACCGCATGGATGTATTTGGCCTGGTGCCGCGTCCTACCCTCGTAAGTTTGGGTGTGGCCCAGGGGATCGGACACTATCGCAACCAACAACTCGATTTTGAGGGATCAGAACTTGAAGCAGGAGTCGACAGGCGTCGATTCTACGGCCTGACCTTGTTGGACAAGTACGGTGACAGGGCCCGGTCGGCAGAAGAGGGCTACGTGGGCCAGGACCTCACCGTTGCGCCGGATAACTTTACCGAATACAACCAGCACGGGTCCGTTGGATGGCATCCAGGCAGCAACAAGATCGTGTTCTGGGAGCAGCGGGATCCCGCCCTGGTGGAGGAAGGTGAGATCCAGGGTCGTCTTCGAAAGCTGACATTCACATCGCGCACACCCACTGTTCCAGTTGCGCCGTTTACCCCGGACGCCAGTTGGGCCCAGCCCCTGGATGAAAACCTGGTGGCACCAGAGCTGGCAACGGAAGGTACCGTTCTGGGGGCCGCATCCGGCTACGCGGAGATAAGCTTCGCCGAAGACCCGAACGAACCAGGCAGTATGGTCCTCAATGGCTTCATTGACGTTACCTACGTTGATTACTCTGATGATGGTCTGCATGTACTCAATGGTACCGAGACTGTTGACTATTCTTTTGTAAACGGCGCGAGCTGGAATGCTGATGTCTCCGTGACCGGGTGTACCCAGGGCTCCTTCAGTGCGGACAATGTGCTTGTTTTCCCCAGGGATATTGGTTCCGGCATTATTCGTGCCGAGCTGGGTTCCAGGGTTATTGAGCAGGATCTGGCGTTGGGTCTTCCCACCGGCGTGCCGGGAGAGCTTCAGTAGGCCTGGGCCATCTCGCATGCACTAACTACAGAGGACGTGTTGCTAGTGCATGTGACCTTTGCCAATTACTAACTCATGTTGCTATTGGCAATTGACATCGCCGGGGGGGAAACAGTTACCTAATGTTACGCTGACGAAAACTTCTATTTGGGCAAACTGGCGATACTGGAGTGCAGGCAATGGATGATATAGGGCAGGCATATAGCGAACTGATTGACGTCGCAAAGAGTTTTCAGGTCACCCTGACAGATTGGCAGGATATGGATCACGGCGAGATCACTGAAGCTTATCGAAACGCCACGGACCTATTGAGTGTTGCACTGGATTGCTATGTGCAAAACGACCCGGGGAATCCACACTGGGTACAGCTGGTTTCACCACATCGCAAATTTGGTGGCGACAACCAACATGCGCGCTACTACTTCGTTCCATTATCAGATAAATATCGGTACAGGATTCGCGGCGACCTTGGTGGCGCTCTGTATATGGGCTTTACCGTATACGGTATTGGCGACGACGACACCTATCATATTGTTCGCAACACTAATCATACCGAGCTCGATCTGGACCCTGACGGCGGTTTTGTGTTGGAAATCGGGGAGGAGGTTGCAAAAGATAAAGGCTTTGCTCTATCACCAGAAACTGATTGTCTAGTGGTGCGCCAGTACTTCCCCACAGCGGCCGTGAACACCGAGCCTCCACTTACCATTGAAGTACTTAATGGAGAGGATATGCGCAGCCCGACAACTGACGGTGAATTAGCGCAGCGCTTAAAGATAGCAGCGAGCTTTCTGCGCGGATGGAATAACTTCACGCCCTTGTCCTGGCCCCAAGAGGCGGGGGATTATAACCAGATTTGCGAACCCCTGCAGGCCAGTGCATCCACTGGTCATTGGTCGACGCCAGATAATATACACGCATTTGGTTTCTTTAACCTGGAACCAGATCAGGCCCTGGTACTGCGAGGCAAAGTCACATCAAGTCTCTACTGGAGCTGCAACCTATTGACAGCCTCGCTGCGTACCTTTGATTTCGAGAAATATCAATGCGCCCGTAGTGGGCAGCAAATAGAGGTAGATGCGGATGGGCGCTGGCAACTGGTGGTGGCGAATCTTCCGGCGCCCGATCGCAATTGGCTGGACACCGGGAATCACCGGCGTGGCTTTGTGTACTTTCGCTGGTTGATGAGCGACCAAAAACCCGGTCCCATCGAATGCCAGCTAGTATCGCTAGCTGACCTCTTGCCTCGTTAAACCGGTCGGGTATTGCCGTAATGAACGATCCCCTGACTCGCCCGCGATGGGTTACGCACTTTAATCAGTTCGGCCCCGCCTGTGGCGGCGCTGAATTTCTGTTGCCCCTTGAGGCGGACGAGCTAAAACGAACAGCCCGCCAGGCTACGGGTCTCGAGGACTTTGGCACAGAACCGTGGGAAGAGGGATTCAACAAATTGCTATGGAGCCTGAATCACGAGGCAAAGCTCAATACTATGGGCCGCCTGATGGTGCGCACCGAGTTATTGAGGACACTCCAGGTACGACTGCGAATGACGGAGCTTTGGCGCAAGAATCCAGATGTGCTTGAGTCAAAGGTTAATCCGCCTATAGTCATTGCCGGAGCCGCGAGAACCGGTACAACGATTCTACAGGAAATATTGTCACTCGATGAACAGTTTCACCTGCCCTACACCTGGCGGTGTCTGGACCCTCTTCCACTTGAACAGCCCCGGGAAGAAGATCGGCTGAAGCGCATTGAAAAAGCCCTTTGTGAGGCAGAGTTCGTTGAAGATGTGCAGCCGGAAATACGCGCTATGCACGCTTATGGTGCCGAGCTTCCCACTGAATGTATTTACTTTATGGCCAGCGACTATAGTTCTGACTACTGGATGGTAGTTGCTGACATGCCAACCTGGGATGCCTGGCGACTTGAGAATGAGTACTATCATCAGGCTTATCGGTGGCACAAAAAATGTCTGCAAACGATGCAATACAATGAGCCGCAGGAACGTACCTGGCTACTGAAGTCGCCGGCGCATATAGCATTCCTGGATATTCTAAGAGAAACCTATCCGGGTGTACGCATTGTTCATACTCATCGTGCACCGGTAAATTGTGTGCCGTCAACAGCTAGTGTGACATCTACTGTACGCTGGGAACGTAGTGATCAGGTTGACTACAAGCGAATAGGGGAGGCTATCGCGTTCTCATTTCAGTTCTCCATGGAGAACGTGATTAATCAGCGCCAGGATGGTCGCCTGGAAGAGTCGCATATTGTCGACCTGTACCTAAATGAACTCATCGAGGATCCTTGTGCCGCTGTACGCAAGATCTACACAGGGCTAAATATCACCTACCCCAATGATATGGATACCAGGGTGCTGGATTTTGTTAAGAACAAGCCGAGAGGAATCCATGGCGCACACAATTACGATATGGCTATGTTTGGCATGGACGAGGAGAGTTTAAAGACTAATTTTTCTCGCTATTGTGACTACTACCAGATCCAGGACAAAGAGTGATGCAGTGAGTAGGGCCAAGTAGGATCGCAGCTACAGCAAACTATTTGGTTAAGGTTTGAACATATCGAAAGGAGAGCGCCAATGATAAGCAAGAAGTTCATCCGAATGAATACTGTTCTGATCGCGCCAGCGCTCGCATTGTCGGTCGCTGCACAAGAGCATCGAGTACTGGAGGAAGTTGTCGTCACCGCGCAAAAACGCACAGAAAGTGTTCAAGACGTACCTATCTCCATCTCTGTAGTAACAGCTCAGGACCTGGATGCCCTGAATATCCAGGATTTCACCGAGGCCGCGAAACTAACGCCGGGGGTTGACCTGAACCCGGGTTTGCAGTCCGCGGCGATCAGGCTCCGGGGGGTGGGTCCTGACTTCTTTGCGCTGGGCGCACCGCAAAGTGTCGCGGTTTTCGTGGACCAAGTGGCACAGGCCCAGGTGGGAGCAGTGTTTTCCACGCTTGTGGACGTGGAGCGCCTCGAACTGCTGCGAGGGCCGCAAGGCACACTGTATGGACAAAATGCACCTGGCGGTGTCTACAATATCACCACCCGAAGACCGAATGTAGAAGAGTTGGAGGGATATGTGGAGGGGTCATACAGTTCCTTCGATGATTCAGACCTGACAACAACTGATCTGCGTGGCGCGATCAACATCCCTCTTATCCAGGATCGGCTGGGTTGGCGACTGGCGGGAATCTATGCCGACTCAGATGGTTTTGTCACCATCGAGCACCCGGATTCAGATGATGACACGACGGGTGGTAAGGATCACAAGGCAGTTCGTTCCCGGCTGCTGTTTAACGCTACTGACGAGCTTGAACTGTTGTGGACCCTGAATTACCAGGATCTGACGGACTACCGGGCGGTTTTCAATTACGATGGTCTGGTGCCGGGAACTGGTGGTGATAACCCAGTGCCAGCGATAATGAATGAGTTCGAGGATCGGCGCTATTACGGTGATTTCCGTAGTGAAGTGACCGCCGACATCGTCGACACAAGCTTGCATCTGACCTGGGATGCAGGAGTGACACAGGTGGACTTTATCGGGTTCTACCAGGAGTTCGATACACAATCTGACGAGAATCGAGCGCCCTTCTTTGGTGGCACGAGCAACTTTAATATTGGGGTCGATTACGAAATTACTACGCTGGAGCTTCGGTTTTCTGATACCGGAGAGCTCTTCGATTATGTCGCTGGCCTGTACTATTACGACCGACCTTCAAGTTCTGATTTGGATCTATTGGTCGGCAATGCGCCCGTTACAGGCCAGGGTGATGATCAAAACGAGACCTATTCGGCTTATACCAATGTCAACTTTCATCTGGCTGACGCCTGGGACCTGGCGCTTGGACTGCGCTATGACGATAACGAGATCTCCACAGAGAGCAACACTAATCTCGCCGGTGCCTTGGAGTCATCGCTTGCGGACGAGGCAAGTTTTGATCATCTGTCCTGGTCGGCAAAGCTGCGCTGGTACATGAATGAAGACACTACTGCCTATATAGCAGTTGATAATGCGTTTAAGCAAGGCGGATTCAATGGCCTCGTAGCCGGGGGGGCGCGCTTTCCAAACACGTTTCCCGTTGTTGCCGCCATTGCTGAACAGGAACTGAGCTATGATGAAGAGACCTCTACAGCATTCGAGGTAGGTATCAAAGGCACGGCTGTCGAGGGGACCCTGCAATATGGGGTGGCGGTGTTCTACCAGGAGTTTGATGATCACCAGGTGGCGCATAGTGCGCCAGATGGATCATTGCCGCCGTTCACTGACTTGTTTACCGGCGTAATCACCAATGCGGACGAGGTAACAACCCAGGGGATTGAGTTCGATTTTACCTGGTTGATTGCCGACAACTGGCAACTGAGCAACAGGACAGCCTATTTCGACGCGGAAGCAAAAGAGTGGACCCGGCGTTTCTGTGATGATGGCGAGGCACCAGACAGCTCGGTGATTTACTGTCCTCAATCGAATGAAGACCTGAACGATCTCCCACAGTGGAATGCAAATACTCAGTTGGCCTATGAGCGCCCGTTGGAGACTGGATGGGATCTTTATTCCAATTTCTCCTGGACATGGCAATCTAAACCCAACTTTACCACCAATACCGACGAGTTCGATGAGGACAAGAGCCGGTACGATGCGTCGATTGGTCTGCGCTCGGATGAACGTGGTTTGGATTTCAGGCTTTGGGGGAAGAACCTGACGGACGAAGATCTCAACATCAACCCTAATCTTCGAAGGAACGGTGACCCAGACCTCCCCCCGGCATTTCAAGGCAAGTATTTTCGTGGGTTGGAGTATGGGATAACAGCGAATTACAGTTTCTGAGTGCCGTGGCGAGTTTGGTCGACAATTATTATCGCCCGCTGCTGTGCCGTTCTGTGTTCGCCTTTGTCCTTCTCGCCGTCCTGGTGTCAGGACAAGCCGCGGCAGAACAACAGGCTCGCCCCAATGTGCTAGTACTTATGGCGGAGGATATGGGCCCTCGAGTTCGGGCATTCGGCGACGAGGTAGCTGTAACACCAAATCTCGATCACCTGGCCAGGCAAGGCGTCAGGTATACCAACGTGTTTGCCACTGCTGGTGTGTGTGCTCCCAGCAGGGCCGCGCACATTACGGGCATGCACCAGGTATCGTTTGGTGCCCAGCATATGCGTACCTACCGTGGACCACTGGGGAGCTACAAAACCGTACCCCCTCCAGAAGTCAAAGCCTATCCCGAATTACTACGCCGGGCGGGCTATTACACCTGGACTGACGACAAACTGGATTATCAGTTCAGCCACATTCACCCGGGTTCCGGGCCGTTTACCATCTGGGATGATGAGGGTGAGGAGGGCCATTGGCGCAACCGGCAAGCAGGCCAGCCTTTCTACGGTCTTGTCAACCTTCAACTTACCCATGAGGGCGGTGTGTTTACGCCCCTGGGAACATGGCCCAATAGCGTTCTTCACCTGTACACACAGATCGATCGCTGGCGCAGCCTGCCGGGTGTCGAAGACGAGACCCCCGTATCGCCGGAGCAAGTGCAGGTTCCTCCTTACTATCCTGACACGTTGACGGTACGGGCAGATATCGCTCGGCATTACAACAATATTGCCGCGATGGATAAACAGGTCGGGGACATTCTCAGGGCGTTGGAAGAAGATGGCCTGGCGGATTCCACGATAGTGATATGGGTCACTGATCATGGTGATGGGCTGCCCCGGGCCAAGCGCGAGTTGTTCGACTCGGGAACTCGCGTTCCAATGATCGTTCGATGGCCCGATACCTTCCGGCCGAAGGAAGTGGCAGTGAACAGCATTGACGGGCGACTGGTCAGCCTGATCGATCTGGCCCCTACTATCCTCAGGCTGGCCGGTGTGGAGCCGCCATCCTATCTGCAAGGGGTCGACTTTATAGTTGGTCCACCTCGTCGATTTGTATTTTCAGCTCGCGATCGCATTGACAAGGTACATGATCGGCAGCGCGCGGTAACCGACGGCCGCTATAAATACATCCGCAGTTGGTACCCCGACCAAGCCGGCGGCCACGATCTTGCTTATCGGGATAACCTGTCGATGATGAAAGAGTTGAAAGATCTATACTCGAAAGGTCAACTCAACGATGTGCAGCGGCAGTGGTTTGAGCCCCCGGGATTGGAAAGATTATATGATCTCGACACGGACCCGCACGAGACAACTAATCTAGTCCAGGATCCTCGCTATCAATCTCAGTTGGAAGTAATGCGTGAGGCGATGATCGAATGGCAGTCCCGCGTGCGCGATCTGGGAGAAATATCCGAGCGGCAGATGCTATCGGAATTCTGGCCAGGGAACACTGCGCCTTTAACGGCTGCGCCAGAGATTCGTTTCGCCAATGGATTCTTGCATCTCCATAGCAGTACGGTCGGGGCATCAGTCGGACTCCGGATTAATGATGGGCGCTGGCAGTTGTACTCGCAGCCAGTGCCAGTGATGCCGGGTGCCAGGGTGGAGGCGAAGGCCGTTCGCTATGGGTGGGAAGAGAGTACATTGGCATCGGCCGTGCTGGACGCCGGGTAAAGGGGATGCATGCGGTGAAGCCAGAATGGGTTCTCTTGTTTCCTGGATTCGATGCTTCTAAGACGAACGATAGTGGGCTGGAAAGTACCCTGAATGAACGTCAGTAGACTAGCACTCTGGGTCCTAGGGGTAGTTGTCCTCCTCCTGTGTTTTGTGTTGAGCAATGCAGGATATATTCTCATGCCTGGTAAGCATGCGTGGAAGCCGGCAATAGAGCCGGCACCGAATCTCGCCGCGTTGCCAAGGCAACCCTGCCATGATCGCTCGGAACTTCGTAATGCCTACTTCGGCGATCTGCATGTGCACACGAAGTACTCCTGGGACGGTGCTGGCCGGGGTATTTATACAACTCCCGACCAGGCTTACAGGTTTGCGCGAGGGGAGCCCCTCGGAATCGTTCCTTACGACGATACCGGCCGTGGCTTGCGTACTGTGCAGTTGGAGCGTCCGCTTGATTTCGCGGCAGTTACCGATCACGCGGAGTACATTGGCGAGGTGCATTTATGCGTAAATCCCGACTCTGACCAATTCGATTCCAATACATGCCGGGCTTTTCGCGGAGAGGAAAAATACAGGTTCTTTCCGAAGTCGGCGTCGCCAACCATTGCACTTCGAAGCAATACCCGTGGTAGCGATATGTGTGGTGAGGATGGATTGCGTTGCCGCGGCGCCAGTCGCTCGGCCTGGCGTGAGATGCAGAAGGCGGCGGAGGACTGGTACGACCGGTCATCGGACTGTAGTTTCACGACTTTTCATGGTTATGAGTATACCTGGGCCCCGGCTGCAAACCGGGTTCACCGGAACGTCATTTTCCGCAATGAAGTGATTCCGGAACTGCCGGTATCGAGTATTGAAGAGACAGAGCCGGAGGGCTTGTGGCGGCGCCTGAAGGAACTATGCCTGGATACGAAAGGTGACTGCGATGTGCTCAGTATTCCACACAACCCGAACCATTCCAGTGGCAGGATGTTTCCTTTGAGTGACCCTTCCCGATCAATGGAAAAACGGCGAGCAACTGCCAGATTGTCCGCTGAGATGGAGCCTCTGGTGGAAATGATGCAGATCAAGGGGGAGTCCGAGTGTCGCAATGGCCTGTGGGGCGTGACAGGCGTGCCCGATGAATTCTGCGATCTGGAAAAATACACCCCTGTGGATAATGCCAAGGACTGTGGTGCAGAGCTCGGCTTCGGAAAATCGCTGGGTTTTGGCTGTGTATCCCGACATGACTATGCCCGGTACGCAGTTGCGGCAGGTATGGCGGAAGAGAGGGAGTTGGGAGTTAACCCGTATCGCCTCGGGTTCATTGGCAGCACGGATACCCACAATGGTACTGCGGGTGATGTAGAAGAATGGGGCTGGGAAGGCAGTATAGGTAGAAACGACGAATCGCTTGAAAAGCGCCTGGCGCGCCAAGGGGGGCGTAACCCGGGAGGGCTTGTTGGTGTCTGGGCCGAGGAGAATTCTCGCGACGCCCTGTTTGATGCGATGCGGCGTAGAGAGGTGTTTGCCACCTCCGGGCCGCGTATGACGATGCGCTTCTTCGGAAGCTGGGCTGACTTTTCTGAGCAGGAGCGTGGCGCGCAGGGAGTGTCATGGTGCGATCGAACCGATGCGCTTGCCGTTGCCTATGAATCAGGAGTGCCAATGGGGGGAGAGTTGACTGGGTCTGGTGCCAATGCCCCCTTCTTCGCCGTTCAAGCGTGGCGGGACCCGGGAACGAATGAGCGCCCCGGAGGTTTGCTGGAGAGAGTACAGATAGTCAAGGTTCTCGCTAAAGCTGACGGTGACTATCACCAAGAGGTGTTCGATGTCGTCGGAGGTTCGAACAAGGCGACTGTGAATCCAGAAACGTGCGAGCCGATAGGGACCGGAGCGGATGATTTGTGTGCCGTCTGGCAAGACCCGAACTTTGACCCGGCTCAGAGCGCCGCATACTACGTTCGTGTTATCGAAAATCCATCGTGTCGATGGACGACATGGTCGTGTCTTGATGCTCCGGAGAATGACAGGCCGAGTAGCTGCGATGGTTTTTCCGGTCCACCAGTAACACAGGAACGAGCGTGGAGTTCGCCGATTTGGTACGTAAGCGATCGATAGCTACTGACAGATTGGCCGACAAGATATTTTTCTTGTAGTTATCGCCGGTGCTTGGGCCGCCTTTCATTGCCCCGATGTGTTTGAAAGTGAACAAAACAGCTGAAGATCTGAACCGCGATCTGGAGAAACCGATGTCATCGATAATAGTTCAGTGCGTGAGCAACAGCACGAATATCTACCGCCTCGGCATCTTCTTGTGTCTTGCTTTTCTAGTAGTAAATGTTAGCGCTGGTGAAGCCGCAAAGGAACCTTGTGCAGATTATGCCAGCCAGCGCAGGGCCTACTTCGGTGACCTGCATGTGCATACCAGTTACTCACAGGACGCAGCATGGAGAATGGGTGCAAGGGCTACTCCAGATGACGCCTACCGGTTTGCAAAAGGGGGGCAAATATCGCTGCCGCCTTACGACGCTTCGGGGAATAGTGCGCGAAAGTTGCAGCTTGCCCGTACGCTGGATTTTGCGATGGTTACCGATCATGCCGAAGGCCTGGCCGCTGTGCGCATGTGCAGTACGCTTCCCGAGGATCAGAGGCCATATCTCTGTGGCAAAAGTGCCTTTTTAATACTTGCTGCCAGAGCAGTAAACAAGTTGCTTCCTGTTTTCGAAGTGCCCTGTGCAGAACCTTCGGAGGCTTGTACTGCAGCATATAGCGCAGCCTGGCAAGACACCATACATGCCGCGCAGGAGCACCAGGACGACTGTAGTTTCACTGCCTTTGTGGGCTATGAGTGGAGCGGAAATCTGCTGATGGCGAACATGCATCGCAATGTCGTATTTCGTTCTGCCAGTGTGCCAGACCTGCCAATAAACAGCATTACCGAGCCGCATGTCGAGGGCTTGTGGCGCCGTTTGGATGAACAGTGCAGGGATGCCGACAATGATTGTGCTGCAATTACTATTCCGCACAATTCCAATCTGAGCAAAGGGGAAATGTTTTCACCAGTTCATAGTGATGGCAGCCCCTTGACTCCTGAAACCGCTGCGCGCCGGGCCCGCTATGAGCGCTTGGCAGAGATCGTTCAGCACAAGGGAGCATCCGAGTGTTTCTGGGGCAGCGGCATGGGTGCGGATGAGTTATGTAGCTTCGAACAACTCAGCTTCGCCAGCTTTGCTGAGAAGTATACTCCGATACCACGTGAGGAACCCAAAAATGATGGCCGCTATTTGCGCGAAGCTTTAAAGCTGGGTTTGCGCGAGAGAGCAGACAATGGGATCAATCCCTTTGAAATCGGATTTATTGGTAGTACCGACTCACATATCGCTGCTTCAGGTGGTGTTGAAGAGAATAACTATGGCGGGCATCACGGTGCCCAGACAATAGTCGGTGACGGCTCACAGCCACTACTGCCCGATGATGTTGAGCAGAATCCCGGAGGTTTAGCTGTGTTGTATGCCGAGCAGAACACACGAGACGCGCTGTTCGCAGCAATGGAGCGGCGTGAAGCTTATGCAACCAGCGGGCCTAGAATACAGCTTCGAACGTTCGCTGGCTGGACGTTGCCCGAAGATATGTGCCAACGCGCTGATGCGATTGAACAGGCTTATGCTCACGGTGTCCCGATGGGAGGTACGTTAACGCCATCAGAACTGTCGAACACCCCCCGTCTGTATGTCTCCGCGGTGCGAGATCCGGGCTCGCCAGGTCTGCCGAGTACGCCGCTGAAGCACATGCAGATTGTGAAGGGCTGGGTGGGCGCGGATGGCAGTACGCATGAAGAGGTGTATGAAGTGGCGGGCCAGGCACATAGTGATGCAGCCGTTGATCTATCGACTTGCGCACAGACCGGTGCGGGGCATGACAGCCTTTGTACTGTCTGGGAGGATCCCGGTTTTGATCCTGAACAGGAGGCATTTTATTACACCCGGGTGCTGGAGAATCCCAGTTGTCGCTGGCATCAGAAGATCTGTGTTGCTAACCAGGTAGACTGTAGCAATCTGGATGGTGTACCTGAGTCTCTGCTGGGGTGTTGTGATAACAGCGTCCCGAGAACCATTAACGAGCGGGCTTGGTCATCACCTATCTGGTTTACCCCTCAGGACAGCAGTAAGTGAAGAGGAACTACACCGAGAAGCAGCCCGCATGATCAAGAAGATAATCTTCGCGTTCGTTATTCTACTGGTTATTTTATTTTCCGGCATGTATATCGTCGGTAATGGCTGGTTTGGCGGCCCCTGGTATTCCAAGCCGGTCGTATCAGAGTCACGAGCAGCCAATACTTATCTCAAGCCTGAGGAAGTCGACGGACCGGTCCAGATATTATTTGGTGATCTTCATACCCACACCAACTTCTCCGTCGATAGCTATTTGTATAGCTCTAACGCACAGAAGGGAGGTGGTGTTATTACTCCCGGTGACGCCTGTGATTTTGCGCGATATTGCTCAGCGCTGGATTTTTGGAGTATCAACGACCACGCAGAGAGCTTGACGCCGGAGGCTTGGGACGACACCGTGCAGACTGTTCGCAGTTGTAACGCCAGCGCTGGCGATCCGCAATATCCCGATATGGTGTCGTTCCTTGGCTGGGAGTGGTCGAACAACAATAAGGCTGACCCTGGCAGCCACTTTGGTCACAAGAATGTCATTTTCCGCACCTGGGAGGAGGGCGCGACGCCCACACGACCGATAGCGGCTTCGAGCAAAAATTTTCTCACACCTGTGCGCGCTTTCGTCTTTGGCATTTTTGCGATGTTCGACGGTTTCTCTGCCGCCTCAGATTTCGGCTGGTATATCAAGCGCCAGCGTACGCTGCCTCTCTGTCCGGAGGGTGTAGATACCCGCGAGCTGCCGGCCGACTGTATGGAAGTTGCACTCACACCAACATCGTTGTATCGGAAGTTGGATGAGTGGGGTTTCGACAGTCTGGTCATTCCTCACGGCTTATCCTGGGGCGTAACCAATCCTTTAACCGGTGACTTTCGCACCCAGTTGTCCCGTCATGATATGCGGTATCAGAAGCTGTTAGAAGTTTACTCCGGACATGGAAACTCGGAGCAGTTTGTAGACTTCGATCGTATCGTAGAGCGTGATGGTGTTCAGAACTGCCCCGAGGCAAGCGAACAGTTCACACCATGTTGTCAACAAGCAGGGGTTATGGCCCGTCAACGTTGTGAAGATCCCGATTCAAGGATGTGCGCAGATGAAGTGAGTAATGCTATAGCGGATTTTGTTGCTATGGGTTCGCCGCAAGGCCGCAGGTTGTTCCCCGATGCCACCCTTAGTGACTGGGGTGGATGCGGTCAGTTACAGAGATCTTTCCAACCCAGTTCCATGTACGTCCCGCGTCTGTCTGCCCAATACGCGTTAGCCCTGGGGTTCGACGGAGATGGTGAGGCCCAACGCGTCAAGTTTGGACTGATTGGTGCAAGCGACACTCACCAGGCACGACCGGGAAACAGTTATAAAGAGTTCGACCGCGTGGGCCAAACCGACACCAAGGATCTGGGTATTGCCGCACTGACGCCCGCCTTGGTGAGGCCTGATGGAGAGTCGGGCAGTTTTTACTACAGCGGTGGCCTTGTTGCCGTTCATGCTCAGGGCCGTCACCGGGACGCCATTTGGGATGCCTTGAGTAACCGCCAGGTTTATGCCACGTCCGGAGATCGCATGCTGGTGTGGTTTGATCTGCTGAATGGGCCCGGTGGCGAAGTGCCTATGGGCAGCGAAGTGTTAATGACTGGCACACCCCGATTTCGTGTACGCGCCCTGGGAGCGCTCGAGCAACGCCCCGGTTGCCCGGATTATGCGGTCGCCGCTCTGGGCCAGGAGCGTCTGGAACAACTCTGCAGAGGCGAATGCTATTGGCCCGGCGGCGATCGGCGCAAGGCAATCGCCCGTATCGAAATCATACGGATTAGACCACAGATTACCCCCGAGGAGGAGATCACTCCGCTGATAGAGGACAACTGGCGGGTGTTTGAATGCTCCGGAGATGGGAGTGGTTGTGAGGTTGAGTTTGAGGACCCGGAATATGGCCAAAGCGGCCGGCCAGCGCTGTACTACGCCCGCGTAATTCAGGAGTCTGAACAGCTGATCTCTGGAGACCCGTTTGGCTGTACGTACGATGATCAGGGCAATTGCATTCAGCGGAACTATTGTGTTGGTGAATCGGCTACGCGCGATAATAATTGCCTGTCTGCCGCTGAACCTCGCGCCTGGACATCACCGATATTTCTCGAACAGGCAAAGTGATAGCGCGAATTATTAGCAGTTGTCGCTATCTTTCATTTGCCGTTCAAAGGTGATTCCTTGGAGATAGTCAGCTTATAGCGAAGCGAAGGAACGCCAAAAATTAACTTGTAGTTTCAGGTGCTGTCCGTGAAATATTTGAGAATATTACTGTCATTACTGATTGTGGGTGGGTTTGTCGCCTGGCTTTTCAGTGAGCAATTGTTGAAAGTCATCTCGCCCCTCATCAGCGGCTATATGAAGACGTTCCCGCCCTCAAAATATCACGATGCCGTAGTTGAAGGGGCGTATCCGCAGCTGGCTTGCCAGAGCAGTCACACCGACTGGGGTTCACAGGTACGCTTTACCCAAAGCCTGGATGGTGAATGGGATATAGCCCAGGGAATGTTGACGGACGCTGCACCCAGGGATTGGAGTCATCGAATACCAGTGCCGGGATTTGTATCGGAGGCGACGCCTGCTTTTTCTGAAGTCGGCGTACCGAGTGATGAGCGCGATGCCTTCTGGTACCGAACGCAGTTTGTCGCACCTGATTCTGCATCCAGTCTGGCCGTACTATGTTTGCATAAAGCTAAGTACGGCGCACGGATTTGGCTAAATGGGCATGATCTTGGCATGCACCACGGCGCATACACGCTCTCTGAATACGATCTGAGCGATGTGATCAGCTACGGTGAAAGCAACGAGCTTATTGTGCGGGTGGGTGCCCATTATGATGCTGTACCAGAGTTTGTGCCCATTGGCCAGGATAGCGAAAAGTATGCGTGGTATCCTGGGCTCTGGGATAGCGTGAGCGTTGTCTACACCGGGGTTGGTTCTATCGTGCGCACCAAGGTTGAGCCTGATATTGATCAAGGGCTTGCGCTGATCCGTACTACAGTGCGCAATAACGGCAATGAAGCGGCGCAGTTTACAGTTAGTCAGCGTGTTCGAGAATGGCAAAGCGAGATTTGGGTTTCTGCCGCGGAAGAGGGAGAAGTCGAATTAGGCGCTGGTGAAACCAAGACACTTGTTCAAGAAGTGTCTGTCGATGATTTCCGCCTGTGGTCGCCTGAAAATCCCTTCCTCTATGTTGCGCAAAGTACCCTTTTTAAAAATGATGATCCAAGTGACGATCGCGCCACCCGTTTTGGCATGCGCAAGGTGGAATGGAAAGGGGGAGACGGCAAAGGCTTCTACCTGAACAACAAACTGTATTATCTACGCGGTACGAATATAGCATTGCATCGCTTCTTTGATGACAAAGATCGTGGCCGCCTGCCCTGGGATGAGCGCTGGATTCGAGATCTGTATTCCGGGCACATGAAAGACTTCCAGTGGAACTCCTTTCGCTTCCACTTGGGCCGTGCGCCAAACCTGTGGTACGACATAGCCGATGAGGTGGGTTTCATCGTCACCGATGAATACCATATCTTTTCGCCCATTCGGGTTCCGTTCTCGCATACGGAAGACCCGGCGCCGCAGTCGATTAACTGGTCGCTCGCCGAATTGAAGAAAGAATATATCGGCTGGGTGCAGGAAAACTGGAACCATGCATCGATAGGCTGGTGGGACGCTTCCAACGAGAACCATAATCCGCTGCCCTATGAGGCGGTGCCCCTGGTCAGGGGAATAGACGAGACCAGGCAATGGGATTCGGGCAGTTACCGTGCCGCCGATCGTCCTGATGATCCACTGGAGGAGCACCCTTACAAGTTTAACGGCACCTCGTTTTTTAATAGTAATGATCGCAACTACGAGCTGTCAGATCTGGATGGGTTTACCCGGCAGCCGCCGCAAACCAATGGTGATGTATTTGCCACCTGGGACGGTGAGGGCGCACGATATCACCCTTATATCAATAATGAGTATGGCTGGTTTTGGATAACGCGTGACGGCACTGACGGAACCTCTCTCTCTGAGAAGGCTTTCAATCTGCTCGCACCTGGTGTTGACCTGACCCCGGACGAGCGAAGGGAGCTGTATGCCTATGTCAATTCCGAACTTACCGGTTACTGGCGCGCAGGAAGGGGCTACGCCGGTATCCAGCACTTCCTGCACCTTGGCAAGTGCTCGGATAAAGATGACATTCAAGCCGGGCTTGATCCGAACAAGGGCCGCAGTTTGACTTGCGACAACTTCATTGATGTGCCCGCACTGAAGATGGAGCCTAGATGGGAGCGCTGGGCGCCTCAGGCATTCGCGCCAGTGGCGGTAAATATCGATCTATGGTCGCCGGAAGCCTATAGCGCCGGTGTGCGCGAAATCCCGTTGACGCTGCTGAACGACACCTATGTTGACCACACTGTATCCATCAAGCTTATTGTGGCAAGTGCCGATGGTGATGTGCTTACAAAGACCAATGCTAGAAGAGTCTCGCTACCCGCACTTGGTCGTGTCAACACCACGGTAGAAGTGAGGCTTCCAGATGCGGAGAGGTTTGTGGTTTACGCACTGATGGAAGGTGATTTCAATCAACGAGCTGCAGTGAGTCGGCGCAAGGTCGGCTTCGCTCACCCGGGTATTGAAGCGATACTGCCCAATGCTGTAGCAACGGTGTTGGAAGTGAGTAACTAATGTTTGCGACCAGCGATTATTGGAATGTTATGTGCCGGATCAGGCCGAACATACGAGTCCTGGAGAAGGCGTTTGCATTATGAGTGATCGTCTTCGGCATTGACATCGGCTCACGGCGCCGGGCGGCGCTGCAGTTGTGATTTGTGGGCATGAGAGCCGGGTTGATGGCTTATTCCTTGGCTCGGGTTTGCCTCAAATTACGAGTGTCTTCAATTTCGGCGAACAGGGCATAGCAAGGATAGAAAGGATGGATAACACCAGTTCATCGGAAAAAGTAAAACATGGTTTTGTCATCATGATCAGCTGTGTCGCTACCATTGGGGGCTTCCTCTTTGGCTTTGACAGCGGCGTCATTAATGGCACTGTTGACGGTCTCCAGCAGGCATTCAATTCAGACAGTGTTGGCACTGGCTTTAACGTGGCTTCAATGCTGCTGGGCTGTGCGGCAGGCGCATTTTTTGCGGGGCGCCTGGCCGATGTCTATGGTCGCCGCAGCCTGTTGATTGTCGCCGCGATCCTTTTTTTGATTAGCGCATGGGGCTCAGGTATCGCCCAAAGTTCTGGTGAGTTCGTCTTCTATCGAGTCATAGGCGGTTTAGCCGTAGGCGCGGCTAGTGTGATGGCGCCGGCCTACATTAGTGAGGCGGCGCCTGCGGAATACCGCGGGCGACTGACCACGATCCAGCAAATCGCGATCATCAGCGGCCTGTTTTTTGCCTTCCTCAGCAACTATTTCCTTGCCGATGTTGCAGGTGCCTCTACTGCAGAGTTCTGGATGGGATACCAGGCGTGGCGCTGGATGTTCTGGATTGAGTTAGTACCTGCTGGTATTTTCTTCCTCGCGCTGATGCTAGTACCCGAAAGTCCAAGGTATCTTGTGGCTTCTGGCGAGAACAACGCCGCCCTGGCTGTGCTGACGCGCATTTATGGTAGTGCTGTTGCGCAGCGAAAAGCCGATGAAATCTATGCTTCACTGGCTGAAGATCACCATCGCCCTAGGCTTTCCGATTTGCTCGACAGTTCGGCAGGAAAGTTACGTAAAGTCGTGTGGGTCGGAATTGGTCTGGCTTCGTTCCAGCAGTTGGTAGGCATTAATGTCGTGTTCTATTACGGTGCGGTGTTGTGGCAAGCGGTGGGTTTTTCAGAGTCTGACGCGCTTTTGATCAACGTGATCTCTGGAGCAGTGAGTATTGCGGCCTGTTTCATCACTATTGCCCTAGTCGACAAAGTGGGTCGTAAGCCAATTCTCTTGGTGGGTTCCATCGGGATGGCAATGACCCTGAGCCTTATGGCCTACGCATTCTCAACGGCTAGTCAAGTAGACGGACACCTGAAGCTATCCGATAACATGGGGCTTCTGGCGCTGCTGGCAGCAAATGCTTACGTCATGGTCTTTAATGCCTCTTGGGGTCCCGTGATGTGGGTCATGTTAGGTGAGATGTTCCCCAACCAGATACGAGGTTCCGGCCTTGCAGTCGCGGGTCTAAGTCAATGGGGAGTGAACTTCTTCATTACAATGAGCTTCCCGGTATTGCTTGCTTCCATAGGCCTATTCGGTGCCTACGGAATCTATGCGGCTTTCGCCATTCTTTCTGCTGTTTTCGTCTACATAATGGTGCATGAGACCCGTGGCCTCGAACTCGAAGAAATGACCGGATAAGGCAAGGACCATAGGGTTCATTTTTGCAATCCATGGAATAGCACTGGTTGCAAGATTCTTGTAGTACTACTAAACGAATCACAAGGTGGGTGCCGCATCCGGCCACGCGGAAATAAGCTTCGCCGAAGACCCGAACGAACCAGGCCGTATGGTCCTCAATGGCTTCATTGACGTTACCTACGTTGATTACTCTGATGATGGCCTGCATGTACTCAATGGTACCGAGACTGTTGACTATTCTTTTGTAAACGGCGCGAGCTGGAATGCCGATGTCTCCGTGACCGGGTGTACCCAGGGCTCCTTCAGTGCGGAAAATGTGCTTGTATTCCCCCGGGATATCGGGTCCGGCATCATTCGCGCCGAGCTGGGCTCCAGGGTGATTGAGCAGGACCTGGCGCTGGGCCTTCCTACCGGCGTGCCGGGAGAACTTCAGTAGGCGCAAGGCTAACTTGCACGCACTATCTGGTTCGGGTTGAAGTGTAGTGTGTGCAGGTTTACCTGAAAGATTATGTCCTGATGGTGCCCAGAGACATTGTAAGCATCCCCTGATCAGGCTCACCGAACCTTTATGATTTCGCTACGAAAATAGCGTGAAAAAGGGCTCGCGACACGGGGAATAGAAAGTGAACACTTTCTACCACCTTGGTGAGGGTACAACCGGTTGAAATACAGGGAAATGGATGGTGCCCAGAGACAGAATCGAACTGCCGACACGGGGATTTTCAATCCCCTGCTCTACCGACTGAGCTATCTGGGCGTAAACTGAGAACCGGGCGCCGATGCCCGCGAGCGGCGTATTAAACCCGCCCGGGGCCTGTGAGTCAAGGCGCTGAATTTCAAGCCGTTTCCGGTGCCCGGAGGCCTACTCACCGCCCTCCGAGGGGGGCACGTAACCCTCCGCCTTGTCGTAATCATCCCCGGCGAAAAACTTCTCCATCTCACCCTGCAGGTACTTTCGGGCCTCCGGGTCCACCAGGCTGAGGTGCTTTTCGTTGATGAGCATCGTCTGGTGTTCCTGCCAGTCCTGCCAGGCCTGTTTGGAGATGTTCTCGAAGATCTCCTCGCCCTTCGGCCCCGGGAACGGCGGCGCGTCCAGCCCGTCCTTTTCCTCCTGGTACTTCCTGCAGAACACTGTGCGCGACATTGAAAATCTCCGTATCAGGAGGGGACGGACTGAAGTCTGTCCCCGGGGGTCTCTGCTGGGCTCAGGCGGCCAGCTGTTCCAGCAGCCCCGCGACCGGCGCCGCCAGGCCCACACGTGGCGCCTCGCGCAGGTTATACCAGAGCTGCCCCGACCCTTCCATCACCTGGGCCGGGACGCTGTCCAGCTCCGCCACCACCGGGGTGATGTCCAGGTGGTAATGGCTGAAGGTGTGCCGAAAATCGGGCCATGTGCTAACGCGGCTGGGCTCGCTGCCCCAGAGATCCAGGCAGTGGCCTGTGGCAGCCCCGGCATCCTCGATCTCCGGGAAGCACCACAGGCCGCCCCAGATACCGTTGGCGGGGCGCTTTTCCAGCCAGATGGCGCCCTCGCTGTCCCGCGCGATGAGGAAGTGCGTGGACTTCACCGGCAGCGCCTTGCGCGGTTTCTTGCCCGGGTAGTCCAGCTGATCGCCCGCGGCCCTCGCCTCGCAGTCCGACTGCAGCGGGCAGCGCTCGCAGGCGGGCGCGCTGCGCGTGCACAGGGTCGCACCGAGATCCATCATCGCCTGGGTGTAATCGGCACAGCGTTCACTGGGTGTGTAAGCGTCGGCGATGTCCCACAGGCGTTTGTGGACGGCGGTCTTCCCGGGCCAGCCCTCCACCCGGTGGTAGCGCGCCAGTACGCGCTTGACGTTGCCGTCGAGAATGCTCGCACGCTGCCCGTAGGCGATGCTGAGAATGGCACCCGCGGTGGAGCGACCCACCCCGGGCAGGGCCGTGAGCCCTTCAAGCGTTTCGGGGAACTGCCCGTCCAGGTCGAAGAAGACCTGCTTTGCCGCGCTGTGCAGGTTGCGCGCCCGGGCGTAGTAGCCGAGGCCGGTCCACAGGTGCAGCACCTGGTCCTCGTGTGCGCTGGCCAGTGTGGCCACGTCCGGGAACGCGGCCGTAAATCGCTCGAAATACGGAATCACGGTCTTGACCTGGGTCTGCTGGAGCATGATCTCCGACAGCCAGACGCGGTAGGGGTTGGGGTTTTTCTGCCAGGGGAGGTCGGTGCGGCCGTGGCCCTCGAACCAGTCCAGTACCCGCTCTGGGAAGTGCTTGCTCATGGCGCCTCAGGGTAAATGGCCATTGGCCATAATGCCAATGAAATCAACGCCCTGTTCCCTTATAATGGCCGCCTTTTCGGGGGTGGGCCCCGATGTCTGGAGAGCGGCATGGCTGAGCGCAAGGCCACAGTATCGCGGGATACCCTGGAGACGAAGATCACCGTGACGGTGAATCTCGACGGCTCCGGGCAGGCGGAGCTGGATACCGGGATACCCTTCCTGGAGCACATGCTCGACCAGGTGGCCCGCCACGGCATGCTCGACCTGGAGATCACGGCCAAGGGCGACCTGCACATCGACGACCACCACACGGTGGAGGACATCGGCATCACCCTCGGCCAGGCAGTGGCCCAGGCGGTGGGCGACAAGAAGGGCATCGCCCGCTACGGCCACGCTTACGTGCCCCTGGACGAGGCCCTCTCGAGGGTGGTCATCGACTTCTCCGGGCGCCCCGGCGTGGAGTACCACGTGGCTTATACACGTTCGGCGGTAGGCGGTTTCGACGTCGACCTGTTCATGGAATTTTTCCAGGGCTTCGTCAATCACGCCTTCGTCACGCTGCACGTGGACAACCTGCGCGGTGACAACAGCCACCACCAGGCGGAGACCGTGTTCAAGGCTTTCGGTCGCGCGCTGCGCATGGCGCTGACGCCCGACCCGCGGATGGTGGGTGTGACGCCCTCGACCAAAGGCGTCCTCTAGCGAAACTAACTGCGTTGTCGATGCGGCGTTAAAAACGCGCTCAAAATGCTCATGTACTGTCGTGTACACTCCGCTTTTAAGCGCGTTTTTGCCTTGCCTCGACTGCCTCGATAACGTTTCGCAACAGGTGAGGAGACTTTGAAAAAAGTGAGCGGTACAGTCGCCGTTATCGACTACGGTATGGGAAACCTCCACTCCGTCGCCAGTGCGTTGCAGCACGTGGGTGCGGACAAGGTGGTGGTGACCCATGACGCGGAACAGATTCGCCGCGCCGACCGCGTGGTATTCCCGGGTGTGGGCGCTATTCGCGACTGCATGGCAGAGATCCGCAGGCTGAAGTGCGATGAGCTGCTCGCCCAGGCGCTGGAGGAACAGCATGTTCCCGTGCTCGCCATCTGCGTCGGGCTGCAGGCGATGATGAGCCGCTCAGAGGAAAACGGCGGCGTCGACTGTCTCGACATGATTCCCGGCGAGGTGCGTTACTTTGGTGCCTCACTCAAGGACCGCCAGGGCGAGCGAAAAAAAGTTCCGCACATGGGCTGGAACGAGGTGCGCCAGGTGCGTCCGCACCCTATGTGGCGCGACATTGCGGACGGCGCGCGCTTTTACTTCGTGCACAGCTACTATGTGCACGCGGCCGATCGCGACCTGGTGGCCGGCAGCGTCGACTACGGTGTCAGCGCGGACGCCGCCCTGGCCCGGGACAACCTGTTCGCCGTGCAGTTTCACCCCGAAAAGAGCGCGGATGCCGGGCTGCAACTGTTGCGCAACTTCATCCAGTGGGACGGAAGCGTCTAGAGGGCACCCATGCTGATCATACCCGCCATCGATCTCAAGGACGGACAGTGCGTACGCCTGCGCCAGGGCCTGATGGAAGACAGTACCGTCTTCTCCGACGACCCGGTTGCAATGGCGCGGCGATGGGTCGACGCGGGTTGCCGCCGCCTGCACCTGGTTGACCTGAACGGCGCCTTCGCCGGTGAGCCGGTGAACGGCGAGGTGGTGACCGCTATTGCCGCGGCCTACCCGGAGCTGCCGATACAGATCGGCGGCGGTATTCGCAATCTCGAGACCATAGAGCACTACGTGCGCGCCGGAGTCGGCTTCGTGATCATCGGCACCAAGGCGGTGAAGGAACCGGCGTTTGTCGGCGAGGCGTGCAGGGCGTTTCCCGGCCAGGTTATCGTCGGTCTTGATGCGAAAGACGGACTCGTGGCGACGGACGGCTGGGCGGAGGTCTCAGAGGCGAAAGCCACGGATCTCGCGCGCCAGTTCGAGTCGGACGGGGTCAGCGCCATCGTCTACACGGATATCGCCCGGGACGGCATGATGCAGGGCGTGAACGTCCAGGCCACGGTGGCCATGGCGGAGGCGTCGCGCATCCCGGTTATCGCCTCTGGGGGGATTACCAATATCGATGATGTCCGCGCCCTCGCGGCCGTCGCCGACAGCGGCATAGTCGGCGCGATTACCGGCCGCGCCATCTACGAGGGTACGCTGGATGTCGCCGAGGCCCAGCAACTGTGTGACCGGCTTCACGAGGTGAACTGAGCATGGGCCTGGCGAAACGCATCATTCCCTGCCTGGACGTCGACAACGGCCGGGTGGTGAAGGGCGTCAACTTCGTCGGTATTCGCGACGCGGGGGACCCTGTCGAGATCGCAATGCGCTACAACGAGCAGGGCGCAGACGAGGTGACGTTCCTGGATATCACCGCGAGCCACGAGGGGCGCGACACCACCGTACATACGGTAGAACAGATTGCCGAGCACGTGTTTATCCCGCTGACCGTCGGCGGCGGTATCCGCAGCGTGGATGATATCCGCACCATGCTCAACGCGGGTGCGGACAAGGTCAGTATCAATACCGCGGCGATTCACAACCCGGAGCTGGTGCGCGAATCCGCCGAGCGTTTCGGCTCACAGTGCATTGTCGTCGCCATCGACGCGAAGCGCGTCGAGGACGTCGACGGCAATCCCCGCTGGGAAATCTTTACCCACGGCGGGCGCAAGCCCACCGGCATCGACGCGGTGGAGTGGGCGCGAAAAATGGCGCAATTGGGCGCCGGCGAAATCCTGCTGACGAGCATGGACCGGGACGGCACGAAGAACGGGTTTGAGCTGGGCGTGACGCGGGCGATTACCGACGCGGTCGATATCCCGGTGATTGCCTCCGGCGGCGTGGGCAACCTCGATCACCTGGTTGAGGGGATTGTCGAGGGCGGCGCAGACGCGGTGCTCGCGGCCAGTATCTTCCACTTCGGTGAGTACACCGTACCGGAGGCGAAGGCCTACATGGCGGAAAGGGGAATCGAAGTCAGGCTCTAGCGTTTGAGGCAGTCGTCCAGCTGCAGCGCCTCCGACACTGGGATCAATCGCACCCCGGCTTCCTCCAGCTGCGGCAGCGCAGTCGCCAGGTAGTCAATCGTCTCCCGGTAGGGGTGGCCGATAGCGACCGCCAGGCCGTCGCGCCGCGCCAGGCGCAGCAGCTCGTCGAAGCGTTCCTCGATGGCCGCTCGCTCCGTGTCGTTGTCCAGGAACACCTGGCGCGAGAGATTGGGCACGCTGAATTCGTCGGCCACGGTAGCGGCCACCGTCAGGTCCGTGGTGCGCGAATCCACGAAGTACATGTCGCGCGTGCGCAGCTCCTGCATCAGCCACGCCATCTGCGGCCGGCGCGCCGTCAGGTCCGAGCCCATGTGGTTGTTGAGGCCGCGGGCACCCGGTAGCGCCTCGAGTTGTGCCGCCAGCGTGGCGCGGAACTCCTCCCTGGACTGCGCGGCGGTGAGCCCGCCGCGGCCCAGCCGGGCGCCGTCCCGTGAGCTCATCGGCGCGTGCACCATGACCTCGCGGCCGGCGTGCAGCGCCTGTTCGGAGAGGTCCTGTGCGAACGGCGTAAAGGGCATTATCGCGTAGGTCAGCCGGCCCGGCAGCGCCAGTGCCGCCTCGTCGCGTTCACGGTTGTTGCCCATGTCGTCGATAATGATGACGATCCTGGCGTAGGCGGAAGCCGCACAGTCGGCGCCTTCGTCAACGGGCGTGCCGGACTCCCGGCCGGGTGCGAGGGGCGCGGCGAGCAACAGTGTCGCGCCGAGTAGAACCTGTGCCAGTCTGTGTACGCCGACCCGGGCGGGACGGTCAGGTATCGCCCTTGTTCTGGTTCTTCTTCTCTTCACGCATCCCCAGTACGTTGAGACCCTTCAGCAGTGTGAGGGCTTCGTAGAGCTGGTTGTCCGACGAGAACAACTTGTTGGCCACCGGCTTCTTCTTACGGCCGTTGCCATTGCCGTTGGCGTTGTCGAGGCGCCGGGACAGGTCCGCTTCCTTGATGCCGCGGCGACCCTCCCACGCGGTGACCTGTGCGCGCTCCACGAATATATCCGGCTCGATGCCCTCGGCCTGTATGGAGCGGCCGTTGGGTGTGAAGTACAGCGCGGTGGTGAGCTTTACGGCGCGCTTGTCCGAGATGGGCAGGATGGTCTGCACCGAGCCCTTGCCGAAGCTGGGCGTGCCCATAACAACCGCGCGCCCGTGGTCCTGCAGGGCGCCGGCGACGATTTCCGACGCGCTGGCGGAACCGCTGTTGATGAGGACGATCAGCGGTGTGCCCTCGCTGGCGTCCCCGGGGTCCGCGTCGTAACTCATGTCGGAGTTGTCCAGGCGTCCCTCGGTGTACACCACGTTGCCGCCGTCCATGAACAGCCCGGCCACGTCGACGCTCGCGCGCAGGATGCCGCCGGGGTTGTTGCGCAGGTCCAGGACGAGGCCCTTGAGGTCCTGCTCCTGCTGCAGCTTCTGCAGCGACTGGCGCACGTCCGCACCGGTGTGGTTCTGGAACTGTGCGATTCGGATGTAACCGTAGCCCGGCTCCAGCCAGCGCTGGCGCACGCTCGCGACCTTGATCACGTCGCGCGTGAGGGTGACGTCGAAGGGCTGGCTCTCGCCCGGCCTGCCGATGGTGAGCCTGATCTTGCTGCCCGCGGGCCCGCGCATGATATCGATCGCGTCGTTGAGGCTCATTCCCTTTACCGGCTTCTTGCCGAGCTTGAGGATGATGTCGCCGCTGCGCAGTCCCGCCTCGGCGGCGGGCGAGCCGTCGATGGGAGAGATGATCTTGACGTAGCCGTCCTCCATGCCCACTTCCAGGCCGAGCCCGCTGAACTCGCCGCTGGTGGAATCCTGCAGGTTCTGGAAGGCGTCGTCGGTGAGGTACATGGAGTGGGGATCCAGCCCCATCAGCATGCCCTGGATGGCGTACTCCAGCAGGGTGCTGTCGTCGATTTCCTCGACGTAGCCCAGCCTGATCTGGTGGAACACGTCGGCGAAGGTGCGCAGTTCGTCCAGCGGAAGTTCGCCGGGCTCCTCCATGGCGCGCACCGGGTTCGCGGCGGCCAGCGCAAGGGCCGCGGAACACACCGCCAGGGTCCGCAAAATGCTCGGGGAAACGCGCATGGGTACAGCCGGGGTGGGCACCTCCTGGATCAGGGTGTCCAGTTTACCGCATTCCCGGCGCCCGGTGGCAAGCGGGGAATGGCGGAAAGTCGAGGTTTCGCGGCGCTCAGCCGCGGCACCACCTGGACGGGTCGGTGGGCTTGCCGTCGTGGCGAATTTCGAAGTACAGGGCGGCCTGCTCCTGCCCGCCGGAATTGCCCACCGTGCTGATCGGCGTGCCCGCGGTGACCCACTCCCCCACGTTGCGCAGCAGGCTCTGGTTGTGGGCGTAGAGGCTCATGTAACCGTCCCCGTGGTCGATGATCAGGAGCAGGCCCGACCCGCGCAGCCAGTCCGCGTACACCACGCGGCCGTGGTGGATAGCGCGCACGGTGGTGCCCTCCTTTGCGGGGATGGTCACGCCCTGCCAGCGCATGTCGCCGGTATTGCGTTTCCTGCCGAAGCGATTGCTGTGCTTTCCCGGCACCGGCCACGGCATGGCGCCCTTCGCGCTGGTAAAGGCCTGGTAGTCGGCGGGCACCTGCAGGTCGACCACCGCCTCCTCGATGGCGAGCAGCAGCTGTTCCAGTTCTTTGCGGTTTGCGTCGAGCTCCTTCAGTCGCGCCTCGCCGCTGTCAATTTCCGCGCTCAGGTTCGCCACCGCGAGTTCGCGATTGCCCTGGGCGGAGGTGACGTTGCGCCGCTGTTTTTCCAGCGCCTCGCGCCGGGCCGCGAGCGTCTCCAGTGTGGTATCGATGCGGCGCTGGGTCGTGTCGAGCTCGGACAGGGTCTCGCGGTAGTCGTCGATCAGGGTGCTGCGCGCCTCGAACACGTAGCGGTAGTAACCCATCGCGCGGGCGACCTGTTGCGGATCTTCCTGGTTCAGCAGCACGCGCAGCGGCCCCTGTCCCCCGATCTGCCAGGCCGACCTGAGTTCCCGGGCGACCCTGGACTGTTGTTCGTCGCGCGCCGCAACCAGTTCCCCCTGGCGCGCCTGCAGTTGCACCAGCTCGGCGTTGCCGCGCTCGATGTCGGCGCGCGTGGCGGTGATGTCACGCTTCAGTGTGCCCAGCTCCACCTCGGCCTCGCGCAGCTGGTCCTGCAGTTTGCTGCGACGGGAACTGGCGTGGGAGACCTCCCAGGTAATGCGCTTGATGTCCTTTTCCAGCTGCTGGAGCTGCGCCCGGGTTTTTTCCTCGTCGGACTGGGCGAGGGCGATGGTGCACAGGGCGGCGAGCAGCAGGGCGAGCCAGCGTCGTCGCGCGGGGTGTGTCGATGGTAGTCTCGGTTTCACCGCGCGCCGGCGGCGGTCAGGCCGGTTCGACCAGGTCGCTGCCGGACATCTCCGCGGGTTGCGGCAGGCCCATCAAACCCAGCAGCGTGGGGGCGACGTCCGCCAGGATGCCCCCGGAGTCCCGCAGCGCGAGCTGCCGCGGGCCGATGTAGACCAGCGGCACCAGCTCGGTGGTGTGCTGCGTGTGGTTCTGCCCCGACTCGTAGTCGAGCATCTGCTCGCAGTTGCCGTGGTCGGCGGTGATCAGCGCCTGCCCGCCGACCTCGCGCAGCGCGGCCTCGATCCGGCCGATGCATTCATCCAGCGTTTCCACGGCCCTGACCGCCGCCTCGTAGACACCCGTGTGCCCGACCATGTCCCCGTTGGCGTAGTTGCACACGATCAGGTCGTACTCGCCGCTGCGGATGGCCGCGACCAGCTTGTCCGTGACCTCCGGCGCACTCATCTCGGGTTTGAGGTCGTAGGTGGCGACGTCGGGAGACGCGATGAGCTCGCGGACCTCGCCGGGGAAGAGCTCCTCGCGACCGCCGCTGAAGAAGAACGTGACGTGGGCGTACTTCTCTGTCTCGGCGATGCGCAACTGGGTCAGCCCGCGCTGGGCGAGGTAGTCGCCGAGCACGTTCTCGAGGCTTTCCGGCGGGAAGGCGCAGGGTGCGTCAATGTCGGCGGCATACTCGGTGGTCATCACGAAGCCCGCGAGCCGCGGGACCACGCCGCGCTCGAACTCGCCGAAATCCTCCTGGACGAAGGCGCGGGTCAGCTGGCGGGCGCGGTCCGCGCGAAAGTTCATGAACAGCACCGCGTCGCCGTCCGCGATGATCGCGGGCGGCTCGCCCTCCGGGCAGACCAGGGTGGGCAGCACGAACTCGTCGCTCTCGTCCCGTTCGTATGCCGCCTGCAGGGCGGCAGTGGCGCTCGTGTGCGTGTGCGGGGCCTGGCCCTGGGTAAGCATGCGCCAGGCCTCCCCGATGCGCTCCCAGCGGTTGTCCCGGTCCATCGCGTAGTAGCGGCCGCAGATCGAGGCCGTGCGCCCGCAGCCCAGTTCCGCGAAGACCGCGTCCGCCTTTTCCAGCGAGGGGCCGGCGCTGCGCGGTGGCGTATCGCGGCCGTCCAGGAAGGCGTGCAGGTAGACCCGGGTGGCGCCGCGATCCGCGGCGAGGCGAACTGCCGCCAGTACCTGGTCCTCGTGGGAGTGCACGCCGCCGGGGGACATCAGCCCGAATACGTGCACCGCGCCGCCCGCCGCCACCGCGCTGTCGATGGCCCCGGTGTAGGCCGGGTTGGTGGCGAAGCTGCCGTCGCGGATGGCCCGGTCGATGCGGGAGATGTTCTGGTAGATAACCCGCCCGGCGCCCAGGCTCATGTGGCCGACCTCGGAGTTGCCCATCTGCCCCCCGGGCAGGCCGACGTCGGCCCCCGAGGCGGAAATCAGGGTGCGTGGGGCCTCGGCCCAGAGCCGGTCCCACACGGGGGTGGCCCCGCCTGCGATGGCGTTGTCCTGCGTCTCCTCGCGGTAGCCCCAACCGTCCAGTACGATCAGGACGGTCGGTTTCCTGTCTGCTTCACTCATTGGCCCTTCCCGCCGGTCTTCCCTGTGCACCGCCCAAGCGGGGCATTTTACCCTGTCAGGGGGGTGTCGCGCATGCCCGTGGCCAGCGTTGTGCGGCGCCTCCCGGAAGGCCGCCCCGGGGCTGGTTGAGGTGCCCCAAGCCCTGTATACTTGCGGCCTTTTGAGCGGCGCCCGTTGCGGCCCTTCCGCGCCCCGCGGAGCCCCTGTCCGCGCCGCCCCCAGGTACAAGTAAGCGTTGCCATGGCACTGTTCTTCGAATTTCTGGGCGAGCAATGGATGCTGGTCGGTGCACTGCTGGTGGTCGTCGTCATGTTCGTCATGCACGAGGCCCGCAGGTCCGGCCCGTCACTGTCCCCGCAGCAGGCGATCAACCTGGTCAACAAGGACGGGGGCCTGTTCCTCGACCTGCGCGATGCGGGCGACTTCAAGAAAGGACACATTACCGACGCCCTGAATATCCCGGTGGGCAAGCTCGCCGGGCGCCTGGGCGAGCTGGAGAAGCACCGCGACAAGCCCATCGTACTGGTCTGCAAGATGGGGCAGCAGTCAGGCACCGCCGGCAAGCAGCTGAAAGCCGAGGGCTTTGAGCAGGTGTTCAAGATGTCCGGCGGCATGATGGAGTGGGGCGCCCAGCAACTGCCGACCGTGGCCGAATGAGTGCGGTCATCCTCTACACCACGCGCTTCTGCCCCTACTGTATCCGGGCGAAACGCCTGCTGGACGCCAAGGGTGTGGACTACACCGATATCGCGGTGGACGAGGAGCCCGAGAAGCGCCTCGAGATGATGCAGCGCAGCGGGCGCCGCACCGTGCCACAGATCTGGATCGGCGAGCACCACATCGGCGGCTGTGACGAACTGCACGCGCTGGACATGCGCGGCGAGCTCGACGCGTTGCTGGCGCCCTGACGACACATTCAACTGACGGAGGACGGCTCCATGGCCGAGGAACAAGCGGGAACGGAAGAGCAGTCGCAGCAGCGCTTTGCGATGCAGCGCATTTACACCAAGGACCTGTCCTTCGAGTCGCCGGCGGCGCCCGGGATTTTCCGGGAGCAGTGGTCGCCGCAGGTCAACGTCGACCTCAACACCAAGAGCGAGGCGGTGGATGACCAGGGCAACTTCGAGGTGGTGCTGACCATCACCATCACCGCGAAGGTGGGTGAGAACACCGCGTTTCTCTGCGAGGTGCACCAGGCGGGCATCTTCATGCTGGTGGGCTTCGAGGCGACGGAGGTGCGCCGCATACTCGGCACCGCGGCGCCCAACATCCTGTTCCCCTACGCCCGCGAGGTCATCGACAGCCTCGTGGTCAAGGGCGGTTTTCCGCCGGTTATGCTCGCGCCGGTCAACTTCGACGCGCTGTTCCAGCAGGCGCTGCAGCAGGCTGACGCCGGCCCCTCCGACGAGGCCGCGACGCACTGATCGTCCTACTCCAGGCCCTCGAAACCCAGTTGCCGCAGGCCCTCGTAGACCACCAGCGCCGCCGCGTTGCTGAGATTGAGGCTGCGGCTGCCCGCGACCATGGGGATACGCAGCACCTGCTCAGGGGGCAGGCTTGCGAGCATTGCGGCCGGTAGCCCGCGCGTCTCCGGCCCGAACACCAGCGCGTCCCCTGTGCGGTAGCGCGCTTCGTGGTAGGGGGTTGTACCCCGGGTGCTGACGGCGAGCAGCCGCGGTGTGCCCTCCGCCGTGCTGAACGCGTCCAGGTCCCTGTGCACGCGCACATCGGCAAACTCCCGGTAATCCAGCCCCGCGCGACGCATCCGCCGGTCGTCCAGCTCGAACCCCAGCGGCTGCACGAGGTGCAGCGTGCAGCCCGTGTTGGCGCACAGGCGGATGATGTTGCCGGTGTTGGGGGGAATCTCCGGCTGGTACAGAACGACCTTCAGCACGACGGCAGCCGGCTATAAATCGAGATCCTTCATCTTCCGGGTCAACGTGTTGCGACCCCATCCCAGCAACTGTGCCGCGTCGCGCTTGCGCCCCTGGGAGTGCTTCAGGGCCACCTCGATCATGACCTTCTCGAAGGAGGGCACCGCCTCCTGCAGGATCTGCTGTTTGCCCTGGACGAGCTCGTTGCGCGCCCAGTTGAACAGCAGGTCGCGCCAGTCGGCGCTCTCTGCATCGACCGCAGCGGCCACCTCGGTGCCCAGCTCGGGCGGCAGGTCGGAGAGGTGCACCTCGCGGCCCGAGGCCATCACTGTGATCCAGCGGCAGCAGTTCTCCAGCTGGCGCACATTGCCCGGCCAGTTCAGGCCGGTAAGGAATTCCTCGGTCTGGGGCAGCAGGACCTTGGGTTCGCCCCCCAGTTCCTCGGCGGCGCGGCGGAAAAAGTGGCGCATGAGCTGCGGGATATCCTCGCGCCGCTCGGAGAGTTTGGGGATATGGATGCGGATGACGTTGAGGCGGTGGAACAGGTCCTCGCGGAAATCGCCGCGCTGCACCAGCCCCTCCAGGTCCTGGTGCGTGGCGGCGATGATGCGTACATCGACCTTCACCGGCATGTGGCCGCCGACACGGTAGAACTCGCCGTCCGCCAGCACGCGCAGCAGGCGTGTCTGGGTCTCCGCCGGCATGTCGCCGATCTCGTCCAGGAACAGTGTGCCGCCGTCGGCCTGCTCGAAGCGTCCCTCGCGCTTGCTGTTGGCGCCGGTAAAGGCGCCCTTCTCGTGCCCGAACAGCTCCGACTCCATCAGGTCCTTGGGAATCGCCGCCATGTTCAGGGCGATAAAGGGCTGGCCCGCGCGCGGGCTGTGGCGGTGCAGAGCCCGGGCCACCAGTTCCTTGCCGGTGCCGGACTCGCCGTTGATCAGCACGGTGATATTGCTCTGCGCGAGCCGCCCTATCGCGCGGAACACCTCCTGCATCGCCGGCGCCTCGCCGATGATTTCGGTCTGGGGCAGTTCCGCAGCCTGTGGGTCACCGCCGCGCTTCTCCCGGGTGTGCGCCAGCGCGCGCTCTGTGATGGCGATCACCTCGTCCAGATCGAAGGGCTTGGGCAGGTACTCGAAGGCCCCCTGCTGGTAGGACGCCACGGCGCTGTCCAGGTCAGAGTGCGCGGTGGTGATGATGACCGGCAGCTCGGGATAGTTTTCGCTGATACGAGCCAGCAGTTCCAGCCCGTCGGTGCCGGGCATGCGGATGTCGCTGATGATGACGTCGGGTGTCTCCGACTCGATCTGGCTGAGCAGCGCGTCGGCGTCGGCGAAACTCTCGTTGGCGATCCCGGCCTGGTTCAGGGCGCGTTCCAGGACCCAGCGGATCGAGCTGTCGTCGTCGGCGACCCAGACTTTAGGGTGCTTCTGCATTGTCTTGTTCCATTGGCAGGTAGATAGTGAACCGGGTATCCCCCGGGGTGCTCTCGCAGTTCAGGATGCCGCCGTGGCGGTTGACGATGGACTGGGCGATCGACAGCCCCAGGCCCGTGCCGTCGGCGCGCCCGGTGACCATGGGCGCGAACATGCTCTGCAGCAGCTCCTCGGGAACGCCCGGGCCGTTGTCGATGATGTCGACCCGGCAGACCAGGCGGTGCCTGCGCGCGCCCATCGTGAACTGGCGCTGGGAGCGGCTGCGCAGGGTGATCCTGCAATCGGCGGGGGAGGCGGCGGCCTGCAGCGCGTTGCGCATGATATTCAGCACCGCCTGGATGAGCTGGTCCTTGTCGCCGGGCAGTTCCGGCAGGCTGGGGTCGTAGTCGCGCTCGATCGTGGCCCGGTTGCCCGACTCCACCGCGATGAGCTCGCGCACGCGTTCGAGCACCTCGTGGATATTGATCGGGCGGGTGTCGAGCTGTTGCCTGGGCCCCAGCAGCCGGTCCACCAGGTCGCGCAAGCGGTCTGCCTCGCGGATGATGATGCCGGTGTACTCGGCCAGGGCCTCGTCCGGCAGTTCCCTGGCCAGCAGCTGGGCGGCGCCGCGCACCCCGCCGAGCGGATTCTTGATCTCGTGGGCGAGCCCGCGGATCACCGCGCGCGTCGTCTCGTGGGAGTGCATGATGCTCTCCTCGCGGCTGATGCGCAGCAGGCGGTCCAGTGCCAGCAGCTCCACCACGAGGTAGCTCTCGCCCTCGCTGTCGCTGACCGGGGTGATGATCACGTCCACGTGAATCTCCTGCCCGGACTGGAGCAGGAGCGCCATGCTGCGGCTGGCGTGGGGGCTGTTGCTGGCCAGGGCTTGCTCCAGGGTGTCCAGCCACTCCCCGGGCTTGAGCACCAGCTTGCCGGCGTGCAGCCCGATAGCGCGGGCCTCGGAGGTCTCCAGCATGGCCTGCCCAGAGGCGTTCAGGGCGGTGACGCACAGGTTGCTGTCCAGCGCGAGGATGCCGGAACTGACGTTGTCCAGGATAACCCTGTCCTGCATCGTCTTGTCCTCTGGGGGTGGCGGCGGGACGTGGCGCCCGCGGGTGGCAGACTGCAACTGGCTTACCTCATCTATAGCGACCCAATGCCCAAGCAAAAATGAAGCCACATTCGTCCTGGGGGCAAAATTTTCCGTGCTACCTCCGCTATGCGGCGCTTTTAGCGGGAGTAAGTGCCCACCAACCGGGTTGTGCGCGCTATCGGGCTGCGGTGGGAGGGCGACCGGGCGGCGGGCCCGGGACGTGCGGGGCGACGTAGTGCACCATTATGGTGCACGGAGGGTGATGTTGTCCAGCGGGGGTTACTTTGCGATGTACTCCAGCGGGCGCTTGCTGAAGTTTACCGAGGGGCGCAGGACGTAGACCCGCACGGGGTCCGAGGTGGCGATGGCCTCGCCGTTGGCGTCGATCACGCTGACCGTCAGGTCGTGGGCGCCGCGGAAGACGTTGCTGAGCATCCAGTTGCTGGAGGCCTGGGTCGGCCCCTGGGGCACGCCGTCGATGAACAGTTGCAGGCCCTGGCTGGGGCCGAGCTTGCCCTTGACCTTGGCGCTCACCGAGAAGTTGCCCGGGCCCATGGGGATGGTCGTCTCGTTGGGGGGCTCGACAATGAACACCTCCGGGACCTTGGCCTTCGGTTCCTCCGCCGGCGCGGGTGCGGGTTCGGGCAGCTCCGGCGGGGGTGGCGTGGTATTGGTGCGCTGCACCTCGACGCGCTCGGAGGCGTCGGTGCCCGCGGGGGGAGCGTCCGTGAACACCACGTTGCCGTCCTTGTCGGTGGTGCGGTAGACGGGGGTCTGGGCAAGGCCCGCAAGGGGAACCAGCAACAGCGCTACCAGCAGTAGTCTCGGCATGGGGTACTCCTCGGCCCGGCGACAGCTATACCCTATCAGAAATCGCTACGGGCCGAGAGTTCCCGGGATATCGCCCGGCGGGAGCGGAAGATGCTCTACCGTATCAGTTTCCCCGCTGTCAAAATTCGTCGGAGACCCGAAGGTAAACGGGTTTGGCACGATCTATCCCCAACCACAAAAAAGGCCCGCCGCAGGCGGGCCCTTTTCTTGTAGATACCTCTAGCTAAACAGAATAGTACATGTCGAATTCGACCGGGTGCGTGGTCATGTCGAGGGTCTCGACCTCCGCGCGCTTCAGGTCGATGTAGCCGTCGATCATGTCGTCGGTGAACACGCCCCCCGCGGTCAGGAAGCCGCGATCCCCGTCGAGGGCGTCCAGCGCCATGGTGAGGCTCGAGGCGACGGTCGGGATCGCCAGGGCCTCCTCCGCCGGCAGGTCGTAGAGGTCCTTGTCCGAGGCGTCCCCGGGGTGGATCTTGTTCTGGATGCCGTCGATGCCGGCCATCAGCATGGCTGCGAAGGCGAGGTAGGGGTTGGCGGTCGGGTCCGGGAAGCGCACCTCGATGCGCTTGCCACGGGGGCTGGGCTCGTAGGGCACACGGATGGATGCGGAGCGGTTACGCGCCGAGTAGGCCAGCAGGACCGGCGCCTCGAAGCCGGGCACCAGGCGCTTGTAGCTGTTGGTCGACGCGTTGGTGAACGCATTCAGCGCGCGCGCGTGCCTGATGATGCCGCCGATGTAGTAGAGCGCGGTTTCGGACAGGCCCGCGTAGCCGTCGCCGGCGAAGACATTGTCGTCGCCGTTGGAAATGGACTGGTGACAGTGCATCCCGGAGCCGTTGTCCCCGACCAGTGGCTTGGGCATGAACGTCGCCGTCTTGCCGTAGGCGTGGGCGACGTTGTGCACGCAGTACTTGAGGATCTGCGTCGCGTCGGCCTTCGCCACCAGGGTGTCGAAGCGGATGCCGATCTCGCACTGGCCGGCGGTGCCCACCTCGTGGTGGTGCACTTCCACCGGGAGACCCATCTGCTCCATCGCCGCGCACATGGCGGCGCGAATGTCGTGCAGGCTGTCCACCGGCGGCACCGGGAAATAGCCGCCTTTCACGCGCGGGCGGTGACCGATATTGCCGTCCTCGAAAGTGTGGCTCGATGCCCACGCCGCCTCTTCGGAATTGACGGAGTAGCCCGCACCGGACATGTCCGCGTGCCATTTCACATCGTCGAAGACGAAGAACTCGGGCTCGTTGCCGAAGAAGGCCTTGTCGCCGATACCGGTGGAGTTCAGGTAATTCTCGGCGCGCTTGGCAACCGAGCGGGGATCGCGCTCGTAACCCTGCATGGTGGAGGGCTCGACAATGTCGCAGCGCAGGATGACGGTGGTGTCGTCGGTGAACGGGTCCAGGACGGAGGTGTCGTCGTCTGGCATGAGGATCATGTCGGACTCGTTGATGCCCTTCCAGCCAGAGATGGAGGAGCCGTCGAACATCTTGCCGCCTTCGAAGAAATCCTCGTCGACCTCCCCGGCGGGAATCGAGACGTGCTGTTCCTTGCCGCGTGTGTCGGTGAAGCGCAGGTCCACCCAGCGCGCGTCGTTCTCGTTGATCAGGTTGAGGGTTTTCTGGGACATGGTGTCTCCTCCGTGGGATGGGTGCGGCCGGCGGATCCGGCCCGTGTTCCCTTTGGGCGGTGGCCGGCCCGGCGGGCTGTGCGGGGGTCGGCGTCGTGGCGGCAGGCAACACGGCTCGATTCCGGGCGCTGTGCCAAAAAAGTGCTTGAGCTAACCCATTGAATTTCAGGGATTTAATGCGATCGGTAGCGGGCCGCCAGAGTGTTGCGCACCGAGTCGGTGCATAAAGCGCACCATAATAGTGCAGGCATCGCGACCCCGGCCATAACAGTGCGGTTTGCGCGGCCCGCCTGCACACCGCGGGGGCTCAGCCCGTATAATAGCCGCCCCGAATCAGTCGCATGGTTTATGGCTTCAATGCAGTATGTTGTCAAGTTTTTCTCGGAAATTGCCATCAAGAGCAAGCCGGTGCGACAGCGCTTCATCCGCCAGTTGCAGGACAACCTGCGCGCCGGCCTCACCGAGGTCGATCCGCATATCGACTTGCGCCGCGGCTGGGACAAGTTGCGCGTGTTCACCCGGCTGACGGCGCCCGCCGACCTGGCGCGGCTGCTCGACGTCATGCGCAATACCTCCGGCATCACCTACGTACTCGAGGTCGAGGAGCACCCCCTGCCCGCCCTGCCGGACATCGTGGAACACGTGTTGCCGGTGTACGCCGGGCGCCTGGAGGGCAAGACCTTCGCGGTGCGCTGCAAGCGCACGGGAGACCACGCGTTCACGTCGGTCGACGTGGAGCGCGAGGTGGGCGGCGCCCTGCTCGCGCGTACCGGGGCCGCCGGTGTGCGACTCAAAGACCCCGAAGTCACCGTCGACCTGGAAATCAGTCGCAAGACCCTGTTTGTCGTCGGGCGCAGGCACCGCGGCCTCGGCGGTTACCCTGTGGGAAGCGTCGACCCCGTACTGTCGCTGATTTCCGGCGGTTTCGACTCCCCGGTGGCCAGCTACATGACCATGAAGCGCGGCATGCGCACCCATTTCCTGTTCTTTAACCTCGGCGGCCGCGACCACGAGATCGGCGTGAAGGAAGTGGCGCTGTACCTCTGGCAGAAGTACGGCGGCGGACAGCGCGTGCTGTTTATCAGCGTGCCCTTCGAGGAGGTGGTCGCGGAGCTGCTTGCAAAGGTCGAGGACAGCCTGATGGGAGTGATCCTCAAGCGCATGATGCTGCGCGTGGCGGACCGGGTCGCAGCCGAACTGGAGATCGATGCCCTCGTTACCGGAGAGTGCGTGGCACAGGTGAGCAGCCAGACCGTGCGCAACCTGGCGGTGATCGACGCGGTGGCGCAGCGCGTCGTGCTGCGCCCCCTGGTCGCCACAGACAAGGAGGAGATCGTGCGCATCGCGGAGCAGATCGGCACGCGGGAGTTCGCGGCCAATATGCCGGAGTACTGCGGCGTGATCTCCGTGAACCCCACCACCCGCGCGAAACCGGCACGTGTCGAAGCCCAGGAGCAGCACTTCGACATGGGCATCCTGGACCGCGCCTTCGATGCCCGGCGCCAGACCCGTATCGACCGGCTCGCCGAGGAGGAGCTGGCGCGCAGCGACGTGGAGGTGCTCTCGGTACCCCTGGCCCACGGCACCATCATCGACATTCGCCACCCGGACGAGGTGGAACTGGCGCCGCTGGACCTGCACGTCCCCGTCGTGAACATCCCCTTCTACGAGTTGCACAGCCGCGAGGCGGAGCTCGCCCGCGGCGACACCTACATGCTGTACTGCGGCAGGGGCGTCATGAGCCGCCTCCACGCCAGCCACCTCAGCGAGACCGGCGAACTGGACGTGAAGGTCTACGCCCCCTGAGCGCGGTGTTTTCTGCCTGATTGTGCAGGTATAATCCGCGCCGCTTGAGCTTTGTCACCCCATAGCTTTGTTTCGCGAACTGCACCAGGACTGGGGCGCGGGAGTGCTTTGCGGACGTATAAGGCCAGGCGCCGAGGGAGTGGAGGGAGACAGCGAAGCGTTGTAAGGCTCCCGACCGACCGAGGGAAACCCGGAGGGTCGCCGCCAGGGAGCAAAGCACTCCCGCGGTCCAGGCCGCTTTGGAACAGGCACCACTTGACACCGCGACATGGACTCCACGTGATCGACAAGTTACGCAACATCGCCATCATCGCCCACGTGGACCACGGCAAGACCACGCTGGTGGACTGCCTGCTGCAGCAGTCCGGGACCCTGGACCGGCGCGACCAGGGGGCGGAGCGCATCATGGACTCCAACGACCAGGAGCGCGAGCGCGGCATAACTATCCTGGCGAAGAACACCGCCATCGAGTGGGGCGGCTACCGCATCAATATCGTCGACACGCCCGGACACGCGGACTTCGGCGGCGAGGTGGAGCGTGTGCTCTCCATGGTGGACTCGGTGCTGCTGCTGGTGGACGCGGTAGACGGCCCCATGCCGCAGACCCGCTTCGTCACGTCCAAGGCCTTCGCGCGCGGCCTCAGGCCAATCGTCGTCGTGAACAAGGTGGATCGCCCGGGCGCACGGCCCGACTGGGTGGTGGACCAGGTGTTCGACCTGTTCGACCGGCTCGGCGCGACAGAGGAGCAGCTCGATTTTCCCGTGGTGTACACCTCGGCCATCGAGGGCACCGCGGGCCTCGACCACGAGCACATGGGCGCGGATATGCAGGCGTTGTTCGAGACGGTGGCGGAGCGCGTGCCCGCTCCCGAGGTGGACGCGGACGGCCCGCTGCAGATGCAGGTCTCGGCCCTGGATTACTCCAGCTACGTCGGCGTGATCGGCGTCGGCCGGATCACCCGGGGGCGGCTGACCCCGAACACCCCGGTCGCGGTCCTCGACGCCGCCGGCGAATCGCGCCGCGGCCGTGTGCTGCAGGTGATGGGTTACCTGGGTCTCGAGCGCCTGGAGGTGCCCGGGGCGAGCGCGGGGGATATCGTCTGCGTCACCGGCATCGAGGGCCTGAACATCTCCGATACACTGTGCGACCCCGATGCGCCGGAGCCGCTGCCACCACTGTCGGTGGACGAGCCGACGGTCAGCATGACCTTCCAGGTCAACGACTCCCCGTTTGCAGGGCGCGAGGGCAAGTACGTCACCTCGCGCAATATCGGCGAGCGGCTGGAGCGGGAGCTGATCCACAACGTCGCCCTGCGTGTCGAACCGGGCGACAGCCCCGACAAGTTTGTCGTCTCCGGGCGCGGTGAACTGCACCTGTCGGTGCTCATTGAGAGCATGCGCCGCGAGGGATACGAGCTGGGGGTGTCGCGCCCCGAGGTTATCCGCAGGGAGGTGGACGGCGAGACACAGGAGCCCTTCGAGCAGCTGCTGATCGACTGCGAGGAGCAGCACCAGGGGTCCGTCATGGAGGAACTGGGCCAGCGGCGCGGGGAGCTGGAGAACATGGTGCCCGACGGCAACGGCAGGGTGCGCCTGGAGTACATGATTCCCGCGCGCGGGCTGATCGGCTTCCGCTCCCAGTTCCTGACCATGACCTCAGGCGGGGGTATCATGACCCACGTGTTCGACCACTACGGTCCCGTGAAAAACGCGGAGATCATCCACCGCAACAACGGCGTGCTGGTGTCCATGGTCAGCGGCAAGACGCTGGCCTACGCCCTCTACAACCTGCAGGACCGAGGTCGCATGTTCGTGGAACCCAACGTCGATGTCTACGAGGGCCAGATCGTCGGGCTGCACAGTCGCGGCAACGATTTGCCGGTGAACCCCACCAAGGCGAAGCAGCTCACCAATATCCGCGCCGCGGGGTCCGACGAGGCACTGACACTGACGCCACCGGTGCTGCACTCCCTCGAGCAGGCCCTCGAGTTCATCGAGGACGACGAGCTGGTCGAGGTCACGCCAGCCAGCATCCGCCTGCGCAAGAAGCTGCTGCAGGAACACGAGCGCAAGCGCGCGGCGCGGGGCTGACGATGCGTGCGCTGCTGCAGCGGGTATCCTCGGCGCGGGTCGAGATCGACGGCCGCACGAGCGGCGAGATCGGGCGCGGCCTGCTGGTACTGCTCGGCCTGGACCGGGGGGACGATCGTGAGGCGGCCGACCGCATGATCGGGAAGCTGCTCGCCTACCGGGTCTTCCCGGACGACGAGGGCCGTATGAACCGCAGCGTCGCGGATATCGAGGGCGGCGTCCTGCTGGTGTCCCAGTTCACGCTTTCCGCAGACACGCGCAAGGGCCTGCGGCCGAGCTTTACCGCGGCGATGCCGCCGGCGGAGGCCGAGGCGCTCTACGATTACACGCTCGACCGGCTGGGAGAGCACCACGGGGATGTCGCCGCCGGAGAGTTCGGGGCCGATATGCAGGTGACCCTGGTCAATGACGGCCCGGTCACTTTCCTGCTGGAGCTTTGAGAGGGTCAGGCGGGGTACCGCATCTTGCGGTGGGGGATGCCGTCCTCCTGGTAGACCTCGCCCTCCGCCGTGAATCCCATCGAGGTATAGAAGTCCTGCAGGTGGGACTGGGCGCTGATACAGATTCCGTGTCCCGGCCAGCGCGCCAGGTTGTGGTCGATGCCGCGCTGCACCAGGTCGCGACCCAGCTGCCTCCCGCGCATGCCCGGCGCCACCACTATCCTGCCCAGCGAACTCTCCGGGTAGCTCAGCCCCGGGGGCAGGCAGCGCTGGTACGCCACCAGTGACCGCCCCTCCCGGCACAGCATGTGCACCGCATCGAGATCCTTGCCGTCCAGGTCGAGGTAGATGGATTCCTGCTCCATGACGAACACCTCCTGGCGCACACGCAGGAGGGTGTAGAGTGTCAGGCCGTCGAGGTCGTCGAATTCGACGGTTTCCCACGTCAGTTCCAGGTGAGACTCCCTAAAAATCGGTAGCAGCGTTCTCGGCCGCGGCATTAGTTGTTACTATAAGTTCTCAGGGGCCGCTGGAACAGGCTCGGCGCGGGATTGGGGCCGGTGAGGTGACGGCGGATCCCGTGACAGCAGGCCGCGCGACCGGAACAGGAAGATTCCGGCGCCGGTCGACAACGGGGGTTGACTGATGCTGGCAAAAACCGACGACCAGGCCTTCGCCACCCTGGGCGAACAGTACCGCGAACTCGTGAGCGCCCTGCTCGATGCCACCGCGATGCCGCCCATTTCCCTCGATGTCGAGCCCACTCCCGGTGGCAATTTCCGCGGCTTCGACGCCGGCCAGTTCTACCTGGTGCGCAGCGGTACGATCTGTGCGCGCTACCAGGGCAAGACCATTTACTCCCTCGAGGAGGGCGACCTGCTGCTGCCGGACATCACCGGCGTCGGCGACCACGACATTGCCGTGCAATACGGCAGCGAGTCCGGGGCGAACCTGGACGCGTTCCCCGCACTGGACTTCATGCAGCGTGTTTTCGACGAACCCGCCGCGGTACGCCTGTGGACGCGGCTGCTCGTGACCTACTCGGGCATGATGCTGCGCATCACGGCGTCCAACGTCGCGGAGGATACAACCACTACACCGGGATTCGAGGTCTACGAACCGGGCGAGGTCATCATCCACCAGGGCGAGCGCGCCGACTACGTGTTCAACATGTCCTCCGGCGTCGCCGAGGTGCTCGTCGACGACGTGACCGTGGGGCGAATCGGGGACGGGGAGATATTCGGCGCCATGGCGGCCCTGACCCACTCCGACCGCAGCGCGACTGTGCGCGCCAAGACCACCTGCTCCGTGGTGAAGGTGCCCAAGGAACAGTTCACCGAGCTCATCAAGAGCAATCCCGCCACTATCCACAGCCTGCTGATCGACATGGCGAACTCCATCGTCAACCTCAACGAGCAGCTGGTAGGCCTGAGAGGTACGCGGCGCGCAGGTTAAGCGGGCCCGCCGGGCCCCGAGGCGTGTCGCTCGTGAGGAGCTCGCGCCATTTTCCACAGCAACAAACGCGGATCAGCGACAATGTCTGACACACTGCAAGTAGATAACGACGGCACCGAACTGGTGTCGTTGAAGGAGTATGCCGAGAGGGCCTACCTGGATTACTCCATGTACGTCATTCTCGACCGCGCCCTGCCCCATGTCGGCGACGGCTTGAAGCCTGTGCAGCGGCGCATCGTCTACGCCATGAGCGAACTGGGCCTGAAGGCCTCGGCCAAGTACAAGAAGTCGGCGCGGACCGTCGGCGACGTCATCGGCAAGTTCCACCCCCACGGCGACAGCGCCGCCTACGAAGCCATGGTGCTGATGGCGCAGGATTTCAGCTACCGCTACCCGCTGGTTGACGGCCAGGGCAACTGGGGCTCGCCGGACGACCCCAAGTCCTTCGCGGCCATGCGCTACACCGAGTCGCGCCTCACCGCCTACTCGGAGGTGCTGCTGGGGGAGCTGGGCCAGGGTACGGTCGACTGGATCCCGAACTTCGACGGTACGCTGGACGAACCCTCGGTGCTCCCGGCCCAGGTGCCGAACGTCCTGCTCAACGGCACGACAGGGATCGCCGTCGGCATGGCCACCGATATTCCGCCCCACAACCTGAACGAGGTGGTGGCCGCGACGATCCAGCTGCTCGACAAGCCGAAGTCCACGTTGGCCGACCTTTGCAAGCTCGTGCGCGCGCCCGACTTCCCCACGGACGCCGAGATCATCACCGCACAGGAAGAGATCCTGGAGATGTACGAGACCGGCCGCGGCGCCCTGCGCATGCGCGCGGTGTGGGAGAAGGACGGTGGCGATATCGTCATCAATGCCCTGCCCTACCAGGTGTCGGGCTCGCGGGTGCTGGAGCAGATAGCGCAGCAGATGCAGGCGCGCAAACTGCCGATGGTCGCCGACCTGCGCGACGAGTCGGACCACGAGAACCCGACACGCCTCGTGGTGGTGCCGCGCTCCAACCGTGTCGACCTCGATTCCCTGATGAGCCACCTGTTCGCCACCACCGACCTGGAGCGCAGCTACCGGGTCAACCTGAACATGATCGGCATCGACGGCCGGCCCGGGGTGAAGGGGCTCGTCGGCATTCTGAAGGAGTGGCTGAAATTCCGTACCGACACGGTCAAGCGGCGCCTGCAGTACCGGCTGGAGCGTGTGGAAAAACGGCTGCATATCCTCGAGGGCTACCTCGTCGCGTACCTGAACATCGACGAGGTAATCCACATCATCCGCACCGAGGACAAGCCGAAGCCGGCGTTGATGAAGCGCTTCAAGATTACCGACGTGCAGGCCGAGGCCATCCTCGAGTTGAAGCTGCGCAACCTGGCCAAGCTGGAGGAGATGAATATCCGCGCGGAGCAGGACGAGCTCAATGACGAGCGCGACACCCTGAAGAAAACACTGGGCAGCGCCGCGCGGCTGAAGACCCTGATGAAAAAGGAGCTCAAGGCCGTCGCGGCGAAGTTCGGCGACGATCGGCGCAGTCCGCTGGTGGAACGCGACGAGGCCAAGGCCTTCAGCGAGCTGGAGCTGATGACCGCGGACCCGATAACGGTTGTCATGTCCGAGAAGGGCTGGATACGCGCGGCAAAGGGCCACGACATCGATCCCGCCGCCCTCAGCTACAAGTCCGGCGACGCCTACAAGATGTCCGCCCTCGGGCGCAGCAACCAGCCCACCGTAATCCTTGATTCCACGGGCAGGGCCTACACGATTCCCTCCCACAACCTGCCCTCGGCCCGCGGCCAGGGTGAGCCGGTCACGGGGCGCATCAACCCGCCGTCGGGGGCGACCTTCGAGGGGCTGATGATGGGGGACGAACAGGCCCTCTACCTGCTGGCGTCGGACGCGGGATACGGTTTCGTGGCCAGGCTCGGCGACCTGCAGACCAAGAACCGCGCCGGCAAGGCGGCATTGAAACTACCCAAGGGCGGCGCCGTCGTGCAGCCCGCGCCGATCGGCGCGATCGAGGGGGCGTCAGTCGCGGCGGTGTCCAACGAGGGAAGGATGCTCATTTTCCCCCTGGAGGACCTGCCCCAGCTCCCCCGGGGCAAGGGCAACAAGATCCTCAGCATTCCCCCGGCCAGGGTGCAGGCTCGCGAGGAGTTCGTGGTGGCTATCCAGGTGCTGCGGCAGGACGACGCGCTGGTCATCCACTCGGGCAAGCGGCACCTCACCATCAAGGGGAAAGACCTCGACCACTATCGCGGGGAGCGGGGGCGACGCGGCCTCAAGCTGCCGCGCGGCCTGCAGAAGGTCGACAGGATGTACGTAGAGCGCGAGGAGGACTGAAGCGCTAGGCCCGGCCCGGGTCTGCCAGTCGCTTCATGATCAGGCGGTGCTGGCGCTCGAGCAGGTCCTTGTAGGTACCGGCGAATTCCTCGACCAGGGTGTAGTCGCCGAGGTCCGTCGAGCGCTGCTGCAACCGGCTGGAGATGTCGATGTCCTCGCCCGCGGCGGGTGAGAGCAGCACCGCCGGCGGTTTGCTGGCGCAGATCGCCTGGAGTTCGTCCAGCGTGTGCTGCATGTACAGCCCCGGGTAGATATCGCCACCGTCGCCGGCGCCCAGCTCGCTCTGCGCTACCGCCATGGCGATGTTCATCGACAGGGACATCTGTTTTTCCAGCTCCCGGCTGATCGACCGCACCAGCCAGCCGCAGGACGCCGCGCGAAAGGCCGCGCTGCCCGCCTTGTTGTCACCGCTGAAATACACCGCGAGGCCGAACTGGCGCGCCACGTCCAGTTCGCCCGCGTAGAACCCTGCGGCCGCGTAGATCACCTGGTGTACGCGGGCGGTGTAGCGCTGCAGTGCATGTTCGTCGAGTGTGTCCACGTACTCGGCGAGGCTGGTGAGGTGGAGGTACAACACCGCAGTGGTGCGGTAGTGCTCGTCGCTGGGCCCGGGCTCGGAGCGTGTGCGCAGCAGGTCCATCGGCAGGGCCTCGATGCGCCGCTCCAGCAGCCCGATCTCGTTGGCCGGCCGCGCCCTCGGGTCCTCTTCCTCCAGGGCGATGTCCCGCGCCATCGCGGCCACCCGGTTGCCCAGTCGCTGCCCGAAGTGGCGCGTCCCGCCGTACACCGCCAGGCTGAGCAGCACCGACAGGCCGGCGAGGCTGAGAATGAAGCGCAGCTGTGCCGTACCCACGTCGTCGCCGTTGACGCTGACCGCCACCTGTCCGGCGATGTCCGCGTCGATATGCACCGGGGCGCTGTAGCGGTGGCGCCTCGCGCCCCGCGCCTGGCCCGCCTGGCCGAGGGTCTTGCCCTCGACGTCGGTGAGGACAACCTCGTCGGCGGCGGATATGTCCACGAACCGGCGCAGGGAGGCCGAGACGCTCAACAGGTCGCCGCTCTCCATGGCCGTGCTGATGCGCCTTGCGATGAGTTCGGCGAGGGCATCGCCGTACTGCTCCTGCAGCTCGTCCTGCATGTGGCGGCTGGAGATCGCACCGAGAGTGACGAGGGCGAGACTGACGAACAGGCACAGGCCGGCGGCGACAAGCGCCAGTTGCCGGCCGATACTCGCGTTGCTGAAGCGGCTGGTTTTCGAGGTCAGGGCGACGTTCCTGGATTCTTCGGGTGAGTTTTTATTTCCGTACAAGCGAATTTTACTCCGACCCCGGCAGGAGGGGGCAGCATTATTTTTCAACTCGCGGTTTCGCGGTGCGGGCCGGGGGTGGAGCTAGGCACGCCCGTTCGCGACCAGTAGAATGGCGCCCTGACCCGGCTCATAGGCCCACTGCGTGAATCACATCCTGCTCATCACCCTCTCCGGCGAGGATCAGCCCGGCGTCACCGCCGGCATTACCGCGATCCTGTCGCGCCATGCCGCGAGCATCCTGGACATCGGCCAGGCGGTCATCCACGCAACCCTGTCGCTGGGTGTGCTGGCGGAGGTGCCGGAGGGCGGGGCACGCGAGGAGGTGGTGCGGGCCATCGAGACCTTCGCGCTCGAGCGCGACTTGCGGCTGCGCATCAACCCGGTGGATTCCCCCGATTACCACCAGTGGGTGGAGGCCCAGGGGCAGCCCCGTTACATCATCACCCTGCTCGCGCGCAAGATTACCGCGGACCATCTCGCGCGGGTGACCGCGGTTGTGTCGGGCCACGGCCTCAACATCGACGGCATCAACCGGCTCTCCGGCCGTATCCCGCTCGGCGACCTGCCTGCACAGAGCAAGGCCTGCGTCGAGTTTTCCGTGCGCGGCACACTGCCGGCCCCGGCCGCCTTCAGGGGCGAACTGCTGGAGGTCGCCGGCGAGCTGGACGTGGACCTGGCCTTCCAGCAGGACAACATGTTCCGCCGCAACCGCCGCCTGGTGGCCTTCGACATGGATTCCACCCTGATCGAGGCGGAAGTGATCGACGAGCTGGCGAGGGTTGCCGGTGTCGGCGACAAGGTCAGCGCCATCACCGAGCGGGCCATGCGTGGAGAGATCGATTTCAGCGAGAGCTTTCGCGCGCGGGTCGCACTCCTGCGCGGGCTTCCCGAGAGCGCCCTCGAGCGGGTCGCCGGTGAGCTGAAGATCACCGAGGGCGCCGAGCACCTGATCTCCACGCTGCGCAAACTCGGCTATCGCACGGCCATCCTGTCAGGCGGCTTCACCTATTTTGCGCACCACCTGCGCGAGAGGCTGGGCATGGACTATGTCTACGCCAACGAGCTGGACATCGAGGACGGCGCCGTGACCGGTGAAATCCGCGGCGACATCGTGGACGGTGCGCGCAAGGCGGAACTGTTGCGACACCTGGCGGCCGAAGAGGGCATCGACCTGCAGCAGACGATCGCGGTGGGAGACGGCGCCAACGACCTGCCCATGCTCAGCATCGCCGGGCTGGGCATCGCCTTCCGCGCCAAGCCGCTGGTGAAGCAGACCGCGGAACAGTCCATCTCGACGCTCGGGCTGGACGCCATCCTCTACCTGCTGGGATTCTCGGACAAGCACCAGTCCGACGCCTGACGGCGCACGTGCTACAGGGCTAAATGTTGCTCCACAGGGAATCGTACTGCGAACCCAGCGGGTCGTGCTGTCCCCTGGAGAGCACGTCGCCCAGCTCCTCGATGTAGTTGAACTCAAACTGGGAGTAACTGGCGGTGGCCGAGATCTGGCGCTGCAGCTGCACCGTGCGCGTCTCGGGGCCGGAGACCAGCGTCACGCGCTGGCGCTCGCGGAAGTTGGCCCGCGGGGTGATCAGGGTGTTCGGCTGCCCGACCAGTTTGATCTCCGGCAGCAGCAGGACGCGCATCGGCGGGGTTTTGCTCCCCCTGGCGCGGTGGATGAGGGCCCCGTAGGCGATGGCCCGTGGGCTCAGCAGTTCCAGGCCGATCACCGTACGCTCGTGTTCCATGCGACTCAGCCAGCGGATCACGGCGATGACCCAGTCGCGGTTCTGTTCCTCCTTGAGGCCGACGATGTCCCCCGTGCGGACGTCGCCGGGGAGGGAATCCGTCCAGTCCAGGCAGTATCCCCCCGGGCTGGCGTCGGTGAGCGGAACCTTGTGGATGGGGAAGCGCTGGTCGACGGGAAGGTCGACCTGGACCTCCTCCACTTCGCCCCCCTGCTCGAGGCGTTGTACATCCCCGATTACCACCTGGCCCGGCAGCCACTCGTTGCGCACCAGCTCTCCGGCTGCGGGATCTCCCGCGCCGCGGCCGGGTTGCAGGAACGGGTTCCCCTGCGCCGCGGCGCCCCCGGGCACGTGCGTGTTGCCGTGCAGGAGCTGTTCGAAGGACCTGCGCCCGGCGACGTGGTAATGGGTGCTGCTCAGTCCCAGGCAGACCCGCAGGGGCTGGTCGGAGGGCTGGCGCTTGAAGTTGCGCTGGCTCATGTTGGCCAGCGAGGCGATGATGTGGTCGAGCAGGTGGGAGGGCAACAGGTCGGCGCTTTCCCCGGCTGCGCGGTTGTCCAGCGCGGCCTTCATTGCGTACACCCGCTCGATGAGGGGCGCCGTGTTCAGGTAACGGCATGCGCCGGTGGGACTGCCTTCGTACAGCGCGCTGTACAGCGGGGGCTGGTCGGAATCGAGGTCGACGATGAACAGTCCCCGGCCCGCGGTGGCCGGGCGCAGTTCAACGAGGCCGCCCCACTGGCTGAGCGCTGCGTGGAGGATCGCAAGATCGCCCTGGCGCAGCTGGTTGGGCTTGCAGCAGCTCAACAGCATGCACTGCAGGTAGGCGTTGCGGATAGTCGCGGCCCCCGAGAACGGCTCGGGCACGGGCAGGTCGGCCAGGCCCTGGCTCTCGGCCAGCGCGTAGAGCTGGTGCAGCACCTGCCAGCCGTGCATGCGCAGCGGCCGGTAGAGCTGGAACGCCTGCAGGACTTTGCGCCCACAGCAGGTCAGGGCGCGGTGTATGGCCTGGCAGGCCAGGCGCGCGGGGTTGGTCTGGCGGATACTGTCCCGGTGCCGGATGGCCTCGACGGCGACGATGGTGTACGCCGAGGCGCACAGCGTCAGCAGCTGGTCGTTCAGTTCAGCCCAGCGCCGCGGCTCGGCGGGCATGACCAGCGGCTGGTTGAGGTAGCGCTTGGCGAGGTTGGTGGCGGCGAGGTCGAGGCTGGGGCGCAACTGCTCGAGTACCTCGTGGCGCGCCTCGGGTGCGAGTCTCACCCGGTTCAGGTCGGCGAGCACGACGCCCAGTAATTGTGCGTTGCCGAGGGTGTTGTTCACCGGCAGTGCGCGCAGCCACTCCCTGGCCCCCTCCCCGTTGGGCCTGAAGTGCGTAAACTCCGCCAGGTCCTGGCGCGGAATAGTGAGCTTTATGGTGGCCTCACCGGGCATACCTGGGGACTCCCTCGTCTGGATGCTTCGTCGATCCCTGACTGCGCAGGGATTCTGTCGAACCGGCGGCTCAGCTGCGCCGCTGGCCGGTGACCACAGATTGACTGCAAGCGGCCTCCGGCGACAGCTGCAGTCGCCTTTGCAGGCTGCCTAATCTCCAAGTATAGCGCGATGGCGGCAACTGCCATTGGTGCCCCCGCTGGGTTATTATGGGCGCCCTTTTTTCCAGGCGACGGCAAGACAGACCATGGCGACATACTCTACCAACGAATTTCGCTCCGGGCTCAAGGTGATGCTGGAGGGCGAGCCCTGCAGCATCCTGGACAACGAGTTCGTCAAGCCGGGCAAGGGCCAGGCGTTCAACCGGGTGAAGCTGCGCAATCTCAAGACCGGACGGGTCTGGGAGCGGACCTTCAAGTCCGGCGAGTCCCTGGAGGGCGCCGACGTGGTCGACAAGGCCATGGAGTATCTCTACACGGACGGTGAGTTCTGGTACTTCATGGAGCCGGACACCTTCGAGCAGCACCAGGCGGACGCCAATGCCGTGGGGGACTCGCACCTCTGGCTGAAGGAGCAGGACGCCTGCGAAGTGACGCTCTACAATGGCGCGCCCCTGTCCGTGGCGCCGCCCAACTTCGTCGAGCTGGAAATTGTCGAGACCGACCCCGGCCTCAAGGGCGACACTGCCCAGGGCGGCAGCAAGCCCGCCAGGCTCAGTACCGGCGCCACCGTCAAGGTGCCCCTGTTCCTCAACGAGGGCGAGGTTGTCCGCGTCGATACCCGCACCGGCGAGTACCAGGGACGCGGTGGCAAGTCCTGACCCGCGACCGCGGCGATTCCGTGTCCTGGCAACCTGGCGCGGAACCGGCTGCACTGCGCCGACGGGCGCAACTACTTGCGGATGTCCGCGATTTCTTTGCCCGCCGCGACGTGCTGGAAGTGGAAACCCCGCTGCTCGGCCATGCCGGCGTAACCGACCCGTCGATCGAACCCCTGCTGGTGGAGCGCGGCGTCTCCGTCTCCGCCCCGCGCTTCCTGCAGACGTCCCCCGAGTACGCCATGAAGCGGCTGCTCGCGGCCCATGGTGAGGCCATCTTCCAGGTGGCGCGCGCGTTCCGGGACGGCGAGGCAGGCGCCCGCCACAACCCGGAGTTTACCCTCCTCGAGTGGTACCGGCCGGGGTTCGACCTGCAACAGCTGATGGCCGAGACGGCGGAGCTGGTGTGCCGGTGCATCGGTGACCGCACCCCGCGCATGCTGTCTTACCGCGAGCTGTTCCTGGATACACTCGATATCGACCCCTTCAACGCAACCGACGGCGAGCTGCAGGCCTGTGCCCGGCGACACACCGACCCCGGCGACCTCACAGCCGACCGCGACCAGTGGCTGGACCTCCTCATGTCCCACGCGGTCGAGCCGCGCCTGGCGGGCATGTGCTTTGTCTACGACTACCCGGCCACCCAGGCGGCGCTGGCGCGCATCGCCAGGGTGGATGGTATCGACGTGGCGCAGCGCTTCGAGCTGTACGTCGACGGCGTGGAACTGGCCAACGGCTACCGCGAACTCACCGACCCGGTGGAGCAGCGCCGCCGCTTCGAGGCGGACAACGCCCTGCGGCGCGAGCGCGGACTCCCGGAGCGCCCTGTAGACGAAAACCTACTGGAGGCTCTGGAGTACGGACTGCCCGATTGCTCGGGCGTCGCCCTGGGCTTTGATCGCCTGTTGATGCTGGCGCTGGGCGCTACCGATATTCGTCAGGTGGTCGCTTTTGACTGGGGGCGTGCCTAGCCTGGCTAGCCCGGCTCGGTGGTCGATAAGCCTCTCGAAACGGCCGCAGCTGCGCAGTCGAACGCGGCCGCTGCGCAACTCGACCAAAATTGTCGGACGAACTGTGTTCTTCCGACAATTTTCGGGACTCGGGCAGTGCTCGCGGACCGCCCCGCGTTCTCCTGCTCCGCTAAGCGCGACCTGATGGTTTCTCGAAGCTTATCGCCCACCTCGCCTCATATGGGCCCCGCGATCCCCAGGCCTGCTAATGAAGCACTGGACGAGGCGGGACGGTGGGGTTGCTTCCTGGAACCATCAGGTCGCGCCTAGCGCAGCCAACCGGCGAGGGGCATTCTGCGAGCACTGCCCGAGTCCCGAAAAATCCGAAAGGATTTTGACGACCCTCAGGTCGCCCGCAGGGTGAGAGCCCGCGAGAGCGGGGTCTCATCAAAAAGTACCTTTCGGATTTTTGGTCGAGTTGCGCAGCAGCCGAGCCGGTTGGCGGAGCTGCGGCCGTTCCAGGAAGCAACCCCACCGTCCTGCCGAACACCACCAAAAAAACGCCGGCACACGGCCGGCGTCTTTGAAGGTAACGGAGCGGATCAGCTGCCGAATTCGCGCACCAGACCGCCGATGGACTCCTTCGCGTCGCCGAACAGCATGCGCGTGTTCTCCTTGTAGAACAGCGGATTTTCGATACCGGCAAAACCGGAAGCCATGGAGCGCTTCAGCACAAAGACCGTGCGCGCGGCGTCCACGTTGATCACCGGCATGCCGTAAATCGGGCTGCCCTCGTTCTCTCGGGCCGCCGGGTTCACCACGTCGTTGGCGCCGATGACGATGGCGACGTCCACGGTTTCCATCCGTGGGTTGATATCGTCCATCTCCAGCAACTGGTCGTAGGGCACGTCGGCTTCCGCCAGCAGCACGTTCATGTGCCCGGGCATACGGCCGGCGACCGGGTGGATGCCGAAATTCACCTCGGCGCCGTTGGCCTCCATGATTTCGGTGAGCTCCTTCACCACGTGCTGAGCCTGGGCGACAGCCATGCCGTAGCCGGGGATGATCGCGACGGAACTCGCCGCCTCGAGCACGTAAAAAGCATCTTCCACCGTGATGGGCTTGATCTCGCCTTCCACCTCGGTGTCGTCGGTCTTGCCCGAGCCGAAGCCGGAGAAAAGCACGTTGGAGAGGGAGCGGTTCATCGCCTTGCACATGATCTGCGTGAGGATGATGCCCGCCGCGCCCACCAGCGATCCGGCGACGATCAGGATGTTGTTGTTGATCGCGAAACCCGCCGCACAGGCCGCCAGGCCCGAGTAGGAGTTCAGCAACGAGATCACCACCGGCATGTCGGCGCCGCCGATGGGAATCACCGCCATGACGCCGAACACAAGCGACAGGCCGATCACGATGAACAGCCACGTGGTGTTGCTCGGGTCCATGCAGAACATCACGGCGCTGGCGAGAATACCCAGGACGATGGCGCCGTTGACAATCTGCTGGCCGCCGAACATGACCGGGCCGGAGGAGATTTTCTCGCTCAGCTTGCCGTAGGCGACCAGTGAACCGGTGAAGGTCAGGCCGCCGATCAGGATGGACAGCACGATGGTCACAAGGGTGAAAGTGGTATTGGTCTGCGGGTTCAGCGCCGCGGCGCCGACCAGCAGGCTGGCCATACCGCCGGAGCCGTTGAACAGGGCGACCATCTCCGGCATCGAGGTCATCTCCACCAGGCGCGCCGCGAGGGCGCCGATCACGCCGCCGATCGCGAAGCCGATCAGTATCCAGGTGTAGTCGATGCCCTGCGCCAGCAGTGCGGCCACAACCGCCAACAGCATGCCGACGGAAGAGATCATGTTGCCGCGACGCGCGGTGTCCGGCGAGCCCAGCTGTTTCAATCCGAAGATGAACAGTGCGGCGGAGACCACGTAGGCAAATTGGATTGCGGTATCCATGGTGCCTTAGCCCTCCTTTTTCTTGAACATGGCCAGCATCCGGTCGGTTACCAGGTAACCGCCCACCACGTTGATGGAGGCGAAGGCCACGGCTGCGGCGCCCAGCCACTTGGAGAGGTCCGGGTCGTCGATCGCGGTCACGAGGCCGACCGCGCCGACCAGGGTGATACCGGAAATAGCGTTGGCACCGGACATCAGCGGCGTGTGCAGGGTGGCCGGTACCTTGTTGATCAGTTCGAAACCCAGGAAGATCGAGAGCAACAGGATGAAGGTCAGGAAGACTTCTGACGGTACCTGCGCGGTGACTTGAGAAGCTGCTTGGGAAATTTCGGCAATCATGGTTACGAGCCCCCTTCCAGGACGTTCTTGATCGTTTCGTTGGTCACCTCACCACCGTGGGTGATGATGCAGCCGGGCAGGATGTCGTGCTCGAAGTCGATGACGAACTCCTTCTTTTCCTCGTCCCAGCTGTCCTCGACCAGGTTGAACAGGTTGGCCGAGTACATCTGACTCGCGTCCTTGGCGACCTCGCCGGCGAGGTTGCCCAGGCCGACGATGGTCACGCCGTTGACCACGACGGTTTCGTTGGGCACCGAGCCCTCGACGTTGCCGCCGGTCTCGGCCGCCATGTCCACGATCACGGATCCCGGGGCCATGCCGTCGACCATGTCTTTCGTGACCAGCACCGGCGGCTTGCGCCCGAACACCTGGGCGGTGGTAATGACCACGTCCGACTTGGCGATGACTTCCTTCTGCGCCTGCCGCTGCATTTCCACTTGTTCCGGGGTCAGCTCCTTGGCGTAACCGCCCGCAGTCTCGCCGGTCTCACCCAGGTCGATCTCCAGGAACTTCGCGCCGAGGGACTGCACCTGCTCGGCGACGACCGGGCGGGTGTCGAAGGCGGTGACCTTGGCGCCGAGGCGCTTGGCGGTGGCGATTGCCTGCAGGCCCGCGACGCCCGCGCCGATCACGAACACGTTCGCCGGCTTCAGGGTTCCGGCGGGGGTCATCATCATGGGCAGGATGCGTGGCAGGTACCGGGCGGCCTCGATCACCATCACGTACCCCGCCAGGTTGGCCTGGGAACTGAGGGCGTCCATTTTCTGTGAGCGCGTGGTCCGCGGAATCATCTCCATGCTGATGGAGGTGATACCGGCGTCCTTGAAAGCGTTGACGAGCCCGTGCTCGTTGAAGGGGTCGAGATAGCTGATGTGGATGGCGCCGCGCTTGAGCTTCGCGATATCTTCCAGTTCGGGTTTGCGCAGGCGCAGGAGAATGTCGGCGCTGCCCAGCAGTTCGTCGCGGTCGGCGGAGACGCTGGCGCCCGCCTCGGTGAACTCCTCGTCGGTGAACCCGGAGCCGGTTCCCATGCCTGACTCGATGACGACTTCCGCGCCCAGCCGCACCAGTTTCTTGGCGTCGTTGGGGGTGATCGGGATACGGTTTTCCCCCGGGTGGGTCTCCTTGGGAATGGCGATGCGCATGCGGTGGGTACTCCCTAAGCCATTGTTTTTTCGTGTGCGGCCGGCGTGTGTAACTGCGGCCCTGCCTGTTCTGCGACCCTTGCGGGGGCCGTGTTCTCTCTTCGTAACCGGTCGCGCCCGGCCGCGTGGGACAGGCCCGGGCCCGAGGCAGCCGCCGAGGTTAGCACACGCTGCACTGTGCTGGAACAATGGCCGCTATTCAGGGCCTGAATCGGGTCAACGCGGAAATTCGGGCGTCGAGCGTACCGGAACGCGTACGGGGCGTGCCAATTTAGTGCATCGGCTGGCGGAATCAAGGGTGGGGGAGCCCAGATAAATAGACCGTGGAGGTCAGGGTTGGCCGGCGCCCCAGTCGCGGTAGGTCCACCAGGGGGGCAGCAGCTCCCGGTAGCGGGGCTCCCGGTAACGGGGGTCGATGAGCAGCGCGCTGCCCCGGTCCTCGGGGCGGCGCACCACCCGGCCGAGGGCCTGGTAGACCTTCTGCATGCCCGGGTACAGGAAGGTGTACTCGAACCCCGCCCCGGTCTCCCGCTCGTACCACGCCTGCAGCTCCCGGGTTTCGCGCCCCACCTGGGGCATGCCGACACCGACCACCACCACGCTGGCCAGCTGCTCCCCCGGCAGGTCTATGCCCTCGCCGAAAATTCCCCCGAGAATACAGAAGGCGGCCAGGTCGCGCCGTTCCCCCAGCAGGGCCAGCAACTGGGACCGCCGCTCCTCCGTTTCCTCGCGTGCCTGCACCCAGCGGGTGCGGCCGGGGATTTCGCCCAGCAGCTCCAGGCAATCGCCGAGATAGCGGTAGGACGGGAAGTAGACGATGCAGTTGCCGGGCGTCGCCTCCAGCCACCGCTTCAGCAGCGCGGCCAGCTCTCCCAGCGTTCGGTCCCGCGCGCGGTAGCGGGTGTCCGTGCCCGTCGCGAGGCTGACTTCGAGCTGGTCGGGGGCGAATGGCGACGGTGCGCGTGTACACACCGTGTCCGCGCCCAGTCCCAGGCAGTCCCGGGTCCAGGCCAGGGGCGAGAGCGTGGCGGAGAAGGCCGTGACCGAGTGGGCGCGCTCCTGGCGCGCACCCAGCAGCCGCGACGGGTCCAGGCAGTTGAGAGTGACCGCGAGACCCTGTGTGCTCCCGTCGCGAGTGAGCACCATGCGGAAATCCGGCCCCCACTCCGCGGCCACGCGCAGGAACTGCAGTGCGTCGAAGTAACAGTCCTGCAGCGCGGTGCTGCGCTGCAGCAGGGCCGGTTCTTCCCCGAGCGCCGCGGAGACGTCGGCCACCAGTGTCTCCACCGCCCGCACCAGTTTTTCCGGCAGCGCCTCGTCGCTGTGGTAGTCGGGCCACTGCCAGTCGATCTTGTCGAGGGCCAGCAAATGCCGGTTGACCCGCTGCAGTGAGCGCCCCAGTTCGCCCGGCGTCTCGCGTTTCGCGCGCATCAGTGCCGCCCTGGCGAGACGCGCACTGTACATGCGACGCGCGCGCCCCGGCAGGTTGTGCGCCTCGTCCAGCAGTACCGACCAGCGCTCGCCGCCGGCCGCCATGGCGCTGTCGAGGCCGGCGCCGAGACTGTACAGGTAGTGCAGGTCAGCGATCACCGTATCCATCCAGGGCAGCAGGTCCGCCGCCAGCTCGTAGGGACAGACCTCGTGTTCGCGGGCCAGCTCCTCCAGGTCCTCCCGCGCCAGGGTCGTACGCGCCATGGCCGCCTCGCGCGCCGCGGGCAGCTTGTCGTAGTAGCCGCGCGCGTAGGGGCAGTCATCGCCGTGACAGGCGCGGCCCGGCGACAGGCACACGGTCTCCCGGGCGGTGAGGCTCAGCGCCGAACCCCGGTAGCCCGCCTCGCGAAAGCGCGTGAGGGTATCCTGGGCGGCGTGGCGGCCGACGGTCCTGGCCGTTGCGAACACCACCCGCTCGTGTTTACCGGCGGCCAGGCCCTTGAGCGCCGGGTACAGCACCGCGGCGGTCTTGCCGATGCCCGTCGGCGCCTCGAGCAGCAAGCGGCCGCCCTGGTCGATGCACTTGTAGGTCAGCTCCGCGATGTCGCGCTGGCCCGGCCTGAACTCGCCGTAGGGAAAAAGTAAGTTGTCGAGGCTTGCATCGCGGCTCTCCCGGCGTTCACCGAGGCGCGCCAGCCAGGCGCTGAACTGCGCCAGTGTCTGTTCCAGTAAGGCGCCGAGCTCCGAGGCACTCATCTGTTCGTCGCGGCTGTATTCCTCGTCGCTGTCGATGTTCAGCCAGGTGACCCGCACCCGCAGGCCGGGCAGGGCGTCGCGCCGCGCGATGAGGGCGGCGTAGAGTTTGCCCTGGGCCATGTGCAGCGCGGCGACGTGTTCGCCGATACTGTCGGGCGGCACGCGGCAGGTCTTTATCTCCTCGACCAGGCCAGCCTCTGGATCGTAGCCGTCGGCACGGCCCCGCAGCGTCACGGCGAGTGCGCCCTCGCGGTGCACGTACTCCACCGCGTGCTCAGGCTGGTAACCCGGCGGCCGGCGGGTGTAGAGCCGCCGGTGCCCGGCGATGCCCTCTGGGCCGGTCGGCGACGGCCCCATGCGGTGGTCGATATCGCCGCCGCGGTGGCAAAAGCGCGCGAGGTCCGCCACGGCCACACTGAATTCAGTCATGCCGGCTCACCCTTCCCTTCTATTCCGCCCGCCGGGTCCTCGGTCCCGCCGTCCCAGGTTACCCAGGCCACCTGCGCAGGAATGTCATTAGCGGCGAAAAATCGCAGCCAGCGCTTCTGGCCGTCCTGCAGCGCGTCACCCGGACCTTTCACCTCGACCAGGCAGTAGTCCCCGGTGTCGTCGCCGAGGGCGAGGAGATCCGGGAAGCCACGGCGGTTCTCCCGGGGGTCGAACAGGATGCGCTCGAAGATCGCCAGCAGGTGCGCCCGCGGGATCGTGGCCGCCGCGTCCCCCACCAGGTCCTCGTCGATGTGGCGCCAGTCCACCCAGTGGCACTGGCAGGGGAAATAGCGCCGGTAGGCGGCGACCAGTTCGGCACGCATGTCACACCGGGCGAGGGACCGCAGGCGCGCGTCGATCAGGTCGGCGCGGGCGCGGCGAAAGCCGGCCTCGTACATGTCGGCCGGGCCCGCCTGGTAGGCGTGGTGGAACACCCCTGGCACCGGCGCGAATATTTCCTCCCAGAAGGCGAGACCGAACAGTGTGTTCATCAGGCTGTTCTCGACAAAGTGCACGGCCCGCCACTGCCCGCGCAGCTCGGCCGCCGTCGCCTCTTCCACCGCACCAGTCATTTGGACGTTAAGGTGAGTTTCAAGAAAAACATCGCGGGTGCGCTGCGCGGGCTTACCACCCAGCTTGCGCAGGACACGCGGCAGGATGCGCGCGGCCGCTTCCTGCTCCGCCTCGCACACCGGGTCTCGCAGGATGTCCGTGCACAGGTCCCGCGCCGCTGCCCACTCCTGTCCCCGTTCCATGATTCGCGCGCGCCGCTCGCGCGCAGGGTGACGGCCGCTGCGCTCGTACAGCGCCAGGGCCAGCTCGGCTTCCTCCAGGCGTTCCAGGTCACGCGCCAGGCTGTTGCACAGCCGATCGAGCCGGTTGCGGCTGGACGGGTAGCGGGTGTCGGTCTCCAGCACCTCCCGCGCCAGCGTCGGCAGTTCTTCGGTCGCATCTTCCTCGAGCAGTTCGTGGCGCGTGTCCGACAGGAGCGCGAGCGCCAGGTACTCCTCCAGCGCACCGCGATCCGCGAACAGTCGCTGCTCGCGTTCGAGGGGATAGGTGTAGTAGCGCATGACACCGAGGTCCTCGAGCACGAACTCGGTCAGCCCCTGGTAGCGATTGCCGAAAAACAGGACCTCCAGGCGCTCGACGAGTTCGACCTGGCCCGGGGTCACCACGCGCAGCGGGTCGATACCGGCGAGCGCTCGCATGAATCGCCGGTCCGCGAGGCCCGCCGCCTCGATGGCCTCCAGCAGGTCGCTCTTGCTGCGAAACTTCTCGCTGCCCAGGTGTTCCGCGAAGGCCTCCTCCAGCTCGGCGCGGGTGAACAGCTGTCCCGCCTCCTCCGCGGTCAGCCCCGCGGTCTCCTCCGCGAGCCCCAGGTCGCAAAGTGTATCCAGTGCCGGGGCGATCGGGCCGATCTCGGGGTAGCTGAGGCGGCTCTCGCGGAACCAGGGACCCGTGCGCGATACCAGTCGCACGAACAGGCAACGGGCGGGTTCCGGCGCACCGCGGAAATTCTCCAGCACTGCCTGTTCCCGGGCGCTGAAAACGTCACCGTAGCGCTCTTCCACCGTATCGCAGAGGCGGTGGAAATTGTGCAGGTAGTAGCGAGGCGCGAGCTCGATGTCGTCTGGCATGTGGGCGGTATCGCTTGTGTCCTGGGCCGATGCTACGCCAGTGTTCCGCAGATGTCAGACGCTCCCTCGGTCACCTGTCGCCTATCCACCGGGGTTGCGGAACCCGGCAGCCACGGCCCGCGCGCTGTACCGTCGGCGGGAATTGAGGCATTCTGGCGGCCTGACGCCCCGTCGACCCCACGAGAGTCGCGATAGCTTGACGCCCCCTGACGACACGACGCCCGCAACCGACACGCCGCCCGGGCTGACGCCACTGATGGCGCTGACGCCCATCGCCTTCCTGGTGGTCCTGCTCGGGGGGTCGGTCTTCCTGTTCGGCGCGGACTCCTCCTTCGGCGCCAACCAGATCGCCCTGGTGCTCGCCACCTGCCTCGCCGCGTGGATCGGCCGCCGCGCCGGGATACCCTGGAAGGAGGCCCAGCAGGGTATCGTCGACGGTATCGCGGTGGGTCTCGCGCCGGTGCTGATACTGTTGTCCGTGGGCATGCTCATCGGCACCTGGATTCTCTGCGGCACGGTGCCGGCGATGATCTACTACGGCGTGCAGGTGCTGGAGCCCTCCATATTTTACGCGGCGAGCGCCGCCATCTGCGCCATCGTCGCCATCAGCATCGGCAGTTCCTGGACCGTCGCCGGCACACTGGGGATCGGGTTGATGGGCATTGCGGGCAGTTTCGACCTCTCCCCGGCGGTAACCGCCGGCGCGATCATCTCCGGCGCCTATTTCGGCGACAAGCTCTCGCCCATGTCGGACACGACCAACCTCGCGGCCGCCGCGGTGGGCGTGGACCTGTTTGAGCACATACGGCACATGTTGTGGACCACGGTCCCCGGGATTACCCTCGCGCTCCTCGTTTTCCTGTTTATGGGCAGTGCCGACGCCGCGACGCCCGAGGAGATCGGGTCGCTGACGCGCGCACTGGAGCAGCAGTTCAGCATCGGGCCGCACCTGCTGCTGCCCCTGCTGCTCATGCTCGGCCTGGTGTACAAGCGCTTTCCCGCCTACCCGGCGATCGTCGTCAGCGCACTGGCCGGCGCGGTCTTCGCCGTGGTGTTCCAGGGCGACGCAACGGTTGCTCTGGCCGGCGGTACGGTCGACGGCAGCCGCGCGCTGGCCCTGTTGAAGGGTGTGTGGATGAGTCTCTTCGACGGCTACGTCTCCGCCAGCGGCAACGAGTTCCTCGATGCCCTGCTGAGCAAGGGTGGGATGAGCAGCATGCTCAACACGGTGTGGCTGATCCTCTGCGCCCTCGGGTTCGGCGGCGTGCTGGAGCGCACGGGCATCCTCGGCTACCTGCTGCAACTGGCGCTGCGCGGCGTCCGCAGCACCGGGTCGCTGGTGACGACCACGGTAGTGACCTGTTTCGGCACGAACATCCTCGCCGCGGACCAGTTCATCGCCGTGGCCCTGCCGGGCCGGATGTACCGCGATGAGTACGAGCGCCGCGGCCTGTCGCGGCTCAACCTGTCGCGCACCCTGGAAGACTCCGCCACCCTTACCTCGGCCCTGATCCCGTGGAATACCTGCGGCGCCTACATGTCCGCCACCCTCGGTGTCGCGACCTTTGCCTACGCGCCCTACGCGTTTTTCAACCTGTTCTGCCCGCTGCTCGCCATCGTCTACGCCTACGCGAATATCGCGTTACGACCTCTCGAGGACGGCGCCGGCGAGCTGCCGGGGCCGGCGACGTGACGGTACCGGAGGCGCTCTGGGACCACCCTGACCCGCACATGCTGGAAGCGGTGGTGCGCGCCGAGGACATGGACGGCCTGAACCACACCAACAACGCCGTCTATGTGAAGTGGTGCGAACAGGTGGCCTGGTCACACTCCGTGTCCCTGGGGCTGGACCTTGAGCGCTACCGGGCGCTGGATCGCGCCATGGTTATAACGCGCAGCGAATACGACTACCTGCAGGCCTCCCGGGAGGGCGACGAGATTGTCGCCGGGACCTGGATCGCGAACTGGGACGGCAGGCTCACCATGAACCGGCGCTTCCAGGTCATCCGCGCGGGCGACGGCGCGACACTGCTGCGCGGCGCCATGCGTTTCGCCTGTGTCGAGCTGTCCACCGGGCGCCCGCGGCGCCTGCCGCCCGAGTTCATCGACGGCTACGGGCCCGCGGTGCAGGATATTCCCTGACCCCGCGCCCTCCCGCCGGAGCGCGGTATAATCGACACAAGAACCCCCGGCTTGAGCTGGATCAATGCGCGCCCCCCGGCGGCGCGCTACGTTGTAGGGTACGGGCCCTCTGCGCGGGCCCCACGAGGAGAAACCCCCATGCCTGCCACCGCGTCGAACACCGCGGCCGATGCTCCACCGCGCCGCCCCGAGCAACCCCTGATGAAAGCCCTGCGCGCCGAGCACCGGCACATGGCGACGGTGATGAAGTTGTTCTCCAACCAGCTGGACGCCATCGAGGCGGGCGAGCTGGTGGACACGCACGTGGTCTACGAGATCATGGATTACATGGTGACCTGGCCGGACCGCTTCCACCACCCGCGGGAGGATATGATCTACGCGCGCGTCGCCGAGTTGAACGCGGCGGCCGCCGACGAGGTGGATACGCTGCAGCGCGACCATGACGAGACCGCCCGTCGCGGCAAGCTGATGCTGAAGGACATCGAGCGCTGGCGTCGCGGCGACATCCCCGGCGCGCAGCTCATCAAGGGCGGCCGCGGCTACGTCGAGCATATTTACGAGCACATGAATATCGAGGAGAAGCTCGTCTTTCCCCACGTGGAGGAGACCCTCAGCCTGCAGGACTGGCGGGAACTGGCGGCGGACGACCGGCTCACTGCCGTCGCCGAGCCGGTGTTCGGCCCCAAGGTACAGCGCGAGTTCCGCAACATGTCGCGCAAGCTGCGTCGCAGCCTGCGACGCACTGTGGAGCGCGGCACCATGGTCGAGTGGATCGGTATCGAGGCGCTGATGGAGTCGGCCGAGGTGATGTCCATGGCCTACGAGGCGGCCCGGGACAGCACCGGCGAACACCTGCGCGGCGCCTTTCGCGAAGCCGGGGACATCTTCATGGAGGCACCGCTCACCTCACCCTGGCGTATCGCCGCCAACAACACACGGGTGACCTTACGCATGCTGGGTGAAATGCTGGAGATATCGCGCGATACCCTGGACGACCTGTCCAGGGTCAACCAAGAGCGACGGGACCGGCTGCGGCTTCTGGAGAAGAACTCTCCTCAGTGATACCGGGCTCGCGGAACTGCAGGCGCGCCAGGCGCGCGTAAAGTTCGCAGTCTTCGAGCAGTTGTTCGTGCGTGCCCGTGGCCACGAGTTCACCGTGGTCCAGCACCGCGATGCGATCGGCGTGCAGGATGGTCGACAGGCGGTGGGCGATGATCACCGTGGTGCGGTCGCGCATCAGTTCCTGCAGCGCCAGTTGTACCTGGTGTTCGCTCTCGGTATCCAGGGCGCTGGTCGCCTCGTCCAGAAGGAGTATCTTCGGGTCGTTGAGAATGGCGCGCGCCAGTGCGATGCGCTGGCGCTGGCCGCCCGAAAGGCGCACACCCTGTTCGCCCAGATGGCTGGCGTAGCCGTCGGGTAACTGGCTGATGAACTCGTGGGCGTGTGCGGCGCGCGCCGCGGCCTCCACCTCTGCGTCCGTCGCATCGAGGGCGCCGTAGGCAATGTTGTAGCGCACGTCGCCGGTGAACAGCGCCGGTTGCTGGGGCACCAGCGCGACGTTCTCGCGCAGCCGCTTCAGGCCCATCTCGCGTATGTCGGCGCCGTTCAGGAGAATGCGCCCCTTCTGGGGGTCATAGAAACGCAGCAACAGTTCGAACACGGTGGACTTGCCGGCTCCCGAGCGGCCCACCAGTGCGAGGCTGCGCCCCGCCTCGATGTCCAGGGTAAAATCGTTGAGCGCCGCCTGGTTGGGACGCGTGGGATAGCAGAAGGTCACGTTCTCCATGCGCAGCTCGGCGCTCTGGCGCGCCGGTGCAAGGGCCGCCTCGCCCGGATCGTGCAGGGGACTGTCGGTGTTGATCAGTTCCACCAGGCGGTCCGCGGCGCCCGCGGCACGCAGCAGGTCGCCCCAGACCTCGGAGATGGTGGCGAAGCCCATGCCCACCATCATGGCGTAGAACACGAAGGCGCCGAGCTCGCCGCCGCTCATGCGTCCCGAGAGCACATCCTGGCCGCCGGACCACATCATGCCGGTCATGCCCGCGAACAGCATGAGGATGGCGCCGCAGATCAGGAACGAGCGCTGGCGGATGCGGCGGCGCGCGATGGCGAATGCGCGCTCCACCTCGCGGTCGAAGGCGGCGATCTCAAAATCCTCGCGCGTGTAGCTCTGCACCACGCGGATATGCTGGATGACCTCGCCGGCGTAACTGCCCACGCTGGCAATACTCTCCTGGCTCTTGTTGGACAGGCTGCGCACACGCCTGCCGAAGACGAGAATGGGCAGGAGGATCAGGGGCACGCCGACGGCGATGATCAGGCTGAGTTTCAGGTTGGTGATGAACATCATTACCAGGGCGCCCACGGTGGTCAGGCTGCTGCGCAGCGCCATACTGAAAGAGGAGCCGATGATCGTCTGCAACAGCGTGGTGTCCGCGGTGAGGCGCGACATGATCTCCAGGCTTCGATTGGTTTCGAAGTAACCCGGGTTGAGGCGCACGATGTTATCGAAGACCGCCTTGCGGATATCTGCGGACACCCGCTCGCCCAGCCATGACACGAGGTAGAAGCGAATGAACGTGCCGACGGCCATGGCCGCGGCGATGATCATCAGCAGGCCGAGGGCAGCGCGCAGGTCGGCGCTGGTGCCGCCGCCGAAGCCGTCGTCGATCAATACCTGGAGACCGCGGCCCACCGACAGCGTGGCGCCGGCGGTGAAAAGCAACGCGAGGCTCGCGCCCAGGAGCCGCGGCTTGTAGTTCAGCAGGTAGCCGAGCACGGGGCGCAGCGAGCCGACGCTGCGCTTGCGCTTCTCGTCCGTCTCGGTTTCTTCCCCGGCCACGGCAGTCTGAGCGCTCAGGGTGTCGCGCTGTCGCCGTCGGCGGCGGAGGAATTGCGCTGCATGAGCTTGCCGAACCACACGCCGATCTCGAACAGCAGCCACATGGGGATCGCCAGCAGGGACTGGGAGATGATGTCCGGGGGGGTCAGTAACATGCCGAAGACAAAGCAGCCGACGATGATGTAGGGGCGTTTTTTCGCCAGTGCCTCCGGCGTGGTGATGCCGGCCCAGATCATGAGTACCGCGGCAATCGGTATCTCGAAGGCGATACCGAAGGCGAAGAACAGCTTGAGCACGAAGTTCAGGTAGCTGTTGATATCCGTCATGATCGTGATGTCATCGGGACCGACGCTGGTGAAGAACGCGAAGATCAGCGGGAAGACCACGAAGTAGGCAAACGCAGCGCCGAGGTAAAACAGCAGTACGGAGGAGACCAGCAGGGGAATGGCCAGGCGTTTCTCATGCCGGTACATCCCCGGCGCGATAAAGCTCCAGACCTGGTAGAGCACGTAGGGCATGGCCAGGAACGCCGCCGCGACCAGGGTCAGCTTGAACGGTGTGAAAAAGGGCGATGCCACCTCGGTGGCGATCATAGTCGCACCCTCGGGCAGCAGCGCGCGCAGCGGGGCGGATACCGCGGCGTAGATGTCGTTGGCGAAGGGAAACAGCGCGAGGAACATGATCAGTACGGCGAGCACCGCGCGCAGCAGTTTTTCGCGCAGCTCGGTGAGGTGGGCGACCAGGGGCAGCGGCTGGTCCGTGGACTCCGGCTCGCTCATTCCGGCCTCTTCTCCTCGCCTTCGCCCGGTGTTTCAGGGTCGGCTACCCGCCCCAGCTCCTCGGTCACGCTGCCGATATCCTGCTGTATCGCCTGGGTGTCCTCCTTGAGCTGTTCCCCGGCCTCGCGCAGTTCGCGCATGACGGAGTCGTTGTGCAGCTCCTGCTGCACCTCGCGCTTGATATCGTTGAAACCGCGACGTATGCGATTGACGTAGAGGCTGACCGTGCGGATGGTCGATGGCAGACGCTCGGGACCGATCACCAGCAGGGCCACCACCCCGATGATGATGAGCTCGGCGAAACCGATGTCGAACATGGGGCTTTACTTGTCTTTGGTCTCGTCGGCAGGGGTCTCTTCGCCGGGCGTTTCCGCGCCGGCCTGGGCCGCGTCGTCGTCGCTCATGCTCTTGCGAAATCCCTTGACCGCGCTGCCGAGATCAGAGCCCAGTGAGCGCAGGCGCTTGGTGCCGAACAACATGATGACAATGGCCAGTATGATCAACAACTGCCAGATACTGATTCCACCGATTCCCATAACTCTCTTCCTCTGCTTTTACGTCCGCGGGACCGCCCGCCTACCGCGAGGCCTTCTCCTCCAGGCCGGACACGCCGAAGCGCTCCGCCAGGCAGTCCAGCACCTCGGCAACCTCCATGTCCAGGTGGGACAACATCACCATACTGTGAAACCACAAATCCGCAACCTCGCCCACCAGCGCGGCCCGGTCGCCCCCGGCGCCGGCGTCCTTGGCCGCGAGCACCACCTCGGTGGCCTCCTCGCCGATCTTCTCGAGTATCTTGTTCAGCCCTTTCTCGTGGAGCGCGGCGACGTAGGACTCGCCGGGGTCCGCCTGCCGGCGCTCGGCGAGCGTGGCAGAAAGTTGTTGCAGAATATCGTTCATTCCCTGTCCCCGGAGGTGTTGCCTCCGTAAATCTCATCGGGTGACTTGAGCACCTCCTCGGTCACTTCCCACTCGCCGTTCTCGAGCCGCAGGTAGAAGCAGCGTCGCCTGCCGGTGTGACAGGCGATGCCGCCGACCTGTTCGACCTTCATCAGCACCGTGTCCGCATCGCAGTCGATACGCAGTTCTTTCACATGCTGTACATGCCCCGACTTCTCGCCCTTGCGCCAGAGCGCGTTGCGCGAACGCGACCAGTACACGGCGCAGCCTTCACTGATGGTGTTTGCCAGCGCCTCGTGGTTCATCCAGGCGAGCATGAGCACTTCCCCGCTCTCGAAGTCCTGTGCGATGGCGGGGACGAGTCCCTGCTCGTTCCAGTTGATCTGGCTGAGTAGTGTGTCGGGGTCGGTCATGGTGATAACTGCGGCTCACGGCCTCTGTCCGCGGGAAGGGCCATTATGGCACAGCGCGCCATGGGGCACATGTGCTCAGCTGTCGCGGTACCAGAACAGTCCCAGGCCCAGGGCGCCGAGCAGCCAGCTTGTGGCGGGCACGTCCGCCAGCTGTTGCCAGCCGCCGGGGAGCGCGGTGAGCACGGCCGCCGCGCAGGCCAGACCCGCGAGGAACTGCCGCCGCCGGCGGGCGCGTTCCCCGGATTCCCCGGCGATGCGGCCGGCGCGCGAGTCGGTCGCGGGTTGTGGACGCGGCACCCGGGATTGCTGCAGGGTCTCCAGCACAGCCTCCGGAAGCTGGGGGAGTTGTTCCAGCAGGGAGGGCGCCTGGCGTTGCAGGCGACGGATGACCGCCTGCGGGGAGTAGCGCTCCGCCACCCAGTTCTCGAGATAGGGTTGGGCCGTGTCCCACAGGTTGAGCTGCGGGTAGAGCTGGCGTCCCAGTCCCTCGATATTGAGCAGGGTTTTCTGCAATAGCACCAGGGAGGGCTGTACCTCCATGTCGAAGCGGGCGGCGGTCTGGAACAGGTACACCAGCAGCTGGCCGAAGGAGATCTCGCTCAGGGGTCGCTCGAACACGGGCTCGCACACCGCGCGCATGGCGGCCTCGAAATCCTGTACGCGGGTGTCCGGGGGCACCCAGCCGCACTCCACGTGCAGTTGCGCCACCTCGTGGTAGTCCTGGCGGAACACCCCGAGCAGGTTGCGCGCCAGGTAGTACTGGTCCGCCTCTGACAGGCTGCCGACGATCGCGCAGTCCACGGCGATGTAGGTGGGGTCGGCCGGGTCGGACGCGTCGACGAATATGTTGCCCGGGTGCATGTCCGCGTGGAAGAAGTTGTCGCGGAACACCTGCGTGAAGAAGATTTCCACGCCGCGCTCGCCCAGCAGCTTGAGGTCCGTACCCTTCGCGCGCAGGGCTTCCAGGTCAGTGACGGGAATGCCGCGGATGCGCTCCATGGTCAGGACGTTGCGGCATGTGTAGGCCCAGTGCACCTCGGGTATGTACACCAGGGTGCTGTCCTTGAAATTGCGCCGCAACTGGCTGGCGTTGGCCGCCTCCCGTCCCAGGTCCAGTTCGTCGAGGATCACCAGTTCGTAGTCGGCCACGACCTCCACCGGGCGCAGTCGCGGGCCCTCAGGCAGGTAGCGCTCGACGAGCCGGGCGAGGGTGAACATCAGTGCGATGTCCTGGCGGATCACCGGCTCGATGTCGGGCCGCAGTACCTTGACCACGACCTTTTCGCCGCTGTGCAGCGTCGCGCGGTGCACCTGCGCGACCGACGCCGAGGCCATCGGTACGCGCTCGAAGTCCGCGAACAGCTCTTCCACCGGCTTGCCCAGGGCCTCGGCGATGATCGTGGCGGACTGTTCGGCCGGGAACGGCGGCACCTCGTCCTGGAGACGCGCGAGTTCGTCGGCGATATCCTCCGGCAGCAGGTCGCGCCGGGTGGACAGCATCTGCCCGAACTTGATGAACACCGGGCCCAGTTCCTCCAGGGCGCGGCGCAGTCGCTCGCCGCGGGGCAGGTCCGGCACCGGGTGCAGCCGCCAGGGCGCCAGGGCGAGAAGCGTGCGCTGAACAGGCCCGAGCCGGTCGCGCTCGATAAACTCGTCCAGCCGGTAGCGTGCGGCGACACGCAGGATCCGGGCGAGGCGGAGGACGCGCGACACCGGTCAGCCCCGCTGTTTGTCGAGTTGCCGGCGCAGGCGCGCCGCGCGCGACTCCAGGCGCTCCACCTGTTGGCCGAGTTCGCGCACGTCGCTGTAGAAGTCTTCCAGTTCCAGCCGCGGCGGGCTGAGGCGGGCCTCCTCGTGGATGAACTCCTCCAGTTGGCGGGCCAGGCTCTCGGCGGCCTGGCGGCCCCAGCTGAAGGCCCGGCGCAACAGCGAGGCGAGCTCGTGGCCCGCCACGTCACCGAGGGTGGAGACCAGGGGCGCCTCCCAGTCGATGTCGAGCGTAGAGAGCACTTTCTGCAACTCGATGAGTGGCGCGCTCTCGCCCTCGAGTTCCAGCGCGCCGTTGATCAGCGTCGCCGCCGGGTCGTCCGAGGACGCCAGCTCGGCGAAATCCCCGTACTCCCCGCGGATACTGGTGGTGACCGGGCCCTCCCAGGTCCCGGCGAGGCGCACCCGGCGCTCCGAGGGCTGCAGGAAAATCTCTATTTCGGGCCGTGTGCAGCGCAGGGCAAACACCTGCCCGGCGAAGGGCGCCATCTCGCCCCCCTTGAGCGGCGACAAGCCCAGCGCGCGGTTGAGGGCGGCCTCAAGGGCCGCCAGGGCGGCGGTCTGCAGGGTGGGATCGACGCCCGTTGCCATGGGTCAGGCCTTGATGCCCTTGTGCAGCGCGACGACCCCGCCGGTCATGTTGTGGTATTCGCAGTTTGCGAACCCGGCGTCTTCCATCATCTCCTTCAGGGTCTCCTGGTCCGGGTGCATGCGGATGGACTCGGCGAGGTACTGGTAGCTCTCGCTGTCGTTCGCCACCAGGCGCCCGATGCGTGGAATGATATTGAAGGAGTAGGCGTCGTAGGCGCGGCCCAGCGCTTCGCTGGTGGGTTTGGAAAATTCCAGCACCAGCAGGCGACCGCCCGGCTTGAGCACGCGCAGCATGGAGCGCAGGGCAAGCTCCTTGTCGGTCACGTTGCGCAGCCCGAAGGCGATGCTGACAACGTCGAAACTGTCGTCGGGAAACGGCAGGTACTGGGCGTCCGCCTGTACGAACTCGATGTTGCCCTGGCGTCCGGTGTCCAGCAGCTTGTCCCGCCCCACCTGCAGCATGGAGTCGTTGATGTCCGCCAGTACAACCCGACCCTCGGCGCCCACGATGTCGGCGAACTGGGCGGCGAGATCCCCGGTTCCCCCCGCGATATCGAGGACGGTGTTTCCGGGACGCGCGGCGCTGACCTCGATGGTGAAGCGTTTCCAGATACGGTGGATACCGCCGGACATGAGGTCGTTCATCAGGTCGTAGCGCGCGGCGACCGAGTGAAAGACGCCGGCGACCAGGCCGGCCTTTTCCTCCTTCTCGACTTCCCGGTAGCCGAAGTCGGTGGTGTCCTTGTCGCTCATCAGTCCGTTGCCCGGCGCTCGAATGGGAAACGCATTATAGCGCGAGCGGGCCGACCCTGGTCACCGGGCTTCAATCGCCCAGGTCGAGCACCTGGACGTCCGGGTCCCGGTTGGCGCCGGCTGCGGCGAGCCGGTCCAGGTAGTCCTGCCACAGCTGTTCCCGCGCGGTGGCGAGGTGGTAGAGATAGTCCCAGGCGTAGAGCCCGGTATCGTGACCGTCGTCGAACACCAGTTGCAGCGCGTAGTTGCCCACCGGGTTGATGGCGGTGATGCCGACGTTGAGCTTGCCGGTCTGCAATATCTCCTGCCCCGGGCCGTGACCCTTGACCTCGGCGGACGGGGAGTACACCCGCAGGTACTCGCAGCTCAGCCGGTAGTTTGCGCCGTCCGCGTAGGAGAGCTCCAGTTCCCTGGAGCGCTTGTGCAGCTGTACGTCGGTGGGGACGCAGTCGGGGTTCATTACAGGATAAAGCGCGACAGGTCCTCGTCGGCGCTGAGCTCGCTGAGCTGCCTGTCGACGAACTCCGCGTCCACGACCATGGTGGATGTGCCGACACCGGCGTCCGACGCGTCGAAGGAGGCCCCCTCGAGCAGGCGCTCCATCACCGTGTGCAGGCGGCGCGCGCCGATGTTCTCGGTGCGCTCGTTGACCTGCCAGGCGGTCTCCGCGATTCGACGCAGGCCGTCGCCGGTGAAACTCAGGGAGAGTCCCTCCGTCTGCAGCAGCGCCTGGTACTGTTCGGTCAGTGAGGCGTTGGGCTCCGTCAGTATGCGCTCGAAATCCTCCGGGGTCAGGGCCGACAGTTCCACGCGAATGGGCAGGCGTCCCTGCAACTCCGGTATCAGGTCCGAGGGCTTGGCCAGGTGGAAGGCCCCCGAGGCGATGAACAGTATGTGGTCGGTGCGGATGGTGCCGTGCTTGGTGGTCACCGTGGAGCCCTCGATCAGAGGCAGCAGGTCGCGCTGAACACCCTCCCGGCTGACGTCGGCGCCCGCGCCCTCGGAGCGTTTGGCGACCTTGTCCAGCTCGTCGATGAACACGATACCGTTCTGCTCCGCCGCATTGAGCGCCTTCTGTTTCAGCTCCTCCTCGTTGACCATCTTCGCGGCCTCCTCGTCGCAGAGCGCGTCGAAGGCGGCCTTGACCGGCATCTTGCGTGTTTTCTGCTGCTGCCGGGACAAGTTGGAAAACATGCTCTGCAGCTGGCTGGTCATCTCCTCCATCCCCGGCGGCGCCATGATCTCCATGCCCATCGCCGGCGCGCTGACCTGTACCTCGATCTCCTTGTCGTCCAGTTCGCCCTCGCGCAGCTTCTTGCGCAGCAGCTGGCGTGTGTTCTCGCCACCGCCGTCGCCGTCCCTCGCGGGCGGCAGGAGTATGTCGAGGATGCGCTCCTCGGCTGCCTCTTCTGCGCGGAAGCGCACGCGGGACATCTCCTGCTCGCGGAACATCTTTACCGCGACGTCCGCGAGGTCGCGTACGATCGATTCGACATCGCGGCCGACGTAGCCCACCTCTGTAAACTTGGTCGCCTCTACCTTGACGAAGGGCGCGTTGGCCAGTTTCGCCAGGCGCCGCGCGATCTCGGTCTTGCCGACCCCGGTGGGGCCGATCATGAGGATGTTTTTCGGGGTTATCTCCGCGCGCAGCTCCTCCGGCAACTGCATGCGCCGCCAGCGGTTGCGCAGGGCGATGGCGACGGAGCGCTTGGCCTCGTCCTGGCCGATGATGTGCCGGTCCAGCTCGTGGACGATTTCGCGGGGGGTCATGTTGGACATTCGGGGGACCTGTAACCTGAACTAGAAGTCCAGCTGTTCGATGGTGAGATTCTGGTTGGTGTAGATGCAGATGTCGCCGGCGATGCCAAGGCCCTTCTCCACGATCGTGCGCGCGTCGAGCTCTGTGTTGTCGAGCAGTGCACGTGCCGCAGATTGCGCGAAGGGTCCGCCGGAACCGATGGCGATGAGGTTGTCTTCCGGTTCGATGACGTCGCCGTTGCCGGTGATGACCAGCGAGGTGTCCTTGTCGGCGACCGCGAGCAGTGCCTCCAGCCGGCGCAGTGCGCGCTCGGTGCGCCAGGCCTTGGCCAGTTCCACGGAGGCGCGCACCAGGTGGCCCTGGTGCTTGTCGAGCTGGGCCTCGAACAGTTCGAACAGGGTGAAGGCGTCTGCGGTGCCGCCGGCGAAACCGGCGAGTACCAGGTCGCGGTACAGGCGGCGCACCTTGCGGGCGTTGCCCTTCATCACGGTGTTGCCCATCGATACCTGCCCGTCGCCGCCGATAACGACGCTGTTGCCGCGGCGCACGGAGAGGATGGTGGTGCCTCGGTACTGTTCCATGGGGGACTCCTGGCGACCGGGAGAACCCCGGTCTCTGAGATATTGGGGACAACCCCGGCGTATTCAAGGCCGCCGGGCGGCTTTTACGGCTGGTTGCGTTTCAACACCAGGGTGTCGATATCCTGGTTGGCGGTCAGGCTCCTGGCCCGGTTCATCTGGCTGCGCGACTCGAAGGGGCCCAGGTACACCCGGTGCCAGCGGCCGTTGTCGCCGTCGATCTCCTGCACCGAGGGCTCCAGCCCCAACAGCAGCAGCTCCGCCCGGCGCCGGTCGGCGTCCTCGCGCTGGCGGAAAGACCCTGCCTGCAACAGGTAGACCTCCCGTGATGCCGCCGGTGGCGGGGGGTTGCCCAGGTCACTGGCGGGTTCCACCTCCGGCGGCTCTACATCTGCCTCGAAGGTCTGTTCCCGGAGCATGGTGTAGAACTCGAATTTCGGTTCGGGGGGCTCCGCCGCCGGTTGCGGGGTCTCCGCGGCACCCCCGGCTGGATCCGCCGGTTGCGGCAGCATCGCCAGGTAGAGGATGAAACTGGCGAATACCCCGGTGACGACACCCGCGGCAAATATGCGCAGGCCGCCGCCCTGTTGCCGCGGGGCCCGCTTGCGTTGGCCTTTGCGCTGTTTCCCTTTCGCGTAATCCCTGGCCACCGCTACATCTCCCGGGGGGCGGACACCCCCAGCAGGTCCAGGCCGTTGGCGATGACCTGGCGCACCGCCTCGCTGAGCGCCACGCGCGCATCGCGCAGGGGCGCGTCTTCCACCAGCATCTTGTGCGCGTTGTACCAGGCGTGAAAGTCCCCGGCCAACTCCCGCAGGTAGGTCGCGACCGTGTGGGGTTCGCATTTGTGCGCGGCGGCGGACACTACATCGGGGAAACGCGCGAGTCGCCTGAGCAGCGCCTGTTCGTGATCCTCAGTGAGCCGGTCGAGATGGGACAGGGCCGTGTCGCGCTGCCAGCTGAGACCCTGTTCCCCGAGCTTGCGCATCACGCTGCAGGCGCGGGCGTGGGCGTACTGGATGTAGTACACGGGGTTCTCGTTGCTCCTGGAGAGCGCGAGATCGATGTCGAACGTCAACTGCGAGGTGGGCGCGCGCGCCGCCAGGAAGTACCGCGTGGCGTCGCGGCCGACCTCGTCAATCAGGTCGCGCAGGGTCACGTAGCTGCCGGCGCGCTTGGACAGCTTGACCTCTTCGCCGTCGCGCATCACCGTCACCATCTGGTGCAGCACGTACTCGGGCCAGCCCTCGGGGATGCCCTGGTCCAGTGCCTGCAGCCCCGCGCGCACGCGGGTGACGGTGCTGTGGTGATCCGCGCCCTGCTCGTTGATGACGCGCTCGAAGCCGCGCTGCCACTTGTTCAGGTGGTAGGCGACGTCCGGCAGGAAATAGGTGTAGCCGCCCTCGCGTTTGCGCATCACCCGGTCCTTGTCGTCGCCGAACGCGGTGGTGCGCAGCCACAGGGCGCCGTCCTGCTCGTAGCAGTGCCCGTTTTCCTCCAGGCGTTGCACGGCCGCTTCCACCGCGCCCTCGTCGTACAGGGACGACTCGAGGAAAAAGTGGTCGAAGTGTACGGCGAAGGCCCTGAGGTCGAGGTCCTGCTCGCGCCGCAGGTAGGCGACGGCGAAGTGCCGGATACCGTCCAGGTCGTCGGGGTCGGCGGCGCTCTTGACGTGCCGGTCCTCGGCATCCACCGTGTCGCCGGCGAGGTAGGCCCGGGCGAGGTCGACGATGTATTCGCCGCGGTAACCGTCCTCGGGCCAGCCCGTGTCGTCGGGGCCGAGGTCGCGGCAGCGCGCCTGCACCGAGAGCGCGAGATTGTCGATTTGCGCCCCCGCGTCGTTGTAGTAGAACTCGCTCGCCACGTCCCAGCCGGTGGCGGCGAGGAGGCGGCACAGGCTGTCGCCCACGGCGGCGCCGCGGCCGTGACCGACATGCAGCGGACCGGTGGGGTTGGCCGAGACGAACTCCACCTGGACCCGGCGGCCGCCGCCCTCGTCGCTGTGCCCGAACCGCTCCGCGCTCTCGAGCACGCTGGCAACGACACCCTGGCTGCTGCCGGCGGCGAGGAAGAAGTTGATGAACCCGGGCCCCGCGATTTCCGTGCGCTCGATCGCACCGTTGGCCGGCAGCGCCTCGCAAAGGCGCTCGGCGAGGTCGCGCGGCGCCATCCCGGCCCGCTTGGCGAGGGTCAGGGCGACGTTGCTCGCGAGGTCGCCGTGGCTCTTGTCTTTGGTGCGCTCGACCTGCACCTGCGCATCGACGCCTGCCGGGAGTACACCGGCGGTGGCCAGTGCATCCAGTGCCTGCTCGATCAGCGAGGTGATTTGGTCCTTCATTTATCTCGGTTTCTGCCCGGTCAGGGGTGACGGTGGGCCGGGACTAGCCGGGTCTTCGAGGTTTATTCCGACGCGTATTATCCTCGTTAGTGCCGCGGATGACCAGAAGGGTGCGCCCTAGAAGAGATCCTGGGGATCGACGTCGATGGTCCATTTGAGTCCGCGGCGCGCGGGCAGGGTCTGGGCCTGTGCGACCAGCAGCGCGCAGGCGGCCTGTGCGGAGCGGCGGTCCGGTGCAGTGAGCAGCAGCTGGCTGCGAAACTTCCCGGCGCGGCGCTGCATGGGCGAGGGCAGCGGCCCGATCAGCGCGGTCCCGGCGGGTATGCGGTCGGCGACGCCGTCGCGCAGCTGCTGCAGGAATTGCTCGCCGGTCTCGGCATCGCCGCAGTCGGTGCGCAGGACCGCGAGCTGGCCGGCGGGGGGCATGTTCGTGGCGGCGCGCTGTTGCAGCATCGACTCCGCCTGTTCCGAATAACTCTGCCGCAGCATGGCCTGCACGCCGGGGTGGTCGGGGTAGTGGGTCTGCAGTACCACCCGCCCCGGGCGTTCGGCCCGCCCGGCGCGGCCCGCCACCTGGGTCAGCAACTGCGCCATGCGCTCCTCGCCGCGAAAGTCCGCACTGAACAGCAGCGCATCGGCATCCAGCACCGCCACCAGCGCCACGGCAGGGAAGTGATGCCCCTTGGTGAGCATCTGTGTGCCCAGCAGTATGCAGGGCTCTCCCCGGTTGATGGTGGTGACCAGCGCCGCCATCGCGCCGCGCCCGGACATGGAATCCGAGTCCACGCGGTACACCGGGAAGCGGCTGAAGCGGCGGCGCAGTTCCTCCTCGGCCTGCTCCGTGCCCAGCCCGGTCGTCGTGAGCTGGGTGCTGTGACAGTGGGGGCAGCTGGCTGGCAGGGGACGGTCGGCGCCGCAGTGGTGGCAGCGCAGGCGACCCCGGGCGCGGTGCACCGTGAGCCGTGCGTCGCAGTGGTCGCAGCCCGCCAGCCAGCCGCAGTCGTGGCACTGCAGTGTCGGCGCGTAACCGCGGCGATTGAGAAACAGCAGTGCCTGGCTGTTCGCGTCGAGGCAGGCTTCCACGTCCGCCAGCAGTGCCGGCGACAGTCCGCCGGACAGGGGCTGGCGGCGCACGTCGCGTACCACCACTTCCGGCAGTTGCGCGCCGCCGGCCCGCCGCGTGAGCAGGTGGTGCCGGTAGCGCCCGGACCGCGCGTTCTGCACGCTCTCGAGGCTGGGCGTCGCACTGCCGAGCAGCACGGGCAGACCCTGTAGCTGGGCGCGCTTGACCGCTACATCCCTGGCGGAGTAGCGGAAGCCGTCCTGTTGCTTGTAGGACGCGTCGTGTTCCTCGTCGACGATGATGGCCCCCGGGGCGGCCAGCGGGGTGAAGATCGCCGAGCGGGTACCGATGACGATCTGCGCGCTGCCCGCCCTGGCGGACTCCCAGGCGCGGTAGCGCTCGGCCTCGCCGAGGCCCGAGTGGAACACCGCGATCTCGGCGTCGAAACGGCGCCGGAAGCGCTCGAGGGTCTGCGGGGTGAGACCGATTTCGGGGATGAGGACCAGCGCCTGCCGGTCGCGTTCCAGGCAATACGCGATAAGGTCTAGATAGACCTCGGTCTTGCCGCTCCCGGTGACACCCTCCAGGAGATGACAACTGAAACCCTCCGCCTGCTGTCGCAGCGCGGTGGCGGCCGCCGTCTGCTCGGCGTTGAGCGCCAGGCCGTCCCGGGCGCGGGCCGCGCGCGGCCTGTCCTCGATGGTGCACTTTTCCGCCAGGTCCTTGCCCGCCAGGGTGCGCATGATCGCGCCGCTGATGCCCGCCGCCTCGAGTTCCCCGGCGCCCAGCTCCCCGCCGTCACGCAGCAGGGCCAGGGCCTCGGCCTGGCGCGGCGAGCGCGACAGCGCGCCCTCCGGCAGGCCGCGCGCGCGCTTGGTCAGGCGCCAGCCGGCCACGCCCAGGGACGCGTGGGGGGCGCCCTCCCGCAGGCGTCGCGGGAACAGCGCCGGGTAGACCTCTCCCGGGGGGTGGTGGTAGTAGGCCGCCGCCCACCCGGCGAGGGCGAGCAGCTCCGCGTCCACCAGCGGCGCCGGGTCGAGAATCTCCAGGGCGGGGCGCAGGCTATCCGGCGGGGCCTCGCTCTGCGTGTGCACCCCGAGCAGGTAGCCCGTGACCTCCCGGCGCCCGAAGGGCACCCGCACCCTGATCCCCGCACCGAGGCCCGCCAGCTCGTCCGCGCCGGTGTCCGCGGGGGGCAGGTAGTCGAACGGGCGGCGCAGCGGGGAGGGAATTGCCAGGCGGAGTACGGGCATCGCGTCCCTTTTCTCTGTGCGGTCCAGGCCAGTGTTGCCGTGGGCTGTGACGGGAAAACCGGTGAAAAACGGCCATTGTAGCAAAAGCCCCGACCCGTAGGCCGGTTTAGAGGGTGTCTCGTATTCGCCCTCCCGGGAGCGTGCGGCGACAGGACGTCGCCGCGCGAGCCTGTACATGGATGTACGCTTTTTGGCGGTTCCCGGGAGGGGAATACGGGGCAACCTCAGCTACCTAGGCAGCGGAACCGCGTCAGCCGGAGAACGCGCCCCTTGCGCGCGGCGCTGCGTCTGGTAAGATGCGCGGCTCTTTTTCAAGGGGCCCCGGCCCCAATCTCCCCGCGAGGCGCGGTGGCCGGCAGTGGCCGGTTGGCGGCGCCGTGAACAGGAGACAGGAACATGAAAGCGGATATCCACCCCAAGTACGAGACAGTGACCGCGACATGCAGTTGCGGCAACACCATCCAGACGCGTTCGACGCTTTGTGAGGACTTCCACATCGACGTCTGCTCCCAGTGTCACCCGTTCTTCACCGGCAAGCAGAAGATCGTCGACAGCGGCGGCCGGGTCGACCGCTTCAAGAAGCGCTTCGGCAGCCGCGGCTCCGCTCGCTGAAAACACCCGCCGCGCCGCGGCGCGGTGTCGAAGAGTCGCCAGCGTCCCGGTGGGACCCTGGCGATTTTTTTGTCAGGTTTTTTTGTCCAGCTTTCGTATCCAGCCCCCGGTGATATTTCGCCTTGTCCCCCCCCGGGCTTTTCTATATGCTCGGTGGCCTTTTTTTACCTCGCCCAATAGACAGCCCGGCCCCGATGCCCAACGACCTGAAACAGGACGCCCTCGCCTACCACGCCCTCCCCGAACCCGGGAAGATCAGCGTGGAGCTGACCGTCCCCGCGGAGACCCAGCGCGACCTGTCACTGGCGTACAGCCCCGGTGTGGCCGAGCCCTGCCGGGTGATTGCCGAAGACCCCGCCGCCGCCTACCGCTACACCGGCAAGGGTAATCTCGTGGGTGTGATCAGCAATGGCAGCGCCGTGCTGGGACTGGGCGACCTGGGCGCCCTGGCCAGCAAGCCGGTCATGGAGGGCAAGGCCCTGCTGTTCAAGCGCTTCGCGGGGATCAACGCCATCGATATCGAGGTCGATACGGCGGACGTGGGCGAGTTCATCGACACCGTCGCGCGGATCGCCCCTACTTTCGGGGGCATCAACCTCGAGGACATCAAGGCGCCGGAGTGCTTCGCCATAGAGGCCGCGCTCATCGGGCGCTGCGACATCCCGGTGTTCCACGACGACCAGCACGGCACCGCCATCGTCACCGCGGCGGGTCTGCTCAACGCGCTGGAAATCCAGGGCAAGCGCCTCGAGGACGCGGTCATCACCTGCCTGGGTGCGGGCTCCGCAGCCATCGCCTGCATGCGCCTGCTGGTTGAGCTGGGAGCGCGGCGCGACAACATCTACATGCTCGACCGCGGCGGCGTGATCTACACCGGGCGCGAAGGTGTGAACGCGTACAAGCGCGAGTTCGCCAACAGCACGGACCGGCGCAGCCTGGCGGAGGCTGTCCACGGGGCGGACGTTTTCATCGGCCTGTCCGGCGCCGACCTCCTGAGCCCGGAAATGCTGTTGTCGATGGCGGACCGTCCGGTGGTGTTCGCCTGCTCCAACCCGGACCCGGAAATCCGGCCGGAGCTGGCACTGGCCACCCGCGACGACCTGGTCATTGCCACGGGCCGCTCCGACTACCCGAACCAGGTCAACAACGTGCTCGGTTTCCCCTTCATTTTCCGCGGTGCACTGGACGTGCGCGCATCCTGTATCAATGAGGAGATGAAGATTGCGGCGGTGCACGCCCTGAGCGCCCTGGCGAAGGAGCCGGTGCCGCGGGAAGTCCTGCAGGCCTGTGACCTGGACAGCCTGTCCTACGGCCCCGACTACATTATTCCCAAGCCCGTCGACGGCCGCCTGCTGTCGCGTATCGCCCCGGCGGTTGCCCGGGCCGCGGTGGAGAGCGGCGTGTCGCGCCTGCCCTTCCCCGACGACTACAAGGACAGGCTCTGCGCCTAGGTTCAGCGGTCGCTAGAAGATATCCCGAATCAGGTCGTCGGTGCCTATGCTGCCGGTCTGCGTGCCGTCGATGGCGCCGCCGTCGCCCGGCACATGCTCCTCGCGAAAATACTCGAAGATCGCGTTGCCCTGCCCCGCCTGGGCGAGCAGCCCGGTGTCCGGGTCTATGCGCACGTTGACGATGCCCGTGGGCAGGGGCCGCTCAATCTCGGGGCTGTCGGCCAGCGCCTCGCGCATGTAATCGATCCAGATGGGCAGTGCGGCGGTGCCGCCGAACTCCCGCCGGCCCAGCGGGGTGTAGTTGTCGAAGCCGACCCACGTGGAAGTGACCACGTCGCGGTTGTAGCCGGAGAACCAGGCGTCCATCGGGCCGTTGGTGGTGCCGGTCTTGCCGGCGATGTCGCGGCGCTCCAGCACGAGGGCCTTGCGGCCGGTGCCGCGGGTGATGACATCCTTCAGTATGCTGTCGATGATGAAGTTGACGCCCTCGTCCATTACGCGCGGGGCCCGGGGGGCGCGCGCCGCTGTCCCCGCCAGAATCTCCTCCATGCTCAACTCGCCGTCGGTGTCGCCAGGGTCCTCCTCTGCGCAGTCGCGACAGACCGTCGGCGGCGCCGCCCGGTACACCGTGTCGCCCTCGAGATTCTCGATGCGCTCGATGAGAAAGGGCTCGACCCGGAAACCGCCGTTGGCGATCACCGCGTAGCCGGTGGCCATTTCCAGGGGACTCATGGTGAGCGTGCCGAGGGCCAGGGAGAGGTCCGGCGTAAAGTCGGTGGTGTCGAATCCCAGCGTCTCCGAGTAGCGGATCAGGTTGGCCACGCCCAGCTGCTGCAGCAGGCGGATCGAGACCAGGTTGCGGGATTTCGTCAGGGCCCAGCGCAGGCGGGTGGGGCCGTGAAACTTCCCGCCGTCGTTCTCCGGTCGCCAGATATCCTCCAGCGACGAGTCTTCCATGACCACCGGCGCGTCGTTGATGATGCTCGCGGCGGTGAAGCCGGCGTCCAGCGCGGCGCTGTAGACGAAGGGCTTGAAGTTGGAGCCCGGTTGCCGCTGGGCCTGCGTGGCGCGATTGAACTTGCTCAGCTCGAAGCCCATGCCGCCGACCACGCTGATGATGGCGCCGTTGTCCGGGTTCAGGGAGACGAGCGCGGCCTGCGCGGCCGGCACCTGCGCCAGGTGCCAGTCGCCCTCCTCCCCCTGCACCACCCGGATCATGTCCCCCGCCTCGAATACCTCCGCGATGGACGCGGGTGCCGAGCCCGTGTAGTTCTCCGTGCGGTAGGGCCGCGCGGTGCTGACGCCGTTTCCGAAGGGCAGCTCCGCCTCACTGCCGTCGCGCAATAAAAGAAGGGCGCGGTCGCCCTCCGCGTCAACGGCCGTGACCACCGCCGGCTGCAACCCGGCAATCACGGCCGTTTCCCGCAGCACCTTCGCCCAGCGCTCCAGGCGTGCGGCCCGATCGCGACCGGCGTCGCCCAGGCGGCGCTCCGGCCCGCGGTAACCGTGCCGCTTGTCGTAGGTGAACAGCCCGTCCAGCACCGCCCGCCGCGCCACCTGCTGCAGGTGGCTGTCGATGGTGGTGTAGACGTGGTAGCCGTTGGTGTAGGCGCCCATGCCGTAGCGGTCCAGCATCTCCTGGCGGGCCATTTCCGCCGCGTAGTGGGCCGCGAAGCTGATTTTCTCGCCGTGGTGATGTGCGGTAATGGGGGAGTCCAGCGCCTCCCGGTACTGGGCGGCCGTGATATAGCCGAGGGAGTGCATGCGGCCCAGGATCCAGTCCCGTCGCTCCTTGCCGCGCTCCGGGCCGCTGATCGGGTTGTTGCGCGAGGGGGCCTTGGGAATCCCCGCCAGCATGGCGTGCTGGGCGAGGGTCAGCTCCTCGATGCTCGACCCGTAGTACACCTGGGCCGCGGCCTGGAACCCGTAGGCCCGGTGACCCATAAAAATGCGGTTGAAATAAAGCTCGAAGATCTCGCGCTTGTCCAGGGCGCGCTCGATCTCGATGGCGAGCAGGATCTCGTTGAACTTGCGCATGAAGGTGCGCTCGAGGGTGAGAAAATAATTGCGCGCCACCTGCATGGTCAGCGTGCTGCCGCCCGAGCCTTTTTCCCCCGTGAGGACGAGTTCGGAGACGGCGCGCATCAGGCCCATGAGGTCGATGCCGCGGTGCCGGAAAAAGTTGTCGTCCTCCGCCGCGAGCAGCGCCTCGATGAACTGGTCGGGTATCTCGTCGAAGGGCAGCGGGCTGCGTTTTTGCTCCCCGAACTGGCCGATCAGGTCGCCCGTTTGCGTGTACACACGCATGGGTGTTTGCAGCTGAACATCGCGCAGAGTTTCGACGTCGGGAAGGTTCGGACTGAGGTAGAGATAGACGCCCGCCAAAAGCCAGGTTGCACCCAGTATTCCGAGGAGCGAAAGGCGCAGAAGGAATCTGAGGAAGCTCATTTATCCCTATAGAAAACAGTGGCTTATGCCGATGCCATTGGAGGGCTTCACAATGGCTTTGGTAATTATAAGCCTTTTTTGTGTTTGGATATATTTTCCACTGTGGTAAAACTGTGGCTAATGTATCGACACATAAAAATATCCTAAGTTCGTGATACTGATAAGGAAAAAAGTTGCTGGGGCTATTCGGGAAAAGGAAGGGGACGCCAGTACTGGGGCTTGACATCAGTTCGACGACAGTGAAATTACTCGAACTGAGCTATGCCGGGGGACAATACCGGGTAGAAAGCTATGCGGTGAGTTCACTGCCCCAGGATGCGGTCATCGAGAAGAACGTTAACGACGTTGACGGCGTCGCTAATGCCATTCGGACCGTCGTGGCGCAATCGCGTACGAAGCTGAAGAGCGTCGCTGCCGCTGTGGCGGGTTCGTCGGTCATCACCAAGATGGTCGACATGCCCGACGGCCTCAGTGACGACGACATGGAGACGCAGCTCTCCCTCGAGGCGGACCAGTACATTCCCTATCCCCTGGACGAGGTCGCGATCGACTTCGAGATCCAGGGCGTCTCGCCGGAGCGCGACAACCAGGTAGAGGTGCTCCTGGCGGCCTGCCGGCGCGAAACCATCGACGCCCGGGTGGAGGCCATCGAGGGCGCCGAGCTGGCCCCCAAGATCATGGACGTGGAGGCCTACGCCATGGAGCGGGCCTTCTTCCTCCTGCAGAACCAGCTGGACCTCCCCGAGGACAGCACCGTGGCCGTCGTCGACATCGGCGCCACCATGACCACCCTCAGCGTACTCAACAATTCCCAGACCATTTATACCCGCGAGCAGCTGTTCGGCGGCAAGCAGCTCACTGACGAGATCATGCGGCGCTACGGACTGCCCCTCGAGGAGGCGGGCCTGGCGAAAAAGCAGGGCGGCCTCCCGGACGACTACGAGCCGGAGGTGCTGGAGCCCTTCAAGGACGCGGTGGTCCAGCAGGTCGCCCGCTCCCTGCAGTTTTTCTTCTCGTCCAGCCAGTACAACGACGTCGATCACATCATTCTCGCGGGCGGGGTGTCCTCCATGGAGGGCCTGGAAGAACTCGTGCAGGAAAAACTGGGTACCCCGACGGCGGTCGCGAACCCCTTCTCCAGCATGTCGGTTTCATCGAGGGTGAACGCGGTGGCGTTGAGCAGCGACGCGCCGGCGATGATGATCGCCTGCGGCCTGGCCCTACGGAGTTTTGACTAATGGCCCAGATCAACCTGTTGCCCTGGCGTGAAGAGCGCCGCCAGGAGCTGAAAAAGGAGTTCATCGCCACGGTGGCGCTGGTGATCGCCCTGGCTGCGGGCCTGATCATCCTGGGCGATATCACCGTCAACGGCCAGATCGACAACCAGAAGGCGCGCAACCAGTACCTGGAGACCAATATCAAGGAACTGGACAAGATGGTCGCTGAGATCAAGGACCTGCAGAAGCGCCGCAACCAGTTGCTCGACCGCATGCGCGTCATCCAGGAACTGCAGGGCAACCGCCCCATCATCGTGCGGGTGCTCGACCAGCTGGTGCGCACCGTGCCGGACGGCGTGTTCTACACGGACCTGACGACGAAGGACAAGAAGATCAGCATTTCGGGAATCGCCGAATCCAACAACCGGGTGTCCAGCCTCATGCGCCGCCTGGATTCCTCCGACTGGCTGGCGAGTCCCAACCTCGACAACGTGAAAGCCGCGCCCAACTTCGGCGACCAGGCGACCACGTTCAAGTTATCGGTCAACGTGCAGGCTCCGGCCGCCGAAGACCAGGAATTGGAGGAGGGTTAGACCATGGCACTCGAAGATACCCTCAATTCACTCCGCGAATTTGATGTCAACGACCTCAACTTCGACAACGTCGGTTCGTGGCCGATGGCGGTCAAGGTGCTCGTCTGGGTCGCGCTGCTGATCGGTGTGCTGGTGGCTGGTTACTACTACCACATCCAGGGCCTGCAGGAAGAGCTCGCCAAGGAAGAGAAGATCGAGGTGGACCTGAAGAAGGACTTCGAGAAGAAGGCGTTCCAGGCGGCCAATCTCGATGCCTACCGCCAGCAGATGGCGGAGATGGAGGAATCCTTCGGCGCACTGGTCAGCCAGCTGCCCAGCGATACGGAAGTGCCCGGCCTGTTGGAGGACATCACCAACAAGGGTCTTGTGAACGGGCTGGATATCGGCTCCATCAACCTGCAGAAGGAGAAGTCCCGGGAGTTTTACGTCGAATTGCCCATCAAGATCGCGGCCTCTGGCTCCTACCACGACCTGGGTGCCTTTATCAGCGGCATGGCGGGCCTGCCGCGGATCGTTACGCTGCACGACTTCAAGATCACGATGAAAGGCCGCAACTCTAACAAGCTGGATATGAACATCACCGCCAAGACCTATAGATACAAGGATGACGAGGACGCCTAGTGATGAAGAGTCTGCCTCGCACCCTGCTGGTTGCACTGCTTCCCGGAATGCTCGCGGCATGTTCCGGCGGGGATTTTTCCGACCTCGACGATTTCATGGAAGAGAAGCGCTCTCGGCCGGGTGGCATCATCGCGCCCATCCCGACCTTCAAGGCGTACGAAGCGTTTTCCTACAGCGCCACCACGCTGCGCAGCCCCTTCGATCGGCCCATCGAGGTCAGGGAGATTGCGCACCTGCAGGCGGTAAGCGCCATCAAGCCGGACGAGGATCGCGCCAAGGAATTTCTCGAGCAGTTCACCTTCGATTCACTGCGCATGGTCGGCACCCTGGAGCGCAGCGGCACCAACTGGTCGCTGGTCAAGGATCCGGACGGCGGCGTACACCGCGTGAAAGTGGGGAACTTCCTCGGTCGCCATCACGGCAAGATTGTCGAGATGTCCGACACGTACCTGGCGGTCGTGGAGATTGTCAGCGACGGTACCGAGGACGGGTGGGTCGAGCGCCCGCGCACGATAAAACTGAGTGGCATGTAACCGAATACAAGGCACAGCCAAAACGAGTGAAAAACAAAATCTGGGGACGAAGGCCGTGGGGAATAGAAAAATGAGCTTGGGGAAATGGCTGCGAGGCGCGGTCGCCGTGTTGGCGATCAGCTTGGTTTCGGGCATGGCTCAGGCCGCGCCCAAGGTGCAGGACATTGAGTTCAGCTCCCGACCGGGCAGCAAATTCGAGGTCAGGGTCGATTTCGACGAGGCTCCTCCGGAGATGAAGAGCTACTCGATCGAGAAGCCCGCGCGCATCGCTATCGATTTTATGGGCGCCAAGAGCGGCCTGGAGCAGAAGCGCTTCACGCTGCCCTACGGCAACGCCACGAAGGCCGTTGTGCTCGAGTCCGGTGACCGCACCCGGCTCGTGGTCAACCTCGTGAAGCTGGTGCCCTTCGAAACCCGGATCGAAGGTAACAGCATGTACCTGGTCGTCGGCCAGGAGGGCACAGACTACGTCAAGCAGACCGCGGATCCCCACCGTGTCGATACTGCCGTCGTGGAAGTGGCCGATGTTGTCTCCGAGATCGTGGACCTGCAGTTCCAGCGCACCGGTGAAGGCGAGGGCCGCCTGACCCTGCAACTCACCGACCCCTCCGTGGACGTCAACGTCTTCAGTGAGGCCGGCGATGTGAAGGTCGAGTTCCTGGACACCACGGTGCCCGAGCGCCTGCTGCGTCGCTACGACGTCACGGACTTCGCCACGCCGGTGAACAGCGTGGACGTCAACACCACCGAGCGCGGTGCCACCCTGCTCATGAAGACGACAGGCGATTTCGATTACCTCGCCTACCAGACGGACAACGAGTACGTACTGAGCGTCAAGCCTCTCTCCAAGAAGGAGGCCGAGCGCCGCGCCAACGAGTTCACCTACGTCGGTGACCGCATCTCCCTGAACTTCCAGGACATCGAGGTGCGCGCCGTGCTGCAGCTTATCGCGGACTTCACCGAGCTCAACCTGGTGGCCAGCGACACGGTGTCCGGGCGCATCACCCTGCGCCTGCAGAACGTGCCCTGGGACCAGGCACTGGAGCTGGTGCTGAAGACCAAGGGCCTGGACAAGCGCCAGGTGGGCAACGTGCTGATGGTTGCGCCCGCCGCGGAGATCGCCGAGCGTGAGCGCCAGCAAATCGAGGCCAACAAGCAGATCGCCGAACTGGCGCCGCTGCAGTCCGAGTTCGTCCGCATCCGCTACGCCACCGCTTCCGAAGTGGTGAAGCTGTTCGAAGCCGGTTCCGAGGAGGGCGGCAGCCTGATCTCCGACCGCGGTTCAGTCGTGGTGGACAAGCGCAGCAACTCCCTGATCATCACGGACACCGCCACCAAGCTGGCGTCCATCCGCGACCTGATCGAGCTGATCGACATCCCTGTGCGACAGGTGATGATCGAGGCGCGGATCGTGATCGCCCAATCGGACGCGGCGCACAGCCTGGGTATCGAGTGGGGCGGTGCCTACCTGGACGTGGGCAACGACTCCATCACTTCGGTATCGGGTGACACCGAGAACGTGGTCGGCATCAACACCGACGTCGTGAACGGCCAGCCCATCGAGCTGACCTATCCCGGCGCGCTGCTGGTAGACCTGGGTGTGGCCTCCACCAGCGGCTTCGCGGTGGGCTTCACCAACAACGACCTGTTCCTCTCCGCCGAACTGTCGGCCCTGGAGGCCGAGGGCCGCGGCGAGGTGGTCTCGCAGCCGAAGGTGATCACGGGTGACAAGCAGACAGCCTACATCAAGTCCGGTACGGAGATTCCCTACCAGGAGTCGTCCGCCAGTGGCGCCACCTCGGTGTCCTTCAAGGAGGCGGTGCTGGAGCTGAACGTTACGCCGAACATCACGCCCGACGACCGCGTGATACTGTCCCTGCAGATCAACCAGGACTCCGTGGGCGAGTTCGTGCAGGGTGAGTTCGGTGCGCAGATCCCGACCATCGACACCACCGAGATCAACACCCAGGTGCTGGTGGGCAACGGCGAGACCGTGGTGCTCGGCGGCATCTTCCAGACGGAAGATATCAACTCGATCAACAAGGTGCCGTTCTTCGGAGACATTCCCTACATCGGCGCGTTCTTCCGCAACGAGACCAGCCGTCTCGAGAAGACCGAAACCCTGATCTTCATCACCCCGCGCATCCTGGCAGAGACGCTACTCGACTAGCGGCATGCCCTCGCTGCACAAAGTCTTTCTTGTCGGCCCCATGGGGGCCGGCAAGACCACCATTGGCAAGTACCTCGCACAGCACCTCAAGCTGGATTTCGCCGATACGGATACCGAAATCGAGGCGCGCACCGGCGCCGATATCCCCTGGATCTTCGACGTGGAAGGCGAGGAGGGCTTCCGCGACCGCGAGCAGCAGGTCGTGGAGGAGATGACCCGCTGGGACGACCTCGTCCTCGCCACGGGAGGCGGCGTGGTGCTGCGCCCCCAGAACCGCAGCGCCCTTGCCGGCAGGGGCTTCGTGGTCTACCTCTACGCCACGGTCGACGAGCAGGTGCGCCGCACCCGCCGGGACCGCCGCCGTCCGCTGTTGCAGACGGGCGAGCCCGAGGAGGTGCTGCGCGACCTTATGGCGGTGCGCGACCCTCTCTACCGCGAGATCGCGGACCATATCATCGAGACGGACCAGTGCAGTCCGCGCACGGTGGCGCAGCGGCTGGTGAAGGAACTGGCTCCCTAGCTTATCCCGGGGATTCGCGCGGACAGAGGGGGACGTGTGGATTTATGCCGCGGGAACCGTCTGGCGACAGGGCGTCGCCAGTCGAGCCTGTACATGGATGTACGCTTTTTAAGCGGCCGGCGTCCCGGTGTTTCCGCGGCATAAATCGACGCGGCCGCCGACTCTCAGTGCTTGGACCGATAGCTTGACCCCGGACCGTTCGCCCGGGAGCTTCGTGTTGAGTAGAATGTGCACCCGGACGGAGGAATATGCCGTGTCCCTTGTGATGCACACACTGCACGTCGATCTCGGCGAGCGCAGCTACCCGGTCTACATCGGGCGCGATCTGCTGTCCGACCCCGCGCTGCTGGAGCCGCACATCCGCGGCTCCCAGGTGGTCATTGTCAGCAACGAGACCGTGGCGCCGCTGTACGTGGAGCGCGTGCGCGCCCAGCTCGGCGACCGGCTGGTGACCGAGGTCGTGCTGCCCGACGGCGAGCAGCACAAGACCCTCGACACGCTGTCGGGTATTTTTGACCGCGTGATGGCGGACCGGCACAACCGCACCACGACCTTCATCGCCGTCGGCGGCGGCGTGGTGGGCGACATCACCGGTTTCGCCGCCGCGGCCTACCAGCGTGGCGTGGACTTCATACAGGTGCCCACGACCCTGCTCGCCCAGGTGGACTCCTCGGTGGGGGGCAAGACCGCGGTGAACCATCCCCTGGGCAAGAACATGATCGGCGCCTTTCACCAACCGCGCGCGGTGCTGGCGGATATCGATACGCTGCAGACACTGCCGCCGCGGGAACTCGCCGCGGGTCTCGCGGAGGTGGTGAAGTACGGCCTTATCGCCGACGAGGGCTTCTACCGCTGGCTGCAGGAACACATGCCGAACCTGCTGGCCCGCGAGGAGGCGGCGCTGGCGGAGGCGATTGAGCGCAGCTGCGCGACCAAGGCGAAGGTGGTGGCCGCGGATGAGCGCGAGGGTGGGATCCGCGCGATTCTCAACCTGGGACACACCTTCGGGCACGCCATCGAGACGGCGCAGGGCTACGGCGACTGGCTGCACGGCGAGGCGGTTGCCGCCGGTATGGCGCTGGCGCTGCAGCTGTCCGCGCGGCGCGGCTGGATACCCGGCGGCGAGGTCGACGATTTCCGCGACCTGCTGCGCGGCATGCACCTGCCCGACCGGCCGCCCGAGGCGATGACCGCGGACGACTTTATCGACCTCATGGGACGCGACAAGAAGGTGCTCGACGGTCGCCTTCGACTTGTGCTGGTGCGTCCCCTGGGCAGCGCGATCATCGTCGACGACGCGTCCGGCGAGGAGTTGCGGACACTGTTCGAAGGCGGTTGAAACACCTCCCCGACCCCGTTTGTCCGCCCTCTGGCATCTGTGTAAAATAAGCACCCTTTTTTGCCCGCGGGTCCTCGAGGCGCCGGGCGCATCGCCGTAATACACTGTTTCTCAAAGGAATTTTGACCTGGTATGAGCGCAGGCCTGTACAGCCCTGATGATGTCCGCGACAACTGCGGTTTCGGCTTGATCGCGCACACATCGGGCGAGGCGAGCCACCGCCTTCTGCTCACCGCCATCGAATCCCTGACCTGCATGACCCATCGTGGGGGTATCGCGGCGGACGGCAAAACCGGCGACGGTTGCGGGCTGCTCCTGCAGATGCCCGAGCAGTTCATGCGCACCCTGGTCCGTGAACATTTCGGTGTGGAACTGGCGGAGGCCTTCGGTGTCGGCCAGGTATTTTTCAGTGCTGACGAAGAAAAGGCCGCGGATGCTCGCACAGCGACGGAGCGAGCACTTACTGACCAGGGCCTGGATGTGGTCGGTTGGCGCGTCGTGCCCACCGACAGCAGCGTCTGCGGCCAGATCGCCCTGGCCAGCTTGCCGCGCATCGAGCAGGTGTTCGTGGACGGCCCGGGTCTCTCCCGGGACGAGGTGAGCACCCGGCTGTTCGTCGCCCGGCGCAAGGCGGAAATGGCCAACGAGGGGGACGAGGACTTCTATATATGCAGCCTGTCCGGGCGCGTGATCTCCTACAAGGGCCTGGTCATGCCGGTGGACCTGCCGCGCTTCTATCGCGACCTCGACGACGAGCGCCTCGAGACGGCAATCTGTGTCTTCCACCAGCGTTTCTCCACCAACACCATGCCACGCTGGCCCCTGGCGCAGCCCTTCCGCCTGCTTGCCCACAACGGTGAGATCAACACTATCGAGGGCAATCGCAACTGGGCGGATGCGCGCACCGCGCGCTTCGAGTCGGATCGCCTGCCGAACATTCGCGATATCGCCCCCCTGGTGAACCGCACCGGTTCGGATTCCTCCAGCCTGGACAATATGCTGGACGTGCTGCTCACAGGCGGTATGGACATGGCGCGCGCGCTGCGCATGCTGATTCCCCCCGCGTGGCAGAACATCGAGTTCATGGACCCGGACCTGCGGGCCTTCTACGAGTACCACTCCATGCACATGGAGCCGTGGGACGGCCCGGCGGGCATCGTCCTGACCGACGGCCGCTACGCCGCCTGCCTGCTGGACCGCAACGGCCTGCGCCCGGCGCGCTGGGTGCAGACCAGGGACGGCTTTATCACCCTCGCCTCCGAAATCGGTACCTACAGCTACCGCAACGCTGACGTTGTCGCCAAGGGCCGCGTGGGTCCCGGGCAGGTCCTCATGGTCGACACGGAGACCGGCGAGCTGCTGCACACTGGCGATATCGACGAGCGACTGAAGTCGCGGCACCCCTACAAGCAGTGGCTGCGCGAGCGCGCCCAGCGTATCGAGGGCACCTTCGGCGGCGAACTGGCGCCGCGGATAGAACCGGAGCACCTCGAGACCTACATGAAGATGTTCCAGGTCAGTTTCGAGGAGCGCGACCAGGTGCTGCGCCCGCTGGCCGAGTCGGGCAACGAGGCGGTCGGTTCCATGGGCGACGACACGCCGATGGCGGTGCTGTCCCGCCGCGAGCGCTCACTTTACGATTACTTCCGCCAGAAATTCGCGCAGGTGACCAACCCGCCGATCGATCCCCTGCGGGAGACGATCGTGATGTCGCTGGAGACGGACCTCGGCGGCGAGAAAAATGTCTTTGCGGAGGAGCCGGAGCACGCCGAGCGCGTCATCCTCACCTCGCCGGTACTGTCCCAGAGCAAGTTCAACACGCTGCTGCAGCTGGACCGCCCCGGGTTCAAGGTGCAGCGCATCGACTGTACCTACCGGCCCGCCGAGTGCAGCCTGCGGGAGGCCGTGCACGCTGTAGCGCGCGCCGCAGAGGAAGCGGTGCGCGACGGGGTTACGATTCTTGTGCTTTCGGACCGTGCTATCGGGCCGGATTCGCTGCCCGTGCACAGCCTCCTTGCCACCGGCGCGGTGCACCACCACCTCATCAGGGTGGGCCTGCGCATCGACGCCAATCTCGTGGTGGAGTCCGCCAGCGCGCGCGACCCGCACCAGATCGCCTGTCTCCTCGGGTTTGGCGCAACGGCTATCTATCCCTACCTGGCCTACAGCGTGCTCGGGGACCTGATCCGCACCGGTGAGGTGCTGGGTGAACCCAGTGCCAGTTACAAGAACTACCGCAAGGGCATCAACAAGGGGCTGCTCAAGATCATGTCCAAGATGGGCATCTCGGCCGTCAGCTCCTACCGTGGCGCACAGCTGTTCGAGGCGGTGGGTCTGTCACGCGAAGTGGTTGACCTGGCGTTCTGCGGCGTGGCGTCGCGTATCGAGGGTGCCGGTTTCGACGACCTGCAGCGCGAGCTGGAAACCGTGGGCAAACGCGCGTGGTCGCGCCGTCACAACATCGAACAGGGCGGCCTGCTGAAATATGTGCACGGCCAGGAGTACCACACGTTCAACCCCGACGTCGTCATGAGCCTGCAACAGGCGGTCTCCGGCGGCGATTACGCCGACTACAAACGCTACGCTGCGCTGGTCAACGAGCGGCCCGTCGCCACGCTGCGCGACCTGTTGCAACCGGTCGAAGCGGCGCAGCCGCTGTCCCTTGACGACGTGGAGCCGGTCGAGTCCATCCTGCCGCGCTTCGATTCGGCCGGCATGTCCCTCGGTGCGCTGAGCCCCGAGGCGCACCAGGCGCTGGCGGCGGCGATGAATCGCATGGGTGCGCGCTCCAACTCCGGCGAAGGCGGTGAGGACCCGGAGCGCTTCGGCACGGAGCGCGTGTCGAAGATCAAGCAGATCGCCTCGGGCCGCTTCGGGGTGACCCCGCACTACCTCGTCAACGCCGAGGTGCTGCAGATCAAGATCGCGCAGGGCGCCAAGCCGGGTGAAGGCGGACAGCTGCCCGGCGGCAAGGTGAACGACCTGATCGCGCGCCTGCGCTACTCGGTGCCCGGCGTGACACTGATCTCGCCACCGCCGCACCACGACATCTACTCGATCGAGGACCTGGCGCAGCTTATTTTTGACCTGAAGCAGGTCAACCCGCAGGCGCTGGTGTCGGTGAAGCTGGTCTCGGAGCCCGGGGTCGGCACGATTGCCGCGGGCGTTGCCAAGGCCTACGCCGACCTCATCACCATTTCGGGCTACGACGGCGGCACCGCGGCCAGCCCGCTCACCTCTATCCGCTACGCCGGTTCGCCGTTCGAACTGGGCCTGGCGGAGGTGCAGCAGACGCTGCGTGGCAACGGCCTGCGCGGCTGGATCCGCCTGCAGGCGGACGGTGGCATGAAAACCGGCCTGGATGTTATCAAGGCGGCCATCCTGGGCGCCGAGAGCTTCGGCTTCGGCACCGCGCCCATGGTGGCGCTGGGCTGCAAGTACCTGCGCATCTGCCACCTGAACAACTGTGCCACGGGTGTGGCGACGCAGAACCAGGAACTGCGCGACGACCACTTCAACGGCACGGTGGAAATGGTGGTGAACTTCTTCACGTTCATCGCGATGGAAGTGCGCGAGTGGCTGGCGCGGCTGGGTGTGCGCTCGCTGGAGGAGCTGATCGGCCGTACGGACCTGCTGGAGGACCTCGCCGGCACCACCGAGAAGCAGGCGGGCCTCGACCTCAGCCCCATCCTCTACAAGGACGCCGAGTTCAACGGCCAGCCGGAGTTCTGCCAGGTGACCTCCAATGACCCCTTCGACCGGGGCGAGAAGGCGGAGCAGATGGTTGCCGCGTGCCTGCCGGCCATCGAGTCGAAGTCCGGCGGCGAGTTCGAGTTCGAGGTCACCAATTGCGACCGTTCCATCGGGGCGCGTTTATCCGGTGAGATCGCGCGGCGCTACGGCAATGCCGGGATGGAATCCAATCCCGTCATCCTGCGCCTGAAGGGCACGGCCGGGCAGAGTTTCGGCGTCTGGAACGCGGGCGGCCTGCACATGTTCCTGGAGGGGGACTCCAACGACTATGTCGGCAAGGGCATGGCCGGCGGCAAACTCGTGCTGTATCCCCCACAGGACTCCACGTACGAGTCCAACCGGACACCGATCATCGGCAACACCTGCCTGTACGGCGCGACCGGCGGGCGCCTGTTTGCCGCCGGCGTGGCGGGAGAGCGCTTTGCCGTGCGCAACAGCGGCTGTCACGCGGTGGTGGAGGGTGCCGGGGACCACTGCTGCGAGTACATGACCGGCGGCAACGTCACCGTGCTCGGCCCCACCGGGGTCAACTTCGGCGCGGGTATGACCGGCGGCTTCGCCTACGTGCTGGACGAGGACCGCAGCTTCATCGACGAGTACAACAGCGAGCTGGTGGAGATACACCGGGTCAACCCGGAGTACATGGAACCCTACAGGAACCACTTACGGGGTAATATAGAGGAGTTCGTAAGGGAGACGGGCTCGGCGTGGGGCCAGCTGCTGCTGGACCGGTTCGAGGACTACGTCGGCAAGTTCTGGCTGGTAAAGCCGAAGGCCGCGGACCTCGACAGGCTGCTGTCGCGCCTGCGCAACACGGACTAGCGGTATAATGACGGTCTTATGACAAAGCGCCTCAACAACAACTTCCAGTTCATCGATGTCGGTCGCGGCGACCCCGACAAGAAGAGCCTGCACGCGCGCAAGCAGGAGTATGTCGAGATCTACGAGCCATATACCGAGGAGCAGGTAGCGGAACAGTCGCACCGCTGTATCGCCTGCGGCAATCCCTACTGTGAGTGGAAGTGCCCCGTGCACAACTTCATTCCCGACTGGCTGAAGCTGGTATCGGAGGGCAACCTGTTCGAGGCCGCGGAGCTGTCCCACCAGACCAATACGCTGCCCGAGGTCTGCGGCCGCGTGTGCCCGCAGGATCGCCTCTGCGAGGGCGCCTGCACATTGAATGACGGTTTCGGGGCCGTCACCATCGGCGCGTCCGAAAAATACATCACCGACACCGCCCTCGCCATGGGCTGGCGCCCCGACCTGTCCGACGTCGTGCCCACCGGCAAGAAGGTCGCTATTATCGGCGCGGGCCCCGCCGGACTGGGTTGCGCGGATATCCTGGCGCGCAACGGCGTCGCGCCGGTCGTGTTCGACCGCTACCCGGAAATTGGCGGGCTGCTGACTTTCGGTATCCCCGAGTTCAAGCTGGAAAAGGAAGTCATGTTCCGGCGCCGTGAAATTTTCGAGGAGATGGGTATCGAGTTCCGCCTCAATACCAACGTGGGCACGGACGTCACCATCGACGAGCTGATGACCGAGTACGACGCGGTGTTCCTCGGGATGGGCACGTATACGTACATGAAGGGGAACTTCCCCGGGGAAGACCTGCCGGGCGTCTACGAGGCGCTGCCCTACCTGATCGGCAACGTGAACCACAACCAGGGCTGGCCCCAGGACGAGGAGGACTACGTCAACCTCGCGGGCAAGCGGGTCGTCGTGCTCGGCGGCGGCGACACCGCCATGGACTGCGTGCGCACCGCGGTGCGCCAGCAGGCGGAACACGTCATCTGCGCATACCGTCGCGACGCCGAGAACATGCCCGGATCACGTCGCGAGGTCACCAACGCCACGGAAGAGGGCGTGGAGTTTCTCTACAACATCCAGCCGGTGGAAGTCGTGGAATACTTCGGCCAGGCCTGCGGTGTGAAGATGGTGCGCACCGAGCTGGGCGAGCCGGACGAGGGCGGCCGCCGTCGCCCGCGCCCCATTCCCGGCAGCGAGGAAGTGCTCGAGGCCGACGCCGTGATCATCGCCTTCGGCTTCCAGCCCGATCCCCCCCAATGGCTGGCGGACATCGACGTGAAGACCAACGACTGGGACGGTGTGATCGCCGAGGAAATGCAGGCATTCCCGTTCCAGACCAGCAATCCCAAGGTGTTCGCCGGCGGCGACATGGTGCGCGGTTCCGACCTCGTGGTCACCGCGATCTGGGAGGGCCGCCAGGCCGCCGAGGGCATCCTCGATTTTCTCGGCGTCTGACACCGCCGCATGACCGAACTCGCCAACGACCGCTTCCTCAGGGCGCTGCTGCGCCAGCCGGTGGATCGCACCCCGGTCTGGATGATGCGGCAGGCGGGCCGCTACCTTCCCGAGTACCGCGAGACCCGCGCACAGGCGGGGTCGTTCCTGGACCTGTGCAAGAATACCGAGCTGGCCTGCGAGGTGACGCTGCAGCCCCTGCGGCGCTACCCCATGGACGCCGCTATCCTGTTCTCCGACATTCTCACCATCCCGGACGCGCTCGGTCTCGGCCTTTATTTCGAGGAGGGCGAGGGGCCGCGCTTTCAGAAGACGGTGCGTTCGGACGCGGATCTCGCGGCGCTGAATTCCATTACTGCCGAGGACGATCTCGGCTACGTCATGAACGCTGTCGCTGCCATCCGGCGTGAGCTGGGCGGGAGCGTGCCGCTGATCGGCTTCTCCGGCAGCCCGTGGACCCTGGCGACTTACATGGTCGAGGGCGGCTCATCGAAGGACTTCGCGCGGGTCAAGGCGATGGCCTACGACAAGCCGCAGCTCATGCACGACCTGCTGGGCCTGCTCGCTGACGCGGTGGCGGACTACCTGTCCGCCCAGGTGCGCGCGGGCGCCCAGGCGCTGCAGATTTTCGATACCTGGGGCGGCGCCCTGAGCGCCGCGGGTTATCGCGAATTCTCACTCGACTACATGCGTCGTGTCGTCGAGCGGCTGCCGCGGGAAGCGGACGACCGCGAGGTGCCTGTCATCCTCTTCACCAAGGGCGGCGGGCAGTGGCTGGAGGCGATGGCGGACAGCGGCGCGCATGCGCTCGGTATCGACTGGACCTGCGAGATCGGCGGTGCACGGCGCCGGGTCGGCGATCGCGTGGCGCTGCAGGGCAACATGGACCCGTCCATGCTTTACGCATCCCCCGCCCGCATCCGCGAGGAGGTGGCGGCGATTCTGGAGGGATACGGCGCGGGCGCAGGCCACGTGTTCAACCTCGGCCACGGCATCACGCCGGGGGTCGATCCGGATCACGTCACTGCGTTTGTCGACGCGGTGCAGGAACTGTCGCCGCAGTACCACGACTGACAGTGGCCGGGTTAACCGGTCTCCCGCTTTGCCGCTTCCTCCGCCTCTTCCGGGCAGCAGAAGCCGTGGTCCATGTCGAGAGCGGGCTGGTCCGATGCGGGCCTGCCGACGATCTTCGCGGGCACACCGGCAACCGTGGTGTGCGGTGGCACCGACTCAAGCACTACCGAGCCCGCACCCACCTTGGCGCCCTCGCCGACAAGGATATTGCCGAGTATTTTCGCACCGGCGCTGATCAGTACGCCGTCGCCGATCTTCGGGTGGCGGTCGCCCTCGTCCTTCCCGGTACCGCCGAGCGTGACCGACTGCAGGATGGAGACGTTGTTACCCACCACGGCGGTCTCGCCGATGACCAGCCCGGTCGCGTGATCGAGCATGATGCCTTGGCCCATGCGCGCGGCCGGGTGGATATCCACGCCGAACTCGGCGGACATGCGATTCTGGAAGAACAGCGCCAGCGCCTCGCGGCCCTTGTTCCACAGCCAGTGCGACACGCGCTGGGTCTGCAGTGCGTGGAAGCCCTTGAAATAAAGGAAGGGGATGTACAGCTCGTGGCAGGCGGAGTCGCGATCTTTCACCGCCTGCAGGTCCGCGCGCACCGCCGTCCGGATGGAGGGATCCGCATCCATCGCCTCCTGCATGACTTCGCGCAGCAGCAGCGAGGACGCGGTCGGGCTGTCCAGCTGGCTCGCCAGGTGAAAGCTCAGCGCCGCCTCCAGGTTAGTGTGGTTCAGGATGGTGGCGTGCAGGAAGCTGGCGAGGATAGGCTCCGCGCGCGTGTGTCGCGCCGCGTCATCGCGAATCTGTTCCCAGATGGGATCGTCTGCGCTGTTCGCTGACATGGGGGTACCTCGCTGTGAAGGACGAACTGTAGCCTATTCGGGCTGCTTCGTCACGGCGGTATCGCAGCGCTATAGGACCACAGTTCGTGTGCGCTTTCCCGGTACTTTTTCTCGTGCAGGCTGAGGGGCTCCTCGCCCGCAGGCACGAGGCACACGTACCCGGACTGGCCCGCCAGGTGCATGGCGCTGCCGAATTCCTCGACATAGACCTGCCAGTTCGAGCGCAGTTCCAGGCGCCCCCCAAGTTCCAGCAACAGGGGGAAGGCGGGGTGCCCGTGGACGCGCCGCTTCAACTGCGTCGACTTGGGCCAGGGGTTGGGGTAGAACAGGTAGTGGTATGCCGCACGGTGTCCCGCCGCGACGAGCAGTTGCCAGATCGCCTCGCAATCGGCGCGCAGCAGCAGGTAGTTGTCCGCGTCGGCCCGCCGATGCCGGCCGAGACGGCGGGCGGATTTGTCGATGCCCACCACGAGGTGGTCCGGGTGCCGCGCCGCCAGTATCGCGGTGCTCATGCCCGTGCCGCAGAAGGCATCCAGCACAAGCGGCGCGCTGCCCAGCCGCTCGCCGAGCTGGTCGAAGGCCCGCTGGTTATGGACCGCAACCGGCGCCCGGTGCGGGCTGTCGAGGTGCCGCCGCACCAGTTTTGCCAGTCCCGGGTGGACGGTGGACTGGTTGCTGTGCACCGGGCGCGAGTGACCCGGGCGGGGAAGGGAATCGGTCATCGGATTGATGTTGGTCACTGCCGCTGCGATCATAGCGCCACATACTGACCATATCCAGCCGGTGGGGCCCCAGGGCCAGTGCCGGCATCGTCCACGACAACAGGACGGCCGCATGCGCGACGACCTCCGACCCTACTGGGTCAAGAAGCAGTACCTCAACTTCCGCCGCTGGTACGCGGAGTATTTTCTCGCCGCCGAGTGCGAGAGCCTGGGTCCCTACCACACCATTATGAAGCCGTGGTACGTGCACATATCCGGGAACAACATCCGCATCGGCCGCTGCTTTACCGCGATTGCCGAGCCGGGCGCGCGCGTAGAGCTGGGCGTCTGGGGACGCGAAGCGGGCGAGGGGAGCATCACCGTGGGCGACTGCTGCCTCATGAGTCCCGGTTCGCGACTCAGCGCCAGCGACGAGATCGTGCTCGGCAAGGGTGTCATGCTCGCCAACGGTGCCTACGTCACCGACTGCGACTGGCACACGATCTACGATCGCATGGTGCGCAGCGACCCGGCACCGGTGCACATCGGCGACAACGTCTGGCTCGGCGACCACTCCACGGTACTGAAAGGTGTCACCATCGGGGAAAACAGCGTGGTCGCCGCGCGCGCCGTGGTGACCCGCGACGTGCCCGCCAATGTCGTCGTCGCCGGCAACCCGGCGAAGGTCGTCAAGGAGCTGGACCCGGAGCGCGAGTTTCACACGCGTATGGATTACTTCGCCGACCCCGAGGGGCTGGAGGAGTTTCTCGACGCGGTGGATTACGAGGTGCTGAAGCACAACAGCTTCTGGCGCTGGTTGTGGGCGGTGGTGTACCCGTTGTCGCGACGTTCCTAGATCCTTGATCGGCCAGCGTACCCCGGAAACAGTTTTACTCCCTGGCGGCGCCTCGGAACGCCGCACCGCTCCGGGCTCCCCTCAGTCGGGGCTGATCACGCAGCGAGGACAGCGTATCCCGGAAACAGTTTTACGGACGTATAAGGCCAGGCGCCGAGGGAGTGGAGGGAGACAGCGAAGCGTTGTAAGGCTCCCGACCGACCGAGGGTAACCCGGAGGGTCGCCGCCAGGGAGTAAAACTGTTTCCGGGATGCGCTGGCCGTCACCCAGATGTCCACATCAGGCCATCGCCCCGCACAGACGGAAAGTCACAACAGCTGCAGCGGCTCCTCCTGCAGCGCCGCGAGCTGTTCGCGCAGCTCGAGCACATGGTCCGCCCAGTAACGGCCGGTGTTGAACCAGGTGAAGCTGCGCGGGAAGGCGGGGTCGTTCCAGCGCCGCGCCAGCCACGCCGCGTAGTTCACCAGGCGCAGCGTGCGCAGGGCCTCGACCCAGCGCAGCTGCCGCGGGTCGAAGTCGGCGAACTCCGAGTAACCCTCGATCAATTCCGAGAGCTGCAGCTGGCGCTCGCCGCGCTCGCCGCTGAGGAACATCCACAGGTCCTGGATGGCGGGTGCGGTGAGGCAGTCGTCGAGATCGACGAAATGCGGCGTGTCGTCGCGCCACAGGATGTTGCCGACGTGACAGTCGCCGTGGACACGCTGCATGTCCGAGGGCGCCATGTCGGCCAGCGCCGCCTGCACGCCGGTTTCCAGGTCGGCGGTCAGCGTGCTGTACGCTTCCTCGAGGTCCCGCGGGATGAAGCCGTCGAGCAGGAATTTCCGGCTCTCTGTGAGCATGCGCTCCACCGACAGCGCGTGCCGCGACTGGAAGGCGCCGGCGGCGCCGACCGCGTGAATGCGGCCCAGCGTCCTGCCCAGCACCAGCAGGTTGTCCATGTTGTCCAGCTCGGGGGGGTAGCCGCCGCGCCGGGGGAACAGGGCGAAGCGAAAGTCCTCGTAATAATGCAGCGTGTCGCCGGACCCGGCCACGAGAGGCGCGACCACGGAGACGTCCGCGCCGGTGAGTTCCAGGCTGAAGGCGTGCTCCTCCAGGATCTGCGCATCGCTCCAGCGCTCGGGCCGGTAGAATTTGGCGATGAGCGGCTCGCCGTCCTCTATGCCCACTTGGTAGACGCGGTTCTCGTAACTGTTGAGGGCGAGCAGGCGCGCGTCGCAGAGATAGCCCGCCGACTCTACCGCGGCGATGACGAGGTCCGGGTCGAGTCGTTCGTAGGGGTGCTCGTTCACGCCTCGCCCCCTCCGTCCATGAGGAGGGCAGCGCTCTTGATCTGCGCGAATACCCTGTCGCCGACCGCGAGCCCGAGTGTGCTCGCCGAGCGCCGTGTGATACGCGCGAGCAGGAACTGCGAACCGAGTTTCAGGCGCAGCATGACGCGGGTGCCGCCGCTGTCCGCCATCTCGCGGATCGTGACGGGCAGTATGTTGAGGATGCTGCTGTCGCCCGGGCGCTCGCGGCACAGGCTCACGTCCCGCGCGGGAACACGCACCCGCCGTGTCGTACCCGGCGCCTGCGGCAGCCGGCTCACCCACAGCTCCTCGCCTTCGAGATCGAGGGACGTGAGGCCGAACTCTGTGTCGTGGCCGCGCACCGTGGCGTGCAGTATGGCGGCGGCCTGCTCCTCCTGCGATAGGCGGTTGTCGAGGCGCGCGCACAGTTCCAGCAGGGATCCCTGGGCGACGATGCGGCCCGCCTCCAGCAGCAGCAGGTGGTCCGCCAGCTGGCTGACCTCCTCGATATCGTGGCTGACATAGAGCACCGGGATGGCCAATTCTCCGGACATGCGCTGCAGGCAGTGCAGGCACTGCAGGCTCGCCGCGGGGTCGAGGTTGGACAGCGGTTCGTCCAGCAACAGGACGCGCGGCGCCGAGAGCAGCGCGCGACCGATGGCCACGCGCTGCTGTTGCCCCGCGGACAGGGAAGCGGGGTCTCGCGCCAGCAGCGCATCCAGTTCGAGCCAGTCGACGACCTGTTCGTACCGGGGCCCCTGCCGGTTGCGACGGCGCGCGAGCGCGTAGCGCAGGTTGCCCTCGACGCTGAGGTGGGGGAAGAGGCGCGCGTCGTTGAACACGTAGCCGACCGCGCGCTGCCAGGTCGGCAGACTGCGCCCCTGTCCGAGCCACTGCTCGCCGTCCAGGCTGATGGTCCCCTCCACGTCGTCCCCGCGCAGTCCCGCGATGCAATCCAGCAGTGTCGTCTTGCCGCTGCCGCTGGCCCCGTGCACCGCGGTGACGCCGCGTGCGGGCAGCGCACAGTCGACTTCCAGGCGAAAGCCCTGGGCCCCGCTGCAGCGCAGTTGCAGGGACAGTCCGGTCATGCGCGCACCCGCCAGCCGCGCTCGCCCTCACCGCGGTACAGCAGAAAAAGCAGGGCCAGCGAGAACACGACCAGGCCCGCCGCGATGCGATGCGCCTCGTCGAAACGCAGCGACTCGACGTAATCGTACAGCGCGATGGACAGCACCTGTGTCTCACCGGGGATGTTGCCGCCGATCATCAGTACCACGCCGAACTCGCCCACCGTGTGGGCGAAGCCCAGGCTCGCGGCGATGACGAAGCTGCGCCGGCACAGGGGCAGCACGATGGAGCGGAACTGGTCGCCCGGGGTGGCACCGAGTGTGGCGCCCGCCTCCAGCAGCGCCGGGGAGACGCGGCTGAACGCGGACTGCAGGGGCTGCACCACGAAGGGCAGTGAGTAGATGACCGAACCGACCACCAGCGCGCTGAAACTGAAGGCGAGGCGCGACCCTGTGAGCGCTTCCCAGGAGCGGCCGACGACCGTGTCGGGCGCGAGCATGAGCAGCAGGTAGAAGCCGAGCACCGTCGGCGGCAGGATCAGCGGCAGCGCCACCAGTGCCTCGACCAGTGCGGCGAAGTTCCCGCGCCGCCGGGACAGCCACCAGGCGAGTGGCGTACCCAGCAACACCAGGATGACGGTGGTGGTGGCGGCCAGTGCGACGGTCAGGACGATCGCATCAAGCTCGGCGCTGCTCAGGGACACGTTGCGTAGCCGGCGTCGGTGATGAGAGAGCGCACCGTAGCACTTTCAAACCAATTGAGGTAGCGGGACACCGCGTCGCCGCGTTTCAGCACCACGGCGTACTGGGCGATCTCGGCGTACCAGTCCGCGGGCACCAGCGCCGACCCCGCCGGCGCGATGGACAGCGGTACGATGGCGAGGTCCGCGCCGCCGCTGTGCCAGAACTGGTAGGCCTGCGCCGCATTGTTGCCGCGCAGTATTGTCTGGCCGGCGGCGGGCGCCCGGCCCTGCAGCACCTGCATCGCCGCGCGGCCGTAGGGCGCGGTGACGGGATTGGCGATGGCGATGGTGATTCCCGGGCGGGCGAGGTCCCGCGGTGTTCCCCCGGCCAGCGCGAGACGCCCGAGGGCGTAGCAGAACGCGTCGCCGCTTGCGCGCGCGAGGGACATGGGTGTGTCCCGGTCCGCCGCGAAAAACAGGTCGAAGGGTGCGCCGTGGGTGATTTGCGCGGCCAGCACCCCGGTGGACGCGCTGCTCAGTGTCACGCGAATGCCGGTGTCGCGCTCGAAGGGCGCGCTGATGGATTCCAGTGCCGGCTTGAAGTTGGCCGCCACGGCGATACGCAGTGTCTCCCCCTGCACGCCACCCGCGGTGACGAGGGCGGTGAGGAGCGACAGGATCTGGCAGGAGGCGCGCATGTGATGTTCTCAGCTTCCGGGTGCCGGTGTGCGTGCCAGGCACCACACCTCGACATGGGCCGCACCCGCCGACAGGAGCGCGCGGGCCAGCGCGCCGGTGGTGGCGCCCGTGGTCAGCACGTCGTCGACGATGGCGATGCGCAGGTTGTCACAGCGCCGGATGGCAGTAAAGGCATCGCGCAGGTTGCGCTCCCGCGAGGACGCGTCCAGGGCGGACTGCGCCGGCGTCGCCCTGCTGCGACGGGCGAGTGAGCGGCCGGCCAGCTTTGCCGGCAGGCCCCCGCGCACCAGGGCCGCGCACAGGTCCTCCGCCTGGTTGAAGCCGCGGCGGAACCGCCTCCCCCAGTGCAGGGGGGTGGGGAGCAGCAGGTCCGGGGGATACAGCTGCCCGCGCGCCCGGGCGAGGAAGAGATGGGCGAGCAGCGGCGCCAGCCGCCGTTCCCCGCCGAACTTCCAGCGCCCGATGATGAAGGCCAGCTGTTCCTCGTAGATCCACGGCGCCAGGGCCGCGGCAAAGGGTGGCGGCCGGCGCTGGCAGGCGCCGCAGGCGATGCCGGGAGGCAGCGGGCGCGCCTGGGGCAGCGCACAGCGGGGACAGGCCGGCCGGTTGGGCACCAGGTCGCCCTCGCAGCCGCGGCACAACGGCAGTGCGCGGTGGCTGGGCAGGCCGCAGAGCACGCAGCGGGAGGGAAACAGGCCCTCCAGCAGGGGCTCCAGGCACTTGTTAACCATTCACGGCCGTCCTGGTTGACAGTAAAAGGGCCCCCGCTATCATAGAGCCCATCCCCCATTGACCGCTTTCCGCCGGGTTTGCCATGACCGAGTCGCACGCTGCTTATTCGACAACCTCATCTTCGACAACCTCATCTTCGACATCGTCACCCTCTTCACCCTCCGCGGGCCCCGCAGGCGCTCTTGAGCCGGGGCTGCGCCACGACTGGACCCGGGAGGAGATCCAGGCCCTGTTCGCGCTGCCCTTCAACGACCTCCTGTTCCGCGCCCACTCGATTCACCGGGCCCATTTTGACCCGAACCAGGTGCAGGTGAGCACACTCCTTTCCATCAAAACCGGCGCCTGTCCCGAGGACTGCGCCTACTGCCCCCAGAGCACCCGCTTCGAGACGGGCCTTCAGCCCGAGGAACTGATGGAAGTCGAGGCGGTGCTGGAACAGGCGCGCGCCGCCGCCGCCTCCGGTGCCACCCGCTTCTGCATGGGCGCCGCCTGGCGTTCGCCCAAGGACCGCGACATGCCGCGGGTGCTGGCGATGGTGCGCGGTGTGAAGTCACTGGGCCTGGAGAGCTGCATGACCCTGGGCATGCTCACCGACGACCAGGCGCAGGAGCTGGCGGACGCCGGGCTGGACTACTACAACCACAATCTCGACACCTCGCCGGAGTACTACGGCGATATCATCACCACGCGCACGTACCGCGACCGGCTGGAGACACTGGGCTACGTGCGCGACGCGGGCATGAAAATCTGCAGCGGCGGCATCGTCGGCATGGGGGAGGACCAGTCCGACCGCGCCGGGCTGTTGCAACAGCTCGCCAACCTGCCCGAACACCCGGAGAGCGTGCCGATCAACATGCTGGTGCGCGTCGAGGGCACGCCGCTGGCGGACGAGGCCGACCTCGATCCCTTCGAGTTCATCCGCACCATCGCGGTGGCACGCATCCTCATGCCGGCATCCCACGTGCGCCTGTCCGCGGGCCGCGAGGAGATGAACGAGCAGATGCACGCCCTGGCCTACTTCGCGGGGGCGAACTCGATCTTTTACGGCGAGCGCCTGCTGACCACGCCGAACCCGGAAGCCAACCGGGACATGGCGCTGTTCGCGCGCCTCGGCATCGAACCCGAGCCGCGAGCCGTCAGCGCGGCACCCGCGGACCCCGACCCCCGCTTTTACGACGCGGCTGCGCGGTAGGTGCCCGGCCGCAGCGCGCGCCGCAGGAATCCCGGGTGGGGGTGTTTTCAGAGCGACTGATCGCGGGCCTCGAGGAGCGCCGGCGGGAGGGGTTGTTGCGCAGCCGCCCGACGCTGGACTCGGCCCAGGGCCCGATGGTGCGCATCGGCGGCCGCGAGTATCTCAACTTCTGCAGCAACGACTACCTCGGCTTGGCGAACCACCCCCGCGTCGTGGAGCGCCTGCGCGCGGCGGCCGTGGAGTTCGGTGTCGGCAGCGGTGCGTCACACCTGGTGTGCGGCCACAGCGCTCCGCACCGTGCACTGGAGGAACGCCTGGCGGAATTCACCGGGCGCGAGGCCGCGCTGCTGTTCTCCAGCGGCTACATGGCCAATACCGGCGTCCTCACCACCTTGCTGCAGGGCGGCGACCACGTCTTCGAGGACCGGCTCAACCACGCCTCGCTCCTGGACGGCGGGCTCTATAGCGGCGCGCGCTTTGCCCGTTTCCCGCACAACGACACGGCGGCACTGCGGGAAAAACTCGCCCGCGTCGACGGCGCGAAACTGGTGGTGGTCGACGGCGTGTTTTCCATGGACGGCGACAGCGCGCCCCTGGCGGACCTGGCCCGGCTCTGTGCGGAACAGGATGCCTGGCTGATGGTGGACGACGCCCACGGCTTCGGCGTGCGCGGCCCCGGCGGTGCAGGGAGCTTACTTTCGGAGGATCTTGGAGAGAGCGAGGTGCCGGTGCTGATGGCCACGCTGGGCAAGGCCCTCGGCACGGGCGGCGCCTTCGTCGCCGGCTCCGCGCTGCTGGTGGAGTCGCTGGTGCAGCGTTCGCGCAACTACATCTACACCACCGCCATGCCCCCCGCCGTCGCCGCCGCCACGCTGGAGTCGCTGGCGCTGCTGGAGGAGGAGTCCTGGCGGCGGGACCACCTGGCGAATCTCGTCGCGCGGTTCCGCGCCGGCGCCCAGGCGCTGGAGTTACCGCTGCTGCAGGCGGAGGGACCCATCCAGCCGCTGCTGGTGGGGGAGGCGGACAGCGCCGTGCAACTGGCGGAAAATCTGCTCGACGCCGGCCTGTTGATCGGGGCCATCCGCCCGCCGACGGTGCCCAGGGGCACCTCCCGGCTGCGCATCACCCTCAGCGCGGCCCACGAGGAATCCCAGGTCGATCGCCTGCTGGATACTGTCGCGCGCTGCTGGCGGGATAGGTAAGTGCTTACTGGTTACGAGTACCTGCCCGCGACGGGCGCCCCCGAGCAGGAGCTGGTGCTTCTTCACGGCTGGGGCAGCACGCGGGACATCTGGCGACCGCTGCTGCGCTCCCTGCGACCCTGGGCAAACGTCACACTGCTGGACATTCCCGGCTGCGCGCCGGGGGCTGGCGGGGTATCCGGGTCGGGCGCCCCGGCGGACAGCGAGGACGCATACGAAGACACACTCGATTGCAGACACGAAGGCACATTCGAAGAGATGCTCGACGCGCTGCTGGCCCGCGCGCCCGCGCGCGCGGTGTACCTCGGCTTCTCCCTGGGCGGCCAGCTCGCCCTCGCCCTCGCCGGGCGTGCGCCGCAGCGGGTGGCGGCGGTGGTAACCGTGTGCAGCAACCCGCGCTTCGTCGCGGGGGACGGCTGGCCCGGGATCGACCGCGAGGTGCTGGGCGGTTTCCGCGCCGCGCTCGACGACAACCCGTCCTCCCTGCTGCAGCGTTTCGGCGCACTGCAACTGGTCGGCGAGAGAGAGCCCCTCGGGCTGCGCAAGCTGGTGCGGACGCTGCCGCGCCCGGCGCTGGACCCCTCCCTCGCCGCGGGACTGGACTGGCTCGCCGGCCTGGACCTGCGCGCAGCGGTCGCCTCCCTCGACGTACCCCAGTTGCACCTGCAGGCGCGGGCCGACGCCCTGGTCCCCCCCGCGGTGGCGGACGCGCTCGAATCGTTGTTGCCGGCGGGTGGCCAGGTGGTCCACCTGCCCTGCGGCTGTCACCTTGCGCCCCTGGCCTGCCCCGACGACATCGCCCGGGAGGCGGGTGTCTTCCTGGCCGCTGCGGGACTGCGCGGGGCGGGTGCACACGCACAGACACAGGCACGGATACAGGTGTCCAAGACGGCCGTGGCCGAGTCCTTCAGCCGCGCCGCGGGCCGCTATGATTCCGTCGCCGGATTACAGCGTGATGTGGGTACTCACTTACTCGACAGCCTCGACAGGGTAAGTACTCAGCCCGACGTTGTGCTCGATCTCGGCTGCGGGACGGGCTTCTTCGCGCCGGAGCTGGGGCGCCGTTTCCCCGCGGCGCGCTACATCGGCCTGGACCTCGCCGGCGGCATGGTGGACTACGCCCGCCGGCGCTGTGCGGGCAGCGGCGAATGGCTGGTGGCGGACGCCGAGTCCCTGCCGCTGGCGCCGTCGTCGGTGGACCTCGTGTTCAGCAGCCTGGCTATACAGTGGTGCTACCGGCCCGGCCACCTGTTCGCCGAACTGGCCCGGGTACTGCGCCCGGGAGGCGTGTGCGTCTTCACCTCGCTGGGGCCCGACACGCTGCGCGAGTTGCGCGCCGCCTGGGCGGCGGTGGACGCGCACCAGCACGTCAACGCCTTCCTGCCCGTCGGCGACCTGGCCAGTGCGGCGGACGCGGTGCCGGGTCTTCGCCTCGACCTCGACACGCGGGTGTTCAACATGCACTACCGCCGGGTGCGCGACCTGCTGGACGAACTGAAAACCTTGGGCGCCCACAACATGAACCGGGACCGCCCCCGGGGGCTGACCAGCCGCCGCGCCCTGCAGGGCATGCTCGCGGCCTACGAGGGCTGGCGCAGGGACGGGCAGTTGCCCGCCACCTACGAGGTCATCTTCGGCGCGCTGGAGAAAACATGACCAGGACCTTCTTTGTTACAGGTACTGATACAGAGGTAGGCAAGACCGCGGTCAGCTGCGCGCTGCTCAGGGCCGCGGCGGGGAAGGGCCTGTCCACAGCCGCCATCAAACCTGTCGCTGCGGGGTGTGACGATGACGGGCGTAACGAGGACGCCGTCGCCCTCTCGGCCTGCATGACCGCCGAACTGCCCTACCAGCAGGTCAACCCCGTCGCTCTCCAGGAAGCGATTGCGCCGCACATCGCCGCCGCCAGGGAGGAGCGCCGCCTGCGCGCGGGGGAACTCGCCGGCCACTGCCGGGGCGTGATGGCGGCGGGCGCCGACCTGGTGCTGATCGAGGGGGCCGGCGGCTGGCGGGTGCCCCTCAACCACCGGGAGACCCTGGCCGACCTCGCCCGGGAGCTGGCGATTCCCGTGATCCTGGTGGTGGGGATGCGCCTGGGCTGCATCAACCACGCGGTGCTCACCGCCGAGGCCGTCGCCCGGGACGGCCTGCCCCTGGCGGGGTGGGTCGCCAACCAGCCGGGCACCCCCATGGCCTGCCACGCCGAAAACCTGGACACCCTGCGGGAGCGGCTGCCGGCGCCCCTTTTGGGCGAACTTCCCCGACTGGACCCCTGGGATGCCGACGAGGCGTCAAAATTCCTTGATATTCAAGAGCTTATAAGGGGTTAAGCCGTCTTCTTGCGGCCCCGCGAGGTGCGCCTATACTGCCCTCGTTGACCGCGGAAGCCCGTCACACGGCGCGAAATGTCATTTGACTTCCGCGCCGTTTATTGGACAATGTGAGCACTGAAAACATAGCCCCGCCGAGAGGATTCCCCAGGAGGGCCCGGGCGGGCGGATTGCAGTGTCAGGAGGCCATCATGCCCCAGTTCAAAGCACCGATCAGGGATATCCAGTTCGTCATCAACGAGGTACTGGAGTCCGAAAAGCTCTACCAGACGCTTCCCGGCTGTGAGGAGGCGACCGAGGACCTGATGAACGCCATCGTCGAGGAGGGCGGGCGCTTCGCGGAGGAGGTCCTGTCCCCCCTGTACCAGACCGGCGACGAGGAGGGCTGCACCTGGAGCGAGGACGGGGTGAAGACCCCCGAGGGCTACGCCGACGCCTACCGCCAGTACGTGGAGAACGGCTGGCCCGCGCTGAGCGCACCGGCGGAGTACGGCGGGCAGGGCATGCCCAACATGCTGGGCATCGTCATGAACGAACTCGCCGGCACGGCGAACTGGTCCTGGCTGATGTACCCGGGCCTGAGCCACGGTGCCGTGCACACGCTCGAGGAACACGGCGACGCACAGCAGAAACAGCACTACCTGACCAAGCTGGTCTCCGGCGAGTGGACAGGCACCATGTGCCTCACCGAGTCACAGTGCGGTTCCGACCTCGGCCTGCTGCGCACGAAGGCCGAGCCCAACGCCGACGGCAGCTACGCCATCACCGGCACCAAGATCTTCATCAGCGCCGGCGAGCACGACATGTCCGACAACATCGTGCATATCGTCCTGGCGCGCCTGCCCGACGCCCCCGAGGGCACCGCGGGCATCTCGCTGTTCATCGTGCCGAAGTACCTGGTGAACGACGACGGCAGCGTGGGCGAACGCAACGCTGTGCACTGCGCCTCCATCGAGGAGAAAATGGGCATTCACGGCAACGCGACCTGCGTGCTCAACTTCGACGGCGCGACCGGCTATCTCATCGCCGAACCGAACCGCGGCCTCAACGCCATGTTCACCTTCATGAACACGGCGCGTATCGGCACCGCCATCCAGGGTCTTGCGCACACCGAGCTGTCCTTCCAGGGCGCGCTGAGCTACGCCCGCGAGCGCCTGGCGATGCGCTCCCTGACCGGGCCGAAAAACCCGGATGGCCCCGCGGACCCGATCATCGTGCACCCGGACGTGCGCCGCATGTTGCTGACCCAGAAGGCCTTCGCCGAAGGGTCCCGCGCCTTCCTTTATTACCTGGCGCAACTGGGCGACATCGTACAGCGCGGCAGCGAGGAAGACGCGCAGCGCGCGGAGGACCTGATGGCCCTGCTCACGCCGATCGGCAAGGCCTTCGTGACCGAGGTGGGCTACGAGTCCGCGAACCTCGGCGTGCAGGTCTACGGCGGCCACGGCTTTATCCGCGAGTGGGGCATGGAGCAGATCGTGCGCGACGCGCGCATCGCGCTCCTGTACGAGGGCACCACCGGCATCCAGGCCCTGGACCTGCTGGGTCGCAAGGTGCTGGGCAGCGGCGGCAAGCTCCTGCTCAACTTCTCCGCCGTTATCGACGAGTTCTGCGAGGCGAACAGCGACGACGAACTGGCGGAGTTTATCGCGCCGCTCAAGGCCGCGAAGGACGAGTGGCTGGACCTGTCGATGAAAATCGGCGAGGCCGCCATGGAGAACGCCGACGAGGCGGGCGCCGCCGCGGTGGACTACCTCATGTACGGAGGCTACGTGACCCTCGCGTATTTCTGGGCGCGCATGGCTGTGGTCGCGCGCGAGAAGATCGCCGCCGCGGACGGCGATGCCTCTTTCTACGAGGCCAAGCTGATGACCGCGCGCTTCTACTTCGAACGCCTGCTGCCGCGCACGCGGGGCCTGAAGGAGACCATGCTCGCCGGTGCCGGCAACCTGATGGATATGCCGGAGGAGCTGTTCCAGCTGGGGTAGGGCGTGTCATCCGGGATGTCCCCCGCGGGGTGACATTCCGCCGTCTCGGGGGGAGAATGGGCGAATCCGTTCTCCCCCCCCCTTTGTTTTCGGGGGCCCTTGATAGTGCCATGACCGACGAAGACCCAGACCAGCGCGACCGCAGTTACGACAACCGACTCTACCCCGAGGACCAGGAAAAGGTGGACGATTTCGTGTCCCGCGGGGTGAATTCCGTGGAGCGCAAGCCCTTCAAGCCCATGCGCCTGATGCTCGGGCTCATCGCCGTGGTGGTAGCCCTGAGCCTGCTCAGCCAGTGGCTGGCCCGGTGGGCGGGGGTGTACTGAGGGGCGTTGGTTCCCCGGGGCGCTTTTGGTATAGTAGCGCGCCTCAAAATCTCGGTGTGTAGCGCAGCCTGGTAGCGCACTTCCTTCGGGAGGAAGGGGTCGGAGGTTCAAATCCTCTCACACCGACCAATTATCCCTCCAGCAACATCCGGTAACGTCCATAAACCCCTGTAAAACCGCGATTTTTTAACTATACTGCGTCCATTGGTGTCCGGCTGCGTCCAACACCATACCCCCAATTGCGGGGGTACTGACAGGGGTACTTTCCATGCCCCTAGAGTCGATACCCCCAGAATCGACCGGAGGTACGCCATGCCGCTGATGGCTACTCAGGTGAAGCAAGCCAAGCCTAAGGAGAAGCCCTACAAGCTCGCTGACGGGGGTGGGCTGTACCTGTTGGTGAACCCCAAAGGGGCGCGCTACTGGCGCTACAAGTACCGCTACGCGGGCAAGGAGAAGACGCTTGCCCTGGGTGTGTACCCGGAGGTTTCACTCAAGGAGGCCCGCGACGCCCACCAGGAGGCCCGAAAAGCCCTTCGGCGGGGCATAGACCCGGGTGAGCAACGCAAGATCGACAGGCTCACCCGCCACCTGGCCGCCGCAGAGAGCTTCGAAGCGGTGGGAAGGGAGTGGTTCAGCCGTGTGATGTCCGAGAAGTCTCAGAGTTATCGGGAGCGTACAGGGCGCATTCTGGAGAAGGACCTATATCCCGTGCTCGGGAATCGGCCCATCGCTGCCATAACGGCCCCCGAGCTGCTGGCAGCCCTGCAAAGGATCGAGAGTCGGGGAGCCAATGACATTGCTCACAGGGCGAAGCAAACAGCGGGCCAAGTGTTTCGCTACGCGGTAGCTTCTGGGCGGGCTGAGCGCGACCCCAGCGGGGACCTCAAGGGCGCATTGAAGCCACGCCGCAAGAAACACTATGCGGCCATTACAGATCCCGTCGAAGTCGGCCGCCTTCTGGTGGCTATGGAGGGGTTCCAGGGGACACCTGTAGTGAAAACAGCTTTATTGTTGTCGCCGCTCTTGTTTCAGCGACCTGGAGAACTACGGGCGATGGAATGGAGCGAAATCAAATGGGAGACGTCCCAATGGGAGATTCCAGGTCACAAGATGAAGATGGGCCAGCCACATGTTGTGCCCCTGAGCACCCAGGCGGTGGCTCTGCTAGAGGAGTTACAGTCCCTCACCGGGCGCGGGAGGTACGTATTTCCTAGTGCAAGAGGTGCGAGCCGATGCTTGTCTGAAAACGGGGTACGCAGTGCCCTGCGAACAATTGGGTACGATAACGACACTATGACGCCTCATGGGTTTCGTGCCATGGCTCGCACGATCCTGGACGAGGTACTTGGTTACCGGGTGGATTGGATCGAACATCAATTGGCCCATGCAGTTCGCGACGCCAACGGCCGCGCCTACAATAGAACCTCCCATCTGGAAGGCCGAACCGAGATGATGCAGGGGTGGGCGAAGTATTTAGACGAGCTAAAAGAGCGGTCACAAGTAAGGAAAGCCATCACAGCAGACCTAGAAAAATGAGTTCACAGCAGGTATCGAGAGCGCAGCTGATGGAAAGTCATATAGTGCTGACGCTGAACATACTGATTCATGCTCAACGACTCACTGAGGCCGCTTTCTTATCAATAGAATATCGCAACTAAAGTAGGCCCTCGTCATGTATGCCAATTGATGCCTCGGCGAGCGCTCAGCCCTAATCCTTTCAATGGCCTCGTTATCTCCATGCTCGGGAGAATGCTTAGATAAAATTTCAACCATCGTATTTGCGAGATGGGCGACACTCTCACCAGAACCATCAAACACAGGTCGATCTATCAAGCCCTGTAATAAAACCTCCCCCAAAACCTCGGGACCTGTGAACACGCCCTCAAGTGGAACGGGCTCACTAAATAGCTGGTAGTTGGTCTCGCTCTGAAAGGATACACAATGACTTCCGTCAGAAGGAAGGGTTCCGATCTGACTTGGACGAACCAGCGCAGATCGTTCGACGATTCTTTGTCCAAGGTACGCTTCATTCAGCTCGTCGGGCATATGGAACATTGGTGCCGCATAGAAGACGGTATTTCCCTCTGATTCAAGGGATAGTAACAGGTCATGCTGTCTTGAGTGTTTTCGGGGCCGAAGTGGCATCCGATAGAATGGTGGCACGAACCCAGCTCTATCACACTCAAAAGCGGTTGATCGTGTCATGTAGTGGCAGAGCTTGAACTGCAGAAAAACAGGCCACCCGGTGAAGGGAATTTCCACATCGTAACCGCCAGACTTTCCTTCTTGAACGAGCGACGGAAACAATGGGGCCGCCTCCAGCCCATATTCGGAGGATTGAACTACTTCTTCTGTAAATGCATAACCGTAGGAAAATTCTGAAATATCAGGGTGCATGCCTGGTAGCCGATAAGAAGAGTAATTGTATGGGTATACCTTGTTGCTAGGCGAACTGGAAGATGTTTTTAGCCACAAAGTAAAACGCGAGCTTAAGAGTCCGAAATGTAGACTATCGTGGCTGGTTAATGCAAAGAATTAGCTCAGAGTTCGAGTTTGGATGCTATGGCGCCAAGCGATTTCCCGACATAGTTGTCATGTCGCACGCACAACAGCTCGAACGTGCCCCAGTGCATTCCTTTTGGCTTAGAGCCCTTGCCATTAAGGATGCCGGGCTCCCACCCCAGCCTGTCACGAATGCGTTCAGCACGCCTAGCAAAACGGTCATATGGCAACTCATTTTGGCTTGGGTAAGCGAGATGGTGACATTGGCGGCAGGCGAAAACGAAGTTACCGTAGAGAATCGCCACCCGTCGGCCGCAGCTTCGAGCGGGGCAGAGAAACCACGGCCGTTGGCTGCCGAAATGGCAGTCTGTCCAGTCTATATAGACTGTGTAGTTACTGTTCCGCCAACGTTTTTCTTCATTGTGGCAGTGGTGTATGACGACTCCGCCACGCCGCACTACAACGTTGATTGACGCAACAAACCTGCTGTTACCATACCACTGCCAATGAAACGAACGACCGGGGGTGAGCAGGCCGCCGCGCTGCCACAGACGAATGTCCACTGTTGGAACTGCCTCAGTGGATCTTTTTAATTGGTGCCGCCTGACTAGGCTGCGACTTCCACCCATGATAGTGCTCATTGTCACCGAAATCATTTGGCAAATCGATCTGTAGTATCCTGACAGTCCACTGGTTTTGTATGACCAAGCCTCGCGAGATAGACCAGAGGCTTGATGTTCTTGCCTGGGCCCGCGTAAGCCCCCAGTCTTCGAGCACCACCAAATGTTTAAAGCACTACCACATGGAGACTAAAAAGATCACCAGTTCTTGGTGTTAGCTGTCTCCACCAGTCGCACTAGATTTTGGTTCGGAAGAAACCTACCTCGCTTATCTCTAGCCCGCTTCGGCACCAACTTCTGGTGTGTGCTGTCACCAGTTCTTGGTGTGGGCGGATACGCTAATTCCACACTGAACCTCCGGGGCGGTATGGTTGTGGGCTTCACGTCCAAGCAGCGGCCAGGACACTCGTCGATTGGCCTCCATGTGATTGCGTATAGGTGGCACCTGCCGCCTGGATTGCAGAATTGGCCGGTGCGCGTCCTAATTATCAGGTTCGCCTGGACTAGTTGTTTCACTGCGGCCTTTATGGTGTCCTGAGACTTCCATCCTCTCCGCTTGAGAATCGTATAAGCTGCCGTCAGATCTCCGTTGTTGCGCCCGTTGTATTGGCAGGCAAAGTCCATGAGCAATTTGACTGCACTCCCGGAGAGATCTTGATAGTCAGGATGATTCCAGACGATACGAGGCAGGGCACCAAAGCCGCCTGGCGATTCAGACCGAGCCTTGGACTTTGCCCGACTTCTTGCCATGTCCGACTAACTCTCGGAAATCGATTCTAGGGTAGGCAGAGGCCCAATTTGGCCGTCTCCTACTTCTACTACGGGCGGGATTACTAAGACCCTTGCCCGATCGTCCAGCTGCTCAGGAGAGACGCTATAAGCCTCTAGAAGGTGAATGGGGATGAGTTTTGCCGATACGGGCCGGACCGGATGCAGGGCGCAGTCCGTGGATGTGCAACAGGCTATTTGTTGGGCGGCGGAGCCCGCGTCGAGTGGGTCATAGGCACAGTCGCGGCACTTCTCATTGATCGCTTTGCGGAGGCTCATGCTGTTTCCCCCTCGTTGCTGACTCGAGAGTCCGCGATGCGTTGCTCCAGCCAATTTTCAACTTCCGCTTCGATCCAGCCGACAGCGCGGCCTCCGAGCGAAACTGGCTTGGGGAAGGTCCCCTCGGAAATCCGCAAGTAGATGGTAGACCGGGAAAGTCCTGTGCGAGTCTTTACACCGGGAAGCCTCAGGATGATGTGAGCCATGGTTATCCCCTATCGGTTGTGGTTGTACGGCCTGGGGGAATGTAGCTGTGACGGCGAGAAGCGTCGTCGCAGAAAAAGCGCGAGTTCGGGCGATTTATTGCGATGGCTGTCGGATTATCGAGCTTCCCGTTCAGATTTGAATGCGGCGATGTTTTTCAGAGCCTTCAACTCCAATTCACCCCGAACCAGCACAAACCTGTCCTTGCTGAGAGAGTCTCTGTGGCGGTAGTAGTCATCTTGTAGCGAACGCTCTGAACGGCCCGTAAGCTCTGAAACAATAACGGTAGCGGATTCCTTGCCGCCAGCGGGAGCCGCGTTTATGGGGTGCCCGAGCGACACAAGGTAAATCATCGCCATAGCGTATTCTTGCGTGACGGTGTAACGAGTCGGATTGAAGCGGCTTCGAATACCGTAGTCGAATCTCCGTCTCTTCGAATCTACTGAAGGTCTTCCCCTTGTGCTCTCTGGCGGAGATTCGTAAGACATTATTTCGTGGTATAGCTTGTGATCACTGACAACTGACAAGAAATATCGACGAAGCCCTGGGGGTATCGGTTTGTCAGATTCCAAAAGAGTCAGTGCGAGGCCGAGAAGAAACTGTGCAGCCTTAGAGTCGCCTCTCTTGGCGGCACGGTAGGTGTAGAAGAAGTGGTTATATCTGCCAGTGCTACGGCTGCCTACCATGATTCGTTCACTCGATGGCCTAGACCATCATCTGCATCAAAAGCTAAAATTGGCCCTGCTTTATAGAAGGTATTATTGTAATTTGGATTATACTGGACGATGCGGGGCCTTTCAGCACTTCCGTAGTACAAGACTGAATGTGCCTGTTACCCAGGCCAATAGCGCGACGCTGAAGGTCTGAGTTGATTCAGAGTTGAACGTAGTCGTGCGAGCGGATGTTCGAGAAAACCCGCCCTATCACGGGTATGGCTAGGATACTGATACTCGATTATCCACGCGTCAGGGGTTTTGCGATCGAAGATCTACTAGCTATTTTTTGGAGAACTAAGATTGAGCCATGAGTTACATCTTGCACCGAAGGTGATGGTCATGGCTGTACCCAGGATTAAGGAAGACCTCCATTGAACGCCCAGACACACGAAGAACTTAAAGTAAAAATCTGGGAAATTGCCAACCGGCTGCGGGGTCCCTACCGGCCGCCCCAGTACCGCCTGGTGATGCTTCCCATGGTGGTATTGCGGAGGCTGGATTGTGTTCTCGAGCCTACCAAGGACGCAGTGCTGGAGCAACTGGAGAAGCTGGAAGCCCAGGACATGCCCGAAGCGGCTATGGATCGCCTGTTGGGTAAGGCCGCCGACGCAAACCGGAGGCATCCACTCTACAATACCAGCCCTTACACGTTTGCCCGGCTGCTCGGTGACGCCGAAAACATCGCGCCTAATCTTGTCGCCTACATCAACGGCTTTTCGCCGACTGCACGCAGTATTTTCGAGCGATTCAAATTCGCCGACCAGATAGAAAAGCTGGACGCCAGCAACCGCCTGTTCACGATCATCAAGGCAATGGCCGACATCGACCTGCATCCAGGCCGGATCGACAACCTGCAGATGGGCTACCTGTTCGAGCACTTGGTGATGCGCTTTAACGAACAGGCGAACGAGGAGGCGGGAGACCACTTCACCCCGCGAGAGGTTATCCGCCTGATGGCCAACCTGATTTATACGGGCGAACAGGATGTGTACAAGCCAGGCATCTATCGTACGATTTACGACCCGGCTTGCGGTACCGGCGGCATGCTCTCGGAGTCCGAGAAACTGATTCTTTCGCAGAACGAGCGCGCCGAACTCGCCCTCTATGGCCAGGAGTACAACGACGAGTCCTGGGCGATCTGCTGCTCGGATATGTTGATCAAGGACGAAGACACCGCCAATATCGTTCTTGGCGATACTCTTGGCGACGGCAAGACTCGAGACGGCTTCGAGGGTGAACGCTTCCACTACCTGATGGCCAATCCGCCCTTCGGCGTTGAGTGGAAGGACCAGAAAAGCGTCGTTGAGCGAGAGCACAGCACTGTGGGTTTCGCCGGCCGCTTTGGCGCGGGCCTCCCTGCCATCAATGACGGCTCGCTGCTATTCCTGCAGCACATGATCGCCAAAATGCACCCCCACGCTGAGGGTGATGCAGACCAGCCTGGCTCAAAGATCGCCATTGTGTTCAACGGCTCTCCGCTGTTCTCCGGCGACGCCGGCTCAGGGCCATCCAACATCCGCCGATGGATTATCGAAAATGACTGGCTGGATACCATCGTTGCGCTGCCCGACCAGCTTTTCTACAACACCGGAATCTTTACCTATATCTGGCTGGTGACTAACCGCAAGCCGCCAGAGCGGCACGGCAAGGTCCAGCTCATCGACGGTACCCGACTATTCATCAAGATGACTGAGAGTGAATACAAGAAGGCGCTGAATAACAAGCGCAATTTGATCACTGACGACCAGATCGCCCATCTCACACGTGTCTACGGCAACTGTCAGGATGGCGAGACTGCCGAGGTCAAGATCAATGGCTCTACCGAAACCCGCATTATTTCCCGCATCTTCGATAACCGCGAATTCGGCTTTCTGAAGGTCACGGTAGAACGTCCCCTGCGGATGAACTTCGAGGCAACAACGGAGCGTATAGCCAGGCTCGATGAACAGACCGCGTTTGCCAATCTCGCCAAGTCCAAGAAGCGCAAGGACGAAGCTGCCGTGCAACGCGAAGAGGCTGCGGGACGCGAGCAGCAAGATGCTATCCGGGCTGTTCTAGCAAATCTGAAAGGCAAGGGCCGCTACAGTGACCGGGCTTTATTCGAGGACGACCTGGTAGCGGCCGCGAAGCAGGCGGGGCAGAAAATGCCTGCAGCGATCAAGAAGGCAATTTTCGCTGCTCTCGGTGAGCGCGATCCAGATGCGGAAATCTGCCGTGACAGCAAGGGACGTCCCGAGCCCGACAGCGAACTGCGTGACACCGAGAACATCCCCCTTCCTCCAGGCACTGAGCTGCCTCTGCCGATGGATTTCGGGCCGGACAAGCCCAACGACCGACTGGTTGAAGCTTTCCGCGACGACATCGACGCCTACATTGAACGAGAAGTTTTGCCTCATGTGCCCGATGCCTGGGTGGGCTACGACAAGACCAAGGTCGGTTATGAAATACCGATCAACCGGCATTTCTACGTTTACAAGCCGCCGCGGCCACTTGATGAGATTGAGGGAGATATAACGAAGCTCGAAGAGGAAATAGCGGGGCTTCTGGAGGGTTTAGTCGGGTGAGCTACTTTGCCCACAGTAGTGAATTGCCTGAATGGGCGGCCCAAGTTCCAGATGCCTGGGGAAGTGGCTGGCTAAAATGGTCGGTGGGTCTATCTACGAGGCGTCCAACCGAAGAGGAGCGAGAGGCGCTTCCGTATATATCAAACGAAGACATCGAATCATGGACGGGAAAGCTGCTCGTCGAAGAGCCAAAGCCGGCTGAGGCAGACAGCCGCAAATTTTGGGCAAATGATGTCTTGTTTAATAAGCTCCGTCCTTACCTTGCCAAAGTTTTTCATGCGACATTTGAAGGCGTTAGCTCGGGGGAGCTGATTTGTCTTCGGCCGTCACAGGCAGTTGACCCCCGCTTTCTATTTTATGTTCTGGTGTCGAAGGGTTTCATTGACACGATCAATGCCGAGACATTTGGGGCGAAGATGCCACGAGCGGATTGGGAGATTGTGGGCCATCAGCCTTTACCTTTACCCACGTTCGACACCCAACAGCGGATCGCTCAGTTCCTGGATGAAAAGACGGCGCGCATCGACGGGCTGATCGAGAAAAAGCGCGCTCTCCTGGACCGCCTGGCCGAAAAGCATCAGGCCCTGATCACCCTCGCAGTCACCAAGGGTCTTAATCCCGATGCCCCCATGAAAAACACCGGTATCGACTGGCTAGGTGACGTGCCGGCACATTGGGAGGTAGTGCCATTGCGCCGTGTGTTGAAGGCTCCCCTACGCAATGGCCTATTCAAGCGTAAGAGCGAGTTTGGAGAAGGAGCTTTATTGATTAATGTCTTTGATGTCTATCGTCCAGACTTGAAAATTGACTACTCTAAGCTTGATAGGGTTCGTTGTGACGAACGGGAGATCGATAATTACTCTGTCGCCGACGGCGACATATTCTTCGTTAGATCATCCTTAAAAATGCAGGGGATCGCTGTTGCAGTTATCGCCCAGGACGTCCCCGAAGACACGGTTTTTGAGTGTCATTTAGTGAGAGCACGTTGCCGCCAAGAACGGATGTGCCCGAGGTTTCTGTCGTTCCTGCTCGCATGTGCCACTTACCGCGATAGACTAATTTCGTTGGCGAAGACAACTACAATGACAACGATCGAGCAAGAATCGCTGCATTCGCTTCATGTCACTGTCCCGCCGTTTAAAGAGCAAGTTTCGATCGCGCGTTTTGCTGAACAAGAAATGGAGCGCATTGAAAACTTGGTTGCGCATGTTGAGGCCAGCATTCATCGGCTAACCGAGTACCGCTCCGCTCTGATTACCGCAGCGGTCACTGGTCAAAGAGGAGAACTAAATGGCGACTGAATTTCATGAAGGAATCGATGCTCTCCGTGCACTTGTGGAACAAAGTGGCATGCGCGGGGAATGGTCTGAAGATGGAACTGGCAAGCATACGTTCAAGTCCCAACGTCAGGGAACTCTCAATTACTGGCCTCACAAGGGAACGATTCAATGCCAGGGCAAGGCGGAGCCAAAAGCAGAGCTGGAGGCTATTTTCAACTATAGAGATTCTGCCGGAGTTTCCGTCCCAGCCGTTACGCCAAAAAACGAGAAAACAAAGATTTTTGTAGTGCATGGACACGATGCCCCCGCGCTCGAACAACTCGAGTTGGTATTGAGACGATTGGGGCTTGATCCCTACATACTTCAGAACAACGATGGGGAGTCAAAAACACTAATCGAAGCTCTGGAACAGCAAATCTACAAAGAAGCCGCCTTTGGCATCGTTCTCCTTACCCCGGACGATTATGGCTATCCAAAGGCTCAGTCTGACGAAGATCGCCAGCCTAGAGCGCGTCAAAACGTGATTCTCGAACTTGGAATGGTGCTCGCATCGTTGGGCAGAGACCGTATGGTTCTTTTAAAGAAAGGCGCACTCGAACTGCCGACCGATGTAAACGGTGTCATTTACCTCGAATTCAACGAGCATGTGAAAGAGGTCGCGGTGAAATTAGCTACACGCATGAAGGGTGCCGGAATCGAGATCGATGACACCCTCATCCATGCGGCATCGGCGTAGGCATGCCCGGCCATACAGAACACGATTTCGAGACGGCTATCGAGTCTGGACTGACAGGCTTCGGAGGCTATGAGAAGCGCGGTCCTGACGCATATAACGAGGAGTTGGCACTCTTCCCTGATGATGTTACCGGGTTCCTGAAGGATAGCCAGCTAGGCAAGTGGGACGCTTTGGATGCTTTGCTAGGGCCGAAGACATCAACGACGGTATTGGACAGCCTGTCGAAGGAGTTGGAACTCAAAGGCTCACTCCATGTCCTGCGCCATGGTTTCAAATGCTATGGCAAAACCTTCCGCATGGCCTGGTTTCGTCCGAATACATCAATGAACCCGGAGGCAGCCGAAAACTACGCGAAGAACCGGCTGACCATCACCCGCCAGGTAGCCTTTACTTCGGTGATGAAAAAAGCCGGAGGCGGGAACAGGCGTTGCATCATTGACCTGACGCTGGCCGTCAACGGTATCCCCGTTGTCACTTCCGAACTCAAGAATCCGTTAACCGGGCAACGCGCCGCCGATGCGATGCATCAATACGAGGTCGACCGAGACGAGCGTGATCTACTCTTCGCGTTCAGAAAGCGCGCCCTGGTCCATTTTGCCGTGGACCCGGATGAGGTTTGGATGACGACACGGCTTCAGGGTAAGGAGACCCGTTTCCTGCCTTTCAACCGCGGCAATAACCACGGGGCCGGCAATCCGCCGGTGGAAGGCAACTGGAAGACACATTATTTGTGGGATGAAGTTTTGCAGGCGGACAGCCTGCTGGAAATTCTGCAACGCTTTATGCACCTGGAGGTGAAGGAAAAACAGGTCAAGACTGACAAGGGCGTGCGCACCGTGCGCAGGGAAACGATGATTTTCCCGCGCTATCATCAACTAGACGCGGTGCGTGCGTTGGTCGCCCATGCGAAGGCCAATGGCTCCGGGCGCAATTACCTGGTTCACCACTCGGCAGGTTCCGGAAAATCTAACTCTATCGCTTGGCTGGCCCACCGGCTGGCCAGCCTACACGACGCACAGGATGAGAAAGTATTTCACTCAGTCGTTGTGATTACCGACCGGCGCGTGCTCGATCAACAGTTGCAGGCGACTATTTACCAGTTTGAGCACAAGACTGGTGTCGTGGAGAAAATCGACGAGGATACCCAGCAACTCGCCCGTGCGCTGTCACAGGGTACGCCCATCGTTATCTCGACTATCCAGAAGTTTCCGTTTATTTCGCGGGCGCTCTCTACGCTGGAGAAAAAGGGCGCTGAAGTGAAAATCGATACCGCTGGCAAGCGGTTTGCGATCATCGTCGATGAGGCACACTCGTCTCAAAGCGGTGAGACCGCGACGGCCCTGAGGGGGATGTTGAACAAGGACGGTATCGAAGCAGCCATAGCCGCGCAGCTTTCAGAGGAAGAGGACCAGGCGCTTTCCGAGCAGGAGCAAGCCGCACTTCGAGACGCGATGCGACGAGCCCGCCAGCCTAACCTAAGCTTTTTCGCATTCACCGCCACGCCTAAATTCAAGACAAAGGCGCTTTTCGATGAGCCTGGAGTATACGGATCGTCTCCGTTTCATGAATACAGTATGCGTCAGGCCATCGAGGAAGGCTTTATCTTGGACGTGCTTGCCAACTACACCACCTACAAACGATTTTTCGGCCTGATCAAGCAAGTCGAGGACGATCCTGATGTACCCCGCAAGAAAGCCGCGAAGGCGCTGTCCCGCTACCTTGAGCTGCATCCGGTCAATATTGAGCAGGTGGTTTCCGTCGTCGTCGAGCATTTTCGGTTGTATGTGATGCACGAACTCGGTGGTCGGGCCAAGGCGATGGTAGTGACCGGCTCGCGCCTTGCCGCGGTGAAGTACAAACTCGCCTTTGATCGCTATATCAAGGAACAGGGTTACACGGGCATCCGGTCACTGGTGGCTTTTTCGGGAACGGTCGAGGACCCCGAAGACCCTGGTTCAGCCTATACAGAAGTATCAATGAACGATGGGCTTGCCGAGAGCGAGTTGCCCGAGACGTTCGAGCGTGACGACTACCGTGTGCTATTGGTCGCAGAGAAGTATCAAACGGGCTTCGATCAGCCGCTGTTGCAGACAATGTATGTGGTTAAGCGGTTGTCCGGTGTGCAGGCGGTGCAGACACTTTCTCGGCTCAATCGCACCGCGCCGGGGAAGTCGCGCACGTTCGTCCTCGATTTTGCCAATGAAGAGAATGACATCTACCAAGCTTTCAAACCCTACTACGAGACTACGCCCGTAGGCGAGAACGCTGATCCCCAGCGCCTCTCTGAACTGCAGCATCGCCTGCTTGAGTCGGCAATCTTTTCACCTGACGACGTGACCGCTTTCGCTGAGGTCTGGTATAGCCGCAGGCGCGACCATACTGCGAGCGATCACAGGGTAATGAATGCCGTACTGGACGCGGTGGTGCAACGCTTTGCGGAGCGGGACGAAGAAGATCGCGAGCTGTTTCGTGGCCAGCTGACGGCCTATCGCAATCTTTATGCCTTCCTGTCGCAGATTATCCCCTATCAGGACAGTGACCTAGAGCGACTCTACGCCTTCGTGCGGAACCTGCTGGCGAAGCTGCCACCACCAGGCGATGGACACCGTTTTGTGCTCGATGATGAGGTGGCGCTGCGCTTCTTTAGGCTCCAACAGATGACGGAAGGCTCAATCGACCTAGGGCAGGGCGATGCCTATCCCCTGAAGGGGCCAACAGATGTAGGCACCAGCGGTGTCGGTGAAGAACCTGTTGCCCTGTCAAGCCTTATCGATACTCTCAACGATCGCTTTGGTACTGATTTTACGGAGGCCGATCAGTTATTCTTCGATCAGATACGATCCTCCGCAGAAAACGACGAAAACATCGCGGAGGCAGCCCGCGCCAATAACTTCGCGAACTTCTCGGCCTATTTTGATCGCATGCTGGACGAGCTGTTCATAGCGCGCATGGAAGGTAACGAGGAAATCTTCTCCAGGGTGATGACGGATTCTGAATTCCGTTCGGCGGCGCATGAGCACCTGGCGCAGGAGATATTTGATAGAGCGCGAGTACAGGAATAGGCGTGCGAAATTGCCCCAATTGCATCCCTAACTGACACCCCAAGGGGGCACTTTTGGGGGTATGTGTGGAGTTTAAGAATAAGTATTTTTATTAAATACAGATAGTTATGGCGGCTTTTCGGGCCATCTCACACCGACCAATCCCTGAAAATAACCCTCGCTCGCCGGGGGTTTTTTTATACTTACCCCTCGCAACTTGCCCAGCGCGACCTACATCACCCCCATCCATCTCTTCCCGAAAAAGACGAAAGCCAACGCAAAAACAGACACCAGTAACAGAACCACCAGGAACGTGGTGTTGCCCCGTGCGCCCTCGAGTTTTTCCCTGCGAGACTTCCACAGGAACCAGCTTGAGATAAGCAGCCCCGGGGCGATCATCATCACGTAGTAGGCGGCCTGGCCCGGGGAGATGCCTGCGCCCGGGATGATGTAGCCCGCGGGGAAAATGGTGTCTACAACGTACCGAACCACCATTGCCGACGCCCCGTAGGCCAGGACCAGGAGCAGTATGCGTAAAGGTGTCATACGCCGGGTACCGGAAAGAGTATTACGCAGCCCGCGCCGAATGCGCCGGCAGCCAGAACGGATGCCGCCAGGTCAAACGCGTGCGAGTTACCGATTTCCGAGACCCTATCGATCAATTGTGACTCCAGCAATTTTCTTTCTGCCATACACTCTAGTCGCTCTTCGTCGGAGAGATTCGGGTCGCCGAGTTGGGCGTCCACATTTGCGAGTTGCTCATTGATGGACTGAACCTCGGGGTCTTGCGATTCATCCATCAATCTCAGAATGTCGCTAATCGACACTATCGACCCCAAGGCGCCGACACAGGCTGCGGCATTCAGAAACTCAAGCCCCCGTGGATCAATCAGGGACGTGGGGCGGCTCGCCGCATAGGCATAGGTATTTAGCCCACCCCCCAAACCGATCGGATCCGACTGGGTATACCGCCCCAGCGTCGGGTCGTAATCCCTGAAGTAGTTGTAGTGTAGACCCGTTTCCCGATCCCTGTACTGCCCGGGAAAGCGCCGGTTGTGCGCCACTGCGCTGTACGCCACGAACGGTTCCCCGAATGGGGTGGCCTCTATATCCGCCACCACCTGGCCGTTCTCATCGGTCAGCAGGGTGGGGGTGCCGAGATGGTCGGTGTGCACGAACTGCGTCGTCTCCCGGCCCGTGACCGGGTCCGTCGTGATCTGGGCGACCGGTACGGCGTCGACGTGGATGTGCTCGCGCAGGGTCTGCCCGGTCTGGCCGTCGATCTCGGCTATCAGCAGGCCCTGGTTGTCGTACACAAAGACCGTGGTCTTGCCTGCCACGGTCTTCGTTACGCGCTGCCCCCAGGCATTGTAGGTGTAGGTGGCGGGCTCCACTGACGGCCGTACCTCCTCGAATCGTGCCCGGATCGGAACGGTGGCGGACGTGGCGGCCGCCGCGTCGTTGAACGAGACGATGCAGGAGAGCAGGTCCAGGTAGTCGCAATTCTCCCAGGCGGAGAAGACGAAGCCGGGAGCGGGGGTCGCGCGCAGCAGCTCGGTCGTGCCGCTGGTGTAGGTTTCAGCGCAGTCGGGCCCACCCTCGTGGCTGCAGTCTATGCTCCCGCTGTCGCTGGAGACACTGCCCTCTCCCTCCACTTCCACCTCGATGCGACAACCACCCGCGGTCAGGGCTGCAATGGCTACCGACAGCGCCAGCAGTCTCGGCCTGGAGCGGTGACACCGGTGGCGGCGCTCGAACGCGGTCTTGGCGGAATATGAACGCAATGCCGGCGCCGCGGCCTTGTGTGCTTTCGGCGAGGACATCCTTGTCTCCCGGTTCGGGCTGGGGTCCTATTCTAGAGTGAAAGCTCTACCGTGAGTGTGGCCTGGCGACATTCGGTGTGAATTGGGTGGAAAAGACCAGAAGAACTTTATTTGGTCGCGCCGGGCCGCAATACCGGCAGCGTTGAGACAGTTGCCACTCAGCCCGCAGACTTCGTGTAGTAACCCATTTCGCCGATCTCCGATACCTGCACTGCGCCTCCCACCTCGAGCAGGGGGCAGGCGCGGGCAAGGGACTGCAGCTCGTCCACCGACCTCGACTCCACGATGGTAAAACCGTTCAGCGCGTGCGGGCCGCCGTTGTCACCGTCGGCACCCGGGCCGAGTGCAAGACCCTTCTTCAGCGGGTTGAGTGCGGGGCCTTCTGACACTTTCCCCAGGCGGGCAAGCCACGCCACCAGTGCGACACCCAGTTCCCGCTCCTGTTCTGCCGTCAGCTCATGGGGGGGATCGAAGTAGGTGATCAGGAACCGCCGCGGCGGCCCCTGCGCCGCTGCTTCGTCGGCGTCGCGCAGGGCAGTCTTGTAAGACGCGCCGTCCCTGAGCTGGGCCGCGCGCCCCGCGGGATTGCCCGCGTTGTCGTACCCGGCTTCGCCGAGATAGCCGGAAAGGGCCTCGAGAAACTCCACGAGGTGTATCGCGTTCTCCGCCGTCGGCTCAGCTGCCAGCGCCCAGTCCAGTGTGGCGGAGAGCGCGGACTCCTCGTCCTGCGGAGCGTCGCCTGCGGGCGCGGGCGCAAGCGCCCGGCGATCTGTCTGCAGGGGCGGGTCGACGTCGAACTGCCGGTTCACCCAGGCCACCTCGGCGCCGCTGTGCTCCCTCACCCGGGCGAGGAGCTCCTCGTCGTAGTGCACGTCCCCCCGCTTTCCGGGGTGCAGGGCCAGCAGGTGGTTGGAGATCGCCGTGGAAAAGACGCCGCCGTGCAGGCGGTTCATCTTTCGCATTACCTCGACCTCGCCGGGGCTCAGGCTCCGGTTGACGGTCTCTTGGAGGGCGCGGGTAGCGCCCTGGTCGATACCGGTGGCCGCGGCGAAAGCGCTGAAGATATCCCGCCCGGTTTCGTCGTAGTTCAGGACGGTGACGTTGTCGGGGAAGTACAGTGAAAAGTTGATCAGTGAGTCGGCGAACCTGGCACTGTAGAGGTCTTCGGGGCTGGAGCCGAACACGTGCTCGGCGCCGCCGCGCTTGACCTTCTGTGCGTAGCTCGAGTAGCAGTGTTCGTAGACGCTGCGCACGAAGGCCACGATGTGGACGGTGATGTCCCGGCGGTTGGCGATATCGCGCAGCATGCGAATGTGTTTGCGCGACATGTTCTGCAACAGTTCGCAGCTGATCACGGCGGAAGAGGCGCTGTCCCCGAAGTAGACGCTGGACAGCAGTTCCTCCACCGCGTCGTAATCCTTGTTGCGAAACGCCTGCCAAAGCGGGAAGCCGTTGCCCGAGGTTACCTCGCCGCTCTTGGCTTCGGGCACCAGGTCCGCGTGGCTGATACCCTGCCGGGCCAGTTCAGCCGAATTCAACGACAGCCACGCCTGCAGTGCGGAAGAGCCTGTCTTGCCAAGGCCGATGTGCAGCCAGACGTGCCTCACCACTGCCGCCTTCCGGACACCCGCCGGCGGGTAGGGGTGCTGCGCGTGCGTGTCGTGTCCCGCACGGGCTGCTGGAGTATCGCCGTGTTGCCCCGCATGTGCGTTATGAGTTATGCCCGAGAAAGCCAGTGGCCAAGCATAGATTATGCGGCGCAGGATTGCGATAAAGCCCCGTGGTTTGCCATGTCGACGCGACGTCTGTAGTGAATTTGACCGTCCCGGAAGAGTGTGAGATGTTTTCCCGCAGTCCTCTTCCCCCGCGTGGATTGACCCGCCAGGACGTCGATTGTCGTGTGGGGCGACCGTCGCAGGAAATCGAGCTCGCGCCTATGCAGTGCACGTTGTTGTCCGCCCGGCTCTGCCCCATGGCGCTCGTCCTGTCCTTTACGGTGTTCGCGGCCGCCTGCCAGCGCAATCCGGCGCCGGGGCCTCCACCGCCGGTACAGTTCGAAAACCTGACGGAGGCGGCGGGCCTCCTGCGCTATTCCCCAACTTTCTCCGCCGTCGTCGCGGATATCGACAACAACGGCAGTGACGACATCTTCGTCGGCAACCACGCCTACCCGCCCTTCCTGTTCCTGAACGAGGCGGGCGTGTTCCGCGAGGCCAGCGAGCTCGTGCCCCTCGACAACCGCCTGGACCGACACGGCTTTACCTTCGTCGACCTGGACAACGACGGCGACAGGGATTTCGTCTACGCCGGCGGCGGGGCGGACGGCATCGGCAGGGGCGTGGCCAACGCGGGTTACCGGAACCTGCTGGTGGAGACCGGGTCCCTTGCCTTCAGTCAGGGTTTCGACGACGCCGACATCGGGTATCGCATGTGGCGCTCGCGGCAGTTCCTGCCCCTGCCCAACAGGGACGGCAGTCTCGTCGATCTCTACCTGACCTCCCTGCACAAGCGGCGCGTGGACACCACGAACCTCTACTTCACCAATACCAGCGCCGACGGTTCCATCAGTTTCGCGGTGGACGGCAACTCCTCCCTCAACCGGCGCTTCGAGTCCCGCGGCATGGACCTGTTCTTCGACTACGACCGCGACGGCGATGTGGACTTCCTGCGTATAGGCGAACACCGCGCCCGGCTGTACCGGAACGACGGCGGGACCTTCAGTCACATCGAGTCCGAAGTGGACGAGGTCCGCGCCGTTCACGCCGCCACCGTCGCGGATTTCGACAACGACGGCTACCCCGACCTCTACTTCGGCGCCCTCAGCGGCTACACCGACTCCGACAATGTCTCCGCCAATGCCGGGGAGATCCATTTCTCGATCGTGGACCAGGCGGGCGACGCGTTCGACGAAATCGTTTTCAGCGTCGACGAGGCGAAAGTGGCCATCGATTTCCGCGAGCACTACTCCGACCAGGGCAGGAGCCGCACTGATCCCGGCGATATTTTTCTCGGCAAAGGCAAGGACAACCCGGCCCGCCGACTGGCGGTCATCGGGGGGCGGCAGGCGACGGGCAGGCCGGAGGTGTTCGACCGTGACGGCACCTATCTCTGGCACGACCCGGACAGTGAACGGTGGCACCTGCGCTGGCAGCACGCGGCGCCGGAGTCCGGCGGTGCCAAGGGCATCCTGTACGGCACCGGCATCCGGTTGCTGGAACACCGCGACCGCGAGGCGGAGGCATCGCGCCAGGTGCGCGACTATATCGTGATGAACCGCACCGGGGGCGCGTGGCAGGTCCTGGACCTGCCGCTGCTGCATCACGCCGAGTGGACCAACGATGTCACCGCCGCGGACTTCAACAACGACGGCTTTGTCGACATCATCGGCGTGCGCAGCCGGGACATCGCTGAGGAAAACGGCACGCCGTTCATCGTTATCAACCACGGTGACGGCGAGTTTTCCCGGCAGGAGATCCTGGACAACGCGGAGGACGACATCTTCCGGGCCGACCTCGTGGTACACGGCTTTTTCAACGGCGACGGACTGCCCGACGTGTTTTACACGAACGGTGCGGGCCTGTTGCCCTCCCACCGGGGTCCCTACCAGTTCTGGCTGAACCGGGGTGACCCCGCGCTGGGCTACCTGCTACTGGAGCTGGAGGGCACCGCGGCCAATCGCGACGCCATCGGTGCACAGGTGGAGTTGTACGGGCCCGGTGACCAGTTGCTGGGATACAGGGAACTCGGGCCCGCCTACGGCCGCTCCCAGGATACGCACAAGCTGCACTTCGGGCTCGGGAGCCGGCAGGGTCCGTTCAGTTTGCACGTACGCTGGCCCGGACAGGCGGAGATCCAGGTGGTGGACGTCGCCGGCCCGGGCTCACTGCACCTGCGCCAGGGTTTGCCGGTGATCACACTGCCTTGAAATGCTGTCGACTGCGCGTGCCCGCCCGGGAATCACTCCGGGTCGAACAGCTTTTCCTGTTGCGCCACGGCATTGATCAGCCGAGTGAAATCGTCCCCGCCCGGCCACGCGTGATGTAACCCCAATGGTTCGCGGAACAGTTTCGATCGCCCGAAAAACTCTTTTGCAAGCACCTTGTCGTCGCGTGCGAACTTGCGATCCAGTGACTTTGCAATGCGATCGGAGATCATCGAGCCGCGGTTTGCGCCCGGTTCATCGGCGGCCGCCAGGACACGTTCCAGCCAGCGCGCCTCTTCTTTTGAGGGCTTGAATACCCGGGAGAAGATCGTCAGGTACTGGGCGGCCGGGGACAGGCTGGGATTGGGGCGAGTCTTGGGGCGTTTCAGACCCGCGTCTTCCAGGGACTGGTTCTCGTCGAGGAGGTCGATGGCGCGGCCGAAGTCGGTCAGCAGATCGCCGTCCGCGAAAGACGATTTTTCATAGACCCGCAGCCGGAACTCATTGTCTTCACCGAGCTCTTTCAGCTTCTTCTGCCAGCGTCGCACGATGGCGAGGTAGTCCATGTTCCTGTTCCTTTCCGGCTTGAGCCTGTTCACCTCGCCGTTGACGACCGAGCGCGCTTCCTTGAGCTGGTCGTCCCGCTGCAGCTTGAGATTCTGGGCGAAGCCGGAGCGGTACTTGTCCGAGCGGCGACGGACGTAGAACAGGACCACGAGCTGGAAGTGCTTCAGAGGTTCCAGCAGCCGCTCCATGACCTCGTCGGCAAGGGCGTAGAAGCCCTCGAAGGACATGGTGTGATTCATTGCCGGGGAGTCCTCGATGTAGCGGGTGATCGCGGCCAGGGCAGCCTCATCCCGGTCGATTGCCGCCGCCTGGATGGGGCCGTGGTGCATCACCTTGCCGCCCACGGAATCGTAGCCCAGGGCCTTGAGTCGATCGTGATTCTGCGCCAGGAAGACCTGGATCGCGGTGGAGCCGGCCTTGTCCTGGCCCACGTGTAGATAGACGCGCTTTCTGCCCTGCATGGTGTGCCCCGTGCAACCGCGGGAGTAGATGTGCGCCTGAGTTTAGTGGAGAACCGGGTGGATTGAAACGGCCAGTGGGCGGGCTTGTTGACTGGGCCCGGACCCTGTGAGAACGTCGAGAGCCTCCCCGAACGGACTGCCAGGATCGTACCCAGTGACCATGCTACTGCGGGCCAGCCACACGTTTTTTTTACCGATGCTGCTGGCCTCGGCGGTGCTTGTCGGCTGTGAAGAATCGCCTCCCGCGCCGGTCGTCGAAGTGGGCTTTGAGAACCACACCGCAGCGGCGGGACTGCTGCGCTACTCGCCCACGTTTTCCGTGGTCGCGACCGACATCGACGGCGACCAGCGCGACGACCTTCTGGTAGGTAACCACGGTCACCCGCCCTCGCTGTTCCTCAACCGGGGCGATGTGTTTGACGAGGACACCGTCGCGGTCCCCATCGACAACTTCGACGACCGCCACGGCTACACCGTGGTGGACCTGGACAACGACGGCGACCGGGACTTCGTCTACGCCGGCGGCGGGGCGGACGGCATCGGCAAGGGCTCCGCAAACCGCGCCTATCGCAGCCTGCTGGCCGAGCTGGGCGAGCTGCGCTTCGAGGAGGTGACCGAGGGCGTCGACATCGCCCTCCCCACCATGCGCTCACGGCACTTTTTCCCGCTGGCGAACCCCTCGGGCGAGCGCGTGGACCTGTACCTCGCGTCACTGCACAAGCGCCGCGAGGGCTCCACCAACCTCTATTTCAGGAACACGAGTGAACCGGGGAGCATCCGCCTGCACCCCGATGCCGGTTCCTCCCTGGCACGGCGCCTGGAGTCCATCGGGATGGACCTGTTTTTCGACTACGATCGCGACGGCGATACCGACTTCCTGCGCCTGGGCCAGCTGGAGGTGAATCTCTACCGCAACAACGACGGGGAGTTCGAGCCCGTGGACACCGCGCTGGACGATCTCCACTGGGTGACCTCCGCCACCGTCGCCGACTTCAACAACGACGGCTTCCCGGACATCTTCCTCGGCGGCATCAGCGGCCACACCCACTCCGACAATATCTCCGGCAATGCCGACGAGCTCCACTTCTCCATCGTCAACCAGGACGGGGACGATGTCGACCGCCTGGTATTCACTGCAGAGGAGCGTGTGCTGCGGATCAACTTTGTCGAGCACCTATCGGATCTCGGCAGGAATCGCACCGACCCCCGCGACATTTTCCTCGGGGCGGAGAAAAAGAACCCCGCCGGGCGCAAGGTCAGGGTCAATCGGCGCCAGGCCCTGGGGCGGCCCGACTCGTTCGATGAGCACGGCACCTACCTGTGGTACGAGCGGGACTCCCGCCAGTGGCATGTGGTCTGGAAACACGACCCACAGGTGAGCGCCGACTCCAAGGGACTGATTGCCTCGGGCGGCATGGCGCTGGTGGAGGTGGCGGACCTGGAGATCAACCCGCTGCGGGAGGTGCGCGACTACATCGTGATAAACCGCGAGGGGCGCGGCTGGAAGATACTGGACCTGCCCGTGCTGGATCACAACCTGTGGACCAACGATGTGACCGCGGCCGACTTCAACAACGACGGCCTGGTTGACGTGATCGGCCTGCGCAGCCGCGACTACGCCGCCTATAACGGCACGCCCGTCCTTATAATGAACCACGGCAACCTGCAGTTCACCCGCAGAGATGTCATGGACAACGCGGAGGACGACATCTTCCGCGCCGACATGGTGGTCCACGGGTTTTTCGATGACGACGGCCTGCCCGATGTCTTCTATACCAACGGGCAGGGCCTGTTGCCCTCCCACGTGGGGCCCTACCAGCTCTGGCTCAACAACACGGCGACGGATCACGGTTACCTGCTGCTGGAACTGGAGGGCGTGCAGGCCAACGGCGACGCGATCGGCGCGCAGGTCGAGTTGTGGAGCGGTGAGGACGAGCTGCTCGGGTACCGGGAAATCGGCCCCGGCTACGGCCGTTCCCAGGACACCCACCTCGTGCACTTCGGCCTGGGCCGTCGCCTAGGGCCGTTCACCCTGCGGGTGCGCTGGCCCGGCGCAGAGGCGTTCCAGTCCCTGGCGGTGCCCGGCAGCGGGACCTACCGCATCCGCCAGGGCGGTTCACCCGAACCGCTCTAGCCAGGGTCTGGGTAAGTGGCTGCGACAGGTCTCAGCAGGGGGGTCGGTACAGGGGCGGGTGCCAGTCTTCCACCGGGCTGCGCAGGTAGCGGTAGTAGGGCCCGGTGGACTCGGTGATCCCCAGCAGCCAGCCGTTGACCCCCGAGCGATCGATGAAGCCGGTCTCTCGCTGCAGTGCCTTGAGACGGTCACACAGGGCTTCCCGCGTCGCCCTGGCGCTCGGGTAATTTGCCAGGTTGCGTGTTTCGAACGGGTCCCTGGACAGGTCGAACATCTCCGTCCAGCGCGGGAAGTCCGGGTAGGTGATCAATTTGTGCGTCCGCGTGCGCACCGCGTAGACGGTGGGCCTGCGCATGATGTGCGCCGCCTGCCAGAACTCGTTCTCCTGCCAGTACTCGTAGAGGAAGTCGTCGCGCCAGTCCGTCGCGCGGTTCTGAAGCAGCGGCAGCAGGCTGCGGCCCTGCATCCAGTCCGGCACCGGCAGGCCCGCGATGTCCAGGAGTGTGGGGGCGATATCAATGTTCAGTGCCAGTTCGCTGATGACCGCGGGGGACGCCTGGCCCGGCAGGCGCACGAGCAGGGGCACGCGAATGCTCTCCTCGTAGGCGAGGCGCTTGTCCCCCTGGCTGTGGTCGTCGAGCAGGTAGCCGTTGTCGCTGGTGAATATCACCACCGTGTTGTCGGCGAGGCCCAGCTCGTCCAGTGCGTCCAGCAGCCGGCCGAGGTTGCTGTCCATGCTCGTCAGGGTGCGCATGCGCTCAAGCAGCTCCCCGCGCTGGGTGCGCATCCAGGCCCTGTCGGTCCGAACCTGCAGCGTCGCGTCCAGCCACGGTGCCCGGGACCGTCGGTTCACGGATGGCCTGACCTGCCTGTCGGTGTACAGTTCCGCCTGTTCAGCCGCCGCGGTGTAGGGGCGGTGCGGCGCCTTGAAGCCGAGCATGATGGCGAAGGGCCGGTCGCCGCGACTGCGCAGATAGTCGATGGCGAGGTCCGTGGTCATGGCGTCGACGTAACGATCCTTGCCTGCCATGTACTTCCCGTTGACGCGGAAATCGGTGCCGTCGTAAAAACCCTGGCCCGCATAGGTGGCCGTATAGTCGAAGCCCGGGCGCTCCCACTGTCGTCCGTGGTGCCACTTGCCGAAGTAGGCCGTGGCGTAGCCCGCGTCGCGCGCCAGGGACGCCCAGGTGGGCCTGTCCGGGAAGGCGGTCTCGTTGTCGATGATGCGGTTGGCGTGGTTGTACTGCCCGGTGAGAATCGCCGCGCGCGAGGGGGAGCAGAGTGATGTCGTGACAAACGCGTTGGAGAATCGTGCGCCCTGCGCCGCGAGACGGTCGAGGTGGGGCGTCTGCAGGAAGCCGAAGCGCGCGAGCATCCCCTGTTGCTGCTGCACGACGCCCAGCTCGTCCCAGCGCTGGTCATCGCTGACCACGAGGAGGATATTCGGTCCCCCGGGAGCCGGCGAGCCGCCGCACCCGCCCGCCAACAGGCCCGTGGCGACAGCGACAAGCGCGGGGATGAACATGCGGGCCGCGGCTGCCGCGGTGCGTGGCCACATGGGGAGGCTCCTCTGTTCCCTGGTTGTGTTGTCCTGCCGGCCCGGCCGGGGTCGCGGTCGACCAAGGTTACCCCATCGAACCGCTTGCGCGCCATGTGGGGCGGCGCCTGCGGGGCGGCTTGCCTGCGCCGGGTATCCCGGCGAAAATAGCGGCTGGATCTCCGCACACAATAACTCCTGGAGCCGACCGATTCTCTCCGCGCGCCGCATCCTCAGCCATGCGACGTACTATTACCTGCTGTACGCCGCCGCATTTCTCGCAACGCTCGCCGTGAGCTGGCAGTTGTCCGTCTCGGCCACGCAGCTGCGCCCGCTGGAAGTGCGCGACTACAATGTCCAGCGCTGCGAGACCGGGGCACCCCCCGGGGGGCCGGAACTGCGGGTGCTCGACGCGGTATACCTCGAAGGCCTGGAACTGCTGGACACCTGGTGCCGCTCCGCGTTGCTGTCGGACCATTTTTCGGCGGTGGAGCTACTCAGCGTACACCGCGACAATCTCGACCTGCGTGTGCTGCACGAGTCCCGCTACGGCCTGGTCATCGCCAAGCCCGAGCTGATGCGCAGCGCCGGGCAGGCGCTGCCCGGCGGGCTCGCGTACGAGGTGGTGGCGCGCTACCCGGACTACGGCAGCCAGCTGGTCTCCCTCGAGGGTACCCCGCAACTCAGTGAAGAGTGGTTGCGCGGCCGGCGCCTGGGACTGCTGGACGATCCCAACAGCGTCTCCTCCTACCAGATTCCCATGGCAGAGCTGCGCAAGGCGGGACTCGACGCGGTGCCGGAGATTGTCTATTTCCGCTCCTACCGGGAGATGTACCGGGCCCTGTTCGCCGGCGACATCGACGTCATACCCGCGCTGCTCTCCAGCGAGGGGCCGGAGAGCGCGTTGCAGTTGCCGCCGGGTCTCGTGCTGGAGGAGACCATTCCCGGCCCCGCCTGGTACATCCACCGGGAACTTCTCGACACCCCCGCCCACTGCGACCTGGCCGAGGGCCTCGGGCGCCTGGCGGCGGTTTCGGATGTCGACTTCTTCCGCGCCCTGCGACTGGTGAGGCCCTGCGGGGATGAGTAGTCACGGCGCGCGGCTGCTGGTGCTCTGGCTGCTGGGCAGTGTCCTGCTGGCCGCGCTCCTGTACGCCGGGAGCGAGCGCGCCCTGCGCACCGCCGTGGCGGAGCAGGTGCGGCAGCACCTGCTGCTGACCCTGGACGAGGCCTACTTCGGCAGCGCGGGCAGCCGGGGCAACGACCGCGAGGCGCTGGCGCGCATCGGGGAGCAGATCAATGTCGCCCTCGGGGACCTTGTGACACCGGGCCCGCTGGCGGCGCGTCGCGAGTGCCGTGTGCGACTGCTGCGGCTGGAAGACGTGGAGCTGGCCGGTGGGGACGGCGGCGGCCACATCGACTTCAGCCTGCCGCGCAACCAGGTCGAGCGACAGGTTCGCCTGGGGCTGGACTGCGGGTACAACCCCTGGGCGGCGGTCGCGGCGGCCGCGCTGCTGGGGGTGTTGTTCGCTCTGATCGCACGCCTGGTGCCGCCGCCGTTGTCACGCGTACACCGCCACTGGATCAACCAGCTCCTGGGCGACGGCTACAGCGGCGCGGAAGCCTTCGAGATCGTCAGCGCCTGGGACGCCGCCAGCCTGGCCCTGAACGACAGCCAGCAGGCCTGCCTGGAGCGACTGCACGACCCGGGCCGCGGGAATTTCGCGGCGGCCCTGGCGGTGGCCGCGGACCGGCGGGTGGCGGCCCTGGACCCGGTCGCCACGGAGTGGCTGGTGCTGTGGCTGGCGCGGGAGCCGGGCGACCTGGAGGGCGCGCTGGCGCTGGCCACCGGGGAGGACACCGTCGACATCGATCTCGAGAGGATGACCCTCAAACTGCGCACCCTGGCCGTGCCCATGGGCGGTACGCCGCTGTTCTACTACGCCTGGTACGCGCTGCAGCGCCTGCAGGGAGAGGGCTGGGTGACCAACCCGGCGAGCAACCGGCCCGACCTGGCGGTGGGGGGCGAGATCGCCGAGCTGATGGGCAGGTTCGACGGCCACGGGCGGGCCATCAACGACCTACAGCAGTCCGGCCTCAAGGCCCGGACCCTCGACCAGAACCGCAGCAAGATCAAGGACGAGATTGTCGCCGTGCTGGGGGAATCCCTGTCCGAACCCTTCCTGTTCGAGGCCAGCCGGCACCCTGACGGGGTCAATATGCGCTACCGGCTGCGCCTGGAGGGGCAGTTCGTGCGGGTTCGGCAGTAGCGCGGTCTACATGCTAACTACCTGATTAATAAGGCAATATTTTTAATAGATATCTATAAACCCCAATAGACGTCTCCACCCGTCTCCGGCGCCGGACATTGCGCTAATGTTACGGCTCGGATTATGGAGCGCCGGGAGGTCCCGGTCTCCGCAGGGAGGTGAAAAATGCCAAATAATCGTCAATCGTCTCATGCAATGCGCCCCGGGCTGCGGCTCGCGGGCCTGTTCGTTGTTCTCTCGCTGTTCCTGAGCGGGTGTTTCTACAGCACGGCATTCCGCTACACAGAGCGCACCGGCGATGTACCCTGGTGGTGCCAGGGCACGCCGGACCTCAGTGTCGAGGACTGCCTGATGTTCTCCGTCTATATGGACCTGGCCCTGATGCAGGGCCACCAGTACTGGACGGTAAACGACGCCACCACCGCCGGCGGCTCCGCCTACGCCAGCCACCCGGCGGATATCGGCCACGCCGTCTCCGTGCCCGGCACCAGCACCGCGTCCTTCGATCCGCTCACGCCAAACGTCCTGCTCTACGCCGGCAGTGGCCCCGGGGACCGGCTCGCCGGGGTGGCCTGGGCGGTCGACAGCGTGCTCGCACCCGAGGGCTTTCCCAAGGGCCGCGACAACTGGACCTTCGATGTCGGCAGCGGCCTCTGGTGGCTGCCCATGTGGAACGTGCGCGGCTACGAGAACACCCCGGACATATTCGCGGCCACGCACCCCTGCCTGGCCAGCGGCGTGACGCTCACCGCCACGACTGACGCCTGCTACGTGGCCTCCCATACCACGCCCATGGAGATTCTCGTCACCAATGACGACGGGTACAACTGGGCGGGCATCGACGCCCTGGTCGAGGGCCTGACCGACGATCCCAACGACCCCAACGATACCTACGTGGCCGGCGTCAACGTCACCGTGGTCGCACCCCTGACCCACCAGTCCGGACAGGGTGACAACATCACCCCCGGGGGCGCGCCCGGCGCGACCGAGGGCCTGACCACCCTCAGCGGCTACCCGGTTCTGGCGGCGGTGGACGGCACCCCGGGTGACTCCGTCATCTGGGCCCTGCAGAACCTGCGCCTGTCTCCCGACCTGGTGATGAGCGGCATCAACGACGGCCAGAACCTCGCCGTTGTCGGTCACCTGGCCTCCGGCACGGTCGGCGCCGCCCGCTGGGCGCGCCGCAAGGGCGCCCAGTCCATGGCCACCAGCGCACAGATCCCGAGCCCCGACTGGCCGGCCAGTGTGGACGCTACCCTGGAGCTGCTGGAAAACTGGCGCCTGGGCAATGCAGGACTGCCCTTCATGACGGTGCCCAATATCAATATCCCCAACTGCCTTAGCGGTGGGAGTGTGCGCGGTCTGCTCGACACCATCGTCGGCGAGGACCTGAGCTCCGGCGGCTACGGCGACCCGAGCAACTGCCTGTCCACCAAGGCGGCGGGCAGCATCGTCGACGACCTCGACGGCTACCTGCACGGTTTCGCCACCGTGGCGGACATGGGCAGGGACCAGCCGCCCAACTACCCCTAGCGGCGCAAGCACGCGAGTACCGACGCCCCGCACCCGCGGGGCGTTTTTTTTTGCGCGCTGCCCGGGCCTCGACATCGCGCGTACCCTACTTTATGGTGGCCTCCCTCACGCCAACCGTTTTCCTGAGAAGGTAATTCCCATGTCCGATACGCCCGTCTACATGGTCGTCAATCTCGAGGTGACCGACCCCGAGCCCTACCGCACCTACGAGAAGGGGTTCTTCGGCCTGCTGAAAAAATACGGCGGGTCGTTCATCACCTACGATGACAAGAGCATCACGCTGGAGGGCGAGGCGCCGCGGGAAGGGCGCATGATCATCTTCCAGTTCCCCTCGGAGCAGGCGGCCAGGGACTGGTACGCGGATGCCGACTACCAGGCGCTCAGCGAACACCGCCGGGCGGGCACGACGCTGCAGTTCCTCACCCTGGTCCACGGCCAGCCGCCGCGGGCCTAGCGCGGGCGTCTCTCAACCGCCACCCGGCCCGCTGTCATTCAGCCCGCTGCCTTTCAGACTGACAGGACCACCTTGCCCTCGGCGCCGGCGATCTCGCGCACCAGCCGCGGCACCAGGTAGCCCGACAGGCGCGCCGCCAGTTCCGCGTGCAGTATGCGCGCGCGGTTCTCGGGCACTTCGAAGTGCGCCGCTCCCTGCACCCGGTCCAGCAGGTGCAGGTAGTAGGGCACCACGCCCGCCGCGAACAGCGCTTCGCTGAGCGCGACCTGGGCGCCCACGGTATCGTTGACGCCCGCCAGCAGCACCGCCTGGTTCAGCGTGGTGATACCCGCCCCCCGCAGCCTGCCCATCGCGGCGTGTACACCGGTATCGATCTCGTTGGCGTGGTTGGCGTGAATCACCACCACGGTCTGCAGTGCGGGGTCGCACACGGCGTCCAGCAACGACGCGGTGACGCGGTCCGGTATCACCACGGGCAGGCGGGTGTGGATGCGCAGGCGCTGCACGTGCCGGATGCCCGCGATGTCACGCACCAGGCCCTCCAGTTGGGGGTCGGTGAGTACCAGCGGGTCGCCGCCGCTCAGTATCACCTCGCGGATGGTCGTGTCCGCGGCGACGTAGTCCAGCGCCTGCGCCCACTGGTCGCGCGCCACCCGGTTCTGCGCGTAGGGAAAGTGACGGCGGAAGCAGTAACGGCAGTGCACCGCGCAGCCGCCGCTGGCCACCAGCAGCACCCGGCCCCGGTACTTGTGGATGATGCCGGGGCGCGGGTTGGCGGCGCCGGTCTCGCCGACGGGGTCCGGGCCGTAGCCGGGCGGGGTATCCAATTCCTGCGCCGCGACCAACACCTGCCGCAGCAGCGGGTCATCGGGGTCGCCGGGCCGCATGCGGCGCACGAAGGCGCGGGGGACCTTGAGGGGGAAGCCGCCCCGGGTGTCGGGCGGCAGGTGTACCGCGCCCGGCTCCAGCCCCAGCTCCGCCAGCAGCACCTCCGGGCACGTGATCGCCCCGCGCAACTGGGATTGCCAGTCGCCGCTGTCGGTAACAGTCTGGATGCGGCCGGACATCGGGTGCTCCATCGAGAGAGGGCGGGCTATTCTACCAGCGTCCGGCGCTTCCCGGGGCGTTTTGGACAGGGCACTGCAGTGCTGACATACTCGGGGCTCTGCCGCAGCGGACAGGTTATGGACTCCGGACAACAGGCCATACAGGACTGGCTCAAGCAGCACCAGATTTCCGAGGTGGAATGCCTGGTGCCGGATATCACCGGCAGCGCCCGGGGCAAATTCATTCCCGCGCACCAGTTCCTGTCACGCGGCGAGCCGCGCCTGCCGGAGAGCATCCTGGTGCAGACCGTGACGGGGGAGTACTCCGACGAGCACTGGTCCTTTGTCGAGCCCACCGACGCCGACATGATCCTGCGTCCCGACGTCGACACCCTGCGCCTGGTGCCCTGGGCGCGGGAGCCGACTGCACAGATCATCCACGACTGTTACACCCTCGACGGCGAGCCGCACCCGCTGGCCACGCGCAACGTGTTGCGCAAGGTCCTCGCGCTCTACGAGGCGGACGGCCTGCGCCCCGTCGTCGCGCCGGAGGTGGAGTTCTACCTGGTCAGCCGCAACACCGACCCCGACAACGAGCTCACCCCGCCCCAGGGTCGCTCCGGGCGCTCGGAGTCCTCGCGCCTGTCCTTCAGCATCGACGCGGTGGCGGAGTTCGAGGATTTCGTCGAGGACATGTACGATTTCGCGGAGGCGCAGGCGCTGCAGGTGGACACGCTGATCCACGAGAACGGCGCCGCGCAGATGGAGATCAATTTCGAGCACGGCGATGCGCTGGGCCTGGCGGACCAGGTTTTCGTGTTCAAGCGCACCGTGCGCGAGGCGGCCCACAAGCACGGCATGTACGCCACCTTCATGGCCAAGCCCATGCAGCGCGAGGTGGGCAGCGCCATGCACATCCACCAGAGCCTGTTGCGCGCGGACACGGGGGAGAACGTATTCAGCGACGGCGCCGACGGGCACAGCGAGGCGTTCCTGCACTACATCGGCGGCCTGCAGCGCTACACGCCGCAGCTCATCAGCCTGTACGCGCCCAACGTCAACTCGTACCGGCGCCTCGCGCCGGAGATCTCGGCGCCCATCAACCTCAACTGGGGCTTCGACAACCGCACCACCGCGTTCAGGGTGCCCCGGTCGGCCCCCGCCGGCACGCGCGTGGAGAACCGCTTCCCGGGGGCCGATGTGAATCCCTACCTGGCCTTCGCCGCGACCCTGGCCAGCGGCTACCTCGGGATGCGCGGCGGCGTGGCGCCCAGCGAGCCCCATCGGGGCACCGCCAACGAGGACGATGTCGAGGTGGCGCGCACACTGGAGGAGGGCCTGCGCCACCTGCAGTCGTCGCCGGAGGTGGTCGACATCTTCGGCGAGCTGTTCCTGCGCGCCTACACCGCGGTGAAACTGGACGAGTTCGAGGAATTCAACCGCGTGATCAGCTCCTGGGAGCGGGAGCACCTGCTGCTGCAGGTGTGAGGCCATGACCGCGGACGGCAGCTTTCTCGGCAGCGACACTGGCCACCGCCTCTTCACCTGGGTGAAGTACATCGTCTACGCGCTGCTCACCCTGAACGTCTACCTGTTCCTGGACGAGGAACTCGCGGCGCTGGAGCACACCTTCGTCGACGGCTTTTCACCGGGGCAGATCATCCAGGTGTTCTCCGCCACGATCGACACCGCCGCGTGGGTGATCCTGCTGTTGTTGTTCGAGCTCGAGACCTCGGTGCTGGACGACAGCCGCATCGTGGGCTGGGTGAAGACCACACTGCACGGTGTGCGCGGCCTGTGTTACGTGGCCATCGTGTACGCGTTCACCGGTTACTACGCCGAACTGCACACCCTTTACCAGGTCGCGCTGTTGCCCGTCACCGACGCCTGTAGCCTGTTGCAGCAGGAGTTTTCCCTGCTGCTGGACCTGGACGAGTACGCGCCGCTGGACCCGGCCAATTGCCTGGCTGCCGGTGCCGAGCTGTACCGGCTGGAAGGCTTCGACATCGTCGCCGGGCGCGATACGCTGGACGCGGCCCGCTGGCTGGCCTGGACCGACGTCATCAACTCCGGCGCCTGGATACTCGTCTGCCTGGTGCTGGAGATCGAGGTGCGCCTGCAATTGCGCGGCAACCTCTCCAAGGGCATCATGGACGCCAACAAGTTTCTCAAGTTTGCTCTCTACGGCGTGTTGTTCGCCGCGGCGGGCTACTGGGGTTACGCCGGGGACTTCCTGGACTTCTGGGACGCGGCCCTGTGGCTGTTTGCCTTCATTTTCATCGAGCTGAATGTCTTCGAGTGGCAGTACGAGACATCACACGCGGCCGCACAACCGGCCTGAGGAAGTAAAGCTATGAGTGGTAACGAGGACCTGTGCAGCCTGCGCTGGAACGGGGAGCGCGGTGCGGTCGAGGTGATCGACCAGACCCTGCTGCCCCACACCCTGGAGTGGGTGGTGCTGGATTCTATGCCGGCGTTCTGCCACGCGATCAGCGCCATGCAGGTGCGCGGGGCACCGCTGATCGGGGTGACGGCGGCCTACGGGCTGGCCCACGCCCTCGCCGGCGATCCCTCGGACGACAACCTGGCGCGGGCGCGGGAGACGCTGCTCGCCACGCGGCCGACGGCGGTCAACCTGCGCTGGGCACTGGAGCAGGTGGCCGGCGCCGTGGGGTCCCTCGCGCCGGAACAGCGCGCGGCGGCGGCACACGAACAGGCCCAGGCCCTGCGCGAACGGGATATCGCCAGCTGCGAACAGATCGGCGTCAACGGGCTGGACTTGCTCAACGGGCTGCAGTTCGGCGAGCGCCTGAACATCATGACCCACTGCAATGCGGGCTGGCTGGCCGCGGTCGAGTGGGGCACCGCGCTGGCGCCCATCTACAAGGCCCATGGCAGCGGCCTGCCGGTGCACGTCTGGGTGTCCGAGACGCGGCCGCGCAACCAGGGCATGAATCTCACGGCGTGGGAGCTGGGTCGCGCGGGTGTGCCCTGCACGGTGGTCGCAGACAACAGCTGCGGCCAGCTGATGCGCGAGGGCGAGGTGGACTGCGTCATTGTCGGCAGCGATCGCACGGCGGCCAACGGCGATGTCTGCAACAAGATCGGCACCTACCTGAAGGCGCTGGCCGCCAGCGCCAACAGCGTGCCTTTTTTCGTCGCCCTGCCGGAGTCCACCATCGACTGGCACTGCGCCAGCGGCGAGGCGATTCCCATCGAGGAGCGCGACAGTGCGGAAGTGCTCAGCATCGCGGGCAGGGATGCCGGGGGAGAGGTGCGCGAGGTGACCCTCGCGGCCGAGGGCAGCGCCGCCCACAATCCCGCCTTCGACGTCACGCCGGCGGAACTGGTCACGCAACTGGTCACCGACTACGGCAACTACCCCGCCAGCGCCGCGGGACTCCAGCCGCTCAGCCGCCTGGTTTCCGCGGGCTAGCGATCCCCCTTCGCAGGGTCATGTGAAGGGTCAGGTGAAGGATCAGGCGAGGGTTCAGGCGAGGGTTCAGGCGAGAGCGGCGTACTGCACCCCGGTTACGCCCGCCGCGCGCTCCCTGATGACGCCGCGCAACCAGCTGCCGCCGTCTGCCACCTGCAGGATGTCCCCCACACCGCCGGGGTGGTCGATCACCAGTGTGAAGTCTCCGGTGGCGGCGGCGGGGGCGGGCAACTCCATGGCAGCCAGTGCATTGAACGTCGACGCCGCGTCGAAATCGAAGCGGCGGTGCAGGGTGGTCTCCCCGCCGCTGCGCGGCGCCAGGGCGCGGTCCAGTTCCAGTACCTGCAGCGCCCTGCGCGGGTCCCCATCGAAAACCCGGTGGTGTCGCTCGACCACCTCGGCGATGCGTTCGTAGAGCGCCTCGCGACGCGCGAGGGCGGCCAGGTAGATGCTGTCGCGGGCCTCGTAGACGGCCATGCGGTCGGCGCCGTCCAGTGTGTCGAGATCGGGACTCACGAGGTCGATGACGGCGCGCAGGATCTCCCTGAACAGCGGCGACACGGGCACCTCCGCGCAGAGCGCGAGCAGGCGCGTCGTCAGGGGCATGATATGCCCGTGCACCAGCAGGATGTGCGCGCTGATGAGGAAGTAACCCTCCTCGCCTTCGTCGCGGCTGAATGTGTGACAGCCCACCACGTACTCGCCCTTGGCCTTGCCGTACCCGGCGACGGGTATCGCCTCGATGCGGTACTCATCGCGGCGCTCGTAGAACTCGGTGCCCGGCAGCAGGGTGTAACCGAAGATGTTGATGTTGGGAAACGTCGCGAGCAGATCGTCGAGATTGCGCTCGAAGTCGGCGAGGTTGTCGCCGGGCAGGCCCCATATCAGTTCCGCCGCGATCGGCACGCCCTCCTCGGACATCTGCTTGGCGATGGGGGCGTACTCGTTCGAACTCATGTTCTCCCGGTTGGACAGGCGCAGCGCCTCGGGGGTCAGCGTCTGCAGCGCGAGCTGGTAGTGGGGCAGCAGGCGGTGGCGGTGCAGCAGCAGCGCGATCTCCTGTACCTGCCGACTGTGCTTCTTCGACCACGAGGTGGCGAAGGAGACCGGCAGGCCCGTGCGCTCCTTGAGTTCGACGAGCATGCGCGCCTTGTCGAGGTCCTGCTTCAACGCCCCGAAGTTGGAGTCGGCGAGCCAGATGTCCTTGATGCCCGCGGCGACGATCTTCTCCCAGTCGGCGCGCACGCGCTCGAGGGACCACTGGTACATCCTCGAGCCGATGGCGCCGGTACCCCACTCACAGAACGCGCATTTGAACGGACAGCCGCGGCTGGTCTCGTAGGCGATGGACTCGTAGCGCGGCCGGCCCTGCGCGTCGGTGAGTTCGAGTACGTCCAGGGGTGAGGGCAGCGTGTCGAGATCGCGGCAGCGCTCGCGCTCCGCCGTGCGCACCAGTTCGCCGTCTTCGAGGTAGGCCAGGCCGGCGATGTCGCTCCACTGTTTACGGTCGCCGCAGTCGAGGAACTCCTGAAAGGTGAGTTCCGCCTCACCCAGGAAGACGACGTCCACCGGCTCCACGCCCAGGTAGTCCTCGGCCTGTTGTACATGTGGCCCGCCGGCGATCACCAGCAGCTCGGGCAGCAGAGTTTTAAGCCGGGCGGCAAGGTCCAGGAACTCGGCGGCGTTCCAGGTATAGAAACTGAAGCCCACCAGCGGCTGCAGGCCCGCGGCGAGGGCTGCGCGGGCCCTCTGAAGGTCCCCGCCGGACCAGCGCTCCAGCCAGGGGGCGATCTCCGCGCCGCCCTGGAAGTGCACCAGGTCGATGTCCGTGGTCGCGGCGCGCGCGCCGTACGCCCGGTAGTAAGCGCTCAGGGCCGCCGTCGTGGTCGGAGGGGCCTGGAACTCCTCCGAATCCATGCTGATCAGCCATACAGGACGATGCAATTGTCTGCGCTCCGCGCCGCTTACCGATTGCGCAATGTATAGGATTGCCGGGGGTTTTCACAGGCCCGGATCGGGGTGTTCCGGCACGGGCCGCCGTGGTCCTGTGATGGCGGGGGCGCGCGGGTGGGGGCGGGGGTGCGGGTGAGAGTGGGAGAATGGCGGCCTGCGCCGCGCTGTCGCGGCGGCGCGGGACCCCGTGGATGTTAAGCCGGGCTGCTCTTCCCCGTGGCGGAAGAGACGGGTTGCCCGCGGCTAGAAATCGTCCAGCTCGAGGTCGTAGTCGCCCAGTTCGTCGCGCAGGCGCTTCTCCTCGAGGCGCTGTTCGGCGAGCCGGCGTTTCTGTACCAGGCGCTGCTTCTCGGTCGAGACCGGAACCAGCTCCTGCATGATCTCCTCGCCCAGGTCCCCGAGTGAGGGCTCGAACAGGTCCTCCAGCGGCTCTGCAGCCGGGGGCTCCTGACTTCGTTGTTCACCCATAAATCACCTCCCGATGACTTATCGCAGATCGTGTGGCCACCTGTTGCGGCGACCTTATCGGCGATCTTCAGGTGGAGTTAAGCAAAATTTTTTTTGGCGAACAATACGGGGGTAGTGGGGATTGTGTCAGTTTTACGCAAAGATTAGCCGTAAAATGACCGACGGCCCGCGGCACTTTCCCGCCCTTCCTGGGCCCCTGGTACGTCCCTGTTCCTGTCTCGCTGACAGGGGAGTGCACCGCGGGCCGTCGTGGAAGTTCTTACAGCAAAATTGATGCCAGGAGCGGGTGCTGCGGTAAATCGCGATGTGCAGGCCGTTTTACACGCCGTAAACCGTGTCCGCTGACGACCCGGACATGTCCGGACGGGGTGTGGACACGGCGATCACGCGGTGCTCGCGAGCTCGGCGAGTATGCGCGCTGCGACGATGTCGGTACCGCCCGCGGTGGCGTCGATGACGATATCCGCCTGCGCGCGGTACAGGGGCGTGCGCTCCCTGAACACCTCGGCGTAGGCCAGTGCGGGGTCTGATGCGATGCCGCGCGGCGGCGCGCTCTCGACACGTCGCACAAGCGTGTCGAGGTCGGCTTCGAGGTACACGGCGGGGCCCGCGCCGCGCAGCCGCTGCATCGCCCGGTCGCTGTACACGACACTGCCCCCCGTGGCGATCACCGCGCCCTGCAGCGGGACGGCCAGCAGGACCTGTTCCTCGACCTCGCGCAGGTAGCGGTAGCCGCTGCGTTCCAGGATCTCCTGCAGCGTCGCGTTCTCGCGCCGCTGTATGTCCAGGTCCGTATCCACGAAGCGCTTCGCGGCCAGCTTGGCGAGCACGACGCCGACGCTGCTCTTGCCGCACCCGGGCATGCCGATCAGGCTGACGGTGTCGGGTATGGCAGGCATTGTATTCTCCGGCGCTGGGTGGTCCGGGAGACAGTATCCCGCCGCCCCGCGGCGGCGCAAGCGTCGCCTTGCGCCCGGACTGCTCTCTCGCTAGAGTGGCGGCTTTTCGCCACCCCGCTCAGGATCGAACATGGAACTTCAGCACACTCCCCTGGACGCGCTGCACCGGGAGCTTGGGGCGCGCATGGTGCCCTTTGCCGGCTACGAGATGCCGGTGCAGTACACGGAGGGCATCATCAGGGAGCACCTGCACACGCGCGAGAAGGCCGGCCTGTTCGACGTCTCCCACATGGGGCAGGTGGTCATCGAGGGTGCGGGCAGCACCGCGATGCTGGAGTCACTGGTGCCGGTGGACCTGGAGGCCCTCGGGGTCGACCGCCAGACCTATGCGCTGTTCACGAACGACGAGGGCGGTGTGCGCGACGATCTCATCGTCACGCGCTGGGGCGACGAGCGGTTCTTCCTCGTGGTCAACGCCGCGTGCAAGGAACAGGATATCGCACACCTTGAGGCCAACCTGTCGGGGCAGTCACTGGAAGTGCTGGACCGGGCACTGCTCGCACTGCAGGGTCCCGCCGCGCGCGACGTGATGCGGCGCCTGTGCCCGGATGCCGCCGCGCTGGTGTTCATGCAGGGCACGCGCACCGAACTCGACGGCGTCGAGGTGTACGTGACCTGCTCCGGCTACACCGGCGAGGACGGGTTCGAGATATCCGCACCACCCGATCGGGCGGAGCAGATCGCCCGCGTACTGTTGGCAGAGGAGTCTGTTGCCCCCATCGGGCTGGGTGCGCGCGACTCCCTGCGGCTGGAGGCGGGGCTGTGCCTCTACGGCCACGAACTCGGCGCCGACATCAACCCGGTGCAGGCCGGCCTCGGCTGGTCGATCAGTGTGGCCCGCCGCGCGGATGGGGCACGGCCCGGCGGTTTCCCGGGTGCGGACACCATCCTGCCGCTGCTGCCGAACAGGACGCCCCGCTGCAGGGTGGGGCTCAGGGGCGACGGCAAGCGACCCATGCGCGAGGGACAGCCGGTGCTCGATGCCGATGGCAGGCAGGTGGGCGAGGTCTGTTCCGCCGGTTACGGCGCCAGCGTCGGCGGGCCGATCGCGATGGCCTACGTGGAGCGCGCAAGCGGTGAACCGGGGACGTCCCTGTCGGTGACGGTGCGCGACAAGCCCGTGCCGGCGACGGTCGTGACCCTGCCTTTCAGTCCCCAGCGCTACTACCGGGGTTGAGTCGCTCCGGCAGGGCGGGTCTGAACAGGGCCGCGACCTGGGTGCGCCATGCCAGCAGCGTGGCGCGCAGGCGCTGCCGGGGCAGGCGGCGCAGCAGCCACCGCACCCCGTAGCCGGCGGCGACCAGGCACAACAGCGCGGCGATGAGCCCGGCCGCGCGGCGAGGCTCCGGCGCCGCCCGGTCCTCTCTGTCGTTCGCGACTGCCCCGCCGACCGCGATCCGGGTTTCCGGCAGGGTCACCAGTTCGAGTGCGTTGTCCCGCGTATTCCACCAGAAAAACTCCAGCTCCGGCAGCAGGTACTCCCCCGGCTGTTCCGCGACGTAGCTGACGCGCTCTGTGCGCGTCGCCAGTGCCTCGCCGCGGTTGACCCGGTTGTCCAGCTCAGGCGGCGCCGGGTAGGTGCCGAGCCCGGCCAGGCGCTGCGGCTCCACCGAGGGCAGCATCATCGCCATCACGTCGCTGGCTTCGAAACGGATCGAGCGCTCGACGGCATCGCCTACCGCGAGTGTGTCCAGTTCGCGGTCGAACGTCTGGCCAACGCTGAAGGCGGGTGCCGCCACCCAGTGGGGCAGGTCAGCCAGAGCATCGGGGATCGCGGCGCTGAGCGTTAACGCCGGGCCGGACAGCGTGCCCTCGACCGTACCCGAGGCGCCGTCGCTCACCCGCAGCAGCATACGCACCGGGGGAATCGTGAAATCGCCCGCGCGCTGGGGGAACACGTCCAGTGTCCAGCGCTGGATGACCCATGAGCGGCCGTCGCGGTTTTCGCTCGCATTCGCCGCAAATTGCTCGGTCTGCAGGATAACCAGTCCCGGCACCTCCGGCGGGGTGATGCGGGTGCCGCCGGTAAACCAGCTGTCCGTCGCCACCTCCAGGACCAGGCGTACTTTCTGTCCCGGTACCAGCCCCTGCGCCGGGCTGAGATGGCCGTCGATACGCAGGTGATCGCCGTCGACCAGGTCTTGCAGGTCCGCGGCGGTCACACCGCCGACCGCTGTCACCAGCGCGAGGAAGAGAGCGAATGCGCTCGCCTTCACGGTTGTCCTCCCGACGCGCCCTGCCTGCGCTGCAGCTGCATGCTGAACTTGATGGCGAGAAAGTTGGAGGGGTCCTGCTGCACGCTGCGCAGCCACATCTCCCCGGTCGCCGGGTCCTGCAGGATATCCTCCGCGCTGAGCTGTTGCAGTTGTGCCTGCTCCCACGTCAGCTCGTCGGCGCCCTGGGCGGGGATCGCATCGTCGGAGCCCAGCTCCTTGTCCTCGCCGCTGACGCCCTGTTCCTGCATCTGGCTCTCGCTGAGGCGGTTGATCTCGTCGATGATGCGCTGCGCGATGTCGCGGTTGATCGCGGCACCGGGATAGTCGGGGTCGCGTCTGAGCAGCCGGTCGTAGCGGTGCACCGCGCGCACGTAGTCGCGCGCCTGCGCCCGAGCATTGGCTTCGTTGAACAGGGCGTCGTCACTGTCGCTGCGCGCGAAGTACTCCGCGGCGAGCATGAAATCTTCCGCGTAGTAGTAGGCCATGCCCTTCCACATGGGGTCCTCGAAGCGCGCCGCCGCCGCGCGGTAGTCACCCAGTTGCATCAGCAGCCTGCCCTGCTGGTCCCCGGTGAGCCATAAATCCGCGAACCACTGCAGCGCTGGCCTCGAATGCGTCTCCTCCGTCTCCTCCCCGCCCTGCGCCAGGGCGGGCGCGGGCGCGGTGTGCAGGGCGATCGGCAGCAGCACCCAGGCCCAGGTCAGGGTCCAGCCCCGGCGAAACCACAACAGAAACAGCGCCATCGCGGGAAAGACCAGCGGGTAGCCGCTGTCCAGCCACGGCAGGGCGGAGTCCTCGACGATAACGTAGTGGCTGTCCACCCGGCGGTCGACATCGCGCATGTCGCCGTCGTCGACGGTGAGGTCGACGTAGTGCCCGCCGGTGGCGTCGGCCAGCCTCTCCAGCGCGCGGCGCTCCAGCGGCGCGAATCCCTCCGCCTCGCGCTCGGTACCGACGCCCACCAACAGCAGCTGGTGGGGCCTGGTCGCGAACCAGTCCTCAAAGGCGCCCGTGCTGTCGCCACCGATACCGTCGCTGAACAGGACGAGGGTCGAGGGCGCGGTGGTGTCGCGCAGGATTTCGTCCACCAGCGGCAGGGCGTACTCCGGGAACTTGCCGCCCCGGGGCATCACCTCGGGTCTGATGGCCGCGAGATACTGGTTGAGTATTTCCCTGTCGGCGGTGAGCGAGAGGACCGTGTGCGCCGTCCCCGAGTAGACGACGAGCGCGGCCTTCTTGTCGGGGCGCATCGCCAGCAGGTCCGAGATCTTCTGCTTCGCCCGCTCCAGCCGGCTCGGTTGAACGTCCGACTGTTGCATGGAGGAGGACACGTCCAGCAGCAACACCAGCGCCGCCTCGTCCTCGGACAGCGGGGAGGGTTGCTGGCGCCAGCTCGGTCCCATCAACAGGATAAGGAGAAAGACCATCAGCACCGTGCTCACGCTGGAGGGATTGAACCAGCGCGAGTCGAAGCGCTGCAGGCGCAGGTGTTCCAGCAGGTGTGGTGCGATGATGCCGCCGAACATGTCGCGCCGCGCCTGTTGGCGCCGGCGCACGATCCCCATGGCGACCCAGGGCACTACCAGGAGCACCCACCAGGGCCTGAGGAAGTGGAAGTGCTCCAGCACGCCCGCGTCAGGCAGCATCTGCCGTGTCCTCCCGCAGCAGGGCGCGCCAGGCGCGCAGGGTGCTGACGAAGTGGTACAGGGTATACAGCAGCAGCGCCGCCGCGACGGGCACCCAGTGCAGCTTCTGTTTCGGCCGGAAGCTGACCGTCTCGTAGAGTTCCGGTTCGAGCGCGCCGATGGCCTCGTAGGCGGCCTGCAGTTCCCCCCGGTCCAGGGCCTGGAAGTCGCGGCCGCCGGTGACCTCGGAGACGCGCCGGATGGTCTCGGTATCCAGCGCCTCCTCGCCGACGGAGGTGGGGTCGCCGATGGCGATGGTATAGATGCGGATGTCGTTTGCCGCCGCCACCTTGGCGGCGTCGACGGGGGGCACCGTGCTGCCCGTATCGTTGCCGTCGGTGAGGATGATGAGCACGCGGTTGTCGCTGTCGCTCTCGCGAAACAGCTTGATCGCCAGGCCGATGGCGTCGCCGAACACGGTACTCTGCCCGGCCATGCCGATCTCCGTTTCATTTAGCAGCTGCGCCCAGACACGGTGGTCGTCGGTAAACGGCGTCTGCAGGTAGGCGGCACTGCCGAACACGATCAGGCCGAGGCGATCGGAGGCGCGCTGGGCGGCGAGCTCGTCCAGTACGCGCTTCACCGCCACCAGACGGTCCACGGCCTCGCCGTCGGGCAGTGTGAAGTCGCGGGTCTCCATGGAGCCGGAGAGATCCACGGCCACCATCAAGTCGCGCCCGGATTTCTGTTGCTCCACGGGTGCGCCCACCCACATGGGTTGCGCCGCCGCCAGTACCAGGCACAGCCACATGAAGCCGACCAGGAAGCGCTGGGCCCGGTCCCGCTGCAGGATCATGGCGCCGGATTGCGGGCGCCGCTCGCTCAGTTCAACGAGCTTGTCGAAGAAGGGGACCTTCACCGAGTCGCGGCTCTCGCGATAGGGCGGCAGCAGCCGCATCGCCAGCGGCAGCAGGAGCAGCAGCAGGGCCCAGGGCTGCGCCAGTTCATACATCCGCGCTACCCTCGTGGCCGTCTATCCAGCACTGCGCGGCCTCCACAAGCTGCCGCCGGGAGGACTCGTCGGGGGTGGCCCGCGTGTACACGCCGTTGGCGAGCATCCGTGCCGCGTCGCCGGAGAAGGGTGCAGCGGCGCAGCGCGCGTTGAGGAACTCGATCCAGTCTGCGCCGGACAGGCGCGCCACTTCCTGACGCGAGAAGCCCGCCAGGGCGGTGCGCTTCAGCAGGCTGTTGAGTTGTACCAGCCAGTGCTCGTCCGCGGCGGCGCGCGCCAGCTTCTCCAGGTGTGCCCTGGCCTCGCGGCGGTAGCGATTGCGATACCAGCGGCGCAGTCGGCGCCATGCCCAGCGCAGCAACAGCAGGGCGAGGATTGCACCGACCCAGCCCCAGGCGGCGGTCTGGGGCAGCCAGTCGACGCCGGCCGGCGAGACCACCTCCACAAAGTCGTCGCCGAGAGTGTAGTTCCCGAAAATATCCGGCAGGGGAGGCGCGCTCATCGCGGCACCTTCTCGCCGCCGAGTTTCTCGCGCAGCTGGTCGGCGACCGGGGTGACGGTCTCCACCGGCAGCACGGGCACCTGGTGGCGGCGCAACTCTTCCTGGACATGGGCGACGGAACTCTCGAAACTGGCCTCGAACTTTTCGCCCAGTCCCTGGTCCTGCGGGTCGATCTCAAGCTGGTAGCGGCCGTCGCTGACCACCAGGTTGCTGGCGCTGGAAATATCCCGCTCCAGGGGATCGAAAACCAGTGCGCAGATGATGTCGTTGTGACGCCCGATACGGCGGATGGCCGCCAACGTCTCGTCGTTCCAGCCGTAGAAATCTGAGATGAGTACCACGAGATAGTCGTGCCCGATGCTGCGCTCCAGTGCCTGCAGCGCGCGCGAGAGCGCGCGGGGGTCGCTGCCCTCGCCCGGTGCGACGGACAGCGAGTTGTTCATGTCCACCAGGTCGCCCAGCCAGCCCATGACCTTTTTCTGGTTGCGCGTGGGGCGCACCTCGTGGGTCTGGGTGTCGTTGAACAGGATGGCCCCGATGCGGTCGCCCACGGACAGGACACGCCACGCGGTGATGGCCGCCACCTCGGCGGCGACCACCGACTTCATCTTGCGCCTGCTGCCGAAGAACATGGCCAGGCGCTGGTCCACCACGGCGATGACAGGTCGGTCGCGCTCCTCGGTGTAGACGCGCACGTGGGGTTTGCCGGTGCGGTTGGTCACCCGCCAGTCCATGTTGCGGATGTCGTCGCCGGGACGGTAGTGGCGCAGTTCGTCGAAATCCAGCCCGCGGCCGCGCAATCGCGACCGCTTGCGGCCACTCAGCAGTGACCGGACCGGCTGTTGCGGCAGGTAGTGGAAACCCTGGGCGGCGTAGCGCAGCCGCACCAGCGCGCGCAGGCTGGTGTAGACGTCCTCGGTGTCGCCCTGGGCCACGGCGGCCTCAGCCCACGGCCACCTGGGTGACCAGTTCGTCGATGACGTCGTCGGGCGTCACCTGGTCTGCGAGGGCGTCGTAACTCAGGATGAGGCGGTGGCGCAGCACGGCGTGCACGACCGAGCGCACGTCGTCGGGCGTGGCGTCGGCGCGCCCGTCCAGCCACGCGCTGGCCCGGCTGGCCCGGTGCAGGGCGATGCTCGCGCGCGGGCTGGAGCCGTTGTCCACCCAGTGCGGAAGCTTGTCGCCGTAGTCGGCCGGTGCGCGCGTGGCCATGACGAGGTCGACGATGTACTGTTCGACGGCGGGCGACAACTGCATGCCCTGGATCGCCTCCCGCGCGGCGAAAATGTGGGACTGGGGAATCTCCTCAAGGGACTGTTCCTGCTGTCCCTCCTCTTCCTGCAACATGCGCACGATGGCGAGTTCCGCTTCGCCCTCCGGGTAGTCGACGGAGATTTTCATGAGGAAGCGGTCCATCTGCGCCTCGGGGAGGGGATAGGTTCCCTCCTGTTCGATCGGGTTCTGGGTCGCGAGCACCATGAACAGCGCCGGCAGCGTGTAGGTCTTGCCCGCCACGGTCACTTGCCGTTCCTCCATCGCCTCCAACAGTGCGGACTGCACCTTGGCGGGCGCGCGGTTGATCTCGTCCGCCAGGACCAGTTCGTTGAAAATCGGGCCCGGCTGGAAAGTCAGTTCCGAGACGCCCTGGTTATCCTGGTAGATCTCGTTGCCGGTGACGTCGGAGGGCAACAGGTCCGGGGTGAACTGGATGCGGCCCAGCCCGGCCTGCAGGACCCTGGACAGCGTCTTGATCGAGCGCGTCTTCGCCGTGCCGGGCAGGCCCTCCAGCAGTACATTGCCGTTACACAGCAGCGCCAGCGCCAGTGTCCGCACGACCTCTTCCTGCCCGATTACGGACCGCGCCATCTGCCGGGTCATGGATTGCACGGCATCGAGATGTTCACTGCTCACGCTGGGTTCCTCTGGTGGGGCGCGCGGCGGGATTCGCCCAGCGCTGTTCCGGTGAGTATAGCGCCCGCCCGGAGACGGGATAAGGCCATCGAACGCGCGCCGCGGGAAATGCTGTCTAGGCCGCCCAGTCGCGCTCGGCGCGGAACCGCCGGGAGAGGTAGTCCATCTGGTCCGCCAGGATGCGGTCCTTGGCCAGGAAGTGCCACTCCCACGAGTTGGGTCGAAACGGGATGGCCAGCAGTGGCATGTGCGCCTCTTCCGGCGTGCGGTTGTCCTTCTGCCAGTTGCAGCGCTTGCAGGCGGCAACGACGTTCTCCCAGCGGTCGGTGCCGCCGCGTGACGTGGGCAGAACGTGGTCGCGGGTCAGGTCGCCGCGGGAAAACTGGTGTCCGCAGTACAGGCAGCGGTGATCGTCCCGGCGGAACAGGGTGCGGTTGCACAGCGGCGGGGTGAAGCCCTGGATGACGCGCCCCTGGACGGCGACGATGGGCTGCAGGTCGATCCTCGAGCGCAGACCAGTGCGCTGCATGCCGCCGAACACTGGCGGCAGGCTGTCGCCGATGCCGTATACAACGTCGCCCTTGGCGTATGCGGTAACCGCCTCGTGCAGCGTTATCCAGCCGCGAGGCTGGCCGGCGAGATCCAGTCGCAGGATCGTTTGCATGCGCTTACCCGGGGGTGCCCTCGAAGTCTGCGCTAAACCTACTGCAAATTGGTGGCGAGTACAATCGCCGAGCTCCCCCAGGTCGAGCAGGTGCGTCAATCGAGCTTGTAGTGGGTCTCGAACTGCTCCACCGGCAGGGGCCTGTCGAACACGTAGCCCTGCAGGATGTCGCAGCGCAACCTGGAGAGGCGGTCCGCAATCGCCATGGTCTCCACACCCTCGGCGACGACGCGAAGAGAGAAGTTGTGGGCGAGGTCGATCACCGCCTCGACGATGGCGTGGTCGCGCTCCGAATGCAGCATGTTGCGCACGAAGCTCTGGTCGATCTTGATCTCGTCGACGGGCAGGTCGCGGAAATAGGCGAGGGATGAGTAGCCCGTGCCGAAGTCGTCGATGGATAGCTTCACGCCGATCTCGCGCAGGCGCTGCAGCTGGCTGCGCATCAGGTCCTGCTGTTCCACCATGATTTTCTCGGTCACTTCCAGGTTTAGCCTCTCCGGTTTTACGGAGTAGATATCCAGCGCGTCGTGCAGGACCGATTCCAGATCGTTGTCGAGCAACAGCACGGGAGAGATATTCAGGGCGATGGACATCTGCTCGGGCCAGCGCGCGAGCCGCGCGACGGCGGACTTCAGCGCCCACCAGGTCAGCGGCTTGATAATCTCGTTGCGTTCCGCCAGGTCGATGAACTCCTCCGGCTCCACGATCTCTTGCTCCGGGGTGTGCCAGCGCAGCAGCGCCTCGGCGCCGATCAGGGTCTGGTACCCCGCGTGCACCTGGGGCTGGAAGTAGAGCTGGAACTGCCCGGTCTCCAGCGCGGACTCCATGCGCATCAACATGGCCTCTTCGGCACTGTCGTCGCCGTTGCCGTTCCCGGAGTAGACCTCGTACAGGTGATGGGACTTTTTCGCATGGTTGAGCGCGATATTCGCCTGGCGCATGGCGACGCTCATGTCCCTGCCGCCGTCGCGAAATGGCGCGAACCCGGCGGACACTAAAAAGGGCATGGCGATGCCGCGGTGGAAGTGGGGGTCGCGAAACACCCGGCCGAGCTTCAGCGCGGCGAGATCGAGTTCACCCTCGCTGGTGATGTCCTTCAGCACCACGCAGACCCGGTTGTGGCTGAGGGAGCGCCACTGGTCCTTGGTCCGGACCCAGTGTTTCAGGCGGTCGTAGAACGCGTCCCTGAGGACGCTGAAGGAGGCGGCGGAGTGCAGGTCGGCAACGTCGTGGTTTTCCGCCAGTTCCACCAGGCCCAGGACGCTGTTTTCTCCCTGGTTCATCAGATGAAGAACTCTTCGCTGTTGATCCCGTAGGCACCTGCGAGCAGTTCCCTGGCGATCCAACGCTCCCCCTCTGCGGCGATGTGCTGGTTTGAGAGGTCCACGACTTTGGGCGTGGACAGGCGGTTTTCCTCGGCGTCCATGACGATGACCACTTCCGGCTTCAGCCGGCGGGTGGGGTTCTGTGTGACCACAATGGCGACCTCGCCCGTGTTCAGTTCCACCAGCGTGCCGGTGGGAAACAGGCCGATGGCCTGCACGAACTGTTCGACCAGCGACTCCTGGAACTGACTGCCCTTGCAATCCAGCAGTTCGTGGGTCGCCTCGCTGGAGGTGCGCGCAGGCGCATAGGGCCGGGCCGTGATCATGGCGTCGTAGGTATCGACCAGCCCGGCGATGCGCGCGAGCAGCGGAATCGAGGCGCCTTCAACACCCTTGGGATAACCGGAGCCGTCCATGCGCTCGTGATGATTCTCGATGATGCTGATGACCTCCAGGTCCACGTCCTGGGACCGGGCCACCAGCTCCGCGCCCATGGTCGGGTGGGCGCGAATAATCCTGAGTTGTTTCTCGGAGAGGTTCTCGGCCTGGCCGAGAAGTTCGGGCGGCAGCTGGGTCATACCCACATCGCACATGGCGCAGCCCACGGCCAGCTTTTCCAGTTCGTCCCTATGCAGGCCGATGTGGCGACCCAGGATCGCGGACCAGACCGCCATCGACACGCCGTGGTGGTAGCGGTAGTCGCCGCACTCCTTCAGGCGAACCAGCGCGGCGACCGCCTCCTGGTTGCGGAACACGCCCTCGATCAGGGGGTTGACCGCCTCCTTGACCGCCACGATGTCCTCGCCCAATCCGTTGCGCAGGGAGTCGAAGACCTTGTCCAGCGTCTCGGCCGCGCTGGTGAATGACAGCTTGGTGCGCTCGAATTCCTCGCTCAGCCGCAGCCGCTTCTTGCCGCGCACGGCCGTGGGGGTGACCGCCAGTTCCAGCGGCTGCTCCTGTCCCGCGTACTCCGCGTCCACGTACACGTGGTCCACGTAGTCGGAAACGTACAGTACCTCGTCCGTGTCGCGGACGACAAAGCCCTGTAGCGCGAAGGGTGTTTCCAGCCACGGGCGGTCGAGCTCGGCGACAAACATGCCGGGCTTCAGGTTCATGGCTGGCATCTTCACCAGTCGCACCGCGTACACCTCGAAAATCACTTTCTACTTTTTCGAGGTTATGTACGCGCCAGGCCCAAGTCGATCAAAAGGTGGAGAAAAGTGAAGTAAAACACCCGCTTGCCGGGTTTTTGTGAACTATTTCCGGGTTTTGGGGGGTCACCGGGCCCGCCAGTTTGCCGCAACCAGAGGTCGCTGGCCGGCGAGCACGGAGCCGCGGAAATGTTGCCCCGGGGCGACCTCGCCGACCCCGGCCGGGGTGCCGGTCATGACGATATCGCCGTCCTCCAGCGTGGTGAAGGACTGCAGCTCGCGCAGGATGTCGGCGGGCTTGTGGATCATCAGCGCCACGTCGCCCGCCTGGCGCACCGCGCCGTCGATCTCCAGGCGCAGCGCCAGCCCGTCGGGCTCGCCGGGCAGGGGCACGAAGTTGCTGAACAGGGCGGCACCGTCGAAGGCCTTGGCGCGCTCCCAGGGGAGCCCCTTGTCCTTGAGTGTGCCCTGCAGCGCACGCCGGGTGAGGTCCAGGCCGAAACCCACGGCGGCAAAGCGCCCCCCCTGCACGGCGAAGGCCAGCTCTCCCTCGTAGTGCAGCGGCTCGCCGTCCCGCGCCGCGTGTAGCGTGTCGCCGATCGCCGAGTTGGGCTTGATGAAGACCACCATCTGGGCGGGTACCTCGTTGCCCAGCTCTTCGATATGCGCCACGTAGTTGCGGCCGACGCAGAGAATTTTCGACGGCGCCACCGCCTCGCCCCCGATGTCGACGGTACGCATCTCAGGTGGGGAAGGCCGCGTTCAGCACGTCACGTCCTCGCCGAGGTTGCAGGTGGCGCTCTCGGAACTGGACAGGTTCAGCTCGTAGAGCTGGTCGTCCGGCTGCGGGATCACGATGCCGTCGTAGTCGACGGCGTCGTCATCTTCTGTGTCGCAGGCGAACACCAGGGTGTAGTCCCCCGCGGGCAGGAAGCCGAAGGCGTACTCCCAGATCCCGCGGACCTGATTCTCGAAGACCAGGCCCACGGCGAAGGGGGCGATGGCGTTGGCCGGTGTGTCGGTTCTGCTGCTGTCATTGAACACGTCGGCGAGTCGGTTCGCGGGCAGGTCCATGCCCTCGTAGAGGTAGAGCCGGTTGCCCGCCTCCGGGTCGGTCTTGTCGTCGCAGGCACCCGTGTCGAAAAGGTCCTCGTCCACCGTCCCAGAGAGCGTGGCGCTGGTCAGGCTGTTCACCACGCGCACGCCGTCCGTCGACAGCAGGTAGTCGTCGGAGTCTGCCTGGTACTGCAGGGACTGGGCGAGCTCGAACTCCACAGTGTAGCCCTGTGTGCCGGAGGACAGCTCGAAGGCGGGCAGCCTGTAGGTGGTGCCCTGCAGCACGATCGGTTTCTGCTCGTCGTCGTTTTCCCGGACGTAGGACTCGTTGACGTCCCCCGCGGTGATGGCGATGTCAATTTCGCTATAGCTGCCGGTGGCGAGTTCCAGGTCGGTGATCACCAGCAGCTGCTGCGCGCCCCGGTAGTTCAGCAGGTCCACCTGGAAAGACGCGGTATTTTCGAGGTCGAGCTCAGGAATGGTAAAGCGGTCGATGACGATATCCTCGCCGTTGCCGCGCAGGGTGATGCCGGTAACCTTGATCGTCACTTCCTTCAGGTCTTCCGGGAGAGCGTCGGAGAACCCGAGGCTGAAAGTGGCGGTGCCGTCGCCGTCGTCATCGTCGTCGCTGTTGCAGTCGAAACCGCAGCCGCAGCCGCCCATGGGCAGCAGCGCTGCGAGTAACAGCACCGCCGTCGCCAGTTTTACAAGTGTCTTCATCGCCCCTCTTTTCCACACTCAAGCCATACGAGAGCCCGCGCTCGCCCGTCCGCCGCTGCCGGACTGCGGGCATTATGAGTGAAAGCGGCTGCCAGGAGTAGCGGCGGGGCCGCCCGGATTATTTTTTGGCGCGACTGTGAGGGCGGTCACAGTCGCGCGGGAAGATTGGCCGTACCCCCGCGCCTCCTGGGCGGCATGTTATTGAAATTTGAGAAGAAAAGCCGTGAACCGGCCCGGGATCGTGCCGCCGGACAGCGCCACGTAGTGCTTTTTCCGGGTGGGGGCCTGTGCTAGCCTGAGGACCTTTTCCGTCTCCGCATTCGATAAACGGACGGAAAGAAAACCGTATTGTTTATCAATAACATAGCGCCGCCTGCCAGTCCCCGGCCGAAATATCCAGGCCGGAAGATTCCGCACCCCGGGGCAGGCGCTAGCGAGGTAAGACCCATGCTCTCCACGTCCCTTGTCCACACCGCCCTCGCGCGGTGCACCATCGTCCTGCTCGGCACGTTTGCCCTCTCCGGCTGCTGGCTGGAAGTGCAAAACGACGGCGACAGCGGCGGCAATGTCACCAGCGCGCTCCTACAGGGCACGAATCAACTGCTGAACTGCGGCACCGGCGGCAGTGTATGCAGTCGCCGGTATTTTGAACCCGGGACCGAGACCCTCACCGCAACACCCGCACCCGGCTACGTGTTCAGCGGATGGGAGGGCGACTGCGCCGGGCAGGGCAATGTCTGCAGTCTCGCGGTGACCCTGAACAGCTGGTTCGAGACGGAGGCGGTCTTCGACTTCGCCCAGGTCACCGTCGATCCTATCGCCGACCAGCAGGTGAGCCAGAACTTCTCGACGTTCAATGTGCAGGCCACCGGCAGCTCCAGCGCGGGTGCGATCACCTGGAGCGCGACCAATTCCCGGCCCGACGCGGTCGATGTCACCATCGACCCGGGAACGGGTGAGCTGACCATCGCGGCGCTCACCGACGAGTTCGGCAACGCGGAGATCGAGGTGTTCGCCAATGTGCCCGGGGGACACTCCTCCAGCACACGATTCGGACTGGTGGTCACCATGCCGGACAACCCGGTGTTCGCCTGCGGCACCGGCGTCGAGACCGAAACCGGCGACACGCTGCCGGGGAGTTTCACGCTGTTCGAGTTCGGCCAGAGCCGCCCGGTGGCGATTTCACCCAACGGCCGCTACCTGTTCCTGGCCAACACGCCGGCCAACTGCCTGGAAATCTACAACATCGAGACGGACGATCCGCAGCTTATCTCCAGTGTCGCCGTGGGCATGGAGCCGATCGCCGTCGCTGCGCGCTCCGACACCGAGGTCTGGGTTGTGAACGGCCTGTCGGACTCGGTCAGCGTCGTCGACATTCGCGACCGCCCGCATGTCACGCGCACCCTGTTTGTGGGAGACGAGCCCCGTGACATCGTGTTCGACGCCCAGGGCCGCGCCTACATCACGGCGGCCTACCGCGGCCAGAACCACCCGACTTTCGATATCGATGACCTGTTCACCGAGGGCCTCGGTCGCGCGGACGTCTGGGTATTCGACAGCGCGAGCCTCGGCGCCGCCCTCGGCGGCACACCGGTCACCATCATCAACCTGTTCACCGATGCGCCGCGCGCGCTGGCGGTGAGCCCGGACGGCAATACCGTGTACGCCGCGGGCTTCTTCACCGGCAACCAGACCACCACCATCGACGAGGGCAGTGTCGAAACCGGCGGGGGCTCGCCGGCGCCGACGCAGAACATCGACGGTGTGACCGCCCCCGACACGGGGCTGATCGTCAAGTTCGACGGCACCAACTGGGTGGACGAGGACGGCAGGATCTGGGACTCCCAGGTGAATTTCACCCTGCCGGACCTGGACGTGTTCGAAATCGACGCGAGCCTGCCAGTCCCGGTCGAGGTGGACAGCTTCAGCGGGGTGGGCACCACCCTGTTCAACATGGCGACCGCGCCGGACGGCCGGCTGTTCGTCTCCAATACCGAGGCGCGCAACCACGTGCGTTTCGAGGGTCCGGGCGACATCGCCAGCACCGTGCGCGGGCATACCGCCGAGAACCGTGTCACCATCATCGACGGCGGCACGGTGACCCCGTTTCATCTCAATCACCACATCGACTTCGACCTGCCCTTCGGCCAGCAGGTCAGTGGTCAGGACAAGGCGCGTTCCATCGCCCAGCCGGGCCCTATGGCCTATATCAACGACGAGCTCTGGGTCCTGCCCTTCGGCTCCAAGAAGATCCAGATCTACCCCGACCCGGACGTTGTCGGTTCCGGCACCTGGTTCGATGAGCCCTGGGCGGGCGACTTCGGTCTGGTGCTGCCCGACGGCGGGCCCGCGGGCATCGCGGTGCAGGACTACCGCGGCCGCGCCTGGGTCTACTCCCGCTACGGGCACAAGCTGACTGTGATCAGCACGGACTTCAAGTTCGTGATCAACACCGTCGACCTGTTCAACCCCGAGCCCGCCACCGTGCAGGACGGTCGGGAATTCCTGTATAACGCGACGCTGACGTCGGGCAACGGCACCGGGTCCTGCGGCAGCTGCCACATCTTCGGCGACTTCGACAACATCGCCTGGGATCTCGGCGTGCCCGAGGAGCACGTGGTGGACAACACCAACCCCTTCATCTCGGGCCCGGCGGACCCGGTGTTCCACCCCATGAAGGGCCCGATGACCACGCAGACCCTGCGCGGCATCAACGACAGCGGGCCCATGCACTGGCGCGGCGACCGCACCGGTCGCGACGAGTTCGGCAACCCTGTGCCCGGGGAAACGATCGAGTCCCAGGCCTTCAAGCAGTTCAACCCGGCCTTTGTCGGCCTGGTCGGCCGCCCGACGGAGCTCAATCCCACGGAGCTGCAGGCATTCACGGACTTCGCGCTGCAGATCATTCCGCCGCCCAACCCGGTCCGCAACCTGGACGATTCGCTGACCGCGGAGCAGGCCGCCGGCGAGGACGTCTATTTCAACGACGTCACCGACGGGCGTACCTGTGACGGCTGCCACACGCTGGACCCGGCGCAGAACTTCTTCGGCACCGACGGCCGTTCGACCTCCGAGGGGGCGCTTATTTCACAGGAGTTCAAGGTGCCGCACCTGCGCAACATGTACGCCAAGGTGGGCATGTTCGGCACGAGCTTCGACTCCGCCTCGACCATCTACAGCGGCGGCCCGCAGATCAAGGGCTTCGGGTACCTGCACGACGGGTCCATCGACACCCTGGACAACTTCCTCGGCTCCGGGGTTTTCAACTTCCAGGACCCCGTCAACGATATCCGCAACGTGGGTGAGTTCAACATGGTGATCGACAGCAACCTCAAGCCCATCGTCGGCCAGCAGGTCACGCTGACTGACACCAACGCCCTCGTGGCGGGGCCGCGCATCGACCTGCTCATCGCCCGCGGGCTGGCGGGGGACTGCGACCTGGTGCTGTGGAGCAGTACCGCTGATTTCGGGGTGGTGAGTGCACGACTGCTGGGCTTGGGTGATTTCGTTACCTCGACCGCGGGCAACCCCACGGTGACCGATGCCTTCATCCGCAACCGGGTCAATACCACGGGTGAGCCGGTGACCTATACCTGTGTGCCCCCCGGGAACGGTATCCGGATCAGCCAGATCCCCTGACAGGCGCGCGCGTCTACGACCCCGGGTTGTAGAGGCGCGCGTAGGCAATGCTGTCGGCGTTGTCCAGCAGCGTGCCGTTTTCCAGTTCGCCTGTGCGCGCGCCGATTTCCAGCATGGCGCGCCCCAGGTCCCGCCCCGTGATTACCAGCTTGCCCGGTGCCAGGAGAATCTCACCGAGATAGGCGAAGGCGTTGGCCTGTTCCGAGGTGGGGCGAATAAACGCCGAGCGGTAGCTGAACGTGCGCAGGCCGGTGCCACGCGCCATCTCCGCCAGTTCCCGTTCCGCGCGGCCTTTTTCCCGCGCCCAGTGCTGTCCGCCCTCCGGGTCGGTGCCCATGCCGGTAACGTAGTGGAAGGACATCGGCGGGCGCCGTCGTTCCTCCAGCCAGGTGCGGGTGAACGCCACGGGAAAATCGACGTGGATCAGTGTGTAGGTTTCGTCGTCGACATTCAGTGACGAGGTGCCGAGTGCCCAAAGCACCGTGTTCACTTCGGCGAGGTAGGGCCTGATCGCCTCGTAATTGGTGTAGTCCAGGTGCCTGTGCAGGATGATCTCGCCGGAGCGGGCTCCCTCCTCGATCCGCGGGGTCATGCTGCGGGTGACCACGTGGACCTTCTCGACCTGCGGGTCCTCCATCGCGGCCTTGAGGAGTCCGTCTCCCACGGAGCCGCTGGCGCCGAACACCATGACCACGCGGTTGCCGTCGGCGACGCGCTGCGCGTCGGGGTCGGGGGTGATCGTACCCAGGGTCAGGAAGCCCCAGATGTCGAAGGCGGCGACGATCAGCAGGATTCCGCCGACGAAGTAGAGGGCGGCATTGCGGAGTTTCTTCATGTCGGCGCCCCTCCCCGGGGCGGGCGGCTAGGCCGGCTTGCAGACCATGTAATGCTGGATGATATCCACCGGGTCGTTCAGCGACTCGATTTCCCAGCCCGTGCCCTCGACCAGTTCCCGCGCATGTTTGCGCGAGTAGATCGCCCACTTCAGCGGCTGGCTCGGGTCCCAGTCGAGGAAATCGGGCGGCTCCTGGTCCTCAACCGCCTCGAGAAACTCGCCCTTCTGGCCGAAGATCTTGTCCTGGTTGTCAGTCCAGTCCTTGACCACACCGTCCCAGAAGGAGTGGCCGCCCTCGGTGGTCTCGTTGAGAAACAGGCTGAAAATAATGTGCCCGTCCGGTTTTACGTAGCGCCGCAGCATTTTCAGCATGGACACGTAGTCATGGGGCGCGAGGTGCGTAAACACGGAGAACAGGCAAATAATGTCGAAGCTCTCCTCCTCCAGCAACAGCCGTGTGTCCGCCGACAGGGGCTCGCCCTCCGGGTTGTACATCTGGTTGTGTGTATTCAGGTACTGGAAGTGGAAGCGGGGGTCCGACACTTCCTCCTCGAGGAACTCGATCAGGTCGGCGAACACGTCGACCCCGACGTAGCGGCCTATGGGCAGGTCTTCCTGCATGATGGCCTGTACCAGCTTGCAGCCGCAGCCCATGTCGAGAACGCTGCTCTGCCCGAGGTCGGGCAATTCGAAGGTGTCGGCAATCAGCCTGACCAGGCCGACGCCCTGGGTGACCGATTCGCGTTCGTTCTGCTTGATGTTGCCGCGGCGCAGCGTCCTGGGCACCTTGAAAACTACCTCAGACATCTTTTCTCCTTCTCTTATGTTTATACGGTGCTCGATGCTTGGGGCCGGTGCCCGACCTCGTCGCAGTCGAGACGATAGCAGGATTCGCCGCGCCCTGCATGGACGCGGCTGTCAGCCGTCCGGTCCGGGTTTTCCGCCTTCCGGCTCCCCGTCGGCGGGCCCGGGATCCACCGCCGCGGCGCCGTCCTCACGCCTGTCCTGCAGCAGTGCGCCCCCGGCCTGTTGCAGCCCCTGCGTAGGGTTGCCGAGCTGCGCGTTGACGTCCTGCGGGTACATGTGCACACCGGACAGCGTGACGAAGGCCGGGCTGGATTTGCGCGGCGAGAGAAAACCGTAGAGCCACACGGCGAGTATGCCCACGACCAGCGCGGCGGCCAGGGAGCCGCCCAGCCAGAGCCGGTAATCCGGGCCGAGCCGGACGCTCGCCCCCGGCCGGTCGATAACCGAGACCTGGGGATAGCGGTCCACAGGGTTCACCTGGACCTCGATGAGCCGCGCCTGGGTTTCGCGGTTCAGGTCCTCGAGGCGCGCAAGGTCTTCCGACAACGCCTCGTGCGTTGCGTAGATGGTGGTGAATTCCGAGGCCTGTTCCTCGTGTGCGTCCAGTTGCTCCTGCAGCTGCCTGGCGGTCTGCGCGGCGGCGGCGTACTGCTGGCGCGCCAGGGACAGCTCGCGTTCCTCGCCCTCCGCGTACACTTCAGCGAGCGCCTGTTCGAGCTCGGCGATACGCTCGGGCATGTCGCGGAAACGGGGCTGCTTGCGCACGTACTCCATGGTGTAATTCTGCGTGAGGCTGGCGAGCTGCGTTTTCAACTGCCGCAGCTCCTTTTCCATACTGGTCACGCTGTCCCGCTCGTCCCCCGGCACGATCTTCTTGCCGTCGGCGATGGCCTCCTCCAGCGTCTGCAGGTGTGCCCTGGCCTGCACCTCGTTCTCCAGCGCCTTGTTGAGCGACTCGTTCAGCCCCTCCAGGCGCGCCATCACCTCGTTCTCCTGGCGTTCAGCCGAGGTGATGTCGTGTTCCTCGCGGTACCGTGCCAGGGCGCTGCGTGCCTCCGCGAGTTTTACGTCCAGGCCCGCGAGTTGCTCCCGCACGATCTTCAGTGTCTGCTGCTGGCTCTCGTGGATCCCCTCGGCGCGGATATCCAGGTAGACGTCGATCCAGTTGTTCACCAGGTGGGGCAGTATGTTGCGATCCTCGCCCTCGGCGGCCATCTCCACCAGGTTGGTATCGGGCACCGGGTCCACCCGCAGGGCGCCGCGCAGGAAGGCCGCGTCCAGGTGTTCGAGGTGGGTCTTGTCCAGCGCCTCGATCAGGCGCCTGGTCACCTCGCTGCCGAGCAGGATGCGGCTCTGTATCGCGACGCCCTGGACGTTGGCCTCGGCCGCCTCGTCATCGATGGCCGTCGGGGCGGTCATCAGGACCGTGGCGCCGGCGCGGTACAGTGAGGGTTGCACCAGCGTGAGCCCGATGCCCAGCGCCAGGGTGAGGCCGAACGCCAGGCCGAACAGCTTCGCCCGGACGGACTGCCGCCAGGGCTCGGCGGGCTCGTCGCCCGCCATGGGTGTCAGTCGGGGCGGCGGCTCCACCGCCGGGTAATCCCTGTCCATGCGTCCGGGGCCTTCGAAGGGGGCTCGTCTGGGTTCGCCTTACGGTGCTCTGGTTGGCGCTCAGGCGAGTATATACCGCGGTGCAGGTGGCGTCCCGCGCCGCCGTTCCGAGTCTGTGCACCGGGTCACACTGTGGGGTGCGTGGTGCCCACCGCGCGCCGTGATACCCTCTGCGATCTTCCTACAACGCCGGACTGCATCACGACAATGGACACCATCAGGATTATCCAGTGGTTCACGGGCGAGATCGCCCGTCACCAGATCAGGGTCATAGCGGCGGCGCCCGGCATGGAGCTTGTCGGCGCTTTCGTCTTCCACGCCGGGAAGGCGGGCCGGGACGCCGGCGAGCTCGCCGGGATCGAGCCCCTGGGCGTCACGACCACCGACAACATGGACGACATTCTCGCGCTCGATGCCGATGTCGTGCTGTACAACCCGCCGCTGGAACGCTACGACGAGATCATCCCGATCCTCGCCAGCGGCAAGAACGTCATCAGCATCATGGCGGGCTGGAATCCAACCGGGAAAAGCTGCTACGCGGATATCGTCGCCGCCTGCGAGAAGGGGCAGTCCTCACTCTACGGCACCGGGCTCAACCCCGGGCTGACGTATGAGCTGGCGCTGCTCGCCTCGTCCTGTTGCATCGAGGTCGACTCGGTCTACATCAAGACCTGTGAACAGCAGGCGTCCCTCAGCGAGGTGTTCCTGCAGCATTTCGGCTTCGGCAAGACGGAGGAGGAGCTGCGCTCGAACGAGGACACGACCTACGCGATCTTCCACAACCTGATGGATATCACCGACCTGATTGCCGACAAGATCGGCCTGCCCCGGGACGGGCGCAGTTTCGACGTGGACTACGAGCCGGCGGTCATGGAATACCGCGACAAGGTGGTGGTGGAGAAGGGCAGTATGGCGGGCCTGTTGATCCGCGCGAGCACTACCAGCGGCGGTGAACCCGTTGCCACGATCGAGGTCCGCTTCCTCCTCGGCGACGAGTACGTCAGCCCCGGTTTCCTCGCCGGCAGGCCGAAGGCGGGGTGGGTGGAGGTCGACGTGCGCGGCACACCGGGCAGCCGGATTTGTCACGAGGTCTACATGGAGCGCGATGTCATCGGCACCTGGTCGACCGGCACGCGCGCCGTCAACGCGATCCCCCACGTGGTGGCCGCGAGGCCCGGACTGCTGTCGCCCCTCGACCTGCCGCTGCAGCACAAGCTGGACCTGGGCGACCAGTCCCGGGCCCGGCGCTGATTGCTTCCGCGCGAGGACTAGCGGGTCGCGAGTGACGGCGCCGCCCTGCCGGCGATCAGGGGAAGGTCCAGGTAGGTCTTGATGCCCGGCTCCGCCGCGCACACGTAGGGGATGGCGCTGACGCAGTGGTTCGCCGTGGCGACGATACCCGGGTTGCGCTCCAGCCCTGCAGCCACCGATTCCGGGTGCCAGCCGTGGAAGGTGACGTGGGAGTCCGGATCGCCGCTGACCTCCACCTCGAAGCGCTCGCCCTCGGGGCCGAAGTTCCATGGCGGATCCAGGTGCTCCTCACCCATGAACCAGTTGACGCGCACGGTGATCACCGGCGCGCCGCGCACCGTGTACTGCCAGGTAAAACGCTGGGCGGCGACGTATCCGGGAGCGATGGGGCCTATGGGGGAGTCGATCGGTTGCGTCGCCACTGCGACCTCGTGTTGCGTGACCGGCTCGGGGTCCACGTCAAAGCCGAGTTCCGCGGCCACCATGTCCATCGACTGGCCGAAGCCGCTGCCGAGCAGGTCGACCATGGGGCTGGCTGCGGCCTCTTCCGGGGTCTTGCCGAAGAGCATGATGTCGCTGATGACCGCCGGGGCGCCGTAGGTGCGGATGTCCGAGAACTCCTCCGCGCGCACGTGGCTCACCGCGCTGGAAAGGGCGGAGACCATCAGTGGAAAGCGCTCGGTAATACCGCCGGGGTGGATGCCCGTACCGTGCAGTGTGCTCGCGCCGGCAGCGCAGGCCTCTTCCAGCACCGCAACGTCGCGTTTGCCGGGAAAGAACCAGCCCAGCGGGGTGACCACATTCTTGCCCGAGGCCAGCAGGCGCTCTACCAGTGCCGGGTCAGGCATGATCGGGCTGTAGAGCACGCAGTCGGCGTCCATCGCGACAAGCGCTTCTGCGTCGTTGGTGGCGGCGACGCCCAGTGCCTCCAGGCCACTGAGTTCCCCGGCGTCCCGGCCCGCCTTGTCCTCGCTGTGGACCCAGCAGCCGACGAGCTCCAGGTCCGGGTGGCGGGCTATGCCCTCGATAGCCGCGCGGCCGACCCCGCCGGTGGCCCACTGGATAACGCGGACAGGCATCGCTTCTCTCCTCGAGGCAGGTATCAGGCGAACGCGTCGGGCAGGTGCGCCCACGCTTCAGGGAGGTGGGTGCGCCAGTCCGGCTTGCGCGGTGGCGGGTTGAAACCGGACTCCGGGGGCTTCCACGCCATCGCCTTCATCGTCTCGCCGATATAGGTCATGTTCAGGTAGTCGTGGCTGTAGCAGAAAAGGCCGTCCCCCGCGTAGTAGAGGATGGACAGTCCCGGGACGATCCACTGGCCGCCGTCCGGCTTCTCCCCCAGCACCTGGTCCCAGTGGCTCACCAGGCGGTGCCCGTCTACCATGGTCCAGCGCTCCGGTGTCGACCAGCCGTAGCCCGTGAGCCCGGTCATGGAATCGACGAAAAACTTGCGGATGGTCTCGCGTCCCTCCTGGCGACCCCAGGCGGGATCGATGTATACCGCGTCCTCCGTGAAGAAGTCCGCCATGTCCTCCCAGCCGGCATCCCCCTCGTCGACGCGGTCGCGCATGGCGACGAACCGCTCGTAGGTTTCCTGTGCCTCGCGCTCCACAACCTGCTTGCCTGACATGATCTCTCTCCGCACCGTGACCCTGTTCAACATAGTGTATGGGTACCCGTGTGTCGATGCGTGGGGCATGGCGCAAACCGGCGATGGTCTATAGTACTGGACCAGCGAGGAGGTAAACGATGATCGACGTACATTACTGGCCCACCCCCAACGGCAAGAAACTCACCGTTCAGCTGGAGGAATCCGGCGTCGACTACAACGTCGTGTACTGCGAGATCGGGCGCGGCGCCCAGTTCGAGGAGGAGTTCCTGCGCATCAGCCCGAACAACCGCATGCCGGCCATCGTGGATCACGAACCCGCCGCTGGCGGCGGCCCCCTGTCCGTGTTCGAATCCGGGGCCTGCATGCTCTACCTCGCCGAGAAGTACGGTGTCTTCGGCGGGGAGAATGATCGCGAGCGCTGGGAGGTGTGCCAGTGGGTCATGTGGCAGATGGCGAACCAGGGCCCGAAGTTCGGCGAGCGCGGCCACTTCGCGCGACTGAAGGATTCACAGGGCGACCAGTCCTACGCGATGCGCCGTTACGACGACGAAATGCACCGGTTGTATGGCGTGATGAACAACAGGCTGTACGACCGGCGCTATCTGGCGGGGGACAACTACACGATTGCCGATATGGCCTGTTACCCCTGGGTAGTGGGCTGGCAGGCCCAGGGGATCGACATCGACGAGTTCAGGTATTTCCGGCGCTGGCTGGAGGAGTTGGCGGAGCGTCCGGCATTGCAGCGCGGCATGGAGGTGGGCAGCGAGCTCACCCAGGATTATTCCAAACTGTCCGACGCGGAGATCGAGCGGGTCGTCGCGCTCCTCTACAACCAGCGCGCGCGCCCGGCCCCCGAGACCGGGGGAATCCCGGACTAGTCCTGCCCCCCGGGTGAGGACTGGCTTTTCAGCGAGCGCATACCGCCGCGCGGCTGCACGAACAGGGCCTCCGCGCTGGCGGTCCTGACCCCGTCCGCGACCATCTCCGCGCTGATGATGTTCTTGCGGCCCTCGACGCGCAGGAATCTTCCCTCGAGTTTCAGCTCGGTATTGAGCGGTGTGCGGTTGTGGTAGTTCACGTGCAGGTAGCCCGTCATGCCGGGCTGGTCGCCTATGAGCTGGCACATGCCGAGGAACTGGTCGAAGATTGACGCGACCACGCCGCCGTGAACGCTGCCCGGCGGTCCCTCGTAGGTCCAGCCGCAGGTGCACGAACCGTAGGCGACCTCGCCCTCGATCCACATGTTCAGCGGCGGCGCGATCGGGTTGCTCCATCCCGCCAGCGGGTTGAGTTCGTGTGAGACCTGGCCGTAGCTGCCGTGCTCCCCGCTGAAGGCGAACTCGTGCCTGCCGTAGATGCGCGGGGCGCTCTCGAAATCGGTCGCGGTGGCCTCCAGCTGTCCCGCGATGTCGTGCATTTTCTCTATGGAGGGAGAGCTGGTGACCAGGACTTCCGTCAGCTGCCGCAGGGCGTCCGCCACCCGGCGCTTGGCGACCCACTCGTCGTTGAACGGGGGGGTGATCTCCTCCGAGGCGAAGGGGTTGTGAAGGTGTGCTTCCGGGTTCTTGGCGTCTGGCATCGTTGCTGTCTTGCGGGGCGAGTAGGGAAAGCCAGCTAGTTTACCGCAAAAGCGGGTGCGGCATCGGTTCGAATGATCGGACCGGCGGCGGTGGACGTACATTGGACAGGAGGACAATATGCGCCCTTTGATTGCCGCCCTGCTGGTACTGCCGCTGCTCGCGGCGTGCAGCACGCCCCGGGTAGGGGACTACGCCGGTCGCGAGCCCGCGCTGGAGCTCGAGCGCTTCTTCGACGGATACCTGACTGCCCACGGTGTGGTCAAGGACCGCGCCGGCAGGGTGACCCGGCATTTCAACGCCGATATCCGGGCGTACTGGGAAGGCGAAACCGGGACGCTCGAGGAGGACTTCGTCTTCGACGACGGCGAGAAGACCCGCCGGGTCTGGACCCTCACCCGCACGGGCGAGGGCACCTACACCGGGTCGGCCGGTGACGTGATCGGGGAGGCCCCTGTGCGGGTCGCCGGGAACAGCCTGTTCATGGAGTACGTACTGCGCGTCCCCTACGGCGAGGGCACCATCGACCTGGTCGTGGACGATCGCATGTACCTGGTGCATCCCGACGTCCTGCTGAACGAGTCCACCCTCAGCAAGTTCGGCGTCACCGTCGGCGGACTCCTGCTGGTGATCGAAAGGCGACCGGGACAGGGCTCGTGAGGCGGCCGGCCGACCTCCCGCGCGCGTTACTGGTCCTGGGGCGGCAGTGCGCCTATGATGAGGTGATCGGACAGCCGCTGCGCGAGGCGTGCACCCGGCTGGAAGCCCCCCTCTCCCTGGAGTACCCCGAATGACTGCGAATCCCTACCTGCAGGGCAACTTTGCCCCGGTGGACGGCGAAATCAGCTGCGATGACCTCGAAGTGACGGGCGCGCTGCCCCCTGAACTCAACGGCCAGCTCCTGCGCATAGGCCCCAACCCGGTGAACCCCGACCCCGCGAATTACCACTGGTTCCTGGGCAACGGTATGGTGCACGGCCTGCAATTGCGCGAGGGCAGGGCCCAGTGGTACCGCAGCCGTTTCGTGCGCGACGACGATGTGGCGGGCGCGTTGGGCGGGGGCCCGGTGCCGGGCCCGACCGGCTCCCTGCAGCTCGGTGCCGGGGTGGCGAATACAAACATCATCTGCCACGCGGGACAGCGCCTGGCCGTGGTGGAGGCCGGCAACCTTCCCGTCGCTCTCGACGCGGAGCTGGAGACGATCGGCCGCACCGATTTCGGCGGCACACTGCCCGGCGGGTTTTCCGCACACCCCCACCTGGACCCCGATACCGGGGAGTTGCACACGGCGGTGTACTCGCCCCTGTGGAACCACGTGCAGCACCTGGTGATCGGGCGCGACGGCAGCGTTACCCGGGCTGTGGATGTGCCCACGCCCGGCCAGTCCATGGTGCACGACTGCATGATCACGGCCAGCTACTTCATTATTTTCGACCTCCCCGTGACCCTGGACCTCGATGCGGCCACGGCCGGTGAGCCCTTTCCCTACCGCTGGAATCCGGGGTATGGCGCCCGGGTGGGCCTGCTGCCGAAGACCGGTGAGGCGGGAGATGTCACCTGGCACGAGGTGTCCCCCTGCTACGTGTTCCACCCCATGAACGGCTACGAGAACGCCGACGGCCACGTCGTGCTGGATGTGGTGCGGCATCCCAAGATGTTTGCCACGGACCGCCACGGCCCCAACGAGGGGGCGACCGCCCTCGAGCGCTGGGTGATTGACCCGGCGCGGACCGCTGTGAGCGAGACCCGGCTCGATGACCGCGGGCAGGAATTTCCCCGTATCGACGAGAGCCTTACCGGCAAGCCGCACCGGTTCGGCTACTGCGTGTCTCTCGAGGACGGCTTCACCCTGGGCGGACTCGTCAAGCACGACCTGCAGGAGGGCCGCCGGGAGAATTACGACGAGGGCCCCGGGCGCAACTTTATGGAGGCGGTATTCGTAGCCGATGCCTCGGACCCGGCGGAAGACGCCGGCTGGCTCCTGTCCTACCTGTATGACGCCGCCGGCGACACGGGGGAGGTGGTCGTCCTGCGGGCGGACGACTTCAGCGCCGGCCCTGTGGCGCGGGTGCACCTGCCGCGGCGGGTTCCCTTTGGTTTCCACGGCAACTGGGTGCCCGATGAGGCCGCGCCCGGTTGAGCCACTCCCGCCCGCCCTGCGTATTACAGGACAGGCTATTGACGGAGAGTAGATGTGGGCCGCGTATTGACCCTCGACGAACAAATTGAAGTGGACCGCCCCCTGCGGGAGGTGTTCGCTTATGTCTCGGAGTTCTCACGCATCGAGGAGTGGGACCCGGGGGTCGCTCGCGGCACGCGGTTGACGGCCGGTGTACCGGGCGTTGGCAGCGAGTGGCGTATCGATATGAAAGCCGGTTTTTCGCTGCACTACCGCGTTGTCGAATTCGAGCCCGACGCGCGTATGCGCATGGACGTCAGTTCGAAACTGTTCTCCGCCGAGGAAGAAATCCTGTTTGGCGAGGCGGAGGGTGGGGGCACTCGTGTGCGATACATCGCCAAGTTCGACTTCTCCACTCCGCTGGCGGCCATGGACAGGATCTACCCCGCCGCCATGCAGCGGGTCGGCAAGAGCACCATGCGCGGACTCAAGGAGGCGCTGGAGGACAACTTCGAGCCGCCCGAGGCCTCCTCGCTGACCGATCTTGCAGACAGGCTGGTACTGCCTGGCCTGTGGCGTTTCACCCGGCTCGGCTACAAGGCGTCCCGGCGCAACTGGAAGCCGGTTTCGGCCTTCCTCGGGGACCGCCACGCGGTGGTGACCGGTGCGACGTCGGGTATCGGACTGGCGACGGCGCACGCGCTGGCGGCCCTGGGTGCGCGCGTGACCCTCGTTGTCCGCGACGAGGAAAAGGGCGAGGCCGCCGTGAAGGAGATAGTCGAGGAGAGCGGCAACGCCGCCGTCGGGCTGGAGGTCTGCGACCTGTCGTTGATGGCGTCGGTACACGCGCTGTGTGACCGGCTGCTCGCCGCCGGCGACCCCATCGACATCCTCGTCAACAACGCCGGGGCGCTGTTCAACCCGAGGCAGGTGACCGACGAGGGGTTCGAGAAGAGCTTCGCGCTGTTGTTGCTGGGGCCCTATATCCTGACGGAACGGTTGCAGCCGCTGCTGGCCGCCGGGGGCGACGGCCGCGTGGTCAACGTGACCTCTGGCGGCATGTACACCCAGGGCATTCGCGTGCGGGACCTGCAGTCCGAGCGCGGGGAGTACTCCGGGTCCGTCGCATACGCGCGAGCCAAGCGCGGCCTGATGATCCTCACCGAGGAGTGGGGCCGACGCTGGGAGGAGCAGGGCATCGCCGTGAACGCCATGCATCCCGGCTGGGCCGACACCCCGGGCGTGGAGACGGCCCTTCCCGGTTTCTACAGGCTGACCCGCAGGCTGCTGCGCACACCCGAGGAGGGTGCGGACACAGCGGTTTGGCTGGCCGCCTCGACCGAGGCGGGACAGGTGAGCGGCGAACTGTGGCTGGACCGGGAGATTCATCCGAGTCACCTGTCGGACCGCACCCGGGAAGCGCCGGAAGACCGCCAGGAACTGCTGCGGATACTAGAAAACCTTGCTGCGAAGACCGGTGAGGCGGCGGCGAGTGCCAAGCCCAGGCGGCGCGCGCGGCGCGCTTAAGCCGGTCGCTCGCGGGAGTCGAAAGACAGGGCGAGCGTGGCGGAATCGAGGACGGCGCGCAGCGCCGGCTGGGTGGGGGATGAGAGGCGCAGGGAGGCGGCGAGGCCCGACGCAAGGACGCGACGGTAGTAGGGAAGGTGGTCCACGTAGGTGGGCAACCCGGCACTAATATCATCCTGGTTATCCAGCGTATCGGTAAAGCCCTCCACGAAATCCACGAGTTTCTCCGCTACCGCCGACGGCAGGTGTTCTGTGTCGAACTCCACCTGCCACGTCATGTCGTGGCGTAACGTACAGGCCGCTACGAAGGGGCCGGGCAGGCGGTCGCCCCACTCCCGGGGCCCGATCAGTGACAGCAGCCAGCCCTCGCCGGTAGAGTAAAGGAAGTAGGATTTTTCCGCGACAGGGCGGAAGTGGAAACGGGCGGCGAGGACGAGGGAAGACACACAGTAATCGCGGAAGAACTCCACGGGGGTCTTGCGGCCCACACCACCTGGGTTGAACGCTCCCAGGTCGCGCAGTACAGGTACAGCGCCCTTGCCCTGGGGATTGGGGTTCTTGCGTTCGTTGGCCTTCGTGACCGCCATTGGAATATGGTACCGGCGTGAGCGGGGTCTTGCACGCTCAGTCGAGTACGTCCTCGATAGCTGTCCTGAGGGCGGAACTGTCGGGCGCCGTGGTGCTGCCGAAGTGGGCCACGACCTCGCCGTTGCGGTCCACCACGTACTTGTTGAAGTTCCAGCCGGGCGCCTCCGACTGTCGCGCCAGCTCGGCAAACACGGGATTGGCCCCGTCGCCGCGCACCTGGGTCGGTGCAAGCATGGTAAAGGTGACGCCGTAGTTCACGTAGCAGATCTCGGCTGCAGTTTCCTCGTCCTTCGCCGCCTGGCGGAAATCGTCGCTGGCAAAGCCGACGACGGCCAGGCCCTGTGCGGCGTATTCCCTGTGTATCTCCTCGAGCCCGGCAAACTGTGGTGTAAAACCGCAGTGGCTGGCAGTGTTGACGATCAGCAGCGGTTTTCCCGCCGCCGATTCACACAGGTTGACCACCTTGCTCGAGTGCAACTTGCGCAGCTCGTGGTCCAGGTAGTCTGGGCAATCTGCACGGGCGGCGCCCGCGCCGAACGCGACCGCGAGCAGCAGTGGTCCGGGAAGAAGGCGTGCCGGGGAGGGCAGGGCCGATTTTCGTGTGCGCATGGCGGTAGGTCCTCGAGACAGAGGTTGTTTGGTTATCTTACGCCCGCGTGCTGGATTCGGATGTCCCCGTGCCGGGTCGACCGCATCAGCGGATGTGGCGCGTCAGGAATGAGACCAGGTCCTCACCGGACGGGTCCTCCAGGGCGTAGACGGGATCCTCCACGTAGGCGACGCTGTGCAGGCCGACTACGTCGGCCCGGTCCTTCACCGCGATGGCGTGCAGTCCGTGGTGCAGGAACAGGTTCAGCAGGTCGTCGAACCCGGTATCGAAATTGTGCACGTAGATAGGCGCGTCGCCGGCGTCCATCAGGCCGAGCATATCGACCTCGGCGCGGTAGGCGACGTTTTCGTCGGTGAATATGTCGTCCACGCTGCCCACGCCGAGGAACGTCAGCAGGTAGTTGGTGGCGCCGAGCCCCCCGGCCAGGGAGACCACGTCGGTACCACCGAGCAGATCGGCGAAAGGCTCGGCAATCGGCCGGAGGATGTCCTCCCACAGCAGCAGGTCGTAGGTTGCCTGCGTCGCCAGGGCGCCGACGGCGCTGACACGGGTCGATTCACGCAACACCGGGTCCGGGTTGCCCGGGTCCGCCATGTCGTCGTGGGTGCCCAGCCAGAGGCTGGCGCCGGCGCCCGCCGAGCCGCCGTAGAGGGCGACGCCGCCGGGGTCGATGTTCAGGCTCGCGAAATGGTAGCGCATGAACTGCAGCGCGCGCGCAGTGTCCTGCAACGAAGTCAGTACGCCGCCCTGTTCGACGGCCAGGGCGATATCGTCGTCGGCGCCCGGGACGGTCAGCAGGTAGTAGTTGATCGACGCGTGCGCAACGCACTCCCGGAGGAAGTCGCGAACGGTTCCCGCAATGGCGCCGCTCTTGTCCCCGCCTGTGAACCCGCCCCCGTGGATATAGATGACCAGCGGCGTGGGGCCGTCGCAGTCCGGCAGGTAGATGTCGAACAGGTTGCGCTCGCCTGGTCCGTAGCGCACGTCCGCCGCAAAATCCGCCGCGATGCCCTCGAGGTCTATCGGTGCCTGGGTGAACGCCAGCACCAGGGGCGGCCGCGCGTCGGGATCGTTGTCGTTGTCGTCGCTGCAGGCGGCGAGCGTCGCCAGTAACAGTGGCAGCAGTACAAGCCGGGCGATGTGCATGGTGTCACCTTGGAGGGGAGAAACGACTGTAAACTTAGCGTAAGAAACGATCTTTTGCCAAGCGCGGTATCAGGGACATGCGCGGTTTTCGTACCAGAGTACGCCGGCACCGCGGAACAGGAAGCCCGTGTTCTCCTCGGAGGTCACGAGGTCGGTGTCGCCGTCCAGGTCCACATCCGCTGCGATGATATTGTCGTACTTCATAACCCACTCGTAATCCGTGAGCGGCCTTGGCCGCCAGTGCGACTCTTCCTGCGCGTCGAATCCCGCAGGCGGCGCCAGCGTGAAGATGCCGTAACCGGAGCCACTGGTGGTGACCGCCAGCCAGGGCGTGTCGTCGGTAGTGGGGCTGGACTGGAATCGTGCACAGGCGATGCTTTTCAGCGCGAGGTCCTGGGGCTGGTAGAAGCGACTGGGTATCTCGCCCCGCATGAAGATGCGGTGCTCAGGCCAGCGACCGCGACCGCGGCGGCCGTCGGGGGGACGCTCGAACCAGCGCGCGATCATGGGGAATTCCTTGCTCGAAGCCGTGGCGACGATGTCGGAGATGCCGTCGCCGCTGAGGTCGCACAGGGCCAGGTCGCTGCCGGTGCCGACTCGGTGGCTCGCCCAGTCGCCGCGTGGATTGTCCGGACCCGGGTTTTCCAGCCAGAAAATCTTCCGTGCGCCGGAGTAGAGTATGTCCGTGTCGCCGTCGGCGTCCATGTCCAGCAGCTCGATGGATTTGCCCTTGTGTACGTTCGCCAGCCTGCGCCGCTGCCAGGCACGCGGCTCGTGTCGCTGCTCCGGCGGGGGAGCGTGGAAAAGGAAGATGCCCCCGTCGCGGCTGATCTCCTCCGGGGTGTCGGGATTCTCGAAGAGATCGCGGGACGCGGCGACGATATCGGCGCCGTGCGCGCCGTCCAGCTGTGCCGCCCGCACCTTCATGTAGCGTTCGGCGGGCGCCTCCTCGCCGACGACGCTGCCGCGCCAGGCGGCGGGCGAGTCCAGCGCCTGCGCGGGATCCCGGTAGTGCAGGCGGATACGGCGGTTGGGAGACTCGGTGTCACCCTCCGTGGCGGAGAGCACGGCGTCGGGTGCACCATCCGCGTCGAGGTCCGCGAAGGCGGCGTCCTCCGCCGCGGCGAGGTCCTGGCCGCCGCGCACATCGACCGAGGGCCAGGGCGGTGGGGCGTTGCGCACACCCTCGCCGGGGTGCAGGTAGAGCTTTAGTTCCGCGCTTTCCTCCCAGGCGGAGACCACGTCCGGGTAACCGTCGCCGTTGATATCCGCCAGGTGTACGCCGTCAGCGCCCGAGCCCCTGTCGTCGATGACATGGCGCTCGAAACAGGGCTCGCCCGCGGCCGGTGTCGCGGCGGCCCACGCGGCGGTGAACAGGAAGGCAGGCAGGGTGTGGCGCAGGGTGTCTCTCCAGGACGTCGCCGGGCGCATTGTGGGCAGTGTAAGAGCGCCGCTCGGCCAATGCCAGCGCGACGGCGGTGATCGCAGTGCGGTACCCGGGATATCCGGCGGTGCCCCGGGGACCGCGCCGGCCTGTGGGCCCGTGGTGCGTTGCTATTGTCTGGGGGTGCCTTAATATGGGCCGGTGCGCCCACCCCATACCCTCGACAGGACGGTGACAATGCGAACAATAATGACGGTGTTGTTTGTCGGTCTTATGCTGCCCCTGGCCAGTTTCGCCCAGGTGGTGACGGTGGGCGGCGGCCAGACCGTCCGCGTTTCCACGAAGCACGACTACGCGCGGGTGGAGGTCAACTTCCCCTGGCGGGAGGAGATCTGGCGCGGCGAGAGTTTGCAGCTGTCCCTGCACCACGCGGCGAGTCTCTACTACTTCACCGACAAGAACGATGTCTGGGCGGTAAGCTGGGCGCCGAATTTCATTCTCGCGCCGCAGGCGCGCGACGGGTTCTATCCCTACCTGCAGTTCGGCATCGGCGTGGCTGTGCTTTCCGACGACAAGTTCGAGTCGGACGATTCGGACCCGGATGACGACGGTGCCTCGGACATGGGGTCCAACGCCCAGTTCGAGAACAGTGTTGCCGTCGGGCTGGTGCGCGAGCCATGGAGTATACGCGCAAAGTTTTATCACCTGTCCAACGCCGGGCTGGCGGACCCCAACGGCGGTATGGACGTGGCGGAGTTCGGCGTGAGCTATCGCTTCCAGTAATCCCCGCGCTGCGGGAAAGAGGGAGATCCGTATGAAAATCACCGGAGGTTGCTACTGCAAGGCCGTGCGTTACGAGTCGGAGGGCGAGCCGATGATGCGCGGCCTGTGCCACTGCCGCGAGTGCCAGTACATCAGCGGCGGGGCGGCCAATGTCGCGCTGGCGATGCCCAGCGAGGGGTTTCGTTTTACCGCGGGTGAGCCGAAGGCCTTCGCGCGCGATGATCTCGAGACGCCGGTTGTGCGCGAGTTTTGCCCCGACTGCGGCACCCACATGACCAGCCGGCCCGCGGGAATGGATATGCTGGTGATCGTGAAGGTCGGCACCCTGGACGATCCCGCCGTGTTTGGTAAACCCGATCTCGCTTTCTACTGCTGCGATCAGCAGGCGTATCACTACCTGCCCGAGGGCCTGCCGCAGTTCGAGGGACTCCCCGGCTAGTGAGCGCGGTCGGCGTGTCTCACACGGTGGCGGTCGAGTGGCCGCGCGACGCGGTGGCGCTGGTCACGTTCAGCGACCCCGAGCGCGACAACCGGCTGTGCTGGGCCGCCGTGGATGAACTGGGCGCACGGCTCGCCGGGTGCCGGGAGTCCGGCGCGCGCGTCGTTGTCCTGGCGTCGGGTTTGGCCGGCCACTGGCTGCAACACGCCTGGCTGCCCGATCTCTGTGCCGGGCTCGAGGGCGGGGAACTGACCGGGACGGGTGCGGGATGGTTCGACTGCCAGGCGGAGTTGTCGCACCCGGATGTGGTCAGCATCGCCGCCATCGCCGGCGACAGTTCGGGGGGTGGCGCGGAGCTGGGCTGGGCCTGCGACCTGCGCATCGCGGAACCGGGGTGCATGTTCAGCCAGCCGGAGGTGTCCATGGGGCTGACCACCGGCATCGGCGGTTGCAGCCGACTTTTGCGCCTTGCCGGGCGCGGGCCCGCCACAGACATGGTACTCACCGGTGACCCCGTGTCTGCACGGCGCCTGTTCGAGCTCGGCGCGGTCAGCAGGCTGGCCGGAGAGGGCGAGGCCCTCGCCGCGGCCCTGGACCTCGCCGAGCGGGTGGCCGCCCGTTCACCTGCCGCACTGGCGGGACTCAAGCGCATCCTCGCGGATTGCGGCGACAGCCCGCTGGCGGAGGCCCTGGCCGGCGAGCAGGCCGTTTTCCAGTCCGTGGCGACGGGGGAGCGCGCGTTGGCCGAGATGAAGCGCGTACAGGCCGCCTACGAGTCGGGGGATCACTGACACCCCGTCCCGAACCTTGTGGTCTTTTCCGCATTAGACCCTGTTTTGGGATTTCTTCCTGTACGTCGTCGGTGTGAGCACCGAGAAGCGCGGGGCGTCAGTGGAGTGGTCCTGCGGCCTGCGCGGAATCGAGGACAAATATCTGCCCGCACGCTGCCAGGAGTGACCGCCGTCAGGCGGCGCGCCACTCCTCGATCACTTCCGTGAAGAGCGCCATGAAGTCTTTCGCCGCCTCCGGCAGGTGGTAGGCGGACGCCGCCGCAGCGGCATTCGCCCCCAGGCGCTCCCGCGCCGTGTCGTCATCCAGCAGGTCCAGCGCCCTGGCCGACCAGTCCTCGGGTTTGTCGCCCTCCACAAGGGCGCCGTTCACGCCGTCGTCTATCAGCTCCGGCACGTAACAGCGGTTGGCCGCCACCACGGGGCGCCCCCGGATCAACAGCTCGACGAGGCCCCAGTTGCCGCTGCCGAAACGCACCGGGTACATGAATAACTCGACCTGGTGTACGAGGTCGGAATACTGGGCGTAGGGCAGTTTGCCGGTAAAGGTGAAGTGACTGTCATCGAGCTTGTAGCGGCGCAACAGGTGGTCGATGAAGTTGACCCCGCTGTCCTTGCCGTACTTGCGGTCCAGGAATACCTGCTCGTACCCGTAGGTGGTGGCCGAGGGATCGCCGATCACCACGAACTGGATGTCGCGTCGGCTCTCGAGGATGTGCGCGGCGGTGGCGATAAATGTCTCCAGCCCCTTGGCGGAACTGAGGTCCCGCGCTGCGAACCCGATGGTCCGGCGCCCCGCCGGCAGCGACACCGGCGCGGGTTCGCGCCGGGCCACCTTGTCCGGGTCCATGCCCTCGAAGCGAGCGACGATCCGGTCGCGCAGGTACTCGGGAAACATGTTGCGCGCGTACTCGGTGGGCACCAGCGTGCGCTGGCTCCTGATTACCTCGTAGTAGGACAGCATCTGCATGTTCTTGTCGGTGAGGCGCTGGGGTTCTGTGGGCGGGAAGCGCGAATCCCAGCCGTGATCGGCATAGGAGGGAAACTCGATGTACGTGATGACCGGCACGTCGAACTCGTCGAAGATAAAGTGCGGCGAGCCGAGGCTGCCGTGGGCTACCACCAGGTCGACCTTGCGCCTCTTCAGGAATTCCTCAAGGGCCCTGTACAGGCCCAGGCCGATCCGCCCGGCGCGTTCCACCTTGCCCGAGTAATAGTACTTGCTCGCCCCCATGATGTTTCCGTCGGGGGTCATGGGTACGAGGTTGCGGTAGCGGGACTTGTTCTTGTCTCGGTTGCCGGGCGTCGTCATGTACCAGGCGTCCGCAAGGCCCGCCTCGTTCAGGTACTCGCACAGGTCGGAAAACTGCGACGGGCACACGCTGTGCACGAAGAGGATTTTCGGTTTCACGGGTGCCCTACTGGGAAACGGTGCGGTAGGCGGCTTCGCGGGTCCTGTTGATGCGCGCCCGGGAAGCGGTGTCGGATGTCACCGACACCGAGGGGAGTCGGAAGCTCGTGTACAGCACCCGGCGCTCCCGCTCCACGGGTGCCTGCGCCATGTGGTGGGTGCAACTCAGATGTACCGTGATGTCCCCCGTCTGCGTCGGCAGGTCGACACGCGGCAGCCCCCAGGTCGAGGCGTCGCGCAACAGCGAGGGCCACATCAAGGCCCGGTGGGAGCCTGCGATAACGCGCAACTGGCCCGAGGAGGGGCCCGCGCCGGTGACGGAAACACCGACGGTAAGCGAGCAGCACTCGTAACTGTGTCGTCCCAGGCTGCAGTCCTTGTGCCAGGGCAGGTCGGAGATGCCCTCGACAACGTCGAGCGGCTTGACCAGCGCCTCGATCGCATTGCCCTCCAGACCTGCGTGCGTGTGGCCGACGCCGCAGATGTCGCCGACAGACCGAAAGCGGGGGTCGGCGAGAAGATCGGCGGTGGCCTGTGACTTGCGGTCGAAGCCCTGCATTCTCACGAGGCGTCGCGCGCCGTCCGCGGTGGTCGCCCACCAGCTCTTTTCGTCCCCCTCGGTGTACTCTTGGCGGTAGCGATCCATGTCCGCCGAGATGGCGGCCATCTCCTGCTCGCTGAACAGGCCGCGAATGTGCAGGAAGCCCGCGGACTCCAGGAAGTGGCGCATCTCCGCGACGGGGTCATCCGGGGCGAAGGATCGATGCAGGTCCAGCGGCCGCCCGTCGAGCCCGGCGAACTCCACTGCTCCCGGCACGTGGATGGGGCGGCGGTCGACGAGCGCGCGCAGCACCATCCACCAGTCGAGAAAGTCGCCCATGTCGCCGCGCTCGATATCCAGCGAGCCGCCGACAAAGAAGGTGACCGGCGTGTAATAGTCGTTGACGAGGCCCGAGAACTCCTCGGCCGTCAGGCGCACCAGGAGACCGCTGTCGGCAGTGCCGGGGGCCGCGTCCACCGCACCCTCGCGCGCGCGCAACTGCCAGCGCTCGCCGTCGCAGTCGATGCTCAGGTCCGCCAGCCGGTTGTGCGCGAGCCAGGGAGCGACATACGCGGGGAACCCGTCCAGCAGTGCGGGAAACTGCTCGGCAAAAAACGCACCGACGGCGATGTCGGTTGTCGCGTCGTCGCTGCGGGTTCGTAAATCGACAGTCATCGCTGCATTCGTCGTCGCGATCGGCGGCGGGTGGCCGCGCCCTCATTTTCGGGCTGAAACTTACTGCCCGCCCACGTGGTCCAATGGTTTGAGGCGCTGCCCCGGGCCGCGCCCCGGCCGGCGGGTGTTGCATTGCGCCATGCAGTGAAGATACCCTCTAAAACGCAATACATACAAGGATGGAAGCACGATTCTGATGGCGATTCAGGTGGGGGTAACGGCGACACTCGTGGCACTGCTGCTGGCGTTTGCGCTGCCAGAGGCAGCGGCACACGAGGAGGAGGGGGATATCGAGGCGCTCACCAGCGACGGGCGGCTGGTCGTGCTCCGGGACGACCACACCTGGAATTTCGTCGAATTGAACCAGAACGACCCGGAGAACAGCGCGGTGCTCACGGTCACCGAGGTGAAGGAAATGCAGGAGGCCTGCGGGCTGCAGTTGCGCATGAAGAACAACCTCGGCCACCGTATTCGCAGTATCGTGCCGCGCTTTTCCGTCTACAACCGGGACGACATCGTCTTCGATTCCAAGTCGCAGTCCTTCACGGCCATCAAGCCGACGAAGACGCAGTACAAGCGCATCCAGTTCAACGGTATCGGCTGTCACGAGGTGAAGTGGATACGCGTGCACGATGCAGAGCGCTGTACGATCGGCGACGTTGTGGATATGTTCAACGAGGAGCCCGGCCAGTGCCTGAGCTTCATCTACGTCGAGCCCAGCGACCTGATCAGTATCTCCAAAGAACCCGAACTCTGATCCCCGCCCGGCGCCCCCTTGAAATTCGTTCTATCCACGTCGTTCAGCAGCGTCGCGCACCTGACTGAACTCGCGCCGGTCGCGGACACCCACGGCTGGCACGCGATGTCCTTCTCCGATCACGTGGTCAATCCCGCACAGATCAGCACGCCCTATCCCTATACCGAGGACGGCAGTCGCCGCTGGCAGGCCTTTACCGACTGGCCGGACCCCTGGGTGATGATCGGCGCCCTCGCGACCATCACCGAGCGCCTGCGCTTCACCAACAACATTTTCGTGTTGCCCATGCGCAACCCGTTCCTGGTCGCCAAGGCGATCAGCACCGCGGCGGTGGTGTCCAACAACCGGGTGACGCCCGCGATTGGCGTCGGCTGGTCGAGCGACGAGTTCGCCCTGATGGACGCGGACTTCCGCACCCGCGGCAAGCGCACCGACGAGATGCTGGAGATCCTGCGCCTGCTGTGGACCGGCGAGATGGTCGAGTACCGCGGCGAGCACTACCAGTTTGACGCGCTGGAAATGAACCCCGCCCCGGGCGCCTACATACCGATTTGGATCGGCGGGATTTCAGATCCGGCCATGCGCCGGGCGGCGCGGCTCGGGGACGGTTGGGTAACCGACCTGCAGACGAGCGACGAGATCATCGAGTCCATCGGCCGCATCCGGGCCTGGCGGGAGGAGTTCGGGCGCGCGGACGAGCCCTTCGATATCATGGCGACCCCGTCGGACGCCTGGGATGTGGACGGCTACCGCCGGCTCGAGGATGCAGGGGTCACCCACATCCTGACAATGCCGTGGCCCTTTTACCACGGCGATACCGATAAACCCGAGGAGAAGGTCGACGGCGTAAAGCGCTACGCCGACGACATCATCAGCCGCTTCGACTGATCGGGGACGGGCGGATCAGGCCGCGGCCGGCTCAGCCTGCCCGGCCTGCCAGCGTTCCAGCAGCGGGCGCGTATCGCGGTCCCAGGGGTGGAAGCCGTCGCGGTAGTACTCCCTGTAGGCACCCCACACGCGGCGCAGGATGCCGCCCTTGAAGAACAGGAACTTCCAGCCCTCCCTCCAGATGCGGGGCTTCCACAGCAGGCCGTCCTTGCGCAGCATGTGTACCACACCCATCATGACGTCGAGCATCAGGAACACGGTCGCCTGGCGCATGGCGCGCTTGCGCAGCTTCTCGCTGCCGCCGACGGCGCGGTAGACGTCGAAGGCCACCGCCTTGTGCTCCATCTCCTCGGCGGCGTGCCAGTCCCACAGCTCCTGCATGGCCGGCTCGGCGGCGCCGATCATCGGGTCGTCCTCGCTGAGGGCGGACTCCGCCATGATGGCCGTGATGTGCTCCAGTGCCGCCGTGGTGGCGAGGCAGTCCAGCGGTGAGAAAATCTTGTAAGCGCGGTCGATGTTTTTCTGCAGTCGGCCTTCCATCAGTTCGAGGTTGTAGCCGCGTGCATCGCACAGGGTCTCGTTGTAGCGCTGGTGTTCGCGGCGGTGGAATCCCTCCTGACCGCAAAAACCGCTTATCTCTTCCTGCAGCTTGGGATCATCGATCTGGTCGGCGAAGTGGCGCACGCTGTCGATGAAGAACTTCTCTCCCAGGGGGAAGGTGATCGACATCGCGTTGAACCACGCGGTCTTGAAGGGATGGTTGTCGAACCAGTCCCGGCCGAGGCTCTCGGCGACCTGGTACTCGCGGTTGCGCGGCGTGATGGGGACGTCGCCCGGGGTGTGTGACAGGTGTGGCATGGGAATACCGCCTCTGTGATGCCGTTTTTCCCAGTGTACTGCCGGCCCCCGGGCGCAGAGGGGTCATATATGGCCAAAATCAGGTTTTTGTAGGATTTTACCCCGGCTCAGCCCATGCCTCCCCAGGCCCTGGGCATCTGCATGTTGAGGCGCTCCAGGCCGCCGTTCACGCCGAGGATGTCCCCGGTCACGTAGCTCGCTGCAGGGGAGCACAGGTACAGGGCGCCCAGGGCGATGTCCTCGACCTCGGCGAGACGCGCCATGGGGGTCAGATCCACCATGACCTGCTCGATCTCCGGCGTGAGGATGGTATTCAGCGCGTCCGTTTTGGTCGAGCCCACGGCGATGGCGTTGACCCGCACCTTCGGCGCGAACTCCTGTGCCAGCTCCTGCGTCAGCAGCGACAGGGCGCCCTTGGCGGTGCCGTAGGCGGCGAAACAGGGCGTCGGCTTGTGGCCGGCGATGGAGGAGATGTTCAGGATGGCGCCGCCGCCCGCCGAGTCGACCATCAGCGGCGCGCAGATACGCGACAGCTCGAAGGCGGTGCCCACGTTGAAACGCAGGGCGCCCATGAACTCCTTGCCGGTGGTATCCGACACGGGTTTGGGCGGAAATCCGCCGGCGTTGTTGACCAGCAGGTCGATACGCCCGAATTCGGCCATGGCGCAGTCGGCGAGATTTTGCAGTTGATCCGGGTCGAGGACGTCCGTGGGCACGGTGAGGGCGCGCCGGCCCACGGCCGTCACGTCCGCGGCCACGGTGTCGAGGTCCGCCTGTGTCCGCGCGCCGATGACCACGTCGGCGCCCGCCTCCGCGAAGGTGCGCGCGATGGCCGCGCCGATGCCCTTGCCCGCGCCGGTGATGACGGCGACCTTGTTGTCCAGCCTGAAGTGATCGAGTAGTGACATGCCGGTTCCCGCCTGTAGCGATTGGGTAAGGGGCAGACATTGACGGATTTCCCGGTCCAGTCAAGACCCCGGCGCGCTTGTTTCGCACTGGGTACAGCTATGCGTTACGCTCCCCGGTATGGAACTCTGTATTACCTACGACATGCGCGCGCCCGCCTTCGGCGCCGCGCGCAACGACCTCTACGACTGCGCCCTGGACCAGGTGGCCTGGGCCGACGAGCTGGGCTTCGACGTCGTCGGCCTGGGCGAGCACCATTGCGCGGAGGACGGCTACAACCCCTCGCCCCTGTTGCTGGCGGCCGCGATGGCGGCGCGCAGCCGGCGCATCCTGTTGCGCACCTCGGTGTTGCTGGCGCCGCTCTACGACCTGCCCAAGCTCGCGGAGGACGCCGCGGTGGTGCAGGTGATCAGCCGGGGGAGACTGCTGCTGGGCATCGGGGCCGGGTATCGGCCCGTGGAGTTTGAGAGCTTCGGGCGCACACTGGAAGGGCGCTGGGGCGCCATGGGAGATACCTGCGACTTCCTGCGCCGGGCGTGGACCGGCGAGCCCTTCGAGTGGGCGGGTCGTCGCGTGCATATCACCCCGCGTCCGGAACCCCATGCACCGCCCATCCTTCTCGGCGGCAGCTCTCCGGCTGCCGCGCGTCGCGCCGCCCACATCGCCGACGGCTGGTTCCCGCCGCTGGACCCGCGCCTGTGGCAGCCCTACCGGGAGGAGTGCGCGAAACTGGGTATGCCGGACCCCGGGGAGTACCCGCGCCAGGGCCCGATTTTTCTGTGGGTGACCCGGGATGTGGAGGCGGGCTGGCGCGAGGTCATGCCCCACGCGCTGCACCAGCTGCGCTCCTACAGCGCGTGGACGGTGGAGGCCTTCGGCAGGCCGGCGGGCCCCTACGCGGGTGACATCGACGAGGCGGGTGTGCGCGGCAGCGGCGCCTACCGCGTGGTCACCCCGGATGAAGCGCTCGCGCTGGCGGCGGAACTGGGGGAGCACTCGGTGCTTTACCTCAATCCGCTGCTCGCGGGGATAGACCCGGCCCCCTCCTGGCGCATGCTGCGCCTGTTTGAGGAGGCGGTGCTGCCCTACCTGCCGCGCACGTCGATCTAGGGGAGCTCGCAGGGGAAGGGACTGGAGCCCGGTATGTCCGTGGTGAAGTCCCCTTCCTCCGCGCGGTCCTCGATGGAGTCCGGGTCCGTCACGGCGCGCCAGAACCAGTCCACCATGCGTTCCCCGGCGACATCGCCGTAGAAGAACTCGTCGCGGATTGACACCACGTGCACGCTGTTCACCGAGTCCGACGTCAGGTACCACTGGATGCCCGGCAGGTCCTTGGTCTCGCAATAGGCGCTGCGCATCGCGTCGATCCACTGGGCCTCGTCACTGAAGAACGCGTCGCCCTGCTGGGTGTTGTCTTTCTGGTTGGAGAGGATCAGGAACTGTTGCTCCGGCACCTGTTTCAGGCGCGGTGACGCGGCCCGGTAGATGTCCGGTCCCACCGCGCAGTCGCCGACGAAACAGTAGGGCGGCAGGTACGGTTGCGCGCCCCAGGCGGGAATCTTGACGAAGCCCAGCCCGCGCACCCCGGCGAGACTGCCGTTGTCCAGCGCGCCGCCCGCATCGGGGAATGCGGCAGTGCGCGGCCACTGCAGGTCGTCCAGCACCCAGTGGTAGTTGTACAGGGTGCCGTAGCCACCGGCTGAGAACCCGCCGAACAGGGCGACCAGTTCGTCGGGCCGGAAGCCGTTGCCCCCGGCCTCGTCCATGGCTTTCCAGATGATGTCCCGGGCGACACGCGTACCCGCGCGCAGGTTGATGGTGCCGTAGCGGGGTACCGCGAAGTCGCCGAACTCCTCCAGCACGCCGCCGCCGATGAACACATCCTGGTTGCAGTAGGGCAGGTACACCTTGGTCCAGTCGGAAAACGGGTTGTCCGGGTCGTCGGCCACAATGCCGCCGGCGCCGATGGGCAGGTCGTCCTGCGCGTTGAACAGGCCGGGGTTGGATTCGAAGCGGCTGCGGCAGTCGTCCTCGAACAGGCAGACCCCGCCGCCCTGCAGGGCGATGATGACGCGGTCCAGCGGATTGCCCTCGGGGGCGAGCCGCACCTGGATGGCGAAGTCCGTGCCGTCGCCGCACATGCTGCCCCACTTGTCGCCGTCGAGGATGATCTGCGTCCACTCGCCCCGCGGGGGCATGATCTCGACATTGGAGGGACCGCAGTTGGGGCTCAGGGGCGCCACACTCTCGTGGGCCGTCGCGACGGTGCAGTCCAGCTGTTCCTCTGTGTATGCGACATAGGTGGCGGGCTCGACCGCGATGAGGTCCGCGAGGGCCGGGCAGGCGGCGGCGATGTCGGCGGTCGCCTGCGCGGCTGCCGCAGCCTGTTCCGCAACCACCGCCGCGGCGTCGCAGCTGTCCGCCGCGATGCAGGCGTTCATCTCGGCAAGGCTGTCGGAAAAGAATGCGCTGACCGTGGCGTGGGCGGCTGAAAGGCAGTCGCGGTCGCCGTCGGTGGCTGTCGCCAGCACGGCGGCCTGGGGACCGCCGAAGGTGCGCCAGGCGATGGAGTCCGCCTGCGACCGGCAGGCGTTGGCGAAGCGCCCGGCCACCGCCTCCCGCGACAAGCCCAGGAACTCGCCCTCGGCGCAGGCGCCGAACACAGTGTCCTCCAGGGTGCCCTGGGCCGCGAGGATGTCGGGGTTGCCGTCGTCGCAGGGTCCGCCGCCGTCCACGTAGCAGGCGCCGAGGGCTGTGTTGACCGTGTCGATACAGGCGTGCAGTGCCGCGGCCATGGTGGGGGCGCACTCCGCCAGGGCGAGCCGGTCGTCGGAATCGTCGCTGCAGCCGGTGATGCCGAGGGCGGCAATCAAAAAAGCGCTGTACAGGGTGCGTGGTCTCATGGGGTCTGCGCTCCCGTTGTAGTTGGTTGGTTCAGGTTGCTGTTGCTTACTGGAGATTGCGGTTGAGGAAATCCAGCAGCGGCCCGACGACACGGTTGCTCTCGTTGTCGTCCGCGGTCAACACGTCGAGGTGCGCGTACCCCTCCGAGATGTAGACCTCGAAACCGCCCGCCACGTCGCCGAAGGTGGGGAAGGCCGCGCTGGGGGCCCCGGCATCGGTCACGCGGCCGGTCACCCCGTCGCAGCTCGGGGCGGTGCAGGTCCCGATGGCGTCTGCGAATCCCAGCCAGACGCCCGGCACGGGTGTCAGTCCGTTGCTGCCGCCGAAGGCGATCACCGGGATGTTGATGGCCCGCGCCTGGGTGCGGTTGACTATGTCGCTGCGGCCGCGTCCCTCCGGTGGCGGTGCCGACAGTTCCGACGTGTCCAGCCCCAGGCCGCTGGTCACGCCCAGGCCTGACGAGGAGTAGTACCACTCGGAAAAGTTGGTTTCCCCGCGGTAGAAAATCGGCAGCATCCTGCCCTCGAGGTCGGAGGGTTCGGCCTCGAGGCCCCAGGTGCCCGCTTCCTCGAGACCGTCCGGCGCGGGACCGTTGTCGGGGGTCGCCGCCGGCGGCAGGCCCTCGCCGGGGCTCAGCCAGGTGGCCACGCCGTCCACCACGGGGCCGTCGAAGCCCACGGAGGTCGCCACGAAGGACGCCAGCGAGGCGGCGATTCCGTCGTCGTCGATGAATTTGCCCAGCAGTGCGACGGAGGAAGCGTCGCCGCCGCCGACCAGCGGTGTGAGTATGGTCAGTTGCGGCACCCTGGCGATGGCGTTGTTGCCCTCGATGCCGTTGAGGTCGCGCTGCAGTATGGACTGCACGCCGTCGCCGACGAGTATGGCGTCCAGCGCGTTGACCTCGGAGATGGCCAGCAGCTGCGGCGACAACAGGCCGGCCACCACCGCGTAGGCGTCGGTAGGTTCGACACAACTGGTATTGGCGAAAGCCGCGCAGTCTGCGGCGGCCGTGTCCACAGTGCAGGCGGTGGTGCCGTCGATACAGCGCGGCGCCTGGTCGCGCACCGCACCGAAAAGCCCGCCGTCGAAGCGCGCCTCGATCAGGTCCAGCGTGGCCGCGTCGGCAGGTTCATCCGCCAGCCCGCCACCGCCGCCCTCGAGCAGCACCAGGCCGCGCAGGCCCGCGTAACCCGCGCGCGGTTCGCCGCCGGACAGGTTGAAGTCGGTGGCGGCATAGCGCGCGGTGTAACCGGTGCCCGCCGAGTGACCGCCCAGGAAGACATTGCCGCCGCGCGCGGTGTCGCGTGCAGCGGCGACCACCGCGTCGATATCCTGCGAGTGCACGAGGGTTGTCCACTGGGCCATGTACGCGGTGTCGGTGCTCGTGTTGTAGAACTCGGCGCGGCGGTCGGGACCCTCCGCCAGCGGTTGGCTCAACTCCAGGCCCAGTTCGGCGCCAAACAGGAAATCCAGCCCGACCAGCGGGTCCAAAAGCTCCTCGGCGATGTCCAGCCCGACCGTGTCCTCCAGGAAACTGGAGCGGCGGTCGACGGCCCAGACTTCCAGTACCAGGGAGGCCTCGCTGACAGCGCGGCGCAACAGGTTCTCCGCCAGCACGTAAAACGTCGACGCGCCGCCCTCGAAGCCGGGTATGAGCACCAGTACCGCGTCGGGCTGCCGGCCGTCGTTGTCCGAGAGGAAATAGCGTGTATAGCGCACGCGGTTCAGGTTGACGTCCGTCCCGCCGAACTGGCGCAACAGCTTTTCATTGTCCACCGCGACTCCCGGCGTGCCGGGTGTGTGGGCCGGCTGCGCGGCGCTGTCCAGGGCTACGGTTTCCTGGCTGAAATCCCCCTGGCCGGGTGGAGGGGCGGGGGTATCGCTGTCGTCGGAACAGGCGGCGAGGCAGAGGGCGATCAGGGTGGCGCACAGTGTGCGCAGTAAGGCTCGTGACATGTCGGTCTTTTCATTGGAAGTGGAGGGTGCAGTATAGGTAATTCCGCGGGTTCTGGAGAGGGGGGTACCCCGCTGGCGGGTGCCGTCGTGGCGCGAGAGCCCCGGGGTGCACCGCGGCGGCCGCTGGATTACACTACCTGTCCGGGCTTTGCACGGCTGGGTTTGCCACCGCCAGGGCCGGGACAGAATAACTATGCAGGTTGGCTATGTATCCGAAATTTTCCGCAGTAGCCGCGGCGCTGCTCCTCCCCTTTCTACTCGGTTGTAGCGACTCCGATGGCGACCGTCGGCCCGACCAGGCCGTTCCCACGGACTTCAGCGCGGCGAATGCCAGCCTCGACGCTTTCGTTGCAGGGCATCCCGGCTTTGACGGCGGGTCCTACATCGTCGTCGACAAGCGCGAGGGCGTAATACATACCTACGCCACGGGTACATTCACCGAGGACAGCATCGTCATGCTCGCCTCCACCAGCAAGATGCCCGCGGCGACCCTGTTAATGGCGCTGGCGGAGGACGACAACATCGATTTCGAGATCGACCGTGTCATCGACGACTACCTGCCGTGGGAGGGGGTCTGGACCGGCCGCACCACCGAGCAGCTGCTGTCCAATACGTCAGGTATTCCCGGGCTCGGCCAGTTGGGCGGCTACGGCGCGCACATGTGCCAGTACATTCCTGTGGGACAGCTCCTTGACTGTGCACAGACCATTTACCAGACACCCCTGCCGGGACTGGTGAGCACGCCGCCGGGAACGGCGTTCGACTACGGCGGCAGCCAGTGGCAACTGGCCGGCGGTGTGGCGGAAGTGGTCGGCGGCGCCTCCTGGAACCAGCTCCTGCACCAGTACATCTCCGAGCCCTGCGGCCTCGAGGTCTTCGAGTTCGGCAATACCCTGGCGACATTCGACCGGTGGGAGGGAGACCCCGACGGCCTCCTCGGCCGTGAGAACCCGAATATCGAGGGCGGCGCCATTACCAACCTGGCGGACTACGCGAAGATTCTCGAGCTGCACCTGAACGACGGCCGCTGCGGCGATACGCAGGTGCTGCCGCCCGAGGCCGTCGCGTTCATGCGCATCGATCGCGGCTGGGCGGCGGGGAGGGATCCGCAAGGTTCGGGCTACGGTATGGGCTGGTGGATAGTGCCCGCGGCGGACGGTGGGGAACCGACCTTGTTCCTTGACCCCGGGGCATTCGGGGCGGTGTCCTGGATCGACCTCGAGCGCGAGTACGCGGGATTGATGCTGGTGCAGTCGGCGACCCTGCCGGAGGGGGGCGACGGCAGCGGCTTCGGCACCGGCGAGCTGATCCCGCTGATCCAGGCCGCCTACGATGCGGCGCGGCCGTAGCAATGATTGATGTAGACTGGTCGGCGAGGCCGACGCGTGAAGGAGCATCGAAATGAAGCGTAGGGAGTTTCTCGAGTACACGGGACTGGGAGCAATCACGGCGGCGACCGCGACGATGGTCAGCGGTTGCGCCGAGGAGGAGCCGCCGGTCAAGTTCTGGCAGGAGGGCAACTTCCGCCCCGTGAAGGAAGAGGTCACGGTGACCGACCTGAAGGTCGAGGGCAGCATCCCGGCTGAACTGAGCGGCCTCTACGTGCGCAACGGCACCAATGTCTCCGTGGGCGAGGCAGAGCACTTCTTCGGCGGCGACGGCATGATGCACGGCGTGCGCCTCGAAGGCGGGCAGGCGAAGTGGTACCGCAACCGGTACGTCGACACGCCGGTCTACCGCAAGGAGGCGGGGGGCTTCGGTCCGCCGCAGCCCGAAAACACCACCAGTGCCGTGTCCCTGCTCTATCACGGGGGAGAGCTGATGTCCCTGGGAGAATTCGGCTACCCCTACCTGATCGATCCGCAGGACCTGTCCACGAAGGGCGTGTTCAACTACGACGGCAAGCTGCCGGGCAACATGACGGCGCATCCGCGCATCGACCCGGATACGGGCGAGCTGCTGTTCTTCGGTTACAACGTTGTCGAGCCATACCTCACCTACATGCGCGCGGACGCGGCGGGGAACATGCTGCAGGTGGAGCCGATCGAGATGACCGGCCCGAGCATGGTCCACGATTTTGCGGCGACGAAGAACTACGTGGTGTTCATGGAGATGCCCGTGCGCTTTTCGTGGTTCTCCGCTATCAGCGGCAGCGGGCTGCCCTTCAAGTGGGACGACAGTGCGCCCTGCCGCTTCGGCGTCATGCCGCGCACCGGCACCAACGCCGACGTCAGGTGGTTCGACATCCCCTCGTGTTTCGTTTTCCACATCATGAACTCCTTTGAGTCCGGCGACGAGGTCTACGTGGACGCGGCGCGCTACGACCACCTGTGGGTGAAGAACTCGCACGACTTTTTCCACCCGGCGCGGCTGTCGCGGTTCACCATGAACATGGCTACCGGCAAGGCCAGCGTGGATCGCATCTACGAGGGCGCGATGGAGTTCCCCCAGGTCAACCGGGAGCGCTGGACGCTGCCGTACCGCTACGGTTACTCATTGGTGGTGGACGAGGTGAACGATTCCCCCGAGCGCATCAAGCAGTCCGAGGGGGGCATCCGCAAGTACGACGTCCAGACCGGCGCCGTCGACGAGTGGCTGACCGGCCCGACCCGCGAGGCCGGTGAGGCAGTGTTCATCCCGGCAAGCGGTGGCAGCGCAGAAGACGAGGGTTACCTGGCGAGTTTTATCTACGACCGCAACCGCGAGACCAGCGCCTTCTGCCTGTTCGACGCGACGAAATTGTCCGCGGGCCCGATCGCCACCATTGATCTTCCGGTGCGGGTGCCCGTGGGCTTCCATGGCACCTGGGTGCCGGACGCCGCGCTGGGGTGATCGGGGAACGCTCCACAGGTATAAAAAAAGGGTGGCCTCGGCCACCCTTTCGCACTGCCCCGAAGCAGCTTAGAAGCGGGCGCGGACGCCGATGAGGTAGGAGTCGGTCTCTACGTCCGTATCCTCGATCTCGCCCTCCACATACTCCAGCGTCACCGCGACACCCGGGGTGATGAAGTACTCGGCGAAGACGCCGTACTCCTCAAGCTCCAGGCCGTCGTCGTCGGTGTTGCGGTAGCCGGCGCCGATGCCGAAGTCGCGGCAGATGTACCAGGTGCCGTCGATCTCGTAGATGTCGATGTCGTCGCGGTTCTCCACGTCGACGAAGCCGTAGGCCGCGTGTACCGCGAAGCCGCCGTCGTTCTCGAACAGCCACAGGTGGTCGAAGTCGGCGCGGTAGCTGTCGACATCGCCCTCGAACTCGCCGAAGCCGTCTGTTTCCACGCTGACGTCAGTGTAAATGTAGCTCAGCACCAGGGTGGTGTTCTCCCAGAGGTACTTACCGACACCCGCGGTAATGATGTCGACTTCGGTGTCGAACGCGTCGGGGCCGTCGGCCAGTTCCGGCTCGCTGTAGTCGTAGCCGAGGTCGACGATCCAGCCGCCGTCGCCGAAGATCATGCGCAGGTCGGCGCCGAAGGTCGAGATGTCCAGGTCCGGCGTTTCGTCGGAGTCGGTCTCACCGTCGGTGTAGGACAGGGACAGGGAGGACTCGCGATCGATGAACGCGGCCTCGCCGTGGGGACCCTTGTCGTCGTCCACCTCGTCGAAGTAGTAGGTGCCGCCTACGGACAGGGAGCTCACGTCGCCGCCAGTGATCGCGGCGCCGGCCTCCCAGTTGTATTCCGCGTGGGCTGTCGCGGAAATCGCCAGGCCGATGCCGGCGACGAGTGCAGTTCTCTTGAACATGGTTTTCTCCTTGCGGGTATGGGTTCAGGTGTCCCTGATTTTGTCGTTATGGGATCAGGTAAATGCTACGGGGCCACAGGCCGGGGTCAAAGGGGAAATTTGATGGACTATTTACTTATCCCGGGTGGGGATGTGCGCCCTGCAAGCCGCGGCGGGCCTGGGTTTGCGCTCGATCGGCCTCCGGGTCGCGCGCGGCGAGCACTGCACCGTCCCGGGGTAGCTTCCGCCGCGGGACAGGTAAAGCACTGCCGATGGTCGGCTTACCGCAGGGCCGCGGCCATGCGCCGCAACTCGCCGTCGACGTCGGGGCCACAGGGCAGGTACAGGAGCTCCGTCATCCCCGCCGCCGTCATGTCCGTAACCCGCGCGCGCAACTCGTCGGCGGTGCCGGTGAGGGTCAAGGGTGCCATCCCGGGTACATCGATGTGCTCGCGATCGTGGTCGCTGACGCTGTAGCAGTGCTCCTGGTGAAGGTAGAGGTGGCGCTCGTTCTCGGGAAATGCCTCGATCATCGCCCGCCAGGCCGCGCCGTTGGGGAAGCCGTCGACCCCCTCGCCCATGGCGTCGTAGGCGCCGTGGTAGAAACTCGCGATGACCGGACCGACCGCGTTGAAGACGCGCGGGCTTTCCAGCGTTTCACCCTCCTGCAATACTGTGCCCGCCTGCAGCAGCGCGCTCCAGTCGAAACCGGGCAGCGGCGCCTGTACACCCATCACCCCCGCACCCATCTCCCGGGCGACCTCCAGTCCCTTCGGACCATTGGCGGCGACGACGATGGGCACGTCGATGGGGGTGGCCACGGACACTCCGGGAGGGTGCATCATGCGTGCCTGCTCGCCGTCGACCTCGACGGTCTCTCCCGCCAATAGCCGCTGCAGTTGCCGGATGTAGCGCGAGGTGGTCGCCCAGCTGAGCGCGCGCTTGCCAAAGGTGCGGCGCGCCGTGAATCCCGTTCCGACAGCCACCGCGAGGCGCCCCGGGGCCAGCGCCTCTATCCCCGCAATTGCCGCGGCGGTCGCCATGACATGCCGTGTCGAGGGCGTGAGCACGGCGACGCCGAGCCCGATTTGCCGGGTGTTGGTCGCCGCCAGGGCCAGGGCTGCCCAGGGATCGGAGTACAGTGCGGGGGAATCGCTCACCCAGAGCCTGTGGTAACCCAGGGATTCGGCCAGCGCCGCCTGTTCGGCGATAGCGATACTGGGGGGCAGTGAGCAGGACAGTTGCATGGTGTTGGCTTCCGTGTTGTTTAGGGTTGTTTACCAGCTGAAGGTTCTTTACCAGCTGAGGGCTCATCATCCCCGGCCGCGGGGCGGCGGGCAAGGGTCAGCCCGCCGCAACGCTGGCCTCCCCGGGCTCGTGCCCGTCGTCGTGTACTCCCCGCTTTACTCCACGACCGGCTTTGGTAGCATCTGGCGGATGTGCTTACGACCTGTGCTCTGTGCTCTTCTCGTCGCGGTGTTCGGCGTCGCTCCCGCCTGGGCGAAGCCCTGCCCTGCCGCGAACTCGGCGGTGAACCCGACCCCGGCGGTCAACGGCTGGGGATTCGGTGTGCGCAATCACCGGTTCATCGCCGAATCGCAGGCGGGCATCACCCAGGAGAATATCGACGGTCTGGCGCTGCAGTGGGTGTTTGCCCTGCCCGATACCACCGCGCCGCGCTTCCTGCCGCTCGTGACCGAGGATTCGGTGTTGATCACGGACACGCCGGGAATCGTTTACGCCCTGGACCGGGATACCGGTTGCGAGAAGTGGCGCTTTGACGTGGGTTCCGCGGTGCGCACGACGCTGACCTATATACCCCGGGGTGACGCGCACCTGGTGGTGCTCGGCACCTTTGACGGCGAAATGCTGGCGCTGGACCTGCTCACCGGCGAGGCCGTCTGGCGCTTCGACGCGGATGACCACCCCCGCGCGATGCTCTCCGGCTCCCCCGTCTACCACGCCGGGGTCATCTACCAGCCGGTCTCCTCCTGGGAAGTGATGTGGGCGGCCAACCCCTTCTACTCCTGTTGCACGTTTCGCGGCTCCGTCCTGGCTGTCTCCGCGGCCACCGGCGAGATCCTGTGGCGCACCTACACCATCGACAGGGAGCCGGAAGTGGTCATCGAGCGGTTCCTGCTGCCCGACCACATCGGCCCCTCGGGCGCGCCCGTCTGGTCGCAGCCGACCCTCGACCTGGATCGCGGCCTGCTCTATGTCGGCACAGGGGAGAACTACTCCGCCCCACCCACGGACACCTCTGATGCAATCCTCGCGCTGGACATGGAGACCGGCGACATCGTGTGGCAGCGACAGTTCACCTCGGGTGACGCCTGGAACCTGTCCTGCGAAGTAGCGCTGGATATCAATTGCCCCCCCGACCATGGCGAGGACCTGGATTTCGGCGCGCCGCCGATCCTGGCGCGCGCGGGACAGCAGGAGATGATCCTCGCCGGCCAGAAGAGCGGCCGCGTTTACGGACTCGATCCCGAGCGGACCGGGGAGCCCGTGTGGTCCGCGAGGCTGGGCGCCGGCGGCAAGGTCGGCGGGGTGCACTTTGCGATGGCCGTCGACACCGCGCGCGGCGTGCTCTACGTACCGGTCAGCGACCGGTCCATTGGCGATGCGGAGCATGAGCCCAACCCCTCGCTCCATGCGCTGGACATACTCACGGGTGAGAGCCTCTGGGAAACAGCGGCGCCGGGCGACTGCGTGGAGCGACCGCCCGGGGAGGAGCCCCGCCCCATCGACGAGTGCTTCCCGGGTTTTTCCGCCGCGCCCACGGCGACGGAAAATCTCGTGTTCGCCCCGACCCTCGACGGGTTCCTGCGCGCCTTCGACGCCGACGACGGCGCCGAACTGTGGGCGTTCGACACGCGGGGCATGCACCCGGCGGTCAACGGCGGCGAGGCCCTGGGCGGCGCCTTCGACCTGGGCGGCGTCATGCTCGACCGCGGGCAGTTGTTCGTGGCCTCGGGATACGGCCAGTTCGGCCAACTGCCCGGCAATGCCTTCATGGTGTTCGCCGTCGATTCGAGCAAGAGGTGACCGTGCCGGGCGAGGCGGGTGTCGCATTGGTCACCGGGGGTGCGCGGCGCATCGGCCGCGCGGTGGCGGAACACCTGCACGGCCTCGGTTTCGACATCGCAGTGCACTACCGCAGTTCCGCGGACAGCGCGCAGGAACTCGAAGCGGCGCTGAACGGCGCGCGGCCCAATTCCTGTCGGCTGTTCCGGGCCGACCTGGGTGATCACGCCGAGGTGACCTCACTCGGTAGTGAGATCCTCCAGGCCTACGGTTCCCTCGCGCTGCTGGTCAACAATGCTTCGGGCTTCGAGCCCACACCCATCGCGACCTGTACGCCGGAGCAGTTCGACGACATGCTCGCGGCCAACCTGCGCGGCCCCTATTTCCTGGTGCAGGCCCTCCTGCCCGCAATGGGAGAGGGGTCCAGCATCGTCAATATCGTCGACGTACACATCGAGCGGCCGCTGAAACACTTCAACGCCTACGGCGCTGCGAAGGCCGGGCTGGCGTCGCTGACGCGCAGTCTTGCCGTCGAGCTGGCGCCCGGGGTGCGGGTCAATGGCGTTGCGCCCGGTGCGATCCTCTGGCCCGAGGGGGACGAGGCCTACGACGAGGAGACGCGTGTACGCACGGTGAAGAGAACGCCGCTGCAGCGGCTCGGGGATCCAACAGACATCGCCCGCGTGGTGGCCTTCCTCGCCTGCGAAGCACCGTTTATCACCGGGCAGGTCATCACGGTGGACGGCGGCAGGGGACTGGTGCAGGGATAACCCGCCGGCAGCGACTGCTGTCGGCGGGCTTTATGGAGACGGGGCCTACTCGACCTCGAAGGTAATGCGGGCCTCGGCACCCACCGCGTGGTGGTCCGGGGCGCGCAGGCTGACGCGCAGTTCGTGAGTACCCGGGGCGATGTCCGCCGGCAGCACGAACTCCGCAGTCGTCGTCCACGCGGTCAGGTGATCGGCGTCGTCGTCCTCGGTATCCAGGTACACGTGATAGTGACCCGCGGTGACGTTGCCGTGATCGTCCTCATGGTTGTCGTGGCCACCATCGTGGTGGTCGTCGTTGCCGTGGTCGTGACCGTCGTTGCCGTGGCCTTCCGGCGGCTCCAGGTCGAAGTTGCGGAAATGGAACTCCAGCGCAACCGTGTCGCCCGGCGCGAAGACATCGCCCTCAACCGGTGAGACGAAGCTGACCGAGGCCGCGTTACCGTGCATGTGCATCTGCATGTCGTGGTTGCGCAGCTTGGAGCCGAGCAGGATGAACATCTCGTCATCGCTCGACACGCCGGGCATGATGGCGCAGGCGTCGCACCAGCCGTCTCCCGCGCCCGGCGAGGAGTCGCAGGCCGCGTCGTCGTCCGCGCCATTACACGGTGCCCCGACGTTCCCGGCGACACAGGCCACCGGACGGCAGGCGAAGGCGTTCTCGGGCCGGCGGGACAGCCGCGTCACCGTCTCCACGTTGGGCGAACCGTCGGCGTTGACACCGTTGTTCCAGGTCGCGCACCACTCCATGGTGCGCTCCGCCGGGTCGTCGCTGTTGAACACCATGGCCGGGTCGAAGCGCTTCTGCAGCGGTTCGTCGTAGGTGTAGGTCTCGTAGATCAGCTCGTCATCCACGCTCATGAAGAAGCGCTCGCCGCGCTTGTGGGTGTGGGAGCTGAGGCCCAGCAGGCCGTCCCCCTTGTCGAAGACGTAGTCCCTGCACACGGTCTTCTTGTCAAAGGGCGGAGTGCCGGTGCCCGAGGTGATGTATTGCGTGACGTTGATTCCCGCGGCGCGGAAACGCCGGTCATCGGCGAAGTACAGGTTGCGCCACACGTGGTGGATGCCGTCGTCCGTGGTGAGATTAAAGGCATGGGAGTTCCAGTAGAAGATGCCGTGGGACGGGTACTCGGTGTAGAAGCCTTCGCGGTTCGGTCCCGAACCCAGTCCCAGCACACCGCTGGTGTCCGGCCCCGGCGGGCCGAAGCCGCGGCAGGCCACGCTGTTGCGCAGTTCGGACCGGCACTGCCCGCCCTCGCCACAGGACGTCTTGTCCAGCGGGTCACAGGCCTCGCCCTCGCGCGGGCTCTCCGGGGCGCAGGTCCACTCACCGAACTCGGGGGCGTTGATGCTCTCCACGCCCACAGGGGACAGGTAGATGAGGTTGTGATGGGTGAAGGCATCCTCGCGTGTGGAGCCCCCCGCCAGGTAGAAGTGGTTGCGGTCCTCGGTGAGGTACTTCTCCGGGATCTGGTCGCGAAAATCTTCGTACACCGCGAAACAGATTTCGCGCTCCGATTCAGCCAGTACCTCGTGGGGCGGCATCTTCATCTGCACACCCTTGTTGGGATCCGGCGCCGGCAGCGGAATGGTGTTCACCGCCTCGGCCTCGGGCAGGCAGACGCCGAGCAGGCGCTCGATCTCGTCCTCGCCGCGGCCCAGGGTGTCCCCCACGGAGCCGAACTCGGGGGAGCCCGCCTCGATCCACAGGCGCAGCGCTTCCAGCTGGCCGGCGGAGATGGCGTTACCGGCGCTCGGCATCGCCGCCCCGGCGATGTCGTAGCTGCCCGGGAAAGTCTTCGCGGACAGCTTGTGGTACAGGTAGCTGCGGTCCGGTTTGCGCGGGTCGACCAGGAGCAGGGACGATCCCTCCGCGGGCACGCCCACGAGGTTGTCGTAGGCCACATCGGGACGCAGGTCCAGTCCTCCTTCGGCGGCCTCGCCGTGACACAGGGAGTTGGCACAACCGGCCTGTTCGAAGACCGTCGCCTGTATCGCCTCGAAGGTGGATTCGAAGGTCGGGCAGAACGTCAGCTCCTGGTCGTTCCAGATCAGGGCGTCCAGGGAGTGGATGGTGTAGGCGTTGTCGCCGTGGTTGTAGACATGGATCTCGATCGGGTCGCCGCGGCTGACGTCGAAAGGCAGCGTGATCTGTTCCTTGTGCACGGCGCTATCGGCGGGAATGTCGATTGTCGTCTCCCACACCAGCCCGCGCGCTATATGCAGTGCAACATGCGCGGTAGAGGGCGCATTGTAGTTGAGCGCGCTGTGGCTCCACGCCAGTTCCAGCTCGGTGCCCGCTTCCAGCTCGAGCAGTGCCTGCTGGGTCAGTGACGCGTAGTTGCAGAACTCGGTGCGAATCTCCAGCTCGTCATCCTCGACCAGCCAGCCGGTATCGCGCGGGCAGTCGATGTCATCAGGCCGGGCCTCCAGCAGCGAATCCCTGTTCTCGGACGTGACGTCCCAGGCGCTCGCCTCCACCAGCGGGATGTGCAGCAGTTCGCGCACGAACTCGTAGGGCGAGTCGGAGCTCCAGGCCATGAGCATGGCGTGTTCGTTCGCGGTCAGTCCCGGGGTCCCGGGCGGCGGCATGGTCTGGGACTCGACAGCGAAATTAATGGCCGACTTGAAGGACTCCGCCTCGGAGCGGCCGTCCAGGGAGAAGGGCGCGAGGGGATTGTTCCCGGCGTTGTGGCATCCCACGCACTTGCCCTGCAGTACGGCCTCGACCTCGGTGTAACTCACCTTGTCGCCCTGCTGGGGACCGTCATCCTGGGGTGTGACATCGCCGCCGTTCGCGGGGCCGGAGCCACCGCCGCCACAGGCGCCGAGGGTCAGGAGAAGGGCGGCCAGCGTGGGCCGGAGAAACGTTGCGGTGAGGGGGCGCATGGAGTACCTGCCTGGAATTGTTCTGTTATAGGGTGTGTGGTGAGGGGGTTCAGGGCAGTTAGGGGAATCCCCACCCGAATGAGTCTATTGGCTCTCGGAGCACTGTCAACATGAACCCCCTTTTTATAGTGGGTCTGTCCAACTATGATGATGGCTCGGTGAAGGGCCGTGAGACATTGGCAATAAATGCATAGCGGTAGCCGCCGGAGTTCAAGGAGAGGGCTGATGGGGACGGAAAAAGACACGGCGCAAGCGACGCGACCGGACTGGCGGGCGGACCCCGACTCGGACTTTTCCGGGCGCCTGCGCAGGCGCATTATCGCCGCGGCGCGGAACTGCCTCAACGAGGTGGGTCACGACAAGCTGCGCATGGCGCTGATCGCGCGGGAGGCTGGTTGTTCGAGGGCCACGCTCTACCGCTACTTCAGCAGCAGGGAGGAAATCCTGCTGCATATCGCCGTGGAGAACTTCCAGCGCATCAACGAGGAGGTGGACGAGGAGATCGCCCGTATCGACGACCTCAGGTTGAAGCTGGCCACGGGGCTGGCCCGTTCGATGGCGGTCGCACACTCAGAGGACGTCACCCACCTGTTCACCACCGACATGTTGCAGCGCGCGATGAGCACCCATTCACACGAGCTCAGCACGATCGCCACCGAGCGTATCGGGCCCATTTTCGCCGTCGCCGAGAAACGCGGCTGGGTGCGCCCGGGGGTGGGCCTGCAGGATGCGGTGCACTGGGTGATACACGCGTCCACCGGCCTGCTCAGCATGGGCTGGCCCGTGATCGGCGGGCGTGAGCTGGGGCCCGATGAACAGGTTACCTACCTGTGCCGCTACCTCTTCTACCCGATACTGGATATGGAAGAACTCCTGGACTGAGCGCCGCGGTGCGGCCAAACCGTGACCTCGGTCAGGTTTCGCCGGATGCAAATGTGCCGGCCACCTGTTAGCGTAGAGTAAAGTGCCCAGTCAGCGGCGAGCCCCATGCCCATCGAAGCCATCCCCAGGCTGACCCGTTCACGCGTGCCCCGGCAGTCCGCAGGGGACGCCTTTGTCACCTCCCTCGCCGCGGGTCTCGACCGCTCCCTGATGCGCGCGGTCAGCCTGATCGTGGAGCGCCAGATCCTGCCGCGGGACGTGGACCTCGATGCGCTGCGCGACAGTATCGACGTCATGCTCGCCAGCGGTCTGACGGAATACCCCGGTGAATTTTTCGATTTCATCCCCGCGCTGGAGCGCCCGGGAAAGGTGCCGCGGTCGCGGGGAAGGGCCGCGATGGGCCGCCGCCCGGAGGGGGGCAGGTTGTTCCGGCGCAGCCTCCCCAGCCGCTATCGCGAACACCCTCGGTTCCCGGCTCGGCCCGATCCCCACGAGGACGACAACATCCTGTTCGAACACTGGGTGCACCGGGATGCCCCGCCCCGCGGAACGGTCATCGTCCTGCACGGCTTCGCGATGGGCTGGCCCCTGATCGACGGTTTTGCCCTCTCCGCCAGGCAATGGTTCGAACGGGGGCTGGACGTGGTGTTGCTGACCCTGCCGGACCACGGCGCGCGGCGGGCGCCGGGCAAGGTGTTTTCGGGACAGCGCTACACCGTGCCCCACGCGGTTCACCTGGCCGGAGCCGTCCACCAGGCGGTGCACGAGATTTTTGAAGTTAAGAGCTGGCTGCGCGCCCGCGGCGACGCGCCGGTGGGCCTGTTCGGCATGAGTCTCGGGGGGTACCTGGCCAGCCTCTGTGCCGGTTTGTCGGAGGACTTCGACTTCATCGTGCCCATGGTGCCGCCGGCCTGCATGGGAGACCTCGCCTGGCGCGTCTACAGCAGCACCTCCCACCACCGCATGGGACCGGACCCGGTGCTCACCGAGGAAAACATGCGCGCGGCGTTCCGCCTGCACTCACCCCTGGCCCATGCGCGCCGCGTGCCGCGCGAGCGCATCCTGCTGATCGCCGGGGCCGGCGACAGGGTGGTACCGCCGGAACACCCGACCGCCCTGTGGGAGCACTGGGAAAAGCCGGACATACACTGGTTCCGCGGCAGCCACGTCTCCCCGGTGATGGGGGCGAGACTGGCGGGGCTGCTCGACCGCCACCTCACCGGGCTCGGTATTCTCGCGGCCTAGGCAGGGCTCGTCAGAACACCAGTCCCGCGGCGCGCACGACCAGCGTGATCAGCACCAGCGAACCCACCGAGAAGATCGCGAAACGCAGCTCGATCTTGTTCCACAGCGCCTGGTGCAGGCTGTGCACGATTCGCACCAGGACATAGACCCAGGCCAGGGTCAGGTTCAGGCCGTCGCCGGCACCCAGCAGCGCCAGGGTCAGGGCGACCGCGTAGAACATCGTCGGCTGTTCCATCAGGTGGTTGTAGTTGTCCGCCTTCCAGCGCACGCTCGCCGGCAACTCCGACATCTGTTCGCCGCTGGGGCGCTGCGGGTCCATGGTCATCCCGGCCTTCTGGATGGCGGGAATACGGGTGGCGTACATCCAGGCCCACATGACGCTGGACCACAGGAGCAGTGCGACGACGGGGGCTAGGATCTCGGTGGATACGGGCATGGCGGACTCCTCGGGACTGGGGGGTTTGCAGGACGCTACGGGCGCTATGATGCGCCAGTGCCGGCCACCGGACAAGCCGCCCGCGGTCGCGACGCTGCCCGCCGCAACCCCCGGTGTCGATCAGGCGTTCGCCGCGTGCAGCGGGGGTCGGCGGTCGCGCCAGGGCGCCGCCGCCTCAAGTTGTCCGGCCAGTCGCAACAGCAGAGCGTCATTGCCGTAGGCGGCGGTGAACATCATGCCCATCGGCAATCCATCCGCGCTCCATTGTAGCGGCAGTGACAGCGACGGCTGGCCGGTCTGGTTGAAGATGCCGGTGTCGCCGAAAAAACTGAACAGGCGGTCGGCGTACTCCTGTTCGGGGGCGTCCATGATGAAGCCCACGGGCACGGGAGGCCGGGACAGCGTGGAGGTCATGTGTACATCGTATTGCTCATGGAAGCGGCCGAAAATCCGGCCCAGTTCGTGGTTGGTATTGATCGCGGCGGCGTAATCGGGGCCACTGACCGCGGCGCCGGTCTCTGCGGTGAAGCGCGTGCCGTCCTCCATCGGCAGTTTGTCGAGCGCACAACCGCATTGTGCAGCCCGCTCGCGCAATACCAATGCGGTGTTGACCGTGATGATAGTGAACATGTTCGCGCCCATCGCCTCTCCGTCGAATTCCGGGCGCGCTTCCTCCACGTGGTGGCCGAGGTCTGACAATAGGGAGGCGGTGCGCTCGATGGCGTCCACGACCTCGGGGTCGTAGTCACCCCGGCCCCATTTCTCGCGACTGAACGCGATGCGCAGAGGCGAGGGCGGCGCGCCCACAGCGTCCTGGAAAGTGCCCTGGTTGTGGGGAGCCGCATAGGGGGAACCGCTCTCCAGCGCCCCCGTCGCGTCGAGCATCGCGGCGGAGTCGCGGACGCTGCGGCTGACGATATGGCTGGTGGACTGCCCCGCCCAGCCCTCTCCGCGCAAGGGACCGGTCGGTATGCGACCGCGGCTGGGTTTCAGGCCGACCAGGCCGCAGCAGGAGGCGGGTATGCGGATCGAGCCTCCCCCGTCGGAGGCGTGCGCCATCGGCACAACCCCGGCGGCGACGGCCGCCGCGGCGCCACCGCTCGAGCCACCGGGTGTACACGCTGTGTCCCACGGGTTGCGTGACGGCCCGAACTCCCGCGGTTCCGTGACGGGGTTGAGGCCGAGCTCCGGGGAATTCGTGCGGCCAAAAATCGCGAGCCCCGCATCGCGGTAGCGGCTCACCAGGGTGCTGTCGAAGTCGCTGACAGCGTCGCGCCAGGCCGCGCTGCCGTTGCTCAGCGTGGTGCCCACCATGTGCAGGTGCAGGTCTTTGAGGAGAAAGGGGACGCCGTGAAAGGGTCCCGGCGGCAGCCCGTCCGCAACGGCCGCGCGGGCGAGATCGTAGAAGGTGTGCACGACCGCGTTGAGCTCGCCGTTGACCCGTTCGGTGCGCGCGATCGCCTCTTCCAGGAGTTCGGCCGGGGAGACCTGCCCCTCCCTCACCAGTCGCGCCAGGCCGAGGCCGTCGTAGTCGTCGTACTCCGCGAATGCCGCCATCGCCAATCCTCCCGCACGTGTCGGGCTGACTTTACTAGGCGATCACCGCCCGCGCCATACCGGTCGTTGTACAGAGTGCCGGGCACATCGGCCGCAACCTGCTATCCTTTTTGAATACGACTGCAAGTGGTGAATAAGATGAAAACGTCGTCGCTGTTGTTGCTCACTTTCTTACTCCTCGCGGGCTGCAGTGGCGATTCCCGCGAACTGGATGTACTGCCCGCGAGCGAGGGCCTGCCGGCGCCCGAGAACCTCTCCTGGGGCAGCCGCTCCGCCATCGACGCCTACATCCGCTTCTCGTCCTGGCGCGGCGAGCGCTCGGGCTATATCGTCATGTTCGCCCGGGACGGCGTACCTGTTTACAGCAATGCCGCGGGCTGGAAGGACATCGAGGCCGGGGAGCCGATGACGGTGGACACCCAGGTGCGGATCGCGTCGATGACCAAGCCGGTGACCGCTGTGGCGGCGATGATCCTGGTGGAGGAGGGCAGGCTGGCCCTCGACGATCGCGTCGCCGAATACCTGCCGGAGTTCGGGGACATGCGGGTCGCTACCAGCTGGGATCCCGGACCGGACGGCAGTTTTCCCACGCGTCCGGCGGAGGTTCAGATGACGATCCGTCACCTGCTCATGTTCGCCTCCGGTGTGGGACCGGGGATGGACCAGTCGCCCCTGGTCGATTACTGGAATGCCAACGGGCTGCGCGCACCGGAGCGGGGCAGCCTGCGCGAACGGGTCGCCGGCCTGGCGCGGCTGCCACTGTTCGAGGAGCCGGGCGACCGCTGGCGCTACGGCTGGTCCGCGGACGTACTCGCCGCCGTGGTGGAAGAGGTCAGCGGCCAGGGCATCGAGGACTTCATGCGCGAGCGTATCTTCGAGCCCCTGCAGATGGACGTGACGCGCTACGAACCGCCGGAGGATGAGCGCGGCGCGATGGCGACGGTCTACACCCAGGACGCCGACGACAACCTCGTGGTGGCACCGCCCCACTACTCGACCGAGTGGGACCCGGGCGGCGGCGGCCTCGTATCCACCGCCGCGGATTACATGCGCTTCGCGTTGATGTTGTGGAACGGCGGTGAGTACCGCGGCGTCAGGATTCTCAGGGAGGCCACCGTGGACGAGATGCGGCGCATCCACGTGCCCGGCGGCGTGCTGGCCAGCCAGGATATCGAGGGGCTCGGCTGGGGCCTCGGCATGGCGGTGGTGGCGGATGCCGACGCGTCGGTCGTCCCCGATCGCACCGGCGACTTCTGGTGGTCGGGCTACTACGGAACGACGTTCTTTGTCAGCCCCCAGACCGGGCTGGTCGGGGTGATCCTGACCCAGAACGAACCCGGTGAATTCTCGGGACTGAACTTCCAGGTCTACGTTGTGCAGGGCATGGCCTACGCCGGGCTCTAGGCGCCCAACGCCCGATCCGGGGGCATCAACCCAGCAGGGATTTCGCCGCGCCCAGCAGGCCCCCCGCGCTGCCGAGGCTCTCCAGCAGGTTGCCCCCGCTGCTCGCGCTGTCCACCATCTGCGGCAGGGTCTCCGCCAGGCCCTGTGCGGCGCGGTCGCTGTCCACGCCCACCCTGGACGCGAATTGCCCTACCGCCCCGTCGCCGAACAGACCGCGGATCGCGTCCGGTGAGATGGCGGCGTTTGCGCCGTCTCCCAGCCAGGAATTCACCAGGCTTCCGAGCTCTCCGCTCTGGGCCATCTTCGCCGCCAGCCCGGCCAGGTCGATATTGCCACTGCCGTCCCCGAGAAGGGAGGACAGGGCGCCTCTCACCGTGGCCGGGTCGACCTGCAGGTTGAGTTTTTCGCTGAGCAGCGAGACACCTAGTTCGACAATGTCCATCACGGTTCCTCCGCGGGATTCAGGTTGTCATGAAGTATAGACCCCTGCATGGGCCGCGGGGTCGGGGTCGGGGGCTACGGGACCGCAGGTTGGCTGGTGCTGCCCGGGTGGCGCCTGGTGGATTGCCTGTAGGAATCAGGTCTCCAGTTCGAGGTGGCCGCGCTCCACGGCCATGATGTCGATGTCCGCAGGCAGGCGCGGGTTGTTCCAGTCCACGTAGTGCCGCACGGCGGTTTCGATGTCGGCCTCGGTCTTGTCGCCCTGCTCGATCTCGAACATCAGCTCGCGCACCGCGTTGATCGGGTCGACGTTGCAGTTGATGCAGGCCGGGAGGCTGTGTGCCACCAGGGCGTCCAGTTTCACCTGGTCCATGGCCTCGAAGCTGTAGTCGAACACCGAACCCAGGGCGGACTCTTTCTTGTAGTCGCCGCAGCACACGTAGTACTGGCCGTTCCAGCCCACGAAAATGAAAAAGAAGGGCGCTGAACAAATGCTGCTGGCGCCGGCCTTGACGAGAATGTCTCTTGCCTCAGTGTCGAAACGGTCGTTGCCGAGGAAGTAGTGGCCGTTGTCGCAGGCGCCGCCGCGATTGTTCTGTGTGGTTTCCAGTACGGCGTTGATACCCTTCTCGCGCCAGAAGGCCTTCATGTCGTCGATCTTGTCCACGTTCAGGTCGTGCTCGACGATGCTGAGGATGATCTCGATCGGCTTGTCCCGCATCTCGTCCTTCAACTCGAGGAAGTTGAGAATATTGGTGCGGGTCTTCTCCCAGCTGAGGTTGTACACCAGCTCGTAATCGTCGCCGAAGTCGGAGACACTGAAGGTCACGCCCGTCAGGCCCTCCTTGAGCAACTGCCGGGCAAAGTCCTTTTCCAGCAGGTTGGCGTTGGTGGTCATGGAAACCTTGACCCCCTCACCACTCGCGTAGCGCACAAACTCAACCAGCTGCGGGTGCAGGGTGGATTCACCCTGGCCGGTCATCGTGATGGCAGAGACGCTGTCGGATTCCTTGACCCGCGCGATCACCTGCTTGAAGGTGTCGAAGGTCATGAAGCCCTGCTCGGGGGTCACATCGCGGGGGCAAAAGCTGCACAGGGCGTTGCACCGATTGGTCAGCTCCACATCGACGGCACTTCGTCGCACAACTTTCATCCGGGGTACCCGTGCAATTTTTTATTGAAGATTTGCCATTATATCGTAAGCTAACGTCTTGTTACCATAGGAAAAAGAGGGATCCATGGACGACTTGACGCTGGGCGTCAGGGCTTTCCAGAAGGGGCGTTACCTCGAAGCCCGCGAGAAGCTCGAGCCGCTCGCCGACCAGGGGCAGCTGCGCGCCCAGCAGATCATGGCCCGCCTCTATTACGCGGGCAACGGTGTGGAAAAAGATTTTGAAAAGTACGTGTACTGGCTGGGAAGAGCGGCGGACAGCGGCGATAAGGCCGCCAAGTCCCAGCTCAAGCGGCTGAAGCAACAGGACAATACGTAATGGCTCTTTCGGAGCGAGACAAGACCTACTTCGACACGTTCGGCTACCTGCACCTGCCGGGGCTGTTCGCCGAGGATATCGCGGACATCAGCAGCCGTTTCGACGCGCTCTTCGAAACCCACAAAAAAGATGTGGTCGACTGGGTGCACGAAGTTCACGATAACAAGGAACGGCGTTTTATAACCGATGTCACCGAAAAGGACGACTATTTCGGCGGCCTGCTCCAGGACCCGCGCATTCGTGGCGTGGCGGCGGGCCTGCTCGGGGAGGATTACGACTTCATCGGCTCCGACGCGAGCATCTACAACTGCGGCACCAATTTTCACCAGGACGGCGCGGGTATCGTCAACCCCGATGCCGTGTACGTGAAGATGGCGTTGTACCTGGACCCGGCGGACGAGGAGACGGGAGCAATTCGCGTTATACCGGGCACCCAGCACCGCGGTGACAAGTTCACCCAGCTGGTCAATCGCAATATCTGGCTGCACAAGCACCACCTGGACCTGGCCACGGATGAGGTGCCCGCGAAGGTGTTGCCCAGTATGCCCGGCGACCTGCTACTGTGGGATTACCGCATCCTGCACGCGACTCGTTACGGCGGCAACCAGCGGCGTATGCTGGCCCTGGAGTTCTGCCGCGATTGAGACCCGCGCCGAGGCTTGCCCCTCCATAGGAAGCGTCATGGACCATCGGCAACAGATCGACCAACTGCGCGCGCTGCTGGAGGCGAGTCACCGCGCCGTGGTGTTCACCGGCGCCGGCATCAGCACCGATTCCGGTATCCCCGACTTTCGCGGGCCCCAGGGCCTGTGGAAGCGCATGAAGCCGATCGACTTCGGCGATTTCATCGCCTCGGACGAGGTGCGCCAGCAGTCCTGGCGCCAGTGGTTCGAGCACGGCGGCGCACTGCGCGAGGCGCGGCCCAACAGCGGGCACCTGGCGGTGGCCCGCCTGGTGCGCGAGGGCCCCGTGAGCGCGGTGATCACGCAGAACGTGGACAACCTGCACCAGGACTCCGGGGTCCCGGTGGAGCAGGTCATCGAACTGCACGGCAACGCCACCTACGCCCGCTGCCTGGGTTGCGGACGGTCGTTCCAGATGCCCGAGATCGAGCGGGAGTACCGCGAGACCGGCCGGGTGGGTGACTGCCGGGACTGCGGCGGCATCGTGAAGTCGGCGACCATCTCCTTCGGCCAGGCGATGCCGGAGGAGCCGATGCGCCGGGCCGGGGAGGAGACGCTGGCCTGCGACCTGTTTATCGTGCTCGGTTCGTCCCTGACGGTCTATCCCGCCGCCGGGTTTCCCCTGATGGCGGCGGAGAACGGGGCCGACCTGGTGATCGTCAACGAACAGCCCACCGACATGGACCCCGTGGCGCGGCTGGTCATCAGCGCCGGGATCGGCGAGACCATGGCGGCCGCCCTGCCCCCAGAGCAGGCAACCCTGCACTGACACCGCGCGGCAGGCGCGCGCAAGAGAGAGGAATTCAACATGGGAGCAGCCATTCCAGTACTCGACAGCGGGGCGGGCGAGGAGGCGGTCAGCGCGGCGCTCGAGCGCAGCGGGGCGGTCATCCTCGAGAACTTCCTGACCGCCGACGTCCTGGCGGCCTTCAACGCCGAGATCGACGGGCTCATGGCGGCGGAAACCGGGCGGGATCGCGCCTTCGTCAACCCGGCCGTGGCGGACTTTTTCGGCGATCAGGTCGATCACCTCGCGGGGCTCGCGGGCAAGTCGCCCCTGTTTGTGGAGCACCTGCTGTGTCACCCGCGCTACATGGCCGCCTGCGACCATTTCCTGCGGCCGCGCTGCAGCGACTACCAGCTCAATATCGCCCACCTGCTGGAACGCGGCCCGGGTTGCGAGGCGCAGTTTATCCACCGCGACGCCTGGGTGTGGAAGCGCATGCCACCGGAGGCCGGGGAAATCCAGCTCGCTTCCCTGGTGGCCCTGTCCGATTTCACCGCCGACAACGGGGGCACCCTGGTCGCGCCCGGCAGTCATCTCTGGGACGGCGACCGCTATCCCGAGCCGGGGGAGCTGGTCGCCGCCGAAATGCCCGCCGGCAGCGCTGTTATCTACCTCGGCAACACCTACCACGGGGGTGGCGGCAATGTGACGCGGGACCAGGTGCGCCGCGGCCTGCACGTGAGCTACACCCTGGGCTGGCTGCGCACGGAAGAAAACCAGTGCCTGGCCACGCCGCCGGAGGTGGCCGCCCGCCTGCCGGAGCGCGCACAGCAACTGCTCGGCTTCGGCACCCACGACGACATCGAGATCGGGGGCGGTTACCTGGGAACCGTCGAACTGGAACCGCCGCTCAGGTCTCTCGTCTCGCGCTGATGGACCACGGGGGATTCAGCCTCGATTTAGGAAACGCGCTATATTGTGAGCGCGGTGTGCGCGGGATTCGGGCGCGCCACGGCAGCAGGACAACGGATTCGCGAGCCAGGCCCCACAACAGATAAGAGGTGCCTCGATGGTCAACCGGTTGAGAGCGGCCCTGCCACTGCTTGCACTCACGGCGGCAGTGCAGGCGACCGCAAACCAGCTTGCGCTGGAAGAGATTGTGGTTTCCGCGCGCAAGATCCAGGAGAACAGCCAGACCGTTCCCATCTCCATGAGCGTGCTCACGCCGGAGAAAATCCAGAGTATCGAGGCGTTCGATTTCACCGAGATCGACCGCATTGTCCCGAGCCTGCAGCTCGCGGCCAACAGTCCCGCATCGGCGACGCTGAAGATTCGCAATGTGGGGCCGGACTTTTTTGCCCTCGCCTTTCCGGCGGCCGTCGCGGTCTACGTGGACGGCGTGCCCCAGGCGCAGCCCGGCAGCGTGTTCTCCACCATGCTGGACATCGAGCGCATCGAGGTGCTGAACGGCCCCCAGGGCACACTTTACGGGAAGAACGCGCCGGCGGGCCTGATTTCCATCTACACCGCCAGCCCATCGCTGGACCAGTTCGACGGCTATCTCACCAGCAGTTACAGCTCCTGGGACACCTGGAATAACACGGGCGCACTCAATGTGCCGCTGGTGGAGGATACGCTGGCGCTGCGCGTGGCGGGTATGTACGCCATCTCCGACGGTTACATGAACAACCGCATCCCCGGGGTGAACAAGGCCAACGGTAAGGACCACAAGGGTTTTCGCAGCAAGCTCAGGTGGCTGCCCAACGAGGACATGGATGTTCTCCTCAGCTACTACTACGCCGACCTGCGCACGGATGACAACGGCCAGGGCTACGAGGGCCAGGTGCCCGATATCCGGGGCGAGAGCAGCTACGAGTCCGAGTACGACGAGTACGAGGTCTTCAAGGCGGTGCCCAGCTACTCGGACACCGAGGTGCGCGATATCACACTGAACGCGTCCTGGTCCCTCGACGCGGTCAACCTGAGCCTGCTGGGGCAGTACCAGGACCTGGATATCTTCCAGCAGCAGGACAACTCGAACTTTCGCGTGCCGCCCCCGCCGGATATCCTGCGCGACTTCCTGGAGTTCAACCCGGTGGCGTGGTCGATAGAGACCCGGGCGGACGGCGAAATTGGTGAAAGCTGGAGCTACGTCGTCGGGGCGATCTACACGGAGGACGACACCGACACGGTCAACTTCATCAACCAGATCAATATCGTGGGCGAGGCGAACACCACGTCGCAGGGCGTCTATACCAACTGGACGTACCGCTTCAACGACACCTGGGACACCAGTCTCGGCGCCCGCTACTCCGACGTGGAATACGACGCCTCGGTGTTCGGTTTCATCCCGGGCCTCGGGGAGCTGGACTCGCCCTACAACGAGACCTACTCGGATCCCTCCTACAGCTTCAAGGTGCGCTACTATCCCGCGCCCGACGTGCTCGCCTACCTGGCCGTGGACACCGCCTTCCGCTCCGGCGGTATCAACGTACTGGCGCCCCTGGCCGGGACGCTGGGCCGCGAGATATTCACCGGCGAACCGGTGTCCTCCAACCTGATCACCATCAGCGAGGACTACTTTGAGTTCGGCCAGGAGGACTCCATCGCCTACGAGATCGGCATGAAGGGCACCTTCCTCGAGCAGCGCTTTCGCTGGAATGTCGCGGTTTACCTGCAGGAGTACGACGACCACCAGTACCGCACCAGCCCGAGCGACTCCGCGGTCGGGCCGGTGCTGTCCGGCCCGCTGTCCAACCTCGCGGTCAATGTCGAGGAGATGGAGGTCTACGGCTTTGAGACCGAGGTCAACTACTTGATCGATGAGCACTGGACGTTCTTTGCGACAGCCGCCTACGCCAAACCCGAGATACAGGAGTACAGCAAGCGCATGTGCGACGAGGGGGAGGCGGCGCCGGGCACCCTGGTCTGTCCCGGCGAGAAGGGCGAGCAGCTCAACGACGAGCCCCTGTGGCACATCCTGTCCCAGCTGCACTTTCGCAGCCCGCTCGCCAATACCAACATGGAGTGGTTCAGCCAGCTCACGGCGGAGTACTACGACGAGCCCTACCAGCGGGTGAACACGCCGAACATCGAAGACATACTCACCTTCGACCTGAGCATCGGCCTGCAGGATACCGACGGCACCTGGTCTGCGACCGCCTGGAGCAAGAACATCACCGACGAGACGGTTATCCTCGCCGAGGGCGTCGAAGAGGAAGTTGTCGGTACCGAAACGGTGCTCCTGGGTTACTCCGCCAGTCCCCGGGCGCCGCGCTCCTACGGTGTTACGGTAAACTACCGGTTTTGAGCCCCTCCGGGCGGGAGAGTGGGATGACGGATCCATCGGGAGCGCTTCACATGCCGTCTTCTCCCGCGCAGGTGCGGGCGGCCCTCGGCTTCTGCCGGGCGGACACGGTGTCCGACGACACGGAGCGTGCCGGCCTGCTGCGCGCCGCGCCGATGGAAGAGGTGAACAGCGCCGCGAGCTTCGACTTCCGCGTCTGCGACCTGCGCGACTGGACGCACCCCCAAGCGCCGCCGCTGGACCTGGACCGCATGGGCTTCGACACCATCGACCTGCAGCCCCTCGGCGAACTGCAGGATGTGCTGGCGGGCGTACAAAGCGCCGGCCAGATCACGCAGGAGGATGCCTCGCGTATCCGCCGCGCGCTGACCGGCCGGGTGTTCCGGCTGTCCAGCGGCCGCACCCTGCGCATGTTGTTCATCGCGCCCGAGGGACTGATCATGCGGGTGGCGGGGCCGAACGGGCTCAAGCCGGACCCCGAGGCCGAGATGGGTGAGATGAACGGTCACGATGCGGCACTCGGAGTGCACGGCGACCAGGATGTGCGCGGCACGCCGCTCAGGCAGATGATGCGCGGCTTTGCGCCCTGGCTTTTCCGCCACCGCACGCCGGACGGCGACAACCGCCTCTCGCCCCTGCGGCTGGTCAACCTGTGGATACCCCTGGCCCAGGTGACGCGACCCCTGACCCTGATGGACCGCAGCACGCTCGACAAGCGGCGCCACCAGTTGCGCTACGCGCTGCCCACGGAGTCTTTCCTGGACCGGGAGGAGGAGACGCGGGTGAACGACATCTGGACCTTCCTCCATGACGAGGGCCAGCAGTGGTATTTCGGTTCCGACATGGACAGGCGCCGGGCCTATGTCTTCGACACGCTGGGTACACCCCATGGCTCCACGATGCTGCCCGGGGAGGAACTGGCGGAGCGCTGTTACCGGGCCCTGCAGGGACTCCGGGAGAGCGACACGGTGCCGGGGAGCGAGGCCACGGAGGCGCCGCCTGCGGATTGCACCGCGGCGCTGCGATTGGCGATCGAATCCATGCAGGCACTGCTGCTGGAGGGTCGCGCCGCGCAGGGCGGCCTCGATGAGGACTGGCGGCGCCGCGCCGCGCACGCCATGGACCGCGTGGTGCGCAAGTCCCTGGAGATGCGCGTGGTGGCGGTGGAGACCCCGGATGTCTGGCCGCTCAACCGGCGCGGTAGCAGGGTGCGGGACTAGGGCGGTATCGCCTTGTCCACGTAGTCGCGAATCCGCGCCCACGCGTCCTGCGCCTCGGGCACGCCGGCGTTCACCAGGCCGTGCCAGCCCTGCACCATTCCCCGCCACTCCTCGAGCGCGACTTCGACGCCCGCCCGGAGCGCATTGTCGCCCAGGCGCAGCGCGCCCTCGCGCACGGTGTCGAACTCCCCGACCTGCAGGTACATGGGGGGCAGGCCGGCGAGGTCTGCGTAGGCCGGCGACACACGCGGGTCGTCCGGTTCCAGCCGACCGGCGAGGTAGTCCCGGGCACGCTTGCGCACCCACCCGGGGGTGAGAAACGGGTCGCGCCCCGGGGCCGGTTCCCCCGCGACGGAGAGATCGAACCAGCCTGTGAGGGAGACGAAGCAGGCGGGCATGGGCAATCCCTCGGCGCGCGCTCGCAGCAGCGTGGCCAGCGCCAGGCTGCCGCCACAGGACTCCCCCATGAAAACGGTGCGAGCCGGGTCGACACCGCTGTCCAGGCAGCCGCGCCAGGCGTCGAAGCAGTCGTCCGCCGCCGCGGGCCAGGGGTGCTCAGGGGCCAGCCGGTAGTCTGGCATGAGCACCGTGCAGTCCACCTGACGAGCGATGATCTCGGCGTAGAAATGGTACTCGTCCAGCGGCGTGGAAACGAAGGCGCCGCCGTGGCAGTGAAAGGCGTGGCGTTCGCGACTCGCACCTTCCAGCGTATGAACCCCGCAGCGCACGCCCCCCAAGTCGAGGATATCGACGTGCAGGTCACTCCCTGTCGGGTGCCCGTGAAACGGCCCGAACATTTTGCGCACCGCGAGGTAGTCCGCGGCCGGGTCTGCGAAATCCTTCGGGATGGCCTCCACTACGGCGCGGAATTCGCTGCTTACACCCACCTTCCGAACCCCTGTAGACACTGTGAACGGGCAGTATAGGGCAGTCTGCAATAACGCAATTAGGTTTTGTGCTGTACGGCCATACGGGCTATATTTGCTGGCTTGAAGCGAATTACACGGGGGGAGCCGTGAGGGCCGCGAAAGGGATTGTCCTGCTCACAGCTCTGGTACTGCAGGCCTGCGCCACGACCGGTGGCGACGGCGCGTCGGAAGCGCCTGCCGAAGCGGTGGTCACCCCGACATACGTACCGCAGCAGGGTCTTTCGGACAAGGAGCGCTTCCGGGAGGTGTTGGCCCTGCTGGAGGACGGTGACCCGCTGGCCGCCCGGGCGGAACTGCTGCTCTACCTGCAGGCGCAGCCGAACAGCGAGATCGGGCGCGACCTGCTGGCGCAGATCGACGAACCCTCCGCCGAATATTTTCCCGAAGAGTATCGCGAGGTGCAGTTGCAGTCCGGCCAGTCCCTCTCGACTCTGTCGCAACAATACCTGGGCAGTGTGTTTCGTTTTCACGCCCTGGCCAAGTACAACGGGATCGCGGAGCCGCGCAAGCTCAGCGCCGGGCAGACCATTCGTATTCCCCTGACCACGCAGGCCAGGGAGGCGTTCGCGGCCGCGGACTCCGGTACCCCGGTAGCCACACCGGCGCCGGCGTCCCGTCCGGCCCCTGCTCCCGAACCCGCCCCGGCGGCCGCCGAGGCGCCCGTGGAGCCCCCCGCGCCGGTGAAGGCACCACCGCCACCGCCCGGGCCCGCCGCCGAGGAGACCACGGCGGAACAGGTGGAGCAGTTGCATCGCGAGGCCCTGAACGCCTACCGCGCCCAGGATCTCGACCGCGCCATCGCGCTGTGGGACGAGGTGCTGGCGCTGGACCCCGGGCACGAAAATGCGCGACTCTATCGCTCACAGGCGATGGACATGAAGAAAAAACTGGAAAACATGATTTGAGTTTCCCATGGCGATAGTGGACAACAGCGGCGGTTCATTCCTGCGCGAGCTCAAGCGGCGCAAGGTTCTGCGCACCTGCATCTACTACGTGGTGATCTGCTGGGTAGCGCTGCAGGTGGGTGACATCGTCTTTCCCGCCATGGGGCTGGACGATGAACAGGCATCGCGCGTGCTCCTGTTCGTGGCGATCCTCGGTTTTCCCGTCAACTTCCTTTTCGCCTGGTACTTCCAGCTCACGCCCCGCGGTATCGTGCGCACCACCTCGTTCGTAGAACGCCGCGTGCTGCGCAACATGGCGCCCATTAACGACCAGCGCCATTCCAAGGTGGGCAACTATTTCCAAAAGGCCCCGGTGGATAAGGACTACCACTGGATTATCTCTGCGGAGACGGGCCCGCTGACTGGCCTCAGTTTCGGCATTGGCGCGCCCATTACGCTGGGGCGCTCGCTGGACTGCGACATCGCCATCGTCAGCCCACAGGTCTCGCGCCAGCACGCACGGCTGTCTGTAGAGGGCGACGAACTGATTGTCGAGGATCTCGCTTCCGCGAACGGCACTGTCGTCAATGGCAAGTCCGTCCAGGGCCGCCAGAGCCTGCGCCACGAGGACGAGCTGCGGCTGCACGACGTGATCTTCCGGGTGACGGAGAGCTATTCCGGTTCGCGCAAGGAACAGGAGAGCCTCAACCAGACCACCTTCATCGACACGACCCAGTCGGATCTCGATCCTAGCCTGCCCGATGTCGCCAAAACAAACTCGAAATTCGAGACCACCCACGCGGACATATCTATCGACCAGCTGTCGGCCAATGACCCGGGTGACGAGGGAGAGGACCCGGACAAGCCGGGGCCGAAGGACAACTAGGATCCCTTCTCGATCCTGCTGAGGTTGCGCTGCAAGGTCTCGGCCTGCGCGAGCTTGCGCCGTGCCTTGTCGTTGTAGGGGTTGTACTGCAGGGATTTTTCCAGCGCCGCGATGGCGGCGTCGAGGTCATTATTGAGCAGGCGGCTCCCCTCGCGGTACCAGTGTGTGCTCAGCTCACCGCGCAGCGCCGTGCTGCGATTGACCAGCGGGTCGTCTGCCACGGCCTGCGCTGCCATGGCCGCCTGCATGTGCGCCAGGGCCTCCGCATCCTTCCCGGCCGCCTGCGCGCGGTCGGCGAGAGCGATATGCGCGCGGCGCAACGCGCTCCCGACTGCGGGCAGTTCCGACGGATCGACATTCTGCACCAGCGCAACCATGCCCCCATAGTCGCCCCGCGATTCCAGTGCGGCCAGTTGCTTGCCCAGATTCACGGGCGCGGGGGGCTCGGTCTGTTGTACTCGCCTGTTCTCCAAATCACTTTTCGTCTTCTGCTGGGCGCTGGCGCGGGCCGCAGTGCTTTTGCGCAGGAGCGCGATGGCCTCGTCCTGTCCGGGTTCCAGGGCGAGGACCCGCAACATGTAGAGATCGCCCTGGCGGTTGTTGCCACCGGCGTAGGCGCGCTCCCCGCGCGCGAGGTTGTCCCGCACCCGGTTGGCGATGGTTTTCTCCAGTGCGTCGATCGCCTCGCGGGTCTCCGTGTCGCCACGGCCCAGGGGCAGCAGGCTGCGCCACAGGGTGAGCGCGGCGGCGAGATCGCCACCCCGCTCGAGGCGCCGCGCCTCGGCTTTCTGCGCCGTTACGAACTCTCCCGTCGCACCCTCGCGGCCGGGTGGCGCGGTGCAGCCGGCGGCGAGGAGGGCCAGCAGCAGGGCTGCCATTGTTCCTGCCCGGCTCACTTCAGGTCCCTGCTCCTGTAAACGCGCAGCAGTTTGCGAAAGTCCGCCATATCGTGGCTGTTGTAGATCATGGTCCGGTGCAGCAGGTAGGGGTCCGCGTAGACGGTGTTGTCCCCGCGGGTCACGGTAGCGGCGAGCAGGATGCCCTCGTCCCTGGCGATCCGGGCCGCGAGGTCGCTGCTGTTGCCGTAGGGGTAGGACAGGTACCGGGGCCTGGCGCCGAGATGGGCGCGGAACGCCGCATTGGCCCCCGCAATCTCCCGGCGCACACGGTCGGCGTAGTCCGGCCCGCTGCCCTCGCCCGGCTCCGGAGCCAGGCTCGCGTGGCTCTTGCCGTGGGACTCCACCTCGATGAAACCGGAGTCCGCCATCTCGCGCGTCTGCTCCCAGGTCATCGCGGCGGGCGCCCCGATGAAGTCCGTGTAGTTGAACAGGGTCGCCTTGGCGCGGTATTTCCTGAGGATAGGCCAGGCGATGTCGTACACGGACCGGTAGCCGTCATCGATGGTGATGACAACGCCCTTCGCGGGGATGGGTCGCTCGCCTGCCAGTATATCGCCGACGTCGGCGAAGGAGAGCAGCTCGAAGTCGTTGTCGATCAGGTACGACAGCTGCTTCTCGAATGTCGCTGCGCTGATCTCCAGCTGGTGTCTCGCCGCCCCGGCGCTGAACTGGTGGTAACACAGTATGGGCAGGGTGCGATAACCGTCACTGTACACCGAGGAGATATTGGCGGGGCGCAGGGGTACGGCCACCACCTCGCCCTCCGCACCACGCCCCGGCGCGTTGGCCTCGCGCAATTCCCAGCTGCGCGCCCTGTGCCCGAGAAACACCTCGGCCAGGTCGCCCATGTCCTGCCCGGGACCGATACGCACCAGGGCGAAATCGCGATTCTTCGCCACGACATCCATGTCGGCCATGCTCAGGCCGTCACCGCCGGGGGTCGCACAGCCGGCGAGCATCAGCAGCGCTCCCAGCAGCGCCGCCAGCGTCGGGTGGCAGCGCTCAGTTATTGTCATCTTTCGGGGCGCGCACCAGTGTCAGGTCGTCGACGGAGGCCTGCGTGATACCGCTGATATCGATATCGCCGCCGGGCATTGCCTCCACTTCCTCCGGGTCCGTGTCGCGCCGGCCGGCCGCATCCACGCGCTTCTCCAGTGAGTCGGCCATGCTGTTGAAACTGTTGAACAGCTCGCCGAATTCGTCTGCCCTGTGGCGCGAAATCCGCGTCTCCAGCTGCCCCTGGTCGAACAGTCGGAGGGCGCGGGTGGCCAGTGCGATATTCTTGGCGATGAGCTTGTTGAAAATATAGAGCGCCACGGCTACGGCAAGCACCACCGAGAGCCCGAGAATAAACATCATGCGCTGCGTGGTGCCGAGCGCCTCGTCCAGTTGCCGGGTGTCGAGCCCCATGTGCACGTCGCCGACCACGGTGTTGTTGAACATGACGGGGAGGCTGAAGTTGAATACGTCGCCGAGCTCGGTCACCGCCACGCGATCCTGCCGGTAGATCTCCTGCGCCTCCGCGCCCGGCTGCCAGGTCGTCCCCACCATGTCCGGGTCGCTGGCGACCTGCACAAGGCCTGTGTGATCTGCCACCATGAGGTAGCGGAAACTCTCCCGCGCCGCCGCGTCCTGGACAAAGGAATCCAGTGTAACCCAGTCCTCCCCGAGCACCGGGATGGCCGCCTGGACCGCCACGAATTTGCTCAGGGAGATTCCCGCGTCGATCGCCTGCTGTGTCAGCACGGCGCTCTGGGCGCGGAATACGAGTGTCGCGCTGATAGTCATGGCAACGGCTACCAGCGCGGACATGATAGCTGTCCACTTTACCTGCAAAGGCAGGTAGCCGCTCGACTCCTCCTGCTGTTCGCGCAGGGCCTGCAGCTCCCGCTCCAGTGCCGTGTAGAGTGAGCGGCCGTCCTGGAAGCGCCTGTCGGGTTTTTTCTGCAGGAGCTTGTCGACGATTTTCTGCAGCCCGACCGGCGCGCTCGTGTTGATCTGCCGGATGGGCAGCGGATCCTTCTGCACGATCTGCATGATGAGTGTCGGCATCGACTCGGCGTCGAAGGCCTTCTTCCCGGTTATCATTTCGTAGAGGATGACGCCGACCGCGAACAGGTCCGAGCGGCCGTCGACCCGCTCGCCGCTCGCCTGTTCGGGAGACATGTAGCGCGGCGTGCCGAGCATCATGCCTACCTGGGTACTCTCCTTCTCGCCGACGTTTTCCATGCGTGCAATCCCGAAGTCGGCGATCTTCACCGACCTGCCGTCGGAGGACAGGATGATGTTTTCTGGCTTCATGTCCCGGTGCACGACGCCCTTGTCATGGGCGTAGTCCAGGGCGCCTGCCAGTTGCATGGCGATCTCTATGGTCCTCTCCAGGGGGAGCCGCGTCCTCTCCACCAGGATGTCTCCCAGGGTCTGTCCCTCGAGCAGCTCCATCATGATGTAGGGCACGCCATCCAGCTCGCCGACATCGTAAACGGTGACGATATTCGGGTGCGTCAGCGCGCCCGCCGCCTTGCCTTCCTTGATGAAACGACCCTTGCGCTCCTCGTCCCCGCAGTGTTCCTCCTTGAGAATTTTCAGGGCCACGGTGCGGTTGATCTCCGGGTCGAAGGCGCGGTACACCTGGGCCATACCGCCCTCGCCGATGTGCTCCTGGATGTCGTAACGGCCGATTTTCCTGCCGATAATTTCCACGCTTCCTCCTTGTCCCGGGTGCGATCAGGTCAGCAGCCAGGCCGCCAGCAACGCCATCGCGCTCAGCAATAGTAGTGCCTTTACGGGAAATTTCCCGTCGTTTGGCCGGCCGCCGCTGGCGCTGCGCCGGGTGTTGCGGGTGGTCTCGAGATCACCGGGATTGTCCGTGGGCCGGACCGGGAGCCGGCTCCCGATCACCACCGCAGTAATGTTGTCGTTCCCCCCGGCGTCCAGCGCAGCGCTGATCAGGGCGTCGACCTGTGCCCGCGGGCTACCGTGACCGTGCAGGAGGTGTTCCAGCACGCTGTCCGACAGTTCGTCGCTGAGCCCGTCGCTGCACAGGAGCAGCTGCTCCCCTTCGCGGAGGGTTCCCGTTACCCGCCCGGGTTCGAGCTGCATGGTATCGGAGACCCCCAGGGACTGTGTGAGCACGTGTCGCTCCGGGTGACCGCTGGCCTGTTCGGGGGTGATGATGTCCTGCGCAAGCAGCTCGCCGACACGATTATGGTCCTCGGTGAGTTGTTGCAGGCCGCCGTTCCAGAGGTAGGCGCGGCTGTCGCCGACCCAGCAGATTTCGTAGTCGTCACCGTCGAGTCGCGCCGCGACAACTGTCGAGCCCATGCCGCGGGCGCCCTCCCTCCCCGCGATAGCGTCGAGCACCGCCGTGTGGCTGGCGACAATGGCGTCCGTAAGGCTCTCGCCGCTATCGACGTGTTCGCGAATGGTCGTGCGCACGATGTCGCTTGCGACCTCGCCGCAGGAGTGTCCGCCCACGCCGTCAGCCACCAGCCACAGGCCCAGTCCGGCGTCGGCTTCGTAGCAGTCCTCGTTGTGGTTGCGCTTCAGCCCGGTATGGGTATCGGCGGCGAACTGGCGTTGTACTGGCTTCAAGGCAATCGCCCGGGTGATTCAATCCGTTGGGGCAGTGTATCGCATGTCAGTGAAGGAAATCCCCAGGAGTGTGGTCACTGCAGCCGGTAGTTCAGGGTGAGCCCGTAGGTCAGCGGCGGCGCGGTGATGGCGGCGAATCCGCTGAGGACGGGTACGTCGAAGCCAATGACGTAGGTCTCCTCGTCGAGCAGGTTGCGTCCCCAGGCTGTGAGTTCCCACTGCCGCCCCTCACCGAAGATTCCGACCCGTGCATTGACGATGTGCGCGTCGTCGTTCAGCAGGTTTTCATCGAGGTCCTGGGACATGTAGAACTCGTCGGTGTAGTTGTATTCCAGGCGCCCGAACCACCCCAGGTCGACCCCGATGTTGCCCTCGTACTGGGCGAAGTTGCTCACGGTCCACTCCGGTGCGTTGTCCAGCGCCTCGCCTGTCAGGTCCTGTACGCAGTTGGGCGGTACGAAAGCACTGCCTCCCGTTATCGCGACAATTTCCGCGATTGTGCACTCACCCGTCTCGAAGTCGGAGTACTGTGCGTCGTTGTAACCGATGGCGGTGCCCAGGGTCAGTCTGGCGGTCGGCACGTAGACCGCCTCCAGCTCGATGCCCTGGCTCTCGAGTGAGCCGGCGTTGCGCACGGTGATGTTGGCGCCGTCGAAGCCCTGGGCCTGGAAGTCGTCGTAGTCGACGAAGAACAGCGTGCCGTTCACCTGCAGACGCCGGTCCAGCCAGCTGCCCTTCCAGCCCAGTTCGTAGTTGCGCGAGCGCTCGTCGTCGAACTCCGCGGGGGCGCCGACGGCGGTGCGGATCTGGTTGAAGCCGCCGGACTTGAACCCCTGGCTGAAGCTGGCGTAGAACATCAGGTCATCGCGCGCGAACCAGGACAGGCTGACAGACGGCGAGACGTCGGTTTCCGAGCGCGTGTCGTCGGTCTCCAGGTCGGGGCCGGCGACGGGCGGCGCATCGATGATCGCGGGGGGTTCGGTGCGCTGCAGGCCCTGGCGCTCCTTCTCCTCGTGGGTAACTCGCGCACCCACGGTCATCCGCCACTTCTCGTCGATGTGCCAGTTGGCCTGTCCGAAGGCGGCGTAGCTGGTGGTCTCGTGGCGATTGCTGTCGAAATTGACCGAGCCCTCGGGGAGTATGAGCCCGCCCGCAAACAGCGGCCCGAGCAGCTCCAGAAAGCCGGTCTCCCCCTCCGTATCCATGTCGGAGTAGTAGAAATACAGCCCTGCAACGTAGTCGAAGCGCTCGCCCTCGGGGGAGGTGACGCGGAACTCGCTGGAGTACTGGTCGAGATCGACCTCGGCGGCGCCGCTCACGGCCTCGAAGGGGGAGAAGTCGCCGTCGAAGCGGCTGTCGTTGTTGTACTGGCGCCAGGCGCTCAACCAGGTGAGGCCCGTCTCGCCGTCCAGCTCGAGGTTCCACTCCGCGGCGATGCCGCCGACGTCTACCTCGTTGGTCCAGGGCTGGTTGAAATACAGCTCGCGGTCGAAGGGGTCCTCTTCCGGCAGCGTCGCGCCCTCCGAGTCGGCAACCAGCTCGAAGGGCAGTCCCAGAGCGGATCCTGCGCCGGTGTACTCGATGATGTCGGGGGCGCAGCAGTCGCTGTTCTCCTCGGCGTAGTCGACGGTGAACAGCAGGTCGCCCGCCGCGCCGAGGCCGAACAGGCCGCGGCCCCGCAGTCCCCAGCGGTCGGCGTCGTTGACGTCCTCGTCCAGGGTCCTGTTGTCGTCGTAGCCGTCGCGCTGCACCGAGTAGCCGGCGACGCGCAGTGCGTTGCCGCCCTCGCCGACGGGCAGGTTGACCATGCCGCGCAGCTCAAGGGCGTCGTAGTTGCCGACGACGCCCTCCAGCTCGGCCTCCAGCTCCTCGGCGGGCGCGCGGGAAATTACGTTGAGCGCGCCCGCAGCGGTATTCTTGCCGTAGAGTGTGCCCTGTGGCCCGCGCAGCACCTCGACGCGCTCGATATCCATGAAGTCTGTAATGCTCATGCCCGCCCGGCCCTGGTAGACGCCGTCGATGAACAGGCCGACGCTGGGGTCGATGCCGGCATTGCTGCCGATAGAGCCGATGCCGCGGATGCGGATGGAGGTCGAGCGGCTGTCCTGCACCGCCGCAATCTTCAGGCTCGGGGTGTACTGCTCGAGTTGCTTCAGATTGTGCGTGCCGCTGTTTTTGAAGAACTCGCCGGTGAAGGCAGACACGGAGATCGCCACCTCCTGCAGGCTCTGCTCGCGCCGGTTCGCGGTGACGATGATCTCCTCGAGCACACCGGCACCGGCATCCGCGCGGGCGCCGGCGATGGGGCCGGATGCGGCCAGGGCGCAAAGCAGGGCGAGGAGTACGGGTCGCGGCATGGGGCACACCCTCCCTGCACTCGGGCAGGGTATCCGTTATTCTTATTCGCGCTGAATTTTAGCACCTTTGGAGCTGTGCACGACAAAAGGAGAGACGGAAATGGCGAGGCTGGAAGGCAGACGCATGGTCATCACGGGGTCCTCCCGCAGCCTGGGCAGGCACTTCGCCCTGGCCTGTGCCTCAGAGGGCGCCTCCCTGGTGATCAACGGCACAGACCCGGCCGCCCTGGCCGCTGTGGAGGCAGAGCTGCGCGAGCGCGGTGCGCCCGTCGTCGCTGTGTGCGGCTCGGTTGCCGACAGCGCGGTGTGCCGGCAACTGGTCGAGGCCTGCGTCGACACACACGGGGGTATCGACGTCATGGTCAACAACGCCGGTATCGTGCGCGACCGCACCCTGCTGAAAATGTCCGACGAGGACTTCGACGAGGTCATCGCCGTTGACCTGCGCGGGCCCTTCCTGTGCACCCGGGAGGCAGGTCGGGCGATGAAGGAGCAGGGCGGTGGCCACATCATCCAGGTCACCTCCGCCTCCGGCCTGATCGGCAATTTCGGCCAGGCCAACTACGCCGCGGCCAAGGCGGGGCTGATGGGCATGATGTACACCGCGGTGAAGGAACTGGAGCGCTACGGGATCCGCTGCAACGCCATGTGGCCCGTGGCGCGCACCGACATGACCCAGCCCCTGATCGACAGGGCAGGGTCCAGCGCTGAGGAACTGGGCTTCGGCGAGCCGCAGGACGTGGCCCAGGGCCTGGTCTGGCTGGCCAGCGATGCCGCGGCAAGGTTCAACGGCCAGTGCCTGACCTTTAACGGCCGCCGCACCGCCCTGTGGCGCTCCCCGGTGGAGGAGCACGTGCTGCAGGGAATCGAGCTCCTGGACGCGGGCGCCCTCGACGACCACTTCGGCGCCGTGGAGCCCCTCCCGCTCTACCGCAGCAGGCGCTGAAATGTGAAGGGGTTCACGGTCTGGCGTGCCCCCAGATGTCAGCTATATTTACACTTGCACCGAAAAATTCCGCGATTTTCGGGGCGACGGGACCCAGGAAGTCAAAAAAGTCATATAAATCAGAAAGATAGTAGAATCTGGTTCACTTTTTGCTTTATATTCCGTCCCAGGGAAGATTTTGGGCCTAGCGGGCGGAGAAAAGCCCGGGCCAGACGGAGAATGACAGTGGGTGAGAGAGTGGGAAAGCTAGCTAAATTGGCCGCGGTGGCGGCGATTGGAGGGCTCGCGGCGCTGCACGGGACGACGGCGTCTGCCGCCATGCAGACGTGGAACTTCAACAGCAACAGCCAGAGTTTCAACTTCAACGGCAACGGCAACTCCCTGAGCATGACCTCCCCCGACGGCGTCGGCCTGACGGTAACCGGCTGGTCCGATACGGACGATCTGCCCCAGGAAGACGCGGTTGAGGCCGCGCGCCTGATCTGGGCCCAGAGCGCAGCCCTGGGTGTGCGCAACGACGACGAGGGTGGCGGTTCCCCGCACCACTCCGTGGACAGTATTACCGGTGACAGCGACGGCGAATTCGACATGCTGCTGCTGGAGTTCGACACCGCGGTGGCCCTGGACGGCTTCGACCTGAGCTGGGCCCGCGACGGCAACATGCAGGTCGCCGACGTTTCCATCCTCGCCTATGACGGCTCCGGCGGGGCCGGTGTTCTCGGCGAGACCTGGGGCGACATCCTCTCCAGCAACGGCGGCAACTACGACTCTGTCGGCAACTACAACAACGTCAACCTCAGCTACTACAGCGTGAACTCGTCCATCGAGTCCACCCACTGGCTGATCGGCGTGTACAACCCGGTGTTCGGCAGCTGTGGCGGTTGCGACGGCGGCGACGACGGCTTCAAGCTGAATCTCGTCAAGACCGAAACCCCCGACGACATACCGCCGCCCGGGGTACCCATACCCGGCAGCCTGCCCCTGATGATGCTCGGCCTGGGCCTGCTCTACGGCCGCGCGCGCTCCCGCAGGGCTACTGCCTGACCTGAAGCGCGACCTGAAACAAAAGGTTCCTCCACGGAAAAGCGGAATTCACGAATTCCGCTTTTTTTGTGCCTGCGTTACCATGCCAGCGAGTCAATGCCGCGGGGCCGGAGCCCCTTGAAGGAGCGATCTTGAAGCGCTTTACCTCCCCCTGCCCGGCGCTGCGGGCAACCCTGCTCGCAACCTGCCTGCTGGGTGCCGGGGCACTCGCCCAGGACGGCGACGACCACTACGAGGAGGCCACCCAGGCCTACGCGGCGAAGGAGTACGCCGAGGCCTACGTCCACCTCAAGAACGCCCTGCAGGCGGATCCGAACATGGTCGCGGCGCGCCTGCTGCTGGCGCGGGTGCACTTCAATGCCGGTGATATCCACGGCGCGGCCAAGGAGTCGGAAGAGGCGCTGCTGCTCGGCGCGGATATCAACCTTGTGCTTCCGGTATACGGCACCGCGCTGCTGCTGCAGCGCCGTATCGACGACCTTTTCGCCATCGAGAAGGTCGCCGACGAGTTCAGTGAGGAGACCCGCTTCGAGTGGGCACTGCTCAAGGGCCAGGGCTACCTTATAAAGCGCGAGCCGGACCGCGCCCGCCGCGAGTTCGAGCGCGCGGCGGAAATGTTCCCCTCGGACGTGCGCTCCATCAACACGCTGGCGGCGGTTTACCTGCAGAGCGGCATGCTCGAGGAGACGGCGGGACTGATCGAGAAATCCCTGTTGCTGGACCCGGACAACGTCAAGAGCCTGGAGCTCGAGGCGGACCTCGCCATCACCGAGGGTCACTACGCCAAGGCCCAGGCCAGCCTGGACAAGGCGTTCGCGCAGAACAGCGAGGACATCCGCGTGCTGCGCAGCCTGGCGCGGGTACACCTGCTGGCGGGTAACCAGGCGGAGATGGAGCACTACCTGGAGCTGATCCTGGAGATCTCGCCGGACGACCCGGCGGCAACGCTGCTCAGTGCCGTGGTCGCCATCGGCCGCGGCGACGCCGATATCGGCGACGAGATGCTCGCCGGCCTCAGCCTGAAACTGGCAGAGCTGGACAGTGTCATGCCCCAGTCCAGCGACCGCATGTTGTTCATCCGGGCCGCCTCCGACTACGTGCGGCACTCAGACCAGAGCGCAATGGCCCTGTTCAACAGCTACCTGTCGCGCAACGAATCCGACCTGGCCGCGATCCGCATGCTGGTCGACCTCTACCTGCGCAACGGCGAGGAGCGGCGCGCCAACGAACTGCTCAGCTCCAGCCGCGAGTACGTACTGCGGGACCTCGGCCTGTCGCTACAGCTCCTGCATCTCTATATCCAGAACGGCAGCGCCCTCAGCGCGCGCGAACTGCTCGAGGACTTGCGGGAGCAGACCGGCGACAACCCCATTGTCGCGGTGCTGGAGGCGGAACTGGAGCGATCGCTGGGACACCCGGACAGGGCCCTGGCGGTCCTCGATGCCAGCGCCGACGACGGCGCCATGCCGGTTTCGCACGGCTTGCTGCGCGGTGCGGTGCTGCTGGAGTTGGGCCGCCAGGAGGAGGCGGAGGACGCCGCTGCGCGCATGCAGGAGATGCACCCGGGAGTGGTGCGGGTGCACAACTTCGCCGCGGTGACCTACCTGCGCAGCGGCAGGTTCGAGGACGCGGAACAGGCCATCGACCGCGCCCTGGCGATATCCCGCTCGGACCCCGAGGCGCGCTTCAACCGCGCGATGCTGTACAAGATGAACGGCGAACTGGAGGCCGCCGCCAGCCTCGCGAACGAGGTGCTCCAGGACAAGCCGGATCACACCCGGTCGATCATGCTCATGGCCAGTGTGCTTTTCGAGCAGGGCCGTGTGGACGAGGCCGTGGATTGGAGCAAGAAGGTCTATGCCTACGACAAGACGTCCACGCTGCCCGACGAATTCATGCTCGGCGTCTACACGCAGACCGGCAACCTCGACAAGGCGGTGGTCTCGGCGGTGCAACTGACCCGGGCCGACCCGATGAACGCCGGCTACCAGGTGAGCCTGGCGGAGCTCTACATGCGGCAGGGCGACTTCGAGGTGGCGCAAAAGCCCCTGCGGCGTCTCGCCTCGATCTGGGCGGACGACCCGGACAAGCTGCGCGAACTCGCCGCCATGCAGGCCAGTACCGAGAACCTGCAGGAAGCGCGATTGAGCCTCGAGGCGGCGCGCAAGCTGGAACCGGACTCCCTGGCCATCGGCCTGGACCTGGCGCGCCTGGAACTCGCCGAAAACGATATCGACGCCGCCGAAAAGCGCGTGGCGGCGATGGCGGAAGCCGTGGGTGAACAATCCGGGCTCTCCCAGCTGGAGGGTGAGATCGCCCTGGCGCGAGGTGACGCCGAGGGGGCCCAGGCACACTTCATGCGCGCCTACGAACTCGATCGCACCAACGGCGACGCCATTGTCCGTCTCTACGAACTGAGTCTGCGGGGTATCGGCGGCGAGGCGTTCACCAATACCCTGGAAGCCGCCATGCGCGAGCAACCCCTGCCCCCGCAGGTCGTCCGGCTGCTGGCCGACAGCTACCTGGCACAGGGCAAGCCGGACTCCGCCCGGCGCTACTACGAGACACTGCTCAGCCACCCCCAGCTGGGCGAGGATCCCGCGGTGCTGAACAACCTGGCGAACATCTACGCGGAGGAGGACCTCGATCTCGCGCTCACCACGGCGCAACGCGCACTGGAGTTGCAGGGGGAGACCAACTCGGCCCTGCTGGACACCCTGGGCTGGATTCACGCCCGGCGCGGCGAGTACGAGGAGGCTCTGCCCTACCTGCGCAGGGCCTACACGCTGAACTCCCGGGACCCGGAAATCCGCTATCACACCGGGGTCACCTTGCACGGCCTGGACCGCCTGCCCGAGGCGGAGAAGGAACTGCGGGCCGCCCTCGAGCCGGGGGTGGAATTCAACGGCCGTGCGGACGCCCAGCGCCTGCTGGATTCACTCGCCCGCTAGTGCGCTACTCCTGGCCGCCTACGGGCGGTCCACCGTACTCCCAGCCGTCCCCGGCCACGTCCAGGAACAGCGGGTTGGCAAACGCGAAGGGCGTGTAGCCCGGGGCCACCGTGCGATAGGTATCCGAGGGCTCACCGAGCACTTCCACGAAGACGAAGCTGTCCACTTCGACCTGCAGCGGGATATCCAGCGTCTCCCCGGCGGCGATCGGCCGGCTCCGCCAAAGCTTGCCGTTGATCCAGATTCTCGCCTCGTTCACATCCACCCAGGGAGCGCTGTCGACAACGATGCGCAGCTTGCCGCCGCCACCGGCGTGTGTTCCGCCGGGCCCGGTGTCGCCCATCGCCACGCGCAGGATCGGGCCCGTGCTACCGTACACCGCGCCGCGAGCCAGGGCCGCGGTAACCGCTGCCGTGTCGAGGTGGGCGGGGTCGTCGTCGCTCACCGCGACATAGGTGCGCGGGTAGGCGACCAGTTCGCTGCTGATATGCGAGTCACTGTTGGCGGTGGCCACCGGGTACAGGTTCTGTTTAAGCAGAGCAAACCAGTCGGTACGCACCAGTTCGTAGAGCGCCATGGAGGCGCCGTTGAGCAGTTCCATCGCGTCGAAGTCGATGTCCCGGTAGGCGCTGTCCCCGTGGCGCTCCAGCAGCACTCGATTCGGTGGTTCCTCGAGCGGCCGGGCGGGCTCGAATGACTGGCCGATGGAGAGATGATTGAAGAAACTGATGTCGTCGTCGTGGGCCTGGCTGCGCGGGTGGTTGAGCTGGAAGATGCTGTCCGGGTGCGCCGCCTTGTAGTCGCCGATCACCTGCCCCAGGCGCCGGCCCTCGAAGGGCAGGGTGCCGCCCATGAACGCATCGGCATCGACAGGCACCGGGAACACGTTGCTGTGACCGATGGTGGTGGGGGCCGCGGGGCTGCGCGCCATCCCCGTGATTTCCACGCCGGGCAGGCCGGCGATAGCGCCCGCCAGGCCCATGGCCTCGATGGCCGGTTGCAGGTCGAAGGTGATGTTGTGCTCGGAGGCCACCAGCAGTTCGCCTCCCTGCGCAACGAAGTCACGCAGGCGCTGTTCCGGCTGCAGGCCGGAGTCGAAGCTCACGCCGCTGTGCACGTGGAAGTCGGCGCCGAGCAGGCCGGGGGTCGCCACCGCCCGCTGCGGCGGCTCGATATCAAGGGTGATGGCGCTGCCCGCGGCGAGGGAGACCCGCGCCTCGGTAACCGTGTACTCCGGTCCGCGCGATGCGATGACGCGGTAGTCGCCGGGCGGCAGTGCAATCTCGGCGGGGTCGGAGGGAATGCCGGCGAGACTGAGCCGGTGACTCTCCGGGCCGCTGAGTTTGCGCTCACCGGCGACCTGACCCCCGGCGAGCTCATCGTGGAAGATCGCCGGGCCCGATTCGGAGAGCAGCACCAGGCTCATGGTGTCGCCCCGGGGCAGGCGCAGGATGCCCGGGCTCCCCGTCGCCAGTGTGCCGAGCTGTAGCGTATCCCCCGCGATACTGAGCGGCCGTTCGGTGGTGCCCCAGGGGGTACGCACCGCGAGGGTCGCCGAGCGGATGCCTGCGGGGAGTCGCATGCGGACGCGGCCATCCGCGTCCGGCCGCGCGAAGGTCAGGCCCCTGCCGTCGGCATCGCGAACCTGGACACCGGCCTCCGCGGTGTCCAGGCGCGCCTCGATGAAGGGCCCCGAGTAGAACCCGTCGAGCAGCGAGGCCACATCCCCGCGGGCACTGGCGCCTATGCGCTGGCCCAGTACCAGGCTGTCGCCCCGGTCCAGGTCGAACAACTGGCCGAGACCGAAACTGAGCGGCCCCGGCGTGCGCGTCCAGAACCCCGGGAAGGGCCGGGTGAAGGCGCCGAACAGGGTGAAGGTGCGGCTGCTGATCAGGAACGTGTGCACCGGCGACTCCTCACCCGCGGCGTCGCGGTGCACCGCCTCGCGCAGCCGCACGCCGTAGCTGATGGAGGGGCGGATGTGGCGACTGCCCAGCAGCACCTGCAGGTCCGCCGAGGTCACCGCGCCGAGGATGGAGGTGAAATCGGTGGTGTCGACATAGGGCTGGTCAAAACCCAGCGTGTCCTCGCCGAGTACCGTGTCCACGGTGAAGGGTGTGAGGGCGCCGCTGGGGTGCAGCACCAACGCGCCGTACATTCCCATGCCGTCGCCGTCGGCAACGCGGGTCACGGTGGTCTCCACGGCGAGTTCCCCGGGGTGTTCCGCCGACAGGATGAAACGCACCCGGGACTCCAGCCCGCCGCGCTCGCCGCGGGTTTCCACCCAGGCCCGGGTGGCGTCGCTGCCGGCGGCGATATCGACGATCGGCGGTATCTGGTCCTTCTGCAGGTTGTACTGGCCGTGCAGGACACTCCACTGGTCATTGGCAAGGGCGCAGTGCCAGAGGTCGACCAGTGTGCCCCCGGTGAGTGACAGGTACGTGGGGTGGCCGGCGCCGGAAACGACGGCGCAGAGCTCGCCGTCGGTGAGGAACCAGTCGCCGACGCCGCCGACGGCGTCGAGGCCGCCGGCGGGAAGGCGTTCGATATTGTCCGCGGTCAGTTCCGCGGCGTAAAAGGGTTCGGCGAGTGCCGGCGAACCTGTGCAGAAAAGTGACCAGAGCAGTATCGCAGGGAACCTGGAGAATCGCGGCATGGATATTTCCCCTCGGGAGAGGACTCAACTATAGATGAAGCCCACGGAAAACCCCATGTCCCGCGATTGGTGAAGCGCTACGGGCCCGGCCTATAATTGCCCGATGAAGCTGTTCGCGCAGATCTGTCTCGTCCCGACCCTCGTCCTTGCGGCCGTCTGCGCCCGGGGGGAGGTGGTTGAGTATCAGCTCGACATCAGCGAGCGGGAGCTCTCACTCACCGGCGAACCCGCCACCGCAATGCTGCTCAATGGCAGCTACCCGGGCCCCGTCCTGCGTTTCCGTGAGGGCGACACCGCGCGCATCACCGTGAACAACCGGACCGACGAGGATACCTCCGTGCACTGGCACGGCCTGCTGGTACCCCCGGAGCAGGACGGCGTGCCCTACCTGTCCTTCCTGCCCATCGGGCCCGGTGAGACCTTCGTCTATGAGTTTCCGCTGAAGCACGCGGGTACCTACTGGTACCACTCCCACACGGACCTGCAGGAGCAGTCAGGGGTGCACGGCGGCATCGTCGTAACGGCACCCGACGAGCCCGTCTACGACTACGAGACGGTGCTGGTATTGCAGGACTGGACCAACGAGGCCCCGGAGCAGGTGCTGGCCAACCTGAAAAAGGACGGCGACTACTACGCCATGAAGAAGGGCAGCGTGGTCAGTATCGCGGGTTACCTGCAGCGGGGTGCGATGGGCACCTGGCTGGAGAATCGCTGGATGCGCATGGGCCCGATGGACGTCGCCGATGTCGGCTACGACGCTTTCTTTATCAACGGTGCGCGCAGCCAGCACCTGTTTCCGGACGCGCGCCCCGGTGAGCGCATCCGCCTGCGTCTCATCAATGCAGGTGCCTCCACCTACTTCCTGCTGCACAGCGCCGGGGTGCCGTTCGACGTCATCGCCGCGGACGGTCTTGCGGTGGAGCCGGTGCAGGTGGACGAGGTGCTGCACGCGGTGGCCGAGACCTACGACATCGTGGTGACGGTCCCCGAGGCGGGGGCGTTCGAGCTGCGTGCCACCGCCCAGGACGGTTCCGGGTACGCGTCGGTATTCCTGGGGGCCGGCGAGCCGCAGGCTGCGCAGCCCATGCCGCGGCCCGACCTGTATGCCCCCCACGGCATGCACGGGGAGGGGGAAATGGCGGGGCACGGCCAACACGCTCATCACGGGGCAGGGGAGAGCGGCGCCCGCCGGCTGGACTATGCAGACCTGGAGACTGTCGACGCGGCGCTTTATTCAGGGGGCGCCGAATACCGGCAGCTGGAACTGCGCCTGACCGGGGACATGGAGACCTACAACTGGACCTTCAACAATATCCCCCTGTCCCGCGCCGACAGGATCATGATCAGGCGCGGGGAGACACTGCGTTTCCGTTTCGTCAACGAGACCATGATGCACCACCCCCTGCACCTGCACGGACACTTCTTCCGGGTCCTCGACGAGGGTGGCGGTGGACCCTTCAAGCATACCGTCGATGTGGGGCCGCTACAGACCGTGACTATCGAGTTCCTGGCCAACGAGGAGAAGGACTGGTTCTTCCACTGCCACAATCTCTACCACGCCAAGACCGGCATGGCCCGGGTGTTGCGCTACGACGATTACGCCGGCAACCCCGAGTTCGACGCAGCCCGCATGTCGAGTCCGGATATGAAGGACAGCGACTTTTACTTCGCCGGTTCCGTGGAGGTGCTCACCGAGTTTGCCCGGCTGCAGGGGTGGTACGCCAACAACCGGCACCGCCTGGAACTGGAAGTGGAGTCCCGGGACTACGAGGAGGAGCGCGGCGAGAGCGCCTGGCTCTACCGGCTGGACCGCTGGACCCAGGTGCTTGTGGGTGCCGAGAAAGAGGCCGGCGAGGATGCCGAGGGTAAACTGGGGGTGCGCTACGTCCTGCCGATGCTGGTCGACATGGACCTGTTCGTGACCAGCGAAGGGGAGATCGAGGCGGAGTTTGAGACCGGACTGCAGCTCGCCGAGCGCGTCCAGGCCCACGCGGAGTACGAAACCACCGGGCGCTACCACGTCGGCGTGGAGTACCGCATTGACGAGCGACTGTCGCTGGAGGGCGCCTATACCAGTGACGTGGACTTCTCGGTCGGTCTGCGTTTCAGGTTCTAGTGGGCGGCATCCCCTCGGGGGGTGTCATGCCGGCTGCCCCTTCATGGTGTCCTCGTAGACCATGTAGGCGTCGCTAATCTCCTTGGCCCGGTACATCGCCGTGTCCGCGTAGCGGCAGAGATCGTCGCAGTCCTCGGAGTGATTCGGGAAGATGGCCACACCGCAGCTGCCGCGCACGGAGATTTCCACGCCGCCCACCTCGATGGGTTCGCGGATGGCATCCAGGATCTTCGGCATGATGGTCTCGATATCCTCGGGCACGTGGATACCCGGCAGGATCAGGCCGAACTCGTCCCCGCCCAGGCGCGCGGTCGTGTCGGACAGTCGCAACACCCGTTGCAGCCGGTCCGCCACGGCCTTCAGGGCCTCGTCGCCCATGTGGTGACCGTGGTTGTCATTGACCGGCTTGAAGCCGTCGAGGTCGATGTACACCACACCCACCTTGTGCTCCCGCTCCTGGGCCTCGTCGATCCCCGACTTGAGGCGGCGGAAGAACTCGAAGCGATTGGCGACACCGGTGAGGTCGTCGTGGCTGGCCCAGTGCTCCAGCTTCAGCTTCTCCGCGTGCAGCTCCTTCTTCAGCAGTCCGTTCAGGGTTTCGTAGACCGTCAGGGCCGCCCCTACCACGACGATGAGTACGAACTGTAGGAGGATGTACATGGCCTGGGTCACTTCGGCGCTTTGCAGGAGCTGTACGTAGCCGACGTTGTAGACCGCGGACAGGTATGTGGCCAGGCTCAGCGCCACGATCACCGCCAGCCAGGCGAGGCCCGCGCGCAACCCCAGCAGGAGAAATCCCATGACCGGCATCTGCAGGGCGAGCTGCAGGATGGGTGACTCCAGGTATCCGCCGGTGATTTGCACCGCGAAGAAGATGACCGACGTGAGTATGAGGATCAACAGGTTGCAGCACAGGGAGTAGTTCTCGGTGCGCTTGAGCAGCAGCAGTGTCAGCAGGTAGCCCACCAGGCAGGCGGAGTTCAGGGACAGTGCGATGGGCGTGTTGTACTCCAGCTCGAGCAGGCCCACGAGCCCCAGCATGACCAGCAGGCTGATGATGATATTGGTGAAGATCAGGCCGACGAAGATGTAGCCGCGCATCAGGTCCGACGGATTGGTGCACATGCTGTCCGGCAGGAAATAGTCGAAAAAACGCAAGATGAACGCCATGCTGTCCCCGGAAACCGATTGTCTTGTTCTTGTCGTTTCCTGTCAGCGCCCCGTAGAACGCTAACTCATTGTTTTTATTAAATATTAAGCCCCTTTCAGCGTAAAAATTACCACGCCGGGCTAAAGACTAGCAAATACCCACTTCACATTTCAGTGAACTAGTCCCGCCCGGCCGTGGGTAATCCTGCGGGGGTGCCCCAGTGCGCGGACAGGAAGTCCAGGATGTCGCGGTAACCGCGGGCGCGGGCCGCCTCGTCACGTCCCACGTAATAACCGTAACCCACACAGTCGGCAAAGCGCGCCGCGCTGGAGAAGCGGGCGGCCATCTTGGTGGCGTGGGAGGCATCGAGGGGGTAGTCGTTCAGCAGCTCCCCGTCGAGCAGTGGGCGGCCGCGCTCGTCGTAGGCGAGCTCGCAACCCGCGAGGTAGGGTGCGTCCCCGGCCATGCGCCGCGGCTCGGTGTTCTCCCAGGCGTGTCCCACACCGTCGTAGATTTTCGCGGTGACGTCGACGCCCAGCGCCTGCAGTTCCTGTTCCCGGAGTGCGCAGGCCTCGAGGTCGTTGGACGCGTCGTCCGTGCCGCGCAGGGTCAGCAGGGGCGCGCCGGTGGTGCGGGTGGACTGCAGGTTCTGGAAACAGGGGCCGTAGTTGTCGATGTGGAGACTGAAGGGGGGAGAACCGGGTGCCAGCGCCTCGTGGATGCGCGGGTCCATGGACAGGCGCGCCGCCATGCCGCCGTAGGAGAAGCCGATGACGCCGATTCGCCCGGGGTCCACGAGTGGGCTGGTGCCCAGCAGTGCCAGTGCCGCGTAGGCGTCGGTAATGAGGTCGAACTCGGTTACGGATGAGGTGCGGATCAGGTAGTTGGAGTCCTCGCCGAAACCCCGCGGCGCGTAGTACTCGACGACAAACGCCGCGATCCCGCTGGCATTGAACAGCCTGGCGTAGTCGTGCTCCCGGCCCGGTGCGATACCGCCGCTGCCCGGCACGATGACCATGGCGGGCACGGGTGCGTCCGCCGTGGCGCCGGGCGGAAAACTCAGGTAGCCCAGCCCCGTGGTGGGCCGCGCCACTGACATGTCGGCGAGAATGACCTCCAGGTCGTAGGGGCTGGCGGTGGCGTAGTAGATCTCCCCGCTGTCCCCGGCCCGGAGGCTGTGCCGCGGCGGTGGCCAGTCCGGGTAGTCGGGCAGCGTGGCCGCCACCAGCAGCGCCCGGACCGGCGCGAGCAGCAGCGACGCCGCCGCCAGCACCAGCACCGCGAGCAGTGTCAGCAGGACTTTCTTCACCAGCGACCCCGGCGGCCCGCGACAGCGATCACGGTGCGAAGATGTCCGAGCCCGCCGCGTAGGCCTTGATGAGGTCCGCGTCGGCCTGCAGTAGGAAGCCCTTGGCGACGGCGTCATCCGCGGAGGCGTTCACAGCCTCTATATAGGCGGCGTTGCTCTCGTACAGTGAGCCCAGGGTGGCCGCGTCGAAGAGCTCCGTGGTGCCGGACAGGAAGCAGAAGTCGATATTGTCGATGTCGATCTCGTCGATCTCGTCGAAGTTCGGCTGCGCCTGTCCCTCTCCCGAGAGCACCGCGATGGGTACGTCCACGTAGGGTGTGCGTATGCCACCGAGCACGTTGCCCAGTTCGTCGTACTCGAACACGGGCGGGTTGCCGCTCACCGCGAGGCGGTCCGCCCTCGGTGCGGGCGTGCCGTCCACCATCCAGGTATTGAGCGCGACCATGCCGGCCTTGGCCACCCAGTGCTGCGGGCCGGCGTTCACAGCGATGGGGCACTCGATGATGCCGGGAACAGGCTGGGTGTTTTCCAGGACCGCCGCCACGCTCGGGTCCGTGCCGACGTCGAAGCGGTTGTCCAGGAATGTGTAGAGGTCCGCGTGGGCCGTACCGGCGACTTCCCAGAGGCGGAAGTTGCGACTGTCGGGCTGGTTGTCCGGGTAGGAGCCGAGAATGAACAGGTCTGTTTCCGTCTGCAGCATGAGGGACGGCACGCCGAGGTCGTCGCGCACGCGCACGACAGCGGGAGTGGGCAGTTCCGGATCCACGAAGCCGCCCTCGAGCGGGGCGCTGCCCGCCGTACGGCTGTGGATGAAATAGCTCTCGAACAGTGCGTGCATCGGTGCGAAGCCGTTGACGTAGGTCATCAGTCGCCCGGCGGATTGTGATTCTCCCGCCGCCATGAAATAGCGCGGCGACAGGTTCCCCATGGCGCCGCCGTCGCGCAGTGCCTGGGCGACCTGGGAGTAGATGTCGTAGGAGTACGCATCCCCCGGGTGGAACAGGGCTGCGTAGCGATCGTCGATTGGCGTGCCCGGGATGATGGCGGCGGCACTGCCGTCGACCAGCGCCTCGACGCCCACCTCCTGCGCGGACACACCCACCCAGGCGTAACCGGAGCGAATCATCTCCGTGTGCAGCATGCCCCAGTCCGGGGCGGCGTCGAATCCCGCACTGACATTGAGCCACTCGACGACGACGGTGCCATTGAAGTTCGCCGGGTCGGAGGGGCGGATCACCACGATGCGCGTGCGGTAATCGGCCTGTGTGCTCGCCTGCAACTGCCAGCGGCCGTTAGACCTGAGGTTGTTGCCGTTGACATAGGCGGTCGCGGTGCCCGATACAAAGAACTCGGCCTGCTCGTAACCGACACTGGCCAGGGAGAAGAAGGAGCTGACCAGGACGGGATTGCCCGCGACGGGTCCCTCGAGGGTGGCGGCGGGTACGGCGACGATGGCGGGATCGCCCGACCCGGGTACGCCGAGGGTAATGATGAACTCGTCGTTATCGTCGCTGCAGGCGGCCAGCAGCGCCGCGCACAGCGCGAGGCAGATTGCCAGGCTGATGCGGGAGCCCGCGCGCCGGGCTGCGATTGTGGGGTAGACGCTCATGGGCGGACACCTTTTATTGCTGTTCCGGGGGCCACATAGGATAACGTCCGGCAGCCCGCGCCGGTACCCGATAATTTGAACCGCCCCCGTCAGGTTTTTTTACAGGCCCGGCCCGTTCGCCGCATATACGGCGACGCACCACCGGGCTATGCTTACCACACCGGCTACGCAACGGGATCCGGCGCCATCGGACCGGCTGTCGTGGACGCCCCTGACATGGAGTACCTCGCACCATGAACGATATGACCGCACCCGCTGTACCGGCCGCTGAACTCCCGCAGCGGCCGCGGACACTCCCCGGCTGTGAGAAGCAGGGTTACGAGGAGCTCGAGGAGGAGTCCTCCTACTGGATTGAACCCGAAGAGATCGAGGGCAGCCTTCCGGCGGGCCTGGAGGGCTCGCTGTTCCAGACCTGTGTCGGGCGCAACAAGGTCGGCGGACAGCAGTTCGGCCACTGGTTTGACGGCGACGGTGTCATCAACGCGGTGACCTTCGTCGGCGGCCGGGTGCATTTCAGGAACCGCTACGTGCGCACGGAGAAGTATCTTCGCGAGACCGCGGCCGGGCGCATCCTGTACCGGGGGGTCGGCACACAGATTCCGGGCGGCATGTGGAAGAACATGTTCCGCACCCCGGGCAACGCGGCCAACACCAATGTCATACTGCACGGCGGCAAGCTGCTGGCCCTGTGGGAGGGCGGCAAACCCTGGGAGCTCGATCCGGCCACGCTGGATACCGTCGGCGAGTACAACTTTTCCGGCGGCCTCTCCGCCACGCAGCCCTTCAGCGCCCACCCGCGACTCGATCCGCGTACTGGCGATCTCTACAATTTCGGCGTGTTCGGCGTACCCAAACCGAAGCTGCACTTCTACCGCGTCGACCCCGAGGGCAACATGGTGTTCAATCGCTCCCAGTACGTGGGCGACTACTCCATGTGTCACGACTTTGCCCTCACGGAGCGCCACGCCGTATTCGTGCTGTGCCCGGCGTTCATGCGCCATCCCTTCCGTTTCCTGTTGGGGCGCAGCAGTATTCTCGAGTCCATCGAGTTCGATCCCACGCAGAAGACCAAGGTGGTGGTGCTGGACCTCGGGACGGGGGATATCGTGCGCGAGTTCCACCTGGACACGTTTTTCGGTTTTCACCTGGGCAACGCACGGGAAAACGGCAGCGAGGTATCGGTCGACGTCCTGTGTGTCGACGACATGGATGTCATGGACGGGTTGTCGGACGTGTTCATGGAGCGGGGGGACGACTTCGATTTCCTCGCCAACGGTGCGCGCTATACCCGCTACACCCTGGACCTGGCCACGGGAGCGGCCGACAGCTCAGTCGTGGCGGGATCGATCGCCGGCGAATTCCCCGCCTGGCACCCGGGACACACCGGCCGCGCGAACCGTTACACCTGGCTGGGGACCATCGTCGAGAACGGCACGCCCTACGGGTTCAACGCCTTCCAGAAAATCGACCACGACAGCGGCGAGTTGCGCCTGCACGATTACGGCGAGGGGCGCTTCACCTCCGAGGCGAACTTCGTCCCCGCCGCCGGCGCCTCGGCGGAGGACGAGGGCTACCTGGTGTCGATCGTCTACAACCACGCCCGCCGCAAGAGCGAAATCGTGATCGTGGATGCGCGCGACATGTGCGAGGAGCTGGCGGTTATTCCCCTGAGGCACCACATCCCCTTCGGCTTTCACGGCAACTTCTATCCCCGTACCTTTACCTGAGGTCGGCCTGCGCCATACAGTTCGCGTAGTAGGTGACAGTTCCCGGCCAGTCGGAAAACACGCCTTCGACACCGACATCCGTCGCCAGCACGTGCAGGACTTCGAGGGTGTCACCGTCCCGGTCGATCACCGGTGCCACGCTGCGGTAGTACCAGCCGCCCCCGTCGGACAGGTCGCCGGGGCGCTCCAGTGTCCAGGTGACGAGATCCAGGCCCGCTTCCCGGGCGGCTAGCGCGTAGGCCGAGGGCACGATCCTGTCGCCCTCCAGCGTGAGCAGCACCCAGAGCGGCGGCGCGATGGTGCGCACCCCCCCGGCGCGCAGCGACTCCATGGAGGGAACCCAACTCGCCGGGTCCCCGGGATCGAATGCCCGCGCGCCGTAGCGGTTGTCCAGGTAGATCGCGCGACGCCCGAATTCCGGGTACTCGCGCAGCCAGAAGAGCACGTCCTCCAGGTCGAAGGACTGCGGCCTCACGCGGAACGCGCCCACGCCTGCCTTCTTGTACTCCTCCACCAGCCGCGCGGCGTAGGTTTCGCGACTGAGGCCGGCAAAGGGAAACTCCACCGCGGGTGCCTTCAGCTCGGGGATCATGTCGACACCGAGTTCCCGGAACAGCTCGATGCTCTCGGCATGGGTCATCAGCGTGCCGAATCGCGGGCCGGGTTCCGGCCTGTCGCCATCCTGCAGGAAGCCCTCGACATCGGTCGCGCGCGTGTCCACGCTGTCGTGCCGCCCGCGCAGGATGCGAAACTCTGCGAGGGTGATGTCGCTGGTGCAGCAGCGCGCGGAGGCCGGGGCGACCAGTTTTCCCGTCGCGTCGAAAACGGCCGGCGAAAACGGCTCGCTGCACTTCGCGGCCAGCGGTGTGGCCAGTATGTCGGTGGTGCTGTGGAGGTCGCACTGGTCATGGCGGCAGACCAGTTCGCCGTCCCTGGTGAACGTGACGTCGCACTCGAGCAATCCCGCCCCCTGTTCGGCGGCGGCGATGTAGGACTCCAGGGTGTGCTCAGGGAATCCCAGCGGCGCACCCCGGTGCCCGATGGAGAACGCGGTGCGCTCGAAGGGCCCCTCGGCACACTGCGACAGACTGTCGCGCAGTTCCCCGGGCGCCATGTCCCGGACCAGTCGCAGCGGGCGTTCGCCGGGGTAGACCTCGGCGAGGGCCGCACTTGCGAGTATCCATACCCCGAGTGCCGACGCGAAGCGCGCCCGCAGGCTATATATCCGGCGCGTCATGAGGATTTACCGTGGCGTACGTCCCACATGAACTTCAGGCAGGCGGGAATGGAAGCAGACATCACCAGCGCGAATGCCAGGTAGGGCGCCGGACTGAGTGTGGGGTGCAGCACAGGGTTCATCTCCCTAAGGATTTCCGCGTATTTGAGCACAAGGTACCACCGCGTGCACCACGCAATCACCAGGCTACATTGAAAAAGTATAAATAGTACGTTGACGAGGTTGACCTGGTACCGGCTGAGGCGTGCCCCGGCCCGCCAGGCGGCCAGCAGGTAGACGACGGCGACGGCGATAAACACCGCGGTAGTCAGCGTGGCGGATGTCTGCGCCGCCAGGGCGAGGTCTGCCAGCTCGTACTCGGTCAATTGCTTGAGCCTCCCGGAAGGAGCGGGATCTAAATAGGATAGACCGTCAGGGCGTATTCGCCGGGAATGCCCTCAGGGCCTCGCTGCGGACTGGACTCCCCCTGCCACGGGGGGCAACTCGAGGCCCATTGCGCGTAGCGACTCGTCGTCCAGTCGCATGGCCTCCAGCAGGACCTGGAAGCGCGGGTGCTGTAGCAGCTCGGGGTGGGGCTGCAGGCGCGTGCGGAGCATCAGTATGGGAATCTCGCCGCCGGCCAGGGAGCGCTCGTACCAGTCGATGGCCATCTCGGTCTCCCCGATCGCCAGTGCCGTGTCGCCGACCAGGAAGGCAAGCCCGGGCTCGCGCTCCGCGATCCCGGCGAGCGATTGCAAGGTGGCGCCCGCCTGCGCGGGCTCGCCGCGCGCCAGCTGGGCCAGGACGACGCAGTTCATAAACCACGGGTGGGTGAATCCCAGGCGGGTCTCCCACGCCCCCAACAGCGCCTCAGCCGCGCTCACGTCCCCGATGTTGACGTAGGCACTGCAGAGGGCGGACCCGGCCTGGAAGTTTTCCGGATCGAGGGCCAGGTTCAATTCGTACAGCTCGATGGCGCGGGACAGGTCCCCGCTGAACAGGGCCTGGGATGCGTGTGCCAGGGCCAGGCTGGGGTCCATGGGGTCGTTGGCCCGCGCGGCGGCCAGCAGTTCGCCTGCCTGCTCGAGTTGGCCCAGGGGCATCAGGTGGATGGTGGCATAGGAGAGGACCGCGAGGGATGTACCGCCGATGTCCTCCAGCCCGCGCTCAAAGTAGGTCCTGGCCGCCTGCCAGTCCCACTCGGACAGCGTGATGTACTGGGCTTTCGTAATCAGGGCGAGGCCGTCGACCGGATCGAGCGCGAGGGCGGTCTCGAAGGCCTGCACCGACAGTGGCATCACGATCTCGCGGGGGCGCCAGAAAGCGGAGACATAATAGACGTGCGCCATGGCGCTGTACGCGGCGGCGAACTCCGGGTCCAGCGCCACGGCTTTCTCGAAGTGGTTGATGGCCTGCTCGAAGGTCTGCTCGCCGAACCGCTTGGCCAGGTGCCTGCCCTGCAGGTATTCGTTGTACGCCGCGGTGTTCTCCGTGCCGATGTCGACAATGTGGTCTTCGGCCTGCAGGCCGAGCGGCACGTGCAGCGCGATGACGATGGCCTTGGCGATCTCGTCCTGCACGGCAAAAATGTCGTCGAGCTCGCGGTCGTAGGTGTCCGACCAGAGGTGGTAGCCGTCGGCGGTATCGATGAGCTGGGCGGTGATACGCACGCTGTTGCCCGCCTTGCGCACGCTGCCTTCGAGCACAGTGGCGACATTGAGCTCGCGGCCTATGTTCCTCACGTCGAGGTTCCTGCCCTTGAAGGAGAACGAAGAGGTGCGCGCCACCACCCGCAGTTTCTCCAGCTTGGCCAGCGCGTCGAGCAATTCCTCCGAGATGCCGTCGCTGAAGTACTCGTTCGAGGGATCGTCACTCATATTCACGAACGGCAGCACTGCGATGGACAAATCGCTCGGAACCGGTGTGGGCGCTTCCACCTGCGCGGCTTCCGGTCCGGTTTCCGCGGGCGTGCGGGTGAAGTACAGGTAACCCACCGCAGCCGCCAGGATGACAATGACTGCCAATTCCAGGGCGTGCAGGAGGGTGAGCCGTTGCGCACCGGAGGACCCGCCCGACTCGGCCTCCTCCGGCTGGATGTCGTCTCCCATGTCAAGCGCCCAGGCGGCTACCAGGGCGACGGGCAGGCCGATCAGGGCGAGCACCAACACCAGGGTGATGCTCCACTCCGGAAGATTCAGCGCAGGCACGGCGATGTCTGCAAACTGCAGTAATGCGAAGGTGACGCCCAGGTAAACGATGGCGACGCGGAAGACCTTGCGGCGGCGCAGTTCTTCGACGAACGACAGCTTGGCCTGATTCAAGTCGGCGTCTCCGGCCCGCCGCGGTGGATGAGGTTTACCACCCTGTGATGGGTGCGGGCGAGGGACAGCATAGCATTTGAACCGGTCGGCACACGACACCTTTTCACAGTCCGGGAAGGCCGCGGCGCCGGGGGCGACAAATCACGGCAGTTCACCCCTGCTGCTTGGCGTGCACACCATGATGGCGACACCGGCGCTGGCGCGTCCCGGTGGCGACGAACTGTGCCGCGAGTTTCTCGTTCGCGCTATCGCCGGAGACATCGTCACCAGCATCGCCGTCAGCGAACCCCGCGCCGGCTCCGACGAGACCATGATGAGCATCATCGCCCGGACGATGGCAAAGCAGCATTAAGCGCGGGTATCTCTGATTGGTGGGGCCGTCCCGACCCGTTCAGAAATCGTAGCGCAGCTCCACGCCGTAGGTGCGGTTGGCGTACTTGGGCACGCGGTGAATGTAGCCGTGGGGCATGACCTCGTTGCCGTGGGCGAATATCAGCGTCGCGTAGTTCTCGTCGAACACGTTCTTGACGAAGCCGGTCAGGCGATAACCGCGCTCCGTGCCCGCCAGCGCCAGCCGCGCGTCGACCACCGTATAGCTGTCTTCGCGTGTGTAGGGGTCCTGGGATATCTCGTACAGGACGTCGTCCTGTGCGCGCAGGTCGGCGCCGAACACGAGCTCGGCGGGCACGCGCTCCAGGGGCACGGTGTAATCGGTGCTCAGGTTCAGCTTCCATTTCGGGGTGTAGGGCAGGTCGCCGCCGGAGAGATCCCGGGAACCGTCGGGGCACTCGCCGCGAAACTTCTGCCCGTTGCTGCAGTTGCCGGCAGGGTAGTCGTCTATGGTCCCGTCGGTGTAGGCGTAGCCGCCGGAGAGGGTCCAGTTATCCCGCGGGCGTGCCAGGAACTCGATTTCCACACCCTCCGTGGAGACCTCGCCGGCATTGACCAGGACGAAACTGCCGGGGAGCTGGTCGTTCGGGTCCTCATCGAGCAGGGACTGGGCCTGGAAGTTCGTGTACTCGGCGTAGAACAGGGCGACGTTGACGATAAGGCGGCTGTCGAACCACGCGGATTTAAGCCCCAGTTCCCAGGCGTCGCTGGTCTCCGGCTCCGCGAAACTGCCACCGGCGATCACCGCGGTATCGAAGGCGGGTCCCTTGTAGCCCTCGACGAAGCTGAGGTAGGTCATCGCGTCGTCCGTCACGTCCCACTGCAGCGCGATCTTCGGGGAGAAATTGTCCTCGTCTACGGTGTTCGCCACCTCGCCCTCGGGCCCGAACACGAGATTGTCCGTGCCCACCGCGACGGTCTGGAAATCCAGCTCGTCCTCGGTGTAGCGACCGCCGAGAATGAGTTGCCAGCGCTCGGCTATGTTGAAGTTCACCTCGCCGAACAGTGCGTAGTTCTCGCTGTCGACCTCGGTGCGGGTCACCCGCGTGGTCGGCGGGGCGACCGGTACCAGTAGCGCGGTCGTGGTGTCGTTGCCCGACTCGTGTTCCTGGTCGAAGTAGTATGCCCCGATCACGTAGTAACCCCAGTCCCGCGGCTCCGAGGACAGGCGTAATTCCTGCGAGACCTGCTCCTGCTCGGTCTTGGGCGGCATGGGGAAGCTGAGCGCGATGGGGTTGCTCGGCCTGTTGTCGAGATCCACGATGCCCTGGCTGTTCCAGTCGCGGTACGCCGAGATGGAGGTGAGGACGTGGTTCCCGATGTCCCACTCCGCGGTCAGGGAGTAGCCGCTGGCGTCGATTTCCGAAAAGGTGCGCTGGTCATTGTTTACGTCCTGGTTGTTGTCGGAGGGCACCACGGGCAGCTGTTCCGCGATCAGCATATCCTGCTGGGGACCCTCCATGATGGAGCGCACGGACAGGGCGGTGCAGTCGCAGTCCCGTTCGCTGTAGTCCGCACTCGCCAGCAGTTCCAGGTCTTCGGTGGCTCGCCACAGGAGCTTGCCGCGCACCGTGTAGGCCTCGGTGTCGTTTACAGTTTTGCCGTTGAATCGATTTTCCGCAAAGCCGTCGTCGTCGATGGCGGTCCCCGTCAGGCGCCAGGACAGGTTGTCGGTGATGGGCCCGGACACCGTACCGTCCAGCCGGTACTCGTCGTCCTCGATCGCTGTCGCCGCAATCGTACCGCTGAACTCGGGGGTGGGGTCCCGGGTGATGATGTGCACGACGCCGCCGGAGGCGTTCTTGCCGTACAGCGTACCCTGGGGGCCGCGCAGCACCTCGACCCGCTCGATGTCGACGAGCTCGACAAAGGCCATACCCGAATTGCCCATGACCACGCCGTCGAGCATGGTGGATACGCTGGGCTCTACCGAGGTGTTGAGCGTCTGTGTGCCTATGCCGCGGATATTGAACGAGGACGTGGCCGGCCCGGAGCTGGCCTGGACATTCAGGGTCGGGATGAGGCGGGTGAGCTCGGCAGCGTTGCGCAGCTGGGCCTCCGCGATCGCCTTACCGGAGACCAGGGACACGCCCACCGCGACATCCTGCAGGTTCTGTTCCCGCTTGCGCGCGGTGACGATCAGCTCCTCCAGCAACAGCTGGTCGCCCGCCGGTGTCTCCTGTGCAGCGGCGGGAAGCCCCGCCGCCAGTGCGGCCAATGCGCAGATCGTCCGGGTGGTCGCGGCGGCTTTGCTCACGGCGAGTACCTCTTGTTATTGCTGAGCCCTAGCATAGGTCAATCGCCGTGGCCCCACCACAGCACGAAAAGGTGGTTTAATAGTCCCCTCGATTCCCGGAGGTGCAAATGATCGCGAATCAACTGGCCCGCTGCGCCCGCCTTCTGGCCTTGCCCCTGCTCCTGGTGCTGGGCGCGTGCTCCGACTCCCTGCCCGGGGACTTGCACCAGCACACCCGGGACACACCCGCCTGGTTCGAGGACGCGAAGTTCGGCATTTTCATCCACTGGGGCCCCGCCTCGGTGCCGGCCTTCGCGGCGGGCCCGGCGCTCACCCCGGGCGAACTCGAGGAGGTGCTGTTGCACGAGGGCGGCCGGCAGGAACTGCCCTACGTAGAGTGGTACTCCTACGCCCTGGCGCGCCCGGGCAGCGAGACGGCGGCCCATCACGCCGCCAATTACGGCGATGCGCCCTACGCCGATTTCGGGCCGGAGTTCGAATCCCGGGTCAAGCAGGCGTGGGACCCCGGCGCCTGGGCGGAGCTTTTCGCGCGTGCCGGTGCGCAATACGTCGTGCTGGTGACCAAGCACCACGACGGTTACACGCTGTGGCCGAGCGAGGTTGCCAACCCGCACCGGCCCGGCTGGGGATCGGGCAGGGACATGGTCGGCGAGCTGGCAGAGGCCGTGCGCGCAAAGGGTATGCGGTTCGGCGTCTACTACTCCACCGGTCTCGACTGGACGTTCCGGCTCGTGTCCGAGGGAGACCTGGTGCGCGATGTCATGCGCAGCGCCGCGGCGGGGGAGGACTACGGGCCCTATGTCCACGCGCATATGAAAGAACTCATCGACCGCTACCGGCCGGATATTCTATGGGCGGACATCGGCTACCCCTCCGACGGGCGCCTGGCGGAGCTGTTGCAGTATTACTTCGAGGTGGTACCGGAGGGGGCGGTCAATGACCGCTGGGGTGCCGTGGACGTCCTCGGTGAGATCGCCGAGTATCCAGGGACCACCGGCGCGATGAAAACCCTGGCGCGCTGGATGGTCGCGTTCGTAGACGATCCACTGCGGGACGACCCCGCCCGGGTGGGCTTCAGGACCGCGGAGTACGACAGCCTGCCGGGTTCCGTTCCCTACAAGTGGGAGGCGACACGCGGTCTCGGCGGTTCCTTCGCGTTCAACGCGGCGGAGACAGCCGATGACATGCTGGACGCCGGTGAACTGGTGAGCTTTCTCGCCGACACGACGGCGAAGAACGGCAACGTGTTGATCAACGTCGGGCCGGACAGTTACGGCGCGATCCCGGACATCCAGGCGGCGCCATTACTCGGCCTGGGCGACTGGCTGGAGACCAACGGAGAGGCTATTTACGGCACGCGGCCCTGGCTGCACTATCGCAACAGCACCGGTCGCGACCTGCGCTACACACTGCGTGACGACACGCTGTACGCAATCGTTCCGGGCGAGGTCGGCGTCGAATTCTCGATCGAGAGCCCCGACTTCGACTGGACGTCGGTGCACGTGCTGGGCGCGAGACTGGAGCGGGCCGACGGCGACGGCGACCTGCTGACCCTCACCCTGGAGCAGCCCCTTGCGGGGCCGGCGGCGGTGGTGCGGTTTACTCGCTGAGGGCTTGTATTAGTCGCTGACGGCTCTTTTTACTACCCGCTGATGGCTCCAATTACTCGCGGACGGCGTCCGCGGCCCTGTAGTCGGAGAAATCCACCACGACCAGGCTGTCGAAGCCCTTGACGAAGCCCGCCTTGCCCACGGCGTGGCTCTCCATGCGCTGCAGCAGGCGGGCGCCCTGTTCCTCGTGAAAGCGGAAGGTCAGCCGGTAGCTGTTCACGGTGACCGAAAAGGCGGGCGACAACTCCTCGGTGTTGAATACCTCGATGCTGGTGATGTCCCCGCTCGCGGTGTCGAAGCGCAGTTTCCCGCTCATCTTGTCCAGGGAATCCTCCATGGCCTTGATGCGCGGGTCGAAGGCGTACTCGACGGTGTCGCCGTCGACGCCGAGCTGTTCGAGGGTTGCAGTGTCGACGAGGTAGCTGTAACTCGCCTCGGGGTCGCGCTCGTCGACCCTTTCCTTCTCCTGCTCGCGAAACTCCTCCAGCGCGTCCTCATCCGGCGTCTCGCCGTCGACACTGACCAGCTCGCGCTGTATGTAGGGATCCGCGGAGGGGTCGTGCGTTATCACGCGCCGCTCGTCGTTTTCCGTCAGGTGCATGGTGAAAAACCAGTTCTCGTCCTGGCGCGCGCCGTCGAGCCGCGCGAGGGCGGCATCCACCTCATCGCCAGACTGCGCGACGCTCACCGTGCCGAACGCCAGCAGGTACAGTAGACCGGCGACGAGACGTGGATTCAAGGGAGTGCCGGGCGCCGGCTACTGCAGGGCGAACCGGGGCTGGTTCGCCGGCACGCTCTGGCGCAGTTGTCGCATGAAGCGCAGGAGGTGGAGTCCCAGTTTCAGCTTGCGCCAGAACGGGGCCTCCTCGACCGCTTCGAGCAGGTCCGGCGGGAAAACGCTCTGCAGCACCGGGATGTCGTATTTCCGGCGGATGTCCTCGAGGGAGGCCTCCCACTCCTGTTCAAACTCGATGTCCATCAGGGCCGGCGACTCGCGGCCGTGCACCCAGCCCTCGTTGATGATCTGCATGAGGATATTGAATCCCCGCGGTTCCTTGAACGTGCTGATCGCCATCACGCCCGCGAGGAACATGGAGGAGTAGTTGTGCCCGAACTGGGCCAGCTGGAACGCAGATATGGCGATCTCGCCCGAGGAGGTGGTCTCGTAGCCGGCAACGAGGTGCCACACCTCGTGCATCTGCAGTATGCGCGCGTTCAGGTAGTGCAGCACGTGGGGTAACTCGCTCAGGCCGATGTCGTCGCGCTGCAGGACCTCCGGGTCGTAGCCGTTGTCGATGATCAACCGGTGCAGTGCATAGCCGAGGCTGTTCTGCGGACAGCGCGCGAGTTGTTCCATGTCCGTGTAACCGGGGATCTCGCTGGTCAGGGCCGCGGCGGCTCCCGGGTGGTTGCGCGCGTGGTTTTCCGCCAGCGGCAGAAAGTCCTCCGGCATCGCGGCGCCGAGCGCGGCGAAGGCGACCGTTATGGTGTAGGCGTCGTAGCCCTCGTCGTGGCCGTCGACGGTCTTCCAGAACGCCTCCCAGAAGCTGTCGGTCAGTGTCGCCTCCGGCAGGTCGCGGGGCACGGCCGGGGTGGGGCCACTGCCCAGCCAGGCGCTGGCGATGTTGTCGCAGACCGCCGGGCAGGCGTCGGGACAGGCGAAGGCGGCCCAGGCCATGGCGGCCGTCAGTTGCAGGCGGCCCTCGCCGCTGCCGCGCTTGGCCGCGGCCACGGCATCCGCCAGCGTCTGCGCGTCGGTGTACCGGGTCAGTTCCTGTAGTTTTTGCCTGCGGTCCATATCCGCCTCCTGCCGCCCGACCGGGTGAGCTGTCTCTGCCGGGGCGGGTTCTCTGTTTGGTCACACTGGCGAATAAGTATACGATACCGACAGGGAATGACCACTCGGTCAAAAAACCTGCGTCCCCCGGGGAGGTGCCGATGATCCGCAAGACACTCGCTGTGTTCGCACTGCTGCTTTGCGCCCTGGTGGCGCTGGTCATCTGGTCCTACAGCGATGCGGTGTCGACGGTACCCGAGGCGGGCAAGGTGGTCGTGCTGACCTACGACGACGGACCCAACCCGCCCCACACCCGGGCCACCCTGGATATGCTGGAACGGCACGGGGTGCGCGCGACCTTCTTTCTCAAGGGCGCCAATGTCGAGGCCTTCCCGGAGGAGGCCGCCGCGGTGGCCGCGGCGGGCCACGAGATCGGCAATCACAGCTGGTCCCACCCGGTCATGATTTCGTTCAGCCGCGACGCCATGCTCGACGAGATCGTACGCACCGACGCCGTGATCGAGGCCGCGACCGGGATACGACCGGAGCTGTTCCGCCCGCCCTACGGTGCCCAGGGGCTGGGACTGAAGCGGGCGCTCGAGCTGCGCGGGCTGCCCTCCATTCTCATGAGCGCCCACGGTGCGGACTGGGAGGTGTTCGACGCCGTCGCCATCGCCGACCGGGTGCTGCGGGATACGGGCCCCGGCGGCATCATCCTGCTGCACGACGGCCACGGCGACGTCGACGACCCGCGGGCACAGGACAGCCGCGCGGGCACGGTGGAAGCGACGGGGTTGATTATCGAGGCGCTGCGCGCCGAGGGATACCGCTTCGTGACCGTCGGCGAGCTGTTGCAGATGGCCGCGCCCTAGTCCCTCCCGAACACCTTTTCAGGCCGTCGGCAGCAGGTTGCCGAGCGCCTGTTACAGCGGAATTGCTCAGCGGGCCAGGTGCCGGTCGAAAAAGCGCGCGATCACGTCGAACACCTGGCGTGACTCCGGCAGGCCGGTGTCCGAGAAAAAGTAGTGGGTCAGGCCTTCGTAGACGTGCAGCTCCGACTCGGCCCCGGCGCCGACCAGGCGCTGGTGGGTGGCGACGGCGGAGCTGAGGGCGAGGTCGCGGGTACTGGTGATCACCAGGGAGGGCGGGAAACGCCCGAGCAGGTCCGGGTGATCGATGGGCGCCACCAGCGGGTCGTCCCAGCTGGCCCCCTCGAAGTAGGGCATGGGCTCGTCGTCCCCGAGGCGCGTGCGCAGGGTGTCGGCGATCAGCGCCGCGTCGCCGACCAGGAAGTCGCCCGCGCCCGCGCAGAAGATACCCACGGCGCCGGGCCGGGGCAGGTCGTGGGCGTCGAACCAGGCCACCGACTGGGCCGTCAGCAGCCCGCCGGCAGAGCAGCCGAAGATACCGATCTGCGCCGGGCTGTGGCTCTCCAGCAGGTGCCGGTACACCGTCGCCACGTCCTCGCTCGCCGCGGGAAAGCGGTGCTCCGGACCCTGGCGGTAGTCGATGGAGATCACGCGCATGCCGGCCACGCTGGCCACGGGGATGGATTCGAGCCGGCCCTCGGTCCGGGCGCCGACAATGAAACCCCCGCCGTGGAGGTTGATCAGGACGCGGCCCGCGTTTGCCGCCGGCACGCCGCCGGCCGGCTCGAACACCTCGGTGTAGATACCCTCGATGGTCAGCGGCTCCTCGGTGACCGCGTAGAGCTGACGGGCCTCCTCGATCTTGGGGTTGTAGAAATGCTCGTCGAGGATACGCCGCACGTCCTCCACCTCGCCCGTGGCGATTGTCAGCAGGTGTGGTGTCAGGCGCTCCATCATGCGCTCGACGGCGACCGTGGACTCCGGGCTCGCCAGCTCGGAGGGCGGGGGCGAGTCCGTGAAATTCCGCACTATGAAGAACACCGCGACGAGGACGGCACCGGCGAGAAAGGACAGGATTGCCTTGATCATGTTATTAATGCTCCTGCATTGATCGACCGCGCGGGTTGTTTGTCGGGGTCGAGAGAATCCTAGCCGAGCGCGGCGCCCGCGCCAAGTGAGCGCCCGCGGCCCGCAAAGCGCCCGCGGCCCGTGAAGCGCCTGCGGCCCGCAAAGCGCCCGCGGCCGGTGAAGCGCCCGCGGCCTGTAAAGAGCCCGGGAGGGGTCGGGGAATCGGGAGAATGGAGTTGCCGCCATGCCGGTAGACATAGGTCCCTACGTGGACCCCGCATGTACCGCCGTTATCGTCTCGGAGTGCCAGGAGGCCGTGCTGGGCGAGGCCTCGCCCCTGCGCGGCCTGGTGGCTGCCGCCCGGGAAAAACAGCTGGAGCTCAATATCGCCGCACTGCTGGAGGCTGCGCGCACCACTGGTGTACCGGTCATTCACTGCCTCGTGGAACGCCGCCCCGACGGCTTCGGCGAGCCCCTGAACACCCCGCTGACCGCAATGATGGCGCGGCAGGGCGGTCCCGGCTCGGGCATGGCTTCCGGCACTGCGGGGGCACAACCGGTGGCTGCCCTGCAGCCCGCGCCCTCCGATATCGTGCTCTCGCGGCTGCACGGCATCACCGCCTTCCACGAGACCTCCCTGGACCACTTCCTGCGCAACAGCGGCATCAGGAATATCGTCTTCACCGGCGTCTCCCTGAACCTGGCGGTGTTCGGCGGCACGATCGAGGCGGTAAACCGGGGCTACCGCGTGGTTATTCCCGCCGACTGCGTGGCCGCGGACCCGCCGGAGTACGGCGACGCGCTGTTGCGCTACAGCCTGCGCAACATGGCCTGGATCAGCGACAGCGCGGCGATCGCCGGCATCTGGAAGAATGGCGCCCGGTGAAGACGGCGCTCCTGCACCTCGGTACGCACAAGACCGCCTCCACTGCAATCCAGCTGTTTCTTCGCGCGAACGCGGGGAATCTGGCGAAGCTTGGTGTCTGTTATCCCGAGCCCCCGTCTCCTCCCCGGGCGGCCCACCACGCGATACCCTGGGACCTCATGAAAGCCTATACCGACGAGGAGCAGCGTCCCTCCAACTACGTGCTGGACCAGGCCCTGGCTGATTTCGAGGCGAGTGGGTGTGCGAACCTCCTGCTGTCCTCGGAGGATTTTCTCGCCCCCACTTTTCATGACGGCTACCTCGAGGGCCTGTTCGGCCGGCTCCGTGCGCAATTTGACCGTGTGCTGGTCGCCGCCTTCGTTCGCGGGCGCAAGGGGTTTTTCACCTCCTCGTACAACCAGTGGGTGAAAGCGCTGCGCTACGACGAGGAGGTCGACCACTACCTCGCCAACATCGCCGTCAGCCCGCGCGCGCCGATCCGTTACACACAGGCCCTCTCCCGGTGGGCAGACGCGGCGGACCAGCACGTGTTCATCCCCTACCGGCCGGGTGACTGGCCCCACGGCATCGAGCGGGAGCTCGTCGCGCGACTGGCCATCGGTGGCGGCCGCCCGCGGCAATTCGGACGGCTGCGCGACACTCCCGCAAACCCCAGCATCGGGCCGCTGGCGGTGTTCGCGTTCCGGCAACTGACCCGGGCACTGGATGCCGGGAACTGGTTTCGCTGGTCGGATCTGCCGCGGCGTGCCGAGGTACGCGACGAGGCGATCCGCCGCGCGGGCGTGGCGGGCTGGAACGACACCCGCTTCACCATGTTCGACTCACGGCGCCTGGAGCTGGTGCGCGGCGCGTACCTGGAGGAGGACCGGGCATTTGCCAGGCGCTTCTTCGATGCGGACTGGGACGAGGTATTCCCGGAAGACAGCGAACCCGACGCGGTCACCGAATGCAGCGCAGCGTCACTCGACCCCGGTCAATTGCGCGACGTAGAGGAGTTTGTCGTCGAGATGACGGACTTCGCGCGGGACGTCTACGCCTAGCTGCGCCACACCCGCTTGTTCATCGTACCGAACATCTCGGACAACTCTACGCGGGTGGGATCGACGCGGACGACGCAGTAGTCGTCGCTGTCGGGCCCGCCGGGCCAGAACTGGGAGAGATCGTAGTCCATGACATCCCAGATGCGCGCCTTGGAGGCGGCGTCGGTGAGCACCGTCGCGCGGCCCCTCACCAGCAGGTGGATGAAGTCGTCGGGGGCGACCTGGAACTGGATGTCCACGGCGCCGTTGTCCTGAATCTGTTGTGCCTTGGGGGTCTGTGGACCGGTGGCGATCCACAGTGTGTCGCCCTCCCAGGTGGGGTGGACCATGCGCACCCGCGGCTCGTCGTCCTGCACCGTCGCCAGGGCGCACCAGATGGCCCTCTTGGCGGCCGCCTCCACGTCGCGGAAGAAATCGTCCTTGTCACCGGCTGTCACCGTCGTCATTGCCATTGCCTCCCGGGCAGGTTCACGGGTGTCCCGCGGGACGGCTAATGTCCCACATCGGTGTGACCGGCGCCACCCCGGCGTGGCGGTGCGGGACTTGCCTATCGCCCTCGCGGGCACTAAGTTGTGCAGAGTCACGCGGTGGAGCCCAACTCATGAGCACGATCAAGTATCTCGACTTCCTTCCCCAGGAGAAACCGCGGGGAGGGCTTTTCGGCGGCGTGGACCGCTCCGGCTTCGACACCTGTGTCGCCGCCATGAACGACTGGCTGGGGGACAACAGTGTCGACATCGTGCGCGTCGAGACCGTTACCCTGCCGAACATCCACAACGCGGTAGAGGAGGGCTCCGGTGACACGGAGCTCCACGCCTCACCGCGCACGGTCTGGTACCAGTTCGTGCGGCTCTGGTACCGGGACGACAGTTAGGCGCCCAGCGCCGCCCGCTGTTTGCGCGCCGCGGCAGTCTGCTGCTCGCCCGACGGGCGCCAACCGGGTGGGCGCAACAGGTAGCCGAAGAATTCCCGGGTGCTACCGCTGGTGCGCAGGTCCCGCCACAGCAGCACAAACTCCCCGAAGTGCACGTCGAGAAAGCTCGAGGTGTCAACCTCGCGCGTGATGCCGAAGCGCACCGGCTCCCGGTCGTCCAGCTTCTGCAGGGTGCCCAGCAGCCAGTCGCCGAGCAGGGTGATGGAGTTGTAGTTGGTGTCCATGTAGCGCACGTTCTGCGCGTGGTGAACGCGGTGGTAGGAGGGCGTCTGCATAAAGTACTCCAGGGGACCCAGGCGCCGCGTCACCACCTTGTCACTGATATGCAGCAGGTTGCCCCAGACCACGTCGATAAACACCATGACGGCGATGACCACCGGGTCGACCCCCAGTAACGCCGGGATGAACCCGAGAGCAAAGGGCATGTAGAAGATGGTTTCCAGGAAGGAGTGGTTGAAGCCCACGAACATGTGCATCGACCGCGGGGCGTGGTGCGGGGAGTGCAGGCACCAGAGCAGGCGTACCTTGTGGGCCGCCCAGTGCTGCAGCCAGTACGTGAGCTCGTAGACGACGAAGCCGAACAACCAGCCGAGCGGCCCCAGGCCCGCGTTGAGCGGCGTCAGCGAGGACGCCAGCAGGGCGAAGAGCAGCTGGCTGAAGGGGCCGAAGGCGGCCAGGGCGGCCGCCCCCACCGCGATGTTGAAACCGAGCCCCTTGGCCGCCATGCCGTACTCGCCGCGTTTAGCGGTGCGCAGGCGAAAATTGACGTAGAGGAACTCCGCGACACCGTAAATGAACAGGCCGAGGAGGAAGACCGGCAGCACCCCGGTGAGTGGCAGCGCCGCCTCGGCCTGCGGGTCCACGGCGCCGGGCGCTCCGGGCTAGTTACCGAAAATTCGCCCGATGGCCTTGCCCAGCTCCTCTGCGGCACCGCCGGTGTCGGTGGATGCCTCTTCCTGGTCCCCCTCCTCGTTTTCCTCGGGCTCATCAGTCTCCGTATCGGCGCTGCCGCCGAGGGCGCCGAGGAAGCTGGAAATCGGCCCGCGATCACCCTGCGGCTGGTCGGAGCCCGTCGCCGGGCCCTGTGCGCCCGTGGGCAGGCCCTGGCCGAATATGGCGCCTATATGGGAGATGTCGGTGGGCGCGGCGGGCAGTTCGAAACGATCCGCCGCCACCTTGTCCATGGTCAGCTCCGTCACCGTCATGTCCTTGCCGTAGCGGAGTACGCCCTTGTTCATCGCCGACAGCCTGCCCTGCATGTCGTCGGTGGCCTCCGTGTAGTCCTGGCCCACCACCTTGGACATGGTCGTGGCGAAGTTGTGCATGGCGTCGCGGAACGCGCGGGCGCGTGCATCGTCGGTCAGCACCACCTCCGCGTTGCGCTCCTTGCCGTTCTCGTCGCGAAAGCGCAGATCGTAGACCTCGCCGGTGATCTGGGCATGCTGCTCGGTGCGGCCTGTCGCCTTCAGGGAAACGACCTCAGTAGCGACCATGTCGGGCGTCGCTGCGCCGGCCATGCCGCCGAACATCGTCAGGGCCTGCCCGGCGTCGATCACCATCAACCGGCCCTCGGCATTGGTGATGGCGTAGATCGTGCCGTCCCGCAGGATCATGTAGGACGACCCGTCCTCCGCCATGTTCACCCGCATCATGTCGTTACTGTATTCGAACAGCATGCTCGAGCCGTCCGCGTTCACCACGTTGGCGGTGCCGGCCAGGGCCTGTTGTGCGGCCAGCGCGCAAGCCAGCGCGAGCGCGAAACCAGTTTTCAATATTCGCAGGTTCATGGCGGGGTCTCCTCGTCGTCCCGGGGCGGCCGCAGGGGCCTTCCCAAGAGTCTAGGGCACCTCCGAACAATAGCAACTCTCGTCAGCGGGGCGGGTCGCGCTGTATGCCCTGGTCGATCCACTGGCCGATCATGATGCACTCCAGGGCGGTGGCGGCCTGCGGGTGGGCGGGGCCGAAATCGATATCCCCGGCGTACTGGCGGTCCGTGCGCCCGTCCATGCGCGCGCCCATGCACTTCCAGTAGAGCAGGGAGTTGCGCGCCAGTTTCGCCGTCCACTTGCTGGTGTAGGGCCGCGGCAGGCGGAAGCTGCCGTCGCGGGTCGGCTGGCGCCTCGCCCAGGGCCAGTCGATCTGCTCGTAGTCCCAGGAGATGCGCGAATCCAGCAGCCCGTCGCGGTTGTTCATGTCCGCGTGGCAGCCGCTGCAGCGCTGCTCGATGATGGGCTCGATGTCCGCCCAGGTGCGGCGGTAGCCGTTGTTGGGCCTGGGCCGCTCAACCCGGGCCGCGATGGTGCTGGCAAAGCGCACCTCCGCGGCGGCGCCGAGCCGCGCCGCACGCTCCTCGGAGTGACCGTCGTGGCAGCCATAGCAAGTGCGGGTCTCGCCGCGGCGCAGGGAGTGTAACTTGTCATCGTGGGCGATGGTCATGGTGTAGGCGTCCTGGCCCACGATCTGGATGGGCGTCTCACAGGGCACCTCCATGCGCACGGACCCGTCCGCCTCGATTTCCTGGAAGCCGTAGACGCTGAGTTTCTTGAAGCCGTGGTTGTTGATGGTGTTGGCGAATTCGTGCCTGTGTGGCCCGGCGTAGGTGCGGTCCCACATGTCGACCTTGTACACCGTCAGGTAGTGCAGGTTGTCGCGGTGAAAATTGCGGTTCTCGGTATTCACGGCGCAGCCCTGGGAGGAGCATTGCTCATAGATGTTGTTCTGCCAGTTGTACGGGTTGGGCGGCTGCAGCTCGGCCATGCGCGCGTCCACCACCTGCAGGTAGCACTTGTCCCCCTGCAGCGCCCACGGCCGGGCCGGTGCAGGCTGGCCCCACAGCTGCTGGTAGGTGGTGACGGCGTCGGCGTCGTAGACATGCCAGTTCGGCCCGCCGGCGATCTGGTGCATCTGTGAGCGGTCAAAGGGGTCGGTCACCATGTCGGTCTTGACCCTGTAAATTCCCTTCTGGCACAGGGGTTCGCCCCCGGTGTAGTCGCGGTTTGCGTTTTCCGGATAGGTGGCCTCGTAGCACAACCCGCGACCGTGCGTGATCATGTAATCGCTCGTGCCGGGCAGCGGGCTGGCATAGCCGGCCTTGCCCATGACACGCCCCCGGCCGTCCCGTGTCGGCACGTTGGTGTCGGTGTCGTTCCCGTACGGCGTCAGCGCCACGAAATCACTGGGGAGATAGCGGCCGGAGCCCTCGCGCTGGCTGCTGTAGACCCGGTGCTCGATATTGTCCAGCTTCGATGCCCCCTCGATGCCGGGATTCTTGTAGTACATCCCGTACAGGATGCCCATGCTGCCGGTATGGTTTGCGCGGTAGTAATTCGTCACCGCGATGTAATCGCGGCGGATTTCCTGCACCGATCGCAGGGCGCGCAGTTCGGAGGCCCCCACCCCGCCGGTGACGTCCGGGGCCAGCCAGGCTTTCGTCTTGAGCAGCGGCGATTTGTGGCCGTTCAGTACCACGTGGCCGCCGGCGCCATTGCCGTCGACCTGGCAAATCCACCACTTGTTCACTTCCGTCCCCGGCACGTTCGTGTGGCGCGACGCGCCGTCGAAGGCCTCGTTGGCGTGACCGTTCCAGCAGGAGTAGAGAATGTCGCCGTTGGTCAGCACGGTGGGGGAGAGCGCCATGGTTTCGTGCGGGCTGATGTTCCTGGCCCGTGTACCGTCTATCCGCATGGTCCAGATCTGCATGGCCTTGCCGCCGTTGCCGTAGCCGTAGGGTTGCGAAACCCCGTAGGCGGTAGCCCCCCAGCGCTGCCTGCCATCCGGGTAGCGCCCACGGTGCTGGCTGAATTGTGTCTTGTGCGGGTAGACGTTGGCGCGATTGGATGCGAATACCAGTGTGCGGTTGTCGATCCACTCCGGCTGGCGATCGATGCTCCGGCCGTTGTGGTTGGGCACCGGAGTGCTGACGCCGCTGGCGATATCGTAGATGAACAGGCGCGCGTGGGTCAGCCCCGGGATGTCGAAGATGCCCAGGTTCAAGCCGTTGTAACGCACTTCCTGCAGGTGGTTTCCGTAGCCTACCGAATAGGCGATCTTGGTGCCGTCGGGACTGACTCGCGCCTCCTGGGCAACGCAGATCTGTGGCGATTGCGTGCAGTTGTGGATCACGCGGATGTTGCCGCGCAGGTCGTCCAGCACGACATCCGACTCGGCGATTCCTCCGTTAATCCTGCCGACGTCGGAGGAGTGCTGCCAGTTGGAGGCCTCCATGATGGTCGTTCCCGAAACCGGCGTTGTCGCGCGTGGCTGGCGTGTGTACACGATGCCGCCGTTGACGGGCGGCGGTGCCGGCTCCAGTTGCCTGGCACGCAGCATCTTGTGGTAGCGAATCCACCCCAGCCTGCGCAGCCAGGGCGGGAAGTCTTCCGGGTCGCCGCGCAGTGTCTCGGTAAAGCTCTGGGCCTGCACGGACACGCTGAACGGAGTCACGGCGGCAACCGCAACCACCACCGCGATGGTGCAGGACAGGTATTTCAGGTATTTCAAAACGGACCCCTGGAGTCTCTTCCCCTAATTGCAACGCAGGGCGGCCCGTGTGCGGTTGTATTTATGTTGTAGCGGGCTTGTTTTCCAGACAGTCTAAGGCCGTGACCTCCCGGCAACAGGGGAAAATTGCCAGTTCTCCAGTCTTTTTATTTATATCGCGCCAGAACCGGTGGCTATAACTGCGACAGCCGCCGTTGCACAACCGGATTTCACTGCGGGGTGACAACCAGTCGCGTAAAGCCCTGTGAAGTCGCCAGGGTGAGACCCTCCAGGGTCAGGCTGCCTTCCTCCGTGACCGTGGCGCTGCCGACCTGTGTGCCCAGCGCCCAGTTCAGCCGGCGGCCCACGGGCAGTTCAAACCACTTCACCCGCCGCAGTGTGAGGTCAAAGGTCGCCGACGGTGGCTGGTCCGGAATGCCACCGCCGATGGCGGTATGGCGCCGGTAGCGCAGCGGCACCTCGAGTCGCGTGCGCTGGTCCACAATGCCCTGTGTCTCCCAGGAGAGCCCGAGATTGTAGTGGCCCCGCTCGCCACCGTGGTTTGCGCTCGATCGAGTGAACACCGGCAGCACCCTGTTCAGCCGCACGCTCTGCCGCTCACCCGCGTAGAGCGACTGCGGCAGGTGGACGCCCGGCTCGGCCGCGGAGTGACCGCCGCGGTGCCAGGTGCCGTAACAGGCGATCCGGTGCGTGTCGCAGATGTCGAAGAACTCCAGGTCGACTCGACCGAGAGGATCGTTGGTAGCGCCGTTGATGCGGTAGTAAATGTGGTCGAGCAGTCCCTGCTCGGCGTTGTGCCGGAAGCTGGCCTGTTCGGTGTCGTAGTCCTGCCAGGCGAGGCGTACCGCAGGGTCGAGATGGTAGTGCGAGTTGACGAACAGCGTGTGCGGCACCGAGGCATGTACCACGGTGACAAACCGCCTCCACCAGGGGTCGGGCAGGATCATGCTTTGCAGAATCGAGCCGGTGCCGCCATAGGAGCTGCCCGCGAACTGGATACCGGCATCCAGGTCGATGGCGTCGTAGTAATCCACTACCGCCCGGGTGATGGACAGGCCGATGCGAAACCCGTTGTTGTTGGTGCCGCCGAAGATACCCCACCAGCCCATGGGGCGGCCCTGGCCGTCGTTGTGGTAGTTGTGGTTGGGATAGTGCGCCGCGCAGTTGTTGATGACAAAGAACCCCGTCGTCGCACCGTCGTCGCTCTCGCAGCCGACGGGAGCGCCGGTGTAGCCGTGCAAGAACACCTTCAGCTTGAGCGATTTGTTTTCTGGCAGTGGCCTCGGGTAAATGAACGAGACCGGGTAGTTCCACCCTACGTCCGGGGGTATGTAAGGTTCCTGGGTGAACGTGCACTGGGTGCGCTGCCAGGCGCCTCCCACGTTGACGGGTTCGTCGCAGGGCAGCTCGTCGGGGTGCCCTGACATGGCGGCGGCACCGCCCGCGACTGAGCCCAGCGCGATGGCGCACAGGGCCGCCCGGTACCGACGACCGGCTTCCTTCAGTTGTGTGTACAGCATGGTCCTGATCCGCAGATTTGGGAATCAGCTGGCGTGTACTGCCCTCAACAGCCTGGCGGTGCGGCCAGCTTGTGAATGGTCCCGGCGTTGAGGCTGGCGACATACAGTTCGCCATCCACATCTTCACCAAACGTCGAGGGTGACGAGAGAGTCCCCGTGGGCAGTACGACACGGTGGTCGGGTGCTCCGGGCGACCCGCTCAGGGCGCGGATGCTGGGCTGGCAGAAATCGGTGAAGAAGTACTGCCCGTCCAGTGAGGGATAGAGGTCTCCCCGGTAGACGTGGCCGCCGGTAATCGAGCAGCCGCCTCCGGAGTGTGCATAGGTATGTACCGGCGAGAGGTAGTCCAGGTCGCAGCCGGTCAGGTTGTAGGGTGCGTTGCCCTCGTAGCAGCGCCACCCGAGATTGAGGCCGCCGCTGCTGCCCGGGGGCAGGTAGTGGACTTCCTCGAAGCTGTTTTGCCCCACGTCGGCGATCCACATGGCGCCGGTGTCGCGGTCGAAGGAGAAGCGCCAGGGGTTGCGTGCACCCAGGGCGAAGATTTCGTCACAGCCGTTCCCGCCGGCGCCGTCATTAAAGGCGTTGCCCGCAGGGATACTGTAATTCTGCTGGGCCCCGAGGTGGCAGTCGGGCCCGGTGCCCGTCCCCGCGGGGGTGTCCACGTCGATGCGCAGGATCTTGCCGAGCAGGGTATCCGTGTCCTGGCCGGCGTCGAGGGGGTCGCCGCCGCTGCCGCCGTCACCCGAGGCGATGTACAGGTAACCGTCCGGCCCGAAGTGCATGTCCCCCGCGTTGTGGTTCGCGAAGGGCTGTTCGAATTCCATCAGCACCAGTTCGGACCCGGCGTCGGCGAAGTCGGGGTTGCCGCTCACCGAGAAGCGGGAGACACGCGTGCGGTCCTGGCCGGGGCCGGGGTCGCGGGTGTAGTTGACGAAGAAGTAGCCGTTCGTCGCGTAGTCGGGGTGAAAGGCCAGTCCGAGCAATCCCATTTCGGAGAAGGAGTCGTCCACGCTGGTACTGATGTCGAGGAAGGGTGTGGCCTGCACGGTGCCGTTCGTATCGACAATGCGAATGACCCCCCGCCGTTCGACGACGAACAGTCGGGAGTCGCCCGCGTGGGTGATCACGACGGGACTGGTGAGCCCGCTGGCGAACGGCAGCGCGAGGATTTCACCCTCGGCCGGCGGCTCCGGCGGTGGCGGCGGCTCGAACCCGTTGATCACCTCGAAGGTGAAAGTCTCGGCGGCGATGCCGTCCCCCAGCAGGTCTGAGTTCCCGTCCGCGGCGTTGCCCGCCACGTACAGGGTGATGTCCGCGTCGTAGTTCGGCGCGTCGTAGAAAAAAAGGAATACGGTGTGGTCGTCGACCAGCGGCTTGGGTGCGACGTGGGTCAGTTCCCCGTCCAGCAGGTGCAGGTCGCCGTCGTAGGGCTGCAGTTCCCCCCCGCCGTTGACGGAGATCCCGACGCCCGCGTCCGCGGCGCCCTCGTGCACCAGGGCGAGGTACATTACCTGTGTCTCCCCCGCGTCCACGGTCGGGGGGCCGAAGATATAGATGGCAGGGGGATCCGCCCCGTCGGGCGCGTGACAGACGGAACACACCGCGCCGCCGCTGGTTTCGGGATTGCCGGAAAAACTGCTGCGCCCACCCGCGCTGGCGTGGGTGAGCTGTGCCGATAACACGCCGAGCAGCACCGCCGCGACGCAGGGAAGTTTCCCCCGCAGGCCGGACAGGGAGCGCCTTGGTGCTCTGTAAAACTTCATTTTCAAATTACAACAACGGCGTTCCTGAACGCACTCTCTGTTACGGCCGCTGGCGGCATTATAGGCACAGTCGGAACGCGCCCCGAAAGGGAAAACTGCTCATCCGGATAAGAAATCTGGAGAAAAGTGCAAAAAAAAGCCCCGCCGGGGCGGGGCTCGGAAACGCTGTTTCGCATTATTCCTCGATAACGGTGACTCCCTCTGCGTCGATCCCGTCGGCAATGGAGGAGTTGCGCACCGTCAGCGTGCCGGAGCCGTTGTCTTCCTGCACCGCCTCGATGCCGGTGTCGTCGCTGTCGTCGTTGTTCTCCGTAGTGCTGCGGCTGACAAGCGCCGTCAGCGAGCCGTTGTCCGCCTCCTCGAACACCAGCCCCTTGCCGCCGTTGTCGGTCGAGCGTACCTTGTGGGCCACGACCTCCACGCCGGCGCTGCCCTCCTCGGACAGCTTGAAGCCGTCGTCGGCGTTTTCCTCCGCCTTCGACCTGATCGCGATGAGGTCGATGCGGCCCTGGTCCTCCTCGTCGAAGTCCACGCCTTCGTCGAGGTTTTCCTCTATCCTGCTGTCGACCAGGACGGCCACCAGCGACCCCTTGCCGGCCTCGTCGATGTCAAAGCCGTCGTCGACGTCGATGCCGTACTCATACGCCTCGACGAAATCGGAGTCGTACAAATCCACCTCGTATTCGAAGCAGCGGTCGTCGAGGGTGCCCGTAACCGGGCCGGGCAGGTCGTCCTCGGTGACCTCCTCGCTCTCGTCGAACTCGTCCTCGTCAGGTGCGCCACCGAGGAAGGCATCGAGCTGCGGTTGCAGCAGCTCCGGGTCGCAGTAGTTGCCGTTCTCGTTGAAGGAGCTGCTGTAGACGTTCGCCCGCACGGTGCCGTCCTGGCCCTCGTCCAGCTCGACGCCGTCGGCACCCACATCCCTGGCCTTGAAATCATAGGCATTGAAGGTGATGTTGCCGCTGTTGCGCTCGTCCACGCGCAGGCCGTCGGCGTCGAACTTGCCGTTGCCGACGTCCTTGATAACGACGTTGTTGAAGATGACGCGGATGCTGGCGGGCGAGCCGCCGCCGGCGCCGCCGCCACCGCCGCCACAGTCGTCCGCGAGGTCACAGTCGGAGACATGTACGCCGTGGTTGGCCACGCCCCTGACGGTCACGTCGACCATTTCCAGGCGGACGTTTCCCGTCTGGTCGTCGCGCACGTCGATGAAGATGCCCTTGCCGGCATTGCCCGGGTCATCGCTCTGGTTCTGGATACTGAATCCGCCGGGGCCCTTGAAGTCCAGCCCGACGACTTTGAGGCTGGCACCTTCGCTCACCTCGAGCAGCGTGAAATCGTCGTGCGCCACGATCTTCTGGCCGGACCCGTAGATGGCCAGTGCGCGGGTGTCCGAGTAGACCAGGGTGTCTGTAATCATGATGTCCTGGTTGGTGGTCACCACGATCTCGGTCGCGCCGCTGGCCAGGGCGGCGCGCAGTGAGCCCTCACCGTCGTTGTCGCCGTTGGTCACTACAGCGGGGTAGGCGAGCGCGTTGGTAGCGCCGATGCCGGACACTACGAGTGCGGCGGCGAGGCGGGCGGGCTTGAAGGATTCAGGAAGTCTCATTGCGTGTGTTTCTCCGTTGCGAGGGCAGGGGGAAACTCACGCTAACAATGGCGTGTGACGTTATTCTTACGAACAGGTGTCAGTTATGCGACAACGACGGACCGGGAAGCTCCCGGTCCGGTCCGCCGGTGAAAAGTGCTCAGCTGCCGCTGGGACGCGACGTTCCCACGTGTATTTCAACCCGGCGGTTGAGGCGCCGGTTGTTGTCCGAGGAGTTGGGCACGATCGGGTCCAGTTCGCCGAGACCCGCGGCTTCTATTATGCCGGCATCGATACCCGCGCTGACGAGGTAGTCGCGCACCGCCTGGGCGCGTCGCTCGGACAAGCCCTGGTTGTAGGCATCGGTGCCGATATCGCAGGTGTGGCCGATAATATCGATGTCACTCACCTTGATGCCCTTGCCGCGGATGTACTCACCGAGCGTGGCCAGTTCGCCCTTGCCCTGTTCCGTCAGTACCGCGCTGTCGAAATCGAACAGCGCCATCGCCGAAAGCGTGTGCGTTTCATAGGCGACGGGAGCCATCAGTACATCGGCGGCGTAGCCGGTCATCGCGGTAGGCTCGGTAACCGCTGCCGCGTCGACGATGGTGTCGCAGCCCTCCACGTCGGTGATTTCGTCGATGAGGCCGCGGCCGCTGTCGTAATCGCCGATCCGCACGCCGTGCAGGCACAGCCTGTCACCGTGTTGTTCTTTCAGACCGGCCACGGCATCCATTACGCCCTCAGGGTCACTCCACTTGAAATCGCTGAACACGATGAGTGCGATATGCCCGCTATCATCCTCGAGCATCTCGTCGGCGAGTCCGAAGGCGTCGACAATCGGCGTCGTGCTGCTGGCGCACTCGACGGAACTGAGCGCCTGCAGGAAATCCGCGGTGTTGTACGTGGTCATGCCGTAGATGGTTCTCGCCACGCCATCACCTATGCAGGAACCGGCGCCCTTGCCGAAGATGACCATGCCCGCGTTGAACCCGAGCTCCGGCGCGGCGTCGTTGAAGCTCGCGACAAGGTCCTGCGCGGTGTGGATCTTGAGTCGCTCGGTGTCGTCATCGGTCATCGACCCGGAGGTATCCAGCAGCACAAGGAAGGTGTCCACCGCGGGCGCGTAGTAGTCCAGGTCCACGGGCTGTGTCTTGCCGGCGACGGGTGTGTACTGTGCGCTGCCGCAGGCTGCGAGCAGGCAGAGTGCACACGCTGAGAGCAAAAAGTGCAGGGGGCGCGAGGGCATTGGGGGGCTCCTGGTTGCGGGTGTGCCCACAGTAAAGCACATGACCGCAATATCGCAAAAGGGCATCCCGGAACCCCGGGCTGGCCTATACTGGGCTCCTTTCGCGCCCGTCGGAGGGATCAAAGCCGTGGTGAAACGCACCCTGTTCACACTGTTGCTCGCACTGCTCGCACTGCTCGCATTGTCGCTGCTCGCCCTGTTCACCCTGTGGCGGCAGGAGGGCGTCACACCGCGGCAGCTACCCTCTGCGGTGGGGCTGGCCACCGGGCTGGGCGCCAAGCTCGCCTGCTCGGGGCGTTACCTGTCCGGGTTCGACTGGGCGCGGATAGAGAGCGATGTCGCCCAGTACTCGGAGGCCACGCGCATGCTGCGCTACAGCGAACTCGACCCGGCGGGGGTATCCGCGCGGCTGCCAGCCGTTCCGGCCGCGGTGGCGCGCTACCGGGAGGGCCTCGGATGCACGCTGGAATTCGACGGGACGCACACACTCGACCGGGTGGACGTGCCGGCGTTCCCCGCCGACCCACAGGACCCCTGGCCCCGCGGGGCGGGGATCGGTATGCCTGTCCCCGCGCTGCAGTCGGTGGCGGCGGAGATGGTCGTCTCGGACAACGCCGCCGGCCTCGACACGCGCGCGCTGCTTCTGGTGTACCGGGGACGAATCGCCGCGGAGGCTTACGGCCCCGGAATTACCAGGAAGACCCCGCTCCTGGGCTGGTCCATGGGCAAGAGCGTCACGGCCATGATGGTTGGCAGGCTCGAGGCGATGGGTCTGGCAAGTGTGGGGGAGCAGGCACTGTTCGCCCCCTGGCGCGACGATGAACGGGCGCAGGTAAGCTTGCAGGACCTGTTGCAGATGTCATCGGGCCTGGCCTTTGACGAGGAGTACGTGCCGGGCAGCGACTCGGTGCACATGTTGTTCATGTCGCCCAGTGCTGCATCGGTCGCCATGGAGAAGCCCCTTGTCCACGCGCCGGGCAGCCATTTTTCCTACTCTTCCGGCACTACCAACCTGTTGTCGCGGCTGGTCTTCGAGAGAGTGGGGCGAACGCCCCAGGCGCAGGCGGACTTTTTTTTCCATGAATTCGTCGAGCCCATGCAGTTGGAGGGGACGATCCTGGAGCCCGACCAGAGCGGTGTCTATGTCGGCAGCTCCTACGTTTACGCTCCGGCCCGGGACTGGGCGCGCTTCGGGCTGGTGATGCTCGACGGCGGCAGGATCAACGGACAGCGGCTGCTGGAGCCGGACTGGGTGCGACGCGCCACCGCCCCCAACCGCAGCGACAACGACCCGCGCTACGGCTACCAGTTCTGGCTGAACGACGGCGGGGCCGAGTTGCGCTGGCCTTCGCTGCCGCGCGACGCCTACGCGATGCTGGGCAACCGCAAGCAGGTGGTCATGATCGTGCCGTCGCGGCAGGCGGTCATCGTCCGCCTGGGCTGGAGCCCGGGAGACTACCCCGAGGACAGCAATTTCGCGCGCCTGCTCGAGGCCCTCCCTTAGTCCGCGCGCAACAGGGAATCCTGCACTACACTCCTGTGCACACCGCGTATGATCAATACATAACAATCAGGCAAGTACCAGGAGGTGGCAATGACAACCCAGCGCCAACCGCTGTACCGCGATTTTCTGTCGATGTACGGGCTGTTCCTGCTCTGCTACACAGTCGTGCACCTGCGCTTCGAGTGGAATTTCTGGATGGAAGGCGACTTCGCGATATTTGCCAAGTACGCGCTCGGGGACGATCCGCTGGAGCACCTGGCCATCGCCAAGAAGGTCTACTTCACCAAGGCGACCTGGATGATCCTCCTGGTGTGGCTGTGCGCGCTGCGCGTTCCCTTCCGACGCGCCATGGCGGCGAGCTTCCTGGTCTACGCCATCGAGTTGATGCTGCTGTTCCCGTTCAATATCTACAACGGTCTGAACCTGCTGCTGGCCGGTGGTTTCGTGCTGCAGGAGGTGCTCATGTACCGCGACGAGCAACGCGCCCCGCCGGTGCCCGGCGGCTAGGCGAGGGCGCGAATTTCAGTGAGGGCGCGGTCGATCTCCGACTCGTTGTTGATAAGGCTCGGCGCGAAACGCGCGAAGCTCTCCCGGTAGGGTGTGGCGCTCATGATGATGCCCTTGTCGTGCAGTTTCCTGACCACTGCCCGCGGTTTCATACCGTCCACCTCGAAACAGACGAGCCCGGAGGAGAGGGCCGTCGAGCCGGGGGTGTGCAGCGTGACGTGGGACATCGCGCCTAGACCCTCCTTGGTCCGGGTGTTCAGTTCGTGGATGCGGGCCTGCACGTTGGCCTTGCCGAGCTGCCGGTGCAGTGCGAACGCCTCCGGCAGTGCCCACCGGTGCTCGAAGGAGTGAAAACCGCCGGGTGTGAAGTACATGCCGCGGGGCACCTGCTCCTCCTTCATCATGCCCAGCCACGCGGCGTAGGAAGCGGAGAACCCGGGGATGACGGGCTCGCTGCGCGCCCAGCCGGCATCGCTGCCCCAGATCACCCCGGTGCCCCGGGGGCCGAAAATCCACTTGTGCGTGCCGGCGATGAAGAAGTCACAGCCGATCGTGCTGACGTCCACGTCCTCGATCCCGAATCCGTGTACACCGTCGATGCAGAACAGGATACGGTCTGCCTCGTCGCGCCCGTTGTTGGCCTCCGCCACGACCTTCGCCAGTTCGTGGACCGGCAGTTTGACCCCCGTGCTGGAGTGTACCCAGGTCACCGCGACCACCTTTGTGCGATCCGTGATAGCGGCCCTGAGCCGCTCCGTGCACTGTGCAACCGAGGTTTCGGCGGGTGAGTCGTACAGGGCGACCTGCCTGACCACCGCGCCGCTGCGCCGCGCCTTGTGGGCCAGGGACATGTCGGTGGAATAGTGGTCGTGGACGGTCTGCAGCAATTCATCGCCGGGCTCGACCTGGATGCCGCTGTATACCATGGCCAGTCCCATGGTGGTGCTGTCCGTCAGTGCAATCTGCGACCAGTCGCCACCCATGTAGGCGGCGGCCGCCTCGGCGACCTGCTTGTCGATACGGGCGTCGTGCGCGTGGAGGTAATCGGCCGGGTTGTCGTCCAGGCCGCGGCGGTGTTCCTCGATGGCACGCGCGACCGGGGCGGGGTGAGAGGCCAGCAGGAAGGTGGCGAGGTGCACATAGTCATGGGTCAGCGGGAACAGGTCGCGCAGGGCTTTCCAGTCCGCCGGTGCGGGGGTTGCCGCAGTCGCGGCCGCATCTGCCGCGTCGGCCGCCACCGCGCGTGCGGCCAGTGCCGTCGCGCCGAGCGCCACGCCGGCGCCCCCGAGAAATTCGCGTCTTCGCATGCCTGCCTCCAGCCTGTCGCAGTACCCGGATTAGTCACCGTCCGGGCGCACTGCCCGGCAGCGCAGGTATATACTTATATGGAGGACCGCACAAGGACTTGAGTGCCCATGACCGGCAGAACCGGATTTCCCTGGCGATGGCTGCTCCTCCTGCTCCTGCCCGTCGCGCTGCTCGCCTGGGGGCTGTACCTGTCCGTGCCGCCGGAGCCCCCGCTGGCCGGGCAGCTGCTGGAGGGCGAGCTGGAGTGGGAGGGACGGCAGCGCACCTACACCTACTACGTACCCTCGACGCGTGCCGAGCGCTCGCCGGTGGTGCTGGTGTTTCACGGTTCGATGGGCGATGCCGCCCAGGCCCGCGCCGCCTTCGGTTACGCCTTTGAAGTGCTGGCCGAGGAAGAGGGATTCCTGGTGGCGTACCCGGAAGGCTTCGAGGGCCATTTCAACGGCTGTCGCAAGGCCGGCCCCTACAGTGCCAATACCCTGGGTGTGGACGACGTGGGTTTCATGGCTGCGCTGATCGAACGGCTGGATGCAGAGCTGGGCGTGGCGCACGGTGCGGTCTACGCGACCGGCCTGTCGAACGGCGGTCAGATGGCGCTGCGCCTCGCCCTCGAGGCGCCCACACTGGTGGCGGGCGTGGGCGTCGTGGCGACCAGCATGCCCGCGGCCCGGAACATGGACTGTCGCCCGTCGGGGGTGGCCGTTCCCTTCCTGTTGATGAACGGCACCGCCGACCCCATGAATCCCTACGAGGGCGGTACGGTGGCCCTGTACGGGCTGTTCGGCAACCGCGGTGAGGTGCTCTCCTCCCGCGAGACCGTCGACTACTGGGCGGATCTCGCGGGGTACACCCGGGGACCGCGGGAATTTCCCCTGAACGACCTCACACCGGGGGACGGCAGTACGGTGACGCTCTCCCTGTGGGCCGGGCCAGGGCGGGTGCCGGTGGCCCTGTACCGGGTGGAGGGCGGCGGCCACAGCGCGCCGAACCCGGAAATCCACATGCCCCGGCTGCTGGGCGGGTCCAACCGGGACATCTACGCGGCGCAACATATATGGGCCTTTTTTCGCGGCGCCGGGCCCGCCGACTGACCGCGGCACTGTCGCGGGGGGAGGGCGTGCCCTAGAGCGCCAGCACGGTGCGGATACCCCTGCCGGCCTTGAGGTCCTCGAAAGCCTCGTTGATCTCCCCGATAGGCCGCCGGTTGGTCACCATGTTCTCGAGGTCCAGCTTGTCGCCCTCCCAGAGTCCGGCGAGTCGCGGGATTTCGTGCAGGGAATTGCAGCTTCCCATCAGGCAGCCGAGCAGCTTCTTCTCGAAACTGGAGAACATCGTGAAGTTGGGAATTTCCACGCCCTGGTCGAGAGGCGGTGCCCCGACGCAGACCACGGCGCCGCCGGGACGGATCAGGTTGACCGCCAGCTCCGTCAGCCTGGCAATCCCCGCGGTTTCGAAGGCGTAGTCCATACCCCGGTTCTCGGTCAGTTCAAGACAGCGCGCGTGTATGTCTTCCTTGAGCGGGTCTATCGTGTGTGTCGCGCCAAACTGCAGTGCCAGCTCGCGGCGCTCCTCCAGCGGATCGGAGGCCAGGATGACCGAGGCGCCGGCCAGGCGGGCGCCCTGTACCGCGGCCACGCCCACACCCCCCAGGCCCATGATCAGCAGGCTGGCACCGGTTTCCACCTCCGCCGTGTTGAGCACAGCACCGGTGCCGGTCTGCAGCGCGCAGCCCATCAGGCAGGCCAGGTCCAGGGGAACACTGTCCGGGATCTTCACCGCGCCGTTGGCCGGCTGTACCACGTACTCGGCAAAGGCGCCGACACCCAGACCCTTGTAGATGACCTCGCCGTCCCGGGACAGGCTCGTGTTGCCGTCCGCGAGGGCGAAGGTGTTGATCACGGTGTTGTTGGCGCACAACTGCTCCTGGCCGCGCACGCAGAAATAGCAGTGGCCACAGGGCGGTACTGGTGTGAGCACGACATGGTCCCCGACCGCGAGCCGCGTCACCCCTTCGCCCACCGATTCCACTACGCCGGAGGCCTCGTGGCCGAGCACGGTGGGGCCGAACAGGGGAAACTCGCCGTCCACCACGTGCAGGTCCGAGTGACAGACGCTGCAGTAGTGAATGCGCACGCCCACCTCGCCGGCTCGCGGCGCTATGATGTCGACGTCATCGTAGACTTTGATGGGCTGGCCGAGTGCTTCGAATACCGCTGCTTTCATGGGGAGCTCCCTGTGCGATTGCGGGTGTGTGCTTGTCCGCATCTGCCCGCGGCGCGTATAGTTATGAGTCGCTTGTCCGGCAACGATAGTGTTGCCGCGGGCGTCTCCTGTCAAATGGTGAGGGGAAGGGCATGCATGGCAAGACCGTCCTGATTACCGGTTGCTCTTCGGGAATCGGACGCTCCCTCGCGCGGGAGGCGGCGCGGCGCGGCATGACCGTGTACGCCACCGCCCGGCGCCCCGAGACCCTGCATGAACTGGGCGATGGCGACATACACGCGCTGCCGCTGGATGTCACCGACGCCGACTCGATCGACGCCGCGGTGCACACGATCGCCGCGCGCAGCGGCCGCATCGACGTTCTCCTCAACAACGCGGGGCAGGCCCTGTTCGGACCGCTCGCGGAGGTTCCCCTGGAGCGGGTCGGGAACCTGCTCGCCACCAATGTGACCGGCCAGTTGGCCGTCTGCCAGGCCGTCATCCCGCTCATGTCCCGGGCCGGTGCGGGCTGTATCGCCAACGTCGGCTCCATCATGGGCGTCTTCACCACGCCGTTCGTCGGCGCCTACTCCGCGAGCAAGGCGGCCCTGCACCTGGCCTCGGATGCTCTGCGTATGGAACTCGCGCCACTGGGTATCGATGTCGTCGTGGTGCAACCGGGTGCGGTGAAATCCAGCATCGCCGACAACGCCCTGGCCGACGACGAGCTGGCGCACTATGCGCGCGAGGAATCTCTCTACCGGTCCGTCCACCGCCACATCCTGCGCCGCGCCCGCGCCAGCCAGGACAATCCCATGGACAGCGAGGAGTTCGCCCGGCGGGTGTGGGAGCAGTTGCTGCGCAGCCCGCCGCCGGCGGTCATCCGCGAGGGGGGCGGGTCGGGTGCGTTCCAATTCCTGTCGCGCCTGCCGCGCAGGGCGCGCGACGCGCTGTTCTCGCGCCATTTCGGCCTGCGTGACCTGCGCCGGCCCGCCCCGTGACATCTGGACAACAGGCGGGCTCGCTGGAGAAAATTGACAGTTCATTGAAATGGAGACCAGGCCATGCCCCTTTCCCTCTACGATGTCAGCATTGCCAGTTACCAGCAGGTGCTCGATGCCACCGCAGCGATACTGGAGAAGGGAGCCGAGCACGCCGACGGGGGCGGTATCGACCTCGCGGAAATCGTGGAGACGCGCCTGCGCGAGGATATGGCGCCGTTCCGGTTCCAGGTGGTGTCCGTCTGGCACCATTCACACGGGGCCGTCGCGGGGATACGCGCGGGTAACTTTGCACCGCCGCCGGACCTTGGAGAGCTCGACTATGCCGCGCTGCAGGCGCTGGTAGCGGAGGCGAGGGAGACCGTGAGGGGTGTTGCGCGCGAGGAAATGGACGAGCTGGAGGGGCGCCCGCTGTTGTTCAAGGCCGGCGGATTCGAGCTGCCCTTCAGCGTGGAGAACTTCATCCTGTCGTTCTCCCTGCCCAACTTCTATTTCCACGCCACCACCACCTACGCCATCCTGCGCATGGCGGGCGTGCCCCTGGGCAAACTGGATTTCCTCGGGAACATGCGGCTGGACGCGTAGAGCTTGGGCTTCCCGGGCAGGTTCAAGTCATTCCTCGACCGGCACATCGATTACCGTGGTGCGGTGGCGGGCGCGCTGGTGCTCGGCGGGATAGTCTTTTACATCAATCTCGACCACGGCTGGTCCAGCGCGTCCGTGGCCGCCCTGAAGCAGGGAACCTACACCTTTTTCGCCGGCGGTTACATGATGCGGCTTAACGAGCGGATCGCGCTGGCGCTCAACCCGGGGATCATCGCCGTGCCGGCGGGAGTGTTGGGCGCGGGGGGCCTCGCGGTGGTATTGACGTACCTCGTGCACAGCATGCGCGGCACGCCGGAGCCGTTCAACTCGACACTCCCCACCATCGTGCTCGCCGGCTTCGGTTTTACGCTGCTGGGCTGGTGGGCCAGGCGCAACAGTCCTTGACCTGTATCGAGTGGCCCGGCCCGGCGCGCTACAATAACAACATGTTGCGGAGGTTTACTTTGGCACACCTGTCCAGAGTTGCGGTGTTAGTAGGCGCGCTGGTTGCGGCATTTCCCGTCGCGGCGGCGGATGAACTGGAGGAGATCCTTGTCACGGCGCAGCGCAGGATTCAGAACCTGCAGGATGTGCCGATTTCCATCAGCGTGGTAAGTGCCGACGACATTGCCCGCAACGCCATCTTCAACTTCAGTGAAACCGCCCAGCTGACGCCGGGCGTGGAGATGAATGCCACCAGTCCCACCCTGGCGGCTATCAAGCTGCGCGGCGTCGGGCCCGATTTCTTCGCGGCGGGCGCGGCACAGAGTGTTCCTATCTTCGTCGACGAGGTGGCCGTATCCCAGCCCGGCGCGGTGTTTGCGACCATGGTGGACGTGGCGCGGATAGAGGTACTTCGCGGTCCGCAGGGTACGCTCTACGGCCGCAACGCCCCGGCGGGCGCCTACAACATCACGACCATTGCGCCCGCTACTGACCGGGTGGGTGGCTTTGTCCAGGGCAGCTACTCCCAGTGGGACAACAACAACGAGCCGACCACGGATATCCGCGGCGCGCTCAACCTTCCCCTGCACGAGGACAGCCTCGCCCTGCGCCTGACCGGCGTGTACGCGGAATCAGACGGCGGCATAAAGATGCGCAGTCCGCTGGCGACGGAGGACAACACCGGCGGCAAGGACCACAAGTCGGTGCGCGGCAGGCTGTTGTGGCAGCCGACAGGCGACGACGAGTTGCACCTCCACGCCGGCTATAAGGAACTGGAGGATTACTACGGCTGGCAGTCCTACGAGGGGCTGGTGCCGGCGACCGGTGGGGCCAACGAGGTCGCCGCCATCTACAGCGATTTCAACGATCGTACAGATTACGGGAACTTCCGTAGCGGCTCGGATACGGACGTGGAGGACCTGGCGATCCGGTATTTTCGCAGCGGGCAGTCCGCCGACTACGCGGTCATCATGGGATACGAGCAGTTCGACACGGACTTCGTGCAGAACCAGGCCCCCAATCCCACGACGGAAGAGGGTTTCGTTTCGGTCGTCCTCGAAACGGAGCAGTATTCGCTGGAAATGCGCGTTTCCGACGCGGGGGAGGTCATCGATTACGTGGCCGGACTGTACCTGATTTCAAGAGACACGGACGTGGACTCTTTCCTGGATGTTGGCGGCGCCCAGGTGAGCAACCTCGTCGAGAGCGATATTACGGGCCAGGCGGCGTTCGGCAACCTTACCTGGCATGTCGCCGAGGCCTGGGACCTGAGGTTCGGCCTGCGCTACGACGACAACACGGACGAGCTGTTCTCGGACGTGGATGTGGCGGGATTTCCCGCGGCGATCGACGAGGAGGAGGGATTCAACCACCTGTCCTGGAGTTTCAAGATCAACCACTACCTCAACGATCGCACCACGGCTTACCTGGCGATCGACAACGCCTACCGGGAGGGCGCACTGAATCCTTATATGCCCGCTATTCTTTCCATCGGCGACGCGCTGGGATCGGAGGGAATCTCGGAGACGGCGCCGCTGTTTTTTGACACCGACAAGGAGGTCTCCACCGCCTTTGAAATTGGTATAAAGGGCACGGCGCTGGACAACCGCGTGAGGTATAGCGCGGACATTTTCTACCAGGAGTACGACGACCACATCGCCAGGTTGCCCCAGCCGAACAACCCCGAGCTGGACATCATCGGTGCGCTGTACACCCTGGTGATGGGAAACGTGGAGGAGGTGGTTACCAAGGGGGTCGAGATGGAGGTGGCTTACCTGTGGTCCCCGGAGTGGACGGTCGATTTCCGCATGGCCTACTTCGACGCCACGATAGAGGAGTGGCAGGACAAGTTCTGCTCCGACCAGTACGGGGACCCCGTGGGAGAGTACATCTGTCCCGCGGAATCGGGCCAGGACCTGAACAACCTGCCCAAGTTCAATACCAACACGCAGCTAATCTACGCGACGCAGTTCGCTGACGACTGGGAGTTCTTCTCCAATCTGTCGTGGACCTGGCGATCGGAGTCGGACGGCGAAGGTGTAACGCAGCGCTACAACGACGCTCTCAATTTCATCAATCTGAATGTCGGTGCCACCAATGGCTCGTTCATCGTCAGCTTTTGGGGCAAGAATCTCACGGACGAGATCGCGGGACAGTTGCCGAACGAGACGCAGAACGGGGATCCCGGGCTGCCCCCGGCTCTCACCCTGCCTTTCACACTTGGGAGGGAGCTGGGGATAACCCTGGGTTACGAGTTCTAGGCGCTGCGGCGGGGCCGGTGCGAGGGAGTGACTGTGGACATTGAAGAACTGGTGGCGCGCGAGGCTATTCGCGACATTGTGGCCCGCTACAACAGCCTGGGGGACAGCGGTCGCATCGACGCGATGATGACGCTCTTCGCGCCCGACGCCGTGCTGGAGGTGCCCGGGCGCGCTCCCGTCGAGGGCGCAACAGCTATCGGTGCGTTCTTTGGCGCGGTCGCCGAGCCGGCCGAGGGTGTGCCCGCCCTGCGCAGCCTGCACCACCACACCGCGACGCTTACCATCGAGCTCACCGGGCGTAACAGTGCTCGGGGGCGCTGTTACTTCTCTGTCTACACGCAGGACGGGCTCGACCACTGGGGGCGCTACACCGACGAGTACCGGCGGGTGGATGGCCACTGGCTGTTCGCGGCCCGGAGAGTGCGCGTCGACGGAGTGGTGCCCGGCGGCTGGGCGGATTCGCGGGACTAGCCTGCGCCGCACGCCGTACGCCGCGCGGCGAACAGGTCGGGGGTGAATGTGTCGGGCAGCCGTGTGGCTTCCTCCATGACCCCGAGTGTTCCCGGCGCCACGATGTTGAAATACTCCCAGACGACGTCGCCCGCCGGATCGATCTCGAAGGCGCGGCCCCGCATGGACTCGGTGATGAGTACGTTGCCGTTGGGCAACCACTGGTGCTTGCCCATGATGTCGGTGAAGAAGGGCATCTCCCCCGAACCTGTGTAATGCACCCGGGTGGCACCCGTGTCCACCGATTCCAGTACGATTTTGCTGCGCTTGTCGACAGGACTGTTGTCAAAGACGGAGATCGTGTTGCCGTCGATAAAGTCCGGGTCGTGTTGCCTTACGAAGCCGCCGGTACTGAGGTGTACGAGCTCCATCGCGGGGGGCCTGAAGACCGCGACAGTGCTGATGTTGCGCAACGACACCATGAGGTCCCCCGGGTGGAAGACGCCGGCGGGCAGCGTCGAGGGAAAGACCTCGATGTCGTTCAGGTGCATGGTGTCCCCGCTGGCCTTGAACCAGCGGTTCTGCGTGGTTCCCTGGTAGAGCAGCCCCTCCAGGCCGTTGCGCCGCAGGAGTTCCAGGACGGAGTGGCGCGCCAGGATGTCGCCCTCGAGGGAGATACGCAACACCAGGGGTTCCCGGAACGGCGGTTCGTGCCGGGGCCAGCGTTCGTCGGCGACGGTGTGGTAGTCGAGGCCCGGCACCCAGAGGGTGTCGTGTTCGTCGCGGAAGACAGAGTGGTGCGTGCGGTGTGCCAAATACCAGACGACCTCTCCGCACGGGTCCATGCGCACCAGTCCCAGGGACTCGAAGTTGAATATGATATCGCCGTTTTCAGCGAGCACGATCCCGTGAATGTGGGTGCCGGGGCGGGTCTGGGGCAGGCGGTATTCCGGTATGTGGTCGCGATCGTCGCCGGGCCAGGTCTCGTGCCAGTCGATGTCCCAGGACTGCACCGCGTCACCCTCGTGGGTGAGAATGTCGACGTCCAGTGGCCCGCCGTCGGGGCCCAGCGCCGTGACCAGTGTCAGCCCCGGCTGCACGCGGTCCGCCGCCAGGGTGGGTATGGCCACCGTCCTGTCCGTTTCCGAGTAGTACCATCGCCCCCGCGGCGGCCGGTTGAGCTGCTTGTAGGCCCTGACCGCGTCCTTGACGTACGGCGCCGGGAACCAGTCCCGCCAGCCCGCCATCGTGCCGTACAGGAATGCGAGCACCGCGACCCCCACCACGAAGGCGATAAGCGCAGGTGTGTCGTCGCGCGCAGTGCTCATGGGCCGCTCCCGACGGTATTGGATTCGGGGGCCCGGGCCCCCGGCTCAAGCCATGGTGGCGGCTTCGGGGCCGGTGATCAAGGGCCCCGCATTGCTTGGCGGGCGCCCCCGGTTATCTGCTACAGTACAGGCCCTTCACCCTGGTTGTCGGAACACCTTTTCCGCCGAAGCATGTCATGAGCGAACTCGTCCAACCCGACCGCGAACAGCTCGAGCGCTGGCTGCAGGAGTTGCACGTGGAGAATTATCTCTGCGGGGAGTGCGAGGGCCTTCATGTCAGCGCGCTGCAATCCCTCGAGGGGGTGGTCAACAGCCGCCTCTTCGTCCAGAAGTCGAATATCCTGCTCAGCACCGAGCTGGAGATCCGCCCGATGGCGGTCCTGCCCCTGGCCTCGGACCTGGGGCGCATCAACATGGATTATCCCAGCCTCAAGGTGTTCCTGGACGTGGTCGACGACGAGACGCCGCAACTGGTGGCCACCGCCCACCTGCTGTCGGGCGCGGGTGTCGCACAGCGCCAGTTCGACGAGTTCATAGTCAATACCATCGACGGCACCCGCCTGCTGGCGGACGAGTGCCTGAATCTCGACTACCTGTTTGCCGAGGCGGGCAGGCCGCGCGCCGGGGGCAGCAACTCGGTGCACTGACGTGCCGCCGCCGCGGGTCAGCCCTCGCGGATCAGGTCCGGCGCGTAGTCCCCCGCCCCGTAGGCTTCACAGAAGGCGTCCTCGTTCCCCGCGTACTGCGGGTCGTGTGCGACCAGAGCGCTGCGCACCGCGTCCCAGGGCGTGGCGATGAACGCCGTTGCCCCCGCGTTGCGCGTCACGATGACGAGGTCCAGACCCCGGTGGCCCACGATGAGCTGGCCGCCGAAGCCGGCGGCGGCAAACGCACCGACGTCGTAGGTCTGCTGGCAGGAGTACAGGCCGTCGTAGTTGCAGTCGGGGGATTCGCTGAGCCCGTGCGGGTAGGAGGGCCACAGCGCCGAGGGCTGGCAGGAGCCGAGGGGCGCGGGGAACAGTATGTCGAATCCCGGCAGGTAATAGTTGCGACTGGCGGCCACCCAGGTGAGGTAGCCGTAGGACGTGTTGCTGTCCTCGAAGGCCGGGTGGATGATCTTGTACACCCACTCGGGGTCGATCAGGCGCACGCCGTCCCAGGCGCCCTGGTGAATGAGCAGCACCCCGAGCCGCGCCATGTCGCGCAGGTTCGAGTGCCAGGTCGAGCCGAAACTCTCCCCGTCCCAGATGCTGTTGTGCATGCCGAGACGATCGAAAATCTCGCGCTGGGCGAATTCCCCCGTGGTGGTCGCGCCGCTGAATCTGTCCGGGGCCTGCGCCATGACCGCCTCGACCACGTCGCTCAGCCGGTTGATTTCGCGACTGCCGTCGGCGTCGTAGGAGAAGGCGCGTTCGCCGAAGGCCAGGCTGTCGTTGTAACCGACCATGGCCAGCACGTGCGCCACCAGCGCGTCCGGATTGAAGGTAATGTCGTCCACCCAGGCGTCCATGCGGTCCGTGTCGCGCAGCGGGCGCGGCAGGTCGGCGCTGAGCCGGACGGCGCGGCCCACCGTGGCGGCGGCCAGCGTCTTTGTCGCTGAGAAGTTGTTGGCCAGCTCGCCGGGGCCGGGATCTTCCGGGTGGTAGAACTCGTGGCAGAGCTTGCCGTAGCGCACGATGGCGTAGGAGTAGGGGATGCCGGCGTCGACGGTATCCAGGATATCCGGGTCCAGGCCGCACTCCTCGACCAGCGCCTCGCGCGGCACGGTTTCCCAGGGCCCGGTGCCCGGGTCGGCATACACGGCCAGCGCCGGGTCGCGCAGGGGATCGCGGTCACTGTCGTCGGAACAGCCGGGCAACAGGGCGAGGACCAGCGCGAGCAGCGCTGTCAGGTGGAGGGGACTGCTGAATCTGTTCATGGTGACTCCGGTATCGCGCAGTGGAAGCTCGCCGCGTCGCGGGTGTCGCCGCTGCCGTTGTAGCGCACCTGTTGGGGGTAGGGGCAGATTATGCGCGAGCCGGCCGGCAGGAAGCGCCAGCGCAGCCACCGGGCTTCCATCGCCCCCGGCGGTTCACCGCCCTCGACCCAGCGGTCGATCTCGGTGAGGAAATTCACGAAGGAGGGTCCGGCGCCGCCGAAGCAGTGATCCACCCCGGGCATGAGGTAGAGGCGCACGTCGTCCCCCGCCGACGGGTCGCCGGCCAGCATCTCGTCGTAGTAATCGATCGTGGCGTAGGCGCTCAGGGCCATGTCGGACCAGCCGTGGTACATCAACAGCTTGCCGCCGCGCTCGCGAAAGGGCGAGAGGTCCGCGTCGGTGGCATTGAGAATTTCTGCTGCGGATTCGGAGATCTCGGCGAAACCGTCGAAGTCGTAGGTGGCGTAGTCCCAGTCAGGGTCGTTGAATATCAGGTACTTCATGACGCCGGTGCCGAACCCGAAGCTCGCGCTGGGCACGCGCGGCGCCGGGAACGCGCCGCTGTCCAGTTCGCTTCTCGCCTCCCGGAAATATTTCATGCCGCCGGTGAGCCAGACGGACATGCCGCCCTCGCTGGTCTCGCCCCCGAGGGGGAAACCGGGCCAGACCGACTCGCCGTCGATAACCGGCCCCCGATAGATGCGCTGCATGGCGGCAATCTTCGCATCCTCCAGGCAGGGCGACCGGCTGCCGTCGCAGCGCAGGGAGTCGACGTCGAAATCGCAGGCGGGCGGGTGGATAAGAATGCCGTCCTCGATGCCGTCCAGCGCGTCGCACTGCGCCAGGTAGGTCTGCGCGATCAGGGCCTGGTCCGCGGGAGTGATCAGCGCCTCTTCCAGGTCCAGCGGGTCGGGGTACTGGGCCTGCGTTATCTGTGTGGCGTTGGCGCCGATGCCCATGGTCCAGTTGTAGGCGGGGGCGCCGGCAACTATGCCGTCGAAGTCCGCGGGGTAGCGCTGGGCCTCCATCAGTGCCTGGCCGCCGCCACGGGAACATCCCATGAAATAGTTGAGCCGGCTGGGCTGTCCGTAGAACGAGGTTATGAGTTGCTTGCTGGCAACCGCCGTCAGGTGCACCGCCCGGTGGCCGAAATTCTCGACGCGCTCGGGGTTGTCCAGTGCCCAGCTGGCATCGACGGCGTGACCCCGGTGGCCGGTATCGGTGCCGACGGTCGCGTAGCCGGACTGCAGCGCGCCGTAGAAGTACGCGGTGTTGACCACGGAGCCGACGAAGCCCCCGCCGCCTCCCATGACGAACTTGCCGTTCCACGTCAGCGGCAGCAGCAGCTCGAAGTTGATCTCGGTCTCGATGACCCCCGTGACCCGACAGTGCTCCTCGGGGGAGGTCTCCAGGGAGACCCCGAGAATGCGCACATCCGCCGGGGTGTCGAACACCGCGGCCTCACAGCGCGGCTGGGCCGCGAGGTCGACCGCGGGCTGGGGCGGGAACATGTGGTCCTCGAGGGCGCCGGCCCCGAAGAACAGGGCTCCGCCGATCAGCGCGAGGATGGCAAGGGCGGCGAGCATGGCTTGTGGTTGTTATTACCGGAGGGTCACCATAGCCCAAAGCCCTTGCCGCCGCCAGCGGGCGGGGCGCCGGCCAGGCTCAGGCCGCCGCGTGTTCCCGGCCCCGCGCCGCCTCGCGGAAACGCGCCCTGTAGTCCTCGAACTCGGTGCCCATCCAGCGATCCCACCAGGTGAAGTACAGGCCGTAGTTGCCCCGCCCCCGCTGGTGGTGCAGGTCGTGGTGCGTGACCGTTGTGAACACGTCCAGCGGTGAGTCCACCCACCAGGCGGGGTGAAACTCCACACCGGAGTGACCCATGGCGTTGCGCACGATCATGATGATGAGGAAGCCGAACAGCACCCACTCGTGCACCGGGAAAAAAAATCCGTAGAGCGGTACGAACAGCGCCATCAGCAGCGCCTCCCCGGGTGCGAAGGAGTAGGCCGCCCAGGTGGTCGGCGTGTGCGAGCGGTGGTGCACCAGGTGGAACAGCCGGAACAGGGGCTTCCAGTGCATCAGCCGGTGCACCCAGTAGAAGTAGGCGTCGTGCAGGACGAGCACCCAGGGCAGGCTGAGCGCCGTGTACCACAGCGGGTAGATGCTGATGTCGTCGTAGTGCCGGATGTATCCCAGGCGCTCCAGTTCCACCGTCACCAGTGCCACCGAGGCGTAGACCGCGGTGGTCAGCAGGGAGTAGCCGACCTCCCGGCGCATGTCCGCGGCCTGCGCGCGGCGCGCCTGGATGCGCCTGCGCTCCGAGAAACGGGGGCAGCAGCCGTACAGCACCAGGGCGACGCCGCCGGCGCCAAAAAGATAGCGAGCGCTATCGAAACCCCATACGAAAATCCAGAATTCAAACAGTTGGGACATTGTGTCACCTCCACGTGAGTCGCGTTTGACGTCGAGGCGAATTAAAGGCCCTCAGGGGGTCCCAATGCTTACCGCCACCGAAAAATGCTGGGCGATTTCGGAATCGGTCAGCTTTTTACGGGATTTGCACAGTGCTGCTGGCGGAAGTCGGAGGGGGTGGTGCCGTTTTCGGCGCGAAATGCGCGGTTGAAGGTGGTCATCGAGCGGTATCCCGCGTCCATGGCGATGGTCAGGATCGGCACCTGTCGCTCGGCGGGGTCCCGCAAGCGCCGGGTTACCTCCTGCAGCCGGTAGTGATTGAGGAAGTCGTTGAAGTTGCGGTAGTCCAGCCGCGTGTTGATGAGTTTGCGCAGGCGGTGTTCGGCGATACCCAGGCGGGACGCGAGACTGCGGATGGTCAGGTCCATCTCCCGGTAGGCCCCCTCTTCGCCCATGGCTGCCAGGAGCCGGTCCAGTTCCGGGTCCGCCGGTGGCTCCGCAGCCGGTGTGCCCGCCGGTGCCGGTGCCGGCGGCAGCAGGCCCTCTTCGCCCATGAGCAGGGCCGCGCCCAGGAAGACCAGGATACTGGCGATGATGCCCACCGTATTGGCCAGTTCCACCCAGTCGGGGATCGGCTGGTCGCGCATGATGGACTCCACCAGCGTGACGCCGATGACGTAGCAGCCTGTGATGCCGCACACCGCCAGGCGCATGCGGCGCCGGGATTCCACGAGGTCCTGCCGCCAGTTGCGCACAACCACGTACAGCGAGTACAGGGCGCCCCCGAGCATGGCCAGCCGTATCGGCGCGCGCAGCCACCGGGTGTCCAGGCCGAGGCCGTGCTCCAGCGCCAGTTCGGTGTAGCTGGCGCCCAGGTAGAGGGCGCCGAACCAGAGGCTGCGCAGGGCGGGCCCCGGGTGCTCGTCGAACAGGGCCTGCACGAGCAGCAGGAACAGCAGCACCGAGGCGTCGGAAAACACCACCGCCAGATAGAACAGCGGCCCGCGGCCGAGATCGTGCAGGACCGGGGCCAGGAGGTAGCCGCACAGGCACAGGCCGAACAGGCCGAGGACCCGCAATGGGTAGTAGTGGCGAAAGCGCAGCCACGCGGTCATCGTCATGCCCAGCAGCAGGCCGACCGCGATACCTCGCAAGAGAAACTGGGCTTCTTCCATAGCCGCCTACGCTGCTATCGACGGGGCGGCGAGTCAAGCACCGCGTTGACCCGCCGATCTGCCCCGAAATTGACCGATTCGCGCCACGCTCCTAAGATCAGTCCATGAATAACAATATATTGCGCCGGCCGGCCCTCCTGGCCCTGCTGGCGATCCTGGCGGGGTGCAGCGACGACAGCGACCTCGGTGTCTGGCTGCTGGACGCAGACGCGAACGTGCCCGCACCTCCCGCGGCCTGCGACCCGATCACTCCCACGTACTGCGGCTTCCCCTACCCGAACGACTACTGGAGCGTGGAGGACCCCGCCACGGCCAGCGGGCGGCGCCTGGCACTGCCGGACGTCATCATGCCCGCGAACACCAGCGGGCAGCGCTCGAGTCCGTCGGCGTTCAACGAGATGGACGGTTTCTCCCCGGGCATATCCGCCATGACCCACCTGCCGGGTGCCACTGTCACGGGTCTCGCCACGCCGGACAGTATCGGCGATTCATTGCTGCCCGATTCGCCGACCGTGCTGGTCAATGCATCGACCGGCGAGCGGGTGCCCCACTGGGTGGACCTGGATGAGTACGTTGTGCAGGCCAAGCTGCGGGTCGACGACGGCATCTCGCCGCCGAACTTCACCATCGGGCGGGACATCGACGAGCTGCGCGCCGAGCAGGCCTTCATGCTGCGACCCGCGGTGCGACTCGACGACGCCACCCGTTACATCGCCGCTGTGCGCAGGGTGGTGGATGGCAACGGCGATGTGCTGTCCGCCTCCCCTGCCTTCATGGAACTGCGCGACCTGCTGCCCTCGGAGGACGACGTGGTGCGCTCCCGCCGCGGGCATTTCGAGGACATCTTCGCGATTTTGCAGGGAAGCGGTGTCGATCGCGGGGATCTCCAGGTGGCGTGGGATTTCACCACGGCCAGCCGCGACAACAACACCCACGCCATGGTGCACATCCGCGACGAGGCGCTCGCGACCTACCCCGAGGGGGTATCCTACTCGGTGGAAGTGCGCAACGAGAGCCTGATCGACGGCATGGCCTGCCGGCTGGAGATCACCTTCGACATGCCGCTTTACATGACCCAGGGGGAGACCGGCGGCCTGCTCAACCTCGGCGCGGACGGACTGCCCGCCCAGAACGGTACCTATCCTTACGCGGCGGCGCTGATCGTGCCGATGAGTGCGCAGACAGAGGCCGCGCCCCTGGTGGCTTTCGGTCACGGGCAACTCGGCGCCAAGGAGCAGGTGCTGGGCATGCAGCCACTGGCCGCGACGGAGAATCTCGCGCTGTTCGGTCTCGACTGGAAAGGCTTCGCCCACGACGACGTGCCGACGGTGCTCGCGGCCCTCGCCGGCGGCGACCTGTCCACCTTCCGCGCCGTGCCGGAGCGCATGCACCAGGGCACCCTGAACTACATCATGTCGATGCGCACCCTGGCGGTGGCGGCCGACGGCGGCCCGTCGACACTGCTGAACGAGGTCCTGGCCAGCGACTGCGGCGGAGCCACGCTGGACGGCGGCAAGCGCTATTACTTCGGCGGCAGCCAGGGGGGTATTCTCGGCGCCACGCTCATGGCGCTCACCACGGACATCGAGCGCGGCCTGCTCGCCGTGCCGGGGCAGTCCTACAATCTGCTGCTGAACCGCAGCGTCAATTTCGATCCCTATGCCGGGCCGCTCTATACACTTTACGACTGGAACGGGTTGCACATGCAGATGAACCTGGCGCTGGTCCAGGGGCTGTGGGACCGGGCGGAACCCACGGGCTATTCAAAGTACATTCGCGACAACCTGCTGCCGGGGACCCCGCCCCACGAGGTGCTGATCCAGGTGTCAAAGGCGGATCACCAGGTGACCAACCTTGGGGCGCACATCATGGCGCGGACTATCGGCGGCGTGGTCAACCTCGCGCCGACTATCCGGGATGTCTGGGGGCTGGACGTCGTCAGCGGTCCGCACACGGGCTCGGCCATGATCGAGGTCGATTTCGGCAACCCGGATCCGCCGATTACCAACATCCCGCACTGGGGAGACGATTTGCCGGATCCGCACGGGCGGGCGACGGAGTTGCGCAATATCGGCGCCACCCTGCGGCGGTTCTACGATACGGGTGTCGTCGAAAACACCTGTGACGGGCCCTGCAACGAGGACGACCTGCTGTAGCCGGGGTTTGTGCGCGCCCCCGGGCGCTCAGGGCATCGGCGACCAGCGCGCGCTGCGCAACAGCTTGCTCTCCCAGCGGTCGCGCAGTGCAAGCGCATCGTGCATCCAGCCTCCCGGCTGCTTGTACTTTTCCGGCACTTCCCGCGACACCAGCGGCGACAGGGCGCGCTGCTTCGTCACCCGCTGCCATAGCACGATCTCCCGGCGCCGGCCGGTGCCGGGTACCGTGCGGAAACTCGCCTCGACCTCGAGAATCGCCGTGTCCTCCTCGCGCCGCTCGGCCATCTCGGCGGCGTAGTGCTCGCCGGAGCGCTCGATGTAGTCGCCGAGCATCCCCTCGTAGGGCCACACGGTGTCTTCCATGTAGACGACGGGATCGCGATCGACCCCCGAGGTGGGTATGTCTTCGACGTCCAGTGCCTGCAGGGGTGACCAGGGCAGGGGTGCCAGCAGTTTGCCGGTGACCTCGTGTCGCAGCCCGTCGACCTCCGCCGCCCAACCGGCGAGGTCGCCGGTCATGAGTCTCGTCGCCAGCTCGGTCCATGCGGCGGCGTCGCGCAACCAGGTCAGCGTCACCACGTTGTAGGAGACGCCGGTGCCGTGGGCGTGGTGCAGGAAGTGCAGCAGGCGGGCGCCGTCGGTTGCCGCCAGGGCTGACAGCCAGCCGTCCCGGTACGCCGCCTCGAAGTCGTCTTCACAGCGGCCGGCGACCTCGTGTATCTCGTGCAGCAACAACATAGGGGCCTCCAGCGTTGCGTTCTAGCCTTTGGTGGGAAATCTCCGCGCCAGCCAGTCCAGCAAGTGCTTGTTTAATGCTCCCGGCTGTTCCTGTTGCACCCAGTGTCCCGCATCCTCGATGAGGTGCATCTCAAGGTCGCTGCAGCGCTCGGGCATATCAGCCGCCAGCTCCGGTCGCAGCGCGGGGTCATTTGCAGCCGTGAACATCAGGCAGGGCAGGTCTATGGGTTTCACGCCCACATCGGGGTGGTTCGCAAGGTTGTTATCGATGTTGCGATACCAGTTGATACCGCCACGAAAACCCGAGCGCGAGAACGCCTCGATGTAGGCTGCCAGGTGATCTTCGCTGAGCAGTGGTTCGCCCAGGAGCGGCAGGTCTTCTACCCCCAGGAATGGATTCATGGTGAGTTTGCCGTCTGCAAAGGCATATTCCAGTACAACCTCGAGCGGTGGGGCAGTGCGCATGATGCGGGTCACGATGGCCTCTACATGCTCGTCCATGTATTGCTCTGCGACACCCGGTTCCTGGAACCAGGCGACGTACTGCCGTTCGACCACGCCGTCGACAAAGCCGAGATGCACTTCTGTGCTGGGGAAGGGCATGTACGGAGTGCACACCCCGACTATACCTGCCACCCGCTCCGGGTAGAGCAACGGCAGCGCCCAGGCGATGAAGCCCCCCCAGTCGTGGCCGACGAAGACGGCCCGCTCGATCTCCAGCGCGTCCAGCAGGGCGATGAGGTCACCTGTGAGTTCGCCCATGCTGTAGGCGGCGATCTCGTCGGGACAGGAACTGCGGCCGAAGCCGCGCATGTCGGGCGCGATGGCGCGGTAACCGGCCTCCGCCAGTGCAGGCAGCTGACGGTGCCAGCCAAGTGCTATGTCCGGGAAGCCGTGGCACAGCACCACCGCGGGGCCGTCCCCCGCCTGGTATGTGTGAAGGTGGAAGCCGGGATCGCTCCAGCGACCCGGTAGGTTGATGGTCTCTTCCCGGACGCTCACGTCGCGCTCAGCCGCCCGGCGCGAACTCCAGCACCTGCTGGAAGGTGGGCCGGTTGGTGGCGCGGAAGGTATCCGGGATCAGGCCGGGAATGAACCCGACGCGCTGCCCCTCCTTGAGCCAGGTGTCCGGGGCGCCGCCGAATTCCACCGACAGTTCCTGGGCCACATCATCGACCACCTGCCAGAGCGAGTCGCGGCAGGTGTCGAGGTCGCCGTTGCCGCAGTAGCTGAGGTTGAAGGGACCATCGACGTCCTGGCCCAGCAGCGTGCGCAGGTCCTTGTCCATGAAGCTGGCGCCGTCGTCGCCGCCGAGGTTGCGGCGATCGTCCAGTGCCTCCGTATAGGCGCCGAAGACGGGGCTCATCACGGCCTCTGCCAGGGGTTCAAACAGTGCGTCGAATATAGTGGGGCCGGCGCGGTCGTTGAAGCCGTCATCGTCGGCGTCCAGTCGGGGCGCGTCCTCGGCCACCCACTCGTCCAGCAGGTCCACCACCTGCCCGGCCAGTTCGGTCGGCGCCTCGCCACCGCGCAGCACCTCGCTGATCACCGGCCACACCGGGGAGCGCACGTCCTCCGTGGCGGAGCGATTCATCACACCGACCACGCCGGCGAGATCGACGCGGTTCGGCCACTGGTCGAAGGTCTCGACGCGGTGCACCGAGCCGTAGGGGTTGCCGTCGCCGTGCATGAAGCCGGGCGCCGCCCGGTTGTTCCAGTTGAGCAACCGCCCGTCGGGGCCCTCGGCCGCGTGGGGGTGCTCCTCCAGTGACAGGAAGCCCTGCCACTCGTACTCGCCCGTGCCCAGTGTCGGCAGCCTGCGATCCAGCCCGGCGGGGCGCACGGGCATGCGACCGGAGGAGAAGAACGCGATGTTGTCGCGGGAGGCGTAGCCCCAGTTGAAGGTAAAGCCGAACCTGTTGGCGGTCTCGTAGAAGCGCTCGGGGGTCGACGCGTGGCCCTCTGTCATGCCCTTCAGGCCCGCCAGGTTGAGACCGTCGCGGCCGAAGGTGGAGCGCTTGCGGGTCAGGGCGACGGGCTGGCCGTCGGACGTGGCGGTGCCGATCATGTTGCCGTGCACGGAATACGGGTACACGAGGGGGTCGCCGTTGAGTGTGCCGGCCTCCATGATCTCGAAGGGAATGCACTCGCCGTTGTACTCGTAGTGCAGGGACTCGCGTGTGGCGTCGGAGCCGTCCGGCTCGCACAGGATCTCCGCGTAGACATCGCGCACGTCGTGGCCCGCGGAGGTCAGGCTCCAGGAGTAATTCTCGGTGCGCCCGATCAGCAGGTACATCGACAGGCCGGGCACCGCGATGCCCTGGGCCTCGATTCCCGGCGCGCTGAGGTGCATCTGCTGCACGATCTCGGGGTAGTAGTAGCCCAGCTGCGGCCCCTGCACCGCCAGGATGCCACGGCTCGAAGAGCTCTGCTTGTCGATCATCAGCCAGTTGGACGCCACGAGGCCCGGCGGTTCGTCCACCGCGGGCACCATGATCGCGTCCGAGGCGCGTTTCTTCGGCGCCTTCCCCGGCGCCAGCGCAGCGACGCTGAATTCCCGCGGGTCGAGCGACTCCACCGACCCCTCGTCGATCATCACAGACCCTGTGACCTCGCCGCCGGTCAACGGGCCGTAGTCGAAGACCGTGTCGATGGTGGTCGGCGCCTCCGGGTCGTCGAACAGCATTGCGTCTTCCCAGGCCTGCTGTCCCGGGCCGTCTCCGAGACCGCTGAGCAGGACGGACAGGAATTCCGCGTTGGCGACCTCGGAGCCGCCGCCGGCGCCGAAGATCGAGCCGATGAATGCCGTGACCGCAATCACGTCGTTCACGTTGTAGGGTAGGGGGTTGGCGATGCCGTTGGCCGCCTCGTAGGCGTTCATGCCGTCGGCGTAGGCCTGGGCGTCCGAGAGAATTTCCTCGCCCTCGGCGCCGTACTCCGCCACGATCAGCGCCAACTGGTCGGTGACCAGTTGCTCGGTGGCCGCGCTAGGGATGAAGGTGTCTCCGCTGGTGACCAGGCCGAAGGCGTTGATACCGGGTACGTCCGCGACCGCGACACGGGCCGGGCCGCGCCCGAGTGTTACCAGCAGCGACCGGTCCCGGGCGGTTACCCAGCCCGCGCCGAAGGCCATGTCCTCGCGGGTCTCGCCCGTGATGTGGGCGATGCCGAACTCGTCGTAGAGAATTGTGGTGCCCGGCCGGCCGGTGGGTTCCTCGGTGGCCTCTCCCACCGGCTGGAAGTTCTGGGGCAGGAACAGCGCCTCGATATCGGCATCGGTCACGTCGCCGCGCAGGGGCGTAAGGCCGTCGTAGAGCGGCAGCTGGTCCAGGGAGTTGTCCGTGGTGGGCAGGCCGCCGAAGTTGCCGGGGGGCAGGATGTAGTAGGCCCGGTCGACGGCGGTCACCAGGGGCGCGTCGGAGTCGTCGGAACAGCCGGCGAGGACGAGGGCGGGGAGCAGGGCGGCGAGCCTGAGTGTCGTGACGGACCGGGCACGTAGCCGGGAGAACGGACGGATCATTGCGGATACCTCTAGTCGGTTTTCTATTCTTTGGTGAGCGCGGAGGCTGTCGCCACTTTACTCCAGGGGCAGGGGGTAGTACAGGCGCCCGCGAGCGGGCTTGAAGCAGGGACCCCGAGAGTGCAGTATCTGCCCAATTCCGGGCGGCGGGGGCGCCCCCGGTGGACGCGAGGCCAGACGCCATAGCAGCAGACTCGACAAGCGGAAAGTTTCGCGGCAGCTTCGACGGGGCGAAGGTCCTGGTCACGGGTGGCCTGGGCTTCATCGGTTCCAACCTGGCCCTGCGGCTGGTGGATCTCGGCGCGGAGGTGACCCTGGTGGACGCCCTGCTGCCGGATTACGGCGGCAACCGCTTCAACATCGCGCGCATTGCCGACAGGGTGACGGTGGACCTCTCCGACATCCGCGACGAGCGCAACATGCAGTCCCGCATCGAGGGCCAGGACTTCCTGTTCAACCTCGCGGGGCAGACCAGCCACATCGATTCCATGCGCGACCCGCGCCAGGACATGGAGATCAATGTGCGCGCGCAGCTCTCCATCGTCGAGGCCTGTCGCCTGTTCAACCCGTCGATACGCGTGGTCTATGCCAGCACGCGGCAGATCTACGGCAAGCCGCGGTACCTGCCCGTTGACGAGGAGCACCCGCTGGATCCCGTCGACGTCAACGGTATCAACAAGCTCGCGGGGGAGATGTACCACCTGCTCTACGCAAAGGTGCACGAGCTGGCGATGTCGACGCTGCGCCTGACCAACACCTACGGCCCACGCATGCGCGTGCGGGACGACCGACAGACCTTCCTGGGCACCTGGATACAGCGCATTTTGAGCGGCCGGCCCCTGCGCATTTTCGGCGACGGCCTGCAGCGCCGGGATTTCAACTACGTGGACGACGTGGTAGACGCGCTGTTGTTGAGTGCCGCCGCGCCGGCAGCCCTGGGCAAGATCTACAATCTCGGCTCGGGTGAAGTCGTCGACCTCGCGACGCTCGCGCGGCAGATGGTGGAGATTCACGGCGACGGGGAGGTCGAGCTCGTCGAATTTCCCGCGGACCGCAAACGCATCGACATCGGTGATTACTATGGCGACTGCGGACTAATCGAGAGAGAGCTGGGATGGGCCCCGCAGGTCGATCTCGCCACCGGGTTGCGCGCGAGCCTGGAGTATTTCGGCGAGTATCGGGAGCACTACTGGCCGTGAGCATCCCCATTGCTGACCCCGGGCGCTGGTACCGTGCTCACGCGCAGGACGTCGCGGCGGCCCAGGCGGCGGTTATTGACAGCGGCCGCTTCATACTCGGTCCCGAGGTGCAGGCATTCGAGGCGGAGTTTGCGGCTTTCTGTGACGCGCCCCACGCGGTTGCGGTCGGCTCCGGCACCGACGCCCTGACCCTCAGCCTGATGGCGCTGGACGTCGCCGGTGGCGAGGTCATCACCAGCGCGCACACGGCGATTGCCACCGTTGCCGCAATCGAGCGGGCGGGTGCGGTACCGGTCCTCGCCGACATCGACCCGCGCACGCGCTGTCTCCACCCCGGGGCCGTCGAGTCCCTGCTGGGTCCCGCCACCAGAGCTGTAGTGGCGGTGCATCTCTACGGTCATCCCGCGGCCGTGGACGAATTGTCCGCCCTGGTCGCGGGGAGCGGGGTCGCCCTGGTGGAGGATTGCGCCCAGGCTCACGGCGCGCGCACAGGAGGCAGGCCCGTGGGAGCGCTGGCCGCGGCGGGCGCCTTCAGTTTCTACCCCACCAAGAATCTCGGCGCGATGGGCGACGCCGGCGCCGTGGTCACCGCGGATGCCGGGCTGGCCGATCGCGTGCGCCGGTTGCGCCAGTACGGCTGGGACGGCGAGGGAATCAGCCGGGTCAGCGGCATCAATTCACGCATGGATGACCTGCAGGCGGCCGTGCTGCGACTGAAGCTGGCGCTGCTCGGTGACTCCGTATTGCGCCGCCGGCAGATCGCGCGGCGCTATACAGGGGTGCTGGCGGGAAACCCCGATATTACCGCGCCGGCGGAGGTCGGGGACATTGAACACGCCTACCACCTCTACGTGGTGGAGTGTGCCGCCCGGGACGACCTCGAGGCATTTCTCGCCGGGCGGAACATCGGGGCGCGGCGCTACTACGAACAGCCCTGCTATCGCCACCCGGCCTACGCGGGCCTCGGGCGCTCGGCGTCGATGGAGAACCTCGAAGCGATCCAGGGCAGCTTGTTGGCGCTGCCCGTGTTTGCCGAATTGACGGAAGCGGAGGTGGACACGGTGTGTGCCGCCCTGGCGGAGTGGAGGGTATAACGCGATGGCACTGGAACCCAATTCACCGCGACTCGTGTTTTTCGGCATCGGGTCCGAGTACGCCCACGAGATGATGGAAGTGGCGCGCCGCGCCGGGGTCGAGGTGGCGGCCTGGGTGGACAACATGCCCGAGCCGGGTGAGTTTGCCGGGCTCGCGCCGGTGGTTCGTGTCGAGGACCTCGATGCAGGCCTCAAGCAATTGCCTGTGCTCGTGCCGCTGGTCACCCCCGGGCATCGCAAGGCGCTGGACGAGTCCCTCGCTTCCCTGGGCTTCGGTGCGGGCGGTGTGCTGGTGGACCCGACCGCTATCGTGGCCAGCTCGGTGGAGTCGGGGCCGGGCCTGCAGGTCAACGCGGCGGTAGTGGTAGGCGCAAACTCCCGGTTCGGGCACAATGTGCTGGTCAACCGCTCCGTGTCCATCGGTCACGACGCCCGGGTGGGCGACTACGTCAGTTTCGGGCCCGGCTGCCTGTTGTGCGGCAGTTGCCATATCGACGCCGGCGCGTTCATCGGTGGCGGCGCGACCATCGCACCCAGGGTGAGCGTGGGCCGCAACGCGATTGTCGGGGCGGGCGCGGTGGTGGTGAAGGATGTGCCGCCGCACACCGTCGTGGCGGGGAACCCCGCACGGGTTATTCGCGAAGCATGCGCCGGTTACAACGATGTGTCGGTCTAGCGGGGCCGCAAACCTACGATGGAGATTGCCGCAGGATGGGTGAGTCGACCTTTCCCCTGAGCCTTTGCCCCACCGGCATCGTGCCGACCCGTGAGACTTCGCCCCACGTACCCCTGACTCCCGAGGAGGTGGCGCGGGACGTTGGAGAGTGCCTGGCGCTGGGGATCAGTTCCGTGCACCTGCACGCGAGGGATGATACCGGGGCCAACTGTAACCTGCCCGGGACCTACGCGAAGTTCATCGCGGCGCTGCGCGATGCGCGCGAGGATGTCGTTATCTGCGCCTCCTGCAGCGGCCGCATCGACCCGGGGCTGGAATCGCGCAGTGCGGTGCTGACCCTTCCCGACGAGCTGCGCCCGGACCTGGCCTCGCTCACGCTGGGTTCGCTGAATTTTTCGCGCAGCGCCTCGGTCAATGCACCCGACGTGATACTGGGCCTGGCGGAGCGCATGGCGGAGCGGGGCATCAAGCCCGAGCTGGAAGTGTTCGACGTGGGCATGGTCAACTACGCGCACTACCTGATCGACCGGGGTGTGATCGAGCCGCCCTACGTCTTCAACATCATCCTGGGGAATCCCTTCACCGGCCAGGCAGACCCGGCCCACCTCGGTGCCATCATCAAGGACCTGCCCGCAAACTCGCTCTGGGGTGTCGGGGGTATCGGGCGACAACAGACCGCGGCCATCGCCCTCGGCCTCGCCAGCGGCGGCGGTGTGCGCGTAGGGCTCGAGGACAACCTGTGGCTGGACCGGGACAGGACCGTACAGGCGACCAACATCGCGCTGCTCGAGCGTACACTGCAGGTGGCAGCGGCGCTTGAGCGCAGGCCGATGACCCCCCCGGAGATGCGGCAGGCGCTGGGCCTGTAGTGGCACAGACCGCAGTTCCGGCCGCGCGGCGGGGCGCGGGTCGCGATGGCCCCCGGGTGCTGTTGCTCGGTCCCACCTTCTCCCCCGACGATGTCGGCGGCATGCAGATCGCCATCCGCGACCTGGCGCACCAGCTCGACGAACTGGGTTACAGGGCGGAGACCTTCATCGATCCGGTCGGCCGCGCGGGGGACGCGGGCGGACCGGCGCTGCGCACTACCCGGGCGCGCTCGAAGCTGGCCTCCCTGGCGCGCCTGCGGGGGCTTTTCACGCTCTGGCACCGCCTCCCGGTGCGCATGCGCAGGGCCATTGCCGCCCTGTTCATGCCCCTGGACCACTATGTCGGCGCCTCCGACAATCTCGCCGCGGTGGAGGCCCTGCTCGCCGGGGTTGCCGCGGACGACATCGTGCTCTGTTTTGTCGACGGCAGCCCGCCGGGAATGACGGCCCTGGTGACCGGGCGCCATTCCCGCACACTGGTGGTCAGCCTCGGCGGGCTTGCGGACGAGCTTCGCGCCGGCTGGTGGCCGCTGGCGCGCCTGCTCTGCCGGCTGCGCTATCGCCGGAAATTCCACTCCCATCTGCTGCGGCGCGCCGAGCCCGGCGCAATTCGCGCAGCGGTGTTCGCCAGCCGCGGCTGGCGCGACGAGGCCCTGGCGGCGGGGCTGCCCCCGGGGCGGGATCACACCGTTTACTTCGGTATTCCCTGTCCGCCACCGGTGCAGCGGCCTGAGTGTGAAGGCAGGCGTATCCTCTGGCTGGGCCGGCTCGTCCCGGACAAGGGTCTGCATCTAATACTCGACGAGTTCGCCCGCATCCGCGCGCGTCACGGTGACCTTCGACTGACCGCGGTAGCGGCACAGGGCCAGGCGGAGTACCGCGGGCGCATTCTCGAAATGATCGACGCGCACGGGCTCACCGGGTCGGTGGAATTGTTGGCCACCGTCGAAAGAGAGGAGTTGCAGGCGCTGTACGCTTCCCACGACCTGTTGTTTTTCTACTCGCGCTACGGTGACCCGGTCGCACTGGTGATGATGGAAGCCTTCGCCGCCGGCCTGCCGGTGGTGGCCTCGCAGGCGCAGCCCGGTGCTGCGCTGGTGCGCGACGGCGAGACCTGCCTCTGCTACGACCCGGCGGACGGCGACTCCATCGTCGACGCGGTGTCGCGCCTGCTGTCCGACGCCGAACTGGCGTCCGGTCTCGCCGCGCGCGCCGACCGGCTGGTGCGTGCACAGTTCAGCCTCGAGGCGATGGGGCGCGCCTACGACGAGGTATTGCGCGCAAACTTCGAGGACCTGCGGCGTGACTGAGGCGCGGGGCAGGAGGACCCTGTGGCGCAGCCTGAAACGCGCTGCCTCGCCACTGAAGGCCAGGCTGGACGCGGTGGCGGCGCGCGCCCGCGGCAGGCAGTGTGTGCACCTGCTCCACGTCAGCAAGACCGGCGGCACGGCGGTCAAGCATGCCCTGCGGCCCCATCGTTCGTGTCGGCGCCACCAGTTGTTTCTCCACCCGCACGGTACGCGCCTGAGGGATATCCCGCCGGGGGACAAGGTGGTGTTTTTCCTGCGCGACCCGGTCACTCGCTTTGTGAGCGCCTTCAACAGCCGCAGGAACCGCGGCCGCCCGCGTTACAACGTACCCTGGACCGCGGAGGAGGAACTGGCCTTCGGCCGCTTCGACAGTGCCGGGTCGCTGGCGCTCGCCCTGGTGTCAGACGACGAGGAAGACCGCGATGCGGCGGTGCGGGCCATGCGCAGTATCGGCCTGCTGCGCGACCGGTTCGACTACTGGCTGGAGAGCGAGGACTACCTTCTGTCGCGAAGCGACGACGTGCTCCTGATCGGTTTGCAGGAATCCCTGGACGAGGACTTCGAAGTGCTGAAGGACATCCTGCACCTGCCCGGGAGCCTGGTACTGCCGGTGGATGACGTTCGGGCCCATCGCGCGACGCCGGGCGGGGCGGACGCCCTCGACAACGCGGCGCGGGATGCGCTGCGCCAATGGTACGCCGCGGACTACCGGCTGCTCGAGGCTTGCCGTGGTATCAGGGCACTGAGTAGCCCAGCTTCGCCGCCTCCACCTCGAGCATGAGCAGCTCCGCCTCGGCCTCCGCCAGGTCGTCCTTGAGGCGGCCGCGCTTCTTCTTCAGCTTGCGCCGTTTCTCATCGTCGTTGACGACCTCGTCGATCTCCTCGTTGACCACCGCGAGATCCGCCTCGAGAGTACTGATCTGCCCTTTCTGGGCGTGGACCTGCGAAGCCAGCTGGTAGGTCTCGTAGAAATCGCCGCGCAGCTCCGCGGGGCAGGAGTCGCTGTAGGACCCCCCGGAGAGCCCGTGCTGCCAGCCGTTATCGCGGGTACAGAAGTCCTGGATACCCACCTGCCAGCCCGCGTCGTAAGTCTTCAGGTCCGGTTTAATCCCGTATTCTGCACAGGCCTTGGTGTGTTCGTTCACGTAGTCGCGGCGCTGGCCCTTGCGGCCGTCGTCTTCACCGCGAATCTGCCAGTCCGCGTTTTCACACTCCGCCTGGGACATGGTGGCGCAGCCGTTGACCGCGAGGATGCCCACGGCCAGCAGGGCGGTGAGACAGGTTTTCATCAGGCGCATGCGCAAATCCCGGAAACATGAAGCTGCCATGACTATAGGTAGAGTCGGTGGAAAAAACCACCGGTGAAACGTCAGTGAATCTTGAACAGCGACTTGGTGCCGAGCGCCCCGACCACCGAGACGACGAGGAACACGGTGAGCCAGTTGCCCAGCCACCCGGGTCCGAAGGGCAGGTGTCGGCGGGCGGACAGCTCGATGGTTACAAGCTCTACGGGGGCCTCGTCGGGCAGGTAGCCCGCCGGGTTGCCGAGCAGGCTGTTCCACCAGAGTTTCTTGTGTACCTGGGGTATGGGCGCGGGCAGCGGCAGGGTGACCAGGCGCTGTTTGCCGTCCGCCAGCGACAGTGTCTGCCCCTCGCCCGGCCAGGTCACCTGCCACCCGCTGTCGTCGCTCCGGGGTGTCGCGGCACCCGCCGCGCGCCAGTTCAATGCGGCGGCGGCTTCCGGGGGGTAGGTGCTCACCGCGACCTGCTCCCCCGGATCGGGAAAGCCGTAGCCGAAGCGCGTGGAGGACCAGGCGATGATGCACAGCAGCGGCAGCGCGGAGACCAGCGCGGGGGCGAATACCAGCCCGAGGTGGCGGAACGACAGCCCCAGGTTTTTCTTCACCAGGTCCATCAGCTCGCCGAAGTCCTCGTCAGCTTTTGCCATCTCAGCGCGCGCCGCCTGCAGCTCGGCCTTCACCAGCGATATGCGTTTCTGCGGGGAGATCAGGGCGTACAGCAGCATACTCAGCGCGCCCGCGACGAGGGCCCACAGGGACAGGCGCAGTAGGTCCGGCAGGAATTCCAGCGACTCGTCGATCACCTGGAACAGGGGAGCGGGAAAGTCCAGTAGGCCCATGCGGCGTCCTTTTTAGATCTTCGAGAACCCGACCGCCTCAGTTCGCGGCCGTCTCGTCTTGCCAATCGCCCAGCACCAGCCCCGCCAGTTGCTCGATGGACTCGACGGGCCGGGGCAGTCTGAAGGAAGTAAACAGTACCCCGGGCACTTCGTCCACCGCTATGCAGTGATCGCCGCTCCACTTGCCCCGGTTGATATCGATGAGCGTGTCGGGCACCGCCCCCAGCGTCGTTTCCCAGGAGGCGCGGTAGCCCCGGTGGTAGCCGACAACCAGGTCCGGCGCGTCCCCGTTCTCGTTGCCCGGGTAGATGACGGCCCCGTCGTAGATGATCTTGATCGCCGGCTGCTCGCGCTCCGGGTCGTAGAGCGTGAGCAGCTTTTCGGTCAGCTCGCTCTTCAGTGCGTCTGCCTCGTCCGCGGTCACGATACCCTCCGCCTCCCGGCCGGCGAGGTTGAGGTACAGGCTGTTGAGCCCTATCGCGTAGGCGCGGGTTTTCGACCAGTCCACGTCGCCGAAGCCGATACCGGACTCGGACGCCCCCTCGTCGAGCACCATGAAGCCGTTGTCCACCAGCCAGCGGTTGAGATTTACCGACCAGCGGTAGGGCGAGAAGCCGTGGTCGCTGATCACCACCAGCTTGTCGCCGTCGCGCATCTCGTCCATGACGCGCCCGAGCACCCTGTCCGCCTCGCGATAGCTCCATAGGATCGCCCCGCGCCCGCGTTCGTCGGTCTCCTCGTACAGGGCGTGTTCCGGGTCGAATCCGCGGTAGAACATGTGGCTGACCCGGTCGGTCTGTACGAAAACGCTCACCACCAGGTCGCTGTTGTTGTGTTGCAGGGCGTCGAACAGCATCGCCTCGCGCTCGGCGAAGGTGGTCTCGACCATCTCAAGAAACGCCTCGTCGGTGATGTGGCCGTTGTTCAGGGACCAGGTCTCCTCGGGCATGCCGATCGTGTGGAAGCGCCCGATGCGATCCGCGAGGTTTCCCGCGTAGCCGGGCGGTGAGGAGATAGGCACCACCGGGGCATGGGGGTCGATCTGGATCGGGGACACGTAGACCCGGGGCCGGGGGTAATCCTCCAGCAGGTGCAGGCGCACCAGGCCGGGAATATCGATGACGCCGAGGAGGTTAAAGGAGACCTGCACCCAGTCCGACCAGTCGCCCTTTTGCAGGATGAATTCGCTGTCGCCGAGGATTACGCCCGTACCGTTATCGGTCGGGTAGAACTCCATGGGGGTGCGCATGGGCTCGGCGACTTTTTTCAGCGGGTGCGGCGGGCCCTCGAGGTAGGTCGGTATCCGGCCGTCGCTCTCCGCCTTCATGAAGACCACGCGGCCGCTTTCGCCACCGCTCAGAGGGCGGGTGCTGTACAGGGTGTAGGTGCCCTGGCTGCCCAGCAGGTCGGGCACGCCCATGCCCGAGATCATGTGGTCTATATCGTCGGGCGGGTAGGTGACCGGTACGCGCATGACCGTGGCGGATCCGCCTTGGCCTTCCAGTTCGGACCAGAAGGGCTGGCCGACCCGGCGGTTGCGTATGGTGGCGTCGGACAGGGGAATATGCCAGTCGCCGAACTCCAGCGCCGCGTCGGAGAACAAGGTCTCGGAGACGGAAAAACTGGGCAGGTAGGTCTCCGGGTCCCGGCGCAGGAAATCGTAGATGCCGTGCTCGCCCGGGCCGGTGCCGGTGGCGAAACTGGACCAGGCGACCGGCGACTGGGCGGGGATACTCGTGCCCAGCGGGCCGAAATAACCCCGCTCGGCGAGCCTGGTGAAATTGGGAAGTTCGCCCGCGGCCATCCATTCCCCTGCAATGCGGGGGTCCATGCCGTCGAAGCCGAGCACGATCGTGCGTGCTTCCGGCGGGGTATCGGGTGTGTTGTCGCCGCCGCAGGCGCTGAGCGCGACCAGCAGGGCGCAGAGGGTGCGGCGAATCACCGCGCTTCTACGTCGACTTCTTCCACCGCGGCGACCGGCTGCGTCTCCTGCGCCTGCGCGGGCTCGGCGACCGGGGCCGCTGCCTGCTCCTCGTTCTTCTTCTTGAGCATGCGCCGGAACGGGAACAGCGCGATCGCACCCACCGCGATGAGCACGGTAGCGAGCAGACCCAGCAGGGAGCCGATGACGCTGATCCCGGAGCCCGGGCCGATATAGGCCAGCGCGGGGGTCGCGACGGCGGCGAGGCTGAGTATGGCTGCTGCTGCGGTGATCTTGTGCAATTGACTTCTCATGATTTGAATCCGTTACAAGTTTATTGTTGTGTTGCGCCTAACACCCCGGGGGAGTCAGGTTGGTCTCTTCCATCGGGTCAGTGACCAGATTATACCGCGCCAGATGGTTGAGTCCCGGCTGGTTCAGCTGATAATCGATGTTTTTGAAATCTCCCGACACCACGGCCCTGGCGTTGCCGTAGTAGATCTCCACCGGGCTGGGACTGCCGCCCGTCCCCAGGCCCACCAGGGAGACGCCCTCGAACTGTGGCTCCACAGGCGCGCCGGCCAGGTCGAGGACCGTGGGCGGCAGGTCGAGCAGGCTGACCGGCGTGGTCACGTCGCCCGCGGCGATGGCCGGGGAGCGGATCAACAGGGGCACCTTCACCGCCGGCTCCCAGAGTGTGGATTTACGCCAGTGGAACTTTTCGCCCAGGTGATAGCCGTGGTCAGACCAGAGGACGACATCCGTGTTGACGCCGTGGGGGCTCGCGTCGAGCGCGGCGATGACCTGCCCGACCATGGCGTCCGTGTGGGAGATGCCCGCCAGGTAGGCGCCGGTGTAGTCCGCCGCCTTGCCCGATGTGTCGATGACGTCGTAGAGATTCACTCCAGGGGCCCAGACGAAACGCTCGGCAATCGTCACCGCGTCGTCGGACTCGTCGTCGAGGTCGCCGGGCGTTGGCACGTGGGGCACCGGTGCGGGATAAAGATCGTAGGCCCATTGGGGCATCGCCCAGGGTAAGTGGGGCTGGTAGAAACCGATCGCCAGGAAGAACGGCTGCGGCCCGCTGTGGTTCTGGATGAAATTCACCGCCCAGTCCGCCACCTCCTGGTCGGGGTGGATATCGTTGGGGTCGTTGGGGTCCAGCACGTCGATCTGGTAGTAGGTGCCGTCCGGGCCCGGGTCCGTGGGGTCCTGGAAGGGCACGGTGTACGGTTGCGCCACGTCCCACTTCGACGGGAACTGCGTGTGATTTACCTTGCCGTTGGTGGCGCTCAGGTAACCGTTGGCGCTCATCACCTCGGGGAGTGTGGTGGTAAAGGGGTCGTTCATGAGGGGAAGGTATCCCCCAACACTCAGGATCGTGAGCCCGACCCCGTGGGTACTGGGTTTCAATCCGGTCATCATCGTCACGCGCGAGCCCATGCACACGGGCACGGTGGTGTAGGCGTTCTGGTAGCGCGTGGAGACGTTGGCCAGCGCGTCGATGTTCGGCGTCAGCGCCTGCGGGTCGATGCGCATGTCGTCGATGGCGATGAACAGGATATTGCGGCCGGTAGCGCCCGCCACGGGCGAGCCGAGCAGCAGCGCCAGGAAGAGAGTCAGAAGTTGGGCGAGAAGCGGCCTTGCGGTCTTCTTCATAGTTGGCTACCAGTGTAGTTGCGGGCAGGTGACTGCCCTTGTGTCGGGGCCGCGCTGACCGGCGGGCAGTTGACTGCTGCCCACAGCGTCGCCGGGCTTACCCGGGCCGCTAAAATATTGATTTCACATGTAAATACCAGAACTTCCGCGGAAGTGTCAATCGCCGGACCACCGAGTTGTGAACGCGGTCCAGGCGGGTACTTCGCGAGCCTCACCGTATTCTTCAGCGTGCGCCGCTACGAGGCCCCTGCGGCCATCTTAAGGCGTTGATTGTAAAGGGGTTAATTAAGACACCAGGTGGCATATCCAGCCTTCGCCGGCAGTCGTCCCGCACTACTCGCCCCCGGTCTCGACGCCCTGCAGGTAACCGATGGATTGCAGGCGCTTGATCTCCTCGGCGCTCAGTTCCGTGTGCGGTGCCGCGCGCTGCGGTGCGTACTCCGAGTACTCCAGGAAGTAGCCGTCGAAGCGCAGCACCAGACCGGGCGCGTCCAGCGGCTCGAGCTCGCCGGCATCTCGCGCCAGGTCGAAGTAGTAGCTGCGATCCGTCGGGACATACCAGATGGACTTTTCGTCCCCCTCGCGCGCGCTCAACTGACGCTCCCCGTTGTTCACATGGGAGGCGAACAGTACGCGCCCGGTGAGCGCGTCGGGCTGCGCCACGTAGTCGTCGAGCAGAATGCCGTCCCGACCCGCCGGGAGGAAATCGATACCCAGCCAGTGGGCGGCGGTGGGGGCGACGTCGATGAGGCTCATCGGCGTGTCCACGCGGGCGCCCCCGTGGGCGGGGTGCCACACCACCAGCGGCACGTGCAGTTGTTCCTGGTACAACGTGTGGCCGTGTCCCCAGTTGGTGCGCTTGCTGAACTTGTCCGCGGGGTCTCCCTTCTCCGCGTGGTCGGCGAATTCCTCGCCGTGATCTGAGAACAGTACCACCACCGTTTCCTCTAGCGCTCCCCCGCGCTGCAACTCATCGAGCAGCGCCGCCATGCCATCGCGCAGGAATTGCACCGCACTGGCGTACACCAGGTAGCGCTTGCAGATGACGTATTCGCGGGACGGGCAGGCCAGGGGTGGCGCGACCTCCAGGTAAAGCGCCAGCTCCTCCTGTGAAAACGAGCCGATTATCTCATCCAGACGCTGTTCCGGGACCATGTGCCAGTTGTGGGCATCCATCAGGTGCAGGAAGTGAAATGCGCGCGCCTCGGGGGTGTGCGCCGCAAACCGTTTGCGCCACATGTCCACGAGCGTGGGCATCGTCGCTACATCGAGCGTCTCCGGACTGGTGCCGACGCGGTCGAATTCCTCGAAACCCCGGGTCAGGCCGATAGCGTTCCGTTTGCTGAAGGTCCAGCCGGAAGCGGATATGGCTGCGGTGCGAAAACCTTGCTCCCGCGCAGCTTCGGCCAGAAGCGGTGTGCCGGGGTGCATGGCGCGTGGCCGTTCCTCGAAAATGTTCGGCGCATCGCCATCCATCGCCCCGGCTCCGTGCTCGATAGGCCACAGGCCGCTGAACACCGACGCGACGGTCGGCACGGTCCAGGGCGCGGGAGCCTGTGCCTGGGTGAATACCAGGCCCCGCGCCTCCCACGCACTGAGTGCATCGCGTCCGGCGTCTCCCAGAGCGTAGAACACGTCGGCGCGGACCGTGTCGATGCAGATAAGCAGCAGGTTTCTGGCGGAATCCCAGTGGAGGCTGGTGGCGGGGGTTTCCGCCTCGTCAACGGAGCAATTTTGCAGCGTCAGGCAGAGGGCGAGGCAGGCGATGCCCCGCCGTGTAACGATCGACAACATCGGGAGTCCCGGATTGGAATTATGCGCGCCAGCATAGCCAAATACGGGCCGCTTATCCACGCGGGCGAAGCGGCCCGGGTTTAAACCGGTATGCCTGGAGCAATGCTGCTGCGTGTCGTCAGATGTCCAGGGGGCCGGGTTCTGTGAACAGTTGCCATGGCCCGCTCACCTCGATGGTGCGGCCCGGGTTGCGCTGGTCGCTGAAGTACAGGCGCGTGCCGGAGGGGTCGAACGCGGCACCGGCCACCTCGGAATTGGGATTGTCATCGATCTGCACCACCGGGAAGGTGGAGCCGTCTTCGCGGACCAGCACGATCTGCATGTCGCCGCCGTCCTCGCAGACGTAGATCACGCCCTCGTCGGACGTACCGAGGTTGTCGACCCCGGAGAGTACGCCGTTGACGTGCACCACCGGGTCGTAAATGGTTGTCAGCGACATTGCCACCGGGTCGTGCGACCAGACGCGGTTGTCGCCCTTGGTGGTGAACACCACCTTGTTGCCCGAGAGGTCGATCCCCTCAGCGCCGTCGAAATGAATGGTGTGGGGCACCTGGTCCCTGCAGGGCGTCGGGTCGCCATCGGGATCGGGAACCGTCTCCCAGACGAGTGTGCCCGGTACGGGCTCGGTCAGCACCTGCAGTGTTCCCGCGCTGAGATCGCCCCAGGTGGCGGGAACGAAGCGGTACAGGGCGCCGGTGGGGTGATCTTCCGTCAGGTAGACGGCTTCCTCGACCGGGTGACAGGCGGCGGCCTCGTGGCGGAAGCGGCCCATGCCGAGGCGCTGGATGGCCGGTACCGCGCCGATGGGGTCGCACTCCCAGACTGTTCCCGTGGGGATCTCCTCGCAGCTGAGCCAGGTGTCCCAGGGGGTTGCCCCGCCGGCACAGTTGACCAGCGTGCCGGTGAGTGTGCGGCCGGCGTCGACGATATCCCCGGCCGCATTGAAGCGCAGATAGCTCGCGCCGGCTCCCGCGGGATCGCTCGTAAACCACTCGGAATTGGAGACGTACGACCAGCCGCCGTCGGGGAGGGCGAAGCAGGCACCCCCGTCGGGCCAGCGGTGCCAGGTATAGCCGGTGCCCGGCACGGTTTCACCCGTGGTTGCGAGCACCCGCGCCTCGAACAGCCCGTGGACCCGGATACCGTTGGCATCGGCGAATTTGAGGCCCACCGGGTCACAGGCGGTAAGTGCGCCGCCGCCCGCCAGGAGGGCGCCGCCCCCGAGTGCGCTGACGCGCAAAAAGTCTCGCCGATTCAGATGGTTATGTGATTTATTGTCGTTCATGGGGAGATGCCTGCAAATACCACTTTCCCGCAGTATGGCCCCGGTACCCGGAGTCGGCAAGCGTGGCCGTTTTGGACTATATTTCTTGTCCCGGGCGGCGGGACGCCCTCGCGGCGCGGCCCTGGAGGGGGCGAAAAGAATAACGATCATGGATTCCTACTCCAATGAGAAGCTCGGGGACGCCGGGTTTGACGAGACGACTCGTCTTCGACACGAGCCGCCCGCCGCGGGTGTGGTGGCGGTGGCTCAGCGCGCCCGGCCGGCGGAGAGCCTGCTGAACTACCACGAGCTTGTGCGCAATCCCTGCTCAGTCTGCAATGACTGGTTTTACCGCTTCCTGCAGCGCCTACCCGGCCACCCTCTAATCTGGGCCCTGGCCTTCGGATTCGCGCTGCTCTTGTCCACCGATGGTGCCGTGCGACCCGGGGACGCCCTGAGCCACGTGCGCTCTTATACGGAAATGCACGCCTCCTATTTTTTCCTCCCCGTGATACTGGTGCAGGTGCTGGTGATGCCGTTGTTCTATCAGGCGGTCCTGCGCTGTTTCGACGGCATGCGCTACGCGATGCAGGCAGGGGATGAGGAGTTGGCGCGACTACGTGAGTCCCTGGTGACGCCCGATCGCGCCTCCCAGCTGACGATCCTGGTAGTCATACTGGTGGTCTGCCTGATAAGCGAAGAGGTCTCCTCCAGCAGACTGTCGCGCTTCGCGACGGGGGACTGGAATTCCTTGGATATCTGGTTGATGGTTGCCAACTCCGTCGCGTTGTCGATGTTCCTGTGGTACCTGGCGATGCCGATCTCGCGCACGCTCATGTTGGCGAAGCATATCGATACAGCGGTTACTCCCCACCTGTTCGATGAAAAGCTTGGTGAACCCCTGGCCGCTTTCGGGCTTCGTGCCGGGCTGGTGTTTGCAGTTCCCTACTTCTTCGTCGGCTCATTCGCGCCACTCGTCATGTCCGACTCGTGGACATATGTATTGCCCGGTGTGATCGGAACTGTCACCGCGATAGGTTTCTCTGTCCTGCCGAGCAGGCCGCTCCGGCGTATTCGGCGGGAACAGAAGCGGATGGAGATGCAGCGGGTCAGTCAGGCAGTGATTGAGCTGAGGGAGGCCGAGTCAGGGGCAAGTTTACCGGTTGGCAACCTCTCCGAGATCGTGGCCCTGCTGGAGTACGGCCGCGAGGTCCGGACGCTGCGCGAATGGCCCTTCGAGGCGCAGAACCTGCGCAGGTTCGGGCTGTACTTCCTGCTCATTCCAATGACCTGGGTGGGGGCGGCCTTCGTGGAGATGATCGTCGAACAACTGGCTACCTGGTAAAGCAGACGCTATCCCGGGGCCGCTACGGCAACTCCCCTGGGGAGCGATCAGGCGCCTGCGGGGGATTCACCGCCAGGGATAAAGCCCCCGAGGGCGCGTACGCGATACTCCTTGGCGCGGTACATCGCCTCGTCGGCCCGGCGCAGGAGGCGGTCGACATCTCTGCCCTCGTCCGGCGCGACGGCGACCCCGATGCTGCCGGTGGCGCTCAGGGAATACTGGCCGATTTCGAAGGGGGCCTGCAGAGCTATGCGGAGCTTCTCGACCATGTGGTCGGCCACTTCGCGGGTCTCTATACCGTGCAGCACAATGGCAAACTCGTCGCCGCCGAAGCGAGCCACCGTATCGATTGAGCGGACATTGGCCTGCAGGCGCTGTGCCACGAGATTGAGCACGTCGTCACCCGTCTCGTGGCCGTAACCGTCGTTTATCTGCTTGAAGTCGTCCAGGTCGACAAAAATAACCGCCGCCTTGTGCTTGCGCGCCAGGGACTGTTCCACCGCTTCCTTGGCGCGGGTCAGGAACAGCTTGCGATTGGAAAGGCCGGTCAGGGGGTCGTGCAGCGCCTGGTGCGCGAACTGGCTGCGCTCCTCCAGGATGCGGCGGGTGAGGGTCTCGAAGTCGCCCTCGTAGCTGATCAGGCCGAGCACCAGTAGTGCCAGCGTCATCAGCCAGATCTGGAACCGGAAAAACGCCATGCTCTCCGCGGGTATGATCTGCGGAAACTCGACGCCCTGCAGGCCCGCCCCGAACAGGACGACAACACTGGCGACGGCAACGAGGCTCCAGTAAACGCCGTACTTTCTCCCCGCGATAAGGAAGAGGAAGATCGGTACGACCAGGATGAGCGGCAGGTAGGGGGAGGTCTCGATCCCGCCGGTGATCATGCAGGGCGCCACGGTTGAGAAGGTTGTGGTCAGGCCGTAGAGGTTGGCGGCGGGCAGTAGCATTTGCAGCTGCTTGAAGTAGAACAGGGTGCCGAGGTAGCCACCGACGGTAATCGCCGCGATGAGCGTCGCCAGCAGGTGCAGCGACTCACCGGTGAACGCGTACACGGTCGCCAGCGCGACAGTGAGGAAGAAGCCCGAGATTGCGGATATGGCGAGCACGCCGACGAGGACCAGCGCCCTCTGGCGCGAGTCTTTCAGCGTGTCCTGCATCAACCGGTCAGATATAAAGTGCCGGTTCAGAAACTCAAAGAGCTTCTTGACGGATTCGTTCTCCATGCCCCCTGAAACCCGTTCTGGTTCTTATTTACAGAGCGTCGCTGAACAGTATGTGCGCCTGTCAGGGGGTCGCAAGGAATAACTGGAGAAAACGTGAGAATCCGGGCTTTTCGAAGGCTCGTTCAATGGGAAGTGTGGGCCGCCTCACGTGGGCGGCCCCAAAATGTGTGAACTATTGCCAACGGCCCCGCGTGAATATCTACCTGTCGCATTTCACCGCGCGGGGTTTCAGTTGGCAGCGCTCCAGCTCCCTGCCTTCTATATCGCGGAAACTGGTGCGCCACTTCTTCATATTGTCCCTGGGCTCCATGCTGACGAAGCCGTACTGGTAGAGCACCATTTCCTCCTTGATGTTCATCCCGTCGATGTCGGCGGGCGGATCGACGCGCGGGACCATCTGCGTACCACCGTTCGCCACCACGAGCTGTGGCGGGCGATCGCCGTCGAAGCCAATGACCTCGGCGAGGTGGATGTGGGCCGCCACGATCAGGTTGGTACCCTCGGGCAGGCCGACGCGAGCCGCGGCCTTTTGCAGTGTTTCCGTGGGCTTTGTCAGCTCCCCGGAATCGTCGTCCGCGCCGAAACCCCAGAAGGGCCGGTGGGTTGCGATCCACGCATTCTTGCCTAGTTCGCCGGCCAGGGTCTCCAGTTGCTGCGCGAACAGCGCCACGAGGTCGACGCTGGGATCATCACCTACGTCCACCCGGGCGGTATCCATGACGCCGATCGAAACCTTGCCCATTTCCAGGGTCCAGGGAGGGGTGTTGTCGGCGCAGGTGTCGGTGTAGTTGTACGCATCCATGTAGCGAAACCAGCCGTGCCCGGCGCGGGCGCAGGTCTCGTGGTTGCCGCGCACGATCACCATGGGCGCGGCGAGGTGCATGGGATGGGCCGGGTTGAACCAGTCCGCCTCCCAGGTCGCCTGGGTGTCGCCCGAGGGTGAACCGATACAGCCATTATTTCCCTCGGGACAGTCGGCCTCGCGGTATATATAGTCGCCGGTGTAGATGATGATGTCCGGCTTGTACTCCGCCACCGACTCGGCGACGTACCTGAACGGCCATATGGCGTCGTTGTTGCACTCCTGGTAGAGGCCGTGGCCGTCGGACAGCCTGCAGCCGGTATCGCCCACGACCACCACGCGCCGCGGCTTCTTCTTCGGGACGGGTAGCTCCTGACCCTCCAGGACGACGTTCTTAACCCCTTCGGGCAGCGGTGTGACGCACACGAGATTCGGGTGGTCGCTGGTAGCGCCAACCCGCAGGCTCATGGGCTGGCTGCGTCCGTCGACTTCGATACTCGGGCAGTCGGCGGTCACGACGGCGCGCACCTCTACACCGCTGGCCGTGTACTGCACCCATGCGGCGATGGTGGTGGGACTGAAGGAATTCGCCAGCGCCAGCTTGGCGGTAAGGGCCAACAGCAGCGCCACGGCAGCGGTCATTGTCCTCGAGATGTTCATAGAGTGAGATCTCCTCTCCTTGTCGTTTCTAAATCTCTACAGGATATCCAGGCGGAAAAAACTCACCACCGCGTGGAGGATGTTATCCACCGCCACGGACGCTAGGATCAGTCCCATGACGCGACTGATCACGCTGGCCCCGGCGTTGCCGATGACCCGCAGGATCGGCCCCGCCAGGAGCAGCAGCACGAGGCAGATCGACATCACGAAAATTACCAGGCCGGTGGTGATGACCTGGTCGACAACAGAGTAGCGGTGGTTGTCCGTGAGCATGACCACCGCCAGCATGGCGCCCGGGGAGGCCAGCGACGGCACCGCCAGGGGATAGATGGCCTGGTGCTGGACATCCCCGGTGATCTCCCCGGTCTCGAGCTCGGGCTTGCTCTCGCCGAAGATCATGGTCATCGCAAAGATAAAAAGGACGATTCCCCCCGCGATCTGGAAGGCCTCCAGGTGTATTTCCATGGCTTCCAGCAGGCGCTGGCCCGCGACGATAAAGAAGACCAGGATTCCCGTGGCGACGAGTGTGGATTTCAGAGCGATCCGGTTGCGCGCGGCCGCCTCCATACCCGCGGTCACGGCGATGAACACGGGTATGGTGCCGATCGGGTCGATCACGACCCACAGGGCGACGAACTCCCGGAACAGGAGGTCGCTGTTCATCGTGGCGCCCGGGTGGCGGTGGGGTCAGCTGCCCTCGTGGGCCGCATCCAGCGCGCCGCGCAGTTTACCCGCCCAGAATTTCAGTGCGCGGTCGGCGTCCGCCTTGTTCGTTACCGAGTTGGTCCAGCTCAGCCTGCCCGTGTCCATCCCGCGCCTGCGATCCACGGCGCGCACCAGCACTTCGTGGGTGGTGGCGTCGACGAGCTGCAGGAACATCGTCATCTCGCCGGCACTCGTGGTGTAGGTGCGGCTCATCCCCGCGGACATGGTGTCCGGCGCGGCGACGTCGAGATTGATGATGGCGGGCTGGATGATGAGCACCTTCTCGCCGTCCATGAACTCGTCGACTAGCTTGTAGGCCGGCGGCTCCTCCAGTGCGGCCCGGAAGTACTTGTCACACTCTGCGCTGAGCGTGTCCTTGATGCGGTCCACGTCCTTCTGCGTCACCCGGCTGGTGAGATCGACGCGGTCGCGGTTCTGGTCGCGCATCCAGTTTTTCTTGAAGGCCACCTGGCAGGGTGCCAGGCCGTACTCCTGGTACTCCGCCAGCGAGGCGCCGGGTTTGCGGTAGACCTCGGCATTCTTGGCGCTGTGATCGCGCACCAGGCCGTCGTAGGTGGTTTCGGGCGGCGAGCTGGCGGTGGAGGCGCAGCCCGAGGCCAGGGCGGCGAGAGCTGCGGTTGCTAGAATCCTGGTTAACACGTGCATGGTATACCTCTGGTTTGCGGGTGACTTATTGTGCTGCCTGTTGTCGCCGCCCCGGGGTGGTCCGGGCGGCCTTCCAGAGTATAGCGACAACCCGCGAGTTTGGCCCGCGGATGACCCACTCGAGTCATGGTTTCACGCTGCGGCGGGCTTTTCCTCCCAGCGAATCCAGCCGAGATCCAGGACCACCAGGGCGTACAGGGTCGGCACCAGCACCAGGGTTGCCGAGGTGGCGACGAGCAGGCCGCCTATCTGCGCGTAGCACAGGCCCTGCCAGAGCGGCCCACCCTCGATCGCCAGTGGAAACAGGGCCAGGGTGGTGGCTGCGATCGTAATGAGTACAGGGCGAAGGCGCATCACCCCCGCGTCGAGAAGCGCCTGCCGGAAGGGCGCCCCCTCCCTGTGTCGGTCCTCAATGAAGTCGAACAGGACAATGATATGACTGACGATAACGCCGATCAGGCTGACGATGCCGAGGAAGGCCATGAAGCCGAAGGGTTCCCCCATCACGGCGAGGCCGATCAGCGCTCCCGCCATGCCAAAGGGTACCGCGGCGAATACCAGCAGGGGCTTCACGAGGTTCCTGAACTGGAATACCAGGGCCAGGAAGATGGCCAGTGCTGAAATGCCCATGACCTTGACCAGTTCGCCGAACCCGTGCCGGGTGTTGGCCTCGTCACCGGACACCTGCATCACGTAACCATCGGGCAGGCTGTTCCGCAGCTCCGCGAGCGGCTCTTCGGCCGGCCCCATGATATCCGCGGAGATGAACCCGTCGTGCGGGTAAGCGAACACGGTGATTGTGCGGAACTGCTCGAGCCTGCGTATGCGCTCTGTGCGCAGCGCGAGCTGGCTCCGGGCGATGCTCAGCAGCGGCGCCTTCGCTTCGCTGTCCATGGAGTAGACATAGAGGTTGTCGAGGTCCGACAGGCGGGCTTTCTGGTCGACCTGGAGCTGGGCGACGATGGGAGTCTGCCGGTCGCCTTCGCGCAGCACGCCCACCTGCACACCGCTGAATGCCGCCAGCGATGACAGCGCGATGTCCTGGTTGCTGAACCCGGACAGGCTGGCGCGGCCCTCGTCGATGGCCAGTTCGTTGACGAGGCTGGCGTCTCCCCAGTCGTCGCGCACGGTTCTGGCCGCGGGAGATTGTGCGAGTATGTCGACAATTTGTGCAGCGTAGCGCCGCAGGGTGGCGATATCCTCCAGCTCGTTGTCGCTGCCGGGCGTAATGCGGCTTGAGAGACGGATCGCCACGGGATAGTTCACCGGCGTGGTCTGCAGCTGTTTCACATCGACGTCCGCACCGGGCACCTCCGCGGCTACGCGGGCCTGTATACGCGGCACCAGCCCCGGCGTGAGTTCCTTGTCTGCCAGCCTGACGATGAGCTGCGCGTAGTTGGCCTGGTGCTGTTGCGGGCTGACGGTGAACCAGAAACGCGGCGCGCCGCCACCGACGCTGGTGGTGATCGAGTCTAGGATTGGGCCTTGTGCGCCGATGTCCTGTCCGTAGCGGCGCGTCTCCTCCCGCACGATGGATTCGACGCGTTCCGCCACGCGGTTGCTGGCCTGGATGTTCGCGCTGTTCTTCAACCAGACGTCGACGGTGAAGATGTACTGCACGTCCGGCGGGAAGAAGGCGTTCTTGAGCTGTGACTTGACGCCCAGCCCGAACACCAGCAGCACGCCCGCTACCGCCAGTACGGTCTTGCGGTGGTCGATGGCAAATCCCGCCAGTCGGTAGTACACGCCGGTAAAGCCGCTGTGCTCGTACTCCTCGATACTCTTGCCGCGCTTCTCAGGTCGCAACAGCAGGCGGCCCAGGAACGGTATGAACGTCATCGACACGATGCGCGAGGAAATCAGCGCCGCCGCCATCACGATGGGCAGGCTGCGCAGGAAGTCCCCCTGGTTGCCGGTCAGCAGGAGAAAGGGCAGGTAGGCGACGATGTTGGTGATCGTGGCGAAGAGGATCGCAGTGGCGAGCGCGGTCGGCCCCCACCACGCCGCGACCCCCGGGCTCTTCCCGTCCGCCATGCTGCGTTTTATGGCATCCCCCGCCACCACCGGGTCGTCCACCAGCAGGCCGAGGGCGATGATCAGCGCCACGATGGACACCTGCTGTATGTCGATACCCAGCACGGAGATAATCCCGAAGGTCATCGCCAGCGTCAGCGGGATGGAGATCATCAGCAGCAGCGCCGAGCGCCACTCCCAGAAGCCGATGATCGCGACGATGACGACCAGCAGGATCGCCTCGTAGAGCGCGCGCATGAACAGGTCGATATTCTCCGCCACCTGTACCGGCTGGTCCGACACCCGTTCGATCACCAGGTCGTCGGGCAGGCTGAGTCGCGCCTGCTCCAGTACCTCGTCCACGGCACTGCCCAGGGCGCCGATCTGCTCCCGCTCGTGCATCTGTACCGCGAGCCCCACCGAGCGGTGGCGCCGCCAGTTGCCCGCCTCATCGGGCGCGGAATAGTAGCTGAGCATCCGCGGCGGATCCTGGTAACCGCGGTGGACCTCCACCAGGTCGCGCAGATAGACCGGCAGGCCATCCGCGTTGCGCGTGACCACAACGTTGCCAATCGCCCGCTCGTCGTCGAAGGCGGTGTCGGGGGCCAGGAGTACGTTCATATCGGCAACGGGAATCACGCCGCCGGGTACGGTGGTCTCGCTGGAGGAAAGAATTTCGCCGATGCGCGAGGGCATGACCCCGTAGGCCGCCAGGCGTTCCTGCGAGTAGGTCAGGTTGATCTGCTGCTCCAGCACCCCGGAGCGCAGCACCCGCGATACCTCCGGAATCGTTTTCAGGTTGGCGGCCAGCGAACTGGTGAACTGGTCCAGTTGCCGGTAGCTGTACTTGTCGCCCGCGACGGCAGCCAGTTTCCCGGCGGCGGCTTCCGGGTCGCGTATGACCACCGGGCTCCAGGAGTCCGGGAAGAACCGGTCCGTGCCCAGGCGCTCGCGCAGGAAGCGGTTGGTCGCGGCGAGGACCTGCTCGTCGGTGGCCGAACTGGAGAAGTCGACGCCGACGAACCCGTCGCCTTGCAGCAGGCGGACGTCTGTTCCCACTCCGGCGTCTTGCAGCCACTGACTGAACAACCGGAAGCCCGCCCTGCCGACACCCGGGCTGAGATCGAGGGGCTGTGCGACGATCAGCGACGCGCGGTTGCCGGCGGTGGTGTCACTGCGGGTCGCCCGGATGGCGTCGGCGATGCCCCCAGCGCGCAGCGCCACCTCGGTGTCCGTGGCCCGGGGACTGGCCACTGCCAGTAGTACCGCGGCGGTGTCGCCGAACTCGCTGTTCACCGTGATCGGGCCGGCGCCGTCGGGCAGCCCGGACTGTACCGATTCCAGTTTGCGACCCAGGTCGTTGAACGCCACGTCGCGGTCGGTGCCCGGCGCCAGCTGTACCTGGATCATCGAAACGCCGGACAGGGTGAGGGACTGGATACTGAACGTCCGGTCGTCGGGCGACTTGAGGAACTGGCTCTCGGCGATCTTCTCCTCGATCGGACGGGTCACGAGTTGTTCCACCTCCACGGCGGAGTGGCCCGGCCAGGGCGTCATGACCATGGCGATGCGCACCGGTATGTTCGGGTCCTTGCTCTTGGGCATGGACTGGTAGCCGAAGTACCCCCAGGCCAGGACGAAGAACAGCAGCGCCCAGCTCACGTGGGGATTCTCGACGCAGAAGCGCGCGATATTGCGATTGTCGGGAGCGGGGTCCCCCGCTGCGCCGGAGTGCTCGGACATGCGGCTACTGCACAACCCTGACGGACTGGCCGTCAGTGAGTTGTGCGGTGCCCTTGACGACGACGTCCTGTCCCCGCTCGAGACCTGCAGTCACCACGACCTCGTTGCCGACGACCTGTCCTGTCGTGATGACCTGCAACCTGGCGATGGTGTCGTCGCCCTGTCCTTGCACAACGTACACCGCGAACGCGCCCTGCGGCGACTGGATGACCGCCTGCAACGGGACCCCCACGGGTGTCTTCTCCGGGTGGTCCCCGGAAAGCGCAAGGGCCGCGATCATTCCCGGCCGGAGGGTGCCGTCTGCGTTCTGGATACTGACCGACACGTCGTAGAGATGCGTCCGGTCATCCGCTGCCGCGGCAATCTTCGTGACCACACCCGGGAAGGACCTGCCCGGCACCGAGGCGGTGTGTACCTCGGTTGCCGCGCCTATGTCGACGGCAGACAGGGCGGTGTCGGGCAGCCCGAACACGGCCTTGACGGTCTCGGTCTTGGCCAGCACGAAGCCCACGGTATTGCCGTGCACCAGGGTGCCCTGCTCGATCTCGCGTTGCAGTACGGTCGCCGCCATGGGTGCGACCAGGCGCGTGTCCTCCAGTTTGGCCTGGGCCTGGTCCAGTTGCGCGGTCGCCGCTTCCACTGCCGCCCGGGTGCTGTCGAATTCGGTTTTCGCCGCGTCGTAGTCGGGCCCGGTTATGCTTTCGGTCTTGTGCAGGGCCTCGGCGCGACCGTAGTCCTGCTCCGCCTTGTAGGCGGCCGCTTTTGCCTTCTCGAGGTTGGCGGCGGCGGTCTGCACCCGGTCCCGGTATTCGCGGTCGTCGATGCGGGCCAGTTCCTCGCCCCGGTCTACGAGGTCTCCCGCCTGCAGCAGTCGCTCACCGCCTTCCACGGAGGGGCGGGTGGCGATGTCGCGAACGTACCCGTCGGTGCGAAACGCGAGGTCCAGCGTTGTCTCCGGTTCGATCTCGGCGGAGTAGGTCAGGGCCTGCGCGCCTTCCAGGGCGCGTACCGCGCTGACCTTCACGGGGGTGCTCACCGCCTCTGGCGGCGCGGCCTCACAACCCGCCAGAGCCGTCGCCAGCGCGAACAGTGCCAAGCGGGAGCTGCGGCGCCCCACTAGATATCCCCCATCGCCCGGCGCAGTTCCGACTGCGCCTTCCACACGCCCAGCTGGGCGCGCACGTACTCGTTCTCAGCACGTTGCAGCTCGGTCTGCGCGTCCAGTACGTCCTTCAGCAGTGCACTCTGTTGGCGGTACTCGTTCATCAGTACCCGGAGTTTCTCCCTGGCCGCGGCGCGGGAGAGGTCGGCAGCTTCCACGAAGCCCTGGGCGTCGCCCGCCGCGAGGAATGCGCGGCTGACATCAATACGCACTTTCTCTTCCAGGGAGGCCACCTGGTTCTGGGCGATGGTTAACTGGGTGCGCTGGCTCGCCAGCTCGTTGCGTCGGCGTCCCCAGTCGATGATCTCCCAGTTCGCCTGTATGCCGACGTAGGCCTCCTCGTCGGGAATCACGTCGTGGTTGTACAGGCGTGAGTAGCGCAGGGTGAGGTTCACCTCGGGGATGTACTCGGCTTTTTTCAGGTCGTAACCCAGCTCGGCGCTCTGAATCTTCATGCGCGAGCCCGCCAGGTCCGGGCGCTGGCCGAGGGCTGTTGTCATGGCTTTTTCCAGCGTACCGGTATACAGCGCGGGAGAGGAGAGGGGCATTACGGAGAACGCCGTGTCGACGTCGCGGGCCAGCAGGCGATTCATCCGTTGCCTGCCCGTGGTCAGGGCGTTGTTCTGCACCTGCTTCTGCTGTTCCAGTCGGGCCTGCCGCGCCTGCACGTCCAGCAGTTCGTAGCGCAGGGCCACCTCCTGTTCCACGTAGCTGCTGACAAGCTCGTCCAGCGACCGGTAGAACGCCAGCGACTGCTCGGTCACCCGCAGGTTGCTCTCGTTCTGCAGTAGTTCGAAATACTGCCGCCGTACCAGGGAGGCGAGATCCAGCTTGACCGTCTTCACGGTCTGTTCCGCGACTCGCTGGTCCACCTCGCCCTGCTCGATGCCCAGTGCCAGGGAGTATTGCTGGGACAGGGGCTGTACGAGGTCGGCGGAGACGCGCCCCGTGGTGTCGTCCACGTCGCGCAGTTCGACATCCGCGACGGGGGAATTGTCGCCCCAGATGCCCTGGTCGAACGTGTAGTCCTGTTGTTCCAGGTGGTCGGAGTAGGAGCCGCGCAGGCCGACACGCGGCAGGCGCTGGGCCCGGAGAGCCGCGACCTCATCGGCAACGGCCTCGACCCGCAGCTCCGCGTTCTGCACTCGCGTGTTATTGGCCAGTGCGATGCCCAGCGCGTCGTCGAGGGCCAGCGGTTCGGCGTGTGCGCCCGCGCCGGTCCAGAGGAGGAGCGCTGCCAGGCACCGGCGCGGGTGGAGTGGAGCCATCAGAGCTTCCGGTCCGGAGGGTGGGTAGATGTTACTGTCGGGCGGTGGCTCGCGTCCATACCGGGGCGGGAGCAGGTGCTGTCGCGCCTGGCGGGCTTACCTTGCCCGACCGGTCACTTTACCTGGAACGTGATCGAGATGAGCGCACCGCCGGAGTTGTAACTCTCCTCGAGAATCAGGGCGGAATCGATGCTGTCCTCGTCGACCACTGACTGGGCCGCCCAGCTGCCACCGCCACCGCCGCCGCCCTTGTTCTCCTTGGCCTGGCCGCCGCCGCCCCCGCCGTAGCCGCCGCCCCCGCCGCCGGCCTTGCCGCCGTCGCCCCCGCGACCGCCCTCGCCGTGGGGCCAGTCCGAAGAGGAGAGGGTGGTGCCTGCCCAGCCCGCGACGTCGTCCGTGCTGTCGTCGCCGCCGCGGGCGCCGAAGCCGCCGATACCGTCATTGCCGCCATCGCCGTTGTTGTTATTTGAGCCGCCGCTGCCATTGCCGTCCTGGTTGCCGCCCCGGCCCTTGTGCTTGTTGCCGCCGTCGCTGCCGGCGCCGTTACCGGGCGCGGAAATCGTCGCAATGGCGCTGCCGCCGACGCCGCCGTCATAGCCCCGGTCGCAGTCGCCAAAGTCGTTCTCACTGGCCTTGCCGCCCCCGCCGCCCCCACCCGCGATGGCGAGGACATTCGCCGCGACGGGGTCAGTGGCGCTGGGAGAGAAGTTGATGGCCTCGCCGATCACCACTGAACCGGATCCCCCGGACTGGTAGGCAGGGCCCTTCTCGCCAACGTAGGCGTAAATTGTCGCGCCGTCGGCGAGCGTGTTCTCCACGGTAGTGACCGTCTGCACGGTGCGTGCGTAGCCGCCGTCCGCGCCCGCCCCGGTGTTGCCGCAGTCGTCCTCGACCTCCTTGCCGACGTGTCCGTCGCCGCCGAACACCTCGATGACGACCGCGGAATCCCTGTCGACGATACGTGTCGAACCGCTGATATTCTGGTTGATATCGACCACCAGCTGGTTGAAGTCGAGGTCCTCCTGCGAGGTGGCGTAAGAGCAGCGGACGCCGACGAACAACCCGTCGTTGTTGGTGATGCTCTGGCAGGGATTCTCGTCCTCCAGCGGGGCCACGGCTTCGAAATCCCCGGCGCCGCGCAGTATCCCGCGCACCACCGCGTACACGTCGTGCCGCTCCCGGATGAGCGAGCGCTCCGTGTCGAAGGTGACGAGCAGGTCGCGGATACCGTCGCCGTTGACGTCCTGTGTTTTCGCGCGCAGGTCTTCCTGGGGTTGACCGTCGAACTTGCGCCCCCCGAGTCGGAGACTCTTGCGCTTGATCTTCTTGACGTTGACGTGGTCGGAGCCGTAGATCACCACCTCCACCTCGTCCAGTTCGCTGATCGATACGCCCGCTTCACCGGCCCGGTCGTGGGGGTCGATGGCCGCGGTCACGTGCGACCAGCCCGGGGTGCCGCCAAGTGCAAGTGCCAGGCCGCAGGCTATCGCGCCGCGCGTGGCACCGCACCGGTTCTCGTCGTTGCTGTCCATGTTGGTCTCTCTCCCGTCCCGGTGCTGTCCGGGACGCAGCAGGTTGTGCCTGTTCATTATTCGATTCTCCCGGTTGCTACAGGGCCTGGAAGGTCACGACAACCACCGGTGAATCGGGGGTGTCGCCCGCGCCCACGATGAGCGCGTCATTCAGGCTGCTCTCCGCGATGCCGGACTGCCGGGCCCAGCTGCCGCCGCCCCCTCCGCCGCCGCGGGCTCCCTTGCTCTGGCCGCCCCCTCCGCCGCCGAAACCGCCGCCGCCACCACCGGCCTTGCCGCCGTCGCCGCCCTTGCCGCCGCTGCCGTTCAACCAGCTCGTCACGGAGCTTCCCTGCCAGGGGGTGCGATCATCGTTGGCGGAACTCTTGCTGCCGAGGCCGCCGATACCGTCCTCGCCCGCGTCACCGTTGTTGTTGTTGGGACCGCCGCTGCCGTTGCCGTCCGCGTTGCCGCCGCGACCCTTGTGCTTGTTGCTGCCGTCGCCACCCGCGGTGGATGCGTCCGCGCTGGTGCTCGCGATGGCGGTGCCGCCATCGCCGCCGTCGAAGCCGTTGTCGCAATCGCCGGTGGTGCCGTCGTCATCATGCCGCCCGCCGCCGCCACCGCCGCCGGCAATGACCAGGACCGCCTCGGAAGCCGGTGCGACGATATCGCCGACCGAGGTCACCGCCTTGCCGACCACCAGGGAAGAGGAACCGCCCTGCTGGCCATCGGGACCCTTCTGCGCGACATAGAGATACAGACTGGTGCCGTCCGCGAGCAGCCCGTCGAGGTCGTTCAGCGACTGGACCGTGCGACTGTACCCGCCGTCGCCGCCCTTGCCGGAATGGCATGAGGTCTTGTCGGTGTTGGATCCGCTGTGCCCGTCGCCGCCCCAGGCCTCGATCACCACCGCCGAAGCGCGGCCGATGGTCTTGTTGGTCAGCCCTGCGAGGCTGCTGTTGAGACCGGCGACCAGGGCGTTGACGTCCAGCGGTTCCTGGGAGGTCGAGAACGTGCAGGTCGCGCCCACGATATCGGACGCGTCGTTGTCGTCGCTGACTGGAGTACAGTTGTCGATGGAGCCGCCGAGGGGACTGACGGCGGTAAACAGTGAGCCGGACTTCATCTTGCCGCGCAGGTAGGCGAAGGCGTCCTCGCCGTCGGTGAGCCCGGTGCGACCCGTGGGAAAGCGGGCGAACAGGTCCGGGTAGCCGTCGCCGTTGGCGTCCTTCACGCGAAATCCCGAACGGATAAAGGCGGCACCGCCCCCCGCGTCATTGCCCAGCCGGAGGCTGCGCGGTCGAACCTCCCTGACATCAAAGTGATCCGAGCCGAGCAGGAGCACCTCGATCCGGTCACCCTGCAGTACCGACCTGCCTTTCGCCGCCGCCTTGCCGTCGGGGTCCAGCAGCATGGTGACATGTGCGGTGGCGGGGCTGCTGGCGCCGAGTAGCAGCGCAAACAACGCGGCCAATCGCAACGCGGGCGCGGAGAGCCGCCGCCGGGGTGCCGATAAAATACAGGACGTTTTCATTTTCATTATGCAATCACCTGGATCAACGTCGGGGCGCCAAAATTCTGGCACAAGGCACGGTGTCGCGCCAGTAGTCCGCGCGCGTGCGCCCGGTGTACGCGCGCTATACTGGACGTTAGATAATGCGTCGGAATCTGGATTCACTGATCGGCCCGGGCGGGACGGCACCCTGACAGGACCCCATGTCCTGGGGTAGTCTTCAGACCATGAGATGCTCGCCTCGGAGAAGAAAATAATGATCGGGCAGAAATCAGCCGCCTACGCCGACAGTGTGGTCACCCAGGGGGACGCCATTCCCCGCATCTACGGCAGCGTGGATTTCTCCATAGTGCCTGAGCGATACGTCGGTGACGACAGTATCATCAAGCGCCTGCCTGCGCGCTACCGCACCTACGCGGAACACGCGCTGTCCGATCCGGACATGGTCGAGCGCATCCGCAACTACACCATGCTCGGCGACAGGGTGGCGGACGCCTACGCAGCGCTGATCCCGGAGTACGGGTTCCGGGAACTGGTCAGCATGCTGGAGGAAGCCTGCGACAAGGGCGTGGAAAACGTGCCCGCGGCGCCGCCGGAACTCGTTGCCTTTATTCGCGCCATGGAGGCGACCCCGGACTGGGTGGATATGGAAATGGTGGAGCGCGGCGCTCGCCACGAACGCATTCCGCTGGCGACGATCTCCCCGTTTATTATCCGCGGGGCGTTCATCGCGACCTTCATGAACAAGTACACGGCGCTACCCATGATGATGACCGGCACCCTGTCGGACGCCAAGTCCGCGCGGCGCGTGTTCGAGACGGCGAGCTTCTTCACCGCGACGGCGATGCCGGGAGCCATGCATCGCTCCGGGCAGGGCTTCAAGGCCGCGGCCAAGGTGCGCCTGATGCACTCCATGGTCCGCTACAACATCATGCAGTCGGGCAAGTGGGATGTGTCCACCTACGGCATCCCGATTCCCCAGGTTGACCAGATGCCGGCGGGGCTGATCGGCATCTTCCTGCTGTCTTTCAAACTGCTGGCGAAGGGCCGCACGACCTTCACGCCCGAGGAGCGTGACCGGGTCGAGGCGGCGCGTTACCGCTGCTTTCTGCTCGGGCTGCCACAGGATCTCCTGGGAGAGACCCCGGTGGAGATCGTCGACCTGATCATGGCGAGGTCGATTTCGCTGAGGGAGGAGTTCGAGGACGAAACCTGCGGTGAACTGGTGCGGGGTACCATGAACGCGGAGCTGTTCAGCGATCCTTCACTGCGAGGTCGGCTGCACCGCTGGATGGAGCGGGGCGTCTCCAAGTTTTTCCTGATCCGCAACTTCTGTGAGGGCAAGCCGGAAAAGGCGCGAAAAATGGGTGTCGATTACACCCCAGCAGACCGTTTTGCCACCGCCGTCGCGGTGCTCGTCATTGTCTCCACCTCCACCTTCTACCGGGTGGGTATGCGTATTCCCGGTGTCAGCGAGAGCCTCGACCGGCGCCTCTGTGCGAAACTGGCCGCCCTGCTGGAGAGCTACGGTCACGCGGACTTCATCACCGATGCCAGCCAGTACAAGCTGGCGTCCGCGCAGTCCTGACCGGTCCCGGCGCGACGCGGGAATCGAAACTGCTCAGGCAGTAACCGCCAGAATCAGCGCGGTGTACACGGCAAACAGTCCTGAGAACAGTGGAAAGAGGCGCGGCAACCCTATGATCAGCCCCATCAGCAGAATGCCGATGGCGGGCAGCGCCAGCGAGGGCAGGGCCTCGTTGCCGAACAGGGTGATGTTCACGTAGGGGCCTATCGCGAAGTAACAGAGCATCGACAGGGCGGACAGCCTGCCCAGCCCTCGGCTGTGCGCGAGGAAGTCCAGTTCCCTGTCTCCCTCCGGTACGGGCATGGCCATTTCGGCGGCACCGTAGACAAAGATCGACCCCGCGGTGAGTACCGCGAACTCCAGGAAGGACCACTCGGCGAGGTCGCGCAGCCCCCAGCCCACCCACCACAGCTGCAGGCTGTAGGTCATCACGCAGATGCCCCACAACGCGGTGGACCAGTGGAAGCTGACCTCGCGGTGCGCACGTACCAGCATGGCCACGTTGTGCAGGAGCCGGGTGATGGCGAGACCGAGAATGATGGAAATCGCGACGAAGACGTATTCGTGCTGTGTCATGACAGGTCCGGTTGAGTGATCCGCCCAACAGTGTAGACCCTCCCACCGCGCGCTGTCAGCTGCGCAGGCAATGGGCGTGGACGATCGGCCGAGAACCCGATAAATTCCGGGTAGTCGCCGGGAGGAGCCAGTCCATAGCATTACCCCGGCGCCGTTGCTGAGGAGGGTCGACAATGTCAGTACCCAGGGCGGATTACGCTATCGCGCAGAAAGTGATTCACTGGCTGATGGCCCTGGTCATCTGCATCGATCTCTTCGTGGCACAGAAGTTCGGTCGGACGATGGAGGACTGGGACCGCCTCGAGTCGCGCGTGGATCACGCCAGCATAGGCACGGTGCTCACCATCCTGTTGGTCCTCAGGCTCTATTTCAGGGTGCGCCACGGCGAAGTCGCCCTTCCCCAGGGCATGCCTGGATGGCAGGTGCGCGCCGCACGGGCCGGGCACTTCGCACTGTACGCCTGCATGATCCTGCTGGTTGTGAGCGGTTTCGCGACGGGAATGAACGCGGCGTCGCCACTGCCGCTTTTCGGCCAGCTCGATATCACCCTCGGCCAGTCCAACGAGGACTTTTTCCAGGCCATCCGGCCTATACACGAGTTTGCGACAAACGCGATGATCGCCCTGATCGCGATTCATGTGCTGGCAGCCCTCTACCACCACTACTTCGCGAAGGATCATTCAACTGCGAGAATGTTGAAATTCTGGCGGAGCTCGGCCTGACAGGTCGTCTCCGCAGCGATCCGGTGGATTTTTTCATTCCCGACGCTTACATTGTGGGGATTCGGATTCCACCCAGCGGATGCCCATGGAAATCGCCCAGGCTCTAGAGAACCACGACACCCGGTCCGCGCGGCGCTATTTCCGCAAGCACGGAAGGCCGGATCTCTCATCGCTACCCGGGGATCGGGGTATGCCCATCCTCGGCCACAGCGTGCCGATCCTGCGCGACGTACACGCATTCCTGGACCGGCAGCACGCCAGGTACGGCAACGTCTTCAAGCTGCACGGGCCGCGGGCGGACGGCGTGTTCCTCCTTGGCCCCGATGCCAACGAACTGCTGTTGAAGAACGAGGACAGGAACTTTTCCAATTTCCTGGCCTGGGACCTCACCTTCGCCAATATCTTCGACAACAATCTACTGGAGCGCGACTTCAGCGGCCACAAGCGCCACCGCAAGATTCTCCAGTCCGCCTTCAAGCGCCCCTCCATCGAGGGCCACATCGAGATCATGGATCCCCAGATCCAGCGCGGCCTCGGCGACATCCAGCCAGGCAGCAGCATGAAGATGCTGCCCTTCATAAAGCGTTTCCTGCTCAATGTGGGCGCCAGCGTGTTCCTGGGAGAGGCCGTGGAAGCCGAGGCGGACAAGCTGAACAAGGCCTTTGTGGATTGCGTGGCCGCCACCGCCGACCCCTTCAAGTTGAGGATCCCGGGTACGCCATTCATGCGCGGGGTCAACGGTCGCGCGGTGCTGCGCGACTACGTATTCAGCAATATCGAGCGCAAGCGCCAGGCCGGGGGCAGGGATTTGTTCAGCGAGCTCTGCCACCTGACCGACGAGGACGACGGTTCCCACTTCAGCGACGAGGAGATCAGCGACCACATCACCTTTCTCCTGTTCGCCGCTCACGATACGACAACCAGTGCCCTGTGCTCGGTGCTGTTCGCCATGGCCGCCGATCCGCAGTGGCAGGACAGGCTGATTGCCGAGGTCGACGCGATTGGTGTGGAGGCCCTCGATTACGACGCGATCGAGCGGATGACCGACACCGCCCTGGTCATCCAGGAAGCCCTGCGCATGTACCCGCCCCTGGCGATGATGCCGCGCTACGCCCTGCAGTGCTTCGAGATTTACGGCCACCGGATTCCCGCGAATACGGCCTGCGTCATCTCCTCCCTGTACACCCACTACATGGAGGAGTACTGGACCAATCCCCAAACGTTCGACCCGGATCGCTTCTCCCCCGAGCGGGCCGAGGACAAGAAGAATTTCTTCCAGTACATCCCCTTCGGTGGCGGTGCGCACAAGTGCCTCGGGCTGCATTTCGCGCAGATACAGGGAAAGATGTTCCTGTACCATTTTTTCCGGCGCTTCCGGGTCAGCAAGAAAGCGGGGCAGAAGTTCAAGTACAACAACATTCCCCTGACCTTCCCCACCAATGGCCTCCCCCTGAGCGTGGAGCGCCGCTAGTCGCTCCCCTGGTGGCGCAGCGCGGGTCGGTGCCTGCATCCCCGGCAATATTCTGCTAGGGTCCCTACCTTCGCAGGCGCACCTCAAGACACGTCGATGAAGAACACTTTCCTGGGACTGCTTTCGATCGCGATCGCCTTCGTTTTCCTGGCGCTGGTCGGCGAGGCGCTGCTGCGCATTAACCACGTCGCCAGGGAGACGCTTACCGGCAACACCATCCTGCAATTTGAGCTCGACGACGTACTGGGGTGGGTGGGCACCGGCAATTATTCGCACGCCGGGAGGGCTGTCGATGCCGCCGGCGACGAATACGACCTCCGTGTCACCACTGACGCCGCCGGGTTCCGCGCCTTTGGCGACCCGGCCGTCGAGGTGCGCCGCAAAATCCTGGTACTCGGCGACTCCTTCACCCACGCCCTGCAGGTCTCCGATGACAAGACCTATTTTTCGATTGTGGGCGAGTCCCTCGACCTGGAGTTGTTCGCACTGGGGGTGGGGGGCTACGGGACGATGCAACAGTACCTGATGCTGGAGCGCTACCTGGAAGAAATACAGCCGGACCTCGTGCTCCTGCAGTTTTGCCCGAACGATTTCATCAACAATCACTACGAGCTGGAGCTCAGCAGTCCGCGCAACAACAACGGCATGCGCAGGCCCTACTGGATCGATGGCGAGGTTGTGTACCTGCTGCCGCGTGCCATGCCCGGCCTGAGGCATTTCGCGAATGCACACTCGCGGCTGCTGTACTTTATCCTGACACGGCTCGACCGGGTGATGCTGCAACGGCGGGGCGAATCGCCAGAGGCGGGAGCCGACCTGGATTCCCCTCCGTTCCGGGAGTCGGTGGCGATTACCGGGGAACTGGTGAAGAAAATTCGTGGGCGGGTGCCGGCGTCTGTCCCGATCTACGCGTTTTCCACCATGGGTGGGCCTGCCTACGGCGAGCAATTCCGGCAGATCGCGGAGGCAGCAGGCGTCTCCTATGTAGAGGGGGTCAGCGACCGCCTGGCATTGGCCCGTGAAAATGGGGTCAATATCTTCGCTGCAGACGGCCAGCACTGGAACAACGCCGGCCACGCTGCGGTGGCCGGGGCACTGACAGACTACCTGTCGCGCCAGCCCGCCCTCGATGTCGCTCCCTAAAAGCCGCTCACGGGGCGCCCGGCGATAAAGTCGTTGATCAGGGCCGCCAGTTCCGGGCCGACCTCCTCCTGGACGAAGTGCCCGACGCCCTTGATCTCCACACGCTGGGCCGTGGGCACGCGCTCCATGAACTCGTCGGCTATCCCGGTCCCGCTGGTCACCGGGTCCGAGTCGGTGAACGCCAGCAGGAACGGCTTGTCCCACTTTTCGTACACTTCTCTCCAGGCGACCTCGTTCTCGGCGAGCAGGGTCGGGATAAGGTAGGGAAATACCTGCGCGCCCGCCTTGTAGCGCGCATCGGGGTAGGGTGCCTCGTAGCCACGGATGATCTCGGCGTCCTCGATGCCCCCGAGAAATTCCATCACCTTACCCACGGACATGTCTTCGCCGTAGTAAGCGTAGGCGACCCAGCGCGGGAACGCGGGGTCGGCGATGAGTTCTTCGATCGTCACGGGCTTCTCCCACCACGCCAGGAACTTGAACGCGGGTTCGGCGACGCTCGCCATGATGCCGGATGCGGCGGGCAGGCCGGTGTTTGAAATGACGACCCTGGAAAACCGCTCTGGCAGGGTGGAGACCACTCGCAGGCCCACCAGGCCGCCCCAGTCCTGCCCGAAGAAGGTCGCTTCCTGCAGGTCGAGGCGTTCCACCAGTTCCACCATGGTGTCTATGTGGGCCTGGTAGCTGTAATCCTCCCGATTCGCCAGCTTGTCGGAACGACCGAAGCCGATCATGTCGGGAGCGATGACGCGATGCCCCGCCGCCGTGAGCACCGGGATCATCGTGCGAAACAGGTAGCTCCAGGTGGGCTCACCGTGCAGCAACAGTACCGGGTCTCCGTCGCGAGGTCCCTCGTCCAGGTAATGAACCCTCAGACCCCCGATCTCCGTGTAGTTCGGCGCGAAGGGATAGCCCTGCAGGTTGTCGAAGCGGCTGTCCGGTGTCCTGAACACCCCCGGGGAGATTTCATCGGCCCCCGCGGGAATGGCCAGCATCAACAACAGGGAGGCAAGCAGTAGTTTAGGCATAGAAGAATTCCTTGTTGATCTGCATTGGGTGGTTTTCCGGGAAGTCGCCCGCCCGGGCTCTGCGACGCGGTCCGACACCCGTGGGTAGCGTACAGGGGGGGTCCTGCGTACCCGGTCACGCTTTTTCAGGTATTGTATGGCAATAAACCACCGCCGGCGCTAATCTGTCCGGCCCGTCCCTACAGTTGACCGGGATGGGATGAGTGTAGATTATGTGGATCAAAAGAAATAACAGGGCGTCCGCCTGGTTCTCCCAGTACGACAATCCCGGAGAAAACCCTTGATTGGTACCACCTTGCGCCGCGTCAGCCTCGCGGCCTGTCTCTGCCTGAGCGCTTGTTCTGAAGAGCCGCAGCCGGAAACCGAGTTACTGTTGCCGGATGCGTCCGTTGCGAACCTGTTGCTGATCTGTATCGATACCGTGCGCGCCGACGTGTTTTACGGCATGGGCGACGGGCGCAAAGATGCCTTTACTGCCTGGGAGAACCGGGCACTCCGGTTTGACCGGGCCATTTCTTCATCGTCGTGGACGGTGCCCGCACTCGGTTCCGTATTCAGTGGATTATGGCAGTCCGGGCACGGCGCGGGCCAGTTGCCGATGATCAGCGTCGAGGCGAAGGCGGCGAAGCCGACCGCGCTGTACGCCGATGTGCCCCTGCTGACGGAAGCTGCCGAGAAGGCGGGCTTCCAGACGGCGGTGATCTCCGCATCCCCCTGGACCAATACCCTGGGAGACCCCATGGGCCTGAACAAGGGGTTCGTGGAAAAGGTCAATATCGGCATGAACGGAGCGACACGCACCTTCAGTAAGATGCGGGAGATCCTGGCATCGAAAGACGCGGACGCCCGGTTCTTTCACTACGTGCACCTGATGGAGGCGCACGACTGGCACATGCTTCCCGAGGCCACGTTGGACTCGAGGATCGAGAATATGTCAGATGCCGAGCGCGCTCTTTATCTCGATGTCGCGCCGCCCACCGCGTGCCAGGAGGAGTCATCCCTCCTCTGCAAGCGCTACCTCGTGTACGCCTCCGCGGTATACCGGCTGCGATCCGCGCTGGCCGCCCTGTTTGCCGATATGCGATCCGGGGGCTTGCTGGATGACACGGTGGTGGTGCTTTTCGCCGACCACGGGGAGGAATTCGGGGACCACGACAACGACGGCAGGCTGGTGAAGACCGTGGAGGGCGTTCCCGACCGGTTCGTGGGTCACGGACAGAGCATGTACCAGGAGTTGTTGCACGTGCCGTTGTTGGTCTGGCACCCGCGGTATCCGGGCGCGGTGATCGACGATATGGTCAGCCTCGTGGACATCGGCCCGACCATAGCGCGGTGGCTGGAAATTCCGTTCCGGCCCGAGGCCTGGCCCGGCCACTACCTGGACGAGTACCTCGACCCGACGCCGGAAGCACTTGACCGGGTCGCCTACGCGTCGGGAATTTCTGTAGGGCAGCAGCAGATGAGCGCACTGCAGGGTTGGAACAAGTCTGTCTGGTACATGGCCTCGGATGACTACGATTATTTTGACCTCGAAACCGATCCCCGGGAGATGAATTCGCAGGCCGAAGACCGCCTCGTCATGCTGTTCGATGGGTTGTTCCTGGACTACACGCAGAACAAGCGGCAGGAAGAGCTCATGCCTGCGTCCCTGTCCGCCGAGCAGATCAAGCGCTTACAGGCTATTGGATACCTCCAGGGCGTCGAAGTGGAAAGTGCCGGGGTTGAGAGCATCGGGGGTTTACGCGCTGATCCTGAGAGCTCCGATGTGGACGGCGCAGGGGAATTGGGGTTAAACGGGGAGTGAGTAGCGTGACAACGGCACGCTGTTAACCGGGCTTCTTCCAGGAGGGCCCTCGCTTCTCGAGAAATGCGCGCAGGCCCTCCTGGGCGTCCGGGGTCGCCGCAACGTCGGCGAAATCGTCCACGGCCTCTTCAATGCCCCGCCGGTATCCCATGTCACTGGCGCGCAGGAATGCGGCCCTTCCGGCCCGCAGCGCCGTGGGGGACTTCCCGGCGAAAGTGTTGGCCAGCGCCGTCGCCCCGGCATCGAGTGCGCCCTCGGGTAGTACGCGGCTGACCAGTCCCAGCTCGCGCGCCTCCCCCGCGTCGAAACTCCGCCCGGAGAACAGCAGTTCGAACGCGCGGTGGCGGCCGAGAATCCGGTGCAGGTGGGCGAAGTGGATCGCCGGCACGAGTCCCAGGTCGATTTCCGGATAGCCGAAAGTGCTGGCCTCGGACGCCAGGATCACGTCACAGGAAATAGCGAGCGTCATTCCGCCACCCCGGGCCGCCCCGTTGACGGCGGCGATGGTGGGCTTGGTCATGGCGGACTGGACATCTCGCAACTCGCTGTAGAGCTTGCCGACGAAATCACGGATTTCAGCGGCGGGTTTCCCCAGGAGAATGTCCATGTCCAGCCCTGCGCAGAACCGGTCGGGAACTGCGCTGCGCAGCACAACGGCGCGCACGTTTTCATCGGTGGCACCCCGGCGCAGCGCCTCGAGAATCTCGTCCAGGAAAGGGACGCTCAGGGCATTGACCGGCGCCCGTTCCAGGGAAATCGTCGCGACGTTATCGTGGACGTCGTAGTGAACCCGGCCCGCGGCAGTCATGGCGTAGCGCCCTGTGTGCAGGTGCCGATGATTCCGGCGGCCGAAAACTGGTCGATCTCCGCCTTACTGTAGCCGACATCCCGGAGAATCTCCGCAGAGTGTTGGCCCAGCAGGGGCGCCGCCTCTGGTTCCCCGCGCACTCCGCCATTGAAAACCAGGGGCATCCCGATATGGGGCAGCCTGCCCAGTACGGGATGCTGGGAGTGCACCACCATCCGCCGTGCTTCCAACTGCGGATGTGCCAGCGCCTGGGGCAGGGTGTTTATCGGGGCACAGGGTATCCCCGCGTCACCCAGGACCTCGAGCCAGTGGGCCAGGCTCTCGCGGCCAATCACTGACTGGACCAGTTCGACGACCTCCGGGCGATTTTCAACCCGCGCACTGTTCGAGGCATAGCGTGGGCTCTCCGCGTACTCCTGCAGCGCGAGGACTGCGCACAGCCGGCGCCATTGTGCGTCATTGCCCGCGCCGATCATCAGGTCACCATCGGATGCCGAGAATCCCTGGTAGGGAACCAGCGACCCGTGTCCCGTCCCCAGGCGGCCCGGCGCCTCCCCTGTCATCCAGTAGTTTTGTGTGAGGTAGGCCATCCACGCCATGGCGGAATCCAGAAGGGTCAGCTCCACGTGCGAGCCCCTGCCGGTATTGGCCCGCTCCATCAGCGCCGCGAGGATGCCGCTGACCGCGTGCATGCCGGTTCCGATGTCCACGGGCGAAAAGCTGGCTCGTACCGCGGGCCCCTGGGGCTCACCCATGGTGCTGACCATGCCGCTGAATGCCTGGAGCATAACGTCGTAACCGGGATCGCCGCCGAGGGGCCCGTCCTGTCCGTACCCGGAGATTTCACAGTAGACTAGGCGATCGTTCAATGGTTTAAGGGTCGCGTAGTCGATCCCCAGTCTAGGGGCCGTTCCCCCCTTGAATCCCTGCACCACAACGTCGGCGCTGGCGACCAGCTTGTGCACGATGCTGCGACCCTCCGGTGTCTTCAGGTCGAGGGCCAGAGATCGTTTGTTGCGATTGAGTGCCAGGAAGGTGGAGGATTGCCCCTCGGCCTGTGGTTGCCAGCTGCGTGTATCGTCACCGCCCTCTACCGGCTCGACCTTGATGACCCGCGCGCCGAGATCGCCCAGGTACTGGGTGCAGTACGGCCCGGCGAAGACCTTGCTGAAGTCGATGACGGTAATGTCCTGCAGCGGTTGCATGAGACTGCTCCTTCGCGATTCCGGGGTGGCGTTCCAGGCTGCGGGGACCCGTATATTCACCCAGGGGAGCGCGTTTGTCAGTAGTTCGTTGCAACGGGCGCGCCTCGAAGGCAGGAAGTACTGTGCGGGTTGCGTCGCGGACTGGATGCGCCCGGAGGATAGGCTAGAGTGGTAGTAGCGGCCCCCGGAGTTCCGTCATTTTGGGGTCGAGACCACGACAAGCTGGTACCTGATAAATCTGCCCGTGATCCGGGAGAGAATAAATACAGCGAGGTCGCGATGCGTCGTTTCCGAGTAATCCCGGTGGCTGCCCCGGCGGTGGTCACACTTCTCAGCGTGCTCAGTCCCAGTCTCATATGGGCCCAGGGTTTGCTGGAGGAGATTATCGTCACCGCACAGAAGCGCGAACAGAATTTGCAGAACGTCCCCGTCGCTGTCAGCGCTTTCAGCAGCGAGCTTCTCCAGCAGGCCGGGGTGCGCGACATGTACGAACTGGCGACGCTGTCGCCCAGTCTCAGTGTCGACACCTCCCAGTCCGCGGTGGCCACCACGTTTGCTATCCGCGGCATCTTTACCAGCTCCCTCAACTTTGCCCTGGAGCCCTCCGTGGGACTCTATGTCGACAGGGTGTACCGATCACGCCAGGGGTCCATGATCAACAACCTGGTGGATATCGCCATGGCGGAGGTGCTGCGGGGCCCACAGGGTGCGCTGTTCGGTCGCAACACACCGGCGGGCGCGGTGCTGATCTCGAGCGTGCGGCCCGATCACGAGGGGAGTGGATTCCTGGAGGCGGAGGCCGGCGACTACGACCTGCTCAATATCAGTGGCGCCAGGTCGGTGAGCCTGATACAGGACGAGCTTGCCATGCGCTTTACCGGTTTCTGGATGGAGCGTGACGGCACCGTCGACGCGGTGGGCCAGAACGTGCAGCAGGACGAAGCCCTCAATGACCGCGACCGGTACGGCGGACGATTCCAGACCGAGTACACGCCTGCCGACGACCTCTCGGTAGTCTTTACTGCCGATTACTCAGAGATCGATGAAATCTGCTGTGCCACGGGAGTGTGGAAGAACAACGTGGTGGGCGCCGGCGGTGTGCCGGGCACGGACAGCCGCATCGAGGGCCTGGGCGGTACGCTGTTGTTGGGGGCGGATTTCTACGACCGGGAGGTGGCGACGAGCTCTCTTCCCCAATCGCGCAACGAAGATAAGGGTGTCTCGCTGCAGATCGACTGGGAACACGACGATTACCTGCTGACCAGCATCACCGCGTACCGGGAACACAACTCCAATGACAACGTCGACGCGGACTTCATCGATGTCGATTCGCTGCACCGTATCGACGACGCCAACCAGGACCAGTTTTCACAGGAGCTGCAGATCAGCGCCGAGGGTGAGACATTCGATTACCTGGCCGGTCTGTACTACTACCGCCAGAATCTCGATTCCCACTCGGACACGATTCCAGGCGAGGATGCCGCCGGCCTGCTCGGCCTGGGTAATATCACTCCCGAGCCGTTTCCTGTCGGCTCCAACGCGTTGAACGTAGCAGAACAGGAACACGAGAGTTACGCGATTTATGGCCAGGTGGACTACAACCTCAGCGATTCTCTGGTGTTGACCGCTGGGCTGCGATGGACCTTCGAGGACAAGGACCTGACCAGCACTTTCAGCGAAAATGGTGCCTCCTCCACGCCCTTACCCACCGAGCCTGGGTGGGGTTTCTGGCTGTTTGATCCGTTACGTCCCCGTCCGGACGCCGAGGAAAAAATGGACGATGACAGGGTTACCGGATCGCTGAAGCTGAGCTGGTTCATGAATGACACGACCATGTTTTACGCGTCCTATGGCACGGGGTACAAGTCAGGTGGCCTGAACACAGACAGAATTTCCCCTGCTCTTCCCCTGACCTTCGAACCCGAGGAGTCGGATTCTTACGAGCTGGGTGTTAAAGCCGACTTTCCGGAGCAATCACTGCGGGTGAACGTCGCCCTGCACAGGACGGACACGGATGATTTGCAGACAGTCTCCTTCCAGGGCACGGCCATCGTGCTGGTCAACGCCGGGACGGCGGAGACCTACGGCGGTGAACTGGATATTCAGTGGTTGCCGGCCGACAAGACCACGCTGACCCTGGCCTACGCCTACAATCACGGTGAGTACTCGGACTTCACGCCGGCACCCTGCTGGGTGGGGACCCCATTCCATACCGGCGAGCCCGATCCCGGTGACAATGGGGACGGTACTTGTGACCGCAGCGGCGGGGATATTTCATCCAACGCCGAGAACGCGGTGTCCGCAACAGCCAACCAGGATTTCGATGTTGCCGAGGGGATCACCGCCTTCGCCTACGGCGAGTACGCCTGGAAAGACGGCCGTATGACCGACGTCAACAACGACCCCGGGAAACGCGACGGCTCATTCTTCACCCTGAACCTGCGAGCGGGCCTCTACTTCGAGGACTACCGGACCCGGGTCACCCTCTGGGGACGCAATGTCACCGACGAGGAATACACCAATACCATTGCCGACGCCGTGGCGCAGGCCGGGCGTTTCATAGCCTTCTACCCCGAGCCCTTCACCTGGGGCGTAAATATCCGTAGGGATTTCTAGCGCAGCCGCCGGCACAGGCACCCCGGGTTGTCGCTCCGCCGCTGTGGGCAGACAGTGGATTTGACACGTTTAAGAATAAGAAAAATACTTCCTTACGCGGCGGTTGAGTGAGTGCTTGGGTCATGAGTGGTAGCAGTGAAGAGGTGGGCGCCAGGGTGCGCGCAGCCATGCTGAGGCTCCTCGACGAGAAGCCTTACCATCGCATCAGCTTCAAGGAACTGGCGGCGGAGACCGGGATGTCCCGGCAGAACCTCTACTACTACTACAAATCCAAGGAGAACGTCCTCGAGGAGATCATCGAGGACTTTTTCGATGACATCTACAACACCATGATGCGCTACAGCCCCGTCAATATCGGCGCCGCGGGTGAAGAGGACGTGAGCAGGGAACTGGTGCGGGCGACCCTGATCGCCATCAGGGACAACGACCATGTGACCCGCCTGTTGTTCGACGAGGAGATGAGTGCGCTGGCACTCGAGAAGCAGGTGGCCTTTCTGAAACGGATGCTGGGCAGCGTGATCCGGGCGCGGAACATCAAGGTTAACGATCCGAAGTTTATCCACTACCTGGCCCTGCAGATTTCCGGCGCCAGCTACCAGGTCGTCCGCGAGTGGCTCCTGGTGGACCGGGATTTTCCCGTGGAGCGGATTGTCGAGCTCGGACAGCCCCTGCTGCTGCAGGTCATCAGCTCCCTGGAAAACAACTGATTTTTCTAATCGCGCTGTATGCAAAAAACAGCGCCTTCAGCTTGGCAATTCCGCCCGCTACGATGGCTGTTATCGGGAGGGCCGGATGGCATTCAAGGGCAGCGTAGCGATCGTAACCGGCGGCGCCAGCGGCATGGGGCGTCTCTCCTGTGCCCGTCTCGCGGAGCAGGGGGCGAAGGTGTTCGCCATGGACATGGACGAGGCGGGGCTCGCCTCCCTGGCCGACGAGTACCCGAACGTATCGGTAAAGGCGGTCGACGTCAGCAACTACGAGCAGGTTGCCGCCGCGGTGGATCAGGCACAGCGAGACCTGGGCGACATTGACCGGCTGACACATTGCGCCGCTATTATGCCACTGGAGCTCGTCCACAAGATGCCCGTGGAGACCATCCTCAGGCAGATGCGGATCAACTACGACGGTACCGTGCACCTGGTGAAGTCCGTGCTGCCGGGCATGCTGGATCGCAACCGCGGCGACATCATCAGTTTCGGGTCGATCGCGGGGGAGGTCCCGCTCCCCACCGCCGGTGGCTACTGCGCGACCAAGGCCGCTACCATCGCGTTCATGAAACAGGTCATCATCGAACACAGGAACAGCGACATCCGGTTCCTGCTTGTGAATCCGCCACCGGTCAATACATCGCTGTTGAGCGCGGAAAAGACCGGGCAGAAAGGCTTCAGCGACAGTCAGATGGAACGGGCGCTGAAACGCGGCGTTGTGGTGGAGCCCGAATTTATCCTCGACGAGATCGAAAAGGCCCTGGAGAAAGGCAGGAGCGTCCTCCACCCGGGCTGGTTCGCCAAGTTCATCACCAGCTACTACAAGCTGTTCCCGTCTGCCGTAAACAGGATGCTGGGAAAAATGACCTAGCCGGGACAAAGAATGATGACCACAGACACGGCCTCTCCCGATACCGGCACCGCCGAGTTGCGCAACGCCCTGTCGCGCTTCGACAAGCCGGCCATCCGCTCCCATGTCCGGTCAATTAAGCGCCCCGATCTCAGCCATATTCCGGGAGACAGGGGCCTGCCGATCATCGGTCACGCCCTGCAGATCACCTATCAGCTGCACACCTGGATCAACGCGCAGTACGAGTGTCACGGGCCCGCATTCAGGGCGCGGGCAGTGGACCGGGAGATCGTTTTCTTTCTTGGCCCGGAGGCGAATCGAATCATCCTGCAGAACGAGGGCAAGGATTTTTCCAACTTTCTCGCCTACGGCCCCTCCATCAAGGGCCTGCTCGACGACAATGTGCTGGCGCTGGATTTCCATCACCACAAGCACACGCGCAAGACGCTGCAGGCCGCTTTCCGCAGGGAGGCGGTGGAAGGCCATATCGAGCTGATGAATCCCATGATCTCCGGCGGCATTGACCATTGGGTCACCGACCGCACAGTGAAATCGACGCCGCAGATTCGAAAGTTGTTGCTGGATACGGGAGCGAAGGTATTTCTCGGCCTGGATATGGGGCGCGATGCGGACATGATGAACCAGGCCTTCGTGGACCTGGTGAAAGCCGGCAACGCCATCGTCCGCCTGAGGAGCATTCCCTTCCTGCCCTATGCCCGCGCCCTGCGTGCTCGTGTGACGATGGAGGATTTCGTGCGTAGCAATATCGCCGGGCGCCGGAGTGTTCCGGAGGAGGGTCGGGACATTTTTTCCCAACTCTGCAATGCAAAGGATGAGCACGGCAATCACCTCAGTGACAAGGAGGTCTGCAACCAGATCATATTCCTGCTGTTCGCAGCCCACGACACCACCTCCAGCGCGATGAGTTCGACTTTTTACCATCTGGCCAGCGACCAGGCGTGGCAGGAGGAACTGCGCGAGGAAATGTTCAGCCTGGGCAAGGAACACCTCGAGTTCGATGACTTCGACAAACTGGAGAAGACGCACTGGACGGTGCAGGAAATACTTCGCATGTACCCGCCTGCACCGATGTTGCCCCGCTACTCACTGAAGGAATTCGAGTTTGAGGGGCTGAGGATTCCCCTGGGTACGCCGTTGATGGGCTTCAGCCCCTTTACGCACTATATGAGCGAGTACTGGACGGACCCCTACACCTTTGACCCGCTGCGATTTTCGCCTGAGCGGGCGGAGGACAAGAAGGAGTTCTGGCAGTATGTCCCGTTTGGCGGTGGAGCCCACAAGTGCCTGGGCCTGCATTTTGCACAGGTGCAGGGAAAGATGTTCCTGTTCCACTTCCTGAAGAAGTACCGGATCTACAAGGATCCGAAAATGGACCACCTCAGGTTTCGCTTCTTTCCACTGACCTTCCCCACCGATGGCCTCCCCCTGAAGTTTGTCAGGACGGATTCCTCCGGGGCGTAGGCGCCGATGACGAGCCTGACAGCGAACAGCCCGGAGCAGGGTGGCGGGTCCCCCGAGGCGGTGCGGGAGGCCCTCTCGGCCTACGATACGGCGCGGGTGCACGCACTGGTGGCGAGGCTGCCGCCGCCCGACCTCGGGCACATTCCCGGGGGCAGGGGTTTGCCGATGTTTGGTCACGGCCCGGCTTTGTTGTTCGATGTGCACCGCTGGGTGGACCGGCGTTACCGGCGATACGGCCCGGTGTTCCGGATGAACATGCCCGTCCTCAACCAGCACGGCAGCGGCGGAGTGGTGATGCTCGGACCCCAGGCCAACCAGATCGTCTTCCAGAACGAGGGTCAGCGCTTTTCCAACTACCTGGCCTGGAACGCGTCTTTCAGGGGCCTGTTTGACGACAACCTGCTGCAAAGGGACTTCGGGGACCACAAGTCCCTGCGTAAAATTCTTCAGTCCGCCTTTCGGCGCGAGGCCATCGAGGGGCACATGGAACTGCTCAACCCGGCACTCGAGGCCGGCGTCAAGCGCTGGCCCACCCGCCGGGCCATTCGTTCGATGGATTTCGTGAAGGAACTATTCCTGTCCGCGGGGTCGCTGGTGTTTCTGGGCGAGGAGCCGGGCGCGGATACCCGCAAGGTCAATCGAGCGTTTACGGACCTTGTCACCGGCTCAGCGGACCTGTTGCGGAATGAAAAGCTGTGGTTTTCACCCTACGCTCGGGGTGTGAGAGCGAGGCGATATCTGTCTGAGCGAATAGTGGCCAGTATCCCGGAGCGCCGCAGGCTTGCTACCCGTGATCTTCTGTCCAATTATTGTTGCCTGAAGAACGAGCAGGGCGAGTACTTCCGTGACGAGGAGATTCGCGACCAGCTGTTGTTTGTCCTGTTCGCGGCACACGACACCACCACCAGTACGATAAGCAGCGTGCTCTACTCCATCGCGTCCAATCCCGAATGGCAAGAGGCCGTGCGCGAAGAGATGTTGGCCCTGGACAAGGGCGGGGTGGAGTTTGAAGACCTGGATCGTATGGGCAACACTAGCCTGGTAATCAAGGAGGCTCTGCGCATGTTCCCGCCGCTGGTCATGATGCCGCGCCACGCGCTTGAGGACTTCGAGTACGAGGGCTACCGGATACCAGCCGGGGCGAACGTGGTTGTTTCAGCGCTGTTTACCCACTACATGCCCGAGTACTGGACTGATCCCCACCGGTTTGACCCCCAGCGGTTCGCGCCCGGGCGCGCCGAGGATAAACAGCACCTGTTCCAGTACATTCCTTTCGGTGGAGGGGCCCACAAGTGCCTGGGATTGCATTTTGCACAGGTGCAGAGCAAGATATTTCTCTTTCACCTGCTGAAAAACTTCGAGGTCACCAAGAGCCCGAGGATGAGGCGCTATAAGTACACGCATGTACCCCTGACCTTCCCGACCGACGGCCTGCCCCTGACCTTCACCCCGATCCACTAGCGGAGCACAGCATGAATTCATTCGAGACGGTCATCTACGAGACCCGTGGTGGCGTCGCGCACCTGACGCTCAATGTGCCTGATAAGCACAACGCCATGTCCGGGCGTATGCTGGACGAAATCCAGACCGCCGTCTGGGAGGCGGACAACGACGAGTCTGTGCACTGTGTTCTGCTCAAGGCCGAGGGCCCCTCCTTTTGTGCGGGTTATGACCTCAGCGGGGTCGGTGCGCGCAAGTCGGACGATGAGCAGAAGCAGTACCGCGGCATGCGCGAGATCGACGACGACAGCTGGCATATCGAGCGCAGCAACGCGAAGCTGACGGCGATATTCGACATGCACAAGCCGGTTCTCGCCCAGGTCCACGGCAACTGCCTGGCGGGGGGCACGGACCTCGCCCTGATGTGCGACATGGTGATTTGCGCCGATGACGCGGTGTTCGGATTTCCTGCGGCGCGCGGGATGGGCACCCTCCCCAACAACATGTGGATCTATCACACCTCTCCCCAGTGGGCGAAGCGCCTGTTCCTGACCGGCGATACTATCAGCGGAAAGGACGCGGCCAGGATCGGCCTGGTGCTCAAATCCGTACCGGCAGACCTCCTCGCCGCGGAGTGCGAGTACGTCGCCGGTCGCATGGCGCTTATCGACCACCACGTGCTGTCCTGTAACAAACGTGTGCTGAACATGGGTCTGGAACTGATGGGAGCGAAGACCCTGCAGCGCTTCGCCGCCGAGATGGACGCCCGGGGTCACAAGGCGCCCGCGGGAAAGGCCTTCATGCGCAACGTCAAGGAGATCGGCCTCAAGGCCGCCTTTGTCGAGAGGGATGCCCCCTTCGGCGACAGCATGGTCAATGTCGAGGGGCCGGACGTCAAATCCTGAATGTGGCCTCAGAGCAGCTCGGCAGCAAGGAGCTCCAGGGCCTCGGGGCCGTTGCAACTCAGTAACAGCTCGTCCACCTCGTGCTTGTCGCGTGCCTTCTTCCAGGCCTTCAGGCGCTCCCTGATGACATCGGCCGGTCCGTTGAGATGGCACGCATCCGCCAGTTCATCGGGCACGGCTTCCACCGCCTCCTTCCGCTGCCCGGAGAGGAACAGGTCCTGGATCTTCCGGGCCTCTTCCTCGTAGCCGAGGGCGATCGCGTAGTCGGTATAAAAGTTCTTGTCCCGGGCACCCATCGCACCGATGTAGAACGCCATATTGGCCTTTGACGGATAGCGACAGGCCTCGATGTCGTCGCCGAGGTTGCAGTGTACGAAGGGCGCCACGGCAAAGTCCTCGAGGCGCTTGCCGCTTTTCTGCAGCCCCCGGTTGATGCCCTCTCCCAACACATCGAAGCGCTCCGGATTCATCCAGATGGGGATAACCCCGTCGGCGACTTCCGCGCTGGTTTCCAGGCCCTGGGGTGTGATGGACGCTGTGTAAATCGGAATGCTCGTGTCCTCCTGCAGGATGCACTTGAGGGATTTGCCGAGTCCCGTGCCGTCCTCGCCGCCGTAGGGAAGATCGTAGTGGTAGCCGTGGTGCTCCAGTGGTGCCTCCCGGGCCATGACTTTGCGCACGATGGAGATGTACTCCTTCGTTCGGGCGAGCGGGCGCTTGAAGGGCACACCGTGCCAGCCCTCGACGACCTGTGGCCCCGAGGCGCCGATACCGAGAATGAAGCGACCGTCTGAGAGCTGGCCAAGCGTCATCGCAGACTGGGCCGTGCAGGCCGGCACTCGCGCCGTCATCTGCACGATAGAGGTGCCCACCTTGATTCTTGAAGTCTGCGCCAGTATGTAAGCGGCCTGGGTGAAGGCGTCGGGGCCCCAGGCCTCCCCGGTCCACACGGAGTGGAACCCGAGGTCCTCCGCGAGCCGGATACGCTTCATGTCCAGTTTGAGGGTCTTGCTCGCCGATCCAACCAGAAGTCCGATGCGCATTCGATGGCCTATAGCGGGATGTACCCGCAGTGAAACCCGTGGGGGATGTGTGTCTTCAGCGGTACGGCGGCGATCTCGTCAGCCATGGACTGCGCATCCAGAATCATCAGCTCCGAACACTCGGTGGCGGCATCGTAGATCACGATGAGGATGTAGCCGTCGCCCTCGGGAGAATCTTCGGCCCTCGGTACGAAAATAGGCTCGGACGTGTAGCGGCCGGGGCCGCAGTCGTAGACCTTTGTCTCGCCCGTCTGGTAGTCCACCCGCTGGATGGCGTTGTAGAAACCGGGCGTCTCGTTCTCGCAGATGCCTGCCGTGTAGGTGTAACGTGTCTCTGAGCCTGTCTGGCGCCAGTCCCACTGGGGAAACTCGCTCGGGATACCGCTGGGCAGGATTTCCTTTTTCGAGGCGCCCGTCTTCATATTGAAGCGGTAGCGGGTGAGCTGCCCGGTCGCCGGGCGGGGCTGGCTGAAGATATTGCGGGAAAACAGTGTGCCTTCCTCCCCGTCCCTGTCTGACATGGCAATGACATCGATAAACAGCTCGTCACCCCGCTCCCAGCAGTTCGAGCTGTGGGCGTACATGAAAGGCTCTACCTCAAGGGTGCGAACGAGGCTGAAGTCCTCCAGCGACACCACGTAGACTTTCATGCCCGCCTCGGGCTGGAAGACCATGTTCCTGTCGATGGTGTCACGGGCGAGTAATACCTTGAGGGGGCTGGTGAAATTGACCGGCATTACCATGAACACCAGGTAGTGCTCGGTCATCGCGTTGTCGTGGCAGAACGCCATGCGGTCGATGGGCACCGCACCGCGCTTTGCCATCCTGCCCTCGGGAGATACCTGGTACAGGTTGATATTCGGCTTCACCCCCATGCCCATGCCGAAATTGAAGTAGTCGCCGGTGCGCGGGTGTAGCTTGCCGTGGGCGCTGAAAGTGTCCATCGACTTCAGCGCGCCGTCGAAGTTGTGCGGCCCGATGGTGTCCAGTGTGTCGAGATCCACTTCCCACGGGAGACCGCCCTCGAACAAGGTGAGCAGCCTGCCCCCGTGATAGACGATGCTCGTGTTGGCGGCGTTGGCCGGCATGTGCAGGTTCTTCAGGAAACCCCCGGGGGCGTTGTGGCCGTAGCTGCGGTACCTCACCGCCTGGGCTGCGGTCTCGTCGACGTACTTGGGTGTCTTGACGAAGCTGCTGCGATAGCGGACGCCGCCGTTCTCGATGTGGAAGGTATGAACGCAGCCGTCGCCGTCAAACCAGTGGCCGAAGGGCTTGCCCGCCAGCTCGTTGCGCGCCGGGCCGTTCCTGAGGAATATGCCGTGCAGGCCCTCGGGGATCCGCCCGCGAATCTCCTGTGGGCCGATGTCGTAGGCCTGGTTGTCCGGGGCGGTGCGAAACCCCGAGACATGGGCCAGCTCGGGGTTGTCCCAGGGGGCCCGGGCCTTGGCGGTGGTGGGCATTAGCGGGGTCTCAGTTGCGGCTCGCCACGGCGGCGGAGAAATACTCCTCCCAGCTCAGGATGCCGTCCCGGTCGCGGTCCATGCGGTCGAAATTCTCGGCGACCTGCTCGCCGGGGCGACCCCGGAGCTCGTGCCGTTCCAGCATGCCGTCCAGGTTGTCGTCGAGCATACCGAAGCCCCTGCCCGCATCCAGCATATCGTCGTAGTGCGGCGTCATGTTGTCCTTGGTTTCCTCCACCCAGCGGTAGCTGATCGCGGTGAACAACATCTCCTCGAAGGACTGGTCGCCCCAGGTGATCTCCCTGTCGGGGTCCGGGTTGGCCGGGTTTTCGGGCGTGTTGTCGTAGGTGTAGCGGGCAATCAGCTTGGACCCGGCGGGTACGTTGACCGGTTCGGCGAATTCGTAGGAGCGCTGCCAGTTGAAGTTGTACTTCGGCAGGGACAGCAGAAGCTCCTCGCTGCCGTCCGGGTAACGGATCGTCAGCGACGACGACTGGCCTCGATAGTGGGCGTGGGGGAACGCGTAGTACAGCAGTGCGTCCCGGGGAAACTGCAGGTACGCAATCTCCTCGTGCCTGCCGGCCTGTTTGGGGATCCTGATGGAGGTGTCGGCGATCACCGAGGCCCGCTGGATCAGTTCGGGGGGCTCGTCGTAGAAGTACAGGCCGATCTGGGTGGCGTCGGTCACTGCCTTGCCGAAGGGGGTGTAGTGCATCTGCAGCCCGATCGCGCCGCCGGTGGGAATGTAGGTGCCGACGTTTTCCGGCGCTATGGAAGACTCGGCACCCACCGCGTAGCCGCCGACAGAGGCGCCCCACTCTGATTCATTGCTGAGGCCGCTCTCCGGCATTTCCTCGAGCATGCCCGTGAGCACGTGGTGCACCGCCTCGCGGGAGCCCACCTTGACCGTGCTGGCACGCAGCCATTTCGGTTCGGTCAGTGGGTTTTCGACGACCGGGCGCTGGTACTCGACCACCCCGGTCGCCGGCACATCGAAGGCCGGAATATCGATGATCATGTCCGGCTCCCCGAGCGGCCAGTCCGCGGGGGGTTCGCGGGTAACGGCCAGGGGATCGGGTCCCTCGCCGCGCGGTGCACCCGCTTCGATCCAATGCACGAGGGTTTTAATCTCCTCGGGTTGCATGCTGTAGTCGCGCAGGAACGTGCCGACATTGGGGTCGGCGTTCCACGGCGGCATGCGATCGGTGCGGATCACCTCGCGGATCATGGGGGCGAAGCCCTGCACCATCTCGTAGCTGCTCATGGCCCAGGGCCCGATTCCACCTTCCGTGTGGCAGCCTACACAGCGACGCTCCAGCAGCGGGGCGATGGTGTCGTGGTAGGAGATGTTCGCGTGTTCGCGGCGGCGCTCGCGCTCCGGGAAGTCGATCGGGCAGCCCTGGGTAATCGCTTCTGCCAGTGCTATCTCCTGGTTCTCAAGGAGTCCATCGAGGGCATCCGCGAGCTTGTCGACGGGGCCGTGATACACCACCCGCATGTCCGACGGATCGATGACATAGACCTCTGCCGCCTGTTCCGCCTGGAGTGATTCACCGATCAACTGATACTCGTCAATCAGCACCGGCAGGTCGATGTTTTGTTTACTGGCTGCCGCGGCAATGCTTCGTGCATTGTCCTCAAGGCTGGAATTCAGCAGGAAAAACTGGACGCCGCGCCCCGCGTACCTGGCGCTGACCGCATCGTACGCCGAGAGGGCATTGCGTTCGTCCGCACAGCTGTTGCTCTGCGTCATGAGGACGATGGCGGGAGCGGTACGGTAGTAGTAGAGCTGGTGGGCGAAGCCGGTCTGGTCCACCAGCTGGAAGTCGTCCACGCGCATGCCGACGATATCCCGGCCCGCGTTTGCGAGGCCTGGCTGTGCGTAAATCGAGAGCAATGCCGTCAACACGACACCGATGACGGATGAGCCCGTGGAGTGCATAAATCCTCCTCGCTCCGCGTTTTAGTTATGGGGGCATTTGTCGTGGAGCAATAGGGAATCATCGTACAAAAACCGGTCTTTTTCCAGAAGTAGCGGGTTTCGCGCCAGAAAATTGTTGCCGGGGCACTCGACAAACAGGCTCCAACCCCATTTACTGACTGCTCCCCTGGAGCTGGGCGCACTGCACCCTGCTAAATATAAGACGAGTCAAGGACTTAACCATGCTTACAAACCCCGCCACGCATATTCTACGGGCCCTCGTCCTGGTACTGCTGGTGTCGGCGCCACCGGCCCTGGCGAAGGACTTGAAGTCCGCCAAACCTTCCCGGGAAGGCCTGTCGGAAGAGCGCCTGGCACGTATCGACGCCCACATGCAGGCCGAGGTGCAGAAGGGTGTCATGGTCGGCGGGCAGGGCATGATCGCCAGGGGCGGCAGGATCGTGTACTCGCGCACCTGGGGCATGAGTGACCGGGAAGCGGGTGTGCCGATGACGGACGACACGATCTTCCGTATTTACTCCATGACCAAACCGGTGACCGGTGTGGCATTGATGATGTTGTACGAGGAGGGGAAGTTTTTCCTCAACGACCCCGTGGCTATGTACATACCCGAACTGGCTGACCTGCAGGTGGCGGTATCCACCGCAGACAGCGACGCGGGGGTCGTGTCGGATGGCACCGCGAGCGTCGGCACTGGCACCGGCGAGGAAAGGCTGCGCGGAGAAACGCGCGAGCCGGTGCGCCAGCCTACCATCCGCGACCTGATGCGCCATACCGCCGGCTTCACCTACGGCATCTTCGGCGAGACGGAGGTCGACGAGCTCTACCGCGAGGCCGATGTTCTCGGACAGGCAACCTCGAAAGCCTTCATCCAGGCTCTTGGGGGCCTGCCGCTGCAGTACGAGCCCGGTAGCCGCTGGCACTACAGTGTTTCAGTGGACATACAGGGTTACCTGGTGGAAGTGTTGTCCGGCATGTCCCTGGGCGAGTTCATGCGCTCGCGCATCTTCGAGCCCCTGGGCATGACGGATACCAGCTTCCGTATTGCGCCCGAAAAATTGCCGCGCCTGGCCCAGTTGTATTCCCCAAGGGAAACGGAAATCGGTGTTGACAGCGTGTGGCAGCGAAGCGAGTCACTGGAACTGGAAGTGGCGGATCCGGAGGCCACCCGGGGCTATATCGAGGGCGGCCGTTTCGAGAGCGGTGGGGGCGGGCTGTTGTCCACCGCCGAAGACTATATGCGTTTCTGCCTGATGCTGCTCAACGGGGGGGAACTGAACGGCGTGCGCCTGTTATCTCCGAAGTCGGTTGAGTTGATGACCACCGATCATACCGGTGCCACCGGCAATGTGTTCGCCCGGCCCGGTGTGGGTTTCGGGCTCAACTTCGCTGTATTGGAGGATTTGGGCCAGTATGGCGAACTGGGTTCGGTGGGGGAATACAACTGGGGCGGCGCCGCGGGCACACGCTTCTGGATCGACCCGGAGGAAGAACTGGTCGGCATTTTCATGGTGCAGAGTATTCCGCACCAGACGCGGCTGGGTACCGAGTTCAAGTTACTTACCTACCAGGCGATTGTCGATTGACCGGGATTCCGATGCGTAGATGGCCCTTTGGGCGATCACGACCTATGCTGTTGGTACAACACCAATAAACCGGAATAGACCAAGATATGCGTACTATCCTGCGTTCCCTGGCGTTTTTACTGTTGTTGTCCTCCTGTGCATCGAACTCTGCGGGTGACGGGAAGTACGTCGCCCCGCGCGGCCCCGGTGGCGTCCACCCCGATCTCAACGGCATCTGGCAGGCGCTGGGTGAGGCCCACTACGATCTCGAGCGCCACAATGCCCGCCCTTCCATGGAGGTGCGCGAGGGGCCGCGGGGGCCGGTTCCCTCCGCGGGCACCGTCGCGTTCGGCGCTGTCGCCGCTGTGCCGCCCGGGCTCGGAGTTATCGTCGACGAGGGGCAGGGCACCGCCATTCCCTATACGCCGGAGGCCCTGGCGCTGCGGGATGAAAACCGGGCCAACTGGCTGGAGCGGGATCCCGAGATCAAGTGCTACCTCCCGGGTGTGCCCCGCGCCACCTACATGCCCTACCCTTTCCAGATCATCCAGGGGGAGAACGACGTGTTCATCGCGTACCAGTATGCCAACGCGGTGCGCAACATCTACAGCGAGGATCCGGGGCCGGCACCGCTCGACTCCTGGATGGGCCAGTCGGTGGCGCGCTGGGAAGGGGACACCCTCGTCCTGGAAGTGACAGGCCTGCTGGCGGACACCTGGCTGGACAGGGCGGGCAACCACCACACCGAGCAGTTGCGGGTCGTGGAGCGCTACACCCCCATGGGCCCCAACCACCTGTGGTACGAGGCCACCCTGGAGGACCCGGGCGTCTACACCCGGCCCTGGAAGATCGCCATGCCCCTGTACCGGCGTATGGAACCGAACTTCCAGTTGCTGGACTTCAAGTGCGTGGAGTTTGTCGAGGAGCTGTTTTACGGACAGTGGCGCCGGCACCCGCTGGACCCGGTGCCCGAGGGGGATGAAAAATGAACCTGCGCATCTTTACAGTGCTGTTGTCTGTCCTCCTGGCCGCGGGGGCCGGGGCGGATATCCCGCGCACAGCCGACGGCAAGCCGGATTTGAGCGGCACCTACGACCTCGCTACGCTGACACCCCTCGAGCGACCGAAGGAGTTCGGCGACAACCTCTACCTGACCCCCGAACAGGCCGAACAGGCCACCCAGGCCTTGAAAGACCGCCTGGGCAAGCTGGAGGAGACGAAGAACGACGACCCGAATCGCGAGGCGCCACCCGCCGGGGGTGACGGCATCCTGGCATTCGGTGCCGGTGGTGTAGGTGGATACAACGCCTTTTGGGTCGATCGTGGCGAAGACAGCTTCGAGATCGACGGCAAGTTCAGGACCTCCATCATTTACGAACCCGAGAACGGGCGCTATCCACCGATGACGCCCGCGGGGATGCAGTTGATGCAGCAGCGCTTTGGCCATTTCTCCAAGCCGAACACGGGCACCGCCTGGTGGCTGGACGAGGGGGATGGCAGCGGGCCCTACGACAACCCGGAGGACCGCACCACCTCGGATCGCTGCCTGTCGGGGTTCGGGTCGACCGGCGGCCCGCCCATGCTGCCGATTCTCTACAACAACATGAAGCGCATCGTGCAGACGCCGGACCACGTGATGATCCTGGTGGAGATGGTCCACGACGCCCGCATCATCCGCCTCAACAGCGAACACGTCTCGCCGGACATTCGCAGTTGGATGGGGGATTCTATCGGCTGGTGGGAGGGCGACACACTGGTGGTCGATACCACGAATTTCAATGACACGCCGGGCCTGTCCCGCGCCACCCGGGACCTGCACGTGATCGAGCGTTTCACTCGGATCGACGAGAATACCCTCCTGTACAACTTCACCGTGGAAGATCCCAACGTGTGGACCGAACCCTGGAGCGGCGAGTACCCGTGGCCGATCAGCGACCAGCCGGTGTACGAGTACGCCTGCCACGAGGCCAACCACGCCATGGGTGCGATTCTCCGTGGGGCGCGGTTGTTGGAGAGGGAAGCCCTGGAGGCCAGGGCAGGGGAAACAGCGCCCTGAGGGGCACGGAGGAGTTATGGTAGTTGTGAGGGCGCTTAGCCTGGTCATTTTGCTGGCTTTCGGATATTCGATTCAGGCGCCGGCTCACCACGCGTTTTCCGCCGAGTTCGACCCCAACCGTCCCCTGTTGCTGAAGGGCCCCATCGTCCGGGTGGAGTGGGTCAATCCCCACGCCTGGATACACCTCGAGGTGACCAACGAGGACGGCAGTAAAGAGGAGTGGGCGGTCGAGGGTGGTACACCGAACACCCTGCTCAGGCGGGGTATCAACAAGAACACCATCAAGCCCGGCGTTTACATCATTGTGGACGGTTACCAGAGCAAGGACCGTACGAACCGGGCCAACGGCCGCAATATCACCCTTGCGGACGGCCAGAAACTGTTCATGGGGTCCTCGGGCACCGGCGCGCCGAAGGACGGGGCGGACCCGACTGAACGGTAGGATTGGCCGTGGCTCGACCGGGGTTTCCACGCGTAAATCGGAAGAGGGTGACGCGCCTGTAATGTACTGCTTCAAAACGTATGCCGCGTGCTTTGCGGCGCTCCTGCTGTTCGCATGTAGCGACGGTGCCGACGACGTCACCGGGCCGGGCCCGTCGGGTTGCGTCGAATACAGCCCGCTGCGGAATGTCTACTTCGGTGACCTTCACGTGCACACCGCGCTGTCCTTCGACTCCTATGCCTTCGACGTGCGCAACGGGCCGGACGAGGCGTACCGCTTTGCCAGGGGTGAGGCTGTCAACCTGCCGCCGCTGGATGCCAGCGGCACCGGCACACAACAGTTGCAGCTTCCGCGCCCGCTGGATTTTGCGGCGGTGACAGACCACGCCGAGTTTCTCGGCGAAGTCAGTATCTGCCTGACTCCCGGGGTGCCGGGCTACGACTCCGGCCTGTGCCAGACCTATCGCGACAACGGGTCCCTGGGCCAGACTCTCATGGGCATACCACTGGCTTCGGAGGCGCCGGAGCGGGACGAGGGCATCTGCGGTGACGGGGGGCGCTGCCTCGAGGCCGCGGGAACGGTTTGGGAGAACATCATCGCCAGCGCCAATCGGTTCAATGACGGCAGCCCCGATTGCAGTTTCACAACGTTCATCGGGTACGAGTACACCGCCAATACCGGCGCCAGCGCCCAGCACCGCAATGTCATATTCGCAAACGACACGGTGCCGTTTCCCGTCTCCTACATGGAGGAGCAGCGCCCACAGGGCCTTTGGCAGGCCCTGCGCGACGACTGTATCGACGCGGGCACCGGGTGCGACGCACTGGCCATCCCGCACAACACGAACCAGAGTAACGGCAAGGCCTTCGCGGTGGATTATCCCGGCGCGGAGTCGCCGGCGCAGGAGCGCGAGCAGGCGCAGATGCGCGCGGCCATCGAACCTATCGTCGAGATCTACCAGCACAAGGGGGACTCCGAGTGCTCGAACGGTTTTGGCGACGCCTTCGGCGCACCCGATGAACTGTGTGATTTCGAGAAACTGCGCTCGCCGCCTTTCGAGGATTGCGGTGACGAACAGGGCAGGGGCGGGGTCGCCAACGGGGGCTGCGTGTCCCGGCTCGACTTTGTGCGCGGTGCGCTGCTGGAGGGGCTGGTTGAACGTGAACGTATCGGCGCAAACCCGTACCGGCTCGGTGTCATCGGCAGCACCGACACGCACAACGGCACGCCGGGTGCCGTGGAGGAGGGCGCGTGGCTGGGTCACCGGGGCGTGGTGGACGCGCTTGTCGAAGATCGCCTGGGAGACGGTTCTTTCCGCGCCGGGCCGGTGTTCAATCCCGCCGGAATAGCGGCGGTGTGGTCGGAGGAAAACAGCCGCGCAAGCCTGTTCGCCGCGATAAAGCGCCGGGAAGTCTACGGCACCAGCGGGCCGCGCATCGTCGCGCGCTTTTTTGGCGGCTGGAACCTGCCGGCTGGCCTTTGCGACGACCCCGGCAGCATCTCCGTGGCGGACAGGGAGGGAGTACCCATGGGCAGTGTTCTCCCGGAACCGGCGGGTGCCGCGCCGAGTTTCCTGGTCACTGCTCTGCAGGATCCCGGCACGGCGGCAGCGCCCGGTACCCCCTTGCAGCGTGTCCAGATCATCAAGGGCTGGACGGAGAACGGCGCACCCCGGCAGCAAGTGTTCGAGGTGGCCGGGGACCCCCTCAACGGCGCTTCAGTGGACGCAAGCTGCAACCGGGTGGGCGAGGGCTTCGAGTCCCTGTGTACGGTCTGGACCGACCCCGGATTTTCGCCGGAGCAGCAGGCGTTTTACTACGCGCGCATCGTGGAGAACCCGAGCTGCCGCTGGACGGCGATACAGTGCAACGCCGCCAGCGACCCGGGCGGACTGGCTTCCTGCCTGGATCAGGGGCTCGTCAAGGTGGTCCAGGAGCGCGCCTGGACCTCGCCGATCTGGTACGAGCCGTAGCAACCCGCAAAGTGGATTCAATTCGGGGCGTAGCCCGAAGGATCAGGACGTCTCGGGCACCCAGATCGAGTGAAACCCGTAGGGAACCCTTACCGGCAGATCTATCCTGGCCACCGGGTTGCCGGTGAAATCGCGCGCGTCGATGATCAGCAGGCTGCTGGTACAGCTCTCCTCGTTGAAGGCGTAGCACATCAGCCAGCCGTCCTGCTCGCCGTTGCCCGCGGGATCCGCCACGAAAATCGCCTCGTCCAGGGCCAGCCCCGGCGCGGCGCGGAAGCGCTGCAGCGTGCCGGTATCGTGGTCCCGACGAACGATGGAGCGGGGCCGGGTCAGTGATTCCTCGAGGCCGTCCGCGGGAAACTCCATGGCGTAGCCGTAGCGGTAGGGCCTGCCCACCAGGCGCCTGTCCAGCTGGCCGAAATCCAGGAACGCGTCGTCGAGTTGCTCTTCCGAGACGGTCCCGGTATCGAGATCGAATTCGTAGCGCCGCAGGTGCGAGGGCGTGTTCAGGTCCTGGTTGCCGTCGTCCCAGAAGGGCGGGTTGATTTTCGAGGCGTGCAGGACGATGCGGCGCGGATTCGCCGGGTCCTGGTACGCGTTCATCGTGTGGAATATAAAACCGTTCTCCACCTCGAACCAGCGTACATCCTCGTCACCGCCTCCGCGCGGCATGACGCCCATCCGCGGTACGTGCTCGGCGCTCCAGGCGAAGGGAAAGCTGCTGCCGCTGATCGCCAGCTCCAGGCTGAACACCACCGGCAGGTCGTAGAAAATGACGTAGTCCTCGGTGATGGCAAAGTCGTGCATCATCGGCCCGGCGGGCAGTGTGATATCGACGCTGCGAACCAGGTTGCCCGCCGCGTCGGCCTGGTAGTAGGTGAGGTAGGGCGGAAAGAAGCTGTAGCCGAAGAACAACATCTCACCGGTCGCGTGGTCAATCTTGGGGTGAGCGGTCATCGATCCGTTGAGCTGTCCCGCAAAGTTGTAGACGCCGACTGTCGAGAGATCCTGCGGGTCAACCTCGTAGGGCAGGCCCACTTCACCGAGGGTGAGCAGCCTGCCGGCGTGGTAAACCGTGGAAACGTTACTGAAACTCGACTCGGGATCGGTCGGGGTGAGCTCGTCTGTCCCGGACGCGCGCAGGGCGGTGTGCACGTAGCGATTGCGGTACCAGGCGGCCCTGCCGTCCTCCAGTCGAATGCCGTGCAGCATGCCGTGTCCCAGGAACCAGTGGTCGGTGTTGTCCATATTGGAGCCGGCCCGGGCAAAGAGGCCGTTCAGGCTGCGCGGTATGGCGCCCGTGACCTTCAGAGCCACCTCCTCGCGCTCTTCCAGGACGGGGGCGTAGTTCCCGCTCAACCACCAGCGCCCCGCTGCATCCATCGGCAGGGACTGGCTGCACAGTGCCCGGGGGTCTTCGTCGCTGTCGTCACTGCACCCCCCGAGCCAGAGCGGACTGCTGCCGGCCACGAGGGAGGTCGTGCCCAGCGTTACGAAACTGCGGCGGGAAAGCGTCGACACCATTGTTATTATCCTCTCGTTATCTTGTGGCGGTGCGCGGGGTAATGAGCGGCTCAATAGTAGCCTTCATACCTGTATTATAGGAGCCTTCGATCCATGCCGGGAACAGCCCGGCTCGGTTGGGGAGGAACTTATGAAGAAGGTGTGCCTGGTGATCGGTGCGGGTGCCGGTATCGGCGGCAGTGTCGGCCGTAAATTCGCCCTCGAGGGGTACCACGCGGCGCTGTGCCGGCGCAGCGATGCCGAGGGACTGGAGAAGATGGTGGCGGAGATCTCCGCGCAGGGAGGTTCGGCGAGCGGCCACCTCGTCAACGCCGTGAAGGAAGGCGCTATCGAGGACCTGGTGGCCGAGGTGGAGGCGATCGGCCCCATCGAGGTGGTCCTGTTCAATCTCGGCGCCCAGATCGGCAATCGCTCCCTGGAAGATACGCCCCTGAAGACTTTCGAGCTCGGCTGGCAGATAGCCTGCTTCGCACTGTTCCGTCTCGCCAGGGTAGTCATACCCCTGATGGAGCCGCGCGGGGGCGGCACCATACTGGTTACGTCCGCTACCGCGGCGGTTCGGGGAAACGCGGGGCAACACTCCCATGCCGCCGCGATGGGCGGGCGCCGCATGTTGTGCCAGACGCTGAACGCGGAGTATGCCTCGCGAGGGATTCACGTGGCCCACATCCTCATCGACGGTGCGGTGGATGCGCCGGACACGCTCGGTAAGATGCTGGGGCCGGAGATGTTTGAAGAGTTGCGCAGGAGCCGCGGCGGGGAGCACGACGGCCTGTTGCTCCCGGAAAAAATGGCGGAAACCTACTTCCACATCGCCAGCCAGCACCGGTCCGCCTGGACCCACGAGCTAGATCTCCGTTCCTTCTCTGACCTGGCGTGGTGGAACCACGCGTCGTGACCCCACGGCTAGTGTGAACGGCGCCCCTTTACCCTGACACACAAACCCAGCGGCTGGGTGAACGGCCGCGCCACGACTTTGGGCTTGGCGTCACCCGGCACCAGCTCGAGATCGAAGTGGTTGACCCAGTAGGAGATCATCTCCTGGGAAAACAGCTGGCCGACCATGTTGCCGGTGCACCGGTGGGCACCGCTGCCGAAGGGCAGGATGTGCCGCTTCAGTGTCGTGGCATCGGGCCCGAGGAAGCGGCCGGGGTCGTACCGGTCGGGCTCTGGAAAGAGGGTGTCGTCCAGGTGGTCACTGGAGATCTGGATCAGGACCTCATCCCCCTCGCGGATGGTGTAGCCGGCGAACTCAAAGTCCCGCGTGGCGTAGCGAATCACCAGGGCGCCCGGCGGATTGATGCGCACCGTTTCCTGCCAGGCCGCCCGCAGGTACTTCTGCTCCATCGGGTCGACGTGCCCGTCTGAAACTGCGGCGAGTTGCTGATACTCATCCCTGACCCCTGCCAGCACCTCTGGATTGCTCAACAGGCGGTAGAGGAAGAACGCCGCCGCCGACGCCACGGTGTCGAACCCGCCGAGGTACGCTGCCAGGGGAACGATTTTCAGGTCGCTGTCTTCCCAGCGGCCGATCCCCTCGGGGGGCGGATAGTCGAGGTACTGTCCTACCAGGGTGTTCGCGGCCAGCTCCTCGTCCTGCCTGACGCGGGCGACGAGGTCCAGGAAGTGCTCATTCATGCGCCGTTGCGCTTTCGTGTAGGCGGGATTGTTGAGCACCAGCCACAGCGGTACGTGTCCGTAAGTGGCGAAAATCAGTGTGTGGACAACGGTGGACAGTTCCTTGCTGGTGAATGGAAAGGGTTCACCATTGAGCAGGTAGGAGAGCACATCGACTGTCTGGTGCTGTGACTCCTTCAATGCGTCGAATTCGTGACCTGGTTGCCATTCCTCCGAATTTTTCGCCAGGCAGCCCACGATTTCGTCGCGCTTCTCGCGTTCCAGGGCGCGGTTCAGGAAGCGGTGGTGCATTTTCCGGTAGAGCTGGTGTTGCGGGCCGTCGAACGTGCCCGGCAGGCGGCTCTTCACCGCCCGCATCAGTACGCCCATAGACTTTGTGGTGCACAGCAGTTCATCGGTGTCGAGCAGTGCGATGGCGTCGCGCCCGGACAGGCAGGTCATCTCCATGCCGACGATGCGCAGCCGGAAAACGTCGCCGTACACCTGCCGTGTCCGGTTGAGAAACGGCAGGACATCGCCGGTGAATTCCCGCACCGGGCCGATAAAAGGTAGTGCCTTGACCAGGGGCGGGCGCTTCCCTGTGCCCGCACCGCGATTGATGGCACCGGTAGCGGTGCCGTGGACGGGGCACCCGCCCTCGTCCGATTTGCTCAGTTCCTCGGCCTGCACAATGTCCTCCGGGGCGCGATACCCGCTCGAAAAGCCTACAACAAAAAATAGTAATTGTTGTAGGCAGGGTAGTGTGCAATCATGAGTCCGTCAACCGCGGTTCGGGACCGGGCGGTGTGGGCCGGGGGTGGCCAATACGTAAGTAACTGGAATAAAAAGGTATTCAGTGGGTCAGGCGAGCAACAGGAAGGCGAAAGCCGACACCCCGGCTTACGCGGCGGTGAAGCGGGGCATGGTCGAGGCGGCCGTGGCGCTGATCGCCGAGAGAGGCCTGCGGAAGTTTCGCTTCGAAGAGTTGGCGGAGCGGGTAGGCTGCAACAGGGCGACTATTTATCGGTACTTCGACGGCAAGGATGACCTGGTGACGGAGGTGATGATGGCGCTGATGCACGAGATCACCGCCGATATCATCGAACAGGCCTCGGGCACGGAGCGGGTCACGACACAGACCTTTACCGATGCATTGTACGAGATCATCACTGCCCTCAGGACTGAGCCCCGTTACGCCGTGATCATGGATTCCCGGAATGTCGAGGCCTTCGCCCGGCTGACCCACGCGTACTTCTCGCCGATTACCGCGGACATGCTGGAAAAACACATGCTCGATGCGCCCGCGGGCCGTGTGCTCAGGGAGGGCGTATCAATGGATGACGCGGTGCACTGGATCATTCACCAGATCATCTCTTACGGTTTCTTCGGGCTGAAGGGAAACAGCGTGGAACAGCAAAAGGCCTACCTGGAAAGGATGGTCGCGGCCGTGGTCGTTTAGACCAGCCGGACTAGTAGCGTGCGTTGGCAGGGACTGTCCGGAGGAAAACCTGTGCGAAGATTCCTCGAGGCACAAGCGTTATCGGCCCAGCCACTCGGCCGCGGACGTATTGAATTCCGCAGCCTTGTCCACCGTGATCCAGTGGCTGCATTCGAAGGCCTGCACCTTGTTGGCTGGATTTTCCTGCAGTCGCTGCAGCCACTGGGGAGAGTGAAACATCATGGGTTTGAGCGTGGCGTAGCCATAGTAAAACGGAAACGACGGCTCCACCGGCAGTAGGTTTCTCATGCCGCCGTTGGCACCAAACCACCGCATGGCGTAGGGCATGCTCATGCCGGCGTGGATCTTAGCGCTATCGGCCCTTGCCTTCAGGCCCCGGGCGACGAGCCGGGCGAGCGGGTTGCCGAGCGATCTCGGCAACACGAAGCTTATGGCGAGTAGCACCTGGTACGTGAAAACCATCAGCTTCCCGGCGACAGAAAGCGAATCCTGTAGCTCCTGGGAGTCGGCGTCGCCCACGTCCAGGCCGATCATCTTTTCCACCCTGTGGCTGTTGCGCATTGCGTACTCGTAACCGAACACGCACCCCCAGTCATGAACGAGCAGGATCACCTTGTTGTCGGGGCTAACAGCATCGACGATGGCGCCGATCCGTTCGACCACCTCGTCGACTGAATAATCGCTGCGATCTTCCCGGTCGAACCCCGGCATGGTGAAGCTGGCGCAGACGTAGTGGTGCCTGAAAAACTCGACCTGCGGCCGCCACATTTCGTGGGTATCGGGCCAGCCGTGCAGCATGACCAGCACCCATTCGCCCGATCCCTCGATGTGGACCAGGGTGTTGCCGACCGTGATGGTTTTCTCCACCTGGAGGTCTCCGGAGCAGCCATGAATCCCGGACAAGTCTATCCGCGAATGTGCGGGAGGGCCACAGGGTGAACCCGGGGCGGGCGCGGGCCGGTGGGGTTATAATGCCGGCTCCCCCCAGTGACAGGACGGGAGTGATCGCACTGAACCTCAATTTTCCCTCGTGGGCGAGCGCAATCATCGCGGTTGCGCTGCTCGGCGGTGGCTGTTCCGAACAAGGGGCCGGGAACGATGCGGCGCGCGAACACGGGAAGCGGCCGCCGGATATCGTACTGTTCCTGTTCGACGACGCGGGGTTTTCTGATATCTCCGCCTTCGGTGGCGAAGTCAGTACGCCCACGATAAATCGCCTGGCGCGGGAAGGCGTGCTGGTACCGCGATTCTATACGGCTGCACGCTGCAGCCCCACTCGCGCCGGTATACTGAGCGGCCTTCATCCCCACAGCGTGGGAATGGCGGACCTGGCCGGGTACCGGTTCGCCACCGGGCTGCCCGCCTACAGTGGCCGATTGCCGCGGGATGTCCCCCTCCTCACGGAAAAGTTGCGTGCGTCCGGCTACCGGAACTACCTGCAGGGCAAGTGGCACCTCGGGGGAGGCAACGGGCTGGAGGACGATCCGGAGTACTCCACGATGCCAAACCTGCGCGGCTTCGACCACTATGTCGGGATCCTGCAGGGCCAGGCCAACCCCTACCCGGTCAGCGGGCGCAGGAGCAGCTACCTGCACAACGGGGAGGCCGTACCGGTGGATCGCGACTGGTACTCACTGTCCGGCCTCAATGACCTGACGCTGGAACTCCTGGCGCGGGACTTCGCGCAGCACCCGTCGCAGCCCGTCTTTATCTTCGTCGCGAGCCAGGCGCCTCACAAGCCGGTCGCCGCGCCGGATGCCCTGGTAGAGAAATACCGCTCGATATACAACGCGCCCCTGGAGACAATCTGGACTGCGCGGGTCGAGGGCTTGCAGGAGCGGGGGCTGCTCCCGGCCACGGCTGGTTTCGAGCCTCCATTGTTCAATGACAAGCAGACGCGGTTGATACGTGAAAGTGCGCCCGCCAGGGCGGCCATGATCGAAGCCGCGGACGCGGAGCTGGGCCGGCTGCTCGACTTCCTCGAGGTTGAGGGTCGCCTCGACAACACGCTCGTGCTCGTCGCGTCAGACAACGGCGCCTCGACCGAAACTGCCCGCCTGACCAACGCGCCCTTCCGGGGTGCGAAGGGCAAGCTGTGGGAGGGCGGAACGCGCTCGTCCCTGGTGGCCTGGTGGCCGTCGGGGGGGCTGCAGTGCGGTTGTATTGTCGACGCGATGACGTCCTATCTCGACCTGTTTCCCACAGTTCTCGCTGCGGCTGGAGACGGGGGCGCGGGAGGGGGGGAGTACCCGGGGCGGAACCTGCTGGGTATGCTGCAGGGCGAGCGCTTGCGCCCACCCGACCACTTCTTCTGGAACCTCTACGGCTCTTCTGCAGTGCTGTTCCAGGGCCGGTGGAAGCTGGTTGTCAACGGACACTACGACGAGGAGCGGGAGCGGCTGGAGCAGCCGGATGACCTGATGCTCTTCGATCTCTACCGGGACCCCGCGGAAACCCGCAATATCGCCCCGGGCCACCGGGAGTTGGTAGACAGCCTCTACGCGACCTACCAGGCCTGGGCAAGGCGGCACTCTGTAGTCCCGAATTACCGGGTGCAGGAGGCCTACGAGGCCAACCGCCGCCGCTAGCATGTCCACCGTCCCTGGCTGGGCCGGCGCGCCAAAGCGTGGTACTTTCTGCCGTGGTATTTTCAGTAAGTCGCCTTTCCCACAATAACAGACAGGGAGACAATCTTGGCCGTCCTGAAAGCAATACTGGCGAGTATCCTGTTCCTCGTAGTGGCGTTCGTGCTGACCGTGGCACTCACTGTCGGCCTGCTGGAAAACAGCTATCGTGCCGACCCGGTCCTCCTGATCGGTCTTTTCTTCGTAGGGCTGTTACTGGCGATGTTCGGTTGGTACTTCAAGGCCGCGCGGGTTCGCTGGAGCGGGTTGATCGCGATCGTAGTTAGCGTGGTTGGCCTGATCCTGAGGGCCGGCTAAACACGTTTTTTTTGCTGTTTTCGATAACTGACTATGGATCGGGTATATACCGCGACAATCGCGAATGATGTGAGGTCTCCGGCGGCCGGCGGGGCGCGCCTGCGCTGGACCGGACCCTTACCCCTGGTGCTGATTGCTGTCCTCACACTGTTGCACGGCTGCAAGCTCAGCCCTCTCGAGCCCGATTCGGAGCTAATCGATTGCGAACGAGCCGGGGAGCGAATCGAGATTACCCGTAATTCCCATCTCGATCCGTCGTGCGTGTACACGGGCGGCTTCGATATAGCGACATCCAACGTTACCCTCGACTGTCGCAGGGCGTTGATCCGGCCGGCGGGTCCCACCGGCCTTCGCGGCATTGCGATCACCGCCCCGGAAGAAACGTCACTCACCGGCGTGACGGTGCGCTCCTGTTTTGTGGAAGGTTTCCTCAACAACCTGAGGATTATGCGGGAGGGGTTCCGTTCCTATGCGGAGGGCGAGGAATACCTGCACCCGACCGGCGATATTCTCCTGGAAAAGAACTTCTTCAGTCAGTCACGCGGAGTGGGTGTCTATATCGACGCCTACGTGTCCGGAGTCACCGTACGCGACAACCTTGTTACCGAGACGGGCAGCGCTGGAATCTACCTGGAGACCGGCTCCCGCCGCAACACCATCGAAGACAACTACATCCTCTACAACGGTTACCGCGAAAACGGGCCGGGCGGGCAGCACTTCAACCTGGACGGGGTAGACTTCTGGTTCTGGGGCGTGGGGCGGGAGGGAATCGCTGTCGACGGCTCCTACGAGAATACTATTCGACGCAATATCCTGGCCGGCAATAGCGCCGGGGGCATCTTCCTTTACAAGAACTGCGGGGAATACCCCGATAGCCCGAGATACTTCGAGCGCCGCTACCCTTCCGACGGGAACCTGATCGAGGCGAACACTTTTTGGGGCGGGCGCAATGGCGTCTGGGTCGGCTCCCGGATGGGTGAAAACACGCTCCCGATGGATTGCACGGATGGCGCCTACGTGACAGCGCCACTGCGCAGGGTCGTACTCGATTACGCCGCGGACAACATCATCCGCGGCAACACGTTTCACGAGGTTACCTACGGCATCCGGGTGGAGGACGACGGCAACCAGGTGATCGACAACACGTTTTATGGCTCCCACCCCGCTCTGCACGCGGTGATCATCGGGACGCCGGAGCGTACGGAGGTCCTTGGGCTTCCCGTGTCAGGGACGGTGCTCCGCGACAATACCTCTGAGATCGGCGGCAACGGGTCTCCCTATCGCTGGGTTCACGGGCACGAGAACACGGTGGCAAAACAGAATCGTGCGCTGGGGCGCCTCGCGGACCTCTGCGAGGGCGAGACGGTGCCGCGCCAGCCGTTTATTTTCGTTATCACCGCGGCACTCGCCGGCCCGGGCGGGACCGAGCCCGATGTCACGCCCGATCTGACGGTCCCGGTGCTGGGCGCGCTGGAGGCGTGTTCGGTAAAGTAGCATCACGGTGCGCACCCGGTCTGTGCGGGGCACCAGCCAGCTGTGCGGCCAGCCGGGAGCGCCGACTTTTTTGCGTTCAGGGAAGTTTCCAGTCGCACCAAACACTGGCCGAGATCAATGCTTTTCCGGGGCAGCCTCGTACCCTGTCCGGTGTATTACCGCCCGGTGACTGAAGAGGACAGGCCTGTGAACTTGAAGCACTCGTTATTGTTGTCCTGTATAGCCCTGGTTCTGCCGGGATGCGTACAGGGTGTGAGTCAATCCAGTGAGATCGGTGCAACCGGTGCTAACGGCATGAGACTGCCGGTGAGTCTCAACGAGGTGATGGTGGCCCTCGTCAATTCCTCCGCCGACCCGCTCTGGGTGGCGGCGTGGCGCCCGCCCGAGAGCGAAGAGGGCTGGCGCGCCCTGGAGCGCAGTGCCTACCAGCTGGAGTTGGCAGGCGCCCTGCTGACGGTGCCGGGCACGGGTCCCCTGGACGAGGCCTGGACCAGCGATCCCCAATGGGCGGAATTCAGCAGACAGTTGAAGCAGGCCGGTCTGCAGTCCAGGGCAGCCGTCGCCGAGCGCGACCTGGACGCGATAAAGCTGGCTGGAGATGCGATTGTCGAGACGTGCGAGGGCTGCCATATAGCTTTCAAGCTTCCCGAACCCACCGGTGGCAAGTACGGTGAGCTGTCACCCACTGCTTCAGACTTCGAAGACGAAAACTGAACCCGGGGTGGCTGCCCTGTGGCAGTGTCACCCTGTATGCGTTGGCTCCGTGACACCCCTGGCGCATAATAGGGCGCGAGTGGCGACAGGACTGGCGCACCATGACAAGGCTGGCAGGAGATATCACAGGGCGATTGCGCCGGCTGTTGGCGGTCATTCTGGCCGGCGTTGCGGTATTACCGGCGCTCGCGGTCGAGAGCGTCGATGCTGTGATGTCGGAACCGGTAGCGCCGGAATCCACAACAGCGGTCACGACCGAGGCGCCCGATGCCAACGACCCCGTGGACCCCAACAGCCCGGACCTTCCCGCTGACCCGAATTCACCGGCGGACGGGATAGGGCAGGACAAGAAAGAGGCGCTACCCCAGGCACGCAGCGTAAACCTGGCGGAGCCGGTACCCGAAATCGAAACCGGGCTCGTGTATCCGCAGGATGCGGTGGACACAGATCCGCCGGCGGAGCGCGCCCAGGCTTCCGATAACCCCCCGCTGGTCCTGCTCGGTACCGAGGTGCCGCCCGTCACTTCCACGCGGTTGTCCTGGTCTCCGGCGCAGTATTTTGAGGGCCTGGCCAGTCCCACCCCGGTATTGGTGGTGCATGGCGCCGAACCCGGGCCTGTGCTCTGTCTTACCGCGGCTATCCACGGCGACGAATTGAACGGTGTCGAGATCGTGCGGCGCGTGCTCTATAACATTGATCCGGAGGAGCTCACCGGTTCGGTGGTGGGGGTGCCCATCGTCAACCTGCAGGGCTTCCAGCGCAGCTCGCGGTACCTGCCGGACCGCCGCGACCTGAACCGCTACTTCCCGGGCAGGGTGGACGGCAGCTCTGCGGCGCGCATTGCCCACTCCTTCTTTCACGAGATCATTGAGAACTGTACCGCGCTGGTCGATTTGCACACTGGTTCCTTTGATCGCACCAACCTGCCGCAGCTTCGCGCCAACCTGACTTACCCATCGGTCGTGGAACTAGCCCGCGGTTTCGGCGCAACGGTAGTCCTGCACAACGAGGGTGCCCTGGGCACCCTGCGCAGGGCGGCGGTCGAGATCGGTATACCGGCGGTGACGGTCGAGGCGGGCGGGCCGATGCGACTGCAGGAGGATGCAATCAAGCACAGCGTCAAGGGTATTGAGACGCTCCTCGGCCATCTCGGCATGCAGAAGTCGTCGCGCATCTGGGGCAAGCGGGAGCCTGTATACTATAGCGCCACCTGGGTGCGCGCCGCCCTCGGTGGGATGCTGCGCAGCGAGGTCAAGCTGGGCGCGGTCGTCGACAAAGACGAGGTGCTCGGGACGGTTACGAACCCGATTACCAACGTCAGCACGGAAATACGCTCCCCGATTGACGGTCGGGTTGTAGGCATGGCCCTCGACCAGGTGGTTTTTCCCGGTTACGCGGCTTACCACATCGGAATCAGTGCCGACGCCGGCAGTATTTTTGCGGGCGAGGAGAGCATCGATGACGAGCTGTACAAATCGGAATCGAGCCCGACACAGGAAGTGGAAGAAACCGTCGGTGTAGACCTGCAGACACCGGCCGAAAGCAACGCCGCCGGCACGGAGTCGAGGCTGGTTGACGAGGTGCTGGAGTCGGACTAGCTTGGGTTCAAGAGTGGCCATTCCGGTCGCCGGATGGGGGAGAATAGTATTTTTTCGTTAAATAGCAGTTTGAACAGGCTGATTGTCCCGGTGGTCCTGGCGCTGGCCGGTTGCCAGACGCAGCCGCCGGAAGACGATGTCAGCCAGGCCTGCCCTACGGTGGAGGTTCCCGAATGCCCCGTGTGCGAGGTACAGGCGTGTCCTGAACCGTCGGTCGAGGCGGCGCCGGTAGAAAAAACAGTCACGAAGACAGTGATCTCCACGGGACACGTACAGAACGGCGACGCCGTGCTGCCCGTGATCGGCTCCCTGGAATGGGCGCTGGTGGAGCCCTCCGGCCTGATTATGGAAGCGCGCGTGGATACCGGGGCGGAGACCTCTTCCATCCACGCCGAGGACATAAAGCTGGTCGAGAAAGACGGCAAGCGTTACGTGCGCTTCACACTGGAACACCCGGAGACGGGAGAGATTTTCCCGGTGGAGCGCAGGTTGCACCGGCGCATCCTTGTCAAGCAGCAAACCGAGGGTGGGGAGCCCGATCGGCGCTACGTTGTTCGCATGTGGGTTACTCTAGGGGACAAGCGCACGTGGCTGGACGTCAGTCTCACCGACCGGGAAAACTTTGAATACCCACTTTTGCTCGGTCGCAACAAGCTGATGGACGAATTCGTCGTCGATGTCAGCAGGCGGCATACCCTGTCGAAAAAGAAACTGCGGGAAAAAGCTGAATGATAGGCTCGAAGGCGCAGATCGGAATAATTTCCGGCGTACTGATTGTCTGCGGCCTGGGCCTGACCCTTTACAAGTCCCTCTCACTCGGCCTCCCCCTGATGCCGGAGCAGTACCAGGATGTCTGGACCATCGAGTCCCGGATTCACTTCCGCCCCGATGAGGGTCCGGTCGAAGTCGAACTGGACCTGCCGCGGGGTTACAACGGCTGGTACACCCTGAACGAGAATTTCTCCTCGTCGGGATTCGGGTTCACGGTCGTGGAGAACGACGACGGCTCCCGCAAAGCCCAGTGGACGCGCAGCAGGCTGGCGGAGGAAGCGACGCTTTATTACAAGATCGAGGCGTACAAGGCCGCGGACAACAACCTGCCCAAGATTCCCGTTCCCGAACTGGATGTGGACCCGGTCTCCCCTGTACTGGAAAAATCCGCGGCGGGATACATCACTTCGCTGCGCGAGCGGTCGAACGACGACGAGACGTTCACCCGGCTATTGCTACAGGATTTTTACGCCGACACGGTCAGCCAGCAGGCGCAGTTTATAATGAGCGAGACGCACGAGTCGCGCCTGGATACCGTATTGCGGGTGTTGAGGATGGCCGGCATTCCGGCTCACAGGATCCGCGGTATTGAACTTGAGGACGGCCGGCGGCGCCAGACGCTGGGGGCCATGCTGGAGGTGCATATCGGCAAACGCTGGGTTGTGTTCAACCCGGTGGATGGCGCGACCGGCCTGCCGAACGACTTTTACGTGTGGAGTCGCGGCGACGAGGCGATACTCAGCGTGGTGGGCGGAAGAAACTCCACCCTGCAGTTCGCGCTGGTGGAGAACAGCATCCCTTTGCGCACCGTCGTCAGCATGGAGCAGAGATCCGACCAGTTCGCCCTGTTGGATTTTTCCATTTACGCCCTCCCGGTAGAGCAGCAGGGAATTTTTAAGGGCCTCCTGTTGATACCCGTCGCAGCACTGGTCGTGGTATTCATGCGCGTGGTGGTGGGCGTCAAGACCTCGGGCACGTTCATGCCGATACTGATCGCCCTCGCATTGATACAGACGACCCTGTTGGTCGGCCTGGCAATTTTTATCCTGCTGGTCAGTTTTGGCCTGTGGATACGATCGTACCTCAGCCATATGAACCTGTTGCTGGTTGCGCGGGTGGCGGCGGTGGTTATCGTCGTGATCCTGATGATGGCCATGTTTGCGATTGCGAGCTACAAGCTGGGCGTCGACGAGGCATTGACGGTGACGTTTTTCCCGACAATTATCCTGGCCTGGACGATAGAGCGTATGTCTATTCTGTGGGAAGAAGAGGGCGTGCACGAGGTGATGGTGCAGGGTGGAGGCAGTCTCCTCGTTGCAGTGCTGGCCTACATGGTAATGTCCATCAATGTTGTCGAGCACCTGACATTCAACTTCCCGGAACTCCTGTTCGCGCTGTTGGGTGTCATTCTCCTGCTGGGCAAGTACACCGGTTACCGCCTGTCGGAGCTGTACCGTTTCCGCGAGATGAAGACGCGCTCATGATCGGATTGATCTCTCCGTGGCGCCTGCGTGAGATGGGCATTGTCGGCATGAACCAGCGCAATGTCAGCTTCATCGGAGAAAACAACAAACGGGCTAACTACCGCCTCGTTGACGACAAGCTCCTGACAAAGAAAATTGCACTGGAGCATGGCGGTATCCCTGTGCCGGAGTTGTACGGCACTGTCGAATACATGTTCGAGATCGAGGATTTTGTCGACGAGCTGGAGGATCGAGAGGGATTTGTCGTCAAGCCGGCGCAGGGCAGTGGCGGCAAGGGCATACTCGTCATTATCGGCAGGGACGAGGGCATGTTCGTCAAGTCCAGTGGCGTGCGCGTCGACAGAAAACACATTCGGCACCACATCACCAATACATTGGCCGGGCTGTACAGCCTGGGCGGTCGCAATGACAAGGCGATGGTGGAAGGGCTCATCGACTTCGACGAGTCGCTCAAGCAGTACAGTTACGAAGGTGTACCCGATGTGAGGGTTATCGTTTATCACGGCGTGCCCCTGATGGCGATGATGCGCTGCGCGACGCATAAGTCCGATGGCAAGGCCAACCTGCACCAGGGCGCTGTCGGAGTGGGCCTTGATCTCGCCTCGGGGACCAGTGTCTGTGCAGTGCAGAACGGCGACATTGTTGACAGTCACCCGGATACGGGCGCGAAATTTTCCGAGCTGCAGGTACCCCACTGGGATCGTATCCTGGAGCTTGCCGCCTGCTGCAACGAGATGACCGGGCTCGGTTACATCGGTGCGGACATCGTGCTGGACAGGTCCCAGGGCCCGATGCTGCTGGAGCTCAACGCCCGGCCCGGCCTGTCAATCCAGGTTGCCAACCAGGCGGGGCTGCTCCACCGCATGTCGGCCGCCCGCGAAATCGTCGCGCAGACGGATGATGCCGCGCGACGCGTCGCCCTGGGCAAGGAGCGCTTCGGTTTCGATTTTTCCTAGAACTTAAAAACAAGAGAACCTAAAAACAAGAGAACTTAAAAACAAGAGAACTTAAAAACAAGAGAACTTAAGAACAAGAGCACTTGAGAACGAGAGAACAAGAAAATAAGAGCAAAAGAGAACAACAATATGAATAGTCAGTACCCCAGGTCACTTGTCTATCGCCCGGAGATTCTCCTCACGGCCTGTTTCAGCATGATTGCCCCGGTGACGGCGGTTGCAGCGTTGGAGGAAGTTATCGTCACCGCCCAGAAGCGTGAGCAATCGCTGTTCGAGGTTCCAGCGTCTATTACCGCTTTCAGTGCGCAGGACATCGAGCAGTCTCGCCTCATGCGATTTTCCGATTACGCCCTGCGTTCACCCAACGTCAGCTTCAACAACCCATCGGGCGACCGATCCGATGTGCGCTTTTCCATCCGCGGGATAGGGCCGATATCCCGCGGTGGGGTGGGTAACTCCGTGGGTGTCTATGTCGACGAATTCAACATCTCCCCCAACATCCTGGCCCGCACGGTGGACACGCAACTGAACGATGCACAGCGCATCGAGGTGCTCCGGGGTCCACAGGGGACTTTTTTCGGCCGCAACACCGTGGGTGGCGCGGTCAGCATCACCTCCATCAAGCCCGACACCGAAACCCGCAGCGGCCACGTGAAGCTGGAGTACTCCAGCTTCGACACGGTGAGTCTCGAAGGCGCATTCAGCACGCCGGTTACCGACTCGCTGGCCGTTCGGGTCCTCGGGTACTACGACGAGAGCGACGGCTACCTCGACCAGCGGGGTCTCCACGACGATGCGGACGCGACAGAGAACAAGGGCTTGCGCACGGCCCTGCGCTGGCAGCCGGGCCAGGACAGTACGCTGGATCTCGCGGTGACCTACTCGGACCAGCAGCAGGAGCTCCCCACCTTCGTGCCGACCGGCTTTAACAGCGAATCCATCGGTCTTCTCGAGGACCTGGTCAGTGCGCTGGTCGGCGAACCCCTGGGTATCAATGAGATAGCGGACCTGATCGGTGCGGCCGAGCCCACGCCCGACGGCGTCTTCGACGACAACGAGCGCGACGTCAACACGGATATAGGCCAGCCCAGTGACAATGAGACCACCATTGTCACGGCGCGCTTTGTGCACAGTTTCGACGACATGGACCTCACGCTGGTCGCCGGCTATATCGACAATGACTACGAGATTTTCGGCGAGGGGGACTTCTCCTCCAACCCTTCGTTCACAGTTTCGCGTGAAGTGGACCTCGAGGCATACAGCTTCGAGGCGAGATTGTCCGGGGAGCGCGGCAAACTGAACTGGCTCGCCGGCGTGTACTACGGCGAGGACGAGGTGGACCAGCGGCAGTTTACGGACCACCTGCTCGAAGATCCCTTTGCCAACAACCCGCTGCCTGGGGTTGGGGTGAGCCCCTTCGACATCGCCTTCTTCTGCATTGGGGGAATATCAGGTGTGCCGGGCTGTCCCACCGAGCCTGTAGCGGGATTCCAGCCCTATATCATCGGGCTGAACAACAGCTTCGGCCTGTGGGAAAACGTCGAGTTCGGCAGTGACGTGGAGTCCACCGCAGCTTTTTTCGATGTCACCTATGCCCTGACGGAAAAACTGGACCTCAGTGCCGGCGGCCGCTACACCGATGAAGACGTGAGCGGCTACCGGGTGGAGGGGCCGTTGGCGGACCCGTTCGCGCCGCGGGAAAGCAATCCGGGTGTCTCCGACAGCTTCGACGATTTCTCGCCGCGGGTCGCGGCGGTCTACCACGTCAACGACGACGTGAATATCTACGGCACGGTTTCCACGGGGTTTCGCTCGGGGGGACCCAATCCGGTTGCCGACGACCCGTCGACGCCCGACGATGAGAGCAGCTTCGACCAGGAAACCATCACCAACTACGAGGCGGGTGTCAAAAGCGAACTTCTCGACGGGGACCTGCGCGCGAGCCTGACGCTGTTCTTCATGGACTGGGAGGACATCCAGGTGCGCACCCAGGACCCGATTACCCAGCGCCAGATTGTGCAGAACGCGTCCGAGGCCGAGAACCTCGGCGCGGAAGTGGAACTGGCGTGGCAGCCCCTGGACGAACTGTTGCTGACGCTGACCTACGGCTATCTCGACGCGGAGTTCGGGGACTTCGAGGATGCCCGCACCCTGGACGGTGAACTGATCGACGCGTCGGGGAATGACGTCCCCAACTCACCCGAGCACTCGTTTTCAGCCGTGGGGCGCTACGAGGCGGGCGGCTGGGACGTGGGGGGGCGGGACCTGAGTCCCTTCGCCCAGGCGGAGTATATGTATATCGATGATACCCAGACCGATATCGCGGACAACCCCCGGCGCCTCAACCCCTCCTACGAGTTGCTCAACCTTCGCCTGGGATTCACGCTCGAAGGGTACACCGTGCAGGCATACGTCGAGAACGCCACCGACGAGACCTACCGCTACGGGACCAATAACCTGGAAACCTACCTCAGCGGGGCCCAGGCGTCAGTCGGTGAAGGCCGGCGCTACGGCATCGTACTGCGCAAGGATTTCTGAACGCGCCAGCTGGCTCGTGCCGTCACCGCGGGTCGGCGACGAAGCGCTGGTGATTGAACGCCCACAGGAACAGGAAGGCGTAGGCGCTGACCAGGTGCCACAGCGCGTGCAGGGGTATGAAGGGGTAGACAATCTTGTCGTTGCTGGCGGACGCCAGCAGCATGCCTGCGAAGAACATCCCCAGGCAGCACAGCAGGAGCGGACGCGCACTCCGTGTGACCTTGCCCCAGTGTGTGGCGAACAGGCCCACGTTCAGCCATGAAAATGCGATCAGCCAGGTTTCACCGGGATAAAAGCCGCCCCATTCCCCCAGCGGTATGACCATGAAGCGCTCTGTGGATGGGAGCCGGTCATAGTAGTGCCACCCCACGCCGGCAATCATCAAAACCGTCAGGGCAGGGACTGCCCAGCGCCGCGTGGATTCCGCGCTGAAGTCGCCGACGATGGCCAGGGCGATCGCCCAGGTCACGACGATATTGCTGCCGGTATCGAGGAAGCCCCAGAACCATCGCTCCCCCCAGACCGGGTTGGTTTCGCCGAAGCCGTGCAGCGTTACCGTGAAGATCCCGGTAATTACGATCATCCAGTAGGCGAAAATCCAGCGCCGGGGCTGCTTCCCCATGTACAGGGTCAGCATCAGGGGCAACACGCCCGAGAACAGTGTCGCGAAACCTGTTACCGCGTTGGCGACACCAAAGTTGGGCAGGGTTTCCATGATATCGCTCCAGGCTATCGATACCGAGGTTTGATCCGTATTCTATGTCGCAAAGGGAAAAGATGGAATTTAGCCGCGGGTGGGACTAATCTGGACCGGGTGGAAAGACATGTAATGAGCGGAAGGGTCAGTCGGGAGCAGATGTGAAAATGGTGTATCGAGTAATTCTTGCGAGTGTGGTTCTTGTCCTGGCAAACGCCTGCAGCGACGATAACGACTCCCTGGTCGAGGCGTTTTCCGGGCCCTACGCAGACGAGGCCCTGTGGCTCTGTAAACCCGGCATTGCGCCGGACCGCTGCCTGGACCTGGACCAGGACATCACCCACGTGTTCGAAGACGACAATATGGCCGTGTTCGAGCACGAAGCCGCTGTCGACGCGACGTTTGACTGTTTCTACGTATACCCGACCGTCGATCTCAGGGGCGAGCCCGGGAACATGCTGGACCTTTCCGATGACACCTTGATGTTGCGGCCGCTCTACAACCAGGCGGCCCGCTTTACCGGCCTGTGCAATGTCTTTGCTCCCAAGTACCGGCAGATGACCATCGGCAGTTACAGCGTGGATGATCCGCTCAACAGTGAGTTCTTCATGCTCGGGTACGCAGATGTTGAGGAGGCCTTTGACCAGTACCTGCTGGAGAACCCGGGAAGGGATTTCGTGCTGATCGGGCACTCCCAGGGTGCACATGTGTTGCTGGAACTGCTGGAGAACCGCTTCGAAAATGCCCGCGCGCTGAGGAAACGATTGATTTCTGCCCTGGTCATCGGCGCCGGCCGGCGGCTCGAGGTTCCTCCCGGAGAGCTTTCCGGGGGTACGTTTGACAATATCCCGCTCTGCAACCACGCGACAGACACGGCCTGCATCATCGCCTACGACAGTATCGCTGCCGGCGGTGCGGATGAGCGCCCGGCCACGGAGCAGCCGCGGCCGTGCGTTAACCCGAGCGAACTGGGCGGCGAGCCGGGCATCGCCGCTATCACGATTTACAACGACGAAGAGGGGATCCCCTTTCCCGAGGGAGTGGAGACCGACTGGATCGGCTATCCCGGCCTGTACTCAACAGTCTGCGAACCCGACGGATACCTGGGCATCGATACGGCCCCGGGACGCTTTACAATCTTCACGCCCCAATTGATACAGGATTTCCTGGGCGGCTCGACATTGCACCTGGCGGATTACAACTTCGCCATGGGGGATTTGTTGAGAGTGGTCGAGACACAGGCCGAGAACCACTGAACCCGCTGGCGAGGAATGAGGGGGTTAATCCTCCAACCCTCCCCGCTCGATCACTGATGGCGCCCTAGCGATTTCTTCCCAGGGTCTCGTGGGCGTCGACCCATTCGTTGGTGCCGCTTTCCTTGTCCGTGCGCGCCGCCGAAACCAGCGACAGCTCACCGGCCACCACCGTGCCCGCCGCGATCTCGAGCAGCTTGTAGGCCTTGTCCTTGCCGTAGCAGCCCATCAACTCGAGGCACTCCCGCTGGGTGGCCAGGCCGGTCCCGCCGCCGTAGGTCGCCATGATCAGGGCGGGCAATGTGATGGAGTAGTACAGGTCGCCGGACTTGGTGACGTAGTTGTACACACTGCACTGGTTGGCTTCGCCGATGTTCGCCATGTCCTGGCCCGTTGCCATATACAGTGCCGCCAGTCCGTTGGCCGGGTGCGCCGCGTTGTTCGAGGCGCCCGTCAGGAATGCGGCGAGGGTGTTGATCCCGGTGCTGTTGCGCAGCATCTCGGGAGTCGTCCTCAATACTGATTCCAGCACCTGGCGCGGGATGGTGATCTCGGCCGTAACCTTGCGCCCGCGCCCCTTCAGGGAGTTGACGAAAGAGGTCTTCTTCTCCGAATCCATGCCCCCGGAGAGGCCGTAGGTCCTCAGTTTGTCGTAGTTCGCCCGTATCCACTCACAGGCGACAAACGTGGCGCGCCCGGTCATGTTCTGCCCGGCGGCGTCGCCTGTGCTGTAGTCAAATCGCGTGTAAACCATGTTGTGTACCGCGTACCGCTCGATCTCCAGCAACTTGCCGACGGAGGTCGTGGACTCGGCCTGGGCCTTGATCGTGTCGAACTTCTCGTCGACCCATTTGCAGAAGTCCCGCGCGTCGCGCGCATTCTTGAATATGAATACAGGCGCCCGCTGCATCGATTCGCCCATGACGGTGGTGGTCACACCGCCGCTCTCGCGAATGACCCGCATACCCCGGTTGTAGCTCGCGATCAGGGTGCCCTCGATGGTCGCCATCGGCACGTAGAATTCGCCCTTGGCGTGTTCACCATTTACGACCAGCGGGCCGGCGACACCGATAGGGAGTTGGGCCACACCAAAGAGCTGCTCACAGTTGCCCTCCATGGATTCCGGATCGAAAGTGAACGCTCTCGTGTGCGTGAGCTTGGCGCCGGTTTTTTCCTCGAGAAAGCGCTGGCGTGTCTCGATCGACTCGCGGCTGTAGTCGTTTTCAGGGTTTCGGGGGATCTTGTTGCTCATGGCAGGGTCTCCTGCGTAGGGGCGAAGTGAGTGAAGGTTGAGCACACTACCGATCAATATAGACATTGTCAATATTAGAATTCGGGTTGCCCGCACGGGGGCTTGCGGGGCGGGTTTGGCCGGGTGGGGAGCTGGTCGGTTCGGGTTACGAGGGGTCCAGCTGCTGCCACAGCATGTCCGCCGTGGCGTTACAGAACTTCCGCAGTGAGCTCGGATCCGAGTAAATCCCATCGAGCGAGAGCCGGCTGATGCCGTGGAGGGTGCCCCAGTAAATGCGCCCGAATTCGGCGACATCGACCTTTGCAGAGATCCGGCCCCGGTCCTGGGCCCTCTGCAGGCGCTCGATATCGTTTCTGAGGGTTTGCCGCGCCGTCGCGGCGAGTGATTCGGTCCTGGTTCCCTGCCGCCATGACCTGCTGCTGTACATCAGGTCATAGTACTCCTGGTTGTTGAGGGCAAATTTCAGGTAGGCCTGCACCATGGCGCGTGTCATCTCCCTGCCGTCGCTGTCGCGATGTTTTTTGCGGACAGCTTCCATTGCCGCATCAAACCGCCTGAAACCCTCTTCCGCCACCGCGGACAGCAGCGCCTCCTTGTTTTTGAAATGGTTGTAGGGGGCTGTGCGGGACACCCCGAGATTGGAGGCCAGCCGACGCAGGGAGAGCGCCGATTCTCCCTCTTCCCGAAGGATGCGGGCGGTCTCCTCGAGCAGTTCCTGCTTCAGGTTCCCGTGGTGATAGTCCTTTTGTTCAGCCGTGGGTTGTTTCGCCATGTTGCATCGTTCCCCCGCATGTCTGGAGCAGAATCTATCGATTCGTATTGACAGCGTCAATATGGCCCAACTATAGTCAGGGCACAAGGCGGACTCAAATCTGTGGGTATGGCGGTAAAAACAGGAACCAAGTTCGGTATTGCGGCGCTGGCTCTCGCCATCGGCACCGCGATGTACTGGTTTCGCCTGACGGGCCAGGTGGAGCTCCCTGAGGATCGCACCCTCTTTGTCATCGCCTTTCTCGGTGCGGCCGCCCTGGGTGTTTTCGCCTATATCAAGGGCACGGGGCTCCTGGGTGCCATCCCGCCGGCGCTGGCCATACTGATCGGCGTGTTCCTGCCCTTCACCATGTATATCAGCCCCCAGGCGCTGGATACCGACAAGTCCATCCAGGTGGGCGACACGATCCCCCACTTCACGGCCCCGGACGGCAAGGGAGAGACCTTCGATTCGGCCGCCCTGCACGGGCACCTCGTTCTCATCAAGTTCTTCCGCGCGCACTGGTGACCCTACTGTGTCGGCGAGTTGCGTCGACTGGAGGAACTGCGCGCCGAGTTCGATCGGCGGGGAGTGCAGGTGATCACGGTCAGCACCGACTGGCCGGAGGAGATTGCCGCCGAACGGCACCTGCACGGCCTGCAGGCGCGCATGCTGTCCGACCCACAACTGGTTGTGACCGATGCCTTCGGCCTGCGCAATACCGCTGTGCATTCGGCTCCTCCCGGGGACGACACGGAGGCCCTTCCCGTGCCGGCCACGCTGTTGCTGGACCGGAGTGGAAAAGTGCTATGGATGGACGTTTCAGAGAATTACCAGCAGCGCTCGGACCCTTCCGTGGTCCTCGCTGCCATGGAGCAGTACTTCGACACCCTGTAGTGTAACTCCCGCACGGACAAGCCATGATTGATTTGTACACCGCACCGACACCCAACGGCCACAAGGCGTCCTGTACGCTGGAGGCCCTGGAGATACCCTACGAGACGCACTTCGTGAACATCTCGGAGGGTGAGCAGCACACACCGGAATTCCGGGCACTCAACCCCAACGGCCGCATACCGGTGATCGTCGACCGGGAAGAGGATAACCTCGCAGTCTTCGAGTCCGGGGCCATCATGATTTACCTCGCGGAAAAGGCCGGGCGCCTGCTGCCGACCGACATCAACGGCCGCTCCCGGGTCATCCAGTGGGTGATGTTCCAGATGGGGGGTATCGGCCCGATGATGGGCCAGGCGAACGTTTTCTACCGCTATTTCCCTGAAAAGCTGCAGTCTGCAATAGACCGCTACCAGAACGAGAGCCGCCGCCTGTTCGAGGTCCTCGACGGCCACCTGGCGGACAAGGAGTGGCTGGCCGGTGATTTCTCTATAGCGGATATCGCCAACTGGTGCTGGGTGCGGACCTACAAGTGGTCGGGTGTGTCTATCGACGGGCTGGACAACCTGCAGCGCTGGTTGGAAGCGACGCGCATCCAGCCAGGTATGGAGGCAGGTGCCGTGGTACCCTTCGATATCAGCGCGCTGCTCGACGACGATAAGGCGGCTGAGGAATTTGCCAATACTGCGCAGAAAACCCTGCAGAAGTAATCGGGTCTCGATTACCTCTGCATCGGGACAGCGCGGTCTGTGAGTTGCCCCACTACGCGGCGAACGCTTTCGCGCAGGCCGGGCGAGCCAGCAGGCGGTCCGCGTAGGCGCTCAGGTTCGGGTAGTCCTCCTCGGTAATCACACCGAGGCGCTTGGACATGATGCAGGCGTGGCCCAGCATGGTGTCGGCGGCTGAGAAGTCCCCTATCAGGTACTCGCGGCCCTCCATCGCTTCCTCTACCGGCGCCCAGGCCTTGGCCAGCAGGCGCTGCGCCTGTGCGCGCACGTTCTCGTCCTGGCGCTCAGGCGGCAGGAGCAGGGTGTGCACCACGATGGTGTTCACCGGCGGCATGACCATTCCCTCGCAGTAATGGAACCACTGCAGATACTCGGGAAAGCGCGGGTCGTCAGGCGCGGGCTTCAGGCCACTGCTGCCGTGCCGTTCCAGGATGTAGTCGGCAATCGCGCCCGACTCGAAGATGCTGACGTCGCCGTCTTCCAGGACGGGGACGCGGCCCAGGGGATGCCGCGCCCGGTGCTCGTCGGACTTCAGGTCCTTGGGATGAAAATCCATCCGGTTCAGCTCGTAGTCCAGGCCCAGCTCCTCGAGGAGCCAGAGGGTACGGCTGGCGCGTGAATTGGGCGCAAAATGAAGCTTTAACATGGGTGTTCTCCGTTAGATCAAACGAAACCTGTGAGAGGGAAAATCCGGGTTGAGCGCATGAGCCGGCAGAGTGCCGATGCAGGCGTGATTGAGTGCGAGGACGGTGAGCTCATTCGCTTGCAGATACCCATTCGTCGCTGAAGTTCAACATGTCGGTGACCCACTGTCTCACGGTGGTACCAGCGATACCGAAATCAAACTGCTTGATGATGTAGGTGTGTTCTACCGTATCGGAAATCAAACTGCGGAAGCGGTCGGGGTAGGCTTCTTCAAGTTCGGCCACCGCCTCGATGAGTTCCGCTTCGAAGACGGCGACGTCGATGCCGGACCGCCCGGCGATCACTTCGTCCATTGTCGAGCTAATAAAGCCCATGCGGACGTTGTCGTCCTCCGCCAGCTGGTACTTGTGGTAGTCAGTTAGGTTGCCGTCCTCGCCGATACAGGTACTGCAGCTCGCGGGCAGGAACGCAGCGGAGTTCCAGTACTCGACCAGGCTCTCCTGTGAACCGGGTTGTTGGATACCGACGCCCGAGTCGTTGACGAGTTCGATCGGCACCTCCGGGTATAGTTTCCTGACCAGCGGCAGGGCGTAGTGGACGCCAAAACCACCCGCGCTGTTGCCGGTAAGGAGTATTCTGCTGGGTGCGGGGTAGGTATTGGCGATAACGTCGAGTGACGCAGAGAGATTCTGGATGCCGCGGAAAAAGCGGTCGTTGATACCGTCCTCGTCGCTGTCGATGTCCTGGTCGCCGGTGAACAGTGTTCCGTCGCAATAGGGTACATAGCCAAGGTCGAAGTCCGTGGCCGGGTTGGCCGGGTTTCCCGCCTCGAGTATCCCCACATTGAACAGGGGAAGTCCGATATTAACTGCGGAGCATGATGTCGGCCCGCAGGCACCGCCCCCCTGCAGGAAGATCATCAGTTCCTCGCTCTCACCGTCCCTCGTGGACATCCAGAACTCATTACCGGTGAAACAGAGTGGCCCGTCCCCGCTGCCGAAACTGTGCCTGGTGACGGTTCCGTCCTCGAACTCCGAGGTCATCGGCGTGAACACACCCAGGTAGCGGTCAACACCCTGGTCGTAGAGCTCCTGGAACGGGGGTGCTGCGGGCACGGCCGCGTCGTCGCTGTCGTCAGAACAGCCGGCCATCAATATCGAGAGAACAAGCCAGGGCGGAATCAGTCGCTGTTTTAAATACAATGGGCTCTCCAGTGTTGTCTCTGTGACTGTATCTTCACAACCGGCCCACCCGTGTTGCGGCCCTCATGTCCGGGTTTTCTCCCGATGTATCGCCGTACGAAGAATGGCCTGCACAGTCGGGCGTTCCTGTCACTCCGTCGGAATATGAGTCCCGGGTATTGCTGCCTTGATATGGACATCGTCAATATCTGTCGATACTATGACGGGATATTGACGTTGTCAACGCAATTGGGGCGAGTCCGTCTCGGCTCCCCGGCAGGCGATCGACGCCCTCCTCGAAGCCTGCTTTTACACACTGTGACTGCGGGGGCAGTATGAACCTTCCCTGTCCTTAACGAGGTACTCGTAGGTGGATATCGGCGTCACGATTCGCAACATGGGCGAGCAGTCCGAACCGGGCCTGGTACTGGACTGTGCCCGGGCGGCCGAGGCCGCCGGCATGGAGTCCGTGTGGATCACCGACCACGTCGCCATACCCCCGGACGACGCCGAGGGCAGCGGTGGCAGGTACCTCGATACGCTGACCACCCTCGCGTGGCTGGGTGGCGCCACCGAACGCATCAAGCTGGGTTCTGGGGTGCTTATCCTGCCCTACCGGCCCATGCTGCCCACTGCGCGCCAGGTGGCCACGCTGCAGGAACTGACGGGTGGACGCTTGTTGCTCGGTGTCGGCGTGGGCTGGATGAAGCCGGAGTTTCGCGCCCTGGGCGTGGAGCGCAGCAGGCGCGGGAAAATCACCGATGAGACACTGGCGTTTTTCAACGAGGCGTTTGCCAACGACGTGGTGGAGCTGAACGGCCAGCCGTTCCTGTTCAAGCCCCGTCCCCCGAAGCCGCCCATACTGGTAGGTGGGGCACCTCCCCACGCCCTGCGCCGCGCGGCGGAACTGGGTGATGGCTGGATGCCCATGGCCGCGAACCCGGCTCAGATCATCGAGGCCGTAGGCGCATACCGAAAACTGACTGCCGAGCTGGACAGGCCGCCCGGTAACGTGACGGTACTCACGGCCCTGCCGCTGGATGAGCCCGAGAAGGCCAGGGCCCTGCTGGGTGGTTTTCGCGCGATGGAAATAGACCGGGTGGTTGTCGGCATGGGCTACGGTGATATCGAGCGCTACAGGGGCCAGTTGGAGATCCTGGCAGATGTGGCGGCCTCCTAGAAACCGCGCCGCCCGGGCCGGATCGTGGAGTGCGCCCTTATGCATCCAGACCAGGTTTGACAGCCTCGCAGACAATTGACACTATCTATGCCATATACTAATCCGGCCTCGCGCCTTGTGAATTCCCGACTATGACTACACGAGCTAACACCAGAGGAAAACGACGGGCCTCCGGAATCCTTCTGGCAACCGCCCTCGGTATACTTCCAGCCGCTGCCGCCGGGCAGTCTACGGCACTGGAAGAGGTAATCGTCACCGCCAGCAAGCGCACCCAGAGCCTGCAGGACGTGGCTATGTCAGTGAGTGCCTTCAGTGAGCAGGTCATCCGGGATGCGAACATCAACAACGCAGACGACCTCGCCATCCTCTCGCCCACCCTGACCATTACCACGAACACCCAGCCGAACACTGCGGCGTTCCGGATTCGCGGGATCGGCACCTCCCAGACGGATATCGCCCTGGAGCCCTCGGTGGGAATATTTGTCGACGAAATATACCTGAACCGCTCGGGTCTGGGCATGTCCGATCTCACCGACATCGAGCGGATCGAAATACTGCAGGGCCCCCAGGGTACCCTCTATGGCAAGAACACCAACGCCGGCGCCATCAGCATTATCACCAAGGGGCCCAACACGGAGGAATTCGAGGGCTACGTGGAGGCGACCTACGGCGATTACGACCTGCAGAAGTATATCGCCGCGGCCAGCGGCCCGATCACCGATACCCTGGCGTACCGTCTGTCCGGCTCCATCCACCAGCGGGACGGCTACCTGGAGAACAACGGGACCGGGGATGATATGAACGACGCCGACGACTGGAACGTTATCGGCAAACTGCTTTATGAGCCCTCGGACGAGTTGAGTATCCTGTTCAGGGGTACTTATGTGGATCGCAATTTGAGATGCTGCGCACCCGATGCCGAGCACGGTGATTCCGTTAACGAGCAGCTGATTGCCGAGGGCCTCGAACCGGACAAGAACGACGGGTTTGATTACGAGACAGCGGTTAGCGTCGAACAGAAGTTCGAGTCCGAGTTTGTCAGCTTGTCCGCTGTTATCGACTACGATCGCGAGTGGGGCGCGATCAAGTCCATCACCAACTGGACCGACAGCGACAATAACGGTAGTACCAGTTACGACCCGGACCGCTCCGAGCTGGATGTGATGTCCTACGTCGATGCCTACGGCGGGAGCGATACGCTCTCGCAGGAATTGCGATTTACATTTGAGCAGGGCGATACCCTGCAGCACATGCTCGGGTTCTTTTACTTTGAGTCGACCACCGACGGCGGTGATGGCGTGCCCTTCGTATTCCTGGGAGAGGACTTCCTGACACAGGGGCTACAGCAGGAGGACTTTCTCGCCCTCCTCCCGGCGCCTCTTGCCTTTATTGCACAACCGGGCGATTCACTGCGCGCCGAATCCAGCATAGACACCACCAACGTGGCGGTATTCGGGCAGAGCACCTGGTACATCACCGACAGGTGGCAGGTCACCGGCGGCCTGCGCTGGACCGACGAGGAAAAGGACGCCGACCTGTTTACGGAAATATTTTCCACCGCGCCCTCTGCAGCACTGACCGGCCTGTCGTTCCTCGCAACGGTTTCAACGCCCATCGACGAATCCTTCACTCGCAGCACGGACGACGTCAACTGGTTGCTCAACACCAGCTACGACATCCTGGACGACACCATGCTCTACGCCAGCGTGGCGACCGGTTCCAAGTCCGGCGGCTTCAACACGGTCAACGGCACACCGGAGGAGCGCGAGTTTGAGGACGAGGACACGATGAGCTACGAGGCCGGCATCAAGTCCACCATGCTGGACTCGCGGCTGCGCGTGAACGCGGCGCTGTTCTACACCGAGATCGACGACTACCAGTTCCAGCAGCAACTGGAAGCGGGTATCGGCACACGGGTATCCAACCAGGCCGAGGTGGAAACCGCGGGCCTGGACATGGAGGTCCAGGCGCTGCCGTTGCAGAACCTGACCCTGACGGCCGGCCTGCTGTACATGGACAAGTATGAAATCACCGCGGGCCCCCAGGAAGGGGACGACCTGCCCTATACCGCCGAGTACAGCTACACCCTGTCCGCCACACTGGTCTTGCCGCTGTTCGACGGTGGGCTCTACATGCGCACGGATTACAGCTACATGGACGACCACGCCACCAGCGGTTCCGCGGATATCCGCGAGGACCAGATCGATGACCGCGAAGACCTCAACGCCAAACTTGGCTGGCGCAACGAGAACTGGAATATCTCCGTGTGGGGTAAAAACCTGACCGACGAAGAGTACGCGGCGTTCACCGCGGCGACCTTCCCGGTCACGTCCACGAACACCTACTGGCTCATACCGCCGAGAACCTACGGCGCTACCGTGCGCTACGAGTTCTGAGGCAGGGGGCTACCCTCGACCTGTGGCAGCGGGCGTGCGATATTAGCCACTGCCCACTGGTACGCCCCCCGGAGGCCCGCCCATGATCGAATTTACCGTCAACAGCCAGCCGGTGGCCCTGGATGTCGACCCGGAAATGCCCCTGCTGTGGGCATTGCGGGAGAACCTGGCCCTGAACGGGACCAAGTTCGGCTGCGGTATCGCCCAGTGCGGCGCCTGCACGGTTCACCTGGACGGCGTGGCCGTTCGCTCCTGTGTCACCCCCGTAGCGAGCGCTGCGGGCAGCCAGGTCACGACCATCGAGGGACTTGCCGGTGGCGACCGGCTGCACCCCGTCCAGCAGGCCTGGATCGACCACCAGGTGCCCCAGTGCGGTTACTGCCAGTCCGGCCAGATCATGTCTGCCACCGCCCTGTTGGCAAGTAACCCGCAACCCGCCGACGACGAGATTCGCGCCGCCATGGCGGGCAATATCTGCCGCTGTGGTATGTACGGCCGCATTCACAAGGCCATTCGCGCGGTTGCCGATGGGGCGGTGTCCACCTGGGATCCCGCAGCGCCTGTCGACGGGCAGGAGGTGACCCATGGGTAAGTGGACACGCCGGGCGTTCATCACCACCGGCGTGCTCGGCGGTGGCGCCCTCCTGGTTGGCGTGGGCCTGCGCCTGGGCAACCGCAATGCTGAGCTGGCGCCCCTGGTGGCCTCCGGCGAGGAGCAGCTGGTCAATGCCTGGGTGAAGATCGGCGCCGACAACCAGGTGGTGGCGATCGTGCCCCACAGTGAAATGGGCCAGGGTGCCCAGACCGCCCTCGCGCAGATGCTGGCAGACGAGCTGGACGCGCGCTGGGAAGATGTGTCGTTTCTCGAGGCTCCCGCCGAGGACGCCTACGCCAACTGGGCCGTGGCAAAGGGATTCACGCTCGGCGGCGTAAAAATCCCGGCGATCCTGGAAGCGTCGGTGAACGGGTTTATGTTCCAGGCCAGCAAGGCCATGAACCTGCAGATCACAGGCGGCAGCGCGAGCGTGCGCGCCACAGGCGTGTACGGTATGCGCGTAGCCGGTGCCGCAGCCAGGGAACTGTTGATACAGGCGGCGGCCGAGACCTGGCAGGTCGACCCGTCGACACTCACCGCCCGCGATAGTCACATCGTGGAGGCAGCCGGTGGGCGCAGTGCGCCGTTTGCCGAATTTGCCGCGGCGGCCGGGCGCCTGTCCCCGAACGCGACACCGACACTCAAGCGCCCGGAGGAGTTCCGTCTCATGGGGCGCAGCAAGCCGCGCCTGGATATTCCCGCCAAGGTGGACGGAACCGTGCAGTTCGGGATCGACGCCACCGTCGACGGCATGCATTACGCGACCATCCAGGCGGCCCCGGTATTCGGCGCGACCGTGGCTTCCTTTGATGGGGCACGGGCGCTGTCAATGCAGGGCGTGACCGACGTCGTACAGGTCGACGACGCCGTCGCGGTGGTGGCCGACAGCTACTGGCAGGCTGGCCGGGCGATGCGGGAAGTGGACGTCACATGGAGCGAGACCGGTAACGACAACCGGTCATCGGAAGCCTACTTCGAGCAGTTCGCCGCGGACATGCGGCGGGACCGGGAGCAGGGCGGCAGTACCGTGGATATCGAGTACGGCGACGCGGGCGCGGTCTTCTCGAGTGCCGGAACTGTCATCAGCCGCACCTACCAGGTGCCGTGGCTGGCGCACACCTGCATGGAGCCCATGAGCGCACTGGCCCGCTTCGAGGGGGATCTTTGTGAAGTGTGGACTGGCACCCAGAATCCTCTGGGGACAAGGCATGCCATCGCCGGCGCGCTGGGGATGGATGTCGAATTGGTGACCCTGCACCAGCACCAGATGGGGGGCGGGTTCGGCCGTCGCGCCAATCCGGATGCCGCCATCCAGGCGGCGAAGATTGCCCGGGCGGTCGGTAAACCGGTCAAGTTGATCTGGTCGCGGGAAGAGGATGTGCGGCACGACCACTACCGGCCCGCAGTGCGCTCCGAGTTTCGCGCCGTCCTGGATGATGCGGGGAGACCGCTGGCCTGGGAGAACCAGTTCGTCGACAAGCATGAGCCCGCGGAGGCGCCCCACATTCCCTACGCGGTGCCCCACCAGTACGTGCACTATACCGACAGCCCCACCCACGTCCCCTTCGGCGCCTGGCGCAGCGTGGACCACTCCCAACACGGATTTTTTACCGAGTCCTTTATTGACGAACTGGCCTATGAAGCCGGTGCGGACCCCTACCTCTACCGTCGCGAACTGCTGGCGCACCTGCCACGGCATCGGGCGGTGCTGGACAGGGCGGCCGAGGCGGGGGACTGGGACAAGCCCATGGGAGAGGGGCGAGGTCGCGGGATTTCACTGCAGGAATCCTTCGGCACGCTCGTCGCCCAGGTCGTGGAGGTGACGCTGGCCGACGGGGATTTGAGCGTGGACCGGGTGGTGGTGGCCGTCGACCCGGGCTTCGCCGTATCACCTGACGGCCTGGTCGCGCAGATGGAGTCCGGGGTGGTTTACGGCCTCACGGCAGCGCTGTACGGCGAAATCTCGATCGACAACGGCGCGGTGGCCCAGTCGAACTTCCATGATTACAGCGCCCTGCGCATCGATCGGGCGCCGGTTATCGAGACCCATATCATCAACAGCATGGAGCACTGGGGCGGGGCGGGCGAGCCGGGCACACCCGGGATCGCGCCGGCGCTGGCCAATGCCATTTTCGCCGCCCGCGGTGTGCGCATCCGGGAGCTGCCCATCGGCAGGTACGAGCTGGGTCCCGGCAGCGTATAAAGGTTTGAGCCCGGCAGGCTATTCATCACAGCTATGGAATCATCGTGGCCCGACAGCGGATCACCCGACCCGGCATCGCTCCGCGTCGCGGCTGTTGTACTGGCCGCGGGTGGCTCCCGGCGCATGGGGCAGGACAACAAACTGCTCCTCGAGGTCGGCGGTACTCCACTGGTGCGCGCGAGCGTGCAGGGCGCCCTCGCGAGCAAGGCCCGGTCCACGATCGTAGTCCTGGGGCACGAGGCGGACACCGTGGCGGGCGCCCTCGACGGCCTCGATTGCCGGCACGTGATCAACGAAGACTACACCCGGGGACTGTCATCGTCCCTGCGAACCGGTGTCGGAGCGGCGGCTGGCTATGACGGGGTGGCAATCTTATTGGCGGACATGCCCCGGGTGGAACCGGCAATCCTGGATACGCTCTTCGATGTATTCGTGCAGCGCGGCGCGCGTTCCGTTGTCGTCGCGGCGCATCGCGGCAGGCGCGGCCACCCGGTAATCTGGCCCGCGGCGTGCTTTGCCGACCTGGCGGCCCTCACCGGGGACCGTGGCGGCAGGCTGCTGTTCGAGAAGTACGCCGATCGTATAGTCGAGGTCGACGTGGGTTCCGACAGCATATTCCTGGATATCGATACGCACGCAGACCTGGCGTCGGCGAACGCTTCCTAGGGCGGGCGTGATTACGTGGAAAACAGCACACTAGCCGTATTGCAGAAGGCCTGTGCCTGGCGCGAGTCGGGTGCGCTGCCGTGGCTGTGCACCGTGGTGACCACGTTGGGTTCCGCCCCGCGGCCGGTGGGCTCGCTCATGGCCTGTCTCGAATCCGGCGAACAGGTCGGGTCGGTGTCCGGGGGTTGTGTCGAGGAAGACCTCCTCGAGCGGATCCGGTCGGGCGAGCTGGCGGTTTCCGGCCCCAAATCGTGGAGTACGGCCTGGATCCCGAACAGAACGAGCGCCTCGGCTTGCCCTGCGGCGGCAGGATCGCGGTACTGGTTGAGTCTTTCCGGGACGACGGCCCCCCTTGGGCCCGCCGGGTAATCGATGCGCTCCGCGAGCGCCGCAACGTGGTGCGCCGGTTTGACGTAGAGCGAAACCACTCGGTCATCGAAACGGCGGACGGTGTGACGGAGACCCGGTTTGATGGCTCTGTACTGACGCACTTCTTCGGGGCGCGACAGCGCATGATTCTCATCGGCGCCGGCCAGCTGGCAGTGGCCATCTCCGAAATGGCCCAGGCCCTGGAATTCGAGGTCTTTGTCACGGACCCCAGAGGCCAGATGCTGGAGCACTGGGAGGGCCCTGAGGTAACCCTGCGGGGCGGTATGCCGGATGACGTTATTCGAGAGATCGGTGTAGATGCCCAGACTGCCATCATTACGCTCAGTCACGACCCCCGCATCGACGATATGGCACTGATGTATGCCCTGGCCGAGGAGGCCTGGTACGTCGGTGCACTCGGTTCCTTGAAAACGACCGAGAAGCGCCTGGAACGTCTGCGGCAACTCGGTCTCTCCGAACAGGATCTATCGCGCCTGCACGCACCGGTGGGTCTCCCGATCGGGAGCAAGACACCGGTAGAGATCGCCGTGGCGGTGATGGCGGAATTGATACAGGCCCGCCAGGGTATTGGCTGAACCAGCTTCTGACGCGGGCCCTGCCCGGGGTAGCACCGGTCGTAGAAACGGCACTTTTTGCGGTATTCCCGCACTTTCGCGGTTTGCGTCGTCGCGCCGGGCTTGTACCATAGGTCTCCGAAATTACGAGTAATGAGGTAGATCGCCATGTCCGAGTGTCCCTTCGCCAATATCATGGAGCCCACCTACCTGGGCGATGGCTTCAGCGGCGACGACGTTGCAAAAATTCGTGCCGCGGGGCCGGCGATCAGGATAGAGGATCCCGCGACCGGGGTGCCCTACTGGGCCGTCACGCAACATGCGGCCATCGATTATGTCTCCAGGAACAACGACCTGTTTTCCTCGCGCCTGCGCACGGCGATCCCCATGGAATTCGACCAGGAGATGGTCGATAACATCCAGTCTCGGATGTTCATCAACCTCGACCCGCCTGAGAACATCGACTATCGGAAGTTGATCCGGGACCATTTCACACCGGCCGCGGTGGCCACTTATGAACCCCGCGCCAGGGAGTACGCCGGCGCCGTGGTCGACCGCATTATCGACCAGGGGTCCTGTGAATTCGTGACCGAGGTGGCAGCGGAGTTGCCCCTGCTTCTCATCATGGATTTCTTCGATATTCCCGCCGAGGATCGCCACCAGATTTTCGAATGGACCAATACCATGATGTTCGGTGACGACCCGGACGTTTCCGGCGGGCGCGAGGCGGCCGATGAGGCTTCTCTCAACCTGATTGTCTACGCCAACGCACTCGCCGCGAAGTACCGTGGCTCAGACGTCAAGAATGTCAGCAGCCAGCTGCTCAACGGTATCATCAACGGTGAGCCGGTATCCGATGAGACCTTCGGCTGGATCTTCCTGATGATCATCGTTGCGGGGAACGAGAGCACACGCACCACCATTTCCCATTCCATGCGCAACCTGATGGAGAACCCCGAGCAGTATCGGTACCTGCAGGAGAACCCGGACAAGATCGAGAGTGCGATCTACGAGATGCTGCGCTACAACCCGCCGTTCATCTGCATGCGTCGGACCGCCACGCAGGACGTCACCGCGCCCGAGCTGGGCAATGCACCGATCAAGAAGGGCGACAAAATCATCATGTACTACCCCGGCGCCAACCGTGATCCGGAGGTGTTCGAAGACCCTGAGACCTTCGACGTGCACCGCGCCGAGCGGCAGGATCTCAGCCGTGACATTCGCTCCTTCGGCATCGGCTATCACAACTGCTTCGGTATGAATCTCGCCAAGATGGAAATGCGCGTTATGCTGGAAGAAATTCTCGCGCGGATCGATAACCCGCAGTTTGCCGGCGAAGTGACCTACATGAAGTCCAATTTCGTGCAGGGCATCAAGTCCATGCCGATCACCTTCGAGAAACGCGCGAGATAAGCCCGGTCGAGTCGCTTCTCCGGGAGGTGTCACTACCGGAGCAGCCGCATTCGCATCGAATCTCACCGGCATTGGGCGGGCGGGCCGCTGCCTTCATTTCGGGGTCACGCTGGCATATACTGGCCCACTACTTCCTCGAGACGGGGATTGTGTGTCCTCGACCTACCCCATAGTCGCACTCTGGTGTGTGCCGCGCTCAGTTTCCACCGCATTTGAGCGGATGATTGCCGCCCGGGGCGACTTTACAGTCGTCACGGAGCCGTTTTCGGATTCGTACTATTTTGCACCGGGCAGGGTCTCCTCGCGCTACGAGAACGATCCGGATGCCGATTACAGGGACTTTGCCAGCGCGCTTGCGGCGGTACACGCCGCTGCCGAAAGCGGGCCGGTGTTCTTCAAGGACATGGCCTACCATGTGCGACGGGATATCAGCCCCTCATTCCTCTCTCCGTTCCGGAATGTCGTCCTGGTGAGAGATCCCCGCCTTTCACTGGTATCACTCTATAAAAAGATGCCGGATTTTACGCTTGAGGAAACGGGCTTCGAGGCCCTGGCGGAACTTGTAGCGATGCTCGATGCCTCGGGGGAGGCCCCCTTCGTCATGGATGGCGAGGTGTTGCGCGCCGATCCGGAGGGGGTCTGCAGGAAGCTGTTTGACGCGATCGATATTCCGTTTGATCCCGACGCACTGACGTGGGAGCGCGGCGAGGAAGAGCACTGGAATCGCTGGCAGAGCTGGTTCGTCGAGGCCGCCCAGAGCACGCAGTTCCGCGAGCCCGAACAGTCGTTTGACGAGGACACCCTGGGCATTCCCCATGTCAGGGACGCGCTCGAATACTGTGACGGATACTACCAGGCACTCAAATCCAGGGTGGTGATCTAGTATGCCCTCGAGCCAATGATCGAGCTGGACCGGGTCAGCAAACGGTATGACGGGGTTGGCGTCCCGGCTGTGGACAGTGTTTCCCTGGCAGTTGAGCGGGGCGAACTCGTCGGATTGATAGGCGAATCCGGCTGCGGAAAGACCACCACGCTGAAAATGATCAATCGCCTCGAAGACCCCACCAGCGGCGCGATATACGTCAACGGTGAGGATGTCCAGGCGCACGATCCCGTACAACTGCGCCGGGGTATCGGTTACGTCTTCCAGGGGGTGGGCCTGTTTCCGCATTGCTCGGTGCAGAAGAACGTGTCGGCTGTGCCCGAGCTGTTGGGCTGGGAGTCGTCACGCATCCTGGAGCGCGTGGACGAGGTGCTTTCCATGGTCGGGCTCCCCCCGGAAGACTACCGGGATCGACGGCCTGGCGAGCTTTCGGGAGGGCAGCAACAGCGCGTGGGTGTCGCCCGGGCCCTGGCTGCGAAACCCGAAGTAATCCTGATGGACGAACCCTTCGGTGCGCTGGACCCGATCACCCGGGCAGAGTTGCAGGACGAGTATACCCGGATCCATCGCAGCCTGAACCTGACGGCGATCATGGTCACCCATGATATGTCCGAGGCCCTGTTGATGGCCGACCGAATCGCGGTGATGAAGGACGGCAATATCCTGCAATTCGACACGCCCCGGGCTCTATTGAACCAGCCGGAGCACGAATTCGTTCGGCAAATGGTCGAGCTGCCGAAACAGCGGGCGGACAGTATCGAGGACCTCATGGACGAGCGCTCACAATGAGCGACAACCTGTACGAGCAGTTGATCCTCATGCCGGAGTATTTCCGGGGACACCTGTTGCTTACCGTCGCCGCGATGCTCGCCAGTACCGGTATCAGCCTCCCATTGGGGATCTGGGCGTCGCAGTCACCGGGCGTGAAGCGCCCGCTGCTCGCTACCGTGAGCATCATGCAGACGATTCCCAGCCTCGCGATCCTCGCGATAATGGTGGCGCTCCTGGGGGGGCAGATCGGCTTCCTCCCGGCCTTTCTTGCCCTGACGATGTACAGCATGCTGCCGATAGTACGAAACACGGTGGCCGGCCTGGATTCCGTATCGCACGATGTGGTCGAGGCCGCCCGTGGCATTGGCATGACGCCCAGGCAGATCCTGGCGAAGATAAGAATTCCCCTCGCCCTGCCGATCATTATCGCCGGTATAAGAACGGCCACGGTGTGGACCGTGGGGCTTGCGACGCTGTCGACGCTGGTTGGAGCGACGAGCTTCGGCAACTACATCTTCACCGGTATCCAGACGCGCAACCTGACGGCGATTACCGTGGGCAGCCTCGCCGCGGCCCTGATGGCGGTGGTGCTGGATGCTGTCATCGGCGGGGTCCAGTGGCTGGTGGAAAGGAAGGAGTCATCCGCAGCCCCTCGCAGCGACAAGCTGATGAAAGGGGTGGTTGTCGGTGGCGTCACCGTGATACTGGCCGTTGTCATACTGGCGTTCCTGCCGAAGCCGAAGCCCGACTTCATCGTTGGGGCGAAAGCATTCACCGAGCAGTACATCGTGGCCGGCCTCCTGGCACGGACCCTGGAAAGTGCCGGCTACCGGGTAGAACAGCGGGCTGGCCTGGGGTCCGATATCGTATTCGAGGCGACTCGCAGTGGAAATATCGATCTCTACATGGAGTACTCCGGTACACTCTGGGCCAACCATATGGACCGGGAGGACAACCCGGGTCGGGACGAAGTGCTCCGGGAGACAATGGCCTACGTGGAAGGGGAGGGCATGGTCAGTGTCGGGGCTTCCGGCTTCCAGAATCTCTACGCGTTTGCCATGAGGCGCGATCGCGCCGCCGAACTCGGTGTGGAAACGATTGAAGACCTTGTGCCGATAGCATCACAGCTGGTCTGTGGCTCGGACATGGAGTTTTTCGGGCGGCCGGAATGGCTGCGTGTCCGGGATCTCTACGAAATTGACTTTGACAGGAAGCTGACATTCGACGCTGCGCTGATGTATGGCGCGGTTAATGACCGGCAGGTGGACCTGATCACGGCGTACACCACCGACGGCCGCGTCGCCGCCTATGACCTGGTGATTATCGAGGATCCGCGCAACGCGCTGCTTCCCTACGACGGTATATACATTGCATCAAGTGATGCGGCCGGGGACGCCGGTTTTAACCGCGCGATCGAGCCTGTTGTGGGAGCAATTCCCGACGCCGTCATGAGAGAGGCCAACAAGATTGTCGATGTCGACGGGCGTTCGATTTCTGAGGCAGTCGATTTTCTGGTGGACTACCTCGAGCAAGGCAGAGAGAGATAAAACCTGGCTGCTTGGGAGGGTTGCCCGGGGAGGGGTGTAAAAAAGGCTCCCGGCCCAGAGGCGAGCCGGGAGCAATGAACGCACCAGACGTTCAAAAAATGAGTCGAATTCCAGCTTCTATCGACTCGCCCGCTTCCGGTGCGTAATTGCGCAGGAACGATGTGCTGAGCCGTATCTCATCGTCACCTATGTTTTTCCACTTGAGAAATACCAGCACGTCTGTTTCACCGACGAATTGGAAACGGTAATCCGCTCCAATATCCCAGCGAGTGTAGCCGTCTGTTTCGGTCTCGAACTCCCCCGGATCGTCCTGGTCTGCTGCATTGAGCACATTTACCCAGGTGCTGAAGTTTTCGCCGCTCCAGCTCAACTGGCCGCCGATGCGCGCAGGTGGCAGTCGGGGTACGTCCCCACTGTCGTCAAACTCGCCTGAGATGACATCGCCTCGGACGCCGAGCGACAGGGCGCCGGGGCCGAGATCGACCAGGTGAAAGCTGCTCTCGACCTCGACACCGTAGAATTCCGTGTCCTCCTGCTCGTACAGATAGACTGGTGTCTCGTCGACTTCCTCCCCGCTATTGAGCAGGAAAATGTAGTCGTCGAAGCTGTTGTAGAACAACGCCACTTCCGCCCAGGAGCGCCCGGAGTGCCATTGCAGCGCCAGGTCCGCATTGAGGGATACCTCTTTGTCCAGGTCGGGATCGCCCACCTCGATAATTCCGACCGCGGCATGAGTCACCAGGTCTTCGGGGTCAGTTGCATCGGCGTTGGAGAATAGTTCTTCCGTCGAAGGTGCGCGCTCTGACCGCGACAGGGATAGGCCCGCCTGCCAGTTTTCGCTGAACTGCCAGAGTGCCGAGCCCGATACGCTGAAGCTGGTGAAATCCTCCTTGGACGCCAGGTCGGTGTCGGGATCACGCTCCACGTAGTCTACGCGCAGGCCGGCTTCGTAAACCCACTCTTCGTGATGGAAGTCCTCCAGCAGGAACAGACCTATGTCCGTGCTGTCGGTTTTTGGTACGTAGCCCTCCTCGCCGGCCGCCTCAAACTCGTCTGCCCGCGCCTGCAGGCCGATGACGCCCTCGGTCCCCACGAAGGCGTCGTGAACGAGCTCGACACGTGTTTCCCAGGTCTCGCGCGAGTAGCGCGTGCCAACCTCACTGCCCTCCAGCTCGTCGTGCTCGTAGTCGGTATAGGTCAGGAAGCCGCGCACCATCTCGATCCAGTCGGCGGGATTCTGCAGGTGCAGCATGGCATCGTAGCGGGTTTGCTCGATGTCGAGCCGGATGAATTCCTCTTCCTCCTCGTCGTGATCGTGCTCGTCATGTTCGTCGTCGTGTTCGTCGTGATGTTCCTCGTCTTCGTGATGCTCCTCGTCCTCGTGATCATCGTCGTGATGATCCTCGTCGTCGTGCCCATGCTCATCGTGGTGGCCGTGCTCATGGGCGCCGGGAGGAATGCCGTACTCGCTGTCGAGGTGGCTGACGGAAAAGCCCGCGTAGCTACCCTCGCCGAAGTGGAAGCTGAAACCGCCGGTGATTACATCGGTATCGCTGTCGGTGTTTGCTATGAAGCCGTCGGTATTCTCGACCTCTTCCTCCTCGTGCTCCTCCTCGTCGTGGCCCCCCAGAAGTTCTTCCTGCTCCTCCAGTGCCTTTTCATCGATCGCCAGACCGGGTATATCCAGGTCATCGGTTTCCCTGGTGGTGCCGTCGAGGTGGAACGCGAAGGCGCCGTTGCCTCCGTCCAGGCGGAATACTCCACTGTCCATGTCAGAGGCGTCGTCGTAGCGGTACTCGACCGCGCCCTCGATACCGTCCACGGGTTGGCGCGGAATCCGGTTATCGATCACGTTGACCACGCCGCCGATAGCGCCGCCACCGTAGAGCAGGGTGGAGGGTCCCCTGAGCACTTCGACGCTGTCGGCCAATAGTGCCTCCACCGTGACGGAGTGGTCCGGGCTGAAACTGGAAACATCGGCAGACAGCGTATTGTTCTGCAGGGTTATGGCCCTTGGGCCCTGCTGGCCGCGGATTACGGGCCGACCCACGGCGGGCCCGTAGGTGGAGTTGGCGATACCCGGCATGCTTCCCAGGGTCTCACCGATAGTGGTAGCGGCTTGTCTGCGAAGCTCCTCCCCGGTCAGGATGGTTACAGGCAGTGCCGTGTCGGCCTCCTGCCGGTGAATCGGTACCGAGACAAGTACATGTTCCATCGAGCGGTCTTCCGCCGATGCGGATGCGGACGCCGCAGCGACCGCGAGGCATAGCAAGCGTTTCATGGTGTTCTCCTGGGAAAGTCTGGAAAAGAAGCTTTAGTCAGGAGAGGTGTGGCGGGCCCCGGCTGTTGTAGGGGCGAGCGAAGGCACCACAGGTGTTGAGGGTCGCCTCGCTGAGGGTGGTCCGGCCGGGCCGGTACTGCGTTGTCGCGGAGTTACCGTTGGAGGGAATGGCGTTCCCAGTGGATGCCGAGCAGGCGTAGCAGGTGTGCTCATCGCAGTGGTCCGCATGCGCGTGCTCCATGACCGGCGTGACCAGTAACAGGAGGGCGAGGCAGGCAATGATCCGGAAAGCACCCCGTGGCTGGGGTGTCCCAGGTATGTGCCTGCTGCGCATCGTGGGCGTTGTCATGGATCTGCTCAGTCGGGTTGCCGGCCGCCCCCTCATGGGGCCGGTAGCGACACAGCCGCCTAAATTACCACTCCCCAGAGAATGATACAATATATCATTTCTGCGCCACGGTGCTGCCTGGCGCCACTGATCGACCGGCCGGCACTGGCAGAATGTGGACAGATTGGCGACAGGCGCGGACCGCCCTGAACTGTGAACCCGGCGAATGCGTAATTCCCTCGAAGATGCACACCGGTGCATTGCTGGAATTGGCGAGGTTTGCGCATGCGCTACGAAGCTCCAATCAATGATTTTCGTTTCCTGCTTTTCGACGTGTTTGGCGTTGACGGGCTGCAGGCGTTCGAAGCCTACGACGAGGTGTCTCCGGAGCTGATCGACACGATCCTGCAGGAGATGGGCAGATTCGCAGCCGACGTCATTCAGCCCACAAACTCGGTGGGTGACGCGCAGGGGTGCCAGTTCGATCCCGAGACCCATGAAGTAACGACACCGGACGGGTTCAAAGAGGCTTACCGCAGCTTCACCGAAGCGGGCTGGACCGCGCTGGACGCTCCCGTGGAGTTCGGCGGGCAGGGACTGCCCCATGTGCTGAAATTCATTATCGACGAGATGGTGTGCTCCACGAATATGGCCTTCGGTATGTACCCGGGGCTGACTCACGGTGCCATCAGCGCCCTGTATGCCCATGGATCAGACGAGTTGAAGCAGACCTACCTGGAAAAACTGGTCAGTGGCGAGTGGAGCGGCACCATGTGCCTGACGGAGCCGCATTGCGGAACCGACCTGGGACTCATCCGTACCCGCGCGGAGCCCGCAGAGGGTGGCGCCTACACCCTGCGAGGCAGCAAGATCTGGATCACCAGCGGTGAGCACGACCTGGCGGACAACATCGTGCACCTGGTGCTGGCAAAGCTCCCCGGCGCCCCCGATACGAGCAAGGGCATCTCCCTGTTCGTGGTACCAAAATTCGTGCCCGGCAGCGGCGAGCGCAACGGGGTGTATTGCGGTGGCCTGGAGCACAAGATGGGGATCAAGGGTTCCGCCACCTGCGTGATGAACTTTGAAGACGCCCGCGGCTGGCTCGTGGGAGAACCTAATGACGGTCTGCGCGCCATGTTCACCATGATGAACGAGGCTCGGCTCATGGTCGGTATGCAGGGGCTTGGCATTGCCGAGATGGCCTACCAGGAGAGCCTGGGCTTTGCGCGAGAGCGCCTGCAGGGCCGTGCCCTCGGCGGTGTTGAGAACCCTGAGGGTCCCGCGGACCCCATCCTGGTTCATCCCGACGTGCGTCGTATGCTCATGCGCCAGAAGGTGCTGAATGAGGGGATGCGGGCGCTGGCGGTATTTACGGGGCATCAGCTCGACATCTCGATGGCAGATCCCGACGAGGGCAGGCGGCAGACGGCCGACGACCTTGTGCAGCTGCTGACACCGGTGGTGAAGGCGTTCCTGACGGACGAGGGGTTCAACAACGCCAACCTGGGCCTGCAGGTCCTCGGGGGCTCGGGTTTTACCAGGGATTGGCCGCTCGAACAGCTGGTGCGCGATGCGCGCATTACCCGCATTTACGAAGGCACCAACGGCATTCAGGCTCTCGACCTCGTGGGGCGCAAGCTCCCCATGGCGGGAGGTCGCCTGGTCGCAGGGCTCTTCGACCTCATCGGCTCGTTTGTCGATGCATCGGGGAGCGCTCCTCACAGTGCCGAACTGCGTCGCGCACTGGACAGGTTGCAGGAGGCCACGGGGTGGATAGCCGCCAACGGTATGGAAGACCCGGAACAGGCGGCCGCGGCGGCGGCACCGTACCTGCGCCTGGTGGCGCTCACGGTAATCGCCTACCTGTGGTCAAGAATGGCCGCCGTTGCGGAGGACAAGCTGCAGACAGGCGATGGAAACCGCGCGTTACTGGAGAGTAAGCGGCACGGCGCCCGGTTTTTTTACGACAAGGTGTTGCCGGAAAGCGAGGCGCTGTTGCAGGACATCGTGAGCGGCAAGGGCAGCATGATGGAGCTGGAGGCGCAACACTGGGCGGCCTAGCGCCATTGATCCGAAATCGCGGTGGGCCCGTATATTTTGTTAGGCGGCGCGCAAGTGCTGCATGACTTCTTTGAGAGACGGAGGACAACATGAAATCGCCTGAAGGCAACCACGTGACCAACTTCACCGTGCCCGGCATGGAGAAATCCCCTGCGGATGCCATTATCGGTATTCTCCAGGAGCGCATGGTGGCCGCGATTGACCTGCAGCTGACACTGAAGCACATCCACTGGAACGTGGTGGGGCCCACCTTTATCAGCGTGCATGAGATGCTCGATCCCCAGGTGGACGCCGTGCGCGAGATGTCGGACACGCTCGCGGAGCGCATCGCTACCCTGGGAGGGGTGCCCGTGGGCACACCCGGTGCCCTGGTGGAGCGCAGGACCTGGAATGATTACTCACTGGGTAAGGCCAGTGTGACGGAGCACCTGGGCGCCCTCGATGTGGTCTACTCGGGCATCAACAGCGGTCATAGGGAGGCGATCAAGAAGCTCGGTGAACTGGATCCCGTCTCCGAGGACATCCTGATTGGCGACCTCGCACAGCTGGAGCAGTTCCAGTGGTTCGTGCGCGCCCACCTTGAGTCATCGGCCGGCGAACTGCCCACCGTGGGTGCGGAGACCGAACTCAAGGCTGCGAAAGCAGCCCGGGCCTGACCTACCTGATCCCTCTGGGCGCCCACCGGGCGCCCTTTTTTTTGGGGCACGACTTGCGCGATCTACACTAAACTGCACAGGGACAGAAAGCCCTGGCAGGGGCGGCGGCCCCGGGTGGGAAATTCATGCGCCGATTTGAGCACGGCGCTGCCGCAGAACCCAATCCCAAAATTGGCAGCGTAGTCCTGCTGGGCCGGTGGTTCCTCCTCACCCGTTTGCGGTGAGCAGGTGTTCGGCCTAGAATCGCTGAGAGACGCCTGATTGCAGGCATACCGTTGAATAATCACGCGAGGGCGACCGATGGCGCTCTTGTGACTCCGTATCGAATAATAAACTCCAGGGTGAACTAGCATGCCGCTGCAGATCGGGTCGTACCTCAAAACCTTGGCATCCCGGGCCTGCCTGTTATTGTGGGTTGCGTTGCTCGTCGCCTGCAGCGACGACAATGATAATCCAGTTATACCCGTCGATGAGAACTGGCCGGTCAATGGCTGGCAGTTTGCAACCCCCGAGTCCCAGGGGATGGATAGCGCCGCACTTGAGGGCGCCTACGACTACGCGTTCCGCTCGGAGAAGTTCACCCAGGGTGTGGTGGTGATCAAGAATGGTGTGCTCGTTTCAGAGCGCTATGCGGACGGGCGCGATGCCTCAAGCTTTGGTACCAGCTGGTCCGTCGCAAAAAGCTTTACCAGCGCCCTGATCGGCATCGCCGTCAGGGACGGATTGATCAGCGATATCAACGTCAGCATGGCAGAATTCATTCCCGAGTGGCAGGGGACTGCGAAAGCTGACATCACGTTGCGACATGTCCTGATGATGAGCTCCGGCCTTGAATGGAACGAGAGCTACAATCCCAGCGGTGGACTCTCGGATATCATCCAGATGATAGTGGCCACGATAGATCAGCTGGAGTATGTGATTAGCCGGCCAGTCCTGCACCCCCCTGGAACCGTGTTCAACTACTCCAGCGGTGAGACCCTGTTGATGTCGGCCGTCCTGGAGTCGGTGACCGGCATGTCGGTAAACGACTACGCGGAGCAGGAGCTTTTTGCACCACTCGGTATGTCACCCGCGGAGTGGTGGCAGGACGCTACGCAGCGGACGACCCTGTACTGTTGCCTGGATGCGCCGACGCGCCAGTTCGCCAAGTTCGGGCTGCTCTATGCCAGGGGAGGCCAATGGAATGGCGAGCAACTCATACCGGCCCAGTGGGTTACTGACTCGTCGACGCCGAACGATGTCCTGGCCGGCTACGGTTACCAGTGGTGGCTGAGTGAGGCGTTGGGACCGGAACACGCCTATTTTTCAGCGCGTGGTCACGACGGGCAGTACATCTATGTTTTCCCGCAGCATGATCTGGTCGTGGTTCGGAACGGATGGTACGACAAGTTTGACGGCGAGCCTGTTGCTGACCCGTACCTGTGGCCCCAGCTTCCTTCAGACGGCCTGGTGCCCATGCTGGGCAGTATCCCGCCGGACAGCTGGAGCGACGTGGAGTTCCTGACGCCGATTCTCGAGTCATTGCAGCCCTGAGGAGAGCATCGACAATTTGAAGGGCCAGAGGATGTGGACAGCGCCCGGCTCAAGTACTACCTTATCGATGTCGGGGCATTCCGTCTTTATCTAACTTGGATGTAAATAGATGTATAGGCCTTTCAGTGGTCGACAGGGGTTATGCGGTCTGCTCTTCCTGGCCACTGTTTCCGAAGCCCACCAGGAAGTTACCAACATCGAGGAGATCGTAGTCACCGGACGCCGGCAAGTACTGGCGGGCGAAGCGCGTACGGCTTCAGAAGGTGTGATCGGCCAGGTAGACCTCGAGATCCGTCCCCTGCTTCGGCCCGGCGATGTTCTGGAGGCCGTACCCGGGCTGATCGTCACCCAGCACAGCGGTTCCGGGAAATCCAACCAGATGTTCCTCAGGGGGTTCAACCTCGATCACGGCACTGACTTCGCCACCTGGCTGGACGGGATGCCGGTGAACATGCGCACCCACGGCCACGGCCAGGGATATACCGATATCAACTTCCTGATTCCGGAAACCATCGAGCGAATGTCCTACGTGAAGGGCCCTTATCATGCGGAGTTGGGCGATTTCTCCTCGGCCGGGGGTGTGCACATCGATACGTTTGATCGTTTCCCGAGCAATCGGCTGTCGGGGGGCGTAGGCGGGGATGGCTATGGTCGCCTGCTGGCCATGGGGAGCGTCGACCTGGGAAACAATTTTCTCTCCGGCGCTTTGGAGGGGCAGGTGTACGACGGTCCTTGGACGGATATCAAGGAAGATGTGGAGAAGCTGAACAGCTTGCTCAAGATCGGCGGTGGTGGTGATGTTCACAGCTGGTCTGCTACTGCCATGTATTACGATAACGACTGGAACTCCGCGGACCAGATCCCGAAGCGCGCCGTTTCCAGTGGCCTTATCGATGAATTCGGCTCTATTGATCCAACGCTGGGTGGGGGTACCCGGCGGGCCAGTGTTTCGGGTCAGTACTCTCATCAGCATGACAGCCACCGCTCCGAGTGGCGGGGTTACGTCATCGACAGTGAGCTGGACCTCTGGTCGAATTTTACCTACCTGCTCGACGACCCTGTAGACGGCGACCAGTTCCGGCAACGAGACGACCGCACTGTTTACGGCGGAAGCTATAACCGGTTCTGGGTGAATGGTCTCGATGCCCATTTTCACCACAGGTTCGGCGCCGAGCTGCGCTATGACGATATCGATACAGTCGGGCTCTATCGCACCCGTGAGCGCCGTCGTATAGATACCGTACGGGAGGATGCCGTTGAGCAGTCCAGTGTGGGACTTTTCTATGAGCTGGCCTGGCGTTTTGCAACGGACTGGCGGGCAGTTCTCGGAATCCGCGGTGACTACTACCGATTTGATGTGGACGCCGGCGAGTCCGCGAACGGCGGGGATGAATCCGAGTCGATTGTAAGCCCGAAAGCCAGCCTGATCTACGCTTTCTCCGACTCCAGTGAAGCCTACTTGAGCGGTGGCTACGGGTTCCATTCCAACGACGCGCGCGGGGTGACGGCATCAATTGACCCGGTCACCGGCGAGCCGGTGACATCTGCTGACCCGCTGGTCGAGTCGAAGGGGGCCGAGCTGGGATTCAAGGCAGTCTGGCTGGATCGCTGGAATGCCTCACTTGCCTTGTGGTACCTGGAACTGGATTCCGAACTGCTGTTCGTTGGGGATGCGGGTACGACCGAGGCGAGTCGCCCGAGTGAACGCTGGGGCATCGAGTTCAACAACTTCGTCGCCCTGGACGAAACCTGGTCACTCGAGGCCGACCTTGCCTGGACCGATGCGAAATTCAGCGACAGTTCACCCGAGGGCGACGACATACCGGCTGCCCTGGAGTACGTGGCAACCGGGGCCATTTCAGCGCGCTACCCCGGTGGCGTCTTCGGGTCCTTCAGGGTGCGGTATTTTGCTGAGGCGCCCCTGATCGAAGACGGCAGTGTGGAGTCCGATGGGTCAACCATGGCCAACCTGGCCCTCGGATGGGCCAATGAACAGTGGCGCCTGCAACTGGACGTATTGAACCTGTTCGACTCCGACGATCATGACATCGACTATTTTTACGCCTCGCGCCTTCCGGGTGAGCCGGCCGAGGGCGTGGAAGATATTCACTACCATGTTTTTGAGCCGCGGCAGTTTCGGGTTTACCTGACGCGGACTTTCTAGAACTTGAGACCAAAGGGTTTTGAAGTCAGGGAGCCCTGTCCAAGATCTCCGGCAGGACCCCTGCCAGAAGATCAGTGATGCCTTTTTCAACCGGTTTAGCCGAGCCTGCTCTTCAGTGCCCTGACTTTGGAGCGAGCCACCGGAATCGCCGTTTTCAAACCCTCAAGCACAAGTTCGCTGCGGCGCCCCGTCGTTGTAACACGAAGTACATGCGACAGGTTCACCAGGTAGCTGCGATGTACTCGTAGAAAAGAGTCCTGGGAAAGCCTGCGAGTGAAATCATCCAGGGTCGTGTCAGACAACAGTGTTTCCAGGTCGTGAACGGCTGCGCCCTGTTCTGACAGGTGTATGCGCCTATAGCGCCCCAGCCCCTCTATAAAAGATATGTGGTCGGCATCGACAACTCTGCTGGTTCCGCTGTCGGTTAACACCAGCGAGTTACGGGATTCAGCGTTCGATAATCCGTCGAGTGTCAATACCTCCTGTCGTAAAATCTTCTCCAGGCATCTTTCGACCGTTGAGGGCCTTGCTGGCTTGAGGAGGTAGTCGATGGCGTGTGTCTCAAACGCTCTCAGGGCGTGTTGGTGGTGCGCTGTTACAAAGACCAGCTGGTAGTTGAGGGTGTTTGTCGATTCCGCGACACCAAAGCCGTCCACACCCGGCATATCGATGTCCAGGAAGACGATGTCCGGTGCCGCGTCCTTGATCGCTTCGACCGCCGCTGTCCCGTCACCAATCTCGGCGATCACCTCCAGCCCGTCGATGGTGGTGATCACGTCGCGCAGCTGAGCCCGGGCGGCGGGTTCGTCATCCACGATCATTACACGCTTTGGGACTTTGCCCATCCTCTAACTGCCCTTGTTAACCTGGGACAGCGGTATTGTGATCGAAATCTGTGTGCCGCCCTGGTCGGAATTAATCCGCATCTGCGCAGCCTTTTGATAGTGTAGTTCCAGGGTTTCGCGAACGATGCGCAGGCCGCCACTTGGAGCAACCTTGCTCGCCATTTTCTCTCTGCCACTGTCCTTCACACAGATGAAGAGTGAGGTGTCCGAGGCCGTTGCCTCCAGGCGCAACGAGGTCATTTCGGCCGAGTGCGAAACCACGTGCTTGACCACGTTTTCAACGATAGGCTGAAGCAGCAACGACGGAACCTGTGCGTGGCGAACATTGTCCTCGACCAATATCTCAAATTTCAGCCGTTCCGGGAATCGCTTCTGCTGCAACACGAGGTACAGGCGGGCAAGCCGAACTTCTTCTTGAAGACTGATGAATTCACGCTCCGCCGCCTGCATGCTTTCCCTGAGCAAATCGGACAGGTCGAAGATAATCTCCCTGGCGTTTTCCGGGTTTCGACTGATCTCGGAGGCCAGTAGATTCAGGGTATTGAAGAGAAAGTGTGGATTGCTCTGCGAGCGGAGTAAATTCACCTGGGCCTGGCGCAGGTAGAGCTGTGCTGCCAGGTATTGCTCGCGCTGAATCATCAGCGTCTTGACCACAACGTACAGGGTGACCTGGAAGGCCATGAATACCACGGGCAGGGTCGAGACAGTCGGTGGCCCGTCGAGTGGGCTATCGGGCAGGGCGGGCAGGACGAACAGGTTCACCAGCAGTACGACCAATGCATGTAGCGCCAGTTGAGGCCAGAATTTCTCCTCCGGAAAGTGGCCAGGGAAGCCGTGCTGTAGCAGCTGAATGAGCAAGTAGGCGATGGCAAAACAGGAATAAAACCGGACAGACATCGCCCTGAGAAGACCGCCGTCGAAATTGCCCAGTTCAAGAGCCACGAGGGATGTGAACAGGACGTTGAAGGTCGGCCAAACCACCAGGAAAAAGCCGGCCAGAAACCAGGCTCGCCTCCTTGGTGGCAGATAGGAATCGAGAACCGTCAGCGTACTGTTCGATTCCATATCCTTGCCCGCCCGGAACGTGTATGCATAGCTAGACGATACCTTTCTTCGAATCGGCTGATCGGACCCCGGGACATGCCGGAAAAACATCCCCGAACTGGAGCGGCCCCGGTTAGCATAACCCGCCGTGCCTGCTCTTGGGACCCGCCCCTGTACCATTCATACGCCGATTGGGCTCTCCCATACACCGCGATCTGGCCGTGCGGCCCGGCCAGGACTAGATTCATTTACAGAAAAGAATTCAAGGGCAACCCCGTGATCAAGTACCTGGTTTCCACAACAGCAGTTTTTTCAATCGCAATACTCCTCGGCGCCTGCAGCGACGGTTCAGACGATTCTACACTCGCTGACCCCGGCGGTTCTAAGCCACTGGATCTGTGTAATCTGCCCGTGGACGACATCGTCGTCTCCGCGACAGAGGCCGGTATTGAGTATGTACGCACGCCGGACGAATGTTTTGACGCGCTTGTAGATTTCCCGTTCGAACCCCGGTACGTCACCGTGGATGGATTGCGCATGCACTATGTGGATGAGGGCCCACGGGATGGCGAGACCGTGCTCATGCTGCACGGCCAGCCGAGCTGGTCGTATCTCTACCGCAAGATGATCCCGGTGCTTACGGACGCGGGCTACCGCGTGATCGCTGCCGATCATATAGGGATGGGCCGCTCTGACAAGCCCGTCGATCCCAGGGTGCACACCTACAACCAGCAGGTGGAGTGGAACAAGGCGTTCATAGCGCAGCTGGGCCAGAGGGACATCACGCTGTTCGTGCAGGACTGGGGAAGCCTGATAGGACTGCGGGTCGCGGGGGAAATCCCGGATCTGTTTGCCCGTATCGTGATCGCCAACGGCAACCTGCCGCTAGTCCCTGCTGGGCTGAACCCATTCACAGCGCCGGTGTTTGAGTTCGACGAGTCCGCTCCAGGCGCGGAAGAGTTCTTTGCCGGACAGTCGGGCAATTTCGTGGAGAGCTTCCAGGCGTGGATAAACTACGCGTCGTCGGCGCCGACCCTGTTTGCCGCGGATGTGGTCCAGGCTATCTCGTTGATTGAGATTCCAGCAGATGAGGTGATCGCTTATAACGCTCCCTTTCCGGATCGACTGTACTGGGGCGCCATTCGCGCGTTTCCGGGAATGGTCGCGGGCGTCCAGGGGGAGGCTTTCCCTGCCTACGCGGAATTGGGGAAGTTTGACCGGCCATTCCTGTTCCTGGCTGGAGAGTTTGACCCGTCACTGGGCTCGGAGGAAAACCAAAACAGCTGGATCGATCACGTCCCCGGCTCTGCAGGCCAGGATCACCGACGCTACGAGGCGGCGCACTTTATCCAGGAAGATGTCGGCGAAGAGATGGCGGCCGATGTGGTCGAATTCATGCGGCAATCCCCCATTCCCGAATCGGGTCCTATGTACAAACTTCGCTATTGCGAGATCTTGCTGGTAAAACAGTCGTCCGGCCAGCTTACGGCTGAGGTCTACAACACACAGGGTCTGAACGATTGTCCCCAGGAAGCATGGGACGCCGTGGATTTGGGTGCGATAGCAGCGGAGCATGGCGCGCTCTTTGCGTTACGAAACGGGCCGCGATTCTGGCTGATAGACGTACTGGAGCCAATCGCAGACGACAGTGTCGAGCCGATTCCCGGGTTTGGTGATGTAGAGACGTTCGGGGAGCTTGACCTTCGACTGGTGGCAACGGTTGAGGTGAATGCCGGTTCCGCCGGAGAACCAGGGCCCTACCTGGTGAATGAGGTAGCGCGCAGCACCGTCTTTACCTTTGTCCCCGGTAGGCGCATCTTCGAACTGGAAGATGGAGAGGGGCGCCGGTACGTGATGCAGTCGATGAGCCAGGCCGTTGACCCCGAGTTGCAACCGCATGACCTGATCGGCCTTGGTGAACGATTGGACCTGCCCGCGGGATGGACTTACAGCACGCGGATTTTGCAGGAACAGCTGGAACTGCGGGCGGAGGGCATTGCCAGGGTGGTTACCGACGATTTCTCCAATACCTATCAAATGGTGGAATGAATAGCGGGCAGTGTTCTCCACGCCGTAGAGTCCGATTCCCCGTGATCCAAGCGTTGAGATAGCGGATGGCCCCGGAGGAAATCAATGGGGCGGAACATCTCACGCCTTGAGTTCAATCATCCCCAACAAGGCATCAATCATGTTGGAGGATAGGGCCTCCGGGCTGTCAAAGTCGAAACGATCAAGGTTTATGGGAAGTGCGAGGCTGCCGTGAATTGCAGCCCAGAACACCTTGGCCATCTCATGGGGGTCAAACTGCCTGAACACACCCTGGTCCTGCCCTTCCTCAAAGGCTGCACAGAGATTCCGGTAGAACATCTCGTTCCTCAGGTCGACCTGCTCCGGCGCCGGGTGATTGTCGGGTCTCACGAAGAGAAATGCACCCCTGAAGACACGGCGGTTATCTACCGAGAAACGGACGTAGTGATCCAGCAGGGTACGAATCTTCTCCCGGGGGTCTGCAGCACTGTCATAGTCAGCCTGCATTGTCGACTTGAGCTCTTCCACGGGTTCAGCCCATAGGGACTGGCCGAGGTCTTCACGGTTCTTGAAGTACTTGTAGAAGGTACCGATGGATATATCCGCTTCCTGGATGACATCCCGGACGGTGACCTGCTCGTAGCCGCGCGCGTCACCCGGCGCGAGGTCGAGGCGCCTGATGACCCGGATGGCTGCGCTGCGAATCTCGCTGCGCATCCTGGCCCGCTTCTCCGGAGTGATGGTGGGTCTGGCCATGCCTGGTCTCAGTCTCTTCCTGGACGTGGAATATACGCCTCGACACCAATGCCCGCGAGCATCGCCTCTCCCGGGCGGGAGCCGGTTCGGCGCCCAGGGCTGGCCCTCGAGGGGCCAAAAAGAGGTCCTGGTTGTATTGACATACCCGCCCCGTGGCTGTAAAAAGAACATGTTCACTTTACTGGTGGCCGCGGCCAAAGTCAAAGCGGGAGCGTGGAAAACATGAATCGGGATCTGCACCGCAACAGACAGCTGCCGGACGGCGCCACGCTGGGGCGGAAACTGGAAAAGCTGGTTGGGCTTCCGTTCAACCTGCTGGAGCTCGCGCTCTCATACGTACTGGTCCGCCCCTGGTGTGCGCTGCTATCCCACCTCGACCGGCTCTCCTACAAGATCGAGGGAACCCTGTTCCGGGAAATCGTCAACCATGCGCTATTTCCGGTAACCCTGGTGATCACCCTGGTCATCGGGTTCGATATGGCAGAGAGCGGCGTCACCTACCGTACTGCCACGGGCTACATAATGCTCCTGGTGGTATTCGGCCTGATTTTCGCACCCATGGAGCGCCTCTTCCCCTGGAGCCGGAAGTGGCTGGATGGGGGCAATGACACCGCCGTAGACGTAATGATGTACTTCAGCGGCGTGGTCTGGGGCATCATCGCAAATTTTGTTGTACTGATCCTGGCGCTCGGCTATCTCGCGGAGATGATTGAACCCTACGGTCACCAGTTGTGGCCCGATTACCTGCCCGGAGCAGTCCAGGTATTCCTGTTTATATTGCTGAAAGACTTCCTGCGCTATTGGTATCACCGAGCCCTGCACGAAATTCCTTTCCTCTGGCGATTCCACAAGGTTCACCACTCCGTCGAGCGACTGTACTGGCTGAACGGGATTCGCGCCCACCCGGTTGAGATCGTAGGTCAGGCTGTGTTCTACGCCGTGCCGATTGCCCTTCTGCAGCCCGGCCCCGACATCGTGATGGTTTCCGTGCTGATGCAACTCGCCATCGGCATCTTCCAGCATTCGAATATCGGTCTCAAGCTCGGCTTCTGGGAATACATATTCTCCATCGGCGATAACCATCGCTATCACCACTATCCCAGCGAGGTGGGTGACTCAAACTATGGCGGCGAGTTCATTGTCTGGGACATTCTGTTCGGCACTTTCCACAAGCCGAAGGGTGAAACCCCCGCAGACACGATAGGGATCAGCCACGCCCCGTACTATCCACTCACCTGGATGGGCCTGATGATCGCTCCCTTTGTACCGGACCAGCGCGTGTTCAGCGCTGAAAGAAACCAGCTACCCGCGTCAACCAGTGCGGCCGGTCAGGGCGATAAGCCCGAAGAATCCTACCTTTCGGGATAGGGCAATGTAAGAAGTGCCGAGCGTATGAGCGATTTTCCAATCGCGTGTGCGTTACCTGAACTGTCCACGAAGACTTTCAATTGATTGTCCTCAAAATAAGAGAAGAGAGAACCCGCAATGAACACCAAACGTACCTCGTCGATTCTGCCGCTTGTATTTTCAACGGGAGCTGTACTGCCCTTAATACCATTGTCGCTGCCTGCCGGTGCGCAGCAACTTGAGGAGATCATTGTTACGGCCCAGCGCCGTGAACAGTCTGTTCAGGACATTCCCATCTCGATCTCCGCGTTCACCGGTGACCAGCTGGAAGTACGCCAGATCGCAGATATCCTGGACCTGCAGTTCTCCGTGCCCAACCTCCTGGTCGACGGCCTCAGGACGTCAATCCGCGGTATTGGGAACAATGCGATCTCCAGTACTGCGGAAGCCGGCCTCGGCTATCACGTGAACGACGTCTACGTGAACTCGCCGCTATTTTCTACTTCCGAGTACTTCGATATCGAGCGGGTCGAAGTCCTGCGCGGCCCGCAGGGCACGCTGTACGGACGCAATACTACGGCCGGCGTTATCAACATCCATACGCGCAAGCCGCATGACGAGTTTGGTGGCTTCGTATCTGCGACGGCGGGGAACTACGATACGCTGAAGTTCAAGGGTGCGATTAACATCCCGCTCGGTGACAGGTTGCGCCAGCGGTTCGCCGGTATGTACCTGGGCCGCGACGGCTACACCGACAACAAGTACACCGGCAACGATATCGATGGACGCGATCAGTACGAACTGCGCAGCAGTACATCCTTTGATTTCACGGACAACCTCTCCGCCGACCTTGTCTTGTCTTACGTCAACGAGGACAGCGACAAGTCTTTTCGGACCAAGGGCGTTTGTACCAAGGATGCCGAGTACGGATGTTCGCCGCTGTCAGTGGGAACCGAAACGCCCAATGTCAGCAGTTCTATCTTCCAGACAATCAATCTGCTACTGCTTGGCGGCGGCTTGTTCACACCCGGTGTCGACTACTTTGCCGACTCTGTCAATCCGTCGGGATTCCGCGATGTCGTGATGGATATGGACCCGACCTATGAAACAGAGCAGTTCGGCGCCTCGCTGGAATTTAATTACGATTGGGGCGACTATCGCTTCACGTCTCTGTCGGGCTTCTATGATACCGATGCCAACGTGGCCTGGGACTACGACCAGTTCCAGACCGATGTCCCCTTGAACTACCCGGTCACTTTTCGCGCGAACGGTGAGGACGTGATTACCACGGACCAGATTCTGTCCGGGCGCCGGCAGCTGTTCGACCGGGACCAGTTTACACAGGAATTCAGGGTGGCCTCGAGTTACGAGGGTTCGTTCAACTTCCTCCTGGGCGCATTCTACTATGAGGAAGACGCCTCTACGGAGACGCGCATCACCCACCCGGCGCTCGCCGAGGGGGCCAGGGTCCTTGGCCTTTCTCCCCTCTACGAGATGTACCGCGTCGAGTCCGACCCGGTGGAGACCGAATCCTTCGCCCTGTTTGGCGAAGGCTACTACGACTTCAACGAACGGACCAAACTCACTGTCGGCCTGCGGTACACAGACGACAACAAGAAGTCCCGCAGTCGATTGATCCTGCTGAACTTTGCGCCGGAAGGCTGGGACGAGGGGGAGGACGACTGGCAAGAAGTCACCGGCAAGGTGACGCTGGAGTACTCCATTACCGAGGAGTCCATGGTCTATGGCAGTTTTGCGCGGGGTTACAAGGCTGGAGGCCTGAACCCCGGGGGTCCCAGCGGGGGTGAGATCTTCGACCCGGAGTATATAAATGCGTTCGAAATAGGCACCAAGAACGTATGCCTCGACGGTCGACTGCAGGCCAACCTGGGCGCCTTTTACTACGACTACGAAGATATGCAGATAGGGCAGATCAATGAAATTACCACCACCACGGTTAACGGTGACGCGACTGTGATGGGCCTGGAAAGCGAGTTTGTGTTCCTGCCCACGGACGCCTTGAGGTTTGACCTGGGTCTCGCCTGGCTCGATTTCGAGATCGATGATTTCCAGTCCGCCGACCAGGGTGACCCGGACGGAATCGCGCCGGGCACCACCCCGGCGCTGGACGAGAACGGCGATCCGCGATTCACGGACGATGGGCTCCTCATCAAGGACCTGGAGGGGAACGCCGTTCGTAACGCGCCCGAGTACTCTGTCAACGCAGGTGCACAGTACGATCTACAGCTGTCAGCAGGGTATACCGTGACTGCGCGGGCCGACTATTTCTGGCAGGACGATTTCTACGCCAACGAGTTCAACAAGCCCTCGGACAAATTCGATGGGTGGGAGCAACTCGACCTGCAGGTAACCTTGCGCCCCGCCGAGGAGAACTGGCACGCGATGTTCTTTGTCAAGAATGCGATGGACAATGACGATGTAACCCGCATGAACCAGGAGGGACCGGAGGTCGGTCTGTTTCGAAATGCCTCGGTTCTCGAGCCACGCACTTACGGAGTCGAGGTCCGCCTGAGTTTCGAGTGACCCTGTCCGGATTCCGGTTCTCGATCCGTCAGTACCGGTACCCATGGACTGTCAAAATCGACTAGACTGTCCGGACTGACAGGAGACTCTACGTATGAAAGCTGCCGTATTCCAGGGGCCTGGACAGCCGCTGGAGATCAGGGACATTGCCACGCCCGAAATTGCCGACAATGAAATGCTGGTGAAGGTCCGCCGATGCGGGATTTGCGGGACCGATATTCACGCCTCCCGCGAAGGGCCGTTCATGGCGCCCCCGGAGACCGTCTTTGGCCACGAGTTTATCGGCGATATCGTGAAAGTGGGCCCAAAGGTGCCGGAAGGCCTGTTTGCACCCGGCGACCGCGTTACATCGCTGCCGTTCATCGGTGAGCAGACCATTGGGTTGGGCGAGATCACCGGGGCCTACTCGGAGTACGTCAAGGTCGGGCATGAGCTGGTGCTGAAGATACCGGAAAGCCTGGATGACGATCGCGCCGCTTTGATCGAACCGCTGGCCGTGGGGCTGCATTCGGTAAAGATGGCCGAGGGAGTCTCCGAAAAAGATGTACTGATCATCGGTGCCGGGCCGATCGGGCTGGCCTGTGCGATCTGGAGCCGCTTCCTGGGCGCGCGTTCCGTCGTACTCAGTGAAATGTCGCCGACGAGACTGGAGATGGCCCGTACGCTGGGATTCTCCGAATTCGTTGACCCGGCCGGGGATGTCGGCTCACAGTTTGAAGCGATAACGGGCGCGGCGCCCTCTATCCAGATAGAGTGTGTGGGTGCGCCCGGCCTGCTGCAGGCCTGCATCGAACGGGCGCCGGCCAGGGGTGTGATCATGGGCATCGGTGTGTGCGATAACCCCGATGAGATCGTACCGCTGACGGCATTTCTCAAGGAGCTGCGCATTCAGTGGGCGGTGGGCTATGAGAAGGAAGATTTCCAGTTTGTCATCGATATGATGGTGGCCGGGCGGGTGGATGCCAGCGCGATGATCACCAACGTGGTCAGCCTCGATGAGGTTCCCGACGCCTTCGAAGCGTTGCGGACGCCCTCCGACCAGTGCAAGGTGCTGATTGATCTTTCGCGTTGAACAATAGGGCAGGCCGGACAGTACGCGGCTTATTTGCCCGCTTTTTCGAGGATAGCCTGCAGGGCGCCCCGGTCGACCTTGCCGTTACTGTTCAGGGGAAAACTGTCGAGAAAGTGCCATTTGCGCGGCACCATGTAAAACGGCAGGCGCCGGGATATCTGCTTCTGGATGTCGGACAGGCCCTCCGGTTCACTGCCCTCAACGAAGATCTCCACACCGTCAGCGCCGCTGGCTGAGACCGGCCAGGGTATGGCCGCCACGCTGGAGAAATCGCCGCTCTTGCGCACCACGGCCTCGATCTCGCCAAGCTCGACGCGGTAGCCGCCGATCTTGACCTGGAAATCGACACGACCGAGGAATGTCAGGGGTCCACCATCGTGAGGTCTGCGCACGCGGTCCCCGGTCCGGTAGTAGACTTCCTGCCTGCCGGGGGGTATGACAAAGGCCGCGGCGGTCTTTTCGGGGTCGTTGAGGTAGCCCAGGGTAACCTGCGGCCCCGCCATCAACAGTTCCCCCTCTTCTCCGGGCGCCACTTCCTCGAGCTTTTCGTCCGCTACCAGGGGCGTCATATTGGTATAGGGATACCCTATCGGCACCAGGTCCATTTCCGCGTCTGCGCCGGAGCTGTCCCGGTCCCAGCGGTAGTAGGTGCAGGCGATAGTCAGTTCCGTGGGGCCGTAGAGGTTCTCCAGGATGGAACCGGGGGCTGCACTCTGCCAGGAGTCGGCAGATTCGACGGGCAGGGGTTCCCCGCAGAACAGGCTGATCCGCAGGGACGGGTAGGCGTTTTCCTCGAGCATTCGAAAACGCTTCATGAAGACCATCACCGAGGGCACGGAGAACCACACCGTGAGCCCCTGGTCGACGATGAACTGGCCGGGCCTCATCAACAGGTCCCGGGACGGGCAGCAGACGCAGGCGCCGGCACTCCAGGCGACGAACATGTCGAAAACCGACAGGTCAAACGTCATGTCGAACATCTGGGAAAAGCGGTCTTGCTCATTGACTTTGTATCGTGCGGTCATCACGTCGATAAATGACACCGCGTTGCTGTGGGCGACCATAACCCCCTTTGGCACGCCCGTGCTTCCCGAGGTGAAGAGCAGGTAGGCGATGTCCTTTGGTGACGCGCGGGAAGGCGCACCTGTGGAAGCGGATTCATACCCCTTCGCCCCGACTGCGACGTGGGGCAGCCATTGCTCCTCGAGCGCCTCGGAGTGATTCTCTTCGGGAAATATCAAGGTCAGGGGGGATTCTATGCCTTCGAGAACATCCCCGAGCTGCTCGCATGACCCGGAATCCACGACCAGCGCGCTACATCCGGCCCGCGTGAGCATGGTCCGGGTACGCTCTACGGGGAAAGTACGGTTCAGGGGTACGTAACCGTTTCCGGAGAGCAGGGCGCCCAGGATGCCCGCGAAGGCGGCCCTGCTGCGATAGGCGAATATCGCCACCAGTGGCGGCGTTGCGGGGGCTGCCTTGTCCTTGATAATGGCCGCTATGCGCTGTGCTTCGGTGAAGAGCTCCGAGTAGGATACTTCGATACCGTCGACGTTCAGTGCAGGACGATCGGGAAACTTGGCGACGGAATCCAGGAAGCCGTCGTGGATCAGGCGTGAGTCGTTCATTGTATTCGGGATTTCGCCACGAGGAATTCTTTTGCAGTAGCCAGATAGGTAAAACGTACCCCCTATGGGAACGGGCGTGTCTGTCCAACTGTCCTCCAGGAGCCTAAGTCTAGCTCCCCCTGACGGTCATGGAAACCGGAAATGGCGGACCTCTGCTAACAGGTTCGGCCTTGTCGCCCAAATTAACCTGTATATGTACGCGTAGAGCAGGTGTTGTATGCTAGGAGGAGAACAATAAAGGGAGTTTGGCCATGTCTACGTTACCTAGAGTGGTATTGGTACTGATCGCCGCGCTTACGCTCCAGGCTTGCAGCGATGGCTCCGATGATCTTTCGGGCATTTTTCCTCCTCCCCTGCCGCAATTCTGGGCCGGTGCCGCCAGCCGCAGCGTGCTCCCGACGGTAAGCGGTGGCCGGGCCTACCTGGCGGAGGCACCGGGATGGCCGTCCCGGGAATCGCTCGACCCGTTTAATCCCGGCGTCTTCATCGCCGCCTGGGACCAGGGGCGGGTAGACGTGGGCAATGGTCGCTCCGACTCCGCCTGGGTACACGACGACCTCCGGGTTACCGCTCTGGCGCTACAGTCAGGGGAGCAGCGTGCCATTCTGGTCATGGCGGACACCTATTCCTTTTTCTCGCCCGACATCGCTGTCATGGTTGAGCGCGCCCGTGGGAGACTGCCTGTCGATTGGCAGGATGCGCCCCTGCTGGTGTCGGCCACGCACAATCACCACGGTCCGGACAGCGCTTTCAGTATCAACGACGACTGGTTCTCGCTGATGGCGGACGAGATGGCTATCGCAGTAGAGGAGGCAGTGGGCGCCCTGCGGCCCGCGACCCTGCGTGGTGGTGCGGGTAAGCACGGGTACGGCGCGGACGATGTACGCGATCCCGTAATCCGCAATATGCAGCTCAACGTGCTGTCTGTGGAAGCGCAGGACACCGGCGCGGCGATAGCAACCCTGGTGCAATGGACAGGACACCCGGAATCCACCCTGGGGTGGTCGCCTCCGGCGGATGCGGCGGGGTTGGAGGAAGCATGCGAAGTTAAAGGCTGGACGGGCGATGACTGTACAGCTAACGGGCGCTATCTCACCGCAGACTATCCGGGTGTACTGCGCGAGCGATTGCAGGCTGTACGGGGCGGTGAGGTGCTGTTCTTCAACGGTCCCCTGGGCAACCAGGTCGGGCCGGGTAATGCGCCGACCTGGGTGGTGTCTGAAGAGCACCCGGTAGGCGATGGTCTCGTGGTGCCCGAAGGCGCGTTGCCGCTGACCGAGTGCGACGACCGCGAGACCTACTATTGTCGTGATTTCGCCAAGACCGAATCTATCGGCACCGAGCTCGCCAAGGCTGTGGAGGGTGTTCTAAGTACCGCGGCGGGCATACCTGTTATGGAGCTGAGTGTGCACACCGAGCGGTTTTACACGAAGCTTACCAATATCGGCTTCCGGCTCCTGATTGCAGAAGGAGATATCGGCTGGACGATGCCTACGTTGTACAACTGTGACGGCAAACCGCTGACAGACGACAACTGTGTAGAGGATGGCGGTGAGTTTGTCGATGACCCGGTGCTGACGCCCTTTACCGGTAGCCAGATTACCAAGGGCGATGTATTGCCCACGGTAGTCTCCCATCTCGATTTCGGGGATGCTGGCCTGTTGTTCATGCCGGGCGAATTGCCGCCTGAGCTGGTCGTCGGTCTGCCGGAGGACTTCACGACGGCGCCGCCCGAAAAATACTACCGGGAGCCACACCTGCATTCGGTGGGGGCCGACTACGTTATCCCGGGGCATCTGCTATCGCTGGTCCAGGAAAGTCTCACCTTGACCGTGGGGCTCGGCGGGGACCAGATAGGCTATTTCGTACCCCTTTCGGACTATCGACTGAAATGCCTCGACCTTGTTATGCCCGCCGGCAAAAGTTGCGCTGACCTCGCTGAGCGCGGTGTCATAGAGGGAGAGGACTACATCAGCGGCGAAACCTGCCAGCGAATCAGTGACGATCCGGCTGCGCTGACCGACTTTGGCGACGATGCCGAAGCGGTCTCCACTATCTGCCGATATGGCCAGGCGCTCGGTCGCGAAATTGGGGAGCCCGAGGGTCACTATGAAGAGACCAATGCGGCAGGTTGGGATGTGGTGGACGACTTGTGGAGTGCGGCGCAGCGCCTTTTTGAAGGGTGACCTACTTCGGAGAATTCTCGGGTCAGGTCGCCGATTACAAGTAAAGGGAAGTAAAGGGAAGTAAAGGGGACGGAGGGATTAAAGTATAATCTCTCCGTCCCCTTTTTTTTCAAACAGATTCACCGATTCAGGCCGCAGCTACTGACGCTATCCGAAGTCACCCGTAATTTCGTAGGTAATCCCACCGGTGCCTACGAAGGGGCCGGTGCCCCGCTGCGAGCTGAAATACAAACGGTTGCCGATGACGGCAGGGCCGGTAATTTCCGAACCTTCCTGACCGACTACCTGTGCGATGGGAATCGGTGTGCCGTCTTTGGTGAGTGCCACCAGCTGCATGTCGTCGCCGTCCTCCGCCACGTAGATCTCGCCGGAGGGCGCAATAGTGAGATTATCCACACCGCGCAAAACGGGCTCCTCAAAAAAATCATCGTCGTAGAGGACTTCCAGCAGGTTGGCTGTGATGTCATAGCTCCAGATGCGGTTGTCCCCCTTGGTGGCAAAGAAGAGCATACCGTCGCCATAGGCAATACCTTCGCCACCATTGAAGTCGGATGCGGCTGCCACCTGGTGGCGGGTCTGTTCGGAAACGCCTGAAGGGTCGCCGATTACATGCCAGGACAGTGAGGCACCTGCCAGGGGATCGCCCATAACCTCTGCCACCTCCAGAAGGCCGCTGCTCAAATCGGGATAGTTGTCGGGCGTGAAGCGGTATAGCTTGCCGTCGGGCCGGTCCTCTGTGAGGTACAACTGCTGCATTACATCGTCCACGGCCACCGCCTCGTGGGCGAAGGCGCCCATTGCGGGACGGGCTCCAGCTTCTTCCTCGCCGAAGGGGTCGCACTCGTAGACCAGGCCCAGCCCGTCGCCGATGAATTTTTCTTCGCAGCTTAGCCAGGTATTCCAGGGGGTCTTACCGCCGGCGCAATTGGCGGTGGAACCGGAGAGAATGTTGTAGGCGTCCACGATGGTTCCGTTGGCGTCGAAGCGAATGGCGCTGACGCCCCCGCCGCCCTCCACAAACTGCTCGCTGTTGGAGACATAGATCCAGCCGCCATCCCCTGCATCGAAGCAGGCTCCCCCATCCGGGGCGTTGTGCCAGGCATAGGAGGTACCCTCCACCATCTCGGTGGAGCGGGCGACAATGCGGGACGTATAGCCCTCGGGCAGGGCGACGCCGTTCTCGTCGGGGGCCAGTAACTCCCGGGATCGGGGGGTATCACTGGAGTCGCTGCAGCCGCCCAGCAGGGGTGAGCCCAGTGTCATACCGAGGGAGGCCAGCGCCAGCCGAAGTGCCTGCCGGCGACTGATTGTCGTCTTTTCCAGGGGTGTGGAGAGGTGTGCGATAGACGCTGATTTCATGATGGTGTTCCTTGGGTAAATAGAAGCACTTTATGATGAAGCAACCAAGTGAATTTCCACCAGGACCAACTGATCTGCGACGGCGTCCAGACTCTCCTCGACGACCTCTCTGTCGGCATCCAGCTTCAGGCCGTAGACCTTTGCGTCTCGCGGTAGGGCGTGGATGAACCGGCGCACTCCCTCCCGCAGCGCTTTGCTGTCACCTTCCAGTAAAGTGGCGGTGCCACGGTGTCGATCCCTGGCAATTTCTATTTCTACCTGTACACCGTCGCCCCGGAAATTCAGCCACCACCGGGTGCTCTGGTTGGAGAGCAGGCGCACCACATTGCCTTCCCGTGTATAGCTGAGGGGCGTGTTGAGCTTTCGGCCGCTTTTTCGGCCGGTAAAGTGGACGATACAAATATTGTGGCTGGTAACACCATGCAGGGGCGAGCGCAGCAGGCCGCGAATTACCGGATTGAGAAAGTAGCGGTAGAAGTGGTTACCCGTACTCATTGCGCTGGAATGCCGCCGAGAAAATCCCCAAGGTTGCCCAGGGCTTCGAGATCCATGGCTTGATGGCACTCCTTACCAGGATTGTGTTGAGCAGCCACTGCTCACCAGCAGGGCGCTTCATAGTGCTATTGCAGAAGCAGGGTTCACCAGGATGCGAGAGGGCGAATCCTTGCAGAAGACAAGGGATACCCACTACATCATCCCGGCCGATGAAATCCGCAAATCTTGTGTCCGTCAGGGTCGAGAAAGTAGCACAAATAGACATCGCCCATATCGCTTTCACGAGGGCCGGGCGGCTCTTCGACACTGGTACCGCCATGGGCAACTGCCACGTCGTGAAACTCCTGTATCTGCTCTGGTGACTTGCATGTGAACCCGATAGTGGACCCATTGGCAACCGTCGGCAGCCCGCCATCGATGGGTTGGGTGAGGCAGAACGTTGAGCCATCGTGCATAAAGAAAATACGCGTTTGCCCGGTCGCGTTGACATGATCGAAAGGTGCGCCGGCGCCGAGTACCCCCAGCACAGCCGTATAGAACGCCCTGGATCGTTCTATATCGCTCGAGCCAATCATTACGTGATTTATCATAGACTACTCCTGCATTCCCGGTTTGATGATGTTGGTAGATTAGTTCAGTAATGGCAGTAATGGGGACGGAGGGATTAAAGTATAGTCCCTCCGTCCCCTTTTTCCAGACCCGTCAGCGAGCCGGACAGGCCCAGTACCTGGGTATAGAAAAAAAGCACGAAAGCGCTGAACGCGGTATCCTTGACGGCGTAGGGAATGGCGCCGGTTGCGTAGGCTATGCGCGTGCGTTTGCTGATTCCGTTCATAAGGGTGCCTGGTTTACGTGCCAACTTACTGTGGGTGGCGTACCTGGAGATGTGTAGCATGGAGCGAGAGTAAGTGTCAGCTCACTGGGCGGTCGGGAACAACAACCCGGAATTTGCCATTACGGTGGTGGAAAGCACCTGGCCAAGCTGTTCAGACGTCAGGCCCACGGTTTCAGTGCCGAGGTCGTTGAGGGTGGTGTCCACAATAGCGAGGTGTTTGGGCTCCCAACGCCTTGAATACAGCTGTACCGATCCATTGATAAAGCGAAAGCTCTTCACCATGAACTGTTTCTCATTTCCCGGCCCACTGTTTTCAGGAGGTTCGGCAGTGTCAGCGTTCTCTTCCAGCCTGCTCAAATTATCCCCCAGCGCCTGCAGACTATTTATCCCGCCGCTGGCGTAATTGCCCTCTTCGATCACGACCTGCAGCCCGTCAACCAGGAGCTCCCGGATGACAATGACCGGTGCCGAGATTGTGTCCCGATCTATGTCCAGGGACAGTCTGCGTATCTCGACCGCATGGGGGCTGAGCTCGAATCCTTCCGGGGTGCCGATCACCAGGCCGTGAAGCTCTGCATGAGCGTCCGATAGTGAAATTTCTACCTGCTCCAGGGTGACTTGCGTCTGTGTCGCCTCGCTACCAGCCTTTTCGATTACCGCCTTGGTAAGGCTGTCGAGATTGAGAAGGACGACAGCGATTGCCAGCGATGCAACAGCAACTACGGCGACTACCGACCCCAGGACAACCTTTTTTAAGCTCATGGCGGGTTTACCTACTGACCGCTGGCGGCGAGCCTTGGCTCGGAAGGCTGATACTCCGGGTCGATGCATATCAGTTGCAGAACACCGCCCTCCAGTGCCGACGGGGGTAAAGGATTATTCGACGTACAAACCTCGCCCTGGGAGGTAAACGTCATATCCCGTGTATACGTTCCGCGTAGGGGCACCGGATAGAAAACCCAGCGTTCCTCTGAGGGTATGAATCGGTAGATGCGATCGGTCATATTTTCGTTGACCCAGATATCCTGTGTGTCGGGATGCACACCCAGGGCGTAGGGTGCGGGCCGATAGCCCGGTGCGAACTCGGGCATCTCGTACACTTTGGTCTTGTAACCATCCGCCTCGATGCGGCCCAGCTGCCCGGTAGAGTAGCCGGTGACCCAGAGCACACCCGACTTGTCGAAATGCATGCGACGGGGACCGCTGACCGGCGAGGGATACTCCACCACCTCATGGGTTTCAGCATCGATACGGCCAATGATGTCCGCGAACAGGCGCGTATACCAGATACTGCCATCCAGCGGGTTGATATCAATCCCGTAGGGCTGGGTGGTGCCGGCGATTCCCAGAATCTCCTGGTCCGGCAGGTCAATCACCTTGAACTCGCGCTTGCCCGGATCCAGTCGCCCGACTTGCTCTGAACCGGTCAGCGTAAACCAGACCATGCCATCCTTCGCGACACGGATGGTATGCGGGTAGATCGCCCTGGTCTCGTCCGCCATAAGGTGGGCGGCTTCCCACGCTGCTGTTTCGGGGTTGAAAACGCCAATGCTGCGGGTACCGGTGTTGGTGACGTAGTACTTTCCATCCAGCCCCATTGCCAGCGAGTGCGGTCCATGGCTGGCGCCCGGGTTGAATTCACCGAATACCGGGTTCTGCTTTGAAAAGCCCTGCTGGAACGACATGGCTTCACCACCAGCCTGCGTTACGTAGCGAGTCTTGCCCGTAGCGGGGTCGGTAACTGCCATAAAATCCATGGCCTGATCAACGGTATAAAAGAGTCCGTCATCCGGATTGTAAATGGCATCGTGGGGTACGGCCGCGTCTTCCAGTGTGTACTCTGTCAATCGCGCCCTGGCCAGCTCTGGAGCAACGGGGAATTGGGGTCGTACGGTAATCGGCTTGCCATCGAATCCCTCCGATAATATGACCGAGCGGGCGTCGCGCAGCTCCATATCGAAGTTGCCCAGGTAGAGATGCATGCGCGTGATGGTTCCCACCCATGATTCGGGAGATCGTTGTTGCCGGCTGAAATCATTACCCAGCTGGTGACAGGACAGGCAGTCACGCTGAAAGTGCAGCCTGGAGAAGTCTGCGTCGTCCCCCTCTTCGAAGGGCAGGCTACCAAAGTGATAGGCCGCGGGTAGGGAATCGGATATCTCCCTGGAACCAGTCATCAGCGACATGGTCAGGTCTTCTTTCAGGGCCCCGTCGCCACCGAGATCCACTGGTTGTGTTACATCGTGGTAGTAGGGATGACGTAACCTGAGGCCAAGCTTCCCGCTCAATCGGGTTTCGAGAACAAAACTGCCGTCTTCACCACTGTAGACACTCTCTGATATGCCACTGGCGGAATCAGTCAGCCGCACCATGACGCCGTGAAGTGGTTTTCCATCCCCGTCCTTGACAGTTCCCCACAGGGCGCCGGCAAAGGCCGGAACGGAAGCCAGTACGACCAGAAAAGCGAACGATACCCTTAACATCACTCTACTCCTCGATTGTTATCGACAGCTTATAACGTAGAATATTGACATCGTCAATATGAGATGAGGAGTCGATGAGCTGACTTGCTGACTCCAAAAAACTTCAGTGCCCCGCCAGTCGCTATCTCCTGAGCCCGTATTGATCCAGTCGCCAGCGCAGCGTATCGATACGGTCCTGTCCGAAGAAGGGCTCGTCCCTGACCACCATAGTAGGTACGCCCCAGTGCCCTGCGGCTTCCAGGGCCTGCTGGTTCTGCTCGATCTCGGCCAGGTGGTCGCCCTGTTCGATCGCCGCGTCCAGCTCGGCTAAGTCCAGGCCCGTGGACGCCACCGCGTTGGCAAGGTGGTCGCCCTCGTGCCAGTTTTCCGTACCACCCATGATGAGACGCGAGACGACCGCCGCCAACTCCAGCCCCTTGCCACGGCGTTGCGCCTCTACACCCAATTTGCACAGGTGATAGATATACGGCTGGTCGGTGGGTACCGAGAGGGTTTTGTAGTCCTGGACTACCGGGTCCGGTCTCGCGGGGAACTCGAAGGGAATGCCCAGGTACTCGGCGCGTCGCTGGCTGTCCATGACGATGTACAGCATGGGCTTGAGGTTGTCCGGGTCGAACACCCTTTCAGGTGCGCGGACCGCGAGTGGTAGTACCACCCTCAGCGCAACCTCCACGTCGTAGTCCCCGCGCAGTTCCAGCAGGCCGGGGGTTGCCAGGTAAGAGTAAGGGCTACGGAAGGACCAGTAAGTGTCTATGACTTCGCTCATGGTGCAATTCCTGTGTTTTCAGCTAAAAAGGGGACGGAGGGAATAAACTATAATCCCTCCGCCCCCTTTGAACTGTCTGGTATTGTTGAAAAATCAACAATTCGCCAGGGACAGGCAACCTCAACACTATTTGGGCTAAACCAGCGCGCAACCAGAAGTTCGGATCCACCTATTCAGCCGAAAGTCAGCCAAAGTCCCCCGTGATCTCATAGGTAATGCCGCCGCTACCGATAAATGGCCCGGAGCCACGCTGTGAACTGAAGTACAGCCGATTGCCTATGACAGCCGGCCCGGTAATTTCCGAGCCATCCTGCCCGACGACCTGGGCAATGGGGAACGGGGTGCCGTCCCTGGTCAGGGCTACCAGCTGCATATCACCGCCGTCTTCTGCCACGTAAATTTCACCGGAAGGGGCGATGGTAATGTTGTCCACGCCTCGCAGTATGGGCTCTTCGTAGAAGTCGTCATCGTAGAGAACTTCAAGGAGATTGCCGACGGTGTCATAGCTCCAGATGCGATTGTCGCCCTTGGTGGCGAAGAAAATCATGCCATCGCTGAAGGCAATGCCCTCGCCGCCGTTGAAGTCGCTGGCGCGTGGTACCTGGTAGCGGGTGTGCTCAGAGACGCCGGAGGGGTCGTCGATCACGTGCCAGGTCAGGGAGGCGCCGGACAGTGGGTCGCCCAACACTTCCGCAACTTCGAGCAGGCCGGCGCTCAGGTCCGGGTAGTTGTCTGGCGTAAAGCGATACAGCTTGCCGTCGGGCCTGTCCTCTGTGAGGTACAATTGCTGCATAACATCGTCCACCGCCACGGCCTCATGGGCGAAGGCGCCCATGGCGGGTCGTGCCACGGCTTCTCTCTCTCCGAACGGATCGCACTCGTACACCAGGCCCAGGCCATCGCCGATGAATTTCTCTTCACAGCTGAGCCAGGTATTCCAGGGAGTGCTGCCTCCAGCGCAGTTGGCGGTGGTGCCAGACAGAATGTTATAGGCGTCAACTATGGCGCCGTTGGCGTCGAAGCGGATGGCGCTTACCCCGCCGCCGCCCTCAACAAATTGTTCGCTGTTGGAGACGTATATCCAGCCACCATCGCCGGCGTCGTAACATGCGCCGCCGTCCGGAGCGTTGTGCCACGGGTAGGAGGTGCCCGCAACCAGCTCAGTGGAGCGGGCGACGATGCGGGAAGAGTAACCCTCGGGCAGGGCAACGCCGTTCTCGTCGGGAGCCTGCAGTTCTGTCCAGGGAGGGCCGTCCGGGGTCCTCTCGTCGCTGGAGTCGCTGCAACCGCTCAGCAGCGGCGAACCCACTGCCATGCCCAGGGCCGCCAATGCATAGCGCAGAGTCTGTCGGCGGCTGAGAGCCTGGTCATTGGCGGGCGAATCCAGCGGATCAATAGTCGTGGCGCTCACTGGGACACTCCTGAAGGATTTGGGAGGACATTTATCGCCCTTTATAAATCCAGCCGGTTGCATCTACAAGCGAATTGGGTGTTTTAGATGTTTCCAAAATGCCCGCCGGCGTATACCCAATACCTCAGGGGCACTTGCCTGTACTGCGATAGCCGCCTAATTAGAGGGGACGGAGGGATTAAACTATAATCCCTCCGTCCTCTTCTCTGCCCATTTCTGCCTTTTCTGAATAGCAGGAAAATTGCGTCACTCATGCTGTTCGAGGGTGGAGAAGGTGCTTTGTTGCAACAACCGTCGACTCATTGATATTGTGGATGAGTTATGAATTCGCCATGCACAGGGTCGCGTCCCATGACAAAATTGTTTTTCCGGTTTCTCGGAGTGACGTGTTTGGTGATCCTGGTGCAGTCCTGCGCGGGCGCGCCAGTTGACCAGGTCGACTTGATGCCCGCACCGGATGTGTTCGGCGATGGGGCACTCAATCCCCTGCCCGATCAAGCACCCTTCGAAAGAATTCCCTACGAGGGCATACTTTACGCGACAGACCGTTCACCCGCCGGCGAAGAAGATACTGAAGCTTACTATCTCAACGACATCGGGCAGGTACTCCGCGTAGGTGTTGCCGACGTTCGCCTTGGCGATGAATTTATGAGCTGGGAAGAGGCGCGCGAGATTTCCTTGCTCAAGGCGCGTACAGACCAGTATCCAGTGCGCGTCGCCGGCATCGATGAGTGGGGTGTACTAGAGGAGTCCATTCCTTTTTGGGTGAACGCGGAGCTTGAGACAGCCGGCAACGTTCCACCGGATGCGACTGCTAGATTCTCCGAAGCAATTAATGCACAACTAGCTAACTCCGGGCGTTCAGACGTCTACATCTACGTGCACGGGTATAAGGTGGTATTTGAAAATCCAGTTCTAGTGGCTTCTGAGCTATGGCATTTTCTGGGCTATCAGGGCGCGTTCATTGCCTACTCCTGGCCGTCAACTCCGAGTAAGTTCGCCTATGTGAAAGACTCCGACACCTCCAATGGATTCGCCAGAAACCTTCGCCTACTCATCGAAACTATCGCCAGGGACACAGACGCCGAGGCCATTCATATAGTCGGTTATAGCAACGGTACCCGGCTGGTGACCCGGGCACTTGAACAACTCGCCCTTATTCACCACGGCAAGAGTCGCGAGGAAACTTTGCAAGCTACACGCCTGGAGAACGTTATCCTCGTTGGTTCCGACCTCGACCGTGGCGCGTTCGGTTCATATGTGGCCGACGGATTACTGAATGTTAGCGAACATATGTCGATCTACCTTTCGCAGCATGACAAGGCTCTGGGTGTATCCCAGTTCCTGACACGGCGCCAACGATTGGGTCAGTTGTGGGGTGACGGTAACGATGGCATGTGGGAGTCCACGCGGGAGGCCCTGGAGACCTATCGTGACCAACTCACATTTATCAACGTCAGTCCTGCCGAAGGATCTCAATCGGGGAATGGTCACGGTTATTTCCGCAGTAGCCCCTGGGCTAGTAGCGATGTTCTGATGACACTCTACTACGGTTTGAGCCCAGAAGAGAGGGGGCTGGTACTACAGGAAGATTTGCCAATTTACAGTTTTCCTGACGACTATATCGAACGTCTTTGGCAAGCGATAGAAGCAACAGATTCGACCTTTTCCCCGATCCAAAGTGGAGAGGATGGCGGCCATCCCTGAGGCCGGAGGACCATATCATGAATGTCTCGACTTCCCTGCTGGTGATACTGATGTTCACCTCGATTGTTGGCATCGGGATCGCGAACATCCTGATGGCGTTCGCAGAGCACATCAGCACCTTGTCGAAGGTCAGGGGCCGCAGCCTGGGTGCAGCCTGGCTACTGATAATACTGCTGTCATATCTGGGAATGTTCTGGAACAGCACTCTTATTGTCGAGCGAGAAGACTGGCTCTACACCGAATTCTTGTTTGTGGTATTAGGTCCAATTCTTCTGCTGTTCAGCAGCAGTCTCATGATACGTCTGCTAGCCAGGGATCCAGAAAACGAATCCGACGACGTTTCCGATCACACCTTGCCGCGTTTTTTTCTCATTTACGCCTGCGTGCAGGGCTGGTTCATTGGCATGGATTACATTCTGTTTGATATGTGGTCAGTCGCTACAACCTTGTCGTTTGCATTGCTGATCGCCGCGGCTTGCCTCGCCTTTGTCAAAAAGCAAAGTGTGGTGTGGGGTTTCACGGCAGTCATCCTGACGCTTTCAATAATTGACATCGTCCTCAGATGATCGGCTCGCCTACTCTCATGCCCTACCACCCTTACACAGTACGTCAGTACACTCGATACTTAGCCTGACGCCTGTCCCGGGCGAATTCCTAAATCAAGCAGCTACCGGTAGCTGTTGTCCGTTTCCTATAATTCGAACCATGCGGGATGTGGGATTGTCTTTCAATGAAGATCGTTACCCGCTTGGGATGCACCCTCGATCTCATCATCGACCAGCGGCTCATCGACAACATCGAAAATAATCCCCCGCACATCTACGCCAATCCACGCCTTGAACAACTCCAGCGTTCTGTCCTGGGGCCACAGCGCGGGATCGGTGTACCAGTACTCCAGAATGTCCTCGAATAATGGCAGGTAGCACTGCTCGAGCCAGTTCTCTATTTCTTCGCAAGCGTAGTCATGGATAAGAAAAACGGGGAGATCTTCATTTGCCTCCTCGAGCGTAAACGTACGCCCTCCTGGATAGGGATCGGCCTCGTTGATCCAGTCGACGAAGGGCTGCTTGAGCCTGATGATGAGTAGGTCGCGGTTGAGCATGGGAGGCGGCCTGCCGGTGAGATCGCAATCGATTCGACGACCATACTACAGGCGGAGCGGTTCGGGTGCGCGCTCCTACACGCACCGACTTCCCGACTCTGGATCAATCCTGGAAGTCGCACACTCTCTTCTATAGAAAACCTATAAAAAACAATAAGATGGTGTGCCCAGAAGGACTTAACGGGGCCGCCCAGGCCTTCGACCTGCCGATTATGAGGAGTAAGGAGAGAGTCGACCTGGGCAGTAAGCCGAAGAAAGCCCAGGGAATTTCTCAGGCGAGTTGGGCAGGGAAGCCGAAACCGAACCTATGCCGAACCTGAAGCGGGGCGGTTGGTGGTTTCGGTTGTAGTAAGTGGAAGAATCGCAAGCGGATTTCCGGACCGAACTTCCGAACCAGGGCCGAACCCACGACCCGTCTTGTCCTCTAGCGGAAGCCAGCTTGCAACAGGTAGCTTATCAGGACGAACCACTGCCGCCATTATTCATCCAGCTCATCATCGTCATCTGAGCTGCTACCGCTGTTATCGTCACCGGACTCGTCATCATCGTCATCTGAGCCGTTACCGCTGTTATCGTCATCGGACTCGTCATCATGGTCATCTGAGCCGTTACCGCTGTTATCGTCATCGGACTCGTCATCATCGTCATCGGACTCATCATCATCGTCGTCTGAACCACACAAGCCGTCTGAGTTGTCATCTGAGTTATCGTTATCAGAGTCATCGTCAGAATCACAGTCGTCATCGAATTCCCTGTCTCCATCGAGGCCGTCGTCCTCGAATTCGACTTCGTCTGCGATGCCATCAGCAATCTCCTCATCCTTGATTTTCACAAGATCGCTAACCTGCAGCTGTGCGTAAAAGGCATCTGAGCTTATGGTTTCATCATTCTGGTTTTCGAACTCCGCCCCGGCAGTGTTGTAGGTGATTCCCAGCACGGTGATGTCGGCGCCCGGTGTGAAGGCTTCCACCGGTCCCTGCAGAATGTCATCGTCCTGATCATCCCGGTCGATTCGGGTCGCGATCAGGTTTGTTCCCTGTTGGATGGCTTCCACCTCCAGGAAATCGCCGATCGAGATGTCCCCCAGATCGAGGTCTTCAATACCGTCAGTATCGTCGTCCAGGCGCGTTTCCTGGTCTACCCTAACCGTTACCGTGCCAGGGAAGAGTTGCAGGGTGATTGAATTGCTGCCGGTATCAACCGAAGCCACCGCGGCTTCGATTTCAATACGACCCCTGCGAGCCTCAACTTCAGAGGCGATCAGGGTATTGCCGTTCCAGGTTCCCCCTGCCTCGACGATGACGCCATTCTCGAGCACGAGCCCCTGAGGCCTCAGCACCGCGCCGGATGCATCGACGGGTACGCCATTTACTTTGAAGTTGCCGTTGCTGACGAAGTCGGTGATGGCTCCCTTGACTTCGACATTATCGCCGTCTTCAAGGAAATCACCGATATCGTCTTCTTCCTCTACTTCGCTTGCATTTATTGTGGTCCCTATCAGGGTGCCTTCCACTTCAACCAACATGCCGTTGGCAATTGTGCCGTCCGGGATATCTGAGAGGTCAGCGTTACTGAAATCGACGAGGAACTCACCCAGGTTGAATGTGGTGTCGGACAGGTTGGTCACGACTCCCGTGAGCTCAACTTGACTGGACCCTGGTATAAAATCGGATTTCTTTTCAATGCGCGTGGCCCTGAGCTGCAGGTCCTCGTTCAGGAAGCCAGAGGCCTCGATCAGATCATCGACCGAGATGCCGTCGAAGGTGACATCCTCGAACACCGTACCCGTCCGCTCGATGATAATCTCCCGGCCGAGTACAACGAGTAACTTTGTGTCGCCGTCAGATCCTGGCGTAATCGAGGTGATGGGGCCCTGCAGTTCGTTGTCAAAAATAACCTCAAGGGCGTCACCCGTCGTGCCATCGGCATTGACCGTACCCGAGACTAAGACCACCATGCCTAGGCCGAGGTCGTCCTCTGAAGCGGGGCTGCCATTAACCGTGATCTGGGCGTCATCGGTTTCAAACCTGACGCCGTTGACAAAAATACTGCCAAAACCGTCAATGGTGCCTGAACTCGTATTGCCGGTTCCACCGATGCCAGCAGACGGTCCCGGAGAAGCGGTACCACCGCCACCACCGCAGGCAGAGAGGGTAAGGGCGATTGCTGAAGCTGTGAACGTTGATATTACCCGGTTCATTGATCTGTCCTCCGGTCGGAGTCTTCTGTGTAATAGATACCTACCGCAACATAGATGCACGGCGTGTCTGGCTCACCGTCATGATGAGCCTCATTTTCTGATAGCCACTGGTCATAGTCCTCCAGTAGCTCTTGCGATTTCTCGTTGGACAGCTTTCGAAACGCAGCGACTGCATCAGCGCGTAGACAGGTATTGGAAACCTTGCGTTGGAAACGCAAGTCTTCGTGGGGGCAGCTCAGATTGTGCCCTATCGTATCGACCAGCTCCGCGACGTCGGTACCCAGAATGTTGATCTTGTCTGCTGGTGTGTCGGTGGGGATGTAAGCCCGATCCAGCAATACGACCTCGTTGTTCTGTACCAGGATATTGCCGCTGGACTCCAGGACGGAAAGCATTGCAGCGACCGGGATGTCTCCACTAAATTCCTTCACCAGCGCCGCGAAGCCAGCCTTCCTGTCATCAATTGGGAGGGGACGAGGATCGCCTTTCTCATTCAAGAACTTGGGGTCGGTTGCCCAGCCGCTGAGAACCCGAATGGCCCGGTTGTACCGCTCCGTGGCCTCTGCCTCTGACTCTGGGTCCGCATCCTGCAGGCGTTTGGCTTCCTTGCGGGTTAAGCCTGTCAGGGCAGATACGCCCGACACGGTAGGCCGTTTTCCATCGGCCGCCAGCTTCAGAGATGCCTCGTCGACGAAGGCCTTCTTGGCGAGTTCGGCAAATTCACCATAAGCCATACCGTGCCGGAGCATGATACGGGCCAGCGGCCTGAGGATGATCAGGACAGCGGATCGAAGACTCTGGTCGAGGCGAGCAGACATATTTGGGAAAATATTCCCAAATTAGTGAATTGTCAAGTAAAAAGGCAGCGGCACACTAGAAGGGGCAGTTCGCCTTCGAGTTCTGGATTTCTGACTGTACGAGGTGGTCGGGTGCCGACAGGTTAAGCTCCATACCGGGCACAAAGGATTCCGCATCTCAGCTAACAACGCGCTCACTATGGATCGCTCCCAGCGACTTCCGGCTATGGATGAATCTATAAAAGTCAGATGCTCTCTTCTATAGATAATTATAAGAATCAATTAGATGGTAGGCCCAGAAGGGCGAAGCAAACGCTTTCGATGCGCGAGCATTGAGTGTGGCTGAGCGCCAGCCAGCTGTGCTGGCTGGCCGGGATAGTCCTCTGAGGCCCAGCATGAGCGAAGCGAAATGGTGGGCCCAGAAGGACTTGAACCTTCGACCTGCCGATTATGAGTCGGATGCTCTAACCAACTGAGCTATGGGCCCTCTCGCGGGAGTGGGGATTATAGAGAAGAAGGCCCGGGCAGCATAGGGTCGTAGTGGAGCCGCTTATAGCCTGGTCGCGCTGAGCAGCGGGTCACGGGCTGGTAGTCAGACTCGTGCAGCACCGCCGTGGGTCGGTTTGCGTCGCATCGCCACCATGCGTCCCGTCAGCCATGGGGACAGCTTCCCCCGAAGGTGCGTCGGCAGGGCCAGCATCGCCGGCGTCACGATAAGGGTCAGGATCGTGGCAAATGACAGGCCGAACACGATGGCCTGCGACAGTGGTGCCCAGAATATCGCCATATCACCGTTTGCCGTGACGGTGCGGGCAACGAGGTCCACGGAATAGCCGCTGGCAAGTGGTAGCAGCCCGGACACGGTGGTGACGGTTGTCAACAGAACAGGGCGCAGTCTTTGCGCCGTGGCGCGCACTATCACCTCGCGGGTGTCCAGGTCCGGATTGCCCCTGCGAATATGGTTGAACGTGTCGATGAGTATGATGTTGTTGTTTACAACAATGCCCGCGAGCGCGAGAACGCCGACGCCGGTTAGAAGGGCGCTGAAGGGATTGCCAAGCACCAGCAGGCCCAGCAGGACGCCCGCCGTCGACATGATAACGGAAGCCAGGATCAACGTACTCTGGTAGAAGTTGTTGAACTGGGTAACAAGCAGGATGAACATTAGACCCAGGGCCAGCAGGAACGCCGCTGAGATGAAGACCATCGAATCGGCCTGCTCTTCGTTCGCACCGCGGAACCGGATGTTCAATGCGGGGTCGAACGCCTGCTGTTGCAGCCAGGCGTCGATCTCGCGCACCATGGCGTCCGCCATCACGCCCTCGACCACCTCGGCGCGAATCCGTTCCACCGGCAGGCCGTTGATCCGCTTGAAGGAATCAACACCGGGAGCGGGCAGAACTCGCACGAAGTTGCTGAGTGGGACCATGCCCTGGCTGGTACTCAGGCGAAGTTCCCCGATCGCGGTGATTCCGCGCTCGTCGCGCGGATAGCGCACCCTGATATCGACGGAATCGTCGGCGTCGTCGGGGCGGTACTCCCCGACCTTGACGCCATTGGTCACCAGTTGCACCGCCAGTCCTGCGGCAGCGACATCTGCGCCGTAGAGCGCCGCCTGCTCTCGATCGACTTCAACGCGCCACTCGATCGACGGCAGCGCGGCGGTGTCGTCGATATCGACGAGCTCCGGCAGGGTATCGAGATATGCGCGTATCTCCGCCATGGCCGGCTCCAGCAGGGAACGGTCGCGGGAGGTCAGCTCGATCTGGATGGGTTTGCCGACCGGCGGCCCTTTTTCCAGCGGGCGTACCTCCACCCGGATGCCGGCGAGGCGCGACGTTCTCTCCCGAACCAGGCGCATGACCTCGTTACCCTTGACCGAGCGCCCCGACTCCGGATAGAGCTCGAGGAACATCGACCCGATCTGGTCCGAACTGCTGCCGAGGCTGGTGCCGCTGTCTCCCGGTAGCATTGTCTGCGTGTTGACGAAGCGTATGCCTGGAATATCGATGACTGCGTTCTCAACTTCCAGCACCAGGTCGTTGATTTCATTGGCCGAGAAGTTACCCCTGCCAAGCACGGACACGGTAATAAACTGTGGGTCGGCATCCGAGAAGAAGATCATGCCGACGCCGTACCTGCCGTAGGCCCAAAACACGCTGCCCAGAAGTGCGAGAACGATCCCGACAGTCATCAAGGGCCGTTTGCAGACGCCCCCCAGGAACATCGTGAAGCGGCCGGTAAACGTCCTCAACTCGGCAAGATCACCCGACTCCAACAGGGCCTGTTCGCGGATGGCCCTCGTGTTGTGCCTGCCCGGCTGGCCAAGCAGCGAGCCGAGCACAGGGCCAAAAAGCAGCGCATAAAGCAGCGACCCCAGCAAGACCGTAAAAACGGTGACGGGGAGGTACACCATGAACTGCCCGGAAACACCGGGCCAGAAAAGCATCGGGAGAAAGGCCGCCAGCGTCGTCGCCGTCGAGGCCGCTACAGGCCAGAACATACGCTTGACCGACTCGGCGTAAGCCTGCTTGTGATGCATGCCCTCAGCCATCTTGCGGTTGGCGTATTCAGTGACGACGATGCCGCCATCGATCAGCATACCCAGCCCCAGCAACATGCCGAACATCACCATGAAGTTGAAGGTGTAGCCGAGCAGGTAGATGACGGTGATGGAGAACAGGAGTGAAAATGGAATGCCCAGGCCGACAACGAGGCCGCTGCGAAAACCCATAACCGCGACCACGATTACCATGACGACAGCCAATGCGGTCAGGATATTGCCCTCCAGCTCCTTCACCTGGGTATTGGCGAATTCCGCCTGGTTCTGGGAGGTGATGATGTCCATACCGGCAGGGAGCGTCAGTCGCGCAGCCTCTACGGCAGCCAATACCTCGTTTACGCTGTCGATGACGTTGGCATTGGCGCGCTTCTCGACGCGGATGGAGATGGCGTCCCGGCCGTTGTAACGTGCGTAACTGGTGCGATCCTTGAAGGTGCGCCTGACGTCCGCCACGTCCGCGAGGGTGACGACGGTGTCCCCCGAGGAGCGGATGGGAAGGTCCAGGATGTCTTTTGCCTGTTCAACCACGGCCGGCACCTTGACGGCAAAACGTCCCCGGTCGAGATCGACAGCGCCCGCCGGGATGAGCCGGTTGTTCCGTTGCAGCGTGGCAATAAGTCCCTCCGCGGAAATGCGGTAGGCGTTCAGGGCATCGGGATTGATCGTCACTTCAAGCACCTCCTCTCGCTGCCCGCGCATGTCGGCGCTCAACACAGAGGGGATTGACTCGATCTCGTTCTGCAGTTTCAGCGCTTCCCGGTACACACTGCGTTCGCTGGTATCGCTGCCCACGAAGTTGATCAGAAGCATGGGGAAGTCGTCGGCCGTGAGCTCGTTGACGAAGGGCTCTTCAGCGGTCTCTGGCAGCTCGGCGCGGGCGCGGTCGACGGCCTCGCGCGTATCGCCGATGGCCTGGGAGAGGTCGTGCGAGACGTCGAATTCGATGAAAAAGGATGCCATGCCCTCCGCGGCCGTGGATTGCAGCTCGACCACGCCCTCGAGTTTGCGCAGCTCGGCTTCCATGGGCTGCACCAGCAGCCGCTCCGCGTCTTCGGGAGAAATGCCCTCATGCACTACGCCCACGTAGTAGAAGGGCAGCTCTACATGAGGGTCATTGGCAATCGGTAGCGCAGTGCGCGCCATGATGCCGGCCAGCACGAGGACCGCGAGCAATGAGAGGGTCGTGCGCGTCCTGTTGAAGGCGGACTCGATGAGAGATTTCATAGCCGGGCGAACTGATCTGTGCCGTCAGGGCCGAACACGGGCTCGACGAGGTCGCCGACGGCAACATATTCCTGGCCAACGGTGATCAGGGATACCGTGTCCGGCAGCCCGGTAATCCACATGCCTTGCGCGCTGTCTTCAATGATTTCGACCGGCTTGAACGCAACGCGGTTGTAGCGGTCGACGATACGAATGCCCATTTCCCCGTTGTCGTCCAGTGTCAGTAATGACGGAGATACCCGGTGCGCCGGTACGCGATCGACACCAATTCTCAGCGTCACGGTGAGGCCGGAACGAATGCTGTAGTCTTCATTAGCGACTGTGATTTCCACGGGGTATGTGCGCGTTGCCGGGTCACTCTGCTTCCCAACGAAGGAAACCATTCCCTGGAGTTCGCGCCCGGTGGAGGTAACCCCGGAGACAGCCTGGGTGTGCTTAAGATACTCGACCTCCGATTCGGTAACATGGGCGACGACCAGCATGGGATTGAGGTCGATCAGGGTGGCGCAGGGTGCGCCCGGTACGGCGTAATCACCGATGTTCATGTGCAGGTCTTCCACGACACCGGAGAAGGGTGCCACGATGCGCGTTCGCTCCAGCGCGATTTCCCGGCGATGTACCTGGGCCTGGGCCGCCTCCAGCCGAGCGTTGGCGTTTGCGATGGCCACGTCGGACAGCAGGTCCTGTTCCTTCAGCGAGAGGCTTCCCTGATACTCGAGGCGTGCGGTGCGCAGGGCGGCGCGGGCTTCCCCGAGCGCAACACCGCGGTCTTCCACCGCGACCTCGCACAGCAGGTCGCCTTCCTGGACCCGCATACCGCGCTCGACGGGGCGAGAGACGATGGCGCCGGTGATTTCCGCTGCGACGTCGACCATGCGCTTGCTGTTGGTCTGCCCATGCAGGACGACATGGCGGGTGCGTGTCTGGGCGGTGACCAGGGATACCCGCACGCGCTTGTCGTCGTTGTGGGCGACCCTGTCGACAGGGTGTAGCTCGGTAGTCTGGTTGGCGCTCGGCCCGGGAGTCTCATCCGGGGTTTTACCGCCATGCAGGTAGCCGGACCCAAGCCAGACAGCCAACACAAGCAAGACCAACGATGCAGAGAGGAGATTCCTGGACATATCTTTCCATCGGGGTGACGTTTTCGGGGCGTCGCCCGCCATCAAGTGATTGAGAATGCAGTGACGAAACCGCTACAAACGCGTCTCGTCAGTGGGTAATACGCTGTAAGCGGGGGAGTGGACCTGTGCTTGGACAAAATTTCGGTCGGCGTGCAGCCACCCTATCTATTTGATTCTATTGAAATAAACGCCTTTTCGGGCGGCAGGTGCGGTGGTCGGCCAGGAACCGTGGTGAGGTCGCCCGTCCCGTCTACCGCGCGCTGAGAATCTGTGCCCTGCGACCTCAATGGCCCGAAGCAGAAGACATCTGTGCCACAGCCGCTCAGTGAGCCTGCAGTTTCTCCATGGCCTGGATTTGTTCCCGGACCGCCTCTGCCTCGGCGGTGAGCATCGAATACTGGCGGATATCGCCGTTGCGCTGTGCCTGGAACGCCTGGGTCAGCAGCATCTCGTGCTGCTTCTGCAGTTGCTTGATCGGTGATCGCTGGAAAATGCTGAACATGGTGCAATACCTCCAATGTGTAGGTATCAGTAATACGTGCTGCGTCCTCGCGGGGATTAATCCGTCCTCCTGGGAAGCCCCACAATCCGCGCTATAATCCCTCACTTTTGTACGGAGTTTTGGATGAGCCAGGCACAGGGCCCCTTTCAAGCCCAGGGCGGAGTCGCGCCCGGTTTCGAATCAGTCAAGTCTCTCTTCGAGCATGAAATGCGCACCCTGGCGGAAGAAAATGCACAGCTCTGCGTCTATCACCGTGGTGAGAAGGTCGTTGACCTTTGGGGTTCCGTTGTCGGGGACAGCGCCTTTACCGCTGACTCGCTGGTCAATGTGTTCAGTAGTGGCAAGAGCCTGGAAGCGATCGCGGTGGCCTCCCTGGTTAGCAGTGGCATGCTCAGCTACGACGACAGGATCACACAGCATTGGCCGGAGTTTGGGGCAAATGGCAAGGAGGGGCTTACCGTCGCAGACCTCATGCGCCATGAGGCGGGTCTCGCCAATTTCGATACCTCATTGGACCTGGAAGACCTGTTCACAGAGAACATCAAGCAGAATGCGGTGGGCCGGATCATAGAAAGCCAGTCGCAGAACTTCACTAGGGCAGGGAGTACCGGGCGAGAGTACCATGCCCTCACCCGGGGCTGGATCGTCAACGAACTTTTTCGCAGGGTCGATCCAGCCGGTCGCACTATTGGTGAGTTCGTACGTGACGACATCAGTGAGCCGCTCAATGTAGACGTGACCGTTGGGGTTGACGAACACGAACTGCAGCGCGTCTCAAAGGTTACTCTGTTACGTCTTGGTGCACATCTTCGCTACAGCCTGGTGCCGCGGTTCCTCGGTAGGCGGGTTGTGCACAATATCTTCCAGATTCTTGGCCGGTTTTTGCGCATTATTCCTGCGGTAATCAAGGGCCGGAGGTCGGGCATCCCGGTGCCGTTCACCAATGTGACCGGCCTGGGGTTTTTCAATGACACCAATTTTGCGAAAGGCGAAACACCCTCGGCTAACGCTAAGTGTTCGGCGCGCGGCCTGGCGAAAACGGCCGCCATGATGGCTGCGCGTGGCACGTTCGAGGGACGGGAGTACCTGAGCAGCGACGCATGGCAGACTGCACACGAACACCCCTTGGAAGCTGCGATGGGCGGCATGCTGATCACCAGATTCACACAAGGGGGTGTGGACCGCTTCCTGCCTTGCACACCCGATAGCAGCGGGGCGGAGCGAGACTTCAATGAGGGGCGTGAGGGGTTCTACGGTTGGATGGGCCTCGGCGGTTCCATCTTCCAGTGGCATCCGGAAGAGGACATCGGCTTTGCCTTCGTGCCGACAATGCTGCACGTTCTCGACCTGTTCAATGAGCGCGGGAAGCGTTACCAGGCGGAGATACTGAGGTGCGTCGAGCAGCGCCGTGCCAACGTCGCCTAGCCGGACGGGCGTCGTAATCAGCGCCTGATCGCGACTCAGCCGGTTACCGGCAGTTCATCGGGGCTGGCACTCGGGGCAGAGGTAGAGGCGGCGGCCTGCGCGCTCCTCTCGCCTGATTTCGGTGCCGCAGTGGTAGCAGGGCAAGCCCGCGCGACCGAAAACATAGAAGCGGCGCTGGCCGCGCTTCGCACCCTGCCGTTTCAGCGTGGATGCCAGGCGTGGAGCGAGTGTAATGCCGCCGGCTTCGTAGCTGCGCCGGCTGAGTGCCAGGGTCTCCCTTGCCAGTGCGCCGGCCTCGCCTCGTGAGAGGTCCACGGGGCGCAGAAGCGGGTGTAACCGGGAGCGGTGCAGGATTTCCGAGCGCAGGTAGTTTCCGTTGCCGGCCAGGAAGGCCTGGTCCAGGTAAAGCGTGGCCAACGATTTACCTACGAACCTGTCGTGCACGAGGCGTGCGGCTATATCCCGCCAGGTCAGCGCGTGATCCATGATGTCCGGCCCAATGCGGGCCAGGAAGGGGTGAGCAGCTAATTCGGGTGTAGGCCATACACTGATATCGGAGGCACTGTAGAGAATCGCGCTGTGGCGCTCGGTCTGGAGCAGCAGGCGCAGAGATCGGTTGCTGTCTGGAAGCTTGTGCCCCTTGACCACGCGCCAGACCCCGTAAAGCTGGTTGTGCGAGTATATGCTGTACCCGCTGTCGAAGTGCGTTAGCAGCGCCTTGCCCCTGGTCTCCACCTCGGTGACGCGATAGCCGCGCAGGGTTTTTACATGGCCGCGCAGCTTCGGCAATCCGAAACGCACCACATGGATCGTCTCACCTTCCAGCACGTTCGCTATTGCGTCCGCGGCGCGCCGGATTTCCGGTCCCTCAGGCACCCGGCTCGACCGTTTGCGGTGCCGGCCTTGCCGGCGCGTTGTTGGAAAGCTGGAATACCATCACGTGCTGCCATGGTAGATCGCCGTGCACTTTCTGCAGCTCGAGACCGACCGCGGCCATCTCGCGCGTGGCCTGTGCAACTGTCATCTTGTGTAACGGCTTGATCGGTACGCTGCGGTCCTCGCCGCGGTACTCCACCAGTACCACCCGGCCGTTTGGAGTCAGCGAGTTCACCACCTTCCGCATGACCTCCCGTGGGTGGGAAAACTCGTGGTAAGCGTCTACGAGGAGTACCACGTCGACAGCGCCCCGGGGCAGGCCGGGATTCTGCTCGGTCGCGAGCAGCGGTGTGACGTTGGACCTGGCCTGGTCGCGCGCCCGGCGCTCTATGATAGCGAGCATCTCCGGTTGTATGTCGACCGCCAGCACGGTCCCGGTCTCACCCACGATATCCGCCATGGGTAGGGCGAAGTATCCTGTGCCGGCTCCGATATCCGCTACCGTGTGCCCCGGCTGAAGGCCCAACAGTTCCAGCAGCAGATCGGTGCGCTCTTCTCGTACCCGCTCGGGGCGTTCCAGCCAGTTGGCGCCGCGGTGACCCATTACGTGGCCAATTTCGCGACCCATGTAGAACTTGCCGATGCCGTCGCGACTGGCCTGGCCATGGCTGTAGTGATCATTATCGTCGCCGAAAGCAGGGGGTGCGGGCAGGACAAGGCATAGGGCGCTCATAACGATTAGAAACACGATCAAGGACAGCGACCAGGCGGAATCCGCGTGCTGCCCCCGGATAGTGGTCGCTGCCCGGGCGGCGACCTGATATATGCCCACCTTCATGGTTCTACCCCGCGTCGGTTTTGAGGTGCCTGGGGCGGATGCGCTTGCACCGTTCAGAACAGTATTTTACCGCCTCCCAGTTGTGGCGCCATTTACGCCGCCAGGCGAAAGGTCGATGGCAGACAGGACACATCTTTTCAGGCAGTGGTGTATGACTCATGATGTTCCGGGTCTCTCGCCGGGCCTGTTGGTCGTGTCGGCCAGTTTGGGTTACATGTAGTTGGTATGTCGCGTTTGTCATACTCACGGTATTTACGCGATTGAGGGCGCGGCGGGGCCGATAGGGGCTGCGCCCAAAGCTGTGCAGAACCTGAACTTAGTTGTCCAGTATGGGCCAGTCCGCGGCGTCGGTAACGTACTTCGGCTGAGGGGGCCGGCGGCCGTCCCACTTGCGCGTGAAAACCCCCTCCGGATCGTGTTGGCGGGCTTGCCGTTCGAGGTCAAAGTGGCGCCCGCCCCGGGGGTCCGCGCCCAGTCCGGCGATGTATTGCCAGTTGCCGTAGTTGCTGGCGACGTCAAAGTCGATCAGGTGCTTCTCGAAGAAGGCCGCCCCGTAGCGCCAGTCCAGTTGCAACTCGTTGATCAGGCAGCTGGCCGCAATCTGTCGGCCGCGATTGCTCGCCCAGCCCGTGTCGACCAACTGGTGCATGATGGCGTTGACCAGCGGAAAATCGGTATCGCCGGCGCACCAGCGGGAGAAGCTGCGCGGTTCGAAGGTAGAGCGGTTCAGGCGCCCTGTTTGATTGTTGGTACGGAACAGGTTGATGTCATCCTGGTAGGCGCGCCACTGGAAATATTCGCGCCAGAGCAACTCGAAATACAGCCAGTAGGTGGATTCGTTGCGCAGCCGGCTGCCCTCGAAGCGGCGAATCGCGGCGGCGACCTCCCTTGGCGATAAACTGCCGTTGGCCAGCCAGGGTGACAGGGTGCTGGACCCGGCCAGCCCATCCAGGCAGTCCCGCGTCTGCTTGTAGTCCGCGATCCTGGCTTCCTCAAAAATGAACTGGCGCAGCCGACGATTGCCCGCAAGGCTGCCCCCCCGGACTGGCAGGGCGGTATGGGGAGGGGTCGTCGCTTCTGGAATGGGATTGAATGGTGCGGCGGGAGGCCGCGGCAAGACGTCCACGCGTGGTACCGGAGCCTGTAGTTCCAGGTCCTCGACGGCTTTTCGGAAGGGAGTGAACTGGGCGGGAAGCCGTTCAAGGGAAAACGGTAGGTCGCCCTGGTTGAACAACGTGCTGTTCTCATAGAGGTCCAGGGGCACACGCAGACGCTCGCGCAGGCGCTCCACGGTACGACGCTCGTAGTAGCCCGGGGCACGGGCGGCGCCGACCCTGTCGATGTCGTAGTCGCTCACCAGCGCGGGGATCATCAGTTCGGGCGAGCCCCGCAAGATCAGCAGGTCCTGCCCCAGGCGCGCCAGGGCGTCGCGCAGACCCTGCAGGCTCTCCACCAGGAATCGCTCGCGCTGGTCACCCATGCCGGTGATGTTGCACCATGGCCTGTTGTCCGGCCAGATATAGACCAGCAGCAGGCGGCTCGCATCAGTGTGAGCCAGTAGTGCACGATTGTCGTTGAGGCGCAGGTCGTTCCTGAACCAGTATAAATGCCGCATTTGCGTGTTCCCGGTGCGACCTCTGTCTGTGAAGGCACTGAGTTTGCGAGCCCGATGCCAGGTGCATACGGGTAAAAGAATTTCGCGGTTCAGACGCTGATCGATTCGCTCGCCTATACTTGGAGCAGATTAGCCCATTGCGCTCTTTCAAGCGGACTGCAACGGGACCACTGTCAAGCCCGGCTACGAGTGCCAATAGAGAGGAGAACACGACATGGCGACCACTGGAAAGCAAATCTTCAGCACGCTGGCCGACGGCAAGCTCACCGTGGAGGCCGCCGAGGCGGAATGCCCCGAACCTGTCGGCAACCAGGTGCTGGTCGAGATGGAGGCCGCCCCTATCAATCCGTCCGACCTCGCCATCCTCACCGGCATGGCCGATCTCGAAAACGCTGAGTACGGCCCGGGCAGGTTTGTCGCCGCTATGCCCGAACCCTTCTACAGCGCGCAGAAGGCCCGGCACGGCCAACGCCTGCCGGTGGGCAACGAGGGTGCGGGAAAAGTCATCGCCGCGGGCGAGGAGGACTACGCCCGGTCGCTGATCGGCCAGCGCGTGGCCTGCGTCCCGGGTAACGCCTACTCCCAGTACTGTATCGCCGACGCGGGCCTGTGCCTGCCGCTGGGCGACATCTCCTCGGAGGACGGCGCCTCGGCCTTCGTCAACCCGATGACGGCTCTCGGCTTTGTCGAGACAGCCCGGATGGAGGAACAGGGCGCTATCGTCCACACGGCGGCCGCCTCCAACCTGGGGCAGATGCTGGTCAAGATCTGCCAGGAAGACAACTTGCCCCTGGTCAACATCGTCCGGCGCGCGGAGCATGTCGAGTTACTCGCCGGGCTGGGCGCCACGCATATCGTCAACTCCTCCGACGAAGACTTCTTCGATCAACTGAAGGACGCGATCGCCGCCACCGATGCCTACTGCGGCTTCGACCCCATCGGCGGCGGGAACGCGGTCGACAACTGCTTCCGGGCGATGGAGCAGGTCGCGGTCGGGAAGATGACCGAGTACTCGCGCTACGGTTCCGAGCAGGCGAAGAAGATGTACATCTACGGACGGCTCGATTTCGGGCCGACGATCCTGACGCCGGCCTACGGCTTCGGCTGGACCCTGTCGGGCTGGCTGTTGACCCCGTTCCTGATGCAGGCGGGCATGGAGACGGTCCTGCGCATGCGCCAGCGCGTGCTGGACGGACTGACCTCGACGTTTGCCAGCAGCTACAAACGCAAGGTATCACTGGAAGAGATGCTGACCCGTGAGGCGGTGATGGACTACCGCGCGATGAAGACCGGCGAGAAATACCTGGTCACCCCGCAGGCCTGACGGTGAGCAGTCTTTCGCGGGGCGCCGTCTCGCTGTACAGTCAGGTGAACAAGGAGCTTACAGCATGCGACGATTGAGTATTCTGGACGTGGGGTTTCTGCTCGCGGAACGTCGCGAGACCCCGATGCACGTGGGTGGCGTCAGCCTTTACACCCTCCCCAAGGGCGCCGACGAGAGTACCTTCCTCCACGATCTCGCCACCCAGCTCAGGAACGTGGATGAGTTCGTGCCCCCCTTCGGCGACCGCCTCAAGTTGGGGCGCCTCGGCCTGGCGGGCCCGGTGCACTGGGAGAGGGACCCGAACCTCGACCTGGATTACCACATCAGGCACTCGGCCCTTCCCCGGCCCGGGCGCTACCGCGAGCTGTTCACCCTGGTGTCGCGCCTGCACACCACGCTCCTGGACCGCAATCGACCCCTGTGGGAGATGCACCTCATAGAGGGCTTGAAGAAACGCCAGTTCGCGGTCTACACGAAGACCCACCACGCGGCCGTGGACGGTGTGCGCGCCACGCACATCTCGCGAAGTATGCTGCGCACCGACCCGAAGGCCCATATGGAGACTTCCCCCCTGTCGCTGGAGAACTGGCAGGCGTATCGCGCGGGACTGAAGGAGGAGCGCCCGGACAGCTACCGCGACGGGGAGCTGCGCAACGTGGCCGAGGCGGTAAAGGAGAGTTTCGACAGCAGCGCTCGCATCTACGGCGCCCTGAAGCGAATTTCCGAGACCTGGCTGCGCCGCGAAGACGATCTGCTGGTACCGTTCCGCAAGGTGCCCCACAGCTCCATCAATACCTCCGTCCACGGGGCCCGGCGTTTCGTCGCCCAGTCCTGGCCCTTTGAACGCATCAACGCGGTGGCCCACGCCTACGGCGGTACCTTCAACGACGCCGTGCTCACCCTGTGCGGGGGGGCGCTGCGCTATTACCTGCAGCGGCACGCGGAGCTCCCGGCGCAGTCCCTGAAGGCCATGGTGCCCGTATCGGTGCGGGCGAAGGGCGACCTGGATTCATCCAATGCCGTGGCGGCGATCAGCGCGGACCTGGGTACCAGCGTGGCCGACCCGGCGAAGCGCTTTGCGGTGGTGCAGGCCTCGGTACTCGCTGGCAAGGCCCTTTACCAGCAACTGTCGTCTAGCGAGGCGCAGTTGTTCAGCCTGTTGATGCAGACGCCTGCCCTCCTGTTGTTGCCGCTGGGCCTGGGGGACCGGCTGCCGCCCTACAACACGGTGGTTTCCAATGTGCCGGGCATACGCGAGCCCATGTACTGGGAGGGAGCGCGTCTCGACGGCTCCTACCCGGTGTCGATTGTCACCGACGGCATCGCCGTCAATATCACCCTGCTGACCAATAACAGGAACGTGGATTTCGGCATCGTCGCCTGCCGGCGCTCGATGCCCCAGGTGCAGCGCCTGATCGATTACATGGAGGAGGCGCTGTCCGATCTCGAGGAGGGAGCGGGCATCGGGGTTGCGAAGAAAAAGGCCCCGACGCGCAAGAAGAAGGCGGCGAAGCGCAAGTCCCGCCCGAAGTCGAAGGCCTAGGTACTGCCGGCCCGGCTGGGGCGCCATACCTGGTCTGAGTGTTCCGGGCTATGCCGTTGGCGACTACAATGTCGCTACCTGGTGATTGTTTGTGAGGAGAACGCCATGATTACTATCCACCACCTGGGGGTGTCCCAGTCCGATCGCGTCGTCTGGTTGATGGAAGAACTGGACGTGCCCTATGAACTGAAATGGTACAACCGGGGCGAGGATTTCCTGGCGCCCGAGGAATATCGCGCCCTGCACCCGGTCGGCACTGCGCCGATCGTGACGGACGGCGATCTCGTCATGGCCGAGTCGACCGCCATTGTGGAGTACCTGTCCCAGCGGTATGGCGGGGGCTGCCTGTCAGTGGCGCCGGATGATCCGGAGTATCCGAATTACCTGTACTGGATGCAGTTCAACAATAATTTCCAGTCGATTCTATTCATGAAAATGGCCTTTCAGGCGGGAGGCGGCGACCTGTCTGCCGGTGGCCAGGTGGCAGACGTCATCCTGCGCCGCGAGCAGGGGCTGTACACCTATCTGGAACAGCGCCTGGGAGAGTCGGAATACCTCGGAGCGGACCGCTTCACCTGCGCCGATATCATGTCGATGTTCAATCTCACGTCACTGGAAATGTTGGGCGCGAGGCCGGTAGATGACAAGTTGCCGAATACAAAGGCCTATGTGGAGCGGGTGTCCGCACGGCCCGCCTACCAGAAGGCCATGGCCATCGCAGGGCCCGCGGCCGCGGCACCATCGAGCTGAGCGCTGCCATGAGAGCATGGATACCTGCGCTCGCAGCCCTGGCGTTATTGCAGGCGCCACTGGCCTACGGCCAAATCTACAAGTGCACGGAAAACGGCAAAACTGTCTTTACCGATCGCCCGTGCCAGGATGCACAAGTGGTGGAACTCAACGCCACGAACAGTTCCAGTGCCACCGTCAAGGTGGGGTACAAAAAGGAAGGCGTGCGGCACTACTCCGATGACACCTGGTACAAGGGTGCATCCGGCTACCGCACGGCAAAGCGTCTCGCTGACCAGTACGACGCCCCCATGATTCTCTACTTCCGGGTTGACTGGTGTGGATTCTGCCGCGATGTAGAGCGCTACCTGTTCCCGCAGAAGGCGTCGATGGATGCACTCAGGCCCTTCGTCAAGGTGGAGATCAATCCCGAGAAAGGTGCGGCTGAAAATGCGCTGTGGGACGAGATGGGCGGCGCCGGCTATCCCACGTTTCTCGTCCAGGCGGACAGTCACTCATTCAGGCGTGTGAACATCACACGCAAGAAGACGCCGGACAATCCCAAGCGCAATATCTCCGTGGACGGGTTCGTCAAGAAGCTGGCGGTGTACGCGCCTCCCGAGCCGCCGCCGAAGCTCAGCACCGCCGACGCCTATCACAGGCGCGCGGTGGATTACGTCGACCAGCGCGAGTGGGACCTGGCCCTGGACGATGCCCAGAGTGCTATCGAGATGGCGCCGCGCACCTTCGCCCACTACAAACTGTTGGACAATATATTGGTCCGCCGAAGGGACTGGGAGCAGATTCGCAACTATTGGAATCGCTACTTGCAGCTCGTACCTGACGATCCGGCTGCGTATATCGAGCGCAGTGGTGCCAACTACCAGGACGGCAGAATCGACGCGGCGTTGCTCGATGCCAGGACGGCGGCCGACCTCGGCAGCCAGGAGGGGCAGAAGCTGTACGACGAGATTCTCAACGAGCGCAAGGCGGGGGTGCTGTAGCTTCCCGCCAAGTCCCGGGTGTTGTTGATGCTGGCGTTGCTGTCCACCGGCCATGCCCAGGACATACAGGCGCTGTTCAGCCGGCATTGAGCCGGGTACGCCGAAACCGCAAAACCGCTATACTGCTGCCTGTCGATGACAGGCTTGCACGGCCCAAACAGGGGAGGTCAGCATGATCGAGTGGTTCATCAAGGGTCGTTCTTACGGCAATTGCAATTGCGACCACGCCTGTCCCTGCCAGTTCGAGGGGCTGCCCACGAAGGGCTACTGCGAGGCTTTCGAGGTGTTCGAGGCCTCGGAGGGCGAGTTCGCCGGTGTCGACCTGGCGGGTGTCCGATTTGCCTCCGTCTACGCGTGGCCGGGCCCGGTGTTCGAGGGCGGCGGGCAGATGCAGACGATCATCGACGAACGCTGCAGTGACGCGCAGCGCGACGCGCTGGAACACATCGTGCACGGCAAGGAGACCCTGGAGGGCAGCACCCACTGGTGGGTGTTCCACGCCATGTGCGACACCCACCACGAGACGCTGGTCAGGCGAATCGAGGTGGCCACGGACCTCGAGGCGGGTACCGCGAGCTGTTCCATCGAGGGGGTGCTGGAATCCACTGCCGAGCCCATTCGCAGCCCCGTCGACGGCTCCTCTCACCGGGTGCGCATCCAGGTACCCAACGGCATCGAGTTCGAGACCGCCGACATCATCAACGCCAGCACCACTACCCACGGCGCCGTACCATTGACCATGAAGGACAGCTACGGCCAGCTCTGCGAGCTGCACCACACCTACCGCGGGCCCAGCCACAACCTGCAACCTGCCTGATACCTTGACGGAAAGCCCCGTCCTGGAGCGATTGCTGCGCCGCGATCGGCTTCTCGTTTCGCTCTGCCTCGGGATCGCGGTCACGGTATCTGCCTGGTACATCTACCGGGGCGCCGGGATGGGGATGAGTGCGCTCGCGATGACCGAACCCATGCGCCACATGGGCCCCATACGGTTCACGCCATGGACGCTGTCCTACACGCTGACCATGTTCCTGATGTGGTGGGTGATGATGATCGCCATGATGCTGCCCTCGGCCACGCCCACCGTGCTCCTCGCAGCGGCGCTGAACCGGCGCAGCCAGTCCGGCGCCAGGCCCTATGGCAGCACCGCCCTGTTCTGCCTGGGTTACCTGCTGGCCTGGGCGGGCTTCAGTGCAGTGGCGGTCCTGGTGCAGTGGCTGCTGGAGCGCAACGGCCTGCTGTCGATGCACCTGGAGACGCTGCCGCCCTTGCTGACCGGCGGGCTGTTGCTGCTGGCGGGTGCCTGGCAGTTCACGCCGCTCAAGGCCGCCTGCCTGCGCCACTGCCAGAGCCCGGTGGAATTCCTGGTGCGGCACAGGCGGCCGGGAACGCTGGGGCCGCTGCGCATGGGGGCCCATCACGGAGCCTACTGCCTGGGCTGCTGCTGGTTCCTGATGGGACTGTTGTTCGTCGGCGGCGTGATGAACCTGTACTGGATCATCGGCCTGGCGGGCTATGTGTTCGCCGAGAAAGTGCTGTTCCGTGGACCGGCGCCGGGGCGCATTTTCGGGGCGGTACTGGTGGTGTGGGGAATCCTGGTGCTGATGCCTTGATGCCTCGCCGGGCCTGAAGGGCCGGGGTGGCGGTTCGGGACCCTTGTCGGGTACCCTTCACTGCCCCGGACCGTGAGGGAAGCCCTCGAGAGATGGACCTGAAAACCTCCCCGCTGGAGAGCGCCAGCGCGTTGGACGCAAGCTGCTACACCAGCGAGGCCCTGTATCGTTTTGAACTGGACACGGTGCTCGGCCGCGGCTGGCAACTGCTGGCGGGGTCAGCGCAGGTGGCCCGGGCGGGGGATGTGCTGGTGCGGGAAATCGCCGGGGTGCCGGTCCTGCTGGTGCGCCCGGACGCCGGCCGCTTGAACGGCTTCTTCAATGTCTGTCCCCATCGCGCGGGGCCGCTGGCTACCTCTGACATGCGTGCGCAGAAACGCCTGCGCTGTGCCTACCACGGCTGGATCTACGATTTTGAGGGCAGGCTCGTCAGCGCGAGGGAAATGGACACTGCCGTCGATTTCAACGTGGGGGACATCAGCCTCAAACCGATAGACGTCGTGGAGTGGAAGGGGTTTGTCTTCGCGCGATTGCGCGAGGGCCCCGACTTCGAGGCAGTGTACGCGGGTATCGAGTCCGTGGTCGGCGAGGCGGGCTTCGCCGGTATGGCGCATCACAGCTCCCTGGTGTACGACGTCGGCGCGAACTGGAAGGTCTATGTCGACAACTACCTCGAGGGCTACCACCTGCCCCTCGTGCATCCCGGGCTGACGCAGCTGGTCGACTACGCGGAGTACACTACCGAGCTGGGCAGGTGGTGGTCGTTACAGCGTTCACCGGTGGCGGAGTCGGGGCCCTACGGCGCGGGCGAGGGCCATTACTTTTTCGTCTACCCCAACACCATGCTGAACTTCATGCCGGGCCGTATCCAGACCAATCGCGTGGTGCCGACCGGCCTGGACACCTGCAGGGTGGAGTTCGACTTCTACTACGCACCGGGCGCCGACGCCCGCGCCGCCGAGGACCTCGCGTTTTCGGACCGTATCCAGGAGGAGGACCGGACGATCTGCGAGCGCGTCCAGCGCGGCCTCGCCAGCGGTGCCTACGACGCGGGGCGCCTGTCTCCCTCCCGGGAATCCGGGGTCTGGCACTGGCAGAACCTGTTGCGCAGCGAGTACGGACGCTTCTGACGGCAACTTTCTCCTATAATGGAGGTCGGCCGCGAGTTACCGGGAGGAGACAATGCAGAGCAAGCCCTACACCGAGGGGTGCGGAGTGCTGGTCGAAGGGGTCCAGCTGGCCGCACTGAACGATAGCGAAATTGCAGCCATGCGCGGCCTGCTTGCGGAGTCGGGTGTATTGTTCCTGCGCGAACAGGACCTGCCCCCGGAGGAGCACCTGCGCTTCGCGCGGCGTTTCGGCGACCTGGTCAAGAACCAGTTCTTTTCCCACGACGAGGAAATGCCCGACATCGCCGAGGTGCGCAAGGACCCGGACCAGGAGACCAACCTGGGCGGCGGCTGGCACACGGACCACTCCTACGATTCACACCCCGCCATGGGGTCGATACTCGTTGCTCGCGACCTGCCCAGCCAGGGCGGGGATACCTGCTTTGCCGACCTGGGGAAGGTGTTCGCGGACCTGTCCCCCGGGCTGCAGCGCACACTGGAGTCGCTGGAAGCGGTGCACTGCAACGAACACGTTTACGGTGAGAAGGGCTACTATCAAAACACGGACCTGGCGCGGTACATCGGCGGTACGGACGCCATCAGCCAGGCCACGCACCCGGTTGTCGTTCGCCATCCCGAGAGCGGCAGGAAACTGCTCTACGTCAATCCAGGCTTCACGCTGCACTTCGTCGGCTGGACGCCGGAGGAGAGCCGCCCCCTGCTCAACTACCTCTACGCCCAGGTGAACCAGCCGCAGTACACCTGCCGGTTCAACTGGGAGCCTGGCTCCGTCGCCATCTGGGACAATCGCAGTACCTGGCACTACGCGATGAACGATTACCCGGGCGAGGCCCGCCTGATGCACCGCATTACGCTCGCCGGTGGCGCACTGGACGCGGCCTGAGAAGCACCCGGCCGGGCGTGATCAACAGCCCGGTATCTCGCAGGCATCGCCGATGCCATCGCCATCTGCATCCTCCTGCCCCGGGTTCGCGATTGACGGGCAGTTGTCGTCGAAGTCCGGAATGCCGTCGCCGTCGTTGTCTTCCAGGGCGCAGCTCGCGGAGCAGCCGTCGCCGTCTTCGATATTGCCGTCGTCGCAGGCCTCGTCGCACTCCCTGCGGCCGTTGCCGCAGGCAATCCAGCTGGGCTCGGTCCGTGTCTCCGCCTGGGGATTTTCCGCCGGGTTGGACCAGGGGTCCGGCCCGGCACCGCTCCACCCGTAGGGGTCGATAACCCGGGCGCTGGCCGCCTCGGGCCCGTCGAACAGGTCGTACACCCGCACTTCGAAATGCAGGTGGGGCACGAAGGTCCCCTGGTTGCCGATGTCGGCCACCTGCTGTCCTGCGACCACCGGTGCGCACTCGCCGGGAGACAGTTCGGTGAGGTCGGTGCCGTTGGTATCCTGGCCCTGGAGGTCGTCGGCGTGCAGGTACCAGCTCGCGTAGCCGCGGCCGTCGAAGGCGCCGTGGTCGATGTAGAAGGTGTGGAACTTGTCCCAGGCGCTGTCGAAACCGAAGCGCCCGTTTACCGGGTCTTCCTGTGCCTTGCACAACATCCCGTCGCGCCCGGCCACCAGCGGGGTGTTGAAACCGTAGTTGTAGTCGTAGCCCGCGTGGCCGGCGTAGTAGAGATACTCGGGCCCGAAGGGACTGGAGTAGTTGCCGGTCACGGTGAAGGGTTCGCCGGCCGGCTCCCGGTAACCGCAGTTGCAGTTACCGAAATAGCAGGCGGGCAGCACGGGTTGTTCCGGGCAGAAAATGGCGTTGCCGTCCCGGTCGGCGGACTCGCCGGTGTACGCGGTAATATTGGTATCGCAGCAGCGCTGGTAAAACGGGTCGGTGTGATCCAGCGTGGAGATCACCTCGCCGGTGTACGCGGTGACGCCCGGCAGGTCGATCACAAACGTCGGGAGCGTGAAGGCCGGCACACAGGTGCCCGTCGCACAGCTCCCGGCGCCGTGGCAGGCCTCGCCGGAGTCGCAGTCGTTGCCGTCTCCGCAGGCGTCACCCGGTTCGGCGGCCAGCGGGAGTGCGACCATCCACGCGAGCAGTAGCGCCAGGCAGTGCCGCGTCGCCCGGGTCGCGGGGGCCCCGGCAACCATGTCCTTATCCCTCCTGGTCCTGGGCATGGGCCAGCGGGGTGGGCCCCGGCCCGGGCGCGCTGCGGGTCGACCACCAGATCAGCCACAACAGGAGCACCTGGATGACCAGGCGCACGGACAGGAAGGTCTCCGATACGTCCGGGAACTGGTCCGGGTTCAGCCACATGTGGACATTCGCCGGGGTTACCGCGATCACGAGCACGATCAGGCAGTTGCCCGCGAGCTGGCGCAGGGCGGGGATGAGTATGCCGATGGCGCCGAGTATTTCGAACACCCCGCTGATGTAGACGATCTCGAGGTGCCAGGGGATGTAGGGCGGCATGATGGCGACAAAAAAGTCGGGATCCACGAAATGCATGATGCCCCCGCCCATGAACCAGGCGAAAACGATGGCGAGGCCCAGAGTCCTCCAGGTAAAGAATTTTCCCACAGTGCCTCCTCCCGATAACGAGCACCTGGCCGAAGCGCCAGTCGCGCCGACGGCGCAGTACAGACTATGGGGTAGATTCGCGGGGGACGCGAGTACTAATCGACCGGCCGTGGTCCGGGCTGCCGGGGGGTATACAGGTCGGTCTACCTCTGGTTTATCGTGCGGAGGTAGACAATATCGTCTACCTCCTCTCTGGACGCGGCGGCTCACCCCGTGCCCGGCGCCGTGCCCCGGGGGTCGGCGGGGACCGGGGCATGGTTGGCGCAGGATGCCGCAACCCTGCTAGAGTGTCCGGCACATCCACGTCGCCTGTAACTTCGCCAGAGAGGCCCTCCATGTACGATCTCGTCATTCGCAACGGCATACTCATCGACGGCAGCGGGGCGCCGCGCCGCAGCGCGGACATCGCGGTTTCCGACGGTCGCATCGCCGCCGTGGGCGACGATGTCGGGCCCGGCAAACGGGAAGTCGATGCCGAGGGCATGCTGGTGACGCCGGGCTGGGTGGACATCCACACGCACTACGACGGCCAGGTGTCCTGGGATCCCCTGTTGTCGCCCTCCAGCTGGAACGGGGTGACCACCGTCGTGATGGGCAACTGCGGGGTCGGTTTCGCGCCTGTCTCCCCCGGTAAGGAGGACTACCTCATCCAGCTGATGGAGGGCGTGGAGGATATCCCGGGTACCGCACTGGCCGAGGGTATTACCTGGGACTGGGAGACGTTTCCGGAGTACCTCGACGCCATCGACAGTGTCCCCCACGCCATCGATTTCGGCGCCCAGGTACCCCACGGACCGGTGCGGACCTATGTCATGGGCGAGCGCGGCGCGAACAACGAGCAGGCGACCCCCGACGAAGTGGCGGCCATGGCCGACATCGTGCGCGAGGGACTGGAAGCGGGCGCGCTCGGTTTCTCGACCACGCGCACCATCCTGCACCGCGCGGGGGACGGCGAGCTGGCGCCCGGCACCACGGCGGATCGCGAAGAGGTCGTCGGCATCGGCCGCGCCATGGGCGCTGTCGGTCACGGCGTGTTCGAGGTCGCCTCGGACCTCGCCCCGGAGGAACAGGAACTGGACTGGATGCGCCAGATCGGTCGCGAGACCGGTATCCCGGTGACGTTCGCCTGCCTGCAGAACAACCAGGACCCGCTGCAGTGGCAGCGCCTGCTCCGTGCGGTGGAGGAAGACCGGGAACAGGGCGGCACGCTCACGCCGCAGGTCGCGCAGCGCCCGGCGGGGGTGTTGTTCAGCCTGGAGAGCTCCGGCCACCCGTTCATCCTTCACGCCGCGTACCAGAAGATCGCGCACCTGCCGCTGGACGAACGCGTTGCCGCGATGCGCGACCCTCAGGTGCGGCGGGACATGCTCGACAACCCGCCGGACCTCAGCGGCATACCACAGGAATTCGTGCAGGGACTGATCAACTGGGACAACATGTTTCCGCTCGGGGACCCGATCGATTACGAGCCGCCGAAGGAGCGCTGCGTGCGCGAGCAGGCCGAGAGGGCGGGTGTCAGCCCGGCGGAGTTCGTCTACGACGCGCTGCTGGCGAAGGACGGCAAGGGCATCATCTACATGCCGCTGCTCGGTTACGCGGACGGCGACTTCGAGGCGCTGCGCGCGATGATGTCCCATCCGCACGCCGTGTTCGGATTATCCGACGGCGGCGCCCATTGCGGCCTGATCTGCGACGCGAGCATGCCCACCTACCTGATGACCTACTGGGCGCGCGACCGCAGCCGCGGCGAGAAATTTCCCCTCGAACAACTGGTGCACAAGCAGACGCGGCGCACCGCCGAGTTCTACGGCATGCACGACCGCGGACTCATCGCGCCGGGCATGAAGGCGGACATCAACGTCATCGACTTCGACGCCCTCACCATTCACCCGCCGGAAATGGTCTACGACCTGCCGTCCTCGGCCCGCCGTCTCGTGCAGCGGGTGGACGGGTACCGGCTCACGGTGTGCAGCGGCGAGGTGATTTTCGAGAACGGCGAGGACACGGGCGCCCGCCCCGGCCGCCTCGTGCGCGGGCCCCAGCCCGCCCCGGCGGAGGCCGCCTGACCCGCGGTTTGCCCTGGGGCCGGTGACAGTAGACAGACCGGTCTGTATACTTCCCTGAAACCCCGGGGGAGAGCGCCATGCCCGCCAGTCGCCGCGATCACCTCGTGGAGACCGCCCTGCGGCTGTTCAGCAGCGGCGGCTTTCACGCCACCGGCATCGACCGCATCCTCGCCGAGGCCGGGGTTGCCAAGAAGACCCTCTATCACCACTTCCGCTCCAAGGACGAGCTTATCGTCGCGGCCCTCGAAAAGCGCGACGGGGAATTCATGGCGAAGATGCGCACGGCGGTCGCGCGGCTCGCCCCCCGCCAGACCGGGGACCCGCGTATGGCCCCGCTGCTGGCGTTTTTCGAGGGGCTGCAGGAGTGGTTCGACAGCGACAGCTTCTGCGGCTGTGCCTTTATCAACGCCTCCGCCGAGTACCCCCGGGCCGACTCCCCTGTCCATGGGGCCTGCCGGGCGCATAAAAGGAAGGTGCTCGACAACCTGGGCGAAATGGCCTCCGGCATGGGGCTGGAAAACCGCGAGCTTGTCGCCAGGGAGGTAGCGTTGTTGGCGGACGGGGCGATAGTAAGTGCTCACACCAGAAGCGATCCCGGCGCGGGGCTGGCGGCGCGGGAAGCGGCGCGCCGGCTGCTGCAGGCCCACCTCGCGGCGGGCGGGTGACCCCGTCTCGGGAGTCCCGGGAAGTCGCCCGGGACGGGCGCTGGCGGGAACCTACTTGCCCCGCGGCCCGAAGAAGAACCACAGCACCACGCCGAAAATGGGCAGGAGCAGGATCAGCAGGATCCACACCAGCTTGGTGCCCATGGACGCGTTGGAGCTGAAGGTGTTGAGAATGGCCCAGATGTCCAGCACCAGGACCAGTAAACCGAAAATCCCCGTAACCTCGATTCCCATGACAGTGACTCCTTGCCCGGCGGCGTTGCCGGCGGACCGCGCGGGGGCGGGCCGCCGTCGGGGGGTCTATTCGTCGAGGAAGCTGCGCAGGTAGTCCGAGCGGGTCGGGTGACGCAGTTTGCGCAGGGCCTTGGCCTCGATCTGGCGGATGCGCTCCCGGGTGACGTCGAACTGCTTGCCGACCTCCTCCAGGGTGTGGTCGGTGTTCATGTCGATACCGAACCGCATGCGCAGCACCTTCGCCTCCCGTGCGGTGAGCCCGGCCAGCACTTCCTTGGTGGCCTCCTGCAGGCCCTGGCCGGTGGCAGCGTCAACCGGGGAGTGGATGGTGTTGTCCTCGATGAAGTCGCCCAGGTGCGAATCCTCGTCGTCGCCGATGGGCGTCTCCATGGAGATCGGCTCCTTGGCGATCTTGAGCACCTTGCGCACCTTGTCCTCGGGCATGTCCATGCGCTCGCCGAGTTCTTCGGGCGTGGGCTCGCGACCCATCTCCTGCAGCATCTGGCGCGAGATTCGGTTGAGCTTGTTGATGGTCTCGATCATGTGCACCGGGATACGGATGGTGCGGGCCTGGTCCGCGATGGAGCGGGTAATGGCCTGCCGGATCCACCAGGTGGCGTAGGTCGAGAACTTGTAGCCGCGGCGGTACTCGAACTTGTCCACGGCCTTCATCAGGCCGATGTTGCCCTCCTGGATCAGGTCCAGGAACTGCAGCCCGCGGTTGGTGTACTTCTTGGCGATGGAGATCACCAGGCGCAGGTTGGCCTCGACCATTTCCTTCTTGGCGCGCCGCGCGCGGGCCTCGCCCATGGACATGCGGCGGTTGATCTCCTTGATCTCGGCGACGCTCAGCCCGCTGCGCTCCTCCACCTGCTGGATGCGGCGCTGCAGGCGCTGGATAGTCTCCTTTTCCGCCGACAGCTTGGGACCGTATTCCTTGCGCCGGCTCAGGCGGCCCGCCCAGCGGATGTCGGACTCGGAGCCCTGGAAGGAGGCGATGAATTCCTTGCGCGGCATGCCACAGACCTTGATGGCAATACGCATGATCTCGCGCTCCTGGTCGCGGATGGCGAGCAGGATGTTGCGCGGCGTGTCGATCAGCGGGTCCAGCACCCGGGGGGTGAACTTGAAGAACTTGAACAGCTCGCCCAGCTTTTCCATCTCCTTGATGGTATTGGCGTTGGTCCGGCCCTTGGCGGCGATGGCCTTCTCGGTCTTGTTGAACTGGCGCTTGAGGGCGGCGAAGCGCTTCTTCGCCTCCACCGGGTCGGGGCCGGTGTCCGCTTCCTCGTCGTCGTCGGTGGCGGCGGGGGTGCTCTCGGCGACCTCGGCTGCTGAGGGCACGTGCTCGGTGGGATCCAGGTAGCCGACCATGATATCCGCCAGGCGGCGCTCTTCCTTGGCGACCAGGGCGTATTCGTCCAGCACCTTCTGCACGGAGCCCGGGTACATCGCCAGTGCCGACAGCATCTCGCGGATGCCCTCCTCGATGCGCTTGGCGATGACGATCTCACCCTCCCGGGTGAGCAGTTCCACAGTGCCCATCTCGCGCATGTACATGCGCACCGGGTCGGTGGTGCGGCCCGCCTCGGTTTCGACGGCAGCCAGGGCCGCGGCGGCCTCGGCGGCGGCGATGTCATCGGCGGAGGGATCGCCTTCGGACATCAGCAACTCGTCGGCGTCGGGGGCCGATTCGAAGACCTGGATGCCCATGTCGTTGATCATCTGGATGATGTCCTCGACCTGGTCCGGGTCCGAGATGTCCTGGGGCAGGTGGTCGTTCACCTCGGAATAGGTGAGGTACCCCTGCTCCTTGCCACGTCCGATGAGGGCCTTCAGGCGGGATTGCTGCTGAGCGACGTCTGTCATTAAGCTGACACCTTCAAACTTTAAAATCTGCGAACAAAAATTAGCCGGCAATTATAACCGGAAAAGCCGGGCTGACATACAAGAAATCATTGATATTTCTTGAAAAATCGCCCTTTTAGACCCCGGAACAGCGGAAAAATTCGCCCATTTCCGGGAGGGCCCGCCCACCGGTGCTGCTGCCGGTGTCCCCGGGGCATACCCCCGGCCCACCGCTTCGACTCGGTATTTCAAACCGCTTGCAGCGACCTGCCCAGGCGCCGCGCGCGGGGCGTGCGACGAGACCGCTGGTTACTTACTGCCCGGGTTTCTTGTGCGGCGCCTTCCGGCGCGCCGTGTGTTGCGTGTTGCGCTGAGCGTCGCGCTGCGCCTTGTCGCGCAGCATTTCCCTCAGTTGCTGTTTCTCCAGATCGCTGACTTCAGCGTAGTTGGTGTGTTTCATTTTGTCGACCTGGGCAGCCAATTTTGATCGTTGCGGCAGGTCCTGCGCCAGCGCCTGCATGGTGTCGGTGAACTCCTGCTCGATACCGGTTGCGGGAATCAGGCGCTCCTGCCCTGCGAGCCGGTTGAGGAGCATCCCCTCGGGCGTGCCGTACCAGTGCCCGAGCAGGATGGCGGTGCTGGAGTCCGGGCGGCGCTGCAGCAGGTCGAGCATCTCCCTGAGAAGTTGCACGTCCTCCCCCTGCACATCGCGCAGGGCGGCGGTGTCTGCGAGGCGCGCTATGCCCGGCTGGTGCAGCAGCAGGGCCAGCGCGGCCTGCGCCAGGTTCGAGTAACCCCTCGGCGGGGACTCGTGGCGCACGGCCCCGGCCGGCGGCTCGTCCTCAGGCCCCGGGGCCGCGTCCTCCGGTGGCACGTCATCCGGGAACGCCGCGTGGCCGGGATCATCGGGCATCGGCGGCGGCGCCTCGAGCTGCATCAAGCTCTGCAGGTCCAGCCCCGTGCGCTCCGCGAGGGACTGGAACATCAATTGCCGGAACACCCCCTCGGGCAGTTGCCTGAGGTGGGGCAGGGCGAGTTTGCTCATGCGCGCGCGGCCGTCAAGGCTGTCCGTATCCAGGCCGGCGGCGACCGAGTCGAACAGGAAGGTCTCCAGCGCCACGGCCCCGTCCAGCAGCGTCTCGAAATGCGCCCGGCCGCCCTCGCGCACCGCGTCGTCGGGATCCTGGCCCTCCGGGAGAAACAGGAAGCGCGCCTGGCGTCCGTCCTCCATGCACGGCAGTGCCGCCTCCATGGCGCGCAGCGCGGCGCGCCGCCCGGCCTCGTCGCCGTCGAAGCAGAACACGACCTCGGGGCAGAGGCGGAAGATGCGCTCCACGTGGGTGCGGCTGGTCGCGGTGCCGAGTGTCGCCGTAGCGTAATCGATACCGTGCTGGGCGAGGGCGATGACATCCATGTAGCCCTCGACCACGAGAATCCGCTCCAGGTGCCGGGTCGCGCGGCGCGCCTCGTACAGGCCGTAGAGCTCCCTGCCCTTGTGGAAGATGTCGGTCTCGGGAGAGTTCAGGTACTTGGGTTTGTCGTCCCCGAGCACCCGGCCGCCGAAGGCGATCACCCGGCCGCGCCGGTCGCGTATCGGGAACACCACCCGGTCGCGGAAGCGGTCGTACACCCTGCCTTTCTCGTTGCGCACGACCATGCCCGATTTTTCCAGCAGGTCGCGGCGCTCTTCGTCGGTGCCCAGGGCGCCGAGCAGGTTGTCCCAGCCCGGCGGGGCGAAGCCGAGCTGGAAGCGCGCGGCGATCTCCCCTGTGAGCCCGCGCCCCTTGAGGTAGGACACCGCCTTGTCCTTTTCCGGGTGCTGGCGCAACTGCTGCTGGTAGAAGGCCGAGGCCTGTTCCATCAGGGCGTACAGCGGTTTCCCGCGGGACTCCTCGCGCTCCTGCCCACCCGCCGACTGGTCCCGGGGTACCTCGAGCCCCTGGGCCGACGCGAGGGTCTCCACGGCCTGGGGAAACTCGACGTTGTCGTACTCCATGACAAAGCCGATGGCATTCCCCCCGGCGCCGCAGCCGAAGCAGTAGTAGAACTGCTTTTCGGGGTTGACGCTGAAGGAGGGCGTCTTCTCGTCGTGAAACGGGCAGCAGGCCATGTAGTTCTTGCCGGATTTCCTGAGCTTCACCCGCCGGTCGATCACCTCGACGATGTCGACGCGGTCCAGCAGGTCATCGAGGAAGGCTTGTGGTATCAGTCCGGCCATGGGATTCCGATGGGTTCAACTGCATAAGTCTAGCGCCATTCCCGTCGCTTCTGCGAGATAAAGCGAACGGCCGGGCGGAGCGCCCTGGCTGTTGCCGGTGTTCTTTTTTGGCGACTCGATGTTGCCGGCCGGGAGGATACTCCGGAAAAGAGCGGTCAGCCCTGCAGTTTGGCCTTGACCCGCTGGCTGACGGCGCCCATGTCGGCGCGGCCCTGAAGCTGCGGCTTGAGCTGGCCCATGACGGCGCCCATGGCGGCCATGCCGGTCGCGTCCGAGGCGGCGATGGCCGCGTCGATCATGGTGTCGATCTCGTCGTCGCCGAGCTGGGCGGGGAGAAACTCCTGGATGACGGCGATCTCGGCGTTTTCCTGCGCCGCTAGTTCCCCGCGGCCGGCGCTCTCGTACTGTTCGGCGGAATCGCGGCGCTGCTTGACCATCTTGTCCAGCACGGCCAGGCCGCGGGCGTCATCGATCTCGATGCGCTCATCGACCTCGATGCGCTTGAATTCGGCGAGGATCAGTCGCAGGGTCGCCAGGCGCTCCTTGTCGCGGGCCTTCATGGCGGACTTCTGCTCCGCCCGGAGGGTGTCCGCGAGGGAGTCGGAACTCATTGGAGGGTTGGGGGCGCCCGCTCAGTAGAGGCGGACGCGCTTGCGGTTTTCGCGGGAGAGCTTTTTCAGGTGGCGCTTGACGGCGGCGGCGCCGGCGCGCTTGCGTACGGTGGTCGGCTTTTCGTAGTGCTCGCGCTTGCGTACCTCAGCCAGGATGCCGGCCTTCTCGCAGGAGCGCTTGAAGCGGCGCAGGGCCACGTCAAACGGCTCGTTTTCCTTGATCTTGATGGAGGGCATTCAGTCCTTTCCTCAACTCAGTATCCCGGGGCGTTCCCGGGGCGCCCCAGGGGGCTTGAACCCAATAAAGGGCGCGCATTCTAAACGGTTGAAGGTGGTTTTGCAAAGTCCCGCAAAGTGGTAATTTTGGCGGCCTGCGCCTGGTTCCACGGGGGTTCCGGGCGTATGATTCGGCCTTTTTTCCCGGCGGGGTACCCATGCTGGTTCTCGGTCTCGAGACATCCTGCGACGAAACCGGTGTCGCCCTCTACGACACCGGCCGCGGCCTGCTCGGCCACGCCCTGTTCAGCCAGGTGGATATCCACGTGGAATACGGCGGTGTGGTGCCCGAGCTCGCCTCCCGGGATCACGTGCGCAAGACCCTGCCCCTGGTGGAGCAGGTGCTGCTGGAGGCCGGTTGTACCGGCCCCGATGTCGACGCGGTGGCCTATACCGCGGGCCCGGGGCTCATGGGGGCGCTGATGGTCGGCGCGACCCTCGCCCGGTCACTGGCCTGGGGCTGGCAGGTGCCCGTGCTGGGGGTGCACCACATGGAGGGCCACCTGCTGGCACCGATGCTGGAGGACGACCCCCCCGAGTTTCCCTTCGTGGCCCTGCTGGTGTCGGGTGGCCACACCCAGCTGGTGCGGGTCGAGGGCATCGGCGAATACCGCATGCTGGGCGAGTCCCTGGACGACGCCGCCGGGGAGGCCTTCGACAAGGCCGCCAAGATGCTCGGCCTGCCCTATCCCGGCGGGCCGCATATCGCGCGCCTGGCCCGGGAGGGCGAGGCGGGGCGTTTCGATTTCCCGCGCCCCATGGTCAACCGCCCCGGGCTGGATTTCAGTTTCAGCGGCCTCAAGACCTATACGCTGAACACCGTGGCGGACTGTCGTGGCGACGGCGAGCTGTCCGATCGCGACCGCCGCGACATCGCCCGGGCCTTCGAGGACGCGGTGGTGGGCACGCTGGTCATCAAGTGCCGCCGCGCGCTGGCGCAGGAGGGCCTGGATTCGCTGGTCATCGCCGGTGGTGTCAGCGCCAACCGCAACCTGCGCGCGACGCTGGAGGCGGCCCTGGCGAAGGAGGGCGGACGGGTCTACTACGCCGCGCCCGAGTTCTGTACCGATAACGGCGCCATGATCGCCTACGCCGGTGCGCGCAGGCTGGAGGCGGGGCAGCGGGACGGCGCGGACACCCGTGTGCGACCGCGCTGGCCCATGGAAGAACTGCCACCCCTGGCGGCCGGTGCCTGAATGGATACGGTGTACATTCGCGGCCTGCGTGTCGAAACCGTGATCGGCATCCACGACTGGGAGCGCGAGATTCGGCAGGCGGTGGTGCTGGACCTGGAGCTCGCCTCGGACAACCGGCGCGCCGCGGCCGCTGACAGTATCGCCGATGCGGTGGACTACGCGGCAATCTCCTCCCGCCTGGTCGCGTTCGTCGGCGCCAGCAGTTTCCAGCTGATCGAGACCCTGGCGGAGGCGGTGGCCGCGCTGCTGCAGGACGAGTTCGGTGTGCGCTGGCTGCGTGTGGCGGTATCCAAGCCCGGCGCCGTGCCGGAAGCGCAGGATGTGGGCGTGGTCATCGAGCGCGGCGAGAGGGCCTGATGGCCGCCGTGTTCCTCGGGCTGGGCAGCAATATCGAGCGGGAGCGCTATATCACCGCGGGACTCGACGCCCTCGAGCGGCTGTTCGGGGAGCCGGGGTTGTCGGCGGTGTACGACTCTCCCGCCATCGGTTTCGACGGACAGCCTTTCCTCAACCTCGTCGCCGCGGTGCAGACCACCCTGGCGCTTGCGGAACTCGCCGCGACCCTGCGCCACCTGGAGACCGAACACGGCCGACCGCCGGACGCCCCGCGCTTCAGTGCGCGCCAGCTCGACATCGATATCCTCACGTACGACGACAGGGTGGGCACCTTCGGCGCGGTGACGCTGCCGCGGGCCGAGATCCTGGAAAACGCGTTCGTGCTGCGCCCTCTCGCGGAGCTGGCCCCCGGTGCGCTGCACCCCGTCGCCGGGCGCTCCTACGCGGAACTTTGGGAGAGGTTTGACCAGGCATCGCAGCCCCTGCGGCGGGTGGATTTCACCTGGCGCGGCCGGGCGATATCCAGCGCCTCGGACGATTAGGCCCGCTCGCGCAGGGCCTCCACGCGTCGCGTGCGTTCGGCGGCGATGGCCTCCCCCAGCGCCCTCCCTTCAATACCTGAAGCGGCGAAGTCCGCCGCAGTGACCTCCACGGCCGCGGCCAGGGCGCGGCGCAGGTAGTCGGCCTGGGGGTAGGGGCGATCCTCCAGCCCCAGCCGGCCGCGGGCGTCGGCCTCGCACGCCAGCAGGAACGCCTCGAAGCGCTCTGGCCGGCGCAGCGCATCGGTCTGCCTGAACAGCTTCAACACGGTCTTGCCGCGCAGCTGCTGCGCCCGGTGGCACAGGGTATGGTACTGGCATACCGCGAGGGCCAGCTCCCGGTAGCGCACGGGTGCCTTGAGCGCCTCGCAGCGGCGCTTCACCAGGTCCAGGCCGCGGTGTTCGTGGGCGATGTGACGCGGCAGCTCCCTCTCCGGCGTCGCGCCCTTGCCGAGGTCGTGCATCAACACGGCGAAGCGCACCTCCGCCCCGGCGCCGAGGGCGACCGCCTGCCGCAGCGCCATCAGTACGTGTTCTCCCGTGTCGATCTCGGGGTGGTGCGCTTCCGGCTGCGGCACGCCGAACAGGGCGTCGACCTCTGGTATCAGCGCGTGCAGCGCGCCGCAGTCGCGCAGGACGCGCACGAACACGTCCGGGTCGCGTTCAGCCAGGGCGCGCTCCAGCTCGGTCCAGATCCGCTCCGCGGGCAGGTACTCCAGTTCCCCGCGGCCGGTGATCTCGGCCATCAGCGCCAGCGTCTCCTCCGCCACCCGAAAGCCGAGATGCGCGTAGCGCGCCGCGAAGCGCGCGGTGCGCAGCACTCTCAACGGGTCCTCGACGAAGGCATCGGAGACGTGGCGCAACACGCGCAGCTCCAGGTCGCGGGCGCCGCCGTAGGGGTCGATAAGGCCGCCCGCGTCGTCCCTGGCGATGGCGTTGACCGTGAGATCCCGCCGCCGCAGGTCCTCCTCCAGGGTGACCGAGGGATCGCAATCGATCGAGAACCCCGTGTGACCGTGGCCGCGCTTGCGCTCGGTGCGGGCCAGCGCGTACTCCTCGCCGGATTCTGGGTGCAGGAAGACGGGAAAATCCTTGCCCACCTGGCGGTAACCGAGGTCCAGCAGTTGCTGCGGTGTCGCGCCGACCACGACCCAGTCACGCTCTTCGACGGGGTAGTCGAGGAGTTCGTCGCGCACGGCACCGCCCACGAGGTAGATGTCCATGGCGGCAGTGTACCGCGGTTATTCCCTCGGCGCGCCGGCCTCGCACTCGCATCGCGTCCACTCGCCGGTGTCGAGCCTGTACAGGGAGAGCGCCCCGTCCCAGACGCAGCCGGAGTCCAGGCCGATGGCCAGGGGTGTGTCCGTGCGGCCCTGCAGCGCCGCCCAGTGGCCGAAGACGATGCGGTCGCCGCGGGTCTTGCGCTTCTTGTGGCTGAACCACGCGGACACCTTCTTGTCGCCCACCGCGGCGACGTCCGGCAACGGACGGGTGCCCTTGCTCTGCAGGTCGAGCACGCCCTTGCTGGTGCAGTAGCGCATACGCGTCAGGTAGTTGGTGATGACCCGCAGGCGTTCCATGCCGATGAGGTCTTCCGACCAGACGGCGGGCTCGTTGCCGTACATGGCGCGCAGGAAGGCCGCGCAGTCGGGGCTGCGCAGCGCGGATTCCACCTCCCGCGCATACCTGATGGCCTCCTCCACCGACCACTGGGGCGGGATGCCCGCGTGCACCAGCGTGTGGCCGTGCTCGTGGTGAATCAGCGGTCTGTACAGCAGCCAGTTGAGCAGCTCCTCGCGGTCCGGCGCGGCGAGTATTTCGTCCAGCGTGTCAGACCGGGACGGCTTGCGGGCACCCGCCGCGACGGCGAGCAGGTGCAGGTCGTGGTTGCCGAGCACCATCACGAGGCTGTGGCGCAACCGGTAGAAGAAGCGCAGCGTCTCCAGGCACTTCGGCCCGCGATTGACGATGTCCCCCACGGACCACAGCGTGTCCCGGCCCGGCTCGAAGCGCACCCGCTCGAGCAGGCACTCCAGGGGGTCAAGGCAGCCCTGAACATCCCCGACGACATAGGTGGCCACGGCGTCTGGCGTCAGTTCAGCGCGGTGGGTGTGTGCAGCGAGAACGCGGGGATGGGCACCTCGAAGGTGGGCAGGTCCCGCGGGTCGATATCGATGGGGTCGCGCACCACCATGTAATAAGAGCCCTCCATGCAGCCCACAGGCGTGGCCAGGGTGGCCCCGCTGGTGTAGCGGAACGCCTCCCGCGGCTGGATCACGGGTTGCTCGCCCACCACGCCCTCGCCGCGCACTTCCTGCACGTCGTTGTCCGCGTCGGTAATCACCCAGTGCCGTGACAGCAACTGTACGGGTACCTCCGAACTGTTGCTGATGGTAATGGTGTAGGCGAAGGTGTACTGGCCTTCTTCCGGGCTGGAGTGCTCGGGCAGGTAGGCGGTGAGCACGTCTACGGCCACCTGCGCGGGGTCAAACTGGATACTGGTCATGGATGGCGTTGGTTATATCGATAAACTGTTTCAGTTCAAGCGTTTCGGCCCGGGCGCCCGGGTCGATACCCAGCGCTTCCAATCGACTGCTATCTATAAGCCCTTTGAGGTTGTTGCGCAAGGTCTTGCGGCGCTGGGCAAAGGCGGCACGCACCACCGCGCGCAGCCGGTCCCGGTCACAGTCCGGCCAGGGTGACTCCGCCCGGGGTGTCATCCGCACCACCGCCGACTGCACTTTCGGGGCGGGCGTGAAGGCCCCGGGCGGGACTTCGAACAGCTGTTCGACCTCGCAGTGGAACTGCGCCATGATGCCCAGCCGACCCCACTGCTTGCTTCCCGGGGTGGCCGCCAGTCGCTCCACAACCTCCCTCTGCAGCATGAAATGCATGTCGCGAATACAGGAACAGTTCTCGAGCAGGCGGAAGATGAGGGGGGTGGAGATGTTGTAGGGCAGGTTGCCCACCAGGCGCAGGGGTCCCTCCGGGGCCAGCGCCGCGAAATCAAATACCAGGGCGTCGGCATTGTGCAAACGGAAGCCGGGTTTCAGCCCGAAAGCCGCCAGGAGGCCCGGCACCAGGTCCCGGTCCAGTTCCACGACGTCGAGGCGGCAGCCACTGTCCACCAGCGCCGCGGTCAGCGCCCCCTGGCCCGGCCCGATTTCCACCAGGTACTCCCCCGGTCGAGGGTCCACCGCCGCGGCGATACGGTTGACCACCCCCGCGTCGTGCAGGAAATTCTGGCCGAAGCGCTTGCGCGGGCGGTGGCTGGGAGGGCGGTGCTTCATGGCGCCATTGTACCCGCTGGGTGGTGCAGGTAGTTCCCGCGGGGGGGTTTTTGTTACACTCGGCGTCCTACGATGTTAATAATGCTGACCGACTAGCCGATGACTTTCTCCCAGTACTTCCGCCTGGCGGACGCCATGGCGCGCATGTCTCTGCGGGCCGATGCGACCAAGCTGATATTGGGGTATCTGTGGTGGGTGCTGGAGCCCTTGCTTTACGTGGGGGTGCTCTATGTCGTCTTCACCCAGATACTCAAGTCCCGGCAGGAGGACTTCCTGCTGTTCCTCATGGTGGGCAAGTTCGTTTTCATCTGGTTTTCCAAGTCGGTGGTGAGCGCGTCCAACAGCATCGTCTCCGGCAAGGGCCTGGTGGGCAAACTCAATGTGCCCAAGACCCTGTTCCCGCTGTCTTCGGTGCAGGAATCCATGTACAAGCAGTTCGCCGTATTCGCGCTGCTGTTCGGTGTGCTCGCCCTGAACGGCTACCCCGTCACGGTGACCTGGGTTTACGTGTTACCGATTGTCATCGTGAACTACATCATGATTCTCTCGTGCGCCTATGTCGGGGCGACGCTGGTCTGCATGATCCGGGATTTCCAGCCGCTGATTTCACTGGGGATGATTTTCCTGCTGTTCACCTCGGGCATCTTCTGGGACGTGCGCGACCTGGGCGACCCCCAGAAAACCGAGGCGGTGCTCGCAGCCAACCCCCTGGCGTTCATGCTCGACGCCTACCGCCAGGTGCTTATGTACCAGACGCCGCCCGACATGTTCCACTTGCTGTCGATCGGCGCGGGATTCGGGGTTGTTCTATGCGCCATGGTGCTGATCATGCGTCGCGGCAGCCAGTACCTGGCACTGAAGGCGCTGACCTCGTGAGCGACGGCAACCACGAACCGATCCTCGAGCTGGTCGATGTCTGCCTGGACTTCCACGCCGGCGGCAAGAAGTTCGATCGCGGGACGCAACACGTGCTCGACAACGTGTCCCTGAGCGTTTACGAGGGGGAGAGCCTTGGCATCATGGGCCGCAACGGCGTCGGCAAGACCACGATGCTGCGCCTCATGGCGGGCATACTCGCGCCGACCAGCGGCAAGGTGATCATCGCGCCCGGGAAGGCCGCCTCGCTGCTGACCCTCGGCCTGGGTTTCAAGCCGGACCTCTCCGGCCGCGACAACGCGCTGCTCTCGGCGATGTTGCAGGGCTCCTCGCGCAAACAGGCCGAGGCCTTCCTGCCCGAGATCAAGGAGTTTTCGGAGCTGGGGCCGTCCTTCGAGGTGCCGGTGAAGACCTATTCCGCCGGCATGCGCGCGCGACTCGGCTTTACCACGGCGCTGTTGACCCACGTGGACATCCTGCTGATCGACGAGGTGTTGAGCGTCGGCGACGCGCATTTTCGCGGCAAGGCCACCGCGGCGATGAAGGAGCGCATCACCGGTGAGCAGACCGTGGTGTTCGTCTCGCACATGGCCGACCAGGTCAGGAACCTGTGCGACCGCGTGGTCTGGCTGGAGAAGGGCCGGGTCAAGCTGGAGGGCCCCTCCGGCGAGGTCGTCGAGGCCTACCAGCAGGACATGAGCAACGCCAGGTTGAAGGGACGCCAGGAACAGCAGGCAAAGATAGAGCAACAATCCCGGAAGGACTGAGCCGCCGCTTCAGCGCGCCGCCTGCACCATCCCCAGCGCCACCGCCAACGCCTGTTTCATGCTGCCGGAGTCCGCGCGGCCGGACCCCGCCAGCTCCAGTGCGGTGCCGTGGTCCACGGAAGTGCGCACGATCGGCAGTCCCAGGGTGATATTGATCGCCCGCCCGAACCCCGAGTACTTGAGCACCGGCAGGCCCTGGTCGTGGTACATGGCAAACACCGCGTCGGCGCCGGTCAGCGTATCCGGGTTGAACGCGGTGTCCGCCGGCAGGGGCCCGCGCAGGTCCATGCCCTCGCCGCGCAATTCCTCCAGCACGGGAATGATGGTGTCGATCTCCTCCCGGCCCATGTGGCCCCCCTCGCCGGCGTGCGGATTGAGTCCCAGCACCGCGATGCGCGGGTGCGCGATGCCGAACCTTGCCTGCAGGTCGCGGTGGAGTATGGCGAGGGTGCGACGCAGCAGCGGCCGGGTGATCGCGCGCGGTACGTCGTGCAGGGGCAGGTGGGTGGTGGCCAGGGCCACGCGCAGCTCGTCGGTGGCCAGCATCATCACCACGTCGTCGACGCCGGTCGCCTCGGCGAGAAACTCCGTGTGGCCGATAAACGGGATACCGGCGTCATTGATAACGGACTTCTGGACCGGCGCCGTGACCAGGCCCGCGCAAGCGCCGGCAGTGCAGTCGGCGATTGCCCGGCGCAGGGTCTCGATCACGTAGGGGGCGTTGGCCGTCGCCAGGGTGCCCGGATGGCACGGCGCCGCCAGGGGCACCTCGCATACGGGCAGGGTGCCGGGTCGGTGTAGCGCGGGTTCGTCGGCGAGACGCGCCGGCACGATCTCCACATCCAGCTGCAGCAGGCGGGCGCGCTCGCGCAGCAACGCCGGGTCCGCGTAGGCCACCAGCTCGGCGTCCCACGCGTCGAGGGCGGCGAGCAGGGTGACGTCCGGCCCGATGCCCGCGGGCTCTCCCGCGGTGATTGCCAGTCTGGGCAGTGCCACGGGGAGGGCCTACTTGATATCGACGAACGCTTCGTCGCGGATCTGCCGCAGCCAGGCGTCGAGTTCCTCCTGGTACTTGCGGTCGTGAAGGTAGTTCATGGCCTTGGCGCGGGTGGCCTCGTTCGTCATGTCCTGGTCGCGGCGCGCCGTCACCTCCAGGACGTGCCAGCCGAACTGGGTGCGCACGGGCTCGGAAATCTCCCCGACGGAGGTCTGCGCCATGGCCGCCTCGAACTCCGGCACCATCTGGCCGGGTGAGGTCCAGCCCAGGTCGCCCCCCTCGGCGGCGGAGCCTATGTCCTCGGAGTACTCCCGGGCGAGTTCGCCGAAATCCTGGCCATCCTGGGCGCGGCGCCGCAACTCGGCCGCCAGCTCCCTGGCCTGGTCGTCGGTCATGATCTCCGAGGGCTTGATCAGGATGTGGCGCACCTGGGTCTGGGCTACCATCTGTTCCCCGCCGCGCGCCTCCGCCATGTAGATGAGGTGGAAACCGCTGTCCGAACGGATCGGGCCGCCGGTCTCGCCGGGTTGCAGTCCCGGCGCCACATCGCTGAACAGGGACGGCAGGTCGTCGAGCTTGCGCCAGCCCAGGTCGCCGCCGGTGAACACGTAGGGCGCACGGCTGCCGCTCACCACCGACTCGAAGGACTCGCCCCCGCGAATGCGCTTGAGGACACCGTCGAGGTACTCCCGGGCGGCGGCGACCTCGCTCTCGGACGCCTCGGGGGATACGGGCAGCAGTGCGTGCAGCAATCGGAATTCCGGCTGGGTCAGCTTCTGCCCCTCCTGGGTGGCGATAAAATTGTCCACTTCCTGGTCGGTGATCTGGATGCGCTGATTGACGTTGCCGGCCTGGACCCGCTGGATCACCATCTCCCGGCGCAGCTGCTCGCGCATGACCGCGTAGGACTGGCCCCGCGCCTCCAGCGCCTGGCGAAACTCGTCGATGCCCATGCCGTTCTGTGCCGCAATCCGCTGCACGGCGGCGTTGAGCTGGGCGTCGGAGATGCGCACGCCGACCCGTGTCCCCATTTGCAGCTGGATACTCTCCAGGATGAGGCGGTCCAGGGTTTCCCGGACCAGTTCGTTCTCCGGGGGCAGGGGAATGCCCCGGGCGTTGAGGTTCTCGGTTACCGCGGCGATCCGCTCGCGCAGTTCGCTGGCCATGACCACGTCGTCGTCGACGATGGCCACGACCTGGTCGATGATCTGTGTCGTCGCCTGTGCCGCCTGGCCGATGAGCAGCGCGCCGGCCAATGCGATGGCGCGAAGCAGGGACCTAGTATTCACGTTCTTCAAAACCTCTGATCATGTCCTGCATTATGTCGGTGATGCGGTCGCCGAAGCCGCCCATCCCCTTCAGAATGATCTGGAACTGCGCGGTGTTTTCGCGCTCCAGGTTGGGGTCGTCGAAATCCGGCACGAGCCGGCCCGATTCGTTGTTGTAGTAGCGCAGGTACAACAGGCGCACCGTCCAGCAGCAGCTATCATATTCCACGCCCACCATATCTTCCACGCTGCGGTCCTCCTCGATGCTGTAATTCAGCGCCCCGAAGAGGCTCCAGTTGTTGCTGACCGGGAGATAGGCGGAGACGTGGGCCTCCTCGGTGGTGGAGTCGTTGAAGGTGGGCGTGATGGTGGTCAGCGGGCGCCGGTAGGTGTAACCCAGGTTGTAGATACCACCGTTGCCCGCCTTGTAGGTGGTCAGGAAATAGCTGGAATTCATCCTGTCCTCGAAGGGGTCGTAGACCAGGCTGGTGCGCAGAGACAGGTTGTCGCCGGGATTGAAGGTGAGCTCGCCGGCGATTTCCGAACCGTCATCGTCCAGGGGCTCGGCCGTGGGCAGCAGGCGCACCTTGCGGTCCCGGAAGTAGTAGATCTGTCCGATGCTGGCGCTGAACAGGTTGCGCCCGTCGCTCTCGTCGATGAAGCTGGTGGTCAGGCCCAGCGCCACCTGGTTGGCGTCGTCCAGCCGGTCGCGACCGGAGAAGCGGGTTTCGCGGAACAGCTGGTTGTAACTGAAGGTCAGTTCGGCACTGTCGAAGTCCGGCTGGTCGGTCTGCTCCTCGTATTCGCTGTACAGGTAGTACACGCGCGGCTCCAGCGTCTGCACCATGCCGCGGCTGGCGATCTCCGTCTGGCGTTCAAACAACAGGCCCCCGTCCAGGCTGGCCAGTGCCGAACCGGCGGAGGGGCTGTCGTCGGGGAAGGTGACCGTCTCGCTGAGATCGTAGTTCAGCTGGCGGTACTTTACCGTGGGCTGCAGGAATCCCCAGAGCCAGCGCATGGGGTAGGTGACGCCGGCCTCGCCGTAGGTGCGCTGGCCGGTCACGCGGTCCTCGTCCGAGTCGAAATTGGAGAACTGGCCGACGAGAACCGGTTCCAGTTGGAACGGTGTGCCGCGCCCCCAGTACTGGGCGGTGAACTGGGGCAGTTTCTTGTAGTCCTCCTGGATGTCGTCCGCCAGTGACTGGAACTGCTGCGCCTCCAGGTTTACCAGCCAGTTCTCGCCGAGATAGTCGAGGGAGGCGAGCTGCAGCAGGCTGGTCTCGCGCTGCGACTGCAGGCTCGAGGTCTCCAGGTCCTTCAGGTAGTCGACGTCGCTGGCCTTGCTGTAGTCGACCCGGGAGCGCCAGCGCCGGTCGAACAGCCCGTTCTGCTGCACCACACCGAGCCAGCGGTCGGTGCTGCGGTTGTCCGGGACCTGGTCCGAGTAGCGGTCGTCGTCGGGCATCCAGGCGCCGCCCACGGTCCAGTGTCCCACCCACGGGTTGAGGTAGCGCAGGAACAGCTCGTGGTTGAGGCCGCGCTCCTCGATGTAGCGCGGCGCGTAGAGCGCGTCGTAGTTGGGGGCGAGATTGATGTAGAACGGCACGGTGATGTCCAGGCCGCCGGTGCTGTCGTTGCCGAAGTCCGGCCAGAGAAAGCCGGTACGGCGCCGGTCGTCGAGCGGGAAGCGCAGCCACGGCGTGTAGAAGACGGGGATGCCCTCTACGTCGATCTTGGCGTCGTGCGCGGTGGCCAGCCCCTCCTCGAAATCGAGTTCCAGCTCGTCCGCGCGCAGGGACCAGTCGTTTTCACCCGGTGCGCAATAGCTGAAGTTGCCGTCGTGGATGTGGACAAAACCGTCGCCGTCCCGCTGCAGCAGGTCCGCCGCGCCGCGCATGTGGCGATCGTGGAACACGAAGAAGCCGGATTCCACGCTGGCCTCGCCGGTGCGCGAAAAGACCTCGGCGCGCTCGCCGGTGAGCAGCACGCCGGGTTCGCGCAGTGTGACATTGCCGCTGAGCTCCGCGGATTCCTGGTTGCGGTCCACGACGGCGCGGTCGCCGTACAGCCGGCGGTATCCCTGTCGGGCCTCCACGCCGCCCGTGAGAATGGCCTCGTCGTCGCGCATCTCGGTACTGTAGGCGCGCGCGTTGATATGGGCGCCGTCCGGGGATTTGCTGGTATCCTCCCCGGCGAGGGGATCGATGTAGCGGCCGCGGCAGTTCACGCACTGGCGATCGCGCAGTTCCTCGGGTACGAACTCGATGTCCACCCAGTCGAGGCCGGTCGCGGGGCCCTGGTCAGCCGCTGTCGGCGCGGGGTCATTGACGGCGACGTCCCCGGAGTTGTTATCCTGTGCCCAGGAGAGACGGGGCGACGCCAGCAACGCGGCGGCCAGGGTCAGCAGCGCCAGCGCGCGGGCTGGTCGAGGCGGAAAGCTGGCGCGGTGAGGGCTCATTGCGGTAGGGGACAGGTTGCTGGTTGCCGGATACCGCGAATTTTAAAGCATCCCCCCGGGCTTGTCCGTCTTATTTGTCCGTCCCGCCCGGCCACAAGGAGAATACCGTGACAGCCCGGCCACCCCCCGACTCGTTGTTGCCATGGGCGCGCTCCGTGATGGGTGCCCCGGAAGATTCCGGGACACTGCAACCGGTATCGGGGGACGCCAGCAACCGGCGGTATTTTCGCGCGTCGCTGGGCACGCGTCACTGTATCCTCGTCGAGGCGCCGCCCGACACGGAAAAAAACCCCGAGTTCCTCGCGGTGCGCCAGCTGTTCGAAGACGCCGGTGTGCGTGTGCCGGGCCTGTACGGCGCCGACCTCGAGCGCGGCTTTCTCCTGCTGGAGGACCTCGGGGACCGCTTGTTGCTGCCCGCACTGCGGGCCGGCGGCGGGGATTACCACCGGCGCGCGTTCGACATCCTGCTGCGACTGGCCGCTATCGACCCCGCGAAGGCCGACCTGCCGCCGTACGATGCGGCCCTGCTGCGGGAGGAATCGGGCCGTTTCGGAGAGTGGTTCGCCGGCGCACTGCTCGGGCTGGATCTCGCCGGGGACGAACGGTCGCTGCTGGAGGACCTGTCCGGCGCGCTGGTCGAGAGCGCGCTCGCCCAGCCCCGCGTCGTGGTTCACCGGGACTTCCACAGCCGCAACCTGATGCTCCTGGAGAGCGACGCACTGGCCGTCATCGATTTCCAGGACGCCGTGGCCGGCCCGCTGACCTACGACCTGGTCTCCCTGTTGCGCGACTGCTACCTGCGCCTGCCGCCCGCCGAGGTGCTGGACCGGGCGCGGCAGTACCGTGAGCAACTGCTGCGCGAGGACCTGCGTGACGTGCCGGGGGAGGATGAATTCCTGCGCGCCTTCGACTGGATGGGGCTGCAGCGGCACATCAAGGTGCTGGGCACGTTCGCCCGTCTCTACCTGCGCGACGGCAAGGATGCCTACCTGGCGGACCTGCCCCTGGTCATTGACTACACCCGCGAAATCACGGCGAAATACGCCGGGGAAGAGCCGGCGTTCGCCGAGTTCCGGCGCTGGTACGACGAGCGTCTCGCGCCCCTGGTGGGCGCGCAGGATTGGGGGGGTGGCCGATGAAGGCGATGATCCTGGCGGCGGGTCGCGGCGAGCGCATGCGGCCGCTGACGGACACCACCCCGAAGCCGCTGTTGCGCGCGGGCGGCGCGCCGCTCATCGAGCACCACCTGCGCCGGCTGGGATCCGCCGGCGTGCGCGAGGCGGTGATCAACGTCTCCCACCTCGGCGAACAGGTGGAGGCCTATTGCGGCGATGGCGGGCGCTGGGGCCTGTCGCTCAGCTACTCCCGGGAGGAGTCGCCCCTGGAGACGGCGGGCGGCATCCTGCAGGCGCTGCCGCTGCTGGGCGACGCTCCCTTCCTGGTCGTCAACGGTGACATCTACACGGACTGCAGCTTTGACGCGCTGCTGGCGGCCGGGCTCGGCCCCGGTGATCTCGCGCGCCTGGTCCTGGTCGACAACCCGCCGCACCACCCGCTGGGCGACTTCCACCTCGACAGCCGGGGGCGGGTGCACGCGCGACAGGACGGCTTGGCCGGCAGGACCTACGCGGGTGTCGGAGTCTACTCGCCGCAGTTGTTCGACGACCTGGCCCCGGGCGTGACGCCGCTGCGCCCGCTGCTCGACGCCGCCATCGACGCGGGCAGGATGGCGGGGGAGTACCACGGCGGCGACTGGGAGGACGTGGGCACCCCCGAGCGCCTGGCGGCGCTGGACGCGCGGCTTTCCAATGGGGGCTAGCCTGTGGGTGGATACCGACAAATTACCGGGAGAATTCGAGTCCAAGTCGCTAAAATAGCGAGCCCAATACCGGAGGCCCCATGCCCGACTACAAGATCGCACCGTCGATTCTCTCCGCGGACTTCGCCCGCCTGGGCGAGGAGGTGGATGCCGTGCTCGCAGCCGGTGCTGACATAGTGCACTTCGACGTCATGGACAACCACTACGTCCCCAACCTGACGATCGGGCCGATGGTTTGCGCTGCGCTGCGCAAGCACGGCGTGACTGCGGATATCGACGTTCACCTGATGGTGAACCCGGTGGATCGCCTCATCGGGGATTTCGCCGAGGCCGGCGCCACCTGGATCACCTTCCACCCCGACGCGTCCACCCATGTCGACCGCTCGCTGCAGATGATTCGCGACGCGGGCTGCAAGTCGGGACTGGTCTTCAATCCGCACCTCGGCCTCGACGCTCTGCGCTACGTACTGGACAAGGTGGACATGGTGCTGCTGATGTCCGTCAACCCGGGCTTTGGGGGCCAGTCCTTCATACCCGCTACGCTGGACAAGCTGCGCGAGGCCCGTGCGCTGATCGATGACTGCGGCCACGCTATCCGCCTCGAGGTGGATGGCGGGATTACCCCCGACAACATTGCAGAGGTCGCGGCGGCGGGGGCGGACACATTCGTCGCGGGCTCGGCGATCTTCAACCGGCCGGACTACGCGGCGGTGATCGGCGAGATGCGTGCGGCCCTGGCGCAGGTGGGGGCTTGAGCCGATGATTTGCCATGTTGTTCACTATATGTACAATAGGCGGTCCACCGATTCTGGAGAGTGCTGTGAAAACAGCTCCGCGTAAAGGCATCGACCTGCTGTCGATGCGAGAGGTCACCTGCTGGCGATGGTAGCCAGGGCTGCGTCGCGACCTTTTTTTACGCTTATTCCATCTCCGGAGATTCACCATGAACCAGCAGGATTTTGCTGCGCTCTCTGCGCAGGACTATAACCGTATACCTGTCAGTCGCGAGGTCCTCGCCGATCTCGAGACGCCCGTCAGTGCCTACCGCAAGCTCGCGGAGGGCCCCTATTCCTATTTCTTCGAGTCCGTGCAGGGCGGTGAGAAGTGGGGTCGTTACTCCATCATCGGCCTGCCCTGCAGGACGACGCTGAAGATTTACGGTTTCCGCGCGGAGACATGGGTAGATGGCGCGCTGGTGACCAGCGAGGAGGTCGAGGACCCGTTGGCCTACGCGGAGGCTTTCCGGGAAGGCTATCGCACGGCGCCGCGGGAGGACCTGCCGGTGTTCCACGGCGGGCTGGTCGGCTATTTCGGTTACGACACCGCGCGCTACGTCGAGCCGCGCCTGCGGGACTCAACACCGCCGGATCGCCTCGGTACGCCGGATATCCTGCTCATGCTGTCGGAAGAGGTGCTGGTGTTCGACAACCTGTCCGGCACGATCCGCCTGGTGGTCAATGCGGACCCGTCGCGTGCGGGGTCCCTCGCGGCTGCACAGGCGCGACTGGAGGAGCTGGTGCAGCGCCTGCGTGAACCCATGCCGCCGTTGCCAGAGGTGGCCCTGGATGCGGCGGACTCCGGCGCGCTGGAGGAGGAGTCCGAGTCGGATTTCACCCAGCCCATGTACGAGGCCGCGGTCGAGCGGGTGAAGGAGTACGTGCTCGCGGGAGACGTGATGCAGGTGGTGCCCTCGCAGCGCATGAGCCTACCCTTCGACGCCCCGCCCCTGAACCTCTACCGCGCCCTGCGCAATCTCAACCCCTCACCCTACATGTACTACCTCGACCTCGAGGACTTCCACATCGTCGGTTCCTCGCCCGAGATTCTCGCGCGCCTGGAGCGCGGCGAGGTGACGGTGCGGCCGATCGCCGGCACACGGCGGCGGGGTTACAGCGAAGACGAGGACCGCGCGATGGAGGAGGAACTCCTGGCGGACCCCAAGGAAATCGCCGAGCACCTGATGTTGATCGACCTCGGTCGCAACGACGTCGGGCGGATCGCCGAAACCGGTAGCGTGGAGCTCACCGACAAGATGGTGGTGGAGCGCTACTCCCATGTCATGCACATCGTGTCTAATGTTAAGGGCACCTTAAAGGGCGGGAAAAGTGCGATCGACGTGCTGCGCGCGACCCTGCCCGCGGGGACGTTAAGCGGTGCGCCCAAGATTCGTGCAATGGAGATCATCGACGAGCTCGAGCCGGTCAAGCGCGGCGTGTACGGCGGGGCCGTTGGGTATATCTCGTGGGCGGGCGACATGGACACCGCCATCGCGATCCGCACCGCCGTGATCAAGGACGGCAGGCTCTACGTGCAGGCCGGCGGCGGCGTGGTGGCGGACTCCGTTCCCCGCCTGGAGTGGAAGGAGACCCACAACAAGGCCCGCGCCATGTTTCGCGCCGCGGCCATGGTGCTGGGTCGGTAGCGGGGTCAGTTGCTCGCCGCGGGCTCTTCCTGTTCGACGGGATTCTCGTCCGGATAAAAATCCCATAGGGCGTGGTTTCCCTTGATGCAGTAGGAGACGCTGCGCGGCGGGCCCTGGATATGACCCGGCTGCATGCGCAGGGAGGGGTCCACGTAATACATACCCACCTGGACGCCGGTGCCGGCGCCGATCAGGCCGGGGGGAGCGCAGGAAAAATACTTGTCCCAGTATTTTTCCGAGTAGAACACGGCGCAGTAGGGCAGGTTGATGTATTCGTCGAGACAGACGATGCCGCCTTCCACTACGGATGGCCAGAGATTGAGGAGGCAGTCGTGCAGACTGGAATAAAAGTCTACATCGAGGAACAGCATGGCGATATCGCCCTCGTGCCCCGGCAGGCTGTCCTCGAACCAGCCCTGGTGAAAGGAGCAGACGTCGATGGCGCCGTATCGGGTCACGTTGTCCCTGACCTCCTGCAGCGTCCCGCCGTAGATGCCGGGCATGAATCCCTGTTTGAATGTCTTCTCTGCGATAACATCGCCCTTCACGGGCGGCGGCAAACCCTCGAAGGAGTCGTAGATCTTCATGCGCCGGCCGGTAATCTTGCAGATCAGCGACAGGTTGACGCTGGCCCCGCCCTTCCAGCAGCCGCACTCGACGACGTCGCCCTTGCGGTCGGGTGGCATCTCGAGCAGCTTCATCGCCATCACGAGATGTGCGCGCCAGGAAGTGCCGGAGGTGACGCGCCTGTGGTTGCGGCGAAAGCGCATGCCCAGCCGGATGCGGCCCCACCAGGACATGTCGTAGGACGGGTGAATTCGCGTGGAATACGTGAGGTAGAACAGGGCGAAGGGTGCGGACAGGAAGTCGTAGGCCTGACGGAGAAACTTCTCCATACGCTTGTTTTTCTTTCTATTATTCATAGGTCTTTTTTATCGACAGGATTGTCCGCCCCGGTATTTAAGCACAGCGACGGGGAGAGTGAAATCAACGGCGGGACGGCAGGTGCCGATTCTGCGACGCGGTTCCGCTTCCCGCCGGACGCGGCGGCGCGGGCCCGTAACAAGGAGACGCAGCTATGCTATTGATGATCGACAACTACGACTCCTTCACCTACAACGTCGTGCAGTACCTCGGGGAACTGGGTGCCGAGGTTGAGGTCGTGCGCAATGACGAGATCACGGTGGAGGCAATCGCCGACATGAACCCGGAGAAGATTGTTATCTCGCCGGGCCCGTGCACACCGAACGAGGCCGGTATCTCGATGGACGTTGTGCGGGAGTACGCCGGCCGCGTCCCCCTGTTGGGTATCTGCCTTGGCCACCAGAGCATCGGCCAGGTATACGGCGGGAAGGTGGTGCGGGCGCGCAAGGTCATGCACGGCAAGACCTCGCCCATCCACCACTCTGGCGAGGGTGTATTCTCGGGCCTCAGCGAGCCCTTCGAGGCCACGCGTTACCACAGCCTTGTAATTGACCGCGACAGCCTGCCCGATTGCCTGGAGGTAACCGCCTGGACCAGGACGGAGGACGGCGAGATCGACGAGATCATGGGCGTGAGGCACCGCGAGCTCGCGGTCGAGGGTGTGCAGTTTCACCCGGAATCCATACTGACGGCGCACGGACACGACCTGTTGCGCAACTTTCTCGAACACGGGGGAGCGAGATGATAACCATTCAGGATGCACTGGCCGCGGTGGTCGACGGCAGGTCGCTGACGCGGGACGAGATGGCGGCAGTCATGCGCGAGGTCATGTCCGGGGAGGCAACGGATGCGCAGATCGGCGGCCTGCTCGTCGGCCTGCGCATGAAAGGCGAGACCGTCGATGAGATCGCCGGCGCCGCCCAGGTGATGCGCGAACTCGCCACGCCCGTCGCGACGAAAAGTGAGAATATTGTGGACCTGGTGGGCACCGGCGGCGACGGCGCCAATCTATTCAACGTGTCCACGGCGTCGAGCATCGTCGCGGCCGCGGCCGGCGCGCACGTCGCAAAACATGGCAACCGGGGTGTCTCCAGCAGCTCGGGCAGCTCGGATGTGCTGGAAACTCTCGGTATGCCCCTCGACCTCTCGCCGGAGCAGGTAGGCCGCGCTATCGACGAGGTCGGCGTCGGGTTCATGTTTGCCCCCGCGCACCACAGCGCCATGCGGCATGCCATCGGTCCCAGGCGCGAGCTGGGGATGCGCACCGTGTTCAACATACTCGGCCCGCTGACCAACCCCGCGGGGGTGAAACGCCAGGTGATCGGCGTATTCTCGGGCGACCTGTGCAGGCCGCTCGCGGAGGTCCTGCAGGCCCTCGGTGCCGAGCACGCGATGATCGTGCACTCGGCGGACGGCCTGGATGAAATATCGATTGCCGGGAAAACCGCGGTGACCGAGCTGAAGGACGGCGCGCTGCAGAGCTACGACATCAGCCCCGGTGACTTCGGGATTGAGGAGCGCGATCTCGAGGGGCTCGCGGTCGACAGCGCGGCGGCCTCGGCGGAGCTGATCCGCAGCGCCCTGTCCGCGGGCAGTGACGCGGTCGCAGGGAAGGCCGCAGACATGCTGGCGCTCAATGCGGGGGCGACCCTGTACGTCAGCGGTGTCGCTACCGGGCTGGCACAGGGTGTGGCCCTGGCGGAGGATGTGATCGCCTCCGGCCAGGCCGCCCAGAAGCTCACGGAATTCATTGACTTCACCCAGATGATGCGCGGGGAGGGCTGACGCGGTGTCCGTGAAACCACCGACCATCCTGCGTCGCATCCTCGCGCGCAAGGCCGAGGAAGTGGCCGAGCGGCGCGCGCGCGTATCCCTGTCGGCGCAGCGGGAACGGGCCGCCGCGCAGTCCCCGGCCAGGGGCTTCTGCGCCGCGGTGGCGGAGCGGGCGTCGGCCGGAACGCCGGCGGTGATCGCCGAGGTGAAGAAAGCGTCTCCCAGCAAGGGTGTGATCCGGGAGGACTTCGATCCCCGGCAGATCGCGCAGAGTTACGCGGCCGGCGGTGCCACCTGCCTGTCGGTCCTGACCGACGTGGATTTCTTCCAGGGCGGCGACAGCTTTCTGCAAACGGCGCGGGAGGCCTGCGAGCTGCCGGTGCTGCGCAAGGACTTTACCGTGGACCCCTACCAGGTGGTGGAGGCTCGCGCGATCGGCGCCGACGCCGTGCTGTTGATCGTGGCGGCGCTGGAGGACAGCCGGATGCGGGAGCTCGCGGACGCGGCCGCGGAGGTGGGGCTGGACGTGCTGGTCGAGGTCCACGACAGGGCGGAGCTCGACCGTGCCCTGGAGCTTGATACCCCGCTGGTGGGCATCAACAACCGGGACCTGCACACCTTCGACACCGCGCTCTCCACCACACTGGACCTGCTCGCGCACATTCCCGGGGATCGCACCGTGGTCACCGAGAGCGGTATACATACCCCGGAAGATGTCGCCCGCATGCGCGACGCAAACGTGCAGGCGTTTCTCGTGGGGGAGGCGTTCATGCGGGCGGAGGAGCCCGGTGAGAAGTTGCAGGAGCTGTTTTTCAGCTGATCGCCTGGACTGACCCGGCACCGCGTCCTGCAGGCGCCGAACTCTGCCTGTTACCGGCTGCAGAACACCGCTGTCTACCTGGTGCCGAACACCACCATCTACCTGGTGCCGAACACCGCTATCTATCTGGTGCCGAACACCGCTGTCTATCGGGTGCCGAACACCACCATGGTCTTGCCGGAGACGGAGACCAGTCCGTCCTGCTCGAGGTTTTTCAGGACGCGGCCGGCCATTTCACGGGAACAGCCGACGATTTTGCCGAGTTCCTGGCGGGTGATCTTGATCTGCATGCCGTCGGGGTGGGTCATCGCGTCCGGTTGCTTGCACAGGTCCAGCAGGGTGTGGGCGATACGGCCGGAGACATCGACGAAGGCGAGGTCTGAGAGCTTGCGCGTGGTCTGGCGCAGGCGCATGCCGAGTTGCCGGGACACGGCGTAAAGAATGTCGGGAAACTGGCTGCGGATCTGGTGAAAGCGCTCGTAGGATATCTCCGCGACCTCGCACTGGGTCTTGGCGACTACCATGGCGCTGCGCACCGCGGGGTCCTCGTCGAACAGGCCCATCTCCCCCACGAAATCTCCCGGGTTCAGGTAGGCGACCACGAGCATGTGGCCGGGGTCCGACTCGTCTTCAACCTGCACAGAGACGGAACCGTCGAGGATCAGGTAGAGGGAACCGCTCTCCTCCCCTTGCTTCAGGATGGGGGCCTTTGCCTTGTAGTCCTTGCGCTGGCAGTGGCGCAGGAAGTTCTCCACGTTGGGGAGTGTCTGGACAAGTTGCGGCTTCAGCAAGGGATTTCCTCCGTCGGTACGCCTGTGGTCGATGCCATTGTTCAGGGGCGCCTTTGTCATTATTTGGCCGAGATTCTAACCCGTTCAGGCGCCAAGTAAAATGTAACTTGTTGGTCCTCGACGCCCCGGGCTTGCGCAGCCGTCCCGGTTAACATAAGCTGCAGCGCCTTTTTACCCGGCGGGAGAGCGGGTCCTGCTATGAAAGCGACAGTCAAGTGGTCGGACGGCGCCATGTTCCTGGCCGAGTCCGGCAGTGGTCACACGGTGGTAATGGACGGTCCCGAGGACCTCGGCGGGCGCAATATGGGCCCGCGGCCGATGGAGATGCTCCTCCTGGGTACCGGCGGCTGCTCCATTTACGACGTGCTCAGCATGCTGAAAAAGTCGCGACAAAAGGTCGTGGACTGCCGCGTCGAGATGAGCGCCGAGCGCGCCGACGAGGTGCCGGCGGTATTTACGCGCATCAATATGCACTTCGTGGTGACCGGTGTCGGCCTCAAGGAAAACCACGTCAAGCGGGCGGTAGAACTGTCCGCTGAAAAGTATTGCTCGGCATCGATCATGCTCGGCGCGGGGGGTGTGGAAATCACCCACAGTTACGAGATCGAGGAGTTCGAGGCCTAGACCCTCAGATGCGGTAGCTGGCCCGCGTCATCAGCTGCGACACGCCCGTCATGGCGTCCTTCACCGGGCGCGGAAAGTCAGTGCCGCCGGCTTCCAGTGCGTTCTCGCCGTGACGCTGTTCGTCTTCCAGCATCTGCTGCAGGATGAGCTGAGACCGGCGGTCATCTTCCGGCAGTTTCTTCAGGTGGTCCTTCAGGTGCGCGCAGACGCGCTCCTCCGTGGCTGCGACGAATCCCAGGCTGACGCGATCGCCGATCGCGCCGGCGATAGCGCCCAGGGCAAAGGAGAGTCCATAGAACGCGGGATTCAGGTAGCTGGTGTGGCTGTCGAGTTCTTTCAGGCGCTCCTCGCACCAGACCAGGTGGTCGACTTCCTCGCGCGCAGCTTCGCGCATGTCCTCGCGCACGTCGTCCAGGCGTGCGGTCAGGGCCTGCCCCTGGTACAGGGCCTGGGCGCAGACCTCACCGGTGTGGTTGACCCGCATCAGGCCCGCGACATGCCTGCGCTCGTTGTCCGAGAGCTCTGCGTCGGAGTGCCCCGCAGCCGGCGAGGGGCGGCCCGCGCGGTTGCCGCGACTGGTTACGGTGCGCATGACCGAGTCGGCTTCAGTAATGATTTTGTCCAGCAGTGACAGTCTGCGCTGGCCCATGGGTATCTCCGGCACTGAACAGCGGTGTGCCGCTAACTATACCGCGCTATGGCCCGCCAACCAATGTCGCGTCGCAGGGTCATGCCGTCCCAGCTGATGCGGTCCGCCGCGCGGTAACAGGCGCTTTGCGCGGCGGCGATATCCTCGCCGAGTGCGGTGACACACAGGACGCGCCCACCGCTGGTCACCACCTGTCCGTCCTTTTCGGCGGTGCCGGCGTGGAAGACCTTCACGCTGTCCGAGTCAGCGCCGTCCAGGCCCTGGATGGGCGTGCCCTTCGGGTAGCTCCCGGGATATCCCCCGGCGGCGAGTACCACGCCCATCGCGTCTCGGGGGTCCCAGTCCGCGGTGGTCGTATCGAGGGCACCGTCCAGAGCGGCGTTGCACAATGCGACAAGGTCGGACCTGAGGCGCAGCATGATCGGTTGGGTCTCGGGATCGCCGAAACGACAGTTGTACTCGATCACGCGCGGCTGCCCCTGTGGGTCGATCATCAGGCCCGCGTAGAGAAAGCCGGTGTAGGCATTGCCTTCCGCGGCCATGCCCGCCACGGTCGGCAGGATGACCTGTTCCATGATGCGCCCGTACACGGCCTCGTCGACGACCGGGGCGGGGGAGTAGGCGCCCATGCCGCCCGTATTCGGACCGGTATCGCCCTCGCCGATGCGCTTGTGATCCTGGCTGGTGGCCATTGGCAGCACGTGAGTGCCGTCCGCCATGACGATGAAGCTCGCCTCCTCGCCCTCCAGGAACTCCTCTATGACCACGCGACAGCCCGCGTCGCCGAATGCGTTGCCCGAGAGCATGTCGGTCACCGCTTCCTCGGCCTGCGCCAGCGTTTCCGCCACGATGACGCCCTTGCCCGCCGCGAGGCCGTCGGCCTTCACGACGATCGGGGCGCCCTGTTCGCGCAGGTAGGCGAGGGCCGGTTCCACCTCGGTGAAGCTCGCGTAGAACGCGGTGGGAATGTTGTGGCGCTCGAGAAACTCTTTGGTAAACGCCTTGGAGCCCTCCAGTTGCGCCGGTCCGCTGCGCGGGCCGAAACAGCGCAGGCCGCGCTCCTCGAAAAAGTCGACGACGCCGTCGACCAGGGGTGCCTCGGGTCCTACGATGGTCAGCCCGACGCCCTGTTCCGCCACGAAATCCGCCAGCGCGGCAAAGTCCATGACATCGATGGCGACGTTCTCGAGGCCGGGGTCGCGCGCGGTACCCGCGTTGCCCGGAGCGACGTAGACGGTCTCAACGTCCGGTGACTGTGCGGCCTTCCAGGCGAGGGCGTGTTCCCGTCCGCCGCCACCGATGACCAGTACCTTCACGCTCAGTGCCTGAAGTGACGCATGGAAGTGAACACCATGGCCATGCCGTGCTCGTCCGCCGCGGCGATGACCTCTTCGTCCCGAATGGAACCGCCGGGCTGGATGACCGCGGCAATGCCCCGCTCGCCGGCGCTGTCGATGCCGTCGCGGAAGGGGAAGAACGCGTCCGAGGCCATGACGGAGCCCTTCACCTCCAGCCCCGCGTGCTCCGCCTTGATGGCGGCGATGCGCGCAGAGTTCACGCGGCTCATCTGCCCCGCGCCCACACCCACCGTCTGGCCGTTGGCCGCGTAGACGATGGCATTGGACTTTACGAACTTGGCGACTTTCCAGGCGAACAGCAGGTCGCGCATCTGCTGTTCGGAGGGGGCGATCTTCGTGACCACCTTGAGATCGCCGGCGGTCACCATACCGAGGTCCCGGTCCTGTACGAGCAGCCCACCGTTGACCCGCTTGTAGTCGAGGGCGGGGCCGGGAGCGCTCCACTCGCCGCAGGCCAGCAGGCGCACGTTTTTCTTTTCCGCAACCGCCGCAGCGGCGTCCGGGTCGACGGCGGGTGCGATGATCACTTCGACGAACTGGCGCTCCACGATCGCACTCGCGGTCGCCGCGTCCAGGGGCCGGTTGAAGGCGATGATGCCGCCGAAGGCGGACTCACTGTCCGTGGCGAAGGCCAGCTCGTAGGCCCTGCCGATATCCTCGGCCACCGCCACACCGCAGGGGTTGGCGTGCTTGACGATGACACAGGCGGGCTCGTCGAAGTACTTCACGCACTCCAGCGCGGCGTCGGTATCGGCGACGTTGTTGTAGGACAGTTCCTTGCCCTGCAACTGCCGCGCTGTTGCGATGCCGGCCTCGGCGGGCTCGGCTTCGGTGTAGAACGCCGCGCGCTGGTGCGGGTTCTCGCCGTAGCGCATCTCCTGCGCGCGGTGGAACTGGCTGTTGAAGGTGCGCGGGAAGGCCTCGGAACCGCCGGGAACCAGGCGGCCGAAATGATTCGCGATAGCGCCGTCGTAGGCGGCGGTGTGTTCATAGGCGCTGATGGCCAGGTCGAACCGGGTGGGCAGGGTGGTGGCGCCGTCGTTCGCGCGCATTTCTTCCAGTATCCGAGCGTAATCCACGCTGTTGACCACGATCGCCACGTCGCGGTGGTTCTTGGCGGCCGCGCGCACCATGGTGGGGCCGCCGATGTCGATGTTCTCGATGGCGTCTTCCAGGGAGCAGTCGGGCTTCGCCACCGTGGCCTCGAAGGGGTACAGGTTGACCACCACCATGTCGATGGGCTCGATGCCGTGCTCGGCCATGACCGCGTCGTCCTGCCCGCGTCGCGCCAGTATGCCGCCGTGAACTTTCGGGTGCAGGGTTTTGACACGGCCGTCCATCATTTCGGGGAAGCCGGTGTAGTCGGCGACCTCTGTGACATCGAGGCCGCCCTCGCTCAGCAGCCGGAAGGTGCCGCCGGTGGACAGCAGCTCGACGCCCATCTCCGCGAGGGCCTGGGCAAATTCGACGACGCCGGATTTGTCGGACACACTGATCAGGGCGCGCCTGACTGCGACCGGGCGGTTGTCACTCATGCGGGAAATGCCCTCAGCGCTTTTCAGCGATCAGGTTGTACTGCTTCAGTTTCTTGCGCAGGGTGCCGCGGTTGAGTCCGAGCATCAGGGAGGCGCGGGTCTGGTTGTTGCGCGTGTAGGCCATGATCTCCTCCAGCAAGGGAGCTTCGACCTCGGCCAGGACCATCTGGTAGACGTCGGTGCTCACCTGGCCGTCGAGTTCGTCGAGGTAGGCGCGGACCGCCCGTGTCACGGCGTCGCGCAGGCCCGGGGTCGCCTCGGACAGGGGGGAGTCGTCATTGGCGGCCGTCCCGGACAGGGAGGTGTGTAGGGGTTCAGCCCTGGTCATGCTGCGAGTTCCTCGTTGGTGTCATTGCCGGCCAGCTGTCCAATGTAGTGTAGCTGTTCGGCGGGAGTTGTGATCCGGTTGAATAAATTTCGATGAAGCGGGTAGTCGGGCCGGTGCTGCAGGTACCAGGCCACGTGCTTGCGCGCGATGCGCACACCCATGAATTCGCCGTAAAAGCTGTGCAGCCCCGAGACGTGATCTGACAGCACGGCGAGCTGTTCAAGCGCGTCCGGTGCGGCGGCCACCTCGCCCGTTTCCAGGTAGCTCGCCACCTGGCCGCAGAGCCAGGGCCTGCCCTGGGCGGCGCGGCCGATCATGACGCCGGCCGCCCCGGTGTGGGCGATGACCCGCGCGGCGGACTCCGGGGAGTCGATATCGCCGTTGGCGATAACCGGGAAACGGGTGGCGTCGACGATGGCGGCGATGGTGTCGTATTCAGCTTGGCCGCGGAAGGCGCAGGCCCGGGTGCGGCCGTGCACCGCGAGTGCGGCGATGCCGGTGTCCTCGGCGATGCGGGCGATGGCGACGCCGTTGCGCGCATCCGGCGTCGTGCCGGTGCGGATTTTCAGTGTCACGGGCACGTCCACCGCGGCGACGACGGCCTGCAGGATGTCCGCGACCAGCGCCTCGTCGGCGAGCAGGGCGGAGCCGGCCGCCTTGCGACAGACTTTTTTCGCCGGGCAACCCATGTTGATGTCGATGATCTGGGCGCCGCGCGCCACGTTGTAGCGGGCCGCATCGGCCATCTGTGCCGGCTCATTGCCGGCGATCTGCACCGAGCGCGGCTCGATCTCGTCGTCGTGGGTGCCGCGCCAGAGGGACTTGCGCGAACCGCGCAGCTCCGGCCGGCTGCTGATCATTTCGGACACCACCAGTCCCGCACCGAAGCGCGCGCACAGGCGCCTGAACGGCAGGTCCGTGACGCCGGCCATGGGCGCGAGGGCGACGCGGTTGGGAAGGCTGTAGGGTCCGATCTGCAGCATGTGCCGGTGGCGAAAATGTGGTGGCGAAAAGAGGGCGTATCATACTCGCTCGCCTGCGGGCGTGGAAGAAAGCGCGCACAAAAAAACAGCAATTTTCTGCTTGCAGTCGACGATTTTTACAGCGTTCGGATCAGCGCCGTGACAGATCACCCCGCAGGCATACCCAGCCGTCTTTTTCACCGGCCGTCGAGAGAGCGATCCGGTCCTCGTAGTGGGCGCACAACGACGCCGCCTGTCCCTCGAGAAGACCGGACAGCAGCAGGGTGCCCCCCGGCCGGAGAAATTGCAGAAGGGTAGTCGACAGCGACACCAGGGGCCCGGCGAGAATGTTGGCGACCACTAGGTCAGCCGCTCCCGACCAGTTGTCGAATGCTTCCCCCGGCGCGGCGACCTCGAGGCGGCGTTCCGCGATACCGTTGCGCGCGGCGTTGTCCCGGCTCGCGGCGAGGGCCTGGGGGTCATTGTCCACGCCCAGTACCCTGTCCGCGCCCAGCTTGAGGGCGGCCAGCGCGAGAATGCCCGAGCCGCAGCCGAAGTCCACCACCGCGCGGCCGTCCAGTGCCATGCCGTCCAGTTCTGACAGGCACAGGGCCGTCGTGGGGTGTGTCCCGGTGCCGAAGGCGAGGCCGGGGTCCAGCAGCAGGTTGATCGCGTCCGCCTCCGGGGGCTCGCGCCAGCTGGGGCAGACCCAAAGGCGCTCGCCGAAACGCATCGGCTGGTAGTGCCGCATCCACTCCCGCTCCCAGTCCTTGTCCTCGAGGATCTCTACTCGGGGGCGGGCGTCCGCCAGGAGGTCGGCGGGAAGGCGCTGGAGCAGCGCCCCGCTGTCGATATCCGCGGGGTACAGCCCGGTGACCCGGGTGCGTTGCCACAGGGGAGTCTCGCCAGGCCCGGGTTCCAGCACGGGCTCGTCGGCACTGTCCTCCAGGGTGACCGCGACGGCGCCCGACGCAAGCAGGGCCTCCTCCAGTTGCCGTACCCGTGCGGGGTGCGCGTCCAGGCGGAGCTGCAGCCAGGCCATTGGGCAGACGTGCCCTAGTCTTCCAGCTTGCTTTCCAGGTAGTGGATGCTGACGCCCCCGGCCTGGAACGCCTGGTCGCGGACCAGCTCGCGGTGCAGCGGCGTGTTGGTGCGGATACCCTCGACCACCAGCTCGTCGAGTGCCTGGCGCATTCTCGCCAGGGCCACGTCGCGGTCCTCGCCGTGGGTGATGATCTTGGCGATGAGCGAGTCGTAGAAGGGGGGGACGGTGTAGCCGTCGTAGAGATGTGAGTCCACTCTCACCCCGAGCCCGCCCGGCGCGTGGAAGGTGGTCACCTCGCCGGGGGAAGGCAGGAAGTTCTGCGGATCCTCGGCGTTGATGCGGCACTCGAAGGCATGGCCGCTGAAGCTGACATCAGACTGCTGCATCGAGAGAGGCTCGCCCGACGCGATGCGCAGCTGTTCCTTCACAATGTCCACGCCGGTGATCATCTCGGTCACCGGGTGCTCCACCTGGACGCGGGTGTTCATCTCGATGAAATAAAAGCCGCCGTCCTCGTACAGGAACTCGAAGGTACCCGCCCCGCGGTAGCCGATCTCGATACAGGCGTTGATACAGGACCGGGCCACCTCGTCGCGCAGTTCCTGCGGGATGCCCGGCGCCGGCGCCTCCTCGAGAATCTTCTGGTGGCGGCGTTGCAGGGAACAGTCGCGATCACCCAGGTGAATGGCGTTGCCCTGGCCGTCCGCGATCACCTGTATCTCGACATGGCGCGGCCGCTGCAGGAATTTCTCCAGGTAGACCACGTCCGAGCCGAAAGCGGCCGCCGCCTCCGACTGTGTTACCTGGATGGAGCTGAGCAGCACCTCCTCGTTGTGCACGACCCGCATGCCGCGACCGCCACCGCCGGCGGCGGCCTTAACAATCACGGGATAGCCGACCCGGCGCGCGATCTCGGCGCTGCGCTCCCCGTCGTCGGTGAGCGGGCCGTCGGAACCGGGCACCGTCGGCACCCCGGCCTTCTTCATGGCGTCGATGGCGGAGACCTTGTCGCCCATGAGGCGGATGGTCTCGGCCCTCGGGCCGATAAATACGAAACCGCTCTTCTCCACCTGTTCGGCGAAGTCGGCGTTCTCTGCGAGGAACCCGTAGCCCGGGTGTATGCCGTTGGCGCGGGTCACCTCTGCCGCGGCGATAATGGCGGGGACGTTGAGGTAGCTCTCGCCCGACGGCGGGGGGCCGATGCAGACGGACTCGTCGGCGAGCAGGACGTGTTTCAGGTCGCGGTCGGCCCTGGAGTGCACCGCCACCGTCTGGATGCCCATTTCCTTGCAGGCACGCAGAATGCGCAGGGCGATCTCACCGCGGTTCGCGATGAGTACCTTTTCCAGTTGGGGCATGGCGTGATCCTCTGGCGCGGCGTGTCGTGGCGTGTCGTGTCGTGGCCGTTAGACGATGGAAAACAGGGGCTGGTCGAATTCCACCGGCTCGCCGTTTTCCACCAGGATGGCCTCGATGGTGCCGGACTTGTCCGCCTCGATCTGGTTCATCATCTTCATCGCCTCGACGATGCACACCACGTCACCCACCTTGACCGTCTGGCCGACTTCCACGAAGGCGGAGGAGGTCGGTGAGGGCGAGCGGTAGAAGGTACCTACCATGGGCGACTTCACGACGTGGCCGGAGGTCTCGGGGGCGGGCTCGGCCGCGGGGGTCGGGGCCGGTGCCGCCGGGGCGGGTGCAGGTGCCGGGGCGGGCGGCGGCGCGTAGGCCGGCACGGGGGCCGGTGCCATCGCCATTGCCTGGGCGCCGTTGCGACTGATGCGCACCGACTCCTCGCCCTCCTTGATCTCGATCTCGTCGATGTTGGATTCCTCCAGCAACTCGATCAGCTTCTTGACTTTGCGAATGTCCATATGCGGTGTCTCTTCAGTGCGATGTGCTTAATCCAGACCGTCCATCGCCGCGAGCAGTGCGAACTCGTAACCGCGGGCGCCGAGCCCGCAGATCACGCCCCGGGCAAGGTCCGAGAGATAGGACGACTGGCGAAACTCCTCGCGGGCGTGGGTGTTGGACAGGTGGACCTCGATAAACGGGATGGCCACGGCTGCCAGCGCGTCCCGCAGGGCGACACTGGTATGGGTGAAGGCGGCCGGGTTGATGAGGATGAAGGCGACGCCCTCCTGGCGCGCAGCCTGTATGCGCTCCACCAGCTCTGCCTCGGCGTTGCTCTGCAGGGCCGCGAGGGAGTGACCCTCAGCCGCGGCCAGCTCCGTCAGACGGGCGTTGATCTCGTCCAGGGTGGTGCGGCCGTAGATGTCCGGCTCGCGCTCACCCAACAGGTTCAGGTTGGGGCCGTGCAGGACAAGAATGGTCGCCATGGGCGAGGGCTCTCCGGAATGGGGCGTGCATGGGCCGGGCTAGGGCGCGAATGGGCGGATTCTGGACCAATTTTTCAGGTCTGTCCATGAATCTGGTACTTTTTCGGATTTTAGGCGCGATTTCCCGGCCATTTTCCAGAAGTTAGGAGGTTTTAGTGTTTACCCCTCAAACATCTCGAAAGTCGTCGGAAGGTGTTGATTTTTGGGCAAAATCCCGCGAACGGGGGACCATCGTGCTAGAAAACCGTCGCAACTTCCGATTTCTTGATGGATACGGCCTCGATGGCATCCAGCACCGTGCGCCGGGTCAGGATTTGCGGCAGGACCAGCGGCTCCTCGGCCGGGTCGGCGGGGTACATCAGGTACAGCGGAATGCCGGTGCGGCCGTGGCGCTCCAGCAGGCCCGCGATGTCCGGGTCGTGGTTGGTCCAGTCCGCCACCATGTACACCACGCCGTTGTCGCTGAAGGCCGCGGTGAGCTCGTCGGTCAGCAGCACGGTGGCCTCGTTGGCTTTGCAGGTGATGCACCAGTCGGCGGTCACATCGACGAACACGGGCTTGCCGTCGCGGCGCAATTCTGCGACGCCGTGATCGGACCACGCCACCTTGTCGCCGGCCATCCCCGGGGAGGCCGTGGTGAGGTCCAGGCCCCGGACGGAACCGAGGGCCACAGCACCCGCCACGCAGGCCAGCGCCACGCCCCGCCGCCAGCGCCGGTGATCCCAGAGCCACAGCCCGAGGGCGAGGACCAGCGCACCGCTGAGTGCAGTGGCCATGGTGTTGACACCGGTCTGGCGCCCGGCGACCCAGAGCAGCCAGATCGCGGTGGCGTAGAGCGGGAACGCGAGGAATTCTTTCAGCGTCTCCATCCAGGGCCCGGGCTTGGGCATCAGCGCCCTGGCCGCGCCGCTGTAGCTGAACAACAGCAGCGGCGCCGCCATACCCGCGCCGAGACTGGCGAACACGAGCAGGCCGATGTGCGGCGGCTGGCTCACCGCGAAGCCGAGGGCGGTGCCCATGAAGGGCGCGGTGCACGGGCTGGCCACGACGACCGCCAGCACGCCGGTGAAGAAACTCCCGCTGGTGCCGCCGCGGCTCGCCAGCCCGCTGCCCACGTTCATCAGGTTGCCCCCGAACTCGACAATCCCGGAGAGGGACAGGCCCATGGCGATGAACAGGTAGGCGAGGGCGATGACAAAGCCAGGTGACTGCAACTGGAAGCCCCAGCCGATGGCCTGCCCGGCCTGTTGCAACGCGATCAGGACGGCGGCGACCAGCACGAAGCTGACGATGACCCCGGCGGTGTAGACCCAGCTGTGCAGGTGGCGGTCGTGGTCCGTGCTGTTTGCGAAACTGAGCACCTTGAGGGAGAGGATGGGAAACACGCAGGGCATCAGGTTGAGAATGGCGCCCCCCGCGAAGGCCAGGAGCAACATGTACAGCAGCGAGCTGTCACTCTCGGGCGGCGACGCCGGCGCGGCGGTGGCGGTGGCGACGGGTCCCCGCGCCTGGGCCGGCGGCGCCTCCGCGCGGGTCGCGGAGCCCCGATCGAAGTCGATGGTGTAGTGCTGTTTGTGGGGCGGGTAGCACAGACCCGCGTCGGCGCAGCCCTGGGAGGTCACCGAGAGCATCGATTGGCCCGGGGAGCCCGCCAGTGCGATGGCGACATCGGCACTGTGGTAGTGGACGACGACGTCGCCGAAAAACTCGTCCGTCTTTTCCAGCCCCGCGGGCAGTTCGGCGGTGAGCTCGACCGGGCCGTCTGCATCCTCGAGGGCGAACTTGAAGCGGTGGTTGTACAGGTAGTAGCCGTCGGCAATCTGCCAGTAGAGTCGCAGGCTGTCGGCGCCGGTGACCTCGACCTCGAGCTGGTAGGCCTCCTCGACGGGCAGGAACTCCGGCTCCCCCGCGTTGCCAAAGCTGGTACCGGCATCGCCGAAGCCCTGGGCCTGGACCGGGGCGGACAGCGAAAGCAGCAGGCTCGCGAGCAGTGCGCGCATCGTAACTCCTTGAAACCGCGGCGCTATCTATCTCTGTTCGACAGCTTATCTGCCGGGACCCCGCAGCGCCGGGCGGGCCCTCCATTGTAACAAGACTGCGGCGGGCGAGGGAGCCCGGGCTCCCTGGGGCCCGTGCAGGTGTGCCGCGTTCACACTATACTGGGACGCCCTGCCGGGGCGATAGTTTCAGAGACGGAGTGCAGAGTGAGCAAATATCGGATCGGCCGCCTCGGGGCTTGCGCGGCTGGCTGTCTGGCCACCTGCCTGCTGCCGGTGGCTGCCGCGGCCTCTCCCGAGCTGTCAGGCGCGTGGGTGAGGGCGCTGCCGCCCTCCCAGTCCCTCACCGCCGCGTACCTCAGTGTGCACAATCCGGGTACCGAGGCCGTCGTCGTCGTGGGCGCCCGTGCCGACGTGGCGGGCAGCGTGGAAATCCACACCACCCGCGAGGTCGACGGCATGGTGCGCATGGAGCAGCTCGAGGAGTTGCGGGTGGCACCCGGCGGCGACGTGGCGCTTGAGCCCGGGGGCGCTCACCTGATGCTCCTCGACCTCGCGCGCATGCCCGCACCCGGTGAGGAGGTCCGCCTCTGCCTGCAATTGGCATCGGGCGGGGAGGTCTGTACAGTAGCCACCGCGCGCAAGTCCGCCGCCCCCGATCGCGGCGCCCACGATCACCACTGACCCGGGCCGACCCTATGAACGCTGTATCCGACACCCTCGCCGACTGGCGCGACATCATCGCCGAGCGCCTGCCCTCCGGCGGTATTACCCGCGGCGTGAGTATCGCCGTCGCGGTCTACCTGCTGGCGACGGTCCTGCTGGGCATGTACTGGAGCATTTCGCCGCCGCTGTTCGATGTGAACGAGAAGGCCCGCGCACTGGCGGCGGAAAAAGGCGGTGAGGTCGTCACCGGCTCCGTGACCACGGGCGCGCTGATCGGCGTGATGGAGACACTGCTGGACAAGCCCGGGGGCTTCACGCGCAACGACCGCTTCCCCCCCGGCGTCTGGCTGGACAACATGCCGAACTTCGAATACGGCGCGCTCATCCAGGTGCGCGATCTCGCCCGGGCGCTGCGCGAGGTGCTGAGCCGCTCCCAGTCCCAGTCGACGGAAGACCCCGACCTCGCCGTGGCCGAGCCCAATTTCAACTTCCACGCCAACAGCTGGGTGCTGCCCGCCTCGGAATCCGAGTACCGGTCGGGGCTCGAGCACGTGCACGGTTATTTCGAGCGCCTCTCCGACCCCGCCTCCCCCGACGCACAGTTCTACGCCCGTGCCGACAACCTGCGCTACTGGCTGTCCACCGTGGAAACGCGCCTGGGCAGCCTGTCCCAGCGGCTCAGCGCCAGCGTGGGCCGCATGCGGGTCAACACGGATCTCGCGGGGGACGGGGCGGCGACCCAGTCCACCTTCAAGCCCAGCGAGCAGGTGGTGCGCACACCCTGGACGGAGATCGACGACGTCTTCTTCGAGGCCCGCGGCACCGCCTGGGCGCTGATCCACTTCCTCAGGGCGGCGGAGACGGACTTCGCGGACGTGCTCGCGAAGAAAAACGCCCAGGTCAGTGTGCGCCAGATCATTCGCGAGCTGGAGGCGACCCAGGAGGTGGTCTGGAGCCCGGTGATTCTCAATGGCAGCGGGTTCGGCGTGCTCGCCAACCACTCCCTCGTCATGGCCTCCTACATCAGCCGCGCCAACGCGGCGATCATCGACCTCGGGGAACTGCTGTCACAGGGGTGATTCAGCCGCGGGTGTAACGCAGCCGCGTTCCCGTGTCCAGGGACAGCCTGATTTCCTCGGCGGAGAGTTCGGCGGGAAAGTAGGTGCCCGAGAGCTTCGCATCCAGCAGACTTGCACCCTCCAGGTTGGTGTTGCGAAAGTCGATACCGCTGAGGTCCGCGTTGCGAAAGTAGGAATTGCTGAAGTCCAGCCCGTCGGCGTTCATGTTGCGCAGGTCGCGGCCGCGGTAGTCACCGCTGACCAGCTCGCTGGTATCGAGCTTGTCGCGCTGCTCGTTGAAGCCCTTGATGTCCTCGTTGCGCAGGAGCTGGTATAAGGGGTCTTGCTTGATGACGGGCTTGTCCATGGCTGCGGGTTCCTGATCGACGCCCCGGCCCGGTGCAAAAAACCGGGCACCGCGGGAATTGCGGTGGCTTACGGGCCTATAGCTTAAGCCACGGGGCGGCCCAAGCCCAGCCCCGTGCACGGCGGGAAAGGTCGGAGTTTGACTGCACAGACTTTGCGCGGGTTTCTCCTCACCCGCAACTGGCGGGACACCGCCGGCGGGGTGGAGCTGGAATACTGGTTCGCCACGGACCAGGGGCCTGTCTGCGCACTGGTGCGCGGCGAGCACAGCGTCTTCTTCCTGCCCGCGCTCCAGGCCGAAGACGCCCGCCGGGTGCTCGACGGCGAGTTCGAGGTAGAGGTGCGACCCCTGGCGCTGCGGGACTTCGGCATGGGCGATGTCGTCGGTCTCTACTTCAGGCAGCACCGCCGGGCCCGTCGCGCCGCGGACGCTCTGCGCGAGGCCGGCCTGGATCCCCTCGAGGCGGACATCAACCCGGCGGAGCGCTTCCTTATGGAGCGCTTCGTCGCCGGCTCCGCGTTGTTGCACGGTGAGCCGCGGCGCCGCGGCAGTTACCTCCTGCTGGAGAACCCGGCGTTGAAACCCGACCGGTTCCAGCCGGACCTGCGGGTGGTCTCCGTGGATATCGAGACCGCGATGGAGGGGCTGCAGCTCTACTCCATTGCCGTGCACGGCTGGAACAGTGCGGGCCGGGGTGAGGGTGCCGACGTGCGCCGGGTGTTCATGATCGGGGAGGGCGCGACACAGGACTTCGTGACCAGTGTCGACAGCCAGGAGGCGCTGCTCTACGCCTTCCTCGACTGGGTCGCCGATTACGACCCCGACGTGTTCATCGGCTGGAACGTCATCAACTTCGACACCCGCTACCTGGAGCGGGTGGCCGAACACCTCGGCGCACGACTCCTGCTCGGGCGCGACCGCCGGGCGGGGCACTGGCGCGAGCTGGACGACGACGGCCAGCGCTTCAACGTGCACTTCCCGGGCCGCGTCGTACTCGACGGCATCGACCTGCTGCGCGCGGCATTCTACAACTTCGAGAGCTTCTCCCTGGAGAACGTCGCGCGTGAGCTGCTGGGGGAGGGCAAGCTGTTGCACGGGGGGGACCGGGGCGGGGAGATTACGCGTCTGTTTCTCGAGGACAAGACCCGGCTGGCGGAGTACAACCTCAAGGACTGCGAATTGGTCTCGGATATCTTCGCGCACACCTCGCTGCTGGACTTCGCCGTGGCGCGCAGCCTGATGACCGGGTTGAATGTCGACCGCATGGGGGGCTCGGTGGCCTCCTTCGACAACCTCTACCTGCCGCGCCTGCACCGCCGGGGTTTCGTGGCGCCCAACGCCAGCACGGAGCAGGTCGGCAGTCCCGGTGGCTTTGTACTCGACTCCACCCCGGGGATTTACGACAACGTGCTGGTGCTCGATTTCAAGAGCCTGTACCCCAGCATCATCCGCACCTTCTGTATCGACCCGCTCGGCCTTGCGCTGGGGGTCGCGGGGGAGCTTCCTGAAAGTGCGACGGTACCGGGATTCCTCGACGCCCGCTTCGCCAGGGAGGGCCATGTGCTGCCGGAGCTGATCGAGCAGTTGTGGCGCGAGCGCGACACCGCCAGGGGCGCGGGCGACGCGCCCCTGTCCCAGGCGATCAAGATCATCATGAACAGCTTTTACGGCGTGCTCGGCACTCCGGGCTGCCGTTTCTTCGACCCCCGCCTGGCCAGTTCCATCACCCGGCGCGGCCACGAGATCCTCACCCGCACGAGGGACTGCATCGAGGCGGCCGGGCACCGGGTGATCTACGGCGATACCGATTCCGTCTTCGTGTGGATCCAGGACGCGAAGGACGATGCGGCGGCAGAGGAGGCCGGCCGCCAGCTGGAGGCGGATCTCAACCGCTGGTGGGCCGCGGTATTGCGCGAGGAGTTCGACCTGACCTGCATGCTCGAGCTGGAGTTCGAGACCCACTACCGGCGCTTCCTCATGCCGACCGTGCGCGGCTCGGAAAAAGGCAGCAAGAAGCGTTACGCCGGCGTCGTGGGGGGCTCCGACGGCGACCGGCTCGTGTTCAAGGGGCTGGAGAACGTGCGCACCGACTGGACCCGGGTGGCCCGCGAATTCCAGGAGGAGCTGTACCGCCGGGTGTTCATGGAGGAGCCCTTCGAGGACTACGTGAAAACCGTCACCTCACGGGTACTGGATGGCCGGGAGAACGACCGCCTTGTGTACCGCAAGCGCCTGCGACGGCGGCTGGACGACTACACGCGTACCATACCGCCCCATGTGCACGCCGCGCGGCTGTGTGCGGGCCGCGGCCTGCCGGTGCCGTCCCGGGGGGACTGGGTGGAGTATGTCATCACGACCGCCGGTGCGGAGCCGGCGGCGCGGCCGCTCGCTCCGCTCGACTACCAGCACTACGTCGACCGGCAGCTCGCGCCCGTGGCCGACGGAATCCTCGGTTTCGTCGGCACCTCGTTCGACGCGCTGACCAACCGGCAGATCGATCTCTTCTAGCTGAAAAACTCGTCGCGCAGGGCGGGGTAGTCCGCGGCGGAGAGGCGCGGCCCGTAGTTCGCCACGATCTTGCCCGCCGCCAGGCTGGCGAAGCGCCCCGCCGTCGGGAAGTCCTCGCCGCGGGTGATGGCGTACAGGAAGGCCCCGGCGAACATGTCGCCAGCGCCGTTGGTGTCCACGGCCTCCACCTTGTGCGGCGGAATCTCGGCGAGCTCGGAACCGTCGTAGGTGAGGGCGCCGTCGCCGCCCAGGGTGATCACGAAGGCGTTGGCCACTTCCTTCAGCGCCGCCACCGCGGTGTCGATGTCGTCCGACCCGGCCCAGCCCAGGGCCTCCTCGCGGTTGCAAAAGACCAGGTCCAGTTTGCCGCCGATGATCTCCGCGATACCGTCGCGGAAAAACTCGACCATGCCCGGGTCGGAAAAGCTCAGGGCGGTTTTTACGCCCGCCTGCTCCGCGATCTCCCGGGCGCGCACGGCCGCGGCGCGGCCGGTGGGCGAGGTCACCAGGTAACCCTCGATATACAGGTACTCTGAGTCGGCGATGGCGTCGGCGTCGAGTTGGTCGACGGACAGGGTCTCGCTGATGCCCAGGTAGGTATTCATGCTGCGCTCGGCGTCGGGGGTGATGAGCACCAGGCACTTGCCGGTGATGCCGTCGTCACGCAGCCCGGTCAGGCAGTGGTCGACGCCCGCGGCCTCGAGGTCGGCGATGTAGATGTCGCCGTCGGCGTCGTTGGCCACCTTGCAGGACATGAAGGTGGGGCCGCCGAACTGTGCGGTGGCGATCATGGAGTTGCCGGCGCTGCCGCCGCTGGCGTGGTTGGCCTTGACCAGGTGCCCCTCGAGGTGGCCGAGTAGCTCGTTCTGGCGGTCCTGGTCGACCAGGGTCATCAGGCCCTTCTCGACACTCATATTCGCCAGTTCCCTGTCCTCGACCTTGATCTCCGTGTCCACCAGGGCCGCGCCGATACCGTATGCCTTGTACTTCTTCATTATTGGTTATCTCATTCGTTACACCAGCGGCCTATTATCCTGATTCACCCTTTGAAGAAAAGTGCGTCCCGCCGGACCGGGAACCGGTTCACATTCACCGGCCCCGGTGTACACTCGCACCCCATGGTCCGCACCTCACGCCCCCTGCTGAAAATCCTCCTGGCCGCCGGTGTAATCGCCGCCCTGTGGGTGTTCTACCTCGACGCCCGCATTACCGCGACCTTTGCGGACAAGATGTGGGAGCTGCCGGCGAAGGTCTACGCCAGGCCGCTGGAGCTGTTCGCCGGGGCGCGTCTCTCCGCTTCCGACCTCGCCTGGGAGCTCGATACACTGGGGTATCGCAAGGTGACCTCCCCGCGCCGGGCGGGGCAGTACTCCAGCTATCGCAACCGCGTGGAAGTCCACACCCGGGGTTTCGATTTTCCCGGTGAGCGGGAGCCCAGCTGGCGCGTGCTGGTCGAGTTCAACGGCGACCGGGTGCGGGGATTGTCCGCCGGCGGCAGCCGCGTCGACCTGATGCGCCTGGACCCGGTCCGGATCGGGGGCATCTACCCGCAGCACGGGGAGGATCGCGTGCTGGTCCGCCTGGACGACGTGCCCCCGACCCTGCTCGAGGGCCTCAAGGCCGTGGAGGACCGCGACTTCGAGTCGCACTGGGGGTTCTCCCTCACCGGGATCGCCCGCGCGGCGGTCAGCAACCTTCGCTCCGGGCAGGTGGTCGCCGGGGGCAGTACCATCACCCAGCAACTGGTCAAAAACTACTACCTCACGCCGGAGCGCACGTTCACGCGCAAGATTCGCGAGCTGATCATGGCGGTCCTGCTGGAGCTGCACTTCGAGAAAACGCAGATTCTCGAGAGCTACGTCAACGAGGTCTACCTCGGGCAGGAGGGGCCGCGCGCCATCCACGGCTTCGCGCTCGCGGCGCGCCACTATTTCGACACGCCCCTGGACCAGCTCGGGCTGCACCAGCAGGCGCTGTTAGTCGGCATGATCAAGGGGCCGTCCCTGTACAACCCCGAGCGCAACCCCGAACGCGCCCGCGACCGGCGCAACGTCGTACTCGGCGTCATGGCGGAGCAGGGGGTGATCTCCGCCGAGCACGCGCAGGTCGCCCGGGCCATGCCCCTGGGCCTGAACAGCAACGCCCAGGTGCGGCAGTCCTTCCCGGCGTTCCTCGACCTGGTGCGTCGCCAGTTGCGCCGCGAGTACCGCGACGAGGACCTCACCAGCGACGGCCTGAGCATCTTCACCACCTTCGATCCGCTGCTGCAGCGCGAGGCCGAGCGCAGCAGCGCCGCCGTACTCGACCAGATCAACCCCGGCGGTGAGCTGGAGACCGCCACGGTGGTCACACGCCTCGACACGGGAGAGGTCGCCGCCCTGGTGGGCGGTCGCAGGCCCCGCTACGCGGGGTTCAACCGCGCCCTGGACGCGCGCCGCCCGGCGGGGTCCCTGATCAAGCCGGCCATCTACCTGGCGGCGCTCGAGGAGCCCCGTTACTACACGTTGGCCAGTGTCATCTCCGACACGCCGTTCAAGGCCGACCTGGGCGGCGGCAAGGTGTGGGAGCCGCGCAACTTCGATCGGCAGGCCCACGGCGAGGTCCTGCTTTACGAGGCGCTGGCCCAGTCCTACAACCTGGCCACGGCGCGCCTGGGCATGGAGCTGGGCCTGGACACCCTGGTCGAGACCCTGGCGCGGCTGGGTGTCTATGAGGGCGTGACCCGGGTGCCCGCCCTCACGCTGGGGGCGGGGGAGTACTCGCCCTTCGCCATGGCCGCGCTCTACCAGTCCATTGCCGCGGGTGGCTACCGACTGCCCCTGCGCAGTATCCGCGACGTGGTCGATGCCCACGGGGAGACCCTGAGCCGCTACCTCACCGAGTACGATCGCACCGCGAGCCTGCGGGCCACCTACCTGCTGCAGTTCGGCCTGCAGGAGGTGGTGCGCGGCGGGACCGGGCGGGGTGTCTACAACTACCTGCCCCAGGACTTTGCCGTGGCGGGCAAGACGGGCACGACCAACGACGGGCGCGACTCCTGGTTCGCGGGTTTCTCCGGCGACCTCGTCGCGGTGTCGTGGATCGGGCGGGACGACAACGGCGGCACCGGCCTCACGGGCAGCACCGGGGCCCTGAAGGTGTGGGCGCATTTCATGTCCAACGCCAGCCAGAAACCTTTCGCCTACCGCATGCCGGACGGCATCGAGACACGTTGGGTCGACTACACCAACGGGTATCTCACTGGTGAAAACTGCCCCAACTCGCGTAAGCTGCCGTTCGTGGCCGGCTCCGAGCCGACCAAACGCACGAACTGCTCGCCGCGCCCGCGGGATGCGGGTATTGTCGACTGGTTTCGCAGCCTTTTTGAGTGAGGGAACAGATGGTAATTCAGCGACCCGCGCCCCTCGCGGCGGCCCGCCTGTTGTGTGCCGCAATAGCGTTGACCCTGCCGGCCTGTTCCGTCTACACATTGCCCGGATCCCAACCGCCGCCGCCGGAACCACCGGCGTCGCAGCCGTCGCCAGCGCCCCCCGCGCCCCCTCCCGCCGCGGACCCGTCGCCCTCTCCCGCGGACCCGAACGCCGTCGCCGCTTACGGCCCGTTGCTCGAGCGCGCCGAGGCGGCCACCGCCAGGGGAGATTACGAAGAGGCTCTCGCACTGCTGGAGCGAGCCCAGCGTATCGACCCGGACAGCGCGGACATCTACCTGGCGATGGCGCGCACCCACGCGGCGCGCGGCGATTCCGCGCGCGCCCGGGCGACAGCGGAGCGGGGGCTGCTATATTGTAGTGATTCCCGGCAGTGCGCCGAGCTGCGCAACTACACACACTAGTGCTGCAGTCCTGTACGAGTTTACAACAAGGAATTCCCGTATGAAGAACCAACTGAGGTCGCTGTCCCCCTTGGTCTCGTTGCTCGCGCTGTGCCTGGCGGGGTGTGGCGGGGCAGAGGAGGCGCCGACGGAGCCCTCCACCCGGCCGGTGAAAATTTTCGAGGTCGCGGGGGGCGACGCGGACATGCAGCGCACCTTCCCCGGGCGGGTCGACGCCACACAGCGCGCCGAGCTCGCGTTCCGTGTGGCGGGCCAGTTGCAGGAGATCCTGGTCAAGGAGGGTGACCTGGTCGAGGCCGGCCAGGTCATCGCCCGCCTCGATCCCACCGACTTCGAGATCGCCTTCCAGGACCGCAAGGCGACCTATGATAACGCCGAGCGAAATTTTGCACGCGGCAAGGAGCTGATCGTCGACGGCAACATCTCGCGCATGGACTACGACAGGATGGAAGCCAATTTCCGTACCGCCGAGGCGGCGCTGTCCCAGGCCAGGGTGGATCTCGAGTACACGGTGCTCGAGGCGCCCTTTTCCGGGCGGATAGCGCAGCGCTGGGTGGAGAACTTCGAGGACGTGCAGGCGAAGCAGACCGTATTTACCCTGCAGAATGTCGAGGAGCTCGATATCGTGATCGACGTGCCCGAGTCAGTGATGCGCATGGTGCGGGCGCGGACCCAGAACGAGACGTCGATGGGCTCCGGCGAAACGGCGTCGGAGGTGATCGCCTATGCGTCCTTCGAAGGGCGCGAACAGGAGCGCTTTGCGCTGCGGCCGAAAGAGATCGCCACCAAGGCCGACGAACAGACCCAGACCTTTCGCGCCACGTTTACCATGGACGCCCCTCTCAATTTCACCGTCCTGCCCGGCATGACCGCCAATGTGGTGCTGGACCTCGGCAACGTGGTGGAGGAGCACGACACGGTCAAGCGCGTGCCCGTGCGCGCCGTGCAGGCGGACAGTGGCCTGAAGCCCAGGGTCTGGGTGCTCGACGAGGACACGATGACAGTCTCCTCGCGCGAGGTCACTATCGGGAGGATGACCGGGCGCAGTATCGAGGTCACCGACGGCCTCAACGGCGGCGAGGAGATCGTCGCCGTGGGCGCCCCCTACCTCGCAGAGGGCATGAAGGTGACGCGAATGGCGCAGACGGAGCAGGCGGTGCCACGCGAAGACGACCCGATCTGATGACCCGGATGCACAGGGAGCGCGCACAATGAATATCGGGGAATTTTCGGTCAGGAACCCGGTCATCTCCTGGCTGCTGGTAGTCATCATGGTCGGCGGCGGCATCCAGGCCTACCAGAGCATGGGCAAGCTCGAGGACCCGCCCTTCACCATCAAATCGGCGAAAATCCTGACACCCTACCCGGGCGCCACCGCGCTCGAGGTGCAGAACGAGCTGACCTACCACCTGGAGGATGCCATCCAGCGCATGCCCCAGATCAAGTGGATAAAGATGTCAGTGTCGCGGCCGGGACTGTCGGACATCCTCATCGACTTCAAGGACGAGTACAAGGCAGCGGACCTGCCCAATATCTTCGACGAGTTGCGACGCAAGATCGCCGACGTGCGGCCGTCACTGCCACCGGGGGCGATGGACCCGATCATCCTGGACGATTTCGGTGACGTCTACGGCATCTACACGGTCCTCACCGGCCAGGGCTATACCTGGCGCGACCTCTACGATACGGCGGATGCGATCAAGAAGCAGCTGGTGCTGGTGCCGGGTGTGCGCAAGGTGGTCATCGACGGCGAGCAGAGCGAGGTCGTGTACCTGGAGATGTCCCGCAGTCGCATGGCGGAACTGGGAATAGACCTCGGCAGTATCGCCGCGGTCCTGGGCTCCCAGAACGTGGTCGTCAACTCCGGCAACATCACCGTCGGTGACGACTACCTGCGTATCAGCCCCACGGGCGACTTCCAGTCCGTGCAGGCGATCGGCGACCTGCTGATCAGTTCCTCGGACCGGCGGCTGGTGAGGCTTTCGGATATCGCCACCATCACCCGGGCGTACGAGGAGGTGCCCAAAAAGATCTACTACGTGAATGGCGAGCCCGGCCTCAGCATCGGCATTTCCATGGCGGCGGGGCAGAACGTGGTCGAGGTCGGCGCCGCGGTCGAGGAGCGCGTGCGCTCGCTTCTACCCATCATCCCTGTCGGCATGGACCTGGTCACAGTCTACGACCAGCCGAAGGAGGTGGAAAACTCCGTCGGCGGCTTCCTGGTCAGCGTGGGCCAGGCGGTGGCCATCGTGATTGTCGTGCTGCTGGCCTTCATGGGCTTGCGCACCGGTGTGGTGATCGGCGCGGTACTGCTCATCACCGTCGCCGGCACCCTGTTCATCATGGACCTCTTCGCCATCGAGTTGCAGCGCATCTCACTCGGCGCACTCGTGATCGCACTGGGGATGCTGGTGGATAACGCGATCGTGGTCGCGGAGGGCATGCTGGTGCGGATGAACGGCGGCATGAGCGCCACTGATGCCGCGCGGGAGTCGGTGGGCAAGACCATCTGGGCCCTGCTGGGCGGCACCTTTATCGGCATCCTGGCGTTTTCGGCTATCGGGATGTCGCCGGACAACACCGGCGAGTTCGCCAGCTCCCTCTTCTACGTGATACTCATCTCGCTGTCGCTGAGCTGGATTACCGCAATCAGCACCACGCCCTTGTTGTGCGCCCTGTTGCTCAAGCCCAACCCACAGGCGGCGGACGAGGACCCCTACGCCGGGGCGTTGTTCCAGGGTTATCGCCGTATCGTCGGCACGGCGGTCAACCATCGCTGGGTGACGCTCGGCGCCGTTGTCGGCCTCTTCGTGATGGCGGTGATCGGTTTCGGCAGCGTCAAGAGCGGCTTCTTCCCCGACTCCAACACCCCCATTTTCTTTGTCGACGTGTGGGAGCCCGAGGGTGTGGACATCCGCAAGACCCGGGACGATACCCTCAAGGTCAGCGAATTTCTCCGTCAGCAACCCGGCGTCGTACAGACGAGCTCGGTGGTCGGCGGCCCGCACCAGCGCTTCACCCTGGTCTACGATTCCCGGGAACCGGCGCCGGTCTACTCGCAGATCATCGTGCAGACAGAAACCCGGGAGCAGATACCCGAGGTGTGGAATGCGGTCAAACAGTACATGCGCGAGGAGATGCCCTGGACCGACCCCATCATCAAGGCGCTGCGTATCGGCCCGGGCCGCGACGCGAAGATAGAGGCGCGCTTCTCCGGACCCGAGCCGGAAGTCCTGCGCCGGTTGTCCGAAGAAGCCCAGCGCATCATGCGCGACAGTGGCGGCGCCATCGACGTCCGCGACGACTGGCGGGCGCCGGTCAAGGTGGCGACGCCCGTATTCAACGAGCAGGTGGGCCGCCAGCTGGGCGTAGACCGCGAGAGCCTGGGCTACGCGATGCAGTACGGCTTCGACGGTGTCGACGTGGGGCTCTACCGCGATGGCATCAGGGTGTTACCCATCCGCATGCGTGCGCCCCTCGACGAGCGCGGGGACATCGACAACCTGCGCGACATACAGGTGTGGAGTCCCGTGCTCGGGCGCGCCGTTCCCGCCTCCCAGGTCGTGTCGCGTTACGAGACCCGCTGGGAGAACGCCGTGGTGCGTGGGCGCGACCGCATCCAGACCATTATCGCGTCCTGCAATCCGGAGGAGGGGCTGCTCGCCACGGAGTTGTTCGAGCAGGTGCGGCCGCAGGTCGAGGCGATCGAGCTGCCCGCCGGCTACAGCCTGGCCTGGGGTGGCGAGTACGAGGACTCGGTGAACGCGCAGGCGGGCCTCAGCAGATCGCTGCCCGTAGGCTTCCTGCTCATGATCCTCACCAGTATTTTCCTGTTCGGCAAGTTGCGCCAACCGACGATTATCTGGCTGACGGTGCCCCTGGCGATTATCGGCATCACGGCGGGACTGCTGGCCACCGGCGGCGCTTTCGACTTCATGTCGATACTGGGGGCCCTGTCGCTCGTGGGCCTGCTCATCAAGAACGCAATCGTGCTGATAGAGGAGATCGACCAGCAGATCGAGGAGGGCAAGGAGGGTTACACGGCGGTGCTGGATTCCGCGGTGAGCAGGATGCGGCCGGTGATGCTTGCGGCGGCGACCACCATCCTGGGCCTGATTCCGCTGTTGACCGACGTGTTTTTCGTCAACATGTCGGTCACCATCATGGCGGGCCTGGGCTTTGCCTCGGTGCTGACGCTGATCGTGGTACCCACACTCTACGCGGTGTTCTTCCGCATCAGGGAGGCGTAGGCGTCACCGTCACTTCAAACCCGCCCTCGCGGGGTTCGAAGCGCAGGTGCTGGTTGATGCATCCGGGCATGTCGCCGGCGGAGTGGCTGACGAAAATCACCTGGGTGTCCGAGTGGGCGGCGATGTGGTCGATGGCCTCCAGGATCAGCCGGCGGTGGTGCCCGTCGAGACCGAGGGTCGGTTCGTCCAGCAGCAGTATCGCCGGCGACTTCACCATGGCCCGCGCCAGCAACACCATGCGCTGCAGCCCGAAGGACAGGGCGTCGAAGCTCTCGCGCTCCAGGCCCTCCATGCCCAGGGCGGCGAGCCACCGCTGCGCCCGGTCGCGCTGCGCGTCACCCCAGTCGTCGTACAGCCCGATACTGTCGAAGAACCCAGACACCACCACTTCGAGCACCTTCATGTTGCGTGCGAAATTCAGGTGCAGCTGGGTGTCGAGCTGCCCGTATTTCTGCTTGATATCCCAGACGCTTTCACCGGAGCCCCGCCGCACCCCGAACAGAGTGATGTCCTGCCCGTAGGCCTTGTGGTTGTCGCCGGTGATGAGACTCAGCAGGGTGGTCTTGCCGCAGCCGTTGGGCCCGGAGACGCAGCAGTGCTGGCCGCGCTCGAGGACCCAGTGCACACCCTTGAAGACCTGCAGGTCGCCGTAGCATACCTCCACGTCGCGCAGCTGCAGCAGCGGCCCCTGCGCGGGTAGCTCGTAGGGGCGCGCCGCGGCGGGCGGCAGTGCGCACAGCGCCACCCGGGGCGGCTCCATCAGGGCGCGTACCGCGGGATCGTCCAGGACCGCGGCACGCGGGCCGCAGGCTGCGACCACGCCGTTGTCCAGTGCCAGCACGTGGCTGACGCCGGCGGGGATGTCCTCGATCTGCCGGCACATCACCAGCAGCGTTGCCGGGGACGCCAGCAGTTCCTCCAGCACGGCGCGCATCTCCTCCTGGGTGGCGCGGTCCAGGCCGTCCAGGGGACTGTCGAGGATAAGCAGGGCAGGGCGTAGCAGGATGGCGCGCACCAGCAGGGTCTTGCGCATCTCCCCCGTGGAGATGTAACGCAATCCGCGGTGCAGGATGTGCCCGATGCCCAGGCGCTCGGTCCAGCGACGAAAGTCCGGGTCTGTCGGCCGGCCGCCGAGTATGAGGCGCTCCACAGTGGTCCCCGGGTCGGCGGCGTCGGCGCGGAACTCCGAGTCGTCCAGTTTGCGATCGCGCTCGCACAGTGCGCGCGCCTCCTCGAAGCAGACGTAGGCGACACCGCCGTCGCCCAGTACCTGCGAGCGATGAAATTCCCCTGAAAAATGTTTTGCCTGCGCGCTGAGCACCCGCGCCAGGCTGGTCTTGCCCGCGCCGTTCGGCCCCAGGCAGGCCCACTGCTCCCCGGTGTTCACATGCCAGTTTACGTCGTGCAGGGCGGGCCGGGCGCGGTAGACGAGGCCGACGCTCTGCAAAGTCAGCAGCATTGTGGGTTCGATGCTTTGTTCCACCCTGTCTTTATCTGTGTCGAATCGCGGGTGCGCCCTTGTGTAGCGACCGCGCCGCTGGCTTAATCCCGGGGATGTCCGCCCGTCTCCTGCAGTTGCTGGAAAGCCGCCTGGAAAAGCACTCCCCCGGGAAGAAACGCCTGCGCCCGTTCCGCAAGCGCTCTGCGGTGGCCATGATACTGCAAGTTCGCGAGGGGGAACTGCATATTTTGATGATCAAGCGCGCCGAGCGACGCGGCGACCCCTGGTCCGGCCACATGGCGTTTCCCGGCGGGCGCATGGACAAGTCAGATGCGAACGGCTTCGAAGTGGCCCGCAGGGAGACCGCGGAGGAGGTGGGGCTCGAACTCGACGCCGGGGACGAGTGTATCGGGCGATTGTCCGAAATCAGTGCGCGACCGGGCCGCGCCGCCCTCGGCATGGTTGTCACGCCCTTCGTGTTCCGCCTCGAGCGCGACGCGGTGTTGCAGCCCAACCACGAGGTGGCGGAGGTGGTCTGGGTGCCCATGAAGTTCCTGCTCGACGACGCAAACCGCGGAGAGATGACCTGGGAATACCGGGGCGCGAAGATACCGGTGCCCTGTTTCAAGTACGAGGGCCGGAGGATCTGGGGCCTGTCGCTGATGATGCTGGGCGAACTGATGGACCTGATCGAGGATCGCGGGCGGCGCCGGACCGGCTGGCGCCGAATCTAGCCGTTGGCGATTGCGAGGCGGGGCGTCAGCTGCCGCGGCGCGTCTGGTTCACCGGGTAGGGCTCGTTGCTGGCCTCGAGGCTGGAGAGGGCGACGGAGAGCCCGCGTTTCTTGGCGTAGTACATGGCTTTGTCGGCCTGCTCTTCGAGCTCCAGCTTCTGCCGGCCGTCGATGGGGAAAATCGCCACGCCGATGCTGGCGCTGAAATGCAGTTCGTTCTGGCGGATGCTCAGGGGCTGCTCGATCGCCTGTGACAGCTTGTGCGCGATCCGTGTCACCTCCTCGGGCGAGCGGATATCTTCCAGTACCGCGGCGAACTCGTCGCCGCCCAGTCGCGCCACCAGGTCCGTCTCGCGCAGCGAGGTCTGCAGCCGCTGTGCAACCGTGATCAGCAGTTTGTCCCCCGCCCCGTGGCCATAGGTGTCGTTGATCTTCTTGAACTCATTGAGATCGATGAACATGAGTCCCATCATACCGCCGCGCTCGGCGCTGCGCTGCAGTGCAACGGCAACCCGCTCGTCGTAGAAGCGCCGGTTGGGAAGGCCGGTGAGCTGGTCGTGAGACGACAGGTGCGCCAGTTCACTGTTGGATTGCAGCAGGCTCCGGCGCAGTGCCTTGTTCATTTCCGCGTAGATCAGGATCACGCTGACGACCGCGATGGCCATCGCGGTGTAGGCCAGCGTCATGGCCATGCTGTGGTTTTCCGGCTTGATGATCTGCAGGAACTCGAAGCCGCTGCGCTCCGCCGCCAGGATCAGCAGCCAGAACACCAGTACCGTCAGGCCCCAGCCGATGGCCACCGCGACGCTGCCCGCGATGCCCGCCATCACCGGTACCAGCAACAGCAGCGGGTAGGTCGGTGAGCTGGTGCCGCCGAATATGAAACACGCCGCGGAAAAGGCGGCGGTGAAAATTGTCAGCAGCACGTTCAGTGCCATCACCCTGCTCTCGAGGTAACGCAGGATGAGCATGCTGAGCAGCACGCCGATTCCGGAGGTGACAAACAGGACGTCGGCGGAAAAGCGACCCTCGGGGGTCAGTTCGATGGCGAAGGGAACGAGCAGGGTGAGGACGACGACCGTGGCCAGCCAAAAAGAGCTAGTCATGACAAGAATACGCTGCCGGTAGTGTTCCTCGTCCAGGGTGCCGTAGGCAAGGTTGCCCGTGCACACCCTGAACCACCAGTCGCGAATCCTTCTCAGCTGCCCCCGAAAACCGTACATCAGCCCCGATCCGTCGTTGGATGGTCCAACTGACTCCTTTATACCGTATCGTGGGGCGGCCTGTCCCGGCAGACCGACGGGAATTGGGGAATAGTTCCGCGCAAACGGGGGCATTTCAGCGCTTTTCGGGCCCTGTGCGCGGTAGGAGGGCGTTTATCTCGCGGTAGTCCTCGCTAGTTTTCGTCGCGCAGGAACGCCCGCGTGTCCAGCATCAGCTCCTTCAGGGCGGGATCTTCCCTGCTCGCCTCCGCCAGGGCGTCGCGCCCGATGTCGCCGCGAACAAAGGCGTCCACCAGGTCGAGCAGTACCGGGGTCATCTCGGGGTCGCGCACCCAGCGGGGTGCGTCCACCAGGTTGCCGGTCACCCGGTCGCCGGTCTGCGACAGCCAGTATCCACCGCAGGCCGACAGGCGGTAGTCGCCGATGCGGCCGTAACTGATGTTGGGCTTGCCGGGATTGAAACCCCCCGGGACCTGTTCCGTTATCTCGTGGAGGGCCAGCACCCAGGCGCTGCCGGGGGGAAATAGTGCCGCCTCCGGGCGACAGTAGTCGGCGGCCTTCATCCAGACACGGATCGTCTCCAGCGGTTGCCGCCCGCTCATGACCCGCTGCACCGCGACGTCGACGGAATTGCCCTTGGCGGACAGCACGGTGCCGCTCACGACGAGGTCGGCGCCCTCGTGCACGTCCACGAAAGCGCCCTGCCACAGGCATTCGCATTCCGCCGCGGCTGTTCCGGTGACGAGGAACAGCAGCAGGGCACAGGCGAGGCGCATCAGTTGAGAGCCCTGGCGGCCTCCAGGGCGAAATAGGTGAGGACGCCGTCGCAGCCGGCGCGCTTGAAGGCGAGCAGCGACTCCAGCACGACGGCCTCCCGCGGCAGCCAGCCCTGTTCGAAGGCGGCGACATGCATCGCGTACTCGCCGCTGACCTGGTAGGCGAAGGTGGGCGCACGCAACTCGTCCTTCACACGGCGAACCACGTCGAGGTAGGGCATGCCCGGTTTCACCATGATCATGTCCGCGCCCTCGGCGAGATCCAGCGCGCACTCGTGCAGCGCCTCGTCGCTGTTCGCGCAGTCCATCTGGTAACTGTACTTGTTGCCGCCGGCGATATTACCCGCGGAGCCGACCGCGTCGCGGAAGGGGCCGTAATAGGAGGAGGCGTACTTCGCGGCGTAGGCCAGGATGAGCGTGTTGGGAAACGCCTGGCTCTCCAGTTCCTCGCGTATCGCGCCGATGCGGCCGTCCATCATGTCCGAGGGCGCGACCACATCCGCGCCGGCGGCCGCATGGGACAGGGCCTGCCTGACCAGCACCTCGCTGGTCACATCGTTGAGGACATAGCCGCCGGCGTCGATGATGCCGTCCTGGCCGTGGGTCGTGTAGGGGTCGAGGGCGACATCGGTGATCACACCCAGGCCGGGGTGCGCGTCCTTGAGTGCGCGCACCGCGCGCTGCACCAGTCCGTCCGGGTTGAAGGACTCCTCGGCGCCCGCGGACTTCTGTGCCTGGTCAACCACGGGGAACAGGGCCAGCGCGGGAATGCCCAGGCCGAGGGCCTCCGTTCCCGCCGCAAGCAACAGGTCGATGCTGAGGCGCTCGATGCCGGGCATCGAGGGAATCGGTTCACGGCGGTCCTCGCCGTCGAGGACGAAGACGGGATAGATGAGATCCGAGGGCGAGAGGCTGTTCTCCCGCACCAGCGCGCGGGAGAAGTCGTTTGCGCGCAGCCGGCGCATCCGGGTCGTGGGAAACATGCCGCGCTGTGTCTTGAAGGTCATGCCTGGCTCTCCTGGAACGCGCCCCGCGCGGCGCCTATGGTCTCGGCGATGTCCGCGTCGGTGTGGGCGCTGGACATGAAACCCGCCTCGTAGGAAGCGGGGGCGAGGTAGACCCCGCGGTCGAGCATCGCGTGGAAAAAGCGGTTGAAGGCGTCGGTGTCGCACGCCATCACCTGCCCGTAGTTGCTGACCGTGCTCTCCGGGGTAAAGAAGCCCCCGAACATGGTGCCCGCGTGATTCGTGGTGAAGGGCACGCCGGCCTCACGGGCGGCCTCCTCCAGCCCCTCGCACAGCAGTCGGGTACGCTCGAACAGGGGTTCGTAAAACCCGTCCTGCGCGATGATGTCGAGGGTGGCGAGTCCCGCCGCCATCGCGACCGGGTTGCCCGACAGCGTGCCCGCCTGGTAGACGGGCCCGAGCGGCGCGATGTGCTCCATAATCTGCCGCCGGCCGCCGAAAGCGCCCACCGGCATCCCGCCCCCGATCACCTTGCCCAGTGTGGTGATGTCTGGCGCCACACCGTAAAAGCCCTGCGCCCCCTGCAATCCGAACCGGAACCCGGTCATGACCTCGTCGAAGATGAGTACCGCGCCGTGGGCCGTGCACTGCTCCCGCAGGGTCTCGAGGAAGCCGGGCGCGGGGGGTATGCAGTTCATATTGCCGGCCACCGGTTCGACGATCACACAGGCGATGCTCTCGCCGTGCTCCGCGAAGGCGGTGCGCACGGCGTCCGCGTCGTTGTAGGTGAGGGTCATGGTCTGCTCGGCGAGCGCTGCCGGTACCCCGGGAGAGCTGGGCACGCCGAGTGTCAGGGCGCCCGAACCGGCTTTCACCAGCAGCGAATCCGAGTGGCCGTGATAACAGCCCTCGAACTTCACAATGGTATCCCGGCCGGTATAGCCCCGCGCCAGTCGGATAGCGCTCATCGTGGCCTCTGTACCGGAATTGACCATGCGCACCATGTCCATGCCGGGCAGCAGCGCGCAAATGCGCTCGGCGAGTTCGCACTCCAGTTCGGTCGGCGCGCCAAAACTGAGGCCCTTCCGTGCACGCTCGATAACGGCGTTGAGCACGACGGGGTGATTGTGTCCCATGAGCATCGGGCCCCAGGACAACACGTAGTCGATATAGCGCCTGCCCTGGCAGTCATAGACATAGGCGCCCTCGCTGCGCTCTATGAATACGGGGGTGCCACCGACCGCCCTGAACGCGCGCACGGGGGAATTGACCCCGCCGGGTATGTGCTCGCAGGCACGCTGGTAAAGTTGTTCGGAGCTGCTCATGCCTCGCTGTCCTGTCGGTGGTCCGGACCGTTTCGAGTGATGTCGGGAGAACTAGTATCCGCGCTGGTGGCCGGAATATCCAGTCAGAAGGGCTTCAGCACGGCGAGCAGGACGATGGCGAACAGGAACAGCACGGGCACCTCGTTGAAGAAGCGGTAGAACACGTGGCCGTGCTCGTTCGTGCCCTCGTTGATGCGGCGCACGTACCGGCCGCACTGCACGTGGTAGACCACCAGGAAGCCGACCCCCGCCAGTTTCAGGTACATCCACACAGTGCTGAAGTAGTAGCCCGGGTTCATCAGCAGCAAGGTCACGCCGAGGGCCAGCGCGATGTACATGAAAGGGGTGACGAAGCGGTACAGCTTGCGCGCCATAATGGCCAGCTGGGCGCGCACGGCCTGCTCCTCACTGGCGGCGTAATACACGAGTATCCGCGGCAGGTAGAACAAACCCGCGAACCAGCACACGACGAAAATGATGTGAAATGCCTTCAGCCAGAGCATGACCTGTTCCCCTGCGCGGAAACCACTATACCTACTGCAGCCCCGCGAGGAAAAAGCGCTCGATGCTCTCGCGCGTCAACACGCCGTGTAGCAGGCGGTTGCCGGTGCTGGGGCTGTGCTCGTAGACGATCACTGCCTCTGCGGTGGCCTCGCGCATGGCATCGGTAGCCTGGCGCAGGGTCGCCTGCATGGGCACCGCTGCGATAGTCCAGCGCCGGATGTCCGCGGTGGTCAGGTCGGCGGCGGGTTCCTCCGCCGGCCGGCCGTCGAGCCAGGCGAGCAACTCGGGGCCGTCGACGAGGTAGAGGTCTTCGCCCTCGCGCTGCACCAGGCACCAGGCCGGCGGGGTCTCCAGTAACGGCAACCTGCCGTCGCGATCCAGGATAGCCGGTACCCGGACCACGCGGGTATCCATGGAGGATTGTACGTTGGAGCGATGCAGCAATTGGCTGACCGGGTCATCGGGTACCTGCCGCTTGAGCTGGTGCAGGACGCTCTGGTGCGCCGAGCGCTGTCGGAACACGCCGCTTGTGGTCAGGGTGGCGGTGACGATGGCCAGCATGGCCGCCATGCTGATACTGATGGTCTGTGTCAGCTCGACCACCGCGAGGATGGCGGCCAGCGGGGCGTTCAGTACCGCTGCCATGGCCGCCCCCATGCCGATGACGATGTACAGCGTGGGGTCGGAAGCCAGGTCGGGTTGCAACAGACCGCCGATGGCCCCAAGCACTCCGCCGAGACAGGCGCCGATCAAGAGGTTGGGACCGATCAGGCCGATCGGCATGCCGGCGCCGCAGCTCACCGCGGTGGCCAGCAGCTTGCACAGCGCGATGAGCAGCAGTGCCCCCAGGGCCATCTCTCCCCGCAGTGTGAGGTCCAGGGTGTCGTAGCCGATGCCGAGTATTTCCGGCGTCAGCAGGGCGAGAGCTCCGGTTAGCAGTCCCGCGAGGGTGAAGCGCAGCGTGACATGCCAGTTGGCGAAGCGGGCGGTCAGCGTGCTGAGGCGGATGAAGCCCGACACCGCGAGACCGCAACAGAATCCCAGCAGCACTATCCAGGGCAGCTCTAGCAGGGATTGCATTTGCAGCGGCGGCAAGCTGAAAAGCACGCTGTCGGCGTGCAGCCAGCGGCTCACCGCCGAGGCGGACACCGCCGACAGGATGACCGGCATGAAGCCCACCACGGTGTACTCCACCATGATCACTTCCATCGCGAAAATCACGCCTGCGAGCGGGGTGTGGAAGGCGGCGGCGATGCCGCCGGCTGTGCCGCAGGCCACGAGGACGCGCAGGCTGTTGTTGGGCAGCTGCAGCCACTGGCCCAGCAGGCTGTTGGCAGCGCCACCGAGGTGCACGCCGGGCCCCTCCCGGCCGCCGGACTGACCGCTCGCGAGGGCAAAAGCGCCGCCGACGAACTGCACCAGCGCATTGCGCAACGGCAGCACGCTGTAATGCGAGTGCATGCGGCTAATCACGTGGACGATGCCGGTCTCCCGATCCTGCGGCGCGAGAAACGCATAGGCGCAACCGAGCAGCAGCGCGCCCCCCGCCGGCAGCGCGAAGTGCATCCAGGGCGCGAGGGATTCGAATCCCTCCCCGCCGTCCCCGACGCCGAATGCCCCGCCCAGGCTCTCGATAGCCAGTTCGAAGGCGAGCACCGCCAGGCCGGAGGCCAGCCCGCCGACGATGCCGAGCAGGGAGTAGGCGAGCAGCGATCGGTTATCCGTCAGGCGGTAGCGGTAGGTGCTGAGCAGCCGGCGCATGGCGCCCCCAGGCAGCGAAAAGAAACATATTAACAGTTCTCTCGGCGCACTTTGCTCTTATACTACTCGTCCTGCGCGCGGGGCGGCTCCCGCGCCCGCGCATCACAGGAGAACAAACGGGTAGCACCATGTTCAGGGTAGGTATTGTAGGCGGGACCGGTTACACCGGTGTCGAGTTGCTGCGCCTCCTGGTGTCCCACGAGGACGCCGAGGTGGCCGTGCTGACTTCCCGGGCCGAGAGCGGCCGCCGGGTCGATGACCTGTTCCCGAACCTGCGCGGCCGCTGTGACCTGTCTTTTACCGAACCGGACGTCGCGGTGCTCGCGGAATGCGACATCGTATTTTTTGCGACGCCGCACAACGTGGCTATGAACACGGTGCCCGAGCTGCTCGAGGCGGGCGCGCGGGTGCTCGACCTCTCGGCGGACTACCGCATCCGCGACGCCGAGCTCTGGTCGCACTGGTATGGCGAACCGCACGCCAGCCCCGGGCTCCTCGAGGGCGCGGTGTACGGTCTGCCCGAGGTGAACCGCGCGGCCATCGCCGGCGCCCAGCTCGTCGCCTGTCCCGGTTGCTACCCGACATCCGTACAGCTCGGATTCCTGCCGCTGCTCGAAGAGGGCCTGGTGGATACAGACAGCCTTATCGCGAGCTCGGCCTCCGGTGTGAGCGGTGCGGGGCGCCAGGCGAAAGTGGACCACCTGCTCAGCGAGGCGTCGGACAGTTTCAAGGCCTACGGGGTGGCCGGCCACCGCCACCTCCCCGAGATTGAACAGGGCCTCGGGGATATTGCGGGGAGGCCTGTCCAGGTCACATTCACACCCCACCTGCTGCCCATGGTCCGCGGCATCCACTCGACGCTCTTCGCGCGGCTGCGCGAACCGCGCGCCGACCTGCAGGCACTCTTCGAGGCGCGCTATTGCGACGAACCCTTCGTCGATGTTCTCCCCGCGGGCGCCTACCCCCAGACGCGTACGGTCAAGGGCGCCAACCAGTGCCAGCTCGCCGTGACGGTGCCGCAGGACCGCGATACGGTCGTGGTCATGTCGGTGATCGACAATCTCGTCAAGGGGGCGTCGGGCCAGGCGGTACAGAACATGAATATCATGCTCGGCCTGCGCGAGGACGCCGGGCTGCAACAGGTGGGCCTGTTGCCCTGACCTTGCATCGATGCGGTCTCCCGGCAATCAGGTCATCCGATGGGCAGCGGCCCTCACGCTGGTACTTCTGGCGGGTCTTTACCTCGGGTTCGAGGCGGCGATGACCCGCCTCGAGGGCGACCCGGCGTCCGCCCTCAGGTTGCGCGAGTCCGTATCCTCCCTGGAGAAAGCGCTGGATGAGACGCGTGGCGAGCTGGAGATGCTGCGCACCCGTCACGAGGTCGACCGGCAGGCGCTGGAGCTGGTGCGCCTGGAGATGGCCCAGCAGAAGGAGCGCGCCACGGAGCTGGAAGAGGGCCTGCGTTTCTACCGCAGCCTCATGGCGCCCGATGAGGTGCCCGGCGGCCTGAGTATCCGCCAGCCGGAGCTGGTGGAAGGCGCCCGACCGGGAACCTACTCCCTGCGGCTGGTCGTGCAGCAGCAGGCGCGTAGACACGAACTGGTACGCGGCCAGCTGGAGGCGGAAGTGGAAGGTACCCTCGACGGGGCCGAGGTCAGTATCCCGCTCGGGGATCTCTCCGCGGACTTCAGTGCGCAGTCCATGGCGCTGCAGTTTCGTTACTACCAGTCCGTGGAGGGCGAGCTGACACTTCCCGACGGTATGGAACCGGGAGGACTATCGATCGTGGCGCGGGCGAGCAAGCCGCACAAGACGGAAGTCGGGCTCCAGTTTCCCTGGCGCCTGCAGGAGCGATTCACACATGTTGGGAAGTAGGAAGAAGTCGCGAGCCGGGTCGGGGGCCACCACGCTGATCTCCCAGGACACGGTGGTGGTCGGCAGCATCCAGTTCGCCGGTACCCTCGATGTCGAGGGTGTGGTGAGGGGCGATATCGTGGCCAGGCCGGACACGGAGGCGCTCGTCAGGGTCGTCGGCAAGGGCCGCGTGGAGGGCGAGATCCGGGCGCCCAACGTGGTGATCAACGGCGCCATCCAGGGGGATGTCCACGCCACCGGCCAGCTCGAGCTGGCGCCGCGTGCCCGCGTGGAGGGCAATGTCTATTACGCGCTGGTCGAAATGTCCGCGGGCGCCGAGGTCAACGGCAGCCTGACCCACGTGAGCGCCGCCGGGGCTGAGGACCCGCAACCCGCAAAGCCCCGGCCCGAGGGGGCTTGAGCCGTATAATTGACTGATTTACTTGGTTTTATGATAATGACGGGCCAAGGAGTAATGGGGCGCTGAGCCCTGGGATCGATTCGATGTCTGTAGCCGAAACATTCAACCCCGCCAGCATCAACCTCACCGCCGCGGCGGTGCGCAAGGTTCAGGAGCTGGTCACCGAGGAGGCGAACGACGAGCTGAAGCTGCGCGTCTTCATCACGGGCGGCGGCTGCTCGGGATTCCAGTACGGCTTCACCTTCGACGAACTCGCGGCGGAGGACGACACGGCGATAGAGTCGGAGGGTGTCACCGTGCTCGTCGACCCGATGAGTTTCCAGTACCTCGCCGGCTCGGAAGTGGATTACACAGAGGGCCTGGAGGGCTCGCGCTTCGTTATCAATAACCCCAACGCCACCACCACCTGCGGGTGTGGCTCCTCCTTCTCAATCTAGGGCTCCCCTGAACGCTCTCCTGCGGCGCGCGGCGATCTCTCTTGCCGCGCTTTGCGTTCCCCTGCTGTCGATAGCGGCTGCACATGCCCAGGACACGGTCGAAGTACCCGCGCCCACCTTTTATGTCGCCGACATCGCGCTGCAGACAGAGGAAGAGTTTGTCCAGCTGCTGGAGCGCGCCGAGCAGCTCATGCTGGCCGGCGTGGAACTGCCCGCACCGGACTCGCGCGTAACCTTTGTGCTGCACGGCCCGGTGCTGCGCAACCTCCTGCGGAAGAACTACCTCGACAACAAGCGGATGGTCGATCTCGCGGCCAGCCTGTCCGCCCTCGAGGTCATCGACGTCAAGGCGTGCAGGACCTGGATGGGCAAGCACGGGGTGGACGAGACCGAGTTGTACCCTTTTGTCGAGCCGGTGCCCTACGGCCCCGGCCTCGTGCGTGAACTGGTGCGCGAGCGCGAGTACGTCTATTTCTGACCGCCGGTAGCTGACGTCCCGCCGGGGTAAACCCCCCCGAGGACCCTGGCGCCCGCCGCGCCTGTCACAACGGGCTGGCCGGCGGGTGCGCCCTCCAGCCGGCGCTGCGCGAGCCAGGCGAACACCGCGGCCTCCACCCAGTCCGGGTGCAGTCCCAGCGCCTCGGTGGTGGTCACGGGCACGGGATCCAGGTGTGCCGACAGCCGCGCCATCAGCTGCCGGTTGTGGGCGCCGCCGCCGCAGATGTAAACGCCGTCGACCGCGAGGGTTTCCGCATCGATGCCCCCGGTGATACTCACCGCCGTCAGTTCGACCAGGGTCGCCTGCACGTCCGCCGGGCCCACCCCGGGAAACTCCTCCAGCACCGTGTCGAGCCAGGCGGGATTGAACGCCTCCTTGCCGGTGCTCCGGGGCCCCGTCCGCGACAGGTAGGGGTGGGCGAGCAGGCCCTGGAGCAGGTCGTTATCCACCGTGCCCGAGGCCGCCCACGCGCCGGCCCGGTCGAACGCCTCGCCCCTGTGTCGCGCATGCCAGCTGTCGAGTAGGGTGTTCCCGGGACCTGTATCGAACCCGCCCAGGAGCGCGTCACCGGCGAGGAGACTCACATTGGCGATGCCGCCGATATTGACGATGGCGCGGTTCTGCCCCGCTGCCGAGAGCGCCGCAGCGTGAAAGCCGGGCGCCAGGGGTGCCCCCTCGCCGCCCGCCGCCAGGTCCCGCCGGCGGAAGTCTGCGACGGTGGTGACGCCGGTGATCTCGGCGATGGTATTGGGATCGCCAATCTGCAGCGTGAACCCGCGCTCGCCGCGGTCGGCGGCCGAGTGTGGGTGGTGCCTGATTGTCTGGCCGTGACTGCCGATTGCGGTCACCGCGCCCGGCGCGACACCGGCGCCCTCCAGCAGGGCTAGCACCGCGCTGCCAAAGCGCTCGCCGAGTTCGCGGTCCAGTTCGCCCATGCGCTGGATCTCATTGTCGCCTGGATGGCTGAGCGCGGCGATACGCGCGCGGATGCCCTCGTCGAGTGGATGCTGGTGGGTGGCGAGCAGCCTGGGGGTCGCGTCGCCCAGGTCGAGCAGCGCGCTGTCGATGGCATCCATACTGGTGCCGGACATCAGCCCGACGAAAAGTGCAGGTGTCGCGGCCACTCAGTGGGTAGCGGTGTCAGCCTCGGCTGATCCGCTCATCGCCAGCTGGTTGTCCGTGCGCAGGGCAGCCAGCTGCGTCGAGGCGCCGTTGATGGCGAGCTGGAAACGGTCCATCTCGTCCGCCGGCAGGCTCTTGGCCTTGGGCAGCTTCTTGTGAATGGTGCGCGGGTTGCGGTGCACGCCGTTCATGAGGAACTCGTAGTGCAGGTGGGGACCGGTCGCGGCCCCGGTCGAGCCCACGGTGCCGATGACCTGGCTTTGCACGACCCGCTGGCCGCGCCGCACGTTGCGCTTGTGCAGGTGCAGGTACTTGGTGATGTACTGCTCACCGTGCTGGATGACCACATAGTTGCCGTTCGCCCGGGTGTAACCGGCCTGGGTGACCCGGCCGTCGCCGGCGGCGAACACGGGAGTGCCGGTGGGAGCCGCGTAATCGGTGCCGCGGTGGGGCCTGCGGGTCTTGTAGATCGGGTGCAGCCTGCTCAGGTTGAAGTTGGAACTCACGCGTGTGAAATCGACCGGGGCGAGGAGGAAGGGCTTGCGCATGCTCACGCCCTTCTCGTTGTAATACCCGACCTCCCCGTTGGCGTCGACATAGCGATAGGCGTTGAAGGTCTCGCCCTGGTTGACGAAGGTCGCGGCGATGATCTCGCCGTCGCGGAACTTCTCGCCGTCCAGGTAGAGGTCCTCGTACACGAGGTGGATGGTGTCGCCCTTGCGCGGGTCCAGCACGAAGTCGATGACACCCCCGAAAATATTGGCCAGTTCCATGATCATGTTCTGCGACAGCCCCGCTTCCTGTCCCGCCAGGAACAGCGAAGAGGTGATGACACCGGAGGCCCACGCCTCGCGGGTCTGCGGCTCGCGGGTGGCAACCTCACTTTCGAAGCCGTCTTCCGCGCGGCGATAGGTCACGCTCTCCAGGGCCGACCTGACGTGCCGGACGCCGATGAGTTGCCCCTGTTCATCCGCCTGGAAGGCGATGGCCTGGCCCGGGAAGATCCTCGCCAGCGCTTTGCCGTTGTCGGGTTCGGTGACCACTTCGTGCACCTGGCGATCACTGAAACCGGCGCGATTGAAGATGAGTGACAGGTTGTCCCCGCTGCGCACGATCTGTTCCGCCCAGGGGGGTTCCGCCGCGGGGGCCGGCTCTGCCGGCTCGGGGGGCGCCGCTGATGCGGCGAACGCGGGGGGTGTCTCGTCCGCCGCCGTGGCGAGCGTCGTGACCGGGGGCTCCTGGGTGTTGTCGACGAGCAGCGCGCTCACGGCCGTCGCGGTGAGCACTGAGCCCACCAACAGCAGGAATTTCGGTACCGCGCGGAATGGCTTCATCGCCCCCCGCCGATCGTGTATCGCGGTTGCCCCTCGCCGCTTGCGTGCCGCTGGCATGTCCCCGGGATTCTTTTAGGAATTAGCCGGGCCAGTATACCGAAATCGGGCTACCCGGACAGCGTGAACATTACCGGGACTTGCAATTGGGAGGGGGTGTTGTATCGTGAGCGCCCGCCGTCCAACACGCTTTTCAAGGGCTCCCGCAAACCCATGAGCAGTGCACTTCTCGATGATCTTCGCGCCCGCGGCCTGGTGTTCCAGGTGGCCGGGGAAGACGAGTTGCCGGGTTGGCTGGACGGCGGTACGCGCACGCTCTATTCCGGTTTCGATCCCACGGCGGACAGCCTGCATATCGGCTCCCTGGTCCCGCTGTTGATGTTGCGTCGCTTCCAGCTCGCCGGGCACCGGCCCCTCGCCCTTGTCGGTGGTGCCACGGGCCTGGTCGGCGACCCCAGCTTCAAGTCCGAGGAGCGCGCGCTGAACTCCCCGGAGGTGATAGCCGGCTGGGTCGAGAAGATCCGTAACCAGTTGTCGCGGTTCATCGACTTCGACGCCGGCCCGGCGTCCGCCGAGGTGGTGAACAACCTGGATTGGACCGCGGACCTCGACGTGCTGACGTTCCTGCGCGACATCGGCAAGCACTTCTCGGTCAACGCCATGATCCAGAAGGAATCCGTGAAGCAGAGAATCGACCGCGAGGGCAGCGGCATCAGCTTCACCGAATTCACCTACATGATCCTGCAGTCCTACGACTTTGCCGAGTTGAACCGCCGCTACGACTGCACCCTGCAGCTGGGCGGTTCCGACCAGTGGGGCAATATCACGGGCGGTATCGACCTGACGCGCCGCCTGCACGGCAACCAGGTGTTCGGCCTGACCATGCCGCTGATCACCAAGTCCGACGGCACCAAGTTCGGCAAGACGGAGTCGGGCACGGTATGGCTGGATCCGGAGCGGACCTCCCCCTACGCGTTCTACCAGTTCTGGCTGGGCAGCGCCGACGTAGATGTGTACAGCTACCTGAGGTATTTCACCTTTCTGGAGGTGGCGGACATCAATGAACTGGAGCGGGCCGACGCCGCGCGCTCCGGGCGCCCTGAGGCCCAGTCAGTGCTCGCGCGGGAGGTCACCCGCCTGGTACACGGCCAGGAGGGTCTCGACGCCGCCGAGCGCATTACCCGGGCACTGTTCGAGGGCAGCATCGCAGACCTCGCCGAAGGCGATGTCCTGCAGCTGCGGCAGGACGGCCTGCCCGCCAGCGCCCTCGCCCGGGAGGCCCTTCCGGAGACGCTGACCCAGCTGTTCGCCGACGCCGGGATGGCCCCATCGGGGAAGCAGGTCAAGGACGCCCTGGGCCGCGGGGCGGTGACCGTCAATGAGCGGACCCTGGATATGGCCGACAACGGCGATCCGGGGGCCTGTTTCGAGCCCGGGCAGGCCGTTTTCGGCCGTTTTTACCTGGTGCGGCTGGGCAAGAAGAAGTACCACCTCTTCGAGATCACCTGAGGGGCCCAGAAGCCCCTCCCAGAGGCCAGTGTTGACAGCGTAAACAATGGCCTGGCGATCGCTTAGGGCGGGTCCGCGAGCAGGGCTCCCTGGTGCTTTTTTGAGCGTATTTTTGGCCCCCCAAAAATTCTTTTACCCCGACCTGATATTTCGGTTGCCAAGCGGTCGCCCATGCGTATAATACGCGTCCTCGGTCGGGGCAGACCCGGCGGGATTTCCTTGCCCAAGCGGTACAGGAAGCTGTTTAACAACTCGATGAAGACAGATGTGTGGGCACTTGTTGGGATGGTTGTCACGACCATTCAGACACAACAAGTGACTCATTGATTCATGTTTTATTGAACATTGATTTCGAATTGTGTCTGAGCCTTTGATTTGGATGTGGCCGTGGGGTGCTCCTTGTGAGCGTCACGTAAACATCCCCTCCTGACGGGACCCGGAAAATGAATCAGCGGCGGTTTACCGCCCGTTGCATTCCCGATCCGGATTTCTGATCGAGGTAAAACATTCAACTGAAGAGTTTGATCATGGCTCAGATTGAACGCTGGCGGCAGGCCTAACACATGCAAGTCGAGCGAGAAAGCACTTCGGTGTGAGTACAGCGGCGGACGGGTGAGTAACGCGTAGGAATCTACCCAATAGTGGGGGACAACCTGGGGAAACTCAGGCTAATACCGCATACGCCCTTCGGGGGAAAGGCCGGGATCTTCGGACCGGTCGCTACTGGATGAGCCTGCGTCGGATTAGCTTGTTGGTGAGGTAAAAGCTCACCAAGGCGACGATCCGTAGCTGGTCTGAGAGGATGATCAGCCACACTGGGACTGAGACACGGCCCAGACTCCTACGGGAGGCAGCAGTGGGGAATATTGCGCAATGGGGGCAACCCTGACGCAGCCATGCCGCGTGTGTGAAGAAGGCCCTAGGGTTGTAAAGCACTTTCAATAGAGAGGAAAAGCTCACCGTTAATAGCGGTGAGCCCTGACGTTACCTATAGAAGAAGCACCGGCTAACTCCGTGCCAGCAGCCGCGGTAATACGGAGGGTGCGAGCGTTAATCGGAATTACTGGGCGTAAAGCGCGCGTAGGCGGTTACTTAAGTCGGATGTGAAATCCCCGGGCTTAACCTGGGAACTGCATCCGATACTGGGTGACTCGAGTACGAGAGAGGGAGGTAGAATTCCACGTGTAGCGGTGAAATGCGTAGATATGTGGAGGAATACCAGTGGCGAAGGCGGCCTCCTGGCTCGATACTGACGCTGAGGTGCGAAAGCGTGGGGAGCAAACAGGATTAGATACCCTGGTAGTCCACGCCGTAAACGATGTCTACTAGCCGTTGGGAGACTTGATTTCTTAGTGGCGCAGCTAACGCACTAAGTAGACCGCCTGGGGAGTACGGCCGCAAGGTTAAAACTCAAATGAATTGACGGGGGCCCGCACAAGCGGTGGAGCATGTGGTTTAATTCGATGCAACGCGAAGAACCTTACCAGGCCTTGACATCCTCGGAACTTTCTAGAGATAGATTGGTGCCTTCGGGAACCGAGTGACAGGTGCTGCATGGCTGTCGTCAGCTCGTGTCGTGAGATGTTGGGTTAAGTCCCGTAACGAGCGCAACCCTTGTCCTTAGTTGCCAGCACTTCGGGTGGGAACTCTAAGGAGACTGCCGGTGACAAACCGGAGGAAGGTGGGGACGACGTCAAGTCATCATGGCCCTTACGGCCTGGGCTACACACGTGCTACAATGGAACGTACAAAGGGCAGCGAAGGCGCGAGCTGGAGCGAATCCCACAAAACGTTTCGTAGTCCGGATCGGAGTCTGCAACTCGACTCCGTGAAGTCGGAATCGCTAGTAATCGTGAATCAGAATGTCACGGTGAATACGTTCCCGGGCCTTGTACACACCGCCCGTCACATCATGGGAGTGGGTTGCTCCAGAAGTGGTTAGCCTAACCTTCGGGGGGGCGATCACCACGGAGTGATTCATGACTGGGATGAAGTCGTAACAAGGTAGCCCTAGGGGAACCTGGGGCTGGATCACCTCCTTAAACGAAACGTGACACACCCTTCAAGTGTCCACACATTTGTCTTCATCGAATCTGGTTGATGCGAAAGAGATCACGAGCTCTGCCGTTTTAGTGCGCCCGATTGTTTCGCTGTAGAGCGATTTTGGGCGAGGCCGCAGCAGGGCTGACGAGGCATTTTGCGAGCGAGGGCGGGAGTGTATAAATCAATACATGACCAACCGAGCGAGCAAAATAACAAAGTCAGCACAATGCGGGCCGGACAAAACAGGCCTGTAGCTCAGTTGGTTAGAGCGCACCCCTGATAAGGGTGAGGTCGGCAGTTCAAATCTGCCCAGGCCTACCAATTGTCCCCACTCTTCGTTGCTGCGCCGCTCGTGTATTGTTAATACACGTCGCGACACAGCGCCTCGATTGGAGCCAATTGGCTTGTCTGGCAAGTTCGTGGTTGTCGAACACACTTACGGGGCTATAGCTCAGCTGGGAGAGCGCCTGATTTGCATTCAGGAGGTCTGCGGTTCGATCCCGCATAGCTCCACCACCTAATCTTCATCGCATCACGACATCAGAAGGAAGCGCATATTGTGCGCTTCCTTCTGGTTTTAACGACCGGAGTGTTCTTTAACAAGATAGATCAAGCTGAGTCTTTGGACTGACATGGGGTACTTGAAGTTTAAGTAAGCCATGCAGTTCATGGATAAATTGTTCCGGTGGCGACGGGTTTCAATTCCCCGTTGTCACCATGAGTTGTAATGTAAAACACTGTGACTTAAGCGTCACAACATCCGGCGGGCACGTTGTCCTGGTAGTTAGCGCTACCGAGGTATGGGCAGTGTGTCTCAGTACCCGCCCTGTTGCTAAAGGGGGGTGGGTGCAGTCATCTGGTCATATGACTTAGGTTATATGGTCAAGCGACTAAGCGTATACGGTGGATGCCTTGGCAGTCAGAGGCGATGAAGGACGTTGGAGCCTGCGAAAAGTCTCGGGGAGGTGGCAACCAACCTTTGATCCGGGAATGTCCGAATGGGGAAACCCAGCCAGTGTAAGCTGGTTATCCTGCACTGAATTCATAGGTGTAGGAGGCGAACGCGGGGAACTGAAACATCTAAGTACCCGTAGGAATAGAAATCAATTGAGATTCCCCCAGTAGCGGCGAGCGACCGGGGAGTAGCCTGCAAGTGATAGCGGTTTGGTTAGTGGAACGGTCTGGAAAGTCCGGCGATAGAGGGTGATAGCCCCGTACACGAAAACCGAGCCGTGGTACTGAGCTTGCGACAAGTAGGTCGGGACACGTGATATCTTGACTGAACATGGGGGGACCATCCTCCAAGGCTAAATACTCCTGACTGACCGATAGTGAACCAGTACCGTGAGGGAAAGGCGAAAAGAACCCCGGAGAGGGGAGTGAAATAGAACCTGAAACCGTATACGTACAAGCAGTGGGAGCCCGACCATTGGTGGGGTGACTGCGTACCTTTTGTATAATGGGTCAGCGACTTATTGTCTGTAGCAAGCTTAACCGTTTAGGGGAGGCGTAGGGAAACCGAGTCTTAATAGGGCGTCCAGTTGCAGGCAATAGACCCGAAACCGGGCGATCTATCCATGGCCAGGGTGAAGGTTAGGTAACACTGACTGGAGGCCCGAACCCACTTATGTTGAAAAATGAGGGGATGAGCTGTGGATCGGAGTGAAAGGCTAATCAAGCCCGGAGATAGCTGGTTCTCCTCGAAATCTATTTAGGTAGAGCCTCGCGAATTTACCCTGGGGGGTAGAGCACTGTTTGGGCTAGGGGGTCATCCCGACTTACCAACCCCATGCAAACTCCGAATACCCAGGAGTACGATCGCGGGAGACAGACGGCGGGTGCTAACGTCCGTCGTCGAGAGGGCAACAACCCAGACCGCCAGCTAAGGTCCCTAATACCGGTTCAGTGGGAAACGATGTGGGAAGGCTTAGACAGCTAGGAGGTTGGCTTAGAAGCAGCCACCCTTTAAAGAAAGCGTAATAGCTCACTAGTCGAGTCGGCCTGCGCGGAAGATATAACGGGGCTAAATCGGTAACCGAAGCTGCGGATGTGTGTACTTCACTTAAACCTATTCAGTTTGGACGCTTGTCGTCGGCTCTGCCGACGACCAAGCGCCCCCGAACGTCGAGTGGAAGGTGTGCGTAAATTTGCGAAGCAAATTTGCGGGCACGCTTAAAGCTGCGACCGAAGGGAGTAGGTTTAAGGAAGTGCACGCATGGTAGAGGAGCGTTCTGTAAGCGGTTGAAGGCGAACCGGGAGGTTTGCTGGACGTATCAGAAGTGCGAATGCTGACATGAGTAACGATAAGGGGGGTGAAAAACCTCCCCGCCGGAAGATCAAGGTTTCCTGTCCAACGCTAATCGGGACAGGGTGAGTCGGCCCCTAAGGCGAGGGCGAAAGCCGTAGTCGATGGGAAGCTGGTTAACATTCCAGCACTTCTTACTATTGCGACGGGGGGACGGAGAAGGCTAGGCCATCGCGGCGTTGGTTGTCCGCGTTCAAGGGTGTAGGCTGGTTGCTTAGGTAAATCCGGGCGACTAAGGCTGAGACCTGATAACGAGTCCGAAGCGAAAGCTGACGATGAAGTGGTTGATGCCCTGCTTCCAGGAAAAGCCTCTAAGCATAGATAGTAAGGAACCGTACTGTAAACCGACACAGGTGATCAGGTAGAGAATACCAAGGCGCTTGAGAGAACTCGGGTGAAGGAACTAGGCAAAATGGTACCGTAACTTCGGGAGAAGGTACGCCGGCTTGGGTGATGGGACTTGCTCCCTAAGCCTGGGTCGGTCGAAGTGACCAGGTGGCTGCGACTGTTTATTAAAAACATAGCACTCTGCAAACACGTAAGTGGACGTATAGGGTGTGACGCCTGCCCGGTGCCGGAAGGTTAATTGATGGGGTTATCTTCGGAGAAGCTCTTGATCGAAGCCCCGGTAAACGGCGGCCGTAACTATAACGGTCCTAAGGTAGCGAAATTCCTTGTCGGGTAAGTTCCGACCTGCACGAATGGCGTAACGATGGCCACACTGTCTCCACCCGAGACTCAGTGAAATTGAAATCGCTGTTAAGATGCAGTGTACCCGCGGCTAGACGGAAAGACCCCGTGAACCTTTACTATAGCTTCACACTGGACTTTGACCTTACTTGTGTAGGATAGCTGGGAGACTTTGAAGCGGTGGCGCCAGCCATTGTGGAGTCGTCCTTGAAATACCAGCCTGGTAATGTTGGGGTTCTAACCTGGGTCCCTTATCGGGATCGGGGACAGTGTGTGGTGGGTAGTTTGACTGGGGCGGTCTCCTCCCAAAGAGTAACGGAGGAGCACGAAGGTGCGCTAATCATGGTCGGAAATCATGAGGTTAGTGTAAAGGCACAAGCGCGCTTGACTGTGAGTCTGACAAGACGAACAGGTACGAAAGTAGGTCTTAGTGATCCGGCGATTCTGAATGGAAGGGTCGTCGCTCAACGGATAAAAGGTACTCCGGGGATAACAGGCTGATACCGCCCAAGAGTTCACATCGACGGCGGTGTTTGGCACCTCGATGTCGGCTCATCACATCCTGGGGCTGAAGCCGGTCCCAAGGGTATGGCTGTTCGCCATTTAAAGTGGTACGCGAGCTGGGTTTAGAACGTCGTGAGACAGTTCGGTCCCTATCTGCCGTGGGCGTTGGAGAATTGAGGGAAGCTGCTCCTAGTACGAGAGGACCGGAGTGGACGAACCTCTGGTGTTCGGGTTGTGTCGCCAGACGCATTGCCCGGTAGCTATGTTCGGACAGGATAACCGCTGAAAGCATCTAAGCGGGAAGCCCCTCCCAAGATAAGTTCTCCCTGGGGACTTGATCCCCCTGAAGGGCCCTCGAAGACTACGAGGTTGATAGGCTGGGTGTGTAAGCGTTGTGAGGCGTTGAGCTAACCAGTACTAATTGCCCGTGAGGCTTGACCATATAACTTGAGTTATAGGCTATCGAGGAATCGGTAGCCCGGATGACGAAGGATGTTGTGGCAAGTCCAGTGTTAAACCACGAAAAGGCATCGGAATCGTTCCAGACGATTCTCGATGGCCCTACATCCCTGTAGGGCAACAGACAGCTTGATCTATCGCCCTATTTGAGGCTGTGAAGCTGGCCCGGCACCGTCATTCCCGCGCAGGCGGGAATCCAGAACAGGAGCGGTACCTGGGTTAACGAGGTCCCCGACAGAAGCACTCGGGGACGGCCATTCGTCACTTCGCTCCTCATAGCCGTTTGCCTGGCGACCATAGAGTACTGGAACCACCTGATTCCATCCCGAACTCAGTAGTGAAACGGTACATCGCCGATGGTAGTGTGGGGTTTCCCCATGTGAGAGTAGGTCATCGCCAGGCTCCTAAAAAGAGAAAGGGCCACCCCGTTGGGGTGGCCCTTTCTCTTTTTGGAATGTGATGCCTGCCCTGCCGTCTTGACGCAGCCCGAAGGGCTGCCATGTGACCGCGCCTGTGCCGAAGGCACGGCAAGGTGGCGCCGCAGGCGTCCCGCAGGGATCGCAAGCAGCGCTTGCGACCAGTAGTAGGTCATCGCCAGGCTCCTAAAAAGAGAAAGGGCCACCCCGTTGGGGTGGCCCTTCCTCTTTTTGGAATGTGATGATTCTCTGTCCCTACCGCAACCCGCTGAGAGGGTTGCCATGTGCACCCACAGGGCAAGTTCAACTCCGTACCCGGTACTGCCCGATCTGCACCTCCTCCCCGTAGTCCCCGTAGTCGCCCTGCGCACGGAGGTCGCGGAACTCCGCCCAGGGAACAGGCCGGTATCTGGCGCCTTCTCCGGCCTCGACCGCCAGCGGCTCAACCACACACTCCCGGGCGGGATTGAGAAAATAGGCGATGGAATACCTGTCTTTGTCGCGGCTGGCCAGCACCCGGTGCAGGGGTGCGCGGAAGCGGTCGTTCGACCAGACCTGTAACATATCGCCGATATTGACTGTCAGCGCCCCGTCGTGGGGCGCGACATCCCGCCAATCCTGATGGTACATCTGCAAACCGGCTACCGCGTCCTGCAACAGTATGGTCAGGCCACCGGCGTCCGTGTGCCGGCTGATTCCCAGCGGACCAGCTGGCGGCGCGTCGCTGTCCTCCAGCGGATCTCCCACCGGGTAGTGATTGAGGCGGGTAAACGAGGTGTGGTGCGGTTTGAAGGCATCGCGCAGCCAGGGAGACTCGAGGCCGAGAACGTCCTCGAGCAGTTCGAGCAGGCGCAGGCAAAGCGGGTAACAGGCATTCGCGTAGGCCTGAACCGCGTCCTGGAAATCTGCCGGCAGCACCGGCCAGGGCACGTCGACGTCCGTGCCGAAATCGAAAATTTCCTTGCGATCCCGCAGGTTCTTGGTCAGTTCGCGATCGTAGTAGCCCCACGGGTTGGTCAGTGTGCGCGAGTGGCGCCGCTTCTCCGGTAGCGGCCGGGCAAAGAATTCAACCTGGGCGGCGTAGGCGCGACTGACCACGGTATTGTCCAACCCGTGGTTTACCAGGTGAAAAAACCCCCACGATTCGCAGCTTTCGGCGAGGGCGTCGACCAATACCGCGCGCGGCCACTCCAGATCGATGACCGGGACGTTGTCGGGATTCGAATCAGGGGAGTCCATAGCGGTCGATACAATGACGGACCAGGCCCGTCCCGTAGCTAGATTCCCCGGCCCCTGAGCTCTTCATAGGCGTTGTAGGCCTTTGCGGACAGTTCCTCACTGTGCACAGGCACCTCGTGTTCGCGAATCTTGTAAATGTCGTTGCCCGACGCGAGGTCCCTGTCCAGCCCTATCTGCTCCATCAGGTTCCCCAGGGTGCCGTCCGGATCGGCGCAGAGGTTTTCGTAGCAGACGAATATCGCACCGCCCGGCGCGGCGGATAACACATGCGTGTACGCGTTGATCCACTGGGCCAGCCAGTAGTCCAGGCCAGCGGGGTCCAGGGACTCCAGCGCAATATCGGACGCGCCGAAACGAAACGGTTTGTGATTCAGTCCGAACTCGTGGTGACCGAGCCAGTTCATATAGTCCACCGCAAACTTATCGCCTTCCTGGCTTGCAACGAAGTTCTGGTGTTGCGTGCGCAGTGACAGCGCATGCTGGACAGGGTCCCTGAAGGGCACCACGATGGAAGCGGATGGGAAGGCGCGCCGAATTCCGGCGAGCCGCAGCATATTGTTATTGTTCTTGGAGAGATACCGCCCCTGGGCCTCGCTGTCCGCGCTTGCCACCACGGCGCCAACGAAACGCCGGAACTGCGCGCATTGCCCGTTGTCGAGATCGTGCGCCTCCAGGCAGTCCGGGGCGATATAGCGCTCGCCGTAGAAAATGCGCCAGAAAATCTCCTCGAAGGCTTCGGCGGAGTCGAAATCCACCAGCAGCGAATCGCCGTGGGCGCGTTCCCTGGCTTCCATGTCTTTGCTGAATCCCGCCGACAGGTTCTTCCACATCCCGGGCATAAGCACGAACGGCATGTCCCTGTACGTCAACGAGCGGAATCCACCTGTGCTGTAGAGCGTTTGCATCAGGACGGTCGTTCCGGCCCGGGCCAGGCCGGAAACAAACACAGGGTGCTCGTCAACTCCCGCGGGATCGATCTTGCTGCGCGACTGCTCCAGGTCAAAGGTCGCCTCCGCCACCAGCTTCGACCCCAGCGCCACACGATGCAGCAGCCTGGATATGAAGGTGTAGTCGTCGCTCAGCATTGTCGCCTCCGCAAGGTCGGGCTTACGTTACCATAAAAACCGATGCCACGGCCTGAGTCGCGCGGGAGTCGCGGTGTGCCGGATTGTTCGGTCCCGGACGAGCAGATAGAATCCCGTCTCACGCATTACCAACTATCAGGCAGCGGGGTAACCGTGTACAACTCTGTGACATTCTTTCGACGTGCGTTGCCGTGGCTGTTATCCGGACTTTTCCTGGCGTCGTGCGCGTCGCCAACCGGGGAGAGGCCCGGTGCTGAATCCCGCGGAACGAGGCAGGATGAGGCGCCAGCGGGACTGTACGTCCCCCATACTTATCCCATGGAGGCGGTCGAATTCCCCATCGCCATTCTCGCAATGGAGGACGAGGTCTGGGTTGTCGGCGAATTCAGCGAGTCGCTGCATCGCCTGGATCCCGATGGCGCGGCCGAGCTGCAGCGCCTGGTGATCCCGATCAGGGCGAGTCGGGGCAGCTGGCCGTACGTAGAGCGGCGCGGCTTGCGCACGAAGCAGGCCCTGGCGGAGCGACTGATCGAGGACGGCCGGGGAAGGCTGTGGTTTCCACAGGCGGGTCACTGGAGCAACCGGGAACTGCCGATAGACGTACCCAGTTACAGCCGCATCGTGTCTTATACGCCGCGCGCCAGGAAATTCTGCATATTTCCGGTGCCCGACAACCGCTCGGGGGTCATGGGCATCGCCTGGGACGAGGCCAGGGAGGTTATCTGGTTTTCCCAGTCTGGAAACAATGCTTTGGTAGCGTTCAATCCGCAGGGCTGGTTCGCCTGTGACAGTTACAACAACTACCTGTGGAAGTTTGATGTGGAGGGCGACCCCGTACGGCCCCTTCCCGTTTCCTATTGTGAATGGCCGGATCAAACCAATTGCATGCGCAAGTATTCAACCGGTACGACCCGGGGTTTGATCAACCAGCTTGCGGTTCAACAACCCGACGATCCCGATCCCGGGGCGATATGGTACACGCACCTCGTGGGAGAGAGTATCGGGCGGTTCGACCCGGCCACAGGCCAGAACGAGCTCTTTCCACTGGAGAGGTCGCAGTACATCGTACCCGAGCTGCCCGCGACCTATTTCAGCCGGCTGCACCATATCCACATACACCCGCACGATGGCGACCTGCTGTTTTCCGCCAACGGCAGGGCGGAGGTGTTCCGCTTCGATATTCAGGCGTATATCGCCAACCCGGACCGCTGCCGCTACCTCGACGAGGCGGGGAAAAACCCCTGCATGACATCGTTCCAGATACCGATGTTCGTGGAACACGCGGGCAATATCACAACCCATTCGATGGCGCTCGACCGGTTTGGCAACCTCTGGGTTTCCGCCTGGGCCGGCGCCTGTCCGCTGGACATGGACCCGCCGTCCATCGGCATGATCAATGCGGAATGGACCGAGATGGTATTTCTGGATCATCTCGACCTGCCGTACCGCGACGAGGACGGCTCACTGCGGCGGGCTGCGCCGGATGAAACGGGGGTGCCGTGCGGTGAGCAGGACAGGCCCGCGTGGGCCTTCAAGGGCATCGACGTGGACGACGACAACAATATCTGGGTGACGAACTATTTCCAGCGCCTCGTACACCAGCTGGAGTACACGGGAAAGCCGGACGAGAATCCCTATTACCGATTGTGTACCGAATGTCCCTGACCTGGACGGCTATCGGCGGGTGCGTGTCAGATGACGCGATCGCTGCCGCCGTCGATAGGCACCTGTGCGCCGGTAGTGGCGCGAAAGGCCTCGCCGGCCATCGTGGAGAGTAGCCGGCCGACGTCCGCCGCCCTGATCTCGCGTTTCAGCAGGTTCTTGGTCTTGTACTCCTCGACGCTCATACCGTAGCGCTCGGCCGAGCGAGCGAGCGCTTCATCGGTCCACAGTGCGGTGTCGAAGACCGCGTCCGGGTGTACGACGTTTACCCGGATACCTTCCGGCGCCAGCTCAAGGGCGGCGACCCTGGCGAGCTGGGTGATGCCTGCCTTGCTCACGGAATACGCCGCCGCCCCGGGGCCGGGGGCCGCATAATTGCGCGACCCGACGAGCAGGAGCGATGGATTGATGCCGAGTTTCAGATACGGAATCGTCGCTGTCATGACCCGTTGTGTGGCGGTCAGGTTGACGGCCATGGTCTGGTCCCAGGTCTCGGATGAGTGCTCCTCGATACGCTCGCCCGAGCGGAAGATTCCCGCGTTGCAGACGACGATATCCAGGCCCCCGAAGCGTTCCACGACGCCTTCCACCGCCTGCCGTATAGCCTCGTCGTCCGTGAGGTCACAGACCGCGCCGTACATACCGGCGCCGTCCAGGGCCGAGGTGATTTCCGGGTTGATATCCAGCCCGACAACTACGGCCCCGTCCTCGGCAAGAGCCTCGCAGCTCGCGCGGCCTATGCCGCTGAAGGCGCCGGTGACCAGGGCGATCTTGCCCTGGTGGGGCTTGCCCGGCCCGGTGCTCTTGCCGAGCTTGGCCTGTTCCAGCACCCAGTACTCCAGTTCAAAAATGTCTTTTTCAGGCAGTGCTTCCCAGCCGCCCAGGGATTCACCGGTCTGCACCGCCCAGCGCGTGTGCCGGGCGATATCAGTCACGATACCGCACTCCTTCACACTGCTCCCGAAGGCGATCGACCCCCGGTTACGCCAGATGCCGAAGCGCGGGGCCTGGTCGAGGATTTGCAGGCTGTCGTCGCCGTTGTCGGCAAAGTACTGCCGGTACTCCTCCGCAAATTGAGCGATCTCCGGCACCCCGTCCGCGGGTGTTTCGTCGATGACGACCGGGATGCGCTTGGTTCTTATCACGTGGTCGGGAGTGATCGGGCCCCGGCAGGCGATATCGTGCACGTTGTCCAGGGAGGCGAAACCCTGGGCGTCCGGGGAGCGATCCAGCATCGCGAGCTGGGCGCGATCACGGGCCAGCGACACCGCCTGCCGGATACGGGCCAGGTCCATGAGGTCTACGGCAGTATCCGCCGCGGGGTGATCGGACTCGCCCTTGCGCTCGATGTAGTCCTCGGCCCGGGACACCAGTTCTATCATGTCTTCGTAGGCGGTGCGGGCATCGTCGTCGAAGGTGAAGACGCCGTGGTGCATCAGGATGATGCCCTTGTACTCGTCCAGGTCCACGGTTTTCAGTGCATCGTTGACCTGCTTGGACAGAATGAAGCCGGGCATGACGTAGGGGAGTATCAGGCAGTCAGGAAACAGCTCCTGCAGCAATTCCTCCCCGCGCGGGTTGTTGCTCAGGGTCACGACCGCATCGGTGTGGGTGTGGTCAACGTAACGGGCCGGGATGATGGCGTGGAGGATCGCTTCCACCGAGGGGGAAGGCGACGCAGGGTCCAGCATGAGGGCCTTCAGCTGCCGCGTCATGTCGGGATCAGAAAGCTCGTCGAGCTCGGCGAGCCTCCGGGTTTCCTCCAGCCGGATAGCCGGAAAACCGGGGGCCTCTATCGTCTTCAGGTCCCAGCCGCTGCCCTTCACATACAGCACATCGACGTCGTCGCCGAAAAAATCCTTTACGGTGGCCTTTACCGAGGTGTTGCCCCCTCCGTGCATTACCAGGTCTTCATCCGAGCCCAGCAGCCTTGAGGTATACACACGCATGGCGAGGGCATCTCCAGCAAACTTCTGCGCCTCGCTGTCATTCCATAAGCTTTTCATGTGGTTTTCTCCTGTAGCCGTCCTGCCGGGTTGTACGTCAGTGAGCGGCGGTAGATGGCCATTTACAGCGCTCGCGGGACGGTCTTGCTACACGGCCAGTGTACGTGCGAACTCGTACAACTCCATATCGAAGGCGTTGTCAGATTCTATGCGGCGGCGCAGCCCGGGTGTCAAATCCAGGCTGTCGCTGACGTTTTTCCGGGGCAGGTCGGGCACCTGCCAGCCATAGCGGGTGTGCAGGGCGTTGACGAAGTCTGGGTAACCCTCCGTCACACCCACGAGGTCTACATCCGACAAATTCTTCTTCGCTGTTGCCAGTCGATCCTCATCCACCTTGATTACACCGGTGGCGGGAGCGAAGACTTCCAGCGATAGTCGGCCCCAGTTCTTGCCATGCATTTCCAGCGCCTCGGGGGGAATCGGCCCTTCTGCCGTAAAAGCGGCGCGGGGTGGTATGGGCGGTGACATGTCGCCGAGCCGCGTCTCCGCCAGGGCCTCGATGGCGCTCATAGAGAAAATTTTTGTCTGGTAGTTGGCGATGAACGTCTCGAAGAACCAGCGGTCCTCATAGATTTCCTCGATCACCATATCCTTGTGCTCAACGTGGTACTTGCGACAGTGCTTGAGGTAGGAAAACGTCCGCTCCACGGGGTCTCGCAGCAGCGTCAGGGTTTCATAGTGCCTGTCCAGTAACGAGCGGACACTGTAGGGCACGTGTCCCCTGACCAGTTGGAGTTGCTCAGCCAGCCGATTTACGTCCTCGACCAGCTTCGGCACGTGCGTGTAGGCCTCCATACGGCGCCCCAGTTCTGCGTCGGGTGGGAGTACCGCGTCGGGGTAGCGCGCGCCATCCGGGAAATTGACGCGCAGCAGGTCGGCGAAGGATGTGCCACCGGTCTTCATTACGTGAATGAAGAGGTAACGCCTGTCACCGCCGGAAGTCATGGAGTATCCGTCTTATCGTCCCGGACCGCGGGACCTGAATGGGTGGGCCAATAGCACTGGCGGGCGGGTCAGACGGCGTGGACGGGAATCAGCCGCTTGCCGCGGGATTCCAGGCGACTGGTGCGCACCTGGTCGATAAACTCCCTGGCCATCTCCACGGCGGTTTCGACCTGGCCGCTCTGCTCTGTGAACATGGTAACCATCTCATCGAGATCCGCCGCGGATTTCTCGCCGGCCTCCACCGCCCGAACCATGTCGGTGACAGAATTCAGTGGATCATGGTTACAGGTTTTGCAGACCGGCTCGCGGCTGGCGAGGTGATGGAGTTTCTGCTCGCTGATGGCGAGAATGGGCGTATCGAAAACACTTGCCATCGGTGCCTCTTTCTTCCAGTCGGAGCAACACAGGTAGTACAGGCCGTCGTATCCCACGAACACGTAGAGAAAAGGCACGGGACACATCCAGTCGACACCGCACTCTTTCATGATGTTCTTCGCGCGGGTGCGTTCGGGGAATTTCTCGTACTGCATGTGATCGACGAACAGCGCGCCGCCGCGATTGATGACCTCGTACTCCATGAAGCCGTCGACCCCGTGGCCGAGCCAGAAGTCTTTCATGCGCGCCGTGTGATCCGGGTCGCAGCGATGATTGACGAGTACGATGTGCACTTCGGCCTGGCCGCGAGACTCCTCGACGAAGCTGACAATATTGTCACGGGTGGATTCGAAGGGCAGCTTGTAAATATCCTCGTAATCCTTCCCGAGGTCGGAAATATTGATATTTACACGTGTAACACCGGCGTCGAGGATGGCTCCCCGGCGGCGTGTGTCCAGTAGTGCGCCGTTGCTGGCCATGCTGCAATTGTCAAAGCCCGCCCCGCGAATGCGGCGGATAAACTCTGGGGTGTTGGGGTTGATGAGAGGTTCCCCGAGTCCGCAGACATTGGGTTCCAGCCTTACCGGGAACGGTGTGCGTTCGGCATTGTTCTCGCGCAGTTCCACGGCGCGGAACAAGGTCTGCTCGAAAGTCTCCATGGTCATGTGCCCCTGGTGCGGGGTCGCATCGCGCGGACAGAAGTGACAAACCGCGTTGCAGCGGTTGGTGGCTTCGATGTCGATGTTTATGCTGATATCCATGAAGATACTGCGGTTTTTTTTGGCTTTACATTATAGTAGATGCCGTCCTGGCAAGTACAGGTTTTATAGGCCCGGCCAGGTGCAGCGCTGTGCTGCGCATCACAGTTTCGCCGGTCGAAAAGCCGCGTCGTAGCGGCCCCTGCAGCCCAGGCGTCAACCTCTCAACTCCGGCTCAGGTCGTAGAGCAGGTGTGCACCGAGGTCGCCGACCAGGTCGACAAACATTTCCCGTCTGGAAAATTGCCACTCGCCCGAGCTTTTTACAAAACGGTCTTCATACCGCCCGACTATAATCGGCTGCAGGGGTAAGCTGTCGGTTGCCTGGAACACGGTGTAGCACGAGCGCGCGTGGGCGTCGCGGCCCGAGTCGTCGAGCTGAATAATTATGTTGCTGGTCAGGTGTCGTGTTTTCGGTGTGCCGGTGTCCTCGTACAGGCGACACGAGTTGCGGTACAGGGCGAGTACTTCCTCGTACCCGGCGTGCCGTGAATCATAGGCGGTGGAGACGATTTCACCGTTGCGAAACAGGTCGGCAACACCCTCGAGGTCCCCGCCATCGATGCGTTCCGCGTAGAGGTAGATCAGGTTCTCGATCTGCCTGCAATCGTCCATTGGTACACTCTTCGACAGGAGGTGTGTTGCCGGGCGCACGGATAGGGAAAAGCTGTTTCCGCCTCAGGACGTCGCCACGACGGGAATGATATCGGCGTCTGCCGGCAGCACTCCGTCGGGGTGGCGTTCACCGTACTCGAGGAGTTCGCCCAGCTTGAGGTTGATCTCCGCACTGCCGGCGATCAGGGCCTTGCGTAACTCGTCCACCTCGGCCTCGCTGACCAGCCCCTCGTTTTGTGCGCGGAGCTCTTCGGTAAGCATGTTGATCGGGTCGTGATTGCAGGTCTTGCAAACCGGCTCCCTGCTCACGACCATCTGCAGTTTCTGGCGCGTCACCTGGAGGAAGCTGTGGTCGAATACCGAGCCTAGACTGGCCTGTTTGCGCCAGTCGGAGCAGCAGAGGTAATAGTTGCCGTCGTAACCGATAAAGAGGAAACCCCAGGGTGCGCCGCAGAGGGGTTGAGCTCCGCCCTGTGTCAGTTCCGCCCGCGCCTGCACCATCTCCGTGTACTGCTCGAACTGCATGTGCTCCACGAACAGCGCCCCGCCGCGATTGATAACGCTGTATGAATGGAAGTGCCGCATGCCGCGCTCTCTCCAGAACGCTTCCATTGCCGCCACGTGTTCTTTGTCATCGTGGTGGTCCACGAGGATGATAACGGGAGTACAGCGGCCCTTGGCCAGCTCGGCGAAGCGGGTGATGTTCTCACAGGAGTTTTCAAAGGGCAGGTTGTAGACCTTCTCGTACTCCTCGCCGATGTCGGAAATATTGATGTAGATCTCGTCGAGGCCGGCGTCCAGCAGTGCCGTGGCCTTGTCTTCGGTCAGCAGCGCCCCGTTGGAGGACATGGAGCATTTGAAGCCCTCTGCCTTCACCTTCCTGACGAAATTGACCGCCTCGCGGTTGATCAGGGGCTCGCCGAGCCCGCATAGGCTGACGGTGACGGGCAGTCCGGATACCTCGGCGACCACCTTCCGGTACTCGACGGCGCGCGCGAGGGCCTTGTCGAAGGTGTCGACATCCATAATGCCCTGGTGAGGCGTGGCATCCCGGGGGCAGAAATGGCAGGTGGCATTGCACCGGTTGGTGATTTCGATGTCAATGGTGAGGAACAGCGGACTGACGGACATAGCGTTCTCGTTATGCGCAGGGCGAAAAATGATGGCATCTGGGCTGACAGACTGTCAAGGAAACCCCCCTCAATTGAGACGGGGGTCAAAGTTCCCTGCCGCAGTTGCGCGGGGACAAATAAAACACACTTTCTCAAATTTTAGAAATTCATTGAAAACAACAAGATATGAGTCTCTACCCCGGGGTCGTTCAGGGCTGGATGCAGAGCCGGGAGGTCATCATGTCGACGTCCGCGAGCACCAGTGAGCGCTGTTCGTGGGCGGCCCTGTAGAAGTCCAGGTGCTGCTGTTTCAGGCGCGGTTCAAAAGGATCTCCCCAGTCGCTGAGTGTCATGTTGGAGAACATCGCGCGCCCCCCGAAATAGACCACGGTGGGCTGCGAGAGGTCTGCCCCGGCGGCCGGCAGGGCGGTCTCAAGATGGCCGCGCCTGTCCGCGAGCAGGCCGTCCGAGTACAGGCGGACCGGGGAGCGCGGTTCGCGGATTTCCAGGTGGCCGTGGGGTTGCAGGTTGCCCGTGAGAACCACGGCATTGCACCGGGTCGGTTCGAAGCTGGCGTCGCGGAACACCTCGCCGCCGATGTGCCACTCCAGGCCTGTCGCTGGTTCGTAGACGACCTCCCAGTGATTCGCCTGCACCGCCAGCAGCTGCCTTGCGGCCGCGGCCTCCCGCGGCAACGGGCCGAGCGCGAGGCCCACGGCAAATCCGTGCCTGAAGGGGGTGCGCAGTGTGTCGAAACCCGAATAGACGGTTTCCCCCGAACCCGGTCCGGCGTCACCGCGCGCGGGTACCAGGCTTTTCTCCCACTGGTCGACCCAGAAGTCCCGGGTGAGCGAGCGGACGAGATCCGGTTTGTCGGCGCCGGTATTGGTGTCGCCGGCCGGGTCCTGCGACAGGTCGTACAGAGCGGGTGTCAGCCCGTCAAGGCTGGCGAGGCGCCAGCGCCCGCCGGCGTCGAGGTAGCCGAACCCGAGGGCGCTGATATTTGCCTTGTAACTCTCCCACCCCCTGGAGCGACCGGGGAGCGAAGCTCCTGCCATGGCGACTGGCAGCAGGTTCTCGCCGTCGATGCCCGCCGCGGGGGGTACGGTCGCGGCGGCGAGGATGGTGGGCAGGATATCCACGTTCATGACGACATCCCCGCGGGTCTCCCCCTGTGGTACCCGCCCGGGCCAGCTGATGACGAGGGGCGTGCGATAGGCGCCCTCGTAGGGCTCGTTCTTCCTGCCGAAGAAGGGGTAGTTGTTGTCCCGCTGCAGGTTCGTACCGCCGTTGTCGCTGAGGAAAATCACCAGCGTCGTCGACGGGTCGATCGCGTCAAGCAGTCGCCCCAGCGCGTCGTCCATCTGGGTGACAAGCGCCGCGTAGGCACCTTCCGGTGTGTCGGCGAACCGCGCCCTGTAGTGGGGGGCGGGCTCTATGGGGCTGTGGGGGGCGAAGAAGGCGTGGTAAAGGAACCAGGGCTGCCCGGCGGCCTCGAGCTCGCGCAGCCGCTCGACGCTGTGGTCGACGAGGATTTCCGTGAGGTGCCCCTCGTGACGCACGGGCTCGCTGTCGTCGCTCCTGAGCAGCGGGTTGCGGTAAGTGGGGCGCGGCGGGGACGGGGCGCCCTGCGCCGGCTCGGGGGACAGCTCGAACTGGTTGAGGAAGCCGAACCACCGGTCGAACCCCTTGCCGCCCGGCCAGCCCTGCCGGCGCTCCTCCCCGGCGTGCCACTTGCCGGTGAGATAGGTGCGGTAGCCCGCGGCTTGCAACATCTCGGCGACGGTGGGGTAATCGGCGGGAATCTCCGCACCCACGGGCCGGAAACCCGAGCGTTCCGGGTAGCGCCCGGTGAGAATCGCCACGCGGCTCGGGGTGCAGGTGGAATCCGCATAGTGCCTGTCGAAAGTCACCCCGGCCGCCGCCAGTCGCTGCAGGTGGGGTGTATCCAGGCCCGAGGGGTTGTACAGGGAGGTGTCGTTGTAGCCGAGATCGTCGGCGACTATGAGCAGGATATTCGGCGGCCGGTCCGCCGCCGACTCAGCCCCGGCCCGGGACCATTCGCGCACGGTGTTCCATAGGCCTGTCAGCCAGGAAAATAACAGCAGGGCCAGCAACAGCCCGGCCGCCCATCGCCAGCCGTCCTGCGGCAGCGCGGTCGATGACATTATTGTTCTCTGGTCGACATGATTGGAACGAAATAATAACATTGCGTTTAACGCCAATAATAATCGATGTGCCCCGTCTATGAATCCATGCCGTGCAGAGGTTGCCTGAAGGGTTGGTATGAGCCGAGCGATTCCAGGTAGTTACCAGGTCAGGAGAATCCTGATGTGGCCGCGCACGGTCTATATGCGCTGGAAGTTCCGCAATGTCCACGAATCGTTGCGCCAGATGCTGGAACTGCACTACTACAGTCCCGCCATCATCAACTTCCTCGGCGCCACCGTCATGAATCCCAACATCCTGCACGAGGCGGATATCGATGAAAACAGCCTGGTGCTCGATGTGGGTGCGTTCACCGGGAAGTGGACCCAGAACATTGTCGATCGTTACAACCCGATCATCTACGCATTCGAGCCCAATCCGCAGTCCTTCTCACGGCTGAACAACAAGGCCCAGAACAACCCCAAGCTTAAGCCGCTGGATTACGGGCTGGGCGGCGAGGACGAACAGGTCGAATTCACGCTGAACGGCCTCGGCTCATCCATGCTCGACGAGCGCTCCGAGAATGCCGATATGCCGAGAATCGAAGTCAGGATCGCGTCGGTCGATACGGCCTGGAAAGAGCTCGGGCTGGGTAATGTCGACCTCATGAAAATCAACATCGAAGGTGCCGAATACCCGCTGCTTGAGAGAATGATCGAGGCGGACCTGGTGAAGCAGGTGGACTGCTTCATGATCCAGTTCCACGAGTGGCTGCCCGGTGCACAGGAAAAGCGGCGCGCAATTCGCGAGGCGCTGTCGAAGACCCACCGGGAAGAGTGGAACTACGAATTCGTGTGGGAAAAATGGGTGCGCCTGTAATGGGCAGGGCCCCGACTACTTCCTGACCCACTTCTCCCAGATAAAGTGATGGTCCCACTCCAGTCTGTGGGTGGCCGCCAGGGCCCGGCGGATTCGCCTGCGCCTGCCGTAGGCGCCCGGGTGCCATTCGTGGAACTGGATGAGGTAGGTTCTCACGCGGCCGAGGATGCCGGTCTCGATCATCCGTTCCATCATGGGGAACTCGGCGCCTTCGACATTGATTTTCATCAGGTCCACGTCGCCGAGCTGCAGGTCCTCAAAGACCTGAAATATGTCGCGGATTTCAACCTGCGCGGTGGGCATCTTCTTTTTCTTGAAATTCTTCTCGTACACGCTGGAGCCCATATACTGCAGCGCCATTTCCAGCGTTTCGGTCTTGTCCGCCACGCCGTAGGCGAAGGGCGTGACCTTGGGGTGATCCTCTGCGTACCGTGCAAGTTTGGTGTAGTTGCCCGGGTCCGGTTCGAACGCAATGATTCTCGGGTCGTAGCGCTTTACGATCTCCTCGGCCCATTCGCCCACGTACGCGCCCACGTCGAGTACCAGGCTGTTTTCATCGATGTCGGCCGCGTACAGCAGCTCGGGGTCTGCCCCCACGGCCTCTATCCACCCGTAGAACGCCGGCCGGTAGTAGTGAAGTTCCAGTGCGCTGCGCATGAAGCCGGGGTCGAGGTTTTCCTTGCGCCGCATGTACAGCTTCCAGGGCTGCATCAGCACTTTCTTGATCTCGTAGAGGCTGGGCATGGCAAACACCTTGTTGTTCTGATACGCCGGACCGGGCGCGTCGTCGGCCCATGCGAGGCGCCGGGGGACGTGTCGGGGCGCGGCGCCCCGCTGTAAACGCCGCCGGGGTCAGGCCGCCGGGGCCTTCCGGTAGGGGGTGGGGTCGAAGACGATGGGGTCGGGGCCGTCGTGGGAGCCCGGCTCCGCCTCGCCGAAATTCAGGGAGAACAGGCGCCTCCGCTCGCCGCCGTGGTAACTGCCGTGGATCGTGCGAAAGTTCCAGATCACCAGGTCCCCAGGAGAGCTCTCCACGGTGATCGAGGGAATCTGGTTCCCGTCCACGCCAAAGATTTCCTTGACGCGGGCCGGATCGTTGAAGTCCCTGAGCAGTGTGCGCGCGAAAGTCTGGTTGTGGAAATGCGAGCCGGGGATGATCCGGATAGCGCCGCTCTCGCCGTTGAGCTCGTCAAGGTAGAACGACAGCTTCACGTGGTAGTGGTGCAGCGGGGCCGAGTACATATCGGAGTGCCAGTAGCTCTCGCAGTAGAAGAGGTTGCCGTCACTGCTGGCCCACTTGTAGTTCGGCCCGATCAGACTGTTGACGATGCCCACGACACGCGGGTCGTGCTGCAGGTGGGCGAGCCGCGGTGCCTGTTCGATAAAGCCGGGAATGATGACCCGCCGCTCGTCGCCGTGGAGGGCCTCCTTGGTCTCCCAGACTGGTTGCTCCTCATTGCCGAACAGGTCTTCAAACCCGCCGATGATCTCGTCGATGTCGTCTGCGAACAGCCCCGGAATCTTCAGGTAGCCGAAAGTGTCGAAGTAGTGGATCTGTTCTGGAGAAAGCAGGTACCTGGCGTCGACGGGTGCGCCGGCGGCCGCCTCGGGAGTTATCGCTTGACTCATGAATCCCAGTCACCCCGTGTTTTGTGAGGAAAAACAACCTAGCACTTTTTGACAGGAGAGTGAAGCGAGTGCCCGGTGCCCGATTGCGGGTCTGCCAACTGGCTCACGGTATAGCGCGCAAATGCCCCGGGCCCTTGTGCTGAACGGGTTTCGGGGCAGTGATTCAGCCCCGGTGCTGCCCCCGGGGAGCAGCGCCGACCGGCGGCCCTCAGCCGGCGAGGGCTGCGCCCGGCAGCCCGACACCCCGCGGCGGCAGTGTACCCCCCATGCCCGGCCACAGCTCCGCTGCCAGTTCCCCGGGTGTCTCCCGGCACCCCTGGGCCAGCCAGCGCGCGAGCGCCGTGGCGGCATCGCGGAAGCGGCAGGCGGGGGTCTCCCGGTGGTGCGCGAGCCAGCTTCCGATGCTCCAGGGGTCCAGCGTGTGCATGGCGCGGGCGTAGCCGAGCTGCTCCAGCGCGAGCGCGTTGGACAGTTGTTCCAGTTGCCCGGCCAGGGGCTTCGTGAGCACCGGTTTGCGCCACTGCAGGCACTCGCTGATCAGCTCGAAGCCGCTGTTGCAGATCACCCCGTTGCTGGTGGCGAGGTGACGCTTGAAGGTGACCGTGCTGGCGGGGTGCAGCGTCACGTTGTCCCGGGTGGCTTGCTCCAGTCCGTTGGCGTACTGGACGAAGCGCTGTTCGGGGAAGCCCCGCAGCATCCTTGTGACCTCGGCCTGGTCCTCGAAGGGGAGGTAGACCAGCACGTGGTCGCCGGAGCGCACCTCCAGCCGCGGAAGGTCGAGAATGGGAGGCAGCACATTGTCGGCGTACGGGTACCAGTGCAGCCCGATCGGTACGTCCACCGGGGCGAACTGGCGCATGATGAATCGCGTCAGCGCGTTGCCGCCACTGGTCGGTGTGCGGGGACCGAAGGCGTACTGGTGGCCGATACCCACGCTGCGCACACCGCGCCGGCGCGCGGCCCATGCGGTTACCGGCTCGAAGTCGGTTACCACGATGTCGTAGGAGGACAGGTCCAGGTCGGCCACGTCGCGCAGGAACTGCGGGACGTTATTACCGGTTACGGTGTCCAGGTAGCGAATCCTGCCACCGCCGGTATTGAAGGTCAGTCCCCGTCGATGAGTGAAATCGCCGAAGGGTTCCATGTCGAACAGCCGTTCGCGCGAACGGCCGCTGAACAGCCAGTCGACCTGGACCGGGTATGCGCACAGTGCGGCGGACATCGCCCGCGCGCGGCTGATGTGGCCCTGTCCCGTGGCCTGTACACCGTAGAGAATTTTCATCGTCACAGTCCCAGTTGCGTGGCTACAAACAATGCGGTGCCGCTGCCCATCAGTGCCCCGGCCAGGGTGTCGCCCGGGTAGTGGACGCCGAGGATGACCCGGGAGAAGGCGATGGATGTGGCCCAGGCGTACATGGCGACAGCGGGATCCCGGTACACGATGGTCGTCGCGGTGGCCAGGAGGAATGCGGCGGAGGTGTGCCCCGAGGGAAAGCTGAACTTGTCCGCGGCGACGATAATGCTGCGGAAGCTGGGGATGAAGTCCTGGGGCCGGCGCCGGCGCAGGCCGTTCTTGAGCAGCCAGTACAGGCTGCGCTCCAGCGCCAGCGACAGGATCAACAGCAGCACCAGCCGGGAAACGCCGCCGGCGCCCGCCAGCCAGAGCAGCGCCGGCACCAGGACGTAGAGGTAGCCGTCCGCGGACCGGGAGAGCGCCCGCGCGACCTGGCGCACCAGGCGACGTTCGCCCTGTCGGAACACTGCAAAAAACAGGCGTACATCGAGCCTTTGCAATGCGTACAGTAACTCCATGCGCGCAAGTCTGGCGCAGGGCGATGGCAGAATTGTTACAGGCCGGTGGAGCTTTTGTTACCTGGTACAATGTCACAAATGCATGTTATTCAACGGGTTTCCTCCACCAGCTAGCCCCGCGCACGCGGCCGTGATACAACCCGGTGGCAGTGCCGAAAGCGACCCCGATGGCGGGATGGAGAGCGTGGCAATACCCTTCCCTCACACCTGTTTACTGTTGCTCCTCCTGGCGTCGTCGCCGGCGGTCATCCAGGCCACAGCCGAGGTTGCGACAGAGTCCCGCGTTACCCGGTCCGGTGCGGCGGCCCCCCCGCAATCGAGATTCGCACGCACGGCATCCTACCTGCAGGAGGCCTCCCCGGAAGCGCGGGGAGACTTCGCGCGCACCGCCCTGGCCATGCTCGCCGAGGCGTATGCGCAGGAGGCGGAGCTGGCGCGTGCGGAATCGGAGGAGAGCGACGGCGACGCGGGAAGTGACCGGCTGGTCGGCTGGGTGGCCGCCGTGGAGAGCTACGCCGGGCAGCTGCGCCTGCTCATCGAGGACATCGAGACCGGTTTCCCGGTTCACCTGGGCGCCGTGGGCGATGCGGAGCTGGCGGTGACGGTTGCCGAGCGCACAGTAATCCTCAGCCACCCGCGTGTGGACGGTCAGGACGACTTTGAGCACGCCATCCTGGAAAACTTTTGTACGCGGCATCCCTGCGAGCGCTTCACACCCGGGACGGCCCCGCCGCAGCCGATACCCGTGTCCGCCGGCAACATCAGACCGCGCTGGGCGTTCACCGAAGCTGGCCCTGTCTGCTCGATGAAGGGCATCAGCGTGCACTTCTCCCCGCGCGCCGACCTGCCGGCCGCGCGGTCGATATGCCGGCAGTTCCTGCACGAGACTGTCACCCTGGCCAACGAGATCGCCTGGCAGGTCCGGCACGCCGTCCCCGTCGACTGGGAGCGTCTCGAATTGCAGGCAATTGCCGGGCGCCCGGAGCATCGCCTGCAGTTGAACGATGCGGGGGACAACGTGCTCGTAGCGGCCCCCGTGCTTCGCGGCAGCCCGGGGTTGCTGCGGGTCGTGCTGCCCTGGGTGCGGGCAGGGGTCGCCGGCGAGGCGACCCCGCGGGTGGATATTCGCGCGCGGGATCACGGTTGGGAGAACGTGCCGGGTTGATCCGCGTCGGCCGGATGCGAACTGGTTCACAGCGATTTTCGAGATTTTTGGCCTGGAAAAAGTTACTCTGAAACCGCTGCTTATAGTTATCCTTGATCCGCTTGTGGGGGCGTGATGCTCGAGGTAGTCAAAATCATGGCCTACGACCTCGAAGTGGGCATGTACGTGTCCAGGCTGGACCGTCCCTGGCTGGAGACGCCCTTTTCGATCCAGGGCTTCACGCTGGAGAGCGAGGAGGAGGTGTGGCGCCTCCAGAAGTACTGCCGGTACGTCTATATCGACACGGTGAAGAGTGCCAACAAAAAGCCCGCGGTGTTCAGGCGCAACGCCCGCGAACGCCCGCGCCGTCCCACCCAGGAGCTGTTCGCCAAGCGCAAGCTGAAGTCCTACAGGGACAAGAGCAAGTGGAACGAGGAGTATCCCAAGGCCCAGGTTGCGGTGCAGTCGCTCTCGGAGGGTATCGACGACATTTTCGAACACGTGGCCCAGGGCGGCGCCATCGACATGGTGAAAGCCAAGAAGTCCGTGGAGCCCATGATCGACAGTATCACCCGCAACCCCGACGCCTGCATCTGGCTTGCGCGCATGAAGCAGGAGGACCAGTACACCTACCAGCACTCCCTGGGGGCGTCCATCTGGGCGGTGGCCCTCGGTCGCCAGCTGGGCCTGCCGAAGGCGGACCTGCGTTCGCTGGCCATCGGTGGACTGCTGTTCGACGTGGGCAAACTGGCCGTCGACAAGGAATTACTCGACACCAGCCGGCCGCTGACGGACGAGGAGTTCGAGCTGGTGCGCGACCATGTCCGCCTCGGTGTCGAGATGGTCCAGGGCAGCTCGCTGATGAACCAGGACGTGATCGACATGATCACCTACCACCACGAGCGACACGACGGGTCCGGTTACCCGGAGGGAATGAGCGGCGACCAGATACCCGTATTTGGACGCATTGCCGCGATTGTCGACTGTTACGACGCCATCACCAGTCACCGCCCGTACGCCCGCGCCATACCGCCGGCCCAGGCGATCAAGATGCTGTACGAGTGGAAGGACCGCGATTTCCAGGCGGAACTCGTGGAGGAGTTCATCCAGGCCATCGGCATCTACCCCGCCGGCAGCCTCGTGGAGCTGTCCTCCGGCGAGGTGGCGGTGGTTGTCGCGGAATACCGCACCCGGCGATTGCGCCCCCGAGTGCTGGTGCTGCTGGATGCGGACAAGCAGCCGCTGGAAAGCTTCCGGTCGGTCGACCTGCTCAACGAGACCCACACGGAGGACGGCGAGCCCCTGGATATCGTCAGCAGCCTCGAGCCCGACTCCTATGGTATCGATATGGCCGCTATCCAGTTGTGAGCCATGGCCGCACCTGACAGCACTCCCGCTATCGCCCGCGCCGAATTTCTCGACGCGCTGCAGGACGCCGTACGCGCGGCCCGCGTCGGCGAATCCCACCTGGGGGTGCTGCTTATCGACGTCAGCAACCTTGCCCGGATCAATCATACCCACGGCTATGACACGGGCGACCAGGTGCTGGCGGGCGTTTATCGCAAACTCCTCGGGGTCAGCAAATTGCCGGATACGGTGTACCGCTTGGGCAGCCATGGGTTTGCGTTTCTCCTGCCGGGTCTCGGCAACCCGGCGTTCCTGGCGCTGGCGCTGAACCGCGTCACCGGGTTGCTGGAGAACGACATGGTACTGGAGGCCGGTACGGTGAGCCCCGACATCAATATCGGGGTCGCCGTCAATCACGCGGGGGCCCGCGATGCGATGGAGTCCCTCGCGCAGGCGGAATCATCCCTCGCGCAAGTGAAACTGGGCAGGGGTCTGCAACTCGAGGGCATACTGCAGGAGGGGGGAGACGGACTCTCCGAGTCGCGCCTGGAGCAGTACTTCGTGGAGGCCCTGCGCGAAAACGCCTTTGAACTCTACTACCAGCCGAAGGTGAACCTGGCGACCGGGCGGGTCGAGAGCGCCGAGGCCCTGTTGCGCTGGGCCACGCCGGCGGGCGACCCGGTACCGCCCGAGCTGGTTGTCACGATGGCGGAGTCCATGGGGCGGTCCTTCGAGCTGACGAAGTGGGTCGTCCACCAGGCCATGCGCCAGCTGCAGCAGTGGAAGGGCCGGCTGGATATCGGTCTCGCGCTGAACGTGCAGGCCAACCTGGTGGGCAATCCCGACCTCGGGGCCCTGCTGCGGGACGCGCCGACGATCTGGGGCGTCGAGCCGGGCAGGGTGACGGTGGAAATCACCGAGGAGGCAATCATTGGCGACAAGCAGGCCGGTTTCGACAACCTGCTGCAGATCAGGGAGAGCGGCATCCGGCTCTCGATCGACGATTTCGGTACGGGCTACTCCTCGCTCTCCTATTTCAAGCATATTCCCGCCAGTGAGCTGAAGATCGACAAGAGTTTTGTGCGGTCGCTGACACTGGACAGCCAGGACCTGGAACTCGTGCGCATCATGCACACCATCGCCCGACAGTTCGACCTGGCCGTGGTGGCGGAGGGAGTCGAGGACCGGATCTCCCTGGACCTGTTGCGCTCACTGGGTTGCGACTATGCGCAGGGATACCTGTTTTCACCGCCGCTGCCGCCGGCGGAGTTCGAAGATTGGGTGTTGGCGTGGCCGGGGCTGGAGGAGATGGAGGCGGCGAAAGCCTAGGGGCTGCTGCCTAGCTGCGAAACTTCTTGACGGCGCTCAGTAGTTGCCTGCACGTGATCTGGCCGATCAGCTTGCCGTCCTCGACCACCGGGCGGCGACGCTTGTTCTTCAGCAACATGTCCTGGGCCACGTCGACGATATCCTCGTCGGGGTGTGCCACCACCAGGTTTTCCGTGGCCATGTGTTCGCGCACGGAGCCGATACCCGCGTCGTTGTACACGGCCCCCAGGACGGCGCGCAGGCAATCCAGCTCCGACAGGATACCCACCAGGTTGGAGTTGCCGTCCACCACGCAGACGCCGGAGATCTTGTTGTCGATGATGACCTGCATCGCGTCCAGCACGTTATCGTCGGGACGCACCCTCACCGGGTTGGTCAGCATGTAATCCCGCAGGTTGACCGAGTGCAGCATTGGGACCTCCCACCCCTTACCCGGGGTTTTTCATCAGAGTATAGACGCTATATACGCAACCAGTGGCTGGGGCAGGGTGCCCAATACGAGGATGGCGCCAATCAGCAGGATGACCAGCACCGGTGCCCGGCCGCCACCCGCCAGGGCGGTCGCCCCGCGCTGGTCGTCAGGCCGCATGGACATGTAGTACACCACCCGCAAGTAATAGTAGATACCGATACCGCTCCCGATGATCAGGGCGCTCAGCAGCACCCAGTTCTCGCCCAGGACCGCGGCACTGAACAGGTAGAACTTGCCTATGAAGCCCGCTGTGAGCGGAATTCCCGCGAGGGACAGCAGCGCCACCAGCATCAGGCACGCCAGCAGCGGCCGCTCCCAGAAAAGGCCGCAGACATGGTGCAGTTCGACGTTTTCGCGCTCGACCTGGTTGGCGCTGACCAGGGTGAGGACGCCGAAGGCGGCGATCGTGGTCGCGGTGTAGGCCACCAGGTAGAAAGTGCTCGCCTCGACAGTCAGTGCACGGTCGCCGCTGGTGAGACAGGCCATGAAGACGATGAGCAGGTAGCCCACGTGGGCGATCGATGAATACGCGAGCATGCGCTTGATGTTGGTCTGCAGCAGGGCCAGCAGGTTGCCTCCCAGCATGCTCAGGATGGCCATGAGACCGACGAGCTCCACCAGCCGGCTGTAGCGGAACAGGTCGGCCTCCAGGAAAAAGCGCAGGAGTACGATGAAGACAGCTGCCTTGCCCACCGATGCCAGGTACCCCGATATCGGCGCCGGCGCGCCCTCGTACACGTCGGGTGTCCAGAGGTGAAAAGGTACGATGGACAGTTTGAAGGCGAGGCCGGTGAATACCATCGCCGCCCCGATCAGCAGCGGCGCGCGGCTGCCGTCCACCCCGCCCAGTCTCTCGCCGAGGCCGGAAAAATCCAGCGCGCCGGTGACGGCGTACAGAAGCGCAAAGCCGAACAGCGCCGTGGCGGAGGCCGCGCCGGAAAGCACCAGGTACTTGGTCGCCGCTTCAAGTGGCAGTATGGACTTGTTGGGATAGGCGACTAGGGCGTACAGGGAGATCGAGAGAAGCTCCAGCCCCAGCAGCAGGGAGGCGACGTGCACACTGGACGCGAGTACGCAGGCACCCAGTGTCGCCAGTATCAGCAAAAGGAAGTACTCCTCCGGCTCGTCGCCGTGGTGGCGGATGTATTCGCGCGACAGCAGTGCGGTGGCCGCGCCGGCCAGGCAGAAGAGCGCGCTGAACAGCAGTGCGAGGCGGTCGACAAGCAATAGGGGGGTGACCTGCAGGGGCGCCTGCTCTGCGGCGGCCAGGCAGGACAGCGCGCCACCCAGCAGCACCGCCACGGTCAGTCCCGCGCTCAGGCCCACGCGCCTGAGAAACGCGATCTGCAGCATCAGGGCGGTGGCGCCGCCGGACAGCACCAGCAGCGGCAGCAGTGCCTGGAAGTCCGCGGCGTTCATGGCAGCACGCCCGCGGTCCGGGTGGTGGCGGCGGACGCGGCCGGCCCGACCACGTCGTTCAGGCCGTCGAGCACGGGCTGCGCCAGGTCGATGACGGGCTGCGGATAGAGCCCCAGCCACACCAGCGCGACGATCATCGCGATCATCGCCGCCATTTCACGCCTGCCGAAGTCCGCCATGCTGCGCGCGGTATCGGGCTCGCCCTGGAAGGTGCGCTGGATCATCCACAGGGAGTAGACCGCCGCTGTGACCAGGCCGAGGGCGGCGAGAACGGTAATTGCCGGCTGCACCGCAAACAGCCCCGCCAGGACCAGGAATTCCGCCACGAAGTTGCCCAGCCCGGGCAGCCCGAGGGACGCCAGTGCGAAGAACAGGGCACAGGCGCCCATGCGCGGCGCCTGGTGCCAGAGTCCGCCCATCTGATCCATGTCCCGCGTGTGCAACCGGTGCTGCAGTGCGCCCGCCAGCATGAACAGTGCCGCGGTGCTCACCCCGTGAGCGACCATCTGCATGACCGCGCCCTGCAGTGCGAGAGTATTCCAGGCGTAGAGGCCGAGCAGCACGAAGCCCATGTGCGACACACTCGAATAGGCGACGAGGCGCTTGAAATCGCGCTGGCCGAAGGCGAGCACCGCACCGTACAGCACGCCCGCGACACCGAGTGCCATCGCCACCGGGGCGAATTCCATGGAGAGGCCCGGGAACAGCGGTATGCAAAACCGCAACAGTCCGTAGGCGCCGGTTTTCAACAGGATGCCGGCGAGCAGGACGCTGCCGGCGGTGGGGGCCTGGGTGTGGGCGTCGGGCAGCCAGGTGTGGAAGGGAAAGCCCGGCAGCTTGACCGTGAACGCCAGGAAGAACCCGAGCATCGTCACCCACGCGAGGGGTCCGGAGAGAGGCACATCCAGCAGTTCGAAGTAACTGAAGCTGGGCGACCCGGAGCCGGCGGTACCCTGCCAGGCCAGCACAATGATCGACAGTAGCATCAGCAGCCCGGACACCTGGGTGAAAATAAAGAACTTCATGGCCGCGTAGGCCCGGTTCTCGTGTCCCCAGACAGCGATCAGCAGGTACATCGGCACCAGCATCACTTCCCAGAAAAGGAAGAACAGGAACAGGTCGACCGCCAGGAATACCCCGCACACCCCCGCCAGCGTCCACAACAGGTTGGCCTGGAACAGGCCGGGCCTGAAATCGATCTCCGACCAGGAGGCGATCACGGCGATGGCGCCGAGCAACAGTGCCAGGAACAGCAGCAACAGGCTGAGCCCGTCCAGCGCGAGTTCGAGCCGGATACCGAAGCGCGGAATCCACTCCACGCGCAAATGCATGAGCCAGCTGCCCGCCTCCCGCGGGTCGGGTACAAAGTCCAGCTGTCCGGGAGGGAGGCCGCCGGTCATGTCGAACAGTAGCAGGAGTGCGGCGGCGATTACGCCCAGCGACACCCACCTCGGGAGTGCGTCGCCGAAACGCTCCGACTGCCAGGCGGCCACACCGCCCAGCAGCAACAGCAGGATGAGGGCAATCATGCTCACGCGGCGTTCCTCAGCAGGATCGCCAGCAGCAGGAGCAACCCGAATACCATGCTGGTCGCGTACCAGCGCAACTCGCCGTTCTGCAGGGACACCAGGGCCCCGTGGCCCCGGCGGCTCAGGGCGACGATGGCGTTGTACAACCGGTCGACCGGTTCGCCCCGCCACCAGCGCGCGAGGCCGACGAAGGGCTGCACCCAGAGCAGGTCGTAGAGGCGGTCCAGGCGCGCGCCGCTGAACCAGAAGTCCCGCCAGGCCCTGCCGAATCCGGAGCGTGCGATGCCCGCGATGGACACCTGCCCGCCCAGGTAGAGCAGGTAGGCCGCAAAAAGGCCCAGCAGCGGGACACCGATACTGATGTACTCGACGGCGGGCCCGACGCCCTCGTGACCGCGATCGGGCACCACGCCGGCCAGCGGCAGCGCGAACCAGCCGCCGACTATCGAGAGAATGCACAACAGGGCGAGGGGGCCGGCCATGCGCCAGCCCGGTTGCCGGTCCGGCTCCGTCTGCGCCTCCCCGAAAAACACCACGAAGACCAGCCGAAAGCTGTAGATGCCGGTGAGCAGGGCGCCCAACAGGCCACCGGCCCACAACCAGGGCCCGATCCCGGGCAGCCCGAAGGCCGACAACAGGATGGCGTCCTTGCTGTAAAAACCGGAGGTGAACGGCAGGGCAGCGAGCGCCGCGGACCCGATCAGGAAGCTCCAGAACACAACCGGCAGGCGGGACCGCAGTCCGCCCATGCGGAAGATGTCGTGTTCGTGGTGCAGGCAGTGAATGACCGCGCCGGCCGAGAGAAACAGCAGCGCCTTGAAGAAGGCGTGGGTCATGAGATGGAAAATTCCCGAGGCGAATGCGCCCACCCCGAGGGCCAGGAACATGTAGCCGATCTGGCTGATGGTGGAATAGGCCAGGATGCGCTTGATGTCGTGCTGCACGAGCGCGGTGAACGCGGCGAGCAACAGCGTGGCCAGCCCGATCCAGGCCACCGCCTCCAGCGTGGGAGGCGCCAGCAGGAATAATTCGTAGTTGCGCGCAATCAGGTAGACGCCCGCGGTCACCATGGTGGCGGCGTGGATCAGCGCGCTCACGGGTGTGGGCCCCGCCATTGCGTCCGGCAGCCAGGTGTGCAGCGGCAGCTGCGCCGATTTACCCACCGCGCCGCCCAGCAGCAGCGCGGTCGCGATGACGGGCAGCGTGTCCCCCACCTGCCAGGTGTCTTTGGCTGCGGCCATCATGGGCTGGATGTCCAGCGTGCCCAGTTCCGTGACGAGCAGGAAGAGGCCCAGGGCCATGGCGGCGTCCCCTGCGCGGGTGACGATGAAGGCCTTGCGCGCGGCGCGGCCGTTGGCGGGATCGCGGTACCAGAACCCCACGAGGAGGTAGGAACAGGTGCCCACGCCCTCCCACCCCAGGTAGAGGAGCAGCAGGTTGTCTGCCATCACGAGGATGAGCATGGCGGCGACGAAGAAATTCATGTAGGCGAAGTAGCGGCAGAAAGACGCGTCTTCCCACATGAACTCGACCGAGTAGAGGTGGATGAGGAAGCCGACCCCGGTTATCACGCACAACATGACCACGGTCAGGCCGTCGACGTAGAAGCCGACGCGCGGCGCAAAGTCCCCCACCGACATCCAGGTCCACAGGGTCATCTCCCGCACCTGTCCGTCGCCCAGGTAGTCGGCGGCCAGCAGCGCGACGCAGAGCGCCGACAGGCCCACGGATCCCGCGCCTAAAAAGGCGGCCGCCGTCCGCGGCATGCGACCGCCGCTGGCCACCAGCAGCAGGGCGCTGGCCAGGGGCAGTGCGGGTATGAGCCAGAGCGTCGTCATGTCAGCTCCGCAGCCTGTTGGCCCGATCCATGTCGAGGGTCTTGAAGCGGCGCTGGATCTGCAGCACAAGTCCCAGTCCGACGGCGACCTCTGCGGCGGCCACTGTGAGGATCAACAGAAACACGATCTGCCCGTCCGGCTCGCCCCAGCGCGCCCCCGCGGCGACAAATGCGAGTGCGGCCGCGTTGAGCATGACCTCGAGCGACATAAGCATGAAGATGATGTTCCGCCGCAGCATCAGGCCCATCAGCCCGATGCTGAACAGGCAGGCGGCCAGGACCAGTACGTGGTCGATAGGGACCTGCAGGCCGCCCATCAGCGCCCGCCCCCGCCTTTGAGAACATCCCGTCGCACGATGAAGCGACGGCCCAGGTGGTACGCCCCGACTAGGCCGGAGAGCAGCAGCATTGACGCGATCTCCACGGCGAGCACGTAGGGCCCGAACAGGGTGAGGCCGACGCGCTTGGGTTCCACGGCGACGCCACTGGTGAGTTCCGGCGCGTGGCGTACCGCCAGCAGCAACTCGAGCAGCAGCAAACCGGCCAGGATACCGGGGACCACCCAGTTGCGCGGGGCGAGCCATTGCCGCTCGCGCTCGTTCCCGGCCTCGCCGAGGTTGAGCATCATGATGACGAAAACGAACAGCACCATGATGGCGCCGGCGTAGATCACGATTTCCAGGGCCGCGGCGAAGGGGGCGCCCATCAGGAAGAACAGCACCGCGACGGCCAGCAGGGAGACGATCAGGTAGATCAGGGCGTGGGCCGCGTTGGCCCGGGTCAGGGCGGCCACGGTCGCCACCAGCGCGACGGCGGCGGCGATATAAAACAGGGTCTCCATCACGGCAGCAGGCTCCGCACGTCCACGGGCTCGGCCTCGTTCTGCGCCTCGCCCTTGTCCTTGCCCGCAATGGCCAGTCCCGACACGCGGTAGAAGTTGTAGTCGGGGTACTTGCCGGTGCCGTCGATCTGCAGGTGCTCCTTTTCGTAGACCATGTTGTTGCGGTCGTACTCGCACATCTCGAAATCGGGGGTCAACTGGATGGCGTTGGTGGGGCAGGCCTCCTCGCACATGCCGCAGAGGATGCAGCGGGAGAAATTGATACGGAAGAACTCCGGGTACCAGCGCCCGTCCTCCTTCACACCCTGCTGCAGGGCGATGCAGTCGACCGGGCAGGCGACCGCGCAGAGGTTGCAGGCCACGCAGCGCTCTTCGCCGTCCGGGTCGCAGGTGAGCACGATGCGGCCGCGGTAGCGCGGCGCGAGGTAGGGCATTTGCTCGGGATATTCCACGGTCTCGGCGCGGGTGAAACTGTGCTGCAGGATGGTCCACAGGGTGCGAACCTGGCTGCGCAGTGCGTCCAGCATGGTGTCAGCCCTCCACCGGCGTGGCTCCCGCCAGCGCGAAGGCGCCGGTGAGAACGAGGTTCAACAGCGTCAGGGGCAGCATGACCTTCCACCCCAGCGCCATGAGTTGGTCGTAGCGCGGGCGCGGTATCGCGGCGCGCAGCAGGATGAAAAAGCAGATCAGCAGGAACACCTTCAGGCAGAACCACACCACGGGCGGTAGCCAGGGCCCCAGCCAGCCGCCGAAAAAGAGGGTGGCGATCATGCAGGAGATGAGAATGAGCCCCAGGTATTCGCCGAGCATGAACATTGCAAACTTCATGCCGCCGTACTCGGTGTGAAATCCCGCGGTGAGTTCGTGTTCCGCCTCGGGCAGGTCGAAGGGCAGCCGGTGGCTCTCGGCGATGCCCGCCACCATGAAGGTGAACAGGCCGAGCACCTGGGGGATGCAGAACCAGATGTCGCGCTGCGCCTCGACGATAGCGCGCATGCTGAAGCTCCCGGTGAGCATGACGACGCCCATCAGTGACAGGCCCATAAACACCTCGTAGCTCACCATTTGGGCGGCGCTGCGCAGACCGCCCAGCAGTGCGTACTTGTTGTTCGAGGCCAGCCCGCCGAGCAGGACAGAGTAAACGGCGAGGGATGTCATACCGAGGAAAAACAACAGGCCGATGTTGATATCCAGCACGTAGAGGTCGGGACCGAAGGGCACGACGGCGAAGCCCAGCAGCATCGCGACCACGATGGCCGTGGGCGCGAAGACGAACACCATGCGGTCCGCAAACGGCGGCACCCAGTCGTCCTTGGTCAGCAGCTTGAGCATGTCCGCGACAACCTGGAACGCGCCGAAGGGCCCGAGGCGGTTGGGGCCGTAGCGGTCCTGCCAGATGCCGAGCAGGCGGCGCTCGAACCAGGTCAGCACCGCTGCGCCGCCCACGGCGGCGACGATGATGAAAAGCCCGAAAAGGGTGGTGCCCAGCTCAGTCATGGCGCCTCCCTGCCGCTGTGTCACGGCCGCGGTCGGTACCGATCAGTTGCGGCCGGGTGCGCGTCCAGTTGTCGGCGCGGCGCAGTTCCGCGCATGCCAGGGGTTCGATGTCTCCCGTGCCGGGAAAGCCCGCGCTGTAGGTGGCGCAGCCCGCGGCTACCCGGGGGTTGATGCGCACCTCGAGGGTGGCGAGGTCGCCCACCTGTACCCCGTCCCCGTCGCCGACGCCCAGTGCCCTGGCGTCCTCCTCTCCGATCTCGATGCATGCGGGGCCGCACAGCTCCGACACGCCGGGGCTGAGTGCGCTCAGTTCGTCGGTGCCGAATATGTGCGGGCGCGGCACCAGTTGCCACTGCCCCTGCCCGGGCGCCGTCGCCGCCGGTCGCGCGGGCCCGTTGCCGCTACCGGTGGACAGCAGGCGCGCGCCGGCAGTGCCGCCCTTGAGCGGGCCGCCCACCTCCGCCTGGAAGCGGTGCAGGGACTGGTTGGAATTCCACCCCGGCGCCCAGACGTAGGGCAGCAGCGATCCCGGCTGGGCGCTGTTCAGTCCCTCCATGGAGAAAGCCAGCGGCGACTCCTCGTCCACCGGCTGTTTCGGTTCGTGCACGGAGACCGCCGCGCGCATCGCCGTGCGGCCGCTGTAGCGATGCGGTTGCCGGGGTATGCGCAGGCCGGCGTTGCGGAAGTGGTGGTCCGGCGCCGCGCCCGTGATATTGCTCAGGGCGGGGATCGCCGTGGCGCAGGCGCGGGTGATGTCGTCGAAGTGGTGCAGCGGCGCGGCCTCGTCGCGCTCCAGTTCCTTGAGCAGCGCCAGGAGCCAGAACCAGCCTGGCCGGCGCTCGCCCTCCGGTGGAAACACCGGGTAGTGGCGCTGGGCCCGGCCCTCGAGGCTCACCAGGGTCCCCTCGCTCTCGGCGAAGCTCGTCGCGGGCAGCGCGAGTGTCGCGCGGGACGTGGTCGCGTTGTCGATGCCGTCGAGCACGATGACTTCGCGGAAGCCCTCCAGCAGGGCTTCGATGTCCGCGCGGGCGCCGCGGCGGTAGAGGTCGTTCTCCAGTACGACCAGGGTGTCGTAACGTCCCCCAGCAGCGCCGCCCGCCAGGTCACCGAGCCCGGGCGCGCCCGGCCCCGCCAGCAGCGCCTGGCCCAGGCTGTTGGCCTCGGGCACCGTGAGACAGAACATGGCCTCTGCGCCCCGGTCCACCAGCGCCTCGGCGACCCTCGCCGCGGCGCGCATGACCTCCTCGGATCCGCAGGCCGTACCGGACAACACCAGCGGCCGACGCGCCCCCGCCAGTGCCGCGGCGATGTCCGCGGCTGTTCCGCTACCGCCGCCGGAGGCTACCAGCTCCGCGATATCGTGGCCGAGTTGCGCGATGCTGTCCGGCGCGAGGCTGACGCTCGCCGCGGCGACATCGTCCAGGCGGCTGTCGGCGGCCGTGACAATGTAGAGCGGGCTGCGACGGTCCTGGGCGAGGTTGCGAATAGCGGCGTCCTGCCAGGTTTCCAGGCCCAGATCCGCGGCCATGGCGTAGGCCAGGTTGCGCACGCTCTGGCGCAGGGCCAGGGCGATACGCGGAGCGCTGTGGGTGGGGTCCTCGCCGAGAATGAGAACAGCGTCGGCGGATTCGATGGTCGCCATATCGGGGACAGGCGCCCGGCTGTTCTCCAGCAGGTGCCGCGCCTCGTTCACGAGGTTTTGCTCGCCGGCGGAAAATCCCGGTGCAAAGTTCTCGGGGCCGACCAGCGTGCGCAGCAGGAAATTCGACTCCACCGATGCGCGGGGTGAGCCGATACCTGCGACCCGCTGCGCCGCACAGGCCTCCAGCGCACGTTCCAGTGCGCGGTGGTGGTCCAGCGCCCGGTAGCGACCATCGGCCTCTCGTGCACCCGGGTACAACAGGCGGTCGTCGCTGTTTACGAAGCCCGCACCAAAGCGGCCCCGGTCACAGAGGAAGTAGCCGTTGACCTCGGCGTTGAAACGGTTGTGCACCCGCTTCAGCCGGCCGTAGCGCTCCCCGGGCAGCGTGTTGCAGCCCACGGCGCAACCGGTACAGACCGAGGGTGCTGACTGCAGGTCCCACTTGCGTGTGTAATCGTGCACCAGGGTCTTGTCGGTAAACACGCCGGTGGGGCAGACCTCGACGAGGTTGCCGGCGAACTCACTCTCCAGCACGCCGTCCTCGTGGCGACCGAAGTACACGCGATCGCGCGATGCGAGTGCCGCGAGGTCGGTCCCGCCGGCGTAGTCCCGGTAGTAGCGCGTGCAGCGGTAGCAGGTGATACAGCGGTTCATCTCGTGATTGAGCAGTGGCCCGAGATACTGGTTGCGGTGCGTGTTCTTCCTGCCGCGGTAGCGCCGGTCCCGGTGTCCCACCATCACGGTCATGTCCTGCAGGTGGCACTCGCCGCCCTCGGCGCACACGGGACAGTCGTGGGGGTGGTTGAGCATCAGCGACTCGACAATGGCCTCGCGGAATTGCCGCGCGCGATCACCGCCCATGGAAAAGATGGCGCCGTCGGTCACGGGCGTCATGCAGGCCATGACCAGGCGGCCGCGACCGGCCTGTTCCGCCTCGGCGTCCTGGTACTGCACCACTGCGCACTGGCGGCAGGCGCCCACGGATCCCATTGCCGGGTGCCAGCAGAAGTAGGGGAGGTCCAGCCCGAGGGAAAGGGCGGACTCCAGCAGATTGGCGCCCGCGGGGACCTCGTATTCACTGCCGTCGATCAATATGCGCGGCATCAGTGGGTCCCCCGCTGGCGATAGGGGCAGGCGGCGCCGTCGATGTGGCGCTGGAAGTCCTCGCGGAAATACTTCAGGGCGCTCTGCAGCGGCTCCATGGCGCCGGGCGCCAGCGCGCAGTGCGTGTTGCCGATGGCGCCGATAAAGTCCACCTGCATGGCGAGCGTGTCCAGGTCCTCCGGGCGCCCGCGCCCCTCCTCGATATCGTCCAGCACCTGTGCAGACCAGGGCAGGCCGTCGCGGCACGGCGTGCAGAATCCGCAGGATTCACGGGCGAAGAACTCCATCAGGTTTTTCACGAAGCCGACCGGGCAGGTCTTGTTGTCGAGCAGGATCATGGTCCCCGTGCCCAGCCGGCTGCCGGCCCCGGCGATGGTGTCGTAGTCCATGGCGAGGTCCAGGTGGTCCGTCGTGAGGAAGTCCGTCGAGCCGCCGCCGGGAAGGAAGCCGCGGAGCTTGTAGCCATCCTCCATTCCCCCGGCGCGCTCTTCGAGAATCTCGTGCACGGGCGTGCCCATGGGCAGCTCCCAGCACCCCGGGTTCCTCGCGCGGCCGCTCACCCCGTAGAGCTTGGTGCCCGCGTCCTCCGTGAGGCCGAGTGACTGGAACCACTCGGCGCCGTTGCCCAGTATGTGGTGCACGTTGCACAGGGTCTCGACGTTGTTGACGATGGTGGGCCTGCCCCAGAGCCCGCTGACCTGCGGGAAGGGGGGCTTGGCCCTGGGGTTTGCGCGCTTGCCTTCCAGCGAGCTGATGAGCGCGGTCTCCTCGCCGCAGATGTAGCGCCCGGCGCTCGCGTGCACGTGCATTTCCAGGCTGTAGTCGCTGCCGAGGATGTTCGCGCCGAGATACCCGCGCTCCCTGGCCGCGGCGATGGCCTCGCGCAACAGGCGCGCTGCCAGCAGGTACTCGGCGCGTATGAATATGTAGGCGACATCCGCCTGGATGGTGTAGGCGGCGAGTACCATTCCCTCCACCAGCTGGTGCGGGTCGCACTCCAGCAGGAGCCTGTCCTTGAACGTGCCCGGCTCCATCTCGTCGGCGTTGCAGATGAGATACTTGGGCCCCGCCTCTGCGGTGGCGCCGTCCATGGGCACGAAACTCCACTTCAGCCCGGTGGGGAACCCCGCGCCGCCGCGACCGCGCAGCCCGGAGGCCTTGAGAATTTCCAGGCAGTCGGCGGGAGAGCGCCTGCCCACCGTGTCGCGCAGTGCGCGGTAGCCCCCGTTTGCCTCGTAGGCGGCGAGGTCCGTGGGAGTGCGGTCGGGTCGCACGTTGCGCGTCAGCGGGCGCTGCTCGCTCATGCGCCGCCCTCCCCGAACAGTGTGCGCAACGTCGACTCGTCCACGTCCTCGTGCAGGTCCTCGCCCACCATCATGACAGGCGCGTGATCACAGGCGCCCAGGCAGGTGACCGGCAGGAGCGTGTAGCGGTTGTCCACCGTGGTTTCCCCGGGCCCGATGCCCAGCTTCTCGCCGATCGAGTCACGCAGTTTGTCGCAGCCCTTGATCCAGCAGCTAACGCTGTCGCAGAGCAGGATCACCCGCTCGCCCACCGGCCGTCGAAATATGAGGTTGTAGAAGGTCGCTATGCCGTCGAGCTCCTCGGCACTCATGTGCAGGTGCCGTGCGATGGCGCGCAGGCTCTCGTCCGACACCCAGCCCCGGTGGGCCTGCACGATCTTCAGGGCGTCGATGGCCACCGCGTCGCGGTAGGGGACGTGGGCGATCTCCGCATCGATGGCCGCGAGTTCCTCCGGACTCAGCGCGGGTACCAGTTGCGCCTCGATGCGTTCGCTCATCGGTCCACGTCCGCCATGACGAAATCGATGCTCGCAACGATCGCGATCAGGTCGGGAATCATCAGGCCGCGGCTGATCAGCGGAATCTGCTGCAGCGCGGGGAAAGACGGTGTGCGTATGCGCGTGCGGTAGGAGGTCGTGCCGCCGTCACTCACCAGGTGGTAGTTGTTGATCCCCTTGGTGGCCTCCACGGGGAAAGAGCCCTCGCCCGCGGGGATGACCGGCCCCCAGCTGACATTGAGGAAGTGGTGGATGAGCGTCTCGATATCCTGCAGGGTGCGCTCCCTCGGCGGCGGGGTGGCGAGGCGGTGCTCGCTCTTGTACGGACCCTCGGGCATGTTGTCGAGGCACTGGCGGATGATGCGCAGGCTCTGGCGGATCTCCTCCACGCGCACCACGGCGCGGTCGTAGCAGTCGCCCCTGGCGCCCACCGGCACCTCGAACTCGAACTGGTCGTAGCCGCCGTAGGGGCGGTCGCGGCGCAGGTCGAAGTCGTAGCCCGTGGCGCGCAGTGACGGCCCGGTGATGCCCCACTCCAGCGCCTCTGCAGCGCTGTAAGTGCCGATGTCCACGGTGCGCTGCTTGAGGATTGAGTTGTCCATGGCCATCTTCTGGTAGTGATCCAGGCGCGACGGCATGCTGTCGACAAACTCGCCGACCATGCGTTCCCAGCCCTGGGGCAGGTCCTGGGCGACGCCGCCGATGCGGAACCAGGCCGGGTGCATGCGCCCGCCGGTGATCGCCTCGACGATGCCGAACAGGCGCTCGCGGTCGGCGAACATGTAGAAGACGGGGGACATCTGCCCGACGTCCTGGGCGAAGGTGCCGTAGAACACCAGGTGGCTGGAGATGCGGAACAACTCGGCGAGCATGATCCTGATGACCTTCGCCCGGTCCGGCACCTCGATAGCTGCCATCTGTTCCACCGCCATGACGTAGGCGAGGTTGTTCATCACCCCGCCCAGGTAGTCGATGCGGTCGGTGTAGGGGATGTAGGAGTGCCAGCTCTGGCGCTCGCCCATCTTTTCCGCGCCGCGGTGGTGGTAGCCGATGTCGGGCACTGCGTCCACGATGACCTCCCCGTCCAGCTGCAGCGCGATGCGGAATACGCCGTGCACCGACGGGTGGTTGGGCCCGAGGTTGAGAAACATGAACTCGGTGTCCTCGGTCGCCCGGGCCATACCCCACTCCTCGGGCCTGAACAGCAGCGCCTCCTGCTCCCTGTCCTGCCTGTCCTGGTCGAGGCTGAAGGGTTCCATCTCGGTGGCTCGCGCCGGGTGCTCCTTACGCAGGGGGTGGCCCTCCCAGGTCGGGGGCAACAGGATGCGGCGCAGGTTGGGGTGCCCGCTGAACTCGATGCCGAACATGTCCCAGGCCTCGCGCTCGTACCAGTTGGCGTTGGGCCATACCCGGGCGCAGGAGGGCGCGGTGTTGTCCTCGTCGCGCAGCGCCACCTTGATGCGTATCTCCTCGCAGTTTTGTGGGTCGAAGAGGTGATACACCACGGTAAAGTCGGCCGCGCCGGCGGGCTTGTGTTCGCGCAGGCGCTCGTCGATGCCGAACAGGTCCAGCAGCATGGGAAAGTCGGTGGCGAGGTAGCCGAGGACGTCGAGCAGGCTCTCGCGCTCCACCCAGAGCGTGGGATTGCCGTCCGCGGTGTGCTGGGGCAGAAAACAGTCGGGTCCGAAGCGGGCGTACAGCGCGTCCACGTGGCTGGTGCTGTTCAACTGCTCGACCTGCTGCATCTGTTCACCTGCGCCCGGTCGTCACTCCCACCCCGGCGGCGGGCCGGTGTCACCCCGGTTGATCCCGCGCCTCGTGGAACCCCGCGCACGCGGGGAGGACAGTGTTATGTATGTATTCCTAAACCTCGCCCGGCCCCCTCAGTTCTCTCGCCCTGTTGCGTTCCTCCTGCAACAGGTCGCGCCGGGACGGCAGCTCGGGTTTGCGGACCTGCTGGTCGCCAACCACCCAGCTGAGCGGGCGTCGCTCCTGCTCGATGGCGTCCTGCAGCATCATCAGGCCCTGCATGAGGGCTTCCGGCCGCGGTGGGCAGCCGGGTACGTACACGTCCACCGGTATAAACTTGTCCACGCCCTGTACCACGCTGTAGATATCGTACATGCCGCCGGAATTCGCACAGGAGCCCATGGAGATAATCCAGCGCGGTTCCAGCAGCTGGTCGTACAGGTGCTGGACCACGGGCGCCATCTTCCTGAAGACGGTGCCCGAAATCACCATGAGGTCGGCCTGGCGCGGTGTAGCGCGGATGACCTCTGAGCCGAAACGCGCGATGTCGTGCCGGCTGGTGAATGAGGTGGCCATCTCCACGTAGCAGCAGGAGAGGCCGAAATTGAAGGGCCACAGGGAGTGGGCGCGTCCCCAGGCCACCAGGTCCTCCAGTTTCGCGAAGAACACGTTGCGCTTGACCTGTTCCTCGACACTGTGCGCGCCGGGGGAGGAGGCGATCAGGTCCTCGGGTCGCGAGAGGCTCCACTCCATCAGTTCGCCTCCTCGGGGTGACGACTGCCGGTGCGGGTCTTGATGCCCCAGTCCAGGGCGCCGGTCGACAGCTCGTAGACCAGCGCCACGCCGAGAATGAAAATGAACACGCCGATGGCGATGAATCCCTCCCAGCCGAGTTCGAAGAACGCGACGGCCCAGGCGAAGATAAACACGGTCTCCAGGTCGAAAATGACGAAGAAGATTGCCACCAGGTAAAACTCCACGGACATCTGGATCTGGGGTGACCCGACCGAGAGCACGCCGGATTCGAAAGGCAGGTTGGTCGCCTTGTTGGCGCGTCGCTGGCCGAGCACGTGGGACAGCCCCAGCATCGTGGCCACCAGCGCGAGTACCGCGAGAACGTACACCAGGAAGGGCCAGAGCGCGGTCTCGGCGGCGTTCATCGCGCTCTCCATTGCGTTCCCCATTGCGCCCAGCATCGCGCTGTCCATGGCAAGCGGGCTCGCGGCGCGGGACAGCCCGGGGCGAATGTCTGACAGGAATTCCGAAAAAAGAGGGGTCCAGGCAGCTTGTCGAGTGCAAGCCGTCGCGGTGTCGACACTGTTGCCGCGTACCTGTGCATCCGGACTCCATTTCTCCCGAAGGGTTAGATGGAGGTCACTCGCCCGAACTACTGACCGCGTGGGTAAGTAAAACGACCTTGATAGCGTGTTAACGCCCCGACTCTATCCCTTAAAAAATGCAAACGCAAGGAATGGCCCGGGGATTGGCGCCGCGCCGCCGCCGACCTCTGCAGACGTGCGGTTTGGTCTAAACTAAAGAGTCAACCCGGGCGAGTAAGTATGAAAACCCTGCACCTGCTGCGCCACGCCAAATCTTCCTGGGACGACCCGGGGCTGGGCGATCGTGAGCGACCGCTGAACCGCCGTGGCCGGCGGGACGCGCCGCGGATGGGTCGCGCACTGGCGCAGCGCCTCGATCCGATGGTCGTTTACGCGAGCCCGGCCCTGCGGGCACAGCTGACACTGGGTGGCGTCTGCGACGGCTGGCCGGAACTGAATGCGCTCAGTCACCAGAGTGTGGAAGCGCTGTACACCTTCTCCAGCGATGACCTCGCGCACTGGATTGCCGCCTTCCCCGGTGACGACCCGGCGCTGTTCCTGGTGTCGCACAATCCCGCACTGACGGATCTCGTCAATGAGCTGTGCGCTGGCTACGTGCTGGACAACCTGCCCACGGCGGGTTACGCGCAACTGACCCTGCGCATTGACCACTGGCACGAGCTCGTGCAAGGTTGCGCCATACTCGAGTGCACTCTCTTCCCGAAGCAGCTCGGGGATTCCTGACCAGACCGGAGCTCTCCATGTCGCGACCCGCCCTGCCGTTCCTGCTCCTGCTTGCGGTCCTGTCCGCGCGCGCCGGCGAAACCCCCGTGGAGCGCCTCGCCGAGGTGGTGCAGTTCAGGACCGTCAGCTACCAGGACGCAGCGCGCGTGGACTACGGCGAGTTCGAGCGCCTGAACGCCTTCCTGCGGGAGAGTTTCCCCCGGGTTTTCGCGGAGCTGGACGTGGAGACCGTCAATGGCCACAGCCTGCTTATCCACTGGCCCGGCAGCGACCCCGCATTGCCCCCGGTGCTGTTCACGGCGCATACCGACGTCGTGCCGGTGGAGCCGGGCACCGAAGGTGACTGGGAGTACCCGGCCTTTGCCGGCGTCGTGGCGGACGGCCGGATTCACGGCCGCGGAACGCTCGACGACAAGCAGGGAGTGCTGGGCCTGCTGGAGGCGGCCGAGGCCCTCCTGGCCGAGGGCTTCGCGCCCCGCCGGAGCCTGGTGTTCGGCTTCGGGCACGACGAGGAGATCGGCGGCCGGGAGGGTGCCATGGCGCTGGCGGCGCGCATGCGGGAGCGCGGCTGGCACTTTGCGTGGATGGTGGACGAGGGCGGGATGATCCTCGCGGACAATCCCTACGTGCCGGACCGCCCGCTGGCGATGATCAATGTCGCGGAGAAAGGTTACGTGACACTCACCCTGGTGGCGACGGGGGAGGGTGGTCACTCCTCGCGGCCGCCGCGGATCAGCACGATCGGTCGCCTGTCCAATGCCCTGGCGAAGATCGAGGCAAACCCCTTCCCGCCGGAGTTGCCGGTGCCTGTCGCAGCCATGCTGGAGACCATGGCGCCCCATGTGGAGCAGCCGGCGCGCTTCATCTTCGACAACCTCTGGCTGACCGGCGGGATGGTGGCGGACCAGATGAGCGGCGATCCGATGACCAACTCGTTCGTCCGCACCACCACGGCACTCACCATGTTCAACGCGGGGGTGAAAGAGAACGTGGTGCCGCAGCGCGCCGAGGCCCGGGTCAATTTCCGCCTGTTGCCCGGGTACACCCCGGAGCAGCTGGTGGAGCGTATTGTCACCCTGGTCGACGACCCCGAAATCGAGATCTCCGCCAGCAACTGGAACAATGTGCCGCCGGTGTCCGACCACAACGGCCCGGGGTTCGCGGTGATCGCGGAGGCGGTGGCCGGGGTTTACCCGGACGCGCTGGTGACCCCCTCGCTGCTCACGGCGACCACCGACACGCGGCACTATATCGAGCTGGCGGACGACCTGTACCGCTTCCACGGTATGCTCATCGACAGCAACCAGGCCTCTTCCGTGCACGGCACCGGCGAGTACATCGCGGTGGACAGCTACCTGAAGTCCATCGAGGTGGCAAAGGGGATGTTGCGCGGGTCCGCGCGCTAGAGGGGTCGCGGTGGCCTTTGCGGGGTGCGTCGCGGTCCCTGAAATGTTAGGCTGGCGCCTGCTGAATCGCGTACACCGGGAAAGGGAGAAGAATGCATAAAACCTGCGGTGTTGCCGTGCTTGCGCTGGCGTTTTCGCTCGCGGCCTGTTCCAGTCAGCCGGAGGCCACGGCCTGCCCCGACCCCCGGCCCCAGGTCTGCACCATGGAGTACAACCCAACCTGCGCGGTCCTCAAGGACGGTTCGCGCAAGGAGTACGCCTCGCCCTGCAACGCCTGTGCGGACGACAACGTCGCGCAGGTACTCAGCGGTCCCTGCCCCGAATGAGCCTCACCAACCGAATACTGATCGCCATGGTCGGCGGGATCCTGTTGGGGTCCCTGCTGAACCTCATTCTCAGCAGCATGGAAGTGTCCCACGGGGTGAGGGTCCTGCTGGAGGACTACCTCGTCATGGGCCTGTTGGACGGCGTCGGGCAGGTGTTCGTGAACTCCCTCAAGCTGCTGGTGGTTCCGCTGGTGTTCGTCTCCCTGATCTGCGGCAGCAGTTCGCTGGGCGACAGCGCACGCATGGGCCCCATCGCGCTGAAGACCCTGGGGTTTTATCTTACGACAACCGCTGTCGCCGTCTCCGCCGCGCTGCTGGCCGCGGTGATTATCGGTCCCGGCACCAGCGTCGTGGAAGGCGCGCAGGTCAGTTACGAGGCCACCCAGCCGCCGCCGTTGAAGGAAGTGCTGGTGAACATCTTCCCGTCCAACCCGGTGCGTGCCATGGCCGACGGCAAGATGCTGCAGATTATCGTGTTCGCGCTGCTGATGGGTTACGCCATTTCACACGCCGGCGAGGCGGGCCGGCGCCTCGGTGACTTTTTCCGCGATCTCGAAGCGATTGTTATGAAGATGGTGGAGGTCCTGATCCGCCTCGCGCCCTACGGCGTGTTCGCGTTGCTGGCGGAGCTGTTCGCGCAGGAGGGCTTCGACACCATCGGCAAGCTCGCGGCCTATTTCGGCACCGTGCTGGCGGTGTTGCTGTTCCACGCGCTGGTGGTCTACAGCCTTTTTCTGAAGGTGTTTACCGGCCTGTCGCCGCGCGTCCTGCTCAGCAAGATGCGCCCGGTGTGGGCCTTCGCCTTCAGTACGGCCTCCTCCGGGGCCACGCTGCCCGTGACACTGCGCACGGTGGAGCGGCGCCTCGGCGTGCACAAGTCGGTGGCGGGATTCACGGTTCCACTCGGTGCGACCATCAATATGGACGGCACCGCCATTATGCAGGGCGTGGCCACCGTGTTCATCGCGCAGGTGTACGGTGTGGACCTCTCCCTCGGCGCCTTCATCACCGTCATCCTCACGGCGACCCTGGCGTCCATCGGCACCGCTGCGGTTCCGGGGGTGGGGCTAATCACCCTCGCCCTCGTCCTGGAGCAGGCGGGCCTGCCGGTCGAGGGCATCGCCCTGATCATCGGCGTGGACCGCCTGCTGGATATGGTGCGCACTGCGGTCAATGTGACAGGGGATGCCACCGTGTCCCTGGTGGTGGCCGATAGCGAGGGGCAGTTCGAGGAGCAGATCTACCTCAACCCCAACGCCGACCAGGACCCGGACGGCGCGGCGGTCGACGCGCGGCCCGCCTGACAGCGCGCTGCCGCCGAAAGTGGGCCCGCCCTGTGTTAGCATAGGCGCCCCGAAATTCCCGACCCAGGCCCGGTTATGTCCATCCAGTGCGCCATCGTGCCCGTGACCCCCTACCAGCAGAACTGTTCCGTCATCCGCTGTGAGAGCACCGGTAAGGCGGCGATCGTCGATCCCGGCGGCGACGTGGAGCGCATCATGGGAGCCGTCGAGCAGTTGCAGGCCGATGTCGAGAAGATCATCCTCACACACGCGCACATGGACCATTGCGCCGCGTCCGACGTCCTGCGCAAGCAGCTGGGCGTCCCGATCGAGGGCCCACACCGGGAGGACCTGTTCTGGCTGGAGGGCCTGCCGCAATTCTGCGAGATGTCGGGCTTCCCCCACGCGGACGCCTTCGAGCCGGACCGCTGGCTGGAGGAGGGCGATACGGTCACCGTCGGCGAACAGACCCTGCAGGTACTGCACTGCCCGGGCCACACCCCCGGCCATGTCGTCTTCCTCTACGAGCCGCAGAAAGTGGCCTGGGTCGGCGACGTGATTTTCCAGGGTTCCATCGGTCGCACCGACTTCCCGCGCGGCAACCACCAGGAGCTGATCGACAGTATCCGCGGAAAGCTCTTTCCCCTCGGCGACGACATCACCTTCATCCCGGGGCACGGTCCCACGTCGACGTTCGGCCACGAGCGCCAGACCAATCCCTTCGTCGCCGATTCAAGCTATGGCTGACAGTGACCCCGGGCGCGAAGAACTGCTGCGCCGCGAGTACCACGGCCAGACTGCGCGTATTCCCTGGGAGGAGCTGCAGCCGCACTATGCGCGCGGCAGTGTGGTGGTGGTCGACCCCGCGCTGGACCTGGTCGAGGTCGCGGTGCAACTGGGACTGGACAACGCGGCGCGGTTCCGGGAGTGGATCGACAGCGGCGAGATCGCCGCGGCGAGCGATGCGCAGGCACTGGCCTGGCACAGGGAGGGGGCGGCGTTGTGGGCGGTGGTCGCCGCGCCCTGGGTCCTGGTGCAGGCGCGCGATTGACGCGCGCAACTACTCGATCACCTTGATCCAGTCGCCGGTGCGGGGCTCGCCGCTCGGGTAGTAGCCGTTGATCAGGCGCAGCTGGTACTCCGCGTCCTCGATGGGCATGTCCGCCGCGATGCTCTCCAGCGTGGCGCCCCGGGGCACCTGTCTGTAGCGCACGTGATGGCCCGGTCCCACGTTGTACTCGGCCGCCTCCATGGGCCGGAAGCTCTCAATGATCGCCTTCAGTTCCGCGTCGCGACCCGCGAAGTCATCCGCCTCGCCCTCGAACAGGTAGGTCAGCCGGTCGAAGTCCACCACGGCCAGGCGTTTGGCGGTTTCGCCGTTGCTTGCCACCGCGGTGTAACCCAGCAAACCCTTGAGGTCGAGTTCCTCGCCGATGCTCAGGGTGCCCACCGCGCTGCTCTCCAGCAGCTCGCGGGGCGGCACCGCGTTGTCGCGGTGGCGCAAGGTCAGGGTGAGCCTGGTGCTGCCGTCCGGCGCGCTGGCGACGATGGCACTGGAGCCCGCCTCTACCGTCCAGCCCGGGGGCGGGTCGAAGGTGAACTCGAGCTTCTCGTGGTAGAAGCGCGTCTCTGAGCGCTCGCCCTGGATGCTCGGCCCCCAGACTAGGCCGTCGGTGAGACGCTTGAACTCGCCGGGGACGGACGGGTCCTCGATGTAGGTGTCCAGATCGAGTTCGGACGCGGTATTGACCACGGTCTTCAGGCGCTTGTCGTTGCGCGGGTGTGACGCGTAGAGGCCGTGGTAGGTGCCGCCCTGCCGGCCCGAGGCCTTGGCCTTGTAATTCTGGTAGTTCTCGTGGTTCTTGAGTACGCCGAGCACCTCCAGGAGAGACTCGGGGTCGTAACCGGATGCGTACATGTAGCGCGCGCCGAGGCCGTCCGCCTCCAGTTCCATCTCCCTGCCGTAACCGCTGCGCAGTTCCGCCCCGTAGATCATGGACGAGTCCGCGAGGTCGCCGCTGCCGGTGAGAATCCACACCGCTATCGCCGCGGCCTGGCTGGTGACGGCGTGGGCCTTGCCGCGACCGTAGTGCCGCGCGGTCACATGCCCGATCTCGTGGCCCAGCACACCGGCCAGTTCCGCCTCGTTGTCCAGGTAGGCGATCAGTCCGCGGTTGATATAGATATAGCCGCCCGGGGTGGCGAAGGCGTTGATGTCGCCGCTGTCGACCACGGTAAAGGTGAACTTGAGGTCCGGCATGTCGCTGTTCGCCGCCAGCCTCTGGCCTACCCGGTCCACGTAGGCCTGCAGCTCGGGGTCGTCGTAGGCCCCGCTGCCGGCGAGTATCTCCTGGTACATCTCCTCGCCCACACTGATCTCGCCGCCCCGACTGGAAAAAACGACGTTGGCGCCGCCGGTAGCGGGGTTGCCCGCGCAGCCGGCGAGCAGCGCTGACAGGAAAACCGCGGAGAAGGTGGGGCGGAAGGGAAGCGTGGGAAGCACGTCAGTACTCGCTCGACAAAAATTCCAGAAGCTGCTCGCCGATACCGTCGCAGGCGGTACCCTGGACCGGCGCGATGATGGGTATGGGTACGATGACGGCGGGCATGTAGGACTGGCCGCTGGCGGAGGTATTGACCCTGCCCACTTCGGCGCGGTCGGTGAAGTCCCAGATCGTTGCCTCGTAGTTGGAATCGTTGTTCCAGGTGCCGAAACCGAAGCAGCCGCCGCCGCCCGGTCCGATGCCGCAGGTCATCGAGCCCGCGGAATCCGTGCGTACCGTGGAGCCGTCGATCCAGATCATGTACTCGGTTTTCAGTTCGGCCATCTTGTCCGCCACGGGCTGCTGCTGCAGCAGGCGCTCGATATCCCCGGGACGCAGCGGCGCGGTGCGGGGCTCGAACCAGGGGTACAGGGCATTGAGAAATTCAAGCTCGCCGATCACGTCGATGGAGCGGTCGCGCGAGGATATGTACTTGCCAACGCAGCGGATGAAGTCCGGCTCCGTGTCGTAGTCGCTGGCGTGGCGACGCCCCAGTATCACCACGCTGGAATCTCCGATGCCCTCCAACGGTTCGTTGAAGACCATCTCGTCGACCTGGGAGGTGACACAGGCGGACAGCAGCGACGCCAGCGCGCCCGCGAGCAACAGCCTCAACGCGGCTCTCACGGGGAACTCCCGGAAACGACACCGTGTTCGTACAACCAGTCCTGCAGGGCGGGGATGGCGGTGAAATTGGTGGCGAAATTGGCGCCCGCGTCGCGCAGTGCCATCACCGCCGCGAGATTGACCGCGGCCTCGTCGCTCTGCAGAAACGCCGTCGGTGTCTTGCCGTAGCTCGTCATTGTCCACTCGGCAATCGGCTCGCCCCCGGTGCTGACGAGCTCGAAGCGGTAGCGCATCCAGATTTCGTAGACCTTTATGTTGGTGTGGGCGGGAATGGCGTACTGCAATTCGTCCAAGTGGGGAATCAGCACGCCGTCCACCACCTGGTTCATTTGACCCGGTCCCGGTTCGCCCGCCATGTGCACCAGCTTGCCGAACATACCCGTGAGCAGCGTATCCCACATCTGTACCTGTGCGGTGCCCGTACGCACGACCCAGCCGGCCGATGTCGGGTCGCTGCCCTCGTCGCTGAACTCGTGGCCGCTGAAGCCCTCCCCGTACCACACCCCCACGGTCAGGGGCAGCGGCTCGACCAGGGGCTCGGGGAAGTTCCCGGACACCTCCACCTGGGCCGGGCCGCAGCCGGTTAGCACGACAATCATCACGACGATCATCGCGAGGAACCCCGCCGCGAGCGCAGCGCGCAGCGCTTCAGTTGTAGTCGTTGAGGGCGACAAACGTGCCTCCGTTGCGGTGTGTGAGCTCGCGCATCAGGGTCGCGAAGCGGATTCCCGTCGTCCACAGGTGCTCCTGGGCAGAGAATACTACGGGAAAGCCCACCGCGTGGATGCGCACGCGGCGGTTGCCGTCGGCGTCCTCGGCATTGATGCGATCGACCGTGCTCACCACCTCCTCGATGGAATTGCCCGAGAACTCGTCACCGAACACGTAGATGCTGATTTTCTTGTCGGGGTCGTAGAATGTCCGGATCGCGGCGGTGATCCCCTCCACGGGACTGGAGTTACTGAAGATGTGCCAGCCGCTCAGGTTCCTCAGGATCAGCTTGCGCCTGCTCGGTGTATCCGGAATCCACTTGCCCCGGTAGCGGCTGAAGAGGTAGTTGCCCATGTCATTCATCACCTGGATGCCCTTGACCTCGGGGTAGATGCTCAGGGTCGCCTCGACCTCGTTCAGCACCCGCCCCCAGGCCCTGCGCATGGAGCCGGAGGTGTCGATGATGAAGATGATGTACTCGCTGTCTACGGGGATGCCGCCGATCAGCTGGTTTTTCGCCTGGTACTGCCTGCCCAGCAGGCGCTCCATCTCCTCCGACAGCTCCTGTTTCGCCTGGGCGAGTTGCTCGGTGATCACGGCGTTGCTGCTGCTCTGCACCAGGACGCTGTCGTACCGGCTGCGGGCGCTCGCCACCTGGCCGTTGAGAATCGCTATGCGCTCCTCATACTCTGACAGCTGTTCCTGTTTGGCGTTCAGGTCGCGGTTGAGGATCCTCGTCTCCCCGCGAATCTCGAACAGCTGCTCCTGGAGGTCCGCGAGGCGCCCCTCCAGGCTGGTGGTCGAGGCCTCGATAATCTGCGGCTCCACGGTCTTGGTAATCATCAGCAGCAGGATGACCGCGCCGAAGCCGCAGCAGATGACGTCGAGGAACGAGAGGGAAAATCCCTCGGGGGCCCGCGCCCCCCTGCGCCGACTCACGGCCAGTCCCTCGAGGGGCTCAGGAGGGAGCCCCGCGTCGACATGGCCAGGCGCCAGAGTTCCGAGGCCGCCATGGGATCGCCCTCCATGGGTGCCAGGATGATGTTCACCGGCACGCCCTTGGGCAGAGCCTGGATCGCCCGGCGGTAGAGCTGCACCCGCTCCCTGCCGCTGACCTTGCTGGCGCGCGGCGGCTTCGTGCCCTGCGTGGGCAGTCCGTCGGTGATGAGGAAGATATTGTCGGGGGGCGGTGACAGTTGCTGCATGGCCAGGAAGGCGTTTTCCAGGCTGGTACCGCCGTTCGGCGTGATGTCCCGCAGGCTGTCCGCCGCCCGGTCGAGCTGGTCCCGGTCCGACACTGCCAGCCATTGGCCGCGGGTTTCGGGCAGGGCGAAACTGGCCTCGGTGTCGAAGGTGATGAGCTGGTACTTGGCGGCGACCGGCAGCTGTGCCGTCAGCCAGTCCACCGTGGAGACGGTGCGCACCCACTTGTCGGCGCTGCGCTGTACCGCGTCACCCATGTTGCGCAGGCGGATAATCTGCACGAGACGGTCCGCGAGCATGCTGGAGGACGTGTCGACAAGGATGGCGATGCGCCGGCCGCCGAGGTTGAGGCCCGTGAGGTACTGTCGGTTGCCCTCGCCCAGGACCTTGCGCGCGCGGCTGCCGGAGGCGTCTTCGCTGGCCTCGCGCAGTTTCTCCACCTCGTCCTCCAGGGTGCGCAGTTCCGCCTTGAGATCGTCCACCTCCGAGTCGGCGACAAAGCCGTCCTGTTGCAACTCGGCGATCTTCGCCTCCCACTCGCTCTGCTCCTCGGCGATGCGCGTGGCCCGGCCCTGGGCCTCGACGATCTTCAGGTCCACGTCCGAGAGGATGTTGCGCAGGCGCACCAGGCCCTCGACCCCCTCGGTGACGTCGTACTCGAGCAGGTTGACCTCGGCCAGCAGGTTCTCGTTCAGCTCCAGCTGTTGTTCCTCGATCGCGTGGTTCATGATGAGGAACACGAGCACCACCGCCCCGAAGCCGCAGGACATGATGTCCAGGAAGCTCAGGTTGAAGGTGTTGGTGTCGCGCCGTTTCCTCGCCATTAGCCCTCAGTCCCGCAGCGGCCGGTCCCCCGGACTCCCGCTCTCAGGTTTCGACCTCGATCAGGGTCATTTCGTTTCCGTCGATGTGCAGCCTGTCGCCCGCACCCAGCAACTGCCCGGCGCTGTAGGGCCCGCCATTGAGCAGCGCACTGCCGCCGTGGCCGCGCAGCTGCCAGCCCTCGTCTGCGCGGTAGAGCTCGCAGCCGCCGGCGATTGCCGTACCGCCCGCGACCAGCGGCCGGGCCAGTCCGCCGCGCAGCAGATGGGTGGGTTCCGGTGGGGTAGCGCCTGCGGCGGGTGTTGAGTGCGCCGCGGCGGTTGTCGAAGAATGTGCCGCGGCGGATTCGGGTTGCGCCGCGGCGGGTGTGGCCGCCTCCCCGCCGCCGAGCAGGGGCAGGGCGCAGACGAAGCTGAGATTGCGACCGCCCTCCACAAGGCGCTCGCCGTGGGCCTGCACGGCGTTGCGCAGGTCGTCGTCGCCGGCTATGACCACACCCGGGAAGGCCTCGCCCACGCCGGGCAGCAGGGCAGTCAGCGGATCGGCGAGCAGGATCTCCCCGCGCGCCTCCCCCATGGCGTCCCGCGCACTGTCGAACAGGCGCTGCCCCGCCGCTTGCAGGTCGCGAGCGCTGATCCGTGCGCGGTAGCCGTTCACCTCGATATTGGATTCGGGCTCCCGTCGGAGCGCGCGCAGTGCCGCGGGCAGTGCATCGTACAGCGCCTGCTCCGTGTCCGCCTTGCGCCGCGGGTCGAAGCGCGTCTGGCGCACGAACGCGGCGGCGATAGTCTCCACCAGCCGCTCCTGTACCTGCAGCAGCCCGCAGCCGGGCAGCGGCAGGCAGCGGTCCAGGGCGAGCGTCCCGCCCGCGCTGCCCAGCCGCGAGAGCAGCGCCTGGTGCAGCTGGATCTCGAGGTGCCAGAGGTCGCCGCCCCCGGCGTGCAGGCTGCCGAGCGCGACACTGCGGTTGACCAGGCCCACCGGGTTGAAAGGGCACTCCTGGGCAATACCCAGCAGCAGCGACAGCTGCTCGCGCTGCATGCCCGCGGACACCGCCACCACGATGTCCGCGGGTTGTCGCGCCTCGTCGTGCAGCTGCAGCAGGTGGGCGTGGGCGAGGTCCGCCGTGTGGCGGGCCGGGCCCAGGGCCGGTTGCAGCGCCTCGACGCCGAGTTGCCACCAGTAGCGGGTGTTGATGTTGCGCGGCTGTATGCGCGCCGCGGCGCGGGCGTCGCTGCCGAATAGGTACGTCTCGCCCCGCAGCAATGCGTAGCCCGGGCTCTGCACGTGTGCCTCCCCGTGCCAGAGCTGCAGGTTGCAGTCATTGATGTCGAGAAGCGCAGCCGGCATCAATGGGCCACCAGGAAGCGCAGCAGGCGACGGTCGGCGTAGCGCTGGCAGTCGAGCACCAGGCGTTCCTGGGACTGCTGCAGCTGGTGCAGGCAGAACATGATGACGATGCTCAGCACGAGGGCCACGAAGGTACTGTTGAACGCCACACCGAGACTGGCCGTGACACCTGAGATGTCGCCTTCCACCGCCTTGTAGGCCTGCCCCAGCGCATCGCCAATACCGCGCACGGTCCCGATGAACCCGATCGACGGTATCGCCCACGCGATGTAGCGCACCATCGACATCTCCGAGTCCAGGCGATCCGATTCGACCTCGCAGTTTTCCCGGATGGTGTCGGATACCGCCTGGATGCTGCCGGTGGTGGCGAAGCGCTGCAGGGCCGAGAGCAGTGTGCGCGGCAGCAGGTAGTCCTGTTCATTCTCCGGCAGGGCCTCGATGCCGCGACTGTACTCGCGCGCGTCCTCGGGCAACACGCTCGTGCCCTCCGGGATGTCGAGCAGGCGGCGGTCGAGCAGGTCCCGCTCGTGCTGCACGCGGCGGCCCTTGTAGCCCATGATGGCGAGCGCCCAGATCAACAGGATAAAACAGGCCTCCTGTTCGAAGTCGCGAATGACGACCACCAGGCTGCGGTTGGTGACCACCTCCTCCCCGGCGGCCTGTTGCGCCGCCTGTTGTGCCAGCTGCGCGTCGGCGGAAGGCCTGATCGCGCCGACGTACACGGCGTGCACCACGATGACCGCGATCAGCAGGGCGAACAGCTGGAAGATGAACTCGGAGGACATTTTCGGCTTCATTCGGGTTCCTATATATCGACCGGGAAAGACACCGAGCGATCCTCGGAGATCTGTTCGGTGGCCTCGTAGTCGTAGGGGGACGAGCTGTCGTCCCGCGCTGGTTCCGCCGCGGCCTGCTCGCCGTCGGCGCCCGCTCCCTCCGCCTCACCGGGCAGCTCCCGGGGCTCGGCTTCATCGTCCTGCGCCAGCGCGGTGTACAACGGCATTGCGCCCAGCGCCAGGGCGAGGGTGAGTGGTGCGAGAATCGGTCTTGCCGGCATGCCTTACTCCGCGTAGCGGGCCAAGCGAAATCCTACGTCATCCCGCCCGGCTTGCCCATAATCCCGGTAGGACAGGCGCAGCTGGGTGAGCCGTGCCTGTGTCCAGCTTGCGCCCCGGATCACGTAGTTGTCCCCGCGCTGGCCACCGAGGGGGTCTACCTTGGCCGGCTCGTTGGATGCGGGAATGGTGTAGACGTCGTGCACCCACTCGGCGACGTTGCCGCCCAGGTCGTAGAGGCCGTGCTGGTTCGGCCCGAAGGTGCCCGCGGGCGCCGCCACCACGTGGCCGTCGGAGTAGTTGTTCAGCACGCGGCCGGTGACGTAGGCGGACTTGGCGTCGGCGTAGTTTTCCACCGCGAGTGTCGGCGGGAAGGTGTCGCCCCAGGGAAACTTGAGCAGGGTGTCGCCGCTGGCCCGCGCCGCCCAGGCCCACTCGGCCTCGCTGGGCAGGCGGTAGCCGGTGGAGGCCGCGTCGAAACCGACGATGATGCCCTGGTCCTCGCGGTAGAAGGGCGCGAGTCCCTCCCGGCGACTGAGCCAGTTGCAGAAAGACGCCGCCTGTTGCCAGCTCAACTGCACCGCGGGCTGGCGGTCGCGATTGAGGCTGGTTCCCGAGACGTGCCCGGACTTGTGCTCGGCCTCGAACTGGCGGAACTGGGCGTTGGTGACCTCGGTGGTCTGCAGGTAGAACATGCGGCGCAGGGTGACCGGGCGCAGCACCTCGTTGGAGCGCCGGCCCGGTTCGCGGCGCGAGGCGCCCATGGTGAAGCTGGACAGGGGCGACTCGGCGGGATCGAACAGCAGCAGGCTCTGCCCCAGACTGGTCGTTATCTCGGGTTTGATACGCGCCATGCGCGCTTCTTTTTCGGTCTTCAGGTGGACTTCCACCAGCTGTTCCAGGCCGGGGCGCGGGGTGACGCGCCGGCGCACCGGGGCGTATCCCGCGAGGCTGACCTCCACCCGGTGCTCAACCGCGGGCAGCGACAGACTCTGGCTGCCCTTGCCGCGGGGGGCGCCGTCGACGCGCAGCAGCGCCCCGGGGGGCGTAATTTCGAAGCGCAGGGTACCCAGCTGCGGCTGCAGTTTAATCGTGCGCGTCTCCGTGGCCGAGGCTGCCAGGGTGAGCTCGCCGGTGTAGCGCCGGTAACCGGGCCGCGAGACGGAGAGGGTGTGCGGCCGGTCCGGGACCAGCTCCAGCACCAGCGGCGTCTGGCCCTGGAACTCGCCGTCCAGGGTGACGTTGGCCGCGGCGGGTTCGCTGTCCAGTGCGAGGGTGCCGGGAGCGGGCAGCAGGTCCACCCGGCCCAGGTCCTCGGGACGACCGGCGGTGACCTGCAGTTCCCGGCGCCAGTCGGCGAAGTTCTCCAGGCGCAGTATGAGCTGCCGCTCGCCTTCGAGAACCTGTACGGTGGCCGGCGTCACGCCCAGCTCCTCGCCGTCGACGAGCACCGATGCGCCGGGGGGCGAGCTGGCCACGCTGACGTCCGCCCAGGCCGGCTCCAGGCGCAGGTTGAGCTGCTGGTGCAGGGACCGCCCGGTGACCGCCAGGGCCTGCCGGTGCGCCAGGTAGAGCGGGTGTTCCACGGTGAGCTGGTAATCCCCGGCGGCGACGCTCACGTCCGCCAGTGGCGTGACGCCCAGGTTCTCGCCGCCGAGATCGACCGACGCGCCCGGGGGATTAGTCTCGATGCTGAGGCGGCCGGGCAGCGGCTGCAGCACCAGCTCGACCGACTGGCTGTCCCTGTCGTCGACTGTCACTGTCGCGACCAGGTTTTCATACCCCTCCGCCTGCGCGGTGACCTCGTAGGTGCCGGGGAGCAGCAGGTAGCGCTCGCCGAAGGGCAGGGCGAGCCCCCCTATCGCGACGTCCGCCGGCGCCTCGGCCTCGACACTCACCTGCAGGGAGCGCGCGGTAAACAGGAAGAGCAGCGCGAGCGCGAATGTCGCGACCGCGGCGACAAGCGCGACGCGCGGGGCGGTGAGCGCGCTCCCGCCGGTCTGCTGTGCACTGCGGTCCAGCGGGGTGAAGCCGCTGGGTTCGATGACCTGGGTGTCGTCGCCCCGGGCCACGTCAGATGCGCTCCGTGCAAATGACGCTCACGGCGCCCGTGGCGGCGTCGTGACCGACCTCGAACTGCCGGCGCACGTCGCGGAAGCCGTTGCGCGTGCCCACGGCGGTGTAGGTGCCGGGGCGGAGTTCCAGTTGCTGTTGCTGGAAGCGCCCCAGCCGGGCGACCTTGTAGACGATGACCTCGGTCTCCATGTCCGACACCAGGGTGATGGTCACCGGTGTATTGGCCAGGCGCAACAGCTCCTCCAGCTGCGCCACCTGCCGGGCGAGGCGCTCGCCCCCGGGGCGGATCGCGCCGGCTTCGCGCAGGAAACCCGCGGCGCGCTCGGCGACCGCCACATCCGCCAGGCGCCCGGGCTCGTCGAGAATAGCCGACAGTTCCCGATCCAGTCGCGCGCGTTCGCCGGCCCGGGCCAGCCCCTCGGTGGCGAACAGCACCGTGGCGTCGATACCCAGGGCGCGCTCGTAGGTCGCGACGGCATCCTGCCACTGTTCGCGGCGCTCCTGGGCCAGTCCCTGCTCGCGCAGCCGCGACAGGCTGCCCGAACTTTCGGCAGTGGCCAGCTCCTGGAGGGCGCTGGCCGCCTCCGCTGACCCCGGTTGCAGTTTCCCGGCGTCGGTGAACGACTCCCGTGCGGCATCGAAACGCCCCTCGCCGAGGGCGACATAGCCGTCGCTCATCGCGCGCCGAAAGGCGCGCAGCCGCGACTCGCCCGCCACCCGGTTCAGTTCGGCGGCCGCGCGGCGGTGGCCCGGGTCCAGTGCCGTGGCCTGTTCCAGGGTGAGTTGTGCGGATGCGAGGTCGTCCGCCGCCTCGGAGCGCGCCGCGGATGCCAGCAGCGTCACCAGCTCGGGCAGGGTGTCGACCCGGGCCGACAGGGCGACCACCGGCTCGCTGTCCGGCTCGATCATCTGCGCGACCTCCAGGTGTGCCGTGGCGGCGGCGGTATCGCCCGCCTCGATGGCACTGTCCAGTTCCTCCAGCAGCCCGTCCAATACCTCGGGAATCCGCGCTTCCAGGCTCCTGAGGGTGACCAGCGCCTCGCGGTAGTGGCCGCTGGCGGTCTCGTACTCCCGCTCGCGATAGCGCGCGTCGCCCTCGGCCGCCAGTCCCGCCGCGGCGGCAAACTCCGCCGCGCCCCAGTGCTGTACGCCGCGCTCCTCGAGCAGGAATTGCAGGTCCAGCAGTTCCGCCAGCACGTCCTGGGCCTCCAGGCGCAGGCGCGCCATCTGGGCATCGGACCAGGGGCTGGCACCCGGCTCCGCGGCCGCCGCTGCGGGAGCCTCGGCGGCGGAAGCGGGTGCGGGGCCCGGGGCAGCGGGAGCGGGCGGCCGCTCGGCCTGTACGGGAGTCGGGTCGGGGGCCGGCGCGGGGATAGCGGGGGAGTCCACGCGGCTCGGGAGCCAGAAGATGACCAGCAGCGCGAGCAGTACCAGCGCGACGAGCCCGGGGACGACCCAGTTGCCCGGCGCCGGGCCGGTCCCGCCTCCCGCCTCGACGGACTCCGGGGCCTTCGGCGGCACCGCCTCGAAGGGCGTTGGCTTAACTGGCTCGTTGGAAGAGGGCATGCAGTCTGCTTGGCCTGGGATGCCCTACAGTGTATCAGTCGGTGTAACGTTCCCGGCGGGCGGCTCCAGCATGCCCACCTCGGCGGCGTAGATTTCCGCCAGCAGCGCCCGCCACTGGGCGTATTGTTCCTCGACATTGCCGCTCAGCGTCACCGTGCGGTCCTCGAGCTCGATCACCTTGGGGGCGATCTCCGCCTCCAGGGAGGTGCCGAGTTCCTCCAGCGCCTCGACGTGAATCTGCGCCTCGCTGCGCTTGAGCAGGCCGCTCTTGAACAGGTAGCCGCCGCCGATCACGGCGATATTGCCCGCCGCGCGCGTGGTGGAACTGTCGCCCGTGGTCGCCGCGGCAATGCCCCCGATCACGGCGACAGCGCCCGCGAGCATCTGGCGCCGGCTCTCCGCGCGCAGCTCCTCCAGGGCGACCACTTCCTCGTAGCTGAGCTTGCGCCACTCGTCGTAGGGTCCCGCCATCTGCTCGTCGAAACTGACGTAGTACTCCTGCAGCGTGTCGACGAACAAGTGATCGCGCTCGCGGATGGTGCGCACCCGCGCGAGCATGGGGTCATCCTCGGCGGGCAGGCGCATGACCAGGTACTTGTCCTTGGGGTTTTTGGCGAGGTAGCCGTCGAAGGCGTCCGGGGAAAAGCTGCGTGCAAAGAGCAGCTCCGTGACCAGTCGCACGTCGCGCCTGTCGTCGTGTTCCAGTTGCTCGAGCACCTCGAGCAGGTCGTTGGCGGCAGTGTTGTACACCGCCTGGAAGGGATCGTGGCCGGACTGCGACGTCACCTTGTAGGCGTAGCGGCTCGCGCTGCCCTCGTAGGTCTCGTCGAGCCAGACGAAACCGCGGGAATCTATCGCCTTGACGGCGATTTCGAGAGTCTCCCCGTCCGAGCGCAGGATCTGGCCGGTGATGAGCAGGTCGGTGATCTGGTCCTCATTGGGCAGGACGCGGATGGCGCCCCAGGCGCCGGAGTCCTGCATGGACGCGGCCAGCTGGTTGGGGATGTGCAGGGATTCGGCGCGGCGCACCTCCGGGTAGATGCGCGGCTCGTCGTCGGCCTGTTCCTCCAGTTCGTCGATGCCCGGGTCGAACACCACGATACCGACGTCCAGCAGCAGGTCCTCCGGCACATTGGCCGGTGCCGTCACCACAGCGGGCACAGAGGTGCTCTTCACCGACTGGTTGACGCAACCCGCGAGACTCGCGAGCAGCAGCAATGCAAGGCCGAGGCGCAGGGGGTTCATCAATCGATGCCCTTGTACTTGCGGTACTCGTCCCAGAGTCGCTCGCGCACCGCCGGGTCGGGCTCGCGCATAGCGGCCTCGCGCAGCTGCCGGGCCACGACATCGTCATCGTCGCCGCTGGGAATGTCCTCCGGCGGCGGGAACTTGACGGGGTTCTCCGGCGGGGCGCCGCCGGGCGCACCGCCCGCCATGCCCCCCTCGTAGGCGGCAGAGCGCCCCTCGGCACCCTCCATTTCCGGACGCGTCGAGCCGCCGGGGCCGGCGCCGCCCGGGGGTGACTGGTTGGCCGCGCTCTCTCGTGAGCGCTGTTGCTGCTCGACCTGCTCCTCCAGGATCAGGTCGTCGAACTCGCCGGTTCCGCGCTCCAGCTCCGCGTCGAGCACAGCCACCTGCTCCTCGGGCGTCATCGGGCCGGTGGAGCCGCCGACGACAACACCCGGCAGGCCGGGCAGCGGCGCGGGGAAGGCGCCCGGGACGGACGGGTTGACCTCGATACCGCCTCCCTCTGCGCCCTGTCCTTCACCTGTCCCCTCGCCGCCGGCGGTGGTTCCACCGGGGCTTTCACCGGGGCCCGTTCCTGCGGTGGTACCGGATGATTCTCCCGGCCCCTCCCCGGATTCGGTGTCGCTGAGGTCCGGGAGGCCCTCACCGCCGCCGCTGTCCGGTTCGAAACCCGGTTCCGTGGCGGTGCCTTCCGCGACCCCGCCCTTCTGTCCCTGGGGGCTGCCGTCCGGACTGCCGTCGGGGCTGCCATCGATGCTGCCGTCGGGGCTGCCGGCGGGACTGCCGGGTCCGCCTGGAATGGGGTTGTAGCCGCCGCCGCTGGGTATGGGGGAGCTGCTGCCGGTGGAGGGCGTGCCGCCACCGGAAGAGCCGGACGATGAGCCGGAGGAGTCCTGGCTCGGGTTGCTGGCAAAGGGACAGCCCGCGAGGAGCAGGCACAGCGCGGCTACCGCCCCGAAGGTCGCAGGGCGGGCCGCGCTACTGAAGACGGTACGCTCTGACCACATCTTGTGCCTCCACCGGTTGTCCCGCCTCGAAACGCGGTCGGAACCGGACCTTGCGCATCTTGCGCATGAGCCTGTTGGCCCGGCCGTCCAGCGCCTCGTTGTCGTCCAGCCGCTCCAGACCCCTGGCGCGTCCGTACTCGCTCACGTCGAATTGTACCAGCACATCCCCGGCCTCCGGTTCCACCGGCGCCGGCAGCTCGCGCAGGCCGTCCACGTCGGGCAGGGCGACCGGGTCGCCGAAAATCGTCTCTACCTGTGCTTGGGCATCGTCCAGTGCGGCAAGTTCCGCCTGTGCCTCGGCGTAGGCGTCGAGGGCCGCCTGGCGGTTGTCGTGGTACAGGTGCCAGTCCCCCAGCATGACCATGGCCCTGGCGGCGGCGAGCCTGCTCGCGGGCGTCTCGGGCTGTTCCTGTTCCACGCTGCGTATGGCGCGGATGACCACGTCGCCCTTATCGTAGCTCTGGGCCCGGTAGGCGGAGAAGCGGTGCAGCTCCTGGCGCGAGCGGATGTCCTCGCCGCCACCTGACGTATGCTCGGCCCAGTCGTAGCCGGATATCAGGTACTGGGCCTGCAACATGCCGTGCAGCGGCGGCAGCAGATTAGGCGAGGTCTCCCCCTCGCGGGCCATCACGTCGTTGAGTGCCAGACGGTAGAGATCCCACATATTCATGAGACGGGTGTAGTCGTTGGCCCCGAGGCGCATCTGGTACGCCTCGTACTGCCAGGTCGCCTGTTGCATGAACGCCGTGGTCAGCGACTCGCCGCTCTCCATGCCGCGCAACTGCACTCGGTAGAGGTAGCGCTGACGGTCGTCCGCCTGGGCGTAGTCGCCGGTGGCGATGTGGCTGTTGATCTCTCCCTGCAGCAGGGGAATCTGGCGCGTGCTGTAAAGACCATCGTTGACCCGGGTCAGGTGCACGCCGCGCTTGAACAGCGTCACTGCTTCCGCGTGGCGACCCTGGGACTGCAGGGCCAGCCCCAGGGCCAGCAGCGGTTCCGCCAGTCCTGCACCGTAGGCACCCTGCGCCCGCTCGACGTCCGCGATCGCGCTCTCGTAGTTGGCCAGATCGCCGCGCAGGTCGCCGCCGCCGTGTTCCGCGGTGTTCGCCCGGGTCGCCGCGGGCAACAGCGCGAGCAGGGCGAGCACCGCCGGGAAAATCGGGCGCAGGGTAGCGTTAGCTGTGTTCATGCGATGTGGCTGCGATACCGCGGGTGGCCTGAACCTTCGACATCAATGAAGTATATACATTCCGCGGGCGGGCGGACAAAATGACGTGGTCGCGATGTGGTCATCGCGTCTCACCGCGCCTCACGGCGCCGCGCGCAATACCGACAACAGGGGAACCCCATGAGCCAGTTCGAGCAGGATACCGCCGTCACCCGCGTGGAGGACGGCCTGTACCGCGGCGAAGTGGTGACGGGCTGGCGTATCGGGGAGGTTCCCAACGGGGGCTATATTCTCACCATTGCCGGCCGCGCGCTCGCGGCCGCACTCCCGCACCCGGATCCCCTCAGCGTCAACGCCTTTTTCCTGGCGCCCACCGTGCTGGGTCCTATCGACTGCCGGGTGCAGGTGCTGCGCACCGGGGGAAGCACCAGTTTCGCCGAGGTGTCCATGTACCAGGAGGGAGAGATCAGGGTCAAGGTGACCGCGGCCTACACGGACCTGGAGCGGCTGAAGGGAGAGAGCTGGAGCTGCGTGGAGCGCCCGGAGTTCCCGGCCTGGGACGAGTGCGAGCCGTCGCCGCAGAAACGGCTCGAGTTCCGCGACAGCGTCGAGCTGCGCCTGGTGTCCGGCCGCGAGGTCTTCAGTGAGAAGCGCCCGGACGGTAGTGGCGCCTTCCTCGGCTGGGTACAGCACCGCGACGGCACCCCGCCCGACGCCATGTCCCTGTTGATGTTCGCCGACAGCCTGCCGCCGCCGATCCTCACGATATTCGGCCCGGTCGGCTGGGTGCCCACCGTGGAGCTGACCGTGCAGGTGCGCGCGCACCCGGCGCGGGGGCCACTGCAGGTGCGCGCGGTGTCGCGCCAGCTGACCCGCGGGGTGGTGGAAGAGGACGGTGAATTCTGGGACAGCGAGGGCAATCTCGTCGCCATCTGCCGGCAGACGGCCAAGTTCCGCCTGCCGCGTCAGTAGGCCGCCACCCACCCCTCCGGTCGGCGGGTGTCCGTCGCGCCGTAGAACCAGCCCCCCGAGACGACGATGGAGTTGGTCCTGCCCTGGGTGCGCTCGCCGAGGCTCACCGGGTGTCCCATGCCCTCCAGCAGGCGCACCGTGTCCGGGCTGATCCCCTGTTCCAGGTTGAGCTGGTCCGGTTGCCACTGGTGGTGAATGCGCGGGGCGGCGGCCGCCGCGGCGATGTTCATGTCGAAGTCGACCGCGTTGAGCACCGTCTGCAGCACCGTGTTGATGATCACGCTGCCGCCCGGGCTGCCTGTGGCCAGCCAGGGGTTGCCGTCGCGCAGGACTAGGGTGGGGCTCATGGACGACAGCGGCCGCTTGCCCGGCTCGATGCGATTCGCCTCGCCCTGCACGAGGCCGAAGGCGTTCGCGGTCCCCGGCTTTGCGGCGAAGTCCGCCATCTCGTTGTTCAGCAACATGCCGGTACCGGGGACGGCGATATGCGAACCGAAACTGAAGTTCAGCGTGTAGGTGTTGCTGACCATGTTGCCGTGGCGGTCCGCCACGCTGTAATGCGTAGTGTCGATACTCTCCACGGGCAGGTCGCGGCCCGGCGCGATCTCCTGCGCGGGGGTCGCGCGCCCCGGGTCGATGCGCTTGCGCAGCCGCGCCGCGTAGGCCTTGTCGGTGAGGCGGTCCACCGGCACCTCCACGTAGTCCGGGTCGCCGAGGTAGACGCTGCGATCCGCGTAGGCCAGTTTCATCGCCTCGGTCAGCCGGTGCAGGTAGGCCGCGGAGTTGTGGCCCAGCGCGGCGAGGTCGAAGCCCTCCAGGATGTTCAGCATCTGGATGATGTGCACGCCGCCCGAGGAGGGTGGCGGTGCTGATACGACCTCCACCCCGCGGTAGGTGCCGCGCACCGGGGCGCGCTCCACCGCGCGGTAGCCGGCGAGGTCTTCGCGGGTGATTAATCCGCCGCCCGCTGCCATCGCCCGCGCGATGTGCCCGGCGGTGTCGCCCTCGTAGAAGCCGGCTGCGCCGTGGGTACTGATGAGCGACAGCGTCCGCGCCAGTTCGGGCTGGCGGAACGTCGTGCCGACGGCGGGGGCGGCGCCCTCCGCGGTCAGGAACAGGCGCGCGGCCTCCGGGTCCCTTCCCAGTTGTTCTGCGCGCGCGGTGATGCCCGCGCTGAAAGCGTAGGAGACGGGGAAGCCGTCGCGCGCGAGGGCGATGGCCGGCGCCATGACTGCGGCGCGATCCATTGTGCCGTAACGCTCCAGGGCGTGCAGCAGCCCGGCGACGGTGCCGGGCACCCCCGCCGACTGCAGGCTGAAGTACTCGCGCCGCCTGTCCACCGCACCGCTGTCGTCCAGGAACATGTCCCGGGTGGCGGCCAGCGGAGCGGTCTCGCGGTAGTCCACCAGGGTCTGGCGCGACCCGTCCGCCAGGTGGATCAGCATGAAGCCGCCGCCCCCGATATTGCCGGCGCGGGGGTAGGTCACGGCGAGGGCGAAACCGGTCGCCACCGCGGCGTCAACGGCGTTGCCCCCGCGGCGCAGCATGTCCAGCCCCGCCTCCGCCGCCAGCCGTTCGGGGCTGGCCACCATACCCCGGCGCCCGAGTACCGGCAGGAAACGCTGGCGATAGTCGATGATCGGTTGTGCGGCGGCCGCGTCCGGCGGGGTCCCCTCGCGGGCCGCGGCGGGCTGTATCGCGGGGGGCAGGAGCAACAGCGCAGACAGGGCCAGTACCTGGCGGAAGAGGGTCACGGGGTGGGGCGTCCTTCGTCGGGCCTCGTTGACCGAGACTTTAACTGTTTTGCCGCGCAGCGCATACTCGGGGCCGGCCACCGCTGGATTCACGAGGGACATGCCGGTACTTATCGGGGAAATCGAGGCGCGCTGGGGCGCGATGTTTGCCGCCCTGGCGGAGGGCGCGGATGTGCCCCCGGGCCAGCGCCTGCGCACCGAGGGCATGATGGAGTCCGCCGTGCTGCTCGAACTCGCGTCCGCCGCGGATCTCACACAGGCCATGGAGCGCAGCTACCGGGCGGCCTTCGGCCACGGCATCGCCGAGGACTTCGGCGATAGCTGGCAGGACCTGTTCCCCTTCCCGCAGATTCCCGCGATGGCCCGGCGCGCGCCCGTCTATCCCAGCACTTCCTCCAGCACCCCCGATTGATCAGCGCGGTTCGCGCCACATGAACCAGGCGGTGGGTCCGCCCGCCGCCACTTCCTCCTGCGCCTGTACCTCGAACCCGTGGCGCTCGTACAGGGGCACGTTGAGGCGGTTGGAACTCTCCAGGTACGCGGGCAGGCCGCGTTCGTCGCAGACGCGCGTGCCGCACTTGAGCAGGGCCGAACCGATTCCCCGGCCCTGCTCCGCGTGGCGACAGCCGATGAACTGCAGGTAGTAGTGGGGCTCCCTGGGCATGTGGCGCGCGAAGACCCGGCCCTGGCGGTGAATGCGCACAAAGGGACGCAGTCCTTCGTGGCGCAGCAGGTCCCAGGCCAGGTTGAGCAGCGACATGCGCGGCGGCATTTCAAAGCGCTCCTCCGGCGGCAGCCAGAGGGCGGCGGCGCGACCCTTCCCCTCGAGGTGGATCATGCCCCGCGGCAGGTAGACCTCGCGGATGAGCATGCGGAAGTAGAGCGGGTAGAGGTCCGTGCGGGGAATCACCCAGTTCATTACGGGGTCACGCGAGAAACTGTCGGTGAGCGTGGCGGCGAGGGTGTCGACGTCGCTGGCGCGACCGTCGCGGATATTGGGTATGGTGTCCATGGGATGCGCAGTCGCCTGCCTGATTCCTCCCTTCCGGCCGGCGCTCCCGGGGCTCGACAGGTTCTGGCCCAGCCGGGCTAACTCGGATAGCCTTAGCAGGCTTCAAGCCTAGCAGGAATTGACTTTGCGATACGAGGACTTCCGACGCGAGTACACCGCAGACGGTCTCAGCCTTGAGATGCTCGACGGGTGCCCGCTGCGCCAGTTTGAAACCTGGCACGAACAGGCTGTGCGCGCCGCGCTCGTGGACCCGACCGCGATGGTGCTGGCGACGACGAACGATACCGGTGAGCCCTGGCAGCGCATCGTGCTGCTCAAGGGGCTGAGCGGCGGCGGCTTTGTTTTTTACACCAACTACGACAGCGACAAGGCCCGCGACATCGCCGCGCGACCGGAGGTCTCGCTGCTCTTTCCCTGGAACGCACTGGACCGGCAGGTGATCGTGCGCGGAACGGCGCGCAAGACCAGCCGCGAGGAGTCGCTGGCGTACTTTGCCGGACGCCCCCGGGAGAGCCAGGTGGCGGCATGGGCCTCCCGGCAGAGCCGGCCCGTCGCCTCGCGGGCCGCGCTGGAGGCGCAGGCCGAGGCGGTGCGGCAGCGTTTCGGCGAGGAGGAACTGCGGGCGCCCGATTTCTGGGGCGGCTACCGCGTGATTCCGCAACAGGTGGAGTTCTGGCAGGGCGGGGAGCACCGCCTGCACGACCGTTTTCGCTATTCGCGGGGGGACGGCGACACGTGGGATATCCGGCAGCTGCAGCCGTGACGGTTGTGCAGTCCGGTTCCGGCGCGTTGACCTAGTTCCTGCGGTTTGCGCTGCGCTGGGCGAAGTAGCGCGGCTCTTCATCGATACCGAGTAGTTGACGGCGGATCATGTCCAGGCCGGCCGCGGCGATCATGGTCTGGAAGAGGGTCCGCTCCACGGGCCAGCACAGCCCCCGGGTGCGCAACTGTCCCGGGGCGCCCCAGGCCAGCCAGACGGTGCCCACCGGCTTCTCCCCGGACCCGCCCCCCGGGCCGGCGATGCCCGACACCGCGACGGCGTAGTCGGCGGCGGCCCGCTCGAGGGCGCCCTCGGCCATCTCCAGGACCACCTCCTCGCTGACGGCCCCGTGATCTGCCAGGGTGTCCTCGCGCACACCGAGGGCGCGGTGCTTGATGGCGTTGGAGTAGGTGACGAACCCGGCGTGGAAGGCCTCCGAGGAGCCCGGTATCGCCGTGAGCATGGAGGCGATCAGGCCTCCCGTGCAGGACTCTGCCGTCGCCAGGGTGGCGCCGCGTTCCCGCAGCAGCTCGATGACCCGCTCAGCGAGGCGCGTGTCGCCCTCGCCGATGATGTGGTCGCCGAACAGCGCCTCCAGTTCCGCGCGACAGCGATCCCGGGCGGCGCGGGCGGAGTTGCGCTCGATGGTCAGCTTGATTTCCATCTGCGGCGCGCCGGCGCGAAAACCCAGCTCCACCTCCCGCGGCCAATCGGCCACGGCATCGCTGATGAGCTGTTGCGCGGTCGACTCGCCGAGACCGAAGGTCTGCAGGCGCAGGATGTCGCGCTCCACAGGGCGGTCCTGGGCCTGTGCGAGGTCTGCGATAACGAGGTCCAGCATGGCGGCGAGTTCCCCCGGCACGCCCGGTGTGCAGATGACGCGGCAGCCGTTCACCTCCAGCTCGAAGCCCACGGCACTGCCGATGGGGTTGTCGACGATGCGGGCGCCGGCCGGCAGGAGCGCCTGCTTGCGGTTGGCGGCGTTGAGTCCCAGCCCGCGCTCGGCGCACCAGGTCTCGAGGTGCCCGATGGCCACCGGGTGTTCCTCCAGCGGCACGCCGGCGACCGCGGCGAGCACCTCCGCGGTGAGGTCGTCCACCGTCGGGCCGAGTCCCCCGTTGACAATCACCAGGTCCGCGCCGGCAGTCATCGCGGCGAGCTCGTCGCGCAGCAGGGCGAGGTCGTCGCCGAGCGTGACCTTGCGATGTACCGTGAGGCCGAGTTCACCGAGGCGCCGCGCGATCAGCGCGGAGTTGGAGTCGACGGTGTCGCCGCTCATGATTTCGCTGCCGGTCAGCAACAGCTGGACGATGGGATCGCCTTTGGTCATTGAAAGTCCTTGTGCGCGACAGGTTCTAAGCCTGCGAGCGGGTGCAAGAAAGGTTATGGGCCGGTCTGGATGGCGCTCGTTTTTTTACGGAGCCCGGCGCTGTTGGTTCCGCCGGGACACGCCAAACAGCATACATCCCTGTACAGGCTCGATCGGCCGAACGCGGACCGCGACGTCCAGTCGCCTCACGTTCCCGTCGGAACCAACAGCGTCGGACTCCTTGAACCGGCTGCGACTCCGATCTGTCGAAACTCCGCAAGCATAGCCGCAATGCTTTCATCGAGGCAAAGTGCTATCGTTCCGAATCCCTTCTGCGGAGTGCGATGTGCCCGACACGAGGTTCTGTTCCGAGTGCGGCGGCCCCCTCCTGCCCCACATGGTCGGCGGCGAGCCGCGCAACCACTGGTTCTGCCAGCGCTGCCGTACACCGCGCCACGACTTCCCCATGGTGGTCGTCACCGCGTTCGTGGCCTGCGGGGAGCGCCTGCTCTGGGTGCAGCGCGCACTCGAACCCCAGCGCGGCAAGTGGGCCATTCCCGGCGGCTTCCTGGAAAACGGCGAGACGCTGGCACAGGGCGCGGCGCGGGAGTTGTACGAGGAGGCGGGCGTCTCCCTGGACCCCGGCAGGCTCGAGCTTTACATGATGGGCACTATCACCTTCATCAACCAGGTCTACGTGGGGTTTCGCGCCCGCGTCGAGGAGAGTGAGTGCGCCCCCGGTCCCGAGTCCATGGACTGCCGCTTCTTCACGCGTGACGAGTGCCCCTGGGACGCCGTCGCCTACCCGCAGGTGAACGACTCCATCCTGCAGGCGTACGACGACCTGGCGAATGGCCACTTCGGGATCTGGCAGGCGGAGATGACCGAGTCGCGCTACGAGTTGCGCCCGGTGTCGGAGCAACGCAACTAGAAGCCGCCGTGTTTCTCCAGGTAGTCGAGTTCCTCCTCGCTGGAGGACCTGCCCAGCAGCGTGTTGCGGTGTGGAAAGCGTCCGAAGCGCTCGATAACGTCCAGGTGGGCGATCGCGTAGCGGCAGAAGTTCGCTACCTCCTCGCGCGGGCACTCGTCGGCGAGTGCCTCGAACAGCGCCACGCAACGCCGCTGGTGAGACAGCTCCTCACTGTGTTCCAGCGGCATGTAGAGAAACACCCGATGAATTGCGGGCAGGCGCAGGTGGCGGCCGCTGTCCACAGTTGCGCACGCCAGCGCGAGCGCCCGCGCGTCGCCGCTGAAGGCGTCGGCGGTGCCGCGGTGGATATTGCGGCTGAACTGGTCGAGCAGGACGACCAGGGCGACGAGGCCGCGGTCGCTCTCCTGCCAGTGATCCAGTTCGCCGGCCCGCGCGCGTTCCAGCAGCGCACCGAACCGCTCGCGCAGCGCCGCGTCGGTCGCGTCGCTCGTCCTGAACCAGAGTGCGTTGCGGTCGGCGGCGCACAGACCGGCATCGTCCAGCTCGCCGAACCAGAATGCGTGAATGCTGTCGATTGCGTCGTCCACTGCGGGCGCGCCCTCCCCGTGGTGTATCATGGATGGCCCTGCGACAGCATAGTGGAAGAGCGTCATGGATGTCCCCGCCAATATCAACCTGCCGCGCGTGTTGCGGGTCGGCGCCGGGGCGAGTGGCGAACTGCCGGCCACCCTCGGGGAGCTGGGCCTGTCGCGGCCGCTGCTGGTCACCGACCCCTTCATACTGGAGTGCGGCTACGCCGATCGCCTGCGCGAGCCGCTGGCGGCGGCGGGTGTAGCCTGCGGCCTGTTCGGGGACTGTGTGCCCGACCCGACCACCGACAGTGTCTACGCCTGTCTCGAGGTGCTCCGGGAGGGCGACTACGACTGTGTCGTCGCGCTCGGCGGTGGCAGCTCCCTCGACACCGCGAAAGCCGTCGCCGTACTCGCGGTGCACGGCGGCATCATGCGCGACTACAAGGTGCCCGCCAGGCCGGCGTCCGGCCTGCCGATCATCGCCGTGCCCACCACCGCGGGGACCGGTTCCGAGGCCACGCGGGTCGCGGTGATCACCGACACCCAGACCCAGGAGAAGATGCTGTGTATGGGGCTCGGCCTCATGCCGGTGGCGGCCCTGGTGGATTACGAGCTGACACTGAGCATGCCCTACCGGCTCACCGCGGACACGGGTATCGACAGTCTCTGCCACGCGCTGGAGGCCTATGTCAGCCGTCGCGCCAACCCCTTCACCGACGGCATCGCCCTGAGCGCGATGCACACGATCTACGCGAACATCCGCACCGCCTGCAGCGAGCCGGACAACCGCGCGGCGCGGGAGGCGATGATGCTCGCCGCCACCCAGGGCGGTATCGCCTTCGCCAACGCCTCGGTGACCCTCATCCACGGCATGAGCCGCCCCGTGGGCGCGTTGTTCCATGTCCCCCACGGCCTGAGCAACGCCATGCTGTTGCCGGAGGTGACCGCCTGGTCGGTCGCCGGTGCCCCGGCGCGCTACGCTCACTGCGCGCGGCACATGGGTATGGCGGGGGTCGCCGATGACGACGAGCGCGCCTGCGCCAAACTGGTGCACTGCCTGCGCGAGCTCACGCTCGAACTGTCCGTGCCGGGCCCCGGGGCCTACGGCATCGCCGAGCCGGACTGGTTCGGCAACCTCGAACTGATGGCGCAACAGGCGCTGGACTCGGGTTCGCCGGGCAATAACCCGCGAATTCCCGAGGCCGCGGAGATTGTCGACCTCTACGAGCGGGTGTGGACCGCCGCCTGAACCTAACGAGCCATCACTAACCAAAAAAACGCCCGTGACCTGCCCCGCCGCTTACCAAGGTCACGAGCTTTCGTTTACACTTCGCGTTGACACCTTCTCCTCCTAACGACACGGAACCCACGGCCATGAAACGCGTTGTCTTCAATCAGAAAGGCGGGGTCGGCAAGACCAGCATCACCTGCAATCTGGCGGCCATCGGCGCCGCCATGGGGTATCGCACGCTGGTCGTGGACCTCGACGTGCAGGGCAACACCACCCACTACCTCGTCGGCGAGATCGACGCCGAGGCCTTCCCGGCGGAGGCCCAGGGTGTCGCCGGCCTGTTCAAGCAGACCGTCGGCTCGCGCCGCATGCGGCAGAACCCGGATTCCTTCGTGTGGGATACGCCCTACGACAACCTGTTCCTGATGCCCTCCAGCCCCGCACTCTCCGACATGGAGAAGGAGCTGGAGTCGCGCTACAAGATCTACAAACTGCGCGATGCCCTCGAGAAGCTCGAGGGGGAGTACGACCGGGTGTACATCGACACGCCGCCAAACTTCAATTTCTATTCCAAGGCGGCGCTCATCGCCGCGGACGCCGCCCTGATCCCCTTCGATTGCGACAGCTTCGCCCGGCAGAGCCTGTACTCGCTGCTGGACAACATCGCCGAGCTGCAGGAGGACCACAACCCGGACCTGCAGGTCGAGGGCATTGTCATCAACCAGTTCAACTCCCAGGCGAAACTGCCCCTCGAGCTGGTGAACGAGTTGCAGGAGGAGGGCCTGCCCGTGTTCAGCTCCTTTCTCAGCACCTCGGTCAAGATGAAGGAGTCGCACCGGGAGCACCGGCCGCTGATCGACCTCGCCCCGGGCCACAAGCTCACCGGGCAGTTCCTGGATCTGCACGCAGAGCTGGAAACGGCGGTCGCGAGGGCCGCCGCCTGAGCTATAACCTTATAATTTCTGGTTATTTGGCTTCAAGCTTTTGATTCTTTAGAGTTCGCACCCGTGTCAGCCTGACAGGGTGCGCCCCTCTTGAACATCGATATCGACAGCGCCAATGCCGCCCTGCGTGATGCCAGCGCAGGGGAGATCGTCGAGTGGGCGCTCGGGCAGGGCGGCTCGACCATCGCCACCACCAGCATGGGCAAGAACGCCGCGGTGATGCTGCATCTGGTGAGCGAGGTTGAACCGAATGTGCCTACCATCTGGGTCGACACCGGCTACAACCTGCGCGACACGTACATCGTGGCCGAGCGGCTGATCCGCGACCTCGCGCTGAATATCCACGTCTATTCGCCCGAGATGACGTCCGAGCGACGCAACGCGATCATGGGGGGGATTCCCGGTGTGGACGAGGAGGAGCGCCACCAGGCGTTCACCCGGCAGGTCAAGCTCGACCCCTTCGAGCGCGCACTGGAGGATTTCAAGCCGGATATCTGGTTAACGGGTATCCGGCGGGAGGAGACGGAGCACCGCAAGACCCTGGACGTGGTGTCCATGGACGGTCGCGGCATCATCAAGGTGGCGCCGATCTTCTACTGGTCGGAAGACGACGTCGAGGACTACATGCTCGACCACCAGCTGCCCACCTGCAAACACTATTTCGACCCCACCAAGGCGTGGGACGGCCGCGAGTGCGGCCTGCACACCGAGGCCTAAGAGCCTTCAGCCTGTAAAGAGCCCTCAGCCTGTAAAGAGCCCTCAGCCCGAGAGAGCCTTCAGCCTGTAAAGAGCCCTCAGCCCGAGAGAGCCTTCAGCCTCTAAAGAACCCTCAGCCCGCGACAACCCCGATAGTGATTGCCAGGGCTGCCATGGCCAGCATGAAGCAGCCGATAACGAGCCCGAGGCGGCGCAGGGTGGCGCGATCCTCGAGGGCGTCCTGTGTCAGTACATGTTGGCTCATGGCGTTTACTCCCCGTGTTCATTGGCCTTCAGGGGCAGTGTGCCCCGCCCCTGGGGGGGCGGCATTGACCGAGGTCAATGGGCGTGCCGGACTGCGGTATAATCGACCCGTCGGAGGTTGATATGCGAGCCACCTGGCAGAAGGGGACAGCGGGTAGAGGTGCGCGGCCGCGGGGCGGCCGGAAGATCCGCCTCGTCCTGCTGGCCCTGCTGTTCGCCGCGCTCACGGCCTGTACCAACACACCTGCCCGCCAGCGCGCCGTGGCGGACCTGCCCCCCCTGCAGCTGGAGACCGGGACCGTCAGTGTGGCCGAGGTGGAGACCCTCGCCCCGACCCCGGACCTGCTGGCGACGGACCAGGCGATGCGCGATTTCGTCGAGCGCTATACCGGCGGGGTTGTCAGCAGCCGCCAGCGCCTGATGAACCTGCACCGCGCGGTGCGCGGGCATGCCAGCCTCGGCATCGAATACGACCCGGTGGCGGGGGGCACCGCGCAGGAGGTCTTCCACCGCGGCACCGCGAACTGCCTCTCCTACGCCACCCTGTTCGTGGCACTGGCCAGGGAGGCCGGGCTGCGTGCGGAGTACCAGTGGTTGCACGTGCGCCCCGAGTGGACCCTGCGCGGCGAGCGCGTACAGGTGCGGCTGCACGTCAACGTGCTGGTCAAGGCCACGCACCAGGACCGCTTCATGATCGACATCGACCCGGTGCCCACCCGCGAGATTGCCGGTTCGCGCCGTATACAGGACACCGACGCGGTGGCGTTGCACCACGCCAACGCGGCCATGGATGCGCTGGCGGCCGGCGCTGTCGAGCAGGCCTGGCTACAGAGCGTGCGGGCCCTGCAGCTCAGTCCGGACATGCCCCACCTGTGGGTGAACCTCGGCGCCATCTACCGCCATGCGGGGCAGAACCGCGAGGCGGAGGAGAACTACCTCTACGCACTGGAACTCGATCCCTGGAACGACTCGGCGATGAACAACCTCGTCGTTCTCTACGCGATGGAGGGTCGCGACGAGGAGCGCGCCCATTGGGAGGCGCGGGTGGCGAGCTACCGCGACGGGAACCCCTACTACCACGCGTGGCTGGGCGACCAGGCCGCGGACGAACAGGACTGGCGGCAGGCGCGGGACTACTACGAGAAGGCCCTGGAACTGCTGCCGGAGGACAGCCGCCTGCTGTACGCCCTCGGGCTCGCCCACTACCAGCTGGATGAGCCTGCAGCTGCCACGGATTACATCGAGCGTGCCATCGAGCGCGCGACGCTGCGCTCGGACATCGACACCTACCAGCTGCAGCTGCGCAGTCTGCGCGGGGAGCTGGACAGCAGCGGCGTCGAGGGGTGACTCAGGCCAGGTCGATACGGATGTAGGCGCGGCGCGCCATCTTCCCGGTGAGCCGCGAGAAGAAGTCCGCCGTGTACATCTGCCAGCCGTACTTGCGGCGCAGGGCGTTCAGTGCCGTCTTGAGGTCCGCGGAATTTTCCAGCAGGTGGGCCCGGGTCTCAATCCATTCTCCCGTCAGTGTGCCGCTCATCGTGCACGGGGCGATACGCGACTCGCTGAAATTGCGCAGGCGCTTGACCTTGCCCGCCTCGCCCGCGGAAAACACGTAGTAGCTGCCCCCGTCCGGGGCGAACCACACCGGGGTGTTCACCCACTCGCCGGAGCGCTTGCGCGTCGCCAGGCTGAGGTAGTTGCCGCCCTCGAGAAACTCGATGTCACTGTCGCGCATGGATAGTCCCGTCAATTGGATTCATTGTCTTCTGACCCGAGTTAACATTAAATCCCCTAAGGGGGCGGGCGACAATAGCCGGCGCCCTGAAACCGCCCGGTCCCCGCAGCAGGAGGAGAGAGACATGCGCCAGTTCGACGCCAATTCCACCACCGACGACGTCATCGACGGGATTTCGCTCGGGGGCCGGCTGGCCCTGGTCACCGGGGCCTCGGCGGGGCTGGGCATCGAGACGGCCCGCGCCCTGGCCGGCGCGGGGGCGGGGGTGATCATGTCCGCCCGTGATCCGGCAAAACTGCATGCGGCGGTGGAGCAGGTGCGCGCGGCGGTTCCCGCGGCGGAGATTGAGACCCTGATCATGGACCTGGCGGATCTGGACAGCGTGCGCCGCGCCGCCGCGGAGGTGCTCGACAAATACCCGACTCTGGACCTGCTCGTGAACAACGCCGGCGTGATGGCCTGCCCGCTCATGCGCACGGCACAGGGTTTCGAGATGCAGTTCGGCACGAACCACCTGGGTCACTTCCTGTTCACGTGCCTGGTGGCGCCGACCCTCGTCAACGGGGCGCCGTCGCGCGTGGTGAACCTCAGTTCCGCGGGCCACAAGTTCGCCGACGTCAACCTCGAGGACCCGAACTACAAGGAGCGCGAGTACGACAAGTGGCAGGCCTACGGCGAATCCAAGACCGCCAACGCGCTGTTCACGGTGGGCTTGCAGGCGCGCCTGGGGGAGAAGGGCGTACAGGCCTTCGCCGTGCACCCGGGGGTGATCATGACGGAACTGTCCCGGCACATGGACGAGACCGACTACGCGGCCCTGGCCGAGCGCACCCCCGCGGGCGAGGAGCTGGTGTTCAAGAGCGTGCCCGAGGGCGCGGCGACCTCGGTCTGGGCGGCGACGGCCCCGGAGCTGGCGGACAGGGGCGGGATTTACCTGGAAAATTGCCAAATCGCCGAAAAAGCGTCGTCAGGCAGCAACAGTGGGGTAGAATCCTATGCGTTGGACACAACTGCCGCCGGGCGCCTCTGGGCCCTCTCGGAGACCCTCGTCGGGCAGTCGTTTGAACTGTGACGTATCCGATGAGAGAGGGCAGACCTATGAAGTATTCCACACTGTTCGCGGCGGCGCTGGCCGCCGCGGTCCTGGCATCGCCGGCGACGGAAACCCGCGCCGATGACCGCGAGATGATCCACGCCAACACCGAGCGCGCGCTGCACTGGCTGCGCACTTCCGACAGGGACACGGCGAAGCTGCTGGACAGCGCCGCCGGGGTTTTGGTGTTCCCCGATATCGTCAAGATGGGCTTCGGGGCCGGCGGCGAGTTCGGCGAGGGCTCGCTGCTCGTCGACGGCGAGATCGTGGACTATTACGCCACCGCCGGCACGACCTTCGGCATGGGCCCGGAGTCGGAGTACAAGGCCGAGGTGATTTTCTTCATGACCGAGGAGGCCCTGCAGGCGTTCCGGGCGCAGCGTTCGGTGAAGGTCGGTGAACACGTGACCGTGCCCCTGGCGGGCAGCGGCCGCGACGCACTGGACGCCGATCATCCCCACGTCGGCATGGTGTTCTCCCAGGACGGCCATGTCACCCACCTCGAGATGAAGGGCGACCGCATTACGCGCATCGTGCGCTGAACGCGCCGGGGCGTCTGGCCCCGCACCACACAGTTCGTTATCCTGCGCCGCAGGCCAAAGCAACAGCGGACGCAACATGCCCGATTTACACACCGTCGCCGCCCTCCTGGGCGGCGACATCCACACCGGCAGCCAGGTCACAGTGCGGGGCTGGTTGCGCAGCAAGCGCGATTCCAAGGCAGGCATCTCTTTCCTGGCGGTGCACGACGGCTCCGCGTTCGACCCCATCCAGGCAGTGGTGCCCGACACCCTGGACAACTACCAGTCCGAGGTGCTGCATCTCTCGACCGGTTGCGCGGTGATCGTCAGCGGCGAGCTGGTGGCGTCCCAGGGCAAGGGGCAGAGCGTCGAGATCCAGGCGTCGCGCGTCGAGGTCGTGGGCCAGGTCGACGACCCGGAGACCTACCCCATCGCCAAGAAGCGCCACACCTTCGAATACCTGCGCACCCAGGCGCACCTGCGCCCTCGCACCAACACCTTCGGCGCCATCACCCGTGTGCGCACGACCCTGGCCAACGCCATTCACAACTACTTCTTCGAGCGCGACTTCCACTGGATCAACACCCCCATTATCACCGGGAGCGACTGCGAGGGCGCCGGCGAGCTCTTCCGGGTCAGTACGCTGGATCTCGCCAACCTGCCGCGCACCGCCGGCGGCGAGGTCGATTTCCACCAGGACTTTTTCGCGGGCGAATCGTTTCTCACCGTGTCCGGGCAGTTGGAGGTCGAGGCCTACTGTCTCGCCATGAGCAAGGTGTACACCTTCGGCCCGACCTTCCGCGCGGAAAACTCCAACACCAGCCGCCACCTGGCGGAATTCTGGATGGTGGAGCCCGAGGTGGCATTCGCCGACCTCGATGACAATGCGGCGCTCGCCGAGGACCTGTTGAAATACGTGCTCGCCCGTTTGCTTGAGGAGCGTGAGGAAGACATGGGGTTTTTCCAGCAGCGCATCGACGACAGCGTCATCGACCGCTTGCGGAGTGTGGTCGACAGTCCCTTTGAGCGGCTCGACTACACCGAGGTGATCCGCATTCTCGAGAACAGCGGCGAGTCCTTCGAGTTTCCCGTGTCCTGGGGGGTCGACCTCGCCTCGGAGCACGAGCGCTACCTCACCGAGAAACACGTGGGCCGGCCTGTTGTCGTGGTGAACTACCCCGCCGACATCAAGGCCTTCTACATGCGTCTCAACGACGACGGCAGGACCGTCGCCGCCATGGACGTGCTGGCCCCGGGAATCGGGGAGATCATCGGCGGCAGCCAGCGGGAGGAGCGCCTCGATGTGCTGGACGAACGCATGGACGAACACTTGCGTGAAGACCTCTGGTGGTACCGCGACCTGCGCCGCTACGGCACCGTTCCCCACGCGGGCTTCGGCCTCGGCTTCGAGCGCCTGCTGACCTATGTCACGGGTATGGAGAATGTGCGCGACGCCATTCCTTTCCCGCGCACCCCGGGCAGCGCCGGCTTCTGAGCGCGCAGAACCCTGACCCAAACCGGGCAAAATCGCCGCCCGCGCCGGCTTTCCTGCGGAAAATTCCCCAAATTCTGAACGGGAGTACCCGACTTCTGGGCCATACTGAAAGTTAGGAACGCGCAGGCCCGGAAGGGGCGGAGGTCGGGAAATGGATTACCGGATGGATGACGGCGGCTGTGAAACCGTCAGCGAGATGGCGATCGTCGACACGTTCACCAAGCTGATATTCGGTGAGGAGACCGAGCTGTCCGCGCGCGAACTGTCCATCGTCCGCGCGTTCCGCGATGTCGACGAGAACGTCCTGATGGATTCCCACGCGCACATGGGCGATTACCTGCGCAATCTGGGTGTACGCGAAATGATTCACCTGGTCGCCCGCATCCGCGAGCAGCTTAACGCCGAGGCGCACACCGCCATGGGCGAGAGTTCCGAGTCGGACGAGCCCGGGCGGCGCGCGACGCGCCGCTCGCACTAACCCTCCGTCGCCTCGTTTCCCGGCTCGTCTTCGGTGGTTTTCGGCGCAGCGGCCCTGGGCGGTTTGAGACCGCAGCCCGCGACCGGCTCGAAGCGCGCCAGCCAACCCTCTTCTGACTCCGCGCCGAGGTAGGTCAACTCGACCTCCTGCTCCAGCTGGAAGCGACGCGTGGTGCTGGTGAGGCTGGCGGTCCACTTGTCGTAGCTGAATTTTTCCGGGTCCTTGCGCAGGTCGACGAAGCCCTCGAGCCCGCTGTCGAGAAGGCGCACGGAGAATCCGCTGCTGTTCACGTGGGAAACCCGCGCGCCCACCGTCACATCCTTCCCGGTGCACTGCCTGTCCAGGTAGCGGCTCGCCAGCCAGCGCTCCGCCTCCTGGGTGGCCGCGCGACCGGCGGCGAGGCGCTCGCCGAGCTGTTCGAGGTCCGCGGCGCTGACCACCTCCGCACCCTCACCACGCAGGATGGACTTGATCTGCAGGTGGGCGAGGAAGTCCACGTACTTGCGTAGCGGCGACGTGCAATTGGTGTAGTGTTCGAGCGCCATGCCCATATGCGGAGACGGTTGTGTCGACAATCCTGCCCGGGTGAGCAGCCGGTTCACCATGCCGCGCAGGGGCAGCTCGTGCCGTGGGTCGGCCAGGCCGCGGATGACATCGCGGTAGCCCGCCAGGGTGGCCGGGTCACGATCCGCCAGTTCCGGGACGTGCATCTCGAGGAAGCGGCGCAGTTCCTGCAGCCGGTCGGCGCGAAACCCGGGGTGCGAGACGAAGGGGCCGCTGGCGCCGTTCTGTGCCAGGAAGCGCGCGGCACAGCGGTTGGTCGCCACCATGCACTCTTCTACCAGTTTCTGCGACAGCAGTTTCTCGTAGGGCTCGATGTGCTCGATCTGCTTGTCGTCGCCGAGAATCCAGCGGTACTCGCGGCGCTCCTCCATCACCAGGTCGTTCGCCTCGCGGTGCGCGCGCAGGGCGCGGTACACCTGGTACAGGGCTTCGAGCGGCGTGGCGTGACTCATGAGTTCGTCGTACTGGCCGTTCAGGTAACGGTCGACGGCGTAATAGGACAGCTTTGCGCGGGAGTGGATGGTCGCCTCGATGAATTCGAATTCGCCCACCTCGCCGCTGTCGCTCACCGCGAGCTTGCAGACCAGGGCCGGCCGTTCGGCGCCCTCCGACAGCGCGCAGGTGTCCTGGGACAGCTCCTCTGGCAGCATGGGCAGCACATCGCCGTGAAAGTAGACGGACGTGCCGCGTGCGGCGATTTCCCGGTGCAGGCCGGAGCCGCCCGCTATGAAGGCGGTGGGGTCGGCGATGGCGACGTACAGTGTCCAGCCGTCATTGCTGATCTGGGCGTACAGCGCGTCGTCGATGTCCTGGGTCTTGGCCGCGTCGATGGAGACGAACTCCAGGTCGGTGAGGTCGCGACGCGGGCTGCTCTGCAGCGCCGCCCCGGCCGACAGCGCCTGTTCGAGTTCCTTGCGCGTGGCGGCGCTCCACTGGGCGTGCAGCCCGTACTTTGCCATGCAGTAGTGGTTCTCGATGCCCGGCGTGGCATCGTCTCCCAGCACCGCCAGGACCTTGGCCTGGGGTTTGCCGTCCCTGATCGGGTGGCGCAGCACCGCGCAGCGCAGGTAGTCGCCTTCCTTTACGCCGTTGCGGGCGTGGGGCGGGATGAACAGCCAGCGATTGATCTGCGGCAGGTCCGGCTCCACGAACATGGCCTTGCCCTTGCGCACGCAGCGCCCGGTGAACTCGCCCAGCGGGCTGTCCACCAGTTTCTCGATATCGGCGACGGTCTTGTTGTCCTTCGTCGGACGGATACACACCCGCACCCGGTCGTCGGGAAAGGCCTTGAGCATCTCCTGGGGAGGTATGAAAATTTCCCTGCCGTCCTCCAGGACCGCGAAGCCATAGCGGGCCTGGGTGCCTTTTACCACGGCCTCGGCGCGCTCTTTTTCGGCCTCCATCTGGGATTTGAGGCCGCGAAGTTGAGACAGGGACTCTTGGCTGAGCATGGGTTGGGGAATCTGTAATATAAGCTTCACATCCTAGCCGAAATGGCTTCTGGTGTCAGTGAGTTAAGGCCGATTTCGGCAAAGCTTGTCAGATTTGCCCGCGTGCCATTGACAGCGGCGACGGCCTTGCGATAATCGAGTGAAAACGGCTGTACCACACGGGACGTGCATTTGAAACAAACCCGGAACCGGGCAGCGGGATTGTTCCCCGCCGGGCAGGTTCTACAGCGGGCCGCGTCGGGATTTCCCGGACACGGCTTCACCCCGACCCCTGCAGGGGGCGCGGCGGCAACACTCAGCTCCACCCCCACCCCTAGACGACAACCGCTACCCCGGCGGGAAAGGCCGGACCGACACCCAGCAACACCACCCCTTTTACCGCATTACCGATGAGGACGACTACATGGACTCAGGCTCTACCCTGCGCGTAGAACGATCCAACCACCTGAAACCTGTCACCAAGAAGACCTATGTGCTGGACACCAATGTCCTGCTGCACGACCCGATGGCCGTCACGGCCTTCAAGCAACACCACGTGGTCATTCCCATGACCGTCCTGGAAGAGCTCGACCATATCAAGGACCGCCGCGACAAGACGGTCAGCCGCGAGGCCCGCATCGCCATCCAGATGATCGACAAGGTCGTGGACGCGGCCAGCCCCCAGCAGATCCAGGAGGGCGTGGAGGTGCCCGGCTCGGAGCTGGAAGGCCTGGGACCGGGAACGCTTGCGATCTTTCCCGACCAGTGCCTCGGGGACGAATCCCAGGTGCCCTACCTGGACGGCACACTGGACCAGGCCAACGACAACCGCATCATCAACGTCGCCCTCAGGCTCCAGGCCGAGAACCCGGATGCGTTCATCTGCCTGGTGACCAAGGACATCAACATGCGCATCAAGGCCAAGGGTTCGGGGCTGGTGCACGTGGAGGACTACCGCAGGGACCGTGTGCTGGATGACATCGACCTGCTGGCGACGGGGTACGATCACATCGAGGGCGACTTCTGGTCCACTATCAGCGAGGTGGACACCCTGCGTGAGGGAGACTGTACCCTGCATCGCATCCCGCGGCGCTCGCTGGAGCAGGCGTACCCCAACATGTTCGTGTACGACGACCAGGCGTTCATGGCCTTCGTCAAGCGGGTCGACCGCGACTTCGTCTACCTGCGCTGTGACAGTCGCGACAGCCTGATGAACAAGCGCTTCTGGGGGCTCGTGCCGCGCAACCTGGAACAGGCCATGGCGATGTCGCTGCTCGACGACGACAGCGTGGACCTCACGGTCATGACCGGTCCCGCGGGCTCGGGCAAGACCCTGCTGGCCCTGGCCTACGGCCTGCACGCCATCCTTGAGCAGCGCAAGTTCAGCAAACTCATCGTCGCGCGGTCGACACCGCCCATCGCCGAGGAGATCGGCTTCCTGCCGGGCACCGAGGAGGAAAAGATGGCGCCCTGGCTGGCCGCTTTCGACGACAACCTGGAGATCCTGCACGGCACCGACGAGTCTTGCCACGGTAGTATCGAGTACGTGAAGGAGCGCGCCAACATCCAGTTCAAGTCCCTCAACTTCATGCGCGGCCGCTCCTTCAACAACGCCTACATCATCATCGACGAGGCCCAGGGGCTGACGCAGTTCCAGCTGAAGTCGGTGATCAGCCGCGTGGGCGCGGACTCCAAGATCGTGGTCCTGGGCAACCTGGCGCAGATCGACAACAAGTACATCTCGCCGCTGACCTCGGGACTCACCTACCTCGTGGAAAAGAGCAAGACCTATCCTCACGCGGGAATCATGCACGTCAACGGCATTGTGCGCTCGCGCCTGGCGGCCTTCGCGGAGGAGAACCTCTAGGACACCGCGGGCAGGAGAGGGCCTACTCGCCCCCGGCTACGTACTCGGGGTCTGCCTCGCTCTCGGCGGCGAGAATGTCCGGCGTGCGCCGGCGGGCGGGTTCGAAGAGGATTTCGAAGCGCACCACGACGTTCCACACCCCCTCGCGGTCCGCGCCCTCGCGCTTGCGAAAGTTGTAGGACGGTTCCAGCTCGGCGAAGAAATAGCGCCGCCACACCTGGCGCCTGAACTGCATCCCGACGCGGTAGTTCTTGATGTAGGAGGGGTCTGTGACACCCTTGACCGAGCCGAAGTAGGAGACCACGAAGGGGTCGTGATTGATACGGGTCTCGAAGCGCTCGCGGAAGGACAGCTTGGTGCGCCATTCCACGCCGTCCGTCTCCTCGCCGTACTCCGCCCGGTTGCTCCAGCGCACGAGCTGGTTTTCCGCCACCGCGTGATCGAGGTTGACCTGGCCCTGGGTCTGCCAGCCGTCGTCGTCGTCCCACTCCAGGTGCTGGGTGTAGCGGTAGCGGAAGCGGTCGACGATGGGCCCCTGGTTGCGGTAGCGGATACCCGGTTGCAGTTCGCCCCAGTCCACCCCGAGCGTGAGGTCCAGCCGGGAGCGCTTGCGCTCGCCCACGTTGTAGAGCAGGCCGACCCGATCCTCGGAGCGGCGCTCTTCCGAGTCGAGGTCGTCGCCGTCCTCGCCGCTGAACACCAGGTTCATGCGCTCGGACAGTCGCGGCAGGCGTATCTTGCCGCGCAGGCGCACGCGACTCTTGTGGTCGTCCTCCTCGTCCCACTCATTCTCCCACTCCAGGCGCATGAGGGACTCGGGTTTCTCGATATCGTAGTTGGGGTCGCCGAAGAAGCCGTCCATCCACTCGGTCAGGGCCTGGGCCTGGTCGGTGGCGTAGGCGTGCCCGCTGTCCATCCAGGTGATGGACTGCTCGTCGGTTTCCTCCGGCGCTGCCCCCGGCTCCGAAGCGCCCGGCGCGACATCCTGTTCTGTGCGCAAAGCGCTGTTGTCGACGTCCGCCACGGCCAGTGCGGGCAAGATCAGCAGGAGGGCTGTCGGGAGAGTTTTCACGGTCCCAGGCCACTTACCTATCGGCACACACAGGATTACACTACGTCGAATGGACCGCATTTTCATTATATTTCAGCACATTTCCCCACATCACCTGCTGTCGAGATTCACCGGTTTCCTGGCGGACCTGGAGTCTCCCAAGTGGTTGATAAACAGGGTAATTTCAGCATTCGCAGGCTACTTCGGCGTGGCCATGGAGGAGGCGGCGGAGCCCGATACGGGGGCCTACGGCAGCTTCAACGCGTTCTTCACCCGGCCGCTGCGAGAGGGCGCCCGGCCGCTGGCGGAGGGCGATATCCTGTGCCCCGCGGACGGGGTGATCAGCCAGATCGGGGACATCGCGGGCGGGCAGTTGCTGCAGGCCAAGGGGCGCTATTTCACGGCCGCAGACCTGCTCGGCGACCCGGGCCGCGCCGCCGCCTTCGAGGGGGGGCGCTTCGCCACGATCTACCTGTCGCCGCGCGACTACCACAGGGTGCACATGCCCATGGCCGGGCATCTCTCCGCGACAACCTATATTCCCGGCCGGCTGTTCTCGGTCAACGGCGTCACCGCCGACAACGTCGAGCGGCTGTTCGCGCGCAACGAGCGCCTCGTCTGTCACTTCGATACCGCCGCCGGTCCCATGGCGATGGTGCTGGTGGGGGCGATGGTCGTCGCGGGCATCGAGACGGTCTGGGCCGGGCGGGTGGCGCCGCCGCCCCGGCGCCCGGTCAGCATCGATTACCTGGAGCCCCCCGCGGAGGTGGCGCTGGAGCGGGGTGACGAGATGGGACGCTTCTGCCTGGGGTCCACCGTGATCCTGCTGTTTCCCCGGGACAGCGTGCAGTGGGGCGAGCGGTACCGGCCCGGCACCCCGACGCGCATGGGCGAGTTGCTGGGCGACCTCCAGCGCTAGCCGGATTCCAGTCCGTTCACGATGTGGCGGTAGCTGTCCAGGCGGCGCTCGCTGATCGCGCCCGCGGCCAGGCCTTCCAGCACCGCGCAGTCGGGTTCCGTCTCGTGGCGGCAGTCGCGGAAGCGGCAGCGGCCGAGGAAGGGGCGGAACTCGCGAAAGCCCAGCGCCACCGACGCGCGGTCCATGTGCCACAGGCCGAACTCGCGGATTCCCGGGGAGTCGATCAACCTGCCGCCACAGTCCAGGTGGATGAGGCGCGCCGTCGTGGTGGTGTGCGTCCCCTTGCGCCGGCTTTCCGACAGTTCACCCACGCGCAGGTCGGCGGCGGGCGCCAGGAGGTTGACCAGGGATGACTTGCCGACGCCGGACTGTCCCACGAACACGCTGGTCCGCTCCCGCAGCGCGGTCGCGAGGCCGCCGTCGTCGCCCTCCGTCGCGCTGGTCCGCAGCACGGTGTAGCCGAGGCCCGGGTAGATGCCGAGCAGGTCCTCCACGGCGTCGCGCAGGCCGGCCTCGCTGTCGAGCAGGTCGGCCTTGTTGAGCAGCAGCACGGGTTCGATGCCCAGCGCCTCGGCGGCGACGAGGTAGCGGTCCACCAGGTTGGCGTGGGGCTCGGGGTAGGGCGCGATCACCACGAGCACCTGGTCGATGTTCGCCGCCACCGGGCGCAGCGTGCCGTGGGGGTCGGGACGGGACAATTCGCTGTCGCGGGGCAGCTGTGCCACCACCACCCCGGCCGATTCGCCGTCACACCACACCACCCGGTCCCCGGTCACCAGCCCCTCCAGGTTCGCGCGCAGGTGGCAGCGCTGCACGCGACCGGGCTCCGACTCCACCTCGACCTGTGTGCCGAAGTGGGCCACGACAACGCCCTCGCGCTCAGGGCCGAGATCGCCGCCGGCGATGGCTTCCTCGGCGCGCGCGTCGCGTCGCGCAGCGCGCTCGGCGCGTTCGCGCTGGATTTTCTCGATGCGCCAGGCCTGTTGCCGGGTCAGCTTGCGTTTCCCCATGCCCGCATTATTGGTGGGCCGCGCTATGCGTGTCGAGGCAATTTGTTACACTCCCGGCTCACACCAAGTCCGGACACACGCCGCATGCAGAACGCCACTAATCTCGTCTGGGTGGATATGGAGATGACCGGCCTGGACCCGGATCGCGACGCGGTCATCGAAATCGCGACCATAGTTACCGACAGCGAGCTGCACACTCTGGCAGAGGGTCCGGTGATCGCCATTCACCAGGGCGACGAGCGCCTCGACGCCATGGACGAGTGGAACACCACGCACCACACGCGGTCGGGACTGGTCGACCGGGTGCGCGCCAGCGAATACGACGAGGCGGCGGCGCAGGCCGAGACCCTGGCGTTTCTCGAGGAGTGGGTGCCGGCGGGCGCCTCGCCCATGTGCGGCAACACGATCTGTCAGGACCGCCGCTTCATGGCGCGGCACCTGCCGGACCTGGAGGCATTTTTCCACTACCGCAACCTCGACGTCACCACCCTGAAAATCCTCGCCCAGCGCTGGCGGCCCTCTCTCGAGGTGGGATTCACCAAGGCCGGTTCCCATCTCGCCCTGGACGACATCCGCGAATCCATCGAGGAGATGCGCTACTACCGGGAACACTTCCTCAAGCTGGAGTGACCCCGTGGCGCGCCAGTGCCCACGCCACATGCTCCCGCACCAGCGGCGAGGAGTGATCCCGACGCGCCAGCAGCGCCGCGGTCACCGCCCCGGAGGTGGGCGCGTTGCCGAGAGCCACCGCCAGGTTGCGCAGCCAGCGTTCGTGGCCGATGCGGCGCAGGGCGGAGCCCTCCGTGCGCTCGAGGAACGTGGCCTCGTCCCACGCCATCAGTTCGACCAGTGCCGCGTCGTCCAGCGAGTGCCGCGGGCGGAAGTCGGTCTCGCCGCTCAGCTGTGCGAACTTGTTCCAGGGGCAGCACAGCTGGCAGTCGTCGCAGCCGAACACGCGGTTGCCCATCAGCGGGCGCAGTTCGGGGTCGATGCTGCCCTCGTGTTCGATGGTCAGGTAGGAGATGCAGCGGCGCGCGTCGAGTTCGAAGGGGCCGACGAAGGCGTCCGTGGGGCAGATGTCAAGGCAGGCGGTGCAGGTGCCGCAGTGCTTGGCGGTGTGGGGCGCGTCGGTCGGCAGGGGCAGGTCCGTGTAGATTTCGCCGAGAAAAAACCAGGAGCCCGCATCGGCATTGATGAGCATGGTGTTCTTGGCGATCCATCCCAGGCCCGCGCGCTCGGCGATGGCGCGCTCCAGGACCGGCGCGCTGTCGACAAAGGCGCGGTAGCTGCCGGCCTGCGCCGCGGCCTCGATCCTCTTCGCCAGTTGCGCGAGACGTTTGCGCACCAGCTTGTGGTAGTCGCGCCCCAGCGCGTAACGCGAGACATAGGCCCTGTCGCTCGACGCGAGGATGTCAGCGGCGTCGGCTCCGCCGGTCAGGTAGTCCATGCGCAGCGAAATCACCCGCGCGGTGCCGGGCACCAGTTCCTCCGGCCGCGAGCGCTTGCTGCCGTGGCGCGCCATCCAGCCCATGGTGCCGTGGCGGCCCGCCGCCAGCCAGTGCTCGAGGTAGCGCTCGTGCTCGCCCGGCTCGACACCGGCGATGCCCACCTGCTGGAACCCGAGCTCCCGCGCCCAGCCGCGGATTTCACTGGCCAGGGTGTCGAGTTGTTTCGCTGAAGGTTGATCGGGCACGGGCATCAGGTCGGGTGACAAGTGGGTATAATTTTGCCACACCTCCTGCCACTATCGCGCAATAGGGAAACGGTTGGCGTTATCCATGCTCGGCACTGAAAAACTGTACACCGCGGCACAGACCCGCGCGCTGGACCACGCGGCGATACACGACCACGGGATACCGGGGATCACCCTGATGTCGCGCGCCGCCGACGCCGCCTTCCGGCACCTGCTGGACGCGTGGCCGGAGCCGGGTTCGCTGCAGGTGCTCTGCGGCACCGGCAACAACGGCGGCGACGGGTACCTGGTCGCGCACCTCGCGCACAAGCGCGGCATCCCGGCGACGGTGTTCCAGCTCGGCGACCCGGCGAAGGTCGGCGGCGACGCCGCCCTGGCCCGAGAGCAGGCGCTGGCGGACGGCGTGCGCATGGTGGCTTTTGGTGAGGACCCTCTGACAGCAGATGGCGTGATCGTCGACGCGATGCTCGGCACCGGGCTGGGTGGTGACGTGCGCGAACCCTGGTCGGCGGCCATCGCGGCGGTGAACGCCTCCGGTGCGCCAGTGCTCGCCGTGGATATTCCCTCGGGGCTGTGTGCCGACACCGGTCGCGTGCTCGGCGCCGCCGTCAGGGCGGATGTCACCGTGACTTTCATCGGCCTGAAACGCGGCTTGTTCACGCTGCACGGACAGGACTGCGCCGGCGCAGTGGTGTTCTCGGATCTCGGTGTACCGCCCGAGGTCTATGCAGCCGTCCCGGCGGAGGTGGAGCGGCTGGAGCTGGAACCGCTGCTCGAGTGCTTGCCCGGGCGACCGGCGACAACCCACAAGGGCGATTGCGGCACGGTGCTGGTTGTCGGCGGCGATCACGGTATGGCCGGGGCTGCGTCGATGGCGGCGGAGGCCGCCCTGCGCTGCGGGGCGGGACTGGTGCGGGTCGCCACCCGGCCGGAACATGTGGCGCCGCTCGTGGCGCGCACGCCCGAAGTCATGCCCCGCGGGGTGGACTCGGGGGAGGATTTCGCGCCACTGCTCACCGCCGCCGACGTGCTGGTGGTCGGGCCCGGGCTGGGGCAGTCGCCCTGGTCGGAACACCTGCTTGGCGCGGCACTCGCCAGCGGCCTGCCCGCGGTGCTGGACGCGGACGCCCTGAACCTCATCGCGGCGGGCCGCGTGGACCTGACCGCCGGCGGCGAGCGTATTTTCACGCCCCACCCCGGCGAGGCCGCACGCCTGCTGGGAGACGACAGCGCGGGAATCCAGGGCGAGCGCTTCGCCGCGGCCCGGCGCCTGCAGGAAAAGCTCGGCGGGGTAATCGTCCTCAAGGGCAACGGGACGCTCATCGCCGGGGCGGGTGACCTGCTGCTCAGCGACTACGGCAACCCCGGTATGGCCAGCGGCGGCATGGGCGATGTGTTGAGCGGTGTGCTGGGGGCACTGCTGGCCCAGGGGCTGCCCGCCCTCGAGGCCGCCGCCCTCGGCACCTGCCTGCACGGGGCCGCCGCCGACATCGCCGCCGCCGAAGGGGAGCGCGGGCTCGCGGCTACCGACCTGATTCCCGAACTGCGGGCACTGCTCGGGTGACTGTTTCGATGGAGTGCGCGCAACTGTTCGCCCCCGACGAGGCGGCGACCCTGGCGGTGGGCGCGGCGCTGGGCCCGGCCTGCACGCCGGGCGCGGTGGTGTTCCTGGAGGGGGAGCTCGGCGCGGGCAAGACCACCCTGGCCCGGGGGTTCCTGCGCGCGCTCGGGCACGAGGGCGCTGTGAAGAGCCCCACCTACACCCTGGTCGAGCCCTACGAGCTGGGCTGCGGCACCGTTTACCACTTCGACCTGTACCGCCTCGGCGACCCGGAGGAGCTCGAATTCATGGGAATCCGGGATTATTTTGGTGAAAATTCCGTGTCCCTGGTGGAGTGGCCCGGCCGGGGCTTGGGAGTTCTGCCCGCGCCCGATATAGTGATTCGCATAGTGAGTGAAGGCTCAGGGCGACGCTTCGCCCTCGAAGCCGGTTCCGGCCGGGGCAGGTCGGCGCTGGCGCAGGCGTACCCCGAGCTTTTCGACTGAACCTGGCGAACGACAGCAGGACGGCGGGAGTGTTATGGGCAGGGCGTGGATCCGTGTGATCCCTCTTTGGCTGGTCGGCTGCCTGGCAGCGGCGCCGGCCCTGGCGACGGAGGTGCGTGACGTCCGGTTGTGGCGCGCCCCCGACCACACGCGTATCGTGTTCGACCTGTCGTCCCCCGCCCAGCACAAGCTCATCGTGCTCAGCAGCCCCGGGCGCATCGTCCTGGATATCACCGACACGAGCCTGAACACAGACCTCGCCGACCTCGAGCTGGAGGGGACTCCCGTCGACCGGGTGCGCTCGGGAATCCGCGAGGGCGACGACCTGCGGGTGGTGTTCGATATCAGCGCGGAGGTCGACCCGCGCAGCTTTGCCCTGAAGGCCAATGCCCAGGCCGGCGACCGCCTGGTGCTGGATCTCTACGACAAGCAGGCCCGGGAGCAGCCCGCGGCGGTCAAGAGCGTCGACCAGTCCGCCCGCCGCGATATTGTCATCGCCATCGACGCCGGCCACGGCGGCGAGGACCCGGGGGCCATCGGCCCCAGCCGCCAGCGTGAGAAGGATGTGGTACTGGCCATCGCCAGGGAACTGCACGCGCTGTTCGAGCGCGACCAGGGGTTCACCCCCACCCTCATCCGCAGCGGCGACTACTACGTCAGCCTGAAGGGCCGCCGCGACCTCGCGCGCAAGCGGCAGGCGGACCTGTTCGTGTCCATCCACGCCGATGCCTTCAGGCGCCGCGATGCCAGCGGCGCCTCGGTCTACGCGTTGTCCACCAGCGGCGCCACCAGTACCGCCGCGCGCTACCTGGCCCAGCGGGAGAACGCCGCCGACCTCGTGGGCGGGGTCAGGCTGTCGGACAAGGACGACGTGCTCGCCGGGGTCCTCGCGGACCTGTCCATGACCTCCACGCTCGACACGAGCCTGAAGCTCGGCGACCGTGTGCTGCGCAACATGGACAACGTGGCCAAGTTGCACAAGAAGGGGGTGGAACAGGCGGGCTTCGCGGTGCTCAAGTCGCCGGACATCCCCTCCATCCTCGTGGAGACAGGGTTTATCTCCAACCCCGGGGAGGCGAAGAAACTCGCCACGCGCAGCTACCAGAAAAAGATGGCCGCCTCCATTCACCGCGGCATCCGCGACTGGTTCCTGGCGCACCCGCCCTCGGGCACGCTGGTCGCCTGGCAGAAGCAACAGGGCGGCCAGGAGTACGTCATCGCCAGAGGTGATACACTGTCAGGCATCGCCCATCGCTTCAGTGTCTCCCTGGCGGATCTCAAGAGTTACAACGGTATCAGCGGCTCCAAGATCATGGTGGGACAGAAGCTTACGATTCCGCATAGCTGACGGCCCACAATGCCCCGAATCCACCTGCTGAGCTCCAGGCTGGCCAACCAGATTGCCGCGGGAGAGGTGGTCGAGCGGCCGGCGTCCGTGGTCAAGGAAGTGCTCGAGAACAGCCTGGACGCGGGCGCCACGCGCGTCGACATCGACGTGGAGGCGGGCGGCGCGAAACTGATTCGTGTGCGCGACGACGGCGCCGGCATAGCAGCGGACGATATGCCCCTGGCGCTGGCGCGCCACGCCACCAGCAAGATCAGCTCCCTCGAGGACCTGGAACAGGTCGGGAGCCTGGGTTTTCGCGGCGAGGCCCTGGCCAGTATCGGCTCCGTCTCCCGCCTCGCCCTCACTTCCAATACCGACGACGCGGGGAGCGAGGGCGCCAGCGCCGCCTGCGAGGGGCGCGAGATGGAGGTGGCGGTGCGCCCCGCGCCGCACCCGCGCGGCACCACCGTGGAAGTCCGCGACCTGTTCTTCAATACGCCCGCGCGACGCAAGTTCCTGCGCACCGAGAAGACCGAGTTCGGCCACCTGGAAGAGGTGGTCAAGCGGCTGTCCCTGGCGCGTTTCGACGTCGGATTCAACCTGCGCCACAACGGGCGGGTTATCCACAGCCTGAAGCCGGCCACGACCGATTCTGAACAGCGCCGCCGGGTCGCCGCGGTGTGCGGGCCCGCCTTCGTGGAACAGGCCATTCCCGTGGAGGCCCAGGCCGGCGCGCTGCGCCTGTGGGGCTGGGTCGGCCTGCCGACCTTCAGCCGCAGCCAGGCGGACCTGCAGTACTTTTTCGTCAACGGCCGTATCATCCGCGACCGCCTCGTCACCCACGCGGTGCGCCAGGCCTACCGGGACGTGCTCTACCACGGCCGCCACCCGGCGTTCGTGCTCTACCTGGAGCTGGACCCGGCCCTGGTGGATGTCAACGTCCACCCCACCAAGCACGAGGTGCGTTTCCGCGACGGCCGCGGTGTCCACAACTTCCTGTTTTCCAGCCTGCACCGTGCGCTCGCCGACGTGCGCCCCGGTGACACGGACCCGCCGCTGCACAGTGTCGCCGCCGGCGACGGCGCGGTAGTCGATACCGGCACCGGGGAAATCCGCGACCAGGGGGCCCTGGCCTGGGGTGGTTCGGGCCATCGCGCCGGCGGTTCCGCCGCTCCGGCGCTGGTGCGGGAACAGGTGGAGAGCTACGCGGCCCTGCGCAGCCTGCCGGACACCGCCGCGGAGGAGGTGCCGCCGCTGGGCTACGCGCTGGCCCAGCTGCAGGGCGTGTACATACTGGCGGAGAATGCGGCGGGCCTGGTGCTGGTGGACATGCACGCCGCCCACGAGCGCATCACCTACGAGCGCCTCAAGGCCGCCCGGGACGCCGACGGGGTGCGCGGGCAGCCGCTGCTGGTGCCCCAGTCGGTAGCAGTGAGCAGTCGCGAGGTCCGGGTGGCGCTCGAGCACGCGGCCCTGTTCGGCGAGTTCGGCTTCGAGGTCGAGGCGGCGGGCGAGGAGTCCCTCGTGATCCGCCAGGTGCCGGCATTGCTGCGCGAAGCCGACCTGGAGCAACTGCTGCGCGACGTGCTGGCGGACCTCATCGAATTCGGCAGTTCCGGCCGCATCCAGGCCCGCGCGGACGAGCTGCTCTCCACCATGGCGTGCCACGGTTCCGTGCGCGCCAACCGCCGTCTCACCGTGCCGGAGATGAACGCGCTGCTGCGGGACATGGAGGCGACGGAGCGCTCCGGGCAGTGCAACCACGGCCGCCCTACCTGGACGCAGCTGTCCCTCGAGGAGCTCGACCGGCTGTTCCTGCGCGGCCGCTGACGTGGGCGCTGACAGGCCCCTGCTGGTCTGCCTGATGGGCCCCACCGCCTCCGGCAAGACCGACCTCGCCGTCGGCCTGGCCCGGACACTCGACTGTGAACTGGTCAGCGTCGACTCCGCCCTGGTCTACCGCGGCCTGGACATCGGCAGCGCCAAGCCCGATTACCCCCACCACCTGGTGGATATCCGCGACCCCGCGGAGGTCTATTCGGCGGCGGATTTCGCCGGCGACGCGGCGCGCCTGTGCGGCGAGATCCGGGCGCGCGGGCGAACCCCGCTCCTGGTGGGGGGCACCATGCTGTACTTCCGCGCCTTCCTCCACGGCCTGGCCGACATGCCGGCGGCGGACCCGGCAATCCGGGCGGGTATCGAGGCCGAGGCGGCCGCGGAGGGCTGGCCCCGGATTCACGCCAGGCTCGCGGCGGTGGACCCGGAGGCGGCGGCGCGCATCCACCCCAACCACTCCCAGCGGCTGGCCCGGGCGCTGGAAGTCTACCTCGCCAGCGGTGTCACCCTGAGCGACTGGCACCGCCGCGCCCGGCCGCGGGCCTTCGACCCCTTCGAGCACTTCCGGGTGATCCAGCTCGCGGTGTGCCCCTGGGAGCGCCGGGTGCTGCACGAGCGCATCGCGCGGCGCTTTCACCAGATGCTCGAGGGAGGATTCCTGGACGAGGTGCGGGGGCTCCGCGACCGCGGCGACCTGTCCGCGGACCTGCCTGCCCTGCGCTCCGTCGGGTACCGGCAGCTCTGGGCACACCTGGAGGGCGCCTGCTCCCTCGAAGAAGCCGAACAAAAGGCGGTCGCCGCCACCCGCCAGCTTGCCAAGCGACAATTGACCTGGTTGCGAAAGTGGCCCGATCTTGAGTGGATTTATACCGATCGTGACGGGAACTTGTCGAAACACGGCCTGTCAGATGAAGTCGCGGCCAGTGCGGGCGGCAGCCCGCTGGCCCTGGCCGGGAACTATCTGGACTTACCGCCAACATAGTGTTGAGTAAATGCACTATACTGTACTAGTGTCTCCCCGTGGCCCCGCAGCGGCGGCGACACGCAGTATCCGAAGACCCGATATTCGCCCCGAGGCGCCGGTTTGGGATAGGCGCTGATAGGTGATAAGAGGTTGATTTTGTTAATTTTTTGGCCCGAGTTGGGCCTGATTAGGAGAGAGCTATGTCAAAAGGGCACACGCTACAAGACCCTTACCTGAACATCCTTCGCAAGGAGCGCGTTCCGGTATCCATTTACCTGGTGAACGGGATCAAGCTCCAGGGACAGATCGAGTCCTTCGATCAGTTTGTGGTCCTGCTCAAGAACACGGTCAGCCAGATGGTGTACAAACACGCCATCTCCACGGTCGTCCCGTCCCGCGTGGTGCGCCTGCCCCTGCAGAACCCACAGGAAGATGACGGCGGCAGCTGATCCCTGCAACGGCGGCGCCCCCGGCGGGGTGCGCCGCGGGCTGACCCCAGCCTGACGAGGTAGTATTGTTTTTTGACCGCCCCGAGTCGGGGGAACGCGCCGTGCTCGTGCACCTGGACCTGGCCAGCGAGGCCCAGCGGGAGGACCCGCGGGAGTTCGAGGAATTGGTCCTGTCGGCGGGGGGCGACCCCGCCGCCTACATCATGGGCACCCGCGCCGCGCCCAGCGCGCGCACCTTCGTCGGCAGCGGCAAGCTGGAGGAGGTGGCCGGCGCCGTGCGCCACAACGACGCGGAAGTGGTTATCTTCAACCACGCCCTCAGTCCCAGCCAGGAGCGCAACCTGGAGCGCGAGCTGAGCTGTCGCGTCCTCGACCGCACCGGCCTGATCCTGGATATCTTCGCCCAGCGCGCGCGCACCCACGAGGGGAAGCTGCAGGTGGAGCTGGCCCAGCTCGAGCACATGAGCACCCGCCTGGTGCGCGGCTGGACCCACCTCGAGCGCCAGAAGGGCGGCATCGGCCTGCGCGGCCCGGGTGAGACCCAGCTGGAGACGGACCGCCGGCTGCTGCGCGCACGTATCAAATCGATCAGGGGACGCCTGGAAAAAGTGCGCCGCCAGCGCGAACAGGGGCGCCGTTCCCGGCGTCGCGCCGAGGTGCCCACCGTCTCCCTGGTCGGTTACACCAACGCCGGCAAGTCCACCCTGTTCAATCGCCTGACGGACGCTTCCGTCTATGCCGCGGACCAGCTGTTCGCGACCCTGGACCCCACCCTGCGGCGTATCGACCTGGACAACGTCGGCCCCGCGGTCCTGGCGGACACGGTGGGTTTTATCGCCCACCTGCCCCACAAGCTCGTGGAGGCCTTCAAGGCGACCCTGGAGGAGACCCTCAATGCGGACCTGCTGCTCCACGTGGTGGATGCCGCGGACAGCGAGCGGGAACACAACACCCGCCAGGTACAGGACGTGCTCGCGGAGATCGGTGCGGGCGATATCCCGCAGCTGGAGGTCTACAACAAGCTGGACCTGCTGCAGCGCCCGGCCCGAATCGATCGCGACGGGGACGGGCGCCCGCAGCGGGTCTGGCTCAGCGCCCACACCGGGGAGGGGGCCGGGTTGCTGCTGGAAGCGGTCGCCGAGCTCGTCGGCGAGGACATGGTGACGGAGGAGTTGCGCCTCGCCCCGGACCAGGGCGGCCTGCGGGCGGCCCTGTACAGCCTCGGCGCGGTCGAGGCGGAAAATTACGGGGAGGACGGCGTGGCGCAGTTGAGCGTGCGCCTCCCGCGGGCGGACTGGAACCGTTTGATGAAAAAGGGACCGGAACCGCTGTTCTAGCGTATGTAAAAAAGGCTCCGACCCGTTTTCAGATTTGGTAGACTTTCCCGACTTTTGTGCAGGAGTGAACTATGGCCTGGAATGAACCCGGTGGCGGCGACAACAACTCCAGGGATCCCTGGGGGGGTGGCGACCAGGGCCCGCCGGACCTCGACGAGGCGCTGAAGAAGCTGCAGGAGAAGATGGGCGGCCTGTTCGGCGGCGGCTCCTCCGGCGGCGGCTCGGGCATTTCCTCCACCGCGGTGGTGGCGGTTCTCGCGCTGGCGGTAGTGGTCTGGGCGCTGCTCGGTTTTTACCAGGTGGACGAATCGGAGCGCGGGGTGGTGCTGCGCTTCGGCAAGTACCACGAGACGGTGCCGCCCGGCCTGCAGTGGAATCCACCGCTGATCGACGAGGTCACCCTGGTAAACACCACCAAGGTGCGGGCGACCACCCTGACGGAGATTATGCTCACCCAGGACGAGAACATCGTCGAGGTGCGGCTGTCGGCGCAGTATGTCATCAACGACCCGGACAAGTTTGTGCTCAAGGTGCGCACCCCCGAGCGCTCGCTGCAGCACGCGGCCCAGAGCGCGCTGCGCCACGTGGTGGGCGGCAAGAAAATGGACCTGGTGCTCACCACCGGTCGCGAGCAGATCGGCGCCGACGTGCATGCGCGGTTGCAGAACTACCTGGATCTCTACGAGACGGGCATCCTGGTGCGCAAGGTCAACGTCGACGAATCCAAGCCCCCGACCCAGGTGCAGGCGGCCTTCGACGACGTGATCAAGGCGCGCGAGGACGAGGAGCGACTCAAGAACGAGGCCCAGGCCTACGCCAACGGCATCGTGCCCGAGGCCCGCGGTGCCGCCCAGCGCCAGATCGAGGAGGCCAACGCCTACAAGGAGCAGGTGATCGCCAACGCCGAGGGTGAGGCCGAGCGCTTCAGCAAGCTGCTCGCGGAGTACCGCAAGGCGCCGGAAGTCACCCGGGAACGCCTGTACCTGGACGCGGTGCAGGAGGTGCTGGCCAATACCAACAAGGTGATGGTCGATGTGGAGGGGGGGAACAACGTGATGTACCTGCCGCTGGACAAACTGGCGCCGCGCGCGGTGGGCGGGTCCGCGCCCCTGCGCGTGGACAGCTCGACCATCCGCGAGCTGACCAACGCGGTCACCGAGCAGATACGGCGCGACAACGCGATCAGCGGTGGCCGCAGGGGAGGGCGCTGACATGTCAGGACGCAATGTAACCGTACTGCTGCTGGTCTCCCTGCTGGTGTTCCTCGCCAGCCAGTCCCTGTACGTGATCAAGGAGACCGAGCGCGGCGTGCTGCTGCGTTTCGGTGAGGTCGTCAACCCGGATATCGCCCCGGGGCTGCATGTGAAAATCCCCTTCGTCAACAACGTTCGCAAGTTCGACGGCCGTCTGTTGACGGTAGATTCCCCTTCGGAACGCTTTTTCACGCAGGAACAGAAGGCCCTGATCGTGGATTCCTTTGCGAAGTTCCGGGTGGCGGATTCCGCGAAGTTCTACACCGCCACCCAGTTCGACGAGGCCCAGGTTCGCGGGCTGCTGGCCCAGCGGATCAATGACGGCCTGCGCAACGAGGTCGCGAACCGCACCATCCAGGAGGTGGTCTCCGGCGAGCGCGACGAGCTCATGGAAATCCTGACACGCCGCATCAACGAGGGCGCGCGTGGGGAATTGGGTGTCGAGGTGATCGACGTGCGGGTCAAGCGTATCGACCTGCCGAAGGATGTGTCGGAGTCAGTGTACCTGCGCATGAACGCCGAGCGTGAGAAGGAGGCGCGGGAGCTGCGCTCCCAGGGCCGTGAGCTGGCGGAGGGTATCCGCGCCGCGGCGGACCGCGAGGTCACCGTGATCACGGCCAACGCCTACCGCGACGCCGAGCTGATCCGCGGTGAGGGCGACGCCCTGGCGACCGCCATCTACGCCGGAGCGTTCGACCAGGACCCGGAGTTCTACTCCTTCACCCGCAGCCTGAGGGCCTACCAGGATGCCTTCGACGGCAGGTCGGACCTGATGCTGGTGCAACCCGACAGCGAGTTTTTCCGCTATTTGAAGGATCCTGCAGGGGGTAAATAGGTCCCCGGGGACGCGTAAACGGGGTCTGGCCCCTTTTTTCGGGACGCAGGGGTCTGCCCCCTACAATATTGCCCGTCGAAAAAAGGGCTCTGACCCCCATTTGCTGTTAGAATTTGTCAACCGTGGGTTCCGGCGTTTGTAGGCAGGCGCAGGTCCCGCGGTTTTTTTGTGTTCGCGGAGGACCCGTGGACTTCTGGCAGGTACTGCCGGTCGCGATAGCGCTGGTATTTATTATCGAGGGCATCCTGCCCTTCGTCAGCCCCGCACGCTGGCGCGGCTTGCTGGCGGTGGTGGAGCAGATGGACGACCGCACGATTCGCGGCATCGGCCTCGGCAGCATGTTGTTCGGGGTCATTGTGCTGTACCTGGTGCACTAGGTGGATTGAGAGATGGCGACGGTTGATCACTGGCAACTGCCCGACGGCGTGGAGGAGGTCCTGCCTGCCCGCGCGGAGACGGTCGAGCGCCTGCGCCGCGAGTTGCTGGACCTTTACCGCGGCTGGGGTTACCGGCTGGTGATCCCGCCCCTGGTGGAGTTTACCGAGTCGCTGCTGGTGGGGCTGGGCGAAGATCTCGACCTGCTGACCTTCAAGCTGACCGACCAGCTCAGTGGCCGCACCCTGGGGATCCGCGCGGACATCACCCCCCAGGTGGCGCGCATCGATGCCCACAGCCTGGCCGAGGAGGGAGTGACGCGACTGTGTTACGCGGGCTCCACCCTGCACACGCGACCGCAGACACCGCTGGCTTCCCGCTCTCCCATCCAGCTCGGCGCCGAGCTGTACGGCGACGACAGCCCCGGCGCGGACGTGGAGATCGTGCGTTTGATGCTCGCCACACTGCAGACGGCGGGAATCGAAAGCATCACGCTGGACCTGGGTCACGTGGGCATTTACGAGGCGGTACTGGACGCGGCGGAACTCGACGATGAACTCGAGCGCACGGTCTTCGATGCGCTGCAGCGCAAATCGGTACCGGACCTGGAGGCGGCGCTCGCCGGGGCGGCGCCCGCGGTGTCAGAACTGATCATCGGCCTGGCGGGACTGCACGGCGACGAAACCGTGCTGGACAGTGCCAGGGAACTGTTTGCCGACACGGCGCCGGCGGCACTGGCGGCCGTGGACGCCCTGTCGGAGGTTGCCACGGACATCCGCCGCCTGCAGCCGGAGGTCGCGATCTATTTCGACCTCGCGGAACTGCGCGGCTACCACTATCACACGGGCCTGGTGTTTGCGGCCTACACGCCCGGCTGCGGCCAGGCGCTGGCCAACGGCGGCCGGTACAACGACGTCGGCCAGGCCTTTGGCCGCGCGCGCCCCGCGACGGGATTTGCCACCGACCTGAAAGCCGTGGTGGACCTGTTGCCGGCCGCGGCGCCGACCGGGGCCATCAGTGTGCCCGACGCGGACGACCCGGCGCTTGCGGCGCGCGTGCTCGAGTTGCGTGCAGCCGGCGAGATTGTCATCAACTGTCTCTCGGGGGAGCGCGACCCGCGCTGTGACCGGGAACTTGTCGAGGAAGGCGACGACTGGCAGGTGCGGCCACTGGGCTGAACCGTCGGAAGGCGCGTTTACAGAGATACCACATGAGCAAGAACGTAGTGGTCCTGGGCACCCAGTGGGGTGACGAGGGCAAGGGTAAGATCGTCGATCTGCTGACGGACCAGGCAAGTGCCGTGGTGCGCTTCCAGGGCGGGCACAACGCCGGCCATACGCTGGTCATCGACGGCGAGAAGACCGTGCTGCACCTGATTCCCTCGGGCATCCTGCGGGAGCACGTCCAGTGCCTCATCGGCAACGGCGTGGTGCTGGCGCCCGACGCGCTGCTGAAGGAGATCGGCGAACTGGAGGCGCGCGGCGTGCCGGTGCGCGAGCGCCTGAAGATATCCCCCGCGTGCCCGCTGATCCTGCCGTACCACGTGGCGCTGGACCAGGCCCGGGAAGCCAAGCGCGGCAACGAGAAAATCGGCACCACGGGTCGCGGTATCGGCCCGGCCTACGAGGACAAGGTGGCGCGCCGCGGGCTGCGCCTCGGTGAGTTGCAGGACGAGCAGCAGTTCGCGCGCAAGCTGCGCGAGGTCATGGAGTACCACAACTTTGCGCTGGAGCACTACTACAAGGTGGAGCCCCTGGACGTGGAGCAGGTGCTGGAGGAGACCCTGGCCATGGGGAAGGAGCTGCTGCCGTTGATGGCGGATGTCACCGCCCTGTTGCACGAGTGCCGCAAGACCGAGGCCAAGATCATGTTCGAGGGCGCCCAGGGCTCCCTGCTCGACATCGACCACGGCACCTACCCCTTCGTCACCAGCTCCAACACCACCGCGGGCGGGACCGCGACGGGGTCCGGTTTCGGGCCGCTCTACCTGGATTACGTGCTGGGCATCACCAAGGCCTACACGACGCGGGTCGGTTCCGGGCCCTTCCCTACGGAGCTGTTCGACGCCACCGGTGAACACCTGGCGACCCGTGGTCACGAGTTCGGTGCGACGACGGGGCGGCCGCGCCGCTGCGGCTGGTTCGATGCCGTTGCCCTGCGCAACGCGGTCAACATCAACTCCGTCAGCGGCCTGTGCCTGACCAAGCTGGACGTACTCGACGGCCTGGAGACGATCCAGGTCTGCGTGGGCTACACGGACACCGATGGCAACCCCGTGCCCAACCCGGTTGATTCCAATGACTACGAGGGCCTGGTGCCGCGCTACGAGGAGGTGCCGGGCTGGAGCGAGTCCACCCTGGGAGCGAAGTCACTGGATGAACTGCCCGCCGCGGCGCGCAATTACATCGGCAAGATTGAAGAGGTCGTGGGCGCACCCATCGATATCATCTCGACGGGGCCGGACCGGGTGGAGACCATCATTCTTCGGCACCCCTTCGGGGACTGAGAGGGCGCCGCGACCGGGTTCAGTCGGAGAGGGTGAGCTTGGAGTCCGGGCTCAGCAGCTCGAGCTGCTGGATGGAGATGTACTTCTCCAGGGCCTCGACGGCCTGGAAGCGATCTTCAAAGGGGCCCTCGAGGGTGCCCTCGCGTGTGCTGAAGTACCACTTGCCGCCATCTTCCTGGATGCGCTCCGAGCGATAGCGGGTCTGGGCCCCCGGCGGGTCTGAATCTCGATGGGATGCCATGGCGTTTCCCCGTCCATACAACTGGGCGCACTATAGCAAATTCCGGGACTTTCTGCGCCCGGGGTGCCCGCCCTGTGAACCGCCTCACATTCACCGCGGCCTGCCGCGCAAGCGATCGGCAATCGCCGGTTTCCGGCGCGGCGGGAATTCACTACTATACACGCTTTGCCGGGCAGCCCGAGGACGACGACCACACCATGCATCTGCGCAAGAGAATACTCGTGACCGGCGGGGCCGGCTTCCTGGGGTCCCACCTGTGCCGGCGACTCGTCACCCAGGGTCACGACGTCATCTGTGCCGACAACTTCTTCACGGGCACCCGCGATAACATCCTGGAGTTACTGGACCGGCCACACTTCGAACTGATGCGGCACGACGTCACCTTCCCGCTCTACGTGGAGGTGGACGAGATTTACAACCTGGCGTGCCCGGCCTCGCCCATCCACTACCAGCACGACCCGGTGCAGACCACCAAGACCAGTGTGCACGGCGCCATCAACATGCTGGGCCTGGCCAAGCGCACCCGGGCGAAAATTTTCCAGGCGTCGACCAGCGAGGTCTATGGCGACCCCCAGGTGCACCCGCAGCCGGAGGATTACTGGGGCCACGTGAACCCCGTGGGCGAACGCTCCTGTTACGACGAGGGCAAGCGGTGCGCCGAGACACTGTTCTTCGACTACCACCGCCAGCACCGACTGCCGATCAAGGTGGGCCGTATCTTCAATACCTACGGCCCGAACATGCATCCCAACGACGGGCGCGTGGTGTCGAACTTTATCGTGCAGGCGCTCAAGGGCGAGGACATCACCCTGTTCGGCGACGGCATGCAGACGCGGTCCTTCTGTTACGTGGACGACCTGATCGAGGCGTTCGTGGCCATGATGGCCACCGGCGCGGATGTCACCGGCCCGATCAACATGGGCAACCCCAACGAGTTCACCATCCGGGAGCTGGCGGAGAAGGTGATCGCCCTCACGGGCTCGTCGTCAAAGATGGTGTTCCGGCCGCTGCCCAGCGACGATCCGATGCAGCGCCAGCCGGACATCAGCCGGGCCAAGGAAGTCCTGGACTGGGAACCCAGGGTGCAGCTCGAGGAGGGTCTCGGCCACACCATCACCTATTTCGAGCAGTTGCTGGCCAAGTAGTGGACCCCGGGGTTCAGCGCCCCACGCAGCTGTAGCGAAAACCCCGTGATTCCATGAGATCGCGCTCGTAGACATTGCGCAGGTCGACGAACACGTCGCCGCGCATCAGCGACTTCACGCGATCCAGGGGCAGCCCGCGGTACTGGTTCCACTCGGTGATAAGGACGACCGCGTCGGCACCCGAGACCGCCTCGTAAATGTCCTCCTCGTACTGTACCTCCGGCGGCAGTTCCCTGGCCGCCTCCTCCATGCCCTGGGGATCGTGGGCGCGAATACTCGCGCCGCGCTCGAGCAGGGCGGGCAGGATGGTCAGCGACGGCGCGTCGCGCATGTCGTCTGTCTCGGGCTTGAAGGTCAGCCCCAGGACGGCGATCTGCCTGCCCTGCACGCTGCCGCCGAGGGCCTCCTCGATCTTCGTGACCATGCGCGCCTTCTGCGCGTCGTTCACCGCCACCACGGCCTCGACGATCCGGCTCGCGGCGCCCGCATCCTGCGACATGCGGATCATGGCCCGGGTGTCTTTCGGAAAGCAGGAGCCACCGTAACCCGGGCCGGGGTGCAGGAATTTCTTGCCGATGCGCCCGTCCAGGCCCATGCCCCTGGCCACCGCGTGCACGTCGGCACCGGTGCGCTCGCACAATTCCGCGACCTCGTTGATGAAACTGATCTTGGTCGCGAGAAAGGCGTTGGCCGCGTACTTGGTGATCTCGGCGCTCTCGAGGTCGGTCACCAGGATGGGGGCCTCGATGAGGTTGATCGGCCGGTAGAGCTCGCGCAGCATGTTTTCCGCCCGCTCGCTCTCCACGCCCAGCACCACGCGGTCCGGGCGCATGAAGTCACCGATGGCCGACCCCTCGCGCAGGAACTCGGGGTTGGAGGCCACGTCGAAATCCGCCTCCGGGTTGGTTTCGCGCACCACGCGGGCCACCTCCCGCGCCGTGCCGACCGGGACCGTCGACTTGTCCACGATGAGGGTGTATCCCTCGAGGTGCCGCGCGACCTGCTCGGCGGCGGCGTAGACGAACTTGAGATCCGCGTGGCCGTCGCCCCGGCGGGTCGGGGTTCCCACGGCGATAAACACCAGGTCGGCGGCGGGAATGGTGTCTTCGAAGCTGGTGGTGAAGCGCAGCCGTCCGGCCTCGGAGTTGCGTTTGACGAGGTCGTCCAGGCCCGGCTCATAAATGGGAATCTCGCCGCGCCCCAGGGCCTCGACCTTGCCCTCGTCCACGTCCAGGCAGGTGACGTGGGCACCGAATTCCGCGAAGCAGGCGCCGGAGACGAGCCCGACGTAACCCGCGCCGATCATGACGACATTCATTGGGTTTCCTTGTGCATGTGGGTCATATACCAGTCGATAAAGCGGTCGATGCCTTCCTGGACGGGCGTTTGCGGGCGGTACCCCACGGCGTCGGCGAGGTCCTCGATGTCTGCGCAGGTGGCGGCCACGTCCCCGGGCTGCATGGGCAGCAGTTCGCGCTCGGCGGTCCTGCCCAGGGCGCTTTCGAGCGCCTCGATAAAGTCGTTCAAGCTTACCGGCTGATTATTACCGATATTGTACAGCCGGTAGGGCGCCGTACTGCTGCCCGGGTCCGGGCTGGCCGGGTCCCAGTCCGGGTTGGGGGTGGCGGGGCGTCCGGCCAGGCGCACGATACCCTCGACGATATCGTCGATATAGGTGAAGTCCCGCCGCATGTCGCCGTTGTTGAAAACCTGCAGCGGTTCCCCGGCCAGTATCGCCCGGGTGAACAGGAAGAGCGCCATGTCGGGCCGGCCCCAGGGGCCGTAGACGGTGAAGAAGCGCAGGCCGGTCGTGGGGATGCCGTAGAGGTGGGCGTAGGCGTGGGCCATCAGCTCGTTGGCCTTCTTGCTCGCGGCGTAGAGGGACACGGGATGGTCGACGTTGTCGTGCACCGAGAACGGCATGCGGGTATTCAGGCCGTAGACCGAGCTGGAGCTGGCGAACACCAGGTGGCCGGTACCGGCATGCCGGCAGCATTCCAGCACGTTCGTGAAACCCACGATGTTGCTGTCGATGTAGGCGCGCGGGTTTTCCAGGGAATAGCGCACCCCCGCCTGGGCGGCGAGGTGGATAACCACGTCAAAGGTGTTGCCTGTGAACAGCGCCTCCATGGCCGCACGGTCCTGCAGGTCCGCGCGCACGAAACTGAAGCCGGATTTGTCTGACAGGCGGGCCAGGCGCGCTTTCTTGAGCTCCACATCGTAATAGGCGTTGAGATTGTCCAGCCCGGTCACGGTGTCGCCGCGCGACAGGAGTTTTTCCGCCAGGTGGTAGCCGATAAACCCGGCGGCGCCGGTGACGAGTACATGCATGGGCGCATTCTACTATCGCTGCGGCGCCAGAATAAGTTCCCGTGGGGTGAATATTTGCCCCCGGCCCGGCGGGCGGCACAGGCCGCCGGGTTCCGTTATACTCGGGCACAAACCAATAAATCACCGGGGCGTGGTTGTATGTCGGGTACCGTTCTGGTCACGGGAGGCGCCGGTTACATCGGCAGTCACGCCTGTGCCGCCCTCATTGAATCCGGCCACCGGGTGGTGGTGCTGGACAATCTCTGCAACGGCAGCGCGGAATCCCTGGCGCGGCTCGGTGAAATCTGCGGCGAGGCGCCCCGTCTCGTGCGCGGCGATATCCGGGACGCGGCCTGCCTGGACGCGGTGTTCGGCGAGTACGACGTGAGCGCTGTCATGCACTTCGCCGGACTCAAGGCGGTGGGCGAGTCGGTGGACATGCCCCTGGAATACTACGACAACAACGTGGGGGGCTCGCTCGTCCTCCTGGAGGCCATGGGCAGGGCGGGCGTGGAGACGATCGTGTTCTCCTCCTCCGCCACCGTGTACGGCGACCCCGCAACGGTTCCCATTCGCGAGGACTTCCCGCTGGCGCCCACCAGTCCCTACGGCTGGACCAAGCTCATGGTCGAGCGCATCCTTATCGACTGGCAGCGCGCGCGGGACTCGCGCAGCGTCGCGCTGCTGCGCTACTTCAACCCGGTGGGCGCGCACCCCAGCGGGCTGATCGGGGAGGACCCCCAGGGCCATCCCAACAACCTCATGCCCTTTGTCTCCCAGGTCGCGGTGGGCGTGCGCGACAAGTTGCTGGTGTTTGGCGACGACTACCCCACCACCGACGGTACGGGCGTGCGCGACTACATCCATGTCATGGACCTTGTCGAGGGTCACGTGGTGGCGCTGGATCATGTCGCCAACACCCCGGGCCTGCACACCATCAACCTCGGCACCGGCAACGGCATCTCCGTACTCGAGCTGGTGCGCGCATTCGAATCCGCCAGCGGCCGGGAGATTCCCTACGAAATCGTCGGCCGGCGGGCGGGGGACATCGCCGCCTGCTGGGCCGACCCCGCCTTCGCCCGGGACCTGCTGGGCTGGAGCGCGAGCCGCTCCCTGGACCAGATGTGTGTCGACAGCTGGCGCTGGCAGGAAGGCAACCCCCGGGGTTACGGCTGACGCCCGGCCATGTCCCTGGCCGCCTCCAAGCTGCTGACGCTGCTCATCTACCCGCTGAGTCTCAGCCTGCTGCTCTGTGCCATCGGGCTGTCGCTGCTGCTTTGGGGCCGGCGTCGCGGCGCGGCCTGGACCCTCGGCGTCGCACTGGGCTGGCTGTATCTCTGTTCCACCGCGCTGTTCGCAGACTTCCTCATCGGCCTGCTGGAGCGCGACTACGGCGCGAAGGCCATGTCCACGGTGCAGCCCGAGGCCGCGATTGTGCTGCTGGGCGGCGGCACCCGCGGCTACGCCCACATGGCCACGCTGGCGGACCTCAACCAGCACGGCGACCGCCTGGTGCACGCCACCGCCCTGTACAAGGCGGGCAAGGCACCCCTCCTGGTCGTCACCGGCGGGGCGCCACGGGGCGGCAAGCCCGAAGCCCGGCAGATGGCGGACATACTGCGCGTCATGGGTGTGCCCCCGGGCGACATGGTGCTGGAGCAGGCGAGCCTTACCACCTACGAAAACGCGCTGTACGTCGCGCCCCTGTTAAGGGAACGCGGTATCGGGCGCGTCCTGCTGGTGACCTCCGCGTTCCACATGCCCCGCGCCGTGGCGGTGTTCGAGGCGCAGGGCGTCGAGGTGGTGCCGGCCCCCACGGACTTCAAGCGCCTGGTGGGGGAGGGCATCATCCCCCGCTGGCTGCCCGGTGCGGGCAACCTGTCGCGCGCCAGCTTCGCCCTGCACGAAATGGCCGGGCTCCTTGTCTACCGCTGGCGGGGCTGGCTGGATCCCGCCCCTCAGTAGCCCCGGCGCAACTTGTACTCGCTGTAGCTGATCCCCGTCCAGCGTCGGAAGGCGCGGTAGAAACTGTTCACCTCGAGGTAGCCGAGCTCGTCCGCCAGGCATTTGCCGGGCAGCCACATGCCCGCCAGGATCTGCTCGCAGCGGTACTGGCGCGCGCGGTCGAGCAGGAATTGGTAACAGGTGTGGTCGGCGCGCAGCCGGCGCCGCAGGGTGGTGCTGCTCATGCCGAGGGACTCGGCGACGGAATCCGCGCGCAGGCGCGACAGGTCGCCGCCCAGAAGTATCTGCAGGACGCGGTCCGTGGTGCGGGAGAGCGCCATGTAGCCAGGTTTTTCCGGAATCTGTTCCGGGAGGATTGCGGGTACGGGGGGCAGGTCCGCCGCGCGGGCGGCGGGCGTTTCGATGTGTTCCATGGCCATAACATCCTTGTCGTGGTTGATGGAATTGCACTGACTTTTCGTGTGCGGCGATACGCCGCACAGTACTGAAGCTAGCACAGGGCTCGGATTGGTAAAGCGCGGCGGCGCGAAAGGCCGGATTTGGTGTGCCGCGGGCGCTAGAGAGTATCGAGCGAGGGCACGGGGCAGTCCATGACGGCGGCCATGCTGGCGATGATCTCCCGCTCCACGGGGTTCAGTGCGCCGTCGTACATGGCGGTGAGCGTCATGGCCTTGAGCAGCCGCGGTTTCAGCAGCGGGTAGCAGTCCGCGAGCGTGTTGACGGCGCGACCGAAGGCGGCGACATCCGCTTCGCCGCGATCCATGGGGGACAGTTTGTCGAATCCGAGCTCGTCCGCCCCGCGACGGAAGCGCAGCGCGGGATCGCCGCTGCCGGCGTGGGACAGCACCGACAGCACCACCCGCACCGGGTGGGCGACCTTGTCGATCTTGCGGTACCGCGGCCGGCTCGGGCGCACGCGCACGAACTCAGGGTCCAGGTAGTGGCGCACGAGCTGGAACAGGCACCACTCGTGCAATTCGGTACGCCGGTCCGCCTGGATCAGCTGCAACAGTGTGTCCTTGAAGGTCCGGTACTGCCCCGCGGACATGGCTTTCAGCGCCGGCAGGCACATCTCCAGCAGGGGCAGCCGGCGCGGGGCGCCCAGTTCCCGCACGGCGGGGTGCAGCGTATTGACCATCTCCTCCAGTCCCTTCACGCCCGACTCCCCGATGAGCCGGAGCTGGGCGCGCACCAGCGCCTCCTTCTCGTCGACGAACAGGGCGAACACCAGGGCGTTGGCCCCCAGCGGGTCGTGGGTGTGGCGCACCAGCGCCACCGGGATCTCCTCGCGCGCGGCGGTCGCGGCGTCCAGTTCCTCCGGTGAGGGGCCGAAGATGTCGTCGGTCTGTTCCTCCTCCGCCAGGGCCGCTGCCGCCGCGGCGGCCACCAGGGCGGCTCTGCCTACGCCCACCTCGCCGTGACCCGGCCGGGACGGCTCGCCGCGGTAGACCGTGGGTTTGCGTTCGATGTACCTGCCGTCCCACTGGGGGTCGACGCGCTGGATGCGCCTGTCCAGGGGGGGGTGCGTGGGAAAGAGGTGCCACAGCGGGTGCTCGATCTGCCCGAAGAAGATGTGCGACATCTCTGCCGCGCGCGCCGCGTGCACCAGGGTCCCCGGGATGTATCCGCCGATGACCTTGAGGGCATCGCCGATGCCGTCGGCACTGCGGGTGTACTGTACGGCGCTGGCGTCGGCGAGGTACTCACGCTGGCGGCTGATGGCGGCCTTGATGAAGCTCGCGGCAAGCCCGCCGAGCCAGCCCAGCAGCCACAACACCAGGCCGAGCACCGGCAGCGCCGCGTCCTCGCGCGAACCCCCGCCGGAGCGTACCCTGCCGTGGCGTAACAGAAAGTGGCCGACATCGCCGATGAAGGTAATGCCCTTGAGCATCGCCGCCAGGCGGATGTTGAGGCGCATGTCACCGTTGAGGATGTGGCTGAACTCGTGGCCGATCACGCCCTGCAGTTCGTGGCGCTTCAACTGCTCGATGGCGCCGCGGGTGACCGCGACCACCGTGTCAGCCGGGGTGATGCCGGCTGCGAAGGCGTTGATACCGCGCTCGCCGTTGAGCACGTAGACCGGCGGCACCGGCATGTTCGCCGCCAGCGCCATCTCCTCGACCGTGTTCAGACAGCGGCGCTCCGCCCGGTCCCGGGTCTGGGGCACGATACGGGTGCCGCCCATACCCTCGGCGACGGCCTTGCCGCCGGTGGACAGTTGAATCCACTTGCACAGCACCACCACCGCCACCGTCGCCGTCACCGCGAGCCCAATGGTGCCGAAGCGCGCCCAGCTGAACAGCGCGAGAAACCCCTCGCCGCCGGTGTGCGCGTTGTAGTCCTGGCCGACGTAGAGGAATGCCGTGACGGCGGCGTTGGTGATGACGATGAGCAGGAAGACCGCCGCGAGGAACAGCAGCACCAACAGGCGGGTGTTGCGCCTGGCGACGTCCTGCTGGGCGAAGAAGTCCATGCCCCGGGTTCGCTGAGTGTGCTGGCTGTCCGGCCCCGGTCAACGCGCTAGAAGGAGACCTCCGGCGCGGCCTGAATCTGCTCGGAGTCGTCGAATTCCAGGAGCACGGCGTCGGTGGGGTGACCGAATTTCGCCGCAAAGAACACCGGCGGGAAACTCTGGCGGTAGGTGTTGTAGGCCATCACCGCGTCGTTGAAGCCCTGGCGGGCAAAGGCCACGCGGTTCTCGGTGGTGGTGAGTTCCTCGGACAACTGCATCATGTTCTCGTTGGCTTTGAGGTCGGGGTAGGCTTCCATGGTCACGTTGAGCTTGCCCAGCGCGCCGCGCAGGGCGCCCTCGGCGCTCGCCAGCTGGGCCATTTCCGGGCCGCCGACATTGCCGTCGCCGAGGGCCTTGAGCACCGCGGCCGCGTCGTTGCGGGCGGTGGTGACCGCGTCGAGGGTCTCGCGCTCGTGGGCCATGTAGGCCTTAGCCGTCTCCACCAGGTTGGGGATGAGATCGTAGCGCCGCTTGAGCTGCACCTCGATCTGGGAGAACGCGTTCAGGTAGCGGTTCTTCAGGGTCACCAGGGTGTTGTAGATGCTGATGATGTAAATCACCAGCCCCAGTAGAACCAGCCAGAAAACGATGGTGGAAATTTCCATGCCGATGCCTCCCATGACTGTGGCCCGCGCGAGCGGTGTAACAGGTATAGTGGGGGCGGCCGAGCGGTTTATCAATTGGCAATTTACATATATGGCCGCGGGCGCCTTACATATATGGCCACAGGCGCCTTACACATATGGCCGCAGGCGCCTTACACATATGGCCGCAGGCGCCTTACACATATGGCCGCAGGCGCCTTACTCATATGGCCGCAGGCGCTTTACACAGGGCCCCACCGGCGCCATTTGCGCTGCGCGCCCGCTTGGGCCATATTGAAGCGCTGCCAACAATAACAAGGTGGATCGCCCCCCATGAGTCCGGACAACCCCTACGCCAGCCGCAGGGCTGCCTACTACGCCCTGGGTCTGCTCACGGTCGTCTACAGCTTCAACTTTATCGACCGCCAACTGCTCGCCATCCTGCAGGAGTCGATCAAGGCGGAGCTCGATCTCAGTGACGGCCAGCTCGGGCTGCTCACGGGTTTCGCCTTTGCGGTGTTCTACGTCACCGCGGGTATTCCTATCGCGCGCTGGGCGGACCGCGCCAATCGGCGCAATATCGTCTCCCTCGCGCTGTTCACCTGGAGCTTCATGACGGCGATTTCCGGCTTTGTGCAGAACTACGCCCAGTTGCTGCTCGCGCGCATCGGTGTGGGCGTCGGTGAAGCGGGGGGCAGCCCGCCCTCGCACTCGATCATCTCGGATATCTTTCCCGCGGAAAAACGCGCCAGCGCACTCGGCTTCTACTCCACCGGCGTGAACATCGGCATTCTCTTCGGCTTCCTGTTCGGCGGCTGGCTGAACGAGTTCTTCGGCTGGCGGGTGGCCTTCCTCGTGGTCGGCGTGCCCGGCATCCTGCTGGCCTTCCTCGTGCGCTTCACCCTGGCCGAGCCGGTGCGCGGGCTCGCTGAGCAGCGCACCGTCGCGGACAAGCCGACACCGGTAATGGACATCCTGCGCCTGCTGTGGAGCCGCGGCACGTTCCGCCACCTGGCCTTCGGCGCGGCGCTGAACGCCTTCGCGGGTTACTCCACGTCGAGCTGGACCGCCTCCTTCTTCATCCGCAGCCACGACATGACCACCGGCGAGCTCGGCACCTGGCTGGCGCTGATACTTGGGTTGGGTGGCGCCATCGGCGTATTTTTCGGGGGCTACATCGCTGACAGGCTGGCGCCGCGGGACAAACGCTGGTACGCCTGGCTGCCGGCGCTGGTTGGGTTTTTCTCGGTGCCCTTCGCCGCGGCTGTCTACCTGGTGGACAGTCCTTATGTCGCTCTCGCGATAGCGGCGGTGCCGGGACTACTGCACAACGTGTACCTCGGGAACACGCTGGCGGTCACCCACGGCATGGTGGGCCTGCGCATGCGCGCGATGTCCTCTGCCATCCTTTTCTTTATCCTGAACATTATCGGGCTGGGCGCCGGCCCGTGGATGGTGGGCATGCTCTCCGACTACCTGACCCCGAGCCTGGGGGACGAGGCCCTGCGCCACTCGATGCTCTATCTCATACCCGCGGTGCTGACCTGGTCATCGCTGCACTTCCTGCTTGCCGCAAGGACCCTGCGCGAGGACCTGGAGCAGGCCCCCGACTAGGGCGCGGCGAGAAATGCCTCGACCCGTGCGACGGCGTTGTCTCGAATGTCGAGGTAATAGAGGCTGTAGTCGTAGACGTGCATGCTGTTGCCGACCATGCGCGCGGGGAAGGACTCCGAGCGCAGGTCGCTGACCACGAGGTTGCCCCCGGTGCACTGCGCGTCCGCCACCGCCGGCTCCACCGCCATCTCGGTGTAGTCCTCACCCTCGGCCACTTCCGTGTAGCTCGGGAAGCCGATGCCGCCCCGGTTCAGTGCGTTGTCCGCGCGCTCGCCGTCGACGCGCCAGCTCAGGGGGTTGACGCAGACCAGGTCCGCCCCCTCCCTATTCATGCCCGGCCCGTCGCCGTCCACGGCGTTCCAGCCGATGACGCAGCCGGTCGCTGCGGCCGCCTCGCAAACGGGCAGATTGCCCATGTCGCCGGCGGTCAGGGCGAAGCCGACCAGGTAGGCCGCCACCATCCGCGCCTGTTCGGGTGAGCCCGCGATACGCTCGCGCAGCAGCCGCGCGCCGTGCTGGGAACCCTGCGAGTGTCCCGCGAGGATGAAGGGCCGATCGCCGTTGCGCACGAGGAAGTTCTCGAAGGCCGCCAGCACATCCGCGTAGGCCAGGTCCAGGGCCCGCACACCGTTGCCCTCCTCGTCGAGGTAGGAGAAAAACGTGGCCTGTCGGTAGCGCGGGGCGAACACCTCGCAGCAGCTGTTGAAGGTGGACGCCTGGTGGCGCAGTACCCGGTGGTCGGTGATCCAGTTTGCCCCCTCGTTGTCCGGTGGCTGGTTCCAGTTGCCCTTGCCGAAGTAGCTGGTCGGGTGCAGGAAAAACACACCGGCGGCCGCCGTATTGGCGCCCGCGGATTCCCCCGGCGGGATGTCATCGGAGGGATCGTCCGCGCCGGGCAGCGCCGCCCAGGCCGAATCGTCGCGGTAGTCCGGCGCGGCGGGGCTCAGGGCCGGGTCGAAGGCGTGCTCGGGAGCGATCTGCGAGGCGATGGCGGCGAGCATCAGGTCCTCCCGGAACAGCCACACGCCGCCGGCGAGGACGGCTGCGAGCCCGACAAGGGATAACAGTGCTTTTTTCACGGTGGTCTCCGCTCGTTATTGTGCGGGTAAGAGCATTGGCCAAAAGTAGTGTCGGTGCAAGTGGGCCGTCGCATGGGGCCCGCCCCCACGGGGATTCAGGTGCGCCTGTCCCCGGCGGTCCAGATGTCGTGAACCCGCAGCGCGTTGTCAGCGTCGAAAGGGCCGCAAAATGCTTCGGGGAAGGTGAGGATCATGTATTCGATGAAGTCGGCGAGAAAGCGACGCTGCTGTTCATTGCAGGCAGTGACCAGGGCGTCGTCTACGCCGCCCCCCTCGAGGTGGAACAGGAACTGCTCAAAGTAGAAATCGTTCTCGACTGTCTCAAGGCTCAGCCGCACGAACGCGGGCATGTAGTATTTCCTGCCTTCCACGGTGCTCATACACACGGGGTCCCACGCCGGGTTACCCAGCTCTTCCATGCCGATGCCGTCAATCGTGGCATTGCGCAGCGCCTCGTCGTGCTCGGCGCACTCGCTGCAGTGGCGAAAGTCGGTGAAGTGCTCCGGTTTTTCCGCCCGGAACAGTTTTTTCGCCTCGTCGACCCAGTTCCTGCTCATTCCCGGTTCGCCTCGAGGAACCGTCTCGAACGCCGGCGGTGCCCCAAAACCGGGTGATGCGCACGTGTCGTCATGGGCCCGATCTCCTCTACAGGTTGAGCGGCTTTTCCCGCGGGGCCTTTTCGACTATACCTGAACTGAGTCCAGAGAATCGAAGGTGCTTCCCATGCCCAGTCGACGCGCGTTTATCAGGCAGGCCGCGGTGGGACTATCGTTACTGTCCACGCCGGCCCTTGTCCGTGGAAGCATGCCGCCACAGCTCCCCCGGCGGCCCATTCCCGGCACCAATGACTCCCTGCCGGTTATCGGGCTGGGCAACTCCAATGCTTTTCGCCAGGGAGATATGTCGTCGTCCTCCGCGTTGCTGGATCTCTTCCACCAGTCCGGGGGCGCCTACGTGGATTGCATGGGGGACAGCCGTTTCATAGTGGCGCGCGCCGCAAAGGACCTGGGAATCGGCGGCGAGCTTTTCCTGGGCACCTATTTTTCCGGTGACGATGAGGGCCGGATGCGCGAGTCCATCCAGGCGGTGCTGGAAATCACCGGGAAGAAACAACTCGACCTGGTGCACTCCTACGTTGAGTACGCCGGCGAAAACTGGGACATGTTCCGCAGGTGGAAGGACGAGGGCCTGACACGGTATATCGGTATTGCCCGCCACAGCCAGCGCTACTACGACGCCATGATCAAAATGATGGACACCGGCACTGTCGATATTCTGCAGGTTAATTACTCGCCGCTGGAAACCGCGGCCGATCGAGCAGTGCTGCCCAAGGCCCTGGAGAACGGCGTGGCGGTGACCGTTAACCGGCCGTTTATCAACGGGCAGTATTTTTCGAAGGTCAAGGGGCATGATCTGCCCGCATGGGCGGCGGAATTCGACTGCCGTAGCTGGGCCCAGTTGTCACTCAAGTACATTCTCTCGCACCCCGCGGTCACCTGTGTGTTGACCGAGACGGCCAACCCGAAGCACGCCCGGGACAACATTGGCGGTGGGTTCGGGCGGTTGCCCAGCGAGGAAGAGCGGCAGAAGATTGCGAAGTACCTGCAAGGACTGTAGTGGACGCCCGGGCGGGGACGACGAAAGTTTCGTCAGGCGTTACCCCGCAGTTCCGGAAACAGCGCGAGGGCGTTTTCGCGCAGGATGCGCGATCGCAGTTCCCGGCGATCCGGCGTGTCGGTGCAAATGAGGACCTTCGCCAGCGACATACCCAGGTGATAGAAGGGCCAGTCGGTGCCGAACAGCAGGCGGTCGCCCCCGGTGCGCTGGATCATCGCTTCCAGCATCGTGACGCTCTGGCCGTGAATGCCGAGCCACGCGTTGTCGTAGCGCAGTGCCAGTTCGAGCATGGCGTCGCCGTCCCTGGCGCCGGCGTGCCCGAGGATCACGGGAAGGTCCGGGAAGTTCGCCAGCACCGCCTCGTAGTGACGCGGCATCGCGTAGCGGTGGCGCGACTCAGGCTCGATGCCCGCGCGGCCGCCGTGAAAGAAGACCACCAGTCCCAACCGCTGAGCCTCCTCGTAGACCGCCATCATGTCGGGGTCGTCCGGGTAGAACGCCTGCACGGTGGGGTGGATTTTCATCAGCCGCGCACCTGTCTGTGCGTGCTCACGCATCTCCTCGATGCGCCGTTTGCCGCGGGGAAACACCGACAGACCATTGATCAGGCGTTCGGTCTGCCCCGCCTCGCGGATGGCCTCGCGCCAGTGTTCTGTCAGCCGGTCGCCGAAGGGCAGGCCCATCTTGATAGGAAGTATCATCGCCTGTTGTACGCGCATGGCGTCCATCTCGTCGATGAGGTTGGGTATGGTCTGCGTCTCCGCGAAGGCGCTGCCCCACAGCGCCTGGGCGATCGTGCTGCGGCTCAGCGCGTTCAGCATCTCCCCCGTGAAGTTCCCGTTGGCGTAGACGTCGAGGTCCAGGAAGCAGCCCGGGTCCTCGGCGTCGCAGTCGAGCAGGTGCCGCACGCGCGGGGTGCGCGCCTGCAGGTCCAGTGTGGGTTCGAACAATACCGATATCCCGAAGTGGCAGTGCACGTCGATCGACCAGGGCACATCCTCGTCGGTACAGACCAGCCTGCCGTCGGCGTCGAGGTCGAACCACGGCAGTTCGGCCAGGCCGCGGTAGCCGCGGTAGATTTGCGTGCCGTAGGGCCCCTGACCGGCGGTGGCGGCCTCCCGTTCGCGCTGGGTGGCGAGCGCGGCGATGTCCTCTGCGGTGTAGCGGCCGGGCTCGGGCTCCGAACTGCAGCCGCCGAAGGCCAGCACTCCGGCGCTTGCGCCCATGCCCTGTAGCAGGCGTCGCCGTCTCATTGTAGGCCCTCTGTCATCTGCCCGGTGCGTTACTCGCCCTCCAGCACCAGCGTTTCGCCGATCTGTGCGGCCTGTATCTCCTCCTCGCAGAAGGGGAAGCGCACCCACTCCTTGCGAGCGTACAGGCGGCTCTGGTCCGCGTAGTGTTCCGAGGTCGGCTGCACGCTCTGTGAGTGAACGAGCATGGTATCGGCGATGGGGCAGTCGCTGCCATTCCAGGTTACAGCCTGAATATAGGAGTTGCCGGAGCCCGGATTGCGGTAGCCGCCCTCGCCGAGACTCGAACTGATCGCGCCGAAGATGCCCGCCTGGCCCATGCCGCCGTGTATCGCCACGCGCTCGTCGTTGCGCTCCAGGAACTGCACCTCGCCCCAGGGGGCGTCTAGGGCGACGCCGGCATCTGCAAGGCGCTCATGGGCCTGCAGCAGTTTCTCGATCACCAGGTCGCGATTCGCCTGTACAGTCGTGTCGATTCCCCGCGGCGTATTGATGGGATCGGTGGAGGTGTAGTCGACCTCCCAGAACTCGTCGCTGACCACCACGTTCTGGAACTGGCTGCCGTAGGTATCGCGTATCCCTCGCCAGAACTCGATAAACACCTGCGTACCGCGGCTGTCCACGTCCGCCCGGCGGTCCCACGCACCGAGCACGGCGCAGGCGGCGTCCAGGGCGTCGATGCTGGCCTGGTCGGTCCCGCCCGGGGGTGCGTCGACAAACTCGGTGCAGATCTCGAGTACGTCGTCCAGCACGATCTCCGCGGCGTGTACCCGGTTGAGGTACATGACGTCTTTCAGGGTGTCCAGGTCGAACAGCGGTGCCGCGTCCAGGCCGTCGGTGCCCGCGAGGCGCTCCGCGATCATGATGTGGGTGATGCGCGTGCGCATGAACTGCTGGTCGCCCTCGTGGCCCATCCAGCCGAACACCGTCGGAAAACCCTCCAGCGGCATGGTGGGGTCGCTCAGCCAGTAGCTGTTGTTGCTGTTGCCGACCGCTCCGCGGCCCAGTATTTGCGGGTGTGCGGCCAGGCCGTACACGTTGGTGTCGGGCGGCGCGTCCGCATCCTCGCCCCACTCGCACTCCGACCGGCTGCCGTCCAGGCCGGTAAACGCATTGGTGGATGCCTGTGCAATGAGCGCCATGATGCCGGTCTGGCAGTCGTCCAGCTTGGCCTGGGTGACATGGGGTACAGCACTGATCTGGCCGTAGTACATATTGCCGTGGCGGTCCGCGGCGAACTCGTGGAATACCGGGTTGCCGATGTGGCGCAGGGCGTGGCGGTAGCCCTCCATGTCGCTGGCCTGGGCCTTTTCGACGTACTGGGTCAGGGAGCGCAGGCCGGTGTCGAGGTTGGCGTCGCGCATGGTGATCAGGGTGCCGGCGAAGGTGGGCCAGCCGCCGATGGCGGGGTCTACGCCGCCGAGGTCCAGTACCAGCCCGTAGTGCGTGCTGTAAAACGTGCGCTCCACCGTCTCCAGGGAGCCGTCGTCCTGCAGTTCCTGCGCCGACACGGAGGTGGTCTCGATGTCGCGCCACTCGCCGTCGTAGTCGTACTGCATCGGGTTGTCGGGGTTCAGCGTCACCTCGTAGAGCGTGAAGCGCGTGGCGTAATCCACCGTGTGGGTCCAGGCCAGGTCGCGGGTGAAGCCGATGCCGATCCACGGCAGGCCCTGCAGGGAGGCGCCGGCCACATCGTATTCGCCGGGAATGGTCAGGTGTGCCTCGTACCAGCGGCCGGAGCCGTTCCAGGGCTGGTGCGGATTGCCCAGGAGCATTCCGGAACCGGACTGGGTGGCGTCGCCACCGAGGATGATGGCGTTGCTGCCCACTTCGGAGGGGCGCACGCTTTTGCCCAGGTCCACGAGGCTCTGGTGCAGGCTGGTGCTCACCTCCTGCAGCCGCTGCGCCACCTGCGCGGCGGGCGGGCCCTGCACGGCGAGTATGGCGCCGCGCACGATGCTCTGGTCGGTGCTGGCCTGCAGCGCGATCTTGCGCAGGTACATCATCAGGTCCAGGTGATCGAAGGCGTAGACCCAGGGTTCGCCGCGGCAGCCGTTCTCCCCCTCGGGCAGCCCGTCGAAGCCGGTCTCGTCCAGGTAGCGGTTCATGCCGTCGGCAAAGCCGGTGACAAGATCGCGGTCGCGCTGCGGCAGCGTATCGAAGAAGTTGGCCTTGAACTCCTCCTTGCTGCCGTTGAGGAAACGCCACAGGTGGTCGCGGTCGACGTCGTTGCCGGTCATCTCGGCCCAGCGCCCGCTGGCCTGCGCGACCTCGCGCATGGTGACGCAGAAGTTGTCCTGGGCGTAGGCGTAACCGAAGCCGTAGCCCAGGCTGCCCCAGTTGTCGGCCTTGATGTGGGGAATGCCGAATTCCGTGCGGCGGACTTCGGCGCTGTACAGGGGCTCGAAGATGTCGTCGTTGTCGTCGCTGCAGCCAGCGAGTGTGAGGCAAAGGGTGAGGGCGAGCCAGGGGGCGGTCAATCGCACGGGAATCTCCATGTTCTGCTTATAGCTTTGGGAGAGCGCATCATAATGCGCTCTGCAGTGAAAACCTAGCCGGTAGCACTAGCCGGTAGAATTAACCCTGTCTCATCTAACGGGGGCTGCAGGGTCTGCATAACGGCGGCAATGGCCCGGGTGTTGGCCTCGTTCGCTGGTCGCCCCTTCAGACTGCGGCCCAGAGGTGGCTTGCCATCGCTCGTCGGGTTTCGCTCACAGCCATCTCCGTATCAGCCATAATTGGGGGTGAGTCCGTCCCACTTCCCATTGCGCCAGATCAACGGACTCGATTGGGCTTGTGCCTATGATGGCACAGTGACGATCCCGGACGCACGGGTGGGTTAATGAAGTCTGTGCAACGCTACTACCGCGAACTGTACCGCCGGGTGCTGCGGACCGTGGATGTGCCTGCGGATCTCGAGGCGATTACCGACGTCGATGCGGATGCCGAAGTAACGCCGCGCCGGGCGGGACTGACGCGGGTGCAGGTGGACGCTATCTGGGATGCGACCCAGGGCCTGTATCGCAGCGGTGCGCACCCGCTGCTGAGCCTGTGCCTGCGCAAGCGCGGCGAGATCGTACTGAATCGCAGCATCGGTTACTCCCGGGACGACCGGGTCGCCACCGTGGACACCCCCGTCTGCCTGTTTTCCGCGTCGAAGGCTGTCACCGCCGTGCTGATTCACCTTCTGGCGGAACAAGGGGAGGTGGACCTGCTGAACCCGGTGAGCCACTACATCCCCGCATTCGCCGCCAGGGGCAAGGGCTCCATCACCCTGCTGCAATTGCTGACCCATCGCGGCGGCGTACCCACTGTGCCAGAGGGCATCGATCCAGACCTGTTGTACGACCACGAGGCCGCTCTCGACCTGATTTGTGACGCGGAGCCGGTCGATCACCAGGGCCGCATACAGGCGTACCACGCCATCACCAGCGGCTTCATTTTTAACGAGCTGATCCGGGTGACCACGGGACGCAATGCGCAGCAGTTCCTGGACAAATACATCAGCAAGCCGATGGGTATGCGGTATTTTCGTTTCGGACTGACCCAGCGCGACCAGTCCCGCGCTGCGACCAACGTCACCACGGGTCTGGACAGCGCCCTGGTCAATCAAGCACTGGCCGGCGTGCTTGGCGCCCACCCGGACACCGCGGTGGAAATGAGTAACGACCCAAACTTCTACGACGCGATCATTCCATCGGCAAATCTGTACGCCACCGCGGAGGAGGTCAGCCGCTTCTACCAGATGCTCCTCAACCACGGCGAATGGCAGGGGCAACAGATTCTCGACCCGCTCACGGTACACCGCGCTACCCGTTCCCTGGGCGGGTCGGTGCTCGATCGTTCGCTCATGATGCCGATGCGTTACAGCGCCGGATTCATGCTCGGCGGCTCGCCGATTGGCATCTACGGCAAGAGCTCGGAGTACGCATACGGCCACGTGGGGTTTGCCAACATTGTTTGCTGGGCGGATCCCACCAGGGACATCGCGGTCAGCATCATGAACACTGGCAAGCTGGTGTTCGGGTCCCACCTGTTATCGTTGCCGATGTTGCTCGCCACCATTACCAACGAGTGCGAGCCATGCGTGGATATGGCCGGTGATGTGCCCGTCTATTGCCGGCCGGAAAAGGCCGGGTAGTCCTCTCGGGCTTCCGTTGGTCGCGCAGCGGCCATCGGAAGGACGTTCTCGGTGCCCAAACAAGAAGACCGAACCAGTAGCTGATTCGGTCTTTAAAAAACGAATGGTGCCCAGGAGAGGGCGGTTCTCCGCGCTTTCGAAGCGCAGCTTCGAGCGGAGGTTCGCGCCGGCGCTTTATCAGCCGGCCGGGTAGTCCTCCCGGGATTCCGTTGGTCGCGCAGCGGCCATCGGAAGGACGTTCTCGGTGCCCAAACAAGAAGACCGAACCAGTAGCTGATTCGGTCTTTAAAAAACGAATGGTGCCCAGGAGAGGGCGGTTCTCCGCGCTTTCGAAGCGCAGCTTCGAGCGGAGGTTCGCGCCGGCGCTTTATCAGCCGGCCGGGTAGTCCTCTCGGGCTTCCGTTGGTCGCGCAGCGGCCATCGGAAGGACGTTCTCGGTGCCCAAACAAGAAGACCGAACCAGTAGCTGATTCGGTCTTTAAAAAACGAATGGTGCCCAGGAGAGGACTTGAACCTCCACGCCCTTGCGAGCACTAGCACCTGAAGCTAGCGTGTCTACCAATTTCACCACCTGGGCAGAATGCGGTGGATTTCACCGGATTGTCATTTTCCCGACCTGCTGGACTGCGTCCAGTGTCTACCACAACACCACCTGGGCGGGTCGAGAAATCCGAGGGCGCGCAGGTTACTTTTCCGGCGCCTCGATGTCAATCCTGGCGTATAATCTGCCCAGGCCCCGCGGTACAAGCCGTGGGGCTTTTACGCTCTGGATCCCCGCCTGCGCGGGGATGACGGTATCAATTCCCAAGACAGGCCCCCGGCCCTATGGCAAAAAAAGGCGACAGCGCCGACCCTCACGCCGCGCGCGAGGCGTCCCGCTACGAGAACCCCATCCCCAGTCGGGAGCATATCCTCGAGGTTCTCACGCGGGCCAAGAAACCGCTGAACCAGAACAAGCTGGCCAAGCGGCTGGAGCTCGCCGACCACGAGCAGGTCGACGCCCTCGGCAAGCGCCTGCGCGCCATGCTGCGCGACGGGCAGCTCATCCAGGACAGGCGCGGCGCCTTCGGGGTCGCCGACCGCATGGACCTCATCCGCTGCCGGGTGCAGGGGCATCGCGACGGTTACGGCTTCGCCATGCCCATCGGGGAGGGGGATGACATCTACCTGAGCGCGCGCCAGATGCACTTCGTGTTCGACAGCGACGAGGTGCTGGTGCGGGTCACCGGCGAGGACCGCCGCGGACGACTGGAGGGTAAGGTGGTGGAGGTGCTGGAGCGCGGCCACGCCGTGGTGGTGGGGCGCTACCAGGAGGAGAGCGGCATCGGCTTCGTCATTCCCGACAACGGCCGCCTCACCCAGCAGATCCTGATTCCCCCGCAGGCGAAGGGCGCGGCCCTCTCCGGCCAGATTGTCACGGCCGAGATCACGGACTACCCGACGCGGCAGCTCGGCGCGAAGGGCCGCGTGACCGAGATACTGGGCGACCACCTCGACCCTGGACTGGAGATTGACGTCGCCATTCGCGCCCACGGAATCCCCTGGGAGTGGCCCGAGGAGGTGCTTGCCGAGGCGGGGCGCCTGCACGACGAGCCCAGTGAGGCGGACAAGGCGCACCGGGTGGACCTGCGCAAGCTGCCCCTGGTCACCATCGACGGCGAGGACGCGCGGGATTTTGACGACGCCGTCTACTGCGAGAAACAGTCCGGCGGGGGCTGGCGCCTGTTCGTCGCCATCGCCGACGTCTCCCACTACGTGCGCCCGGGGTCTGCCCTGGACGCGGAGGCGGCGAACCGCGGCAACTCCGTTTACTTCCCCGAGCGCGTGGTACCCATGTTGCCCGAGGTCCTGTCCAATGGCCTCTGTTCTCTCAACCCGGGGGTGGACCGCCTGGCCATGGTCTGCGAGATGGAGCTGAGCCGCGCGGGCAGTCTCAGCCGCTACCAGTTCTACGAGGCCGTGATCCACTCGGCGGCGCGGCTCACCTACACCCAGGTCGGCCAGGTGCTCGAGGAAGGCAGCCACCCCGAGGTGTCCGCGCGCGTGGTACCGGACCTGCAGCGCCTGCGCGAACTCTACGTCGTGCTCCGGGAGGCGCGGGAGCGGCGCGGCGCCATCGACTTCGAAACCGAGGAGACGCGCATCCTGTTCGACGAGCAGCGCAAGATCAGCGCCATCGTCCCGGTGGTGCGCAACGACGCCCACAAGCTGATCGAGGAGTGCATGCTCTGCGCCAACGTCGCCACGGCGCGGTTCTACCAGGCGTGCGAATTGCCCGCACTGTACCGGGTGCACGAGGGGCCCAGCGAGGAGAAACTGGAGGGGCTGCGCAAGTTTCTCGGCGAGCTGGGCCTGGAGTTGTCCGGCGGCAGTCGCCCGACCCCGCTGGACTACCAGCGGCTGTTGCTGCAGGTGCGCGAGCGGGAGGACGCCCACGTCATCCAGACCATGTTGTTGCGCTCCCTCAGCCAGGCGGTCTACCAGCCGGAAAACGGTGGGCACTTCGGCCTGCACTACGACGCCTACGCCCACTTTACCTCCCCCATACGCCGCTACCCGGACCTGCTTATTCACCGCGGGATCCGCCACCTGATCCGCAGCGACAGGCAGGTGGAGGGGGTGCGCCGTGTCGACAGCGCGGCGCCGTTGCCCAAAAAACGTATTTTCCCCTACGACCCGCAGGCCATGGCCGTGCACGGCGAGCACTGTTCCAATACCGAGCGTCGCGCGGACGATGCCACCCGCGAGGTGGACGCCTGGTTGAAGTGCGAGTACCTGCAGGACCACGTCGGCGATGAGTTCGACGGCGTGATCGCCGCGGTCACCAGCTTCGGCCTCTTCGTGGAGTTGAAAAACCTGTACATCGAGGGACTGGTGCACGTCACCGCACTGCCCGGGGACTACTACCACTTCGACCCCGCCACCCAGCGGCTCAGCGGGGAGCGCAGCGGGCGCAGTTTCCAGCTCGGCGGCCCGGTGCGGGTACAGGTGGCCCGCGTGGACCTGGACGACCGCAAGATCGACCTCGAACTGATCGAGGCGAAACCGCCCCGCAAGGGCGCGGGCAAGGGCAGGGGTGGCGGGAAAGCCGGCGGAAAAGGCGGCGGGAAGAAGCCGGGCGGCGCGCGCTCCGGCGGGCCCGGCGGCAAGCGCGGCGAAAAAACCGGCGGCCGCTCGGGCGGGGGCCGCAAGTCCCGGGGGCGCACGGGGCTGAGGCGACGCCACTGAGATGGCGTTCGTGTTCGGTATCCACGCGGTCGAGGCCCTGCTGCGTCGCGATCCCGGCGCTGTTCACAACCTGCATTTGCAGAGCGGGCGCGACCGCCGCAGGCGCGACCTGGAGAAACTGGCCCGGGACAACGGTATCAGCGTCCTGTGGCAATCCCGCGAGGAACTGGACCAGCTCGTCACCGGGCGCCACCAGGGCGCTGTCGCCGCGACGGACGGGGAGGACGCCGGTGCTGCGGGCTGGTCCGAGGCGGAGCTGCTGGCCGCCGTAGAGGCCCTGGATGGGCCGGCGCTGCTGCTGGTGCTGGACGGCGTGACGGACCCCCACAACCTGGGCGCCTGCCTGCGCAGCGCGGATGCCGCCGGGGTGACCGCGGTGGTGGTGCCCCGGGACCGCTCCGCGGGCATGACCCCGGTGGTGCGCAAGGTCGCCTGCGGCGCCGCCGAGACCGTACCCCTGGTCCAGGTGACCAACCTGAGCCGCACCCTCAAGGCATTGAAGGGCCTCGGGGTGTGGCTCTACGGGGCCGATGGAGAGGCAGAAAAATCAATATATAACAATGATTTAACGGGTTCCGTGGCCCTTGTCCTGGGTGCCGAGGGGAGCGGTTTGAGGCGTCTCACGCGGGAGCAGTGCGACGTCCTGGTCCACCTGCCCATGGCGGGCGCCGTCAGCAGCCTCAACGTGTCCGTGGCCGCCGGTGTCTGCCTGTTCGAGGTGGTGCGCCAGCGGGCCGGCGCGGGCCCGGAACCGGCCTTGTGAAACCCCCCGGGAGCCGGTAAACTCCGCCCCCTCAAAATTTGCCCGGCCGTCCCTGCGGCCGATTCTCCTTGCCACACCGCCTTCGGCACCCAGGTGCGAAGTGACGGGTGGCATTAACCCGAAAGGAGCCACATCGTATGCGACACTACGAGATCGTCTTTATGGTCCATCCGGACCAGTCCGAGCAGGTGCCCGGCATGATCGAGCGCTACTCGGCGGCCATCCAGAAGGATGGCGGCACCGTCCACCGCCTGGAGGACTGGGGTCGCCGCCAGCTGGCCTACCCCATCAACAAGATTCACAAGGCACACTATGTGCTGATGAACGTCGAGGCCACCCGCGAGGCCATGGACGAGCTGACCACGACCTTCCGCTACAACGACGCCGTGATCCGCAACCTGGTGATCCGCCGCGACGACCCGGTGACCGACGAGTCCTTCATCATGAAGGCGGAGAAGGAGAGTCGCGAGCGCAAGAGCCGCTACGAGGAGCGCCAGGCCGCGGAGCAGGCCAGGGCCGAGAAGGCGGAGAAGCCCGCCGAGAAGCCCGACGAAAAGGCTGAGACCGCCCCCGCGGAGCCCGAGAAAGCTGCCGAGGAGGCCGTGGAAGAGTAGTTCTTCCCGCGCCTTACCAGGACCCGGAATTTTAAAGGAGTACGACCATGGCACGCTTTTTCCGTCGCCGTAAGTTCTGCCGTTTCACCGCCGAGGGCACCAAAGAGATCGACTACAAGGATCTCGACACCCTGAAGGCCTACGTCTCTGAAACCGGCAAGATTGTGCCCAGCCGTATCACCGGCACCAAGGCCCGGTACCAGCGCCAGCTGGCCACCGCGATCAAGCGCGCGCGCTTCCTGGCCCTGCTGCCCTACACGGACGGCCACAAGTAATCGATTGACCCGCGGCAAACCAGGTCGGGAGGCACCGTGAAGGGGCTGGCGGAACTGGTGATGCGCGGGCGCTGGCAGGCCCTGCTGGTCGCGGTACTGGGGGCCGCCAGCGTACTGTTTTGCTGGATCAGCGCCGCCGTGGTGGCGCTGGTCACCCTGCGCAGGGGACTGGCGGAAGGCAGCTGGCTGTTCTTCTGGACCCTGTTGCCGGCGGGCACCGTCGCCGTGGTGTACAGCGACACCGGCCCCCTGGCGCTGCTGTCGGGAACCATGCTCCTGGCAGTGGTGCTGCGCACGACTGTGAACCTGCCCCTGGCGCTGCTGGCCAGCGTGGCGGTGGGAATCGTGGGCGGCCTGCTGATTACCGTGTTCGGGCAGGCGTTCCTCGAGCAGCTCGTGGAGCTGTTCACCCGGTTCGTGGAGAATTGGGAGGCGCAGCTGGCGGCGAGCGGCCAGGCGGTCGAGCTGCACCGGCCGGACGCCACGCAGATAGCGGGCATGCTCGGCATGGGTACGGCCACGATGTCGGTGCTGTGCCTGCTGCTGGCCCGCTACTGGCAGGCGGCGCTGTACAACCCGGGCGGGTTCGGCGAGGAATTCCGGGCGCTGCGCTACCCGGCGGGCGTGAGCACCGCGCTGGTACTGGCAGGGCTGGCCCTGTCGACACTCGGGCTGGGCTACCGCAGTTGGGCGATGACCTGTTTCATCCCCCTGAGCTTTGCGGGCCTGGCGCTGGTGCACGCGCGGGTCGCCATCCGCGGCGGCGGGTGGCTGCCGTGGTTTTACATCGCCTGGGTGATTTTTGACCCGGTGAAACTGGTAGTGATGTTCCTGGCCATCGCCGACAGCTGGCTGGATTTCCGCCAGCGCTGGGAGCGGCGGGGTGGACCGCCGGCTGACGGCGGCGACGGCCCCCCCGGGGGCGGGAACGGATAGAGAATTTGCAACAGACGGGGGGTGACCCCCCTGGAACGAGGAATAGAGCAATGGAAGTCATCTTGCTGGAAAACATCAGCAACCTGGGCAACCTGGGCGACAAGGTCAGCGTGAAGGCCGGCTTCGGCCGCAACTTCCTGATCCCCCAGGGCAAGGCGGTTCCGGCCACCGAGGCCAATACCGCGGAATTCGAGGCGCGCCGAGCCGAGCTGGAAGCCGCGGCGGCAGAGACCCTTGCCGCGGCGCAGGCGCGGGGCGAGGCCATCGACGCCCTCGGCCGCATCGAGATCGGCGCCAACGCGGGCGAGGAGGGCAAGCTGTTCGGCTCTGTCGGTACCCGCGACATCGCCGAGGCGGTCACGGCCGCCGGCTGCGAGGTCGACAAGGCCGAGGTGCGCCTGCCCGACGGCGCCCTGCGCGAGCTGGGCGAGTACGAGATCGCTATCCAGGTGCACGGCGAGGTCACCGCAAACGTCGAGGTGGCGGTCGTCCCCGAGTAGGCTGCGCGCTGGCGCAAGCGACACCGCCCTGGTGCACCGTACAAATGCACCGGTCAAGCGCGGCCGGTGCATTTTTTTTGCCACAAATTTTTTGCCACAACCGTCCCCCCGCCTTCACCGCGCGGGTCAAATTCGATAACCTGACCGGCCCGAATAGGATATCCTCGTCCCATGGCCGACCCGGACCTCCCCAGCAACGTCTCAGAGCTGCCGTACTCCGGTGACGGCGACATCGCGCGCATCAAGATGCAGCCGCACTCGCCGGAGGCGGAACAGTCCGTGCTCGGCGGGCTGCTGCTGTCGGCGGACGGCTGGGACGCCGTCGCCGAGACCCTGACTGCGAGCGACTTCTACCGCCCCGGCCACCGCCTGATTTTCCGGCAGATCGCCCAGCTCGCCGACGCCCTGCAGCCCATCGACGTCATCACCGTGGCCGACCGGCTCGAAGCCAGCGGGGAGCTGGAGTCCGCGGGGGGGCTGTCCTACCTGGCCGAACTGGCCCAGAACACCCCCAGCGCCTCCAATATCCGCGCCTACGCCGAGGTGGTGCACGAGCGCGCCAGCCTCCGCCGCCTGATCGAGGCGGCCCAGGACATCGCCGACAGCGGCTTCAACCCCGAGGGCCGCAGTGCCGACGCCCTGATCGACGAGGCCGAGCGGCGCATCATGCAGATCTCCGAGCAGGGCCCGAAGGCCGGCGGCCCCGAGGGGGTCAACGACCTGCTCAAGGGCGCGGTGGACCGCATCGAGGAGCTGTTCAACACCGGCGGCGATATCACCGGCCTCAGCACCGGGTTCATCGAGCTGGACCGCATGACCTCCGGCCTGCAGGACTCGGACCTGGTCGTCGTCGCCGGGCGCCCCTCCATGGGCAAGACCAGCTTCGCGATGAACATGGTCGAGCACGCGGTGCTCAACCAGGACAAGCCCATCCTCGTGTTCAGCATGGAGATGCCGGCGGACCAGCTCATCATCCGCATGCTGTCCTCGGTCGGCCGCATTGACCAGACGCGCATCCGCAACGGCAAGCTGGAGCAGGAGGACTGGCCCAAGCTCAGCGCCGCGGTGAACAAACTCAAGGATGTGCCACTCTACATCGACGACACGCCGGCCCTCTCGCCCACGGAAGTGCGCAGCCGCGCGCGCCGCGTGTTCCGCGAGAACGACGGCCTCGGCATGATCATGGTTGACTACATGCAGTTGATGCAGATCGCCGGCGCCACCGAGGGACGCACCGCGGAGATCTCGGAGATTTCCCGCAGCCTCAAGGCCATCGCCAAGGAGTTCAAGGTGCCGATGGTGGCGCTGTCCCAGCTCAACCGGGCCCTGGAACAGCGCCCGAACAAGCGGCCGGTGAATTCCGACCTCAGGGAGTCGGGCGCCATCGAGCAGGACGCCGACGTCATCATGTTCATCTACCGTGACGAGGTGTACAACGAGGAGTCGCCGGACAAGGGCATCGCCGAGATCATTATCGGCAAGCAGCGCAACGGGCCGATCGGCATCTGCCGCCTGACTTTCCTGGGCCAGCACACGCGGTTCGAGAACATGGCGCGGGGCCGCGACGACTAAGCATAGGCACCTTTGCCGGCCGGCCTGGCGACTTCAGGCTCAACTAAAAACCGGTTTCTTCCCTCAGCTTGCGCAACTGCGACAGCTGCTCCTCCGCGGACAGGGGCTCGGCCGGCTTCGACTCCAGCGCCTCGGGCGCCGGAACCTCGAGCGTCTCGCCGCGCAGTACCCGGGTGCAATAATCCTCGTAGTGCCGCTGGAAGACCGGCAGGGCAGCCTTCTCGCCCTCGCTCGCCAGGAAGTGCCAGTCGCTGTCGCGCCCGGCGAGATAGACGGCCGGGTGGCTCCAGGCTTGAGCCGACTTCGGTGAGCCCGCCGTGCACGCCTCGATATAGGCGTCCCTTGTAGATGGCAGTCCAGCGTGCTCCGCCCCTTGGCGACAGCAGTCCAGCATGCGGTGCAGGGTCGGCAGGTACTCGCTCTGCTCGATAGCACGTTTGGCGCCGCGCAAGATTTGTTCCACGTTGAACTCCCCCAGGGCGTCCAGCCACAGGAGTTTGACCTGGCTTAGCTGGCTGTCGTTGGGGTAGGCGGCGTAGAACTGATTGTGGTAGTTGAGCATAAACAGGGTGAAAACCTGGTTAATGGCCTCCACCGCTCCGTCGTCGGGGGCGGCGCGGTCCTCACTTTGCCCAGGAGGTGTCGCTGAGGTGGTCTTCGAGGCTTTTATCCCTTGTGCGACCCGTTGAATGCGATCCCCGGTATCCGGCATTGTCGTCTTCCGCTCGTGCGAGTTGGTGGCGTTTCGCCCAGTGGTATTTCACGTGTTGCAGGAACTTGCTGTTCCAGGACGTCTGGGCCTGGTTGCTGTCCTTCCAGTATACGATGAACTCGGGGAGCAGCGCGCGGGCGAAGTCCGTGTCGATGTGCGACATGCGCAGGATGTCGTAGACGTCCTCCGAGGGCTGCCAGTCGTCGGCAATGCGCCTTGGCTCGGTGCTGTGGGTGAGGCTGGAGGTGTAGCGCGCCCACTGAATGCGGATGTGCTGGATGAATTTCGAGTTCAGCTCCCGCGGCGGTGCGCCGCGCTCGCGCCAGTACAGGATGAACTCGGGGATGGCCTGCTCGATGAAGTCTGCATCGATACCCGCCCGGGTCATGATTTCCATGGCGTCCTCGCTGGGGCGCCAGTCCCGGTCCAGAGGTGGCTCACCGGCGCCGCGCTGCCGCTCCGCCTGCTCGGCGGTATGTTGCTGGTGCCGGCGCCAGTGGCTTGTCACGTGCTGGCGGAACTTGTTCTCCCAGGCGTGGCTCGTCTCGCCGCGCTCGCGCCAATAGAAGACGAAGTCCTCCAGCTGGTCCAGGGCGAACTGGCGCGGGATGTTGTGGTTCAGGCTCAGCAACTGCAGCAGGTCCTCGCTGGGCCGCCAGTTCTCCGGCAGCAGGCCCGCGCTGCGGCGGGTGGGCGGCGCCTGGCGTTGCGCGGCGGGGGGCGCTCCAGCGGCGGGTTCGTTGACGGCGAACACCAGCTCCTGGGCCGACAGCAGCGGCGGCGAATCCACCAGCAGCACGCCCTTGTCCGCGAGGCTGCGCACGATGCGGTGCAGGTCCTCGGGGCCCCAGAAGGGCAGGGTTCGAAGGAGGTACTCACGCTCCACCCGGTACCAGGCGTAACCGTTGTGCAAGCGTGATGTCGCGCGGTCGAACACCTGCTGCAGGTGCTGCAACAGGACGGCTTCCTCAAGGCCGATCGTCGCCGCCAGGTCGGGTGAAAATACCAGCTGGCGCTCGGGGATCAGTGAGGATTCGGGCATCTTGGGTCGGGCTTCCGGCAATTCGTGGCGGGTCTGTTAGGATACCCCATCCACCGAAGGAAAGAGCATGGCAAAGCAAAAAACCGCCTTCGTCTGCAACGACTGCGGCTCCGATTACGTCAAGTGGCAGGGCCAGTGCAGCGACTGCGGCGCCTGGAATTCCCTGGTCGAGGTGCGCCTGGGCGCTGCGAAGGGCAGCGGGCGCGCCGGCGGGTCCGCCGCCTCGCGGGCCGGTTTCGCAGGTGCCCTCGAGTCGGCGAAGGTGCTCGCGGACATCGACCTTGAGGACCTGCCGCGCTTCTCCTCGGGCGCGGGAGAATTCGACAGGGTGCTCGGTGGCGGCCTGGTGCCGGGGTCCGCGATCCTTGTCGGCGGCAATCCCGGCGCGGGTAAGAGCACCCTGCTGTTGCAGACGCTGTGCCACCTGGCGGCATCGATGGAAGCGCTGTACATCACCGGGGAGGAGTCCCTGCAGCAGGTGGCCATGCGCGCGGCGCGCCTGCAGTTGCCCACGGACCGCCTGCGGCTCATGTCGGAGACCAATGTCGAGACCATCGTCGCCGCGACGGAGGAGTTCCGGCCGAAGGTGCTGGTGGTCGACTCCATCCAGGTGGTACACACCCCGGAGATTACCTCGGCGCCCGGCAGCGTGTCGCAGGTACGCGAGTGCGCCTCGTTCCTGATCCGGCACGCCAAGCAGAGCGGCACCGTGCTGTTCCTGGTGGGCCACGTGACCAAGGACGGCTCCCTGGCAGGGCCCAAGGTGCTGGAGCACATGATCGACTGCTCCATCCTGCTGGAGGGCACGGAGGACACCCGCTTCCGCACCCTGCGCGGGCAGAAGAACCGCTTCGGCGCGGTGAACGAACTCGGTGTCTTCGCCATGACCGATCGCGGCATGCGCGAGGTAAAAAACCCCTCCGCCATCTTCCTGGACCGGGACGCGCAGTCCGCCTCGGGCAGCGCCGTGATGGCGGTCTGGGAGGGCACCCGGCCGCTGCTGGTGGAAATCCAGGCCCTGGTGGACGACAGCCAGCTCGGCAACCCGCGGCGGGTGGCGGTCGGCCTTGAACAGAACCGCCTCGCCATGCTGCTGGCGGTGCTGCACCGCCACGGGGGGTTGCAGGTGGGCGACCAGGATGTCTTCGCCAACGTGGTCGGTGGTGTCAAGGTGCTGGAGACCAGCGCCGACCTGGCACTGCTCGCCGCCATCGTATCCAGCTTCCGCGATCGCCCGCTGCCGAAGGACATGGTCATCTTCGGCGAGGTCGGGCTCTCGGGCGAAATTCGCCCCGTGCCGAGCGGCCAGGAGCGGCTGGCCGAGGCGGCGAAGCATGGCTTCACGCGCGCCATCGTGCCGAAGGGCAATGCGCCGCGCGAGTCGATCGCGGGAATGCAGGTGCAGGCTGTCGCGCGGCTCGAGGAGGCCCTCGCTGCCCTTGATTAGGGCACCTTAACGCTTAGTCAAAAATGCCTGGGCACTGACGTCGGGGCGCGACGCGGCAATCTTCGGTCGGACTGAGCGCTAGTCGAGGCGCTCCAGTTCTTCTTCCAGGGTGGTGATGTCCATGTGCGCCTCGAGCACCGCGCGCAGGGGCTCGATGTTTTCGCGGTCCACGTGCTCGACGGAGAAGCCCAGGCGCCCGGCCTCCACATGTTGCAGGTAGGCGTGCAGTTCCAGTGTCCTGTCGTCCTCGATCTTGATGATCAGTGTGAAGGGTTCGTTGTACTGCGCATCCCACTCGTCGGGCTGGTCGGTGGCCACACCGGACAGGGAGATATCGATCAGGCTCTGGTGCCAGACACTGCCCCCCTGGTGCACTTCAACCGGCAGGGCCAGTGCGACCCTTGTGAAGCGGCGTTTCTCGGTGAGTTGTTCGCTCATTGCGGCCCCTTTCCACGACTGGACAGGGGCAAACTATAACGCCGCCCGGCGCCTATTGCGAATGGCCCGAGGTCCGGAATTTACTGTATCCGCCGCCGCAGGACGCCCTCCTGGGCCACCGTTGCCACGAGCGTTCCGGCGCTGTCGAAGGTGTTGGCGATGGACAGTCCGCGCCCCCCGGCAGCGCTCGGTGAGGTGCCGTGCAGGAGCAGCCAGCGGTTGACGTCCAGGGCGCGGTGAAACCAGATGGTGTGATTCATCGTCGCCACGATCAGTCCCGGGTCCGTCCAGTCCAGCTCGTGGGGATTGGCCGCCGACTGCAGGATGGTGGCGTCGGAGGCGAAGGCGAACAGCATCTGCTGCAGCAGGCTGTCGTCGGGCGCCGGGTGGCGGGACTTCACCCAGATCGAGGAGACCGGCTCGCGATCCGCGGGTTCTTCCACGATCAGAAAGGGAAATTCACCGCCGTCCTCGCCGGAAAAATCGATGACGTTGTCGGGGTTTTCCAGGAGCGCTTCCGGCGCCTGTGCCGCGGGTGCGGGGAGTTGGTGGTCGTAACCATCGGACGCGGCCTGGAACGAGACCGTGCCGGTTACTAGGGTGCGGCCCGCCTGGCTGACCACGACTTCCCGGTGACTGGTGCTGCGGCCGTCGCGGCTCTGGCCCACCGCGAAATCCAGTGGTCCCTTCGGGTCGCCGAAAGCCAGAAAGCTCGTCTGCAGGTAGTGGGCGCTGCGGGGCTCGTGCAGGGTGCGGGCTGCGCAGCTCAACACCTGGGCCATGAGCTGTCCGCCGTAGATGGCGGGGGAATCGAGGGGCAGGGAGACGCCCTCGAAATGGCCGTCGCCGACGACCCGCGGCCGCAACAGCGCGTGGAAGTGTGCCGGTTCGATCACTTGAGTTTGCGGTAGGCGACCCGCTGGGGCTGGTCCGCGCCCGCGCCGACACGCTTGCGCCGGTCCTCCTCGTAGTCGGAGAAGTTGCCCTCGTGGAACACCACGCCGCCGTCGTCCTCGTACGCGAGGATGTGGGTGGCGATGCGGTCGAGGAACCAGCGGTCGTGGGAGATGACCATCGCCGCCCCGGGGAAGGCCAGCAGCGCTTCCTCCAGTGCGCGCAGCGTCTCCACATCGAGATCGTTCGTCGGCTCGTCCAGCAGGAGCACGTTGGCGCCCTGGCGCAATAACTTCGCCAGGTGCAGCCGATTGCGCTCGCCGCCGGAGAGGTCCTTCACGTATTTCTGCTGGTCCGACCCCTTGAAGTTGAAGCGCCCCACGTAGGTGCGCGAGGGCACCTCGTAGCTGCCGATGCGCAGGATGTCCTGGCCGTCGGACACCTCCTCCCAAACCGTCTTCTCGCCGTCGAGGTCGTCCCGGGACTGGTCCACGTAACCGAGCTGCACCGTGTCGCCGAGGTCGACGTTGCCGCCGTCGGGCTGCTCGGTGCCGTTGAGAATCTTGAACAGGGTCGACTTGCCCATGCCGTTGGCGCCGATGATGCCGACGATACTGCCCTTGGGCACCGAAAACGTCACGTTCTCGAAAAGCAGGCGCTCGCCAAAGCGCTTCTTCAGGTCCTGTACCTCGATGACCTTGTCGCCGAGCCGCGGTCCGGGGGGGATGTAGATCTCATTGGTCTCGTTGCGCTGCTGGAACTCCTGGCTCTGCAGTTCCTCGAAACGCTGCAGGCGCGCCTTGCTCTTTGCCTGGCGGCCCTTGGGGTTGCTGCGCACCCACTCCAGTTCCGCCTTGATGGCTTTCTGGTGGGACGCCTCCTGGCGCTGCTCCTGCTCCAGCCGCTTTTCCTTGGCGTCGAGCCAGTCGGAGTAATTGCCCTCGTAGGGAATGCCGCGTCCGCGGTCCAGTTCCAGGATCCAGCCGGCGGCGTTGTCGAGGAAGTAACGGTCGTGAGTGATGGCCACCACGGTGCCCGGGAACTCGTGCAGGAAACGTTCCAGCCAGGCGACGCTCTCCGCGTCGAGGTGGTTGGTCGGTTCGTCCAGCAGGAGCATGTCCGGAGTGCTCAACAACAGGCGGCACAGGGCCACCCGCCGTCGCTCGCCGCCGGACAGCGTCGCGACGTCCGCGTCCCAGGGCGGCAGGCGCAGGGCGTCTGCGGCCACCTCCAGGCGGTGGTCGAGGTTGTGGGCATCGGTGGCCTGGATGATGTCCTCCAGGCGCGCCTGCTCCTTCGCGAGGGCGTCGAAATCCGCGTCCGGCTCCGCGTAGTCGGCGTACACCTTCTCCAGGCCGGCGAGGGCGTCGATGGCGTCCTGCACCCCCTCCTCGACGTTGCCGCGCACGTCCTTGTCCGGGTTCAGCTGCGGTTCCTGGGGCAGGTACCCGATATTGATACCCGGCTGCGGACGGGCCTCACCGAGTATGTCCGTGTCGATCCCCGCCATGATGCGCAGCAGCGTCGACTTGCCCGCGCCGTTCAGGCCCAGCACCCCGATCTTGGCGCCGGGGAAGAACGACAGGGAGATGTCCTCGAGAATGGTTTTTTTGGGCGGCACGACCTTGCCGACCCGGTTCATGGTGTAGACGTATTGAGCCATCGAAAAGCTTCTGTACCGCGGGGTTGGGAGGGGCGCAGTTTAGCGGAATTCCGCCGCCAGGGGCAGGGCACCAGCGCGCGGCATTTCCGCTGCCAATGTTGCTCAACTTTTGTCCGCCGATCGCTTCTGCGGACGCTTCTTTTTCGGTAAAATGCGCCGCTTTCCACGGCCGCCCGGGCGGCGGCCAGCGACCTGTGCACGGGGGACGACGATGTTTGACAAGGGCATGACGATCGAGGGCTTCGACGACGAGATTGCCGCCGCCATCGGCGAGGAGGAGCGGCGCCAGGAGGAGCACATCGAGCTGATCGCCTCCGAGAACTACACCAGTCCGCGTGTGATGCAGGCCCAGGGCACGGTCCTGACCAACAAGTACGCCGAGGGCTACCCCGGCAAGCGCTACTACGGCGGCTGCGAGTTCGTGGACAAGGCCGAGGAACTGGCGGCAGAGCGGGCCAGGGCCCTCTTCGGCGCCGACTACGCCAACGTCCAGCCCCACTCGGGCTCCCAGGCCAACTCCGCGGTCTACATGGCACTGTGCAGTCCCGGCGACACTGTGCTGGGCATGAGCCTGGCGGACGGGGGCCACCTGACCCACGGCGCCGCCCCCAACTTTTCCGGCAAGATGTACAACGCTGTGCAGTACGGCCTGAACCCCGAGACGGGGGAGGTCGATTACGAGCGCGTGGAGGAACTGGCGCTGGAGCACAAGCCGAAGATGATCGTCGCCGGCTTTTCCGCCTACTCACAGGTGATGGACTGGTCGCGCTTTCGCGCCATCGCCGACAAGGTGGGCGCCTATCTCATGGTGGACATGGCCCACGTGGCCGGTCTTGTCGCCGCCGGCGTTTACCCGAACCCGGTACCCCACGCGGACGTTGTCACCTCCACAACGCACAAAACCCTGCGCGGCCCCCGCGGCGGCATTATCCTGGCCCGCGCCAACCCGGAGTTGGAGAAGAAGTTCAATTCCGCGGTGTTCCCCGGCGGGCAGGGCGGCCCCCTCATGCACGTGATCGCCGCCAAGGCCGTCTCGTTCAAGGAGGCCCAGAGCCCCGAGTTCGTCGAGTACCAGAAGCAGGTGGTGAAAAACGCCAAGGCCATGGCGGGCGCGTTTATTGAGCGCGGTATCAAGATCGTCTCGGGGGGCACCGAGAACCACCTCATGCTGGTCGACCTCATCGGCAAACCCTACACGGGCAAAGATGCGGACGCCGCCCTCGGCGAGGCCAACATCACCGTGAACAAGAACGCGGTGCCCAACGATCCCCAGTCGCCTTTCGTCACCTCCGGCCTGCGCGTCGGCACCCCGGCCATCACCACCCGCGGCTTCGGCGAGGCGGAGACCGTGGAGCTCACCGGCTGGATGTGCGATGTCCTCGAGTCGCTGGAAAGCGGCAATTCCGAGCAGGTCATCGCCGAGGTGAAGGCGAAGGTCCTGGAGATCTGCGCCCGATTTCCCGTTTACCGCTAGTTGAGTGACGCTCAGGGCTGGTGGTGTAAGACCTCGAGGGACAATCAGGTCGCGTTTAGCGAAGCGGGAGAAAGCGGGGCTGTCCGCGAGGACTGACTGAGTCCCAATTTTTCGCGGAGCGAAAAATGGTCGAGTTCCGCAGCGGCCGCGTTCGAGCGCGGAGCTGCGATCGTCCCGAGAGGCCTTACAGCCCCAGCCCACTGCTTGGTTGGGAGGTAGTTGGACCTGTACCCAGGCCCGACGAGCGCACCTGCCTCCCGGAACGACCGCGTAAGTCGCCGCTGTCTCGGGCTGCTGCGGAACTCGACCAAAAATTGCGAGGGAACCTCGCAATTTTTCGGGACTCAATCAGTCCTCGCAGACAGCCCCCTCGACCGCGGCTTCTTACAAGCAGCGGCCTGATGGTTCCGGGAGGCAGTTGCCCCCGTCGGGCTGGCCTCGGGCGCGAACGCGAAATAGAGGCCTTACAAGGTCAATATCCGTACCCCAAATGAGTAAAGAAACATGGCGGGGAAATATGTTATTCTTCAGCAACTTAGCGCAATGAGGACAGCGCATGCACTGCCCTTTCTGCTCCGCTGAAGACACCAAGGTTATCGACTCGCGGCTGGTCGCCGAGGGAGACCAGGTGCGCCGGCGCCGCGAGTGTGCCACCTGCTCGGAGCGCTTCACCACCTACGAGGTCGCCGAACTGGTGATGCCGCGGGTGATCAAGCAGAACGGCAACCGCGAGCCCTTCGACGAGGACAAGCTGCGCTCCGGGTTCCTGCGCGCCCTGGAGAAGCGCCCCGTGTCCGTGGAGGACATCGAGGCGGTCATCAACAATATCAAGCACGCGTTGCGCGCCACCGGCGAGCGCGAGATCCAGTCCCTGGTACTGGGCGAGCTCGTGATGGAGCACCTCAAGAAACTGGACCAGGTAGCCTACGTGCGCTTCGCCTCCGTCTACCGCAGCTTCCAGGACATCGCCGAGTTCCGCGACGAAATCGAACGGCTGGAAGCGGAGCCGGCTGTCGACTGATCCGGGTCGCCCCGGCCATTCCCCATGACCCCCGACACCGATACCCGCATGATGGCCCGCGCCCTGCAGCTGGCCCGCCGCGCCCGCTACCGCGCGATGCCGAATCCCCATGTCGGCTGCGTGCTGGTGCGCGACGGCGCGGTGATCGGCGAGGGCAGTACACAACCGCCGGGGGGCAACCACGCCGAGATCGAGGCCCTGGAGGCTGCCGGTGACGCCGCGGGCGCCACCGCCTACGTGACCCTGGAACCCTGCAGCCACACCGGCCGTACGGGCCCCTGTACGGACGCGCTGGCGCAGGCGGGTGTCCGCCGGGTGGTTGCGGCGGTCGAGGATCCCAATCCCGAGGTCAGCGGGCGCGGCCTGGAGCAATTACGCGCGGCTGGTGTGGCGGTGGACTGCGGACTTCTCGAGGGCGAGGCGCGAGCGGTCGCGCCGGGCTATTTTGCACGCATGTCGCGGGGCCTGGGTCGCGTGCGGGCGAAGCTCGCCATGTCCCTGGACGGCCGCACGGCAATGGCCTCCGGTGAGAGCCAGTGGATTACCGGCCCCGCGGCGCGGCGCGATGTACAGCGACTGCGGGCGATGAGTTGCGCGGTGGTCACCGGCGTCGGTACCGTGTTGGCGGACGACTGCTCCCTCACCGTGCGGCCCGGCGAGCTGGAACTGGCCGGTGCCGCCGCGCCGCCGCCCGGCAGGCAGCCGCTGCGTGTGGTGCTGGACTCCGGGTTGCGTACACCGATGGACGCGAAGGTGTGCGACGGCACCTCGCCCACACTCCTGTGCCACGACGGCAGTACACCGCCAGCCGCAGAATTCCCGGTCGAGACGGCGGTGTTGCCGCGGGCGGGGGAGGGGCTCGATCCCCACGCGCTCGTGGCCTTGCTGGCAGCGCGGCAGTGCAACGAAATTCTGGTAGAATCTGGCCCCCGCCTGGCCGGATCGCTGCTGCGGGCGGGCCTTCTCGATGAACTCGTCGTCTACCTCGCGCCCGCGCTCCTGGGCGACCGGGCGCGCCCGCTGCTGTCGCTGCCCCTGGACAGCATGGGTGACAAGGTGCCGCTGGAAATCAGTGATGTGCGCAAAGTTGGCGTGGACTGGCGATTTACCGTCTTGCCGCGCTGAGGGCCGGGAGACAGAGGAATACAGGTAGCGGATGTTTACAGGAATCATACAGGCTGTTGGTGAAGTGGCGGACATGCAGGAGAGCGGGGGCGACCTGCGCCTGCGCATACGCACTGCAAAACTGCCGCTGGACGATGTGGCCCCCGGCGACAGCATCGCCACCAGCGGCGTGTGCCTCACGGTAACGGACCTTCCCGGCGACGGCTTCTGGGCGGATGTCTCGCGTGAAACCCTGGACTTCACCACCCTCGGCGCCCTGCAGCCGGGGGCGTCGGTCAACCTGGAGAAGTCGCTGACGCCGGAAAGTCGCCTGGGCGGCCATATTGTCAGCGGCCACGTCGACGGGGTCGGCGAGGTGCTGAGCCTCGCCGAAGACGGGCGTTCCATCCGCGCCGTACTGCGCGCCCCCGCGGAACTGGCGCGCTATATCGCGCACAAGGGGAGTATCTGCGTCGACGGCACCAGCCTTACCGTCAACGCCGTGGACGGCGCACAGTTCGACCTGAACATTATTCCGCAGACCATGGCCGAGACCATCTTCGGCACCTATGCCGCCGGCAGTCGCGTCAACCTCGAGGTGGACGTCATCGCACGCTACCTCGAGCGCCTGGTGCTCGGGGATGACGCCGCCCGCAGCAGCAGCGGCGGGCTCAGCCTCGAAACGCTCCGGGAACACGGTTACCTCGACGCCGGGGACCGCTAGCGATGGAACTCAACACTGTCGACGAGCTCATCAGCGACCTGCGCCAGGGGCGCATGGTGGTACTGTTGGACGATGCGGAAGAGAGAGCCAACGAAGGCGTGGTCATGGTCGCCGCGGAGCACTGCGAGGCCAGCCATGTGAATTTCATGGCGCGCCGTGCGCGGGGGCTGATCTGCCTGACACTCACCGAAGAGCGCTGCCGCCAGCTCGACCTGCCCCCCATGGTGGAGGACGCGCGCGGCGAGAAGGCCAACTTCACGCTCTCCATCGAGGCGGCGACCGGTATCGAGACGGGCATCTCCGCCGCTGACCGCGCGCGCACGGTGCAGGCCGCCGTCGCGACCCACGCCGTGCCCGCGGACATCGTGCAGCCCGGCCATATCTTCCCGCTGACTGCGCTGCCGGGCGGCGTGCTCACCCGTGCCGGCCACACGGAGGCAGCGTCGGATTACGCGCGCCTGGCGGGACTGCTTCCCGCCGCTGTCATCGCCGACATTCTCACGCCCCAGGGCACGCTCGCAGACGGTGCCGCCCTCGCGGAGTTCGCCGCTCAACACCAGTTGAAGATCGGCAGCATCGCCGACCTGATTAACTTCCGCATGGTGCACGAGCGCACCATCCGGCGTATACGCGAGGGCTCCATCGATACGGAGTTCGGCGAGTTCAATCTCACGGTGTACCGTGACCAGACGGGAGGCGATGTGCACCTTGCTCTCTCAAAGGGCACCATAGAGGCTGGTACACCGACGTTGGTGCGTGTACATGTGCAATCGCTGATGCGCGACCTGGTGACCAGCCGCATTTCGTCGCGACCGGCCTGGACAATGGCCAAGGCCCTGCAGGCAGTAGCCGCTGAAGGCCGTGGTGTTATCGTGCTGCTGGCCCATGCGGAGCGAGCGGAGCAGTTGCTCGCCAGTGTCGACCTCGTGCTCGGCGACGAGCCGCCGGCGGGTGCCATGCCGCGCGACAGCTACACCACCGTGGGCCTTGGCTCACAGATCCTCAAGGACCTGGGTGTCGGAAAAATCCACCTGATGGGTGCACCGATCAAGTACAATGCAATTTCAGGGTTCGACCTCGAAGTGCTCGAGTTTGTCGAACCGCCGGAGTAGTTTGCGGGCTGTTCGCGCAGCGGTGGAAAGGAATAGGAACCTGGCGGAACGTAGCGGATCGTAGCGGATCGTAGCGGATCGTGGCGAGAGACGGGAAAAACGATATGAGTGAGATCAACACCATTGAAGGGGAGCTCTCGACGGGCAAAGGCAACTACTGCCTCGTGGTCGGGCGCTGGAACAGTTTCGTTGTCGAGCATCTGCTGCAGGGTGCGCTCGACACGCTGCGCAGCCACGGTGTCGACGACAAGCAGATCAGTGTTGTACGTGCGCCGGGCGCCTTCGAAATCCCCCTGGTGTGCAAGAAGGTCGCGGAGAAGGGCGACGCCGACGCGATCATCGCACTGGGCGCCGTCATTCGCGGCGGCACGCCGCACTTTGAGTACGTGGCGGGCGAGTGCACCAAGGGTCTCTCGCAGGTCGCCATGCAGTACGGCCTTCCCGTGGCGTTCGGCGTGCTTACCGTCGACACCATCGAGCAGGCTGTGGAGCGCTCCGGCACCAAGGCCGGCAACAAGGGTGCAGAGGCCGCGATGACCGCCATCGAGATGGTCAGCCTGCTGGGCAAGCTGGACTGAATGGCGGAATCGGGTCACAACACCCTCGGTGCGGAGCGTCGCAAGGCGCGTCATTACGGCATGCAGGCCCTGTACAAGTGGCACATGACCGGCGCACCGCTCAACGAGATTGAGGCGGAGTTCCTCACCGAGTACGATTTCGCGCGCGCGGACAGGGACTATTTTCACGCCCTCGTGCACGAGGTGCCCGCCCGGGCCGACGAGATCGATACCGCGCTCGCGCCGCTGCTGGATCGTGCAGTGAGCGAGCTGGACCCGATCGAGCATGCGCTGTTGCGCATGGGCATGTACGAGCTGGCCCACCGGGTCGACGTGCCCTTCAAGGTTGTCATCAACGAGGCTGTGGCCCTGGCCAGGAAGTTCGGCGCCACGGACAGCCACAAGTACATCAACGGGGTCCTGGACAAGGCCGCCCGAGAGCTGCGCAGGGTCGAAACCGGCGCGGCACCCTGATGCCTCTCTCCGAGTTCGAACTCATCTATCGCTACTTCTCGGCGCTCGGCCGGGGCGAGGCGGTGGATCTTTCGGTGGGCGACGACTGCGCCATCCTGCGACCGGCTGCCGGCGAGCGCCTGGCGACATCCGTCGATACGATGGTGTGCGGTGTGCACTTCGGGGAAGACGACTTCCCGGAGGATATCGGTTTTCGCGCGGTTTCAACGGCCGCCAGTGACCTCGCTGCGATGGGCGCGCAACCCCTGGCCATGACCGTGGCGCTGACACTCCCGGACGCGGATGAGCTCTGGTTGCAGACCTTCAGCCAGGGCCTCGCCCAGGCGGTCTCTGCCTACGACCTGCCGCTTGTCGGCGGCGATACCACGCGCGGGCCGCTCACGATATCGGTGCAGGTGCTGGGGACCCTGCCGGCGTCGCAGGCGCTGTTGCGCAGCGGCGCCAGTGACGGAGACGCGCTGTTCGTGTCGGGCACCCTCGGCGATGCAGCCGCCGCCCTCGCCGTGCAGCGCGGCGAATGGCGCCCCGGTCCCGAGCACGCGGAGTACCTGCTGGAACGGCTGCACCGCCCCCGGGCGAGGCTGGACCTGGGCGCGAAACTGCTCGGCACCGCCAGCGCCGCGATCGATATCTCCGACGGCCTGCTCGCGGACGCGGGGCATCTCGCCGCCGCCAGCGGCGTGCGCCTGCAGATCGAAAGCGCGCTTGTGCCGCTCTCGCCCGCACTCGCGGCGCACCCCGATCGGGATACTGCGCTGGCCTGGGCGCTCACCGGCGGCGACGACTACGAGCTCTGTTACTGCCTGCCACCCGGTGTGGCGGTCGCCGGGGGCACCCGGATAGGCCGCGTGACGGAGGGCCGGGGTGTCGACTGCGACATGGACCCGGGCGGGCGCGGTTTCCGGCATTTCGACGACGCGCGGGCGTCGGGTTCCCAGGCGTAGCCGCTGCTATGGAAGGCACCCCCGGAGCGGACGCACCGCGTAAGCCCAACCTCCTGCGCAGCCCCGCCCAGTTCCTGGCCTTCGGGTTCGGCAGTGGTCTCTCCCCGGTTGCGCCCGGTACCGTCGGAACCCTCGCCGCTATCCCCATCTACCTGCTGGTACAGGGCCAGGGGCTGCTCGTGTACACCGCCTTCGTTGTCGTGGCGGCCATTTTCGGCATGTGGGTGACCGGCGTCGCCAGCAGGCAACTCAACGTGCACGATCACCCCGGCATTGTCTGGGACGAATTTGTCGGCTACTGGATCACGCTGTGGGCGCTGCCCCCGGACTGGCTGTGGATGGCCATCGGCTTTGCCGTGTTCCGCCTGCTGGATGTGCTGAAACCCTGGCCGGTCAACGCCCTTGACCGCAGCGCGGGCGGCGGCTGGGGCATCATGATCGACGATATTGTCGCGGGCCTCATGGCCTGCGTGACGCTACACCTCGCCCTGTGGCTGGTATAAGGTAGGACCATGCGCCTACACCTCATCGCCGTTGTTGCCGTCGCAGCCCTGGTACTGGGCGCAACGGGCGCGGTCGCACAGGGCGTGCGCGTCTCTGTAGAGGGGCTGTTCCCCGGGTCCGCGGCGGTCATCAGTATCGACGGCAAGCGCAAGATGCTGAAGGTGGGCCAGACTTTCGAGGGCGTCACCCTGGTCGCGGCCGATGGCAACGCGGCCACGCTCGAGATCGATGGAAAGCGCAGCGTCCTCGGGCTCTCGCAGCACATCGGCTCGACATTTGCGGGGCCCGAGCAGGAGGTGGTCACCATCGCCCGCAACAACCTGCTGCAGTACCAGACCACCGCGGAGATCAACGGTCGCAGCGTGCGCGTCCTGGTCGACACGGGTGCCAACGTCGTCGCCCTGAGCTCCCACCACGCGGGCGAGATCGGTCTGGACTACCGCGCCAACCCGTCCACGGTGGTGCAGACTGCGGGGGGCGTTGTCGACGCCCACGCGGTGACGCTGCGCTCGGTCAGTGTCGGCGGAATACGCGTCGACAACGTCGAGGCCACCGTCGTCGAGGGCGGTTACCCGAACACGATACTGCTCGGCATGACCTACCTGCGCCACCTCAGCATCAAGGAGGAAAACGGCATCCTCTCCCTGTCCAGGGCCCGCTAGGGGCCTCTCGCCCCCGCGACGCTAAAGCTGGTAGAATGGCCGCCCTTTCCTGACGGACAACCTGTGTGTCGGTACGCTACATAGAATCCTCCCGACTGCCTACCGCGTGGGGCGAGTTCGATATCCACGGCTTTGAGGATACCGAGAGCTTCAAGGAGCATGTCGTACTCACCCTGGGAGACCTGGGTGGCGGCGAACCCGTGCTCACGCGGGTGCACTCGGAGTGCCTGACCGGCGACGCGCTGTTCAGTATGCGCTGTGACTGCGGCAACCAGCTGATGGCCGCATTGCAGGCCATCGCAGACGAAGGTCGCGGCGCGCTCTTCTACCTGCGCCAGGAGGGTCGCGGCATCGGCCTGCTCAACAAGATCAAGGCGTACAGGCTGCAGGACGCGGGTGCGGACACGGTTGAGGCGAACGAGCAGCTCGGCTTCGGCGCGGATATGCGCGACTACAGTATGCTCGGCCCAATGATTGACCACCTCGGCCTGGGCGCGGTACGACTGATGACCAATAACCCGCGCAAGGTGCACGCCATGGAGGAACTTGGTGTGAACGTGGTGGAGCGTATCCCGCTGCACACGGACAGCAATCCCCACAACGAGAAGTACCTGCAGACCAAGGCCGGCAAGCTGGGCCATATGTTCGAGGGAGAGAGTTAGGGCTTCAGCGGTCGCGCGCCACGATGTAGCGCGCGATACTGCGCAGCGGGTCCGCCCCCTTACCGAAGCAACCCAGGCTGTCCAGGGCCAGGCGCAGCAGCCGCCCCGCCTCTTCCCGCGCGCCCTCCAGTCCCAGCAGTTTCACGTAGGTCGGCTTGTTCGCGGCGCTGTCCTTGCCGCGCGACTTGCCCGTGTTTGCGGGGTCGCCCTCGACGTCCAGTATGTCGTCCACTACCTGGAAGGCGAGGCCGATGTGTTCGCCAAAGGTGTCGAGTGCGCCCAGCTCCTCGTCGTCCGCACCCGCCGCTATGCCGCCCATCCCGAGGGAGGCGCGAATCAGGGCGCCGGTCTTCAGCAGGTGCATGGTGCGCAGTTCCTCCAGCGACATCTCTGCGTCGCCCGCGCGGATGTCGATGTACTGGCCGCCGACCATACCGGCCGGTCCCGAGGCTCGCGCCAGGACCTCCACGAGAGCGCCGCGTTGCTCCGCCGCCATGCCTTGAATCCCCGCCAGGATTTCAAAGGCCGTGGCCTGCAGCCCGTCGCCGACGAGGATGGCGGTGGCTTCGCCGTACGCGCGGTGCACGCTGGGCTTGCCGCGGCGCAGGTCGTCGTCGTCCATGGCGGGCAGGTCGTCGTGCACCAGGGAGTAGGTGTGGATCATCTCGACGGCGCAGGCGATGCGGTCCAGCGCGCCCGGGTCCGCGTCGTCGCCCACTGCCGCGGCAGCCCCGTAGACCAGTACGGGCCGGATCCGCTTGCCGCCGTTGGCGAGTGGGTAGTGGCTGGCCTCGTGCAATCCTGCAAGAGGGGCGGCGGGGGAGTCGTCGCCCAGTTCCTGCAGCATGCGGTTGAGGCGGTCGCGGCTTTGCTCGATGAACGCGGCGGCGTCGCCCGTCACTGCTCGTCCTCGTCGTCGAAGTCCTCGGCTTCGGGGTCTTCGCCAGACCCGGTGAGCAACTGGACTTTCTGCTCGGCCTCGGCGAGCAGCTTCTGCGCGGACCTGGTCAGCGCGACGCCTTTCTCGAAGGCCTGCAGTGAGGCCTCGAGGCTCACGTCGCTGCTCTCGAGTTGTTCCACGACCTCTTCCAGCTCGGCGAGAATTTCGTTGAAACCGGGATCTTTCTTGCGTGGTGTCATGGCGATGCAGGCGGTAGCGGGCGAGCGAAAAAGTATACAGGATGTCGTGCGCGATATGTGTATTATTGGGGCGGCGCGGTGTGAGCCGCGCGCCCAGCAGGGGACCGGACGATCGACCGATGACCGCACAACCGCGCCTGCCCGACTTCCTGATAGTCGGGGCGATGAAAGCGGGGACCACAAGCCTCTCCCGGCAGCTCGCCGCGCACCCGGGCATCCATATGCCCGACAGGGAGGTGCACTTCTTCGACCGCGAGGACCTGTTCCGGCGCGGGCACGGGTGGTACGCGGCGCATCTCACCGCGGAGATGGCGGAGTCATCGACGGCCGTGCTCCTGGGGGAAAAAACACCGGCGTACTCCTACCTGCCCCACTGTGCGGCGCGTATCCACGACTGTGTGCCCGCTGCGAAACTGGTGTGGATTTTCCGCGAACCTGTATGGCGGACGTTTTCCAACTACCTGCACGCGCGCAAGAAGGGCGTGGACCTGCGTAGTTTTCCCGCCGCGCTGGCGGCGGAAGCCGCGGGCAGCGAGGACAATCCCCTGCGCTGCTACGTCGCGCGCAGCCGCTACGCCGAGCAGGTGAAGCGCTTCCTCGACTACTTTCCACGGGAGGCTATGCACTTCCTGCTGTTCGAGGACCTCGTGCGCCACCCGGAGGTCGAACTCGGGCGCCTGACACAGTTCCTGGGTGTTGCGCCGCTGGCGGCGAAGCCGCCGCAGCGACACGCCAACCGCACCCGCATGCCGTTCTCGGTGACTTCCATGTACCTCGCGCGTCGCCTGGGCGGTCCCCGCGGGCTGGTGTTTCGAACCGCGGCGGTGCTCAACGGGCTATTGCCGGGACGTATGCCGGAGCTGGACGAGGAATCGGCTGCAGGGCTGCGCGAGACGTTTGCGCCGCTCAACGCGGAGCTGGCCGGGATTACCGGCCTGGATCTCGGTGTGTGGCAGGGTGAGAGGGGCGCCGGGTCAGCCCCCTGAAAAGGCCCGCCAGCGTTCCAGCACGGTGTCACACACGGCCTGGACCTCCGCGAACGCGGCGTCGTCCAGATGTTGCAGCGGCATGCGATCGCGCCGGTGCATCAACCCGGCGGCCTGCAGCAGCGCCTTGTTGCAGCGGTGCCAGCCGTACTTTTTAACGACGGTCGAGAAGAAAGGCGCCTCCAGTTCTTCGATGACGAAGTCCTGAGTGGCAGTGTCGCCGTCAAGACAGGCGCGCCAGAAGCGCTCGGCGATCGCCGCGTCGATGATGGAGATACCGTTCAGCCAGGAGCACGCGCCGTCCCTGAGGTAGTTCCGCAGTGCCGCCTTGCCGCCGCCGGCGATAACCACGCGGATGTCCGGTTCCAGCGCCAGGGCCTGCCGCGTGACCTCGGGCTCCTTGGCGTCCTCCTTCAGCGCCGCGATGTGCGACACACGCGGCAGGGACGCGATCAGGCTTGCGGGCCAGTGCATCTGCGTGCCGTCGAAGCCGGAGAGGAACGGCATCTCGTGTACGAGGATGGGAAAGTCCGACCCCCTGCCAATCGTGTCGAAGTGTTCCAGTACCTGCTCGTCCGAAAAATACTTCTCCCGCATGATGATGGAGATCAGGTCCGCTCCCGCGTCCTTCGCCTGGCGGGCGAACTCTGTGCTTTCCGCGGTGGAACAGTGGATCGGGTCCCCGACGATAACGAGGTTTTCCCGGTCCAGCTCCTTGAGGGTGCGGGCGCAGAACCCGTTGAGCTGCATGATTTCCTCATGGGTCATCTGCGAATAGCGGGAGTTGTAGGCCATGGCGTAGAAGCGCCGGGCCCCGCCCGCGTACAGCGTGTGCAGGTAGTTCGCCAGCGCGTCGTAATCGATCTCGTAGTTCTCGGCGAAGGGCGTGAACACGGTGTACACCGGTCCCACGAGTTTTTCGTTGATATGCTTGTACATCCAGGTCCCCCGGGAAAAACTCAGGCGGCGGCGAACTTGCGTTCCAGGAACTCCAGCGCCTGCCAGAAGCCCGCGCCGTTCTCCGTGTGGCCCTGCCAGACTTCCGGTATGAACGGCACGCCCGGTGCGCGCACTGTGAGTACCTCGCCGAGACGCTTGAAATCGATATCGCCGTGCCCGATCTGTACGCCCTCGCCGTCCACGCCGTCCGCGTCGACGATATGCAGGTGTATCACGTGGTCACCGACCGCCTGCGTGAACTCGTAGAGGTCGAGCTGGTAGTAGTTGCAGGCCATCATGGAGTGGGAGATGTCCAGGCACAGGCCAAATCCGGTACGCGCGCAGAATTCCGCGATCTCGTCGGGCAGGACAAACAGGTTGTGGTAGCTCTGCCCGCCGAAGTGCCAGGGGAAGGGCGGCATGGTCTGGATGGCCAGGGTGACCCCCTCCAGGTCGAGTTCCCCCAGGGCCCGCTCTACCAGCTCGTATTTTTGCGCCTTCTCGTCGTCGCGCACGAAACCGGTGTCGTTCCAGCCCCCGCAGTTCACCACCAGCGTCGGTGCGGTGGTGGCGGGAAAACGCCCGGCCAGCTGCCGCGTGTGCTCGACGACCCGCTGCAGCTCCGCGATCGACTGGGCCCGGTAGGCGCTGTCCGTCGCCGCGAGGTCGAGCAGGTGGTCCTCCGCGAACAGCTCGGGAGCATGCACCGCCAGGCCCATGGGCTGGTCTTGGGCGACGTAGTCGTCGATGGCGACGTCGAGATCCTTGTAGGACAGGTGAAACTCGACAAAGTCCAGGTCGACACCCTCGGTCAGCGCCTTGAAATCGTGGTAGCGCACCGGGATGCCGTAGGGGCGATCGAAGGCGTACTGTGCCTTGCGTTCAGAACCGCCGTGAATGTCCGATTCGAAAAATTCCGTTCCCGACCTGATGTCACGGCGCAGGGTGCGCCCGATCAATTCGTGGATACGGTTGGGTTGCAGGCCCTTGCCCGGGCTCTGCACCGCGATGTCCGCTTCGCGCACCACCGCGCCGGCGGCCAGGTCGCGCACGGCGAACAGGCTCTTGGCCAGCACCTCGCGGTTGATCATCTCCCCCTGGCTGATCTGGCGCGCCGACGGGGCGCCCAGCGCCTCCTCCAGTTTGCGCACCTCACGCACCAGGTCTGACATCTCGTCGGGCAGCAGGCTGACCTTGTGGTCGTTGCCTTCCAGTTCGCGGTCGACGGTGAGGTGTTTCTCGATGACCTTGGCCCCGAGTGAGACCGCGGCGAGTGCCACGGTATAACCCCGTTCGTGGCCGGAGTAGCCCACCACACCCCGCGTGATCTCCTTGAGATTGCCCAGGTAACCCAGGTTGATGTCCTTGTAGGGGGTAGGGTAGGTAGAGTTGCAGTGCAGGAAGATGAATTGCGCCTTCTGCTTCTCGAGGAAGGCGGCGGCCTGGCGGATCTCGTCCTCGCTGCTCATGCCCGTCGAACAGATCAGCGGCTTGCCGGTCTCCGCCGCGTAGTGCAGCAGGTGGAAATTGGTGAGGTCGGCGGACGCGATCTTGTACGCGGGGAGTCCGTAGCCTTCCAGTTTGTCCAGCGACGCGATATCCCAGGGGGTGCACAGGGCGATCACGCCGCGCCCGGCGCAGTAGTCGAACAGGCTGAACAGGTCCTCGTCCTGCAGCTGGAACTTCTCCAGAAGGTCCAGCGTGTACTGCGAGCCCAGGTCCTGCTCCGGGCTGCCGGAAGCTACGGAGGCCCCGTACAGTTCGTCCATGCTGCGCATCTGGAATTTCACGCAGTCCACCCCGGCCTCTACGGCGTGGTCCACGAGTTGCTTCGCCATCTCCAGGCTGCCCTGGTGGTTGTTACCGATCTCGGCGATGACGAAGACCGGGTCCTCGTCGGAGATGCGCCGGCTGCCGATACTGATGAAATTGCTGCCCTTTTCGACCAGCGCGACGATATGACCCTGTTCGTCCACCAGCGGCAGGGAGGAATTGAGCTGGCTGAGCCGCGCCTCGATGTCGCGCACGCCGCTCTCGACGGGCATGGACGCCGGCGAGCGATTGCACGCGTCGATGATCCGGGACTCCAGGTCGACCCGCTCCTGGCGCAGGCTCCAGCGTCGGTAGTCGCCGTCACCGAAGCACCCCAGCAGGCCGCTGTGCTCATCGACCACGTAGACGATCTTGTGCTTGTTGCTCTCGATCTTGGCCAGGGCCTCGCGAACGGTGTCCGCCTCGTGCACGAGGAAGGGGCCCAGCTGTCTGTAGATCTGCATTGTGTCGGCGAACCCGCCCTGGGGAAGCTGTTTTCCGGCAAGAGAATAGCCCGAATGGCGCGTGCCCGTCACCCTGCAATAGTGCCACCTCCGCCGCGCGCAGTAATTCTGGTAAATAGTGGGGTGGGGGGTGCCGCGGCCTTGCATTTGGAACGTGCTCGCTTACCATACGGTGAACCGGGGGGTCACGCCGTGCCCTCCATGCCGGCCCAGGGTCTCGACCAGGTCTCGACTGCAGGGAACATGAAAGAACTCCGCCGGTTTTCCCGCAACACCCTGATCTACCTCTCCAGCAATATCCTGCGTGCAGCGCTGCCTTTCCTGCTGCTGCCGTTCCTCGTGCGCGAGCTGGGGCCCGAGCAGTACGGGCGCATCGGTTTGATCACCTCGGCCTTTGCCCTCTTGCTGCCCGTGATCGGCCTGGGCACGCACGCCTACGTGCGCACCATGTTCAACCGCAGTACCGAGGAGGAGCTGCGCCGGATCCTCGGTGCCGCGACCGTGATGGTGGCCGTGGCCTGTGTGGTGGTGTGCTTGCTCATTTTCGGTCTCGGCAGCTTTGTCGCGCTGCCGCTGCCAGCGGCGCTGCTCGTGGTCGGGGCGCTGGCGGCCTTCGGCCAGAAAGTCGTCAGTATCCGCCTCGTGCTGTGGCAGATGTCGGGCAGGCCGGAACCCTACGGCCTGTTGTCTGTGGCCTTGAGCCTGGCCAACCTGTTGTTTTCCATCGGGCTGGTATTCCTGGCGCAAATGCAGGCCGAGGGTCGTATCCTGGGTATGTGGCTGCCGGCGGTGCTCGCCGTGCCGCTGATCCTTGTGCCCCTCTACCGGGGTGGCCACCTGGAGTTGTCCCTGCCGCGGGATCTGGTCCGCCGCATGCTGCGCTTCGGTCTCCCGCTGATACCGCACAACCTCGCGCTGCTGTTCATCGTATTCGTCGAGCGCGCCGTTCTCGCCGACGATCGCGGCGGGATATCCCTGGGCCTGTTTTTCGCCGCCTTCCAGATGGCGCTGCCCGTCGCCATCCTGTCGCGCAGTATCAACCTGCAGTTCCGGGCCTACAGCGAACGCCTGATGGTCGACGGTGAGCATCGCCGCGTGGTGACCAGCAGCTACGGCGTGATGGCGGTCCTGGCGGCGGCAGCGCTGGCCTACGCGTGGCTGCTGGGCTTCGTCTACGGGGCGATCGTGGGTGAGGAGATGGCGGAGGGGTACCCCATCGCGGTGATGCTGGTGTTCGCGGCCATGTTTCGCGGCTTCTACCTGGTGGTGGTCAAGGGGGTGCACTTCACCCGCCGCACTCGCCCGCTCATGGGGCTCACTCTCTGTCTCAGCGCGCTGTTCACATTGCTGTTGCTGCAGTTTCGCGACCTCTACGCGGTGGCCTGGCTGAACCTGGGCTTCAATTTCGCGCTGTTCCTGTGCGTCTGGATACTCGCCGCGCGACTCCTGCCGCAACCCTGGCTGACCTTCCTGCGCCGGGAGGGGAGCGACTGATTACCTCGTGCTCGGTGGCGTGCGCCGGGCAGTTCGGGTTAAATGGACAAATTTCCAGGGACAACAACAATGAGCTACACCGCGATCGTGCCCGCCCGTTCCGGTTCCAAGCGGTTGCCGGGCAAGAACATCAGGGAGTTGGGGGGCAAGCCGCTGCTGGCGTGGACCCTCGAGGCCTGTGCGCGCACCGAGCGGGTCGAGCGGGTGATCCTGTCAACCGACTCGCAGGAGTACTGGGAGCTCGCGCAGCGCTACGTGGCGCAGGACAAGCTGGCCCTCGACCTGCGCACGGGCGAGGAGGCCGGCGACAAGGTCAAGATATTCGATTACCTCAAGGACCACGTCGACAAGATATTTGCCGGGTGCGAGGGCAGTTTCGTTCTCTGCCTGCCGACCATGCCACTGCGCACCGAGGCCCATATCAACGAGGCGATCGATATCTGCGAGGCCGGCGGGCGGGGCGTGTTCTCCGCGGTGGAGTTCGAGGCGCCGACTTCCTTCGCCTTCTCCATAGGCGACGACGGCCACTGGCAGCCGGTGCTGGACACCAGCCCGATGGTCACCGGCAATACGCGCAGCCAGGACCAGCTGCAGACCTACCACCCGAACGGCGCGATCTACATCCGTCCCATCGACGACCTGCGCCGGCCGGACCTGGTAACCCTCTACCAGGATGCACTGCCTTACATCATGGACCGCTCGACATCGGTGGATATCGACACCATGGAGGATTTCCGCATCGCGGAAGTGACCCTGGCCGCGCGCGCCGACGGCGCCAGTGGTAACAGCACCTAGGTGGCGGCGCCCTACCGCGAGCTGCTCGACTTTTTCCTGGAGCTGGAAGGGGAGCTCGGGCAGGGTTGCCCCGGCAGTATCGACTACTTCCCCGTAGTCAGGTCTTTCATCTATTTCTCGGAACGCCCGACGTTCTCGACCGCCATCGGTGCCCGGCCCAACCTGGATACAGTCTACCGCGCACTGGACCTGGTGCGCTGCATCGGCAGTGCGGCGCTACAGCCCCTGCGACGGCCCGTGGCGCGACAGCTTTTTGTCGCGCCGGCCCGGCACCGCAATGTTCCCGTGGAAAGGGGCCTGTGCAGCAAGCACCTCGACAGCCTGCGTGAGCGATACGGAGACGGGAGTGAGCTCGTGTGGGAGGTCGGCGACAATCCCGCGGGCCCGCGGCCGGGGCCCTCCCTGCCCACGGATGTCGCGCGGGTGGCGGTGCTGAACGGCCGCCTGCGCCGTACTCGCGACCCCGCACGCCGCGTCGCCGAGGTTGCAGGGCAAGTGCGCTCGCGGGGCTGGCCGCAGCTCAGGTTCAGCACGGTCGCGCTGGCGCGCGCGCTCACCGGTTTCGATTTTGCCCGCCGTTACTACCGTGCGCTGTTCCGGAAGTCGCCGCCGGAGCGCGCGTTTTTCGTCGTCTATTACAGTCTGCGCCAGGCGCCCATGATCAGCGCTCTCAATGATCTCGGCGTGAGGACCATCGAGTACCAGCACGGCATACAGAGCAATATCCATCCGCTGTACACCCACTGGGACCACCTGGAGCGCCGGCCGGCTTCCATGCCGGACGAGGTGCTGGTCTGGGACGAGGTATCGCGCCGGCGTATCGCCAGCTGGGCGGAGGGGCTCGGCATGGGCGTCGAGGTTACCGGTAACCTCTGGTACACGGGAGAGCGTATGCAGCGCGCCGCGCAGGCGGGCGAGGGCGGCGGGGTGCTCGTTGCGCTGCAGCATTACCCGGATTACTTCAACCCGGCTATCCTCGACGCCGCGCGGGCCACGCCGCACCTGCCCTGGTTGTTCCGCGAACACCCGCTGTACCGCCTCTCGGCGGGCGACCGCAAATCCCTGGCGGTCCACGACAGGGTGCGCATCATCGGCCCGGACGAGGAGTCGCTGGACGCGTCGCTCGCCCGCGCCAGTTGTTGCATCACTGGTTTTTCCACGGTGGGGATAGAGGCGCTGCTGTATGGGCGCACCGCAATATTCACCCACGAGACTGCGCGGGAGGGCCTCGCGGACTACTTCGATGGGGCGCGCTGTCATTACGCGGAGACGGCCGATGACATCCGGTCTGTTCTCGATGCGCTCTGAGCACGGCGCCGTCCCGGGTGCGGCGGTAGCGAGGTGTGCCCGTGGCTTTTGACGTGGACGTCGTTTATACCTGGGTCAATCATGAGGACCCGGACTGGCAGTCGCTCTACAACAACGTCCGCGGCGTCGACGAGCCCGGCGAGGGCGCACACCCGAGCGTGGACAACCTGGCGCGTTTCCAGAATCGCAACGAGATCGTCTATTCAGTACGCTCCGTGCGCAGGTACGCGCCCTGGGTCAGGCGCATCTTCGTGGTGACCAATTGCGCACTGCCGCTGGAACTTGTCGCGGACCCGGGCATCGAGGCGGTGCCCCACGAGGCGATCTTCCCCGACCCGTCGGTCCTGCCCACATTCAACTCGCGGGCCATCGAGTCGAACTTCCAGCACATCCCGGGAGTCGCCGAGCACATACTCTATTTCAACGACGATTTTTTTCTCTGCCAGCCCATGGCCGCCGCGGACTTCTTTCCGCGCGAGGGCGCGGTGGCGGTATTCCCGTCCCGGCACGATATCCCCTACGGGCGCACCACCGGACTGCGCCCGATTGACTACGGGGCCCTGAACGCCTGCGAGCTGTTGATCCGGGACTTCGGCTACCGGCCCCTGAAGAAGCTGCACCACTCGCCGTATCCGCTGCTCAGGAGCAATCTCGAGGAGCTGGAGCAGCGCTACGCGGAGCTGTTTGCGTCCACGCGCACCCACCGCTTCCGCGACAATCGCGACATCCCGCCCGCAACAACCCTGCAGGCCTATTACGCGGTGGCCCGGGGCCGGGGCGAGCTGCGTGACATTGCCTCGCGCTACGTCGATATCGGCGACCCGCTGTTTGTCCTGTTGATTCATCCGTTATCGCCCCTGCGCCGGGGCAGGTACCAGACCCTGTGCCTGAACGAGGTCACGAAACCGAAGTACCTCGCGGGAGTCAGGGACCGCATCGTCAGGCGCTTCCTGGAGGTAATGTTCAGTGGCTAAGACCGTCATCACTTTCGGTACCTTTGATGTCTTCCACGTCGGTCACCTGCGCCTGCTGGAGCGCGCGCGGGAGTTTGGCGACCGCCTTGTGGTGGGTGTGTCCACCGACCGACTCAATGAGTCGAAGAAGGGGCGCGCCCCCGTTTATCCCGAGGATGAGCGCAGGGCGATCGTCGCCGCACTCAGTTGTGTGGACGAGGTTTTCTATGAAGAGTCACTGGAACTGAAGGGCGATTACATCACCAGGTACCGGGCGCATGTCCTGGTCATGGGCGATGACTGGGAGGGGCGCTTCGACGAGTTCGGCGAGTTGTGCGAGGTGGTTTACCTGCCGCGCACACCCGCGATCTCGACGACGGAGGTTATCGAGAAGATCCGCCATTGATGCGCGGCCGGGCGCTCAGCGGCGCAGCAACTCGGACAGGCGTCGCCACTGTCGCGCCGCGGATTGGCCATCCACGCTCTCGCCGTAGACTGCCGCGGTGATCTCCCGGTAGCGCTCCTCCATCTGCGACATGTAATTTGCCGGATCGGCGAGCGCCCGGGCCAGCGCCCGGCAGAGATCGTCCATGTCGGTTGCGACGTGGCCGAAGCGATACTCGGGGCCGAGTGAGAACCCGTTCGCGAAGGGTGGCTCCACGTCCAGGAAGATGGCGGGCCTGGCCAGTGCCAGGAAGTCGAAGGAGATGGAGGACCAGTCGCAGATCAGGATGTCCGTGTCCTGCAACAGGCTTTCGGCGTCCGCGAACTCCGACATGGGGCAGTACAGCACGTTGTCCAGGTCCAGCTCGCTGATACTGGCGTTCAGGTGGCTGCGCACGACGAGAAGGGCCCCGTGTCCGCGACACATGGTACTCAGGCGCGCCAGGAAGGCCTCCTGGCTCTCGCCGAAGGGAAAGAGGTCGCGCTCGCTGTCCTCCTGCTTCCAGGTCGGTGCGTACAGGACCAGGGGCGTATTCGCGTCGATCGCCGCCTGGCGACGGTAGCTCGGCTCCGGGGGCTCGCCCCTGAACAGCTTGTCGACCCGCGCGTACCCGAGCGCCTGCACGCGGTCGGCCCGGAATCCGAACCTGTCGACGTAGAGCGTCTTCAGCAGGGGAGAGGATACCCAGGCCTCCCGGTAGCGGTGGTGGACGCGGAAGGTTGCCGGGGTGAAGCCCTTGAACGGGATGCCGTGCCACACGTCCACGAAACACATGCCCGTGAGGTAGAGGAGGGGAGACATGGCGTGCAGGCCGTGGTCCGACACCAGCGCCGATGCGCGTCCCGCGCGCAGCATGTCGGTCAAAACGCCGCAGCGCAGCACGTTCACCCCGGTGGCAGCCAGCTGTGGTCCGTACGCCGGGTCCAGGGACAGGAACGCGCAGTCAAACTCGTCCGCCCGGTTGTCCTGCCACTCCTCGTAGAGTGCCTTCAGGTTGCCCGAGAGCTGGTGCCCGTAAAGCACCACGAGGGGTCGGGCCGGGGTCGGGGTGAGCCAGCGCCAGAGTACTGCCAGCAGGGAGTAGATGCCCTGGCGCACCAGCAGCAGCCAGTGTTCCGGGTTGCCTTTGTCAATTTTCACGGGCCGGCCCTCCCTGGCTCCCGTTGCCCGCGACCTGCGCGAAGACCGCGGAGAAGCGCCCGCCGATGACGGCCCAGTCGTACTCGCGGCAGACCAGTGCGCGCCCCTCGCTGCCCAGGCGGGCACGCAGGGTCGGGTCCGCCAGCAGCGAGGCGACGGCAGTGCACAGCTCCTCGGGCGCCCGCTGGGGTACCAGCAGGCCGTTGACCCCGTCCGAGATGATATCGCTCGCTCCCGGATACTCCGACACCACGGCCGCGCAGCCGCAGGCCAGCGCCTCCATGATCGCCACGGGTGTGCCCTCCTGGTCGCCACTGTCCGTGACGATGGACGGGAACACCGCGATAGCCGCCGACCTGAGGTAGGCGGGCACCTCGCTGTTGGCCACTCCGCCGGCGAAGGTCACGTTGTCGGCGATTCCGAGCGTGCCGCACAGCGCCTCCAGTTCGGCGCGCAGTGGTCCGTCGCCGACCACGGTGAGGTGGCTGTCCGGAAACGCGTCGACCACCCCGGGCAGCGCGCGCAACAGGTACTCGACACCCTTCTTTTCCACAAGGCGGCCCACGAAGAGCATGCCCCTGCGGTCGGCCTCGCCTTCCGGTGGCCGGAATGTGTCCCCGGTGTCCACCCCCATGGGAATGGAGTGAATGTGCTCGGCGGGTTTCAGCCCGAGGGTCGCCGCGCGCGAGCGCATCGCCTCGCTCACCACGGTCAGTGCGTCGCAGGCACGGGTCACCCGGCGCTTCAGCGCGGAGAGCAGCCGTCCCCGCAGGGCGAACAGGTCGCCACCGTGCGAGGTGAGGACCAGGGGAATCCGTCCCCTCGTCAGCGGGCGGGCGAGAACCGCGCTCACGCCCTGGGGAATGATCCAGTGTGCGTGGATGAGGTCGTAGTCATGGCGCCGGCACAGCTGCACGATCGCAAGCCATTGGGCGGCGAGGAAAAACGGTACCTGGAACAGGCGCAGCGGATTCTCCCGCAGGTTGGGCAGGATGCCGCCCCCATAGGTCAGCGACGCGAAACGACCCGGCCAGTAGCGGAAGCGAAAGACCTGGATGCCCTCCAGCATCTCGTCCATGCGGGCGCCCGGGGCGTGGGGGGCGAGGACGTGCACCGTGTGCTCGCCGCCCAGTGTCTGGCTGAGATTGTCGACAAATCGAGGTTCCGTATCGCCGGCCCAGCGCGAGTAGGTGGAAGTGAGTACGAGAACCTTCACGCGGCGGGTTTGCGCAGGATCCAGATCATGGGTGCCGCCCAGCTGGCGACCCGGGCCACCGAGTGGGCGAGCCGCCATTTCACAGAGCCGGGGGGGAGCATGTACTCGACGGCGTACTTCTCCGGTTCGGCGATCACCCGGGTGGAGTAGTCGATGATATCGAAGTCGCTGCACATGCGCCGCAGCGTCCAGTGGGTGAAGTGCTTTTCATGATAAAACTCACCTTTCCCGGCGAGGCGCATGTAGCGGTGGGCCAGGGGTCGTGGCACGACCGAGAGAAAGGGCAGCTTGTAGTGCGGCTCCATGAACATGAGACGGTTGTTGCCCGCGAAGTAGCAGAATCCGCCCGGCTTGAGCACCCGGAAAATCTCGCCGAACATCGTCGCCGCGTCGGGGACGTGTTCGTAGATCTGCGTGCACACCGCCGCATCGAACGTGTCGTCTCCGAAGTCGAGGCTCATCGCGTCCCCGGCGAGAAAGCGCAGGTTCGCCTTGTCGAACGTCTCCCGGGCGTGGGCCATGGCGGGGGCGTCGATGTCCACACCGGTAACCGCGCCGAAGAAATTCGCCAGGTAGTCGTCGATGATGCCGTTGGAGCTGCCGACGTCCAGTGCGTGCAGCGCGCCGATATCCCCCGCGTAGTCGCGACAGACGCGCACGATGGTCTCGGCTTTGCGGTGGCGTTTTTCAGTGCTGTAGAGGGAGGGTTTCAGCTCGGAATAGTTGTGCTGGTAGTCGCGCGTCATGCCTGACTCTTGCCCCCGAACCTTGCCCGACCCCTGCCCCGATTGTCCGCGCCGGCGGGCGGCGCCAGGTATCCCGTCAGCGGGGTATCTCGACCCTGCCGCGCGGTTGTACCGCGACGAGGATAGCGTGGCGCTGCATGGCGCTCTTGATGCTGGCGAGCAGCCCTTCGCTGTCCAGTCCCGTCCAGTGCAGCTGGTCGCCGTGTGACCCGTGCTCCACGAACTCGTCCGGCAGGCCCAGGTTGGCCACGCCGACGGTGACACCCGCGCGGTGCAGGCACTCGTTCACCCGCGTGCCAGCGCCCCCTGCGACGGCGTTCTCCTCCACCGTTACCAGCAGTGCGTGCCGGGCGGCGAGTTCGAGGACTTTTCTCTCATCCATCGGCTTCACCCAGCGCATGTCGACGACGGTGGCGTCCAGTTCCTGCGCCGCGGCGAGGGCCTCGGGCAGCAGCGCGCCGAAATTCAGGATGGCGACGTTCTCGCCGCTGCGCACTTCCACCGCCTCGCCGATATTCCACTGCTGCATGGCCTCCTCGATGGGCGCACCCGGCCCCGTTCCCCGGGGGTAGCGGATCGCGGCGGGCCCGGCGTGGTGGTAGGCGGTGTAGAGCATCTGGCGGCAGGCATTCTCGTCCGCGGGCGCCCCGACCACCATGTTGGGGATACAGGACAGGTAGCTGAGGTCGAAGGCACCGTGGTGCGTCGGGCCGTCCTGGCCCACCAGGCCGGCGCGGTCGATCCCGAAGGTGACGTCCAGGCCCTGCAGGGCGATGTCGTGTATCAGTTGGTCGTAGCCGCGCTGCAGGAAGGTGGAGTAGATTGCCACAACGGGCTTGAGCCCGTCACAGGCCATGCCCGCGGCGAGCGTGAGCGCGTGCTGTTCCGCGATGGCCACATCGTAGTAGCGGTCCGGGAAGCGCTGCGCAAAATTGACCATGCCAGAGCCCTCGCACATGGCGGGCGTGATCCCCACCAGGCGGTTGTCGCGCTCTGCCATGTCGCACAGCCAGGCGCCGAATACGTCCTGGTACTTGGGGCCTTTCGGTGCGGCGACTGTCGGGGCGGGCCCCTGTGGCTTGTCCTCGATCTTGTTGATGGCGTGGTAACCCACCGGGTCTTCCTCGGCGGGTTGGAAACCCTTGCCCTTCATGGTGCGGATGTGCAGGAACTGGGGGCCCTCGAGGTCTTTCATGTTCTCCAGCGTCTGCACGAGGCCCGGCAGGTCGTGGCCGTCCAGAGGGCCGATGTAGTGGAAGCCCAGCTCCTCGAACAGGGTACCGGGGGCGACCATGCCCTTCATGTGCTCCTCGGTGCGCTTGGCCAGTTCCCAGGCGGGGCGAATCTTCTCCAGCACTCGCTTGGAGCCCTTGCGCATGGCGATATAGGTCTTGCTGGCCCAGATCTTGGCGAAGTAGGTGGCGAGGCCGCCCTTGTTGTGGCCGATGGACATCTGGTTGTCGTTGAGGATGACGAGCATGTCGGGACGCTCGTGCCCCGCGTGCGCCAGCGCCTCGATCGCCATGCCGCCGGTTATTGCGCCGTCGCCGATGACCGCGACGACCTTGCGCCTGATCTCCTGCTGTCGCGCAGCCAGCGCCATGCCCATGGCGGCGGATATGCTGGTGGAGGAGTGCCCGACACCGAACGTGTCGTACTCGCTCTCGGAGCGCTTGGGGAAGCCCGCCAGTCCGCCGGCCTGGCGCATGCTGTCCATCTGGCGCATGCGCCCGGTGAGTATCTTGTGTGGGTACGACTGGTGGCCGACATCCCAGACGATGCGGTCCTCGGGGGTATCGAAAATGTGGTGCAGGGCCACCGTGAGCTCGACCACGCCGAGGCCCGCCCCGAAATGCCCGCCGGTCTGCCCGACGCTGTACAGCAGGTACGCGCGCAGCTCCTGGGCCAACTGCACGAGCCCGGCGGTATCCAGCTCGTGCGGCCTCAGGCCCTGGTCGATCTGGTCGAGCAGGGGCGTGGCGGGGCGGGAGACGGGAATTTCGGAGAACATGCGCGCCATTCTAGCCTAAAAGTGGCGCGTCAAATAGCCGTCAGCACCGGTGCCTTGAGGGGTGCGCCGAGAGGTTCGTCGATCTCCAGGCGGGCCTGTAGGAGCACCGTCAGGCGCAGGTAGCCGTGTTCGTTGAGCTGGGTGCCGTCGCCCCGAAAATACAGCGGGTTGGGCCGCCCGTCGGGCCCCTCCAGCAGGGGGTTGGCGTCCAGGACCACGACCCGGGCGTTGTCGAATGCCCAGGCCTGCAAGAGTTCCGACGACCGCTCGATGAACGGGTCGTCGGACTCGCGCAGTGGCGTCTTCAGCGGCGTGAATACGTAGAGTGTCCCCGAGTCTCGCTTTCGGGCATCCATGGCGGCGAGCCTGGCGATAGCCTCGGTCAGTTCCTCGGGGGACTTGTTGTCGCGCATAACGCGCTCGCTGGTGCCGGTGAGCAGGACCACGCAGTGGGGCTGGTAGAAGCCGATCAGTCGGTCGTAGTTGGCGGTGATATCCTCGACAATGGCGCCGCCGAGTCCGCGCATCAGCACGGGCCGGGGCGCCAGTGCATCCTCGAGCCCGCGCCAGAGTTTGACGCGCCGCCCCCCGACCACCACGAGGGGCTCCGCGGGCAGTTGCGTACGGGCGTCCTGTTCAATGTAGTTGTTGATCTCCCGGCGCCAGGCGTCGGTGGAGTTGTCCATGATCTCAAGGGTGTCCCGGGAGATGAGATAGGCCACGTGAACCAGGGGGATCAGCAGCAGGATCGTGCACGCGAGGCGTATGGTTTTCCAGGGGTACATTGGCCCGTCCCGGGGTTTGGCCTGATGCTAGTTTGGGCCAGAATCGGGGTCCGGGTAAAGGAGCCGGTCCTGCCCTGTGACCGGGTTCTCAGCTTTGTCCCGGCGGGGCTCTAATTCGGGCCGGGCAGGAGTAGGATTAAAGCTATGATCTACCAGCGGTACATGCCCCGGGAAGAGCTGTTCAAGGCCCAGCTGGAAATGCTGATGCAGAACGGTCGTCTCGCCATGGTGGTGACCCACCTCGTGGGGGTCGCGGCGACCCTCATGATGTTCTGGCCGATCATGGGCGTCAGCGGCATCCTGTTCTGGGCGGGCGGCTTCCTGGTATTGCTCCTGCTTCGGTCCCTGCACATGACCATCGCGCTGCGCGACCAGCTCTTCCGCAGCCGCCCAATGGCAGTCTACTGGCAACTGCTCGCCGGCGCGATGCTGACCGGGTCCGCCTGGTCGGGTGTGTATATCTTCGCCGCGGACAGCGTGCCGGTCACCATGCAGTACGTGTTCCTGTTGTTACTGGTGTCCATGGCGGCGTTTTCCATCGGTTACTCGGTGATTGTGCGGGAGTATTTCCTCGCGCACATATTCACGTCGCTGTGGCCGGTGGCCTGGTGGTGTACCGTGCACTACTGGCAGCAGCCCTACAACCTGCTGATCGGCTTGTCGATGCTCGCCTATTGCGCACTACTCATCCTGGTCTGCAACCAGGCGCACAAGGCCTTCCGCAACATGATCTCGCTCAACTGGGAACGCGAACAGACCGCGCAGGAACTCGGTGACCTGACCACCTCGCTGCGCGATCGCAACCGGCAGCTGCGCGACGCCCGCGCCCAGCTCACGAATCTCGCCAATATCGACGAGCTCACGGGCCTCGGCAACCGGCGCCTCGCCAACAGCGTGCTGCAGGATGAAATGAACCGGGCGCGGCGCGCCGACGGCGAGCTATCGATCATTCTCCTGGATGTGGACTACTTCAAGAACTACAACGACAGCTACGGTCACCCCGCCGGGGACGCCGTGCTGAAGACCCTGGCGGGATTGATGCGGCGCGCCTGCGGGCGCGCGGGGGAGGTCGTGGCCAGGTACGGCGGCGAGGAGTTCCTGCTCATACTGCCGGGGGCCGGGGAGGGGGCGGCGCTGCGCACCGCGACCCGCCTGCAGGAACTGGTACTGGAGGAGAAGATCCCCCACCGCAGTTCGGATCTGTCCGAATACCTCACCATCAGCCAGGGCGTGGTCACGGTGAAGCCCGACCAGAACCTCGAACCCGAAGCGCTGATTCAGCGCGCCGACGACGCGCTCTACCGCGCCAAGAACGCGGGCCGTGACGCTATCGCGGCAGACTAGTCCGGGGGCAGGTCGCGGAAACGGTGAATCTGCCGCCGCTGCTTCTTGGTAGGCCTGCGGGGCGGGCGCTCGATCATGCCCCCCGCCGCCTTTCTTGCCTCGGCTTCCGCCTCGCGCCGCGCAATGCTCTCGGCGGTCTCCTCGTAGAGTCGCTGCGCCTCCGGGGCGCCGCGACGCTGGTCGCTGAGCGCTCTGACAACCACAATTTTCTCGTCCCAGCCCTGCCGTATCCGCAGGGTGTCGCCCACCGCGATCTCCCGCGATACTTTCACGCGCTGGCCGTCGAGCTGCACCTTGCCGCCCTCGATGGCCGTCTTGGCGAGACTGCGCGTCTTGAAGAAACGCGCCGCCCAGAGCCACTTGTCCAGGCGCAGTTTCCCCGCTGCGGCGGCGCTCACCGGGCGACCCCGGCGGGCATGATCTCGTCGAAGTGATGGATGCCGGGGAAACGCGTGTCGACGCGCTTTTGGCGGCCGCTGTCGGGCTGCAGCAGCGTCAACAGGTGCGCGATGCCGAAGCGCCGGGCGGACTCCAGCACCTGCTCGGTATCATCGATCAGCAGGGTGCGCGCCGGGTCGAAGGGATGCAGCTCCTGCAGGCGGCGCCAGAACGCCTGCTCCTCTTTCGGCGCCTCGAGGTCGTGTGACACTACCACCCGGTCGAACCAGGGGGTGATGTCCACTTCCTCCATCTTTATCTCCAGCGTCTTGCGATGCGCGTTGGTCACCAGCACCACGTCGCAGTCGCTGGCGCTGAGCTGCGCGAGAAAGTCGAGGGCGTGGGGGCGGATGCTCACCATGTGTTGTATTTCGCGCTTCAGGGCGGCGATGTCCATGCCCAGCTGTTCCGACCAGTGATCGAGGCAGTACCACTGCAAGGTGCCGACGCCGGCGGCGAACCGCCCGTGGAGCTGCTCGCTGGACTCCTCCGCGCTGATGCTGTGACGCTCGGCGTAGAGGCGGGGCAGGTGCTCCATCCAGAAGAAATTGTCGAACCGCAGATCCAGGAGGGTGCCGTCCATGTCCAGCAGGACCGTGTCGATTTCGTGCCAATCAATCATCTTCGTCGTCGGTGGTGTTGCGCGGCACTTGCCGCGAGCTGATTATGCCGTGTTTTCCGCGCCGGTGGCAGCAGCGGGGGCGTGCGCCCCCGGTGTTATAGTGTGGCCACAATTGCGCGGAGATCGAAGTGAGTGAACTCGAAGACCTGGTACCGCCGCTGCTGGACCTGTGCCGCGACGCCGGGGATGTTATCTGTGAGCACTACCACGCACCCGGCGCGGACGATTTCCAGGCCAAGGACGACGACTCCCCGCTGACCCGGGCCGATCTGGCCTCCGACCGTCTCCTGCACGCCGGGCTCGCCGCGCTGGACCCGCGACTGCCGGTGCTCTCGGAGGAGACCGCGGACAAGGTGGGACGGGAGCGGCTCGACTGGGCGCGCTACTGGCTCGTGGACCCGCTCGACGGCACCAGGGAGTTTCTCGCGCGCACCGGCGAATTTACGGTCAACATCGCACTGATCGACGACCACCGGCCGCAGCTCGGCCTGCTGTACCTGCCGCTGTCCCGCCGCGCCTACGTGGGCATTCCCGGCAGTGGCGCGCGGTGTTATTCCGCGGGCGCCGGCGGGGACTGGGTGGCGACGCCACTGGGCACCCGCGACGTTCCCGCCGACGGGCCGCTGGTGGTGCTGGCCAGCCGGCGACACCGGGGCCCGAGGCTGGAGCGCTGCCTGGCGTGGCTGGAGTCCGCCGCGGGGGAGGTCCGGCGCAGCAACGCCGGCAGCGCCCTCAAGTTCTGCCGGCTCGCCGCCGGGGAGGCCGATTGCTATCCCCGGTTTGCCCCCTGCTGCGAGTGGGATACGGCGGCGGGACAGGCCCTGCTGGAAGCGGCCGGCGGTGCGCTGCTGGGGCTGGATGGCAGGCCGTTGCGCTACAACCGGGGCGACTCCCTGTACAGCCCGCATTTCCTCGCCCTGGCGCAGCCCGGCCACGACCTCTGGCAGCAATTGCTGGTGGAACTGGCGTCCCCCGAGGCCGCGGACTGAGCGGCGCAAAGCAAACTTGTGCCGGCAAACCCGGAGGGTATAGAGTGGCGGTTTGGCGGCTGTATATCCGGGCGGGACCTATTCCACGATGACTGAGCCACCCGAAAAGGGCGACGGAGAGGAGCAGGGCGCGGCCAACGAAGTGCTGACCCCTGCCATGCGCCTGCTGGAACTGCAGTCCCGGCACAGGGCACTGGACCGCAAGATAGCCGAGCTGCACGGCTTTCCCTACCAGAACCAGATCCTGTTGCAGCGCCTGAAGAAAGAAAAACTGCGACTCAAAGACGCTATCGAGCGGCTCAAGGATGAGATGATTCCCGATCTCAACGCCTGAGACCCCGTTTTCCCACCCGGACGAGGACTCCCATGAACAGATACGTTCCCCAACTGCCAGCGGTCCTTTGTGCCGCACTGCTCCTGTCCCCGCTGTCTGTGGCGCAGGACGCCGCGCCCTCGGTCAGCGTGGAGGCCCTGCGCGGACCCCTGCACCTGATGCAGGGGCAGGGCGGCAACGTGGTCGCCTCGGTGGGCTTTGACGGAGTGTTGCTGGTGGACGACGACTACCCGCAACTGGCCGACGCCTACGCCGAGGCGATCGCCAAACTTACCAATGCGCCGCTGGCGCCCAGCTTCGTGTTGAACACGCACTGGCACGGCGACCACACCGGCAACAACGAGTTCTGGGGAATGAAGGGTGCGATCATCGTTGCGCACAGCAACGTGCGGGCGCGTATGTCCACGCCCCAGGAGATTGCCGCGCTCGGTATGAAGGTCGAGCCCAGCCCGTCCATCGCGCTGCCCATGGTCACCTACGCCGATTCCATCGCGCTGCATTTCAACGGCGGCGATATCGAGGTACAGCACTACCCCGCGGGACACACCGACGGTGACAGCGTCGTCTACTACGTCAACGACAACGTGGTGCACATGGGCGACCTCTACTTCAAGGACGCCTTCCCCTTTGTCGACCTCAGCTCCGGCGGCAGTGTCGGCGGCTACATCGCCAACGTCGAATCCGTGCTGGCGCGCGTGGACGAGGGCACACTGATCGTGCCGGGGCACGGCTCGCTCGCCAACCGCGCGGATCTCGAGCGCTACCTGGCGATGCTCAAGGCCACCCGCAACGCGGTACAGGCCTCCCTGGACAAGGGGATGGACGCCGACGCGATCGTCGCCGCGGGTCTCGGGGAGGAGTGGGCCTCCTGGGGCGGCGGCTTTATCGACGAGGAGAAGTGGATCCGCACCCTCGTTGCCGACGCGGGCTGATCACTCCGCGGGCAGGGCGCCCTCCAGGCGCAACAGCGCGGCCTTCGTTTCAAGGCCGCCGGCAAATCCCGTAAGCCTGCCGTCACTGCCCACGACCCTGTGACAGGGCACCACCACGGGAAGCGGGTTGCGCCCGTTGGCCGCGCCCACCGCGCGCACCGCCTTTTCCCGCCGAATGGTCCTGGCGATATCGCGGTAGCTGCGCACCTCACCGTAGGGAATGGCCTCCAGGCTGCGCCACACGCTGTGCTGGAATTCCGTACCGTCCGCGGCGAGCGGCAGGTCGAACTCCCTGCGTGTTCCCGCGAAGTACTCCGTCAGCTGACGCGCGCAGTCCCCCAGTACAGGGTCCGGATGTTCGCGTTCGCCCGGTTCCGGGCGGTACTGGCCCTCGAACTCTATGCGTGTCATGTGAGTGCCGTCGGAGACGAGTCGCAGCGTGCCGATCGGTGTTGCCAGGTACTGGTAGTTCATGCTTCCAGGCTCCTCCAGAGCAGGTTCGTGGCGTAGGAGCGCCAGGGGCGCCACTGCACCGCGTGGTCCTTGAGTGTCTTCGGATCCCCGGCCCATGCCTTCCAGGCGCGTATGACACCGAGGTCGGTGGCGGGAAAACTGTCGGGGTCGCCGGCGCCGCGCATGGCGACCATGGCCACCGTCCACGGGCCGACTCCCCTGAGTGCGGCGATGTCGTCGAGTGCAGGTTCGCCCTCGCTGTCCCGGGGCAGGGACCAGAGCGTGCGCAGCGTGTCGCGGCGTCGTGTCGGCATGGGGAAGTGTGTGTCGTCCAGGGCGGCGAGGGTGGCTGCGGCCGGGAAGCCCGTTCCACCTGTCGCCTTTGCCAGGCGCGAGAGAATGCCGCGCGCTGCCGCGGTGCTCACCTGCTGTCCGATAACCGCGCGGGTCGAGGACTCGTGCAGGGAGCCGTAGCCCGGTGCGCGTATTCCCGGGAAGCGCTTGAGCGGGGACCGCAGGTGCGCGTCGTCGCCCAGCGCGGCGGCGATGGCGGCGGGATTGGCGTCGAGGTCGAACATGCGCCGCACCCGTGCCACGACCGGCATGAGGTAGCGCAGGTCCGGCAGTGACAGCTCCAGGCGCAGCGCGTCGCGGCCCCGCTGCGGCCGCACACTGAACCACCCCGGGTTGCCGTCGACGAGCAGGGTGCGATGGTAGCTCCGGTCGCTGACCTCCTCCACGCCCGCAATCGCGTGGCGGGCGAAGAACGCACGCACGCCCTCCCAGTCGTAGGGCGGGCGGTATTGCAGCTGCAGCGTCACGCCCGAGTGCCCCTTGCGCGCCCGTGACTGCCTGCGCAGTGCCGAGGGCGGCAGACGAAAATGCGTGTCCACCGCGCTGTTGAAGCGGCGCACGCTGCCGAAGCCCGCCGCAAAGGCGACCTCCGTCACCGGCAGGCTGGTCTCCGCGAGCAGTTTCTTGGCGAACAACAGCCGCTGGTTGAGCGCGAGCGCCGTGGGCGACACACCCAGTTCGCGTTCGAACAGCTTGCGCAGGTAGCGCTCGCCGATGCCCAGCCTGTCGGCGAGCGCCGGCAGCGAACCGGTGTTCAGTGCGCCCTCCTCGATGAGCCGCAACGCGCGGCTGACGGTGGTGGACGTGCCGTTCCATGCGGGGCTGTTGGGCGCCGATTCAGGACGACAGCGCAGGCAGGGCCGGTAACCGTCGCGCGCGGCCTGGGCGGCGCTGCGGTAGTAGCGCACGTTCTTCTCCGCGGGCGCCCGGGCCGGACACACCGGCCGGCAGTAGATGCCGGTGGTACTGACGGCGAGGTAGAACTCGCCGTCGAAACGGGGGTCCCGGGACAGGCGCGCACGGCGGCAGGTCTCGTAGTCCAATGGAGGGTCCAGTGGAGGGTCCTGTGGAGTGTCCAGTGGGGTGCCGTGTTCGCTCGTCGTGTCCATGGCCGCACTATAGACCGCTACCCGGTGCCGGACTAGCCAGATTCGGCCCTCCATTGATGGCCGCAAATGACTGCTATTTGTCCCCGGGCCGCATTGCCGCCGCCCGGCGCCGGCCCCTACAATGCGCCCCATCGTCAGTGGGTGCCCCGCGCCCCCTGCCCGTCGCAACGCGGCGCGCAATCTGTTCGCAGACCCGGGAAACGGATTCATGGACCTCGTCGTTTACGCCATTCCATTTTTCATCCTGGCCATGCTGGTCGAGCTCGCCTACGGGTTCCTGGTAAGGCGCAACACGTACCGCCTCAACGACAGTGTGGGCAGCCTGTTCCTGGGCGTGCTCAGCCAGGCCCGGCGCTTCGTGACACTCGGCGTCGGCGGCTACATCTACTACCTGGTGACCGAGTACTTCTCGCTGCCGCTGATGGATCCCGGCCACTGGCTCACCTGGGTGCTGGCCATGGTGCTGTACGATTTCTGTTACTACTGGCTGCACCGCATCGGGCACGAGCGCACGATTTTCTGGGCGGCGCACGTGGCCCACCACCAGAGCGAGGACTACAACCTCACCACCGCCCTGCGCCAGACCAGCACCGGGTTCCTGCTCGGCTGGCTGTTTTACATCCCCATGTACCTCGTCGGCATTCCCGCGGAGGTGGTCGTGACGGTCGGCTCCATCAACCTGATCTACCAGTTCTGGGTGCACACGGAGCATATTGGCAAGCTCGGCTGGTACGAGTGGATTTTCGTCACGCCCTCCAATCATCGGGTGCACCATGCGCAGAACGACGTCTACCTCGACCGCAACTACGGCGGCCTGTTCATTATCTGGGATCGCCTGTTCGGTACGTTCCAGGAGGAACTGGACGGCGAGCCGGTTGTGTTCGGTATTCGCGGCGCCCTGAAGAGCTTCAACCCGTTCCGTGCACTCACCCATATCTATGTCGACATGGCGCAGGACAGCTGGCGCACCCGCGACTGGCGCGACAAGCTCCGTGTGTGGGTGTCGCGCACGGGCTGGCGCCCGGCGGATGTCGCTGCACGCTACCCGCGGGAGAAGACCGACCTGTCGAATTTCCACCGCTTCGATCCGCAGGTGCCGGGTGTGGTCAGCGGCTACGCCTTCTTCCAGCTGGTCGCGCTGGTGACCCTGCTCGTGACCATGCTGGCCATCGAGCCCGGTTACTGGTCCGGTGTCGCGCTGTGGGCGTTCCTGCTCGGCACCAGCGTCGCCACCGCCCTGTGGCTGGACGGTCGCGCAGCGTCTTCCCTGCTGCCCTGGGAGGCCCTGCGCCTCGTGCTCGCGGCCTGCTTTCTGGCCCTGAACGGGCCGGCTTTGTTCGGCGCAATGGGTGTCGGTGTGGCGTGGGGGTATTGCGGGGTGAACCTGCTGTTTCTCGCGTTGCTGAATCGCGGTGCCGCACGCGCGGGGGCGCTCGCCTCGCCCTGAACGCGGCTCAGCTTCCCAGCAGCCGGCGCGGCTCCAGGCTCACATTCGCGGCGCCGTCATCCACGTAGAGCACGCCGCCGACGATACTGATCGACAGTGCGACGGTGCGCTGCAACAGGCCGGCTACCGCCTGCACTTCCGCCCAGTCGAACTGCATCGCGCGCAGGCGCGGCAACGCGGCGATGGCGTCACCCTGCTGCTTCCACCAGGTGTCCGCGCCGCTGCCGAAGGCGTACACCGCGACCTCGCGTGCGCGACCGCAGGCCTTGCGCAGCCGTGCCTCCTCCGGCTGGCCGACCTCGACCCAGCACAGCAGTTCGCCGTCGTCCGCGTGTCGCCACAGGTCGGGTTCATCCGCGGTGGACAGGCCGCGGGTGAATTCGAGGCCCGGGGTGTACTCCAGGCAGTATGCGAGGAGTCGCACCGCCATGCGCTCGACGGTCTCGGAGGGGTGCAGCGCCAGGGTGGGAGTGAAGCTTTCGAAGCAGTTGCGATCGCTGTCGGACAGGGTCACCTGTACCTTGTAGATCGTGGGTTTGAGCGCCACCCGACGTCAGCCGCGAGAGTGTTCGTCGAGGTGGCGCGCCGCGTGTTCCGCGAATCCCGCACCGGCCTGGGCGTACAGGTTGAACGCGGATACGCCGTGCTCGCGCAGCTCGTCCGCCTCCTCGTCGAAGCGTACCACCGCGGAAATCTGGCCGGTGTACCCCATCTCTTGCAACAGGCGGCAGACGCGCAGGTTCTCCTCCTGGTTCGTCAGCGCCAGCATGATCAGCTCCACCGGTTCGAGATCCACCCGGTACCAGAAATCGGGATCGCTCGCGTCCGCGATGATCACGCGGCGCGACGCCTCGAGGTGCTCCGCGATCTTGGCCTCGTTCTCGTCCACGCCCAGCACCTCGGAACCGAAGCGCGGGTGGACGGCGTCGTAGGCGCCCGTGCCGACCCGCCCCATGCCGAGGACGAAGCAGCGCGTCCCGGACGTGTCCGGCTGGGCCCTGCGCACCCGGGCGGATTCGAAGCGCACCAGGGAGTCACACCAGCGCCGGTAGAGCGCGTGGGAGCGGCCGCTGAGCGGCGAGTTGATGATAAAGCTCACCGCGATGGCCAGGGAGAGCGTCGCGCTCCAGGTCGGGTCCAGGATGCCGCTGTCCGCCGATACGGCGACAACGATCAGTCCGAATTCGCTGAAGTTGCCCAGCGAGATCGCGCTGAGCAGCGCGGTGCGCGGTGTGGTGTGGAACAGCGTCATCAGCGGGAAGTACAGGAACGGTTTCACGAGGGCGAGGGCGCCGAGCACGCAGGCCAGCAGGATGTACTCCTGCTCCGGCCAGCCGCCGAGTCCGATGGTGAGGAAGAAGCCGACGAGAAACAGGTCCTTGAAATAGAGCAGGTTGCGACCCAGCTCCTTGGTCTTCTGGTGGCCGGCCAGCCAGGCGCCGAGCAATAGTACGCCCAGGTCGCCCTTGATACCCACGGCCTCGAACAGCGCGGCGCCGCCCACGGCGATGGCCAGGCCGGCGAGCGTGAACAGCTCGCCGTGGCCGCAGAGCGCCAGCAGTCGGAGGATCAGCCCGCGCATCGGCAGCAGGAGCAGCAGGAGCAGCGCGGTCACCTGCGGCATCTTGCCCGTGGCGACGGCGAGAAAGATCACTGCCGCGAGGTCCTGTATCACGAGGATGCCGATCGCCAGCGTCGTGTGGCTGGCGGCGGTCTCACCGCGGGCCTGCATGACCTGGATGACGAACACGGTGCTGGAGAACGTCAGGGCGAAGGCCACGATGGCCCGGGTGCCGAAGTCGATGTCCACGTGGCCAAGGGTGGCGTCGAAGCCGAAGAGCACGGCCATGAACAACAGCTGCATCGCCGCCATGTGCAGCAGCGTGGTGCCCCACACCTGGGTGCGCAGCAGTTTCTCCGGCTGCAGCTTGAGGCCGATGGTGAACAGCAACAGCATCACGCCGAGGTCCGACAGGCCCTCCAGCAGCGCGCCGCCCGCAATGTCCAGCTCGTGCAGCACGAAACCCGCGGCGAGGTACCCGATCAGTGCCGGCAGGCCCGCGGCGCGACTGGCCAGGCCGCAGCCCAGTGCGAGCAGAATAATGAGGGGGTCGAGCATCAGGGGTGCGTCACGCCCGTTTCGCCGTCAGGGCCAGCGCGGCCCGCGACGCGGAGCGCCGGCCGAGCACGGCGGAGATGCGGTTGCCCGCTGCCACGAGCGCCGGGAGGTCCACACCGCAGTCGATCTCCATGCCCTGCAACATGTACACCACGTCCTCGGTGGCCACGTTGCCGGTCGCGCCCTGGGCATAGGGACAGCCGCCGAGCCCGGCGACGGAGGCATCCACCACGGCGATGCCGTTCTGCAGTGCGACCAGGATGTTGCCCAGCGCCTGGCCGTAGGTGTCGTGGCAGTGCACCGCGAGCCGGCCCGCGTCGCAGCGCGGCAGCAGCGCATCCAGCAGCGCCTGCATGCTGCCCGGCGTGCCGGTCCCGATCGTGTCCCCCAGGGAAATTTCGCGGCAACCCATGTCGAGCAGCTCGACGGCCACGTCGACCACCTGTTGCGGGGCGACCTCCCCGTCGATAGGGCAGCCCAGCACGCAGGACACGTAGCCGCGCACGGGTATGCCGTGCTCGCGGGCGGCCGCGGTGACCTCCGCGAATCGCGCCAGGCTCTCGGCGATACTGCAATTGACGTTTTTTTGCGAGAAATTCTCGGTGACCGCCGCGAAGATCGCGACCTCGTCCGCGCCGCAGGCGAGGGCCCGTTCGAAGCCGCGCAGGTTCGGTGTCAGGGCGCTGAAGGTGACGCCGGCGCGGCGGCCGATCCCGGCGAATACCGCATCGCTGTCCGCCATCTGGGGCACCCAGCGCGGGTTGACGAAACTGCCGGCCTCGATCCGGGACAATCCGGTGGCGACGAGATCGTCGATCAATTGTACCTTGGTCTCTACCGGGATCGTCTGGGCCTCGTTCTGCAGGCCGTCGCGGGGTCCCACCTCGACAATCTGCACCCTCGCCGGTAGGTCCATGCGCCGTCAGTCCTCTCTCGCCTCGAAGTCCACCAGTTCCGCGCCGCCGTCGACCAGGTCGCCCGGCGCGCAGCGGAAGCGGTGCAGCACACCCGCCGCGGGTGCGCGGATGGTATGTTCCATTTTCATCGCCTCCATTACCAGCAGGGGTTCGCCCTCGGCCACCTCGGCGCCCTCGGTCGCCAGCAGCGCGACAATGGTACCGTTCATGGGCGCGGCCAGTTGTGCGCCGTCGCCGCCGGTCTCCCCCTCGCCGGTGTCGGGACGCACCACGTGGAAATGGTATGCGCCCTCGGGCAGGTAAAGTGTAAACCCTTCGCCCACCGGGGCCAGCACGGCTCGCTGGCGGTGCCCGTCCGCCTGCAGGACGAGCGCGTCGCCCGCCAGTGTACCTCCCAGCGTGGTCTCCCGCCCAGCCGCGCTGATGCGCCAGCGATCGCCGTCACTCTCCACGGCCAGGGTGTGGTCCGCGCCGTGGCAGTGCAGGGTGATCTGCTGCACATGGGGTTGGTTGAGGCGCCACGCACCGCCCAGTTGCCAGGGTGAGTGGGGATCGCCGGGCGCGGTGGCGCCGGGCCCCGCGTCGCGGTGCAGCAGCGCGGCGAGAGCAGCCCGCGGCAGGTCCCGGTCGAGGTCGGCGGCGGATTCATGGAACAGGGCCTCCCGGTGGCGTTCGATGAAGCCCGTATCCAGCTCGGCGGCGGCGAAGGCTTCACAGGTCGCGAGGTTGTACAGGAAGTCGATGTTGGTCACGGTGCCGCCGATGCGGTAGTCCGCCAGCGCCCCGGCCAGGCGTTGCAGGGCGCGCTCCCGGCTCTCGTCCCAGACCACCAGTTTCGCGATAAGTGGGTCGTAGTGCACGCTGATTTCGTCGCCCTGCAGGACGCCCGAGTCCACCCGCACATGGCGCGACTCCTCGGGCGGCTGCAGGAACCCGAGGGTGCCCGTCGCCGGCAGGAAGTCGTTGTCCGGGTCCTCCGCGTAGATACGCGCCTCGAAGGCGTGGCCGCGCAGGCTGATCTCATCCTGGCCCAGGGGCAGTGATTCGCCGCAGGCAACCCGCAGCTGCCACTCCACGAGATCCTGCCCGGTAATCATCTCGGTTACAGGGTGTTCCACCTGCAAGCGCGTGTTCATCTCCATGAAGTAGAAGGCGCCGTCCGTGTCCAGCAGAAACTCCACCGTACCCGCGCCGCGGTAGTCGATTGCGGCGGCGGCGGCGAGGGCGGCCTCGCCCATGCGCGCGCGCAGTTCCCGCGTCATGCCGGGCGCGGGTGCCTCCTCGATGATTTTCTGGTGGCGGCGCTGCACCGAGCAGTCCCGCTCGGCGAGGTACACGCCCTTGCCGTGGTGATCGAAAAACACCTGCACCTCCACGTGGCGCGGTTGCTGCAGGTATTTCTCCACGAGCATGTTATCGTCGCCGAAGCTGGCCTGCGCCTCGCGCCGCGCGGCCTCCAGCGCCGCGTCGAACTCCTCCGCCGACCAGACCTGGCGCATACCCTTGCCGCCGCCACCGGCGACCGCTTTGAGCAGCACCGGGAAGCCCATGCCGACGGCCGCCGCGCGCAGTCGCTGTGCGTCCTGGTCTTCGCCGTGATAGCCGGGGACCAGCGGAACGCCCGCCTGTTCCATGATACGTTTTGCGGCGGACTTGGAGCCCATGGCCTCGATGGCATCCGCCCCCGGGCCGATGAATGCCACCCCGGCGTCTTCGCACGCCCGGGCGAAGCCCGCGTTTTCCGACAGGAACCCGTAGCCGGGATGAATGCCCCCAGCACCGGTGGCGAGTGCGGCCTCGACGATGCGCTCGCCCAGCAGGTAGGACTCTCGCGCCGGCGGCGGCCCGAGATGGACCGCCTCGTCGGCGAGGCGCACGTGCAGGGCGTGGGCGTCGGCATCGGAGTACACCGCGACGGTGGCGACACCCAGTCGCCTGGCGGTGCGGATGACGCGGCAGGCGATCTCGCCGCGGTTGGCAATCAGTATCTTGGTGAACATGGCTGGATTGTCATCGCTCCATTTGACTTACTGGACCTCCTCCTGCGTTTATAGCCCCTGGACCCCCGCCTGCGCGGGGATGACCGCCTGCGGCGGTCACATCCTGAACACGCCGAAGCGCGACTCCTCCACCGGTGCGTTCAGTGCCGCCGAGATCGACAGCCCCAGCACCGTGCGCGTATCCGCCGGGTCGATCACGCCGTCGTCCCACAGGCGCGCGGAGGCGTAGTAGGGGTGGCCCTGGTGTTCGTACTGGTCGAGGATCGGCTGCTTGAACGCCGCTTCCTCCTCGTCGCTCATGCCCTTGCCGTCCCGCGCCAGCACATCCTGCCGCACCGTCGCCAACACGCCCGCCGCCTGTTCGCCGCCCATCACGGAGATGCGCGCGTTCGGCCACATGAACAGGAAGCGCGGCTCGTACGCGCGGCCGCACATGGCGTAGTTGCCCGCGCCAAAGGAGCCGCCGATGATGACCGTGAACTTCGGCACGTTGGCGCAGGCCACCGCGTGCACCATCTTCGCGCCGTGACGCGCGATGCCGCCGGACTCGTACTGCTTGCCGACCATGAAGCCGGTGATGTTCTGCAGGAAGACCAGGGGGATGCGCCGCTGGGCGCAGAGTTCCACGAAGTGTGCGCCCTTCACCGCGGACTCGCTGAACAGGATGCCGTTGTTGGCGACGATGCCGACCGGGTAGCCGTGAATGCGCGCGAAGCCGCACACCAGCGTCTCGCCGAACAGCGGCTTGAACTCGTCGAGCTCGGAGCCGTCGACGGTGCGCGCAATCACTTCCCGCACGTCGAAGGGCTGCCTGGCGTCCTCCGGGATGACGCCGTAGACGTCCTCGGTGGGGTACAGCGGTTCAGCGCTGGCCCGCGCGTCGAGGTCCACCCGCTTGACGCGGTTCAGCCGCGCGACCGCACGGCGCATGAGTTGCAGGGCGTGGTGATCGTTGTTTGCGTAGTGGTCCGTGACGCCGGAGGTGCGGCAGTGCACGTCCGCGCCGCCCAGCTCCTCGGCGGATACCACCTCCCCGGTCGCCGCTTTTACCAGCGGCGGCCCACCCAGAAAGATAGTGCCCTGGTTCTTCACAATGATGGATTCGTCTGCCATTGCCGGCAGGTAGGCGCCTCCAGCGGTGCAGGAACCGAGCACCGCGGCGATCTGCGGGATGCCCATGGCCGACATGCGCGCCTGGTTGTAGAACGCGTGGCCGAAGTGTTCCCGGTCGGGAAACACCTCGTCCTGCAGCGGCAGGAAGGCGCCGCCTGAGTCGACGAGGTACAGGCAGGGCAGGTGATTCTCTTCCGCGATGGTCTGTGCGCGCCCCTGTTTTTTCACTGTGAGCGGGTAGTAGGTGCCGCCCTTTACGGTGGCGTCGTTGACGAAGATCATGCACTCCTGCCCCTCGACGCGGCCGATCCCTGTGATGATGCCGGCGCCGGGCACCCTGTCCTCGTAGACCTCGTGGGCCGCCAGTTGCGACAGTTCCAGGAAGGGCGAGCCCGGGTCCAGCAGAGCGTCGAGACGCTCCCGTGGCAACAGTTTGCCACGGGCAGTGTGGCGCTCGCGCGCTTTCTCACCGCCCCCGAGGCAGATCTCACCGACCAGCCGGCGCAGGTCCGCGACCTGGGCCTGCATGTGTTCGCGGTTGTCCTGGAATCCCCCGTCGCGGGTATCCAGCCGGGTCTGCAATACGGCCATGGGATTCTCCTAGGCGGTGGCGTTGAAGAGCTCGCGTCCGATCAGCATGCGGCGGATTTCAGAGGTCCCGGCACCGATCTCGTACAGCTTGGCGTCCCGCAGCAGGCGCCCCGTGTTCGCCTCGTTGGTGTAGCCGAAGCCACCCAGCGCCTGGATCGCCTGCAGCGCCATCTGCGTGGCTTTCTCCGCGGTGTACAGGATCACTGCAGCGCAGTCCTGGCGCGTCTCCTCGCCGCGGTCGCAGGCGCCGGCGACCGCGTAGAGGTAGGCGCGGCAGGCGTTGAGGTCCGCGTACATATCCGCCAGCTTGCCCTGCATCAGCTGGAATTCACCGATACTCTGGCCGAACTGCTTGCGGTCGTGCAGGTACGGCAGCACCTCGTCGATGCACGCCTGCATGATGCCCACCGGGCCGCCGGACAGCACCGTGCGCTCGTAATCGAGGCCGGACATGAGGATCTTCACCCCGTCGCCCTCGTCGCGCAGGACGTTGTCCGCGGGCACCTTACAGTCCTCGAATACGAGCTCGCAGGTGTTGGAGCCGCGCATGCCGAGTTTGTCGAGCTTCGGCGAGCGGGAGAAACCGGGGAAGTCGCGCTCCACGATGAACGCGGTAATTCCCCTGCTGCCGGCGTCGGGGTCCGTCTTGGCGTAGATGACGTAAACGTCTGCGTCCGGGCCGTTGGTGATCCACATCTTGGTACCGTTGAGAACGTAGTTGTCGCCGTCCCTGCGCGCGTGCAGTTTCATGCCGACCACGTCGGAACCCGCGTTCGCCTCGGACATCGCCAGCGCGCCCACGTGCTCGCCGGAGCACAGTCGGGGCAGGTACTGTTGTTTCTGCTCCTCGGTGCCGTGCTTGCGCAGCTGGTTCAGGCACAGGTTCGACATCGCGCCGTAGGACAAGCCCACCGACGCCGAGGCGCGGCTGATCTCTTCCATCACCACGGAGTGGGCCAGGTAACCCATGGCGCTGCCGCCGTACGCCTCGTCAACCGTGATGCCCAGCAGCCCCATGTCGCCGAAGGTGCGCCACAGGTCGGCTGGGAATTCGTTGTCGCGATCGATGTCCGCCGCGCGCGGTGCGATCTCCTTCCGGCACATCTGGTACACCGCGTCGCGCAGCATGTCGATGTCCTCGCCGAGGCCGAAGTTGAGGTTGGGATAGCCGGTGTTCATGCTGGTGTCCTTTCAGTCGTTGTCGCCGGCCCCTGCCAGGGCCGTCTCGCACAGGCCCTGGACCTCGTCCAGGCCGGCGAGCATGTCGTCGATATCGTCCCTTTGTTGCAGCAGTTTGGCGCGCTTCTCCGCGACCACCGCGAGCAGGGAGCTGAGCTGGTCACTGTTGTTGTTCGCCGGGTCGTACATGTCGATGACCTCCGCGCTCTCCCTGAGGGTCATGCCGATGCGCTTGCCGCGCAGGATGAGTTGGATGCGCACCCGGTCGGCGGGGGAGTAGAGTCTCTTCTGTCCCTCGCGCCGGGGGCTGACCAATCCCTGCTCCTCGTAAAAGCGGATGGTGCGGGTGGTGACCCCGAACTCCCGCGCGAGGTCGGAGATTGTGTAGGTCCTGTCTGCCATCCGGCGCCGGGTCCCCGGGGAGAATGTCCCGAGACTATAGCCAAAGTTTACGTTAACGTAAACGTTAATATAGAGACCCGGGCTGCTAATCCGCCCGTGGGCCGCGGATTCCGGGCCTTCCGGGGTGAATCTGCTATCATCCAAGCCGCCTGAAACGGGAGATTCCATGGCCACATCCAAGCTGCTCAGCCTGCTCGCCGACGGCGAATTCCGCTCGGGACAGGACCTCGCGCACGCGCTGGGGGTGAGCCGTACCGCGGTGTGGAAGCAACTCAACAAGGTGGCCCGCGAGGCCGGGATCGAGGTGCAGAGCCAGCGCGGCCGGGGTTACCGCATACCCGGCGGTCTCGACCTGCTCGACGCCGCGCAGGTGCGCGCCGGCCTGGAACCCGCCGCCGCAAACCTGCTCACCGACCTGCTGTTGCTGGACAGGACGGATTCCACCAACGCGGAGCTGCTGCGCCGCGCCGCGGACGGCGGGCAATCGGGGCTCGTCTGTACCGCCGAGTCCCAGAGCGCCGGTCGCGGCCGGCGCGGGCGCGACTGGGTGAGCCCCTACGCCGGCAACATCTACCTGTCGCTGTTGTGGCGTTTCGGCCAGGGTGCCGCGGCGCTCGAGGGCATGAGCCTGGCCGTCGGTGTGGCGGTTGCGCGCGCCCTGGCCCGCTGCGGCGTGACCGATACGCAGTTGAAGTGGCCCAACGACGTGTTGCACGGCGACCGCAAACTCGGCGGCATCCTGCTGGAGATGACAGGGGATGCCGACGGGCCCTGCCAGGTGGTGATCGGCGTCGGGCTGAACGTCCGCATGCCCTCGGCCGCGGCCGCGGCGATCGACCAGCCGTGGACGGATCTCACCGCGGCGGCGGGCGGCGGCTCGCCGGGCCGCAATACCGTCCTGGCGGCCCTGCTCAATGAACTGTTGCCCCTCGCGGCGGAGTTCGAGAGCGTCGGTTTCGCCCCCTGGCGCGACGCCTGGCTGGCGCTGGACGCCTACGCGGGCCGGCCGGTTGTGATCGATACCGGCGCCAACCGGTTGGTGGGCTCCGCCCAGGGCGTGGACGAGCGCGGCGCCCTGCGCCTGGACACCGGCAGCGGGGTGCAGTTGCTCCACGGCGGCGAGATTTCGCTGAGGCCGGACACGTGAGTGACGCTGTTGTTTCCCTGCAGCTGGACGTCGGCAACTCGGGGGCGAAGTGGCGCCTGGTGAGCGGCGACGCAGTGCTGGACCGGGGCCGCTACCCGGACGCGCTCCCGGAGCCGGGCGCCGCGGTGGGGCAGGTACTGGTGTCGAGTGTCGCGTCGGCGTCCGCGGAGGAATCCCTGGCGTCGACCCTGCGCGAGCGCTACGGCGTCGAGCCCTGGTTCGCGCGCACCGAGGCGCGCAGCGGTGACCTGGTGAACAGTTACGGCGATCCCGCGCGCATGGGTGTGGACCGCTGGCTGGCGATGTTGGGCGCACGCGCCCGCCATTGCGGCCGGCTCTGCGTCGTTGATGCCGGCTCGGCGCTGACCATCGACCTGGTGGGCGCAGACGGGGTGCACGAGGGTGGATTCATCGTTCCCGGCGTCGATCTCATGGAGCGGGCGCTGTTGCTGGACACTGATCGCGTGCGCTTCGACGAGGATATCGACTACGCGCTGACACCCGGGCGTTCCACCGCCGAGGCCGTGCGCCACGGCATCGCCCTGGCATCCACGGGTGCCGTCGCCACGGCCCTGGATCGCAGCGGGGGCGAATCGCCCGCGCTGTTCTTCTGCGGTGGCGGCGGGCGGCGCCTGATGGCATTCCTGGACCGTGGCGGCGACTGGGTGCCCGACCTCGTGTTCGAGGGGCTGGAGGTGATGGCAGCGGCGCGGGCCTAGCGCGCCTCCGCAACGGCGATGAGTTTCGGGGGCGGCCGGTCTTCCGCGGGTGCGGGACAGTTGCTCGCGATACTGGAGAGCCCGTTGCCGATCTTGTCTGCCTGCGCATCGAGCACCAGTCGTTCATTGATAATGACCGGCGCGCTCAACTCGCCCTGGAAGGGGCTGCTGCCCGATGCGCTGATGCCGATGTAAGTGGGGTTGGCTTTGCCCCAGGTGTTCAGTGGCGGCTGCGGCATCGATTGCCCCGCCGCGAGCACGCCGTCCACGAACAACATGATGATCGCGTTGTTACGCTCCGGCGTTCTCGGCGACATCCTGAAGTGCGTCGCCACCACGATATCGCTGCATTCGCCCGCGCGCAGCACCGGGCCCTTCATCTTTGTGCCCAGTACATCCAGTTGCAGGCCCTCTTTCGCATCGTAGACGAGGCTCCACCTTCCGGGGTGATCGGCGATATACCCCCGGGTGCCGTCCGCGCCCTCACCCGGTGTCGCCCCGATGGCGAAACTGAAACCACTGTATCCCGGGCTGCGCTGCTGGTCGTCGCCCCGCAGAATGCGCTGACCACGGTCGTTCAAGGGTTCGTCGCTCACGCCGACGTTGCGAACGGTGCGCCGCCATTCGAGGTACTCGTTGTTCAACCTGGAGGCGACCCTGGGGTGATCAGAAATCACGTCCTTGTCACCGCGGGGGTTTTTCCTGAGGTCGTACAGGAGCGGGGGCGCGTACCAGGGCACCGTGAGGCGCCAGCGGCCATCCGGGGAGAGGACCGAGTACATGTGAACCAGTGAGTCGCTGGACTCCCAGTAGAGGTTCCCTGTCGGGTCCGCCTCATCCCCGAACAGGTTGCGCCCCTGGAGGCCGGCGGGAATTTCGGCGCCCGCGGCAGTGGCGAGTGAGGGAAAAATGTCGTAGAGAGAGGTGACCGTGTCGTCCACCCGGCCCGCCTTGGTGTGCCCGGGCCAGCGAATCAACAGTGGGGTCCGCAGCCCTCCCTCGGTGTAGGTTCCCTTGTAGCCCTCGAAGGGATAGTTGTTCTCGGCCGCGATATTGGTGCCGCCATTGTCGCTGACTACGATCACCAGCGTGTCCCGGGTCAGCTCGTTGTCGTCCAGGGTTGCAAGGACCCGGCCCACGCTGAAATCGAGTTGTTCCAGCAGGGCGTAGTAATCTCCCTCAACGCCCTCGGGATAGCGTTCCCGGAACCGCGGCGCCGCCTGCAGCGGATTGTGGGGAGCGTAGAACCAGAGGTTCAGGAACCAGGGCTGCTCATCGTGTGCGCGGGTGTCGATAAAATCCACCGCCCGATCGGTGAGGATATCGGTGAGATGCCCCAGGTGTTTTTCGGGCGGCGCGTTGTTTTCCCGCAACCACGGATTGAAATACGTCGGTCGCTTATAGGTCCCCGCCTTGTTCGGGCCCCCCGCCAATTCCGATTGAAAGAGGAAGCCGAACCAATCCTGGAAGCCGAGCCGGCCAGGCGACTGCTCCAGGGTGGCGTTGCCGACGTGCCATTTCCCGACATGGAACGTGCGGTAGCCGTTGTCGCGCAGGAAACTGGCGATGGTCCGGGTGTCGGAGGACAGGCCCAGCGCCACCGGGCGGAAGCCGAACCCGGCGGGGTTGCGCCCCGTCAGCAGCGTCACCCTTGCCACTGCACAGGAGGCGTCCGCGTAGTGCCGGGTATAGCGCGTGCCCTGAGCGGCGAACTCGTCGAGGTTGGGCGTGGGCGCCATGTCATTGCCGTTGGCACCCAGGTCGTTGTAGCCGAAGTCGTCGAGGACGATGAGCAGGATATTGGGACGTGCGGCCTGCCCGTCGCTTTCGTCGCCGCCGAATACAAGGACAGCGGCTCCCAACACCACTGCAGACAACAGTAACCAGCGACCCATTCACGCGCCCCTTGCCAGGCCAGATTATTAGTAGAGGGCGCCCGCCGGGCGCGCCGTGACGTCGGCAGTATACCGCTATTGTGGCGGCGCGCGGCACCGCGCAGGCCGTCAGGAAACTTTACAGGGGCACCGCCCGGAGCCACGCAAGTCGCTGATATTCCGGGTGTGGCGTCAAACTTGCATAGTCAAATGGGCAGATAGAAGAGGGGGCCCCGGGGCTGCGGCTATATATTACTAATGGAAATAAAAACACAAGTTTATATTACTATTGGTACTTTAACGCCCGCGCCGTCAGGCATTAGTTTTAACCCCCCGCGGGGTCGGGCAACGATAAGGATACAGCCGCGATTATGACAACTTCCAGATTGTTTCTGGCAGGGTTCCTCCTGCTGTTTCTCTACGCGTGTAAACAGCCCCTGGCCATCGTGGGCGAGGGCGATATCCTGTCCGACTCCGGCAACCGCGACTGCACACTCGCGGACTTCCAGGCCAGCTCCCCGAACTGTACCGACAACGAAATACTCGGCCCCGGCGATTACGTCGAGACCTACACGGGCGTTCCCAAGCCCGGCTGGCAGTTCCGCCGCTGGAGCAGCTACTGCAGAAAGTCCCTGGACAACACCTGCTCGTTCAATATTCCGGGGAGCCTGGTCGAACAGTACGAGGGCTTTACGCTCAGTCCGCTGGAAGCGGTGTTCCGCTCCACCACCAACACCGGTTTCGTCTCTGTATTCATGGGCAATGAACTGTTCGACCCGATTGCCCAGGGTATCGAGGCCCATGCCATCAACGCCGGCTATACAGATCACACCACTGCCACTTTCCTGGCCGCCGGCGACCTCGGCGCACCCCAGGCGTTCTGGGATGACACCGTGGCGCGGGCGAACATACAGGCGGAGCTCGACAACGGCGACGTGGAGCTGTTCGGTATGACCTGGTCCGCCGCGTATCCGTCGGTCGATGGCTACAGGCTCTGGGTCGACTACGCGCTGGCACAGCATGCCGACACACGTTTCTTCATCAGCGTGCCCTGGAGCGACGACCCCGAGGGCGGTACCAACGAGGATTACGAGGCGGCCTACGAGGCCAACCAGGCCGCCGTGCACTCGCTCATCAACCAGTTGCGGGGGTATTACCCGGGCGTCGATTTCTACAGTGTGCCGTTGGGCAGGGCCGCGGTGGAGCTGTACCACCTGTACGATGATGCCAATCTCCCTGATGTCTCGACACTGGTCGGCGGCCCTGCGGTCGCCGTTTTCCAGGACAGCGCAGGCACGCCGGGTGACATACTCGTCGAGCTGGGCGAGTTGGTGTGGCTGGGTGCCCTGTACGATGTCGACCTGAACGGTTACAGCTACAACCCCGGTTACATCACCGATCTCAAGGCCCTGGCCCAGAGCATCATGGACGCCCACGACCCGGACTACATCGCGCCGGACGAGGTCGATGTCGATACCGACGGTGACGGGATCGTGGACCGGCTGGACCCCAACCCCCTGGGCAGGCCTAACGTACTGCTCGTCATGGTCGACGACATGGGGTTCAACGACCTCGCGATCAACAACGGCAATACCAACATCGACACGCCGAACCTGGACCAGTTTGCGCAGGACGGCGTGCGCTTCACCCGTCATTATGCGAACCCGGTGTGTAACCCGGCGCGGGCGGCGCTGCTCACGGGGATGTACCCGGAGCGACTCGGGTACGTCCCCAACAGCAGGGGCATCACGCCCGAGGTCGTCACGCTCCCGGAACGGCTGCAGGAAGAGAGCTATACCACCTGGCACCTGGGCAAGTGGCACCTCGGGGAGCAGGAACTTGGCGCATGGCCGGACGCCCAGGGGTTTGATCACTGGTTTGGCTTCCTCACGCAGAGTTTCCTGCCCGGGGTACATGAGCAGGGCGAGCTGACCTACTCGATTCCGCGTTACGAGAACCCGTGGCTGCAGGGCGATACCGAGCCGGGCGCGTACTTCACGGGACACCTCGAAGACATCATCACGGACAAGGCCATCGAGGTGATCGACGATGTTCACGGCGAGGGCGCACCCTGGTTCGTGAATCTCTGGTATTACGCACCGCACTCCCCGATCTCGCCGTCCGCTGCGTTTGCGGCCCTGTACCCGGATACCGATGAGGGGCGCTACCAGGCGCTGGTCAACCAGCTTGATTTCAATATCGGGCGGGTCGTTGACCATCTCGACACGCTGGGTGCGCTCGACGACACGATCGTCGTTATCGTCAGCGACAACGGCGGTACCAACCTGGAGATCGACAATAACAGCCCCTACTGGGGGAAGAAGAACGCGTTGTTTGAGGGCAGCCTGCGCACGCCCCTGTTGATGCTGTTCCCGGACGGTGCGGTCAACGGGCAGGTGATAGCGGACACCATCAGCATCCAGGACATATATCCCACGCTGCTCTCGGCCGCGGGCATCACCGTTCCGGGCGACCTGGACGGCAGCGATTTCTATCCGACGATTGAGCTGGCGCAGGCTGCACCACAGCGGGATCTCTACTGGGAGCACGGCGAGGACAGCTACGGTGTGTTGAGCGCCGACGGCCAGTACCGCTACCTGCAGCGCCCTGTAACGTTCGGGGTCTTGCCGGATCCCCTTCTGTACGACCTCGTGGCCGACCCGACAGGTACATTTCCCGTAATCCCGATTCCGCCGGCGCTGCAGACCCAGTTGGTAGACGGGTACAAGACCTGGTACCGCGATGCACATACGGTGCCCACGATCTACACGCCCGATGCCTTCGGCGGCGGCGAACTGACGTCGGCGGATTACCTGCGCGCGCCCGGATTCGGGCGGTATACTTTCGGTGTAGGCGTTCCCACCGGATATTCCGGGCCGCTGGTCACACAGACGGGTGCATGGAGCATGGACCGCAGCGGCAACACGGTGACAGCTTACCTCGGCCCGGCCACCCTGTCGGGCGATATCGTGGCCGTGCAGGCCTGCCACAGCGTGGTCGTCACCGGGTATTTCCGTAAAAAGCTCGCTGTATTCAGTCCCCCGGATAACATCGCTCTCTCCCTGTATATCGACGGGGTTGAGGTCGATACCGTGGATATGGAGGGCACGCTGGCCGTCGCGGATTTCAGCGAGTCCACCTATATCGGGGACCCGCTCGCGACGTCCCATATGGGCACGTTCCTGAATCCGGTCGCCCTCAGCGACTCCCTCGACCCCAATACTCCCTGGACCATCGGCGATTTCAGCCAGGACCTCTGCACACCGTGATCCGCTGGCCGAAGCTCTCGAAGTTACGTACACTCCTGATCGCGGTCCCTCCCTGCACCGGCTGCAATCGCGCGAGGCAGTAGGACCCTCATTTGCAACGTACGTGCGCCGCTGGTCGCGGCGCCTGAACGGGACTTATTCATGGCTGGACAAATCCTGAATGTGCCGCGCGAGTTCCGGCGCGGCGGTAAGGCCAACGACGAAGACGACTCGGTCTCCTCCGGCGTAGACCTGATCAACCTGATGTGCCGTAACTTCGGCCTCGATGACCTCGGTTCCCAGCGGGTACTCGATATGGGCTGCGGGGTGAAGCTGGTGCAGGCCTTTCTCGGCAACGAACTGCCCGTAGGGCACTACGCGGGGGTGGACGTGTTCCCGGAGCAGATTGAGTTCCTGCAGCAAAACGTCTCCGACCCGCGCTTTGAATTTCACTCCCTGGATCTTCACAACGACATGTACAACCCCGAGGGCGAACGGCTGACGGGCAACACGCAACTCCCGGTGGAGGAGGGCAGCTTCGACATCGTGTGTCTGTTTTCGGTTTTCACGCACCTCGCCCCCCACGACTACGTCTCCATGTTGCAAATGCTGCGGCGCTACGTAAAGCCGGGCGGCAAACTGCTCTATAGCCTGTTCGTGTTCGAGACGACCGAGGGCGGTATGGGTTTCATGGATCATATTTCACAGAATCTTGAGCTGTCGGACGAACAGGTGGCCAACTGGCCCGGCCCGCCGGACTTCAAGGACTGGGATCCGGAGCAGCCGCTGAAGTGGGCGATCTACTCGCGCGAGAATGCCCTGAAGCTCGTGGAGGGCACCGGCTGGGAAGTCGAGTCGCTGAACGATCCGGAAACCGCCATCCAGCATTACATGATCTGCAGACCGGTGTAGGCCGGCCCGTTTCGGAGACAGTTATATGTCAGGACAGAAACTGGAAGTTCCCCGCGAGTTTCGCCGTGGAGGCAAGGCGAAGGACGAGGAAGAGTCCAAGGACACCGCGCGCAACCTGATCAAGGTGATGTATCGCGGCCTGGGCCTCGAGGACTTCCGCGATTCCCGGATTCTCGACATGGGCTGCGGCGTGAAGATGGTGCAGGTCATGATGGAGGATGAGATCCCGCTGGGGGGGTACGTCGGCATCGATGTATTCAGCGACCTGATCGAATACCTCAAGGCAAACGTTACAGATCCGCGCTTCGAGTTTCATTCCCTGGACCTGCACAACGAGATGTACAATCCGGACGGCGAGCGCCTGACGGCCGACACGCAACTGCCGGTACCGGAAGCGAGCTTTGACGTCATCTGCCTGTTCTCGGTATTCACCCACCTCGCTCCCGAGGATTACGTGGCCATGCTGAAAATGCTGCGGCGCTACATCAAGCCCGGGGGCAAGCTGATCTACAGCCTGTTCGTGTTCGAGACGACCGAGGGTGGCCACGGTTTCATGGACCAGGTGGCAAAATGGATGGTGGTGTCGGAGGAAGACCTGGAGAAGTGGCCCGGCCCGCCGGACTTCAAGGACTGGGACCCGAAGAACCCACTGAAGTGGGCGATTTATTCGCGCAAGCACGCCCTGGAGCTGCTGGAGGGCACCGGCTGGGAGATGGAAGCGCTGAACGACCCGGAGCCTTCCATCCAGCACTACATGATCTGCAGCCCGGTCTGACATCCCCCCCTTAGCGCTCGCGCAAGAGCGGATTGCAACGGCGATGGGGTTTGCTTAAAATGCGCCCCGCCCGCGAGGGCGCCCTCCAGACACCTCTCCTGCCGGTGTAGCTCAGTTGGTAGAGCAGCGCATTCGTAATGCGAAGGTCGTAGGTTCGACTCCTATCTCCGGCACCATTTCCTGCCGGTAAATTATCAGTTTTCGCCCGTGTACTCGGGACTCCCGGGCGCGCGGTACCGATCCAGCGGGCTGCGCAGGCCGTCGCTGCCGTAGTAGTGTCCGCTGCCGTGGGGCTGGCCGAACAGCAGGTGCAGGATCGCCCTCGTCCCCTCCCGGGGCGGTTTCATGCCCAGGTCGGCAGGTGTCGCCCCGCGCAGCTTCGCCTGGGGGCGCGTGAGGTCTGTCTCGATATAGCCCGGTGTACAGGCGTTGATTACAAGTTCCGGGTGCTCCCTGGCCAGCACCAGCGTGTACAGGCTCACGCAGGCCTTGCTCAATCCGTAGGCGCCGCCGTTGCCGAGGCCCAGCTCTTGCAGGCGCGCGGCATCGTTCCCGGCCTCGATGGCGGCTTCCATAAGGTCTTCAATCACAGACCACTCCAGGGTGCCGTCCATGAAAAACGCCCGGCGTTCGGCAGAGCACTGCTCGACAAACTTCGGTCCCGACGCGGAGGACACGTTGACCAGGCGCCCGCCGGGTTCCAGCAGGGTGAGGAAAGCGTCGCAGACCCGTTTGACCCCGTAGGTATTGACTGCGAGCACACCGGCGAGGTCGTCCGACCCGAGGCCAACGCCCGCGTTGTTCACCAGGCCGTAGAGTGGGCCCCCGGCGGCCACCTGCTCGCTGGCGGCAGTCACCGAGACGGGATCGGTCACGTCCAGTTGCAGGCTCTGCAGCCTGGAGTCGAAGTCAGCATTGATGGCGAGGAGGCTCTGGACGGCGGCACGGCCGCGCGCGGGGTCACGCGCGCAGAGGATGACGGCGGCCTCCCGGTGCTGTTCCAACATGGCCTGCACTGATGCCAGTCCGATGCCCTTGTTGGCGCCGGTGACAAGAATTCGCTTCATGGGTGGCCCCTGGCATCCCGCTCATCCGGGAAAAGAAATTCGCGGCACATTCCAGCGGGTCGGTGAAAGTAGTGTTCTCGCATCATCGGTTGCGTCGCCAGTCCGCCCTCATCACCAGCCAGTCACCGCCGTGCTTCTCCCACAGCACATCGACCCTGCGTATGCTGCCGTCGGAGGGTATGAGGCCGGATGACCCCGTGACGATAACGGAGAGCTGTGATTCCGCGCGGTAACCCAGGGTCTCGTCTACCTGGGTCTCGCTGTCCACGAGTGTGACATCGATTTTCCGGTGCTGCAGGCTGTACACCTGCAGCATGCGCTTGACCTCCTCCGCGTCCAGCTCGTTGTTGGCGACAAAGTTTTCGGCCAGGTGTTTGCGGATTGCAAAGAAGCTCCCCTCTTCGACAGCCTCCTGCATCTCGGCGATGTTTTGCGCGATCTGCTCCGCGTCGGACGATTTTTCGCAGGCCGTCAGCAGCAGCGCGCACGCGATCACGGCAATGACCGGCCGCCAAATAATTGCCACACCGTTGGGGCTTGGCGTCACGGTATTCAGGGCGCCAGGAATCCGTCGCAGTCACCCTCAGTCAGCAGGGCGACAACCTCCAGGGCGATTAGCAGCATCGTCGTCACATCGGCGCCGTCGAAGTTCGCACTGCCCTCGGCGACCAGTGTGGCCATGGTGGCCGCGTGGGCCTGGGCGGTGGCCTGTTGCGCCGGAGTGAAGCGGTCGAGATCGCTGAGAGCGAGTTGCAGCAGGTTGTCCAGGGTAATCGCGTCGTCGTAGGTGGCCGCGGGGGCCGCGCCGTCAAAAACGGGGGTCACGGTACCGTCGGCCAGTTGCCGGGTGAGGTGCCAGGCGATGGCGATCTGGTGTTGCAGTTTGCCGAAGTCCACCACCGACAGGTCGTCGCCGTTGGTGTGGTAGCAGGGCCCGGTGGAATCGCTGAAGAAGACCGTGGGCACGCCGACGCCGATGAAGCTGGCGTAGTCACTGCGATTCTGCCCGAACAGCGCGCTGAACTGGCGGGTGTCGAGTGTTCGCGTGGCCACCGCGGCCTGCACCGCCGCGGACAGGCCGGCCCCGCCTGTCTCGGCACCGATGGCAAAGCTGATATTGCGCAGGCTCGGCAGCAGGTTGGCGCCCAGGATGTCGAAGTTGATATAAGCCACCGTGTCCGCCAGGGGTCGCAGCGGGTTCGCCACGTAGTGGAGAGAGCCCAGCAGTCCGTCTTCCTCCCGGTCCCAGAAGGCCAGTATCACGGAACGGCGGGGCTCGTTGTTCGGCAGGGACAGGTACAGGCCCAGCTCAATGGCCGCGGCCACACCGGCGGCGTTATCGGTGGCGCCGTTGCACACCGTGTCTCCCGGCACCTTGATTTCACAGTGTGTGATGTGGTCGTAGTGGGCGCCGATGATCACGTACTCATCGGCCAGGTCGGTGCCGGGTATCACGCCCAGGATGTTGGTCCCGTTGGTGAAGCCCTGCTTGAACGCGTCGTCGCCCGCGGCGTTGCTGTCGAGGCCAGCCGCGCCCAGTTCCTTGAGCAGGTTGATCAGGTAGGCCTGGGTGGCGGCGGAGCCGGCGGTGTCGTTGTTGCGCCCATCCAGGCTGTCCTGGGAGAGCGCCTCCACGTTGATCTGTACGCAGGACGCGAGCAGGGTGAGGGCGGCAAGTGCAAGGCAGGGCTTGAGGATGTTCATGCGCGTCTCCGGGTTGCAGGCTCTACCAAGTATAGCTTCCCGCGCCGGGCCTTGAGACTTCCCGGTGGCGGGATGCAGGGGGTAGTCCCCGGTAGCGCCGACAGTCTCATCCGCTGCGAGACGGTCGCCAGGGGTGGGGGATGGGGAAGCGACGCCCGGCTACTGCCAGCTTTGAATGAGGTCCTGGTAGCCTATGGTCTGGCCCGCGGGCTTTTCGTTGTCGAGCCTGGCCTTGGGTGCCCCCGGCTGCGCCAGCCAGTACTCGCGGCTCTTTACCTCGTTGAGTTTCGGGCCGCAGTCGCCCAGCACCTTCGCCCGCTGCAGTCTCTGCAGCAGGCGCTCCTGGTCCCGGGCCAGGTCGGACATCGCCTCCTGGGGCGTCTTGTCACCGGATACCGCGTTGCCGATATTCTGCCACCAGAGTTGCGCCAGGCGGGGGTAGTCGGGCACGTTGGTGCCGGTCGGCGTCCACTGCGTGCGGGCGGGCGAGCGGTAGAACTCCACCAGGCCGCCGAGCTCAGCCGCGCGTTCGGTGAAACTCTCGTGCAGGATGTCCGACTCCCGGATGATGGTGAGACCCTCGTGGCTCTTCTTGAGCGATACAGATTTCGATGTGACGAACTGGGCGTAGAGCCAGGCGGCCTGGGCGCGCTTCACCGGCGTGGACTTCATCAGCGTCCAGGAACCGGCGTCCTGGTAGCCCAGCTTCATGCCGTCTTCCCAGTAGGCGCCGCGGGGGGAGGGCGCCATGCGCCACTTCGGCGTGCCGTCGTCATTCATGACCGGCAGGCCGGGCTGCACCATGTCCGCCGTGAAGGTGGTGTACCAGAAAATCTGCTGTGCGATCTGGCCCTGCGCCGGTACGGGTCCGGCCTCGGAGAACACCATGCCGCCCGCGTCCGGTGGCGCGTAATCGCGCAGCCAGTCGATGTATTTTGTGAGCGCGTACACGGCGGCGGGCCCGTCCGTGGCGCCGCCGCGCTCCACGCTGGAAGCCACCGGGCGGCAACCCTCGACCCGGATACCCCATTCATCCACGGGCAGGCCATTGGGTAAGCCCTTGTCACCGGCGCCGGCCATGGACAGCCAGGCGTCGGTGAATCGCCAGCCCAGTGACGGGTCTTTCTTGCCGTAATCCATGTGGCCGTACACGCGCTTGCCGTCGATCTCCTTCACGTCATTGGTAAAGAAGTTTGCGATGTCTTCATAGGCGGACCAGTTCAGCGGGACGCCGAGGTCGTAGCCGTACTTCTCGCGGAAACGCGCCTTCAGTGCCTCGTCGCTGAACCAGTCGTAGCGGAACCAGTAGAGATTGGCGAACTGCTGGTCGGGCAACTGGTAGAGCTTGCCGTCGGGCCCGGTGGTAAACGAGCGGCCGATAAAGTCTTCGATGTCCAGGGTCGGGGAGGTGACGGGCGCGCCCTCATTTTCCATCCAGTCGGTCAGGTTGCGCACCTGCTGGTAGCGGGAGTGGGTGCCGATCAGGTCGGAATCGTTGATATAGGCGTCGTAGATGTTCTCGCCCGACTGCATCTGGGTCTGCAGTTTCTCCACGACGTCGCCCTCCCCGATGAGGTCGTGGGTAACCTGGATGCCGGTTATCTCGGAAAAGGCCTTCGCCAAAACCTGGGACTCGTACTCGTGGGTCGTGATCGTTTCCGACACCACCTTTATCGCCATTCCCTTGTAAGGTTTGGCGGCATTGGCGAACCATGTGAGTTCGCTCGCCTGTTCTTCGCGCGACAGGGTGGAGGGCTGGAACTCGGGCAGCCACTTCTCTATGGCGGCCTCGTTGGAGAGGGCCTGCATCGGCAGGAGGGCCACAACGGCCAGCGCCGGACGTATAAGGGTTCTCAGCATGATCCTTCCCTGTTTGCGGGTATGTTGGTCGAGAATTCTCACTATAGTGCTAATACTACTGTCAGCACTGCGGTCAGCACCACTGCCAGCACAAGTATTTAGCACAGGCGGAAGATAAGTGCGGCCAGTACCACACAGGCCGCGAGCGCCCACCACAGGGGCAGGGGGACCAGTCCAAGCCACGCCAGGCACAACGCGGCGCTGGACAGCAGCGATATGAACAGCCGGTCGCCGCGGGTGGTGGTGAGCCCGAGGATGCCCCGTCGGGGGCTGCCCCCAGGTACGAGCACTTCCCAGATGTACATGGCGATAATCAGGCCGGCGATGGTCGCGAAGAACGCCGCGGTGGGTACGGTCCAGGCCATCCAGGCAAAATTCACTGCGCGATCTCCCTACACCCGTCCGAGGGCGAAGCCTCGGGCGATATGGTGCCGCACGAAGTAAATGACCAGTGCGCCGGGAATAATGGTCAGCACGCCCGCCGCGGTGAGCACACCCCAGTCCAGCCCCGAGGCGGACACGGTGCGGGTCATGATAGCGGCGATGGGCTTGGCGTCGGTCACGGTCAGCGTGCGCGCGATGAGCAGCTCCACCCAGGAGAACATGAAGCAGAAAAACGCGGCGATACCGATACCGGAACGTATGAGGGGCATAAAGATGAGGCCAAAAAACCGCGGAAACGAGTAACCGTCGATATAGGCGGTCTCGTCGATCTCCCGCGGAATGGCGGACATGAAGCCCTCAAGAATCCACACGGCCAGGGGCACGTTGAACAGGCAGTGGGCCAGCGCCACCGCGATATGCGTGTCGATGAGGCCGAAGGCTGAGTACAGCTGGAAGAATGGCAGCACGAAGACCGCGGGGGGTGCCATGCGGTTGCTCAGCAGCCAGAAGAACAGGTGCTTGTCGCCCAGGAAGCGGTACCGCGAGAACGCGTAGGCCGCCGGGAGCGCGACGGAGAGGGCGATGACGGTGTTCATCACCACGTAAATGGTCGAGTTGATGTAGCCGCGGTACCAGGACGAGTCGGTGAGAATGTGGCGGTAGTTGTCCAGCGTAAAGTTGTCCGGCCACAGTGTGAAGGTCGAGAGAATCTCCTGGTTGGTCTTGAAGCTCATATTGAGCAGCCAGTACAGGGGCAGCAGGAGAAACAGGATGTACAGGGCCGGCACGATGTAGCGCCAGGGCAGTTGTCTATTGCGCGCGGCGTTCATCGGCCGGCTCCGGGGGACTGCTCGTCGTCCCGCGTCATCACCGTGTAGAACACCCAGGACAGCGCGAGGATAATCAGGAAGTAGATCAGCGACATGGCCGCCGCGGGCCCGAGGTCGAACTGGCCGACCGCCATCTGCACGAGGTCGATGGAGAGGAAGGTGGTGGCGTTGCCCGGACCGCCGCCGGTGAGCACGAAAGGCTCAGTGTAGATCATGAACGAGTCCATGAACCGCAGCAGGATCGCGATAATCAACACGCGCTTCATGCGCGGCAGCTGGATCGAAACGAAAATCGACCAGCGCCCGGCGCCGTCGATGCGCGCCGCCTGGTAGTAGGGCTCCGGTATCGCCACCAGTGCGGAGTAACACAGCAGGACCACCAGTGATGTCCAGTGCCACACGTCCATCAGCACGATGGTGACCCAGGCATCGATGACGTCGGACGTGTAATTAAAGTCGACGCCCGCCGCGTTGAGCGAGTGCCCGAGCAGCCCGATGTCCACGCGGCCGAAAATCTGCCAGATCGTGCCGACCACGTTCCACGGGACCAGCAGGGGCAGTGCCATGAGCACCAGGCACAGGGATACACCTATGCCGCGGGTGGGCATGCACAGCGCGATGGCGATACCCAGTGGTATCTCTATAGCCAGCACGATGGAGGAGAACAACAGGTTGCGCAGCAGGGCGTCGTGAAAGCGCTCGGAGTGCAGCACTTCCCGGAACCACTCTGTGCCCACCCAGAAAAACTCGTTGTTGCCGAAACTGTCCTGGACCGAATAGTTGACTACGGTCATAAGAGGAATGACCGCGCTGAAGGCAACCAGCACCAGTACCGGCAGCACCAGCAGCCACGCGCGGTTGTTCCAGGCCTTCACCGGCCGCCTCCCGACCGGCCGCGCGGCACGAGCTTGCCGTCCCGGTACAGGTGAAGGTAGTTGCTGTCGAACTTCGCCGCCGGGTCGCCGGGCACCCTTTCATCTTCCCGGAGAACGACGGCAATGTCCCGGCTGCCCAGCCGCGCGTGTACGATCTGCTCCCGCCCGAGGTCGTCCACCTTGCGCACCGTGACGGGCAGGGCGTCCGGATCGGTACCCGCCTCCACCAAACCTATGTGCTCGGGGCGTATGCCGAGTTCGAGCTCGCCCGTCTGGTCTGTGTGGGAAGCTCCCAGTGGTATCGCGATGCCATCGACCTGCGCCGTGTCGCCCCTGACCGAGCAGGGCAGCAGGTTGATGCCCGGTGAGCCAATGAACCTTCCCACGAAGGTATGCTCCGGCCGGTCGAACAGGTCCTGGGGTGTCCCGATCTGCAGCACCCGGCCCTCCTGCATGACGACCAGCTGGTCGGCGAACGTCAGCGCCTCGGTCTGGTCGTGGGTGACGTAGATCATCGTGTGGCCGACGCGCTGGTGTACTTTCTTCAGCTGCGCGCGGAGCTCCCACTTCAGCGCGGGATCGATAACGGTGAGGGGCTCGTCGAAGAGAATGGCGTTGGCTTCGCTGCGCACAAGGCCGCGCCCGAGGGAGATTTTTTGTTTGCTGTCCGCACCGAGATTGCGCGCCTTGCGATTTGCCAGTTCCGTCATTTCCAGCAATTCCAGTACGTCGCGGACGCGGCGTCGGCGCTCTTCCCCGGGCAGTCCGCGATTGCGCAGCGGAAACTCCAGGTTCTCCGCCGCTGTCATGCTGTCGTAAACCACGGGGAACTGGAACACCTGGGCAATGTCCCGCTCCTGTGGCGGCAGGTGAGTGACGTCGTTGCCGTCGAACAGGACGTTACCGCTGCTCGGTGTCAGGAGGCCCGAAATTACGTTGAGCAGGGTGGTCTTGCCGCACCCGGAAGGGCCGAGCAGGGCGTAGGCGCCGCCGTCCCGCCACTTCATGGTCAACGGCTGCAGGGCGAAATCTCCCCCGGCGGTGTACCGGTGGGCCACGTTGTCCATGAGGATCTCCGCCACCGCTTTACCCGGTGGCCATCGAGTCGCCGGTGGCGGCGTCGAAGTAGAGGAAGTCGTCTGCGTTGACGTAACAGGCGAATTCCGCGCCCGGGTCCAGCTCACGCACGCCGTGTGCCAGGGCAACCCAGCGTTCACCGGCGAAGTCGAAGTGCACGAAACTCTCCGACCCGGTGATCTCGTTGACTACCACCTGCGCCCGAATCTCGATATCCGAAGCCCTGGCGCGTTCAAGGCGCACGTGGTGGGGCCGCACTCCGACGGTATACGCGCCCTCGGGTAGTCTTGCGCTCGCGGCCGCCCCCCCGGGCAGGGACACGTTCTCCCCCGTTACCCGGGCCGCGACCCGGTTCAGCGGGGGATCGCTGAAAGCACCGGCCGCGGCGATGTTTACCGGCGAGCGGTAGACCTCTCTCGCCGCGCCGCTCTGCGTCAGGCGGCCCTCGTGCAACACGGCCACGTGCCCGTCGAGTACCAGGGCCTCCAGTGGCTCTGTTGTTGCGTAGACCAGCACAGCGCCGTGGGAGTGGAACAGCCCCGGCAGCTCCGCGCGCAGCTCCTCGCGAAGCTTGTAGTCGAGGTTGGCCAGGGGCTCGTCCAGCAGAACCAGGGACGCGCGTTTTGCCAGTGCGCGGGCGAGGGCCACGCGCTGCTGCTGTCCGCCGGACAGTTCGGCCGGCAACTTGTCGAGCTGGTTGTCGATGCGCAGCAGTGCGGCGGCCTCCTGCACGCGCTCTTCGATTTCCGCGCGGCCGCTGCCCGCCACCTTGAGCGGCGATGCAATGTTGTCGTACACGGAGAGCGAGGGGTAGTTCACGAACTGCTGGTAGACCATGGCGACGTTGCGTTTCTGCACGGGCACGCCCAGTACGGAGTTGCCGTTGAAGCGCACGTCGCCGCTGTCAGGCCGGTCCAGGCCCGCCATGATGCGCATGAGTGAGGTCTTGCCCGAGAGGGTCGGCCCCAGGAGGATGTTGGTAACACCGGCCTCAAGGCGCAGGTTGATGTGCCCGGCGATGGTCTCGCCAGAGACGTGGCGGCAGATGTCGATGAGTTCCAGCAACGCGTGGTCCGGTCCGGGCCGATCGGGGGGTGATTGGGACTTGTCAGGAGATTGTGGCGCAATGGCCTACACAGTCAAGTCAGCTCAGGGCGTATTCTGCCCTGGCGTGATCGTACAGGGCCAGGTCCAGGCGCAACCTGTCCCGCAATCGAGCGAGCGTGCCCGGTTGCAACACCTCATCCTCCAGTCGACCGGTACTTTTGTTGTGCTGGAACGTTGCCTGCGGAGCAGAGTATCCCAGCTCGAGCAGTATGCACCCCAGATGGGCGAGAAGATTTTCCTGGAGCCCCACGTGGGAAAACCGGTCCAGGTTGGTCACGGCGCGTTCTAGCAGGTCCCGGTCCGGCGGCGCCGCCGCCGACTCCCACTGACGCGCCGAGTAGTGCCAGGCCAGTTGCCGCGTCTGCACGTTGTCGATGGAAGCGGGGACACCGGAGGCCGGGTCCTCGCAACGCACGAACTCGTCGAACGTCATGCGCCGGGCGGATTCGAATACAGGGAATCCCGAGGCCCGTTCGAAGCCTGCCGCTTCTTTGCAGTAGTTGTACAGGGACAGCACGCGCTGTACCGGGTCGCGCAGGAGGGTAAAGGAATAGCTGGAATCCATCAGGCCGCTGATGTACTCGAACCCGAAATGGCCACTGATGAAGTCGTATTCCTTCAGTTGCGAGGGCGGGACTGCGGCAAACTGCAATTCCGTCAGCGCCTTTCGTGGCCTGAGCACCCGCCGCAGGTGGGCGACCACCGACGTGCCACCCGTCTTTTGGATGTGCAGAAAAAGGGTTCGCATGGGAGATCGGGCATTCCCGGTGGGTACACCACCTGATTCTAGTAAACGCCCTTTGCTTTTCCATCCGCTTGCCGGCACCCGTTGCGGAAGGTGGAGGGCAGAGGGCAATTCACTGCCGCCGTCTCGCCCCGGCCGGCGCAAAACAGGGTTTCCCGACAGTCCTGTGCTGTTTTGTGACCCTGTCCACAGACTGCCTTCATTGAGGTGCATACGGGGTGTTGGATGGGAAATAACCAAGGGGGTACAATCGGGGCCAAATAACCGCTAAAACCGATAACCCAGCGTCTTTGACACCCTCGCGCTGCACCAGACAGGCATCAGCTATGAAACTTTATTACACACTGGCCGCGGCCGTTCTTTCCCTCGTACTCTCTGCCGCCGGTGCACAGGCCGTAACGCCCGACCCCGGCTTCAAGTCACTGTTTATCGGGCACAGTTTCTTCCGGCCCTTCGCAGAAGGTATGCCCGCCTATGTCGGGGCCGCCGGTATCGCCGGGCACACGCAGACCATTGTCTTCTCAGGTGGCGCCAGCGGGACGCCCGAGGCATTGTGGAACAACCAGAGTAAACGCGACGAGATCCAGGCCGTTCTCGATGCCGGTGATGTCGAGCTGTTCGGTATGACCTATCACCCAACATACCCCACTACCACGGGTTACGAAAACTGGATCGACTACGCCCTGGCGCAGAACCCGACTACCCGTTTTTTCATTGCCCTGCCCTGGCTGCCGAACCCGGCAAGCTTTAATACCACGGATTACCACAACGGCTGGATCGCCTTCAACACGGGGGCCTGGCAGAACTTCGTGGATTCCATCCGCGCTCTCTACCCGGGCGTGGATATCTACTCCGTGCCCTACGGCCAGAGTGCGGGTGAACTACGCGTGCTGCAGGACGCGGGCCTTCTTCCCGACGCCCCTAACCTGCAGGGCAGCGCGTCAAACTCCATCTTCACGGACACGCTCGGTCACGCGGGAGATATCCTTGTGGACCTCGGTCGACTGGTGTGGGTGAACGCCCTGTACGATGTAGACCTGGCGACGTATTCCTATGGCCCGGTTTACCAGACGGACCTGCACGCGGTCGCCAAGGCCATCATGGATGCCCACGATCCCGCCTACGACGCGGCGTATCACCAGGACGCCGACGGCGACAGGGTCGGCAACACCATCGACAACTGCATCCTGACCGCCAACCCGGACCAGCTCGATACCGACGGCGACGGTATCGGCGACGCGTGTGAGCCGGGGGGTTGTTGAGACCGCCCAGCTGAGAGGGCCCACCCCGGCCAGGGGATGCCTGGCCTCGCTGCGCCCCTGGTGGCCGCTGCACAGCCAACCCCTGATCCATACTTCCCCTGTCCGCGGCAGAGTATCGCGCGGAATACCTCTCTATTGAGCTGGATCAAGGTTGTACCCGTCAGCTTCTTCTAAAGTAGCCGATCAGGAGATATCCGATACGGTTAGAATGGGGGAAGCGCCATGGCGATCGATCGACGGCAGTTCATTGCGGGCAATGTCGCCACGCTCACCAGCGCCACCGTGCTCTCGCCCGAGTCGGCACTCGCGCTCAACCTGACCACCGACAGTACCCAGACCGAACTCAAGTGGGACAAGGCGCCCTGCCGCTTCTGCGGCACCGGCTGTACCTTGCAGGTGGCAACCCGGGATGGGCGTGTCGTGGCCTGCGAGGGTGACCCGGAGGCCGAGGTGAACAGGGGCCTGGCCTGCGTCAAGGGCATCTTCGCGCCGAAGATACTGTACGGAGAGGACCGTCTGACGCAGCCGCTGCTGCGCATGAAGAACGGCCGCTACGACAAGAACGGCGAGTTCACACCGGTGTCCTGGGACGTGGCCTTCGACGTGATGGCCGAGCAGTTCAAGCGGGCGATTGCGGCTGAAGGCCCCGAAGCAGTCGGTATGTTCGGCTCCGGGCAGTGGACCGTTTGGGAGGGCTACGCGGCGGCCAAGCTCATGAAGGCCGGCTTCCGCTCGAACAACATCGATCCCAACGCGCGCCACTGCATGGCCTCTGCCGTGGCCGGTTTCATGCGCACCTTCGGCATCGACGAGCCGATGGGGTGCTACGACGACCTCGAGCACGCCGACGCCTTCGTGCTGTGGGGCTCCAACATGGCCGAGATGCACCCGATCCTGTGGTCGCGTCTCACGGACCGACGGCTCAGTCACCCCCATGTACAGGTGCATGTGTTGTCCACGTTCACACATCGTACCTGCGATCTGTCTGACAATACCCTGATTATGGCGCCGCAGACCGATCTGGCCATCCTCAACTTCGTCGCCAATCGCATTGTCGAGACCGGCGCCTACGACAAGGCTTTTATCGAGAACCACGTGAACTTCCGTCGCGGCAACGACGATATCGGTTACGGCCTGCGCGACGAACACGAACTGCAGCAGGCGGCGAGCAACAGCAGTGCCGCCGGGGGCTCCAGTGACATGAGCTTCGAGGAGTACGCCGAGTTCGTCAAACCCTACACAGCCGAGTATGTCAGCGAGCTCAGCGGGGTGCCCGTGGACAACCTCGAGCGGCTTGCGGCGGTGTACTGTGACCCCGAGAAGAAGGTGGTGTCCTACTGGACCATGGGGTTCAACCAGCACACCCGCGGTACCTGGGCAAACAACCTTGTTTACAACCTGCACCTGCTCACCGGAAAAATCGCCGAGCCCGGCAACGGCCCCTTTTCCATTACCGGCCAGCCGTCCGCCTGCGGCACCGCCCGTGAGGTGGGCACCTTCAGCCACCGCTTGCCGGCTGACATGGTGGTAACCAATCCCGAGCACCGCAAAATGGCGGAGAAGATCTGGCGTCTGCCCAAGGGCACCATTCCCGCCAAGCCGGGACTGCACGCCGTCGCGCAGAACCGCGCCCTGCACGACGGTAAATTGAATGCCTACTGGGTAATGTGCAACAACAATATGCAGGCCGCTGCCAACCTGAACGAGGAGTCCCTGCCCGGCTACCGCAACGCCGACAACTTTGTCGTGGTCTCCGACCCCTATCCCACGGTAAGCGCCACCGCCGCGGACCTCATCCTGCCCACCGCCATGTGGGTGGAAAAGGAGGGCGCCTACGGCAATGCGGAGCGCCGCACCCAGTTTTGGCACCAGCTCACCCAGGCCCCGGGGGACGCCCGTTCCGACCTGTGGCAGCTGGTGGAGTTCTCGAAGCGCTTTACAACGGACGAGGTCTGGCCGGAGGAGCTGCTGAAGAAGAACCGCAAGTACCGTGGAAAAACCCTGTACGAAGTACTGTTCGCCAACGGACAGGTGGACGCCTATCCACTCGAGGATCGAGACGAAGGCTACGCCAACGACGAGTCGGAGGCCTTCGGTTTTTACCTGCAGAAAGGACTGTTCGAGGAGTACGCCCGGTTCGGTCGCGACCATGGGCACGACCTCGCTCCCTTTGAGCGCTACCACGAGGAGCGTGGCCTGAGATGGCCGGTTGTCGATGGGCAGGAAACTCGCTGGCGCTTCCGCGAGGGCTATGACCCCTATGTGAAAAAGGGCAGCGGTGTACAGTTCTATGGCAACAAGGACAATCGGGCGAATATTTTCGCCCTGCCTTACGAGCCGCCGGCGGAATCACCGGATGACGAGTACGATCTCTGGCTCACCACCGGCCGGGTGCTGGAGCACTGGCATTCGGGCTCCATGACCCAGCGTGTGCCCGAGCTGTACAAGTCGGTCCCGCACGCCCTGGTGTACATGCACCCCGATGACGCCGAGGCGCGCGGCCTCGAACAGGGGACGGAGGTAGCCGTGATCTCGCGCCGGGGCAGTATCCGTACCCGCGTCGAGACGAACGGGCGCAACAAGCCGCCGCCGGGTCTCGTGTTCGTCCCCTGGTTTGACGCCAGTCGACTCATCAACAAGGTGACGCTGGATGCGACCTGCCCGATCTCCAAACAGACGGATTACAAGAAGTGCGCCGTCAGGATCGAGAAGGTGGTGTCATGAAGGCGCGTCTCATCCTGGCGCTTTCCGCGCTCCTCGTGGCGCAGAGTGCGACGGCGGAGGTGGCCACCCTGCGTGACAGGACACCGCTTGCCGACCAACCGTTGGTGGAAGCGGCCACGGGGCAGGAGGTGCTCGGTCAGACCCGTGTGCGGTCCTACCCGATGCAGGCGCCGACCATTCCCCATTCCACCGAGGGCTTCGTGGTCACCAAGGATCTCAACCAGTGCCTGATGTGTCACAACGCGCAGATGGCCCCGGCGGTCAAGGCGCCGGCGGTGGGTGTGAGCCACTACAAGAACCGGGACGGCAAGTACCTCAGTGACGTGTCGCCCCGGCGCTTCTTCTGCACCCAGTGCCACGTACCGCAGTACGAGGATGCGCCAGAGGTCGCCAATACCTACCAGCCGTGATTGGCAGGCCGCACGCCTGCATCCTGCGTGGCCCGATTCAGCAGCTGCGGTCCAGGGGCACGAAAGGACTGGACTGGCAGGACAGGGCATTTGTGCCTATACAGTAGGTGGAGAGCAGGGAGGCGTTCGAAAAAGTTAGACATGGTTGTGGGTTCAGGTAACTGATCATTCCCTGCGAAAGCAAGATGCCTGGAGATGTCGATGCGCCTGTATAGACAGATTGTAGTGATGTTGCTTTTGGCTTTGCTCGCCGGACCCGCCCGTGCTTCCCTGATCGGTGACGAGATACTGTGGTCGACAGTGGTGAACGGCTCCGTCAGCGGCACCATGCCGCTCATCGTGGATGAAAACACCTTCGAGTACGCCTCGCCGCTCCCCTTTGGTGTCGCCATTCTCGATATTGCGGATTCCTCAATCTGGTTTGCCGTGACCAACAACGCAACCTCGACGACCTTCCCGGGGCTCGAGCAGTACATCTTCTCGGATCTGGACTGGGTCGGATCGCCGGGACAGATCGTTGACGTGATCCTCACCCAGGACGGTTTCCTCGGCCCACCGATCACCATCGATAGTTTTACGCCGGATTCGGTCACGGTAAATCTCGCGGGGATTTTCCTCGCGCAGCCCGATATCTCCGGATTCTTCCAGTTGAACCTCGTCGTCGAGCACGACACCCCGGGCGTGCCGCTGCCATCCGGGGCTGCCCTGTTGCTGCTGGGACTTGTTCTGCTCTCACTTTTTCGAAATGGGGAACAGTGATAGGGAGGGGTGGTATTGCTTTTTGGGCTTCCTCGTTCGGGTTCTCGCTTGGCAGTCACCCGAAAGGTGAGATTAGAAGAGACCTGCAAAGAAATGATCTCTCCGCTGCTTTTGCTGCAGTTTGTTCCTCCTTATACGTTTTGTTTCTCTGCCGTAAGATGTAATACACTTCATTCGCATAACAAGACACAGAAGGCGCACTGAACCTATGACTATGTGGGACAGAGAGTGGCTAACGTGAATAGGAGGCAGGACGATGAAGATTAAAGTCCCGTTTGTTGTATCTGTACTTTTACTCTGGGCTTGCGTTGGTCGCTCCGAAACTATGACGGAAGAACCTGGTATTGATGATGCGTTAGGTGATAAAGCGGATGATATATGCAAAAGCGTTCTAGAGCTGGAATCGCCTAAACCAGACGAGCAGATCTTAATCGTACTATGTGACAATCGAGCGCACGCAAAGGCAAACCGGCAGGTAAACACTCAAGTCAGAAACAAGATTATTGTCTCCCAAGACCCGGAAGCATCCATTATCACGGAGCAAATTGAAGTATTCAGTGCCGACGATTTAAAGGTGCTTGCCGAAACCGATGAAGCCATCAAGGCAGGCCTGAGTGGAAGGGCTGCAGTAATATGCAAGGAAGGGGGGAATCACAACCAGCTACTCTATTGTAAAGATTTCAAGAAGAAGTGGTGCAGAATATTAATGTATCGCCGCAATCATTCGCACATAAGTACAAAGGAAGGAGATCTCAGAACAACAATCCGGTTGTCTTGCAGGGACCCAATGTAAGGCCGATTCAAGTCGCAATCGCAAAGCAGTAAATGCAGCTTCGATTAACTTGCCATACTCCGTGCAATCCCTGGTATTGTATAGAGGCTGCCCATATCAGCTCCAATCTGAATCAGGCTGGAGTGGCTCGGCTGGTAGAGGGGCTGATTCGAACAACCCATGACAGATTCTCGAAAGATCCTGTCGGATCTTTTGACCTTGCCTACCTAGTTTGAGCCATGTGTGCAGTTCCCAACTGAAAAAATTCTTTGGATGCGGGGGTACGGTCACACTCAGGAGCCACCCAGTTGCCTCCCGCCACCCCATCCCATACAATCCCCACCCTTCAAACGGGGCCGTCATAGTTGGCTCCTTTCTGATCAAGGCTGGCGTAGCTCAGTAGGTAGAGCAGCTGATTTGTAATCAGCCGGTCGGGGGTTCGATTCCTCTCGCCAGCTCCATTTTCCGGTTTTTTTCAACGGAGCCGCCGCCCTGAACCTCTACGCCGCCTACGCCGCGCACTTCCCGGAGCCGGGGGCGACACTCCTCACCACCCCCGCCGGCGACACCTGCACGTACGGCGATGCGGACCGGGAATCCGCCCGGGTGGCCTCGCTGCTGACCGGCATGGGCCTCGCCCCCGGCGACCGGGTCTCGGTACAGGTCGACAAGTCCCCGGGCAACCTCTGGCTGTTCCTCGGCGTGCTGCGCGCGGGGCTGGTCTACCACCCGCTGAACACTGCCTACACCGACGAGGAGATGGCCTTCTTCCTGGAGGACGCCGCGCCGTCACTGCTGGTTTGCGACCCTGCGCGCGAAGAGGCCCTCGCGAAGCTGTGTGCATTGACGGGCGTGCCGCACCTGCACACGCTCGATGCCGAAGGCGGCGGCAGCCTGCCGGAAGCGCTGGCGGGTTGCGCCGAACACTTCGACCCCGCCCCACGCGACAGCGGCGATCTCGCCGCCCTGGTGTACTCCTCCGGCACTACCGGCCGCCCCAAGGGCGTCATGCTCAGCCACGGCAACCTGGCTTCCAACGCGACCGTGCTCGTCGACCTGTGGGGATTCTCCCGCGACGACTGCCTCCTGCACGCGCTGCCGGTGTACCACGTGCACGGCCTGTTCGTGGCCCTGGGATGTGTCTTCATGGCGGGGGCTTCCATGCGCTGGCTGCCGGGTTTCGACACCGACGAGGTCCTGGCACAGTTGCCGCAAAGCACCTCGATGATGGGCGTGCCTACTTTTTACACCCGTTTGCTCAATCGACCGACTTTCGACGCCGCCGCCTGCGCCCACATGCGCCTGTTCGTTTCAGGCTCCGCGCCCCTGCTCCCTGAAACCTTCACTGCCTTCGAGCAGCGCACGGGCCACACCATACTCGAGCGCTACGGCATGACCGAGACGGGCATGAACACCTCCAACCCCCTTAAGGGAGCGCGCCGGGCGGGTACGGTGGGCCCGTCCCTGCCGGGTGTGGAGGTGCGCGTTTGTGGTGAAAACGGCGCCACGCTGCCCACGGGGGAGGTCGGCGACCTGCAGGTCCGCGGCCCCAACGTCTTTATCGGCTACTGGAACCTGCCGGAGAAGACCGCCGCGGAATTCACCGATGACGGCTTCTTCATGACAGGCGACAAGGCGCTTATCGACGCCGAGGGCTACGTGTCGATTGTCGGCCGCTCGAAAGACATGGTCATCACGGGCGGCCTGAACGTCTACCCGCGCGAGATTGAGTTGCTCATCGACGCGCTTCCCGGTGTGCTGGAATCCGCGGTGATCGGCCTGCCCGACGCGGACTTCGGCGAGTGCGTGGCCGCGGTGGTGGTGGGGACCGGGCTGGCGGAACTGTCGGAGGAAGTGGTGCGCGAGGCAGTGGGAGACAGCGCGGCCCGCTTCAAGGTGCCCAAGCGCGTTTTCTTCGTTGAGGAGTTGCCGCGCAACGCCATGGGCAAGGTGCGCAAGGACCTGCTGCGCGAGCGCTACGGCGGGGGAAGCTGAGAACCTAGCGCCGCGCGTAGTCCGCGAGAAAGCGCTCCCTGAAATCCCGGTTGAACTGGTTTGCCTGCTTTTCCATGCGCAGGCGCGCACTGTCCACGTTCACGTTTTCTTCACCCAGGTAGCTGGCCAGCGCCGCTGTCTGGGCCTCCGGGTTTTCCAGGAACTGCTCGTAGGTGAGGTAGTAGGGCCGGATGCCGTGCAGGCTGAGCAAGGCGAGCGTGGCCGAGTAGGTGTCGCTGATGGTGAACAGCCGCTCGCGAATCCCCTTGAAGTTGTACGCGGGCTCGCGGCCGTTGCTCTCCTCGAAACTCTGCCACTGCTGTGTCTGCTGGGCGATGAAAAAAGAAATGGCCTGGGAAACGAGGTCTACCCGCTGTACGAAGATCCAGTTCACCTCGCCGAAGTAGCGTGGGATGGCGCCGGAGCGCATGAGCATCAGCACCTGGTCCAGGGAGGCCTTCATACCAAAATGCGTGTCCGGTTGGCGCACGTTGTCCAGCAGCCAGCGCAGGTAGTCCTCGAAGCTGGCCAGGCCGTGCTCGTCAGCGCGCTCAATTGTCAGCCCGTGGCTGAGCGGTTCCCCGAAGCCCGAAAACCGCCCCGTGGCGCGCAGGTACTCGGCGATGAGGGAGGAGCCGGAGCGGTTCATGAAGACCAGGATGGACACGGGATGGGGGCACGGCTCGGTGTCCGCGGTAAAGTCGAAACGCTTGAAATACCGCCGCAGCTTATTCTCGTGGGTGCCGACCCGGGTCAGCAGGGAACTGGAACTCATAGAACGGGGTCGCCATGTCGATGGAGCGCCGGGAGGGGCGCCGCCGGGTCAGCGCACTCTACCCGCGACGCCCCGGCAGGGCAAATCCGGGGGTGAAAAGGGGGCCTTCCGGGTGGCCCGGGAGACCCGCCCGGGGGGGTTCGCAGGGCCGTCTCCCCCGATCGGCCAAAGCCGCGCCGCGCGGGGCTTTCGCGGGGGTGTAAGTCGATAATTTTATTGGGATATGCGGTTGACATTGACAGGGCCCATCAGGACAATATGCCGCCTTTCGGAGGGGTTCCCGAGTGGCCAAAGGGATCAGACTGTAAATCTGACGCGCGAGCTTCGGTGGTTCGAATCCACCCCCCTCCACCATGAAACGGTGGAATTCGTCCTCGCGTGGCATGCGGTGTGGGGCTGAAAAACAGCGGATTCCGGTGGATTCGAGCGGCGTTGAACTGGTGAGCTGGCGCGTTTTATGACGGCGCTACCAGAGGAACTGACCCGGCGGACGGGATGGGCGACGTGGTTCACCCCGGTCCTGCCACTTTATATATGTGCCACGTGAGTGGGTGTGCGGCGGGTATAGTTCAATGGTAGAACCTCAGCCTTCCAAGCTGATGATGCGGGTTCGATTCCCGCTACCCGCTCCAACGAAGGAAAGGATTTGCTCATATAGCTCAGTCGGTAGAGCACTTCCTTGGTAAGGAAGAGGTCACCGGTTCAAATCCGGTTATGAGCTCCACATTTTAATATAGCTAGTTGTTATAACTGGGTTGTAATAACAGGATTGTGATAGTCAGGCTGACGCAGCCGGGTTGTGGCAATCGGGAAGTGCGAAACATCAACTGTCTGGCTCGGCCGGTCGTTAAAGGAGACTGTCGTAATGTCAAAAGAAACCTTTGAGCGTACAAAACCCCACGTGAACGTCGGCACGATCGGCCACGTGGACCACGGGAAGACGACCCTGACGGCGGCGCTGACAAAGGTGTGCGCGGAAGAGTGGGGCGGCGAGCTGGTGGCGTTCGACGGTATCGACAATGCCCCGGAGGAGAAGGAGCGTGGTATTACCATCGCGACCTCCCACGTGGAATACGACTCCCCGAACCGTCACTACGCGCACGTGGACTGCCCGGGACACGCGGACTACGTGAAGAACATGATCACCGGTGCTGCGCAGATGGACGGCGCGATCCTGGTGTGCGGCGCCACCGACGGCCCGATGCCCCAGACCCGGGAGCACATCCTGCTGTCACGCCAGGTCGGGGTGCCCTACATCGTGGTGTTCATGAACAAGGCGGACCTGCTGGCGGAGGACTGCGGCGGTGCGGACTCTGACGAGTACACCGAGATGAAGGAACTGGTGGAGATGGAGCTGCGCGAGCTGCTGGACCAGTACGAGTTCCCCGGTGACGACACCCCGATCATCTGCGGCTCTGCGCTGATGGCGCTGGAAGGCAAGGACGACAACGGCCTGGGCACCTCGGCGGTGAAGGAGCTGGTGGAGACGCTGGACAGCTATATCCCGGAGCCGGAGCGTGCGATCGACCAGCCGTTCCTGATGCCGGTAGAGGACGTGTTCTCCATCTCCGGTCGCGGCACGGTGGTGACCGGTCGTGTGGAGCGCGGGATCATCAAGGTGGGCGACGAGATCGAGATTGTCGGTATCAAGGAGACGACGACCACGACCTGTACGGGCGTGGAGATGTTCCGCAAGCTGCTGGACGAGGGCCGGGCTGGCGAGAACGTGGGCGTTCTGCTGCGCGGCACGAAGCGCGACGAGGTGGAGCGCGGCCAGGTACTGAGCGTGCCGGGCAGCGTGAACCCGCACACCAAGTTCGAGTGTGAGGTGTACGTACTGTCGAAGGAAGAGGGTGGTCGTCACACGCCGTTCTTCAAGGGTTACCGCCCGCAGTTTTACTTCCGTACGACGGACGTGACCGGCGCGGTTGAGCTGCCGGACGGTGTTGAGATGGTGATGCCGGGCGACAACGTGCAGATGGTGGCGACGCTGATAGCGCCGATTGCGATGGAAGAGGGCCTGCGCTTCGCGATTCGCGAGGGTGGCCGGACCGTTGGTGCCGGCGTGGTGGCCAAGATTATCGAGTGATCCGATAGTGTCTTCCCCGCGAGCGCGGGGGCGACGAGGTAGCGACAAGCCGAACCGCTTCAGGGCGGTTCGGCTTCGTCGTCTAAGTGGAATGTTTAGGTGAGAGTTCCAGGCCAGTAGCTCAATTGGCAGAGCAGCGGTCTCCAAAACCGCAGGTTGGGGGTTCGATTCCCTCCTGGCCTGCCAGCTAAATGGCAGAACGGGGACAGGGTTTGATTCTGTCCCGGTACGGACAGACAGGTTGAACGAATGAATGTGGAAGCGGCCGGGAGCCGGCTCGACACGGTGAAGTGGATCGTCGTTTTCGCCCTGGTGGCGGCGGCGGTCATTGGCAACACCTACTTCTCCGAGGAGTCCCTGCTCTACCGTGTGCTGGGCATCGTCGCTATCGGGCTGGTTGCGGGCGGCATCGCGTTGCAGACCGCCCGGGGTGCCGCCTTCTGGGCGCTGGTCAAGGGCTCGCGCACCGAGATTCGCAAGGTGGTCTGGCCAACGCGCCAGGAGACCGTGCAGACCACGATGATCGTGGTGGTGTTTGTACTGTTGGTGGCGCTGCTGCTGTGGGGCCTGGACGGCTTTCTCGGCTGGGTCGTCTCCAAATTTATCGCTTAACCGGATCGGAAGGATTAGTTGATGTCAAAGCGCTGGTACGTGGTTCACGCCTACTCGGGGTATGAGAAAAAAGTTGCCTCTACCCTGAAGGAGCGTATCGAACTGCACGGCATGCAGGATCGCTTTGGCGACGTCCTCGTACCCACCGAGGAAGTGGTCGAGATGCGCGGCGGCCAGAAGCGCCGCAGTGAGCGCAAGTTCTTCCCCGGCTATGTACTGGTGCAGATGGAGCTCGACGACGAGACCTGGCACCTGGTGAAGGAGACGCCCCGGGTGCTCGGGTTCATCGGCGGCAAGGCGGAAGCGCCGGCGCCGATCACCGAGAAGGAAGCCGAGGCGATCATGCAGCGGGTCGAGGACGGCGTCGAGGCGCCGCGGCCGAAGACGCTGTTCGAGCCCGGCGAGATGGTGCGCGTGGTGGACGGTCCTTTCAACGACTTCAACGGGGTCGTGGAGGAAGTCAACTACGAGAAGAACCGCCTCAACGTGGCGGTACTGATTTTCGGGCGGTCCACCCCGGTGGAGCTCGAGTTCGGACAGGTCGAGAAGGCCTGATCGAGGAAGGCTGCGGCTTGAACCAGCCGTCACCCCCGCGAAGGCGGGGGTCCAGTGAACATCGGGAAGATCTCTGGATTCCCGCTTTCGCGGGAATGACGGGTACAGCGATAGATTCGCAGTAGGTTTTAGAAAGGGTGACTCTGGTCACTCCAAATGGGGAGCGCTAGTAAGCCACGGCCGAACGCGCGTTAGAACCCGGGAGATAAGTTATGGCTAAGAAAGTCGAGGCTTATATCAAGCTTCAGGTGCCCGCCGGCCAGGCAAACCCGAGCCCGCCTGTGGGCCCGGCGCTGGGCCAGCACGGCGTCAATATCATGGAATTCTGCAAGGCGTTCAACGCCGAGACCCAGGGCACCGAGCCCGGGCTGCCGATTCCCGTCATTATCACGGTCTACAACGATCGTTCCTTCACCTTCGTCAAGAAGACGCCGCCGGCCTCTGTCCTGCTGCGCAAGGCGGCGAAGATCAAGAAGGGTTCCGGCACCCCCAACACCGCCAAGGTGGGCAAGGTGAACCGGGCCCAGCTGGAGGACATCGCCACCCAGAAATGGCCCGACCTGACCGCCGCCGACATGGACGCCGCCGTGCGCACCATCGCCGGCAGCGCCCGCTCCGCGGGGATCGACGTAGAGGGGGTGAACTGACATGGCCAAGCAGTCCAAGCGCGTGCGCGCGTTCAAGGAAAAAGTGGACCCGGAAAAGGCCTATCCGCTGGATGAGGCCATCGGCCTGTTGAAGGAGTTCGCCACCGTCAAGTTCAACGAGACCGTGGAAGTCGCCATCAACCTGGGCATCGACGCCAAGAAGTCCGACCAGGGCGTGCGCGGTGCCACCACGCTACCCCACGGCACGGGTTCCGATGTGCGCGTGGCGGTATTCACGCAGGGCGATGCCGCCGACCAGGCCAAAGCCGCCGGTGCGGAGCTCGTGGGCATGGAAGATCTCGCCGAGCAGATCAAGGGCGGCATGATGGACTTCGACGTCGTCATCGCCTCCCCCGACGCCATGCGCGTGGTCGGTCAGCTGGGCCAGGTACTGGGCCCGCGCGGCCTGATGCCGAACCCCAAGACCGGTACCGTTACGCCGGACGTGGAGACGGCGGTGAAAAATGCCAAGGCCGGCCAGGTGCGCTACCGCACCGACAAGAACGGCATCGTGCATGGCGGCATCGGCAAGATCGATTTCGATCCGGCGGCGATCCGCGGCAATCTCGAGGCCGTGCTGGCGGATGTGCAGAAAGCCAAGCCCGCCGCCGCGAAGGGCATTTACATGAAGAAAATCAGCCTGAGCACCACGATGGGCCCGGGCGTCACCATCGACCAGGCGTCGTTGGAGAGCTAGCAAGTTTCAGGATTGATCGGGCCGTCCTCACGAGGGACGGCTCCTCAAGGCTCTCCAGGGAAGGGGAGTACTGTTGGCCGGTTGGGACCTACAGGTCCGACCCGGCCCACTTTGAGGTCTTTGGATAAGCGGGGCAACAGCCCGTCCAGCTGAGAACTGAAGGCCATCAAAGACCGTAGGTGCTGCGATTTATTGAGATTCCCTGTAAGGGGTCTGAGAAAGAGCAGCTTAATCGGGGTAGGGCCCTCCGGGGCAACACCGCGGCCTACGCAGATGGTGAGAATGTTCACCACAGGCGGCGCGGCCATAGTATTGGCGGCGCTTAATACAGCAACCCAGGAGAAATTCCAGTGGCTATAGGACTCGAAGACAAGAAAGCGATCGTTGCTGAAGTTAACGAGACTGCCACCAGTGCGCTGTCCCTGGTCATCGCCGACTCACGCGGCGTGCCCGTGGATGGAATGACAGCCCTGCGTAAAGAGGCTCGCGAGAGCAATGTGACCCTCCGCGTTGTGCGGAACACACTTGCCCGGCGTGCCCTGGAAGGTACCGAATACGAGTGCGTCAGAGACGCCCTCGCCGGTCCCTCCCTGTTCGGGTTTTCCATGGAAGACCCCGGCGCAGCGGCTCGACTCTTCAAGGACTTCGCGAAAGAAAACGAAGAATTTGAAGTGAAGGCACTGGCGGTTGGCGGCCAGATGCTGGGTGCAGATCAGTTGGATGTGTTGGCCAAGCTGCCCACGCGCGATCAGGCGCTCTCGATGTTGATGAGTGTTATGAAAGCGCCGGCGACGAAGCTGGTACAGACGATGAACGAAGTACCCGGAAAACTGGTTCGCACACTCGCTGCAGTACGCGATCAGAAGCAGGAAGCGGCTTAACGCACCTGCGCAACGGATTTAAACAGCTGAATAGGAGATCGGAGTTATGTCTCTGTCCAAAGACGACATTTTGAATGCAATCGCTGACATGAGCGTGATGGAAATCGTTGAGCTTATCGACGCGATGGAAGAGAAATTTGGTGTTACCGCGGCGGCTGCAGTAGCGGCCGCTCCCGCTGCCGCCGCAGGCGACGCGGGCGGTGCCGCAGAAGAGAAGACCGAGTTCGACGTGGTCCTGACCGCCGCCGGCGAGAAGAAGGTCAACGTGATCAAGGTTGTTCGCGCGGTAACCGGCCTGGGCCTCAAGGAAGCCAAGGGCCTGGTCGACGGCGCGCCTTCCCCCATCAAGGAAGGTGCTTCCAAGGACGAAGCCGAAGACATCAAGAAGCAGCTGGAAGAAGCTGGCGGCTCTGCCGAACTCAAGTAAGACGGCAGTGTCCGGGCTTCGGCCTGAACGGACAAGGCTGGTGGGCGCTGAGCCCGCCGGCCTTTTCCCGCTTCATGCACAGAGAATTTTCGGACGGGTCGCAGCACGCGAACCCGTCCGTTTCCAGCCCCTTGAGGGGGCTGCCCGCTGCCTTGCAGGCGGCGTTGGCTAATAGAGCTGGGGAGTTCTGATGGCATACTCGTATACAGAGAAAAAACGTATTCGCAAGGATTTCGGCACGTTGCCGAAGGTGATGGATGTGCCTTACCTACTTGCGATACAGATGGATTCATACCGCAAATTCACCCAGCAGGGCATCGCGCCGGAAGATCGTGGCGATTACGGCCTGCACGCCGCGTTCAAGAGCGTGTTCCCGATCGTCAGCTACAGCGGGAATGCGGCCCTGGAGTATGTCGACTACCGCCTCGGCAAGCCCATTTTTGACGTCAGCGAGTGCCAGCTCCGCGGCGTCACCTATTCCTGCTCACTGCGGGTCAAGGTGCGGCTGATCATCTACGACAAGGAGTCGGCCAACAAGACCATCAAGGACATCAAGGAGCAGGAAGTCTACATGGGGGAAATTCCCCTGATGACCGACAACGGCACCTTTGTCATCAACGGTACCGAGCGCGTCATCGTGTCCCAGCTGCACCGGTCCCCGGGTGTGTTCTTCGACCACGACAAGGGCAAGACGCACTCCTCGGGCAAGCTGCTGTACTCCGCGCGCGTCATCCCCTACCGCGGCTCGTGGCTGGACTTCGAGTTCGACCCCAAGGACCTCGTGTTCGTGCGTATCGACCGTCGCCGCAAGTTGCCGGCGACCATCCTGCTGCGCGCCCTCGGCTACGAAGCCGAGGAAATCCTCGAGATGTTCTACGACGTCAACACCTTCCAGGCCACCAAGGACGGCGGCTACGCCATGACGCTGATCCCCGAGCGCCTGCGTGGCGACGTCGCGGCCTTCGACATCAAGGCCGGTCGCAAGGTGGTGGTTGAGCAAGGTCGTCGCATCACGGCGCGCCACATTCGCGAGCTCGAGAAAGCCAAGATCACCGAGCTGGAGATCCCGGCCGAGTACCTGCATGGCCGCGCGCTGGCGAAGAACGTGGTCGACTCCAAGACCGGCGAGGTGCTGGTCGAATGCAACGCCGAGCTGAACGAGGAGGTCCTGGCAAAGCTGGCTGAAGCCAAGGTCAAGAAAATCGAGACGCTCTACACCAACGAGCTGGACTGCGGTCCGTTTATCTCCGACACGCTGCGCCAGGATTCCACGCGCAACGAGCTGGAGGCGCTGGTCGAGATCTACCGCATGATGCGCCCGGGTGAGCCGCCGACCAAGGAGTCTGCGGAAAACCTGTTCCAGAACCTGTTCTTCTCCGCCGACCGCTACGACCTTTCCGCGGTGGGCCGCATGAAGTTCAACCGCCGACTCGGCCGGGAGTCCGCCGAGGGCGGCGGTGTGCTGGACCGCGACGATATTGTCGACGTGCTCAAGACCCTGGTGGATATCCGCAACGGCAAAGGCATGGTCGACGACATCGACCACCTCGGCAACCGCCGCGTCCGAAGCGTGGGCGAGATGGCCGAGAACCAGTTCCGCGTGGGGCTGGTGCGCGTCGAGCGCGCCGTCAAGGAACGCCTGTCCATGGCGGAGAGCGAGGGCCTGATGCCCCAGGACCTGATCAATGCCAAGCCCGTCTCCGCGGCGGTCAAGGAGTTTTTCGGTTCCAGCCAGCTGTCCCAGTTCATGGACCAGAACAACCCCCTTTCGGAGGTCACCCACAAGCGCCGCGTGTCCGCACTCGGCCCGGGCGGCCTGACCCGGGAGCGCGCCGGTTTCGAGGTGCGGGACGTGCACCCGACACACTACGGCCGGGTCTGCCCGATCGAGACCCCGGAGGGGCCCAACATCGGCCTGATTAACTCCCTGGCCACCTATGCGCGCACCAACGAGTACGGATTCCTCGAGAGCCCGTACCGCAAGGTCGTCAACGGTAAGGTGACGGATGACATCGAGTTCCTGTCCGCGATCAACGAGGCCGAGCACGTCATTGCACAGGCCTCCTCCCCCCTGGACAAGAACAACAAGTTCACCGAGGAGCTGATCAACGTTCGTTACCTGAACGAGTTCACCGTGAAGTCGCCGACTGATGTCGACTACATGGACGTGTCACCCAAGCAGGTGGTCTCGGTCGCCGCGGCACTGATTCCCTTCCTGGAGCACGACGACGCAAACCGTGCGCTCATGGGATCCAACATGCAGCGCCAGGCCGTTCCCACGCTGGTGTCCGAGAAGCCGCTGGTGGGTACCGGCATGGAGCGCTATGTGGCCGCCGACTCCGGTGTCTGCGTGGTCGCAGAGCGCGCCGGCGTGGTCGACTCCGCGGACGCCAGCCGCATCGTGGTGCGCGTCAACGACAAGGACGTGGGCGTGGACGAGGCGCCGGTCGACATCTACAACCTGACCAAGTACACGCGCTCCAACCAGAACACGTGTATCAACCAGCGCCCCATCGTCAAGGAGGGAGATGTCATCGCCCGCGGCGACATCCTCGCCGACGGCCCCTCGATTGACATGGGTGAGCTGGCCCTGGGCCAGAACATGCGCATCGCGTTCATGCCCTGGAACGGCTACAACTTCGAGGATTCCATCCTCGTTTCCGAGCGCGTGGTGAAGGAGGACCGTTTCACCACCATCCACATCCAGGAGCTGACCTGTATCGCCCGCGACACCAAGCTGGGGTCCGAGGAGATCACCGCCGACATTCCCAACGTCGGCGAGAGCGCCCTGGCCAAGCTGGACGAGTCCGGCATCGTGTACATCGGTGCCGAGGTCGAGGCCGGCGACATCCTCGTGGGCAAGGTCACGCCGAAGGGCGAGACCCAGCTCACCCCGGAAGAGAAGCTGTTGCGCGCGATCTTCGGCGAGAAGGCGTCCGACGTGAAGGACACCTCCCTGCGGGTGCCGACCAGCACCAAGGGCACGGTCATCGACGTGCAGGTATTCACCCGCGACGGCCTGGAGAAAGATGCGCGGGCGCAGCAGATCGAGAAGCACCAGCTCGACGAGTACCGCAAGGACCTCAAGGAGGAGTACCGCATCTTCGAGGAGGCGACCTTCTCCCGCCTGCAGGGCCTGCTCAAGGGCAAGTCCACCGTCTCTGGCGGCGGCCTGGCCAAGGGCACTACCCTGACCGCCGCCGTGCTCAACGACCTGGAGCGCGAGCAGTACTTCAAGCTGAAGCTGTCCGAGGCACCTCTCAACGAGGCCATCGCGTCCGCCCAGCGCCAGCTGGAGGAGCAGAACCAGCTGCTGGAGGAGCGCTTCGAGGACAAGAAGGGCAAGCTGCAGAGCGGCGACGACCTCGCCCCGGGCGTGCTCAAGATCGTGAAGGTCTACCTCGCGATCAAGCGCCGCATCCAGCCTGGCGACAAGATGGCGGGGCGCCACGGCAACAAGGGTGTGATCTCCGTGATCATGCCGGTGGAGGACATGCCCTACGACGAGAAGGGCGAGCCCGTCGATATTGTGCTCAACCCGCTGGGCGTACCCTCGCGGATGAACGTGGGGCAGATCCTGGAAACCCACCTGGGCATGGCTGCGAAGGGTCTCGGCGACACAATCAACGCCATGGTCCAGGAGCAGAGGAAGGCCGCCGAAGTGCGCAAGTTCCTGGAGGCCATCTACAACAACGGCGCCGGTCGCACCGAGGATCTCAAGTCCCTGTCGGACGAGGAGCTGATGGAGCTGGCCGGTAACCTGTCGGAAGGTGTGCCCATGGCCACGCCGGTATTCGACGGCGCGGCGGAGGAGTCCATCAAGGAACTGCTCAAGCTGGCGGACCTGCCGGACAGCGGCCAGTTCACCCTTTACGACGGGCGCAGCGGCGAGGCATTCGATCGCCCGGTAACCGTGGGTTACATGTACATGCTGAAACTGAACCACCTGGTGGACGACAAAATGCACGCGCGTTCCACCGGTTCGTACAGCCTGGTAACCCAGCAGCCGCTGGGTGGTAAGGCGCAGTTCGGCGGGCAGCGCTTCGGTGAGATGGAGGTCTGGGCGCTTGAGGCGTACGGCGCCGCCTACACCCTGCAGGAGATGCTGACGGTGAAGTCGGACGACGTCGCGGGTCGCACCAAGATGTACAAGAACATCGTCGATGGAGACCATCGGATGGAACCGGGCATGCCCGAGTCCTTCAACGTGTTGGTCAAGGAAATCCGTTCCCTGGGTATCGATATCGAGCTCGAGAACGACTGACACGTACGTGAACGTTAGAACAAAGGACACGGTGGCATGCGGGACGCCCGCAAAGCCCGGTAAAAAATACCTCGTGGAGGAAAGACCTTGAAAGACTTACTCAATCTGTTGAAGTCCCAGGGAGAAAACGACGAATTCGACGCGATTCGGATTGGTCTGGCATCACCGGAGCTGATCCGCTCCTGGTCGTTCGGTGAAGTGAAGAAGCCGGAGACCATCAACTACCGCACCTTCAAGCCGGAGCGCGACGGCCTGTTCTGCGCCAAGATTTTCGGCCCGGTGAAGGACTACGAGTGCCTGTGCGGGAAGTACAAGCGCCTCAAGCATCGCGGTGTGATCTGCGAGAAGTGCGGGGTGGAAGTCGCCCTGGCCAAGGTGCGCCGGGAGCGCATGGGCCACATCGAGCTGGCGAGCCCCGTCGCGCACATCTGGTTCCTCAAGTCGCTGCCCTCGCGCATCGGCCTGCTGCTGGACATGACCCTGCGCGATATCGAGCGGGTCCTGTACTTCGAATCCTACGTGGTTACGGACCCCGGCATGACGACCCTGGAGCAGGGCCAGCTGCTGACGGACGAACAGTACTACGAGTCCATGGAGGAGTTCGGCGACGAGTTCTCCGCGAAGATGGGTGCCGAGGCCATCCAGGACCTGATGATGCAACTGGACCTGGAGCAGGAGATCGCGGAGCTGCGCGAGGAGATTCCCGCGACCAATTCCGAGACCAAGATCAAGAAGCTCTCCAAGCGCCTGAAGCTGATGGAGGCCTTCGCCAACTCCGGCAACAAGCCCCAGTGGATGATCCTGAACGTGCTGCCGGTGCTGCCGCCGGATCTGCGCCCTCTGGTGCCGCTGGACGGCGGCCGCTTTGCGACCTCCGACCTGAACGACCTCTACCGCCGGGTGATCAACCGCAATAACCGCCTCAAGCGGCTACTGGACCTCAACGCACCGGACATCATCGTACGCAACGAGAAGCGCATGCTGCAGGAGTCCGTGGACGCGCTGCTGGACAACGGCCGTCGCGGCCGAGCCATCACCGGGTCCAACAAGCGCCCGCTGAAGTCGCTGGCGGACATGATCAAGGGCAAGCAGGGCCGTTTCCGCCAGAACCTGCTCGGCAAGCGGGTGGATTACTCCGGCCGTTCCGTGATCGTGGTCGGCCCGACCCTCAAGCTGCACCAGTGCGGCCTGCCCAAGAAAATGGCCCTGGAGCTGTTCAAGCCGTTCATCTTCGGCAAGCTGGAAACCCGCGGCCTGGCGACCACCATCAAGGCGGCGAAAAAAATGGTCGAGCGCGAACCGCCGGAGGTATGGGATATCCTCGCCGAGGTCATCCGCGAGCACCCGGTGCTGCTGAACCGTGCCCCCACCCTGCACCGCCTGGGCATCCAGGCCTTTGAGCCGGTGCTCATTGAGGGCAAGGCGATCCAGCTGCACCCGCTGGTCTGCGCGGCCTACAACGCTGACTTCGACGGCGACCAGATGGCGGTACACGTGCCCCTGACCCTGGAGGCCCAGCTGGAAGCCCGGGCGCTGATGATGTCCACCAACAACATCCTCTCCCCCGCGAGCGGCGAGCCGATCATCGTGCCTTCCCAGGACGTGGTGCTCGGCCTGTACTACATGACGCGCGAGCGTGTGAATGCCACGGGCGAGGGCATGCTGTTCGCCAACGTCTCCGAGGTACACCGCGCCTACGTCGCCGGTCACGTGCACCTGCAGGCGCGCGTGAAGGTGCGTATCCACGAGAAGGTGAACACCGACGAGGGCGAGACCATCGAGCGCACTTTCGTCGCGGACACCACCGTGGGCCGCGCCCTGCTGTGGGAGATTGTCCCCGACGGCATCGGCTTCGATATGGTGAACCTGGACATGGCGAAGAAGGCCATCTCACGCATCATCAACCAGTGCTACCGCGTGGTCGGCCTGAAGGCGACGGTGATCTTTGCCGACCGCCTGATGTACACCGGCTATGAGTACTCCACACGCTCCGGGTCTTCCATCGGCGTCAACGACTTCGTCATCCCGGACGAGAAGGCGAAGCTGATCGATGTCGCCGAGGCAGAGGTGAAGGAGATCGAGAACCAGTACGCCGCGGGTCTTGTCACCCAGGGTGAAAAGTACAACAAAGTCATCGATATCTGGTCCCGGGCCAACGACCTGGTGTCCAAGTCCATGATGGAAGGCCTGTCCACGGAAACGGTGGTAAACCGCGAGGGCAAGGACGAGCAACAGGCGTCCTTCAACTCGGTGTACATCTACGCCGACTCCGGCGCGCGGGGCTCACCCGCCCAGATCCGCCAGCTCGCGGGCATGCGGGGCCTGATGGCCAAGCCGGACGGCTCCATTATCGAGACGCCCATCACCGCGAACTTCCGCGAGGGCCTGAACGTACTGCAGTACTTCATCTCCACCCACGGCGCGCGCAAGGGTCTGGCAGACACCGCCCTGAAGACCGCGAACTCCGGTTACCTGACCCGCCGGCTGGTGGACGTGGCCCAGGACCTCGTGGTCACCGAGGAGGACTGCGGCACCGAGGCCGGCCTGTTGATGACCCCGGTCATCGACGGCGGCGACATCATCGAGTCCCTGGGCGACCGGGTACTCGGCCGCCTGGTGGCCCGCGATGTAATGAAGCCCGGCAGTGACAGCGAGGTCGCCATCACGGCCAACACGATGCTCGACGAGCTGTGGATCAAGCGGCTCGAGGAAATGGGTATCGACGAAATCGAAGTCCGCTCGCCCATCACCTGCGAGACGCGCCACGGCATCTGCAGCGCATGCTACGGGCGCGACCTGGCCCGCGGCCACCTCATCAACATGGGTGAGGCCGTCGGTGTCGTGGCGGCCCAGTCCATCGGCGAGCCCGGTACGCAGCTGACCATGCGTACCTTCCACATCGGTGGTGCGGCGAGCCGGGCGACCGCCCAGGACAACATCGAGGTGATGAACGAGGGCACCGTGCGCCTGCACAACCTCAAGACCGTGGAGCGCTCCGACGGCAACCTGGTGGCCATCAGCCGCTCCGGTGAACTGTCGGTGCTCGATACCATGGGTCGCGAGCGCGAGCGCTACAAGCTGCCCTACGGTGCGGTTATACGGGTCAAGGACAACGCACCCGTGGCGCAGGGCGCCGTCGTGGCGAGCTGGGACCCCCACACCCACCCGATCATTACCGAGGTGGCCGGTACCGTGAAGTTCAGCGGTATGGAAGAGGGGATTACCATCAAGCGCCAGACCGACGAGCTGACCGGCCTGTCCAACATCGAGGTGGTGGACCCGACGGAGCGCCCGGCTGCGGGCAAGGACATCCGCCCGGCCATCAGCCTGGTGGACGCCAAGGGCAAGGAGCTGTGCCTGGCGGGTACCAACGTCCCGGCCCACTACTTCCTGCCGCCGCTTGCACTGGTCTCCCTGGAGGACGGCGCCAAGTTGGACGCGGGCGACGTCATCGCACGTATCCCCCAGGAGGGTTCCAAGACCAAGGACATTACCGGTGGTCTGCCCCGCGTCGCCGACCTGTTCGAAGCGCGCAAGCCCAAGGAACCCGCCATCCTGGCGGAGATCACGGGTACGGTCAGCTTCGGCAAGGAGACCAAGGGCAAGCGCCGCCTGATCATCACGCCGACCGACGGGACTACTCTGCCCGACGGCTCCGATCACTACGAGGCGCTGATTCCCAAGTGGCGCCAACTGTCGGTGTTCGAGGGCGAGCACGTGGAGAAGGGCGAAGTCGTCTCCGAGGGCCCGCCGAGTCCCCACGATATCCTGCGTCTCAAGGGCATCGAGGAACTGGCCAAGTACATCGTCAACGAGATCCAGGAGGTGTACCGCCTGCAGGGTGTGAAGATCAACGACAAGCACATCGAGGTAATCGTCCGCCAGATGCTGCGCAAGGTGGTCATCACATCCTCCGGCGACTCCACCCTGATAAAAGGCGAGCAGGTGGAGTTCACCACCTTCCTCGAGGAGAACGAGCGCCTGGAGGGCGAGGGCCTGGTGGCCGCTACCGCGGACCGCGAGCTGCTCGGTATCACCAAGGCGTCCCTGGCGACGGAGAGCTTCATCTCCGCGGCCTCCTTCCAGGAGACCACCCGCGTCCTCACCGAGGCGGCGGTCACCGGCAAGCGCGATTACCTGCGCGGCCTGAAGGAGAACGTGGTGGTGGGTCGCCTGATCCCGGCGGGTACGGGCCTGGCGTACCACTCCGAGCGCAAGCGCGTACGCGACAGCGACTCCGAGCTGATGGTCTCCGCCCAGGAGATCGAGGCCGCACTCACCGAGGCGCTGCAGGCGGACAGCTAGCGCCGCGCATCGAGAAAGGGGCCAGGCCTTGGGTCTGGCCCCTTTTTTTTGGATGCAGATCAATTGCACAATCCGGTTTCTTGCCTACCTTGTCGGTAGGCCCCCGATTTCCGGGACGGCCCTACACGACAAGGTACTGAACGATGAGCATTCTCAGAAAAGCGGTAACCGTAGTGTCGGTATTGGCGATGTCAGCCTGGAGCGGGGCGCTACAGGCGGATAACCACGCGAACGCCAAGGCAGCCCCGGTGGAGTGGTGGTCCTGCAGCTTCAACGAGGGCATGGACATGGGCGACCTGGACGAGGCGACCGCGGCGTTCAACAAGTGGGCGGACAAGCACAACGACGATTATGTCGCCTGGATCATGACGCCGGACACCTTCGGCCCGGGCAACACGACTGATGTCGGCTGGCTGGGCACCTGGCCGGACGGCAATGCCTACGGCGCCCAGCAGGACGCGTGGATGGCGACGGGGCGCAAGGAGTTCCAGGGTTTCATGGACGCGGTGACCTGCGACACCCACGAGATGGCCACCTCGCTGCCGATCAGCGCACCCGAGGAGCCGCCGGAGAACGGTGTGGTGATGTTCTCCCGCTGTGAACTGGACGACGACAGCGACTTCGACGATGCCATCGCGGCCCACCGGGCCGTGGCCGAGTCCATGGGCGGTGAGTCCGGCGCCAACAGCTGGCTGTTCTTCCCCGGTTCGGGGTCGACAGACCAGGGTAGCGACGATGTGTACTGGCTGGTGCTGGGTTTTGACAACTACACCGAGTTGGGCGCGGCCATGGAGAATTACACCAACGGCGGCGGCTACGAGAAGGTCATGGACATCCTGGACGACGTCACCGAGTGCAGCGGCACCACCACCTGGGTCGCCCGGCGCGCGACAAACTAGGCCGGCCCACACCGACAGCGCCCCCGGGGCCAGGCCCGGCCTGGCGGCGCTGGAACCCTTGCCCCGCGGGCGCTTGAGGGGTATCGGGGTCGGGTTGACTCCCCCCGTCAGCATCTATAGAATGCCGCCTCCTCTTTCGGGGGGTAGTCCCGTGCAGCCTGCTGTTTTGGCCCTGGCCGCACCCGCCCCCCGGGGCAGGCCCTGGTCTGCCCGCTGGAAAATGAATTGGAGCTGAAAACTGAATGGCAACGATCAACCAACTGGTTCGTAAGCCGAGGAAGCGCAAAGTCGACAAGAGCGACGTGCCCGCCCTGCAGAGCTGTCCGCAGCGCCGCGGTGTGTGCACCCGCGTCTACACGACGACGCCGAAGAAGCCGAACTCCGCACTGCGCAAGGTCTGCCGTGTGCGCCTGACCAACGGTTACGAGGTGTCCTCGTACATCGGTGGCGAGGGTCACAACCTGCAGGAGCACAGTGTGGTGCTGATTCGCGGCGGCCGTGTAAAGGACCTGCCGGGTGTGCGTTATCACACCGTGCGCGGCAGCCTGGACACCTCCGGAGTATCAGACCGTCGCAACGGTCGCTCCAAGTACGGTGCCAAGCGGCCCAAGTAGCACTGGTAGTAAAACCGGTAGCACAGCCTCAGCAACAACGATGTAAGTAAGGCCGGACCCCTGCCTCCCCCGCATTTGTGGCAGGTCGGTGTCCGGGTAACCTGAAGAGAGAAGGGCAACAACATGCCGAGAAGACGAGTAGTCGCCAAGCGCGAAGTACTGCCTGATCCCAAGTACGGGAACGTGACACTGGCGAAATTCATGAACCACGTGATGGTGAGCGGCAAGAAGTCTGTCGCCGAGACCATCGTCTACGGTGCGCTGGACATCGTCCAGGAGCGCCTCAACAGCGACCCCATCGAGGCCTTCGACCAGGCCCTGGAGAACATCGCGCCCATGGTGGAGGTGAAGTCCCGCCGTGTCGGTGGCGCGACCTACCAGGTACCGGTGGAAGTGCGTCCCGCGCGCCGCGTGGCACTGTCCATGCGCTGGCTCGTGGAGCACGCGCGCTCCCGCGGCGAGAAATCCATGCGCCAGCGCCTGGCCGGGGAGATCATCGACGCCTCCCAGGGCAAGGGTAACGCCGTGAAGAAGCGCGAGGATGTGCACCGCATGGCCGAGGCGAACAAGGCGTTCTCTCACTACCGTTTCTAAGTTGTTGTCCTGCAACCTGTTATTGGGGATTTAAACGTGGCACGTAAGACTCCTATTAACCGATACCGCAATATTGGTATTGTCGCCCACGTGGACGCGGGTAAGACCACGACCACCGAGCGCGTACTTTTCTATACGGGGCTGTCGCACAAGATCGGCGAAGTGCACGACGGCGCCGCCACCATGGACTGGATGGAGCAGGAACAGGAGCGCGGTATCACCATTACCTCCGCGGCCACGACCTGCTTCTGGCGCGGTATGGACGCCCAGTTCGACGAACACCGCATCAACATCATCGACACCCCGGGACACGTGGACTTCACCATCGAGGTGGAGCGTTCCCTGCGCGTGCTGGACGGTGCCGTGGTCGTGCTCTGCGGTTCATCCGGCGTGCAGCCCCAGACGGAGACCGTCTGGCGCCAGGCCAACAAGTACGAAGTGCCGCGCATGGTCTTCGTCAACAAGATGGACCGCGCCGGCGCGGACTTCATCGGCGTGGTGGAACAGCTGCGCGAACGCCTGGGTGCAAACCCGGTCCCACTGCAGATGACCATCGGCGCCGAGGATGACTTCAAGGGCGTCGTCGACCTCATCAAGAACAAGGCCATCATCTGGAGCGAGGCCGACCAGGGCATGTCCTTCGAATACCAGGACGTACCGGAAGAGCTGACCGCCCAGGTCGAGGAGATGCGCGAATTCCTTATTGAGGCCGCTGCCGAGGCCACCGAGGAGCTCATGGAAAAGTACCTCGAAGAGAGCGAGCTCACCGAGGAAGAGATCAAGCAGGGTATCCGCCTGCGCACGCTGGCCAACGAGATCGTCCCCGTCATGGGCGGTTCCGCGTTCAAGAACAAGGGCGTGCAGGCCGTGCTGGACGGTGTCATCGAGTACATGCCGTCGCCCACCGAGGTGAAGGCGATCGAGGGTACGCTGCTGGACAAGGACGAGACCGTGGAGTCCCGCGAGGCGGACGACGACGCGCCCTTCGCGGCCCTGGCGTTCAAGATCGCCACGGACCCCTTCGTGGGCACCCTGACCTTTTTCCGGGTGTACTCCGGCAAGCTGGAGAGCGGCACCGGCGTGTACAACTCCGTGAAGGAGAAGAAGGAGCGCGTCGGCCGGATGGTGCAGATGCACTCCAACAGCCGCGAGGAGATCAAGGAAGTGCTCGCCGGCGACATCGCCGCGGCGGTGGGCCTGAAGGATGTCACCACCGGTGACACCCTGTGCGACCAGGACAAGCCCATCGTGCTGGAGCGCATGGAGTTCCCCGAGCCGGTGATCTCCGTGGCGGTGGAGCCCAAGTCAAAGGCCGACCAGGAAAAAATGGGTATCGCGCTGGGCAAGCTGGCCCAGGAGGACCCCTCCTTCCGCGTCAAGACCGACGAGGAGACCGGCCAGACGATCATCTCCGGCATGGGTGAGCTGCACCTGGACATTATCGTCGACCGCATGCGCCGCGAGTTCAGCGTCGAGGCCAACATCGGCAAGCCCCAGGTGGCCTACCGCGAGGCGATCCGCAACACCTCGGAGATCGAGGGCAAGTTCGTGCGCCAGTCCGGTGGTCGCGGCCAGTACGGCCATGTCTGGATCAGGTTCGAGCCCGCCGAGGACGAGAGCGCCGAGGGCCTGGAATTCGTCAACGAGATTGTCGGCGGCGTCGTGCCCAAGGAATACATTCCCGCCGTACAGAAGGGCATCGAGGAGCAGATGCAGAACGGCGTGCTCGCCGGCTACCCGCTGCTGGGCCTGAAAGCCACCCTGTACGACGGTTCCTTCCACGACGTGGACTCCAACGAGATGGCGTTCAAGGTCGCCGGCAGCATGGCCACCAAGAAACTGTCCCAGGAGGGCGGCGCTGTGCTGCTGGAGCCGATCATGGCGGTGGAAGTGGTGACGCCGGAGGAGAACATGGGCGACGTGGTGGGCGACCTGAACCGCCGCCGCGGCCTGATCGGCGGCATGGACGAGAACCCGACCGGCAAGGTGGTCACCGCCGAGGTGCCCCTGGGCGAGATGTTCGGCTACGCGACGGACCTGCGGTCCGCGACCCAGGGCCGGGCGACGTACACCATGGAGTTCAGCAAGTACGCCGAGGCTCCCAACAACATCGCCGAAGAGATCATCTCCAAGAACAGTTAATTGACCGAAGGGGGCGTGGCTTCAGGCCTGTCCCCGACCAGACGAGGATAGGATAGTGTCCAAGGAAACATTTGAGCGTACAAAACCCCACGTGAACGTCGGCACGATCGGCCACGTGGACCACGGGAAGACGACCCTGACGGCGGCGCTGACGAAGGTGTGCGCGGAAGAGTGGGGCGGCGAGCTGGTGGCGTTCGACGGTATCGACAATGCCCCGGAGGAGAAGGAGCGGGGTATTACCATCGCGACCTCCCACGTGGAATACGACTCCCCGAACCGTCACTACGCGCACGTGGACTGCCCGGGACACGCGGACTACGTGAAGAACATGATCACCGGTGCTGCGCAGATGGACGGCGCGATCCTGGTGTGCGGCGCCACCGACGGCCCGATGCCCCAGACCCGGGAGCACATCCTGCTGTCACGCCAGGTCGGGGTGCCCTACATCGTGGTGTTCATGAACAAGGCGGACCTGCTGGCGGAGGACTGCGGCGGTGCGGACTCTGACGAGTACACCGAGATGAAGGAACTGGTGGAGATGGAGCTGCGCGAGCTGCTGGACCAGTACGAGTTCCCCGGTGACGACACCCCGATCATCTGCGGCTCTGCGCTGATGGCGCTGGAAGGCAAGGACGACAACGGCCTGGGCACCTCGGCGGTGAAGGAGCTGGTGGAGACGCTGGACAGCTATATCCCGGAGCCGGAGCGTGCGATCGACCAGCCGTTCCTGATGCCGGTAGAGGACGTGTTCTCCATCTCCGGTCGCGGCACGGTGGTGACCGGTCGTGTGGAGCGCGGGATCATCAAGGTGGGCGACGAGATCGAGATTGTCGGTATCAAGGAGACGACGACCACGACCTGTACGGGCGTGGAGATGTTCCGCAAGCTGCTGGACGAGGGCCGGGCTGGCGAGAACGTGGGTGTGCTGCTGCGCGGCACGAAGCGCGACGAGGTGGAGCGCGGCCAGGTACTGAGCGTGCCGGGCAGCGTGAACCCGCACACCAAGTTCGAGTGTGAGGTGTACGTACTGTCGAAGGAAGAGGGTGGTCGTCACACGCCGTTCTTCAAGGGTTACCGCCCGCAGTTTTACTTCCGTACGACGGACGTGACCGGCGCGGTTGAGCTGCCGGACGGTGTTGAGATGGTGATGCCGGGCGACAACGTGCAGATGGTGGCGACGCTGATAGCGCCGATTGCGATGGAAGAGGGCCTGCGCTTCGCGATTCGCGAGGGTGGCCGGACCGTTGGTGCCGGCGTGGTGGCCAAGATTATCGAGTAATGACGGATTGGGGTCAGAGTCGCGACTCTGACCCCGGTTGGAGAAAAAAAGCCCGGCAACGCCCGGGCTTTTTTGTGGGCATTTGCGATACCCGTGTTTTGGCGTCGAGCTACCCTAGCGCCCCTCGTTCACCTCGGAGAGCTGCTCGTTCAGGGTCAGGAAATCCCACAGGATGCCCAGCCCGAATACCCCCAGGGTCAGAAGGTAGAGGATGCCGGTGAAAATCTTGCCCATGTAGAAGCGGTGTATGCCCAGGGCGCCCAGGAAGGTGAGCAGGATCCAGGTCAGGTTGTAGTCGACGGGGCCGGGCACGTAGCGGTCGTCGGCCTCCTCGGCCATGCCCGGGATGAGGAAGAGGTCGATAATCCAGCCGATGAACAGCAGGCCGAGGGTGAAGAACCAGATCACCCCGGTGACCTGCCGGCCGTAGTAGAAGCGGTGGGACCCGATGAAGCCGAAAATCCACAGCAGGTAGCCCAGCAGGATCGAGTGTGTGTCGTTGTCGTCGTTCATGTTCCCTCCGCGCGGGACGTCCCCGCAAACAGTGTCCGGCGAGCCCCGGGGGAGGTCAAGGCCCCCGGGGCGGGATTTGACCCGCGGTGGGTAAACATTGGATGATAAAAAGACACCTGTCCTGAGGAATTCCCCCGGCATGGCTTACGAGGCACTGAAACGGGAACTGGAGAATCGGCTGGCGTCCCTGCAGCGGCGCCTGGCCAGCATCAAGGCGGACGTCACCAAGGCCCACTCCGGCGACTCGGCGGAGCAGGCCCAGGAGCGCGAGAACGACGAGGTCGTGGACGCCATCGGCAATGAGACCCGGCTGTCCATCCGCGTGATCCAGGCCGCGCTGGAGCGTATCGAGGACGGAACCTACGGCGAGTGCGACAGTTGCGGCGAGGATATCGGCGAGGCCCGCCTCAGCGCCATCCCCGAGGCCACCCGCTGCGTGAACTGCGCCGACTGAATCCAGATATTCTTACGGGGAATATAAAATACCGATATCATATATTAAGTGAATATCGGCTGGTCCCGATCTCCCACAGCCCGCGGAATTAAAACCTTTCAGCGCCTTGACACCCCCTGGGGCGGTCATTAGAATTCGCTCTCCTTTTTTCGGGGGGTTCCCGTGCGAACCCCTGGTTTTTTAGTGTTTGGAGTCAAGTCAGGTGCAGAATCAACGTATTCGTATCCGCCTCAAGGCCTTCGACCATCGACTGATAGATTCGTCTACCCAGGAGATCGTGGAAACGGCGCGCAGAACCGGCGCCCAGGTCAAGGGTCCCATCCCGCTTCCCACCAGGAAAGAAAAGTTCACCGTGCTGATTTCCCCGCACGTGAACAAGGATGCGCGCGATCAGTACGAAATCCGCACCCACAAAAGGCTGCTGGACATCGTGGAGCCCACGGAAAAGACCGTGGACGCCCTGATGAAACTGGACCTCGCCGCCGGCGTTGAAGTCCAGATCAGCCTCGGCTAGACCCCGAACCGAAAAAAGACCTGCCCGGCCGCTCTGGTTCGAAAGGCGAGAGCAGCAGGGTGTGTAACGGCCGGTCTCCCGCGGGAGGCGGGTCGGCCATAGAGGGTTGAGCCCCGTACACTGTAGAGGTTAGAAAGATGACTATTGGCTTAGTCGGCCGTAAGTCCGGTATGACACGTGTTTTTACCGACGACGGCGTATCAATCCCAGTAACCGTAGTGGAGATCACTCCAAACCGTGTTACTCAGATCAAGGAAAACGATAGCGACGGCTATCGCGCGATCCAGGTCACTGCGGGCAGCCGCAAGGCCTCACGAGTAAACAAGTCAAAGGCAGGACAGTTCGCCAAGGCGGGCGTCGAGGCCGGTACCGGTTTGTGGGAATTTCGTCTGGGTGACTCCGACGAGGCGCCGGAGGTCGGCTCCGAGCTGACCGTCGAGCGTTTCGAGGCGGGCCAGAAGGTCGACGTGTCCGGCAAATCCAAGGGCAAGGGCTTCCAGGGCGGCGTCAAGCGCTGGAACTTCTCCATGCAGGACGCCACCCACGGCAACTCCCTGTCCCACAGGGCCCCCGGTTCCATCGGCCAGTGCCAGACGCCCGGTCGCGTCTGGAAAGGCAAGAAGATGGCGGGGCACATGGGTGCCGCCAACGTGACGACCCAGGGACTGGAAGTCGTGCGCGTCGATGCCGAGCGCAACCTGCTGCTCATCAAGGGCGCGGTACCCGGCGCTCCCGGTGGCGACGTCATCGTGCGTCCCACGGTCAAGGCTTAAGCGTAGGGGGTCATCAACGTGGAACTGAGTGTATTGAAGCCGGGCAGCAGCGAGGCGGGAACGGTCTCCGTATCCGACGTCGCCTTTGCACGGGAGTACAACGAGGCCCTGGTGCACCAGGTCGTGACCGCCTTTCTGGCGGGGGCACGGCAGGGCACCCGCGCCCACAAGAATCGCTCCGATGTGAGCGGGGGCGGCCGCAAGCCCTGGCGCCAGAAAGGCACCGGGCGCGCCCGTGCCGGAACCATCCGCTCGCCCATCTGGCGCAGCGGCGGGGTGACCTTCGCGGCCAAGCCGCAGGATCACTCCCAGAAAGTGAATCGCAAGATGTACCGGGCTGCACTGCGCTCGATCATCTCGGAGCTGGCCCGCCAGGACCGCCTGGTGGTCGTCGAGAGCCTGGACATCGAGGAGCCGAAGACCAAGCTGCTGGCCAAGCAGCTGGGTGAATACGGCGTGGACAACGTGCTGATCGTTTCCGACGAGGTGGGCAAGAACCTGTACCTCGCCGCGCGCAACCTGCACAAGGTCGATGTGCGCGATGTGGAGGGTGTGGATCCCGTCAGCCTGATCGGGCACGACAAGGTCATGGTGACTGTCGAGGCCGTGAAGAAGTTTGAGGAGATGCTGGGATGAACCAGGAGCGCATTTTCCAGGTGCTGGTAGGTCCGCACGTTTCCGAGAAGGCGGCTATCGTCGCCGACGAGAGCAACCAGTACGTGTTCAAGGTGGCTATCGACGCGACCAAGGCCGAGATCAAGCGCTCCGTGGAGCAGCTGTTCAAGGTTAAGGTGACCGGCGTCAATACGATGAAGGTCAAGGGCAAGACCAAGCGCAATCGCTACGGTTACAGCTCGCGGCCCAACTGGAAAAAGGCGTACGTGCGCCTCGAGCAGGGTCAGGACATCGACTTTGCGGTGGCCGAGTAAGGAGTAGCAGGCAATGGCAGTTATCAAGAGTAAGCCGACGTCACCGGGCCGCCGCCATGTCGTGCGCGTGGTCAACGAGGACCTCCACAAGGGTGCGCCCCACGGGCCCCTGCTGGAGAAGCAGTCCCGCAACGGTGGTCGCAACAACAATGGCCGGATTACGACGCGGCACATCGGTGGCGGCCACAAGCAGCATTACCGCATTATCGATTTCAAGCGCACCAAGGACGGCATCCCCGCGAAGGTCGAGCGCCTGGAGTACGACCCGAACCGCACCGCCAATATTGCCCTGCTGCTGTTCGCAGACGGCGAGCGCCGCTATATCGTGGCCCCCAAGGGTGTGAAATCCGGCGATATGCTGCAGTCCGGCTCCTCCGCCCCGATCAAGTCAGGCAACTGCCTCCCCCTCAGAAACATCCCCGTTGGTTCCGTCGTACATTGTGTTGAATTGAAGCCCGGCAAGGGCGCCCAGCTGGCCCGTTCAGCGGGTGCTTCCGCGCAGCTCGTCGCCCGCGAGGGCCAGTACGCCACCCTGCGCCTGCGCTCCGGCGAGATGCGCAAGGTCCTGGCCGAGTGCCGCGCGACCCTGGGCGAGGTATCCAACGCTGAACACAGCCTGCGCAAGCTCGGCAAGGCGGGCGCGGCGCGCTGGCGCGGCGTCCGGCCCACCGTGCGCGGCGTGGCGATGAACCCGGTGGATCACCCGCACGGCGGCGGCGAGGGCCGCACCTCCGGTGGTCGCCACCCGGTCAGCCCCTGGGGTACGCCCACCAAGGGTTACAAGACACGCAAGAACAAGCGTACGGACAACCTGATCGTCCGTCGTCGTGGTACCAAGAAGAGCTAATCACGAGTCAACGAGATCTAGAGGAAAGACACTGTGCCGCGTTCACTGAAAAAAGGCCCGTTCATCGACCTTCACCTCATGAAGAAGGTCGAGGCCGCCGCTGAAAGCAACGACCGCCGTCCGATCAAGACCTGGTCGCGTCGCTCCATGGTTTCCCCCGATATGGTCGGCCTCACCATCGCCGTGCATAACGGGCGCCAGCACGTGCCCATCCTGGTCAACGAGGACATGGTCGGCCACAAGCTGGGCGAATTCGCGGTGACCCGCACGTTCCGCGGCCACATTGTCGACAAGAAGGTGAAGCGCTGACAGCGCGTCGGTAGCGAGGTTTAGAAGATGGAAGTTGCAGCGAAACTCAAAGGCGCACCGATCTCAGCGCAGAAAGTACGCCTGGTCGCCGACCAGGTGCGTGGCATGCCGGTGGAAGAGGCGCTCAACCTGCTTGAGTTCAGCCCCAAGAAGGCGGCGCATATCGTGAAAAAGGTGCTCAACTCGGCCATCGCCAATGCCGAGAACAACGAGGGCGCGGACGTGGACGAGCTCAAGGTGTCCACCATCTTCGTCGACGAGGGCCTGACCATGAAGCGACTGCGCCCGCGGGCCAAGGGTCGCGCCGACAGGATTCTCAAGCGCAGCTGTCACATCACCATCAAAGTGGCCGACGGCGAAAGCCAGGGTTAGGAGAAGAGTAAATGGGTCAGAAAGTACATCCCACCGGCATCCGCCTTGGCATCGTCAAGGATCACAATTCGATCTGGTATGCCGACAGCAAGAACTACGCCGACCAGCTGATTACCGACCTGGAGGCCAGGTCCTACATCGAGAAGGTTCTCGACCACGCCTCCGTCAGCCGCGTCGTGATCGAGCGTCCGGCACAGACCGCGCGCATCACCATCCACACGGCGCGCCCGGGCATTGTCATCGGCAAGAAGGGCGAGGACGTGGACAAGCTGCGCCAGGACCTGTCGCAGAAAATGGGAGTACCGGTACACATCAATATCGAGGAGATCCGCAAGCCGGACCTCGATGCCAGGCTGGTCGCACAGAACGTGGCGCAGCAGCTGGAGCGCCGCGTGATGTTCCGCCGCGCCATGAAGCGGGTGGTGCAGAACGCCATGCGCCAGGGCGCCGAGGGCATCAAGGTACAGATCTCGGGTCGCCTGGGCGGCGCGGAGATCGCCCGCACCGAGTGGTACCGCGAGGGCCGTGTGCCCCTGCACACCCTGCGTGCGGATATCGATTACGCCACGTACGAGGCCACCACCACCTACGGCATCCTCGGCGTGAAGGTATGGATTTTCAAGGGCGAGGTCATCGGCACGGAAGGCCAGGCCGAAGGCGCCAAGAAGACAGTCACTAGTTAAGGCTCAGGGCAATGCTGCAACCAAAGCGTACAAAATTCCGCAAGACCCAGAAGGGTCGCAACCGCGGCCTGGCCCAGAGGGGCAGCAAGGTCAGCTTCGGCGAATACGGCCTGAAGGCGACCGGTCGCGGCCGCATAACCGCGCGCCAGATCGAGGCCGCGCGGCGCGCCATGACCCGCCATATCAAGCGGGGCGGAAAAATCTGGATCCGCGTCTTCCCGGACAAGCCGATTACGGGCAAGCCCCTGGAAGTGCGGCAGGGTAAAGGTAAAGGTAACGTCGAATACTGGGTGGCCCAGATCCAGCCCGGCCGCGTGCTGTACGAGGTGCAGGGCGTGTCCGAGGAGCTGGCGCGGGAGGCCTTCGCACTGGCGGCCGCCAAGATCCCGGTATCCACAACATTCGTTAAACGGTCGGTGATGTGATGAAAGCTAGCGAACTGAGAGACAAGTCCGCCGAGGACCTGGACAAGGAACTGCTGGCGCTGCGCGAGGAGCAGTTCAAGCTGCGTATGCAGAAAGCCACCGGCCAGCTCGGCCAGACCCATCTGCTGAAGCAGAACCAGCGCGATATCGCCAGGGTAAAGACCGTGCTCACGGAAAAGGCAGGTAACTAACTATGTCAGGTGCAGAAAAGCGTGCCCGTATGGCGACAGGCAAGGTCGTCAGCAACAAGATGGACAAGACGATTACCGTGCTGGTGGAGCGTCGGGTGAAGCACCCGGTGTACGGCAAGTACATCACGCGTTCGTCGAAGATCCACGCCCACGATGAGAACAACGAGTGCGGCATCGGCGACACTGTGACGGTGGCGGAGACGCGCCCGATTTCCAAGAGCAAGTCGTGGAAGCTGCTGGAAGTTGTGGAGAGCGCCACCGCGGTCTGAGGCGGAATTGAGGATTGGCGGCCCCGGTCGCATTTGGAGTAAGAGATGATTCAGACACAGTCGTATTTGGACGTAGCCGATAACAGCGGTGCGCGCCGTGTTATGTGCATCAAGGTGCTGGGTGGTTCCAAGCGTCGCTACGCCCGTGTCGGTGACCTCATCAAGGTGACCGTGAAGGAAGCGATCCCGCGGGGCAAGGTCAAGAAGGGCCAGGTGATGAACGCCGTCGTGGTTCGCACCAAGAAGGGCGTGCGTCGCCCCGACGGTTCGCTGATCAAGTTCGATGACAACGCCGCCGTGTTGCTGAACGCGCAGGAGGCGCCCATCGGCACCCGTATCTTCGGCCCGGTTACCCGTGAGCTGCGCGGTGAAAAATTCATGAAGATCATTTCCCTCGCGCCGGAAGTCATCTAGGGCGGGAATTGAGAGGCAGAGCAATGTTGAAGATCAAGAGGGACGACGAAGTCATTGTCCTGGCGGGCAAGGACAAGGGTAAGCGCGGCAAGGTGCGCCAGGTGCTGGGTAACAACAAGGTTATCGTCGCCGGTGTCAACATGGTCAAGCGCCACACCCGCCCCAACCCGCAGGCCGGGGTGGCCGGCGGTATCGTGGAGCGCGAGGCGCCCATCCAGGTGTCCAACGTGGCAATTTTCAACTCGGAGACCAGCAAGGCCGACCGGGTTGGCTTCAAGGTCGACGGGGACAAGAAGATTCGTATTTTCAAATCCAGCGGCGAGGCAATCGACGCTTGAGGCCCACCGGCCAGTAAGCGTGTCAGGTAAGAGAAATGGCTAACTTGAAAGAGAAATACCGCAACGAGATCGCTCCCAGGCTCAAGGACGAACTGGGCCTGGAAAATGTCATGGAGGTTCCGCGCATCACCAAGATCACCCTGAACATGGGTGTGGGCGAGGCGATCGGCGACAAGAAGATCCTCGAGAACGCGTTGTCCGACATGGAATTGATCGCCGGCCAGAAGCCGGTCGTGACCAAGGCTCGCAAGTCCATCGCGGGGTTCAAGGTGCGCGATGGCTGGCCCATCGGCTGCAAGGTGACACTGCGCTCCGAGCGCATGTACGAATTCCTGGAGCGCCTGATCAGTATTGCGATTCCGCGAATCCGCGACTTTCGTGGCATCAGCCCCCGTTCATTCGACGGGCGCGGCAATTTCGCGATGGGTGTGAGCGAGCAGATTATTTTTCCCGAGATCGACTACGACAAGGTCGATGCGCTGCGTGGCCTGGATATCACCATTACCACGTCCGCTCGCACCGATGATGAGGGCCGCGCGCTGCTGCGCGCATTCAATTTCCCTCTGAAGGCATAAGAGGCGTTATTCAATGGCAAAGAAATCAATGATCGCGCGTGAGAAAAAGCGCGCCCGGACCGTGGCGAAATTCGCCGCCAAGCGCGCTGAGCTGAAGGGCATCCTCAGCGACGTGAATGCGTCCGACGAGGAGAAGTGGGACGCCCAGGTGAAGCTACAGAAGCTGCCGCGCAACGCCAGCCCGGTGCGCCAGCAGCGACGCTGCCGTATCACCGGCCGCCCGCACGCGGTGTACCGCAAATTCGGCCTGTGTCGCAACAAGCTGCGTGAAGCCGCCATGCGCGGCGACGTTCCCGGCCTTGTGAAGTCCAGCTGGTAAGCCGGCTGGTCTACGGAGATTTTTGAATTATGAGTATGCAAGATCCGCTGTCAGACATGCTGACCCGTATCCGCAACGCCCAGATGGCCGGCAAGACCCGCGTGGAAATGCCGGGGTCAAAGCTGAAGGCCGCTGTCGCCAACGTGCTTAAGGAAGAGGGTTACATCGAGGACTTCGCCGCGACCAGCGACAACGGCAAGTCGCGCCTGGCCATCGACCTCAAGTACTACGACGGCAAGCCCGTGATCGCGGAAATTGATCGTATCAGCCGCCCGGGACTGCGCCGCTACAGCGGCAAGGACGAACTGCCCGAGGTGCGCGCCGGACTGGGAGTGGCCATTATCTCCACGTCCAAGGGCGTGATGACCGACCGTGCGGCGCGGGCCGCCGGTGTCGGCGGCGAAGTGCTCTGCACCGTCTACTAATTGAACTAACCGAATCACTGGATCTGTCGAAATGTCTAGAGTCGCAAACAACCCGATTGAGCTGCCAGGCGGCGTCGAGGTGAAGCTGGATGGCCGCGACCTCACTGTGAAAGGCGGCAAGGGCAGCCTTGCTCTCTCGATCAACGAGGGAATCGAGGTCAAGCAGGAGGACAATGTTCTCACCTTTTCCTACGCCAGCGACCGCCTGAAAGCCGTCGCGGGCACCACCCGCGCACTGGTCAACAACATGGTGGTGGGCGTCACGGAAGGCTGGGAGAAGAAGCTGGTCCTCAACGGCGTCGGCTACCGGGCGAAGGCGTCCGGCAGTTCCGTCAACCTGACCATCGGCCTGTCACACGCGGTGGACTACAAGCTGCCGGAGGGTGTCACCGCCGAGAGCCCCAGCCAGACGGAAGTCGTGGTCAAGGGAATTGACAAGCAGGCAGTGGGCCAGGCGGCGGCGGAGATCCGCGCCTTCCGCCCGCCGGAGCCGTACAAAGGCAAGGGCATTCGCTACGCGGACGAGTACGTGCGGCGTAAAGAAGCCAAGAAGAAGTAGGTAACCGAAGATGAGTGCAAAGAACGATTCAAGACTGCGTCGCGCCCGTCGCTCCCGCGCCCGCATGCGCCGGCTGGGCAAGGTGCGCCTCAGCGTGCACCGTACACCGCGGCACATCTACGCGCAGATCATCGCTCCCGAGGGCGACAAGGTCATCGCCTGCGCTTCCACGCTGGACAAGGAGCTGCGCGGCGGTGCCACAGGCAATGTCAGCGCGGCGGCCGAGGTCGGCAAGCTCGTCGCCAGGCGTGCGAAGGAAGCGGGCGTCGAAGAGGTGGCATTTGACCGCAGCGGTTACAAGTACCACGGGCGGGTAAAGGCGCTGGCCGAAGCCGCGCGTGAGTCCGGACTGGAATTCTAGGGTAGAGATATGGCTTTCAACGATCAGAAGAAACAGCAGCAGGAAGGCGACCTCCAGGAGAAGCTCGTCCAGGTCAACCGCGTGGCCAAGGTGGTCAAGGGCGGCCGGATTTTCGGCTTCACCGCGCTGACCGTGGTCGGCGACGGCAACGGCAAGGTGGGCTTCGGTCGCGGCAAGGCCCGCGAGGTGCCCGTGGCTATCCAGAAGGCCATGGAGGCGGCCCGCCGCAACATGATTAGCGTCGAACTGAACAACGGTACGATCCAGTACCCGGTCAAGGCGACCCACGGCGCGAGCAAGGTCTACATGCAGCCCGCCTCCGAGGGTACCGGCGTTATCGCCGGCGGTGCGATGCGCGCGGTGCTGGAGATCGCGGGTGTACACAATGTACTCGCCAAGTGCTACGGCTCCACCAATCCGGTGAACGTCGTGCGTGCGACCTTCAACGGGTTGCGTGAAATGTCTTCCCCGGAAGACGTGGCGGCGAAGCGCGGCAAGACCGTCGAAGAAATTCTGAACTGAGAACAGGTTGGCTGGTGATGGCTAAAGCAATGATCAAGGTCACGCAGGTGAAGAGCACCGCTGGCCGATTGAAGAAGCACCAGGCGTGCGTCACCGGGCTGGGTCTGCGCCGGATTGGTCACACCGTGGAAGTCGAGGACACACCCTCTACGCGCGGCATGATCAACAAGGTGAACTACCTGGTCAAGGTGGTGGAGGAGTAAACCATGTCAGACGTAATGCGACTGAATACCCTGAGCCCGGCACCGGGATCGCGGAAGAACGCCAGGCGCGTGGGTCGCGGCATCGGCAGCGGCCACGGCAAGACCGCCGGGCGCGGCCACAAGGGCCAGAAGTCTCGTACCGGCGGCAAAGTGCGCGCCGGTTTCGAGGGCGGCCAGATGCCCCTGCAGAAGCGCCTGCCCAAGTACGGTTTCACCTCGCGTATCGCCAGGACCACCGCGCAGGTGCGCCTGGGCGAGCTCAACGGGCTCGACGCCGAGACCATTGATTTGGCCGCGCTGAAAGATGCGGACCTCGTCAGGGACGACGTCACCCGGGCGCGGGTTTTCCTGTCCGGTGAAATCGGCCGTGCCGTCACCGTGAAGGGGCTGGGCGTTACCAAGGGTGCGCGCGAGGCCATCGAGAAGGCCGGCGGCAAGGTCGAAGAGTAGGCCGGGGAGCGGGACGGGAATTTCAATGGCAACGGGACAACTGCCCAACGTCAACAAGGCAGGCCTGGGGGAACTCTTCAGGCGCCTGCGCTTTGTCCTGCTCGCAATTTTTGTCTACCGCATCGGCACCCATATCCCCGTGCCCGGAATCGATCCCGGGCAGGTGGCGGCTATTTTCAACCAGAACCAGGGCACTATCCTCGGCCTGGCCAACATGTTCTCGGGCGGTGCCCTGGAACGCATGAGTATCCTGGCGCTCGGCATCATGCCCTACATCTCGGCGTCGATCATCATGCAGTTGATGTCCGCAGTGACGCCGCAGCTGGAGGCCCTGAAGAAGGAGGGCGAATCCGGGCGGCGCAAGATCAGCCAGTACACGCGCTACCTGACCGTGGTGCTGGCCCTGATCCAGGCGACCGGTATGACCGTGGGTATGGTCAACCAGGGCACGGCCTACGACGCCTCGCCCCTGTTCTTCATTATCGCGATCACTTCGCTGGTCACGGGCGCGGTCTTCATGATGTGGCTGGGCGAACAGATCACGGAGCGCGGCGTGGGCAACGGCATCTCGCTGCTGATCTTCGCGGGTATTGTCGCGGGACTGCCCGGCGCGATCGGCCAGTCGCTGGAACAGGCGCGCCAGGGAGAGCTGAACATCCTCTTCCTGCTGGCCATCCTGGCACTGGCGCTGTTCATGATCTTCGCAATCGTGTTCATCGAGCGCGGCCAGCGCCGCATCACGGTGAATTACGCCAAGCGGCAGCAGGGCCGCAAGATGTACCAGGGGCAGAGTTCGCACCTGCCGCTGAAAGTGAACATGGCGGGCGTCATCCCGGCCATTTTCGCCAGCAGCATCCTGCTTTTTCCCGCGTCCATCGCGCAGTGGTTCGGCACGGGAGATTCCGCCGACTGGCTGCAGGACCTGGCCGTGATGATCGGCCCCGGACAGCCACTGAACATCCTGTTGTTCACGGTGTTCATCGTGTTTTTCTGCTTCTTCTACACGGCGCTGATGTTCAACCCGGTTGAGGTGGCTGACAACCTGAAGCGCGGCGGCGCGTTTGTGCCCGGGATTCGCCCGGGGCAGCAGACGGCCAACTATATCGACGGTGTACTGACCCGGCTGACGGTATTCGGGTCCGCCTATATCGCCATCGTATGCCTGATTCCGCAGTTCCTGGTGGTCACGGCCAACGTGCCGTTCTACCTCGGCGGGACCTCGCTGCTGATCGTGGTTGTCGTGGTAATGGATTTCATGGCCCAGGTGCAGAGCCACCTGATGTCGCACCAGTACGAATCGGTGATGAAAAAGGCCAATCTGAAGAATTTTGGTGGCACCGGCCGCGCCCGCTAGGCGCCCGGAGCCGGAACAGCTGGAGTAGGTGTTATGAAGGTACGTGCATCGGTCAAGAAGATCTGCCGCAACTGCAAGGTGGTCCGCCGGAAGGGCGTGGTCCGCGTGATTTGCAGCACGGACCCGCGCCACAAGCAGCGCCAGGGCTAGGTTTCAGGGTTTTTGCCCCGGTTGATTTTTGACAATGATATCGCTAGAATGCTGCGCCTTTTGTGCGCCCCCCGGACAGGGGTGGGGCTGACCAGCAGGTATTCCGCATCCGCGGAATCCGCCCCGGCAGGCTGCGAACAGTAGATTTTTGGAGAGAGTGAATGGCTCGTATAGCCGGCGTCAACATTCCGGATAACAAACACACGGTTATCTCGCTGACCTATATCTTCGGCGTGGGCCGCAGCCAGGCGAGGCGCCTGTGCGCGGAGACCGGTGTGTCCGAGGACGCGAAAGTGTCCGAGCTCACCGAGACGGAGATGGACGCGCTGCGCGCAAAAGTAGCCGAGATGGTCGTCGAGGGCGACCTGCGCCGGGAAGTCTCCATGAACATCAAGCGCCTGATGGACCTGGGCTGCAACCGCGGCCTGCGCCACCGGCGCAGTCTGCCCCTCAGGGGGCAGCGCACCAAGACCAATGCCAGGACTCGCAAGGGGCCGCGCAAGCCGATCCGCAAATAGACAATCCGATATTGCGGATCCTTTTTAGTGTAGCTGCACCCCGTACCAGATTAGTGCAGTGTTGATATTAAAGTAGGAACGAAAGTATGGCCAAGCCAGGTGCCAAGGGCACTCGCAGGAAGATAACCAAGACCGTTGTCGACGGCATCGCGCACATCCACGCGTCTTTCAACAACACGATCGTCACCATCACCGACCGCCAGGGCAACACCTTGAGCTGGGCGACGGCGGGTGGTTCCGGTTTCCGCGGCTCACGCAAAAGCACCCCGTTTGCGGCCCAGGTCGCGGCGGAACGTGCGGGTGAAGCGGCCAAGGAGTACGGCCTGAAGAACCTGGACGTCCAGGTCAAGGGTCCCGGGCCCGGCCGCGAATCCGCAGTGCGCGCCCTCAATGCCTGCGGCTACAAGATCAGCAACATCTCGGATGTGACGCCCATTCCGCACAACGGCTGCCGTCCTCCCAAGAAGCGTCGCGTATAACGCACACAGGATTGAACTGATATGGCTCGATATATTGGACCCAAGTGCAAGCTCTCCCGCCGGGAGGGGACGGACCTGTTCCTGAAGAGCGGCGTCCGCGCACTGGAAAGCAAGTGTAAGGTAGAGGCGATTCCCGGGCAGCACGGCGCCCGCCGCGGCCGCCTGTCCGACTACGGTGTGCAGCTGCGCGAGAAGCAGAAAGTGCGCCGCATCTACGGCATCCTGGAAAAGCAGTTCCGCAACTACTACAAGGAAGCGGCCCGCATCAAGGGCGCGACCGGCGAGAACCTGCTGCAACTGCTGGAAAGCCGCCTGGACAACGTGGTCTACCGCATCGGTTTTGGCTCCACCCGCGCCGAGGCGCGCCAGCTCGTCTCCCACAAGGCGATTCTGGTGAACGGAAACGTGGTGAATATACCCTCTTACCAGGTCAGGGCCGGCGATGTGGTCACCCTGCGTGAGAAGGCCAAGAAGCAGCTGCGTGTGCAGTCTGCCATGGCCCTGGCCGCCCAGCGCGGCGAGCCGGAGTGGATTGAAGTGAATGCAGAGAAGCTTGAGGCGACCTTCAAGTCCGCACCGGACCGCCAGGACCTCACGTCGGAGATCAATGAAAACCTGATCGTCGAGCTCTACTCCAAGTAATTCACTGCAACAATATCTATAGAGACAGGTGCCACTATGCAGAGTGCAGTCAACGAGTTCCTGACCCCACGCGTCATCAACGTCGAAGAGAAGAACGCCACCCGCTCCCAGGTGACCCTGGAGCCGCTGGAGCGTGGCTTCGGCCACACCCTGGGTAATGCGCTGCGCCGCATTCTCCTGTCCTCCATGCCCGGCAGCGCAATCACCGAGGTGGAGATCGACGGGGTGCTGCATGAGTACAGCGCCATTGAGGGTGTGCAGGAAGACGTCATCGAGATACTGCTCAACCTGAAGGGCGTCGCCCTGGTGATGAGCGGCAAGGAAGAGGCCGAGCTGACCCTGAGCAAGAAGGGCCCCGGCGCCGTGACGGCCGGCGACATCCAGGTCGACCACGATATCGAGGTCCGCAACCCGGATCACGTGATCTGCCACCTCAACGCTGACGCCGAGATCAACATGAAGCTCACGGCGGCACTGGGCCGCGGCTACTCGCCGGCTGACTCGCGCGAGAACCCGGAAGAAGAGACCCGTTCCATCGGTCGCCTGCAGCTGGACGCCACCTTCTCGCCCGTGCACCGCGTGGCCTACGTGGTCGAGGCGGCGCGTGTCGAGCAGCGCACCGACCTGGACAAGCTGGTCCTGGACCTGGAGACGAACGGTACGATCGACCCTGAGGAGGCGATCCGCCGCGCGGCCACCATCCTGCAGCAACAGCTGGCCGTATTCGTCGACCTGGAGAGCGAATCGGAGTCCGAGTCCATCGAGGAAGAGGACGAGGTCGATCCGATCCTGCTGCGCCCGGTGGACGACCTGGAGCTGACCGTTCGTTCGGCGAACTGCCTCAAGGCGGAGAACATCTACTACATCGGCGACCTGGTACAGCGCACCGAGGTGGAGCTGCTGAAGACCCCGAACCTCGGCAAGAAGTCGCTGACCGAGATCAAGGACGTCCTGGCATCCCGCGGTCTGTCACTCGGCATGCGCCTGGACAACTGGCCGCCGGCGAGCCTGAAGAACGACGACCGGGTGCTGAGCGCCTGAGTCTCCTTCGCGCGGGCCTACGAATACAAGTGCTGAGACAGCACCGACTATAGGACTGGAACAATGCGTCATCGTCACAGCGGTCGCCAACTGAACCGCAACAGCTCCCACCGCAAGGCCATGTTTCGGAACATGACCGTGTCCCTGGTGGAGCACGAGCTGATCAAGACCACCCTGCCCAAGGCCAAGGAGCTGCGCAGCTACGCCGAACCGCTGATCACCCTGGCCAAGAATGACAGCGTGGCCAACCGGCGCCTGGCCTTTGATCGCACCCGCAACAAGGCCGCGGTGGGCAAGCTGTTCGACGAACTGGGCCCCCGTTACCAGGAGCGCCCCGGCGGCTACATCCGCATTCTCAAGGCAGGCTACCGCGCCGGCGACAAGGCGCCCATGGCCTACGTGGAGCTGGTGGATCGCCCCGAACCCGAGTCCTTCGACGACGACGAGGACTGACCTGGCGCCGGGGACGGAGTCAGCGCTGTTGCCGGCCTCCACGCTCCAGGATCTCGGACAGGACCTCTACCCCTGGGTATCCCGACACCAGCGGGATATCGATGAACATTTCGACGGTCGCCCCCTGCGGGAGCTGGCGCAGCACGAGCGCGACAGCCTTGGGCAGATCGACCTCTTCCTGCTCGCCTTCAGCAACCGCTCCGGGTCGACCCTCCTCTCGGGTATTCTCAACCAGGCCGGGCTGCCGATCCCCCCGCGGGCGGAGGTGTTCAACAGCGACTCTGTCATTCCCGTCTGCATCGAGAACAGCACCCCGAGTTTTACCGACTACTTTCTCGCGGTAACGACCGGCTGGGCGCAGGGCGGCCGCGTCGGATTCAAGATAGGGCCGCGGCAGATGTTCTGGCTCGCACGCGCCGGCCTGTTGTCCCACTTCCGCTCGCTGCGCATCGTCAACAGCCGCCGCCGGGATCGCGTCGCCCAGGCGGTGTCCTTCCACATCGCGGCCCGCACCGGGCGCTGGCACTCGGACATGGAGGGAACCGCCCCGGTGGGAGATGTACCCTACGTGGCGGCGGAAATCCTGGAGCGCCTGCAGACCATCCACATCGACCAGTACCTGGTCAGTTACTTCGCCGATGTCCACGGCGTGTCCCTGGTGGAAGTGTTCTACGAGGACCTGGTCGACGCGCCGGACAGGGAGCTGGCCCGGGTGCTGGATTTCATCGGGATAACGGCTGCGGACGTGGCGGCGGTCGACCTCGCCGCCTTGGGTATCCGGCGCCAGGGGACGGACCTGAACGGCGACTTCGCCGCGCAGTTCCGCGCGGACTTCAGGCACCTGGCCTGAGGCCGGCCTGGCTCAGGCGGCCCGGCGCCGACGGCTGCGTTTTTTCAGCACGGGGCCGAGGAACTCTCCGGTGTGGGACCCCGCCACCTGCGCGACGTCCTCCGGCGTTCCCGTGGCGATGATCCGGCCCCCGCCGCTGCCGCCCTCGGGGCCCAGGTCGACAATCCAGTCCGCGGTCTTGATGACATCCAGGTTGTGCTCGATGGTTACCACGGTGTTGCCGTGGTCGCGCAGCCTGTGCAGCACCTCCAGCAGTTGCTTGATGTCCTCGAAGTGCAGGCCCGTGGTGGGTTCGTCGAGGATGTACAGGGTCTTGCCGGTGTCGCGCTTGGAGAGCTCCCGTGAGAGCTTGACCCGCTGTGCCTCGCCGCCTGACAGGGTGGTGGCGGCCTGGCCGAGGCGGATGTAGGACAGGCCCACATCCATCAGCGTCTGCAGTTTGCGGGCGATGGCGGGCACGGGTGCAAAGAATTCCAGCGCGTCTTCCACCGTCATCTCCAGCACCTGGTGGATGTTCTTGCCCTTGTAGCGGATTTCCAGGGTCTCGCGGTTGTAGCGCTTGCCCTTGCAGACATCGCAGGGCACGTAGATGTCGGGCAGGAAGTGCATCTCCACCTTGGTCACCCCGTCCCCCTGGCAGGCTTCGCAGCGGCCGCCGCGCACGTTGAAGCTGAAGCGGCCGGGCTTGTAGCCCCGCGAGCGCGCCTCCTGGGTACCGGCGAACAGTTCCCTCACGGGTGTGAAGATGCCGGTGTAGGTCGCGGGGTTTGAGCGCGGTGTGCGGCCGATGGGGCTCTGGTCGATGTCGATACATTTGTCGATGAGGTCGAGACCCCTGATGCCGGTGTGCGGCGCCGGCGTCAGCGTGGTCGCGCCGTTCAGTTCGGTGGCGGCGAGCGGGTAGAGCGTGCTGTTGACCAGGGTGGACTTGCCGGAGCCCGAGACGCCCGTGACGCAGGTCAGCAGGCCGATGGGAACCTCCAGCGTGACATCCTGCAGGTTGTTCCCCGCCGCGCCCTCCAGTACCAGGCTGCGCCCGGGATCGCGGGGCGTGCGTTCGGCGGGCACCTCTATTTTGCGCTCGCCGGACAGGTACGCCCCGGTGAGGGATTTTTTACAACCGGTGACCGCTTTGAGGGGGCCGGCGGCGACGATTTGTCCGCCGTGCACCCCGGCACCGGGGCCGATGTCGATGATGTGGTCCGCGGTGCGTATGGCGTCCTCGTCGTGCTCCACCACCAGCACCGTATTGCCGAGGTCGCGCAGGTGGGTGAGGGTGGCCAGCAGGCGCGCGTTGTCGCGCTGGTGCAGGCCGATCGAGGGCTCGTCAAGGATGTACATGACGCCCACCAGGCCGGCGCCGATCTGGGAGGCCAGGCGGATGCGCTGTGCCTCGCCGCCGGAGAGGGTTTCGGCGCTGCGGTTGAGGCTCAGGTAGTTGAGGCCCACATCGACCAGGAAGCGATAGCGCGCGCGCAGCTCCTTGAGGATCTTGTCGGCGATCTCGCCCTGCCGGCCCGAGAGTTCCAACTGTTCGAAGTAGGCCTGGGCCTCGCCCACAGCAAGTTCGGTGATGCCGGGCAGCGTGCGCTCGTCGACAAACACGTGCCGGGCGTCCTCGCGCAGCCGTGTGCCCTCGCAGTCGGGGCAGGGCTGGGTGGCGAGGTATTTCGCCAGGTCCTCGCGCACGGATTGTGAGTCGGTGTCGCGGTAGCGTCGCTCCATATTGGGGATGATGCCCTCGAAGGGATGGGTGCGCTTGAAGACATCGCCGCGGTCGTTGATGTAGGAGAACGTCACCTCCTGCTTGCCGCTGCCGTACAGGATCACCTGGCGGTGTTTCTTCGACAGCTTGTGGTAAGGCGTGTCGATGTCGAAGCCGTAGTGCTCGGCGAGGGAGGTGAGCATGTGGAAGTAATAGACGTTGCGCCGATCCCAGCCGCGAATGGCACCCTCCGCCAGGCTGGCGTCCGGGTACAGCACCAGGCGCTCGGCGTCGAAGTACTGTTTCACCCCCAGGCCGTCGCAGCTGGGGCAGGCGCCGGCGGGGTTGTTGAAGGAGAACAGCCGCGGCTCCAGTTCATCGATGCTGTGGCCGCAGGTCGGGCAGGCGAAGCGAGCGGAAAAACTGATATCGTCGCCGTCGCCGTCCATGTGGCTGATGGTGGCCAGCCCGTCGGTCAGCTCCAGGGCGGTCTCGAAGGACTCCGCCAGGCGCACGCCGAGGTCATCGCGCACCTTGAAGCGGTCGACAACGACCTCTATGCGGTGTTTCTTCTTCTTGTCCAGCACCGGCGCGTCGTCGAGGTCGGTCACGATCCCGTCGATGCGCGCGCGCACAAAACCCGCCGCGCGCAGTTCCTCGAACACGTGCAGGTGCTCGCCCTTGCGGTCGCGCACCACCGGGGCCAGCAGCATCAGTTTGCTGCCCTGGGGCAGGCCCAGCACGGAGTCCACCATCTGGCTGACGGTCTGTGCCTGCAGGCTCAAGCCGTGCTCGGGGCAGCGCGGCTCACCCACCCTGGCGAACAGCAGGCGCAGGTAGTCGTAGATCTCGGTGATCGTGCCCACCGTGGAGCGGGGGTTGTGAGACGTGGACTTCTGCTCGATGGAGATAGCCGGGGAGAGCCCCTCGATGTGGTCGATATCGGGCTTCTCCATCATCGACAGGAACTGCCGCGCGTAGGTGGAGAGCGACTCCACGTAGCGCCGCTGGCCCTCCGCGTAGAGCGTGTCGAAGGCCAGGGAGGACTTGCCGGATCCCGACAGGCCGGTGATCACGACGAGCTTGTCCCGGGGGATGTCGAGATCGACGTTTTTCAGGTTGTGCGTGCGCGCTCCGCGCACCTGGATGGTATCCATACGTAATCGGGCCGTTTGGGAAGCCGAAACAGGACAGTATATGCTGAGGGCAGCCCGGCTGGCAAAAGCGACCCCACAGCGAACCCGGACAGCTTTCGCAGGCGCCCGGGGTGCTGTTCGCCCCGGCGGAAACTGGTATGATTGCCGCCCGTTTTTCCATCCGCTTTTCCGCGTGGCCGCCGTCGAGTGATCACTGAAAACCCCATGAATGCGCTGGAGCGTCGCTCGGTCGCCTCCCTGGCGCTGCTCTACGTCCTGCGCATGCTGGGCCTGTTCATGGTGCTGCCCCTGCTGGCCCTCTACGCCGCCGACATGCCCGGCGCCAGCCCCGCGACGATCGGACTCGCACTGGGTTGCTACGGGCTTACGCAGGCCCTGTTGCAGATACCCTTCGGCTGGTTGTCGGACCGGGTCGGTCGCAAGGCGGTCATCGTCGGCGGCCTGGCGATCTTCGCCCTGGGCAGCGTCATCGCCGCCCAGGCGGAATCCGTGGCCGGTATTATCCTTGGCCGCAGCCTGCAGGGCGCCGGGGCCATCGCGAGCACCCTCATGGCCCTGGTGGCGGACCTGACCCGGGCGGAGCAGCGCACCAAGGCGATGGCACTGGTGGGTATGAGCATAGGCTTCGCCTTCGCCCTGGCCCTCGTGCTGGGGCCGGTCCTGGCGGCCCTGGGCGGGCTGGCGGGGGTCTTCTGGGCCACCGCGGTCCTGGCCGCCGGGGGCGTCCTGATTGTTCTCTGGTGGGTGCCCACGCCGGCGGTCACGGGAGTGCGGCACGCGGAGGTGGGGGCACGCCGCGGGCTGATCCGCCAGAGCCTGGCGCAGCCGGAGCTGGCGCGACTCAATTTCGGCGTGTTCACCCTGCACTTCATCCTGGTCGCCTGCTTCCTCGTGGTGCCGGGATTCCTGGAGGACAGCGCCGGCATAGGGCGCGAGCGGCACTGGCTGGTGTACCTGCCGGTGCTGCTGTTGTCCGTGGCCGGCATGCTGCCCCTGATGCGTGTCGGCGAGCGCGGCGGCCGCCCGCGGGCGGCCTTTCTCACCGCGATCGCCGCCGTCGCCGGGGCGGTGGCAACCCTCGGCCTGGTTGCCGACAGCGCCCTGTTCTACGCGGGCCTCTGGCTGTTCTTCGTCGGCTTCAATTATCTCGAGGCGGCGCTGCCGTCGCTGGTCAGCAAGGCGGCCAGGGAGGAGGGCCGGGGCACCGCCATGGGGGTGTACGCCACCTGCCAGTTTCTCGGCGCCTTCGCGGGCGGCGCCGCGGGCGGCTGGCTCCTGCAATCCCTGGGCAAGGGAGGTGTGACCGGCGCCTGCGTCCTGCTCGCCTGCCTGTGGGGCGTCACGGTTCTGCGGGCACCGTCGCCCGTCGCGGAGACCGCACCCGGCGCGGGAGCCTGACCCGGGCCGGGATCGTTTTGCGCCTGCTTTTGGCGGACTTTGGCGCCCCGTCGCAGTCGCTTTTGCACAAGGGGATTGCTATAGTCCCCTGTCCAAACCAGTATCCAGATTGTCGAAGCAGCGAGGAGTTCCTATGGCATCACGGGGCATCAACAAAGTCATCCTGGTGGGCAACCTGGGCAACGATCCCGAGACGCGTTTTTTCCCCGACGGCGGCGCGGTGACCAATGCCAGTATCGCGACCAGCGAGTCCTGGCGCGACAAGCAGACCGGCGAGCAGAAGGAGAAAACCGAGTGGCACCGCGTGGTGTTCCGCGACCGCGGTAACTACCGCCTCGGCCAGATCGCCGGCGAGTACCTCAAGAAAGGCTCCAAGGTCTACGTGGAGGGCAAGCTGCAGACGCGCAAGTGGCAGGGCCAGGACGGCCAGGACCGTTACACGACGGAGATCGTCGCCAACGAAATGCAGATGCTCGACAGCCGCGGCGCCTCCCAGGGCGGGTACGACAACAGCCAGTCCGCGCCGGCCCCGGCCGCGGTGGCGGCGCCCGCCGCCGCAGAGGGCGGCAAACCGCCGGGTGACTTCGGGAATTTCGACGATGACATCCCGTTCTGAGGCCATCTCGCCGGCGTCCCGCCGGGCCTGAACGCGAGCCTTTGGACCGGGGGTTGTGCGCGTACTGTTACTGGGATCCGATACGCCCCTGGGCCGGGCGATAGAGGCGCGGCAGGTAATCCTTGGCCGCCATGAACTGCTCCCCCTGAGCCGCTCGGCCTGCCGCTGGAAAAGTGAGCGACAGGCAAAGAAGGCGGTGGTGCGCGCCAAGTGCGACATCGTCGTCGATGTGCGTATCGAGGCCGCAGGCGACGGCGGCGTCCAGATCCAGGAACTGGACCTGAAACGCTGCCACTGGATCGCCAAGGCCTGCCAGCGCAACAAGACCGCCTACCTCTACATCTCCAGCTCCCGGGTCTTTTCCGGACGCCTTGATCGCCCCTATCTCGAGAGCGACCTGCCGGACAACGAGGAGTCCGTCGGCCAGTTGCTGCGCCAGGCCGAGGAGGTGGTGTCCGGCACCTGCGAACGCCACCTGGTCCTGCGGCTGGGACCGATCTTTTCCTACGAGGGCACGAACCTGATCACGCAGTTGCTGGCACCCTTGCGGGAGGGCGCGAGCCTCATACTCGACGACAACCTGCGGGGCTGCCCGGTGGCGGCGGACGACGGCGCGCGGGTGGTGATGGGACTGCTGGACCAGATCGGCACGGGCCTGGAGGCCTGGGGCATCTACCATTACGGCAGCTCGGACACCGCCACCTACTACGAGTTTGCCGAGGCGCTGCTGGCCTCGGCTTCCCAGTTTTTTGACCTCAGCGCCTCGGCGGTACAGCTCGAGCGCGAGCCCGCCGGGTTGCCGACCCTGAATCGCACCCTGGACTGCTCGCGCCTGCTCAACACCTTCGCGGTGCGCCAGGTGCCGTGGCGCAGCGCCATCGGCGACATGGTCAAGCAGTACTACGAGACTGAACAGCACGGAGAAACCGGATGAGCAAGGCTACCGACAGCGAGCGGCAGGCACTGAATGTCGCCGTACTCACTGTGTCTGACACCCGCACCGAGGAGGACGACACCTCGGGGCACTACCTGGTGGAGGCCCTGGGGGAGAGCGGACACCGACTCGCCGCCAAGGCTATCGTCATCGACGACATCTACAGGGTTCGCGCGGTGCTGTCCGCGTGGATTGCCGACGAGGAGATCGAGGCCGTACTGGTCACGGGCGGCACGGGGTTCTCCGGCCGGGACTCCACGCCCGAGGCGGTGGCCCCCCTGTTCGACAAGGCCATCGACGGTTTTGGCGAGGTGTTCCGCGCCCTGTCACACGACGAGATCGGCTCGTCCACCGTACAGTCCCGCGCGCTCGCGGGGCTGGCCAACAACACCGTGGTGTTCTGCATGCCGGGTTCTACCGGCGCCTGCAGGACCGCGTGGACCGGGCTTATACGCGAGCAACTGGACAGCACCCACAAGCCCTGCAACTTCGTCGGCGTGCTGCGTGTGAGAAAGGAGACCGCTTGAGCGGGCTGCTACCGCTCGAGGACGCCCTGGCGCGGGTGCTCGGCGCCGCGCGACCCGTCGGGGATGTCGAGCGCGTCCCACTCGGTGGCGCCCTGGGCCGGGTACTCGCCGAGGCGGTCACGTCGCCACTGGATGTCCCCGCCGAGGACAACAGCGCCATGGACGGTTACGCACTGCGGGCCGCCGAGGCGGGCGGGGACCTCCCGGTCAGCCAGCGCATCCCGGCGGGCGCCGTGGGAGCGCCCCTCGAACCGGGCAGCGCCGCGCGTATTTTCACCGGGGCACCGGTGCCGACGGGTGCCGACACGGTGGTAATGCAGGAGAACTGCCGGGAGAGCGACGGCGTCGTGCGTATCGACGGCGCCGTGGAATCGGGTGCCAACATCCGCCCCCGTGGGCAGGACATCCGGGCGGGAGAGCGGGTGCTGGACGCGGGGCGGGTGCTGCGGCCGCAGGACATGGGCCTGCTGGCCTCGGTGGGACTGGCGGAGGTGCCCGTCTACCGCCGCCTGCGGGTGGCCGTACTCTCAACCGGGGATGAGCTGGTTGAACCGGGGGCCGGCGCGCCGGGCCCGGGGCAGCTGTACAACTCCAACCGTTACACCCTGGCGGGCCTGCTGGCTGGAATGGGCCTGGAGTTTGTCGACGGGGGCATCGTGCCGGACGACCCGGCGGCCACCGGGGAGGCCCTGCGGGCCGCCGCGACCGGTGCGGACTGCGTGATCACCTCCGGGGGCGTGTCCGTCGGCGAGGAGGATCACGTCAAGCGGGAGGTGGAGCGCCTCGGGCGACTGGACCTGTGGAAGCTCGCCATCAAGCCCGGCAAGCCGCTGGCCTTTGGCGCGCTGGGGGAGACTCCCTTCATCGGGTTGCCCGGCAATCCCACCTCGGTCTTCGTGACCTTCTGCCTGGTGGCGCGCCCGTTCCTGCTGAAGATGCAGGGCGTCGACGAGGAACCCGCGCCGCGCCTGTGGGCCGAGGCCGCCTTCGGCGTGGATCGCCCGGGTGTGCGGCAGGACTACCTGCGGGTGAGTCTCGAGACCGCCGCCGGCGGCCTGCGCGCGCAGAAGTTTCCCAACCAGAGTTCCGGCGTGCTCAGTTCGGTCAGCGCCAGCAATGCGCTGGCGGTGATCCCCCTGGGAACGACGGTCGCCCCCGGTGATACGGTCGAGGTGATCCTGCTGGACGGGTTGACGCGCTAGTCGCTGTAGCGCTGGAAAACCAGGGAGGCGTTGGTGCCGCCGAAGCCGAAGCTGTTGGACATGACGCGTTCCAGCTGGACCTCGTCGTGGCGCTCGACGGCAATGGGCATGCCCTCCGCCTCCGGGTCGAGATCCTCGATATTGGCCGAAGCCGCGATAAACCCGTGCCGCTGCATCAGCAGTGAATAGATCGCTTCCTGCACACCGGCCGCACCGAGGGAGTGGCCGGACAGCGACTTGGTGGAGCCGATAACGGGCATGGCGTCGCGCGACGCGTAGGCTTCGCGCACCGCTTTGAGTTCCTGTATATCCCCGGCGGGTGTGCTGGTGCCGTGGGCATTGATGTAGTCGACCGGGCCGTCGACCGTGGCCAGGGCCTGCTGCATGCAGCGCACCGCGCCCTCGCCCGACGGGGCCACCATGTCGTGGCCGTCGGAGGTCGCGCCGTATCCCACGACCTCCGCGTAGATCTTCGCGCCGCGCGCCTTCGCGTGCTCCAGCTCTTCCACCACCAGCATGCCGCCGCCCCCGGCGATGACAAAACCGTCGCGGTTGGCGTCGTACGCCCGGGAGGCGCGCTCCGGGGTCTCGTTGTATCGGGTGGAGAGGGCCCCCATGGCGTCGAAGAGACAGCTCATGGTCCAGTGCAGTTCCTCCCCGCCACCCGCGAAGACCAGGTCCTGCTTGCCGAGCTGGATCTGTTCCATCGCGTTGCCGATGCAGTGGGCGCTGGTGGAGCAGGCCGAGGAGATGGAGTAGTTGATGCCGCGAATCTTGAACGGCGTGGCCAGGCAGGCGGATACGGTGCTGCCCATGGTCTGTGTAACCCGGTAGGGACCGACCCGGCGCAGGCCGCGCTCGCGCATGATGTCGGAGGCTTCGGTCTGGCTGGCGGACGATGCGCCGCCGGAGCCGGCAATGATGCCGGTGCGCTCGTTGGATACCTCGGCAGGCTCCAGGCCCGCGTCCTCGATCGCGCGCTGCATGGCGATGTAGGCGAAAGCGGGCGCGTCACCCATGAAGCGCAGCTGCTTGCGGTCGATGTGTTCCGACAGCTCGATGTCGGGCGCGCCGGCGATGTGGGAGCGCATGCCGGCATCGACCTGTTCCTGGCGCGTGGCGATACCCGAGCGACCTTCGCGCAGTGCCGCTGTGACCGTGTCCGGGTCGTTGCCGAGGCACGAGACGATGCCCATGCCGGTGATCACTACTCTCTTGCTCACGCTAGAACGACTCCGTTGAGGTAAACAGGCCTACACGCAGGTCCTTCGCCGTGTAGATTTCCTCGTTGTCCACGGACAGGCTGCCATCGGCGATGCCCATGATGAGCTTGCGCTCGATGACGCGCTTCATGTGTATGTTATAGACCACTTTCGTAGCGCTGGGCAGGATCTGCCCGCTGAACTTCACCTCGCCGCAGCCCAGCGCTCTGCCGCGGCCGGGGTTACCGCGCCACCCGAGGAAGAAGCCCACCAGTTGCCACATGGCGTCGAGGCCCAGGCACCCGGGCATCACCGGGTCGCCCGGGAAGTGGCACTCGAAGAACCACAGGTCGGGATTGATGTCGAGTTCCGCGATGATCTCGCCCTTGCCGTTGGCGCCGCCCTCGGAGCTGATGTGCGCGATGCGGTCGATCATCAGCATGTTGTCCGTGGGCAGCTGCGCGTTCCCCGGGCCGAACAGTTTGCCGAGGCCACAGGCGACGAGTTCGTCCTTGCTGTAACTGCTGTTGCCGGTCATGGGACTCCCCTATTGCGGCGGCTGGGGGTGGATTTGGGCCGCTATTCTACCCGAATAAACGGGGGTCGGCAGTTCGCAAATTCATCCCACGCCCGGGCCTGGGTCCGGTAGCGAAACCGACGGCCATCCGCTAGTATGGGCAGGCTGTAGGGAACGACTCCATAATACCGAAACCCTCACGACTGATCCCAATTTTGCCAGGTGACAGGGGATAAAGATGCTAACACCCGTCCTTCTATCCGGCGGCGTCGGCAGCAGGCTGTGGCCCGTCTCGCGGGAGGGCCACCCCAAGCAGTTCCTGCCGCTGGCCGGCGAGATTTCCATGCTCCAGGAGACGTTGCAACGCACCGCGGGGCTGGAAGCGGCGGCCTCCATCGTCGTGTGCAACGAGGACCACCGCTTCATGGTCGCCGAACAATTGCGCCAGCTCGGTCTCGAGGCCGGCGGGCTGATCCTCGAACCCCAGGGTCGCAATACGGCCCCCGCTGTCGCACTCGCGGCTGTCCATGCCGTAGACAGCGACCCCGACGCCGTGTTGCTGGTGTTGCCCGCCGATCACCTGATCCGCGACGTGGACGCCTTCGTCGCCGCTGTGGGTATGGCCCTGCCGCTGGCGCGGGAAGGGCGCCTGATGACCTTCGGCGTCGTGCCCACCAGTCCCGAGACAGGGTACGGGTATATACGCTGCGGCGAGGCCCTGGCAGACAAGCTTTTCGACCTGGAGCGCTTCGTCGAGAAACCGGACGCCGAGACCGCCCGGTCGTACCTCGACGACGGTGGTTACCTCTGGAACAGCGGCATGTTCCTGCTGGGCGCACAGGCCTACCTCGACGAACTCGAAAAGCACGCGCCGGAGATGCTCACCGCCTGTCGCGACGCGATGGCCGCCGCGAGCCGGGACATGGACTTCGTGCGTCCCGACGCCGAGATTTTCGACCAGTGCCCGAGCGACAGCATCGACTACGCCGTCATGGAGAAAACCGACCTGGGCGGCGTGGTCGCGCTGGACTGCGGCTGGAGCGATGTCGGCGCCTGGTCGGCGCTGTGGGAGGTGGGGGAGCGCGACGGCGACGGCAATGTGTGCAAGGGCGATGTCATCGTCGACAACTGCCGCGGCAACTACATCCGCAGCGACTCGCGACTCGTTGCCGCCACGGGCGTGGACAACCTCGTAGTGGTGGAGACGGCGGACGCCGTGCTGGTCGCGGACCGCGATAAGGTGCAGGACGTCAAGGCCATCGTCAATGCACTGAAGTCGCAGGAGCGCAGCGAGGCCTCCCTGCACCGCAAGGTGTACCGCCCCTGGGGTTCCTACGAGTCGCTGGTGACGGCGGACCGTTTCCAGGTCAAGCGCATCGTGGTCAATCCCGGGCAGACCCTGTCCCTGCAGATGCACCACCACCGCGCGGAACACTGGATCATCGTGCAGGGCACCGCGGAGGTGACCTGCGAGGACAAGGTATTCATGCTGGGCGAGGACGAATCCACTTACATCCCGCTCGGCCACAAGCACCGTCTCGCCAACCCGGGGCAGATTCCGCTGGAACTTATCGAGGTGCAGTCGGGTACCTACCTGGGCGAAGACGACATCGTGCGATTCGAAGACGTCTACGGCCGCAGCGGATAGGAGATTTTTTTTGGAAACGATCAACAGATGCCTGTTTCCGGTGGCGGGGTACGGCACGCGGTTCCTGCCGGCCACCAAGAGCATGCCGAAGGAGATGCTGCCCGTCGTCAACAAGCCGCTCGTCCAGTACGGCGTGGAGGAGGCGATCGAGGCGGGTATGACCACCTGCGCGATGGTCACGGGGCGAGGCAAGCGTACCATCACCGACCATTTCGATATCAGTTACGAACTGGAGCACCAGATTTCCGGCAGCGGCAAGGAGGCCTATCTCGCCAGTATCCGCGAAGTGCTCGAGAAGGGTGTGTTCACAGCCGTGCGCCAGCGCGAGATGAAAGGCCTGGGGCACGCCATCCTCACCGGCGAACCACTGATCGGCAACGAGCCCTTCGGTGTGCTGCTCTCGGACGACCTCTGCATCAACAAGGGCCCGGGCGTGCTGTCGCAAATGGCCGAACTGTACAAGCAGTTCCGCTGCTCCATAGTGGCCATACAGGAAGTGCCGAAGGAGGAGACGCACAAGTACGGCGTGATCAAGGGGGAGAGTCTCAAGGACGGTGTCTTTCGCATCGACGAGATGGTCGAGAAGCCCGACCCGGCCGACGCCCCGTCCAACCTGGCGATCATCGGGCGCTACATCCTTACCCCCGATATCTTCGACATCCTGCGCGAAACCGAACCCGGCGCCAATGGCGAGATCCAGATCACCGACGCGCTGCAGACCCAGGCCCGGCGCGGCTGTGTCATGGCCTACCGCTTCAAGGGCCGCCGCTTCGACTGCGGCAGTGTGCCGGGCTTCGTCGAGGCCACCAACTTCATTTACGAACACTATTACAACCCCTGAGAAAATCCCCGTGCAAGAATTGACCTGTTTCAAGGCCTATGACGTCCGCGGCCGCGTGCCCGATCAACTCAACGAAGACATCGCCCGGCGCATCGGTCGCGCCTTCGCGGACGTGGTGAAGCCCAGCCAGGTCGTCGTCGGGCACGATATCCGCCTGAGCAGCGAGTCGATCAAGGGCGCCCTCACCGAGGGCCTGCTGGAACAGGGGGTCGATGTCTACGACATTGGCCTGTGCGGCACCGAGGAGATCTACTTCGCCACGTCCCACGCGGGTATGGACGGCGGTATCGCGGTGACTGCGAGCCACAACCCCAAAGACTACAACGGCATGAAATTCGTGCGCGAGGAGTCGCGCCCAATCTCCGGCGACACCGGCCTGTTCGATATCAAGCGCCTGGCCGAGGAGGACAGTTTCGAGCCCGCTGCCCGGCGCGGGCAGTTGCACAGCCTGGACACCTCCGCGGCGTATGTGGAGCACCTGCTGTCCTACGTGGATGTCGAGGCACTGAAGCCGCTGAAGATTGTGACCGACGCGGGCAACGGCGGCGCCGGGCGCGTGATCGACCTGCTTGAACCGCACCTGCCCTTCGAATTCATCAAGCTGCACCACGAGCCCGATGGCAATTTCCCCAACGGCGTGCCCAACCCCCTGCTGCCGGAGAATCGCACCGCGGCCATCGCGGCGGTGCGCGAGCACGGGGCGGACCTGGGCCTCGGCTGGGACGGCGACTTCGACCGCTGTTTCTTTTTCGACGCTTCGGGAGAGTTCATCGAGGGCTACTATGTCGTGGGACTGCTCGCGGAGGCGTTCCTCAAGCAGGGCGGCGCTGCGCGAATCGTGCACGATCCGCGCCTGACCTGGAACACGGTGGATATCGTGGAAAGCCTGGGCGGCGAGGCGGTGCAGAGCAAGACCGGCCACGCCTTCATCAAGGAGCGCATGCGCGTCGAGAACGCGGTTTACGGCGGCGAGATGAGCGCCCACCACTACTTCCGCGACTTCGCCTACTGCGACAGCGGCATGATTCCCTGGCTGCTCGTGACCGCCCTGGTGAGTACCCGCGGACAGCCGCTCGCGGACCTCGTGGCGGAGCGCATGGCGGCGTATCCCTGCAGCGGCGAGATCAATCGCACCATCGACGACCCCGGCGCCGTGCTGGCCATGGTGGAAGAGGCGTATGCCGGTGATGCCGGACAGGTCGAGCACGTGGACGGGTTGAGCGTCATACTCGACGGCTGGCGCTTCAACCTGCGCATGTCCAACACCGAACCGGTTGTGCGCCTGAATGTGGAGAGCCGCGGCGACGCCGCGCTCATGGAAGCGAAAACCGCGGAACTGCTCGCCCTCATCGATTCCTGAGGGCGCCTCAGCCCCGGGACTTCAACCAGGCCGCGATCTGGCGCTCGGTGGCGGCGTCCATCCCCTGGCCCTCGTCCCCCGACAGGCGCTTGAAAATCTCGGCACCGATTTCCTTGCCCAACTCTACACCCCACTGGTCGAAGGGGTTGATTCCCCACAACACGGCGCTGCAGAACGTGCGGTGTTCGTAAAGTGCCAGCAGTGCGCCCAGTGCGGCGGGGGTCACCGTCGGCATGCTGACAATGCTGCTCGGGCGGTTGCCGGGCATCGCCAGGTGCGGCGCCAGCCGGGCCGCGGCCTCGTCCCCGAGCCCGCGCGCGCGCAGTGCAGCGGCGGCGTCGTCGAGGGAGCGCCCCACCATCAGCGCCCGGCTCTGCGCCAGGCAGTTGGCCACCACCCGCCGGTGCTGTTCATCCATGCCGGTATGCGTGGACAGGGGCAGCACGAAATCGACCGGGCACAGGCGCGTGCCCTGGTGCAGCAACTGGTGAAAGGAGTGCTGGCCGATGGTGCCGGCGGAGCCCCACAGTACGGGCGCCGTGTCGTAGTCCAGCGTGTCCCCCCGGGCGCTGACGCACTTGCCGTTGCTCTCCATGGTCAGCTGTTGCAGGAAGTCGGGCAGGCGCCGCAGGTTGTGGTCGTAGGGCAGGACCGCGTGGCTGCCCGCCCCGAGGTAGGTGCAGTACCAGACCTCCAGCAGGGCCATCAGCACCGGCATGTTGACCGCGGGTGCGCTACCGCGAAAGTGCGCGTCCATGGCCCGGGCTCCGGCGAGAAACTCCGCGAAGCGGTCCCAGCCCAGGCCGATGGCGCAGCTGAGACCGACCGCCGACCAGACCGAGTAGCGTCCGCCGACCCAGTCCCACATGGGCAGGCAGTTTTCTGGTGAGATGCCGAACGCCGCCGCCGCTTCCAGATTCGTCGTTACCGCGAGAAAGTGCCGTGACAGCGCCTCCTCGTCGGCGCCGCCGTCCAGCATCCACTCCCGCGCCGCCAGGCTGTTGGCGAGTGTCTCCTCCGTGCGGAAGGACTTGGAGCAGATGACGAACAGGGTGCGGGCGGGATCCAGGGCGGCGAGAGTGCCGGCGATATCGGCCGGGTCGACGTTGGCCACGTAGTGGCAGCGCAGCGGGCCCGCGAATGGCGCGAGCGCCTCGCTGACCAGCCGCGGCCCCAGGTCGGAGCCGCCGATCCCGATGTTCACAACGTCGGTGATGGTCTCGCCGCCGAAGCCGCTGCGGCCGGCGTTCAGCTCATCGGCGATTGCGCGCATGCGGTCCCGAGTAGCGGCGATCTCCGCGTAGTGTCCCCCGGAATCGCCGGCGCCGTCCGCTCGCAGCAACATGTGCAGCGCGGGCCTGTCCTCGGTGACATTGACGTGGTCCCCCGCGAACAGCCCGGCGATCTTTCCCTGCAGGTCGGCCTCCTCTGCGAGGGCCAACAGGGTTGCCAGCGTGTCGCGGTCGAGAAGGTGACGGGCGTAGTCCAGTTGCAGCCCGGCGGCCTCGAGGGTGAAGTCTGCGGCCCGGGCGCTGTCCCCTGCCAGGAGCTGCTCCAGAGAGGCGCCCCGCAGGTCGCGCGCGCGGGCCACCAACCGCTCGTGCGCGGGGTGGTCGTGGAGGGGGTTGCGCGCTGTCATGCCGGGCGTCCGCCAGGGGGGAATGTGGCCCGAGTATATGGAGTGGGTGGGGTGGGCGCAAACGGGCGCCGCGGGGATCAGCGGTCGCGGTTGAGCGCGAGATCGGCGAGATCGGCGAGGGCCTGGCGCCCCGGGTTCTCCGGCAGGCGGGACAGGCAGCCCACCGCATTGTCGTAGTAGCGCCTCGCCTGGTCGCGGGTGTAGTCGAGAGCGCCGCAGCGGCGCACGGCGTCGACGATCGCCCCGATATTTTCCGCGCTCTTCTGCGCGATGGCGTCCCGCACGAGGCCCTGCTCCGCCTGCTCGCCCTCTGCCAGGGTGTGGATGAGGGGGAGGGTGGCCTTGCCCTCTGTGAGGTCGTCGCCCACGTTCTTGCCCATCGCCTCTGGATCGCCGTCGTAGTCCAGGACATCGTCGATCATCTGGAAGGCGATACCGAGGTTCAGCCCGAATTCCTGCAGCAGTTCCCGTGTGGCCTGGTCCCGACCCGAGAGGGCGGCGGCGCCGTAGCAGCCCGCCGCGAACAGCACCGCCGTCTTGCGGGTGATCACATCCAGGTACTGCGCCTCCGTGGTCTGCGGGTTGCCGGCCTGCATGAGCTGCAGCACCTCGCCCTCGGCGATGGTGTTGGTCGTATCCGCCATGTGGCGCAGGATGTCCATGTCCTCGAGCTGCACCATGAGCTGGAAGGCCCGGGTGTAGAGGAAGTCCCCCACCAGCACCGATGGGGCGTTGCCGAACTCCGCGTTGGCGGTGGGGCGCCCGCGCCGGAGGGCGGAAATGTCCACCACGTCGTCGTGCAGCAGGGTGGCTGTATGGATGAACTCGACGGTGGCCGCGAAGCGAACATGGGCCTCGGAGCAGCCCCCCAGGGCGGCCCCGCTGAGCAGGACGAGCAGGGGCCGGAGCCGCTTGCCGCCGGCGTCCACGATGTAGTGGCCCACGTTCTCCACCATCGCCACGTCCGAGTGGAGCTGTTCCACGATGAGCTCGTTGACCAGCTCGAATTCACGGGCCACGACGGCGCGTATATGTCGCATAGAGGGAGGGGACCGGCTACCAGTGCCCGCGCATGCTAGGACGGGCCAGAAAACCTGTCAAGCGGCCCCAGGGCCCCTCGGGGAGCCCCTCAGGGGGCGTGAAAAGCGCCTTCAGCGGGTGTTGTAGAGAGCCCTGGGCAGCTCCCGCCCGGAGCCTCGCAAGCCCTTGTTTTTAGATAAAATTAACCCTTGCAGGGACCCCCCGTATTGCGTAAAATCGCCGCCCTCCGGACAGTGCTGCGCCCCGCCGCAGCGCGCCCCGGAAGATTCCATCGACTGTTTGTGCCTGGCTCTGCCCCCGCCCGCGCGGGAACCACAGCAACCGCGAGCAGGCTAACTGAACGGAGCGCGATATGTACGCAGTAATCGAGAGCGGTGGCAAGCAGCACCGCGTGGCAGAGGGCGAGACCCTCAAACTGGAAAAACTGGAAGTGGCCACCGGTGAGACCGTCGAGTTCGACAAGGTCCTGATGATCGGCGGCGACCAACCGGTAATCGGAACGCCCCTGGTCGAGGGTGGCAAGGTCACCGCCGAGGTGGTCTCTCACGGTCGGCATGAGAAGATCCGGATCGTCAAATTCAACCGCCGCAAGCACCATCGGAAAGAGACGGGCCACCGCCAGTGGTTCACCGAGGTGAAAATCACCGGTATTTCGGCCTAACGGGAGGGACTGTACAGTGGCACACAAGAAAGCGGGTGGCAGTACCCGGAACGGTCGCGACTCGGTCAGCAAGCGCCTCGGTATCAAGCGCTTCGGCGGCGAGTCCGTGAAAGCAGGCAATATCATCGTGCGCCAGCGCGGCACGCGTTTCCACGCCGGCGACAACGTGCGTGTGGGCAAGGACCACACCCTGTTCGCCACCGCCGACGGCGTCGTGGAGTTCGTGGAGCGCGGCCCGAAGAGCCGCAAGTTCGTTCAGGTGGTCAGCGCCTGAGACGCGGCGCGAACAGAGCAACCGAAAGCCCCGTCAGTCGATGGGGCTTTTTTTTTATGTCCATGGATGGACGGTACGTCCGCGAGAGGCAGGACGCCGGAGCGGACGCGGTCGGGAATGTAACTGTCGTTTAAATTGGTATCTCATAGATTCGATATACTTCAGGGCAACCCCATCGATCGATACCGCGCCATCGAAGGGAATGTCAGGAAAATAAGCTATGAAATTCGTAGACGAGGCGACAATCAAGGTCCAGGCGGGCAAGGGCGGCAACGGCTGCCTCAGCTTCCGCCGGGAGAAGTACGTCGCCCGCGGGGGTCCCGACGGGGGCGACGGCGGTGACGGCGGCAGCGTGATTCTCGAGGCGGACGAGAACCTCAACACGATGGTGGACTACCGATTCCAACGCAACTACCGCGCACAGAACGGCGAGCCCGGCCGCGGCCGCAACTGCACCGGCGGGAGCGGCGAGGACCTGCTCCTGCCCGTGCCGGTGGGCACCACGGTGATCGACGAGGACATCGGCGAAATCCTGGGCGACCTGTCAGCCCCCGGCCAGCAGTTGGTGGTGGCCCGAGGAGGCTTTCACGGCCTCGGTAACACGCGGTTCAAGTCCAGCACCAATCGCGCGCCCCGGCAGACCACCAACGGTACCGAAGGGGAGGCGCGCAGTCTCCGGCTCGAGCTCAAGGTGTTGGCCGACGTCGGCCTGCTCGGGTTGCCCAACGCGGGCAAGTCCACCTTGATCAGGGCTGTGTCCGCGGCACGCCCCAGGGTGGCGGACTACCCTTTCACAACGCTGGTGCCCAACCTCGGTGTGGTCAAGGTCGAGGCGCATCGCAGTTTCGTCATGGCGGACATCCCCGGCCTGATCGAGGGCGCCTCGGACGGGGCCGGGCTGGGTATTCGTTTTCTCAAGCACCTCACCCGCACGCGCATCCTGTTGCACCTCGTGGACATGGCTCCCTTCGACGGCACCGATCCCGCGGAGGCGGCCCTGTCCATCCTGCGTGAGCTGGAGCGCTTCAGCCCCGTGCTGGCCGGGCGCGAGCGCTGGCTGGTGCTGAACAAGCGCGACCTCGTGGATGCCGGGACCTTCCGCGAGCGGCGCGAGGCAGTCATTGAAGCCCTTGGCTGGGACGGCCCCGTGTACGAGGTCGCGGCGATCAGCGGCGACGGGACCGACGTGCTCTGCGCCGACCTCATGACGCGTATAGAGACACTGCGCGAGGCGGAGCGGGACGACGCGGAACTCGCGGAAACCGAGCGTGCGTTGCAGTTGCGCATGCAACAGGAGGCCCGGGAGCGTATCGCGGCCCTGCGCGGGCGGCGCGACGCGGAGAAGGCGGCAGACGCCGACGATTTCGATGACGACGACTTCGATGTCGAAGTCGAGTACAGACCCTAGGCGGGGCAGGGGCGCAGGCCATGGCAGAACGCAGTGAAATCGCAAATGCCCGCCGCTGGGTGGTGAAGGTCGGCAGTGCACTGCTGACGGACGACGGTCGCGGCCTGGACGACAAGGTGATCCGTGCCATCGTCGGCCAGCTCGCCCAGCTGCAGCGCGGCGGCAACGAGGTAGTGCTCGTGTCCAGCGGCGCGGTGGCCGCGGGCATTGTGCGTCTCGGCTGGGACGCGCGGCCGCAGCACCTGCACGAATTGCAGGCCGCCGCGGCGGTGGGCCAGTCGGTCCTGGTGCAGGGTTACGAGAACGCCTTCAAGGCCCACGGCATCGCCACGGCCCAGATCCTGCTCGGGCACGACGACGTTTCCGCCAGGGATCGCTACCTGAACGCGCGGGGCGCGCTGAACACACTCATCAAGCTGGGTGTGGTGCCGGTGGTGAACGAGAACGACACGGTGGTTACCGAGGAGATCCGCTTCGGCGACAACGACACCCTGGCGGCTCTCGTCGCCAACCTGATCGACGCGGACGCCCTCGTGCTGCTCACCGACCAGCTTGGGCTGTACCGCGAGGACCCGAGGCGCAACCCCGATGCCGAGCTTGTCGACTCCTGCGACGTGCACGACCCTGAGTTGGACGGCATGGTCGGTGAAGGCGGCAGCCTGGGGCGCGGAGGTATGGTGACCAAGTTGCGCGCGGCGCGGCTGGCCGCCCGCTCGGGTACCGAGACCATTATCGCCTCGGGTCGCGTCGACGACGTGATGGCGGGTATCGCCGCGGGCGATGCCGTCGGCACCTGGCTGCGCACGGGCCAGCAGCCGCAGAACGCGCGCAAGCAGTGGCTCGCGTCCATGGTGAAGATTTCCGGTAGCGTGGAGCTGGACGACGGCGCGGTGAAGGTGCTGCGCGAGTCGGGCCGCAGCCTGCTGCCCGTCGGCGTGCGCGCGGTGCAGGGCGAGTTCAGTCGCGGCGACATGGTGTCCTGTCGCGACGGCGACGGACGCGAGGTGGCCCGCGGCCTCGTCAACTATAGCGCCGCCGAGACCCGCCAGATCATGGGTTCAGCCTCGTCGGCTATCGAGGGTATCCTCGGTTACCTCGGCGATGAGGAGCTTATCCACCGCGACAACCTTGTGCTCATCTGACTGAGCGTCACACTGTTGGATATGACGGTGCTTCGGTCCGGCCGGTAAACCCCCCGGGGTTCGGACTGCCAAGATACTCACCCCGGTAGGGTTCCCCGCCGGACCTGGCGGCATCGCACATATTCCCGTTTGAGCTTAACCACACCGGCGATGCTGCAGTAGTCCTCCTGAAACGGCCGCAGCTCCGTCGCCCCGCTCGGCTGCTGCGGAACTCGACCATTTTTCGCTGCGCGAAAAATTGATTCGAACGCGCTAAGGCGCGTTCTCACCCCTCCGGGGCGACCTAAAGGTCGTCAAAATTGCTGTCGCAATTTTTGGGACTCAGTCAGTCCTCGCAGAAAGCCCCTCGCGGGTCGACTGCGCTAAGCGCGACCTGATTGTTTCAGGACGACTACTGCAGCACCGCCTGTACGTCGGGCGCGGGGCCGTGGCGTCAGCTAAGCCACCTGCCAATCGGCGTCTTCACCCACAGAAAGTCCATAAGCTTCTTCATGCCCTCGGCACTCTTCGCGTCGTAGGGATAGCCGTTCTGCATCTTGCCGCCGAAGCGATCGATGACGATGGGCATTTCGTGGGTGTAGCCGCGCAGGCCCTTCTTGCCGTTCACCTGGCCGACGCCGGAGTTTTTGCGACCGCCGAAGGGGGCGGCGGGGATGCCGTAGGACACCGCCATGTCGTTGACCGAGCACGCGCCCGTGTCGATGGCGGAGGCGAGTTGGAGGCCCTTCTCCTTGTCCTGCGTCCACACGTTGCCGTTGAGGCCGAATTCCGAGTCGTTGGCCAGGCGCAGGGCCTCTTCCTCGCTGTCCACTTTCTGGATGCAGAGTACGGGGCCGAAGGTCTCCAGCACCATGATGTCCATGCTGTTGTCCACCTCGGTGATCACCGTGGGCTCGTAGTAAAGGCCCGGGAGGTCCGGGTTGCGGCGTCCGCCCATGTGGATGGTGGCGCCCTTAGCGCGGGCGTCTTCCACGTGTGCCTCGATGATGGCCATCTGGCGGTCCCAGAACACCGCGCCGATATCCTCGTCCCAGCCGTGCTGCTGGCCCTGGCGCAGGTTTTTTCCTTTCTCCAGCACTTTTTGCAGGAACTCGTCGTACACCTCTTTCACCACGTAAATGCGTTCTGTACCGCAGCAGTAGTGGCCCGTGTTCATGCAGGAGCCGACCCACGCGCCGTCCGCCGCGCGGTCAAGGTCGGCGTCGGCGCACACGATCATGGCGTCGTTGCCGCCCAGTTCCAGTGTGACCGGGATGAGCTGGCGCGCACAGGCCTCGGCGACCTTGCGGCCGGTGGCGACCGAGCCGGTGAAGGAGACCTTGTCCACCCCGCCCTCGACGATGGCGGCGCCCGTCTCGCCGTCGCCCAGCAGCACCTGCAACACGCCCTCGGGCAGTCCCGCCTCGCGGAAGATGTCCTCGGCGAGCTTCGCCGAGTAGGGCGTAACCTCGGAGCCCTTGGCGACTACCGCGTTGCCCGCCATCACAGCCTGGGCGGCCTGGTTCATCACCAGTACGAAGGGCCCGTTCCAGGGCGTGATCAGGCCGATGACACCCAGGGGCTTGTAGACGATGCGCAACTGCTTCATCAGGCCGAGCAGGCCGTGGACCTTGCGCTTGCGTGGTTTCAGGAACTTCTCGGCGTTCTTGGCGTAGTAGCAGAGCTGGTCGGCGACGGAGAACACCTCCATGCTCATGGCGTCGGTGCGCGCCTTGCCCGTCTCCTTCACCACCGTGTCGATGATGTCGTCCTGGCGCGCGATGACGATTTTCAGCGCGCGCTCCAGCACGGCGGCGCGCTCGGCCATGCTGGTCTTCGCCCAGGACGCCTGCGCCTCCCGCGCGGCGGCGATGGCGGCGGTGACATCCTCGGCGTTCGCGCACACCAGTTCGCCGATGGGTTCCAGTGTCACGGGACTCTTCAGCTGCAGGTGGCGGCGGGAATCCGTGGACGCGATAGGTTCGAAGATGGACATGGGGTGACCTCGTGGACCGTGCTGCTCGGGGGCATCTAAACTAATGGTCATTAGTTTGGCTGTCAACCGACCGGGGCGCGCTGAACATGAACATTCCGTCACGCTCCTGCCGCGATTGGGGCAGGGTAATCGGGGCGCCCTTACAAGTCCCGGGCTTTGTGGAATAATGTGGCGCTTTTGCCCGCGGCCACCGAATAACGACAATGACTGCCTCACCAGCGGTACTGCTCAGCTTCTACTGCATCGCCATCGCCGGCTTTTCCCTGGTCGGGGGCTGGCTGCCGGGGCTCGTGCGCATGACCCATACCCGCACCCAGCTCGTGATGAGCCTGGTCTCGGGGCTGATGCTGGGCGTCGCCTTCTATCACCTGCTGCCTCACAGCGTGGCTCTGCAGGAGGGGGAGGGCGCGGTCGACAACGCCGTCTGGTGGTTGATGGTCGGCCTGATTTCCATGCTGCTGTTGCTGCGCCTCTTCCACTTCCACCAGCACGACTTCAGTCACGAGCACAGCGATCACCACGATCACGGCCACCCCCACGGTCACGAGGCGGCCGCCCACAGCCTGAGCTGGACCGGTATCGCTCTGGGCCTGGCCCTGCACACGCTGGTCGACGGCGTCGCCCTCGGTGCAGTGATGCGAGGGGGCGCCTCCGGTGACGGTTGGCTGGGCATCGGGGTGTTCCTGGCCATACTCCTGCACAAGCCCCTGGACGCGATGTCCATTGTCACCGTCATGGAGTCGGGCGGTTGGAGCCGGGGAGCGCGGCGCACGGCAAACCTGCTGTTCGCACTGATGTGCCCCCTGGGCGCGATGCTGTTTTTCTTCGGCGTCGACCTGCTGGAGGACGGCAGTGCCGTGGTGGCGGCGGCACTGGCCTTCTCGGCCGGCGCCTTCATCTGTATCGCCCTGTCGGACCTGTTGCCGGAAGTGCATTTCCACAGCCACGACCGCGGCAAACTGACCTTCGCCTTCCTGTTGGGGATCGGTGTGGCCTGGGCGATGATCGGGCTGGAGTCGGGCGCGCTGCACGGCGCGCACTGACAGGGCGGTTACCGGTTCCCCGCCGTGCCCGGCGACCGCAGGGCGCGCGCATCGTCGAGGCCGCCGACATTGGTGACGTTCGAATAGCCGCGAGACACCAGGCTCTGCCTGGCCCTTTCCGCGCGGCCGCCGGCGGCGCAGTAGAGGTAGAGGGGCGTGTCGGGTGACAGGCCCAGCTCGGCCACGCCCGCCTCGATGCCGTCGAAGGGAATCAGTACCGCGCCCTCAATGTGGCCCTGGGCGTACTCGCCGGGGGTGCGCACATCGATCCACACGGCGTCTTCGGGCACCTCCGCACGGGTCGCGAGCGAGATGAGCACCGTTGCCAGTAGCAGGGATTGATACAAGCGTTTCACAGTCACTCCTTTGCGCCCAGGGCCAGCGCCCTGGCCCGGGTCTGGTCGGGGTCGTGAGCTGACGAAATACAGTCGCCCAGCTCCGCCGTGGCGATGGTCGCGAGAGCCTCGATGTGATCGGGGTTGTCATTGAGGCAGGGGATGTAGCCGAAGGACTCGCCGCCGGCATCGAGGAAATACCCCCGGTTCTCCACGTCGATCTCCTCCAGGGTCTCCAGGCAGTCCGCCGCGAAGCCGGGACATACCACCTGCACCGATTTCACACCCTCCCGGGGCAGCGACTTCAACACCTCGTCGGTGTAGGGGCGCAGCCACTCGGCCTTGCCGAAGCGCGACTGGAAAGTCGTCAGGTACTCTCCCTCGCCCAGCCGCAGGCGCTCCGCCAGCAGTCGGCTGGTGGCGTGGCACTGGCAGTGGTAGGGATCGCCACGGTCGAGGTAGCGGCGCGGCTCCCCGTGGAAGGATAAGAGCAGCTTCTGCGGTCGCCCGTGCTCCGCCTGGTAGCTCTCCACGCTCGCCGCCAGCGCGTCGATGTAGGCGGGGTGATCGTGGTAGCTGGACACGAAGCGCAGTTCCGGCAGCCAGCGGCGCCGGGTGAAATCCTGCGCCAGCGCGTCGAAGGTGGACGCCGTGGTCGCGCAACTGTACTGGGGGTACAGGGGCAGTACGACGAGGCGGCGCACACCGCGGTCGAACATGCGCTGCAATACCGCCGGGATGGACGGGTTGCCGTAGCGCATGGCGAAATCCACGACCAGGTGGTCGCCATGGCGCTCCGCCAGGGCGTTCCCCAGCGCCTGCGCCTGCGCCCGGGTGTGCACCAGCAGGGGCGAGCCCTCGTCTGTCCAGATACTGGAGTAGGCGACGGCGGATCTCGCGGGTCGAACATTCAGGATGACGCCGTTGAGAATCAGCCACCACAGGGGCCGTGGGATTTCCACCACCCTCGGATCCCAAAGAAACTCCTTCAGGTAGGCGCGCAGCGCACCCCTGTCGGGCGCATCGGGCGTGCCGAGGTTGGTGACCAGCACCCCGGTTCGGGGCACCTGTCCGTGGTCGAAATTTTCGCTGCCGGTGTAGTTCATGCCGGACCCAATATACGGTTGGGCGGTTGGGATGCCAAGGTAGAGGGTATACGCGGGCGCGGGCTCAATGGAGCAGTGTGTCCGCCGCCAGCCCCAGCAGGAACAGGACCGTAAAGTGTCGGGTGTGGCCAAAGGCGTGGGCTGAGAACCACAGCGGCCAGATGCCCTCGACGTAATCCGCGGGTGGCGAGGCAGGTTTGGGTGCGCGGAATACACGGAGCAGGGCGGGTAACTGCGGCAGCCCGATGAGAACGAGCAGCAGGGGCAGCCCCGCCACCCCGGTCGCGACCAGGGCGATACAGAGGGCGTACTGGAGCAGCAGCATGGAACGCACCCAGGCGCGCGCCCGACCTTCGCCGAGGAGTACGGGCAGTGTGTTCACGCCCTTCGCGCTGTCCGCGTCCAGCTTGTCGATGTGCTTGCCGAACAGGACAGTGGTCGGGCCCAGCGCAAAGACGGTGCTCAGCCAGGCCACCTGCCAGTCCCACGTGCCCGCCAGGACGTAGAACGTGCCGCCCACCATGAGTGGGCCCCAGACCAGTAACACGGCTGGCTCCCCGAGTCCGAAGTACTTCAGCGGCCACGTGTAGAACAGGACGAAGAAGCCGCCGGCGAGCATCAGGCTCAGGGTCAGGCCGCTGCGCTGGCCGATCAACCAGCCGCCCAGCAGCAGTGCGAGCCCGGCGGTGACGCCCACGTAGCGCCAGAACTCCCGCTCGCTCATCAGGCCGTCCTCCAGCACGTGCACACCGTACTGGTTGCGGTAGTAGTTGTCCCTGTCCACGCCCCGGCGGGAATCGGTGTAATCGTTGAGCAGGTTGTTGGTGGCGTGTGCGAACAGCAGGCCGAACAGGGTGGCGATCCAGAGGTCCCAGTGAAACGCTCCCGCGCGCCAGGCCAGCAGGCCGCCCAGCGCCGCCGCGGTGAATGTCATGAAGAGCACCGAGGCGCGGCACGCGATCAGCCACTTGGCGACCGGGTCCAGGCGCCGCCATTCCACCTCGGACAGCCTAGGCATGCGATCCAGGGCCCGGCCCCACATTCTGATGTCGATCATCCGATGTCCTTCGTCGACCCGCCTGTGTCCACGGTTGCCCCCGGGGCTGTTCGGGGGCCCTGCACAGTTTAGCGGTATTGCCTGTCCCACGGACCCGGTAGGGAATTCCTCCCCCGGATTGCGCGGCCCGGGGTATCTGCTATACCTTATATCAACACAATTTGTAGGGATGTTCTATCCCCTTGTACAGGGAATGTCCGGGTGAAACTGTTGCGCAACAGGCTCTTCGCGATCGCGGCCGGAATGGCTGCCCTGGGGGTGGTGGCGGCGCTGGGCTGGGCGGCGATGGACACCATGATCCACGCCACGGGCGACCACGAATTCTGCAGCAGTTGCCACTCCCACGCGCCGATCGGTGCCTCCTACCGGGAATCCCTGCACGGCGGCAACAACCCCTCGGGCTGGCGCGCCACCTGCAGCGACTGCCATATCCCCAGGGACACCTCACTGCACTACCTGTGGGTCAAGGGTGTCCACGGCGTGGTCGACCCGACCATGGAACTGTTGAAGGACAGTTACGACATCGACTGGCACGGCAACCGGGAGCGCCGGGAGGAGTACGTCTACGACTCCGGCTGCCTGGGCTGCCACCTCTATTTGCGCGAGACGTCCGAGGGCAATCCCAAGGCGTTTCGGCCGCACCGCCGCTATTTCGATAACCCCGACGAATTTACCTGTGTCCAGTGCCACGAGCACGTGGGCCACAACCGTCTCGGCTATCACCTCGAGGAGATGGGCTGGCACCTCGAGGAGATGGGCCCGGAGAGGAATTCAGGAGATCAGCCATGAGTCATATCACCCGCTTCGCACTGGTAATGCTGCTCGCCGGCAGCGCCGTGGCCTCGGCCTCCACCAGCAGCGGCAGTCTCGCGGCGGTCAAGACGCTGCAGGTGGATCGCCACCTCAGCGAGGACGGCAAGGCCTGTATCAGCTGTCACCGGGATGTCACACCGGGCCAGGTGGCAGACTGGAAACAAAGTCGGCACGCCCATGCGGGCATTTCCTGTATCGACTGCCACCAGGTAGCGGAGGATTCCCCGATGGCCACGCGCCACCCGAACGCCGAGGATACACCGGTCTTCGTTTCCGCGCTGGTGTCGCCCAAGGTGTGCGGACGCTGCCATGTCGATGCCAAGGCGCAGTTCGACGCGAGCGGACACTTCCGCGCATACCGCCAGATCATTCCCAAGGACAGCCTGCACGCGCTGGTGCAGGTACATGAGGGCCGCAGCATCCCGGAACTGCAGAATGCACCGAACGAGACCGGTTGCATGCAGTGTCACGGCACCGAGATCAAACTCGACGCCAACAACCGCCCGACACCGGAGACCTGGCCGAACAACGGCATGGGCAACATCTACCCCGACGGCGGTACCGGGAGCTGTACCGCCTGCCACAGCCGGCACAAGTTCGACATCGCCGAGGCGCGCCGCCCCAATGCCTGTGCATCCTGCCACCTCGGTCCGGACCATCCCAACATCGAGATTTTCAATAATTCCAAGCACGGCCACATCTATAACACCCAGGGTGAGGACTGGACCTGGGACACGGCACCCGACGCCTGGGAGCCCGGTGACTACCGCGCCCCCACCTGTGCGACTTGCCACATGAGCGGCATCGGCGACCTGGCGGTGACCCACAACGTGACCGAGCGCCTGTACTGGAACCTCTGGGCGAAGGATTCCCAGGTGCGCGGCTCTGACGACGTCCTGAGCCCATTGCTGGGCGACGGACCGGCGGGGCGTGAAAAAATGAAACGCGTGTGCAACAACTGTCACACGTCGACACATACCAACGGTTTTTTCGCCCAGGGCGACAAGGCGGTGCGACTCTACAACGAGGGCTACTACCAGCCGGCCACGGCTATGCTGAGTGAATTGAAAGAGAAGGGCCTGCTGAAGGACAACCCGTGGACCGACGAATTCCAGATCACCTATTACTACCTATGGCACCACGAGGGGCGCCGGGCGCGGCAGGGTGCAATGATGGGTGCGCCGGACTACGCCCACTGGCACGGCTTCTTCGAACTACAGCAGGACCTGTACAAGCTGGAGCAGATTCACCGGCGCCGCCTGGAGACCGGGGAGATCGAGTAGGCCCTAGATCACCACCGGCTGCTGCTTCATCGGCGCGGTGGATCCCGCAAACCACCAGGTTTCGATCGCGTAACGGTTCGCCGTGTGGTGCATCGCGAAGTCAGTGCGGTGCAGGTTGTAATGATCGAAGAAGATCGCGTCGCCCGCCTTGAACGCGGGGCTGCGCGCCGGACAGTCCTCGGTGATCCGATCGACCAGCTCCTGGCCCACGGTCCACTGGAAGGGGGCGCCGTGAGTCCCGGTCTCGTAAATCTCGCGCCGGTTGTCGGCGAGAATTTCCAGCCCCGGCGCCGGGGCCTCGCCGCCGCAATCGCTGAGCGCGATCCACACGTTGATGGCGCGCATGGTGGCGAGGTCGCCGAGGAAGCGGCCGTCCTGGTGCCAGCCCGCGGGGTTGCCGGGGTTGGGCCCGATACGTCGCACCACCCACTTGCGCACGGACAGTACCGGCCGCTCGCCGAAGTACGCCTGAACCAGTTCGGGCAGGCCGGCGGCGTTGTAGAAATTGATCAGCTCGAAAGCGAAGGGCGGTGAATCGACACTGCGCACCGTCCCGGTGCTGTTGGGAGAGTAGTTGGACGCCACCGTGTGGCGCGTCTCGCCCCGTACCAGCGGCGAGCGCAGGTACCAGGGATTGCCGTTCGCGCCCTGTTTTTCGTCGTAGTAGGCGTAGCGCGCCTCCAGGCTGCGATCGATATTGGCGCGCATCTGGGCTCGCAGTTCCGCGGACGGCATCAGCCCGCGCACGATCAGGCCGCCCTTGCCCCAGACGCCGGCGCGCAGTGCGCCCACGTCCAGTTCCGCGCGTTCGATTTCCGGGAACCCGTCGACACCGGCAAACCTGTCGTCGTGGGGCGGTGGCCAGGAGGTCGGGGGGTCGGGCCACTCGACCTGGCCATAGGCCTCGATACGCAGGTCCACCAGGCGGCGCACCACGTCGGTATCGTCGGTACTGCCCTCGTTTTCCAGCAGGGCAATGGCTGCGCGGATGTCCCCCTCGCGGACCAGGTTCTCGGCCCGGTCCAGTAGTGTGTGCGACATAGTCAGTCCGTCGAAAAACTGCGTACAACCCTGAAAGTCTACCACTTGCCGGAGCGGGGCGCAGCCGGCTCCCACGGCCCCACAGCACAGGCGCTCCGCGGCTTCGGGCTGTCATCGTTGCCCATGTCCCTGGCGCGAAAACCCATGTACTTCACCGCCGCGATCATTAGTATAGGGGTCCCGAAATTCACCCCATAGCGAGAAATTCCCATGTCACTGGACTTCGACAGCGCCCGCCTGCCCAACCCGCACCTGCGGGAGGAGCACCACGAGTGGCGCAGCCAGTTGCGCCGCTTCGTCGACACGGAAATCATGCCCTACGCCGAGGAGTGGGACGAGGCCTGCGAGATGCCCCAGTCCCTGTGGCCCAAGGCGGCGGCAGTCGGCCTGCTGGGTATCGGCTACCCGGAGGCCTACGGCGGCACCAGCGAGGGTATCGACTCCTGGCACCTGTGGGTCACTAACGAGGAGTTGGCACGGGTCGGTGTGGGCGGCATGTCCGCGACCCTCATGGTGCACGGCATCGGCCTGCCGCCGGTCATCAACTGGGGCAGCGAGGCGATGAAGCAGGAGGTGGCGCCACCCGTGCTCGCCGGCGAGAAGAACATCAGCCTTGGTATCACGGAGCCCGGTGCGGGCTCCGACGTGGCGCAGCTCTCCACCACCGCCGTGCGCGACGGCGACCACTTTGTCGTCAACGGCTCCAAGACATTCATCACAGGCGGCATGCGCGCGGACTGGGTGTCCACCGCGGTGCGCACCGGCGACGACGGCGCGGCCGGTGTGTCGATGCTGCTCATTCCGACCGATAGCGAGGGCTTCTCCCGTACCCAGCTCACCCGCAAGCAGGGCTGGTGGTGCTCCGATACCGCGACGCTCTACTTCGACAATGTGCGTGTTCCGGTGAGCAACCTCATCGGCGAGGAAAACCAGGGTTTCAGGGTCATCATGACCAACTTCAACGGCGAGCGCATGGCGATGGCCGCGGGTATGGAAGCCAAGGCGCGCGTCTGCCTCGAGGAGGCGGTCAATTGGGCCCGCGAACGCCGCACCTTCGGCAAGCGCCTGGGGGACCACCAGGTCATCCGCCACAAGATCGCCATGATGAAACAGAAGATCAACGCCACCCAGGCCTACATCCGCCACTGTTTCGAGGCGATCGAGGCCGGGAACGCCAACCCGGGGGACATCGCACTGCTCAAGGTGCAGGCGAGCGAAACCATGGAGTTCTGCGCGCGCGAGGCGATGCAGATTCTGGGCGGCATCGGTTACATGCGTGGCAATCGCGTCGAGCGCATCTACCGCGAGGTGCGGGTCAACGCCATCGGCGGCGGCTCGGAAGAAATCATGCGCGACCTGGCCTCCCGCCAGTACGGTCTATAGGAGATCCCGGTGAAGCTTTGGCATTGCAGCGGCTCGCGCTCCCTGCGGGCCCTCTGGACACTGGAGGAACTGGAGCTGGACTACGAGATTGAAATCCTGCCGTTCCCGCCCCGCGTGTTCCAGCGCGAGTACCTGGAGGTAAACCCGCTGGGAACCGTTCCCTACTTCGTCGACGGCGATACCGAGATGACCGAGTCCTCGGCCATCTGCCAGTACCTGGTGGATCGCTACGATGGCGACGCCATCCGGGTGCGGCCGGATCAGGCGGGGTACGGCGCCTACCTGAACTGGCTGCACCACGCGGACGCGACGCTGACCTTCCCGCAGACGATCGCCATGCGCTATTACATACTGGAGCCGACCCCTGAGAAACAGGCGGTGGCCGAGGACTACTCGAAGTGGTACTTCGCGCGTCTCAGGCGGCTGGACAAGCACCTGGAGAACAACGAGTACCTGGTGGACGGGCGCTTCACCATCGCCGACATCGCGGTGACCTACGCCCTGTACCTGGGGCGCGCCTTCAAGTTTCACGAGCGCTACAAGCCCCAGACCGCGGACTACATGGCGCGGATGATGGAGCGGCCCGCGTTCAAGCGCGCGGACGAACAGGGGGAGCCGATGGCGCTTCCCGAGACGGAGTAAAACCATGAGTGCGACCGAACAGGAACTGAACGAATTTCGCGCCGAGGTATCTGCCTGGCTGAAGGTCAACGCCCCGGGAGACCCCGGCTTTCTGCTGCCGCAGACCTTTATGGAGGTCGGCGACGAGCGCCAGCTCGAATTCCTGCGGGAGTGGCAGCACAAGGTCTGGTCCGCGGGCTACCTGGGCATGGCCTGGCCGAAGGAGTACGGCGGCGGCGGCACGGACCCCGTGTTCCAGACCATCGTCGACCAGGAGATGCGCCGCCACGACGTGCCCATCTGTTTCAACGTGATCGGCCTCGGCTGGGCCGGGCCGCTGATCAACGACATCGGCACGGAAGCGGAGAAGGCGAAATACCTGAAGGGCATTCTCAATGCCGAGGACGTGTGGTGCCAGGGTTTTTCCGAGCCGGAGAACGGATCGGACCTCGGCAACGCCCAGACCCGGGCCGTGCGCGACGGCGACGAGTACGTGGTCAACGGCCAGAAGATCTGGACCACCATGGGCAACTTCGCCAGGTACATGATCCTGCTCGCGCGCACCAACCCGGAGGCGGAGCGCAAGTACGACGGGCTCTCCTTTTTCCTGTCACCCATGGACGTCCCGGGCGTGGAGACGCGCCCCATCCGGAAAATCACGGGCGAGTACGGCTTCACCGAGACCTTCTTTACCGATGCGCGCATTCCCGCCGACTGCCTGATGGGCGAGGAGGGCGAGGGCTGGCGTATCGCGATGCAGACCCTGCAGTACGAGCGCGGCGCGGAGGCGGGTGCCGCCGGTGGCTTGAGCATGACCCGCGTCACCGTGGAGGACATGATTCGCGACCTGACAGCGGTGCGCAGGGACGGCGAGCCGGTGCTGTCCGACCCCGTGGTGCGCGACCAGGTGGTCGAGGCGATCATGGAGGAGAAGGCGCTGGTGCTGGGCATGCGGCGCGCGGGTATCGACGCGCTCACCACCGATTACCCGGGCTCGTTGCTGCTCTCCAGCAAGCTGCGCGCGTCGGAGATCACGCGGCAGCTGCGCAAGCTCGCGGTGGAGCTGCAGGGCGCCGACGGCGGTCTGTACGTGGGTGACCCCAACGCGCGGCAGCGCGGCTTCTGGCAGCGCGCCTATTTCAACAGCTTCTCGGCGACCATCGGGGGCGGCACCAGCCAGGTGCAGGCCAACATCGTCGCCGAGCACATTCTCGGCCTGCCGAAGTAGGGGGTTGCAATGAACGTCGTCGGAAATACAGCGCTCGTTTTCAGTGAAGAGCAGGCCATGCTCCTCGACGTCGCCCGGGAGTTCTGCCGCAATCGCTCGCCCATCGCCGCGGTGCGGGAGTTGCTGGAGTCGGAGACGGGCTACGACCACACCGTGTGGGACGAACTGGTCGGTCTCGGCTGGACCGGCATCAGCCTGCCTGAATCCTGTGGCGGCTCGGGGCTCGGTGTGGGCGCACTGGTACCCGTGTTCGAGGCCATGGGGCGCGGCCTGCTGACCACGCCACTGCTCAGCACCACGCTGGCGGGCCAGTTGCTCCTGCGCGCGGGCGGTTCCGCGGTGGAGGGATGGTTGGGTGAAATCGCCGCGGGCACCCCGGCCACGGTCGCCTGGCTGGAGAACGAGGATTGGGGCGACGAGACCATCGGGACGAAAATTGAGGGAGGCGTCCTCTCGGGCTCCAAGGTATATGTCCCCGACGCGGCCGCGGCGGAGATCATCGTGGTGCCGGCGATGCGGGACGGCAAGACGGTCCTGGCGGTCGTGCGCCGCGAAAACCTGGGGGCAGCAGCGCTGACCCCCAACACGCTGATCGACCTGACCCGGCGCTCCGCCAACCTGTCGCTGGACGGCGTCGCGGTGGCCGGGGGCGACGTTGTCGAGGGCGCCCAGGTGGACATCGCCCTGCGCGATACGCGCCTGGTCGGCGCGCTGCTGGTCGCCGCCGAGGCAGCCGGCAGTGCCGCCGCCTGCCTGGACACCACCGTCGAGTACCTCAAGACACGCAAGCAGTTCGGCAAGCTGATCGGCTCCTTCCAGGCCCTGAAACACCCGGCGGTCGATATCCTGCTCGGGGTCGACTCGGCGCGCTCCTTCGTCTACCACGCGGCCACCGTGACGGGAGAGGGCAGCCTCGACCGGGATGCGGAGATCGCCTGCCGCATGGCCAAGGCCCAGGCCTGCCAGACGCTGGCCTACGCGGGCGACCGCGCGGTGCAGTTCCACGGCGGCATGGGCTTCACCTGGGAATGTGACGCCCAGCTGTATATCCGTCGCGCCCAGTGGAGCCAGCAGCAGTTCGGTGACGGTGGGCACCACCGCAAGCGCCTGGCGGCGCTGCTGCTCGATTGATTCTGAACTAAGTGAATCCCGGGCAATCCGATAGAATTGCCCCCTTTCCACAGCGCGACCGTAACAACCCTATGGCCAGGAAACGACGCGGCCTGAAAAACAAGGCCATGCCCCGCAGTCTCGCGGTCTCCCTCGCGGGCCTCCGCGCGGGCGGCGCGCTGGCGGTCGACAGTGCGGTGCAGCGTGTCACCGGGCGGCCGGAGGACGCGGTGGAATCGCGTTTCGCGCGGCGCGAGGCGCGACGTTTCGTGCAGGAGCTGGGGCGCCTCAAGGGCACCTACGTGAAAATCGGGCAGATGCTCGCCCTGTTCGGCGAACAGTTCCTGCCGCCCGTACTCGTCGAGGCACTGCGCGATCTCTCCGACCAGACCGAACCCCTGCACTGGGACGCGCTTGAGTCCTCGGTGCGCGACAGCCTGGGGGAGCGCTACGACGAGCTGTCCATCGACCCGGAGGCGGTCGCCGCCGCATCGCTGGCCCAGGTTCACCTGGCGCGGGTGCGCGCAAGCGGCGAGTGGATCTGCCTGAAAATACAGTACCCCGGATTGGCAGCCCTGATCGACGCGGACTTCGATGCCGTGGTGCGCATGCTGCTCCTCGCGCGCTGGGTATCGGCGGGACGCGACCTTGACGACTGGGTCCGGTCCATGCGCGAGCACCTGCGCAACGAAATCGACTACGCCCGCGAGGCCGACCTGACGGAGCTGATGGCTGACTTCGCCGGCAGTGCGCGCAATACGTCCGTTCCCTACCGCGTGCCCCGCCTGTACCGCCGCTATTGCAATGAGGCAGTGCTGGCCATGGAGTTCGTCGAGGGCTATCCCGTCACTCATCCCGACGTCGAACGGCTCTCCCTGGAGCGCCGCAACGCGCTTGCGCGGGGCATGCTCGAGCTGTTCTTCCTGGAGGTCTTCGAGTGGGGCGCGATGCAGACCGACCCCAATTTCGGCAACTACCTGCTGTTGCTCGACGACCGCCGCAAGCGTCGCGGTGACGATACCCTCGTACTGCTGGACTTCGGTTCGGTGCTGGAGCCCGATGAGGACTTCCTGTTTCACCTGCGCTGCGCCATCGCGGCCGGCCAGGGGGAAGACCGCGCGGGCCTGGTAGACGCCCTGCTGGGTCTGGGGTGCCTGCAACCGGATACCAGCGAGGAGGGCAGGCAGCTGTTCGCCGACTTCTGCCTGCACCTGCTGGAGCCCCTGCGTGCGCCGGACAGCCTGCCGCGGGACTTCCTGAACGGCAACGGGGAGTACCGCTGGGCCGAGTCCCGTCTCATGCGGCGGGCCGGAAAACAGGCGGCAAGTTTCGCCGCCACCCGCCATTTTACGGCACCGTCCAGGGACTTCGCGTTGATCGCCCGCAAGCTCAGTGGCGTATTTAACTTTATCGCCGTGCTGGGAGCGGAATTCAACGCCCACGACATGGTGCAGGAGTACATTGTCCGCTGGCGACAGAGGGAGCACCGTGGCTAAAAAGGGAAAGGACAACAGGGACGCGGGACAGTCCGTTCCCACCTCCCGGGCGGGACGCTTCGCGCGCATGGCGCGCCTGGCGGGGGGCGTCGCGGGCGGTATGCTGGCCGAGGGTGGACGCCAGCTGCGCGCGGGGCGCCGACCCGCTGCGAAGGATCTGCTGCTCACGCCAGGAAACGCGCGGCGGGTCGCCGACCAGCTGGCCACCATGCGCGGCGCCGCCATGAAGGTAGGGCAGATGCTGTCCATGGAGAGCGGCGAGTTCCTGCCGCGCGAGCTGGCCGACATACTGGCGCGTCTGCGGGAGGACGCCTCCTATATGCCCCCGGAACAGTTGCAGCAGGCCATGGAGGACGCCTACGGCGAGGATTGGGAGACCCTGTTCTACAACTTCGACATGAAGCCGATCGCCGCCGCCTCTATCGGCCAGGTGCACCGCACCATTTCACCCGACGGCCGGGAGATTGTGCTCAAGGTGCAGTATCCCGGCGTGGTGAAGAGCATCGACAGCGATGTCGACAATATCGCCGGGTTGTTGCGCCTGTCCGGGCAGCTGCCCGACTCGCTGGATATCAAGCCCCTGCTGGAAGACGCCAAGCGGCAACTGCACGACGAGGCGGACTACCTGAAGGAAGCGAAGTTCCTGCAGGCCTTTGGCGAGCTTCTCGCGGATGATGAGCGCTTCGTGGTCCCCGAGGTACTCCCGGACCTGACCCGCCCGAACGTGCTGGCGATGACCTATGTCAGCGGCAGCCCCATCGAGACCCTCACCGACGTGTCGGGCGAGGAGCGCGACCGCGCGATGGGCAACCTCATCGAGCTCATGCTGATGGAGTTGTTCGAGTTACGTATGGTGCAGACCGATCCCAATTTCGCCAATTACCTCTACCGGGGCAAGACGGGCGAGATCGTGCTGCTGGACTTCGGCGCCACCCGCAAGTTCAAGGTCGCCTTCGTCAACAACTACAAGAGGTTGGCCCGGGCCGCGATCGACGCGGACGAGGCGGCGCTGGCCGATGCTGCGGAGCGGCTGGGCTACGCGACGGGCGAGGAGAACAGCGAGTACCGGGCCCTGCTGGTGGAAGCGTTCCTGCTGGTGCTGGAGCCCCTGCGCTGCGAGGGTCCCTATAACTTCGGGAGTTCGGACATGCTCGCGCGGATGACGGAGCTGGGAGAAGAAGTCACCGCCTTCCGCGACTTCTGGCAGGCGCCGCCGATGGAGATCGTGTACTTCCACCGCAAGCTCGCCGGCATGTTCATGCTCGCGTCCCGGCTCGAGGCGCGTGTCGACGTCAACGGGCTGATCAGCCGCTGGTTGTAGTAAAGAGGGGCTGGCTCCCGGTCCGGCCCCCTGTCCGTCACGCGCGCTGTTTCGCCCTTCGGGGTCGTTTCTTTTTCTTAGGCGCCAGTGCCGCCGCCCGCAGCTCCTCGAAGGACTCCTGCAGGCAGTCGGCGTAGAAGGCCGGGTCGGGCAGCATGTCGCGGCAGGCGGTGAAAGACAGGTTGATGGTTCCCTTCTTGTTTTGCACCGCGCTGTAGACGATGTGGAACAGGCCGACATTGGGCAGCAGCGGGCCGAGACTGATGGCGTCGACCAGCGCCGCGCCGCACATGTAGAGCTGCATTGGCGGACCGGGCACGTTGGTGACCACCGTGTTGAACATCACGCTGGACTCTGCCAGCCCGGTGGCGCTCGCCGTACGAATGGCGAGCGACAGTACGTTCCCGGGCATGACATCCGCCAGGTCGACCGCGAACCGCGGGCCCAGGGCCTCCGCGTAGGCCTTCGCGGACAGCGCCTCCTCGTGCACGGCCTCCAGCCGCCGCAGCGGGTCATCGATCTCGGTGCGCAGGGCCACGTTCATGAAGCCGACCATGTTGCCCCCGGCCATGCGCTCCTCGGGTGAGCGGACGTCGATGGGGCAGCCGCTCACCAGGGTGCCGTCGGGCAGTTCGCCCTTCGCGTCGAGGTACCGCCGCAGGCCGCCCGCGACGATGGTGAGCATGGCGTCGTTGATGGTGGTGCCGGGCACCGTGTTCTTGATCGCCCGCACCTCCTCGAAGTCGAACTTTCGCGCCTCAACCACCCGGTGGCGCGAAATACGACCCTGGAAACGCGTCTTTTGCTTCTCGTCGAGATCGCGGATGGTCGCCTCGCGCCGCCCGGCGCGAATGCGCTGCACCGCAGGCACCGCCTCCCTGAGCATCTCGAAGACCTGGCCGGGTTTACGCCAGGCGTCCACGTAGGCCCTGCCCAGCATACGTGCGCGGGACGGGCGCTCCACGATCCAGGGCGGCGACTCGTCGAACTCGCGCGTCTCGGGCGTCAGGTCGTGCACGATGTTCATGAACTGGGTGCCGGTGGCGCCGTCCATCGCGCAGTGATGCACCTTGAGCAGCAGTGCGAAACAGCCGGGCGGGTAGCCCTCGACATTGTTCAGGCCCTCGATCACGTAGAGTTCCCACAGGGGTTTGTCCCGGCGCAGGGGCTGGGAGTGCAGGCGCGCGGCGAGAATGCACAGCTGGCGCCAGTCCCCCGGTTTGGGCAGCGCGATATGGCGCACGTGGTACTCCATGTCGAAGTCCGGGTCCTCGACCCAGTAGGGACGCCCGAGGTTGTAGGGCACGAACTCGAGCTTGCGCCGGAAGATTGGCGACAGGTGCACACGGTCCTCCAGCATCGCCAGTATCTGCTTGAAACGCACCGTGCCGCCGGGGGCGGTGGACTGGTCATAGATGCTCACCCCGCCGATATGTTGCGGCAGGCCGTCGAGTTCCGCGTGCAGGAACATGGCGTCCTGTCCGGAGAGTTGTTGCATGGCGTCAATCCTCCCGCCGAGTTAGCGGCGGCACAGTGTGGCTCATTCCAGGTCTTTCAGGTAATCAGTATAGGCCGAGCTGGAGAAATCTCGCCCCAGGAAATCCCGGACCAGCTCTGCCGCGGGTTTGCTGCCGCCCGGGGCCAGTACACTGGCGCGGTACTGCTGCGCCACGCGGGTGTTGCGCAGGCCCTCGGCACGGAAGCGGCTCAGCAGGTCCACGGAGATGGCCTTCGACCACTGGTAGATATAGTAGTTGGAGGAATAGCCGTTGAGGTGTGAGAAATTGTTGTAGAAGTGCGTGCCCGGGACGTAGGGATAGGGCGAGTATTTCGCCTGTAGCTCTTCCATCAGCGGCAGCAGTTCGAAACTGTCCGGGTCGCGGTTGTAGTAGTTCAGGGAGAGATTGGCGTAGAAGATCTGCGCCGCGGTGCCCGCCGCCTCGCCGAAGTTGCGCGCGCGGTTCATCTTGTCCACCAGTTCCCGTGGAATGGTCTCGCCCGCGTCATTGCGCGCGAAGCGCTTCAGGGTGTCGTAGTCCCACACCCACTCCTCCAGCATCTGGGAAGGCGCCTCGACGAAGTCGCGTTCCATGGTCATGCCGCTGATATCCAGCCAGCGCTGCGTGCCGGAGAACATGTTGTGCAGCAGGTGACCGAACTCGTGCAGGTAGGTCTCCACCTGGCGGTGTTCCATGAGCCCGCGCGAAAAGTTCATCGCCATGCCGGACAGGGGCAGCTTGCCGTCCTTCAGACCCGTGCGCAGGGTCCAGTGGGCGGCGTGGCGGTACTTGTCCTCCCGCGGGTGCAGGTCGAGGTAGAAGCGGCCGATCGGGCGGTCCCCCTCGCGAATCTCCCAGGCGGTGACGTCCGGGTGCCAGGTCGGCGTTTCCCAGGGCACGATACGCACCCCGAACAGGTCCTGGGTGAGGCTGAAGATGCCCTCCTGCACACGGTCGAAGTGGAAGTACTCGCGCACCTCCAGGGCGTTCAGCGCGAACTGCTCCCTGCGCACGAGGTTGGCCAGGTAGAAGGCCTGCCAGGCCTCCACGCGCTCAGCCCTGGGGTCGATTTTCCGCCGGCGTTCCAGCAGGCGCGCGACGTCTTTCGCCGCAGCCTCCCGCGACGCGGCGCCCACCTCGGCCAGGAACGTGGCGGCGCGCCCCGGGTCGCCCACCATGAGGCCGTCCATCGCCATGGCGGCGTAGCTGTCGTAGCCGAGCAGCGTCGCCAGTTCATGGCGGGTCTCTATCAGGGCTTTCAGTGTCGCGCCGTTGGCGGGTGTGGCGATGTTCTTGGCGGCGATGAACAGCTCCCGGCGCAGTCCGTCATCGGAGCTGTAGTTCAACACCGGGAAGTAGTCGGGGTAGTCCGTCGAGATGCGGACCAGGCCGTTCTCCCCGGCGGGACGCGCAGCCAGGTAGTCCTCCGGCATGTCCGCCAGTTGTTCCGGGCTCGCCTCCACGTAGCGCTTGTCGCTGCGTATCGCCTTGTCGAACTCGGTGCCCAGTGCAGTGATCTCGGCGACCAGGGCGCGCACCTTATCGCGGGTCTTGGCGTCCCTGTCGACCCCGGCCTTGCGGAAGTCCCTGAGGCGATTTTCCACCATGCGCCGCTCGGCCGGGCTCACCTTCTCCAGGTCAATGGCGGCCACGCGCTGGTAAAACGCCGGCGACAGGTCGATGCCCACGGCGAAGTCGGTGTATTGCTCGATGCAGCGCTCGGCCACGGCCTGGCGCTCGGTGTCCGGGTGCACGGACTTGAGGTACCACATGTACTGGATGTCCTGCAGGGTGAACTGCATGCTGTCGTAGGCGCCGTAGACGCTGTCCAGGGTGGCGGGCCCGGTCGCGCTCTCGATGGCCTCGAACTGCTTCCGGGCTTTCTCGAGGGTGTCGTCGCAGAGCGCGCCGATGACCTCGGGGGAGAGGTCCCAGTCGAAACCGTCCTCGGCCCTGGAAACCTCGGGTGCCGCTGCGGCGGCCGCCGTCCATAAACCCAGTGCCAGGGCTGAGACGCCCGTCCACGCCCTGATTGTTTTCACGTGCGTTTTCACGTGCGTCCTCACGTGCAGATCTCCTGTCTTGTCGATAACTTGCTGATCACGCCGATTCGCGACGGCCCGCGACCCAGGTATTGTAGACGCTGAACTCCGCCGAGAAGTGCAGCATATCAGCCCGGTACCCGGGCGCCAGGCGCCCGAGGGTGTCGCCGAGGCCGATGGCCGCGGCGGGGTAGCGCGACGCCATGCGCAGGCAGTCCTTCAGGGGCAGCCCGGCCTCCCGGTGGGCGTAGCGCACGGCGTCCAGCAGGGCGATGGCGCTGCCGGCGAGCACTCCCGCTGCGTTGACCAGCCGCCCCCCGCGCTCCTCGATGACCTCGTCGTACAGGGTGAAGCTGCCGCGGGTGCCGCCGACCGTGGCCATGGCATCGCTCACCAGCAACAGGGTGCCGGCGGGTTTGGCGGCGTGCGCCAGGCGCAGCGCCCCCGGGTGCACGTGGTGCCCGTCGGCGATGATACCGGCCCACAGGTCGTCCAGCGCGAGTGCCGCCCCCACCGTCCCCGGCTCCCGGCCCGCGAGCTGGCTCATGGCATTGTACAGGTGCGTGACACCGCACAGGCCCGCGGACGCCGCCCCGGCGATATCCTCGAAGGTCGCCTCCGTGTGGCCGGCGCAGACGTAGAGACCTGCTGTGGCGAGCCGCGCGATGTCCTCGCTGGCCACGGTTTCGGGCGCGAGCGTGAGCAGGACGGGAAAGTCAGTGAGTGAACAGAGCCAGTCGACGTCTTCGGCAGCCATGCCGCGCAGCTTCCCGGCGCTGTGCGCACCGCGCCGGGCAGGCGCGAACCAGGGCCCCTCGAAGTGAATGCCGAGCACCCCTTGCTCGCCCGCGGCGCGGGCGGCCGCGACGGCGTCCAGCCCCGCTTCCTGGACCTGCCGGGTATCGCTGACGAGGGTGGGAAGCAGCGCGGTGGTCCCTCGCGCGCGGTGTGCCCGGGCGATAGTGCGCAGTGTGTCGATGTCGGGTGACCCGTTGAACAGGGCGTCGCCGCCGCCGTTGACCTGCAGGTCGACGAGACCGGGCGCGAGTGTGCCGTCCTCCAGGGCGATGTGCTCGAGGTCCCCGGGGCGCCCGGCGATGGGCACCACGTCGGTGACCAGGCCGTCGCGCACGAGCACGCAGTGCGCGTCGAGAAAGCGCTCGCCGTCGAAAATCCTAGGTGCGGAGATGGCGCAGTCGTTGTCGGTGGGGGGCACGCGGTTCCTCCTGCGCCCAGTGTACCGAAAATGCAGGCGTTAAACCCGCGCGCCTTGCGGGGAAGGGCCGGGCGGGCCCCGCCTTATCCGGCGGGGGCCACCCGGGGTTCTTCAGATTGCTCCTCGCGCCTGATGCGCAGGAGCAGCGGCACCAGTACAATCGCAATCAGCGGCGCGAAGACCACCACGAGCAGCAAAAGGGTGCTGCGTACGCCGACGGCATCCAGCGCGTAGCCGAGCAGCGGACCGGTGACGATGAACACCGCCCGCACCGCCAGGCTGACCAGCGAGTTCACCGTGGCCCGGAAGTCCCCGGGCACGCGCCGGTTGAGCGCCTCGTAGAACAGGCTCATGCTCAGGCCGCGGGCCAGCTGTACCGCGAACCCGAACACGACGCCGCTCCACCCGGCGAAGGCCGTCATGCCCAGCAGGCCCACCAGCGGCAGCACACCGATCAGGCACAGCACCTGCCCCGTACCGATGCGCTGCTCCAGCGCGCTGGCGTAACGCGCCGAGACGCTGACGGTGATCGCGAAGGCCGCCCAGATGTAGCCGAAATGGCCGATCGGGATACCCTGGACCTCCCAGTACTTCTGGTAGGCCCAGAAGACGTACACCGCCAGCAGGCCGAAGACAGCGATGGCGAAAGCCGTCCACAGCACCACCGGTTTGCCGAACAACAGCAGTTCCAGGATGCGCTTCGCGTTGCCCCGGTGACCGCCGGACACCTGCGGGCGCGGTACTTCCACCAGCCCCAGCGCCAGGCACAGGGGCGCGATACCGGTGATCGCCTGTACCAGTACCACCGCGTCCAGCGACCACAGCAACAGCACGCTGGCGGTGATGCCGGCGATACCGGAGGCCCCCGCCTCGATGGCAATCAGCCGGCTGAGGGACTTGCCCGCACCGGCACCGCCGGGCAGGCCGCGCTCGCTCAGGTGCACCTCGGTGTCGTACAGCAGCGCGAGGTCCGCCCCCGAGATGAGGCTGAAGCCCAGCCCGAGGATGAACTCGTAGAGCAGGAAGTCGACGAAGGTGTCCGCCCACAGCAGCGAAAGGAAACCCGCCGCGTTCAGGCAGGATCCCACCAGTATCGCCTGTTTGCGGCCCCACAGGTCGGCGAGGTAGCCGGAGGGAACCTCGCACAGCGCGATGGTCAGCGCGAACAGCGCCTGCGTTTGCAGCACCTGGCTCATGGACAGGCCGTAGCCCTGCAACAGCGGCACGAATACGGGGATGACCACCATGAAGCTGTGAAAGAATCCCAGCAGGTAGATGGTGCGGATATTGTTTTGTATTGAGGCGCGCATTGTGCCGTTCCCCTGGGCCAGGGATCCGGGAATGCGGAGGCGGTTTTTCGACGGGAATAAAAAAAGGCCTCCGGATTCTGGGATCTCGGAGGCCTTTTTCAGTAAATCTTAAATCAGGTCTTTGCCGAAACCACGCTGTCTGTCCACAGACATACCGGCTTCACGGTGTAGGAACCGTGACGCTGGTCGATACTTGCCTGTAGTGTGAACATCGTGGCCATCGTGCTTGCTCTTCGGTGTTTCTCCGAAAAAATCGTCGTTCGTACTGTAGTTTTGCGCCGGGTTTTCGGCAGGGCGCTATAGTGCGCCTTTCGTGCCCGCGGGTCAATGAAACTTTACAGGCTGTGAAAAAATAACGGGGCGGCGTCGCGGTGCGCGCTTCCGCTCCACACGGGCGCGACTTCGCGCTATGCTCGCGGCTCGCATCGAGCGGGAAGGACGCCCCATGGGACTGCCCGGGCTGCAAGAGCTGGAGGCCGCCGCCGGCCTCGTCTACGCACATATGCAGGGTTCGCCCCAGTTGCACTGGCCACTGCTCAGCGAGCGCTGCGGCTGCCGGGTGTGGGTCAAGCACGAGAACCACAATCCCACCGGGGCCTTCAAGGTGCGCGGCGGGCTGGTCTACCTGCACGGCCTGCGCGAGCGCGATCCCGATGTGCGCGGCGTGGTCGCCGCGACCCGTGGCAACCACGGCCAGAGCGTGGCTTATGCCGCGGCCCGAACGGGCCTGGAGGCGGTTGTTGTGGTCCCGCGGGGCAACAGCCCCGACAAGAACCGCGCCATGCGCGCCCTGGGTGCGGAACTCGTAGAATACGGCGCCGACTTCGACGAGGCGGTTCCGCACGCGCAGTCGCTGGCGCGGGAACGCGGGCTGCATCCCATGCCCTCCTTCCACCGGGACCTTGTGACCGGCGTCGCCACCTACGGCCTGGAACTTTTGCGGGCGCGGCCGGGCCTGGACCGGGTCTACGTGCCCATCGGCCTGGGATCGGGCGTCTGCGGCGTCATCGCGGCGCGCAATGCCCTGGGCCTGGACACGGAGATCGTCGGCGTGGTGTCCAGCGCCGCGGACGCCTACGCACGGTCCCTGGCGGCGGGGGAGGTGGTCACGACGGACAGCGCCGATACCATCGCCGACGGCATGGCGGTCCGGGTGCCCAGCCCCGAGGCCCTGGCTATCATGCAAGGGCAGGTCAGCCGGGTGGTCGCGGTGGACGACAACGCGGTGCGCGACGCCATGGGCCACTACTTCGCCGACACCCACAACGTGGCCGAGGGCGCCGGTGCGGCGCCGCTCGCCGCCCTGCTTGTGGAGCGCGATATCAACGCCGGTGCGGAGGTCGCCCTGGTCCTGAGCGGCGGCAATGTCGACCGGGCCCTGTTTGCCGCCGCGCTTGCCGGTTGAGGGGAGCCACTGGCTATCTGCGGCCACCGCGCTATGCTTTACGGACAACGATAAAGCGGTGAACCCCCTATGTGTCACTACCTGACCCGGCTCGCCCTCGCGGGCGCCCTCGGCCTGTTCCTCAACGCGTGCAGCGACGACAGCGACAGCCGGCCCGATCTCGCGGTGGACGAGGAATCCGTGTTTGCGGTCGCCAACCAGTGCTACCTGGTCTCACCCGACGGTGGCGCCAGCTTCCTCGCACCTGCGTTTCTGAATTTCCTCGATGCCAGCGGTTCGGGTGTCTCGGGCGCCCTCGCGACGCCCTCCTCGGTGACGGGCGACAGCCAGGTGGCTGACAGGATTCTGCTGCGTCCCTCGGACCTGGGCAAGTACCTGCTGTACACACAGGCTGGCTACTACATTGTTGCGATCGGCGACCAGCTGTGGGAGGTAGAATTCCTCGAGTCGGATACCCGGTCTGAGGGTGGCGAGGTGGTCATCGAAGACCGCAAACAGTCGGAGGGCGAGTGGCTGCTGGAAGCCGCACCCGGCGGCCGCTTCATGTTGCAGCACATTCTCAGCGGCAACTACATCGACGCCGAGGGCGGGCTGTCCGCCGATGAACCCGCGGAACTGGAACTGGTAGCGGCCGAGGGCTGCGCCGAGTTCCCGGAGCTGACGGTCGACGCCGAGGGGGAGGTGGCGGTCACCCAGTTCGAGGACGGCGACCTGTTCGGATTCGTCGAGACCCACTCGCACCTGTTCACCAACCAGGCCTTCGGCGGTGGCGGATCCTTCCACGGTGCGCCCTTTCACCCGCTGGGCGTGGAGCACGCCCTGCCCGACTGCGACCTCGTGCACGGGGAGGGTGGGCGCCGCGACTTCATCGGTTTCGCCTTCGGCGATGGGTTGCAGGACCTCGACGGCTTGCTCCCACTGTTGCTGACCGGGGAACTGACCGAGGATGACCACGCCACGGCGGGCTACCCGGACTTCACCGACTGGCCCGATGCCACGGTCAGCGCCACCCACCAGATGCAGTACTGGACCTGGATTGAGCGCGCCTACCTCAGCGGCCTGCGCCTGCTGGTGCAGCACGCCACCACCAACCAGGTGCTCTGCCAGCTCGCGGTCGGCATAGGCGCCCAGCCCCTGCGCCACGACTGCAACGACATGGTGGCGGTGGACCGCATCATCGAGGACACCTACGCCCTGGAGCGCTACATCGACGCCCAGCACGGCGGCCCCGGAAAAGGCTGGTTCCGCATCGTGTTCAGTCCCGCCGAGGCGCGCGAGCAGATTCTCGCCGGCAACCTGGCCGTGGTGCTGGGCATCGAGACCTCGGACCTGTTCGACTGTTTCCTCATCGGGTACGGCACCTTCGAGGAGTGCACCCCCGAGCTCGTCGTGGAGCGGCTGGACAAGTACTGGGACATGGGCGTGCGGGTGCTGTTCCCGGTACACAAGTTCGACAACGCCTTCTCCGCGGGTGACGGCGACCGCCGGGTCAGCGAACTGGGCAATTTCGCCCACACCGGCCACTTTGCGAATTTCATCGAGTGCCCGGAGGAGCTGCTGACGTTTCCCGGCGGCTTCGACAGCGGGCGGGTCAACCTCGGCGGGCTGAACATGCCCAGGGCAGAGTACGACGCGATGCCGCCCTTTGACTTCAGCGGCTTCGAGGCCGACCCGCTGGGCACGCTCCTGCCCTTCGGCGGCTTGCTCGCCGCGGGCCCGCTGGAGGGCGAGTGGTGCCAGAACCACGGCCTCACCTCCCTCGGCGAGTTCCTGCTCGACGAGATGATGAAGCGCGGCATGGTCATAGAGGTCGACCACCTGCCGCGCAAGGGCTACAAGCGCGCCTATGAAATCCTCGTGGAGAACGACTACCCGGCGGCGGGTACCCACGGGCGCAACTACAACGGCCTGCTGTACGAGCTGGGCGGGATATCCACCACGGGCTTCGGCCGCTGCCGCGGCGACGAGCCCGCGACCATGGACAACCGTTTCCAGGATCGCATCCAGCTCATGCGCGACTCGGGCGCCTACCCCGCCGAGGGCTTCGGGTTCGACATGAACGGCTTTTCCAGCTACCCGCGCGCGCGTTTCGGTGAGCGCAGCCGCTGTTCGACACCGCAGACGGACGAGGGCGTGACCTATCCCTTCACCTCCTACGCCGGGGACGTCACCCTGACCCGGCCGGTGGTGGGCAATCGCACTCTGGATTTCAATACCGAGGGCATGGTGCACCTGGGACTGGTGGCGGAGTATATCGAGGACGTGCGCCGGGACGGCGTGACCGACGAGGCGCTGGAGCCGCTGTTCCGCTCCGCCGAGGGTTACATCCGCATGTGGGAGAAGTCCGAGCGGCGCGGCGCGGAACTGCGCGGCGGTTAGTCCGCCCCGGGAAGACCCACCTTTTCTTCGAGAAACGACAGCAGCGGCCCCCAGGGTCGCGGGCAGTCGTTGTGGCCGCAGTCCGCCGGCAACAGGGTGGCCTCCGTCGCCAGTCCTGCCAGCCGCTCCGAGTGGTGAAAGGGGATCAGCGTGTCGTGCCGACCGTGGTACAGGAACACCGGGATGTCCAGTTGCGCGAGTACCTCGGCGGTGTCGTAGCGGTCGCGCAGCAGGAACACCGGGAGCCCCTTTTCCGCCAGCAGTTCATGCAGCGTGGTGAAGCTGGACTCCAGGCACAGCGCCGCCAGGGGTCGCCGGCCCGCGAGCAGGCCCATCGCGCCGCCGCCGATGGAGCGGCCGTAGCCGACAATTCTCGAGGGGTCCACGCCGGGCAGCTTCACCGCGGCGTCGTAGGCCGCCAGCATGGTTTTCTCTATTGTCTTGCGGGTGGGCCGTCCCGGGGCGCCGCCGTAGCCCGGGTATTCCACCACGAGTACCGAGATGCCGCGCGCCAGCAGCGGACCGAAGGCCCCCAACCACATTTGCGCGGTCTCACCGTTGCCGTGGGTGAAGATCAGCAGAGGCCGGGGCTCGTCATGGCCGTCTGCCGGTGCGCTTTGCAGCAGGGCGTAGCCGGATTCGAGGGTGAGCATGCTCGTGTCCGGCGGCAATACTTCGGGTACCCTGCTCGGGGGCGCCGGGTAGAGCAGGCGATCCTGGCCGAGGTACAGCAGTGCCAGCGCGATGGCCACGATGCCGATGAGGGACCCGATGACGGACAGCAGCACTCTCACCGGTCCCGGAGACCCCGGGGTTCGTCGCCAGTGCCGTTACCGGTCAAAGCAGAACACCCCGATGCCGCACCCGGTGCACCGCAGCGCCTCCAGGGTGGGTGAATTCCACAGGTCGACTTTTTTCTTCAGCGGCTGGCCCGCGAAGATCGTCTTGGTCTTCGCTTTTTCCGTCCAGCGCAGGCGGGTCCAGTGGCCGGCGATATAGCCCGACTCCATCTTGCCGCCGCAGGTGGGACAGGCCATCCCCGCATCCAGTGTCCGTGTCATGGCGTTTTCTCCTGCCCGGCGCGCGCAGGTGCCCCGGTTGCGGGCACTGTAGCAAGGCGCCGCTCCCCGGGCGAGGGAGGCGGCGCGCCATTCAATAAACAAACAGTATCGCCTGTTTTATTTTCGAGAGTTTTCTCCTACACTGCGGGACCAATGGCCCCCAAACCCCCCAACCACAGCTCCGCCCCAATGGGATGTCCCGTCACCCTGGAGGACGTGGACCTGTTCGGTCCCGGCGCCCAGGAGCACTGGTACGAGGCCTATCCCATCCTCCACCAGCAGGCCCCGGTGCACATCCTCCGCGGCGAAGGCGTGGAACCCGGTACGGACGCTTTCGTGCTCACCTGCTATGAGGACATCGAACGGGTCGTGAAGGACCCGGTACGCTTCACACCCGTGATGAGCCTCAAGGTGGAGGAACTGGCGGGCATGCTGGCGCGCGGCGAGGAGCCGCCGCGGGACGCCTCGCGCTTTAACCTCGCCCTGGACTCGGTGCGGACCCTGCGCCCCACCGTGGCGTTGTGGCGCGCCCACCGGCAGGAACTCACCGACCCCTGGGTCGGCCCGGGTGCCAGGCGCCACGCCGCGATGGTGACGGCGACCGTGGACGAGCTCATCGACGCCTGGATTGACCGGGACGACGGCGACGGTATGGGTACGGTGGAGTTCATCGACGAATTTGCCCGGCCACTGCCGCAGCTGGTCATGGCCACGGTGCTTGGCTTTCCGCGGGAGGATGTACCGCGCCTTGAGGCCTGGGGTCGGGCCCAGGTGATGCAGTACGTGTACGGGCGCGGCCACATGAACCAGTTGGAAGAAGCGCAGATGGAGCGCCAGGCGGAGGCGCTGGACGGCTTTGCCGATTACCTGGCCGGACAGGTCGCGAGCAAGCGCGCCGATCCCGGCGACGACATGATCAGCGACCTCACCCGCCTCCATTACCAGGCCCTGGACCGCAAGCTCACCGACGACGAGATCTACGGCATTGTCTACTTCATGGTACTCGGGGGGCTGGAGACCACCCAGTACGCCCTCGAGGAAGAGGCGCAGCTGCTCTGTGACCAGCCCGACATCTTCGCCGCAATCCGTGCGGATCGGTCAAAAATCCGCGCCTTTACCGAGGAGGCGATGCGCCTGCGCGCGCCGACCCAGGGCCTGTCCACCCGGGTCACGACACGCGACGAGGAATTCCAGGGTGTGGCGGTGCCCGCAGGGTCCATCCTGCATATCCGGTTCGGGGCGGGCAACGTCGACCCGCGGCAATACGCGTGTCCCTACGAGCTGGACCTCACGCGCAAGTCGCTGGGCAATCATTTGACCTTTTCCCAGGGGCCGCGCACCTGTCCGGGCGCCGGCATCTCCAGGCTGGAACAGGTGATCGCCTGGGAGCGCCTCTGCGAGCGGGTGGAGCACCTGGAGTACGCCCCCGGCAACACCTTCGAGCACCAGCCCGGCATCATGCTCGGGACGCTGAATCTCTCCCTGCGCTTCCGCCGTACTGGCGGAGCCTGAACAGGACGTACACATGAGCACACTGCTGGCAAAGATTCAGATCAATCCCGGCATGGAAGCAGAGTTCGAGGACGTGATGGCATACATGTACGAGCAGACGCACGGTACGGAAGAGGGCGTGCTGCGCTACGAGTACTGGCGCGGCCGGGAACCGTCCTTCTACTATTGCCTGCTGTCCTTTGCCGACAACGTGACCTTCTGGCGCCACCAGGCCTCCGACCACCACGAGGGGCAGATGGCGCGCTTCGCGGCGTGTATTGCCGAGCTCGATCTCGAGGTGGTGGACCCGGTGCCCTCGGCCGCACCCCTGCCCGCAGCGACCGATCAGGTATGCCCCGCCGACGAGCCCGATGCGGTGCGCGAGCAGGCCGGCACTTACCCGGTGGGACTGGAGAGTTGGTGGTTGCCCCTCAGGGGGTGAGTTCAGCTTGCGCCCGACAGCATGCGGTGCAGCACCGCCATCTGGACCAGCATGCGGTTGCGCGCCTCGGCGATGACCACGCTGCGCGGGCCGTCGAGGATCGCCTCCGCCACGGTGACCTCGCGGCGCACCGGCAGGCAGTGCATGAAGCGGCAGTCTTTGGCGGCATTCCCGAACCAGCTCTCCTCGATGCGCCAGTCCCTGAGCTCCGCCTTGAAGTCGTCCTCTGCAGTGCGATCGCCGTAGTGTTGCTCGGAGCACCAGGAGTTGACGTAGATGACCTGTGCGCCCTCCATCGCCTCGGCGCGGTCGGCAGTCTGGGAGACAGAGCCGCCGCTCGCACCGGCCGCATCGCGCGCCCGGTCCATCACCTGCGCCGGTAGCTCATAACCTTCCGGGCGCAGCACCGTGACATCCATGCCGCGTTGTGCCGCCATGTGCACCGTGGCCGCGGGAACGGCCATCGGCATGGGTTGGGGGTGCCAGCTCCAGGACAGCACGAGTTTGCCGCCCGCCGCGGGAATGTCGAGGTCATCCAGCGTCTTCCAGTCCGCCAGGCTCTGGCAGGGGTGATTGATGGCGGATTCCATGTTGATGTAGGGAATGTCCACCAGCGAAGTCATCTCCCTGAAACTCGTATCCGCCAGGTCGTGCTCCAGGTTTTCCCGCTGCGCGAAGGCGCGGATACCGATGGCGTCCGAGTAGGAACCGATGACCGGCACCGCCTCGCGGATATGCTCGGCGGCGACGCCGTCCATGACGATGCCCGAGCGCGACTCGATGTTGTGAATCGACATCTCCGGGGAGATCACGAAGCAGCCGCCCCCAAGGCGCGTCATCGCTGACTGGAAAGAGGCCAGGGTGCGCAGCGAAGGGCTGAGGAACAGCAGCGACAGGACCTTGCCCTCCAGGGCACGGGGCTCCGGAGAGCGGTCGAGGCGGTCGGCGAGCTCGATCAGCGCGCTGATCTCGTCGCGACTGAAGTCCGCCAGGTCGTTGAACTCCTTCATACAGCTACCACTGCGTGCGGCCTAGAAGAGTGTGTAGATAAAGGGCGCTACAGCGGAACCCTGGGCCAGCACCAGCAGGCCGCCAAGTACCAGCAGCACCATGATGATGGGCGCCAGCCAGAACTTTTTCCGTTCGCGCATGAAGCCCCAGAGGTCTTTCAACAGGTCAAACATCAGAAAGGCCGCTCCATGTTTTCAGGTTTGGGGGGATTGGACTCGACGCGGTAGCTGTCGGCGGCGGTGTCCGTGGCGCGACGCATGGGGTCGCTGAAGGCCCGCATAACAATCCCCGCGGGTACAAAGATAACGTAGAAAATAAGCCCCAGGATGATGCGCGTATTTATCCACCCGAGAACCAGGGCAAAGCGCATCCACACGGCGTAGACCGGCCGCAGGGCCGTGGGCCAGACCAGGGCGAAAAACACCAGCACCAGTGCAATGAAGACCGGCCAGGCGGGTGGGTCGAAACTCCAGATCCAGGGGATCAGGACATCGAAGAACACCACGAGCAACAGGGCCGTTACCAGCCCGAAGTTGCGCAGTTCCTTGCGAGAGAGGTCTGTTCTTACTTCGTGCACCGCGTCGCCCCTAATCCAGTTCGAACTCTTCCATCCACGACTCGTCCTTCTCCACCTCGGGCTGAACCGGCTTTGCCATCAGGAAGTTTTCCACCACCAGGTAGTCCATTTCCGTGCGCATGAAGCAGCGGTAGGCGTCCTCGGGTGTGCACACGATGGGCTCGCCGCGCACATTGAAAGACGTATTGACGATCACGCCGCAGCCGGTTTTTTCCTTGAAAGCTGAAATCACCGCGTGATAGCGCGGGTTGGTATCCGCGTGTACCGTCTGGATACGCGCGGAGTAATCCACGTGGGTGATCGCCGGTAGTTCAGAGCGTGGCACGTTGAGCTTCTCGATGCCGAACAGCTTCTGTTGCTCCTCGGTCATCGCAATGCGTTTGTCCTCCGCCACGGGCGCCACCAGCAGCATATAGGGGCTGGGGCTGTCCTGCACAAAATAGTTCGACACGTCCTCGTTCAGCACCGACGGCGCGAAGGGCCGGAATGACTCCCGGTACTTGATCTTCAGGTTCATGACGGACTGCATTTTCTGGGAGCGGGGGTCGCCGATGATCGAACGCCCGCCCAGGGCCCTCGGGCCGAACTCCATGCGGCCCTGGAACCAGCCGACCACGTTCTCACCCGCCAGTATGTCGGCGAGACGCGGCATCATCTGCTCGTCGTCCAGTTCCTCATACACGGCGCCCGAGGCGTCCAGCGCGGCGCGAATTTCCTCGCGACCGAAACGCGGGCCCAGGTAGGAGCCGCGCATGCTGTCGCGGGGGTTGACCACACGCTGGCCGTCGTGCTTCTCGTGCCAGGCCACCAGTGCAGCGCCCAGCGCACCGCCGGCGTCGCCCGCGGCGGGCTGGATCCAGATGTCGTCGAAGATGCCGGAGCGCAGCAGTTCGCCGTTGGCGACACAGTTCAGGGCCACGCCGCCCGCCAGGCAGAGGTTGCCGCAACCGGTTTCCTCGCGCACCGTCTTGCCGAGGCGCAACACCACTTCCTCGGTGACCTTCTGGATGGAGGCGGCGATGTCCATTTCCTTCTGGCTGATGTCGGTTTCGGGCGCGCGGGGCGGGCCGCCGAACAGCTTGTCGAACTTCTTCCCGGTCATCGTCAGGCCGGTGCAATAATTGAAGTAGTCCATGTCGAGCCGGAAGGAGCCGTCCTCCTTCAGGTCGATCAGGTTGTCGAGGATCAGGTCGACGTACTTTGGCTCGCCGTAGGGCGCCAGCCCCATCAGCTTGTACTCGCCCGAGTTGACCTTGAAGCCGGTGTAATAGGTGAACGCGGAGTAGAGCAGGCCCAGGGAGTGAGGGAAGTCGATCTCCCACAGCGCCTTCAATTTATTCCCTTCTCCGACCCAGACCGTGGTCGTGGCCCACTCGCCGACGCCATCCAGGCACATGACAACCGCCTTCTCGAAGGGGCTGGGAAAAAATGCCGATGCGGCATGGGACTGGTGGTGCTCTGCAAAGAGCAGGTCCGGCAGTTCGTTCTTCTTGAGGCCGCCGAGCTCGGCCAGCTCGGTCTTCAGGGTGCTCTTGAGGTAGAGCTTTTCCTTCAGCCAGACCGGCATCGCGGCGATAAAGGACCGGATACCGTTGGGGGCGTAAGAGAGATAGGTTTCCAGCAGGCGTTCGAATTTCACCAGCGGTTTGTCGTAGAAGACCACCTCGTGCACGTCCGACAGGGCGATACCGGCCTCTTCCAGGCAGTAGCGGATCGCGTTGGCGGGGAAACCCGGGTCGTGTTTCTTGCGGGTGAAGCGCTCTTCCTGGGCGGCGGCGACGATTTCGCCGTCCACGAGCAGGGCCGCGGCGCTGTCGTGGTAGTAGGCCGACAGTCCCAGGATAGTCTTGCCAGATTGCATTTCGGGGGGTCCTTAGGTACCGCTCTTTCTTATGCTGGTACAGGAAATACTAGTTTCATGGCGCTGTCAAAGGTAGCCGGGGCCCGGGATTCGCCAACTGGGTCACAAAATCCACCGGCCTCCCCCGCGAGCCCCGTCTCCCTGGGGGCTGCGCCCCCATGGCGATACGGTACAATGCGGGCTCCCGGGCGTGGGGCGGCGGCGTCCCCCGGTCGGCGGGACCAGGTTCAGACGGCGGACGTATGGCTGAAGAAAGCGGGCTTAAAACGATGTTGACGGGTCTGGCGCTCACCGCCGTGACCCTGTTGCTCTGTTTCGGCGTCATGGAGGCCTACCTCAGCTACAGCTACGGCGTCGAGCGGGACGCCATGCGGGAGAAGAACAAGCACCGCGACCTGTGCAGTATGCGTTCCCCCCACCCGGAGTTGATTTACACCCGCGTGCCGAACAAGTGCGGCAGCAACTCACAAGGCTACCGCGATGTCGAGCATGCGCTGGAGAAGCCGCCGGGCGCGTTCCGCGTCGTTCTCATAGGCGACTCGGTGGCCCAGGGGCAGGGTGTGGACCTGGACGAGGCTTTCGGCCGTGTCCTGGAACGCCTGCTGGACGAGGCAGCGGCCGGGCGCGACGCCGAGGTCATCACGCTGGCACAATCCGGATACTCCACCTCACAGGAGCTCTTCCTTCTGGAGCACGAAGCGTTGGACTACTCACCGGATATCGTGGTGTGGAGCTACGTGCTCAACGACCCCGCCCACCCGGTATTCCACAACGCCAACGGCGAGATCGGCCGGTACTACTACGAGCCGCGTTTCTACACCACCCACTGGCTGCGCTCCAAACTCATCGAGGCGATGGAAAATACGCGGCACGGTGACTGTGGTGGCGAGTACCACTCGTTCATGCACTGCGTCTACGCGGACGACGTACACCGGAACATTCTGCGCATCGGTGAGATAGCCGGGTCCACCGGCGTCCCGGTGCTGTTCGCCATCCACCCGGTGTTCGAGAGAAACGACGACTACGGCCAGTACACCCTCACCCACGTGCACGCGTCGCTCGCTGCGAGCGCGAAGGAAGCGGGACTGGACGTCCTGGACCTGTTGGAGACGTACCGACCCTATCCGCCGCGCGACCTGATGCAGACAAAGAACAAGGACTTCGATCCCTGGCACCCGAACGCCCTCGGCAATCGCCTGGTGGCGGAGGCGCTGTTCGCGAAAATCAGCGCCGACTCGACCTTCCGCGACTGGCTGGCGGCGGATTAGCGGCCGCCGCTCACCCAGCGCACGGCGTTGTGCAGCAGCCGGCGGAAATTCTCATTGCCCATGGCATCCGCGTCGTCGCCCCCCTGCAGGTACACGATGGGGCTGTTGCCCCAGTGTTTCGCCCAGCCCACCAGGTTGCTCCCCGGCGGGTGCGACCAGCCCTCGCGGGAGTGCATCTCGCCCGCCACCGCCTTCGCGGCTGAATAGAAGTTGCCGTCCTCGAACACGTAGTCGCTGCGGGCAATAGGCGTGACGTCCTCCTCGAATACGGGACACAGGTAGAGTTCGTCGGTCATTTCGAACGACGCCGGCAGGCCCTCGGTGACCGGGTGCCCGGGGATGACGCTTACCTGGTGTGTGATCTTGTGCCGGTAGCCGGAGTCCGGGTAGGCGGTGCCGCGCAGGCTCGCGGGCCGGTAGTGGAAGCGGCCGCCGACGATTTCCGCGTAGGTTTCCCAGGCGGGCCACGCGGCCAGGGCGTGGTGCATGAAGACAGCGCCGATGCCGGCATCCAGCATGGCGCAAAAATCCTCGCGGAACGCGGCGGGCGGTACGACCGGCGCGGCGGCGTCGGCGAAATCCACCCCGGGCATGTCGTAGAACACCACCGCGTCGAATTCCTGCGCGGTGCGGGTGTTCAGCAGCCGCTGTGCGACCGGTTGCTCCACGTGGCAAACGTCGAATTCCGCCAGGTCGGTAAACAGCGCGGCGAAGGCGTCCCTCTCGTAGGGGTGCCCCCGGGCGACGGTCAGCAGTCGGTGCGGCGCGCCGTGTTGAATAACGTCCAACGCGGTGACCTCAGGTGTCGACCCGCACCAGCTGCTTGCCCATGTTGCCGCCGGTGAACAGGCCCATCAGTGCCGCCGGCAACTGGTCGAAGCCGTCCAGCACTGTTTCCCGGTGGCGCAGCTCGCCACTGGCGAGGTGGCCGGACAGGGCCCTCACCGCCTCGCCAAAGCGCTCGGCGTAGTCGATGACGATGAATCCCTCCATGCGCGCGCGCCGGTAGATAAGGTTGAAATAGTTGACGGGGCCCGGCAGGGGGCCGGTCTCGTTGTAGCGCGAGATGCCGCCACACAATACCACGCGCGCACCCTGCGCCAGGTTGGCGAGCGCGAGGTCGAGAATCTCGCCGCCGACGTTGTCGAAGTAAACGTCCAGGCCGTCCGGGCACAGTGCCTGGAGCTGTTCGGCGGTATCGCCCGCCTTGTAGTCCACCGCGCCGTCGAAACCGAGGTCATCCACCAGCCACGCGCACTTGTCCGCGCCCCCGGCGATGCCCAGGACCCGCGCCCCGGCGATACGCGCCAACTGGCCGGCCACGGATCCGGTGGCCCCGGCGGCGCCGGACACCAGCACGGTGTCCCCGGACCGCGGCCGGCCGATTTCCAGCATGCCGAAATAGGCGGTCAGGCCGGTGATGCCGAGCACATTCAGGGCGGTGGGCATGCCGATGCCGTCGGGTATCCGGCGCAGCGGCACGTCAATACTGCCGCTGGCGAGGTAGCGGCGCCAGCCCGTGGGGCCGCTGACGACAGTGCCCACCGGCAGGTCCGGGTTGTTGGATTCGATGACGGTGCCTGCGCCCTGGCCGCGCATGACCTCGCCGATCTCCACCGGCGCCACGTAGTCGACCCGCGCCTCCATCCAGCCCTTCATGGCGGGTTCCACGGCGAGGTATTCGACCTGCACGAGTACCTCGCCGTCGCCGATGGCGGGCATGTCCGCATCGACGATGTCGAAGTCCGAGGGCTTGATCTCGCCGACGGGGCGGGCGGCAAGGAGGATGTGCTGGTTGCGAGGTTGCTGGCTCATGCGTGTTCGGGTTCGCTCCCCTGTCTCAGTTGTCAAAGGCGTCGAGGTCGACGCGGAAAATTGCGAAGGGCAGGTTCAGCGGCAGCTCGAGAACGAAGTTGGTGACCTCGCTCTTGATGACGTAGAGCTGGTCCTCGGCGACGGTTGCCGTGGACAGCCCGCTCTCCTGCACCACCGCGACAACCTCGCCGCCTGCGCCGTCGGCTGTCAGGCGTACACGGCTCACCGCCGCGCCGGATACGGCGTAGATATCGCCGTCCAGTTCGGCCAGCCCGTCGGGGGAGGCGAGGGCGTCGCCGGTGAGCGCGATGGGTGTGATCGTCGCCGCGTCGGGCAGGCTGACGGCGAGCAGGCTGGCGGGCACGAACTTGGCCACGATCAGCGCGTCCCCGGCGGCGTTGACGGCGATACCGTTGAGGCCCAGTCCAATGCCGGTGACGTCCGCGAACAGCGGATCGCTGGCGAAGACGCTGCCCTCGCCCGTGTCGGGGTCGAGCAGGTAAATGAAAGGGCTGGCGGGGTCCGTGACATAGGCCCTGCCGTCCGCATCCAGCGCGAGGTCGTTGCAGGACCCGCCGGGGCTCAGTGCGCCCAGCAGGAATTCCAGGACCTGTTCCGCGGTGTCCAGGTCGAATACCCAGACCCGGTTGTCGACACCGTCCACGTCCTGCGCGCAGACCCACAGGCGCCGCGCGTCCGTGTCGACCTTGGCGCCGACCAGGCTGGCGCGACCGTCCGCCGCGCGGAACAGGGACTCGGTGCCGTCGGCGTCGACCCGCGTGATGCTGCCGCCTTGCAGGCTGGTGGCGTAGAAGGCGCGGTCGCGGCTATCGAAGGCCACACCCTCGGGCACGCTGTCCGGACTGCCCAGCTCGTAGCGCTCCTGCAGGGGCGGCGGTGGCGGCGGTGGTTCGTCGCTGTCGTCGCTGCAGGCGGCGACGAACAACAGTGAGAGGGCGGTGAGACTGGCGAGGAACCTGTTCATGGGTGTGTCCTCCGGCGGGAGCGGGCTGCTGCGTAGCGCTACTGAATAGCGTATGCCGCCCCGCTGTCAAGTCGGCGCGCTGTCCCCGGCGTCGAGCGGGTAGTCCCAGGCGTCCAGCGTCGCCGGCTCGGTCGCGAACACCGACCGCATGGTCGCGCGCTGTTCCGCCGACAGGGCGGCGATTTTCTTTGCATTGAGGTTGGTGATCGGGCGGTTGACTGTACCGTCCACGGAGTGCACCTCGAAGCTGGCGGTGTGGTCGAGCTCACCCAGGGCCGGCAGGAACCGGGTGAGGGCGGTGCAGGCCGCGGCGGGGTCGGCCACCAGTCCCTCGTAGGTGAGCGTGACGGTCGCGTCGATGGTGTCGCGATTGCGGCGCTGTTCGCGCAGGCACATGAGGGCGAAGCGCGCCGAGCGCTCGGCGGTCCAGCCGTTGCGCCGCATCAGTCCCTCCGCCTGGGCATACGGGTTGCGCACCATGATGACGAACTCCACCGGCTGGAAATGTTCGCGGATGGCATCGGTGCGGATGAGGTTGGGCGGACTCTTTTCCAGCAGCACCGGCTTGTCCTGATCCCAGTAGCGCTCCCAGGCGCGGCGGATGTCCGCCCAGGGCAATTCGAGGTCGCGCTGCCACGGACCCGCGCGCATGATTTTTTTTACCTCGGGCAGGAACTGCCCCTCGTCGGGCAGTGTGGACACAGCCGTCGAGGTCCCGATCAGTTTCCACAGCAGGGTGGAGCCGGAGTAGGGCGGGCAGAGAACGAACAGGTGTGTGGACATGCGGTGCCGGGCCTTGCGTCAAGGGGCCACACTAGCAGAGCGCCGCCCCGCGTGAAAGCGGGCGCGCGCACCGCGAGGCGGGTGCGCTGTTGCGCCCCCCCGGGCACTGCTTTAGACTGATTTGCCTTCCGCCACCCGGCGGAAGATACGCAAGCGGGCCACCGCTGACGATAAGAACGACGGACGGGCGCCGGAGAATCCAGCGACATGACGGGCGAGAACAACGGCAGTGCGGATCGGTCCGGGGCGTCCCTCGACACCTCCACGGACGAGCGTTTTTTCGAGTACTACCAGGAGCAGAGCCAGTCCGAGGAGACCATCGGTCGCTTTGAACGCCTGGCCGACCTCATCCTCAAGTCCATGAGCGAACGCGGACGCGAGGGGCCCTTCGACGTCGCCGACGTCGGTGGCGGGGCGGGGACCCTGGCGCGCATGTTCGCGCGCGGCGGTCACCACGTGACCTGCGTGGACCTCAGCGCCGATCTCCTCGACGTGGGCCGCAAGCGCGCGGCAGAGGAGGGGCTGGACATGCAGTTCATCAACTGCAGCGCCACCGAAATTCCCCTGCCGGACGCCAGCCTGGATGTCTGCGTGGTACCTGAATTGCTGGAACACGTGGCTGACTGGGAGGGCGTGTTGAACGAGGGCGCGCGCCTGTTGCGCCCGGGCGGCGTGCTCTACCTGAGTACGACGAATACCCTCTGCCCGCTGCAGGACGAGTTCAACCTGCCGCTGTACAGCTGGTACCCGGGGCCGCTGAAGCGTCGCTACGAGCGCCTGGCGGTGACCACGCGGCCCGAGGTGGCCAACTACGCGAAGTATCCCGCGGTCAACTGGTTTACGTTCTACAGCCTGCGCAACGCATTGCGCCAGCGCGGCTTCGACAGCTTCATGGACAGGCTGGACATGATCGAGGTGCGCGTGGCCGGCACGTCCAAGGCGGATATCGCGCGCTGGTTGCGGCGCATCCCCGGGGCGCGACTCGGCTTCCAGTTCGTCACCCCGAACTCCCTGGTGCTGGCGTTCAAGGCCGGCGCGTAGTTCTCTACTGCGGGTTGTACCAGATCGACGAGGTGTAGGCGCGCTCGCGGATGGTATCCGGCTGGTCCGTGGCGTGCTCGCGGCCGAGCGCCACCGCGTCCAGCAGCGAGTGCCGGGCCGTCGGGATCTGCAGCACCCGCGCGTAGTAGAACGCGGCTTGGTCCGGGTCGAACCCGGGGTCGGTCCACACCGCTGAAAGCTCCGCCGCACCGATGCTGTTCTCCACCTTGCCGGTCTTCAGGTCCACGGTGTTGCCCACGTCCGGGAGCGTGCCGTCCGCGCCTGGCTGGCGCTCGCCCGAGGCCTGCCCGGACCAGGCCACGTCGAAGACCTTCTCCTGTGCGACGCCGTCCGCGTCCAGCCAGCCCTTCACAACCTGGATGCGGTCGAGGTTGGCGCCCACGGGATCCTTCGTCGCGAGCACCAGGAAGGAGGGCGCCTCGCCGCCGGTGATTTCGCCGCCCATGGGGACACCCCGCCCCCTGGCGGCGGCGAGCAGCTCGGCGCTCTGCAGATCCGCCTCAACGAAATTGGTGCCGGCGAAAAACTGCACCACAATGCGCGGCCCCGTGGTCGCGTAGACTTCTCGCCGGTGCATCGCCGCGAGGATGTCCTCACGGGTGTTGCCCTCCGCCCACACCGCCGCCAGCCCCGAGGCTGACATGGCCCAGCCGCTGGAGCCCGGCCCGTCCGGGTTGAACTTCGTCTCCTTGTTCTCCGGGATCGAGTCCGTGGCGAGCTTGCCGTGGAAGTTGTCCTCCTCCGCGGAGGCCAGTGCGGTGTGCGAGTCGGTGGAGCCGATCACGCCGAGCCGGTAGGGGTTCAGGCCCACTGTTTCCTCAAGTTCCAGGCCCAGCTTCAGCGCCTCGCGCACGTAGTCGCCGCGTTGCGGACGGTACTCGGTCCACTGGCGCTGGATGTAGTAGGGGTAGGTCTCGAAATCCGCGAAGGGGTCGTCGGGGGACAGCGTACCGTGCGTCTCCGAGTCGCCCTTGATCTGCGTGATCTCGGCGATGGGCTCCCACTTCGCCCGCAGTTGCGCGTAGGCCTCGTCGAAGGCCGCGCCGCGCAGGGAGGTGTCGGAGAACATGTAACCCTTGGAGATGTTGGAGTTGTGGGGAATGGCGATGAAGCCGGCGCCCGTTGCCTCACTGGTTTTCTCCAGCCAGGCCCAGAGGTCTTCCGGGTACGGGCTGTTGTCCAGGCCGAAGGGGTCGTACTGCTGGGCGGTGGCGGCGTCGCTGTCGGTGATCACCACGCGGTGCAGGTTGGCGCCCGCGGGAATGGCGCTCCACTCCCAGCCTATGAGCGCGGTGAACTCGCCCGGCTCGTTGTGACGCTCGACAATATCGGTAATGGTGCGCCAGGTGTCGATCTCCACCTGGTGGTCCATGGGCAGCATGCCCAGGTCGCTGTTCTCCACGCTCGAGGCCTCGGCGTCCTGTTGTGGGGTCAGCGCGGGGTCGGGCAACACCTGTACGAACAGTTCGCGGCCCTCGCCCCGGTCGATCGCGCGCTGCAGGTACCAGGCGGCGAAGCGCGCCACGAGACTGTCCCACAGGCCCAGGTCCGAGGTGTCCGCGCCCTCCCGGTGGATATGCCGGATCTGGCCGAGGAACTCCGCGTGGTCGGAGATCACCAGGAAGTCGAGCGGCGTACCGATCTGCACGCGCGCGCGGTGGAAGGGATGGATCACCGGCATGCCCTTGGCGTAGCGGAACGCGGTCTCCGGGTCGGCCGACAGGTTGTTGTTGGTGTAGGCGTCGGAGGAGTAGGTGGTGTGCAGGTGGGTGTCGCCCCACAGCAGTTGTCGCTCCGAAGCCGCACCGGGCAGTGCCTGGGGCAGGGTGGCCGTCAGCAGGACCGCGGTCAGCAGTTTGCGCATGGTGTCTCCTTGCGGGGAGTGTTCTCGTGGCGGGGTTATAAGCCCCGCGTTATCTGTGCAGTCCCTTTGGCTACAGGGAGGCCCTCAGCGCCTCGGCCTCCGCGCGCTCCGGGAACTCGTCGTCCATAGCCAGCAAGCTGTCGAGGGTGAACCGCGCGGCGTGGCTGTCGCCCATGGCGTTCTCGATCTGCGCGCGGTGCAACAGCAGCGCCGGCGCAGTCGGGTTCTGCTCGATGGCGCGCTCGATACTGCGCATGGCCCTGTCGAGATTGCCGTTGAGCTGTTCAACCACCGCCAGGGTATCCAGCACCGCATAGTTGTCCGGGGCGAGGTCCGCCGCCTGCCGCGCGTACTCCAGCGACTTGTCGGCGTCCCGCTCGCGCAGCAGCCAGGCGAGATTGTTCAGGGCGATGACGTTTTGCGGGTCCTGTCCGAGGATCGCACGGTACTGCTCAATCGCGCTGTCGCCGTTGTCCAGCGTCTCGTTGGCGAGCTTCAGCCGCACCAGGGTGTCCTCGGGGTTGGATTCCAGCCACTCGCTGTAGAGTTGTTGCGCCGCCGCGTCCTGTCCCGCCGCCTCCCGGTAGGCACCCAACGCCAGCACCGTGGCGGTCACCGGCGCTTTTTCGTAGGCCCGCTCCGCGTAGCCCACCGCGCTCGTGTAATCCTCCTCGCGCCCCGCGGCGCCCGCCTGCAGGAGAAGTACGTCGCCGTTTTCCGGCGCCTCGCGTACGAGGATCGCGATGTCCTCGGCAAAACGCTCTTCTTCACCAAGCCGCGCCATGAGCCTGGCCCGGGCGATGCGCGCCTGTACCAGGTTGGGCTCGAGTTCCAGCGCGCGGTCGAGTTCGCGCGTGGCGAGATCGGTGTCCCCGGTGCCCGCTGCCGCCAGCGCCGTCATGTAATGGGCGCCGGCGCTGTCCGGCTGGATTGCATTGAGCTGTTCCAGTGTGAACAGTGCACTGGCGTGTTCGCGCTGCACCAGCTGTGCGGTGGCGGTGAGTTGCAACACCACGGGGTCCTGCTGGACGGAATCGGGCAGGCCGACAAAGGCCGTGGCCACGTTTTCCGGTTTGCCCTCGGCCAGGTGCAGTCGGGCCAGCAGCACGCGCGGCTGGAGGTTGTCGGGGTGCGCATCCACCGCCCGTTGCAGGTAGCTGCCGGCCTCGGCGCCCCGGTCCTGTTCCGCGGCGATCAGGCCGAGCTGGACGAGCGCGAGGAGGCTCTTGTCGTCCTCCGCGAGCACCGCCTCGTAGTGGCCGGTCGCCGTCTCCAGGTCGCCGTCGGCTTTCGCCAGCCGGGCCAGCGCGTGACGGGCGCTCGGGTCGCCGGGGGCGCCTTTGATGATCTCCTCATAGGTGGCTCGGGCGCCGTCCAGGTCGCCGGAGCGCGCCTGCACCCAGCCGAGAACGTTCGCGGGAGTCGTGTCGCCGGGGGTTTTCGGTTGCATGTTGCGCGCGGTTTCCAGCGCGGCGGCGAAGTCCTCCTGTGCCACCAGGCTCATCACCAGCAACAGGTCGCCCTGCTCGAACTGTGGATCCATTTCCAGCGCCATGCGGATGTGCAGGGCCGCGTCCTCGGGATTGCCGCCGATCAACAGCCCGGCTCCGAGCCCGATCTGGGAGGCCGCGGACTCCGGTTCCAGCTCCGCCGCACGGGCGAGCATGGAGATGCCCTCGTCGGTTTTCTCCTGCCGCAGCAGGCTGTTGGCCATCAGTTTGAGTGCGGCCACGTCTTCCGGCCGCTGTTCCACCACCGGCCGCATCAGCTCCTCCGCGCCGAGGAAGTCACCCTGCTCGATGCGCACCGTGGCGAGCAGTTTGCGCCCGCGCACGCTGCCGGGCACCAGCGTATTGAAGCGCGTGGCGTAGGCGTTGGCCTGTTCCAGGTTGCCGTCGAGCAGGTGGGCGCTGCCGAAGAAGAAAGCGTGGCTGGGGTAGACCTCGGCGATGGGCTCGGCGAGGCCCAGCCGGCGCACCGCGTCGGGAATGCGCCCCGCGTCGAGGTCCAGTATGCCGCGCACGAAGTTTGCGCCGGGGTCCTTAGGCGCCCCGCGCAGCAACTGGTTGGACAGGCGCATGGCGACCTGTGTCTCGCCCGCCTGCAGCGCCAGCAGCACGCGCTCTTGCTGGGCCGCCCGGTTGTCCGGGTCGATGGCCAGCACCTTGTCGTAAGCCGCGGATGCGGCCTCTGCGTCCTGGCGCTGGTTTTCCAGGTTGCCCAGGGCCATCAGCGCATCGGTGTTCTCCGGCTCGAGCTCGGTCAGTTCGGTGAGGGTCTCGGCGGCCTCCTCGACCTCGCCGAGGTTGAGGGCCAGCTGTGCGACGGCCAGCCGGGCGGTAGCGGAGTCCGGCTCGATGGCCAGGGCCCGGTCGATCGTCTCCTTCGCGTCGCTGTTCTTGCCCTGGCCTATCAGGGCCATGCCCTTTGCCAGGTAGAGGTTGGCCAGCGCCTGGTCGGTCAGCGCCTCCTCGGGGAGGTCCAGCACTTCCTTCCACTTCTGCTGCAAGAGCAGGGAGCGCGCATACGCGGGCAGGGTCTCGCTGGGCTCGTACTCCATCCACATAGCGCGCTGCAGTTCCTTCTCGGCGCTGGGGGCATCGCCCTCCGCGAGGTAGATCTGGCCGAGGAGCAGGCGACCGGCGCCCAGGTTCTGGTCTTTTTGCAGGGCGTTTTTCAGTTCGAGCACCGCGGCGTTCGCATCGCCCGCGGCCAGGTACGCCTCGGCATTGGCGAAGTGCTCCTCGGCGGTCTCGCCGCTGCAGCCGTACAGGGCTGCCACCAGTGCCGTCGTCCACAGGAACCGTTGCGTTAGTCTCATGGGCCTATCCAGTCCTTTGTGTGCCGTCAGTCCAGAAGCAGAGTATAGAGACAATGGCCCCGCGCTTCCTACTGTTCCAGCGCATGGGATTCTGGGCCCCCGGGGGTGTCAGGAATTTTTACAAAACACCTCTTTTCTTCGACCAGAGATAATTAAACTATATAATAATCAATGATTTAAGTATCGTGGCCTGGAATTTGCCTTTATTCTCCCAAGTCAAGGAGACTATAAAATGAGAATCGGAATCAGCACAATGTTTCGCCGCGTCTGCGCCACCCTGGCCCTGACCCTGGCGGCGACCCAGGCCAACGCGGTGCCCCTGTCCGACCTGCTGCAGGGCGGTCGCATCCAGGTGGGCGACAAGCTGTTCGACATGTTCACTTTGATCTCGGACGTACAGCAGCCCATATTTGGTGACCCCGTGGACCTCAGCAGCATCGATGTCACCGGCATCGGCGACGGCACCCCCGGCAACGAGTACGGCCTGAACTTCGATTACGGTATCCAGCTCGGTTCCGAGAACCCGCAGCAGTCGGATTTCTTCGCGATGACATTCGGTTACCAGGTCACCGTTACGCAGCCGGGTAACCAGATCGTCGGCATTACCACCGCCGGCGATTTGAGTGCGACAGGGGATGACGCTTTCTCCTATGTGTTCAAGGACGCGTTCGACCTGCTGGCACAGGATATCCTGCCGGGTGACTTACAGCTTATCGCCGACACCTTCATTGTGGGTGACCAGCTGTCCGACAGCGCCGCGATCGCTCCCCATGACGCGATTTTTGTGGTAGACGCGGTTCAGCTTGGTTACTCCACGTTTGGCGGCGCCAGCGTTGCAGCACTGAACAGCTTCGAGCAGCGCTTCATCCAGGTTGGCCGCGAAGTGCCCCTGCCGGCAACGCTTTCGCTGGTGCTGCTGGGTCTGCTCGGCCTGCGCCGCGCGCGCACTTCCTAAGGTTTCTGCCCACGCGGCCGGCGCCCCCGGCCGCAACCCGAAACAGCCCTGCGGGGCTGTTTTTTTTTTGGCTCAGGGCTGTTTTTTTTTTGACTTGAGAAAAGTCAGCGGCGCTGCACGCGGTCGACGGGAATGCCCCAGTGGCCGATCTGCCGCGAGCGGGCGATCTTCTCCAGGGCCTGGTACTCCACCGGCGCGTCCGGCAGGGCGACGGCCCAGCCGCGCTCCAGCAGGTAGGCGGACAGGTCCTCGCCGTCGTCGAAGGCGGAACTGTTCACCCGGCAGCGCCCGATCCAGCTGCGGTCCGCGTTTTCCTCCAGCAAGTCGCAGCGCACGAAGCCGTTGATCTTGAAGTCCAGCGCGATGGCCGCGCGCGTGCCGCAAAAGCGCGGCAGGCTGTTCGTGCTGCAGGTGCGGTCGAGGTCGGGGATGTGGATGCCGTACAGGTGAATGGTCTTGCGCTTGATGCGCAGGCTGCCGTCCTCGTTGACCTGTGCGGAGCTGGAGATTTCGTGGGCGCCCGCCTGCGCACCCCCGAGTGACAGTGCCGCCGCGGTGAACAGGGAAGCCAACCGCCGCCTGCGTGATGATCTGGCCATAAGTGGATTCTATGTCCCGTCGTTGCACCTTGCCAGTTGGACGCCGCGGGGCGCCGCGGGTTCACCCGCCTGTCTCAGCGGTTCGCGAGCGCCGCGACCACCGGCGCCATCTCGGCGGCGCTGTCGCCGGGAATGGTGAGATAGCTGATCCCCCAGCGCTCGCGCCAGGCCTGCACGGTGTCCACACATTGCTGCACCGACCCCACCAGCACATGGGGCGAGTCGGTCAGCGCCTCGGGTGCCACATTGAGCATCGCGGCGAGGGGTTGCAGCGGTGCCAGCGGATCGCCGTCGGTGATGGCCGCGGCAAACACCATGGCCTGAATTTCCGGCGGGTCTGCACGTTCAGCCGCCGCGGCCCGAATCCAGCGCAGCTTGTCGTCGGTCGCCGCCGCGTAGGGTGTCGGTGAGTCCGGCAGCTTTGCGCCGAAGGGAGTGCCCAGGTTGAGGGCGACCGTGTCCGCCTCGCGCGCGGCCAGCGCCAGCATGCGCGGCCCCGCCCCGCCGATAAGCAGCGGCATGGGCCTGCGCGTCGGCAGCGGCTTGCCGGTCATGTTCTCGACGGTGTAATACTTTCCCGCGAAACTGAATGCTTCGGCGCTGTGCAGTCCGCGGATGACGGCGATGGCCTCTGCGAGCTGCGCGATGCGCTCCCCTGGCCGCGGGAAGGGCAGCCCGGGCGCGCTGAAATCCGGTCCGTACCAGCCGGCGCCCATGCCCAGGGCGAAACGTCCGCCCGACAGCAGGTCCAGGGTGGCCGCCTGCTTGGCGAGCAGGGCGGGATGGCGGAGGCCGTTGGCCATCACCAGGGGCTGCAGTTCGACGTGCCGGGTGGTGGCGGCGGCGGCCGTCAGCAGCACCATCGGCTCAAGGGGGCTGTCCGGGTAGTTGAGGTGGTCGGGGCAGCTGAGCACGGCGTAGCCCAGGTCCTCGATCTCCCGGGCGACCTCGCCGATGGGCCGCGCGGGATCGGGCCCGGCGATACTGGCGCCGAAGCGAAAGGGGCGGACTGTGGGGGTCACGGGGCGTCCTCAGGCTCAGAGCGGGTACTGGCGGGGCATCATAGCCCACGGCTCCCCGGGGGACGAGGGCAGGCTGCCGGGCCAGGCTGTCGGGTACCGTTTGGGCCGGGGCGGCGGGAGACCCTGCCGGGGGATAATAGTGACGCAGTTCACGAATTTTACTTTGGAATAGCCATAACTGACGGGTATAATGCTCGGAAATTGACCTGTAAGCGGCGCTGGACGACACACGCCGCGGAGGTTGGGAACATGCCGGTTTCACTGCAGCAGTTCGGCCTTGCAGCCACCCTGGCGCTCTTTTTTGCGCTGGCGTGGGGAGCCGCTCCGGAGGCCCGGGCGGACCGCGAGCGGGTGGCGCCCGGCTTCGAGAACCTCGACCGCGTCGCGCGCGATCGCGGCCGGGTGCGGGTCGTGGCCAGGGCCAGGGAAACCCTGGTGGAGATGCCCGGCCTGCGCCGCCAGCGCGCGATGGACCGCGCGGAGCGCTTCGCCCAACGGCGTGGCCAGGTCCCCGTGCGCTCACTGCGCCGTCGCGGGCTGCAGGTGTACAACCTGAGTGCCGGGGAACTGGCTGCTTTCGTGAACAGCGGCGAGTTCGAACACATCGCCGAGGACAGGCTCAACGCGCCCGTGCTGCAACAGTCCGTGCCGCTGATCGGCGCCGATGACGTGCAGGCGGCGGGCACCACCGGCAACGGTGTGGCGGTGGCGATCCTGGACACGGGCGTGGAGACCTCCCACGAGGCTTTCGGCACCCGCGTTGTGGAAGAGGCCTGTTTCTCGTCGAACTACGCACCCCACAGCGCGACCACCCTCTGCCCCAACGGGCTCGAGAGCCAGATCGGTGCCGGCGCCGCTGCGCCCTGTGCCTCGGAGTGTGCACACGGCACCCACGTTGCCGGGATCGCCGCGGGCCAGGAGGAGGGCAACGCCCCGGGTGTTGCCCCGGAGGCGAACATCATCGCCATCCAGGTGTTTTCGCTGTTCAGCGACACGGGAATCTGCGACGGCGACCCGCAGTGCGTGCTGGCTTACGACTCGGATATTCTCGCGGGACTCGACCACGTCGAGACGCTGACCGCGACGCACACCATCGCCGCGGCCAACCTGAGCCTCGGCGGCGGTTACTACACCTCCCACTGCGACGGCTCCTACTTCAAGTCCGTGATGGACGACCTGGCCGCCCTCGGGGTGGCGACAGTGGTGGCCTCGGGTAACGACGGCTTCACCGACGGTGTCGGCTCTCCCGCCTGTGTGTCCACCGCGGTGGCGGTAGGCAGTGTGAGCGACGTGACCGACACGGTGCACAGTTTCTCCAACGGGGCGTCTATCGTCGACCTGCTCGCGCCCGGCGGCGGTATTACCGCGGCGGTGCCCGGCGGCGGCTACTCCACCTGGTGGGGTACCTCCATGGCCACGCCCCATGTCGCCGGTGCCTTTGCGCTGCTCAGGGCCGAGGCCCCGGGGATGAGTGTGGCGGACATGGTGGCGCTGTTCGCTTCCACCGGCGCCACGGTTGTCGATGCGCGCAACGGGCTGAGTTTTCCGCGCCTGGACGTCGATGCCGCGATCGCGACACTGGAGCCGCCGCCCCCCGATGGCGACGGCGACGGGGTGCCGGACGCGGAAGACAATTGCCCGGAGACCTACAACCCCGACCAGCTGGACTTCGACGGCGACGGTATCGGCTTTGCCTGTGACCTGACGCCCGGCTGCTAGGGCGGCCCGCCAGTTAATCGAGTTTCCGCCGTAGGGAATGGGGCTGCGGGAACACGTCCGTGATCCCGCGAGGGTGTGCGTCAGGGCACGGGGTTTTCCGCGGCGAAGGGCCGCAGGTTGCGCCAGTTGTTGAATATCTCGAAGGAGGTATTCTGGCGCACGCCTACGGTCACCGTCGAGTTGTCGATGTAGCTGTCCCAGGGAGTGACCACGGTGTTGAGGGTGGTCGCGGCGTTGTCCGCCTTCTCCGCGGGAATGACGACACGCTGCCCGTCGTAGTAGAACTCGTCGCAGATATCGTTCAGTGAGCAGACACGTTCGCGCGCCTCGAGCCAGTCCAGTGAAGGCAGCCCGGTGCTCGCCAGGCCCAGGTCCACCGTGGCGTCGAACTGGATGAAGGGCGTGTTCAACACGGTGTCCAGGTCGCTGCCGGCGATGCCCTGGGACACTTCCGAGGCGACCGATACCAGGGTGATCGGGTCGACACAGGTGTCGGCCGAGGCGTGATCCAGGCGCAGCGTCTCCGGCCGGTTGTCCGCGCCCTCAACGTAAGTGCTCCACTCGGCGCGTATGCCGCAGGCGTCATCTTCGCGCAGGTACACCGAGAGGGTGACGTAGTGCCCGGGGGTGTCGCCGTCGAACAGCGGCAATGCCCAGGCGGTGTACACGCCCGGCGCGCCGGCCACTTCCATCAACAGGCCGGTGGGGTCGGTCAGCGGGAAGTGGTAGTGCGCCGTGGGCACCGAGTCGGTGACGTCTTGTGCCGTGAGCGCAATCCCCTCGCCGCGGATGGCGTCCCGCGCGAGATTCTGCACCGTCAGCGGGTAGAACGTGTTCTTGAAGTCGATCAGGTCCTGCAACAGCTGCGGTGTGACGTCCAGGTAGGGCTCGTCGAGATTGATCCAGGGCGAGATCACGATCTCCTGGTTGTTCAGGTAGACCGCGGCCTGCACCGGGGTGGGATCGATGAACGCGGTCCACTGGCTGTTGTCGGTGATGGTGAAGCCGCCGGGCGGTACAACGGCCGCGTCGCGGTTGGTCGCGGTGCTGTTGTACAGGGTCTTGTCCGCCACCGCGTTGCCCCAGAACACGAAATCGTTCGCGGGCATGAAGAAGCGGTCGAAGGGTATGTGGGAGTTCGGGTCCTGCGGCCAGGGAATGCTGGCGGAGAAATAGGTCGTCTCCACGTCGTTGGGATCGACGATGCCGACATAGGCCTCGAGGTTGCCGGCAAGTTCCTCGTAAGACACGGGCTCGGGCGGGGTGAGGAAGCCCGGCGTGACGGAGTCCGCGGAGATGTTCTCCGCTTTCGCCTCGATCACCAGGAATCGCGGCTCCGCGGTGTCGGGGTCGGCCACGAATACCGACCACTCGGCACGCGCGCCCTCCACGAGGCCGCCGGAGGACTGGTAGATGTTCAGCACCATCAGGTAGCGCAGGGGGTCGCCCTCGATCATGCGGAACGGCACGAGGCTGAACCCGGTCGGCAGATGCGCCGCCTCGAAGTTTGCGATCTCGGTGGGGCCGGCAAACTCGAAGTTGATGAAGATCGCGGCCGGGTCGCCGCCCACCTCGAAGTTGAGCCAGGGCAGGTTGCCGCCGTGGATAACCGCGTCCGTGTAGTCCACCACGTCCATGTCGTGCGCCAGGGTCTTGGCCAGGGGCAGTATGTCGTCGGCAGCGGACAGGCCGTTGATGTTCACCAGCAGGAAGCCGGGGATCGAGAACACCGCCGGGCCGTCGTACCCCGCGAGCAGGGTGTTGATGCGCGTTTCGTAGGTCTCCGCGTTCGGGCCGTGGAAACCGAGGTTGCCGTCGAGCACACCGGCGACGAGGTCGAAGGTGCCGCTGAAGGTATCCATCTGGCTGAGGCTCGCATCGCCGCTGCCGGGTGCCGGGGCGCTGCCGTACAGTGCGGGCAGGCCGTAGAGGAACTGGTTGGCGTGGTCCGTCTGGAGGATCAGCGTGTACGGTCCCAGCGGTCCCGAGGCGATGCCCGGCGCGACGCCCGCGAAGGTGTCCAGTGCCAGTTCCAGCGCGACCTGGGGGCCGATGGCCAGGGTGGTGCTGTCCATGCGCGCGAGCTGCAGGCCGGTACCGTCAAGGTCCCAGCGCGGAAAGCCCTGGTACGCGGTGGTCGCCGTGGTACTGATCGTGCCCAGCAGGGTGTCCACGTCGGACCCGTCGAGGCGCGCCGACAAGATAAACTGCTCGGTGTCGCTGCCGAGCTGCGCCAGCAGTACGCGCTCGGCGTTCGCGGCAATGGCCATGCCGGCGCTGTACAGTTCCAGCATCTGCAGCGGGCCGGTAGCCCAGGGCGAACCCGACACGCTGGTGTCCATGGCGCCGTCCTGGCCGGGCCATGTCTGGAATACGGCGCGGGTATCCTGGGGCAGCAGGTCCGTCAGCGGAATGCGGAAAATCGGCTCGAGGAACATATCCACCTCGTAGGCGGTGAGAACCTCGTTGGCATTCGCCACGCACGGAATGGTTTTGCCGCCACAGATGAACTTGTTGGCCTTTTTCCAGCCGAGGAACTCGTAGCCGGGTGCGGGATCCGCTGTGAACGTCTCACTGAACACCGTTCCGTTCGGGACATCGATGATGCAGGTGGTGTCCGCGGCGCAGTCGTGGTTCCCGGAGTCGGACACGATGGTGCCGCCCTCCGGGACGATCTGGATCAGCCGGCAACCCTGTATGAACAGCAGCAGGGCGGCGATGGTGATACCGCGCGAGGCGCGCAGGAGATTGTGCGAACGGCGCGCGAAGGGTCGCGCGCCAACCAGTGAGCGGATCGAGGGCACGATCGTACGCATAGGATGGTCCTTTGTCAGAGTGGCCGCGCTTTTTTTTCGCCGTTGACTGGACGGCGGGGCGGGGCCGGCTTTTTCGGGCCTGTACAGCGGCCGTTTACTGTTTTCTTTATTTGCAGCCGGTTTGCATGCGTTATCTGCAAGGGCTGCAAGTTTCGTGCCCCGGCCCCCGGGGGGCCTGTCACTGCTGGCTTTGGGCACGATCGGCGGCACGCGTTGTGCGCCGCCTGTAAAATTTCCTGACTGCCTTCCGTGGTTGTCTTGTCGTTTGCCTAACCTCCGAATCCGCTGACGAGCTGGTTGTCCATCAGCCCCGCGACGCGCTCCTCCACCACCTGTTTCCAGGCCGGGTGGGTGATTATCCAGAAGTCGTTGTTCCTGATCGCCGCCACCACCTGGTCGGCGACTTCCGCCGGCTCCTTGCCTGCGTCGATGACCGGTCCGGCAAACTCCTTGAACATCTGCGCGGTGGCGGACGCGCTGCCCGCACCCATGCCCGCGGCCTCGCGGTTGCGCTCGCTCTCGCAGATGCGCGTGCGCACAGACCCGGGGCAGAGCACCGAGGCGCCGATGGCGGGGTCCGACTCGTCCAGTTCCAGGCGCAGGGTTTCCGTCAGCCCGACCACGCCGAACTTCGACACGTTGTACGGCCCGATTCCGCCGGTGGCCTGCAGGCCCGCCGTGGAGGAGGTGTTGATGATGTGTCCCTCTCCCGCGCTGCGAATCAGCGGCAGGAAGACCTTTATCCCGTAGACAACGCTCCACAGGTTGACGCCCAGCACCCATTCCCAGTCCTGCAGCGTGAGTTCCTCCATGGTGCCCGCGCGCAGCACACCCGCGTTGTTGTGAACCACGTTGACCTTGCCGTAGGTGTCGACCGCGACGTCGGCCAGGGCCTGCACCTGCTCGAACTTGCTCACGTCCGTGCGCACCGCGGTGACCTCGTGACCGGCCTCCCGCAGGGCCGCGGCCGCGGCATCCAGGGCGTCCTGCTGGATGTCGGCGATAACCACCCGCATACCCTCTTCAGCGAATCGCGTTGCGGTGGCGAGACCGATCCCGCTGGCGGCGCCGGTGACCACGGCGACACGTCCCTGGAACTCCTGCATGGTGTTGTTCCTGCCGGTTTGCGCGAGCGGCGGCCTTCCGGACCCGAGATCCGAGGGGCTGGCCGACTCTTGACCAAAAAAATCAGTATATCCGGTTTTTAACGCGGTTCAAAGCCCGCGGAAGGATAGCGCAGGGTAGGGAAAAAGCTGTTTTATTTCAATGAGATAAATAAAGAAAGGCTTTCACGCTGGTCCGGGGCCAGTCCGCAGAAGAGGGGGTGGCGCGCGGATGGGATGATTATCCTGTTCGCAGGGCCTTGAGAAACGGGGATGGTCGCGCGGACTCGCGAGGTGCGGAGACTTCGCCCGGGTCAGGTGTCGCCATCGACGCGGTCGGGAGTACCTGGCCTACCCCCGCAGGTTCCCCAACAGCGCCTCCGCCTCCGCTCGCTCCGGGAATTCCGTGTCCCCCTCCAGCGCCGACTCCAGTGCGGCAATCGCCTGCGCCTCGTCGCCCAGCGCCGCGCTGATCATGGCGTCGTGGTAGAGCAGGGTGGGGCTGCCCGGCGCTACCTGCATGGCCTTGCGAATCCGCTTGCGCGCGTCGGCGTGCCGGCCGTTGAGGTGCTCGATCACCGCGACCGTGTCCAGCACCTGCGGTGCGTCCGGCGCGATCGCCAGCGCCTTGCGGCCGTACTCCAGCGCCTTGCCGGGATTCTCCTTGCGCAACGTCCAGGCGAGGTTGTTCAGGGCCGTCACGTTGTCCGGCTCCTCCTCCAGCACGGCCTCGAAGTGAGCGCGGGCGCCGGCGATGTCGCCCGACTGGGACAGGTCGTTGGCCATGAACAGCCGCGCGTCGATATCCCCGGGGTTGTCCTCAATCCATTGCGCCAGTGTGGCGCGCGCCGCTTCCCCGTCGCCCGCGACCTTTTGCAGCGAGACAAGCTCGAGCACGCTGCGCGTGGAGGGCGCCAGTTCGTGCACCTGCTGCGAGAGCGCGACAGCTTGCGCGGAGTCTCCCGCGTCCTGTGCCTGCAGCGCCTGCAGGCGCAGTACTTCCGGCGACCCGGGTGCGAGCTGCACCAGCGTGGCCAGGTAACCTTCGAAGGCCTCGCTGTCCGCCTCCACCCGGGCGAGCTTGGCCAGGCTGAGCAGGGCCAGCAAATGCTGCGAATCCTGTTCGATGGCTTTCAGCAGGGCGTCCTTGCTCGTCTCTGTATCGCCCATCGCATTCGCGGTGAGGGCCTTCAGGTAGTACGCCTGGGCCGCCGAGGCGTCCTCGTCGATCCACGCGTCGAGTGTGGCGGACGCCGCCTCGTTCTCGCCCTGGCCCAGTTGTGCCAGCGCAACTAACTCTAAAACCCGAGGTGAGCTTCGCAACAGCGGGGAGATATCCTCGAACAGCGGCTCGATTTTCTCGGGGCTGCCCGAACCGATGTAGTACTGGGCCAGTTCCAGGCGCGGCTCCAGCGCGGTGGGATTGGCGCGAATGGCCTGGTCCAGCCGCGAGGCCATGGCGCGCTGGTTCCCGACGGCCGCCTCCAGTTCCGCCAGTTTCATCAGCGTGGTGAGGTCCCGCGGGTAGTCGTAGAGGATGGACTCGTAGTACTTGCGCGCCGCGTCGGCGTCCCCCGCGGCCATTGACAGCTCGGCCATACTCCAGTTGGCCGAGGGGTCCCGGGGCTCGCGCTTCAGTGCGCGCTCGAAGGCCTCCCGCGCCTTCAGCGGTTCGCCGGCGGCGAAGTAGGTGCGCCCGAGCACGTTGAGCGAGGCGACGTTGGACGGGTCGCGAAAGTGGTAGGACTCGGCGGCCTCGATGGCGGCGGGAAACTCCTGCCGGCCCAGGTGGTTCAGGATGGTCAGTATCTCGGTCTGCGGGAAGTTGTCGCTGTCGTCCGACCAGCCGGCGACGGACTGCCCGCCCTGGCGCTCGGTATCCTCCCATACCAGCGCGCCGCCCAGTGGCAGGGGGACGATCTCCCAGTCGGGATCGAGGCGCGCGATCTGCGCGTACAGGATCATGCCGAGATCCGACTGGCCGTCCATCAACTGGGCGTTGGCCATGAAGTTCAGCGCCTCGACATCCCCCGGGTTCTGGTCCAGCACCGGTTGCAGGATTTCACGCGCCTGGTCGGGCTGGTCCTTCAGCAACATCACGGCGGCCAGCAGTTTCCGGCCGTTGCGGTTGTCCGGCACCCGCTTGTAAAACTCGCTGGCGAAGGATTCCGCCAGGGCCAGCTCTTTCTCGATGAGGTAGGCACTGCTCAGGTAGTACAGCACCAGCGGAAACTGCGGCGCCACCGGCCTGGCGTTGTTGAGCGCGGCGATGGCGTTGCGGTACTCCCCCTGGTGAAACTGGTTCACGCCCACGATGTAGTTCGCGGTGGGATCCTTGGCGTTGTGTTCCAGAACCACCGCTGCATCCGCCAGGGCCGACTCGTAGTCTTTCAGTTGCACGCTCACCAGTGCGCGCATGATGTGGTCGATAAGGCTGGTGTCGGAGGCGGTCTCGATCGAGCGGTCGATGGCCGCGCGGGCGGCCTCGAGGTCGCCCTGCAAAAGGTAGATCTGTCCCTTGAGCCACTGGGCGCCGGAATCTTCCGGCCAGCGCGCTTGTATCTCCTCCACCAGCGCCAGCGCGGCTTCCGTGTCGTCCTCGCGCACCAGCAGGGTCGCCCCGGCGAGCTTCACCGCCAACTCGTCGGGGTCCTTCTGCCGCGCGTCGTCCACCAGTTCCCCCGCGCGGTAATTCTGGCGGTCGGCGAGGGCGGCCATCGCCTGTGTGGAGAGCAGCCGGGCCGCGGCGTTGTTCCCCAGGTCGTCGTGGCCCAGCGCCAGCACGTCCTCGGTCTTGCCCTGGGCGAGCAGGGTCTTGGCCAGTGCGGGGCGGATGTCGTCCGCGGTCCAGCCGAGTTGCTCCGCATGCAACAGCTGTTTCTCGGCCGAGAGAATCTCCCCGGTTTCCAGCAGGGCCATGCCGAGCAGCCAGCGGGCCTCGGCGGAATCGCTGTCCTGCTGCAGCGCACTTTTCAGTTCGATAGTGGCGGCGTCGTAGTCGCCCGCGTCGATAAGGTCCCGCGCACTGTCGACGGTGGCGTCGATGGACTTGCCGCCACACGCGGCCAGCGTCAGCAGGGTCAGGATGAGGATGAGAGTACGCATGGGCAGTCCTTCGGTGTCAGTCCTGGACGGCTGGAGTCGGGCCGTGCACCGCTGAATTGTAGGTCAAGGTATCGAGCATATGAAGGTGGTGGATGCTCGCCGGCCCGCCCCTGAACGCAAAGAGGCGGCCACCGGGGCCGCCTCTCGCGCGAAGGGAAGGGCGTTCAGGCAGTGCGGCGACGCCGCGTGCCCACCAGGGCCGCAAGGCCAAGGGCGACAAGGCCGAGGGCGCCAGGTGCGGGTACGCCCGGGGGCAGAATCACCACGCGCTCGGTGGAGATAATGGTGCCGAACTGGAAGGACGTGGTCGCACTCTCGGGCGTGATGAAGCCCAGGCAGGGATCGGCGCTGCCGGTGGCACTCAGGCAGGCCTCGGTGGACAGGGACTGCAGCCCGCCCGTGACCTCCACAAAGCTGATGAAGTACTCCTGGTCGACGCCGTCGCCGGCATCGTAGGTGAAGGAGAAGTTCAGCGCGTCGGCGCCGATCACGAAGATGTCGCCGCAACCGTCGGCGTTCACGCCGACGCCAAGGGCGCCACCGTCGGCGCAGGGATCGTCGTTGTTCGGGGTCTCCTGGAATTCGATCAGGAAGCTCAGGGTGACCGGCGGCTGGGAGGCTCCGGGGGGAACCAGCGCGGTCAGGGTGATCTCGTTTTGCAGCGTCACCTTGTCCAGTGTGGTGCCCTGGATCGGCTCGTTGGTGTGGGTGACGAAGACGTTGCCCACCGGCGGGAACAGGTTCGGCAGGATGCTGGTGTCGACCTGGGTGTTCACCGGTGAATTGGTGATGTCCAGTCCACTCTGGTCGCTGTCGCCCCAGCGCAGGGTGCGGTTGCCGTTGCTGATGGTGACGTCGCCGGGGGTGTTGCCGTTGCTGTCGACGATGCTGGCGGGGTCGAATGTGGAGTCGACACTGACCTCCCACTGGGTGACGATGGCGGCATTGGCGGTGCCGGTAGCGATCATGGCCAGGCCGAAGGTCAGGGTCCTGAGGCTCTTGCCGAAGCCGAATCGGGTTGCCGGGTCGGGCCGACGGGCGGCTTTGTTCGTATGGGTCATCTGCCTTTGCTCTTGTGTAGTGGTGGCTCGTTGCGCCTTTACTCTTCCTGTTCTGACTCTTCCTGTTCTATGCCCGGGTACAGCGTCCGTGACCTGTCTGCGCAGGTATGCCGTTCTTTACGCAAAAAATATGCCGGAAATAATTTATTGATATATATCAAGGGCTTAAGATTCTGGATTATGAGACTCCCCGCAGAACTGTACAAAATCCTGACACTTTTCACCGGTAACGTGGGCGAAACGGCGGTGAAATGCGCGCAACATGCGGGTAAAGCCGTGAAAACACCCTTTGTTAATCCGCGTCGCGGGGCGGGCGTGAATCCGTACTTGATTACATTTTCCTCACTGTACGCCCGCCGCAGACTGCTTTATAAATGCGCCTCAATATATGAAGCGAACACATTGCCCGCGCCCGTGCGGCCTGGCAACGCGCAGCGTCCCCGCGAGGCGCTGGCGTGGAGACTGTGAGGAGTTTGCGATGACACCCTTTGACCGACTTATCCTGCCCGCACTGGCGGTCGCCGCCTTCAGCCTGCCGTCCCAGGCCGCGCTCACGGTGGACAACTTCATGCTGCTCGATCACCGCGGCGAGGCCCAGGAGCTGTACTACGACCGTGACGCAAAGGCCATCGTGCTCATCGTGCAGGGCAACGGCTGCCAGATCATCCGCTCGCTCACTCCCGACTTCGCCGCCCTGCAGGAGGACTACGCCGACCGGGGTGTGCGCATGATGATGATCAACGCCAACCTGCAGGACGACCGCGCCAGTATCGCGGCGGAGGCCGAGGAGTGGGGCCTGGACATGCCCATCCTCGACGACACCGCGCAGATCATCGGTCGCTCCCTGGACCTGACCCGCACCGGCGAGGTGCTGGTCATCGACCCTGCCACACGCGAGCTGGTGTACCGCGGTGCGCTGAACGACCGCGTCGATTACGAGCGCCAGAAAAAAGACGCCGGCACCACCTATGTGCGCGATGTGCTCGACGCCATGCTCAAGGGCAAGGAGGTCGCGTACCGCGAGGTGAACGGCCCCGGCTGTATCATCAACTTCCCGGAGCGGGACGGCGCGCAGGTGAGCTACGCCGAGGACATCGTGCCCATCCTCACGGACAACTGCACGACGTGTCACTCCGAAGGCGGCATCGCACCCTGGGCGATGACGGACTACAACATGGTGCTGGGCTTTGCGCCGATGATCCGGGAAGTGCTGCGCACCAAGCGCATGCCGCCCTGGCACGCTGATCCCGAGATCGGGAACTTCACGGGCAACCACGGCCTGCCCGACGACCAGCTGGCCACCCTGGTGAGCTGGCTGGAAGCCGGTGCGCCCCGCGGCGAGGGGGCGGACCCCCTCGAGGCGCTGCAGCCCCCGACGGAGATGTGGGCCAAGGGCGAGCCGGACCTGTTGCTGACCCTGCCGCCCTTCGAGGTGCCGGCCTCGGGCGAGGTGGACTACCAGTACCCCGTGATCGCCAACCCCCTGGACCACGGCGTGTGGGTGGTTGCCGGCACGGTCGTTCCCGGGGATACCAGGGCGGTGCACCACGTGCTGCTCGGCTCCATGGACGAGAAACCCGAGGCGGACGAGGAAGAGGTTTTCGACAACTACATCATGGGCTATGCGCCGGGCAACGACACCGGCATGATGCCCGAGGGCACCGGCGTGTACGTGCCCGCCGGCGGCTATTTTACGTTCCAGGTGCACTACACGCCCTACGGCAAGGCCTCGGTGGACGAGACCCGGGTGGGCCTGTACCTGGCGGACGAGCCGCCGAGAAATTTCCTGCGCCAGACCGTGGTGGTCAACCCCGCTATCGAGATCGAGCCGCGCAACGGCGCACACGAAGAGGTGGCGTACTGGGATTTCTACGACGAGGCGACCATCTTCTGGCTGGTACCCCACGCACACTACCGCGGCAAGTCCGCCACGTTCGAACTGGAGTACCCCGACGGGCGCAAGGACGTGATCCTGTCCGTGCCGAACTACGACTTCAACTGGCAGCGCACCTACGAGTTCGAGGAGCCCATCGTGGTGCCCGCCGGTACGCGCATCGTGCACCGCATGGTGTACGACAACTCCAGCAACAACCCCGGCAACCCGGACCCGGACCGCAAGGTGCCCTGGGGCCTGCAGTCCTGGGACGAGATGCTCTACGGCTCGGTGTCCTTCTCCTGGAACAACGAGCGCTCAGACGCACCCCTGCACGACAACCTCAAAGCCGACGTGGCCCAGTGGAAGGGCTTCATGGACGAGGACATGGACGGCCTGGTGCAGCGCGACGAGATGCCGCTGCGGTTGCGGCTGGGAACCCTGTTCTCCTGGGGTGACCTGGACACGGACGACGACGGCGGCCTGAACCTCGATGAAATGCTGGCGATGGTACAGCGCTGGTAATCGTTAAAGCACCGAATCCACCACGTTCTCGATCAGCGCCGCGGCCACCCAGGTCAGGGGCGGTATGATCAGGTACAGCGCCATTCGCCCCACATTACTGACATCAAACGGCCACGTGGAGCATGTCTCCAGTTCGCGCCGGTAGGTCAGCAGGAGCTGTAAGCGCCCGGGGTCGTCCATCCCGCTATCGATTAAGCCCCGCTCGTCCAGGGACTGGTTGATCAGCCCGTCGACGTCCGCCAGGTTCGCCTGCTTCATGGCCGCCAGGCGCCGATGCAGGGGCCAGATCGGCAGCAGGAACATGGCGACCAGGGGCGCGAGCATGGCGAAGGCGCCCGGCAAAATTTCCAGCCAGTCGATCCCGCCCTCCAGCCCCAGTAGAGGAAACAACGCCAGGGCGCCGATAGTCGCCAGGCTGGCGCTGATGGACACCCGGGCGAACGGCGTCAGGCTGCGCACATTGAACGGCGTGGCGCGCACGTGGGACCGGCCGGTGCGGGCGAAGATGGTGGCCTGTTGCACCAGCATGGATATGACCGAGGTCATGATGATCCAGGTCAGGAGTGTGCCCGAGGTGCTCAACAGGCCGTTGATGCTGGCCGTCAGTGCCTGCAGTCCTTCGGTCAGCGACCCTGCGAGGCTCGACCAGTGGATGATGCCCCCGGCCGCACCGCCGGCCACTTGCAGGACGATCGTCCAGGGCCCCGTACTGGAGAGGCGTGCGTAGGTGTGCCGGTAGCGTTCGTCGTCGAGGTCCAGGAGGGGGCGAAGCTCGGTCATCGCCTCCTGGGCCTTCTCCGTGATGTAACTGAACACGGGGATGATGTAGGCGATGACCAGGCTGAAGAAGAAGGCCGGTGTGCGGTCCTCCGCCGCACCGCCGGTGCCGAGGCGGAACAGGGGATACATCAGCGCAAAAAGGGCCAACCCGGTCAGCAGCTTGCCGACGCCAGACCGGGGGACGAAGCGCAGTAACCAGTGCTTGGTGAGCAATGCGGTGTTTCCACTTGGCTGTAATGGGCCCAGTATTACAGGGGCGGCGCGGGGAGTCATCCCCGCCACCCGGGATAAGTCCCCTGTGCATTATTTGCCATAGTTGGGAACCAGTGCACGCCGGGTGTGGTGCGGCCCTTGCAATCGCTCGCGTCCCGTTGGACAGTAGCGGCAATAACGACAACATTAACCGTCACGCATCGCGATCCCTGCCCCATGCTCACCCTCCTGAAACTCCTCTCCGTCGTCCTCGTGCTGGTGGGGCCGGCCGTCCTGGCTGCCTGGCGCTTTGGCGTCGGGCGGGCTTTTGGAGCGCTCGGCATCACGTTGATCCTGACCGGCGCGGCGGGCCTTGCCAGCCCGCACTGGGACACCCTGTACGTGAAGGTTGGCCTCGCAACGGCGTTGGCGTTATGGGCGGCGTGGATCGCGTTCCTGCCGTCGAGCTGGAACGCTGCGATGACAGTCCTGTTCGACCACTGGCTGACCAGTTCCCTGATGGTGTTGCTGATCTCAACGGTGCTGCCCTTCGGCAACCTGGAGTGGGCTGCGCGTTTCGCCACTAACCTGGGCCTGGTGGAATACCACGAGCCGATGACCACCCGGCTCATGTACAACAACGAGGACTGGCGCGAGCACCATGTTGTGTCCGACGTGATGCGCGTGCAGGACCCGGTGCTGTTCTGGCGCCCCAAGCCCGGGCTGGACCCCTACAACGCCCAGGGCTTCAAGAATCCCTTCGATGTGGCGGCGCCGAAGCCGGACAACGTGTTCCGGATCATGGCGTACGGTGATTCCAATACCGATGGCTCGCGCTCGCTCGACTGGCCCAATACGTTGCACAAGTTGCTGCAGGCCCGGGGCACGGCACAACAGCGCTACGAGGTGGTCAACGCGGGCGTGGCCGGCTACTCCTCTTACCAGGGGCTGCAGCGCTTCCTGCGGGAGCGGCCGGTGTACGAGCCCGACCTGGTTCTGGTGTCCTTCGGCTGGAACGACGTGGCCGACGCCACCGATCTTCCCGACAAGGCCTACAAGCCCAAGTCCGAAGCCGCGGTGGACCTGGTTCGGACCCTCATCAAGTACCGCCTCTACCTGGTTATCCAGCACTACCTGCTCGCCGCCAGGCTGCAGGACGAGAAGTTGCACACCGAACCGCGAGTGTCCCTGGACGATTATCGCGACAATCTGCGGCAGTTCGTCGCCGAGGGTGAGGCGCACGGCGTACCGGTGGTGCTGCTGACGCGCCCCCACGAGCCGACCGTGGACAAGCTACGGCAGCGCCCCGGATGGCGCGCGCAGGTGCCCGACTACAATGTCGCGCTGCTGGCGCTGGCGCAACAGGACGGCGTGCAGGCCATCGACGTGCAGGGCCACTTTGAACACGAGGTGCCGGACAAGTCGGTGTTCAGCGACGAGTCCCACTTCTACACCGAGCCCGGCATGGCGGAAATGGGTCGGTTCATGTTGCAGGAGCTGAATCGTCGCGGCCTGCTCCCACCGCCTCCCGAGAGCGTGCGGTGACAATGCAGGAACGGGAGCGCCTGGGGCATATCGATGCCATGCGCGGCCTCGCGGCGCTCGTGGTGGCCTATTTCCATATCACCCAGTTTTTTATGGAGATTCCGAGCGTTGCCGCAAACGGCACCCTCCTGAACGAGATCTCCTACCAGCTGGGCTTCGGCCGCCTGGGTGTGCTGACGTTTTTTGCCATCAGCGGGTTCGTGATCTGCCCCACGCTGACCGGCGACAAGGCGCGCGGCGTCCGCCGTTTCGTGATCAGCCGTTTCTTCCGCCTGTTTCCCGCCTTTTGGGCCTCGATGTTCCTGATGCTGGCGGTGCAGTTCTTTCTGCTGGGCCAGGACCTGGACCTCGCCCAGGTGCTGGGCAACCTGCCGATGCTGTATCCCGTGTTCGGCGTGGCGCCGGTCATCGGCGTGTACTGGACGCTGGAGGTGGAGCTGCTGTTCTACTTCCTGTGCGTGGTGCTGTTCGCGCTGAACGTGCTGCACCGCCCCCTCGCGCTGTTCGGCCTGGGGCTGGCACTCATGGCCTGTTCGGAGTGGATCTTCAGCAACCCCGACATCCGCTATGGGATTACACAGGCGACGGGCGAGTGGGTGTGGGCGTTCACGCCGTGGAACCTGGCCATCATGTTCTGGGGCGGCCTGTTCCGGATGTGGTACGACGACCGGCAGCGGCGGGTCTCTGTCGGTGGGCGCTCGGTACCCCTGTCACTCCCGGTCTTCACGCTGCTGGGGGTGATCCTGCTGCGCCCCGCGATACTTATCGTGGTGTGGGTGATCGAGGCAAAGTTCTGGGCGATCCGTGAGATGTTCGCATTCTTCCTGGGCCTGGGCATCTTCGTGGTGGGGGCCCTGTTCATCCGCGTCAACAACCGCTTCCTGGTGTGGCTGGGTACGATCAGCTACTCGGTCTACCTCCTGCATATTGTGGGCATTCACCTCGTCCACCAGGTGCTGTTGCAGTTGCCGGAGCGCTGGATGAGCCTGCACATGGGCGTGTACCTGGTGCTGTGCCTGGCGGTGTGTATCGGCATGTCCGCGATCGTCTACTACCTGATCGAAAAACCCGCGATTCGCAAGGGCAGGGAGCTGCAGAAGCGGCTCGCGTGACCCGCCTGTTTTAACCCCCGGACCTGTCTTCTTCGGCAAGTCCCGAAATTCGATCTATGCTGTAGACCAAACACGCGGATCGAGGTCGGGCATGACACTGGAACAACTGGGCAACGTCGGTGAATTCGGTGCCGCTGTGGCGACACTGATCACACTGGTTTACCTCGCCATACAGGTACGACAGAACACCAAGGCGATGGAGTGGTGGAACGACGCCAAGATAACCTTCCACCAGCAGTTCGTGGAGTACGTCGACCGGCGCCTGGGGGGCGACGACATTCTTGAGCGCCACCCGAGTATGGGGGTGGGTGGGGAGTGAGCGCGAAGACTGACTTTTAGCGGGGCCTGTTTTCTAGTTATTGTTCCTATGTCGAGGCTCGACTAAATGGTCCCTCGTATAACTGCATTTGGGATAAGACGAGCATCCCCAAAATTGATTTCCTGCGTTTGTTCCTTTCGTGGCGGTCTTCAATACCATGGGGCTTCCGCACTTGTCGCAACTGGGTAGTTCCTTGTTCTCCCGGATTTGCTTGATGTGGGCTCGGTTCGTCTTTAAGCCCGGCGCTAGCCGTCTTTCCGTGATTTTCAGGATTGCCTCGGACACCTCGTTGTCCATTAGCAGTCTTTCCTGGAAGGTGCGAATGTGCATGACCCCGGCAGACCTCCGGCAGACGTTCGGAGGCATCGGCGTCTTGAATTTTGCGCTTCCAGTAAATATTACTAGAGAGTGGAGTTTAGATTCGTGAATTGCGGCGGCCTGCGCGACGGCTTTTATGTGTTTATAGTTCTGCCTAAGCGGATTCTGAAATCTGAATTTCTTTCGATGGAATGTTTGAGTCCATTGCATGTCACCTGTTCGGCCGAAGATCCATCCACTCATATTCTTTGTTTCGATAACGAAGATACCGAATGCTGAAAAGACGATGTGATCTATCTGGGTCGTGCCGCGATCCGTGCGTAAAGTTACATCGTGAAGTGTATGGTACTTGGCGGGATCCAAGTGTTTTCTCATTGATCGTGAAACCAGGTGCTCGCCAATCTTTCCCTTGAACCAGCGAGACTCGACCATGATGGCCAGGAAGCCGATCGGAAGGACCCACCACCAGTTCATGATGCCTTGGACAATCAGGGAGGTGAGTTCCTGGTTAGCCAATTTGAGGGAGACTAGATCTGACGGGGCGAGGTGAGAATTGGTAGGGTAATGCGGTTAATCCACATCACCCCTTCCCGTGCTTTCGGCCTGATCCACAACCCACGCCCCACCCTGACTATAAGCCCCCCACCACCAGCCGGCCCACTTGATCAACTGCGTCGCAAGCCACAACGACCACAGCAACATCACCACCCGGTAGGCCGCGAGGTTGATGCTGATCACCTGTACCGTGGGGAAGGAGTCCGCCCCCGCCCGGTCCTGGTAGTAGTTGTAGAAGTGGGACCAGCTGCCGTTGCCCACCACTTTCATGTCGGGGCTGGAAAGCAAACCGGCGGGGATGGCGGCCACCAGGGTGAGGCCGGTGAGCAGGGTCCAGACCACCAGCGCCACCTGCAGCAGTTTGAAGGAGCGCGGCGACAGTTCCGCGGGGTTCATCTGCGAGCGGTAGTACATCGCAAAGAAGAAAATGACCGCGGCGATCACCCCGTAACTGTTGACCGTCGACAAACCCAGGCCCAGTAGCAGCCAGCCGGCGAGACCGATCGGCAGGTCGATGGACAGACGCCTGGCCAACACGGTCAGCGCTACCGCGCCGATCAGGATGACGCACAGTACACCCCAGTACAGCATGGCGGGGCCGATGGGCGGGCCGGACAGGTACAACGGCCAGCGGTCTTTCGGTAGCTGGAAGACGATGCCGATATTGGTCGCGCCGTCCGGTAGTTCAACGGTCGGTGACCGGCTGAACCAGCCCAGCGAGCCGCGCTGCTGAAACTCCACCACCAGGCTTTGCACGCCCGGTTGCAGCGGCACCGTCACCCGGTTGCCGGTGGGCAGGTTCATGCTCTGGCCGTCCAGGGCAACCGACAGCACTTCCGCATCGGGCGGCAGGCCCACTGTGTAATCCTCACCCAGGCTCGACAGTATGCTCAGCTCCAGCGTGCTCTTCTGCAGCTTTGCACCGGGCACGTAGGTAAGCGTCGCCTCCTCGGTGGTGTGCGTCTGGCCCTGGATGCCGACAGGACGGCTTACGGCCACGTCCAGGCGCTCGCCGGGCCAGGGCCGCCACAGCGGGTGCAGGGTGCTGGCCTCGCCGCCGTCCTTCACCGGCGCCAGGCCCTCGTACTGGATCCGCCACAGAGACGAGGGGATGATGCTCCAGGTCTCCACGTAGTTATCTGACTCGGTGGCCACCAGGTTGAGGGCATCCTGCGGGTCCAGGGCGGATTCCCAGCGCACGCCGTGCACGCGGTCGGAAAATTGCAGTTGGGCGCGGCCGTCCACGATGGTGAGATCGCGTGACAACACCTTTTCGATGTCCAGCAGCGGAATACTGACCGATATCGGGCCGCTTTCGGGTGCGATACGGCTGACCACGGTGTGCAGGCGCCACTGCTTGCCCAGCACAAAGGTGCGGTGCACGTTCACCAGGGGCTCGATGGCATCGGGGATGAGGGTATCGACCTCGGCGCTCTGGTCCCTGGTCTTCGCGCGCAATGACAGGGAGCGGCTGGGTATGCCGCCGTCCACCAGGCCCTCGACGGACCAGTGCTCGCTCATGGCCTGCGTGTTGGCGATGGGCAGCGGGAAGACGATGCTGGCCTGGTCTCCGCGCAAGACGCCGGTAATTTCCACCGAGTGGTGCCCTTTGTCCAGGAAGATGGCGAGCACGCGGCCGGACTTGCGCGCCGATGGACGGCTGACGCCGTCGACCCGGATGTCCGTAATCTGCCAGCCCTCGCGACCCCGTGGAACCGGCAACTGGATGTCGGCGTCCACGTAGGCGAGGAAGCGAATCGTTAACTCGTCTTCCGTCGCCGTGATACGTCCCTGGTTCAGGGCCGAACAATTCGGTATGCAGTCCGGGGGCTGCAACAGGCGCCGCTCCAGTTCCTCCAGCAGGCTGGGGTCTGGATACCCCTGCGCCATCGGCGACGGGGAGTAGCCAAGCGCGCCCAGCAGCAATGCCGCTGTCACCAGCGCGGCCGCGGCACCGCCGGGTGCCGGTGCGCTCCCATTGCGAAAAGCGAGCAATTTCACCACGGCGATTACCAGGAGGCCGGCGTACGCGCCCACCAGGAACACGCTGAGCACCCGCCACAGGCTGGTTACCAGGGGCGAGGAAAACACGAGCTTGATCCGGTCCTCGGCGGTGACGGGACCGGTGGCGTTGAGTGCGATGGTGTTCCACAGCCAGGTGGGCAGGCCGGGGCCCGTCTGGACGCGGTCGTTGTCGTCGAGCTGGTACCTGGGGGCGTCGTCGTACTCCGTGGCCTTGCGCGCGGTCACCAGGACTTCTTCCAGTGCCCTGGGTGCCTGGCTGGCCAGCGCGATGTCGACGGCGTCCTGCGCGACACCGAGTTTCCCGCTGCGGCCGTCGATGAAGCGATCCTGGGCGGCGGTGTAGTCGTAGCGCCCGACGCCCTGTTGTTCCAGCGAGGGGTAAATGGCCAGGCGGAAGGAGGTGACCGCAAACGCGATCACCGCGAGTACCAGTGTCAAACACAGACCGGCGCCGATCACCGAGGTAAAGGACTTGAGCTTGCCGCCCAGTACGGGCAACAGGGCCAGCACCAGCAGCAGTACCGGGAAGAGCAGGGTGGGCGCACCGCCCTCGTGGTAGGCGAGCACCAGGGCGACGCCGGCGAGAACGGCCACGCGCAGCCCGAGTAGTTTGCGGGTGGCGGCGATGGTGATCAGCAGCAGGAAGATGTCCCACAGGTCCCACTTGCTGATCCAGGTGCCGCGCACGGCATCCACGCCGCTGGCGTGCAGCACCCGCCAGCCCGGGGGCGTGTGCAGGCTGGCGCGGAACTGGTCCGCCTGTGCCTGCCAGCCGACGGCGGAGAAGTGACTGGTGGCGTCGACGCGGCTGACGGTGAGCAGGTTGATGGTCGGGGCGCGCACCTCGATACCCTGGTTGCCGGCGTCCTCGGTCACGAGGATGGGCTGGCCCTCCACGGTCGCGCGACCGATCTGCGTATCGGTGGCGCTGTTCAGCCGCCAGTCCCGGTACATGGCGCCCTGGATGAAGTCCAGCGCGGTGAGGCCCTCGCCGTCAAAGTCCAGCCACAGGGTGCGCTGCACCTCGAGCTGGTTGGCCAGGGGGGAGTGGTCGCCCCGAAATTCCGTGGTCAGCGTCAGCACCGTGTCGGCGGCGAGTTTGTAGGTGGGCAGGTCGGACCACTCCACCGGGATATCCACCTGGCTGGTGTCGACACTGGTGGCGCCTGAGAGTTTGACCTGGCGCAAATCGGGATTGCTCTCGAAACTCACGTACTCCAGCGCCGGCCAGTCGGCACCGCGGCGTTCCGTCTTGAGTTCCTGCACGTCCGTGGTGAAACGTGAGTTAACGATGATCGTGTGTTCACCCGGCACCAGTTGTATGCGCAGGTCGCCGTCACTCTCGATCCGCGCGGGCAGGGGGCTGCGCAGTGCCGTGACCTGCGTACCGGCCCAGCCGAGGCGGCCGATCTTCACTTCCCGGGGCTTGCCGCTGACGGACAGCTGCACCCGGGTCTCGAGTTCGACCGGGATGTTGTCGAACAGGGCGCGGTACACCTCCACCTGCAGGCTGTCGCGCTCGGGGCTGTCCTGGGGCGACCCCTGCTGTGCAAACACCACGCGCCCCTTGCGGCGGTTAACAGGCAGCTCGCGGCCGTCCTGCGAGAGTGACACCAGCGCAATGTCCGGGGGCACCAGCAAGCTGCCGGGCGCCCTGCGCCAATTGAAGCGCCCCGCCACCGTGTGGCGCCCGCGTGTAAGGGCGAGGTAGGGCCTGCCGTCCTTGCGCACCAGGGGCGCCGGTCGCTGGTTGACCGTGACCAGTCCGGGCCAGTAGCGGTCCTCGCCGGGGATGGGTACCAGGGCCTCGTCCCCCAGCACCTCCACGGGCAGGGAAAAGCGCAGGCCGGAAGGCAACAGTTCCATGTCGAGCATGCCGGGCCAGACACAGGCGCGCTCTCCCTCCTGGCCCATGACCCAGGGACAGGTGGCGTCGGGGTGGTCTGCCAGCACCCAGTCCTGCCATTCCGAGAGATCGTCGGGAGAGGCGGCGGAGGCGGCGGCAGAGAAGGTGAGGAGGGCGAGGTACAGCGGGAGGCTGAGGAGGGTGCGGCAGAGCATCGTTGTGTCCCCTGGCTGCGAGTGGCGTGCGGGCAGCGTCCCCCGCTATTTCAGGAGGTTAGCACAGGGGCAGCTCTACTTATGGGAGATTCGCTCTAAAATCATCTGGGTTCGCGCCTGCCTCGCCGGTGGAAATAGGCTAGTTTATCTGTTTATGCAACGGGGAGATTGAGATGCCAAATGTCCCATTACACAGGAATAGGGCTTACTATGTTGATCGGGTGTGGCGTGAGCAGACCGGAGGTCCATGGAGGCCTTCAGAGTCGCCGGGAGATTTGGCCCGCAAGTGCCCCTTTTGTCGTCGAGATACCACTCTTAAGTACTCAGATGCATTCGACCACGGTTGCTATTCACCACCCCACTATGATGCAGAGCAAATGGAATTGTGGTGCTGTAAGTGTGGCTGGTGGGCTATCTGGCATGATTGGGCTCTTGGTGCCCAGTATAGTTGGCCTGAGCCTGACCAACACGGGTGTGCGTATTATGTAGGGGCTCTAAAGTGCTTTGATGTGGGCAGCAGTGAGCTTCCGGTCTCAGAGCTCAGGCGGGAATTGCGGAAAAGACGAGACCTCATTTTCCACATACATGCGGATAAAATGGAGACCCTCGTTCAGTCTGTTCTCTCCGATTTCTACCCGGGATGTGAAGTGTATCGATGTGGAAGTGTTGCCGATGGAGGAATTGACTTGTTGCTTGTCCTGTCGGACGAGCCGATTGCCGTCCAGGTAAAGCGCCGTACCAATAGTGATAGTGTTGAGCCCGTGTCATCGATTCGTGACTTTTTGGGTGCTTGTCAGCTGCAGGAATATGACAGCGCCTTGTACGTAACGACGGCAGACCATTATTCGACTGGTCAAAGAGGTGCTCAGGCCGCAGCCGCGAAAGCGGTGGAGCTGGGTAAAATGAAGCGTTTTGATTTGATCGATCGCGACAAGTTCTTTGGCATGCTTAATGCCGTAAACGGAGCAAATGGTGAAGCTCCAGCCTGGAGCGAGCACATGCCTTGGAGCTTTCAACACAGGTTTGAAGAGGCCGCAGCCATTAATGAGCTTTGGGCCTAGTCTTGCGTCAAAGCTTTTTGCGTTCCATCAACATTCTCGCCGCTTCCCGATCAGCCGCCACCGCCTCGTCGTAGCTCAATCCGAGGTTGGTGAGCACCATGATGGTGTAGGCGGAGACCAGTTCCTCTCGGTCTACATCCGACTCGGCGTTTTCGATCAGCAATCCTGTCAGTGCCCAGATGAGCACCCGGTCCAGAAGACGTTCACTCATGGGCAGTCGAAAGCGCCCCTGCTCCACGCCGTTGTATATGTCGCGCAGGGCGAACTGGCTCACCGACTCGTCCAGTGCGGTGGCCAGCAGCTTGGGTGAATCCACCATGCGCTTTGCGACGGGGTCTTCGAGCAGGCCCGAGAGCACCAGGCGGCTGTGGGTGGCAACCACCTGGGCCGGGTCCGAGGGGGCGTCCGCGGACATCTCCGCTCTGGAGGCGTGCTTCTCGAAAGCTCCCGCCACTGCGGCCAGTATGCACTCCTCCTTATTGGAGAAGTGGTAGTACAGGGTGCGCCGCCCGAGATCCGCCGTCTCGGTGATGGCGTCCATGGTGGTCTTGTCGATGCCTTTCTTCAGGATCAGCCGCAAGGTCGCATCCAGCAACTGTGCGCGGGTCTTCAGCCTGCGCTTCTGCCTGCGGTCGGGTGAGTCGCCCGCTTTTTCTGCGTCTGTCATGTCACTCTCCCCCGCGCGCTTCCTGCGCGCTCGCTGAGCGTTGGCAGTCTAGCACGGGGCAGGAAGAGATTGCATAATTAAGCATATTTGCATAATAGTGCAAAGATGCTATACCATGCAATTCAATGGTATAGAGCGGCGCTGTGACTCCAGATTTCCGGGGCCCTCGAATAAAAATAGAAGGAGGTTTCATAAAATGTCCCTGCTGCAAGCGATGCTGGTTATCGGGGTGGGACTGGCCACCACCTGGTTGTATTTCCGCCTGCCGGTCTCGGACCACCCGGTATCCATACTGCTCAACGGCCTGAGCGGCCTGTGCTGGGCGGCCGAGCACGATGGTTGCGCCACGCCGGCCGCGGTGATCACCGATGACATGCGCTACACGGGCGTGCAGCCACCCCCGTCCAGCGGGAATCTTCACGGGGAGATCGAGTACCTCGACGGGGATATCCCGGTCACCCACTGGTTCGAACAGGCGGGCGAGAGCATCTACCATTTTGTCACCGCCGGTGACCCGGCCGATGAGGTGGTGGTGATCGTGCCGGGCCTGCCGGAGTCCTGGTGGGCCTTCCATCACCAGATCGCAGACCTCAGCCGCGACTACTACGTCATCGCGGTGGACATGAAGGGCTTCGGCCAGTCGGACAAGCGACTCCACCTCAACTACACCAACTCCGTCATGGCACAGGAAATTGCGACGCTGTTGAACAGACTTGGTGTCGAAACCTTCAATCTGATGGGGCACGATCGTGGCGCGGTGCTGACGGACCACATGACCCACGTGCCTGCGCTGCAGGGTCGCATAGTGCGCTATGTGCGTATGCAGCAGTCCTTCAATGAACCCCACGGCGAGCCCGTGCCGCCGCACTTCCTGCTCAAGACCTGGTTCGGGCGCGCACTGTTTCGTTCACACAACTTCGTGCCTGTGGTCTACCAGGGCTGGTTCGAGTCAGACCTCAGCCCTTCGGACATAAAGCGTCTGAAGTACGAGTTTACTTTCCGCGGGACCGCCGCGGCGATATGCAAGTACTTCGAGACCACCAATTTCGATATCGAACTGGCGGACCGGCACAACTTCTTGTTCGATTCCATGACCATGCCGATGTTGATACTGCAGGCCTTGTATGACAAAGGGCAGCACCCGGAGGAATACGATCGCTCTCCAGAGTTTGTCTGGGATGCGCGAGTGCAGTTCATCCACTCCAACCATTTTCTGCACCTTGAAAACCCGAGAGCAACCAATCGCGCGATCCGCCGTTTCTTCGCGGAAACCAACGGGAAAAAACCCGCACCGGAAGTGACAAAGGGAGCGCGCGCCGCCGCCCAACTGGCCTTATAACAACAACGCGCGGCGCTGCGGCGACCGCAGGAGGAAAGACCCATGAACACACAAATAGCCTTTCGATCTGCCCTGGCGGCTTCCGGCCTCGCGGCCCTGGCACTGCCGGCGCTACCCGCGCAGGCGCAGAGACTGGTCCTGGAGGAGATCATCGTCACCGCCCAGAAACGCGAGGAGAGCCTGCAGGACGTGCCGGTATCGGTCAGCGCGGTATCGGGCCAGCAGATCATCGAACAGGGCCTGGGCAATCTGGAAGAGATGTCCATCTACGTGCCCAACCTGACCATCAACGAAACGCCAGGCGCTTCGCAGATTTTCATCCGCGGTCTCGGCTCCGGCGACAACGCCGCCTTCGAGCAGTCGGTGGGCCTGTTTATCGACGGTATCTATGCGGGGCGGGCGCGGCAGTTTCGCGCACCGTTCCTGGACGTCGCCTCGGTGGAAGTACTGCGCGGCCCCCAGGGCACCCTGTTCGGCAAGAACACCATCGCCGGCGCGATCACCGTAACGACCGAACGACCTACCGATGAACTGGAGGCGATTCTGCGCACCGCCTACGAAGTGGAGTACGACGACTTCTCCGTAGACGGCATTCTTTCCGGGCCCATTACCGATTCCCTGTCCGGGCGCCTCGCAATTCGCCACTCGGACGCGGAGGGTTACTTCGACAACACCAAACTCTCTCGGGACGAAGTGGACGCGGACTCCACGGTCCTACGCGGCAGCTTGTTGTGGCACGCCACCGAAGACCTGTCCGTTTTCTTCAAATACGAGGACTCGGAAACCGAGCTGGACGGCAAGTCCTCCAGGACCGACGAGGCTGGTGGCTGGGAGGACCTGATACGGGCGGCTGATCCGAAATATAGCGACGATGTCGACAAACGCTCCACGAACACCGTCGAGAGTTCCGACACCGACGCTGAAAACGCCACGCTGCAGCTGGATTGGGCCCTCGGGGAATATGAGCTGACGTCGATCACCGGCTACTCGGAGTACCAGTACGACGATCTCGTGGATGCGGATACCACGGCCATCGATCTCTCGGCCTTCGCCCCGTCCCAGGACTTTGAACAGTGGAGCCAGGAGCTGCGCCTCACATCCCCTGTGGGAGACAGCATCGACTTCATCGCGGGTTTTTACTACCAGGAGAACGAGCTGGATGTGCAGCGCAACCTGGGCGTGAAGCCCCAGAGTGCCGTGGGTGGTCCTGGGGTCAACCCGGCCTTCGGCCTGTTGTCGCCCTTCGGATTCCAGGGGGACTACAGCCAGGATGCGGACACCTGGGCCGTGTTCGGCTCCGTCACCTGGCACGCGACCGATCGCCTCCATATCAATGCCGGCCTGCGTTACACCGACGAGAGCAAGGACGCCGAGCGCAGCCTGTTCTACACCGGTTACCTGAGCAGCACGCCGCTGGACGAGGTCTATCCACCGGAGACCGACCCCGCTCTGAATGCGCTGACCCGCAACGCGGCACAATTCATCGGCATCTACGAGCACGAGATCGCCGATGACCGCAGCGCGGACGACTGGTCGCCGACACTGCGCATTTCCTGGGACTACACTGACGACATCATGTTTTATGCCAGCGCCAGCGAGGCTTTCAAGTCCGGCGGATTCAATGAGGCGGGCTCCACCGGAGACGACCCCGGGGAGTATCCGCCGGAGGGCAATCCGGCCAGTTTCGAGTTCGACGACGAGGAGGCCACCGCTTTCGAGGTCGGCGGCAAAATGCGCCTGTTCGATTCCCGGGCCACGCTGAACTTCGCCGCGTTCTACACCGAGTTCGACGAACTGCAGGTGAGCACCTTCCAGGGGGACTCCTTTGTCGTCGGCAACGCGGCGACCGCCACCAGCCGGGGTGTGGAGGTGGATGGCATGTATCTGCTCAGCGAGGCCTTCACCCTGAGCGGTTCCCTGGCATGGCTGGATGCCGAGTACGACGACTTTCCCAATGCCCCCTGCACCGTGGCCCAGGAGCTGGCCGTCGCCGACGCGGGGGGCGACCCGGCCAATTGTCGGCAGGACCTGTCCGGAGAGGAGTTGCCCTTTGCACCGGAGTGGACCTCCGTGCTGGCACTGGCCTACCAGGAGGAGTTCGGCGAGTTTCTGGTCAGTGGCCAGGTGGATACCGTGTACACCAGCAGTCAATACCTGGCCGGTGACCTGGATCCGCAGACAAAGGAGGGGTCGAATACCCTGTACAACGCCCGGGTCGCCCTGGGGAGTGTCTCCAACAGTTGGGAGGTGGCGCTCGTGGGCAGGAACATCACCGACGAGGAGGTGCGCACCTTCGTCAACGACCCCTTCCTGCTGGACGGCCTGTTCTTCGCTTACATGGCCCCGCCGCGCACCATCGAATTGCAGCTCAACCTGCGCTACTAATCGAAAACGCCGGAGGAACTGGATATGGGTATTAACAGGCGAAACCTGGTGCGGGCAGCCCTCGCCGGCCCGGCGTTGGCCGGGGTAGCGCGACTGGGTGTGCAGTCGGCAGAAGCAAGCGGGCCTTCCGAAAAGGACCAGTCCACACCGATGCGGCGCATCGCCGTGGAAGAGGCCTTCTCCACACCGGAACTGATGGCCGCACAGCGCGAACTGCTGGCGCAGAACCCTGAGGATGAACCGGGCTTCACCCAGTTCTGGGGCACCCTGATGGATTCGATAGGCGTGTGGGACATGTTCAAGGAGTTTGTCGGCGCGCCGGGCTCCCTGGGCCTGAAACGCATGACCGATCTCGGCGAGGGCCGCATCGAAGCCATGGACGCGGCGGGTATCGACATGCAATTGCTCTCGGTGACCTCCCCCGGTGTGCAGATCTACGACCCCGGCTTGGGTAGCGACCTGGCGCAGTCGGTAAACGAGACCCTGGCTGAGGCGGTACGCGCCCATCCCACGCGCTTTGCCGGCCTCGCCACCATCGCACCGCAGGACCCGGCCGGCGCCGCGCGGGAGCTGGAACGGGCGGTGACGAAACTCGACATGAAGGGCGTCATCATCAATTCCCACACCAAGGGCGAGTTTCTCGACGAGGAAAAATACTGGGTCATCTTTGACAAGGCCCAGGCACTCGGCGTCCCGGTCTACATACACCCGCGGGTGCCCGCACCGGACATGGTCGGGCCCTTCCAGAAGTACTTTGGTCTGGAGGCGGCGGCCTTCGGCTTTCCCATGGACGCGAGTCTGCACGCCATGCGCCTTATCCTGAGCGGCGTGTTCGACGATTTTCCGGGCCTGACCATCGTGCTGGGTCACATGGGGGAGGGCCTTCCCTTCTGGCTGCCGCGCATCGACAAGAAGATGGAACTGTTCCAGGGCATCAATCCGCCCGAGCGCAAGCTGAAGAAGAAGCCCAGCCAGTACTTCCTCGACAACTTCTATATCACCACCAGCGGTATGAACTACACCGAGCCCCTGGTGCTGGCCCACAGCGTGATGGGGCCGGACCGCATCCTGTTTGCCGTGGACTATCCCTTCGAGGAGAACGAGGAGCCGGTAGCGATGATGGACGCCGCGCCGCTCAGTGAGGAAGACCGCCACAAGATCTACCATCGCAATGCTGAGAAAGTGTTCAGGTTATAGTGCTACTTTAACTGATGCACTCCCCCTGGCGCCCTGCTAGTTGCCTCGGTTTTAACCTCACCTTTTACCTCACGCTCCACCGTTCTAGAGCCATGGCCGCGCCGGCGCAGCCATCGCCGCGCCCATGCGGCGCACCGCGGGGGATAGCTTCTTTGCCTGCCCGGTCAGGACCATTTTGAGAATCTGCAGCACGCCCGGCGTCGGCGCCGGCGGGGGGTCCTCGCCCCAGGTATAGAGGCTGCCCGGTGTCAGTGGGTGGTAACCGGTGGGATGGTCGGCGGTGAATACGTCGCCATCCGCATAGTGTTCCATCTCCGTGCCGTAGGGGTCGAGCCAGTAGTCGAACAGCTGACTGCCGAGAATATGCCGACCGATGCCCCACTGGTGCTTCCAGCCCTTCCAGCGCAGGTACTGTGAGCCCTGGCCGATACTGTCCAGGTCCAGGGTCTCGTAGGCGGTGTGCATCAATGACGGAGCGATGTTCTGGGCGACGACCACCGTGTGATGGTCCGCCGGCGTGTCACCGCGATCACAGCGCAGGAAGGCCAGGACCGGAGTGCCGTCCTTGATGCACTGCACATCCGTGGGAATGACGCCGAGGTTTTCCATGTACCAGTGGGCGGACTTCTGGAAATTCGTCACAGCCATGACCAGGTGGCCGAGTTTTTCGAGGGGACTGGGCTCCGCCGAGCTGCGCACACCGCCGTTGACCCGCTGCTTGTCGGCCGGGGTATTGGCTGTGAACAGCGAGCCCCGGCAGGGGACGCGTTCCTGTTCCTCCCGGCCGTAGACGAGGTCGGCGATAAAACCGTCCGGGTCGCGCAGTCTTACCCGCTCGCCGCCACCGGGGGCATCGATGGGCTCGATGTCCACGTTGTGGTGGCGCGCCATGGTCTCCAGCGCCTCACGGGAAGTCAGCGTGTAGCCCGCGCCGTGGTAGCGTGCTTCCTCGCCCTTTAACGCACAGTAGAACCAGGGGGAGGGGCCGTTGCCGCGCAGGTATACGGCGGTGCTGTCCTCGCTCGCCACGCGCATGCCGAAGTCCTCCAGGAATGCGCGCTGCCTGTCGAGGTCGGGGCGTTCGAACAGGACGTAGGCGACGTCGTCGACCCGGCACAGGGGCTCTGGTCGCTCGAGCGGCTTGCTGCCGGCGTTCGCCACGGCCTCCGGGCTGACGGCGTCGGCGCCGATGTAGTGCTGGTTGTTGGCGGTCATTGTCGTTACCTATTGAAAATACCAGGTGAGTTCCACCGCGTAACTGCGCGGCGGTGACGTGATAGCGACGAAGCTGCCGACGGGGTCGGCCAGTCCGTAGACGTTGCCGTTGCCCAACGGCGCGTCGTCCTCGAAACTGTAGACGGTTTCATCGCCGAGGTTCTTGCCGATGAAGGCGACCTGCCAGCGGCCGTCCGCCGGGGTCAGTGCCAGTTGCGCATTGAGCAGCCAGAAGCTGTCCTGCTTCGTGTTCGGGTCCAGGTCCGCGGCGAGGTAGAGGTCGTCGCGGTAGTTGGCATCCACGGCCAGCAACAGGCCGAGGTCCGCGGGGAGGCTCCACAGGTAGCTGGCGGACAGGCTGCCGGACCAGTCCGGTGCCTGTACCGTGGGCTCCCCTTCCAGGTCCTGTGTGCAGCCGGTGCGTGAGCCCGTGGCCAGGAAGTGGTCATTGAACTGGGGCTGGTTGCAGGGCGCGTCAGGCCACTCGTCGTAACTGTAGTCCAGCCAGGTGATGGCCACGCCGGCGCGCAGCCGCTCGGTAATCGCCACCCGCATGTCCATCTCCACACCCTGGCTGGTTGCCTGCGCCGCGTTGCTCACGTTGAACCCCACGGCGCCGTCGTACTCCGAGACCTGCAGGTCGTCGATGGTGCTGTGGAAGGCCGCCGCGTTGATCGTGGCACGGTTGTCCCAGAGGGACGCTTTTAAACCGATCTCGAAGGACTCGATGCTCTCGTCCTCGTACTCCAGTGTGGACAGGTCGTCGCCGTTGACGTGGATGGCGTCCCAGCCCCCGGCCTTGGTGCCGGTGCTGGCCGAGGCGTAGACCATGGTGTCCTCGTTCGGGTACCACTCCAGTATCACCTGGGGCAGCCACTCGGTTTCCGAGCGGGTCTGGCTGGTCTCATAGGGGAAGGCGTTCTGTGTACCGCGCCATACCACGTCGAGCACCAGGTCGTCGGCGGGATCGCCCGGCACCAGCGGGCGCAGTGTCGCGTCCGCCAGCACCACCGACTTGTCCATGTCCTTCTCTTCCCAGGAGTAGCGTAGGCCCAGCTTCAGGGCGAACTGTTCGGCGAAGCGCCAGTTGCCCATGACGAAGGCGGAGGCGGCGTCCGTGTCCTGGCTGAAGCGATAGACGCGATAGCCGTCCGCAAGGTCCGGCAGGCCGATGTTGCTGGTAAAAAAGCCCACCTCGTTGGGCCCGTCGCTGTATTCGCCGCGCTGCAGGTAGATACCCGCCATGTAGTCGAAGGTCTCGCCGATGGGGGAGGTGAGGCGCAGTTCCTGGCTCCACTGCTCGTAGTCTTCACCGGAGTCGGAGCCAATCAGGGTCACCGGACTGACGTCCAGATCGCGAATTCCTTTTAGCTTGTAGTCGGTGTACCCGGTGATAGAGGTGAGTAGGTAGCCCCCGAGGTCGTACTCGATGTTGATCAGGCCGTTGTTGAAGTCGGTATCGGTATGGAAAGTGCGCACCTGGCCGTCGATCACATTGCCGACGTCGGTTTCAAAATTGTCGCTGTCGTCGACACCCACGTAATGGGGCGGTACCTCATCCAGGTGGCTGAACAAGGGGGGCGCTCCGGGGCCTTCGATTTGTGTGTTCAGGGACAGGATGCTTGGAGAGCCATCTACCTCGTCCTCGGCGCTCTCCAGCTTGATCCGCACGGAGGTCTTCGCGTTAGGCAGCCAGTTCAGAGTGCCGCGCACACCCCACTGGTCGACCTGGGGTCCGTCGTCGCCGTTGAACTGGTTGTCGATGTAGCCGTCGGAGGTGCGGGTCATCCCCGCAAGTCGCAGGCCGAGGGTGTCGCTCAATGGGCCGGACCACATGGCCTCACCCTTGGCCTGGCCGTCGGTCCCGTACAAGACCGACAGGCGCCCCTCGTTTGCCTCCGTCGGCTGGGCGGTGTGAATGGCCACGGCGCCGGCGATGGTGTTCTTGCCGAAGAGAGTGGACTGGGGGCCCTTGAGAATCTCCACCCGGTCCAGGTCGAACAGGGGCACGACGGTCTGCCGCGCGCGGCTCATGTAGATGTCATCGATAAACATGCCCACCGACTGCTCGAAGCCCGGGTTCGACGATGAGCCGATGCCGCGAATCCGTGCCTCGGTGCTCAATGCGGTGCGCGACTGGTCGTAGCTGGGGATGTAGAAGGCCATCTCCTCGAGGCTGGCGATGTCCGCAGCCTGCAGTTTGTCGCCGTCCATCACGCTCACCGCGACGGAGACGTCCTGCAGGCTCTCGCTGCGTTTCTGCGCGGTGACGATTATCTCCTCCAGTACGGCTTGCGCCGCGGCCTGGCCGCCCATGAATCCCAACAGGCTAGCCAGTACCGCGGGAGTTTTCTTCCTTACTGCCATCGTGTCACCTTCGGGTCGTTATAGGTTTATCCCGTCCGTGGAGCGTTTTCTTTGTGTTCTTACAGGACCTGTTCACGCACCCCGTTGACCAGGGTGCCGACGCCGCTCACCTCCACCTCGATGCTGTCGCCCGGAGCCAGGAAGGACTGCGGGTCGCGCAGGGCGCCGACACCCTCGGCAGCCCCGGTGACGATGACGTCTCCGGGTTGCAGGGGGTAGATGTCGGAGATGTGCGATACGAGCTGGGCGAAGCCGAAGATCAAATCGTCCAGGGGCATGACCTGGCGCACCTCGCCGTTGACCCTACATTCCAGTTGCATGGTGTCGAGGTCGACGCTGTCGGCGGTAGCCAGGCAGGGGCCGAAGCCGCCGGAGCGGTAGGCGTTCTTGCCGGTGGTGAGCTGGGAACTGCTGATCTGGAAAAAGCGCGCGGAGCCGTCGTTGAAACAGCTGTAGCCGGCGACATAGTCCAGCGCATCTTCTTCACTGACATTGCGGCATTCCCTGCCGATGACCAGGGCGATCTCCCCCTCGTAATCGAATGCGGGTTCCTTCAGGGGTTTTTCCAGGTCCTGGCCGGAGCCGACCAGGGTGGCGGTGGCGCGCAGGAAGAACATGGGGGCCTTGGGCTCCTCGGTGAGACCCATGTGGTCCCTGGCCTCGATGAAGTGGGAGTGGGTGTTCATCCCGGCGCACCAGACCACGCCCGGATTGGGGATGGGCGGCAGCAGCTCGTCGATGTCTGCCAGGTTGAAATCGGTCTCGCCTGCGAGGGCGCGGGCGGCGTCCAGACCCCCATCCAACAGGCTCTTCAGGTCCGGGTAGTCGGCGCCGAGGTGGGCACCCAGGTCGGTGACGGCGTCGCCGTCGAGGATGCCGTAGCCGGCCTGTCCGTCCTTGATAAAGCTGATCAGTTTCACGGTGGGGTCTCCCTGGGGTAAATATGGTTAAGAACGAATAATAGATCAATAAATTTGTAAGTCAACAAAATAATCCTTGATTCTTTTGTTCCCCCATGCCTATACTTGCCGTCATCGACACACAGTGGATATCGCCATGAGCAAAACCCAGGCCGGTGCCCAATCCCAGGACCAGGCCAGCCCCAAACGCCAGCGGCGCACCCAGGAGCGCACCGAGATCACCCGGTCCAAGCTCCTCGATGCCGCCACGCGGCTGTTTACGGAACACGGCTATGAGGGTGTCTCCATCCGCGATATCGAGAACCTGGCGGAAGTACAGCGAGGGCTGGTGGCCTACCACTTCAAGGACAAGGAGAGCATCTGGAAAGAGATGGCGGATGCCACTTTCGACCTGCTCAACGACCAGTTGGAACCGCGGCTGGAGCTGATCCAGGATCTCTCCGCGCGTGAACAAATAGCCTTCACTATAAGGTTTTACGTGCGTTTCACCGCGCGCCACCCCGAGTTTGCCAGGCTGCTGAGCCAGGAGGCCCGCCACCACAGCCGGCGCCTCAATTACATTGTCGACAAGCACATCCGCAAGATGGCCGATCGCATTCGCGGGCCCGTCAAGGACGCCCTGGGCCTCGACGACCGCCAGTTCGTCCACTGGTACTACCTGCTCGCCGGCGGCAGCTCTCTGATCTTCGCCCACTCCCCGGAGTGCGAGCTGGTGTTTGGCGTGGAGTCCCACGAGGACGACGTGGTCGATGCCCACGCGGAGGTCATGGTCAACGCGCTACTCGGCGTACGCGAGTAACCCACCCTGGAGAACGTGAATTCGAGGGGTTTTTCCGCGGGAAATTAAATTCGTATGATTACAAATAATAGAAAGTTATATTCGCAACAATACATATGTCCTGTCCGTAGGGGGGCGGGTTGATGACGCCTGTAATCCTGCTGATCATCGCCGCCCTGGTGGGCTGGTACCTGTGGGAAAAGCGACACCGGCGCACCCACGCCATGCCCGGCGGCCTGCACGAGGACATTTCCCTACCCTACGAGCATGAATACGAGCTCTACCACAACGGCCTCTCCCTGTGCTCGAAGAAGGTGCGGGTCTGCCTGAAGGAACTGGGCATCCCCTTTGCAGAGCACCACATCGACCTGATCGAGACGGGCTCCTACGAGACCGTCAGCCGCCACTACCTGGCGGTGAACCCGGCGGGCATCCTGCCGGCGTTGGTGCACAACGGCCACCCGGTGTACGAGTCCCACGACATCATTACTTATTGCGCGGAGCGCGCACCGGAGGGGGCGCCCTTGCTGATCCCCGATGACCCGGCCCTGCGCGAACTCATGGAGGCCTGGAAGCTGCGCGCTTCCATCACCGACGAGGGGCCGGACGAGGGCGGCAACCAGTTACAGGATTCCGCCGCCATGTGTGTCGCGGTGTTGACCCTGCCCGTATTCGCCTCCGGCATGGTGGAGATCCCCTATCACAAGCTGATAGAGGGCCTGCTCTTCCACCGCATCAAGTTCCGCCCCTTCCTTTTTCTCATGCTGAAGGTGCGCGGCCTCGATGGACTGTCGAATATCAAGCCCGCGGTGAAGCAGACGCGCCGGGCGTACGCGGCGATGGAGAATCATCTCGACGAACTGGGTGAGCACCTGAAGGACCGCGACTGGATCTGCGGCGAGCAGTACACCCTGGCGGATATCAGCTGGCTGGTGCTCTTCGAGCGCCTCGTCGAGGCGGACTGGCTGGATTCCCTGGTTGGACCGGACAAGCGGCCGGTGGTGCACGACTACTGGCAGCGCCTGCAGCAACGCCCCGGATTTACCGGCATCAGCGAGTACCGGCTGCCAATTGTCGACCGATCGACGGAGCGTATCCGCCAGCTCAAGAAGGCGCAGCCGGATTTCATGAATGTGATGACCTCGGCAGGACAGGCAGCATGAACACTGAAGAGACAGCGGTAGTGATCATCGGCGCGGGCCCCGTCGGCCTGTTGCTGGCCCATGTGCTGGGCCGCGCCGGCGTGAACACGGTCATCCTGGAGCTGGCGGCGGAGCTGCCGGATGAGCCCAGGGCTGTCGGTCTCGACCCCGAGACTCTGCGCACCCTGCAATACCTGGACGTGCTGGACGTGGTCGAGGAAGACCTGATGCAGGGTATGACGGGCGGTTACTACAACGGCGATGGCGAGCTACTGTTTTATATCGATGACGACCAGCCCGGCCCTCTCGGCTACCCCCAGCTTGCGGGTTTCAGCCAGCCGCGTTTTGTGGCCAAACTCGCGGCGGAACTCGCCCGCTATAGCTGTGTGGATCTGCGCTACCAGCACAGCCTGGAAGCGTTCGAACAGAGCGACAATGGCGTAACGGCGACGGTGCAATGTGCCGATAGCGAAGGCTATGAAATTGCGGCGCAGTACCTGGTCGGCTGTGATGGGGGTCGCTCCACCGTGCGCAAGCAGCTTGGCATCGCCATGCACGGTGTCTCCAACCCCCAGCCCTGGTTGGTGATCGACACGGTGGAAAAAGAGTACGACGGGAAACGGAACTACCGATTTTTCTGCGACCCGAAGCGGCCGGGGATGTTCATCCAGACACCGCACAACAATCGTCGCTGGGAGTGGATGCTATTGCCGGGTGAGGACCGCGATGAATTCCTCAAGGATGAGACGATTCATGCGCTGCTGGAACCACACATCGATATCAGCGGCGTCGATATCTACCGGCGCCGGGTCTACGATTTCAGCGCCATCATCGCCGAGCGCTTTCAGCAGGGCCGTGTATTTCTCGCCGGCGACGCCGCCCACATGACGCCGCCCTTTGCGGGTCAGGGCCTGAACAGCGGTGTACGCGATGCCCTCAACCTGGGCTGGAAACTGGTTGCGGTTCTTCGCGACGGGGTACCGGCGGCGCTGCTGGAGACCTATGAAGCCGAGCGCTGGGACCACGCGAAGGAGCTGATCGACGTGGCGGTCGACCTCGGCAAACAGATACAGCCCACGGACCCGGAGGCCGCCGCGGCCCGAGACGCGGGCTTCGCGGAGATGAACAAAGACCGGGATACGGTGGATGGCTTTGTGAACGGCATCTTCAGGGCCTTGCTGGACCGGTATTTCAGCGCGGGGTTTGCCATCGGCCTGGGCGAGCAGTACCTCGCCGGACGCATGTTCAGCCAGCCCAAGGTAACCAACGGGGATGGGCGCGAGGGCCTGCTGGACGAATTTCTCGGCCCGGGTTTTGCCATTCTCGGCTACAACTGCGACCCCGCCCAGGAGTTGGGCAACGAGTTGGCGGCCTGGTGGCGGGAGCACGGGGTGTCGGTGTTGGGGCTGCGGGACGATGGCGCCAGTGGCGAACTGGCCCTGGCGCCAGGTTCCCATGTGGCGGAGTTGTTCGAGCGGGGTGGGGCCAAGCTCGTCCTGCTGCGCCCCGATCGCTTTTGCATGGCCGCCTTTGACGCCGACAGCGCTGAACAGACGCTGTCGGAGGCCGCTGACATGCTGGGCCTGAATTGAGAACAGGAGATACCGATGAACAGTGCCGTTAACCGCCAGGTGATTTTTAAGCAGCGACCCACGGGGGCGCCGACGGAGGACATCTTCCGTTTCGCCGAGGAGGCCGTACCCGAGCCGGGTGAAAACCAGTACGTGGTGCGCAACCACTTCGTGTCCATGGACCCGGCCCTGGTGTCGCGCATGCGCAATGAGGACAACTACACCGAGTCCGCCACCCCCGGCGAAGTCATGCACGCCTACTGCGTCGGCGAGGTCATCGCCTCCAACTGGGAGGGTGCGCCGGTGGGGCAGATGCGGTTTGGGCGCTTCGACATGCAGGAATTCTCCCTGGGCGGCCCCGAGTCCGGCGGCTTTCCGGTGGACACGGATCTGGCCCCCGCGAGCTGGTACCTGGGTGTAATGGGCACCACCGGCGCCACGGCCTGGCTGTCGTTTTTCGATATATGCCAGCCGAAGGAGGGCGAGACCCTGGTGATTTCCTCTGCGGGTAGCGCCGTCGGCACGGTCGTGGCCCAACTGGCGAAGGATGCTGGTTGCCGTGTGGTCGGCATTGTTAGTACCGACGACAAGGCGGCGCGGGTGCAGGAGGAGTGGGGTTACGACGCGGTGCTCAGCTACCGCGGCAAGTCTGTTCAAGAACTGGCAGCCGACCTCGCCGCCGCCTGCCCGAATGGGGTCGATATGTACTACGACAACACCTCCGGTGACATCTCCGAGGCGCTGCTGGACCTGTACAACGTGGGTGCACGTATCGCGGTAATTGGCCGCATGGGCATTTCGCACCTGTCCGACACGAAACAGGACGTCGGCCGGCGGGACAACAACGTGATTCTATCCAAGCGCATCCGCAAGCAGGGCTTTGTACTTTTTGACCACGCGGACCGGATGATCGAGGCGCTGCTGGCGCTGGCAGACCTGCTCAAGCAGGGCAAGCTGAACGCGAAGGAAGATGTCATGCAGGGAATTGAACAGGTGCCGGCGGCGTTCTTTCGCATGCTGCGCGGCGAGAACGACGGCAAGCAGCTGGTACGGCTGATTGAGGAGTAGAGAGCAATGAGCAAGGTAGTTTTGATAACGGGTGTAACTGGTGGATTGGGCGAGGTCCTGGGACCGATGGCAGCAGAGGCAGGCATGACCGTCTACGGCACCACGCGCAACCCGGCACAACACGAGGGGCGTTACGACTTCCCCTTGCTGGAAGTTGACGTTACCTCCGACGCATCCGTCGACGCCTGCATCAACGCCCTCGTCGAGAAAGAGGGGCGCATCGACGTGCTGATCAACTGCGCCAACGAGATGTTCATCGGCGGTGTGCACGAAGCGACGGTGGATGAGGTGAAGCACCTCTATGACACCAATGTGTTCGGTGTGATGCGCATGTGCAAGGCGGTCGCGCCGGTCATGCGGGCCCATGGCTCAGGCACGATCGTCAATATGAGTTCCCTGGGTGGTGTACTCGCGGTGCCCTACATGAGCTCCTACACCTCTGCCAAGTTCGCCATGGAGGCCTTCAGTGAGGCGCTCTACCACGAGTTGCGCTTCGAGGGCGTCTCCGTAGTCATCATGCAGCCGGTGGCCATGCGCATGGATCGCCCGGACACCGGCCACCACCTGCGCCTGGTAGACAACGTGGAGGAGGGCTCCATCAGCCACAAGATGCTAAAGCAAATGTCCAAAGATACAGCCGCCAGCAAGTTGACCCCGCAGGCCGTGTCGGAAAGGATACTCGAGGTAATCGGTTCCCCGAAGAAACCGTTGCGCGTGCCCATGGACCGGGCCAAGGGCTTGTCGGTGATCAAGCGCGTCGCGCCCCAGGGAGTGATCGACAAGATGATCGCCGGGCTCGTCGGCCTCGGACCGGCGAAGGCCTGAGGAAATCTGAGGAGAAAAGCATGTACATCGAGCCCAACACCATGGGGATTTGGCCAGGATGACAGCCCGGTCAGAGGATTTTCATGGCGTCTGGCGCCTTGCGGAGTGGTCAGTGCATTTGGGCGACGGGAGCACGCGGCAGCCCTTCGGCGGTGAAGTGGACGGCCACATTCTGTACACGCCCGAGGGGTGGATGTCCGCCACGTTAATGGTGCGGGACAGACCGGACTTTTCCGAGGATCGTTTCGCGCTTAACGCCCTGCGTCGCTCCATCGAGGAAGACCCAAACTTCACGCCGTCCGCCGAGGATATGGAGCACCTGCGCAGTTTCTACCTCGCCGGCCACGGGTATATCGCCTACAGCGGGCCCTTCGACCACGACGAGCGCAGGGTGCATCACCGTGTACGGGTAAGCCTGGCGCCCCAGTGGATAGGTACCACCTTGAGCCGTGAGTATGAGTTCAGCGCAAATGGGGCCGTGCTGTCCCTGACGGCTGACCAGGGCCCATTCAGCGATCGGCTGGTGTGGGAGCGGATGGGGTAGGTAGGGCGCGGCGTCCCCCACCCCTGGCCCCGGTGAATTTGCATCCCACCCTGGGGCACCTTTGAAAATCTGACCCATACTCGAGGGCATGCGAGCCCCCGCTGCCCCCTTACCGCCACAGCTCCTCTCGGCGACCCATACCGGGGCCCCCTGTAGCTTAGAGCGACAGTAAAGTACACCCGTACCAAAAATACCGAATCTACTGGTCCATAAGGTTCTCTGATCCGTATTGCGTTTCAGGAGACCCCATGAAATTAACCTCGCAGGACATCGCGGCGATGGACACGAGGCCGCGCGCGGCCCTCGTCAATTGCCTGTCGGGCTTCAAGTCGGCCAACCTGGTGGGCACCGCCGACGTGGAGGGGCGTACCAACCTGGCCATCATGAGCTCGGCGGTGCACCTCGGCTCCAACCCGCCGTTGCTGGCCCTGGTTGTCCGGCCCGGCGGCGACGAGCGCCACACCCTGAAAAACATCCTCGATACGGGCTGCTACAGCCTCAACCACGTGCACACGGACATGATCGAGGCGGCGCACCAGACCGCCGCCTGTTATCCCCCGGAATCGTCTGAGTTCGAAAAGACCGGGCTCACCCCGCACTGGGAGGAGGGCTTTGGTGCGCCCATGGTGCGGGAGGCTCGCGTGCGGCTGGGACTGCAACTGCGCGAGCACACGCACCTGACCATCAACGGCACGCACCTGGTTATTGGCGAGGTCGTGTTGGCGGAGCTGCCCTCCGCTTCGCTGCGCGCGGACGGATCACTGGACCTGGTGGCAGCCGACAGCGTGGCCCTCACCGGGCTCGATACCTACCACACGTGCATCGATAGCAAGCGCATGGCATACGCGAAGCCGGACCTGCCCCCGCGGCAGATCGAGTGAACCGTGCACCAGGAGCAGACGGAGCAGGAACAGAGGGAGCAGGAGCAGATGGAGAGAGTGCAGTGAATATAGCGATGAAGGAAGAGACGGTTGCAACCAAGGACGCCGGTGCTGCCATGTTGGCGAGGGTGCAGGCCCTGCAACCGCTGTTGCGCGACAACGCCGCGCTGGCGCGTTCCGAGCGGCGGGTCCCCGACGAGAACATCCGCGCGCTGCAGGAGGCGGGTTTCTTCCTGGCGTTGCAGCCGGCCCGTTGGGGCGGCGCGGAACTGGACCCCCAGTATTTTTTCCGCATGCAGATGGCCATCGCCGAGGCGTGCATGTCCACCGCCTGGGCCTGCGGCATCGTCGCCGTGCACGCGTTCCAGATCGCGCTCATGGACCCCCGGGCCCAGCAGGATGTCTGGGGCGACGACATTCACACGCGGGTGTCCTCCTCCTACGCGCCCATGGCGAAGGTCGAGCCCGCCGACGGGGGATTCCGGATCAGCGGCCGGTGGGGGTGGAGCAGCGGTTGCGACCACTGCACATGGGTGCTGCTGGGCGGCATTCTCCCGGACGGGACCTACCGCACGTTCCTGGTGCCCAACAGCGATTACCGCATAGAAGACACATGGCACTCGATGGGGCTGCAGGGCACGGGGTCCAACGATATCGTGGTGGAGGACGCCTTCGTCCCCGACTACCGCACCCACAAGCAGTCCGACGGCTTCGCGGGCACTAACCCCGGAGTAACCGCGGACAGCGCCGCCCTGTACCACCTGCCCTGGGCCCAGCTGTTTATCCGGGTGGTGTCCACGCCGGCGATCGGGGCCGCGCGCGATGCGCTCGCGCAGTACGCCGACCTGGTCACGCGCAAGGCCAGCGGCGACATCACCAAGCTGGCGCAGGATACCAGTACCCAGACCCGTATAGCGCAGGCGCGCAACGTCATCGAGGAGATGAGCTGCGTGATGTTCGCCAACTTCGACGCGATGATGGCGAACGTGCGGGCCGGTGAAACCATCGCCATCGATGACCGAGTTCTCTACCGGTACCAGGCGTCGCTGGTGATCGAGAAGGCGATCGAGGTGGTCGACGCCCTGTTCTCCTCCGCCGGGGGTTCCTCGGTGTTTCTCGGCAGCGAGATACAGCAGCGCTTTCTCGACATCCACACCGCCCGCGCGCACGTGGCCAACAACCCCACCGCGTTCGCCCGCAATCTCGGCGCCACCCTGCTGGGGGCCGACAACACCGATTTCTTCGTGTGAGCGGCCCCGGTTTACCGTTTACCGGGTACACCCGTGCAGAATCTGATCGCACGGTGCATGCGTAATTACCAGCAGGAGGGCGCACGGTGTGTCCCCGCAAGGTGATCGTGATGACAGGTGAGCGTGGTGAACAGACATGTCGCGGTTAAGGGTTGGCTCGTGGGAGTGCTGGTGGTGATCGCCGGCACCGTGGCGCCCGCGAAGGCCACCGAAGAGCCCGAGTGGGCCCCGGTGGGCACGCTGGGCGAGGTGGAGTTGCGCTACTACGCACCGGTTGTCCAGGCCCGCACGCCGATGGCGCCGGGACAGGGGTCGTCCGGGGTGTTCCGCACCCTCGCGGACTACATTTTCGGCGGCAACAGCGCGGGACAGGAAATCGCGATGACCGCGCCGGTGGAGCAGACCCTGGCCGGTGAAGACACTTTCATGGCGTTTTACATGCCCGACCAGATGGCACTGGACCAGCTCCCCGACCCCAACAACGACAAGGTGACCCTGCACGCCGTGCCCGCCAGGACCGTGGCGGTCGTTGCCTTTTCCGGCTGGGCCCGGGACGGCGTCGTGCAGGACAACATAGAGGTTCTTATGGCCACCCTCGCGGAGCACGACATCGAGCCCCGCGGCGAGGTGGCGCTGGCGCAGTACAACCCGCCCTGGACCCTGCCCTGGTTGCGGCGCAACGAGGTGATGGTGGAGATTCCCGCCCAGCGCTGAGCGGCGCGCCCCTGTCCGGTGATCCGAAGAGGATTCCTGCGGCCGTCCTGAAACCCGCCGGCCCCTGTCATCGGCGCTTATCTTCGGCCGCTGTAATGGGCCCAAAGCGCCACTCTTGTCGAGGTCTTGAAACAACGTGGACGATAAGCTGCTACAACAGGATGCACTCAACGCCGTCATCGTGGGCGATGGGGGCATCGGCTCGGCGTTGGCGGAGAACCTGTTGCAGCGGGATAACCTGCGGCACCTGGTGATCCTGCAGCGCAACAGTGAGCCAGGGTTGTCCGACCCGCGTGTCAGTACCCTGCAGTTCGATGCGCAGCGCCCCGAGTCCCTCGCAAACGCCTCCGCCAGTGTTCACGACAAGGTGGACAGGGTGCACCTGCTGTTCAACACGGTGGGCCTGTTGCACAGCGACCAGCAGCAGCCGGAAAAGCGGCTGCGCAGCCTCGACCCCGACAACCTGCAGCGCTCGTTTGCCGTCAACGCCACGCTGTTGCCGTTACTTGCCCGCGAATTCGGCGACCTGCTGCGCCATGACCAGGCGTCTGTGCTGGCCTCGCTGTCGGCCCGGGTAGGCAGTATCGAAGACAACCACATGGGCGGATGGTACAGCTACCGGGCCTCCAAGGCCGCCCACAACATGCTGCTGCGGACCATCGCCCACGAGTGGCGGATCAGTCACCGCAACACGGCGGTGGTCGCCCTGCACCCGGGCACCGTGCGCTCGCGCCTGTCCGAGCCGTTTATCTCCGCCGGCTACAAGAACACCGTGCATACCCCGGCCGAGAGTGCCGCAAACCTGCTGGCGGTGATCGACGGGTTATCGGCGGAGGCGTCCGGACAGTTTCTCGACTGGCAGGGCGAGGCCATTCCGTGGTGAGGGGCGGGGTGTACACCCGTGCGCGATGCGTAATGGCCGTTGTGCGGATACAGCAGGAGATCGGGCATGCCGACCAAGGCGTTTGATCCCAAGGCCGGGAAGAAGCTGTCCAGGGAAGTCGACAACAGCCTGCGCGGCAACGCCCTGCGGCGCGCCCTGCGGCACAAGGTGCCCCGGACGTTGACGCCCTACGAGTGGGAGCGCTGGTACGCGGAGAACGGCGTCCCCAAAGAGCACCTGAAGACCGAGGGATGGTTGGCCCGGCAGTGGGGCAGGGTGGCGGCGTGGCTGCGCGCCCGACGCCCACGGTGAGACCCGCGCTCGTCAAAAGATGGTCAAACCGGCCGGGGTGATTGCCCGTACACACGGGTGTGAGTGACAAGGAGACACGACCATGAGGAAATTCATTGCAGACTGCTGGGCCGCGGTGATGGACAATCGCCACAATCCCCTGAGGCATCTCGATCTCGCGTCGCAGCACTACTTCATGCAGGTGCTGGGGTGGATGTGGAGTATGGTGTTCAGTCTGGCGTTCCTCTCCATTTTCAAGTTCGGCTACGTGTGGGTGGCGCATTTGCTGGTTTTTGGTGGGCTGGCCTTCACCGTGGCGGTGTTCCGCGAGAGCGAGAAGAAGCGCCTGGCCATGGAGGCGGCGACCCTCGACCTGTCCCAATCCAACCGCTGCGTCTGGAAGCTGGATTCCGAGGCCTGATCGCAGGAACCTCGTCACGGCGCGGGGTTGATCCGGCGGGCTAGTTCGGCCGTACATCGCTGCAGACGACCAACATCTGTTCAAATGTGAGGGAAGCTATGGCCAGTGCCGAGCGGGTTGTGACAGTCACCGGCGCCACGGGGTTTGTCGGCAGGCACGTGGTGGAGCGACTGCTGGAGGAGCCCGACATCCAGGTGCGGTGCCTGGTGCGCAGCGTCGACAGGGCCGCCGACCTGGCTGAGCTCGGCGACCGTGTCAGCTTTCGCCAGGGCGATATCACCGACCGAAAAAGCCTCTCCGCCGCCTTTGAGGGCAGCTGGGGCGTGGTGAACGTCGCCGGGTACCGGGAGTTCTGGAGCGCCGACCGCGATCGCTTCTACGCGCTGAACGAAAAGGGCGCCCTGAACGTGTTCGAGGCCTGCCTGGAGGCGGGTATCGAAAAGGTGGTGCAGGTGAGCACGCCGCTCACCTGGGGCGTGCCGGAGCGTATTCCGTTCAACGAGGAAACCGAACCGGGGGAGCACCCCAGCGACTACGCGCGCAGCAAGTACCTGGGCGACCAGCACGGGTGGCGGCTGCACCGGGAGCAGGGCCTGCCGCTGACTACCGTCTACCTCGCCGCCGTGATCGGTGCCGGTGACGACAAGGCGACCATGGAGGTGCGACGCGCGGTGGAAGGCAAGTTGCCCGCGTTGGTGGGCGCCGACACCACCTACACCTACGTTTATATCCGTGACGCCGCGGAAGCCATCGTCCGGGCGCTGCTCAAAGAAGGCAGCGTGGGGCGCAAGTACCTCATCGGCAACCAGCGCGCCACGACACGGGAATACTTCGATATCATCGGCTCGCTCTCCGGCGTGCGCATCCCCGACCGCAACATCCCCGAGCGCTGGCTGATGCCGGTCGCCATGGGCATGGAGCTGATCAGCCGCCGTACCGGCAGGCGCCCGGTGCTGCCCCTGGACGTGCTCAAGACCACCGCAGCGGGCTCGCTGCTGTTTGACGCGTCACGCTCGGAACGGGAGCTGGGGATGTCCTATACTCTGCTGTCCGCCGCGCTGGCGGAGTCGGTGGAGGAGATCCGTCTCTCCGCGTAATTCGCGCTCCTGGCGGGGCGGTGCGCCCCGCCTCGATCATCCTTTCAAACCTCATCGTTGTGGGAATCTGGTATGGCTATCTCTGTAGTGACCTGGGGAACAGGTAACGTCGGCAAGTACGCGCTGCGCGCGGTCTTAAATCACCCCGAGCTGGAGTTGGTGGGGCACATCGTGTCCTCTGCCGACAAGGCCGGGAAAGACGTGGCGGAACTGGCGGGCCTGCCGGAAAAAACCGGTGTGCTTGCCACGGACGACATCGACGCGGCACTGGCGGCCCGTCCCGACTGCGTGGTGTACACCGCGCACTCGGAGACCCGGATGCTGGAGGCGGCGGAGGACCAGGCGCGCTGTCTGCGCGCGGGCATCAACGTGGTATCGAGCTCGCTGTTCATGCTGCAGTGCCCCCAGAATCCCCTCGTGGAGTTTCTGGCCACGCCCATTGCCGAGGCCTGTGCCGAGGGCGGTACGACCTGTTTCAACAACGGCATCGACCCCGGCTTTGCCAACGACACCATGCCACTCACCTTCACCGGTCTCTCGGAGTACTGGAGCAGCGTGCGCATGCGCGAGGTGATCAACTACGCCACCTACGAGCAGGAGCACACCATCCGCGAGGTGATGGGGTTCGGCTACCCAATCGACCACGACTGCATGCTGTTCCAGGAGGGGATGCTGTCATTGGGCTGGGGCGGCGCGGTGCACTCCGTGGCCGCCGGGCTTGGCGTTACCCTCGAGAAGGTGTACGAGGTGCACGAGCGCCTGCCCCTGGAGCACGACATCGAAAACGGCATGGGCCTGTTCAAGGCGGGTACCACCGGGGCCATGCGTTTTGAGGTACGCGGCGTGGTCGACGGCCGCGACGCGATCGTGCTGGAGCACGTGACGCGACTCACCGACGACATCGCCCCGGACTGGCCCCAGGGCAATGGGTACATGACCATCATTGAGGGCGAGCCCCGGATGGAGATCTCCATGGAGATGGAGGACCGCCACGGCGACCACGCGGTGGCCGGCGTTATCCAGACCGCCACGGCCATCGTCAATGCGATTCCCGCCGTCGTTGCTCACGACCCGGGTATGGTGGCGGCGTTGGACCTGCCCAAGATCACCGCGAAGGGGTTGTACCGGCCGACGTAGTTCAGGGCAGGGTATGCCTGCCGTGAACTAGTGCGAGGGAGAAGGAGTAGCCGGGCTACCAGTGTCCGGTGCCCGGCTCACCCTTGAAGGGGCCGGCGACCTTGCTGGTAATCCACCCACCGTAAAAACCCCCGGGCTGGGGCTGCACCCGCTCACCGTCTACCTTGCACGTGAGCAGGCGGGGGTAGAAGGATATGTGCCCTTCTATCGCCGCAAAGCGCTCGCTCGGGTTTTCGTAGCTCCACCCGACCGGAGCACCTTTGGGGTCATTCGCCAGCGCCCAGTACGTGGCCGTTCCCTTCCATTCGCAAAACGAGGATCCTTCTGCCCGCACCAACTGGCTCCAGACCACGCTGTCCGGGGGCAGGTAATAGGTGGGCGGGCTGGCGGTCTCCAGGACGCGCAGGGATGAGTGGGTGGAGGCGAGCGGGGACTGACCGTGATAAACCTCGACCAGCGCCTCGCAGGGCACCAGGGCCGGCGGCCGCGGGTAATCCCATACCGATTCCTGGCCTGGGCTGGGTGCCTCGGCGAAGGCCGGGCGTTCTTTGCCGGTGTGGTGCCACATGGGGTGTTCTCGGTGGTTGGTTGGAGGGTATACGGGGGCGGGTGGGGGTTGGGTCAGTGGGGGGGAGGGTGAGAAGGATGGGGCGGGCGTAAAATTTAATAAGTAAAGTATTGAAATATAGTCAAAAAATTAATGTACTGGTATAGAAATCCTCCTATCTAACACCCACACAATTGAGTTCAATTCCCTTCTTCGATTGTGGTCTTGCCTCGAACTCTAGGCTATCGTCACTTATGGTTGTTGGCGGGTAAGGGTTAGGCAGCGAGTCGCCCCGATACTACCCGAATGCATGAGTTCTCTTCGTGAGCGTCACGATGTGTGCGCCGCTCCCTAATTTTTCGAGCGAAGAATCGTAACCCAAAGAGTAGGGTTTACTCTCACTGACACTTTCCGAAAGGTTGGTTTTTTTATTGACGTAACTGGATCATCCTTTGGATACTTGTGAGCCTATCGACTAGGCAATAAAAAAGTAAGCAAATCAAGTTATACGACATTCGATCCGAAACACGCCGATCATCCTGGTCCAATTTTTTTGAAAGAATACCAAGGCCAAAGACACATGGATTGGTGGTATGAAGCATGGATAAAGCTAGATTAACTCCAGAGCTAAGAGAGCTTTCCGACTCCATCGATGCGGGGAAAAGTGTCGCGTTTGTCGGATCCGGATTATCAATCGGAGAGTATATTAGCTGGGGTACTCTGGTCAGACGACTTTGTGACGCGTGTGGTGTTGATTTCGACTCTGAAGATGTGGGTCAAGACTTATTGAAATTGGCCCAGAAGGCAAAGAATGCTTCTGCTGAACATTACCACCGGGTACTGTCAGAAGAGTTTGGAAAAAAGGGAGTTCATGTACCGCTGGGGTACACGTATCTAATCGAGTCACCATTCGACGCGTATATAACTGTTAATTACGATCGCCTGCTAGCAGAAGCTGGTCGCTTCAAAGAATTAGATTTGTATAGCTTTAAGGGGGGGTTAAATGTAAAAGCGGTTAAAGACAAAGCTATTTTCTATATTCACGGCTTTGTCGCCGAAGGTGCTAGTGTCGTCGATGGTGACTTAATACTAACTGAAGAGGATTTCGAACATAACTATGAAAGCAAGGGCTCGATAATACCTTCGTTCTTGACGCAGGTGCTTTCTTTTCAGCCTGTCGTTTTTGTTGGTTGTGGGCTACAGGAGCCTGCGTTGAGAAAAATACTCGATATCTGTAATGAAATTAAAATCAGGCTTGAGGAAACGGCTAACACTGGCGGCCCTAAACACTACATACTTTTGCCGACTGTATACACAAAAATGCCTGAGAATCCGGAGCCAATAAGGAACCGAGAAAAAGAGGATGAGGAAGATAGTCGATTCAGAGATATAGGTGTTCAAGTAGTCCGTTATCACAGAAGTTCCCCAGACGACCATGGCCCGGTAGAAGAGATATTAAGGGAGTGGAGTAAGGCCCCCGAAATGAGTCCTATAAGCGCCTATGATGAAGGGCTTAGAAATGAGTGAGCTCAAGTTTTTCGAGCAGCTCGACCTGATCGATCGGATCATAGAATCTGTGGATGACTCGGGTTATGTAGTGGCCTTCGCAAACGTAACTGCCTACCTAGACAATCTTCCCGTATGTCGGCATTTTTTTGAGAAAATAGAAGACGATTCTTGGCTTGAAGTAATACTAGATAGCGGTTTTATCGAAGAATGTGGAGCGGGAAGGTATCCCGCTCTCGCAGATAATCAGTCGGATTGGTATTTTCTCGGCTACGTACTCAAGGTCGCGGCGACCAAACCTGATCAGGCTTATGGCTACCTAAAATCAATAGTCACGCTGGATGATGAAAGGCTGCGTCACCGTATGATCGAGGTTGCTGAGCGGTTACCCTGCGAGTACGCCGCGGACTATATCAAAGAGGAGTTAAAGTGGTGTGAAGCCAGAGAGAGGCTAGACGGTTTATACCCTGACCTTTCTGGGAAGCTAGCGCTGCACGTTCAGAGTTGCAACGAAGACGCGGCTTTCAGGCTGATTAAAGAAATTCTGAAAGTTAATGCGCATACGAGAGAGGTAGGTGAGCCCGGTACGGATTCATATTCTAGAAGTGTCGACGTCGAGGCAAGATTCTCTGACTGGGGGTACGAGTCATTTCTGGAAAATTATGTAGAGACGTTTGTCCTCAGCAGTAGTGATAGTGTTCACTATTTGTTCTATTTCTTCGATTATATGGTGAACGTTTTACGTTTAGAGAATCGATCTCCCGAAAGCGACTATTCGTGGATTTGGCGCAACACTTTGGAAGATAATGAGCAAACTCGGCATGTAAGTGGTATCAAAGAGTACTTGCTTGTTTTGATACGAGACGTATCCATTACCCTGATCAAGGAAGACAATGAGCGATTTCGAAGTATTGTTGAAAGGCTTAATGAATACGATTGGTCGATTCTAAGAAGATTATCGATATATTTGAGTGCCAAGTTTCCGGATATCGACCCTAGTCGGACAAAGCAGTTAGTCGAAAGCACATATCTATATGAGGATTCTAGTACTCGGAATGAGTACTCGCTCCTATTGGCTTCTGCGTTTAATTTAGTTGATCAGGCTGCACAGGAGACCGTATATGACTGGATCGATAGTGGAGCTGATATCGATAATTATGCCCAAAGATATCGAGATCATTACGGGAGAGAGCCTGATGCTGACGATCTTTTAGACTACCGGTCCTACTGGAAGAAGACACGGTTACATTTAATTCGAAAGTTCTTAGATGAAGATCGATTAGCTGAGTATCACGACCTGATTGAAGAAAAAGGTGCCCCGGAACATCCAGAGTATTCTTCCTACACGACAACATGGGTGGGTCCGACCAGTCCATTATCGGTAGATCAGATCAATGAGCTAGAAATATGTGACTTAGTAGCGATGCTTCGGGAGTGGAGTGCTCCTCGAGACCCTATGGGCCCATCGCAGGAGGGCCTGTCTCGAGAATTATCTGAGGCGGTCAAGTCTGATATAGAAAGATATAAGTATTCTGCTGAACTATTTAAAGATCTTGTACCTACCTACGTTCGCGGTGTATTACAAGGCTTCAGGGACAGTATTTCCGCCTTGGATGGGCCGTCATGGCCACATATTTTCGAATTGTCTGAATGGGCGATGTTGCAGAGAGATGAAGTAGAAGCACAGAACACACTAGATGATTACGAAGATCGAGATGTCGGATGGTCGTGGTGTAGAAAAACTATCGCCAGTTTAATTGGTTCAGGACTGAAGAAAGGCAATGGAGAGATACCAACAGAATATAGGGAGCGCGTTTGGCGGCTTATCCTTTCGTTGACCCAGGACCCAGATCCAACGCCTTCTTATGAGGCAGAGTATGGCGGTAGTAGTATGGATCCCGCCACAATGGCCATAAATTCTGTGCGTGGTGAGGCGATGCATGCTCTTATTGAGTATGGCTTGTGGGTTTCCCGAAATTTGGAAGATGAGGAAGTGAGTTTTGAGAATATTCCTGAAATGAGAGATGTTTTGGATCAGCATCTTGATCCGGATTTTGACCCATCACCAGCGATAAGATCTGTGTATGGTCAGTATTATCCTTGGCTAAATTTGCTGGATACAGATTGGGCAAGAGATTCCATGCCTCGAATATTTTCAGAGGATGATCAAGGTCTAGGTGACGCGGCCTGGAAAGCTTATATAACCTTTTGCCAGCCCTATAATGATGTCTTCGATATCATGAAGGACATATACAATCGGTATGGAAGTCGTCTATCGGAAGAAAGAGACAGTGATGACAGAGATCGATCACTGGAAAACTTCGTAGCGCACTTGATCACGTTCTATTGGCGATCTAAGTTGAGTATAGGTGACGAGATACTTCAGACGTTCTACTCGAATGCACCGTTACGACTGAGAGAATACGTTATTGAGTTCATTGGTCGAAGCCTCCGAAACACTCCTGATGGACTGGAAAATAGTGTCGAGCAAAGGCTTAAAGACCTATATGATTGGCGACAGGCTGAAGTAGGAGGCTCTGGAGAGTATAAGGAGCTAGAAGGTATTTGCTGGTGGATAGATGCCGATGTGATAGAGAGACAATGGGCTCTGGACAAATTTCACGAGCTTCTACGGGAATTGGACGAGATCGAAGATTTGAACTTTGCGGCAAGAAAGCTCGTTGACTACCTCGATACCGACCCTTTAAAAGTTCTCGTCTGTTTGTCCATGATGTTGGACAAGTTGCAGATGACAGGTATGTATTTTACTTGGGATGATGCTGCTCAAGATATCTTAAAAGCTGCCTTGTTGCGTCAAGATGTAAAAGAGCAGGCGGCGGAGTTGGTACATAAGTTTGGTTCAGCGGGTTTCTTGAAATATCGAGAGCTACTGACAGAAAACTAGCCGATGCTGCCATTGGGGTTGTTGTAACCGCAGGTCTACATTGCTCAGATTTCGTTTTCTATGTCGGTCCAGTAGGCACCCTTTTAGGGATCGAATAAGAGAAAGGGGTCAGAGCCCTTTTTGATCGTGTTTGATGTCCAATTCATAGCAATCTGATTTCGTTCATCTGTGGCTTTTGCGACGGACCACCACCCTGTTGGCCACCCGTGCCCGGTCACTTGATCGATGCTCTGTGAACGAAGGAGTTGCGCCTCCACCTGCCGTCCGGGCAGGCTCCGGCGGACCTATCTACGGCTGGTTACCCGCGCGTGGTTATTTGACCGAGATTCCGTGAACGAAGGAATTGCGTCTCCGCCGTCCTCCGGCCGGCTCCGACGAACTTCGCTCCGCTCGGCCACCCGCGCCCTGCAGGCGCGTGCCCAGCCCCTGCCATCACTGAAAATGAAAAAGGGTCACCACAAGTGGTGACCCTTTCAAATTTTTTGTGGCGGCGGGAATTGAATAACACGCATAACATATGGTAGATAAAATATAAATATTTTTAGAAATTCAGCTTATACCGTCAAATATACCGTCAATTTACATCGTAGTTTTGGTTCAGTTGCGAGCTGACGTGTATTTTGCGGCGTGGCAAAAATAGATATATAGGCAAAATCGAAACCTCTAATTGGGGGCGCACCCCCGCACTATGGAATTGCAGTCGATAGCAAAAATTCTATGGCCGATTTTTTGTATTTCTGAAGTACCAGTAGAGCGTCATAGATTCAGCGTTCAGTTTAGCTATGGATTGAGCGAGTAAGTCTCTTATTTCCTGTATATTACCGTATAAAAATAAAGGGAATGACATGGCCATACCTGACTACCAATCTTTGATGCTACCGCTGCTAGAACATGCCGCAGACGAACAGATGCATCGGACCAGAGAGGCCGTTGATGAGATTAGTGACATCATTGGTCTAACTAATGATGAACGAGCCGAGTCGCTCCCCAGCGGAAGCACCGTTATCGCCAATCGAGTATGGTGGGCGCGCACTTATCTGAAACAGGCAGGGTTGGTTGAGTTGCCTAAACGAGGCTATCACCGAATAACTCAAGCAGGCTTGGAATTACTCGCCACCAAGCCTGAGAAGGTGGACAACAATAGGCTGCGTGATTACCCCTCCTTTCAGGAATTCTTAGCTCGAAAGAGGAAGAAGAGTCCGAAGCCGGAGTCGGATGATCAAGACGATGAGTCCCCCGAGACCCCTGAGGATGCTCTGCACAATGCCTATAACCAACTCCAGGTTGAAATTGAAGGTGAAATACTCGCTCAGTTGAAAGGAAACTCTCCCTATTTCTTTGAGCGCGCCGTCATAGACCTACTGCTGAAAATGGGCTACGGAGGAAACAGACAGGATGCAGCTAAGGCAGTCGGCAAATCCGGCGATGAAGGTATCGACGGCATTATCAATGAGGACAAGCTAGGGCTGGATGTAATCTATATTCAGGCTAAGCGCTGGGAAGGAGCAGTAGGCCGCCCAGAAATCCAAAAGTTTGCTGGGGCGCTTCAGGGCAAGCGCGCCAAGAAGGGAATATTTATATCGACCTCCTCCTTTACTAAGGAAGCGAGAAGTTATGTGTCTAACATCGATACTCGGATCATACTGATTGACGGGGAGCGCCTAGCTCAGCTAATGGTGGATCACGACGTGGGCGTCTCGACCGCTGGCACCTACGAAATAAAGAAAATCGACTCCGACTATTTTGATGAGTAGCGCTATCAGGCGTTTGCAAGTACGCCTCTTGACTGCAAGCAGATTAAAAGATTTCGATACTCCACCATCTAATCGATTTGGCTAATTTACAGAGTAATTATGACTGTTCCAGATTCAGTAGTTCAACTTGTTGAAGACTTTAATGCACACCTTACTCACTACAAGTCGAACAAGTACAACGAAACTCGGCTAAGAATTGAGTACCTCAACCCTCTGTTTGAAGCACTGGGCTGGGACGTATCAAACAAAGCTAACTACGCAGCTGCTTACAAAGATGTTGTGCATGAAGATGCGATCCGAATTGGTGGTACGACAAAAGCACCTGACTACTGTTTTAGAATTGGTGGGGTAAGAAAGTTCTTTGTTGAGGCTAAAAAACCAAGTATCGATATAAAAGGGGACATTGCGCCTGCATACCAACTTCGTCGATATGCTTGGTCTGCAAAACTTCCTCTCTCGATTCTTACGGATTTCGAGGAATTTGCAGTTTATGACACTAGGATAAAGCCCAATCAATCCGACAAGGCATCAACAGCCAGAGTTTTCTATACAACCTTTGATAGATTGCCTGAGGTATGGGGAGAAGTATCATCGATTTTTTCCCGAGAAGCAATTCTGAGGGGGGCTTTCGACCAGTACTCTGGGGAGAGTAAGAGAAAGCGTGGCACATCTGAGGTAGATGATGCATTTCTAGAGGAGATAGAGCGTTGGCGTGAACTACTGGCTAAGAATTTCGCGCTTAGAAATAGCTCCCTAGATACGCGTGATTTGAATTACGCTGTCCAGCAAACCATCGACCGCATTATATTCCTTAGAATTTGCGAAGACAGAGGGCTTGAAGACTACGGACGCTTACGAAATACGCTGAATGATGAATCTATTTACGCAGGTTTATGTCAGTTGTTTCGGGACGCGGATGCACGTTATAACTCAGGTCTTTTCCACTTCATATCGAAACTAGTATCAAAGAGGTGCCTGATCACCTAACACTTACTTTGCAGTTAGACAATAAGCCTCTAAAAGACCTTCTCAAGAACCTCTACTATCCCGATAGTCCTTACGAGTTTTCTGTCTTGCCGGCAGACATTTTGGGACATGTTTATGAACGCTTCTTGGGAAGCACAATATCACTTACCTCGGGTCATAGAGCAAAAATCGAGCAGAAGCCGGAGGTACGAAAGGCAGGCGGTGTGTTCTACACGCCTACATACATTGTCAACTCCATAGTTGAGAATACGCTGGGCAATTTGCTGAACGGATCGAGTCCAGACAATCCTAAGCCTATATCAATATCCAAAGCGGCGAAGATTAAAGTACTCGATCCAGCGTGTGGCTCAGGGTCGTTCTTGATCGTCGCATATCAGTACTTATTAGATTGGCATCTTGCGCAGTACTGTACTAATAGCAAACACCATAGCCGCGGTAAGAACCCGAAAATTTATCAAGCCGCCAGTGGCGACCATAGACTCACTACGGATGAGCGCAAGAGGATATTGCTTAACAATATCTATGGCGTTGATATTGACCCACAAGCGGTTGAAGTGGCTAAACTCTCACTATTGTTGAAAGTTGTAGAGGGCGAAACAGAGCAGATCGTGCAGAGAGATTTTATATCCGATAGAGAGCGAATTCTTCCAAATTTGAGTTCAAACATTAGATGCGGGAACTCACTTATCGGAGCAGAGCTTTACGAAGATGAACAAATGCTTCTACTAGACGATGAAGATCAATATCGAATCAATGTCTTTGACTGGCAAAGATCATTTCCGGAGGTATTTGAAAACGGCGGATTTGACTGTGTGATTGGCAATCCTCCGTACATCAGAATTCAAGGAATGAAGGAATGGGCGCCACAGGAGGTTGAATGGTTAAAACAAAACTATGAAGCCGCCGGGAGCGGCAATTTCGATATCTACATCTGCTTTATTGAAAAGGGGCTTTCTCTTTTATCGCCTAATGGAATTCTGGGGTACATTACCCCCAATAAGTTTTTCAACTCAAAGTATGGTGCGCTACTTCGTAATAAAATATCAGCTGGCGCGCACCTAAAGCAGATCGTTCACTTTGGATTCGAGCAGGTATTTGAGCAGGCCACTACATATACGTGTCTGCTCTTTTTAGGCAAAACCGCATCAAACAAAGTGATAGTCGAGAAGGTGTCTGACTTACCTGCTTGGAGGTTAGGCAATCGGCGCCCAGAGAGCGTTCCCGCAGCTGAGTTTCAGGCTGACGAATGGAACATAATGACTGGGCAGAGTGGGAGACTGATTCGGCGGCTAATTCAGCAGAATCCCAGTCTCGATTCTCTAGCAGACATATTTGTCGGCGTTCAGACAAGTGCAGACTCTATTTACCACTTCAAGAAGGGCGACCGATTACAGTCTGAAAGCCAATCTGTGTCTAGCCAGCCATGGATTCGGAAGCTAGTTTCTGGCACACATGTCAAGAGGTACTCCCTCGACTCGGATAAAGCATACATAGTTTTTCCTTACGATCAGGATGGATCGCTCGCCACAGAAACCGAGGTCAAGGAAAACGCTCCAAGCATTTGGACCTACCTTGAATCACATCGTCAGGACTTAGAATCTCGAGAGAGAGGTAAGTTTAGGGATTCTACGTGGTATAGGTTCGGAAGAAATCAGAATATTGCAAGGCAATCAACAGTAAAACTCTGTGTTCCGCGTCTAGTAGATAGGCTCCAATGTGCCATGGATGTCGATGGCTCTGTGGTCATGGACAATGTCGATGTTAATGGAGTTGTGTGCAAACACACTACTCCTATTTCTCTTCACTATATTGCGGGAATAATCAACTCCGAACTAATGGGGTGGCTATTTCCTCACATAAGTGCGCCATTTAGAGGAGGTTGGTATTCGGCGAATAAGCAGTTTTTGGGGCAACTTCCAATTCGCATCATCAATTTTGATGATGAAGCAGACGTTTCCCTTCATGACAAACTTGTTTTATTCGTAAAACGCATGTTTGAGCTAACAGAGAAACTCGTAGACACCGGAAATCCCAACAGTAGGAAACGACTCGAAAACCAAATCCATGCACTTGACAAGCAAATTGATCAGTTGATTTATGAGCTGTATGGTCTTCAGGAAGGTGAAATACAAATGGTTAGTTCAGCCATGCGATAGCTGAGTCCGGTCCTTTCGACTGACCGTATCCCCATAATTCGAGCCATGACGAATGTGGGATTTCCATCTATTTTGATAGCAAGGAGATCCCGATATGAAGCGCAAGCGCTACACCGAAGAACAGATCATTTCGATCCTCAAGCAGCATGAGGCGGGTCGTACGATGGTCGATCTGGCCCGCGAGCACGGCATCGCCCAGAACACCCTCTACCGCTGGAAAGCCAAGTATGGCGGTATGGAGGTATCCGAGGCCAAGCGCCTTCGGGAGCTGGAGGCGGAGAACGTCAAGCTGAAGCGTCTGCTGGCTGAAGCCGAACTCGACAAGGCGGCGCTCAAGGAGATCGCAGAGGGAAAATGGTGACGGCCCGCCAGCGGCGACGGGTCGTAGAACATCTCAAGAGCCGCCTGGTCAGCGAGCGCCGGGCCTGCCGGCTGGTCGGTTTCAGTCGATCAGCCATCTGGCGCCCGCTCCAGGGCTATGACGATGCGCGGTTGAGGGCTGAGCTCAAGTCGCTGGCCGAACAGTATCCTCGCTACGGCTGCCCGACACTGCACGGCATGCTGCGTACCGAAGGGCTGGTGAAGAACCACAAGCGGACCCGCTGGATTTACTGTGAGGAGGGGCTGCAGGTCCGCACCAAGCGACGCAAGAAGCTAAACAGGCCCAGAGTTCCCTTGTCGGTGCCGGACCGGGTCAATGAGCGCTGGTCTGTGGACTTCGTATCTGATCAGTTGGCCAACGGCCGCCGGTTCCGGGTATTCAATGTGGTCGATGATTTCAGCCGCGAATGCGTGCTTCAGCTCGTCGACTTCTCGATAGGCGGCCTGCGCTTGGCCCGTGAGCTCGATCAGCTTGGCGAGAAGCGGCCGTTGCCAAAGCGGATCGTCATGGACAATGGCCCTGAGCTAACCAGCAAGGCCATGTTCTTCTGGTCGCAGCGAACCGGAGTAAAGCTCCACTTCATTCAGCCCGGCAAGCTGACCCAGAACGCCTTCGTGGAGAGCTTCAACGGCAAGTTCAGAGATTATTGCTTGGACCAGCACTGGTTCGCCAGCCTGGATGATGCCAGGTCAACGATTGAAGACTGGAGGCAGCACTACAACCATGTTAGGCCGCACCGTTCCCTGGGCAAAAAACCGCCCGCGGTGTTCGCCAGGGAGGCAGCCTGATATGTCCCATTTCCCACATTCAGCTATGCTCGAATGCGGGGGTACGGTCACACTCATCGCCCACCAAGCCCTCGGTGTTGAAGTCCTCATAAACTAGATAGAGATAAAGGGGTCAGAGCCCTTTTTGAATGGAATTCATGTCTGAGCTAGAAGGCTTCGTACTGAACCATCCGTGGCCTCCACGACGGTCCAACATCCTGTTGGCCACCCGCGCCTGGTTATTTGAACGAAATTCCTTGAATGAAGGATTTGCGCCTCCACCTGCCCGTTGGGCAGGTTCCGGCAGACCTGCCTTCGGCAGCGTCGCTCCCGGCCATCCATGGCCTTCGCGACGGACCAACATCCTGTTGGCCACCCGCGCCCTGCGGGCCCAGTTTCAATTCCCACCACGCCAAATAAAAAAGGGGCTGCCCTTGGGCAGCCCCTTTTTTATTTGGTGGAGGCGCCGGGAATTGAACCCGGGTCCGCCAGCACTATTCCTTCGGCTCTACATGCTTAGAGTCCGTCTATTAATTTAGCCACACACAGCCCAACGGTCAGGACGTGATAGGCGAGCCCTGTACTTGATTTAACAGCGCGGTCCAGGACGTACGTTGCTGCGATCCAGTTCTATATGACAGTCAGTAGCGCGGGGCTGGCACCTTGCTAAAGACCGCTAGCGGGGTTTATGCCGCCAGAGCGTAGTTGTCGTCGTTGGCAACTATCGTTTTACAGCTTTGGATTAACGTGATTCGCTGCCATCACGGCATGCACCAGAAGGCTTCGTTACCGTCGTCGAATCCAAATCGCCCCCGTATGGTGGGACCAATTGTACAGGAAACGGGCGGTGTCTGCCGCCGGCCGGAACTAGGGCCTGCAAAACCCGCAAAAAGCACAAAAAAAGGCCCGCTCGGGGCGGGCCTCTTCGGTATGGATTGTAGGGTTTACCCGCGCCGGCGCGACCACCCCAGCCCCGCCAGCGCAAGGCCGAAGAGCGCCAGTGTGGCCGGGACAGGCACGCGGCCATCGGTGGTGGTCAGGTAGAACGCCTGTTCATCATTAGCAGCCAGCCAGTCTCCGTCCGGGGAATTGCGCCACTGGGCGTTGCCGGCATCGTCATTCGACGTGGCCCAGTACCAGAAGTCGCCGTTGTCGGCGGCCGTATTGTTCTCGATCTCGAGCCAGTAAGTGGTATTGGCCGCCAGTGCGATGGGGTCGATGTCCAGCCAGTACTCGTACAGGTTGAACTGGTCGAGAACCAGCAGGCCCGTATCCATAGCCGTCGCCGCGTTGCCCACCGGGATCACGTACAGCGGGTCGTTGGACGGGTCGTCGCCGTAGATACGGAGGGTGAAGTCATCCGGTGCGTCGCGGGTATTGTCAAAGGCATAAACGCCCCACCAGTGAATGTCCGCCAGCAGCGTATTCCCCGCCGTGAGGGAAAAGTCGTCGATGACATAGTTCGGGAACGTGGCATCCGACGCCCGCGCGTTACTGAGATCGGGCGCACCGTTGTCGAAGATGATCGGGCCCGCGCCGGCCTGCCCCGAAAAGGCGAGACCGGCGGCGAGGGCGGCGGTGCCGAGAAGCGTTTTGATACTCATGCTGGTACTCCGGTTTGAAGCTGCCCTAAGAGACTCATAAGAAAGAGGCAATATTTATGCCGATGCTTATAAATCAATGACTTGGGGGAGTGGGCCGGGATAGGAAGCGAGGGATTGTAAAGCGGGCTGACGCCGCATCCGGGCACCCGGGTGGCGGCGCCTCAGGGGCACACCATCTCGGACTCCGCCGCCTGCGGGTTTTTCTTGCACATCTCGTCATCAATCAGCTTGCGCAGCGACTTGCAGGGGTTGTCGCTGGCCAGCGCCCGTTTCACCACGCTCTCGCCCACGATCGACAGGCCCCCGGTCATGAACGCCGCGGCGCCGCGCCAGATAATGCCGGTGGTATTGGGCACGATACCCGGGTCGCTGAGGCTCCCCCGCACCTGGATGGTGTTGGAAAAAACGCTGCCCACGGAGATACCCACCCCCTCCCGCGAACGCGAGTCGAAGCTGAGCTGTAGTCTCTCCCTGCGCAGGTCGACCTCCAGGCGCCCGATCAGGTTGGCGCTGTTGGTGCGCGCGGCGAAGCCCAGGGGCGTCGCTACGATGCCGTCTTCCGCGAGGAACACGGTCACCCCGCAGTCCAGGCTCGGCAGGCGTTTGTCGATGCCGGGAATGAGCCGGCGGAACACGGTGGTGGCGATGTCCGCCGTGAGGAGGGAGGAATTGACGTAGTCGAAGGGCCCCTTGCCGAGTTCCAGGTAAAAGAGGCCCGACACGCTCGCCGCCAGCGCCGCGGTGCTGTTGCCGCTGGCCTCGATGTCCAGGTACCCGGAGCGCGGATAGGTCTCGCCGCCGGACAGCCCGCGTATATCGCGGAAGGTGCTGTTCACCTTCGCGGTCGCGGGGGTCGCGCCGGCATCCAGTACCAGGGCGAAGTCTCCGCTGCCCTGGTTCATGTGTTCCGAGTGCAGCTTGAGATCGAGCACCCCGTCGGCGAGGTGCGCAGTCACCGACAGGTCGTCAACCTTCAGCACCTTGCTCACCAGCGAATCCACCTGACCGTCCAGGTCCATGCTGACCTCGGTCAGCGTCTCCAGCGGCAGGGGCTCGGTGCTGAATATCTTGTTTTTGGCCGGCCCGCTGTCCTGCTGCCCGGAATCGGCGAGCATGCGCACGGGGGTCATCAGTAAGTCGCCCACGAAGCCGGCGCTGGTGCGCGCGGCCTGGCGCAGGCTGGTACCACTGCTATCGGTCTGCGTCGTGTCGTCCTTCTCGTAGGCGTCCTCCCAGGGCAGCAGGTTGAGCACGCCGCGCTCGATGTCGATATCCCAGTGCGCGGTGGCCCTGTCCGCGTTCTGCTCGCGGTAGCGCACCTGCCCGGTGAGTTCGCTCTCGCCCCACTGCAGGGTCTTGATCTGCGCCTGCATGCCGTCGGGCAGGCGGGTGGCCTCCAGCGCCAGGCGCCGCCGTTTGTGCACCGCGTCGCGCGGCTGCGCGGTCGCGGCCAGGTCTGCAAAGCCCTGTAACCGCCCCGCCAGTTCCGCCACCGAGGTGCCCTCGCTGCGCAGCTGGAGCGAGCCCGACACGGGGACGTACTGCCAGTCCGGGTCGTGGATGAGGAACTGGTCGATGTTGACGTCGGCGAGGTCGGCCTGGCTCTCCAGCGTGGCCGTTTCCCCCTGCCAACTCACCTTGCCGCGGGACTTCACACCGGAGCCGTCGGCGCCGAAGTCGAGGGTCCTGATATCCAGCACGTCATCGCCGGACACGACCTCCAGGCGCAGGTCCCTGAGCGGCGTGTCGGCGATCACCAGGCTCGTCGCGTCCAGTTCCAGTTGCACATCGCCCAGGTTGCGCACCAGCTGCAGGGCGTCGCGCTCGTCCGCCGCCTCGGTGGATTCGGGCAGGATCTCCAGGATGTTGGTGATGTTCAGCATCTCCGAGGCCAGGTCCGCCTGCAGCCAGGGGGTGCGACCGTCGACCAGGGAGAGGGTGCCGGTAAGGTCCTGCTCCAGTGACTGGATATCCAGCCCGGAGATACTGAGGCCGACAATGCGCTCGCCCTGCACCACCAGACTGGCATCGCCGGCCAGCTCCAGGCGCTCGCGCTCGCCGGTGGGCCGGTTCCAGTTATCGTCGGCGCGAAACTCCACCGCGACATCCGCGCGGCCCGCCATCCGCTCGAAGATCTGGCGCATACCCTCGCCTGTGCTGGCAAAGGCCATTGAGCCGGTGCTGCGGCTGTAAATCGTGCCCTGCTGCCTGAACAGGGCGGCGAGGTCTACGCGCTCCAGGTCCGCGTTGAGGTGAAACTCCTCCGGTCCGGCGGCGTGTACCGCGGCGTCCAGGGTAAGGCGGATGCTGCCCTGGTGCAGTCCCCGGGCAGACAGGGCCAGTGTTCCCCCGAGCGCGTGGCGCTGCAGTGTCGCCCGGGGGTCGCGCACGGTGAGGCCGGGCACGCTCAGGGTGTCCGCATCCAGGCGCAAGTCCAGCTCCAGCCCGGGAAACAGGCGCAGGTACTCCGGTAATGCCAACCCGGGCGCGTCGGGCGCCTCCTCGCCGGCGCTCTCGAAAAGGAAATCCAGGTGCAGGCTGGTGCCCACCAGCGCCAGGCCCAGCTTGTAGTCCTCCCCTGTTCCCGACAGGCTCGCGCTGCCGGTGATGCTGCCATCGCCCGCGGTTAGGCTGATTTCATCCAGGGCGAATGCCCCGGGTCGGTTGTCCAGGTGCGCGACAAAGTCGATGGGAGTCTCGTTGGCACCCCGGTGGTAGCCGCCGAGGGAGACACTGCCGGCCATCGAGTAGAGCAGCTCGGCCCAGGTCGTACCGTTGCCGTAAAGGTTCGTGTCCCCGGTGCGCCAGCGCCACCGGGAGTCGATGAACTGGGCGGCGATGCCGCCCGCGTTCTCCCGCGCGCGCATCGCGGCGTCCACCTCCACCGACCAGCCGCTGTCGCCACTGTCGATGTGTACATTGCCGCTGATGCGCCCCTCGGGCCCGGCGCTGCGCAGGTCCGTGATGCCGATGCCGGTCTGCCCGGTCACGATGTTGAACGTGGTTTCCTCCCCCAGTTCGTCGCCCAGGCGCAGCGCCTTGATGTGCACGCGGCCGAGGTGCTCGGGTAGGGCGAGGCGGGGCAGGGCGCTGTCCAGCCGGGAAGAGAGCGGGGTGGGGTCGTCCGTCGGGTTGTAGGCGGCGACGAGGGCCGAGAGGCGGTCCACGAACACGGTGTCCGACTTCAGCTCGGAACTGTCGGGCAGCTGCCACGGTTCGGGGTGGCCGGCCACGATCTCGGCGTCGAAGGCGTCGGCGCTCAGTTCCGCCCACAACTCCCAGGCGCGGCCCTCTCCCGGCGCGATGTGGGTGCTGGCCTCGATGCGCGAATCCGGATTGCCCTCCATGGCCACTTCCACGTCCAGTGCGATGGGTTTGAGCGACAGCAGGTCCGCCAGGTTGGCGAGCGTCGCCGATACCGTCATCACACCGGGACCGCGCGCCTCGCGCCAGGACAGGTCGGCCCCGCCGTCGCCGCGGCGCACCCAGGCAAGGTCCGTGACCGGGTGGGTGTATGCGCCGAACACGAGGCGGCCGGCCTCCAGCTCAAGGTCTCCGGGCAGCCACTGTTCGAGGAACAGCAGGTCCTCGATGGGGCCGCCGTCACCGGCGGGCCAGCGCCCGGGCGCTACGGTGAGGTCCGCGGCGCCGGCATAGTCGAAGCGAATCTCGCCCTCCAGCAGTGCGGCCAGGGACAGGCGCACCTCCAGCCCCGCGCCGTGTACGGCGGGGTCGGCCCGGTCGCCCATCAGCAGTTCGTCGCTGGTGGCCTTCAGCTGCAGCAGGTTGGCCCTGATGGGGGCGATTTCAACGGGCAGCCCGAGCACGCGCGTGAGCAGGGGGGAAATCTGGGAATCCAGGGCGCGCGCGGCCAGGTAGTTGCCAAAGAGCACGAGGACGCCGACCAGCAGTAGGAGGATGAGAAGCGTTCGTTTCACCGGGACAGCACACCTCGCTCGGGGTGGCTATGGTAGCAACGGCCTCCCGGGGGCGCTACCGCGGGCTGACTTTGGCGGCGGCATCCGTATAATCCCCGCTGGCTCATTTTAAGACCTTCTGACGGGTGTGTTCCTGGGTCCCTGGCTCCACCGACGGGTCTATTTTTTCTCATTCACTCCGATCGTACCGTTATGACTATCAGGCAATTACTGGCCACTCTCCTCCTGTCCTGCGTCGCCGCCACCGCCCACGCGGACCGGCTGGTGATGAAGAACGGCTCGCTCCTCATCGGCACCCTGGTCAGCGCCGATGAAAACAAGGTGGTGTTCAACACGCCCTTCGCCGGTGACATCGTCATCACCCAGGCCAACATCGAGACCATTATCACCGAGGGCAAGGTGGACATCCTCATGGCCGATGGCGAGGTCTACCGCGACAAGCGCATCGTCGCCGAGGAGGGCAACCTCATCGTGCTCAGCGAGGACGAAAACCCGGTGCTGTTCGGCGTGCCGGACATCGCCATGGTCAATCCCGAGCCCTGGCGCCTCGGTGAGGGCTACAAGTGGTTCGGGTACCTCAGCGCGTCGCTGGGGTCGGAGCGCGGCAATACCGATACCGACGAGCTGGACATGGACATGGAGAGCATCTGGCGCAGCCTTGAGGACCGCTACACCATCCGCGGCGACTGGGAGATCGACGAGAGCAACAACGAGCGCAACAAGTACCGCTGGCTGGTGCGCACCAAGTACGACCGCTTCAGTAAGGAGGACCCGGACAACTACCTCGGCTTCCAGGTGGTGCTGAACCACGATGAATTCGCCGACCTGGACCTGCGCACCGGCGCGGGCCCCTACATCGGTCGCCAGTTTTTCGAGCGCGACTACCTCACCCTGCACGCGGAAGTCGGTGTGGTGTACGTGGACGAGCGGTTTGACATGGCGGAGGACAACGACTTCTGGGGCGCCAACTGGGAGGTGCGCCTGACCAGCGAGGTACTGCCCGGCCTGCAGTTCTATGTCGACCAGCTGGGCGTGCACAACTTCGAGCAGACCTCGGAACTCATACTGAATACCACCGTGGGCCTGCGGTTCCCGCTGATATTCGGGTTCGAGGCTGCCGCCGAGGCGAAGTACGAATACGACGGCGGCGCCGTGGAGGGGGTCGACGACACGGACGAGACCTACAAGTTCAGGCTCGGTTACAAGTGGTGAGTGCGAAAAGCGATGTGATCGACTGGGGGGAGCCATGGCGGGGGGCCACGTCGCGCGGCCTCACCCCCGCCCGGCACTTTCCTCCATGGGAAAGTATTGCGGTCTATGACCGTATACAGAGTGTGCGTACCGGGGAGCCAGGTGATCTCAAGTATCGACCCCGGCTGTGCGATACCCACGTGTTTAAATATGGTACCGAACCGCGGGTTGCGCAAACCGCTTTTTAGACCGAGTGTTTCTAAGCGCGGCGCAGTTAAGAAGCGGGGGATTTAGCCGCGGCTGTTCTCGCGCATCAGGCGCTGTTTCTGGCGGTTCCAGTCGCGCTCTTTCTGTGTGTCGCGCTTGTCGTGGGACTTCTTGCCCACCGCCAGGGCGATGCGCGCCTTGACGAGGTGGCCCTTCCAGTACAGCTGCGTGCACACGCAGGCCTGGCCTTTTTGCGCGGTGGCGGCCAGAATCTTCGCCAGTTCCTTCTTGTGCAGGAGCAGCTTGCGGGTGCGCTGCGGATCGGCGATAACATGGGTAGAGGCGGTGTCCAGGGGGTGGATGGTGGCGCCCAGCAGGAACGCTTCGCCGTCCTTCATCAGCACGTAGGAGTCCCCGAGGTCGGCCTTGCCCATGCGCAGGCTCTTGACCTCCCAGCCGTGCAGCGACACGCCCGCCTCGAAGCTGTCGAGCAGCTGGTAGTCGAAGCTCGCGCGCTTGTTGCGAGCGATCACGTTGTCGTTTTTCGGGGGTTTCTTCTTCGCCATGGCGCGCATTATACGGATTACAAGTGCCTGTACCCGCCGGGGGAACGTGAATCTTCCCCTTTTCAGCACCGGCGCCCTGGGGCAACCTAAGCATATGATTATTAGGGTTTTTTCGCCGTGAGTACGGTGGTCTACGGGGCCGCGCCCGGGTGGCGCGCGCCGTCAACTTTCGTGCTCGCCCTGGCCGCCGCGGCGGTGAGCCTGGGCAACCTGTGGCGGTTTTCCTACCTCAGCGGCGAGTACGGCGGCGCCCCTTTCCTGGTCACTTACGTGCTGTGCCTGTTCCTCGTCGCCGTGCCGGTGATGATCGCCGAGGTGGTGCTCGGGCGCCACGGCCGCGGCGCCCCGCCGGCGGCCATCCGCCACGCCTGCGACCGCTCGCTGTTGTCCCGGGGGTGGATGTGGCTCGGCGTCGCCGCCTGTATCACCGGTTTGCTGGTGCTGGTGTTTTACATGGTGGTCGCAGGCTGGTCGCTGGCCTATGCCAAGTACATGTACACGGGCGTGTTCAGCGCGGCGCCCCCGGCGGAGGTCGGCCTGCAGTTCTCGCGCATGGTCACCGACCCGCTGCCGCAGGTGTACTGGCAGAGCCTGTTCATGTTGCTGGTGGTGGGGGTGGTACTGCTCGGGGTGCGTCGCGGGCTGGGCTTGCTGGTGTGGCTCGCGGTGCCCGCGCTGTTGGCGATGCTCGGCTACCTCGTGTATTTCGCCCAGGCCAACGGCGACGTCGCGGCCGCCAGGGAGTTCCTGTTCTCCAGCCGGTTGCTGGATTTCACGCCGCGCTCCGCCCTGGTGGCGCTGGGCCATGCGTTCTTCACCCTGGGTGTCGGCGTGGGCGTCGGCATCTGCTACGGCAGCTACGCCCCGGAGCGGGTGCGCATCGGCCGGGCGGTCGTCGCGGTGGCGGTGCTGGATACGCTGGTCGCGGTGCTGGCGGGCCTGGCCGTGTTCCCGCTGGTGTTTGCCAACAACATGGCCCCTGCCATGGGCCCAGGCCTGCTCTTCGTCAGCCTGCCCTACGCCTTCGGCAACCTGGTGCAGGGCGAGGTGTTCGGGCCGGTGTTCTTCCTGCTGGTGGCGCTGGCGGCGCTGTGCACCGCGGTGGCGATCCTGGAGGCGGCGGTGGCCACGCTGATGCAGCACCTGCGCCTGTCCCGGGTGACGGCCACCCTCGTGGCGGGCCTGGCGGTCTGGTTGCTGGGGCTCGCGGTGGTGATGTCCTTCGCCTCGGAGGCACCGCCGGCCTGGTATGGAAATCGCAACCTGTTCGAGTTTTTAGACGCGGTCACTGCGGATGTGCTGTTGCCTCTGGTATCGTTGGCCACCGCCGTTTTCGTGGGCTGGCGGCTGCGGCCCGCCATCCTGCGCGCCGAGCTGCCGCACACCTCAGCGCGGGTGTTCCGGCTCTGGCTCGTGCTCCTGCGCTACGTGGTGCCGGGCGCCATCGGCCTGCTGGTGCTGGCCGCGCTGTTCGCCGGTGTGCGCTGAGCGCGGCGGAAGGAGACGGGAAGGGCATGACGGCAATCCACCGCAGTGCGCTGCTGCCTTACGATGTGCGGCAGCTGTTCGACCTGGTCAACGACATCGAAGCCTACCCGGCCTACATGGAGGGCTGTGTGGGGGCCGAGGTGCTGCGGCGCGAGGAGGGCCTCGTGGAGGCGCGGCTGGACCTGGCCCGCGGCGGCATCCAGCAGAGTTTCAGCACGCGGAATCGCCTGCAGGCGCCGCGCGAGATTACGCTGGAGCTGGTCGACGGCCCCTTCGATACGTTCAGCGGGCGCTGGGAATTTCTCCCGCTGGGGGATTCCGGTAGTAAACTGACGCTGGACCTGGAATTTACGATGAACAGCCGGGTGCTCGGGGCGGCGGCCTCGCGGCTGTTTGACCGGGTGACGAATAATCTCGTGGACGCCGTCAGCCGGCGCGCCACGGAACTGTACGGTTGATGAGATGAGCTCGAACGAAACGATACTGGTGGAAGTGGCCTACGCGCTGCCGCACAAGCAGGCCATCGTCGAGGTGGAGGTAGCCGACGGCACCACCGCCCTCGACGCGGCGCGCCAGTCGGGCATTGCGGAGCAGTTCGAGGGCATCGACCTGGACGACGCAAAGCTCGGCATCTTCGGCAAGGCGGTGTCACCCACCCAGGTGTTGCGCGCGGGGGATCGCGTGGAGGTCTACCGGCCGCTTATCGCCGATCCGAAGGAGGTGCGCAAGGAGCGCGCCGCGCGCGCGAAAGAGCGTCGCTCGAAGAAGAAGGAAGAGAACTAACCCGCGCTTTCCGCGCCGTCCGTTGCAGGTTCGCCGGGTTCGGCTTCGGCGTCGTCGCGCCAGGCCGGGGGTAGGTAGTCGCCGCGCACCTCGCGCAGCGCGTCGCCGTCGAACAACACCGTGAGTCGCGACTCGTCGAGCACCTCGTCGCCGTTGCGCTTCACGTAGGGGTAGTCCCAGCGGTCCTGGTTGAAGGAATCCTGCACGAGGGGCGTGCCGAGGATAAAGCGCACCTGCCGCCGGCTCATGCCGGGCTTGAGCTGGTCCGCCATTTCCTGCGTGACGATGTTGCCCTGCTCCACGTCGATGCGGTAAACGCCGGGAAAACCCACGAAACCACAGGCGCTGACGCAGGTCAGGATCAGGCTGAGCAGGACGAGCCGCATGCGGTTAAACTTCCACTTCCCTCGATGGGGTGGCATCATACAATCACTGGCGAGTACAGAGAACCCCCCGGTATGGCGGAGCAGAATCAGGAATTGCGCAAGGCGGGGTTGAAGGTCACCCTGCCGCGCGTAAAAATCCTCCAGATCCTTGAATCCAGCCAGGACGGCAACCAGCACATGAGTGCCGAGGACGTCTACGACGCCCTGCGCGACGCGGGTGAGGACGTGGGACTGGCCACGGTCTACCGCGTGCTGACCCAGTTCGAGAACGCCAAGCTCGTCATTCGCCACCACTTCGAAACGGGCCACTCGGTGTTCGAACTCGCCAAGGGCGAACACCACGACCACATGATCTGTGAGGCCACCGGCGAGGTCGTCGAGTTCACCGACCCGGTGATCGAGCGGCGCCAGAAAGAGATCGCCGAGGAGCACGGCTTCGAGCTCATCGACCACTCGCTGGTGCTCTACGTCCGCAAAAAATGATCTCAGTCGTCGCAGACGACCCAGGTCATCCCCGCGCAGGCGGGGATCCAGAACTCACTAACTGTCTCTGAAGTAAACTGCCCTGGACCCCCGCTTTCCCCCTCCGGGGACGATGCGCGGGGGTGACGGTACGTTCATTTTCTCGGGGTGGCGGCTTGAGTACTCAACCCGCGAGCATCTCCCGGGCGTGGGCCAGTGTCTGCTCGGTGATCTTCACGCCGCCGAGCATGCGCGCAATCTCCTGCACCTTGTCCTCGTCGCCGAGCCTGCTGAGGCTCGTCTCCACCGCCGAGTCGCTGGCGGTCTTGGACACCTGCAGGTGATGCTGCCCCTGGGCCGCCACCTGGGGCAGGTGGGTCACGCACAGCACCTGCGCGTCCGCGGCCAGTGTGCGCAGCAGCCTGCCCACCACCTCGGCCACGGCGCCGCCGACGCCCACATCCACCTCGTCGAACACCATGCTCGGCACGGTGCCGGTGCTGGCGGTCACGACCTGGATGGCCAGGCTGATGCGCGAGAGTTCGCCGCCGGAAGCGATCTTCCCCAGTGGCTGGGTCGGCGCGCCGGGGTTGGTGCTGATCAGGATTTCCACCTCCTCGTTCCCGTGGGGATGGGGGTCGTCGCCGGCCAGGGGGACCAGCGCTACCTCCAGCGTGCACTGCTCCATCGACAGTGACGCCAGCACCTCCCCGGCCTGTTTCTGCAGCTTCTTCGCCGCCCTGCGCCGCTGCTTGCCGAGTTTGCCGGCGAGCCCCGCGTACGTCTTCGCCAGGGCCGCCATCTCCGCGCCCAGTTCCTCCAGGCGCTCTCCGCTGCCGGCCAGGCCCGCCAGTTCCTCGGCCAGTTCCGCGTGGCGCGCGGCGAGCTGCTCGGGCATCACCCGGTGCTTGCGCGCCACGTCGTAGATCGCCTCCAGGCGCTGCTGTACCGCTGCCAGTCGTTCCGGGTCCACCTCCACGCTGTCGATGTGACGCCGGATTTCCGCTCGCGCCTCCGCCAGCTGGATGGCGGCGCTGTCCAGCAGTTCGCGCGCGTCCGCCGCGGCGGTGGTCGCGTGGGCATCGTCGCCGAGCAACTGCAATGCCCTGCGTGCGCCGCCCTCCTCGCTGTCGCACAGGGCGAGGGCCTCGTGGGCGTCGCGCAGGATGTCCTCGGCATTGGCCAGCAGCTTCTCCTCCTGCTCGAGTGCGGCCAGTTCGCCCTCCTGCAATTCGAGGGCGTCCAGTTCCTCCACCTGGTAGGCGAGCAGCTGTTGCCGGGCGGTCAGTTCCTCGCGGTCGCCGGAGAGCAACTCGATCTCCCGCCGGCGCCGCAGCCAGTCCGAGGCGCACTGTTCCACCTCCCTGGCCAGGGCCTCGTGGCCGGCGTAGGCGTCCAGCAGGTCGCGCTGGACCGGTTTGCGCAGCAGCGACTGGTGGGCGTGCTGGCTGTGGATGTCGATGAGCAGGGCGCCGAGTTCCGCGCAGTCCTGCAAGGTGGAGGGGCTCCCGTTGATATAGGCGCGGCTGCGCCCCTCGGCGGTGATCACGCGGCGCAGCAGCAGGTCGTCGCCGCCCGGCAGGTCACGATCGGCGAGCCAGGCCGCCGCCTGCGGTATACCGCTGATGTCGAACACGGCGCTGATCTCGGCCCGCTCGCTGCCGGGGCGCACCGCCCTGGTATCGGCGCGGTCGCCCAGGCACAGGCCGAGGGCGTCGAGCATGATGGACTTGCCGGCGCCGGTCTCGCCGGTGATCACGGTCATGCCGGGGGAGAACTCCATCTCCAGGGCGGAGACGATCGCGTAGTCGCTGATACTGATCTGGCTGAGCATGGCGTCCCGGGGGCTCTTTTTTACCCTCTTATACCGCAGTTCCCCGGCGGCATAAACAGCGCCGGTGGCCGCCCGGGGCGGTTTTTGCATCCCACCGGGGCCCTGTGATATTAAAACGGTGTGCGATATGGGTGACAGGTGATGGCATACGGCCGATGAAAGACGGCGATATTTCAGAGCGCGCCGGCATTCTGCTGAAGACGCTGGTGGAGCACCACATCCGGGACGGTCAGCCGGTGGGGTCCAAGACCCTGCTGGAGAGGGCCGGCCTGCCGGTGAGCGCCGCGACCATCCGCAACGTCATGTCCGACCTCGAGGAGCGCGGCTACCTGCACTCGCCGCACACGTCCGCCGGCCGTGTGCCCACGGCCATGGGTTACCGCCTGTTCGTGGACACCCTGCTGCAGGTGCAGCCGCTGGAGGAAGAGTCCATCGTCGCCCTGCGCAACGAGCTGCACCCGGACAAGTCCGCGACGGAGCTGGTGCAGTCCGCCTCCGGCCTGCTGTCGACCATCACCGCCCAGGCCGGCCTGGTGACGGTGCCGCGCCAGGAGGACAGCGAGCTGCGCCAGGTGGAGTTCCTCCCGCTCTCGGGCGACCGGGTGCTGGTGATCCTGGTGGTCAACGAGCGCGAGGTGCAGAACCGCATCATTCACACCCAGCGACCCTTCACCGAGGAGCAGCTGCGCGAGGCCGCCGGGATGGTCAACCAGCGTTTCGCCGGGCGGCCCCTGCGGGAGGTGCAGGAGCATATCCTGCGCGAGATGCGCGACGCGCGCTCGCGGATCGACCGCTACCTGGAGGACGCCCTGGACCTGGCCAACAAGGCCCTGGACCGGGAACAGCAGGGGGAGGAGTACGTGGTGGCGGGCAAGACCCGCCTGCTGGGCAACGCCACCGCCGAGGAGGTGCTCAAGCTGCGCGACCTGTTCGACTCCTTCGAGCGCAAAAAGGACCTCCTGCACCTGCTGGAGCGCTGCTCCCAGGCCCAGGGGGTGCAGATCTTCATCGGCGAGGAGGCGGGCTACGAGGTGTTCGGCGACTACAGCGTGATCACGGCGCCCTACAGCGACGGCACCGCCACCCTGGGTGTGCTCGGGGTGATTGGCCCCACCCGCATGGCCTACGAGCGGGTGATTCCCATCGTCGACGTCACCGCGAGAATGCTCAGCTCGGCCCTCGGGCACTGATTCCCCCGCACACCCGCCAGCCCAGTGAGGGCGCGGGTTTCGGGCCCCTGTAAAAAGCCGAAAAAAGTCCTTGAAAGCCCCCCGGGGCGCCCCCATAACGCTTCAGGTCCCCCTTTATATGCCGGCGGGACTACACTTAACGCTTTTTTCATGGAGTACAGGCGTGGCGAAACAGGAGCAGAAACCGTCTCCCGAGGAACCCGGGCAGGCCGAGGCGGCCCCGGAAACGGCTGATTCGGCAGCCCCGGAAACGGCTGGTTCAGCAGCCCCGGAAACGGCTGATTCTGCAGCCCCGGAAACGGCTGATTCTGCAGCCCCCGGGCAGGCTGACGCAGGGGCGGCGGCTGCCGGGGAGGGCCCGGAGACGGCACCGGAGGCGGATGCCGAGCCCCCCAGCCTCGAGGAGGAGCTGGCGCGGCTGCAGGACGACCTCGAGGGCGCCCGTGACGCCGCCCTGCGCGCCCAGGCGGATGCGCAGAACGTGCAGCGCCGGGCGGAGCAGGATGTCGAGAAAGCCCGCAAGTTCGCCCTGGAACGCTTTACCACGGAGCTGCTGCCGGTGGTGGACAACCTGGAGCGCGCCCTGGAGGCCGCCTCCGCCGACGACGCGACCGCGGGCGCCATTACCGAGGGCGTGGAGCTGACCCTGAAGAGCTTCCTAGACGCCCTGGCCAAATTCAATATCGAGGTGGTGGACCCCGCGGGCGAGCCCTTCGACCCCAACCTGCACCAGGCCATGAGCATGGTGGACAACCCCGATGTCGAGCCGAACACCGTGATCGCCGTGATGCAGAAGGGCTACACCCTGCACGGCCGCCTGGTGCGCCCGGCGATGGTAATGGTGAGCAAGACTTAAATGGGGACGGAGGCATTTTTTTGTTTCAAAAAATGCCTCCGTCCCCTTAAAAATAGGGACCAGCGGTCCCATATAGAGGTTATCGAGCAAGGGGCGGGGCGACCCGCCGCAGAGAAACTGGAGAGACACAATGGGCAAGATTATCGGAATTGACCTGGGCACGACCAACTCCTGCGTCGCAGTGATGGATGGCGCCAAGCCCAAGGTGATTGAGAACGCCGAGGGCGACCGCACCACGCCGTCGATCGTCGGCTACACCGACGAGGGCGAGATCCTCGTCGGCCAGAGCGCCAAGCGCCAGGCGGTGACCAACCCGCAGAACACCGTTTTCGCGGTGAAGCGCCTGATCGGCCGCAAGTTCGACGACGACGTCGTGCAGAAGGACATCAAGATGGTGCCCTACAAGATCGTCAAGGCGGATAACGGCGACGCGTGGGTGGAGGCCAAGGGCGAGAAGATGGCGCCCCCGCAGGTCTCCGCCGAAGTGCTGCGCAAGATGAAGAAGACGGCCGAGGAGTATCTCGGCGAGACGGTCACTGAAGCCGTAATCACGGTGCCCGCCTACTTCAACGACTCGCAGCGCCAGGCCACCAAGGACGCGGGCAAGATCGCGGGCCTGGAGGTCAAGCGCATCATCAACGAGCCCACCGCGGCCGCGCTGGCCTACGGCATGGACAAGGCCAAGGGCGACCACACCGTGGCGGTGTACGACCTCGGCGGCGGCACCTTCGACATCTCCATCATCGAGATCGCCGAGGTGGACGGCGAGCACCAGTTCGAGGTGCTCTCTACCAACGGCGACACCTTCCTCGGTGGTGAGGACTTCGACCTGCGCCTGATCGAGTACCTGGCGGACGAGTTCAAGAAAGAGAGCGGCATCGACCTGCACAACGACCCGCTGGCCCTGCAGCGCCTGAAAGAGGCCGCCGAGAAGGCCAAGATCGAGCTGTCTTCCTCCCAGCAGACGGAAGTGAACCTGCCGTACATCACCGCCGACGCCTCCGGGCCGAAGCACCTCGTGGTGAAGCTGAGCCGGGCCAAGCTGGAATCGCTGGTCGAGGAACTGGTGAAGCGCTCCATCGAGCCGGTGAAGATCGCCCTGCAGGACGCCGGGCTGTCGCCGAGCGAGATCGACGACGTCATCCTCGTCGGCGGCCAGACCCGTATGCCGCTGGTGCAGAAGGCGGTGGCCGACTACTTCGGCAAGGAGCCGCGCAAGGACGTCAACCCGGACGAGGCCGTGGCGATGGGCGCCTCCATCCAGGGCGCCGTGCTGGCGGGCGACGTCAAGGACGTGCTGCTGCTGGACGTGACCCCGCTGACCCTCGGTATCGAGACCATGGGCGAGGTGGCCACCGCACTGATCGAGAAGAACACGACGATCCCGACCAAGAAGTCGCAGATCTTCTCTACCGCGGAGGACAACCAGACCGCCGTGACCATTCACGTGGTCCAGGGCGAGCGCAAGCAGGCGAAGCAGAACAAGTCACTGGGACGCTTCGACCTGGCGGACATCCCGCCGGCGCCGCGCGGCATGCCCCAGATCGAGGTTACCTTCGACCTGGACGCCAACGGTATCCTGCACGTCTCCGCGCAGGACAAGGCCACCGGCAAGGAGCAGTCCATCCGCATCACCGCGTCCAGCGGCCTGTCCGACGACGAGATCGAACAGATGGTGCAGGATGCCGAGGCCAACGCCGAGGCGGATGCGCGCTTCGAGGAGCTGATCACCGCGCGCAACACCTGTGACGGCCTGATCCACGCCGCGAAGAAGACGGTGGAGGAAGCGGGCGAGCACGCCACCGACGAGGAGAAGGCGGCCATCGAGGCGGCCGTTGCCGAGGCTGAGGAAGCGGTGAAGAGCGACGACAAGGACGCCATCGAGGCCGCTGCCAACAAGCTCACCGAGGCCACCGGCCCCGTGGCGCAGAAGATGTACGCCGCGCAGGCGGAGCAGGGCCAGCCGGCTGACGCCGCGGACGCGGGTGGTGCAGACCAGGCGAGTACCGGCGAGGATGTTGTCGATGCCGAGTTTGAGGAAGTGAAGGACGACAACAAGTGACATTGGCCGCCAAAGGCGGACAATGTCATCCCCGCGGAGGCGGGGATCCAGTGAAAGAAAGGGCTGATAGTATGCCCCACCACGTTCCCGCGCAGGCGGGAGTCCGGCTCGCAGAGCGAACTGGATTCCCGCCTCCGCGGGAATGACGTTTATAGGGAAGACATCAAGAATTTATGTCAAAACGCGATTACTACGAAGTCCTCGGAGTCGGCAAGAACGACGACGAGAAAGAGATCAAGAAGGCCTACCGGCGGGTGGCGATGAAGTACCACCCGGACCGCAATCCCGACGATCCCGATGCCGAGGAAAAATTCAAGGAGGCGACCGAGGCCTACGATGTCCTGACCAACGAGGACAAGCGTGCGGCCTACGACCAGTTCGGCCACGCGGGCGTGGATCCGAACATGGGCGGCGGCGGTTTTTCCGGCGCCAACTTCAGCGATATTTTCGGCGACGTCTTCGGCGATATCTTCGGCGGCGGTGGCGGCCGGGGCCGCGGCGGGCCGCAGCGCGGTGCCGACCTGCGCTACACCCTGGACATCTCCCTGGAAGACGCCGTGAAGGGCACCACGGTGGAGATCAAGGTGCCCAGCCTGGCCACCTGTGAGATTTGCGATGGTTCCGGCGCCAAGAAGGGCAGCGCGCCCACCACCTGCGGCACCTGCGGTGGCAGCGGCCAGGTGCGCATGCAGCAGGGGTTCTTCCAGGTACAGCAGACCTGCCCGACCTGTCGCGGGCGCGGCAAGATCATTTCCGATCCCTGTACTGCCTGTCACGGGCAGGGGCGTGTCGAGAAGACCAAGACGCTGTCTGTGAAGGTGCCCCCCGGCGTCGACACCGGCGATCGCATCCGCCTGTCCGGCGAGGGCGAGGCGGGGCCCGAGGGCGGGCCGCCCGGCGACCTGTTCGTGCAGATGTCTGTGCGCCAGCACCCGATTTTCGAGCGCGACGGCAAGCACCTGTACTGCGAGGTGCCGATCACCTTCGCCGACGCCGCCCTGGGCGGGGAGCTGGAGGTGCCGACGCTGGACGGCCGGGTGAATCTGAAGATCCCGCCGGAAACGCAGACCGGCAAGCTGTTCCGGCTGCGCGGCAAGGGTGTGAAGCCGGTGCGCGGCGGCAACGTGGGTGACCTGTTGTGCCGCGCAGTGGTGGAAACCCCTGTTAAACTCAGCAAGGAACAGCGGGTCCTGCTGGAGGAGCTGCGCGAGAGCCTCGGCGAGGGTGGCAAAAACCACTCGCCGCGGCAGAGCAGCTGGTTCGAGGGCGTAAAAAACTTCTTTGACGACATGACATCATGAGCGAGACAACCCGAATCGGGATTACCGGCGCAGCCGGTCGCATGGGCCGTACCCTGGTGGAGGCCATCGACCTGGCGGGCGACGGCCTGTCCCTCACCGCCGCGGTCGAACAGCCCGGCAGCAGCCTGCTCGGCGCCGACGCCGGGGAGCTGGCGGGCCTGGGCAAAAACGGCGTCACCGTGGTCGGCGACCTGGCGGAGGTGATCGGCGACATCGACGTGCTGATCGATTTCACCGTGCCCGCGGCGACCCTGGCCAACCTGGACCTGTGCGCGGGCAACGGCGTGGCCATGGTTATCGGCACCACCGGTTTTACCCCAGAGGAGCAGGGCCTGATCGAGCAGGCCGCCGCGAAGACGGCGATCTGCAAGGCGTCCAATTTCAGCACCGGTGTCAACCTGTGTTTCAAACTGCTGGAGACCGCTGCGAAGGTGCTGGGCGACGACGTGGACATCGAAGTCTACGAGGCCCACCACCGGCACAAGATCGACGCGCCCTCGGGCACGGCCCTGAGCATGGGCCAGGTGGTGGCCGATACGCTCGGGCGCGACCTGCAGAAAGTCGCCGTGTACGGGCGCGAGGGCCAGACTGGCGCCCGCGACCGCGAGACCATCGGTTTCGCCACGGTGCGCGCCGGCGATATCGTGGGCGACCATACGGTGACCTTTGCCGCCGAGGGCGAGCGCGTGGAGATTACCCACAGGGCATCGAGTCGCATGTCCTTCGCCCGCGGCGCCGTGCGCGCCGCTGCCTGGGTCGCGGGGCAGAAGCCCGCGCTCTACGACATGCGCAATGTTTTGGACTTATGAGCCCATAGCCGTCATCCCCGCGAAAGCGGGGATCCAGTTTTTTGTTCTACTCTCTGGATTCCCGCTTTCGCGGGAATGACGGCAAACATGAGGCCCCGCAAGCCTCGAAAGGAATCACCGGATGTCTGAACACATAGTCAACATCGACGAAACCAACGCCGCGGCGATGCTGATCGAGGAGTCGCACCGGCGCCCCGTCGTGGTGGACTTCTGGGCCGACTGGTGCGAGCCCTGCAAGGTGCTGATGCCGATGCTGGAGAACCTCGCCGCCGAGTACCAGGGCGCGTTCCTGCTCGCCAAGGTCAACGCCGACGAGCAGGGCATGATCGCCCAGCAGTTCGGCGTGCGCAGCCTGCCCACGGTGATGGTCGTGAAGGACGGCCAGCCGGTGGACGGCTTTGTCGGCGCCCAGCCGGAACCGCAGGTGCGCGAGATGCTGGCGAAGTACCTGCCCAGCCCCTGGGATGCGCTCGTGCAGGAGGGCATGGCCGCCCTGGAGCGGGGCGAGCCCCGCGAGGCGTTGCCGCCCCTGCGCCAGGCCTGGGAGGAGTCGGGCCGGCAGCACGAGATCACCCTGATGTACGCGACCGCCCTGGTGGAGGCCCTGCGCCTGGACGAGGCGGAGGCGGTGCTCGCGGAGGTGCGCCTGGCGGACCAGGACGCGGGCTTCCAGCAGGTGAAGGCGCAGCTTGAACTCAAGCGCGAGGCGGCGAAGTCGCCGGAAGTGGAAGCCCTGGAACAGCAACTGGCGGCCAGCCCGGACGACAACGACCTGCGCCACAAGCTGGGGGTGGCCTACACCGACAGCGGCCAGTTCCGGGAGGCCATGGAGGCCTTCGTGACCATCCTGCAGAGCGACCTCGACCACGGCGACGGCGCGACCAAGCGCGTTCTCCTGGACACCATCGCGGCCCTCGGCAAGGGCGACCCGCTGGCGGCGGAATACCAGCGCAAGCTCTACAGCCTGCTCTACTGAGCGCCCGCGACCTGTCACCTCCGGTCAATTATTCTGTGGTGCGAAAGCCTTGCCACACCGCGGTGAACTCGCTATCGTTCATTCCCGCAAACGGAAAAACATACCCAAAGGTCAAATTCCGCCAATGGGGCTCGCTAATCCACCCGCCTGGGCTATAACTGGTCCTGACTGCTAATCCCGGCGTTCACGCCGGCCACCACGGGAGACTTTGTATGAAACTGGGCTTGCTGCTGGGCTACTCCGGCAAAAACATCCAGGTGCCGATGGACAACATCAGGGCCGCGGAATCCATGGGTTTTGACTCGGTGTGGACCGCGGAGGCCTACGGCAACGACGCGGTCTCCCTGGCGGCCTGGATTCTGGCGCAGACTGAAAAAATCCGCGTCGGCACCGCCATCATGCAGATGCCCGCGCGCACGCCCGCCATGTGCGCCATGACCACCATGGCGATGCACCAGCTCTCCGGCGGCCGCTTTATCGCCGGCCTCGGCGCTTCCGGCCCGCAGGTGGTGGAGGGCTGGCACGGGGTGCCCTACGGCAAGCCCGTGACGCGCACCCGCGAGTACATCCAGATCATGCGCGCCATCATGGAGCGCGGCGGCCCGGTGGAATTCGACGGGCAGATGTACCAGCTTCCGAACACCGGCGAGGGCACCACCGGCCTGGGCAAGCCGCTCAAGTCCATTCTGGAGGCCGCGCCGAACATCCCGATCTACACCGCGTCCATCACGCCCGCGGGCCTGCGCTGCGCCGGCGAAGTGGCCGACGGCGTGTTCCCCGTGTGGCTGGATCCGCAGAAGTACAACGTTCTCGGCGAGCACATCGAGGAGGGCTTCGCCAAGGCCGGCAACGGCAAGGGCCTCAAGGACTTCGACATCGCGCCCTTCGTGACGGTAGCGGTGAACGATGACCTCGACGCCGCCTTCGATGCGCTGCGTCCCTGGCTCGCCCTGTACATCGGCGGCATGGGCGCGCGCGACAAGAACTTCTACAACGACTACGCGGAGCGCCTCGGCTACGGCGATGTGGCGAAGAAAATCCAGGACCTCTACCTGGACGGCAAGAAAGACGAGGCGGCGGCGCTGGTGCCCAACCAGTTGCTGGACGAGGTTTCCCTGGTCGGCCCCGCCGATCGCGTCCGGGACCGCCTCGGCGCCTGGAAGGACGCGGGCAAGCGGGGCGAGGTCGGTTCCATGCTCCTGGGTGTCGGCGATACCGCCACCATGGAGCTGTTCGCCCAGGAAATGCTGTGACGTGGTTGGCATGCCGGCTGCCCTGCGCGCCTCGCGCGGGGCGGTTTCTGGTAAGGTGCCACTGATACTCGGCTGACGGACGGCGGGCCCGGTGGAGACGCTAGAGCGCTTCGTGCGCACCATTCTCAACGGATTTGAGTCCTACTTCGCGGATTTCCAGAACATCACGCTGGCGGCCAAGTCGCAGTTCGAAAACGCCGACTGGCACGGCGTGCGCGGCGCTGCCATCCAGCGCATCGATCTCTACAAGGAAAAAACAACTACGGTCCTGGAGTACGTCGAGCTGATCGCCGGCGAGGAGCTGCGCGATCTCGAATTCTGGCGCGCCGCCCGCGCGCGTTACTCGGAACTGGTTGCCGGCCACAACAATTTCGAGATCGCCGAGACCTTCTTCAACTCGGTGTACTGCGCGGTGTTCAAGCACCGCAAGATTCGCGACGAGTACGCGTTCGTGTTCTCACCCCTGGGCGATATGCCGCCGGCGGACGTGAGCAAGGTCTACCGGCGCTACCGCCTGGACCGGCCCCTCGCCGAACTCCTCGATGACATGCTCACCGACTACGGCTTCAATATTCCCTACGAGGACAAAGAGCGCGATATCGAGAACATCCGACGCGCAATCGTCGAGTACCTGGCGCCGCGATTTGACCTGACCGCCGACTTCGCCGAGTTCCAGGTGCTCGAGCATCACTTCTTCCGCAACAAGGGCGCCTACGTGGTGGGGCGGATCCTTTCCGGCGGCCATTCCATGCCTTTCATCCTGCCGATCCTGCACAACGAGAAGGGCGGGGTGTACGTGGATACGATCCTGTTCGGCTCCGACCAGGTGAGCGTGCTGTTCAGCTTCACGCGCTCCTACTTCCTGGTGGACGCGAGCATCCCGTCCCAGTACGTTCTGTTCCTGCAGCTGTTGATGCCCGCCAAGCCCATCTCGGAAATATACAGCGCCATGGGCTTCAACAAGCACGGCAAGACCTACTACCACCGCTGCGCGTTCCGGCACATGCAGAGCACCACGGACAAGTTCATGATCGCGCCGGGCATCAAGGGCATGGTGATGACCGTGTTCACCATGCCGTCGTACGATTTCGTGTTCAAGGTCATCAAGGACCGCTTCACTCCGCCGAAGGACATGACCAGGGAGCAGGTGAAAGCCAAGTACGCCCTGGTGAAACGCTGGGACAGGGCGGGGCGCATGGCGGATACCCAGGAGTTCACCAACCTCGCCTTTGCGCGCGAACGCTTTTCCGACGAGGTGATGGAGGAGCTGCGCGAGGTGGCGCCGTCCCAGCTCGAAGAGCATGGCAAGGCGCTGGTGATCAAGCACCTGTACGTCGAGCGGCGCATGACGCCCCTCAACCTGTACCTGCGCAACGCCTCCGACGCGCAGGTGCACGATGTGATGGACGAGTACGGCAACGCCATCAAGCAGCTCGCCGCCGCCAATATCTTCCCCGGTGACATGCTGCTGAAGAACTTCGGCGTGACCCGGCACGGCCGCGTGGTGTTCTACGACTACGACGAGATCGTACCGCTGACGGACTGCAACTTCCGCAAGATTCCCCAGCCGCGCACCGAGGCGGAGGAGATGGCCAGCAAGCCCTGGTACACGGTCGCCCCCAACGATATCTTCCCGGAGGAGTTCTCCCTGTTTTTCTCCGGCAACCAGCGCGCGCGCAAGGTGTTCGACAAGCTGCACAGTGAAATCTACGACGCCGCCTTCTGGCAGGGCCTGCAGGAGCAGATTCACAGCGGCTACGTGGAGGACTTCTTCCCCTACCGTCGCGAGCTGCGGTTCAGCCGCCAGGCGCTGCCGCTGACGGAGACCGCCTGATGGCAACGATCTACCTGGTGCGTCACGGCCAGGCTTCCTTCGGGGCGGAGAACTACGACGAACTCTCTGATCTCGGTCGCCGCCAGGCCACCGTGGTGGGGGAGTACTTCCGCGACTGCGGTATTCGCCTCGACGCGGCGTACAGCGGCGACCTCTGGCGCCAGCGCGAGACCGCGCAGCTGGCGCTGGCCGGCCAGCCGGACGAGGTGACCCACCACGTCGATCCGCGCTTCAACGAGATCCAGAACGACGAGCAGATTCGCGAGTTGTTGCCGATGGTGGTGGCGCGCAACCCGACCATCCAGGCGCTGGTGGACAAGGGCCTCAGTGCGAGCAAGGACTACCAGAAGGTCATCGACGCGGTGTTCAACCACTGGGTGACGCCCGAGTGTGACGCGCAGAGCGACGAGCTGGGTATCCAGTCCTGGGCCGACTATTCCGCCGGTGTGCACAGTGCGCTCGGTGAGGTAATGGCCACCCAGGGCGGCGGCAAGACCATCGGCATTTTTACCTCGGGGGGTACGCTGGCCACGGTCGTCGCCCACGTGCTGGGCCTCGGCGGCGAGAGCGCCTACCAGTTTTACGAGCCGGTGATGAACTGTTCAGTGACGCAGCTGTTTTACAGCGGCTCGCGCGTGTCGCTGTCCTACTACAATGACTGTTCCTTCCTGCAGGTGCTGGGGACGCAGCGCGGCGAAGACCTCATCACGTATCGCTGAGATTGCTCAAGAACCACTCTATGGATATTTTCCTGGTGCGACACGGGGAGGCGGCGGCGAGCTGGAGCGAGGCGCCGGATCCCGGCCTGTCCGAGCGCGGCCGGGAAGAGGCCGCGGCGGCGTCGCGGGAACTCCTGCCGCGACTGGCAGCGGGTACCCGGCTGTTCAGCAGCCCCCTGGCCCGCGCGCGCGAGACCGCCGAACCCCTGGCGCGCGAGCTGCAGGCCCAGGTGACCGTCGACGACGTTTTTCGGGAAGTGCCATCACCGGTAGGGCTCGACCAGAGGCAGGCGTGGCTGCGCGCGTTCATGCAGCAGAGCTGGGCGGAGCAGGGGGACGACCTGCTGGCCTGGCGCGACAACGCGGTGGCGCGGCTCAGCGCGATGACCTCGCCGGTGGTCGTGTTCACACACTTCCTGGTGATCAACGCGGTGGCGGGGCAGGCGGTTGGCCACGCTGATACGCTCTACTTCTGGCCCGCCAACGGCTCCGTGACACACCTTTCACTGACAGGGGGCGAGCTGTCCCTCGTCGCCCTCGGCGAGCAACTCGACAGCCATATCAACTAGAGCGCCAACCAGGCCGTCACTCGGCCTTCTTTTCCTCGCGCACCCGCAGCAGTGACTCCTGTGCCGTTGAGGCCACCAGCACGCCGTCGCGGGTGTAAAAGGCGCCGCGGCTGAACCCGCGGGCCGCCTCGGCACTCGGGCTCTCCAGCGCGTACAGCAGGTATTCGTCCGCGCGGAAGGGGCGGTGGAACCACAGGGCGTGGTCCAGGCTGGCGCCCTGGATGTCGTCGCTGAACCCGGCGTAGGGGTGCGGGTACAGCGCCGTGCCCAGGAGCGCAAAATCCGACATGTAGGCGAGCAGGATCTGGTGCCGACGCGGGTCGTCGCCCAGATCGCCCAGGCCGCGCATCCAGATGTTCTGGAACGGCTCGCGGGGTTGCGGGTCGAGGAAATCCCGCGGCTCTACCGGCTTGCGTTCAATGGGTTCGAAGGGCTCCTCCGGCGGCTTGTCGGGGTTGGCCATTTTCGCGACCCGCGCCCAGTACTTGCGGTCGGACTCCACCTCTTCCGGCGGCGGCATGTCCGGCATGTCGGCGCGGTGGGACAAGCCCGGTTCCTGTATATGAAAGGAAATCGCCGTGTTGAAAATGGCGATACCGTCCTGCTTCGCGACCACGCGCCGGGTATTGAAACTGCGGCCGTCGCGGATGGGGTCGACGTCGAACACGATCTGCTTTTCGGGATTGCCGGGGCGCAGGAAGTAGGCGTGCATCGAGTGGGCCGAGCGCTCCTCGTCTACGGTGCGAATGGCGGCGTTTAGCGCCTGGGCCAGCACCTGCCCGCCGAAAATGCGCTTGGGCCCCCGCGGGCTGTCCCCGATGAAGAGGAATTTGTCGACCTGCTCGACCTCGAGGAATGCGAGCAGTTTGTCCAGGTCACTGGCCACGTTGGTACTCCGTGCTGGTGGAAGGGCTATTGGCGTGGCAACAGCCCGTTGAAGAAAACGTCAAAATACTCGATGGCGGCGGCGTCGATGTCGTCCACGCGGCGCCACAGGTCGATTTCCATCGCCGCGTTGATCGCGCCGGCGATGAGGTGCTGCGCCACCTGCGTGTTCAGTGCGCGGACGCTGCCGTCCTCGATCCCCTCGCGCAGGAAGTCGCCGAAGCGCTGGTTGCCGGCGTCGGTGCGCTCCAGTATGGGCTTGCGCCGTTCCATGGGCAGCGAGGTGATCGAGTTGTAGCGGATGAGCGGCCCCGCGTCGGAATTCTGCACCCAGAACACGCGGCGACAGATCAGTTCCGCCTTGTCCAGGCCGCTGCCATCGGATTCCAGGGCCTCGTCGTGGATATCGCGCATGATATCCAGCGAGCGGATGTAGCAGTTGAACAGCAGGTCTTCCTTGTTCTTGATGTGATAGTAGAAGGCGCCCTTGGAGACGTTCAGCTGCTCGGCGATCTCGTCCAGCGAGGTGCCGTTAAAACCCTGCTTGTTGAAAAAACGTGTGCCGGTCTTGTAGAAGGCCTCCTGCTTGAGGCGGTTCTGTTCCTCGCGATTGAAGCCCTGTAGCTGTGCGCTCTCGCCGTTGACGTGGCTGACCCGGGCCGGCGTGTGGTCGCCGGCGCCGGCGTACAGGCCGCGGGCGATCACCTCCAGCGCCTCCTGCGCGACGCTGTCGATGTCGCTGTCCTTGAATGCCTGCAGCCAGGAGAAAGTCCAGTCCAGTGAGCCGAGGATGGCCAGTACCGAGGAGGTGGGGTCGCAGCGGCGCAGGCTGCCGTCCTCGATGCCGTCGCGCAGATAGCCGCGCAGGCGCCTGAACATGTCGATATAGCGTGACTCGACCTCCTCGCGGTGGGGTCCCTTGAGGGAGGCGATCTCCAGCAGCACCGCCAGGTGCGGCTCGCGTCCCTCCCGCGCGGCGCGCCAGTCGTGGAAGTGTTGCAGGAAATACGCGGCGACGCGCTCCCAGGCGCCGTCATGCTGCGCCTCGATCGCATCCAGTTGCGCGTGGTGATGCTCCAGGGCCGCCATGTAGCACTGGTAGATCAGCTCCTCCTTGGTTTTGACGTAGTAGTACAGGGAGGTCTTGGTCAGCCCCAGGCTCTCGGCGATGTCGCGCAGGGTGGTCGCCCGGGAACCCTTGTAATTGAACAGCTTGGCCGCCTGGGACAGGATGGCCGTGCGCTTGGCATCGTGCTGCGCGGTGCGGTTGAAGGGCGACTCTGGACCGCCTTGTCCGGTGGGGCTGTCAGTTGCCATTGGAGGGTCGCCCCACGGGGGAGGGCCTGGAACCTACTGATAATTCGGAGATTCCAACTTTAAGTATTTTTTTTGTCGGTGTCCACAGCAGCGGGCGCCAGGTCGATCTTCACCTCCAGCCAGGAGCGCGAGCGGAAGCGGTACCAGAGCATCGTGGACTTGATGCCGTAGTCCAGCAGCATCACCCCGAATATCCAGTACACCGACAGGCCCAGCCACAGGAACACCAGGGCGGTGATCAGCCGGCCGAGGATGATGCCGCAGAAGGTGGCGACGAGGGGCGAGCGGGTGTCGCCGGCGCCGCGCAGGGCCCCGCCCAGGGTGAATTCGAAGGCCATCATGGGCTGGGCAATGGCGATGATGTAGATGAACGCCACCGTCAGGTGTATCACCTCCGGGTCGTCGATCATGAAGCGGGCCAGGGGCTCGGCGAACCAGGCGACAAGTATGGACAGGGTGGTCATCGCCGCCAGGGCCATGAGCAGGGAGCGCGAGGCGGCCAGTACCGCCTGCTCGGGATTGCCGGCGCCGAGGTGCTGGCCGACGAGGGTGGCGGTGGCGATACCGAAGCCGAACCCGATCACGATGGAGAAGGCCACGAGGCTGATGCCGATGCCGTAGGCCGCGTAGGGCTCGGTGCCGTACTGCGCGATGATCGCGAAGAAGGCGAGAAACGCGAGCTGCACGATGCCCTGTTCCACCACCGCGGGCGTACCGATGCTGACTAGCTGCCGCACGGAGCCCCAGTCGATGGCCAGGCGCTTGACCGGTTTCAGGTTGAAATACCCGCGCCACCACACGGTGACGAAAACGGCGGTAACCGCGGCGCCCCCGGCGCTGCCGCCCAGGGCGACCCCGGCGATGCCCAGGTCCGGTAACGGGCCGATGCCGAAGGCCAGCAGGTAGGCCAGGGAGATGTTGAGCACCGTGCTGGCGAGCAGGAACCACAGGGGCGTGATGACATCGCCGATGGCGCGCAGTGCGGTGCTGAGCATCATGGCGATGGCGGAGAAGACGTTGAACACGCCGAGCCAGAAGATGAAGGTGGCGGCGAGCGCGGTGGTCTCGGCGTCGAGCCCGAAAATACCGGCGATGGCTTCCGGAATTAACAGCACGGGCACGCTGATGACCGCGGCCAGGGATACCGCGAGGTAGATTGACGTCCAGGAAATCATCTCCGCCTGTGCGACCTGCCTGGCGCCCCAGGCCCGGGCGATCATCGCCGTGGCGGCGATGGAGACCCCCATGAGCACTGCCTGTACCACGAAGAACACCCGGTGGCCGGTGGTCACCGCGGCGACGGCGCTGGTGCCCAGCTCGGCGACGATCTTGATGTGCATGAAGCCGACGGTGGTGAACAGCAGGTTGGAGATAATATTCGGCCACGCCAGCTGCCATACGTGGCGGCTGGCGGAGCGAGGCTGCTCTGTGACGTCAGAAGACAAGCGGTGTTCTCGTTTTTGGGGCGGGGCATTCTAACACCCCGGGTCAAACCGGGTCAGGCCAGGGCCTTGCACTCCCGGTGGCGGAAGCAGGTGGTGACGTGGTCGTTGACCATCCCGGTGGCCTGCATGTGCGCGTACATAATGGTGGAGCCGACAAAGGTGAAGCCGCGCTTCTTCATGTCCTTACTGAGCCGATCCGATACGGGGCTGTTAGCGGGCACCCGGGACATGGACTTCCAGCTGTTCTGGATCGGGCGGCCATCGACGAAGTCCCAGATGTACTCCGCAAAGCTGCCTTTCTCCTCCTGGATGTCCAGGAAGGCGCGCGCATTCTGCCGAGTGCCAAAGACCTTGCGACGGTTGCGCACGATGCGGGCGTCGGTGAGGATCTTTTCCAGGCGTCGGTCGGTGTAGCGCGCGACCTTGTTCGCGTCGAAGCCGTCGAACAGCGCCCGGTAGCCCTCGCGCTTGCGCAGGATGGTGATCCAGGACAGGCCCGCCTGGGCGCCTTCGAGCACCAGGAATTCGAACAGGGTGGCGTCGTCCCTCACGGGCACGCCCCACTCTTCATCGTGGTAGGTGACGTAGAGGGGGTCGTCACCGCACCAGCTGCAGCGTTTTGTCATGAGATGACCTCCGGGGGCGCACAGTATGGTGGCGGCGGGGCAGTGTGTCCACTCGCCGGCCGGTGGCCCCTGAAGGGTGGAGGCTGGTAGCGTGACGGGCCCTGTGCGACACTTTGCGCCCACTGCGCGGGGAGGGCAGATGACAGACACGATCCTGTACAGCGTGGATGGGCCGGTAGCACGGCTCGTCCTGAACAACCCGGACAAGCACAACGCCCTGGGTGTGGAGCAGCTCAAGGCCATGGCGGAACACCTGTCCGCGGCGGAGGGCGACACCGCCGTGCGTATACTGGTGCTGACCGGCGCGGGCGACAAGACCTTTTGCGCGGGCGCCTCCCTGCAGGAGCTGGGTGAGGGCATGCTCGGGGACGAGTCCTTCCAGAAAATGACGGCGCAACTGGCGGCCATGCGCACGCCCAGCATCTGTGCGCTCAACGGCAACGTGTTCGGTGGCGGCGCGGAACTGGCAGTGAGCTGCGATTTCCGCATCGGTGTGGAGGGCATGCGCCTGCGCGTACCGGCGGCGACGCTGGGGCTGTGTTACCCGCCACTGGGTATCGACCGCTTCGTGCAGTGCCTCGGGGTCAGCGTTACCCGTCGCATACTGGTAGCCGCCGAGACATTCGACACCCGCGCGCTGGAACAGATCGGTTTTCTCGACCGCGTGGTGGAACGCGAGGCGCTCGCGGACACCGCATCAGAGTTCGCCACCCACATCGCCGGTTTGGCCCCCCTGGCGGTGCAGTCCATGAACGCCATTCTGCGGCGGATGGCGGCGGGAACCGCTGATGCCGATGAGGCCGCCGCCCTGGTGAGCGCCTGCCTGGCGTCGGACGACCTGCGCGAGGGGCTGGCCGCCCAGCGCGAGAAACGCACCCCCCGGTTCAGCGGGAAGTAGGGTTCAGCGGGGTGCGAGCGGCCCGTGACAGTGCAGATTGCGGTCCACGGCCAGCCAGGGCAAACCCAGGTTCTCCAGCCAGTTGAGGCCGGCGCTCTCGGTCTTGAGGCGTGCGATGCTCGCCGCGCTACAGGCCGTGAGGCAGTTTTCCGCGATCACGGCGACGCTGAGCAGGCCCGGTATGGGCTGGCCGTCCACGGGGCTCAGGGCGCGCCCGTAACGTTCCCCGTTGTGCATTACTGCCTGCTCGAAGTCACCGCGCATCGCGTAGCCGCTGCTGTTCAGCTTGAGTCGGCTGATGGCGACGCTTGACCCCTTGGGCAGGCGCACACCCACCAGCCAGTTGGCGCCGCCGGGCCGCTTGCCGATGGTAATGATGTCCTGGTCCATCTCGATAAGGGCGTGGCTGGCGCCGTTTTTCAGGAGGATTCGCCGCAGGCAGTCGATCGCGTAGGGACGCACGCAGTTGTTCAGGTCGAGCAGCATGCCCTTGCGCCCGAGGTGGGCCCCGGTGCCCGTGCGCTCGAGGTGGCCCCAGCCGACCAGCTTGAGTATGCCCTGGAGCTGGTCGCGGGATGCACGCAAATGACCCTTGTCATCGTAGCAATTGCGGATAATCCGGGTGGTGGGATCGAATACGTGCTTGCTCTCGGTCCAGAGGGCGTCAACGTAATCGAACAGACTCCGGGACTCGGGATCGAGCTCCACGCGGGCTCCGGTACCCGCAGACTGGTTGAGGCGGCTGGTGAGACTCTCACCGTGGTAGGCGCTGAACTTGTCCTCCAGCCGCTTCATCTCCTCACGGCACAGGGCCAGGAGCTCGTCGCCGCGGCCCTGGTTGTCGTCCACGACGAGGTGGCACTTGCGGCCAAAGGCCTGGAATCGGACTTCCCTAACTTCCACTGTTTTTCACCGGCGCTCCAGATTTCCTGATTGCTTGCGACCCGGGCTGTGCAGGCTCCTCCGGGCACTGGTCCAGAAGGTGGTCAATTTACCATCGGAGAAGGTGGACTGACTAGGGAGGCGGCTGTCCTGAAGATTTACTCGGGGCTGGGCAGTTCGATATTCACGTTGACCCCGGATTGGAATGTTATCTCCATTGAACCGCCCAGCCGTTGAACGATGGCCTGGATGGCGGCCAGGCCGGAGCCGGGAGCATAGTCCTCGGGAAAGGTGTCTGCGGAGCCGGTGCCACTATCGCTTACCGTGAGGCGATAGTAATACTCAGGGGTATCACCCCTCTTACCGCTCAGAAAGTTGAACCGTAGGTAGTTGACCGGCGAATCTGCGGGAAAGGCGTGTTGGAAGGCATTCTGTGCGAGTTCGTAAAAGATGATGGCCATAGGGGACGCTACATCTGAGGGGGTGAAATCATCGGGGATCTCATTGATCGTGATAGTAGTCTCCGGATTGGCATCTTCCGAACGCAGAAGCTTATCGATCGCTGCGTTGGCAAAGGTGTGAAGATTTGCCACCGGGCCCTCGGGTCTGTAGTAGGTGTGATCTTCGAGAATTCGGAGCGCTGTCAGGCAGGAAGCGGCAGCATTGGCACCGAGCGGGAAGGACGGTTCTTCACGCTTGTTCTGGTCGGCGCTGAAATAGTCCTCAATGAGGAGGAGAATTTCCTGCTTGTGGGCGAACGCAGCTTGTATGAGCTCGTCCTGGTACTCCTTCATTTCCTGCCGATCGTCTTCGGCGCGCTCTTCGGCTTCGTACATTTCCTGGGCGAGGGCGGTGGCTTTGCGATCAATGACGTAGCTGTAGAAGACTCGGTAGGTGGCCCATAGCGCAAGGCTGAAAATGCAGGCATAAAGCAGGTAAGCTTCTAATGTCTGCCAGGGTGCGGGTAGTACACGCAGGTTTATCGATGCCCCTTTAGAATCCCAAACTCCTGAGGAATCTGACCCCTTTACATTGAAGCGATAGTTTCCAGGGGAAAGATTCATATAGGTAGAGGAATTGTCTGAACTGGCTTTGCTCCAAGACTTGTCGAATCCCTCCAAATAAGATTTGTACTTGTGAGTTCTAGGATGAATAGAAGTAGATAGGCCGTACACGAATGTGACCACTTTATCGTTGTGGCTCAACTCCACAACTGATCGATCGAGATCGCGCATGCCAATACTCACATCAGTTTGTGGAAAGCGAACTTCAGTGAGCACAGTAGAGGGAGCGGGCTGTGAGGTGGGAATGCTCAGGGGATTGAATCGATTGTAGCCATTCGATCCGCCGAAGAAAATTAGCTGATCACTGCTCATGAATGAGGCTCCATAGTTAAAGTCCTCACCCTGAAGCCCATCAATAGTAGTAAATCTCCTTATAAGATCGCCCGTGGGAGATAGCTTGATGACGCCCTCTTGTGTGGAGCACCATATGTTCCCCTCTTTGTCGACTTGAATTCCATATATGGTTTCGTGATCAATGGCGCTTTTCGTATCGACGCGAATTAGCCTGGGAATATCGGCAGATTGATCTTCATCCCGCCAGCGGTAAAGGCCATTTTCCAGAGTTCCTATCAACAAGTCCCCATTTTTTCCTTCGCCCAGGGAGTAGATAACCGGTGGATCAGACAGTCCCGGAAACTCCAAATTCGCTGGAGAAAATGTCTGAGTACTCGGCGAATAAACATAGACATTTTTTAGAGCTACGGCATAAAAATTACTTTCTTTTGATAAGAATATTACATTTACAGAGTTGTCTGTAAGAGTCCCGTAGTCTTTTACATGGATAGCCTTCCCGTCTCGAAAATTAATCAGCCCATAATTGTTAGTGGCTACCCAAAGCCCATCATCTTCTGAGTGGAGTAGATCAATGACGCTTAGATCGGACAAGTGCTCCATATTAGGGGTAGTCAACCGATTGTTGGCTAAATTAAGATGCTGAACTCCACCCTTGTAATATCCTATCCAGAGTCCGTTGCCATCACTGCTTAAGGCGGTGATTCGACTATCTAGAAGCCCTTCATTAGGGTGAGCTGGAGTAAATTTGATGTGTTCAGAGCCATTCTCGTGAAATCTATACAGTCCTCCATAGGTCCCTACCCAGATATTTCCGGAATCGTCTTCTGCAAATGCCATCACTTTGTCTGTAAGGTTAGAAGTCTTGGAATTGAAATGATCGAAGAAACTATGAGAGAGTAACTGAAGACCCCCGTAACTCCCTATCCAAACCAGGCCGGAGTCGTAGTGTAGGTCACTAACAAAAAAGTCTTGTAATCCAAACCCGGCTTCTCCAATTTGATTTATCTCAGATAGATCTCCTGAAGTCTGAAACAGGCCTACATCAGACGCCACTAGAATAGCCTGGTCACTTACTATGATATCTTGAACCCGCATCCGTTGTTCCGGGTGTAAATCGATTGACGCAGTAATGGCTCGATTGGTTTCAGTAAAAGAGTGAACTCCCCCTGATTCTGTTCCTAGTATGAGGGTGTCTTCGTCCAGTCTTGCGATTGCTGTTATGGAAAAGTTTTCGGGCAGAGATGAAATTCGATACTCGTGGGCTGTAATTGTATCGGGGTTAATTGAAAGGAGGCCGTAGGAGCCCCCCAAAAGCAATTCGCCGGATGACAGTTCGATCAACGCCCTGTGAATTAACGGTGATTGGCTAGGTTTTTCGATTGGTACAATTTTGGGACTCGAGTCCGTAGGTGCTTCGTACCTTACAATTTCCTCACCGGATATAAGCCAGACGCTACCGTTGTGAGTTACATAAACATTTTGTATCCAGGGAATATAGACGTCACTAAATCGAGTTTCAGATGAAAAGCTATTCCTGAGTCGATCGTAACGAAGAATTCCTCCACCCTTCGTCGCGATGAAGAGGTCTCCACTAGGGGTTTCTGCTATGCTCAGTATTTCTGGTGAAGGTATCCAATTGGGATTGGTTCTATCAGAATCAAAGTACTGAGTCCCTCCTCCGTGATGCTTCACAAGCCCGCCTTGACTGCCAATCCATAGAATCCCGGTGGAGTCCCGGTAGATAACATTGACGGCTGGGTGAGAAAGGGCGTCTGCTAATATTGGCGGAGAAATCCAGGGTCTGTTTGCTCCCGAGGGAGAGGCTGCTAGCAATAGCATGAGAGAAACTACAACGGAGAAGCATGGATGTTGCACGTGGAAGGCACTATGAAAGCCAGTAGGTAAAAAGCAATTATAGACCAGTGAGAGATACCGCAGATAAAACGGCCTAGAAAGATGAAAACGAGAATGAACTATGATTTATGCTAGTGATCCAGACTAGCTACAAACTCCGCTCGGAATTGGCTTACAAATTCTTCGTATGCGTTGATTAGTGTGGGAATAGACTCTCCCAGATCGCCTATGTTGTTGTTTCTACCCTGTTCCTCAATGTCAGCACTTAGCTGACGTACACGATCCGCCCCAATATTGGCGCTCATGGATTTTATGGCATGTGCTGTTCGATATATCCTGGTGCTGTCCTGGTCTCCAATACTATCTTCGAGTTCCTGCAGCTTTTCCGACATTTGGTCAATATAACCATCGAAGATAGACGACAATAACGGCTTCCCGGTCTGCCGCTCCACGTCCAGGATGCTGTTGATAGCAGAAAGATTGAATATATCGGAGCCTTCATCTGGTTTGGGTACTGCCGCTGAGGCAACCGAGTTAGAAGGTTCCGGGGCTTCAGTCTGGCCCAGAATCGTAGAGCTTTTACCCAAATGCATGGTTAACGTTGACTCTATGTCGTGTATAGAGAAAGGCTTTTTTATATAGCCGTTCATGCCAGCGGCCTCGCAGCGTTTACGATCATCCTCGTCTGAGCCGGCGGTTAGTGCGACAATCGGGGTGGAGGGAAGACCGTTCTCGGATTCATGCTCACGAATTAGACGTGTCGCCTCGTATCCATCGATAACCGGCATCTGGCAGTCCATGAAGACCAGTGAGAATTTTCCCTGCTTATACTTCTGTACAGCTATTTCTCCATTGCCGGCAATATCTACCCGATAGCCGAGTAGTTGAAGCATCTCCAATACAATCTGTTGGTTGGTAACAACATCCTCAGCGACGAGAATTGACCGAGATTCTGAGAAGTCACCTTGGGGCGGTGTAATTTCTACCTCAGTTTCACTGGAGAAGGTCTCAAGATACTGTTTAAGTAATTCGTGAAGCGATTTGGATACGATGGGTCTTGAAAATGGCGTCCAGTCTATCAACCACGGGCTTGGTATTTCAGAGTCGATTGAGTGACAAATAAGGTTCACCAAGCACTCCCGCTTCTCGAAGAATTTCAGCAGGGCATCCGATTCTACATCTGATGCGTAGTCGACCACCACGATTTCCTGGCTCCAGTCTTGTTGAGCGTCAAGGTCCTCCTGGTGTACGTATCGACTAGAAATACCATAGCGCTTGAAGCGACTGGCGATCATCTCTAACCTCCAGGGGTCTTCACAGAAGATAGAGGCCGAAATTAGTTTCTCCTCATCGAAAGGATCGAGTTGTTTCTCTGTCGCCTTCAGTGGTAGAGAAATCGTAATGGTGCTACCGGCTCCCACGGCAGATTGCACTTGGATATTGCCTCCCATTAACTCGATGTAGTGACGGGAGATCGACAGGCCGAGCCCGGTGCCGCCATACTCTCGTGTTGTACTGGTATCTGCTTGTGTAAACGGTTCGAAAACTTTCTCCTGAGTAGCATCGTCCATGCCAATACCGCTATCCTCGACGCTTATCACAATGAGGCTCTCGTCAGTACTCGCATCTCGCGATTCAAGTTTGATTCTTACGTTTATTCTTCCCTTGTGGGTAAACTTTATTGCATTGCTTAACAGGTTCATGACTACCTGTCGGATCTTGGTGGGATCTCCGAGTACGAATTCAGGGACACCCGGCTCATATATATTGTTCAGGTCCAGATTTTTTCTGCTCGCAGGTTCTCCCTGCAAGTAGCAGATTTCGTCAATTAAGTCGATCAGGCTAAATTTTACGGTTTCTACTTCAACTTTGGACGCTTCAATCTTGGAAAAGTCCAAGATTTCATTGATCAGCTTAAGTAGAGATTCACCGCTATTGTGGGCGGCCTTGGCAAATTGTTCCTGTTGAGCGCTTAGTGTGGTGTGAAGCAATAATTCCGTCATTCCGATAATGCCGTGCATGGGAGTCCTGATTTCATGGCTCATTGTGGCTAGGAAATCTGACTTGGCCCTTGTTGCCTCTTCAGCAACTTTTCTTGCAGCATCGAGGTCGCGTGTTCGCTCTTCGACCCTGGTTTCAAGCTCTCGTTGCCTTATCAGTGCAAGAGCTGCCTTTCTCCGCTGTCGGTAAAAGAAATAGACTACGATAAGTGCTGATATTCCAATATAACTGGCGTAAGCGGCGGGACTCCTCCACGGGGGAGGCGCTACGACAATTGGTAGTTGTAGTCCGTTCCAATTCCATGTCCCGTCTGGGCTCGCAGCTGCAAGCTCTAGCACGTGCCTTCCGGGCGGCAGGGTTGTAAAAGTGGCAATTCGTGCGTCTGGAGAAACAACCCAGTCGGGATTAATTCCTTCGAGCTTATAGGCGTAATTTAACTGGTCTGGACTCGAATAGTCAGCCGCAAAAAATTCTACAGAGATCATTCGATCTTGATAATCGAGGTGAACTGAGTCAAGTTGGTGGTAGGGAGAATCAAACACTTTCCGTTCATTCATTATTTTAATTTGAGAAATAGCGACCCTCGGTGGAGATCGTTCGAACGTAAGTGCGTTTGGATCAATTTGGTTGAACCCGGAAATACCGCCAAAGTAGATAAGGCCGTCACTGGACTTGAAGGATGCGCCAAGATTGAATTCAGGGGCTTGAAGTCCGTCCTGTACCCCGTGCTGATGCGAGATCCGACTTGTTGGCTCGAATCGCGTAATTCCCTTGTTATGGGACACCCAGATCCAACCGTTCGAGTCTTGTTGGATCCCGTAAATACTCGCACTTGGTAGCGAAAATCGATCAGTAACGTCTTCGAAGTGTGGAACTCTTCGCTCCCGCTGTTCGACGGGCCACTTAAGTAGCCCGCCGCCTTCACTACCAACCCACAAGTTGTTTTCAGAGTCCTCATGGAATGACCAGATAATGTTACTTGTGAGACCGTGCTGATCTCCACGCTCGACGAAAAAGCGCTCGAACTCCTTCTTGTTTACATCGAAAAAATTTAATCCGTTCTCAGTTCCAATCCAGACCTGTCCAAGAGAGTCTTCATGAATCGAAAGTACGCGATCATCACTAATAGATCTGGGGTCGTTGCGACTACTCTTTAGATTTTCGAAACGGTTGGTGCTTTCGTCCAGAATACTTAGACCTCCGCCATATGTACCGATTGCAAGCAGGCCATTGGAAATTCGCATGATTGAGGTTATTCCGTTGGCACCAATCGTCGAATCATTGAGAGGTTTGTGTTGGTAGGAAGTCACTTTGCCGGTTTCTATATCAAGCCGATTCAGGCCCTTGTCAAATGTTCCTATCCAAAGGAAGTTGTTATCACTGTACAGGCTCATCACTATAGGACTTGATATAGACGGGACGGTGGATTCATTGAGCCACTCAAAAGTGTCACTATCGGGTTTTAATCTGTTCAGGCCGTCATCGGTACCTACCCAAAAACTCCCATCAGGTGTCTCTGCAAATACGTTTACTGAGTTGTCCGATAGCTTTCCATAGTTCGTGTCGAATTTTCGGAATAGAGTCTTGAATCCAGAGGCAATGCCGTAGATTGTCCCGACCCAGTACATACCCTCGCCTGACTGATAAACGCTTACTATTGAGTCTCCGGGTAGGCCGGTATTGTGAGTGGAATACCTTTGGAAGGAATCAATATTTGGTTGGTACAAGTCCAGTCCTTCGGTAGTTGCGATCCAAATATCGCCATTCATATCCTGATATACATCTTTCGTAAGATTTGAGGATAACGAATTTAAATTAGTAGGGTTGTGAGTGTAGTTTTTTGCTGCATAAGAATGGGGATCAAATTTACTGACCCCACTTTCCGAGGAAGAGATCCAGATTAAGCCATCGTCGTCAGTGATTAGATGGTAAAGTTGGCCAGCGACGATCGAGGTAGGGTTGTCTGCTTTATGCGTGAATACAGACACCGATTCGGTGTTTGGATCGATTCTCATGAGGCCGCTGGATTCAGTTGCTGCCCAAATGATTCCGCCGGTGGTTTCAGTAAAGCCACTTATGACACCCATGTACGGGAGTTCATTGGTTCCAGAAACATAGTGGTGGAAACGATGTGTTTGAGGATCAAACGTGCTGAATCCGTTGTCGTAACCTAGCCAAAGAAGACCAGCAGTATCGGCGTAAAGCGTGTATATATCGTTCGATATTGGTGTGTTGTGATCGTTGGGGTCAGCGAGAATGGATTCAAATTTGTTGGATATGGAGTTGTATCTGGCTAGGCCGCCCCCAACCGTGGAGAGCCAAAGTTGGCCTTGATCGTCTTCAGTAATCCTTGTTACTAGATTTGCGGGCAATGACTCAGGGTCTGATGCGGAAAAGCGATAGTTCTCCAGTTCGTGGCCGTTATATCGATTTAACCCTTCCTGCGTCACAAACCATAGTGTTCCTGTGGAATCCTGGAACGATTGACCAACGCTCTGCTGCGTGAGCTTGTCGGAAAATACTGCGGGTTGAAGAAGAAGGTCGACAGATGCTGAGCCCGGGGGCTTGGCAATCAGTTCCAGCGGTACCAGCAGGGATAAAATCAGAACCCAGCGTTTCATAGCGGTACGAGTTGAGCGCCCCAGTTTCGGTCAGTCTAATTCACACCACTATAATGAAGCTAGACGTCACTTTCGCCCAAATTTTTTGGTTTTTCTAAGAAAAATGACGCAAAAACACACCCGAGCCGGGGAAGGCGACCCAGCGCGAATGCGTTCTATAAGGGGGGCGTTAGCTAACTAACGCTATCGCTTAGTTGCGACCCCAGCGGTTTCCGGCCTGTTCCGAGGTGCTGTTGCGACCCCAGCGGTTTCCGGCCTGCTCAGAGGTGCTATTGCGACCCCAGCGGTTTCCGGCCTGCTCAGAGTTGCTATTGCGACCCCAGCGGTTTCCGGCCTGTTCCGAGGTGCTGTTGCGACCCCAGCGGTTTCCGGCCTGCTCAGAGGTGCTATTGCGACCCCAGCGGTTTCCGGCCTGCTCAGAGTTGCTATTGCGACCCCAGCGGTTTCCGGCCTGCTCAGAGTTGCTATTGCGACCCCAGCGGTTTCCGGCCTGCTCAGAGGTGCTATTGCGACCCCAGCGGTTTCCGGCTTCCTCAGACTCATTAGACTCAGCCCACTTATAACCGCTGCGAACTTTCTGGGTCTCAGTCCACTCGGACTTTGCCTTGGTCCGCTCCTTGGTGGCTCCCCACTTGGAACCAGAGCTGACCTTCCCGGTGTACTCCTGAGTAGTAGCCAGGGCATGGCTCACCCGGTGTACGAGGTTCCCATTGTCCGCGGACGTTCGCTCTTGAGCGGTGTCTGCGACACTCAGGGCGGGCGCCAGGGCTACGAGTGCAACACTCGCAATACCGGCGAACCCCATCTTCTTCATGGTTTTCATGGTTACTCCTGCCTTCTTCTTTAGTAGACCCAGGCACAATTGTGACCGGGTTCTCCTAATGGGTCCCTTTTGAGGACTCAGTTGGCACTCTTCTCCGAGAATGCTTGACGACTTTATATGATGTGGGATAGGCGAATGATAGTTGTCGCTATACCCATTTTGGGGTAGGTCCCCTGGCGGGGTGATCGAAGTGTAATGCGACGTATCAGGCTTGTTTGCTAAGCGTCTGTTTATTAAACAGTATGGGGCGGCGATTGGCAGGCAGGGAGGTGACCCGTCAGGGTCATGCACCGCGAAACTGGCTAATTATTGAGCGGCTTTTTCCGGGCTCTCAGCGCCGCTCGCAAGACGCTCGATGGCCTCTTTTTCCAGCAGGTAGATTTCCCGCCAGTCGAAGGCGGACCCGGCGGCGGATTGCTCCTCCCCGGGGCCCGGGTCGTCACGCTCGATATGGTCTTTCACGCCCCACTTGCGTGTATCGCTCATACCCTTGGCGCTGGCCTCGGTGGAGACGAGGAGCTCGAGGTCGGGCAGGGTCGCGTTACCGTCCTCATCGAACAGCGCGGGGCCGAAGAAGTGCTCCGTTCCCCCGATATCCGCCGCCAGGTCGAGGTCCGCGTTGCCGCACCCGCTCTTGCCCAGTGTTACCGCCCGGGCGGCGGTCACGTAGCCAAACCCCTGCTGGAAGGGGGAATAGGCGAGCAGGCCGTCGCGGTTGATCGCCGGTTCGGCGCTGCTCACCAGCTTGCACTTGATGTCGTCCGGGCTGAGCCCGGGTTCCAGCTGCAACAGCAGCGCCGCAATGCCCGAGACCAGTGCGGCGGCCTGGGAGGAACCGGTGGACACGTAGTCGCCGTTGGCCAGGATGTCCTCCGGCTGCGTGGTGGCCAGGTCCGACTCCGGGTGAACGAGCCCCGTCATGTGCCCGCCCAGGGCGACCACTTCGGGTTTGACGTGCCCGCTGGGGGTGGGGCCGCGGGAGGAGAAATCGGGAATGTAGTCGTCGTCGCGCGTTTCGGGCGTCCACGAGTCCGTCACCAATCCCACGGTGATCACGTAGGGCAGGTTGCCGGGCGAGCCGATGGTCATAGGCTCCGGCCCCTCGTTCCCGGCGGCGGCCACAACCACGATTCCCGAGGCCCAGGCACGCATCACCGCCTGGTTCACCGGATCTTCCCAGTAGTGCCAGCGCGGCATTTGTGCGAAGGACAGGTTGAGTACTCGAATCTGGTATTTTTCGCGGTTGTCCACCACCCACTGTACCGCGCGCACGATATCAAGCAGGTGCGCAAAGCCCTCGCGGTCAAGAATTTTCACCGCGACCAGCCGTGCATCCGGCGCCACACCCTTGAAGGTGCCCGTGGGCCGGCCGTCGCGGGTGGTTCTTTCGCTGTTCGCGATGATGCTGGCCATGTGCGTGCCGTGGCCGCTCTCGTCCACCACCTCACTGCCCGCGGTGTCGGCAATGGCGTCGTAGCGCGCCAGCACGCGGGGCTTGCCGTCGGTGTCCCGCATCAGCGCGGGGTGTTCCCAAAGGCCGGAATCGATCACTGCCACGGTCACGCCCTGGCCGCGTATGCCCTGCAGGTGCAGCGGGTCGACCTGGGCGACGGTGTTGTAATAGTAGTCGCCGTAATTGTTGGGGTAGCCGGGAACCAGTGATGTGTCGCACCCGCCGCGGAAGGCGGCCTCGATAGCAAAGCGGTCCTGCGTGACGTCGGTGGGGGCGGCGCTTCTCGGCGTGTCCGGGAAAGTCGCCACGAGGTCCTGCCGCCCGCTGATGGACGGCGCAGCTTCCCCGGTGAAGGTCACCTCCAGGCTTCCGTCCGCCTGTGCGTTCAACTGGCCCTGCGACAACGCGTGAGTACCCAGTGTGAGCTGGCCGATGGGGCCCAGTTCCGGCGGCCAATTGAGCGTCAGCCGCTCCCAGGTGGCCGTCTCGTCCCGCTTGTTGTAAAGGGGCCAGGTAATTTTCCCCGGCGCGGTGGTGAGTTCGATATGGCCGCGCACCCGGCAGGCGTCCTCGTCCTCCTCGGGCTCGTCCTCGTCCGCGAGGTCGTCCAGGTAACGCTCGACCGCACCCGACGCCAGCAGCGTATCGAGTTGCGACCGGGTCAGCTCCGCTCCCACGGCGTCGATGATGTGCAGGTCGTGGGTCACCTCGCCGCCCACCTCCTCGACCAGCCCGGAGAGCGCGGCCGCGGACTCGCCCTGCAGCAGCACCTGTAGTGTCCCCCGGCTCTCGTCCGGCGTGGCTTCCACGGGTGCAAGTGCCGTTGCCACGAGAAGCACGGCGGGTGCAGACAGGATTTTCATCGGGGAGGTTAGTTCTCGACGACTTTCTTCAGCTGCTTTTCGACAACCTTGCGAATCTGGTTCGAGAAGTTCTCGTCCAGCATGGCGGGGACGTCCTCCGGGTACAGCGGCCGCGAGAAGAAAAAGCCCTGCAGCAGGTCGCACTCGTTGCGCACCAGGTAGGACAGGTGACGCTCGTTCTCGATGCCTTCGGCGATTACGCGCAGCTTCAGCGTCTTGGCCAGCGCCAGGATCGCGTCGACAATGGCGGCCCCGTCCGGGGTGTCCAGGTCCGAGATAAAACTCTGGTCGATCTTCAGCGTGTCGATGGGGAACCGCTTCAGGTAGCTCAGCGACGAGTAGCCGGTGCCGAAATCGTCCACCGCCAGGTCCACGCCGAGGTCCTTCAGCTGGCGCAGCCTTTCGATGTTGGTCTCCGCGTCGGTCATAATCGCGCTTTCGGTCAGTTCCAGCTCGAGCCGCTCCGGCGGCAGCCCCGAGCGGTTCAGGAACTGCGCCACCCACTCGGGCAGGTTGCGCTGGTTGAACTGCAGTGGCGAGATGTTCACGCACACGCGGAACGACTTCAGCCCCAGATCATCCCAGTACAGGCAGTTGCGGGCCACTTCGTCCATCACCCACTCGCCCAGCTCGATGATCTGGCCGGTGCTTTCCGCCACGGGAATAAACTCCACCGGCGACACCATGCCGCGAGTGGGATGCTTCCAGCGAACCAGCGCCTCCATGCTCACCACTTCTCCGGTGAGGGAGTTGATCTGCGGCTGGTAGCGCAGCTCCAGTTCGTGGTTGCGCATGGCGTCGCGCAACTCCTCCTCCATCTTGAGCTGTTCGACCGCCTGGGCGTTCATCTCCTCGTTGTAGAAACGGAAACAGGCGCGGCCCTCAGCCTTGGCCACGTACATGGCCGTGTCGGCGTTGCGCACCAGGGTGTCGGCATCGGTGCCGTCCTGGGGATACATGGCGATACCGATGCTGGGTGTTACCACGGGGTTGTGGGATTGCAGCGATATCGGTTCGGACAGGCTGTCGAGGATACGCCGCGCCACGCGCTCGATGTCCCCGGTGTCGATCACGTCGGAGAGCACCACGGTGAACTCGTCGCCGCCGAGGCGGGCGATTTCCGTTGCGTTGCCGTCCTCGTCGCTCTGGGGATTTGCCGCGGTTTCACTGAAGTAATTGATCGCATCGTCCTCGCGCAGCTCGTTGGTGAGCCGCTTGGCGATCTCTACCAGCAGCCGGTCGCCGCGGGCATGGCCGATGGAGTCATTGATGCGTTTGAAGTGGTCGAGGTCGATGAATAACAGCGCGGCGGATTCCTTGTGGCGCTGGGCCCGCTTCAGGATGCGGGTCAATTGCTCATTGAAGCTGCGTCTGTTTGGCAGGCTGGTCAGCGGATCGTAGTAGGCGAGGTAGCGCAGCCTGTCTTCCTGGCGCTTCAGTGAATTGAACGCGTTGCTGGCGCGCAGCATGTACTGCACGTCGCGACCGAGCAGCGACCAGTTCACCGGCTTCGTCTTGTACTGGGTGGCGCCCGCCTCGAACCCCTGGTCGATGGACTGGCGGTCATCCGAGCCGGTGACGATCATGATGGGGATGGATTCGCCCTGTGGCATCTCCCGGATGCGCTGGCAGGCTTCCAGACCGGTCATGCCCGGCATCTCCACGTCGAGGAAAACGAGGTCGGGACGTTCGCGCACGAACATGTCTATGGCATCGACGCCGTTGGACGCTTCGATTACCGACATACCCTCTGCCTCGAGGCACTGCCGGGTGAGAAGTCGTACGTTCTGGTCGTCGTCGCAAACCAGTATTTTTGCCTGGCTGCGGCTCGAATCCTTACTGGCCATCACTACTGGAAATAATGCGTAAAAGTGTGATTCTAGGCTATCATTACTGGGACCTCGCGCCTAGTGGGAATAAGAACATACGGGCCCGGGGACACGGGGCAGCGGTATATCAGCAAACTCATTCCTGGGGGATTTTCCGGTCGCGATGCAGTTGTATCCCGCGGCACTAATCAAGCTCCTGGTACCCGGCGTCCTGGTCGGCGCGGCGTTCTGGGGACGTGGCCAGCTCGCCTCTGTCGATGGCGACGCCAGGGCAATTTTTGACAGTCTCCCCTACCTTGTCTGCGTCGTCGCACTGGTCATGGCGAACCAGTTCAATCGCTCGCGCATGATTCTCGCCGCGCTGAGCGTCGCGGCGTTCTACTGGGCGGTGCACGAATACCTGCAGGTGAGCCTGTCGGAGCCGCAGGCGGCCAGCGCCTACCTCGCGATCAGTCTGGCGTTGCCGCTGTTGGTGTTGTACCTGCTGGTGGTGCCGGAGCGCGGCGCGTTCACATTGCATGGGCTGTTCGTCGCCGGCGGGTTTATCCTCCTGGCGTTGGTGGTGGTGTATGTCGGGCCCCTGCTGCCCGCGGCGAACGAGGGCGCCGAGGCCTACTACGCGCCCTGGCCGGGCGACAGCTACGTGCTGTCCAGGGGCGCCACACTGCTGGTGGGCCTGGTCGCTGCGGCCGGGGTGGTCATGTTGCTGCTGCGGCACGAGGAGGTGGACGCCGCCCTGGTAGGGGCTTTGACTGCGCTGTACCTCGCTCTCGCCCAACTGCACCTTGCGGATGTCTCCGTGGCGATGAGCAGCGCTGCGGGGTTGTGCCTGTTGTGGGGGCTGCTGCGCAGTTCCCACGCCATGGCCTACCGCGACGAGCTGACCGGGCTGCCCGGCCGCCGCGCCCTCAACGAGCGGCTGAAGATGCTCGGTCGCAACTACGCCATCGCCATGCTCGACGTCGACCACTTCAAGCGTTTCAACGACACCCACGGCCACGACGTGGGCGACCAGGTCCTGCGCCTGGTGGCCTCGCGTATCCGGCGCGTGCGCGGGGGAACCGCCTACCGTTACGGCGGCGAGGAATTCTGCGTGGTGTTCAGCCGCCGCGACGTAAAGGACTGCATCGAGCCGCTGCAGGCGGTGCGCGAGGAGATCGCCAACTACCAGATGTCTTTGCGCGACAACACGCTGCGACCACAGCGACGGCGTGAGGGTACACGGCGGCGCGGCGCCACGCGCCTGAAGAGCGATCATGTCTCGGTGACAATCAGCGCGGGGGTCGCCGCGCGCAGCGACGATCACCCCGATCCGGAATCCGTGATCAAGGCGGCGGACCAGGCGCTGTACAGGGCGAAAAAGGCGGGCCGCAATCGCGTGGCCCATTGAAGTGCTGTCAGGACAGGATCTGGTCCCGGCGCTTCAGTCCCTGTTCCTGAACGAAGCGCGGCAATTGCTGTAGGGGAATGGCGGGGCTGTAGTAGTAGCCCTGCACCTGCTGGCAGTTTTTCTCGCGCAGGAACTCGATCTGCTCGTGTGTCTCGGCGCCTTCCGCCACGACCAGCATACCGAGACGGCGGCCCATCTCGATAATCATGGTGCACACCGCTTCCTGGTGCTCGTTGTGCGGCAGGTCACGCACGAAACAGGCGTCGATCTTCAGCGCGGAAATGGGCAGCTCGGTGAGGTGGGTCAGCTGCGAGAAGCCGGTGCCGAAGTCGTCGAGTGAAAAACTGATGCCCAGTTCGCGCAGCTCGTCCATGCGCTCTTTTATGTCGCCCGTACCCTTGAGGATCGTGGACTCGGTCAGTTCAAACTCGATGCGCGAGCCGTCGGCGCCGCTGCGGTTGAGAATCTCCTTCACGATGTCCACGAAGCGGTCTTCCTCGATCTGGGAAAAGGAGATGTTCACCGCCACGTCCACGTTCTGCATGCGCTGTTCGGCGAGCCAGACCTGCGCGTTGCAGGCGTGCTGGATCACCTGGTAGCCGATGGTTTTCATCAACCCCATGTCTTCGCATGCGGCGATAAATTCGCCGGGGTACACCAGGCCGCGCTCCGGGTGGTTCCAGCGCAGCAGCGCCTCCAGGCCGACGAGGTGGCCGGTGGCCAGGTCCACGCGCGGCTGGTAGTGCAGTTCGAACTGGTTTTTGCGCACCGCGCTGCGCAGCTCGGCAGACAGCGAGTTGTTGCCCGCGATGTCGAAGGACAGTTTCTCGGAGTAACGCACGAAGCGGCCGCCGTTGATGCTCTTGGCCTGTTGCATGGCGTTGCGCGCGTGTTCCACAAGGTCAGAAAATTCTGTGCCGTCCTCGGGGTAGATGGCGGCGCCGATGCTCGCCTCCACCGCGACCTGCTGGTCGCTGAGAATCATCGGCGCGGATATCGACTTGAGCATCTTCTCCGCGATCAGCTCCACTGCCTCGGCGGAGCTGATGTCTTCCAGCACCACCGCAAACTCATCGCCACCCAGCCGCGCGATGCTGTCGGTGCTGCGCATCTTGTTGATCAGGCGCCGCGAGATCGACTTGATCATCACGTCGCCGTCGGCCTCGCCGTAGTTGTCGTTGATGTTGGCGAACTGGTCGATGTTGATATAGAGGAGGGCGGTGTTGAACCCGTAGCGCTCCGAACGGCCCATGGCGCGCTCCAGGTGGGCGCGGAAGCCGACGCGGTTGAGGGCGCCGGTCAGCGGGTCGCGGTTCGACAGTTGCTGGATTTTCTCCCTGGCCTGCTTGAGCTGGATGCTGTAGTCCAGCACACGGTGCACGAGCGCGTCCTGCAACTCGCCGCGCACCAGGTAGTCCTGGGCGCCCAGCTCGCGCAGTTGCGACACCGTGGCATCGTCTGCGTCGTCCAGCAACAGGATCAGCGGCGCGGTGGCGTCGTGTTTACTCGCCAGGCGGAGCAGGTATTCGGTCTCGGGGCCGTAGGTCATGATGACCGCGTCGATCATCGGGTCGAGCAGCGCCTCCAGCGGACGCTCGAAAGACTCGGAGGAGGCCAGGTGAAAGCGCGCGGGTACGGCGCGTTCGAGGGAGGCGGTGAGCACCAGGTGGTCCGTCTTTTCCTCGGAGATGATGAGTACCGTATGCTGTTCCACTTCCTGTCCCTGGTTGCCCCAGCGCGTGTGTTTTTCTTGGTCTGGTCGTCGGTGGCCGGCGACATTGCCCCGCCCAGGCCCTGCGGCCCGGGAGGCTTATTCTTATATATATCACGAAGTTATACGGAATATATTAGCGAAATTCTAGTGAATGTTTACCGAAAATTACCAAAGCCGGCGCTGGCCAGGGCCCTCCGGCCGGGTTGGCCGCCCAGGCACCAAAAACGGTTAACCGTTCCTGGCCCGGCGCGCCATTGCCGGGGCAACCGCATGCACTAGGCTATAGCCACTAGCTATAACGGCGAGCTATACCCGCGAACTTAAGCCATTAACTACAGCCGTTAACTACAGCCTTCAGGAATTACGGGGTGTGATATGAGTGACGAACTGCTCTTTGAGGTGGACGCCGGCATCGCGCTGGTGACGCTGAACCGGCCGGAGGCCTACAACAGCATGTCGCCGGCGATTATCGATGGCATCGGCGAGGCGTACCGCCGCTGCGACGAGGACGACGCCATCCGCGTGGTGGTGGTCACCGGCGCGGGCAAGGTGTTCTGCACCGGCGCCGATATGAGCCAGGGGGGGGACACCTTCGACGGTGCAGCGCAGAGCGTGGAGATCGACTCCTGCCCCCTCAGCATGCAGGCCTGGGACGTGCGCAAGCCGGTGATCGCCGCCTGCAACGGCCACGCGGTCGGTGCCGGCATGGGCCTGGCGATGCAGTGCGACATGCGCGTTTTCGCCAACGAGGGCAAGTACGGCTTTCTGCAATCGCGCCGCGGCGTGGTTACCGATTTCGCCATGGAGTACGTGCTGCCGCGCATCGTCGGCATGGAGCGGGCCTTCGAACTGCTGGTGCGCGCGCCGCGCCTGACGGGCGAGGAGGCGGTGGCCATGGGCCTGGCCGGGCGCAGCGTGCCGGCGGAACAGGTGCTGGACACCGCGCTGGAAATCGCCCGCGATATCGCCGTGAACTGCGCGCCGCTGCCCGTCGCCCTGCACAAGGCGCTGCTCTGGCGCGGCCAGGATGTGGGCCTGGGCAAGCTGGCGACCCTGGAGAGCCGCGCCCTCAACTACACCATGGCCCAGCCCGATGCGGTGGAGGGCGGGGTGGCCTACTTTGAACGCCGCGAACCGAACTGGACCGGCAGGGTGGGCATCGACTGGCCCAAGTGGCTGGTGGACTGAGCCCGTGAATCGCGCCCTGTTCCTCAAACTGCTCGCCGCCGCCGTCGTCGCCACGGCAACGGGGTGCGGCGGTGTGGAATCGCCGTCCGACGACAGCTACGCCGCCCGCGAGTTCGGCGGCGCAGCCCCCGAGCCCTGCGCGGAGCGCGTTGCCACGCGCCGGGCCCTGTTCGGCGACCTGCATATTCACACGGAGTACTCCAACGACGCCTGGAACTTCGATGTGCGCATGGGCCCTGCCGACGCCTACCGCTACGCGTTCGGCGGGCCCGTTCGCCTGCCCCTGGGCGATGATTTCGAGGCCCGCGAGGTGCGCATCGACCGCCCCCTGGACTTCGCCGGGGTGACGGACCACGCGGAGTTTCTCGGGGAACAGTCCGTGTGCTACGACGAGTCCGCGCCGGGTTACGACACGAGTTTCTGCGAGACCATGCGCAGCGGTGAGGGGCGTGCCCCGCAGCTGGTCATGCAGATCATGTCGCCCTTTTCCAGTCGCAACCCGCGGGTTTGCGGCGAGGACGGCGCGGACTGCGCGGTGCGCAGCGAGGCGGCCTGGCGCGACATCATCGACGCGGCCGAACAGTACAACGACGCGAGCGCCGGTTGCGAGCGCACCACGTTTATCGCCTACGAGTACAGTTCCTTCCGCATGGGGTCGAACCTGCACCGCAACGTGGTGTTCCGCAATACCGCGGTACTGGCGCGGCCGGTGTCCTACATCGACGAGAACCGCGAGTGGGACCTGTGGCGGATTCTCAAGGAGCAGTGCATCGATACGGACACGGGCTGCGACGTGCTGGCCATCCCCCACAACTCCAATATCAGCAACGGGCGCATGTTCGCGGTGGATTATCCCGGCGCCTACGGCGCCGAGGCCCAGGCCGAACGGGCGGCGCTGCGCGCCCGGATAGAGCCCATCGTGGAGATGATGCAGCACAAGGGCGACTCCGAGTGCCGCAACGGGCTGGAGGGCGTGCTCGGCGGGGTGGACGAGTTGTGCGGTTTCGAGCCCTTTGAAAACCAGGCCTTCCGCCGTATCGTCGGCGAGGGAGAGCCGGTGGAGCAGTGCTACACGGGGCCGCTGGCGGACTGGGTGCCGCACCTCGGTCCCAACTGCCTGGATCGCAAGAGTTACGTGCGCTACGCCCTGGTAGAAGGCCTTCGCGAGGAAGAGCGCATCGGCGTCAACCCCTTCAAGTTCGGCCTCATGGCCAGCACCGATACCCACAACGCCATCGGCGGCGGCGTGCAGGAGGCGGACTTCCCGGGGCACCTGGGCAACGGCGATGCCACCGCCCTGCAGCGGGTGCAGTTCGAATCCAGCATCCCCGGCAATGCCAGCAACAACCCGGGCGGGCTGATCGGCGTCTGGTCGGAGGAAAACTCGCGCGATGCCATCTTCGACGCCATGCGCCGCCGCGAGGTGTTCGGCACCAGCGGCCCGCGCATCCAGCCGCGCTTCTTCGGCGGCTGGGACCTCGACGAATCCCTGTGCGGACAGCCCGACATGATCGAGCGCGCCTACCGCACCGGCGTGCCCATGGGCGCCGACCTGCCGGCGGGTGGCGAGGGGGCACCGCGCTTCCTGGTCGCCGCCAGCGCCGACGCCGGGTCCGCGCGTTTCCCGGGGCTGCCGTTGCAGCGCGTGCAGGTCATCAAGGGCTGGGCGGACGAGGAGGGCAACCACCACCAGCGGGTGTTCGACGTGGCCGGGGATGCGGACAACGGCGCCTCGGTGGATATGGATACCTGTACACCGCGAGGCGACGGCTTCGCGCAGCTATGCGCCGTGTGGGAGGACCCGGAATTCGACCCGGGGGTCGCCGCGGTCTACTACCTGCGCGCGGTGGAGAACCCGAGCTGCCGCTACTCGGCGCACCAGTGCCTGCAGATACCGGAGGCGGATCGCCCCGCGGACTGCGCGGAGCCGTTCTTCGACCCGGTCATCCAGGAGCGCGCCTGGAGTTCGCCGATCTGGTACACCCCTTCGGGTTAGCAGGGCGGCATCTCACCCCGCCGTCATCCCCGCGCAGGCGGCGGTCCGGCGTCCCGGGATCCAGTGGTTTTCAGGTCTGAGTTACTCTACCTTCGGCTCGCACAGGAACACCGGGATGTTGCGGTCCGTGCGGGCCTGGTACTGGTCGAAATCCGGATACAGCGAGAGCAGGTGGGGCCACAGCGCCGCCTTCTCCTCGTCCGAGACCTGGCGGGCGATGTAGGACTTCTCCTCGCCACCCACCATGATCTGCACCTCGGGGTTGGCCTTCACGTTGTGGTACCACACGGGGTTTGTCGGCATGCCGCCCTGTGAGGCGACCATCAGCTTGTTTTCCCCGTGGGGCAGGTGGATCAGCGCGATGCGCCGGATCTTGCCGGTCTTGGCGCCCCTCGTCGTGACGATGCACACCGGGTAGCCGCCGATGAACTTGTTCATCATGCGGCCCTTGGTGGCGCGGAACACCGCGACGTTGAGCCTGGTGACCCACTTCAGCACGAAGCGGACCGCGGGTACCTGGCTCTCCTTGATCTCCTGGACGTCCTCGCGACGCGTTTTCACGTAGTCGTATGTCACCATGGCGGCGGTCCTCTGGGCGGGGTAGCCGCACAGGATAGTGGAGAATCCGGGAGCTGCCAAATTGTGCTAACATTCGCGGTGCGTTGTGCCCCCCGCAAGCCCTATGAGCCTGGCAACCGACAAACTGGAAATCATCCGCGAGCAGGTGCAATACCACCTGGATCACGCGGAGCAGAAGCAGCTTTCCCCCGAGCAGGAACGCGAGCTGAAGGCGCGCATCGCCGCGCGCCTCGAGCGCGAGAACGCTGTCATCGTCGCCCACTACTACACCGCCCCGGCCATCCAGGCCCTGGCGGAGGAGACGGGCGGCTGCGTGTCGGATTCCCTGGAGATGGCCCGCTTCGGCCACGATCACCCCGCCACGACCCTGGTCGTGGCCGGGGTCAAGTTCATGGGCGAGACCGCCAAGATCCTCACCCCCGAAAAGCGTGTACTCATGCCCACACTGGAGGCGACCTGCTCGCTGGACCTGGGCTGCCCCGCGGAAGAGTTCTCCGCCTTTTGTGATGCGCACCCCGACAGGGAGGTGGTGGTGTACGCCAACACGTCCGCGGCGGTGAAGGCCCGGGCGGACTGGGTGGTGACCTCCAGTATCGCGCTGGATGTGGCGGAACACCTGGCGGACCAGGGCAGGAAGATCATCTGGGCGCCGGACCAGCACCTGGGCAATTACGTGCAGCGGGAGACGGGCGCCGACATCCTGATGTGGGACGGTGCCTGCATCGTGCACGAGGAGTTCAAGGCCCGGGGCATCGCCGACCTCAAGGCGGTCTACCCGGACGCCGCGGTGCTCGTGCACCCCGAGTCGCCCGAACCCGTGCTCGAACTGGCCGATCGCGTGGGCTCCACCACGCAGATCGTCCGCGCCGCCACCGAGATGGACAACCAGCGCTTTATCGTCGCCACCGACCAGGGCATCTTCTACAAGCTGCAGCAGCAGGCCCCGGAAAAGGAGTTCATCATCGCGCCCACGGCGGGCAACGGCGCCACCTGCCGCAGCTGTGCCAACTGCCCGTGGATGGCCATGAACGACCTGGAGACCATGGCGGAGGTGTTCGATCGCGGCGGCAACGAGATAATCGTCGACCCGGCGGTGGGAGAGCGCGCGCTGGTACCACTGCGGCGCATGCTGGATTTTGCCGCGGAAATCCAGGTGACCGTGAAGGGAAACGCCTAAAAGTTTTCCATCTGCTCGCGCATTTCCGCGAGATCCCGCAGCCGCTCCCGGATGCGCGCACTGGCCAGGTGATCGCCTTTGGACAGCTTCAGCGCGTACTCGAGCTGCCGCTTGGCCTCGTCGAAAATGCCGTTGAGGATGAAGTACTCCGCGCGAGACTGGTGCAGCCCGGCGATATTGCCCGACAGGCCCTGCACTTCCGCCAGCAGGTACCACAGGCCCGGATCGTTGGGCCGGCGGCGGCTCTGCTCCACCAGCACCTCCTCGGCGATGTGCGGCTTCTGGTCCTGCATCAGTGCGCGGGCGTAGGTCATGGTCAGGGGGTGGTTGCCCGGCGAAAACTCCAGCTGCTTTGACAGCTTCTGCGCCGCGATCCCGGGCTGGTTGCGCGCCATGTCGATCTCGGCGTCGGCCACGATGTACTCCAGCCGGGCCGGGCTGTCGGACCAGATAGTGTCCAGGTACTGGGCGGCGTCGATGGGGCGCCCCGCCTCGGTGAGGGCGAGGACCAGGCCGTAGGTCGCCGCCTCCTTCGAGCGGGGCTCACCGTCGAGCTCGCCCTGGAAGCGCTGCACCGCCTCCTCGGGTGTATCCGCCAACTGCACCTCGGCCCGCGCGCGCATCAACTGGTAGTTGAGGCTGGGCTCGCGAATCTCCTTGGGATACTGGCGGGCCCGGTTGCGCGTATCGGCGATACGGCTCTCCGACAGCGGGTGGGAGCGCAGGAACTCGGGAATGCGGTTGGCGCTGGAATAGCGCGAGGCCTGCAGCATGCGCTCGAACATGGCCGGGGCGGCGTGGGGGTCCATACCGGCGGCCACCATTGTCTGCATGCCGATGCGGTCCGCCTCCTGTTCGTTGCCGCGGCTGTAGCGCAGTGCGGAGTCCATCGCCGCCGCCTGGGTGGCGGACAGAGCGGCCATTCCCGCGTCGCCACCGGCCGTGGCCATGATCACGAGGCTGGCGAGCATGGCGGCCAGGGTCAGCGGCGCCTGCTGCTTCTGGAACTCCACACCCCGCGAAAAGTGCCGCTGGCTGAGGTGGGCGATTTCGTGGGCCAGGACGGTGGCCAGCTCGTCCTCCGTCTGGGCGTAGAGCAGTAGTCCGTTGTGCACCCCGATGACGCCGCCCGGTACGGCGAAGGCGTTGATGGTGGGGTTGTCGACGATCACCAGCTCCACCCGCCGGTCCTTCAGCTCGCTGTGGGTGACCAGGAGATAGGTGAGGTCCTCCAGGTAGTCCTGCATCAGCGGGTCGTCGATGGTCGGCGCGCGGCTGCGGAACACCTTCAGCCAGGCGCGGCCCAGTTCGTGCTCGTACTCGGTGGAGAACAGGCTGCTGCTCGACTCGCCGAGATCCGGCAGCTTCAGGTCCTCCGTGACGGCGGACGCGGCGGGGGACAGGAGCAGGGATGACAGGGCCAGGACCGCCGCGGTGCGCCGGGCTAAACCTGCCAGCCCCCGGGAGTAGTGCACGGAGTGGACCTATTGGTAAGTGTCTGAATTGGCATTGTACTGCATGGTGGCGAGGCCGGGACACGACAAATTGCGCCTCCTTGGAGCAGTGGGGCGGCGGAAAGTTTCATGGATTGCAGGCACGGCGCGTATACTTCCCGGGCACAACGGCGGGATACGGATGGCGCAATGGAAGAGGAACCGGTCGAGGTCGACGCAACGGGGCTGGACTGCCCCATGCCGCTCCTGCACGCCAAGCGCGCATTGAACGGCATGCTGAGCGGGCAGCGACTCAGGGTGTTGGCGACGGACTCGGGCTCGGTGCGTGACTTCAGGGTGTTCGCCGAGCAATCGGGCCATCGCCTGCTGTCCAGCGAGGAGTGCGACGGCGTCTATTCATACCTGCTGGAAAAGCGGTGAGCGCCTTCTCGGGCTCCGGGAGCGGCGGAGGCACCGACTCCACCCGGACATTCCCTCTCGCAGACGCCGGCCGTCGATACCAGCACTGGCTGGAGAAGCTGGAGTCGGCGGGACTGTATCCCGCCGAGACACTGGTTGCGGTCATCGACAGCTTCATGCATCGCGAGCCCGTGTCCGCGTTCATCCACGCGAGCGACAAGGATGTTTCGCAACACGCCGAGGGTGCCTATGACATCGAGTTGCATCCCACCTACCGCGCGATGATTGACCTCATGCACGCGGTGGGGTTTCGCAATATCGTGGAGGCGGTTGCGGTGGAGGCGCCGGACAAGTGTCCGCACAAGCTGTATGACACGCGGGTGAGGCGCTGCCTGGTGGGCATCAAGTAACCCGACCGGAGGGCCCGGGGTTCCGCGGCCCCGCCTTTCCCTTCCCCATGAAAAGCGTCAGAATACCGGCAGGCTCCCGCCCCTGGAGTCCAGCCTGCCCGGCCCGCGGCCATTTCAATAAAATCCGCGCGCCACGGGCAATAGACAATTAAAACAGGCGGTTACACAGACCATGCTGGAGATTTTCGAAAAGTGGTACCGGCGGTACTTCGTCGAGGAGGAGTCGATCATCCTCCTCGTGCTGATCGCGGCCTCCCTGGTCCTGCTGATGACCATCGGCGATATCCTCGCCCCGGTGCTCGCCGGTATTGTACTGGCCTACCTTGCCCAGGGCCTGTCCACCCGCCTGCAGAATCTCGGCTTGCCCCAGTGGCTGGGTGTGACCGTCTCTTTCCTCGTGTTCATGAGCGTGTTTTTCGGCGTCAGTCTCTACCTCCTGCCCCTCGTGTGGCGGCAGCTGTTGAGCCTGGCCGGCGAGATGCCGCGCATGTTGCAGCAGGCCCAGGAGTTCCTCAGCGTGTTGCCCGAGCGCTACCCGGAGCTGGTCACCCAGCAGCAATTGGGCGAGGTCATCGCCGCCGCCCAGTCCCAGGCGGCGGGATTCGGGCAGAAAGTACTCACGGGAACACTGGCCTCCATCCCGGGACTCCTCACCGTGTTGGTGTACATGGTCCTCATTCCCATGCTGGTGTTCTTCTTTCTCAAGGACCGCGACCAAATCCTCAATTGGCTGGGCAGCTTCCTGCCCACCCACCGGCCGCTGCTGCGCCGCATCTGGAACGAGATGAACATGCAGGTGGCCAATTACGCACGGGGCAAGGCGTTGGAGGTGATCATCGTCGGCTCGGTGAGCTATTTCTCCTTCGTATGGCTGGGGCTCAACTACGCGGCGCTGCTCGGGCTGCTGGTGGGGCTGTCAGTCATCATTCCCTACATCGGTGCGGCACTGGTGACCATCCCGGTGGTGATTGTGGCTTTCCTGCAGTGGGGATTCACCGGTGAATTTTACTGGGTGTTTGCGGTCTACCTGATTATCCAGGCTCTGGACGGCAACGTCCTCGTGCCACTGCTGTTCTCTGAAGCAGTCAACCTGCACCCCGTCGCCATCATCCTGGCGGTGCTGTTTTTCGGTGGCATCTGGGGCTTGTGGGGCGTGTTTTTTGCCATTCCGCTGGCGACGCTGATCAAGGCGATACTTGATGCCTGGCCGCGCACGGATCTCGAGGAGGAGGATCCGGAGCAAATCCCAACCTGATGGAGTAACCGATGCTTTCCAAGTCCCGCCGGTCCCGGCTTCTTGCCTGCCTGCTTGTCCCGCTCGTCCTCGCGGCCTGCGCCACGGCGCCCGATCGTGTCGTTACACCCGCGCAAAGCCCCAACGACGACTACAGCTACCGCTGGCTGACGCTGGACAACGAGATGCAGCTGCTGCTGGTGTCAGCGCCGAAAGCACCCAAGGCGGCGGCCTCACTGGTGGTGATGGTGGGCAGCGGCGACAACCCGGAAACCCGCGAGGGGCTGGCACACTTCCTCGAACACATGCTGTTCCTGGGCACCGACAAGTACCCCGACGCCGCCGAGTACGAGGAGTACATCACCGAGCACGGCGGCAGCCGCAACGCGTACACGAGTTTCGACCACACCAATTACTTCTTCGACATCAACCCGGAGCACCTCCCCGAGGCGCTGGACCGCTTCGCGCAGTTTTTCATCGCGCCGCGTTTTGACGCCGAGTATGTCGATCGCGAAAAGAACGCCGTGGAGGCCGAGTACCAGATGGGCCTCAAGAGCGACGGGCGCCGCGGCCTCGACGTGTTGCAGGAGGTGATGAACCAGGCGCACCCCTACAGCCAGTTCTCCGTGGGCAGTCTCGACACCCTCGACGACCGCGAGGGCTCTACCGTACGCGACGAGCTGCTGCGCTTCTACGACAAGTACTACTCGGCCAACATCATGACCCTCGCGGTACTGGGCAACGAGTCGCTGGATGAACTGGAGGCGCTGGTGGCGCCCATGTTCAGCGCGGTGCCCAACCGCGGTTTCGAGCACGAAATCATCGAGGCGCCGCTGTTCACCCCGGACAGCCTGCCGATGCTGGTGCAGATAAAGCCGCTGGCGACCCTCAAGCAACTGGAGGTCTCTTTCGAGGTGCCGGACTACCGCCTGGATTACCGCGTGAAGCCGGTGTCCTACCTGGGCAACCTCGTGGGCCACGAGGGAGAGGGCAGCCTGCTGTCCCAGCTCAAGGCGGAGGGACTCGCCGACAGCCTGTCCGCCGGCTCCGCGCTGGGCTGGCGCGGCGGCTCCCTGTTCAGCGTGAGTGTGTCGCTGACTGACAAGGGCGCCGCGAACCACGAGCGGGTGCTGGAGCTGCTGTTCGCCGAGATGGATATGCTGCGCGCCGCTGGCCCGAAGGACTGGCTCTACAGGGAGCAGTCCCGGCTGGCCGACCTCGGCTTCCGCTACCGCGAACCCGGCAGTCCGTCAGGGTACGTGATTTCACTGGCCACGGGCATGCATTACTACGCTCCCGAAGACGTACTGCGCGGCCCCTACATGATGGACGACTACGACGCGGCCATGCTCACCGAGCTGATGGACTATATCCGCCCCGAGAACGCCATCGTGATGCTCAACGACCCGGACGTGATCACCGACCGTGTGTCGGAGCGCTACGACGTGCCTTACTCCCGCGAAACCATCGCCGTCGACAGCATGACGCTCGCGGCTGACGACCCGGCCGTCGAGCAATTACACCTGCCCGCGCCGAACGACTTCATCGCGGAGGACCTCGCGCTGGTGGCGTTGCCCGATCCCGTGCCGGCCGTTCCCGAAGTCGCGCTGCGCACGGAGCGCCAGACGATCTGGTTTATGCCCGACGGCGAGTTCCGCGTGCCCAAGGGCGCGATCAACATCCGCTTCGACTCCACCGAGGCCGCCCGGAGCGCGGAGCAGGTCGCGCTCGCCTCGCTGTACACTGCGGTGCTCGTGGACGACGTCAACGAGTTCGCCTACCCGGCGCGGCTGGCGGGCCTGGGCTTCAATTTCTACCGCCAGTCCCGGGGCATCACCCTGCGCCTGGAGGGCTACAACGACAAACAGCTGTTATTGCTCGCGAGTCTCCTGGAAGTCGTGCACCGCCCGCAGTTCGATGCCCGGCGCTTCGAGGACATCCGCCAGGACATGATCCGCGCCCTGAGGAATTCCGTGGCCAAGCGCCCCTCGAGCCAGGTGATGGACGACCTCAACGAGGCGCTCAGTTTCAGCCGCTGGGGCGAGGACGTCCTGGTGGAGGTACTTGAGAATACGACCATGGCGGACCTGGAGGCCTACGCGGAAGCATTCTGGGCGGGTGCCACCGCCGAGGTGCTGGTGTTCGGCAACTACGACGAAGACGTGGTCCAGCGTCTGTCGGGGATGCTCGCCACGGTGATCGACGACACGCCGGCCCCGCGCATGCCCGAGAGCCGCCTCCTGCAGATCGGCGCCGGGCAGTCCCTGCGCTACGTGGTGGATGTGCCCCACGACGACAGCGTGGTGGCCTGGTACCTGCAGGGCGCAGGGGACAGCTTCGAGGATCGGGCGGCGACCGCGCTCAGCGCCCAGATCATCAAGTCGGGCTTTTTCCAGCAGCTGCGCACCGAGCAACAGCTCGGCTACGTCGTCAGCGCCTTCAACTGGTCGAAGGTGGACGTGGCGGGGATGGTCATGCTGATCCAGTCACCCGTCGCCGGTGCCGACGACGTGGCCGCGGCCATGGATACCTTCATGCGCCAGGTGATCCCGACCCTGGACGAGGAACAGTTCGAGCGGCACAAGGTGGCGCTGGTGAGCGAGATCACCAAGCCGGACAAGAACCTGCGCGAGCGCGCCGACTTTTACTGGGAATCCCTCTCCAGGGGCCGTTACGGTTTCGACGGCCGCGAGTCGCTGGCAGCGGCGGTCGAGGCGCTGACCCTCGAGGCGTGGCAGGCCTATTTCAGCGACGTCTTCCTCGAGCAGCGCCACTCCCTGCAGGTGGTGGCGCCGGGGCGTTTCGCCGCGGTGCCCGCCGGGGCGGCCCGCGAGTACGACGCTGCGGCGACGCTCAAGGACGGGCAGCCTACCTACGTCCTGTACCCGGTCCGTTAGCACTGCAAACATAGTTCTAAACTAGAACGTATATAGACTTTTCCCAACCCGCCCTCTAGTATCAACGAGGGCGGCCGGCATTAACTGACGGGCCTTCGGGCCCCGCTGAGCGTGCCTGGACGCCACCTCGACAACACGGCGCCAGGGCTGTCGGGTTTCATTTAGTTCCAAAATAGAATTCAACGCCCGGGACGCCGCATCCAACGCGGCCAGCGGGCGGAGGTACACGCCGGTATGAATGAAGATACGGATCCCCTCGAGACACGGGAGTGGCTGGACGCCCTCGACGAGGTGGTGCGCCACGCCGGTCCCGAGCGCGCCTCCTACCTTCTCATGGAGGTGGCGAAGCACGCCATCGGACTGCGCCTGCGCGGCCCCTCGTCGATCACCACGCCCTTTCGCAACACCATCGCCCCCGACGAGGAGAAGCACCTGCCCGGCGACATTTTCATGGAGCGGCGCATCCGTTCCCTGACGCGCTGGAACGCGGTGGCCATGGTGATGCGCGCCAACGACAACGAAGAGGGGTTGGGCGGTCACATCTCCAGCTTCTCCTCCAGCGCCATGCTCTACGACGTGGGCTTCAACCACTTCTTCCGTGGTCCCGCCGACGGCCACCCGGGTGACCTCGTGTTCTACCAGGGGCACAGCGCCCCCGGCATCTACGCCCGCTCCTATCTCGAGGGGCGTATCGACGAGGAGCAACTGGACAACTTCCGCCGGGAGGTGGACGGTGGCGGCCTGTCCTCCTATCCGCACCCCTGGCTGATGCCCGACTACTGGCAGTTCCCCACCGTGTCCATGGGCCTGGGGCCCATTCAGGCCATCTACCAGGCCCGTGTGATGAAGTACCAGCAGGACCGGGGCCTGCTCGACCACGGCGACCGCAACGTGTGGTGTTTCCTCGGCGACGGTGAGTGCGACGAGCCGGAATCCCTGGGCGCCATCTCCCTGGCCGGCCGGGAGCGGCTCGGCAATCTCATTTTCGTGGTGAACTGCAACCTGCAACGCCTGGACGGGCCGGTGCGCGGCAACGGCAAGATCATCCAGGAACTGGAGGGCATCTTCCGCGGCGCGCGCTGGAACGTGATCAAGGTCATCTGGGGCCGCCTGTGGGACCCGCTGCTGCAGCGCGACAAGACGGGCCTGTTGCAGAAGCGCATGGACGAGGTCTGCGACGGCGAATTGCAGAACTACAAGTACAACGGCGGCGCCTACACCCGGGAGCACTTTTTCGGCAAGTACCCGGAGCTGCTGGAGTTGGTGAAGGATTTGTCCGACGACGACATCATGTACCTGAACCGGGGCGGCCACGACCCGTACAAGGTTTACGCCGCCTACGCCCGTGCGGTAAAGGAGTCGGAACACCCCACGGTCATCCTCGCCATGACGGTGAAAGGCTACGGCACCGGTGAGGCCGGGGAGGCGAACAACGAGACGCACTCCCTCAAGAAGCTCGACATGGGCAGCCTGCGGGCGTTCCGCGACCGCTTCGCCATCCCGATCGGCGACGAGGAGCTGGAAAGCGTGCCGTTCTACAAGCCGCCGGACGACGCCCCCGAGATGCGCTACATGCGCGAGCGGCGGGCGGCACTGGGCGGACCGATCCCGGTGCGCCGGCACGAGCCGCGGCGCCTCGAGGTGCCGGGCCTCGACGCCTTCGCCAACCAGCTCAAGAACAGTGGCAAGCGCGAGGTGTCCACCACCATGGCGTTTGTGCGCATGCTGTCGAGCCTGGCCAAGGACAAGGGCATCGGCGAACGGGTGGTGCCCATCGTGCCCGACGAGGCGCGCACCTTCGGCATGGAGGGCATGTTCCGCCAGCTCGGCATCTATTCCTCGGTGGGCCAGCGCTACACGCCCCACGACGCGGGGCAGATCATGTTCTACAAGGAGGACATCAAGGGCCAGATCCTGGAGGAGGGCATCAACGAGGCCGGGGCGTTCTCCGCCTGGCTCGCCGCGGCGACGTCCTACAGCACCAGCGACTACCCGATGGTCCCCTTCTATATTTTCTACTCGATGTTCGGCTTCCAGCGTATCGGCGATCTCGCCTGGGCCGCCGGCGACAGCCAGGCCAGGGGCTTTCTCATCGGCGCAACCGCCGGTCGCACCACGCTGAACGGCGAGGGCCTGCAGCACCAGGACGGCCACAGCCATATTCTCTCCGGCACCATTCCCAACTGCGTCAGCTACGACCCGGCGTACGCGTACGAACTCGCGGTAATAGTCCAGGACGGTCTGCGGCGCATGTTCCAGGAGGGCGAGAACAAGTTCTACTACATCACCACGATGAACGAGAACTACCACCAGCCGGACATGCCCGAGGGGGCGGAAGAAGGCATTGTGAAGGGCATGTACCAGCGCAGGGCGTCCCAGGCGGACGGGCCGCGCGTGCAGTTGCTGGGTGGCGGCACCGTGTTGCGCGAGGTGGAGGCGGCCGCGGACATCCTGGAGAGCGAGTACAGGGTCGCCGCCGACGTGTGGAGCCTGACCAGTGTCAACGAACTGGTGCGCGAAGGCAATGCCGTGCGTCGCCGCAACCTGCTGCACCCGCAGGAGGAGCCGCAGGTGCCCTACGTCACCGCCTGTCTCGATGCGGGCGGCGAGGGGGCCGCGCCGGTTGTCGCGGCAACGGACTACGTAAAACTCTACGCCGACCAGATTCGCGAGTTCGTGCCGGGCGCCTACACCGTGCTCGGCACCGACGGCTACGGCCGCTCCGACACCCGGCGCAAGTTGCGCGAATTTTTCGAGGTGGGCCGCGAGTACGTGGTGCTCGCGGCCCTTACCGCGCTGGCGGACGAAGGGCAGTTCGACCGGGCAAGCCTGCCCGGCGTGATCAGCGCCCTGGGCATCGACACCACCAAACCCAACCCGCTGACGGTCTGACTAGGGGGATGCGCACGTGGCGATTGAGCAGGTAGACGTTCCCGACATCGGCGGTGAGGGCGCGGAGGTCATCGAACTTCTCGTCGCCGTGGGCGACACGGTCGAGGTCGACCAGGGCCTGATCGTGCTGGAGTCCGACAAGGCCTCCATGGAAATTCCCTCCACCGTAGCGGGTACTGTAGTGGAGGTGCTCGTCGCAGAGGGAGAGGAGCTTGCCGAGGGTGCGCCCGTTGCGCGCATTGAAACGGCGGGGGAGGAGGCGGGCGCCGCGAGCGGGGAGGCTGCGGAACCCGAAGCGGATTCGGCACCCGCGCCGGAACCCGTGAAGGAGCCAGAGAAGAAGTCAGAGAAGAAGTCAGAGAAGGAGCCCGAGAAAGAGCCCGAGAAAGAGCCCGAGAAAAAGCCTGCGAAAGAGGCCAAACCGCGGCCCGCACCGGCTCCCGCCCCGGAAAAGGTCCGTGCGGCGGCAAAAGCCGCCGAGGCGCCCCCGTCACCCGGCGCCGACGGGGACGATGCCGACCAGGGCACCTACGCCGGGCCGGCAGTGCGCAAGCTCGCGCGGGAGTTCGGCGTCCCCCTGCACAGGGTCGGCGGCACCGGCCCCCAGGGCCGGGTGCTCAAGGAAGACCTGCAGCAGTACGTTCGCGACACGCTGGACAGCGATGCCCCCGCCGGCGGTGGCGCGTTGCCGGCGGTACCTGAAGTCGACTTCGCGAAGTTCGGCGAGGTGGAGGTGACGGAGCGCAGCAAGCTCGACAAACTCACCGCCGCGAACATGCACCGCTCATGGCTCAACGTGCCCCACGTCACCCAGTTCGACGACGCGGACATCACCGAGATGGAGGAGTTCCGGCAGGAGATGAAAGGGGAGGCGGAAAAACGCGGTACGAAACTGACGCCGCTGCCGTTCCTGCTCAAGGCCTGCGCGGTCGGTCTGCGCGAAAACCCGCGCCTGAACAGTTCGCTGGCCCGCGGTGGGGAAGACCTCGTCTACAAGAAGTACTGCCACATCGGCATGGCCGTCGATACGCCCGCGGGACTGGTGGTGCCGGTGATTCGCGACGTCGACCGCAAGACCCTGTGGGAACTTGCCGACGAGGTGATCGAGCTCTCCGGCCGCGCCCGCGAGCGCAAGCTGACCCCGGCGGAGATGCAGGGTGGCTGCTTTACCATTTCCAGTCTGGGGAATATCGGGGGCACCGGGTTCACGCCCATCGTGAACACGCCGGAGGTGGGTATTCTCGGCGTATCCCGGGCGGTGGTGAAGCCCGTGTGGGACGGCGAGGCGTTCCAGCCGCGCACCATGCTGCCACTGGCACTGTCCTACGACCACCGGGTGGTCAACGGCGGTGACGGCGGGCGCTTTCTCTCTTTCCTGGTGGAGTTGCTCGGGGATATCCGGCGGCTGTTGCTGTAGGCAGTAGAGGCTACGCCGCTGCACCGAGCTCGCCGCAGAACTGCAGCGCAACGTCCTGGCCGCGCGCCATCACCGCCAGGAGGGGCGACAGGTCACCCGTGGCGCGCACCGCGCGCACGGCACGGCCCAATTCGCCCTGCCTTCCCAGGTCGCCGGGGAAGAGGGCCGGCATCTGTCCCCGCCATTCCAGTTCCCGGTTCATCCAGGTCAGCGCGAGGCGCCCGTTGCCGTCGGCAAAGCAGTGCAGGTCACTGACCGCCATGAAGACTGCGGCGGCGCGCAGGGGCCCCGGCGGGAACCCGGGATACAGGGTGCGCATGAAATGCTGGAAGGTGGCGCTGGCCAGCGGCGGGTCGACGCGCTTGAGGTCCGGTGATTCGGCGGTCCAGTTGTGGGTGTACTTGAAGTGTCCCGCAACGCCGCCTCGACAGGCCAGGGCATGCCAGTGGCGCAGCGCAGCCTCGGCGGCAGCCGGGTCATCCAAGTCCCCGCGATCCCCGCGGGCGGCGGTAATTGCGGTGGCCAGGTCGCGCGCGGCGCTCTCCTGTGCGGAGAGTGCGTCGCCGCTGTCGAGCCGTTTTCGCAGGCCGCGGTAGTCCTCCGCATTTCCCGCCAGCGGCAGGGTGAACAAGGCCTCGATCAGCGGCCAGTCGGGCGGCAGTGCAGCGGTCGTGACCTCGGCCGGCGCCGGTGCGTTGCCCGCCCAGGCCCGGTAGCGATGCGCCGTGCGCAGTGCGGCCTCGTCGATTCGACGCAGGGGTTTGGGCAGGTCGCGCAACAGCAGCGCGAGTGGTTCCGGGCCCGCGGCGGTGAGTTCCTGTAATGCCGGTGCCAGGCGCAGGTACTCCGCCAGTGCGAGGCGTGCCGAGGCCACCTCATCGCGCTCGGCGGGGGGCAGTTTTACCCCCGCGAGGGCGTCCAGTTGTGCACCGGCCTCGTCGTAGTTGCCCGTCTCCAGTTGCAGCGTGGCGAGATTGACGCGCGCGATACTGAAATTCGGGGCCCGCTCGAGCGCCTCGCGGTACAGCGCCGCCGCGTCATCTGCCTGCAGGCGCGCGCGCAGCGCGCAGGCCAGTTTGTTCAGCGCCACCGGTGACCGCTCCAGTTCCACCGCGCGCCGGTAGGCCGCGAGCGACTCCTCGCCCCGTCCGAGCAGGCGCAGCGCGTCGCCATTGAGCATGTGGGCCACGGCGACCTGCGGGTTGAGGGCGAGGGCGGTCTGCAGCGCCTGGGCGGCATCGTCGTAGCGCCGGCCCTGCAGCAGGGCGGAACCCAGGTTGATCCAGCCCTCGATGCGCTGCGGGTCGACGCTGGTGGCCTTGTTGAAGGCGTGGACCGCGCCGGAGAGGTTCCCGCGCTGGAAACACTGCCGCCCGGCGTTCATATTCCGCAACCATGTCTTCTGGGTGTCGGGAGACTGGGCCATGGGCGCCTACCTCAGAGTGTCCTCCGTTCAGCTTAGCGGATTTGAGGGCAGGGGTGGAGAACCGCGTCTGCCAAGAGGCTGGAAAACTACTGCTGTGCCTGGCCCCTCTCAACCCGTTTAGAAAAACTCGGGGGTCCTACTACACTTTGGAAGCTCCTTATTTGCCAGCGCGATGGCTGAGGAATAATTCGACAATAAGACAGGAGGTCTCACCGTGAATCTTTCAACTAAACTGTGGCGGCAAGTTTCTCGCCGCCGGATACAACTCTTTGCCTACCTACTTCCCCTTCTGGGCCTGACCGCTTGCCTGGATAACTTCAACCGGCCCGACAGTCCGCTACACAACTCCACAAGCACCGGTGCCCAGGATGATTCCAACGAGTGGATTGACTTTAACAGCATTTATCCTAACCAGTTCGAACCCGCAGCTGTGATCAGTGAGACGCTGGGTACCGGTGGACAGCACTTTGCGCAATGGCCAACGGAAGCAGGCTGCGCGATGCCAACGGCTCCGGATCCCCTAGACCCGAAACGCGTTGCGCACTTACTGGCATATCAGGAGGGTGTCACTATCGATGGTGAACCTATCAGCGGGCTTCCCGGAATCCAGGTGAGTGTGGAGTGGCTCACACCACCTACAACTGGACTTGAGACCACCAAGAACGAAGAACTCAGCATGCACAACATTCATCAGGTGAGCCCGTTGATTTTTGCAGCACCTACCACCAATCCCGCTGTGACTCCCCACCCGGGACGCGCTTCCGACAAAAGACTGGGCCTCTCCAACTTCTTCGATGTGAGCTTCTTCCCCAATGCGGCACCTTTCTACGCGCTGGCGGCGTTTCGCTCCCCCGAACACCATGTCTTCTGGCAGGGCTACTACGAGTATTACGATCTTAATCACCATACCGTAGATATAGCGACTTGGACGGCGGAGCCCTCGCACACGGTCGCCATACGTACATACGGAGGCATGATGGAGGGCAGGTTCGATGGCGAGCGCGTCTGGGGACCCGTGCCGGTGCCGAGCTGGGCACTAGGTCGAGACGGTGTCGGCATCCACGTGATTGACATATTCCTTCCTACGGACGATAACGCCGCGATGATCGATAACTGGGTGGTGCGCAAATGGGAGGAGCCGCTGGGTTCATACCCCGCTTCGGTGCAGGCGATTGCTGGGCCTGTTGCAACAGGAAATGGCAGCAGTTTCCGTGTCTACTACCCCAATGGCGTTTCTCCTGATGATCAGTTTATTCTGCTCGTAGCAAAGAACAGCAACTCCAATCTACCAGCCCCTGCCGGGTTCTTTGGCACCGGTTCTATCGAGCATCCAGGCTCTTCGAGTTTGAGGGTGCACGCCTACGAATCCAGTAATCGTGCGAACGGTTCGGAGAATAGCTCTCAGTATGTGACCCTAAATCTGGCTTCCGGATCTGCAGACTATTCGGCGATGATGTTGGTGCTGAAGAACGTACACCCACGTCTCAGATATGGCTTTCTCAATAATCCCATAGCCAACGAGTTCACTACGGGAACCTCGCAATCCCCGACCCACCCGGGCCTGTTGCCGAACGGGCCGTATCGCACAGGCCTGTGGGTTGCCGCGGTGGATGGTAGTTCAACGGGGGGAAGCAACCTTGCGGTCACTCCACCTGCGGGCTTCCAGACGGTGAGGAGTACCTGGCCTAATGGTGGCCAGTCGGACATTAATCTCATTGTGGCCAGTGACATCCTCCCTTTCACCGGGCCTGACATGCGGTGCCGGCAGACGCCTCCCAGTATGGGACCACCCCAGCCAATACCGAACCAGACGACGCCACTTGTGGGGACTATGCCGGTGTCACTTCCCTGGGTTACTGCCGCGCGAATCCAGGTTCAGGATCCCCGCTGAGCGCCGTGCCCGACCTGCCCCCGGCGAGGGGCAGCTATTGGCACGGAACCTGCTATCTTCCCTGCAAACGCGGAATCTGCGGGAAACGCCCCGGGCTGGTGCACCCGCGCGCACCAGGGCGTCCGCAGCCCGCACCAATTTGGTGCCGAGGAGGATATGCAGCCCCCTGAAGCGACCAACCGGCTGGTGTTTACCGACCTGGACGGCACCCTGCTGGACCACGACGACTATGGCTACCGGGACGCACTGCCGCTCCTGGAGGAACTCGAGCAGCGCGGTATTCCCGTGGTGTTCGTGAGCAGCAAGACACGCGCGGAGATCGAGCAGCTGCGCGGGGAGCTGGGCAATCGCCATCCCTTCGTCGTGGAGAACGGCGCGGCTGCGTTTGTCCCGAAAGGCTATTTTGGTGCGTCCCCGCCGGGGACTGTCGAGCGGGACGGGTACCACGTCATCGAGTGGTGCCCGCCGCGACAGCGATGGCTCGATGAACTGGCGGCGCTGGAGGCGGAGTACGGCGACGAATTTGATAGTTTCTCCCGCGCGGGCGTCGAGGGTGTGCAGCGCATGACGGGCCTGGAGGGCGAGGCCGCGGCGCGGGCCTGTGCGCGGGAGTACAGCGAGCCCGTCCTGTGGCTGGGAACGCCGGAGAGGGAGCAGGACTTTGTCACGCGTCTCCGCGGACGTGGCGCCGAGGTGTTGCGGGGCGGGCGGTTTTTCTCCGTGGGCGGCAAGTCGGACAAAGGTCGCGCCGTCGTGTGGCTGCGCGACCAGTATCGCGCCGCCCGCGCGGGTGAAGTCGAGGACCTGGCGGCTGGCGACAGCGCCAATGATGTCGCGATGCTGGAGGAGGCGGGCACCGCCCTGCTGGTGCGCTCCCCCGCGCACGACTTCCCGTCACTGGGGCGTGAGGGCGGCGTGATCCGAAGTACGCGCTGCGGGCCGGCCGGTTGGGCGGAGGGTGTCGCCCGCTGGTTGCAACAGCTGAACGAGGCGCAGGAAGGCTAGCGAGGATTACCGGCGAGGAATATATGGGCGACTTTTACCAGAACGGCATCATCACCACGCTGCACAACCTGTCGGGGCGGTCGGTGGACGACCTCGAGCAGGAGTTGTCGGCTTTTTCGAACAAGCGTCCCATGGGCCTCATCCTGCCCTCGCTGTTTTCCGAGCTGCAGGGCGCCGCCCTGCCGCACATCCTGGACGAACTGGAACAGGTTCCCTACCTGGCGGAGATCGTCATCGGCCTCGACCGGGCGGATCGCGACCAGTACCGGGAGGCGCTGGGGTTCTTCGAGCGCCTGCCACAGCACCACCGTGTGCTGTGGAACGACGGGCCGCGGTTGCAGGCGCTGGACAGCGAGTTGCAGGAGATCGACCTCGCGCCCAGGGAACTGGGCAAGGGGCGCAACGTCTGGTACTGCATGGGCTACACCCTGGCCTCGGGCAAGACCGAGTCCGTCGCGCTGCACGACTGCGATATCCTCACCTACGATCGCTCGCTGTTGGCACGGCTTATCTACCCGGTCGCCCATCCACAGTTCAACTACGAGTTCTGCAAGGGGTTTTACGCCCGGGTGGCGGACGGCAAGATCAACGGACGGGTGAGCCGGCTACTGGTCACACCGCTGCTGCGCGCGCTGAAAAAACTGTTGGGTGACATGGAGTACCTCGAGTACATGGACAGCTTCCGCTACCCACTCGCCGGGGAATTCTCCTTTCGCAGGGACGTGCTGAACGATATCCGGATCCCGAGCGACTGGGGTCTCGAGATCGGCGTACTGTCCGAGATGTACCGCAACTACTCCAACAATCGCCTGTGCCAGGCGGATATCGCCGATGTCTACGACCACAAGCACCAGGACCTGTCCGCGGAGAATGACGAGGGCGGACTGTCGCGCATGTCCATCGATATTTCCAAGGCCCTGTTCCGCAAGCTCGCGACGCGCGGGGTTACCTTCAACATCGAGACCTTCCGATCATTGAAGGCGACCTATTACCGTATCGCCCTCGATTTCGTCGAGACCTATCACAACGACGCGATGATGAACGGGCTGACGCTGGATATTCACAATGAGGAAGAAGCGGTGGAGCTGTTTGCCGAGAACATCATGAAGGCGGGGGAGGCGTTTCTCGACAGGCCGATGGAGCGCCCCTTCATCCCGAGCTGGAACCGGGTTATCAGCGCGGTGCCCGACGTGCTGGACCGCCTGCGCGAGGCCGTCGAGGCGGATCACGCCGAGTTCGGCGCTGCCTGAGGCAGGCGAGTCCAGGTGACCGGACACAGGTACACGCTGCGGGACCGCGTCCAGGGGCACGTGGACTCCATTTACCGCGACAACCCGCTGGGCGCCGACCTGTCCGGCCTCGCCGACGAACTACTGGCGCTGATGCGCCTGCCCGTCGATGCGGAAACACCGCTACCCGGCGCCAATCACTGGGACCAGCGCGACGCGGTGGTGATTACCTACGGCGATACGATCCTGCGCGACGGTGAAAAACCCCTGGAGACACTCAAGGCTTTCCTTGATGCTCACGGGGAGGGTTTGCTCAGCGGCGTGCACATTCTGCCGTTCTACCCCTGGAGCTCCGATGACGGCTTCGCCGTGCTCGACTACTCCAGCGTCAACGAGGCCCTGGGGGACTGGTCAGATGTCTCCGCCATCGCCGCGGACTACGACCTGATGGCGGACCTCGTTATCAACCACTGCTCCAGCCGCAGCCCCTGGTTCCAGAACTTCCTGCGCGACAGGGACCCCGGGCGCGACTACTTTTTCACGGCGGATCCAGGTGCTGACCTGCGCGACGTGGTCAGGCCGCGCACCTCGCCCCTGTTGCAGGCGGTGGAGACGGACGCGGGGGTGCGCCACGTGTGGTGTACCTTCAGTCACGACCAGGTCGATCTCGATTTCCGCAACCCGGCAGTGCTCAAGCAGTTCGTGTCCATCGTTCGCCTGTACCTTGACCAGGGTGTGCGCGTATTCCGCCTGGACGCCATCGCCTTCCTGTGGAAGCAGGTCGGTACGAACTGCCTGAACCTGGAGGAGACTCACGAGATAGTACGCCTGCTGCGCACGCTGGTGGAGCACGCGCGGCCCGACGCGATGCTGATCACGGAGACCAACATTCCCAATAGAGAGAACCTCTCCTACTTCGGCAACATCAACGAGGCGCACTGTGTCTACAACTTTTCTCTGCCGCCGCTGTTGGTGAACACTCTTGTGACGGGCGACTGCACCTACCTCAGGCAGTGGATGATGAGCATGCCGCCTGCGCAAAACGGGACGTGTTATTTCAATTTCATCGCCTCCCACGACGGCATCGGGCTGCGCCCGGCGGAGGGTTTACTGTCAGATGTCGAACTCGCGGCGCTGGTGGAGACCATGCAGGCCTTCGGCGGCCACGTCAGCTACCGCGCCCTGGAGGGCGGCGAGGACAGGCCCTACGAGATCAATATCGCGCTGGCGGACGCGCTCAGGGGTACGCTCAGGGGCGAGGACAGTTGGGGCGTTGAGCGCTTCCTCTGCGCGCACACCATCATGCTGGCACTGGAGGGGATACCGGGTATTTATATCCACAGCCTTTTGGGGACGCGCAACGACCATGCGCGGGTGGAGAACTCCGGGCACTACCGTGCCATCAACCGGCGCCAGTGGGAGGTGAGTGAATTGGAGGCACTGCTCGCCGACGACACCTCCGTGCACGGACGGATCTTTGCGGGGATGAAAGTGCTGCTGGCGCTGCGCCGCCGCCAGGCCGCCTTCCACCCCAATGCCACACAGTTCACCCTGCACCTCGGTACAGGTTTGTTCGGCTTCTGGCGCCAGAGCCTGGACCGGCGCCAGAGCGTGTTCTGTATCAGCAACGTGACCGACAGTGACCAGCTCCTACATTTGCAGGACATCAACCTGATCGACGCGGAGGAGTGGGTGGATTTGCTGGGAGCGGGCGAAGTGCGCGAGGGAGATAGTAACTGGACGTTGTGTCCGTACCAGACTGTGTGGATTACCAACGCGCCCCATCACACCCCGGGTCGGTAGGCCGCGAGTATCAATGGTGTCGTCCCGTTTCGATTCGCGCGGCGCGATGTGAACAGCAGAAGCATCAACGCCGCCAACATGAGCGGTACCGTGTTGGGTGAGGACACTTGTCCAGGGTCGGCAAGGAGGGTGGCGGTACCCCTGTAGCGAATACCCTCCGCGTATTGTCGGTCATTCAGGTAGTCACTGAAATCGCCAAGGAACTGTGTGGCATTCACCTCGAACTCAAACTGCGCTGCGCCTGCGACAAGGGCCTGCACGAACTCGCGCAAATCCTGCTCCGTCAGCAGGTGTCCGCTGGTGTGATAATCAATGGGGAAAAACCCCGTACCCATGGTGTGCCTCAGCAGAAACTGGCGCGTGGCCAGATCCGTGGCCGAGAAGATATCGGGATCGTTGAAAGCCTGGCCGTATGCGCTGATTCGGAGGGATGTGTTGAGAACGACCGGGGAGAAAGACAGGGGGCTCTGCGTCAAGCCTGACGACGCGGATTCGTAGTCCAGGCTCGGCCACCGGGTCAGGGCGGCGTCCAATTCTGCGTCGAACGGCGTTGCGGGAGCACTGGTCAGGTCGGCGTCCGCCGAAATGCTGATAAGCGAGTTCGAGGAAGTCAGGCTGCCCGGATCGATTGAGACTTCCAGTGTGAACTGGTCGCCCATGTACGCTGGGTCCGAAACCCAGTTTTCTGCCAGGTTGATGCCGTAGAACCCATCCTGGGTCTCCCTGTGCGTTACGTCTACCAGAAAATTCAGCGAGATGGGGGCCGCGTGTGTTGCCATTGCGAAGCACAGGCTGCCCAGAAACAACGCAATTTTTGTTGCCAGTCGTCGGCTGTAAAGAAAGCGCATAGACCGCGGTCTCTCGAACAGGTTACTTATAAAGTATAGACGTATAATCATTCAGGTGTGTGCGGGGGCTGAAGGCTCCATCCCCAGTGTTTCGCAGTCGATTGAAGTAACAGGTCACGATCGTCCAGCGCAGTACATCCCGGCCAGAGAACCGGTTGTAATGTCCCCAGGTTCTCCAGCGGCTGGGACTCCCATCCCGCATCCCGCAGGGCGTGCAGGAATTTCAGTGTGCGAAAGGCGTCGAACCACGCGTGGAAGTGCCGACTAAACCGCGCCGGGTTGTCGCCATACTTTTGGCAGTGACGCAGGCACTCATCGATGCCAACAGCCTCCAGCGCGTCTGCGGATGCGTCGGCCAGGGCTGACTCCAGACCGGCGTCTCGCAACAAGTGTCGAACATGTTGCTGCGCGCCGTCGCCGAGTTCCCGGTGAACAGAGATTACGCTCTTTAGTGCTCGAAACGTATCCGGGTGATCGAACACGGGAGCGTTCCCGATGGGTTCGGCGGAGAGAATCGCGCTCACAGCCGGCCCGGTGCCGAAAGGCACACGGGTCGACTCCCGGGCATCGATGCGAATACACCGCCCGGAAGGTCTTGCAATCGGGCCCAGCTTCGACAGTTTATTCAGTAGGTAGAAGTCCTCCGCGCCGGAACGCTTCGGAAAGCCCCGGCAGTGCGCGTAGGCGGCCGCATCGACAGCGAGGCAGCTGCCCAGCGCATGCCAGGCGTAGGGCGAGTCCGCGTACTCGAGCCCCAACACGTAGTGATGCAGGCGCAGTTCATACAGGGCGGTGGCGGCGTTGACCTGCTGATCCGGTCCGCCCTCGTGGACAAAGGGGAACACAGCCGCGCTGGCGGCGGGTGCAATGCCCGCCAGGCGGTCGAAATAGTCCGGCGGCAGTGTGGCGTCCGCGTCGGTGCTGCAGATCCAGCGGCTTTCCAGGGTTCCGCGCGCGATCCAGGAAAACGCCAGGTCGCAGCCGATCTTGCGCGCGAGGCCGACCCCCCTTGAGGCCGGGAGCGGGCCGGTGGTGCGTTCTGTGTCGATGACCAGCAGGTCGGCGCCGTCACCGATGGACTGGATTTTGCGGTCGCCGATGAGCGCGCGGAGTTCGTCGTTGGCGGAATCGTCCGCGTCGCTGTCGGGGCGGTTTAACACGAGTACCGCCAGCACCCGGCCATCGTCGGCCCGCAGGTGTGCGAGGCGTTCGAGCAGTGCGGAGGGCTCCCGGTACGCTGGGATGACCACCACGTGTCGCCAGCGCGAGCCCGCCGGTGGCGACGGCAGCCCCGGTTCGATATACCGATCCAGGTAACGCTCGGTGGCGATACTGTCGCGCACGTCGCCGGTCAGTGCAGGGCGGCCCGCAGGGGCAGGGAGGCCGCTACATTGGCCTCTATGTCCAGCAGCTCGTTCCAGCGCTGCTCGATTTCTTCCGCGGAAAAGTACAGGCCCGCGAGATCGAGGAAGAGGGCGTAGTGACGCTCCTCGGAGCGCGCGATGGACTGGTAGAAGCGTTTGAGACGGCCGGGCTCGAGAGCGTCCGCCACGAGGGCAAAGCGCTCGGCGCCGCGGGCCTCGATCACGCCGCCGGTGAGCAACCGGTCCAGCAGGTACACCTCGGGACCCTGGCGAATCTCGTCACGCAGGCGAATGACGTAAGGGTCCCTGGTATCCGCCGCCGTGATCTGTCCGCGGCGGTGCAGCCAGCGCACCACCTCCCGGTAGTGGCTCATCTCCTCCACCGCCAGGTCCGCCATCGCCGCCACCAGCTCCACGCGGTCCGGGTAGTGGGACAGCATGGACATGGCCATGCCGGAAGCCTTTTTCTCAGCGGCTGCATGGTCTTGGAGAAAACCGTCGAAATCCGCCAGCACGGTCTCGGTCCAGGCGTCGGGCGTTTCGAAACGGAGGGGTGATTCGGCCATCGGATCTGCGGTGGTTCCGGGGGGCTGACATTGAACGCGAAGTGAGCGCTGAGCACAAGCGGGGCCGGTCCGGCGTTGCGGGCGCTCTATTCCGACGCCGCAGGCGCTCTGTTCTGACGCCGCGGGCGCTGTGCTACACTCCGCAATCGCCCGGGGGCGCACATTCCGCCCTTCCGAAACCGGGCAGAACCAACCAGGACTTGCCAATCGATGATCATCAAACCTCGCGTACGCGGATTTCTCTGTATTACCACCCACCCCTCCGGCTGCGAAGCGAACGTGAAGAAGCAGATCGAGTACGTCAGGGGGCGCGGCCCGATCGAGGGCGGCCCGAAGCGCGTGCTGGTGATCGGCGCCTCCACGGGCTACGGCCTGGCATCGCGCATTACCGCAGCTTTCGGCTGCGGCGCCGATACCCTGGGTATCTTCTTCGAGAAGGAGGGTACGGAGAAGAAGCCGGGCACCGCGGGCTGGTACAACGCCGCCGCGTTTCACCGCTTTGCCGAGGCCGAGGGCCTGTACGCAAAGAGCATCAACGGCGATGCCTTCTCCGACGAGATCAAGCAAAAGACCATCGAGACCATTCGAGCAGACCTCGGACAGGTGGATTTGGTGATTTACAGCCTGGCGGCGCCCCGCCGTCAGCACCCGGTGACGGGAGAGGTGCACAACTCCACCCTCAAGCCGATCGGCGGCGACACGGTGCAGAAAGGCGTCAACACCGACAAGGAGGAGGTGCAGGACTTCCATATCGAGGCGGCCAGCCAGGAGGAGATCGACAACACCGTGGCGGTCATGGGCGGCGAGGACTGGCAGATGTGGATCGAGGCCCTGGATGAGGCCGGTGTGCTCGCCGACGGCGCGAAAACCACCGCGTACACGTATATAGGCGAGAAGCTCACCTGGGACATTTACTGGCACGGCACCATCGGCGCGGCGAAGAAGGACCTGGACAAGCGCGTGGTCGCGATCCGCGAGCGCCTCGCGGCGAAGGGCGGCGATGCGCGTGTCTCAGTGTTGCAGGCGGTGGTCACCCAGGCCAGCGCCGCCATTCCCGCCATGCCGATCTACCTGGCCCTGCTGAAAAAGGTCATGACCGAGCAGGGCAACTACGAGGGTTGTATCGAGCAGATCGACAAGCTGTTCCGGGACTCGCTGCTGCACGACGCACCGCGGCTCGACGAGGAGGGTCGCCTGCGCGCCGACGCCAACGAGCTGAGCGTGGAAGTGCAGGGCGCGGTCGCCGAACTGTGGAAAGATATCAATACCGATACGTTGAAGCAGTTGTCCGATTTCGACGGCTACAAGCGCGAGTTCCTGCAGTTGTTCGGCTTCGAGGTCGAGGGTGTCGACTACGAGGCGGAGGTGAATCCCCAGGTGCCCATCGAGAACCTGGCGTAGGGTGCAGACATGCTTGATCACGGCATTCCCTTTCGCCTGAACGACCGCGTCCGGCGCATTGTCGCGCCGAATCCCGGCGTCATGACCGGCCCGGGTACCAACACCTATCTTCTCGGCGACGAGGCCGTGGCGGTGCTCGACCCCGGGCCGGCGGATCCCTCCCATATCGATGCCATACTGGACGCGGCGGGCGACCGTATCCGCTGGGTGGTGTGCACGCACACGCACCCGGATCACTCGCCCGCCTGGAAGGCGATCGCCGAAGCGACCGGCGCGGTGCCCATCGGCGGCGCGCCGCCCGACGACATGTTCCAGGACGCAACGTTTGCGCCCGCGGAGGATCTCAGGCACGACGACGTGCTGGCCACCGACGAGTTCACCCTGCGCGCGGTGCACACCCCTGGACACGTGGGCAACCATTTCTGCTACTTCCTGGAGGAAGAGGGCGTGATGTTCGCCGGCGATCACATCATGAACGGCTCCACCGTGGTCATCATTCCCCCCAGCGGCGATATGAAAGCCTATATAGAAAGCCTGCAGAGACTGCTCGAATACCCCCTGAAATTTATCGCCCCGGGGCACGGCGAGCTGATGGATGACCCCCAGGGCGTGGTGGAGTGGCTGGTCAACCACCGCATGCAGCGCGAGGCGAAGGTTGTCGCCGGGCTCAGGCAACTCGGCCGCTCGACCGTGGACGAACTGGTTGAAGTGGTCTATGACGATGTGGATACCAGCCTGCACAAGATGGCGAAACTGTCCCTGCACGCCCACCTGATCAAGCTGGTGCAGGACGAACGGGCGGCGGAGTTCGAGAGTGAGGATGCCGAAAAGCGTGCCTGGGAGATGATCGCCTCCTGACGCGCAGCACGGCAGAGACAACCAGACGACAACTAGCGAGGTAAGTATGAACGGCCTGATGATGGATATGCCCCTGTCGATCGCCTCCATCGTGGAGCACGCGGAAAAGGTCAACGGTGGCGCGGAGATCGTCTCCATCACCGGGGACAACCCCCGCCATCGCTACACCTACCGCGAGGCCTTTGCGCGCGCGCGGCAACTGGCCGACGCCATGTCGGGCTTCGGCCTTTCTACCGGTGACCGCGTCGGCACCCTCGCGTGGAATGATTACCGCCACTTCGAAACCTACTACGGCGCCGCCTGTGCGGGCTTCGTGTGCCACACCATCAACCCGCGGCTGTTTCCGGAGCAGCTCGTGTACATCATCAACCACGCCGAGGACCGCTACATATTTATCGACCCGGACTTCGTGCCGCTGGCCGAGGGGCTCGTTGCCGAGTGCCCGAACGTGCAGGGCTGGGTGATCCTGACCTCCGTGGACAATATGCCGGAGACCTCCCTGCCCAACGCCATCTGCTACGAGGCCCTGGTGGCGTCCGGCAGCCCGGACTTTCGCTTTCCGGAGCTCGACGAGAATGCCGCCTGCGCCCTGTGCTACACCTCGGGCACCACCGGCAACCCCAAGGGTGTGCTGTACTCCCACCGCTCCACCTTGCTGCACAGCTTTGCCACCATGATGCCGGACGCGCTGGGCATTTCGCGCAACGACGTCGTACTTCCCATCGTGCCCATGTTCCACGTCAACGCCTGGGGCAATCCCTACGCCTGCCCCATCGCCGGAGCGAAGCTGGTCTTCCCGGGCAGCAAGATGGGTGACGGCGCTACCCTGGCAGACCTCATCAACACCGAGGGCGTCACGCTGTCGGCGGGCGTGCCCACGGTATGGCTCGGGCTCCTCGCGCACCTGAAGTCGACCGGGGAAAAGGTCGAGTCCTTGCAGCGCATCGTGGTCGGCGGCGCGGCCTGCCCGCTGTCGGTGATGGAGGATATGGACAGCTACGGTGTCCAGACGCGTGTCGGCTGGGGGATGACCGAGATGAGCCCGCTGGGCAGCATCAACAACAGCCCCGACAAGCGGGACAGCTACAGCGAGGAAGAGTTCTCCAGGGTGCGCCTGAAGGGCGGCCGCCCGATCTTCGGCGTGGAGATGAAAATCGTCGACGACGAGGGCAACGAGCTGCCCTGGGACGGCGAGGCCTTCGGCTCGCTCAAGGTACGCGGCCCCTGGGTCTGTTCAAGCTATTTCAAACTCGACGGCTCCGACGCCCACGCGGAGGAGGGCTGGTTCGAGACCGGTGACGTGGCGACCATCGACCCGGACGGCTTCATGGCCATAACCGACCGCACCAAAGACGTGATCAAATCCGGCGGCGAGTGGATCTCCTCCATCGAGGTGGAGAACGTCGCCACGGACCACCCCAAGGTGGCGGAGGCCGCCGTCATCGGCTGCTACCACCCGAAGTGGAGCGAGCGGCCGCTGCTGGTGGTGGTGCGCGGTCCCGGCGGCGACGACCTCACGCCGGAGGAAATGCTCGCCTGGTTCGACGGCAAGATCGCCAAGTGGTGGATTCCCGAGGCGGTCGAGTTCATCGACGAGCTGCCCCACACCGCCACCGGCAAGGTGCAGAAAGTGAAGCTGCGGGAGACCTTCAAGGACTTCCAGTTCGCGGGCTGAGCCCGGATCTGGTCCCGGGCGCCTGCCCGCGCCCGCCGCGGGGAAAATCCTCATAACAATTAGCTGTAACCCGCATCTTCAATATGTTTTTTAGTGCTATTCGTAGAAAAATTGGACAAATATTACGAATAGTGCTTCAAATGTGAAAAATTCCCGATTATCATAGCGTCCCCTGTCAACCGGACCCGCGGGAGCGGCGCTGTGCCAGACAACGCTTACCAGCCAAGGACCCTGCCACAGGTGGTCGCCGACGCCGCGGCCGCCCACGGGCAGCGCATCGCCATTGCCGACGGCGACGTGCACATCAGCTACACGCAGCTCGACACCCTGCGCCGGGAGGCCGCCCGCGCGTTCGTGGCCGCGGGCCTGGAAAAAGGGGACCGCATCGGCATCTGGGCGCCGAACATCTACCAGTGGATTGTCGCGGCGGTGGGCGCGCAGAGTGTCGGTTGCGTGCTGGTGCCGCTGAACACCCGCTACAAGGGTTCCGAGGCCGCCTATGTCCTCAACGCCAGTGGCGCGCGCATGTTGTTCACCGTCGGCGATTTCCTCGGCGTCTGCTACCCGGACATGCTGGCCGACCAGGGACTGCCGTCGCTGGAGCGCACCGTCACCCTGGACGGTGACGTCGACGGCTGCCAGAGCTGGGACGACTTCCTCGCCGCCGGCGAGTCGGTTAACCCCGCGGAAGTGGACGAACGCGCCGAAGCTCTCAGCCCGGACGATACGCTCGACATCCTGTTTACCTCCGGCACCACAGGCAACCCGAAGGGCGTGGTGACCTGCCATGGCCAGAACATCCGCACCTTCGAAATCTGGAGCGACACCATCGGCCTGCGGGCGGATGACAACTACCTCATCATCGCACCTTTCTTCCATTCGTTCGGCTACAAGGCCGGGTGGCTGGCGGCAATTATCCGCGGTGCGCGCATCCTGCCCGTTCTGAGTTTTGATCTCGACACGGTGATGCAGCAAATCCAGGAGGACAAGGTCTCCATGCTGCCGGGCCCGCCCACCATCTACCAGTCCCTGCTCGCCCACCCCCGGCGCGGCGAGTACGACCTTTCGAGCCTCCGCCTCGCTTCCACCGGCGCAGCCCCCGTGCCGGTGGAGCTGGTGCGCCAGATGCGCGAGGACCTCGGGTTCGACGTGGTCGTGACGGCCTACGGGCTGACCGAGTGCTGCGGCGTCATGACCATCTGCCGGCCCGACGACAGCGCCGAGATCATCTCCCACTCCTCGGGGCGCGCCATGGACGGGATCGAGGTGAAACTCGTGGACCCGGAGGGCAACACCGTGCCCCCGAACGAGAAAGGCGAGATCTGGTGCCGCGGTTTCAATGTCATGCAGCACTATTTCGAGAACGAAGAGGCCACCGCCGAGACCATCAGCGCCGACGGGTGGCTGAAGACCGGTGACGTCGGTGTCATGGACGAGAACGGCTACGTGGATATCACCGGTCGCATCAAGGAGATGTTCATCGTCGGCGGATTCAACTGCTACCCGGCGGAGATAGAGAACGCCCTGTGCGACATGCCCGGCATCGCTCGCGCGGCGGTTGTAGGCGTGCCCGACGAACGCATGGGCGAAGTCGCGAAGGCATACCTGGTCAAGGATGCGGGCGCCGAGGTGGACGAGGAGGCCGTGATTGCGTGGTCGCGCGATAACATGGCCAATTACAAGGTCCCACGCTCCGTGGTGTTTCTCGAGGAGCTGCCGATGAATGCCGGCGGCAAGGTGGTCAAGTCGCAGCTGGCGGACCTGGGCTGAGCTGTGAACGATCTCGCCACAGGGTCCCGCAACATCGACCTGGACGACACCGACCAGGCGATCATCGACCTGTTGCGCCGCGACGGGCGCATGCCCTACCGCGCCATCGCGCGGGAGCTCGAAATCGCCGAGAACACGGTCCGCGCCCGTGTGAAGCGCATGGAGGAGTCGGACACCATGCGCGTGGTGGCCGTGACCGATATCGAGGCGGCGGGTTACGGCATGTTGCTCGCCATCGGTGTGCAGGTGGAGGGCCGGGCTCCCGAGAAAGTGGCCCAGGACATGGCCGCGATTCCCGAGGTGTTCTCGGTCAACGTGGTTGTGGGTGCCCAGGACATCGAAATTCTCGTGGTGGCGCGCGACCAGGCCCACCTCAGCGAACTGATCTCGACACAGCTCGGCGGTATCGAGGGCGTGCGACGGCTGACGCCGGCACTGGCCCTGGATGTGCTGAAGAACCAACCGGACTGGGTGCCCTTCCATGGGACGTGAACTGGACGATTGCGACCGGCGCATCGTGGAGCACCTGTCCCGCGACGCCCGCGTCAGCAACCGGCAGATCGCCGAGGAGCTCGGCGTGACCGAGGGTACCGTGCGCGCCCGCGTCAAGCGCATGGAACAGGACAAGCAGATACGTATTACCGCGGTCACCAACATCGACCGCTTTCGCGACGCAGCCTTGGCCTACATCTGGGTGGAGGTAGAGCGCTCCGACCAGACGCGGTCGGTCGCCGAGGAGCTGGCCGAGATCGGCGAACTGGGCTTTGTCGGCGTGATGCTCGGGCGCTCGGACATCCTGGCAATCACCATGGTCCGCAACGCGGAACACCTTGCGCGTTTCGTGCACCGTCGAATCAGCGTGATCGACGGGGTGCGCGGCACCCAGAGCACCCTCGGCGTGAATTTTTTGAAACACGATTACCGCATGGCGCGAATCGTAGGTTAAAGAAGGAAGCAATAAATGGACAAGCAGATGACGGCGACGGAAGTCGTCGCCCAGTTGCAGGACGGTATGACCATCGGCATCGGCGGTTGGGGCCCCAGGCGCAAGCCGATGGCCCTGGTGCGCGAGATTTTGCGCTCGGACCTGAAGGACCTGACCATCGTGTCTTACGGCGGCGCGGATGTCGGCATGCTGTGCGCGGCGGGCAAGGTGAAGAAAGTGGTCTTTGCCTTCGTCTCACTGGACTTCATCCCGCTGGAGCCCTATTTCCGCATCGCCCGACAGACCGGCGCCATCGAGGTGATGGAGATCGACGAGGGCATGATGCTGCTGGGGCTGCGCGCGGCGAGCTGGGGCCTGCCGTTCATACCCACGGAGGTCGGCCTCGGCACGGACATCGTCACCAGGAATCCGGACATTGTGGTGATCGACAGCCCCTACGACGACAAGGAGTGGGTCGCCATGCCGGCCCTCAAGCTGGACGTCTCCCTGATCCATGCGGACAGGGCCGATGCCCGCGGCGTGTGCCAGATCGCCGGCCCGGATCACTACATGGACGACTGGCACGCCCGCGCGGCCGACAAGACCTTTGTCTCCTGTGACGAGCTGGTGCCGACGGAGTACTTCCACGATCCCGCCCAGGCGCGCCTGGTGCACTGGGAGCGTTCCGCCACCACCGGCGTGGTGCCGATCCCGGGCGGTGCGCACCCGACCTCATGTAATCCGCTGTACGGTTTCGACGTACCACATTTCAAGGCCTATGCCGCCTCGGCGAAGGACGAGGCCGGTATACAGGGTTACCTCGACCAGTTCCTGGGCGCCTCCGAGGAGGAGTATCGAGAAAACGTCGGTGGCCTCGACGCCATCCGCGCGATTGAACTGCCCACGTACTGAGCGACGGTGTAAGGAGAAAAGAACATGACAGCAGCAACGGATTACACCCTGGCGGAACTGTGCATCGTCGCGGCGAGCAAGGCATTCGAGAATGACGGCGAGGTGCTGGCCACGGGTATCGGCGTGATCCCGCGCCTGGCCGCGAGCCTCGCGATGAAAACCACCAACCCCGACCTGATGATGACGGACTCGGAGGCGTGGATGCTCAGTGAACCCAACCCACTGGGCAAGCGCCCGGACGACTTCGTGCCCGCCACAGAGAGCTGGATGGGATTCTCGCGTATTTTCGACAACGTCTGGTCCGGCAAGCGCCACGCCATGCTCGGGCCGACGCAGATCGATCGCTACGGCCAGTCCAATACCTCGGCCCTGGGTGGCACCTACGAGCAACCCAAGGTGATGATGCTGGGTGCGCGGGGTTTTCCCGGCAACTCCATCTCCCACCCCAACAGCTTTTTCGTGCCCTCCCACAACACGCGTGTGTTCATGGACGGGGAGTGCGACTTCGTCTCTTCCATCGGCTACAACCCCGAGCGCCTGCCCAAGGGCCACAGCCTGGACGATGTCGATATCCGCCTGGTGATTACCGACCTGTGTGTGATGGATTTCGGCGGTCCCGATCACCAGATTCGCCTTGTATCACTGCATCCGGGGGTTACAGCCGAGCAGGTACAGGAGAATACGGGCTACCCGGTGCATATCGACGGCGACGCGCCGACGACCGCGGCGCCGATCCAGGCGCAGCTGGACATCATTGCCGCCATGGATCCGCACAACCAGCGCGCGGCGCAGATCAAGGACAATCCCCCCGGGGTGCGGCCTCCCGCGGATCGCTCCTGAGGCAGCCCTATGCTTGAAACACGTCTCACAGAACTACTCGGCTGCACCTACCCCGTCGTACAGACGGCGATGGGCTGGGTCGCGGACCCGAAGCTGGTCGCTGGCAGCTGCAACGCGGGGGGCTTCGGCTTTCTCGCCGGCGCGACCATACCCGCGAATGAAATGGAGCGTGACATCCTGCGGGTGAAGGAGCTCACCGATAAGCCCTTCGGTGTGAACTTCCACATGTACCAGCCGAACGCGGCGGACGTCGTCGATTTGGTGATCAAGCACGGTGTGCGCGCGGTCAGTTACTCGCGGTCACCCGGGCCGGAGTTCATCAGGAAGCTGAAGGACGCCGGCGTGGTCTGCATGCCCACCGTCGGCCTGCCCAAGCACGCGATCAAGGCCGTGGAACTGGGCGCCGACGTGGTCACGGTGCAGGGCGGGGAGGGCGGTGGCCATACGGGCGCCGTGCCGACCACGCTGCTGATTCCCCAGGTGATCGACGCCGTGGGTGACAAGGTCCCGGTAGTCGCGGCCGGCGGATTCAAGGATGGCCGCGGCCTGCTCGCCGCGCTCTCCTGGGGTGCCGACGGCATCGCCATGGGTACCCGTTTCCTCATGACCGAGGAGAGCCCGGTGCCGCGGGAGACCCTGCAGCGCTACATCGACTGCAAGAACCCGGCCGAGATTATCGTGTCGAAGGCGATGGACGGCCTTCCCCAGCGTATGATCATGAACGAGCTGCTGACCGAGCTGGAGCGCGCCGGCCCGCTGAAAAAACTGTTTATAGCGCTGCGCAACGGCCTGGCCTTCCGCAAGCATACCGGCGCGAGCATCCCGGGCCTGCTGAAATCGGCCCTGGCGATGAGCCGCGACGACGACATGACCGCCGCCCAGGCCATCATGTCCGCCAACGCGCCGATGATCATCCAGAAGGCCATGGTTGAAGGGCAGCCCGCCCGCGGAGTGCTGCCCTCCGGGCAGGTCGCCGGCGTCATCGACGAGCTGCTGAGCTGCGAGCAGCTTGTCCAGTCCATTGTCCAGGAGGCGGAACAGCGCCTCACCCTGCTGGCGGTGCGCGCCGGCGAACAGAACAGGGGTTCCTGATATGTCCAAGCCTTTTACCACTGCAATCACCGACGGTGTGGCGGAGATGATCCTCGATCACCCGCCGGTCAATGCGTTCGACAGTGCGGGCTGGTTTGCCATCGCCGATGAAATCGACGCGCTGGGAGAGGACGACGACGTGCGCGTTATCGTGATTGGCGCGGCCGGCAAGGGTTTTTGCGCCGGCGTCGATATCAAGGAGCTGGCCGCCGACGGGTCGAAGATTGTCGACGTGAACAGGGGCAACTACGAGACCTTCCGCGCGATCCACCGCAATCCCAAACCCGTTATCGTGGCGCTGCACAGTTTTGTCCTGGGCGGTGGCATCGGCATGGCGGGCGCCGCTGACATCATCATCTGTTCCGAGTGCGCGCGCTTCGGCGTGCCGGAGATCGACCGCGGTGCGATGGGCGGCGGTGCGCACCTGCAGCGCATGTTCCCGGTGCAGAAGGTCCGCTACATGTATTTCACCGGCGAGTTCATCGATGCCGAGGAGGCCTACCGCCTGGGTGCGGTGGAGCGCGTGGTGCCACTGGACGACCTCCTGCCGACGGCGCGCGAAATCGCCGCGAAGATTGCGGAGAAATCACCCGCCATGGTCAGGCTCGCCAAGGAGGCTCTCACCGGCATCGAGGACGGCAATCTCGAGGACAAGTACCGTTGGGAGCAGGGATTTACCCTGGAGGCCTACACCATGGGCGATTCCCAGGAAAGTCGAGATGCCTTCGTCGAAAAGCGCAATGCAAAGTTCGAGGAATAGGTAGCATGGACCTGGCGTATACAGACGAGCAGAAGGCCTTTCGCGAGGAAGTGCGCAGTTGGCTCACGGCCAACGTGCCCGCCGAGCCGCTGACGACCTTCGACACGGAGGAGGGCTTTCGCCAGCACCGCGAGTGGGAGGCGAAACTCAACGAGGGCCGCTGGGGCATGGTGACCTGGCCCGAGGAACTTGGCGGTCGCGCCTGTGACCTGATCGAGTGGCTGATCTTCGAGGAGGAGTACTACCGCGCGCGGGCGCCGCTGCGCGTCAACCAGAACGGGATCTTCCTGCTTGGGCCGACCCTCATGGAGTACGGTACCGAGGAGCAGAAGGCGCGCATCCTGCCGAAGATGGCGACGGGCGAGGAGGTCTGGGCCCAGGGCTGGTCGGAACCCAACGCCGGTTCCGACATGGCGGCGATCCGCTCCACCGCTCGCCTCGAGGGCGACAAGTACATCATCAACGGCCAGAAGACCTGGTCCACCCGGGCGGTCTGGGCCGACTGGTGCTTCTGCATGTTCCGCACCGACCCCGACTCGGAGCGCCACCGCGGACTCACCTTTATTCTCGTGCCGCTGGACAGCCCCGGCATTACCGTGCGGCCCATCCCGCAGCTCGACGGACTTCCCGGATTTGCTGAGATCTTCTTCGACAATGTCGAGGTGTCTGTCGAGAACAGACTCGGCGACGAGGGTGCCGGCTGGAGTGTCGCCATGGCGACTGCGGGTTTCGAGCGCGGGCTGATGTTGCGCTCCCCGGCCCGTTTCCAGGAGACTGCGCGGCGCCTGGTGGAACTGTACACCGACAACCGTGAATCCGCGGATCGCGACCCGGCGGTGAAGGATGCGGTGCTGCGCGCCTACCTGGACGCGGAGAGCTACTGCCTCACCACGTACCAGACGGCCTGCCGTCTCAACAAGGGCGGCAAGATCGGCGCCGAGTCCTCCACCAACAAGATTTTCTGGTCCGAGCTCGACCAGAACATGCATGCCACCGCCATGAGCATCCTGGGCGCCCGTGCGGAGCTGTTACCCCATGCTCCCGATGCCGAGGGGGTGAGTACCTGGCTGGACGGCTGGCTGTTCGCGCAGTCGGGGCCCATCTATGCAGGGACTAATGAAGTACAGCGAAACATTATCGCTGAGCGCCTCCTCGGCATGCCCCGATGAATACCAGGACAGCCTATTTGTGCCAGTACTTCGTCAGCTCCCTGCTCGGTCGGTTACGTATTGTCGTATACGCGCCCTCCCTGCGCGGGGTGCTTCCTCGTCCTGGCACAAATAATCTTGCCCTGGATATCCACCGGATGATTTGAGAGTTGAGTGATGGACTTTACGTTTTCAGAAGACCAGCTGTTGTTTCAGGAATCCGTGCGTGACTTCCTGGTCAACGAGGTTACACCGGAGCGCGTTCGCGCGAGCTGGGACAGCGAGACCGGTCGCGAGGACGCCCTCTGGTCACAACTGGCGGAGCTGGGACTGAACGGGATGACTGTCCCGGAGGAGCACGGCGGCCTCGGCATGTCGGAAGTGGACTTTGTCCTGCTGGCCCAGGAGTGCGGCTACGTCGCGCTGCCGGAGCCGCTGGTCCACACGGTACTGGTGGCGGTGCCGCTGCTCCGCGACATCGGTGGCGACCTGGCCGCCGAGTGGCTGCCCAGGATAGCCGCGGGCGAGGCGAGGGTGGTAGTCGGCGTCGAGGAAAACGCGCTGGTGGAAGACGCCCACGTCGCGGACCTGCTCCTGTTGCAGCGCCACGGCGAGATCGTTGCTGCGACCGGCGAACAGGTCGAGTTGCGCCACAACGAGTCGGTGGATCCCTCGCGCAAGCTGTACGCGGTGGATATCGGTGGCGACGCCGCAGTAGTGGCAAGCGGCGACGCGGCCGCTGCGCTCGCCGTGACTGCACTCGATGGCGGCGCGCTCGGTGCCGCCGCCCAGGCGCTGGGCCTGGCCCAGCGCATGGTCGACATGTCGGTGCAGTACACCAGCGAGCGCCAGCAGTTCGGCAAGCCCATAGGCAGCTTCCAGGCAGTGAAGCACCACATGGCCAACGTCGCGGTACGACTCGAGTACGCAAAGGCGCCCGTGCACCGCGCGGCCTACGCGCTGGCCAACGGCCAGGAAGTCGCGTCCCACGCGGTCTCCCACGCCAAGCTGGTGGCCTGCGAAGCGGCCAACCTCGCTGCGAAGAACTGTATACAGGTGCACGGCGCCATGGGGTACACCTGGGAGGTGGACCTGCATATATTCATGAAGAAGGCCTGGGCCCTGGCCAATACCTGGGGCGACGCGGGTTTTCACAAGACACGGGTTGGCGAAAGAATTTTTTCGGATGGCGCAGCATTGGGCGCCGGCGCAACTTTCTGAGGAGCAACAGAATGGCAGAAGCTTACATCGTAGACGCAGTGCGATCCCCGACAGGAAGGCGCAAGGGCGGCCTGTCGGACGTACACGGCGCGGACCTCGGCGGGCACGTACTGAAAACCCTGGTGGACCGCAACAGCATTCCCGAGGACGAGTACGACGACGTCATGTTCGGCTGCGTGGATACCATCGGCCCGCTGGCGGGCGACATCGCGCGCACCTGCTGGTTGGCAGCCGGCCTGTCCGACGTGGTGCCGGGCACGACAATCGATCGCCAGTGCGGCTCCTCGCAGCAGGCGGTGCACTTCGCGGCCCAGGCCATCATGGCCGGTGTGAACGACGTGGTTGTCGCCGGCGGTGTGCAGACCATGACACAGATCCCGATCTCTTCCGCCATGCTCGCCGCGCAGCCCATGGGATTCCCGGACCCCTTCTCGGGCAGCCAGGGCTGGGTGGCCCGCTACGGCGCCACGCCGCCCTCCCAGTTCACCTCGGCGCAGATGATCGCCGACAAGTGGGGCTTTTCCCGCGAGCAAATGGAGGAATTCGCCCTGCGTTCCCATCAGCGCGCCTTCGCCGCGATTGAAGATGGACGCTTCGACCGGGAGATCGCGCCGCTGAACGGCGTGGAAATGGACGAGACGCCGCGCAACACCTCCATGGAGGCGATGGCGGAATTGGAACCCCTCGCCGAGGGCGGCACCATCACCGCCGCCGTGTCCAGCCAGACCTGCGACGGCGCCTCCGCCATGCTGGTGGTGTCGGAGGAAGCGCTGAAGCGCTACGACCTGACGCCCCGCGCGCGGGTGGTGCACATGAGCGTGCGCGCGGAAGACCCGATCTGGATGCTCACCGCGCCGATACCGGCCACCGAGCACGCCATGAAGAAGTCCGGGATGAAGCTCGAGGACATCGATCTCGTGGAGATCAACGAGGCCTTTGCCTCCGTGCCGATGGCCTGGCTGGAGGAGACCGGGTACCCGATCGAGAAGACCAACGTCAACGGCGGCGCCATTGCCCTGGGCCATCCCCTCGGCGCGACCGGCACCAAGCTGATGACGACGCTGCTGCACGAACTGGAGCGCACCGGCGGCAGGTACGGGCTGCAGACCATGTGCGAGGGCGGTGGCCAGGCGAACGTGACGATTCTTGAGCGTTTGTGAGTACTCGGCAGCTAGCGACCACGGAGCGACGGGTATCCGGGGGAGTGTGACCGGAGCGTCCGAGGCCATGGATGGCCGAGGTCGAGCTGCCACGGACGGCGCTTTTGCGTCTCCGGGAGCACTCCCCCGGTTGCCCGGAGCGTCGATGAAACAGAACGAATACAGAAGGTAGTAGAAAGATGAGCGGAATACTTGAAGGACGCACAGCAATTATCACGGGCGCCGGCGGGGGGCTGGGAGCCGCCCACGCGCGCGTATTCGCGGGCGAAGGCTGCGCGGTTGTGGTCAACGACATCAACGTCGAAGCCGCCCAGGCGGTGGTGGACGAGATCGCAGCAGCCGGTGGCAAGGCCGTGGTGAACCAGTCGGACATCACCAACTACGACGACAGCATGAACGCCGTGAAGCAGGCCATCGACAGTTTTGGCGGCCTGGATATCGTGCTCAACAACGCCGGTATCAACCGCGACCGCATGTTCGCTTCCATGACAGAGGAGGAGTGGGACGCGATCATGGCCGTACACCTCAAGGGACACTTCTGCATCACGTCCCACGCCGTGCACTATTGGCGCGGCCAGTCCAAGGAGGGCGCCGAGGTCGATGCGCGGATCATCAACACGACTTCCGGCGCGGGCCTGCAGGGGTCTATCGGCCAGTCCAACTACGCCGCCGCCAAGGCCGGCATCGCCGCCCTGACGCTGAACCAGGCCGCGGAGCTGGCACGTTACGGTATCACCGCCAATGCCATAGCACCCTCGGCGCGCACCGGCATGACCACCGCGGTGCCCGAGATGGCCGAGCGTATGAAAAAGCCCGAGGACGGCAGCTTCGACCACTTCGCCCCGGAGAACGTATCCAATGTACTGGCGTGGCTGGCCAGCGCCGGGGCGGCCCACGTCACCGGTCGCGTGTTCGAGGCCGAGGGCGGGCGCATCTGCATCTGCGACGGCTGGCGTACGACTGATGGCGTCGATCGCGGTGCCGCCTGGGCCCCGGCTGAAATCGGTGAGGTCATGCAGGAACTTCTCGAGAAGGAGGTGCCGGCACAGAAAGTCTGGGGTACCTAGGAAAAACTTTCTGCGTTGCCCTGACTGCGTTGCAAGGCTGTTCGAAATGCTCATTTATTGTCATATAAACTCCGCTTTCTCACAGACTTGCGCCTTGTCAGGGCTGCCTCGAATACGTTTTTCCGGGTCACGAGTTTTGCAATAGTGTTGAAATGATATGGAATTTGCATTCACAGAAGAGCAGGAGATGATCCGCGATACCGCGGCGTCATTTCTCGCCGAGGTATCCGACAGCGAGGCTGTCCGCGCTGCGATGGCGACGGAGCAGGGCTACGATCCGGAATTGTGGCAGCGCATCTGCACTGAGATGTACTGGCAGGCGATTCATGTCCCCGAAGCATACGGCGGCATGGGTCTCGGCTATGTCGAGGTCGTCGCGATGATGGAGCAGATGGGGCGGCACCTACTGTGTTCGCCCTTCCTCTCCACCGTCTGCATGGCGGGCAATGCCCTGCTGTTGGCGGGCAGCGAAGAGCAGAAGTCCGCCTGGCTGGGGCAGCTCTGCGCCGGCGGGCTGACGGCGACCGTGGCATTCAATGGCGGCGCTGCCCGCTGGGATGCCACCTGCGTCACCGCCACCTGGCGTCGCGACGGCGACGGCTTCGTTGTCGACGGCGAGTACCGCTACGTGGTCGATGGCCACACGGCCGACCTGCTCATCGTGGCTGCCCGCGAACAGGGCAGCGCGGGTGAAGAGGGTATCAGCCTGTTCCTGGTGCCCGCGGACAGTCCCGGGGTCAGTCGCCGGTGGTTGCCGACCATGGACCAGGCGCGCAAGCAGTCCCAGATCGCCCTGGACGGCGTCGCCGTGGCCGGGGATGCACTGCTGGGCGAGTGCGGCGCGGGCTGGGCGAGCCTCGCGCGGGTCATCGATCTCGCTTCCATTGCCCTGGCGGCGGAGCAGGTCGGCGGCAGCCAGCGGCTGCTGGACATGACCGTGGAGTACACGTCCGAGCGCGTGCAGTTCAATCGCACGATCGCCAGTTTCCAGGCGGTGAAACACAAGGCGGCGGACATGATGCTGCGCACCGAGGTCGCGCGCTCGGCGGTCTACTACGCCGCCTGTGTCGCACAGGAAGCCCTGGAGGGGGGCGAACTCGGCGGCGAGCTTGCCGAGGCGGCCAGCGTGGCGAAGTCCTACTGCTCCGACACTTACTTCGCCATCGCCGGTGACGCGCTGCAGTTGTTCGGTGGCGTCGGCTTCACATGGGAGTACGACGTGCACCTGTTTTTCAAACGCGCCAAGTCCTCCGAGCACCTGCTCGGGAACGGGGTGGCGCACCGCGAGCGCCTCGCGGCACTGTTGCTTGACGATGCGGAGGTCGCGTCATGAAACTGAGTTTCAGCGCCGAGGACGAGCGCTTCCGGGAGGAAATCGCGGGCTGGCTGGCGGACAACCTGACCGGCGAGTTCGAGAAACTGAAGTTTCGCGGCGGGCCCGGCGACGAACATATGTTCCCCGCGGAGCGGCAGGCCTGGGAGCAAAGGATGGCGGCGGGTGGCTGGACCTGTGTCGGCTGGCCCGAAGAGCACGGCGGACGCGGCTGTTCCATCGAACAACAGGTTATATTTTTCGAAGAGTACGCCCGCGCGGGCGCTCCCGGTCGTGTCGGGCACATCGGCGAGGGCCTCGCGGGGCCGACCATCATCGCCTTCGGCAGCGAGGAACAGAAGCAGAAATACCTGCCGGGCATCGTCGCCGGCACGGAGCTCTGGTGCCAGGGGTACTCCGAACCCGGGGCCGGCTCCGATCTCGCCAACGTCAAGACGAAGGCGCAGTTCGACGAGGCGCGCGGCATCTGGGTTCTCAACGGCCAGAAGGTGTGGACCTCGCTGGCGCACGAGTCGGACTACTGTTTCGTCATCGCCCGCACGGACCCGGACTCCGTCGCCCACAAGGGCCTGGGGTTCTTCCTGGTGAAGATGGACCAGCCCGGCGTGGAGGTAAGGCCGATAGTGCAGATCACCGGCACCTCCGAGTTCAACGAGGTGTTTTTCGACGACGCGGTATGCGACGCGCAGGATATCGTAGGGGCGCCCGGCGACGGCTGGAAGGTCGCGATGGGGCTGCTCGGGTTCGAGCGCGGCGTGTCCACCCTCGGCCAGCAGATGCAGTTCCAGAACGAGCTGGACGAGGTGGTGCGGCTGGCGCGCGACAACGGCGCGGCGCGAGATCCGTCGATCCGGCAGCGCATCGCCGCTGCCCACGCGGAGCTGAAGATCATGCGCTACAACGCGATGCGGATGCTCTCCGGGCAGAGCGGCAGCGATGGCGCCCTGCAGAAAGAGGCGTTGATCTACAAGCTGTACTGGGCAACCTGGCACCGAGCGCTGGGCGAGCTGGCCATGGATGTCATGGGCCCCGAGTGCGAGATTCTCGAGGGCGCGCCCTACGAACTGAGCCGGTTGCAGTCGATGTACCTGTTCGTGCGCTCCGACACGATTTACGGCGGCACCAACCAGATTCAGCGCAATATCATAGCTGAGCGCGGGCTTGGGATGCCCAAGGAGCCCCGTGGAAACGCCTGATTTCAAAGAGGACAGCCGATGAATCTCAAATCTCCGGAATATGTACCGGGCCACGGCCTGATCAAGGGCAAGTCGGTGCTGGTCACCGCGGCCGCGGGGGCCGGTATCGGCTTCTCCGCCGCGACAAAGGCGGTGGAAGAGGGCGCCCAGGCGATCGTCCTGAGCGACATCCACGAGGGCCGCCTGGAGGCGGCGGTGGATAAGCTCAGGGAGGACACCGGCCTCGACAAGGTCTTCGGCAAGGTCTGTAACGTCGCCGTGGAAGACGACGTGCGCGCACTGGTCGATTTCGCCGAGGAGAAACTCGGCGGTACCGATATCCTGATCAACAACGCGGGCCTCGGCACGTCGAAACTGCTCGTGGAAATGGAAGACGACGAGTGGAACCGGGTGATCGATGTCACCCTGAACGGCACCATGCGCATGACCCGCTACACGATGCGCGTCATGAAAGAACGCGGCCGCGGCGGTGTCATCGTCAACAACGCCTCGGTGCTCGGCTGGCGCGCACAGAAAGAGCAGTGCCACTACGCCGCTGCCAAGGCCGGCGTGATGGCGCTGACCCGTTGCGCGGCGGTCGAGGCGGCGGAGTTCGATGTGCGCATCAACGCCGTGTCCCCCTCCATCGTGCTGCACCCCATGCTGCGCAAGTCCGCCTCGCAGGAACTGCTCGAGGAGCTCGAGTCGAAGGAGGCCTACGGTCGCGCGGCGGAGGCCTGGGAGGTCGCCAACGTCATGATGTTCCTCGCGTCCGATTACTCGAGCTATATGACAGGCGAGGTCGTATCTGTGTCGAGCCAGCGCGGTTGAGTCATTGAAGGAAATCACGGGCCAGACCGTGGCATACCTGCAGAAACGGCCGCAACTCCGCCTCCGGCGATGGCTGCTGCGCAACTCGACCATTTTTCGCTGCGCGAAAAATTGGGACTCGGCCAGTGCTCGCAGAAAGCCCCATCGCCGTCGGCTGCGTTAATCGCGGCCTGATGGTTTCTTGCAGGTTTACCACGCCCTGGCCCGGACGTCGCACCTAACCATGGAGAACTGAAAATGAGAGAAGCAGTGATCGTATCCACCGCCCGCACCGGGCTCGCCAAGTCCTTCCGCGGCGGCTTCAACGACACCGAGGCGCCGGCCATGGGCGGGCACGTGGTGCGCGCGGCAGTGGAGCGTGCGGGCATCGATCCCGCGGAGGTGGACGACTGCATTTTCGGCGCGGCCGCCCAGCAGGGCACGCAGGCCTACAACATCGGCCGGCTGTCGGGGCTGGCCGGCGGCCTGCCGGATACCGTCGCGGGCATGTCCATCGAGCGCCAGTGCTCGTCGGGCCTGATGTCCATCGCCACCGCCGCCAAGAGCATCGTCTGCAACGAGTACGACATCGCGGTGGCCGGCGGCGTGGAGTCCATCTCCCTCGTGCAGACCAAGCACAAGAACAGCTACCGCAACGTCTCGGAGACGGTAACCGCCATCGATCCCACCGCCTACATGGCCATGCTGGAGACCGCCGAGGTGGTCTCCGATCGCTACGGGATCAGTCGCGAAGACCAGGATGTCTACTCGCTGCAGAGTCAGCAGCGCACAGCCAGGGCCCAGGAGGCGGGACTGTTCGACGACGAGATCGTGGCCATGGATACCGTGAAGGCGGTGTTCAACAGGGAGACGAAGGAGACCACCTACGAGGACGCCACCGTCGACCGCGACGACTGCAACCGGCCCTCGACGACACTGGAAGACCTGCAGAAGCTGGAGCCCGTCTTCAAGGATGGCCAGGTGGTGCAGGAGGGCCGGTTTATCACCGCCGGCAATTCCTCGCAGCTGTCCGACGGCGCTTCCGCGTGCGTGGTCATGGAGAGTGGCCTGGCCGAGAAGAAGGGGCTGTCGCCGCTGGGCATCTACCGCGGGCTCGCGGTCGCCGGCTGCAAGTCCGACGAGATGGGTATCGGGCCCGTGTTCGCGGTGCCCCGGCTCCTGGAGCGTCACGGCCTGTCGGTGGATGACATCGACCTGTGGGAGCTCAACGAGGCCTTCGCGTGCCAGGTCATCTACTGCCGCGACCAGCTCGGCATCGATAACGAGAAGCTCAACGTAAACGGCGGCTCGATAGCCATCGGCCATCCCTTCGGCATGAGCGGGTCTCGCATGGTCGGCCACGCCCTGCTGGAGGGCCGCCGGCGCGGTTCGAAGCTGGTCGTCGTGACCATGTGCATCGGCGGCGGTATGGGCGCCGCCGGACTGTTCGAGGTCGCCTGATTCCGCGCGCTGCCGCCGCCGGTTGAACTTTGGCTTCCCGGCGGCGACCAATTGCCATGGGCAGCGCCGCGCGCGGCGCTTATATATAATGAAGGCCTACCAGGGCAGGCGGACTCCGAGATTGGGCACTTACTTGACACCGCGATCCCGCACCGGCGGTTTCAGCCTGCTGGAGATGGTCGTGGCGGTGGCGATTCTCGCCATGTCCCTGTCGGTGATGTACCGGGTCGCCGGCGGCGCCACCCGCACCGTCGGCCTCGACGAAAAAACTGTGTACGCCGTGGAACTGGCGCGCTCCCTGCTCGCCCTGCACGCGGTAGTGCCTCCAGCGGGTCTGAATGACAGCGGCGAGACCGAGGGTGGCTACCGCTGGGAGGTGAGTGCCGCCCCCCTCTCACTGGAGGAGGATGCCGGCCTGCAGCCCGGGCAGCTCCAGCTGCTGTCCGTCGCCGTGCGCTGGGCAGACGGGGAGCGCGACCGGGAGTTCTCCACCACGTCGGTGGTGGCGGGACTGGAGCCGGAGGAATGAGAAGCCAGCGCGGATTTACGCTGGTGGAGGTCATGGTCGCCGCCACCCTGCTGGCCATGATCATGGCGGCGACGGTGGCCGCGATGCGCGCGTTCGGCAACACGCGCGCCACGCTCGAGGAGGTCACGTACCGGGTAGAAGAAGTACGCGCGGTCAGCGACTTCCTGCGCGACACCGTCGGCGGCGCCATGCCGGTGTTGCGGCTGGCCACTTCCCGCGAGGTCCGCGAGGAGACCACCAATTTCGGCACGTTCTTCACCGGCAGTGCATCCGAGTTCACCTGGGTGGCGCCCGTGGTGGCGGGGGCCGATCTCGGCGGCGCCATGATCATGCACCTGTCGCGGGTGGACGACACCCTGGTATTGCGCTGGCACCCCTACTTCCGCGAGGTCGAGGCGGTGGACTGGAGCGGTGTCGAGGGGCGGGTATTGCTCGACGAGGTGGAGACCTTCCAGGTGGGCTATCTCGCCCAGTACGGTGAGGAGTGGCTGGAGGCCTGGCCCGGTGCGCAGAACAACCCGGTGGCCGTGCGCATGAGCATCCGCGCGCACGAGCGCTACTGGCCCGAACTGGTGGTTCGCCTGGACGGGGCGAGCCTGAATATGCGTTGAGCGCCATGGCTGCGAATCCTGGAGACTTTCGGCAACGCGGCGTGGCCCTGGCCATTTTGCTCTGGTTTATCGCCGCGATGGCGGTGTTGCTGGCGGGAATTTCCATGCAGGCCCGCGTCGATATAAAGCTCACCCAGTTGCACGCCGCCCGCGCCCAGGCGGAGGCGGCGGGCGACGGCGCCATCCAGCTCGCCCTGGCCGAACTGGCCGCGCTGGAGTCCCGGGAGGAACTGGAGGGGCGCGGGGGCTTCAGCGGCACCTACACCGTCGGCGAGCACGCGGTGACGGTGACCATGCAACCGCTTTCCGGCCTGATCGATCTCAACCTCGCGGGTGCAGAGTTGCTCTACTTGTTGTTCAGCAGTCTCGATGCGATCGACGAAAATGTAGCGGTGGAACTGGCGGCCAGTGTGGTAGAGTGGCGCACAGCACCGGGCGAGGCGGAACGTGCCGCGGGGGGTGGTGCTTTCTCCGGTGGAATGACCGCTGACTTGTCTGGTGGAACGTCTGGTGGAGTGTCCGATAGAGAGAGCGCGGGCATTCGTCACGCGCGATTTGAAGCGATAGAGGATCTGCTGCTGGTGCCGGGTATCGACAGGCGCATTTTCGAGGCCGTGCGGGACGCGGTCTACGTGAGCCAGCGGGGCCAGGCGGGTGTCGACTGGATGGTTGCGCCGGTGCCGGTCCTGCGCGCGCTCGGCTCCATGGACGAAGCCTCTGCCCGCGACCTGGTCGCGTCCCGAGAGAGCGAAGCGCTCGACGACCGGCTCGCGCCCGCCGACGTCGATCTCAGCTTCCAGGAGACCCGCCAGCTACTCGCCTACCGCGTGGATGCGGCTGTCGCCGTGGGCGACGACAACTTCCTGCGGCGGCGCTGGGTCGAACGGCGCCGCGGCGGGCAGGACGGTCTGCCCTGGCGCTTCTTCCGCACCGACGCGGTGCGTGGAATCGCCGTTGCACCCTCCAGTGAAGACGACGACGATGCTGGATTCTAGCCAGCACTGGAACCTATTCGGATACGACCTCACCCGGGCCGTGCACTACGTGCGCTCCGGCTGGAACGAGTTCCTGTGGGGCGACGCGTCCCCCGTGCTGCCGGCCCTGGACGAGGTGGTGCTCGCCCACATGCCGGACGTCGGTGAGCGTTTTTACCACGCCGGCCGACCGGTGCCGGCGCCGGCGTCCCGCACGGGTCTCGCCGAGGCGATCGTCCTGCCTGATGCGCTGGTGCTGGCGCGCCGGCTGCGTTTCCCCACGGCCGTCGAGGCCGACCTCGACGCCGCCCTGGCCCTGGAAGTCGGTGCCAGCAGCCCGTTTCCGGACAGCGACACCTGCTCCGGTTGGGTTCTGTTGTCCCGGGATGAGGCGGAACTGGAACTGCTGCTGGTGGTCAGCTCGCGCAGCGCCGTCATGGCCCACATCGCCGCCCAGCTGGACACCCACGATGCCGACGCCTGCGAGGTCTGGGCCGAGGCGGAGGGCCGCGTGGTCCTGCTCGGCGGCTTTGGCGAGGCGCGCCGTCGCGGCGCGAACCGCCGGCGCCTGGCGCGTATGCTGGCCACCGGTGCCTACTGCCTGCTGGTACTTGTCGCACTGTTCGCCATCGCCGCTGGGTCGAAGTACCTGGAACTGCAGCAGGTGCGCGAGGCCCAGGCCGCGATTGAACGGTCCTCGGGCGACGCGCTGGCCATGCGTGAGACCCTCGCCAACTCCCGCGCCATGATTGCCGAAGCGCGCGACTACCTGCAGCGACATCCCTCGGTCCACCGGGAGCTGGAGCGCCTCACCGATATACTCGGCGACGAGACCTGGCTCACCCTGGTGGAAGTGCGCGGCGAGACTATTCGTATCGAGGGGCAGTCGGAGGATGCTTCCGCCGTGTTGCAGCAGCTCCTGGAGCACGAGGCCTACGACAGGGTCGAGGCCCCCGTCGCCTTCAAGATACAGCGCTCCGGCCACGAGCGCTTCGTCATCGACCTGACCCTGGCGTCCGGGGGTGGCGAAGCGTGAAGCTGGCGCTGAAGGCCGACCGGCCGACTATTGTCGTCGGTACCAGCGTGGGCCTGGTCGCGTTCGCGGTTCTGTATGGTCTCCTGTCACTGTGGCTGATGCGCCAGGAGTACGTGCGCGAGATCGAGGCGATCGAGCCGCGCACCTCGCGGCTGTTGGGGATGCAGGGCAGCTACCAGGAACTGGAAGTGGCCAGCGGGGCCGCCGGCTCCATCCTGCGCGAAATCGCCTATCCGCCGGGTCGCGACTCGGCCTCGATGGCGGCGCAGATGCAGCAGGACGTGCGCGAGGCGATGAATGCCGCCGGCATGTCGGTGCGCGGCAGCCAGATACTGGCGACGCGCCAGGCGGACGGCTACGACCGGCTCAACCTGGATATCACCGCCGAGGGCAACATCGACGCCTTCGACGAGGCCCTGGAGAGCCTGGAATCGATGCGTCCGCTGCTCTTTGTCGAATCGGTGAAGATCAAGCCGGCGCGCACCCGGCGAACTTCCCGCGGCGAGGCGCCGGCGGCGGGAGACCCGCGCCGGCTGAGCGCCCGATTTTCCCTGTTTGCGTTAAGGTTGCACCGGTGATGCGTTATACTGCCGCCAGTTTTCCGGGCACCCGGGGTGGCCGCACATGATCAATGCGGCGGAACTGCAGTTGCGCAAGATCGCGCTGGCGCTGACGGCCCTGCTGGTGTTGCTTCTCGTGTACAGCGGCCTGCGCCTGTGGCTGTCCTCCGGCCCCGAGTCGATCCCGCCGGCGGCATCCTCCCTGCAGGTCGAGGGGATTCCGATCGACGGGGAGTCGGATGGCACCGGGGCGGACCTGCTCAGCCGGCCCCTGTTCTGGCAGGGGCGGAAGCCGCACGTAGAGGTCGCGACGGACGAACCGGTCGAGCGCCCCGTGCGCCGCGAGAACGCCGCGATCAAGGATGTACGCCTGCTCGGGGTATACGCCGCGGGCCAGAATTCGGGCATTATCATCGCCCACAGGGGCGAGCGGATGCGGGTGCGCCTGAACGAAGAGGTCGGGGGGTGGACCTTCACCATGATGAGCGGCGACGGTGCGATTTTCGAGAAGGACAGCGAGAGCCGCGTGCTGCACCTGGAGCACGCCAACGTAAAGGGCGCCGGGGGCAGGGGCAACACCGTGCGACCCTCGGCCGCGAACCGCGCCCAGGCGAGCAGCCGCGCAAAACGGCAGAGCCCCAGGACCCGGGCGCTGCAGCAGGCCAGGGCGAAGGCGGAGGAAAAGCGCCGCCGCCGCGCGGAGGCGGAGTCGGGCGAGGACCAGGTCGCGGACAACGAGTCCGGAAAAGATTCTGATAAGAAAGGCGAGTAGATTTGCGATACCTTTTTCAGTTGCCCCTGATACTGCTGGCCCTCCTGGCCGGCTGCACTACCATGGAGCAGCCCGAACCGGAGGCCGATCCCGGACAGGCCGGGCTGGAGCCGCCCGTCGTCACGGGTGACACCCTTGGCCCGTCGGGCGACGACGAGGTGACGAGCAAGGCAGTGGAGGAACTGGACCCCTACGTGGCGCCGGAACCCACCATCTACCGCGGTACCGACGACGTCTTCCGCAGGGCACCGCCCAGCCCGCCGGTGCGTATCTACGGCGAGGCGGTATCCCTCAACTTCGAGCAGGCGCCCCTGACGGAGGTGGTCCACGCCATCATGGGCGACATCCTCGAGCTCGACTACATCGTGGAGCACCCGATCAACGGCCAGGTCACCCTGCGCACGCGCACACCGGTGCCCCGCGACCAGCTGCTGGACATACTGGAGTCCCTGCTCAAGGCCAACCAGGCGCTGATGGTGCGCGACCGGGAGGGGCGTTTCTTCATCAGCGCCTCGGGCCAGATGACCACCCTGCAACCGAGCGTGGCGACCTCCGCCGACGACGTGGTGGGGTACAGCACGCTGATCGTGCCGCTGCAGTTCATCAGCGCGAACAACATGGCGGAAATTCTCTCCCCCGTGGCGGGCGAGGGGGCTTTCGTGCGCATCGACAACCTGCGCAACCTGCTCGTGCTCGCGGGCACCCGCGCGCAGCTGCAGGGCTGGCAGGAGATCATCACCACCTTTGACGTCGACCTCCTCAAGGGTATGAGCGTGGGGATCTTCCCGGTGGAGAACACCTCGATTGACGAGATCGACGCGGCCCTGTCCACCCTGCTGGGCAAGGGCGGCGACGGCGACGTCGAGGCGGTCAGCGGCATCGGCAGCGTCGTGCGCATCATCCCGGTCCACCGCCTGAACAGCCTGCTGGTCGTGACCTCCCGCGCCCACTACCTGGACCGTATCGCGGGCTGGATAAAGCGCCTGGACAGGGAGCCGGACGCCCAGTTCGAGCGCCGCCTCCACGTGTACCCGGTGCAGAACACCAACGCCACCCACCTGGCGGACATGCTCAGCGTCATATTTGCCGGCGGCTCGGCCGGCGGCTCCGGACGCAGCACCTCCTCGGGTGTGGCGCCCGGCTTCACACCGGAGACGGTCTCCTCCGAGGGCGGGGCCTCAACCACCTCCACCAGCTCCGGCGGTTCCCGCAGCGGCGGCAAGAAATTCAGCCTCGGCGATGTCCGCGTGGTGGCCGACGAGGAGAACAACGCCCTGCTCATCTACGCCACCGGCCGCGAGTACCGCAAGATCCTGCCGGCCCTGGAGCGCCTGGATATCGCCGCCGCCCAGGTCATCATCGAGGCGAGCATCATCGAGGTCACGCTCAGCGATGACCTGCAGTACGGGCTGGAGTGGACCTTCGACAACGGGCTCTGGGACGATTTCGACGGCGAGGGCCAGCTGCTGAACAGCGCTGCCGGGCCGTCCGCGGTCGTACCCGGCTTCGCCTACTCGGTGATCGGCGGCGCCGGGCAGATCAAGGCCGTTCTTAACGCCCTGGCGGAGGACAGCCTGCTCAACGTGATCTCCTCGCCCTCGGTCATGGTGCTGGACAACCAGACCGCGAACATCCAGGTGGGCGACCAGATTCCGGTGTCCACCGGCACCACGCAGACGGACGGCTTCGTCACCACCCAGATCCAGTACCGGGACACCGGCGTGCATCTCTCCGTGACCCCCTCGGTCAACGCCGGCGGCATGGTCACCATGGACGTCGAGCAGTCGGTCACCGACGTGGGCCCCCTCGAGCCCTCGGGCAACGGTGTCCAGCGGAGCTTCCTTGAGCGCAAGATTACCAGCAAGGTCGCGGTGCGCTCCGGCGAGTCCGTGGTGCTCGGCGGGCTGATCCGCGAGAACAAGAGCGAGGGTTCCAGCGGCGTGCCCTTCCTGCACAGCCTGCCCGTCATCGGCGGCCTGTTCGGCACCAAGAGTTCCGAGAGCGACCGCACCGAGCTGCTGGTCGTAATCACCCCGCGCGTGGTGTTCGACGACTCCGACCTGCGCGACGTCAGCCGCGAGATGCGCCGGCAGATGCGCGGCCTCGACCTCATCGACGTGTCCGACTCCTCCTCTTTCCTGATGCAGCGGGAAGTCACCGAGGAGGCCGCCGGCGCCCGTTCACCGGCACCTGAGTAAGCGGAGTACCCGGCAGCTATGACCCCCAGAATTTCCCGCGCAGGCGGCGCTTTCGCCGGTGCGCTTATCCTCCTGTTCTCCAGCGGCTGCGCGATGTTCGGGAGCCTCAGCCACCTGCCCCCGGAGGAGCAGGTGCGCATACGGGCCCAGGCCTGGGCGGACGCACTGCTGGCGGGTGATCTCGAGGGCGCCTACGCCTACACCTCGCCCACCTACCGGGGGTTCGCCTCCCCCGGCATTTACCACGCCAGGGTGGAGGGCACCGTGCGCTGGAAGGGCGCCGAGGTCAGCGAGGTGACCTGCGAGGAGGGGGCCTGCGAGGCCACCCTGATCGTCGAGTACGAGGCCCGCGGCATGAACGTCACGGTGCGTCGACCCCGGCAGTACACCTGGGTCGAATCGGGGGGTAAATGGTGGATTTACGTACCCCCGAAGTAGGCACATCGACGGGCTCTGCTGAGGGTGTTTCGGGGGGGTGAAATCCGACCCTGTCAGGGGGTGCTCAGAGGGGTGTTCGGGGCCTGTTCCGGGCGGCCGAATTACGGTCGCATTCGGCAGATTTGTGAAACGCCGTTTCTGCTTGATTTTTATACGATTATTACCCCCCTGGGACCATTTGGGGCAGGCGTTCTGGGAACGCAACTATTTGGCATTTATAAAGTTGACGCTTACTAGGGCGTATGCTAATTTTCGCCTCGTATGTATGTGTTAGACACCTCCCTAGCCACGTTTTTGCAGGCGGATGGTAGACAGGGGTAAGGTTTGGGGGCATACTTACGCCTTACTGTATGCAGCTTTAATTAACTTGCAACAACGATATATTTGTTAAACCTAGGAGTAACAAACATGAAGAAAATACTTCCCGTGGCAGTCCTCGCTGCAATGGCCGGTGTTAACGGAGCACAAGCTGTTCACGTTAACTCGGACGGGCTGGGTCAGGTGCTCTTGTATCCGTATTACACGACCACTGAAGGTCAGGACACATACATCAACCTGGTCAACACGACTGACGATTACAAGGCCGTCAAGGTTCGTATCCTCGAATCCCTGAACAGCCAAGAAGTTCTCGACTTCAACCTGTACCTGTCTCCCCAGGACCACTGGTCAGCAGTCATCACCGCTGACACCGAGGGCGACGGTGCAACCCTGACCTCCGGTGACAAGAGCTGTACTGTCCCCCTGGCAGTTTCTGAAGGCGAAACTATCCCCTTCCGTAACTTCGAATACGTAGACGACTCCAAGGACGGTCTCGACCGTACCCGCGAAGGCTACGTCGAAGTGATCGAAATGGGCACCGTGGTTATCGGTTCCCAGAACTGGCCGCAGGACATCCTGCACGTCAACGGTATTCCCGGTGACTGCCCCGACCTCGACATCTCCTGGAACAACGGCGGTATCTGGGACGGCGACCCCGATGACGGCATCGAGCCGGCCAGCGGCGGCCTGTACGGCTACGGCGTCCTGATCAACGTCGATGAGGGTACCGACGCTACTTACGACGCGATCGCCCTGGACAACTTCTTCGACGCACTCCTGGGTATCCCGATTCACACGAATCCGGGCTCCCTGGATCCGTCCCTGAACAACTCCACGGCTGACTACGACGTGATCATCGGCAACTCTGTTGTTTCCGGTACTGCCGATAACGGCCTGGACGCTGTGAGCGCAACCCTGACTCACAACACCATCGCCAACGACTACGTCCTGGAAGACGACATCGACGCGGGCACGGACTGGGTTATCACCTTCCCGACCAAGCGCGACTACGTTGCGGTTGACCCGGCGATCGACCCCTTCCAGGTACCGTGGGATCCGACGACCTCCACGTCCTGTGAAGAGTTCGGCATCGCGTACTGGGATCGTGAAGAGGGCAGCCCCTCTGCGCCCCCGACTTCCAACGACTTCTCCCCGCGTCCCCCGGATGCGCCCGAAGTTGACTTCGCACTGTGTGCGGAAGCCAATGTCATGACCTTCAACGGCAGCAACGTGCTGTACGCCGACGAAGATCGCAACGGCAGCAGCTTCGACCTGGAAGACGGCTTCGAGAACGGCTGGGCTGTTATGGACTTCGTAACCGCCGCTTCCCGCGATCCGCTGGTAGCTGGTGCGAACTCCTTCTCCGGTCTGCCGGTTGTCGGCTTCGCGGTTCAGAAGTACGTGAACGGCGACGTGGGCGGCCTGCTGTCGAACTACGTCGGCAACGTCAACCACAAGGGCACCCGCTCCGTATCCGCTTCAGCGAGCTCTGCTCCCTAAGCGAAGGAACGGCAGCCTGGCGACAGGCACCCAACAAAAAACGCGGCTCTCGGGCCGCGTTTTTTTTTGCAGCCAGTTAATGCAGTTTGAAGTGTTACCCACTATCGATAATGCCAGATTAGTGGGCACCCGTTTCGTCGCAGCCTCTGCGAGCGTTGCTCCCTAAGCGACGAAACGGGATACCTGCGGACAGGCACCCCCCAACAGGAAAACGCGGCTTTCGAGCCGCGTTTTTTTTTGCGATTAGACAATGGAGGTCCAGGTGTTTAAAAAGTTACTTAAAGCTATTGAAGTGCTCGCTGGAATTGCAGCTATTGCCTCTTTCGGTTTTGTAGTGGCGGATGAAATCGGCAGCGAGGTCCCCGGTCCCGATAGCCACAATGTGAGCCCGGTGAGTTCGCTCACTCCTCCCTATTCTGAAAGCAGACCCCGTGAGAGCTCGAATCTCGAGCACCGGACCTCCACGGGTGGGCTGCCTCCATACAAGGCCGACTGTGAGGCGTTCTGCACGCAGGGCTATTCGATCATTGGCGGTGCGTGTGCTGCCGAGGGCGTCTCTACAGCATACAGCCAGGTAGGCCCCGGTCCCTTCATGACGCAACCCAAGGGCTGTGTGTGTAAAAGCGTTTACAGCCATCGGATTGTCGAGCGAGTGGTGTCTTCAGGATTGGCAAAGTACGAACCGATACCAGAGTAGCCGCGTACAGATAGGGAGGTAGGGTCGGCGGGCGCGAAATGACTTCGAGCGCTACAGATAGATATAACTAAAAGTAATCCTGCTACGGATAGAATATTACTATTAAAAAAGATGAGCATTTCAGTGAACTCGCGCCTCGAACCCGGGTCAAACCCACGCGTTGGGGGCGTATACGCGTATATCGAGTGAAATATTACCAGTAAGAAAAAACTTGAGAGTATTATGTATATTTGTTATATCTATGCACACGTGACTAGAAAAACCCTAGGGGAGTGGAACAATGCGTAAAGGAATTTTTGTCCCCGCGGTGGCGGCGGTGGGGCTCGGCCCTTCCTCCGTCCTCGCGGCGATCCTGCTGAACGGGGTCGAGATTACGGAGTACACCGTGGTGGCCCAGGGTGATGACATCATCATCACTACCACTCCGGCGGATCCTACGGATCCGACCGATCCGACTGATCCGACCGATCCCACTGACCCGACCGATCCGACCGACCCGACGGATCCGACCGACCCGACGGATCCGACCGACCCGACCGACCCGACTGATCCGACCGACCCGACCGACCCGACCGACCCGACGGATGGCTGTGGCGAACTGCCCAACAACACCCAGGTCATCGCCGCGATCAACTGGGCGAACCCGGGCAGCCAGAAGTACATCTCGCTCGGACCGACCATCAAGAAGTCGGCGCGGATCGACACCACGGGTAATAGCGGCTACGCCGGCCAGATCTCCATCGCGTCCACGACGGGTAATTCCGGCGTGCAGCGCAGGGTGTGGATCTCGGAGTGCCCGGGAGGCCCGCCCACCAACCATCCGAAGTGTGAGGCTTACGGCACCAGTTCCACTGTCATCAGCTGGTCCCAGGGACCGTGGACCTCGCAGTACTGCAAGATGCACACCAACCGGACCTACTACTTGAACATCAAGAACCTGAACTGTCCGAGTGGTAACTGTGGCATCTACAGGAACCTGTATAACAACGGGAACCCGTAACGCCACAGGCATCAACAAGCAGATCAAGCATCTGTATAATGGCGCCAAACTTCGGTTTGGCGCCTTTTTTTTATTTTTCCCGAGGTACGACATGCGCGTTGTTCTACCCCTGGCAGTAACCCTTTTCACCCTGCTGACAAGTGCCTTTCCGGCGCACGCGAAGGACGGCCTCCCCGAGGGCCGGGTTGTGTTGAATGCCCCCGGGGCCAAGGTCACCGTGGAGGACATGGAACGCTACATCGTGGAGAACATGCCGCTGGACCCGGAGGCCCGCGCCAGTGTTCTCACTCGCCCCGGGGTCTACCGCGAAATGGCCGAGAACCTCTACGTGTTGCGCACACTCGCCGCGGAGGCAAGCAGCGAGCCGGGTTTCGACGAGGAGCAGGCGCGGTGGGCGGCGGAGATCGCCTACCAGCGTAAACTCCTGAAGGAGTATCGCGTGTCCTATATTCGCGAGGCCCTGAAGGACGTCGACTGGAACGCCGCCGCACGCGAGGAGTACAAGGCCAACCCGAAACGCTTCAAACGTGAAGAGCGCATACTGGCATCGCACATCATCATCAAGGCCGAGGAGCGCAGCGACGAGGAGGCGAGGGCGCTCATCGGCGAGCTGTTGGACAGGCTGGAAGAGGGCGAGGATTTTGCCGAACTGGCGAAGGCGTACTCCGAAGACGGCGCTGCGCGGAATGGCGGCCACCTCGGCTACTTCCAGCGCGGCAAGATGACAGCCACCTTTGAGGAAGCGGCCTTTGCCCTGGAGAAGCCCGGCGACATGAGCGGTATCGTCGAGACGGAGTTCGGCTACCACATCATCCTCCTGAGGAATCGCCAGCCCGCGGGCCAGATTCCTTTCGAGGAGGTCAAACCGCGGATCGTCGACCGGCTGCAGACGCAGATGGGTGACAAGTTGTGGCAGGACAAACTCATCGCCCTGCGCTCCTCGCCCGAGATCGCCCTGGACAAGGCAGCCCTGGGCGCGCTGCGCAAGAAATACACGAGCGTCCCCGCCGCCGACCGTTAGGGCCGATGGACCGAGGACGGGACCGCGGTGTCGCGGTTATCGGGTAGTAACACCGGTCGCAGAGAGGAGGATCAGTGCCAGTAAGCCCCGAATCAGCGGGTCACCGGGCCCCGGTTCTGCTGATCTGCGAGCAGGGTGCCGCCGCGCCGGACCTCGGCCCGCTGCCGTGTGCGACACTTCACTACCGTTTCGTCGAGGAGTACCCCGACGACGGCTTCGCCGGCTGGGAGCGGGATGCCGGCGACGACGGCAGGCTGGTGGATGTGGCCGCCCACTGCCGCGCCTGCACCGGGGGTTTTGCCCGCCAGGGGCTGAACCGCAGCGTGGGGCAGGCATTGATCCGTGAAAAGCCCTCCGCCGTTGTCATTGTCGGTCTCTACGGCTGTACGGTGGATCTCCCGCGCATCGCGGACATGATGGGCGTACCGGCGGTCATGGTCCTCGATGCAGGCAGTGTTGACAACACCGGATGGGATGATGCCACGCGGACCTGGGTCGCCGACGCCCTCGGCCGCTGCAGCTACCTTGTCGGAGACCCGGAGATCCCGGACCGTGTGCGCGCCCTGGCGGGGGACAGGGGAGACCGCCTGCTGGCGGCCTCTGCCCTGGTCGAGGCGCTCGCGGATCTCGCGGGCGCGGGCAACGCGCCCCGCTTCAGTTACAGTACCTACGAATTCGTGTTGCGCGACCACCCACTGCTGGCCTGGATGCAGACGCGCGACGTCCGGCACTTCGCACAGTGTGAGCGCGTGCTCGACGTGGCCTGTGGAGCCGGCATATTCCTGGAGTGCCTGCGGGCCGAGGGTGTGCAGGCGACCGGTGTCGAGCGCGACAGCGTGGTGGCCGAGTACGCGCGCGGCATGGGTTGTGACGTGATCAACGAGGATGCGCTGGCGTACCTCGACAGGGCGGGGGCGCGGTACGACGGTATCTACTGCTCCCACTTCGTCGAACACCTGCCGGTGGACGGCGTGGAAAAACTCTTGCGTGGGCTCTACGATTGCACCACTCCCGGCGGCACCGTCGTGCTCGTGTTCCCGGACCCGGAATCCATTCGTTCGCAGCTGCTCGGGTTCTGGCGCGATCCGGAACATGTGCGCTTCTACCACCCGGACCTTATCGCTTCGATGGCGGTTGCCGGTGGATTCACCCTGGAGTGGAGCAGCTACGACGAGCAACCCCACGAGGCGGTACCCTTCGCGACCGAGCCCCCCCCGCTGCCCGACCTGGACCTGCCGCATCCGCCCGCCGAGGAGGGCGGGGACAGCGGCGGGTTCCTGGCCGATCTCGGCCTGGGCGCGGGCCGTCACCTGCAGCGGGCCCGGGATGAGTGGCGGGCCTGGGCCCGGGATACCACCCGGGCGCTGCAACAGCAGCAGGCGTACCTGCAGGCGCTCGAGCGGCGTACAGACGCGCTGTGGCAAGTCAGCAGGACCTGGGCATGGAATGACAATGCTACACTCAGGCTGCGGCGCGGCGCCGATTCCGGCCGCTGAGTCCCGGACCCGGTTGAATGGATAAGCGCACCCACGTATTCACCAGCATCACGGCCAACTACCTGCCCAAGGCGCGGGTACTGGCGGAGTCCGTCCGCCGCGCGGATCCCGGCGTCCGGTTCCACCTCGTGCTCAGCGACAATACTCCCGTGGGCTTCGATCTTTCGGCCGAGCCCTTCGACAGCGTCATCTTCGCAGAAGAGCTCGTCACGGACCATTTCCCTCGCTGGGCGTTCGGGCACTCGGTGGTGGAACTTTGCACCGCGGTAAAGGGCGTCGCGCTGGAGCACCTTTTCGAAGAACTGGGTGCTGAACAGGTTTTCTATTTCGACCCCGACATGGTGGTGTTCGCCCGCCTGGACGAACTACAGGATGAACTGTCCCGGCGGAGTTTGATACTCACGCCGCATCTCACCGACCCGGACAACAGCGACATGGGCATCCTCGACAACGAGGTGGCGGCCCTGCTGCACGGCGTCTACAACCTGGGCTTCATCGGCGTGCGCAATGAGCCGGAGGGCAGGCGTTTTTCCCGTTGGTGGTCGCAGCGCCTGCTGAAGTACTGTCACGACGACCTGCCCCGCGGCCTGTTTACCGACCAGAAGTGGGTGGACCTGGCACCGTGTTTTTTCGACAACGTGGGCATCCTGCGCTCGCCCGCCTTCAATGTCGCCACCTGGAACATCGCCAACCGGCGGGCCACGGGATCCGTCCAGGAGGGCATAGCCATCAATGGGGAACCGCTCGGTTTCTATCACTTCTCCGGGTTCGACAGTGGCGACCAGGCGACGATGCTCGCGCGCTACGGCACGGAGAGCCCCGTACTCCACGAGCTCCGTGAGTGGTACATTGGCGAGTGCGAGCAGCGCGGCCAGTCGGCCCTCGGCACGCTGCCGTCGAAGTACGACCGATTCAGCGACGGTGAACCCATAGGGCGCGGCTACCGCCTGCTCTATCGCCAGCGCAGCGATTTGCAGGCGGCGTTTCCCAACCCCTTCGTCGTCGACGGCAGCAGCTGCTTCAAGGCCTGGTACGACGCCCACCCCCAGGAGCACCCACCCCAGGGTTCGGTACGCATCGAACCCGGCGCGCCCATCGCCCGGGTATTTGCCGACCTCGCGCGGCATTTCAATGCCATGATTGTCGCCGGGCGGGGCCGGGGCAGGCTGAAGCGCCAGGCGCTGCGGCTGTGGGTGAGGTTTCTGTGGCTTGCCGCCCGGGTATCCGCCCGCGGCGCGAAGGTATGACAGGGCCGGGGACGCCCCCGGATATGCCCGGCGGCGCCTTCGCCCCCCTGCGTCCGCTGGTGGAGCGCTGGCGCATCCGGGTCGTTGTCACCCCGGGGACGCTGGACGGGCTCGCCGGGACCCTCGCGGACCTGCGGGATCATGCGCTCACCCATGAGATTGAATTGCTGGCACCGGATGTGGCCGGGTTGCGCGATGCCCTGGCCGGCTGGGGCCTGCCCGTTGCCTGCACGCTGCCGGTCGACCTGTCACCGGGTCGCTACTGGTGCGGGCTGCTCGGCGCCGCGCCCCCGGGAGAGGTCCCCTGTATCTACCTGCAGGCGGGGGTGCGGGTGCCGCGCCACTTCGACGCGCGCCTCGTGGCGGCGAGCCAGCGCGCCGGGAACGCTTGCGCGGTCGCGCCCCTGTCGGCCCGGCATCCGCTGCTCAGTCTTTTCACCGACCCCCGCCACAACCCGGGCCTGACAGCGGACGAACTGGACCAGTGGCTCAACGACTACGCCCCCGGTGTCGAGTTTCCCGTCCCCGTCCTGGCGCCGGCCTGTCTACTCATTCGCGGCGAGGCGGGCGTGGCGGATGAAACCGCCGACGACCTCGCCCTCGCCGTCGAACTGCGCGGCCGCGGCCAGTCCGTCGTGGCCACACCCCAGGTTTACGTGGACGATGCCGGCCTGTCCGGGGACGAGGACCTGTCGCGGCTCCCCACGGCCTACCTCGATGCCTATCGCCAGCGCTCCCCGCTGGGCGGAATCCGCCACGCCCTGACCGAGTTGTCCAGGCGCGGGGAAGCGCCCCCGGAACTGCGCGACTGTCGGCCGGTGCAACTGCACGTGGGACACAGCTGGGGCGGCGGGCTGGGCCGCTGGATGGAGGACTTTGTCGCCGCGGACGACGCGCATCACCACCTTGTGCTGCGCTCTATCGGTGAGCTGAGCGCCTTTGGCCAGACCATCGCCCTGTACCGCTCCACGGCCATGGACACCCCGCTGCAGTCCTGGACGCTCAGCGAGCCCGTCGTGTCCATCAGTCCGGGCAGCGTGGAGTACCGCCGCATTCTCTCGGAACTGGTGGTGGACTACGGCGTGGAGTCACTGGTGATTTCCTCCCTGATCGGTCATTCCCTGGACCTGTTGCGCACCGCGTTGCCGACGACAGTGGTGCTGCACGACTATTTTCCCTTCTGTCCCGCCCTCTACGCGACTTTCGATAAACCCTGCCAGAGCTGCGACGCCGATCGCCTGCGCCGCTGTGGCCGGGAGAACCCCCGGCACAGCTATTTCCGCCACGAGGACGACAGCCACTGGCTCGCGATACGCGCCGAATACGCCCGCCTCCTGGCGGCCCCCGAGATTGCCGTGGCGGCTCCAAGCCAGTCGGTGGTCGATCGCTACCTGGCGCTGGAACCGGCCCTGTCCGGTCGGCCTGTCGCGGTCATCCCTCACGGTCTCGACGCAGCGCTGGCCGCCTCCCTGGCACCGGACCCTGCCGCGGTTGCCACGGAGGGCGGGCGGCTGCGTGTTGTCGTACTGGGCCGGCTCACCGCGGAGAAGGGCGGCGACGTCCTGCGGCGGGCCTGTGGCCAGCTGGCGGAATTCGCCGAGCTGCACCTGCTCGGCACCGGGGAGAGCGGGGACGCTTTCCGCAACTTGCCCGGTGTGCAGGTGGTACCGGCCTACGAGCGGGACGAGCTCGGCGAGCTGTTGCGGCGCATAGATCCCCACGCGGGGCTCCTGTTGTCCACGGTTCCCGAGACGTTCAGCTACACGCTCAGCGAGCTACACGCGGCGGCCGTACCCGTCCTGGCCACCCCGGTCGGGGCCCTCGGCGAGCGCGTGGTGCCCGGAGGCAACGGCTGGTTTGTCGACGCCGATCCCGACGCTGTGGTGGCCGCGTTGCGCGGGCTCGATACGGACCGGTCGCAACTGGCGCAGGTACGGGATAATTTGCTGCAGGACGAGGTGGGCACGACCACGGCCATGGCGCGGGCCTACGCGGCACTGGAGCCCGCACCCGGCTGCGTGCCGCTGCAGCGCTATTACCTGCCGCGGCGCAGCTGGCGCAATCCCTACGGCGACGCCGCGGAGACTGCCGCGGGGGCGGCATTGCTGGTCAACCCGCAGCTGCCCTACCGCAGGGCGCTGGCGGAGTTCATGCGGTACACGGCGCGCAAGACGGAGCAGACACCGTCACTGCCCGCCGGGCTGCGGCGAATCCTCGGGGGTTTGCTGCGCCGGCTCTCCGGGGGAGGGAGCTAGCGCGGCGTCCGGCAGCATTGCGGGGCCGCTTCTGCTATGCTCCCGACCCCGGCTTCCCGAAAGGGACGACATGCACGTTTTCACCAGCATCACCAGCAATTACATCCCCAAGGCGCGGGTGCTGGCGAGGTCCGTGAAGACGCATGTTCCCCACGCCACCTTCCACCTGCTGCTGTGTGATCACGCGCCGCCCGGCTTCGATGTCGAGGCCGAGGATTTTGACCACCTCATCCTTATCGACGACCTGCCGATCCCGGACCGGGCGGCCTGGATTTTCAAGCACACGGTCGTGGAGCTGTGCACCGCGGTCAAGGGAATGGGTTTCGCCGAGATTTTCCGGCGCACGGGCGCGGACAAGGTGGTCTACCTGGACCCCGACATTGCGGTGTTTGCGCCGCTCGAGGAGGTCGAGGGGCGGCTGGACGACCACAGTGTGCTGTTGACGCCCCACCAGACCGAGCCGGAGGAGAGCCGTGCGGCGGTGCTCGACCACGAGGTTACCAGCCTCAAGTACGGCGTGTTCAACCTGGGTTTCCTGGCGGTGAAAAACTCGCCGGAGGGGCGGCGTTTTGTCGACTGGTGGAGTGCCCGGCTGTACGACTTCTGCTACGACGAGCGCGGCAAGGGCATGTTCACGGACCAGAAGTGGGTCGACCTGGCCCCGGCGTTTTTCCCGGACCTGGGGATCCTGCGCGGGCCGCAGTTCAATGTCTCCACCTGGAATATCAATCGCAGGGCAATCTCCGGTGACCTGCACAGCGGCTTGTTGGTCCACGGCGAGGCGCTGTGCTTCTATCACTTCTCGGGGATGGACAGCGGCGCGATGAAAGTCATGATGGAGGTGTACGGCGAGGGCAGTCCGCCCCTGGAACAGTTGCGCCAGTGGTACCTGGCCCAGTGCGACAGCATGGGACAGGCGGAACTGGGCGACACCCCCTGTCACTACGACCGCTACGCCAACGGGGACCCGGTGCGGCCCGCCGAGCGCCTGGCGTACCGCTATCGGGAGCAGGCCCAGGAGCAGTTTCCGGACCCCTACGACAACACGGGGAACGGGGGATACCAGGCCTGGTACCGGCTCCGCTGCGCCGGCGAAGAGGGGCAGACCCCACAGGAGGAGGTGGAGGCGGTGATGCGCCGGGAACTGGATGCGATTCACCACTCGATCAGCTGGCGCGTGTTCAAGAAGCTCTCGACGGCCTACCGCCAGTGGGGCAGGCGCATCGGGATGCAGTGGCTGTTGCAGCGGATAAACCGCATCACCTAGACAGGGACCGGCATGGGCGGCGAGGATCCGACAGAGGCGTACCACAAGTGGTACTACGACACCGAGGTGTGGGAGGAGGTCGAGTTCCTCGGCGTGACCACGAACAAGTCCGTGTCGGACATGTGGAACTACCAGGAAATTCTCTATTCGCTGCGTCCGGCCCTGGTGATCGAGTTCGGCACCCGCTTCGGCGGATCGGCGTTGTTTTTCAGCGTGATCGGCCGCGCCGTCAACCCCGACCTGAAGGTGTTGTCGGTGGACCTGCACCAAGGCGAGATCGACCCGCGGATATTCGATGTCCCCTCTATTCGCCTGGTCAACCGTTCCTCCTCCGACCCGGAAGTGGCGGACATCATCCGTGAGATGCGCCGTGAGCACCCCGGCCCCGCTTTCTTCATCCTCGACAGCGACCACAGCAAGGACCACGTGCTGGCGGAGATGGACCTCGTGCGTGGCGTCATCGCCCGGGGCGACTACCTCGTGGTGGAAGACGGCAATATCAACGGCAACCCGGTCCTGCCGGGGTGGGGCGAGGGGCCGAGCGAAGCCCTGGCGGAGTACCGGCGGCGCTACCCCGACGACTACACCCACGACGCTGCCCGGGAGGCAAAGTTCGGGTTCACCTTCGCCCCGGGGGGCTTCCTGGTGAAGAACTAGGGCCGCGTTTAAGCCGGTCATTTAGTGGTAAACTGGGCCGCATCCGGCGGGGCGCCGCATCCACAACTCTCGGGACGACGGGTCGATACATGAAACTGGGCGAATACTTGGTCGAGAGCGGCAAGATCACGCCGCGCGACGTGGAGCGGGCGCTGGTGGCCCGGGCCGAGATGGGCGGTCTGTTCGGCCAGATACTCGTGAAGCTGGGCCTGGTGTCCGAGACGGACGTGGCCGCTGCCCTCTCCGAGTTGCTGGGCATACCGCTGGTGCCCGCCGCCGATTACCCCGAGGAACCGGTGGAGGTGCCCGGGCTGTCCCTGGACTTCCTGGTCAGCAACTCGGTGGTGCCGGTGGCCCTGTCGCCCGAGCGGGCCCTGTTCGCAGCGGCCGTGCCCCAGGACGCCTTTCTCGGCAAGGCACTGGGCCTGGCCCTGGAGCGCAGTGTCGAGCTGCACCTCGGCCTCGAAACGGAAATCCTCGCCGCCCTGCAGAAACACACCCGGTCGTCGGGGGAAGAGGAGGAGGGCGAGGAGACTCTCGACCTCTACGCGGACGACCAGGAGTTCATCGAGCACCTGAAGGATCTCGCCAGCGAGGCGCCGATCATCCGCCTGGTCAACCAGCTCATCCACCGGGCAGTGGACCTCGGCGCCTCGGATATCCACATCGAGCCTTTCGACGACGGCCTGCACCTGCGCTATCGCGTGGACGGCGTGATCCAGGAGGCGCCGGACCCGCCCCAGGCCAGCTACGCGCCCGCCATCGCCTCGCGCATCAAGCTGCTGGCGAACCTGAACATCGCCGAGCAGCGCCTGCCCCAGGACGGCCGCATCATGATCCGCGTCAAGGGTCACGAGCTGGACCTGCGTGTGTCGACGGTGCCCACCGTGCACGGCGAGAGTATCGTCATGCGCGTGCTGGACCGGGAGAGCATACGCTTCAGTCTCGCGGACATGGGTTTTGACGACACCACGCTGGAGCGTTTTCGCGAACTTCTCGCGCGCCCCCACGGCGTCCTGCTGCTGACCGGGCCCACCGGTTCGGGCAAGACCACCACACTCTACGCCGCCCTGTCCTCCATGGACGCGGAGTCGCTGAAGATTATTACCGTGGAAGACCCGGTCGAATACCAGCTGCGCGGCATCAACCAGATACAGGTGAAACCGCAGATCGACCTCGACTTCGCCATGGCGCTGCGCTCGATCCTGCGCCAGGACCCGGACATCATCATGATCGGGGAGATGCGCGACGGCGAAACCGCGCAGATCGGCGTCCAGTCGGCGCTCACCGGTCACCTGGTGCTCTCGACCCTGCACACCAACACCGCGGCGGCGGCCATCACCCGCCTCGAGGACATGGGTATCGAGCGCTATCTGATCACCTCCTCCGTCAACGGCGTACTCGCCCAGCGGCTGGTGCGCAAACTGTGTCTGGAATGCCGCGCTCCCGCCCAGTTGTCCGAGGAGACGTTGGTTGTCCACGGCCTGCAGCGCCATCTCAGCTCGCCCGACGACGTGGTCTTCCAGGCCGTGGGGTGCGAAGCCTGTAAACACACGGGTTATGCGGGTCGTACCGGCATCCACGAGCTTTTCGTGCTCGACGGGCCCATGCACGAGGCGATTATCTCGGGCGCGGATGCGACTACCCTGCACGCCGTCGCGCGCCAGCACGGCATGTACACCCTCTTCGAGGACGGCCTGCGCAAGGTGGCCGCGGGTGTGACCTCCATGGAGGAACTTCTGCGCGTAACCCTGGACCAACAGGAAGAGGAGGGCTCCCCGGTCGCCGGCGCGGTCCTCGACCTGGAAACCCAGGACTAGCGCGGCGCGCACGGGGCGCACACAGGACAATGGCAAATTTCAGTTACAGGGCGATCTCCAGCCAGGGCAAGTCGGTGGACGGCTCCATCGCCGCCGATCGTATCGAACTCGCCTCCCGGGAGCTGCGCTCCCAGGGCCTGACCCTGCTCAGCCTGGAGCCTGCACGCGCGGGCGCGGCCGGGTCCGCCTCGCGCGGCGGCCCCGGGTCGGCGCGCAGCGACGATATCCTCGCCATGACCCGGGAACTTTCCGTGCTGCTGCGCGCGGGCCTGCCCATCGACCGCGCGCTGAAAGTGATGATCGACATGGCGGCACAGGAGTCGCTGCGAGAGCTTCTGGAAGAGCTGCTGGGTTCGGTGAAGTCGGGCAAGGGACTGAGCCAGGCCCTCACGGCGTACCCAAAGGAGTTCAATAATTTTTACGTCAACATGGTGCGTTCGGGTGAGGCCAGTGGCCATCTCCCCGAGGTGCTCGGGCGCCTGTCGGACTACCTCACCAACGCCAGGGCGGTGCGGCGCGAGGTGCTTACAGCCCTGATGTACCCCGCGTTCCTGCTGGTGGTCACCGTGTTGTCCGTCGCCGCGATGTTCGGGTTCGTACTGCCGCAGTTCGAGGCGCTCTTCGCGGACATGGGTGACGCGCTGCCCGTGATGACAAGGTCAGTTCTCGCTGCCGGCGACCTGTTCCGCGCCTGGGGATGGCTGCTGGTAGTGCTGGTGGTGGTGGGCGTACTTGTATTCCGCAACTGGGTCGGCAGCGCGGAGGGCAGGGTGACCTTCGACGAGAAGGTGCTTGGAATACCCATCGTGGGCGGACTGGTGTTCAAGTACGAGCTCGCCAAGTTTTCCCGCACGCTGGGGACCCTGGTGGGCAGCGGAGTGTCATTGCTGCAATCGATTTCTATCGCGGTGGAAACGGTCGACAACACCTACATCAAGAGTGCGCTGGGAGTGCTGGAGCCCGCGGTCAAGCGCGGCCAGCGTATTTCGATCGCCCTCGAGGAAGCCGGTGCGTTCTCTCCACTGATGATCCAGATGGCCCGGGTCGGGGAGGAGTCCGGCAATCTCGACCAGATGATGACGGAGCTGGCGGAGGTCTACGACGAGGAGACACAGGCGGGAGTCAAGCGCAGCCTGGGATTGCTGGGCCCCGTGCTAATACTGGTCATGGCGGCGATCATCGCGACGATCATCATCGCCATTCTCATGGGTATCATGTCGGTCAATAACCTGGCGATCTGACCGCGCCGCGCGGCCGCCTTTCGCGCCGACACCAATGCAGGGGATACGTGTATGCAACAACAGATTCGTAACAGGGGCACACGATCGGCGGAGGCGGGATTCACGCTGATCGAGCTGCTCGTCGTACTGGTCATTCTCGGCTTGCTGGCCGGGTTGGTCGGACCCAACGTAATGAACCAACTCGGCGGCGCCAAGACCAAGACGGCCAAGGTGCAGGTGAAGGAACTCGAACAGGCGCTGGAGATGTACAAGCTGGACGTGGGGCGCTACCCAACCAGCAGCGAAGGTCTCAGCGCGCTCGTGGAAAAACCCGGGGACGCCGACGGCTGGAACGGCCCCTACCTGAAGTCCGGGGTGCCGCTGGATCCCTGGAAGAACGAGTATCACTACACGTATCCGGGAACCCGCGCCGACATCGACGTCTTCTCGCTGGGCCAGGATAACGCCGAGGGTGGCGAGGGTGAGAACTCCGACGTCGGCAACTGGTAGCCGAGCGCGACAGGCGGGTTTCACGCTTCTCGAACTGCTCGCGGTCATCACCATTGCGGCCCTCGTGCTCGGTACGAGTGCGCCCGCCATGCAGCGCCTTTACCAGTCCGCCCAGTACCGCGGAGCGGTCAGTGATATTGTCAGTGCCCTGAACGCGGCGCGCCTGGAGGCGGTGCGGGACGGGATTCACCGGGACGTGCTGATCGATCCCCGCAAGCGCAGGATTACCCGTGGCGAAAGGGAGCAGAGCCTCCCCGCCGCCTTGCAGCTGGAGGTCCTGGGCAGTCGCGAGCTCAACCGCGACGGTGCGGGCGTCATCCGTTTCTACCCGGACGGCGGCTCCAGCGGGGGTTACGTCAACGTCTCGCACAGCAACGGTATGGCCGTGCAGGTCCAGGTGGACTGGTTGCTGGGTCGGGTCAACCTCTGCCGGGAAGACTGCGCGGATCACACGCAGGACGGTTGATTCACTTCGGCTTGCGGCGCAACCAGGCGGTATAGCGCCAGGAGCGGCTCTGTTCCATATTGTGAATATGGGTTTCCAGGCCGTGCGCGTAGATCTGCCCGTTCTCGATCTCCTTTTTCTGTTGCGCGATACCCGCGTTCAGGTCATCGACAACGCGCCGCGCGTCCGACAGCGCGGAATCCACTTCCTCGAAGCGCTGCCTGCACTCCTCCAGCATCAGGTCGAGCTGGTGCGCCCTGTCCCGTTCCGCGCCGATAGCCGCGCTGTATTCCTGTAATCTTTCACGCAGCGTGTCGGTATTGCGCCGCTGTTCCTCCAGCAGGTCAGGCGCGAGGTCGGGCCGCTCCGAGATACGCCCGGCATCGATGGCGGCGCGACAGTCCCGCGGCGGGTCGCGCTCGATGAAATCGGTCACCAGCTCATGGTAGCGGGGGTGCAGTTCGTTGAGTACACCGTCGGCTTCGCGTTTGCGCCGGGCGGACTCCCCCGCGAAGCTCGCTCCGCCTTCATGGTAGACAAAGGTGTCCGCCGCCAGGTGGTGTCGCCAGCCAAGGTCGGCGGCGCGCAGGCAGAAGTCGCACTCCTCGCCGTAGCCCTGCCCGAAGTTATCCACGTCGAAAGGCCCGGTCTCGTCCAGGCAGCTGCGCCGGACATAAAGGCAGAACCCGACCCCGGTGGGCACCTCCACGTACGTGCCCGCGTTGGCGCGCCGCACAAGCTGGTCCAGCTCCGCGGCGGACCAGCCGGCGGGCAGGTCGCTGGACTGCAGGAACACGGGATAGGAACAGATCGTGCCGTTATTGGAGAACGGAGTGACGGTGCCGACCCGGTCGCCGTGGTAGGCGCAGGCGCGCAGGCGTTCGATCCAGTCGTTGGCGACCACGGTATCGCTGTTCAGCAGGATGACATCCGCTTCGGGGCGAAAGTCGAAGCCCCGGTTGGCGGAGGCGACGAAACCCAGGTTCTCGTCGTTCACCATAAGTTCGAAACCGGCCCTCGCCGTCACCTCACGGCAGTACTCGGAGAGCCCGGGTTCCGGAGAGCAGTCGTCGATAACCAGGACAGAAACACCGGGCGGCAGATCGCAGTCCGCCAGGGATTCGAGACAGTTGCGGGTGATTCCGAGACCGCGGTAGACGGGCACGATAACCAGGACCGGCGGATCCGCCTGTGCTCCGTTGCCTGCATTCATGGCCCAGCCTCCCGGTGCCCTGTACCTGATTTTCCACGCCGACCTGCGCTCGGGACGCGCGGCTTTCCGCGCCCGTGCTCCCAGTCCTGCGCCATTTAACCACAGCGCCGACAGCGCTGGAACAATTGGGGCAAGCCCGGGGGCTCTGGCCTTCCGGGGGCATGATATTATTGGCCCGTTTTTCACTGGCAGATGGTCCCTATGGTCGAGCCCGCACCCAGGCACATCCTGTTCGTTGTCGGCATGCACCGATCGGGAACCTCTGCCCTGTGCGCCGCCCTCGACGCCTGCGGTGCCACTTTCGGCAGTGAGCTCATGGGCGCGATGGACGGTGTCAATCAGCGGGGATTCTGGGAGTCGAAAGGTGTCGTCTCGATCAATGAGGAACTGCTCCACGGCTGTGGCGTCAACTGGTACTCGGTCAGTGCGCGCGATCTCGACAGGGACTGGAGCGCTGCACAGTTCGACGAGGTGCGCAACCGCGCTCGCGACCTGCTGCGCGCGGGGTTTGGTCCCGGCCCGCTGGAAGCGGTCAAGGACCCGCGGCTGTGCATTACGCTGCCCTTCTGGCTGCCGCTGTGTGCCGAGCTGGGTATCGCCGTCTCGGTCTGCGTCATGTTGCGCGACCCGAACGAGGTCGCCGAATCTCTCCTGCAGCGCGATGGTTTCCCCAGGGGATACGGTCTCAGGTTGCTGGAGATTTACCTGGGTGGCGTTATCGCCCACGCCCCGCCGGGGTACCAGTGCGCCGTTTACGAGGCGCTGTTGGAGGACGCCGCGGCCGCGATGGCGCCGCTGTGTGAGCATTTGCCGTTGAACGTCGACGCGGACAGGCTGCACAGGGCGCTCGACCGCGATCTGCGCCACCAGGTTGCCGGGAGCGCGGAACGCCTGCCGCTGCTGGACGACGACGGCGCACTGTCCCTGGACAGCCTCCGCGGGGAACTGGAGCGCGCGCACCCCGCCGAGCGTGTCCTGGCGGAGTTTGCCGAACAGCTGGCGGAGCGCGGGCGCGAGATCAGCCGCATCGGTGACGCCCACACCCACGCGCTCGACACGCTCGGCACCCGCGACCGCGAGCTGTCCGGGCTGGCCGCGGAACACACCGAGGCGCTCGGTACCATCGTCGCCAGGGACGGCAGCCTGAGAGAGCTGGACCAGCGCCTGCAGGAGCTCGGCGATATGCACTCCCATGCCCTGCGCACCGTGAATGAGCGGGACCAGCAGCTCGCCGATGTCCAGGCGCACCTCGAGGAACTGGGCGGGATGCACGATCACGCACTGAGTGTTATCGAGGAGAAGGACACCATCATCAATACGCAGAATCAGGATGCGTTCAAGCTGAAAGCGGAGCTGGCGGAACTGAACCGCCTGCATGACCTGGCCAACCGTGTCATCGACGAGCGCCAGGAACAGCTGCAAAATATCTTTCGAATACCCCTGCTGGGCCTCCTTTTCAGAGTAATGTGGAACCGTGAAAGCCGTTGACGTCGTCATCCCGGTCTACCAGGGCTACGACGAGACCGTGGCCTGCCTGGAGTCCGTGGCGCGCACCGTCGACCCGCTCTGGGCGCGGATCGTGGTGATCAACGACTGCTCCCCCGACCCGGAAATCAATACGTATCTGCGCGCCCTGGCAGCCAGGGTGGACAACGTGGTCCTGCTGGAGAACCAGCAGAACCTGGGCTTCGTCGCCACCGTCAATCGCGGTATGGCCTACGACGAAACCCGGGATATCCTCTTGCTCAACAGCGACGTAGAGGTCGCAGGAAACTGGCTGGAGCGCCTGCGGGAGGCCGCCTACTACCACGATAACGTCGCCTCGGTGACGCCTTTTTCCAACAATGCGACGCTGTGCAGTTTTCCCGATATCTGCGAGGAGAACCCCCTCATCTACGATCTCGGGCTGGAAGAAATCGACGCCCAGTTCGCCGCGGAGTTCACCGCTGCGGACGCGTTCCAGGTTCCCACGGGTGTCGGCTGCTGCATGTACATGCGGCGGGATTGCCTGGAGCTCGTCGGCTACTTCGACGTGGAGGCCTTCGGTCGCGGCTACGGCGAGGAGAACGACTGGTGCCAGCGCGCGATGCGGGCGGGGCGGCGCAACCTGCACCTGGCCAACTGCTACGTGCACCACCACGGCGGGGTGAGCTTTGGCGAGGAGTACAGTCCCCGCCTGGCGCAGGCGCTGGATATTCTCGATCGCAAGTACCCGCGCTACCACGCGGATATCCAGCGCTTCATCGCCCGCGACCCCGCCAGGGCCACCCGTGTCCGGGCCTGGTTGCGCCTGTTCGCCTCGCTGGACCGGCCCAAGGTGCTGATGATCTCGCACAAGCTGGGAGGCGGTGCGCAGCAGCATGTCGACGAGCTGGCTCAACTCTACGGCGACCGCGCGCTCTTCCTGCTCCTGGTGCCCGACCGGGACGGCCAGACGGTCCGGCTGGCCTGTTTCGACCGCGACCAGCGGCTTCGGGACGGCCTCTTTTTCGAGATAGCCGAGGACTACAGCAAGCTGGTGGCGCTGCTGCGCGGGCTCGGGATCGGCCGTGTTCACTTTCACCACACCATGGGGCTGCCCACGCGCCTGTGGACCATCGCCGCGGACCTGGACACCCGGTACGACCTGACCATTCACGACTACTACCTGGTCAATGGCAATCCTTCCCTCACCGACAAGGACGGCCGTTACGTCCCCGAATATCGCTCGGACTTTGATGAGAAGTGTGCGGGTCACAGGCCCCTGCCGGAGGGAGTGGATGCCGACCTGTGGCGCAACAACCAGCGCATGATGGTCGAGGGCGCGGAGCGCGTCATATTCCCCTCCGCGGACTGTGCGGAACGCTTTACCACGTATTTTGAAGTGGCCGGGCCGGTGGTGGCCTGGCACCCCGACTACGCCCAGCCACGGCCCCACCCGCGGCCGCGGCCCGCCATACCCGGGGGAGGCACCCTGCGGGTCCTGGTGATGGGTGCCCTGAGCAAGGAGAAGGGCGCCGACGTGCTGGAGGCGGTGGCCGGCGCCATGTCCGGTAACGATATCGAGTTTCACCTGCTGGGGTACGCCTATCGCCGACTCGGCGGCAATGTCATTTCACACGGGCCCTACGAAAACGCGGATGTACACGAACTCATTGCGGAAATCGACCCGCATGTCGCCTGGTTCCCGGCACAGTGGCCGGAGACCTACAGCTACACGCTCAGCGTGGCGCTGCACGAGGGTCTGCCCGTGGTGGTGCCCGACCTGGGTGCATTCCGCGAGCGGGTGCGCGGCAGGGCGGAATCGGTGGTGATGCCCTGGGATACCAGCACGTTCCTTTGGCGCAATTTCTGGCAAAGGGTGCTCGCTGACCGCGGCCTGCCCGAGACGGGGGCGAGAACTCCGCTCCCCTCGACCTCGCCCCGCGAAGATTTCTACGACGCGGACTACCTGGGCGTGATACCGGTGCGGCAGGGGGAACTGGGCACAGAGCTGGTGGTCGACCTGGCGCGCAACCTGTACGCCGACAGTCTCAAGCTGTCGCGCTCCGAGTGGTTGCTGAACCGCATCTGGCGGTTCTCGCTGAGACCGGTGGGCGCGCGGCTGATAGGTATGGTCCCGTTCAAGGTGCAGCGAACCATCAAGCGGGCGCTGTCACACCGGCCGATGCACGATATAGTGGGCAAGTAGGCAGGGGATAAACCGGCTCTCAGTAGACAGGGGCACACAATTTGAGCTCTCGGGCGACATCCTGGCGGGAAGTGGTCTTGAACCGGCGCATGCTGACCTGTGTGTTCACCGGGTTCGCCTCGGGCATGCCGCTGTTTGTGCTGTATCAGCTCTTGCCCGCCTTTCTCAAGGAGGGGGGTGTATCCCTCACCGAGATCGGTCTGTTCTCCCTCGTCGGGATTCCCTACACCATCAAGTTCCTCTGGGCTCCGCTCATGGATCGTTGGGTGCCCCCCTTTCTCGGTCGCCGCCGCAGCTGGATGCTTGTCATGCAGCTCGCACTCATCCTGGGTATCGGATCCCTCGGTATGTTCGATCCGGCGACCTCGACCGGGTTCATTGCGTGGCTGGCGTTCGCCGTAGCGTTGTTCAGTGCGACACTGGATGTGGCCATCGATGCATTTCGCCGGGAAATTCTTCGCGATGACGAAGAGCTCGGTATGGGGAACGGCATCCATATCTCTGCGTATCGCGTTTCCAGTCTTGTTCCGGGCTCCCTGTCACTGATTCTCGCGGGAGTGATGCCCTATCAAACGGTCTTCTGGATTACCGCGCTGTTTATGTTTCTGGGTGTGGCAATGACGCTGGTGGTCGCGGAGCCCAAGAGTGACTTACCCCCCGCTGCAGGTCTCAGGCAGGCGGTCCTCGAGCCTTTTTCGGAGTACCTTGGAAGGAAAGGGTGGTCCACGATGCTACTTGTGCTCAGCTTTATGTTTCTCTACAAGCTGGGTGACAGCATGGCCACAGCGCTGGCCACCCCCTTCTACCTGGATATCGGCTTCACCACCACCGAGATCGGTCTGGTGGCCAAGCACGCCCAGCTATGGCCGGCCATTATCGGGGGTATCGTCGGCGGCCTGATTATCGTCAAGACCGGTATTAACCGCGCCCTCTGGATGTTCGGCGTACTGCAGTTTGTCAGTATCCTTGGCTTCCTGCTGCTCTCCAGCCGCGGTCAAAACCCGGAGCTGTGGTTACTGGCAGGAGTCGTCGGGTTCGAATACCTCGGTGTGGGGATGGGTACCGCGGCGTTTATCGCGTTCATCGCCCGTGAGACAAGTCGGGTCTATGCGGCCACCCAGTTCGCGCTTCTCACAGCTCTGACCGCAATCCCCCGGACAGTGGCCAATGCGGCAACTGGCATATTGGTCGATCATGTAGGCTGGTATGACTTCTTCGTCATCTGCGCCGTGGCCGCACTTCCCGGCATGGTGCTGCTCCTCTGGGTGGCCCCCTGGGACGGGGGTTCCAGCGCAGCGGCACCGGCCACAGGCCGCGAGTAGCGGGGCCTGTGGCCCCCCTGACGGGGCGGGGGTTCAAAAGTGGGCACTCCGTCACGGATACGGCACAAACGCGGTTGCCATGACGTTTGCAAATGGGTGATGATAGCGGTGATTCCTGCCCGTCCGGGGGCTGTAGCCACGCCCGGGCGACTGGTTCAAATCGGGCGCGGACACGAAAGCCTGATCGCGACAACCTGTAAACAGACCTATAAAAAGTACTGAGACCAGCCACATGCAAGAAGTCAGCGAAGCGCGCCCGGACAGTTCCGTCGCAGACGAAGTGGGCCGCGATACACCGGAGCGCATCATTGGCATTCTCGGGATGCATCGCAGCGGAACCAGTTACCTGACCGGCTCACTCCAGCAGTACGGACTCTTCCTGGGCGAGCACCACACCTTCAGCAAGCACAACCGGCGCGGCAATCGCGAAAACCAGCACATCGTGGACCTGCACGACAGCATCCTCGCCGCCAACGGGGGCGCCTGGGACAAGCCACCGAAGAAGGCCCCGTGGGGCCCGGAGCATGTCGCCCGTGCCAGGGAGCTCCTGTACGAGTACAGGGCCGCCGGCCTGTTCGGCTTCAAGGACCCGAGAGCTTTGATCGCGCTAGACGGCTGGAAGGCCTTGTTTCCCGCGCTCGAGTTTGTCGGCATCTTCCGCCACCCGAACGCCGTGGCGGCCTCGCTGGATAAGCGCCAGGCGAAGCCCTGGGAAGAGTGCGTGGAGCTCTGGTACACCTATAACCGGATCCTCTACAGGGAGTACAGGAAGAAGAAATTCCCCATCATCAATTTCGATGCGGAGGAACGTGTACTCGACGAAAAACTGTCCTACGTCGTCGGGCACCTCGGCCTCGGCGAGCACAACGGGGAGGAGAAATTTTTCACCGACACCCTCAAGAACAATACCGGTGAGGCGGGCCGCCCCCTGCCGTGGAAAGTCCGGCGCCTCTACAGGAAGCTGCAGAAAATCTGCATCTGATGCCTGGGTAGCCGCATGTTGAACCGCATCCGACAGCGTTTAGCCGACATCCTCTGGCCGCGGAACAGCCAGGGCGGCGAAGGGCCCCTGGTCAGTTTTGTACTCATCGTCTACGACATGCCGGAACAGGCGGCGAACACGGTAAGATCGCTGTTCGTCGAGTACCAGGAAGAGTCGCGCCCCCAGGACTTTGAAGTGCTGATCGTCGAGAACGAGTCGGCGAACGTGATGGACCAGGGCTTTATCAGGTCGCTGCCCGGCAACTTCCACTACTTCCTGCGGCAGGAGACACAGCCGACACCGGTACACGCGATTAATTTCGGGCTCGAAAAAGCCGTCGGCCAGAATATCTGCGTCATGATTGACGGCGCCCGCGTGTTGACCCCGGGCGTGACAAAGAACGTGATCCGCGGTCACACACTCTCCGAGCGCGCGGTGGTTACCGTGCCTGGTTACCACCTCGGGCACGAGTTGCAGCAGAAGGCGGTTGAGAGCGGTTACGACCAGGAACAGGAGAGGGCGCTGATGAACGCCATCGGCTGGCCGGCTGACGGTTATCGCCTCTTCGAGATATCGTGTTTCAGTGGGTCCTGTGCCGGCGGGTTTTACTCGCCGCACAGCGAGAGTAACTGCATCAGCATGCCGCGTGCCATGTGGCGCGATCTCGGCGGCTATGACGCTCGCTTCGACAAGCGTGGCGGCGGCGTGGTCAACCTCGATCTGTACAAACGCGCCTGCGAGTACCCGGGGGCGATGCACGTGTTCCTGCACGGGGAGGGAACGTTCCACCAGTTTCACGGTGGCGTCACGACCGGCGGCGAGGACACCGAGGCGCGCCAGCGATTTATCGACGAGATTATGGGGCAGTACCAGGAAATACACGGGCGCAAGTACGAAAACCCCGTGACAAATACGGTATATTTGGGTGAGATACCCGACGCCGCCCACCGTTTCGTGAACATTTCTTCAAACCAGAAGCTCAACCAGCTGGGCAGGGAGGCGGAGGCGCAGCGCGCCCTCGCCTGACCAGCTCATCCAACCAGGAGGTTAAATAAAAAGTCTATGAGTACCGGAATCTATTTTCCGCCATCGCTGCAGCGTTTCGAGCCCAAGCGGATGGTGTTCAGTACCTGGGTGGATCACCTGTCATTTGCCTACGATCTCATCGAGACCCTGCGTCCCGAAATTATCGTCGAACTGGGTGTCTATAACGGCCTGTCCTTCTTCACGTTTTGTCAGTCGATGATCGAGCACGATATCGAGGGCGTGGCCTACGGCGTGGATTGCTGGGAGGGCGACGAGCACACCGACGCCTACGATGACTCCATCTTCCAGGATGTCAACGAACATGCCCGCGATCACTACCGCGGTATGACCTACCTGCTCAGGATGTTCTTCAACGAGGCGCTACAGCATTTCAACGACGACTCTGTCGACCTGCTGCATATCGATGGCTTGCACACCTACGAGGCGGTGGAAGAGGACTTCACCAATTGGTACCCGAAGGTCAAGCCGGGCGGTATCGTGCTGTTCCACGACGTGATGGCAAAGATCAAGGACTTCGGCGCCTGGAAATTCTGGGAAGAGCTCGAGGGCAAGCACGAGGAGACGTTCCGCTTCAACCACGGCTACGGCCTGGGCGTGCTGCGCAAGCCGGGCGGTGAACGGCCCCCGTCCAAGCTGATGGACCTGATGTTCAACAGCGACGAGGAATCCCGCAAGCGACTCAGGCAGCTCTATGTGCACGCTGGCCAGTACCTGGAGTCGCGACACAAGGCCAACATCATCAGACAGAAGCGCAAGAACGTGAAGCTCGGTGGTGACGGCAAGAAGCAGGGCGGTGTGGGCGCCCAGAACGCCAACCCGGGCTGACCTGTCCCGGGCTGTAGCTGTGAATCCGTGCGCATTGTTTGTCCCAGGTCAAGGAATCGGGCCGTCCGGTCTCTAGACTGGAATTTTCCACTGCCGAGGTAAACGGGTATGTCAGCCGACGAAACAGGATCCACCCCGCAAGGGGATGTTCCCTACGACGTCGAGGCGGTCCGCGAGGCCGAGGCCCTCATCGCTGCCGGAGAGTACGAGGAGGGCATCACCCGCCTGCAAAAAATCGCCCGTGGTTGCGGTGACGAGGCGCTGATGCAGCGGCTGATCGAGCTGCGCGCCGATGGTTTCGAGGCGATTGCCGACAAGGTGACCCCGGAGCCGATGTACGAGGCCAACGAGCTGCTCGATCAGCCCGAAGCGCTGCGCGACCGACTCGCGGCGGACGGTTACCTGTTTTTCCGCGGCGTAATCCCAGTCGACCGGCTGATGGACCTGCGCGACCAGATCACCCGGATTCTCGCGAACCAGGGCTGGATCGAGGACGGCGAGCGGCGTATGGAGGCCATTGCGCAGGGTCGGCCGCGGCGCGAGGGGCAGCCCAAGTTTTTCCGGGCACACGACAAGATCGTGAAGCTGGAGGCCCTGCACGCCATGGCCCACGAGCCCGCGCTGCTGAATGTCATGCGCCGGGCACTCGGCGACACGGCCTTTCCGCACCCGCTGAGTATCGTGCGCCTGATCTTTCCCGACAGCCCCGAGTTGTCGACACCGCCACACCAGGATTACCCCAACAACCAGGGCACGCCCAACCTGACCGCGGCATGGATGCCCCTCGGCGATTGCAGGATCGAGGACGGCTCCCTGGCGATCATGGAGGGCTCACACCGGTTCGGCGTGCTGCCCCTGAAGTTTCACCTCGGCGCGGGCAACCGCCGCGCGGTGCTGAACGAGCAACTGGATGGCCTGCGCTGGGTCGGGGCGGATTTCAAGGCGGGGGACATCGTCCTGTTCCCCTCCCTCACCGTGCACAAGGCCATGGACAACCACAATTCAAGGAGCATGCGCCTGTCTGTGGATTTCCGCTTCCAGCTGGAGGGCGAGGCCCTCACGGAGGGCTGTCTGCAGCCCCACTTCCAGAGGGTGAGCTGGGACGATATCTACGCCGACTGGGCATCGGATGAGCTGAAGTACTACTGGCGCGACAAGGATTTCGTCGAGGTTCCCTGGAATCCGGCGCTACACGAACTGCCCCCGGACCACTTCGACGAGGCCTACGAGCAGGAGCTGGCGTTCAACCTCGTCCTGAGCAGGCGCAAGGAGCAGGGTTCTCCCGCCTGACACCGCTCCCGCGGCGCACCGCTACCAGGCCAGGGGAATCTGGTTTTTGGGAAACGCGGTCTCGCCGAAGAACCAGGTTTCGACCGCGTACCTGATCTTGCTGAAATCGATACCGTACTGGGTGCGGTGCAGGAAGAAGTGGTCGAAGAAAAATGCGTCGCCGGCATTGAAGACAGGACAGAGCAGGGGATTGTCGCCCGACTCCGAAGTCACCTGGTTTGTGCTCACAGACCAGTCGAACTGGGCGCCCTCCGCCGAGGCGATGCTCGTCAGGCGCCTCGGGAGGACGTCCATCCCCGGGGCCCCGGTCCTGCCGCCGCACTCGTTCAGCGGCAGCCACATATTCAGGCTGTTGATGTCGGTGCCCATGAACGCGCCGTCCTGGTGCCAGCCGGCCTCCGCCACGGGTAACAGGGAACGCCTGAGCACCCATTTCTTCGCGGTGAGGCAGGGCGTTTCACCCAGGTACTGGGCCATCAGCGACTTCAGCCCGTGGCGTTCGTACCAGGCCAGCAGGGATTCCGCCACGCTGGGCGCCTCGATACACATTGCCGAGCCGGAGTCGCGGTGAAAGTTGCGTGTGTTGCGCAGCTCCTTCTCGCGGTTGGGCATAATACTGAGCAGGTTGTCGGGCGGGTTGAAGTAGGCGTCGGTCGAAACCTCCCTGCCGCGACGACTGTTGTTTTCGCAGGCATCGAGCACCCGGTCGATGGCGGGGATGAGACACTCGACCTCCTGCGGGGTGAACAGCTTGCGCACGATCAGTGAACCGTGGCGGCCGATATTTTCCCTCAGCACGTCGATAGTGAGCGCGCCTGCCTCGACCTCGGGAATATGGGTGTCGATATCTCCCTCCGCCGCGCCGGGCGGAATGATCAGCTCCGGGGTCTCACGCGGCTGGCGTTCGCGATAGCTCTCGATGCGCTGTGTCATCGTCGCGTTGTCCGCGGCCAGGTCCCGCCCCTCGAAATAATCGCTTGTCAGTTGCACCGCACTCATTGCCCGAAATTCCGCCAGAAAAAGCCCTTGGAAGTGTAAGTTATTTTGCCGTTCCAGTCGATGCGCCCGGCCCGGTCCCGGATTTTCAATGCAGCCCGTTTTTCTCTACTATACGGACGATAAGGTTTATAACGTTCCCGCCGGTGCGCACTGACAGTCCTCCGGCACCGGGGTACCCATGAAGCTATCCGTAATACTCGTCTCCTATGACATGGCGCGGGAACTGCCGCGGACACTGTGTTCGCTGTCGCGCGGCTATCAGCAGGGAATCGAGGGCCTCGATTACGAGGTGCTCCTGGTGGACAACGGCTCCCCGATCACTCCGGAGGATTCTCTATGGAGCGGTATCGATGTCCCGGTGCGCCTGATCCAGGTGGAAAATCCCACCTCTTCGCCAACCCGTGCCGTCAACATCGGTCTCGAGGAGGCGCGCGGCGAAATCGTCTGCGTGATGATCGACGCGGCGCATATGCTGACCCCGGGTGTGTTCCGCATGGCGCTGGGTGCCTACCGCGGGTTTCCCGACGCGGTGGTGGCTATCCGCTATTTCTACCTGGGTATGGACGAGCAGACGACGTCTGTTCACAACGGCTACGACAAGACGGTCGAGGACGAGCTCCTGGAGCGGATCAGTTGGCCCAGTGACGGCTACCGACTGTTCGAGATCGGCACCCCCCTGCGTTCCGGCGCGATGCTGACGGCGTGGTTGAACAAGATTGGGGAGACCAACTGTGTCTTTATGCGCAGGACCCTGTTCGAATCCATCGGCGGCGCCGACGAGCGCTTCGACCTGCCCGGCGGCGGGCTGGTAAACCTCGACCTGTACAAGCGTGCCGTCGAGGCGCCCGGGGTCACGCCGATCCAGATCATTGGCGAGGGCAGTTTTCACCAGTTGCACGGCGGTATCACCACGAATTCCGGCGGTGAGGAGCGAGAGAAGTCGCTCGAGTCGTTCCGCCGGCAGTACCGGGATATCAGGGGCCACGACGACCTGTTGCCGCAGGCGGATTTCTTTCACCTGGGGCACATGCCGACGGACGCGTCGAATATCACCGCGCGCGAGCGCAAGAAAGCGAGGAGCCGGGGCCTGTTGTAGGCGGATTGCGATGAAGCTGACGATACTTCTGGTTTGCTACGACATGGCGCGCGAGATTCCGCGCACCCTGCAGGGATTGTCGCGGGACTACCAGGTAGGCGCCAGGGAACTGGACTACGAGGTGCTCCTGCTCGACAACGGCTCTCCACAGCCGCTGGACGAATCCACCTGGGCGCATGTGGATGTGCCGGTTCGCGTCGTGCGCCTGGAAGACGCGCCGCCCTCGCCGGCGCTGGCGATCAACACCGGCCTCGAACAGGCCCGCGGCGAAGTGGTCTGCCTGATGATCGACGGCGCGCACATCCTCACCCCCGGGGTTTTTCGCCTGGCGCTGGCCGCGTTTGAGGTCTACGGCGAGGCGGTGGTGATAACGCGCTACTTCTGGCTGGGCAACGACGCGCAGAACGTCTCCATCATGGAGGGCTACAACCAGGACGTCGAGGATCGCCTGCTCGAGCGCATCGACTGGCCGTCGGACGGGTACCGCCTGTTCGAGATCGGGTCCCCGCTGGTCACTGACCAGGAAAACATCAACTGGATGAACTTCATGTTCGAGTCGAACTGCCTGTTCATGCGCCGCGAATTTTTCCGTGCGATGGGCGGGGCGGATGAGCGCTTCGACTTCCCGGGGGGCGGCTTCATCAACTCGGATGTCTTCAAACGCGCGGTGGATGCGCCCGAGACCACGGCCGTGCAGCTGATGGGAGAGGGTTCGTTCCACCAGGTGCACGGCGGCACCACGACCAATACCACCACCGAGGAGCGCGATGCCCAGCTGGCGAAGTACCTCGACCAATACGAGGCGCTGCGCGGGGATCGCAATATCCTGGCGACGACGAGATTTCACTTCCTTGGCCACATTCCCACCGAGGCCGCGAAGATTCACCGCTGGAAAAAGAAGAAGCGCATGCTTGACGGGCTGGTGTAGTCAGCGCCCGGTCCAGGCAAAGCGCGCCATATCCACCGAGCCGTTGAGCCGAAATCCCACGCCCTCCCGCTCGAGACGTTCGCGCTGGCGGGCCCCCGCCGCTCCCGGCAGTGAGATCTGCCCCCGGGCGTTGAGGACGCGGTGCCAGGGTACGCGGGTATCCGCCGGCAGCGCTTTCAGCGCCGCCCCGGCCCGGCGGGCCGCCCCGGGCATGCCGGCCATGGCGGCGACGGCGCCGTAGGACGCCACCCGCCCCGGCGGTATGGACATCACTACCTGCCAGATCCGTTCGTCGATGCCCGCCTCGAAGCCGCCCATGGAGCCTCCCGCAACTGAACGGGCCCCATGATAGCCGAACCGCCCGGTGCCCTCCCTTGCAATCTCACGGGCCCACTCCATACTGGGCCCCTGCGGAGACCCCCTGATGCGATTCCTCCTGATACTGCTGCCCTGGCTGGAGCTGTTCACTCTGATCCAGCTCGGCATCGAGACCAGCGCCCTGACCGCCCTCGCCTGGGTGCTCCTCACCCTGTTCCTCGGGCTGGCACTGCTGCAGCGGCAGGGCCGGGACATGTTCGAGCACCTGAGGGAGGAGCAGCAGGGCAGGGTACTGGGTCCCCAGCTCCTGCTGGACGACATGGCCCTGGGCCTGGCGGGGCTGCTCCTCATCGTCCCGGGGCTCCTCACCGATTTCGCCGCCCTGCTCGTGGTCCTGGGGCCCCTCAGGCGGCGCCTGGCCCGCGCGATCCTCGGCCCACAGCCGGAGCGCTTCCGCCCGGGTCGCGAGGAGGGTACCGGGGAGACCATCGAGGGCACCTACCGTCGCATCGATGACGAGCGAAAGTTTTAACTAACTGATTATCAATAAAATTTCCGAAAACCACCCCGGCGTCCCGGTGCGCCCCACCCCCTTGACTCCCGCAGATTGCTGACTAGAATTAGCACTCTCTTAAAAAGAGTGCTAACCGGACCTTGAATTCCCGGTCAGCATCCCAATAGAGCAGGCTGGGGCCCCATTCGGGGGTTCCGACAACATCAAAACAGTTTTTTTGGAGATTGACAGAGATGAACATCCGTCCGCTGTATGACCGCGTGGTCATTCGTCGCAACGCAGAGGAAGAAACCACTGCCGGGGGAATCGTCCTGCCCGGATCCGCCAAGGAGAAGCCCAACCAGGGCGAGGTGGTGGCCGTCGGCGAGGGCAAGGCCCTGGACAACGGGGAGACCCGCCCGGTGGCGGTGAAGGTCGGCGACACGGTCGTTTTTGGCCAGTACGCCGGCAGCAATACCATCGAGATCGATGGTGAAGAACTGATCATCATGGGCGAGAGCGAAATTTTCGCCGTCGTCGAGTAGTGACGAGCCCCAATCAACCGAACTGTTAGTTAAAGGATTCAGATCATGGCAGCAAAAGACGTATTTTTCGGTGACGACGCCCGTTCGCAGATGCTCAAGGGCGTCAACGTCCTGGCCGACGCGGTCAAGGCAACTCTCGGCCCCAAGGGCCGCAACGTAATCCTGGACAAGTCCTTCGGTGCACCCACGGTGACCAAGGACGGCGTGTCCGTCGCCAAGGAAATCGAACTCGAGAACAAGTTCGAGAACATGGGCGCCCAGATGGTCAAGGAAGTGGCCTCCCAGGCTTCCGACGCCGCCGGTGACGGTACCACCACCGCGACGGTCCTGGCCCAGTCCATTCTCAACGAAGGGCTGAAGTCCGTCGCCGCGGGCATGAACCCGATGGACCTGAAGCGCGGCATCGACAAGGCGGTCGCCGCCGCGGTGGAGCAGATCCAGAAGCAGTCCACACCCTGTGAGGACAGCAAGGCTATCGCCCAGGTGGGCACCATCTCCGCCAATGCCGATTCCCTGGTCGGCGACATCATCGCCGAGGCGATGGAGAAGGTGGGCAAGGAGGGTGTCATCACCGTCGAGGAAGGTTCCGGCCTGGAGAACGAGCTGGACGTGGTCGAGGGTATGCAGTTCGACCGCGGTTACCTGTCCCCCTACTTCATCAACAACCAGGACAGCATGAGCGCCGAGCAGGAAGACCCCTTCATCCTGCTGGTGGACAAGAAAATCTCCAACATCCGCGAGCTGCTGCCCCTGCTGGAGCAGGTTGCCAAGGCCTCCCGGCCGCTGGTGATCGTGGCGGAGGACGTGGAGGGCGAGGCCCTGGCCACCCTGGTCGTCAACAACATGCGCGGTATCGTCAAGGTGTCGGCCTGCAAGGCGCCGGGCTTCGGCGATCGCCGCAAGGCCATGTTGCAAGACATCGCGATCCTGACCGGTGGGACCGTGATCTCCGAGGAGGTTGGCCTGGACCTGGAAACCGCGACCCTCGAGCACCTGGGCAGCGCCAAGCGCGTGACCATGGACAAGGACAACAGCACCATCATCGACGGTGCCGGCGACGCGGGCGCTATCCAGGCGCGCGTCGGGGAAATCCGCACCCAGATCGAGAACACCTCCTCTGACTACGATCGTGAGAAGCTGCAGGAGCGTGTTGCGAAACTGGCCGGCGGTGTCGCGGTGATCAAGGTCGGCGCCGCCACCGAGATCGAGATGAAGGAGAAGAAGGCCCGCGTCGAAGACGCCCTGCACGCAACCCGTGCGGCGGTGGAAGAGGGCGTGGTAGCCGGTGGTGGCGTCGCGCTGGTGCGCGCCGTTGCCGCGATCGCCGGTCTCAAGGGCGACAACGAGGACCAGGACCACGGCATCGGCGCCGCCCTGCGTGCCATGGAGCACCCGCTGCGCCAGATTGTGGACAACGCCGGTGACGAGGCCTCAGTGGTCCTCGACAAGGTGCGCCAGGGCGAGGGCAACTTCGGCTACAACGCCGCCAGCGGCGAGTACGGCGACATGATCGATATGGGTATCCTCGATCCCGCCAAGGTGACGCGCACCGCGCTGCAGGCCGCCGGCTCCGTCGCCGGCCTGATGATCACCACCGAGGTGATGGTCGCCGACGCGCCGGAAGACAAGGCCGCGGCTCCCGCCATGCCCGATATGGGCGGCATGGGCGGCATGGGCGGCATGATGTAAGCCACCCGGCCCGACCGAAAAAGCCCCGCAATTCGCGGGGCTTTTTTTGTTCGGGCATTCAGAGTTGGGGCCGCAGCCGAAAACCTTTCAGGGTTCGGACTGCCAAGATACTCACCCTGAAAGGTTTTCGCCTGTGGCCCCGATTCGGCTCTCTGCGCGAACATCCCTGCGGCCGGATGGAATCGACAGGGCGAACTGTTGAGGATATGCCCCAACCAGGGCAGTGGGGGGAGGCCGTTGCGGGGTGAGTATCTTGGCAGTCCGAACCTCGCAACGGCCTCGCGCCGCTGGCCGGCCCAGTGTCAGCGCCCCGCAGAAGAGTGGGTTTTGGGGAGGGGCTCCGCGTAGCCCGCCCAAAAGAGACGGTGTACAATATCGGGCGGCTGACAACAACAAGGGGAGATCTCCACATGGTCATCGAATTTATCTTCAGGTGGGCGCACGTGCTGTTCGGACTCGTCTGGATAGGCATGCTGTACTACTTCAACTTCGTGCAGACGGAGTATTTCAAGGAGGCTGAGAAGGAGACCGCTCTCCCCGACGCCAAGGCCAAGCTGGCTCCCCGCGCCCTCTGGTGGTTCCGCTGGGGCGCGATGTTCACCTTCCTCACCGGCCTGTACCTGCTGTACTCCATTGGTGCGCACAACAGCCTCGCGGGCAACTACCCCGTCATCTGGATGGGCGCCCTGGCCGGCATCATCATGTTCCTCAATGTCTGGCTCATTATCTGGCCCAACCAGCAGATTGTGCTCGGACTGAACGGCAAGACCGGAGACGGCCCCGCCGCGGCGGCCAAGGCCGGCCTCGCGTCGCGTACCAACACCCTGCTGTCCAGCCCCATGCTGTTCGGCATGCTGGGTTCCAAGCACCTCTACGTCGAGGACCCCGGCGGCCTGGGCTTCTGGGCCTGTGTGCTCATCATCCTCGCCCTCGAGGCGAACGCCCTGTTCGGCAAGACCGGCCCCATGACCAGCGTCAAGGGCGTGATTCACTGCAGCATCGCCCTGACCTTCGTGATGTGGGCGCTGCTCGAATTCCTGTAAGCGTCGGTCGCTGGCAGCAAGAGCCGGGGCACGCCCCGGCTTTTTTATGGGCGACCGATTCAGCCGCGGGCGCGCCTATGTATAATTGCCCCGAGCACAACCCCGGACACCAGCACCCATGGCACAGGACGACATCGACAACATCCCCTCCATCGTTCCCTCGCGCGACGCGCCTCCCTCCGGGGGCAACCGCCGCCGCCGCGGGCAGGCGGACCGGCGTTCCGCCGGGCAGCCGGCGGCGACAGCCGGGGCGGGTGTCTGGGCGCGGCTGTTCATTACCGTGTCGCTGGTGGTCGCGGCGGTGGCCTGCGCCTGGGCCTGGCAGCTGCAGGTGCAGTTGGAGGAGTCGGAGCGACGCATGGAGACCTATGCGGCGCGCATCGGCGACCTCGAGGCTCGCCTGTCGGACACCGATGAGGGAATGACCCAGAACGCGGCCGCCCAGGCAGTGAAGCTCCGTGAGCTGGACTCGGAGGTGCGCAAGCTCTGGGACAACGTGTGGAAGCGGGCCAGGGAGCGCCTGGACAAGCTCGAGGCAGCCAGTGCCAGCCAGGGCAAGAGCCTCAAGCGCGTGGAGGGCTCCCTTTCCGGGGTAGAGGGTGACCTCGAGAGCAGCGCGGCGGATATCGCCAGGCTCAAGAGCGTCTCGGGCGACCTCTCGCGTCTCATGAGCAGCGCGAAGGCCAACCAGGCCGAGGTGGAGCGTGTGGCCGACGCCCTCAACCGCATCGAGCTGGACATGGCCAAGCTGGACAAGCGGGTCGCGGGCAACGAGGAGTGGGTCGGCTCTATCAACGCTTTCCGACGCCAGATAAACGCCAGCCTCACCGAGCTGCAGGCCACCGTGGCCGCCATGCAGGCGGCACCCTGAACCGCCGCGGACCGGCCTGAATCCACCGCCCGCGCGCCTGCCCTCGGGTGTATGGCGGGTGTATAATAAGCCGCCCGTTTTTTGCCGGCGCCGAGGGAATACCGCCAATGACCGTCATACGCCAGGACGACCTGATCGACAGCGTCGCCGACTCCCTGCAATTCATCTCCTACTACCACCCGCTGGATTTCGTGCGCGCGGTGAACGAGGCCTACGAACGCGAGCAGAATCCCGCGGCGAAGGACGCGATGGCGCAGATACTGATCAATTCGCGCATGTGCGCCCAGGGCCACCGGCCCATCTGCCAGGACACCGGGATCGTCACCGTCTTCATGAAGATCGGTATGGACGTGCGCTGGGAGGCGGACATGTCGGTCCAGGACATGGTCAACGAAGGCGTGCGCCGGGCATACACCCACCCGGATAACGTTCTGCGCGCCTCCATCCTCGCCGACCCGGCGGGGGCCCGGCAAAATACCCGGGACAACACCCCCGCCGTGATCCACATGGAGGTTGTCGAGGGCGACAGCGTCGACGTGCAGGTTGCCGCCAAGGGGGGTGGTTCCGAGAACAAGGCAAAGATGGTCATGCTCAACCCCTCCGACAGTATCGTGGACTGGGTGGTGAAGACCGTTCCCACCATGGGCGCCGGATGGTGTCCCCCCGGGATGCTCGGCATCGGCATCGGCGGCACGGCGGAAAAAGCTGCGGTACTGGCCAAGGAAGCGCTGATGGAGCCCATCGACATCCACGAGCTGCGTGAGCGCGGGCCGTCAAATCGCGCCGAGGAACTGCGCCTGGAAATCATGGACGCGGTGAACAAGCTCGGCATCGGCGCCCAGGGCCTGGGCGGCCTGACCACCGTGCTGGATGTGAAGGTACTCGATTACCCGACCCATGCCGCGTCCCTGCCCGTGGCGATGATTCCCAACTGCGCGGCCACCCGACACGCCCACTTCGTGCTGGACGGTTCAGGCCCCGCCCTGCAGACACCGCCGGATATCGACGACTGGCCGGACATCACCTGGGAGGTGGGCGAGGATGTGCGCCGCGTCGACCTCGATACGGTCACGGCCCAGGAGGCGGCCGAGTGGCAGCCCGGGGACACGCTGCTGCTGTCCGGCAAGATGCTCACCGGTCGCGACGCCGCCCACAAAAAAATGAAGGAGCTCATCGAGAGCGGCGAAGGCCTCCCCCCGGAGGTCGATCTAAGGGGCCGCTTCATCTACTACGTGGGGCCCGTGGACCCGGTGCGCGACGAGGTGATGGGCCCGGCCGGCCCGACCACCGCCACGCGCATGGACAAGTTCACGGACTTTATCCTGGAGCACACCGGGCTGCTCGGCATGATCGGCAAGGCCGAACGCGGCCCCGTGGGCATCGAGGCGATCCGCAAGCACGGGGCCGTCTACCTGATGGCCGTGGGCGGCGCGGCCTACCTCGTGTCCAAGGCGATCACCTCCGCGCGGGTGTTGGCCTTCGAGGAGATGGGCATGGAGGCCATCTACGAATTCGAGGTGAAGGATATGCCGGTGAGCGTCGCCGTGGATACCCGCGGTACTTCGGTGCACGAGATCGGCCCGAAGATCTGGCAGGCGAAGATAGAAGAGCAGGCCCTGGAACTTGTCTAGCGCCAGCTTCTACTGGCACGACTACGAGACCTTCGGCGCCGACCCGGCGCGCGACCGCCCGGCACAGTTCGCCGGGCTGCGCACGGACGCGGACCTCAACGTCACCGGCGAGCCGCTGGTGATCTACTGCCGCCCCGCGAACGATTTCCTGCCCCAGCCGGCGGCCTGCCTGGTCACCGGCATCACGCCCCAGGTGGCGCTGGAGCGCGGCGTACCCGAGGCGGAGTTCATCGGCCGGATTCACGACGAACTGGCGCGTCCCGGTACCTGCGGTGTGGGCTACAATTCCATCCGCTTCGACGACGAGGTCACCCGGTACACCCTGTACCGCAACTTCTTCGACCCCTACGCGCGCGAGTGGCAGCACGGCAACTCCCGCTGGGACATCATCGATATGCTGCGCACCGCCTACGCCCTCAGGCCCGAGGGTATCGAGTGGCCGCTGCGCGAGGACGGCCTGCCCAGTTTCCGCCTGGAGGACCTGACGGCGGCCAACGGCATCGGCCACGAGGACGCCCACGACGCCCTGGCCGACGTGCGCGCGACCATCGCCCTGGCCGGGTTGGTGCGCGAGCGGCAGCCGCGGCTTTTTACCTACCTCCGCGACAACCGCGACAAGCGCTCGGCGCAGGCGATGCTCGACGTGGCAAACATGAAACCGGTGCTGCACGTGTCCGGCATGTTCGGCGCCCGCCGCGGCAACACCGCGCTGATTGCACCCCTGGCGCTGCACCCGGTCAATCGCAACGAGGTGATCTGCTACGACCTCGCCGCGGACCCCGCGCCGCTGATAGACCTGGATGCGGGCGAACTGCAGGCGCTTCTCTACGCGCGTGCGGCGGACCTGCCGGAGGGCGCCGCGCGCCCGGGACTCAAATCGGTGCATATCAACAAGTGCCCCGTCCTCCTGCCGCCGAAAATGGCGGACGGGGAGATAGCGGCGCGCCTGGGCATCGACGGCGACACCTGCCGCCGCCACCTCGCCGCGCTGCGGGAAATTCGAGCACGCGACACCCGCGGGTTTGAGAAAAAGCTACAGGCGGTGGTGCAGCGCGAGTACGAAGACGGCACCGACCCGGACACCCTGCTGTACAGCGGCTTCTTTCCCGACGCCGACAAGCGCACCATGGCCGATGTGCGCGCCGCCGGCCCGGCGGAACTCGCCCGGGCCTCCTTCGTTTTCGAGGACAGCCGCCTGCCGGAGATGCTGTTCCGCTACCGCGCGCGCAATTACCCGGACACCCTCTCAGCCGGGGAACTCGCAGCCTGGGAGGAGTACCGCTACCAGCGCCTCACGGAGCCGGGGGCGGGAGCCAGCCTGTGCATGGAGGCCTTCCACGAGGAGATCGAGGCGCGGCTCGGGGACCCTGCGACGACCCCGGAACAGGCGGAAATACTGCGCACCGTCCAGGCGTATGGCGATTCACTGCTGGGTTGAAGGGCGCCGGCGGTAATTCGCACATGGGCAGGGCCAGGCTGCGCCCTTATAATAACCACCAATTCGCCCCCGCCCCCGGGGGGCCACAGTGCGGGAGAACCCCAGCGTGCAGTTTGCCGGCAGCCACATCCTCTCGATTTCCCAGTTCGAGCGGGAAGATGTGGAGCGCATTTTCGAGGTGGCGGACCGCATGGCGCCCTACGCCCACCGGTCGCGGGTCACCCGGGTGCTGGACGGGGCCATTCTCGGCTCGATGTTCTTCGAGCCCAGTACACGGACCCGTGTCAGTTTCGGCAGCGCCTTCAACCTGCTCGGCGGCGAGGTGCGCGAGACCACGGGCTTTGAACACACCGCCATCGCCAAGGGCGAGTCACTCTACGATACCGCCCGGGTCCTGAGCGGCTACTCAGACGTGATTGCCATGCGCCACCCCCAGGAGGGCTCCGTCGCCGAGTTCGCCGCCGCCAGCCGGGTGCCGGTCATCAACGGCGGCGACGGCAGCAACGAGCACCCGAGCCAGGCGCTGCTCGATCTCTACACGATTCGCGCGGAGGTCACAGCGCGCGGGGGCACCCTCGACCAGCTGCGCATCGCCATGGTCGGCGACCTGCGCTTCGGCCGTACGGTGCACTCCCTGAGCCGCCTGCTGTGCCTGTTCCACGGGGTGCAGGTCGTGCTGGTGTCCCCGGACGCACTGCGCATGCCGGAGGATATCGTCGAGGAGCTGCGCACCACCGGCCACGAGGTGCTGGAGTCGGACCGGCTGGAGGAGAGTATCGCCCACGTCGATATCGTCTACTCGACACGCATCCAGGAGGAGCGGTTCTCCTCCCAGGAGGAGGCGGACCTGTACCGCGGGCGCTTCCGGCTCAACCAGAGCATCTACACGCACCACTGCGAGCCCAATACGGTCATCATGCACCCGCTGCCGAGGGATTCGCGCGCCAACGCCCGGGAGCTGGACGAGGATCTCAACGACAACCCGAACCTCGCCATCTTCCGCCAGACCGATAACGGGCTGCTCGTGCGCATGGCGCTGTTCGCCCTGATACTCGATGTGGTGGACCAGGTGGACCGCCACGCGCGCGACGTCAACTGGTCCACAGCGGGCCGTTTCTGACATGCCCTTCCAACTGCGTTTCGGGGCGCCTGACGTGCGCCTGCTCGAGGACGAGGAAGTCTGGTCCGGGCACTACGCCATGCGCCGCCTTACACTTCAGCACCGGCGTTTTTCCGGGGGCTGGAGCGAGCCCATCACCCGGGAGGTGTTTCACCGCGGCGACGCGGTCGGCGTGCTGCCCTTCGACCCGGTCGAGGATACTCTCGTCATGGTCGAGCAGTTCCGCGCCGGTGCGCTGCGCGGCGACGACAGCCCGTGGATGCTCGAGCTGATCGCGGGCGTGGTCGAGGCCGGCGAGAGCGACGAGCAGGTGGTGCACCGTGAGGCCATGGAGGAGGCCGCGTGCCAACTCTCGGAACTGGTGCCCATCGCCACCCTATTCCCCAGTGCGGGCGCCTGCAGTGAGCAGGTACGGCTGTTCTGCGGCCGCGTAGTGGAGGCCGAGATCGGCGGCGTGCACGGCCTGGAGGAGGAGGGCGAGGATATCCTCGTGCACGCGGTGCCGCGGGCGGACGCGCTGCGGCTTCTCACCGAGGACAGGATACCGAATGGCCACACCCTGATCGCCCTGCAGTGGCTGCAGATTCACGGCGACGAACTGAGGGAACGCTGGTCCTGACCGGCGGGCGAATCGTGGAGAACCGGGACCCCAGCCTCGCCGTCGAATCCCGGCCGGGCCTGCTGCAATCCAGTGTGGTGGTCAGCGCGGTGACGATGCTGTCGCGTGTGCTCGGGCTCCTGCGCGACATCGCCATCGCCGCTGCCTTCGGCGCGACGGCGTCCGCCGACGCGTTTTTCATTGCCTTCAAGATACCCAACTTCCTGCGCCGCCTGTTCGCCGAGGGCGCCTTCGCCCAGGCCTTCGTCCCCGTGCTGGCGGACTACCGCGAGGCGGGCAGCCTGGCCGCAATCCAGGGTTTCGTGAACCGGGTGGCGGGTATGCTCGGGGGCGCGCTGCTGCTCATCACCGCCCTGACCGTGCTCGCGGCACCCCTGGTGGCCGCCGTGTTCGCGCCCGGCTTCGTCAGCCAGCCCGAAAAGTTCCGCCTGACCTCGGAGATGATCCGCATCACCTTTCCCTACCTGATGCTGATTTCCATGACCGGCTTCTGCGGCGCGATCCTGAACAGCTACGGCCGTTTCGCCGTGCCTGCGTTTACCCCGATTTTCCTCAACCTGTCCCTGATCTTTGCCGCGCTGGTGGCGGCCCCCTGGTTCGATGAGCCGGTGTTCGCCCTGGCCTGGGGCGTCTTCCTCGCCGGCATCGTCCAGCTGCTGTTCCAGCTGCCGGCGCTGTACCGGCTCGACCTGGTGCCCCGGCCCATTTGGGATGGGCGCGACGAGGGCGTGCGCCGCATTCTCAAGTTGATGGTGCCCGCCCTGTTCGGTGTCTCCGTGAGCCAGATCAACCTGCTGCTGGACACTGTACTGGCCTCGTTCCTGCCCACCGGCAGCGTATCCTGGCTGTACTACTCGGACCGCCTCGCGGAACTGCCGCTGGGGGTGTTCGGCATCGCCATCGCCACGGTCATCCTGCCCAGCCTGTCGGCCCACCGGGCCGCCGACCGGGAGAACGCCTTCGCCGGGACCCTCGACTGGGCCCTGCGCACGGTGCTGGTGATCGGCGTGCCCGCGGCGGCGGCCCTGGTGCTGCTTGCGGAACCCATCCTGATCACCCTGTTCCAGAACGGTGCGCTGACCCCGCACGACGTGGCGATGGCCGCCCTGAGCCTGCGCGCCTACAGCCTCGGCCTGCTCGCCTTCATGCTGGTGAAGATTCTCGCGCCGGGCTACTACGCCCGGCAGGACACCAAGACGCCCGTGAAGATCGGGATCGCGGCCATGGTGGCCAATATGGTGATGAACCTGGCATTCGTGTTGCCCCTGATGTACCTGTGGAACATCGGCCACCTGGGCCTCGCACTCGCGACGAGCCTGGCAGCCTATCTCAACGCCGGCCTGCTGCTGCGCGGCCTGCTGCGCGACGGGGTCTACCGTTTCCGCCCCGGATGGGCGGGGCATGCCCTGAGGCTCGGGGCCGCCACCGTCGCCATGTGCCTGGCGCTCTCCAGCCTGGTGCCCGAGACGGCCCTGTGGCTGGACTGGGGCTGGCAGCAGCGCGCGGTCGAGTTGCTCAAGGTCTGCGTGGCCGGTGTGGCGATCTACATCCTGGTTCACCTGCTGACGGGCACCCGCCCCGCTCACCTGAGGCCCCCGGCGAGCGCGTGAGTCCCGTCCCTGGCGGGCCGCCCGGGAGGGTCCCGGCATAGGCTCGGGGGGGCAATTTCGCTATACTCCCCGGTTTGGTTTGGCCGGGCTGCCTCTCTGCATGGAACTGATTCGCGGGCTGCACAATCTGCGCCCCAGACACCACGGGTGTGTCGCGACCATCGGCGCCTTCGACGGGGTTCATCGCGGCCACCAGGCGGTCATCGGGCACCTGCTGGAGAAGTCCCGCGAGCTGGGGTTGCCCTCGGTCATCCTGGTTTTCGAGCCGCTGCCCCGGGAGTACCTGTCCCCGGTCGAGGCGCCCGCCAGGATCATGAGTTTCGGCGAGAAATACCGCGCCCTGGAAGCGCTGGGGGTCGACCGCCTCCTGCGCATCCGGTTCGACGAGCGGCTGCGCAGCATGACGGCCCAGCGCTTCGTTGACGAGATATTCGTGGCCGCACTGGGCGTGCGCTACGTGGTGCTCGGGGACGACTTCCGCTTCGGCGCCGACCGGCAGGGGGACTTCGAGTTCATCCGGGAGCAGGGCCGCCGCTACGGCTACGAGGCGGTGTCCACGCCGACGTTTTCCGTGGACGGCGAGCGGGTGAGCAGCACGCGCATCCGCGAGGCGCTGGAAGCCGCCGACTTCGCCACCGCCGGGCGTTTGCTGGGCAGGCCCTACAGCATCGCGGGCCGGGTGATACACGGCCGGCAGCTGGGCCGGGAACTGGGGACGCCGACGGCCAACCTGGAGCTGCGCCGCCTGCGGTCGCCCCTCTCGGGCGTCTACGTGGTCAGGGTCAGCGGCGCCGGGCTGGAGGGTGCGCGCGGCGTGGCCAACGTGGGCGTGCGCCCCACGGTGGACGACAGCATCAAGGCGAACCTCGAGGTGCACGTGCTCGACTGGGAGGGCGACCTCTACGGCAGGCGCATCGAGGTGACGTTCCTGCACAAGCTGCGCGAGGAACAGAAGTTCGATTCGATGGATGAACTGCGCGACAACATCGCGCGCGATATAGAGACGGCGGCGGCCTGGTTCGAGGCCGCGGCGGACGACTGACCTGATAATGACCGATTACAAAGACACCCTGAACCTGCCCAGCACCGGCTTCCCGATGAAGGCCGGCCTGGCACAGCGGGAACCGAAGCGGCTCAAGCAATGGCAGGAGATGGACCTCTACGGGCTGATCCGGCGCGAGTGCGCGGGGAAGGAGAAGTTCGTCCTGCACGACGGCCCGCCCTACGCCAACGGCGACCTGCACGTGGGTCACGCGGTCAACAAGATTCTCAAGGACATCATTGTCAAGGCGAAGACCCTGGACGGGTTCGACGCGCCGTATGTACCGGGCTGGGACTGCCACGGCCTGCCGATCGAACTCAATGTCGAAAAGAAGGTGGGCAAGCCCGGCGCGAAGGTCAGCGCAGCGGAGTTTCGCCAGAAGTGTCGCGAGTACGCCGGTCGCCAGATCGACGGCCAGCGCGAGGACTTCGTGCGCATGGGCGTCATCGGCGACTGGGACAATCCCTACCTGACCATGAATCCCCGCTTCGAGGCGGACATCGTGCGCGCGCTGGCGCGCATCATCGCAAACGGGCACTTGCACAAGGACTTCAAGCCCGTGCACTGGTGCGTGGATTGCGGCTCGGCCCTCGCGGAAGCGGAGGTGGAGTACAAGGACAAGCACTCGCCCGCTATCGACGTGGCCTTTGTCGCCGTGGATCCGGCGGCCGTGAATGCGGCCTGCGGTTCGAGTTTCGACGGCGAGATCGCCATTCCGATCTGGACGACCACGCCGTGGACACTGCCGGCCAACCTGGCCGTGAGCCTGCACCCGGAACTCGAGTATGTACTGTTGGAAGGCGAGGGCAGGGCGCTCCTCGTCGCCGCCGACCTGGCGGAGGACTGCGCGCGCCGCTACGGGCTCGAGGCGCCGCGTGAGCTGGGTCGCTGCGTGGGCGCGGCCCTGGAACACCAGTTGTTGCGCCACTGTTACCTGGACCGCGAGGTGCCGGTTGTGCTCGGGGATCACGTGACGACGGAAACCGGCACGGGTGCGGTGCACACGGCGCCGGGGCACGGGCAGGACGACTTCGTCGTCGGGCGGCGTTACGGTCTCGCGGTGGACAACCCGGTGGGGGGCAACGGCGTGTTCCTGCCCGGCACGGAGCACGTCGAGGGCCAGCACGTTTTCAAGGCGAATGACGTCATCGTGGAGCTGCTCAGGGAGCGCGGCGTGTTGCTGCACGCGGAGCAGTACGAGCACTCCTACCCACACTGCTGGCGCCACAAGACCCCCATTATCTTCCGCGCCACCCCGCAGTGGTTCGTCAGCATGGAGCAGGCGGGCCTGCTGGATAAGGCGGTCGAGCAGGTGGAGGAAGTGACCTGGCTGCCCGAGTGGGGCCGCGCGCGTATCGACAGCATGCTCGCCAACCGGCCCGACTGGTGCATTTCGCGCCAGCGCACCTGGGGCGTGCCGATTGCACTGTTCGTGCACCGCGAGACGGGCGAGCTGCACCCGGACACCGCCGGCCTGATGGAGCAGGTGGCGGTGAAAATGGAAGACGTGGGTATCGACGCCTGGTTCGACCTCGATGCCGCGGAGCTGCTGGGTGAAGAGGCGCAGTACTACGACAAGGTCACCGACACGCTGGACGTGTGGTTCGACTCGGGCGTCACCCACGCCTGTGTACTGTCGCAGCGCGAAGAGCTGCGCTACCCCGCCGACATCTACCTGGAGGGGTCCGACCAGCACCGTGGGTGGTTCCAGTCTTCACTGCTCACCAGTGTCGCCATCAACGGGATCGCGCCCTACGGCGAGGTGCTGACCCACGGCTTTACCGTGGATGAAAACGGCCACAAGATGTCGAAGTCCCTGGGCAATATCATTCCCGCGAAGAAAGTCATGAACGAGCGCGGCGCGGATATCCTGCGCCTCTGGGTCGGCGCCACGGACTACCGCGGCGAGCTGGCGGTGGGCGAGGAGATCTTCAAGCGCACCGAGGACTCCTATCGCAGGATTCGCAATACGGCCCGCTTCCTCCTCGGCAACCTGCACGGTTTCGATCCCGCGGAGCACACCATTCCCTTCGACGAGCTGCTGCCGCTGGACCGCTGGGCGGTGGACCGGGCGGCGCGCCTGCAGCAGGACATCGTCGCCGATTACGGCAACTACCATTTCCACCTTATCTACCAGAAACTGCACAACTTCTGTGCCGGCGATCTGGGCGGATTCTACCTCGACGTCATCAAGGATCGACTGTACACCACCCGGCCCGACAGTCTCGCGCGCCGCTCGGCGCAGAGCGCGATGTACCACACGGCCGAGGCGCTGGTGCGCTGGATTGCCCCCATCCTGAGCTACACCGCGGAGGAAATCTGGGAGAACCTGCCCGGTGAACGCGCGGTATCGGTGTTCCTCGCGGAGTGGTACACCGGGCTCGACACGCTGCCCGACGGCGAGGCGCTGGGCGCCGACTACTGGCGGACGGTGCTCGATGTGCGCGCCGAGGTGAACCGGGAAATGGAGGCGCGCCGCGCGGCCGGGGAACTGCGCGGTTCCCTCGACGCGGACGTCACCCTGTATTGCGACGGCGACCTCTACAACGCGCTTGCGGCCCTGGGCGAGGAGCTGCGTTTCCCGCTCATCACGTCGGAGGCGCGCCTCCTGCCCCTGTCCGACGCCGGGGACGACGCGGTGGCTACCGCGCTGGAAGGCCTCAACTTGCGCGTCGTCGCGGCGGCTAGCGAGAAATGCGAGCGCTGCTGGCACCGCAGGCCCGAGGTCGGCTCCATCGCGGCGCATCCGGGCCTGTGCGGCCGCTGTGTGGAAAACGTGGACGGCGACGGGGAGTCGCGGCGTTTTGCGTAGCGGCGACCGCAACGGGGCGGGGGCACTGCCCTGGTACGCCCTGGCCGTTGTGCTGGTGCTCCTGGACCAGTACACCAAGGGCCTGGCCAGCGAGAGCCTCAACTACGGGCAGCCGCGCCAGGTGTTTTCCTGGTTCAACCTGACCCTGCAGCACAACACCGGGGCGGCTTTCAGCTTCCTGAGCAACGCGGGGGGCTGGCAGCGCTGGTTTTTCACGGTGGTGGCCTCGGTCATCAGCGCGGGCATCGTGGCGTGGTTGTGGCTGATGCCGCGCGGGCAGCGGCTGCTCGCCCTCAGCCTCGGGCTCATACTCGGCGGAGCCATCGGCAACCTCTGGGACCGGGTAACCATGGGCTACGTGGTCGACTTCATCTCCGTGCACTACCGGCAGTACTACTTCCCCGCGTTCAACGTGGCGGATTCCTCCATTACCGTGGGCGCGGTGTGCATGCTGCTCGACGGCTTCCTGCACCGGGAGACCCCGGAAGCGGGTGAAGAGCGATGAACCTGGTGACCGTCAGCGAGGGTACGCGGGTGTACCTCAATTTCTCGATCAGCCTGGAGGACGGCTCCGAGGTCGACAGCAATTTCGGCCAGGACCCGGTGGATTTCATCGTCGGGGACGGCAGCCTGTTGCCGGGGTTCGAGCGCCTGCTGTTCGGCATGTCCGGCGGCGACCGCCAGCTGTTCACGGTCGACCCGGAAGACGCCTTCGGCATGCCCCACGACCAGAACGTGCAGGTGATGCCGCGGCGGCAATTCGACGACGACGTGGACCTCGAGGTCGGGCTGGTGTTCTCGTTCGCCGAGGCCAGTGGCGGCGAGCTGCCGGGGATGGTCATCGGCTTCGACGAGAACGACGTGACAGTCGACTTCAACCACCCCCTGTCCGGGCGTACAATACTCTTCGACGTGTTGGTACACCGTGTCGAGCCCGTGGACATACATTAGCGGGCGGAGGTAGGTATCGTGGACATCCAGCTGGCCAATCCCCGGGGTTTCTGCGCGGGTGTCGATCGCGCGATCGACATCGTCAACCGCGCACTGGAGGTGTTCGGGGCGCCCATTTACGTCCGCCACGAGGTGGTGCACAACCGGTTCGTGGTCGAGGACCTGCGCGCACGTGGGGCCGTCTTCGTCGACGAACTCGAGGAGGTCCCGGACGACTGCATCGTCATCTTCAGCGCCCACGGCGTCTCCAAGGCGGTGCGCAGGGAGGCCAGCAAGCGCTCCCTGAAGGTGTTCGACGCCACCTGCCCGCTGGTCACGAAGGTGCACGTGGAGGTCGCCAGCTTCAGCCTGGAGGGTCGCGAGTGCGTGCTCATCGGCCACCGCGGTCACCCGGAGGTCGAGGGCACCATGGGCCAGTACGATCGCGGCGCCGGCGGCGACATCTACCTGGTGGAGGACGAGGACCAGGCCGACAACCTGGTGGTGAAGAATCCCGACAACCTGTCCTACGTCACCCAGACGACCCTCTCCATGGACGACACGGCCAAGGTCATAGACCGCCTGCGCCGCCGTTTCCCGAACATCAAGGGGCCGCGCAAGGACGACATCTGCTACGCGACCCAGAACCGCCAGGACGCCGTCAAGCAACTCGCCGCCAGCTGTGACCTGATGCTGGTGGTGGGCTCGCCCAACAGCTCCAATTCCAATCGCCTGCGGGAGCTCGCCGAGCGTATGGGGGCCGAGGCTCACCTGCTGGACGGGGCGGAGGATATCGACCCGGCCTGGCTGCAGGGCAAGACGAGGATCGGCGTCACCGCGGGCGCCTCGGCGCCGGAGCGGCTGGTGCAGGAGGTGCTCGACGGTCTCTGTGCCCTGGGCGCGACCGCCGCCGTGGAAGTGGCGGGGCGACCGGAGAACGTCACCTTCTCCCTACCGAAGGAACTGCGCATCGACGCGGTGAATCTCTAGGCTTCAATCCGATACGCGCAGGATCGGGCAAATGTGCCCGTTTACTGGCGCGCGCGCGGGCATCGGGTATGCTTCCGGTTCGACAGGGAGGTGTACCGTGGACAGGATGTCGCCGTACCGGCCTGCTGCCGGACTCACGCTGGTGGAACTGCTCATCGCGCTGCTGATCGCGGCGATAGCGCTGGCCGTGGGTGTGCCGTCGCTGGGCCGGCAGTTGCAGGACAACCGGCTCGAAACGGAATCCCGCCGGTTGCTCTCGGCCCTCACACTGGCGCGCAGCGAGTCGGTGCTGCGCGGCGTGCCTGTGAGTGTCTGCCCACTGGGCGTCGACGGGGAGGGCGCGCCCGCCTGCGGCCCCGCCTACGACAACGGCTGGGTCGTCTTCGCCAACACCGATCGCGACCGCGATGTCGACCCGGCCGACAGCGTGCTGCGCGTCTTCCGCGCACCGCCCGCGGGCTATCGCGTCACCAACCGCTCGGGGCTGGTGCGCGCGGGGGAACTCATCAACTACCTGCCCGACGGCACGGCGCACCGCAACCTCACGCTGCAGTTCTGCCCGCCGGAGGGCGGGGTCGTGGCGCCGGTCAGCATCGTGCTCAATATCGTCGGCCGGGCGCGCCTGCAGCGCAATTGGGGCGCCTGTCCCGCGCTGTCCTGACAGGGCTGTCGTGGCGGCGTCGCGTTGCGGGAGATGGGGGCGGGCCGCGGGGTTCTCGCTGGTGGAACTCCTGGTGGCCCTGCTCCTGTTCAGCGTCGCCATCGCCGGGCTCACCCAGGCGCAGCTCGCGGGGAAGCGCGCGGTGATCGAGGCCTACCGACGCGACGTGGCACTGGCGCTGGGGCGCGATCTCCTCGAACGGATTCGCGCGAATCCGGCGGGGGCTGCGAACTACTCCGCGACTGCCGACACATCGCCGGCGCCGCCACCCACCGACTGCCGCGTCTCGGACTGCGGCCCGATCGATCTCGCCGCCTGGGACACCTGGCACTGGCACGCCGCGCTCGCGGGGGCGGCGGAGATTCGGCGGGGTACCGCCGCCGGCGGCCTCCCCGGTGCGCGCGCCTGTGTCGCGGTGAATGCGGGGCTGGTCCGGGTGGCCGTGCTCTGGCGCGGCAGCCGCGGGGCGCAACGTCCCCTGGCGAGCCCCTGTCCCGCGGAACCGGCCGGGTTGTACGACGCGCCGGGTGAGGCGCCGGGCAGCGCCCGCCTGCGCCGGCAGCTGGTGCTCTTCGCCTGGGTGGGCTCGCCGTGATCGGTCTGCGCGGGCAGTCCGGGCTCACACTCGTGGAACTGCTGGTAACCATGCTGCTCGGCGTGATCCTCAGCGGCGCGGCGGCGGGCGCCTACCTCGCTGCAAAGCGCCATTACCTCTACGATGAGCAGCTCTCGCGCCTGCAGGAAAACGGGCGTTACGCGAGCCGGTTGCTGGCGCGGGAGCTGGCCATGGCGGGTTTTTTCGGGGGGCTGGCTTCGACGGCGGACCTCGCCGCGGCGGCGGTGGTGCGGGACTGCGCGGCGGCGGACTGGGCGCTCGAACCGGGCGGCCCCCTGGACATGGTGGACGGCCATGTACCGGGCAGCGCGCCGCGATCCCTCACCGGCCGCGAGTACACCTGTATCGACCCCGCCGTGGTGGCGGGAGGGACGGACCTGCTGGCGGTCAAGCGCACCGCGGCCACCGCGGCGGTGCGCCGCGGCGTGGCCGCACCCACACTGACCGCCTCGGACGTCGAAAGCTGGTTCCTGCGCACCACCGATGGGACCGCACCGCTCTGGGAACAGTGGCGCCCGGCGGATTTCACAACGCCGATGAATCCCTCCCTGGACTTCTGGAAGGCGTCGGCGCGGGTGTTCTTCGTGCGCAGCTATTCGCAGGAAGCGGGAGACGGTGTGCCGGCATTGTGCATGGCGGTGCTGGCGGGGGATGCGATGACCACGCGCTGCCTCGTCGAGGGGGTGGAAGACCTGCAGGTGGAGATCGGCATCGACACCGACGGCGACGGCATCGCCGATCGTTACCGGGCGCGGCCGACAGGGCCGGAGCTGGCGACCGCGGTGTCCGCGCGCGTCTACCTGTTGCTGCGCAGTCTCACCCCGCTGCCGGGTCACAGCGACGACGGCGCCTACGCGCTGGGAACGCGCTCGTCCGGGCCGGCCCTGGATGCTTACCTGCGGCGGGTGGTGTTCGCGACGGTGGTCCTGCGTAACCTCACGCGGCCGGCGCTGTGAGCCGGGCGCGCGGCACCGTGCTGCTGCTGACGCTGGTCTTCGCGCTGTTGCTGGGCCTGTTGTCTGCGGCCGTGGCGAGTACGGCGGGTCTGCAGTTTCGCATGGCCGGGAACGGGCAGCAGCGGGAGGACACGCTGCAGCGCGTCGATGCCGTCGCCGCGGAACTCGCCGCTGACCCTGCAAATTTCGACCTGGCCGTCGCGGTGGGCGGCCGACGCTGCGTGGGAGGCGATACCGACCCGGCCTGCGACGCCCACGGACTGGGCGCACCCGCCGCGACGGCGGGGTTGGCGCGCGGCGCACTGCGTTACAGCGTTCTGCGCCTGGCTCCCGACCTGGTGTGGGGCGCGCGCGGGGCCCGCTACTACGCCCTCTTTGAACTGGCCGTGAGTATGGACAGCGGGACCGGGCGTGCGGTCGAGGTGGCCGTGGGTGTTGCCGTCCCTGAGGCGGGGGGCGCCCCCGTTCCCGTCTACTGGCGCGATCCCGCGGTGGATCCCCTGTGAGGGCGCGCCCGGCCACCGCGCGCGCGGCGGGGTTCAGCCTGCTGGAACTGATGTTGGCCCTGGTGGTGGTGGCCGTCCTGTGGCTGCTTGCCATGCCCGCCTATCGCGGGCAGTTGATGGCGGCCAACCGGGCGCTGGCGCGGGCCGCGCTGCTGGAGTCCGCCGCGCGGCAGGAACAGTTCCGCGCGGAGCACCGGCGCTATGCGGCCGGGCTCCATGACTTGGGGTTTCCAGGGGATACTTACGTGATCGACCGCGAGGGCCAACCGGCTCTCGCCGGTACCCGGGGCGCGATCTACAACCTGCGGTTGTCGACAGGGGACGGGACATTCACGCTGTTTGCGGAGCCCCTCGGTGCCCAGGCGGGCGATCGCCGCTGTGGGACCCTGACCCTGTCCTCGCTGGGAATCCGCGGCGCCACGGGCGGCGCCGATGCGGCGGAGTGCTGGTGACCCGTTACTCCTCCAGCCCCAGTTTTTTCAAGCGGTAGCGCAGGCTGCGGAAGCTGATCCCGAGCAGTTTCGCGGTCGCCGTCTTGTTCCAGCGGCACTCCTCCAGCGCGGCGCTGATGATGTCCCGCTCTATATTCTCAAGGTAGCCCTCCATGTCGCCGAAGGCGTCCCGCACGGATCGCCCGCCGGCCGCCTTAGGGGCGGGCGCCTCTTCCGGCGCGGCCGGGATGGTCTCCGCTGTGGAGAACTGCAGGTCATCCGCGGTGATGCGTTCGCCGTCGGACAGCGCGAGGGCGCGCTCCAGCATGTTCTCCAGTTCGCGCACGTTGCCGGGGAAATTGTAGGCCCTGAGCGCCTCGAGTGCGGAGGCGTCGAGCTGCGCCAGGGATTTGCCCTCGGCCGGGGAGATGCGCCCGAGTATGCTCGCGGTGAGGGCCGGCAGGTCGTCGAGGCGCTGGCGCAGGCTCGGCACCTTCACATCGATGACGTTGATGCGGTAGTACAGGTCCTGGCGGAAGCGCCCGGCCTCCACCTCGACGGCCAGGTCCTTGTGGGTCGCGCTGAGCAGTCGGATATCCGTGGCCTGCTCCTGTGCGGCGCCCACCGGGCGCACGCTTTTCTCCTGGATGGCGCGCAGCAGCTTCACCTGCATGGGCAGGGGCAGGTCCGCGACCTCGTCGAGGAACAGGGTGCCGCCGGCCGCTGCCTGGAACAGGCCTATCTTGTCCTGGGCGGCGCCGGTGAAGCTGCCCTTGATGTGGCCGAACAGCTCGCTCTCCATCAACTCCGGGGGGATTGCGCCGCAGTTCACCGCCACGAAGGCGCCCGCGGCCCGCGGCCCGTTGTTGTGGATGAGGCGCGCGACGACTTCCTTGCCGCTACCGGACTCCCCGTGTATGTGCACCGGGGCCTGGCTGCGCGCCAGCTTGGAGATTTGCCGGCGCAGGGTCTCGACCGCCTCCGCCTTGCCGATCAGTTCCTGGTCCACCGCTTCCTCGGTGCGCTGGGTGTCGACCTCGAGCTGCAGTGCCGCGCTGACCAGCTTGCGCAGGGTGTCGAGCTCTATGGGCTTGCTGATGAAATCGAAGGCGCCGGCCTTGAGCGCGGATATCGCCGTTTCCACGCTGCCGTGGGCGGTGATCATGGCCACGGGAATGTGCGAAAACTCCTGCTGTATGTGCTCGACCAGGCTGATGCCGTTGCCGTCGGGCAGGCGCATGTCCGTCAGGCACAGGTCGGGAGAGACCCTGGCGACCATGTCTATCGCCTCGCTGAGCGTGGCCGCGCTGTGCGTTTCCAGGCCCATCCGGCTCAGCGTGATATCCAGCAGTTCGCGGATATCAGGCTCGTCGTCGACGATCAATACGCTCTGTGTCATCTATAGGGCCCGCTGGTTCGTGGATATGCGGAAGCAGCTCTCGCCGCGCGGTGTCGTGCGGTAGTTTATATCGGCGTTGTTGATTTCGCAGAGTTCCTTGCACAGGTACAGACCCATGCCGCTGCCGTCCTCCATGGTGGTGAAGAAGGGCTCGAACAGTTTTGGTAACTCGGAGGGCGGCACGCCGGCGCCGGCATCGATCACATCGATGTGGCACTGGTGCGTGGCGAAATCCAGCGATACTTCTATGCGCGCGGTCTCCTCGCCGGTTGCGAGCTTCGAGTGGCGCAGCGCGTTGTCCAGGAGGTTGGCGAAGACGCGCTGCAGGTTCTCCGGGTCGAACTCCACCAGCAGTTCCTTGTAATCGCAGGAAATCGTAACTTCCGCCGGGCGGTTGAGCGCGTTCAGGTACTCCCGGGAGAACTCCGTCAGCCAGTTCGCCAACAGCAGGTACTCCGGCTTTGGCGGCTCCCTGCGCGAAATCTGCATCACGCTTTCCACGATCTGGTTCACGCGCTCGCAGTGCGCCTGGATGATGTCCGCCATGCGCTGGTCCGCCGCGCTCAGTTCCGGCGATTCCTGCAACAGTTGCGCCGCGTGGCTGATGGCGCCCAGCGGGTTGCGGATTTCGTGCGCGATACTGGCTGTCAGGCGCCCGAGAGAGGTTAGCTTTAGAGACTGGGCGTACTGGGTGACCGGGGTGTAGTCCTCGACGAACACCAGCGCCTCGCGATTGGAGTGAGGCTGGAGCTCGCGGAAGTGCGCGATCACCGGCGGTGTGCCCTCCATGACCGTGAAGGGTTTGGCGCGGTGTATGCCGGTGTCCTTCCAGTGTTCGAACTGGTAGGCCAGCTCCTGGGAATAGTCCGCCAGTTGCCGCCCCTGTTCCACCGCCACGGGTCGCTCCGGGGCCAGCAGCCCGCTGGCCGCCTTGTTCATGATGCGCACCGTGCCCTCGCTGTCCACCAGCAGGATGCCCGTTTCCATGTGCTGCACGATCTGTTCGTTTAGTCGCTGCAGACTGTACAGGTCGCTGGCGCGGTTGCGGGCCAGCTCTTCCGCCCGCCCCAGGCGGTGGGCAATGGGTTGCACCATCAGCGAGACACTGAACACCAGCAGGCCCAGGATGCCCGCGGGAAACAGTGAGCTGGAGTCCAGGACGCCCTGCAGGATCAGCCACACGGTGTCCATGAGTATCGCGAGCACACTGAGCGCCGCGATCAGTGTCGCCAGGGTGCGGTTGGAGATGAGCACGGCGCTGGCGGCGACGGTGATGACAAGCAGCACGGGAAGGCCGCTTATCATGCCGCCACTGGAGTCGGCGAGCAGGGTGATGGCGGCGATATCCACCAGGAAAACGAGCACCATGAGGTGCTGGGACTCGTTGAGACGTGTCGACAAGGAGCCCACCAGCGGGATGCTGGTCGCGAGGTAGGCGAGCGCGACCGTCGTGTAGAGGGTCGGGTTGAGGGAGCCGACGAGCTGGCGCGTATTGGGGCTCACCAGCATGATGAGCAGGACCACAGAGAGCAGTGAGCGGTAGCCGATGTAGACCCTGAACAGGGCGAGGTTCTGCTGGCTGGGCGCCTGAGCCGCCGGGTTTGTCAGTATGGCTGGCCGATTCACCTTGCGCGTGCTCGTCACTGCCCCGAATGTTGTTGTTACGGCCTAGTGTAACAGGCATTGCCGCTGATTTGTCGGGCCGTGCGGGTGCCCCGGGGGGTGGCGACGGCGGTTGTATTCCCGGACAATAGCGCCCTGGCCCGGGAGCGGAACACCGATGAGCACGCTGTCAATCCTGATCGCCCAGTTGAACACCCTGGTGGGCGATTTCGAGGGAAATACGGGGAAGGTCGTTGAGACCATTGCCCGCGCGGAGCGCGAGCGGGAGGCTCCGGTGGTGGTCTTTCCCGAGCTGACACTGAGCGGGTATCCCCCTGAGGACCTGTTACTGAGGCCGAGCATCGCGCTGCGCGTGGAAGAATCGCTGAAGACGATCTGCGCGGCCATGACCGGCGACGCCTGGGTGGTCGTGGGCTACCCGCGCGAGGTGGACGGGGTGCTCTACAACACCGCGGGTGTGTTGCATCGCGGCGCGATCGTGGCGGAGTATCACAAGCAGTCGCTGCCCAACTACCAGGTTTTTGACGAGAAACGCTACTTCAGCCCGGGGGATGCCCCCTGCATCGTCAACATCGGCGGCCTGCGCGTGGGCCTCAGCATCTGCGAGGATATCTGGGAGGAGGCGCCGACCGCACAGGCCGCGGCGGCGGGTGCGCAGCTGCTGCTGAATATCAATTCGTCTCCCTACCATCGCGGCAAGCGCGACGAGCGCTGGGACAGGGTCGGCGAGCGCGCCCGCGACGCCGGGATTCCCGTTGTCTACGTCAACCAGGTCGGGGGGCAGGACGAACTTGTCTTCGACGGCGGTTCCTTCGCCGTCGACGGGGCGGGCGAAGTGGCCGCGGCGGCGCCGAATTTCGAGGAGGGGGAGTACTGGCTGGAGTTGCGGCACGAAGGCGACGCGGTTGCGTTTAGCGGTCTGGAGGTCTGCCCGCCCCTCGATGAATTGGAGGCCACGTGGCGCGCACTGGTGCTGGGGGTAAGGGATTACGTCGACAAGAACCGGTTTCGCGGTGTGGTGCTGGGATTGTCCGGCGGTGTCGACTCCGCCCTGACCCTGGCTGTCGCCGTGGAGGCGCTGGGCCCGGAGCGCGTGGAGGCGGTGATGATGCCGTTCCGCTACACTTCGCAGATGAGCGTCGAGGACGCGGCGGAGCAGTCTCGTTTGCTCGGGGTGAGCCACAAGGTCATCTCCATCGAGTCCATCTACGAGGCGTTCATGGACAGCCTCGCCGAGGAATTTGCCGGGACCGAGCCCGACACCACCGAGGAGAACCTGCAGGCGCGCTGTCGCGGTGTGCTGTTGATGTCCATCTCCAACAAGAAGGGCTACCTGGTCCTCACCACCGGCAACAAGAGCGAGATGGCAGTGGGCTACTCCACCCTCTACGGCGACATGGCGGGGGGATTCGACGTGCTCAAGGACGTGCCGAAAACCCTGGTCTTCGAACTCTGCCGCTACCGCAACACCCTCGGCCCCTGCATCCCGCAGCGCGTGATCGACCGGCCGCCCTCCGCTGAACTGCGCCCCGACCAGAAGGACGAGGACAGCCTGCCACCCTACGACGTGCTGGACCGGATTCTCGAGTTGTACGTGGAGCAGGACTACAGCGCGGAGGCGATCATCGCCACCGGGATGGACCGCGAACAGGTCCACAAGGTGTTGCGGCTGGTGGACCTCAACGAGTACAAGCGCCGCCAGGCGCCCATCGGGGTGCGCATTACCCGTCGCGGGTTCGGCCGCGACCGCCGCTACCCGATCACCTCAGGCTGGAAGCTCGGCCACTAGGACATTTCATGGCCCGGCCGGTAAGGCCACCAGGGTTCGAACTGCCAGGATACTCACCCTGGCTGGCTTTCCCTGCCGGACACGGAAGTACGGTCTCTTTTTTACAGGTCTTCGAATCTAAGAACGGTAGAGGGCAGCGGGCGCGGGAGTACTTTGCGGACGTATAAGGCCAGGCGCCGAGGGAGTGGAGCGAGACAGCGGAGCGCTTTCGGGCTCGCGACCGACCGAGGGAACGCCGGAGGCGCGCCGCCAGGGAGCAAAGTATTGCCGCGCCTGCTGCCCGCCGAAATGAATTTAGGGGGAGCCTTGGTGGATCGCCGCCAGGGAGCAAAGTCTTTTCGCGCCCGCTGCCCGTCAACGACGTATCAAAGCGCTTATTCTATTACGGGACGATTGTCGAACTGGGGTGGCTGAGGTGGGTCAAACAGGCCGAACGAGAGTGTGTTGATCCAGGAGCGCTGCAGCCCGTCCAGCGTGTAGACGCTGTCGAACTCGCCGTTGTCGTCGATGGCCGGGTGCTCCGGATAATTTAGAGCGAGCACTGCGATGGAGTCCCGTGCGAGGTCGTCCATGCCCAGCAGGATGTAACCCTGGGCCATCACCGCCAGGCCGTCTGCCACGGCGGGCGTGCGCTGGAAATTCTCCACGACGTAGCGGCCGCGATTGGTCGCCGCCAGGTACGCGCCGCGGCGCAGGTAGTAGTTGGCCACGTTGATCTCGTGCCTGGCGAGCAGGTTGCGCAGCGCGATCATGCGCGCCCGCGCATCCGCAGCGTAGGGGCTGTTGGGGTAGCGGGAGACGAGCTGCGCGAACTCCGCGAAAGCCTCCTTGGCATGGCTCGTGTCGCGTTCGGTGGCGTCGGTGGGCAGGAAACGATTGAACACGTCTTCGTTGTCCGTGTAGGCGGACAGTCCCTTCATGTAGTACGCGTAGTCCACGTTGGGGTGCTGCGGGTGCAGGCGGATGAAACGGTCCGCCGCCTCCACGGCCGCCTCGTGCTCATAGGCGTTGTAGTGGGCATAGATGAGTTCCAGCTGCGCCTGCTCCGCGTAGCGGCCGAAGGGGTAGCGCGACTCCAGCAGCTGCAGACTGCGCACGGCCAGGTCAAAATTGCCGTTGCGCAGGTAGCGCTGGGCGTCCTCGTACATCTGCTGCTCACCGGTGTCCGTGGCGAGGTCCGGCAGCTCGTCGTTGCCGGAACAACCGAGCAGAGCGAGGAGGGTGATCAGGGTCAGGGCGTACTTCAAGCTATCCACCGGTCGGGGGTTGCCGGCGTGGTAACATCACTGCCGGTGCGGGTTTGTCGCAGCGGTATTTAACCACAGGCGGCCTGGCGCATAAACAGGGAAAACAATGGACGACAGGGTAGTGCTCGAGGCCAGGGTGCCCGGGGAGATGCACGGCGCGCGACTGGACCAGGTCGCCGCCCGGTTGTTTCCCGACTATTCCCGCTCGCGCCTGCAGGCCTGGATAAAGGCCGGGGAACTGCGCGTTGACGGGGGCCGGTCCCGGCCGCGCGACAAGGTGGTCTCGGGGGCGCTCCTGACGGTGGAGGCGACCCTCACTGACGAGGTTGCCTGGCAGGCCGAGGACATCGCCCTGGACATCCTGCACGAGGACGCGAGCATCCTGGTGCTCGACAAACCCGCAGGGCTGGTGGTTCACCCCGCGGCGGGTCACGCCACCGGTACGCTGGTCAACGCGCTGCTGGCCCGGGCGCCGGAGCTGGCCCAGCTGCCCCGCGCCGGCATCGTCCACCGCCTCGACAAGGACACGTCGGGCATCATGGTGGTGGCGCGCACACTGGCGGCGCACAGCAACCTCGTGGCGCAGTTGCAGGCGCGCTCGGTGCGCCGGGAGTACTGCGCCGTCTGCGTGGGGGCCATGACCGGCGGCGGCACCATCGACGCCCCGATCGGCCGCCACCCCCGCCAGCGCAAGAAGATGGCCGTGTTGGAGGCGGGCGGCAAGCCCGCCGTCACCCACTACCGGGTGTCGCGGCGCTTCGCCGGCCACACCCTGGTCGAGGTCAGCCTGGAAACGGGTCGGACCCACCAGATCCGCGTGCACATGGCACACCGCCACCATCCCCTGGTGGGCGACCCGGTCTACGGGGGCAGGCCGCGCCTGCCGCCCGCTGCCTCACAGCGCCTGGTCGACACCCTCCGCGGGTTCCCGCGCCAGGCGCTGCACGCGCGCGACCTGGGACTGCAGCACCCCGCGACCGGGCAGGAGGTGACGTTCAGTTGCCCCCTGCCCGCTGATTTCGAGCGGCTGGTGGATGTGCTGGGCGAGGAGGACCGTGTCGCCTAGCGCGCCCCCGGGCCCGATCGAGCCCGACTGGCCCGCGCCGCCGGGCGTCGTGGCGCTGAGCACCACGCGCGACGGCGGTGTGAGCGAGGCGCCTTACGCGAACTTCAACCTGGGCGACCACGTGGGCGACGACGCCGAAGCGGTGCGCGGCAATCGCGACCGCCTCGCGCAGTGGCTGCCGCCGGGCGCCGCGATAACCTGGCTGGAGCAGGTGCACGGGGTGGACGTTGTCGAGGCGGGTGACGCGGCATCGCCACCCCGGGCGGACGCCGCCTGGACCGACACCCCCGGCAGGGTCTGCGCGGTGCTCACTGCGGATTGTCTGCCCGTGCTGTTCACCACCCGCCAGGGGAGCCGCGTCGCCGCCGCGCACGCGGGCTGGCGCGGCCTGGCGGGGGGTGTCCTCGAGGCCACCGTGCGCGCCCTCGGTGCGCCCCCGGCGGACCTCATGGCCTGGCTGGGGCCGGCCATCGGTCCCGGCGCCTTCGAGGTGGGCCCGGAGGTGCGCGAGGCCTTCCTCGCCGGTCCCGGGGAGCCAGAGGGCTGCTTCGTCCCCGGCGGTGCGCGCCCGGGCCATTTCCTGGCGGACCTGTACGGCCTGGCGCGAGCCCGGCTCGGGGCCCTCGGCCTGGAGGCCGTGTACGGCGGGGGCTACTGTACCCTGGCGGAGGAGGGGCGCTTTTTCTCCTACCGCAGGGACGGCCCCACGGGCCGTATGGCGACCTGTATCGCGCTCTCCCAACACCGCTGAAAGGCGTTAATCCGCACTTGAAACAGGGCCATTTACCCCCACATAGGGAGGGTAATCGGCTTGCGCCCCCGCGGGGCGCGATCTTCCGGGAGAGTGTGAAATGCGAATGGACAGACTCACCAACCAACTGCAGGGGGCGCTGGCGGACGCCCAGTCCCTGGCCGTGGGGAAGGACCACAACTTCCTCGAGCCCGTGCACCTGCTGAGCGCCCTGCTGGACCAGCAGGGCGGCTCCTGTCGTCCACTGTTGCAACGCGCCGGGGCGGACCTGGCCGCGCTGCAGGAAGACACCCGGGCGGCCGTCGACGCGCTGCCTGTGGTCAGCGGAACCGGCGGCGACATCCACCCCTCCGGCGACTTCGGACGGGTGCTCAACCTGACGGACAGGCTGGCACAGCAGGGTGGCGACAGCTATATCTCCAGCGAGCTCGTACTCCTGGCGCTGCTGCAGAGCAAGACGCCTGCGGGCGAGCTGCTGCTCAGGCACGGTGTCACGGAGGCTGCGCTGCAGGCCGCCATCGACGCCGTGCGCGGCGGCGAGTCCGTGGACAGCCCCGAGGCGGAGGAATCGCGCCAGGCGCTGGAGAAGTACACGATCGACCTCACGGAGCGGGCGGAGCAGGGCAAGCTGGACCCGGTGATCGGACGCGACGACGAGATTCGCCGCACGATCCAGGTGCTGCAGCGCCGTACCAAAAACAACCCTGTACTGATCGGCGAGCCCGGCGTGGGCAAGACGGCCATCATCGAGGGCCTGGCGCAGCGCGTGGTCAACGGCGAGGTGCCGGAGAGCATGCGCGACAAGCGCGTCCTGTCCCTGGACCTGGGCTCGCTGCTGGCGGGTGCGAAGTTCCGCGGCGATTTCGAGGAGCGGCTCAAGGCCGTTCTCAACGAGCTCTCCAAGCAGGAGGGCCGGATCATCCTGTTCATCGACGAACTGCACACCATGGTCGGCGCGGGCAAGGCCGAGGGTTCCATGGATGCGGGCAACATGCTCAAGCCCGCCCTCGCGCGTGGTGAACTGCACTGTGTCGGCGCCACCACGCTCAACGAGTACCGCCAGTACGTCGAGAAAGACGCCGCCCTGGAGCGGCGCTTCCAGAAGGTACTGGTAGATGAGCCGAATGAAGAGGACACCATCGCCATCCTGCGCGGCCTGAAGGAGCGCTACGAGGTGCACCACGGCGTGGACATCACCGACGCCGCGATCATCGCCGCCGCGCGACTGTCCCAGCGCTACATCACCGACCGGCAACTCCCCGACAAGGCCATCGACCTCGTGGACGAGGCCGCCAGCCGCATCCGCATGGAGATCGACTCCAAGCCGGAGGCAATGGACAAGCTCGAGCGGCGCCTCATCCAGCTCAAGATCGAGCGCGAGGCGGTGAAGAAGGACTCCGACCCGGCCGCGCAGAAGCAGCTGGAGCTGCTGGGCGAGGAGATCGACAAGGTCGAGGCCGAGTACGCCGACCTGGAGGAGATCTGGAAGGGCGAAAAAGCCTCCGTGCAGGGCGCCGCCGACATCAAGGGCGAGCTCGAACAGGTAAGACTGGAGCTGGAGGCGGCCCGCCGCGCGGGTGATCTCACGCGCATGTCCGAACTGCAGTACGGCCGCATGCCGGAACTCGAAAAGCAGCTCGAACTCGCACACGCCAGTGAGTCGGCGGAAACGGTGTTGCTGCGCAACAAGGTGACCGACGAGGAGATCGCCGAGGTGGTGTCGCGCTGGACCGGTATTCCGGTGTCCAAGATGATGGAGGGCGACCGCGACAAGCTGTTGCGCATGGAGGATGCCCTGCACGAGCGGGTCGTGGGCCAGCACGAGGCGATTACCGCCGTGTCCAACGCCGTGCGCCGTTCACGGGCCGGACTCGCCGACCCGAAGCGCCCCAACGGCTCCTTCCTCTTCCTGGGCCCCACCGGTGTCGGCAAGACCGAGCTGTGCAAGGCCCTGGCGGACTTCCTGTTCGACAGCGAGGACGCCATGGTGCGCGTGGACATGTCCGAGTTCATGGAGAAACACTCGGTGGCGCGCCTCATCGGTGCGCCCCCGGGCTACGTGGGCTACGAGGAGGGCGGTTACCTGACCGAGGCGGTTCGCAGACGGCCCTATTCGCTGCTGCTCCTGGACGAGGTGGAGAAGGCGCACCCCGACGTGTTCAACGTTCTCCTGCAGGTGCTCGAGGACGGGCGCCTCACCGACGGACAGGGCCGCACCGTGGATTTCCGCAATACCGTGGTGGTGATGACCTCGAACCTGGGCTCACATCTCATCCAGGAGATGGCGGGGGCCGGTGAGGGCGGCTACGAGGCGATGAAGACCGCGGTGATGGAAGTGGTCGGTACGCACTTCCGCCCCGAGTTCATCAACCGCATCGACGAGTCGGTGGTCTTCCACCCGCTGGAGGAAGCGCAGATTCGTGGCATCGCGGAGATTCAGCTGGCCGCCCTGCGGCAGCGCCTGGCGGAAAACGGCCTGGGTCTGGAGCTCAGTGGAACGTTCATGGACCGGCTGGTGTCTGCGGGCTTTGACCCGGTGTACGGCGCGCGGCCCCTCAAGCGGGCCATCCAGCAGGAGCTGGAAAACCCGCTGGCACAGCGCCTGCTCGCCGGCGAGTTCCAGCCGGGCTCGGTCATCCACGCCGCTCTCGAGGCGGGACAGCCGGTGTTCACCGCGGCGGTGGCCGAGGCGTCCTGAGGGAAGTTTGCGCGGGGTAGGGCGCCCTACTTGCAGTAGGCCTCGACCTGGGAGCGCGCGGTCTCGCGCTGGAGCTCGATCTCTTCGGGGCTGAGCGTCTTCATCTCGCCGTCGGGGGTGCGCACCACGATGCGCGCATCCCCGGCAAGGGCGGCGAGGTTGGCCCTGGCCTTCTTGCAGGATTCTGCGACCTGCCGCGCGAGTTCGGCCTCGTCGACTGCGGCCTGCTCGGCGGCAGATAGTTGCCCGGCACCCTCTGAGGCGGTGACACTGCGCGTGGTGCCCGATTTGCTGGAGACAATCTCGTAGTCGACGCCGGCGGGCGGCGGCCGGTCGCTGTAAACCGTCTCACCCGCGTCGTTCACCCAGCGAAAATGGTTTTCCTTTTCCGCCACGGAAACGGTCGCGCCCAGGCAAAGTATGAGCAGCAGGATGGCGCCGGTTGGTGTGTGTTTACGGTAGTGCACGGTGTCGATGGTCAGCAGTTCTCGTCGATGGCCTTTTGCGCTTTCTCGCGGCGCTCCTGCTTTTCCTCCTCGTCGATGTAGCGCAGTTCGCCCTGGTCGTTGCGCACGCGGATGCGTGCGTGCGTGTTGAGCACCTCCAGGTTCTCCCGCGCGCGCGCACAGAACTCGGGATTTTTCTTCTGGACCACCAGCTCGGTATCCACGGGTTCGAAATCATTGCTCGGGGTGGGCTGGACCTCCAGCGGCACCGCCCCCTCCGCGGCATCGACCGGCCGTACCAGGCTGGAGCCCGTGGAGATGACCTCGTAGTCGATACCCGCGGGTGGCGGCCGGTCGCTGTGCACCGGGTCACCGCGCTCGTCCACCCAGCGGTAGAGGACCTCCGCGGCCGCGCTGTGGAACGTGCCCCATCCGAGGATCACACATGCTGTAACTAGCGCCAGGCGCTTTGCGGCCTTGTTCACGGCGTATCTCCCTGTCGGTCGAGCCCGGGTTTCGATGTAAAGTACCCCACTCCGCCCCCCGGAGGCAATTGGGCATATTTACGCGACATATCAAGGCTTTAGGTATTTCGCAGGTTGACAACGGGCGGCGTCCGACCAACAATACCCGTGTCTTACAGGCGGCAATGGCTAACGTCGGGTACCCCCGATCTCTGGCCTACCGCTCCGATCCGATTATTTGGTGCGGCTGTCTGTGAGTCCCGTATCCAGTCCGCGCCCTACCGGCACGGTCTGGGGGCCAGACACTGCGCTACCCCGCAGGGTGACCGATACACGGGCTGTTCGTGATCGTAGTCCCTAATGGAAGCGACCCTGGGGGCATGATTCCGGGCGGTTCAGCCGGATTCAGATGGCTGACAGTGTATCGAGCTTGAAAGGGGGTGGCGCGGCTTCACAGGTTCCGGTTTCAGGTGCCTGTCCAGCAACGTCCACACGTGAATGGTATGGGCCGGCGAGGGTTACGCGCCGGGTGCCCTGTTATTTGGAGAAGTACTGTGGAGTTGTTATCCGGCGGTGAAATGATCGCCCGCGCACTGGAAGACGAGGGTGTCGAATACATCTTCGGCTACCCCGGTGGCGCGGTCCTGCACATCTACGATGCCCTGTTCAAGGACTGCAAGGTGCCCCATATCCTGGTGCGCCACGAACAGGCGGCTACCCACGCGGCAGATGGCTATGCCCGCGCGACGGGCAAGCCCGGCGTCGTGCTGGTGACCTCGGGCCCCGGCGCCACCAACGCGATTACCGGAATAGCCACCGCGTACATGGACTCCATTCCCATGGTCGTCATCTCCGGGCAGGTGCAGAGCCACCTGATCGGCGAGGACGCCTTCCAGGAGACCGACATGGTCGGCATCTCCCGCCCCATCGTGAAGCACAGCTTCATGGCGAAGCAGACGGAGGAGTTGCCGGGAATCATCAAGAGGGCATTCCACATCGCGGCGAGCGGGCGACCCGGGCCGGTGGTGATTGATATTCCCAAGGACATCACACGGCCGGACGCCAAGTTTGAGTACAACTACCCCGACGCGGTGAAATTGCGCTCCTATTCCCCGGCACAACGCGGGCACACCGGGCAGATCAAGAAAGCGGCGCGCATGCTGCTGGCGGCCAAGCGGCCGATGATCTACACCGGTGGGGGCGTCGTCCAGGGGGAGGGCAGCGAGCTGCTGGCGCGACTGGCCCGCGAGCTCAATTTCCCCGTGACCAACACACTCATGGGTCTGGGCGGCTACCCGGGCACCGACCGCCAGTTTCTCGGCATGCTGGGTATGCACGGCTTTTACGAGGCCAACATGGCCATGCATCACAGCGACTGCATTCTCGCGATCGGCGCGCGTTTCGACGACCGTGTCACGAATACGGTGGAGAAGTTCTGCCCCGGCGCGAAGATCATCCATGTCGATGTCGACCCCGCGTCAATATCAAAAACCGTGATGGCCGACATACCCATTGTCGGCCCGGTCCAGTCCGTACTCACGGAACTGATCGCGCAGATTTCCAACCTGCGCGAGAAGGACCCGGGGTTGCCCGACCCGGGCGCGCTGGAGCGCTGGTGGCAGCAGATCGAGGAGTGGCGACAGGACCAGGGCCTGCTGACGGGTAAGCGCTACGCGGACAGCGACATGATCATGCCGCAACAGGTGATCGAGAGCCTGTACCGCGTCACCGGCGGCAATGCTTACGTCACTTCCGATGTCGGCCAGCACCAGATGTTCGCGGCGCAGTACTACCCCTTCGACAAGCCGCGACGCTGGATCAATTCCGGCGGCCTGGGCACGATGGGTTTCGGCCTGCCCGCGGCGATGGGAGTGAAACTGGCGTTTCCCGACATGGACGTGGCCTGTGTCACCGGGGAGGGCAGCATCCAGATGAACATACAGGAGCTGTCCACCTGCACCCAGTACAACCTGCCGGTGAAAATTATCAACCTGCGCAACAACTATCTCGGCATGGTCAAGCAGTGGCAGGACATGCAGTACGAGGGGCGCTACGCGATGAGTACTTACGAGGACTCATTGCCGGACTTCGTCAAGCTGTCCGAGTCTTTCGGCCATGTCGGGATGCTCGTGGACAAGCTGGATGACCTGGACAAGGCCATGGACGAGGCGTTCGCGATGAAGGACAGGCTCGTATTCCTCGATATCTTCGTCGACCCGAAGGAACACGTGTACCCGATGCACGTCGCTCCCAACGGCTCGATGAAAGATATGTGGCTGAGCAAGAACGAGAGGACCTGACATGAGACGCATCATTTCGATACTGCTGGAGAACGAACCCGGCGCGCTCTCACGGGTGGTCGGCCTGTTCTCCCAGCGCGGCTACAACATCGAGACGTTGAATGTCGCGCCGACGGATGACCCGACCCTGTCGCGGCTAACGCTCACTACCCTCGGCGACGACCTGCACATCGAGCAGATCACCAAGCAGCTGAACAAGCTGATCGACGTGGTCAAGCTGGTGGATCTCACGGAGGGCGCACACATCGAGCGCGACATGATGCTCATCAAGGTGCGCGCGACCGGGGAGGTGCGCGACGAGGTCAAGCGCACGACGGATATCTTCCGCGGCCAGATCGTCGATGTGGGTCCCAACGTGTACACTATCCAGTTGACCGGCACCTCGGACAAGCTGGACTCCTTCGTCGCCGCCATGGCGGACGCCGATATCCTGGAGGTGGTGCGTTCCGGCGTCGCGGGTATCTCGCGCGGAGAGAAGGTGTTGAGCCTTTAATCACCCCGGGGACGGAGGCATTTTTTTGTAGAAAAATGCCTCCGTCCCCATTCGGTTAAACGATCCGCTTCATCGCCGTCATGTGCCCGCGCAACTCGCGGCCGATCACCTCGACCGGGTGATTGCGGATTGCATCGTTGACCGCGATCAGCTCCCGATTGTCCACCCCGTTGTCACCGGGCATGCCCGCGCCGATCACATCGGTATCGATCCCGCTCATGAAATCGGCGAGCAGGGGCCGGCAGGCGTGGTCGAACAGGTAGCAGCCGTACTCGGCGGTGTCGGAGATCACCACGTTCATCTCGTACAGTTTCTTGCGCGCGATGGTATTGGCGATCAGCGGCGTCTCGTGCAGCGACTCGTAGTAGGCGGACTCCTCCTTGATACCGGCGTCCACCATGACCTCAAAAGCCAGCTCGACGCCGGCCTTGCACATGGCTACGAGCAGTATGCCGTGGTCGTAGTACTCCTGCTCCGTGATCTCGGCGCCGGTGTTTTCGGTGTTCTCGAACGCGGTGTCCTGTGTCGCCGCGCGCCAGCCCAGCAGGTTGGCGTCGTCGTTGGCCCAGTCCTCCATCATGGTCCTGGAAAAGGTGCCGGACATGATGTCGTCCTGGTGCTTTTCGTACAGCGGCCGCATGATGTCCTTCAGTTCCTCGGCGAGGTGGAACGCGCGGATCTTGGCCGGGTTCGAGAGGCGGTCCATCATGTTGGTGATGCCGCCGTGCTTGAGGCCCTCGGTCACCGTTTCCCAGCCGTACTGGATCAGTTTGGAGGCGTAGCCGGGATCGACGCCTTTCTCCACCATCTTGTCGAAGCACAGAATCGCGCCGGTCTGCAGCATGCCGCAGAGGATCGTCTGTTCTCCCATGAGATCAGACTTCACCTCGGCGATGGGGGACGACTCGAGCACGCCCGCGCGGTGGCCACCGGTGCCGGCGGCGAGCGCCTTGGCGATTTCCAGGCCATCTCCGTTGGGGTCGTTCTCGCGGTGCACCGCGATCAGGGTCGGCACGCCGAAACCCCGCTTGTACTCCTCGCGCACTTCTGTGCCCGGGCACTTGGGACACATCATGACCACGGTGATGTCCTCGCGAATCTGCATGCCTTCCTCCACGAGGTTGAAGCCGTGGGCGTAGTCAAGGCATGCCCCCTCTTTCATCAGCGGCATGATGGCGTTGACCACGCTGGTGTGTTGCTTGTCGGGAGTGAGATTGAGGACGACGTCCGCCGTCGGGATCAGCTCCTCGTAGGTGCCGACGGTGAAACCGTTCTCCGTCGCGTTTTTCCAGGACTGGCGCTGCTCCTCAATGGCCTCCTTGCGCAGGGCGTAGGCGACGTCGAGCCCGCTGTCGCGCAGGTTCAGGCCCTGGTTGAGGCCCTGGGCGCCGCAGCCGACGATGACCAGCTTCTTGCCCTTGAGCTTGTCCACGCCGTCCGCGAACTCGGCGCTGTCCATGAAGCGGCACTTGCCCAGCTCCTCCAGCTGCAGACGCAGGGGAAGGGTGTTGAAGTAGTTCTGTCCCATGGGGAATACCTCGGTTCGTCAACAGGTTTGGGGGCGCCACCATACGCCAATCCTTTACTTGCGTAAAACGCTATATAGGTAATACTGTATTGCAAATATTGCAATAATGGAGGTCTGTCATGGATACCCGGGCGCTGCAGGTTTTCCTGTCCGTGGCGGACACGCTGAATTTCAGCCGCAGCAGTGAGCAGCTGCACATGAGCGTGTCCGCCGTCAGTCGCACCGTGTCGCGCCTGGAGGGCGAACTCGGCCAGCCCCTGCTCGAGCGGGACAACCGGCGGGTGAGCCTCACCGGGGCGGGCAGGGAGTTCAGGGAGTACGCCCGGGGGGCGCTCGCGGACTGGCAGCGCCTGCAGCGACACCTGGGCGGGGAGGGGGAGCTGACGGGGGAGGTCAGCCTGTACTGTTCGGTGACCGCCTCCTACAGCGTCCTGGCACCTGTCCTGGAGCGTTTCCGGGCGGCTCACCCGGGGGTCGATATCATGCTCCACACCGGGGACCAGGCCGACGGGATCGGCCGCATCCTGGAGGGGCAGGACGACGTCGCCGTGAGCGGTCGACCCGAGCGGCTACCGGCCCGCCTGGCCTTCCTCCCCCTGCTGGAGTCGCCACTCCTGTTTTGCGCCCCCGCCGCGGACTGCGCGGTGCGCGAGGCCGTTTACGCGCCCGGGGGTATCGACTGGGAACGTGTGCCCTTCATCGTTCCCGAGCGCGGTGTGACCAAGGACATGCTGGACGCCTGGTTCGCCGCCCGCGGTATCCGGCCCAGGATTTACGCCCAGGTCGCGGGCCACGAGGCGATCGTGGCCATGGTGGGGCTGGGCCTCGGGGTCGGTATCGCGCCGGAGCTGGTGGTCCAGACCGGGGGCATGGCCGCCAGCGTGGCGCCGCTGCCCGTCGAGGACGGCCTGCCGCCGCTGGCTATCGGCCTGTGCAGTCTGCAGCGGCGGCTCGACAGCCCGCTGGTCCAGTCCCTGTGGACGGTTGCGGGGCAGACCTACGGCAACCCCGTTTGATACTATAGCCGGCGCGATAACGAGCAGTGCGAGCGTATGAGCACGGACAGGGGCGACGGTCCCGAACCAGCCGACAGTGATGTGCCACCGGAGCCGGGCGCGGTAGCGCCGGGACTGGAACTGCTCGTCGACGAACACGAGGAGGAGGTCTCCGAGAACGGCCGCACCGTGCGCCGCCGCGGGGTCTACCTGCTGCCCAACCTGTTTACCACCGGCTGCCTGTTTGCCGGTTTTTACGCCATCATCGCGGCGATGCGCGGCGACTTTGAAAGTGCGCCGATCGCCATCCTGTTCGCCATGGTCTTCGACGGCCTGGACGGGCGAATCGCGCGCCTGACCAACACCCAGAGCAAGTTCGGCGCGGAGTACGACAGCCTGGCGGACATGGTCGCCTTCGGTGTTGCGCCCGCCCTGGTGATTTTCAGCTGGGGCCTCGGCGACCTCGGCAAGTTCGGCTGGAGCGCCGCATTCGTTTACGTCGCCTGCGCAGCGCTGCGCCTGGCGCGTTTCAACACGCAGATAGACACCGCGGACAAGAACTTTTTCACCGGCCTGGCCAGCCCGTCGGCGGCGGCCATCATCGCGTGCACCGTGTGGGTGTGCCACGACCTGGGCTGGACGGGTGCACTGGTGCCGCGCGAACTGGCCTTCGGCGTCGCGGTGCTCACGGCGACGGTCGGCTTCCTCATGATCGCGAACTTTCCCTACTCCAGTTTCAAGGGCATCGATTTTCGGGGGCGTGTGCCCTTCGTGGCGATGATCGCGATCGTGTTCGTATTCGGACTCGTCACGCTCGATCCCCCGAGCGTCATCCTCGCCGGTTTCCTTATCTATGCCCTCTCCGGGCCGGTCATGCAGTTCTCCCGCCGTCGCAGGGGCCGCCCGGGTCAATAACCCGTGGCTCTGTGCGGTCGGCGGGAACCATCGGGACCGGATCGGTTCTGATAGGGGAGAGGAAGACAGCAGCGAGGACGGAAAAGGTTATGGCCAGGCGCTTTGCGGTACCGCATATCGATTCATCCGAGATCACGCCGGAGGCGGTTTACCTGCGGCGCAGGGAGTTCATGCGTGCGGGTGCCGCGGCCCTGCCCCTGGCGGCGGCGCTCGGGGCGGCTCCCGCTTCGGCCGCGAAGACCGGCGGCAGCCCGCTGCGCTTTGCGCCCGCGCAACCCGGCGGCGACTTTCATACCGCGGAGGCCAGGACACCCTTCGAAGATGTCACCGCCTACTGTAATTTCTACGAATTCGGTACGGACAAGGAGGACCCTGAGCGCTACGCCCACGAGATGGCCGTGGACCCCTGGTCGCTGGAGGTGTCCGGGGAGGTGCACAAGCCGGGCGTGCTCAATCTCGAGGATATTCTCGGCAGCTTCGATCTCGAGGAGCGGATCTACCGGCTGCGCTGTGTCGAGGCCTGGTCCATGGTCGTGCCCTGGGTGGGATTCCAGCTCTCCGACCTGCTGGCGCGATTCGAACCGACCGGCAATGCGAAGTACGTCTCCTTCGAAACGCTGTACCGGCCGGGGGAAATGCGCGGGACCCGTTCATTCACCAGTACCATCGACTGGCCCTACCGCGAGGGTCTGCGCATGGACGAGGCGATGCACCCGCTGACCCTGATGGCCGTGGGTCTCTACGGCAAGACGCTGCCGAACCAGAACGGTGCGCCGATACGCCTTGTCGTGCCCTGGAAATACGGCTTCAAGAGCATCAAGTCCGTCGTGCGTATCCACCTCACACAGAAGCAGCCCTACACGACCTGGCAGGCGCTGGCGCCCCACGAGTACGGCTTCTATGCCAACGTCAACCCGGAGGTGGACCACCCGCGCTGGAGCCAGGCCAGCGAGCGGCGCCTGCCGTCCACGTTGTTCCGGCCCAATCGCATCGCCACCCGCATGTTCAACGGTTACGGCGAGCAGGTTGCCCGGCTCTACAAGGGCATGGATCTCGCGGTGGACTACTGAACGTGGAGCGCGCGCTCCGCGCCGGGGTTTTCGCACTCTGCCTGTTGCCCATCGCCGGGGTCTTCTACGCTGCCGGGAGCGGTGCCCTGGGGCCGGACCCGGCCGAAGCGCTGATGCACGAAACGGGCGAGTGGGCCCTGCGCCTGTTGGCGCTCACCCTGTTGATGTCCCCCCTGCGAACATGGACGAATCACCCGCTGCCCCTCAAGCTGCGGCGTATGCTCGGGCTGTTCACGTTCTTTTACGCCACCGTGCATCTCGCGACTTTCCTGCAGTTTTATATCGGCTGGACGGCGCCGCGCCTGGGCGAGGAACTTGTCGAACGACCCTATATCACGGTGGGCTTCCTCGCCTGGCTGGGGATGCTGCCACTGGCACTGACCTCCACCCGGGGGATGCAGCGCCGGCTGCGGCGCAACTGGACCCGCCTGCACAGGCTCGTGTATCCCGCCGCGATCCTGGCCTGCCTGCACCTGCTCTGGCAGGCCCGCTCGGATATCGGTGAGGCGCTGGTCTACATCGCCCTGTTTGCACTGTTGCTCGGATGGCGCCTTTTCCGCAAAGCACGGCGATTGATTACACTGTGACCCTCCAATAGGGATGTCATGCGCGATGCTGAAAAAATTCTCGCTGGGACTCGGGCTCCTTCTCTTGCTGATCACCCTGTTGCTGGCTGCCGTTCTCGTGCCGGCCCACCGACAGATTCGCGCGGTGCAGGACGAACTCCCCGCCGCGGATCAGCTCCTGTCCGCACTGGATACGACGGGCGGGCCCGTGGCTGTCCACTACCTCAACACCGCGAGCCAGAGCGGACCCGCCGGTACCCTCGGTCACCCGGGCGTCCTGCTGGAGTGGGGCGACGGATCGAGGTTCCTCATTGACACCGGCATGCCCCCCGAGGACGCGGTTGCCTTCGGTCGTCTCATTGAGGTGATCCTCGATGCCGAGCCGACCCAGACCTACGGCAGCATGGTTTCGCTGCTGGGGGATGTTGCGGACAGTGTCCGGGGAATCGGCTTTACCCACCTGCACACCGATCACACGGCCGGACTGCCCGGACTCTGTGCCGAGCAGAAAATGCCTGCCAGGGTTTACCAGCCGTCGCGGCAGTACTGGAACCAGAACCACACCACGCGAACGGGCCTGGAGGACATCGAGGGTTCCGCCTGCAGGCGCGTTGAAATCGGCGGCGCAGGCGCCATGCGGGTCCCGGGGTTCCCGGGGCTGTTGGCGGTGTCCCTCGGCGGACACACACCGGGAAGCACCCTTTGGGCGACGCGTGTTGGGGAGAGTTACCTTCTTTTTTCTGGTGACATCACCAACGACAAGCGGTCTCTCGTCGAGGATATCCCCAAGCACTGGCTCTACAGCACCTTTTTGGTACCCGAGGACACGTCGCGCACGGCCGCGCTGCGGGCTTGGCTGCGCTCGCTGGACGAGAGATCCGATGTTGCGGTGTTTCCCGCCCACGACGTCGAGTACATGGCGTTCAGGCTGCCTGCATTCGGTGTAGACTGACCGGGCCCCGTCGGGGCGCCACTGGACGAGAGACTGGAGCGCGCGACATGTTACAACCCGTTCAACTTGGCAGCAGCGGACTGCTGGTATCCCCCCTGTGCCTGGGCACCATGAACTTCGGCAAGCCCGGGGAGGGCCACCAGGGCGACTGGACCCTTGATCTCGACAAGAGCAGGGCCATCTTCAAGGCGGCGGTGGAGATGGGCGTCACCTACTTCGACTGCGCGGATTTTTACGGCATCGGCGCCTGCGAGGAAGTGGTGGGCCGACTGCTGCGCGAGTTGCTGCCGCGGGATGAATACGTCCTGACCACCAAGGTCGCCATGCCCATGGGCGGCGGCGCGAACATGAGCGGGCTCTCGCGCAAGCACGTACTGGAGGGCATCGATCGCAGCCTCGAGCGGCTGGGTGTGGACTATGTCGACCAGCTCATCATCCACCGCCATCCCCACGGCCTGCCCTGGCACGTGAAGGTGCCGATAGAGGAGACCCTGGAGGCGCTGCACGATGTGGTGAAGGCCGGCAAGGCGCTGTACCTCGGCGCCTCCACCATGTGGGCCTGGCAGTTCGTCGAGCTACAGCACATCGCCCGGCGCAATGGCTGGACACGGTTTGTCTCCATGCAGAATCACTACAACCTGGTCTACCGCGAGGAAGAGCGGGAGATGAACCCCTACTGCGAACAGTCCGGCGTCGGCCTCACGCCCTGGTCGCCACTGGCGCGGGGCATACTGGCGGGCGCCTACCGCGGCGGGTTCGAGGGCGGCACTACCCAGCGCTCAAAGGGCTCCGATATTGAGCGCACCCGGGCGTTGTACCGTGGCGAGAATACCTTCGGTATTGCGGAGCGCGTGCACGAGATCGCGGAGAAACACGGCGTGAAACCGGCCCAGGTTGCCATTGCCTGGCTGCTGAGCAAGCCGGGCGTGACGGCGCCCGTGGTCGGGGTGTCGCGGGTGGAGCAGCTCGAGGGCCTGGCCGCCGCGGCGCAGCTCCAGCTCGAGGAGGGGGATATCACCTACCTGGAGGAGCTTTACCGGCCCGTGGAAAACCTGTTGTCACTGGGTATGTCCTGACCCTTTCCTGACCCTTTCCGGATTCAGTGGATTAGTACCAGAGGCGTCAACAGCCTATCTGAAAGTCGCTATAGTCTGGCTATACGCGTCGGGACAAGGCGCGACCGCATCCTGTGATGAGGGAGGGAGACGTGGGCCTGCCCGCGAAAGTCGTAACCGTCTTCATGCTGGCCACCCTCGGCGTGGGGTGCCTGCTCGCCGCCTGGCTGGCGCCGGCGGAGTTTCGCCAGCGCATCGACGGTGCCGTCCTGGAGCTGCGCGGCGCGGTGCAGGCGGACCGGGCGCTGGCTTACCGGGTATACAGTGCGGACAGCGTCGCGCTGCAGTCCTTCGCGGACGGCCTGGCCCCGACCGGCGCGCTCACCGCTGCGGTCGTATACTCCCCCCTGGGTGATGTGCTCGCCGCGGCGCCTGCGACAACGACCCCTTCCCTGGAGACACTGCGGACAAACGTATCCACCGCCGAGACCGGGCTGACCAGGGGCGACGGCGAGGTCGTTTCCGCCGCTGGCGGGTTCTGGTCCGCGCTGTTCGGCACAGGCGACGTACTCTACGCCAGCGAGCCCGTCATCTCGGCGGTTAACCCCAACCGGCAGGGTCTCTCCGCCGTCGAGTTTGCGGGCGCTATGCTCGCGGCCGGGGAGGGCAGCCGGCTGGTCGCCGCGTATGTCGTGGCCGAGGTGGACGCCGGACAGGTCGCCGCGTCGGTCCTCGCCTCGGCACTGCTGATGATTGGCGCGGCGCTGGTGCTGCTCGCTCCCGCCGGGTTTTTGCTCGGCCGGCTGGCCCGGGGAGGCAGCGACGGCCTGGAGGATATCCGCGCGCTCGCTGACAGCGTGCGCACCGGCCATGCCGTGGGCGCTCTGCCCGACGGCGCCTCGGGCGTGTACCGCGAACTGCACGCAGCCATCAATGAGCTCATACACCACCTGAAGCGGCAGAACCAGGAGGCCGAGGCCGGCCGCAAGCTGACCAGCATGAAGGCGGACGAAAACGAGAGCCGCCTGTCGGAGCGCGAGGCCGAACTCGAGCGGATCGCCGCGGAGGCGTCGGAGGCCAAGGACCGCCTGCACCGGGCCTCCTACTACGACAGCCTGACCTCCCTGCCCAACCGGGCGCTGTTCACGGAGCAGTTTCGCCAGCTGTTGAAACTGCGCGAGCGCGACAAGCGCCCCCTGGCCCTGCTCCTGCTCAACCTCATCAATTTCCGCCGGGTGAACGAGTCCCTGGGCCACAGCGTCGGCGACCTCGTGCTCAAGCAGCTCGCGGAGCGTCTGTCCGACTGCGTGCGGGCCAGCGACGTGGTGTCCCGCACGGTCGACACCGAGGCGGGCGCGGAGCTGGCCCGGCTCGGCGGCGACGAATTCGCCGTGGTGCTCAACCAGCTGGAAGACACGGACGCCGCGGCAGCGGTGGCGGCGCGCTTCCTCGAGGTGCTGGGCGAACCCTTCGAGGTGGACGGCCGGGAGATCGTCGTCTCCGCCAGTATCGGAATCGCGCTGGCTCCCGATGACGGCGAGAGCATCGAGGACCTGCTGCGCGCCGCGGCCACCGCCGTGCACCACGGCAAGTCGAACCCGGCGGGGGGCTACCACTACTTCAGTCGCGACATGGACGTCTCCGGCGTGGACCGCCTGCGCCTGGAGACCGAGCTGCGCAAGTCCGTGGAGCGCGGGCAGCTGCAGCTGCACTACCAGCCCCAGGTGGACACCTTCGACGGCTCCATCATCGGCGCCGAGGCGCTGCTGCGCTGGGAGCACCCGGAATTCGGGCAGGTACCCCCCTACCGCTTTATACCGCTGGCCGGGGAAATCGGCATGATGCAGGCACTGGGCGACTGGGTGCTGGAGGAATCCTGTCGCCAGCTCAGGGCCTTCCGCGACGCCGGCCTCGACCTACCACGTGTGGCGGTCAACGTGTCGGCGCTGGAATTCGGCCCGCGCCTCACCGGGCGTGTCTCCGAGGTCCTGCAGCAGAGCGACCTGCCGCCCGCGTCCCTGGAGCTGGGACTGTCGGAGGGCGTGCTCGCGCAGGGCGGGGCGGAATCGGACGCCTGCCTCGCCGAGCTCGCTGCGATGGGCGTGTACCTCTCGGTGGATAATTTCGGCGCGGGGCACACGCCGCTCGCGTACCTCGCCGAGTACGCCCTGGACGAGATCAAACTCGACCGGGGTTTCGTGAAGGACTGCGACAGTCGTGCCGGGAACGCGAAGCTCGTCCAGGCCATCATTGCGCTCGCCGGGCAACTGCAGGTGAGGCTTCTGGCGGAGGGTGTCGAGACCGCGGGGGAATACCAGTTCCTGTCCGACAAGGGCGCGCGCTACATGCAGGGCTACCTGTTCAGCCGGCCGATCCCGGCGGCGGAACTGCAGGAGCAACTCGCGGAACCCTGGTACTTCATGTCGCACATCCAGCGACTGGCGCTCTCCGCCTGAGGTCAGGGCGGGTCGAGGCTGAAGGCGGCCCAGTCAGGCTCCGCCATCTCGCGCTGGAAGCGGCTGAAGCTCCAGGGCCAGCTCGCCGGGATGCCCTCGGCATCCAGGTACCAGCTCCGGCACCCGCCCGTGTACCAGATGGTTTTTTTAGCCGCGGCTATACGCTCCTCCTCGAAGCGCTGGAAAACCGCCTCCCCGGGGCTCACGGCCTCGCAGTCCCCGCGCTCCAGTCGCTCGATCAACTGGCTGATGTAGTGCCACTGGTGTTCTGCGATGTCGATCAGTGAGAAGTTGCCCACCGGGCCGTTGGGACCGTTGAGCATGAAGAAATTGGGGAACCCCGGCATGCTCACCGCCAGGTAGGCCCTCGGGCGCACTGCCCAGAACGTGTCCAGGGTGGCCCCGTCCTCGCCGGTGATACGCATGGGTCGCATGAACGCGTCCGCGTGGAATCCCGTGGCGTAGACGATGATGTCCAGTTCGTGCAGCGCGCCGTCAGTGGTGCGGATACCCCCCGCCTCGATGCGCTCGATGGGCGTGGTGACCAGTGCGGCCCCCGGGCGCTGTATCGCCTCGTAGTAGTCGGGCGAGAAGATCAGCCGTTTGCACAGCGGCTTGTGGTCGGGGCGCAGCTGCTCGCGCAGACCGGGGTCGCGCACGCCCTGCTCGAGGTTGTCCCGGCAGGTGTCGTTGAAATAGCGCGCGCCCTCGCCGTCGTCGCCGGTGATGACCTGGGAGTAGCCCTCGACACCGCGCTGGTAGGTGCTGGTGTCCATGGCGGCCTCCAGGGCCGCGGGGTCCGCGCGGAACCGGGCCTTGTCCTCCTCGCTGAAGTAGCCGTTGCGCACGGGCATGATCCACTGGGCGGTGCGCTGGAAGTGCGCGATGTGGCGCACATTCCCGGACAGCGCGGAGATGATCTGCACGCCCGTGGAGCCGTTGCCGATGATGCCGATGCGCTTGTCGGCGAGGTCGATGCCGTGATCCCAGCGGGAGCTGTGGAAGAGATGGCCGCGGAAGCTGTCGGCCCCCTTGATGTCCGGGATGCGCGGGTGGTGCAGGACCCCGGTCGCGGCGATGACGACGTCCGCCTCGTCCGCCAGGCCGCTCTGCATGACGAGCTGCCAGCGCCCGTCCTCGAAACGCGCCTCGGCCAGCTCCTCGCCGAAGCGGATATAGGGATACACCCCGTATTTTTCGCAGGTGCGCTCGAAATAGTCCTGGATTTCCTGCCCGGGAGGCAGGTGCCTGGACCAGTCGGGATTGCGCTCGAAACTGTAGGTGTAGTGGTGGGAGGGCACGTCGCAGGTCAGCCCCGGGTAGGTGTTCTCCCGCCAGGTGCCGCCGATGCGGTCGGCCTTCTCGTAGATGACGAAATTCCGGCGACCGGACTCCTGCAGCTTGATGCCCGCCAGGATACCGGCCATGCCGGCGCCGATGACGGCGATGCGTAAATTCTTTTCAGGCATGGCGAAGCCTATCTGTTATTCGCCTCGGCGGGTCCGTTTGCCCGCGGGCTCGGCGACCATGTTCAGGATGCGTCCAGCTGATGTCAAATTCGCGCGCCGGAGTTCCCCGCAATGGGAATTTTCACCAAATTCACGCTTAACCCGGGCGCGGCCTTTGTTTCATAGTACCGACAGAATCAGCTATAACTACAGGTGGCTCCCGGGCCGCCGACGGCAAGCGTACTTGTCGGCTCGCCATAAGATCAACGTCCGCAAGAAAAGGTAAGCATCCTATGAGCTCCCACACGACCCGCATCAAGCAATTCGCCCGGCTGCCACTGGCGGCCGCCTGCACCACCGTGGCACTGTCCGCCGCACCCGTGGTCCAGGCCCAGGGTACCGCCGCCCTGCTCGAAGAGGTGGTGGTCACCGCCCGGAAACGCGAGGAGGGCGCGCAGGACGTGCCTCTCTCCGTGAGCGCCTACAATTCCGAACAGATCCAGGCCCTCAAGGTGCGCGACCTGTTCAGCCTGTCGACCGGCCTGCCCAACGTGGTGCTGGACGACGTGGCCACTACCCGCGGCTCTGCCAACTTCTCGATTCGCGGCCTCGGTATCAACAGCACCATCCCCGGCATCGATCCCACGGTGGGCGTGTTCATCGACCAGGTTTTCATCGGCAACAACGTCGGCGTGATCTTCGACTCCTTCGACCTGGAGAGCATCGAGGTGCTGCGCGGCCCACAGGGCACGCTCTTCGGCCGCAACGTGACCGGCGGCGCAATTCTGCTGAATTCCAAGAAGCCCGGCGACGAGCTGGACGCCACCCTGAAGTTCGCCGCGGACACCGGTGAGGACGGCGGCTGGAACACCTACTACATGGGTGCTGTCGGCGGCCCGGTAACCGACACCCTGGGCGCACGGCTGACGCTGTACTACAACGACGACGAGGGCTGGTTTGAAAACGAGTTCGACGGCGACGATGTCGGCGCCGTGGAGCAACTCATGGTCCGTCCCACCGTGGTGTGGACGCCCACAGATACGCTGGAGTTCGTGCTGCGCTACCAGTACACGGATATCGAGGGCGACGGCCCGGTGGCCCAGAGCCACGAGAACGGCAGCGGTGTGGAGCCACAAAACATGGGCGTTGCCGGGTGTTCAGTACCCGATCGCGACAGCCACGATGTCTGCTACGACGAGGTGGGCTCCCAGGACACGGACACCAACTTCGTGGCCTTCGAAACGAACTGGGACGTGGACTTCGGCGAGGGCACCATCACCAACGTCTTCGGCTGGCGCGACGGCAGCGGCGAGTCACGCGGCGATATCGACGGCCAGCCGGTCTGGCTGTTCCACGCCCCCTCGGCGCTGGACACCGAGCAGTTCAGCAACGAGCTGCGCTACAACGGCATCTTCGACGAGCGCGCCAACGTTACCGTGGGCCTGTACTATTTCACCAATGAGCTGAACTACGACGAGGGCCGGGAGCTCGGCGGTGTCGTACTCGGCGGCGCGGCGCCCTTCGCCACCTTCTGGGGCGGCGGCAACCTTGACGTCGACAGCTACGCGGCCTTCGGTGCGGTGGACTACGACCTGACCGACCTGTGGACCCTGAATCTCGGCATCCGCTACAGCCTCGAGGAGAAGGACGTGGAGGTGGCCTCGCTGCCGCCCAACCGCGACCTGCCGTGCAGCGTTATCGACGGCACCTGCCCCATCGACTTCGTCGACGACGAGGACTGGGATAACGTGGGCGGCAAGATCGGCGCCACCTACCACATGGGCGACGACGCCAAGGTCTACGCCCACTGGACCCGCTCCTTCCGTTCCGGCGGCTACAACCTGCGCAACACGTCCGTGGACCCGGAGGACGTGCCCGGCCCCTTCGACGAGGAGACCGTGGACAACTGGGAGATCGGTTACAAGTCGACCTTCGAGCGCGGCAAGCTGAACGTGGCGGCCTTCTACAACGAGGTCGACGACCTGCAGCGTGAGCTGAACAACCCCGGTCCCATCGGCGTTATCCAGCTCATCCGCAACACCGCCGACGCCACCATCATGGGCCTGGAAGTCGACGGCGCCTTCGCCATCACCGAGAACCTGCTGGCGACTGCAACCCTGGGCTACACCGACGCCGAGTACGACAGCGTCAGCGAGGACCTGAACAACGACGGCGTCATCGACGGCAAGGACGAGGACCTCGACCTGCCCCGTGCGCCCGAGTGGACCTACAGCGTGGGCCTGAACCACGACCTCGATATCGGCAACTGGGGTTACATGAGTTCCCGTGTCAGCTACGCCTACCGCGACGAGACGGCCTACACGGACAGCAACCTCGGCTTCATCCTGGAGCAGGAGATCGTCGATGCGGGTGTCGACTTCTACTCCAACGACGGCCACTGGGTGTTCTCGCTGTACGGCCGCAACCTGCTGGACGACGTCAAGCACGGTGGTGACACCCAGCTTCCGGACACCCTGTCCGGCGTGGTGCCCTGGGGCGGCACCTTCTCGCCGCTGAACAAGGGTCGTCACTACGGCGTGGAAGTGCGCTACAACTTCTTCCAGTAAGCTACGGCTGTATGAAAAACGGCGCCCCCGGGCGCCGTTTTTTTTGGCCCGGATTCAGGCCACGTAACGCGACTCGTCGACCTCGTCGACCTGCTCGTCGGGCAGGAAGGCCCTGGCGTAGCGCAGGTAGACCCCGTCGCGGATGAACAGGTCGAAGCAGTCCCTGTCGATATGGTTGTCCTGCACCATGCGGTGCAGGATCTCCACCGCCTCGCTGACGGGCTTCGCCTTCTTGTAGGGGCGGTCGGAGGCCGTGAGTGCCTCGAATACGTCGGCGACCGCGAGCAGGCGTTCGGGGATGCTGAGCTGGGACCCCGGCAGGCGCCGCGGGTAGCCCGACCCTTTCATGGTCTCGTGATGAGTGGAGGCGTAGCGGGGCACGTTGGCCAGCTCCTCGGGGAAGGGCAGGCTCTCCAGCATCTTGATGGTGCTGATCATGTGTTCGTTGATGCGGAAGCGGTCCTCTGTCGTCAGGGTGCCCCGGCCCACCGAGAGGTTGTAGACCTCGCCCAGGTTGGACTCCAGCTCCGGGATGTCCATGTCGATGCCCAGTTCCGGGGGGTAGTCGGTGGACTTCTCCCGCTCGATCAGGTGCTCGGGCCTGTCGCTCAGCAACTGCTCGGTGGCGGGCAGGGGCGGCGCGTCGCCCGTCAGGCGCAGCTCCTCCACCGGCGACAGGCCGATGCGATTGTCGAAGTGGCGCTGCCACGTGGTGGTGGCTATTTTCTCGAGGCGTTCACGACTCCCATCGTCGAGGGACTCACCGCCGACGTTGCACGTGGCCACGAAAGTAAAGTCCGCCTGGAGTCGATCCTGGCGCGCGGCGAGTTCCCGGGCGAGGTCCTCCCCGCGCTCGGGGCTGTCCACGAGTTGTCGCCAGTAGTCGATCTCCGCGTCCCGCCACAGCACCTCGAAGCGGGTGCGCACCTCGTGGATGCGGTTGTAGATGGTCTCCAGTTTACTGCCCTTGTCGACGATGTGCTCGGGGGTGGTGATCTTGCCGCAGTCGTGGAGCCAGGCGGCGATGCGGTACTCCCGCCACTGGTCGTCGGTCTCCAGCGAAAAGCCGGCGAAGCCGGGGTGGTCGCTGGCGGAGGCGGTCTCCGCGAGCATCAGTGCCAGTTCGGGGACGCGCTCGCAGTGGCCGCCGGTGTAGGAGGACTTGTCGTCGATGGCCTCCGCGATAAGCTCGATGAAGGAGTCCATCAGCCGCCGCTGCGCAAGTTCGTGGGCTCGGATCGCGTTGACCATGGCGACCATGGAGTCCGACAGCTCGTCCAGCTCCTTGACGTGCGAGCCCACCCGCTCCACCCGATCGTACTCGCGGCGTTTCACCTTGTCGTTTTCCCGGGCAAGCTGTTTCACCGGCCTCACGATGGGGTTGGCGAAGAACCAGGACAGCGGCAGCAGGCAGAGCAGCGCGCCCGTGGTGATCACGCTGGCCAGCTTCACCTTGTCCAGCACGCTCGCGAACACCGCCTCCCGCGAGGAGAGAATACCCATGTAGATCGGGTCCTCACCGGAGTCCACCGGGGTCGCGTAGGCCAGGTAGTCGACGCCGTCGATGCGGGTCTCGATCAGCTGCGCCCGGCGCGTGTGGTCGGCGGCCATCTCCACCAGTTCCAGGCTGGGCACGGTGCCCTGCACCGCGGTGGTCGGCACGTCCTCGAAGCGCAGCCAGCGCTCGCGCAGGAATGCGTGCTGCTCGTCGCCGATGGCCGCGATGGCCTTGTCGAGGATCTGGCGCAGTCGGGGCCGGTCGGCGCCCACCACGATGTGCAGGCGGTCCGGCACCGGGCCCTCGCCGAAGCTGACGTTGCTGTGGTAGCGCAGGCCCGCGGAGAAATGCTTGCTGGCGATGTAGCGCACCACGATCTCGTTATCCAGCGCTGCCCGGGCCTGCCCGGCGAGAACCAGTTCCAGGGCGTGCAGGGTGGACTTGGCCGGAACGATACGTATATCCGGGAAGCGCTCGCGCACGGTCTCCGCCACGGACCAGCCCTCGGGTATCGCCAGGGTGTGTCCAGAGAGCTCCTGGAGCCCCAGTACGGGCGCGTGGTCATCGGCGGTGGCCAGGGCGTAGGGCAGGTGCAGGTAGCTCGCGCCGGGCAGGCCCCAGTCGGCGTTTGCCTCGGTGAGGATCACGCTCTGCAGCAGGTCTATCTGCCCCGCCCTGAACTGCTCCACCAGTGTCGGCCAGTCCAGTCCGTTGACGAACTTCAGCTGCAGGCCGGTCATCTGCCCGATGAGGCGCAGGATGTCGACGGAATAGCCGCTGGGGGTGCCGGTCTGGGCGTAATCGATCGGCGGCCAGTTCATCTCGTTGGAGACCCGCAGTTCGCCGAGCCCGGCGATGTAGCGGCGCTCCTCGGTCGTCAGCTCCAGCGCCGCCTCGGGCAGCGCGTTCTTCTGGTGTGGCGCCAACAGGCTGGAGGCGAGGATGGCGCCGTTGCTGTTGTAGAGGTAGACGTCGCCGTGTTCGGCGATCTTGTGCTCCCGGAGAAAGCGCGAGGCGGCCGCCAGGGTGATATCGATGGCCACCACCGTGTCGGAACCCGGGATGCGCCGGCTCACAGTGCGCCCGGGAACACCCGACTGGGCGAACAGGTAGGGGGCGCTGAACTCCGCCTTGCCCGAGGCCATGGCGCTGCGGTACCAGGGGCGTGAGGTGACGTCGAAGCTGGTGGGTTCGGAGCGCGAGAAGCGCACGTCGAGGTTCTCGTTCAGGTAGTGATAGTGGCGCAGGCCGCCCTGCGGCGTACGCTCGACCTCCATGATCAGCCAGCGGTCCGTGGGCAGCGCGCGCAGCAACTGGCGGGCGCTCTCTGTGGTATCCAGGTTGATGACCTCGTAGAAACCGCCGTCCGCGTCGCCCAGGTAGACGCCGTAGTACAGGGGGTTCTTCTCCAGCACGCGCGCAAATATCTCCAGCAGTTCCCGCGGGCGTGAGGCGTCGCGCAGCACGGGATTGTCCGCGAGCAGGTCGATGACGTTGGCGTTGACCTGCCCGACGTTGCGCACTTCAGCCGCGATGCTGGAGGACGCGGTGGCGTAGAGATCAGCGGCGGTGTCCTTGGCGATGGTCTGCCCGAAGTAGTACTGCATGAAACTCGCGAGGCTGACCGTGAGTATCGTCGCCAGCACAAATACCGTGACCACGGTGAGGCGAATCGTCGTGTGGAATCTGCCGAAAAGTGCGCTCATGGCGGTTCCTTTGGTCGGGCGTCCATGGAGGATTCAAGGATACCACGGGCTTTTTCGAGGACCTGCTGAAAGCTACGTCAGTGTTGAGTGGAAAAGAAAAAAGGCCGCATTGTCGCCAATGCGGCCTTTATCGTTGGAGCGCTGCTTACGGGGCGTTGGGATCCCCGCACTCCGGCGGCAGCGGGCTCGGTCCGGCGCAGGGGTCCGGCGGCGCGTCGGTGTCGCAGTCGTAGATCTCGCTGTACTCGCCACCCACATCGATGGTCAGCGTGCCGTCGTCGGCGCCGTCCCCGTCGACATTCGTGGGGAATATCTCGAAGGCGCCCGGGAAGTAGATGTTCTCCGGTACCGTGGCGCTGGTCGGGGTGACAGCGCAATCCCCTGTCGTGGAGAGCGTAATCACCGTCCCGCCGGGAGGCGGGTTGTTGAAGATGTCGGAGACGTACACGGTGTAGTCTTCACCCTCTTCGAGGTCGAAGCCCTCCGGCACGACATCGCCATCCTCGTCCACCACCACGATGTCGTAGTCCGGGTTGGCGGACATGGTGATGACCACGGAGTCGCGCACGTTGATCAGGTCGCGACTACACCACACGCCGTCGCCCTCGGGGGGGCAGAGCAGGCCGTTGTATACCGCGGGGTCGTCGTTGAAGTCGTAGTCCTGGTCGTCGTTGAAGTCGACGAAGATTTCCTCGGCGCCGGCGATACACTGCGGCGAACCGAAGGGGTCGGCCTCGCAGGCCGGCAGTGCCGGGGTGTAGATGCCGTCCTCGTTGTGGTCGACGAAGGCTTCCGGCTGGTTGTCGAACAGGTCGCGCTCGGCCTCGTCCATGGTGCCGTTGCCGTTGCTGTCGACGAATGACTCCTCGCCGATGGCGTGCACCAGGATGGTTGAGCGACCGCCGCGGGTCCAGCCGAGGTCGTCGGGGCACGGCCCGAAGCTGCCGTTGTGGCTGGGGCAGGAATAGTCCGCATCGAAGATGGTGCGCACGAAGGTGCTGCCGGTCAGGGTCGGGAAGCGCGGATCCTGGGAAGCCCATACCACGCTGCACTGGCCCGAGGCGGGCGTGTCACCCACCAGCTCGCCGTTGCGCAGGCCGGTCTGGCAGGAGGGCTCGATGGCGCCGTACTCGGTGGTGAAGATCGCCGTCGTGCCGTCGACAACCGGGTTGTTGAACTTGTCAGCCATGCGTACCGTGACGGTGCGCAGGATGCCGTTGACGCCGAAACCGTCCTTGACCACGAAGGTGCCCCCCTCGTCGGGGGTTTCCACTCCGATACTGATGGAGTTCTGGTCCGGCAGGCCGGTGGTCACGGTGATCAGGCCGGAGACAGTGGACACCTCGCCGCCGCTGCCGTCGCCCGCGGTCGCGATGACCCGCACGCTGGTGGCTACGTCGCCGGCCTGCACGGTGGCGCGCACCAGGCCCCCTGCGTCACTGACCGCAGAGGCCGGCGCGATGGAAAGTCCGCCGACCGTCGTGCTGAGGTCGAACTGGACGACGATGTTCTGCAGCGGCGCGCCGTTGCGGTCCACTGTCTGGAAAGTGACCTCGGAGGTCTCGACCCGCAGGTCGCCGTCGCCGGCGCCCGTGCCGCCGGTGCCCCTGAGCACGATCAGCTGCGGGTCGGCGGATTCGAAGACGATGCGGTTGGCGCCCGCCGCGCCGATCTCGATATCGACGAAGGCGGCGGTGCCGGAGCCCCCGAGGCTCGCGGTAATGGTGTCGGAGCCGGCGCAGCCCGCGGCGGTGTACTGGGTGGTCGCCTGGCCATTGCTGGACAGCACCGGGCTGGCCGGGGACAGGCTGGCCTGGCCGGCGCTGATGCAGCTGCTGCTGAAGCTCACCTGCTCGGCGTTGGCCACGCGATCGCCGTTCTCGTCCACGATATCGACCGTGAGCTGTGCGGCGCCCGAGGAGGACAGCGTCCCCTCGGGAGTCAGCTTGATCTGGCCCTCGATGAAGTTGCCGCCGTCGTCGAAGTAGCCCAGCCGCAGGCCGCTGGAGCCTATCTGGAAATTCACCAGGCCGGTAAATGTAGTGCCCTCGATGACAACCGTGGCCGTGATGGTGCCGGCGCCGCGGTCGACGCCCACGTCGAGGGTGAAGGTCGCGATCCCCTGGCCGTTGGTCAGGTCGGAATCCGGGCTCAGCGTGCCCACGGTGGTGGTCGCTTCCACCACGAGGTTGCGATTGTTGTTGGCGTCGACCTTGACCTCCAGGGTCGCCTGGGAGCCGGAGGGGATGATATTGATCTTGTTGCCCTGGGCATCGCGCAGGGTGAGCTTCACCTCCACGAAGTCCGGCAGGAAACCGTCGCCGCCACCGCCGCCACCGCCGCAGGCAGTGACAGTGAAAAGAAGAACGAAAACAGCAGCCGCACGGCTGAGAAGGTTGGCGCCCCTAATGATCATTTTTGTCCCCTGTGGCCCGCTGTACAGCGGGTCTTAATATTTTTACTAGCCCTTCGCTGATTCTGCGGCGTTTGCCTTCAGAGTCAACCTTGGATTTATCTACTTTATTACAGCTTATCATGGTGGACTGCAAAAACTCTATGTAATACATGGTGATAGCCCCTTTTTGTGATTTTTCACAATAGAAGTTCGGGCCCCCGGCGCAGGTTTTCGCCGTGGTCTGTGCAGCGCGCTAGCTGGTACCATCCCGGCGATGCAGAACACCCCCCCATCCCCCGCCCGGTTGTCCGTCTCCATCGTGCTGCACAACTCCCCGCTGGACCGGTTGGGCCGGGTGCTCGACTGCCTTGAACGCGCCGGCCGTGCCGCCGTGGCGAAGGGACTGCTCGACGGCGTTGCGGTGGAGCTGGTGGACAACGCCTCCGGGAGCGATTACCGGGCGGCCCTGTCCAGGGAGATGGAGGCCCGGCCGGCGGGGGGTGCCGTGGCGTTTGAGTGCCGTTTCCTGGCGGAGAACCGGGGCTTCGGCGCGGGCCACAACGCGGCGCTGGCGTCGGCGAGCAGCGAGTTTCACCTCGTGCTCAACCCGGACGCAGAACTGGCCCCGGACGCGCTGATAAAAGGCCTGTCGCGGCTCGCTGCGGACCCCGGGCTGGCCCTGCTCAGCCCCATGGCGGTGGGCGCCTCCGGGCAGCGGGAGTTCCTCTGCAAACGCTACCCCTCGGTGCTGGTGCTGTTGCTCAGGGGGTTCGCACCCGCCTGGATGTGCCGCGTCTTCGACGGGCGCCTGGCGCACTACGAGATGCGCGACGCCTGTGGGGGCGACGCGGCGGTACATGTGGAGATCGCCAGTGGCTGCTGCATGCTGGCGCGCACCGGCGCGCTGCGCGACGTCGGGGGATTCGACGAGACCTTCTTCCTTTACTTCGAGGATTTCGACCTGTCGCTGCGCCTCGCCGACCGGGGCGGCCTGCTGTTCGAACCGGCCATGCGTATCGTGCATCACGGCGGTTACACCGCGGAGAAGGGATGGCGCCACCTCGGCTGGTTCCTGCGCTCGGCGCTGCGCTTCTTCAACCGTCACGGCTGGCGCTGGCTGTGACCGCGCGCATCTGCGGCAGTGCTGGCCGCGGCCGGCGTTTGGGCGGAGCGCCAAAGCTGTTAGACTGGCGCCATAGCGGGCCGCGGGGATATCGATGCACGAGCTGACACGCATGGCCTACCTGCAGGCGCTGGGCGTGGACGCCTACGTATCGCGCGCCCAGCTGCCCGGCGCGGCGGCCACCCACAGGCTCGCCCTGGTCAAGCGCGATTCTCCCGCAGAGGCTCCCGCGGCGCGCGCTGCTCCCACCGACCTGTTCCCAACCGAGAAACCGCCGGCGCCGCGCTCCACGCCGGTGCCCGCCGCACGGCGGACGTCGGGCGAGCCCGCGCTGCGCTTCAGCATCGCCGCGTTTGTCGCGCGGGGCGTACTCTGGCTTGAATACCTTGGCGACATGCCCCTGGCGTCCGAACAGGTCGCCCTGGTAGGTGCCATGGCGCACGCGCTGGAATTCGGCCGCGGCGCCACCGGTAACCTGGAGCGGCCCGAGGTGGCGCAATTTACCTGGCCCATGCACAACAATCCCCAGCTGGACAACGGGGAGGAGGCCGCCCGCGCCAGCCTCGGGGCGTTCGTGTCCCGGCGCCTGGAGGAGGCCGGCTGCGGCGGCCTGGTATTGCTGGGCGCCGATTGCGAGCGCTGGCTGTCCACGGACGACCTCGACATACCCGTGGTGCGTACGGTGACGACGCTCGCCATGCTCACGGACCCGTCCTTGAAACCCGGTGCCTGGCGTGCGCTCGGGGCCCTGCGCCGTACTTTTTGAAGACCCGCTGCTGCGCCGGGCGGGTTGCCGGTGAAGTTCCCCCTGCGGCCCGGTATGCCGGGCGATGCCGTCGCGCTGGCCTGCGTGGATCGCGCCGCCAATGGCGGTGCGGCGACCCGCGCCTGGAGCGCGGAGCGCTTCGCGACCGCCTGCACGGGCGGGGCGGGCGAGCGCGTGCTGGTGTGTCCGGCCGGGGGCGGGCTGGTCGCTTACATTGTCTACGCCCTCGCGCCGGGACAGGCCAGTGTGCACAGTATTGCCGTCCTCGCCGTGCGCCGACGCCTGGGGCTGGGAGGCGCCATGATGGATGCCGCCTTCGCGGACATGCGGGCGAGCGGCGCAGGGCGCTGCCTGCTGGAGGTGCGCGATTCCAACACGGCGGCGCGCACGTTCTACGAGAGCCGGGGGTTCGGGCTGGATGGGGTGCGCAGGAACTATTACCCTTGCGACGTCGGGCGCGAGGACGCGCTGCTCATGTCCCTGCGGCTGTAGCCGCCGCGAACGGTTCAGGTAGGTGTAGGCAGGTGTAGGTAGAAGGCGATGAATATCCTGGAAACCGAGTGGTGGACCCTGGCGCTACCCCCGGAGTGGTGGGCCGAGGCGGAAGACGAGAGCATCCTGGTGGGCGACCGAGACGGCGTCGGCTGCATCGAGATCAGCACGTTGCACAAGGAGTCGGGGGAATTCTCGCGCGAGGAGGTCGACACCATCGCCCGGGAGGAGGGCGCGGCGGCCGACTGGCAGCCCGTCACCCTCGGCGACTTCAACGGCTGCCTCGCCGCGGGCCTCGAGGAGGACACGGCTCTGCGCGAGTGGTATGTCGCCGCGGGGCCATTGTTGCTCTACATCACCTACAGCTGCGACGCAGACAATGGCGGCATGGACGACGCCGCCGTGGACGAGTTGCTGGATACGCTCAGTGTGGTGTAACGGCGACCGCCGGTGTCAGGAGGGTAGTGTCAGGAGATGGTGCCGGTGACGCGCACCCGCTTGGATCCCTTTGCCGGCTTTTCCTTCATCGCGTCCTGGTAGCGCTTGATCCGGTCGTCGATGATGTTCTTCAACACGATGATCAGCCCGGTGAAGATAAACGCCCCCGGCGGCAGTATGGCCAGCAGGAAGGGCTGGTAGTTCTCGAATACCACGACCTGCCAGTCCGCCGCGCCGGGCCCGAACAGCAGGTCCATGTTCGCGAACAGGACGCCTGTCCCGAACAGTTCCCGCAATCCGCCGAGGAGCACCAGTACGGCGGCGAAACCCACGCCCATGATGAACCCGTCGTAGATAGCGGGACCGAGGCGGTTCTTGGCGGCAAAACCGTCCGCGCGGCCGAGAATCACGCAGTTGGTGGTGATCAGCGGCAGGAAGATGCCGAGAATCTGGTACAGCTCGTATGCGAAGGCCTGCATGAGCAGCTCGATACAGGTGACTGCCGCCGCGATGATCATGACGAAGGCGGGCAGGCGCACCGCATCCGAGACGATATTGCGGATCAGTGATACGGACGTGTTGGAACAGACCAGTACGAAAATGGTCGCCAGCCCGAGGCCGATGGCGTTGACCACGGTGCCCGTCACGGCGAGCAGCGGGCACAGGCCCAGCAGCTGCACGATGGCGGGATTGTTTTTCCACAATCCGTTGAGGGACAGGTCCCGGTAGCTTGTCTCGGCCATTACGACTCACCTCCGGTCGGGGCGTCGCCCGACACATCGAACAGTGTACTCCTGTTTGCCTGCACAAACTTGAGGGTCCTGAATACGGCGGCGACCACGGCCCTGGGGGTGATGGTGGCCCCCGTGAACTGGTCGAAGACCCCGCGGTCCCTGCGCACCGCCCAACCGGGCTCAACCGGATCGGACAGGGAGCGGCCGTCAAAGCCCAGTATCCAGTCCGACTTGCGCAGGTCCACCTTGTCGCCCAGCCCCGGCGTCTCCCGATGGCCCAGCACGCGCACGCCCGCTATGCTGCCGTCGCGGTTGACGCCCACGATCATGTCGATATCGCCGGTGTATCCGTCCGGCGCGACCGCGGGTACGATGACGGCGATGACCTCTCCCGCCCGCCGCGCACGGTAAACCTGTTTCTCCTGCCGCAACCCGAGGCCCTCGGCGGCGGGCCCCACCGCCAGGGTATCGTCGAGCATGGTGTTGTCGTGCCGCTCCCGGGGGACGATTTCCAGCAATGCCCGCTCCTCGGCCATGCGGATTTGCAGGGCGATCTCCTCGCGCGTCCCCAGCTGCGTGCTGACGATGAGCACCGTGGTGCACAGCGCGAAGAGGCCCAGCAGCAGCCCGTTGCGCGTGATCGACTCGCCCAGCATTTACTTCTCCCCCTCGCGACCGCCGCCATGTCCGTAGGTGCGCGGCTGGGTGTAGTGATCGATGAAGGGTGCGGCAAAATTCATGATCAGCACGGCGAACGCCACCGCGTCCGGGTAGTTGCCGCGCACGCGGATGGTGTAGACCAGCACGCCGATCAGCGCCCCGTAAACCAGGCGGCCGCGCAGGGAGACCGCGGAGGTCACCGGGTCGGTCACAATGAAGAAGGCGCCGAACATGGTGGCACCGCTGAGCAGGTGGAACAGTGGCGAACCACCGCTGGCGGAACTGCCGCCGTCGTAGAACACCGCGGACAACAGCGCCAGGCTCGCGAGCATCGCCACCGGCGCGTGCCAGGTGAACACCCGCTGGTACAACAGCCAGCAGCCGCCCGCCAGGAACGCAATGTTGGCCCATTCCCAGCCGATCCCCGCCCAGCGTCCGAACTGGGGTGTCTGTTCCCAGAGGTCCTCCACCAGCAGGCTGCTGTTCTGCCGCAGGATGTCCAGCGGGGTGGCCATGGTGACGCCGTCGAAGGCCCCCGGGTTGAAGCAGGCCTGCAGTGCTTCGAGCAGTCCGGGTACCTCTCCCACCCCGCGCGGCGGCGCCCAGGCCGTCATCTGTACCGGGAAGGAGATCAGCAGTACCACGTAGCCGACCATGGCGGGGTTGAAGGGGTTGTAACCCAGGCCGCCGTAGAAGTGCTTGGCCAGCAGTATCGAGCTGGCGATGCCCACGGCGACCAGCCACCAGGGCGCGTAGGGCGGCAACGCGATGCACAACAGCACCGCCGTCACCATCGCGCTCAGGTCGCGCAGGTAGAAGCCGACGGGGCGGCCGCGCAGTTTCAACGCCAGCGCCTCGAAGGCGAGGGCGCAGGTGCAGCCCCAGGCGATATTCACCAGCGTGCCGAAGCCGAAGTAGTTGGTCAGGACAATGACCCCCGGTACGGTGGCCAGCAACACGTTCAGCATGACGCGCCGGGTGGTCATCGGCCCGTGGGCGTGGGGCGAGGTGATGCGCAACAGGGACATCAGGCGCCCTCGACCTCGTCCAGTGCGCGGCGCGCCTCGTCGACCTTGGCCGCGAGCCGCTCCACCGTCGCCTCGAGGGCCTCGATGATCTTGGCCTCGTCGCCCGCCGCGCGGCTCTCGGCCAGCTTCGCCTCGGATTTCTCCAGGCGCTGGGCGAGCTTGTCCAGGTTGCCCTGCGCTTTCTCCTGCGGGCTCTGGCTCTCCTGGGCGACGCGGGCCGCCATCGCTTTTTCAATGGCCGCCTGGGCGGCGTCCGCCGGGGGCGCCTCGCCGGCAGGCCCGGCCGCGCTCGACTGGTGTTCCGCGAGTGCCAGTTCCGCCGCCTCGAGCCTGGTGCGGGTCTTGTCCACGCCTGTCTGCAGCGCGCCGACGAGATCCGACCCCTCCGCCTGCGCCTCCTCGAGCTTGGCGGTGGCGGTGTCCAGGCGCTTGCGCGCCGACACCACGGCTTTCTCCAGTTTCTCCAGTTCGCTCTCGCTCCCCGCTCCGGCCTGCTGGGCCGCCTTCCTGGCCTTGGCGCGCTCGATGGCCGCCTGTATCGGGTCCGCCTCGTCGCCGCCCGACGCGGCCGCCTCCTTCGCGCGGTTCTCGGCGGCCTTCTTGCGGGCGGCGCGCTTTTCTTCCTTCTCCCGCTCGGCCCGCTCCAGTCGGTCCTGGCGCGCTTCGAAACGCACCCGGGAATGCTCGGATTTCTCGTGGTCGCGCCGCTGCTGCTGGATCTCCGCCTTCGAGGCGCGGTAGTACTGGACCAGCGGTATGTGGCTCGGACAGACGTACGAGCACGCGCCGCACTCGATGCAATCGAACAGGTTGTGCTGCTCGAGCTTTTCGTACTCCTTGCCCTGGGCGAACCAGAAGAGTTGCTGGGGCAACAGGCTTGCCGGGCAGGCCTCCGCGCACATGCCGCAGCGGATGCAGGCCTGGGCCGGGGGCGGCGTGGGCAGCTCCTTCTCGGTAGGCGCCAGCAGGCAGTTGGTGGTCTTGACCACGGGCACCGAATCGTCGGGCACGGTGAAGCCCATCATGGGCCCGCCCATGATGAGCCGGTTGTTGCGCGCGCGATCGTAGCCGGCCCGCTCGAGCAGGTAGCGCATCGGCGTGCCGATCAGCACCTCGAAATTCCCCGGGTCGGCGACGCTGTCGCCGGTCACCGTGGTGATACGCGAGATCAGCGGGCGCCCGTGGACCACAGCGTCGTAGACCGCCACAGCGCTGCCCATGTTCTGGCAGACCACGCCGACATCCGAGGGCAGGCCGCCGCTGGGCACCTGTTTGCCGGTGAGAATCTCGATGAGCTGCTTTTCACCGCCCGAGGGGTATTTCGTGGGAAACTCGATGATCTCCACGTCGCGGCCCGCCGCGGCTGTGCGCAGCGCGGCGATGCCCTCGGGCTTGTTGTCCTCCACGCCGATGAGAATCTCCCGCGGCTCGATGAGGTACCCGAGAATCTCGGCGCCGGCGACGATCCGGTCAGCGCGTTCGCGCATCAGCATGTCGTCGGCGGTGATGTAGGGCTCGCACTCGGTGCCGTTGATGATGAGCGTGTCGATGGTGACATGGGGTTGTATGGACAACTTCACGGCGCTTGGAAAGCCGGCGCCCCCCATGCCCGCTATCCCTGCGCAGCGAATGATTTCCAGCAGCTGGCCCTTGTCCATCGCGCGGTAGTCGGGATTCGTCGCGAGATCGATCCACTCCTCCCCGCCGTCGGTGGCGATGACGATACAGGGGGCCGAGTGGCCCGAGGGGTGGGGGATGAGGCGGTCCTCGATGGCGGTCACCGTACCCGAGCTGGGCGCGTGTTTCGGCACGCTGACAAATCCCCGCGGTTCTGCGATGACCTGTCCCTTGAGGACGTGGTCGCCCACATTCACCGACGGGATGGCCGGTGCGCCGATGTGCTGTGACAGGGGGATCGTGAGTTCCGGCGGCACCCCGGTGTCGACGATGGGCCGGACGACGGACTGGTGCTTGTTTTCCGGCGGGTGTATGCCGCCGTGGAAGTCAAAAATCTTCCTCATGCGGCCCGGTCCCGGGGGGAGTCCGTGGCGATGATCTCAACGTTGCGGCCGACCGGGTCCGGCAGGGTCCAGTGCCAGTTCTGCAGCGACTCCTCCTCGCGCAGCATGTCGATGCAGTCGACGGGGCAGGGCTCCACGCACAGGTCGCAACCGGTGCACTCGCTGGCGATGACCGTGTGCATCTGCTTCGCTGCGCCGAGGATGGCGTCCACCGGGCAGGCCTGTATGCACTTGGTGCACCCGATGCACTCGTCCTCCCGGATATACGCGACCGCCGGGCGGGGGTCCTCCTCGCCGTGTTCATCGTCCAGCGGGATGACCTCCAGATCGAGGAGGTCCGCCAGCGCCTGGATACCGGCCTCGCCGCCGGGCGGGCACTTGTTGATGGCGTCGCCGTTCGCGATGGCTTCTGCATAGGGTTTGCAGCCGGGGTACCCGCACTGGCCGCACTGGGTCTGGGGCAGGATGTCGTTGATCTGGTCGACGATCGGGTTGCCCTCGGTCTTGAAACGGATGGCGGCAAATCCCAGCAGCGCGCCAAACACCGCGGCCAGGCTCACGAGGGCGAGCAGGGCTGCGAGCAGCGGGTACTGTGTCAGGAACTCCATCACGCGCGTCTACACCAGTCCGGCAAATCCCATGAAGCCCAGGGACATCAGGCCGGCTGTAATCATGCCGATAGCCGCCCCCTTGAAGGGTTCCGGCACGTCCGCCACCGCCAGTCGCTCGCGCATGGCGGCAAACAGTACCAGCACGAGGGAGAATCCCACGGCGGCACCGAACCCGTAGAACAGCGCCTGCATGAAGCTGTGTTCCTTGTTGATGTTGAGCAGCGCGACACCCAGCACGGCGCAGTTGGTGGTAATGAGAGGCAGGTAGACACCCAGCACCCGGTACAGCAGCGGGCTGGTTTTGCGCACGACCATCTCGGTGAACTGAACCACCACCGCGATGACCAGGATGAAGGCGATGGTCTTCAGGTACTCGAGGCCCAGCGGCTCGAGCAGGAAGTGGTAGGTCAGGTTGCTGCAGGCCGAGGCCAGCGTCAGGACGAACGTGGTGGCCATGGACATGCCCATGGCGGTCTCAAGTTTGTTGGAAACGCCCATGAACGGGCACAGTCCCAGGAACTGTACCAGCACGAAGTTGTTGACCAGGATCGCGCCGATCAACAGGACGGAGTAGTCTGCCAACATGGTATGTCTCTCGCCGTACCGGGGGCCCCGGCGCCAGCCGTGTTCAGAGCCCGCTATTCTAGCGTTTACGGCCCCCCAAAACAGTTTGATTTATCAAACTAACGACTATTAGTCTAGCGCTATCTGGTCAAAATGACGACCCCTTCACGCAACCCGACCCGCGGGGTCACTTGACCGCCATGCCGGGGGCGGCGCCGGCGTCCGGTTGCAACAGGAAGATGTCCTCGCCGCCCGGCCCGGCGGCCAGCACCATGCCCTCCGAGACCCCGAAGCGCATCTTCCGCGGGGCCAGGTTGGCGACCACCACGGTCAGCCTGCCCACGAGTTCGTCGGGGCGGTAGGCCGCCTTGATCCCGGCCAATACCTGGCGGGTGGGCGCATCGTCGCCGAGGCTGAGGGTCAGGCGCAGGAGCTTGTCGGCACCCTCCACGTGGTCCGCGGCGGTGATCAGGGCAACCCGCAGGTCGATTTTCGCGAAGTCGTCGAATTCGATGGTGTCTGCCACGTTGCTCTCCCGGGTGTCGGCGGCGGGGGTGTCGTCGCCCTGCGCGGTGGTCTCCCTGCTCGCCTCCACCATGGCCTCGACTTTATCGGGCTCGACCCGCGTGAGCAGGGGCTTGAATTTTTCCAGGCGGTGATCGAGCAGCGGCGCGTCCAGGGCGGTCCAGTCCAGGGACGTGTTGAGGAAGCCCTCCGCCTTCTCCGCCATCGCCGGCAACACCGGTTTCAGGTAGGTCATCAGGACCCGGAAGAGGTTGACGCCGACGCTGCAGGCGGCGTGGACGGCGGCCTCGTTGCCGGGCTCCCTGGCCAGCACCCAGGGCTTCTGCTCGTCGATGTACTGGTTGGCCCGGTCCGCCAGCGCGACGATCTCCCGAATGGCCTTGTTGTACTCCCGCGCCTCGAACAGTGCGGCGATGTCCTCGCCGCGGTCGATGAACGACTGCACCATGTCGGCCTCGGCACAGGTCGCGGAGAGCGTGTTGTCGAACCCCTTGCGCAGGAACCCGGCGCAGCGGCTGGCGATGTTGACCACCTTGCCGACCACGTCGGAGTTGACCCGCTGCACAAAGTCCTCGAGGTTGAGGTCCATGTCGTCCACCGAACTGCCCAGCTTGGTGGCGAAGTAGTAGCGCAGGTATTCCGGGTCCAGGTGCTCCAGGTACGTGCTGGCCAGGATAAACGTGCCCCGGCTCTTGGACATTTTCGTGCCGTTGACCGTGAGAAATCCGTGGGCATAGATCGCCGTCGGTGTGCGCAGACCGGCGGAGTCGAGCATGGCCGGCCAGAACAGGCCGTGAAAGTTGATGATGTCTTTGCCGATAAAGTGGTACAGCTCGGTGTCGTGGCCGCGCTCCCAGTACTCGTCGAAGGGGTGGCCCGTGCGGTCGCAGTAGTTTTGGAAACTCGCGATGTAGCCTATGGGCGCGTCCAGCCAGACGTAGAAGTACTTGCCCGGCTCATCAGGAATTTCAAAGCCGAAGTAGGGCGCGTCGCGACTGATGTCCCACTCCTGCAACCCGGCATCGGTCCACTCCCGCAGCTTGTTCGCCACCTGCGGTTGCAGGGTGTCCGACGCCAGCCACTCGCGCAGCATCGCGTCGAACTCGGGCAGCTTGAAAAAGAAGTGGGTGGATTCGCGGTCCACCGGTGTGGCACCCGATAGGGCGGACACGGGATCGATGAGCTCCGAGGGTGAGTAGGTCGCCCCGCAGGCCTCACAGTTGTCGCCGTACTGGTCTTCCGTCTTGCACTTGGGGCAGGTGCCCTTGATAAAACGGTCGGCGAGGAACAGCTTTTTTTCCGGATCGAAGGCCTGGGTGATCTCGCGTGTCGCGATGTGGCCGTTGGCCTTCAGTCGGCGGTAGATCTCCTCGCTCCACCGGCGATTTTCCTCCGAGTGGGTGCTGTGGAAATTGGCGAAGTTGATCAGGAACGCGGCACTGTCGCGCTCGTGGTCCGCTTGAATCGTCTCGATATGTTCCTCGGGGTCGATGCCGAGCTTCTCCGCCGCCAGCATGATCGCCGTGCCGTGGGCGTCGTCGGCGCAGACATACAGGCAGTCGTGACCGCGGGACTTCTGGAAGCGCACCCAGATATCCGTCTGCACCTGTTCCAGCAGATGCCCGAGGTGCAGCGGCGCATTGGCGTAGGGCAGGGCGCTGGTGACGAGAATTTTGCGGCGTTCGGCTGGGGCCATGGCGGTCGCGCTTCCCCCGATCTCGGGGCTCAAAAAAAGGGCGCCACTATAGCCTTTTTGGGCGTGCATTTCACCCGCGGCGCCCCCGTTTCGCGCGCCGTTGTTGAACGCGCGGCATGTCCCTATACTAGCCGCCCCGGGTCACCTTCCCGGCGCGCGTCCAGGAGTTCGATGAACGGTATCAGGCACATAATCGCAGTGGCTTCCGGCAAGGGCGGGGTGGGCAAGTCCACCACGTCGGTCAACCTCGCGCTGGCCCTCAGGGCCCGCGGCGCCAGGGTGGGATTGCTGGATGCGGACATCTACGGCCCGAGCCAGCAGCTCATGCTCGGCATCGGCCCCGAGGTGCGGCCGGAGCAGCAGGACGGCCAGTGGCTGCTGCCCGTGGAAGCCCACGGGCTGGCGACCATGTCCATGGGCTACCTCGTCAACGACCGCACGCCCATGGTCTGGCGCGGCCCCATGGCCGGCGGCGCCCTCGCACAGATGCTCGAGCAGACACTGTGGGGGGAGCTCGACTACCTCGTCATCGACATGCCCCCGGGCACCGGCGACATCCAGCTCACCCTGTCCCAGAAGGCGAGCGTGTCGGGTGCGGTGATCGTGACCACGCCCCAGGACATTGCCCTGCAGGATGCCCGCAAGGGGATCGAGATGTTCGGCAAGGTGGGCGTCCCGGTGCTCGGTATCGTGGAGAATATGGCTGTCCACGTTTGCAGCCAGTGCGGACACCGCGAGCACATCTTCGGCGCCGAGGGCGGCGAGCGCATCGCCCGCGATTACGGGGTGCCGCTGCTGGCCAGCCTGCCCCTGGCCCTGTCCATTCGCGAGCAGACCGACGCGGGCAGGCCGACGGTGGTCTCCGCGCCCGACTCGGCGGAAACTGCTCTCTACCTCGAGGCGGCCGCCGCGGTGGAGTCCGCCCTCGCGGCCCGGGGCGACGGGGTGGTGCGACAGTTTCCCGAGATCAGGATTTCCGACGATTGACGACACGCAGCAGCTTGAACAACCGGATGTGCCGGGGCGCCGGCGCCAGGAAACAGGAAGCGCAGAGTTGAGTATCAAAGCAGACAGGTGGATTCGCCGCATGGCGACGGAACACGGCATGATCGAGCCCTTCGAGGCGGGACAGGTACGCACCAACGGCGACGCCCGCCTGATCTCCTACGGCACCTCGAGCTACGGCTATGACGTGCGCTGCTCGAGCGAGTTCAAGGTCTTCACCAACATCAACTCGGCGACGGTCGACCCGAAGGGCTTCGACGAGGACAGCTTCGTCGATGTCAGCGGCGACGTCTGCGTCATTCCCCCCAACTCTTTCGCCCTGGCCAGCACGGTGGAGTACTTCCGCATCCCGCGCAATGTGCTCACCATCTGCCTGGGCAAGTCCACCTACGCCCGCTGCGGCATCATCGTCAACGTCACGCCGCTCGAGCCGGAGTGGGAGGGCCACGTCACCCTGGAGTTCTCCAACACGACGACGCTGCCCGCGAAGATCTACGCCAACGAGGGTGTGGCACAGATGCTGTTCTTCGAATCGGACGAGGTCTGCGAGGTCAGCTACAAGGACCGGGGCGGCAAGTACCAGGGGCAGACCGGGGTGACGCTGCCCAAAGCTTGACCGTGCTCCCGGGCATCCGCCTGGAAGTGCCTTGCTCCCTGGCGGCGGCCCTCCGGGCTGCCCTCGGTCAGTCGCGAGCCTTGAAGCGCTGCGCTGTCTCGCTCCATTCCCTCGGCGCCTGGCCTTATACGTCCGCAAGGCACTTCCAGCCGTACGCCCTCCATATCGGCTCAATCAGCCAGGTCAGTGCGGCGGAAAGCCATGAACGATTGGTCTTGCCAAGGAGGGCACAGCGAGCCCCGACAGAGCGAGTATCTTGGCAGTCCGAGCGGCGTCGGGGCTCGCTGTGTGCGACGCTGGCAACCACTCCCCCCTAGCCCAGGCCCTCGTGATACTGCACACCGGTGCGAGGCAGTGCATCCCCGTCCAGGTAGGCTCCGTCGGCGCGCAGCTGCAGGCGGCCGTCGAGGAACCAGCGGGCCGCCAGCGGGTAGATCACGTGCTCCAGCTCCAATACCCGCGCCGCCAGGCTGGCGGCGTCGTCGTCGGGGTGCACCGGGACCTGCGCCTGCAGCACCGGCGGCCCGCCGTCGAGTTCGGGGGTGACGAAGTGCACGGTGACGCCCGCTACCTCGTCGCCCGCATCGAGCGCCCGCTGGTGTGTGTTCAGCCCCGGGTACTTCGGCAGCAGGGAGGGGTGGATGTTGAACAGGCGCCCGAAGAAGGGCTCGATGAAGACGGGTGTCAGGATGCGCATGAAGCCGGCGAGGATTACCAGGTCCACGTCCCGGGCCTGCAGCCGCTGCACCAGCGCCGCGTCGAAGGCCTCGCGGGTGTCGAATTCCCGGTGGTCGACGCACGCTGTCTCGATGCCCGCCGCCGCGGCGCTGTCCAGTCCCGCGGCGCCTGGATTGTTGCCGATCACGAGGCCGATGTCGGCGTCCAGCGCGCCGCTCTCGCAGGCCTCGATGAAGGCCTGCATATTGGAGCCGCGACCCGATATCAGGATGCCCAGGCAGGGCCGTGTCACCGCGTGAGTTCCACGCCGTCGCCGCGCACCACGCGGCCGATTTCCCAGGCCTCGATCCCGGACCCGGCGAGACTCTTGAGTGCCGCGGCGACCTCGTCGGCGGCAATACAGGCCACCATGCCCACGCCGCAGTTGAAGGTGCGGTACATCTCCGCGGTCTCGACCTTGCCGCTGCGCTGCAGCCAGTCGAACACCGCGGGCCACTGCCAGCTGCCGGTGTCGATACGGGCGCCGCAATGTTCCGGCAATACCCTCGGCAGGTTCTCGGTGATCCCGCCCCCGGTGATGTGGGACAGTGCGCGCACCTCCACCCGCGCGATGAGATCGAGCACCGCGCGCACGTAGATGGTGGTGGGTGTGAGCAGGGCGGCGCCCAGGGTGGTGTCGCCCAGGGCCTGGTCGAGGTCGGCGTCGCTGAGCTCCAGAATGCGCCGCACCAGGGAGTAGCCGTTGGAGTGGGGGCCGCTGCTGGCCAGCGCTACCAGCGCGTCGCCCTCGCGCACTGCGCTGCCGTCGATAATTGCGGATTTCTCGACCACCCCGACACAGAAACCGGCCAGGTCGTAGTCCTCGCCCTCGTACATGCCGGGCATCTCGGCGGTCTCCCCGCCCACCAGCGCGCAACCGGCCAGTTCGCAGCCGCGACCTATGCCGGTGACCACGTCCGCGGCGGTGTCCACGTTCAGCGCCCCGGTGGCGTAGTAATCCAGGAAAAAGAGGGGCTCGGCGCCGGCGACGACGAGGTCGTTGACGCACATGGCCACGAGGTCGATACCGATGGTGTCGTGTATGCCCATGTCCATCGCCAGGCGCAGTTTCGTACCCACCCCGTCGGTACCGGACACCAGCACGGGTTCGCGGTATCCGGCGGGTATCTCGCACAGTGCGCCGAAACCCCCCAGCCCCCCCAGGACCTCCGGCCGGGTTGTGCGGCGCGTAATGCCCTTGATGCGCTCGACGAGGGCGTTGCCCGCATCGATATCCACCCCTGCATCCTTGTAGCTGAGGGCGGGGTCCGGTCTGGTATCGCTCATGGCGTGGTGTCCGCAGGTCAGGGTGGGAACAAGGGTGGCTATTCTACTCGAAACAGCGCGCGACCCGCGACCCGCCGCGGCTGCCGGGATCGTCCCGGGACTGTTACAATGCGCGCACCTGTGGCCCACCCTGGAGCAACCGGTGGCGAAGACCCCCGCCGCGGCGCTGTGCGCTGCCGTGCTAATGACGTTTCTCGCGGCAGTACCCCCCGCGGTCGCCGAGGTGGTGCGCGACCTCTACTCGGCGACCGTGTCCGTGGCCGACCAGGGCAAGACGGCGCTGGCGAGGGGCTCAGGAGAGGCCCTTGCGGAGGTCCTTGTCAAGGTGTCGGGACGCTACGAGGTGCTCGAGAACCCGGCGATCCGGGAGGCCCTCGGCGGGGCGCGCGCGCAGGTCCAGCAGTACGCCTACACGCGGTCGGGCCCGGACGGGGGTCTCGCCGCCCGCTACGAGTTCGACCCCGCCTGGGTGACCCGGCTGATCGCCTCCGCGGGTGAGCCCCTGTGGACCGCCAACCGGCCCCTGGTCCTCGCGTGGGTGGTCGTGGAAACTCCCGCCGGACGCGAGTTCATCAATCCGGAGACGGCGCCCGACGAGGCAGCCCTGTTGCTCGAGGCCTTCGAGCGCCGCGGGGTGCCCGTGCAGTTCCCGCTCTTCGACCTGGCCGATACCGCGGCCATCGGTCCCCAGGACGTCTGGCGTCTCGACGGCATCGTCCTGCGCTCGGCGTCGGCCCGCTACAACGTGCAGCATATCGTCGCCGGCAGGGTGGCGGCTCTGAGCACCGGCGGTGTGCTGGGCGACTGGAGTTACTTCAGCCAGCAGGAGCGACTGGACCGCTCGGCGCCCGCGCGGGACCTCCCGGACTTCCTGCGCCAGGGGGTCGCCATCGTCGCCGAGGACATGGCGGGCCGCTACGCGGTGGCTCCCAGGCAGGTGGACGACGCGGGGGTGCGCATGGCGGTCAGCGGCGTGACCGGCTTCGCCGATTACGCGGGTATCGTGAACTGGCTCGAGAGCCTGGAACTGGTGGACCATGCCACCGTCGAACGCATCGCGGGTGACCGCCTTGAATTGCGCATTCTCGCCCGGGCCGACGCCGTCCAGCTGGCCACCCTGATCGAACTCAACACACGCCTGCAGCCCGTGCCCGTATCGGGGTCCGGGCCCCGGCTCAACTACCAGTGGCTGAACTAGACTCCCGGGGCGAGGCCGAGGCGCCGCGCCACCAGCTTCCCCTGGCGGTGCGCCTGCGCGATGACGCCACCCTCGAGAATTTTCATACTCTGCCCGCCCTCGAACCTGTGCTCAGCAGCCTGAGGACCCAGCTGGAGCCCGCTGGCGAAGCGTTGATCTACCTGCACGGCCCGGCCGGCAGCGGTAAGTCCCACCTGTTGCAGGCCTGCTGCCACCTCGACGGTACGAGCACCCTTTACCTGCCCCTGTCCGAGCTGGGAGCGAGCGAACCGGAGGCGGTGTTGCAGGGGGTGGAATCGCTGCGCAGAGTGTGCATCGACGACCTGCACGACGTGGCCGGGAAGCCGGACTGGGAACTCGCCCTGTTCCACCTCTGCAACCGGGCCCGCCAGCGGGGCTGTCGGCTGGTGTTCGCCGCAGCGGCCGCGCCCCGGGCCCTGGGGGTGAGCCTGCCCGACCTGCGGTCCCGACTGGGCGGCGGGATCGTGTTCCAGCTCGCGCGCTGCGACGACGAGGAGAAGTCGGCGGTACTGCGGTTCCGGGCCGGCCGGCGCGGGCTCTCCCTGAGCCCGGCGGTGGCCGATTACATCGTCAGCCGCGCCCCGCGGGACATGGAAAAACTGCTGCAGGTGCTCGACCGGCTGGACGAGGCGTCGCTGGCGGAGCAGAGGGCGCTGTCGAAACCTTTTGTCAGGCAGGCGCTTGGCTGGTAGCCGCGATGAGCCCATGGTCTGTATGGGAAATTTCACACAAATCAATGTCGAAGGCCCCGAAATGAGTGCTATGCTTGCCAGATACCCGCAATCTATGGACCGGAGTAGCAGAAGAATGAAAAAACATCTGATCAACACTTCCGTGGCAGCCTGCCTCGCCCTGGCCGGATTTGCCCAGTCCGCGTCAGCAGAGGTGCCGATCACGCTGAACGCAGGCGGCGGTTACTGGTTTTTCGACCGCGATCTCAGAGGCCTCGAGGTAGACGACGCGGCGACCCCGGTCGTCGGCGCGGAGTGGGCCTTCAATGACAACTGGGCCGCGGAGGTCCTGTTCGCCGACGACGACACCGAGCTGGACGGCGGCCGCGACGCGGACGTCACCACCTGGCAGGTCGGCATGCTCTACTACGCCGGCAGCTACATCGGCGAGCCCTACCGTTTCCGCCCCTACGCCGCGTTCGGCGCGGGTGAGATCAAGCTCGACGCGGATGCCTTCGACACCGTCGAGACCACGGTCAACGGCGGTGTGGGTGTGCGCTGGATGATGAGCCGCCGCATCGGTTTCCGGCTGGAAGCCCGCGCGCTTTACAGCCTCGACGAGAGTGACACCGATATCCTCACCACCGCCGGTGTGAATTTCTACCTCGGCAAGGTGGACCCGGACCCGGTTCCGGTGCCGGATCTGGATTCGGATGGCGACGGCGTACCTGACAGCCGCGACCGCTGCCCGAACACGCCGAAGGGCACCCGCGTCGACGCCGACGGCTGTCCGCTGCCGGTGGCCCAGGTCGCCTCGGTCAAGCTCAAGGTCAACTTCGCCTTCGACTCCACCGAGGTGCAGGAGAAATACTTCACCGACCTGGCGGAGCTGGCGGACTTCCTCAAGCGCTTCTCAGACCTGCAGGTCGATGTCGAGGGGCACACCGACAGTGTCGGTCCCGAGGACTACAACATGGGCCTGTCCCAGCGTCGCGCCCAGGCCGTGGTCGACGTGCTGGTCAACCAGTACGGTATCGATCGCGCCCGCCTCGAGCCCAAGGGCTACGGCGAGACCCAGCCGGTGGCGGGCAACGACACCGCCGAGGGTCGCGCGGAGAACCGCCGCGTGATGGCCACGCTGGAAGTCGAGTACGAGGAGTAAGCTGACCTAGTCCAGCTGGAAGCCGTCGGCGTCCAGCTGGCAGGGAAAAGCCTCCCTGTAGGATTGCAGAGCGGCGCCGTCCAGGACGACCCTGGCGGCGCCGCTCTCGTTTCCGGCGTCCAGTAACCTATCGCCGTCCGCGGCGATAGCCAGGCTGTCGCCGCTGTAGTCCAGGCCGTTGGCGTCGCTGCCCACACGGTTTACCCCCACCACGCAGGCCAGGTTCTCGATGGCCCTGGCGACCAGCAATGCGCGCCAGTGTTCGCGGCGCACCGCCGGCCAGTTGGCCACGTACACCAGCAGGTCGTAGTCTTCCCGGTTGCGGCTGAAAACCGGGAAGCGCAGGTCGTAGCAGACCTGCAGGCAGATGCGCCAGTCCCCCCAGGGCACGATGACGCGCTCCTCCCCTGCGGCGTAGCGTTTGTGCTCGCCCGCCATGCGGAACAGGTGTCGTTTGTCGTAGTGGGTGACGGTGTCGGGGGTGGCGAACAGCATGCGGTTGTACACCCGCTCACCCTCGCGCACCGCGATACTGCCGGTGACGGCACAATCGTGGCGCGCCGCGACCTCGGTCATCCAGGTCTGCGTGGGGCCGCCGGGTTCCTCGGCATTGCCCAGCGCGTTCATCGAGAAGCCGGTGGTGAACATTTCCGGCAGCACCACCAGGTCGCCGGCGGCGGCGCTGCCCGCGATGAGGTCGCCCATCTGGGCGCGGTTGTCCGCGGGCTCTTCCCAGGCGAGCTCGCACTGGATCAGGGTGACGGCTAGATCGCGCACAGTATCCTCGCTGCTTCCAGGAGTACATCATCCTCCTTTGCGAAGCAGAAACGCAAATAGTGCGTGCCCGGGTCGCTCTCGTGGAAGACGGATACGGGAATGGAGGCGATCCGGTGGCGGCGCGTCCAGTCCTCTGCCAGTGCCGTGTCCGGGGTGTCCTCGATGGCGCTGTAATCCAGCAGCTGGAAGTAGGTACCGCCGCTGGGGGTGACCCGGAAATGCGAGTCCTCCAGCGCATTGCAGAACAGGTCCCGCTTGGCCTGGTAAAAGGCACCGAGTCCCGCGGGGTAATCGGGCTCTGCCGACATGAAGTCCGCCAGGGCGTGCTGCACCGGCGTCACGGCGACAAAACAGACGAACTGGTGCACCTTTCTCAATTCTTCGGTCAGTGCCGGCGGCGCCACGCAGTAACCCGTCTTCCAGCCCGTGACGCTGTAGGTCTTGCCGAAGGAGAAGATCGCGAAACTGCGCCGGCGCAGGGCGGGAAACTGCAGCACACTGTGGTGCTCGCGGCCGTCGAACACCAGGTGTTCGTAGACCTCGTCGCTGATCACCAGCAGGTCGTGCTGCTCGGCCAGGCGCTCGAGTGCGAGGAGGTCGTCCCGCGCGAGGACCCCGCCGCTGGGATTGTGGGGGGAGTTGATGATAACCAGCCGGGTGCGCGCGGTGACGGCGGCCTGCACCCGCTCCCAGTCGATACCGAATTCCGCGCCCGCCAGGGGCACGTGCACCGCCCGCCCTCCGGCCAGTTCAACGGCGGGCTCGTAGCTGTCGTAACAGGGGTCGAAGACGATAACCTCGTCGCCCGGTCGAACGCAGGCGGTCACCGCACAGTAGATACCCTCGGTGGCGCCCGGGACGACGGTGATCTCGGTGTCCGGGTCGCAATGCACGGCGCGGAAGCGGTGCAGCTGGTCCGAGATCAGTTCCCGCAGTTGCGGCAACCCGGCCATGGGCGCGTACTGGTTGTCGCCGTCGCGGACCCGCCGCGCCATGGCCTCGAGCAGCCCCGCGGGCGGATCAAAATCCGGAAAACCCTGGGACAGGTTGAGGGCGCTGTGTTCCTGGGCCAGGGCGGACATGTGGGTGAAGATCGTCGTCCCCACCCGGGGCAGCTTACTCCTGAGCATCTGCCAGCGCGCCGCCGGGGCCGACTGTCTCCCCGGGGGCGAGTCCCAGGAAGGGGCGCAGGTAGTATACGGCGATATAGAGAGGCCCGGTGTCCAGCAGGGCCACCGTGGCCTTGAACAGGTAGTTGCTGCCCACCAGGACAAGCAGCGTCTGGAAGGCCATCTCGCCGCGCATGAAGGCCGCGCCGAAGGTCACGGTGATGACCATGACCGAGTCCACCATCTGGCTCATGAGGGTGCTGAAGTTGTTGCGCAGCCAAAGGTGCTTGCCCCTGGTCAGGCGCTTCCAGAAATGGAACAGGTGCACGTCGCAGTACTGGGCGGCGATGTACGCCATCATGGAGGCAAATACTGCGCCCGAAGTGGTGGCGTAGATGAGCTGGTAGAGGCCCACGCTGCTCTCGACCATCTCGCCGTTGGGCAGCGCCACCGGCGCGGCCAGTTGCAGGATCTGCCACGGGGGCATGTTCTCCGGGGGGACGGAGGGAATACTGTTGCCCAGCACCAGCACGCCGAGGATGAAGAAGTTCAGCCCCAGGCCCACGGTGACCAGGAAATTGGCCCGAGAGCGTCCGTAGAGCTCGCAGATGAGATCGGTGCAGAGGAAGGTGAGGGGGTAGGGCAGCACACCCACCGCGAGCGCCATCGGCCCCAGTTGCACGAAACGCGTAATGCCGATGACGTTGAGCAGCGTCATGGCGCACAGGAAGACGCCCGCCAGCACCAGGAATGTGCGTTCCCTGCGCTCGGCGAGGGCCGGGCTGACCATCTCTCAGCTCTCCTTCTGGCCGAGGTTGGCGTGCAGTACCGCGCCGTTGATCACCGGGTTGTGGTGAGCCCAGCGAATCAGTTCGGCGATTTCCCCCGGCTCGATCAGGCGGCCGAAACTGTTCATGGCGCCGATGGCGGCCTCTGTCTGGGGGTCGGTGCCGATGTGGGTACGCAGCATTTCCGTGTCGGTGAAGCCCGGACAGACCAGGGCGGTGTGCACGCCGCTGCCCATAAGGTCCTGGCAGGTCGCGCGCATCATGCCGAGCTGTGCGTGCTTGCTGACCACGTAGCTGAAGGAGCCGCCCACGGCTTTCTCGGACAGCGTGGAGCCGATGTAGATGACGCTGGAGCCGCGCGGCAGGCTGGGCAGCAGCCGGCGATTCAGCGCGTTGAGGGCCACGACGTTGGTCTCCAGTACCTCCCGCAGGCTGTCGCTGTCGCAGTCCGCCGCACTGTCCTTGCGCATCTGGCTGGCGTTGTACACGAGCGCGACGCTGTCGGATTCCCGAACGCGCGCCTCCAGTGCGTCACAGGCCGCGTCTATGGCGACCGGGCTGGAGAGGTCACAGGGGATACTCTCGACGCCCTCGACGGGGCAGGGGCGCCGGGACAGGTTGGTGACGGCGAAGCCCTCGGCGAGAAAGCACTCGGCGGCCGCGCAGCCGATGCCGACACTCGCCCCCGTTATTATGGCCGTCTTCATCGGCGCTCCCGGTTGATTGGCAAAAACAGCGCACAGTATACCCGCCGCTGCGGGGGGCAGCCATTTCCCGGGTGACGGGCCGCCGGTGCGCCGTTACACTGCTGGCATGGAGCAGTTAACCACCCTGTACATCGACAAGGAAAGCCACAAGTTTTCCGCGGCGCACTACACCATATTCTCGGCCTCGGAGCGGGAGCGGCTGCACGGCCACAACTACTCGGTGTCCGCCCGCATCGTCGCGCCCATGGGCGACAACGGTTTCTCGGCGGACTACAACGTCTACAAGAACCGCCTGGCGGAACTCTGCGATTCGCTCGACGAGTACCTGCTGCTCGCGGGCGATTCGCCCCACCAGTCCGTCGCGGAAGAGGGCGACAGCTACCGAGTCAGTTACGCACAGGAGACCATGTCGTTCCTGCGCGCTGACACCCTTGTGCTGCCCATACGCAATGTCACGGTGGAAGAGTTGTCCCGATACATGCTCGGCAGGCTGGTCGAGGCCAGTGCCGGGGACGACCTGCGCGAAGTGGAACTGTGCGTCGCTTCAGGGCCCGGGCAGCGGGGTTGCGCCACCTGGCGTCGCTGAAGCCGGCCGGCTCTGAAATTTATAAAAAATGTCACGGAACGGTCACGACAGAGTAACAATCGGTGGTTATAGGGGCGCGATTAGGCTAGGATAGGCGCCTATCCTGTCAACAGAATCAATGGGTTAGGCGTGAGACTCTTACTTTCCTGCTTCCTCCTGACACTTTCGCTGCCCGCTTCCGCGTACCTCGACCCCGGTACGGGGAGTATGATCCTGCAGGGCATCATCGCGGGCGTCGCGATCGCGTGGCTGACATTGAAAAACTACTGGTACCGTATCAAGGCATTCTTCGGTGGGGAGGCCCCGACGGGCAGCCTTCTGGATGACGACCAGGATGCGGCCGCCGTGCCTGACGATCGCTAGTTCGGGCCGCGCGACACCGGCTTTGCTCACCTGGACAGGGGCTGCGCGCCATGGAAGCACTGCCGTCTTCTTTCCGGGATCCCAGCGGATTCGTCTTTGCCCACAACGGTGAGGTTTACCGCCAGGTAAACCGGGTATTTGCCGACGACTACGAGCACTTCATGGCCAGCGGCCTCTACGGCAGGCTGGTGGAGCGTGCATTGCTGGTGGCCCACGAGGAGATCGAGAATCCCGGCGTGCCGAGGGCCACGGGTGCTTACAAGATTCTCAAGCCCGCCCAGGTTCCCTTCATCTCCTATCCCTACGAGTGGTCCTTCAGCCAGCTCCGGGACGCGGCGATCCTCACCCTGAAAATCCAGCGCGAAGCGCTGCAGCACGACATGGTGTTGAAGGACGCCAGCGCCTACAACGTACAGTTCGTGGATGCGAGGCCCGTGTTCATCGATACGCTGTCCTTCGATCGCTACGAGGAGGGCGCACCCTGGGTCGCGTACCGGCAATTCTGCCAGCACTTCCTCGCGCCGCTGGCCCTGATGGCCTACACCGACGTGAGCATGGCGCGCCTGCTGATCCACAATATCGACGGGGTGCCCCTGGCCGTCGCTAGCAAGCTACTGCCCTGGAAAACACGACTGAACTACACGCTGGCGAGCCATATTCACATGCATTCTCGGATGCAGGCCGAGCACAGCGATGACGCCGGCCGGGGCCAGGCGGAGAAGGCGCGCGGTACCCAGGTATCGAAGAAGGGGCTGCTGGCGATGGTGGAGAGCCTGGCGGCGGCGGTCCAGAAGCTCGCCTGGAAGCTGCCCGACACGGAGTGGGGAGACTACTACGCCAATACCAATTACTCCGACACGGCCGGAGAGGCGAAGCGCCGGCTGGTGGGAGAGTTTCTCGGCGCGATACCCGAACAGTTGCAGGTGGTACAGGACTTCGGCGCCAATACCGGCGAGTTCAGCCGCATCGCCGCCGATCACTGCCGGCTTGTGGTGTCCCAGGATATCGATCCGGTAGCGGTGGAGCTGAACTACCGCGCCACCCGGACAGGGGGCCCGACCAACATCCTCCCGCTGGTGCAGGACTTCAGCTCGCCGTCCCCGGCGATCGGCTGGGCCAACAGCGAACGCGATTCCTTCCTGGAGCGGGCCGGTTGCGATGCGCTGCTGGTGCTGGCGCTGGTTCACCACCTTGCGATCAGCAACAATGTGCCGCTGGGCAATATCGCGGCCCTGTTTGCAGGGCTTACCCGTTGGCTTGTGATCGAGTTCGTACCCCGGGCCGACTCCCAGGTGCAGCGCCTGCTGGCCACGCGTGAGGACATTTTCCCAGATTACACCAGGGAGGGTTTCGAGGCCGCGTTCACACCGCTGTTCGAGATTGTCCGGGCGGAGCCCGTGCCCGAGAGCGAACGCACCCTCTACCTGATGCGCCGCCGCTGAACACGCCGGGGCACCCGCGTATTCCCGCTGCGCCGGCACCCATCGTCGGCGCCGCACTCGCAGGTCTCGTCTACAACTGGCTCGGCAAAGAGGACTGAGGGCGTCGGCGGGCTCAGCCTGTCGGCCCGCCTGCCAGTGGCCAGTCCGCCAGCGGGTGGTACCCCACCCCCTGCCTGCCGCGGCGGGATTCGAACAGGGTAATACGATCGTAAGCGAAGTCGATTCCCGGCTCCCGCGCGGGGGCCGGCGGGGGTTGGTCACAATTGCGAAACAGTGTCACGTGCGGCCGAAACGGGTTGCGGTCGCGCCGTGCCCCCGCGGCGGTGGCGAGGTGACGCAGCTTCTGCGCCGCCGCCCCCAGGGTGTGGGGCCATGTTGCGGGGCCCAGCCAGTAAATCCCGGGTCGCGGCCAGTAGCCGGCGGTATCGAGGCGCAGGCAGCCCGCGGCACAGGGCGCATTGTCCAGCCAGGCATCTGCCGAGTCACACAGTGATTCCAGGGCGCGTTCCCCGATCTCGCCCACGAATGCCAGGGTGATATGAAAGTTGGCGGGCGGTACCGGCCTGCCTCCGGCGTGAAGCTGGCGGTCCCGCCAGTCACCGATCGCCAGGGCAGAGGCCGGCTCGGTCTCCAGGCCGAAGAATACGCGCATCAGTCCCGGGGGCGCTTTTTCCGCAGCGGCGCTGTGCCGTCGTTGCCCGCGGAGGGTCCCCGGCGAGGTCGTCGCCCGCCGCGCTTGTCGCTCTCCCCCCGGCTCCTCCCGCCGCCGTTGCCGGGCCCGGGGCCCGTGGAGTCCTGCCCGGGGGTCGGGCCGTTGTACCGCGCTTTCAGGCCGGGCAGGCTGCCCCGCTCGAAGGAGGTGCCCAGGAATTTTTCCACCGTGGCCAGCAGTTTCCAGTCCGCCGAGGTGACCAGCGAGACCGCGCGGCCCTCCCGCCCGGCGCGCCCGGTGCGCCCTGTGCGGTGCAGGTAGTCGTCGCCGGAACGCGCCATGTCGTAGTTGACCACGAGGTCAATCCCGGGCACATCGAGACCGCGGGCGGCCAGGTCACTGGCGCACAGCACGTCCAGGCTGCCCTCGCTGAACAGTCGCATCACCTGAACACGCTCCTCGGTGCTGAGCTCCCCGTGCAGGCAGCCGCTGCGTCGTCCCGCCGCCCCCAAGCGGGCGGACAGGCGCTCGGCGCCCTGGCGGGTGCCCGTGAAGACGAGGGTGCGCCCGGACCCGTCGCCGTCGAGCAGCGCATCGAGCAGTGCGTCCTTGTGTGTCGGGCTGTCGGCGAGGATCACCTGGTGGTGAATGCTGTCGTGGGCGCGCCGGCTCTGCCCCACGGAGATGTTCTGTGCGTTGGGGGCGAGAGCGCGGGCCACTTCCCCGACACCGCCGTGGCCCAGTGTCGCGGACAGCAGCATGATCCGGCACTGTGGTGGACGGTATTGCGCGATTCCCAGCACTTCCTCGCGCAGGCCCATGTCGAGCATGCGGTCCGCCTCGTCGAGGACCAGGGTCTGCAGGTTGGAGAGGTCGGCGCTGCCGCGTTCGCAGTGCTCCAGCAGGCGCCCCGGGGTGGCGACGACCAGTTCCGGGTCGCGGCGCAACCATGCCCGCTGTCGCCTTGAGTCCGCGCCCCCGGTTATTACCTCCACCCTGAGCGGTGTCTTGGCGATCAGTGCGCGGCAGTCCCCGAGAACCTGCCGAGCCAGTTCCCTTGTGGGCACGAGTACCAGGGCCAGGGTGCCCTCGGGCAGGTCCTGCCCCAGCGCGAGAATCTTCTGCACCGCCGGTACGAGATAGGCGAGTGTCTTGCCGCTGCCGGTCTCGGCGCTGACGAGCAGGTCGCTGCCGGCCAGCGCCGCGGGTACGACCTGCGCCTGTACTGCCGTAGCCGTGTCCAGGCCCAGGCCGGCCAGCCCGAGGCGCAGGCGGCGGTCCAGTGACAGGTCCTCGAACAAGCGGTGTCTCCGTGCGGACGCTGTTGGGAGTGACAGTGTAACGGAACCGGGCGTCGGTGTGGGTGCGGTGGTCCAGGGCTGGTATATTGCCCGGAGCGAGCTGCAAGGGAGCGACATGGGACTGTCCGCGCGCATATTCATCGGCCTCGGCCTCGGCATCTGCACCGGGATATTTTTCGGCGAAATGGTGGCCGGCCTGAAGATCGTCGGCGACGTCTTCATCAAGCTCCTGCAGATCACCGTTCTGCCCTACATCGTCGTCTCCCTCATCGCGGGTTTTGGCCGCATGGAAATGAAACAGGCGCGCAGCCTTGCCCTGCGCGGCTCGGCGGTCCTGTTGCTCATCTGGGGCATGGCGCTGCTGCTGATTTTCGGCGCCGCCCTGGCCTTTCCCGACCTGGACGCCGCCTCGTTTTTCAGCAGCCACGCGCCGGCGGAGCCGCAGAACACGGACCTGCTGGAGCTCTACCTGCCGGCAAACGTTTTCTATTCCCTGGCGAACAACCTGGTTCCCGCGGTTGTGTTGTTCTCCATCCTCGTCGGTGTCGCGCTCATTTCAGTCGAGGAGAAGGAGGACGTGCTGCCGATCTTCGACAGCCTGGCCAGCGCCATGAGCCGCATCAACGCCGCCATTGTGCAGCTCACACCCTACGGGATATTCGCGATCGCCGCGGCCGCGGCGGGCACCATGACCATCGAGGAGCTGGAGCGGGTGCAGGTGTACCTGGTCACCTATGTCGCCCTCGCCCTGCTGATCACGTTCTGGATTTTCCCCGGGTTGATTTCCGCCCTCAGCGGAATCGGTTTCCGCGAGGTGTTGCGCACTTTCCGGGACGCCCTGGTCACAGCCTTCGCGACCGGCAACCAGTTTGTCGTCCTGCCGCAGATCGCGGAGAACTGCAAGGAGCTGCTCAGGCGCCACAGGCTGGAGAGCGCCGAGGCGGAGTCCTCCATCGATATCATCGTGCCCGTTTCCTTCAACTTCCCCTCGCTGGGCAAGTTGCTGGTGCTGCTGTTTGTTTTGTTCGCCGCCTGGTTCACCGATACGGATCTCAGCTTCGGCGAACAGGTCGCGCTGGCGTTCAACGGACTGTTCAGCCTGTTCGGCAGCATCAACGTCGCCGTCCCCTACCTGCTGGACTCGCTGCAGGTTCCCGCCGACATGTTCCAGCTGTTCCTGGTCACCGGCATCGTGGTGGGGCGCTTCGGCGCTATGCTGGCGGCGCTGCATATCATCGTGCTCAGCGTGCTGGGAACCCTGGCGCTGTGCGGTCGCCTGCAGGTCCGGGCCACCCCCGTGCTGCGCTACCTGGCGATCACCGGCGTTGCGCTGGTCGCACTGGTGGTCTCCCTGCGCGCCTACTTCACGATTTTCGTGCCGGAGGCGCCGGGGAGGGACCAGGTGCTGGCGGACATCGAGTTGATGGAGCCGCGGGTGCCGGCCCGTGTGCAGTCGATGCTCCCGGAGATCAGCGCCTCGCGACTCGCGGGCACGCGGCTCGATCACATTCTCGATCGCGGCGTCCTGCGCGTCGCTTACCGGCCGAACAACCTGCCCTGCAGTTTCCTCGCGCCGGACGGCCAGCTGGTGGGCTTCGACGTGGAGATGGCGCACATTCTGGCAGAGGACCTCGGCGTTGCGCTGGAGTTCACGCCTTTCGATTTTTCCGACCTCGGCCGCATGCTGGCCTCGGGTCAGGCGGACATCGCCATGTCGTGCATAGCGAGCCTGCCGGACCGCTACACCTACGCATCGTTTTCCCGGCCCTATCTGGATCTGACCCTGTCCGTAATTGTCCGCGACCACGAGCGCGACGCCTTCGCTGACCGCGCCGCCATGCGCGACCGCAAGGGTCTTAGAATCGCCATGGTCAGCACCCACTATTTCCGCAACCGGCTGCTGGATGTCGTTCCCGACGCGGAAATCGTGGAGCTGGAATCCGCCGAGGAGTTTTTTACCAGCGACCCCCCGATCGCGGACGGTCTGCTGTTGTCCGCCGAGGAGGGCGCCGCCTACACCTACCGCTACCCCGAGTACGAGGTGGTCCGCTCGCGCGATCCCACCGTGAAATTCCCCGCGGCCTACGCCGTACCGCGGGGTGATATCGAGTGGACCGAGTTCGTGAGCAACTGGATCGACCTGAAGCGCAAGGACGGCACCGTCGACAGTCTATACGGGCACTGGATGCTCGGGGGTGCGTCGAAGACTTCCCAACCGCGCTGGTCGGTGATCCGGGATGTACTGCACTGGGTGGACTGACAGGCGCGGACGGGGGCATGGCAATGTGTCCGGTGCGGACTACACTGTGCGCTGATGACTTTCGGGCCCTTCGAGGAGTGACCCCATGCCCAGCCTCTTGAAAAACCTGCTCCTGCTGAGCGTCATCGTGCTGGCCCCGCTCGCCTACGGCGATGACCCTGTCGATGAATACGCTGTTGTCGCGCCGGGGCGCGTGGTTGCCTTCGGCGACGTGCACGGCGCTTGGGAGCAGTGGACGGAGCTGTTGCGGGAGATCGGTATCGTCGACGACAACCTGGACTGGAGCGGCGGCGACACACACCTGGTCTCGGTGGGCGACCTGGTCGATCGCGGCCCCGGGTCGCGCCGGGTGGTCGAACTCATGATGCAGCTCGAGGCGCAGGCCCGGGACGCCGGCGGGGCCGTGCACATGGTGCTGGGCAACCACGAGGTCATGGTCATGACCGGCGACCTGCGCTACGTGTCCGCGGCCGAGTTCGCTGACTTCGCGGCGGACGAGACCCAGGCGGAGCGCGACGCGCTTTACGCCGAGTATCGCAGCTTCAATCCCGACGGCGCGGAAGCCGACGTGCGGGCGGCCTTTGACGCCCAGTACCCGCCGGGTTTCCTCGCGTTGCGCAAGGCATACTCGCTGGAGGGTGCTCTGGGCAGTTGGCTGGTGCGGCAGCCCTTCGCCGTCAAGGTCAACGATCGCGTCTACGTGCACGGGGGTATCGGGGAGGCGCTGGCCGGTGAGGACCTGGCCTCCCTCAACGGTCGCCTGCGGGGTGAGCTGAGGGGCTTCCTCGAGAATATGGCCGCGCTGCGCGCCGCCGGGGTCATGCCGTGGTATGTGGATTACGACCACCGGCTGGACTTCCTGACCGCGCGCGCGGAGGCTTATTCCGCGGCGAACCCGCGGCAGCGGGCGGACTGGTTCGATCCTCTCACCGCCGTGTTCGAGGCGCAGCAGGCGCTGCTGTTCAGCGACGACAGCCCCCACTGGTACCGGGGCACCGCGTACTGCCATCCCTACTCGGAGTCGTTCAACACGGAGCGCTTTCTCAAGCGTGTCGGTGCGACGCAGATGGTTGTCGGTCATACACCGACCCGCGGGGAGGTGCAGCAGCGCATGGAGGGGCTCGTGATCCGCCTGGACACCGGCATGCTGTCCAGCGTGTACAGGGGAAGGGCCTCGGCACTGGTTATGGAGGATGGCGGTGAGTACGTGCACTACCTGGGCGAGGCGTCCCCGGCCCGCCCGTCCCCGGAACCGAGGAGTATCTCCAGGCGACTGTCCGACATGGAAGACGCCGAACTGGAGACGTTTATGGCTACCGCGCCGGTGGTGAACATCGCGGATATCGGCACGGGGATCACCAAGCCCAAGCGGGTGACCCAGGAGCAGGGCGGCATCACCAATGACGCGGTGTTCAAGTACGAGGATACGGACCCGGGCCTGCAGTCGAGGTCCGGTTTCGTCGCGCGCCGGGCGAACAACTCGGACCGCTACCAGTACGATGTCGCCGCCTACAAGGTCGACCGCATGATCGACCTGCAGATGGTGCCGACTGCAACTCTGGCGACGGTCGACGGTGATGACGGCGCCCTTTCCGACTGGGTGGAAAACGCCATCAACGAACGCGACCGCGAGGAAGCGGAGATCCCCTTCGGGGGTTACTGCGACCAGTGGGAGCAGTACAGGCTGCGCTTTGTTTTCGACATTCTCATCTACAACGAGGATCGCAACCTGACCAACATCCTGTGGACGAAGAAAAACTTCATGCTGACGTTCATCGACCACACGCTGGCGTTCCGCTCCACGGAGAAGCGGCCGCGCCAGTATCGCAAGGTCGACCTCGAGGTCTCCGACCTGCTGCGGGGCAAGCTCGAATCCCTCGACCGGGAGCGGCTCGATGCGGAGCTGCGCCCCTACCTCCACCCGCGGCAGATCGAGGCGATTCTCGCGCGCCGCGACCTCATCCTGGAAGCGGCGCAGGGTACCGATCCCTGATTGTCATTGCGTACCGGGGTGCTGCTGTTGCACACTGCGCAACGGTTTTGACGCCCGCCCACGCGGGTGTAGAGGAGTAGTCCGGATGGTATTGGCGGTTATATTGCGCGAGACGGGTGGTCCCGAGGTGCTGAGTCTCCAGGAGGTTGAACTGGAGTCGCCGGGGCCGGGAATGGTGACGGTGGAAAACCGTGCCATCGGCCTGAATTTCATCGACACCTATCACCGCAGCGGCCTGTACCCGCTGCCCCTGCCCATCGGCCTGGGTATGGAGGGCGCGGGCGTGGTCAGCGCGGCGGGCGAGGGCGTCGACCTCGCGCCGGGCGACAGGGTCGCCTACTGCTCCGCCGGGTTCGGTTCCTACGCCGAGGCGCTGAACCTGCCGGCGGAGCGCCTGGTGAAAATTCCCGAGGGCATCGAGTTCGAGCAGGCGGCGGCGGTAATGCTGAAAGGGCAGACCACCGAGTACCTGGTGCAGCGCACCTTCCCGCTGGCCGCCGGCGACACCTGCCTGTTCCACGCCGCAGCGGGAGGTGTGGGCCTGCTTTTCGGCCAGTGGGCGTCCAGCATCGGCGCAACGGCGATCGGTACCGTGGGCTCCCCGGAGAAGGCCGAGCTGGCGCGCGCGCACGGCTACGCCCATGTGATCAATTACCGCACGGAAGATGTGGTGGCGCGGGTCTTCGAGATCACCTCGGGTGAGCGACTGCCGGTGGTCTACGACGGGGTGGGGCGCGACACGTTCGAGATGTCCCTGGACTGCCTGCGGCCCAGGGGGTTGATGGTGAGTTTCGGCAATGCCTCGGGCGCGCCGCCGTCGCTGGACCTGCAGTTGTTGTCCACCAAGGGTTCGCTGTTCATTACCAGGCCGACACTGCTGAGCTACACGGGCACTCCCGGGGAGTTGCAGGCCTCCGCCGACGCGGTCTTCTCGCGCGTCCTGGACGGCACCCTGCGCGTGGAGATCAACCAGCGCTACCCGCTGGCGGATGTGCAGCGTGCGCACATGGACCTGGAGTCGCGCGCCACCAGCGGCTCAACGGTACTGCTGCCGTGAGCGGGCGCGGGGCGGGTCGGCCCCCGGCGACAGCCTGACATGTCGCTGCGCGTAGAGCCCGTAATGCTCAAGGGCGAGGCGGTGCGCCTCGAACCGCTGGCCCAGGAGCACGCCCAGGGTCTTTACAACCGCGGCCGCACCGAGAGCGACTGGGCCTATATGCCGCGCAGTTGTTTTGTCGACCTCGCCGATACGCGCCAGTGGATCGACGAGGCGCTGGCGACGCCCGGCCAGCTGCCCTTCGCCATCGTCGAGACCGGCAAGGACAAGGCGGTGGGAAGCACGCGCTACCTCAACATTCGCCCGGACCACCGGAGCCTGGAAATAGGCTGGACATGGCTGGGCCAGGAGTGGCAGCGCACCGCGGTGAACACGCAGGCCAAGCTGTTGCTGTTGACGCACGCCTTCGAGCGCCTGGGCTGTGTGCGTGTCGAGTTCAAGACCGACGCCCGCAATGAGCGCTCGCAGCGCGCGCTTGAGCGTATCGGCGCGACGCGCGAGGGGGTGCTGCGCAAGCACATGATCGTGCAGGCGAACTTCGTCCGCGATTCAGTCTATTTCAGCGTTATCGCGGACGAGTGGCCCAAGGTGAAGAAGAAGCTGGCCAGGCTGGCCGGCAGCAAATAGAGCCTGCCCCTACCGCCGACGGGTAACCGTGGCCTGGACGGTCTCGTTGTCACTGAAACTATCGGCGAAGAGTGCGGAGCTGAGGTAGCGCTCTCCCGAATCCGGAAGAATAGCCACAATCATCTTGCCGCTGTGCTCGGGCTGGTGCGCGATACGGTCGGCCACCGCCATAGCGGCACCGGAGGAGATACCGGCCAGGATGCCTTCCTCCTGCATCAGTCGATGCGCCCATGACATGGCGTCCGCGTTGGATACCTGCTCCACCTGGTCGACGATGGACAGGTCGAGGTTCTCCGGCACGAACCCGGCGCCGATACCCTGGATCTTGTGCGGTGCATGTGTGGGCTCCTCACCTGCCTTCGCGGCGGTGATCATGGTGGTGGAGTCCGGCTCCACGGCGACACAGTGCACCGCCTTGCCGCGCGTGTGCTTGAGGTAACGGCCGACACCGGTGATGGTGCCGCCGGTCCCCACGCCCGACACCAGTATGTCCACGCCGCCGTCCGTGTCGTCCCAGATTTCCGGGCCGGTGGTCTCCTCGTGGATCGCGGGATTCGCGGGGTTTTCGAACTGGTGAGGTCCCCAGTACTTGTCCCGGTCCGAGGCGATGATCTCCTCCGCCCGGGAGATGGCCGCCGGTATGCCCTTGGCGCCGTCGGTGAGGATAATGTCGGCCCCGAGGGATTTCATGAGCATGCGGCGTTCCAGGCTCATGGTGTTGGGCATGGTCAGGATGCAGCCGTAGCCCTTGGCGGCGGCCACGAATGCGAGGGCGATACCGGTATTGCCGCTGGTGGGCTCGACCAGGGTCATGCCGGGTTTCAGACTGCCGTCCTTCTCGGCGGCGGCCACCATGCTGGCTCCGATCCGGCACTTCACCGACATGGCGGGGTTGCGGTTTTCCAGCTTGGCGTAGACGTTGCCGTCGGTGATCCGGTTGATACGGACCAGCGGGGTACCGCCGATCGTTGCCGCATTGTCGTCAAACAGTCTGCTCATGTTGTCTATTCCGTGGTAATCGTTCTGGGTTCGGTCTGCCGGGAGCCGGCGGGCATGCCAAAGATTAGTCCCCGCCCGGCGCCCTGTCCAACGGGTCAGCTGAGCCGGGTGGGCCCGGTCGGGAACTTCCCGGGGGAGGTGCGGTCACAACCTTATCGCCGGTGCGGCAGCCCGTCGACACCAGCGGTAATCTCTGGATTCCATCCAGGTCCCACACTTCCTGCCAGATCGAGTATCTGCGGTTGCCGGCCCTTGGGGCCGGCTTTTTTTTGCCCCATGGGCCCGGGATGCGGGTGCGGCTCAGCCGCCTTCGGCGAGTTCCGCGTTACCCCCCGCGGCGGACCTGCGCAGCGAATCGATGGCGCGTTCCAGGGCCACCAGGGTCTGGGGCCCGACCAGCTTGTTGACGTATTCGCCATCGGGGTTCACCAGCAGCGTGGTGGGCAGCACGACGGGCCGGTCGACCCCGAGCTCCGCCGACGGGTCGGCGGCGAGGGTGGTGAAAGCGACTCCGAGGCGGCGCTCCTGCTCGGCGAGTTCCTCGCCGCTGAGGCCGTCGTAATTCACACCCAGCACGGTCACGTCTGCATGATTCATGTCGAGCTCGTTCAGTTCGGGCACCTCCTCAATGCAGGGCTTGCACCACTGGGCCCAGTAGTTGACCAGAACCCACTGGCCGCGGAAATCCTCAAGGGAAGGTGCGGCCGGCTTCTCGGCCTTGTCGCCACAGGCGCCCAGAAGCAGGGCCAGGAAGAGAGTCGCAAGTTGTTTCATGCGGTAAAAAGCTCCACGAGGTTGGTGTCCAGGATGTCCCTCTGGCTGCGCCGCTGGTCCTGCAGCAGGTCGTAGGCGCGCCCCTGCCAGTCCATTGCCCCGGCCAGTTCGCGGCGATCCAGCGCGCGCTCGTCGTTGACCCACTCCTTGAGCTGCCAGAACGACACGGTGTGCAGGTCCCGCGAGAGGAGGTAGTGTCCCCGGTCGTTCTGCGTGATCACCCGGCGCTGTATGAGGATGTCACGCAGTTCGCTCCAGGTCTCACTGTCGAGCCCCCTCACCACTTCGTGCCGGCTGCCGAGAAGGTCGCGTTCGCTCACCGTCCTGCCCGACTGCTGTTTCTGCCAGAACAGGTTGAGCACGTCCAGCGCTTTGAGGACGTTGGGGCGACTGGCCTGCACCCGGTCCTGGTACGCGGACAGGCTGTGCACCAGGATGCCCCCCATGAGCACGATATTCCAGGACAGGTAGATCCAGAACACGAACAGCGGCACCGCGGCGAAGGCGCCGTAGATGGACGAAATGCTGGAGCGCACCATCAGGCCGGTAAAGACGCTGCGTGCGAGGTGAAATGCCAGGGCTGCGAGGAAACCGCCGACCAGCGCGTGGCGGAAGGGCACGCGGCAGTTGGGCACCGCGACGTACACGAGGCAGAATCCGCCCGTACTCAGCGCCAGCGGCGCCAGTTGTAGCAGGGTGGTCTGGGCGCCGGCGAGGTCGAGGCGCTCCAGTGCGCTGGTGAAGGTGGTGAAATACGTGCTCAGGCCCAGTGCCAGCCCGATAGTGATAGGGGCCAGGGACAGCACCGCCCAGTAGAGCATGAAACTGGACACGGCGCTGCGGTTCTCGCGCGCCTTCCAGATGTGGTTGAAGGCCGTTTCGATGTTGCGCAGCATCAACACCGCGGTGATGAGCACGAAGGCAATTCCCGGCCCGGTGAGGTTCTTGGCCTGTTCAGAGAACGTGTTCAGGTACTGTTCGATCTCCGAACTGGTTTCCGGTACCAGCTGGCTGAACAGTAGCTCCTGCATTTGCGCCTCGGCGCCCTGGAACGCCGGTATGGCGGACGCCATGGTGTAGAGCACGGTCAACAGGGGGACCAGCGCGAAGAGACTCATGTAGGTGAGCGCGGCCGCGCTCTGCGAACAGCGGTCAGCCGAGTACCGCGCGACGAGGTAGAGCGCGCGGCGCCACAGTTCGCGCAGTGTCTGCCAGAGGTATTCCATGCGCGCATTATGGCACGATTGCGTGTAATTTCAGCGCGCTTTCCGGCGCCCGGGAATTGCGCTACCCTGCGGCGGTTTCCAACCGGGGGATGCACCATGGCCGAGTACACCATCTATCACAACCCGCGCTGCTCCAAGTCGCGCAACACCCTGGCGCTGCTGGAGGAGCGGGGAATCTCGCCGGAGGTGATCCTCTATCTGGAGCAAGCGCCCGGTGAGGCCGAGATCCAAGAACTGCTGGGCAAGCTCGGAATGGGTGCGGCAGAGCTCGTGCGCCGCGGTGAGGACGAGTACAAGGCGCGGGGTCTCGGTGCGGAATCCAGCGACACCGAGGTACTGGCCGCCATGGCCGAGTGTCCCAGGCTGATTGAGCGACCCATCGTTGTCCGGGGCGAGCGCGCCGTGCTGGGGCGTCCGCCGGAAAATGTACTCGCGCTGATCGATTGATGGCCGAGCCCTTCATCCTCGTTCTCTTTTACTCCCGCGGCGGCGCCACCGCCGCCATGGCGGAGCAGGTGGGTCGCGGTGTGGAACTCGTCCCCGGCGTGGCTGCGCGACTGCGCACCGTGCCGGCTGTTTCCGCCGATACAGAACAGGCCGCGGCGGAGATCCCGGACAGCGGTCCGCTGTACTGCGACATCGAGGACCTGCGGGATTGCTCGGGACTCGCCCTGGGCAGCCCCACCCGGTTCGGCAACATGGCCGCGCCGCTGAAATATTTCGTCGACCAGACCTCTTCCCTCTGGCTGAGCGGGGCCATGATCGACAAGCCGGCCGTTGTGTTCACCTCGACGTCCAGCCTGCACGGCGGCCAGGAGACCACGCTGCTCAGCATGATGTTGCCCCTGATGCACCACGGCATGGTCATCGCCGGCCTTCCCTACAGCGAGCCGGGCCTGATGAGCGCCCGCAGCGGCGGTACGCCCTACGGCGCATCCCACTGGGCCGGCGAGGGGAGCGACCGGGCGCTGGACGACACCGAGGCCGCGCTCTGCCGCGCACTGGGAAGCCGGGTCGCGCGCCTGGCGACATCGCGCACCGGATGAACACCGTGGTCGCCAGCCGGAGGCTGGCCCTGGGCAGTTACGCGTTGCTGCTGGCCCAGCAGGTCCTGGACCTCGCGGTGTACCAGGCGCCCGCGGTGATCTGGGTATTCCGGTTGCTGCCTCTCCTGGTGTTCCTGCCGGGCCTGCGCCGGGATAACCTGCGCACCTATATCTGGCTGTGCTTTGTCACGCTGGGGTATTTCGCGGCCCTCGTGGTACGCATTTTCGCCCGGCCCGGGGACCCCCTGGTGATAACCGGGCTGGTGGCGGTTGTGGTACTGTTTACCAGCGCGATGTTGTACGTGCGATGGCGAGCCCGGGAGCTGCGGGCGCAGAACCAGGGTACCTCTGGATGAGGCGCCCGGGTGTCGCCGGACCCAGTGGCATTAATCAGGGGTAACCGAGTTATGAGCGAGCAGTCCTTCCTGCGACGGGTATTCACCGCCATCTGGAACGGCATCACCCGCGTGCGCCTCGCCATGTCCAACCTGCTGTTTATCGCGTTTCTCGCAATCATCTATTTCGTCTACATCGGCGGGGCCAAGGAACCGCTCCCGGAGCGCGCGGCGCTCCTGTTGAATCTCAGCGGCAGCGTAGTGGACCAGAAGTCTCCCGTGGATCCGCTACAGGCACTCCTGCGCGATCCCTCGCCGGCGAGTCACGAGGTGCTGTTGCGCGATGTCATAGACGCCATCGATTTCGCACGTGAGGACGACGCCATCACCGCCCTGGTCATGGAGCTGGATGCCCTCGTCTACGTGGGTATTAGCAAGACTCAGGAGATCGTCGCCGCCCTGGAGCGATTCCGCGAGAGCGGCAAACCCATCATTGCCTCGGGAGACTATTACACACAGGACCAGTACCTGCTCGCCAGTCACGCCGACGAGATCATTGTCCACCCCCTCGGCGGTGTCGCGCTTGAAGGCTACAGCAGCTACCGCAACTACTACCGTGAGGCGCTGGAAAAAATATCCGTCAACGTGCACGTGTTCCGTGCGGGGGAGCACAAATCAGCGGTAGAGCCGTTTTTGCGCGACGACATGTCTCCCGGCGAGAAAGAGCTGACGAGTCGCTGGCTGGGCCAGATGTGGGACCAGTACACGGGAATCGTAGAGGCGCAGCGTGAGTTGGATCCGGGTGCCGTCGACGACTACGTCAACAATTTTTCGCAGCGCCTGCGCGCGCAGGGCGGCGACACCGCACGGGCCGCGCTGGAGGCCGGCCTGGTCGACGAGCGCATGAGCCGCACCGAGGCGAACGACTATCTCATCGACGTGGTCGGCGCGGAGAACGACGACGGCCTGTACGAGGCGGTGGTGTTCGGGCGCTACGTGCTGCGCAAGCGCCCACTGGAAATTACCGCGCCGGAGGGTGACCGCGTCGCGGTGATTACCGCCGCGGGCAATATCCTCCCCGGCGACCAGCCCTCCGGCACGATAGGCGGCGACTCGCTGGCGCGACTGATCCGCAGTACGGTCGAGGAGGAGGGAGTCGGCGCCATCGTGCTGCGCGTCAACAGTGGCGGCGGCAGCATGTTCGCGTCGGAGATCATCCGCCAGCAGGTGCTGTACGCGCGCGAGAAGGACATCCCGGTTGTTGTCTCCATGGGCGCGGTGGCGGCGTCCGGTGGCTACTACATTGCGGCGCCCGCCGACGAGATCTGGGCGACGCCCTCAACCATTACCGGCAGCATCGGCGTCTTCGCCGCATTCCCCACCTTTGAGAACCTGCTGGAGAGGGCGGGTATCCACACGGACGGGGTCGGCACCACGGATCTGGCGGGCTCCCTGCGCGCCGACCGGCCTCTGAGCCAGGAACTGGTGGACGCCCTGAACAGCGGTATCGGTTTCGCCTATCGCAGTTTCCTCGAGGTTGTCGCAGAGGGGCGGAACATGAGCCCGGAGGAGGTCGATCCGCTGGCGCAGGGCCGGGTGTGGAGTGCACACGACGCCCTCGAGGCGGGGCTCGTCGACGCGGTCGGCGGGCTGGAGGAGGCGATCGCCTCCTCGGCCGAACTGGCCGGGCTGGAGGACTTCGAGGTCGATTACGTGGAACTGCCGATGTCGCCCCGGGAGATGCTGCTGAAGCAACTTGCGAACCGGGTGGGGAGCCTGAGCCTGTTGGGTGAGAGCACCGGCAGCGTGGTGCTGGAGGGTGTGCTCGGGCCGGTGCGAGAAGCGGCGGAGGAACTCAGCCTTCTGCAGGATCCCGGCCACCTCTACATGCGTTGTATCACCTGCTCGATGGTGCGCTGACGCTCAGCCCGGCTCCACCGGGAACCGGGTGCGCCACTCCTCGAATCCCCCGTCCACGCTGTAGGTTTTCTCGAAACCCTTTTCATGGAAAAAGGCAGCGGCGCCCTGGCTGGAATTACCGTGGTAGCAGTAGATCACCAGGGGTGCGGAGTGGTCGGCCGACTCGATGAAATCCTGTACGGTGGTGTTGTCCAGGTAGAGTGCACCGGGTATGTGCGCGGACCGGTACGAATCCTCGTCGCGAACATCGACGACCACCGCGCCGGCGTCGATCATGTCGCGCGCCGCGTCGACGGATATCCGCTCGAATTCTGCCATGGTCAGCTCCCGCTGTGCGCCAGTTCGGCGCGGGTATCCCGGCGCGCCATCCACTGCTTCAGGTCATCCAGGATCATGTACAGGCTCGGAATGAGCAGCAGTGTAATGACCGTTGCGAAGACGATACCAAAGGCGAGTGAAATCGCCATGGGAATCATCTGCTCCGCCTGCAGCGAGTCCTCCAGCAACATGGGCACCAGGCCGAAGAACGTGGTCAGCGAGGTCAGCAGGATGGCCCGGAAGCGCCGCATCCCGGCCTCAACGATGGCGGTGTAGCGCTCTGTGCCCGCGGCCAGTGACTTGTTGACGAAATCGACGAGGATCAGGCTGTCGTTGACCACCACGCCGCTCAGGGCAATAACACCCATCAGTGACATCATGCTCAACGGGTAGCCGGTGATCCAGTGGCCGAAGATCGCCCCGATCATCCCGAAGGGAATCACCCCCATGATAATCAGTGGTTGCAGGTAGGACCGGGTCGGGATCGCCAGCAACGCGTAGATGCCGAACAGTGACAGGGCGAAGCCGATAATCATGGACACGGCCATCTTCGCTTCCTCGTCGGCCGCCCCGGAGATGCCGTAGCTCAACCCGGGGTACTTGTTCATCAAGTCCGGGAGAACATTCATCTCGATGTCGCGGATGACCTTGTCCGGTTCCACGAGTTGCTTGTTGGCCTCGGCGGTCACCTCCGCCGCACGCTGGTAATTGATGCGTGTGGCCTTCAGCAGACCCTGTTTCACTTCCAGACGCGCCACCGTATCGAAGGGCACCTCGTCGCCGGCGGGGGTGCGGATGAACATGTTGTTCAGGCTGTTGACGTTCTCCCGGTCCTCCCGCGGGTAGCGGACCATGACCTTGATCTCGTCGATGCCGCGCTGCACACGCTGCGCCTCGGCGCCGTAGAAGGCGTGGCGCACCTGGCTGCCCAGGTCGAAGCGTGTCAGGCCCAGGCTCTCGGCCTCCGGCAGGATGTCGAGGTGGAACTCGTCGGCGGTGTCGGCCGCGCCATTGCGAATATCGTATACGCCGGTGTAGTGGCGCATAGCCTCCTCGAGGTCGGCGGCGGCCTCTCGCAGGTCGTCGGCATTGCTGTGCATCAGGTCGAAGGCGATCGAGGGGCCGAACTCGGGACCGTCTGCGCTGGATATCGAAAAGACCTCGGCGCCGTGGATATGCCCCACCTCCTCGCGCCACCGATTGCCGATTTCCCGCGTGGTAATGCTGCGGGATTCCTCCTTGGTCAGCTCCACGTCGATGCGGCCGTTGATGCGGTTGAAGCCGTAGACCGCCATGTGCTCGAGCAGCTTCTCGTCACGGCCCGTCTCGGCGCGGTAGCGCTCCTCCATGGCGCCGAAGGCGGCCGCCACTTCGCGGATGGCCTCGAAGGTGCGCTCCTGCGGGATGCCCTGGGACATGCGCAGCTCCACCTGTAAGAACTCCCCTGGAGTGTCGGGTGCGAGCACCGTGCGCACGACGCCGCCCGAGAGCAGTCCGCCGCACAGTATCAGCAGTGACAGGAAGAAGGCCAGGGTGGTGTAACGGTTCTGGACACAACGCAGCATGAACGGCTTGTAACGCTGTTCCACGAAATTGCGCAGGCCGCGGTTTACGGCCTCCTGGACGTGGTCGATCTCGAGCAGCAGGCGGTTGCGTGTCGGCTTCGAGTGGGCGAGGTGGGCGGGCAGGATCCACTTCGATTCAACCAGGGAGAACACCAGGCAGAGAATCACGACCCAGCCACAGGCTTCCGGGAAGGCGCCGAACACACCCGCCACAAACAGCGACGGCAGAAAGGCCATGATCGTCGTGAGCACCCCGAAGGTAGCCGGTGTCGCCACCCGGTAGACGCCGTCCACCACGGCCTCGATACTGTGGCCGCGTTCCTCTGTCTCGGTATAGGCGCTCTCGCCCATGATAATGGCGTCGTCCACCACGATGCCGAGAACGAGGATAAAGCCGAAGATGCTGATCATGTTCAGGCTGGCGTCGATATAGGGCGTGTTGATCATGGCCATGGCGCCCAGGAAGCACACGGGAATGCCGATCATGACCCAGAAGGCCAGCTTGATCTCGAGAAACAGGGCCAGGATGATAAACACCAGCAGGGCACCGAGGGCCAGGTTCTCCATCATCATCGACAGCCTGCCCTCCAGGTAGTACGTCGCGTCGTTCCAGACGTCGAGTTGAACGCCCTCCGGCAGGGTCGCCGCGCGCTCCGCCGCATAGGCCTTGGCGACCTCGGCGGTCTCGATGATGTCCTGCTTGCCGATGGAAAACACGCTGACGCCCAGGGCGTACTTGCCGTTGAAGGTGGCGAAACCGGCGCCGTCCTCGAAGCCGTCGTTGATCGTCGCGATGTCGCCCAGGAGCAGGCGTGTGCCGTCGGGCCAGGTCTTCAGCACAATCTCTTCGAAATCCTGCTGCACGTAGGCCTGGCCGATGGTGCGCAGCATGATCTCCCCGTTCTCCGTGCGCACTGAGCCCGCGGGCAGGTCCAGGGAGGAGGCGGAGATGATATTGGCCACGTCGCCCAGGGTGAGGTGATACTCCCTCAGCAGCGGCTCGGATATCTCCACGGCAATCTCGTAATTGCGCGCACCGACCACCTGGGCGCCCGATACTTCCGGGAACGTCAGCAGGTCGCGGCGCACGCTGTCTGCGAGGGACTTCATGCTGCGCTCGTCTATATCGCCCGAGAGCTGCAGTATCAGTGAGGGGAACATCAGCTCCGGCTGGCTGATAATGGGTTTTTCAGCCTCTGCCGGGAAGTGCTGGATAGCATCGACGCGGTTTTGCACGTCGTCCAGCAGCTTTGAGAGGTCGGCGCCGTCCTGGGGTTCGATCATGATCATCGCGGCGGACTCGAAGGAGTCCGATTCCACGCGCTTGATCCCTTCCAGGTCGTTGATCGCCTCCTCGATCTTGAGCACGACTCCCTGTTCCACCTCTTCGGGGGCGGCCCCGGGGTAGGCGACATCGATCCAGATGATATTGATATCGAAGGCGGGAAACATGGCGCGCTGGATGTTGAACGCGGAGCCGATGCCGGCGGCCATGATGATGAGCATCAGCAGGTTGGCCGCCACTGGATTGTGGGCGAACCAGGCGATAATGCCCTTGCGCGGGGCCCCGGACTGCATCAGCCGTCCTGCCTGGCCTCGTTGGGATCCACCGCGGCGGTGGCCTCCTGCAACTGCCCGGCTGGATTCTCGCGGGGCCTGCCCTGTGCGTCGAGCTGGTTGGTGGGCGTGCTGGAGTGAACGGCGACCTCGGAGCTGTCGAAAGAGTTGTCCAGCGCAGTCAGGCTGACCAGGTCCCCGTCGTCCAGTCCGGCCTCGACAAAAATCTGTTCCCCGCCCGTGCGCAGCAGGCTGACCTTGCGGTTGCGCAGTCGGTTGCCGTCGTCCACGATCCAGACGAAATTACCGGCGCGCAGCACGTAGCGGGGCAGGGGTACCACGTCCTCGATGACGCGGCCCTCGATATTCGCGTTGACGAACGTGCCGATGCGCAGGGGCTCGCGGTCGGGGTGCTCGAGGCCGTAGGGGTCCTCGATGCGGGCCACCGCGTAGAGTACCCGGGAGCGCTCGTCGAATACCCCTTCGGTGCGGTGCAGTTGCGCCGTCCAGTGTTTGACCTCGCCGCCGACGTCCGTGTAGAGGTCGATGGGCGAGCCCTCGCCGACGCCGCCCAGTCCGGGCAGCTCAAGGTACGCCAGCCGCGCCTGTGGAATGGGCAGGCGCACCTCCGCGTAGTCTACGGAAATCACGTCGGCCAGTGGGCTGCCGGGGGAGACGAACTGGCCCAGGTCGCTGTGCTTGGTGCGGATCAGCGCGTCGTAGGGTGCGCGGATCACGGTGCGCTCCAGGTTGTCCCGCGCCGTATTGAGGTCGGCCCTGGCTGCGAGCAGCTGCGCCTCGGCCTGTTCCAGCTGGGGCTTGCGCAGGTACAGGTCCCGCGCCTCGTCGCTGCGCTGGGTGCCCGCAGGCAGGCGTTTCCACTCGCGCATTGCCACCTCGGCGGCGCCCTTCTCCTGGGCGAGGCTGCTCTCGGCGGATTCCACCGCGGCCTCGGCGCGCAGCAAGCTGGTCTCGTAGTCCCTCGGGTCGATGCGCATCAGTACGTCGCCGCCGGAGACGAAGCCGCCGACGTTGAATGCCGGTGAGACCTCCACTACCCGGCCCTTGACCTCCGACAGCAGGGACGATTCGCGCAGGGGGGTCACCGTGCCCTGGGCCTGGACCTGGATACGCAGGTCCTCCCTGACCACCTCGGCCACGTCGACACTGACCGGTTTGTACTCGGGTTCCGCGATCTCCGTCGCCGGCCGCGCCAGGTATAACAGCAGGGCGATCGTGGTCGCACCGGCGAGCATGGCGGCGGACAGGGCGATTTGTTTTTTCCTCGGGGCCACGGCGACTACCTGGTGGTGCCCGGTGCCGGCGGGGGCTCACAGGGCGGTTGCTGTACAAAACGGGGTGCATTTATACCACAACGCCCGTCGCGCATCCTGTGAAATACTTGTAATGAACCACAAAACCCCCGGGACCGTGCATCGATCCCGGGGGTTTATGCGTCGAACTGCGCCTATCTGTGTCTTATCTGGACCTAGGCGGCCCTGTCCGTATGGACGTCCATCTGGGGGTAGGGGATGCTGATCCCGGCGGCATCGAAGCGCAGCTTAACCTGTTCCGTGGTATCCCAGAGCAGACCCCAGTAGTCCTCTGCCTTCGCCCAGGGCCTGACCAGGAAATTGACGCTGGAGTCCGCGAGTTCGCCGAGCGCGACGACCGGCGCCGGGTCGGCAAGTACCCGGTCGTCCGCCGCCAGGATCTCCTCGAGCAACTGCTTGGCCTTGAGCAGGTCGTCGTCGTAGGAGATACCGAAGACCATGTCCACACGCCGCGTATCCCTGGCCGAGTAGTTGGTGATCGTATTGGACAGTATCGCCCCGTTGGGCACGATCACCTCCTTGTTGTCCGGCGTGGTCAGCGTCGTGGTGAAAATGCCGATGGTCTCCACCACACCCGTGGTGTCTGAGATCTCCACGAAATTGCCCTTGGTGATCGGGCGGAAGATGATCAGCATCACGCCCGAGGCGAAATTGGATAGGGACCCCTGCAGCGACAGGCCGATCGCCAGGCCCGCGGCGCCGAGCAGGGCGACGAGCGACGTGGTGTCTATGCCCAGCTGGCTGAGGGCGGCGACCACCACGAACAGCAGCAGCACCCAGCGCATGATACTGGTGAGGAAGCCCACGAGAATCTCGTCCATGTTGCGGCCCAGCAGCACCTTGCGCACCCCGGACACCACCATGGAGACCACCATGCGGCCCAGGTAGAAGATGACCAGGGCGAGGGCGATCTTGATGCCCCAGGGGATGGCGTAGTCACTGAGCAGCGTTTCGATGTTGAGGTTTTCCATGCGTGAGACTCCTTCTGTCGCGGTGTACTCGCCTAAACATAGCCGACATCCGCCGCATTACAATAGTTCCTGAACCGCCCGTCGCTGCGTTCGCCGGCGGCGGGGTGCTATAGTTTCGCGTTACCGGTAGACAGGGAGAGATCGGATGACAACCACTTTCGACAACCCCGCCGCACTCCTGGAGGCGGTGGGACAGGGCCTGGGCAGCAGCGACTGGCTGGAAATTGAGCAGGAGCGGATCAACCTGTTTGCCGACGCGACCGGTGACCACCAGTGGATCCATGTCGATCCCGAGAAGGCCGCCGAGGGACCCTACGGCAGCACCATCGCCCACGGCTACCTGACCCTGTCCCTGGCCAACCTCTTCCTGCCCCAGATCATGCAGGTGAACAACACGTCCATGGGGGTCAATTACGGTTGCGAGAAAGTCCGCTTCCCCGCGGCGGTACCCGTGGGAAGCCGCATCCGGGGCAGCGGGGAGGTGGTCAGCGCCGAGGAGGTGAAGGGCGGCGTGCAGGTGGTGGTGCGCATGACCATCGAGATCGAGGGCGCCGAGCGCCCCGCGTGTGTTATCGACACCATCAGCCGGTTTTTCCCCTGAGCCACCGGGCGCCGGGACGGGAGGGGAGACAGATGTTCGAGACCAGCAACGCGAGCGAGCCCGTACACCCCTCGGCGACCGTCGTGCTGGTGCGGGACGGCGACGAGGGGCTCGAGGCACTCCTGGTGCAGCGTGACAAGGCGGTCAGGCACATGGGCGGCATGTGGGTCTTTCCCGGCGGCAAGGTGGACGAGGCCGACTACACCGACGACCGCGACCCCTACGCGGCGGCGGTCAACGCGGCCATTCGCGAGACCCGAGAGGAGGCGGGCCTGGCCGTGGGCGCCGACCAGCTGGTCTTCCTCTCACACTGGACGACACCCGAGGGGGCCAAGCGGCGGTTTGCCACCTGGTTTTTCCTGACCATCCTGGAAGATGGCCAGGAGGTCTGCGTGGACGGCTGCGAAATCGCCCGGCACCGCTGGGTCAACCCGGCGCTCGCCCTGAGTGAATCGGCGGACAGGGCGCACTCGCTGCGGCTCATGCCGCCCACCTTTGTCAGCCTGAGTGATATCGCGGACTGCGCGGACTGTGCCGAGGCGCGGCAGCGTATCGGTGCGCGCGACCCCTTCTATTACGCGCCGCGCATGGCGTTTGTCGAGGACGGGGTGTGTTTTCTCTACGCGGGGGATGCGGGGTACGACGAAGAGGACCTCGAGGCGGGCGGGCCGCGGCACCGCCTGTACATGATCGACGACCAGCTGGACTACATCCGCGAACTCTAGTCCCGTGCGCGGGCCTAGGCTTTCAGGATGACCGAGCTGCCGTGGCCGAACAGGCCCTGGTTCGCGGTGATTCCCACTTTCGCCCCCTCAACCTGCCGGTCGCCGGCCTCGCCGCGCAGCTGCCAGGTGAGCTCGCAGATCTGGGCCAGCGCCTGCGCGGGCACAGCCTCGCCGAAACAGGCCAGGCCGCCTGACACGTTGACCGGAATGCGGCCGCCGAGGGCGGTATCGCCGGCGCGCAGCAGCGCGGCGGCCTCGCCACGGGGCGCCAGCTGCAGGTCCTCGATCCAGTCCAGTTCCAGCGCGGTGGACAGGTCGTACACTTCCGCCAGGTCGACATCTTCGGGGCCGATGCCGGCCTCCTCGTAGGCCTTGACCGGGATTGTCGCGCGGTAGGAGATGGCGTCCACCCCCGCCGCGGCCGCGGAGTCGGTCGCGATGTCGGGCATCTCCACCACGCCGCTGGCGAAACTTGGCGTGACGGTGGAGATCGCGGCGACACGCGGGGCGTCGCCCTTGCCCAGCTTGCGCGCGTACTCGAGGCTGGACACAACCACGGCCGCGCCGCCGTCGGAGGTGGCGCAGATATCCATCAGGCGCAGGGGGTCGGCGACCATGGCGGACGCGGCGACGTCCTCGGCGCTGAACGCCTTGCGGTACCGCGCCCGCGGATTCTTGCTGCCCACCAGGGAGTTCTTCACCTTCACCGCGGAGAAGTCGTCCAGGGTGTCGCCGTACAGGTCCATGCGGCGGCGCGCGTAGAGCGCGAAGTAGGTGGGATTGGTGATGCCCAGGTAGAAGCGCACCCAGTCCGGGTCCTCCGGGCGGTACCCGCCGGCGGGTGCGAGAAAACCCTTGGGTGTGGTGTCGGCACCGACCACCAGCGCCACCTCGCACTCACCGGAGACGATCTTGTTGCGCGCGGCGGCGAGGGCCTGGGACCCCGAGGCGCAGGCTGCGTAGGAGGTGTTGACCTCGGCGCCCTGCCAGCCCAGGGCCTGGGCGAAGGTGGCCCCGGCCACGTAGCCCGGGTAACCGCAGCGAACCGTCGCGCCACCGGAGACGAAGGTGACATCGCGCCACGGCACACCCGCGTCAGTGAGGGCTTCCCGGGCGGCGGCCACACCGTACTCGACGAAATTGTGGCCCCATTTCCCCCAGGGGTGCATTCCGGCCCCGAGGATGGCGATCTCATTGGACATACTGTCTTCTCTCCAGGCTTGGCTCGACAGGCGGGTCAGGATGCGCTGACGGGCTGCCACTTCCAGGTGACTTTGATGTCTTCATCGGTCTCGTGCAGGGCTTCCAGCACGAGCTCCATGGGCATACCGACACGCAGGTCCTCGACGGCGACGCCCTCCACGACCTGTCCGAGGATGACCATCTGTTCCTCCTCCAGCTGCACGGCCGCGATGGCGTAGGGCTCGAAAGGATCCGGCGCCACGAAAGGCTCGGGCGGCTTGTAACAGGCGTTCGTGTAGCTCCACAGGGTGCCCGTGCGGCTGAGCTCCACTTCCTCGAACTCGGTGCTGTCGCAGTCGGGATTCCGGCAGTAGTGGCTCTGCTTGGGGAAGAAGTAGGTGCCGCACTTCTTGCAGCGTGTACCGATCAGGTGGGGGCTGGGCTCCATGGTGTGCCAGCCCTCGATGGCGGGCGCCTGGGGTTTTCCGCTCATGCTGCACTCCGGGGGTGAAAAAGCGCTGCACAGGGTACTCTCGCGGGCCAGCGCAGGCAAGGGCGCCCCCGCTTGCCGCCCCCGGAGGAATTGTGCACAGTGCAGGCATGTGCGGGCGGTTCAATGTTATAGACAGCCCCGGGTTGCAGCAGTTGTTGCGCGACCTGGGTCTCGACCTGTCGCTGCCGTCCCGGGCCAACGTGGCGCCCACGGAGCAGGTGCCGCTGGTGTCCGGCGCCGCGGGGGAGCGCGAGCTGCGCGAGGCGCGCTGGTGGCTGACGCCCTCCTGGGCGCCCGCAGTCGACCAGAAGTATTCCATGTTCAACGCGCGCAGCGAAAACCTCGCCCGCAGCCGCGCCTTCAAGCAGCCGTTCCGGCGCCGTCGTGGCGTCGTGCCCATGAGCAGCTTCATCGAGTGGCGCCCCGGTGGCGAGCGCAAGCAGCCCTGGATGATCAGCAACAGCACCGGTGCGCTCGCCGTGGCGGCCCTGTGGGATATCTGGGAGAAGGGCGACGAGCCGCTGCTGTCCTGCACCCTGGTCACCACCGCCGCGGCGCCGGATTTCCGCCCCTGGCACGCGCGCATGCCGGTCATGTTGTCCCCCGCGGAGTGGGATCGCTGGCTGGACAACAGTTGCGAACTGGCGCCGGATGACCCGGTGTTCCGCAGCGAGCTGAAGGAGTCGCTGCAACTCACGCCACTGGCGGGGGCGGTGGGCAACGCGCGCAACAAGGACCCCCGCGTACTCGATCCCGCGGGGGAGACCGTCGACCTGGCGGGCTGAATTTACCAGCGCTGAATTTACCAGTGAATATGACCGCAGCGCACATGGCGTGAGCGCTGGATTCGTCGAGAATACCGTCTACTTTCAATACAGGCCGCAGAGGTGGGAAACGCGACATGGGAATTTTTGCTTTGACGGGTGGCGCCACCGGGATCGGCGCCGAGCTCAAGCGCCAGCTGGAGGCGGACGGCCACGAGGTCATCTCCGTGGATATCAAGGAGGGCGATGTCATCGCCGACCTGTCGACCGCCGAGGGCCGCCGGGCCGCCGTCGACGGTGTGCGCGAGCGCGCGCCCGACGGGCTCGACGGCTTTATTCCCTGTGCCGGCCTGCCTCCGGTGGCCCGTCCCCTGTCCCTGATCGCGCAGGTCAACTATTTCGCGGTGGTGGCGACGGTCGAGGGCCTGCGGGACCTGCTGGCCAAGAGGAAAGGCAGCGTGGTGTTCGTCTCCTCGAACTCGGCGCCCATGGTGCCCGCGGACGACGCGTTCGTGCAGGACTGCCTGGGTGGCGACGAGGCCACCACCTGCGCGGCGCTGGAGGAGCGCGACGGGCACACCGCCTACGCCGGCTCGAAGCGCGCTATCAGCATCTGGATGCGGCGCAACGTGGTCGACTACGCGGCGGACGGCATCCGGCTCAACGCTGTGGCGCCGGGAATCACCATGACGCCGCTCACGGAGCAGGTGCTGGCTGACGAGGAGCTGGGCAGTGCCATCAAGGCGTTTGGCGACAGTGTGCCGCTCGGCGGCACCGCACAGCCGCCGCAAATCGCCAACGTCATGCGTTTCCTGCTGAGTGACGACGCCGACTTTGTCTGTGGGTCGGTGTTCTTTGTCGACGGCGGCTCCGACGCCATGCTGCGCAACGAGGATTTCTAGGGCACCGCGTTTATCGCCGTGGCGATCTCTCGGCTGAGTTGTTTGAGCAGGCGGCTGTAAGCCGGTGGGATCGCCTCCACACCCCCCGCGCCGCCCAGCGGCTCAGCGAGGTTGCTGATGCGCCGCTCCACTGCACTGCTGTCCCCGGGACGGTAGACCAGCCACTCGACGACCAGCGTCGCCTCGCTGCTGTCCGCGTCGAGGCCGAGCACGTTCACCTTCACCGCGTAGTCCGGCCGGCGCTGCGGGTCCCAGGGCAGCAGTCGGATGCTCTGGGTGTCCAGCTCGGCGGCCAGGTTGAGCGCCAGGACGCGGGCTATGCCGTCGGTGAGCGGCTCCGCCCACTGTTCCGTGTCCGAGACGTGCAGCTTGTTGCCCGCGCGTTTATACACCAGGTTGTCCCGCGCCAGGTACTCTGGGACGGTGACGGGCCCGATGCCCACGGACGGCTCGGATCCGCCGGGAGCGGCGACATCCTCGGCGCTCAACAGGTAGTAGTTGTTGCGCGGGCTGCTGCCGCAGGCCGCGAGGAGCGCCGCGCAGAACAGCGCTGTCAGTATTCCTGGTATCCGCTTGTTCATCACTTCTCTCCGCTTTTCCCATGGAGCAGGGCTTCCGGTTGCTCCTCCAGTGTCCTGGCGAGCGATTGCAGGGAGCGGCCGGCCCGCGCCAGTTCCTCCAGCGCCCTGTTCAGCTGGTACAGGGTCGCGGAGTCGTGCGACGCCAGGCCCTCCACGTTCTGCATGGCAGCCTCGAACGCCCCGACCGCGTCGTCCAGCGTAGCCAGGTTCTGCTCGACGAGGGCGGACAGCTTCGGCAACTGGTCGTTGGCGTTGGTGACCGTCACCGCGGTCTCGTCCAGCACAATGTCCAGTTTCGGCCCTGTGCTGGCCAGTTGCGCCCTCAATTCCTCGCTCAAGCCGGTGAGTGAGTTGAGCGCGGAATTGGCCTCCTCTGGCAGGGACTTGAACGCTTTACTGCCCACCATGTCGTTGAACTGCTCGACCATGCGCTCCGCGTCTTCGGCGAGTTGACCGAAGTCTATGTTCTGCAACTTCCGCGTGATGCGTTCCAGGTCGGAGGGCACTGTCGGAAACTGGAAGTAGGGCGAGTCAATGTCGCGCAGCACCAGCTCGCTACCTGGGTGGAAGTCCAGCTGGATGTAGAGCAGTCCTGTGAGCAGGCTCTGGGTGTTCAACTGCGCGCGCAGGCCGCGCGCCAGCAGTTCCTCGGTCAGGTTGTCGTTGACGGAGCCACGAAGGTGAATTGCGCTGGGGTCGAAGTCGGCTTCCACCATCATGATGAGCTCCACGGTATCCGAGTCCAGGATCAGCTCGATGTTGGTGACCTGTCCCACGCGCACCCCCCGTATGGCCAGCGGTGCGCCCACGTTGAGGCCGGTCACCGAGCCGTCGAACACCATGACGACCTTCTCCCTGGTCCCAAAACCCGAACCGAGCACAAATAACAGGGTGGTCAGCGCGATCAGCACCGCACCGATGACGAAGGCCCCGATGGCGACGGTATGCGGCTTTTCACTCATGTTGTCTCCTCACTGGCACCGGCGGCGCTGCGCGACAGGAACTGGCGAACGACGGCCTGGTCGCTGGTTTCGCGCAACTCCACGGGGTTGCCATAGGCAATCATGGTACGGCTGACATTGTCCAGGTACACGGAATTATTCGCGATGGCGAAAATACTCGGCAACTCGTGGGTCACCATCACGACGGTGGCGCCGATACTCTCCTTGAGGTGCAGGATGAGTTCGTCCAGCAGGCGCGAACTGATGGGGTCCAGGCCGGCGGAGGGCTCATCGAAGAACAAGACCTCGGGGTCCAGGGCGATCGCCCGCGCCAGGGCCGCGCGCTTGCGCATCCCGCCGCTGATTTCAGAGGGATAGTAGTCCTGGTAGCCGTCCAGTCCCACCAGGGCCAGCTTGTAGGCAACGATGTCCTCGATGTCCCGCTGTGAATAGCCCGTGTAGAGCTGCAGGGGCAGGGTGACGTTCTCCGCGAGGGTCATCGCGCTGAACAGGCCCCCCGACTGGTAGGTGATCCCCCAGCGCTGTCGCATCGCCTCCTGGTCATCGGCGTCCGCGCGGGTGAAGCTCACCCCGCTGTACAGTATGTCGCCCGTACTGGGCGGTATGAGGCCGAGCATGTGCTTGAGCAGGGTGCTCTTGCCGCAGCCGCTGCCGCCCATGATGACGAAGATGTCGCCGCGGTGAATGTCGAAACTGAGGTCGCGCTGGATGACGAAGGAGCCGTAGGCCATCGTCACGTCGCGGACTTCGATGTGCACCTCGGCGTTCACAGGCCCACCTGCTGGAAAATGATATTGATCGCGGCGTCGGCGACGATCAGGTAGACGATCGCGGTAACAACCGCCTCGGTGGCCGCCTGGCCCACCGCGGCGGAGCTGCGCCCGGAATTAATACCGGCGCGACAGCCGGCGATGGCAATCAGCGCCGCGAAGACAAACGCCTTGATGATGCCGACCGCGATATGGGCGAAACCCATGGCCGCCAGCCCCTGGTTGATGTAGGTCTGCGCGGAGATGCCCATGCCCCCGGCCACGATACCGCCGCCGACAATCCCCAGCAGGTTCGCATAGATGGTGAGCAGCGGCATGATCGCGACCAGCGCGAGCATGCGTGGAACCACCAGAAACTCCATGGGGGAAATACCCATTGTGGTGATGGCGTCGATCTCCTCGTTGGTCTGCATGGTGCCCAGCTGCGCGGCGTAGGCGGCGCCCGTCCGCCCGGCCATGACCACCGCTGTCATCAGTACGCCCATCTCGCGCAGCATGCCGATTACAACGAGGTCCGCGACGAATATTTCCGCACCGAACTGTTGTAGTTGCACCGCCCCGAGATAGGCCAGAATCATTCCTACCAGCACACTGGTGAGACTGATAATGGCGAAGGCGTCGGGGCCGGCCTGGTAACAGAACTGTCGGAAGTCCGAGAAACGGGTGTTCGCGCGCCCGGCGGCGAGCCTCGCCAGGGCCACCGTGACCTCGCCGGTAAAGGCCAGGGACTCGCGCAGGTCCTCCGCCACCTTTTTCCCCAACGCCAAGGGGTTCAGCGAGGCGAGGAAGGAGGCCGGCTCGTCCTCGGTCGGCTGGTGGGCGGGGACCGCGGTGGCCACCTCCAGCAGTCGGTCTACCGCTTCAGGCATGTCGCGAATGGCGAACTCGATGCCCTCTGCGCGACAGTGGTTGTAGCAGTTGAGCAGGAAGGCCATGAGCAGCGAGTCCCACTCCCCGAGGTCGCCGCCGTGAATGTCGAGGTGTTTGGGGTGGGTAATTCTCAGCTGGGACTGCAACTCGCTGAAATCGGCGCAGTCCTGTCCCTGCACCCAGTCTCCCGAAAAATGCAGGCTGGCGGTCTCGTGGTCGCCCAGCAAGCGGTAGGCAGGCGTTGAAGCGTTCATGGAGGCCCGGGTTATTGGTATCGCAGCTAGTCTAAAGGGTGGCCGCGGCGAATGCCACGCGACCGCGCGGTGCCTAACGGTAGGGTGCGGGGGGCCTGCTGCCCAGCACGATGTCGCGGCCCCTGGCATAGATCGCGGCGACCGGCGTCTTGTTGCCGACCTCGCGGTACCGCGCGATCATGGTCATGGGGAACAGGTAATTGTCGGTCGCGCCGTCGCGCAGTGCGCGCGACCGACCCACCGCATCCTCATACACCACCCAGTGCAGCCCCAGCTCTGCGGCGAACAACTCGCCCATGATCACACCCATGGCCTGCAACTCGCGGGTCTGGTCGGGCCGCACGAGGCCGCGGTCAAGCAGCGCCTGCAGGGTGTCGAGGTCGCGATCGCGGTCGCCGCTGAAGCTGCGCCCGAGGTGGCTGCGCGCCAGGTCCTCGACCAGCTGGCGCTGCTGCAGCATCCATTGCCGGTCCAGCACGGAGAGATCGGTCACCTGCGGCCCGTCGAACGCGGTTCCCTGCGCCGCGAGTAGCGGGGCGAACAGCAGGGCCAGCATGAAACCGGTGAGCGTGCGCATCGTGTCTTTCCGGCGGGTGTCGGGGCGCTCCATTTTAGCCCACAGGTTGTTATCCTGTCGCTGGCGTGGATAATGGCCAGCGGCCCCGGGACGGGCGTTTCCCGGGGTCGTGCGAGCGGAGACCACACATGATTACCGGCAGCATCGTCGCCCTGGTGACGCCCATGCACGCGGACGGCAGCGTGCACTGGGAAGACCTGGACAAGCTCCTGGACATGCACATCGAGGCGGGCACCGCGGCGATCGGCGCGGTCGGCACCACCGGCGAGAGTGCCACCCTCAGCGTGCCGGAGCACTGCGAGGTCATCAGGCACTGCGTGCAGCACTGCGCGGGGCGCATCCCCGTCGTGGCGGGCACCGGCTCCAACTCCACCTGGGAGGCCATCGAGCTCACCGAGGCGGCGGCCGAAGCCGGCGCGGATGCCTGCCTGCTGGTCACCCCCTATTACAACCGCCCGACACAGAACGGGCTCTTCGAGCACCACCGGGCCGTCGCGGAGGCGGTGAATATCCCGCAAATTCTCTACAACGTGCCGGGCCGTACCGCCGTGGACATGGGCAACGACACGGTGCAGCGCCTGGCGGAGCTGGACAATATAGTGGGGTTGAAGGACGCCACGGGCGAGCTCGAGCGGGTTCCGGACCTGTTGGGCCGCGTAGGCCCCGATTTCGCCCTGTACTCCGGCGACGACCCGACGGCCATGGAGCTGATGCTGGCCGGCGGTCACGGCGGCATCTCGGTGACGGCCAATGTCGCGCCCGCACTCAATGCGGAACTCTGTCGCCTCGCCATCGGCGGCGAGCGGGAGGGAGCCGAGGCAATCGACGCGCGCCTGCGCCATCTCTACGAGGCGCTGTTCCTGGAAGCCAACCCCATCCCCGTGAAGTGGGCGCTCAAGCACCGCGGGCTGATCGGCGCCGGCATACGCCTGCCCCTGACTGAACTGGACGAGCGCTTTCACGCGCAGGTGTCCGCGGCGCTGGACGCGGCGGACTCATGAGGCTCCGCGTCGACTCCCCCCTGCGCGCGGCACTGCTCTCGGCCACCCTGATATGCACACCCGGTTGCGGCTTCCTGTTCGGCGACGAGGGGGTTTTCCGCGACCGCTCGGAGGACTACAAGCGCGCCCCGGAGATGCCGGTGGTCACCGTGCCCGAGGGCAGGGATGCCGGCGCCCTGCGCGAGATTTATGTCGTGCCCCAGGTGGAGGACGGCCTGCTGCTGGAGGGTGAGTTCGAGGTACCGCGGCCGGCCCCGCTGGTGTCGGGCCAGGGCGGCGAGGTTGTGCGCATCCAGAAGCTCGGTGACGAGAGCTGGGCGCTGGTCGCCCTCGCGCCGGGCCAGGTCTGGCCACAGGTGCGCAGCTTCCTGGCCGCCGCGGGCATGCAGGTGGCGCGCGCCGACGCCCGCGCAGGCATTATCGATTCCAACTGGCTCACGCTGGAAGGCAAGCCCATGGCGAGCCGTTTCCGCTTCCGCATGGAACAGGGTGTACAGCGGGGCACCAGCGAGCTGCACGTGCTGCAGATGAACCAGGCCGGGGACATCCAGAACTGGCCCCCGCAGTCGGACGACCCCGCGCAGGCCCAGGAGATGCTGCGCGCCGTGGCGCAATACCTGGCCGACAGCGCCGATTCCACGCCGGTGTCCATGGTGGCGAACCAGGGGATTACCTCCAGCGGCAAGATTTCCCTGCAGGAGGCCCCGGAGGGATACACCTTCATCGAGCTGGCGCTGCCCTATTACCGCGCCTGGGCCTCGCTGGGCCGGGCTCTGCCGCTCTCCCACTTCGAGATCACGGACCGCGACCAGACAGCGGGTGTCTACTACACGCGTTTCATTGGCCCGGAGGACGGCGACGACGACGGCTGGTTCGACTGGCTCTGGGGTGAAGACGAACATCCCATGGCGGGCCGCGAATTCATCGTGACCATGGAGTCCGCCGGGGACGGTGTCGTCACCATCCGGCTGAGTCCGCAGGACGACGAACTGCCCTTCGACAAGCGGGAGGAGCAGGGCCTGCTCGCGCTGATCAAGGGCAATATCAGCTAGGGCACCTCTGAACAATGGCAATATATTCAGGCTTACTGGCGAATGCGCAATCGAGGCGCCTCTTCGAAGGCATGCTGGTTGCACGTCGAGAAGTGGCAACGCGGAGTGCGCATTCGCCTGCAAGCCCCGCGGGGCGGGCCCTTAAGCGCACTGCACGTCGTTGCGTTCCTTGCCAAGGGCTACGGCCATTGCCTGCGGAGCGCGCCTCGTTCAGTGCGCTTAAGGGCTCCGCTGAACATTATTCCCATTGTTCAGAGGTGCCCTAGGACAGACCTGTGCAGTTTGCATCTCTGGGATCGGGCAGCAAGGGCAACGCCACGCTCGTCCGGGCGGGCGCGACACTGGTTATGGTGGACTGCGGATTCTCCATGCGCGAGACGGTTCGCCGCATGGCGCGACTCGACACGGAGCCCGCGCAACTCGACGCCATCCTGGTCACCCACGAGCACTCCGACCACGCCAGCGGCGTCGCCGCGCTGTCGCGCCGCCACGGCATTCCCGTCTATCTCACCCACGGCACGTGCGCGAGCGGGCGGCTGGACGGCAGTTTTGAGCACCGCTGCTTCAACTGCGAGGACAGTTTCGAGATCGGCGCGCTGACGGTGAAGGCGGTGGCGGTACCCCACGACGCCGCCGAGCCCTGCCAGTTCCGCTTCACCGCCGGTGAGCTCACCCTGGGCGTGCTCACAGACCTCGGCACCGTTACCCCCCACGTGGTCGAGCACTACCGGGACTGCGACAGCCTGCTCGTGGAGTTCAACCACGATCTCGACATGCTGTTGTGCGGGCCCTACCCCGAGCACCTCAAGCGCCGCGTGGCCGGCGACTGGGGCCACCTGAACAACACCCAGGCCGCGGACTTCCTGCGGCAGCTCGACTGTGCGGCCCTGCGCCACCTGGTGGTCGCCCATATCAGCGAGAACAACAACAGCCGCGATCGTGTCGAGCGCGCGCTGCAGGGTGTACTGGACTCCCTCGACGACGTCGTGCTGGCAGAGCAGGGGGAGGGCTTCGGCTGGCTCGATCTCAGCGCCCCCTGACCGGGCGCCCTTAGGGGCGTCTCCTACGGGTGCCCCCTGCGGGCGCCTCCTGCGGGCGCCTCCTGCGGGCGCCTCCTACGGGCGTCCCTAAACATTTTTACAATCTGTGAATAAGTTCTCGTTCCCGCGGGCGGGGCGTCCCCGGACCCGCCAGACCGCTGCTAAAGTGCCTTATTCCGCGATCGCGTCCGCGGCGGGCGGCGCTGTGCCCGCGTCGCGGCAGTGGTCCGGCAGGATCACCCGCTCGAGTCCGGCGAACGACCCAGGCCGCGGGCACTGCAGTGCGCTGTTGCCGTCGAGGTCGAGCACCGCGAGGGATGGCAGTGCGTACAGCGGCACGGGGTCGACGATGTCGTTGTCGTCGAGGTACAGCTCGCGCAGGGCGCCGAGCCCGCCGAGTTCCACCAGGTTGCGCAGCCGGTTGGAGGACAGGCGCAGGTGGGTCAGGCCGGTGAACACGGCGAGGCCCTCCAGGCTCTCGATCCCCGCGTGGCTGCAGTTGAGGACGGCCAGGTCGGAGGCCCGGTGGGCCATTGTGTCGATGACGGCCTGTTTGACGCAGGCGGCCAGGCCCGGGTCGGGCAGGTCGAAGTCGCTGAACAGTGGTTCGGGCGAGTAGACGACGCGGTCGTTGACAGTGACATCGTAGCCCTGGCAGGCGGCCAGGAAGACAGCAATGAAGCCGAGACAGAGGCGGCGGTACAGGATGAGCGACGACAAGGTCATAATGCAGTTTCCCAGGCGCTTCAGGGGCGGGCGTCCCACGGGCGTGGCTCGCGGACCCTCAGGTCATTATAATGCCAGTGGGGGCAGGGCGGTTCACCCTCCGACGCGGGCAACAGGGACGGGAAGGATCATGCCGGAATCCGGGCAGACGGACGATTCGGGTGCAACCGGGCCGGGACAGGTCAACGGCGGCGGCGCAGACACCCTGGAGGCCATCAGCATTGTCCAGCGAGGCAACCTGAAGGCACTCGAAAAGACGCTGCGCAAACAGTGGCGCATGGGGCAGAACATCGTGCTGTGCTGGAGCGCGGACGAGCGCGGCCTGCTGGTCATCTTTGTCCCGCACTACTTCCTCGGCAACTACTGCGCCGTGGGTGAGGACACCGCTGCCGGCGACGACAACGAGACCTTCATCCGGGAACTGATTTCCGGTGAGCGCCGCAAATCCCGGGAAGAGCTGTTCGCCGTCAGCGAGCGGCTGGATGTCTCTCCCACCTTCATCAAGCTGAAAACCGCGCTCACCGAGGAACCGCAGGTACTCGAGGCGGTGGAGCAGCTGATCAAGCGCTACGGGCTCAGCTACGTGGAGAGTCGCGCGGTCCTGTTGTTCGATATCGTGGACTTCTCCCTGCACACGCCCTTCGAGCAGGCCTCGCAGCTCAACAGCCTGTCCTACTCGCTCAACTCGGCGTGCAGCAAGCTGATGAGCAAGGGCATAGAGATAAACTTCGCGCGCACCACCACGGGCGACGGGTACTACGTCTGGAATCGCGATCTCAGCCCGGGCGCGAACCAGGACCTGTTCGTCTTCATGTTGCTGGTGGTGGCGGACAACGCCGTCGCCCGGGCGGCTTCGAAAGGCAACACGGTGCCGGTGATACGCACGGGCTACCATATTGGTGGTCACTACGAGCTCTACCAGGCGGAGGGTGTGAATCCCTCGGTGTTCAGCTACATCGTCGGCGATGTCACGATCGAGCTGGCGCGCATGCTGGACCTCGCCCAGGCCAGCCAGGTGCTGGTGGGGGAGTTCCACTGCGAGCAGGCCGGCTGGGGCGGTAGCACGGTGAAATCCATCACCTCCGTCTCCGCCACCTCGTTTGTCGCCGCCTGCAATCGGTCGCTGGACACCGTGCACGGTATCCAGCTCTCCAGCAAGTCGATCGGGGCGATGTCCTGCCACCTCACCGAGAGCGAGGAGCAGGACGGCCAGGTGCGCCCGCGGCGTTTCCGTATCGTCGACAAGCACGGATTGTCGCGCTACGCCTACAACCTGCAGATCGAGATCGACCTGGCGGGTGAACAGCTGTCCCTCGGGCTGGGAGAGTCGCACCTGCCCTCGCGCTCCGGGGCCGCGGAAGCGGCCGGGTCGACCGAGCCTGAATCGGAGCGGGCCCCCAGCGCCGAAGAGCTCGTGGACGACCTGTCCAGCATGCTGAAAAAGCGCAGCAGCAAGACCATCACCGAGGACTGACGGGATGGGACAGATCCCGCGGGACACCCGCATGGACGTCAGTAATACCGTCGACGTCACGGATCTCGTCGCGGTCAGCCGCGCGGTGCGGGGCATCCTGTCCGCGCGCTATCCCGACGAGGACTTCGCCGTCCTGGACCGGCTGTTTACCGACTTCGGGCGCCTGTACGCCGGGGAGTTCCCGGGCTACCACGCCTGCGACATCCAGTACCACAACAGCCAGCACGTACTCGACGTCACACTGGCGATGGCGAGGCTCCTCGACGGCCACGCGAGCTGCCACGCGGACGGCGAATGCCTCGAGCGGGACCTCGTGCTCGCGGGCATCGCCACCGCGCTGTTTCACGACGCCGGTTACATTCGTCGCACGCGGGACACCCGCAACAAGAGCGGCGCCGCCTACACCCGGGTGCACGTGGGGCGCGGGGCGCGCTTTCTCGCCGACTACCTGCCGCAGGCGGGCCTCGGCCACCTGTCTCCCACCTGCACGCGCATCATCCACTTCACCGGGTACGAGCGGGACCCCCTGGACCTGGATGTGGTCGGCGACAAGGAGTACCTGCTCGGTACCTTGCTGGGCACCGCCGACCTCATCGCCCAGATGGCGGATATCGACTACGTGCGCAAGTGCCGCGAACACCTCTACGAGGAGTTCGTGATCGGCGGCATGGCGGGAGACGCGGGGACGCACAGCGTGACCGGTACGATCTACCGCTCGCCGGAGCAGTTGTTGCGCATGACCCCCGCGTTCATACGGGCCACTATCGAGGAGCGGCTGGACGGCCAGTTCCGTGGCGTGCACCGTTACGCCGCTGAACACTTCGGCGGACGGCACCTGTACATGGACGCCATCCGGGAAAACTGCCGCAGTCTCGAAGCCATGCTCGCCGGCGGCGCCTGAGGCGGCCCGGCGTCGCCGTGGCCGGTCCTCCCCGCCTGGCTGTGCTGCCCGTGGCGGCCGGCGACGTGGGCGCCGCCCGGAAGCTGGCCGGGGACCTCTCCCTCACGTTACTTCCCCCGGGATCCGACCCCGCAGAATGCCCGAGCGCGGACGCCGTGATACGGCTGGACGGTGACCGCCTGGCCGTGCAGCGCACGGGGCGCAGTGTCCCCGGTCCCGTCGAAGTCGATTTCGGGGCCCCCGCGATGCGCCACCGGCGCGGCGCGGGAGGCGGGGAGCTGCTCAGTCGCGCGCTGGGCGTGAGCCCGCGGCGGGCCGGTCGCGTGGTCGACGCCACCGCGGGACTCGGGCGGGACGCCTTCGTGCTCGCCGATCTCGGCTGCGAGGTGTTGCTGTGCGAGCGCCACCCGGTGATCGCCGCGCTCCTCGCGTCCGGCCTCGAAAGGGCGGCGGACCCGGGTGACCCCTGGCTGGCGGGGGTGGTACCGCGCATGTCCCTGTGGCCCGGCGATGCCCGCGCGGTTCCCTCCACCGCTGTCGACGGCGCCCACGGTATTTACCTGGACCCCATGTTCCCGCCGCGGTCCAAGCGTGCGAAAGTGAAGAAGGAGATGGCGTTTTTCCAGTTCCTGCTCGAGGCCGACGGGGCCGCCGGGGAACCCGTCGACCTGCTCCGCTGGGCGCTGGGTCGCGATGTGGCGCGGGTGGTGGTCAAGCGGCCGCCGCGGGCGCAGGCACTGGGAGACCGCCCGCCCTCCCACTGTATCGAGGGCAAGGCGGTACGCTATGATGTCTATGTCTTGCGGGGGCGCGACTGACCGCCCCGGCAACCCCTGGAGATACCATGTCCGATCACAAGACCACGGCGCTGGTAACCGGTGCCTCAGCCGGCCTCGGCGTGGAGTTTTGCCGCCAGCTGGCGGAGCGGAGCGAGGTTATCATCGCGGTGGCCCGCCGCGCCGACCGACTCGATGAACTGGCTGGCGAACTGGCCGACCTGGCCGAGGTGCACCGGATCGAGGCGGACCTGCTCACCGTCGAGGGCGTAACCGCGACCATGGAGGCGCTGCGGCAGAAGGGCCCCGTCGACTACCTCGTGAACAACGCGGGCTTCGCCACGATGGGTGACTTCGCGGACCTCCCGGTAGACGGCCAGCGCGACATGGTGAGCCTGCATATCGACGCCACCGTGACCCTGTGTCGCGCGGCGGTGCCTTTCATGCGCGAGCTGGGCGGGGGCTATATTGTCAACGTGTCCTCCCTCGGCGCCTTCATGCCGGCGAAAGGCATCGCGGTCTACGGTGCCACCAAGGCGTTCCTCAACTATTTCTCCGAGGCGCTACAGCGGGAGCTGGAGGGCACGGGCGTGCGCGTGCAGGCACTGTGCCCCGGGTACATTCGCACCGAGTTCCACGACGCCATGGTGGACCGCGGGTTCGACCGCGAGCGCATCCCCGCGGAGTTCTGGTCGGAGCCGCCCGAGGTGGTGGCGTGCAGCCTGGCGGCGCTGGATTCGGGGGAGGTTATCGTGATCCCGGGTGAGGGCAACCGCGCCCTGGGCCGCGCCGCGGTCGAGGCCCGACTGGCCGGCTTCGATTAAGCGCTGGCGGTCAGCAGCCGCTCCAGGATCCCCAGGTACATGGCCGCGAGGCGCGGCAGATCGTCCGCTTTCACATGTTCGTTCAGCTTGTGGATGCTCGCGTTGACCGGGCCGAGCTCGACCACCTGGGCGCCCGTGGGCGCGATGAAGCGCCCGTCGGAGGTGCCCCCGGCCGTGGACAGCTCGGGGGCTTCTCCGGTTACTTCCTGCACCGCCGCGGCGGCGGCATTCACCAGTGCACCGGGCTCGGTGAGGAAGGGCTGGCCGCTGAGGTGCCAGTCTATGTGGTAGTCCAAATCAAAGCGGTCCAGCAGCGCTGCAGTGCGCTCGCGCAGCTGGCTGTCGGTGACCTCGGTGCAAAAGCGGAAATTGAACTCCGCCACAACCTCGCCGGGGATCATGTTGCCCGCCCCGGTACCACCGCGAATGTTTGACACCTGCATGGAAGTCGGCGGGAAGAATTCGTTCCCCTCGTCCCAGGTCTCGCTGGCCAGTGCGTGCAGCGCCGGCATCAGGCGATGAATCGGATTGTCCGCCAGGTGGGGGTAGGCGATATGGCCCTGCACGCCGCGCACTGTGAGCGTCGCCGAGAGGGAGCCGCGGCGGCCGTTCTTGATCACGTCGCCCAGGGTGTTCGAGCTGGAGGGTTCTCCCACAACACACCAGTCGATCTGTTCGCCCTGTTGTGCGAGGTGGTCGAGTACCCGAACAGTGCCGTCCACGGCGGGCCCCTCCTCGTCGGAGGTGATGAGGAAGCCGATACGTCCCGGGTGTTCCGGGTGTGCCGCGACGAACGCCTCGCAGGCCACGAGCATGGCCGCCAGGCTGCCCTTCATGTCCGCGCTGCCGCGGCCGTACAGCGTGCCCTCGCGCACCTCGGGCTCGAAGGGCGCCGAGTCCCACGCCTCCAGGGGTCCCGGTGGCACCACGTCGGTGTGACCCGCGAACACGAGAATCGGCCCGTCGCCGCCGCGGGTCGCCCAGAAGTTGCTCACCTCGCCAAAGGGCAGGTCGGTGCAATCGAAGCCCAGTGCCTCCAGGCGCGCCGTCATGATGGCCTGGCAGCCGCCGTCCTGGGGTGTGACGGATTCACACCGGATGAGGTCGCAACACAGTTCCAGGGTTTTTTCCACGCCGCGTCAATGCCCGCTCAGTTGTGAGCGTGCAATTCCTCGTTCAGTTCGACCGCACTGCGATTGGTCAGGCACTCTACCGCGCCGGTCTGGGAATTACGGCGGAAGAGCAGGTCGGACTTCTGCGCCAGGTCGCGCGCTTTAACCGTCTCTACCCTGTCGCCGTTGCTGTCCAGTATGGCGACGATGGTTCCCGCGGTGAGGTACAGTCCCGCCTCGATGGTGCAGCGGTCGCCGAGAGGTATGCCGGTGCCGCCGTTGGCGCCCACCAGGCATCCCTCGCCCATGCCGTTTACGAGTTTGCCGCCGCCCGACAGCGTGCCCATGGTGGAGGCGCCGCCGCCCAGGTCCGAGCCCGCGCCGATCATGACCCCCGCGGAAATGCGCCCCTCGATCATGCCGGGGCCCTCGGTGCCCGCGTTGAAATTGACGAAGCCCTCGTGCATGACCGTCGTACCCTCGCCGAGGTGCGCGCCCAGGCGCACGCGAGCGGTGTGTGCAATGCGCACGCCGGCGGGCACCACGTAGTTGGTCATCTTCGGGAACTTGTCCACACAGCTGACCTCGAGAACCTCGCCGCGCAGGCGCGCGGCGAGCTGGCGCTCCGGCAGCTCGGCGATGTCGATGGCGCCCTCGCTGGTCCACGCCACGTTCGGCAGCACGCCGAACAGCCCCTCGAGGTCCGTGCCGTGGGGCTGTACAAGGCGGTGCGACAGCAGGTGCAGTTTCAGGTAACCTTCGGGCACGTTGGCCGGCGGAGCATCTGTGGCCAGCAGCACGGCCGCCGCGGGGCGGCCGGACTCCGCCAGGCGTGCGGCAAGGTCGGCCTGTGCAGCCTCGCCCGCCTCCCGCAGCCGGGTCGAAAGTTCTCCCAGTGCCGCCGCGCCGAGTACCGCACCGGAATCAATCTCCTCCAGGGCGCCCGCGAGGGCGGTAGAGGGGTTCAGCACCGGTGCCGGAAAATACACCTCGAGCCAGTCGCCCGCGCTGTTGAGAGTCCCCACGCCGAGGCCGAGGGCAAAAGCGCTGTCAGTCATGTCGTGTTCCTTGTCTGCCGTCCCTTGTTTGCGGGTCCTTCGTCGTCACAGGGTATGTGCACTGAAAAGTTTCTGGTACTGCGCCGGGGCGAACCCGGTGTGGCGCTCGCCGCCGGTATCCAGCAGGGGCCGTTTGATCAGCGTCGGTGACTCGAGTATCGCGGCGAGGGCTGCGGCGTCGTCCATGCTGTCGCGCGCCTCCGCATCCAGTGCCTTCCAGCTGGTGCTGCGCCGGTTGACCAGTGTCTCCCACCCCAGCTCCGCCAGCCAGGTTTTCACCTGCCTCCGCTCCAGGCCGTCTTCACGGAAGTCGTGAAACCGGTAGTCCACGCCGTGCTCGTCCAGCCACTTGCGGGCCTTCTTCACGGTGTCGCAGTTGGGAATGCCGTAGAGGGTGATCACTGTCCTGGCGCCCGCTTGCCGCTCGCTGTTCGAAAGGGCGCGTAGCATAGCAAATCCGGGGACAGTTTTCTCCGCTTCACCCCCGCGGGACGCGGTTTTCGCCGGGGGCTCCTCCGGGCGGACGGGCGGGAAGGCAAATAACTCCTCGGAGCACGCCAAAAAGCGTACATCCATGTACAGGCTCGACTGGCGACGTCCTGTCGCCAGACGTCTCCGAGGAGTTATTTGCCTTCCCGCCCTTGGCTCAGCCCTATGCTTTCCGGGTCTTCTTCGGATGCTTGCGCGTGGGGTAACAGGTGCGGCAGATCTCGCACACCCGGCCGTCGCATCCCCGCGCCGTGCAGTGCTCGCGGCCGTAGTAGATGATCTGCAGGTGCAGGCGGTTCCAGTACTCCTCGGGGAACAGACGCTTCAGGTCGCGCTCGGTCTGCACCACGTTCTTGCCCGAGGTGAGGCCCCAGCGCTGGGCGAGGCGGTGTATGTGGGTGTCGACGGGAAAGGCGGGTACGCCGAAGGCCTGGGACATCACCACGCTCGCCGTCTTGTGGCCGACACCCGGCAGTCGCTCCAGCGCCTCCATGTCCCGCGGCACTTCACCGCCGTGTTCCTCCAGCAGGATCTCACTGAGGCGCCGGATTGCCCTGGACTTCTGCGGGGACAGGCCGCAGGGCTTGATGATCGCCTCGATTTCGGCGGCCTCCAGCGCGGCCATGTCCCGGGGATTGTCGGCCGCGGCGAAGAGGGCCGGTGTGACCCTGTTGACCCGCTCATCGGTGCACTGGGCGCTCAGCAGAACTGCCACCAGCAGGGTATAGGGGTCCCTGTGATCCAGTGGCACCGGTGTTTCCGGGTAGAGTTCCTGCAGTCGCTCGAGGATGTACTGGACGCGCCCCGCCTTGTTCACGGCCTGTGTTCCAGGAAGCGCACAATGCGCCGCGCGGCGTCGATGCAGTCGTCGAGGGGGGCGACGAGGGCCATACGCACCCGTTCGGTGCCGGGGTTCACGCCCCCGGATTCGCGCCCGAGGAAGCGTCCGGGCAGGACGGTGACGTGCTCCGCGCTGAACAGGTCGCGGGCGAAGTCCGTATCGCTGCCCGGCGTTCGCGGCCACAGGTAGAATCCCGCCTCGGGTCGCCCGACCTCGAGGTGGTCGCCGAGCTCCGCGAGGACCGCGTCGAATTTCTCCCGGTAGCGTGAGCGATTGTCGACGACATGGGCCTCGTCGGACCACGCCGCGATGCTGCCCAGCTGGTGGTGCACGGGCATGGCGCAACCGTGGTAGGTGCGGTAGCGCAGGAAGTGGCCCAACAGGGCCGCGTCCCCGGCGACGAAACCCGAGCGCAGGCCCGGCAGGTTCGAGCGCTTGGAGAGGCTGTGGAAGACCAGGCAGTTGTGGAATTCGCCGTCGCCCATGGCGGCGCAGGCCTGTAGCAGCCCGGGAGGCGGGGCGGCCTCGTCGGGGTAGATCTCCGAGTAGCACTCGTCGCTGACGATGACGAAATCGTACTCCCGCGCGAGGCGCACCAGCGCCTGCAACTCCTCCAGCGTCAGCACCGCCCCCGTGGGGTTGCCAGGCGTGCACAGGTAAAGCAGCTGGCACTGGCGCCACTGCTCCGGGGTCACGGCGGTGAAGTCCGGCTGCATGCCCGTTTCCGCGGTGCAGTTCAGGTACTGTACGGAGGCGCCGGCCAGCAGCGCGGCGCCCTCGTAGATCTGGTAGAAGGGGTTGGGCACCAGCACCCGCGCGTCGAGGCCCGGCTCGACCAGAGCCTGCGCGACGGCGAACAGGGCTTCGCGGGTGCCGTTGACAGGCAGCACCTGGGTCGCGGGATCCACCTCGGAGAGCGCGAAGCGACGCTCCAGCCACCCCGCGATCGCGGCCCGCAGTTCCGGCATGCCGGCGGTAGCCGGGTAATTGGCGAGGCGATGCAGGTTGTCGCGGATGGCCTGCAGCACGAATTCCGGGGGTGCGTGCTGCGGCTCCCCGACCGACAGGCGCACCGGCGCCAGCCCCGGGGGCGGCTCGACGCCGGCCAGCAGCTGCCCGAGCTTTTCGAAGGGGTAGCTGTGCAATCCCTGCAGGCGCGGGTTCACGGTATTCAGGCGGCGGCCTGCTCGTCCAGCTCGTCCTTGATGGTCTGCTGGATGGCGGCACAGAGCTCCGGGTCGCGTATCGCCTGCTGGTGCTCGTCGGTGATGAAAAATACGTCCTCGACGCGCTCGCCGAGGGTCTGGATCTTGGCCGCCTGCAGCTCGATGTTGTAGTCGACGAAAATCCTGCCGAGCCTTGCCAGCAGCCCGGGCCGGTCCGGTGTGGCCACTTCCAGCACGGAGAGATTCTTGGCCTCGTCGATACTCATGCGTGTCTCCGTCGGGATGGAGAAGGACTTCACCTGGCGCGGGGTGCGGCGGGCCACGATCGCCGGGTCCCCTGACTCTGCCTCGAGGCTGTCGGTGAGGTACTCGCGAATGTGGCGCAGGCGGTCGGCGTCCTCGGTGATCGGCTCGCCGTCCGCGCCGAGGACGAAGAAGGTGTCCAGGCTCATGCCGTCGTTGGCGCTGTAGATCCGCGCGTCGTGCACGCTGAGGTCGAGTTGTTCCAGGCCCGCGCATATGCGCGAGAACAGTCGCGGCCTGGAGCGGGCGTAGATGAAAATCTGCGTCGTGTTGGCAACACTCGACTCCGCGCTGTTGCGCACCAGTACCAGTGGCCCGTCGCGCTCGTGGTGGTCGGCAATCGCCTCTGTGTGCCAGGCGATATCCTCGGCGCGCTCGCGTACGAAATAGTCATCCCCCCGCTCGCGCCAGAGTTCCTCGAGCTCTTCGGGGGTGAAGCCGCGACCCTCGAGAACGTCGACGGCGGCCTGGCGGCTCTGGGCTATGACGGCGCTCTTCTCCACCGGGTTGTCCAGGCCGCGGCGCAATGCCCGTCTCGTCTCCGTGTACAGTTGGCGCAGCAAGCTCCCCCGCCACGCGTTCCAGAGCGTGGGATTGGTCCCGTTGATGTCCGCCACCGTGAGCGTGAACAGGTAGTCGAGGTGCTCCTCGTCCCCGACGTGCTCGGCGAACTGTTGTATCACCTCGGGATCGGAGATGTCCTTGCGCTGGGAAACCGCCGACATCAGCAGGTGATTTTTCACCAGCCATACCACCAGGCCCGTGTCGTGGTCGTCCAGGCCGTGGTTGCGACAGAAAAGCTCCGCGTCTACGGCGCCCAGCTCCGAGTGATCGCCGCCGCGACCCTTGCCTATGTCGTGGTAGAGCGCGGCGATGTAGAGCAGCTCGACCTTGGGCAGCCTGCGCGCCACACGGCTGGATACCGGGAACCTGTCCTCGTAGCCCGGGTACATGAAACGGCGGGCAATCTTCACTACCTCCAGGGTGTGTGCGTCCACGGTGTAGGTATGGAACAGGTCGTGCTGCATCTGCCCGACGATGCGGCCGAACTCGGGCAGGTAGTCGCCGAGGATTCCGAAACGCGACATGCGGCGCAGTTGGCGCGCCATCTTGTGCGGGCTGCGCAGGATGTCGAGGAAGGTTCGCTTGTTGCGTTCGTCGCTGCGAAAGTCGTCGTCCACCAGGTGCCGGCTGTCGCGGATCAGCCTGATCGTCGGCGCTGCGACACCCTCGATGGACTCGTCGTTGGCGCAGAGCAGGAAGATTTCCAGCAGGGCGGGGGGGTGCCGCTCGAACACGTCCTCCGTACGCGCCTCGATGAAGTCGTTGCGTATCTGGAAGCGCTCATTGATCTCGCGCACCTCGTCGGCGCGGTCCTGGTGCAGGATCGCCTGGTCGAAGTACTGCACGAGCACCTCGTTGAGCTGGCCAAGCGCGAGCGCCCAGCGGTAGTAGACCTGCATGAACTGCTCGACGGCGAGCTTGTCCCCGTCGCTCAATCCCCACAGCGCGGCGAGCTCGCGCTGGTGGTCGAACAACAGCCGGTCCTCTTCGCGGTCGGTGATCATGTGCAGCGCAAAGCGCACCTGCCACATGAAATTGCGCCCGTTGGAGAGAATCTCGAACTCCTCCTGCGTGAGGAAATCGATGGCGGTGATTTTCTCCAGGGATTCCACGCCGAACTGGCGCTCCACGATCCAGCCGATAACCTGCAGGTCGCGCAGGCCCCCTGGCGAGCTCTTAACGTTGGGTTCGAGGTTGTACTCGGTGTCTGCAAATTTGGTGTGGCGCTGCCGCTGTTCATCGATCTTGGCCCGGAAGAACTCGGCGCTGGACCACATGAGCTCCGGGGAGGTCAGTTCCCGAACCTGCCACATGAGCTCTGCGGGGCCGCAGATCACGCGAGCCTCCAGCAGGTTGGTCAGGACCGTGATGTCTTCCCTCGCCTGTATGGCGCATTCCTGCACATCGCGCACACTGTGCCCGATGTTCAGGCCGATATCCCAGAGAAGGGTGAGAAAATTGCTCAGGGTCTCGCGGCACGCGTCGCAGTTGTCGCCGAGCAGGACCAGCAGGTCCACGTCCGAATGGGGGTGCAATTCGCCGCGGCCGTACCCGCCGACCGCGACAAGGGCGAGCTCCGCCTCGCCCCAGTCCTGCCGTTGCCACAGGACGCTGAGGAGAGCATCGATAAAAACCGCGCGCTGGCGGATCAACTCCTTGGCCTGCGCGCCCTCGCGGAACTGCCGGTACTGGTACTCCGTGGCCCGGGAGATGGCGTCTTTGCAGGCGGCGATGGCGTTGCCGTCGTCCAGGCCCGCCTCGAAGCCACCCCGGTCGAACAGTTCCCCCGGCAGGAGGTCGGCGGCCGCCACCGTCAGGCGAGCCTGGCTTCGTTGCTGCGCCGTGTAAATACCTCGCAGCCGTCGTCCGTGACCCCGATGGTGTGTTCCCACTGGGCGGAGAGGCGACCGTCCCGGGTGGTCACCGTCCAGCCGTCCTTCTTGTTCAGGCGCGTGTGTCGTCGCCCGGCGTTGATCATCGGCTCGATGGTAAAGGTCATGCCGGGCTCGAGCACCATGCCGGTGCCCTTGCGGCCGTAGTGCAGGATCTGCGGGTCCTCGTGGAACACCTTGCCGATGCCGTGGCCGCAGTATTCGCGTACGACGGAGTAGTAATTTTTCTCGGCGTGGGTCTGTATGGCGTGGCCGATATCGCCCAGGGTTGCGCCGGGCCTGACCACGTCCAGCGCGAGGTAGAGGCACTCGTGGGTGACCTCGATGAGGCGCCTCGCGTGTGAGGGCACGTCGCCGACCTCCACCATGATGCTGGTGTCGCCGTGGTAGCCATCCTTGATGACGGTCACGTCGATGTTGATGATGTCGCCGTCCCTGAGCTTCTTGGTGTCCGAGGGAATGCCGTGGCAGACGACATCGTTGATGGAGGTGCAGATAGAGCGCGGGAATCCGTGGTAGTTGAGCGGCGCGGGGACGGCGTCCAGTGTCCCGGTGATGTACTCGTGGCAGATGCGGTCCAGCTCGCCGGTGGTGACCCCGGGCCGGACCTGTGGCTCGATCATTTCCAGCACTTCGGCGGCGAGGGCGCCGGCGACCCGCATTTTCTCGATCTCAGCCGCTGTCTTGATGGTTGCTGACATCTGTAACTCTTTGAAATATAACGATAAAAACTGTAAAAATGCGGCCCGCGTCCCCCGCGGGGGGCACATTCTACCCCATTCCCGGCGCAATTGTACCGGGGCGCCATCCTACCCGGTCGCAGGGCTCTTTATATCGCCCCCCCTGTTGTGGTATAAAGCGCGCCACTTTTTGGCGGTACCGGCCGGACGACAGGATCTGAACGGGCCCCATGGAGTGAAACAAAACGACGCACACATATCGCAACCCCTGTCAGGGTGCCGCCACCTCTCCCGGGAGGACACGGTTTGGCAGCGGGGATATGTGGAGGACTAACCCATTACAAGGTAAGTAGTTATGTCAGAAGTGCAGGTAAGTATGCGCGACCTGCTGCAGGCGGGTGCGCACTTCGGTCACCAGACCCGGTACTGGAATCCCAAGATGGACCAGTACATCTTCGGTGCCCGCAACAAGATCCACATCATCAACCTCGAGCACACCGTGCCGGCTTTCAACGACGCCCTGGACATGGTGAAGCGGCTCGCCGGTAACAAGAACAAGATTCTGTTCGTCGGTACCAAGCGCGCCGCCGGCAAGATCATCCGCGAGCAGGCGGAGCGCGCCGGAATGCCCTACGTCAGCCATCGCTGGCTCGGCGGCATGCTCACCAATTACAAGACCATCAGGGCCTCCATCAAGCGCCTGCGGGAGCTTGAGGATCAGCAGAAGGACGGAATGTTCGACAAGCTGACCAAGAAAGAGGCACTCATGCGCACGCGCGACATGGACAAGCTCGAGCGCAGCATCGGTGGTATCAAGGAGATGGGCGGCCTGCCGGATGCGCTGTTCGTCGTCGACGTGGACCACGAGCGCATCGCCATCACCGAGGCCAACAAGCTGGGTATCCCCGTCATCGGCATCGTGGATACCAACAGCAACCCGGACGGCATCGACTATGTCATCCCGGGCAATGACGACGCCATCCGCGCGATAAAGCTCTACGTCACCGCCGTGGCGGACGCCTGTGTGCAGGGCAGGGTCGAGGCCGGCGATGCCGTGTCCGCGAGAGACGAGTTTGTCGAGGAATCCGCAGCACAGCCGGAAACAGCGGCAGCCGAACCCGCGGCCGAAGAAGCGCCTGCAGCCGAAAAAGAGCCCGCGGCTGAGGAAGCGCCTGCAGCCGAAGAAGCGCCTGCAGCCGAAGAAGCGCCTGCAGCCGAACAAGAGCCCGCTGCCGAAGAGGCACCTGCGACTGCGGAGGCCGAGAGCGCCGCCGAGGCGGAAGAGCCCAAGGCGGGGTAACCGGTACCCGGCTCCTCGCCGGGTAACTGCAACTTCCGGGGAGTGGTCTCCGGATCAGTCAGCAATGCAATCTGTACCGCCGGGTCCCGCGACCCGGCTGACAAGTATGAGGAAGCCCGCGAGTGCGGGGCCCAGGAGGAGGAAGTCCAATGTCCGCAGCACTGGTAAAAGAACTGCGTGAGCGCACAGGCCTCGGCCTGCTGGAGTGCAAGAAGGCGCTCGCCGCCGCCGATGGCGATATCGACAAGGCCATCGAGGAACTGCGCAAGTCCAGCGGTATGAAGGCTGCCAAGAAAGCCGGTCGCACGGCCGCCGACGGCGTCGTCGCCGCGCGCGTCGCGGACGACGGCAGCTACGGTGTGCTGGTGGAAGTGAACAGCGAAACCGACTTTGTGGCGCGCGACGAGAACTTCCTCGGCTTTGTGAACAGCGTTGTCGAGGCGGCCTTCAGCAACCGCCAGACCGATGTCGGGGCCCTGATGGCGGGCGCGCTGGAGTCCAGCCGCGAGGCGCTGGTGCAGAAGATCGGCGAGAACATCGGTGTGCGGCGCATCGAGCTGGCCAGCGCCGACGCCGGAGTCGTGGGCGCCTACGTTCACGGCAACAACCGCATCGCGGTGCTGGTCGAGCTCAAGGGCGGCGACCAGGACCTGGCCAAGGACGTGGCCATGCACGTGGCGGCAGTCAATCCGCAGGTCGTGTCACCGGAGGACATGCCGGAGGACGTCGTCGCCAAGGAACGCGACATCTTCACGGCGCAGGCCCAGGAGTCCGGCAAGCCGCCGGAGATCATCGAGAAGATGATCGGCGGCCGGATCAAGAAGTTCCTCGCTGAGAACAGCCTCGTCGAACAGCCGTTCGTCAAGGACCCTGACACCACCGTTGGCAAGCTGGTCGGCGCCGCGGGTGCCGAGGTCGCGTCCTTCATCCGCTTCGAGGTGGGTGAGGGCATCGAGGTCGAGAAGGTCGACTTCGCCGACGAGGTCGCCGCACAGCTCGGCGGCTGAGCACTCACTCGGTACGCAAACGGGGCCTCGGCCCCGTTTTTTGTGGTAGTGCGCTCCCGCCCCTGGCGGATGTGGAGTTCCCGCGACGAACGCAAGAATCCCGGCGGTTCCGGGCTGCTGCGCAACTCGACCATTTTTCGCTCCGCGAAAAATTGATTCGAAGGCGCTTTTCGCGCCTTCTCACCCCTTCGGGGCGACCTGAAGGTCGTCAAAATTGCTTGCGCAATTTTTGGGACTCGGTCAGTGCTCGCAGAAAGCCCCCGTAACCGCCGGGATTCTTAAGCCGCGTCCTGATTGTCGCGGGAACTCCACATCCGCCAGGGGCTCGAGTCAGCGCATTGGCAGTAATTGGGGGTCGAACGTACTAGGGCGACGCGCCGTTGTCCTGTAAGATACCCCGCAGCTTTCGGGAGGGAGTTTTATGCCCCAGGCGGCAGGCGAAAAAAAATATAAGCGGATACTGCTCAAGCTCAGCGGCGAGGCGCTCACCGGCAGTGAGAGCTTCGGCATCGACCCTAGAATTCTCGACACCATGGCCCTGGAGATCGGCCAGCTCGTGGGGATCGGCGTGCAGGTCGGGCTGGTCATCGGCGGTGGCAACCTGTTCCGCGGCGCCGCCCTGCAGGCCGCCGGGCTCGACCGCGTGACTGGCGACCACATGGGCATGCTCGCGACCGTGATGAACGCGCTGGCCATGCGCGACGCACTGGAGCGTTCCAACATTGCAACCCGCGTCATGTCCGCCATCCCGATGAGCGGGGTCGTGGATCACTACGACCGGCGCAAGGCGATCCGCGCGCTGGTCGACGGCGACGTCGTTATATTTTCCGCCGGTACCGGCAACCCGTTTTTCACCACCGACTCCTCGGCGTGCCTGCGCGGTATCGAGATCGGCGCGGACCTCGTGCTCAAGGCCACCAAGGTGGACGGCGTTTACTCCGCCGACCCGATGAAGGTGAAGGACGCGGTGAAGTACGACCGGCTCACCTACGACGAGGTGCTGGACAAGAAACTGGAGGTCATGGACCTGACGGCGATCTGCCTGTGCCGCGACCACGACATGCCGGTGCGCGTTTTTGAGATGGAGAAGTCCGGCGCACTGCTGAGTATTGTCCGGGGTGGCGAGGAAGGCACCCTGATCGAATAACCCGGTCACCGGGGGAGGAACAGCGTGATCGACGATATAAAGGACGAAGCCAAACAGCGCATGGAGAAGAGCCTCGAGGCGCTGTCGCACAACTTCAACAAAATTCGCACCGGGCGCGCGCACCCGAGCCTGCTCGACGGCCTCAAGGTGGAGTATTACGGCGCGGACACACCGCTCAACCAGGTCGCGAACATCAACGTGGAGGACGCCCGCACCCTGTCGCTGACCGTCTGGGACAAGTCGATGATCCCGGAGGTGGAAAAGGCCATCCTGAAGTCAGACCTCGGGCTCAACCCGGCCACCGCGGGAGAGGTGATCCGCATCCCCATGCCCATGCTGACCGAGGATACACGCAAGGGATTCACGCGCCAGGCTCGCACCGAGGCGGAGTCCGCGCGCGTGTCGGTGCGCAACGCGCGCCGGGACGCCATGGGAATGCTGAAGGAACTGGTCAAGGAGAAGGAGATCAGCGAAGACGACGAGCGCCGCGGTCAGGAGGACGTACAGAAACTTACCGACGGTTTCGTCGCCAGGATCGAGAAGATGCTGTCCGATAAAGAAGCCGATCTCATGGAAATCTGACCCCGCCCTGTGTCGACCCAGTCATCCTCTTCAGGCGACTCCTCGCAGCCCATCGTGCCCAGGCACGTCGCCATCATCATGGATGGCAACAATCGCTGGGCCAGGCGCCAGGGCGTGCCGGGTCCGGCCGGCCACCGCGCCGGTGTCGAGGCTGTGCGCGGCGTGTTGCGCGCGTGCAAGAACCACGGCGTGGAGGTGCTCACCCTGTTCGCCTTCAGCAGCGAGAACTGGGGCAGGCCGATTCCCGAGGTGCGCGCCCTGCTGGCGCTGCTCACCCGGTACCTGCGCAACGAGGTGAAGGACCTGCACAAGGACGGCATTCGCATCCGCTTTATCGGTGAGCGCGGCCGCTTCAGCGCGCGACTACAGAAACTGATGAATCACGCCGAGACGCTCACCCGGGACAATACCGAGGCGACGATGGTCATCGCGGTCGACTACGGCGGCCAGTGGGATATTACCGAGGCGGCGAAAGCCCTCGCACAGAAGGTCGGGGAGGGCGCACTGGACCCGGCGGACATCACCCCCGAGATGCTGGACGCGAACATCTCGATCAGCGACCTGCCGCGGCCGGACCTGTGTATCCGCACCGGCGGGGACGCGCGGATCAGCAACTTCATGTTATGGCACTTCGCCTACAGCGAACTGTACTTCACCGAGGTGTTGTGGCCGGACTTCGGCGAACTCGAATTCGCACGCGCCCTGGATGACTACAGCCAGCGCGAGCGGCGCTTCGGCCTGCGCGAGCCGGACGGCCTGGTCGCCGGTGGAGAGGGCAATGCTTAGGCAGCGGGTGATTACCGCCCTCGTCATGGCCGGGGCGTTCCTGCTGGCCATCGTCTTCCTGCCGCTTCCCGTGCTGGCCCTGCTGTTCGGGGCGATCACCGGGATGGGCGCCTGGGAGTGGGCGCGCCTGGCCGGCTGGGACGGGCGGTTCGGTCGGGGGTGTTACGTCCTCCTGTACCTCGCCTGTGTGGTGGCACTCTATTTTTATTGCCAGTTGCCAGAGGGATCCCCGCGGGAGCTGGTGCAACCGTTCCTGGGCACGGCCTGCCTGTGGTGGGCCTTCGCGCTCCTGTGGATAAAGGGCTATCCCAACAGCGCGGTGCTCTGGCGCCCCCGCTTCATGCGCAGCCTCATGGGGCTCCTTATCCTCGCCCCGGCCTGGCTGGCGGCGGTCTACCTGCTGACCTTCCCCAGGGGCGGCCTGCTGCTGGTGGTAATGGTGCTGGTGGTGGCCGCCGCGGACATCGGCGCCTACTTTGCCGGCGGTGCCTTCGGCAAGCACGCACTGGCGCCGGCGGTGAGCCCGAAGAAGACCTGGGAGGGTTTCTGGGGCGGCGTCGCGGCATGCGCGCTGCTCGCCCTGGTGTTCTGGTACTTCCTGCCGGACCGCGTCGCACATATCAGTCTGGGCGCTATCGTGGCCGTGACAATTACCACGGCGCTCGCGTCGGTGGTGGGTGACCTGGCGGTCAGCATGGTCAAGCGCGAGAGTGGTGTGAAAGACAGCGGGACGATGCTGCCGGGCCACGGCGGGCTGCTGGACAGGCTGGACAGCCTGTGCGGCGCAGCGCCGGTGTTCGCCCTGGGCCTGCTCATGGCGGGATGGTAGCGGCATGACCGCCGCGGGCGACGCGCCGCGCCAGGTGAGTGTCCTGGGTTCCACCGGGTCGATCGGGGCCAATACCCTGGACGTCATTCGACGGCACCCCGACAGCTACAGCGTATACGCGCTCGCGGCAAACACCTCGGTGCAGGAGATGCTCGCACAGTGCGTGGAGTTCCGCCCGCGGTGCGCCGTGATGATGGACGCGGCCGCCGCCGGGGAACTGGCCGCGGCGCTGCCCGCCGATTTGCCGACGGAGGTGCTGAGCGGTCACGACGCGCTCTGCGCCGTCGCGTCGGCGCAGGAGGTCGACGCCGTCATGGCCGCCATCGTGGGTGCCGCCGGCCTGCCCTCCACGCTGGCGGCGGCGCACGCCGGCAAGACTGTGCTGCTGGCCAACAAGGAATCTTTGGTCATGGGCGGGCACCTGCTGATGGGTGCGGTGCGCGACAGCGGCGCCACCCTGCTGCCCATCGACAGCGAGCACAACGCGATCTTCCAGTGTATGCCCGTGGACGGGCGCGGCCGGCCGACCCTGGAGGGGGTGAGCCGCGTGTTGCTGACGGCCTCGGGAGGGCCCTTCCGCGAGTGGTCCTCGGAGCGCATGCGCGAGGCGACCCCCGACCAGGCCTGCGCCCACCCGAACTGGGACATGGGCCGCAAGATCTCGGTCGATTCAGCCAGCCTCATGAACAAGGGGCTCGAGTTCATCGAGGCCTGCTGGCTGTTCGACCTGGAGCCGGACCGCGTGGAGGTGGTGGTCCATCCCCAGAGCATCATCCATTCCATGGTGCAGTACCGGGACGGTTCCGTCCTGGCGCAGATGGGCAACCCCGACATGCGCACACCCATCGCCTACGGGCTCGGGTGGCCGCGCAGGCTGGATGCCGGTGTGGCGCCCCTCGACCTCGTCGCGGCGGCGCGGCTGGATTTTGAGGCCCCGGACGAGGAGCGCTTTCCCTGCCTGCGCCTGGCCCGCGAGGCCGTGTCCGCCGGGGGTACCGCCATGGCGGTGTGCAACGCCGCCAACGAGATTGCCGTCGCCGGCTTCCTGGAGGGACGTATCCGCTTCACCGACATCCCGGTGGTTATTGAGGGTACACTGGAGGCGGTGGCCCCGGTTGAACCGACCGACCTGGCAGTGGTCGAAGCAGCTGACGCCGAAGCCCGGCGGGTCGCCCGGCAGCTGGCGCACGGCGCTACTGCGGCGGGGGCGGCGCGGAGGCAGTGATGGATATCGTTTACACCGTGGCCATGTTTATTGTCGCGATCGTGATTCTTGTCTCGATTCACGAGTATGGCCACTACTGGGTCGCGCGCCGCTGCGGCGTGAGGGTACTGCGCTTCTCCATAGGCTTTGGCCGCCCACTTTTTGGGTGGCGCGACAGGCACGGCACCGAGTTCAGCGTCGCGGCCATCCCCCTGGGCGGTTACGTCAAGATGCTCGACGAGCGCGAGGCGGAGGTGCCCCGGGAACAGCTGGAGCAGGCGTTCAACCGCAAACCGGTGCTGCAGCGCATCGCGGTGGTCAGCGGCGGACCGCTGGCCAATCTCGGCCTGGCGGTGGTGCTTTACTGGGCGCTATTCCTGGCGGGGGAGTCGGGTTACGTGCCCGTGATCGAGGCCGTGGAGCCCGGCTCCGTGGCCGACGTTGCGGGGCTCGAGGTCGGGCAGGAGATCGTTTCCGTCGACGGGGCCGGGACACCCACCTGGCAGGCGCTGAGTTTCCGCCTGCTGGATCGCATCGGCGACAGCGGCACCCTGCGCTTCGGTGTGCGCTACCCGGGTTCGGACGTGGTCTACGAGTCCGAGGCCGTGATCGAGCGCTGGCTGTCCGACCAGGAACAGCCCGACCTCTACGGCGGCCTCGGTATCACCCTCTTCACGCCGGAGGTACCCCCTCTCGTCGAGGAGGTGGTGGCGGGCAGCCCCGCCGAGGCAGCGGGACTGGAGGCCGGTGACCTGGTGCTCAGTGCGGATGGCGTGCCCATGCCGCTCTGGGACGACTGGGTGGAGTACGTGCGCGCGCGACCGGGCGAGCCGATCAGGCTGGGCCTGTCCCGGGACGGGCTCGCCGTGGACGCCCTGATCGTGCCCGAGCGCCTGTTGGACGACGACGGCCGGGCTTTCGGCCGTGTCGGCGTGAAGGTGGCGCCGCCGGAGATGCCCCCCGAGCTGGTCAGGCGCTTCCAGCGCGGTCCGGTGGAGGCCCTCGGCGCGGCCTTTGCGCGCACCGGCGAGCTCACCGTATTCACCCTGAAGTCCATCCAGAAGATGGTCATGGGGCTGATCTCGCACAAGAACCTGAGCGGGCCGATCACTATCGCCAAGGTCGCTACCGCCTCGGCCAAGTCCGGGCTCGAGTCCTTCGTGGGATTCCTGGCGCTGCTCAGCGTCAGCCTGGGCGTGCTGAACCTCCTGCCCATCCCGGTCCTGGACGGCGGCCACCTGCTGTTTTATACGATCGAGCTATTGGCTGGGCGCCCCGTACCTGAGAGAATACAGGCCCTCGGTTACCAGCTCGGCCTGTTCATGGTGCTGGGAATCATGATGCTGGCCATTTATAACGATATTGTGCGGCTGTAGTGCTCGAATCGGTGCTCGAATCGGTGCTCGAATCGGTGCTGGACCTGGTGCTGGAGCTGGTGCTTGCGGTTGGCCGAATGTCGATAGAAGTGAACCCGCGCGCGGTGAGCAACTGGCGGTTAACTGAATTTTGATACGTGTATTTTGATTAAAGTCATGCCCAAATGGCTGGGCCTGGTGCTCCTTTTGCTGGCACCGGCCGCGGCGGCCCAGACCTTCATTATCTCCGACATCCGCGTGGAGGGACTGCAGCGTATCTCCGCCGGCAGCGTTTTCGCCGCGCTGCCCGTGGGCGTGGGTGATATCGTCGATGCCCGGGTGGTGCGCGAATCCGCGCGTAGCCTGTTTGCCACCGGGAATTTCGACGACATCCAGATCGGCAGGGACGGCAACGTACTGGTGGTGATCGTGGCGGAGCGCCCGAGCATCAGCGAGATCAATATCGAGGGCAACAAGGCCATCGAGACCGAGGCGCTGCTGGACGGCCTCAAGGGCGCGGGGCTGGCGGTCGGCCAGGTATTCCAGCGCTCCACGCTTGAAGGCATGCAGCTGGAGTTGCAGCGCCAGTATGTGCAACAGGGTCGCTACGACGCCAATATCGAGACGGAGGTCATCCCCGAGCCGCGCAACCGCGTGTCGGTCAACATCGACGTGGACGAGGGGACCGTCGCCGCCATCAAGCACATCAACGTGGTCGGCAACGAGGTGTTTGACGACGAGGAGCTGACCGACCTGTTCGAGTTGAAAACCACTGGCTGGCTGTCGTTTTTCACCAACGACGACAAGTACTCCCGGGAGAAACTCACCGGCGACCTCGAGACCCTCAGCTCCTATTACATGGACCGCGGCTACCTGCAGTTCCGCATCGACTCCACCCAGGTGTCGGTGTCGCCGAGCAAGGAGGAGGTCTATATCACCGCCAATGTCAGCGAGGGCGAGATGTTCACCGTCAGCTCCGTGGGCCTGTCCGGCGACCTCGTCCTGCCGGAGGCGGATCTGCAGCGTTTCCTGCTGGTCACAGAGGGCGATACCTTCTCCCAGCGCATGGTCACCTCCACGGAGGAGTACCTGACGCGGCGCCTGGGCAACGAGGGCTACAACTTCGCCAAGATTACGGGCATCCCCGAGGTCGACGAAGAAAACAAGACGGTCGCCATGAAGTTTTTCGTAGACCCGGGCAAGCGCACCTATGTCAGGCGAATCGACTTCAAGGGCAACCTGAAAACCGTGGACGACGTGCTGCGCCGCGAGATGCGCCAGATGGAGAGCGCGCCGGCTTCCGCGGCGGCCATCGAGCAATCGCGCATCCGCCTCGAGCGCCTGGGGTATTTCAGCAGCGCCGCGGTGGAGACACCCGAGGTTCCAGGCCACGACGACCTGATCGACGTGGAATTCACAGTGGAGGAGCAGTCCTCCGGCAGTATCGGCGCCAGTTTCGGTTTCGCCCAGGACGCCGGCCTCATCCTCGGCCTCAACCTGCAGCAGGACAATTTCCTCGGCACCGGCAAGCGCGTGGGTATCGGGCTTAACTCCTCGCGTTACCAGGACGTGTACAACTTCAGCTACACCAACCCCTACTACACCGAGGACGGCGTCAGCCGGGGCTTCAACATCTTTTACCGCGCCACGGACCTCGACGAGGTCAACGTGGCGAGCTACTCCACGGACACTCTCGGCGGCGCCATCAACTTCGGCTACCCGATCAAGGAGACCGAGCGCCTCGGGTTCAGCTTCGGTGTCTCCAATACCGAGATCAGCACCGGGCGCTTTGCCGTGCAGGAAATACAGGCCAGCCCGCGGCTCGACAACCGTGTCGAGGACTATTACGAGACCACGCTGCAGGACGACGGCACCTACGCGGCGGTGGAAGAACTGTTACCCATCGATACCCTGCCGCCGGACTTCCTGTCGCCGCCCACGGAGCCGGGATTTCTCGATGAGAACGGTGACGAGTTCCTCAACTGGACGATCACCACCAGCTGGACCCAGTCCACGCTGAACCGCGGTCGGCTGGCGACGCGGGGCGCCGCCCAGTCGGTGGCGCTGGAAGTGGCCGTGCCGGGGTCGGACCTGGAGTTCTACAAGCTCACCTATCGCGGAGAGATATTTTACCCGGTGCCCCTGCTCGACAGCTGGACCTTGCGCCTGCGCACGGAGCTGGGCTACGGGGACGGCTACGGCGACACCACCGAGCTGCCGTTCTACGAACATTATTTTGCGGGGGGTTTCGGCTCGGTGCGCGGCTACGAGAGCAACACGCTGGGCCCGCGCAGTACACCGGCGGACGAGTACCGGGTCGGGCAGCCCGTCACGGGGATTGACGACGAGGGCAACCCCACCGAGATCGGCGGCCCCGATGGCGACGAGTTCGGCTACGTGGCCAGTGACGACAAGCTGATTGTCGACGACGTGCGCGACAACCCCGACCCCTTTGGCGGCAACATGTTGATGGAGGGCGGTGCCGAGCTCATCTTCCCGATGCCCTTCATCAAGGATCGCAGCCAGCTGCGCTCCGCCTTCTTCTTCGACTGGGGTAACGTGTTCGACGACAACTGCCGGGATTCCCAGCAGAACTGCTTCGACATCGACCTGGACGAGCTGCGCTACTCGGTGGGCGTGGGCGTCACCTGGTACACGGGTTTTGGCCCCATGACCTTCAGTCTCGCCAAGCCGCTCAATTCCGGTGAATTTGACGAGGAAGAGGTCTTCCAGTTTACTCTGGGCCGGGGTTTCTGAAGAATTTTGAGTCACCAAGCAATGGAGAAAACAGTGTCTATATTGATCAGGGCCGCGCTGGTGGCCGTCGCCTTCACGCTGCCCGCGATGGGCTGGGCCCAGGGGAAGATCGCCGTGGTCGACCTGCAGGAGGCCATCCTGCAAACCGACCTCGCACAGAAGCGCCTGGCAGAGGTCCGCGGCCAGGAGGACTACAAGGCCGACAAGGCGGAGTTCGACAAACTCAAGGCGGAATTCGACGAGCTGCTGGCGAAGTTCCAGAAGGACGCGGCGATTATGAGCCAGGAGCAGCAGGTGGCCGCGCGCAACAAACTGGCCAGCAAGCAGGGCGACCTGGAGCACGTGACCGGCAAGTTGCAGAAGGCGGAGGCCGCTGCCGGCCAGGCGCTGCTGCAGGAGATGGCTCCCCGCGTGCAGACGGTGCTGAAGGAGATCATCGCGAAGGAGGGCATCGGTCTGCTGCTGCAGCGCCAGGCGGTGATACACGCCGACGCGGGATACAGCGTCACCGCCAAGGTCACCGACAAGCTGAACCAGGTTGCCACGGAGTAACACCCCGTGTTCACACTCGGTGAACTGGCGGATCGGCTCGATCTGCGGTTCACCGGTGACGCACACACGCAGATTTCCGGGCTGGCCTCCCTCGCCACCGCCGGCCCGGACCAGCTGAGTTTCCTCGCGGACGGCAGATACCTGTCCGCACTGGCCGCAACGTCAGCGGCCGCCGTCATCCTGTCCCCGGACCACGCCGGCCGTTGCCCCGCGGCCTGCCTGTTGGCGGAAGACCCCTATCTCGCCTTCGCGCGGGCATCGCAATTGTTCGATCTTCCACAGGACGCGGCAGGTGTTCATCCCACGGCGGTGGTGGACCCGGGCGCCCGGGTGGGCGCGGGGGTCACGATAGGGCCCGGCGCGGTGGTGGAAGCCGGCGCGGTGGTGGCCGCGGGCGCCGTGCTCGGCGCCCGTGTTTTCCTGGGCGGCGACAGCCGGGTGGGAGAGGGCTCCAGGATTCACCCCGGCGTGGTCATCTATCGCGATGTTCACCTGGGGGCGAACTGCACGGTGCACGGCTGTGCGGTCCTGGGCGCGGACGGCTTCGGCTTTGCGCGCGGGCCCGACGGTTGGGAGAAGATCTACCAGCTGGGAGGTGTGCGGATCGGCGATGGCGTGGAAATCGGTGCGGGCACCACGGTGGATCGCGGCACCCTGGACCACACCGTCATCGGCGACGGCGTCATCATCGACAACCAGGTACAGGTGGGCCACAACTGCCGAATCGGGGAGAACACAGCTATCGCGGGTTGCTGCGGCCTGGCCGGGAGTACCGTCATCGGTGCAAACTGTACGCTGGCGGGCGGTGTGGGCGTCGTTGGGCACGTGGAAATCTGTGATAATGTCCACGTCACCGGGATGACCATGGTGACACGTTCCATCGCACAGCCGGGGTCCTACTCATCCGGCACGCCGATGGCTGCGACGGGCGACTGGAAGCGCAGTGCGGCGCGCTTCGCCCAGCTCGACGCCATGCAGCGGCGCCTCGTCGCACTGGAGCGGCAGGAGGAAACACCGGGCGGGGGGCAGGCAGGCCAATGATGCACATCGACGAAATACGCCGGCACCTGCCGCACCGCTATCCTTTCCTGCTCGTCGACCGGGTGGTTGAGATCACCGCGGGCGAATCCATCGTCGCCTACAAGAACCTCAGCGCAAACGAGGCATTCTTCCAGGGTCATTTTCCCGACAAGCCGATTTTTCCCGGCGTCCTGTTGCTGGAGGCCATGGCCCAGGCCGCGGGTATTCTCGGGTTCTACAGCCAGGGCAAGACCAACGAGGACGGTTCCACCTACTACTTCGCCGGTGCCGACGAAGTGCGTTTCAAGCGCCCCTGCGTGCCGGGGGACAGGGTGACGCTGCGGGCGAGCGTGGTGTCGAGCCGCCGCGGTATCTGGAAATTCGACGTCAGCGCCGACGTCGAGGGCGAGCTGGCCGCCAGCGCCACGATACTCTGCGCGGACCGCTGATGATTCACAGCGAGGCGATCGTCGATCCGGGCGCGCGCCTCGCCGGGGATGTCACCGTCGGGCCGTGGACCTGGATCGGCCCCGACGTGGAGATCGGTCCGGGTTGTGTCATCGAACCCCACGTGGTGCTGCGCGGACCCACCCGTATCGGCGCCGGCAATCACATCTACCAGTTCTCCTCCGTCGGCGAGGCCACACCGGATTTCAAGTACCGCGGAGAGCGTACCTGGCTGGTGATCGGCGACCACAACATCATTCGCGAGAACGTCACTATTCACCGCGGTACCGTGCAGGATCGCGGGGAGACCACCATCGGTGACCACAACCTGATCATGGCGAATGTGCATGTCGGCCACGACAGCGTCGTGGGCGACCACACGGTGCTGGTCAACAACTCGGCCCTCGCGGGGCATGTGCGCGTGGGAGACTGGGCGATTCTCAGCGGCTACACCCTCGTGCACCAGTTCTGCCAGCTGGGCGCCCACAGTTTCTCAGGGATGGGCAGTGCCATCGGCAAGGATGTCCCGGCGTATGTCACCGTGGCGGGATCGCCCGCCCAGGCCAAGTCCATCAACATGGAGGGATTGCGCAGGCGGGGCTTCTCCTCGGAGGCACTGGCGCAGCTGCGGCGCGCGTTCCGCATCGTTTACCGGCAGGGCCTGACCCTCGACCTCGCCCTGCGGCGCCTGGAGTCGATGCCGGAGAAAACGCCGGAACTGACCGTGTTCATCGACTCCATCAAGGCCTCCGAGCGCGGCATTGTGCGCTAGGGCAGGCCTGTGAGACTGGGTGTGGTGGCCGGGGAGGCCTCCGGCGACGCGCTGGGCGCACGGGTGCTGGCGGCACTGGCCCCCCGCTGCCCGGATCTCTCCACCGAGGGGGTGGGCGGGCCCCGGATGCAGGCGCTGGGCATGTGCAGCCTGCACCCCATGGAGCGACTCTCCGTAATGGGGCTTACCGGGCCGCTGCGCAGGCTGCCGGAATTGCTGCGATTGCGCCGCCGCCTGCTGCGACGGTTCCTGTCCGACCCGCCGGACCTGTTCCTGGGCATCGACTCCCCGGACTTCAACCTGCCATTGGCGCGCGCCCTGCGCCGGCGGGGAATTCCCACGGCCCAGCTGGTCAGCCCCTCGGTCTGGGCGTGGCGCCCCGGGCGGGTCGAGACCGTCAGTCGTTCCGTCGATACCGTGCTGTGCCTGTTCCCCTTCGAACCCCCTCTCTACGCGCGGCAGGCGGTGTCGGCGGTGTTCGTCGGCCACCCGCTGGCCGAGGAAATCGTGCCAGACCCGGATCCGGGCGCGGCGCGCGCCGCACTCGATCTTCCGGCCGGGGGGCAGGTGCTGGCCCTGTTGCCCGGCAGCCGGGCCGGGGAGGTGGCCGCGATGGCGGATACCTTCCTGCGCGCGGCGCGGTTGCTGGCCGGGCGCATCGAGGGCCTGAGCGTGGTCATCCCCGTCGCCGGTCCCGCCTGCCGCGCGGCGCTCGACCCGGCCCTGGAGAACTGCGGCGACCTGTCGCTGACGTTGGTGGAGGGGCGTTCGCGGGAAGCGATGGCGGCGGCGGACGCCGTGCTGGCCGCCTCCGGTACCGCGACCCTGGAGGCGGCCCTGTTGCGGCGCCCCCTGGTGGTGGCTTACCGTATGGGGGCATTGAGCTGGTGGGTGCTGTCGCGCCTGGTGCACACACCCTACGTGGCGTTGCCCAATATCATCGCGGAGCGCCAGGTGGCACCGGAGCTGCTGCAGGATGCGGCCACGCCGGAAGCCCTGGCGCACGCGCTGGAGCCGCTGCTCGCGGACGCGGACGCCCGGGCGCGGGCCCGCGAAGACCTGGCGGGCACGGGGACACGGCTGCGCGGCGACTTCGGCGCGGCGACGGCGGAGGCCCTGGTGGGCCTGGCGGCTCGCGGGACCGTGGGGGACTGATGGACCTGTTCGAGATCGATTGCGAGGGGCCCGGACTGGCCGGCGTGGACGAGGTCGGGCGCGGCCCCCTGGCGGGGGACGTGGTCGCCGCCGCCGTGATACTTGACCCCGCCCTGCCCATCCCGGGCCTGCGGGATTCCAAGAAACTGCCGCCGCAGCGGCGCGAGGCCCTCGCCGCGGAGATTCGCGACAAGGCCCTGGCCTTCTGCGTCGCCCGGGCGGGGGTGGACGAGATCGACTCGCTCAACATCCTGCAGGCCTCCATGCTGGCCATGCACCGCGCGGTCGACGGCCTGGACCCGCAGCCGGGTTACGTCCTGGTCGACGGCAACCGCCTGCCGCGCTGGCCCTATCCCTCGGAGCCGGTGGTCAGGGGCGACGATCGCGTGCCGGCCATCGCCGCGGCCTCCATCCTGGCCAAGGTGCAGCGCGACAGCGAGCTGGTCGCCCTGGATGCCGAGTACCCGGGCTACGGCTTCGCCCGGCACAAGGGTTACCCCACCCGCGCGCACCTCGAGGCCCTGCGCCGCCTCGGCGTGACCCCGGTGCACCGGCGTTCTTTCGCTCCGGTGCGGGAGTTGCTCTAACCCCTCTCTCTTTTATTCGGTGTGCAGATCGCAACGGCTCACGTTATCGCGCCCGGCCGGTAGAGTCCTGGAGGTCTTACCGGACCGGCCTTGTCACCTTTCCCGCCAGACCCTGTCACCGCCGCACGGGACTCAAATAGTAAGACCGCGGCAGATATTTCAAGGCGGGCTCTGCCGCCGCAAATCGATCCCGAGTACACTGTCGGCATGACCCAGTTCGTTCACCTGCGCCTGCACACGGAATACTCCCTCGTCGACGGGCTGGTGCGCATCAAACCCCTCGTGAAGCGGGTCGCCGAGCTCGGGATGCCCGCCGTCGGCATCACCGATGTCTGCAATTTCTATGGCCTGATCAAGGCTTACAAGGCCGCCTTCGATGCGGGCGTAAAGCCGATCTTCGGGGCGGACCTCATGGTCCTGGAGCCCGGGGACGACGACCGAGCCTGGCCCCTGTGCCTGCTGGCGATGGACCGTGAGGGCTACCAGAATCTCACGCTGCTTATTTCCCGCGCCTTTACCGAGGGCCAGCACCACGGCGTACCCCGGGTCCGCAGGGAGTGGCTCGCGGAGGCCGCCGGCGGGCTGATCGCCCTGTCCTGCGGGAGCGCGGGCGATGTCGGCCAGGCGCTGCTCTCGGACAAGGGTGAACTCGCCGCCGCCCGGGCGCGCCAGTGGATGGCCACCTACCCCGGCCGCTACTACCTGGAGCTGCACCGCACCGGCCGCGAGGGGGACGAGACCCACCTCCACGCGGCGGTGGCCCTGGCGGGCGAGCTCGGCTGCCCCGTGGTGGCCACCAACGACGTGCGCTTCCTGTCCGAGACCGAGTTCGAGGCCCACGAGGCCAGGGTCTGCATCGGCGAGGGCCGCACCCTGGACGACCCGCGGCGGGCCCGACCCTATACCGAGCAGCAGTACCTGCGCTCGGTCGAGGAGATGGCGGACCTGTTCGCGGATATCCCTGAGGCGCTGGCCAATTCCGTGGAGATCGCCCGGCGTTGCAGCGTCGTGCTGGAGCTGGGCAAGCCCTACCTGCCCGAGTACCCGGTGCCCGAGGGCATGGGGATGGACGAATACTTCCGCCAGCTCTCCCACGAGGGCCTGGACCGGCGACTGGCGGTGCTGTTCGATACCGCTGCCCCCGACTTCCCGGCGCACCGGGAGGAGTACCGGGCGCGGCTGGATTTCGAGCTCGACACGATTATCCAGATGGGCTTCCCGGGCTACTTCCTCATCGTGATGGACTTCATCCGCTGGGCCAAGCGCAAGGACATACCCGTGGGCCCCGGGCGGGGTTCGGGCGCCGGCTCGCTGGTGGCTTACGCCCTGGAGATCACGGATCTCGACCCCATCGCCTACGACCTGCTGTTCGAGCGTTTCCTCAACCCGGAGCGCGTGTCCATGCCCGACTTCGACGTCGACTTCTGCATGGAACGCCGCGACGAAGTCATCGAGTACGTGGCCCAGACCTACGGCCGCGAGGCGGTCTCCCAGATCATCACCTTCGGCACCATGGCCGCCAAGGCGGTGGTGCGCGATGTCGCCCGGGTACAGGGCAAGGCCTACGGCCTGGCGGACAAGCTGTCCAAGATGATCCCCTTCGAGGTGGGCATGACCCTCGAGAAGGCGCTGGAACAGGAGGAGGCCCTGCGGGACTTTCTCGACGAGGACAGCCAGGCCCAGGAAATCTGGGACATGGCGGTGCAGCTGGAGGGCGTGACCCGCAACGTCGGCAAGCACGCCGGTGGGGTGGTCATCGCGCCGTCCAGGCTCACCGACTTCTCGCCCCTGTTCTGCGACGAGGGCGGCGGCGGCCTCGTCACCCAGTACGACAAGGGCGACGTGGAAGACGCGGGGCTGGTCAAGTTCGATTTTCTTGGCCTGCGCACCCTGACCATCATCGACTGGGCGGTCGGGATGATCGACGAGGCGCGCGAGCGGGAGGGCGAGCTGCCTCTCGACATCGGCGCGCTGCCCCTGGACGACACAGCCAGCTTCGACCTGCTCAAGTCCGGCCACACCACCGCGGTGTTCCAGCTCGAATCCCGCGGTATGAAGGAGCTGATCGAGAAACTGCGACCGGACTGTTTCGAGGACATTATCGCCCTCGTGGCGCTGTTTAGGCCCGGGCCGCTGCAATCCGGGATGGTGGACAACTTCATCAATCGCAAGCATGGGCGTGAGGACATCTCCTACCCCGACAAGCAGTACCAGCACGAGTGGCTGCAGCCCATCCTGCAACCGACGTACGGCATCATTCTGTACCAGGAGCAGGTGATGCAGATCGCCCAGGTGCTGGCGGGTTATACGCTCGGTGAAGCGGACCTGCTGCGCCGCGCGATGGGCAAGAAGAAGCCGGAGGAAATGGCCAAGCAGCGCGCCGTGTTCGAGGAGGGCGCCAGGAACAAGGGTGTCGACGGCCAGCTCGCCATCCGGATTTTCGACCTCGTGGAGAAATTCGCGGGTTACGGGTTCAACAAGTCCCACTCGGCGGCCTACGCACTGGTCTCTTACCAGACCGCCTGGCTCAAGGCGCACTACCCCTCCCAGTTCATGGCGGCGGTCATGAGCTCGGAACTGGATAACACGGACAAGATCGTGGTGTTTGTCGACGAGTGCAAGCGCATGGAGCTGTCCCTGCGCCTGCCCGACGTGAACGAGGGCCGCCACATGTTCACCGTGAACGCGGCGGGCGACATCATCTACGGGCTCGGTGCGATCAAGGGGCTGGGCGAGGGCCCGGTGGAAAACATTCTCGCGGCCCGCGAGGCCGGCGGGGAATTCACTGACCTGTTCGATTTCTGTGCGCGCACCGACCCGCGCAAGGTCAACCGCAGGGCCATCGAGGCCCTTATTCGCTCGGGCGCCTTTGACTCCCTGGGTGCCGAGCGCTGGTCGCTGATGGCCGCGCTGGACGACGCGCTGAAAGCGGCGGAACAGGACGCGGCGAACCGCGACAGCGGCATGGACGATCTCTTCGGGGAGGTGGTGCCCAACGGCAATGGCGGCGGCGGTGATGTCTACGCCGGATTCCGTTCGGTGCGACCCTGGTCCGACCGGGAGCGCCTCGGCGGCGAGCGCGACACGCTCGGGCTCTACATCACCGGCCATCCCATCGACCAGTACCGGGAGGAGGTGCGCCGCTTCGCGCCCCACCGCATCGCCGACCTGCGCGAGGACCGCCGCGGCAACCAGGTCATCGTCGGTCTCATCATGGAAACGCGCACCATGAACACGCAGCGCGGCAGCATGGCGGTAATGAAGCTGGATGACAGCAGCGGCCAGATCGAGGTGACGCTGTTTTCCGAGGCCTACTCCCAGTTCCGCGAGCTGGTGGTCAAGGACACCATCGTCATCGCCGAGGGGCGCATCTCCATGAGCGACCGTACGCGCAAGCTCGAGATGCGCGCCAACAGCCTGCGCAGCCTGGAACAGGCGCGCCAGAACTACGCGTCGGACCTCACCATCGAGGTGGACGCCAGCCGCGTGGACGAGCGCTTCACGGATACCCTGGAGCGCACACTTGCGGGGGCCGGCGGCGGCAGCTGCCCGGTGTCGCTGATCTATCGCCAGCCCAACAACCTGGCCCGCATCCGGCTCGGCCCGCGCTGGCAGGTCGTCCCCTCGGACGAGCTGTTGCAGGAGCTGCGCGAGGTGGTGGGCACGGAACGGGTCTTCCTCCAGTACCAGTAGTTTTCGAGCCCCCGGTTCGCCGGCATCCCCGTTGAAGCCATTCACCAGCCACAGGAGAAACCAAGCATGTTACTCAAGGATAAAGTCGTCATCGTCTCGGGCATCGGTCCCGGACTCGGGCAGGAGCTGTCGACGCTGGCGGCGCAAGAGGGTGCCGCTGCCGTCGTGCTCGCCGCGCGCACGCAGGAAAAGCTCGACGCGGCGGAACAGGAGATCGCCGACCTGGGGCTGGGGACCAGGACGCTCAAGGTCGCGACCGATATTGCCGACAGGGACCAGTGCCAGGCGCTGGCCGACAAGGCCGCGGAGGCCTTCGGGCGTATCGATGTGCTGTTCAACTCCGCCTACAACCCCGGCGCTTTCGAGCCCATCGAGACCGCCAGCATGGACGGCTGGCGCCAGGCGGTGGACGTCAACCTGTTCGGCACCATGTACCTGACCCAGGCGTGCATTCCGCACATGAAGGACTCAGGGGGTGCCATCGTCATGATCGCGACCATGGTGGAGCACAAGCCGATGGCCACACAGGGCGGCTACGGGGCCTCCAAGATGGCCCTGCGCGCGGCGACCAAGCACCTGGCGCTGGAGCTGGGCCAGTACAACATCCGCGTGAACAGCGTACATATGGGCTGGATGTGGGGCCCGAACGTGGAAATGTACTTCAAGTGGCAGTCCCAGTCCTCGGGCCGCAGCGAGGAGGACCTGATCGCCGAGGTTGTGGAGAACATCCCACTGGGCGCCATTCCCGACGACGCCGATTGCGCGAAGGCGGCGCTGTTTTTCGCGTCCGATTACGCCAATGTTGTCACCGGCGCGGCGCTGGATGTCAACGGCGGCGAGTATATGCCCATCTAGGAGATTGCTATGTCAGATACCGAAAAGATTGAGGCGGCGGTGTTCCGCCGCCTGCTGCAACACCTCGATGAGCGCAAGGACGTGCAGAACATCGAGTTGATGAATCTCGCCGGCTTCTGCCGCAACTGCCTGTCCAAGTGGTACGTGGCGGCCGCGGAGGAGGAGGGCGCCACCATCGACTACGACGAGGCCCGGGAACTGGTCTACGGCATGCCCTACGGCGAGTGGAAGGAGAAGTACCAGACTCCCGCAACTCCTGAGCAGATGGCCGCGTTTGAGAAGGGCAAGCCTTCCACATAGCAGGGTCTTACTGACCGGCCTCGTTCCGACGGCCCCGATCCGGCATATGTTCTGCTGCCTTGGCGGCGCCCCTCCGGGGTGCCCTCGGTCGGTCGTGAGCCTTAAAGCGCTTCGCTGTCTCCCTCCACTCCCTCGGCGCCGCCCCCATGCGGCTGCAGAACATATCCCGCACCGGAGCCTGCCTTTGTGCTCTGCATCAGGGATCGAGCGGGAAGGTGGTACAGGGTTTCGACTCTCCGCTGGCTATAACTAAGGGAGGCATGGGGAAGGATTAGTCCTCACAGGAACGTCCGAGGCCAGGGACGGCCGAGGTCGAGCTGCCATGGATGGCGCTTTTGCGGTTCCTGTGAGGACTAATCCTTCGCCGGGCCGGTGGAATAGAGCAACCACCCCTTGCTCGCATTCCGGGGAACTTACAGAGGCCCGTAGGGGAGGTAGCGGTTCTCGTTCACCTCGCGCAGCCACAACAGCAGGTCGCGATCCAGGCGCCGGCCGCGGCCGCGGAGGATCTTCGCGAGTGGGATCACCGGCGAATTGGCGCCGGCTTCCCAGCCCGGCAGGTTTTCCGCCACGGCGAAGAAGCGCAGCAGGTGGAGGATCTCGTCGTCCGGGAGTTCCCCGGCGGCACCATGCCACTGTGCGTGGTCGAGCTGCATCAGGCCGGCCAGGCTCTGCCGTTCGTCTTCGGTGAGCACCGACTCCAGGTCGTCGAGGCGTTCGTCGCGGCTCGCCGCCGCGAGGCGTTGGAGCAGGGCGGGAGTGAGGATTTCCGGTGTGGCGGATGCCAGGGACGGGTCCCAGGTGCCGGTAGACATGGCGTTGTCGCTGTTGCGGGGCGTCCGCGCAGTGTAACTGATTTCACGGTAGGGGGCAGGGGCCCCCGCGCTCAGTCCTCGCGCCTGCGCAAGTCCCTGAGGTAGCGGAAGCGGGTGGTGTAGGGCTCCACCGCCTCGTCGGCAATTCGCTGCAGCAGGTCCTGCACCGAGTCGCTGCTGTCGTCGTTGGCGGCCTCGCCGGACATCCGCCGGCCCAGCTCCGAGATGCCGTCGCCGATGACGGTCGCGCTCTCGATCGCGGCCTGCACCAGGAACATCTCCGCCATCACCAGGTCGTTGAAGTTCCGCCGTGTCCGTCTGCGCTGTGTGCCCTGGTCCATCGCCACTCCCTCCTACTCCCTGCCGCTACGTTGCACCACCGGGGTGCATAATTGCCGTCTGTGAACCGTCGGGGTGCGTTTCGGGCCCCCCGGCGGCCTGCCTGCTGTACCTGTCGATGCCTGGCTAATTATTGTGCAATAGGCGTGCCAGGGCGGGTCATTCTAGGCATTTTTCATGACAGCGCAACGGAAAACCGGAGCTTTGTGCGGAAATGTGAAAGTTTTGGTTTATCCTGCTGTTTCAACCGGAACAACTGACAGGGGAACAGGAATGACAACCACTCTCTCGCGACGCCTGGCGGCGATCATCCTGTCGCTCTCGGGGTTCGCTTTTGCACAGGACCCGGCCACCGGCATTCTGAAGGTGGAGATCATGGGGCTGCACGAGTCCGAGGGCAAGGTCTACCTCGCGCTCTACGACTCCAAGTCCAACTGGTTGTCGGACGACGCCGTCGCCGTGCGGGAGCTGGTGATCGCGGACAACCTGGACGGCGAGGTCGTCGAGACCGAGCTCGAGCTCCCCGTCGGGCAGTACGCCTTTTCCGTCTTCTACGACGCGGACGGCGACGGCGAACTGGACACCAACTTCATCGGCATGCCCAAAGAGCCCATCGCACTGTCGAACAACGCCAAGGCGAAATTCGGCCCGCCCAAGTTCAAGGACGCGGTTTTTGACCTGCAGTTGGAGCCTGTAATCCAGCGCGTACTCATTGGCAAGCTGTAGACGGGGGCGTCGCTCGGCGCCTTGGTAATTTTCCACAAATCACTGAAAAACCGGGGAAATTTTGTGTGGTGTTTCACAAAACACCCCGGGTGCCACTGCGTCTGAACGCATTACCTGCTATCAAGAGAGTACGCGAGCAGCTTCTGTCGGAGGGAGAGCGTGGCGAGCGCGGTAGAGCAGGACGAGGCTACAGCCACACCAGCCAGCGACGTCTTCAGGGCGCGGATGGAATGCCAGTGCCAGGAGATAGAGGAGTATCGCCGCACCGAGATGCGCGACGGCGGTCGCGTGCTCAGCCTCGACGAGGCCGCGCTGGAGTGGATAGAGCGCTACGCTGCCGACTTCGCCGACCGCAACGACTTCCTTCTCGACTGATCCCGGTCAGGCCAACAGGCCTTTCCACGGGACGTAATTCGCCTCCAGCCTGATTCCGTCCGGATCCTCGAACAGCACCGGATCGTGGGGTCAGGAACTCCAGTAGGCTTTCATGCTGACCACCTTGCCGGCGTCATCGAATTCGAAGACATCGATGATCTCGATACTGAAGTCCTCCCCCATTTTCACCTGGAAGGGGAAGGCGACGGCGTTCCCGGCGCAACGGGGATTGCCGGTGAGGTGGAGTTTGGCTCCGGAGTTGAGGCCGCCCTCGTAAAATCCGCAGATGGCCTCGATGCCGACGTACGGGTCAGTGCCCACCGGGTCCTCCACGACGGCGTCCCCGGCGTAAATCTCGCGGATAATATCCATATCCTGCTTGTCGAAGGCCTCCACGTAGCGGTGGACGACGGCGATCTTGTCTTCTGCTTCCATGGTGTCAGCTCCTGTCAGTAGCCGCAGAGAGTGGCGTAGCGATCCTTGTGAAAACCGGAGTCGCCGAAGATCTGCACGGCGGCGCGGGCGCGCTTGAGAAAGAAGCCGATCTCCAGTTCGTCGGTCACCCCGATTCCCCCGTGCATCTGTACGGCTTCATTGGTGACCAGGGTCACCAGTTCGTTCAATTGTGCCTTGGCCAGGCTTGCGATCCGCGGCAGGTCCTGTGGATCCTCGTCGGCGGTGGTGAGTGCCTGGAGTACCACTGAGCGGCACAGTTCAATCTCGGCCTGCATATGGGAAGCGCGGTGCTGCAGGGCCTGGAAGCTGCCGATCGGAGCACCGAACTGCTCGCGCTCGCCCAGGTACTGCACGGTGCGCTCGAAGCACTCCACCGCGTAGCCCATCATCTCCGCCGCCATGCCGACCCGACCGCGGTCCAGTACGGGCTCGAGGATCTCCCAGCCCTCACCCATTGTGCCGAGCAGGTTTCCCGCCGGCACGCGGACGTTGTCGAAAGTGATATTGGCGGCGTTGCGACTGTCGAGCATGAACGTACGCAGGACGTCGACACCTGGAGCCTCCCGGTCGACCAGGACAAGGTTCAGTCCCTGCGTATCGTCTTGCTCACCGGCGCTGCGCGCCACCACGATCAGTTTGTCGGCGCTGTGCCCGTCGAGTACGAAACACTTGCCGCCATAGATGACCAGCTCGTCCCCGTCGGCCGCCAGGGTCGTGGCGATGTGGGTCGGCCGGTGGTGATGCGTCTCCTCCAGGGCCAGGGCCAGGGTCAGTTCACCCGCGGCGATAGCGGGCAACAGGTCTTGCTTCTGACGCTCATCGCCACCCAGGACTAACGCCGAGGCGCCCACCAGGCCGGAGGCGAACAGGGGGGAGGCGGCCAGCGTACGACCGGCCTCCTCCAGCACCACCCCGAGGCCGGTGAAGCCGAAGTCGAGCCCGCCAAACTCCTCGGGCAGAATGATGCTCGCCCATCCCATCTGTGCCATGTCGCGCCAAAGTGTGGGGGCGTAGCCGAGCTCGTCCCGATCGTCGCGCAATTTCCGCAGCGCCTCCACCGGTGCGTTCTCACCGAGGAAATCTCGTGCGGTCTCCTGCAAGAGCCGCTGTTCTTCGTTCAGTACCAATGCCATTTGCTGCAATTCCTACGACTGGGGAAGTTCGAGAACGTTCTTGGCGATGACGTTGAGCTGGATCTCGGAGGTACCCCCGGCGATGGTCAGCGCGTAGCTCATCGCCCAGAGGCGCGTGGTGTCCAGTTCCACGTCGCTGAACCCCTCTCCCTCCCAGCCCAGGGCGCGACTCCCCAGGATGGCGAGCAGCAATTCGCTTTTCGCTTTCTCTGCCTCGGTGCCGACGTACTTCATTATCAGGGGCGCCGGGCTGCGGACGCCTGCAACTTTCTCCTCGAAAGTGCGAAAGTGTGTGAGTCCGATAGCCTGCATGCGCATGTCGTACTCCACCAGGCGCCGGCGCAGTTCGGCGTCGGCGATCCTGCCGTCCGCGAAGTGCAGGTACTCCTGCGCGGCCTCGTTAGGCGCCAGCACGTGGCGCGGCGAATCGCTGCCCAGCTCCGACATCAGCTTGCGCTCGTGGACCAGCAGCGCCTTGGCGACGCTCCAGCCCTTGTTGAGTTCGCCGACCAGGTTTTCCTTGGGGACCTCTACATTGTCGAAGAACGTCTGGCAGAACTCGGACTCACCGCTGATCAACTCGATCGGGGTGGTGGTAATGCCCGGGTCGTCCATGTCGATCAGCAGGAAGCTGATGCCCTCCTGTTTCTTGGCCTTTGGGTCAGTGCGCACCAGGCAGAAGATCCAGTCGCACTCGTCGGCCTTTGTCGTCCAGATCTTGCTGCCGTTGACGAGGAAGTGGTCGCCCCTGTCCTCGGCCTTGCACTGCAGGCTGGCGAGGTCCGATCCGGAACCCGGTTCGGAGTAGCCCTGGCACCAGCGGGTCTCGCCGTTGACGATGGCCCGCAGGTGTTGCTGTTTTTGCGCCTCGTTGCCGTACTCCAGCAGGGCGGGTCCCAGCATCCATATGCCCAGGCCGAACAGGGGCTTGCGCGCCCCCAGGGCCTTCATCTCCTCGACGACGATCTTGCCCTGTTGGGGGCTGAGGCCGCCGCCGCCGTAGGCCTCGGGCCACTCCGGACAGATCCAGCCCCTGTCGCGAACCCGCTCGAACCAGGTCCTGGCGTCCTCCGAGGCGAACCTGCCCCGGCGCCCGCCCCAGTACTGCTCTTCCGGGGCCATGGGCTGGCGCTGTGACTCTGGGCAGTTGGCCTCCAGCCAGTCGCGCACCTCGGTACGAAACTGATCAAGGTCTTCCAATTCTTCACTCCTGGCGGGTGCTCTCACGGCTTGCTCCGCGCGCTTGAAACTGCGCTTTTCCTGGCACAACGGGGCCAACTCGATAGATGGCGGGCCCCTCACGTCCCCGGCATCTCTGTGCCGCGGTCGCCGTATCATACGGGCGCGGTCTGTGCAGATAAAGGTACCCCGGCCGGGCAAAAAAAGTATTGGCTCAATAAGTCAGCCCGAGGTGACGAAAATAGCCATACAAAGATCATGGGATAATCCCCGTAAGCCGGTTCACTGCCCCGTACCGCCCGGGTTTGACCCGTCCGGGCACCGCCGGGCATGCTGGCGCTTTTGCCATTTCGGGGAGCGGTGCATGGACAGGTTCGCGGGCAGGGTGGCACTGGTGACCGGCGCGGGCAGCGGTATCGGCAGGGCGGCTGCCGAGCGCATCGCCTCCGAGGGGGGATCGGTGTACTGCGCCGACCTGAATGCCGAGGCCGTCGAGGCGACGGTGGCGGATATCAACGGCGCGGGCGGTGAGGCCACCGCGGCGGTCTGCGACATCGGCGACGAGGCCAGTGTCAACGCCACGGTAACCGCCTGCGTCGAGCGCTACGGCAGCTTGTACGCCCTCGTCAACATGGCGGGCGTCCTGCGCTTTGACGACACCGACGCCCTGGAAACGGCGCACTGGCAGCGCGTCATCGACATCAACCTCACCGGTACCATGCTGCTGTGCCGCGCGGTGCTTCCGCACCTGGTGGAGAGCGCCGGCAGCATCGTCAACGCGGCGTCCACCGCCGCCTGGCAGGGCCTGCCCTGCGGTGTGGCCTACTCGGCGAGCAAGGGGGGTGTGCTGGCCATGACCCGCAGCATCGCGGTGGAGTTTGCCAGGCGCGGTGTGCGCGCGAACTGCGTCTGCCCGGGTGACATCAATACCGGGATGACCGACGACATCGCCTTCCCGCCCAATATGGACTTCGAACTCATGCCGCGCATCATGTCGCTGACCGGGGCCAAGGGGCCGGAGGTCGTCGCGGGCGTGATCGCCATGCTGGCGTCGGAGGACGGGATTCACATCACCGGCCAGGACATACTGGTCGACGGCGGTACCCTTGCCTGAAAAACCAGCCTGAGAAACCAGCCTGAGGCGCTGGTCCGGGGCTACTGCGACTCGATCAAGGTCACGCTGTAGCGGCGTTCCTCGCCGGCCAGGCGGCTTTTCACCTCCACCGTATCGCCGGGCTCCCGGGCCTCGACGGCACTGAAGTAGTCGTCGTGGCTGCGCACGCGCCTGCCGTCGACGTGGGTGATGATATCGCCCAGGACCACCTCGCCGCGCGCATTGCGCCAGGCGCCGGTCATGCCCGCCTCCGCAGCGGGCAGGCCGGGAAACACCCGCACCACCGGCAGGCCGTCGATACGCTGGCGCCGCACCCAGCGGTCACTGGCGAGTTCCACCCCGATGATCGGGCGCAGCACCCGGCCGTAGGCGATGAGCTGCGGCACCACCTCTTCCACCGTGTTGACCGGGATGGCGAAACCGATACCCGCGCTGGCGCCCGACGGGCTGTAGATCGCCGTGTTGACGCCGATCAGCTGGCCCAGGGAATTCAGCAGGGGCCCGCCGGAATTGCCCGGGTTGATGGCCGCGTCGGTCTGGATGACGCCGCGGATCTTGCGGTTGCCCGGCGCCTGGATCTCCCGCCCCAGCGCGCTGACAATCCCCGTGGTCAGCGTGGTGTCCAGGCCGAAGGGGTTGCCGATCGCGAGCACCTTGCGGCCCACGGTCAGTTCCGAGGATTCGCCGAGGGGCAGGGTAGTGAGGTCGTCCGGGGGATTCTCTATGCGCAGTACCGCCAGGTCCTTCTCCGGTGCGACGCCGATGACCTGGGCGTCGTGTTCGCTGCGGTCCGCGAGGGTCACGGTCAGCTTGTGCGCCCCGGCGATGACGTGAAAGTTGGTGACGATCAGTCCCTGCCTGTCCCAGACGAACCCGGTGCCGCTGCCCCGGGGAATCTCCCTGACGTCCAGGTTGAACAGGCTGCGGCGCAGCGCGGTGTTGGTAACAAAGACCACCGCGGGGCTCGCCTTGCGGAAGATCTCGGTGGTGTTGGCCTCGTCCTCGGTGGCGAAGCTGAGGTAGTCGACCTCTGCCGCCGCCGGAAGCGCGACCAGCAGCAGTACCGCGAGCCAGGGCGCCAGCGCTGCCCGGGAACCGCGATTCACCGGCTCAGCTCCCTGCGGACAGGAACGCGTCGCGGAAGGCGCGGATGCGCTTGGCGTTGGCGCCGATGTCGCCCTGGCCCACGCGGGACACGGAGCGCAGGTCCACGTAGCCGCCGTCGGCGTCGCCGCGTACGCGGATGACCACGTCGTCCTTGAACAACATGATGCGCGTGGTGTCCACCGCCTCGATGATGCCCGCCTCGCGGTCCTCGTGGTATACCTCCCACCCGAGTTCACGGGCGACGGCGAGTGCGCGCGTGTACGCCTGGTCGATGGAGCCGGGCGCGCGGATGCTCTGCAGGTCCGGGTAGGCCGCGCGCTGCACATCCAGTTCGTCCGGTTTGATGTCCAGGGTATTGGCGCCCTCGCCGCGCTGCCCGGCGGCGGTGACGAACAGGGGTGGGTCCTCGGTGTCCGTGGTGATGTCGTGGATGGCGGGGTAGTCGGTGCCGCCCAGTGTCAGGGAGAGCAGGGCCAGGGTGCCGGGCAGGGCGGCAAGCGCGCGCCGCCTGATGCCCGCGCGCCACTGTGCCAGGCTCGGCAGCATGAGCAGTACCACGAACAGGATCAGCAGCGCGATGCTGCCCAGGCAGGCCAGGGCGTAGAGCAGCAACCCCTGCTGCCAGGTCCCGGCGCGCACCATGAGCACGGAGATCGGCAGCAGCGCGAGCAGCGCGATGGCCAGGTAGCCTGGCCAGTTGACGATGGCGGGAGTCTTGGCCTGTTCGTTCATCGGGAGGGTCCGCTGTGGGTGAGGAGCAAAGAATACTACCGGCGCCCCGCGCTGGCGAGGCCCCGCACGGTTCAAATGCGTGTGCCCGGCGCCCGTTTGGCCCAACCGGATTTGAGCTGAACCGGCCCATCTGCTTAACTTGCGCCCAATCTCGCGGCCGGGTTCAGTGGTCGTACAACAGCAGGACATCGCGGAGACAGCGAATATGGGCAGAGTAGCGGGTAAGGTCGCGATCGTAACCGGCGGTGCCAGCGGCATGGGCCGGGCCGATGCCAGGCTCCTCGCGGCGGAGGGCGCCAAGGTCGTTGTCGCCGACCTCAACGAGGCCGACGGCGCGGCCGTGGCGGAGGAGATCGGCGACGCCGCCCTGTTCCTGCGCCTCGACGTGTCCGACGAGGACAACTGGGTATCGGTGGTGGCGCAAACCGTGGAAAAGTTCGGACGCCTCGACATCCTGGTCAACAACGCCGGCATGATCGCCATGGGCAGCGTGGTGGACGCGGACCTCGCCACCTGGCGCAAGGTCAATGCCGTGAACAGCGACGGCGTGTTCCTGGGTTGCAAGCACGCGATACCTGCCATGGTCGAATCCGGCGGCGGCTCCATCGTCAACATGTCCTCGGTGGCGGCCATCCACGGCCAGTCCTTCGTGGCGGCCTACAGCGCGAGCAAGGGCGCGGTGCGCGCCCTCACCAAGAGCGTGGCGATGTACTGCAAGGAGCAGAAAAACGGCGTGCGCTGCAACTCCATCCACCCCGACGGTGTGAAGACGCCCATGGTGGTCAAGGTGGCCACCGGCAGGGAGACGGCCACGCAGGAAGAGATCGACAAACTGGGCGAGGTGGCCAACATGTGCGAACCCGAGGACGTGGCGAACATGGTGCTGTTCCTGGCGTCCGAGGAGTCGCGTTTCGTTACGGGCGCCGAGATGCTGATCGACAACGGCGCCACCATTACACCGCCGCTGGGGGTCTGAGCCGTTGGAGAAGCTGCTCTATCCCCTCTGGAAAGGGGACGGCCAAGAGCCGGATGCGTTTCGCGACCAGTTGCTGTCTGAACTGGGTCCCGGGGTTACGGCGCTCGATTGCGTCCACGGCGCGCGCCTGTGCGTGGCAGACAGCGCCGTCGCGGAGGCCGCACACCGGCGCATGGAGAACAACGCCCCCGCTCCCGACGCGGTGTTGTCACTGTGGGTCGATTACGCGGGCGCCGCGGCGAACTGGGAACCGCTGATCGATGCCCGGGTGGCGCGCCGCACCGGCTACCTCGTCGCGGAGGCGGAGCCCCTGGCGAACCAGTCCGCGCACCCCTGTGCGCCGGGGGAGCGTGTGTACGGCATGTGCCACGTGGTCTTCATGGACCCGCCCGCGGGCCTCGACCGGGACGAGTGGCTCGCCCTCTGGAAGGACAGCCACACGCAGGTGGCCATCGATACCCAGTCGACCTTCGGCTATCGCCAGAACCTCGTGGTGCGCACCCTCGACGGGGACACGCCCTTCCGGCACGCGGTGGTCGAGGAGAACTTTCCGCCGGAGGCGATGACCTCCGATCACGCTTTCTATGCCACCGGCGGGGACGACGCGGTGCTCCAGTCCCACATGACCGCCATGCTCGAGAGCTGTGCGCGCTTCATCGACCTCGCGCGTATCGACGTCATTCCCATGAGTGAGTACCTGCTGAAACCGCTGAAATGAAGACCGGGATATAACCTGGGCGCATGACGTCCTTCTATCACTATTACACCTCGATTGCGGAAGTGTGACCGGGGTCGCAATCACCGGTATAGAAGAAATTCGCGCGCTTTGTTCCGGCTCGGCTATAGTCATTTGAACACGCGGCGCAATAAATCCCAAAGGGCGACCGCAGAACCATCCGAGGCCCTCGATGCACCCTTGGACTTTTCTTTCCGCCCGGCGTCTCGACCGGCCGGGCGCAGGCTACGTGCCTGCTGCGGCGGCTAAGGCTCACACAATACCGTTCCTGGCAGCGATTCTGTCCCTGTCACTTATCGCAGCGCCGCCCGCCGCCGCCCAGGGCAACGGGCGCAACATACTGTTCATCGCCGTGGACGATATGCGCAACTGGGTGGGCTACGCCGGCGACTACCCGGGTACCGTGCACACGCCCAACATCGACGCCCTGGCGGCGGTGTCGACGCGCTATCTCGCCGCCTACGCCTCGGTGCCCCAGTGCGCGGGTTCGCGCACCTCGGTAATGTTGGGCCAGAGCCCGGCGACCCACGGCATCGACGACTGGTTCTCGAACTACCTCCAGTACAACGCGCTTTTCGCCAACCCCTGGACGATTACGCTGCCCCAGGTGATGAGCCAGCACGGCTACCACACCGCGGTCACCGGCAAGGTATTCCATTCGCCGCAACCGGGACGCTGGGACGAATCGGGACCGGCCACGATTCTCGATGGGCCCAATGACCCTTTCCAGCCGGGCCCGGACGGCACCTACATCATCGCCGAGGTGTTGCCCCCGACCGAAACACACCTGGACCAGGTCGCGGCGAACTGGGCGGTCGATTTCATTGACACCTATGCCGGCGGACAGACGGGAAGCCAGCCGTTCTTCCTGGCGGTGGGATTTTTCCAGCCCCACCTGCCCTGGCGCGCGCCCCAGTGGGCCTATGACCTGTACCCCCTGCAGGACGTGATCCCGCACACGCCACCGCCGGGCGACCTGGATGATGAACCCTTTTCGGCCAGGCTCCTGGCTGCACAGCTCGTTATCGGGGGCGTGCCCACCCACGACCTGATTGAGGCGCAGGGCAAGGCCGCGGAATACACCCGGGCCTACCTGGCCGCCATGACCCACACCGACGCCATGGTGGGCCAGTTGCTCGCCGCACTCGCGGCGAGTCCCTACGCCGCCACGACGGATGTCGTGTTCTGGTCCGACCACGGGTTCCACCTGGGCGAGAAGGAGCACTGGCGCAAGAATAGCTACTGGGAGCCCGCCGTGCGCGCTCCGCTCCTGGTGAGTTCGCCGGGCAATCCCGACTACCCCGTCGGGGATGTCACCGATCCTGTGTCCCTGCTGGACCTGGCGCCCTCGGTACTGGACCTCGCCGGCCTGCCGGCCTATCCCGGCTTCGAGGGCGCTCCGCTGCACGACGCGGCGAACCGCAGCCCGGTGGAAATTTACTACAGGGGCGGCAAGGCGACCGTGTCGGGGGGTATCAAGGATATCGATTACCTGCTTGCCCTGCCCGGGCCTTACGACAGGGGCAGATACGACCTGGGCGCGGACCCGCAGGAGAACACCAACCTGCTGCCGCCCCCGGGGTGCTGAGTGCTCAGCGGTGTTTCGGGCGTTCTGTGACGCAGTTCCCAGTGCGCGTTGCCACACAGGTCGATGACTCGCCGGGCACTGGTCGCTCGATGGGAAAGTGTTAAAGTGGTCGATCGGGCCGGTAAGTGCTGGCGCCCCGATAAATGCAAGGAGGTTTCATGGTCTGTTTCACGCGTTCTCTGACTGAGAGGGTCGGCCGGGCCTGGTCGATCCTCGTCCTCTGTGGGATGCTGGCCATGCCTGCGACCACCTTCGCGCAGCCCACGGGCAGGAACATACTGTTCATCGCGGTCGACGACCTGCGCACCTGGGTGGGTTACACCGGCGACTACCCGGGTACCATCCACACACCGAACATCGATGCCCTGGCGGCGGTGTCCACGCGCTACCTCGCGGCCTACACCCCTGTCCCCCAGTGCGTGGGTTCTCGCACCTCGGTGCTGCTCGGCCAGAGCGCGGCGACACACGGCATCGACCGCAGCCACTTCGAGTCCCTGGGCGATTACAATGCCCTGTTCAACAACCCGTTTACAATCACACTGCCGGAAGTCCTGAGCCAGAACGGCTACTACACCGCGGTCACCGGCAAGGTGTTTCACACGCCCTTCCCCGACCGCTGGGACGAGTCGGGCCCGGCGACTATCATCGCGGACCTGGGCGGTTTGCTGGACCCGGGCCCGGACAATACCTATATCAACCCGGAAGTGCTCGGGGAGTTCGAAGAACACCCGGACCAGACGGTCGCCACCTGGGCGTCTGACTTCATCACCAACTATATCGGCGGTGGGACCGGCGCCCAGCCGTTCTTCCTGGCGGTGGGTTTCTACCAGCCGCACCTGCCCTGGCGCGTGCACCAGGCGTACTACGACCTCTATCCGCTCGGCGGGGTGGTGACTGTCGCACCCGTTGCGGGAGAGCTCGACGACGAGCCTACGACGGCGGTGGACTACGCGGCGATGCCGCTGTTGTTCGGCAGTATCCCGCAGTACGACGCGGTGGAGCTCGCGGGCAAGCAGGCGGAGTACACGCAGGCCTACCTGGCGACGATTTCCCACACCGACGCCATGGTGGGCCAGTTACTCGCCGCCCTGGCAGCGAGTCCCTATGCGTCGAACACCGATATCATCTTCTGGTCCGACCACGGGTGGCACCTGGGTGAAAAACGCCACTGGCGAAAGAATACGTTCTGGCAGCCCGCGGTGAGGGTTCCGCTCCTGGTCAGCTCTCCCGGCAATGTGAACTACCCGGTGAGCGACGTCACCGATTCGGTGTCCCTGGTCGATCTCGCCGCGACCGTCGTGGACCTGGCGGGACTGCCGCCCCACGGCACCTTCGAGGGAGCGCCGCTGTACGATGCGGCCAACCGCAGTCCCGCCCAGATCCATTTGCGCGGCGGGCGGGCAACCATATCGGGCGATTTCAAGAACGTCGACTACGATCTCAGCAGTCCGGGCCTCAATCACCTCGCGCGCTATGACCTCGTGAACGATCCCAACGAGCTGGTCAACCTGACACCCCCCGGCGGCTGTTGATCCACGGGCGCCCGGCGGGCTGGTTTCAGCCCTGTTGCAGCGCCCTGATCCGGTCGTCCAGCGGCGGGTGCGAGCGGAACAGGCCCTTGATGCCCTGCTTCATCTGCTCACTGATACCGAAGGCGGTCAGTTCGCCGGGCAGGTCCTGGGGTTGGTTCTGTTCCATCTGCAGGCGCTGCAGGGCGCCGATCATGTGTGCCGGGGCAGTCAGGTCGGCCCCCGCGCGGTCCGCGCGGTACTCGCGCCAGCGGGAGAACCAGAACACGATGGCGCTGGCCAGGATTCCGAGCACGATCTCCGCGACGATGGTTACCACGAAGAAGCCGATACCGTAGCCGCGCTCTGTCTTGAAGACCACGCGGTCAACCGTGTGCCCGATGATGCGCGCCAGGAACATGACGAAGGTGTTCACCACACCCTGGATCAGGGTGAGGGTCACCATGTCACCGTTGGCGACGTGGCCGATCTCGTGGGCCATGACCGCGCGCACCTCGTTTTCGGGAAAGCGCCGCAGCATACCCGCACTGACAGCGACAAGTGCGTCGTTGCGGTTCCAGCCGGTGGCGAAGGCATTCGAGGCTTCCGAGGGAAAGATGCCCACCTCGGGCATGCCGATTCCCGCCTCGTCGGCGAGTTCGCGCACGGTGTCCAGCAGCCATTGCTCCTCGCGATTGCGCGGCTGCTCGATGATGTACGTGCCGGTGCCGCGCTTTGCCATCCACTTGGAGAGAAACAGCGAGATCAGCGAGCCGCCCATACCGAACAGGGCGCAGAACACCAGCAGGGAGCCGAGGTTCAGGTCGACGCCGTTTGCCGCCAGGATCCCCTGCAGGCCGAGCAGGTTGAACACGATGCTGACCAGTACCAGCACCGCCATGTTGGTGGCCAGGAACAGCAGAATTCTCATGACTTCTCTCCCAGTTGGTCCTCTGCCCGGATTTCGACACGGGCGCGTGCGACGGGTTCCGGCGACGCGGCTGCCCGGGGGGATATATTGGGGCGCGGTGCCGCCCCTTCAAGCGCTGTCGCGGTTGGCCTCCGCGGCGGGATCGGGGTTTTCGGCGACGGTTTCGGGTGCGACCGGATCCGGCTCCGGCTCCGGCAACAGGTGCTCGCTGGGTTCCACGACCGGCTCGCCGCGCTCCGACAGTGCTACTGCCAGCACCTCGCCGCGCAGTTCGAAATCCTTGGAGCTGAGTTCGAACAGCGTGTTGACCGCTTCGTCCTCGTGGCTCACCCGCAACACGGCCTTCGGGTCGGAGCCGTCCACCCAGCGCTTGGCCTTGCCCCAGTAGTGCCCGAGCTGGTTGCGGACCACGTATGCCTGTGCCATTGCGCCTGTCTGCCTCCCCGCGAAAAACTGGGCTGATTTTACGGCAACGGGCGAAAAATCCCCAGTCTTGACCCGCGCCCGCCGCCAGTCAGCCGAGCAGGAAGTCCTTGGCCTGGTTGATCTTCGCGGCCAGGTAGTCGTTGCCGCCGCGATCCGGGTGCAGTTTCTGCATGAGCTGCCGGTGGGCGGCAATGATCTCTTCCTCCGTGGCGTCTTCCCCGAGGCCGAGTACCGCCAGCGCCTCGCGGCGGTCCATGCCCCCCGACGGCTGCGCGCCCGGTGGCGGTCCGCCGCCGAAGGGTCCCTCCCCGGGAAAGCGCTGGCGGAGGTAGCTGTCCAGCAGCTGTACAGAGTCCTGGTCGCGATCCTGGCAGTACGCGAGCAGCTCTTCCAGCTGGTTGCGGTCCATGTCGCCCAGACGCCAGCCCTTGTAGTCGCCCTCGAGCACTTCGCCCTGCAGCTCGCCGCTGTCGTGGTCCAGCTGCATGCGCAGGATCGCGCTCTGCACGGTGCTCTGCTGCCCGGCGCCCGCGCTCTGCCGGGAGAGCAGCCCGGACAGGGCGGGGAACAGGCGGATGGCGAGCGGCAACAGCTGCCTCGCCGCCACCAGCAGGCCGGTGAGCGCGGCGCCGACCCAGTGCATGCGCCCGGTAAGGGTCAGCCCGATGACGACCACGACCGCCACGCCCAGGCCCAGCTTGATGTATTCGGCGCGGCGCTTGTGCGGCGGCATGCCGTGCGCGCGGCGCCACAGGATATAGACGACGGCGACGACCGCCAGCAGTACGAAAAGTCTAGGCACGGGTCCGGGTTATCCGTTCGGGTCGGGCAATTGCTCGAGCAGCATTCTAGCACCCTCGGCGGTACAGTCGGCGAGGGCGGCGCGGCCGCCGGCGGCGTAGCTGGCCACCGCGCCCAGCAGTTCGGCCAGGGTGCGCGCGCTGGCGGCGTCGAAGCGCGCCCAGGCGCCGCCGCTCAGTCGCGCCATGTCGCGAAAGCAGGACTCCACGGCGCGGTCGAACCCCTCCTGGAAGAGGAACAGGGGCAGGCCCAGCATGCCGCACTGTCCGGCGAGGTTGCACAGGTCGTCGGCGCTCTCTTCCAGGGCGTCACCAATGAACACCGCGGCGCGCATCTTTACCTTGCCGTGCTCCGCCAGCGCGTGGCGCAACAGGCGTCCGATCTGGGTGTGGCCGCCCTCGCAGCGCACACCGCCCATCAGCTGCGCGAGGGCGGCGCCGTCCGTCAGCCAGCGGCTGGCGTAAAAGTCGTGGAAGCCGCGGTAGTAACAGAGTTGTACGGCGAGTTCCGCCACCTGCTCGGTGGCGCGAAACATCTCCTGCTGCAGGTGGCTCGCGCTGTCCCAGGTGGGCTGGCGACTCGCGGTGGCGTCCACCGCAAACAGCAGGCGGGGCTGGCGCTCGACAACGGTCGCGATGGTGCGACTCTTGTCGAGAAAGCGCGCGATCTCAGTCGAGGAGGAGCGTCGCGAGGGAGGTTTTGCCATGGAGCGGTCGGGGGCCTCGGGTGAGGGTACTCGGCGTTATTCTCCCAGTTTACCGATTTCCTCCAGTTCCTCCAGGTAGTGTCGGCGCCGGGCGAGTTCCTCGATCATCTCGCTGAGCTCCGCGTCACTGATCTCGCCCGGGGGCGCACTGCTGACCAGTTGCCACAGCTTGCGGCTGCACAGTTCGCTGGCGTTGATTTTCGTCGTTTCCATCTCGTTCTTCGCTGCTATCCATTGCGGGCCCTATCGCGGACCGTCGGTCGCGGTCCGCCCGCCCCGTTCTCGTAACATCGCACTGTAGTCGCTGCCGTCAGGGTAGTGCCGGACTGTTGCGGGGGTGTGACACCCACACATTGAATTGCCCCATCCGGCCCCGACGGGGCTGCCCAGCTTACACCCCCGGTGGGTCGAAAGGAAAGGGAGCACCCCCCTCAAATTGGGGTCCCTGCAGGGCGGGCGCCTGGCCGGACTCCCAGGCCGCCAGCTCGAACACCGCGGTGTGGCGAATTTTCGGCGGCGTCTCGAAGTCCGCGCGGCAGTCCTCCAAACTCACCATGCGAACCTGCAGGCCCGTGCCGTCGAAGCGGGCGAGGCCGTAGCCGTTGTTGCTCGTGTCCACGTAGCTCAGGCCCGGGTTGGCGGTGTTGGGGCCGAGCCAGCGGGAGGCCTGCTTCAGCCCCGTCTTGCTGTAGACGTAGGCTGCCAGTACCCCGTCCAGCATGGACATGTTCCACACGGGCACGAACTCGCCCTGGCCCTCCTCGCCGACGAGCATGCGGAAGGCGCTGTAACTCTCGCGCGCCACCGCGAGCAGGTCCTGGATGATCGGCGCGGAACTCATGGCCGCCACGGTGAAATCCACTGACACGGCCGGGGCCTCGGGATCGGCGGGGTCGCGGTTGACCGTGCCCGCGCCGTGCATGTGGTGATCGCCGGACAGCGACACGACGCTGGCGATGCCGCGGTCGCGCAGGGCGTCCATGAGGAGCGCGACCTCGTAGGGGTAGCCGGCCCAGGGGTCGAGGGTGAAAATGCTGTCCTCGTACACCGTGAAGGGCAGGCTGGAGAGGTCCAGGCGCATCGGGATCAGCGGCAGTGAGTTGCCCCAGAGCTTCCACGTCGCGCCCGACTGCTCGAGGGTGTCGAGGAACCAGCGCCGCTGGGTCTCCCCGAGTATGGTGCCGGGCGGTCGCTCCGCCGCCGGGTTGGCCACGTCGTCGCCCCAGGGCAGGGTCGCGGGGGGATTGCCGTCGTCGTAGGCGCTGCCCGCGTCGAGCATTTCCACCATTGCCACCGGGCTCAGGGGCAGGCCCAGGGAGGTGGCGTAGTCGTCCTTCATGCAGGGGATGCTGCGATAGCTGCGGTTGTCGGTCAGCACGAGGTCGAGGTGCCTGCCCCACCCGAGGCGCCGGTAGATGCGCAGGCTGTCCAGTGCGCCCTCCGCCTCCGGCGTCCCGGGCGCCGGTTCGCGGAACCCGTGGGCCGGCTGGTCCGCCAGCTCGTCCAGGGCCGCGGGAATGTACTCGAACCAGACCTGGTTGGCCCGCAGCTTGCGCTCCGACTGCTCGACGTAGTCGCCGCCGTAGGTGGAGAAGTTCTGGAAGTTGTCGTTGGAAAACTCGTGGTCGTCCCAGGTGCAGATGAACGGCCACCGGGCGCGTGCCTCCTGCAGGTGCGGGTCGGCGAGATAGGTGCGGTAGAGGTGGCGGTAGTCCGCGAGGCTGACGGCGTAGCGGTTTTTTTCGGTCTCGACCCCGTCCGGGAAATCGGGCACGCGCCGCGACTGGGGCCCGCCGTCCTGGTGCAGGTTCCAGCAGCGCTCGTAGATGAAGTCGCCCAGGTGCAGCACGAAGTCGACCTGGTCTCCAGGTGCCGCGGCGACATCGTCGGCGACAAGCCGCGCCCAGGCGCCGAAGTGCCCCTGCTCGTAGCTCTGGCAGGAGGTGAACGCGATGTTCACGGTGCGATCGGCGCCGGGGGAGGGCGCCGTGCGGGTCCGCCCGAGGCGTGAGGCGACCGCCCCGGTCCCGGTAAAGCGGTAGTAGTAGATGGTGTCGGGCTCCAGCCCGTCGATGTGGGCGCGCAGTGTGTGGTCGCTGGCGGCATTCGTGTGCACCGGCACCCGCAGAAGCGCCTCGCTGAATGCCGGGTCCCGCGCCAGTTCCAACACCAGCGACACGGCAGCGGCGCTGCCGTCGGCCGGCACCGCGCGCGTCCACAGCAGGACCGAGTCGGGGCCCGGGTCGCCGGAGGCCACCCCCTGCGGGAAGGCGGGCGCCGGGCCGGCGGCGGGCACCGTGTCGGCACCGAGGCCCCGGTAGGGGACCGTGAGGAAGAACGTGCTGCTGGACAGGGCGCCCAGCAGGGTGCGGCGTGTGATCGGCATAGGGACTCTCCGGCGGTGGGCCATAAATGTAGCGCAATTCCCGCTATACTTGGAACATGAGTCTCTTCGGCAAGCGCGCGGCACCCATGCCCACCGCGGACAACGCACTACCGGGGCGGGCGGAGCAGATGCCCGTCCCGCCCGCCCACCATGTCAATGGCAATCCCCTGCGGGGCCCGTTTCCGGGCCACCTTGAGCAGGCGATATTCGGCATGGGCTGTTTCTGGGGCGTGGAGCGCATGTACTGGCAGTTGGACGGCGTGTTCACAACGGCTGCAGGGTATGCCGCCGGGATCACCCCCAACCCGACCTACCAGGAGGTCTGCTCGGGCTTTACCGGGCACAACGAGGTGGTGCTGGTGGTCTTTGACCCGGGCGCAATCGCTTACGGCGAGCTTTTGCAGGTGTTCTGGGAGGGTCACGATCCCACCCAGGGCATGCGCCAGGGCAACGACGTCGGTACCCAGTACCGCTCGGGAATTTATACCTTCGGCGAGGAGCAGGCGGCGCAGGCTCGCACCACCATGGCGGCCTACCAGGCGGCCCTGGACAGGGCCGGGTTCGGCGCAATCACCACGGAAATTCTTCCCGCCCCGCCGTTTTACTACGCCGAGGACTACCACCAGCAGTACCTCGCCAAGAACCCGGGGGGTTACTGCGGCCTGGGTGGGACGGGGGTGGGTTGTCCCGAGGGGATCGCGCTGGCGGACTGACCCGCTCTTCGCCCAAAAAAAACCGGCGCCAGGCGCCGGTTTTTTTTGTTGACTCGACTGCGACGATCAGAAGTCGTAGGCGAATTCCACGCCGTAGGTGCGCGGCAGGTTGTAGATCGTCCCCGCAGTTTCCGTGACGTCCACCAGCGGCGTGCCACCCGTGATGTAGCGCTCGTCCGTCAGGTTGGCGCCCCAGGCTGTGATGCGCAGGTTTTCGTCTGGGGAGATCCAGCTCAGCCGTGCGGACAGATCCTCCTGGTCCACTTCGTAGAGCCCCGACAGGCAGCTGGCGCGGTCGAAACAGTTGTCGACGTTCGCGCGGTAGGACCAGGAGATGAAGGGAATGACCGTGCCCATGTCGGTCTCCCAGTTGTACTGGGCGGCGAGGAAGTAGATCTCCTCCGGCAGGCGCGGCAGGTTCTCGTCCGAGCGGTCGATGGGGCAGTTGAGCACATCGCCCGTCCCCACCGTCACGCGGTCACATTCGGGAGGGATAGTGGACTCGTCGTCCGGAAGTCCCAGGATGCGCTCGTCCTCGTAATCGTCGATCTCCCCGTCGTTGAACGTGACGTTGGCGATCAGCTGCAGGTTGTCGATGGGCAGTACCGTGGTCTCGATCTCGATGCCCGCGATGGAGGAGGACTCGGCGTTGATCAGCGCCCCCTGGATACGGCCGGTATCCGGGTTGATGCGCACGGTGGTGAGCTGCCGGTCCTCGTAGTCGGTGTAGAACAGGGCGACGTTCATGCGCAGCCTGCGGTCCCAGGCGTCGAGCTTGACGCCGATCTCGTAGTTCCAGACCTCCTCCGGGTCGTACTCCTCGATCTCGCCGGTCACGACGGAGATCGTGTCGGTGATGCCGCCGGAAAGAAAACCGTTGGCGACCGTGGCGTAGGCGCTGCCGCCGTTGATGAAGCCCCAGTCCTCGAAGGTGTATTGCAGACTCGCCATCGGGGTGACGTCGTCATTGTCTACTTTCATGCTCTGGCGCGCGAGGGGGCCGTCGGCGAGAACGAAAAGGTGGTCGGGGTTGTAGGTCTCCGGCCCACCGGGAAAGATGAAGAACTGCTCCCCGATCGGCGACTGGATGGCGTCCCCCGTTGTGGCCACGGTAGCCAGGTCGACGGTGAGGAAGTTCCGTTCCAGTTCCCGCTCCTCCCAGGTGTAGCGGGCGCCCAGGGTCAGGCGCCAGCTCTCGTTGAAGTTCCAGTCCGCCTGGGAGTAGATGGATGCCGAGGTATTCTCGGTGCCGATCTGCGTGATCGTGTTGGTGTAAAAGGCCTGGTCGGGATTGAAGATGGCGTTGAAGAACGGGCCCGAGGGGGAAGCGGGGCCAGTCGGGTCCGACTCCTCGTAAAAGCCGAAGACACCGACCACGTAGTCCAGCTTGTCGTCGAAGGCGACGCCGGCGAACTGGAACTCCTGGCTGTACGCGTCGGTCTCGCGATCCTCGGCGCCGTTCCAGCCGAAATTGTTGCGCCCCAGCAGGGGAATACCCATGGCATCCAGTTCATCGGTTTGGGCGCCGACGGTGTTGCGCCAGGCGCTGATGCTCTTGAAGTTCACGTCGTCCGTGAAGTCCCAGTCAGCGGTGAAGGACAGGGTGTTGGTCTCCGCCTGGTACCGGTTGGGGCTGACGTCCGCCTGTATCTTGTCCTTGCCCAGCGCCTCGTTTTCCGCGCACCACTCCTTGATGGTCTTGCCGGTGGAGGGCACGATAATGAACTGGTCCTGGAGATCGGCCTGCCAGCCGGCACCGGGGATGCCCTCGACCACCTCGCAGTTCTGGCCGCGCGCGCCCTGGTCGGTGTCCGTGTAGGTGTAGTTCAGGTCCAGTGTCAGTTCATCGGCGGGCACCCAGCGCACCTGCGCCTGCGCGCCCTTGCGCCCTATGTCCGTGTACTCCTCGTCGTCGAGCATGCCCGGGTTGCCGTTGGAAACCGCTTTCACGTAGCCGTCGCGGTTGGTCGACCAGACCGAGAAGCGCGACATGAGGGTGTCATCCATGATCGGCACGTTGATGGTGAACTGGCCGTCCATGCGGTCGTAGTTGCCCAGGCGTCCCTCCGCGTGCGCCTCGAACTCCTCGTTGGGCTTGTTCGTGGTGTAGAGAATCGCGCCCCCCGTGGTGTTCTTGCCGAACAGGGTGCCCTGCGGGCCACGCAGTACCTGCACACTCTGCAGGTCGACGTTGTCCAGTACCGCCCCGTCCGGACGCGACACGTACACGCCGTCGACGTAGATACCGACGCCCGAGTCGAAGTTGACGCCCGTGTTGCGCGCGCCTACGCCGCGGATGAAGGCGTTGCCGACGCCGGAGGCGCCGTTGCCTTCATACATGTCCACGTTGGGCACGACCTTGCGCAGGTCCGAGATATTGTGCATGCCCAGCTCTTCCAGCGCTTTCCCCGACAGCGCGGTCACCGCGATGGGTGTCTCCTGGAGCGTCTCCTCCCGTTTCCGGGCGGTGACCACGACCTCTTCCAGCACCAGTTGTGCCGAGGCCGCGAGGGGAATGAGGCCCACCGTACCCGCGGAGAGGGCGGCGGACAGGCTGGTGACGATCAGGCGTTGCTTGGTGCGCATGGCGGTACCTCTGCTGCGTTATCGTTGTCGTTGCGGTGGGGCGTTGCAGGCGAGACTGCGGCGCGCCCCGTTTATTGTTGTTGCGACCGTCATTCCTGTGCGAACCGGTCACCGGACTACGCCGAAATTTAGCACTCCGTCCTCGGGTACTCCAAGGGTGGACACTGGTATTAATGTAGTTGAGGGCCAGTTCGTGCCGGTTGTTACAACTATCTAGGCCATGCGGCCAAGAAGTGCCGTGACGGCGTTCTCCACGCGCAGGATTCGCGCGCCGAGTGAGACGGTTTCGCAGCCTGTCGCGCGGAGTTTTTCCACTTCGTAGTCGGTGAACCCGCCCTCCGGGCCGACGCACACCAAAGTGTTCTCCGTCAACTTGTGGGGGCAGGCGGGGTGGTCACCCGGGTGCGCCAGGAGGCCGCGGCGCCCGTCGAGCAGGGCGGGCAATTCGTCCTCCACCCACGGCTTGAACCGACGGTGGCAGTGTACAGCCGGCAGTACCGTGTCGACGCCCTGGGCGAGACCCTGCAGGAGGTAGCTGCGCAGCGTATCGGGTTCCAGTACCGGCGTCTGCCAGTAGCTCTTCTCCACGCGGTAACTGTTGACCAGGTGCAGCTCCGGCACACCGAACTCGGCGACGGTGCGCAGGATGCGGCGCAACATCTTCGGCCGCGGCAGGGCGACAACGAACGCCAGGGGCAGTTTTTGTGGCGGCTGTCGTTCGAGTTGCACGGACAGCGTGACACTGTCCCCCGTCATCGACCGGATTGTCCCTTCGCCGAGCAGGCCGTCTATCTCTCCCACGCGCAGGCAATCGCCCGGTTGCGCGCCTCGCTGCACGAGGTGTCGCGCCCTCTCGCCGTCGACGCGGATACTGTCTCCCGTGGTGTACTCCCGCGTGTGAAACAACAGCAGGTTCAAGTCATCCCGCCCAGAGGTCGTAGTCGTCCGCCGCGGTAATGTCCGCTTCCACGATGTCCCCCGCCTGCAGGCCGGCGGCGCCGGGCAGGTACACGCGTCCGTCGATGTCCGGCGCGTCTCCCCGGGAGCGCCCGGTGGCGCCGTCCCCGTCGGCCTCGTCGACCAGGATCTCCAGGGTCCGTCCGATTTTATCCCGCAGCTTGTCGGCGCTGATCTGCTGCTGCAGCGCCATGAAGCGTTCCCAGCGCTCCTGCTTCACCGGCTCCGGCACGTGGTCTGGAAGCTCGTTGGCGGCGGCACCGCTGACCGGCGAGTACTGGAAACAACCCACCCTGTCCAGGCGCGCCTCCTCGATAAATGCGAGCAGCGTTTCGAAATCCGCGTCGGTCTCGCCGGGAAATCCGACGATGAACGTGCTGCGCAGGGTGATGTCGGGACAGGTCTCACGCCAGGCGCGGATGCGCTCGAGTGACTTCTCCGCCGCGGCCGGCCGTCGCATACGCCTGAGAACCTCGGGGCTGCCGTGCTGGAAGGGAACATCCAGGTAGGGCAGGATTTTTCCGTCCGCCATCAGGGGGATGACGTCGTCCACGTGGGGGTAGGGGTAGACGTAGTGCAGGCGCACCCAGACACCCAGTTCTCCCAGCGCCTCGCACAAGGGCAGCATGTGCGTTTTCATCGGCCGCCCGTTCCAGAAGCCCGTGCGGTACTTGACGTCCACGCCGTAAGCGCTGGTGTCCTGGGAAATGACCAGCAGTTCGCGTACACCGGCGCGCACCAGTCCCTCGGCCTCGTCCATGACCTCGCCGATGGGCCGGCTCACCAGGTCGCCGCGCATGGACGGGATAATGCAGAAGCTGCAGCGGTGGTTGCAGCCCTCGGATATTTTCAGGTAGGCGTAGTGCCGCGGTGTCAGCTTGACCCCCTGCGGCGGCACGAGGTCGGTGAAGGGGTCGTGGGTGCGCGCCGGGGGCGCGTACATGTGGACCGCACCCACTACCTCCTCGTAGGCCGCGGGGCCGCTCACGGAAAGTACACCGGGACCCATGTCGCGGATCGTCTCGGCGTCCTCTCCCCTGCCCATGCACCCTGTGACGATGACGCGGCCGTTCTCGCTGATCGCCTCGCCGATGGCGTCGAGTGATTCGCGCTTGGCGCTGTCGATAAATCCGCAGGTGTTCACCACCACCATATCCGCCTCGTCGTAGCTCGGTACGATGTCATAGCCGTCGAGCTTCAACTGCGTGAGTATGCGTTCCGAATCCACCAGCGCCTTGGGGCAGCCGAGGCTGACGAAGCCGATCTTGTTACCCGTTGGCTTGTCTGTCATCTGTCAGAACCGGTAGCGCACAGACATCTGGATCTGCCTGGCGTCGCCGTCGCTGCCGTCCTGGTTTTCCCGGGCGCCCCACAGGTACTCGCCGCCGATGTCGATGCGCGGTGTGGGCGACCAGAACAGGTTGGTGGAGAAGCGTATCGTCTGCTTGTACGCGTCGCCCTCGACGAATCCGGGGTTGTCCACGTTCACGTAGCCCAGCGTGAAATTGGAGCGCATCCGGTTGCGCCCCAGCCAGCGCACACCCCACCAGTCGTTGCCCCACCAGTGCTGCCACGAGACGTAGCCGGCAAAGATGTCGAACAGTTCCAGGTCGCCGTTGTTGGGATTAAATATCCCGTCGAAGCTGCCGACGCTGGACAGGTCGTTCACGTAGCGGCCTATGCCGTCGCCGTAGTTGACCTGGAACAGCAGGCTGTCGCGGTCATCGAACTGCGGCGTGCGGTAGCGGCCGCTGAGCGACAGGCCCCAGGCGTACTTTTTCTCGACGCCGGCGCCGGCCTCGAGGGGGCGCTGGGCGCGAATCTGGCGGGCGAGCAGGGCGGCTTTCGTCTGCAGGTCCGGGCGCGGGGAGAAGCGACCGGTGAACACGAAGTCCGGTGCGCGGGTGACGCCCTGGCCGTTCTGCACCTGGGGGTTCGGGTCTTCCATCGAGACCTGAAACTCGTATTCCCTGCCGACGGTGGGCATGACCCTGATCTGGCTCTGGCGCACGTTGACCCGTCCGTTGAGGCCCTCGAAATCGACTTCTTCCGGGCTCGCCTGGGTGTCGACGAAGGCGGACCAGGTTTTGCCCGCCAGTATCTTGTTCCACTGCCCGAACGCGTGGCGCAGGCGGAAGGTGTCGTTCTCCTCGGCGAAGTCGCCCTCGATGAAGGCGCGCAGGATCCCGAATTCCGTCGGCTCGCGCAGGTCGAAGTTGAGCCGCGACTGGTCGGCGGTGATGCTGGACTGGGCCTCGGCGTCGGATGTGGCCGTCTTGCTGACCGGGATCGATCCCACGATGAAGCGGTCCTGGATGTCCAGCGGGTCGAAGTTGTAGACCACCGCCGTCTTTACGAAACCGCCCACGGAGAGGGCGGCGTCGGTCCCCGGCAGGCGCCAGGCCCCGGGAAACTCCTCCAGCAGGACGCGGGTCGGGTCGTCGCGCTGCGCCTCCGCTACCGCCTCGCCGGTCTCGGCGGCCTCCTCGGCCTCTTTCGTGGCATCGATTGTCACGGTTTCATCACTCTCGCCGACCTGTGGCGCCGACTCGGTCTCGATATCCGGATCCGCCATGCTCACCTGCTCTGCGGCGAGCGCCGCCCCGGTCTGCTGCAGCGCATCCAGTTCCTTGGTCAGGGTGGCGATTTTCAGGTCCTGGGCCTCCATCAGGCGCCGCTGTGCCTCGAGTTCGCGGCGCTGCGCGTCGAGGGTCGCCTGCTGCTGCTGCAGCAGCAGCACAACATCGGCCAGGGTGGTTTCGGGCTCGGCAGGTGCCTGCGCCGGTGCCTCGGCCGTCGATTCGGGCGCGTCGGCAGTCGGCTCTGCGGTCTCGTCGGCCACGGGTTCAGCGGCCACTGCGGGTTCAGCGGGTCCGGGCTGCGGCTCGCCCGCGCCGGCCCCCTCGGCCCGCGCGCCCGGGCTCGCGACAAGCAGGGCGCCCGCGACCAGTGGGATGAAGCCTTTCATGACAAGCCTCCGTCGTCGTGCGAGACCCTTTGCCCGCCGGCCTAGAACGGCTGGATCTCGTTCACCTCGTAAAAACTCACATCCATGGCCGCGGGCGGGCGGGAGCCCATGGCGGCCTGGAACTCAGCCATGTGCGGCGTGTTGAAGTGCGCCTTCAGGTCTTCCAGCGTCTTCCACTTCTCCGTGATGCGTATCACTGCCGGATCGCCCAGCTCGACGCTGAAGGTGTAGTCGAGGCAGCCGTCCTCGTCCCGGCTCGCGGCTTCCATTGCGCTGATTGCACCCTGCAGTGCGACGATATCTTCCTGGGTGCTCTTGACGATGCCGTTGACCACGATCATGGAGTGCTCCTTGTTGTAGTGAATGTTGGCGTGAATTCACCGCCCGGCGGCCGGGCGCACCCAATGTACCGCAATCGCCCCTGGCGCGACAGCCGCCGCCGGGTGCCTGTGCGCGAGCGGGGAGTGAATCGTCAGCGGCGACCCCGGCGCCAGTCCCAGGGGGGAACCGGTCGCGGATCAGCCCACAGTCCCGCGCCCCGCGCCCGGGCCTGTTGCTCGGCCGCCTCGAGGGCGCGCTCGTGGGGGGCGTAGTAGCGGTACCACCACGCGTGGCCGCCCTGCACCATGACGAGATTTACCAGGCGATCGTCGAGGTAGACATTGCCCACGGTGCGGCCGTAATCGTCGGTTTCCACGACAACCACGCCGACACGCCGGTCTGCCACGAGTTCGGCCAGGGCCCGGAGTGAACGGGTGCCGTGGGGCTGGTCGCGCTCCGGGGTATCGATACCGAACAGTCGCACCTTGTGCTGGCGGTTGCGCCCATCCAGCACGGAGAGCGTGTCGCCATCTGCAACGCGCACCACGCGCCCGGTGAAGTCGAAGGGGGGTGGCGGCGCGCCCTCGCGCGCGGCGCCGAGCTCCTCGACCGTCGCGGCTGCGCGCCGGAAACCCGATCCGGACCGGTCGGTGGAGTCGGCCAGCACCTCGCCGGCCCGCTCCAGCAGGGCGCCGGGCCAGGACACGGTGCCCGAGTCGGCGAACTGCCAGAGACTGTAGGCTGCGAGCAGGGCGACCAGGATGGCGCCCCTGCGGCGACGGCGCCTGGCCACGGTGGAGGGGTCAGCCCTGGCCGGCGTCTGCCGGCGCCGCGGCGCTGCTCGCGGGCCGGTACCAGATCGGCGATGACCAGGCCCGTTCCTGGATGGTTGCCGGCAGGTCCGGGCGGGGTTCGGACCCGTTGCGGACCGCGTCCCAGGTCGACCAGCGGCAGGTCGGATTTTCCAGCACGCGCACGTAGTAGAACGCCTCGGTATCCGCTGTGAACCCCGGGTCGCGCCACAGGGTCTTCAACTCGGCCGCGCCGGAGCCAGGGTGGGTGGCGCAGTCGGCGAGGTCGACCCGCGCGCCGTTGTCGGGACAGCGCCAGGTGGCGGTGTCGACGTCAGCGCCGCCGGAGCAGGCGACATCGTACACCTGCTCGCGGTGCTCGCCGTCCTCCAGCCAGCCCTTGATGACCTGTACCCGCTGCAGCGGTGTGCCCTGGGGGTCCGCCGCCGCCCACACCAGGAACGCGGGCGCGCTGTCTCCCCTGCCGGCAAGGTCCGCGCCCATGGTGACCCCGTCGCGGTAGGCGGTGGCCGTCAGCCCCGGGCTGTCCAGCATGGCCTCGGTGTAGTCGTAGCCCGCGAAGAAGCGCACCCGCATGCGCGGCCCGGTGGTGGCAAAGGTCTCCTTGCGGCGGAAGGCGTCGTAGATCGCCTCGCGGGTGTTCTCCTCCGCCCACACCGCTGCTACCCCGGAGGCTGACCAGTATTCGAATGAAGAGGTGGCCATGTAGCGCTTGCCGTCGATCTCTTTCAGCATGTCGGGAGCCGTGAACCTCACCACGGTGCCGTACAGGAAGGAGGCGGGCACGGAGCCGCGCAGTTCCGCCGTGCCGTCCAGCATGCCCACCTTGGAGAAGTACGTCTCCTCGTCCAGGGAGGCGGCGGCGACATGGGTGTCACTGGCGCCGACCAGGCCGAACTTGTAGGGGTTCAGCACGCCACCTTCCTGCACCTGCAGGCCGCGCAGCAGGGCGTCGCGCACGTAGCCGCCGGCAGGCTCCGAGTACAGCTGGGTGGCGACCCGGTAGGGCGCAATCTCGAAGTTCGCCCACTCGTCATTTTTCGACAGCAGCGGGTGGGTGTCCGAGGTGCCCTTGACCTGGGTGATTTCGACCAGCGGTTCGTTGCGTGTGCGTAGTGCGGCGTAGGTGTCGTCCAGCGGGTCGCCCGCCCAGTCGGTGAGCTTGAACATCTGGCCGTTGGAGCCGTTGGAGTTGTGCGGTATGGCCAGGCTCTCCACACCCTGTTCGCGCAGTCCGTCCATCCATTGCCACAGGCCTTCCGGGCTCTGAGAGTTGAAGCGCGAGAAGGGTACCGCCGGCAGTCTGTCGGTATCGCGGAAGATCACGTTGCGATGCAGGTTGCCGCGATCGTCGGTGGAGGAGGTGTACTCGAAAGCGGCGAAGGTGGTGAATCGCCCCGGCGTGTAGGCATCGTTGGCGGCGCGAATGGTGTCGACCCACGCGGCCCTGCTGATGCGGTTGACCAGTTGGGGGTCGATGTCGCCGGCGAGCATGCCGCCGAGTACGCCGGGCAGGAAAGTGCCGAAGGCCGCGCCCCGTTCCACCAGGCTCCACTCGTTCATATTTTCAGGGGCGTTGATATTGTGCAGCGGCCTGGTGATTTCATAGCGCGCGAATTCGCTGTCCGGGTTGCCCGCCTCCTTGACCACCCCCAGCAGCATGGCGTGATCGGTGACCGCGTAGAAGTCCAGCGGGCGCTGTAACTGCACCTGGTAGCCGCTGGGGTGGTCGAGGGCCTGCCCCCTGGCGTAGCGGTAGGCGTCGGCGGGGGTGTTGGTATTGCCGAACACGTAGGCGTCGAAGGAGTAGTCCGTGTGCACGTGCAGGTCGCCGAAATACGCGTTGCGCTGCGGGTTCGGGGGAACGCGCAGGTCGAGAATCTCCTCGTCGACGGGCAGTAGCTGGTTCTGGTTGCGCGCGGCCCCGGCGATACCGGTGCTCTCGTCGGACTGCATGGAGTCCAGGGAGTCGTCGGTGCAGGATGCGAGGACCAGGCAGAACAGGGCGGCGAGCGGGAGGGCAGTCTTCATTATCTGTATTCCTTGTCTGCGGCAGGGCCGATGATAGGTGGCGGCGACAGGGCCGTCCAGCCTTGAAGCGCGCGCGCAGCTTCTACCCGCGCCTGCCGGATGCTAGGGTGGATGCCCCGGTCTTCCAGGAGGCACTCGCCATGGCAAAAGTAAGGGTTGAACAGCGCGATCGCACCACCGTGGTGACCATTGCGCGACCAGAGGTGCGCAACGCCGTGGACAGGGAGACCGCGGGGCTGCTCGCGGACGCCTTCCGCACCTTCGACGCGGACCCGGACAGCGACGTGGCGGTGCTGACCGGGGAGGGCGGTCATTTCTGCGCAGGGGCGGACCTCAAGGCGGTGGCGACCGGGGCGGGGGGCAATCGCCTGGACCCCGAGGGCGACGGGCCCATGGGTCCCTCCCGTATGCAGCTGTCCAAGCCGGTGATCGCCGCCGTCGCCGGCCACGCGGTCGCCGGGGGGCTGGAACTCGCCTGTTGGTGCGACCTGCGGGTCGCGGAACACAGCGCGGTGTTCGGCGTTTACTGCCGGCGCTGGGGTGTGCCACTCATCGACGGCGGCACGCTGCGACTGCCGCGCCTCATCGGCCACAGCCGCGCGATGGACCTGATTCTCACCGGTCGGCCCGTCGGCGGCGAGGAGGCACTGGCGATGGGGCTGGCCAACCGGCTCACCGGGGACGGCGGGGCGCTGGAGGCCGCGCTGGAACTGGCGCAGACCCTCTCGCGATTTCCCCAGGCGTGCCTGCGCTCGGACCGCGCCAGCGCCTGCGAACAGTGGGGGATGGATCTCGCCGGCGCGCTGGACAACGAGTACCGCCGCGGGATCGAGGTGATCGCCTCCGGGGAGACCGTCAGCGGCGCTGCGCGCTTCGCCTCCGGTCACGGTCGGCACGGAGACTTCGGGGATATCTAGAAGGCCAGCCGGGTGGTGGCGGAATTCGCTCGCACGCGGAACTCGCCCCGCAGCAGTTCCGACAGGCGCAGCAGGTCCTCGCGCCCGAGGAAGTCGCCCAGGGGTACGCTGTCGCTGCGGTCGTGGAGCAGCAGCGAGGGGCCCTCCCAGGGGTGCTGCTCCGGCGTAATGGTCAGGCCCGTGGCGTCGCGCCGGAAGCGCCAGCTCTGTCGCGGTCCGCGGAAACCCTGGTCGATCGACACGGTGTCGCGGTTGACCGTGATGACCTGGCGGAACTGCAGTTTGCGGTTGACGCAGTAGAGGGCCGCGCCGAGGGCGCACAGCTCGATGCCCGCCAGGGGCAGTATGGGCCAGGCGCCGGCCAGCGCAAAAGCCGTTGCCGCGCCCAGTGACGGTACCGCGAGTGCTGCCAGCAACAGCATGTTGGTGCGCCAGCTCGATGACCGGTCGGGCCGGGCGACGATCTGGAGCCGGTTACCGCTGCGCGAACTGGTGACCATGGCCGTACCGCTGTCGTTATTTTTCCCCGAGTCTAGTGAATTTCGACGCGCTCGCCTACTCTCCATGGGAGCGGGCCAAAGGCGAGGAGCACGTGGACGCCATGCTTATATCCGCCGCGGAGCTCGCGGCGGGCACCGACGCCGTGGTGGTGGACTGTCGCTTCAGCCTGGCGGACACCGGCGCGGGCCGCGCCGCCTGGGAGGCCGGCCACGTGCCGGGCGCCCACTACGCGCACCTGAACGACGACCTCTCCGGCCCGGTGGGTCGGCACGGGGGCCGACACCCCCTCCCGGACCCCGCAGTGTTCGCGGCCTGGCTCGCCTCGCTGGGTATCGGTCCCGACACCCCCGTGGTCGCCTACGACGATTCCCGGCTCGCCTTTGCCGCCCGCCTGTGGTGGTTGATGCGCAGCCTGGGATACCGGCCGCCGCGCCTGCTGGACGGGGGTTACGCGGCCTTCCTCGCGGCGGGGGGGCAGGCCGGGACGCGCGCGCCGCGCGCGCAGCCCTGCCCGGTACCGCCCGTGGGTGCATTCACGGGCCGCTGCGATTTCGAGGGCCTGCGCGGCGCGCTGGCAGCGGGCGCCGTGCTGGTCGACGCCAGGGAAGCGCCCCGTTACGCGGGCCTGGATGAGCCCATTGACCCGGTCGCGGGGCACATCCCGGGCGCCCTGAACCGTCCCTGGCAGGGCGTGACCGATACGGCGGGCGGGGTGCGGGACGCCGCCGGGCAGCGGGACCACTGGGGCGACCTCCTCGAGGCGCCGCGGTTGATCGTGTATTGCGGTTCCGGGGTTACCGCCTGTGCCAACCTGTTTTCACTCGCCCTGCTCGGTCGCGGCGGCGATACACTGTACGCCGGAAGCTGGAGTGACTGGTGTTCACACCTGGGGGAGGCGCTGTGAAGAGACTCGACAACGAACCGGAACTCGTGGCGCACGCACTGAAGGTGGGCGCGGTCTATGCGAAAAAGCGCGGGGTGGGGCAGTTCGAGGCCACCGACTCCGCCAAGGACAAGGTCACCTACCTCTACCGCCTGCTGGTGCACGACAAGCTGATCCAGCCGCTGGCGAAGGGACAGGAGACGGAGCCCCAGATGCGCCACAAGCTCGCGCTGTGGATGGCGCGCCAGCTCCCGGAGGACCACCCGCTGCTGAAGTGACCCCCGCCCCGGCTAGAACGGGGCGGGGCTTGCGCCGCTGAAGCGTTCGCCCGTCGCCGGGTGCGTGAAGGTGAGCTCGGTGGCGTGCAGCAACAGCCGTTCCGCCATCGCCAGCGCCGACCGGTGGGCGTACAGGTCGCAGCCGAGAATCGGGTGCCCGATTTCGCGCAGGTGGATGCGCAGCTGGTGGGAGCGCCCGGTGACCGGGCGCAGCAACAGGCGTGTGCGATCGCCGTGGCGCTCCAGCACCTCGTAGCGGGTGAGGGCGGCCTTGCCCCGCTCGCGGCAGATGCGCTGGCGCGGGCGGTCCGACCAGTCCGGCGCAATGGGCAGGTCCACTTCACCCCTGTCGCCGGCCACGTCGCCCCAGACCACCGCGTGGTAGGTTTTCTCGACCCGGCGCTCCTGGAACTGGCGGCTGAGGTGGGCGTGGCACTCGCGGTGCAGCGGGACCACCATGATGCCGGAGGTGTCCAGGTCGAGCCGGTGGACGATGCTCGCCGTGGGATAGCGTTGCCGCAGGCGGCTGATCAGGCAGTCCCGGTTCAGCGGGTGTCGCCCGGGGATGCTCAGCAGCAGGTCGGGCTTGCGCACCAGCAACAGGTGTTCGTCCTCGTGCAGGATGGCGATGTCTTCGCGGCTGTGGGGAACCAGGTAGGGGGTCGGTTGCGGCATGGGTCTGGCGCGTGCAGGTCGTCGGTCGGCAGTGGCGCGTATACTGTGCCGCCTGGAACAGGAGCGCGCGTGACCGAGAGCTTACAGCAAACCCTCGGCGGGATCATTCCGGGCGGTCGCCTTGTGCCCACCCGGCCGCACGGCTGTGCGGAAATCGAACTGCTGCTGCTCAATGCCGATTACCCCCAGGGAGAACTGGACGCGGAGGCCGTCCGCAGGGTCATGGACAACCCGCTCTACTGGGTGTTCTGCTGGGCGTCCGGCCAGGTCCTCGCCCGTCACCTCCTGGACAATCCCGGCCTGGTGGAGGGCCGGCGGGTACTCGATTTCGGCTGCGGTTCCGGCGTGGTCGCCATCGCCGCCGCCCGCGCCGGCGCGGCGGAAGTCATCGCCTGCGACAGCGACCTCCAGGCCCTGGCGGCGACGGCCTGTAACGCGCGCCGCAACGGCGTCCGGCTGGTGCCGGCGGACGATTTCGAGGCCGTCGAGGGCCATCTCGACCTGATCCTGGTCGCCGATGTGCTCTACGATCGCGCCAACCTCGCCTGGCTGTCGCGCTTCACGGACAGGGCCGCGCAGGTGCTGGTCGCAGACTCGCGTGTGAAGGACTTCCATCACCCGCCCTACCGCGAGGTGGGGCGATTCGACAGCTGCACGGTGCCGGACCTGGATGAGTCCGCGAGCTTCCGCGATGTCCGCCTGTACCTCGCGGGGCAGGCCGCCGTGTAGTCGGGAATGCCCTAATTCTGTACACTACGCGCCTGTCCCGCCCGCCGAGAATCGCGTCGTGAACCCCAACTACCTGGATTTTGAGCAGCCCATCGCCGAGCTTGAGGTCAAGATCGAGGAGTTGCAGCTGGTCGGCTCGGACGCGAAGATCAACATCACGGAGGAGATCGAGACCCTGCGTGAGAAGAGCATCAAGCTCACCGAGAAAATCTACTCCAACCTGTCCTCCTGGGACATCGTCAAGGTCGCCCGGCATCCCCAGCGGCCCTACACCCTGGACTACGTGTCCCGCGTCTTCACCGATTTCGACGAGCTCCACGGCGACCGCCGTTTCGGCGACGACAAGGCGATCGTGGGGGGCATCGCGCGCCTGGAGGGGCGCCCCGTCATGGTGATCGGCCAGGAGAAGGGCAGGGCGGTGAAGGACAAGGTGCTGCGCAACTTCGGCATGCCCAAGCCGGAGGGCTACCGCAAGGCGCTGCGCCTAATGGAGCTGGCGGAGCGCTACCGGCTGCCGGTCATCACCCTGATCGACACGCCCGGCGCCTACCCGGGCATCGACTCCGAAGAGCGCGGCATCAGCGAATCCATTGCGCAGAACCTGGCGGTCATGTCGCGGCTGGCGACGCCGGTCGTGTGTGTGGTGATCGGCGAGGGCAGTTCCGGCGGAGCCCTGGGCATCGGTGTCGGCGACCACCTCGCCATGTTGCAGTACGCCACCTATTTCGTTATCTCCCCCGAGGGCTGCGCCAACATCATCTGGAAGACGAGCGAGAACGCGCCGGACGCAGCGGAGGCGATGGGGGTGACCTCCTCGGTACTTCAGGAGATGGGCATTGTCGACGCCACCATCCAGGAACCCCTCGGCGGCGCCCACCGGGATGTCGACCTGATGGCCCAGCGTATCCGCGAGCACGTCTCCGGCCAGCTCGACCGGCTCGTTCAGCTGCCGGTCGAGGACCTGTTGGCCAAGCGTTACCAGCGACTCATGTCCTACGGGAACTGACCCCGGACGGGGCCCTGCGCGCACCGTTCCCCGCCTGCAACATGCTTGACCTGACCGAGATTTACCGCCACTTCGAAGCGCTCGCACCCGCGCCGCGCTGGTACGTGGCCCTCAGCGGCGGGGTCGATTCGACCGCGCTGCTGCACCTGGCGCAGCGCTGGTGCGGGGCGCGGCAGGGCGCTCCCTGGCTGGCCGCGGTCCACGTCAATCACGGCCTGCAGTCCGCCGCCGATACCTGGCAGGCCCATTGCGAGGCCGCCTGCAGTGCCCTTGGCGTGCCCCTGGTGACGCGCCGGGTAAGCGTCGCCGGCGCGGGGGAGGCGGCGGCCCGGGAGGCGCGCTACGGGGCGTTCGCAGGTGTGCTGGAAGCCGGGGAGGTGCTGCTGTTGGCGCATCACCTGGATGACCAGGTCGAGACTTTCTTCCTGCGCCTGATGCGCGGCGCGGGTGCCGAGGGGCTGGCGTCGATGCCGGCCGCCCGGGACCTCGGCGCCGGCCGCCTGGCGCGGCCACTGCTCGGTGCGACACGCGCCGACATCGAGCGCTGGGCCCGCGAGGAGGGCCTGGACTGGGTGGAGGACCCGTCCAATCTCCAGCTGCTCGCGGACCGCAACTTCCTGCGTCACGAGGTCCTGCCCCTGCTCGCTTCGCGCTGGCCGGCCTACCGGCGCACGGTGGCGCGGGCGGGGGCGCACATGGCGGCACAGGCCGAGGTCCTGCGCGGCGCCCTGGGAGTCCCGGAGACGATCTACTCCATCACAGGCGACCCCGGCCTGCCGCTCGCCGACCTCGTGGAACCGCCGGAACCGGTAGCCGCCCGGAACCTGCGCAACTGGTTGCGCCAGCGCGGCGAGCCCGCGCCGGGCGAGGCGCCCCTGGGGGAGTTCCTGCGCCAGTTGCGCGCGGCGGGTGAAGACGCGGCACCGCAGTTGCGCACGGGGGCCTGGTCCCTGCAGCGCTACCGCGATGCGGTGTACCGGGTGCCGGCATTCTCCGCGCCCGCCCCGGGGGCGCCCGTGGCGATCCGGCCCGGGGAGCGGCGGGAGGTAGCGGGGGTGGGCAGTGTCGCACTCCTGCCCGACGAGTCGGGTCTTCCACTCGGCGCGCAGGAGGACCTGCTGCTCACCTGGCGCGACGGCGGGGAGCGCTGCCGGGTCGCGGGGCGCGGCAGCATCCCGCTCAAGCAGCTGTTGCAGGAACTGGGGGTCCCGCCGTGGTGGCGGCCGCGCCTGCCGCTGCTCTGCCGCGACGGGGAAGTCCTCGCGGTGGGGGACCTGGTCCTGTGCGAGCACGCCGCGGGGACGCCCGCGCAGGGACGCTGGGCGCTCTGCTGGGCGCGCGATTGCGACCTCCCCGATTGAGGTAGACACACCTTTCTGTTACGCTGGCTTCCCATCTTTTGTGGGACGTGCCCCGGTCCAGCCAGCTCTCTTTCTTTCCCCGCGAGCCGCAACCGCCCGGAAAGATTCGCGAGCCCGGAACCGCTCGAAAGAAGCGCTCGAAGTGAACAAGGCGCTCGGAATCGATGAGAGACTGGGAGCGTGTTCTGTTTGCCCGCACAGAGTATTAAAGGCTATACATGACACGTTACGTCTTCGTCACAGGTGGTGTGGTGTCCTCCCTTGGCAAGGGCATCGCCGCCGCCTCCCTGGCGGCGTTGCTCGAAGCGCGCGGCATCCGCGTCACCCTCCTCAAGCTGGACCCCTACATCAACGTCGACCCGGGCACCATGAGCCCCTTTCAGCACGGCGAGGTCTTCGTCACCGAGGACGGCGCCGAGACGGATCTCGACCTCGGCCACTACGAGCGCTTCACCAACACCACGATGCGCAAGGCCAACAACTTCACCACCGGGCGCGTCTACAACGCGGTGCTCGCGAAGGAGCGCCGCGGCGATTACCTCGGGGGCACCGTGCAGGTCATCCCCCACATCACCGACGAGATCAAGCGCCGTGTTGTCCTGGGCGCCGGCGATGCCGATGTCGCGGTGGTGGAAATCGGGGGTACCGTGGGTGACATCGAGGGCCTTCCCTTCCTCGAGGCGGCGCGCCAGCTGAAGGTAGAGCTCGGCCCGAACCGCGCCATGCTCATGCACCTCACCCTGGTGCCCTATATCGCCACGGCGGGCGAGATCAAGACCAAACCCACCCAGCACTCGGTGAAGGAACTGCGCTCCATCGGCCTGCAGCCGGATATCCTGCTGTGCCGCTGCACGGTGGATATCGAGGAGAGCGCCCGCAAGAAGATTTCCCTGTTTACCAACGTCGAAGAGCGGGCGGTCATCCCCCTGCTGGACGCGGACTCCATCTATCGAATCCCCGGGATGCTGCAGTCCTACGACCTCGACGACTTCGTGGTGGAGCGCTTCGGTTTCGACAGTCCCGAAGCGGACCTGTCCGCGTGGGACGACGTGATCGAGCGCGAGTTCTCCGACAAGCGCAGCACCGTGCGTGTGGCCATGGTGGGCAAGTACATGGACCTGCTGGACGCCTACAAGTCCCTCAACGAGGCGCTGGGACACGCGGGCCTGCAGACGCTCACCAATGTGCAGATCGAGCACATCGACGCCCAGGACATCGAGCGCGACGGCACCGGCGCGCTGGAGGGGGTCAACGCGATCCTCGTACCCGGCGGCTTCGGCGACCGCGGCGTGGAGGGCAAGATCACCGCCGTGCGCTACGCGCGCGAGCATAACATTCCCTACCTCGGCATCTGTCTTGGCATGCACGTGGCCCTGGTGGAGTTCGCGCGCCACGTGTGCGGGCTGGCGGACGCCAACTCGACCGAGATGCAGCGCTCCACACCGCATCCCATCGTGGCCCTGATCACCGAGTGGATGAACGCCGACGGCACCTCCGAGCACCGCGACGAGAGCTCCGACCTCGGCGGCACCATGCGCCTGGGTGCACAACCCTGCCACCTCGAGGAGGGCAGCACTGTCCGGGAGATATACGGCGAGGCAACCATTCATGAGCGCCACCGGCACCGCTACGAGGTGAACAACAACTACCTGGAGCAACTGCGGGGCGCCGGAATGCGCATTGCCGGGTGGTCGGCGGACCGCTCCCTGGTGGAGATGATCGAGCTGCCGGAGCATCCCTGGTTCATCGCCTGCCAGTTCCACCCGGAATTCACTTCCCGGCCGCGCGGCGGACACCCCCTGTTCACCAGTTACATCGAGGCGGCCATCGCCCATGCCGTTGGGCAAGCCGGCGAAAAGGCCGGCTGATCGCGAGGTTGATACCGTGACCGACAAGACCGTCAACGTCGGGGACATCTGCATCGACAATGCGTCCCCCTTCGTGCTGCTCGGCGGCGTCAATGTCCTGGAGAGCCGGGACTTCGCGCTGTCGGTTGCCGAGCACTACGTCGAGGTGTGCCGGCGCCTCGGCATTCCCTACGTGTTCAAGGCATCCTTCGACAAGGCCAACCGCTCCTCCATCCACTCGTTCCGCGGGCCGGGTCTCGATGAGGGGCTCTCCATACTCGCCGAGGTCAAGTCGACCTTCGGCGTGCCGGTAATCACCGACGTGCACACGCCGGAGCAGGCCGCGCCCACGGCGGAGGTCTGCGACATCATCCAGCTGCCGGCGTTTCTCGCGCGGCAGACGGACCTCGTGGCGGCGATGGCGGCGACCGGCGCGGCGATCAATGTCAAGAAGCCCCAGTTCCTCAGCCCCTCGCAGATGGGCAACGTGGCGGAAAAGTTCGCCGAGTGCGGCAACAACCGTATCCTGCTGTGCGAGCGCGGCAGCAACTTCGGTTACGACAACCTCGTGGTCGACATGCTCGGCTTCGGTGTCATGAAGAAGGCCTGCGGCGACGCGCCGCTGATCTTTGACGTCACCCACGCCCTGCAGTGCCGCGATCCAGGGGGCGCCGCGTCCGGGGGGCGCAGGTCGCAGGTCGCCGAGCTGGCCCGGGCGGGCATGGCCGTGGGTCTCGCGGGCCTGTTCCTGGAGGCGCACCCGGATCCCGACAAGGCCCTGTGCGACGGGCCGAGCGCGCTGCCCCTCGCGCGGCTGGAGCCGTTCCTCGCGCAGGTGAAGGCGGTGGACGACCTGGTGAAGTCCCTGCCGCCGCTGGCCATCGACTAGGCCCGCCGCCCTGAAGATTTCGAGCAAGACGGAGTTTTATGAATGAGTAAGATCGCAGACGTTCGGGCCTTCGAGGTCATGGATTCACGGGGCAACCCCACCGTGATGGCGGAGGTCTCCCTGGCCTCCGGCGAGACCGGGTCCGCCTGCGCCCCCTCCGGGGCCTCCACGGGTTCTCGCGAGGCCCTGGAACTGCGCGACGGCGACCCGGGGCGCTACCTGGGCAAGGGTGTCCTGACAGCGGTGGCCAACGTCAACGGCCCCATCCGCGATCTGCTGCTCGGGGCCGACGCGGCGGACCAGCGCGCGCTGGACGGGGCGATGATCGCGGCCGACGGCACCGAGAACAAGGCCGAGCTGGGTGCCAACGCCATTCTCGCGGTGTCCCTGGCCGCCGCCAAGGCCGCGGCGCAGGCCGCGGGCGTGCCGCTGTACCGGCATATTGCACAGATCGACGGAAGCGCGGAGTTCAGCATGCCCGTGCCGATGATGAACATTCTCAACGGCGGCGAGCACGCGGACAACAACGTCGACATCCAGGAGTTCATGGTGCAGCCGGTGGGCGCGCCGAGTTTCGCCGAGGCCCTGCGCGCCGGCGCGGAGATATTCCACCAGCTGAAGAAGGTCCTGTCCGGTCGCGGCCTGAACACGGCGGTGGGCGACGAGGGAGGATTCGCGCCCAACCTGCCCTCCAACGAGGCCGCCCTGGAGGCCATCGCCGAGGCGGTGGGCATGGCGGGCTATCAATTGGGCGAGGACATTACCCTCGCCCTGGACTGCGCCGCGTCGGAATTCTACAGCGAGGGTGTCTACGACCTCGCCGGCGAGGGCAAGCAGTTCGACAGCGCGGGTTTCGGCGACTACCTGGCTGCGCTCGCCGACAGCCACCCCATTATTTCCATCGAGGACGGCCTGGACGAGTCCGACTGGGACGGCTGGAAACTGCTTACCGACAAGATCGGTGACAGGGTGCAACTGGTGGGCGACGACCTGTTCGTCACCAACACGAGCATCCTCAAGCAGGGCATCGAGCGCGGTGTCGCCAACTCCATCCTGATCAAGTTCAACCAGATCGGCAGCCTCTCGGAGACCCTCGACGCCATTGCCATGGCAAAGGAGGCCGGCTACACCGCCGTGATCTCCCACCGCTCGGGCGAAACCGAGGACACCACGATCGCCGACCTGGCGGTCGCCACCGCCGCCGGCCAGATCAAGACGGGCTCACTGTGCCGTTCCGACCGGGTCGCCAAGTACAACCGCCTGCTGCGCATCGAGCAGGAGCTGGGTTCCGCTGCGCCCTACCGGGGCATCGCGGAATTCAGGCGCGGCTGACCGGGGCGTGCGTTGCGCTGGCTGCTGATCGGGCTCGTCGCGCTGCTGGCGGTGCTGCAGTACCGCCTGTGGTTTGCCGAGGGCAGCCTCGCCGAGCAGAAGCGACTCGAACGGCAGGTCGCCGAACAGACCCGCATCAACGCGGACCTGCTCGCGCGCAATGCGGTGCTGGAACGCGAGGTGCGCGAGCTGAAGAGCGGCAATGCCGGTGTCGAGCAGCGCGCGCGTGAAGAGCTCAACCTCGTCGCCGAGGACGAGAAGTACTACCAGCTGGTCGAGCAGCCGTCCGCAGACGACGGGGAGCGCGCGCCGTGAGTGACGGCGGCCCGCGCTGCTGGGCCGTGGTGCCCGCCGCGGGGACCGGGAGCCGCATGGGCGGCGACACACCCAAGCAATACCTCGAGGTGGCCGGCCGCTCCCTGCTCGAACACAGCCTGTCCGCGCTCCTGGCCTGCGAGCAGGTCACCGCCGTCTGTGTCGCCCTGCACCCCGGGGACGAGCGCGCGGGCGACCTGGAACTGCTCGCCGGCGGGCGCGTGCGCACGGTGCAGGGGGCCTCCGAGCGCAGCGGTTCCGTACTCGCGGCGCTGGACGGCCTCGCCGCGGATGCCGCCAACCACGACTGGGTGCTGGTGCACGACGCCGCGCGGCCCTGTGTGAGACCCGCGGACATCGAGGCGCTCATCACCTCGGTCTGCGCGACGGGGATCGGCGGCCTGCTGGCGGAACCGGTGGTGGATACCGTCAAGGAGGCCGGCCCCGACGACCTGGTGACGGCCACCCTCGACAGGGAGCGCCTGTGGCGCGCCCAGACCCCGCAGATGTTCCGGTTCGGCGAGCTGCGCGAGGCACTGCTGGCGGCGGTGGAGCGCGGGGCGACGGTGACGGACGAGGCCGCGGCGATGGAGTTGGCGGGCCACCGGGTACAATTGGTGCCCGGCCCGCGGGGCAACCTGAAGGTCACCGTGCCGGCGGACCTGCCCCTGGCCGCCTGGTACCTGGAGCGGGCCGGGACCGACTGAACAGCGGGAGCGAGCGATGCGCATCGGACACGGCTACGACGTACACAGGTTCGGCGAGGGCGACAGCGTCGTCCTCGGCGGTGTGCGTATTCCCCACGAGCGCGGCCTTGAGGCCCACTCGGACGGCGATGTCCTGGTGCACGCGGTGTGCGACGCGCTGCTCGGCGCCATCGGCCGCGGTGATATCGGGCGCCACTTCCCCGACTCGGACCCCGCCAACGCGGATATCGACAGCCGCCTCCTGCTGCGCGACGTGGCGGCGATGGTCGCCGCACAGGGCTGGGTCCTGTGCAACCTCGACGCGACCCTGGTGCTGGAAGCGCCGCGCCTAGCCCCGCACGTGGATGCCATGTGCGCCAACATCGCCGCGGACCTCGGTGTGGCCGCGGAACTGGTGAACGTCAAGGCTACCACCACCGAGACGCTCGGTTTCACCGGCCGCAGGGAGGGTATTGCCGCCCACGCGGTGGCGCTCCTGCAAGCCGCGGCGCGATGAATCCCGAACTCCCGCGCGCCTGGGGCCCTCCCCCGGGACGCGCCCGACTGCGTCGCCGGCCCGAGGACTTCCAGGTGACCGAACTGCCCGCCTTCGAACCGGAGGGGGAGGGGGAGCACGCGTTCCTCTACCTGGAAAAACGCGAGCTGAATACCCTCGATCTCGTGCAGCGCATCGCGCGCCTCAGCGGCGTGCCGCGGCGCGACCTGGGATACTCTGGCCTCAAGGATCGCAACGCCGTCACGCGGCAGTGGTTCAGCGCGAGGCTGGCCGGCCGGGAGGAGCCGGACTGGACCGCCCTGGAGGCGAGCGGCGACGTGAAGGTGCTGCGTGTCGCGCGCCACCGGCGCAAGCTGCGCCGCGGCACGCACCGGGGCAATCGCTTCCGGGTCGTGCTGCGCGAACTCGAGGGCGACCCGGGAGCGCTGCGGGACCGGCTTGCGCAAGTTGCCCGTTGCGGCGCGCCCAACTACTTCGGCGAGCAGCGCTTCGGCCGCGGCGGCGCCACCCTCGCGCAGGCAATGCGCTGGGCCGACAGCGGCAGAGGTAGTGGCAGGAGTGGCAGGGTGTCGCGTGAGCGGCGCGGGTTCTATCTCTCGGCGCTGCGCGCCCACCTGTTCAACCGGATGCTCGCGGCGCGTGTGGAGGCCGGCGTCTGGAACGCGCTGCGTGCCGGGGACGTCTGCATGCTCGCGGGCAGCCGCAGTTTTTTCGTGTTCGACGGCGCCGACGAGACCGTGGCGACGCGCCTGGATGCCGGCGACCTGCACCCCGGGCTGCCCCTGTGGGGGAGCGACGAGGACAGGACCTCTGCCGCCCTGCCCCCGGCCCTGCCCGCCGGCAGCGAACAGCTCGGGACATTCCTGCAGGACGCGGGGGTCGCGCTGTCATGGCGCCCGACACGGCTGCTCCCGGATGACTTTTCCTGGCAGTTTTGTGATGATGACAGCCTGCAACTGGAGTTCATCCTGGGCGCTGGCAGCTATGCCACCGCGCTCCTGTCCGAGCTTGTGTGGTACGGGTCCGGTGCAGCGGGGGTGGATCGCAAAGGGGGCGTGAACAGTGGTGCAGGTGGTGAACAGGGCTAATCTCGACGGCATCGGGATGACCTCCCGGCGGACGCGGGAGCGCCTGGTGCAGCGCATCGTGGAGCAGGGCGTCACCGACCCCGCCGTCCTCGAGGTCATGCGCGCCACCCCGCGGCACCTGTTCCTCGACGAGGCCATGGCCCACCGCGCCTACGAGGATGTTGCGCTGCCCATAGGCTACCAGCAGACACTCTCCCAACCGTATATCGTCGCGCGCATGACCGAGCTGCTCCTCGCCGCCGGTCCGCGGGAGCGCGTGCTGGAAATCGGCACCGGCTCCGGTTACCAGACCGCGGTACTCGCACAGCTGGTGGGCGAGGTCTACAGCGTTGAGCGCATCAAACCGCTGCAGTTGAAAGCGCGGCAGCGCATGCGCCAACTCAAGCTGCGCAACGTGCATATGAACCACGCCGACGGCGGGATGGGCTGGCCCGAACGCGGCCCGTTCGACGGCATACTCAGCGCCGCCGCGCCCGATCGTATTCCCGAGGAGCTGCTCAAGCAGCTCGCCCCGGGCGGTCGCCTCGTTATCCCGGTGGGGGCGGAGACCCAGCACCTGCATGTGATCACGCGTACCCACGAGGGTTTCGAAACGGAGATCGTCGAGGAGGTGTTTTTCGTTCCCCTGCGCGCGGGCACGGAGAGGTAGCGGTGAGCCCGGTCGGTGTCTACCTGCGCGGCCTGCTGATGGGCGCGGCCGACATCGTGCCGGGCGTGTCGGGCGGCACCATCGCATTCATCACGGGGATTTACGACACGCTGCTCGGCAGTATCAAGGCGGTGGACCTGGAGTTCGCCCGCATGGTGCTGCGGTTCGACATCGCCGGGGCGTGGCGCCACGTCAACGGCGGGTTCCTGCTCGCGCTCGTCCTCGGCATCGCGACCAGCATCTTTTCATTGTCCCGGCTGATCTCGTGGATCCTGGAAAACCACCCGGTGCCGCTGTGGGCGTTCTTCTTCGGGCTCATTCTCGCCTCCGCCCTGGTGCTGCTGCGCGAGGTGGAGCGCTGGACCTTCACGCGCCTGCTTTGCCTGGTCGTCGGTGCGGGTATTGCCCTGTTCATCGCCCTGTCGCCGGTGGTGCACCTGGAAGCCGGGCTGGGCGGCGTCTTCATCGCCGGGTTCCTGGCGATCTGCGCGATGATCCTGCCGGGTATCTCCGGCAGCTTCATCCTCGTCCTGCTGGGTATGTACGGGGTGGTGCTGGGCGCGGTGAAGAATCTCGACGCCGTACCCCTGCTGGTGCTGATCGCGGGCGCGGTCTGCGGGCTCCTGTGTTTCTCCCGGCTGCTGCACTGGCTGCTCGCGCGCTTTCACCAGCCGACCATGTCCCTGCTCACGGGTTTCTTGTTCGGCTCCCTGGCGGTGGTCTGGCCCTGGAAGCGGGTGCTGGACTGGGTGCCGGGCAGCGATGGGGAACCGCGCCCCGCGCAGCAGGTGCCGGTTGGGCCGGCGGACTTCGAGGTCTACGCGGGGCAGGATCCCCAGCTCTGGTTCTGCATCGGTCTTGCCGCGGTGGGCCTTGTCGCGGTCTGGATCGTACACTCACGCTGGGGAGATGCCTGACTTCCGCGGGCGACGGGCAGCGCGGGCGTTACTGCAGACTCTCGCGGTCGGCGCGGTCTTTGCGTTAGCGGCCTGCGGCGGCAATGCCCGGGCGCCGGTGGAGGATCGCAGCGGCGGACCGCCGCGCGAGGTCCCGGTCACCACCTCGCAGTCCCAGGCGACCTACCGCGTGCAGACAGGCGACACCCTCTACTCGATTGCCTTCCGCTACGGCATGGACTTTCGCAAGGTGGCGGCTGCGAACGCGATTCCGGCTCCCTATACCATCTACCCGGGCCAGGAATTGCGCCTGCGCGAGGCACCGCTTCCGGCGCCCGCTGTCACGCCACCCGCCCCCCGCCCCCCCGCACCGGCGACGCAGTCACCGCCGGCCACGACCCGCGCGGCGCCGCCGGTATCGCCCTCGGCAACACCCGCCCCGGCGGCGACCGGCAGCGCCCCCTACGCGGGCCAGAAAGTGGGCGCGTGGCGCTGGCCCGCCTCCGGGCGCGTGACGCGCGGTTACTCCCGCAACGTGCACAAGGGCATCGATATAGGCGGCAAGCGCGGCGAGCCCGTATTGGCGGCGGCGGCGGGGCAGGTGGTTTACGCGGGCACCGGGATCGTGGGGCTCGGGGAACTGCTGATCATAAAGCACAACGACGTCTACCTGTCCGCCTACGCGCACAACGATCGCCTCCTCGTCGCGGAGGGAGAGGTGGTCAGCGCAGGACAGCGCATCGCCGACAAAGGCAGCAGTGGAACGGACACGGTAAAGCTTCATTTCGAGATTAGAAAAGAAGGCAAACCCATTGACCCGCAAAGGTTATTGCCCAGGAGATAGGAAACGAAGAACATGGTTCATCCCGACCGGAAGAGCATGGGAAATACGCGGAAAGAATAATAAAAACTAAGCATATTTCGACGAAAACAAGCCTCCCTGCCGACTGTTTGCATTTGGTAATAATTCTGGGTTAGTCTGGCAGGCCCGGCGAGAATTACTCTAATAGTCGTACTAATAAAGAGTGGGATGTAGCCATGGAAGCGGATGTAACGCGCGCAGGATCGAAAGGGAATTCGAAGGCGAGTGCGGCCAGGGAGAGGTCCGCAGGCGCCGGTAAATCTACGTCCCCCACCGCACGCGGCAAGTCCGCATCCAAGTCCGCATCAAAGACGGCTGCCAGGTCCGTATCGAAAACTGCAAAGACTGCAAAGGCCGCAAAGACTGTCAAGAAAGCGGCCGCGACTGTGAAGACTGTGAAGAAAGCCGCCGCGAAAACGGCGGGCAAAGCCGGCAAGACAGCACCCAGGGCAGCAGCCAAGACAGCAACCAAGACAGCGGCAAAGTCCGTCGCCAGGACGGCAGCCAAAACCCGTGAAACCCCCTCCACCCGATCGGCCGTGAAGAAGCCGGCCAGGCCCCCCGCGCCCGGGAAGAATGGCAGCGCAAACGAAGACGTCGACGAGAGTTTTGAAAACGCCAAGGCGAACACACAGCGCAAGGTGGAGAAGTCCCTCGACGCCACCCAGCTCTACCTGAACGAAATCGGTTACTCCCCGCTGCTCACCGCGGAGGAGGAAAAGTACTACGCGCGGCTGGCGCGCTCGGGCGAGGAGTCGGGACGCCAGCGCATGATCGAGAGCAACCTGCGCCTGGTGGTAAAAATTTCGCGCCGCTATATCAACCGCGGCCTCTCCCTGCTCGACCTGATCGAGGAGGGCAACCTCGGCCTGATCCGCGCCGTGGAGAAGTTCGACCCGGAGCGCGGCTTCCGCTTCTCTACCTACGCCACCTGGTGGATTCGCCAGACAATCGAGCGCGCGATCATGAACCAGACGCGCACCATTCGCCTGCCGATCCACGTGGTGAAGGAGCTCAACGTCTACCTGCGCGCGGCGCGGGAACTCACGCAGAAGCTCGATCACGAGCCCACCGCTGAAGAGATCGCCGACATGCTGGACAGGCCCGCGGACGACGTGAAGCGAATGCTGGGACTGAACGAACGGGTCACGTCGATGGACACGCCCGTCGGCCCCGACTCCGACAAAGCGGTCGTCGATACCGTCGCCGATACCCGCGTCTGCGACCCCTCGCAGCTGCTGCAGGATACGGACATCAAGGACAACATCGCCATGTGGCTCGAGGAGCTGTCGGACAAGCAGCGCGAAGTCGTGTCGCGCCGCTTCGGCCTGCGCGGTTACGAGAGCAGCACCCTCGAGGAAGTGGGCCGGGAGATCGGCCTCACCCGCGAGCGGGTGCGGCAGATCCAGGTCGAGGCGCTGAAGCGCCTGCGCTCCATCATGGAAACCCAGGGTCTCAGCGGCGAATCGCTGTTCAGCTGATTCACCGGGCTACATGGCCCCCCGACCACTCCCCGCACCATGCCGGCTGATCGCGACGACTGGCTGAACCAGGTTATCGAGGAGCCCCTCGAACCGGAACGGCCCCTGCTGGACGCCCATCACCACCTCTGGGACTACCCCGACAACCGCTACCTGCACGCGGAGTTGTGCGCGGACGCCGCCGGCCACAACGTGCGCCAGTCGGTCTTCGTTGAGTGCCTGTCCGAGTACAGCCCGGACGGCCCCCGGGAGATGCGTCCTGTTGGTGAGACCGAATTCGTCGAGGCCCAGGCGGAGCTGGCGGCGGAATCGGAGGAGGGGTTGCGCACCGCCGCCGGCATCATCGGCTTCGCGGACCTGATGCTGGGCCCCGGCGTGGCCCCGGTGCTCGCTGCCCATGAAAAGGCCAGTCCGGGACGCTTTCGCGGGATTCGCCACTCCGGGGCCTGGGACCCCAGCGAGGCGATCCGCGAGTCGCACAGCCACCCGCCGCCGCACCTGTTCACGCGTGACGATTTCCGCGCCGGCTTCGCGGAACTGGAGCAGCGGGGACTGTTGTTCGAGGCCTGGTGTTTCCACCCGCAACTGCCGGATGTGGCTGACCTGGCCCGCGTGTTCCCGCGCACTACCATCGTACTGGATCACCTGGGCGGACCCCTGGGGATCGGTCCCTATGCAGGCCGGCGCGACGAGGTCTTCAGGGTCTGGCAGGGGCATATTCGCGAGCTGGCGAACTGCCCCAATATCGTGTTGAAACTGGGCGGGCTGGCCATGGCGATCAACGGCTTCGGCTGGCACAAGCGGGATCTGCCGCCCGATGCCGCGGAACTGGAAGCGGCTTTCGGGCCCTGGATGCATTTCTGCATCGAGCAGTTCGGGGTCGAGCGCTGCTTTTTCGAGAGCAATTTCCCGGTGGACCGGGTCTCCTGCTCCTACACGGTATTGTGGAACGCCTTCAAGCGCCTGGCGGCCCGCTACCCGCAGGCCCACCGGGATGCGCTGCTGCACGACAACGCCCTCGGGGTATACGGGCTGGCCGCTGTCTGAGTGCCGCCCGGCAGCGCGCGTCACCAATATGTTGAACCGCGCCGCTGCAATTTTTAATACAATCGTATTACATGGTGCGCCAGGCGGATAATTCCGTATCCTGTGGGTCCCCGCCTACAGGAGGATCTCCCCATGACAGAAGATACCCGCGCCGCGCTCGACCTGCCCATGATGGACCAGGTGGGCTTTGTCGTTCGCGACCTGGAAGCGGCTCTCGCACTCTACGAGCCCATGTTCGGCCCGTTTGCCACCATGGACCCCGGTCCCATGACCTACGACTATCGCGGCGGCGAGGAGGAGTGCGACATGCGACTCGCCTTCGGCCGCAGCGGCGAGGTGGAGATCGAGCTGATCGAGTGGGTGCGCGGCGGCTGTCCCCACAAGGAGTTCATCGACGCGGGACGCGAGGGCATGCACCACCTGCGCTTTCGCATCGACGACCTGGACAGCAAGGTCGCCGAGGCCGAGGCCATCGGCTGGCGCAATATCTGGAGCAAGCGCTATGGCGAGGGCCTGGCGGTCGCCTACCTCGAACGGGACGGGGACCCGCTGTTGCTGGAACTGTTTGAGAACCGGGACGGTTGAACCGTCGGTGACGCCGTATTGAAGGAAGAATGCCATGAGCCTGAATTTTGAACTGAGCGAAGAGAACGTCATGCTCGTCGACGCCCTCGGCGAAGCCATGAAACCCTGGACGAACGAGCGCAAGGCGGAGCTCCAGGACATGGTGGACAATGCGGTATTCCCCGAGGAGATCTGGCAGACCTTTGCCGACGTCGGCCTGCTGGGTTGCCTGGTGCCGGAGGCGTACGGCGGTACCGACGTCGGCCTGCTGCCCCTGGCCCTTGGCTTCGAGAAAGTCGCCGCCATGGGAATCTCGCCCAACATGCTGCTGGTCACGGCCATGGACTCCGCCTGCCTTGCGCGCAACGCGACGGACGCCATCAAGGAGCGGTATCTCCCGGGTATCGTCAGCGGCGAGACGCGCTTCTGCTTCGCTATCACCGAGGCCGACGCGGGCACCAATTCGTTCAATATGAAGACCTTCGCCGAACGACAGGGGGACACGTTTGTCATCAACGGGTCGAAGACCTACATCTCCGCGGTTGAGAACTCCCACTACATGCTGCTCGTGGCGCGCACCACCTCGCTGGAGGACGCGAAAAAGACGGACATGGGCCAGTACCACGGTCTCAGCCTGTTCGTCGTGCCGACCGATGCGCCCGGCATCGAGAAACACCTCATTCCCATGGGCTTCAACGAGGGTGTGGGACAGTACACCCTGTTTTTCGACAACGTCGAGGTGCCCGCCGACCAGGTTGTCGGCGAGGTCGATATGGGCGCCCTGGTGATGTTCAACTCCCTCAACCCGGAGCGGATTCTCGCCGCCGCGATGTGTTCGGGCACGTCGCAATACGCCCTGGAGGTGGCCTCCGAATACGCTCGGGAACGCAAGGTATTTCGCGATACGCCGATCGGCGCCTACCAGGGAATTGCCCACCCGCTTGCCCAGTGCAAGGCGGAACACGAGGGCGCGCGCATGATGATGTTGAAGGCCGCGTGGGCCTTCGACGAAAACTGGGACTCCGCGAAAGTGGGCAGCCTGGCGAACATGAGCAAGCTGCTGAACTCCGAGTGCGCAATCCACAGCGTGGATGTCGCTATCGAAACACTCGGCGGCAGCGCTTTCACGCGCGAGTCCGGCATGTTGAATCTCTGGAACGGCTCGCGCCTGCTGAAGACGGCGCCGGTCTCCAGGGAGATGATTCTCAACTTCATCGCCGAGTGGGAGCTCGGGCTGCCGAAGTCCTATTAATGGGGACGGAGGGAATATTTTTTAACCAATCAAGGCAACGAACGCCCCTGTCGGCTTGATATGGTAATTGGTTAAAAAAAATTCCCTCCGTCCCCGGGTTTAACCCGATTCAAAGCGCGGCTGTTGGCGCGAAATAGAAATGGCGCCGAAAAAGGGCTCGACACCCTCGTCGCCCCGCGCGTAGCAGATGATGCGGTAGAGCAGGCCCTGGGCGGAGCCGTTCAGCAACGCCTCCTCCAGCATTTGCTCGGTGTCAACGGCGCGCGCCTGCTCCAGCAGCTTGGCGAAAGTGTGGGTGAAGTTCTCCGAGTGCCGCTGCCGGATCTCGGTCCCGAAGAGGATGTCGTGCACGGCGGCCGGGTCCTCCCGGTGGTTGATGACAAACGAGATCATCTTGCGCACGAACCAGGCGTGGTCGCCGGTACTTGCCACGGCCCGCTGCTCGGTAAACTCTTCGCCGGTGATCTCGCCGGTTCCGGTCGGCCCGGCGACCGACATGTAGTGAAACGCGGCGATACCACCCAGCTGTTCCTGCACCAGGCTCAGCAACTTGAAGTAGCTGTCCTGGCGGGAGTGCAGTTCCAGGCGCCTGGCACTCTGCTCCTGCAGTTTGATGGCGCGGGTATTGGCGGAGATTTCCGTCTGCTGCATGAAGTGGCCGATGACCAGCCAGAGGAAGGCGAGGGGGGCGAAGGCGCCCTCCAGGAAACTGCCGATGTCCGCCGTGGGCAGGTACACGAAGTTGCCCCAGCCGACAATGCCCAGCAGGTAGACGAGCCCCGTGCCGATCCAGACCAGCGTCACCACCAGGCCGAGGGCGACGCGCCAGTCCATGGAGAGCAGGGGGTTGCGGTCAGTCATTTAATACGGGGACGGAGGGATTATTTTTTAACCAATCGTCCAGGATTGGTTCCCCCCGAAGGCTCCCGGGTCTGCGATTGGTCAAAAAATAATCCCTCCGTCCCCTTCTTTTACCTGGGTCCCGATCGGCTAGTAGATCTTGAATTCCGCCGTGGCCGGGTTGCAGCCCTCGTGGTGAATCGAGTAGCGGTAGCTCCCGGCGGGGACGTCCTTGCCTTTCACACGGCAGCGCAGCTTGCCCTTCTTGTTGCTCGCCAGGCTGCACTCGTGGTCGCCCTTCATGACAAAGGGGTTGGCGCTCCCCTGGTCGAAGCGGATCTCGAAGGACTCCTTGTCCTTCATCTCCCAGGACAGGTGTTTCTCCTGGCGTGTGCAGACGCAGCCCGAGTCCTTGGGGCAGTCGTCCCGACCCTTGGCCTTGTCGTTCTTGCAGTTGTCGTGGTCGCCGCGGAATACGGCGCGCACCTCGCACTGGCCGCCGCCCTCGGGCAGGGCCACCTCCAGCCGCACCTTCTGCTCGCGGGCCTCTGCCTGGGCGCCGGGGCTGACGGCGGCGCCCATGGCCAGGGCGGCGCAGAGCACGAGGTAGTGGACGGGGGTGCGCAGGATATTGTTCAGCGGCATGGTGTACTCCTTGGGATTGCGGTGACAGCTGCACCAAGTGTAGGCACGGGTGCCCGATTCAGCCAACCGCGAGTGCCCCGAAGTAATTCTCTGCCAAAAAAAAGCCCCGCGGTCGCGGGGCCTCTCGGTACCGGCTCGGCTCAGCGCTGCAGGTGCTCCAGCTTGTTCGGCTTGCCCGCCCACTCCTCGGCCTCCGGCATGCCGTCTTTCATCTCGGTGATGTTGGGCCATACCTCGGCCAGTTCGGCATTCAGTTCCAGGAACACGGCCTGGTCCTCGGGAAGTTCGTCCTCCGAGAAGATGGCGTCCACCGGGCACTCCGGCTCGCACAGGGCGCAGTCAATACACTCGTCCGGGTGAATTACCAGGAAATTGGGACCTTCGTAAAAGCAATCGACCGGGCACACCTCGACGCAGTCGGTGTGCTTGCAGTTGATGCAGTCCTCTCCTACAACAAAAGTCATTCCTAACGGGCCTCTTATGGGTGACGATATGACTAAGGGGCGTTAGTTTACCCGCACCTCCCACAGATTAGAAGCACCCGTAACAGGGGAAATAATGCCGTGAAACCGCCGTGGGAGGGGGCTCTGCGGCCCGGCTCGGTGAGCTCTCAGCGCTCCCTGTCAACCAGTCGGCGGAGCTCGTAGAGGCGCTCCAGGGCCTGCCGCGGGGACAGGTCGTCCACCTCCATGTCGGTGAGGGCATCGACCACCGGATGGGGTGCCGGGGCGCTGAACAGATCGGACTGGGCGGGGGGTGGCAATGCCGTGGAGGCCTTGGAATCCGCTTGTTCCAGCTCCCTCAGCTTGTCCGCGGCGGCATCCAGAACGCCGGCGGGTATGCCCGCCAGTCGGGCCACCTGGAGCCCGTAGCTGCGGTTCGCCGGGCCCTCCTGGATGTGGTGCAGGAAGACCACGTGGTCGCGGTGCTCGGTTGCGTCCAGGTGCACATTGGCCATGGTCGGGCAGTCGTCGGGGAGGCTGGTGAGCTCGAAGTAGTGCGTGGCGAAAAGTGTGAAGGCCTTCACAGAACGCGCCAGCTCCACCGCCGCTGCCCAGGCCAGGCTGAGGCCGTCGAAGGTGCTGGTGCCGCGCCCCACCTCGTCCATCAGCACCAGGCTGCGGGGTGTGGCGTTGTGCAGTATGTTTGCTGTCTCGGTCATCTCCACCATGAACGTCGAGCGACCGCCGGCGAGGTCGTCCGAGGAACCGATGCGGGTGAAAATGCGGTCGATGGATGCGAGGCGCGCCGCTGTCGCGGGCACGAAGCTGCCGATGTGGGCGAGCAGGGCGATGACCGCATTCTGGCGCATGTACGTGGACTTGCCGCCCATGTTCGGTCCGGTGATGAGCAGCATGCGGCGCTGTTCATTGAGCAGGGTATCGTTGGCGATGAAGGGTTCTTCCAGGACCTGCTCCACCACGAGATGGCGGCCCGCCTGCACCTCGAATACCTGCTCCGCGCAAAACTCCGGCTGGCACAGGCCCAGGTTGTCCGCGCGCTCGGCGAGGTTCGCCAGCACATCGATTTCCGCGACCGCCGCAGCGGTGTCCTGCAGGGGCGCCAGCTTTTCGTTCAGCTTCTCGAGCAATGCCTCGTACAGCGCTTTTTCCCGGGCCAGGGCGCGGCTCTTGCTGGACAGCGCCTTGTCCTCGAAGGTTTTCAGTTCCGGTGTGATGAAGCGCTCGGCGTTTTTCAGGGTCTGGCGGCGCACGTACTCGGCGGGGGCCTTGTCCGACTGGGCCCGGCTGATCTCGATGTAGTAGCCGTGCACGCGGTTGTAGCCGACTTTCAGCGTGCTGATGCCCGTGGCCTCGCGCTCGCGCTGCTCGATTTCCAGGAGGTAGTCGCCGGCGTTATCCGAGATCTGCCGCAGTTCATCCAGTTCGCTGTCGTAGCCCGTTGCGATCACGCCGCCATCGCGGATGACCACCGGCGGGTTCTCGATGACGGCGCAGTCGAGAAGCTCGCACAGGTCCGGGTAGGCCCCGGCCCTGGCCGACAGGGCGCCTAGCAGCGCGGAGTCGCAGTGGGCGAGTTCGGTGCGCAACTGCGGCAGCGACTGCAGCGAGCTGAGCAGCCTCGTCAGGTCCCGGGGCCGGGCGGAGCGCAGTGCCACACGGGTGAGGATGCGCTCCATGTCGCCGACACCCTTGAGGGCGTCGCGCAGGGTTTCGTAGTGGTAGTTGGCGCACAGCGCGCGAATGGCCTCCTGGCGCTCGCGCAGGACGGCGACGTCGGTCAGCGGGCGGTGCAGCCAGCGCCGCAGCATGCGGCTGCCCATGGCGGTGACCGCGCGGTCCATGACCGACAACAGGGTGTTGGTGTCGCCGCCGGCGAGGTTGGTGTCGATCTCGAGGTTGCGGCGCGTAGCCGCGTCGAGGACCACGCTCTCGTCCCGGTTCTCCGGCTGCACGGAGCGGATGTGGGGTAGCTGGCCGCGCTGTGTATCCACAACGTACTGCAACAGGCAGCCGCCCGCGCCGATGGCCAGGTCCATGCCCTCGCATCCAAACCCGGTGAGATCCCGTGTCTGGAACTGATCGTTGAGGGCGCGGCGCGCGCTCTCTTCCTCGAATTCCCAGGCGGGCTGGCTGCGACTGCCCGGGCGGTTGGTCACCGCCGGGTGGAACACCGATTCCTGGTAGAGCACCTCCGCCGGGTCCAGGCGCTCGAGTTCGCCCACCAGGGCCTCTTCACCGGCGACCTCCAACAGGCGGAACCGGCCGCTGGACAGGTCGAGGTAGGCCAGGCCCCAGCGCTCATCGCGCTGGCAGACCGCGAGCAGGAGGCGCTCTACCCGCTCCTCCAGCAGGGCCTCGTCGGACAGGGTGCCGGGTGTGACCACCCGTACCACCCGCCGTTCCACCGGCCCCTTGGCCGCGGCCGGGTCGCCGATCTGCTCGGCGATGGCCACGGAGACCCCGGCTTTCACCAGGCGGCCCAGGTAGCTCTCCGCCGCGTGGTAGGGCACGCCCGCCATGGGAATGGGCTCGCCGCCGGACTTGCCACGGGCGGTCAGCGTGATGTCCAGGAGGTCGGCGGCGCGCCTGGCGTCCTCGTAGAACAGCTCGTAGAAGTCGCCCATACGGTAGAACACCAGGTCGTCCGGGTGTTCGGCCTTGATGCGCAGGTACTGCTGCATCATGGGGGTGTGGGTGGCGGTTTCGCTCAAGGTGTTCGGGTCAGGCGACCGGTTGGTTCGGGTGAGCGGCTATGATAAGCCAAAGCGGCGCCGGGGACACGGTCCCGGCGCGGGGTTTCGGTTGCGGGGGACGCGGCTTACTGCCTGCAGGACTCGATCTCGTCGTCCGATATGCCCAGGTCCTTGGCGGTCTGCTCGAAGTCGTTGACGGTGGCGTTGGCGTCGGAGATGTCCCGGGTCGTCTCGGAGACGTCGCGCATGACGTCGGAGCTGCCGCCGTAGCGACCGGCGGCCCGCGAGACGCTGTTGAACAGGCTGGTCAGGCCCTTTTTCTGCTCCTGTTTCTTTTTTGCCTCGGCGATCTTCCGCTCGATGCAGGCCTGCTCCGCGGCGCGCTTCTGCTCCTCGGTCATCGCTGCGGCGGCCGGTGCCGAGGCCGACTGCGGCTCGTTGAGCTTCGACTTGATCACGCCCGCGAGCTGGGGGCTCGCCTCGCCGGTCACCTCCAGGCCGTGGTCCGCCTGGAACTGGGAGATGGCGATCTGGGTCTGCAGGGTCGACTCGCCGTCCACCGGGCCCGTGTCGTAGCCGAGGGCGGCGAGGTCCTGCTCAATGGTCTGAACAAGGTCATCCGCTGCGGCGGGGGTGGCGATGCCGGCGGCCAGCAGGCCGGCCAGGAGGAATTGTCGAATCATGGGCGCATTACCTCGTTGCTCATCCTACAACCATAGTCGAAATCCACCGCTCTGCCCCGCCGGCGTCCGCTCACCTGTCCTCCGGCCCGGGCAGCGTCGGTGCCTGCAGGCCGAACAAGGCCGCAGAGGCCTGGGTCACCAGCGACACGGGCGTGCGCCGCTCCCCGGAGCGCATGAAGTCGGCCACCGCACGGTTGTGCTCACCGGCGATGTGCAATGGCCCGTGGGGCAGGCGCTCCAGTCCCTCCCGCGCCACCTCGTCCGGGTCCATGGCCTCGCCATCCTGGAAATCGATGCCGGCGTCCGCCATGGCCGGTGTGTCAGTGGAGCCCGCGACCAGTCCGAGGACATGTACCCCATGTGGAGTGAGTTCCGCCCAGAGTCCCTCGGCCAGGGCGATGTCGAAGGCCTTGGTGGCAGCGTAGGTCGCGATGTAGCCGCTGCCCCCGAGGCCCGCCATGGAACTGAGCAGGATGATGCCCCCGCGGCCGCGCTCGCGCATGCCCGTCCCGAGGTGGTGTGCAAAGAGCAGCGGGCCCGTACAGTTCAGGGCGACCATTTTCTGCGCCTGTTCCAGCGGCTCGTCGTGGAACAGGGCGGCGCCGTGGGCGGCACCGGCGTTGTAGACGAGCAGGCCGATCTCCAGGCCCGCGGTGATCGCCTCCAGTTCCTCCCGGATGGTGCCGGAGGTGAGGTCCGCGGCGTGGGTGTGTACTTCCACCGGGTAGTCCGCCTCGAGGGCCTCGCCGGCCGCCTCCAGCGGGCCCGCCCGGCGCGCCAGCAGCAACAGGTTGATCCCCGCCTCGGCGAGGCGCCGGGCAAAGCACAGCCCGATGCCCTCGGATCCGCCGGCGATCAGCGCCCACGGGCCGTAGTGTTTCAATAGATTACTCATAGGCAATGCACCCGGTGATTATCCGATGCGATGTTTCTCCGCGAAGTTGATCACGAACTCGCCGATGGCGAGCGTCACGATCACTCCGGCGACCACGGCCCAGTCCAGGCCCACCTCCGGTGTGTACATGAACAGCACGATCGACAGCGCGAGCACGGCGATGCAGGTCCAGGCGGCGAGCCGGGCCACACCCAGGCCGCCGGGTACCCTGTAGGGGCGGGGGTGGTCGCCGTCTGCGACCCTGAGCCTGATGAACCCGAGCAGCATGCCCTCGTAGGGCAGTAAGAAGATGACGGCGCTGAAGGCGAACAGGGACCAGAAGAGGTCCTCGTTGGAGCCGGACAGGAAGCCGTAGAGCACCAGCACCACGGTACTCACGATGCCCATCAGCACCGCCGCACCCACCGGCGTGCCGCTGGCACTTTCGATGGCGAAGACTTTGGGCAACTCCCCCTCGCTCGCGGCCTCCGCCGCGGCCCGGTTGCAGCCCAGGGCCCAGGTCACGCCGTTGGAGAAAAACGTGTAGAGGGCGCCGATACCCAGCGCCATGACGAAGACGGCTCCGGCCCCCTCGCTGCCGAAAAACAGGAACAACGTGTCCACGAGCCCCTCGACGAGGTTGATGTCCGCCGCGGGAATCGCCGCCAGTACCGCCACCGTACCAAGCAGGTAGAGCAGCAGGATGATCACGCCCGATATCAGTATCGCCCTGGGCACGTCCCGGGCGGGGTCGCGCATCTCCTCGCTGCCCGCGCTGGCCAGTTCGAATCCCAGCATGCCGTAGATAATTGCCGGTATGTACTGCAGGCCGGAGCCCCAGTCGGGTTTCAGTGTATCGAGGGTGAGGGGGTTGGCCATGCCGTTGTCGCCGATATACACCGCGGCGCCGCCGATGATCGCGAGAAAGATCGCGACCTTGATGACGGCGCCCAGGTTGGGTACCCACTTGCCCACGTCGAGCGTGATCGCGTTGACGGCCACCGCGAGCCAGGTGAGCGCGACGCCGATCGCGATTTGCCAGGCCAGCGACAGGTCCGGGAAAAACATCTGTTTGAACACGCCCGCGAAGAGAATGAAGATCGCCGGCAGCCACACCGCGGTGTTGACCCAGTAACACCAGGTGGCACGGGACGCCCAGCGGCCGCCGAAAGCATCGCGAATCCACGCGTAAATCCCCCCCTGTTCCGGGTAGGCGCAGCCCATCTCGGCGCAGATCAATGCGAAGGGCACGAAGAAGACGGCGCCGAGAAACAGCCACCAGAACACCGCCGAGGCGCCCACCGAGGCGGCGGCGGTGAGCGTGTCCAGCAGCAGGATCGCGGACACGGTGAACAGGACAAGGTCGCGCTGGCGCAGGGTTTTCTGGTGAGTCGCCACTTCGTTCATTTATTGTTGTTCTCCCTTGGGGGCATGTGGCTCACTCTGCTCGACCGACGCCAAACTCCCTCGCGGTGCGGTCGAGTGCCTGTGCCAGCATTGTCACCAGGTCGTCGATCTCTGCGCGCTCGCTCACCAGTGGCGGCGCCATGATCATGGCGTCGCCGGTCTGGCGCACCATCAGCCCCAGCTCGTTGGCCGTATTGCGGCAGAACACCGCCGCCGCGGCCTCAGGCGCCAGGCGCTCACGGGTGGTCTTGTCGCGCACCAGTTCCACCGCTGCGAACATGCCGCGCCCGCGCACCTCGCCGACAATCGGGTGGTCGACGAGCTCCCGCAGGCGCGCCTGCAGGTGCGGTGCGATATCGCGCGCGGCGCCGGCGATGATGTCGTCTTCGCGCAGCGCCTCCAGCGTCGCCAGCCCGGCGGCGCAGGCCACCGGGTGTCCGGAGTAGGTGAGGCCGTGGGCGAACTCGCCGCCGCTGCCCAGCAGCACCTCCGTAAGCTTGTCCGACACCATGACGCCCCCCAGGGGCATGTAGCCGTTGGTGACCGCCTTGGCGAAGGTGATAAGGTCGGGCTCCAGTTCGTAAGTCTCGCAGCCGAACCAGTTGCCCGTGCGCCCGAAGCCGCAGATCACCTCGTCCATGATCAGCAGGATGTCGCGCTCGCGGCAGATGCGCTGTACCTCGGGCCAGTAGGAGTCTGGCGGCACTATGACGCCGCCGGCGCCCTGTATGGGCTCGGCGATGAACGCGGCGACCCGTTCCTCCCCCAGCTCGTCGATTTTCTCTTCCAGTTCGCGCGCCACGCGCAGGCCGAAGCTGTCGGGGTCCTCGTCACCGCCCTCCTCGAACCAGTGCGGCTGATTGATGTGGTGCACGTAGTCCAGGCCACGGCTCTGGGTGTGCATGGGCTTCATGCCCCCGAGTGAGGCGGCGGCTATGGTGGAGCCGTGGTAGGCGTTCCTGCGGCTGATGATGTGCATCTTCTCCGGCTTGCCGAGCAGGTCGAAGTAGCGGTGCACCAGGCGCAGGTTGGTGTCGTTCGCCTCGCTGCCGGAGTTGGTAAAGAACACGCGATTGAACTGCTGCGGGGTCACGGCCACGAGCGCCTCCGCCAGTTGCGCCGCCGGCTGGTTGCTGCACTGGAAGAAGTTGTTGTAGTAGGGCAGTTCGTCCAGCTGGGCGCGGATGGCGTCCTTGATGCCCTGCTGGCTGTACCCCAGATTGCAGCACCACAGGCCGGACATGCCGTCCAGCATGCGCTTGCCGTCGCTGTCGTAGATGTATATGTGCTCCGCCCGGGAGACAATGCGTCCGCCCTGCGCACTGTACTCCTTCCAGTTGGTGAAGGGGTGCAGGTGGTGGTCGCGGTCCATGCTGTGCAGTTGTGAGGTATCCATAGCGGCCCTGTTCAGTTGCCCCGGGGTAGCCTGTGGGTTATAACCGGTTGCGGTGCGCCGGTTACGGCCAAGTATGGCACAGACGGCGGCGGATTCGGGCAGGTAGACGGGTGGGTGGAGAAGGCATGGCAGACGAGCAGATTCCGCTGGACGACGACTCCTTCTACGCAAACATCTACAGTTTCCTCGGCCTGCCCCTGGGGCGCGACCTGTCGGACCCGGCGCTGGACGCGGTGCTCATGGGCGTGCCCTACGACCTGGCCACCAGCGGGCGTCCCGGCGCGCGTTCGGGCCCCAACGCCATCCGCCAGGCCTCCGCCCACCTGCGCTGGGAGGTACCGCGCTGGCCCTGGGATTTCGCCCTTGGTGACAAACTCAATATCTGCGACTACGGCGACCTGGTGTTCAAGTTCGGCGACAGCGAGGGCATGCTGGCGACCGTGGAGGAGCACGCGGCGCGCATTACCGGCGCGGGCAAGACGTTGTTTACGCTGGGCGGCGATCACTTTGTTACGCTGCCGCTATTGCGCGGCCATGCGCGGACCCACGGCGAATTGGCGCTGATACACTTCGACGCCCACACGGATACCTACGAGGAGGGCGCGAAGTACGACCACGGCAGCATGTTCCGCCGCGCGCCGGAGGAGGGGCTGGTGGATCCCGCACACTCTGTGCAGGTAGGCATTCGCACGTACTATGAAACGAGCGGCCACCCCTTCGAGGTCATAGACGCAGCGCAGCTCTGCGAACAGCCCGTGGCGGACACGGTGCAGGCCATCCGCGCGCGGGTGGGGGACAGGCCCGCCTACCTCACCTTCGACATCGACTGCCTGGACCCGGCGTTTGCGCCGGGCACCGGCACGCCGGTGGCCGGCGGCCCGGATACGGCGCGTATGCTCGCCATTCTCAGCGGTATCGCCGATCTCAATATCGTCGGCTTCGACCTGGTCGAAGTGTCACCGCCCTACGACAATGCGGAGATCAGCGCGTTGGCTGGCGCGACGCTGATGTCACACTTCATGCATATGCGGGCGAAATGACGGGGCTAGAGCAGCCTCCGCCGGTAGATCGCCGCACAACCCAGCAGGCCCAGGGACAGGGTCAGCAGGTATAACGCCCACTCGCCGAGTGTGGGAACGGGTTCCGAGGATCCGAAGAACTGTGGCGATGCACCACAGGCCTCGTTGATAAACAGCGTGTAGCTGTAAAAGCTCAGACCATCGCTGCCCACGTCGTCCTCGACAAAGAGTGTCCACGTGCCTGCCCCGCCCTCGGAAAGAAAGCTGTTCAGGCTGCCCGGATCGGAGCTGAAGACGCCCGCGACGGGTTGGTCGGGGTCGTTGTTTACCGGCAGCGGCGCGGACTCGTCAAAGGTGATGGTGCCGTCGAAGAAAACGCTCCCGGAGTTGAAGGACTCAAACGGATCGGCGTTGATTTCCGTATCGCCATCATTGCTGATCAGGGTGACGTTGGTGCCGCCGGGGCTGGTCAGCACCAGCTCAATTTCATTGTGAAACGGTGTGCCCCCGCCGTAGGGCCCGCCCTCGGGGACGAAGGCGTTGTCATCGGATTTGGCGAAGTTTACCGCGACGCAGATATTCGTGATGGTATCGTTGCCGCCGGGGAAGTCCCCGGGCACGAATGTGATGTCGCGGGTCAGGCTGGAATTGTCGACAAAGCCCGTGGTGGAGTTGCTGCCGCTGACGGCCCACGCCGGGGTGCTGACGAGAGCCCCCAGCAGTAAACACAGGGCTAACAGCGGTACCTTTTTAGAATTGATAACAGTCGGAGTAGCCATGATCTTTCCCCCCAGCAAGGACGAGTTGTGGTGGTGCGCATGACAGGAAACGGGTGGTGCCTTTATTTTTTCTAGACTGTACGCCTATTGCGTGGCGGGGGCAAGTGCCAAAGTGCGGGCGGGGATGACGGAGCGAGGAGACAATCCAGGCTCCGGGCCTTATGGAATGCGGGGTGGTACGAGGGCCTGTCACCGCATCACCTGCCCCGATACCGCGTGAATCGGCGGCGGCTGCTCGCCGTACATTTCGGCCCTGATACGCCAGATTGGCTGTGGCGGTCTCCAGTTTCGATCAACTTCCAGCCACGCGTCCTTCATGCGGCCACGCAGGCCGTTGTCCCGCGCGATGCGTAGTGCCTCGGGAAGATCGATGAATTCGGTGGGCAGGGGCTCCGTGGACCAGCGCACCGTGCCCGCTTCGTTCATCCTGTTGCGCGTGCGATGGCTGCTGATCCACAGGCCGGTGCCCTCGGAGGGCGAGTAGAACTCGAACTGCACGTAGAAGGCGTCGGGATTGGGGTGGCTGTCCTCGCGGATGCGCAGTCCCACCGGGTAGGCGTCGGCGCGCCAGTTCCGCGCGACGGTGGATGCACCCTCGATCAGTCGCACAAGATTTTGCGGAATGTAGCGCGAGCCGATCTGCTTGACCTGTAACTGCGGCATGCCCGCCGTCGGGTCCACGTAGCGGGTGCCCGAGACATCCACCCCCACGTTGTTTTTGCCGGTCACAACCCGGCCGCCGTCGTAGACCTTGAATGTATCGGTGTAGCCGTGCATCCAGGCGATCGACACGTCGCCGTTGTCTTCGTCGCAGGTCCAGTCGCCGTGCATGGCAGGCGGGGAATCGATAGTCGGCTGAAAGTAGGCGCGCTTGTCCTGGTTGATCACGACAAAGCCGCCTGTGTACCAGTTCCACTTGCCGAGCGCCCCCGCACAGCTGCTCGCTGTGCCCACGCCCGCGTCGTCGTCGCCGGCCTTCTTTTCCGCACTATCTCCCGCGTCATCGCCGCCGGAAAAAACGCCGATCAGGCCCAGGACGACCAGCAGCCCGGCGACCGCGAAGGCGACGGGCTTCAACCATCCCGTCGCCTGTGCGGGAGAGGCCGCGGGAACGTCGGCGGCCGGCGGTGGCGAGGTCGGGGGCGGTGAGGGAGGCGGCGGCGGGGGCGGCGCGGCGCTGCGGGCGTTGCCGGCATCGGCGGACTTGCGCTCGCGCCCGCACTCGGGGCAGGCACTGTGTTCCTCGGGGTCGTACAGATGGCCGCAGAGGCAGCGTATCAGGGCACTCATGTTCGATTCCGTCGGGTCCTTGATTGCATGTGATCAGCCTCCGACACGGCTGTGCTCTTGCGCGCGTTCGTTGTCGTCGGCGGTGCGGAAGCTGACAACACGCTCCTCGTCGATCGACAGTTCGCCGGCGTAAGTCCAGGGTTGGTCGGGGGTCAGGCGCACCGTACCCAATGCCTGCGTTTCCTCCGGGGTCACCAGCCAGCTCCGGACGCTGCAGGTGGTGAGGGGGGATTCCGGTGTGCTGATCCGGAAGTAGAGTTTGCCGCGCCGGTCGACGTCTGAATAGCTGTTGGTCCAGACTTCCATCCCCACGTCGGTATTGGCCAGGCCCTGGTACAGGGTGTTGGAGAAAAAAGCACCCTGGTGCCGGCTCGGGTCGAACTCAGGCATGGGCCTGGAGGCCCGGCCCTCGCGGGCCCGCGTCTCCCCGCTGGTCCACAGGTACATGCCCACGCTGGTGGATTGCTCGCACTCCCACTTCGCCATAACGAAAAACTGCTTGTGGCGCTCCAGTTCATCATTCAGCGCTTCGATTTCCTCGTCCTGCTGTTCGATGGTCGCGTTGGCTTCCTGCAGCTCCTCGTAGAGTTCCGCCACGTGCGCCTTGCTGCGCTCCACGTTGGCCTTGGCCGATTGCAGGGAGCGCTCGATCATATCCGTGTCCATGGTGTCGCCGGTCACCAGCTCGCTCACATCGGTCAGGTTGCCGGTGGCCTCCACCAGCTCTTTTTGCAGATCCAGTATCCGCTGCGTGTTGATGACCTCGCTGCTGTAGTGGCGGGACAGAATGACGACCAGGATCAGGAAGGCCCCCATCGCGCCGGAAATCACATCCATCATGGACAGGTTGAAGATGGTGATTTCGCGATTCACGCGCTTCATGCGCCGTTAGCCCCCGCTGTAGAGGCGATTCACCAGGTTTTTAAGGCAGTAGTCGCCGGCGCGATTGACCGCCGTCTCCTCGCGCTTTTGCACCACGTGCAACAGGAACACCAGGATCGCGCTGAGCACCAGCGCCATGATCGTGGTGTAGAAGGCGATGGCGAGCCCGCCGGTGATCGCGGCGAGGTCCATTTTCCCGGGGTCGATGAGGGTGAGTGAGCGCGAGATGCCGACCACGGTGCCGATGAAGCCGATGGTGGGTATGGCCCACACCACGTAACGGATACTCGAGTAGCGCAGATCGACCCGGTGCTGGATCAGTTCCAGCGTCGAGTTGAGGATGCCCACGGTCTGCTCCACGGAGCGGCTGGTCTGGAACTGCAGTATCGACTGGTCGATCAGCCGCGGCAGGAAACCGTTCTCCGCGTCATAGAAGTCGATCACCCGCTCGCGGATTGCACCCAGTTCACTCGGCTGCAGTACCACCTCGTCGTCCTCGGGCAGGTAGCGCTGGGCGAGGAAGGCCAGCTCCCGCTGTGCCGTCACCCAGCGCACGAAGAGATCGCCCAGGCAGAGAAAGAAGAACAGGTACATCAGGTTCTGGATGGTGAAGGGGTAGGGGAACAGCGACTCCGACGCGTAGTCCAGCATGAGCTTGGCGGCCTCGCTGTCCTCGCTCAGCAACAGTGTCCACAGGGCGATCCAGAGGCAGGCCAGGCCCAGTGACAGGGCGATGATATGGGTGCGGGAGAGCTGTCCCAGACGGGTGTATAACGCGAGGGCTTGCTGTTTCCAGGACTGCGCCATGGCATATCACCTGCGGAGGCCCGCACGGGGGTGGCTGCGGGGCCCGCGAGGCGACTATCAGTTGGAGTCTAGAAGAAAACGCGGCAAACAGGGGGGACGGAGGGAATATTTTTTCACCAGTTGAAACCTGGGGCCGCTCGGCCCCTCCTGAGCCTTTCTATTTTCCAACTGGTTAAAAAATATTCCCTCCGTCCCCTTTAAAGTGAGCGCTTGTCAGTCCCAGTTATACCCCGCGCGCATCCCGATCGTGCGCGGCCGGCGCGGGCCGAAGAACGCGGTGGGTTCCTTGCCGCCGAGAATGTTCACACCGTCCCAGGTGTTCTCGTCGGTAAGGTTTTCCACGTAGGCCTCGACAAACCAGTTGTCCGCTGACTCGTAGGCGACCCGCAGCGCCATCTCGGTATAGGCGTCGATTTCCGCCTCGGACAGGTCCTCCCAGCCGCGGCCGCGCTCCGACTCGAAGGTGAGTACGTAGTCCGCGGTGATGGCGCCGCCGTCGGTGGGGAACTCACCCTTGAGCACGAAGGCGCCGTTCCAGTCCGGCGCCCAGAAGATATTGCTGCCCTCGCAACCCTCGGGGTCCTCCAGTCCGCAGGCGTCCTGGATGTCGTTCGCCTCCGAGTCCAGGTAGCCGACGTTGGCGAAGACCGTGAAGTAGTTCCCCAGGCCCATGGTGATGCTGCTCTCCACGCCCCAGGCCTCGACCTCGCCGATGTTCTCGATCAGCGTCGCACCGCTCTCGGTGCCCACGGTCACCTGGAAGTCGGTGTAGTCGTAGTAGAAGGCGGTGATGTCGAAATTGGCGTTGCCGCCGAAGAGCGTGTCCTTGTAGCCGATCTCGTAGGAATCCACGGTCTCCTCGTCCACCGGGTCCGGCAGGAAGCCGTCGGCACGGGTGATCTCGTCCCCGAAATCCGTGGCTATCTCGCCGTCGGGGTTGTTCGCCAGGGCGAAGGTGCCGAAGCCCCCGGACTTGAAGCCGGCGGTGTAACTGGCGAAGACCATCGCCGTATCCGTGGGTGTCCACTTGGCAATGACGCGCGGCGTCAGGTCGTCCCAGGACTGTGTGTCCGAGAGCGATTCCGCGGTGGAGAAACCGAAGGCCCAGTAGGCGCCCAGCTCGCTCTCGGGTGTCGGCACGAAAGTGGTGAACTTCTTCTCGTCGTCGGTGTAGCGCACGCCCGCCTCGATTTCGAAGGTCTCGGTGAGCTGGTAGGCCAGGTTCAGGTAGGCGCCCCAGCCCTCGTATTCGCCCTCGATGCTCGCGGTCTCCTCCAGCAGGCCGTTGGCGCTGGGCGTGAAGGGCGAACCGTAGTAGGCGTACAGGTCCTCACACCCGGAGAAGGTCATGCCGTAGTTGTAGTAATAGCCGTAGTACTGGCAGAAGAAATCCTCGTCGCCGGCGAAGCGGTAGTCGGTGTCGATGTCCTCCTTGTAGTAGGACACGCCCGCGTACCAGGACAGCGGCCCGTCCGTCTGGGACACCAGCCGGAACTCCTGCTGGAAGTAGTCGCCGGACTGGTCCTGGCGATAGGTCTCGAGGTTCAGCGCGGTGCCGTCGTAGTCCTCGTTGTAGAAGTAGTCGTGATCCTTGTAACCCGTGTTGGAGGTCAGTCCCGCGAAGCCCAGGTCGTAGTCGATGCGCAGCCCCAGCGTGGTGATCTCCGCGTCGTCGTTGTCGCCGCCGGACAGGTCCAGGTCGACATCGGTGTCGTCGTTCTTGCCGCGCACGTCGATGGGGCCGAGCGCAGCTTCCAGGGTCTCCCAGATGTCGCCCTCGGTCACCGCGCGGTACACGGAACCGGATTGGTCCCTGTCTTCGTACTCGGCAGTGAAGTACACGCCGAGCTTGTCGGTCTCGAAGGTGGTTGAGAGGCGCAGTCCCCAGTTCTCGTGCTCGATAAGATCGTCGCCCCCGGCCTTGTTCTCGGCAAAGCCGTCCTCGGTGGAGTAGAAGCCAGCGATGCGCGCGGCGAGTCGGTCCCCCACCGGGATATTGATCGCGCCCTCGGTGTTGTAGATGTCGCGCTCACCGGCGCCGGCCTGGATGTAGCCGGAGCGGCTGTCCAGTTCCGCGCGCCGCGTGTGCACGCTGAAGGCGCCGCCGATGGAGTTGCGGCCGAACAGGAAGCCCTGGGGTCCGCGCAGCACCTCCGCGCGGTCGAGGTCGTACAACGTGGTCACCGCCGAACCGTTGCGCCCTTCATACAAATCGTTTTTGAAAAACGCTGAGGAGGGGTCCAAACCGATGCCGAAATCCTGGGTGCGGATGCCGCGCACGCTGATCGCGTCGATGAAGCTGTCCTGGCTGTTGCCCGTCACACCGGGGGAAAAGGTCACCAGGTCTTTCACGTCGGTCAGGTTGACCTTGTTGATAAAGTCACCGGACAGGGCGGTGATCGCCAGCGGCACATCCTGCACGGACTCCTTGCGCTTGGTCGCTGTGACGATGACCTCCTCCAGTGTCTGGGCGGCGACAGGGCCGGCCAGGGAGGTCGCCACGGCCAGTGAGACGGCGCGTGAAAGGGTCTTCTTGCGGGCGGGACGGGAGCGTGGTGCGGTGTTCATTATTGTGACCTCACATTGCGGGTGAGCGGCTCTTACCACGTGCATTAATATAACGCCCCGACTCGCCCGGCAGGGCGGCCGAAAACGTGACTATTCCACAATTATCCCCTCGGATTCCAGTGCCGCGCGCATGGGCTGCAGTCCGGCCTCGTAGCGTCGCCAGCGCCCGATGGAGCGCGTGTGGGCGGGCTCGCGCACCTGCACCGCGCTCGCGGTGGACACCGCCCCGGCCTGTTCGTGAAACGCCAGGCAGCCGTCCTCCCAGGGCAGCGCCAGGTAGTCGACCAGTGCGCGGGCCGCGGGCTCCAGGTCCGCCGCCGCGGACTCGTAGTGAACATCGTGAATGCGCCCGCCGAAGCGCTCCCGCCAGGCGTCCATCAGGTGGCGATAGCGGGCGTGATGCCGGGCCATCTCACCCTGGTCATAGGAGTGCAGGTAGGCGTCGGCGAACAGCTGCTTGTAGCTGGCGAAGCAGGCGTCCATGGGGTCGCGCACCAGGTGCACGATCTTCGCGTTGGGCAGCGCCGCCAGGATGAGGGGAATCAGCAGGTAGTTCTGGGGCAGCTTGTCCACGAAGCGCGGTCTGTCGCCGCGCATCTTGCCGCTGGTCCTGAGGTACATGCCGCCGATCTTCGCCGGGTCCAGGGCCGCCGCCGTCGCAAACAGCGCCGCGGAAAAGCGCTTCGGGTCGCGGTAGTTGGACAGGCGGCGCAGGGCCAGCCCGAGCTGCTGCAATTCCCCCGCCGAGTGCACCTGGGAGTGCGCGGTGATCACGCGCTCGATCAGCGTGGTACCCGTGCGCGGCTGGCCGAGCACGAAGATGGGTGAGGGGTCCGGATCGCCCGGCGGTCGCGAGGCCAGCCATTCGGGCGTGTAGTGCTCGAGCAGGTAGTCGAACATCTCGATCTCCGCCGCCTCGTCGTACTCCACCGTTGCGCGCCGCGCAGCGGCACCGGCGTGGAATGCCTCAAGAGCGGCCTCCCACTGCTCGAGGTCCTCGCACTCCTTGCCGATGGCGTAGAGGTAGAAGGCCCGCGCCCGGGGATTGTCACCGTGCCGCTCGGCGAGTGCGCGCATCTGCCCAATATGCGACTCGTCTTGCGCCTTTGCCGAGCCGGACAGGCCCCAGTGGGCCTGCGGGCTGTCCTCGCGCAGGGCGATGATACGGCGGAAGATCGCGCCCGCCGCGTGGGTGTCTCCGTGGTACACGAGGTTGTTCGCCAGGTTCTGCATGAAGGGCGGGTGGTCCGGCCGCGACGCGTCCGCCCTGCCGTAGAAAGCCTTCGCGGCACTGTGCTCGCCCATGAGGGACAGGGTGGTGCCGATGAGATCGAGCACCGTGGGGTCCGTGGGCTTGAGGCGCAGGGTTTCGCGCAGGGCGTCGTCGGCGCGGCGCACCTGGCCCTCGCTCATGTACAGCCGCGCGAGCTGGGCCCAGGCGGCGGCGTGGTCCGGGTCCAGCCGCACCACCGACTGGAAGGCGCTGAAGGCGGTCTTGCGGTCCTGCGCCTCCAGCCCCACCAGGCCGACGAGGAAGTGGCCGGGCACCAGGTCTTCCCGCGCCGCCAGGATTTCGCGGCAGCACTCGCCGGCGCCGGCGATATCGCCCCGGGACAGCAGGGCGTAGCCGCGCCGCAGCAGTTCCTGCAACTGCTCGTCGCTGACCGCTGCCGACGGGCTCTCCATGCTCTGCGCCTCTTTGCGCTGGTGCTCCGGCGCCATCATACCGCTAAAGCGGCGGTCCTCCGAGGTGGTCCTTGCAAATGGCTGATTGTCGGCCGCGGGCGGGATTTGCTACCGTGGCGCACCACACAGGCGGGGGAGCGGGATCATGGCGGAGCGGCGCTGGGGACAACTGGACTGGCGGGACCCGTTCCTGCTCGAACAGCAACTCGATGACGGCCAGCGCGCCGCCCGGGACACCGCCCGGCGCTACGCGCAGGACCGCCTGCTGCCGCGGGTGCGCGAGGCCTTCCGCCGGGAGGAGACCGACCCGGCCATTTTTCGCGAGATGGGTGAGCTCGGCCTGCTCGGCGCCACCATCAAGGGCTACGGCTGCCCCGGCGTCGACTACATCGCCTACGGCTGTATCGCCCGGGAGATCGAGCGCGTCGATTCCGGTTACCGCTCCATGATGAGCGTGCAGTCCTCCCTCGTCATGTACCCCATCTACGCCTTCGGCACCGAGGCCCAGCGCGAGAAGTACCTGCCAAAACTGGCGCGCGGCGAGTGGGTGGGCTGTTTCGGCCTGACCGAACCGGACCACGGATCCGACCCCGGCGGCATGGTCACCCGCGCCCGCAGCGAGGCGGGCGGTTACCGCCTCAGCGGCAGCAAGATGTGGATCAGCAACAGCCCCATCGCCGACGTCTTCATCGTGTGGGCCAAGACCGACGACGACGTCATCCGCGGCTTTATCCTCGAGAAGGGTATGGAGGGACTGTCGGCGCCGAAAATCGAGGGCAAGCTGGCCCTGCGCGCGTCGATTACCGGAGAAATCGTGATGGACGGGGTATTCGTACCCGAAGACCAGCTGCTGCCCGACGTCTCCGGTCTGAAGGGTCCGTTCAGCTGCCTGAACATGGCGCGCTACGGCATATCCTGGGGCGCACTCGGCGCCGCCGAGACCTGCTGGCACACCGCGCGTGACTACACTCTCGAGCGCACACAGTTCGGGCGCCCGCTGGCCGCCAACCAGCTCGTGCAGCGCAAGCTCGCGGACATGCAGACGGACATCGCCCTGGGTCTGCAGGGCTGCCTGCGGGCGGGCCAGTTGATGGACGCGGGAGATATCGCCCCGGAGCTGATCTCCCTGGTCAAGCGCAACTCCTGCGGCAGGGCACTGGCCATCGCCCGGGAGGCCCGGGACATGCTGGGCGGCAACGGGATCTCCGACGAGTACCCGGTCATGCGCCACATGGTCAACCTCGAGGTGGTGAACACCTACGAGGGGACCCACGACGTGCACGCCCTTATCCTGGGCCGGACCCAGACGGACATCCCGGCCTTTTGATCCGTTTGCACGGGGCCGTCGTATATACTCGTTGAGAATAAAACCGGGAGAACTTGACCGATGCCGTTAAAAATCGTCGTCTGGGGGACGGGGAACGTCGGGCGCCCCGCCATACGGGCCGTCGTGTCCCACGCGGACCTGCAACTTGCCGGGGTGATCGTGTCGAACCCGGACAAGGTCGGCCGTGACGCCGGGGACATCGCCGGCGTGGGCGCCACGGGTGTCGCGGCCACGGACGACTGGCGGGCCGTGCTCGCGCAGGGGCCGGACGCCGTGGTCTACACGGCCACGGCGGACACCCGCCCGGAGGAGGCCGGCGCCGAACTGATCGCCTGCCTGGAGGCCGGCGTGAATGTCGTGTCCACGGCCTTTTACTCGTTCCTGCACCCGGGGTCATCTCCCGAGGAGGCCCTGGCGCCCATCCGCGAGGCGTGCCGCAAGGGCGGTGCCTCGCTGTTCATATCCGGTATCGACCCGGGCTGGGTCATGGACATGCTCCCGGTGGTGGCCAGCGGTGCCGTCTCGGGAATCCGCGAGGTGCGCACCCGGGAGATTTTCAATTACGCCCTGTACGACCAGCCCCAGGTGGTGCGCGAGGTGATCGGCTTCGGCACCTCTATGGACGAGCTGCCGCTCATGCTGCACGACTTCGCCATCGAGATGGTCTGGGCGCCGATGCTGCGCCTGGTCGGCGAGGCGCTGGGCAAGCCCGTGGAGAACATCGAGGTGCGGGTCGAGCGCCGCCCGCTGGAGCGCACGGTGGAGGTGCCGGGCATGGGCACCTTCGAGGCCGGCACCCAGGGGGCCTTTCGCTTCGAGGTGCTGGGTTACCACGGCGGCAACCCGCTCTACGTGCTCGAGCACGTCACGCGTATCGATGACGACTGCGCGCAGGACTGGCCCTATCCCGCCGAGGGGCGCGGCTGTCACCAGGTCATCATCAGCGGCGACCCGGATCTTCATCTTTCCGTGCACGCGGAGGATCACCACGAGCCGGGCGCGGCCGGCGGCGGCAACGCGAGCGCGGCCAACTGGGTGGTCAATGCGCTACCCGGTGTCTGCGCCGCGGCGCCGGGTGTGGTCACCGCCTTCGACCTGCCGCGCATCGACGGCGCCGCCCAGCTCACTGCACTGCAGAAGGCGGGTTGAGCATGTCCGACGAGAACACGCAGGCCGACGCGCCCCCGGTCGAAACCGCGGCCCCCCAGAACCTGCAGGAGGCGATGGCCGTGATGCCACCGGCAACCCTGCGCAAACTGCGCCTGGCGAGACTCGCCGGGGTACACGCCCTGGTCTGGCTGGTGGCGGTGAGCCTGTTCGCCGCCACCGAAAGCTGGGCCCTGCTCAGCGACCTCGGGTTCGCCTGGTTCCTCGCGGTCGTCAGCGGCGCGCTGGCGGGCCTGGTGACCACCAACCTCATCCACGAGTGGTTCCACATGCTGGGCGCCCGCGTCTCCGGTGGCGAGTACGATATCCCGGACAAGCTGGGCCTGTTCGTCTACGACTGGAAGTTCCAGCGCAACAGCACCGGCCAGTTCTTTACCATGAGTATCGCGGGCAGTGTCGGCGGCCTCGTCTCCCTTATCCTGGTGTGGAACGTGCTGCCCCCGGAAACCCTGGGCCGCGCGGCGGTCTTCGGCGGCACCCTGGCGGGCTTCGTGTTCGGCGCTGTCATCGAGTGGCCGGTGTTGCGCCGGGTGCGCTTCGGCGGCGAACCGCTGGCGGAACTGTCGAAAATCGACGGTCAGGTGCTCGGCACCGCTTTCGTTGCCGCCTCGCTGGCGGGCGTTGCCATCCTGTACAGTATCGCCCCCTGAGTCCCGCGCCGCCGTCGGCAGCGCGTATAATGAGAGGATTGACTCCTCACAGGGCAGCCGGGTTTGCAGCAGGATGAATTGATCGAAGAGCGCCTGCGGGTTTTCAGGGATGAACCCGGCGGCCTGCTGCCCCTGTTGCACGCGGTGCAGTGGGACCTGGGCTGCATTCCCCCCGACGCCGTGCCGGCCATCGCCCGCGCCATGGGCCTGTCCCGCGCGGAGGTGCACGGGGTTATCAGTTTCTACCACGATTTCCGCAGCACACCGCCGGGACGGCACGTGCTGCAGGTGTGTCGCGCCGAGGCCTGCCAGGCGATGGGCGGTCGCGCCCTCGAGGACCACGCCAGGGCGACTCTCGGGGTCGAGTTCGGCGAGACCACCGCCGATGGCGCCATCACCCTGGAACCCGTTTACTGCCTCGGCAACTGCGCCTGCTCCCCCTCGGTGCGCATCGACGACGCGGTGCACGCCCGGGTGGACCCCGCCCGGCTCGACGCGCTGCTCGCGGCGCTGGCGGAAGGGCCGGTGGAAGGAGAGGCAAACTGATGCGCCTGTTCCTGCCGCGGGACACCACCGCCCTGGCCCTCGGTGCCGAGAGTGTGGCCGATGCGCTGCGCACGCACGGCGCCGACTTCGATATCGAACTGGTGCGCAACGGTTCCCGAGGCGTGTTCTGGCTGGAGCCGCTACTGGAAGTGGAGCGCGGCGGCGTGCGCCTGGGCTTCGGCCCCCTGACGGCGGCCGACGTGCCCGGTGTACTGGCGGCCATCGCCGCCGGTTCAGGCGACCACCCGCTGTTCCTCGGCCCCGTTGCGGATCTGCCATGGCTGGCGCGCCAGCGGCGGGTGACCTTCGCCCGCGCGGGCCTCGGCGACCCGCTCGACCTCGATCATTACCGCAGTCTCGGCGGCTTCGACGCATTGGAAAGGGCCCTCGCGATGGAGCCCCAGGCAATTGTGCAGGCGGTGACCGACTCGGGCCTGCGCGGCCGCGGGGGCGCCGCGTTCCCCGCGGGGCGCAAGTGGGAGACAGTGCGCGCCCAGTCGGCGGATCGCAAGTACATCGTGTGCAATGCGGACGAAGGCGACTCCGGCACTTTCGCCGATCGCCTGCTGCTGGAGGCGGACCCCTACCAGCTGCTTGAGGGTATGGCCATCGCGGGATTCGCCGTGGGCGCGGAGCAGGGCTTCATCTACCTGCGTTCCGAGTACCCCGAGGCGGCCCGGGTCCTGGCGGCCGCCATCGCCGAGGCGGAGCGGGGCGGTTTTCTCGGGCCCGATATCCTCGGCAGCGGTAGAAGTTTCCAGGTGCAGTTGCGCATCGGCGCCGGCGCCTACATCTGCGGCGAGGAGACCTCGCTGCTGGAGAGCCTCGAGGGGCGGCGTGGACTGGTGCGGGCCAAGCCGCCGCTGCCGGCGATCGAAGGCCTGTTCGGGCAGCCGACGGTGGTCAACAACGTGCTGACCCTCGCCGCGGTGACGTCTGTACTCGCGGGTGGCGCCGACGCCTACCGCGCACTCGGCAGCGGCGACTCCCGGGGTACGCTCACGGTGCAGCTTGCGGGCAACATCCGGCGCGGTGGCCTGCTGGAGTTGCCCTTCGGCGTGACCCTGCGCGAGGTACTGGAGGACTTCGGCGGCGGCAGCGCCAGCGGCCGGCCGCTGCGGGCGGTACAGGTGGGCGGCCCGCTCGGGGCGTACCTGCCCGAAGCGCAGTGGGATACTCCCATGGATTACGAGCGCTTCGCCGCGCTGGGAGCGATGCTCGGCCACGGCGGAGTGGTCGCCTTCGACGACTCAGTAGACATGTTGCAGCAGGCGCGTTTCGCCATGGCGTTCTGCGCGGCGGAGTCCTGCGGCAAGTGCACACCCTGCCGGATCGGCGCGGTCCGCGGCGTGGAGGTGATCGACCGCATCGCGGCGGGAGAGCAGCGCGACAACCAGCTGGTCGTGCTCGAGGACTTGTGCGATACCATGGAACAGGGTTCACTGTGCGCGATGGGTGGCCTGACGCCCGCGCCCGTGCGCAGCGCCCTGCAGCAGTTTCCGGAGGATTTTGCGTGACAGCGGACGCCAGCAGCACAGTCGGCTTCTACGAGCCCGAGCGCGATCTCGGGACCCCGGCGGTCCGGGGCGGCGAGTCCGTCAGCCTCTGCATCGACGGCATCGACGTCGCCGTACCCGCGGGCACGTCCGTCATGCGCGCGGCCCTGGAAGCCGGTATCAAGGTGCCCAAACTGTGCGCGACGGATTCACTCGACGCCTTCGGTTCCTGCCGCGTGTGCCTGGTGGAGATCGAGGGAGTAAAGGGCTATCCCGCCTCCTGCACCACCCCGGTCGTGCCCGGCATGAGCGTCGCTACGCAGACGCCCGCACTGGCTCGGCTGCGGCGCAACGTCATGGAACTGTACATCTCCGACCACCCGCTGGACTGCCTCACCTGCGCGGTCAACGGCGACTGCGAGTTGCAGGACACGGCCGGCGAGGTGGGGCTCCGGGAGGTGCGCTACGGCTTCGAGGGCGCCGGTCACCTCGATGCACCCAGCGACACGTCCAATCCCTACTTCACCTTCGACCCGTCCAAGTGCATCGTCTGCTCGCGCTGCGTGCGCGCCTGCGAGGAGACCCAGGGCACCTTCGCCCTGACCATCGCCGGTCGCGGTTTCGACTCCGTGGTCAGCGCGGGGCAGGGCGAGTCTTTCATGGACTCCGAGTGCGTGTCCTGCGGCGCCTGTGTGAAGGCCTGTCCGACGGCGACCCTCACCGAGAACAGCCTCATCGAACAGGGTGTGCCCGACCGCGCCGTGGTCACTACCTGTGCCTACTGTGGCGTCGGTTGTTCATTCCGGGCGGAACTCAAGGGCAACAGCGTTGTGCGCATGACGCCCGACAAGGCGGGGCGGGCCAACGCGGGCCACGCCTGTGTAAAGGGCCGTTTCGCCTTCGGTTACGCCACCCACGGCGACCGCATCACCGAACCGATGATCCGCGACAGCATCGACGAGCCCTGGCGCGCCGTGTCCTGGGAGGAGGCGATCGGCTTCGCCGCGCGGCGCTTCCGCGAGATACAGGACACCCACGGCCGCAACAGTATCGGTGCCATCACCTCCTCGCGCTGCACCAACGAAGAGGTCTACCTGATCCAGAAACTGGTGCGGGCGGGCTTTGGCAACAACAACGTCGACACCTGCGCCCGCGTCTGCCATTCGCCCACGGGGTACGGCCTGAAAACCACGCTCGGGGAATCCGCCGGCACCCAGGCCTTCAGCTCGGTCGACAAGTCCGATGTCGTGATTGTCATGGGCTCCAACCCCACCGAGGCCCACCCGGTGTTCGCCTCGCGCCTGAAGCGACGCCTGCGCGAGGGCGCGAAACTCATCGTGATCGACCCGCGGGGTATCGAACTGGTCGACGCGCCCCACGTGCGGGCCGACCACCACCTGGCGGTGAACCCGGGCGCCAACGTCGCCATCCTCAACGCCCTCGCGCATGTCATCCTCACGGAAGACCGCCACGACGAGGCGTTCATCCGCGCGCGCTGTGAAGAGGACGCCTTCGAGACCTGGGCGGCGTTCATCGGCGACCCGGCGCAGTCCCCCGAGGCGCTGGAGGCGCACACCGGTGTGCCCGCGGCGCAGGTGCGCGAGGCGGCGCGCCTCTACGCGGATTGTGGCAACGGGGCTATTTACTACGGGCTGGGTGTCACCGAGCACAGCCAGGGTTCCACCGCGGTCATGGGTATTGCGAACCTCGCCATGCTCACGGGCAACCTCGGCCGGGAGGGCGTTGGCGTCAATCCCATGCGCGGCCAGAACAATGTGCAGGGTTCCTGCGACATGGGTTCTTTCCCCCACGAGTTACCGGGGTACCGCCACCTGTCGGACGCGGTGACGCGGGCATCCTTCGAGCAGGCCTGGGGCGTGACCCTCGACCCCGAGCCGGGCATGCGCATTCCCAACATGTTCGATGCCGCGGTGGACGGCAGCTTCCGCGGCCTCTACTGCCAGGGCGAGGACGTCGCCCAGTCCGACCCGAACACCCAGCACATCGAGCGCGCCCTCGGCAGCCTGGAGTGCCTCGTCGTACAGGATATTTTCCTCAACGAAACCGCCAAGTTCGCCCACGTCTTCCTGCCCGGTGCGTCCTTCCTGGAAAAGAACGGCACGTTCACCAACGCCGAGCGTCGCATCTCTCCGGTACGCAAGGTCATGCCCGCCCTGTCCGGCAAGGAGGACTGGGAGGTCACGGTGGACCTGGCCAACGCCATGGGCTGCCCCATGGACTACACCCACCCGCGGGAGATCATGGACGAAATCGCGCGGCTCACACCGACCTTCGCCGGTGTCAGTTACGCCCGGCTCGACGCGCTGGGCTCGATCCAGTGGCCCTGCAACGACGACGCTTTGGAGGGGACGACCACGATGCACGTGGATAGCTTTGTCCGCGGCCAGGGATTTTTCGCGCCGACGCCCTACGTGCCCACGGACGAGCGCGCCAACCGCCGATTCCCCCTGCTGCTCACCACGGGGCGCATACTCAGCCAGTACAACGTGGGCGCGCAGACGCGGCGCACGGCAAACACGCGCTGGCACGATGAGGACGTCCTGGAGATTCACCCCTTCGACGCCGAGGAGCGCGGCATCGCCGAGGACGACTGGGTGGGCCTGGAGAGCCGCGTGGGCACCACGGTGCTGCGCGCGCGCCTGTCCGAACGGGTCAAGCCCGGCGTGATCTACACCACGTTCCACCACCCCGTGTCGGGGGCGAACGTTATCACCACGGACAATTCGGACTGGGCCACCAATTGCCCCGAGTACAAGGTGACCGCCGTGCAGGCCACCCGGGTGACTGCGCCATCGGCCTGGCAGGAGCGCCAGCGCGCCAACGACCGCCGCCAGCGAGAGTTGCTCGCGGAGGCGCGCCGGCAATGAGCGACGAGCAGCTGCAGCACCTGGTAAAAATGGCCAACCAGATCGCGCTGAACATGGCCGCCTTCGGCGACGAGGCGGTGGTCGCGGAAAAAACCGCCGACCACCTGCGCCGCTTCTGGACACCGGCCATGCGCGATGAATTGAGCGAGCACTGGCGCACGGGGGCCGACGACCTGTCCCCGGTGGTCTGCCGCGCACTGGAAAACGCGTCGCGCGAATGTGCGTCGGGCTGAGTGAAGAGTCCTGCGGAGGGAGAGAGACGGTGAAAACACCCCTGTACCTGACGATGCTTGTGGCGCTGCTCTGCGCCCTGCCCGCCGCGGCGGAGGATCCGCGGCCGCGTATCCGCGTGTCGGGGGAGGGCAGCGTGGCCATCGCCCCCGACATGGCGCTGGTGACCCTGACGGTCAACCGCGAGGCGACCACCGCGCGCGAGGCGCTGAGCGCGAATTCCGGCGCCATGGCGTCCGTAATGGACGCGATGCGCTCGCTGGGGATCGCCAACCGCGACCTGCAGACGGCGGGTTTCTCCATCCAGCCGGTCTACCGGCGGGCGTCGCGCACCGCCCAGGGCGGCGGCGAGCGCGAGCTGAGCGGATACTCGGTGCGCAATACGCTCACTGTGCGCGTGCGCGATATCGACAGGGTCGGCGAAGTACTCGACACCTCCGTCACCCTCGGCGTCAACGAGGGCGGCTCCCTGCGTTTTACCAATGACGATCCCTCGGAGGCCCTGGCCGGGGCGCGCGAGAAGGCGGTGCGGGACGCCACCGCCAGGGCGCGGGGGCTGGCCGCCGCGGCCGGTGTGGAGCTCGGGGAACTGCTGGCGATCGATGAGCGCGGCGGTCCGTCGGCACCGGTACCGATGGCACGGGCGAGCATGGCGATGGGTGCGGAGAGCGCCGTGCCCATCGCTACCGGCGAGAACACCTACCGGGTAAGCGTGGAAATGACCTTCGCCATCGGGCGCTGACAATCGGGTGAACCGGTTCGCACCGCGCGAATACCGCCGCCGGACAATAACTATTTGCACTGCTCCCCAGGAAGGGTCGCCATGGGTATAGAAATCGACAGGGTTACCTTTTCCGAACGGGACTACGCGCGTTTTCGCGAGGCCCTCGAGCGCGACCTCAAGTCCCTCGGCGCCCTGCTCAGCACACCGGGGTTTGGCCAGGGACAGCGCTCCATCGGCGCCGAGCTGGAGATGTACATCGTCGACCACGCCGGCCGCCCGCTCAACGCCAACCAGGAGATCGCCGAGGCGCTGGACGATCCTCAGCTCGCACTGGAGCTGAACCGCTACAACCTCGAGTACAACATGAGCGCCTTCGAATTCCCGGGTGCCCCCTTCTCGGGGCTGGAAACGGAGATGCTCGGCAAGCTCGAAACCCTGCGCGACACCGCGGCAAACTTCGACGCGCGCATCGTCCCCATCGGCATCCTGCCGACTCTGCGCCAGTCGGACTTCGGTGCCCACTGCATGACCGACCGCAAGCGCTACCACGCGCTGGTGCGGCAGCTGCTGTTGCGCCGCGGCGGCCAGTTCCGCATCGACATACACGGCGAAAACCCCCTGGAACTCGAGATGGCGGACATCACGCTGGAAGGGGCTAACACCTCCTTCCAGGTGCACTACCGTGTCGACCCGGGGGACTACGCCGACATCTTCAACGCCATTCAGCTCGTCACGCCGCTGGCGGTGGCCATCGGTGCAAACTCACCCACACTGTTCGGCCACAATCTCTGGCACGAGACCCGGGTGCCACTGTTCAAGCAGTCCATCGATACGCGCTATGTCGACCGCTATTCCTGGAACGAACCGCCCCGGGTGAACTTCGGCCAGGGCTGGGTGCGTCGCGGGGCGCTGGAACTGTTCGCGGAGGTGGTGCGCATCTACCCGCCGCTGTTGCCGGTGTGCCGGGACGAGCCCGAGTCGGCGCCGGAGGGCGCGCCCCTGCTCGCGGAACTGCAGCTGCACCAGGGCACCGTGTGGCTGTGGAACCGTCCTGTCTACGACCCGGTGGCGGGCGGGCACCTGCGCATCGAGATGCGCGCATTGCCCGCGGGGCCGTCGGCGGTGGACATGGTGGCCAACGCCGCCTTCCTCATCGGTCTCGCGGAGGGACTGCGCCCGCGTATGGCGGACATTCTCCCCGCCATTCCCTTCAACATCGCGGAGTACAACTTCTACCGCGCGGCACAGCACGGCCTGTTCGCCCGCGTGGTCTGGCCGGAGGCCGGGCAGTCGGGTTACCGCGAACAGCCCGTGGGGTCGGTGATCGACCGGGTCCTGCCGCTGGCCGTGGAGGGGCTCAAGTCAATCGGCATCGAGAGTGCGGAGGCGGAGCGTTACATCGGGGTGATAGAGCGGCGCCTCGCGCAGCGGCGCACCGGTTCCATCTGGCAGCGGGCGCGGCTGTCTGCCCTGCGTGAAAAGATGCAGCCGGAGGAGGCCCTGCACGCGATGCTCGAGGAGTTCATCGACTACAGTACCGGTAACGTCCCCGTTGCCGAGTGGCAGGCATGAGGCGATTCCAGTTCATTCGCAACCCGCTGGCGACGCACATCGGCGACAATGTCGAGGCCTTCCTGCGCTCGCTCGGGGGGCCGGCGTGCTTTTTCCTGGACGGCGAGGACCCCTCGCGCACCCGCGCGCTGGTCACGCTGCTGCACGGCAACGAACCCTCGGGGGCCATGGCCCTGTTCCGCTGGCTCAAGTCCGGCCAGCGCCCGGCGGTGAATGTCGTGGTGATAGTGGCGTCGGTGGCCGCCGCGCTGGAGCCTCCCCTGTTCAGCCATCGCATGCTGCCCCGGGCACGGGACCTGAACCGCTGTTTCCGGCCGCCCTTCGACGACGCGCAGGGGGAGCTCGCCGAGGAAATTCTCGAGATCCTGCACATGCACCACCCCGAGTCGGTGGTGGACATGCACAACACCTCCGGCTCGGGACCCTCCTTCGGTGTGTGTACCTTCATGGATCGCCAGCACGATGCGCTGGTCTCCCTGTTCACGCAGCGCCTGATCATCTCCAACCTGCGCCTGGGCGCGCTGATGGATATCAGCGAACACCGCTACCCGACGGTGACCGTCGAGGTCGGCGGGCGGCTCGACGACGAGGCTCACGAACTCGCCTGGGAGGGAATGTGCCGCTATTTCACCGCCACGGAAGTGCTGCGCAACACCGCCAGCGACGGGGAGCTTGAGCTGCTGGAGGACCCGATACGCCTGGAGCTGCGCGACAATGTGACCCTGACGTATGCCGAGTCCCCCTGTGCCGACAACGACGTGACCCTGCGCACGGACATCGAGCACCTCAATTTCGGCACCGTGCAGCCGGATACCCTGCTGGGCTGGGCCGGGGCCCCCGGGCGCGAGCTGTTCACGGCGACGGACCAGAGCGGGCGCTGCGCGGTAGAACGCCTCGTGCGGGTGGAGAACGGGGAGTTGTACCCGGCCCGCGCCCTGAAACTGTTCATGATCACCAACAACGCAGAGATCGCGACCACAGACTGCCTTCTCTACGCCGTGGCCGACGACGGCTCGGGCATCGATTGATCGCGCGCGGCCCGGGCCGCGCGTCAGTCGGCGGGGTGGGCGAGCCCGCGCGGGTCGAGCAGCCCGGCCAGCTCCTCCCGGCTGAGATCGGTCTCCTCGCAGGCCACCTCGAGCACCGTGCGGCGCTCCTCGAAACAGCGTTTGGCGATACGCGCCGCCTGCTCGTAACCGATGTGCCGGTTCAGCGCAGTGACAAGGATGGGGTTGGTGGCGAGCTGCGCATCGAGGCGCTCCGTATTCACCTTGAAGCCGAGGACGGTGCGCGCCAGCGCGTCGCAGGCCCCCGCCGCGAGTTGCAGGGAATCGTGCAGCCGGTCGGCGATGAGCGGCAGCATGACATTGAGCTGGAAGTTGCCGGACTGGGCCGCCACGGCGATGCTCGCGTCGTTGCCGTAAACCTGCGCCGCGGCCATTAACACCGCCTCGGGCAGCACCGGGTTCACTTTGCCCGGCATGATCGAGGAGCCGGGCTGCAGCGCCTCGAGTTCGATCTCCGCCAGGCCCGCCAGCGGCCCGGAGGACATCCAGCGCAGGTCGTTGGCGATCTTGGTCTGTACGGTCGCCAGGGCGCGCACTCCCGAGGAGCACTCCAGCGCCACATCCTGGCCCGCCATGCGCGCAAAGGGGTTGTTCGCCAGTCCCAGCTCCACGCCGCAGAGTGCACCCAGCTCGTCGACCGCCCGTGTCGCGAAGCCGGTGGGTACGTTGACACCCGTGCCCACGGCGGAGCCGCCGATCGGCAGCAGTCGCAGCCGCGGGAGACACTCGCGCAAGCGCTCTGCAACCTCTTCGAGTTGCGCCGCCCAGGCGCCCAGTTCCTGGCCCAGGGTCAGTGGCATTGCATCCATAAGGTGGGTGCGGCCGGTCTTGACCACGCCGGACAGTTCGTCAGCACGCCCCCTGATGCCTTCGATCAGCCTCTGCAGCGCTGGCAGCACGTCCTCGTGCAGCTGCGCGAGCGCGGAGAGCTGGATGCACGCCGGGATAATGTCGTTGCTGCTCTGGCTGCAGTTGACGTGGTCGTTGGGGTGGATGTCCAGGGACGCGGAAGCGCCGGCCAGGCGCGCCAGTACCTCGTTCATGTTCATGTTGCTGCTGGTACCCGACCCAGTCTGCATGACGGGTACCGGGAACTGGTCCGGGTGCTCGCCAGCGGCGATTTCCAGGGCGGCCGTCTCGATGGCAGCCGCCCGCTCCGCGTCCAGCACACCGCAGGCGAGGTTTGCGCGCGCCGCCGCCGCCTTGATGCGCGCGAGGTTGCGCAGGAACGGCGCCGGCATCGGCCGCGTGCTGAGCGTGAAGTTGTCGACCGCACGCTGCGTCTGTGCGCCGTAGAGGGCGCCCGCGGGAACCTCTACAGGGCCAAGGCTGTCGTATTCCTCACGCATTCGGCGCTCCCCGGTGGTGCTGCTATAGTACATAGCATAGACGGCCGTCCGGCACGGTGCCGCCTGGTTTTGCAGTCAATTCAAGCAGTCGTTTCAAGAGAGCGTTTTATGGGCACCCGCTACAACACGGCGAGATCACTCACTGTCGACGGTGAGCAGTACCGGACATTTCCCTTCGCAGACCTCGGCGGCGCGGGCACCACCGCCACGCTGCCCTACTGCCTGAAAATCCTCCTCGAGAACCTGCTCCGCCACGGTGACGAGGAGTTCGTCACGGACGACGACATCGAGGCGCTGCTCAACTGGGACCCGCAGGCCGAGCCCTCCCAGGAGATCGCCTTCGTGCCTGCACGGGTGCTGCTCCAGGACTTCACCGGTGTGCCCGCCATCGTCGATCTCGCCGCCATGCGCGACGCCATCGTCGAGCTGGGTGCCGAGCCGGGCAGGATCAACCCCCTCTCGCCCGTGGACCTTGTCATCGACCACTCGGTCAGTGTCGATCATTTCGGCACCGCGGACGCCCTCGAACGCAATACGGCCATCGAAGTCGAACGCAACATTGAGCGCTACCGCTTCCTGCGCTGGGGGCAGCAGGCATTCGACAATTTTACCGTGGTGCCCCCCGGTACCGGGATCGTCCACCAGGTCAACCTCGAGTACCTCGCCCGCACCGTGTTTGTCGACGAACGGGATGGCCAGCGCCTGGCCTACCCCGATACGCTGGTGGGCACGGACTCTCATACCACCATGATCAACGGGCTGGGCGTGCTGGGCTGGGGCGTGGGCGGCATCGAGGCCGAGGCGGCCATGCTCGGCCAGCCCGTGACGATGTTGATTCCCCAGGTGGTGGGATTCCGGATGGAGGGCGCGCTGCCGGACGGGGCCACCGCCACCGATCTCGTGCTGACGGTGACAGAGCGCCTGCGCGCCCACGGCGTGGTCGGCAAGTTCGTGGAGTTCTTCGGTCCCGGACTGGCCTCGCTGAGCCTGGCCGACCGGGCCACCATTGCGAACATGGCGCCGGAGTACGGCGCCACCTGCGGCATTTTCCCGGTCGACGCCAAGACGATTGAGTACCTGCGCCTCACCGGCCGCGACGAGGGGCAACTGACCCTCATCGAGGCCTATATGCGCTCGATGAATCTCTGGCATGACGCGGATACGCCGCAGGCGCGTTACAGCGCCCTGCTGGACCTCGACCTCGCCGAGGTGGTGCCCTCCCTCGCGGGTCCGCGGCGCCCACAGGACCGTATTGCCCTCGTCGACGCCAGTGCCGCCTTCGAGAAGGAGCTACAGGAACACCAGGAGCTGTACGTCGCCGACCTGCCCGAGAGTGACTGGGCGGAGGAGGGCGGCTCCGCGCCGGAGGCCCCGGCGGCGGTGCGCGGAATCGCTGTCGAGCGCGACGGCCGGCGATTCCGGCTCGACCATGGCGCCGTGGTGATCGCCGCCATCACCAGCTGCACCAATACCTCCAACCCGGCCATCCTGGTGGCGGCGGGCCTGCTGGCGCGCAAGGCCCGCAAGCTCGGCCTGACCACGCCGCCCTGGGTCAAGACCAGCCTCGCCCCCGGCTCCAAGGTGGTCACCGCCTACCTGGAAAAAACCGGGTTGATGGAGGACCTGAATGCGCTCGGTTTCCACCTCGTCGGCTACGGCTGCACCACCTGTATCGGCAACGCCGGCCCGCTGCCGCAGGAAATCGGCGCGGCCGTTCGTGAGGGCCGCCTCCTTGTGACCTCGGTGCTCTCCGGCAACCGCAACTTCGAGGGGCGCATCCACGCGGACGTGCGCGCCAACTACCTCGCGTCGCCGCCGTTGGTCGTCGCCTACGCGCTCGCGGGTAACATGTTGTGCGACCTGAACCGGGACGGTCTCGGCCTCGACGCCGAGGGGCGCGTCGTGACGCTGGCGGATGTATGGCCTTCGCCCGATGAGGTCAACAGCCTGGTGGCGAGCTGCCTCAACGCCGACATGTTCCGCGAGCGCTATGCCGACGTCTATACCGGCAACCCGGTCTGGAACGACCTGCCCGTGGCCGAGGGGGAGCGCTTCGACTGGCCGGAGTCTACCTACGTGCGCAAGCCGACGTTCTTTGCGGGGATGCTGGCCGAGGCTCCCGGGCTGCAACCGGTGGAAGGGGCCCGCTGCCTGGTCAAGGTCGGCGACAGCGTCACCACCGACCACATATCCCCCGCGGGATCCATTGCGCTGGACAGCCCCGCTGCGCGTTACCTGCAGGCCAATGGCGTGCAGCCCGCGGACTTCAACTCCTACGGCTCCAGGCGCGGTAATCACGAGGTCATGATGCGCGGCACCTTCGCCAATGTGCGCCTGCGCAACGAACTGGCGCCGGGGACCGAGGGCAGCTGGACGACCTGCTTCATCGACGGCGCCCAGGTGTCGATTTTCGACGCCGCCGAGGCCTACCGCGAGGCGGGGGTGCCCCTCGTGGTGCTCGCCGGCGCGGAGTACGGCACCGGCTCTTCGCGGGACTGGGCGGCGAAGGGTCCCTACCTGCTGGGCGTGAAGGCGGTGATCGCCGAGAGTTTTGAACGCATACACCGCTCCAACCTTGTCGGCATGGGTGTGCTGCCACTGCAGTTCCTGCCCGGGGACAGCAGCGCCTCCCTGGGCCTGACCGGCCGAGAGTCGTACAGCATCCCGGTGATCGCGCCGGGCCAGGAGCAGGTCGAGGTGTCGGTGGGCGGTCACGAAGGTGGCCGGGCCAGTTTCGAGGCCATTGTGCGCATCGATACCCCGAACGAGTTCAGCTACTACGCCAACGGCGGCATCCTGCAGTATGTGTTGCGCCGGCTCGCGGCCGCCTGAATACGCGGCGCCGGCACTGCGCCCGGACCGGGGCGCCAGCCAACTGAGTCATTGATTACCTCGGGGGAGTTACATGCGCATTGGAATTTTCGCGGGCACCACGTCCGACACCAGCTTCGGCCTCGACGAGCTTGTTGCGTTCGCCCGCGACGTCGAGTCCCGCGGTTTCGACACCCTGTGGCTGCCGAATATCTTCGGGCTCGACGGGGTGGGCTCCTGCGCTATCGCCGGCTGGGAGACGGAGCGTATCGAGCTGGGCACCGCGGTGACCCCCACCTACCCGCGCCACCCCGGCGCACTGGCACAACAGGCGGTGACCACGCAGCTCGCCTGCCGCGGGCGCTTCGCCCTGGGTATCGGCCTGTCCCACCAGCTCGTTATCGAGGGTATGTTCGGCATGTCCTACGACAAGCCGGCGAAGCACATGGCCGAGTACCTGCAGATCCTCGCGCCGCTGCTGCGCGGGGAGGCGGCGGACTTCGAGGGGGAACAGTTGACCGGGAAGCTGCAACTGGAAATCGCCGGCGACCCCGTGCCGTTGCTCGTCGCCGCGCTGGGGCCGGCCATGCTCCGCCTGGCCGGCGAGTACGCCGACGGCACCTCCCTGTGGATGACCGGACCGAAGACAGTGGAGTCGCACATTGTCCCGGGTATCAACGCCGCTGCCGCGGCCGCGGGCAGGCCGGCGCCGCGCATCGTTTGCGGTATGCCGATCTGCCTGACCGACGACGAGGCAGGCGCGCGGGAGTTCATCGCCAAATCACTGCAGATCTACGGCATGCTGCCGTCCTACCGCGCGATGCTCGACCGGGAGGGTGTCGAGGGTCCGGCGCAGCTCGCCATGGTCGGCGGCGAGGCGGATCTGCGCGCGGGAATCGCGCGGCTGCGAGATGCCGGCGTCACGGACTTCAACGCCGCGGTGATCGGTTTCGGCGACGCCGGTATCGGGGCGACGCTCGACCTGTTGCAAGGGGAGCTGGCCTAATCAGGCGCGGCGCCGTCGGGCGGTGACCAGTCCTGCGAGGCCGAGTGCCAGCAGGGCAGTGGAAGCGGGGACAGGCACGCGGACGGGAGTGATCTGCCCGCGAATCTCTCCACCCGGGAAGCCGGGTGTGTGGAAGTTGAAGTACAGTCCGCCGGAGAACAGGGCGGGCAGCTGAGCGTCGAGGGTGGTACCGGCGCCTTCATTGATATCCCAGCCGCTGAAGATGGTGCCCGCCACCGGGTCGATCGCCAGGTCGCCGTTGGTGTCGTTGTTCGGCGCCAGGAATCCGAACACGACGCCGCCGTTCAGCCCCGCGGGCGCGGCGTGAATATGGCCGGCGAATACATCGTCCAGCGGGTCCGCCGTCTGGTTGCCGTCGAGGTCCAGGCCGACCAGTGTGATGAGCATTTCCAGCCTGTCCTGGGCTGCGTTCAGCTCGAGAGAGGCGGTGCCGCTGGCGGTGCTGGCATTGGGAGGTACCTCCTGGCCGCCGTCCAGGATGGCCTGAAACTGGATGGGCATCGCGCGCAGCTGCATGGAGAAAAGTAGCGCCGCCGTCAGGGTGAAGAAAGACAGTGTTCGTTTCATGGCGTCAGACCTCCTGGTACAACATCTCCAAACCGCGGCAATAACCGCACCAGCTGATGCGATTCTCTTTAGAATCAAGGGGATAAAAATCGCGATCGATCGCGGGAAGGGGCCGCTGTAAGATTTTTCGACACTCTCTACGACGATCGCGCGCGGCAGGTTCTCCCAGGGTGTTGCACAGTTCGGGCCGCGAGCGGTAAAAATAGGATCCTACTTTCCGCGGAGCTCAACGGACATGGAAACCACGCCTCCCGGCCTCATGCAATCCTGGAGCCAGCTCGCCTTCAACCAGGAACCCGATTCGCCCAACCAGATTCACGGCGACGAACTGGCACAACAGTTCGGTTTCGAGGGCGGGCTGGTGCCGGGCGTCACGGTCTCCGCGTACCTGTTGCACCCCGCGGTGGAGGCCTGGGAAGAGGACTTCCTCGACCGGGGCTGGTCGCATGTGCGCGTGCTGTCGCCGCTCTACGACGGCGAGACCTTCGCGGTCGAGGTCGGCGAGTCGGGGCCCGGGTACTACGAGGCGGCGCTGACCAGGCCGGACGGCACCCTCAGTGCCCGCGCCGAGGTGCGCCTGCCCGACACCCTGCCCGCGCCGCCGGAGCGCCGCGGTGACCCGCTGGTGGCCCTCGACTACGTTGGACCTCCGGCAACCCTGGAACAGTGGATGCAGTTGCGGGCGGGTGGCTGCAGTGCACAGCGCTTCGAGTGGCGACCGGGCGGGCGGCTGGGAACGTACCTCAGGGACGAGACAGCCATGCCGGCCCTGTTGCGCGGACCGGAGGCCTGCGCCAACCCGGCCTTCATACTCGGTATCTCCAACTGGATTGCCGCGGCGAATGCCTACATGAACCCCTGGGTGCACCTGGAGACCCGCGCCCAGCACTTCCGGTGCGTGCAAGCAGGCACCGCGGTTGTTGCGGAGATGTCGGTCACCGACCTTTTCGAGAAGCGCGGCCACGAGTTTGTCGATGTGCAGGTTGACCTGTACGATGAAGCGGACGACACCTGCCTGGCCAGTATCGCGCTGCGCGCGATCTACCGCCTGCGCGGTGCGGACTGAACATTCTCTCGGGAGGTCGCGGATAACCTGACATGCGGGTACTTGCGGGATTGTCTGTCGCGCTGCTCGCGGCGCTGCTCGGTAGCGGCCCCGCCGCCGCGCAGATCTACCGCTGGGTGGACGAGGACGGCAACGTGCACTTCGGCGACAAGCCCCGGGACAGCGCCGAGGCCGAGTCCGCCGAGGCGGTCGAGGTGCGGGAGGCCTACCGCCCGCCGGAGCTCAGCGACGAGGAGCGCGAGACGCTCGAGGCGGAGCAGCGGCGGCGCCTGGATGCCGCGGCGGAGCGCCGCAGGGAGAGGGAACTGGCCGAGCGTGAGCGGGCGGAGGAACTGGAGACGGCGAGGGCGGACTACTGCGCCGAGATGGAGAGGGAGCTGGAGCGCGTGACCACCATCACCTACACCGAGGACGGCCGCCCCGTCCTGACCTACATGACAGACGAAGACGGCAAGTCACTGTCCCTCGCCGAACAGGAGGCGAGGGTGCAGGAAATGCGCGACCTCATGAAAAAGGAGGGCTGCTGAGGCGCCCCCCCGGCTGCCGGTTCAGCGGCTTCCGGACATTTTCGCCGCCTTCCCTCTTGGCTTCGATATTGGCTTCGATTTTGGCCGCGCCCCGGCGGTGCGGGTTTTCCTGCCGCCGCGCTTTGCCGCAGTCGCCGTCCCGCTCCCGGCCGCCGCTGCCTGCAGCGCGAGGAACTCCTCCTCGAGGCAGTCGCGGTAGTGTTCCGGGTCGGGCAGCATCTCCCGGGTCGACACGAAGTTGATGCTGATCCTGCCCGCGCCGGAAAGCACACCGTGGAACAGGCCCATCATGTGCACCAGCGGCCCCAGCCCCATCATGAGGCTGACCCGGGCGCCCGCCAGGTACACGGGAACCTGCGGCCCCGGCACATTGGACACGATGGTGTGAAAGGGCATGGGGATATTGCGCCGTGCCGCGGCGAGTGTGGCCGCCTGGAAACCCCAGCCCATCACCTGGGGAATCAGCATTTCGGAGACGTCCACCAGCACGCTGCCTCCCAGCTTGCCGGCGTAGGCCTTGGAGTCTTCGGCGCCCTCGTGAACCGCGCGCAGGCGCTCCAGCGGGTCCTCCAGGTCCGTCGCCAGCGTAATGGCCATGACGCTGACCTGGTTTCCTGTGGAGCTGCTGTCCCGCGTCTCCCTGGTATTGATCGGTGCGCCGCAGCTCAGGCTCTCTGCGGGCAGTTCCCCGCGGCCCAGGAGGTAGCGCCGCATGCCGCCGCCGACGATCGAGACAATGATGTCGTTGACGGTGACGCCGCCATCCAGGCCCCTGCGAATCGCCTTGATGTCGTCGAGGTCCATGATGAGTGCGTCGGTGACCCGGCTGGCGCTGATGCGCCCGTTGAACCGGGTTTTCTGGGCCAGGGGCCGGCGACCCTCCCGCTCCGGGTGCCGATCGGCGCTGGCGCGGTTGGCGCGGATCACCGCGGGGACAAGGTGGCCGACCGTCTCGAAAAATTTCACCGGGCGGCGCAGGTTGTGCAGGTAGGCCCGCGACCAGACCTGCCAGTCCGACGGGTCGCGCTCGCCGCTCCAGTCGTCCTCCACCGCGGGCGGCAACACCTCGTCGGTGAGGCTGTGGATGGCCGTGATGATCTCGGCGCCGGAGATCCCGTCGATGGCCGCGTGGTGGATTTTCAACATGATCGCGAAGCTGTTTTCGGGCAGTCCCTCCACACCGCTGAGGCCCTCGATCACGTAGGCCTCCCAGAGGGGGCGCTTCATATCCAGGCCCCTGGCCTGCAAGCGCGACAGGAGGATGCAGAACTGGCGCCAGTCACCCGGCTTGGGCAGGGCGAGGTGGCGCACGTGAAACTCGAGGTCGAAGTCGGGGTCCTCGACCCAGTAGGGCGTGTCCAGGCCCATCGCGCCGCCGGCGAGCTTGCGCCTGAAAATGGCCGACTTGTGGAGGTTGCGCTCGAAGACCGTCAGTATCTCCTTGAAGCGGACCCGGCCCTCTGCCCGGTGCGACTGGTCGTAGACGATGACCGGGCTGATGTGCATGGGCGTGAGGACGCTCTCCTGCTGCAGGAAGTTGTTGTCCATCTCGGTGAGTTGCTGCATGGGGTATCTCCGCGGTGGTGCCACCAGTGCGGCGCGCAATTTGCCACAGCCGGGACCCGGTGTCAGTACCGGGAGCGGCCACACTAGTTGAAGTGTATGACACATTTTGTACTTCCGGGTGTCGCGTCCGCCGCCACCTGGGGCTCCTCTACGCGGCCCGGGCGGGGACCTGTCGCCCTTTCAGGCGGGTTGTTCCCGGCGCTCGAAATTAGTGGTTTTTAGGGCTTGCAATCCGAAAATGAAACACTGAGTATATATACAGTAGTTTTGCTGTACAGGCTGTCGGGACCGACGGGACCACAACTCGAGGGGTAGAGGGGGAAAACACCATGGATGCGAACAAGGAAAAAGCACTGGAGGCGGCGCTGAGCCAGATCGAGCGCCAGTTCGGCAAGGGCACGGTGATGCGCATGGGGGATCGCGAGCACGTCGCCATCCCGGCCGTCTCCACCGGCTCCCTGGGGCTGGACATCGCCCTCGGTATCGGCGGCCTGCCCAAGGGGCGGATCTGTGAGATCTACGGCCCCGAGTCCTCCGGCAAGACCACCATGACGCTGCAGGTGATCGCCGAGGCCCAGAAGGCGGGCGGCACCGCGGCCTTCATCGATGCCGAGCACGCCCTCGACCCGATCTACGCCGAGAAGCTCGGCGTGCAGATGGACGACCTCATCATGTCCCAGCCGGACACCGGCGAGCAGGCCCTGGAAGTGGCGGAAATGCTGGTGCGCTCCGGCGCCATCGACGTGCTGGTGATAGATTCTGTCGCGGCCCTCACGCCCAAGGCGGAGATCGAGGGCGAGATGGGCGACTCCCACGTGGGCCTGCAGGCGCGCCTGCTGAGCCAGGCGATGCGCAAGCTGACCGGCGCCATCAAGCAGACCAACTGCCTGGTGATCTTCATCAACCAGATCCGCATGAAGATCGGCGTCATGTTCGGCAGCCCCGAGACCACCACCGGCGGCAACGCCCTCAAGTTCTACTCCTCCGTGCGCCTGGACATCCGCCGTATCGGCGCGGTGAAGGACGGCGACGAGGTCGTGGGCAACGAGACCCGCGTGAAGGTGGTCAAGAACAAGGTATCGCCGCCCTTCAAGCAGGCGGAGTTCCAGATCATGTACGGCCAGGGCATCCACCGCATGGGGGAGGTGATCGACTGGGGTGTGAAGCTGAACCTGGTCGAGAAGTCCGGTGCCTGGTATTCCTACAAGGGCGACAAAATTGGCCAGGGCAAGGCCAACGCCGCAAAGTTCCTGGGAGACAACCCCGCTGTCGCCAGCGAGATCGAGGGGCTGATCCGCTCCCAGGTCATGACTGTCGACGCCCCTGCAGAGCAAGATGCCCCCAACAACGACGAGGTCACTCTTCCCGAAGAGTGAGCGGGCGTTGACACTTCCCGACTGGCGCCGGGTACCCACTTATCCCACTCTCGCACCCGGCGCCTTTTTTCTTCCCGATGGCTGACGCGGCACAGGACAGCGCGGTCGCCGTCAATCCCGCGGACGTTCGTCTGGCGGCCATGAACCTGCTGGCCCGCAGGGAGCACGCCCTGGGGGAGCTGCGCACAAAACTGGCCCGGCGTTTCCCCGACCGTGCGCGTGTCGAGGAGCAGCTGCAGATCCTGCGCGAGGAAAACCTGCAGAGTGACCAGCGGTTTGCCGAGAGCTTCGCGCGCCAGCGCGTCACCCGGGGCCAGGGCCCCCAGCGCATCCGCATGGAGCTGCGCCAGCGGGACATTCCCGGGGACCTCGTCGAATCGGCGCTCGCCGCGACGGAGGCGGACTGGAGCGCACTTGCGAAAGAGGTGTTGTCGCGCAAGTTCGGCGACGGACCTCCGGCCGACACACGCGACAAGGCGCGCCGCCTGCGATTCCTGCAGTACCGCGGCTTCGAGGCGGACCACTACCGGGCCCTGTTTCTCGATTGACTCCCACTGGCCCGCGCAAAAGAACTGCGCGATAGGCCAACGCACAGGTCAGTGCCCAGGTCAGCTCAAAAGCGCTGCCAGGGTCGCCACCTGGGCCAGGGCGAGCACACCGGCGACCAGTTTCCAGGCCTTCACCGGGTCGCGTTCCACCAGCGGTCGCTCCGGGTACTCCAGGTACTTCGGGTTCGGGTGCTGCAGTTCCCACGCCAGTTCCGCCACATCGCCGTGGCGTCGTTCCGGTTCGAAACGCAGGCTCTTCTTGAGAGTGCAGTCCATCCAGTGCGGCACCAGTGGGTTCAGCCGATAGCTGGGAGTGTACCGGGTTGCCAGGAAGTCGCGCCGGGAACGGCAGTTTTCTAGCCTGCCATCAAAAGGCAGCGTACCGGTGAGCATTTCGTAGCCGATAACCGCCAGGGAGAACAGGTCCGCCGCATAGCCCACCTCGCCGCGGAGGGTGTGTTCAGGTGCGGAGTAGGTCGCCGTGCCGAGGGGTACGTCGCGCTGCAGCGGCGTGGCGATCTCGGCAATACCGGCGACGTGGCATGAGCCGAAGTCGACGATTTTCACGTGCCCGTCGACGTCGATCAGGATGTTGTCGGGCATCAGGTCCTGGTGCAGGGTTTCACGGCGGTGCATGGCGCGCACACCCTTCGCCACCTGGTCGAGGAGGAAGACCACCTCCTCGACGGCGGGCCGCGGGTTCTCGCGCATCCACTGGCCGAGACTCATGCCGTTGACGTATTCCGTCAGGTAGTAGAGGCAGGACTTCGGTCGCGCCGATTCACACACCCGGATCACGTAGGGGCTGCTGATGCGTGCCCCGATCCAGCTCTCCATGATAAAGCGCTCGATGTAGGCGGGGTCGTCCTCAAAATTGACGGAGGGCGTCTTCATGCAGAACTGGATGCCGCTTGCCACGTCCTCGACCTGGTACACCTGGCTGCGTGCACTCGCGTGCAGTTCGCGCAACACCCGGTAGCCGTCGAGCACCATTCCCGGTTCGAGAAACGGGGGGAAACGCAGCCGGGTCAGGTGGTCGATGACCTCGTCGATGCGCGCGTCGGGCAAGTCCTCCACGAGCAGTGCCTGGCAGCTCAGATTGTCCTCGCTGCCCGCTTCCAGGGCGCGGGCGACCAGCTCGATGCAGGCGGTCTCCAGGGCCGGGCCGTGGTGTGCCAGGGTGGCCCCCATGTCCCGCGGTGCGAGGACATCGTGGATGCCGTCGGTCGTCATCAGGAACACGTCGCCCCCGCGCAGCTCGATTGAGCGGTAATCGACCTCGACGTTGACATCCAGGCCCATGGCCCGGGCCAGGTAGGTATGCCGCTCCGATACCTGCATGCTGTGGTCGGTGGTCAGCTGCTCGAGCACGCCATCGCGAAGGCGGTAGATGCGGCTGTCGCCGACGTGGAACAGGTGGGCAGTGCGGGACTTGAGTACGAGTGCGCTCAGGGTGGTGATGTAACCCCTGGCGCTGTCGTGGAAGCCCTGACCGCGACCGTACAGCCAGCGATTGAGGGCTGTGAGCACCTGGTGCGCGGACTGCTTGACGCTCCAGGACTCCGGGGTGGAAAAATAATCGGTCAAAAAATTCGACACCGCCGTATGGCTGGCCTCCTGCCCGGCCTCGGCGGCGCTTACGCCGTCCGCGATCACGCCCACCGCGCCCTTGGTGGCGAGCAAATTGCCGCCGGGTACACGGATGCCTATGGCGTCCTCGTTCTGGGGTTTGCTGCCTGCCACGCTGTGCTGGCCGACCGACAGGACCAGCCGGCTCAGCAGGTGGGACTGTTCGTCCCTCGATGGTTGCGGTGCGTTCACGGGGTCGAACTCCGCGCTCAGGACAGCTCGATCAGTTGTACGGTGCCGTCGGGGAGGACCTCCCGTTGCTGCCCCGAGGGTTCGTCGAGGAACTGGACGATAACGAACACGACGGCAGCGCTGCCCGCGATGATGGTAAAGAACGTCGCCGCGTCGACGAAGGAGAGAACGGTGAGGTAAGTCACGGCGCCGACGTTACCGAATGCGCCCGCCATGCCGGCGATCTGGCCCGTCATGCGCCGTTTCACCAGGGGAACCATGGCAAATACCGCCCCCTCGCCCGCCTGTACGAAGAAGGAGCACGCCATGGTGGCGATGACAGCGGCCGGAATCCACCAGGTGCTGTCGACCTGCGCCATCACCAGGTAGCCGACGGCGAGACCCGCGATTAGAACGGACAGGGAGCGCCTGCGCCCGAAGGTATCACTCAGGTAGCCTCCGCTGGGCCTGGCCACGAGGTTCATGAAAGCGAAGCCCGAGGCGAGCAGGCCGGCCTTGACGGCATCGAGCTCGAAGGTCTCCATGAAGAACAGGGGCAGCATGGACACCACCGCCAGCTCCGAACCGAAGGTGACGAAATAGGCCCAGTCCAGGGCCGCGACCTGCTTGAACCTGTACTTCTCGATCTCCGTTACCCCGGCCCGCAGGTGGTCCTTGTTCACCTTCCATATCTGGCTGGCCTGGAACAGGAACAGGCAGGACAGGCCGACGTACATCATGTTGGTGGTGGTGGCATTGAGCAGGCCGAGGTTGGCCGGCGACAGGCGCCAGGACAGTACGCCCAGTGCCAGGTACAGGGGCAGTGTCATGGCGATGTAGAAGTACAGGTCGCCCCAGGAGCTGACCTCCAGTCCGCCTGTCCTTTTCGGCTTGAAGTAGGTGGAGCCCTTGGGTGTGTTGCGCGCCTTGAACCAGAAGAAAATGCCGTAGCAGAAGGACAGCACACCCGTGGAGCCGATGGCGTAGCGCCAGCCGTCATCGCCGCCGTACAGCAGGGCCAGGGTGGGCAGCGTCATCGCCGCCGCTGCGGAACCGAAGTTGCCCCAGCCGCCGTAGATCCCCTGGGCCATGCCCACCTGCCGCGCCGGGAACCACTCGCCCACCAGTCGTATGCCGATGACGAAGCCGGCGCCGACAAACCCGCAGAGGAAACGAAACAGCGCGAGCGCCTCGTAACTGGTGGCGAAGGCGAAGCCCCAGCAGAAGAACGAGGATACGATCAGCAGCATACTGAAAATGGCCCGCGGTCCGAAGCGATCGACCAGCATGCCTATGACGATGCGCGCCGGAATGGTCAGCGCAACGTTCAGTATCAACAGCGCTTTCACTTCCTGTGATGTCAGGTCGAAGGCCTCCTTGATGTGCGCCATCAGCGGCGCGTGGCTGAACCACACGACGAAGGTGATAAAGAAGGCCACCCAGCCTAAGTGCAGGGTGCGGATCGAGGGGTTGCGAATATCCAGGACATTGACCGGGCTGCTCACGCGTCTACTCCAAATTTATGCAGGCATTGATCGGGGCGGCGTCGGCGACCGCGGGGGCCGGAACAGACGCCACTGTTGGGCGCAGATCAGCAATGACCGTGCCAACTGCCGCGGAATGCCCCGCAGGGCGGGAATCGCGGGGTATGCGTCATTGGGGGGCAGGATTCCGGGTGCCGTGCACCAGATTGGATGTCACGCCTCCTCCGGCCTGGGTCCATATGGTGCGAGAGCGCGCCAGGGCAGTGCCGCAACCCCGTTTTTGGTGAATTTGTGCGCGGTTCGCTATTGGCACGTCATTTGCAAATCACTGCGCGGGCGATCCGGATAAACATCAGTTCTCGGGAGTGGCAAGCAAGGTGGCAAAGCGCAGAGTCGTCGTGGTCGGCAACGGCATGGTTGGGCATCACTTCGTGCACAGCCTGGTGGAGGAGGGTCTGGAGGATGCGGTGACGGTCATCGGGGAGGAGCCCCGTCCCGCCTACGATCGCGTGCACCTGTCGGACGTGTTCGCCGGCAGGGAGCCGGCGGACCTGGCCCTGGCGACGAGGGAAACCTACAACGGCTGGGGTGTGGATGCGCACTTCGGCGACCCGGTCACGGCTATCGAACGGGCGGGCAGGCGCGTGCTCACCGCCTCGGGGCGCAGCTTCGAGTACGACAAGCTGGTCCTGGCCACGGGGTCCTATCCCTTCGTGCCGCCGGTGCCGGGCTCCGACCACAAACGCTGCCTCACCTACAGGACCATCGACGACCTGGGCGAGATCCGCGCCCGCGCGCAGGACAGCCGGGTCGGTGTGGTCGTCGGCGGCGGACTGTTGGGTCTGGAGTGCGCCAACGCCCTGCGTAACCTCGGCCTGGAGACACACGTGGTGGAGTTTGCGCCGGGCCTTATGGGTGTGCAGCTCGACGAGGGCGGCTCGGGCATGCTGCGGCGCAAAATCGAGGCGCTGGGCGTGCGCGTGCACACGGGCAGGAATACACAGAACATCACCGACGGTGAGGCCTGTGCCCTGCGCATGGAATTCGCCGACGGCGAGGTGCTGGAGACGGACATGATCGTGTTCTCCGCCGGTATCCGTCCCAGGGACGACCTGGCCCGGGACGCGGAGCTGCGGGTGGGGGAACGCGGCGGCATAGTCGTGGACTACAAGTGCAAGACTACGGACAGCGATATCTACTGTATCGGCGAGGCGGCCCTGTTCGGGGGTCGGATCTACGGCCTGGTGGCCCCGGGTTACCGCATGGCCGAGGTGGTCGCCCGCCAACTCGCGGGGGAGGGCGCCCAGTTCCAGGGTGCCGACATGAGCACCAGGCTGAAACTGCTGGGCGTAGACGTCGGCTCCATCGGCGATGCCCACGGGCGCACCGAGGGAGCCCTGTCATTCGTGTTCAGCGACGGCCGGGAGGAGGTATACAAGCGCATTGTCACCAGTGCCGACGGCAGCAAACTGCTGGGCGCCGTGCTCGTGGGCGACTGCGATAGCTACGATACGCTGCTGCAGTACCACCTCAATGACATTCAGCTCCCGGCGGATCCCCAGTGTCTCATCGTGCCAGCCGCCGGTGACCTGCCGCTACTCGGTGCGGCGGCACTGCCGGCAACAGCGACGATCTGCAGTTGCCACAACGTCACCAAGGGCGACATCGTCGCCTCGATCGACGCCGGTTGCTGCTCCCTGGGTGATGTCAAGGGCGAGACAAAAGCCAGCACCGGCTGTGGCGGTTGCGCGGCCATGCTGAAAAGTCTGGTGGACGACGAACTCGCCGCGCGTGGTGTCGAGGTGGATAGCAGTATCTGCGAGCACTTTCCCTATACGCGGCAGGATCTTTTCCACCTCGCGCAGGTCGGCGAGATACGCAGCTTCAGCGCCATGCTCGAGGCGCACGGTCGCGGGCGCGGCTGCGATATCTGCAAACCGGCGATCGCCTCCATCATGGCCTCCCTGTGGAATGAACACATACTGGAGGCGACCCATGTCGGCCTGCAGGATACCAACGACACCTTCATGGCGAATATGCAGAAGGACGGGACCTACTCCGTGGTGCCCCGCGTGGCCGGTGGCGAGATTACCCCGGAAAAACTTATCGCCCTGGGCGAGGTCGCCCGGCGCTACGGCCTGTATACCAAGATCACCGGCGGGCAGCGCATCGATCTTTTCGGTGCGCGCCTGGAACAACTGCCGGCCATCTGGGGGGAGCTTGTGGCGGCCGGCTTCGAAACCGGCCACGCCTACGGCAAGGCGCTGCGCACGGTAAAGTCCTGTGTCGGCAGTGCCTGGTGCCGTTACGGTGTGCAGGACAGTGTCGGCATGGCCATCCGCCTCGAGAATCGCTACAAGGGCCTGCGCGCCCCGCACAAGATCAAGTCCGCCGTCTCGGGTTGCACCCGCGAGTGCGCCGAGGCGCAATCCAAGGATTTCGGCGTGATCGCCACCGAGAACGGCTGGAACCTGTACGTCTGCGGCAACGGGGGCATGAAGCCGCGCCACGCGGACCTGTTCGCCACCGACCTGGATGACGACACGCTCATCCGCTACGTCGATCGCTTCCTCATGTTTTACGTGCGCACGGCCGACAGGCTGCAGCGCACCTCTACCTGGATGGACAACCTGGAGGGCGGCGTGGATTACCTGCGAGAGGTGGTGATCGACGACAAGCTGGGTATCGCCGACGAACTGGAGGCGCAGATGGCGCGCATCGTCGACACCTACGCCTGCGAGTGGCGCGCCACCCTGGAAGACCCGGCGAAGCTGAAGCGGTTCCGGCAGTTTGTAAATTCCGGGAATACGGACGACGGGGTTGTGTTTGTTACCGAGCGCGAACAGATTCGCCCGGCGCGGCCGGAGGAGCGCCTGCGCCTGGTCGCGGCGGAATAGGGGAGAGAGACATGTCGGCAGTGGAAAACTACAACTGGGAGGCGGTCTGCGAGCGCGATGACCTGGTGCCCAACTCGGGTGTCTGCGCCCTGCTGGGGAGCGAGCAGGTGGCCCTGTACTACTTTCCGGGTGAAGACTGCGAACTGTACGCGCTGCACAACCGTGACCCGCTGGGCGGGGCTAATGTGCTCTCGCGCGGTGTGGTCGGTGATATAGGCGGCCGGGTCGTGGTCGCCTCTCCGCTGTACAAGCAGCACTTCGACCTGGTGACCGGGAAGTGTCTCGAGGAGGAGGGCGTAAGCGTGCCGGTATTCCGCGCCCGCATCGAGGGCGACACGGTCCTGGTGGCGCGCTGAGGGAGACACGGATGCTGTTCGGGAGACGCAGGAAGAACCCGATCGTCCTGCGCGACAAGGGCGTGGTGGAGTGGAAGTACGCCACCTGCGGCTACTGTTCGACGGGCTGCGCCATGGAGGTGGGGCTGGATGCGACTGGACGCGCCGTCACCACCCGGGGCGTCGCCGATGCGCCGGTCAATCGCGGCAAACTCTGTATCAAGGGCATCACCGAGGCGGGTATTCTCGAAGCCGAAGGCCGCGGCACCGAGCCCCTGCTACGCGAGCACCCCTGGCAGGAGTGGCGAGCGACCGGCTGGGACGCGGCACTGGACAGGACCGCCGCCGAGTTCAAGCGCATACAGGAACAGTACGGACGCGATGCGGTCGCCGTGGTCTCCACCGGGCAGATCCTGACCGAGGAGTTCTACACCCTCGGCAAGCTGGTGCGCGGCGTGATCGGCACCAATAACTACGACGGAAATACCACGCTGTGCATGGCCTCGGCGGTATCGGGCTACAAGCGGTCCTTCGGCAGTGACGGCCCCCCGGGCTGCTACGACGATTTTTCCCACACGGACTGCCTGCTGGCCTTCGGCTCCAACCTGCCCGAGCAGCACCCGGTCATCTACTGGCGTCTCAAGGAGGCCCTGGAGAGGCGCCGCTTCCCGCTCGTCGTCGTGGACCCGCGGGTCACCATGTTCGCCCAGTTCGCCGACATACACCTGCCGATAACGCCGGGGACCGACCTGGTGTTGCTGAACAGCCTGGCCCACGTCATTTTTGACGAGGGGCTCGCGGACGAGGACTACATCGCGCGGCACTGTTCCGGCAGCGACGAGCTCCGTGAACTGGTCGAGGGGTACGACCCGGCGATGGCGGCGAAGATCACCGGTATCGACGAGGACACTATCCGCCAGGTGGCGCGACTGTACGCGGGCGCCGGTGCGGCCATGAGCATCTGGACGATGGGAATCAACCAGAGCACCCACGGCTCCGACGGCGTGTGCGCCATCAACAACCTCAACCTGATCACCGGCAATATCGGTAAACCGGGGAGTACCTCCCTCTCCATCACCGGCCAGTGCAACGCCATGGGCACCCGGGAGTGGTCCTCCTGTTCAGGGCTTCCGGGCTACCGCGCCCTGGAGAATCCTGAGCACCGGCGCGAGGTGGGCGAATTTTGGGGAGTGGACCCGGGATTCTTCCCGGAGAAACGCGGCCTGTTCATGACCGATATCTTCCCGGCGATCGAGTCCGGGCAGGTCAAGGCCCTGTGGCTGGTGGCGACCAACCCCATGACTTCGATGCCGAACACGGCGCGTATCCGCAAGACGCTGGAGAAGCTCGAGTTCTGTGTCGTGCAGGATGCCTACGTGGATGTGGAGGCCACCCAGTACGCCCACGCGTTTTTTCCCGCGAGCGTATGGGCGGAGAAAAACGGCTGCTTCACCAACAGCGAGCGGCGCGTGAACCGGGTGACTCCCGTGGTGCCGCCGCTGGCCAACTCGAAACCCGACCTGTGGATTTTCAACCAGCTGGCACAGCGCTGGAAGCAGGGCAGGCGCATGCATTTCCCCGGGGACCCCGAGGACGTCTTCGAGGAGATGAAGGCGCTGTCAGTGGGCACGGGCCCCAACGGCGCGCCGCGCATGCTGGATATCTCGGGGATGGACTACGAGAAAATACTGGCGCGCCGCGGTATCCAGTGGCCGATGCGGGCGGGGGATGAGGCGGGGGCGCCGCGACTGTACACGGACGGGGTGTTCCAGTTCCCGGACGGACGCGCGCGGCTGCTGGCACTGCCCTGGACAGACAACAACGAGACACCGGACGCGGACTTCCCCTTCTGGCTCAACTCGGGCCGGGTGGTGGAGCACTTCCACACCCGCACGCGCACCGGGAAGGTCGGCAATTGCAACAAGTTCAGCCCCACTGCCTACATGGAGATGAACCCCGATGCCGCCGCGGAGCTGGGGGTGGGGCACATGGAGTACGTGCGCCTGGTCTCGCGCCGGGGTGACGCCGTGGTAATGGCGCAGCTCACCCAGCGTGTGCCGCGCAACATGGTGTTCCTGCCCTTCCACTTTCACGACTGCGTGAACCGCGTCTCCCTCGGGCTGCTTGATCCCCACTCGCGACAGCCCGCGTTCAAGCAGGCGGCAGTGCGGATCGAGAGGATCGACCAGCGCGAGGCGGCACGGCTGAACCGCGAACTGAGGGCTTACTGAGATGACGGCCGAGGAGAAGGTCCTGCCGCGGGCCGCTGTCGAGCAGTTTGAGCCGATAGCGGCGGCGCGGCCCTCCGAGTCCCTGTTTCCCCTGCGCGAGAATGAGCCGGCGTATGCCCTGTTGCACGATCCGCAGAGCGCCGAGCGCAATCGCTACGGAAACCTGATTGCCCTGGAGGAGCTGGTGGACGAGGCGGCCTCCCTGAACATCAACGGGGTGCGCGAGGTGGGGTTCAACCCCAATCGCAACAAACAGCACGCTTTTCACTTCACGGCGGACAACTGTATCGGCTGCCACGCCTGCGAATCCGCCTGTTCCGAGAAAAACGATCTGCCACCGCACCTGAGCTTCCGCAGCGTGGGTTACGTGGAGGGGGGCAGTTTCCCGAATTACACGCGCATGAACATCTCCATGGCGTGCAACCATTGCGACGACCCGGTTTGTCTCAAGGGTTGCCCGACCCGGGCCTACACCAAACACCCGGAATACGGCGCGGTGATCCAGGACCCCGACATCTGCTTCGGCTGCGGCTACTGCACCTGGGTGTGTCCCTACAACGCGCCGCAACTCGATCCCGTCGCGGGCCAGGTGGAGAAGTGCAATATGTGTGTGGATCGCCTCGAGGTAGGGCTTAAGCCCGCCTGCGTGTCCGCCTGTCTCGGGAACGCACTGAATTTCGGTGTGGTGGAGAACACGCCGGAGAATCGCGAGCAGATCGAGGCCGGGATCCCGGGATTTCCCGATCCGGCCATCACGCAACCCAACATTCGCTTCCAGCAGACCCGGAGCATGCCCCGGGAGGTGACCCGCACCGACAGTATGCCGGTGAAGTACCGGCGCGACGACAGCTCGGGTACCTACCGGCCGGCGGTTGACCGGAAGGCGGGGCATGGCCGGCGCTGGAACCTGCGCCGACTGTCCAGCAGGGAGAATCCACTGGTGTTGTTCACACTCGCGACACAGGCGGCCATCGGGTTGTTTGCCCTTGTGTTCATCGGCGGTGCGGTCGGCGCGCCAGGTTTTGCGCGACTGCTGCAGTCGCCCCTTGCACCGGTGCCGATTGCCTGTGCCATAGGCCTTGTCGCCCTCGGCCTGTTCATGTCCACGGTGCACCTGGGCAAGCCGTTACGTTTTTATCGCGGTTTCAACAATTTGCGCCACTCGCCGGTGGCCCGGGAGGGAGCGGGTGTCGCCGCGTTCATGGCCTTTGCCGGCCTGTACCTGCTGGCGCAGGTTGGCACCACGCCGGCTGTCGAGCGAGCGCTTGCGCTGCCGGGCGGCCTCACCGGCGCGTTGTTCACGGCTCGCGCGCCGTTGGGATGGCTGGCCCTGTGTGGGGGCGCCGCGGGCCTGTACTACATGGTGCGCTGTTATCGCATCGAGGCGCGGCCCTTCTGGAACCATGCGCAGACGGCGTTTGCATTCGCCGGGGCGACGCTGTACCTCGGGGCGTTGCTGCTGGGGCTCCTGGGAGGAATGTTGCTGTGGTACATGGGCGAGGCGACCTGGCCACTGCTCGCGGTTTGCGCTGTGATCGCCGGTGCGGGGCTGGTCCTGGAGGGGACAGGACTGGCCCTGCACGCGCGCGACATGGCCCGGGCTGAAACCGAGGGGGCCGTCTCGCACTACGTGCAGTGCACGACCTTCGGGCGCACGTACACGGCGCGCAACCTCCTGCTGGGAGTCGCGGCGGGCGGGCTGCTCGCGGCGCCCCTCTACGCCGGCGGTGGCGCCGGGCTGGCAGTGCTTGCGGCTCTGGCCACCGTCGCCCTCGCGGTGGCGCTGGTCGGTCGAGCGCTGTTTTATGTGCTGGTTGTACCGACCACGATGCCCGGCGCGTTTTTCTGGAAGAACAAGGCCTTCGAAGAGCACGCGAGGGACATCGGGCTCGCGGACCTGCCACAGGTCGGGGTCGCGCCGCTGCATTGAAGGGAGGAGGCCGGCCTGTTGACCTGGCCGCGCGGCGTTTCTACCTTTAGGGGTGAACCCTGAGCGGAAACCGACCATGCGACGCGCACTCACCCTGGCTACAAACCTGACCCTGGCCCTCCTGTTGCTGTTCGGTGCCTCCCTGCCCGGCGCCCGGGCCGATGTGCCTGCCCTCAGCCTGCCCGACACCGTCAATGCCTTTGAAACCTTCGAGGTGCAGCTCTCCGGCCCGGGTGAGTCCGGCGACATGCTGCGCTTCGCCGACGCGGGTGGTGAGGTGCTGGGCGGCAGCTACGCCTATGCCGGCAATGCCAAAAACGGGGTGGTCAGGCTGACCGCGCCGCTCGATCCCGGGGACTACGCGGTGGTGTACCTGTCCAACCGGGAGGTGGTGGCCAGCTACCCGATCGTCGTGCTGCCTGTCAGCGCGACCCTCAGTGCGCCGGCCGAAGCCGGGATCAACGCGACGGTAACGGTGACTTTCGAGGGCCCGCGCAACAACGGCGACTACGTCCAGTTCACCGACGCGGCGGGCAAACCGATAAAGGGCCTCTATGCCTACGTGGGCAACGCCAGGGGCGATTCCGTGGCGTTGCGCGCACCGACCGCGGCGGGAGATTACCGCGTGGCCTACTTTACCGGCAGGCGGGAGATCGGCGCGGTCGAAATGAAGATCGGCGGCACCGACGCCGAGCTCGAGGCGTCGAAGACGGTGGCGGCGGGTGCGCACTTCGAGGTGCGCTGGCAGGGCCCCGACAACACGGGGGATATGTTGCGCGTCCTGGACGCCGCCGGTACCGCCACCGGCAGCTACGGCTATACCGGGCACAATCCGGGCTCCGTTACCCTGCGTGCACCGGAGGTCACCGGCACCTACCGGGTCGTATACCTCACCGGGGGGCAGGTTATCGGCGAGACTACCGTAGAGGTAGTGTCGGTGTCCGCGTCACTCGAGGCGCCGCCCACCGTAACGGGTGCCGAGTACTTCGACGTGCGCTGGGAGGGGCCGGGCAACCGGGGAGATACCGTGCAGATGGTGCTGCCGGGCACCACGGACGATGTGGCCTACACCTATATTGACGCGGAGCGCGGCCCGGAGGTCAGGCTCGCCGCGCCCGAGAGCGCCGGGGATTACGAATTGCAGTACCTCAGCCACGGCGGCCGTGTGCTCGCGTCGAGACCCGTGCAGGTCACGCCCCCACCGGAGCCCCCGGGCAGCCTGTTGGTGGAGGTGTTGCCGGTGTCCGGCGGGTTGGGCTCGGGCGATGCAGTGGAGGTGGTGCTGGACGCCTCGGGCAGCATGTTGCAACGTATCGGGGGCGAGCGCCGGATCGATATCGCCCGGCGCACCCTCGATGCTCTGGTGTCTGAGACCATTCCCGCGGGCACTCCCTTCGCGCTGCGCGTATTCGGCCACCGCGAGGCCGATGCCTGTCGCACCGACCTCGAAATTCCGCTGGGCCCGCTGGACCCGGCGGCGGCACGGCGCAGCATCACCGGCATCAATGCAAAGAACCTGGCGAAAACTCCGCTCGCGGAGTCGCTGCGCCTGACCGGCGCCGACCTGCATGGCGTCACCGGTGAGCGCATCATTATCCTGGTAACCGACGGCGAGGAGACCTGTGACGGCGATCCCGCAGCGGAAATCGCCGCCCTGCGTGCCGGGGGAATTGACCTGCGTGTGAATATCGTGGGCTTTGCCATCGACGACGCCGACCTGGCGGACAGCTTTGCACGCTGGGCGCGGTTGGGCGGAGGGGAGTACTTCAGTGCCGCCGACGGCGAGTCGCTCGCCGGCGCGCTGGTCAGCGCCGTCAACCCGGTCTTCTCTGTGTATGACGGTCAGGGTGGATATGTCGCGGGCGGCACCGCCGGCGGGGAGAGCGTGACGCTACCGGCCGGGGAATACAGTGTGGAGATCGCGGGAACCCGCTACCCCGTGACGGTGCAAGCGGGCGAGCGAACGCGGCTGGAGCCCGGGCGCTGAAGCGGCCCGTGCGCGGCGTTACTTCCTCAATGCCTCCTCGACAAAATCGAGACGGTCCTGCCCGAAGTACATCTCCCCGTCCATGAACAGGGTGGGTGCGCCGAAGGTGCCGCGCGCAACAGCCTCGTCGGTGGCGGCGATCAGTGCCGCCTTCACGTCGGAATCCTGTGCGAGTTCCATGAGTGCCCCGGCGTCGAGGCCCGCGTCCGACAGCGCGGCCGCGACAACCTCGGGGTCGCCCATGTTCTTCCCGTGCACCCACACCGCGTCGTACACCGCGTCGATGTAGGCATCGGCGCATCCGAGGCGCTCAGCGGCGATGGCGCCGCGCATCAGGTTGAGGGTGTTGATCGGGAAATGGGGATTGAAGTTGAGCTCGACCCCGTACCTGGCGACAAAACGGGGCAGGTCGTGCTGCATCATGTACGCGCCCTTGGCGGGAATGGCTACCGGCGAGGTATTGTCCGTGGCCTTGAAGACGCCGCCGAGCAGCATGGGTTTGTACACCACTTCCAGGCCGTACTGTGCGCTGAGTTGCCCCAGTCGCTTGTGTGCGAGGTAGGCGGTGGGACTGCCGAAGTCGAAGTAAAATTCCAGTTGCCTGCTCATGGCCGTCGCCTCCCGGAGCGCGCTCCCGATCGAAGAATAGGTTCTAAAGTGGAACCAATACTATTGAGCCGGGGGCCAGGGGTCAACCGGCCATTCAGGCTAAGTTAGCATCCCGCCGGAAGTCCCGGTCCGGTATTGTCGGGGTCGCCGTCCGGCGGGTCGGCTTCCTCGTAGTAGTCGCTGTAGTCGACGTCCAGGGTATAGCTCGGTGAGCGTATCCAGTCGCTGAAGTCGAAGGGGTCGTCGGGGTTGGCGGCGAAGGCGGCCAGCCACAGTGCCTCCCACTCCATGAAGTCTTCGTACCCGGGCGGTATGTCCCCCAGGAAGAGGTCATTGAGGTAGCGCTCGTAGTAGGCCCACTCGGAAAACTCGTCGAGATCGGGGTGGGACCGCAGGAAGCCGTCGGGTGCCGGGGAGTCTTTCAGCAGCGCATCCAGCGCGGCGAAGTACAACGCGTCCGACTCTATACCCAGAACCTCCTTGATCTGCTCGCGCTGGTCCCAGGTCAGGTAGATGGTCTCGACGAAGTGGTCAATGACCGTGCGTTTGCGGTCGAGGGTCGGCGACCAGGTATCGAAGCTGAAGGTGCCCGCCTCGAAATCCAGCGTATACGTGCGCAGGTAGCCGTCCCCGCCGTTGCGGGTACTCTGGTAGTCCGTGAGAATCTGGATGATCAGCTTGTTCGCGGGGTTGCGGCCGTCCAGCCGCAGCCACTCCCCGTGAAAGTGCCCCGCGTGGACCATGAGAATATTCGGGTACTGCGCGATGAAGCGCTGGAACAACTCCTCGCCGGAATTGGGCTCGACGACACCGGGCACCGGGTTGTCCTCGTAGACCAGGGTGCCGAAGATGTCGGATTCGATGGTCTCGTCGTAGCGGCCCCCCAGCAGTTTGAAGTCATACAGGTAGCGGTGCGTGCCGATGATGAAAATAGTATCCGGGTTGGCGCTGAGTATCCCCTCCGCCCACTCGATTTCGCTCTCCGGGTGATCGATGCTGAAATTGAGGAACGCCAGTTTGACGCCGTCGTGTTCCAGGCGTTGCCAGTTGGCGCCGCCACCGGGAGAACTCCCCGCATACCAGGGGCGCCCGGCAAACACCGCGGGGCCGAAGTAATCGAGGTAGTTCTTTATATAGCTCACACCGTGGGCGTCCGCGTAGTCCGGCGGGATGTCGTCGTGGTTGCCCATCACCGTGCCGTGGGGGATGTCGGCGTTGAGCAGCAGGTTCATGGCATCCTTGGCGAGGTTCCACTGGTCGATGTTTTCGCCGCGCTGCACGATGTCACCGAGGTGTCCCACGTAGTCGATGTCCGAGGCGTTGTCGACGATCCACTGTGTCTGGTCAAAGAACAGCGCGCCCGTGCCGCGTGAGTCGGTGACTGCCGGTCTGCGGCCGTCGGGAAACCGGTTCTCCGCGTAGACCTGGGTGTCCGGGAGCGAGACGAACACGAAAGGATCCGCATATACCGGGTTAGCGCCCAATCCACCCAGGGCCAGGGCGATTACCAGGGTCTTAAAAAACAGTCTCATGCGTTTCTCCTCCGTGGGCTCATCGCCACTATCTGTACCAGCCGGCTGTGACGGCTCGATGACGCAATTTGCAGCGCAGTTTTCACTAGTCTAGCCGAGACTGGCGGCTCTTTCGGAAGAAACAGATAGGAAACAGGCTTACCTTGTTGAGCAGGCCCTTGCTTCGCGGGGTGTCCGGCACCCGGGGCGTTGGAATTCCGGGTGCCGGCTGCTGTATGTTACAGGGTCGCAGACGGAAAACGTTACAGGGATTCACCATGAAGGACTTGCGAGAAAAGGTCGCCGTCGTCACCGGCGCCGCCAGCGGGATCGGCCTGGCCACCGCCACCCGCTTTGCCCGGGAGGGCATGAAGGTGGTGCTGGCGGATATCGAGGAGGGCCCTCTGGACGCCGCTGTTGCGGCGCTGCGCGACGCCGGTCACGACGTTTTCGGTGTGCCGACCGATGTGAGCCGACGGGCGCCGCTGGAGGAATTGGCCCGGCAGACGCTGGACCGCTACGGGCAGGTCAACGTGTTGCACAACAATGCGGGGGTGGTCCGCGCCGGCACGCTGGAGGAACTCACCGATGAGGACTGGCAATGGGTGCTGGGTGTCGACCTGTGGAGTGTCATCTACGGTATCAGCGTATTCCTGCCCCTCGTGCGCAGCGCCGGGGAGGGGCACTTCGTCAATACAGCTTCCACTGCGGGGCTGCAGGCCTCGGCGAACATCGGTCCCTACAATGTCGCCAAGTTCGGTGTGGTGGCGTTGACCGAGACCCTGCGCATCGAACTGGACGAGGGTGATCTGCCGATCGGCGCCTCGGTGCTCTGCCCGGGGGCGGTGCAGACGCGTATCTGCGAGAGCGGGCGCAACCGTGAGTCGGCGGGAATGGGTCCCGGTCGTGAATCGGGTACCGATACGGAGTTCAGCGAGTTGGCGGGCGCCATCGTCGATGCGGGTATGTCCCCGGCTGATGTTGCGGAGCAGGTGCTCGCAGCGATCGGGGCCAACGATTTCTGGATCATCACCCATCCCGAGTGGAAGACCGTGATGCGCGAGCGCGCGGAGGGCATGATGCACAACCAGCTGGTCGCCCGCTTCGGCGGCTAGGTCGGCCCGTGCAAAAATAATTGACAGAGGAAAGCAAGCGATGGAAGCAGAACTGCAGGAGCTGCTGGACAGGAAGGCGTGCGAGGATGTGCTGGTGCGCTACGGGCGCACCCTTGACTGGCTGGACGAGGCGGGGCAGCAGGACTGCTTCTGGCCGGATGCCGAGATCGACTACGGTTTTTTTGAGGGCTCGGGAAAGGACTGGGTGCCCGTCGTCATGTCGGTAGAGGCGGCCTCCCTGCAGCGCTGGCATATGAGCAGCAGCGTACTGGTGCAGGTAAAGGGGGAGACCGCGCGGAGCGAGTGCTACGGCCTGAGCCTGGGCACGGTGGAAAACGAGGCGGGCGACAAGGTGGACACCTTGTTCGGCGGTCGCTACCTGGACGAACTGGAAAAGCGCGACGGGGAGTGGCGGATCTCCAGGCGGCGTTACGTGGCGGACTGGGTGCACAGTTTCCCCAGCGGACTGGATGACCTCGCCGCCGGCGGATTGCAATTGAACTCCCTGGACATCCGGGCGCCGGGGCACGGGGACTACCGGCCACTGTAGTGTGGGGCCCTGTGGCCGCGCCTCCCACACCGCTCTGGTGCGGTGACGCAAATGGCGTAAAATTGGCCTGAATTCCCCCGTGCTTCACGGCAGGCCAGAGACTCGTGCAGGAATTCCTTAAAGACGACCTCACAGTATTCGCGGTGCCGCTGTACATCCTGGCCCTGCTGTTGGAGATGCGCTTCGCCCGGCGTCGGGGGCACGAGTGGTATCGTCGCGGCGATACCATCGCCTCCCTGGCGATGGGTGGCCTCTCCCTGCTGGTGGAGGTGCTGCCGCGCATCGCCGCCCTGGCGCTCATGGTGTGGCTGCACGAGGTCAGTCCCCTGCGCGACGTGGTCGGGCGGCAGTGGTGGGCGTGGCTGTTGCTGTTCCTGCTCGATGACTTTTCCTACTACTGGTTCCACCGCAGCAACCACGAGATCCGCCTGTTCTGGGCAGGGCACGTCAACCATCACTCGTCACAATACCTGAATTTCGCCACCGCTTTACGCCAGGGTGTAGGCGAGCGTATCCACAAGTTCCTGTTCTGGCTGTGGCTGCCACTGCTCGGCTTCGACCCGGCGATGATCATCACCATGATCAGCCTCAGCCTGTTCTACCAGTTCTGGATACACACCCGGGCCGTGGGCCGGCTGCATCCCGGGGTCGAGGCGGTCTTCAACACGCCGTCGCACCACCGCGTACACCACGGCTCCAATGTGCGGTACCTCGATCGCAACCACGGCGGTGTGCTCATTGTCTGGGACAGGCTGTTCGGCACTTTTGCGCCGGAGCGGGACGACGATCCCGTAAAGTACGGGCTGACCACCAACCTGGAGTCGGACGCGATTCTCACGGTGGCATTTCACGAGTACCGTTCGATCTGGCGGGACTTCTGGCGAGCGGATAACTGGCGCGACCGCCTGCGCTACCTGTTTCTCGCCCCGGGGTGGACTCACGACGGTCCCGACAAGCGGGCCGATACGCTCCGGCGCAACCTCGAGACCGGCGCCCAGCCGCCCGGGTAGTTACTCGGCGGCGCGCAGTGGAGCGACCACCCGCTCGGCGTAGAGGCGCAGGCTGTTCCAGGCCTCGTCGAGGGGCATACCGCCGATCAGGGGATGAATCGCCGCGAAAAAGTCCTCGCGCTCTTGATGGCGCCGTGTGCATTCTTCCGGCGTGATGATCTCGTAGCGCTTTTCCGCGCGCAGCCCCTCGATGGAGTCGCTGCTGTACTCCAGCGGCCGTTTGACCCCCTCGGTTTTCCAGCTCGAGTACTCCACCGCCTCGTTGAGGAAGTGCTGGCCCAGCTCCGCCCAGGCCCGGTCGGGGTCCTCGTGGATGAACAGCACCGAGAAATCCGCCGGTGGTGAATGGGTAAAACCGGCGGTGCCGAATTTTTCACACTGCTGGAAGTAGTAAGCCTCCAGTTCCGGGTCGGCCACGGGCGGTGCGAAGGGCAGTCCCAGCCTGGCGGCGCGGCGCGCGGCGGGCCTGCTCATACCCCCGACGAGGAAAAAGGGATGGGGGCGGGTGAACGGCTTGGGTGTGATGTTTACCATCTTGCCCCGGTATTCGAAGGGCTCGTCCCCCCAGGCCTTCAGCAGGGTTTCGAGGACGTGGTCCATCCACTCGCCGCGCCTGTCAAAGGGCTTGTCGACGATGTGGAATTCGACCTCCCGGTAACCCATGCCCGCCACAAAGTTGAGGCGCCCACCGCTCAGCAGGTCGACGACGGCAATGTCCTCCGCCAGGCGAATGGGGTCGTATAGAGTGACGAGCAGCGCCATGACGCCGATGCTGCAATGTTCCGTGCGCGCCGCGATGGCAGCGGCCATTGTAAGGGGGGAGGGGAGCCAGCCGTTGTCGGCGGCGTGGTGCTCCTCCACGTTGACGCTGGAGAAGCCCTGCTGATCGGCGTACGCCGCCATGTCGATGGCGGTCTGGTAGCGCTTCGCTCGCAGGGCGGGGTCGGCTTCGGCGCCTGTGAGATTCAGGCGCAGGTTCGCGCTGATCGGCGGCATCCGAGGTCAGCTGGGCGGGAAAGGTGTCAGGCCGCGGCCGGTGCAGGCTGGGGTCCGCGAATCAGTGCCCCGGGTACGGCGCCGGTATACTCGCCGTTCTCCATGATCACTTCGCCGCTGACGATGGTGGCCGCGTACCCGGAGGCGCCCTGGAACATGCGCCGTCCGCCGGCGGGCAGGTCGAAGGTGATGCGCGGCGTCTCCAGTTGCAGGGACTCGAAGTCGATGATGTTGAGGTCCGCCTTCATGCCGGGCTCCAGCGTGCCGCGGTCCTCCAGGCCGACACAGCGCGCGGTGTCGTGGGTCTGCATCCTCACCACGTCCTCCAGGCGAAAACGGTGGCCGCGCTCCCGGTCGCGCACAAAGTAGCTGAGCATCTGGGTGGGGACGCTGGCGTCGCAGAGCACACCGCAGTGTGCGCCGGTGTCCGCCAGCGAGAGAACGGTGAGGTCGTCTTCCAGCAACTCGACCTGGCGGCTGAGATCGCCCGCGCCGTAGCCGAAGCACGGGAAGTAGACGACGCCCTTGCCGTCGTCGCTCATCATCAGGTCGTAGCAGTATTCCTGCGGGATCACGCCTGCGGCCGCGGCCTTCGCCGCGATGCTGTCCCCGGGGCCCGGCTCGTAGTTCGGCGGATTACCCAGCTCGTAGAGTTTGTCGTAGCCGCCGATGATGGTGTCCATGAAGTCGTCGCCCATCAGGGGCAGGTCTTCGGAGACGATGGCCCGGCGCAGTTCAGGTTTGCGCAGTTCCGCAAGGCGCTCCTCGTGGGACATGACCGACAGCGGGCCGTAGTTTGTGTGGAAACTGAAAGGGTGGATGGTGCCGTCCCAGGACAGGAGGATATTGACCGGCCGGGCGCCTACGTGCGGAATGAGGCGCGCGCCTTCTTTCGCCGCGTCGCGTACGAAATCCAGCTGTGCCTTCACCCGCGGCCAGTCGCTGTCCTCGCGGAAAAAGAGTACGAAATTGATCTGGCAGTCGTTCTCGATGGACAGGCGCTTCATCCAGTCCATCTCCTCCTCCCAGTTGTCCCAGTCCGACACGACACCATAAATGCCGCGGCCGCCCAGCTCGCCGATGACACTGCCGATGCCGAGCAGTTCGCTCTCGTCGGCGTAGGTGCCGGGCATGGCCTCGTCTTCCCGTGTGGTGTGCAGTTCGGTACGCGACGTTGTGAAGCCCAGGGCGCCGGCGGCGATACCCTCACGCACGATGGCGGCCATCTTTTCGATGTCTTCCGCGGTGGCCTTCTCGTTGTGTGTGCCGCGATCGCCCATGACATAGGTGCGCACGGCGCAGTGGGGCACCTGCGCACCGACATCGATCGCGCGGGGGTAAGCCTCCACCGCGTCCAGGTACTCCGGAAAGGACTCCCAGTTCCACTCGATGCCCTCGTGCAGGGCGGTGCCGGGAATGTCCTCCACGTCCTCCATGACGGAGATCAGCCGGTCGTGGGCGGCATCGTTGCGCTCGCAGGGAGCGAAACCGACGCCGCAGTTGCCCATGACCAGCGTTGTAATACCGTGGTTGGCGGCGGGACTGCACACGGGATCCCAGGTGGCCTGCCCGTCCATGTGGGAGTGCACGTCGACCCAGCCGGGTGTCAGCAGCCGGCCGCGAGCGTCGATTTCGCGACTTCCCCCACCCTCCACCGCACCGACAGCGGCGATCCTGCCGTCCTTGACGGCGAGGTCGCCGGCGTAGGCGTCGCGGCCCGTGCCGTCGACGATGGTCGCGTTGCGAATTACAAGGTCATACATGTCCGGCACCCCACGGTGTTACCGCCTGTCGAGGGCCCGTTTATCTCCCCCGGTGCACTGGAAGTCAAGGGGCCGGGAGACACGGAGGCCACAGTGGTCTAAGGTAGAAGACCCACCCTGCAACGAGGCCCCCGCCATGAGTTTCAATCGCCGCGAGTTCACCCTGGGATCACTCACCGCCCTGGCCGCTTTGGGCCTCACGCCGGCCGCGGCCGCAGGGAAGGGAGTCAATCGCCGCATCGTTCTCGCCTCCCGGCCCCAGGGAGCGCCCACGACGGCGAATTTTCGCCTCGAGGAGGCGCCTGTCCCGGTCCCGGGGGACGGCGAAATCCTGCTGCGCACCCGCTGGCTCAGCCTCGACCCCTACATGCGCGGGCGCATGAACGCGGGGCGCAGTTACGCGGCCAACGTGCCGGTGGACGGTGTCATGGTGGGGGGCACCGTCAGCGAGGTGGTCGAATCCAACAACCCGAAGTTTGCCGTCGGCGACCTTGTCAGTTCCTACGCGGGCTGGCAGGACTACACCGTCGCCAAGGCCGCGATGCCGCTCGACCCGCGCATCGAGCGTCCCTCCTATGCGCTCGGCGTGCTGGGTATGCCGGGCCTGACCGCCTATGTCGGCCTGCTGGATATCGGCGAACCCAAACCGGGGGAGACCGTCGTGCTCGCGGCGTCCACCGGTGCAGTGGGATCGGTGGTGGGGCAGATCGCCAAACTCAAGGGCTGCCGGGTCGTGGGTATTGCCGGCGCGAAGGAGAAGTGCGAGTACGCGGTGAAGGAACTGGGCTACGACGCGTGCGTCAGCCACTACGACGACGACATGGCTGAGCAACTCGCCGCCGAGTGCCCCGACGGTATCGATGTCTATTTCGAGAACGTGGGTGGCAGTTCCTGGGAAGCGGTCATGCCGCTGCTCAACACCTTCGCCCGGGTGCCCGTCTGCGGTCTGATCGCACACTACAACCAGACCGAATTGCCCCCGGGGCCTGACCGTATGAGTACCCTGCAGGGCCTGATCCTGAGTCGCAGTATCAAGATGCAGGGGTTTATCGTCAGCAATTATACGAATCGTATACCCGCGTTTGTCGGCGACATGACCGGTTGGCTTGCCGAGGGCAGGATCAAGTACCGCGAGGACGTCGTGGAGGGACTGGAGAACGCCCCCGAGGCCTTCCTCGGCCTATTCAGCGGCGCGAACTTCGGCAAGCTGGTCGTGAAGGTCAGCTGACACCAGCGTGGGCGGTATCGAGGTAGCCACCACCGCCTGGTCCTGGGAGGGGATCAGCCGCGCCGACGATCTCTGCCGGCAGGCCGAGCGCGCCGAGGCCATGGGCTTTCACTCGTTCTGGCTGCCGGAGAATCACTTTGGCGAGCGCGGCGCCATCCCCTCGCCCCTTACCCTGCTTGCCGCGGTCGCCGCGCGCACCGACCGGCTGCGACTCGGCTGCACGTCCTACCTGTTGCCCATTCGCAACCCGCTGCAGGCGGCGGAGGAGGTGGCGGTACTGGACCAGCTGTCCGGGGGGCGCCTGATCCTCGGGTTGGGTCGGGGTATCCAGTCGTCAATGTTCCGCGCCTTTGGTGTCGATCCCGCCGACAAGCGCCGCCTCTTTGCCGACAACCTCCAGGTCATGCGCAGCGCCTGGCGCGGGGAGCCGGTCGCGGAGGAGGAGGGGGGTGAGCCGGTCCGCCTGTCGCCACTGCCGCTGCAACAGCCTTCGCCGCCCCTGTGGGTGGCCGCCTTCGGGCCACTCGCGCTAAAGCAGGTGGCCGGTCTGTCCCTGCCGTACCTCGCCTCCCCGGTGGAGTCCCTGTCGGTACTGGAAGAGAACTACCGTATCTACCGGGGTCATGTCGCCGAGCAGGGCGGCGAACCTGTCGCGACGATTCCCGTCATGCGTACGGTTTACGCCACGGAGGACCCGGCAGAAGCCGGCGCGGTGCGGGAGGGGCTCGCGCGTACCGTACCCGCGCGGATGCGTGAGCGCGCAGCGGAAGTTGACGACTGGTCCATCGTGGGCGACGGGCACTACGTGCGCGACCGCCTGCAGGAGTACGTCGAGCGGCTGGGGCTCAGTCACCTGATACTGCGCGGCGGCATCAGCGGTGTCGACGACGGGCGGCAGCTGCGCAGTCACGAACGAGTGCTTCACGCTGCGGCGGGCCTGTAGAAACGCTCAGGGGCGGTAGGACTGCAGCGCCGGGGCGAGATCCTCGAAGTCCTTGTAGTCTGCCAGCGCGGGCTCCGTAGCATCGATGGCAGCGAACAGCGCGGACATCGCCCCGGGAATCGTCTCCAGTAAAGTCAGCGGGTGCAGGTAGACCCGAATGGTGAAAAGTACGGCGCCGGTCCGGGGCAGGCGCCTGAGGCTCTGGCGTTCGCTGCGGTAGAACAGCTCGCCCGCCGCCCCCTCGACGAATTCCCCGGGGCGCCGGCAGAGGGCGTTCCCGGCCTGCAGCGACCAGTTGAAGCGAACCACGGGGTGGGCCACCTTCAGGTGGTCGAAGAAGCGATCTACCGCGGGCGTCAGTTCGCGCGTGAAGCCCGGGATTGGCGCGTGTATCTCCGCGAGCGGCCTGCCCATTTTTTCCTCCAGCAACCAGTCGCTGGGGCTGCACAGGCTCGCGGCGGTGAGATGGTAGCTCCCGGCCTGCTCCTGCATGAGCGCGAGGTCATCGGCGACCCACAGCGAACAGTCCCACAGGGGCTCGGCGCCGATCCCCGGCAGCGCGACGTCCCGCGGCAGGAAGGTCAATCCGTTTCCCCGCGGTGCGTAGACATCGCCGTGTTCGTCCAGCAGGTGCTTGCGCAGCGCCTGTGCCACCTCGCGCTGCGCATCGTCGGTGCCGGGTAGGGCGCGATAGACGCGCTCCCCGAGCGCGCCGCGCCGTTCGAGCTTGTGCGCGTGGTACGCGGGAAAATCCGCGTCGGTCTCGATCCAGGCGCCGTCACCGAGGGGCGACAGGCCCATCTTCAGTATCTCGGGTTGTCCCAGGTGCGGCAGGTGGCGCGGCTTGCTGTTGTCGAACAGCACGGGGGCGGTATCAGAGAATCAGGCCGACCACGCAGCCGGTCATGCAGGTTGCCAGCAGGCCGGACCAGATTGACCGTGGCGCAAGGCGCAGGATGTCCGCACTGCGCTCGGGGCACATGGCCGTCATCCCGCCGATCATGATCCCCAGGCTGCCGAAGTTGGCAAAACCGCACATCGCGTAGGTCAGGATAAGCCGGCTGCGTTCGCTGAGGGTGTCCGGTTCGAGTGCCGCCAGTTGCAGGTAGGCGACCAGCTCATTGATAAACACCTTGGTTGCCAGCAGTTCCCCGGCTAGACGCGACTCTTCCCAGGGAATGCCGAGCAGCCAGGCCAGGGGTGACAGCAGTGTCCCGAACAGGCCGACGAGGGTGAGTGGTTCGCCGCCCACGGGCAACAGGGCGAGAACCTGGTCCGCGAGGTAGACCAACGCCATGAACAGTATCAGCATTCCGACGATATTGGCGAGCAGGCGCAATCCTTCGCCGGCGCCGGTCACCAGGGCGTCCATGCTGCCGGCATAGGGTGACGCCATGTCGATGTGCCCGCCGCGCGTCATGGCATCCGGTGGCACCATGACCGCCGCGAGCATGAGGGCAGCCGGCGCGCTGATCATTGAGGCGATAAGAATGTGACTCAAGGACGTGGGTATGACGCTGCCGAGAATGCCCGCGTACAGGCCCAGCATGGTCCCCGCAACGGTGGCCATGCCGCAGCTCATGAGCATGAACAGTTCGCCGCTGGTCATGGTCTTGAGGTGGGGCTTCACCAACAGCGGTGACTCCACCATGCCCACGAATACGGAGGCCGCCGCACCCATACTGACAGGCCCGCTGAGGCCCATCGACCGGTCCAGCAGTCGGGCCAGGGCGGAAATAACCACCGGGATCACGCGCCAGTGCCAGAGCAGCGCGCTCAGCGCAGCGAAAACGATGACGATGGGCAGTGCGCGGAACGCGAGCACGAAGCTGTTCGCGGGAGAGGTCACCTCGTAGGGCGGATCGGCGCCGCCGAGAAAGCCGAATACCATCGCCGTGCCCTCGCCGGTAGCGGCCTCGATGACCAGTACCAGGCGGTTGATAACCAGCAGCGCATCCTGCAACAGCGGGACCTTGAGCAGCAGGAGCGCCAGGACAAGCTGTGCGGCGAGTCCCGAGAGCACCAGGCGCACGGGGAAGCGGCGCCGGTCCGCACTGGTTATCCAGGCGAGGAGAATCAGGCAGGGCAGCCCCACGAGCGCCTGTGACATCGACGGTATCCTTGCAGCGACAGGCTCGACGGTAGTGGAGGGGGGCGGAAATGTCCACCGCCCCCGGGGTTTGAATTGCTGTACGTGGCAGCGCGGATTCCAGGGCCCCGCTTGTTGGGTGGGCCCCGCTGGTCCATGCTTGCACCACGTTCCCCGCAAGGTGCCCCCCATGCTCTCCAAATTCGATGATTACCCGATTCACCAGACCGCCGAACCCCTGTTTCACGCGGCCACCAGCGACCGTTTCGTCTACGATCGGTACTGGTACAACGCCCACGCCCGGGACGGCGGCTTCTACTTCGGCGTCGCCATGTGCCGCTACGCCAATCTCGGCATCCTCGACTGCAGCCTGAGCCTCGCCATCGACGGCAGGCAATACGCCTTTCACGCATCCCGGCGCGCACCCGCCGAGCCCACGGACACCACAGTGGGGCCGTTCGCACTGCAGATACTGGAACCGATGGGCCGACACCGGGTGGTGATCGAGAGCAACGATACCGGTATCGAGTGCGACCTCGTGTTCACACCGCGCACGGCGTGTATCGAAGAGGGACGGCAGACCCTGCGCAACGAGCGGCACATCGTCATGGATGCCACCCGCCTGGACCAGTTCGGCAACTGGTCCGGCTGGATCCGCTACGACGGCAGGGAGCTGCAGGTGGACGGCGCAACGACCTTCGGCCTGAAGGACCGCTCCTGGGGCGTGAGGCCGGTGGGCGACCCCTATACGGGCGGCGCCCCGCTGCCCGAGTACCAGGCCTTCCACTTTGGCTGGATGCCGATCCACTGGGAGGACGAGTGCAGCCTGGCGAGCTGGTTCGAAGACGACACCGGTTACCAATGGCACACGGACCAGTGCTTCCTGCCGCTGTACCCGTCGATGGACGAGGTCCCGGGAACCAATGACCCGGGGTCACGTGTCTGGCAGGGCAAGGTGGCCCACAACCTGGACATGATTCCCGGCACCCGGCGCATGCGGTCCGCCCGGATCACCATGCGCGACCGCAGCGGGGAGGAACTGAAGGTTACCCTGGAGCCGGTGCTGGTGCATCGCATGAAGGGGCTCGGGTACCAGCACCCGGAATGGGGGCACGGCAAGTGGCACGGCGAGCTCGCCGTGGCGGGCGAGAGCTGGACGGACAGCGATCTCGACCCGCTGGCCATCGAGAACCTGCATATCCAGCAGGTGGTAATCGCGCGTTGCGGAGACCGTGTGGGTCACGGGGTGCTGGAGCAGATGCACGTCGGTCCCTCCGTCAGCTTCGGCTTCGACGACTGGTTCGACGGGGCCAAGTAGCCCTATAATCCAGGTCCGGCCCGAGGGAGGGTTCGCCATGGTTATGCGCCTGCTGAAGTGGTTACTGATCATTGTATTCCTGCTGGTGGTCGCCGGTCTTGTCGCCATCTGGCAGGTGGGCGCGTGGAACCTCGTGTTTCCCAATCGCAGCCACGACGTGGTGCCGCCCGCGCTGCCCGGCGAACTGGCCTCGCCCCGTATTCTCGCCTTCAGCAAGACCAACGGCTTCCGTCACGGCGAGGGCATCGAGGCCGGCGCGTTACTGTTGCAGCACCTGGCCGGGAAGCACGGCTGGGGCCTGTTCCACACGGAGAACGGCGCCGTCTTTAACGACCTCGACCTGGCCCGCTTCGACGCGGTGGTGTTTCTCAACGCCTCGGGCGACATGCTGAGCGCAGAGCAGGAGGGCCATTTCCAGGCCTGGCTGGAGGCGGGCGGCGGGTGGCTGGGTATTCACGCAGCCGGGGACGATTCCCACAAGGATTGGCGCTGGTACCGCGACAACCTGGTCGGCGCCGATTTCACAGCGCATATCATGGGCCCGCAGTTCCAGGTCGCCACGGTATACCTGGAGAACCAGGAGCACCCGGTCCTGCGCGGTGTCCCGGATATCTGGCAGCACGAGGAAGAGTGGTACTCCTGGGCGAAGAGCCCGCGCGCCGAGGGGTTTCTTATACTCGCAACCATCGACGAGGACTCCTACACGCCGGTGCAGAAGATGTTCGGCAGCGAGCGCGACCTGCGCATGGGCGACCACCCGGTGGTGTGGAGCAACTGTATCGGGAACGGCCGCAGCGTCTACGTCACGATGGGCCACGCCGCTGAAGCCTACAGTCAACCGCAGGTGCAGAAGATTATCGAGAACTCGTTACTGTGGCTGGCCGGCCCCGCGGACGAGTGGTGCCCACGAATCCCGGAGTAGGCGCGGGCAATCAGGGCAGGTCGACCACCCGCGTCTGCAGCGGGGCAATCTCCTCTTCCGGCAGCTGGAATCGCCAGAACATGATCCCGTAGGGCCGCCCCTCGGTGTCGAGCCAGTTCGGGTGGCCAGGGTTGCGCGCCGAGACGATCATCTCGAAACTGCCGTCCTCCTCCTGCCGCGCCTGGGCGCGGTTCAGCGACACTGTGCGCTCCTCGTAATTCAGCGTCTGCAGGAAGCGGTTGAACAGTACCACGTTGCTGAACCGGCACTTCGGAAAGCGGCCGCGAATCAGCAGTGCCTGGTTTTCACGCAGTACGAAAGGCGCCATGGCGTAGACATTGTCCTTCGCGGCGTAGGTGATGGCCTCGTTGCTGTCGTCCCGGACCGGGGGCGCGAACTGGTTGGGGACCCGCGATACCCAGGCGGGGCTGTTATCCCCGTTCATGGGTATGGTGTTTCCCCGGACGAACTGTGTCACACGGCGGATGCCCGCCGCTATGCCTGCGTCGTTCGGCACGTCCCGCGGCGACACGGCGTGCAGGTTGCTGATCTCGATAGGGATGTGATGCAGCCGGTCGCGGTTGATGCTGCGCTTGCGCTCGTAGTAGTGCCTCGTGGTGATACTGTTGGCGCCCGGGGACAACCTGAGCCAGTTGCCCTTGACCTCCCGGGCGCTGGCGATGATTTCGTAGTCGCCGTTCTCGTCCGCCTCGAACTGGGTGTCGTTCAGCGTGGCCCCGATGCCGCCGGCTTCCGCACCGCTGCCCAGTTCCACCGTAAAGCTGGTGTAGGTCGCACCCGCCAGGTTGCCCCGAATGCGGTAGCTGTGAGAGCCGTCGATAACTGCGGAGAAATAGCGCGCGTCGGGGTTGTCGCCGAGCAGCTTCTTGTGCGGGTTGATAAAAGACGTGAAGAACGGGCGCGCCGGGTCTGCCTCCAGCCAGGCCTCCAGGCCGTGCATCAGGATGTGCAGAAGCATGCGCCGGGCCTCGGCGTAATCCCGGGGAGTGGCGAGTCGCCACTCCGGCGTGGCAAAGCCCGCCTCCAGTTCGTCCAGGGCGCGCTGCAGTTCCGCCAGTGCCGCCGCGGCCTCGCTGTCGCCTGCCCCGGGTGTGGCGGCCTGTAATGCCGGTGCCAGCAGGGTGCCCGCCACTGCGCTCAGCGCGGCTCCTTTCAGCAGGTCGCGTCTGTCCATGCCGTTCTCTCCCGGTGTGTGTTGTCCGTGCGGTCTCAGCCGTCGAAGGGTGGGCGCTGTCCGCCGCAGAGTACGTCGGTGACCCGTTCGGTGTCCATGTATTCCTTCAGCTGCAGCAGTTTGCCGTCGCGGAACTCGAACAGGAAGTGGTACTCGTTGGCGTAGGTCTGGCCGGATACGTGTTCACCCTCGCTCGTCGCCTCCACCGCGACCCGCTCTCCCTCCGCTGTCATGTGCAGGATGTCGAAGCGGATTCCGTTGGGGAAAACCTCGAATATCCCGCCGGCTGAGGCAGCGATCTGCTCCCGGCCATAGGTGCCGGAGATCAGGGTATTGCCCATGGTCTGCAGTGCGCCGTCGTCGGCGTAGGCGCCGACGATGTAGTCGACGTCCCCCGTGTTCATGGCCTCGAAGAAACGCTGGACCAGCACCTTGTTGGCCTCGCTGTTGTCACTGCCCATAATGAGTCCCGCCCTGTTGGAAGCACTCATGATAGCGATGCGTGCAGAGGTCGCCAGCGCGGGGGTTTAGATACGTAGCCCGTCGGCCGGTCGCGGTGGAAGGAGGTTCCCGCGGTTTAATTTCCGCGGGTGTCAGGTATCCACGCGTCCACGCAGCGCCTTGACCCGGCTGCGACGGTTCTTGGCGTCGAGCCGCCGCTGCTTGCTGGCCCGGGTGGGTCGCGTCGGGCGGCGCTCCCGGGGCGGGTTCGACGCACCCCGGACCAGCGCCGCGAGGCGCTCGAGGGCGTCGCGCCGGTTCTGGTCCCGGCTGCGAAAGCGCCGCGCCTTGATGGTGACGATACCGTCCTCACTGATGCGCCCGTCGGGCAGGCTGTACAGCCGTTCCTTCAATGCCTCCGGCAGGGAGGAGGCGCCGATATCGAAGCGCAGGTGAATCGCCGAGGACACCTTGTTCACGTGCTGGCCGCCCGGCCCCCCGGCGCGCACCGCGCTCAGCTCGATCTCCTCCAGCGGAATCTCTATTCCTCTGGAAACGGACAGGGTCATGAATCGGGGCCTCTCACATCCCAACCATCAGATGGAAGAAGTGTCTCAGAGGAGTGACACGCTAGGCAAAGACCAGTAGCGGGCCGGCGAGGCCGTTGGGTATGTAAGCCGTGCTTATGCAGCGGGTGGTGTTGCAGATATTTAATACATGCGTATTATGTCCGTGGACTACTATACACCCCACCCCGCAAGCGACCCGAGGAGTGAATCATGTGTCGACGGAACTGGCTGGCTGTCCTGTTCCTGGCCGTTGTACCGCTGGCCCACGCGGCAGCGGACCCAAGGCCCAATATCATCATTATGCTGGCGGACGACCTCGGCTGGAGCGACGTCGGTTTCCACGGTGGCGACATCGATACACCCGCCCTCGATCGCCTCGCGGCGGAGGGGGTCGAACTCTCGCGGTTCTACACCACGCCCATCTGCTCACCCACCCGCGCGGCACTCATGACCGGCCGCGACCCGATGCGCCTGGGCGTGTCCTACGGCGTGATCATGCCCTGGATGAATAACGGTATTCACCCGGACGAGCATTTCATGCCGCAGAGCTTCCTCGCGGCGGGCTACCAGACGGCGATGGTGGGCAAGTGGCACCTCGGTCACGCGCTGCAGGCCTACCATCCCAACGAGCGTGGATTCGAACACTTTTACGGACACCTGCACACGGAGGTCGGCTACTTCCCGCCATTCAGCAACCAGGGGGGAAAGGACTTCCAGCGCAACGGCGAGTCTATCGAGCGCGACGGCTACGAGACTTTCATCCTGGGTGACGAGGTCTCCCGCTACATCCGCGAGCGGGACCCGGACAAACCTTTCTTTGTCTACATGCCGTTCATCGCACCCCACACGCCCCTTGAGGCCCCCGATGATTTACTGGCGAAGTACGCGGACCTGCCGGACAACCGCAAACCCGCGCGCAGCAAGAACACCGACGAGTCGCGGCGTTTTGCGCGCCTGCTGCTCCAGCCGAGTGCGCGCCCGGTCTACGCGGCTGTGGTCGACGCCATGGACCAGGCGATCGGGCAGGTGCTGCGGACACTGGACGAGGAGGGTATTGCCGACAACACCATCGTGTTGTTTTTCAGTGATAACGGCGGGGCGGCCTACGCCACCGGTGGCGCCGACAACGTCCCGCTGCGCGGCGGCAAGGGCGAGACCTGGGAGGGCGGCATCCGGGTCGTCTCAGTTATGCGCTGGCCGGAGCGGATCGCACCGGGGAGCGACATGGGCCAGATCATGACGGCGATGGACGTGTTCCCGACACTCGCCGAGGCGGCGACGGTCGCGCCCGGCAACGAGCGGTTTGAACTGGACGGCCGCAGTCTGTGGCCGGCTATCGGGGAGGGGCGCCGGGCCCCCAGGGAAGACCTGGTGTTCTTCGCCTCCGAAACGCCCATTCGAGGTTACTTCATGTTCACCGCTTTCAACGACCACTGGAAACTGGTACAGGAAGTGGAGCAGGGTCTGTTGTCCGCTTCGGTGACCAACTACCTGTTCAACATCGACGATGACCCGAACGAGCGCAACAACCTCGCCGCGGCCCATCCCGCGGTTGTCGAACGCCTGGCGGAGGCCATCCACTACTGGCGGACCCTGTACCCGGTGTCCGGCACCCGCCACGAGCTGGTGCCGCCCCCCGGCTGGCGCGCTCCCCGCGACTGGGCAGATTACCCGAGGTCCATCGCCGAGACACAGGACAAGCCGGCGCCGGGGATGCCGCCGTCCTTCGCGTTGCCCACGCTGGATTTCCAGCACGGCGAGGCGGGCCGCCTGATTTACAACTGCGAGCCCTATCGCCTCCTGGGCGGGGGCCTGTGTAAGTAATGACCCGTAAGGGGCGGGAAAGATGGACATTCCCTTGAACCGTGCCCCGCAGTAAGCCAGAATCGGCCGTCAATCAGTGGCTGCCCCGGCTAGCGGGGCGCGATAATCGAGGTAAACAACAATGCAAACAAGGGGACGCAGTACCGAGCGAGCGACCGCATCGCGCGCGATTCCAGGCCTGCTGGCCGCCTGCCTGTCACTATTCCTGCTCGGTTGCTCCGATGACAGCGACTCGCCTGAAATTGACACCCGGCCCTTCGCGGAACTCTACGAGCAGGGCATCCTGCGCTACCTGGGTGTGTACACACCCATGCAGTCAGAGGTGAACGGCGACGTGACCGTCCACACCTTCGGTGTCGGCGACGGGCCCATGTGCCAGCTTGGCGCGCCCTTCGGTATGTCCACGCGCGACCAGGGCTCAGAGAACCTCCTGATCTTTCTAGAGGGCGGCGGCGCCTGCTGGTCCGAGCTGTGCCTGTCCACGGAGGAGATATCCACTTTCAACTCCACCGCGGGTATCAATGACCCGAACCGCGCCAACAATCCCACGCGCGACTGGAACCAGGTCTACGTGCCGTACTGCGACGGCTCCCTGCACGCCGGCGACAGTGAGGCGGACTACGACAACGACGGCATCCCCGAGCGCTCCCACCGCGGCCTGCACAATCTGTCGGCGGCCCTGGACGTCGCCGCGAACACCTTTCCGTCGCCCCGGCGCATCGTGCTGGCGGGCAACAGCGGCGGCGGCTTCGGCACGATCTTCGCACTGCCGCTGGTGCGCGCCATCTACCCTGATGCGCGCATCGACGTACTCAATGATTCCGGTGTCGGTGTCGGTGAGCCGGACGATCCCGGCCTGCTGCTGACGCTGCAGGAGGACTGGAATCTGGGCGCCTTCCAGCCGGCCAGCTGCCCGGACTGTATCGGGGACGACGGCCACTTTACCAACTACATGATCTGGCAGCTGGACCAGGACTCCAACACAAACCTCAGCCTGCTCAGTTACACCCAGGACTTCGTGATTGCGAACACCTTCGTGCGCATCGGTGGCCCCGCGTTCGAGACCGCCCTGCGCGGGGAGATGGAGAAGCAGGAGGCCGCCAACCCCGAGCGGGTGCGCAGCTTTATCCCGGCAGGCACCGGCCACACGTTCCTGCAGCTCGAGCCGGACAAGACCATCGATGGCGTCAACCTGATGGACTGGATCGGCGCCATGCTGTCCGACGGTCCCGGGTGGGAGTCCCTCTCCGAGTGATCCGCCGACCTTCCCGCGCCCCCGGCGGGCGAGCGGGGGGTGTTTGCCACCGAGCCGCAACGGAGTCCGAACATGGCCAAGAACGACCGGGATAATCACCGCGACAGCGTCAACCGCTTCATCGCCCTCGCCAACAGCATGAAGGACGAGGGGCTGAGTCCTGAGTTGGTGTCAGCGGCGCTGATGACGGCGTCCGCGCTCTACACGACGTACAGTGTCAGCGGCAATGCGGGCGGACTGACTGATACCGGCGTCGATAAGGTAGCCGAGCGCTACCGCGAGGAACTGGAGCGGATCCAGGACATGAAACGCCGTATGGCAGAGTCCGGCGAGGGCGACGCCTGAGCCGCTACGACCGCTAGGCTTCCGCCAGTCGCGGGTTGTCGATGGCCTCGACCTGCGCCCTGAAGAATCCCGGTTCGAGCAGCGGTTTCAGCTCGTCCACGGGGAGTGGCTTGCTGAACAGGTAACCCTGGATCACGCTGGCGCCGTGACGGCGCAGGAAGCGGTACTGCTCGTGATCCTCCACGCCCTCCGCCACCAGCTCCAGGTTCATGCTCCGCGCCATGGCGATGATCGCAATGACCAGGCTCGCGTCGTTCTCGCTGCGATCCATGGCGATCACGAAGCTGCGGTCGATCTTCAGCTCGTCGAGCGGGAACTTCGACAGGTAGCTCAGCGACGAGTACCCCGTGCCGAAGTCGTCGATGGACAGCTTCACGCCCAGGCTCTTCAGCCGCACCAGTGCCTGTAGTGTGGCATCGCTCGAGTCCATCAGGATGCCCTCGGTCAGCTCCAGCTCCAGGCGCTTGGGGTGCAGGCCCGTCTCAGCGAGCACATCCGCTACGCGCTGCATGAACGAGGGAGTGAACTGGAGGGCTGAAACGTTGACGGATACCTTGGGCAGGTCCAGGCCCTCCGCCTGCAGTGCCACCATCTGGCGGCAGGCCTCCTCCAGCCCCCACTGCCCCAGGTCGCCGATAAGACCCATCTCCTCGGCCAGGGGTATAAATTTGAACGGCGGCACCAGGCCGCGCTCCGGGTGCTCCCAGCGCATCAGCGCTTCGGCGCCGATCACCGAGCCGGTATCCGAATCCACCTGGGGCTGGTAGTGCAGCACCAGCTCGTCGCGATCGATGGCCTTGCGCAGGTCGTTCTCCAGGGTCAGTCGCTCCACGCCTGCGGCATCCATGTCGGAGTCGTAGAAGACAAAGTTGTTCTTGCCTGAGCTCTTGGCGTGGTACATGGCGGTGTCCGCAGCCTTTAACAGGCCTTCGACGGTATCCGCATCCCGGGGTGCCACCGCGATACCCAGGCTGGGCGTGACGACGAGTTCGTGTCCCTCGATGGTCATCGGCTCGCAGAGCGCGTCGCGAATACGCCGCGCTACGATGCCCGCGGAGTCCGGCTCCGTCAGCTGGTTGAGCACCACGGTAAACTCGTCGCCGCCGAGTCGCGAGACCCCGATAGCCGAATTGGGCTCGACGTTGTGTGCCACCACGTCGCTCTCGCGGATACAGCGCGCCAGGCGCTTCGCCACCTCGCGCAACAACAGGTCCCCGGCACTGTGGCCCAGCGAGTCGTTGATGCGCTTGAAATTGTCCAGATCCAGGAACAGCAGGCCGATGTTTTCCTTGTTGCGCTTGGCCAGGCGCAGCAACAGGTCCAGCTGCTCGGTGAACAGCCGGCGGTTCGGCAACGCGGTCAGGCTGTCGTAGTAGGCCATCTTGCGCAGCCGGTCCTTGGTTTCGGTCACCTCGCGCACCGCCTGGTTGAGTTCTTCATTGCGCCGGGACAGCTGCGAGGTGCGCTCTTCCACTTTCATGCTCAGGAGCTGCTGATTTACCTCCATCTGGGTACGGCGACTGCGGAAATCCCCGATGATGCCGTTGAGCAACCCCACCAGCTCGCGGAATTCGGTGTTCTTCTCCAGGCCGTCGGTCTTCACGTCCCGTCCGTGGGCGATGTCGTCCGCCATGCGGACGATCGTGGCGAAAGGCGCGGTTATCCGGCGGGTAATCACCCGGCTGAGAAAGGCGCAGGCGGCGATGAAAACCAGTGCGATGCCAAGTGTGACTGCCACTGCGGGGAGTATGCTCGCAAGGACCAGGCTGCGGCTGATGCCCAGGTGGACGTAGCCCACCAGGTGCCGGCTGCCGGTTTTGTCCGCCACCGCCAGTGCGGCGCCGAACTCCGCCGGCGTGATGCCCTTTTCCATCGGGTTCACCACGCTGAAGACCGGGATGACCAGGTCCCACAACCTGTCGCCCCCGGCCAGGGTGGCGAGCATTTCGTGTCCCGGCGGTGCGATGTCCACCCGGCGCTGTACCAGGCTGCTCTCCAGTGCTGTGGCGCCGCCGCGCAGGTCGGCAAACAACGGCGCCGGGTAGGGTTGGGCGCCGGCCTGGGCGATCTCGCTGAGCGTACCACCGACGGGGTCGAGTACGCGCGCGAAGCGCAGGGCCGGGGAGGTATTCAGTACCTCCTCCAGCAGTGCGCCCTGCCGGGCCACATCCCTGCGGTAGATGGCGACCTGTAGCTGGGTCTCGGCGTGGACCCGGTGATAACTGCGCTCGATCAGCCGCTCCCGGGCGACGGTGTAATCGGAGCGGATCGAACTGGCGGCCAACAGGATGCCGGCGGCAATCGCCAGCACCAGGGTCAGGGCGTTGATTTTCCCCGCGACGGTCACGCCACGGCCCTCGCAAAGCAGCCGGCGCGGCCAGCAACGCTGTGCGCACCCCTTGTCGCCATTATTGTTATCCCCTGTCCCGGGGAGGGTTCCAGGCCCGCCCTCGGGAAGAATGACAGGCCGCAGCGCTCGTACCTGCAGGGATACGGCCTGGAACACGTTCCTCTCCGCAAAGTAGCATGACTGCGCGCGCAGGCGCAATCGTGCAAAATGCCGCCGTCAGGGGGTAATAGTTGGCCCCGGGGGAGGGGTCAGGCAGCTACCGCGCGGCGCCTGTCGGGCAGCACACGGCGGTCTTTCTCGACCAGGATGCCGTTGACCATCAGGGGGAACGTGACCGGCTGTCCGCTGCGGCGGTCCGTGGGGCTGCGGGTCACGAGGTGGTACGGGGAGCTGCCGCCGGCGGAACGCTGGCGGCCCGCGTCATCTGAGACGTAATTGCGGGCTGCCACCATGAATACATAGGCGGAAACGACTATTGCACCAAAACCCATTACACCCAGGGTGATCAGTACCACATCCATTATCGTCGGGGTCCCGTTCCAGGCGGTTTGCGGAGCTTGTAATTAGTATGCAAATTCCGCGCCGGTTTGGCTCATGCTTATTCTACAGCCGCTTTCAGTATGTTAGCGCCGCAGGGATGGGCCAACAATAGTGATGTGTATAATTTTCTGACAAATTTGGGTTAGCGGGCGCCCTTGCCGAAAAGCACCACCTCGACGGTGCTCAGGGTGATCATGAAGTCGAGGAACAGGCTGTGGTTTTTCACGTAGTAGAGGTCGAACTGCAGCTTCTGCCGGGCGTCCTCCTCGGAGGCGCCGTAGGGGTAGCAGAGCTGTGCCCAGCCCGTGATGCCCGGCTTCACCGCGTGGCGGGAGTTGTAGTAGGGGATGCGCTCGGCGAGTTGTTGTACGAACTCGGGACGCTCGGGGCGGGGTCCGATAAAGGCCATGTCCCCCGCGAGGACGTTGAAAATCTGCGGCAGTTCGTCAATCCGGGTGCGGCGGATGAAATTGCCCACACGCGTGATGCGGCTGTCGTTCTTGGTGGCCCAGACCGCCTTGCCGTCGCCCTCGGCGTCGACAGTCATGCTGCGGAACTTCAGCACGCGGATGGCTTTGCCGTTGAGACCGACGCGCTCCTGGCTGAAGAAAATCGGCGCCTTGAGGCCGTCCTCACACCAGATGGCGATCGCGGTAACAACCATGATGGGCCAGGTGCCCATCAGCAGGATGAAGCTCGAGGCGATATCGAACAGGCGCTTGGTGACCGAGGCGGAGGAGCCTGTACTCAGGTCCTCCGTCAGGCTCATCCAGCCAGGACTGGCGAAGTCCACGAGAATCTTGCCGGCTTCGCGCTCGAAGAAGTTCACCAGGTTGAGTACCTTGACGCCCTGCAGGCGGCACTTGAAAAGCTCGTCCTTGGGCATCTGCTCACGCTGGTCGTCCAGGGCGACCACGATCTGGTCGATCTCGGTCTGGCGGGCGTACTCGGCCAGGGGCTGGCGCAGGTTGATGATGCGTTCGCCGGTCACCCGCGGCTCCTCGCCGTCGATACGCACGAAACCGACGATGTTGAATCCCTGCCGGTCGGTCTTGCGCCGCATTGAGCTGGTGATGGTGGAGGCGGCGTACCCGGAGCCGAGAACGAGGACCCGGCTCTTGAACTGGTCGAGGTCGGCGAGATTGGTGAAGGCGGTGCGGCTGATCAGGTTGGCGGTGAAGGACAGGAGCACGGCGTAGAAGAGGGCGCCGCCCCAGACGAAGAACTCCGGCAGCAAAAAGAACACCGTGCCCATCAGGAGTACCGCGGCGCCGAAGCCGCCGGAGGCCCGGATCAGGACCCCCGATCGCCCTTCCCGCATGCGCGGTTCGTAGAGGCCCATGGCGGTCAGGCAGACCAGCACGACGATGGCAAACATGAGCGCCCGGGTCGGGATCTCCGCGACAACCGCCGCGAAGGCGTCGGGCTGCAGTTGCAGGAAACAGTAGAGGTAGGTGCCGGCGTAGAAGGCGAGGAAGAAGAGCGCGGCGTCGATCAGGGCAAGCCAGTAGAAGGAAGTATGTACGTGGTGATTGAACACCCTGACCGTAGCCATTACCGAGTCCCTGAGTACACCGTGTCGACAGATCGCAGGGGATAGGGAAGTGCTGCGCCACCCCTTGCGGCGATCAGAGTATTCGACCTGGTTGTTGTTTCTCTTCCCGTGAATCCCGCCGCTAGAGGACAGCCAGCGAGAAGTTATTCACAGTCAGTCACCACACTTATCCACAACATTATCAGTGCAGTAACCAGCCTAGCACGAGTCCTGTACTCGTGCTCAAAATAATGCCCAAAATGTGATGCGGTTCGTAGCATCGCACGCCGTTGTTACACCGTGATGAAGCGGGTGCACAGGCCCGGCGCCGGGACAGCCCGGTCGGCACACTTGGTCAGTCGATGAAAAAACTCGCCAAATCATACAGATGCAAAACGTTTATTTATTTTTATCGAGGTTTGGAAGCGGCCCGCACCGGCTGTTTCCACGCCTCCCAGCGACCCCTTCCGGGGACCTGCGCAAGCCCTTTCAGGGCTCGCGGCGGAGGCTAAGTATAGGCAACGCGGCGACGAGGTCAACGCGAAATTGTGCGGCCTTTGCTCAGAGGAAGATTTCCCGCGGCTGTGGATGACTCAGGAAGTCGCGGGGACTGGCGGAGTAGCCATAGGCGCCGGACTGGAACACCACGACGAGGTCGCCCTCGTCGGCGCGCGGCAGTGTCACCGTGTCGCCCAGCAGGTCCAGCGGGGTGCACAGTGGCCCGACCACGTTGACCACCTCGCCGGCGCCGTCGTCGACGCGATTGCCCAGGGCGAGCGGGTAGTTCTTGCGGATGACCTGGCCGAAGTTGCCCGAGGCGGCCAGGTGGTGGTGGAGCCCGCCGTCGGTCACGAGGAAGGTCTCCCCCCGCGACGCCTTGCGCTCGACGACCGCGCAGACGTACACGCCCGCTTCGGCGGTCAGGTAGCGGCCGAGTTCCATGACGACCTCGACCCCCGGCAGCCGCTCGGCGGCAGACTGCAGCAGGGCCTCCATGCGCGCGGCGATCGGCGCCAGGTCCAGCCGTTGCTCACCCGGGAAGTACGGCACCCCGAGCCCGCCGCCGACATTCAGCCAGCGCACCGGGCCGGGAGCGTGTTCAGCCAGGGCGAAGGCGAGGTCGAAGGTCTGCGACTGGGCGTCGATGATGGCCTCGGGACGCAGGTTCTGCGACCCGGAGAAAATGTGGAAGCCGACGAACTCCAGGGGCAGCGTGGCGAGGGCCCCGAGCATGGCGGGGACGCGCTCCGCGTCCACACCGAACGGTTTGGGGCCGCTGCCCATCTTCATGCCGGCGGCCTTCAGTTCAAAATCCGGGTTGACCCGGATGGCGACCGGCGGCCGAATCCCGCTGCGCTCGGCGAGGGCTGCCACCTTCGCCATCTCGCGCTCGGACTCGAGGTTGATGATCACGCCTGCCTCGAGGGCCAGCTCCAGGTCCTCGGCGGATTTACCCGGGCCCGCGAAACTGATGTGCCGGGGTTCGGTGCCGGTCGCGAGGGCCGCGCGCAGTTCCCCCGCGGAGGCCACGTCCAGGCCGTCGGTCAGGGCGGCGAGGTGGCTCACCACCTCGGGCATCGGGTTGGCCTTGATGGCGTAGTGCAGGTGCAGGCCCCCGGGCATCGCCGCGCGCAGCCGGTCCACCTGTGCCTTCATCACGGCGCCGTCGTAGGCGAAAAACGGCGTGCCCGCGGCGGCGAGCTCCGTCAGGGGCCTACCGCCGACCTGCAGGCAGTTATCGACTACCGGGAACTGGTCCATGGCCGCGTGGCGCGGGGCGGTGTCCGCCGTTTGCTCCTCGTTCAACGCGCGGCCTCCTGGAACATGTCGCCGTACTCGTCGGCGAGGGCGCGGCGGTCGATCTTGCCGTTCTGGTTGTGGGGCATGGCGTCGCGGGCCGCGATCGCCAGGGGCACCATGTAGTTGGGCAGCTCGCGACGGCAGTGGGCGAGCAGCGTGTCCTCCAGGCTGTCCTCCCCGGTCCCGGTGCCCGCCGCGGTAACCACCAGCAGGATGGCCTGGCCCAGCGCCTCGTGGGGCAGGCCGAGAGCCGCGGCGCCGCTGACCAGTCCGGAACCGAAGGCCACCTCCTCCACCTCGGTGGGGCTGACGCGGTAACCCGAGGTCTTGATCATCTCGTCCTGGCGGGTGATGAAATAGAGGTAACCCTCGGCATCCCTTTTCACCTGGTCGCCGGACCACACCGCCAGTTCCTCGGTGGGTATCTCGCCGGGGCGTCCCGGGGCGGGCTTGAAGCGCGCGGCGGTTTTCTCCGGGTCGTTCCAGTAACCGAGCGAGACCAGCGCGCCCCGGTGCACCAGTTCTCCCGGTTCCTCCGGGCCGCACTCCCTGCCGTGTTCGTCCACCACGAGTATCTCCGCGTTGGGGATCGCCACACCGATGGAGTCGGGTCGCACGTCTACCTGGTCGGGGGGCAGGTAGGTGGAGCGGAAGGCCTCGGTGAGGCCGTACATCAGGAACACGGCGGTGTCCGGGAGCGCCGCCTGCAGTGCGCGGGTTGTCGCCACGGGCATCTTGCCGCCGGTGTTGGTGATATAGCGCAGCGAGGCGGCCGCTTCCGGCGGCCATTCCAGGTCGCGCAGCTGGTTCCACAGTGGCGGTACCGCCGCGAGCCCGGTGACGCCGTGCCGGGCCACCGCGCGCAGTACGTCCCGGGGCAGGAGGTAGTCCATGAGGACCACCGAGGCGCCGACGGAGAACGCCGTGGTGAGCTGGCTCAGGCCCGCGTCGAAGCTCAGGGGCAGGACGCCGAGGAGGCGATCGGCGGCCGTGTTGCCGAGGTAGGTCGCCACGCTGTGCGCACCGGCCACCATGTTGCGGTGGGACAGGACCACGCCCTTCGGGTTGCCGGTGCTGCCGGAGGTATAGAGGATGGCGGCCATGTCTGTGTCGATGCGCCGGTGTCCGGCGCCGGGATGGCCGCGCGAGGTGAAGTCGTCCCAGGCGAGAAAACCCTGTTTTGGCAGCGCCGCCGCTGCGCCCGCCTCGCAGTTGGTCAGTACCACCGTGTGCAGGTCCGGGCAGTCGTCCAGCACTTCGCGAATGCCCTCCAGTCGCTGCGCCGACGTGATCAGCACGCGCACGTTGCAGTGGGGCAGAATGTGGGCGAGCTGGCGCGCTTTGAGCAGTGGATTGACGGGGACGAAACTGGCACCCGCAGCCGCGGCGCCGAACAGTCCGGCAACGGTCTCGAACTGTTTCGGCAGGTAGACCGCGACGCGCTCGCCGGCACCGATGCCCATATCGATGAGGGCGCCAGCGACCCGCTGCACGTCCGTCCACAGTTCAGCGTAGCTTCGCGTGTGGTCCTTGAAGAGCAGTGCGGTGGCGTCCGGCGAGACCTGAGCACTGTGCTCGATAAACTCGTGTATCAGGTCGGGCATGGTTCCGGTGTCGGTGGGATCCTGTGGGATTTGCGGGCGAAAACAGCTATTGTAGCCCATGTCCATACCCGGCAATACGGCGGATTGTCGAACGAAAAACGGGACGGGACAATGTGCGCCAACGTGAACTGTGACGGAGAACACAGCTTGATTCGCCTGGCTTTCCTTTCCTTGATGCTCTGCCTGGCACAGGTGGCACGCGGCGACGGCCTGCCGGAACTTGTCGAGCGCATCCGCCCCTCGATAGTGGCGATCGGTGCGGTCTACCCACCGCGACAGCCGACCGGTGGCCGCGACCCCGTGGTTTACCACGGCACGGGCTTCGTGGTCGGCGACGGTCGCCACGTGGTCACCAACGCCCACGTCGTTCCCGACGCTCTCGATGTCGACAACAACCAGATACTGGCAGTGTTCACCGGGCGCGGCGCGCGTGCCAGGGTGCGGCCCGCGACGGAGGTGCACCGGGATGACACGCGGGATCTCGCCCTGTTGCGCTTTGATGGCGAGCCGGTGCCCGCCCTCGAACTGGGAGAGTCGGACCGGGTGCGCGAGGGCCAGGCGGTCGCCTTTACCGGATTCCCCATCGGCAACGTGCTCGGACTCTACCCGGCCACGCACCACGGTATCGTCGCGGCGATCACACCCATAGCGCGCCCGCTGGAGAACGCCCGGGACCTCGAGGATGTGCACATACGCCTGTTGCGCGAGAGCTTCAATGTCTTCCAGCTCAATGCCACCGCCTACCCGGGCAACAGCGGCAGCCCGCTGTTTGAACTCGAGACGGGCCGGGTCATCGGCGTCATCAACAGCGTGATGGTCAAGGAGAGCCGGGAATCGATGCTCTCGCAGCCCACCGGCATCACCTTCGCCATACCGGCGGAATATGTACACCGGCTCCTCGAGACGCCCTGAGCGGGGCATGGCCGCGGCCGCCCGGTGAGCCGGTCGAACCCGGCGAGATCTCCTTGAGCCGGCAGCGTTCCGTACTGCAGCCCCTCTTCGCCCTGGTGTGTCTGGGCATCCTCTACGGGTCCCTGTTCCCGTTCTGGTTCACACTGCCGGTGGACGAGACCGTCTGGGCCGGCTTCCTCGCCTCGTGGCGGGAGGTCAACAGTATCGGCGACATCCTCGGCAACCTGGTGCTGTTTTTCCCCTACGGCTACCTGGCCTGCCTGCTCGCCGCGCGCGGCGGCGCACGCGGTGCACTGGCGCTGGCTCTGGGCGGCGTGCTCCTCTCCGCCGCGTGCCAGCTCGGCCAGCTGTTCACACCCGGCCGTGACCCGTCGATTTTCGACTTCTATGTCAATGTGCTCGGCGGCGCCCTGGGCTGGCTTACCGGCCGGGTCCTGCCACTGGGGGGCAGGGGCGAGGATACCGCGCGTCACCTGCCCCTGGTGATTGCCGGGTTCTGGCTCGCCAGCCAGCTCGTTCCCTTTGTGCCGTCCCTGGATCCGCAGGCATGGCGCGAGGCGCTGTTCCCCCTATGGCCCCTGCTGCGATTTTCCTGGCAGGCGTGCCTGGTGACCACGCTCTCCTGGCTGGTCTTCCTGCACCTGCTCGCACACTGGGCGGGCCTGCGTTTGCGCGGGACGACGCTTGTCGCCGGGGCGCTCGCGGTACTCACCCTGCAGCTGGTCATCATCGAGAATCACCTCAGCCTGACCGCGGTGGTGTCGGTGGTCCTCGCGCTGGTCCTGTGGCCCGCGGTGAACGGGCGGGTATCGGGTGTGACGCTGGGCTGGGGACTCTGCATCGCCTTTGCCGTGGACGCGATCGGCCCGCTGCACCTCAGGGAGGAGAGTCGCGAGTTCGGCTGGCTGCCCTTCATCGGTTACCTGCAGGGCTCGATGCTGGTCAACGCCCAGGCCCTGTGCCGCAAGATATTCGTGTTCGGCGCCGTGGCACTGTTGCTGGTCGCGGGTCGACCGCCCGCCGCGCCGCGGGTTTTGGCGATCGCGCTGGGCCTGCTGTTGATCGAGTGGGTGCAGCGCTATGTCGGCGCCGGTACGCCGGCCCTGACCGATCCGCTGCTGTTCCCGACGATGGCCTGGCTGATTACGCGCTACAGTGAGACACGTGGGAATGCCCACCCCTGACGTTCGCGGCGTGGCGAGCGCACCCGCTTAACCCGTATACTGGCGCCGTGTTGTCCCGGGGCGATCCATGATTTTCGCAGCGCGCTACTCCGCGTCGGTCCTGCTGGTTTGTACCGCAAACATCTGCCGCTCGCCAATGGCCGAGGGACTGCTGCGGGAGGAGCTCGCGCTGCGCGGGCTGAAGCGCAAGGTGCGCCTGGACTCGGCGGGCACCAACGCGACGCAGCCGGGGCATCCCGCTGACGGCCGCGCACAACAGGTCTGCGCCCGGGAGGGCATCGACCTGCGCCGCACACGGGCGCGGCAGGTGGTCGGGGAGGACTTTTCGCGCTTTGACTTTATCCTGGCGATGGACAGCCGCAACCTGGAGTGGCTTCAGGAGAATGCCCCGGTACACCTGAGGCGCCGCGTCTCCCTGCTCGGCTCCTGGTGCCCCGAGGGCGACGTCGGCGATATTCCCGATCCCTACTACGGCAGCCTCAGCGGCTTCGAGGAGGTGCTCGTCCTGCTGCACCGGGCGATGGCCGGGTTCCTGCCCCACCTGGAGGCGCACCTGGGGGTACAGGGGGGGCGCTAGCCCGCGGAAGCGGCATTATTACCGGCCTGCAGGACCTCCGACCGCGCAAATGCCGAGCACTTGCCCGTCAAAATTGGATACACTGTCCGCGGGGACGCGGGTGAAATAATAAAAGGGGAGATACCAGGGCTGTGGGAAGCATGCGCTATCCATTGAGTGAGAATTTCCTGCGCTATTTCGACGTGGACTTCGCCGCGTCCGAGTCCCAGCGCGACGAGGTCTTCGGTATCCGCTACCGGGTTTACTGCCAGGAGTTCGGTTACGAACCCGCAGAGGCCTTTCCGAACGGCCAGGAAACCGACGAGTTTGACGCGACCTCCGTACACGCGGTGATCCTCCACAAGTCCTCCGGCCTGGCCGCCGGGTGTGTGCGCATGGTATTGCCCACCGGTGACGGGGGCGCCGACCCGCTGCCTTTCGAGAAGAACTGCGCCGAGAGCCTCGACCTCGAGCGGCTGGGGGCGCTGCAGGTCGATCGCGGCCGGGTCTGCGAAATCTCGCGGCTCGCGGTGGACGGCGCGTTCCGGCGGCGCTCGGGGGAGAGTGTGACGCGCTTCGGTGAAATCGAGGGCCTGGACTGCTCGCAGCAGGAGCGCCGTACTTTCTCCATGATAGCCGTCACCTGTTTTCTCGCGGCGACTGCGCTGACCGCAATCTCCGGCCGCACGGATGTCTTCGCCATGATGGAGCCTTTCCTGCCGCGGCTGCTGCAGCGCTCGGGCATTGTGTTCGATCGGGTGGGCCAGGACATCGACTATCACGGCATGCGCGCCCCCTACTTCATCCGCACTCAGTCGGCCCTCGACAACATGCGGCCGGACCTGAAGGAGCTTTATCTCGAGGTGCACGAGCGCATCGCCCGGGGTTATGGTGGCTGATTACCTCGCGCATCGCGGCGGGCCGGGTCTGCACGGGTAAGACGCGTGCGCAACGATGTTTGATTACCGCGCAGCCTTTTCCCGCAACATCGGCTGGGTCACCGAGGCGGAACAGGAGATCCTGCGCGGCAAGCGCGTCGCCATCGCGGGTCTCGGCGGCGTCGGCGGGAGCCACCTGCTGACGCTGACGCGCCTGGGGATCGGCAACTTCACTATCGCCGACTTCGACCGCTTCGAAATCCAGAATTTCAACCGCCAGGCCGGCGCCTTCGTCAGCAACCTGGACCGCCCCAAGGTCGACGTCCTGGCGGAGGCCGCGCTCGACATCAACCCGGGGCTCGACATCGCCCGCTTCGAGGAGGGCGTGAGCGCGCAGAATCTCGATCGCTTCCTGGACGGCGTGGACCTTTACGTCGACAGCCTGGATTTCTTCGCGCTGGATATCCGCAACCAGGTTTTCGCAGGCTGCGCGCAGCGCGGCATACCGGCGGTGACCGCCGCGCCGCTCGGTATGGGCGCAGCGCTGCTGGTGTTCGCCCCGGGGGGTATGAGCTACGAGGACTATTTTCGCATGGCGGGCCGGGACGCGGACGAGCAGGCCCTGCGCTTCATGCTGGGACTGGCGCCGGCGCGCCTGCAGATGTCCTACCTCGCCGACGACACCCGGGTCGATTTCAACGCCCGCAAGGGCCCGTCGACGCCGATGGCCTGCGAGTTGTGCGCGGGATTTGCCGGTACCTTCGCGCTCAAGCTGCTGCTGGACCGCGGCCCGGTGCCGCTGGCGCCGCGCGGCATCCATTTCGATGCCTACCGCAACCGCCTGGCCACCACCTGGCGGCCCTGGGGCAACAACAATCCGCTGCAGCGCCTCGGCCTGGCGGTGGCGCGGCGTATGGTCATGGCCAAGGGCGAGACCGCGCCGGGCACCGGCGCGCCGCGGCAGCGAGGGATCGAGCGCGTACTCGACATTGCGCGCTGGGCGCCGAGCGGGGACAACGAGCAACCCTGGCGCTTCGAGATCGTGGACGACAGCCGCGCGGTCGTGCACGCCCACGACACCCGTGACTGGTGTGTCTACGACCTCGACGGCACCTCCAGCCAGATAGCGGTCGGCGCGCTGCTGGAGTCCATCGAAATAGCGGCGTCGGGGGAGGGGATGATCGCCCGGTGCCGGCGTCGCCCCGATACGCCCGACACCGCCTTGCGCATCGATGTCGAGCTGGCGGCGGGAGAGGGTGTGGCGCCGAGCCCGCTGCTGCCTTTCGTCGCCGCGCGCACCACGCAGCGCCGGCCACTGTCCACGCGGCCGCTGTCGGCGACGCAAAAGGGGGCACTGGAGTCGGCCGTCGGCGAGGGCTACCGGGTCATCTGGCTGGAGGGCGCTGTGCGGCGAAGCGTCGCGAAGCTGTTGTTTCACAACGCCCACATCCGCCTGGCGACGCCCGAGGCCTACGAGGTGCACCGGCAGAACATCGAGTGGGGTGCGCGCTACAGCGAGGACCGCCTCCCGGAGTACGCGCTGGGTGTCGACCCGCTGACCCGGCGTATCATGCGCTGGGCGCTGGGCAGCTGGGGACGCGTCAAGGTGCTCAACCGCTTCTTCGCCGGCACCTGGTTGCCGCGCTTGCAGATGGACCTCGCCACCGGGCTGCGCTGCGGCGCACACTTCGCCATCGTCGCCGACCGTCCCCTGGCCGGGGTGGACGACTTTATCGCTGGCGGCCGCGCCGTGCAGCGATTCTGGCTGGAGGCGACCCGACAGAACCTGCAGTTGCAACCGGAGATGACCCCGGTGATCTTCTCGAGGTACGTGCATCGGGGCATGCAGTTCACCGCGGTCGCCGGCGAGCAGGCGCTCGCGGAGCGGCTCTCCGGCCAGCTCGCCGATCTGCTCGGTGATCGCGGCAACGAGGCGGGGAGGGTCTACATGGGTCGCCTCGGCTTCGGTCCCGCGCCCCGCTCGCGTTCGACAAGGCCGGCCCTCGAAAAACTGCTGGTCGGTGCCGACGGCTGAGGCGCATGGTCATGAGCGTCGACAACACGGCCGGGAACAGGACGCGCATCCTGTTCGTGGCAGAGGCGGTTACCCTCGCGCACGTCGCCAGACCCGCCGCCCTGGCGGCGGGTCTCGATCCAGCGCACTGGGAAGTGCACATCGCCCAGTGCCCGCGCTACCGCGAACTGCTCGGCGACCTGCATTGCACCGAACACGCCGTCCATTCGATCGAGCCGGGCCAGTTCACCGCGGCCCTGGCGCGCGGCGCCCCGCTGTACGATCTGGCGACGCTCGAAGCCTACCTCGAGGCCGACCTGGGCCTGCTCGACGCGGTGCGGCCGGACCTCGTCGTCGGGGACTTCCGCCTCTCCCTGCCGGTGGCCGCCCAGATTCGCGGTGTGCCCAGCGTGACCCTGGGCAATGCCTGCTGGTCGCCCTATGCGCAACAGGGCTACCCGGCCCCCGACCTCCCGGTGACCCGGGCGCTGGGTCCACGGCTGGGCCAGTGGCTGTTCAGTGCCGCGCGGCCTTTCGCCTTTGCTTTGCACAGCCGGCCCATGGCGGCCCTGCGCAGGCGTCACGGTTTGCCCTCCCTCGGACCCGATCTGCGGCGGGTGTACACGCACGGCGACTACACGCTGTACTGCGATATTCCCGGGCTTTACGAGATGCGTCCCCTGCCCGCCAACCACCGGGTGATAGGGCCGGTTCCCTGGTCGCCGTCCGCGGTTGTCCCGGACTGGTGGGACGCGCTGCCGGACGACCGACCGCTGGTCTACGCCACGCCCGGCAGTTCCGGGCATGCCGGGATGCTGCCCGCACTGCTGCAGGCGCTGGCCGAATTGCCCGTGGCGGCCATGGTCGCCACCGCCGGCGCCGGGACGCCGACCTTGCCGGGCAATGTGTGGGTGGCGCCCTACCTCCCGGGTCACCTGGCAGCGCGCCGCGCCGCTGTCGTGGTGTGCAACGGCGGCAGCCCGACCACCCAGCAGGCGCTGGCCTGTGGCAGGCCTGTCCTGGGTATCGCCGGCAACCTGGACCAGTTTCTCAACATGCAGGCCCTGGAGCGAGTGGGAGCGGGACTCTGCCTGCGCGCGGACAACCTGACGTCGGCGACCCTGGCGACGGCGCTGCAGAGGCTGCTCCAGGAGCCTTCCTTTACACGCGCTGCCGAAGCCCTGGCGGCAGAGTCCGCCGCGGTGGACGGCGTCGCCGGGTTTGCGCGGTTCCTCGAGGAGTCCGCCGCACCCTGGTCCGGGCACGGGCGACACACGCAGGAGGTGCAACATGCGTAAGATCTCTGCGGCGCAGGTGGCCGTTTTCGCGACACTGCTGACGCTCATCGCCGTCCTGGCCCTGGCGACCACGCTCGCACTCGTCAGCCGCGCCTGGGCCGGCGATTTCTATGCCGTGGCCTGGCTGCTGGTGTTCCTGTTCGTTTTCTATCTCTGGGCTTTCCTGCTCTACCGGCTCTCCCACCAGTTCCTGCCACTGGTGGAGGGCGACCTGCCCGAGGGCTCCCAGGAGGAGTTCGCCTACCAGGTGGACACCCTGTTTCGGCTGGTCCTGTTTTACCCGCTGATACGCACGCATTTCGTACCGACGCCCATCATGCGCCTCGTCTACCTCGCCCTTGGCGCGAAGATGGGGGCGAACACCTACAGCGGCGGCGCCATTCTCGACCCCGCCCTCACCGAGCTGGGTGCGAACACCATCATCGGACACGACGCTGTGCTGTTTTCCCACGTGATCGAGGGCGCCCACATGGCCCTGGAAGCGGTGCGCATAGGTGACAACGTCACCATCGGCGCCAAGGCCACCGTCATGCCCGGGGTGGTAATCGGCGACGGGGCGGTGGTATCGGTGGGCGCGGTGGTCGCCAAGGGGACGCGCATCGGGCCGGGGGAGCGCTGGGGCGGGATGCCCGCGAAGCCGCTGGTCTCAGAAGCCGGTTCAAGCAGCAGATCTTAGTAAAAGCGGTTCCGATCAGCGGGTCTTAGTAAAAGCTGTTTCAATCAGCGGGTCTTGGAAACAGCCGGGCAGTATACGAACTACTGATGGCGGGCCATAATGCCCGCATTAGCCGCAGGGAGGCCGAGTCAATGCGTAACAGGATCACACCGCTGCTGGTGCTGTTGGTGGCGCTGTTCACCGCATCGTGCGAGAGGGAACTGACCACGGAGGAGCACCTGTCCAACGCCGGCATGCTGCGCGACGCAGGCGACCTGCTGGGCGCCCAGATCGAACTGAAGAACGCGGCGCAGAAGGCGCCCTTCAACATGCAGATCCGCCGGGAGATGGCCTACGTCCACCTCGACCTCGGGCTGGGTGCGGAGGCTGAGAAGGAGATCAGGCGCGCCCGGGAAATGGGCATGAACGCGAGCGAGGCGGCGCTGCTGCTGACCCGCTCCCTCATGCTGCAGGGCAAGTACGAGGAGCTGGTGGAGGAGGCAGAGGAGTTCCCCGAGGAGCCCTCGCCGACAGTGCAGGGTGAGATCATGGCCTGGCGCGGTCTCGCGCTGATGGAGCTCGGGGATTTCGAGCTGGCGGGCAAGACCCTGGAAGCGGCACGGGAACTGGATCCCGAGTCTGCACTGGTGCTGGCGGCGACCGCGTCCTTCGAGGCGCGGGTGGGCAGCCTGGAGAGGGCGCGGGAGTGGGTGGACAGGGCGCTGGAGCTGGACCCGGAATCGCCGGATGCCCTGGCGCTGAAGGGCGACCTGCTGGCCGCCGAGGAGAACCTGGCCGGCGCCTACGAGGCCTATTCGAAATCCATCGAGAGCCGCGGCTACGTGAACATGGTCAACGCGCGGCGCGCCATGACGGCCCTGCGCCTGGGCAAAATCGGCCTGGCTGAGCACGACCTGCGGGAGCTGCGCAAGGCGGGCCTCGGCAAGCTCGCCTATGTGCACCAGGTGCGCGGGGTCTCCCTGTACATGAAGGAGGACTACGCCGGCGCCTCTGCCGAGCTGACCAAGGGGCTCGAGGCGTTGCCGCGCAATGTTCCCATGAAGATGTACCTCGTGGCGGCGCTGCTGGAACAGGAGCGCTTCGAGCAGGCGGACGTGCTGCTCGGCCAGCTCTACGAGCAGGTTCCGAGGTCCACGACCGTGGCGCGCATGCGGGCGACGCTGCAGAGCCAGCGCCTCGATGTCGATTCCGCCCAGGAGATCCTGCAGGACGCGCTGGAGCGCTCTGGGGACGACAACGTGCCGGTGCTCGGGATGCTCGGGGCACTGGCCATGGTCGAGGGTGACCACGATTCCGCGGTCGACTATTTCGAGCGTGTGCTGGCGTTGGACCCCGAGGAGGAGCGGGCCCAGCGCGCCCTCGAGGAGGCGCGCACGGTGCGGGGCGACTACATCGCCCGGGACCTGGAGGTGGCGCAGGGCACCATCGACGAGAGCCAGTACTCGAACGTCCTGCTGTCCGCTGCCGCGGCCCTGAAAAAGGGCCGGGTGGAGGAGTCGATGGCCATGGCGCAGAACCTGCACAACCAGTACCCCCAGCGCAGCGACGCGCTGAAGGTGGTGGCTGCCGGGCAGATGATCGGCGGCGATTTCGCGGCCGGCCGCGCGACCATGGAAGCCATCCTCAAACTCGACCCCCACGACCCCTCCACGACACGCAACCTCGCGAAGATCTACGACGCCACCGGGGAGCGCGCCAGGGCGCGCACCCTGCTGACGGACTACCTGGAGGTACACCCGGAGGACGGTCTCGCCCGCTCCTACCTGGCCGGTCTCGTAGTGCGCGAGGACCAGCCCTCGGACGCTACCGCCGCACTGGAGGAACTGCTCAACCAGGACCCTGCCAACCACGCTGTTCGCGCGCGATTGGTGCGGTTGCGGTTTGACGCCGGTGAATACGACCAGGTGATCGTGCTGACGGAGAAGCTGAAGGACGAGTGGGTCCTCGCCCAGCCGTCCCTGATGGAGCTGCGCGGCAAGTCCTTCGCCAACCTCGGCCAGGGCGACATGGCACAGGGCAGCTGGGAGCAGTGGGTCGAGGTCTCGCCGGACTCGGTGCTGGCCAACTATTTCCACGGCGAAGCGCTCGCCGCCCAGGGTGACTTCGAGGGCGCGATGGCGGCCCTCGACCGGGCTGTCGCCATCAACGGCAAGTACCTGCCCGCGCGACTGGCCCAGGTGCGTATGCACGGCCTGGCGGGCGACCTCGCACAGGCGCGTGCGGTGATGGACAAGGTGCTCGCGGAGGCGACCGGGGACAGGGTCGAGATCTGGCGCATGGAGGGCTGGCTGGCCGTGCGCGAACAGCGCTTCGAGCGGGCCGAGGAGTCCTTCCGCAAGGTCCTGGAACTCGACCCGAACCCCGAGTCGGCGCTGATGCTGGCCATCACCCTGGCCACGGTCGGCGACCGGGAGGGCTCCCTCGCCGAACTGGAACACTGGCGCGGGGAGTTCCCCGAGGACCTCACCCTGCTCGCCATGCAGGCGGAGGGCGCCGTGACGACGGACCCGGAGAAAGCCATAGCGCTGTATGAAGAGATGCTGTCGCTGGCGCCGGCCTCCATCGTGGCGTTGAACAACCTGGCCTGGCTGGAGCGCGAGCGCGACCTGGACAGGGCGCTGGACTACGCGAAACGGGCCCACGAACTGCTGCCGGAGGACCCGGTGGTGCTCGATACCTACGGCAGCCTGCTCGCGGACAGCGGCAAGACTGTGGCGGGGGCCAACATGGTGGCGAAAGCGGTAGAGGTACAGCCCCGGAACATGCAGTACCGGGTCAACCTCGCCCGCCTCCTGGCCGCCCAGGGCCGGACCCGGGAGGCCACCGCGCAGCTGCGCACCGTGGTCGACGAGGCCGAGGACCCGGCGGTGCTGGCCCGCGCCAGGGAGCTGCTGGCGGAGCTGTCCGCCGGCTGATGCCCCGGGCGGCCGTCGCGATCACCCCGCCATAACCAGTGGTAATGGCGTGATCCTCGCCCGGCCCCGTCAGGATTTTTTACAAAACGCGGTTTGGCGGGGCGCTGAAACATTGGCGAAGTTTGTAACTTACTGAAAATAAAGAAATAATATGACATTGGTACATGCCTTGCTTTTTATCTTCCGAACGAAATTTTCGGCCGGCCCAGGACAGGGCGCAGGTCGCAAGGTTTTCAACGGTAACGGCAAGTTAGGGAGACTAGCCATGAAGAAAACAGCACTGAAATCGCTCGCGGCGGCGCTGGCAACAGCAGCGACCCTGGGCGTGTCGGGACAGGCCTCCGCCGATGTATACGGCCTCGGGCGCCTGGTAGTCACCGACTTCACCACGGAGATTTCCGGCCTGACCGGCGGCACCGGCCCCGGCCTCTGGAACTTCACCACTTCCGCGAACGCGTCCCTGAACGGCGGCTCTTCCGGTGGATTCATCCAGGACTGCTTCGGCAACGGCGTCGGTCCCGGCACCTGCGGTGGCCCCGGCCCCGGCATCGTGCTCAGCGGCCCGGTACAAAATGCCCCCGGCGGCGACGTCAACCGTGCTGACAATGACGTGAACACGCTGTTCGCCCAGACCGGCCAGTACTCCAACGCGGAGTCCGTGATCGCAGACGCGCAGCTGGTCGGCGATCCGGCCACGTCGGCCGCCGTGGTAGCGGAGAGCAACCTGCAGGGCGGCTTTATCGCCTCTGCGTCCGCCAACGTGGCCTCCACCACGTCCCTGAACTTCGAGTTCACCCTGGACGATCCGGGCGGCGGCATCGCCCTGGCCTTCAACGCGGACTGGAACGCGATCGCCGACATCACCGGTCTTTCACAGGGCGTGGCCCTGGGTGTGATCTCCTCCAGCGTGACCATCACCGCCAGCAACGGTACCGAGATCGAGTGGGTACCGGAAGGTGGTGCCAACGCGGGTATCGTCGAGTGTAGCGGTCCCGGCGCAGTGTCCTGTGCCTCCGTGGAGGCGGGCAACCTGAACGCCAACTCCACCACGGCCACCAACGGTGTGACCCTGGACGACAGTGGCAACGGCTTCTTCAGCCTGACCATCACCGGCCTGGAGAGCGGCACGTACGCGGTGTCCTACGCGGCCTCTGCCCAGACGCTGGTATCCCAGGAAGTGCCGGTCCCGGCCACCCTGCTGCTGCTGGGTGCGGGCCTGCTGGCTGGCGCCGGTCTCTCCCGCCGGAAAGCCGCCTGAGTCTGATCCGGCCCCCCCGCGGGGGCCCGCGAAAAAACCCGCTCTCGAGCGGGTTTTTTTATGCCTGAAACAATCTCTCAGAGGGTCTTAGAAAAAACGATCCAGCTGCAGCTCGATGTAGTCGTCGTCGCGGAAGAAATGCAGCGGGTTGTCGTCGTCGGTGTTGAAGAAGGTGCGCGCTTCCAGCGTGATGGTCCAGGACTCGCCGAGGCGCCGCACCGCCTCCACGTTGCCGAAGGTGCCGCCGTTGTCGAGGTCGACGGTGAAACCGGTCAACAGGCGGGTGCCGGCGATGTCGTTGCCGGTCCAGCGCAGACCCGCGTACAGATCGTTCTGCAGGGCCACCATGGGGTCCTCGCCGCGCTCGTCGTGATGGTATTCCAGTAGCCAGCCCAGGTCCGCCGTGCTGTTTGCCACACCGAACAGGGTGTACTCGAAGCCGCCCACCGCGGCGTAGTAGTCCTCGATCTTGTTGCTGTTGTGGATCGCCTCCAGTTTCCACAGCCACGCGCCGACAGTCGCCTGCAGGTCGAGAGAGGTCTGGTCGATCTGCTGGTAGAACGGGCGCAGTGTGGGTTTGCCCGGATCGCCGCCCGGCACGAGGACGGGTTCCCGGCCGGTGCCGGTGAAGTGAGCCAGCCCGATGTCCCAGTTGCCGATGTAGTGGCTCCAGCGCAGGGCGAAGTCCACGTGTTCCTCCTCGTCGGAGGAGTCCCAGATCGGGTCGTCGGTATCGACGGGCGGGTCGGTGCGCAGGCGACCGTCTTTCCCCGGGAAGGTGCGCTCGCGGAAGTAGGGCAGCACCCAGCCCTCCCAGGTGCCCGCCGTGTCGGTCATCCACTGCAGGCTGGCCATGGGCTGGCCCAGTTTGTCCTCGCGGTCGATGTTCTCCACCCGGTCGGTCTGGTTGATGATGTCCACGAGGTGCTGGGACTCGGTGACACCCCAGAACACCACGTCTACACCGGCCTTGAACACCAGTGCGTCCCTCTGTGCACGCCAGTACAGTTCGCGCACGTCGGCGTGGGTGCGCTCGCTGTCGTTGGCGTCCCAGCGGAAGAAGGGCCGGAAGGCGAAACGCTGGGTGCCCCCGGCCCAGTCGATGTAGTACTCGGGTTCGAAGGATGCGGACAGGTTCTGTTCGTCCTGGTCCGGGTATGCGGGGTCGCTGAAGAACAGCCGTGTCTGCACGCCGACGGAACCGGACCACTGTCCCGGCGTGCCGCTGTCGACGGGGTTGGGCACCTCTGTCGCATCCCTGGGTGTGATTACCGGCGGCGCACGCAGCGTCTCCGCTTGCCCCTCGGTTGCCCCCGCGGTGTCCTCGGCAACCGCGACGGCAGTCCCCGCGGGCGCTGCACCGGGCTGGTGGAGGTCCAGCACCAGGCGGTGACCGCGACCCTCGAAAGGTTGCAGCGGAAACAGCTCGGGTTCGACCTCGCGGCGCAGGTCGAATACGTAGCGCAGTGTGCCGTCCGGTTGGATGCCGGTGCGGATGCGCGCAACCGGCGTGCCGGCGAGGCCGAGGCTGTCGGGGTCGAAATAACTCGTGCCGGAGGGGAAGTCCACGACCACGCGCAGGGGGTTCTCCAGCGTCAGCATGCGATAGGGACCCGCGCCCGAGAGGTCGAAGACCACGCGCGTGCGCTCGGGATTGAGTCCGATGCGCAGGCGCTCGACCTGGGTCTCTCCCTCCGCGCGCGCCGGCTGTGCCGCCAGCGCGGCCAGCGCGGCCAGCAGGGTCGGTAACAGTGCGGGGCGGAACAGGCCTTTTTTCACTCGATCTCCGGATCTGGCGACGTGGTCAGCGAATGCGCGCCAGCGCACCGCGGCTGAAATCCCTGTCCTTCAGGCCCACGCGAAACTGGTAATTGCTGAACCGCAGCAGTGTGCTCTTGCCGCTCTGGTGGTTGGACATGTGCATTTCATCCGCACGCCAGTACTGTTGCAAGTACTGCCGGTAACCGGTGAGGGTCATGGTTTTCAGCGCGTCGCCCTTGCGGTCGAAGTAATCGACGCGGCGCAGCCGGTACTCCTCCGTGTCGAACCAGGCCTCCTGTCGCGAGTACCCCGATTTCGGGTCCACCGGTACACGCTCCACCACGTGGCACTCGACCCCGTCCAGGGTTTCCCGGCGCAGGTAGCGATACCCGTATTTCTCCACCTCCTGCGAGGCGAGGTCCTCGTAGGCGAACTCGCTGCCCATGAACGGGCCGGATTTGTCGGCGCTGGAGATGCGCTTGACCCGTTTCAGCGCGGGCAGGTACAGCCACTGGTCGTCGGGGCCCGTCCTGTGGGTGAAGGTGAGAATGGCGGTGCCCTGCAGGTCCCGCGGCCGGTCGAACACCATGATGCTCTTGTCCCCGTCGTCGGCCACCTCCAGTACCATCTGTCGCATGCTGCGCTCGACCTGGCCCGCCTCGGACAGGTTGAGCAGCATGGTGAGGTCCGCCGTGGTGTCGCCGAAGCCGGCGTCCCGCCGGTCGGCCTCCTGCGCCACCGCGAGTCCGCGATCGGCGGCGCTGCCCTCGGCATCGACGGCGGGGGTCTCGGCGCGCGCCGCCAGTGCCCACAGGCACAGCAGGCCGGCGCCGAGGCGTTGAACGGTGCGCGTTTGTCTCATTGTCGGGTTCCTCGGGCATTGGGGGCCGCCGCTGCGTCCCGCGGTGTGCCCGCCGATCCGCCGACCAGCAGTCGGTCCGCCCGCATGAGGACCGTGGGCAGGAACAGCAGGTCCAGCACGATGGCAACGGTGATGGTGACCGCGACCAGCAGGCCCGATGTGGCGTTGACGGAAAAATCGGATTGTACAAGTGCCAGGAAGCCGATGGCCAGCACGAGTGAGGTCGACACCAGCGCGCTGCCCACAGTGTTGAACGTGTGCGCGACCGCTGCGGCGGCGTCCAGCCCCATGTCACGCCGGCCCTGCAGGTACCTGACCAGGAAGTGGGTGGTGTCGTCGACGATGATGCCCAGAGTCAGGCTGAACACCACCGACGCGGCGATGTTGACCTCGCCCACCAGCCAGCCCCAGAGGCCCAGCGTGACAAAGGCCGGGAACAGGTTGGGAATAAAGCTGACCAGGCCGAAACGCAGGGAGCGGAAGGCGAGCACCAGGCAACCTGAGATGAGCAGCACGGCGACCAGCGAGCCCGCGAGCATGCTCTGGATATTGCGCAGCCCCACGTTGGCGAAGCTGATGGACTGGCCGGCGCCCTGGGCGGACAGCGCCGGCGTATTGGCGGCCATCCAGGCCTGCGCGCGGTGGTCGAAGGCGACGATACCGCGCGACTGCTGGTTCCTGAGTGTCGCGCTGAGTTTCAGCGCGGACTTGTCGGCGCTCACCTGGTGGGTGACATCCTGCCCGTAGGGCACGGAAATCTCGTAGAGAAGCGTGTACTGCGCGGCCAGCTCGCGGCTCTCGGGAAGGCGGTGCCAGGCCGGGTCGCCCTCGTGCATGACCTCGTTCAGGCGTTTCAGGGTCTCCGTGAACACCTCGACGTTGGCCACTTCCGGCTGCGCGCGCAGCCAGGCGGCGAACTGTTCCACCTGGGCCAGGAACGCCGGTTCCGCTATCGCCCCCGCGCCGCCGGCGGGGAGGGAGTAGTGCAGTACCTGGGTGCCGGACAGGCGGTTCTCGACGATATCCATGGTCCCGGTGAGGGGGACGTCGGCGTCGAAATAACCCGCCGGGTCGTCGTTGAGCTCTATCCTGGACAGGCCCGCCACCGCCAGGAGAATGACCCCGAGGCTCGCCCAGAACAGCGTGCGCTGATGTCGCACCACAAGGCGTGCGAAGCCGTCCATTGGCAGGCCGGTGCGCGCACCTCGCGCGGCGCGGAACGGCAGCGCAAGGACGAGGCCCGGGAGAATGGTCACGGTCACCCACAGGGCACCCATCACACCGACCGCGGCGATGGTGCCGAGGTCGCGGAAAGGCGGCGACTCGCTGAAATTCATGCTGAGGAAGCCCAGCGCGGTGGTCACGCTGGTGAGGGTCACAGGGTACAGCGTTTCGCGCAGCGCGTGCGCCATGGCCGCGCGACGGTCCGGTTCTGTCCTCAACTGCCGCAGGAAGGCGGTCAGCACGTGGATACAGTCGGCGATGGCGAGAGTGAGAATGATAGTCGGCGCCGAGATGCTCACGCTGTTCAGTCCGGTGCCCGCCCAGCCCGCGTAGCCGAGGCCGGTCGCCACACTGAGCGCGATGACCAGGGCTGTCAGCAGGGCTGCGAGCACGGAGCGCAGCAGCAGTGCCAGCAGCACCATGACCAGCGCGAACAGCACCGGCATGAGGGTCGCGGAATCCTGCGCGGTCACCTCGGCGAGGGTCTGCTCCGTCACCGCCCAGCCGGCGAGGTGAATACGCAGGTCCGGGTGTTCCGCCTCGGTCTCCCGCACAAGCTCCCGGGCGAACCCCACGGCCGCGGCGATGGCCGCGGGTGTGTCCTCCGACGGCAGCAGGAGGCTGACGTTGACCGCGACCACGTCCGCGCCGGGACCGAGCAGGCGGCCTACGAGCGCTTTTTCTCCCCGCGCGATGCGGGCTATGCGCTCGATGTCGGTAGCCGACAGCGTCGCGGCACCCTCGACCAGGGGATCGATGCGGATGTCGTCGCCGTCGACCGTGGGATAGAGATAGTTGGTGATGGAGTCCACCCGTCGGGCCGAGGGCATCTGCCAGGCGCGCCCGGCGAGCCGCTCCAGTGCCACCAGGGTGTCCCGGCTGAACACGCCGGAATCGCCCGTGTCCACCACGAACAGGATGTTGTCCTCGCGGCCGTACGTGTCCTTGAGGTGCTGCTCCGCCAGCAGGTAGGGGTCGTCGTCGGCGAAGAAGATGTCGATGCCGGACTCGAGGTAGAGGCGCCCCGCGCCGGAGCCCAGGGCGCAGACGACGGCGAGGCCGAGTACCAGCATCGCCAGGGGGTGGCGCATGATCAGTGCTGTCAGGTCCCGCTTGCCCGCCATCGATCGCTGTCGTCCCCGGCCCGAAAAGTGCCACGCCGCGTGTCCCGCAAGTAATGTCGGGCTTTCCCGCAGCCATGTCAAACGCGGCGGCACGCACGTGGCCGCGGCGGATTCACCGGGCACCGCGGAGTGACCTACAGGGGCAGGTTTTTTCGACTTGTCGCAAATTGGCGACAATCCAACTCTTTGATTTCTAAGTACTAGTTTGTTTTCGCTGCTAATCTCGTCGCAAATTTTCCACAAAATCGCGAAATATTATCGGTATTTTCCCACGATTTCTCGGTATCGCGTGATCTTGTATTCGTAACTTTATGAATTTCATAGATATAGCCGGGAGTGGTACGCAACTTGCGAGTTTATTCCCGTCGAGCCTTACAGGGATCGGCGTAATAGCCATTCGAGGTAAAGAGCGTTGTCGGTCGAGTTTGAAGTCTGCAGTAACCCCAACACACTGGATCAATACTACGCCCTGCGCGAAGGCTGTTATCGACGAGAACTGGAACTGCCCGATTTCGACGGCTCCGAGGAGGAGTCGGACCTGCACGGCACCATCATGCTGGCCCTGTTCGAGGGTGAGTGTGTCGGCGGTGTGCGGATCTCCCCGCGGGTGTCCCTGCCCAGCCAGGTGGACGCGCTGGAACTGGCGGGGGAGTCCTGCTGCATGTGGGAGCGCTTCGTCATCGACCCCCGGGTCCGCACCCTGCAGATGATGCGGGACTTTCTCGCCCACCTGATCGGCGCCTCCAGGGACGCGGGCTTCCGGCAGGCCATGGTGCTCAGTTCATTGCGCAATGCCCGCTTCTACCGGCGTTGCCACACGGCCCTCGGCGTGGATTTCACGATTCACCGCCCGGTGCCACATTGCGCCCAGGGCGCCTTCGCCGGCCTGGAGCACTACCTGTCGGTCGCGTACCTGGGGGACAGCGACGCCCTGCGCATGGCCGTCTGAGCCCGCCAACCCCGCGCGTTTTCCCGCCGCGCTTTTTGCCCCCGCGCAATTGCCCAGCCCCCGCCGGGGGTGGATAATGTAGCGAAAAGTAGAATTCCCGGCATTCGCTGCCCCGGCAGCGCCACGGCAATCGTAAAATTGGTATGAGTCGTTTCATCCGCCTCCTTGTGCTCTCCTGCCTCCTGGCAGCCTGCGGCGACAGCGTCACCAGCGAGGAACACCTGGCCGACGGCAAGGCGCTCCTGGAGGGGGAGCAGTTCCGGGCGGCCGTGGTCGAGTTCAAGATGGCCCTGAACAAGGACGTCCATCAGGTCGAGGCGCGCGCGCTGCTCGGCAAGGCCTACTACAAGCTGGGCGACTACGACGGGGCCGACAAGGAGTTGAGCAGGGCGCTGGAGGCGGGCGCCGCGGTCGATCGCTCCCTGGTGGTGCCCATCCTGGCACAGACACTCCTGCACATCGGTGACTTCGACCGGCTCGACGACCTCGAGGTCGACGGGCTGGACGACGAGGCGCGTTCCACCACCCTGGCCGCGAAGGGGCTGGCCATTCTCTACCAGGGCGACGTGGTGGTCGCGGAGGACCTGCTGCAGACCGCCGTCGCGACGGGAGAGATTTCCCTCTACGCCCGGGTCGCGGCGGCACGCCTGTCCATGGCCAGGGAGGATTTCGATCTCGCGCGCAAGCAGCTGCAGGAGATCATCGCGGAAAACCGCAACTACGCGCCGGCGTGGAACCTGGTCGGCGATATCGACGCGGCACAGCGCAAGACGAAGAAGGCGGAACAGGCCTATAGCCAGGTGCTGAAACTCAACAACAACGCCTTCGACGCGCGCCTGAACCGCGCGATGATGCGGATCTACCAACAGGACTTCAAGGGTGCGCGGGAAGACCTGAAGGCCCTGAACAGGATTCACGGGCGCGCCGCCAAGACCCACCCCGGCGTGAGTTTCGCGGAGGGCATTGCGCTGATGCAGTCGGGGAATCACACGCCGGCGCGCAAGGCCTTCGAGAAAACCGTGGACTTCACCTACGCCTACCCGCTGGCCTACTACTACATGGCCGTCATCGACCTGCAAGAGGGCACCCTCGAACGGGCGCTGACGGAGGTGTACCGCTTCCTGGCCCTGGCCCCGGAGAGTATTGTCGGGCCCAAGCTCGCCGCGCGCCTGGAGCTGGAACTGGGGGGATATCACTCGGCGGAGACCCTGCTGCAGCCCGTACTCGAGGTCTACCCCAACGATATCGAGGCGCTGAACCTCATGGCCAGCGCCATTCTCGCCCAGGGGCGGGGCGGGGAGGGCGTCGAGCTGCTGCTCAAGATTGTCGAGCTGCAACCGGAAAGTGCCGGTGCGAAGGCGCGGCTGGGCGCCGGCTATATCGCGGCCGGGGAGGTCGACTCCGCGGTCGCCGCACTCGAGGACGCCATCGTCACCAACCCGAAGTTCGAGCAGGCGGACATACTGCTGGTGGTCAACTTTCTCAGCAACGACCAGCCGGAGGAGGCGCTGGAGGCGGCGCTGCGCTATCGCGACCGCAACCCCGGAAGCTCGGCCTCCTACAACCTGCTCGGGCGCGCGCACCTGGCCAACGGAAATCTCGACGAGGCCCGCGATGCCTTCAACAAGTCGCTGGAGATCAATCCCGCCGATCCGGCGTCGCGGCACGGGCTGGCGGAGATCGCCCTGCAGCGCGGGCAGTACAGTGCCGCGCGCAAGCAGTATCGCCACGTGCTCAAGTATCATCCAGAGCGCCTGTCGACCCAGCTCGATTTCGCGGCGGCCTACGCCCTGGAGGGTCGGGAGACAGAGATGCTGGAACGCCTCGCACTGGCCATCGATACCCATCCGGAGGCCACCGAGCCGCGCCTGGTGCTGGCGCGCTACTACATAGCCAAGGGGCAGCTGGAAGAGGCCGAGCCGGTTCTCGACAGTCTCTCCCGCCTGCAGAGGGACCAGCCGGACGTGCTCGCCACGCTCGCCAGTTTCCAGCTCGCCGGCAGTCGCTACCACCAGGCCCTGCGCACGCTGGAGCGCCTGGTCCAGCTTCGACCCGGCATCAGCCAGTACCACTACCTGCGCGCGAAGGCCTACGCCGGCCTCGGCGACACGGAACACCTGTTGCCGGAGCTGGAGCGCGCCGTTGAACTGGACCCCGATCATTTCTACGCGCGCATAGCGATGGCCAGGCTGGCACTGCTCAGGGGCCGCGGTGACCTGTTCGCGAAGCGCATGGCGGAACTCAAGGAAGTGGCGCCGGAAAATCCGGACGTGATCCAGCTCGAAGCCACTGCGGCGCGCATGAAGGGCGACAATCGCTACGCGGGCTATCTGCTGGGCATACTCTTTCAGCAATCGCCCACGACGGCCAACGCGATCGGCCTGGCCAATCACTGGCACCAGATTGGCAAGACCGGCCAGGCCATTCGACAGCTGGAGAAATGGCTGAAGGAGCACGACCAGGACATCAAGGCGCGCGAGGCGCTCGCGGAACTCTACCGGGAGAGCCGCCAGCGCGACAAGGTCGTGGCCGAGTACATGAAAATCGTGCAGATAGACAGCGACAATGTGGTGGCGCTCAACAACCTCGCCTGGCACCTGCTGGGACAGGACCCCGCGCAGGCACTTGCCTATGCCGAGCGGGCGCAGGCGCTGTCACCGGACTCCGTCGCAGTCCTGGATACACTGGCCATGGCGCAGCTTGAAAACGGCCTCACCATGGCGGCGCAGCGAACGCTGGAGCGGGCACTGGGCATCGACCCCGACAATCCGGACCTGCGCTACCACGAGGCGCGCATACTCGCGGCGCGGGGCCAGCGCGAGGGGGCGGTGGCTTCGCTGTCGGCGGTGCTGGCCAGCGACGCGGAGTTTGCCGGGCGCAAGAAGGCGGAAGCGTTGCTGAAGAGCCTGCAGTAACCCGCTCAGCTTTTGAGGCCGAGCCTCTCGAGCAGGTTGTAAAGGGTGGGCCGGGTGATGCCCAACACGTTGGCGGCCTCGGTGATGTTCTGGTTGCAATGGTTCATCGCCCTGATCACCGCGCGCCGCTCGGCGTTCTCGCGGACCTCCTTGAGGTTCAGCGGCATCGGCTCCTCGGAGGTCTCGGCGAGCTCCATGTCCTCGGGGCCGATCTGGCTGCCGTCCGCCATGATGACCCCGCGTTTCACCTTGCTTTCGAGTTCGCGCACGTTTCCGGGCCAGTCATGGGCCTCCATGGCGGCGATGGCCTCGGCGGAAAAATCCTTGACCGAGCTGTTGTATTCGTTCCCCAGGCTGTTGAGAAAAGACTTCGCCAGGACCAGGACGTCGCCCTCGCGTTCGCGAAGCGGCGGTATCTCGATAACGATCTCGCTGATCCGGTAGTAGAGGTCCTCGCGGAAGAGACCCTTCTCGATGAGCGCCTGCAGGTCCTGGTGTGTCGCGCACAGTATGCGCACATCGACCGGGATTTCCTTGCGGCCCCCGATGCGCTCCACCACCCGCTCCTGCAGGAAGCGCAGCAGCTTGGCCTGCAATTCCATGGGCAGGTCGCCAATCTCGTCGAGGAACAACGTGCCCCCGTCGGCGTACTCGATCTTGCCGGGAGTCTGCTTCGCCGCGCCGGTGAAAGCGCCTTTCTCGTACCCGAAGAGTTCACTCTCCAGGAGATTCTCCGGGATCGCGGCGCAGTTGATGGCGATCAGCGGACCCTCGGCCCGCGGGCTCAGGTCGTGCAGGGCCTGTGCGCAGCGCTCCTTGCCGGTGCCGCTCGCGCCCAACAGCAGGGTGGTGATATCCGACGGGGCGATTTTCTCGATTGTTCGGCAGACCTTGAGCATCTGCGGGCTGGCGGTGATGATGCCGCGCAGGGGCATGTTCTCGTCGCCCTGCTGCAAGCGGCGATTCTCCCGTTCCAGCTCGTAGACATGCTGTGCGCGGTTGACGAGAAGCGACAGGATCTCGGGATCCGCCGGTTTCTGGTGAAAGTCGTAGGCGCCCATCGCGATGGCTTTCACCGCGTTGGCGCGATCGTTGTCGCCGGTGACGATGATGACCTTGGTTTCAGGTGCCAGCGCCAGGATCTCGCTGAGGGTGGCCAGGCCCTCGGTGACGCCCCCCGGATCGGGTGGCAGCCCGAGGTCCAGCAGAACGACCCCCGGGTGGATACGGCGGAACTGGTTGATCGCCTCCGTGCGGTCGCCGCCGATCTCCACCTCGAAGTTTTCGAAGGCCCAGCGCAGCTGGCTCTGCAGCCCCTTGTCGTCCTCGACGACGAGCAGGTGTTTTTTATCGTTCTTCACGTCTGTGCATCCTCAACCAGTGTTCTGCTCTCGGCGGCGGGGCCGGGCGTGGCCGGCAGGCGAACGCTGAACAGCGAGCCCCGGCCGGGGGTGCTCTGCACGCTGATGTCGCCGTTCACGCTGCGCACGAAATCGCGGCTCTCGAAGGCGCCAATGCCCATGCCCGTGAGCCCTTTGGTGGAATCGAAGGGCTTGAACAGGCGGTGCTGGATGAACTCCTCGTCCATGCCCTCGCCGTCGTCCTCGATGTCCACCACGGCACTGTCGCCCATTTGCCGCAGCCTGACTGCAACCACACCGTGCTTGCCGGTGGCGTCCTGGGCGTTGTGTATGAGGTGACCGAAGACGGCGTGCAGCCGATCGCGGTCACAGTTCACCCGTAGCTGGACCGGCGGGGGTGCGTACTGTGGCGGCGGATCTCGGAGCGCCGCTTCGGCGACCACCTCGCCGAGCAGTGCGGCCAGCTCGAAATCCTGTCGCGCTTCCTCCCCGATGTCACTGCGCAGCTGCGCCATGAGCTTGCTCATGCGGTTTACCGCGTTGCTCACGGTGCCCACCATGTCTTCGACAAAGTCCGGGTTGTGCTTGTGTTTCTCGGCGTTCGACACCATCAGGGAGAGTTGCGCGAGAATGTTCTTGAGATCGTGGATCACATAGGCGGACAGGCGGTTGAACGCCTCGAACTGGCGCGACTCCACCAGGGCTTGGTCGGCCTGGTACTGCGCCAGGTGACTGGCGGCCTGGCGGCCGGCGACTTTCAGCAGGTCGCGGTCCTCCCAGTTGAGTTCCTGCAACAGTTCCGATTCGCGCAACAACAGGATTCCCTGCAGGCGTTCGCCGAAGAGCAGCGGGATGATGAGCCAGGCGCGGGAGACCTCCGTCAGCGACCGCGGTATCTCAAGATTGCTGTAGACGTCGGGCGCGGTGCGCCACTCCTCGAGGTCGATGATCCACTCGTGTTCCTGCAGCCAGCGCGGCAGGCTGCCGAGGTCGACGTCCGTCCCGGGGTGGGGCATTTCGAGATGTGCCAGCGTGGTGAAATGGCTGCCCTCAGTCCGGCCCCAGAGTATGCCCGCGGGGCTCTTCGCCAGGTTGGCGATGGCGCGCGTGATGTTCTGTGGTACATCCGCGTCGCCGCCGGCCAGAGTCTGCGTGAACTCCAGCCACTCGGTGCGGTAGTCGTACTTGTAGGAGAAAAAATTCTTGCTCAGCCACACCCTGGCGCGGGCGCGAATCTGGCCCGAGAACAGCAGGACCACCAGGGTTAGACCCGCCCCGCAGAGGAAGGCGATCTGCAGTACGCCGCCCCAGCTGCCGCCCAGGTAGCGGATGAAGTAGGCCGCCAGCGCCATGGCGATCAGGTAGATGCCGGACGCGAGCAGGGTCAGCGAGTGGAACGCGACATGGCGGGAGAGATAAATACTGCGGCTGTTGGCGATATCTTCACTGCGCTCGGCGCGACGGATACTGACCGCCATGAGGATGGCGGCCATGGTGATCACCACGCCGCGCGCCTGCCAGAGGTTGCGGTCGAGGTGCCGGAACAGCAGCGCCTCGGCGTACATGAAAAAGTCGTAGGCGAACAGGATGCCGAGCGCCAGGCAGAGGTGCTTGGTGCTCCATAGTTCGCCCTCGTTGCTGTTGCGAAAGCACTGCTCAAGCAGCAGCAGGCCGAGGACCGAGAGGGCGAGCCAGGTGCTGAACGCGATGTTGGCGGAGGTCTCCATGCTCAGCCCGAGCGCCCCCGCAAAGGGGCCCGCCACGAGCAGGAGTGCGAGAGTGATAGCACAGCCGGCGCCGAACAGCGGCAGCCAGCGCAGCGTCGCCGCGGGGTGCCCGCCGCCCTCCAGGCGCAGTTCGATAAACTTGAGCAGCACGAAAATCCAGCCGGCGTTGCGCCCCAGCTCGGCGACCTGTATCAGGCCCGGCCGCGGTTCGATGAGGAGTCCGGACAGGGTGACCGTGCCCGCCCAGGCGGCGGTCAAAAAGCTGGCGACGACTATGGATATACCGAGGGGGTTGTTGCGGCGGGTGACGAGCGCGAGGCCTACAAGGAGCGCATAGGCGAGCAGGGCAGTACCGTAGCTGTACAAGCCGATATTGCCGAGGATACTGTCCTGTATCTCCAGTCCCGAACTTTCCAAAGCGTGCCCCAGGTCACGTTCCGCGATAGCGGTGTCATTGGAGAAACACTATACTCTGGCCTCATTAGTGTAAATGCCGGCAACGGATAAGTGCGATGCGCCGCACAAAATAAGAAACCTGCCCCGCGGGACCTGTTGTAAGGAATTAATCTGCCTCTTATGTCAGCCTTTCAGGCACTGGAATCCCGGCTCGCCGAGCTGCCTTCCCGGTGGGTGGTCACGGGTGCCGCCGGCTTCATCGGGTCGCACCTGGTGGACAGGCTGCTGCGTCTCGGCCAGTCCGTGGTCGGACTGGACAACTTCGCCACCGGCTACCGCCACAACCTGGAGGATGTGCGCGCCGGGCTGGAGCCGGAGCATTGGGCGCGTTTCGACTTTCACGAGGGCGATATCTGCGAGCTGGACGGCTGCCGCGCAGTCGTCGACGGCGCGGACTATGTCCTGCACCAGGCGGCGCTGGGCAGTGTGCCGCGTTCGCTGGACGACCCGATCCTCTCCAACCGCGCCAACGTCGACGGTTTCCTGAACATGCTCGTCGCCTCCCGGGATGCCGGTGTGCGACGCTTCGTCTACGCCGCGTCGTCGTCGACCTACGGCGACCACCCCGGCCTCCCCAAGGTGGAGGACGAGATCGGCAGGCCCCTGTCTCCCTACGCAGTGACCAAGTACGTCAACGAACTGTACGCGGACGTGTTCTCGCGCGCGTACGGCACCGAGTGCATCGGTCTGCGCTACTTCAACGTTTTCGGGCCCAGGCAGGACCCGGCGGGCGCCTACGCCGCGGTCATCCCACGCTGGTTCGAGGCGCTCTGTCGCGGCGAGTCCCCGCGGATAAACGGTGACGGCGAGACCTCCCGCGATTTCTGCTTTATCGACAACACGGTGCAGGCCAACCTGTTGGCGGCGGCGGTAGAGGATTCGGGCGCCTGCAACCAGGTATACAATGTGGCGGTCGGTGGCCGCACCAGCCTCAACGAGCTGTTCGCCGCAATTCGCGCGCTGCTCGCGGAGACTCGCCCCGAGGTCGCCTCCATCGAGGCACAGTACGGCGATTTTCGCGAGGGCGATGTGCGCCACTCGCAGGCTGATATCGGCAGGGCGCAGGCGTTGCTGGGATATGAACCCACCCACGATGTGCGCCAGGGCCTGGCGGTCACCGCGGAGTGGTTCCGCGACAAGCTGGAAGGGGGATGACGCCCAATGGACAAGACTGACACGGTCGCCATCGTCGGCCTTGGCTACGTGGGATTGCCCCTGGCGGTGGCCTTCGGCTGCCGCCGCCCGACCATCGGCCTGGACCTGAACGAGGAAAAGCTCGCCCACTACCGCGCCGGGAACGATCCGAGCGGCGAGGTCGAGCCCGAACAGCTGGCCGCCGCTACGCGGCTGGAGTTTACCAGCGACGGTGCCCGGCTGGCGGAGGCCGCCGTCATCATCGTGGTCGTGCCGACCCCCATCGATGCCGCACGCAGGCCGGACCTGCGCCCCCTGGAGGGTGCCTGCAGGACGGTGGGCGCACACATGCGCCCCGGCGCCATCGTGGTGTTTGAGTCGACGGTATACCCCGGCTGTACAGAGGAGGTCTGCGTACCCCTGCTGGAGGAGACCTCCGGGCTGACCTGGTCGCGCCGGGAGGGCGCAGATCCCGCGGCGAGTTTCTCCGTCGGCTACTCGCCCGAGCGCATCAACCCGGGGGACAGGGAGCACCGCCTGGAGAACATCACCAAGGTCGTCTCGGGCGACAGCGCCGAGACCCTCGGTGTACTCGCGGACCTGTATGAAGAGGTGGTTCACGCGGGCACCCACCGGGCCGCGACCATCAAGGTCGCCGAGGCGGCGAAGGTGATCGAGAACTCCCAGCGCGACCTGAACATCGCGCTGATGAACGAGCTCGCTCTGATATTCAACAGGCTGGATATCGACACGCTGGACGTGCTGGAGGCAGCGGGCACCAAGTGGAACTTCCTGCCCTTCAGGCCCGGCCTGGTGGGCGGGCACTGTATCGGCGTGGATCCCTACTACCTGACCTACAAGGCCGAGTCGGTCGGCCACCACCCCCAGGTCATTCTCGCGGGGCGCAAGACCAACGACAACATGGGCAAATTCGTCGCCGAGCAGACCGTCAAGCACCTGACCAGTCGCGGCCACCGCGTCAGCGGGGCGCGGGTTGCCGTCCTCGGGCTGACCTTCAAGGAAAACTGCCCCGACCTGCGCAACTCCAAGGTTGTGGACATCATCGCGGAACTAGAGGAGTACTCCTGCGATGTGCTCGTACACGATCCGCTGGCGTCGCCTGAGGAAGCCCTGGAGGAGTACGGCATCGCACTGTGCGCCGACGCGGACCTCAACAGCTGCCAGGCCGTCATTCTCGCGGTGCCGCACGCCGAGTACCTGGCCCTGTCCGTGGGTGACTTCGGTGCGATGATGGACGAGGGCGCAACGCTCGTGGACATCAAGTCGGTGCTCGATCGCGGCGAGTTGTCCGCGGCGGGTATCGACTACTGGCGCGTCTAGCGGGCCGGGGTATTAAGCGCCGCCGCCCGCCATTCCTGTTTCATCCTTGCGCTCCCTGGAAGCCTTGCGCCGCATCCAGGCCTTGCGCACGAGGTGCGGCAGCAGCAGGTAGAGCGGCATGCGCAGGTAGTGGGATCGCAGGTACAGCGCATTCAGCGCGACCCCGGTCAGGGGCAGGCGGCAATCCGGGTGGTCGGGTCGGAACGCGCGGAGGAACAGGAAGTCCATGAGCGGGCGCCGCAGGCGCTGCGCCCTCGAGCCCGCAGTCGCGGCCAGCGCTGCGGGCACAGGTGTATCGAAAAGCGCCCGGGCGTAGACCAGGCCGTGAAACAGCGACTCCTGTAATTGGAGCTGTCGCGCCCGCTCCACCAGGCGCGCCCAGAAATCCTCCTCCCTGGCAGGGAAGTCCCGCAGCATGCGATCCAGGTCCCAGAGGTCCCTGAGCCCGTGGTGGAATTCCCCCTCGTGGAATAGGTGGGTCGCGCTGTGTATGACCATGTCACGCAGCGAGGGGATGAAGATCCCCGGAGCCACCTCGCGCAGTTCCCCGAACAGCAGCGCCGCATCGACATTCGGGCCGGCGGTGGGGGGCAGGATATTGTGGTGCAGGTCCAGGGTGGTGCCGCGCCTGCGGTTGAACAGGGCGGGTGTCTCGTGGCTCCACCTGCGGTAGTAGCTCTCGTTGTAGGGGTCGAGCTCGGCGCTTTCCCAGCCGTGCTCGTTGAGCGCCCGTTCGGCGGCCTCGATGGACGGGCGGGGCACAATGATGTCGATATCGGTGATCAGCCGGCCGCGTCCGACGGGCAGGTCGGCGCGCAGGTAGGCGCCTCCCTTGAGCAGCACCAGGCGCTCGCCCTCCTGGGCCAGCGCGGCGCCGATCGATTCGCAGTCGAAGGCGAGATCGCGTTTCTGTTTCTCGTGCACCAGCACCGCGGAGAGCAGGTGGCGGCGCACCGGCCAGGCCAGTTCGTCGAGTGCCCCCGACGCCTCGAGCTCGAGCGCCAGGGTCGGGAGCAGGCGTGCGATTCTCGCCTGGGTAACGAGACCTCCCAGTTGTCCGGCATTCAGGGCCGGGACCTCGCCGGGATTGAGCAGCGCCTCCCGCAGGACGAAGGAAGGAGGGGGGCTCATGCGAGCAATTCCTCCATCACCCCGACCGCCCAGTCCAGGTCCCGGTACACCAGGTCGAAGCACTCGACAGTTTCCACCAACAGGCGCATGGCCCGGAAACCCGGCTCACCCAGCAGGCTGTAGTTGAAAGAGTGGTAGGCCGCGATGATGAAGCTCTCCGTGCGCCGTCGCGGTGCGAGGCGCTGTGTCTCCGTCGCGCTGTACCTCGGGAACAGCATATAGCGCGCGGGTACTGTGCCCGGGTCATGGCTGTCGGCGGTAAGGTCCGCCTTCATGTGTGCCACCACACCCTTGTGCGTCTGGTGGCTGACCGGGCCCAGTACCGCCCGGGGCGAGAACGCCCGGATGACCTCGATGCTCTCGTTCTTGAGGCTGACCGGGCGGCACAGCGGGACCAGGTCGGTGGTGCCCGGCTCGAGCATGGCGTGTTCGTCCGACAGGATGCGCCAGCCGCGCAGGCCCAGTGCAGCGCAGAGCGTGCTCTTGCCGGCCCCGGGCACGCCGGGCATGACGACCCCGCTGTCGCCCCGCGACACCACCGCCGCGTGCAGCTTGAGGTACTCGTTCACGTGCAGTGAGACACACCAGTTCATCCCCCACTCCAGGAAGGCGTAGGACTGGCCCGCGGGCACGGTGTCGAAGGGTCGCTGGCGATCGAAGAGGAAGTCGGCGCGACCCGTCAGGCGCTGGCGCAGCCCCGACTGGCGCAGACCCACGTCGAAATCGACATAGTCGCCGGGGCCGGCGAGGGGAAAATCGGCGTACAGTGTGTGCAGGCCGCGGGCGATATCGGCGAGATTGCTCTGGACGTTGTAGACGTAGGGGCCGATACGCAGGGCGAGGTCACCCCGGCGCAGCCTGTCGCCCAGTTCGTCCGCACCGAGTTGTCCGAGGCGTTGCATCTGGGTGGCCTAGCCCCGCTTGAGAATGTCGAGGGACACGAGGTCTTCCAGCGCCGCGGTCACCGAGGCCTGGACCTCCGCCGGGTCACCGCCCTCCACGTCGGGCGCCACGCGCGCGACCAGTTCGCCGGTGTCCAGGGGGCCGTCCCCCAGCTGTTCGAGAAGGTAGGCCGCGAAGTCGCTGAGCAGGTGAGTGTCGCCACTGCGGGGGTCGAAGTACACGACCGAGCCCTCTCCGGCGTCGTAAACCTGCCCCGGGGATTCAACTCGCCACGTCATAGGGCGCGCGCCAGGTGTCGGGTAGTGGATATTATTTCAGATGGTTCCCGGTGTGGCCACCGGCCGCCCGGGGGATGCAACTCAGTCCGGGCACCTGCCCTTGACGAGGCATACGCCGTCGAAGGAGTCGGGGTCCGGGCACACTTTCCACCTGCCGTCTGCGCCGAGATAGTCGGGCGGGTCGCCGATGCGGTGGATTTCCGCCGCGAGATCCTCGTTGTGGTCCGGCCTTCCCGCGGGCGCGGAGATGAACATGCCGGTTTCCGGGTTGAAGGAGTTGACGGTCATCACCGACATGCAGCCGGCGATCTGGGTGCCCCCGCCCCACGCGGCGCGATTGCCGAGAGAGAGCAGCACCGCACTGCCCGCGAGGGCGCTGCGGGAGAAGCGGCGACGGGTGGGGTCGCGCAATTCTTCGGTAGCGGCGGGCTCGGGGCGGCCAGCGCGTCCTTCGCTGTCTCTGTCTTTGTAACTGTCCAAGTTAACCCCCGTACCATCCAGGCGATTCGGCCGCCGAGGCGCTGCCAAGCAATGCGCCGACCCCTGTATTCAGGTTAGCCATTGTCCGGGACTTTACCACCGCCATATTACCGCTGAAACCCGCATCAACAGCGTCTGTGATACGAGTCACAGTCGATTTTGATGCCGGTGCAACCCTTCCTTATGCAATTTGTATACCTAAAAATCGAAAAACTGATATAAAACAGTATCTTACGGAAAAAATGCGAGACTCTTCCCGAGCGGTGGCCGGGAAGGGCCGGTCAAACGTAAAGAATTTTGACGCGAAGGGCCGGGCACCTGCGCGCAACGCGATTGTCCCGGGTCGGCCTACCGGCGCTCGCGCGCGGCGATTTCCTCGACCTTGACCAGGCAGGCGAACACCATGAGGCCCACCCCGACATTGAACACGGTCGTGGACTGGTATCCGAGCATGTAGTAGTAGCCGGCGACCCTGGCGAGTCCTGCCAGGAAGCAGGTGATCGCCCCGATCACCCCCCCGATGGTGCCGAGAAATACGAGGTTCTTATTCATATCGTGTGTATCCCAGGTACCGCACCCGGACGCCGCGAATCCGCTGGCTTCGGCCCTTTGGGTGCGTGGTTCCCAGTTTAGACAAAAAAGGTGTCCGGGGTAAGCACCCGGTCACTTGCATTGGGTATTGATCTCTGTAAAGCTCTGATTTCCTTCCTTTTTGCCTTGGGTGGCGGACCCGGATGTACGAGTCCTTCTACAACTTAAAGGCCGAGCCCTTCCGGCTGAGCCCGGACCATAAGTTCTGCTACGAGCACAAGGGCTACGCCCGCGCGCGCGCCTACATGGCCTACGCCTTCATGCGCGCGGAGGGCTTCGTGATGATCACGGGCCGGCCCGGCACCGGGAAGACGACGCTGATCGGTGAGCTTGTGGAAAACCTCGCCAGGGACAACGTCAGCACCGCCAACCTCGTGTGTACGCAACTGGGTGCCGACGACCTGCTGAAGACCGTGGCCTACAACTTCGGGGTCAGTGCCGGGGACGCCGACAAGGCCGAGCTGCTGCAGCGCCTGAACGTACTCTTCCATCGCTGGCACCGCGACGGGCGGCGCGCCCTCCTGATCGTCGACGAGGCCCAGGACCTGTCGCCGGCGGCCATGGAAGAACTGCGGCTGTTGACGAACATCCAGCTTGAGGGCCAGCCCCTGCTGCAGATATTCCTGCTCGGGCAGCCCGAGCTGAGAGATCTCGTGCTGTCCCCCGAGATGGAACAGGTACACCAGCGCATTGTCGCCGCCAGTCATCTCGAGGGCCTGCAGGAAGACGAGGTGGAGGCGTACGTCCTGCACCGGCTGAAGAAAGTCGGCTGGACCGGCGACCCGGCTATCAATCGCGCGCTCTTCCCGCTGATTTACAAGTTCAGCGAGGGGGTGCCGCGCCGCATCAACCTCATCTGCAGCCGCCTGTTCCTGCACGGCGGGGTTGAGGAGCGCCACCAGATCGGCCTCGAGGACCTGCGCGTGGTCGTCGAGGAGTTGCAGTCCGAACACCTCGCGGCCGGGGCGAAAATCACCGCCGAGGACTTCTCGGTCTCGGGCACCGGCGAGGAGGAATGGGTCGGCGGCCCTGCGGAGGGCGCGGGGTCCAGGCCCCGCGGCGAGGTGCGCCTGCGGGCGGTGGGCCAGGAGTCCGCCCGGACAGTGGAGGACGGCGACGCCGCGGCAAAAAAAAAAGACCCCGCCCCACACCCGGGAACGGGGGCGGTAACGGCGGCTGAGACCGCGTTAGAGGGCGAACCGGAGCCGGCACCCGAGCCGGTACCTGAACCCGAGCCCGAACCTGAACCCGAGCCCGAACCTGAACCCGAACCGGAACCGGAACCGGAACCCGAGCCCGAGCCCGAGCCCGAGCCCGAGCCCGAGCCCGAGCCCGAGCCCGAGCCCGAACCGGAACCCGAACCCGAACCCGAACCCGAAGCGGAACCCGCGCCCGAACCTGAACCTGAACCTGAACCGGCGCCCAGGCCGGTCGCCGGGCCCGGGCGCGAGCCCACTCCCGCCCGCGCCACCGCGGCTCGCGCCGAGGGCAGTCACTGGCCTAGATCCGCCGCTCCCCGGCCGCCGCCCGGTGCCGCCGGCCGCAACCGGCGATCCCGGGTAATCGCGGCCATCCTGGGCCTGCTGCTCGTCGCTGTGCTCGGCGTTCTGGGTATTCTGCTGTTTCCCTATGTCGTCGATAACGAGCCGTCGGGCCTGGTGCGTCCCCCGAGCTTCCGCACGGACATCGATCGACCGGCGCCCACCGAGGCGCCGGGCGGGACGGTACCGTCGCCCGCCCCGGCACTCACCGACGGCCCGCCCCGGGATGCGCCGGCCGCTGCGCTCCCCGCAGATGCATCGGCGGCTGACGAGCCGGCCGAGGTGCGGGACCCCGCCGGGGAAGAAACCGTGCCCGCGAACGCCGCCCCGTCCACGCAACCGATTGCTCCCGCCGCGCCTGAGCAGGAGGCGGTCGCCGCGCCGCCAGAGGCGACGACCGGGGCCGTCGCGTCCGCACCACCGCAGGTCGAGACGGTCGAGCCGCGCCCTCCGGCGGAGGCCTCGCCGGCAACTGCCGCTGCGGACTACACGGCCACGGCGGCCCGCGGTGACCTGACACTGCTCGTGACCTTTCCCTTCGACAGCGCGGAACTGGACGACTCCGCGCGCGAGATCCTCGCCGAAGCGGTGCGCGTGCTGACCCGCCGCGCCGACAGCGCCGCCGACATCACCGGGTTCGCCGACGGCCAGGGTGAAGAGGCCTACAACCTCCACCTGTCCCGCGAACGCGCCCTGGCGGTCGAGTCGTTTCTGCTCGGCGCGGGGGTGCCCGCCGTGCGCCTGAACGTGCACGCCGGGGGTGTTCTCGCTGAACACATCGGGGCGGGTCCGGCGGATAGTAGCGGCGACATGGAGCGTTATAGAATCGTCCAGATCACGATCAGCAGGGGCGGCTGATGGCGTCCCCGGTCCCGGTTCGCACGGATTGCCGTTTCGCTCCCGGGGCAGTAAATACGAGGGCTGCAGGCGCCCCGAATATCTCTGTGACGTTGTTCACAATGTTCAGCCACCATGGGATTCCCGCAATGGGCGGCGTGATAGACTTTCGGGATAATAATGGCCATGCGACGGTCCGAAGGAGATGGAAATGATGGCTCAATCTGCGCAATCCGGTTGCTTCTCGATACTGAAAACTCCATTCGCGGCTCTCGCTGGTCTGCTCCTCGCGCTGAGCGCGGGGTGTGGTTCCACCTCCTACCCGCCGGTACCCGAGGCCCAGCGCGATGTCGAAGTCGACTACGATTACGTTCTCGGTCCCGGCGACTCGGTCACGATATTCGTCTGGGGCAACGAGGAGCTGAGCTCGGGCGGTACCGTTCGGCCCGACGGCAAACTGACGACGCGACTGGTCGAGGACTTGCAAGCCAGCGGCAAGACATCCACGCAACTCGCGCGCGATATCGAGAGCGCCTATTCCGAGTACGTCCGCGAGCCGGTGGTCAGCGTTATCGTCAGCAGTTTTTCGGGGGTTCCGGAGCAGACTATTCGCGTCCTGGGCGAGGCGACCAATCCCAGGCGCATCCCCTACAAGAAGCACATGACGCTGCTGGACCTGATGATCTCGGTCGGCGGGCTCACCCCGTACGCGGACGGTAACGGTTCGGTGCTGGTGCGCATGGTCGACGGCAGGCAGCAGGTGTACAGCCTGCGTCTCGACGACTTGATCAAGGACGGCGATATCACGGCCAATCTCGCACTCATGCCCGGCGACGTGCTGATCATCGCGGAGTCCTGGTTCTGACCGGGGGTCAACCGGGCAGCGGGGGGTAGAATTTCATGCAGGATATCCTGGGGCAGGTCTTCTCCTACGCATGGGGAGTCTGGCGGCATCGCTGGCTGGCCCTCGTCGTCGCGTGGCTGGTCGCCATCGGCGGCTGGATCTGGGTCTGGCAGCTGCCGGAGTCCTATGTCGCGAGCGCCCGGGTATACGTGGACACCAACAGCGTGCTGCGGCCGCTGCTGCAGGGGCTGGCGGTCCAGCCCAACGTGGAGAGCCGCATCGGTCTGCTGAGCCGCACGCTGCTCAGTCGCCCCAACCTGGAAAAACTGATGCGCATGACCGACCTGGACCTGCAGGTCACCACTGCGCGGGAAAAGGACGAGCTGCTGTCCGACCTGTCCAAGGCTATTCGTCTGAATGCCGGGCGGCAGGACAAGTCCCTCTATGCCATTTCTGTGCAGGATCCCGACCGTGACACCGCCAAGCGGATCGCCCAGGCGCTCATCACGGTGTTCATCGAGAGCTCCCTCAGCGGCAAGCGGGAGGACACTTCCGGGGCCCAGGATTTCCTGGACGAACAGATCAAGGAATACGAAGCGCGACTGATCGCGGCGGAGACGCGCTCCGCCAACTTCCGCCAGAAGCATATGTCCGTCCTCGGCGGCAAGGGCGGTTACTATCGCAACTTGAACAGTGCCAGGACCCGGTTGCAGCAGGCCCAGCTACAGCTGAAGGAAGAGAAGAACCGCGTCGTGGACCTGCAGCGCCAGATCGACGGTGAAGATCCCCTGTACCTGCCGCCGCCGAGCAGTGAGCCGGCCACGCCGTTGAACCCGGCGCCGGCGCGGCGGGCCCCGCCAGTCCCGCGCTACAACAACCCCGCCCTGGATTCCCAGATCGAGGCGGCACAGGCGGAGCTCGGCGCCCTGAGGATCCACTACACCAATCGCCACCCCGAAGTGCGCATGCTGACCTCGCTGCTGGAAGACCTGGAAGCGCAGCGGGCGTCGGAACAGGCGGAGGCCAATGCGGCTGCGAAAAAAGCGCTCGCCGCCGCGCGTAAAAAACGCGAGGCGGGCAAGCCCCTCGAAATCGAGGACCTCGAGGACCTCGGGGACCTCTCCGGGCTTGCCAATAGCCCGATATACCTCAATCTGAAGAAGCTGTTGTCGGAGTCGAAGTCCAAGGTCGCGGCGCTGGAGGTGCGGGTCAAGGAGTACCGCGAGCGCGTGTCGGAGCTGGAGGAGAAGGTCAACACCATTCCCGAGATCGAGGGCCAGCTGAAACAGCTCGACCGGGACTACGATGTCATCAGGAGCCAGCACAGCACGCTGTTGAAGCGACGGGAGACGGCGCGCATGGGGCAGGATATGGAGCAGAAGGCGACGGACGTCACGTTTCGCGTCATCGACCCGCCCTACGTGCCGCTGAAGCCGAGTGAACCGGACAAGGTGCTGCTCAATGCCATTATGCTGGCCGCCGGCCTCGCCGCCGGCATCGGTGTCAGCTTCCTGGTGTCGCTCATCTACCCGGTGTTTTTTGATTCCCGCTCCCTCGCTTCGGTGACCGGCCTGCCGGTACTGGGATCGGTGACGATCAACCTGCAGCCCGAACAGCGCCGCAGGGAACGCTACGGCATAGTCGCCTACGCATCGCTGACAGTCTGCCTGTTGATTGCATGTGCCGGGATGACGATCGGGTCGGGCTACGCGATGTTGGGCTGATGCCCCGCTGCGGCCACGATAATAACGACAGGGACAGTGTGAAGTTCGGGACAAGCAATGAGCATTATCGAAAAAGCGGTTAACGCGCTCGGCAAGGGCGACGCGGACAAGGCGGCAGACACCGCCACCGCGGATGCCGGCGCAGCGGAGGCCGTATCCAGCACCGTGGAGCGTGCGGGCAACGACGTGGAGGCAGCGCCGGCGACCCGGCCCGGTAAATCCGCGGCACCCGAGCCCGAGGTTGAGCGCCCGGCTGAGCCGCCCCGGGAAGATTCACCCCTGGAAGATTCCCCCCAGGAAGGCGCTTCCACACCCGCCGCCGCCGCGCCGGATTTTGACGGCCCGCAGGACGTGGCCACCATTATCCGGGACAAGTACATCAAGCTGAATTTCGAGGACCTGCGGCAGATCGGCATTCTCACCCCCTCGGTGCCGCGCAGCGCCATCGCCGAGGAGTTCCGCACAATCAAGCGCCCGCTGCTGACCAATATCGCCGGCGACGATGCCACCCAGCCGATCCGGCAGGGCAATCTCATCATGGTGACCAGTGCGCTGGAAGGCGACGGCAAGACGTTCACCTCGATCAGCCTCGCCATCAGTATCGCGATGGAGCAGGACAAGACTGTCCTGTTTGTCGACGCCGACACCGCGAAAGCGGAGGCGGGCCGTATTCTCGGTATCCCCTCCGATTGCCCGGGGCTTATCGACGTGCTCGAGGACAACAACACCACCTTGCCGGACGTCATGCTGCACACCAATATCGACAAGCTGCGCATCCTGCCCGCGGGCGACCTGCACACCCATGCCAACGAACTCCTGGCCAGTGAGCGTATGCGCCAGTTGATGGTGGAACTGTCCGAGCAGTACAGCGACCGGGTTATCGTTTTCGATTCGCCCCCGCTGCTGCTCACCACCGAGGCCTCGGTGCTGGCCAGTTTCATGGGACAGATCGTTTTCGTGGTGAGTGCCGACATGACCCCGCAGCACGCGGTCACACAGGCTGTCGAGCATATCGGTGAAGACAAGATGGTCGGCATGGTGCTGAACCGGGCGCGCAGGCGTAGTAATCCCTACTACTACACCTACGGTGAGGTTTACGGCTACGGTCGGGACAGAGAGTCGGGGGCGGAATCGGGGTAGTTGCGATGGCGATAAGGCAGGCGAAGTACTCCGCGGGAGCCGTATTTGTGGCGGCCCTGGCGACGAGCGGGAGTGTCGAGGCGGCGCGTTGGAGCGCCGGCGCGAATATTTCGCCCTCGGTCACCTACACGGACAACGTCTGTCTCAGCAAGAACAACAAGCAAGGCGACTGGGTCGGCACGCTGACACCCTCCGGTACGATGTCAGTGCGGGGAGCGAAGGCGAGCCTGAACCTCAGCGGCTCCGTGCAGCTGAATTCACTGACCAACAGTGCGCTGAACAAGAAGGGCTGCAACGGCAACTACGATGACCGCGAGCAGTACTCGCCCCAGTTGCGCGGCGCGTTCCGCACGGTGGTTATACCCCAGTGGATGGACCTCAACATCCAGGCGCGGGCCAACCAGAACGAGGTGACCTCCCGCGCCGCCGGCGGCGGGGACGACCTGAATCGCACGGGCAATACCAATACCTACTACCGGTACTCTATCTCCCCCACCGTCAATCGCCGGTTCAAGGACTGGGTCAAGGTGCGCGCCCAGTACACCTGGGACGAGCAGTTCAATTCAACCAACGCGGTGCGCGACAGCCACCGGCACCGTGTGGTCACGACCGTCAGCAACGCCAGCCCCTCCCAGTGGTCGCGCGCTCTCGACGCCCGCTGGAGTCGCGTCGAGTACGGCGAGAATTTCAATGGCTTCACGCGCAAGCCCACGGAGCTGGCGTCCGCCCGACTGCGCCTGGCCTACAGGTTCAGCCGCCGCTGGGCGGTAAACGGTTACATCGGCGAGGAGTGGAACGATTTCGCCACCACGCTGAACGGCGACAAGGACGGCAACGCCTGGGACATCGGGGTGGCGTGGACGCCCACAGACCGCACCGCTGTCAACGTGGGGCAGGGGGACCGTTTTTTCGGTGATACCCCGCGGGTGAACATCAGGCACTCCCACAAGCGCAACCGGTTCAGTGCCAACTACAGCAAGAAAATTACCTTCGAGCGCGATATTCGCACAGAGGACCAGGGCGGTTTCCCCGACAACATCGACAATCCCAGCGCGCTCAGCAATGGCCCACTCCTGGATGAGCGCCTCGCGCTGGGCTGGGGCTATACGGGCAGGGACTTCTCGCTTTCGATGAACGGCAACTACTCGGAACAGACGCGTTCGGAGGACGGTGAAAAGTCCGTGTTCAAGAACGTCAACCTGACCTACAGCCCGATACTGTCCAGCCGTTATTCGGTGGCGGCGTCCCTGCGCTGGAGCGAGGACGAGCCCCGGGGCAGGATCGATGACCTCCCCAGCTTCAATGACCGCGGCAGCTCCGAGACCTGGGGCGCGGGCCTGACGTTTTCGCGCTCCTTCAACAACCGGTTCCGGACGTCGGTCAGCTACAACTTCACCGACCGGCAGGGCAACTCGAGCTTCAACGAATACCAGGAAAATCGGGTTACGATCACGCTCGGCATCGCATTGTAGGGGCTGCCGGTATGGGGGTGAATCCAGGGTCCGGCCATGTGCTCTGCGTCGTCGGCGCAAGACCCAACTTCATGAAAATCGCTCCGATCATGCGTGCTTTCGCGCAGTCGGACGCGGGGCTCTCGGCGCGGCTGCTGCATACCGGCCAGCACTACGACGCGGCCATGAAGCACGCGTTCTTTGACCAGCTCGCGATCCCCGAGCCGGACATCGACCTCGAGGTGGGATCCGGCAGCCACGCCGTGCAGACGGCGGAAATCATGAAGCGCTTCGAGCCGGTGCTCGACGAGAGTCCGCCCGTCGCCGTGCTCGTTGTCGGCGATGTGAATTCCACCATTGCCTGCGCACTCGTGGCCGTCAAGAAGGACATCCCGGTCATACATGTCGAGGCGGGGCTGCGCAGCGGCGACCGCGGTATGCCGGAGGAAATCAACCGCGTGCTGACCGACCAGCTCTCCGACCTGTTGTTCACCACGGAGGAGCACGCGCTGGCCAACCTGCAGCGGGAGGGCATCGAGGCGGACAAGGTACATTTTGTCGGCAATGTGATGATCGACACGCTGTTGTACAACCTGCGCAACGCGGTGCCCGCCGCCGCTACGCTCGCGAGCCTCGACACGCCCCTGCCCGAGTCCGCCGAGGGCCGGCAGTACGGGCTGGTCACGTTGCACCGCCCTTCGAACGTCGATGAGCCCGGGGTGTTGCGCCGCCTGCTCGAGGTCCTGGTCGAGGTCAGCCGGGACACGCCACTGTTGTTTCCCATCCACCCCCGCACCGGGGGGCGGATCGAGGCCGCCGGTCTCGGCGGGATGTTCGATGACGCGTCCATTATCACGTTGCCGCCCCTGGGTTACCTGGAGATGCTGGGCCTGATGCGCGAGGCGCGCGTGGTACTGACTGACTCGGGCGGCATCCAGGAGGAGACTACCGCGCTTGGGGTTCCCTGTATCACCCTGCGCGAAAACACGGAGCGGCCCATCACCGTCAGCGAAGGCACCAATACCGTCGTGGGAACCGACCCCGACCGTATCCTGGCCTGTTACCGGGACATCCTCGAGACCGGTGGCAAGGTCGGTCGCGCGCCGCGTCTCTGGGACGGCGAGTCGGCCGGCCGCATTGTCGAGGTAATCAACGCCTGGGCCCGGGAGCGCGGCGTATGAGTGCGCGCGACGGACAGGCGGCGGGCGGTAAGGTCAATGCCATGACCGTCGACGTGGAGGATTACTTCCAGGTCTCCGCTTTCGAGGCCCATGTCGACCGCGACCAGTGGCAGACCCTGCCGCGGCGGGTAGACGACAACACCCGCCGCATACTCGACCTGTTCGACGAGCACAATGTGCGCGCGACCTTTTTCACCCTCGGCTGGGTTGCAGAGCGCAGCCCCGGGCTGGTCGAGATGATCGCGGCGCGGGGGCACGAGGTCGCCAGCCACGGCTGGCAGCACGTGCGCGTCAATACGCAGGACCCCGCCGAATTTCGCGCCGACATCGAGCGCACGCGCAAGCTGCTGCAGGACCTCAGCGGGCAGCCCGTGGCGGGATACCGCGCCGCGAGCTACTCCATCGGCAGCGGGCAGGCCTGGGCGTGGGATGCGCTGGCGGATGCGGGCTACAGCTACAGCTCGAGTATCGTACCCATCAGGCACGACCTGTACGGCATACCTGACGCCCCCCGTTTCCCCTTCCGCACGGCGGGCGACCGACTCCTGGAGATTCCCATCACCACGGTCCCTGTGGGTGGCCGCAACATCAACTGCGGCGGGGGCGGCTGGTTCCGCCTGTTTCCCTACGCCTTCTCGCGCTGGGCGCTGCGTCGCGTGAACGAGGGCGACGGCGAGTCCGGCATTTTCTATTTCCACCCCTGGGAGATCGATCCGGAGCAGCCCCGGCCCGAGGGCCTGGGCCTGAAAACCCGGTTTCGCCACTACCTCAACCTCGGCCGGACCTACGGTCGCCTGCAGAGCCTGCTGCGGGACTTCCGCTGGGGACGGATGGACGAGATTTTCCTGCAACGCGGAGGCGGCCGGTGAGCATCGCGGTCAGCACACTCGACCCGTCGGGCGACGCCGACTGGGACGCCTACGTCGCGGGGGCGGCGGAGGCGACGTTCTTTCACCGCGCAGGCTGGCGGCGTGTACTGGAGCGCGCTTTCGGGCACTCCACGCACTTTCTTTGCGCCCGGGAGGGCGGCAGGATCGTGGGGGTTCTCCCGCTGGCGGAGGTGCGCAGCGTCCTCTTCGGCCACTCCCTGGCGTCCCTGCCTTTCTGCGTGTACGGGGGTATCGTCGCGGATTCGCCGGCGGCCGCGGACGCGCTCCGGCAGGCCGCCTGCCGGCTGGCGGACGAGCGCGGCGTCGATGCCCTGGAGTTGCGCAACCGGCAGGAGAGCGGGTCGGGGTGGCCTGTGAAGGATTTGTACTACACCTTTCGCAAGGCGATAGACCCGGACGACGAGGTCAACCTGAAGGCGATTCCCAATCGGCAGCGCGCGATGATTCGCAAGGGTATCAAGGAGGGGCTCGCCAGCGAGTGGGATGGGGATACGGGGCGCCTCTACCGCGTCTACGCGGAGAGCGTGCGCAACCTCGGTACACCGGTGTTCTCACGCAGGTACCTGGACATCCTGTGCGAGGAGTTCGGCGACGATTGCAGCCTGCTGATGATCACCCACGAGGGCAGCGATGTGGCAGCGGTAATGAGCTTCTACTTTCGCGACGAGGTGATCCCCTATTACGGCGGGAGTACCGCCGCCGCCCGCACCATCAAGGGCGTCAACCACTTCATGTACTGGGAGTTGATGCGGCTGTCCAACGAGCGCGGCTGCCGCCTGTTCGACTTCGGCCGCAGCAAGGCGGGCACCGGGCCCTACAGTTTCAAGAAAAACTACGGGTTCGAGCCCGAGGCGCTGCCCTACGAGTACTACCTGGTGAAAGCGGACGCGATGCCGGACGTAAACCCGCTCAATCCCAGGTATCGCCTGATGATTGAAACCTGGAGCCGATTGCCGCTTCCCGTGGCGAATTTTATCGGCCCCTTCCTGGCGCGGTCCCTGGGTTAGGGTTGTGAACACCGCCGCCGCACCGAGCCTGCGCGACAGTTCCTGGGCCACCGCGTTGTTCGCGCTGGCCCTGGTGCTGATCTACAACGACACCACCCTGTCGATGTTGTCGATCTGGGCGCGCTCGGACACATTCGCCCACGGGTTCCTCATCCTCCCCATCAGCCTGTGGCTGGTGTGGACGCGGCGCGACTACCTGCTCGCTGTGCCCCCGGCGCCGGCCCCCTGGGTGGCCGCGCTGATGCTGCCCGTCGTGGCGGGCTGGCTCCTGGCGGTGCTCGTCGACGTTCTGGTGGTGCAACAACTCGCGCTCGTAGCGATGCTGGTGATCGGCACCTGGGCCGTCCTCGGGCACCGCCTGGCGTGGGCGATGGCTTTCCCGCTGTTCTTCCTGTTCTTCATGGTGCCCATGGGAGAGGGTCTTATCGCCCCCATGATGGAATTCACGGCGACATCCACGGTCTGGTTGATCAGGGCCACCGGGATACCGGTCTTCCGCGAGGGCCTGTTCTTCACGCTGCCGAGCGGGCGGTGGTCGGTGGTGGAGGCCTGCAGCGGGGTGCGCTACATCATCGCCTCGGTGACTGTCGGGACCCTGTTTGCCTACCTGACCTACAACAGCTGGTGGCGGCGCGGCCTGTTCATCCTCATCTCCGCCATCGTGCCGGTCTTCGCCAATACGGTGCGCGCCTATATCATCGTGATGCTCGGCCATGTGAGCGATATGAAGATCGCCACGGGCGCCGACCACCTGGTCTACGGCTGGGTGTTCTTCGGTATCGTGATTTTCATCCTCTTCTGGCTCGGCTCGTTTTTTCGCGAGGACCTGCCGCCACTGCCTGTCGCGGACCCGGAGGGCGCCGCGACGGCTGCGGGCGCTTCCCGTGCCGGTACAATCGTGGCCCTGATCTGCGTCCTGGCAGTCGCCGCTGTGGGGCCGGTCGCCGCCTGGCGCGCCGGGGAGAACCTGCGGGTGGCGGCGGCACCGGTCCTGCCTGCCGCGCAGGCGGGGTGGCGCGACCATACCGGGAACCCCTGGGCCTGGCAGCCGGCGGGGATGGTCGGCGGATTGGCGCAGGCCTTTTACGAGAGCGACGCGGGTGTCGTGGGTGTCGTGGTCCAGTACCCGGACGGCAGTTTCGGCCTCGGGGAGGTCATCGGCAGCAACAGGGTGTTCACCTGGCAGGACGGCCCCTGGCAGGTAGTCGGTCGCGACAGTGTCAGGGTGTCGGCGGCGGGAAGTGCGGTCGCGGCGGACGAGGCGCTGGTGCGCGGACCGGGCGGTGAGCTTGTGGCGTGGTCCTGGTACCTGCTGGGCGGCCTGCAGACCTCCAACGACTACGTGGGCAAGGTACAGCAGGCGTTGTCCAGCCTGGGGATGAGCGAGGCGGGCGCGTGGCGCATCCTGCTGGTAACCCCGGCGGGGCGCGACCCGGCGGCGGGTCGCGAGCTGATGCAGACGTACCTCGATGACCACGGGGCCGCCCTGGTGGAGGGCCTGCGGGCGACCCCCGTGGCCGCGTCCCGGTGACCGCTCCTCCCCTCGTTGCGCACATCATATACTCCCTTTCTACCGGTGGACTGGAGAACGGGCTGGTCAACATCATCAACCGTTCGCCCCCCGGGCGCTACCGCCACGCCATCATCTGTATTACCGCCGCGGACGAATTCGCGGGCCGCATCACGGCCCCGGACGTGCAGGTCATCGAGATGCACAAGCGCGAGGGACACGACTTCGACTTCTACCGGCGCCTGCGCGGGGTGTTGCGGGACCTGCGTCCCGCGATCGTGCACAGTCGCAACCTGGCCGCTCTGGAAGCCCAGCTCTGCGGCATCGGGCTCGGCGGTTTCCGGCGTGTGCACGGCGAACACGGTCGCGAGATCGGCGACGTGGACGGCAGCAATAAAAAGTACCTGTTGTTCCGCCGCTTGATGCGCCCGCTGGTGCACCGCTATATCGCGGTGAGCCGGGACCTGGAGGGCTGGCTGGTCGAGCGTGTGGGTGCGCGCCCCGGGCGCGTGACCCAGATATACAACGGCGTGGACCACGAGCGCTTCCGTCCCCGAACTGTGAAGCCCTTGGCATTATTGCCGCAGCACTGGGGCGAGCGGGGTGATATCTTGGTGGTCGGCACCGTGGGGCGGCTGACGCCGGTAAAGGACCAGCGCGCCCTGCTGAGCGCGGCGGCACACCTGCGCGGCGAACACCCCGAACTGGCGGATCGCCTGCGCCTGCTGCTGGTAGGGGACGGCCCGCTGCGCGGGGAGCTGGAGGAGCAGGTCAGGACCCTCGGGCTGGAGGAGGTGGCCTGGCTGGCGGGAGACCGCCAGGACGTTCCCGACCTGTTGCAGTTGATGGACGTCTTCACACTGCCGTCGCTGGGCGAGGGAATATCCAACACCGTGCTGGAAGCCATGGCCAGCGGGCTACCGGTGGTCGCCACGGCCGTCGGGGGTAACCTCGAGCTGGTGCAGGACGGGGTGAGCGGCGCCCTGGTGCCCCCCGGGGACCCGGAGGCACTGGCTGCGGCGCTGGCCGGCCTGCTGGCCGACGACGTCGACCGCGCGCGCAGGGGCGAGGCCGCGCACCGCTTCGTGTGCGACAACTTCGACTGGCAGTGTACGGTGGACGCCTACCTGGCGGTGTACGACGGGCTGGTGGGGCAGGTTGCCGGACAGCTACAGGGGAAGAATTGAACAATGTGTGGTGTAGCGGGACTGTTCGACACGGCCGGTGAGCGCGATTTCGACCGCGGCCTGGTGCAGTCCATGAACCAGGCGCAATTTCACCGCGGGCCTGACGAAGACGGCCTGTTTTTCCAGCCCGGGGTTGCGCTGGCACACCGGCGCCTGTCTATCATCGATCTCTCCACCGGGCAGCAACCCATGCACAGCGCCGACGGCGCCCTGACGGTCGTCTACAACGGCGAGATCTACAATTTTGCCGCGCTGCGGGAGGAACTGCAGGAGCGCGGCCACACCTTCCGTACCCGCTGCGACACCGAGGTCATCCTGTACGCCTGGCGGGAGTGGGGTGAGGACTGTGTGCACCGGTTCCGCGGCATGTTCGTCTTCGCCCTGTACGACAGCGAGCGGCACTGCCTCTTTCTCGCGCGCGACCGGCTCGGCATCAAGCCCCTGTTCTACGCGTTCCTCGCGGACGGGACGTTCGTTTTCGGCTCTGAACTCAAGGTACTCAAGGCCCACCCGCAGTTGCCCCGCCTCCTGGAGCCGAGGTCCGTCGAGGACTATTTCACGCTCGGCTATATCCCGGAGCCGAGGACGATCTACCGCGGGGTGCACAAGCTGCGCCCCGGGCACACGCTGCTGGTGGAGCGCGGCCGCCCGCAGCCGGAACAGCGCGAGTACTGGGATATCCCGTTTGCGCCGGTGCCGGGCGGCAGCGAGGCGGAGCTCTGTGAGGAGCTGTTTGCGCGCATGCGCGAGGCAGTGGACATCCGCCTGGTGGCGGAGGTGCCCCTCGGCGCCTTTCTCTCCGGCGGCGTCGACTCCAGCGCCGTGGTCGCGGCGATGGCGCAGTTGCAGAGCGATCCCGTCAATACCTGTGCCATCGGGTTCGACGTACCGCAGTTCAACGAGACCGAATTCGCCCGCATGGTCGCCGAGCGCTACCGGACCAATCACCTGGAGCGGGTGGTGGCCAGCGACGACTTCGACCTGCTGGATACGCTCGCGGGTTTTTACGACGAGCCCTATGCAGACAGCTCTGCGATCCCCACCTACCGTGTCTGCCAGCTGGCGCGGGAGCGTGTCACCGTCGCCCTGTCCGGTGACGGCGGGGACGAGAATTTCGCCGGCTACCGACGCTATTGCTGGCATATGAACGAGGAGAAAGTGCGCGGACTCCTGCCGCTGGGCATCCGCCGTCCCGTGTTCGGCGCGCTCGGCCGCCTCTACCCCAAGCTCGACTGGGCGCCGCGCGTGTTCCGCGCAAAAACGACCTTCGAGGCGCTGGCGCGCAACTCGGTGGAAGCCTACCTGCATTCCGTGTCCATCTCGTCGCAGGCACAGCGCGAGGCGATGTTCAGCGACGCGCTGAAGCGCGAACTGCAGGGCTACCGCGCCGTGGAGACCTTCGACTACCACGCGCAGCGCAGTCCCACCGAGGATCCGCTCTCCCTCATCCAGTACCTGGACATGAAGACCTACCTGGTGGGCGACATCCTGACCAAGGTGGATCGCGCGAGCATGGCGCACTCGCTGGAGGTCCGCGTGCCGCTGCTGGACCACGAGTTCGTCGAGTGGGTTTCGGGCCTGCCGGTCAGCGTCAAGCTGCGCGGCCAGGAGGGCAAGTACCTGCTCAAGAAGGCCCTGGAGCCGCACCTGCCACACGACGTCCTGTATCGACCCAAGATGGGCTTCGGTGTGCCCCTCGGGAAGTGGTTCCGGGGGCCGCTGAAGCGGCGCCTGCGGGCGTCGCTGCTGGAGGGCGGGCTCGCGCAGACGGGGTTGTTCGATCACGCGTACCTGGAAAAGCTGGTGGACGAGCACCAGTCGGGGCTGCGCGAGCACAGCGCGCCGCTGTGGTCCCTGATGATGTTCCAGGCGGCCGTCGCCGACGACGGGTTCAGCGTGGGTTAGCCGGGTGTGGAGCGGAAGGTGAGTTCAACTGCGCTGCAGCTCGGCCTCGTGGGCCCCCTGCCGCCGCCCAATGGGGGTATGGCCATGCAGACTTTGCAGCTGGCCCGCCTGCTCGGGGAGGAGGGCGTCGGCGTGGAGCTGGTGCAGGTCAATGCGCCCTACAGGCCGGCAATCGTGGAGCGGTTGCGCGGGTTGCGCGCGGTGTTCCGGCTCCTGCCCTACCTCTGGCGCGTCTGGGGCCTGGCGGGGCGCGCCGACGTGATTCACCTCATGGCAAATTCCGGCTGGTCCTGGCAGCTGTTCGCCGCGCCCGTGGTCTGGGTCGGCTGGCTGCGCGGCACCCCGGTGATCGTCAACTACCGGGGCGGCGAGGCACGTCATTACCTGGAGACATCGGCGCGCTGGGTGCTGCCCACCCTGGCGCGTGCTTCGAGCCTCGTGGTCCCCAGCGGATTCCTGCGCGAGGTCTTCAGCGATTTCGGTGTCAGTGCCCGGGTCATCCCGAATATTATCGACCTCGACACCTTTCGTCCCGGGGAATCCAGCCCCGGGGAGGGCCTCACCCTCGTGGTCACGCGCAACCTGGAGGCGATCTACGGGCTCGACACCGCCATTCGCGCCGTGGCACTGGCCCGCGAGCGCGTCCCCGGCATCCGGCTGAAGATCGCCGGCAGCGGGCCGCTGCTCGCGGAGTTGCGCGAGCTGGCCGACAGCCTTGGCCTCGGCGACGCGGTGACCTTCATGGGGCGCCTGGAGCGCGCCGAGGTGGTGGCGCTCTACCGCGACGGTGACGCCATGCTCAACCCCGCCCGGGTGGACAACATGCCCAACTCGGTGCTGGAGGCGCTGGCCTGCGGCCTGCCGGTAATCTCGACCAATGTCGGCGGGGTGCCCTTCATTGTGGAGGACGGGCGCACGGCACTGCTGGTCGATCCGGACGACGCTGCGGCCATGGCGGGTGCCATCCTGGCCCTGTGGGACGACCGCGCGCTGCGCGCAGGGCTCAGTGAGCGCGGGCGCACCGAGGTGGCGCGCTACGGATGGGACCGCGTGAAGCCGCAGTGGCTGGACCTCTACCGGCAGATGGTGGCGGCGTGAGCCTTTATACGCACCTGGTCGCCTCGGCACTGTTCCCGCTCCACGAGCGGCTCAAGGGCCACAGTTCCGTGCAGGTCAGGCGCGCGATGGAACGCAGCCAGTGGCTGGTACCGGACGCACTGGCGGCGCTGCAGGTTGAGCGACTGCGCGAGTTTCTCGTGCGCATCGGCACACACGTGCCCTATTACCGCGGTCTCTTTGCCGAACTGGGCTTTGATCCCGCGTCGCTGCGTTCCACGGCAGACCTGCAGGCCCTGCCGCTCACCGGGAAGGCGGATATCCGCGCCAATACGGATGACCTCGTCGCGGACGACGCCGGGCCGCTGGAGCGCTTCTCCACGGGCGGCTCCACGGGCGAGCCGCTGATCTTCTATCGCGGCAAGCAGCGGGTCAGCCACGATGTGGCCGCCAAGTGGCGCGCCACCCGCTGGTGGGGCGTGGATATCGGCGACCCGGAGATCGTGGTCTGGGGCTCGCCGATCGAGCTGGATTCACAGGACAGGGTGCGCCTGTTGCGCGACCGCTTCCTGCGCACCGAACTGCTGTCGGCATTCGAGATGTCGACGGCCAACCTGCTGCAGTTCACGGAGCGCCTGCGCAAGGTGCGGCCGCGCATGCTGTTCGGCTACCCATCCTCTCTCGCGCTGTTTGCCCAGTACTGCAGCGAGAACGGTTACAGGGTGGACGACCTGGGCATCCGCGTCGTATTCGTCACCTCCGAACGGCTCTACGACCACCAGCGCGCCGCCATTGAGACCGTGTTCGGATGTCCCGTTGCGAACGGGTACGGCGGCCGGGACGCGGGGTTTATCGCCCACGAGTGCCCCGAGGGCTCCATGCACATCACCGCGGAGGACATCGTGGTGGAGATCGTGGACGAGTCGGGTGCAGTGGTCCCCGAGGGGGAGAAGGGCGAGATCGTGATCACCCACCTGAGCACGGCCGATTTTCCCTTTGTGCGCTACCGCACGGGAGACGTCGGTCGGCTGGGTGGCAGCGGCTGCGCCTGTGGCCGCGGCCTGCCTGTGCTCGCGGAGATAGAGGGACGCACCACCGACTTCGTGCACGCGGCGGACGGTACGGTGCTGCACGGCCTGGCCCTGATCTACGTGCTGCGTGAGCTGCCACAGGTGGAGGAGTTCAAGATCGTCCAGGAGTCCCTCACGAAAATCACTATCCAGCTTGTAGTAAAGGAGGGCGACCGGGAGCTGCTGGAGTCCACCGTGACCGAGCAGTTCCGCCGCCGACTGGGAGAGGCGCTGGTGGTACAATTCGAATACGTCGGCAGTATCCCGCGCGAGGCGTCGGGGAAGTTCCGCTATGTGGTCAGCCATGTCGCCAGGTAATCGCGCAACAGGGGGTCCGGACAGTGCGTGACATTATCGTCACAATGATGGTGCTCAGCCTGCTGCCCTTCATCCTGCGCAACGCCTGGCTGGGTGTGCTCGCCTGGTCCTGGCTGAGCTACATGAATCCCCACCGGCTCGCCTGGGGTTTCGCATACACCATGCCCTTCGCGCAGATCGTGGCGATTACCCTGTTGTTGGCGCTGCTGATGAACAAGGAGCGCAAGAACCTCCCTGCGAATATGCTGGTGGCCGTGTGGGCGTCGTTCCTGGCCTGGAACGTGGTCTGTACCATCTTCGCGATCTACCCTGAACACGCGGTGACGCAGCTTGAGAACGTGCTGAAGATCCAGCTCATCACCTTCGTGACGCTGATACTCATGAAGGACTTCAACCGTATCAACCAGCTTATCTGGGTAATCTGTTTCTCCATCGGTTTCTACAGTGTCAAAGGGGGCGCCTTTACCCTGTTGACGGGCGGGGCCTTTCATGTCTATGGCCCCGACGGCACCTATATCCGCGAAAACAACACGCTGGCCGTGGCGGTCCTGATGATCATCCCGATGATGATCTATATCTACAGGTACCCGCCCCACCCGCTGGTCAAGAAGGCGATGCCCTACTGTATTTTTCTCAGCCTGGCCTCGGTGATCGGCTCCCAGTCGCGCGGGGCCCTGCTGGCGATCCTCGCCGTCGGGGCGTTTTTCTGGTGGCAGTCCAAGGCCAAGGGCGTCACGATGGTGGCTTTCCTGTTCCTCGGTTTCTTCGGCTACATTTTCATGCCGCAGAGCTGGCACGACCGCATGGCGTCCATTACCGACTACGAAGAAGACTCCTCCGCGATGGAGCGGCTCTACGCCTGGCAGTACAGCATGAATCTCGCCAGTGACCGTTTCACGGGGGGCGGGTTCAACAACTGGTCGCGGGAAAACTACGCGATCTACATGCCCATCGCCAAGACACCCTATGTCGCGCACAGCATTTATTTCGGAGTCCTGGGGGAGTCGGGCTGGCCGGGTCTCATCCTGTTCCTGACGATGCTCTTCCTGGTGTGGCGCCAGTTGAACCGGGTGATTTCACTCACCCAGGATGATCCACACAGGCAGGACTACTGCTTCCTCGCGCGCATGCTCAAGATCAGCATCATCGCGTTCTGTGCAGGGGGCGCCTTCCTGAGCCTGGCCTACTTCGACCTGGCCTGGCACATCATGGCGATCACCATCGCCATGACCCAGCTCACCCGGGAGGAAGTGGAGGGCGACAGCAAACCGGCCTCCGCCGGGGGGCGCAGGGGGCGCAAGCCGGCCCGCCGCGGTGGCTACCGGGGCGGTGCCGGCGTCCCGGGGCGCTCGTGAGCGATGCCTGTGACTGAGGCAGTCCGCCCGTGAATCGCCCGTTTCCCGGCGCACTGGCGCGCCTGGCCCCCCTGCTGCTTAATACCGCGGGGAAGCAGAGGCTCTCCATCCTGATCTACCACCGCGTGGTGGCGGCGCCGGACCCGATGCGCCCCGGCGAGCCCACGGCCGGGGAGTTCGACTGGCAGATGCGGCTGCTCCGGGAACACTTCCACCCCCTGCCGCTGCTGGAGGCCGCGCAGCGGCTGCACTCGGGTGATCTCCCCGAGCGCGCGGTCTGCGTTACCTTTGACGACGGTTACGCGGACAACGAGCAGTACGCCATGCCGGTGCTGCGCCGACACGGGGTCCCCGCCACGGTTTTCGTCAGCACCGGGTTCCTCAATGGTGGCAGGATGTTCAACGACACGGTGATAGAGACCGTGCGCGCGTGTGCCGACGAAATCCTGGATCTACGCGGGGAGGGTCTCGACGCCTACGCGGTGGGCACGCCTGAACAGCGGCTGCGGGCGGTGGAACGCCTGCTTGCAGATATCAAGCGCCGCGAACCCGGGGAGCGCAGTGCACTGGTCGAGCGGCTGGGTGGCGCGGCCCCCGCACCGCTGCCGGATGACCTGATGATGACCGACGAACAGGTGCGCAATCTCTTGCGCAATGGCGTCGACGTGGGCGCACACACCGTGCATCACCCGATACTCACGAGCGTCACAGACGATGTTGCGCGCGAGGAGATAGCCGCCAGCAAGGCCTGTCTTGAGGACCTCCTGCAGGGTGAGGTGGGCGCCTTCGCCTATCCCAACGGCAAGCCCGGGGAGGATTACGCTGCGCGACACCGGGATATGGTGGTCGCGGCGGGATTCCGGGCGGCGGTATCCACGCACTGGGGAGTGGGTACGCGCGACAGCGATTGCTTCCAGTTGCCCCGCTTTACGCCCTGGGATCGCAGTCCGCTGCGCTTCGGCCTGCGCTTACTTTACAACTACCGCAACCCCGACTCCCTACCCGGCGCCGCCTGAATCGGCTGTGCACGCCCCGGAGAGACAGTGCTGCCCGCTTCCCTCCAGGATGCGCTCGCGCGTACGCTTCCACGCCGAAGTGGCCTCCTCGACGAGGGCCGCGTCCACGGTCTCCGCACCGGCTCCCCCGGTGCGTGTGGTGATCCGGCCGCTGCTGATACGTTCCGAACTGTCCCCGTAGCGCTCCGCGGATGTCTTGGCTTGCAGGTCGTACTCCCTGGACAGGGGCCGGTCGAGGCCGAGCCACTCGCTGATGGTCCGCAGGCACTGGTCGGTATTGTCGACGAGTGCGGGTGCGTCGAAGTACAGGTAGTCGCGCTGCATGGAGCCGGCGAGCCGCTCGAGTTCTCCGAGGCGATCGATATAGTAGCGCGTGGCGAAGTCCGCAGAGTTGAACGCGTGCCCCGGGTCAACCGAGCGGTACAGTGACAGGATGCTGGGCAGTGTTTCACGCGGCGGGCGCAACGCAAACAGGATCCTGGAGCGGGGCGAATCCAGTACCGCGGGCCGGATGTCGTGATCGTTGTGAAGAATCTTGTCGAACATGTAGGTGTAACCGGGCTTGGGCGGCTCGTTCTCGAAGTAGAGCAGCTTCTGTCTCACGAAACTACGCCAGCTGTGGTACCCGATGTGCATCTCGTAGTAGCCGCAAATAGCGGGATTGGACCCCATGATATGCCCGAACAGGCTGGTGTAGGCGCGCATGTGGCTCAGCAGGAACACGTGCCTGCCCGGCAGCATGGCGCCGGGGTTGCGAAAAAGTCTGGAGGCGGTATCCAACAGGGTGGGAGTTCCTCGGGTGCTCAGTTCTGCTGATCTGGCCGGGTCAGGTTCATGAAGCCCAGGTACAGGGTGTACCCCAGCCAACGGAGATTGAACCCGGTGAGCAGTGCCTCCCTGGCGTAGTAGAAGGCGTCCGAGAAACACCCCTTCCTGGCGAGGATTCTCGCGGCATGCTTTTGTTCGTAGGTCTTGCCCCTGCGACAGAAGCGCACCACTGCGGGATGATTGCAGAAGCAGATTCCCTTGTCGTAAACCCGCATCTGGTAGAGTTTTTTCTCGATGTCGGAGCCCACGGTGGACATGTTTTCCTTCTTGCTGACATCCGGGATGTTGTGTTGGGAGACGTAGTCTGTGTTGTAGAGCATGACTGCAGCGGTATCTACGGCCCGGATGAACACATCCCTGTCGTTCTCGTAGCGGATGCTCTCGTCCATGCCGTTGATGGATTCGTAGAACTCGCGGGAGAAAATACTGCAGTTCAAATGCGCAAAACCTGCACTGCGCAAGAGAAAGTCGGTGTCCACGAAATAGCTGTTGTTGCAGTTTCGCCACCCGGGGTCGAGTTGCGGGACCAGGTCCTCCAGCCAGACGCTCTGTGTCTGCACCACGTTGTCGGAGTACAGCGCCCGCTGGTTGCTGTAGTGCACATCGACGGGTTGCGCGCTGGCCTGGATGTTTTCGTAGGCCTTCTGCAGGTAGGTTTCATCGGTCCAGAAATCGTCGTCGTCAAGGAAGCAGAGATACCCGCCGAAGGTGTTCATGGCACCGGCGTTCATGGAGTAACTCTGGCCGTGTCCAGCCGGGCGATGAACCAGGTAGTGGAACTGGACGCCGGGATAGAGGGCCTCGGACTCCCGGTACTTTTCCAGGCACGCGTCCGTCGAGCCGTCGACAACGATGAGAATTTCGCGGTTCATAAAGGTCTGGTCCAGAGCGGATTGCAGTGCCCTTTGAAACCAGACGGGACGATTGCGCGTCGGGATAATGACCGAGAAGAAGGGGGGTTCCGATGCCATTACGTACTCCGCACAGCCTCTGCGCCGCGGTCGCTTATCATTCGTCGCTTCTTCTTTCTTTTGTTCTCTACGATTCTTCCTGCGAATCGGTCGCGAATTTCCGGTATCGCCGGGATGCAGCTCACCGCGGGCGAGCGCGCCAACCCCAGCGAACATCATAGGAATGGGGTCCGGTGCGGTCAACAAGTCGGGCCCGTTTTGTGATGCAGTTCAGGCCGGGCAGGCCCGCCGGCCGGTCGGTTTTGAACCGCCTCACAAATCGACGCGAAAGTCGTGGATTACTGGTAAACTCGCGCGATCATAAGCATAAACTGGTGTTTCCGGGCGGATGGCAGATCGCGCCGGCAGGGAGCGATACCTCGTCCCCGGGTGTCCGGTACACAATCACCCACGGGGTTTGACGGCGGCACATGTCCTCAGCAGCAATCAATCAGTCGAGGCGGGCGGGCCGGGCGCGGTTCCCGGGGGCCGGGCAGTGCGGATGCGCGCGATGAACCCGCAACCCAGGGTCCTGGTGCTGGACGGGGACATGGTCCCCGCCCTGACGATCGCACGCTCCCTGCGCCGCCGTGGCTGCAGGGTCGACTCGGGCAGCCACGTCGACAGGCCCCTGGTCGGTTCCTCGCGCGCGATTGCCGCACTCCATGATTACCCCAACCCGCTGACCGAGCCGGACGGCTTCGTAGACTGGCTGGCGCGGCACGCGCGGGACGAGCACTACGACCTGATAATCCCGGTAACCGAGCGCACGCTGGCGCCGCTGTCGCGGTGCCGGGAGCGGCTGGGTGACCTGCGGGTGGCCATGCCGGATTACGACAGTCTCGAGCTTGTGCTCGACAAGTCCAAGACCCTGGCGCTCGCCCGGGAGGTGGGCGTGCCGATTCCCGGCAGCGTGGCGGTTTCGAGCCTGGACGAGCTGGCCGAGCACCAGGAGACGCTGCGTTACCCCGTGGTACTCAAGCCGGCCCGCTCGATAGGCTCCCGGGACGGGGGCTCCAGTCACCTGCAGGTGAGTTATGCCTTCGATGCCATCGGGCTGGTCACCGGTTGCGCGCATGCGCTGCGCTTCGGCCCGGTCGTCCTGCAGGAGTACTTCGCGGGCGACGGCGTAGGGGTCGAGCTTATCGCGCGCGGGGGCGAGATCGAGTACGCGTTCCAGCACCGCCGGCTGCACGAGGTGCCCCTGACCGGCGGGGGCAGCAGCCTCCGGGTCAGCGAGGCGGTTAATCCGCGGCTTCTCGATGCCTCGGCGCGGTTGATAAAAGGGCTGCGCTGGAACGGTGTGGCAATGGTGGAATTCAAGTACGACCGCGAGTCCGGGGAGTTCTGCCTGATGGAGGTCAACGGCCGCTTCTGGGGCTCCCTTCCCCTGGCGGACGCCGCGGGCGCGGACTTCCCCGGCATGCTCCTCGACCTGGAGTTGTCCGGCGAGGTGCGACCTTCGCGCCCCTTTCGCCCGGGGGTTTACTGTCGGCTGCTGTCGCGGGACCTCATGTGGTACGAGGCCGTCATGCGGGGCAACGAGGATACGCGTATCGTCAAGCTCCCCGGCCGCGCGGCGGTGCTGCGCGAACTCGGCCTTTTCCTGCATCCGCGCCATCGCTTTGACGTGCAGTCCCTGCGGGACCCGCTGCCCGGGCTGGTGGATCTCGGGCGCATCGTGGCGACTTACTACCGCCGTTTCAGCGGCCTCCTGGGCGAACGGCTGTTCCTGTGGCGGCAGCGCAACGCCTGGCGCAGGGGCGAGGTATCCCGGCTGCTGGCGGGAGCAGAGGACATCCTGTTTGTCTGCTACGGCAACATCAATCGCTCCGCACTGGCCGACGCCATGCTGCGCGGCTACGCGGAGGACGCGGGGGTGGTGGTCAGGTCCGCGGGATTCCACCCCCGGGAGGGCCGCCCTGCGGATCCGGTGATGACCGAGGTCGCCGTGGAGTCGGGCGTCAAGCTCGACACCATGCGCTCAAAGACGGTGGACGCGGCGCGGTTGCGTGCGGCGGATGTGGTGTTTGTCATGGAGAAGAGCCACCACGACCGGGTGCTCGGGATCGAACCCTCGGTGGCGGGTCGCGTATTCCTCCTCGGCGCCCACCCCGGCGAGGGCGGTACTCCCGCCGAAATCGACGATCCCTTCGGCCTCCCGAGGGACGCCTACGAGGGGTGTTTCCGGCGCATCAGCGCTGCGATAGACCATATCAAGGCGGTTATCGCCCTGCGCGTTGCCGTGTAGGTGAGGTACAGGACCATAGTGCCTGTTCCAGCGCGGGCTCGACAGAGACGGCGTGATTACCCGCCGCGCATCCTGCCGACGGCCCTTTTCGCAAGGTGCCCCAGCGCGCCCGCCAGGCCCCGTGGGGTGCGCGGGTTGTAGGCGGCGATACCCAGCAGTTCCGCGCGCTCCGTCATCCAGTCCCGCTTGTACGCGTCGTCACCGGAGAGGTAGTCGATCCGCGTCACCCCGTCGCGTTCAATCACGTGCTCCAGCAGGTAGGCCGTGAGGACGGTGCCGGGTGACAGGCCGGCAAATTCCTGGTCGTAGGCCAGCTTGAAGATGTGGGCGGTGCCGCCGCTGACCAGCCACGCCTGGGCGGCGATCGGCGCGGCGTCGTAGCGCGCGATGGCGAGGCGCAGCCAATCCCTGCGCCCCGCCAGGCGCAGCAGGGCCGGTATGAATTCGGGGTAGGGCTCCGGGCGCTTCCAGCTGCTGTTGTAAATGGCGGTGAACGCCCCGATCGCCTGTTCCAGCGCCGCGCCACCGCTCTCCAGTTGCAGTTCGCCGCGACCGTCAGCGAGGAACTGCCGGGTGCGCCGCCTGACCGTATTCTTCACCCGCGATGGCCGGGAGTCGAGGTATTCCGCCCAGCTCGCGCCCCCCAGGGCGTGGGTCCAGTTGGCGGTGCAGAAATAGCGGTGTACGCCGCGCCAGCCGGCGTGTTCGAGCGCCGACTGCAGGGTGCCGGGCAGGGCCGCCTCGTCGCGCAGCGGCGACAGGGTCAGGGTGCCGACCCCCGCCCCGGCGAGATGGGCGAACAGGGCGCACCAGAGCGCCTCGCCAGCGTTTTCCGACGCGGCCGGGGCGTACAGGGAGGTGTAGAAATTGCCCAGCGCGTGCGCTTCACCGGACGCCAGCTTGAGGGGCAGGGCAACCGCGTCTCCCGCCGCGTCGCGCGCCACCAGGACAGTCGGTTCCTCGCCGGGGTCCAGGGCGTGCATTGCGAGGATGTCCAGCCAGTCGATACCCAGTTGCGGGTGGCGCGCCTCCAGCCGATCGAACAGGGCGTGCAGAGAGGGCTCCCGGCGACATTGCGCCAGCGACAGTTTATCGACGTGAATGCCGGGCGCGCGTTCAGTAGGATCTTCAGGCTGATATTCAGGCGATTTTTCAGGCGAATTCTCAGGCAAGGGCCGCATCCCCGGGTCGGCAGTCGCCTTCACTATCGGGGAATAAACCGGGCGAGGCAATACCCGTGCAGGGAATGTGTCGTTCATCACAATTGTGCCTTGAGTACGGCCGGGGGCAGGGTTAGCATTGATCGATATTCGGGAAGTGCGACATCTATGGATATTCAATCGGAAGTCATATCGATCCTGCAGTCCACGCTCGGGCTGCGGGACGGCGCTATCGCGGCGGATCCCTCGACCCGCGTGCTCGGCGCCATTCCGGAGATGGATTCCATGTCCGTCGTGGGCATACTGACAACCCTGGAAGAGCAGTACGGTATCATGGTCGACGACGACGAAGTCGATGCCCACGTCTTTGCCACGGTCGGCAGTCTCACCGCCTTCCTGGAGTCCAAGCTCCGCTAGCTGATGGGCTCCGGGCAATTCAGCATATCCGCCGGATTCCACGAGTCCTCCGGGCGGAAACTCTTCAACCTGGCGCTGGAACCCGAGGTCGATTCACCGCGGGGCGCCATCCTGTTCCTGCATCCCTTTGCGGAGGAGATGCACATGGCCCGTCGCAACGTGGCGGCCCAGGCCCGCGCGCTGGCGGCGGCGGGCTACCGCGTACTCCTGCCGGACCTGACCGGCTGCGGCGATGCGCAGGGGCAATTCAGCGACGCGACCTGGGAGGTCTGGCGCGAAGATGCGAACAACGCCATGGCACTGCTCGGCGCCGGCGGCGACGCCCCGATGATCCTGTGGGGCCTGCGCCTGGGCGGGCTGCTCGCCGCGAGCCTTGCCGCGGAGCGGCGGGACGTGGCCCGGTTGTTGCTATGGCAGCCGGTGCTCAACGGGGAGCAACAGGTGGACCAGTTCCTGCGACTGCGCACGGCCGCATCGGTGATCGACGAGGGCGCCGTGTTCGACCGCAATACGCTCTGGAACGAGCTGCGCGCGGGGCGCCCGCTTGAAATCGCCGGCTACGAACTGTCCCCGGCGCTGGCGCGGGAGGTCGCCCGCGTGCGCCTCGCGGAACTCACTCCGCATTGCCCCGTGCACTGGCTGGAGGTCGGGGCGCAGATGGCGCGGCCGAGCCGTGGCGTGGTCGAGTCGTGGCGCGAGCGCGGACTGGAGGTCAGTGCGAACGCCGTGGACGGTAACCCATTCTGGCGCAATCACGACGCACCGCTCAATACCCGATTGCAGCGCGCCACGCTGGAGGCGCTGTCGTGAGCGCCGGTGCCTACGAGGAGCGCGGCGTCGTGTTTCCCTGCGAAGGCAACCGGCTTGTCGGTGTCGCGGCACTGCCGGAGAAGGCGGCACAAACCGGGGTGCTGCTCGTGGTAGGAGGGCCGCAGTACCGGGTCGGCAGCCACAGGCAGTTCACGTTGCTGGCGCGGAGCCTGGCGGAGGCGGGTATTGCCTCGTTGCGGTTTGACTACACCGGCATGGGCGACAGTGAGGGGCCCCGGCGCGAATTCAGCGAGACGCCGGCGGATATCGAGGCCGCCCTGGCGGCCTTCTCGGAGGCGGCGCCCGGAGTGACCCGCGTGGTTCTCTGGGGCCTGTGCGACGCGGCATCGGCCGCGATGATGTACGCTCACCGCTTTCCCACGGTGACCGGAGTGGTTCTTCTCAACCCCTGGGTGCACGGCGACGAGTACTCCCCGCGTGTAAAACTGTCCTACTACGGCCCCGCGCTGGCCGCCCGGGAAAACTGGGGCCGCCTGCTGTCGGGGAAAATCAGGCTGGTACCGGCGGTGGGAGAAGTTCTCGCCAGTTCGGCGCGCACCGCGGCGGGATGGGTGGGCCTTTCCCGCGGCGACAACCGCCACTCCTTCGTCGCGCAGATGCTGGAGGGTTTCCGGCGCTTCGACCGGGATGTGCTGGTGATTCTCAGCGAGGATGATTTTACTGCGCGCGAGTTCACCGCGCTGCTGGAGAACGACCGCGAGTGGCGCGGTGCGCTGGAGCGCGATAGCGTGACTTCGCACACCGTGGCCGGTGCCGACCATACCTTTTCCAGCCGGCAGTGGCGCGACGAGGTCGCCGCGCTGACCGTCGAATGGGTGGCGCGGCGCTAGGCCGGCGGCCGGTCGTAGACGCCCAGCAGGCAGTACTCGGGGTAGCGCAGGCCGAGGCCATTGAACCCCTTGCGCAGCATGAGCTCCAGCCAGGCCAGCGGGCGGAATCCACTGAAGGTGCGGCAGTCGTCGAGGGTCATGAACAGGCTCTCGCTGAACCCGCCCGCCGCGAATTGCCCGCGCAGGGTCTCGCGGGTGTTCATGCGGAAACAGGTGGGGAAGGTGTCCTCGGGCTCGGTGCCCCACAGCACACGCTTGGCGGGATTGTGCAGGGCGAAGGGGACCAGGCTGGTCACCAGCGGTACCGGCGAGTATTTGTACACCGTGTACACGACGGCGCGCCCACCCGGCGCGGTGACCTTTGCCAGGGAGCGCATCAGTTCTTCCGGCTTCGCCACGTGTTCCGCGACCATGCGCATGGTCACCAGGTCGAATTGGCGGTCGTCCGCGAAGTCCTCCATGGTGCCGAGCACCTTCTGGTGCACGTAGGGGTTGTCGTTCAGCGTCTCGTCCGGGTCGACCCCCACCAATAGTGCGGCCCGCTCCGCGAGTATCCTGGACAACTTGTGGTTCGAGGGAAAGATATTGCGCCCGCAACCGACGTCCAGCCAACGGGTGTCGGCCCCGACCAGCTTGTTCATCAATGCCTCGTAGACGTCGTCCGGATTGAAGTACTGGAACCTCCAGCGCAGCGCCGGGGACCAGTTGAGTTCCTCGACCGGGCCGTACTTCTGGGTGAAGACCGCTACCAGTTCGTCGTGTCCGGGCGCCTCGACTTCGCTCATGGTCTCCTGCCTGTCTGTTCCTGGGCGGCCAGCCACAGCTCGAACACGGTGAAGATCCACACCAGTTCCCCGTAGTAGGCCGCGTGCTCACTCTGGTGCATGTCGATCGCCCGGTCGATAAACCCGGGGCGGATAAAGTCGCGTTCCTTGAGCTTCAGCAGGTTGTCGTAGGCGAGTTCCCGCAGGGGCTTGTAAGTCTGCATCCAGACGCCGAAGGGCAGGCCGAAGCCCTTCTTGTCCTTGTGGATGGTGTCGTGAGGCAGCCACCCGGTCAGCGCGCGCTTGAAGAAGTGGCGCAGGTCGTCACCGCGGATCTTCCAGGCGCTCGGTACGCGGCAGGAAAACTCCACCAGGGCGTCGTCCAGCATCGGGTAGGTCACATCGACCCCGGCGACGGCGCACATGTGGCTGACCTTGCGCAGGTCGTTGTCGGCGAGGGTGATCTGCCAGTCGAGGTAGAGCATGCGATTCAGGTCGGTGCTCCCGGCGGGCCGGTGGAAGATGTCGCGCTGCAGTTCCAGCGGCAGTTCCGTGTCCACATGGGCGAGAAATTCCGCACTGAAAATTTCGGCGGCCTCGTGGCGGTGCAGGAAATTGTAGCTCTGCAGGCGGTCCGGCAGCGGGGTGTTCGCCTGGGCGATGTAGCTGTTGGCCTTCGGTACCAGGGGCAGCCCGGCGGGCAGCGCCCTGGCGAGCGGCTCGACGAGGCCGCGGCGGATGAACCGGGGCAGGAGGCCGTAGTGTTCGAAGACCCGCTGGCGGAGATAGCGCTCGTTGCCGGCGAACAGCTCGTCCCCGCCGTCGCCGGCGAGCAGCGTGTCGACGCCGTTTTCCGCCGCCATCCGCGCGCAGAAATAGGCGGGCAGGGCCGACGAGTTGCCAAAGGGCTCGTCGTAGCTGGTGGCGATCAGGGGCAGGGTGGTGACCACGTCCTCGGGCGTGACGTAGTACTCGTTGATCCGGGTGCCGAAATGCTCTGCCGTGATGCGCGCGTAGGCCATTTCGTCGTAGCCGTCGGCCGAGAAGCCGATGGAGTAGGCCTGGGCGTCGCCATCGAACAGCTCCGACATCACCCCTGTCACCGTGGAGCTGTCGAGGCCGCCGCTGAGGAAGGCGCCGATCCTGGCACCCGCGGGCACCGCCCGGCGCACTGCGTCGCGCAGCACGTCCTTCAATTCGCCGGACAACTGCTCGAAGGTGGCCTCCCGCCTGTTCTCGGAAAATTTGGGCAGCCAGTAGTTGACGAGGCGGCACTTGCCCCCGCTGAACTCGACGTAGTGTGCCGCCGGTAGTTTGCGCGGGCCGCTGAAGACGCTGTCGGGGCTCGGGACCATGTGGAAGTACACGTAGTCGTAGATACCCTGTCGATTCAGGGATGCTTCCAGTTCACCGCAGGCGAGGGCCGCCCGGGCCTCGGAGCCGAAATAAAAGCCGCTCTCGCCACCGCCGTAATACAGCGCGTGCTGCCCCAGGCGGTCGATGCCCGCGACGACCCGACCGGCGGCGGCATCGAGGACACACAGGCTGAAGGCGCCCCCGATCCCGGCGAACAGGTCCGTACCGCTCTCGCGCCAGGCCGCCGCGACCGCCGCGGCCGGCCCTTCCCGCGACGCGAGGTCCGCGAGGTCACTGTCCCTGAACCAGGGTCGCCCGGCTACCGCCACGGCTCCCTCCCCGGGGAGTGCACAGGTGTCGCCGGTGCCCGCCAGGCTGAAGCCCGCGCCGTCGCAGGTGGAGGCCTGCAGGCCGGATGCCAGCAGGTCCTCCAGGGGGGTGTTGCCCTGCAGCGACCTGCCGTTGGGGAAATACCAGCCGAGGATGCCGTGGCGACGATACCGGGGTCTGGCGCGGTTATTGTTCTCTGCGCCCTGGCGCATGCATGGGCTTCCGTGGGGATAAACCGGGCCCTCCATGCTACCACCAGACCCCCGTGCTGCGTAGCGCGGGGTGCGCAAAATCTGCGCCGCATCACGTTATCGGAGCGCGGTTCTACAGTTGCCGCAGGCTTGCTATGCTGTGGCGCAAACAGCGCAATCGGCACGAATAGGGAGGGGACGACGGCGCGATGAGAGGGATTTCGAGACCAATCGCCGGACGGTCGATCACCCGGCTGCTGCTGTGCCTCGCGCTGGTGTCCGGCGCGTCCGCGCTGTGGGCCTCGAACAACACCTGGGAGCACTTCAAGAACATCCGCCAGGGCCGGGCGACCGCGGACGATGCGCCGCCGCCCCCACCTGAGCCCCCGCCGCCCGCCCCCCGAACCCAACCCCGGTCGACCGCGCCCGCCGCCCCGCCACCGCCGGCTGCAGCCACGGAGCCGGCGGTGCAACAGCCCGCCGCACCCACCGAGCTCACCGCGGAGCAGCGCGCGGAATGGCGCGAGAAGAAGTCCCAGGAGAAACTGGTGACGGCCCCCGGGGAGCCCACGGAAAAGGGCGGCTGGTGGGCGTTTTATCTCGGCACACTGCACATCGGCGAGCGGCCTTATTTCGGCCCCTACGGCACCGACTTCAAGTGGGCTTACTCGCGCAAGAACCCCCTGCCTCCCAGCGGCCGCATCGTGGTCAGCATGCACGGCTCCGGCGCCGGGGAGGGAGCGATGCGCGTGTTCGGCCCCTCGGCGATGGGCGACATCGAGGTGCGAACCCAGGACGCGGAGACCTACAGCTCGGACTGGCGCGAGTGGTGGACCTTCGGGCCGCAGGGCAAGCCCTATCCGGGCCGGCGCATAGCGGCGATCCTGAAGTTCGTGACCCAGCGGTACTGGATAGACCCGCGCAAGCGTGGGATCGTGCTGGAGGGGCCGTCCATGGGCGGCGCGGGGGCGGTGGCGCAGACCATGATCCTGCCGGATCCGTGGCGCAGCTATATCGCCTATTCCTCCGCCAGGGCGGGGGTCATCATGACGCGCCAGATCAATCGCAAGCAACCGGGCCAGTACCGCAACTTCCCGCCGGACAACGCCGCCAACAAGGCCATCTGGGACAGCATTGATTTCTCCATCCAGGCGGCGGCCGACCCGGTAGTGCGCGGCATTCACTACCGTCACGCGTTCTCCTCGGACGATATGTTCAGCAATGGTCCCGGCGGCAATACCCAGGTTGAGTTTGTGAACCTGGTAGAGCAGCACAAGATCGGCGGTGCCTTCGCCTGGATCAAGGGCGGCCACGGTACCCAGGAGCGCGGCGTGCGCATGCCGGACCTGTCGCGTTTCGAGCACCCCGAACAGGATGTGACGCTGGACCGGGCGCATCCCGCGATCACGAACTCCACGGGCAACTGGCCGCTCACAGCGGCGGAGCGCGCCGACGAGCAGCGGTTCCCCCGGGGGCACTACAACCTCGGGGTCACCTGGAACCACGCCAACATCGTCGACGACACCTCGCAGCTGGTATTTCCGCTTAAATACACGCGGCGCACTGGTTTCGGCAAGGACATACCGGACCAGCCGGAGCACATCACGGTCAGTGTGACCCCGCGCCGCACCGCCAATTTCATGCTGCGCGACGGCGAGACGCTGCGCTGGCGTTGGGACGGTGGTGTGCTGGAGGGCGAGGCCGTGGTGCAGGGGGACACGGTGACGATAGACCATATCCCGCTGGTGTCCGGGGAGCGCTACAAGATCCTGCGCATCTTTCGCTGAGCGCGGCGCGCCGGCGCGCCTCAAAGTGTGACCGGGTTAACGCCCTGCGCTGGCCGCAGCCGGTCGAATCTGCGACAGTGGGACGGATAATAACAGTGGACGGACGCCTTTAGACTTGCTGTTCAATTCCTTCGAATTCATATTCGTGTTCTTCCCGGTCTGCGTGCTGGGCTACTTCCTCTGTGCCCGCTACCTGTCGCTGGAGTACGCCCTGGGTTTCCTCGTCCTGGGCTCCTTGTTCTTCTACGCCTGGTGGGAGCCGGTATACCTGCTGCTGATCCTGTTCTCCATCGGTTTCAATTACCTCGTCGGTCGCCGTGTGGCGGACACAGGGGCGCAGGTGCGCAGGGGGACGTTGATCTTCGGCGTGGCCGTCAATCTCGGCCTCCTCGGTTACTTCAAGTACGCGAACTTCTTCGTCGACAACCTCAACACCGTACTGGGAACCGACTGGGATATCGGGCGGGTCTTCCTGCCGCTGGCGATCTCCTTCTTCACATTCCAGCAGATCTCCTACCTGGTCGACGCTTACCGCGGCAAGACCAGCGAGTACAATTTCCTGCATTACAGCCTGTTCGTATGCTTCTTCCCGCAGTTGATTGCCGGACCCATCGTTCATCACAAGGAGATCCTGCCGCAGTTCATGCGCGGGGATAACCTGTCGCCGCGCTGGTCCAACTTCGCCGTGGGCATCTCTATCTTCGCCATCGGCCTGTTCAAGAAGACTGTCATCGCCGACAGCCTTTCAGCGTACGTGGTGCCGGTGTACGACGGGGGCGCGGAGGTGGATTTCTTCCGCGCATGGGGCAGCACCCTGGCCTATACCTTCCAGTTGTATTTCGATTTTTCAGGCTACTCGGACATGGCCATCGGCGCCGCGAGAGTGTTCGGTGTCAGGCTGCCCGTCAATTTCTTCTCACCCTACAAGGCCACGAGCATCATCGACTTCTGGCGGCGCTGGCACATCACCCTGTCGCGCTTCCTGCGGGACTACCTCTACATCGCCCTCGGCGGTAACCGCAAGGGCAGGACCCGCCGCTACGTGAACCTGTTCCTGACCATGTTGCTGGGGGGACTGTGGCACGGCGCAGGCTGGCCCTTCGTCATATGGGGAGGCCTGCACGGCAGCTACCTCATGCTGAACCACGGCTGGCGGCACCTGCTGGAGCGCGCGGGGCTGGATCTCTCGGACAGCGGCGCCTACAGGGCGGCGAGCTGGCTGGTCACGTTTATCGCCGTCATTTTCGCCTGGGTGTACTTTCGCGCCCCCACCCTGGAGCAGGGCAACGAGATTGTCATGGCGATGCTGGGAATGGCGGGCTTCGAGATACCGGCGGGCATCCTGGTGCGCGCCGGCGGACTGGGCGCGTGGATGACCGACATGGGGGTCGTCGCGGCCCAGGGAGGCGGAACAGCGTTGGTCGCCAATTACCTGTGGGTGGTCGTCGCGGGCAGTGCGGCCGTCCTGTTGCCCAATGTCGCACAGATATTCCATCGCTACGACCCGGTGCTGTACGAGAGCGACAGGGCGTTCATCGACCAGCGCGGAGCGCGCAGCCTGAGCTGGGACTACTCGGCGCGCTGGGCGCTGGTTGTCTCCTGCGCGGGCCTGGCGGGTGTGCTCACCCTGATGCAGGTCTCCGAGTTCCTGTACTTCCAGTTCTGATATGAGCGCGCGCACTTACATTGCACAGATCGCCGCCTTTGCACTGGGGCTGGCATTGCTTGTGGTCGGCTTCAATGTTGCGGTAGATCCCTACGGCATCACCAATGCGCCGCGTATCGAGGGCTTCAATCGCCACAAGGTCGACATCAACAACCACAGCCGCCTTTTGAAAAAATACCAGCCGGGATTCGCCGTTTTCGACACGCTCGTCGTGGGTAATTCCCGCGTGGAAATCGGCATCGACCCCGCGCACCGCTGCTTCGCAGACGCGGGTATGGAGGCGTATAACCTGGGTGTGCCCGGTGCGGAGGTGCGCCGGCAACTCGCCTACGCCCTGAACGCCATGGATGGGCGGGCCGTGGACCACGTGTTCCTGAGCGTGGATTTCACCGATTTCATCTGGTCGGGGCGCTGGCCGCCGGAGCCGGCGCCGCCCATGGGGGAGGTGGATTCGGGCGACTTTCCGCGGTTTCCCTCCGGTGCGAAAAATCCGCGCTACCTGCACAGTGTTGTGCGCGATTACTACCGTTCGCTGTTTTCGCTCGATGCCCTGACCAGTTCCCTGCGCACGGTGGCGCTGCAATCGGACACGGCCCCGGATCGCGATGCGCGCGGCTTCAATCCCGGGCGCGATTACGCCGAGCTCGTGCGCGTCGAGGGGCCGCGCGCACTCTTTGACCAGAAGATGGACGAGCTTCGCGCGCGCTACCGCGGTGCGTGGTACCTGCGCGAAGGTCCGGCCTCGGAGTTCGCCGACCTCGAGTGGTTCCTGGGCCTGGCGCGGGAGAAGGGCATCCGGGTAACCCTCTTCACCAACCCCTTCCACCGGGAATACTGGCAACTGTTGAGTGAGCGCGGGTTGCTGGATCTACACCGGCAGTGGAAGACCCAGTTGCAGGCGCTGGCGGCGCGACACCCCGGCGCGGTCGCCGCGCTGTGGGATTTTTCGCTCGATTCACCCTATATCGACGAGCCGGTACCGGCCGCCGACTATCGCGGGCCGCCGCTCAGGTGGTTCTGGGAACCTGCCCACTACCGGGGCCAACTCGGCGACCTCATGATCGAGGCGATGCTGGCGCAGTCCTGCGGGGTGGAGCCCGCCTTCGGGGAGCGCCTGCGCTGAGCGACTCAGCCGCTCTCCTTGAAGCGCTCCGGGTTGATGTTCTGTCGCTTCAGCAGCTTGTAGAAGTCGGTGCGGTTGCGCTGCGCGAGTAACGCCGCCTCGGCCACCGAGCCGTTGGTCAGGCGCAGCACCTTTACCAGGTAGTCGTGTTCGAACTGTTCCCGCGCCTGGCTCAGCGACGGCAGGAACTGGTCGCGAACCGTCAGGGCCTCGCTGACCAGCGTCTCGGGGATAACCGGTGTGGTGGATAGCGCGGCGGTGCGCTGTACCACGTTCTCGAGCTGACGCACGTTGCCGGGCCAGGGAGCGCTGATCATCGCCTCGATAGCGGCGGGGGCGAAACTCGTCACGTTGCCCATCTGGTGGGCGCTGGTGCTGCGCAGGAAGTGGTTGGCCAGCAGCGGGATGTCCTCCACGCGCTCGGCGAGAGAGGGTACATGGAAGTTGACCACATTGAGGCGGTAAAAGAGGTCTTCGCGAAACAGGCCGTCCCGCATGTCTTTCTCGAGGTCGCGATTGGTGGCGGCGATAATGCGCACATCCACCGCGATGCTCTCGGTGCTGCCGATCGGACGGATACGGCGCTCCTGTAGTGCCCGCAATAACTTTACCTGCAGCGGCGGGGGAATGTCGCCGATCTCGTCGAGGAAGAGGGTGCCCCCGGAGGCGGCCCGGAACAGGCCGGTGTGCTTGCTGATCGCGCCGGTGAAAGCGCCGCGCTCGTGCCCGAAAAGCTCCGATTCAAGCAGTTGTTCGGGCAGGGCGCCGCAATTGACGGCGACCATGGGCCCCTGGCGAATCTCGTCGGCCTGGTGCACAGCCCGGGCGAGCAGCTCCTTGCCGCTGCCGCTGTCGCCGGTGATGAGCACGCTGACGTCGGATGAGGCGATCTGCCGCACCTGGTTCAGGATGCGTTCCATCAGCGGGCTGCGGGTCACGATGTGCTCGCGCCACTCCTCGAAGATCTCTTTCTGTGTACCGCCTGACTGTTGCAGGGCCGCACGGATGGTCGAGAGCAGCTGCGTCTTGTCGACGGGCTTCGTGAGAAACTCGAACACGCCTTTCTGGGTGGCGGACACGGCCTCGGGGATAGTGCCCTGGGCGGACATGATGATGACGGGCAGCCCCGGGAAAAAATGGCGAATCTGCTCGAAGAGGTCGAGACCGCTGGCGCCCTCCATCCGCAGGTCGGTGATAACGAGGTCCGCCGGGTCGTTGCGCAGGGTCTGCAGCGCCTCCTCGGCGGAAGCCACGCTCTGCACCGCGAAGCCCTCGGCCTCCAGGCGGATGGCCATGAGTTTGAGCAGGCTGGTATCGTCGTCCACCAGCAGGATGTGATCCTGCACCGCGCTACTCCTCCTTGCGTGTGCTGATCACGGCTTCGAGATCGGTGAGCGCGCGGATTTTCTGTTCCAGCTCGGCCTTCTCCCCGACCGTCTGCTCGAGCGCCGCGCGCAGCTCAGCGTTCTCGCTCTGCAGGTCGCGGTGCCTGAGGTACCAGTTGATGCGCGTCTGGTTGTACTCCCTGAGCAGTGCTACCAGCTGACGCTGGCCCTCCGCCAGTTCCGGGTTGGACTCCAGGGACTGGAACGCGTCGCGCGCCTGGGTCCAGGCACCGTAGGTCTCGAGTTGCTGGTTGAGCAGGCCGTAATAGTAGTACTGCCCGATACCCTCGGGGCGGTCAACTTCCACAAGGCGCTCCACGGCCTCCTCCGGCTCCATCTCCTGTACGTCCCGCTGCAGGGCGAGCCACTGCTCCGTCGTGGACACGGGCGGGGGCTCCGTCACCGGGGCGGCCACGGGCATGGGGCGCGGCCCGCTACAGGCGACCAGCAGCATCGCCAGCACGGTTGCCGGGAGCAGAGCGGTCAGGCCTGGGCGGGGCATGTCAGCCGGAAACAGATGGGCAGAGTGGGGTGGCTGGCCAGGTTCAGGGTCCCGCCCTGGGCCTCGATACACTCCCGGGCCACACTCAGCCCGATACCCGAGCCCTTGATCGGCCCGGTGCGCTTGGCAATGCTCTGGAAAAAGGGCTCGAACACGCGCTGGGCATCCTCGCTGGGTATGGGCTCGCCGGAATTGGCGACATCGATCACCAGAGTACCACCCTCGTCGCGCCACACAATATCCACCTGCCCGCCCTCCGGCGTGTAGTTCACGGCGTTGGAGAGCAGGTTGTCGAGTGACGTCTTGAGCTTGTCCCGGTCGGCGTGCCAGCGGGACACCCGCCCGTCGCGGCGCAGGTGCAGGCCCTTCTTGTCGATGGTGATGCCGTAGTTGCCCAGCACCTCGCGCCACAGGCCCGCCAGGTCCACTTCCTCGATGTTCTGCTCCTGGGCCGGCAGGCGGTTGTAGTCGATCAGGTTCTCGATGAGGCGCTGCAGTTCAATACCGTTCTGGCGCACGATATCGACGATCTCCAGCTGCTGCTGCGACAGGTGTCCCGTCACCTGTTCCGAGAGCAGGTCCGCGCCCTCGCGCAGGCTTGCCAGCGGGGTTTTCAGCTCGTGGGAGATGTGGCGCAGGAACTGTTCCTTCTGCTGTTCCGATTCGTGCAGGCTCTTGCGCAACCATTCCAGCTCCGTGCCCAGCGCCTGCAGTTCCTGCGGGACGGAAATCTCGATGGCGTGGCTGAGACCGGCGGTGCCGAGCTGGTGTATCTCCTCCGTCAGGTCGCGCACGGGCTTGTTGATCCACCAGACGAGAAACAGCAGCAGCCCCAGGGTCGCCGCGGCGAGCAGGGACAGCTGGAACGTGAGGTCGTCGATCAGCGACGCCGTCTCCCGCTCGTTGCCCTTGAGGATCTGGTCCACGGATGACTGCAGCCAGGTGCGCACGGCGCGGCTCTGTTCGTTGATCAGGGAAAACTCGTGGTTCAACCGGGCGCGGCGTGCGAGGGCGGCGTCCGCCGCCTCCTGGACCTCGGTGCCCATGGGAAAGGGCAGGCTCAGCCGGGACAGGGAGCCGCGCAGGCCGGCTATGTCCGGGCTCTCGCTGGGCATCAGTTCCTGCAGGTCGGCGAGCTTGACCGAGAGAATGTCCCGCTCGCGATCGAACAGGTCCGCCAGTTCGATGTCCGCGAGCGCGAGGTACTGGCGCGCACGGCGCTCCAGTTCCAAAACGTCGCGCTGGATTTCCTGGCCGAGACGGGTGGCGTCGACCACGGTCTGGGTGGTGCGGCGGTTCTTCGCCGACAGTTCCCCCAGTGTGTCGACAGTGACCAGGGTCGCGAGGCCGATGGGGGCGAGGGCGGCGAAGAAGCTGACGAGAACCAGCTGCTGGAGCGACCTGGGCTGCCAGAATGCCATGGTGTGCGGTGTCCGGGTGTTGCGGTGGCTCGATTTTAACCCCGCGCCGCGGGGGGCGAAACCACTCAGTCCCTCTCCGCGGTCTCCGCCAGCATGGCTTCCACCGCTGTTAACAGCTTCCCGCCCTTGACCTTGCGAGCGCGCAGTCCCGCGCGGGTGCCGGCCTCCACGTCCTTGTCGGCGTCCCCGAGCATGAAACTCCGGGGCAGGTCGGGGTGCCAGCGCTCGATGAGGCTGTCGAGCATGCCGGTGGCGGGCTTGCGGCAATCGCAGGTGATGGCGAGCTCCGCCACGCTGCCCTCGGGGTGGTGGGGGCAGTAGCGCAGGTCGTCGAAGTGGGCCCCGGCGGCGGCCAGCTCGCCCCGCATCCAGTCGTGCAGGGTGTCGACGTCGTCCGGCCCGTAGTAACCCCGCGCGATGCCGGCCTGGTTGGTCACGATAAACACGAGGTAGCCGGCGTCGTTCAGGCGCCGGACAGCCGCGATCGCGTCGTCGAACCAGCGGAAGTCCTCGATGCGATGCGTGTAACCCGCGTCGTGGTTCAGCGTGCCGTCCCGGTCCAGGAAGGCGGCGGGGCGGCGCAGCTCGTCGCCGAGGGAGCTGCGCGCGCGCTCCAGGTCCGCCGGTATGCCGATATCGATGAAGAAACCCGAGTAGGCGCGACCCACCAGTCGCCCCGAGGCGGCCAGTGCGGGAAAGATGTCCTGCTCCAGGGAGCAGGGTGCGCGCTCGATGAGATCCAGTACCCCCGACTTCAGCCAGTACACGCCGCTGTTGACCAATCCTGATTCGGGTTGCGCCGGCTTTTCGCGAAACGCGCGGATGGTGCTGCCCTGCAGCTCGACGAAGCCGTAGCGATCGGCGTTCTCCACCGGCAGCAGGGCCACGCGTCCAAGCCAGTCGCCCGGCTCGCCGTCGCGCGCACAGCAACTCAGGTCCAGGTAGTTGAAATCCAGGATCGAATCCCCGTTTACCAGCAGGAATTCGTCCTGCAGCTGAGCCTCGGCGTGACGCAGTGCACCCGCCGTGCCCAGCGGTTCCGGTTCCACCAGGACCTCGATCTCGGCATCCAGCTCCGCGGCGAAGTCAGAGCCTGCGCCGTAGGCCGCCTCGACCACCGCTGCGCGGTAGCCGGCCAGCAGCAGGAAGCGGTTGAAGCCGAACCGACGCAGGTTCAGCATCACGTGTTCCACGAAGGGCCTGCCCGCCACGTCCAGCAGGGGTTTGGGCGTGTCGGCCACCGCGTCACCCAGTCGGGTTCCCCGGCCGCCGATCAGAATGGCGGCTTGCATCACAGTTTTCATGAAAAATACGGGCTGCGCCCTCGGGCGGGTGCTTTATCTGGCGCGGTTTGCCATTTAGTATCAGAGGGTCAATATAACTGTGCCTCCGGGGGCGGGCAAGGGGCGCCGCAGCGGCTGCCGACCGGTACGGACTGTTATCCATACCTGTCGCGAACACTCGTCCACAAGCAGCCGCCACCTACAGAAAAACGACAATGAAAAAACTGCTGTTCCTTGTTCACCGCCTGCCTTATCCGCCCAACAAGGGCGATAAGATCTCCTCGAACAACATGCTGAATTTCTTTTCCAGGAACTGGCGCGTGCACCTGGGAACGTTCGTCGACGATCCCCAGGACTGGAAGTACGTCGATCACGTGCGGGAGAAGTGCGAGGACAGTTGTATTGTCGGGCTGCCGCGGCACCGGCGCATCACCGGCAGCCTCGTCGGCCTGCTCACCGGACAGTCTCTGAGCCTGAGTTACTACGCCGACCGCGAACTGCAGGACTGGGTGCGCGACACTGTTCTCCGCGAATGCCCCGACGCGGTGCTCGTCTTCAGCGGGGTCATGGGCCGCTTTGTGCGCGGACTGTTGCCCGACCACGTACCGGTTGTGTTCGACGCGGAGGACGTCGACAGTGAAAAGTGGCGCAGCTACGCCGGCGCCAAGCCCTGGCCGCTGTCCTGGCTCTACCGCCGCGAGGCCGACAAGCTGCTCGCCTACGAGCGCGCCATGGCCGCGGAAACCGACGTGAGCATCTTCGTTTCCGCGGAGGAGGCGGAGCTCTTCAAACAACTGGCGCCGGAGAGTGCCGACAAGGCCCGTTTTCGTACGCAGGGCGTGGACAGCGCGTTTTTCGACCCGGGCCTGGACTTCGACAACCCCTACGAGGCGGGCCAGAAGGTGCTGGTATTCACGGGCGCCATGGACTACTGGCCGAATATCGAGGCGGTGGAGTGGTTCTGTGACAACGTGCTGGCGCGCGTGCGCCAGCAGGTCCCGGAGCTGCTGTTCTGTATCGTCGGTATGAAACCGGCGGAATCGGTGCGCCAGCTGGAGTCACGTCCCGGTGTACGGGTGACCGGCGGCGTTCCCGACGTGCGGCCTTATCTCGCCCACGCGATGGCCGCCTGCCTGCCGCTGCAGCTGGCCCGCGGCATACAGAACAAGGCACTGGAGGCCATGGCGATGGAGCTGCCGGTGCTGGCGACCCCGGGCGCCATGCTGGGTATCGTCGAGTACGAGGGTGTGCTGGCGACCGTGGCGGCCGACGCTGACGCCATGGGGAGGGGCGCGGTGGATATTCTGCGCCGCCCGCGTCAAACTAACGCGGCGGGACGCGCCTGCGTGCTCGAACACTATAACTGGGACACCAATCTCAAGCGTATGGAAAGCTTTCTGCTGAACGAGGGGGAGGAGGGGTAGTGCGCGTGCTGCACATACTGGATCACTCCATTCCCCTGCAGAGTGGCTACACCTTCCGCAGTCGCGCCATTCTCAAGGAGCAGCGCGCGCTCGGCTGGGAGACCTGCCAGATCACCGGGCCGAAGCACAACAAGGGCGAGACCCTGCCCGAGACGGAGACTGTCGACGGCCTGGAATTTCACCGCTGCAACGACGGCGGCGGCCTGCTGTCACGTTTGCCGCTGCTCGGCCAGTGGGTGGTGATCAGCACCCTCACCCGGCGCCTGGTCGAGGTTGCCCGCAGGGAGAAACCCGACCTGCTACACGCCCACTCCCCGGCGCTCAACGGTGTCGCGGCCATTCGCGCCGGGCGCGCCCTGGGCATTCCCGTGGTCTACGAGGTGCGGGGTTTCTGGGAGGACGCGGCGGTCAGCCACGGCACCAGCAGCGAGGGCGGTCTGCGCTATCGCCTGACCCGCGCAATGGAGACATGGGTGCTGAAACGTGCGGACGCGGTCACCTGTATCTGCGAGGGGATTCGCGGCGACCTCGTGGCGCGGGGAATACCCGCGGAAAAGATTACCATCGTGCCCAACGCCGTGGACGCTGCACGCTTCCAGCCCGTGGGGGAACGCGACAGGGAGATAGAGAGCCGCCTCGGTCTCGGGGGCAGCGATGTCGTCGCCTTCATCGGCTCCTTTTACGCCTACGAGGGGCTGGACCTGCTGGTGGAGGCGATGCCCCGGCTGCTGGCGCAGCGCCCCGGTGTCAGGCTCCTGCTGGTCGGTGGCGGCCAGGTCGCGGCGGAAATCGAGCGGCAGGTGGAGCGCCTGGGTATTGCGGGCCACGTCGTCATGACCGGGCGGGTACCCTACGAGGAAGTACAGGCCTATTACTCGGTCACGGATATACTGGCCTACCCGCGCAGGTCGATGCGACTGACCGACCTGGTGACGCCCCTGAAACCCCTGGAGGCCATGGCCCAGAAAAGCATGTTTGTCGCCTCCGACGTGGGCGGTCACAGGGAGCTGGTACGCGACGGCGTGACCGGCACGCTGTTCCGGGCGGACGACGTGGATGACCTGGTGCGCGTGCTGCTGGACCTGCTCGGCGCCAGGGAGCGCTGGCCCGCCATGCGCGACGCGGGCCGCGAGTTTGTCGAGACGGAGCGCACCTGGAGCAACAGCGTGGCCAACCTGAAACCGCTCTACCAGCGACTTGTACCGGGAGGGGCGTCCTGATGCTGATACGTTCCAAGGCGCCCCTGAGGCTGGGGCTCGCCGGCGGCGGCAGCGACGTCGCCCCTTACTGCGACCTGTACGGCGGTGCCGTCCTGAACGCGAGCATCAACCTGAGTTCGTTTTGCACGATCGAGACGCTGGATACCGGCGAGGTGGTCTTCGAGGCCCACGACCGCGACGAGGTGTTCACGGCGCCGACTGCCGACCGCTTCGAGTACGACGGTGTGCTGGACCTGCACAAGGGCGTGTACAACCGCGTGGTGAATGACTTCAACGGCGGCGAACCCCTGGCGCTCAAGGTCAGCACCTGGTCCGACGCTCCGGCGGGTTCCGGTCTCGGTTCCTCATCCACCATGGTGGTGGCGATTCTCACGGCTTACGCGGAGCTGCTACACCTGCCACTGGGGGAGTACGACGTCGCGCACCTCGCTTTTGAGATCGAGCGCCTGGACATCGGCCTGCGCGGCGGCGCCCAGGACCAGTACGCGGCGACCTTCGGCGGCGTCAACTTCATGGAGTTTCACGCGGACAACCGGGTCATCGTCAACCCGCTGCGCGTGAAGAAGTCGATTCTCAGCGAGCTGGAGGCCTCGACGGTCCTCTATTACACTGGCGTCTCCCGCTCCTCCGACCGCATCATCGCACAGCAGATCGAGAGCTATAAGGCGGGGGAGGGCAAGTCCGTGGAGGCGGTGCACCAGCTCAAGTCGGATGCCACCGCGATGAAGGAGGCCCTGCTGCTCGGCAACATCCGGCGTTTCGGGGAGATTCTAGGTCGCAGCTGGGAGGCCAAGCGCAAACTGGCGGACCAGATCAGCAACGCGGACATCGAGCGCGTAATGAAAGCCGCGCAAGACGCGGGGGCCTGGGCCGGCAAGGTATCCGGTGCCGGCGGAGGCGGATTTATCGTCTTCATCGTCGACCCGGTGGAGCGGGTGCAGTTGATACGCGCGCTGAACAAACAGAATGGAACGGTGGTGCCGTTTCAGTTTGAACCACATGGAGCGGCAGCATGGAATGTCCCGACCTGAACTGGGTAATCGGTGAGTTCGAGGCCTCCCTCGCCGTCAAGCGGCGCATTCTCGACGACCCCGCACTGCTGCAACAGGTGGCGGACATGGGGCGCCTGCTCGTGGATCGCTACCGCGCCGGCAACAAGCTGCTGATCGCCGGCAACGGCGGCAGCGCGGCGGACGCCCAGCACATCGCCGCGGAGTTCGTCAGCCGTTTCAATTTCGATCGCCCCGGCCTGCCGGCGCTGGCCCTGACCACGGATACCTCCATCCTCACCGCGGTGGGTAACGACTACGGCTACGAGAAGCTGTTCCGCAGGCAGGTGGAGGCCAACGCGGTGCAGGGCGATGTCTTCCTCGCCATCTCCACCTCTGGCAACAGTCCGAATATCCTGGAGGCGCTGGCCGCCTGCAAGGAGAAAGGTGTCACCAGTTTCGGCCTCACCGGCGAGTCCGGCGGCAGGATGCGTGAGCTTTGCGACCACTGCCTCTGCGTGCCCAGCCTGGAAACGCCACGCATCCAGGAGGCCCACATCCTGGTCGGGCACACGTTTTGTGCGATGGTGGAATTGGCGATGTTTGAGGATCCGCGAGGCGGCTGAGCTTACGGCGCGGTCCGCGGGGCCTGCATTTCGGGCTCCTGTCCCTCGAGGCCCGCCAGGGCGTTCTCCTGGCGCTCCCTGAGTACCTGCTCCAGGGTCTTTAGTTGTGACAGGGTCTCTTCAGTGCGGCGCCGCAGTTCGGCGCAGGCGTTTTCCATGCACGCCTCGTTCTTCTCGCAGCGCTCGGTCACCTCCTGTTCCTTCTCGTCGAGGTCGGCGAGGGCCTTGGCGCAGTTCTCCTGCACCTCCCGTTGCTGCATGACGAGCGCGCCCGCCTCCTCCTCGGCGCGCCTGCGCGCGTCCTCGGCGTCGGCGCGCAGCTGTCCCAGCTCTACCTCCTGGGTGGTGAGCAGCGCCCGGCGCGCTTCCTCCAGCGCCAGGACCTCCGCCTCGAGGCGCGACTTCACGGCGCCGAGTTCCACCTCGAGCTCATTGATCTCGATCTCTGCCTGCTTGCGCGCGGCTTCCAGCAGCTGCTCCAGTTGCTCGATCTCTTCGGCGGATTGTTCGCGTGTCTGCTTCAGCTTTTCCTCGACCTGCGCGGTGGCCTGCTGCTCCTGTTTCAGTTCCTCGGTCTCCCGGGCGCTGATCTGCTGCAGCTCCTCCTCAGTGTGCTCCTGGCACTCGGCCTCCAGCTGGCTGAACCGCGCCGCCTCGGCCTCGGCGGCCTCGTGCGCTTCCGCCTCGCGCGCCTTGAGGGAGGCGAGCGCCTCTTCCGCGTCGTTGCGCAGGGCGCTGCGCTGGTTCTGCAGCTCGGCGATTTCCTCCGCTGTCTCCTTTTCGTGACGGGCCTGGCAGCGGCGCAACTTGGAGATCTCCCGCACGGACTCTTCCCGGGTCCGCGCGGCTTCCGCCTCCAGGCGCGCCAGCTCCTTGCCGGTACTGTTCAGGATCAGGTTGGCGCGGGTGGCCGTGTACGCCGGCCCGCGATCTTCATCGCCGTTCCCGGCTGCTGTCGGCGCCGGTTCATCCGGTGCCTGCTCCGGCGTCTCTGCAACCGGTGCGGCGTCCGCATCAGCGCTCGCACTCCCGGGAGGCTCATTGGCCGCGCCGTCGCGCTGTTTCATACGCGCGCTGCTGACCGGCCACAGGCGATCCGTGCCGCTCGCCCGTGCCGCGGAAGGTGCGTCGACCGACGAATCCGGGTGGTCTTCGCGCACGATCTGGGTCGGGTGGCCGTTGCCCTGGCTCAGGACCGCGGCGCCGCGCGGACTGGCCAGGCGGGTCGCCGAGGGTACCAGTGCGGCCTCGCCCCCCATCTCGGCGATCTCGCGGTAGTAGCCGGCGGCGGTCTTGCGGTCGAGGTCGCAGCGCAGGTATACCGTCTCGCCGCTGAACAGCTCGTTGAGCACCTCGTCATCGGCAATGGCGAACAGCCGGGCCAGGTTGTTTTTCACCTGCCCGGGGGTGTGGCCGGGGAGAACCCCGCCGTTGAACGTGAGATCGAACGTTTTCATCCGTCCCGCTGCCCCTGTGTCCCCTTGTTGTTGTCGCCGCCGCCCCCGACTCCTGTCGCCGGGTGTATCCGCCGGGCGCGCCGTCTTTTGAGGTCATGCTAGCAATGGCCCTTGATATGTCAAAACGGAATCCACAGAAAAATAAGAAATAATTAAAAGTTATTTCTAGGTATTCCAGGGCGTTAGGGCACTCGGGACCGGTGCGGGCGGCGCTAGTAGCGCCAGAGGCTGTCGTTGAGCTTGTTGTGCGCCTTGCGCAGCAGGGCGTAGGCGGTGGGAACGGCGACGAAGGGCTGCTCCAGTTCCGAGGCGGCCCAGGCGTCCGCCTGGGAGCCGAAATCCGCGGAGACGAACTCGGTCGGGTGGCTCGCAATGAACTCACACAGGCGCGACAGGCGCTCCTGGTTGACCCGGTTGCGGGCGATGCGTGTGTAGCGGTAGTCGCTCTTCTTGATGAACTCGGAGGGGTGGGTGAGGATGACGATGTTCTCGACGCCCTGCTCGCGCGCCCTGCGCAGCAGGTACTTCAACTCGGGCCAGGAGCAGCTCGTAATCTGTAGCGACTTGCGGTGTGCCCGGCCCGCGAGGTTCATGTCGCGGTAGGTGAAGACCGGCACTTCCATCACCCCGTGGATGCGGTGCCTTCCCGAGTCGTGGCGCAGTGCTTCCTCCGCGGGATAGAACACGCCCGTGGCGACGTTGGAGGCCAGCGGGATCTCGAGATCCGCCATGACCCGGAAGACGTTCTCGTCGGCGCGCAGGCTGCCGGCGCGAATCGCCACCGGACGCCGTCCCACCCAGCGCTCAAACACCTCGATGCACAGGTTGAAGATGCGCTTCAGGTCATCGAAGCCGCGGTCGGAGCAGTAGTCGTTGCGCGGGAAGTTGCCCTCGATGCGCCCCTCGGCGAAATTGAGCCAGACGGGGTGCACATGGAGCTGGATGTCCTGCCCGGCCGCGGCGATGCGCTGCACTACCGCCTGCATCGGCTCGTCGCCGAAATAGAAATAGTTGGCGCACTCGACGAAGAAGGTGGCGCGGGTACCGTGGTGGGAAAAGGTGTCCAGGAGGAAGCCGAGGGCCTCTTCGCGGCCGTCGACCTCGCCGTAGACCATGCGGTCGGAAACGGGGAGGTGCCCGGGGTTGCTGAAGTGCCCCGCGATACTGAACTCTGTGTCGATCGTGATGCAGACCTGGGTCGGCTTGTCCGGTTTCAACAGTTTCTCCACGCCGCGCGGCACCGGGTGTCTGTGCCGGGCGGTCCAGTATAGCGCCGTTTTTCGGGCCGGCGCCCTAGGGGTCGTACAGCGTGAACCCCCGGGCCGCGGCCTGCACCAGCGCATCCGTCACCCGGTCGGCGCGCGCGGCGAATAGGGGGCAGCCGTGGAACCGCCACTCGCGCAATTCGTCGGGGGACATGATTTCCCGCAGTTTCCAGATATTGAAATTCCACTGCTGCTGCACGCCCCCGATGTGCATCCCGATCTCGGTATCCCTGTCCACCACGGTCACCGCAATGGGGTCCAGTTCGACCTGGGGTGCCGGCCAGTCCGCGCCGAGCAGTCCCTCCACGTGGTGCACCTGGGTCATGACCTGGAAGGGCTTGCCGATGCCCAGGATCTGCGCCTTCTCGCGCGCCATGTAGTCGAAGGGGGTGTGCTTTCCCATCCCGCCGGGGACCAGCTCGTGACCCGCGGCCAGCGCCTCTGCGTCGGGGCCGAGGGCGGCGATCCGGTAGATGGGATGGCGGCTCTGCACGACGCCGCGGGAGCGCCGGAACAGCTCGGTGAGCAAGCCCATCTGGGAGGGCGAGCGGCGCAGGTCGAAGCGCGGGTCGCGCTTGAGCATGTCGCGCGCGCCCTCGCCGTACTCGCCGAAATTGAACGCGGGCATGACGAGGGTGCGCTCGGGGCCGCAGTAGTCGATGAGTGCGCGGACCAGCTCCATCGCGGCGCCCTCGTACATCGGCTCAAGGCCGTTGACGGAACTGTGTACCATCAGGATGCGCCAGTCCGGGTCCAGCCGGGCGTCAATCTCGGCGATGAGGTCCTCCGTTGTGAAGGTGCCGTAGACGCGCCTGATCAGCGGCGCCCCGCGCTTCTTGAGTTTCAGGTAGGTGTTGCGAATCCGCAGGAAGGCGCCGGAGGGCAGTATTTTCAGCAGGAAAGAGGAGAGGCCCTCGACGAGGCTCAAGCGGCGTTCTCCGACTCGAGGTATGCGAGAATAGCCCCGACGCTGTCCATCTCGGCGAAATCGTCCACGTCCATGTAGAGGTCAAAGGCCTGCTCGAGGGCGACCATGATGTGGACGTGACCCAGCGAGTCCCATTCCTCGAGACTCTCCATGGTCGAGTCCTCGCTGATGGCCCCGGGGGAGATCTCCAGTGTGGTGGCCATGATGTCCCTGAGTTTTTCGAAGAGGCTCATTCAGTCCGGTCCTTGAATATCGATGGGGAAGTCGTCGCCCAGGGTGTGGGCCGCGTCGTCCAGCCGGGTAAGGTAACCCTCGCCGCCGGTCGCTTCAAATGCGTTGTCGGGCAGGAACGTTTCCACCAGCACGTTCTTGCGCGTGGGGATGTACTCGGCGGTGAGCTCCCGGACACCGCCGGCGCGCAGGCGCTCGATAATGCAGCGCAGGAAACCCTGCTCCGCACGGCGCCCGATGACCCGGCACGACATGAGGAAGCTGTCCAGGTGGGCGCGCTCCTCCCCGTCCTGTTCGACAATGGCCAGGCCGACGACGCCGCTGTCGCCGAAATTGTCCTCCAGCGAAAAGTGGTAGACGGAGGTCGCTGCGTCGGCGATCTTCTGCGCCATGTCCGCCTCGGAGTAGCGCCGGGTGGTGAGATTGAACTGGTTGGTCTTCTGGGTCAGCTGGGACAGGCGGGGCAACAGGCTCTCATCGTCCAGGCCCACGGTCATGCGCATGTTCAGCGAGCCGAGGTAATCCTCCATGCTCGCGCCGCCGGAGGTGAGCTCCTCGAGCTGCGAGCGGCGCTGGCGCTCCTGTGCGTACATGGCGGTTTTCTGCAGGTCCTCCCGGGTGAGGGAGGTGATCTGCAGGCGGGCCACGCTGTCCAGGCAGGTGGGTATCTCCACGGCCCGCGCGGGCACCTGCACAACCTCCACCTCGGGCAGTGCGTGGCGCACGGCGGCGCACTCGTGGTCGCTGTCGTCCACGAAGATGAAGGCGTCCAGCCCCAGGTTGAGTTCCTCGGCCAGCGACTTCAGGTTTTCCGGCTTCGGCAGCCAGTTGACCCGCTCCGCCGCGAAGTGCTCGCGCTTCAGCCACTGGTGTGGGTGGTTGTCCAGCACCTCACCGAGGTCGTCGGGATTGTTCTTGCTGCACAGTGCGAGAATGAAGCCGCGCTGCTGCAGGCTGAGGATGCGCTTCTGGAAATCGACGAAGGCGCGGCCCGGGTAGTCGGGACCCAGGGCGATACCGTTCATCCCGTCCTCGCCGATGACGCCGCCCCAGAGGGTGTTGTCCGCGTCGAGCGCAATCACTTTGGCGCGTGTCAGGTGCAGGCTGGCGGCGATATCGCAGACAGCCCCGGATACCGCGAGGGCACCGTCCGGGGTAAACGGGAACACGGAGTTGTACCAGAGACGGGTGTCGAAAAACTGCTGGCGCCCGACGCGCAGCAGCAGTTGCTCCATGTCCAGCAGGCTGACGCCGCTGAAGCTGTCGCGCAGCGTGGTCGCGAGCGAGCGCTTGACGGCGCTCCACCAGTGGAGCTCGGAATTCTCCGCAATACCGTCATAGAGTCCGAGACCGGGCCCGCGCGGCTCGGGCAGCAGGCTGACGACGATCTGACCCTCCAGCGCCGCGCGGAAACGTCCCACCAGCGCGCTGAGCGCCTCGATCAACTTGACCTCCACCTTGTCGCGGGCGGAGCTGTCCAGGCGCGCAAGCGGTGACTGCAGCGCCGGGTGCAGGTCCTCGGGTCGCAACAGCAGCAGCGTGATGTCGGGTTCGTGGCGGCGCAGCCCGGAGCCGGCCTCCGCCTCCTGGAACGTGACGCCGTAGGGTGCGTGATAGATGTCCAGTGACAAACCGTTCAGGGCAGCGCTGAACTGCAGCCAGGGATCGAGCAGTTCGCTTGTATACGTGTGCACCACGCCGAGGCGCACCGGCACCACGGGGCCCAGGGTCTCGAGGTGGGTGGCGAGGCGACTCGCCTGCGGCAGGGAGGGCACCATGGCGCGCTGCCCCAGCGCGCTCTTGATCTCCTGGCGGGAGGTGGCGGCCAGCAGTTTATCGAGTTGGGCGTCCGATACTTTCATCGCGATTCAGGTGGCCTGTCGCCGGCTGCAGTGTCCGGTCGTGCGCGCATATCCCGCGGGCCGCGGGGGTGGCCGGGCCAGCACTATCAGAGCAGGTTACACGCAGTTTAACAGGCCCCGTTAGTTATCTTTATGTGGACTGTGATGCGACTCGCAAAACGCCGGGAGCCGCCCTAGTTCGGGGGTCGATTCTAACATAGAATCTAGGCTGGTAATGGTGCGGGCGCATGGAATGTCCAGGGCTTTTTCCCTCTATCTCGACATCGTGAGGTTTTGCGCCGCGCTGCTCGTGATGATGTATCACGCCAACTGGATTCATCGCCCCGGCTACCTGCTGACAAGTCTCGGCCACGAGGGCGTGGTCATCTTCTTCGTGTTGTCGGGTTTTGTCATCGCCTACGTCGCCGACACGCGCGAACAGGATTTCAGGGGCTTCATGGTCGCGCGCGGCGCGCGGATTTTCTCCGTGGCCATCCCCGCAATATTTCTCACCGCAGCTCTCGACGCCGGTGGCTTCTGGCTGGAGCCCTCGGTCTATCCCGAGGACTACCGCGCCTGGGACCTGCCCCTGGTGCGCATGGTCACCAGTGCACTGTTTCTCAACGAGATCTGGACCCTCGGCATCCAGCTGTTCACAAACGTGCCGTACTGGTCGCTGAATTACGAGGTCTGGTACTACGTGCTGTTCGGTGTGCTGTTCTTTTTCCAGGGACGCCGCCGTTGGATCCTGTTCACACTGCTGTGCCTGTTTCTGGGCCCGAAGATTCTGTTGCTGCTGCCGATCTGGTGGCTCGGTGTCTGGGTGTACCGCTCGGAGCGACTGAACAACATCAGTCGACCCCAGGCCTGGGCCTGCCTGCTCGCCTCCATTGCCGGCGCCTACTTCTACGTCACCCTGAACCTGGGCCAGTTCGGCTGGGACTGGGTGAAGCACCTGGTGGGCGTCGAGTGGCACAGGCAGTTGTCCTTCAGCCGACAGTTTCCCACCGACTACTACCTCGGTGCGGTGCTGGCCCTGCACTTCGTCGGTTTGCGGGTATTGCTGCGCGACGTGGAGACGTTTCCCGTGCGCGCAGAGCGCGTCATCCGCTATCTCGCCGGCGCGACCTTTTCCATCTACCTGTTCCACCAGCCGCTGCTCTGGTTCTACAGCGCGGTGTTCGTGGGAATCGAGGAGGGCGTGCCGCGTTACTTCGTGGTGGTGCCCATTACCCTGGTCACGACCTTCGTGCTGGCCAGGTACACCGAGCACCGCAAGGACCTGTGGAAAGGCTGGATCGAGGGAGGTCTCGCGCGCGTGGATTCCCTGGGCGCGCGCTTGCGTCAGTCCTCCGCCGGCTGAGGGCCGGCACCGACATTCTCCCGCAGCACGCCGGCGATGACGGCCAGGGTTTCTCCCTCGCCGCCCCCGCGCACGCCGCTGGTCTGGTCCGTGTGCAGGCGCGGCAGGCGCGGCGCCACGACGGTGAGCCCCGGCCTTGAGCGGGTGGCGTCCTGCGCGAACTGTTCCGCCTCGGTCTTGGCGGCGATGTACTCCTCGAAGCCGCGTACTTTCTCCTGAAGGAACACACTGGAGGGGATGAACAGCGTGAGCGGGTGGTCGCTCGTCCGCTGCGCGTCGACCAGCCCCAGCAGCTTTTCCAGGCCGCCGATGTAGTAGTCGCGGTAGCGCTGGAACAGTTCCTCGTTCCAGTTACCGGGTTCGCCCTTGTCGATGAGGGGCGACGCGAGATAGTAGAGATGGGTGGCATCAGCGAGGAATTCCGCCAGGGTTGTATCGCCGGACCCCTGCAGTACATCGTAGCGGGTGGTCGCCGGAGTCCCTGTGTGGGTGCCGATCTCCGCGGCGACACGCTCCGCGTCCTCCATGCCCGAGGCCCAGGTGAGCAGCAGGCGCCCGCCGCCCGCGCCCAGTACCTTGGCGATCACTTCCCCCAGGCCTCGGGAGGCGCCGATCACCAGTGCGTTCTGGTGCCGGAATTCACCCGCGGCCACACTCCCGGCGACCTCGTCCATGGTCGCCTGCCGGGCGGGTCGCGGCCGGAAGAACGCCTCGATGGTCCCCCGCACAGAGGCGTTGCCGACGTTCATTTCCACGCGGTCGATACGGGGGTCGGCCCGGGTGACCTGGAACTCGAGGGTGGAGGTCGCCGCCTGGTCCAGGGCCTCGAACGTGAGCTGCAACTGCGCGAAAACCGAGTGCAGCCCGGGGCAGCGCATGCCGACGATCTCCGTGCAGGCCAGCACCGAAGCCAGTTGTGCCGGGGACAGCGCCCGCGTCGCGTGCGGCAGCAGTGTCTTGAGGAGGGCGGTGCCGCCGCGCAGTGGTACCGCCCCCGACAGGCCATCGGCATCACCCACCGCCAGGTCGGCGCAGTCTGCCGGTTCCGCGGGCGCCGCCGGTAGCGGCGAGTCATCCGCGGTGTCCGCGGTGAGTTCGACGTCGATGACCTGGCAGCGCACGCCCCGCGCATGCAGTTCCACCCGGGCGAGAGAACCGTCCCGTTCGACCAGGACGGTGAGGGTGTCGCCCTGGCCTGCGGGGCGGGGATACTTCACCCGCAGGGAGCGCAGGCCGGTGGCCGGCTTCTCCTGTGCGAGCAGGAGATCGAGCGCCCGCAGCGTGCCGAAAACGCCGTGAATGAGTGTGCGCCCGAACTGGGTGCGTCGCGCGGCGACGGGGTCGAGGTGAAGCGGGTTGAAATCGCCGGACGCCCGGGCGAAATCCGCTGACTCCGCAGCGGTGATTTCGAAACTTCCTATTTCTTTCATGGGTCCCAGGAGTGCCCCCGGCCTGTCAATCCGTAATTTTTGTAGGGATTTCCCTCCCGCTGCCTATAATAACTAGTATCCCGCCGCGAAGTTTGCATAATCTGCCACGCAAATAGTCGCTAAAAAGGCTGACAGGGTCGGAGGTACCAATGGCGCAGGATTTTCGCCCCTCGGGCGAATCCTATTTTTTCAGGAAAGATCGCGACCTTGTATACACTGAAATGTGTGAGGTGGCGGCCCGCTTCTCTGGTATCGAGGACGGGGTATACAACCCCGACATGCGCTGGACCGACTACGACCTGCTTTGCGGGGAGGAGGTGGCCACCGCCATCAGGCAGCAGGACAGGGAGTTGCTGTCCACCGGCACGAAGACGCGCGCATCGGGGATACTCGAATTCCCCGGCAGGGGCTGGGTTTACATGCTGGCCACGAAACAGCTCGACGAAGCGGGCAATATCGTCGGCGGCGATTACATCTTCGACCTGGAACACATCCACAACGGCTGGCCCGCGCGGCTGGACCACGCGCGCAAGGAACTGAAGCTGTTCGACGGCTCCGTGCTGACCCTGGCCGAGATGCGTGTGGCCCACGCCTATCTCCACGGGTTGCCGCAGAAACTTATCGCGCGCGAGGAGCGGGTGTCGGTCAAGGCGATCGAAAAGCGCCTGCAGCGCCTGCGGGACAAGCTCTCGCACCCTGGCTGCAACTGCTACTCGCTACACGGGTGTATCAACTGGCACAGCCTGACGATGTTCCTGATGGAGCGCAGGGATTGGTTCAATCTCACCCCGACGTACCAGGTTTATCCCCACTGATCCGAGCACCCTCAGGACCTGCGTCGTCCGGCGCCCGGCACATCCCCGATAACACCTCTCTCCTCCTCCAGTTCCCGGCGACTGGGTCCGGCGGCACCGTGCGATTCCGTGGCGGGCAGGGTAAAGCCCGTGTAGATAACCCGGCGCTCCTTCGCGGTGGGGTGAGTGGAGCGGTGCTGCAGGCACGAGAGGTGCACCGTGACGTCGCCGCGTGCGGCGCGCAGTGACACAGCCGGCAGGTCCAGCCCCGCCTCCGATTGCGCCCGGGCCACGTTGGCGCGGTGAGAGCCGGCGTAGACATCCAGCCCGCCGTGGGCCTCGTCGGCGGGAGTGAGGCAGATGCCGATAGTGATGCCGGCGCAGTAGAGCGTGTGGCCGCCGCGCTCGCAGTCCTTGTGCCAGGGCAGGCAGGACAGTCCCTGCACCGAGTCGACCTTCTTCACCAGCGCCTCTGCGCTGAGATCGCCGAAGTGTTCCCCAAAAGAGTCGCCGGGCTGGTGGCCGTCGCCGGGAATGCGCCCGATGGCAAGCAGGCGCTCGTCCTGCATCAGCCGCTGCAGGGTGGGGGACTTGCGCGCGAAGTTGAGCACCCGGCAGGCGTAGTCCGCGCCGTCGCCCGTTTGCGCCCACCAGGATTCGCCATCGTCGCGCACGGCGGCTGCCACTGCAGCTTCGAACTCCTCGTCGAGCTGCTTGAGTTCGTCCGCGCTAAAGATGTCCTTCAGCAGGAGGAAGCCCGCTTCGGTAAAGAAGTGCGCCAGCTGTTCCGGGTCATCGTCCAGGGTGAAGGTCTGGTCGAGGTCGAGGGGAGAGCCGTCGCGCGCCAGCAGGGTGATCTCGCCCGGGTCGTAGACATGCCAGTCATCCAGCACCGAGCGCAGCACCGGGTCCCAGCGGTTGAAGAGATCCCGCGCCGCGCCCTTGCCCTCGACCCGCTGGTGCACGAGCAGCCCCATCACGGTTTTGCGATTGCTGATCAGGTCGTCGAAGGCGTCCTGGTCGATGCGCACGCGAGTCTCCACGGGGGGCGCCGAGTGCGGCCCGAGAGTGTCGCCGTCGATACTGAGCGTCCAGTGATGGTCGCCAACCTCGAGGGTGACGGGTGTCAGGCCGAGTCGCTTCGCGTCTGCGGCCGCGCGGGCCCCGTTGCGCGCCAGGGCGGTGGCCCACTCGCCCTCAAGGAATTCGGGCAGGCTGACGCTCGCGTCGCTGTGCACGGGCCGTGTGCGGCGGTCCATGCTGCGGTTGGTATTTTCCAGTGACGCGGTCATGTGTGCTCGGCCGCGCGGACAGGGAGAGGCCCGCGCTCCTCTGGGCTCCAGGGAATTATCTGCAGGAAAATAGTCTCGCTCAAGAGACTATTCTTGACCTGGTGGAATTGCAGCACCATGAAGCGTTAGAGGAGGGTAGACTGCCGCTACATCCCGGTGTTCTAGTACCCAAGAAATGCTTTGACATCGATATCTCCGGACTGTACAGTCGCTGCAGCTTAAAATATCGCCTCTAGTTTATTTTCTTCATTTCGTTGCACCTTTCCAGTTCTTCGTCCTGTAGTTCTTAAATTTCAGACCATCTTTTTCGCTTTTTCAGGCCTCCTGAAGGCCATTCGATTTTTTTGTATACAGGATACTTATTATGTCTAACACCGTAACTGGCACCGTCAAGTGGTTCAACGAATCCAAGGGCTTCGGGTTTATCGAGCAGGAATCGGGCCCGGATGTTTTCGCACACTTCAGCGCCATATCCGGCTCCGGGTTCAAGACCCTCGCTGAAGGCCAGCGCGTCGAATTTTCGGTTACACAGGGCCAGAAAGGTCCGCAGGCCGAGAACATCGTCGCCGTCTAGCAGGCAACTGCTCGTACCGAAGGCAGGCCGTTCGGCCTGCCTTTTTTGTTTTTAGGTAGGCCAAATTTGGTCTGGTACCGGAGGCCGGAGTCGACGGTCCGACGCATCGGCCGGCACGCGGCTGGGGTAGGGCAAGGCTGAAGAACTGATTTGGTACCGGAGGCCGGACTCGAACCGGCACGCTTTTTACGGCGGGGGATTTTGAATCCCCTGTGTCTACCAATTTCACCACTCCGGCAGGGGAGAGGGGCCGCGCACCGGGCACCCCGAAAGCGCGGCATTATAGCAACGCGCCCCGGGTAGGCAAATTTCCCTTAACCTGCAGGTCGATAGCGGGTAAACTGCGCGCCGTTCCGGGTTTCACCCCGAACACACCTGCCGGGCAAGGCGCCCCAGCGGTTCGAGCGCCCGGCAATCTCAATCTGAGTATCTGCTTGCAACTATCCAGGGAGAAAAGAGCATGGCGATGAAGCTGATCAAGAAGACCGACGAGTACAGCATCTATCAGCGTGGCGACGAGCGCTACGCGGTGAAGGGTGCCGACAAGAAGCCCATCAACGGTGACGACAAGATACGCATCCTGGTCGGCGAAGACCTGATCAAGGCCGCGCTGCCGGTGGAGAAGCCCGCCGAGGAGCCGGAGGCCGAGGAAGCCGCAACGGAGGAGGTTGCGAGCGAGGAAGTCGCGGCAGCCGAGGACGCTCCCGCTGAAGAGGCCGCCGCCGAAGAGGCGCCCGCAGAGGAAGCGCCCGCTGAAGAAGAGGCTCCCGCGGAAGAGGAAGCGCCTGCTGAGGAGGAGGCTCCCGCCGAGGAAGCCCCCGCCGAGGATGCGGACGAAGACCAGGACGCAGAGAAGGACAAGTAGGCGCCAGCCCTTGTTCGAAAGCCGGCCCCTGGTCGGCTTTTTTATTCCCGGCGGCTTTGTTCCCGAACCCGACCCAGCCTGTCGATGAAACGTACCGACTTCAGCTATCACCTGCCCGAGGAGCTGATCGCCCAGCGCCCGCCCGAGGTGCGGGGTGCTAGCCGGCTGCTCGCCCTCGACGGCGCCACGGGAGACATCGCCCACCATCAGTTCAGCGATCTCCCCGGTTTGCTGAGTCCCCAAGACCTTCTGGTTTTCAATGATACCCGGGTGATCCCGGCGCGGCTGTTCGGGCGCAAGGCCAGCGGCGGCGCCGCGGAGATCCTGGTCGAGCGGGTAACCGGCACACACGAGGCGGTCGCGCACGTTCGCTGCAGCAAATCACCGAAAGCGGGCACCGACATCCACCTGTCCGCGCGGGAAGGCGTTGAGCCCGGGGCGCTCAAGGTGGCCGTCACCGGCAGGGACGGCGACCTGTTCCGGCTCTCCAGCGCGGGTGGCCCGGCAATTACCGAGATTCTGCAGCAGGTGGGGCACGTGCCCCTGCCGCCTTACATCCAGCGCGCCGACGAACCTGCGGACAGGGAGCGTTACCAGACCGTCTACGCTGCCCGCGACGGCGCGGTCGCGGCACCGACGGCGGGGCTGCACTTCACCGGAGAGCTATTGCAAGCATTGCGGGAGAAGGGCGTGCGCAGCGCCACGGTCACGCTCCATGTCGGCGCCGGCACCTTCCAGCCGGTGCGCGTGGAGGCGGTGGAAGACCATCACATGCACGCGGAGTTTGTCGAGGTGGGCGAGGAGGTCTGTGCCGCCGTGCGCGACACCCGCGCCGCCGGGGGGCGGGTCATCGCCGTCGGTACCACCGCCGTGCGCAGCCTGGAGACAGCCGCTGCCGGGGGTGAGCTCGCGCCCTGGAGCGGCGATACGGACATCTTCATCTACCCGGGCTACCGATTCCGCTGCGTCGACGCCATGGTGACGAATTTCCACCTGCCGGAATCCACGCTTCTCATGCTGGTGAGCGCCTTCGCGGGCAGGGAGCCTATAATGGCGGCCTACGCCCGTGCCGTGGAGGCCGGGTACCGATTTTTCAGTTACGGGGACGCCATGTTCATCACGCCTGCAGAGGCGGCGGGGCGGCAGACTTGAGTCGCGCCTGTCACATGGGCTTCGAGCGGCTCGGCGCGGACGGCGCCGCGCGCCGCGGCCGCCTCACATTCCCCCGGGGCACTGTCGAGACGCCGGCCTTCATGCCGGTGGGCACCTACGGCACCGTGAAGGGCGTGCTGCCGCGCGACCTGCCCGGGCTCGGGGCCCAGATTATCCTCGGCAACACCTTCCATCTCTGGTTGCGCCCGGGCACCGACATCATCGAGAAACACGGGGGTCTGCACGGGTTCATGGGCTGGGATGGCCCCATTCTCACCGACTCGGGCGGGTTCCAGGTATTCAGTCTCGGCGATCGGCGCAAGATCTCCGAGGCGGGCGTCGAGTTCAGTTCGCCGGTCGACGGTGACCGGGTGTTCCTGGACCCGGAGACCTCCATGGCGATCCAGAGAAGTCTCGGCGCGGACGTGGTGATGATCTTCGACGAATGCACGCCCTACCCGGCGACCGAGGAGGAGGCGCGGGCCTCCATGGAGCTGTCCCTGCGCTGGGCTGTGCGCAGCAAGACCGCTCACGGCGACAATCCCGCGGCGCTGTTCGGTATCGTGCAGGGCGGTATGTACCCCGGCTTGCGCGAGGCCTCGTTAGCGGGTCTGTGTGAAATGCAGTTCGACGGCTACGCCATCGGCGGGCTGTCGGTGGGGGAGCCAAAGGACGAGATGCTGCGCGTGCTGGACGAGCTGCTACCCCATATGCCGGCGGACCGGCCGCGCTATCTCATGGGTGTCGGTACGCCGGCGGACCTGCTCGAGGGCGTGCGTCGCGGTGTCGACATGTTCGACTGCGTGATGCCCACCCGCAACGCGCGCAACGGCAATATCTTCACGTCGCGCGGTGTCCTGAAGCTGCGCAACTCGCGACACAGGGACAGTACGCTGCCGCTGGACGAGGAGTGCTCGTGTTACACCTGTTCGAACTTCAGCCGTGCCTACCTGCACCACCTGGACAAGTGCAACGAGATCCTCGGTTCCCAGCTCAACACGATTCACAACCTGCACTACTACCAGCAGCACATGGCTGCTATACGCGCCGCCGTGGAGGCGGGTAGTCTCGACGATTTCAGCGCGCAGTTTTACGAACAACAGGCGAGGGGTGTGTAATGTACAAGCTCAGTTTCTATGTTCCTGAAACCCACCTTGAACAGGTGAAGACCGCCGCCTTTGCCGCCGGTGCCGGTCGCATCGGCGACTACGACAGCTGCTGCTGGCAGGTGGCGGGCACCGGCCAGTTCCGTCCGCTTCAGGGCAGTCAGCCCTACCTCGGCCAGCAGGGTGCCGTAGAGACCGTCGCGGAGTACAAGGTGGAGATGGTCTGCGCGGACACCCTGATCCGCGCCGCCGTCGACGCGATGCTCGCGGCCCACCCGTACGAGGAGCCCGCCTGGGATGTCGTCGCGCTGGTCTCGGACCTTCCCGCTTGACTGTCCTGTCGCGTATAGAGGCGGGCCTGCCGCTGGAACAGGCGGCCTGGGCCGAGCCCTTCGGCGCGGCGGAGTTTCCCCAGGCCGCCGTGCTGCTCGCGCTCACCGAGGAGGAGGAACCGCGGGTATTGCTCGGTCGGCGCGCGGAGCACCTGCCGCATCACCCGGGCGAGGTCGCCTTCGCCGGCGGCAAACGCGAGGCAGAAGACGTATCGCCCTGGGAGACGGCATTGCGCGAGACCGAGGAGGAGGTGGGGATTCACCGCAGCCTTGTGCGACCTGTCGGCGAGCTGCACCCGCTGGTCACGCGTACCGGCTTCAGGGTGTACCCCTGCGTGGCGGTGATTCCCGCCGAACCCGTGCTGGTGGTCGACCCGAGCGAGTTCGACAGCGTGTTCCTGCCCCGGCTGCCGGTATTCTGCGACAGGGCGATCTACAGTCTCGAGGAGTTCAACACCGGGGGGCGCATTTTCAAGTCGCCGCACTACCGGGTGGGGGATGACAGTATCTGGGGGGTTACCGCGGCGATGCTGGTACTGCTGGTCAATGTCGCCTACGATGCGGGGCTCGAGATGGATCGCGAGTGGAACCGGACACCATGAAGTATCGACTTGGCGGCAAACAGGTAGGCCTGGAGGGATCGGGACATTTCATTGCACCGAACGCGGCGGTGATCGGCGACGTCACCCTGGGCGACCGCTCCAGCGTCTGGTTCGGGTGCGTGCTGCGCGGCGACGCCGAGCGCATCGAGGTGGGCGCGGGCAGCAATATCCAGGACGGCACCGTGCTGCACGCGGACCCCGGGTTTCCGATGGTCGTGGGTCGCGACGTCACCGTAGGACACAACGCCATGCTGCACGGGTGCACCATCGGCGACGGATCCCTGGTCGGTATCGGTGCCGTCGTGCTCAACGGCGCAAGGGTCGGCAAGGGCTGCCTGATCGGCGCCAATGCGCTGGTCACCGAGGGCATGGAGATCCCCGATGGCTCGCTGGTGCTGGGAATGCCGGCGAAAATCCGCGGGGAGCTGTCGGATGAGCAGCAGGCGGCCCTCATGATCAACGCCAAACACTACGTGGCCAACGCCGCACGCTTCGCCGCAGAGCTCGCGGAAGACGCATGACCGACCCGGAGCCCGCCTCGCCGTGCATTTCCATCTGCGTACTTGACGAGGACGACGTCTGCGCGGGGTGCTACCGCTCTGCGGCAGAGATCACCGACTGGTTCATGTGCTCCGCCGAGCAGAAGCGCGAAATCCTGCGCCGGGCGCGGGAACGCCGGCTGGCGGCCAGCCCGATCCGCCTCGACTGAATGCTCAGGTGGGCGCGAGGCGCGCACGCACCGCCTTAATCACGTTGCCCTGTAACTCCAGTATTTCCAGGCGGCAGTTGCCGATTGCCAGGCCCACCCGCGCGTCGGGGAAGGATTCCAGGTGTTCCAGGATCAGGCCGCTGAGCGTCTTGGGGCCGTCGGTGGGAAGGTGCCAGTGCAGGGACTTGTTGATGTCGCGGATGCTCGCCGCGCCGTCGATGATGTAGCTGCCGTCCCGCTGGGGAAATATCTCGGTGGCCTCCGCCATGTTCGACGTGAACTCGCCGACAATTTCCTCGAGGATGTCTCCCAGGGCGACCAGTCCCAGCACCTCGCCGTACTCGTCGACCACTACCGCGAAGGGGTACTTCTTCTTCTGGAAGTGCATGAGCTGCGTGTGCAGCGGGGTGCTCTCGGGTACGAAGTAGGGCTTCTCCAGCTCGCGCTCCAGCGCCTCGCGATCCAGGCCCTCGTTGGCGAGCACCCGACTCGCGCTGCGCATGTGCAGCACGCCCACGATGTTGTTAATGTCCTCGCGCCATACAGGGAGACGTGTGTGCATACTGGTGCGGATGCACTGCAGTATGGTTTCGTCGTCGTCGTCGAGATTGATGCCCAGTACCTCGCTGCGCGGCACCATGATGTCGTCGACAGTGACCTCCTCCAGTTCCAGGATGTTCAGCAGCATGCCCCGGGGGCGCGCGGGGATGAGCTGGCCCGCATCTGTCACTATCGTGCGCAACTCATCAGAGGAGACGTTCTCGTCGCTGCCCTGGCGCGGGTTGATGCCGAGCAACTTCAGGAGGCCGTTGGTGATGCCGTTGACCATGACCACCAGCGGCAGGAAAACACGCATCAACAGCGACAGTACGAAGCTCGCGGGGAACGCGACCCGCTCCGGATGCAGTGCGGCGATGGTCTTGGGGGTGATCTCGGCGAAAATCAGCACGATCAGTGTGAGCGCTATCGGCGCGACGATGGTGCCCGCGTTGCCCAGCAGGCGGATGGCGACCACGGTGGCGAGGGACGCGGCAATGAAGTTGACGAGATTGTTGCCGATGAGGATCAGCCCGATCAACCGGTCGGGCCGGTCGAGCAATTTCGCGGAGCGCGTCGCGGCGCGATGCCCGTGCTTCCTGAGATGTTTCAGCCGGTAGCGGTTCAGCGACATCATGCCCGTCTCTGCGCTGGAGAAAAACGCGGAGAGGACGATCAGCATGAGAAAGATGGTGAGCAATTGTCCCAGCGGGGCGTCGTTCAAGGCCGGGGTCTACCTCGCGTAATAGGATGAAGCGGTATCTTGGGGAAAAAGTTCTGTGGCGACAAGGGCGCCGCTCCGGGACGACACCGGCTCAGGTCCGCTCCAGTACCAGCTCGAGTACGAGCTTGGAACCGAAAAAGGCCAGCATCAGCAGGGCGAAACCCGCCAGCGTCAGGCGCACGGCCGTCGCCGCACGCCAGCCGAGTTGGAAGCGACCCCACAGGAGCGTCGAGAACAGCAGCCAGGCGAGAATGGTCAGTACAGTCTTGTGCACAAGGTGCTGGGCGAAAAGGTCCTCCACGAAGACGAAGCCCGACAGGATGGCCAGCGTCAGCAGGACCACGCCGATCCACAGCAGCTCGAATAACATGGTTTCCATAAGCTGCAGTGGCGGCAGTATCTGCACGATACCCCGGGTGTGCCGCTGTTTGAGCTGGTGATCCTGCAGGGCCAGCAGCGCGGACTGGATCGCCGCGAGGGTGAGTACCGCGTAGGCGAGAATGGAGCTGGTGATGTGCAGCACCATGCCGCCGCCGAGATCGGTCTGCATCGCGGTCGTGTCCGGGGCGAAGGTGCTCACCAGCACCGCCAGTGCCGACAGGGGGAACAGTGCCACCAGCAGGTTCTGCAGCGGGCGACGCACGAGGGATGCGAGGCAGGCGATGTTGATGACCAGGAAGATCAGGGCGGAGATCTTGAAGAATCCCAGGCTTACCCCGCCCTCTCGAAACACACTGTCGATCGCCACCGCGCCGTGCAGCACAAGGGCGGCCAGTCCCACCACCAGCACGCCGCGCCCGACCGCCTGTTCGCGCTGTGAGATGCGCAGCAGCTGCATACCCGTGGCCGCCAGGTACAGCAGTGCGCAGAGCGGTGCGAAGAGGGTGGCTGGCATCGGTTTGGGGCTTGGGCCCGGGTCACGTATACTGCGCCCTTTGTACCCACTTGGCCGGGCAGAATCAACAGTGCCCCGGCCGGCATCCAGCAGAAGACCGAAGAGAGCTACCCGATGTTCCAGAGCCTCAGTGACCGCCTGTCAGGCACACTGCGCAGTATCACCGGCAAGTCGCGCCTGACCGAGGACAATATCCAGGAGACCATGCGCGAGGTGCGCATGGCGCTGCTCGAGGCGGATGTCGCGCTGCCCGTGGTCAAGGATTTTGTCGACGCGGTCCGGCAGCGCGCGCTCGGCCAGGAGGTGATGAAGAGCCTCAGTCCGGGCCAGGCGTTCCTGCGCATCGTACAGGCGGAACTGGAAGCGATGATGGGTAGCGCCAACGAGGGCCTGAACCTCGCGACGGCACCGCCCGCCGTTATCCTCATGGCCGGCCTGCAGGGTGCGGGTAAGACGACCACGGCGGCCAAGCTCGCCAAGCTGCTGGCGGAGCGCGACAGGAAAAAGGTGACGGTCGTCAGTGCCGACGTCTACCGGCCGGCGGCGATCAAGCAGCTCGAGACGCTCGCCGGGGAGGTGGGCGCGGAGTTCTTCCCCAGCGATACAGGGCAGAAGCCCGTGGATATCGTCAACGCCGCGGTTCAGCACGCGCGTATCAAGTTCAGCGACGTTCTCATCGTGGACACTGCAGGTCGGCTGGCCATCGACGAGGAGATGATGGCCGAGATCGCCGAGCTGCACGCCGCGGTGAAACCGGTGGAAACACTGTTCGTGGTGGACGCGATGACCGGCCAGGACGCCGCCAATACCGCGAAGGCATTTGGTGAAGCCCTGCCGTTGACGGGGGTGGTGCTGACCAAGGTCGATGCCGATACCCGCGGCGGCGCCGCGCTGTCCGTGCGTCGGGTCACCGGCAAGCCCATCAAGTTTCTCGGGGTGGGCGAGAAAACAGCGGCGCTGGACCCCTTCCACCCCGACCGCCTGGCGTCGCGCATCCTCGGCATGGGCGACATGTTGTCGCTCATCGAGGAGGCGGAGCAGAAGGTCGACAAGGAGAAGGCCGCCAAGCTGGCGCGCAAGGTCAAGAAAGGGCAGAGGTTCGACCTCGAGGACTTCCGCGACCAATTGCAGCAGATGAGCAACATGGGCGGTGTGACCGGCATGCTCGACAAACTGCCGGGTATGGGCAACATGGCGCAGATGGCGCAGCAGAACCTCGACATGAAAATGTTCGCGCGCATGGAGGCCATGATCAACTCGATGACACCGGAGGAGCGCCGCCGCCCGGAAAAGATCCAGGGCTCGCGCAAGCGCCGCATCACCCAGGGTTCCGGCACCCAGGTACAGGACCTGAACCGCCTGCTGAAGCAGCACAAGCAGATGCAGAAGATGATGAAGAAGATGAAGGGCGGCGGCATGGACAAGATGATGCGCGGCCTCGGCGGCATGATGGGCCAGGGTGGGCCCGGGGGTGCGGGCGGCCCCGGTGGGATGCCCTTCCAGTAGGGTTCGGGAGGGCGGCGCTGGGAATCGCTGCCCTCAAGCCTAAGGCCCGGATTTCGTTAAAAAATTTTCCTCCCCAGTCTTTAAACTCCGGCGCAGATTCCGTATGATACGCCACCTTTCCGGCCCGCGCGCCGGTTTTCGTCGTGGGCGAGCCTGCCAGATACGTGCAGATCGCCTCACATTTAAGGGAAATAACGGAATATGGTAACAATTCGTCTTGCTCGCGGTGGTGCCAAGAAGCGCCCCTTCTACCATCTCACGGTGACCGACAGCCGCAATGCGCGCAACGGGCGTTTCATCGAGCGGGTGGGCTTTTTCAACCCCGGTGCCCGGGGCCAGGAGGAGCGCCTGCGCGTGGACGCGGACCGCATCGCCTACTGGCAGGGCCAGGGCGCACAGCTGTCCGAGCGCGTCGCCAAGCTGGTGCAGGAAGCCGCGGCCGCGGCGTAACGCCGGAGCTTCGCCACCCGGGTCGCACACTGTGGATGAGCAGGCTCCAGGGATGCTCGTCATCGGCAGGATCACCGGCTGTTACGGCGTGCGCGGATGGGTCAGGATCCACGCCTACACGGAGCCGCCGGAAAACTTCCTCGGCTACGGCGACTGGCGGCTCAAGCGTCGCGAGGGCTACGAGCCGCTGGAAATTGACGAGGGGCGGCGGCACGGCAAGGGCCTGGTGGCCCACATTGCCGGTGTGGATGACCGCACGCAGGCAGAGTCCTACCGCGGGCTGGAAGTGGCGGTGCCGGAGGAAGCACTGCCCACACTGGAAGACGGTGAATATTACTGGCGCCAGCTCGAGGAACTCGAGGTCTGGTGCCGGCTGGAAGATGCACAGGTTGGACAAGACGGACAAGACGACGGGCAAGACGACGGGCAAGACGGACTAGACGGGCGGGTGCTGCTCGGCGTGGTTGACCACCTGCTGGAGACCGGCGCCAACGACGTGCTCGTCGTCAGGCCCAGCGAGGGCAGCATCGACTCCCGGGAGCGACTGATTCCCTGGATTCCCGGCGACACGGTGGTCCGGGTCGACCTGGCGGGCGGACAGATGGAAGTCGACTGGTTCCTCGACGAGGAGTGAGCGACAGGCAGTACGGAGGCGGGACGCATGCGCATAGCACTGGTGAGCCTGTTTCCGGAGATGTTCGCCGCGGTGGGCGAGCACGGGGTGACGGGCAGGGCGGTCAGGAACGGCCTGGTGACGCTGAGCCATGTCAATCCCAGGGATTTCGCCGGGGATGTCCACCGCACAGTAGACGACAGGCCCTACGGCGGCGGTCCGGGCATGTTGATGAAGACGGATACCCTGCAGCGGGCCATTGGCGCCGCGCGGGAACAGGCGGGGGCGGATGCCAGAGTCATCTACCTGACGCCCCAGGGCCGGCGGTTCGACCACGACCGGGCCCTGGAACTGTCGCGACTGGAGGGTGTGATCCTGGTCGCGGGTCGCTACGAGGGCGTGGACGAGCGCCTGGTGGCGGCGGAGGTCGACGAGGAGTTGTCCATCGGTGACTACGTCCTCAGCGGCGGTGAGCTCGCCGCCATGGTGGTGATCGACGCGGTAACGCGTCAGATGGACGGTGTGCTCGGGCACGACCAGTCCGCCGCGGAGGACTCCTTCGCCGACGGGCTGCTGGACTGCCCGCACTACACCCGGCCGGAGGTCTGGCAGGGCCTCGGGGTGCCGGAAGTACTGCTCAGCGGGAATCACGAGTCGATTCGCCGCTGGCGCCTGAAACAGGCGCTGGGCCGGACGCGGGAGCGCCGCCCGGACCTGCTGGAGGGCAGGGCGCTGACGCCCGAGGAAGAGGAATTGTTGGCGGAGTATCTCCGCGAACGCGAGGAGTGAACCAGGCGCCGGCGGCGAAGCCGGCACAGCAATAATCGAGGAGTGTGCCATGAGCACCAACAAGATCATCTCGCAGATTGAAGCCGAGCAGATGGAGAAGACCATTCCCGAGTTCGGCCCCGGCGACACGCTGGTCGTGCAGGTCAAGGTCAAGGAGGGCTCCCGCGAGCGCCTGCAGGCCTTCGAGGGCGTCTGTATCGGGGTGCGCAACCGCGGTCTCAACTCCGCTTTCACGGTGCGCAAGATTTCCCACGGCGTGGGCGTCGAGCGCACCTTCCAGACCTACAGCCCCCTGGTGGACAGCATCCAGGTCAAGCGCCGCGGCGACGTGCGCCAGGCCAAGCTCTACTACCTGCGCGAGCGCAGCGGTCGCGCGGCGCGCATCAAGGAGCGCCTGTAACGCCCGGCGCGAGCCGGTTAGAGGAAGGCGGCCCACGGGCCGCTTTTTTTGTGTCCGTCGCGGCACGGGAATGCCAACTATTGGCGATGATCGGCGGCTTTCAACCGTGGTACTGTAAGCGCATGAGCGGCGCGGCGGCGATACACCCGGAGATCGAGCGCTACATCGACGCCATGTGGATGGAGAAGGGGCTGAGCGACAATACCCTGGCCTCCTACCGGCGCGACCTGAAGCAGTTCGACGCCTGGCTTGCGGGCAGCGGCGACGGCTCCCTGCTGAAGGCCACCCGTGCCTCCCTGCAGAAATACCTCGGGGTGCGCCTCGAGCAGGGCCAGTCCCCCAGGTCCAGCGCCCGCTTCCTGTCCTGCGCGCGGGGCTTTTACCACTACCTCATCCGCGAGGGGAGAATTACCGTCGACCCCACGCTGGACGTGGACAGCCCGCGCCTCGGCCGGCCGCTGCCCAAGTCCCTGTCCGAGCGCGACGTGGAGTTGCTGCTGGAGGCGCCGGATCTCGAGGTGGCCCTGGAGTTTCGCGACCGCACCATGCTGGAGTTGCTCTATGCCTGCGGGCTGCGGGTCAGTGAACTGACCACCCTGAAGGTCTCCCAGCTCAGCGTGAACCAGGGGGTGGTGCGCGTTTTCGGCAAGGGCAGCAAGGAGCGCCTGGTACCGATGGGCGAGGAGGCGCTGGACTGGCTGCAGCGCTACCTCGCGGGACCGCGCGGGGAACTGCTGGGCGGCACGCCCTCCGACGTGGTGTTTCCCAGCCGCCGGGGCACGCAAATGACTCGCCAGACATTCTGGTATCGTATTAAAATCTACGCGGGACGTGCGGGGATAAAACAGAACCTGTCACCCCACACGCTGCGCCATGCGTTCGCCACACACCTGCTGAACCACGGCGCGGACCTGCGGGTAGTACAGATGTTGCTGGGGCACTCGGATCTCACCACCACCCAGATATACACGCACGTGGCACAGCAGCGTATGCAGGAGCTGCATGCCACGCACCACCCGAGGGGTTGAGGAACTAACGGGCCGGCGGCGGCTCAAAACAACGGGCCGCCCGGTGCAGACTTGCCCGGGTTCAGCGCCTGAATCCCGATGAGGGACACGAGAGAGGAATATGATGATAAATCGAATGTTGCAGTCCCTGGCGCTGGCCGCCCTGGTGACTATCGCTCCGGCAGCCGCGGCCCAGGATGCTGTCAGTGCGGCACAGGTAGCGACATTGAAGGCCGCACTCGAAAAACCCGATCGCGGGCTGACCATCGAGAGCGTGGAGGTCAGCGAGGCCCCGGGCCTGTTCGCCGTGCAGTTCGCCAACGGCCCCGTGGTATACGCTACCGGGGACGGCAAGCACTTCGTCGTCGGCGACCTGCACCGGGTCGAGGGCGGCCAGTTCGTGAACCTCACGGAGCGGCGTCGCGACGTGGAGCGCCTGGCGCGCATGGACGCGGTCAAGACGGAGGAGATGATCGTCTTCTCTCCCGAGGGCGAGACCCGAACCCATATCAGTGTCTTTACCGATGTCACCTGCTTCTACTGCCAGAAACTGCACCTGGAAGTGCCGGAACTGAACAAGCGCGGTGTCGAAGTGCGCTATCTCGCCTACCCCCGCGCGGGGCTCAAGTCGGACGGGTACAACAAGCTGGCCACCGCCTGGTGCGCCGACGATCCCCAGACCACGCTGACGAAACTGAAAGCCAAGGAGTCGGTGAAGGAGAAGATCTGCGAGCCGAACCCTATCGCCGGGCAGTTCGAGCTCGGGCAGGCCGTCGGCGTCAGCGGCACGCCCGCCATCGTCACCGAAGACGGCAAGCTCATCCCGGGCTACCGTCCCGCCGCCGATCTCGTCGGAGTGCTGGGCCTCGATTAATCGCCGGAAATCCCGTCAATATTGCTCCCTGCGGGGGCGGTCGCGTTGACAGTATTGGGCTGACTCAGTACTGTTTGGCCCTTTTTCGGGACCGGGTGTCGCGGCTGCTCCGCGCCCCGGGTGCGGTGTAACGTGGACGACCAGTTCAGGCGTATCGAGCGGCTGCCGCCCTACGTCTTCAATATCATCGGCGACCTCAAGCAGCGTGCCCGCGCCGCCGGAGAGGACGTGATCGATTTCGGCATGGGCAATCCCGACCAGCCGACCCCTGACCACATCGTCGACAAACTGGTGGAGACCGCGCGCCGCGGCGATACGCACCGCTACTCCCAGTCCAAGGGTATTCCGCGCCTGCGCAAGGCTATCTGCGACTGGTACCAGCGGCGCTACGACGTCACCCTCGATCCGCAGACCGAGGCCATTGTGACCCTCGGCTCCAAGGAGGGCCTGGCACACCTCGCCCTCGCCACGACCGGCCCCGGGGACGCGGTGCTGGTGCCCAATCCCTCCTACCCGATACACCCCTACGGCTTCGTGATTTCCGGGGCGGACATCCGCCATGTGCCCATGGGGGAGAACGAGGAGGGGTTTTTCGCCGAGCTGGAGAGCGCTATCCACAACAGCTGGCCCCGGCCCAAGATGCTGGTGCTCAACTTTCCGGCGAATCCCACGACCCAGTGTGTCGAGCTGGAGTTTTACGAGCGCATCATCGCCATTGCCCGCGAGCACTCGATCTGGGTGATCCAGGATCTCGCCTACGCTGACCTCTGTTACGACGGCTACGTCGCGCCCTCGATACTGCAGGTCGACGGCGCGCGCGAGGTGGCGGTGGAGTTTTTCTCCATGTCCAAGAGCTACAACATGCCGGGCTGGCGCGTGGGGTTCTGCTGCGGCAACGAGGTGCTGGTCGGCGCCCTGGCGCGCATGAAGTCCTACCTTGACTACGGCATGTTCACGCCGATCCAGGTCGCAGCCATCGCCGCGCTGGAGGGCGACCAGGGCTGCGTGGGCGAGATTCGCGATATGTACCGCTCGCGGCGCGACGTGCTCTGCGACGGCTTGAATGCGGCCGGTTGGCGGGTGACCCCGCCGCGGGCCACCATGTTCGTGTGGGCGCAGGTGCCGGAATTCTACCGTGAGTTGGGCTCACTGGAGTTCAGCAAGAAACTGCTCGTGGACGCCAAGGTGGCGGTATCTCCCGGCATCGGCTTCGGCGAGTACGGCGAGGACTACGTGCGCTTCGGGCTGATCGAGAACGAGCACCGGACGCGACAGGCCATCCGCAACATCAAGCGTATGATCAAGAACGACGGGTTTGCCTGAGGCGGGGTAGGGGAATGGCCGGCGCAAAACCAGTGAAAATCGGCATCTGCGGCCTGGGCACGGTGGGCGGCGGCACCTTCCGGCTGCTCGCGGAAAACGCCGGGGTTATCGCTGCGCGCGCCGGCGCTCCCATCGAGGTGGTACACGTCGGTGCGCGGCGCGACAACCCCGACTGTCCCACCGGCTCCACCAGGGTCAGCCGCGACATTTTCGAGGTCGCGCGCGACCCCGACGTGGACATACTCGTGGAGCTCATCGGCGGCACGGACACGGCGCGCGAGCTGACCGTGGAGGCGCTGCGCGCGGGCAAGCACGTGGTGACCGCCAACAAGGCGCTGATCGCCGAGTTCGGCAACGAGTTGCTGGCGCTGGCCGCGGAGAGCGAGGTGTCCCTGCGATTCGAGGCCGCGGTGGCGGGGGGCATCCCCATCATCAAGGCGCTGCGCGAGGGTCTCGCCGGAAACCGGATCGAGTGGCTGGCGGGTATCATCAACGGCACCGGTAATTTCATTCTCACCGAGATGCGCGACAAGGGGCGCGATTTCGACGACGTGCTCGCCGAGGCCCAGGCGCTCGGCTACGCGGAGGCCGACCCGACTTTCGACGTCGAGGGTATCGACGCCGCCCACAAGCTGGCCATCCTGGCGTCGCTAGCCTTCGGCATGCCGCTGGACATGGACGCGGTCTACGCCGAGGGCATCACGCGGCTGACGCCCCAGGACGTGGACTACGCCACGGAGCTGGGCTACCGCATCAAGCACCTCGGCGTGGCCCGGCAGTCGGATGCCGGCGTCGAGCTGCGCGTCCATCCCACCCTGATACCCGAGCGCCGGTTGCTCGCCAATGTCGACGGCGTGAAGAATGCCGTGCTCGTCGAGGGCGACGCGGTGGGGCCGACCCTGTATTACGGCGCGGGTGCCGGCGCGGCGCCGACGGCCTCCGCGGTGGTGGCCGACCTCGTGGACCTCGCGCGGGACCTCGGCGCCGGGCAGGTCAACCGCGTCCCGCCCCTGGGGTTCGCGCGGGAGGCCGTGCGTGCCCTGCCGGTGGTGCCCATGGACGAGGTGTGCACCCCCTGGTACCTGCGCATGGAAGCCGAGGACAGGCCGGGTGTGATGTCCGGGGTCGCCAGCATCTTTAGCGATCACGGGATCAGCATCGAGGCGCTGATCCAGAAGGCGCCCCCGGAGGGCGAGACCCGCGTCCCGGTCGTCGTGCTGACCAACAGCGCACGTCAGGCCAGTATCGACTCCGCGGTGCGCGCCATCGAGGCGCTGGATACAATATGCGGCGACATCGCCCGGATCCGGGTGGAAACACTGGACGGCTGACGGGCTCGGCGGGAGCTGGCGTGAAATATATCAGCACAAGGGGGGATGCCCCGGCACTCAACTTCGAGGAAGTCCTGCTCGCGGGGCTCGCCTCTGATGGCGGCCTCTACGTGCCCGACGAACTGCCGCGTTTCGACACGGACGAGATCGCCGCTATGGCGGCGCTGGACTACGTGGAACTGGCGGAGCGCATCGTCACGCCTTTTATCGGCGATTGTGTGCCACAGGACGACCTGCGCGCCATCCTGCGCGACACCTACGCCCAGTTCCGGCACGACGCGGTGGCGCCGATGGTGGAGATCGGTCCCAACCAGTGGGTGCTCGAGCTGTTCCACGGGCCGACCCTGGCGTTCAAGGATTTTGCGCTGCAACTGCTGGGCCGCCTGCTCGACTACGTGTTGGAGCGGCGCCACCAGAAGGTCGTCATCATGGGCGCGACTTCGGGCGACACCGGTTCCGCCGCCATCGAGGGCTGCCGCCACTGTCGCAATATCGATATTTTTATCCTGCACCCCCACCAGCGAGTGTCGGAGGTGCAGCGCCGGCAGATGACCACGGTGCCCGGCGACAATATCCACAACCTTGCGGTACAGGGCAACTTCGACGACTGCCAGGCTATGGTCAAAGCGAGCTTCGGCGACCGCGGCTTCCTGCCCGGCGATCGCTCACTGGTCGCGGTGAACTCGATCAACTGGGCGCGCATCATGGCCCAGATCGTCTACTACTTTCACGCCGCGCTCGCGGTGGGCGGTCCCCACCGCCCCGTGGCGTTTTCCGTGCCCACGGGAAACTTCGGCGACATCTTCGCCGGTTACCTGGCGGCCGGGATGGGCCTGCCGGTGGAGCGCCTGATCATCGCCACCAACCGCAACGACGTGCTCCACCGCGTGATGACCACCAGCACCTACGGGCGCCAGGCGATCGAGCACAGTCTCTCGCCGAGCATGGACATCACCGTCTCCAGCAACTTCGAGCGGCTGCTGTTCGACCTGCACGACCGCGACGGCGCCGCCGTGGCGGACCTGATGCGGCGCTTCGAGAAAGGCGACATCAGCTTCGGTGAGGCGGCGATGGCGCGCGCGCGGCAACAGTTCTCCAGCCAGTGCGTCAGCGATGACGAGACCTGCGCGCAGATTGCCGACACCTGGGAGCAGTGCGAATACCTGCTGGACCCGCACAGCGCCATCGGCGTGAAAGCGGCGCTGGACAGCGGCCTGGATGCGCGGGTGCCCGTCATTACCCTGGCCACCGCGCACCCCGCGAAATTTCCCGACGCGGTGCGCCGGGCCGGGATCACCCGGGAAGTGGCGCTGCCGCCGCACCTGGAGGACCTGTTCGAACGCGAGGAGCGCTTGGAGGTGCTGCCCAACGACGTGTCCGCGGTACAGGCCTTCATGGCAGCCAATATAAAGGCCTGAAAGCGCCCCGTGCACAAGCTGATCCGCAGGCGCGCGACCCCCGAGACCGAACTGCTTGAGAGCGCCGACCTGCACCCCCTGCTGGCGCGGGTTTACAGCGCGCGCGGCATCGCCACGACGAGCGAGTTGGACCTGTCCCTCGACCAGCTCCTGCCGCCCTCGACCCTGACCCACGCGGACCGCGCCGCGAAGCTGCTAGCAGACGCCATCGCAGCGGATGAGCGCATCCTGGTCGTGGGGGACTTCGACGCCGACGGCGCCACCAGCACGGCGCTCGCGATTTCTACCCTCAGGACCTTCGGTGCGCGTTGCGTGGATTACCTCGTGCCCAACCGCTTCGAGTACGGTTACGGACTCACGCCGGAGATCGTCGAACTGGCCGCGGGAGGCAACCCGGACCTGGTGGTGACAGTAGATAACGGCATCTCCAGCCTGGAGGGCGTGGAGGCGGCGCGGGAGCGGGGCATCACCACGCTGATCACCGACCACCACCTCGCCGGCCGCGAGTTGCCCCGGGCCGACGTGATCGTCAACCCGAACCAGCCCGGCTGCGCCTTCGCCAGCAAACACCTGGCGGGGGTCGGGGTGATTTTCTACATCATGCTCGCACTGCGCGCGGAACTGCGCGCGCGGGGTCGCTTCGACGGCGGCGCCGGCCCCAGCCTCGCCCACTGCCTCGACCTGGTGGCCTTGGGCACGGTGGCGGACGTGGTGCCCCTGGACCGCAACAACCGCATCCTCGTCGAGGCGGGCTTGCGTCGCATCCGGGCAGGCCAGGGCCGACCCGGAATCGGTGCGCTGCTCGAGCTCGCGTCGCGGCGGGCGGAGACGCTGGTGGCCTCCGATCTGGGTTTCGCCGTCGGCCCGCGCATCAACGCGGCGGGGCGCCTCGACGACATGTCCATCGGTATCGAGTGCCTGCTCAGTGAAGACCTCGCCGGCGCGCGGGTCCACGCCGCCCGCCTGCACGAGTTGAACAACGACCGCCGCTCTATCGAGCGCGGCATGCAGGAGGAGGCGATGGCCACCATCGATGAGCTGGGCCTGCTTCGCGAGGCCGAGGCGCCGGTGGCGATTTCCCTCTACCGGGGGGACTGGCACCAGGGGGTGATCGGTATTCTCGCGTCGCGGGTCAAGGACCGCCTGCACCGCCCGACGATCGTGTTCGCGGACGGCGACAACGGCGAGATCAAGGGCTCGGCGCGCTCGATCAAGGGTATCCACATCCGCGACATTCTCGACGCGGTGGCCGCGCGCCACCCCGGCCTCATCACGCGCTTCGGCGGCCACGCCATGGCCGCCGGCCTGACCCTGCCTCTAGAGCACTACGAGGACTTCGCCGCGGCGTTCCTCGAGGAGGTCGAGCGCCACGCGGAGGACGTTTCCCTGCAGGCGGTGATCGAGTCTGACGGCGAACTGACCCCCGCGGATTTTCAGCTCGAACTCGCCGGTGAACTGCGCTTCGCTGGGCCCTGGGGGCAACACTTCCCGGAGCCCGTCTTCGACGGGCGCTTCACCCTCCTCAACCAGCGACTTGTCGGGGAGAAACACCTCAAGCTGGTGGTCGAGCCCCCCGGCGGCCAGGCCATCGACGCGATCGCGTTTAATATCGACACGGACCGCTGGCCCGACGACACCGCGCGCGAAGTCGAGCTCGCCTACCGGCTGGACGTCAACGAGTTCCGCGGGCGCCGCAGCCTGCAGCTCGTGGTGGAGCAGCTCTCGCCCGCGGGCTGATAACCCTTGCGCTACCCCGCCTGTCGGGCCCCCGTACATACCCGGAAACGACCGCGGCTCCGCCCTCCGCGTCGGCTGCTGCGGAACTCGACCGTTTTTTTGCTGCGCAAAAAAACCGGGACTCAGTCAGTCCTCGCAGAAAGCCCCTCCGCGTCGGGCTACGCCAGGCGCGGCCTGATGGTTTCCGGATATGTACGCGCACCCGACTGGCGATCCGGAGCAGCAAATCAGATTCATGCTTGACCTTCCAGCCACTGGAAGGTTTAGATTGGGGTTGTGCAAGACGTGGAGGAGCCGATGAACATCTCCGAAGCCGCCCGCCGCAGCGGGCTCAGCGCCAAGACCATCCGCTACTACGAGGAGATTGAGCTGATCGGACCCGCGAGCCGCGGGACCAACGGCTACCGGCAGTACGACGCCGGGGCGGTGGAGGAACTGCACTTCCTGGCCCGCGCCCGGGACGTGGGGTTCGACCTGCAGGAGTGTCGCCAGCTGCTGGAACTGCAGCGTGACCGCTCGCGCCAGAGCCGCCACGCCCGGGAACTGGTGCTGGAAAAAAGCCGCCAGTTGCAGCAGCGCATCGACAAACTGCTCGCCATGCAGGAGATGCTGGGCGAGATGGCCAGCCGCTGCCGGGGCGACGAGGGTCCCGAGTGCGCGATCCTCGAGGACCTGTCCGGTGTCGCCGGGGAGGTGCCGTGAGCTCCCCGAACCCCGACAGCGGCGCGGTCGCGTCCTGCCACGCGCCCGCCGCGGCGCAGGAGGACTGCTGCGACAAGCCCGCGCCCCGCGACTACCTGTTCTGGGGCAGCCTCGCGATCGTCGCAATCGCCTATCCCGTCGGCGCTCTCATGGGGCACCAGCACGACAGCGCGATCGGCGTGTTCACCGGCGGCATCTATGAGCTTTTCAATCGCATGTGGTGGGGTATCGCCATCGGCATCGTCTTCGTGGGTATTCTGGCCCGCGTGCCGCGCGAACTCGTGATGGGGCTGCTGGGCCGCGACGGCGGACTCGGCGGACTGGGGCGCGCGACCCTCGCCGGTGTGTTCCTGGACCTGTGCAGCCACGGCATTCTCGCCGTCGGCATGAAGCTGTACGAGCGCGGTGCCAGCGCGGGGCAGGTGATGGCCTTCCTCCTCGCCTCGCCGTGGAATTCCCTCTCCCTCACCCTCATCCTGTTCGGGCTGATCGGCGTGGGCTGGACCCTTACCTTCATCGTGCTCTCGCTGGTGATCGGCCTTGTGACGGGTTACATCTTCGACGCCCTCGTGCGCGGCGGCCGCCTGCCGGACAATCCCTGGCGCGCCGAGCTGGGCGAAGCCGCGCCTCTGGGTCAGCAGTGGCGGGCGTTTCGGCGCAGCGTTCACCTGTCACCCTCCGAGGCCGCCGGGGTGATCCGGGACGGCTTTGCCGGCTCCCGCGTGGTGATCCGCTGGTCCCTGTTCGGCCTCGTGCTCGCCGGCGCGATCCGCGCCCTGGTGCCGGAGGAGAGCTTCGCCGCCTGGTTCGGTGCGACCATGGGCGGCTTGTGGCTGACCCTGCTGGCGACCACGGTGATCGAGGTCTGCTCCGAGGGCAGCACGCCCATCGCCGCCGACCTCATGAATCGCGCGGGGGCCCCCGGCAACAGCTTCACCTTCCTGATGGCGGGTGTGGCCACCGACTACACCGAGGTGATGTCGATCCGCGATACCACCCACTCCTGGCGGATAGCCCTTTGCCTTCCGCTTGTCACGGTACCCCAGGTCATGCTCATCGGCGCTCTGCTGAACCAGTTCTGACGCCGCCGGAATTGCGGGCCCCGTCCAATTACCAAAAAGGACTCTGACCGCTCCCGGGAATTGCGGTAGAATCCCCGGCTTTTCACGACACTGGCCAGGAACATGCTCGAGATCAACCCGCTGCTGACACAATTGAAAGATATCGAGGCGCGCACCGACGTGCTGAGGGGGTATCTTTGACTTCGATCAGCGCAAGGATCGCCTGGCGGAAGTAGAGCTGGAGCTCGCCGAGCCCAGTATCTGGGACAACCCCGAGCGCGCCCAGGACCTGGGCCGCGAGCGCGCCTCCCTTGAGGGCGTCGTCGCCACCATAGAGAAGCTCGACAGCAGCACGGGGGATGCCCGCGACCTGCTGGAGATGGCCGCGGAGGAGGACGACGAGGCCACGGTCGCCGAAATCGAGCGCGACATCGCCGGGCTCGAATCCCTGCTGGAGCAGCTCGAGTTTCGCCGCATGTTCTCCGGCGAAATGGACGGCAGCAACGCCTACCTGGATATCCAGGCCGGCTCCGGCGGCACCGAAGCGCAGGACTGGGCGGAGATGCTCCTGCGCATGTACCTGCGCTGGGGCGAGGCAAAGGGTTTCGGCGCGGAGCTCATCGAGGTCTCCGGCGGCGAGGTGGCGGGTATCAAGAGCGCCACAGTGAAGTTCGAGGGCGAGTACGCCTTCGGCTGGCTGCGCACCGAGACCGGGGTGCATCGGCTGGTGCGCAAGTCGCCCTTCGATTCGGGCAACCGCCGGCACACGTCCTTTGCTTCGGTATTCGTGTCGCCCGAGATCGACGATAATATCGAGATCGATATCAACCCGGCGGACCTGCGGGTGGACACCTACCGCTCCAGCGGGGCCGGGGGCCAGCATGTCAACAAGACCGACTCGGCGGTGCGTATCACGCACAACCCCAGCGGTGTCGTGGTGCAGTGCCAGACGGAGCGGTCCCAGCACCAGAATCGCGACAACGCCATGAAGCTTCTGCGCGCCAAGTTGTACGAGCTCGAGGTATTGAAACGCAGCGAGGAAAAGCAGGCCATGGAGGACTCCAAGGCCGACATCGGCTGGGGCAGCCAGATTCGCTCCTACGTGCTGGATGACTCGCGCATCAAGGACCTGCGCACCAGCGTGGAGACCAGCAATACACAGGCGGTACTGGACGGCGATATCGACGCCTTTATCGAGGCCTCGCTGAAAAGCGGGTTGTGAGAGAGACATGAGTGACAGGGACAATGGCGCGGGCGACGAACGGGAGCCCGTCGACGAGAACAAGCTGATAGCGGAGCGCCGCACCAAGCTCGCGGGACTGCGCGAGGCGGGCGTGGCGTTTCCCAATGACTTTCGCCGCAGCGCCATGGCCGGCGAATTGCAGGCGGAATTCGGCGAGGAGAGCAAGGAGGCGTTGGAGGAGGCCCGCCGCGAGTACGCAGTCGCCGGTCGGCTGGTGCGCGATCGCGGCGCGTTCCTGCTAATCCAGGACGACTCCGGGCAGATCCAGCTCTATGTCAACCGCAAGGGGCTTGACGAGGAGACCCTCGCGGCGATCAAGAACTGGGACCTGGGGGATATCGTCGCGGCCCGGGGTCCGCTGCACAAGTCCGGCAAGGGCGACCTCTACATCAACATGGAGGAGGCGCGCCTGCTGACCAAGGCTCTGCGGCCACTGCCCGACAAGTACCACGGCCTGGCCGACCAGGAGACGCGCTATCGCCAGCGCTACGTGGACCTTATAGTCAACCCGGAGTCCCGGGAGGTGTTCCGCGCCCGCTCGCGCATCATCGGATTCATCCGCGAATACATGAGCGACAGGGGATTCATGGAGGTGGAGACACCGATGATGCAGCCGATTCCCGGCGGCGCCACCGCGCGCCCGTTCGTGACGCATCACAACGCCCTGGACCTGGACATGTTCCTGCGCATCGCCCCGGAGCTCTATCTCAAGCGCCTGGTGGTCGGCGGTTTCGAGCGCGTGTTTGAGATCAACCGCAGTTTTCGCAACGAGGGCCTCTCCACCCGTCACAACCCCGAGTTCACCATGCTCGAGTTCTACTGGGCCTACGCGGACTACCGCGACGCCATGGACCTTACCGAGGACCTGCTGCGCAAGCTCGCCCGGGAGGTGCACGGTGATACCGCGGTGCAGTACCAGGGCAACACCTACGACTTTGCCCAGCCCTTCGAGCGCATGACGGTTTTCGATTCCATCCTGAAGTTCAACCCCGGGATCGACGCGGGCCAGCTCGCCGACGAGGGGGCCGCGCGGGACATCGCCGCCGGCATGGGTATCGAGCTCAGGGACAGCTGGGGCCTGGGCAAGGTGCAGATCGAGATCTTCGAGAAAACCGTGGAGCCGAATCTGGACCAGCCCACATTCATCACCGCCTACCCGACAGAGGTGTCGCCTCTCGCGCGCCGCAGTGACGAGGACCCCTTCGTGACCGACCGCTTCGAGTTTTTCGTCGGTGGTCGGGAGCTCGCCAACGGCTTTTCCGAGTTGAACGACGCGGAGGACCAGGCGGAGCGATTCCTGGCACAGGTCGCAGAGAAGGAAGCCGGCGACGAAGAGGCCATGCACTACGACCACGACTATGTCCGCGCACTGGAATACGGTTTGCCGCCCACGGCGGGGGAGGGCATAGGCATCGACCGCCTGGTGATGCTGTTTACAGACTGCACGTCGATAAGAGACGTCCTGCTGTTCCCGCACCTCCGTCCGGAGTAGAGTTACCGGAGGTGAGTGCGGGGTGTCAGTATCAGGTGAATGCGCTACACTCGCCGGTAATCGACGACACCCGAGGTCGCGCTGAAAATCGATGGCACTGAACGGAATCGCCACGGAGAACCTGCCGTTGTCGCAGGCCCGCCTGCTCAGCCTGGCCGCGCTGGTTGTCTTCTTGTTCCTGTCGGGCTGTACCTCGACGAGCGGTGACGGGGACGCCCCCTCGGCCGGATCCGACCCCGCCCCCGAGCCCCAACTCAATCTCAATATCCCCGGTGACGAGGACTGCGTGTGCGAGGAACCGGACGCGGTGGATCACACCTTCCTGGAAAAGGGCCTGAGCGCTCTCGCGGAGGGGGATCACATAGAGGCGGTCACCTATTTCCAGCGCTACCAGCGCATGGAGTCATCGCCACTGGCGGACTGGGAGGCGGCGGTCGCCATCGCCTACGACAGCATGCTGCCACAGAGCCCCTTTTACGACCCGGCCGCCGCGCGCGATTCTTATGAGCAGCTCGCCGTGCAGGACTTGGAGGACGGGAACATCCACCCGGGCGTCCTGATGATGCGCGAGGCGCTATCGACGTTTGTGGCCATGCAGGGTGAAATCCGTGACCTGCGCCATGAAAACGCCCAGCTCACGGCGGACCTGGCAAAGCGCGAAGAGGCGATCAAGCAGCTTCGCGAGATAACTCTGGGTCAGAAGGGAGCAGCACCGTAAAGGTCGAGCCCACGCCCGCCTCGCTCTCCACCGAGATGCTTCCCCCCATCAGTGCACAGAACTCCCGGCAGATCGCCAGGCCGAGGCCCGTGCCGCCGTAGTTGGCCGATGTCGAGGACTCCGCCTGCACGAAGGCCTCGAACACGCGCGACTGTTGGTCTTCGTCCATGCCGATACCTGTATCGCGCACCGCAATCTCCACCCATCCCGGCCTGTCGGGCACGTTGCGTGCGAGCAATGAAATGTATCCCTGCTCAGTGAACTTGTTGGCGTTGCTCAGCAGGTTCGTGAACACCTGCCTGAACTTGGCGGCATCGTTGTAAAGGGTGGGCAGCTCGCTGAAGTCGCCTATCTTGAGTTCGTTGAAGTTTTCCCGGAACAGTGGCGCCAGAGACTCGCAGACCTGCCTGAGGATATCCGCGGGCTGGAAAGTCTCGCAGTGCAGCGTCATTTTTCCCGTCTCGATCTTCGACAGGTCCAGGATATCGTTGATCAGGCTGAGCAACTGCCGCCCGGATTTCATGATGCGCTCCAGGTCCTGGCGGAACTGCGGACGATTGATTTCTCCGCTGTCGACCAGTTCATCCTGCAGCATCTCGCTGTACCCGATAATCGCGTTCAGTGGCGTGCGCAGCTCGTGACTGACATTGGCCAGGAAGATGCTCTTCGCCGCGTTGGCCTCGTCGGCCGCGTCGCGCGCCTTGCGCACGTCGTAGATAGCGTTGCGCAACTTGTCCGACATGTCGTTGAAGGCGTCCGCCAGGTCGCCCAGCTCGCCGGAGTCGTCGATATTGTCGATACGGTAGTTGAGGTCGCCGCTGCCGAAGCGCTCGGTACCGGTCTTGAGCATCTTCAGCGAGGTGTTCGTGTAGCGCACCAGGAAGAAGCCGAGGGTTGCCGTGAGAAAGATGGATGAGAAGAAGGCGATGACCGTGATGCGGTCGGTCAGCGAGATGGTGCGATCGATGATCGTGGCGCGCTGCTGGGCAATGAAGGCCTGGCGCTGTTCCAGCTCCTTCAGGCGCTCGCTGGTCTCCAGGAAGGGCAGGGGGTCGTCCATATTCATCTGCAGTTCGGGCTCGTTGTAATCCCGGTAAAACTCGAGCCAGCCGCTGAGCAGGTCGCCGCTGCTCTGTTGGAGTTGCTCGTAGTGCAGCTCTGTGACGCTGTGGCTCAACTTGCCGAGCTTCCTGACCTTGCCGATGATCGCCGCGATCGCCTCCTCGGCGGACTGCAGTTCCGCCTCTTCGAGCGGGTCATCCGTGGTCTCCCGCAGTGTGGCCAGGACGAGTATCTGCTGCCGCTGGTCTTCCAGGAGCTGTTCCACCTCCGTGGAAAGCTGGGCGGCGGAGACCGAGTCGCGGTAAGCCTCCATGCTCTCGTTCCGCGCGTAGCTGCCCCAGAAGTGCGTGCCGACATTGACCGCGAACAGGATCAGGATGGTAACCAGCGACAGGGTGAGTCTGCGGCGTAAACTCATGCGCGGGTCAGTTTCTCGATCTTGATCAGCAGTCCCGGAAAATCCACGGGCTTGGTTGCATAGTCGTCACAGCCCGCCTCGAGTGCGTTCAGGCGATCGGCTTCCATCGCGTGAGCCGTGAGGGCGATGATCGGGATATGCTTGATACGGTCGTCCTCGCGGGCCTGCCGCGAGGCGGTCCAGCCGTCCAGGACCGGCAGATTCATATCCATCAGCACGACCGCCGGTGACTCGGACAGCATCAGGTTCAGCGCCTGCTGGCCGTTGCCCGCGGTGATGACCTCCAGGCCGGCCCGGGTGAGGCGCCGTACCATCATGTCGCGATTCAGCTCGTTGTCCTCCACCAGCAGAACCCGGAGCGGCTCACTCATGTGGCCGGGCCCTCCACCAGGTGGACCCGCAGCACCTCGTCGATGCCCTTTACCGTTATCTCCCTGCTCTCGCCCATGCGGTATGCCCCGCGCAGCCCCTGCAGTGTGCTGTCGGAAATCAGGATCTCGCCACCCGCGGTGTGGTCCTCGATGCGTGAGGTCACGTTCATCGGGTGGCCGACGAAGCCATACTTGCTGCGGCGCTCTGAACCGATATTGCCGGCGATGACGTCGCCCGTATTGATCGCGATGCCGGCGTTGATCACCGGCAGGCCCTCCACCTCGTTCTGTGCGTTGATCTCCACCATGGCCTCGCGCATGGCCAGCGCGCACTTCACGGCGCGGTCCGGATCGTCCTCGCCCTGCAGCGGCGCGCCGAACACGGCGAGGATGGCGTCGCCTAGAAATTCGTCGATGGTGCCGTGGTGGGCCATGATGATATCCGTCATGGTGCCCAGGTAGCGGTTCAGCAGGGTGACCACCTGGTCCGGCGCGAGGTGTTCGCTGAGAGTGGTAAAACCGCGTATGTCCGACATCATGATGCTGACCCGGCGCAGGTCGCCCCCCAGTTGCAGACCCTCCGGGCGCTCCAGGATATCCGTGACGATCTCATCGGAGAGGTAGCGCCCGAAGGTGGCGCGGATGAATTTTTCGTTGCGCTCCAGTTGGCGACGGTACTGTTCCTCCCGGTCGTGCCAGCGCTTGCGCTCTATGCCCGCCTTGATGCGGGCCTGGAGCAGTACGGGATTGAACGGTTTGAACAGGTAATCGTCGGCGCCCGCCTCGATGCAGCCGATAATGCCGTCCATGTCCTGGCTGCCGGAGATGACGATCACCGGTGTCGCGCGCCACTCCGGCCGCTCCTTGATACGGTAGAGCACCTCGCGCCCGTCCATACCCGGCATCAGCAGGTCCAGCAGCACCACGTCGACATCGCTCTGCTCCAGCGCGCGCAGCGCCTCTTCGCCACTGGCGGCCGTGATGACGAAGTGGCCGAGGCGGGAGAGATTGCGCGCCACGAGCTCGCGATTCTCCCTCAGGTCGTCGACTGCAAGTATGAAACCAGGCTCCGACGCGATGGTGCGGCCCTCGCCGCCGCCGGGCGAGCCGTTGCCCTGTGCGGCGTTGACGCTGTCGAGCAGCCCCGCGAGGGTGTCGTCCAGGGAGGGGTGGTCACCGCCGAGGTCCTCTCGCAGCATCTCGGCGTAGCCGCGAACCGCTGCGAGGACGTTCATCAGGTCGTGGGTATCAGCGGCCCGGCCGGCGGTATCCAGCATGGTGTTGAGGCGCTCGGCCGCGTCGAACAGGTGGGTGAAGTCCTCGCGGCTGTCCTTGCCCAGCGTCGCGCCCAGGCTGTCGAAAGCCTCCCGCAGGCTGGCGATTTCGCCCAGGAGTCGATCGCTCCACTGGGAGGTGATTAAACTGGAGCTGCTGGTCATTGGCTACCCTGCCTGGCCGACTCGCGCGGTCCTCGCCGCGCGGTTCCGCGTCGCTCAGCGAGAGTGTACCAATACCCGGGTCCCTGCACACGGCTGATGTGGGTGCCCGCGCACCGGATGTGGCCGGCCGTCGCCGAGCCGCAGTCGCGACCTGTGAGCCCCTTTTTCCCGCGGGGAGGTGCGATTTCCGGAAACTTTGGGTTATATTAGGCCCGGGGTCGTTCAGTGATTGGGCTTAACAGGGAGTCGAGTGTACTGATGTTGCAGCAAGTGGAAATCTTTCAGGGACTGTCACAGGAAGAGCTGGACGCGCTCGCAGCCAGCAGCACCAGCCGCTCTTTTCCCAAGAATACCGTGGTCATCCACGAGAACGACCCCGCCGACTCGCTGTTCGTCATCGAGAGCGGCAAGGTCAAGGTCTACTGCAGCGACAAGAACGGCAAGGAGTTCATCATGAACACCCAGGGCGCCGGGGACTATTTCGGCGAACTGGCCCTGCTCGACGATTCCACCCGCTCCGCCTCTGTGCGCACGGTGGAGAAGTCGAGCTTCTGCATCATCTACAAGGAAGATTTCAACCGCGTGCTGGAGGACCATCCCAACATCGGCCGCCAGCTGGTACGCAACCTCGCCGCCCGGGTGCGCAAGCTGACCGCGGACGTGAAGAGCCTCGCCCTGCAGGACGTCTACGGCCGCGTCGCCAATGTGCTCATGGACCTGTCGGAGGAGCGCGGCGACGGGACCCTGTACATCCCCGAGAAACTGACCCAGCAGGACATCGCCGACCGCGTCGGCGCCTCCCGCGAGATGGTGGCTAGAATCCTGAAAGACCTCACCATCGGCGAGTACATCCGCTTCGAGGGGCGGCACATCATTATCAATACCCGCCTCCCCGCGAAGTACTGACTACTCCTCCGCACGGATTTCCCTGACCGCCAGGCCCAGGCGTCCCTTCCCGAGGCGCGCCTCGACCTCGTCGCCGATCGCGACATCTGTCGCACTCCTGACCACACGGCCGTCGCCGTCCTCGACGATGGCGTAACCGCGCTGCAAGACCCCCAGGGGGCTGAGGGTGTCCAGCACCTGGGCCAGGCGCCCCAGGCTGTGGCGGGAATCCCGCAACCGCCCCCGCATCGCCCCGGTCAGGCGCTGGCCAAGGCGCCCGATATCCGCCTGCAAGCCCCCGAGCCGGGGGCCGGGCGAGTGCGCCCGCAGGCGGCTCTCCAGCAGCAGCAGCCGGCTGGCCTGGCGGTGCAGGAGATTAACCTGCGCGCCACGCAGGCGCTGCTCCAGGTCGTCGACGCGCTGCGCCTGCTCGCGCAGTTGGGCGCCGGGGTGTTTGAGCCGGGCCTGCAGGTGGCGCAGTTCCAGCGCCTCGCGAGCCACCCGGGCACGCATTCTCCGGGCCAGGTTGCCCCGGGCGACCGCCAGCTGCTGTGCCCACTCCGCGCGATCGGGGCTCAGCATCTCCGCGGCGGCGGAGGGTGTGGGGGCGCGCTGGTCCGCCACCAGGTCCGCGATGCTGAAGTCGACCTCGTGCCCGACGGCGCTGACTACCGGCAATTTGCTGGCGGCGATGGCCCGCGCGACCACCTCCTCGTTGAATGCCCACAGGTCCTCCAGCGAGCCGCCGCCGCGACCCACCACCAGGACATCGAGGTCGACACTGCCCTCGCGCTGCCAGCGATTGGCGCGCTCGATGGCGGCGGCGATCTCCGCTGCCGCGCCTGTTCCCTGCACCGGGACCGGCAGGATGGACACGGCGATGGCGGGGCAGCGGCGGCGCAACACGGTCAGGATGTCGTGGATGGCGGCGCCGCCAGGTGAGGTCACCACGCCGATATGGCGAATGTCGGTCGGCAGTGGCTTTTTGCGCACGGCGTCGAACAGGCCCTCGGCTCCCAGGTTGGCTCTGAGCTTCGCGAGAGCAGCCTGCAGCGCGCCCTCGCCGGCCGGCTCCAGGTGTTCCACGATGAGCTGGAACTCCCCGCGCCCCTCGTACAGGGAGACGCGGCAGCGCAGTCGCACCTCGTCGCCCTGTGCGGGTGTGGTGCGCAGGCGCTGGTTGCGATTGCGGAACATGGCGCAGCGCACCTGGGCGTCGCCGTCCTTCAGGGTGAAGTACCAGTGGCCCGAGGTGGGGCGGGCGAAGTTGCCGATCTCGCCCGCTACCCAGACGAAGTCGAAGTGGCTCTCCAGCAGGCTGCGCGCCTGCCGGTTGAGCTGGCTGACGGTCAGCGTCTGGGGTGGTTCGCCCGTTGGGAGAATGCTCAAAGTTCGTGATCCTGCGGGAGCTATCCGAGCCAGTTTACTGCATGCGGTGGGGTTGCGCAGGGATGGTTAGTGCATGCCGCTCGCGAGGATTCGTCAATCGAAGCCGGGTCGAGACTGGCTGCAAAAGTGCGAATTAATTGTGCTGCCCGAGCCATGTATTTTATAATGGCGGGTTTAACCCAAGTCGGCCTGTCGGAGACCCGTCCCATGCTGCGAATAGCCCAGGAAGCCCTCACCTTTGACGACGTCCTGCTGACTCCCGGGTACTCCACCGTCGTGGCCACCGAGGTCTCCCTGCGCACCAGCCTGACGCGGGAGATCGAGCTGCACATTCCCCTGGTCTCCGCCGCCATGGACACGGTGACCGAGTTCCGCCTGGCCATCGCCATGGCCCAGGAGGGGGGCATCGGCATCATCCACAAGAGCATGACCGTGGCCGAGCAGGCGGAGCAGGTGCGCAAGGTCAAGAAATTCGAGAGCGGCATGGTGAAGGACCCCATCACCATACAGCAGTCCGCGACCATCGCCGAGCTGATCGAGCTGACCAGCGCCAACGGCATCTCGGGTGTCCCCGTGTTGAACGGGGAGGACCTGGTGGGTATCGTCACCCGTCGCGACCTGCGTTTCGAGTCGAATCCCCAGAAACTGGTCTCCGAGATCATGACCCCCCGCGACAAGCTCGTGACAGTGAAGGAGGGGGCCGAACTGGCGGAAGTGCAGGAGAAGCTGCACCGCCATCGCATCGAGAAAATTCTCGTCGTCAACGACGATTTCGACCTGTGCGGGATGATAACGGTCAAGGACTTCGACAAGGCCGAGAGCTTCCCCAACGCCTGCAAGGATTCCTACGGGCAGCTGCGCGTCGGCGCCTCCGTCGGTACCAGTCCCGATACCGACGACCGGGTGGACGCCCTGGTCGCCGCCGGCGCGGACCTGCTGGTGGTGGACACCGCTCACGGCCATTCGCGCAATGTCATCGAGCGGGTCAAGATGATCAAGTCCGCCTACCCCTCGGTGCAGGTGGTGGGCGGCAACATCGCCACCGGCGAGGCAGCCGTGGCCCTGGCGGAGGCCGGTGTGGACGGGGTCAAGGTCGGTATCGGCCCCGGTTCCATCTGCACCACGCGCATCGTCACCGGCACCGGCGTACCGCAGATCACCGCCATCGCCAATGTCAGCGAGGCGCTGCAGGGCACCGGCATCCCGATCATCGCCGACGGCGGCATTCGTTTCTCGGGGGATATCGCCAAGGCCCTGGTCGCCGGGGCGCACTCGGTGATGATGGGCAGCATGTTCGCGGGCACCGAGGAGGCGCCGGGCGAGGTGGAGCTGTACCAGGGCCGCACGTACAAGGCCTACCGCGGCATGGGTTCCATCGGCGCCATGGCCCAGACCCAGGGTTCGTCCGACCGCTACTTCCAGGATGCCAGCCAGGGCACGGAGAAGCTGGTCCCGGAGGGTATCGAGGGTCGGGTGCCCTACAAGGGTCCCGTGTCCGCCATCGTCCTCCAGCTCATGGGCGGGGTGCGCTCCGCCATGGGCTACACTGGCAGCCCGGACCTGGAGACCATGCGGACACGCCCGCAGTTCGTCAGGGTAACCGCGGCGGGCATGTCCGAGAGCCACGTGCACGACGTGTCGATTACCAAGGAAGCCCCCAACTACCCCGTCAGGTGAGGCGGGGAGGGCAGGGTGTCCTCCAGCAGGGAGCTAACGTAGGAAAACAGTGACGGCAGACATACACGCCAGCAGGATCCTCATCCTGGATTTCGGCTCCCAGTACACCCAACTGATCGCCCGCCGCGTGCGCGAGGTCGGCGTGTACAGCGAGATTCGCGCATGGGACCTCGACGAGGCCGCCATCCGCGACTTCGCACCCAGCGGGATTATCCTCTCCGGCGGCCCGGAATCCGTGCCCGAGGCCGGGTCACCGCGCGCCCCGGGCTGCGTCTTCGAGCTCGGGGTGCCCGTGCTGGGTATCTGTTATGGCATGCAGACCATGGCGGCGCAGTTCGGCGGTGAGGTCGCCGGGTCAAACGTCTCGGAATTCGGCTACGCGCAGATTCGCCAGGTGGGCAACGGCGGCCTGCTCCACGATATCCGCGATCACATCGACGAGGACGGCACGGGACTGCTCGATGTGTGGATGAGTCACGGCGACAAGGTGGTGCAGCTGCCCCCGGATTTCGAACTGATTGCCGAGACAGAGAGCTGCCCGATCGCCGGCATGGCTCACCGGGAGCAGCCCTTCTACGGTATCCAGTTCCACCCGGAAGTCACCCACACCCTGCAGGGCGTACGCATTTTCGAGCACTTCGTGCTCGAGCAGTGCGGCTGCGAGGCCCTGTGGACACCCGCGAACATCGTCGAGGACGCCATCGCCAGGGTGCGCGCGAGCGTGGGTGGCGACAATGTACTGCTGGGCCTGTCCGGCGGGGTGGATTCCTCGGTGGTCGCGGCGCTGCTGCACCGGGCCATCGGCGACCAACTCACCTGCGTGTTCGTCGACAACGGCCTGCTGCGCCTGAACGAGGGCGACCACGTCATGGAGATGTTCGCCCGCAACATGGGTGTGAAGGTGATCCGTTCCGACTGTGAGGCGCTGTTTCTCGGCAAGCTTCAGGGCGTTCCCGACCCGGAGGACAAGCGCAAGATCATCGGCAATACCTTCATCGAGGTGTTCGATGCGGAGGCGGCGAAACTGGAGGACGTGCAGTGGCTCGCCCAGGGCACCATCTACCCCGACGTGATCGAGTCCGCCGGGGCCGATACCGGCAAGGCCCACACTATCAAATCCCATCACAATGTCGGCGGCCTGCCCGATGACATGAAGCTCAAGCTGGTGGAACCGCTGCGCGAGCTGTTCAAGGACGAGGTGCGCAAGATAGGCCTCGAACTGGGCCTGCCGTACGACATGGTCTACCGGCACCCGTTCCCCGGCCCCGGCCTCGGCGTGCGCATCCTCGGCGAAGTCAAAAAGGAATATGCGGACCTGCTGCGCGAGGCGGACGCGATCTTTATCGAGGAGTTGCACCGCGACGACTACTACCACAAGACCAGCCAGGCCTTCGCCGTGTTCCTGCCCGTTAAGTCGGTGGGCGTGGTCGGCGACGCGCGCCGCTACGAGTACGTGATCGCGCTGCGTGCGGTGGAGACCGTCGATTTCATGACCGCGCGCTGGGCGCCGCTACCCTACGAACTGCTCGAGCGCGTGTCCAACCGCATCATCAACGAGATTCCCGGCGTATCGCGGGTCACCTACGACATCAGCAGCAAGCCGCCCGCCACCATCGAGTGGGAATAGCCTTCCCCGCGTAGCACGCGCCCGGTTGCCAGGCCGGGGCGCCCGTCTATACTTTTTTCATGGAAAGGAAGCGCCACAGGGGTCGCGCACGGGCCCGCCAGGCGATGTTCATCCGGCGCAGGCAGCTCGCCGAGTGCTCGCCGCTCCAGGTGGAGAAGAATCGCGTCGGCACCCACGCCGATGTGGCGGGCGCCGTCATCGACGTGGAGGCGAGCAATCGCTGCAATGCCACCTGCGAGTTCTGTCCGCGGCACCTCACACCCCACCAGGGCCACATGACCCCGCGTACCTTCGGTAAGGTGCTCGAGCGTGCCCTCGAGTTTCGCGCGCTGGTGCAGGACCTGCGGGCGGGCCTGCTGGATTTCTCCTTCTGCGGTTTGGGGGAGGGTCTGCTCAATCCCGACCTGCCGGCGTACATGTCGCGCGCCAGCGACGCCGGTTTCAAGCCCGGCCTCTGCTCGAATGCGCACCTGCTCGACAGGAGGCGAGCGGCCACCCTGCTCGACGCGGGGCTGGCGGACGTCTTCCTCAATGTCGGCGAGATCGGCGACCAGTACGATGCGATCTACGGCCTGCCCTTTGCAGAGGCCCAGCGCAATGTCGACGACTTCATGGAACTCGCGCGGGGGCGCTGCAACGTCTGGATCGTGGTCGTGGACCACCGCATGGATCCGGAGCATGTTGCGCGCATCGAGCACTACTGGCGCGCGCGGGGGGTGCACATGTTCTTTCCCTCGCCCATGCTCAACCGGGCGGGCGCCCAGCTCGACGAGCGCCTGGATTTTCGGCAGCACGGTCGCGAGGCGGAGGCGCGGCAGTTGTTCAACGGGGAGATTCCCGGGTGCGTCGCCCCGCGCAAGTGCATCACCATCGGCTACGACGGGCGTTACTACATCTGTAATTCCGACTGGCGCAAGGAGGAGTCGGCGGGCACCGTGTTCGAACTCTCGGTGATCGAGGCGATAGACGACCACTTCCGCCGTTCCTGCGACCGTGAGAACGCCATCTGCCGGCGCTGCAATCACGATCCGCTGAACCAGGTGAGCAGGTTGCTGGATAGCGGCGCCGACCCCGCGCTGACCGGGCACGCAGTCGCGATTGCCCGCGAACGACAGGTGCACGTCGAGCGATTCCTCGGCGCGGCGCGGCGGGGCGGCCACCTGTCGACAGCGCCGGGGCCTGAAATCATACCCGCGCGGCAGGCCCGATGACTGTCCCCGCGGTTGTCAGTTGTTACAGCGCTGTGCGCGGGTAGCCCGGTCGTGGCGCACCCGGACATGCGACTCGCCACGGCGCCTGACGGTTCGCCGCGGCTGATCCAGTACTTCTCCCACTGCGGGGTGTGGGCGGTGACTCCCTACACCGCCTGCGACCTGCGCTGTAATTACTGCATCACGTTCTCCCAGGGGAGGTCCGCGCCGCGAATGGACGCGGGAATCGACGCGGCGATACGGGAGGAGGTCGCCCGTGTGCCGCCGGATGGGACCCTGGCCCTGGGCGCACTCGTGGACGCCTATCCCCGCGCCGAGGGAGAGGTCGGGCTCACGCGGAAAGTGCTGCGCGCCCTCGTCGACACCGGCCGGCCCGTCAGCATTTCCACGAAAGGCCCGCTCGTGACACGCGATATCGACCTGCTGTTGCGCGGCGACGTGCGTGTCCAGGTATCCCTCAGTGCGCTGGACGACACACAACTTGCGCAGGTGGAACCGCGGGTCGCGCCGGCCTCGGAACGCATGCGCGCCATCGAGGAACTGGCGGCCGCGGGTGTCGACGTGCAGCTCCAGGCGCAGCCATGGATACCGGGCCTCACCGACGCCGAGGCGATTATCGACTGGGCGGACGGCCGCTTCCGGGTGTGGTTCTGCCCGCTGAACATCGACTCCCCCGGGGTGGCGCGCACGCCCCTCGGCCGCGCCTTCACCGCGGCGGAAATCTACGCGGCTTACCTCGCCGAGGCGGCGCGCCTCAAGGGGCGCAGGGGGGTGATCTGGCAGAAACCCGGCTGGATGGGTTTTTCGGCGCGCGGCGCCGAGTTGTTGCCGGAGCCCGGGGCCACATCCGAGGAGACCAGGAATCGCGCCGCGATCCGTCGCCTGGTGGCGGCGTTCCAGTCGGGTGCCCCCCTGGAGACGCTGCTGGAACTGGTGTCCCCCTACGCGCGGCTGGTCGACTTCACCGGTCGCGCCACAGACCGGGAGTACCCGCGCTCCGGTCGCAGCGCGGACCTGCTGTACGGCGTCGCCGCGGCCCTGGAGGCGCCGGATTTCCACATCCGCTCCCTCGAGGCGGCGGGGGACAGGGTCGACCTCGAGCTCCAGGTGAGGGGCCGCCACATCGCCCAGCTCTTTGACCTGGCACCCTCCGGTGAAGTAATTTCGCTCCCGCTGGCCTACCGCTACCGCTTCGACAGCCAGGGCCTGGTTCTCGACTACAGCCAGCACGCGGACCTGGACCGGCTGCCGGCCCTGGTCGGCTGACCCCATCGCGCCGGTCCGGACCGGCCCTTCGACAACACGCTGGAGCAGGCACCATGGTCGCCGCGAACACCGATGAGCACTGGATGCGACGCGCGCTGGAACTGGCGGATCGCGCCGCGGCCGCGGGGGAGGTGCCGGTGGGCGCGGTGGTCGTGCGCGACGGGGAGCTGCTAGGGGAGGGCGGCAACAGTGTTATCGGCGGCGCGGACCCGAGCGCGCATGCCGAGATCGTCGCCCTGCGGGCCGCCGCGCGCGCCGCGAACAACTACAGGCTGCCCGGCGCCACCCTCTACGTCACGCTGGAACCGTGCACGATGTGTGTCGGGGCGCTGGTGCACGCGCGTATCGAGCGCCTGGTCTTCGGCGCCCGGGAACCGAAGGCCGGGGTGATTTGCTCCAACGCCGCGCTGCTGGATCTGGCCCACTACAACCACAGGATGGCCTGGGAAGAGGGTGTGCTGGCGGCCGAGAGCGCGGGAAAGTTGCAGGCGTTCTTCAGGGCGCGGCGCTGAACCGGGTCATCACAGGGCGCGCAGCCGGATGCGGCGCATCTCCGGCGGCAGATGTTCCCGCACCCGCAGGGGCGGCACCGCCTGGTTCTCCGACAGGTCCTGCCACTGCAGGATGCTGTAGTAGTGGCGGATATTCTGTACGTAGGTCACCGCCTCCTGCCCCCGCGCGTACCCGTAGCGCGTCGTCTTGTAAAAGCGGCTCTTCTGCAGCAGCGGCAGGCGCTGCATGACATCGACCCAGAGATCCGGGTTGCCTCCCTGCAGCCGGGTCAGCCTGCGTGCGTCCCGCAGGTGGCCGAGACCGATGTTGTAGGCCGCCAGTGCCATCCAGGTGCGGTCCGGCTCCACGATGTCTTGCGGCAGTCGCCGCAGCATGTTTTTGAAATACCGGGCGCCGCCGCGCAGGCTCTCGGTGGCGTCCAGCCTGTTTTCCACACCCAGTTCCCTGGCGGTGGCCAGGGTCAGCATCATCATGCCGCGCACCCCCGTGGGGGAGACGGCCAGCGGGTCCCAGTGCGACTCCTGGTAGGCGATGGCGGCCAGCAGGCGCCAGTCCATCTGGTACTCCGCCGCCACCGCCTGGATCAGCTCGCGGTGCTCGGGCAGGTCGCTGTGCATGTTGCGCGTGAAGGTGTGGGAACTGATCCGGGAGATACCTTCGGTGTGGCCGAAATGGGTATGGCGCAACTCCGCGAGGGCCCCGCTCTCCCTCAGGTCGTCGATAAACCCGTTGATTTGCGCCAGCAGCCTCGCGTTGTCCCGGCCCGGCGGAAGGTACCAGACCATGTCCTGCTCGGAGCTGAGGTCGAAGGCGACTTTCAGGCGCGGGAACAGGCTCTGCTGCACCCTGAACTCGTTGGAATCGATCAACGCCAGTTGCGCCTCCCCGCGCTCGACCAGTTCCAGTAGTTCCATGGTGTCGGCGCCCCTGATCTCGCGCCATTCCAGTTCCGGCAGCGTGCTGTCGCGCAGGGCGCGCAGGGCGCCGGCGTGACTGGAGCCGGCTAGGGTGACGATGGTCATGCCCGGCAGTGCGCGGATCGACCTGGGGCGGCGGTGGCCCGCCTTGTACACGACCTGGGCGACGAGTTTGTCGTACGCCTCGGAGTGGGGATAGCGCCGCGCCCGCTGCTCGGTGAGGGTCAGGCCCGCCGCCGCGATGTCGGCCTCCTCGCGGCGCAGGGCGTTGAAGATGCCGCGCAGGGAAAAGGCCGGTTCCATGCGCAGGGTGACACCGAGGTCGTCCGCCAGCAGGGCGGCGAGGTCGTACTCAAACCCGGCGGGCCCGTTGCGGTCCAGGTAGAAAGTGGTCGGGCTGTTCCGGCTGACCACGACCAGCTCCCCCCGGGACTGGATGGATTCGAGGGAGTCTTCGGCAGTGCAGGCCGCGAGCACGCACGCCAGCACCGGCAGCAACAGTGACGGACACCTGGGCATGGAGACATTCTAGCGTTGTGCGCGCCGCGGCTCACGGGCAGACACCGTGGCAAACCACCCCAGATTCGGCTAACGACACAAGGGCAAATACAGTACAATACCGCCTCCTCCGATACCTCCCCCTGGAGTTGTGCACAGCATGTTGACCCTGCGTGGTAGTCCCGCTGTGTCCGCGTTCCGCGTGGACAAGCTGGCGCGGAAGTTTGCCGACATCCATCCCGCCATCCAACTGCTGCACAACGAGTACCTCCACTTCGCCAGCCTGAACGGTCCCCTCGATGCAGGGCGCCGCTCCATTCTGGAGAGCCTGCTGACCTACGGGCCTGGCGGTGGTGCGGTCGACGCACCGCCGGTGCATGGCACACTGCTCCTGGTGGTGCCCCGGCCCGGCACCATCTCGCCCTGGTCCAGCAAGGCAACCGATATCGCGCACAACTGCGGGCTCGACGAGGTGGAGCGCCTGGAGCGCGGTATTGCCTGGTATTTCGACCTGCCCGCGGATCTCTCCGCGCGGGGCAGGGACGCCCTCGCCGCCACTGTCAGCGATCGCATGACCGAGACGGTGCTCGCCGCGCCCGAGGAGGCCGGGTGCCTGTTCGAGCACGCCGCGCCCCGGGCGATGGCTACGGTGGACGTGATCGGCGGCGGGCGCGCGGCCCTCGAGACCGCGGACCGGGAGCTGGGGCTCGCCCTGGCCGCCGACGAGATCGACTACCTGCTGGACAGTTTCCTGGCCCTGGGTCGCAACCCGAGCGATGTCGAGCTGATGATGTTCGCCCAGGCCAACTCGGAACACTGTCGGCACAAGATATTCAATGCGGACTGGGTGATCGACGGCGAGGCCCAGCCGCACTCCCTTTTCGCCATGATCCGCAACACGCACGAGCGCGCGGGCGACAACGTGCTCTCGGCGTACTCCGACAACGCCGCGGTGGTGGCGGGGCACCGGGCGGGCCGGTTCTATCCCGACCCCGCGACCGGGCGCTATGGCTACAGCGAGGAGGACATCCATCTCCTGATGAAGGTGGAGACCCACAACCACCCGACGGCTATCGCACCGTTTCCGGGAGCGGGTACCGGCTCAGGCGGCGAGATTCGCGACGAGGGCGCCGTCGGCCGCGGCTCCAAACCCAAGGTCGGTCTCACCGGCTTTTCGGTCTCCAACCTCAATATCCCCGGCTACGGCCAGCCCTGGGAGGGCGATTACGGCAAGCCCGGCCGCATCGTGTCGGCGCTGGACATCATGGTGGAGGGCCCCATCGGCGGCGCGGCCTTCAACAACGAGTTCGGCCGCCCCAATCTCTGCGGTTACTTTCGCAGTTTCGAGCTCGAGGCGCCGGGCGCGGCGGGACGGGAGATGCGCGGCTACCACAAGCCCATCATGATCGCGGGGGGCTACGGCAACATCCGCGCCGGCCATGTGCAGAAGGGCGCCTACAGCGCCGGGGCGAAACTGGTCGTGCTGGGCGGCCCCGCGATGCTCATCGGCCTCGGCGGCGGCGCCGCCTCCTCCATGGCGAGCGGCGCCAGCGCGGAAGACCTGGACTTCGCCTCGGTGCAGCGCCAGAACCCGGAAATCCAGCGCCGCTGCCAGGAGGTCATCGATCGCTGCTGGCAGCTGGGCGACGCCAATCCCATCGCGTTCATCCACGACGTGGGCGCCGGGGGCCTGTCCAACGCGCTGCCCGAGCTGGTCAAGGACGGCGACCGCGGCGGCACCTTCGAACTGCGCGAGGTACCCAGCGACGAACCCGGCATGTCGCCCCTGGAAATCTGGTGCAACGAGTCCCAGGAGCGCTATGTCATGGCGGTGGAGCCCGGGGACCTCGAGCGCTTCGCGGCCATCTGTGCGCGGGAGCGCTGCCCCTTCGCGGTGGTGGGAGAGGCGACGGAGGAACTCAGGCTGACCCTCGCCGACCGGGACTTCGGCAATACGCCCGTGGACCTGCCCATGTCCGTGCTGTTCGGCAAACCGCCGCGCATGACCCGGGAGGTGCGGCGCCACCCGGTGGCACACGATGCGCTCGCGCTGGATGTCCCCCTCGCCGACGCGCTGGAGCGCGTCCTGCAGGTGCCCACGGTGGCGGGCAAGGGTTTCCTGATCACCATCGGCGACCGCACGGTGACGGGCATGGTGGCCCGCGACCAGATGGTCGGTCCGTGGCAGGTGCCGGTGGCGGACTGCGCCGTGACCACCGTGGCCTATGACAGCGATCGCGGGGAGGCCATGGCCATGGGCGAGCGCACACCCCTGGCGCTGGTCGATGGGCCCGCGTCCGGGCGCATGGCCGTCGCCGAGGCGATCACGAACATCGCGGCGGCGGCCATCGCCGATATCCGCGATGTGAAACTGTCCGCCAACTGGATGTGCGCCGCCGGGCACGGCGCAGAGGACGAGGTGTTGTTCGACACCGTGCGCGCCGTGGGCATGGAGTTCTGCCCCGCCCTCGGCATCACCATCCCCGTCGGCAAGGACTCCATGTCGATGCGCACCACCTGGCGGGAGGGAGACGAGGACCGGGCGGTGACCGCCCCCATGTCCCTGATTGTCTCCGCCTTCGCGCCGGTGACGGACGCGCGGCTGTCGCTGACGCCGCAACTGCGGCCGGATGCGGATGCCGCGCTGGTCCTGCTGGACCTGGGCCGGGGCGCGAACCGGCTCGGCGGCTCATGCCTGGCCCAGGCCTGGGGGCTGCTCGGGGATACCGTGCCCGACCTGGAGCGCCCCGAAGACCTGCGCGGCCTGTTCACCCTGGTGCAGGAGTTTCTCGGGCGCGGGGAACTGCTCGCCTATCACGACCGTTCCGACGGCGGTCTCGCGGTCGCGCTGCTGGAAATGGCCTTTGCCGGGCGCTGCGGCCTGGATATCGACCTCGCCGCTGTTCCGGGGGAGCCCCTGGCGGCGCTGTTCAGCGAGGAGGCCGGCGCCGTGCTGCAGGTCCGCCGGCCGCTGTTGCAGGCCCTGCGCGAGCGCGCCGCTGCGCTCGGTCTGGGCGATTGTCTTTACGAGATCGGCGCGGCGACAACGGGCGATCGCGTGCGGATTGCCGACGGCGCCGACGCGCTGCTCGACGACAGCCGCGCGCGCCTGCACCAACTCTGGTCGCGCACCAGTTTCGAGATCCAGTCCCTGCGTGACAACCCGGACTGCGCCGCCGAAGAGTACGCCCGCTGCCTCGGGGACGACCCGGGGCTCTCCGCGCGACTCGGCTTCGACGCCGGCGAGGATATCGCCGCGCCGTTTATCGCAACGGGCGCGAGGCCGGCCATCGCCGTGTTACGCGAACAGGGCGTGAACGGGCAGGTGGAGATGGCGGCGGCATTCGAGCGCGCCGGCTTCGACGCCTTCGATGTGCACATGAGCGATATCCTGGAGGGTCGGGCGCGCCTGGCCGACTACCGGGGGCTGGTCGCCTGCGGCGGGTTTTCCTACGGCGACGTGCTCGGCGCCGGCGAGGGCTGGGCCAAGAGCATCCTGTTCAACCCCGGGGTCCGCGACGCCTTCGCCGCGTTCTTCGAGCGCCCGGACACTTTTACCCTGGGCGTCTGCAACGGCTGCCAGATGGTTTCCACACTGCGCGACCTGATACCGGGCGCCGGCCACTGGCCGCGCTTCGTGCGCAACCGGTCCGAACAGTTTGAGGCGCGGCTCGCGCTGGTCCGGGTCGAGCCCGGACCGTCCGTGTTGCTGGCGGGAATGGCGGGCTCGCACCTGCCCATCGCCGTCGCCCACGGCGAGGGGCGGGCGGAGTTCGCGGCCCCGGCTGCACTCGCGGCCTGTGAGGAAGGCGGCAACATCGCCCTGCGCTACGTGGAGAACAACCTCGAGGTCGCCGAGCGCTACCCGGCGAACCCCAACGGCTCGCCCGCGGGTATCACCGGGCTCACCAGTGACGACGGCCGCGCCACCATCATGATGCCCCACCCGGAGCGAGTGTTCCGCACCGTGCAGCACTCCTGGGCCCCGGCGGAGTGGGGCGAGGAGGGCGGCTGGCTCAGGCTGTTCCGCAATGCGCGGGCCTGGCTCGGTTGAATGGCCGGGAAAATTTGCGCTTTATTCCCGCCGCCCCTTGTAAACAGTGCCCTCAGCGCCCATGTCCCCCCGAACGGGCGTGGACTTGTGGCCCCGGGCGGTTAATTTATAATGGCGCACTTTTCACCCGGGCCCTGCGCTCCCGGGGTCTGGCAAGAGCGACTCTATGCTGAACAAATACCCCCTGTGGAAATACCTGCTGGTCTTGTCCGTGTTGTTGCTCGGCGCGTACTACGCGGCACCCAACCTCTACGCGCCGGACCCGGCGCTGCAGATCGCCGGCCAGAGCAGCAGCCTGGTGATCGACGAGGCCACCCTGGCCCGCGCCAGCGAGGCACTGGACGCCGCCGGTATCGCCCACTTCGGGGAGTCCGCGGACGAGCGCGGCCGTGCCGGTCTCATCCGGCTCGAGAACGCCGACCAGCAGCTCGTGGGCCAGTCCGTCCTGAAAGAGGCCCTGGGAGACAACTACATCGTGGCGCTGAACCTGGCGCCGACCACCCCCTCGTGGCTCAGCGACTACGGCGGCCAGCCGATGAAACTCGGCCTGGACCTGTCCGGCGGTGTGCATTTCAAGCTCGAGGTGGACGTCGAGGCGGCGGTGACCCGGCACATGGACGCGGCACTGAGCGAGATCAAGCGAGCGCTGCGCGATGAGGATGTCCGCGGGTTCGTTACCATCGACGAGCGCGGCCGGCTCGAGGGGAAGTTCAGGAGCGAGGAGCTGCGCGAAAAAGCGCGCAAGGTGATAGCGGAAAACAATCCCGGCCTGTTGCTGGATCGTGTGGACGAGGATGACGCCTGGTTTATCTACGCGGCAATGTCCGAGCAGGGACGCCAGGAGATCGAGGACAACGCGGTAAACCAGAACCTCACCATCCTGCGCCGCCGCGTCAACGAGCTGGGGGTATCCGAACCCCTCGTGCAGAAACAGGGCCAGAGCCGGATCGTGGTGGAGCTGCCGGGCATCCAGGACACCGCCGAGGCGAAGCGGATTCTCGGCAAGGTGGCGAACCTCGAATTCCGCCTGGTCGCTCGCAGCGATGCGGCGCCGTCGGAGAAGCAGCGCTTCGAGTACCGCAGCGAGGACCGCGCGGGCCTCACCGAGTGGCTGGAGCGCGACATCATCATCACCGGTGAGAACGTCACCAACGCCCAGTCGAACTTCGACCAGAACGGCCAACCCGTGGTGAATATCAGCCTGGACGGCCAGGGTGGTTTGAAGATGTCCCGGGTCACCAGCAAGAACGTCAAGCGCCGCATGGGTGTACTGTTCGTGGAGCGCAAGCCGCGCACGCGCAACGAGCGGCAGGCGGACGGCACGGTGAAGCGGATAGAGACTTTTTATTACGAGAAGAAGCTGCTCACCGCCCCGGTCATCCAGTCCGCCCTCGGCGCCAATTTCCAGATTACCGGGCTGGACAGTCCCCTGGAGGCATCGGAACTGGCGCTGATGCTGCGTGCCGGCGCGCTGGCGGCGCCGATCACCTTTGTCGAGGAGCGCACCGTCGGCCCCTCGCTGGGTGCGGAAAATATTCGCCTGGGCGTGAAGTCCGTGCAGATCGGCCTGGCGCTGGTGGCGCTGTTCATGATCCTCTACTACCGGGTATTCGGTATCGCCGCGGTCGTCGCCCTGAGCTGTAACCTCGTGCTGCTGGTGTCTGTGATGTCCATACTCGGCGCGACCCTCACCCTCCCCGGCATCGCCGGCATCGTGTTGACGGTGGGCATGGCGGTGGACGCCAACGTGCTGATCTTCTCGCGCATACGCGAGGAGCTGCGCAACGGGCTGTCGCCGCAGATGGCCATACACTCCGGCTTCGAGCGCGCCGTGGCGACCATTCTGGACGCCAATTTCACGACGCTGATCGTCGCCGTCATTCTCTACGCAGTCGGCACCGGGCCCATCAAGGGCTTTGCCGTGACCCTGTCGGTGGGCATCCTGACCTCGATGTTCACGGCGATCATGGGCACCCGGGCACTGGTCAACCTGTTCTACGGGGGGCGCCGCGTGCGCACACTGTCGATCGGCATCCGGCAGGAGGCGAGCTAGCATGGCGAAGGACGCAAAAGTGATCAATTTCATGGGCCAGCGCAAGCTGGCGATGGCGTTCTCGGCACTGCTGCTGATTGTCGCCATCGGCTCGCTGGCTGTCCGGCAGCTCAACTGGGGGCTGGACTTTACCGGGGGCACCCTGGTGGAGGTGCACTACAGCGCCAGCGCAGACCTCGGCGCGATCCGCCAGACTATGGCGGCGTCCGGCTATGAGGGCGCTATAGTGGTCAGCTTCGGCAGCGACCGCGACGTCCTCATCCGGCTCCCCTCCGGCGTGTCGGACGAGGAGGGCGCGAAAATTTTGAGGGCCCTCGAGGGGGCCTACGACGGCACGGTGGAATTGCGGCGCATTGAGTTTGTCGGCCCTCAGGTGGGAGAGGAGCTGCGCGAGCAGGGCGGCCTGGCGATGTTGCTGGCGCTTGTGCTCGTCATGTTCTACATCGGCTTCCGCTTCCAGTTCAAGTTCGCGGTCGGTGCGGTGGTCGCGCTGGTGCACGACGTGCTGGTGACCCTCGGGTTTTTCTCGGTCGTGGGCATGGAGTTCGATCTGACTGTCCTCGCCGCACTGCTGGCGGTGATCGGCTACTCCCTCAACGACACCATCGTCGTGTCTGACCGAATCCGCGAGAACTTCCGCAAGGTGCGCAAGACAGAACCCGTCGACGTTATCAACATCTCGCTAACCGAGACCCTGGGCCGCACCCTGGTAACCTCCTTCACCACGTTGATGGTGCTGGGCTCCCTGGCCCTGTTCGGCGGCGAGATTATCCGCGGCTTCGCCATCGCCCTGATCATCGGTGTCGGTATCGGCACCTACTCCTCGATCTACGTCGCCGCCACCACCCTCTTGTCGCTGGGCGTCAACAAGGAGGACCTGATGATCCCGGTCAAGGAGGGGGCAGACCAGGAGAGCCTGACTCCCTGAGCGCCGCCAACCGGGACAAGCGCCGCGGGTTGTATAGAGAGCCGCGTGTACCCGGCGCAATTGCTGCTATAATCGCGCGCCCACAGTCGCCAGCCCGGATACCCCCCCTATGGAACCGATGGTCAATATCGCACTGCGCGCCGCCCGCAAGGCCGGCGAGGGTATCGTGCGCGCCTCGGATGACCTCGACCGCTTCGAGGTCATGGCCAAGGGGGTCAACAACTTCGTCACCGAGGTGGACATCAATGCGGAGAAGGAGATCGTCTACCACCTGCAGAAGGCCTACCCGGACCACGCCGTTCTCGGTGAGGAGAGCGGCCTGAGCGGCGACGAGGACGCCGAGTACCGCTGGGTCATCGATCCCCTGGACGGAACCACGAACTTCATCCACGGTATCCCCCACTACGCCGTCTCCATCGCCTGCCTGCACCGGGGGCGTCCCGAGCACGCGGTCATCGTCGACCCGGTGCGGCACGAGGAGTTCACCGCGTCCCGCGGCCAGGGCGCCCAGCTCAATGGCCGCCGCATCCGGGTGAGCAAGAAGCCCTCCCTGGAGGGCGCGCTGCTGGGCACCGGCATCCCCTACAAGGACCACTGCGACGACAAACTGGAACCCTACAGCCGGTCCATCCACCTGCTCGCCTCCCAGTGCGCGGGCATTCGCAGGGCGGGGGCCGCTTCGCTGGACCTGGCCTACGTGGCAGCGGGCCGGCTCGACGCCTTCTGGGAGATCGGCCTGGCACCCTGGGACATCGCCGCCGGGGCGCTGCTGATCAAGGAGGCCGGGGGCCTGGTCGCCGACATCGACGGCTCGGACGACTACCTGGGGTCGGGGAATATCGTCTGCGGCAACCCGAAGTGTTTCAAGGCGGTACTGCAGGCGGTGAAGCCACTGCTGTCCTGAGCCGGTTCCCCGTGAATCCCGACAATATCCGCATCGTCCTGGTCGAGACCACGCACCCGGGCAATATCGGCGGTGTGGCACGGGCCATGAAAAACATGGGTCTCGCGCGCCTCTACCTCGTCGCCCCGCGACAGTACCCCGACGAACGGGCGACCTGGCGCGCGGCCTCGGCCACCGACATCCTCGATGCCGCGGTGGTCACTGATTCCCTGGCGGATGCGATCGGCGACTGCCAGTTCGTGGTGGGGACCAGCGCGCGCGAGCGCCGCATCCCCTGGCCGCTCCTGGACCCCCGCCGCTGCGCGGCGCGTATGGCGGAAGCCTCCCGCGGCGAGCAGGTCGCCGTGTTGTTCGGGCGCGAGGACCGGGGGCTGACCAACGAGGAGTTGAAGCAGTGCAACCTGCACCTGCACGTTCCCACCGACGCTGCCTACAGTTCCCTCAACCTGGCCATGGCGGTACAGATCGTCGCCTACGAACTGCGCATGCTGGCCGTCGCGGGCGAGCTGCCGGAGCGGGACGACGCCCAGTGGGACGCCCCGCCCGCGACCCTGGAAAACATGGAGCGGTTCTACGCCCACCTCGAGGAGACCCTGGTCGACCTCGAGTTTCTCGACCCCGCCGCGCCGCGGCAGCTGATGTCCCGCCTGCGCCGGCTCTACAGCCGTCTGCGCCTGGACGAGATGGAGCTCAATATACTCAGGGGAATCCTCACCGAGACTGGTAAATGGGTGCGCAAGGCTCGGGACAAGTCCTCTTAGTCTTTGATTTTATTGAATTAAATCCAGTTCACATTTCTGACTATTTCAGTCGGACTTATAATTGACTAAAATACTAGGGTATTGCATACTCATCGGCCGATCGCGCTGGAGGACATCATGCGACTGACGACAAAAGGCAGGTACGCGGTGACGGCAATGCTGGACCTCGCCCTCCATGGCGAGGGCCGCCCGGTCAGTCTCGCCGATATTTCCGGGCGCCAGGACATCTCCCTCTCCTACCTTGAGCAGCTGTTTGCGAAGTTGCGTCGCAACAACCTGGTGAGCAGCGTGCGCGGCCCCGGCGGCGGCTACCGCCTGAGTCGCGGCGGTGACGAAATCTTTGTCGCCGAGATCATCGACGCGGTGAACGAGGCCGTGGACGCGACGGGTTGCGGCGGCACGGCCGACTGCCAGCAGGGGGAGGTGTGCCTCACCCACCACCTGTGGTGCGACCTCAGCGAGCAGATTCACAACTTCCTCAGCCAGATCAGCCTGGCAAACCTGGTGGAGCGCCGGGAGGTCCAGAGCATCTCGGCGCGCCAGGACGCACGCACCCAGGGCCAGGGGGAGACGCTTTCGGTCGCGGAGCTTTGAAGCGGGGCGGCGAACGACATTTGGAGCAATAAAGGCATGGATAAACCGATTTACTTTGATTACCTGGCGACCACGCCCGTCGATCCGCGCGTGGCGCAGAAGATGGTCGATTGCCTGACCATGGAGGGCAACTTCGGCAACCCCGCATCCCGCTCGCACCTCTTCGGGTGGAAGGCGGAGGAGGCGGTGGAGACCGCGCGGCGCAACGTCGCGGACCTGCTCGGGGCCGACCCGCGCGAACTGGTCTGGACCTCCGGCGCCACCGAGTCGGACAACCTGGCCATCAAGGGTGTCGCCCATTTCTACCAGAAGAAAGGCCGACACATCATCACATCCAAGATCGAGCACAAGGCGGTGCTCGATACCTGCCGCCAGCTGGAACGCGAGGATTTCGAGGTGACCTACCTCGATCCCGACAGCCGCGGCATCATCACGCCGGAAGCGGTGGCGGGCGCGCTGCGCGAGGACACGATCCTGGTCAGCGTAATGCACGCCAACAACGAGATCGGCACGGTCAACGACGTGGAGGGCATCGGCGAGGTGACCCGCAACGCCGGGGTCCTGTTTCACGTCGACGCGGCCCAGAGTGCGGGCAAGATCGAGATCAACCTGGAGCGCATGAAGATCGACCTCATGTCGGTCTCCGGGCACAAAATGTACGGGCCCAAGGGTATCGGTGTGCTGTACGTGCGGCGCAAGCCCCGGGTGCGCCTGGAGGCACAGATGCACGGCGGCGGCCACGAGCGCGGCATGCGTTCCGGCACCCTGGCGACCCACCAGATCGTCGGAATGGGCGAGGCTGCGCGCATCGCCCGCGAGGAAATGGCCGACGAGGCGGTGCGCCTGCGCGCTCTGCGCCAGCGCTTCTGGGACGGCATCAGCGACATCGAGGAAGTGCACATCAACGGCGACGAGGAGCAGCGCCTGCCGGGTGCTATCAACGTCAGCATTGCGTTTGTCGAGGGCGAGTCCCTCATCATGTCCCTGAAGGACCTGGCGGTGTCCTCGGGTTCGGCCTGCACATCGGCCAGCCTGGAGCCCTCCTACGTGCTGCGGGCGCTGGGACTGAACGACGAACTGGCACACAGCTCACTGCGCTTCAGCTTCGGCCGCTTCACCACCGAGGAGGAAGTCGACCTCGCCATCGAACAACTGCGCAGCGCAGTCGAGAAACTGCGCGAGCTGTCTCCCCTCTGGGATATGTACCAGGACGGGGTGGACCTGGACAGCATCGAATGGGCTGCCCACTGAATTTACTGCGGAGGTAACACACCATGGCATATAGCGACAAGGTACTGGATCACTACGAGAATCCGCGCAACGTCGGCAAGCTCGACGCCAGCGACGAGAGCGTCGGCACCGGCATGGTCGGCGCGCCCGCCTGTGGCGACGTCATGCGGCTGCAAATCAAGGTCAACGGCGACGGCGTCATCGAGGACGCCAAGTTCAAGACCTACGGCTGCGGATCCGCGATCGCCTCCAGCTCGCTGCTCACCGAGTGGGTGAAGGGCAAGAACCTGGACGAGGCGGAGCAGATCCGCAACACGGAGATCGCCGAGGAGCTGGCGCTGCCGCCGGTGAAGATCCACTGCTCGGTGCTCGCCGAGGACGCTATCAAGGCGGCGGTCAAGGACCTGCGCGAGAAACGGGGCGAGAGTTGATGGGTGTATCGTTGACACAGGCCGCGGCGGAACACGTCGCCGGTCAGCTTGAATCCCGCGGGAGCGGCCTGGGCATCCGCCTCGGCGTTACGACGTCCGGATGTTCGGGCATGGCCTACGTGCTCGAATTTGTCGACGAGGAACAGGCTGAAGACCAGGTGTTCGAGGATCACGGCGTAAGGGTATACATCGACCCCAAGAGCATGGTCTACCTCGACGGCACGGAACTGGACTTCGTGCGCGAGGGGCTCAACGAGGGCCTGCAGTTCCGCAACCCCAACGTGTCAGCTGAGTGCGGGTGCGGGGAGAGTTTCACGGTTTAACCCGCCGCGGCCGCCCGGTCCTGACATGACAATCCCCTCGGATTTCAGGGACAACTATTTCAAGCTGTTCGGCCTGCCGCTGGGTTTTGAACTGGACGGCGCACAGCTCGGCGCGCGTTATCGCCAGCTGCAGGGGGAGCTGCACCCCGACCGCTACGCCAGCGCGCCGGACCAGGAAAAACGCCTGGCGGTACAGTACTCGGCACTGGTCAACGAGGCCTACCAGACGCTGCGCCGCCCCCTGGGAAGAGCGTGTTACCTGCTGGAACTCGACGGCTTGACCCAGGAGGAGATCGCCGCGCAGCAGGTTGACGGCAGTTTTCTCATCATGCAGATGGAGCTGCGCGAGAAACTCGAGTCCATCCCCGGGCTCGTGGATCCGGACGAGGTGTTACAGCACCTGGTGGACGAGATTCGCACCGACCTGGAGGCAGAGGAGAGCGCCTTCGCCGCCGCGTACGCCGCCGGGGACACACAGGCGGCTGCCGGTGCCTGTGTGCGGATGCAGTACCTGGACAAGTTGCTCGGCGAGGCCGAGCAGCTCGAAAACGACCTGATGGACGAGTAGCCCGAGAATAACCATGGCCCTGATGCAGATCGCCGAGCCCGGCCAGTCCCCCCTGCCGCACCAGGTGCGCCGCGCGGTGGGTATCGACCTGGGTACGACCAATTCCCTGGTCGCGACGGTCAGGGGCGGGCGCGCCCAGGCCCTGCCCGACGCGGACGGCGCCGTGATGCTGCCCTCGGTGGTCAGCTACCGTGGTGGGGGTGCGGAACCGCTGCTGGGCAGCGAGGCCCAGGCACTGGCGGCTGTGCACCCCGCCGACACCCTGGTGTCCGTAAAGCGCTTCATGGGCCGCGGCCGTGCGGACGCCGAGGCGGACGCGCGCCGTTCCCGCTATCGCCTCGCCGAGGGCGAGGAGGGTATGGTGCGCTTCGTGACGGCCGCGGGTGAAATCAGCCCGGTGCAGGCCTCCGCCGAGATCCTGGGGGCGTTGCGCACGCGCGCGGAGTCCAGCCTCGGCGGCGCCCTGGACGGCGCCGTGATTACCGTACCGGCGTACTTCGACGACGCCCAGCGCCAGGCGACCAAGGACGCCGCGACCCTGGCGGGCATCCCCGTGCTGCGCCTGCTCAACGAGCCCACGGCGGCCGCTGTGGCCTACGGCCTGGACTCGGCGGAAGAGGGCGTGATCGCCGTTTACGACCTCGGCGGCGGCACCTTCGACATCTCCATCCTGCGTCTGCACCGCGGCGTTTTCGAGGTGCTGGCGACGGGCGGTGACACCGCCCTGGGCGGCGACGACTTCGACGCGGCGCTGGCCCAGTACATCCTCGAACAGAAGGGCGACCCGCAGCTGGAGCCCGGCCAGTACCGCGCGCTGCAGGGCCTGGCGCGGCAGGCCAAGGAACGCCTGTCGACAGACCCCGCGGTGGACCTGGACCTGTCGCCAGTGTGGCAGGAGGCCGGATCCCTGGTATTGACCCGGGAGACCTTCGAGACCCTGGTCAGCCCACTGGTGAAGCACACCCTGCGCGCCTGCCGGCGCTGCCTGCGCGACGCCGATGTCGACGGCGAGGTCGACAACATCGTCATGGTAGGAGGCTCCACCCGTGTGCCCCTGGTGCGCGAGGCGGTGGCGGATTTTTTCGGGCGCGAACCGCTCACCGACATCGACCCGGACCAGGTGGTCGCGGTCGGCGCCGCCATCCAGGCGGACATCCTCGCGGGCAACCGGCCCGAGGGCGACCTGTTGCTGCTGGACGTCATACCCCTGTCGCTGGGCATCGAGACCATGGGCGGGCTGGTCGAGAAAATCGTGCCGCGCAACACCACCATCCCCGTGAGCCGTGCCCAGGAATTCACGACCTATAAAGACGGCCAGACCGCGCTCGCCGTGCATATCGTGCAGGGCGAGCGCGAACTGGTGGCCGACTGCCGCTCACTGGCGCAATTCGAACTGCGCGGCATCCCTCCCATGGTCGCCGGGGCGGCCCGCGTGCTGGTGACCTTCCAGGTGGACGCGGATGGGTTGCTCAACGTCTCCGCGCGGGAGGAGACCACGGGTTCCGAGTCCAGCGTGTCAGTCAAGCCTTCATTCGGGCTCAGCGACGACGAGATCGCGGGGATGCTCACCGCGTCCTTTGACCACGCGGCCCAGGACAAGGAGGCGCGTGCCCTCGCGGAGGAGCGGCTGGCGGCATGGCAGCTGATGGAAGGGCTGGAGGCGGCTATCGCCGCGGACGGCGACGCCCTGCTCGAAGCGGGAGAGCGGGCGGCCCTGGAGACCGACATAGGCAGCTTGCGGGCCCTGGTCGACGGCGACGACGGGCGGGCCATTCACAGGCTGACCGAGGAACTGGGGCGCCGGAGTGAGGCGTTTGCGGCGCGGCGTATGGACCGCAGCATCCGCGATGCACTCGCGGGCGTTTCGCTCGACGAACTGGACGAAGAGGTGGGGGAATGACCCGGATTGTCGTACTGCCCAACGAAAATCTCTGCCCCGAGGGGGCGGTGGTCGAGGCGGACCCTGGGGAGAGTATCTGCCGGGCGCTGCTGCGCAACGACATCGACATCGAGCACGCCTGCGAGATGTCCTGCGCCTGCACCACCTGTCACGTGATCGTGCGCGAGGGCTACGACTCCATGGGTGAGCCGGACGAGCTCGAGGACGACTACCTCGACAAGGCCTGGGGCCTGGAACCGGATTCCCGGTTGAGTTGCCAGGCTATCGTCGCGGACGAGGACCTGGTGGTGGAGATTCCGCGCTACACTATCAACATGGTTTCCGAGCAGCACTAGCGGGGGGTCACGCATGCGCTGGACTGACATCAACGACATCGCCATCGAGCTGGTGGACGCCCACCCGGACGTCGACCCCCTGGCGGTGAACTTCGTCGACCTGCGCGCCTGGGTGCTCGCGCTCGACGGCTTCGACGACGACCCCGACCGCTGCGGGGAGAAGGTCCTCGAGGCCATCCAGGCCGCCTGGATCGAGGAGCTCGACTGACCCCCGTCTCCGCCCGGGGACGGCCCCTGCGCGCCCTTTTGCACCAGCTCTGACACCTCCGTATAATTGCGCGCTTCTTGTACTGACCGAGCCCGGAGAAAGCCCTATGGCCGTGGAACGCACCCTGTCAATCATCAAGCCCGACGCGGTTGCCAAGAACATCATTGGCAAGATCTACTCGCGTTTCGAGAGCAACGGCTTGCAGATCGTCGCGGCGAAGATGCTGCGTCTGAGCGACACCGTCGCCGGCGGCTTCTACGCCGAGCACGCGGAGCGTCCCTTCTACCCGGCGCTGATCGAGTTCATGACCTCCGGCCCGGTGGTCGTGCAGGTACTCGAGGGCGAGGACGCGATCGCCAAAAACCGCGAACTGATGGGCGCCACCAATCCCCAGGAGGCGGACGAGGGCACTATTCGCGCGGACTTCGCCAGCTCCATCGACGCCAATGCCGTGCACGGCTCCGACTCCCCGGCCTCCGCCGCCCGGGAAATCGCCTACTTCTTTTCCGAGAGCGAGATCTGCGACCGCTGAGAGGCGATCGCCGGCCCGACTACCGTGAACACCTCCACTGACAGTGCCCCCGGGAGCGACACACCCGCGGGTCGCGTCAACCTGCTCGGCCTGGACCGGCAGCAGATGGAGCGCTTCTTCGTCGACCTGGGCGAGAAAAAGTTTCGCGCCCACCAGGTGCTCAAGTGGATTCACCACGCCGGCGTCATCGATATCGATGCCATGACCAACCTGGGCAAGGGACTGCGCGAGAAACTGTGCCGCGTGGCCGAGGTGCGGCCTCCGGAAATCGTCAGCCAGCAGGACTCCGAAGACGGAACCCGCAAGTGGGCCATCCGCGTGGAGGGAGGCGGGCTGGTCGAGACCGTGCTGATTCCCTCGGGAGATCGCGCCACCCTGTGCGTATCCTCACAGGTCGGCTGCAGTCTCGACTGCAGTTTCTGCTCCACGGGCAAGCAGGGTTTTCAGCGCGACCTCAGCGCCGCGGAGATCATCGGCCAGGTGTGGCTGGCGATCCAGTCCTACGACGCGTTCCAGTCGGGCAAGGGGCGAATTGTCACCAACGTGGTCATGATGGGCATGGGCGAGCCGCTGCTCAACTTCGACAACGTGGTGGCGGCGATGAACCTCATGCTGGAGGACCTGGCCTACGGCCTGTCCAAGCGCCGGGTCACGCTCAGCACTTCCGGCGTGGTGCCCGCCCTGGACCGGCTGGCGGAGGTCAGCGAGGTGTCCCTCGCGGTCTCCCTGCACGCCCCCAACGACGCCCTGCGGGACCAGCTGGTCCCCATCAACCGGCGCTACCCCATCGCCATGCTCCTGGAGAGCTGCCGCAACTATATGGCGGCGCAGTCGGACCGCAACCGGGTGGTGACGATCGAGTACACCCTGATCGCGGGGGTCAACGACCGGGTGGAGCACGCCCGGGAGCTCGCCGACCTCCTGCGGGACCTGCCCTGCAAGATCAACCTGATCCCCTTCAACCCCTTTGACCAGTCGGATTACCGCCGCCCCGGGGGCAACGCCGTATCGCGGTTCTGGCAAGTGCTGGTCGATGCGGGATATATTGTCACTGTGAGAACCACCCGCGGGGACGATATCGACGCGGCCTGTGGCCAGCTGGTGGGCCAGGTCGTCGACCGGACCCGCCGCAGCGAGCGTCACAGGGTGGCCGCGGGGATACAGACAATCGAAGTGGGGTAGGCACGTTGAAAGCATCTCGCAATCCTGGCGCCGTCGCCGCGCCTCTCCTGGCGCCTGTCCTCTTAGCCATGACGCTGGCCCTGGCCGGCTGTGTCACCACCACCGAGGGCGGGTTTACCGAGGAGGCCTCCCCGGAGAAGGCGCTCGACCAGCGGGTGCAACTGGCGCGCAACTACATCGGGGAGGGCAACTGGGACTACGCCAAGCGCAACCTGGAGCTGGCCAACGAGATCGACCCGAACAACGCCGAGGTGCACGAGGCCTTTGCACTGGTCTACCAGAGCACCGGCGAGTTCGACCTGGCGGAGGACCACTTCAAGCGTTCCGTACGCCTTGACGGCGGTTGTTCCCGCTGTCGCAATAACTACGCGGCGTTCCTGTTCCGCCAGGAGCGTTACGCCGAGGCCGAGAGCCAGCTCGAAGTGGTGGTGACGGACACGCTGTACTCCGCCCGCCCGCTGGCGTTTGTCAATCTCGGGCTGTGCCGGCAGAAACTGTTCGATCCGCAGGGCGCGGAAGAGGCCTTCGTGCGCGCCCTGTCCATGGACCGCACCAATCGCATCGCACTGCTGGAGGTGGCCCAGATCCGCTTCGACGCGGGAGACCTTAAGGCGGCGCACGATTACTACGGCACCTATCGCACGGTGGCCCGTCAGCAGTCATCCCGCGGCCTTTGGCTGGGCATCCAGCTGGCCAGGGCGTCGGGCGACAAGGACGCCGAGGCGAGCTACGCGCTGGCGCTGACCAATATCTACCCGGATTCCGCTGAGTACGAGGCCTACCTCCGGACGGTGCAAAGTGAGTGACGAGGCGCTGCGCCAGATCGATGCCTTCTCCACGCCGGGAGTGCTGCTGAGAAAAGCCCGGGTGGCACAGGGTATGAGCGAGCGCGAGGCGGCGGACCGCCTGAATCTGATGCCGGATTACGTTGACATCCTCGAGCGCGACGACTACCAGGCACTGCGCAGCCCCAACTTCGCCCGCGGCTATGTGAGGTCCTACGGGCGCCTGCTGGGCCTGGACGAGGGCGACCTGCTGCGCCTGTTCGACGATGCCTTCGGTGCAGGATTTGCGCCGGCGAGGCGCATCGAGACCCGGCCGCTGCAACTGCAGCGCACCGGCAAGGGCGTGGTCATCGGTCTCGGTGTGCTCCTGCTGCTGGTGCTGGTGCTGTGGTGGTGGCGCGGTTCCGCGGAGCAGCCCGTCGCCGCAGGCGCGGCGGATGCGGGCCGCTACGTCGGCCAGGCGCCGGCGGCTGGGGGTCCGCGGCGATGAGAACCGAGTCCCCCATCGTGCGCCGCCAGTCGCGGCAGATTCACGTCGGCGACGTCCCCGTGGGCGGCGGTGCGCCAATCAGCGTGCAGAGCATGACCAATACCGACACCTGCGATGTCGCGGCCACGGTGGCCCAGGTGCAGGCCATCGCGGAGGCCGGCGCCGATATCGTGCGCGTGTCCGTGCCCTCCATGGACGCGGCGGAGGCCTTCAGGGACATCCGCGCCCAGGTGGCCGTACCGCTGGTCGCCGATATTCATTTCGATCACAAGATCGCGTTGAAGGTCGCGGAGTACGGTGTCGACTGCCTGCGCATCAACCCGGGAAATATCGGCCGCGACGACAAGGTGCGCGCTGTCATAGACAGTGCGCGGGACAAGGGCATCCCGCTGCGTATCGGCGTCAATGCCGGTTCGCTGGGCAAGGACCTGCAGCGCAAGTACGGTGAGCCCACGGCGGAGGCGCTGGTGGAATCGGCCATGCGCCACGTCGATATCCTCGACAAGTTTGACTACCCGGACTTCAAGGTCAGCGTGAAGGCCTCCGAGGTCTTCATGGCGGTGGAGGCCTACCGCCTGCTCGCGCGCGAGATCGACCAGCCGCTGCACCTGGGCATCACCGAGGCGGGCGGGCTGCGCGGCGGCACGGTGAAGTCAGCCGTCGGCCTGGGCATGCTGTTGATGGAAGGCATCGGCGACACCATCCGCATCTCCCTCGCCGCGGACCCGGTCGAGGAGGTGAAAGTGGGCTTCGATATTCTCAAGAGCCTGCAGCTGCGCACCAACGGTATCAACTTTATCGCCTGCCCGAGCTGCTCGCGGCAGAACTTTGACGTCATCGGCACGATGAATACCCTCGAGCAGCGCCTCGAGGACGTGCGCACACCGATGGACGTCGCCGTGATCGGCTGTATCGTCAACGGACCCGGCGAGGCGCGTGAGGCGGATGTGGGCCTGACCGGAGCGACGCCCAGCAACCTCATCTATATCGCCGGTGAGCCGGACCACAAGGTCAGCAACGAGGACTTCGTCGACCACCTGGAACGGGTGATACGCGAGCGGGCCGCGGCCCTGGAAAAATCCCGCGCCGAGGGTGACGAAGACCTTATCGCAAGGTCCTGAAGCAAGCCGGACCGTAACTGGAGAACACGTGAGCGAGTACAGAGCCATACGGGGGATGAACGACATCCTGCCGGAGGAGACGCCCTGGTGGCAGCTCCTCGAGCGCAGTGTGTCGGAGCTGCTTGACAGCTATGGCTACGGTGAAATCCGTCTCCCCGTCGTGGAGAAGACAGCGCTGTTCGCGCGCTCCATCGGCGAGGTCACGGACATCGTCGAGAAGGAGATGTACAGTTTTGAGGACCGTAACGGCGAGAGCCTCACGCTCCGTCCCGAGGGCACCGCCGGCTGTGTGCGTGCGGCCATCCAGCAGGGCTTGCTGTCCGTGCCCCGCCGCCTGTGGTACGCGGGTCCCATGTTCCGCTACGAGCGCCCGCAGAAGGGTCGCCAGCGACAGTTCCACCAGGTGGGTGTCGAGGCCCTGGGCTACGCGACGCCGGATATCGACGCCGAGTTGATCCTGCTCTGCGCACGGCTGTGGCAGCGGCTCGGCCTGGCGGAAGGCATCGAGCTGCAGTTGAACACCATCGGCAGCCCGCAAGCGCGCGGGCGCTACCGGGAGGCCCTGACGGGGTATCTTCGATCCCGTGCCGGCGAGCTGGACGAGGACAGCCAGCGGCGCCTCGCCAGCAACCCCCTGCGTATCCTGGACAGCAAGAACGCGGACACCCAGCGCCTGCTGGATGACGCCCCCTCCCTGGAGGACCACCTCGACGGGGAATCCGCCGCGGACTTCGCTGAACTGCGGGCCCTGCTCGACGCGGCGGGGGTCGCCTACACGGTGAACCGGCGCCTGGTGCGCGGCCTGGACTACTACAACAAGACGGTCTTCGAGTGGGTGACCGACCAGCTCGGCGCCCAGGGCACTGTCTGCGGCGGCGGTCGTTACGACGGCCTGGTAGAGCAGCTGGGCGGCAAATCGACGCCCGCGGCCGGGTTCGCGATGGGTATGGAGCGCCTGGTGCTGCTGTTGCGTGAGCAGGGTGTCGCCCCGCGGGCGTCCGCCGCGGACATCTACGTCGTCGCCGCGGGGGAGGGAGCACAGGCCGCGGCCCTGGCCGGCACGGAGGCGCTGCGCGGCGAGCAGCCGGGATTGCGCATCTGGCAGCACGCCGGTGGCGGCAGTTTCAAGAGCCAGATGAAAAAGGCCGACAAGAGCGGCGCGCGCGTGGTGCTGATCTGGGGTGAGGACGAGGTCGCCCGGGGCTCCGTGACGGTGAAACCCCTGCGGGCGGGCGAGGGGGTGACACAGCAGACCGTGCCCGTGGCACAATTGCGCGCCGCGGTGGACGACGCCCTGGGGCAATGACTCAGGCAATGACGCGGACCGGTAGCAGAGAATAGAGGAAGGGATCGACGTGGATTCGTATCGCACGGAAGAGGAACAGGTAGAGGCGCTGCGTCGCTGGTGGGACGAGAACGGTCGCGCCACGCTGCTGGGAATCGCTATCGCCCTGGGGGCGGGTTTTGGCTGGCAGGGCTGGCAGGCCAGCCAGGAGAACCAGGCAGCGGCTGCGTCGGACGCCTACCAGGACATGCTGCGGGCACTCACCGAAGAGGGCGATGCCGCGGCAGCGCAGGAGCGCGCGGAACGCCTGCGCAGCGAGTACGGCGGCAGCACTTACGCACAGTTTGCCGCGCTGCACCTGGCCGCGCTCGCGGTGGAGCGCGGCGACCTCGCGGAGGCCGAGGCCCAGTTGCGCTGGGTGCTGGGCAAGGCCGCCAAGGGCAGTGATGCGGCCAGTGTGGCCCAGCTGCGCCTCGCGCGGGTCGTCGCCGGCGGCGGCGACACCGACCAGGCGCTGGCGATTATCGCCCAGGGCGGCGGCGACGCCTACCAGGCGTCCTACGCCGTGGCCAGGGGCGATATGCTGCTCGCGGCCGGTCGCACGGACGAGGCGCGGGAAGCCTACACCGCTGCGCAGGCGTTTGTGGCGCTGGGTGGCCAGTCGGGCGCCAATCTGCCCTCGCTGCAAATCAAGCTGCAGAGCCTGGCGCCGGTTCCCCCGCGGAACGCGGTTCCCGTCGAAGAGGTGCAAGGGCAGCCGGAGCCGGTGGACGATGCCGCGCCCGCAGGGGGCGGGGAGTGACCATGGACAGATTGCGCGCGCGCCTGGTCCTGCTGCTGGCCCTGTTGTGGCTCCCGGGCTGCAGCACGATTGCCGGCTGGTTCGACGATGACGAGGAGGACCCCACCGCGCCCTTCGAGCTGACCGACATAGAGGAAGAGGTCAGGATCAAGCGACTGTGGTCGGTCGGGGTGGGCGACGGCCAGGGGGAGGGCCTGTACAAGATCCGCCCGGTCATGCAGGGCGATACGATTTACGCCGCCTCCGCCGACGGCCGGGTGGTCGCCCTGGACCGCGATCGCGGCAAGGCGGTCTGGAAGGAGGACCTGGACATCGAGCTGTCGGGTGGCGTCGGCGTCTACGAAAACGCGTTGTTCCTGGGCAGCGGCGAGGGCGCCGTGATGAAGCTCGACGCCTCCAGCGGCGAAGTACTGTGGTCGACCCAGCTGCGCGGCGAGGTCCTGGCGCCACCCCAGGCGGACGGCCGCGTCGTCGTGGCACAGACTTACGATGGCAAGTTGCAAGGACTGGATTTTGACAGCGGGGAACTGCTGTGGACTTACGACAGCAACGTGCCGGTCCTCACCGTGCGCGGTACGAGTACGCCCATCCTGCGCAACAACATCGCTTACGCGGGCTTCGCCAACGGCCGCGTACTCGCTTTCGACGCGCGCAGCGGGGATATCGTGTGGGAGGTTCGTGTCGCGATATCCCAGGGCCGCTCGGAGATCGAGCGCATCGTCGACGTGGACGGCACCATGGACCTGGTCGGCAACGACCTCTACGCCGCCAGCTACCAGGGGCGTGTCGTGGCCATTGACGTGGCCAACGGCCGCAAGGTCTGGCAACAGGATGTCTCCTCCTTCTCCGGCGTCTCCAACGGCTTCGGCAACCTCTACGTCGCCGACGAGGACGGCACGCTCTACGCCTACCTGCGCACCGGGGCGGGAGTGCGCTGGACCCAGGGCGCCCTCGGCTACCGTGAGCTGTCCCGCCCCACGCCGGTGAGCAGCTATGTCGCCGTGGCGGACCTCGAGGGCTATGTCCACGTCATCTCCCAGGTCGACGGCAGGATCATCGGCCGCGTGCGCGTGGACAGCGACGGCGCCCGTGCGGATATGCTCAGCGACGGCAACGTCCTGTACGTGTTCGGCAACAGCGGCAAGCTGACGGCCTACGAGATCACCGCCAGGAACTGACCCATGCTCCCGGTGATCGCCCTCGTCGGGCGCCCCAACGTCGGCAAGTCAACGCTTTTCAACCAACTGACGCGAAGCCGCGACGCCATCGTCGCGGACTTCCCCGGCCTGACGCGGGATCGCAAATACGGCGAGGCGCGCCTGGGTGGGCGGCCGTTTATCGTTATCGACACCGGGGGTATCAGCGGCGACGCGTCCGGCATCGACTCGCCCATGGCGGAGCAGTCGGACGCCGCCATCGACGAGGCCGACGCGGTGCTGTTCATGGTGGACGGCCGCGAGGGACTCAACGCGGCGGACGAGGCACTGGCGCAAAAACTGCGGCAGCGCAGCAAGGCCTTCCACGTGGTGGTCAACAAGACCGACGGCCTGGACGCGGATGTCGCCGCCGGCGAATTCTACGCGCTGGGCGTGGAGTCGCTGTTCGCTATCGCTGCCAGCCACGGGCGCGGCGTGCGCAGCATGATCGAAGCGGTACTGGCGGGTTTTCCCGAGGAGGCGGACGAGGGCGATGCGACGGGCGCCGACGGTGTCCGGGTCGCGGTGGTGGGCCGCCCCAACGTCGGTAAATCCACCCTGGTCAACCGCCTGCTCGGCGAGGAGCGGGTAGTCGTCTACGACCAGCCCGGCACGACCCGGGACAGCATCTATATCGATTACGAGCGCGAGGGTCGTCGCTATACGCTGATAGACACCGCGGGTGTCAGGCGGCGCAAGAATATCCGCATGGCGGTGGAGAAGTTCTCCATCGTCAAGACGCTGAAGGCGATCGACGACGCCCAGGTGGTGATCCTGGTGATGGACGCCCACGAGGGTATCGTCGACCAGGACATGCACCTGCTGGGTCACTGCATCGACGCCGGGCGCGCCCTGGTGCTGGCGGTCAACAAGTGGGACGGGGTCGAGAGCGACCAGCGCGATCGTGTGCGCTCGGAGCTGGATCGGCGCCTACGATTTGCCGACTACGCCGACGTGCACTACATATCCGCGCTGCACGGCACCGGCGTGGGGCATCTCTACAAGTCCGTCCTGGCCGGGCACGCGTCCTCCACGCGCAAACTCAGCACCAACGAGCTCACCCGTATCCTGGAGGGGGCGGTGCACGACCACCCGCCGCCCATGGTGAACGGCAGGCGCATCAAGCTGCGCTACGCCCACGCCGGCGGGCACAACCCGCCGCGCATCGTCATTCACGGCAACCAGACCGGCGAGGTGCCCAACAGCTACCGGCGCTACCTTGAAAAGGTCTACCGTCGCCGGCTGGACCTGGTCGGCACCCCGGTACGGATCGAGTTCCGCACGGGCAGCAACCCCTACGCCGACAAGCGCAACAAGCTCACCCAGCGGCAGGTGCAGCGCAAGCGGCGCCTTATGAAGCACGTCAAGAAGGGCGGCAAGCGCGGGAAGAAGTAAGGTGGCCGCCGCCGACGCCAGGCCTGATCTGGATAGCCGCGAGAATATAGAGGCCTTCGTCGACCGCTTCTACGCGCGCATGCTCGCCGACGAGCAACTCGCGCCGATTTTCGTCGACGTGGCCCGGGTCGACCTGGCCGTGCACCTGCCGCACATCAAGGACTACTGGTGCAAGCTGCTCCTGGGTGAAAAGGGTTACCAGCGCCACACCATGAATATTCACCGGCAACTGCACGGCAAGCGGCCTCTGCACCGCGGCGATTTCGAGCGCTGGCTCGAATTCTTCACCGCTACGGTGGACGCGCACTTCGCCGGCGAGCGCGCGGAGCGCGCCAAGCAGGTCGCTGCGGCGATTGCCGCAAATATGGAGAAGGGCTTGCCGGGGTAGCAGTGGGCGCCGTCAGAAGTTGTAGCGCAGATCTACGCCGTAGGTCAGCGGGTCCTGGACGTTGGTCTTGTACGCTGACAGCTCGTCGGCGACGAAGCCGCCCGGGTTGTCCGCGTACTCCTTGTCCATCAGGTTTTTACCCCACAGGGCGATCTCGACCTTGTCGTCATCGTCGGACCACGCGATACGGGCGTTGAGCAGCTCGCGGTCCTGGAAGTACCAGGGCCCGGTGGTGAAGATCGTCGCCTTCGAAGAATCGCCGGCCTCGTTGAAGATGTAGTCCACGTGTACCAGCAGGTAGCCGGCGGGCACCTCCGGCGTCCAGTCCAGCGCCAGGGTGTAGTCGGTCTGCGTGTCGAGGTTTTCCTTTTCCCCGCCCTTGGGTTCGCCCGCGGCGTCGAAGAACGGGTCCTGCACCCGCTCGAGGTCGCGCCAGGTGGTCAGGGCCGTGAAACGCAGTGTGTCCAGCGCCTGCCACTGCGTATACAGCTCCCAGCCGGTGGTCTCCTCGTCGGAGGTGACCACGCGCGGTTGCGCGGTGGGGTCGTCCGGGCTGTCCTTGACGGACTCGGTGCCCTGGCGGCCGTCCAGCTCGTGGTAGAACAGGGACGCCTCGATACGCACCGTATCTTCGAAGAAATCGCCCTTCAGGCCGAGCTCGTAGCTGGTCATATCCTCCGGGTCGAAGGGGCCGGAGAGTACGGCCTCGAAGGACTGGCCGTCGAAGCCGCCCGACTTGTAGCCGGTGGCGAAGGAGACGTAGGTCATCGCGCTGTCCATGAAGGACCACTCGGCTACCGCGCGGCCGGTCGTCTTGCTCCAGTTCTCGTCGTCTTCGTACTTGATGAAGAAATCGGCCGGGGTGTCGGCGACCACTGAAGGATCGTACGCGACGCGCGCGGGTGCGATGGGGAAACCGGCGAGGCTGTTGTCGAAAGTCTGCCAGGAGTAGTCCTTCTCGTCGTAGCTGTAGCGCAGGCCCCCGATGAGGCGGATGGTATCCGTCAGGTTGTAGGTGAGGTCGCCGAAAATACCCCAGTTGACGAACTCGCCCTCGTTGTCCATGGTTTCCGTGAAGTAGTCCCCCGCGTAGCGTGGCGGGAGTACGGCCGTGGGCGTACCGGTGATGTCGCTGGCCGCCGCCGAGAAGCCCAGGTAGGTGGCGTCGTCAGCGTCGGGAAAGAAATCCCAGATGTGGCTGTCCTGGTCGAGCTCCACGTCGGAGGGGATCAGTCCCAGCTCCTGCGCGACCGGCAGCAGTTCGTTGCTGACGAACTGCATGTAGGAGTCGGCCATCAGGCCGATATCGGTGCGCTGGTAGACCTCCTCGCTGCTGTAGTTGGCGCCGACGATGACGTCGAAGTCGTCGTTCACGAAATTGAAGCGCACTTCGCTGTACAGGATGTCCGACTCCTCGATGTTGTTGGTGTCGAGGTAGCGGCGCACGGCCGCGGTGCCGTCCTCGTCCTGCTTGTTGAAAGTTTCCCAGTCGCGGTAGCTGACGATCCCGAACAGGGACATGGTGTCGTTCAGGGCGTGGTCCACCTGGAGTGAGACCCCGTACATGTCCCGGTTCTCGTCGCGCTGGAAGACGTCGTTCTCAACGTCCTTGTTGAAAGGGTCAGTGCTGAAAGCATATTCACTGACGCCGATGGAATAGCTGGTGTTGCCGGCCCGGTCTTCGATGTCCCCCGCGAGCTGTATTCGCGTGTCCTCGGACAGGTCGTACTGGATGGCGAGGCGGCCGAAGGTGTAGTTTTCCTTGCGCAGGTCGTCGCCGAAGCCGACGTTGTTGTAGAGCGGCTTGCGGTAGTGGTCCAGGACGTTCGCACGCACGGCGAGCTTGTCCGTCAGCGGCACATTGATCATGCCTTCCAGGTCCACCAGCCCGTAGTTGCCGAGGCGCGAGCGGGCGTAGGCGTCGAACTCCTCGCCGTCGGGCTTGTTCGGGATCATGTTGATGACGCCGGCGGTCGCGTTGCGCCCGTACAGGGTGCCCTGGGGCCCCTTGAGAACCTCCACCCGGGCGATGTCGAGGAACGGGATGGTCGTCACGGCGCGGGGCAGGTAGGCGTTGTCATAGAAGGTGGCGACCGAGGGGTCCTGGCCGGAGCTGATGTTCGGGCTGGAGACGCCGCGAATCTCGATACCGAGCTGGGTGGACTGGTTCGAGGTAACGGAGCCGAAACGAACGCCGGGCATGAAGTCGTCGATATCGGCGATGTCGCTGGCGCCGGTGTTGATCATGTCCTGGGCGGTGAAGGTGCTGACGGCGATAGGCACGGTCATGCTGCTCTCCTCCCGCTTCTGGGCGGTGACCAGCACCTCTTCCAGGACGAGCTTGTAACGGTTGCCCGCTTCCCCCTGTGCGAGGGCCTGTCCCCCGGTGAGTCCCAATGCGGCTGCCACGAGGGCGGCCAGTCGACGGCCCCGCGGCCGGCAGCTGTACGTATTCATTCTATTTTCACTCCCAGGTGCCCCGTTGATACGGATTATTGTTGGCGTTGTACGGACGCTCTCTATACTACCCGATAGCCATTGTGAATTAAATGGTAGTAGTAATTAGCTTTTTGTGTTTTAATCGCGTCCCCAGATTACGCTGCGCAGGTGCGCACGGGCGGGAAGGCGTCCCCGGGAGAATTGCATGCTGAAACACCTCATCCTGTTCACCCTGCTGTCGGCGGCCCTGTCTGCCCGTGCCGAGGCACCCGCCGCCTACCAGACCTGCGTCGCCTGCCACGGTGCCGCGGGGGAGGGCAATGTCGAGCTCGAGTCGCCGGCACTGGCCGGGCAGGACGCGGCGTACCTCGAACGCCAGCTGCGCAACTTCCGCGCCGGTATTCGCGGCGCCGACCCGAAGGACACCCTGGGCGCGCAGATGGCGGCGATGGCGGCGACCCTGCCCGAGACTGAAATTCCCGCGGTGGTAGAGTATCTCGCCGGTCTCGCTCCTGTTCCCGTTGAACCGGAAGAGAGCGCCGATCTGCGCAACGGCAACAATCTCTACGGCGGCAATTGCGGCGCCTGCCACGGCGCACAAGCAGAGGGCAATGCAGGACTGAATTCCCCGGCGCTCGCCTGGCTGGATGCCGACTACCTGAGGCGGCAGATCGCCGCCTACCAGGAGGGTCTGCGCGGTAGTGATCCCGAGGACAAGTACGGGCGACAGATGCAACTGATGTCCAAGACGATTGCGGTCGGCAAGGACCTGGACGATGTTATCGCCTACATGCACGCGCAGGGCGCCGCCGGTCAGTGACGTGCGGGTGCTGAGATACGCTCTGGCGCTACTGGTCCTGGCGGCATTGTCCCGGGGCGGCCTGCTGCTCGCAGCGGGACAAGAGCGCTTCGCCCTGAGTGACAGCTGCCCCCCGAGTTTCGAATTGCTGGCCGACGGCACCTGCCGCCTGCGCACGCTCTACGAGTTTTACGGATCGGTGCAGGGCAAGGGCCTGGGCGGTACGCAGACCAGCCTGCCGCAGCACAGGGGTGGGTTCACCCCGCAGCAGATGGACCTGGGTCGTTACCTGTTTTTCGATCCCGCCCTGTCCGCCGACGGCAGTATCGCCTGCGCCAGCTGCCACGACCCGGACCTCGGGTTCAGCGACGGCCTGCCGCGTTCCGTGGGCCTTGGCGGCGTCGAGGCGCCCCGGGCAGCGCCGACCCTCTGGAACGTGGGTTTTCTCAACAGTTTTTTCTGGGACGCCCACGCGGACACCCTGGAAGAACAGGCCGAGGGACCGCTGTTCGCGGCTGCCGAGATGGGCAATACACCGGCGCAGCTGCTGGCGACCCTGGAAGGGGTCGACGCTTACCGGGCGATGTTCCGGGAAGCCTTTCCCGCTCGCGGCGGCGAAGCCATTGCGCTGGACGAGGTCTACACCGCCCTGGCGGCGTTCCAGACGTCGCTGATATCCCTCAACAGCCGTTACGACCGCTACGCCCACGGCCACCACGCTGCCCTCACCCCCGGTGAAATAGAGGGGCTCAATGTTTTTCGCTCCTTCGTCGCCCGCTGCGCCGAATGCCACACGCCGCCGCTGTTCACCAACCAACAGGTCGCGGTAATCGGCGCGCCGGAACCCGAGGGGCTGCCCTTCGATGTGGGTGCCGAGAAAACCTTCGGCGCTTACAAACTGAAAGGCGGCTTCAAGGTGCCGACGTTGCGCAACATCGAGTTGACGGCCCCCTACATGCACTCGGGCCTGTTCGACAACCTGCGCGACACAGCCGAGTTTTACAACAAGGGGCGCGGCCACGCGGTTCCGGATGGCGTCGACCTCTACCTGCACTGGCACATCACCTCGCCGGACCTGACCGACGACGAGCTCGACCGGCTGGTCGACTTTCTCGGGACGCTCACGGACGAAACCCTGAAGCCGCGGGTGCCGGAACGAGTGCCCTCGGGCCTGCCCCCTGCAACCCTGGATTCGAACCAACGCCTAGCCAGCAACACCGAAGACCCTGGAGATCCATCATGACTTTCGAACAACTACCTGGCCCGATCGTCGCCCTGCTCGTATCTGTCGGCCTGCTACTCGCCGGTTGCGGCCAGAACGCCGCGCCGGTGATCACCACCAGCAACAGCGCAGCCACCTACGAGGGCGGCTTCGCCGCTGAGGGCAACGTGCTTACCCTGGACGGCAATACCAAGTCCGTCGCCGGTCCGCCCATGTCCGATGTGGTCGTCGTGGTCGAGGACGGCGGATCCATCCAGGAGGCGGTACAGGCCGCCGAGCCCGGCACGACTATCCAGGTTATGCCCGGCACCTACCACGAGACCGTGTACATCGACAAGGACGGTATCCGCCTGATCGGCGTGATAGAGGAGGGTCGGCGCGCGACCCTGGACGGCGAGGGCGAGCTCAACGATGCCATCCTGTACTCGGGCAACAACATCGTGGTGGAAAACTTCAAGATCACCGCCTACAAGGGCAACGGTATCATGAGCCAGGCGGGGAACAACTGGGAGATCCGCAACAACCTCATCATCGATACCGGCGTCTACGGCATTTTCCCGCAGCTCGGGCAGAACGGCGTGGTCGAACACAACATCATCTCGGGTATCGAGGACGCGGCCATCTACGTCGGCATGAGCGACAACATCCACGTCGCCTACAACGATGTGTTCGACTCCGTGGCCGGTATCGAGATCGAGAACAGCCGTCACGCCATCGTCGAGGCCAACCGCGTCTACAACAATACCGGCGGTATCCTGGCGTTCATCACCCCGGGCCTGCCGATCAAGACCACCTACGACGTGATCATCCGCAACAATTTCGTCATTGCCAACAACCACCCCAATTTCGGGGCCCCGGGCTCCACCGTGTCGGGCATACCCGCGGGTACCGGCATCCTCATCATGGCCGCCGATGACGTCGTGGTGGAGGGCAATATTATCCGCGACAACAAGACCGCCGGCATCCTGATTACCGATCACGGCAGTGCCGCCAACGTGACCATCGACCCCGAGTCCGAGCCGAACCCGGACCGGGTCAAGATCCTCAATAACACCATGTGGAACAACGGCTATGAAACCATCGACGACGTCAAGGCGCTGATGGCCCTCAAGCTCACCAGTGGCAACCCGGACATCGTGCGCGTCGGTCCCTCGCAGGACAGCTGCATTATCAATCGCCACCGCTATGTAACGGTGAACATCGACGATTTCGGCGAGTGCGATTTCAGCAATACCTACCAGACCGCCAACTACCTGCTGGAACCGGTACCGCCGCGCGACATCAAGGGCGAGGAGCGGGGCAAGATCGCCTACCTGGGTGTCTGCGCCGGCTGTCACACCTACACGGGGCGCATGATCGGCCCGCCGGTGCAGATCATCCAGGCCCTGTACCTGGACAACCCCGAGGGCCTGGCGGAGTACATCGCCAACCCGGTCAAGAAGCGCGACGACTACCCGGAGATGCCGCCCCAGGACTACCTGGACGAGGAGACCCGCCTGGCGGTGGCGGAGTACATGCTGCAGGTGAAGAACTAGAACCCGGAAGCTGAAACTTAGAACCTGTCCAGTCGCAGCCGGGTGTTGAGCAGGATGCCCGGCTGGCCCTCCACCAGCTGGTCGCCGTAGTTCACGGACAGCGTCATGTCCTGGCGCGGTGCCCACGACAGCGTGCCGCTGCGCAGCAGGACATGCTCCCCGGTGTGCGACAGCCCGGTCTGGTGCACATTGACATTGAGGGAGTAGTTGGCGGCGGGCGTCCACCGGAGTCCTGCGCCGTACTGGGTCTGCAGGAAATCCGTGCTGCCCGCATTATGGATCTGGGTCCTCTCGGTGAGCGCACTGCTCACCTGCACCTGCATCTGCGGCAGCAGCTGGTAGGCCGACTGGAAACGGAAGGTCTCGCTGCTCTGGCTGAGCAGGTCGCTCTCGCGGTAGGTATCCGCGGCGATATAGCCGCCACTCCAGTTCAGTTTTCCGCCGATCAGAGAGCCGCGCAGGCCGAGGTTGTAGCCCCTGTGCGCGAGCGGCACCGCTTCCGCTGAGGCCTTGTTCAGGTGGTACTGGTAGTTCACGTCCAGCGTCGCGAGATTCAGCAGCTTGCGCGAGAAACCGGGGCTGACGCGGTGGTCGTATGCGCCGTGGGCGGTGCGAAAGACACTGTCGGCCCGCAGGTGCGTCTGCACGCCCAGCAACCGGTCCAGCGACGGGATCTTCAGGCTGCCAGCGAGGTGCTGCGCGGTGTTGTCATCGGTGGCGGTGAGCAGTTCGTTCCTGTGCACGCGGAAATCGTAGCCGAGATCGACGTCGAAGAGGTTGTGGTTGAGGGACAGGTCGAGCCCGGAGGTCAGCTGGAGCTGCTGCGGGTCCGCGGGTTCGGGCTTGAACACGCTCGTGTCGAGGTCCAGGGAGGCGGCGACACTCACGGTGCTCCCCAAGGCAGTGATCGCAGCCGCGAGCAGGGCGGAAATCTGTGGCCTGGACCGCATCGGACGATACTCTCACGCGCGTGTATGTGGGATTCGAGTATACGGCGGCATCTCTCGGTGTTCAATGATTTCAGTAAGTTATCGCTCAAAAATGAAGTAGTTTGTTGCGATCGGGTCCCAGTGTGGTTTTTCCCGGGCGACATTGCTACTGTTTGCCGCTGAATTGCGCAGGGGATATTCCATGGGACAACTCTCGGACAAGGTCGCTATCGTCACCGGCGCGGCGCGCGGGCTCGGCAGGGCCTATGCGGAGGCGCTGGCGCGGGAGGGCGCGGCGGTCCTCGCCTGCGATATCAACGACTGCGGCGAAACCGTGGCGGCGGTGGAGGGCGCGGGTGGCCGGGCCCTGGCCGCCGGCGTCGACGTCACCGACATGGACAGCTGTCACGCCATGGCCCGCGCCGCGGTCGACGCCTGGGGCAGGGTGGATATCCTTGTCAACAACGCGGCGCTCTACGCCGGTCTCAAGGGCGCGCGCTTCGAACAGTTGGACGAGTCTCAGTGGGACGCGGCCATGACCGTCAACATCAAGGGTGTCTGGCAGGCGAGCAAGGCCGTGGTGGATCCCATGCGCGCGGCGGGCGGCGGCTCCATTATCAATATTTCCTCCCTCGCGGCGGTGTTCGGCCTGCCCTACGGGCTCGACTACGTCGCGTCCAAGGCCGCGGTTATCGGTATGACCCGGGGGATGGCCCGGGAGCTCGGCGACGACAACATCCGTGTCAACGCGGTCGCGCCGTCCGCGGTGATGACCGAGGGTACCGAGGAATTCTTCGGCGCGAAGTTTGAGAAGGCCAAGGGCGTCATCGCCTCCGGCCAGCTCATCAAGCGCAACCTGGAGCCCGCCGACCTCACCGGTACGATCGTCTACCTGGCCTCCGACGCCAGCGCCCTGGTGACAGGCCAGACGCACATGGTCGACGGCGGTTCCTGGTTCCTGTAGGCGCGACGTGACCATCGAGCGGGACCACCCGGAAATCCGCGACGCGGTCGCCGCCCTGTGCGCCGAGTTCCCCGGCGAGTACTGGCGCGAGCTGGACCGGGCGCGCGCCTATCCCTCGGAGTTTGTCAGCGCCCTCACCGATGCGGGCTACCTCTCGGTGCTGATTCCGGAGGCGTACGGCGGCAGCGGCCTGACCCTGGGCGCCGCCTGTGCAGTGCTGGAGGAAGTGCACCGCAGCGGAGGCAACGGCGCCGCCTGCCACGCCCAGATGTACACCATGGGCACGCTGCTTCGCCACGGCACCGACGCACAGAAACAGACCTGGCTGCCGGGCATCGCCGCGGGGGACCTGCGCCTGCAGGCCTTCGCCGTCACCGAGCCGGACAGCGGCACGGACACCTCGCGCATCCGCACTCGCGCTGTGCGCGACGGGGACGATTACGTGGTCAGCGGCCAGAAGGTATTCATCTCCCGCACCGAGCACTCGGACCTGATGATCCTGCTGGCGCGCACCACGCCGCGGGAGGAGTGCGCGAAGCATACGGACGGTATGTCAGTGTTCCTGGTGGACATGCGTGAGGCCGTGGGTAACGGGCTCACCATCGCCCCCATCGACACCATGATGAACCACGCCAGCACCGAGCTGTTCTTCGAGGACCTGCGGGTGCCCGCGGCAAATCTTATCGGCGCGGAGGGGCAGGGCTTCCGCTGCATCCTCGACGGTATGAACGCGGAGCGGATCCTCATCGCGTCGGAGTGCATCGGCGACGCGCGCTGGTTCACGCAGAAGGCTGCGGATTACGCGCGGGAGCGGCGGGTGTTCGACCGGCCGATAGGCCAGAACCAGGGCGTGCAGTTTCCCATCGCCCGCGCCCACATCCAGTCCGAGGCCGCGGCGCTCATGGTGCGCGAGGCCGCCGCGCTCTACGACGCGGGCGCACCCGCCGGTTCCGAGGCCAACATGGCCAAGCTGCTGGCCTCCGAGGCTTCCTGGGCCGCGGGCGATACCTGTATCCAGGTGCACGGCGGTTACGGTTTTGCGCAGGATTACGACGTCGAGCGCAAACTCCGGGAGACGCGCCTGTACCAGGTGGCGCCGGTCTCCACCAACCTGATCCTCTCCCACGTGGCCACCCGGGAGCTGGACCTGCCGAGGTCCTTCTGATGAACGGGGCGGTATCCCTGCCGCTGCAGGGTGTACTGGTGGTCGCGCTCGAGCAGGCGGTCGCGGCCCCCTACTGCAGCTCGCGACTGGCGGACGCCGGCGCCCGCGTGATCAAGGTCGAGCGGGCCGTGGGCGATTTCGCGCGGGCCTACGACCGGGCGGCCGCCGGCGAGAGCGCCTACTTTGTCTGGCTCAATCGCGGCAAGGAATCGATCTGCCTCGATATCAAGGACGCGGGGGACGCCGACCTGCTGCACCGCATACTGGCCCGGGCGGACGTGTTCATCCAGAACCTGGCGCCGGGCGCCGCCGCGCGCGCCGGCTTCGATTCCGCCGACCTGCGCGCGCGACACCCGCGCCTCATCACCCTGGATATCAGTGGCTACGGTGACAGCGGGTCCTATCGCGACATGAAGGCCTACGACCTGCTGATCCAGTGCGAGACCGGGTTGGCCGCCATCACCGGTGCGCCCGAGCGCCCGGGACGGGTCGGCGTGTCGGTCTGCGATATCGCCTGCGGCATGTACGCCCACGCCGCGGTCCTCGAGGCGCTGCTTGAGCGCCAACAGACCGGCACCGGCAAGGGCCTCGCCGTCTCGCTGTTCGACGCGCTGGCGGACTGGATGACTGTGCCCCTGCTGCACCAGCAGTACGCCGGGGCGGCACCGCAACGCGTCGGCCTCAACCATCCCTCCATCGCCCCCTACGGGGCCTACGCCTGCGGGGACGGCGCCCAGGTGGTGATCGCCATCCAGAACGAGCGCGAATGGGCGGGGTTCTGCGCCGACGTGCTGCAGCGGCCGGACCTGGCGACGGACACGCGCTTTGACAGCAACGTGGGGCGCTGCGACAACCGGCTCGCCCTGGACGCGGAGATCAAGGCGGTCTTCGGCGCCCTGTCGCGGGAGGCGCTGGTGGAGCGGCTGCGCGCGGCGCGGGTCGCGTTCGGTGCGGTGAATTCCGTGGCGGACCTGCAGCGTCACGAGCAGCTGCGGCGCCGGGTTGTGGACACGCCGTCGGGACCGGTGGAACTGGTCGCCGAACCGGTGCAGCGTGACGGCGGCGACCGCGCCTGGCGCGCGGTACCCGCGGTGGGCGAACACGGGGACGCCCTGCGCGCGGAGTTCGCCGGTGGCTGAGAGCGCCCTCGGGGACTGGGTGGGCCGCACCGGGGTGCGCGAGGACCTGATTGCCGCCGCCCCCGTGGCGGGACTCTCCGCCGCCCTCGACTACGACACAACGAGAGCGGGCGCCGGTGGGGAACTGCCGGCGCTCTGGCACTGGCTGTTCTTTCACGAGACCGCGCCCGCGTCGTGTCTCGGTGCGGACGGGCATCCCCTGCGCGGGGACTTCCTGCCGCCGGTGGCGCTGCCGCGGCGCATGTGGGCCGGCGGACGCCTGAGTTTTCTCGCGCCGCTGCGGGTGGGGGATATCGCGCGCCGCGAATCCGTCATCGTCGCGGTGGACGAGAAACAGGGGCGCAGCGGCGCGCTGGTGTTCGTGCGCCTGGCGCACCGCATCTCTCAGGGCGGCCGGCTGTGCATCGAGGAGGAGCAGGACCTCGTGTACCGGGGGTCCGGCGGCAACACTCCGGCGGCCATGGAGGCGCCGGGGAGTGCCCAGTTTGCGCGCACTGTCACGCCGGACCCCGTGTTGCTGTTCCGCTACTCCGCGCTGACCTTCAACAGCCACCGCATCCACTTCGACCGGGATTACGCAACGCGGGAGGAGGGCTACGCCGGGCTGGTCGTGCAGGGCCCCCTGACGGCGACCCTCTTGCTGGACCTGCTGCAGCGGGAGCGTCCGGACGCGGTGCCGCGCCGCTTCGAGTTTCGCGGCCTGCGGCCGCTGACGGACGGCGGCCCGCTCTCGCTCCAGGGCAGGAGCGACGCCGGCCACTGCGATTTGTGGGCGCTGGACGGCGAGGGCGCCCTCGCCATGCAGGCGCGGGCGGAGCTCGCCACCTGAAGCACATGACCCGCGCCCGCGTGTTGCAATGGATTCTCGTCCCGCTGGCGGCGGCCGTCGTCGCTCCCGCACTGTTTGTCGCCTGGCTGTTGTTGCCGATGTGGCCGGCCCCGGATTTCGCGGTCGACCGGGGCAGTATTATCGATGCCCGGGAGACGGGTGAGTGGACGGTGCCCGGGGGTCGAATAGTGCAGGTGGAGGTCCGCTCGAGCACGGGCCTCGCTGTCGAGATGGCCCTGAGACTGCCCGACGAACCCCTCGCCGGGAGGCCGCTGCTCATCATGCTGGGCGGGCAGGAAACCGGGCGCGCGGCGGTCGAGCTGCTGCCGGATACGCGCGGTGTCGCCGTCGCGGCGCTGAGTTATCCGTTCGGGGTAATTCCCCACCGCGACGGATGGGACATGCTGCGTGCCCTGGGGCGAATCCAGCGCGGTATTCTCGACACCCCGACGGCCGCGCTGCTCGCGACGGACTACCTGCTCTCGCGCCCCGACCTCGATCCCGGCCGGGTGGAGATGGCGGGGATCAGCTTCGGCGCCTTCGTGGCGGCCATTCCCGCAGCGCTGGACGACCGGGTCGAGCGGCTGTGGTTGATCCATGGGTCCGGCGACCCGCAGCACGTCATTGCCGCCGGCCTGCGCAAGCGGATCGACAGTGCGGCCCTGCGCGAGGCGGTGGCGTGGTTGCTGGCGGCCGTTGCCGGTGCCCATCACCTGAGCCCCGAGTACTGGGTGGGGGAGTTTGCACCGCGGCCCGTCATTGTGGTGAATGCCCGGGAGGACACGGCGCTGACTCCGGAGGCGGTCGCCGTCCTGCACGGTGCCCTCGAACGCCCCTTCGAGATCCTGTGGAGTCCCGGCGATCACGTGCACCCCAAGCGGCCGGAGACCATCGACTTCATCACCGAGCTGCTCTTCTCTCGCATCAGTGCCATGGAGAACTGATCGAGGGAGTTGTCGCGTGCTGCAACAAAACTGTCACATGGAATCGATTGACCCCGTGACCCATTCCGCGTAATTTCCGGTCGCGTTCGCGCTCCCACCGGGATAACACGATGGCTGACTCCACCCGCAACGTCCTTTTTTTATGCACCGGCAATTCCGCCCGCAGCGTTCTGGGCGAGGGCATACTCAACAAGCTGGGCCGGGGACGTTTCCGTGGCTACAGTGCCGGCAGCCGTCCCACCGGGACCGTAAACCCCCTGGCGGTGGAACAACTGGAGCTCAATGGCTGCCCCGTGGACGGACTGCGCAGCAAGAGCTTCGACGAGTTCGGCGGCGACGCCGCGGTTGCAATGGACTTTGTCTTCACCGTCTGTGACAGCGCGGCGGGGGAGGCCTGCCCGTTGTGGCCGGGACATCCCGTCACGGCGCACTGGGGTATTCCCGACCCAGCCGCCGTCGAGGGTACCGTGGCCGAGCGACAGGCCGCCTTCGCCACCGCCTACGCCGCCATGCACACGCGTATCTCGCGTTTCCTCGCGCTGCCGCTTGATACGCTGAGTCCCGAGAAAACGAGCGAAGCCCTGGACGCCATCGGCCGCGAGGAGGCGATCGCCTGATGGGTCTGTTCGAGCGCTACCTGAGCGTCTGGGTCGCCCTGTGCATTCTGGCCGGCGTCCTTCTGGGCAATCTGTTCCCGGGCCTGTTCGGGGTCATCGCGGCGCTGGAATACGCCAACGTCAACCTCGCGGTCGCGGTGCTGATCTGGGTGATGATCTACCCGATGATGGTGCAGGTCGACTTCGGCGCGGTGAAATCCATCGGCAGCAAGCCGAAGGGGCTCGCGCTCACCCTGGTGGTCAACTGGCTGATCAAGCCCTTCACCATGGCGGCGCTGGGCTGGCTGTTCTTCCGGGTCATATTCGCCGACTGGGTCGACCCGCAGTCCGCCTCGGAATACATCGCGGGGATGATTCTGCTCGGTGTGGCTCCCTGCACTGCGATGGTATTCGTCTGGAGCCAGCTGACGAAGGGCGACCCGAACTACACCCTGGTGCAGGTGTCGGTGAACGACATCATCATGATCTTCGCCTTCGCGCCCATCGCCGCATTCCTGCTCGGTGTCAGCGACATCCACGTGCCCTGGGAAACCCTGCTCCTGTCGGTGGTGCTGTACGTGGTGTTGCCGCTGGTCGCGGGTGCGTTCACCCGCCACCGGCTGGAGGGCGGCGGCGACGGCGAGCGCATCGACGCCTTCGTGCACCGGCTCAAGCCCTGGTCCGTGATCGGCCTGCTCGCGACCGTGGTGCTGCTGTTCGGTTTCCAGGCGCGGACGATCATTGCCCAGCCCCAGACCATCGTATTGATCGCCATACCGCTGCTGATACAGACCTACGGTATTTTCGCCATTGCCTACGGGGCGGCGAAGGCCATGCGCCTGCCCCACGACATCGCGGCGCCCGCCTGCATGATCGGCACCTCGAATTTCTTCGAGCTGGCGGTGGCGGTCGCCATCTCCCTGTTCGGGCTCAATTCGGGGGCGGCGCTGGCCACCGTGGTCGGCGTGCTGGTGGAGGTGCCCGTGATGCTGTCCCTTGTGGCCTTCGCCAACCGCACCCGATCCTGGTTTGCCTAGGCGTTGCTATCCCGGTAGGGCGCGTACACGTAGTATTTCGGCCGGCTGTCCAGGCGCACATGCAGCCAGGCCACGCCGCCGCCCGCGGTATTCAGCCAGAGCGGTTCCTCGCCAATCGAATCCAGTGTTGCCGACGCCGCGGCGGCCCACAGCGCGTGCTGCTGAGTGCGGGGAGCGCTGCGATGAAATTCGCCGATGTGGCTGTAGGAAGAGCTGTCATTCAGTGGGGCGGGGACGACCATGAGCGCGTCGCCGCCGAGATTTTCAAACTCGCAGATGCCCCCCGGTGCCGCAGCGGCAAATTGTTCCGCAAAAGGGGATCGATCCGCCGGCAGTTCGATGCCGGGGCTGTCGATGACGACAAATTCGAAAGGCCTGTTCCGCGTCGATGCCGACAGCGGAGGCGTTTCGAAGCGGTAGGCGCGGTAGGGGTGGTCGGTGAGCGCGTCCAGGAAGGCCCCGCGAAAGCCTTCGTCGGCGACCAGCAGTTCCAGTGCCTCTACCCGCGAAAGGGGGAGGTCGTCGGTGTTTGCGAAGACCCGGTACCCGATCTGGTCCCCGAGGGGTTTGCCGCGAAACGAAAAGAGGACAGGTTTAGTTTTCATGTCCCCTTTTTATCGCGCTTTCTACCGCGGGGCTACACTGCGCTTGTGCGTTGGCGCCTGTATAGGAGAACGAGGCCGAGTCCCAGCAGCAGTGGGCTGGCTGGAACAGGTACAGGGGATGATGATCGAACGAACCAGCCGCCGCCGGCAAACTCCGCGGGCACCGTTGTCTCGGCCGTGTCCGTTCTCTGAAATGGAACGATCTGGTAGTACATGGCCCCCGCCAGCGTAGAATCGTCCGATAACAAACCTATCGTCTCTTCAAAACTCATTCCGGAACCAGTAGGCCTCCAGCCGTCATTAAAGAATGGCGTGGCAAAACCAAAAGGAAAGCTGGTTATCTGGCTGTAGGTGTCGGGCCCCGGCCCCAATTGTTCTGAGCCAATGTAGGAGTTGAACAGTGTGTTCACCTCGTTTAGCGAGGCCCACTCCCAACCCGCCATATCCCAGCCATTCAGTGTGCCTGCGCCGCAGACGCCTCCAGGGCACACCGCGTTCAAATCCGTCCAGTCCAGGCCGCTGAACAAATCCACCTGGGCCCACTCCTGGCCGTCGGCGGCAAAAACCGTATCGGTGATCTGCGCTCCCCATGTCAGGGGTGTGCCGCTTAGCACCGCGAGTCCGAGGAAGACAACGAGGAGTCTCTTCATTGGGCCGGCTCCAAATACTTATTGGGAATGGCCGGATGATGCAATTTTCGAGCCAACCCCCGAGTTGCGCTGCTTGAGGGCGCTGGTCCGGGCATCCCGGCGTTCAAGCGTAAAAAAAATTGACGAGCTAGAAGTGCACCCCCTTCATCAGCGACGCCAGCGCCACCTGCTCGCTGGATACCTCGACCTGCTCGGGTTTCTTCTCCCCGCGGGCGGCGGCGGAGTCGCCGAACATGCGGAAGGTGGTGTTCATCAGCACCTCGGAAAATTTCGGTGCGAGCGCGCTGGCCACCTGCAGGAAGATCCCGAGGTTGGTGGCGATACGTTTGGGTTTGTTGATCACCGCTTCCACCACCAGGTCCACCGCCTCGTCCGGCGTCAGCACCGGCATCGAGTTGTAGATGGTGGTTGCCTCGATCATGGGCGTGCGCACCAGCGGCATGTGGATATTGGTGAAGCGCACGTTGCGGTCCGAGTACTCCACCGCCGCGGCGCGCGTCCAGGCGTCCAGTGCACTCTTGGACGCGACGTAGGCCGAGAAGCGCGGGCTCGGGCCCAGCGTGGCGATGGAGGAGACGTTGATCACGTGCCCCGCCATGCGCTCGCTCATGGACGGCAGTAGCCCCATGGTCAGGCGCACTGCGCCGAAGTAGTTGATCTGCATGGTGCGCTCGAAGTCGTGGAAGCGGTCGTAGGACAGCTCCAGCGAACGGCGGATGGAGCGGCCCGCGTTGTTGACCAGGATGTCGACGCGGCCGTGGTCACGGAGGACCTGCTGCACGAGTGCGTCGCACTCCTCCATGTTCGAGGCATCCGCCTGGTAGATGCTCGCCGCGCCGCCAACCGCCTCGATGTCCCGGGCGGCCTCCTCGAGCTTGTCCAGGCTGCGCGCCACCAGCAGCACGTGCGCGCCGGCCTCAGCGAGACGTATCGCGGAGGCCTTGCCGATCCCGGAGGAGGCCCCGGTGATGAGCACGATCTTGCCCCCCGCGTTGCCCTCCAGGGAGTGGTCGACGAACAGGTCCGGGTCGAGGTTGCGCTCCCAGTAGTCCCATATCCTCGGGGCGTAGCTGCGCAGGGGCGGGCACGTGATACCGGAGCCCTGCAGTGCGCGCTCGGTATCGCGGTTATCGTAGCGGGTGGGGTAGTTGATGAACATGGTCACCGAGTCCGGCAGGCCCATGTCCGCCAGCAGTGTGTGCACGATGCGTTTGACCGGCGGCAGGCCCGCCAGGGTCTCGCGCACGAAGCCCGGGATGAAACCGAACATGCGCGTATCCAGGCGCATGCTGAAGCGCGGGGCGTGGCCCGCGTCGGCGAAGATGTTCAGCACCTGGCCCATGCTGTAGTGGTCGGGGTCGGTGAGGTGGAAGCACCGGTGCTCGAGGTCATCCCGGTGCACGATGTGATCCATCGCGTCCACCACGTAGTCCACCGGCACGATGTTGAACTTGCCGCCCTCGATGCCCACCAGCGGGAACCAGGGCGGGAGGGTGCTGCGGATTTTCTGCAGCGTCTTGAAGAAGTAGTAGACGCCGTCGATCTTGTCGATCTCCCCGGTTTTCGAGTCGCCGACCACCATGGCCGGCCGGTACACGCGCCACGGCACGGTGCACTCGCGCCGCACGATGCCCTCGGAGTCGTGCTTGGTGGAGAAATAGGGGTGCTCCAGGTGCTCCGCCTCTTCGAACATGTACTCGCGGAAGGTGCCGTCGTAGAGGCCCCCCGCAGCGATGGAACTGACGTGTTCGAAGGAGCCGGCCTCGAGGTCCGCGGCCAGCGATACGGCGTTGCGCGTGCCCTCGATATTGGTCGCGGACTGGTCCTCGGCCGAGGCGGCGATGTCGTAGATCGCCGCGAAGTGGCAGAAGTAGCGGATCTTGCCGCGCAGTTCCGCGCGGATCGATTCGTCGACGCCCAGCAGAGGCTCCGTAAGGTCGCCGGTCACGGGCACCAGTTTGTCCCCCCGGGGTCCCAGGCGCGCTTTCAGGGCCTCGAATTTCGCGCTGGAGCCGGCCCGCGTGAGCACGTAGATCGCGCCCTCCCGGCGGCTGATCCTGTCGATGAAGTTGCGCCCGATGAAACCCGTGCCGCCGGTGATGAAATAGGCCATGACCTCTCTCCTGCCCGAATACTCGTCCACTGAAGTCTAGTCCAGCGGTGGATTCCCGGCTCTGGCGCTATAGTTGAACTGTCCGGCTTTGCCCCGCATCCGCGGGTGGCTAAAATTGCCCCGCCCCGAACACCCCGGAGAGAGACCATGTCCGAGAGAATGCAGGAATACCAGGAAGCCATGGCGCAGCTCACTGCCTCCGGCGCGCCCTTCGAGCTCGCCGGGGACGAGGCGGGCGGGCGCTGGTACCTGAACGCCCCACCCGACCTGCGCGAGGCACTGGCCGCCGGCCGCGACCACGGCGACCGGGAGTTCCTCGTCTACGAGGGCGAGCGGCGCAGTTTCGCCGACCTGTTCGGCGAGGCCGACACCATTGCGGCGGCGCTGCACGGGGCCGGGATCGGCGCCGGCGACCGCGTCGCGATCGCCATGCGCAACTACCCCGAGTGGCTCGCAGCCTATATCGGCATCGTCAGTATCGGCGCGGTGGTCGTGCCCGTGAACAGCTGGGGGCAACCGGCGGATGTCATCTACGCGGTAGAGGACTCGGGCGCGCGACTGGTGTTCTGCGACCAGCAGCGCCACGACGGTATCGCCGACCATTTCGCAAATGCGGGCGTCCCCCTGGTGATCGCCCGGCCTGCAGATGACGCGGATTCCCGGTCGCTGCGGGTTTTTTGCCAAGCTCACCTGGGCGGTCAGCCACCTGCGCCGGACATCGACGGCGACGACCTCGCAATGATCATGTACACCTCCGGGACCAGCGGCCGGCCCAAGGGGGCTGCCTCCACCCACCGGGCGCTCAGCCAGGCCATCTACAACATGGAGTTCGGCGCCATGGCCGCGGCCATGACCAACGGTGAGCTGATCGGGGCCATGCTGGAAAAAGGTTTCGAGCCGACCTCCCTGCTGGCGGTGCCCCTGTTCCACGTCAGCGGCTGCCACGCCCAGTTCTTCGCCAACCTGCGCGGCGGGCGGCGCATCGTCATGATGTACAAGTGGGATGTCGATCGCGCCCTCGACTACATCGAGCAGGAGCGCGTGACCACCGTCGCCGCCGCCCCCTCCATGGTGCTGGACCTGCTGGAGAGCGAGCGTTTCGCGGGCGCCGACACCCGCAGCCTGTTTTCACTCGGCATCGGCGGCGCGGCCACGCCGCCGCGGGTGGCGACACTGCTGGGGGAAAAGCTGCCGCAGAATTTCTCCGGCACCGGCTGGGGCATGACCGAGACCAACGCCCAGGGCGCGTCCATGACCGGCCGGGTGTTTTTCGAGAAGGCCGGCAGCGCCGGTTTCCCGCACCCGGTGGTGCAGCTGCGCATCTGCGACGAGGCGGGCGAGCCGTTGCCGCCCACGGAGGCGGGCGAGATCTGGGTGCGCAGCCCTACGAATGTGCGGGAGTACTGGAACCGGCCGGACGCCAATGCCGAGGAGTTTCGCGACGGCTGGCTGAAGACCGGGGACATCGGCTACCTGGACGCGGATGGGTTCCTGTTCCTCGCGGACCGGGCGAAGGACATGATCATCCGCGGCGGGGAGAATATCTATCCCGTGGAGATCGAGAACACCCTGCTGGAACACCCGGCGGTGAAGGAGGTGGCTGCCATCGGCTTGCCCGACGAGCGCCTGGGCGAGGAGGTGGGCGCGGTGGTTCACCTGCACCCCGGGGAGAGCCTCGCGGAGGGCGAACTGGAGGCGTTCGCCCGTGACCGGCTCGCCGCCTACAAGGTGCCGAGCCGCGTCTTTGTCAGCCCCGAGCCGCTGCCGCGCAACCCGGCCAACAAGGTCCTGAAACGCGCCCTGAAAGAGCAGTACGCCGCGGCCCCCTGAGGTCGCGGGCCGGGCGGGCAGTCGACGGTGCGGGGCGGCGGAGTAAAATTCATGTTATGAATAGTAAAAATCTTTACCATTAATTTCATTTATACTGCCCCCCTCACTACACTACGCGGAAATGGGCCGGTGGCCGGGTTTTCCGGGCCCCGGAGGACCACTTTTCGCAATCTGCTCCAAGTACCGAGGGTTACACCATGTCCGACTACCAGAATGAAATCGCTGAACTGGCCAAGCTGCGCACGGACAACGGCGCGCCCTGGGACGGTATCAGCCCCGAGTCAGCCGCCCGCATGCGCCTGCAGAACCGTTTCCGCACGGGTCTCGATATCGCCCGCTACACCGCCGCGATCATGCGCAGGGACATGGCGGAGTACGACGCCGACAGCAGCCAGTACACCCAGTCCCTGGGCTGCTGGCACGGTTTCATCGGCCAGCAGAAGCTGATCGCCATCAAGAAGCACTTCGGCGACACCAACAAGCGCTACCTGTACCTGTCCGGCTGGATGATCGCGGCCCTGCGCTCCGAGTTCGGCCCCCTGCCGGACCAGTCAATGCACGAGAAGACTACCGTGCCGGGGCTGATCGAGGAGCTGTACACCTTCCTGCGCCAGGCGGACGCCCGCGAGCTGGGCGGCCTGTTCCGCGAACTGGACGCGTCCCGCGAGGCCGGTGACCAGGTCGCCGAGAAGGCGGTGCAGAACCAGATCGACAACTTCCAGACCCACGTCGTGCCGATCATCGCCGATATCGACGCCGGTTTCGGCAACGCCGAGGCGACCTACCTGCTGGCGAAGAAGATGATCGAGGCCGGCGCCTGCGCCATCCAGATCGAGAACCAGGTGTCCGACGAGAAGCAGTGCGGGCACCAGGACGGCAAGGTCACCGTACCCCACGAGGACTTCCTCGCCAAGATCCGCGCGGTACGCTACGCGTTCCTGGAGCTGGGCGTCGACGACGGCGTGATCGTCGCGCGCACCGACTCCCTGGGCGCCGGCCTGACCAAGCAGATTGCCGTTACCCGCGAGCCGGGCGACCTCGGCGACCAGTACAACAGCTTCCTGGACTGCGAGGAGCTGCCCGCGGACCAGATGAACCACGGTGACGTGCTCATCAAGCAGGGCGACAAGCTGGTGCGCCCGAAGCGCCTGCCATCCAACCTCTACCAGTTCCGCAAGGGCACCGGCGAGGACCGCTGTGTGCTGGACTGCATCACTTCACTGCAGAACGGCGCCGACCTGCTCTGGATCGAGACCGAGAAGCCCCACGTCGGGCAGATCGGCGGCATGGTCAACCGCATCCGCGAGGTCGTTCCCAATGCCAAGCTGGTGTACAACAACAGCCCGTCCTTCAACTGGACGCTGAACTTCCGCCAGCAGGTATTTGACGCCTGGGTCGAGGAGGGCAGGGATGTCTCCGGCTACGATCGAGACAGGCTGATGAGCGCGGACTACGACGAGTCGGAGCTCGCCACCGAGGCGGACAACCGCATTCGTACCTTCCAGGCGGACGCCGCGCGCGAAGCGGGCATCTTCCACCACCTGATCACCCTGCCGACTTACCACACAGCGGCCCTGTCCACGGACAACCTCGCGAAGGAGTACTTCGGCGAGCAGGGCATGCTCGGTTACGTCGCCGGTGTACAGCGGAAAGAAATCCGCCAGGGTATCGCCTGCGTCAAGCACCAGAACATGGCCGGCTCCGACATGGGCGACGACCACAAGGAGTACTTCGCCGGCGAGGCCGCCCTCAAGGCCGCGGGCAAGGACAACACCATGAACCAGTTCGGCTGAGGCCGGTACTCCGGGGCGCCACGGCGCCACGGAAAAAAGGCGGGCTGCTGGCCCGCCTTTTTTTTGCCTCGAATTCAGCCCCGCCCGGGATTTTGTGAACTATTTACAATCCCCGCCTGGCCCCACGGACCCGGGAAGTAAACATGTTAATGTAGTTATATGCGGTTTTTTTAACCGACCCTGCCCCCGGGGAAGCGGCCCCGCAGCGCAATCCGGTGGCTGAAAAGGCAGTCAAAATCACCCGTTTGGAAAAGAGGTAGCAGCAAGGCGTAACGATGTAAAAACAAGGCCCAGCGGGCCACGTGTTTGGTCAGGTATACATACAACAATAGTCCACGGAGCTGAACCAATGAAGACGAAGAAAACCCCTCTCTATGTCGCAGTGGCAGCATCGATTTCCGCGATGACCCAGACCCCCGCCGTGTACTCGGCGGAACCCGTACTCGAGGAAGTGGTAGTCACCGGTACACGCAGCCTGAAGGCCCGGACCGTCGCGGACTCCCCCGTCCCGGTCGACGTCCTCAACAGTGAGGAGTTCAACTCCCTCGGCAACACCGCGGATATTACCGACAACCTCAAGGCCCTCGTGCCCTCCTACACGGCGACGCCAGCCACCGGCGACGGCAGCGCCTTTATCCGCCCGACATCCCTGCGCGGCATGGCGCCGGACCAGACACTGGTCCTGGTCAACGGCAAGCGCCGGCACCGCACTGCGCTCGTGCAGTTTTTCGCCCCCGCCGCGGGTAATGGTGCGCATGGTGTGGATATCGGGATGATTCCCAGCATAGGCCTGAAGAGCGTGGAAGTCTTGCGCGACGGCGCCTCCTCCCAGTACGGTTCCGACGCCATCGCCGGTGTCATGAACTTTCGCATGAAGGACGACAACGAGGGCGGCACAGTGATGGTGCAGTATGGCGAGTACTTCGACGACGAGTCGAGCACCAAGGTGGGCGGCAACATCGGCCTCGGTGCGGGCACCGACTTTTTCGTCAACCTCACCGGTGAGTACTACGACAACGAGGGCCTGTCCCGCGGCGATCAGCGCCCGGACGCCCAGGCGCTGATCGACGGCGGCGCAGAGGGAATCGGTAAGGACAGCCCTTTCAATGACACGCCCTTCGCGCAATCCTGGGGCCGGCCGGAAACGGAAGGCATCCGCCTGTTCATCAATTCCGGTTGGGCAATCAACGAGGACACCGAACTCTACGCCTTCGGTAACTATGCCGACACCGAAGGGCGGTACCGCTTCTTCTACCGCAACCCGGATCACTCAACCCTGCAAAGCTTCCGCGATGATTTCGGTTACGATGGCGACCTGAACGAGACGGGGTACACCCCGTTCCTGGACGGCGACCAGGAGGACTACAGCATCGTCGCCGGCTATCGCGGTAATTTCAGCGACGACCTGTATTTCGATCTCAGCGGCAGCTTCGGCTACAACGAGCTGGATTACACGCTCAACAACACCACCAACCCCACACTGGGCCTGGGCCCGGATGGAGAGCCGGCCCAGATGAAGTTCGATCCGGGCGGCTACGAGCAGGAAGAGATCGGCGCCAATGCCGACTTCTCCTGGGCGATCGACGCGGACCTCAACCTTGCGTTCGGTGCGGAATACCGCGAGGAGGAGTACACGGTTGTCGAGGGTGAGCCGAACTCTTACGAGGGCGACGGTGCCAGCGGCCTGCGCGGGTTCCCGCCGCAGGATGCCGGCTCCTTTGACCGGGATCTGTGGGCGGTCTACACCGACCTGGAGTGGGATGTCACCGAGGCCTGGCTGACGCAGTTCGCGCTGCGTTACGAGGACTATTCCGACTTCGGTGACACCACCAACTACAAGGTGGCTTCGCGCTACAGTATCACCGACATGATCAATATTCGCGGCGCGGTATCCACTGGTTTCCACGCGCCCACGCCCGGCCAGGCCAACGTGCGCACCACAATCACCACGTTCGACGGTGCTACGGGCTTGCAGGTGGAAGAGGGCCTTGTGCCGCCGACCTCACCGCAGGCACTTGCCAATGGCGGTACGGCGCTCACTGAAGAGGAATCCACCAACTATTCTCTCGGCTTTACGTGGGCGATCGGGGAGTCCTCCAGTCTGACCGTGGACGGCTACTTCATCGAGGTCGACGACAGGATTTACCGCACCGGCGATATCCAGACCGCGGCGGGCAATACCATCTCCTTCTACACCAACGCGCTCGACGTCGAGCACAAGGGTGTGGACCTGGTGTTCACCAGCTACCAGGACTGGACCGACGGCGTTTCCACGGACTTCACCTTCGCCTACAACCACAACGAGATCGAGGTCACCGACCAGACGCAGGTCAACGGGGTAGACCCGGTGAGCGACTCCCTGGTGGAGGACATCGAGAACAACTACCCGGAGGACCGTTTCGTGTTCACCGCGACCACCTCCTTCGCGCAGAACTGGTGGTTCATGTTCCGCACCAACTGGTGGGGTGAGCACTACGACGAGCGCGGCACCATTAACGGCGACCCGGGTGACCGCTCCAAGGAGATTGGCGACCTGTACTACATCGACCTGGAACTCGGCTGGGACATCACCGAAAACTGGAACGTCACCCTCGGCGGCTCCAACGTGCTCGACGAGTACCCGGACGAGATCAAGGACAACGGTGTCAACGCGAACCGCGTGAGCGTCGGCCTGCCTTACCCCCGCCGTACGGTGACAAACTACGAGGGCGGTTCCTGGTACCTGCGCACCTCCTACAACTTCTGATCGGGACCTTATCGAGAGGGGACAGATATTAAATCTGTCCCCGATCTCAGCACTCCATTACCCCGGCAACCCGCCGGGGTTTTTCGTTTGGGGCCGCGCGGGGGTGTGCGTTCCAATACGGAATGAATATACTAGGCAGATTCGAGCAAGCCGGAGGAGGGCAGACAATGCGCTGGGATGATATCGACAAGCAGGTGTGTTCCGTGGCCCGGGCGCTTTCGGTGGTCGGGGAACGCTGGACCATGTTGATCATGCGCGACGCCTTTCTCGGCACCCGTCGCTTCGAGCAGTTCCAAAAGAACCTGGGGATCACCCGCCACCGCCTCTCGGAACGACTCGGCAAGCTTGTCGACCACGGCGTGCTGGTCAAGGTGCCCTACAGCGACCGCCCCCTGCGCCACGAGTATCGCCTCACGCGCAAGGGGCTGGGCCTGTACCCCGTACTCATGTCCCTGGCGCGCTGGGGGGACGAGTGGATGGACAGGGGGCAGGGCGCCCCGCTGGAGTACGTGCACGAGGGCTGTGGCCGGCGCACCCACCCCACCCTGACCTGCAGTGAGTGCGGGGAGCCCTTGCGGCCGGCGGAGGTCACTCCGCGGCTCGGCCCGGCCCTGGTGGAGGTCGCCGCCCGCCTGGAGCGAGAGGGCCAGTCCCTGGAGGAGATTCCGCCCCTGCTGAAGCACTCCATGTAGGGACGTCCCCCGGCGCGGTTATTCTATGAATCCGCCGGGGCGGCTATTCTATGAAATAGTTACATTCTCCCCCCCGACAACGCCCTGCCGATCGGGTTAGACTTCGCGGATAACAACAAAACCCTTTAAAAACCTGTCGTAAAAAAAGCAACGATTTTTTGCTAGGGAGCCCGCAAATGCAACTGAAGAAAACCCTGATGGCCACCGCTGTGATGGCCATGATACCCAGCCTGGCCCACGCCCAGCTCGAAGAGGTGATCGTCACCGCCTCCAAGCGCACCGAGAGCCTGCAGGATGTGCCGATGGCCATCACGGCGATCGGCGCGGAACAGATCGTGCGCGTCGGCGCCTCGGATTTCACCGACCTGGCCACCACGGTGCCGTCGCTGTCCCTGCGGTCCTCCGGGCCCGGGCGCACCAAGCTGAACATTCGCGGGATCTCCGCCGCGACCGGCGTGGCGCCGACGGTCAGTGTGTACCTGGACGAAATGCCCATCCAGACCATCTCCTCCGGTTCCTCCACGTCGTTCCAGCAGGCGATCATCGATCCCAAGCTGTACGACCTCGAGCGTATCGAGGTGCTGCGCGGCCCCCAGGGCACGCTGTACGGCTCCAGTTCCATGGGCGGCACGGTGCGCTTTATCACCGCCAAGCCGCTGGTCGGGGTCAACGAGGGCAACCTCAATGTCGACGTGTCCGACACCAAGGAAGGCGGCATCAACTACGTGACCAACGGCGTGTACAACCTGGCGACCGGCTCCAACGGCGCCCTGCGTGTTGTCGGGTCCCTCACCGATCGCGACGGCTACCACGACCGGGTCGACCGCGAGACAGGCGCTTCCTTCGAGGACGACGTCAACAACGAGGAGACGTCTGCAGTCCGCGCCGCCTATCGCTACGAGTTCGAGAATGCCTACATCCAGCCCTCCATTTTCTGGCAGGACCTGGAGATGGACGGCAAGCCCAACTACTACGGCCCGGACAACGAGTTCAAGCAGCCGGCGATATTCGACGCGCCGGAGCCCTACGAGGACGAGTTCACCATGGGCAACCTGACCTACGGGCACAACCTGTCCGGTGTCGACCTGCTGGCGAGCCTTTCGTATATCGAACGCGAAACCGATAACATCGAGGACATCACCGACGCCACCATCGATATCTTCGGCGAGGCCGACGAGGCCGTGTTCGCCGATGAGAACGTCGATCTCGAGGACACCACCTTCGAGGCGCGCATCAATTCGAACAACAACGAGCACCTGCACTGGCTGGGCGGTGTTTACTACAAGGACTCCGAGGCCGACGCGGGCTACCGCATGCAGCGCGGCTTCGACCCCGACATCAGCCCCTTCGGCCTGGCCAACACCCAGGACAAGCGGGAGTACGAGGAGTACGCGGTCTTCTCCGAGCTCACCTGGGAGTTCCTGGAATCCTTCTCCATCACGGTCGGCGGTCGCTACCTGGACTACGAGTACAACCAGTTCAAGGAGGACTGGGGCTGGGCCTTCAACGACGGCCCGCGTGACACGGCCAACACGCTGGACCTGTCCATCAGCGACGATGACGTGCACGGCAAGTTCACCGGTACCTGGCACTACAACGACGCGAGCCAGATCTACGGCACCGTGTCCAGCGGCTCCCGCCCGGGCGGCGGTAACCGCACCGTGCCGCGCAGCGAGGACCCGGCGGACGTAGTGGGCTTCGCCTGTAACAATGACCTGAACGCCCTGGGCATCAGCGGCTCGCCCGATTCGTTCTCGGGCGATGAAGTGACCAACTACGAGTTCGGCTGGAAGGCGGACCTCTCCGAGAACGTGCGTTTCAACGGCGCGGTATACCTGATGGAGTGGGACGACATCCAGCAGGTCGTCACCACCAGCGGCACCTGCGGCGTCAACTTCACCACGAATATCGGTGAGGCGGAGACGCAGGGTCTCGAGCTCGAGATGCTGGCGGCCGTCACCGACAACCTGACGGTCAGCCTGGCGGCGGGTTACACCGAGGCGGAGTTCCAGGACGACGTGCCCCAGGCGGGCATCGAGTCCGGCGACGAGCTGGCGGACGTGCCCGAGTGGACCGCGAACGTGACCCTGGACTACACCATCCCGGTGGATACGGGCGAGTTCTTCGCGGTGGCCAACTACAACTACGTGGACGAAACCCTGGAGCTGGCCGGGCAGGCCAACGATGATATCTCGGGCAACGGCATCATCTCCGGCAACACCAAGCCGGACTACGAGATCATCAACCTGCGGGTCGGTTTCAGCAGCGCGGACAACTGGGAGTGGCTGCTGTACGTGGACAACGTCACCGACGAGGAGGCGATCTACAGTTACAGCGACGCGCTGGCGTTCAACCTGACCGCCTACGACCGCACGGTGATCAACCGGCCGCGCACTATCGGAACGTCCTTCACCATCAGCTTCTGACGCGATCTTCCGGGCCACGGGCCCGGAACCCGCCTGCAACAACCCGGCCACGCGCCGGGTTTTTTCTGCCTGCGCGTTGACTTTGCAGGGGTGACTCTCTACAGTCGGGCCCCGTGCCAGGTGCCCTTGGGTATTGATTTTCAAGGGTTAAATGGGAAGTGTGGGCCCGCAGGTCGGGTGCCACCGCTGCCCCCGCAACGGTATACCGCGCTCTATAGACGACCCGCCACAAGAACCCGGGGCGAGCGCGGCAAGCCCGATACCAGCCCGGCGTGCAACAGTGGAGCGGAGGGCTCTGTGTGAGGTTGCCGGCCTCTGTTCGCTGCCTTCCCCCGAGCCTTTCCACGATCCGCCGACCGACGTTCCAGGCAGCGAGGACTTTGCATTTATGGCAGGCACCGGCGCGACAGGCGCACACACGCTGATGGTGCAGGGCACGACTTCGGATGCTGGCAAGAGCATCCTGGTCGCGGGCCTGTGCCGTGTGCTCGCCCGGCGCGGTCTCGCGGTCGCCCCGTTCAAGCCCCAGAACATGTCGCTGAACAGCGCCGTCACCGTCGACGGCGGCGAGATCGGCCGGGCCCAGGCGCTGCAGGCCCAGGCCTGCGGCATCGAACCCCACAGCGATATGAACCCGGTGCTGCTGAAGCCGTCCAGCGATACCGGTGCCCAGGTCATCCTGCAGGGCCGGGCCCTGTCGGAACTCGATGCGCGGGCCTTTCATGGCTACAAGCCCTACGCAATGCCGGCGGTGCTGGAGTCCCACGCCCGCCTCGCCGGGGGCCGGGACTACATCATCGTGGAGGGCGCGGGCAGCCCCGCGGAAATCAACCTGCGCGAGAACGATATCGCCAATATGGGGTTCGCCGAGGCAGTGGACTGCCCGGTGATCATCGTCGCCGACATCGATCGCGGCGGCGTCTTCGCCCACCTGGTGGGAACCCTGCAGCTGCTGTCACCCTCGGAGCAGGCGCGCGTCGCGGGTTTCGTCATCAACCGCTTCCGCGGGGACATCAGCCTGCTGCAACCGGGTATCGACTGGCTCGAGGAGTACACCGGCAAGCCCGTGCTCGGCGTTATTCCCTACCTGCACGGACTGTTCCTCGATGCGGAGGACGCCATCGACAGTGGGCAGGTGCTGGATGAGAGCCGCCGGGCGCTCCGGGTGGCGGTTCCGGCACTTTCGCGCGTCAGCAACCACACGGACTTCGACGCCCTGCGCCTGCACCCGGCCGTCGACCTGCGATTCGTGGGGCCCGGCGAGGCGGTGCCCGCGGCAGACCTCATCGTTCTCCCCGGCAGCAAGAACGTGCGCAGGGATATGCAGTGGCTGCATGACAACGGCTGGCCCGAGGCCATCGCGCGCCACCTGCGCTACCGCGGGCGCGTCCTGGGTATCTGCGGTGGTTTCCAGATGCTGGGAACCGTCATCGACGACCCCGCGGGGGTGGAGGAGCGTCCGGGCACCAGCGCTGGCCTGGGCCTGCTGGATTTCACCACCCAGATCAGGGAGGAGAAGGTACTCGCCCGGGTCGCCGGCACCCTGGCCCTGGACGGCGCTGCGGTGGAGGGCTACGAGATTCACTGCGGGCGCAGCGCCGGGCCCGCCCTGGAGCACTGGGCGGTGCAGCTGGCGGACGGACGACCGGACGGGGCGCGCTCGGAGGACGGCCTGGTCATGGGAACCTACCTGCACGGCCTGTTCGACCTGCCGTCCTCGCGGGACGCGCTGCTGCGCTGGTGCGGGCTGGAAGCGGCTGAGGCTCCCGTGCCCGCCGAGGTGCGCGAACACCAGCTGGAGCGGCTTGCGACAGCGCTGGAGAAGGCCCTGGACCTGTCGCGCCTGTTCCCGCGGGAGACCTGGTGAAACCGCCGTCGCCGCGGCGTAGCGTGGAGTGCAGCAGATGCGCCTGATGCGACCCGCCGGGCTCCTCTGGCTGCTGGCGCTGGCGCTAGTACCGGCGACAATGCTGGGCCTGATGGCCGGACCTGTCGCCATCGCCCCGGGCGACGTCGTCGCCGCTCTCTTCGGGGTGACAGGGTCAGCACCCGATGCGGCCCGGGACGCCCTGATCGTGACGTCCATTCGCCTGCCGCGCGTCCTGCTCGCCGGGTTGGTGGGGGTCTGCCTGGCGGTCTGCGGTGCGGCGATGCAGGGCCTGTTTCGCAACCCGCTCGCGGACCCCTCGCTGATCGGTGTCTCGGCGGGCGCGTCCGCGGGCGCCAGCCTGGTCATCGTGCTCGGCGGCGGCACGCTGCTGCAGGCGGGGGAATTTTCGGGCCTGTCGGCAGTTGCCGCCGGCGCCTTTGCCGGTGGATTCCTCGCGGTGATCCTCGTCTATCGACTGGCGACCTCTGACAGCGGCACTTCCGTCGCGACGATGCTCCTGGCGGGTATCGCCATTACCGCCCTGGCCGGTGCACTCAACAGCCTGTTCAGTTACATCGCGGACGACGAAATGCTGCGCCGCATCAGCCTGTGGCAGATGGGCAGCCTGGACGCGGCAAACTGGCAGCGGGTCGGTATTGCGGCTGCGGTCTGCGCGCTGCTGCTCGCGACGCTGCCGCGGGATGCCGCCGCACTGAACGCGTTCCTGCTCGGCGAGTCGGAGGCCCGCCACCTCGGGGTGGACGTGGAGGCGGTCAAGCGGCGCCTGATTCTCCTCACCGCCATGGCGGTCGGCGCCTCGGTCGCGGTGGCGGGGATCATCGCGTTCGTCGGCCTGATCGTGCCCCACATCGTGCGCCTGCTGATCGGACCGGACCACCGCTACCTGGTGCCGGCCGCGGCCATGGCGGGGGCGATCCTGCTGGTCAGCGCCGACAGCGTGGCGCGGGTGGTGGTCGCGCCGGCGGAGCTGCCGGCAGGGATTCTCACGGCCTTGCTGGGGGCGCCGTTCTTCTTCTACCTGCTCGTGCGCAGGCGCGGTTTCGAGGTGGACTGAGTGACGCTCATGGCCAAACACGTCACCCTCAGCCTGGGCGGGACCCAGTTGCTCGGGGGCGTGGACCTCGATGTCCGGCCCGGTGAGGTCACGGCGGTACTCGGCCCGAACGGCGCCGGCAAAACCAGCCTGCTGCGGCTGCTCAGTGGTGAACTGCCACCGGACAGCGGCGAGGTGACGCTGGACGACGAGGGTCTTCACGATCTCGCCCACGCCGCGCGGGCGCGGCGCCTGGCCGTATTGCCCCAGCACTCTGTCCTCAACTTCCCCTTCACCGCCGAGGAGGTGGCCGCGCTGGGGCGCACCCCGCACGCGACGGGTGTCGCGGCGGACCGCCGTATCGTTGCCAGTGCGCTGGCCGCGGTGGATCTCGAGCACCTCGCGTCGCGGGAGTACACGCGCCTGTCGGGCGGGGAGAAGCAGCGCGTGCAGCTGGCGCGCGTGCTGGCGCAGATCTGGGGCGAAGCGCCGGGGGATACGCGCTACCTGTTGCTTGATGAGCCGACAGCCTCCTTCGACCTCGCGCACCAGCGCATGACGCTCGAGATCGTGCGGCGCCTGGCGGGGGAGGGCGTCGGCGTGTTGATCGTGCTGCACGACCTGAATCTCGCGGCGCGCTGCGCCGACCAGCTGGTGTTGCTGCACGGCGGCGCGGTGGCTTTCTCCGGGCCGCCGGTGGACGTGCTGACGGTCGAATCCATTCGCGCGGTCTTCGATGTCGATGCGACGATCGGCAGGCACCCCGCGAGCGGCGGGCCGCTGGTAATCACGTGAGGGTGGCGGGATTGCGTGCCCTTTGCGTTCTCCTGGCACTGGCGGCAATCCCCGGAGCAGGGGCGGAAATACGCGTGGCTGACGCCCGCGGTATGGACCTGGTGCTGGAAGAGCCCGCGAGGCGCGTCATCAGCCTCGCGCCACACATTACCGAGGTCGTCTACGCGGCGGGGGCGGGGTCCCAGCTCGTAGGTACCGTCACCTACAGCGATTACCCGCAGGCGGCAAAAAAGGTTCCCCGCGTCGGTTCCTACGATACGGTCAGCTACGAGAGTGTGCTCGCACTGGAGCCGGACCTGGTGATCGTCTGGATGAGCGGCAACGGGGAGGAGACGGCGACGCGGCTGGAGCGCCTCGGTCTCACCGTGTTCGCGGAGGAACCCAAGACCCTGGACGACGTGGCGCGTTCCCTGCGGGATATCGGGGCGCTTACCGGGAACGCCGCAACCGGTGAAGCAGCGGCGGCCCGATTCAGTTCGCAACTGTCCGAGCTGCGCTCAGCCTACAGCGACCAGGCGCCGGTCAGCGTCTACTACCAGATCTGGGACGAGCCGCTGCTGACGCTGAACGACGACCACATCATCTCGGATGTGATCCGGCTTTGCGGCGGACGCAATGTGTTTGCCGACGCCATTCCGCTGGTGTCGCGGATCGGCGTGGAGTCGGTCATTCGCGCGGATCCGCAGGTCATCCTTGCCAGCGGCATGGACGAGGCCCGCCCCGAGTGGCTGGATGCGTGGAGGGAGTGGGAGTCGATGCGCGCGGTGGCCAACGGGCAGTTGTACTTTGTGCCGCCGGATATCATGCAGCGCCATACGCCACGGTTGATCGAGGGTGCCACCCAGCTCTGCGCGCACCTGGAGAAAGCGCGCGAGCACTACACAGGCGTAAGCCCCTAGTCCCCGCTTGTAGCCGCTAGAAATCCACGCCCTTGCGGGCCATGATCCCCGCTTTGAAAGCGTGCTTCACCTCTTTAACCTCGGACACCGTGTCCATCGCCTCCTGCAGTGCGGCGCCGCCACCCCGGCCGGTCACTACCACGCTTTGTCCCGCCGGGCGCGCGCGGAGGGCATCGATGATCATCTGCTCGTCGAGGTAGTCGTAGGCGATCATGTAGGTGAGTTCGTCGAGCACCACGAGGTCGAAGGACGGGTCTTCCAGCATGGGCTGCGCCTTCTCCCACGTGGACTTCGCCGCGGTGATATCGCCGCTGCGATCCTGGGTGTTCCAGGTGAAGCCCGTGCCCATCTGGTGGAACTCCACCCCGGGGCAGTAGTCCCGAAGGTAGATCTCCTCCCCGGATAGCTGCTGGCCTTTTATGAACTGCACCACGCCGACCTTCTGTCCGTAGCCGAGGGCGCGCATAACCATGCCGAAGGCAGAGCTGGACTTGCCCTTGCCGTTGCCGGTAAGCAGCACCGCGACGCCGCGCTCGGTGGACGCTGCCTCGATGGCGGCGTCGACCCTCGACTTCTGCTTCTCCATGGAGGCCTTGTGTCTGGCCTCCTTGCGCTCGTCACTCATGGCGTCGTCCGCGTCCCTGGTTAGAAAGAGTACTTCAGGCCGACGTAGCCCGCGGCCCCGCTGGTATTGTAGGTGCTAACCTCCTCGTAGTCTTCATCGGTGACGTTTTCCACGCGGCCGAACAGTTCCAGCCCCTCCAGCACCTGGAAGCTGGCGTTCAGGTCCAGAACCTCGTAGTCGTCCATCTCCGTGCCGTCCACATCGACGGCGTCCTGGGACAGGCGTGCGTGCAGGCCGAGGGTCAGCCGGTCGGACAGGGTGGTCCACTGTACGCCGAGGTTGGCCATGTGCTCCGGCCTGCGGGGCCGCGGGTCGCCGTTGATGTCCTGGGAGTCGGTGTACGTGTAGTTGCCGTCGATACTCAGGCTTTCGAGCACCGCCCAGCTGCCGAACAGTTCGACGCCCTGGGACTCGGTGTCGCCGGTACGCTGGCGATAAACGAAGTCCGCATTATCGTAGAAGATCTCGTCGGTGATCTCCTGGTCGAAGTACACCGCCTCCACGTAGAGGCTGCTGCCGGCCCAGCTCACCCCGAGGTCGTAGCCCTCGCTCTCCTCGTCGTCGAGTTCCGGGACGGGATCAAAGGAGAAGCCGTTGTTGTTGATCTCAAACAGGCTGGGGGTGCGAAAGCCCGTGCCGTAGGTGGCTCTCAGCTTCATTTCTCCCCCGGCCAGGGGCAGCAGGTAGGCGCCGCTGAGTCGGTAGGTCGTGGTGGAACCATAGTCGTCGGTGTCGTCGTAACGCGCGCCGGCGGTGACGAAAAAGTGGTTGCCGAAGCCGCCCTGGTACTCCGCGTAGTAGCCCTCCTGCTCGCGGTCGTCGATACTGCTGTCGTCGAGGGACTCGTCGAGCAGGTCCACGCCGTAGACCAGTTTCAGGCTGTCATTGGCGGTGAAGCTGCCCAGGTACCCGGTGCGTTCCAGTTCGCCACCGTTGCCGAAGGCGAACTCGCCCTCGGTGTAGTTTTTCCTTGTGATTTCGTTGCTGGTATAGAACACCTCGTGGGTGAAGCGCTCCGTCCTGTAGTTGCCCGCCACGCGGTAGGCTTCCTGCTCGAACTCGTCGGTACAGGCGTTGCTGGGTGCGAAGTCGGCAACCGTGAAGCAGCCGTCGTAAGCCGTCTCGCCCTCTACGTCCCGCGCGACCAGGGACAGGCGGAGGTCTTCGGTGACATTCCAGCCCAGGCGTCCGTGCAGGGTGGTGTTCTCGTAGCCGTCGTCGTCGCGAATGTCGGTATCGATGGTGCGGGCATTGTAGAGGTCGCTGTCGTAGTCTGCCGCCGACAGGCTGAAGTCCACGGTGCCGTTGCCGCCATTGATGTTGCCGCTGTACTGCTGGGTGTCGTAGCGCCCGCCCTCGGCGGAGACCGAACCGTTGAAGCCCTCCTCGGGAGCGATGGTGGAGACGTTGACCACACCGCCGGCGTCCGCCCCGTACATCAGGCCCTGGGGGCCGCGCAGGATCTCCACCCGCTGTACCCCCGAACTGAGAATCTGCTCCACGCGGGGTGTCGTCTGGGGGGAAGAGGTGTCGGAGATATCGATACCATCGAGGTAGAAGCGGGTGCGGTAACTCTCCTCGCCGCGGATTCTCAGGGAGGTGATGCTGCCCGGACCACCCTGGTTGGACACCTGTACACCGGGCTGGGTGCGCAACACGTTGTACAGTTCGTTGTAACCCAGTTGCTCGATGTCAGTCTGGGTCACCACCGAAACCGAGGTGCCGATCTGCCGCAGGGGGGTGGGTACACGGGAGGAGGTAACGACGACCTCTTCCATCTGGTTGTCGGCGATCACGGGCTGTGCCGCCGCCACCGCCAGGGTGAGCGCTGCAATACGGGTCTGCGTATTCATGATTGTTCCTCAATTGCCTTTATGGTCTGGCGATTGAGGGAGGGGATCAGGGAAGACAATGCGAGCATTGAGCAACCGTGCATGAAGCCCTCCGCTCCATCGTTGCGTGTGCCATGGGAATGGCATACCTACCAGGCAGGTGTCGGGCTCGCGGCTTGTTTGAAGACCTTCTGAGAGATCGCTGAGAGGGCCTTGAAATCAAGCTGCATACCGTTGCGGGGGCAGCGGTGGCTTGGGCGGGCCGGAGGCCAGCCATACCACACTTCCCATTTAACCCACCCAGCGGACAATGAATGCTCCACGGCGGGCACCTGGTACGGGCTGGCACTCTAATAAGCTGCCCAGGCTTTGTCAAATAACGTAGAATCGCGGCACGCCACACCCGGAGTCCCCATGTCAGTCAACCCACAGACCGTCGCCCGTGTCGGCGAGCTCCTGGGCAGGAACCCCCGCGGGATGGAAGCGGTGGCGGTGTCGGGGCCGTGCGGTGAGCCGCGGGTGATCAGGGTGGCCTCCCTGGTGGAGGACGAGCCCTTTCCCACCCTGTTCTGGCTGGTGGACCCGGACGCCGTCTACCACATAGACGGCCTGGAAGCGGGCGGGCTTATCGCGGAGCTGCAGGGCAGGGTGGACGCGTCCGGCCCGCTGCGCGAGGCCATGGCGGGGGATCACCGGGCACATATCGCCCTGAGGGACAGCCTGATGTCAGAATCCGTGCGCCGGCGGCTGGCCGAGCTCGGCTACGACGACGTCCTCGCGGAGAAGGGTATCGGCGGCATTGCTGATTTCACTCGCATCCGCTGCCTGCACACCTGGTACGCGGCCCACCTCGTGGTGCCCAACACCATCGGCGCACTGCTCGAGCCTTTCCTCCAGGGGCGCTGATCCCGGGCTGGCGGCGGGCCGGTTGTGGTATATTACGCGCCCCCCGGCCGAGGCCCCGCCGGGGTGCAGCGAACAGGTGGAAGAATGACAGCGCGCACCGACGATCTGAGGATCGCCAGGACCAACGAGCTCAACTCTCCGGAGCAATTGATCGGGGACATTCCGGTGAGCGACGCCGCTGCGCGCACCGTGGCCGACGCGCGCGGCGCGGTCCACGATATCCTGGCAGGCGATGATGATCGCCTGGTGGTCGTCGTCGGCCCCTGCTCCATCCACGACCCGGACGCGGCGCGGGAGTACGCCGGCCTGCTGCGGGATGTCGCCGCGGAGATCGCGGACGAGGTTTTCGTCATCATGCGGGTCTACTTCGAGAAACCCCGCACCACGGTGGGCTGGAAGGGGCTGATCAACGACCCTGATCTGGACAACACGTTTCGTATCAACAAGGGGCTGCACCTGGCGCGCCAGCTGTTGCTGGACCTGGGGGAGATGGGCCTGCCGGCGGGCACCGAGTACCTCGACCTGATCAGCCCGCAGTACTACGCGGACCTGGTGTCCTGGGGCGCCATCGGCGCGCGCACGACCGAGAGCCAGACGCACCGGGAACTCTCCTCCGGGCTGTCCTGCCCCGTGGGCTTCAAGAACGCCACCAACGGCGATATCCAGGTGGCCATCGACGCCATCAAGAGCGCCTCCCAGCCGCACCATTTCCTGTCGGTGACCAAGCAGGGCCACTCCGCCATTTTCCAGACCAGCGGCAACGAGGACTGCCACATCATCCTGCGCGGCGGCTCACACCCGAACTACGACATGTTCTCCGTGGGCGATGCCGCGGCAATGCTCGACAAGGCCGGCCTGCCGGCGCGCATCATGATCGATGCGAGCCACGCCAACAGCCGCAAGATCCCCGCCCGCCAGGTCGACGTGGCGAGCAATATCGCCTCCCAGGTGGCCCGCGGCAACGAGAGTATTTTCGGGGTGATGCTGGAGAGCAACCTCGTGGAGGGGCGCCAGAGCGTGACCCCGGGGGAGGCACTGACCTACGGCCAGAGTATCACCGACCCCTGCATCAGCTGGGAGGATACCCGCCGACTGCTGCAGGAACTGGCGCAGGCGGTCGCCGGGCGGCGCAGGATCACGAGCGGCGGGTCAGCAAACTGAACTGATCGCGCCCCGACGGCCTTGCCGGCTGGCATTTCATCCCCCCGGGGGGATACTTTCACACGCGGACGCCGGCGAACCACCCCCAACAGCACGAGGACTCTGCCATGCACCTGGGCTTCAGCTCCATGAACACCGCGGACGACCCCGCCCCCGACCTGCTGGCGAAGACGCTGGAGGAGGCGGGTTTCGAGTCGCTCTGGTACGGCGAGCACAGCCACATCCCCGTGTCGCGCAAGTCGCCCTATCCGCCGGGCGGGGAGATGCCTTCCCCCTACAAGAAAATGATGGATCCCTACCTCTCGCTCATGGCGGCGGCCGCGGTGACCACCGACCTGAAACTGGGTACGGGCATCGCGCTGCTCATGGAGCGGGAGTTGTTTTCCCAGGCCAAGACTATCGCGACACTGGATCGCCTGTCCGGCGGCCGCGTCATCATCGGCTGCGGCGTCGGCTGGAACCAGGAGGAGTTCGAGAACGCCAGCAGCCTGCCCTGGGAGCGACGCTACCTCGCTCTCAAGGAGACCGTGCTGGCGCAGCGGGCCCTGCTCACCGACGATGAGCCCGAGTTCCATGGCGAGCTGATCGACTTCGACCCGGTGTGGCTGGAGCCCAAGGCTACCCGGCCCGGCGGCCCCCCGGTGACCTTCGGCGCCATGGGTCCCCTCGGGGTACGCCACGCGGCGCAGTGGGCGGACGGCTGGATGCCGGTCGACGTGGCCATGCCGGACGTGAAGCAGGGTATCGACGATTTCCGGCAACAGGTGCGCGACTTCGGGCGCGACCCGGACGACGTGGAGATTACCCTGGTGGTGATGGCGCCCGTGACCGCCGACCTGTTGAAGTCCTACCGGGATATCGGTATTGACCGCTGTAATATCGGCGTCGGCATGGAGAACTGGGAGAAGCCCGAGATCGTCATGCCGATGATCGAGCAGTACTCGAAGCTTATCCCGGAGCTGTGACGCTTAACAGAAGCTTGCCTGGCCGGCTCCGAAAGACCCCCAGGAGTTCGGACTGCCAAGATACTCACCCCTGGAGGTCTTCCGGACCCGGCCTCGGCGCATCGCACTAGACTCACGCGGATCGGCAAGTTGGAGGTCTCGGGTTCCGCCGGCATAACGTCGGTTTACTGCGCCTGCTGCTCCAGCCACAGGCCGAACAGCTTGTACCAGATCGACAGGATCACCGCCCCGGCGAACAGGCCGATGATGCCGGAGACGATCATGCCGCCGATCGCGCCGATCAGGATCACGGGCATGGGAATGTCCAGGCCGCGGCCCAGCAGCAATGGCTTGAGGAAGGTATCGCTGGAGCCTGCCACCAGCTGATACACGGTAAAAATGACCGCCGTGGTGGTATCTGCGGTGGAGAACATCCAGATAATGATGGGCAGCAGGACGATGGTCGGCGGCAGCTGGGCGATGGCCACCACGAGGATAATGGCGGACCAGATGGGTGCCCCCGGCACCCCCGCGACCACGAGACCGATGGCGATCAGCACGGTCTGGATCACCGCAATGCCCACCACGCCCTGGAGAACACCGCGCACCGTGGCCACGGTCATCGGCGCCCACTCGCCACCGGGCTTCAGCCCGCCGACGCGCACGAAGAAGCGGTGGGCCGCCTCGCCGCAGGGCTCTGCGTAGGTCATGAAGCCGCCGGCGATGATGATGGAGACGATGAACATGAGCACCCCGAGCAGGCTGCCCCCGATACGCTTGAGCACCGCCCCGGTCAGTTCCCGGATGCTCTCGGCGTTGGCGGTGATGAACGACTCGAGGTCGCGGTTCGCGGCGCTCCACGCCGTGTGCACGCGCTCACCGACCACGGGCCAGTCGGCCACCGACGGGTCCGGCGGCGGTACCTCGAGTGTGCCCGCCTCCAGTGAACTGGACAGGTTCTTCAGGAAGCCCAGCAGGGCCTCCGTGGTCGACCAGGCGGGTATCACGAGAATGAGAATGAAGATCAGGCTCACCAGCGCGGCGGAAAGCCCGCGCCGACCGCCCAGCTTTGGTTCCAGCCACTTGACCAGCGGGAAGGCGGCGATGGCGATGATCGCGCCCCACATGATCGGCACAACGAAGGGATGGATGATGTCGTAGGTGAAAATCAGCAGCAGGAGCAGCAGCCCGATCCTGAGGGAGGACTCGATCATGTTGCGCACAAACAACGGGTCGTAGTTCGTATTGGGTGCTTCGTTGTCCATTTGTCAGTCCTCCGGGTTGGACGTCTTGTTGGAATTTTGCGCCAGCGCCCCGACCAGGCTCGCCACGACCACCGCCATGTAAAACGTGCCTGTGATGGCCTGCAGTGCGGCCAGAACACGGGTGAAGGGGATCGCCGGACTGATATCGCCGTAGCCGAGGGTGGTCATGGTGACGTAGCTGAAATAACCCATCTCGCCGAAATTGTCGTTCCATGCGCGGTATTCCAGACCGTGGAAGGCGCCGGGCCAGACCTCCATGGACAACAGGTAGAGCACGGTCCAGACCAGGCCCAGCAGCAGGTACACCGCCACCGCACCGGCGATGGTATTGGGCTCGATGCAGTTGGTGAACAGGGACTGCTGGAACGCGGCCCAGGTCATGCCGACCAGGAACACCAGGTAGGCGATCAATATTGCCGAGGGGCCGAGAGACCAGTCGGTGAATTCCTTGAGCACATTGGAAGCCAGCATGACAGCCAGCATGACCAGTACGAAACGCCGCCAGCGCTTGCTCAGGTTGAGGCTGAAGTACGCGATCAGTTCAGTGACAAACATCATGAACTGCAGCACCTCGTGGTGCTGTCCCGCCGGGGTAGAGCTGACAATGCCGGAACAGATCAGCAGGAAAATCAGCGCGCCCGTAAAGACGAAGAAATTGTTGTGCGAGTGTATTCTCTTGTCCAATTGTCCTGCCCCGTTATCCTCTGGCGTCCGTCACTGGTCGGCCATGACCATGACGGAGGCGGTGAGCCCGAAGCGCAGTTCCACCCCCTCCGGGATCGCCTCCAGGCGAATTCTCACGGGAATGCGCTGGGCGAGCCTTATCCACTGGAATACCGGCTTGATGCTGGGCAGCAGCTTGGCGCCGGTGTTGCCGTCTGAGGGAGCAATGCCCCAGCCCAGGGAATCCACCGTGCCCTCCAGGGGCTGGTCCGGGTAGGCCATCAACGTTACCCGCGCCGGGTCGCCGATCTCGAAGCGGCCGATCTGGCTCTCCCGAAAATAGCCGAACACCCAGAAGCTGTTACTGTCCACCAGGGCGAGTATCGGTGTGTTGGCCACCGCCTGGGTGCCCACCTGGAAATCCAGGTTGGATATGTAACCGTCGACGGTCGCGTGGACCTTCGTATACCCCAGGTTGAGGCGCGCCCCGCGCAGGGTCTCCTGTGCCACGTCGATCTGGGCGAGTGATTCCAGGTAATTGGCCTCGCGCCGGTTGAGGTCCTTGTGGGAGACCGCGCCGGGGTCCCGCTCGTAGATGTCCTGCAGGCGCTCGTACTCGATTTTGGAGGCGCGGGAGCTGATTTTGGCGCGCTTCAGGCTGGCCTCCGCCTGGGCGATGGCGATCTCGAAGGGCTCCGGGTCCAGTTCAAACAGCAGGTCCCCGGCGCGCACGAACTGGTTGTCGATCACGGCGATGCGGGTGACCATGCCGGACACCCGCGGCGCGACCTGGATCACGATGCCGCGCACCTGGCCGTCGCGGGTCCAGGGGTTGTCGATGTATTCCTCCAGGGCCTGGTAGCCGAACCATGCGACCACCGCGATCAGCGCGACGTTTATCGCCCCCAGCCCGAGTTTCTTCAGCCCCTTCAAAGCGGCGATCCCTATATCCTGATCCAGTAGGTGTTCATCAGCAGCATGTACAGCGCCATCAGTGCCAGGAATGTGGCGGATGGAAACATGATATACCGGCTGAGGCGCAATTTGTTCAGAATCAGCACCGTGATCCACGTGCCCAGCAGGGCGGCGCTGAACACCGGCAGCAGCGGCGACAGCAGCACGTCCCCCCAGGCCAGTTCGTGGGGGACCTCACTCATCCCGGTCCTGCCCGGTGATCGTCTCCGGCTGCAGGTAGTCGCCCCAGTCGGTGCGCTCGCGCATCTGTCTCTCGGCCTCGGGCCGCACGACAGGCCCCGGTGCCAGGGACTCCCAGCCGCCGCCCAGGGCCTTGTACAGGGCGATGAGCTGGTTGGCGATGTTGCCGCGGGTCACGGCGTAGATGTCTTCCCGCAGGGTCATTTTCTCGACGGTGCTGAGCAGGCGCTGGTAGGTGACCAGGCCGTTGTTGTACTGGTTCGCGGAGATATTGAAGGCGCGGATGGAGGCCTCCACCGCGCTGTAGTCGTAGCGGCTCTTTTCCAGGCTGTTCTGGTAACCGTCAAGGGCGTTGCCGACCTCCTGTACCGCCTGCAGTACCTGCTGGTTGTAGTTGACCATGCTCTCCTGGAAGAGGGCGTCCTCAATGCGCACCGCGTTGCGGATGCGGTCGTACTGGAAGATGTTCCAGCTGATTCCCGGGCCGATATTGGCCGTGATGGCGTCATCCAGGTCGAAACTGCGGCTGGATTTCACCGTCTGGCTCACCCCTACCGAGCCGAACAGGAAAAACTGCGGGTACAGGTCCGCCTCTGTGAGGCCGATGCGGGCACTCTGTGCCCGGGCCCGCAGTTCCGCCACCTTGAGGTCCGGTCGCCGCATGACCAGCCGGGAGTCTACCCGCTCGCCGAAGACGGGCGCCTCCGGGATGACCGAGTGGTCGCTGTAGTCCTCCGCGGCCAGCATGTTCCGCTGTGCGACGCCCCCGCGGGTGCCGAAATCCGGCAGGGGTCGTTCCCCGGCCCGCGCCAGCAGGGCGGCGACAGTCTCGGGGCGCTCGCCCAGCAGCACCGCCAGGGCATTGAGGGCCTGCAGCCGCGCTATGTTGAGACCCGGGAGGGAGGACTGGGTGGCGTAGAGCTGGGTCCGCGCCTGCTGCACATCCAGCTCGGAGACGTTGCCGGCGTCGAACTGCACCTGGGTCATCTCGACCACGCGTTCCTGGATGGCGATGTTCTGCCGCGCCAGGTAGATGCGCTCCTCGGCGGTGCGATAGTTGACGTAGTTGCGCGCGGTCTCCGCGCTGATCGTGACGAGGACGTCGTGGTAGGAGGCGATGGAGGCGTACAGGGTGGCCTCCGCCGACTCGATGCCCCGCGCGTACTTGCCCCAGATGTCCATCTCCCAGCCGACATCGAAACTCGCGTTGGCGGACTTGAACCAGTCCTCATTGCGATACAGCCCGAGGAAACTGCCGTTGACCTGTTGTTGCTGGGGAAACACCAGTGCATCGCTGATCCCCAGGGCGGCCCGCGCCTGCACAATGCGCAGGCCGGCGGCCTCGATCGACAGGTTTTGTCGCGATGCGCGTGCGATGAGGTCGCTGAGGACGGGGTCGCCGAACAACTCCCACCACGCCCCCACTTCCCGGGCCTCGCCCTCCGCCTCCTCTGCTACCCAGCTCGAGGGCAGGTCCGGCGTCTGCGGCGGGCGGTAGTCCGGGCCCAGCGTGGTGCAGGCTCCCAGGGCGCTGCCGAGGAGGCCGGTGAGCATGCAGCGCAGTGTTCGGGCGGTGGTTCCCATACTAGTAACCGGGCTCGGTCAGTGTCCGCCAGTCCAGCGCCTGCTGCGCGTCTCGGCAGCGCTGGAGACTGCGCAGCAGGGCGGTCTGCAATTCGAGAAACACGTAGAACAGGGCGATGTCGTGGCGATCGTAGTCCCGGTGGCGCTGCTCCCCGAGGAATTCGTCCAGGCGGGACTCGAGGTCCCGCGCGGAATCCGCGACACGGGCGAATTGCGCGCCGCTGTCACCGCTGGCGAGCGCCTCGCACAGCACGGCAACCGGCCTTGTGTCACTGCGCTCGCGCGCGGCCCGCACCAGTGGGTTGGCGGCAAACTCCGGTTCCCGCTGTCGCGCCACCTGCAACTGGCCATGAAGTATCTCCGCCGCTTCGTTCAGCGCGTTGATATCCGCCGGACCCCTCCCCGCGAGGCGGTCGGGACTGATCCGCGCGCCGTAGAATGCCATCCTGGCCAGCAGGGCGGAGCCGGCACCCCTTGCGAGCGTTTCCCACAGCCTGTCGCGCACCCCGGAACCGCGCCCGTGCCGCGCCGCCGACGCACAGTAACTGAAAAACCGCCTGCACAGGCTGGCGTAGAGCAGTTCCGCCCTGCTGGTGAACGGAAAGTACGTGGTGACGACAAGGACGGCACAGACCATGTAAAACATCAGCATGACGAGCAGGATGACGTCCACATGGTAGTTCATCGTGTTCTGTATGCCGAGGGTGAACAGGCCCAGCAGGAAAAACAGCGCCACCGGCCCGGGGAAGAGAAAAAAGCCCACGAACGCGTAGGTGAACAGGAACGTGCCCAGCTGCAGCCAGTGGGTCATCTGCGGCAGCAGGAATACGTAGGCGGGCAGTGCGAACAGGAAGCCGATGGTCAGCAGGATGAAAAGTAATTTGGGTGTCGCGGGTGTGAACGAGACCAGCGGTACGAGGACAGTGCACATGGTCACGAACATAAATCCGCCGGGGGGATTGAACTCGATCCACAGGGCGGTGGCGATCCAGAATGTGCAGAAAGCGCGCGCGGCGGTCTTGGCGTTCTCCAGGTCCAGCCAGACGAACACGGGGCTGCCGGCGGGGGCGGATGGCGCCCGGAAGCCGCCCCTGTCGTGGACGAGGCTGTCCAGTGCCGACTGCAGGTCGGCCAGGATTTCCTGCACGCGCTCCAGCACTTCACAGCGCGCCGCGACCTGCGCGATGACAAGGTGGTTGCACCTCGCCAGCGCATCATCCCTGTACCGGATGGGCTGGTCCGGCGGGGCGGCATCGCCGGTGCCGTTGCGCAGCGTCCCGACAGCATGCCGGAATCGGGCATCGATATGTGCGAGGACAGTGTCGTAGTTGTCCACGCATTCCCGACAGGCCGACTCGTCCCCTGCATCCGCGCGCAGGGCCGGCACCAGTGTCGCCTGCAGTTCACGCAGGGCGTGCTCCACCGCGCGCCACTCGCCGGCGTAGTCGGCCACCCCGTCCGCGCTGTTGCGCACCGCGGCCAGATGGCCGTGAAACGCCTCCGAGGTCGCCAGCAAAAGGCTTACCCGCTCCGGGCCGTTCTCTTTTGCGCCGGCATCGCGCCCGGTGAGGGCACGGAAGGACGCCGCCGCGGCATCCAGCACGTCGGCGGCTTCCTCGCGCGTGTTTTCCGCGACCCTGACCGGCCACAGGGTGCTCGCCACGACGGTGTAGACGATGACGCCGAATGCGGTCATGAAGGCGCGGTCCACGCCGTAGAGGAAAGCGCCTTCCGCGTCGCCGCCGTTGAAGACCATGAGCGTGACCACCGCGGTGAGCATGAATGCGGTACTGTCGCCCTGGTAGGCGTTGTACAGGTATACCACGAGCGCCACGACCACCGAGACCGCAAATAGGTAGAGCATCCGGTCCTGGGGAAACAGGGCGATGAGGGACAGGCCGATCACCGCGCCTGCGACGGTCCCGAGGATGCGCAGGACACCTTTTTGCAGCGACTCCGAAACGGCGCCGGTGGCGGCGATCAGCATGACCGTGATCGCTGCGGTCTGCGGCTGCGGCCAGCCCATGGCCATGGGGACCAGGTAGGCGAGGGTCAGGCTGAGGGCGGTCTTGGTGGCGTAGCGAAGTTTTTCGGGGGCAGGCGACGCTGCCGGGGCGGTATCTGGGGCATTTCCTTCGCTCGTCGGCATACGGTTCCCGGTCGCTGGGGTCGTCGCGCCCCACGGGGCGGGTCGGGGGTAGTTTAGGGCACCTCTGATTAATTCGGTAGGTCTCAGCGGAGCCTCTGGCCTACATTGGCAAGACGCGGCGCGAAGATCAAGGCTGGTTGTCCTTGATGAGCGTCGCAACGCAGCCAGTGTAGTCCAGAGGCCCGCCCTTCGGGGCTTTGCATCGATTAGCTTCGCTTCGTTGCCGCCACTTGAAAGGCAACCAGCCTTCCGGCGTGACGGCGCCTCGCGAAGCTAATCGACGCAAAGCCTGAGGCGACACCGAACTAATTAGAGGGGCCCTAGCGGAAGCGGACTTGTTCGGCTAATTTGTACCCCCTGAGACTGCGTAAGGAAGAGAAGATGTCACGGAGGGTAATCTGCCGCGAATGTCGGCTGCTGGTTCTCACGGGTGCCCTGGTGTGGAGCCTGGGGGTCGTCGCACTGGACGACGCCGAGGTAACGGCGCTGGAGGAAAAGTGCGAGGCGGCCAGGGAGGAGGCGCTTGCCCCCATCCGCGAAGATCGCACCCGGGCCTGCGTCGAGCAGCAACTGCGGCGCATGGACAATTGCGAGCGCTACTACGCCACCTACGGCAACGTCAGCCGCAGTCCCACCGGGGCGCCGACGACCGGCTACTTCTACGACCTGCCCGAGTGCCAGGAGTGGCTCGAGGCCAGGGAGCAGTTGCGGCAGAGCCGCTCGAGGAACTGAACGGTGCTGAGATTCAATCGGTGTCTGGTGCTGCTGGCGGCGCTGGCAGTTGTGCCCGTTGCCGGTTCCGCGCAACAGATGTCAGCCGAAGGCCTGGAGTTCGGTGCCGATGAGGTCATCGACTCCCAGGGGCTTACGGAGGGCGATATCGAGGCCCGGGCCACCCGGCTGGAGGCAACCCTTGCCGCGCTCGACGATCGCATCCGCGAGGTCGCCGAACTCAACGCGCACCTCGACGAGGTCGCTGACACCGACATGGAGGCGATACTGTTCCGCCGCGACGAGCGTAGTTTCCGACTGGTGCGCGAGCTGGATGATCTCGCCAGGGCTGCAGCGGAGCTCCCGGAGGACGAGCCTCTGCGACGGGAGATGACCCGGCGGCTGCGGGATGACTACGCCGATGTCGCGGACACGATATTTGAGCGCACCGCGAATCTTACGGACCGCATCACCAAATTTACCGTCGAGGCGGAGTCCATGAGCGGTGCCCAGCAGCTGGGCATGGAGGCCTACATCTACGCTCTGCGACGTATGCGCATCGCCTCATACCAGGCAGCGGCAGACCTCGTCGAGGGCCGCGAGGCGCTGGGCCTCGATTCCACCGATATCGTGAGCACACTCGAGACACAACTTTTTCTGCACGCGGAGACTCTCGTCGGACGGCTGAAGTTTTTCGGCGCTGCGGTGGAGGAAATGCGACTTCGGCTCAAGGACGACCCCGCGAACACGGAGTTGGCCGCCGCAGCCCAGCACTTTGCCGCGGTGCACACCGAGGATACCAAGCGTCTCAAGGCCATCAGTGAAGTAATGAGCCGCCTCAGTATTGACAACACTGTGTACAAGGGCGTGCTGCTGCAACAAGGCACTGGTTTTTCCGTACGCGATTTCGAGCGCGACCTTGTCGTTGCGCTGGCGCAAGACGCGTGGAATACGCTCAAGGAGTCCATGGAAAAGCAGGGCCCGGACATCGTGTTCAACATCCTTATCGTGCTATTGGTGCTGATCGTGTTCCGCATGCTCTCGCGGCTCACGCGGCGCGCGGTGGTCATGGCCTGCGAGCGCTCCGGCGAACAGATGTCCACCCTTCTCAAGGACGTCCTGGCCTCTGTGTCGGGCGGCACCGTGATGGTCATCGGTATACTCATTGCCCTGTCCCAGGTCGGTATATCCGTGGGGCCGATGCTCGCCGGCCTCGGCGTCGCCGGTTTTATCGTCGGCTTCGCGCTACAGGACACACTGGGCAATTTCGCCGCCGGCGGCATGATCCTCATCTACCGTCCCTACGATGTCGACGACTTCGTAGAGGTCGCGGGCGCCTCCGGGCTGGTGAAGAAGATGAGCCTGGTCTCCACCACCATCACCACGTTCGACAACCAGACGCTGGTGGTGCCCAACAGCAAGATATGGGGTGACGTGATCAAGAATGTCACCGCGCAGAAAGTGCGCCGCGTGGACCTGGAGTTCGGTATCGGCTACGGCGACGACGTGGAGAAGGCCGAGCGCGTGCTGCGCGAGATCGTCGAGGAGCACGAGTCCATCCTCAGCAAGCCGGAACCCCTTATCAAGCTTCACACCCTGGGCGACTCGTCGGTGAACTTCATCGTCCGCCCCTGGGTCAAGACCGCGGAGTACTGGGATACCTACTGGGACCTCACGCGGGAGGTGAAGCTGCGGTTCGATCGAGAGGGCATCTCCATTCCTTTCCCGCAGCGGGATGTGCACCTGTACCGGGAGGACGCCTGACACCCTGCAATTTTCAGGCGTTAGGGCTTATAGTAGGGCAAAAAGCCAATGGGCCAGGGGAGTGAAACGCCGTGCCGGATAAAAAGGAATCCAGGGCAGAGGAGTACTGGCGCCGCAATCTCTCGCTGATGTTCAGGCTGCTGGTCGTCTGGTTCGCGGTCAGTTACGGCTGTGGCATCATCCTGTTCGATTTTCTCAACCAGTTCCGCGTCGGCGGCTACAAACTGGGATTCTGGTTCGCCCAGCAGGGCTCCATCTATGTCTTCGTGGTGTTGATTTTCTACTACGCCCGGCGCATGTCTGCGCTGGACCGCGAATTCAATGTTGAAGACGACGACTGAGGCGCGGCCGTGGACCTGCAGACACTGACCTATATCGTCGTCGGGCTGACCTTCGCCCTGTACATCGGTATCGCCTTCTGGGCCCGCGCCGGGTCCACCAGCGAATTCTACGTCGCCGGCGGCGGCGTGCACCCGGTGCAGAACGGTATGGCCACCGCGGCGGACTGGATGTCAGCGGCCTCCTTTATCTCCATGGCCGGCCTGATCGCCTTCATGGGCTACGGCGGCAGCGTATTTCTCATGGGGTGGACGGGCGGATACGTCATCCTGGCCATGTTGCTCGCGCCCTACCTGCGCAAGTACGGCAAGTTCACGGTGCCGGAGTTTATCGGCGACCGGTACTACTCCCGCGGCGCCCGCGGGGTGGCCGTTATCTGCCTCGTGATCTGTTCGGTCACCTACGTGATCGGCCAGATGAAAGGGGTGGGGGTCGCCTTCTCCCGCTTCCTGGAAGTCGATTACGACACCGGGCTCTACGTCGGCATGATTATCGTGTTTTTCTACGCGGTACTGGGCGGCATGAAGGGCATCACCTACACCCAGATAGCCCAGTACTGCGTGCTCATCACCGCGTACACCATTCCGGCGATCTTCATCAGCCTCCAGCTCACCGGCAATCCCTTTCCCCAGCTCGGGCTGGGCAGTACCCTGGCCGGCAGCGACACCTACCTCCTGGACAAGCTCGACCAGGTGGTGACCGACCTGGGTTTTCGCGAGTACACCACCGATGTGCGCCTCAGTGGGCTCAATATGTTCGCTTTCACGCTCTCGCTGATGATCGGCACCGCGGGCCTGCCCCACGTCATCATCCGGTTTTTCACCGTGCCCAAGGTGCGCGATGCCCGCACCTCGGCGGGCTGGGCGCTGGTTTTCATCGCCGTTCTCTACACCACGGCGCCCGCCGTGGCCGGCATGGCGCGCCTCAATTTCATGGAGACCCTGGAGCCCGCACCCGGGGAGTACCTGGCTATCGAGGAGCGACCCCGGTGGTTTCGCAACTGGGAGAAAACGGGCCTGCTCGCCTTCGAGGACAGGGACGGCGACGGCCGCATCCGCTACAGCGCCGACCCCGGCGTGAACGAGATGACCACGGTGGACCAGGACATCATGGTCCTGGCCAACCCGGAGATAGCCGGCCTGCCCAACTGGGTGATCGCGCTGGTGGCCGCCGGGGGCCTGGCCGCGGCCCTGTCCACCGCGGCGGGCCTACTGCTGGCCATCGCCTCGGCGATCTCCCACGACCTGCTGAAGGGCATGTTCATGCCCGGCATCACCGAGCGCCAGGAGCTCACCGCTAGTCGTATCGCCATGGCCCTGGCCATCCTGGGGGCGGGGTACCTGGGCCTGAACCCCCCCGGTTTCGCCGCCGGTACCGTGGCCCTGGCCTTCGGCCTGGCGGCCTCCTCGATCTTCCCCGCCCTGATGATGGGCATTTTCTCCCGCAACGTGACCCGTGAGGGTGCAATCGCGGGTATGGTCTCGGGTATCGGGGTGACGCTGTTCTACGTATTCCAGCACAAGGGCGTCATGTTCATCCCGGGCACCGCGTTCCTCGGGGATACCCCGCCGAACTGGTTTTTCGGGATCGAGCCCAACGCCTTCGGTGTCGTGGGGGCTGGCGTGAATTTTGCTACGGCCTTTGTCGTATCGCGTCTCACCGCGGCCCCGCCCGCGTCGGTGCGCGCCATGGTGGAGCGGATCCGGCTGCCGGACCACGCGCCACCGACACACGACCTGGAGCTCGTCATCCACGACGAGCCGCCGGACGATAATGGAGTGAACAGATGAAGCACTATCTCAACCGTGCCCTGGTCCCGGGTTTGGGCCTGGTCCTGGGCGCCCCCCTGGCAGTGGCCGCCCCCGCCGCCACCGACAGCCTGGTCGGCATGGTGACCGACGGCGACGCGACCCTCAATTTCCGCTACCGCTACGAGAACGTCGACCAGGATTCCTTCGACCGCACCGCCTCGGCAAACACCCTGCGCTCGCGCATCTCGCTGTCGAGCGCCGCATGGCACGGGATTTCCGCCCTGGGCGAGGTCGACAACGTCTGGGATTTCGGCTCGGACAACTACAACTCCACCGAGAACGGCGACACCACCCGGCCGGTCATCGCCGATCCCTCGGGTACGGATCTCAACCAGCTCTGGCTGCGCTGGGCGGGGGAGGGACTCGACGCCACCGCGGGCCGCCAGCGTATCAACCACGGCAACCAGCGATTCGTGGGCGGCGTGGCCTGGCGCCAGAACGAACAGACCTTCGATGGCCTGCGAGCCAACTGGAAGCCGCTGGACGGCCTCAATCTCGACGCCTCCTACATCTACAACGTCAACCGCATCTTCGGCCCCGACGACGGCGCCAACCCCGCCGACCTGGAGGGCGACAATGTCTTCCTGCGGGCCGACTACGGCCTCGGGGAGCAGCACAAATTTGGCGCCTACGGCTACCTGCTGGATTTTGACGAGGACGGTCCTTATGCCCCGGGCAAGACGGTGGACAACTCCACCGACACCTACGGTCTGGAGTACCGGGGCAGCTTTGACCGGCTCTCCCTGGCCCTGGCCTGGGCGACCCAGTCGGAGGCGGGGGACAGCACCCTGGACTACGACGCGGACTACTACCTCGCCGAGGCGTCGGCAAAGGTTCAGCGCTTCAGTTTCAAGGCCGGGTACGAGGTACTGGGCGCCGGCGACGGGGTGGGCTTCAAGACCCCGCTGGCGACGCTCCACAAGTTCCAGGGCTGGGCCGATACCTTCCTCAACACCCCCGCCGACGGGATCGAGGACCTCTACGGCGGGGTGGGCGCCGCACTGGGCCCGGTCACCCTGACCGCCGTCTACCACGATTTCCAGGCGGAGGACTCCAGCGAGGACTACGGTACGGAGGTGGACCTCTCCGCCCGCTGGGCGGCACATAAACACGTCAATCTGGAGCTCAAGTACGCCAGCTTCGACGCGGACAGCGAGAACTACAGCGATACCGAAAAGGTCTGGCTGGTGGCGCAGTTCGTCTTCTAGGCGTCCGCCCGGGTGCAACAGGCTTTGCACCCGGGCGCCCCGCAGGGGTATGCTGTCGGTGTGCGGGCCCCATCCAGGGGCGAGCACCTGTAACGCGGTTGGCTGTAAGAATAACGACGGGCAGTGCGCGACAGGAGGTGACGGTATGGCGCTGGCACACGCGATCATGACGGCCCTGATCGACGATGACCTCTCCGGCTACGAGCTGGCGAAGGACTTCGAGACATCCCTGGGCTTTTTCTGGAACGCCTCTCACCAACAGATCTACCAGGAGCTGCACAAACTGGCGGACAAGCGCTGGCTTAACCGGCGCGAGGTCAGCCAGAGCGGCAAGCCCAACAAGATCGTCTACGGCCTCACCCGGGCCGGCCGTGATGCCCTGGCCGAGTGGGTGTTCGGCAACTCCCGGCTGCAGGCGGCCAAGGACGAACTGCTGATCAAGCTGTACAACCTCAGTGCGCAGAACGCCGCGCATATCGCCGCGGAAATCGCCGAGCGCCGCCAGAAAATGATGCGCACACTCTATCTCTACGAGAAGATCCGCATGTCCCATTACGCCGACCCGGCGTCCCTCCCGGTGCGGCGACAGGGGGTCTACCTCGCCCTCACCTCGGGAATCGGCCAGGGCGAGCAGTTCCTCGCCTGGTGCGACGAGGCCCTGGAGCTGCTGGCCGCGGTCGACGATTCGCGCAAGGCGCGCAAGTCGCGCACCGCCTGAGGCGTTCACACGCGGGCGGCTGCCCCGGATCAGTCCCGGATATTCTCCGCCCAGGCCGGGTCGACGTGGCCCGCCTCGGCGAGCCAGCGCGCGGTATCCGCGAAGGTCTGCGCTATCGGCCTGTAGTCCATCTTCAGCGTGTCGCGCAACTTGCTGTCATCGCAGAATACCCAGCGGGTGGCGAAGTCCATCGCCTCCCGGGTGATCGGCGTCTCAAGGCGCGGGGCGAGACCCAGCAGGTCGACAGCGCTGCCCACGGCGCGCATCACCGGCCCCGGCACGGGGAGGGCACGCAGGCGCCGGCCGGTGACCTCGCGCAACAGGTCGCCCACTTCCCGCCAGGGCGCAAAGTGACCCGCGACCACGTAGCGACCGCTGTGGCCGCCCTCCAGCAACAGGCGTTGCGCCCGGGCGAGATCGCGCACATCGATCACCTGCAGGCCGGTGCTGGTGTTGACGTGGAGGTGGCGCAGGATGAAGCGCAGGGACTGGTTGCCCTCGCTCATCGCGGGGTCGTCCGGGCCGACCACCGCGGTGGGATAGGTGATCGCCACCGGGGCGCCCTGTTCGACCAGCGCCTGTACAAACTGCTCCGCGTCCACCTTCGAACGCGCGTAGGCCGAGCGGGGATTGGCCAGGGGCGCGCTCTCGTCGAGCACGGACCGGGCCGGGTCGAACAGCGATGCGGCGCTGGAGACATACACCACCGATTTGCACCCGCGCTCCACCGCGCCGCCCACGACCAGTCGCGTGCCCGTGACGTTGGTCCGGTGCATCAGTTCGGCCTGGCCGGGGTCGAGGCTCACCAGCGCAGCCGTGTGTACCACGCCGTCGCAACCGTCAAGCGCGCGGTCGACGGAGGTCTTGTCCGTGATCTCTCCAACGGCGAAATCGACCGGCTCGATGCCGTGAGCGGCGTAGAGCGCCTGCATTTTTTCCGCGTTGCGGACACCGAGCCGTACGGTGTGCCCGGCAGCGAGCAGCTCCAGTACCGTGTGCAGGCCGACGAATCCGGTGGCGCCTGTGACGAACACGTGCATGGGTGGGGGACTCCCCGGGTCGACGTCTAGGATCTGGCGAGGGGCCAGAGTATCTATCCCCTCCGCTGCACTGTAAAGGGCGCTACGTCCCCTTGTAAGGCCGCTCCGTGGCGGTTTCCGGGCTGCAGAATTACCGGTAATTTTCCGCAAGTGTGCGCCTAAATTGGGCTGAAAACCGCCGAAAGTCGCGCAATTGCACAGGTTTTCTAATTTCTGGAGAAAACGCGGGTTTTTCGTGGAATCACCCCCGGCGCGCCTATACATTGGGTGTAAGAGAGTGATAACTCGCGACCGGGGAGCGAGGGTATGAGAGCACTTCTGTTGATCCTGTTGTTGCTGCCGCAGCTCGCGTCTGCGCGCATCTACATGTGTGTCGACCACGAGACGGGCAACGCCACATTCACGGACAGGGCCTGCGAGTCCAGCGGCTCGCGGGAAGAGGTCCGGGTCGATCCCATGAACCTCGAGTCGGGCAAGCGCACCGATACCAAGGTGGTGGAAAAGACCTGGTCGAGTGAGCAGGAAACCCGCAAGTCAGGCCTGCAGTACAACGCCGAACGTCGCTCCCTGGCCGAGAGCCGCGCCACCGCACAGGCCAACTAGGGCCGGTGCGCTAATTCTTCCCGGGCCTGCCCCGGGTGCGCAGTATCGTCATCAGCCCCCCGGCGATGACCAGTACGCTGCCCGCCACGGACAACACGTCCGGGACCTGATCCCAGAACAGCCACCCCCAGAACGCCGGCGGCATGGCGTTGCCCCCCCGGCTTGGGCATAATGCCCGGCAGGCCAACTGGCGTGGGCGACTGGCCCGCGAGCGTATGTACTACCAATACTTCGGGCTCACCGAGGCGCCCTTCTCGATAGCGGTCAACCCCCGCTATCTGTTCATGAGCGCCCGTCACAGGGATGCGCTGGCACACCTGCTCTACGGGGTCGGTGCGGGCGGCGGGTTCATCCTGTTGACCGGGGAGGTGGGCACCGGGAAAACCACCATCAACCGCTGCCTGCTCGAGCAGCTGCCCGACGACACCGATATCGCGATCATCCTCAATCCCGCGCTCAACGCCATGGAACTGCTGGCCAGCGCCTGTGATGAACTGGGCATCGATTACGACCGCGACCAGCACACATTGAAGACGCTGACGGATGAACTGCACCGGTACCTGCTCGCGAACTACGAGCGCGGTCGCAAGACGGTCCTGCTGATTGACGAGGCCCAGCACCTGGATTTCGACGTGCTCGAGCAGATCCGCCTGCTCACCAACCTGGAGACCAACAGCGAGAAGCTGCTGCAGATCATACTGATCGGCCAGCCGGAGCTTGCCCAGATGCTGGCGCGCCCGGAACTGCGCCAGCTGAATCAGCGCATCACGGCGCGCTACAACCTGGAGCCGCTCAACCTCGAGGAGACCGGGGCCTATATCAGCCACCGCCTGCAGGTCGCCGGCATGAGTCCCGACCGGGTGATCTTCCCGCCCCGGGTGGTAAAGGGTATCTACCGCGCGACGCGCGGCATTCCGCGGGTGATCAACGTGCTGTGCGACCGCGTGCTGCTCGGCGCCTACGGGCGCAATCGCACCCAGGCGGACGGCGCCATGTTGCGCATGGCCGCGCGCGAGGTGCTGGGGGAAGAGGGCGAGCCGGGTGGCGCCGCTCACTGGCCGCTGGCCGTGGCGGGCGGGCTGGCGCTGGTGGTCGTCCTGGTTCTCGGCGGGGGGTGGCTGTTGCTGGGCGGCTCGCAGCCGCCCACGGGGCCGGTCGCACAGGCCGATCCCGTCCAGTCGCCGGCGCTGTCGGCAGGGCAGCCGGAAGCGGTCGCCCCGGTCCCCGGGGAACTGGCCGCGCCCGCCGCGGGCCCCGTGGAGGAACCACCGGAGACGCTGACCGGCGCTACGCTGGCGCGCGCGCTGTTGCCCCCCGGGGAGTCCATGCGCCGTCTCTGGTCGCTTTACCCTGAGGCGCCCCCGCCGGCGCAACCCTGTCCCTCGGGCATCCACCACGGGCTTGTCTGCGCGGACGGTGAGGCGGGCACCTGGGATGAACTCGCCCGGTTCGACCGCCCGCTGTCCATTACGCTGGTCACGCCGGATCGATTTTCCGCGGAGGCGCTATTGCTCGGTTTCGATGGCCGCGACGCGTGGCTGCTGGCGGGTGAGGCAGTGGTTCCGGTGGACCTGGCCCGCCTGGGGCCCCTGTGGACAGGTGCCTACCGCTTTCTCTGGCGCCCCCCTGAGGGATTCCAGGCCCCGCTCTCACTGGGTGACGACAGCGCCGTCGTGGCGGCGGTGGCGAATCTTTTTGCGCGTCTCGACGGCCAGCCCAGGGCGCTGGCGGACACGCGGTTCAACAGCGCACTGGAACAGCGCGTGCGCATGTTCCAGCGCGATCACGACCTGGTGGATGACGGCGTGGTAGGGGTGCGCACCCTGCTGCGGCTGAACGAACTGCTGGGCATCGACGTCACCGCCGCGCAGGCGCGGCACCGCCTGCAGGCGGAGACCACCGCCGGGGCAGCCCCGTGACGGTGCCACGCGACAACTCCCGGGGGGAACCGCGCCCTTGTCACTGATACTCGACGCACTGAACCGCTCCCGCGGCGACGCCGACCCGGTCCCCGGACTGGCCACCCGGCACTACGTGGACGCCGCGTCCGACGGCCCGTGGCGGCGCTACCTGCCCTGGGCCGCACTGGCCGCTGCCCTGGTGTTGATCGCCTGGCTGCTGCTGGACCGTGCGGAGCGGGCCGATGCACCCGCGGATGTCACGGGCGTGGAGGAGGTATCGCGCAACGTGAGCAGTGCACTTACGGCGGTGCAATCCGAACTGCGCGCCCGCGCGGCGCTGTCCACCCCCGACACGCCGGAGTCAGTGGACCGCATGCCCGCGGCGGCGGCCGACCCTGCACCGGCGCCCGCGGCGCCGCGGCAGGTCGCGCCCTCCCTGCAAGCTGCGCCGGTATCATCCGCGCCCGAGGCGCCGCCCCCCACCGCCGACAGCGAGGTCGCGGCGCTCTATGCGCAGCCCCTGCAGGAGACGCAACCGGAACCCGCACCGCCGCCGACCCCTGCCGAGGAATCCTCGCCGGTGGATATCGAGCAGGTGCTGGCGATGGCGCAGCAGGAGATGGGCAACACGGGCATGGTCGAGCACCCGGCCCCCTTCCTTTCAAGCCTGTCCCAGCAAACCAAGGACACCATCCCGACCATCTTTTACCAGGGACACGACTTCGCCGAGCGCGGCGGCGCCAGCGTGGTGATGAACGGCAAGACCCTGCGCGCCGGCGGTAGTCCGGCGTCGGGCGTGCGTATCGATGAAATCCTGCCGGACTCGGCGGTGCTCAGTTTTCGCGGCACCCAGTTTCGCCTGCGGGCGCTGAACAGCTGGGTCAATCTCTAGAGACCCAGGTAGTTCCGCATGATGTCGAACAGCTCGGGCTGCCGCAGGTACGGCGGCACCAGTCCCCGGCCGGGCTCGTTGGCGTAGAGCGGCACCGCGGCGCCGGTGTGCTCCTCCATCATGAGATTCGTCGTGGCGTAATTGACCGCCATGATCGCACCCTCCGGGGTGACGATGCGCGCCACCTTGCCGGGACTGAAAAGCGGAATCGGGTACGCGGCGAACAGGCTCTGTTCGGGAATCAGCTGTGCGGCCTGGCTGTGGTCCGCGGTCACCAGGATCAGCGTCCCGGGATGTTCCTCCGCGTAGGCCAGGGCGACGCCCAGGGCCTCGTCGAGTTGTTCCATTTCGCCGATCGAACCGCAGGGTTTGCGTTCGTGGGCCTGCTTGTCCACCGACGCAGACTCGACCATCAGGAAAAAGCCGCGCTCGTTGCCGGCGTCGAGATGGCGCAGGGCGGTCTCGGTCATCGCGCGCAGTTCCGGTATGCCGGCGAAATCGGGGTTGGGTTCGCAGCGCATCGGCTCCGGCTGCCTGACACTGCCGAGGTACGGGTGCACGCGGTTGAGCAGGCTCGGCTCCGGCGATTCCGCCTCGCGGCCGTCCTCGCCCCGGAGGCGCACGGGGAGGGTGGAGGGGGCGAACAGGCCCAGCAGCGGTGCGCCCGTCGGGGCGGCGGACAGGGCGTCCCGGTCCGTCACCAGCTGGAAGCCGTTGCGCTGCGCCAGGTCGGCCACGGGGGCGTCCGTGCCCTCGGCGTTCGGTTCGAAGTGTTTTGTGCCACCCCCCAGGGCGACATGCAGTGAGGACGCGGCGAGCTGTTCGGCGATGGAGCCGGCCCCGCCCGCCGCCTTGAGGTGCGCCGAGCAGTCACCGAGGGGAATGTCGCCGAAACTGACCTCGACCATGGTGTCGGGGTTTTCGCAGAGGCGGAAGTTGATGTGCGCGTAGAAGGCCGCGGGGGTCGCGTCGGTGACGCTGGCGGTGGTGACGATGCCCGTGCGCACCCCGCCCCGCGCCGCCAGCTCCACGATGTTGGGTATGGCCTCGTCGCTGCCCGGGCGCGTGCCGATGCGGCCGCGGCTGGTCACCTCGCCGCTCGCCATGCTCGTGGCCGTGTTGGCGGAATCCGAGACGTAGACGGGGGCCCCTTCCACCGCGTCCTCCACCGTAAGGATCTGCGCGGCGCCCCGCACGGGCATTCCGTCCAGCACCAGCTCCCCGGCGGCACCGTGCAAATAATTGCGCGCGATGGTGACCTGGTGTTCGTCCATGCCGTCGCCGATGATGAGGATGACGTTGCGCGGGTCAGGAGGGGGTGCGGCCGTTTCGCCCGCCGCCCCGGTGGAGAGGAGCGCGGCGGCGAGCAGGCAGCTGCGGTAGAACGGCGTCATGGGGCACCTGTATCGATGTGAAGGCGATATTGATACCACGCTGCCAGGAGCGTTGCACGTACCATTTCTGTGCACCGGGGCGATTGCCGGTCGACATAAAGCACTATTTTGGTGCGTCTGAAATCGCGCGTGACCCACCCGGGTAGATTTTTCACCGCGGTGGGGCCAAAGAGGTTAACCTTTGCACCGCGCTGTGGCAGGATTCGGCTGTCCCGGCCCCGACGTCGGGCAGTCCCTGGAGTTTGGGCGGTACAGGCAGCAGATCGATAAGCAGCAATTCGATAAGAAGTAACCCGGCAGGTCGCCCAACAACTGGCAGCACAACTTACAGCTCGACAAGTAGCCCGCGTCAGTGCCGTACAAGCAGAATAATCGGGCTGAAAAACTGGTGAGGAAGCAACATGAAAATGATGACTGCAATCATCAAGCCCTTCAAGCTTGATGATGTTCGAGATGCGCTGCATCAAATCGGCATTACCGGCATGACGGTAGAAGAGGTCAAGGGATACGGTCGCCAGAAAGGCCACACCGAACTCTACCGCGGCGCCGAGTACGTGGTGGAGTTCCAGCCCAAGATCAAGATCCAGATAGCGATCAGCGATGCCCAGGTCGACCCGGCCATCGACGCGATCTGCAAGGCTGCCAGCACCGGCAAGATCGGTGACGGCAAGATCTTCGTCGCCCCCCTGGAGCAGAGTATCCGCATTCGCACCGGCGAGACCGGTGAGGAGGCGCTGTAACATGAAGACGACAACAAGACTCTGGCAGGCCCTCGCTCTGCTGGTCGGCGGCATGCTCGCCGCCTCCGGCGCCAGCGCCGACGAACTCAACGGCGCGGACACGGCCTGGATCCTGACGTCCACCGCGCTGGTCCTGTTCATGACCATACCGGGGCTGTCGCTGTTCTACGCCGGCCTGGTCCGGGTGAAGAACGTGCTCTCAGTGCTCATGCAGTGTTTCGCCCTCACCTGCCTCATGTCCCTGGTCTGGTTCGCGGTGGGTTACACCATCGCCTTCGGCTCGGAGAGCGGCGATGGAGGGGGCAGGTTCATCGGCGACTTCGGCAACATGTTCTTCGCCGACATGAACATCGACAGCATGAACGGCAGCATCCCCGCCAGCCTGTTTGCCATCTTCCAGATGACCTTCGCCATCATCACCCCGGCGCTGATCGTCGGCGGCTTCGCCGAGCGCATGCGCTTCTCCGCCATGCTGTTGTTCAGCACCATCTGGCTGATCTTCGTCTACGCGCCGATCTGCCACTGGGTCTGGGGCGGCGGCTGGTTGTATGAGCGCGGCCTGCAGGACTTCGCCGGCGGCACCGTCGTGCATATCACCGCCGGTGTCGCCGCGGTGGTCGCCGCGATGGTGATGGGCCCGCGGCGCGGCTTCGGCAGCACCGCGATGCCGCCCCACAACCTCACCCTGACCGTCGCCGGCGCCGGCATGCTGTGGGTGGGCTGGTTCGGGTTCAACGCGGGTTCCGCGGTCGCCGCGGACAACAGCGCGGCCATGGCCATGCTGGTCACCCACCTCTCCGCGGCCTGCGGTTCCCTCGCCTGGATGGCCATGGAGTGGCTCCGGCACGGCAAGCCCTCGGTGCTCGGTATCGTCACCGGCATGGTGGCGGGCCTGGGCACCATCACCCCGGCCTCGGGTTCCGTGGGCCCGGCGGGCGCCGTGGTCATCGGTCTCAGCGCCGGTGTGATCTGCTACTTCGCCACCAACTGGATCAAGCAGGGCCTGAAAATCGACGACAGCCTCGACGTGTTCCCGGTACACGGCGTCGGCGGCGTGCTCGGCACCCTGCTCGCGGGCGTGTTCTGCGCCACCAACCTGGGCATTTTCAGCGGCAACGGCTTCACCGGCGAGGCCACGAGTATCGGCGGGCAGCTCGCCATCCAGGCCACCGGCGTCGTCGCAACCTTCTTTTACACGGCGGTGGTCACGTGGGTGATCCTGAAGCTCGTCGACGTGGTCGTGGGCCTGCGCGTCAACGACGAGGAGGAGACCCAGGGTCTCGACCTCGTGCTCCACGACGAGCGCGGTTACGACCTGTAATCGTCCCAGTGCTACGCACAAGGGCCGCTTCGCGCGGCCCTTTTTCGTTGCTTGACAGGCCGGCGGTGGCAAACAGCCTGGCGCTCGGAAGGCCAAGATACTCGCTCCAGGCTGTTTGCCACCGCCGGCCACTCAAACTGATTTCCTGAATGTGTACCGCTATTAGATGGCGCTCAATTTGGCGGCAGAAAAAAGCCGCACCCCGCGCGCCGCGTCCTCCGGTGGCGCTCCGCGCTGCCCTCGGTCGGTCGGGAGCCCTGCGGTCTCCCTCCACTCCCTCGGCACCTGCGGTACGCTCTGCGCGAGCCGCGGCTTTTTCGCCTACCACTTTGGGGGGTTGAAGGAGTGCACCACCACCTGACAATGTCACCAGGCCATCGCCCCGGCTCATCCCTTAGCACCACCGCGAACCCCTGCTGAGGACCGGGAGAGCGAGTTCGCGTCACAAGGCGTGGGCTGAAGGGGTGCTCCGCCACACGACCATGTCATCGACCCAGCACGCCCCGTACCATCGCCGCGAACCCTTTCAGAGGACCGGGAGGGCGAGCCGACGAGCGCAGTGCCGCAGGCGCCGAGGGTGACGAGCGAGACCGCAGGGCTCGCGAGCGCCCGAGGGGAACCCGGAGGGTCGCTGGAGGCCGTAGTGAGGCGGCGCGCACGGCCGGTCCGACCGTAACGACCCGGCCCCTTAGCGCATCTATCAGATTTACCGCTGTGTGAATGGAGCGGAGAGGCAGACATGTTCCGGGCGAATATCTTGGCCTTCTGAGCCCGGAATGTGTCTGCCTTTCCGCGCCGTGCCAAGCCCGGGCGAATATCTCAGCCGTCTGAGCCCGGTACGTGGTTGCCTTTTGCCGTGCGCAAGAACACGGAGAACTGGTGTACCCTCTGCAATCCGGATCGCGAAGGAGGGCGCCGTGAACTGGACCCATCACCAGGCCGCCATCAACGGCATCGACATGCACTACGTGGAGCAGGGGGAGGGGATGCCCGTGGTGCTCTGCCACGGGTTCCCGCACCTGTGGTTCAGCTGGCACCGGCAGATTCCCACGCTGGCCGCGGCCGGGTACCGGGTCATCGCGCCGGACATGCGCGGCATGGGGCAGACATCGGCACCCGCGAGTCCCCAGGCCTACGACGTCGACCACATCACCGCGGACCTCCTCGGGCTGCTGGATCACCTCGGTGAAGAGAGGGCCGTGTTCGCCGGTCTGGACTTCGGCGCGTTCGCCAGCTACGACCTGGCCCTGCGTCACCCGGAGCGGGTGGTGGCCGTGATCGGCCTGGAGAACCCCGCGGCGCCACACAATCCCGACGAGCCGCCGCTCACCGAGTACCGGCGCACGGCGCAGCAGCACTTCCTGCACATCGAGTACTTCCGGGTGCCGCCGCGAGCCGACGAGGAACTGGCGGCGCAGCCGCGGCTGTTCCTGCACAAGGTATTCCACACGCTGAGCGGAGCGGGCAACTATTTCGACTGCTTCAAGCACCCGCCGGGCACATCCTACATCGACGCGATGGCGGAGCCGCCGCCGCTGCCCTGGTCCTGGTTGTCGCAGGACGAGATGGACTACTTCGTGGCGCAGTACACTCACAGCGGCTTCACCGGCGGCCTCAACTGGTACCGCTCCATGGACCTCAAGTGGGAGCAGCGCCGGCCCTACGAGGGTGTGCAGAGTGCGGTGCCCGCGTACTTCCTGGGCAGTGAGCACGATGTCGACCTGGAGGGTTTCCACGGCGACGATCCCATTGGCCTGATGCGCGCCATCTTCCCCGACCTCAGGCGGGTGGAGATGATTCCCGGTGCCGGGCACATGGTGCAGCTGGAGGCCTCCGACGCCGTCAACGCGATTCTGCTGGATTACCTCGCGGACATCGTCGCCCAGGAAGACCGGGCGCTCAGCTGATACTCAGGTCCAGGCCCAGTTTGGCCAGGGCCGATTGTTCGTCCGCGAGTTCCTGGTCGGTCAGCGGGTGCTCCTCGAGCCAGCCCGCAGGGAAATCGAGGGCGATGGAGCGCTTGCTCGCCGAGATGGAGAAATCCGGCAGCTGTTCCAGGGTTTCCACGTATTTCAGGCAGGTGCCGAGCCGCATCAGCGCGACCAGGTAGTGCATGCGCGACATGTCGGGTCGCTCCAGTTCCACGAACAGCTCTGCCAGCAGTTTGCCCCGGTGACCAAGGGCCAGCACTGCGAGCTTCTCCTGTTCCTGTTGGGAGAAACCGGGCAGGTCCGCGTTGCGCAGCAGGTACGCGGAGTGACGGTTGAAGTGCTTGTGGGAGATGGCCATACCGATCTCGTGTGTCCGCGAAGCCCAGCCCAGCAGTTCCCCGTCGTCCCGCTTCAGGTTCCATGATTTGCGCGAGGCCTTGAACAGCATGCGGGTGCGTTTGTCCACGATTTCCGCAATGTCGGTGTCCACGGCGTAACGCTGCATCAGGGCGTTGACGGTTCGCTCGCGCACGTCCTCATGGCTGAGGCGGCCCATCAGGTCGTAAATCACGCCCTCGCGCAGGGCGCCTTTGGAGGTGCGCATGAGTTCGATGTCCAGCGCGTCAAAGAGCGCGCGGGTGATGGCCACGCCGGGTACGATCACGCCCTTGCGGTTGTCTGCCAGGCCCTCGAGCTGAATATCGTCGAACGTATCGTACTTGAGCAGCTTTTTTTCGAGCTTCTCCAGCGCCTCAGCGCCGATACCCGTCTCGCTCCAGCCGTTCTGGACCAGGATGGACTCGATGGCCTGCAGGGTGCCCGAGGAGCCGACGCACTCCTGCCAGTGGCGGGCGTGGTAGCGATGGCTGATCTGCAGCGCCTCACCGCGGGCCCTGTTGTAGGCCCTGCGATAATTGTCGCGGTTGATCAGCCCGCCCTCGAAGCAGTTCCTGGCGTAGGACACGCAGCCCATCTGCAGGCTTTCCATCCGTATGGGCTCGAAGCGCTCGCCGATGATGAACTCGGTGCTGCCGCCGCCGATGTCGACCACCAGGCGCGACTGGGCGTCGTCCGCCAGGCTGTGGGCGACGCCGAGGTAGACCAGCCGCGCCTCCTCCAGGCCGTAGATGACATCCACCCGGGTGCGCAGGATGTCCTCGGCGGGACGGGTGAAATCGGAGCGGTTGTTGGCCACCCGCAGGGCGTTGGTGCCCACCACCCGGATGCGCTCGGGCTCGACGCTCTCCAGGAGCTGGGCGAAGCGCGACAGGCATTCGAGACCGCGCTCGATTGCGTCTGCATTGAGCCGGCCGTTTTCCAGCCCCGCGCCCAGCTGGACTTTTTCCGCCCGTACCTCGACGGGACGAATTTCGCCGTGCTCCGCGCGGGCTATGATCAGGTGAAAGGAGTTGCTGCCGAGGTCCACGGCCGCGAGCTGGCTGCCGTCGGGGAGAGTGTCCTTCGTGTCAGGATCCAAGCCGGCCGGGTTCCGTTTTGGTCTGTGTAGTTAGCGTTGTGGGCTCATGGTAAAGGATTCCGCCGCGCGACGCACACTGCCGCACGTGGGCGAGTCGGCCCGTTGTATCGGGACGCCTGTGGCGGTCGTATTAAAACACCTGTCCCGGTCGTACTAAAACGCCTGTGGCGGTCGTATTAGAACGCCTGTGGCGGTCGTATTAGAGAGCCGGGTCGTACCAGATCGGTGAGGTCCAGGCCCGCTCCTGGATCTGCCAGGGCACGCCGGGATCGCTGCAACTGGGGGGGCGTTCCGGCGCCGGCAGGGCGATGCAATCGTGGTGGCTCCAGCGGCAGCTGGGGTTCTCCAGCACCCGCGCGTAGTACACCGCCGCCACGGCGGGATCGAAGTGGGGATCGCGCCAGCTCGTGCAGAGCTGGTCGAAGCCCGGGCCGACCAGGGCGCAGCTGTCGGGGTCGACCGTCGCCCCGTTGTCGGGGTCCCCGGCAATGTCGAACACCGCCTGGTGTGTCGCTCCGGCAGCGTCCACCCACCCCTTGACGACCTGGATGCGCTGCAAGGGGGCGGCACCTGCGCGCGGGTCGCGACTGGCGCTGGCAACGAAGACGGGCCCGCCGCTGCCCCCGGGGCCCGGCGGCAGGTCGGCGCCCATCGGCACGCCCCCGCGGTAGGCCGAGGCCAGGAAGTCCGGGCTGTCGCAGATATCCTCGGGCAGGGCCCAGCCGGCGAAAAAACGCGGCTCGATGCGCGGCCCGCTGGTGCCGAAGGTCTCCCTGCGCCGCATGGCGTCGAACAGGGCCTCGCGACTGTTTTCCTCGGCGTAGACCCCGGCGATTCCCCCCGGGCTGTAGCGCACCGGGGAGCCCTTGGCGATATCGCCCGGCACGTCGACCTCGCCCAGCAGGCGGTTGGCCGCCTCCCGGTCCGAGCCGTGGGAGCCCCGGTGGTTCTTTTCAAGACCGGCGGCGGGGGTCCCGTTGTGGGTGTCGGTGGCGGCGATAATGCCGAATTTGAAGGGGTTGGTGCCCAGGCGCGACGCCTCCAGAAGGCCGGCGGTCAGGGCGTAGCGCACGTAGCTGTAGCGGGACGCGCAGCCCTTGAGCAACATCCCGCCCGAACCCATTTCCTCGCCGCAGTCCGGGATCGCCTCCGCCGGGCTGCGCAGTTTCTCGAAATCACAGAATTCGTCCGGCGCGCCCAGTACGCTGGCGATGCCGTTGCGGCACTCCGAGTCGCCTTTCACCTGGCTGATTTCAGCCAGTGGTTCGACCCGGGCCCGCAGGGCGGAGAGGCGTCGCCGCTCCTCGTCGGGTATGTCCAGGTTGCTGTAGGGATACCACATGCGTCCCGAACTCCAGTTGGAATTGTGGGGAATGGCGATGGCGTCGCAACCGCTGCCGCCGGCTGTGCACACCTCGTCCAGCCAGTGCCAGAGCAGTTCCGGCGTCCGCGCATCCTTGGAGCTCAGCGCGGCCTGGGGCACTGTCGAGTTTTTGAACAGGACATTGCGGTGCAGGTTGCTGGATTCCTGCGCCAGTGAAAACTCGTAGCCGTGGAAGGTGGTGAAGCTGCAGTCCGCGCTGCGATCGTGCCAGGCCTCCGCGGCGCGCTGGTTGTCCAGCCAGGCCCGCTCCGCCTCCGCCAGGCAGCGTCCGCCATCCTCGCCGCAGACACGCACCGAGCGGTCCTGTCCGAAGATGGCGAAGGCCGCCAGGCGCACGATGGGTTGCAGTCGGTCTTCCACCGGCAGGCGAATGTCACCGCGGTAGAGCCGGCAGGCCAGGGTCGAGTAGGCCTCGCTGCCCTCGTTGTAACACAGTCGCACTTCGCCGAGGGCCTCCGCGTGATCGGTCACGGCCATAAAATCCAGCGGACTGCTGATGGTGACCACCGGTGGTTCGTAGTCGGGCGGGTCGCCCCGCAAGGCGAGGGACAGGGGCTCTCCGCGCCCGAAGCGATAGGCGTCGTCGGGGCCGGAGAGGGAGCCGAAGGACGTGGCGTCGTAACTGGCCTTGGTGTGGATGTGGGTGCCCCCGAACCAGGCCTTTTTCTGCGGGTACTGGTTGGCGCAGGGCGCCGGGACAGGAAGGTCGGGGAGCGAGCGCACCGCCACGCCCATCCAGGGTGCCATTGGGTCCTGCGCCTGGACAACGCGGGCGTACTCGTAACGCAGCCAGCCGACGGCGAGGGCCGCCAGCAGAGCCAGCGCCAGCAACAGGAACAGTCCGTACTTTGCGATGCGCAGGACCAGCGTCATGGGTAGCTCCTTCAACCGGGATCGGCCATGCTAGCGCGGGCCCGCGTGGGCTGGCCAGCCCGGGGCTCAGAGCTCGAGCGTGTTTACACCGTCGGTACAGCTGACCCTACCGCGCCGGCCGATGGGATCTTCCGAGAGCAGCGCGTCGAGGGCGTCGCCGTTGTCCGGTGCCAGCGCCAGCAGGCGCTCGCCAGAGTCGTTGCGCGCGACCAGGATGCCCCGCTCCGGTCCCTCGCGCCCGAAGGCCACGGTGTAGGTCTCCACCGTGGCGTCCCCGGCGGGATCGGTCGCGACCGCCACCCGGGGGCCGCGGTCGACCTCGCGCTGCAGCGCGCCGCTGTCCGGCAGGTCGCGCACTTCCCCCGCCGCCTCGCTCGAGTAGAGGCCCAGCGAGTGCTTGGTCAGGTAGAGGCCGTTCGCAGTCACCAGCCCGTTGCCGCCCTCGCGGCGCAGGGTGTCGACCATCTGCGCGATGGCGTGCAGCGAGTAGTTGTTGCCCGGCCCGCCGAAGTAGGGCAGCCCGCCGGTCACGGTGACACCGCGCTCGTCCAGCGGCGACAGGCCGATCTCGGCGCAACTCACCTGCACCGCGCTCGGGAAGCAGCTGTAAATATCGAACCGTCCCACTTTGTCAAGGGTGATACCGGCGTGTCGCGACAGGGCCTGCCAGCCCAGCCGAATCGCCGGCGAGCTGTGCAGGTCGGCGCGCTCGCTGGGGAACCAGATGTCGTTGACGTCCACGCCGCCGCGGGGAAACACCCAGCGCTCGCGGTCGACGCCGAGCTCCCGCGCCGTTCCCGCGGTGGTCAGGACGACGGCCGCCGCCATGTCCACTTCCATCAGCGCGTTCATCGCCCGGGTGTAGGGGAAGCCGATGTAGCGATTGCTGACTGCCACCGTCCCGATATCCTCCGCGGTGCGGAATTTCTGTCGCCAGGCGTGGGGATTCTCCGCCGCCACTGCCGTCATGCGGCTGCTTATTTCGCTGATCGACTGGAGGTGCTCTGCCAGGTCGTGACCGAGGTGGTGGCGCAGGCTGTTCTCGAACAGGGGATAGGTGTTGATGGGCTGGTACAGGCCGTGGGCCTTTTCCGTGTCGGAGAGGCCGTCCCGGTCGGCGCCGACGGTCGGCGGTTCCGCGCCGCCATCAGACCAGGAGCCCAGGTCGCCGCCGCTGCGCAGGGCGTCGAAGAACGTTGCCATCAGCTCCGTGCCGGCCAGCAGCACCACGCGGTGCTCTTCGCGCTGGAGTCGCTCGACGAAGCGGTTGACCAGGTACTGGGGCGTGTTGCCGCCGATCGTGCCGATAAAGCGCGCCGGGTTGTCCAGCCCCAGTCGCGCAGAGACCTCTGCGCCCGGGTCGCGGGGGAAAACGGCGCCCGCACCGGCGTCGGTATCCGCGACGAAGCGCACCGTGGCCAGGGCATCGACAGCCTTGCGCACGTCGCGGCCGCAGTCCTCGAGGGCAATGCGGCAGACTGCCTCCAGGGCATCGGTGGGGGTGCGCCCCGTGTCCGGTTCGCGCCAGGTCAGCTGGCCGACGCCGATGATCACGGGGTGTTGGTCGGGGATGTTCATGACTGCCGCGGTATTCCTCTGTCCTCGAATGGCCGGGCGTAACCATAGCAGGACCGGCGCGACAAAACAGCGTCCCGGCGCACGTTGCCTTTTTGGCGGAAAACGTTCTATGTTGGTCGAGTCGCTCGACAGTGGGAAGCCCGGACCATGAACACAGCGCCTGAAAGTGGCTCCAATCGACTCGTCGTACTCGTGCTGCTGGCTGCGGCGCTCTACGCCTGCTACGAGCTGATCCAGCCCTTTGTCCAGCCGATCGTGCTGGCGATGATCATCGGCATGCTCGCCCACCCGGTACACCATCGCCTGGAGCGGCTCGTGGGCGGCCGCAAATCCCTCGCCGCGCTCCTGGGGTGTCTCATACTCTCCCTGCTGTTCCTGATCCCCGTCCTGTTGCTGATGGTCGCGGTGATCAAGCAGGGCATCGTCTACTCCGCGGTGGTCCGCGAGTGGGCCACCCTGGAGAATATCCAGGTCCTGCTGGACCGGCCCTGGCTCGATTCCGCCCGCTCCCGGCTGGTCGAGGTACTCCCGGACGGCGCGCTGGAGCCGGACAACATCCGCGCGCAGGCGCTGACGGCAGCCAGCGGCATGGGCAAGCAACTGGCCGGTGTATCGACCGCCATGCTCGGCGACGTGGCCAGCTTCATGATGAACCTCGTGCTGCTCCTGTTCGTGCTGTTCTTCGTGCTGCGGGATCACGACCGCATGGTCGACTTCATGCGCCACGCGCTGCCCCTGTCCCGCACCCAGGAAGACATGCTGTTCAGCGAGGTGCGGCAGGTGAGCAAGTCGGCACTGCTGGGCTCGCTCCTCACGGCGGTCACCCAGGGCTTTGTCGGCGGGTTCGCCCTGTGGCTGGTCGGCATCCCCGCCGTGTTCTGGGGCACCGTCATGGCCTTTACATCGCTGATTCCGTTCGTGGGCACCGCCTTGATCTGGGTGCCTGCGGCGGCCTACCTGGCCATCAGCGGCGAGGTGGGCTGGGCGATATTCATGGTCGCCTGGGGCGCGATCGTCGTCGGCTCCATCGACAACTTCCTGCGGCCGCTGTTCATGCAGGGCGCCAGTATGAACACGGTGGTGATCTTCTTTTCGCTGATCGGCGGCCTGCAGGTGTTCGGCCTGATGGGGCTGGTCTACGGGCCGCTGATTTTCGCCATTGCCCTGGTGTTGTTCCGCATGTACGAGAAGGAGTTCTCGGGTTTCCTCGATTCCCAGGACCAGCGCTGAGCGCTACCCGGAGAAACGCCTGCGCAGCAGCGGCTTGTCCACCTTGCCCCCCGCGTTGACGGGCAGCGCCTCCACCCGCTCGAAGCGGCGGGGCGCCTTGTACCCGGCGAGGTACTCCCGACAGTGCGCATGCAGGGTCTCGTCCGACACACGCTCCAACCCTTCCGCCGGCTCCTGTTTCGAGTCGCTTGCAACTAATTGCAATACCGCGCAGACACGCTCTCCCCAGCGCGGGTCCGGCAGCCCGATAACGGCGCAGTCCTTCACCGCGGGGTGGCGGCGCAGGACTTCCTCCACCTCCCGGGAGGCGATGTTTTCACCCCCGCTGATGATCATGTCCTTTTTGCGATCGACGATATAGAGGTAGCCCTCCGCGTCAAAGCGGCCGATATCACCGGTGTGCAGCCAGCCTTCCCCGAGCGCGGCGCGCGTGGCGGCCTCGTCGTTCCAGTAACCGGCCATGCACTGCCCGGCGCGCACGAGGATTTCGCCGCTGTCTGACAGCCGGACGCTTGCCGTGGGCAACGGTCGCCCCACCGACTCGAGCAGCTCCGGTCGCTCCCCCGCGGCCCGGCGGTGATCGTCGACGGTGAGGAATGCGACGCTGCCGGACAATTCGGTCATGCCGTAGCTCTGGCACAGGCCCACCGCGGTCTCGCCCAGCAAGCGTTGCAGCAGTGGCCCGGGCATGGCGGAGGCGCCGTAGCCGATGGTGCGCACGCCGCAGAGATCGGCCGGCCTGAACTCAGGGTGGTCCATGAGCATGGCGATCATCGTCGGCGCCAGCGACAGGGTGGTGACGCCGCCCTCGCGGCAGGCGAGCAATGTCTCCCCGGCATCGAAGGCAGCGGCGAGTACCACAGCTGCGCCGAACAGGTGTTGCAGCAGGACGTTGTGCGCGGCGACGTGGAACAGGGGGAAGGGGTAGAAGTAGCGGTCGCCGGGGAGCACCGGTCTGCCCATGGCGGCGGATTCCAGTCCCGCCAGGAAGGAGTGGTGCGTGAGCACCGCGCCCTTGGGCCTGCCTGTCGAACCGGAGGTGAAGAGTATCCAGGCCGGATCCGCGGCGGAAGATGCGGGAGGGTTCGAGCGCGGGTCCTGCCCGACCCAGCGCAGGTAATCCTCGCCCAGCGTTACCGTCTCCAGCCCCTCCGGGAAATCTGCGTGGGCGGCCAGGGGCGCCAGCAGGGCCGGATCGGCAAAGAGCCGCGTGGCGCCCGCGTGGCGCAGCTGCCAGCACAGTTCTGCCGGGGCCAGGCGCGCATTCAGCGGCACCAGGATGCGGCCCGCCGCGGGCACGGCGTAGATCAGCTCGATGAACTCGGGGCAGTTCCACGCCAGCACCGCGACCCGGTCGCCGGGCCGGCCCGTCGCGGCGATCCGCCCCGCGAGTCGTTCGACCCGGGCCTGCAGCTCGCCGTAGGTAATGTTCTCGCCGCGCCAGACCAGTGCAACAGCGGCGGGCTGCCGGGACGCCTGTCGCGCCAGGATGTCCTGCAGTGCGGTGCAGTCGGGAGAAATGGCCTGCATGCCGCGCGATCTAGTCGCCGTCGCGCGAAATGCGGGGCGTGCGGCCGGTCATGCGCGTGGTCAGTTCGTAACCGATGGTACCGGCGCTGCGGGCCACCTCGTCCACCGGCAGGCCCTCGCCCCACAACACGACCCCGGTGCCCTCGGCCACGTCCGGAACGCCGCTGACATCCACGGTGATCATGTCCATGGAGACGCGACCCGCGAGTGGTGCGCGGCGGCCGTTTACCAGCACGGGCGTTCCGTTGGGCGCGTGGCGCGGGTAGCCGTCGCCGTAGCCGATGGCGACGGTGGCGATGCGCGCCCGCCGACGCGCCACCCAGGTGCCCCCGTAACCGACGGCTGCGCCGGCCTCGACATCACACAGCGAGATGACCCTGGACGCCAGTGTCATGACCGGGCGCAGTGCGGCGGTGTTGGGGTGTGCGGCGTCCAGCGGCGAGTTGCCGTACAGCATGTAGCCCGGGCGCACCCAGTCGTAGTGTGACGCGGGCCAGGCCAGCACGCCCGCGGAGTTGGCGGCGCTGCGCTGCGCGTCTACGGCAATGCCGTCGAAGGCTGCCAATTGCCGTGCCGTGGCATCGCTGTGCAGGCTGTCCGCCGAGGCGAGGTGGGTGTACAGCACCACATCTCCCCGGGTGTTGGGGCAGGCGCCGAGGCGGCGGTAGCAATCCGCCGCGAGCTCCAGCGGTACCCCGAGGCGATTCATTCCCGTGTTGACCTTGAGCCAGCACTGTAGCGGAGAGGGGAGGCGTGCAGTTTCCAGTTGTGCGAGCTGGTGTGTGCTCGCGACCGTGAGCCACAGGTCGCGCGCTACCGCCTCTGCCAGCTCAGCGGCCTCGAAGATGCCCTCGAGCAGCAGGATGGGGGCGCTGATCCCGACCTCGCGCAATTCGACGGCCTCCTCCAGGCAGGCCACCGCGAGCGCGTCGACGACGGGCTCCAGCGCCGCTGCCACCGCGACCGCCCCGTGGCCGTAGGCGTTCGCCTTCACCACGGCGAGCAGGCGGCTCTCCGGCGCGAGGTCACGCACCACGCCCACATTGCCCCGCAGGGCCCCGAGGTCTATGTGCGCCACACTCGGCCTCGCCATCGCCGCGTTCTCCTCAGTAGTCGAACTTGTGCCGGGCGTACAGCGTCTGCGCCGCCAGCCACACATCGCCGACGCCGCCGTCGCCCACGGGCGCGCCGTCCACGCGGATCACCGGGGCCACGTCCTTCGAGGAACTGGACAGCCAGACCTCGTCGGCGGCACGCAATTCCTCGAGGGTGACGACGCGCTCCTCGACGGGGATGTCCCCGTGACGGCGCAGGATGTCCAGCAACATGTAGCGGGTAATGCCGGGCAGCTTCTGGTGGTCCAGCTCGGGCGTGGCCACCACGCCGTCCTTCACCACGTAGACATTGCAGGCGGCGGCCTCGGTCACCTCGCCGTCGGCGTTGTACAGCACCGTCTCGCTGTCGCCCGCGGCGTGGCCGTGCTGGAAGTGCATGACGTTGCCCAGCAGGGCGGTGGATTTAATGTTGCAGCGCTTCCAGCGCAGGTCCTCGGCGGTGGAAACGGTGTAGGCGGTGGCGGTCGCCTTGTCCGCGCCCGGCGCCGGCGGTATCTCGTAGGCGAAGGCGAACACCGTGGGCTCCACCCCCTCGGGGTAAGCGTGGCTGCGCTTTGAGTCGGCGCCGCGGCTGACGTGGCAGTAAATGGCCAGGTCCCCGCCGCCGTTGCGCGCGATCAGCTGGTTTGCGATCTCGCGCCAGTCGTCCCCGGACAGGTCCAGCGCCAGTTCGATGGCCTCCAGCCCATCGCGCATGCGCTGCATGTGCGGGGCGAAGCCCACCAGCCTGCCGTCGTAGGAGGGAATGACCTCGTAGATGCCGTCGCCGAACAGGAATCCGCGATCCAGCGGCGAGATCTGCGCCTCGTGCATCGGCAGGTAGTTGCCGTTGAGATAGACAGTGCTCATAACGGTGCCATTCTCACACAAACTTCATGTCGCATCAGTCCCCTGCTCATTGACCAGTGCGCGCAGGCCGCGGATCACGTCCAGTCCCACCCGGGCTTGGATGCCGTCCTCGGTCAGGGTGTTCTCACCGGTCACGCCGTCCACACCGCCTCTTGTCGACAGGTAGTTGATGATCTCGACGGGCGTGAGATTGGCCAGGAGGTCCCGCCGCGCCCAGTGACCGAGGATGGCCAGCAGCCCGTAGGCACCCCAGTTGGAGACATCCGCGACCAGCAGTTCATCGCAACGCGTCACCGAGGCGCGGATGTCCAGCTCCGCAAGGGCCTCTGCGATATTGCCCATGCCGATCTCGTTGCCGCCGTCGCCAATGCCGATCGTGGGGCAGTCCGCCTGTTCCATGAAGGGGTCGAAACAGTAGCAGCGCGAGGTGATGTCCCGACCGCGCATGTTGTAGTAGCGCCCGTCGGCGGCGAGACCCGGTCGCTCGATGGCGACGATGGCCTCGGGCTGCAGCGCCGCCAGCTCACGCTCTGCCTGCGCCTCGCCCGCGGCGCGGGTCTCGCCGGTCAGCTCCAGCACACGGTAGTCGTCACACAGGGCGCCCGAGAGCGGCGGTCCGCAGGCGAGTATGGGCTGCGCACCCAGGTCCTCCAGCGCGTTGTACAGCGCAATCGCGCCAACGGGGCCGTCGGTCTCGAAGGTGCCGGTAACCGGAAAACCGGTGGCGATCAGCACGGTGCCCGTCACCTCCCTCAGGTGGCGCGCCGCGCGCAGGTAGTAACCCGGTTCCAGTGCCGCGCGCGCCGCCTGCATGCCCCGCGGGTTGCGCTCGGTGAGCAGGGCCTCGATCGCCTCGCTCAGGCGCTGTTCGCTCACGCGCCGACCTCCCTCAGGGGTTGATCCCCGAAACGCGCGGCCAGGACCAACGCGCGGCGCGCGGTGGCGGCGGTTACGGCCGCGAAGTGCACGGTGCCGCCGGGTACCATCTGTGCCAGGCGCGCGCAGTCCAGGGACAGGGCGGCGCCGATCTTGGGATATCCGCCGATGGTCTGGCGGTCGTTGAGCAGGACGATGGGTTGCCCGTCCGGAGGCACCTGGATGGCCCCCGCGCAGATGCCCTCGGAGAGAATGCCGTCGATGTCGCAGTCCACCGGGGGACCCTCCAGTCGATAGCCCATGCGGTCGCTGCGGTCACTCACCGTGTAGGCCGCGCCAAAAAATCGCCGCTGTTCGACACGGTTGAAGTGGCGCTGCTGGTAGCCGGGTACCACCCGCAGTGTCACGCGATCCTGGTACCGCGGGCGCAGGTGATCGGGCAGTTGCAGTCTCCTGCGGTTCGCGACCGCCGCGCAGGGCAGGACGTCACCGGCTGCCAGGGCCGCGCCGCGCAGGCCGCCGACGCCCTCGCGCACCACGGTGGCGGTGCTGCCGAAGCTGGGGCTTACCGCGAAGCCTCCCGCCACCCCGAGGTAGGCGCGACAGCCGCGCCGGGCAAATCCCAGCGCAATGGTCTCTCCCGCCCGCACCGGGTGCACCGTCCAGCCGTCGCACTCCCTGTCGCCGATGAGCATCGGCATATCGGCGCCGGTGAGGCAGACCCATGTATCCAGGCCCGCCTCGAGTTGCAGGCCGCCCGCGCTGACCTCGACGGCGGTGGACCCCGCAGGGTTTTGCAGCAGCCTGTTGCAGGTATTGAACGCCGCGGGGTCGAGGGGCCCGCCGGAGCTGAGGCCCAGCCGGTGCGCACCGAAACGGCCGCTGTCCTGCAACAGGCTCAACACGCCTCCCTGCAGCACCTCGAGACTCACGCCAGGCTGCCCCCGAGATCGAGGAACGTGGTCCGGTCCACCGGCTCGAAGCGCACGCGGTCGCCCACGGCGACGGGCATGTGCGGCGCCCGTGCAGGGTCGAACATCGGGACCGGGCAGCGGCCGATCAGGTTCCAGCCTCCCGGGGAGGGCGCGGGGTATACCGCGGTCTGTCGATCGGCGATGGCGACGGCGCCGCGGGGCACACGCGGCCGCGGGCTGTCCAGCCGCGGCGCGGCGATGCGCGCGTCGACCTCCCCGAGATAGGCGAAGCCCGGGGCGAACCCGATGGCATACACCCGGTACTCGGCGCCCGCGTGCAGCGCGATGACCTCGTCCACCGACAATTGCGCCCGCCGCGCCAGTGCCTCGAGGTCGTCGCCCGCCTCGGGGGCGTAGTAAACCGGCAGGACCACGAGGTCCCCCTCCCGTGTTTCGGCATCGAGGTCGACGAGGGCCTGGCGGACGCGCGATGCCGCGGCGGTGTGCGACAGTTGCAGGGGGTCGTAGATCACCAGCACGGAGGCGTAGGAGGGGACGAGGTCGACGAGGCCCGCGCCGAGGGCCTGTTCTATCGCGCCGGCGGCTGCCTGAACGCGCGCCGAGGTCTGCGCGTCTGCCGTGTCCCCGAGGTAGAGCATGAGCGCGTCCGCGCCGACCACCTGCAGCTTCACGCCCGGCCGCCGTCCACGATGCGCCGGATATCCGCGATGGCGGCCACGCCCTGCGGGTTGTCGCCGTGTACACAGAGAGTGTCCGCGTCGAGATGCAGTCTCCCGCCGTCAGCCGTCGTCACGCCCTCTCCGGCGCAGAGCTGTTCCACCTGCTGCAGCATCCGGTCGCGGTCGAGCAGTGCACCCGGCTCGCCCCTGCGGATCAATGCACCCTCGGGCGTATAGCCGCGGTCCGCGAAGGCCTCGAACTGCACTTCGACACCCGCGGCGGCGGCCTCCGCCGCGTATTCGGCGGCCCGCGGTGTTGCCTGCAGCACCAGGGGCAGCGCGCGGGGGTAGCTCGCGACCGCCGCCATGATCGCCGCGCGGACAGAGTCGCTGGCCATCATGTCGTTGTACAGCGCGCCGTGGGGTTTGACGTGGGCCAGGGCGGCCCCCTGGACCGAGGCCATGCCCTCCAGCGCCGCCACCTGGTAGTGCACGGTGGCGACGATCTGTTCGACGGACAGGTCCATGCTGCGGCGTCCGAAACCCTCGATATCCGGGTAGGACGGGTGCGCGCCGATGGCGACGCCGTGGCGGATTGCCAGGGCGATGGTATTGCGTATGGTCAGGGGGTCGCCGCCGTGCAGGCCGCACGCGATATTGGCCTGGTCGAGATGGGGCATCACGGCGGCGTCGTCGCCGACGGTCCTGTCGTGGTAGCTCTCTCCCAGGTCGCAGTTCAGCAGCACGGCGGAATCCCGCTACATGACCGCGAGCCGGGCATTGGGCAGGTCGGTGACCAGCATGCAGCCCGGGCTGTGGGTGATGGCCAGGGGCAGTCGCGCCGCCTCCAGCGCCACCTGGGGTGTCACGCCGCAGGCCCAGAACAGCGGCACCTCTCCCTCGCGGACTGTCACCGGCTCGCCGAAATCGGGTTGCCGCAGGTCGCGTATACCGATGGCGCCGGGGTCGCCCAGGTGGATCGGCGCGCCGTGTACCGCTGGAAATCGCGTGCAGACCTGGATGGCGCGGATGGCGTCCGCGGGCGGGAAGGGGCGCATACTGACGACCATGGGCCCGGCGAAGGGTCCCGCTGGGGCACAGGTGATACTGGTCCGGTACATCGGCACGTTGCAGCCCTCGGACACGTTGCGCACGTCCAGGCCGTCGGCGAGCAGCGCCTCCTCGAAGGAGAAGGAGCAGCCCAGTGCGAAGCTGACAAAGTCGTCGCGCCACAGCTCGCCGATGTCCCCGACCTCTTCGCTCGGCACGCCGTCTCGGAATACGCGGTAGCGGGGCAGGTCCGTGCGGATATCAATTGCACCCAGGGAGGGCAGGGCGGGGTCGCCGGGATCACCGACGGCGACCAGGGGGCAGGGCTTGGGATTGAGCTGGCAGAAGCGCAGGAAGTGACACGCGTCCGCCTCGGGCAGCACGACCAGGTTGCACTGCACAAATCCCGGCGCAAGCCCGGAGGTGTTGCCGGAGTGGGTGCCGGCGCGGATGCTGCGGCGCAAGTCGCCGGGATTGTCGGTGCTGGTCATCGCACGGTCCTCGACCTGTCGGGCCGAGAATAGCAAATTCCGGCGCCCACCGGGCACGCGGTCCGCACCGCGTTTGGCAGCGGGTCACAAATCTGGATAATGGCGCCCCTGGCACCATGCGATCAAGAATCATGCAATCAGGAACCATGCTCGACCAACTGCTCGACATTCTCTCCCCCCGGCCCCTCGGCGACGACCGCTTCGAGGGCGGCAACATGCATCCGGAGGCGTTCCGCGTCTACGGTGGCCAGGTGTTGGCCCAGTGCGTGAGCGCCGCGGCCGAAACGGTGGACGAGGTGCGCGAACTGCACTCGCAACACGCGTATTTCCTGCGCGCCGGCAAGCCCTCCGAACCGATACGGTTCGAGGTGGAGCGAGCGCGCGACGGGTTCAGCTTCAGCTCGCGGCGGGTCGTCGCCCTGCAGGACGACAAACCCATACTGGTGAGCTCGCTGTCCTTCCAGGTGCCGTCTAAGGGCGACGACTTCCAGCCGGACATGCCGGCGGTCCCGCCGCCGGAATCCCTGCCCAGCGAGCGCCAGCTGAGCCTGGAGGCCGGCAATCTCGACGAGAGCTTCATGATCACCACCGGCGAGGACCTCGACATCCGGGTGGTGGAGCCGGTGGACTGGGTCAACCCGGTGCCGCGGGAGCCGGTCCTGCAGGCGTGGATGAAAACAACGGGGCCCGTTCCTGACAGGCGGGGGCTGCACGAAGCGTTGCTGGCCTATCTCTCCGACGCGTTTCTCATCGATGTCTGCCTTATCGTACACGGCCGGCATTTCGACGGTGTGGACTTCCAGGTGGCGAGCCTGGACCACGCCCTCTGGTTCCACGAGGATTTCCGCGCCGACGACTGGCTGCTGCACATCGTGGAGGCCGAGCGCATCGGCGGCGGGCGGGGCCTCGCCCGCGGCAGCTTTTACACCCGCGAGGGCAGGCTGGTGGCGACCACCATGCAACAGGGAGTCATGCGCTTCCGCTGAGGCGCCCGCGCGGGCGGCACTGTCACTTTCACCGCGTTGCTTCTATAGTGAAGAGACAGCGAAGCAGATGGGAGCAGCACATGCCACACCCCAGCGTTACGGCCGAGACCTATCCCCACAAACCCGCCATCATCATGGGCGGTTCCGGCGAGATGACAACCTACCGGGAACTGGACGAGCGCTCCAACCAGGGCGCGCACCTGTTCCGCTCACTTGGCCTGAAGGCGGGCGACCACATCGGCATGATGCTGGAGAACAACCGCCACTTCCTGGAAATCGTGTGGGCCGCGCAGCGCGCCGGGCTGGTGTATACACCCATCAGCACCCACCTGACCCGGGACGAGACCGCCTATATTCTCGACAACTGCGGTGCGCAGCTGTTCATCGGCTCCCTCAAGCTTGCAGGCGTCGCGGAGGAGGTGTTGGGCGAGGCCCCCGGGGTAAGGCATTACTACATGGTCGGCGGCATACGGGACGGCTTCGAATCCTGGGAGGAGGCCATCGACGCCCAGCCCACCACGCCTGTCGAGGACGAGGGCAACGGCACGCCGATGTTGTATTCATCCGGTACCACCGGTAAACCCAAGGGTGTATTTGTGCCGTCCGCCCCGGCGGACAAGGATGCGGAGCCTGCCGTTGCGGCGCTGATCGGGCCGGTATTCGGCTTCGGTGAGGAGACGGTCTACCTGTCACCGGCACCCCTCTACCACGCGGCACCGCTTCACTACAGTACGGCGGCCCTCTACCTCGGCGCCACGGTCGTGGTCATGGAGAAATTCGACGCGGAGGAGGCCCTGAGACTGATCGAGGAACACCGGGTCACACACAGCCAGTGGGTGCCCATCATGTTCGTGCGCATGCTCAAGCTGCCGGAGGAGGTGCGCGCCGCCTACGACCTCAGCTCCATGCAGTGTGCGATCCACGCCGCCGCTCCCTGCCCGATAGAGGTGAAGGAGAAGATGATCGACTGGTGGGGCCCGGTCATCATGGAGTACTACAGTTCCAGTGAGGGCATCGGCTTTACTATCATCGATTCGGCGAGTTGGCTCGCCCACAAGGGTTCCGTGGGTGTCGCGGTGCTGGGTGAAATACACATCGTCGACGACGACGGCAACGAACTGCCCCCCGGCGAGATCGGAACTGTGTACTTCGGCGGCGCCCAGACGGTCTTCGAGTACTACAACGAGCCGGAGAAAACCGCCGAGGCCTACAACGACAGCGGCTGGGCCACCTGTGGCGATGTCGGCTACGTGGACGAGGAGGGCTTCCTCTACCTGACCGACCGCAAGAATTTCACCATCATCAGCGGCGGCGTGAACATCTATCCCCAGGAGGTCGAGAATATCCTGGTCAACCACGACAAGATTGCCGACGTCGCTGTCTTCGGCATCCCCAACGAGGAATTCGGCGAAGAGGTGAAGGCGGTGGTGCAACCCATGAACTGGGCGGACGCCACCGACCAGACCGCGCTGGAGATTCTCGAGTGGCTGCGCGAGCGCATCTCGCACATCAAGATGCCGCGCAGTCTCGACTTCCACCCGGAGCTGCCACGCATGGACAACGGCAAGCTCTACAAGCGACGCCTGGTGGAGGAGTACCGCGGCGCCACGCGCAGCGACGAGGGCCCCTAGGGCGCACAGCTGCCAGGCTGCAACAGCTAGGTCGGGGTGGGTTCGGCCGGCTCCGGCGCAACAGGTGTGGAGTGCCTGGGCTGTAGCTGTTCGCCGAAGCGCGGGTAGAAGACGGGCACCACGAACAGCGTAAACAGGGTGCCCACCAGCATGCCGGCGGTGATCATGATGCCGATGCTGAAGCGGCTGTTGGCACCCGGACCCGAGGCGATGACCAGCGGCCACACCCCCAGTACCGTCGCGAAGGTGGTCATCAGGATGGGTCGCAGGCGCAGGGAGGCCGCCTCCAGCACCGCCTCGCGGCGTTTCAGCCCGAGCAGCTCCAGCTTGTTGGCAAACTCCACGATGAGGATGCCGTGTTTGCTGATCAGCCCGATCAGCGTCAACAGCCCGATCTGTGTGTAGATATTCAGCGTGGTGAACCCGAGCGCCATGGGTACGACAGCGCCGAAGATCGAGAGCGGCACGCTCAGTAGTACCACGAACGGGTCCCTGAAACTGTCGAACTGCGCCGACAGCACCAGGAAAATCAGGATCATGGAGAGGGTGAACAGCAGGGGGAAGGACGTGGTCTCCTGTATGAATCGGTGCGACGCGCCCGTATAGCCGTCGCGAAACTCCGGCGGGGCGATCTCGGCGAGTTCTTCGCGCAGGAATTCGAGGCCGGTCCCCAGGCTGTTGGGCGGCATCATGATCCCCTGTATCACGGTGCTGTTGAGTTGCTGGTACTGGGTGAGCGAATTCGGCTCGATGTGCGAGCCCAGTGAGATGACTGCCGACATGGGCACCAGTTCATCCGAGTCGGTGCGCACGTAGTACTTCTCCAACTCTTCCTTGGTCAGCCGGAATCCCTTCGACGCCTGCGGGATCACCTTGTAGGAGCGCCCCTCGAGGTTGAAGCGGTTGACCTCCGCCTCGCCCAGCATCACGGAAAGTGTCTGGCCGATGTCGCGCATGGAGATGCCGAGCCGTGCCGCCAGCGTGCGGTCGATATTGACCTCGATTTCCGGCCGGTTGAACTCCAGAGTCTGGTTGACGAAGATGAACAGCCCCGACTCCCTGGCCGCCTGCACCAGTTCATCGCCCACGCGCATGACCTCTAAGTAGTCCGCCGTGGACGCAACGACGAAGCTGACGGGCAGGCCGGCGTCGGAGCCCGGCAGCGGCGGCACGCCGAAGGAGAACATCTCCATGCCGGCGATACCCGCCAGTTTCTGCTGGAACTCGGCCTGGATCTCCTGCTGGTCGCGCTCGCGTTCGGACCAGGGGTGCAGGGTGATACCGCCGAAATTGGTCTCCGGGAAAATCACCTGCCAGGAGTGGCTGAACTCGGGGATTTCCCTCCAGGTGTCCACGACCTCGTCGAGGAAGTAGTCGATGTAGTCCAGGTTGGCGTGGCGCGGCGCGGTTCCGGTGACGTAGACGCCCCCGGTGTCCTCCTCCGGGGCCAGTTCCTGCTGGGCCAGGGAGAACAGGAGCGGTTTGCTGGCCAGTATGCCCGCGGTGAACAACAGCACCGCGCCGCGATTGACCAGGCACCGGGCCAGCAGGGTGCGGTAATTCGTGGTCAGTTTGTTGAAACGCGCGTCCAGCCAGTCGGCGAAGCGCCCCTGGTGCTCGCGGTCGCGCAATACGCGCGAGCACATCATGGGGCTCAGGGTGAGCGCCACGATGCCGGAAATAACTACGGCGCCGGCCAGCGTGAGGGCGAACTCCGTGAACAGGGCGCCGGTGAGGCCGCCGATAAAGGCGATGGGCGCGTACACGGCGGCCAGGGTTAGCGTCATGGCGACCACCGGCATGGCCACTTCCCGCGCGCCCTTCATCGCCGCCTGCAGCGGTGACGCGCCCAGCTCGATATGGCGGTGCACGTTCTCCACCACCACGATGGCGTCGTCTACCACCAGCCCAATGGCGATCACCATGGCCAGCAGTGTGAGGATATTCAGTGAAAAGCCCATCGCCCAGACGAGAAACACCGCCCCGACGAGGGAGAGCGGTATGGCCACGATCGGGATGAGAACCACACGCAGCGACCCCAGGAACAGGTATATCACGAGTATCACGATCAGCGCGGCTTCCAGCAGCGTAGTGAGAACCTCCCGCAGCGCCTCGTCGATGACCACGCTGCCGTCCCAGTCCAGGAACAGTTCCATGTCCGCGGGCAACGCGGCCTCGATTAGCGGCAGCGTCGCGTGCACGGCGCGCGAGACGTCCAGCGGATTGGCGTCCGGTGTCGGCGTGATCGACATGAACACGGCGTCGCGCCCGGAGGAGAGCGTTTTCAATTGTGTCGTCTCCGCGGACAGCTCCACGTCGGCGACGTCGCCCAGGCGGACGCGCTCCTCGCCGTCCTGGCGCACCACCATCTCCTCGAAGTCCCTCGCGCTCTGCATATCGGTGCGGGCGTCGACGGTGGCGCGCACCAGGTTGCCCTCCGTGGAGCCCGAGGTGGCGATGTAATTGTCCCGCTGGATCGCCTCGCTGACGTCCGTGGCCGTCACGCCCAGGGCGGCCATGCGCACGGGGTCGAGCCAGACGCGCATCGCGAGGTAGCGCCCGAAAATGCGCACCCGGCCGACGCCCTCCAGGGTCGCCAGTTCGGGTTGCACGGAACGCATCAGGTAGTCCGTGATCTGGTAGGGCGTCATCTGCTCGCTGTAGAACGCCAGGTACATCATCGCGTCGCCGCCGCTGGCGGTGGTGATCACCGGGTCCTCGATGTCGCGGGGCAGGTCGCCGCGGGCCTCGTTGACCTTTGCTATTACCTCCGACAGGACGTCACTGCTGTTCTCTCCCAGGCGCACGTGGATCTCGATACTGGAAAATCCCGGGTTGCTCTCGGAAGTCATGTACTCGACGCCGCGGGCGCCGGCGATGCTGATCTGCAGCGGGGTGGTTACGAAGCCCTGTACGGTGCGCGCACTCGCTCCCCGGTAGATGGTGTCGACGTAGATCACGCTGCGCTCCAGCTCCGGAAATTCCCGCAGGTTCACCCGGGTGAGCGCGGCGCTGCCGAGAAGCAGGAGCAGGCTGCTCACGACCAGGGCGAGAACGGGGCGCTGGATGAAGGTGTCGGTAAACGACGCCATCTCAGAAATCCACGCTGTCGTCGAGCAGTACGCGCGCGTCGCGGTAAAGCTTGTTCTGCCCCACGGTAACCACCCACTCGCCGCCCAGCAGCCCCTTGGTGACGGCCAGCTGGCCGTCGCGCGTGGCACCCGTCTCCACCACGACGGGGTGTACGGTGTACTCGCCGCGGCCCTGGCGCAGCACCCATATCGTGTTGCCGTGCAGGGAGTAGCTGACTGCGGTTTCCGGGACGGTCACGACCTTGCGCGGCTGGTCGAGGTCGATGATCAGCCGCGCGAACATGCCGGGCAGCAGCCCCTGGCTGTCCTCGAGGCGCGCGCGCAGCAACAGGTTGCGCGTGCCCGTGTCCACCCGCGCGTCCAGGGCGACGAGGGTGGCACGAAACTCGCGGCCCGGAAACGCCGAGGTGTACACCGCGATGTCGAGGCCCGGCTTCAGGTCGGGGAAATGGCGCGCCGGTACCGAAAAATCGATCTCGAGCTTGCTGAGGTCCTGCAGGGTGGTGATCGGCGTGCCCGGCTCCACGTAGTCGCCGACCTTGACCCGGATAATGCCCGCGGTACCCGCGAAGGGGGCCACGATGCGCTTGTTCTCGAGACGGGCGTCGGTCTCGGCCAGCTGTGCTATGGCGCTGTCCAGGTCCGCGCGCGAGCGGTCGTACTGGCTCTGCGGAATGGACTTCTGCTTCACCAGCCGGGCGTCCCGGTCGTAGAGCAGGCGGGCAAGGGTCAGGTTGGCCTCCTGCCGCCTGCGACTGGCCTGTTCGACACTGTCGTTCAGGGTCACCAGCAACTGGTTTGCGCTGACCTGGTCCCCGGACTCGACCGCGATGTCGATCACTTCGCCGGCGGCCTCGGCACTCAGTTCCACGCCCTGTGCCGCGCGAATGGTCCCGACAGCCTCCAGCCGGGTCGGCCAGATCGCGTTCTGCGCCGTGGCGGCCCCCACGGTGATGGGGGGCGGCCCGAAGGGCTGGCTCATCAGGGTGGTGTACCGGTTGTAAAGGTAACCACCGATACCACCGAATATAACCAACAGCAGGATGAGTGCGTAGACGTAAGCGCGCAAGGGCAGGGCCTTTTCTTGTTGTGTCGGCTGCGCCTTCAGCACAGCGTGTCCCGGGTTATTTTAGGGGCTTTGCCGGGCGGGCGCACCCCAATGACCAAATAGTGCCAAAAGCGCGCCTTCACACCACCGGCGCGCTGCAGTGGCCGCTATTTGACCAGGATCAGCAGGTGCGCGGGGGGCGCACATAAACCCCTGTGCCTGTCGGGCCAATTCCCTTATGCTGGCACTTTGCCGCTGTCGGCGGCGGGGACGGGGAGCACAGCAGGTGGTAAAAACGCGCAAACTCAAGCAGGTGGAGGACCGCATGGGCAAGGCGGACTCCTACGAGGTGTGGCTGGAGGCGGCCCGGGAGCACGACAAGCTCTCCGGACAGCAGCGCTGGCGGGAGATCGACCAGAGCAGCCAGTACGACTACACGGAGATTCGACTGCGCCTGGACCGCATCCGCAGCCTGCGCGCGCGCCAGGACCACCAGGGCCTGCTGTTCGCCCTCAACGAGGGTATTCACGGCAACATGGGCGGGATGGGCAACCACGGCCTGTACACGCGCGCCCGCGCCGGGACCAAGCGCCTCATCGAGCAGTATATCGACGAGATCGATGACGCCCTGCGTTTCCTCGCGGAGCTGGACAGCGACGAGATCGATGTGCAGGAGAAGCTCGACTTCTTTTATCGCGCCAACGTGTGCTTCGGCCGCTCGGCGCTGATGCTGAGCGGGGGAGGGGTCCTGGGTTTCTACCACCTCGGGGTGGTCAAGGTCATGCTCGAGCAGGACCTGCTGCCACGGGTGATTTCCGGGTCCAGTGCCGGCGCGCTGGTCGCCGGTGTGCTCGGTACACACACCGACGAGGAACTGGAACATTTCTACGAGCCGGCAAGTGTCATGTTCGAGGCCAAGCGCGAGGCGGGCGCCCTGTCGCGCATGTTTTTCGGTGCCAGCCCGCAGATCGACGTGGGTGACCTGGAGGGCCTCGTGGAGCGTCTGGTGCCGGATATGACCTTCCAGGAGGCCTACGAAAAAACCGGGCGGCAGATCAGCATCTCCGTCGCTCCGGCAGAGCTGCACCAGCGCTCACGCCTGCTCAACGCCGTCACCTCACCCAACGTCTTCGTGCGCTCGGCGGTGATGGCTTCCTGCGCCGTGCCCGGTGTCTTTCCCCCGGTGATGCTCAAAGCGAAAAACGTTCACGGGGAAACCCAGCCCTACCTGCCGTCGCGGCGCTGGGTGGACGGGTCCATCGCGGACGACCTGCCCGCCAAGCGCCTGCAGCGGCTGTACAGCACCAATCACTACATCGTCAGCATGGTGAACCCCATCGCCATCCCGTTCCTGAAACGCCAGGGCGAACACAGTCCCCTGGTGCGTGCGCTCGGCGGCCTGGGCATCGGGCTCGGCCGCGAGATCCTCAATTTCTACCGCTCGATGGTGCAGAAGCGCAACGACAGCTGGCCGCGCTTCAACATGGCCATCAGCAGCATTCACGCGCTGATGGACCAGAACTACAGCGGCGACATCAATATCGTGCCGGATTTCAGCTGGTACAACCCGATGAAAATCCTCTCCCACCTCTCCGAGGGCGATCTCCTCGATCTGATGCAGAACGGCGAGCGCTCGACCTACCCGCGAGTGGAAGCGATCCGGGTCTGTACCCGCATCAGTCGCACCATGGAAGAGATTCTCCTGCGTTTCGAGCAGGGCGACCTGCGCCCGGAGGAGTCCGAGTACCACAAGCCCCGCGCCTCGCGACGCCGGCCGCGACCGAACCGGTCGGACCGGGAGGCGCTCAGGGAGTACCGGCTGCACTCGGACAAGCCTGGCAAGGCCACTGGGAAAAAGGCTGCCGCGCGGCGCAAGACGTCCGCCGGGAGCCGCTCCGGGGGCCGGTCGGGGAGCAGCCGCGCCGCCTGATCCCGGGACGGAACGAATCTGCGCTATCCTTGTTTCCGTGGCACTCAGGTAGCTATTCAGGCCTGTGCACACAGGGCACACGCCGTTGCGGCCATGCAATGTGCCGGTGAGTGATGGGAATCGGGAATCCAGCCATGACCAAAAACCTGTACATCTGCCTGCTCCTGTCCGCGCTGCTGTCCGCCTGTGAGCGTACACCGCTGCGCGCGCTCGGCTCCCTGGAATGGGACCGCGTCAATGGCCGCGCCATCGCCTCGGAGGTCATCACGGAACTGCTGGTCGCCGAGGGGGACGCGGTCAGCCAGGGCCAGCCGCTGCTGCGCCTGGACGCGCGACTGCAGGAGGCGCGGGTGGCGCAGACCCAGGCGCATATCGAGCAGATTGAGGCGGAGGTCAGCGAACTTCGCACGGGCTTCCGCCAGGAGCAGGTGGCGGCCGCGCGTGCGGAACACGAGGCGGCGGTGAGCGCGCGCGAAAACGCCCAGCTCGAGTACGAACGCCAGAAAAAGCTGGTGCGCGAGAAGCTCACCAGTGAGCGCAACCTGGACGTAGCGAAGACGCGCATGGACGAGACGATCGGCCGCGAGGAGGCCTCCTTCGAACGCCTGAAGGAGCTCGAGGCCGGGTTTCGGGTGGAGAAACTGCAGCAGGCCGAGGCGCGGTTGCGTTCCGCCCAGGCGCGGCTCGAATACGAACAAACCCTGCTGGAGCGCTACACCGTGATCGCGGCGCGCGACGGCGTGCTGGAGAGTTATCCCTTCAAGCTTGGCGACAAACCGCCGGCCGGCGCCGTGGTTACCACGGTCCTGTCCGGGGCAAATCCCTGGGCGCGGGTCTACCTTCCCGAGACCTGGATGAGCCGGGTGCGCGTGGGCACCGATGTCGATGTCTACGTAGACGGGCGCGAGGCGCCACTGGCCGGGACGGTCCGCCACATCGAGTCGCGGCCCGCGTTCACGCCCTACTACGCCCTCGCCGAGGAGGACAGGAAGCGGCTCACCTATGTCACCGAGATCGACCTGCCGGGTGACATCGCCCGGGAGCTCGCCGTAGGCATCCCCGTCCAGGTCGCATTGAAGTAGCAGGCATGGAAGACGTCGTTATCGCCACGGAGGGCCTGACCAAGCGGTTCGGTGAGTTCACCGCCGTCGACGACCTCAGCATGAAAATCCCGGCCAATACCGTGCACGGTTTTCTCGGCCCCAACGGGTCCGGCAAGACCACGGCCATGCGTATGATGTGTGGGCTGCTGGACCCCTCTGCCGGCACCGTGCGGGTGCTGGGGATGCAGGTTCCCGAACAGGCCGCCACCGTGCGCCGCCAGGTCGGCTACATGACCCAGCGCTTTTCCATGTATGAAGACCTCACAGTACAGCAGAACCTGGACTTTCTCTGTCGCATCCACGGCATCCCCGGGGCCGAGCGAGCGGGGCGCATCGACGAGGTGGTCGAGGAGTTCGAGCTGCGCGAGATACGGCGTCGCAAGGCCGGCCCCCTCAGCGGCGGCCAGAAGCGCAGGCTCGCCCTGGCGGGAGCAGTGCTGACGAAGCCGAACCTGCTGATACTCGACGAGCCCACCTCCGAGGTCGACCCCAATACCCGCCGCGACATGTGGGAGAGCTTCTTCCGCATCGCCTCCACCGGTACTTCAATCCTCGTCTCGACCCATATCATGGACGAGGCGGAGCGCTGCCATAACCTCACCATCATGGATCGTGGCCGGAAGGTGGGGGACGGCTCGGTCGGGGAGCTGAAAGCCGGGCTCGGTTCCCAGGTCGTGCTTGTGCAGGGGCCGAACGTGGCCGCCATCACACCCGCGCTGAAGCGCGCACCGCAGGTGCTCTCCGCTGCCCAGAGCGGCCTGGACCTCCGCGTTATCCTGCGCCCCGGCGCGATCGATGCGGCCGCGGCACTGCAGGACCTGGCGGGGGAGGGTTACGAGGTACGACCAACCGCTGCGGGAATCGAGGATGTCTTCGTGGCCCTCACGGCCAACGGGAGGGACAGTTAGTGCTTCACAGTCTCGCGCGGGTGGGCGCCGTCTTCCTCAAGGAGGTGGCCCAGTTGCGGGAGGACCGGCTCACCTTCGCGATGGTGGTCGTCATACCCCTCATCCAGTTGCTGTTGTTCGGGTACACGATCAATACCGACGTGCGCAATGTCCCCATCGCGGTGGTCGACGACGCGGGTACCAGCTTTTCGCGGCAGTTCGTCCGCGACCTGGAGGCCACCCAGATCGTCTCGGTGGCCCGGGTGGTGGCCACGGCGGACGAGGTCGCACAGAGTGTGGAGGACGGTGCGTACAGTGCCGGCCTTGTCATTCCCGCGGACATCGAACGGCGCTACTACGCCAATGCCGGAGAGCCCCTGGCGCAACTGGTGGTGGACGGCAGTGACACCGTCATGGCCGGCGCGCTGAAAACCCTGGCCGCGTTTCCCTTTGCCCCGGGCAGGGGGACTTATGCGGGGGAGGGCAGTAGTTCGCTCTCGGTCACGTTGCTCTACAACCCGGAGCAGCGCTCGGCATTGTTTACCGTACCGGGACTGCTGGGCGTGATCCTCACAATGACCATGACGATGTTCACGGCTATCGCCATCGTGCGCGAGCGGGAGGGGGGCAACATGGAGCTGCTGATCGCCACGCCGGTGCAACCGCTCGAACTGATGACGGGCAAGCTGACGCCCTACATGGTGATCGGCATGATCCAGGTGGTGATCATCCTGCTCCTCGGGCACTGGCTATTCGGCGTGGAGGTGGTGGGAAGCGTTGCCCTGCTGGGTTTCAGTTGCCTGGTGTTTATTTTTGCCAACCTGGGCCTGGGCCTGCTGATATCGACGCGCGCGCCCAACCAGCTGGGCGCCATGCAGATGTTTGTCTTCTTTTTCCTGCCCTCAATCCTCTTGTCGGGATTTATGTTTCCCTACGTCGCCATGCCCGAGGTGGCACAGTGGCTGGCGGAACTCCTGCCCATGACCCATTTCCTGCGTGTGGTGCGGGGCATCATCCTGCGCGACGCCGGCCTGGTGGCCGTGACCTGGGACCTGGTGTTTCTCGCGGGCTTCTTTTTCTTCACGCTGTGCCTGGCCCTGCTGGGGTTCCGGCAGAAGCTGGACTAGTACCCGGCGCTGCGGTCAGTCCGCGTAGCGGTTGATCACCATCTTGCCGAGCGCCATCTGGTGGACCTGGTCCGGTCCGTCCGCCTGGCGGCACCAGCGCGCGTAGTTGAAGGCCTCGGCCATGGGGTAGTCCTCCGTCAGCCCGCCGGCCCCGTGCATCTGCATGCAGCGGTCGATGACGGTCTGCGCCATCAACGGCACGCTGGTCTTGCTGGCGGCAATCATATCCATTGCCTCCTTGGCGCCGACCTCGTCCATGCGCCGGCAGGTTTTCAATACCAGGAGGCGCATCATCTCGATCTCCGAGAAGCTGCGCGCGATATCCTCGCGCACCGACTGGTGCTGGCTGAGTTTGCGGCCGAATGTCTCGCGCGATGCGACGCGCCTGCAGGTGATTTCCAGTGACCGCTGCGCCGCGCCGATGAGGCGCATGCAGTGGTGGATGCGGCCCGGGCCGAGGCGGCCCTGGGCGATCTCGAAACCGCGGCCTTCGCCGAGCAGCACATTGTCCAGTGGCACCCGCACGTTGTCGAAGACCAGCTCCGCGTGGCCGATGGGCGCGTCGTCGTAGCCGAGCGTCGTGAGCGGCCGGATAAACTGCAGTCCCTGCGTGTCCCTGGGTACCAGCACCTGGGTCTGCTGCATGTGGCGACTCGGGTTGTCCGGGTCCGACTTGCCCATGACGATGAAAATTTTCGTGCGTTCGTACAGCGCGCCGGTGATAAACCATTTGCGCCCGTTCAGTACCCACTCATCTCCGTCACGCGCGATACTCAACTCGATATTCGTCGCGTCCGAGGAGGCCACCTGGGGCTCGGTCATGGCGTAGGAGGAGCGGATGTCGCCGTTGAGCAGCGGCTTCAGCCACTGTTCCTGCTGCGCGGCGGTGCCGTACTTCATGAACACTTCCATGTTGCCCGTGTCCGGCGCGTTGCAGTTGAACACCTCCGGCGACCACAGCACCCTGCCCATGGTCTCCGCCAGCGGCGCGTAATCCAGGTTGCTCAGGCCGTCGTGGTCGGCAAACTCGGCCAGGGCCGGCGGAATGAACAGGTTCCACAACCCTGCCTGTTTCGCCGTCTGCTTCAGCTCCTCCATGATCGGCAGGTAGCTGTGGCGGGTGGGCGCAGCGCGCAGCTGCTGCGCGTACTCCTCCTCCCGCGGGTAGATGTGCTCGTCCATGAAGGCGTTGAGCTGCGCCTGGTACTGGCGGGAGGTTTCACTGAAATCAATCATAGGAGTCTCTACAGATCAGCCCGGAGGAGCTGGCAGGGTGCCGCAGTGGCTGTGCCGCGGGAACCGTGTCGCGACAGGACGTCGCGACTCGAGCCTGCACAGGGACGTGCGCTTTTTGGCGTGTTCCAGCGGTACAGCCGCTGTGGCGACCGTGTGCCACTGGATCCCGGGACGCCGGACCGCCCCCTTCGCGGGGATGACGGGTCCGGTAACTGCGCCTAAATTCGCTCTATAACGATCGCTGGCGCCATTCCGCCGGCGGCACACATGGTGATAAGGCCCAGGGTCAGGTCGCGCCGCTCGAGTTCGTCCAGCACCGTGCCGATGAGCAGTGAGCCGGTCGCGCCGATCGGGTGACCCAGCGCCATGGCGCCGCCGTTGACGTTGACGATATCGCGGTCGAGATCCAGGTCGCGGATAAACTTCTCCGCCACCACGGCAAAGGCCTCGTTGATCTCGAACAGGTCGATGTCGTCCTTGGTAAGGCCGGCTTTTTCCAGGACCTTCTGCGCGGCCGGGACCGGGGCGTTCAGCATCAGTGTGGGGCAGTCGCCCATGTTACACATCGCGCGTATCTTCGCCCGGGGCTTGAGGCCATTGGCCTTCGCGTACTCGGGCGAGGCGAGCAGCACGGCGCCGGCGCCGTCTACCACGCCGGAGGAATTGCCCGCGTGGTGGATGTGCTCGATTTCGAGCCCCGGGTATTTCTTCAGCACCAGTGAGCGGTACGTTGTTCCCGCCTCGTCGAGCGGGTAGTCCGCCAGGGCGGCGAAGGAGGGCTGCAGTTCCGCCAGCGCCTCTGCGGTGGTCTGGGGGCGGGGAAACTCCTCGTGGTCCAGAGCCAGCTCGCCGTCCTGGGAGTACACCGGGATAAGGCTCTTCTCGAAGTGGCCGTTTTCAATGGCGCTGGCCGCGCGCTGCTGGGAGACCAGCGCCAGGGCGTCCACCGCCGCGCGGTCGATGCCCTCGATGGTGGCGATGGCATCGGCACATACCCCCTGGTGGGGCTGCGGGTGCATCTCGCGCAGCACGAGGTTGCCGTTGTCCATGAAGGGGTTCATGGCGGCGCCTTCCTCGCCGAACGTGGACATCATTTCGGCGCCGCCGCCGATCACCAGGTCCTCCGTGCCGGACATGATGCTCATCGCGGCCAGGTTGACCGAGGTGATGCCCGAGCCGCAGAAGCGGTCCAGGGTCATACCGCTGGAGCGGATATCGTAGCCCGCCTCCAGCGCCGCCATGCGCGCGAGGTCGCCGGACTGGCGGCCGCGCTGGGAGCTGGTGCCGAAGATGACGTCGTCGACGTCGGCGGTGTTCAAATCATTGCGCTCGGCGATGGCCTTGAGCACGGTGGCCCCCAGGTGCTGGGGGTGTTGGTCGGCAAGGGAGCCCTTGCCTTTCTTGCCGATGCCCCGGGGGGTGCGGCAGTGGTCGATAATCCAGGCTTCGCTCATTGTCTTACTCCTGCTGTCAGTTCTCTATTTTCCTTTCCAGTTCGGTGCGCGCTTCTCGGCGAAGGCGGTGGCGCCCTCGATGGCGTCCTCGCTGCCGAAGACCGGCATTACCAGCTCGCCCTGTTTCTTCCACATCTCGTCGGAGGACCAATCGGCTGATTCGAGCACGACCTGCTTGCTGACCGCGACGGCGAGGGGGCCGTTGGCGACGATTTTCCCTGCGAGTTCCCTGGCTGCTTCGAGCGCGGTGCCCGCGGGCACCACCTGGTTGACCAGGCCCAGTTCGGCGGCGCGGGCAGCGTCTATGAAGTCGCCGGTCAGCGCCAGCTCCATGGCGATCCGCGGTGGGATCTGGCGCGGCAGTTTCATCAGTCCGCCGGCGGCCGCGGCGAGGCCGCGCTTTGTTTCAGGGATGCCGAACCTGGCGTTGTCGGCGGTGACGATCAGGTCGCAGGAGATGGCCAGTTCCAGGCCGCCGGCGAGGGCAAAACCCTCAACCGCCGCGATCAACGGCTTGCGGGGCGAGGCCTCCGTCAATCCGGCGAATCCGCGCCCCGCCACCATGGGGGTTTCGCCGGTGACAAAGGCCTTCAGGTCCATGCCCGCGCAAAAGGTATTGCCCGCGCCGGTGAGAATTGCCACGCGAATGTCGTCTTCGGCATCGAGCCTGTCCATGGCTGCCGCCACACCTTCGGCCAGCGCCTTGTTGGCGGCGTTCTTGGCCTCGGGTCGGTTCAGGGTGACGACCATGATGCCGTCCTCTACGTCTACCAGTACTTCGTCTGCCATTGTTCCTTCCTTTTGCTGTTGGGTTGATTGCGTCTGCCGGCGCCACTCGCGGGCCGGCGCGAATTCAGTCAGTAAACATCCGGCCGAGGCCGGCGAGGGCTTTGACGCCCTCGGCATTGCTGTGGGCATCGGCGCTGGAGGCGGTGCCGATTTGGGCGCGCTTGACGATGCCCTGGATAATGGCCGCGAGCCGGAACAGCGAAAACACGAGGTAAAAATTCCAGTTGTCGATGGTTTCGCGGCCCGTGCGTTCGCAGTATTTTGCGATGTACTCCTCGTCCGTGGGTATGCCGAGGGAAGAGCGGTCGATACCGGCGAGCCCCGCGATGCGCCCGTCCCGGGGCAGCATCCAGGCCATACACTGGTTCGCCAGGTCGGCCAGCGGGTGACCCAGCGTGCACAGCTCCCAGTCGAGTAGGGCGATCACCTCCGACTTGTCCGGGTGAAACATCATGTTGTCGAGCCGGTAGTCGCCGTGCACCAGGGTGACTGTGCCGTCATCCTCGGGCATACGCTCCTCCAGCCACTTCATGAGGTTTTCCATATCGGGAATGTTTTCCGTCTCGGAGGCGCGGTACTGTTTGCTCCAGCGGCTGAGCTGGCGCTCGAAGTAGTTGCCGGGCTTGCCGAAGTCGGACAGCCCCACCGCGTCGACATCGACATTGTGCAGGGCGGCCATGGTCTTGTTCATGGCGTCGTAGATGCCGGCGCGCTCCTCGTTGGTGTCCACCTCGGGTACGAGCGGGTCCCACAGGATGCGGCCCTCCTTGTACTCCATGACATAGAACATAGAACCGATGATGTCGTCGTCCTCGCACAGGACGTAGGTTTTCGGTACGGGGACTTCGGTGTCCTGCAGGGCGGTGATCACCCGGTATTCCCGGTCTACGGCGTGGGCGGACTTGAGCAGTTCACCCGGGGGCTTGCGCCGCAGCACGTAATGGGTATTCCCCGCCGTCAGCTTGAAGGTGGGGTTGGACTGCCCGCCGTCGAATTTTTCGGCCGACACCGGACCGGAGAAGCCGGGGATGTGTTCTTCCAGGAAGCCGTTGAGGCGCGTGGTATCGAGGTCTTGTGCGGTCATCAGGGTGTCTGTTCCGGGGCGCTGGCGGGATTCGGGCCGAGCCAAAGTCTGGATTGTGGGTGGTTGCTGAACAATGGCCGTTCGCAACAAATTAATGTGCCGGAACTGACACAATGCCCGATTGAGTCCGGTCGCGGCGGGGGTTATGCTGCCAGTGTAGCAGCTTGGGGGGTCGCCCGGGAGGGCGCGGGCTGTGACAGGGGAACGAGGGGAGCGTGGCGTGGTCGAGCCAATCGGGGAAGACCGGCAGCAGCTGGTCAGGAAACACACGGCATTCTACATCCGGCAGGCGGCGTACATGTTCGGCCGGGATTTCGGCCGCGTGCCAGTGCGCTTCGACCTCAGCGGGACCACCGCGGGCATGTACACGCTGCACGGCAAGAATGGCCTTATCCGCTACAACCCCTGGATTTTCGGCAAGTATTTCGACGAGAATCTGCGCGACACCGTGCCCCACGAAGTGGCGCACTACATCGTCTACGCCGTCTACGGCGACCGCATCGGACGGCGCAGGGTGAAGCCCCACGGGCCCCAGTGGCGGGAGGTCATGGACCGCTTCGGCGCCGATCCGGGGGTGACCTTCGACCTCGACCTGGAGGGCGTGCCCCAGCGCCGACAGCGCACCCACCGATACCGCTGCGACTGTCGCCTCCACGAACTGTCCACCACGCGCCACAACCGCGTGATGCGTGGCAGGGGCAGCTACCAGTGTGTGCACTGTGAAGGCGACCTGGTCTACGCGCCGGAAGCTACTTGACGTTCAGTTCCGCCCCCGAGAAACGGTTTTCGTCGTCTTTGATGTGGGCCTGCTCGATAACGGCACGGTCTGCGGGTAGGCCCGCCTCGTTGACCAGGTAGGTTTTCACCGCCACCGCGCGGTTCTCCGCCAGTATCGCCAGTTGCGCTTCGTCCACCGTGTAGGTGTGGGCGACGGCGAGACGCTTGTCGCGGATGCTCAGGGTTTCCCCGGCCGAATCCGCTTCGGGCAGGCGCGCGAAGCGTTTTTCGATGGCCTTTTCCCACTCGACCCCGTTGGCGTCGAGCGCTTCCTGGGTCAGGCCAGACTCCAACAGGCTGGCGTTCAATACATCTAACTGCAGCCGTTCCGTGTCCGCCTCCCGGTTGATCCTGCCGGTGATGACGAGCGTCAGCCTGGGCCGCTCCTCGAGCGCCGTGGCGAGTTTGTCGAGCTTGGCCCGACCGGCCTGGTCGGGTTCGGCAGAACCCGTGGGGAAATTGAGCAGGCTCAGGTTTTCCTCGCTGCCCACGAGATTGGCCAGCACGCTGAACGGTGCGGTCACCACCTTGGTGATCATGCCGATCACGGCCTTTGAGATCACGCTGCCCAGTTCGAAGCTCGGGTCGTTGACGTCGCCGGACACGGGCACCTGCATGTCGATGACCCCGTCCTTGTCGGTCATGATGCTCAGCGCCAGCTCGAGGGGCGCGTCGATGGCTTTCGCGCTCTCGATCTTCTCGCCGAGCTTGAGCTGGCCCATGCGGATTCTGTTTTTGCCCTGCAGCCGCCCTTCGTTCAGCGCGTACTGCAGGTCCAGGTCCAGCAGGCCGCTGTCGATTTCGTAGCCGGCGTAGGTGCCAGAGTAGGGGCTGAGCAGTGCCATGTCCACCCCGCTGAAGCTGAGGCCGAGGTCCAGCGCCATCGGGTCCGCGAGCGGTGCCACTGTGCCCGCGAGCACGACGGGCGAGTACCCGTCGACCGACCCCTTGATGTCCACTTCCGCGGCGCCGCCCTGCGAGCTGATGCCGTTTACCTCGCCGTTGAGGTCGCCGATGAGCGTTCTGAAGGGAATGGGCAGCGACTGGTCCATGAAATCGATCTCGCTGTCCGTGAAGTAAATGTGTCGGACATCGAAGACCCAGGGCGCGCCCTCGCCGAGTTCCTCGGCGACTTCCTCTGCCTCGTCGCCCAGCTCCTCCCTCAGCACCCGGGACGTGTTGACCGAGCCGTCCTCGAAAATGTGCACGCGCCCGTGCAGGCCGTCGATGGCTACGGTGTCCAGCGCCAGCCGGTGCTTCGATAGATCCACCGCGAGTTGTTTGATCCGCACCGCCTCCCAGCCGGAGAGGACGTCCTCCTCACCCTTGATCACCGAGTGGGCATCGGTCACCTCGCCGTCCAGGGCGACCTGCAACGGCGCGAAGTCGTCCAGGGTTACGCTCCCGCGCACCGCCAGTATTCCGCCGGTGATGGTGGCGTGCAGTCGCTCCGGCAGGTTGGGGTTGAACCAGGGCAGCGGCAGCCCCTGCAGTTCGTAGCTGACCTCGCCGGCGCCCTCTGCGGGCGCTATGAGGCCCTCCAGCGCCAGGCTGGCCTCGTTGTTGACCGCGAGACTGAAGGTAAAGGGACTCTCGCCCGCCGGCGGCCAGCGGATGTTCTCCACCCGCGCCGCAATCGGGGTCACCGCCAGCGCCGCGGGGTCGGTGTACTCCGAGCGCCAGTTCAGCGTGCTGTCGATAACTGCGAGGCTGCCGACGGTGGCTGTCCACCCGGGTTCCTCTCCGGTTTGGGCTTCTGCCTCCGGCAGTGGGGGCTGGGCGGGTGCATTGGGGTCGGCGGGTGCATTGGGGTCGGCGGGTGCACTGTGGTCGACGGGTGCGCCGGTAAACAGTTCCGCCAGGCTGACGCGGCTGCCCTCGCTCCAGCCGCCGGCCTCCAGGCCCTCGATCTCGACGGCGCCGACCGACGCGTCGAGTGCGGTGCTGTCCACACTGACACCGGTGACCGAGAAGCGGGCGAGTGCCAGGGAGGTATCTTCGAGATCGGCGCCCTTGCCCGGCACCACTTCGAGGCCGGACACGCCCAATGCCCCGCCATCGATACGGTAGGTCACCGGCTCGGCCCAGCTCACGGCGTAAGTGGCGCCGACGTCCAGGCGGCCCTCCGGCACCTTGAACGCCAGCCAGGGTTCCGCCACGCGCCAGATGTTGTACATGCTCAGCTGCTCGAGCTCGAAGCTGCCCTCGCTGCGCCGCGCGGGTATGGAAATCGAGCCGGACCAGTGCAGCGTGCCCCCGTCGGGGCCGGTCACGTCCAGGCGGTAGGGGCGCCCGTCCTCGATCACCGTGGACAGGTCTTGCACCTCGAAGTCCAGCCCGGTCCAGCGGCTCTCGTAGGGTTCGCTGCGGGTCTGGTCCATGAGCACGATTTCCTGCGCCTGAAAAGCGAGCAGGCTGATTGTGATCGCGGGCAGTTCCGCGCCCTCCTCGTCGGCGGTATCGGGCTCCTCCGACGCGGGGGGGATCAGGTCAGAAAAATTGAACTCGGCGTCCCCGGTGCGCACGGCGCGCAGGTAGAGGTCCCGCACTGCGACCTCGTCGAGGACGAACCCCTGTTGCCAGAGGCTTGCCAGCGACAGGTTGATCGAGGCGGGACCGAACTCGACAAAGCGCTCCCCTTCCGGCTCGTCCAGCCTGGCCCGGGCGATGTCCAGGCTGAGCTTGAAGGGGTTGAGCACCACCCATTCGGTGTCCAGGGAGCGTCCGTACTCTTTTTCCACGTACCAGCCCGGCAGGAGATTCAACAGCGGGGTGACGATCAGCAGCGGTATGGCGTAGAACGCGATGGCGAGTATCGCCAGCACACGGAATACAATGCGCACGGGAGTTCCTTTTCGGGTGCGGTTACAACAATGGGAAGTCTAGTCGCTTACAGCCCTTTGCGGTAGCTGTAGGGCGTTACTCCCGTCCAGCCCTTGAACGCCCGGATGAAGGCGCTGGACTCGGAGAAGCCCGCGCGGTGGGCGATCTCCTCGATGGACAGGCCCTGCTTGCCGAGAAAGTGCAGGGCGGTGTCGCGCCGCACCTGGTTCTTGAGGTCCTTGAAGGTGGTGCCCTCCGCAGACAGGCGCCGCCGCAGGGTCTGGGGGTGTATGTCGAGCGACGCGGCGATGTCGTTCAGTTCGGGCATGTCCAGCAGCTTGCGCCGCAGGATGTGGCGCACCTGTGTCGTCCAGCTGCTGTTGGTGTAGTCCTGTGTCAGCATGATGAGCACGGGGTGGCGCAGGAAGTGGCGCAGGGAGGCCTCGTTCTGGGTGACGTGCCGATCCAGCAGCGCGGAGGACAGTACGAGCTGGGTGTGTTCCCGCTCGAACTCCACGGGATTGGCGAGGAACATGCGCCGGTAGTCCAGTGCCTGAGCCGACGGCGCGAAGGCCATATCCACACGCTGCAGGGGCAGGTGCTCCTGCACCAGCCAGCTGGCGAAGCGGTGGGTGTTGAACAGCATCACCTCGCACATGAAGGGGTCGGGTGTCGCGTCGGCGCCCTGTCTGGCGAGTCGCACGCGGACGGTACCGTCGTCGTCTTCTTCCAGCACTGGCGAGAAATCGAACTCGAACAGCTGGTAGAAGCGGCAGTAGCGACTGAGTGCCTGGCCCAGGGTATCCGCGCCGATGACCGCCTGGCACATCATCGCCCAGCAACCCACGGGCATGCGCCGGCCCGCGTAGCCGAGGGCCTCATCGTTCATCGCCAGCATGGTGGTGACCTGCAGGTCCGCGTACCGCTCGATGGAAATCCGCGCGTTGTCCTCTTTCAGCAGGCGCGGGGAGATGCGGTTTTTGCGCAACAGTGTCGCCGGGTCGAGGCCATATCGAACGGCGTGTTTCAGCGCGGCCTGCAGGAAATAAACAGAGATGGACAGGTCGCGCACAGTCGATCAGGCCGGGCCGGCATGGCTGCTCAGGTGTACGGGCCGGTTCTCCACCGAGGCCACGCGGTTGCTGCCGCCGCGCTTCGCGAGGTACATGGCACGGTCCGCGTCCTGGGACAGTCGGTCCAGCTCCGCGCTGCCGGTCAGCGCCGCTACCCCCATGCTCACCGTGACCTGGATGCGCTGGTTGTCGACCACCAGCGGGCGTTCGGCGATGGCCTCGCGGATGCGATCGGCCAGTGTGCGCGCCGACTCCAGCGCCGTGTGCGGCAGTATCATGAGGAATTCCTCGCCGCCCGTGCGCGCCACCACGTCGCTGGCGCGACTCATGCGCTGCAGGTAGCCGGCGATCTGGCGAATGACCTGGTCGCCCGCTTCGGGGCCGAAGTTGTCGTTGATCTCGCGGAAGCGATCGATATCCACCATGATCGCGGACGTGGTGAGTTGCTGGCGAGCGGCATGGGCGAGGGTGATATGCAGTGCGTTCTCCAGGCCGCGCCGGTTCAGCAGTCGTGTCAGCGGGTCCTCCGTGGCGAGATTGGACAGGTGTTGCTGGTACTCGATGAGCACGCTGGCCAGGAAACCCAGTGCCACCAGGACATAGGCGATATTGCCGGCGGCGAGGGCGAGGGTCGCGGCGGCGACATCGTTCCCGGGCACGAGCCAGTAGTAGAGGCTCCAGGGCATGCCGATGACCATGAGCAGCGCGGCGAAGGCCGTCACGGCGTCTCCCACGTTATTCCTGCGCCACGCGCGCAGCAATGCGACCACGCCGGTGCAGGTGAAAAACAGCCATGCGCTGGCGCTCTGCACCAGGAACATCTGCTCCGGCGGGAGGAAGAAGACGCTGAGGCAGGCCGCGAGGCAGACCAGGCCGAGAATGATCCGGCCCGCCGCGATACCCGCCCGCTGACCGGCCGCGAGAAAGAGGATATAGCTGTTCAGTACCGCCGCGACGGAGGGGACATCCACCGGCATGGGGATTTCGGCCACCTGCTTCAGTGTGTAGGCGATCCACCCGAGGAGCGCGACCATGAAATAGACGGTGTACAGCCCGAGGCCGGGGGTGGGATTGCTGGAGTCGCTGAGCACGTAGGCCACGAGCATGTTCACGCAGGTGATCATGAAGATCAGTGCGAAGTGTATAATCGCCCAGTTTTCAGCAGTGATCTGGTCCATTAGCGTCCGCCGACAGGCGCTTTTCCGGGCCTGTCATGCCAAGTCAATATTTTTGTCGGGATCGGTCATTGCTGGCCTACAGGGCGCTCACCATACTGTGGGCCGCCCCGAAATCCCGCCCCTGGAGTCGCACCATGCTGCAACGAGAGTTCACCGAGGAACAGCAGATGTTCCGCGATGCCTACCGCAAGTTCCTGGCACAGGAGATTGTGCCACAGATGGAGGGCTGGCGTGAGGCCGGGATCGTTGACCGCGAGGCCTTCCGCAGGGCAGGCGAGCAGGGTTTCCTCATGATCTGGCCGGACGAGAAATACGGCGGATTGGGGGACAGCGACTTCCGCTTCGAGCAGATCATCATCGAGGAGACCAATTACGCCCGCTGCGGAGACTGGTTCAACACCCTGCACAGCCGCCTGGTGGGCCCCTACCTGACCCGGTTCGGCAACGAGGAGCAATGCGCCCGCCTGCTGCCGGCCTGCGTGTCCGGGGAGAGCGTACTCGCCATCGCCATGACGGAGCCGGACGCCGGTTCCGACCTGGCCGGCATGCGCAGCACCGCGGTAGAGGAGGGAGACCACTGGGTGCTGAACGGATCCAAGACCTTCATCTCCAACGGCATCAACGCGGACCTCGTCATCGTGGCGGCCAAGACCGACCCGGAAAACAATCCCCACGCGATGACCCTGTTCATCGTCGAGCGCGGGATGGAGGGCTTCGAGCGAGGGCGCAATCTCAAGAAAATGGGGCTCAAGGCCCAGGACACAGCCGAGCTGTTCTTCAACGATGTGAAAGTACCGAAGGCAAACGTCCTCGGCGAGCCCGGCAAGGGCTTTTACTACCTGATGGAGGGCCTGGCGGAGGAGCGTCTGCTGGGCGCCGTCGGTTACCTGGCCGGCGCCCAGCTGTCATGGGACCTGACCCGGGATTACGTCCTGGAGCGCAAGGCCTTCGGCAAGCCCATCGCCGCGTTCCAGAACACCCAGTTCAAGATGGCCGAGATGCGCACGCAGCTCGATATCGCTCAAATATACGTTGACCAGCAGGTTGTGGCGTTCAACGCGGGCGAGCTGACCGCGGTCGACGCCGCCAAATCGAAGCTGCACTGCAGCGAGTTGCAGGTCGAGGTGGCGGAGCTCGGCGTGCAGCTGCATGGGGGGCACGGCTATATGGACGAATACCCCATCAGCAGGCAGTATACCGACGCGAAAATCTCGACGATCTACGCCGGCAGCTCCGAGGTGATGAAGATCATCATCAGCCGGGACTGCCTTGGCGACGATTACGCGCCGTTCAATACGCGCAATTTCTGAAACCGCATTGTTCCAATTTACCCGTAACGTCATTACACACGACAGGAGAACGACATGGATCTGAAAGACAAGGTAGCGGTAGTTACCGGCGGCGCCTCCGGCCTCGGCCGTGCAACCGTCAAGCGCTTCGTAGCGAACGGCGCCAAGGCAGCCATCTTCGATATGAACGAGGAAAAAGGCCAGCAGCTCGTGGACGAGCTGGGCGACAGCGTGATTTTCTGCAATGTAAACGTCACCAGTGAAGAGTCTGTACAGGCCGGCATCGCCGCAACCATGGAGGCCTTCGGCGCAATCCATATCTGCTGTAACTACGCCGGTACGGGCAACGCCATGCGCACCATGGGCAAGAAGGGCCCGTTTCCTCTCGACGCATTCAACATGATCATCCAGATCAATCTTGTCGGTACGTTCAACGTGCTGCGCCTGTGTGCGGAGAAAATGGCGGACAACGAGGTGCTCAATGACGACGGCGGTCGCGGTGTCATTATCAACACCGCCTCGGTGGCGGCCTACGAGGGCCAGATCGGACAGGCCGCCTATTCGGCGTCGAAGGGCGGCGTGGTGGGTATGACCCTGCCGATCGCCCGCGACCTCGCCGTACTCGGCATCCGCTGCAACACCATCGTCCCCGGACTGATCGCCACGCCACTGATGATGGGCGGCGCCGAGGAAATGACCCCCGAGATCGCCGAGTTCCTGCAGCCCCTGGCCAGCCAGGTGCTGTATCCCAAGCGTTTGGGCAAGGCGGACGAGATTGCGCAGTTGGCGCAGCAGATCGTAGAAAACGATTACATTAACGGCGAATGTATACGCATGGACGGTGGGATCAGGATGCAGCCCAAGTAAGGGAAGCTGCTGCGCTTGGGAATACTTTGTTGAAGCCCGGCTCGAGATGCTCATTTATTGTCATATAAACTCCGCTCTCTCGCCGGGCTTCGCCTCGTCTTCCCTGCGCTCGCGACGCTTCTTAATGTTGCCTGGTGCCGGACATCTGTGGAGCGCCAGCTGCTCCTGGAGAATAGAGGAGGGGGCCTATGGGGCCGCTTAATGGTTACACGGTCATTGAACTGGCGGGGATCGGCCCCGCGCCGATGGGCGCCATGATCCTGGCGGACATGGGCGCGGAGGTGATCCGTATCGACCGCGCAGGGGCCGGCGCCCTGCATATGAAAGACGTCAGCTCCCGCGGCAAGAAGTCCGTGGTGATCAACCTCAAGGACCCGGCGGGTATCGAGACCCTGCTGCGCATGGTCGAGAACGCGGACGTACTTATCGACCCGATGCGCCCCGGGGTGTGCGAGAAGCTGGGTGTCGGTCCCGACACCTGCCTGGAGAGAAACCCCAGGCTCGTGTTCGCACGTATGACGGGATGGGGCCAGGACGGCCCCCTCGCACATGCCGCGGGGCACGATATCAACTACATCTCGATCAGCGGCGCGCTCTACGCCATGGGGCGCAAGGGTCAGAAGCCTGTGCCCCCGCTCAACCTGGTGGGCGATTTCGGGGGCGGCGGAATGCTGCTCGTGAACGGCATCCTCGCGGCCCTGCTGGAAACCGCAAACTCCGGTAAAGGCCAGGTCATCGACGCCGCGATGGTCGACGGCGCTGCCCAGCTCATGTGGATGTTCTACGGTTTCCAGGCCCTGGGCATGTGGGACGAGACCCAGCGCGAGTCGAATATGCTCGACGGCGGGGCCCACTTCTACGATACCTACGAGTGCGCCGACGGGGAGTATATTTCCATCGGTTCGATCGAGCCCCAGTTCTACGCGCTCCTGAAGGAGAAAGCGGGGCTGTCCGAGGAGGAGTTCGGCGACCAGAACAACAAGGCGTTGTGGCCCGCGCTGAAGGAAAAGCTCACAGAGGTGTTCCTGACGAAGACCCAGGCCGAGTGGTGTGAGCTGATGGAGGGCACCGATGTCTGCTTTGCGCCTGTACTCAACTTCATGGAGGCGCCCAGGCACCCGGCAAACGTGGCCCGCAACACCTACATTGAACTGGACGGAATGGTGCAGCCCGCGCCGGCCCCGCGCTTCAGTCGCACGCCGTCCGAGGTGGCGCACGGTGGCCGCGACCCGGGCCAGGATACGGACACGGTGCTCGCCGCCATGGGATTTGGCGAGCAGGAGCTGGTGCAATTGCGCGACGCGGGAACAATTTCCTAGGAGAAAGACATGAGCGAACTGGAAGCAGTTACCATCGAGCGCCGGGGTGCGGTGGCCCTCGTCAGCCTCAATCGCCCGGACAACCTCAACGCGTTCAACTCAGCCCAGCGCCGCGACCTGCTGTCGGCGGTGCGCGAGGTGAACGACGATGACAGCGTGCGCGTGGTGGTGCTCACCGGCGCAGGGCGCGCCTTCAGCGCCGGCGCGGACCTGACGGAGATTCCCTCGGGGGAGCTACAATTCCGGGTGGAGGATCAGCTCAATCACGAGTACAAGCCCGCCCTGATGGAGATTCACGAGGCGCCCAAGCCCTGGATCAGCGCCATTAACGGTGCCTGTGCGGGTATCGGCAGCGCGCTCGGCATGGTTTGTGATCTCACGGTCATGGCGGACAACGCTTTCATCTACCAGGCCTTCGCGGCCATCGGCCTGGTGCCCGACGGCGGCGCCACCTGGCATCTGGCGCGTACGCTGGGCCGCAAGCGCGCCTACGAGATCATCGTTACCGGTGAGAAGGTCAACGCGCAAAAATGCCTGGACTGGGGCCTGTGCAACCGTGTGGTACCCGCGGAACAGCTGTTGGACGAGACACTGGCATGGGCGGCGGAGATCGCGGCGCGCGCCCCCTTGTCGCTGCGCTACGCCAAGCAGGCCCTCAATGCGGCGATGGAGGAATCCGTGGACGCCATTATATCCACCGAGGCGAAGTGCCAGCATGTGTGCATGAACAGCGCGGACGCCGCAGAGGGGACGGCGGCTTTCCTGCAGAAGCGCGCGCCCAACTGGAAGGGTTGCTGACCGGGAGGCTGGGCCATGGCGGAAGCTGAATTGCTCCTGGAGCGCGCCGACGGCTACGCGGTGTTGACCCTGAACCGGCCGGAGGCGCGCAACGCCCTTTCGCCACAACTGCTTGTCGACCTCTGCCGGGCATTCAGGGAATTGCAGGCAGACCGGTCCGTGCGCGCCGTCATCCTCACCGGGGCCGGCACGGCCTTCTGCGCCGGACTGGATCTCAAGGCCATGGCCGACAGCGAGGACGGCCTGAACGTCTACTCAATCCACGGTGAGCACGACATCACCGCCGCGATGGCGGCCTTCGACCGACCGATCGTAATCGGCGTCAATGGTGTCGCCGCCACCGGGGGATTCGAGCTCGCCCTGATGGGCGACATCCTCATCGCTGCCGAGGGCGCGAAGTTCGCCGACACCCACGCGCGGGTGGGGCTGGCGCCGGGCTGGGGCCTGTCCCAGAAACTGGCCCGCATCATCGGGCCCAGCCGTGCGCGGGAGGCCCATTTCACAGGCAATTTCATCGCTGCCGGGCAGGCCGCCGACTGGGGCCTGGTCAGCCGTGTGGTGCCCGCCGATGAGTTGCTGGACGAGTGCCGGCAGGTCGCCCGGGACATCGTCGGCTGCGTGCCGGAGACGGTGCGCATCTACAAGCAGATGGTCAACGACGGCCTGGAAATGGACCTGGGTTCCGGTCTGGTCATGGAGCGCAACGTGATGGCCCCGGTCAACGCCCGGGTGTCCGGCGGTACGATCGGCGAGCGGCGCGCGGGTGTCCAGTCACGCGGCAAGCGGCAGGCCGACGGCGACTGACCGCGCCGGCCCGTCCTGCGTTATAGTGTCCCGTTCCTGACGCTCTGGAGGTTTGCCGGTGAACGGTGAAGACAGGCCCGAGTACCTCGCCTGGCGCGAGCGCGCCGGGCGCACCCGCGACGAGGAGCGCACCGTCGCCCGCGACAAGCGCCACGCCCGCGGCTACCGGACGGCACGCGAGAACGTCGACGACCTGGTGGACGAGGAGAGTTTCCAGGAGTACGGCCAGCTCGCGGTGGCGGCCCAGCGCAGCCGCCGCGAGTACGAGGACCTGCAGACCAGCACCGCCGCGGACGGCATCATCACCGGTACCTGTACGATCAATGCAGGCCTGGTAGGCCCCGTCCGGGGCAGGGCGGCGATTATCGTCAACGATTACTCCGTGCTCGCCGGCACGCAGGGCTTCTTCCACCACAAGAAACTCGATCGCATGTGTGAACTGGCCGGGGAGCTGTCGCTCCCTGTCGTCATGTACACGGAAGGCGGCGGCGGGCGCCCGGGCGATACCGACGTCACCACGCAGATCGCCGGTCTCAATATCTTATCCTTCGCCACATGGGCCGCCCTCAGTGGCAGGGTGCCGCGGATCGCGGTGAACAACGGCTACTGCTTCGCCGGCAACGCGGCACTGTTCGGCTGCGCCGATTTCACCATTGCCACGCGCAGCTCCTGGATCGGCATGGCGGGGCCGGCAATGATCGAGGGCGGCGGCCTGGGAGTCTTTGAGCCGACCGACATCGGCCCGATCGACGTGCAGGAAAAGAACGGCGTGGTGGATATCGTCGCCGATGACGAGGCCCACGCCACCGACCTGGCCAGGCAGCTGCTGTCCTACTTCCAGGGGCCGCTCGACGACTGGGACGCCGCGCCGCAGGAGAGCCTGCGCGACGCCATACCCGAGGATCGCCGCTGGGGCTATCCCGTGCGTCGTATCATCGAGACGATCGCCGACACCGGGAGCTTCCTCGAGCTGCAGCGCATCTACGGGCGCGCTGTTATCACCGGATTCCTGCGCATCGAGGGCAAGCCCTTCGCGCTCCTCGCCAATGACTGCCAGCAGATGGGCGGTGCGGTCGACGCCGAGGCGGCGGAGAAGGCGGCGCGCTTTATCGGAATCTGTGACGCCCTGGGACTGCCGGTGTTGTCGCTGACGGATACGCCGGGATTTATGGTGGGCCCCGACAGCGAGGTGCAGGGCGCGGTAAGGCGCATGTCGAACCTGTTCCTCGCCGGCGCGCGCATGCAGGTGCCTGTCATCGCCATTTTCCTGCGCAAGGGTTACGGTCTCGGTGCGATGGCGATGACCGGCGGCAGCTTTGTCAGCCCGGTTTATGCCGCGGCCTGGCCCACCGGGGAGTTCGGTGGCATGGGGCTGGAGGGGGCCGTGCGCCTGGGTTACCGCAAGGAGCTTGAAGCGGAAGAGGATCCCGCGGCGCGGGAGCAGCTGTTCGAGCAGCTGGTGGCGCGCATGTACGAGGTGGGCAAGGCGTCCGAGGCCGCCTCCTACCTGGAAATAGACGCGGTAATCGACCCCGCCGAGACGCGGCGTGTCGTACTGCGCGCACTGGCCGCGACCGCAGGCAGCGGATGAGCGAGGGAGCGGGCGGCAGCGTCTACAACCTCTGCCCGAAGGCGGTGGTGCAGGCTGCCGCGGCGCTGGGAGTCGATACGGGAGCGCTGCTGCAGGACGCGGGGATATCCGCCGAACTCCTGCAGATACCGGGCGAGCGCATACCGCTGGCGAGTTACCTCTCGCTATACCGGCTCGCCGCGGAGCGCAGCGGCGACCCGGATCTCGGGCTTCACGTGGGCCACATCATGTACTTCAGCGGCATTAACCTGCACCTTTACATGACGACGATATGCCGCAACCTCAAGGAGTATTTCAACGTTATCCCCAGCACCACCCGGCTGCGCGGCGACGGGGGGCGCATCCTGATCAATGCGGAGGGTGACAACATTCGCCTCGAGTGGCACCCCCTCGATGAGCGCACCGCCGGCTGGCGGCCCCTGCACGACGAGATGCTGAAATCCGCCTTCGACATCATCAACGCCATCAGCGCGCTGCCGGTGCCCGTGAGGGCGGCCGAGTTCGCGTATCCCGCGCCGCAGGACACCCGGGGACTGAAGCGCGCCTTCGGTTCCAATCTCAAGTTCGGCTGTGAACTGAGCTGCCTGTATTTCCCCCGGGACGCTGTGCGCTACCCGCTGATCGGGCTGGGCTTCGAGCTGGGCAGCGACTTCTGCGCGGTGCCCGCCCAGGTGTTTTCCGACAGTGCGGACGAGGCCCCCTTCCTGCGCGATACCCGCGCCGCGATACGCCGGGCATTGCCGGGGGGCGCATTGACGATCGACAGCCTGGCGACGGATCTCGGCATTTCCCGCCGCACCCTGCAACGCCGCCTGAGCGACCTGGGCTCGAGCTTCAAGCGCATGCTCCAGGACGTGCGCGAGGAACAGTCGCGGCGCTATCTCGACGATCCCCGGCTGGCGATTACGGAGATTGCGCTCCTGCTGGGTTACTCGGACCAGGCCTCCTTCTCCAACGCCTTCAAGTCCTGGTGTGGCTGCGCGCCCTCGGAGTTCCGGCAGCGCGGTAACCTCGAATTCGACAACTGACTTCAATAAAGGAAAATAGAATCATGCAGAACCTGTTTGATGTGAGCGGCAAGGTGGCGGTGGTAACCGGCGGTTCCCGGGGAATCGGCGCGATGATCGCACGGGGTTTCGTCGAGCACGGCGCGAAGGTCTACATCACCTCGCGCAAGGAGGAGGAGCTGCGCAAGACCGAGGCGGAGCTGTCGGCCCTGGGCGAGTGTGTCGGCATTCCCTCGGACCTGTCCGACAACGACGGTGTCGCCGCGTTCGCCGCGGCGGTGACCGCGCAGGAGAGCGAGGTGCACGTTCTCGTCAACAACGCCGGCGCCACCTGGGGAGCCGATATCGATGAGTTTCCCGAAAATGGCTGGGACAAGACCATGGACCTCAACGTCAAGTCCATGTTTTTCCTGACCCAGCAATTCCTGCCACAGCTCCGAGCCGCGGGTAGCGCCGAGGACCCCGCACGGGTCATCAACATCGGCTCGATCAACGGCATTACGCATCCGCACATGAACAATTACGCCTACTCGGCGAGCAAAGCGGCGGTGCACCAGCTTACGCGCCACCTGGGGGCTGACCTCGCGCCCCAGGGTATCAACGTGAACGCCATTGCCCCGGGGTTTTTCCCCAGCAAGATGACGGCCCACCTGCTGCCCTTCGAGGAGGAGATGGCCCAGGGTATCCCGCGGCGCCGTCTCGGGAGCGCGGAAGATGCGGCAGGTACCGCGATCTATCTTTGCTCCCGTGCCTCCGCCTGGGTCACGGGCCATACGCTGGTCCTCGACGGGGGTTTCGTGGCCAACGCGGGCTAGTTGCGCGCGGTTGTGGACGCGCCGGCGCGCGGGTTACAGTGAACCGATCCTTGCCAGGGAGTCCCCACGTTGCCCGAGGAAACTGATCAGCCCAAACCGATATACCTGGTACACGACGACCAGTTCGACACCGCCGCTGCGACGGAGGGGCTGGCCGCGATCGGTGCGACGGCGGTCCCCTGGGCGGACAGGGAAACCGTGCCGGCCGGGTCCCGGCTGTTGCTCTGTGTCGGGGATGAAAGAATCCGCGATATCGCCGTGAGTGCGCCGGAGCGCCAGTGGGTTGTCGGTGTGCTGCCGCACCCGGATGCGTCCCAGGCGATGGCGGCGCTGGGCGTGAAGGGAACCCTCGAGGATATGCTCCGCCACTACGCCGACGCCCCCGAGGTGCGCGCGGATGTCCTTACCTGCAACGGCGAGCTGGTTTTCAACTCCGTGGTCATCGGCAGGGTCATGGGCATGCGGCCGCAGGACATCAACCGCCCGCAGACCGACGGCAACCTGTTCCTCGGGGCTCTCAAGGGCCTGGGCAAGATGCGGCTGGCACCTTACAAGCTCACCACCGGCAAGGACCGCACTATCGACATGGCGGCCCTGGGAATGGTGGTGCTGGGCCAGACCCAGAGCAAACTGGTCACCCGCGTGTTTTCCGATGAACTGGGTATTGCGGACGGGCGCCTCTCGGCGCTGGCGCTCGCACCGCGCAGTGTTTTCAGTTACCTGGTATTCATTCTGCGCCTGTTGTGGCCGAAGAAGATCAGCCTGTCGCGACTGCCCCACTCCCTCAGTCTGGTGCAGACCAACCGATTGCACATTTCCGCGCCGAAGGGCGCCGAGTACCTGTTGGACGGCAAGCCCGTGCACGCGTCGGAAATCGAACTCTGCGTGCAGGAGGAGCGCATCCGTATACTGCCCGGGCCGGCCCTCGCACTGCGCGGGGAGGAGGGCCAGGCGGTGGGCAAGGAGACCGTGCGGCTCAACCAGGTGCCTGTGGAGGAGGCCGCGAGGGCCCTCGTCGACAAGCCGCTGCCCATGTTCGACCACGCCACGGAGGAAGAGTACCGGGAGCTCTTCGTATCGCTGCGCGACAACGCGACAGCGACTTCGTCCTTCCAGATGCTGATGGTACTCAGTGTGGTCCTGGCCCTCGGTGGCCTCTACGCCAACTCCGCCCCGGTCATCATCGGCGCGATGATCCTGGCCCCGCTGATGTCGCCGATCATTTCACTGGCGATGGGTATGGCGCGAACCGAAGAGGTATTGATCCGGACGTCCCTGCGGACCCTGGGTGTGGGTGTCGCCTGGGGTCTCGCCTGCGGTGTGCTCATGGCCTGGGCCATGCCGCTGGAGACGCCGACCATCGAAATGAAATCGCGTATGTCGCCGACATTGCTGGACCTGCTGGTGGCCGTCGTCTCGGGCGTCGCCGGCGCCTACGCCAACGCGAAGGAGGAAATCGCCAAGAGCCTCGCAGGCGTCGCCATCGCGGTAGCTCTCGTACCGCCGCTGTCGGTCGCGGGCATCGGGCTGGGTTGGGGTGACTGGAGCATGGCCTGGGGCGCCACCCTGCTCCTGATTACCAACCTGGTGGGTATCGCACTGGCCGCCAGCGCGACCTTCCTGTTCCTGGGTTTCGCGCCTTTTCGCAGGGCGCGCAAGGGCATGGGTGTGGCCCTGTTGGTCATGCTGGTAATCAGCGCTCCCCTGACCCTGTCCTTCTACCACCTGGTGGAGCGGGACCGCATCCTCGAGCACGTGCCGCGGGGCGAAATGATGCTGGACGGCGAGGAAGTGCACATCGGCCAGATTACCCTCAAGCTCGGGGACCCCTATATCGTGCGCATGGTGCTGAGTTCCGGGAGGCCCCTCAAAACGGCACAGGTGGACGAACTCAAGGAAATCATTACACAGCGTGTCGGCCAGCCCGTGCTGCTGGAAGTCACCTCGGCGATCCGGCGCTGAGACGGCCAGCGTGACCGGCGGCGAAACACTGCCCATCGCCCGGGACCTCGGGGACGGCGTTACCTGTATCGACGCCAGCTATGTCGAGCCCGGCATGGCGTGTTTTTACCTGGTGGAGTCCGGCGGGGAATACGCCGTTGTCGAGACCGGCACCAATCACAGCGTCGCCAATCTGCTGGCGGTGCTTCGGGAGCGTGACATCGGGCCCGAGCAGGTGCGCTATGTTATCCCGACGCATGTGCACCTCGACCACGCCGGCGGCGCCGGGCGCATGATGCAGTTGTTTCCCGCCGCGCGACTCCTTGTGCACCCGCGCGGCGCGCGGCACATGGCGGACCCCGAGAAACTGGTGGCAGGGTCGACAGCGGTGTACGGCGAGGCCCTGTTCCGTGAACTCTACGGGGAGGTCTGCCCCGTGGCCGTTGAGCGGATTGACGAGATCGGCGACGGCGACAGTGTCGCGCTGGGGTCGCGCCGCCTGGAATTCCGTCATACGGAGGGCCATGCCCGCCACCATTTTTGCGTGTGGGACGAGACCAGCGCGGGGTGGTTTTCCGGCGACATGTTCGGCATCTGCTACCCCTGGTTCCGCTTCCCCGAGGGGGACTACCTGCTGCCCTCGACGACGCCCACCCAGTTCGACCCCGCGGCGTACCACCGCTCACTGGAACTGCTCGGCAGTTACGGGCCGCGCCGCATGTACCTGACCCACTACGGCGCGGTGCAGTACGGCGCGGAACACTCCCGTCGGCTGGCGGAGCAGGTGGACGCCTACCGGGAGATCGCCACCCGCGGTGAGGGAGATCTCGAGGGGGCGATCGGTGCCTATACGCTGGAACGCCTGCGCGCGTTCACACCCTCGGCGGAACGGGCGGACCTCGAGCGCTGGCTGGACTTCGATGTGCGGCTCAATGCCCAGGGCGTCGCGATCTGGCGCGAGCGGGAGGCGGGGAGCTGAAGGGCGTTGTGACACGGGCCTGGCGATGCGTGGCCCTGCTGCCGCTACTGGTGCTGCCGGTACTGGGCGGTTGTGGTGAGGGCCCGCCGAACTGCCCCTATGCCGGGGACGGCGACGACGCGCCCAGCGCCGGCTGCTTCGCGGTCCGCGATGGCGGCCTGCTGCTGGTGCAGGGCATGAACGGCAAGGTGAGTCTGCCCGGCGGACTCAGCCTGCCCGGGGAGAGCGCACAGTGCACCGCCCACCGGGAGACCTGGGAGGAAACCGGCCTCGCCCTTGAGCCGCGCAGGTTGATGCACGTGTTCAGTACGGGGTTCCACCTGTACCGCTGTGACGGTGCAGGGGTTTCGGGGGAGATCGACCCGCCCCCTCGCTGGGAGGTGCGTGACGCGTTTTTCCTGGCCCCCTCGAGTTTCGAGAACTACGAATGGCGCTTCAACGACCAGATGGAACTGTTGCGTTTCATGATGACAGCCCCGGGCGCTGGTCTATAGTTAGGCCTCTGAACCACGCACAGGAGAAACCGGCATGCTGCGCACACTGATGGCGGGGCCCTTGATGATCGCCGCCCTGCTGGTAACCCTCCCCGGATGGGCCGGGGACTGCGAACCATCGCGCTGGGGGGCCGACGACGAGATCGGCAACGCCAACCTGGTCACGCCAGAGTCGGTGCTCGCCGCGAGCAAGCTCGTAACGACAGGCAAGACCTACTCGCTCGGTATCACCATCGACAGTACCACCCCCGCGTTCGCACCGCGGCAGATGAGCCTGCACGTCGTGCAGCCCGGACAGCAGCAGGGTCGGGCGGCGTTTCCGAACGCCATCTACAACGACGACGTGTTCGTGGGCTGGTTCGGCATCGGCTCACAGCTGGATGGGCTCGGCCATATCGGCGACGCGGACGGCCTGCACTACAACTGCCTGGATTCGAAGGACATTTCCCAGTACACGGGGATGACCAAGCTGGGGACCCACGGGGTACCACCCATCGTGGCACGCGGGGTGGTGCTGGACATGGCGGCGCACAAGGGGGTGGAACACCTCGAGGCCGGACAGTATTTCACTGTGGAGGACGTCAAGGCGGTGGAGAAGAAGCAGGGTACGCCGATCCGCGAGGGCGACGTGGTCTTGTTCCACACGGGGTGGACCGACGCCAAGCTGCAGTCGGATCCGCAGGCCTGGGTCTCTGCGGAGCCCGGGCAGAGCGAGGAGGTGGCCAACTACCTGGCGAGCAGGAACGTTGTCGCCGTGGGCGCCGATACCTGGGGTCTCGACGTCATGCCGCCCCAACACCCCACGCGGCCGTTCCAGGGCCACGTCATCCTGCTGGTGGATCACGGCATATACATACTCGAAACCATGAACACCGGCCCGCTGGTGCGCGACGGTGTGCACGAGTTTCTCTTCGTGCTGGGCCAGGCGAAGGTGCGCGGGGCGGTGCAGATGATTATCAACCCGGTGGCGATTCGCTGACCGGAATCGGTGGCGCCCGGCTCAACCAGCCGCAGCACGCACCGCCAGTTGCTCGCGGATGCGTGCGTGATCCTCGCGACTCAGGCGTATACGCAGTGCGAAAAGGAAGGCGATTATCGCCAGGGAACCGATGACTGCGAGCTGGAACGTGCCCAGCAGGGTCAGTGCCTGCTGCGGGACCTCGCCCGGCTCGACGCCCGGCTGGATGCCTGCGGAGTCGACGATGATCCCGGCGACCATGGTGCCGACGCCGGTGGTCGCTTTCAGGATGAATGTGCCGGCGGCAAAGAACACGCCTTCCTGGCGCCGTCCGGTCGCCAGTTCGTTTTCGTCGAGGATGTCCGCCGTCAGCGAGGCGCCCACCGCCTGCAGGCAGACGATGGTGAACACCGCCAGCAAGGTGTTCAGCAGGAACAGCGGGTAGATTACCGGGTGGCCGTTCTCCGGCAGCCACCCGAGCAGGCGCGCGCCCACCAGCCAGAACGTGTTGATGGCGATGCTCAGGCAGCACACCCAGACCAGGGTCGGCTTGTCGTAGCGCTCGCCGATCCTGCCCAGTACGGCGAAGGCCAGCAGTGTCGCGAGTGCCGTGGGCACGACCATCCCGGCAAGCTGCGTGCTGCTGAACTCCCAGAAATAGGTGCCCAGGTAGAGTCCCAGGGTCGAGTAGACGCCCACTGCCATGCCGAAGGCCAGGTTAGTGCCGATGGTGATGCGGAAATTGCGATTGGCCAGTGCCACGCGGAAGTCGTTTATCGTCTTCCCGATACCCAGCCCACCGGCTTCGCCGGAGCCCGGGGGTAGTCGCGAGATGACGGTGCGCGTACCCCAGACACAGAACAGGGTCGCGGCGGCGGCGAGCACCGTGGAGAGAACGCCGTAGGCCTTGTAGTTTTCCGCCACGAGTCGCCCATCGCCCTCGGCGCCGGGCTGGAAAATAAAATACAGCGCGATGGCCGGCATGAACATGCCCGCCAGCCAGCCCATGGCGACCCTCGCCTTGGCGATGACGGTGCGCTCGTCGTAGTCCGGCGACAGCTCGGCCCCCATGGCCTGGAAGGGAATGAAATTAATGGTGAGAAACGTGCGCAGCACAATCGCCACGCCCGTCAGCCAGGCGAAGGTCCCCATTTCTGAGAGGCCCGCCGGTGGCGCGAACAGGGCGAGGAACATCACCGCGGTGCCGAGGCCCCCAACAAGAATCAGCGGGTGGCGCCGGCCCCACCGCGAGTGGTAGGTATCGGACCAGGAGCCGACGATCGGGTCCGTGACCGCGTCCCAGGACAGGGCGATAAAGGCGGCCAGTCCCGCTAGCGAGCCGCTCAGCCCCTGCACCTGGGTGTAGTAGAACACGACGAAGTTGATGAAGGCGGCGTCCTTCACCGAGTAGGGCATGTTGCCGATGGCGTAGGCCCACTTTTCCAGCGCCGTGATCTTTCGCATAGGCAGTCGTGGTTCCTGGTGGGGGGAGTGGCCGCCGGACACGTGACCGGGCGGCTCGCGTTGCAGTGCAGCATAAGTTGACCTGCGAGTCAAAAATCTGCCGCCGGGCACTTGTGATCGCCACTCTTATTGGCCATTATCGTGAGCTTTCGCGAAATTCGGACTCCGCTGTGCGGGGCCCGCGAGCAAGCCGCCACACGACAAGCCCCATTGGCAGTCGCACAAGGAGCCGCCATGATTTCCGCCGCCATGCCCTACGAGAAAAAGTTTCGGGATGTGCTGGGCAAGCGCATAGCCTATGTCGAGGAGGGCGCCGGCGATCCTATCGTGTTGCTGCACGGTAATCCCACGTCCTCCTATCTCTGGCGCAACGTGGTCCCTGAACTGGAGGGCAGGGGCAGGGTCATCGTCCCGGACCTGATCGGCCAGGGTGACTCGGAAAAACTGCCGGCAAGCGACGGTCCGGATCGCTACAGCTTCCTGGTGGCCTACCAGTATCTCTCGGGACTGCTGGAGGCAATCGGTGCCGATCGCAATGTCACCCTGGTCATCCACGACTGGGGCAGTGGCCTCGGCTTTCACTGGGCGAAGGAACACGCGGATGCTATCCGCGGCATCGCCTACATGGAGGCCATTGTGAAACCGGTGTCCTGGGAGGACTGGCCCGAGGGGGCGCGAGGCATTTTCCAGGGCTTTCGCTCCGAGAAGGGTGAGGATCTCGTTCTGGAGCGCAACATGTTTGTCGAGGCGGTACTGCCCAGCGCCGTACTCAGGGGGCTCACGGAGGAGGAGATGGAACACTACCGGGCGCCGTTTTCCACGCCCGAGGACCGCCAGCCGACACTCAACTGGCCGCGCCAGATACCCATCGACGGCGAGCCCGCCCACATGGTGGAACTGGTCGAGGCCTACGGGCAGTGGCTGGAAACCACGGATGACCTACCCAAGCTGTTCGTCAATGCCGAGCCGGGTTCCATCCTCGTCGGCCCCCAGCGCGAGTACTGCCGCAGCTGGCCCAACCAGGTCGAGGTGACCGTTCCCGGCGCGCATTTCCTGCAGGAGGATTCCCCCGCGGAGATCGGGCGCGCGGTTGCCGAATGGATCGACACCCTGAACTGACACCCCGGACTGACCCCCTTCAACCACATCCTGACAACCCGGAGACACCCATGATCAAGATTCACGGCGTACACGGCTCTCCCTTCGTGCGCAAGGTACTGGTCGCGCTCGACCTCAAGGGCATCGAGTTTGAACAGGTACCCCAGATGCCCTTCACGAAGGACGACGAGTACCGGAAGATCAGCCCGCTGGGCAAGATTCCCTGCCTACAGGACGGTGATTTCGTCGTCCCGGATTCCACGGTGATCTGCGAGTACCTCGAAGACACCTACCCGGACGTGCCCCTGTACCCCGCCGATCCCGAACAGAGAGCCCGCGCCCGCTGGTTTGAAAACTACGGCGCCAACAAGGTGGCTGAACTCGCCGCGGGCATCTTCTTCCAGCGCTTTATGCGCCCCTTCGCCTTCAAGCAGGAACCGGACGAGGAACTGGTGGGCAGGATTATTGACAAGGATCTGCCCCCGGTGCTGGATTACCTGGAGACTGAAGTGCCCGAGGAGGGGTTCCTGTTCGGCGAGTTCACCATCGCGGACCTGGGTTTGGTCAGTCCATTCTTCAACGCCGGTTACGCGGGCTACGAGGTGGACGCGGACAAATGGCCGAGGGTGCGGGCGTTCATCGACCGGGTGAAGGCCGTTCCCGCGGTGGACAGCCTCCTGGAACGCGAGGCCAAGGCACTCGGCATTGGCTGAGGCGGTCCCCCGGGGCGTGTCTGCCCCCCACATTCTCTCTCTCGACGAAGTATGCGATCCACGGGTCGGCGGTAAGGCCTGGGGCCTGTCGCGCCTGCAGGGCATGGGCCTGGCGGTGCCGCCCGCCTTCGTCATCGTCGGCGCGCGCGGCGGCGAGTACCCCGCCGACCTCGACTCCCGGTACGAGGGGCTCGGCGCGGGCGAGGTCGCGGTCCGTTCGTCGGCACTGGGGGAGGACGGCGCCGACGCCTCCTTCGCGGGACAGTACGACACCCTGTTGAACGTGCGCGGTCGACAGGCACTGCGCGATGCCATCGATCACTGTGCTGCCTCTGCGGACAGTGCGCGCGCGACGAGCTACCGCGCCGAGCAGGCGGGCCCCGACGAGGTGCCGATGAATGTCGTCGTCCAGGTCATGGTGCGGGCGCGCTGCGCGGGGGTGGTATTTACGGCCGACCCTGTGAGCGCGCGCCGCGACGTGCTCGTCATCGACGCGATCACAGGCCTTGGGGAGGCGCTGGTGAGCGGCGAGGCGACCCCGGATCATTACAGGGTCGATCGCGATGGAAACGTCCTGGGGCGGGAACTGGCCGCCGCGAACGCGGTGTTGGACGACACCGACATCGCGCGGATTGCGCGCGAAGCCAGGGAGGCGGCGAGCCGTGAGGGAGAGCCCCTGGACCTGGAATGGGCGATCGACGAAAGCGGACAGCTCTTCTGGCTCCAGGCGCGCCCGGTGACCACGCTGCCCGCCGACCTCAACGAGTTCGATACGCCGCTGCCGCGCCCGGACGATGTCCTGACCATCAGCAATGTCAGCGAGATGATGCCGGGCGCTGTCTGCCCGCTCACCGGCTCCTTCACCGGCTGGTGCATCGACTACGGCCTGCAGCACATGCAGGTCAGCGTCGGCGCGCGACCGCATATCGAACCCCGGTGGCAGGTGACTGCGTGGGCCTACGGCCACCTGTTTCTCAATCTCACGGGCAATATCGTGATGTCCGCGGGCGTACTGGGATCGACGCCTGAGCAAACCGCCCAGACTCTTTGCGGCCGTATCGTACCGGAGCTGAAGCCACTTCCCCCGCTGCCGCTGTGGCGCCGCGTGATCAATACCGGACGCCTGTTTCGCTACGCGCTCACCGCACCGGGGGTAGTGGAACGCTTCGACCGGGAGTTGGATGCGTTTGCAATTCCCGAACGGGACAGTGGAGCCGCGATGTGGGACGGCATTGCCGAACGCCTTTACTTTTACGAGCACGCCATGGCGGTGCATATCCAGTCGTCTGCGCTGTCGGGCTTTCTCTCCGCGGTGGTGGAGAACATGGTGTCGGGACGCTCCAATGACAGCACCGGCGAGGAACAGGGCGAGACGGTAAAACTGCTGGCCGGGGCCAGCGGTGTGGAGAGCGCCGTGATGCTGGAGGAACTGGACGGCCTCGTCGCGCGCATTGCCGCGCATCCGGATGCCGCTGCGGCCTTTGGCACGGCGTCCGCGCCCGAGGCCATCGACTGGCTGCGCGCGGAGCCCGAACTGGGTGCGTCCTTCGATGCCTTCATGACGGATCACGGGCACCGCGGCTACCGGGAGCTGTGCATGCGCGACCCCGCCTGGGCGGACGACCCCCTGCCGCTGGTGCAGAGCATGCAGGCGGCGTTGCGCGGCAGGCTGGAGACGGGCGCACCGCGGGCGCACGAGAGCCACGAGATCGACTGGGACTCGCTGGATCGCGGCCTGCGCTGGATACTGCCGAAGGCGCACGACGCCGTGCGACGTCGCGAGCATACCAAGTCCCGTCTCGTGGAAGTGGCGCACCGGTTCAAGCGCGCGTTTCGCCACCTCGGCGAACTCCTGCATCGGGAGGGCGCGCTGCCCGACCCGGACCTCGTGAATTTCTTTGCCGTCGACGAGTTGCCGGCGTTTATCGCGGCACCTGCGCAGGAGGGGGTGATCCGCGCGCGGGCTCGACGGGAGTCCCTCGATTTCCAGCAGCGCATCGGCTTTCCGGAGATTTGCGTGGGTCAGCCGCGTCCGCTCGAGCCTGAGCCCGTGCAACTGGAGGACGGTGTGCTGGTCGGTCGCCCCGCGTCGAGCGGCGTCGCCGAGGGCATCGTGCGCGTCGCCCGCACCCTGGAGGAGGCCGCCTCACTGCAGGCGGGAGAGATTCTCGTCACGCCCATCACCGACATCGGCTGGACGCCATATTTCAGCCTGATCGGTGCGCTGGTGACAGACCTTGGCAGCGCGGTGTCCCACGGCGCCGTTATCGCCCGGGAGTACGGCCTGCCCTGCGTGGTCAACAGCCGCCAGGGCACGCGTGTGCTGAACACGGGCGACCGGGTTCGGGTCGACGGCGACAGCGGTCGCGTCGAAGTGCTGGGGGCTGCCCAGAGCGTTTGATAAACAGCCCAGAGCGTCTGATAAACAGCCTAGAGCGCTTCGTAGCTGTACTTCTGTCCGCCGAGAGAGGCCTCGTACATCAGGCCGCCCTTGGCCACGGTGAATATCGCCATACCCTTGCGGTAGCCTGCCGAGGTGGTAGTGGCGTCATTTTTACCGCCGCTGGCCCCGGCTGCGGCGCCGCCGCCGGTGCTGGCCTCCGCCGATACGCCCGCGGTGATGGCCACCGCGGTGGCCTGGGCGCCGAACTCGAAGTTGCCCGAGGTGAAGTTGTTCAGCGCGTCCTCCGATTCGAAGAAGATGATCTGGCTGTAAGCCTGGCCGCCGAGCTGGAACCCCACGGTGACCTGGGTCATCTTGGAAGTGCCGATGGGCTTGCCCTGCGCGTAGACCTTGCCGCTGCCGTGGGCCCCGCCGATTCCGATGCCCCCCTTGCCGATAGTGGGGAAGACCGCGTAGCCGTAGCTGCTGTCAAAATAGGCTCCGCTCTCACCGGCGGTGCGGAAGGAGCTGATGGCGTCGTCGTATTCGTCGGCGAGCGCCGGGAAGGCGAGGCTCGCGACGAGGGTCAGGAGCAGGGCGGACAGGGCTTTGTTCATGGGTCACCTCGATAGTCACTGTGTGGGCCCCCGCGGGGGCCCAGTGAGCATGGCAAAGGGTAATGCGGCGGTCAAGATTGGCGACGCTACACGTAGGCGATAGCACCGCCGTCGATGCGTATGTTCTGGCCGTTGATGAATCCCGCCCTGTCGCTGCACAGGAACACGACGAGGTCGGCCACTTCCTCCCGCGTGGCGAGACGGCCGCAGGGATTGGGAAAATCCTCCTCGACGATATGTCGCAGGATATCGTCCCAATCGTCCCCCCAGCCCTTTTTTGCAGCCCGGGCGCGGTAGCCGGCCTCCAGGTCCGGTGTATGGATCAGGCCCGGCGATACGGTGTTGACGGTAATGCCGCTGCCGCTCAGCTCCTGGGCGAGGCTGACGCCCATAGTGGCCAGCGCGCCTTTCGCGCTGTAGTAGTGCGGCATGCGGTGGCCGGGTCGGTGGGAGCCGATGGTGCCCAGGTTCAGGACGCGGCCCCAGCCCCGCTTGCGCATACCGGGGACCAGGCCCTGTGCCAGGCGCGCCGCGCTGAGTACGTTCTTCTCGTACATGTCGAGCCAGTCCGGGGTGGAGACCGAGTCCCAGCGCCCCGGGGCTGCCGTGCCGTAGTTGTTGACCAGTATGTCCACGGGCCGGCCGAGTTCACCCAGTTGCCCCAGGACGGCCGCGCAGCCGGCCTCCGTCGCTATATTGCCGCACACCGCACCCGCGGCCCCCAGCTCGGCCGTCAACGCGTCCGTCGTGTCCCCGGCCGCCTCGTTGTCGTGCAGGATGACCGCCGCGCCGGCGGCGGCGAGCGCCGCGGCGATAACGCGACCGGTGTTGCGGACCGAGCCGGTCACCAGCGCGGTCCTGCCCTTGAAATCCAGTTGCATGTCAGTCGGTGCCTCCCGCTTCCCTGTCAGTGTCGGGCAATGGTACATTGTCGGGCCGTCACGTTTAATGCCGCCGCGCCTCCCCGGGGGAAACCGCCATGCTCCGCAAGCTCCTGCTCGCCGTCCTGTTCACAGTCAGCGCCAACGTGTTCGCGGAGGGCCTGCGGGTCGGTCTCTCTGCTGACTACCCGCCGCTGGTCTATCGCCAGGATGACCGCATCGTCGGGATTGAGCCGGACAACATGCGCGCGGTAGGCAAGATACTCAATCGCGATATGATCGCGGTGGAGCTGCCCTTCGAGAAGCTTCTCCCGGCCCTGCAGGCGGGGGAGATCGACGTCATCATGTCGGGATTCAGTGTCACTGACGAGCGCGCGGAGCTGGTGACATTCACCGAGCCGTACATGGCCATAGGACAGATGGCTATCATGCATCGCGACAAGGTCGCGCAGTTTGCCCAGCCCTGGTCGGTCTACAGGGAAGGGGTGCGGATCGGCGTTGAGCCCGGCACCACCGGCGCCGCCTTTGCCGAGGCCGAGCTGAGCGAGGCCGAACTCAAGTTTTTCGAGGACGCCGAAGCCGCGTTCGCGGGGCTGCGCGCGGACGTCATCGACCTCTACATACACGACGCGCCCACTAGCTGGGAGCTGGCCAAGAACACGGACAACAGCGACCTGATCAGCCTCTATTCCCCGCTGACCAACGAGAAGCTGGCCTGGGCGGTGAAGAAGGGCAACGATGTGCTGGTCCTGGAGCTGAACCGCGCCCTGCGCACCATGCAGAACAACGGCACCCTGCGCTACATACTCAACCGGTGGATCCCGGTCACTGTGGAAGTGCGCTAGCCCCGGGGCAGAGCGATACCGGACGAGGACGACGGAGACCACGCCATGCCGATACCCGGGGACCTGGAGTCCATCACGAGCGGGTGGCTCGCAGAGGCGCTGAACGCGCCGGTGACGGGTCACCGTGTGGTCGACGCACACGCGGGCACCACGGGGCGCGCGGTGATCGAAATGCAGTACGGTGCGGCGACAGACCTGCCCGATCGCCTGTTTGTGAAGCTGCCGCCGACGGACGAACTGCAGCGCGCTTTCGTCACCTCCAGTGGCATGGGGCGCAGGGAGGCGCTGTTCTACGGCAAGCTGGCGGCGGAGGTTCCCGTGCGGGTACCGCGGGGTTATTTCTCGGACTGCGACGACAGCGGCGAGCAGTACATCATGCTCATGGAACACCTGGAGGACAGCGGCTGTTCATTCCAGAACGCCTCGAATCACTATTCCCTGGATTACGTGCGCAGTGTGCTCGACGCTTTCGCAAAACTGCATGCGCGATACTGGGAGACCCCGCGCTTCGACGACGACCTGGGCTGGTTGCAGCCGCCCATGCAGCACGACATCGCCGTCGGGTTGATCGGCAGCGCCCTGGACCAGCACGCCGCAAACATGCCCGCGGTTTTCACTGCCATGGGCGAGTTGTACCTGGAGGAGACCGACGCGGTGCATCGCCTGTGGAACTTCGGCCCGCACACGGTGATCCACGGCGACGTACACGACGCCAACCTGTTCCTCGACGGCGGTGAGCCGGGTTTCCTGGACTGGGCGTTGGTGGGGCGCGGCCCCGCCATGCGCGACGTCGGTTACTTTCTCGCGGGTACCCTGGAGGCTGGCGATCGCTGGGCCCTGCGGGAACTGCTCGAGTACTACCGCGAGCGACTGGAGTTTCACGGCGCCCGCGCACCGTCGCGGGAGGACCTGTGGCACCAGTGTCAGTGGCACGCGGCCTATGTCTGGGTGGGGGCCGCAGTCACCCTGGCGATGGGCGACGCCTGGCAGCCCGTGAACTACGTCCTGTCGTCCCTGGAGCGCCTCCACGGCGCCATGGAGGAGATGGGCTCGGTCGGTGCCATTCGGGCCGCGCTGTAAAACGGCGCGTCCCCGCTAGATGGGCGGGTAGCCCTACTCCTTCTCGGCCGCCGCCTCCGCTTCCTCCGCGGCTTCCTGGACGCCCTTCATAAACTCACCCAGCGCACGCCCCATCTGTTCCGGGTCGACCTCGCCGTCCTCGCCAACGCCGAAGTTCTCCAGGGACTGCATACGCTGTTCGATTTGCTCCGCGCTGCGCTCCATGGTCGCCTCGACCTGCCGTGTCGCGCGTTCGGCGCTGATCCCCGAGAGGACGCCGAGTGCACCGAGTATGCCGAAGACCAGCATCGCCGTCTGGCGCGCGCGACCGTGTACCTCCACGCTCGCGATGATCATCAGCCAGGTGCCCCAGACGACGCGCACCACGGTGCCGAGATAGGGGATGATGTCGATAATAATGACGATCGGGAAGATGGCCGCCGAGTACGCGGCGCAGCGGTACGCGGTCTCGTAGTTCTCCGGCGATCCCATCAGTTTCCAGATGACGAACAGGATTGCCGCACCGATGAAGCCGCCGATAAGCCAGCCTATCGGCATGACGATCACCGCGCCCAGACCCGCGAAGCCGGCCCCGGTCAGGCCGATGATGGACAGCACGCCGAAAACCAGCCCCGCGATCCCGGCCATGACCAGGCCGAATATCAGCGGCTCGCTGAGACCCCCGCCCCTGGCCATCGATCGGTAGAACGCCTCCGGCCCGGTGATGACCTGTTTGGCCTGTTCGATGACCGTGCCGAGATCGAAGCCGCCGGGCGCCGGCTCCTGGGGGGGTTGTTCTTCAGTGGTGGATGGTTCCTGTTCTGACATGGCGCGTCTCCCCGTGCTCCAGTGGGTGGCCGCGACGCAGGCGAGTGCCCCGCGCCGTGGCCGGTTGCGGGTTCACCCTGATATTAGGACAGGCGCGCCGAAGCGCAAGGTGGCGGGAGAGGTGACGCCTCAGTCGTTCACCCCGGGAAAGTCGTACTCGTGGCCCCACAGGTCGCCCTCGGAGCTGTGGGTACAGACATGGTTCTTCCAGTCGATCAGCAGGCCGTCGTAACCGTACTCAACGGCTACGCCGCCGGGGGCGAGCAGGTACACGGAGCACATGTTGTCATTGATATGGCGCCCCAGGCTCGCGAGGGTATGTACGCCCGCTGCCTTGGCACGGTCCATGGCGCGCCCGACCTCGTCCATGGAGTCGACTTCCACCATCATGTGCACGATGCCGACCGGATGGGGGCCGCTGAACAGCGCGACGGAGTGCTGGCGCGGGTTGTTTGCATGCATGAAGTGCACCTTGGCGCCCTCCATGCCCGGTATCGACAGGATATCTGTCAGGCCCGTGCCGATGAGATCGGTGTAAAAGGCTGTGGTCTCGTCGATGTTCGGCGCGGGCAACACGGCGTGGCCGAAGCCCAGGTCGCCGGTTGACTTCCAGGTGGTGACGAAACCGGGTACGCCGACCGGCGATACCAGGGGCGCGTAATCGAGCAGTCGGCCCCAGTACAATTCCAGCGTGTTGCCCGCGGGGTCCTGCGTCGTGGCGTAGGCGGCGACGCAGCGGCGCGCGGCTTCGTCAGCGCTGCCGGGGGCTATATCGTGGCCCGCGGCCGCCAGGGCGTCGAGGGTGGATTGCCAGGCGCCCTCGTCGGGGAACTCCAGGCCGGCCGCCAGCAGCCGGTCCTCGCCCCCGGGCTCGATCATCAGGCGGAAGGGGTGGTCGTCCATGCGCAGGAAGCGTGCGCCGCCGGTATCCTCCCGCGGGGCTTCCATCAGGCCCAGGACCCCGGTGCCGAAGGCCATCCACGCGTCCGTATCCGTGGAGGCGATCCTGAGGTATCCGATGGCCGAAATTGACATGGGCTTCTCCTGCTTCGTTGGGCGGTGTGATCCGGGGCTCGCAGCCGAGGGCGAATTCTACCACCGGTGACTACACTCTGGGAGTTATCCGCCTGGCCGTCATCCCCCAGATCGGGTATGCACCCGAGGGGGCGCCGTTGACCTGAAAAGTCACTGGAAGATGAGCCATTGTGTCATTGAGCGGTTCCCGGGGCTCGCCGATACTGGCCTGCCTCAAACTCCACTCCCCTGACAAGGAGGGCTGTGACCGTGTCGCAACCGGACGTCCTGCACCAGGCCTTCGAGCTTGGTTTCACCTACACCCGTTCGACGGGTCCCGTGGTCGGTCGCTTCCTGACCGAGCTACGCAATCGCAACATCGTCGGTATTCGCGCGACGGACGGTCGCGTGATCGTGCCGCCCATGGAATACGACCCCGATACTGCGGAAGAACTGAGCGAGTTCGTCGATGTGGGCCAGGAGGGCGAGGTCGTGAGCTTCGCCTGGGTCAAGGAACCGCGCGAGGCGCACCCCATGGACAAGCCCTTCGCCTGGGCAATGATCAAGCTCGACGGCGCCGATATCCCGATGATCCACTGCGTGGCCGCCGATGCGGAGAGCGATGTCAGTACGGGCGCGCGCGTGAAGGCGGTGTGGGCCGATGAGACGAAAGGTTTTATCACCGACATCCGCTGCTTTGAACTGGTGTAGGAGACAGACAGGAAATGAGTGAAGAAAACGAACCGATCACCGGCATCGAAGCGCCGATATACCTCAAGTACAACTTTACTGCAGGCGCCGCGCCGACCCGTTTCCTGACCCAGCTGAAACAAGGGAAGCTGACGGGGCAGTCTGCCGGACCCGGAACCCCGGTATATGTGCCGCCGCGTGGGTCCTGCCCTGCGACAGGTCTGCCGACAAAGCATGAAGTGGAGGTATCGGATAAGGCGACTGTGCAGTCGTTTACCATCGTGCACATCCCGATACCCGGCAATCCCATCGAGCCGCCCTTTGTCGTTGCCAACCTGGTGGCCGACGGCGCCAACATCTCCTTCATTCACCTGATGAGCGAGTGTGTGAACGAGGAGGTGCATATCGGCCAGCGTGTGCAGGCAGTGTGGAAGCCCGAGAATGAGTGGGATTTCGCCATGGATAACATCAGGTATTTCAAGCCGATCGATGAGCCGGATGTGCCCGTTGACCAAATCGGCAAGTTGCCGGTGACAGGTTTGGAGGGCTGACCGATGAGTGACATCGCAATAGTGGGTTACCAGCAGTCCGATTCAGTCTCCGACGTAGGTGCGTGTAACGAGGTTGAGCTGATCATCCCGGTGCTCGGCCGGTTGTACGAGCAGGTCTCGATTGAGAACGCCCAGGATGTGGACTTTGTCTGCTCCGGGTCCTGTGACTACCTCCAGGGGGCCGCTTTCGCCTTTGTAATGGGTGTGGACGCGCTCGGCGCGGTACCGCCGATCAAGGAATCCCACGTCGAGATGGATGCCGCCTGGGCGCTTTACGAGTCCATCCTGAAGATCCGCATGGGTCACGCCGAGTCCGCGCTGATCTACGGCTTCGGCAAGTCGTCGCCCGGCGAACTGCCCATCGTGCTGTCACAGCAACTCGATCCGTACTACCTGGCACCCCAGTGGGTGGACACCGTGTCCCTGGCCGCCATGCAGGCGCGCCTGATGCTCGACCAGGGTCTGATCAGCGAGCGGGACATGGCCGAAGTGGTCGCGCGCTCCCGTCGCAACGCCCTGGCCAATAACCCGCACGCGCAGCTCAAGGGCGATATCAGTGCCGAAGACGTACTGGCGGAGGAGACGTTCGTGTCCCCCCTGCGAAAAGGCGATATCTGTCCGGTGTCCGATGGCGCCTCGGCCATGGTCATCTGCACGGTGGAAAAAGCCCGGGAGTGGGGCAAGCCCTACGCGGTGATCACTGGAATCGACCATCGCATCGAGACCCACAACATGGGTATGCGCGACCTCACGGATTCTGTTTCCACTCGCCAGGCGGCGGAGAATGCCGGTGTCGGCAAGGGCGAGGTCGATGTGGCCGAGCTCTACGCGCCTTTCAGCCACCAGGAGATCATCCTCTCCCGTGCACTGGGCCTGGGCGACGGCACGGACATCAACCCGAGCGGTGGCGTGCTGGCCGGCAACCTGATGATGGCCAGCGGCCTGTCCCGCATCGGCGAGGTGTTCAATCGCATCGTGGCCGGTGAGGCGGAGCGGGGAGTGGCGCACGCCACGTCCGGCCCCTGCCTGCAGCACAACATGGTCACAGTCCTGGAGAAAGCGTAATGGCGAATTTGGCAGCAGTGGTCGGGATCGGCCAGACAAGTTACACCACCAAGCGCGATGACGTGTCTATCGCGGGCCTGGTACGCGAGGCGGCGGTCAATGCACTGAACGACGCCGGGCTGACCTGGAACGACATCGACGCGGTGATCGTGGGCAAGGCCCCGGACATGTTCGAGGGCGTGGTAATGCCGGAGATCTATCTCACGGATGCCCTGGGTTGTAACGGCAAGCCGATGCTGCGCGTGCACACCGCCGGTTCCGTGGGCGGCTCCACCGCCCTGGTGGCGGCTTCACACGTACAGAGCGGAACCTTTAATCGGGTCCTGACCGTTGCCTTTGAGAAGCAGTCGGAGTCCAACGCCATGTGGGCGCTGTCCAACCCGCAGCCGTTTTCCACACACCTCAATGCCGGCGCGGGCGGCTACTTCGCGCCGATCATCCGTGAGTACATCCGCCGCAGCGGCGCCCCTGCCGATGTGGGCATCAAGGTCGCGGTGAAGGACCGCCTGCACGGCGCGCGCAATCCCCTGGCGCACCTGCAGCTCCCGGAGATCACCATGGAAGAGGTGGCGGAGTCCTTTATGCTGTGGGACCCCATCCGATACCTGGAGTCCTGCCCGTCTTCCGACGGCGCCTGCGCCATGGTCATCGCCAGCGAGGCGCTGGCGGACAAGGCCGACAAGCCGCCCGCGTGGATTCGCGGCGTGGCCATGCGCTCCGAGCCGACCATGTTCGCCGGGCGCGAGGAGGTAAACCCCCAGGCCGGTCGCGACTGCGCGGCGGACGTGTACAAGCAGGCCGGTATCACCGACCCGCGCAAGGACCTGGACGTCGCGGAAGTCTATGTGCCCTTCAGCTGGTACGAGCCCATGTGGCTGGAGAACCTCGGCTTCGCGCCGGAGGGCGAGGGCTGGAAGCTCACCATGGAGGGGGCCACCTCTTTGATCGACGGCGGCGATATTCCCTGGAATCCTTCCGGCGGTGTACTGTCCTCGAACCCGATCGGTGCCTCCGGTATGATCCGCTTCGCCGAGGCGGCCAGGCAGGTGCGCGGCGATGCGGGCGATCACCAGGTGCCCGACGCAAAGCTTGCGCTCGGCCACGCCTATGGTGGGGGTGCACAATTTTATGCGATGTGGGTAGTTGGGTCGGAAAAATCCTAGGAGGAAACCTGGTTGCAGGATGGACTGTTATAGCGAACGACGGCGGGTATTGATCCCGCATATCGAGAATTCGACCCAGAGTCGGTCGAGGAGAAGCTGAGTATGGCCAAGCACTACAACATTGCAGACCTGTTCGAGATGGTGGCGGACAAGGTGCCGAGTCGCAACGCCCTGGTGTGCGGCGACCAGCGGGCGACATTTGCGGAGCTGGATGAGCGCGCGAATCGCCTGGCCCACTACATGGCGGCGCAGGGGGTGAAGGCGGGGGACCACGTCGGCCTCTACCTGTACAACTGCAACGAGTACCTCGAGGGCATGATGGCCTGCTTCAAGCTGCGTGCGGTGCCCATCAACGTCAACTACCGCTATGTCCAGGAAGAGCTGCTCTACATCTTCGACAACGCGGACATGGTCGCCTGTATACACCACCAGGAATTCACCCCCCACATCGAAGAGGTGATGGACTCGGCCCCCGACCTGCAAACGTTCATCCATGTGCGCGACGATTCAGGGGCGGACCCCGCGACCATAGGCAGCGTGGAGTACGAGGCGTCCATGGATGGCCAGTCTCATGAGCGGGATTTCGGGGAGCGCGCGGACGACGACCTGTTCCTCCTGTACACGGGCGGCACCACGGGCATGCCCAAGGGAGTGATGTGGCCGCACAAGAACCTGTTCTACGCGGCTCTCGGGGGCGGCGGCTGGTTCCACCCGGACGGGCCGATCTCCGATCCCGAGCAGATCGCCGGGCGCATCGGCGATTTCCCGATAGTCGGCATGGCCCTGGCGCCCCTCATGCACGGGGCCTGCTGGTGGTACGCCATCATCCAGATGCTCGGTGGCAATTGCGTCGTACTCAATCCGCACCGCTCCCTTGACGGCGCCGAGGTGTGGGATATCGTCGAGCGCGAGAAGGTCAACTCGCTCTCCATCGTCGGCGACGCCATGGCTATCCCGCTGCTCGACGCGTTGCGCAACAACAGCGACCGCTGGGACCTGTCCAGTGTATTCAGCATCGGCTCCGGCGGCGCGGTGTTTTCCGCGTCCAAGCAGGACGAGTTCCGCGAGCGCTTCCCGAACGTGATCATCATGAACTCCTTCGGCTCCTCCGAGTCCGGCAACATGGGCTTCGACAGCGGTGAAAAGAAATCGGAGGAGAAGGGGCTGGGCAACGTGGCCCAGTCGGATTTCATGGACGTGATCACGGACGAGGAGGGCGAGCCCCACCGCCACGTACAACCCGGCGAGACGGGTATCTTCGCGCGCTCCGGCTATATTCCCGTCGGTTACTACAACGACCCGGTGAAAACGGCCAAGACCTTTGTCGAGGTGGAGGGGAAGGTCTGGCTCCTCACCGGCGACGAGGCGCGCCTGGAGGAGGACGGCTCGATCACGGTTTACGGCCGCGGCTCCAACTGCATCAACTCCGGTGGCGAGAAGATCTTCCCGGAGGAGGTGGAGGAGGCCGTTAAGGCGCACCCGGATGTGTTTGATTGTCTCGTGGTGGATACCCCTGACGACCGGTTTGGCAGCAAGGTCACCGCGGTGGTGGCCTGCCGCGGGGATAGCGCGCCGAGCCTGGAGTCCATCCAGGAGGAGGCGCGCCGGCATGTGGCCGGTTACAAGGTGCCGCGGGAACTGCACGTGGTGCCGGAAATTCCCCGGGCGCCGAGCGGCAAGCCCGCGTACCCCAAGGCCAAGGAAATCGCGCTGTCCGGAGAGTACAGGGTCGCCTGAGTACGGCGCAGCAACAACACAAGGGACGTAAAACATGGCAGAACTCGAAATCAGCACCAAGAACTGTATCGTCGAACAGGAGGGCCGGACCCTTATCGTCACGCTCAACCGGCCGGAGGCCAAGAATGCCTTCAGCCCTGAGATGCTGCTTGGCATGTACAAGGCCTGGCGCCTGCTGGACGAGGACGACGAACTCATGTGCGCCATCCTCACGGCCAACGGCGATACCTTCTGTGCGGGTATGGACCTGAAGGCGGGGGCCGACGGCGAGCACCGGTCCACCGAGGAGTTCATGGAACTCATGGGCGAGGTGCCCAACGTCCACTGGCAGTCGCTCCTGCGCGACAACCGCCCCAACAAGCCCCTGATTCTCGCCGTGGAGGGCTACGCCCTGGCCGGCGGTACCGAGATTCTGGCCGGTACGGATATCCGCGTCGCGGCGGAAGACGCCACTTTCGGTGTTACCGAGGTCGCGCGCGGCCTCTATCCCATGGCCGGTTCCAGCATCCGCCTGCCGCGCCAGATTCCCTACTGCCTGGCGGCGGAAATCCTGCTGTTGGGTCGCCATGTCACCGCGCAGGAGGCCCTGGACTGGGGACTGGTCAATCGCGTCGTGCCCAAGGGGCAGACGCTGGCCGAGGCGAAGAAGATCGCGGCGCAGATCTGTGAGACCGGCCCGCTGGCCCTGGCGGCGATCACCCGGTCCCTGCGCGACATCCAGTGCGATGTGCGCGAGGAGGAGGCCATGCTGCTGTCCGATGAGCTGGCCAACCCCGTGTTCGCGTCGGAGGACGCGCGCGAGGGAATGAAGGCGTTCAAGGAGAAGCGCAAGGCCAACTTCACCGGGAAGTAGGGGGCCGGCACTGCCTGTCGCGCGCCATTCTGGTATCGTTTACCACCCTTCTGCAGAGCGAGATATCCCATGAGTGACCAGGCGGCAATCTTCGACGATATCGTGGCGGCGCGACGCTCCCTGCGCGCGTTCGGGCCGCAGGCCGCGGACCGGGCCACCCTGGACGCGGTGTTTTCAGTCGCCCAGCGCGCCCCGAGCAACTGCAACACGCAGCCCTGGGTGACCCACGTGGTCTCCGGGGACAAGCTCGAGGAGCTGCGCAGCGAGATGCCCGACCGCTTCATGTCGGGTAATTTCAGCATGGACTTCCCCTACGACGGAGTGTACGAAGGGGTTTACAAGGAGCGGCAGTACGGCGCGGCCCAGGCCCTGTACGACGCGGTGGGTATCGCGCGCGAGGACAAGGAGAAGCGCCAGGTACAGTTCATGCGCAACTTCATCTTTTTTGATGCGCCCCATGTCGCTTTCCTCTTCCTGCCGGAACCCTTCGGCCTGCGGGAGGCGGCGGACCTGGGTATGTTCGCCCAGACGTTGATGCTCGCGCTGACCGCGCACGGCATGGGCAGTTGCCCGCAGACCGCGCTGAGTTTCCAGGCGGACTACGTGCGGGAAAAACTCGGCATCGCGGCGAACAACAAGCTGGTGTTCGGCATCTCCTTCGGTTATCCCGAAATGGATGACCCATCCAACGACTGCGTAACCGACCGCGCGGGGGTCGCCGACGCGGTGACATTCCACAGCTAGGAACTTTTTTCACAATGTCTGAATTTCTGCTCACCGAGAATCGCGACGGTGTACTCGTCGTGACCTTTAACCGCCCGGAAAAGAAAAACGCGATCAACACCCGGATGTGGCTCGATATTCGGGATGCGTTCCGGGCCGCGCGAGAGGACGACGATGTTGTCTGCGTCCTGTTGTGCGGGGCGGGGGACAATTTCTGCACTGGCGTCGACCTGGCGAGTTTCGGCGAGTCGGTCGAGGGCCAGGAGCAGGAACACCCCTTCGAATCCGCCGCACGCTCAGTGGCGGAGTTTGACAAACCGCTGGTGGCGGCCGCCCAGGGTTACGCCATCGGCGGCGGTGCGACGGTACTGTTCCACGCGGATATCGTGTATGTGGGCGAGAGCCTGCGCCTGCGGCTGCCCTTTGCCAGCCTCGCCCTGGCTCCCGAGTGGGGCAGCAGCTACATGCTGCAGGCGAATATTGGCGCCCAGCGCGCGGCGGAACTGTTCTATACGGCCCAGTGGGTCGATGCCGCCAAGGCCGTGGACTGCGGCATAGCGGCGGCTGCGGTGGCCGACGAGGACCTCGTGGAGCACGCCATGGAAAAAGCTCGTGAGATCGCCCAGTGGCCGGTCAATGCCCTGCGTGAGATCAAGCGCTCCCTGCGCCAGCATCACCTGCCCGCCATCGACGCCGCTATCAATACCGAACAGGCCGCGATGGAGCGCCAGGCCGGGTCCCCGGAGAACGTCGAGGCGATCACCGCCTTTATCGAGAAGCGCGCGCCCGATTTTCGCAACCTCTGACCCGTGGGAGCACCCCGGGAGGGGTAGTCCCGCAGTTTCGGGTGGCCATTTGTGACATTGGGATTACACTTGGGTGAACGGGCCTATCCGGGCCCCGCACACTGAACCAGAGGTAATTCCCATGCCCTCATTCCTGCGCGGCGGGCTCAGCCTGCCGGTCCTGGCACTCTCCACCGCAGTACTGGTCGCCTGCAGCGACGACTCCGACGACCGCTCGGCGGTGCCCGGCGACCGCTACAGGGCGGAAATCGTGTGGACCGAGTACGGCGTCCCGCACATTACCGCCGAGGACTACGGCAGTACCGGCTACGGGGCCGGGTACGCCTACGCCCTGGAAAACTTCTGCACGGTGATGCGGGCCTACGTATTCGCCGCGGGGGAGTCCGCCCGCTACCTCGGCGACGACGGGGACCTCAACTCCGACTTCGTCATGAAGCTCTACAACGGCGATGCCGACATCCAGCGCATGATCGACGAGGACCTGCCCGACTATATCGTTGAGAATCTCACCGGTTACGCGGCAGGTATCAATCGCTACCTGGCGGAGACGGGCGTGGACAATCTCGCCGAGGGCGAGGAGGGCTGTCGCGGCGCCGAGTGGGTGCGCGAAGTGGACCTGTTCGACGTGGTGCGACTCATACACCGCACCGTGCTGGTGGGCAGCGCGGTACCGCTGACAGATTTTATCGTGGCGGCTGAGCCGGACGCGCCCGTGGCGACGTTCGAGGCCGCGCCGGGTATCGACCCGGCCGCGCAGATGGTGGCCGGGCTGAGCCAGCGGGATTTCGACGAGGGGCTGGACCTGCCGCGGGGCGGCGCGCTGGGCAGTAATGCCTACGCCATCGGCGAGGAGGCCTCGCAGACCAACTCGGGCCTGCTCTTCGGCAACCCGCACTTCCCCTGGCAGGGACAGCAGCGCTTCTTCATGTTCCACGTCACGCTTCCCGGGGAATACGACGTCCTCGGCGCCGCCCTCGGCGGCCTGCCCGCGCCGGTCATCGCGTTCAACCGCGACGTGGCCTGGTCGCACACGGTGAGCACGGGCAACCGCTTCGGGTTCTACGAGCTGACGCTCAACCCGGACAACGTACTGCAGTACCTCTACGACGGGGAATTTCGCGACATCACGCCGCAGACGGTAAGCGCCGAGCGCATCGGAGACGGTGGCGCCGTGGAAACGGTGGAGCACACCTTTTACCTCACCCACTACGGGGCGGTGGTTGACCTCGGCGGGCTGAACGAGCTGCTCGCGGGCTGGCCCAACATCAACGGTACCGTGCTCGCCTACCGCGACGCCAACCTGGGCAACCTGCGCGGGCTGGACCAGTGGGTGAACATGGGCAAGGCGACGAATCTCGACGAGTTCAAGGAGTTCCTGCGCCCCATCGGAATCCCCTGGGTCAATACCATCGCCGCGGATCGCTACGGTGACGCCTTTTATGGGGATGTCTCCGTCAACCCGCACGTCACGGACGCCCTGGCGGAGAACTGTGTGCGGGGCATTCTCCAGGCCGCGGTAACAGACTTCGGTTTCGTCACCATGGACGGCTCGGACCCCGACTGCGAGTGGGGCAGCGATGCGGGCACCGTCGACGGCATCTTCGGGTACGACAACCTGCCAACGCTGGAGACACGCGAATACGGCGCCAACGCGAACGACAGTTACTGGCTGGCCAATCCGCGCATGCTGCTCGAGGGTTTCCCTGCCATTATCGGCGCCGAACAGGTGGAGCAGTCCGTGCGCACGCGCCATACATTCAACCAGGCGGAGTGGCGGCTCGCCGGCACGGACGGGCTGGGTGAGCCGGGTTTCAATATCGATAACCTGCGCACCCTGAGCTACCAGGCGACCAACCATGCCGCCGACCTGGTGTTGGACGAGGTGCTGACCGTGTGCGAAGGCATCCCGGACGACCCCGGCAACGCCCAGGAACTGGCCGCCTGCGACGTTCTCGCGGGGTGGGACCGCAGCCACAGGCTGGACAGCGTGGGCGGGCACGTGTTCTACGAGCTGTGGCGCGCGCTGAGCGGCACCCCGGACATGTGGGCGACACCCTTCGACGCCGCGGACCCGGTGAATACGCCCCGTGACCTGGATATCGCGAATCCCGACATCGCCACCGCGGTCACGGACGCGATATCCGCATCGGTGGAAACCCTTTCAGCGGCGGGTATCCCCCTGGACCGGCCCTGGGGTGAGGTGCAGTTCGACGAGAAGAACGGCAACCGCATCGGCATTCACGGCGGGTCGGGCTCCATGATGTTCAGCGTTATCACGTCGGGCCTGGACGAGGGAGAGGGTTACGCGAGCATCCGCCACGGCAACAGCTACATGCAGGCAGTTACCTGGGACGAGAGCGACTGCCCTGACGCGTGGAATATCATCACCTACTCCCAGTCCACGGACCCCGCCTCGGAACACTACTCGGATATGACCGAGCTGTACTCCGGCAGCGGCTGGATCGACGCCGCCTACTGCCCGGCGGACATCGAGGCGGCGGAAATCCGCCGCGAGACCATCAGGGAGTAGCCCTAGCCGTGGGCGTGGCCGTGGGCGAGTTCCTCCTCCGTGGCCGCGCGCACGCCGACCACCTGCACGTCGAAGTGCAGTTCCACGCCCGCGAGGGGGTGGTTGCCATCCACGGTGATGTTGTCACCTTCCACGCCGGTCACCGTGATCTGGCGGGTTGATCCATCCTGGGCCTGCGCCTGGAACGCCATGCCCGGCTCGATGGTCTCGATTCCCTGGAAGGCCTCCCGGGGAACAGTCTGCACCAGCTCCGGCTGGGTCTCGCCGTAGCCTTCCGCGGGCGCGACGACCGCCTTGAGGTTGTCGCCCTCCACCTTGCCGGTGAGCGCCTGCTCCAGGCCGGGGATGATATTGCCCGCGCCGTGCAGGTAGGTGAGCGGCTCTCCGCCACTGGAGCTGTCCAGTACCTTGCCGGCGCCGTCCGTCAGCTCGTAGTGCATGCTGACAACGACTTCGTTACCTATGAGAAGTGACATAATTGCTCCTGTGGGTCGATGCGAAGGGGTGTATTGTCTCACGGATATGGTAGGGATGCCCGGAGGTGGCGGCGCGCTCGCGGCGGCCGCTCAGGGCTGCACGAAATCCGTCACCTCGAGGTTGAATCCCGAGAGCGCGTTGAAGTGCACGGGCGCCGACATCAGGCGCATCTTGCCGATGCCCAGCCGCTTGAGAATCTGCGAGCCGGTGCCGATCACCCGGTAGTTCTGTACGCCCTGGGTGCTGGTCGGGCCGGTGATCTGCGGCGGTTCCGGAAACTGTCGTACCTCCGCGAGCTGTTGCGCGGTGTCGGTCTCCTGCCCGATCAGCACCACGGCCCCCGTCCCCTCCGCGGCGATGTATTCCATGGCCCTGCGGTAGGACCAGCCCGGGTCGGCACCCTCGATCCGCGTACCCAGCACATCGCGCAGTGTGTTGACGGTCTGCACCCGCACCAGCGTCTCGCGGTCTTCCTCGATCCTGCCGCAGGTCAGCGCGTAGTGAAGGGTGTTGTCGACCAGGTCCACGAACGTGTGCAGCTCGAAGGGGCCGAACTCCGTATCGATGGGCTTCCGGTCGCGCAGCTCCACTGATTGCTCGTGCAGGGCGCGGTACTCAATCAGGTTCGCGATGGTGCCCATGCGCAAGCCGTGTTTCTCGGCAAACGCCTCGAGCTGCGGGCGCCGCGCCATGGTGCCGTCCTCGTTCATGATCTCCACGATCAGCGCCGCGGGCTCGAACCCTGCCATGCGCGCGAGGTCCACGCCCGCCTCCGTATGTCCGGCCCGCCGCAGCACCCCGCCGGCCTTCGCCACCAGCGGGAAGATGTGCCCCGGCTGCACGATGTCCGCGGGTTGGGCGTCCGCCGCTACCGCCTGCAGCACGGTGTGGGCCCGCTGTACCGATGATATTCCGGGACCCTTCCGTTCCGCCGCGTCGATGGAGACGGTGAAGTTGGTCTCGTGCTGTGAGCGGTTGTCGCGGACCATCAGCGGCAGCTGGAGCTGCCGCGCGCGCTCCTCGGTAATCGGCATGCAGATCAGTCCGCAGGCCTCGCTGGAGAAGAAGGTGATGACCTCCGGGGTAACGGCCTCGGCGGCGATAATGAGGTCGCCCTCGTTCTCCCGGTCCTCGTCGTCCATGAGGATAACCATCCGCCCGTCGCGGATGTCGTCGAGGAGGTCGGGTACGCTGCTCAGTGCCACGGGGTCAGGCTGTCTCTATCGCGACGGCAGTGGCCTCGCCGCCACCGATACACAGGGCCGCGACGCCGCGCCTGAGGCCGCGTTGCCGCAGGGCGTGCATCAGTGTGACGATGATCCGCGAACCGGTGGAACCGATGGGGTGTCCCTGGGCGCAGGCCCCACCTTTCACGTTGACCTTGTCGCGGTCCAGCCCCAGTTCGTCGATGGCCATCATGGTCACCATGGCGAAGGCCTCGTTGATCTCGAACAGGTCGACGTCGTCCACACTCCAGCCGGTGGTGTCGAGCAGCGTGCGAATGGCGCCGATGGGGGCGGTAGTAAACTCCCCGGGCGCCTGGCTGTGGCGTGCGTGGGCAACCAGTCGCGCCATCGGGGTGACACCGCGCGACGCCGCCTCGGCGGCGGACATGAGCAAAAGGGCACTGGCGCCGTCGGAGATGGAGCTGGCGTTGGCGGCGGTGATGGTGCCGCCATCGGCAAAGGCTGCGCGCAGTTGCGGAATACGTTCCAGGTCGGCCTTGTGTGGCTGCTCGTCGTCCTCGACCACACGGTCCCCGCGGCGGCTCTTCACCGTCACGGGTACGATCTCGTCCTTCAGTGAGCCGTCTTCGATCGCGCGGCGCGCGCGTTGCAGGGATTCGACGGCGAAGGCGTCCATCTGCTCCCGGGTGATACCCCTGGCGTCGGCGGTCTCCTGGGCGAAGCTGCCCATGAGGCGCCCGGTGTAGGCGTCGGCCAGCCCGTCGGTGAACATGTGGTCGCAGAAGCCTGCGTCACCGGTGCCCACGCCGCCCCGGGCGCCGGGCAGCATGTGCGGCGCACGGCTCATGCTCTCCATACCGCCGGCCACGACCGAGCGGTTGGTACCCGCCACGATGGAGTCGTAGCCGAAGATCGCCGCCTGCATGCCGCTGCCGCAGGCCTTGTTCAGGGTAACTGCACCCGCGGACGGGGGGATGCCGGCGCCGATCGCGGCCTGGCGCGCGGGACACTGCTTCAATCCCGCCGGCAGCACACAGCCCATGTACACCTCGTCGATGTCGTCGCCGGACACGCCGCTGCGCTCCAGCGTGGCTCCGATGGCCGTGGCGGCCAGTTCCGGGGCGGGCACCTGCGACAGAGCGCCCTGCAGGCCGCCCATGGGGGTGCGCGCCCCGCCTATGATGACTACTTCTGTCGCACTCATTATGGGCTCTCCGTTGGCTCGATAGCCGCGTTTGCCGGGCGTGAAGGGCCGCCAGATGGCCGCGTTCGCCGGGCGTGAAGGGCCGCCAATGTAGGGCACCTCTGAATAATTCCATGGCTCCTCAGGCTTTGAGGCAATACTGTGCTCAAGGCAGGGCTTTGAAGGCGTGCTGGTTGCACGTCGAAAAGACCTAACGCAGAGCACAGTATTGCCTCGAAGCCCCGAAGGGCGTGGCCTGTAGCACACACTCGCGGCGTTGCAGCCCTCGCCAAGGACAACCAGCCTTGGCCTTCGGCCTGCGCCTTGCGATTGTATACTACAACGCCACGCTGAGGTGCTATGGAATTATTCAGAGGTGCCCTAGCCATACGGCCGTGTTTTTCTCAAGGCGACTCCCCGGCGCCGGGATCGAAGAGTTTGCCGCGCACGGCCTCGCGGTAGCGCAGGGGGCTCACGCCGCTGTGGCGCTTGAACAGCTGGGAAAAGTAGCTCACGTCGCTGAGCCCAACCTGCCAGGCGATGTCCCCCACGGGCAGGTTGCTGTGGCGCAGCAGGTCCTTGGCGGCGGCCACGCGCAGGCTCTGCAGGTAGGCCAGGGGCGTCATGCCCGTTGCCCTGCGAAAGCGACGGTTCAGCGTGCGCGGGGTCAGCTCCAGCCTGGCGGCGAGGGCGGCCATGGAATCGGGGGCGGAGAGGTTGGCCTGGAGCCACTGCTGCGCGTCGGCGACCAGCTCGTCGCGGTGCAGGCTGTCCGCCTCGTTCTGGTAGGCCGCCGCCTGGAAGCTGCGGCGGATCTCGGGCGAGAACTGGTTCTCCACGGCGCGGGCCACGCGGCCGCCGAACCACTCCTCGACCAGGTGCACCATGAGGTCCGCAATGGAGTTCACACTGCCGGCGCAGTAGATGTTGTCGCTCTGGGTGATGAGATGGTGTGTCTTCAGGTCCACGTCGGGGTAGCGACTGCTGAAGCGCGGGAAGTAGTTCCAGTGGGTAGTTGCGGGGCGACCCCTGAGCAGGCCTGCCTCGGCGAGCAGGAAGCTCCCGGTACCCACGCTGCAGATTCGCGTGCCGGCCGCCGCCTGCTCGCGCAGCAGGGGGAGGAGGTCCTCGGCGGCGTTCACCGCCGGCAGCGGGTTGCGCCAGATTGCCGGGAGCACCAGCAGGTCCAGGGGTGGCAGGTCGGCGAAGGCCGTGTCCGGGGTCAGGGCGAGGCCGCTGCCCAGGCGCACCGCTTCGCGACTCCTGCCGGCGAGCATGAAACGGACCTGGGGCGCTCCCCGGTCCGCGACGCTGGCCATCTGGCTGGCGGCGTGCATGATCTCCATCGGCAGCGCGATGCTGGTGGCGAGGGCCTCGGGAAAGAGGATGGCGGCGGCGCGGTGCAAGGGTTCCCCCGGTGCGGAAAAAGTTACGTCCAAAATACCACAAAAAGTGACTGAAAAGACATGATTATCCCCCGGGCCCGGCCGTACACTGGGGGGCATCAGGACGTGACAGGGCAGGGGATTCATGGGCACGCAGCGCTTACCGGTTGTCGTGGGCTTCGGCGGTATCAACGCCGCCGGACGGGCCTCGGGCCACCACGGCTACTCCCGCATGACCTGGTCGGCGACGGCCGATCCGCGCCGCCGGCGCACCCTCGCGGCGCTCGGCGCCCTGATGGGTGTCGAGGACCCCGTCGCCGACGAGCGGTACATCCTCGACCACACCCTCGTGCGCCGCATCGAGGACAACCACTTCGACGTCCAGTCCGTGAGCTGGAACCAGCGTTTCCCCACCCAGAGCAATGGCCAGCCGGTCAGTTTCGACATTGCGCGCAAGCACCTGCCGGCCGTTATCCCGCCGGACTGGGTGGTCACCAACACCTCGGTGACCCACGCCAACGTGCAGATAGTCGGTCAGCAGGATTTCCTGTTGCCGACCCACCGCGAGTTCGAGGTCAAGTCCGCCGGCCAGCTGCCCCGCGGGTTCGATCCCGGCAAGCTGTATCCCTCACGCAACCATCCGCGCGGCCTGCAGATGACGATATTCGCGGCCTCCGATGCGCTGGGCAGCCTGGGCATCGACTGGGAGGCCGTGCGCTCCCGCGTCGCGGTCGACGAGGTGAGCGTGTACGCCGGGAGCGCCATGGGGCAGCTCGACGGCGCCGGCGCCGGGGGCATGATCAAGGCGCGCTACAACGGCCAGCGGGTCACCTCCAAGTACTGCCCCCTCGGTTTTGCGGAAATGCCCGCTGATTTCATCAACGCCTACGTGCTCGGCAGCCTCGGGTCCACGGGCGCCAGCCTGGGCGCCTGTGCCTCCTTCCTCTACAACCTGCGCATGGGTATCGACGATATCCGCAGCGGGCGCTCCAGGGTGGCTTTCATCGGCAGCGCAGAGGCGCCGGTCACGCCGGAGATCATGGAGGGCTACAGCGCCATGGGAGCGCTGGCGACGGAGAAAGGCCTGCGCCAGCTGGACTCGCTTCCGGACGACCAGGAGCCGGACTTCCGCCGTGCATGCAGGCCATTCGCCGAAAACTGTGGTTTTACCATCGCCGAGTCGGCGCAGATGGTGGTGCTGTTCGACGACGCGCTGGCGATGGAACTGGGCGCGACCCTCTACGGTTCCGCGACGGATGTCTTCGTCAACGCGGACGGGCACAAGAAGTCCATTTCAGGGCCCGGTGTCGGCAACTACATCACCGTGGCCAAGGCGCTGGCCGCCGCGCGAAGTATCATCGGCGAGGAGGCGATCCGTCGCGGCGGTTTCGTCCAGGCGCACGGTACCGGCACTCCCCAGAACCGCGTTTCCGAGGCGGCGATCCTGAGCCAGACGGCGCGAGCATTCGGGATCGAGTCCTGGCCGGTGGCCGCGATCAAGTGTTTCGTGGGGCACTCGATCGGCTCGGCGGCGGGAGACCAGGTAGCGGCGACGCTGGGTATCTGGCAGCACGGCGTCATCCCCGGTATCGAGACCATCGACGCGATCGCCGATGACGTGGAGCAGTCGCACCTCGCCTTCAGCCCGCGCCACCGCGAGATCGACACGGGGCAACAGAAGTACGCCATCATCAACTCGAAGGGCTTCGGCGGCAACAACGCTTCCGCGACGCTTATGAGCCCGCTCGCCACCGGCGAAATGCTGCGTGCGCGACATGGCGAGCGCGCATGGCGGGACTGGGAGGCGCGCAACGAGGCCGTGCGCGAACGCCAGCTCGCGTACGACGACGCGATGATCGCCGGCGAGGCGGACCCCGTCTACAAGTTCGATCACGGCGTGCTGCACGACGCGGATGTCGCCCTCGGCCCCGATGCACTGAGGGTGGGGGAATACGTCGTACCCCTGGACGACGAGAGTCCCTTCGAGGACATGCGCATCGCCTGAGCGGAACTTGAGCACCGATACCCCAATCACCCTGCGCATACCGGGCGCCCCCGGCGCGCTGCGTCTCGCCGTCCACGGCGAGAGCGACCGCCACGTGTCGCGGCGCCTGCGGGAGGAGGGCATCTGGGAGCCCTTCGAAACCGCGTTGTTCCAGGCGATTCTCGAGCCCGGCGGTACCTGTGTCGACGTGGGCGCCAATATCGGATACTTCTCCGTCCTCGCCGCCGCGCTTGTGGGCGACGCGGGGAGGGTGTTTGCCTTCGAACCCGATCCGGCGAACTGTGCGCTGCTGCGGCACAACGCCAACCTCAATGGTCACCGGGAGCGTATCGAGATCGTCGAGGGCGCGCTGGCAGCCGCGGACGGCCGGGCACGGCTGTTCCTGAGCCCGGACAACCTCGGCGACCACCAGCTCTACGCGGGCGACGAGGCCCGCGACAGCGTCGACGTGACGCTGCTGCACGGCAGCACCTACCTCGCGGACCGGCTGGACCGCCTCGACCTGCTGAAAATAGATACCCAGGGGACGGAGCACGCCGTGGTGGCGGGGCTGATGCCCCTGCTGACCTCCCTGCGCCGCGGGCCGCGTTCGCGGATGACGCGGATCATGGTCGAGCTCACGCCGTACTCCCTGCGCCAGGCGGGGGCCAGCGGCCGCGAGCTGATCGAGCTGCTGGCCGGCCTGGACCAGCCGATGTGGATCATCGACCACCTGGAACACCGCCTCGCGGCCAGCTCCGCCGCTGAACTGGCCCGCTGGTGCGACAATGTGGAGAGCTGGGAGGGGGACCGCGGTTTCATGAATATCCTCGTCGGGGATGCCCCTGCCGGGGGACAACACGGGCGTTAAATACTGGTATCATGGCCGACTCGATTTTTCGGCGCATACCTGGGGTCAAACTCCCGCGATGAGCGACATTCTCAGCTTCCTGCAGGGCCGCAACTCGGCGCCCAAGCTCACCGACCCTGCCCCCGGGCCGGGGGAAATGGAGGAGATATTCCGCGCCGCGCTGCGTGCCCCGGACCACGCCTGGCTGCGCCCCTGGCGCTTCATTACTATCGCGGGGGAGCGCCGCCAGGTCTTTGGCGAGCTGCTTGAGCGCTGCCTGGTGGCCCGCAAGCCGGACGCGGACGAGGCGGCGCGGACAAAGGCCCGCAACGCGCCGCTGCGCGCCCCCCTGCTCGTTGTCGCCGTGGTAAAGATCACCGAGCATCCCAAGGTGCCGCCCATTGAGCAGCGCCTCTCGACCGGCTGTGCCGCACAGTCCATCCTGCTCGCCACCGAGGCCTGCGGTTACGCCGGTATCTGGCGCACCGGGGACGCGGCCTTCGACCGCGCCGTCATGGACGGCCTCGGTCTCGCGGCGGAGGAAGAGATTATGGGCTTTCTCTACATCGGCACCCGCGAGGGCTCGCCCAAGCCCATTCCCCAGCTCGACACCGCCGACTTTGTCTCAGCCTGGTAGTTTCCGCCCGCTGCACACAACCTGACAAACACTAAGACCATCACAACAAGAGTTGCTGCCGCCATGCCCCCGACCTACGAAACGCTGGAAGTCACCGTCGAAGAACAGGTTGCCACGGTTTGCCTGAACCGCCCCGACAAGGCCAACTCCATGAACGCCCCGATGTGGCGCGAGTTGCAGGCGTGCTTCGAGTGGCTGGATGCGGAGCCCGGCGTGCGTGCGGTCATACTCGCGGGTAACGGCAAGCACTTCTGTGCCGGGCTAGACCTCGCCATGTTCGCCGGTGGCCAGGGCGGGGATACGCAGGACCCCGGGCGGGGGGCGGAGCAGTTCCGCCGCCTGGCATTGCAACTGCAGGACAACCTGACCGCGATCGAGAAATGTCGCGTACCCGTGCTGGCGGCGATCCACTACACCTGTATCGGCGGCGGGGTGGATATGACCTGCTGCGCGGACATGCGCTACGCCACGGAGGACGCCTACTTCTCGATTCGCGAAATCGACATCGGCATGACCGCGGACGTGGGTACCCTGCAGCGCCTGCCGCGGATCGTGCCCGACGGCGTCGTGCGCGAGCTGGCCTATACCGGCCGCAACATGGACGCGGAAGAGGCCCGGGAGGTCGGTTTCGTCAACCGGGTCTTCCCGGACCGCGAGACGATGATGCGCGAGGTCACCGCCATCGCGCGATCCATCGCCTCGAAGTCGCCGCTGGCCGTGCGGGGCAGCAAGGAGATGCTGTTGTACGCGCGCGATCACTCGGTGGCCGACGGACTCAATTACGTCGCCACCTGGAATGCCGGGATGTTGAGTCGCCAGGACCTGGAGGCGGGGATCCAGGCGCAAATGGAAAAAAGACAGGCGGTCTACGAGGATTAGTCCCGGCCGCCGTCGAGCGTTGTTTTCGGAGAAATATCCATGGGAGTAATCGCGCGGTTGAATCGGCCGTGGTTGCACTTTATCGTTCTGGGATGCGCGCTCTTCTACCTGCAGGGCGTGTTCTTTCCCGCCCCCAGGCCTGTAGTGGGCCCCCTCAACGAGGCGCGGATCGAGGGTTTGCTGCAGCAGTGGTTCGCCACGACCGGGCGCCCGCCCACCGACGAGCAGCGCGCGCGCATGATCGCCGCGGAGCTCGACCGCGACATGCTGTTCCAGCGCGCGCTGGAGTTCAACCTGCACCTGTATGACACCGTCGTCTACCAGCGCCTGCTGCGCAACATGCGTTTTCTGCGCCTGGGCGAGGGCAAGAGTGACGAAGAGTTGTACGAGATGGCGCTGGACATGCGCCTGCACCTGGGCGACGAGGTGATCAAGCGGCGCATGATCCAGGTCATGGAGCAGATCCTGCTCGCGGACAACCCACCGGCGGTACCCGGCGAGCAGGAGATCGCGGCGGAGTTCGAGCGACGCAAGGACGAACTGAGGCGCCCCCCGCGCTACTCCATCGAACACATCTACTTCAACCGCGACCGCGAGGGCGAGGTCGAGGGCGTCATTGCCACCATCGAGGAGCAGGGGCTGGATGCGGAGTCGGCGCGCCAGCTCAGCTCGCCCTTCCTGCCCGGATACCGCTTCCGGCGGCAGACACCCGACCAGCTCGCCCGGCATTTCGGCGCGTCCTTTGTGCGCAATCTCGAGGCGGCGAACCCCGCCGCGGGCCGCTGGGTCGGGCCGGTGCGGTCCACCTACGGCCTGCACTACGTGTGGGTCGATGAGCTCGAGCCCGAGCGCGATGCGACCCTGGAGGAAGTCAGGCTGCAGCTTGTGCGCGACCTGGAATCACGCGCCAGGGCGGAGTCCCTGCGCGAGAGCATCGCCGCGCTGCGCGAGCGGTACGAGGTGAGGACATGACCGTGTTGCGCAGCCTGTTGGTGTTGGTGTTGGCGATTGGCATGGCCGAGGGCGCCTGGGCGCACCGGTTCGCACCCTCGCTGTTGCAGGTTACGGAGATCGCTCCGCTGCAGTACAACATGGTGTGGAAGACCCCTGCACAGGCCACCAGCAGCGTACCCCTGCGGCCCACCTGGCCGCAGAGTTGCGCGGTGGAAAACGCCGCCGCGCCCCAGCTGGAGGGTACCGGGAAGGTCAGCACCTGGCAGCTGCGCTGCAGCGATCTCGGCGCGGACGGGCTCGTGGGCGAGACGCTGGGAATCGCCGGCCTCGGGGAGAACCAGGCGTCGGCCATGGTCATGATCAGCCTGCTCGACGGGCGCAATTACCAGCAGGTGCTGAACGCGGAGCAGGGAGATTTCGTGGTACCCGAGGAGTCCAGCGCCGGCGAGGTGATGAGCGATTACACCTGGCTCGGCATGGAGCACATCTGGGGCGGCATCGATCACCTGCTGTTCGTGTTCGGCCTGCTCCTGCTGGTCGGCGGCGGCACGCGCCTGCTCTGGACCGTCACGGCGTTTACCGTGGGGCACAGCATTACGCTGTCACTGGTGACACTCGGCTTCTTCGACTACCCGGTCGCGCTGGTGGAGTTCACCATTGCGGTCAGTATCTTCGTGCTGGCAGTGGAGCTGACCAGGGAGGGGCGCGACGATCTCCTGTGGCGCAATCCCTGGTGGCTGGCGGGGGGATTCGGGCTGTTGCACGGCATGGGTTTTGCCGGCGCGCTGGCGGAGACGGGCCTGCCCCAGGACAACGTGCCCCTGGCGCTGCTGTTTTTCAATGTGGGCATCGAACTGGGCCAGATCGCCTTCATCCTGGTGGTGCTGGCGGTCTGGTTGATCATCCGCAAACCGCTGGCCCCCTGGCAGGAGCGCCTGCTGCCGGTGCCGGTCTACATCCTCGGCACGCTGTCGGCGATGTGGTGCATCGAGCGTGGGCTGGAGGCGCTGTTGGGCTAGGGCACTCCTGATGAATTCGGTGGCGCCCTAGGGCAGCTCGACGGTGGCGTTTTCCTCGACCGCCGAGCCGGCGTAGAACCAGGACTCCAGGGCGTAGCGATCGGCGTTCTGGCCGCGAATGTACCCCGACCGGTGCAGGCTGAAATGATCGAAGAACAGGGCGTCACCCACGTCAAAGAAGGGATTGACCACACGCGCCTCCCTGGACAGTTCCGCGACGAGCTCCCCGCCCACCACCCAGTCGAGATTCGCGCCCCGGGTGCCGCTCTCGAGCAATCGGTCGATGCGCCTGGGCAGCAGGGTAATGCCCGGGGCGGGGGTGCCGTGCCCGCACTGTGACAACGGCGCCCATATATTCAGTGCGCGCACGTCGGCGCCCATGAACTGGCCGTCCTGGTGCCAGCCGCCACCGATGCCGGTGCCCAGTCGCCGCGGTGTTGCCAGGCGGAACACCCACTTGCGTGTGGCGAGCACGGCGGATTCCTCGAAGTACTCCTCGAGCAGCTGCTTGATAGCGTAGCTTCGGTACAGTTGCAGCACGCTGCGCGTCCCGCGCGGGGAGTCGATCACCCGGATGGAGCCGGTGAGTTTGTGCTTCCTGCCGGGATGCAGCATGTGAAATGCGTGGTGGTTGCCGGGAAAGTGCGGGGACGGGTAGTACCAGGGGTTGTCTTCGTCCAGGGAGCCGTTTGTCTCCGCCTCGACCCGCGAGCGCAGCGACGCGTCGATACAGGTGCGCAGGGGCAGTACATCCTCGGGCTTGAAAAAACCGCGCACGATGAGGTGGCCGGAACGGTCGAGGGCTTCCCGCAGCAGCGGGACGCTGAACGCATCCGCGGGGACCTCCGGAATGGCGCCTTCGCGAAACACCAGTGGGGGCCGGTGTGCCTCCCGCTGCGGGATATCCCCGGCCGCGCCGGGTCGCGGCGCGGTCTGCAGCAGCAGGTCTACCAGCGCGCGCTCCAGCGCGGGGTCTGCCTCATGTTCCCCCTGCCGTAGCAGGCTGTCGATCGCCTCGCGGTTGCGGCCCGCCGCGACGAGCTGCGCCACGTCGTCGGGAGTGTGTGCGGAACTGGTATCGGTGAGCGTATCCACAGGGTTCAACAGTCTGCCTGTACCTGCCGAAGATTATAAACCGCGAGGCGTTGCCACGGGGAGGATTCGCGCTTCCGCCTACTCGGGGTTGCCGGGCCAGCCCTCGTAGGCGATAAACGGGTGGAACGAGAGCTGGATTCCCTCCATGACATTGTTGTCGTTTTCGAGGATGTTACGGCGCCGGATGTAGCGCCCGGCGGTGGAGCGCGTGTCGATTGCCTCGGTAACGTCCATCCCGCCGCGGCTGGAGAACAGGGGCTCCAGTTCCATGTCGTAGATACTCACCTGCAGCGAGGCGGCCGCCACCTGCATGTTCCAGTCGAAGTCTGCGCTGACCGCGTTGCCCGGGCCCTGCAGGGAGGGTTTGCGGGTCACGCCGTCCCAGCGCGCCAGGTGCTTGAGCCCGCCCGAAAAGGCCGTTTGTACTTCCACGATGTCGGTGAACACGAATGCGTCGAGATCGGTATTTTTCTGCATCGCGTCCCTAACGCTGTGCATGATCTGGGCGAAGGTCTTGCGGTTGACCCTGCCCGAAGTGGGATCCACCGGGTCGCCGTACGCGCGGACAGCGCTGTTCCACTCCTGCTGGAACTGGCGCTGGGGCACGACCTTGAAGCCGTTCTCCTTGAGGTAGGCCGCGACCCTGGCGTCGATGCGTGGGGCTTCTTTTTCCAGGTAATTGCGCGACTGTCCCCCCAGGTTGACGTGGGGAATCACCACGGTCCTGATCCCGGCCGCGTCGATGCGCTCCCGATCCATCTGGTAGGGGTAGGTGGTGGGATTGTAGGTCGGCGTGCCGCTGCAGGCTGTGAGCAGTGTGACCATCGCAGTGAGTGTGGCTGCGAAAAAGGCGGGCAGGTTGAGGCGACGCATGCTGGTTTCCGATCCGTTATAGTGGTGCGCATGGTAGCAAAATCTGTCTCCGGGCACAGCGGCGCGTGAGCGGTCTCCCGCACGCCAGGGTGGCCGGGAACGGGCCGCCGGTGGTGCTGTTGCACGGCCTGTTCGGCGCGGGCGTCAACCTCGGCGCGCTGGCGCGCAGCCTGCGCAAGCGCTACACGACCATCGCGGTGGACCTCCCGGGCCACGGGCGCTCGCCGTGGCTGGACCGCTACGATCTCCCGGCCCTGGCCGACGGCGTTCTCTCTATCCTCGAAGACCTCGGGCTGCACTCGTTTCACCTCGTGGGCCATTCCCTGGGCGGCAAGGTGGCCATGCAGCTCACGCTGGACCACCCGGACCGGATCGGCGCACTGTTGGTGGCGGATATTGCGCCGGTGGCGTACGCCGGGCGGCACGACGCGGTGTTCGATGCACTGCGCGCCGTCGACGCGGCGCACTGTGGCTCCCGGGAAGCTGCCGGGGAGATTATGGCGGGGCACCTCCACGAGAAAGCGGTGATCCATTTCCTGCTCTCCAGCCTCCTGCGGGATGCCGGCGGCACCTATAGCTGGCGTATGGACGTGCACGGCCTGGAGCGCGACTACCGGCTCCTGTCCGATGCGCCGGGGCCCGGGCGCGGCTCTGTACAAGAGACGGGCTGGCCCGGCCCCGCGCTTTTCGTGAAGGGCGAGACCTCCGATTACATCGCGCCGGAACATGAGCCGGCGATTCGCGCGCTCTTTCCGGCGGCGGACCTGGAGGTCATGGCGGGCTGCGGGCACTGGCTGCACGCCGAGAACCCGCCGTTGTTCAACGCCATCGCCGGGCGCTTTCTCGACGGCGCCGGGGTTGGGGCTGGCACCGGGGAATGAGGCCGCGTATCCTGCCATCGCAGCTACTTGTCAGGGGGAGACCGGGTGTTCCTGTCAGCGGGTGAATTGCTGGCCGTCGTGGTGGCCGGCCTGGTCGCATTTTATTTCTTCGGCGCCATCAGGGTGCGCGAGCTGGCCTTGCGCGCGGTAGCCCGCGCGGGACGCGAGGATGATTTCCAGTTGTTGGACCAGTCAGTACACATCCAGCGCGTTTCGCTCAGCCGCGATGACGGGGGTCGCTGGCGGGTGTGGCGCCAGTATCGCTTCGACTACAGCTACGACGGCGTGGAGCGCAGGCAGGGTTTTGTCATCATGCTGGGCAGGCAGCTGCAGTCCATCGTCGTATCCGAGCGCGAGCGCATCCTACACTAGGGTGGCCCGCACCAGTACGCTGAGTGCGAGCAGCACGAGAATCACCCCGAAGCCCCGGTCGATCATTTTCCCGCTGCGCTGCAGCCGTTCCAGGAATGCAGGGCGCGATACCAGGCAGACCACCGCGGCGTACCAGAGCGCATCGATGGCCCCCACGGTGGTGGCCATCAGGGCCTTTTCCCCGACACCGAAGGCAGGGTCCAGGAACTGGCTGAACAGCGCCAGCATGAACACCGCCAGCTTGGGGTTCAGGAAGGCGACGAGAAATCCCTGTGCCGCCGCGCCGCCGACCAGTGATTCTCCCGGTGCCTCCCGGACCCCTGAGCCGGCGGAGCGGAGCAGGGTCGCTCCCAGGTACACCAGGTAGCAGGCGCCCGCCAGCTGCAGCGTCAGAAACAGCACCGGCGAGCGGGTGATCAGCACTGCCAGGCCCGTTACGGTCAGCAACCCGTAGAGGCCCACGCCGGCGCCGTGCGCCAGGGCGGCGCGCAGTCCGGCCCCGCGTCCACCCCTCAGCGCGCACTTGAGAACCACGGCCAGGCTGGGCCCGGGGGACATTGCGCCCAACAGGCAGATACCCGCCAGTGACAACCACTGCGTAATCTCCATCGCGCTAATGCCCGATTCGACAGCTAAACACGGCACCGCAGCCGAGCTTGTCGCGGTGGGGAGAGTATTTGCCGACCGGTGTCACGGCCACGACGTTTTCCGGCAGCCAGGGCCACCCGCTTCTGCGGTCTCTCGAACGCCCATCAGGCACGGATGGGTGCCCGCATAATTCGAGAGGTTCCGTAACACGTGTCGACACATCATTTTTCCACAGATTCTGTGGATAACACGGTGGGTAAAGTGTTCAGGGCGCACGTAAGTGCTTCACACACGAACATTGTGACAGTTTGATTAAAAATTAAACAATTAGAATTTGTCATTTATATTCAATAGGTTGAAAGAATCATTTTAGAGATTGAATGTAATTGAAAAGCTAACTGTGTGAAACTCTCATGACTACTAACATGTGTGCATAACATTTGCACAGTTGCTACCGAGGGTAACTTTTGTCATTACAATGGAAACACATGCCGTTTTGCGGGGGCACTGCGAAATTCGGTCGTTGACGCTCGATACTGTATGCGTAGCACTTCCGAAATCGTCAAGCACTTTTTGCCGTGTTACCGCGTTGTGACAGTCGCTCAGTCGCCGCGGTAAATACAGCCTGTGGTACAGGTCTCTTTGATCTCGACTGCACTGAGTTGGGGCAGTTCGGGCTTCAGTCGCTCCCAGATCCAGCGCGCGATGTTCTCGCTGGTAGGGTTTTCCAGACCGTCGATGTCATTCAGGTAATAGTGGTCGAGCTGCGCGAGCAACGGCTGGAACGCAGCTTTAATGTCGGCGAAGTCCATGACCCAGCCGGCGGGTTCCGGCGCGTCGCCGCACACGGTCAGGCGCACGTGAAAGGAGTGTCCGTGCAGCCGGGCGCACTTGTGCCCTTCGGGTACGTTGGGCAGGCGGTGGGCCGCCTCAAAGTGAAAGTCTTTGTAGATTTCCATGTTGCAGCACTCTTTTTCACCCCCGCCCCGGGGGGTGTGCAGGGGGCCTGGAGGGGCGTTTCCGGTTCACCCGGAAGCCGCGAATTTTACTACTAAAATCAATGGCTTTTAAGGCGCGTGTTTTCCTGCCCAAAGCGCCCCGGCAGGTTTGACAGCATAGACAGAATCTCTATAATGCGCGTTTCTCGGACAGGGGGTGGTTAGCTCAGCTGGGAGAGCATCTGCCTTACAAGCAGAGGGTCGGCGGTTCGATCCCGTCACCACCCACCACTATTCCGATTCACATTCAGCTACCAGGACCGGTAGTTCAGTTGGTTAGAATGCCGGCCTGTCACGCCGGAGGTCGCGGGTTCGAGTCCCGTCCGGTCCGCCATTTTCATAGCTTAGCGCTATAAATAAAGGGGTTTGAGAAACCCCTTTATTACTTCCATCTACCTTGCCTACTAAAACTAAATGCTTGCTACAGGGCGCGTCTGGCCTGCGTTTGCGGTGATTAGCGTGGCAAAAATAGCTGTATAGGTAGAGTAGATGACCGTACCCCCATAATTCGAGCCATGCAGGATGTGGGATTTCCTTCTATTCTCATAGGAAGAAGATCCTCATATGAAGCGCAAGCGCTACACCGAAGGACAGATTATTTCGATCCTCAAGCAGCATGAGGCCGGCAGCTCGCAAAACAGAAGGTGACACAATTAGTTCGCGCGAGCCAACTACATTGTGAACAATCCCCTCCGGTCCGCCATATCAATAAGAACGGGGGTCAGACCTGAGGTCTGACCCCTTTACTTCAGTCAGGCTCTGCGACCCGCATGGCAGTTGAGCGCTAGTCCTCGCAACCCTCCACCTCGTTGACGCAGAACCCGTCCTCCTCGGTAAAGGTCGCGTTGTCCTCCCCGGCGATACCGCCCACCTCGACTTTCACCGGCGTGTCGTCGGGCAGGGACGCCAGGTAGTCCGCGGGAACCGTGACCTCCATGGGATCGATGTCGCCCGGGACGCGGATGCTGTAATTCAGCCCGTTCGCCGGGCTGTCTTCATCCACGTCCGGCTCCAGTACCACCTCCCACATATCCGGCTCCTCGACCAGGACGATGTCGCCGTTGTCCAGGAAAAATTCGAATTCCCCCTCCAGGCCGAATTCCTCCTCGCTGCAGGCGCCCAGGTCGTCCCCGGGTTCCCAGCTCACCACGCCTGTATCGGGGTCGAAATCCACCTCGTCGGGTGCGGCGGGGAGCATGTTGGTCAGCTCGGTGTGGCCCTGCAGCTTTTCCTTGTCTGCACTGCGCGCGCGGAACGTGTAGGTCCCGAACTTCCACCTGTCGAGGAACTGCGCGAGGGTGACGAAGTCCTCGTCGTCGTTTTCGTCATCGTCATCGAACAGAGGGTCGTAACACAGCGGCTCGCTGCTTTCGGTAAAGACCTCAGTGACCGTCTGCGTCCGCAGTGCGCCCCTGGTCTTGTACTGGAAGATTCTCTTCCCGGTCGCCTCGCCGTTCGCTTTCGGCTCGGCGAGTGTGACTGCCCTGAGGTTCTCGGCGTCGGCGAGAAAGTGAAAACCAATGTCACCATCCGACGCGTTGATCTCGATCAGTACCTTGCATTCGCCGAACTCCCCGCAGGGCTCGGTCGCTTGTACGCCGGCTCCGGCCGCTGCCAGTGCCAGGCCGGACAGGGCGGCGGCCAGCTTCCGCCGGATATAGCTATTTTGCGCATTCATCTTCCTACTCTCCTCTAATCGCCATTGAGCAATGCCATCCCGGAACAGACCGGATGCAAAGGATTAGAGTGGCGGGGTGAGAATATTCTGTCGCCGATCAGGCGGAGGGGCGACGCTGTCAGCCGTCGTAGAATCCCGGCGGGTGCAGACCGGCGACAGTTTTCTGTCGATTGTTGCGCACACGGCCCAGGGCCGCCTCGCTCAGCTGGTGGGTTTCCTCTGTCGTCCTGAGGCGCTGCGCAATATCGCGCCGGCCGTAGTGCACCTGCAGGAAGAAACGACCCCTTGCGCCGGGGCCCGAGGGCATGCGCCGGTGCCACACATCGGAAACAAAAAACCCCACGTCACCGGCGGCGGCGAGCAGTGGTTCCACGCCCTTCCGGCGGAATTTCAGCTTGTCGTCCATCAATCTGTCGGGTGGCGGTGTGCGCCCGGACAGGTGGCTGCCCGGAATGACGCCCGTCGGTCCGTCCCGGGCGCCACAGTCCTGCAGGTAGATATGGGTGCCGATGGCAAACACGGGGTGGGGCAGGGAGGGGGGCCAGTAGCGACCCTTCGGCAGCGGTATATGCGGGCCCGCGTCGATGTGCCAGGCGCGACCCCCGTGCTCACTCTCGTGGTCCGGCGGGTTGCGCCAGGCGGTATTGGCGATCACGTGGCAGTCCTCGCCCAGCAGGGGCTCGATGGTGGCCAGTATGTCCGGGTTGGCCACGGCGCGCTGGCAGGCGGCGCTGCGATTGAGCATCTCGTAGCGGTAGCACGCGTCCTCGGCCTGCGAGCGATGTTGTCCCGCCCGGCCGTCCGCGGGGTAATCGCGGAACACGCGGTTGATCTCACGCTTGAGGGTGGCGACCTGGCCCGGGGAAAACACCCCGCGCAGGATCGCAAACCCGTCGGCCTGCAACTTGCGGCTGGCCGCCGGGGCGCCCCGGTCCTCCCGGTGGGCGAGATAACCCCCGACCCGTTTCAGCATGGTGACCTCCCGGCGTGCCCCGCCTGTTGTGACCTTCCAGTACGCCAGTCTGGCGCCAAGGGGCTGTCCAGTCCAGCGTCGGGCAGCCGGGGCGGCAGCGAGGTATTCGGCGCCGGGGGCGTCTCTCTCCTGCAGTCCCTCTTTACGGTTGCGTGAAACGCACTCGCAATCCGGCGCGCTTCGTAACCTTACGTAAGCATTCCTGCAATCGAAAGTTAACTGCCCCGTAGCATCTCCGTCACTCCGGCGCCGTAGCCTCTGGTGCGTCGCCGCCTCTCGACACGCGTCTCGCGGCACAGCCAACGCTACAAACGACAATACTCTGACGATTTTGGAGCCCCACACATGGAACACGACGACGATATTTCCAACAAGTCCGGCAACACCCCGTTTTCAGAGGTACTCGAAGCGGCTTCCTCCCGACGCACCTTCATGACAGGCAGTCTGGCGGCGGCGGCCGGCACGTTTATTGCGCCGAGCGCAGCCGCGCAGGAGTTCGACAGCCTTGTCGAATACGCCGAGGCGCGCGACGAGGAGGACGGGGACGACTACTGGGAGCGACGCGACTGCGAGATCGACTTCCGTCCCGTCCCGGTGGCCGACGGCAGCGGCCCGGAGCCCACAATTTCCAAGGACTACAAGTACCACGTGCTGATTCCCTGGGGAACGCCCCTGGAGTCCGGCATCCCGGAGTACACAGGTGATCCCGACACGCGTCCGACCGCCTGGCAGCAGGAGCGGATGGTGGGTATCGGCCACGACGGCATGTACTTCTTCCCGCTGAAGAATCGCAGCAAGAACCGCGAGGGCCTGCTGGCCATCAACCACGAGTTTGGCCGCAACTCCCACGTGCTGGGTAAGGACGCCCCCGAGAACGACGAGGACATCCGGCTCTCACAGGCCGCCCACGGCGTGGGTATCTACCACATCAAGAAGACGCGCGGTAAGTGGGATATCGTCAAGAACAGCCGCTACAACCGCCGCATCACACCCAACACCCCGGTCAAGTTCAGCGGCCCGGTCAAGGGTCACGATGTGATCGCGCCCGAGGCGGGCGCCCGCGGGACCGTCAACAACTGTGCCAGCGGCCCGACCCCCTGGGGCACCTACCTGACCTGCGAAGAGAATTTCAACGGTTACTTCGGGGACCCGACCGGTACCTGGGAGGCGACGGAAGAACAGGAGCGCTACGGTTTCCGCTCGGGCGGTTTTGGGTACGGCTGGGAGAACCACACGACGGACAGCCGCTGGGACCTGTCCACCGTGGCGCACACGAACGAGGACAACCGCTTCGGCTGGGTCGTGGAAATCGATCCCAAACGTCCCCGCTCCAGGCCCATCAAGCGCACCGCCCTCGGTCGCTTCAAGCACGAGCAGGCCACGGTGGTCGTGGGCCGGGGCGGCCGCGTCGTTGTCTACATGGGAGATGACCAGCGCTTCGACTACATCTACAAGTTCGTCTCCGACGGCAACTGGAAGTCCATGCAGGCGCAGGGGATCAGCCCGCTGGACCAGGGCAGGCTGTACGTGGCGCGATTCAACGAGGACGGCACCGGCCGCTGGCTGGAGCTGACCAGCAGGAACCGCCGGCTGGCGCGCCGTTTTGGCTACGGCGCCGAGGGCCAGGCCAACATCCTGACCTACGCGCGCATCGCGGCGGATATCCTGGGTGCCACGCCCATGGATCGCCCGGAGTGGATCTCGGTGGCACCCAACCAGGATGTCTTCTGCACCCTGACCAACAACAGCGATCGCACAATCCCGAACGCGGCAAACCCCCTGGCCCCGAACGCCGACGGCCACATCATCCGCTTCCGGGACAGCAACAAGCACACCGGCCGTACTTTCCGCTGGGACATCTTCGTCTTCGCCCAGGACACCCACGGCGACGGCGACGAGCGCACCTTCTCCGACCCGGACGGCCTCTGGATCGACCCCTGCGGACGGATGTTCATCCAGACGGACGGCGGCCAGAAGAAGGACCTCAATAACCAGATGCTGGTGACCAGTGTGTACGACGACGGCGGTGCCGAGGACCTGGAGATCAAGCGTATGTTCACGGGCGTTACGGACGACGAGATCACCGGCCTGGCGACAACGCCGAACCAGCGCACGATGTTCATCAACACCCAGCACCCGGGTGACGGCGACCCCGCGGCCACGAACTTCCCGGCCGACACGGACGGCGTCACCGTTCCCCGCGACTGTACCGTTGTCATCACCCGCAAGGGTGGGGGCGTCGTGGGCTCCTGACAGGTCCGGTCCTGTCCCCGGAGGGTGCCGGCAGCGGCGCCCTCCCTCTTTTTTTACACCCACTGGAGGTAGATCATGGGAATCGGCGGTATTGGAATCTGGCAACTGTTGATCGTGCTGGCCATTGTCATCATGTTGTTCGGCAGCAAACGTCTGGCGGGCTTGGGAGGTGATCTCGGCAGCGCGGTGAGCGGTTTTCGGCGCAGTGTCAGGGACTCTTCTGAGGAAGGTGACACCGAAGATTCGGTATAACGTTCCCCGGGGTTGCTCAACCGCGTACCGAACACTTCAGCGCGAGCCATCCAGCATCGAAGGACGCGGAATTCAAGTAGGTCACCTCGCTGGCGACGATACTGCGTTCCTTCAGCAGGCGACAGAGGACCTCGAGGCTGATCTCGACCTGTACCCGCTCCTGGCGGCCCCGGTCATTGTCCATCGCCCGTGGACTCGCCTGTGCCTAGTGCAGTTGACGGGACTGCATGGGCATTACATTGTCGCGGCGCACCGATTGTGTCGGCTCCCGCACGGCAATGTCGTCGCCAGCGCGCAGCAGCGCCTCGCAGCCCTGTAGTACGCTCCGCCTCTCTACACCCTGCAACAACAGGCGCTCGAGGACCGCGACCGCTTCGTTGACAACCGCTCGCGCAATCCGCTCCTCCGAACAACAGGCCAACAGCTGGGTAAGAAGTACCCCCGTGCCGGTGTAGCGCCGGATAGCCCGGGCATCGGGGTTGACCCAGGCCCGCAGGGCGATACCCGCCGCTTCCATGGCGGACCCCGCGTAGGGAATGGCCTCCGGGTAGCGCCCGTCCTCCGTGAGCTCAGTCGCTCGGTCGTAGGCTGCGAGCCAGGTATTGACCGCTCGCGCGGGGTCCTCTTCCATCCAGCGCCGGTGGTGTTCACAGAGGAAATTGAGTTTCATCAGGGTGTCGCTCCAATTGCAGGCTGGTGGACAAATAGTAATGAGAATCATTATCATTTGTAAATATGGAGACACGATTTTTTTTGGGGGGGGCTGTAACGGATCGCCGGCGCCAGTGGAGGTTATGTAATCCTTGTCTACACTCAGGATACGCGGCCGGCGAAATCCCCAGTGCCGCGCACCATCGAGGAGGTAGTTTCTGTGACAATCCCTGCATTTCGATCCGCGCGCCTCGCGCTCGCGACGCTGCTGTTTGCCCTCGCGCCCGCTCTCGCGCAGGCCGCGGACAAACCCAACATCCTGATCATCTGGGGCGACGATATCGGCTGGTTCAATATCAGCGCCTACAACCACGGCATGATGGGCTACAAGACGCCGAACATCGACCGCATCGCCAGCGAGGGCGCGATGTTTACCGACTGGTACGGCCAGCAGAGCTGTACCGCCGGGCGCGCGGCCTTCATCACCGGCCAGGCGCCGATCCGCACGGGACTGACCAAGGTCGGCCTGCCGGGGGCCCCCGAGGGCATGAGCGAGAAAGATCCGACCATTGCGGCCCTGTTGAAGAACCACGGCTACGTGACGGGCCAGTTCGGCAAGAATCACCTGGGCGACAGGGATGAGCACCTGCCCACCAACCACGGCTTCGACGAGTTCTTCGGCAACCTCTACCACCTCAACGCGGAGGATGAACCCGAAAACGTCGACTACCCGAAAGACCCGGAGTTTCGCAAGAAGTTCGGCCCCCGTGGCGTGATCCACTCCACCGCCGACGGCAAGATCGAGGACACCGGCCCGCTCAATAGGAAGCGCATGGAAACGGTGGACAGTGAGGTGACGGCACGGGCGCTCAAGTTCATCGAGCAGGCGCACAACGACGGCAAGCCTTTCTTCGTCTGGTGGAACTCGACACGCATGCACGTGTTTACGCGGCTGGCACCTGAATCCCAGGGGGTGACCGGTCTGGGTATTTACCCCGACGGTATGGTGGAACACGACGGCCATGTCGGCCAGTTGCTGGACAAGCTGGACGAGCTCGGGATTGCCGACAACACCATCGTCATGTACTCCACGGACAACGGCGCCGAGGCCATGACCTGGCCCGACGGCGGCACGGTTCCCTTCCGCGGTGAGAAAAATACCAACTGGGAAGGCGGCTACCGGGTGCCCATGGCCCTGCGCTGGCCCGGGGTGATCGAACCGGGCACCGTGAGCAACGAGATCGGCGCCCACGAGGATATGCTGCCCACCCTGCTCGCGGCGGTGGGAGACACGGAGATCAAGGAAAAACTGTTGAAGGGCAACGTGCGCGCGATTGGGCGCCGCTACAAGGTGCACCTCGACGGTTACAACATGCTGCCGCTGTTCTCGGGCGAGGTCGAGACGAGCCCGCGGCACGACTTCCTGTACTTCACGGACGACGGCGACGTCGCGGCGTTGCGTTACAACAACTGGAAGCTGGTCTTCATGGAGCAGCGCGCCCACGGCTTCGACGTGTGGCAGGAACCCTTCGTCGTGCTGCGTTTCCCCAAGCTGTTCAACCTGCGCACCGACCCATTCGAGCGGGCGGACCACGAGGGCATGGGGTACGGGCAGTGGCGCGCAGAGCGCATGTATATGCTGGCGCCGGCCCAGGCTCACGTGGCACGGTGGCTCGGCTCGTTCAAGGATTTCCCGCCGCGGCAGAAGCCGGGTTCCTTCAGCCTGGACAAGGTGATGGAGGAGATACAGTCGGGTAGCCCGCAGTAACGCCCAGCCAGAAGTGCCGGGGGGCGGGTTCTAAATCTGTCCCCTTTTTTTTGACCCCTTCTTCAATCGAGCGTCAACCGCTCGATAAACCCGCGCAGGGGCACCGGCCCCTGCGGTCCGGGTATCATCCTCCCCGGCGTGCCCATACCCTGGGCGATGAACAGCGTGTTGCCGTCCAGAGCGAGATTGGTGGGGCCGTCCAGGCGCTCCGCGATCACGGTGACTTCGCCGCCGTCCAGGTCGATCCTGAGCAGGCGCCCGGAATACCGGCGAAAGCCGCCGTGGCTGACGCCATGCGCCATGTCCTCGCGACTGGTCAGCGGGTCGAGGAAGTCGTCGCAGAACTCCAGTACGTAGAGTCGGCCCTGCCCGTCCAGCGCGAGGTCCGTCGGCGCGGTCAGCCCCGCCACGACCCAGTGGAAATCGCCCGTGTCCGGGTTCACGCGGATCACGCCGCCGCTGCCCTTTACGATTTCGGTGCCGTCGCCACCCTCCTCGCCCAGGGGCGAACCCGAGAACAGGGTGACCAGCACATCGCCGGTCGCCGGTTCGAACAGCAGGTAGCCGGGAACGGGGTCCTGGCCCTGCGGGAGGTCGGGAATGCGCAGTATTTCCTCGCCGGGGCGTCCCGGGGCCAGGCGCAGAATCTGCTCGGTGGAGCTGGACACGCCCAGCCACTGTCCGCGCCGGGTGTCGAAGCTCATGGCATTGACGTTGCCGGGTACCGTGGCCCAGTCACCCACCTCGTGGCCCTGTAACCGGTATATTTGCGACGGCCCGTCGAAAAACGCGGCGCTGACCAGCGTGTCGCCACCGCCCGTCGCGATGGCCGCCAGCCCGAATACCTCGTCGCGACGCACCAACTCCAGGAGATTGGTAGACGCCTGTGCGCTCAGCAGGTCCTCGGGCGTTTCGAAGTAACCGTCGCCGTCGGTATCCGCCAGCCGGGTGAGACTGCCGGTGAAGGGATCGTCCTCAAGACCGCGCCCCGCCTGGGCGACGAGGAGGGTGCCCCGCGCTGCGACGAGCATCCCGCGGGGATTGTTGAGGTGGTCGGCCACCAGCTGCCGCGGCGCGATGTCCCGCGATGGCGACGGCGGTATGGCGATGGCGGCTTCAACATCGTGAACGCGGGTGTCGTGCCCGGTGGAGTCGTGCGCCGGGCCGGTCGCGCAGGCGCACAGCAGCAGCGCCTTGGCGCAGCAGGAGGCCAACAGTCGGTGTTGTGTGAGTCCCCGCACGGATTTTTTGTTCTTGTAACGTTTCCCCGACAGTATTCCAGAGACGGGCTGGCATGGCCAGTCGCGACGGAGGCGAGGGTTTTTGTACAATCGGCGCGCTCACCCTATATTGGATATCCATGAATTTTCGACAGATCCTGGCCGCGGAGACTCCGGCCCTGGCGCAACCGCTGGAGGCACTGTACGCCTCTGCCTGGCGCCAGTCTCACCTGCCGGGCGAGCTGCTCGAGCTATGCCGGTTGCGCCTGGCACAGCTGCATCGCTGCGATGCCGCCTGGCAGCGCAGCGAGTGTGAACTCGATCCCCGCCGTCGCGACAGCCTGGACAACTGGCACCGGGACGGGATGTTCAGTGAGGCCGAGCGCGCGTGTCTCGAATTCACCGAGGTCTACGCCATGGACGTCCAGGCCATTCGTGACGAACAGGCCGCCGCGGTGGTCTCGCACTTTGGCGAGGCGGGGCTTGTGTTGTTGATCGAGGCGCTGGGACTGTTCGACGGGATGACGCGACTCGAACTGCTGTGGCCCGAGGAGGGCAGTCGTGGGCAGTAAGCCGCGGGTCGCTTCCCGCGGTGGTTCCAGCGGCAATATCGTCCGGGACTCCGCGCTGGGCCTGGTGCCCGAAACGCTGGATGCCTACATGGCGCTCAACCGGGCGATCTGGGAGTCAGGCCCCCTGTCGCTGGCCGAGGTCGAAGTGGCCCGCCTGCGCAATGCCGGCCGTGTGGGCTGCGTGTTCTGCAAGAGTGTGCGCTATGACGTCGCCCGCGAGGACGGGCTCACCGAGGAGCGCGTGGCATTGATAGACGAGGACTTCATGGACAGCGCGCTGGATGAGCGGGAGAAGCTGATCATCGCGTTTACCGACCAGTTCCACCGGGACCCGGGCGGCATGGGCGCGGATCTTAGGAATCACCTGCAGCGGGTCTTCAACAAGAGCGAGCTCGCTCACCTCTCGCTGGCGGTGTCTCACTTCGCGGGGTTCTCCCGCTGCGCCGTTTCCCTCGGCGGTATGCCTGACGAGATGCCCGTGATGGAAATCTCGATCCCCGATTAGTCGTTGGGAGTCCGCGTCAGTCGAACGTCCGTGCGAGCTGCGTGATCGGCCGGCGAGAGCCGCGCAGCCGGGCGATAATCAACGCGCCCTCCATGGCCGCCACCAGGCTCTGGGCCCGCTGCACTGCCTGGCGCCGGGGCATGGCCGCGCGCTCGAAGACACCGGCGATGATGGCAATCCACCCGTCGAGGGCGGCGCTGCCCGCGCGCTGTATGCGCGGTGAGTCGGGTACGGTTTCAAGCACCGTGGTGGCGATGGGGCAGCCCGACGAGAATCCGGATTCCTCCATCCAGTCCGCCATCTGCGCGCAGTAGGCCCGGACAAACCCCCGGGGGGTCCGGTGCCGGGCGGCCAGGGCGGAGAGCATCTCCGCGATCAGTTCCCCGGCCATAGTGACCGCCGCCTCGCCCAGGGCCTCCTTGCCCCCGGGAAAGTAGTAGTAGAGTGAGCCCCGCGGCGCGCCGCTCTCCTGCAGTATCTCCTGCAGGCCCACATTGGCGTAGCCGTTGCGCCGAAACAGCCGCATGGCCGTGCGCACCAGCGCCTCCCGGTTGTCCTGTGCCTTACCCACCTGCAATCCTGTTTGACATAATCTGGCGACAGGGTCTATCTTTATACAAAATATGATGATTGGTCTACATAAAATGAATACAAGAGCGCGGAAAAATGTCACAGTCTCCCACGCCGGCGGCGTGGCGACGATCTCCGTGGATGACGGCAAGGTCAACGCGGTGTCGATGAACCTGATTGCCGAGCTGCACGGGGCTTTCGACGAGGCTGCGGAGCGGGAGTCCGTGGTGATACTGCACGGCAGGCCGGGGATATTCAGTGCCGGTTTCGACCTGAAATACCTCGCCTCGAGCCCCGATGCGGCCGTGGAGCTGACCGCTGCCGGCGCGAGGCTGGCGGCGCGCATCATGCGCCACGAGGACCCGGTGATCTCTGTCTGCACCGGGCACGCCTACCCCATGGGCGCTTTCATGCTCATGTCCACGGATTACGTTGTCGGGGTGGCGGGGGATTTCAGGCTGGGTCTCAACGAGGTGGCCATCGGCCTTACAGTGCCGGGCTTCGCGGTCGAACTGGCCCGCTACCGGCTGGATCCCGCTTCCTTTCGCCGCACGGTGACGGCGGGCTACCTGTTTTCCCCCGACGAGGCATGCGCCGCCGGTATGCTCGACGTGGTGGCCGGCAGCGAGGACGAGGCAATGGGCCTGGCTCAGTCGAAAGCCGAGGCGTTTCTCGCCGTGGACCGCCCCTCATTCCGCGGCACCAAGGCGAAGATGCACGCGGCCTTCCTGGAGCACTTCGACGCGGTCGTGGAGGCGGAGCTGGCGCAGTAGCCGCGCCTGTTTATTGGCCCCGTACCCGGCCTATTCGATGGCGCCGGATTCCTTGAGTGCGGCGATGCTCGCCTCGTCCATGCCCAGACAGTCCGCGAGGATCTCATCGTTGTGTTCGCCGATCAGCGGTGTGGGACGGTCGATGACGGACGGCGAGTGTTCGAGGCGAAAGCCGTTGCGCTCGTAGACGGAGAGTCCGGTCACCGCGCGCTCCAGGGGCACGAAATGATCCCGGTGCGCGAGCTGCGCGTCACGTTCGAGCAGGTCTTCGAAATTCACCACCGGCACCGCCTCGATACCGAGGGACTGCAGCGCCTCGGCCAGTTCTTCGGCGTCCCTGTCGCGTGTCCAGTCGGCCAGCGCCGCTTCCAGCTCGTCGACCGCCTCGAGGCGTCCCTCGAGAGTGGCGAAGCGCCGGTCTTCGATCCCCGCCCGCTCCGCGAGCGCCTGCCACTCGCGATCGCTCCAGCACGCGATCACCAGCCACCTGTCCTCCCCCGCGGTGGGGAAGGCGCCGTGGGGCGCCGCCCGAGGGGTGCGGTTGCCCATCCGTGTGTGTGACTCGCCGTGCACCGCCTCCTCCAGCAGCCAGGGCGAGAGGCTAAACGCGCCGGTCTCGACCTGGGATACGTCCAGGTGCAGACCGCGGCCCGTGCGCCGCCGGAAGAGGAGGGCGGCAGCCAGCGCCCCCGCCGCAAAGCGGGGCGACAACGAATCCGTGATCGTGCCGAAGGGGCCGATGGGCTCCCGGTCCGGCCAGCCGGTCAGGTAGTTGTATCCCGCCAGGGCCGCGCCCTGGCCACCGAATCCCGGATAGTGTTTATGTGGACCACTCTGGCCGTTGAGGCAGGTGGACAACATGACGAGGTCCGGCTTCTTCCTGGCCAGCTCGGCGTAGTCCAGCCCCCAGCCCTTCATCGCCTTGGGCGCAAAATTTTCCACCACCGCGTCGGCCCATTGCACCAGGCCCTCGGCCACCGCCTTGCCCTCGGGGTGTTTCAGGTTGATGGTGATGCTTTTCTTGCCCGGGTTGAGAACGTCGAACAGGGTGGAGCCCTCGATACCCTCGTCGCTGCTCATGGCCATGACCCTCAGAAAGTCGGGGCGCTTGCGCGACTCGACCCTTACCACCGTGGCGCCGTGCTCCGAAAAGTACCGGGTGGCGATGGGGCCCGCGGCGCCCGAACCGAATTCCAGGATTTTCAAACCGGCCCACGCGGGCTCGCCCGTCGCGGTCGAGGCCGCCGCCGCGGGTGCCTGCCAGGTCGGGGCCGGCCCGTCGTCCAGCGCGGGCGCCGGCGTCGGGGCTTGTACGGGGTGTTCCCCCGCCTCGGGTTCGCTACTGCGGTAGAAGCGCGCGGGAAAGTCCGCCACGTCCCCCGCCGGCAGGAACATATCGCGCGCTCGCAGTTGTTCGTTGCCGAGGATCTCGGCAGCGGAGTTGGCGGGGGCGAGCATCAGGTTGGTCGCGACGGTCAGGTCGTACAGGTCGTGCATGGTGTGGCGCTCGAAATACGCCATCAGGGGTTCCTCGATCGCTCGCAGTTCCTCGGGGCTGACCTTCCAGCAGTTGAACTCGGCCCAGTCCCGGTCCGTCCAGGCCGGGGTGGCGAGACCCTCCTTCTCCAGTTCGGCCAGCAGGATCGTAAAGTTTCTGGCCCGCGCCGGGCCGCCCCTCAAGCCGAAGGAGACGAAGCCATCCCTGCAGGGCCAGATTTCCCGGGTGCCCCCCAGGTCCGCTCCCTGGCGCGTGCCCTTGCGACCGGTCCTGGGATACTGCCCCGCGCCGCCCATGTTGGCGATCATGACCGCCTCCTGCATGGACAGGTCCACGAGCTGGGGTCGCCCGGTCGCCAGGGCACTGAGCACGGCGAACACCGCCTCGGCGCCGCAGTGGGCGTAGCCGGCGGGCTCCGAGCAGCGCAGCGGCGCGCGGTCGGGGAAGCCGGTGCAGTTCATATTGCCGCAGGCGGCCATGATGCCGATGTCGCTGGCGCGCCAGCCGGACCGTGGCCCGTCGAGCCCGAAGGGGGTCGCCTTCAGCCACACCGCCTGGGGTGCCCGGTCGCGCTCGATGGACAGCGCCCCGGGAAACCCCGGGGTCTCCAGAACGATGTGGCAGCCGACCAGGAGGGCCTCGATGCGGCGGTCGTCCTCGCGGTATTCGACGCTGCTCTTGCCCGCGTCCCAGGCCAGGTGCCGCAGCGAGCGCCCGTCTGCGGACAGGGGTGCGGCGGTGCGCAGGGGATCGCCGCCGGGCGGCTCCAGCTTCACGACCTCCGCGCCCATGTCCGCCAGCAGGCGTCCGGTCATTGCCAGCGGTTCACCGGCGATGTCCAGGACGCGGACGCCTTCGAGCAGCTTTACCGTCACCTGGTTACCGTCACCCAGTTGTCAGTCCGTGGAATCCACGAGGTACTCCCCGTAATTCACACCCTCGATCTCTGCGGCCTCATCGCGCAGCCGTGCCAGCGCCTTGTCCACCAGTTTGTTCACCTGGATCTTCTGGTTGCCGGTGAACTCGAGATCGTCCTCCGTGAACATGAGAATTTTCTTCGGCTGTTTGTAGACTGCCAGTTTCTCTTTCAGGAAGGCGCTGATCTCGGCGGCGTCCAGCTCGGTGCCTTCCATCGCCACCGCGCAGAGCACGATGACCTCGCCCAGAGTGGGGTGGGGCGCCCCGAACGGAATACCGGTGCGCATGTTGGGGAAACCGAGCAGCGACTCCTCGATCTCCATGGGGCTGACATTCGCCCCCCCGGTCTTGATCAGGTTGGAGATGCGGCCCTTCCAGTGCACGTAACCCTCTGCGTCCAGGTGGCCGCCGTCGGCGCTGTGGTAGTAACCGTCGGCGTCGAAGGTCGATTCGGGGTCCACCTTGTAGTAGCCGCGCATGAGGGTCAGCCCTTTCACGGCGATCTCACCTTCCTCGCCAACCGGCAGCGCCTCGCCGGTCCCGGGGTCCAGGATGCGCACGCTCATGCCCGCGCGGGTCATGCCCGAGGTGCCGTTGCGCAATGCCACGGGCGCGTCGGCGGGCAGGTTTGCGGTGAAGGTAAACGTCTCGGTCATGCCGAAGGAACCCTGGGTGCCCCACAGGTCCTCCTCGGGCGGAATATCCGGGTTGAGCCGGTAGACCTCCTTGTCGATATGCGACAGGTCGAGTTCCGCGCACAGGGGATGCTCCGCCATGGCCTTGGCCTGGTGCGGCCAGGCCTGGGTCGCGTTGGCGCGCTCGTCCACGATGAGCTGCAGCGCCGCGCCGGGATCGAAGGTCTCCTGGAGGACCAGGGTCGCCCCCGCCGCGATCGTCGCCCCCAGCGCCATGCAGATACCGGCGGACCAGAACATCGGGTAGGTGGTCCACACGCGGTCCTCGGGGGTGAAGCGCATCTCGTCCGCGATCAGCCAGCTCTGGATGACCGCCGCCCGCTGCATGTGCAGCACGCCCTTGGGCCGCGACGTGGTGCCGGAGGTGTAGATGATCAGGCCGTCGTCCGCAGGCAGTACCTCCCCGATCATCGCGTCCAGGACCGCGTCCGGGAAGTCGTCGCCTCGTGCCAGGAACTCGTCCCAGGCGAGTACGCCCCCGCTGGAGGTGTCCAGGCCGAGCGCCACCGCGTGGCGCAGGTGCGGTGCGCGTGAATCCAGCAGCGGACCGTCGCTGAATCCCGGGAAAATCTCCAGCAGCTCGGCGTGGAAGTCGTACTTCAGGAGATTCTTCTGGAACAGGAGCAGGGCGCTGTCCGCGTGACGCAGGATGTATTCCCTCTCGTCCCTGGTGGCAAAGGTATTCACCGGCGCCAGTACGGCGCCGATCATTGCCGCGGCAAAAGACGCCACGGCAAACTCGGGGCGGTTGGCCATGTGCAGTGCCACGCGCTGCCCCTTGCTGACCCCGCTGGCCGCCAGCGCCTTGGCGAGGCGGCGGGAGTCTGCCAGCAGGCGATTTGCCGTGTAGTCCCGGCCCTCGAAGCGGATGACGACGCGGTCGCCGTGGCGCTCCGCGACGTCCTCGATGAAGCGGCCCCAGGTGTAGCGCGCGTAGTCGGGCTGCAGGGTGACGCCGGTTTCGATAGCCATTGTGGGATACCCCCTACGGACGCTCGGCTGCCGGCTTGTCCTCCGTGGGCAGGCGCACCTCGGCGCCGCCGGTGGCCAGTACCGCGTCGTCCTGGTTGGTCATGGTCACCTGGACTACCGCGAGGGGCTGCCCGGTCATCGGGTCTTCCTTGACGTTGGTCACCTCACCGTTGAGCAGGGTGAGGTCACCGGTCATCGCCGGTGTGCGGTAGGAGAACTTGCTGTGAATGACGTCACTCCAGATGCCGCCCCAGTTGGTGATGTAGTCCAGGATCCAGGCGCCCATCGAGGCGCCGTAACCGTAGGCGCGGGGCAGGCCGATCAGTTGCGCGTACTCCTGTTGCACGTGCCCGCGCGAGGGGCCGTGGTAGAGGCCGTCGAGATGGGTCGGATCGACGGCGCCCTTGTCGAAGTCGCGCGCCATCTCCGGCAGCCAGCCCGCGTCGTAGAGCGAGGAGGGCAGGCCGTCGGGGCGGAAGGTGTGCCAGATGGTGAAGGGGTACGCGCGCCACTCGGTGGTGAAGCTCGCGATGGTGTGGGGCCCGATGATGCGTTCGGGCAGTTGCTCCCCGGCCACCACGTTCAGCTTGCGCTTGTTGGCGTTGGCCTGCACCTCGGCGAAGTAGGTCATCTTCTTGCGCTCGATTTCCATGAGCTGGTCCTCGGTCCAGGTCGGGTCCACCTCCTCGGAGAACTGGGAGCGCTTGCGCGCCTCCTCCGCCAGGTAGCGGATGGACGTCGAGCGCTGCTTGCAGATGAACTCGCCGTTCTGGTTGACGTACTCCGTGTCGCCGCGGGAGAACATGGTGGGCCCCGCGAAACCGGTCTGGGTGACCTTGTAGTCGAACAGCATGCGCGAGCGGGTGATCTGGTCGCCCGGGCGGATGCGCGGACCGTAAAACCACCACTCGTCGCCGCCGAAAAGCATGTGGGTGCCCTCGATGTTGCCCTGGATGGCGGGGGCGGCGCCGTGGCTGTCGTCGGTGCACACGGCGAAGGACTGGGGTGCCACCAGCTCGCCAAAGCGGCTGTCCTCGGCCTCCGCGATGCTCTCGTCGTAGTACAGCGGGTTGGAATTCTGCATGCCCTGGGCCCAGCGGCGGATATCGTTCGGCGCCACCGGGTCCTTCATCTGGCCGCCACCGAGGGGTACACCCACCCACAGGTCGACGGGACTGGTGTCCATCTCGACGATGTCCCCGGTGCCCTTTTCAGCTGGTTTGTTCATGGATTCTCTCCGTCGTGGGGCTCTGCTAGCCCATCATTGCAAAAATTTTCAAGCCCGGCGCAACTCGTAGTCGCCGGCGTCGTCCACCAGGGCGTTCCAGCCCGGGTAGACGACGATCGTGGTAAAGGTCTCCTCGATGATCGCCGGGCCCGGGATCTCGTGTCCGGGGGCGAGTTCGGGACCGCGGTAGATGTCTATCTCGGCGAAACCCTGGCCGAGATTCGCGCGGCGCTGCTTGCAGGGCGATGCGGGTTTACGCCCGGCCTCGGAACCACCGTGAAAGGGCGGCTGCGGTATCTGCGTGGAGGCGACGAGGCGCACGCCGGTAATCTCCGGCGGCTCACCCTCGCGGGCGTGGCCGTACTCCGCCTGGTGCAGGGCGTGGAAACGCTGCGCCATTTGCGCCGCGAGTCCGTCGTCGACAAAGGACAGGTCACGCGCGCCGTCGACCTCTGCGGCGTCGACGGTCAGCGACCAGTTCTGTCCCGGGTAGCGCAGGTTCACCTGGTAGCGGCAGCGCACGTGGCCGCGATCGAAGCCCGCCTCCGTGAAAAAGCCGTCGGCGCGCACGTCCAGTTCCTCCCAGAGCTGTCGCAGGCGCTGGGGGTCGGCGCTGTCGGCCGGGGTGATGTAGGAGCGCTCCTCGTCGATGCAGGGCTGCGCGGTCAGTGCGCCGGTGGCGGAAAATCCCGGCGAGGTGCGCGGTACAAGCACGCGGTCGATCCCCAGTTCCTGTGCCTGTATGCCGGCGAACACCGGCCCGTTGCCGCCGTAGGCGAGCATGGTCAGGTCCTGGGGGTTGCAGCCTTTTTCCGCGGTGAGGCGGCGCACTGCCTGGGTCATGTTTGCGTTCACCACGCGCCAGCAGTCGAAGGCAGCTTCCTCCACACTGCAGTTCATCGGCCCGGCGACATGCTCCTCCAGCGCCGCGTCCACACCGCTGCGGTCGAGCTGGAAACTGCCGCCGGCAAAACCAGCCTCGTCCGAGAGCAGTCCCAGTACGAGGATGGCGTCGGTGACCGTGGGCTGTTGTCCGCCGCGGCCGTAACACACCGGCCCGGGTTCGGCGCCGGCACTGGCGGGACCGACGTGCAGGGTGCCCCCCTCGACGCTGCAGATGGAGCCGCCTCCCGCGCCCAGGGTTTCCACCTGCACCATGGGCACGGCGACGAGGTAGCGGTGATGCCAGTTCCAGCCCGACTCCGCGGGCGCGGCGCCGGCCTGGATGACAGACACGTCGTAGCTGGTACCGCCCATGTCGACGCAGAGCAGTTCCGTCGCGCCCTTGGCCGCCCCGGTGGCGGCGCCACCGATCACGCCCCCCGCGGGGCCGGAGGACAACACCCGCACCGGGCTGCCGGCGAGGTATTCCCGGGTCATCACGCCGCCGTTCGACTGCATCAGCAACAGCTTGCGCGTGTAGCCTGCGTCGCGCAGTCGCTCTTCCAGGCGGTCGATGTAGTGGGTGACCCGGGGTCCGACGTAGGCATTAACGGCCGTGGTGCTGGTGCGTTCGAACTCCGGCGATTTGGGCAGCACCTGGTGGGACAGGGACAGGTGCGCATCGGGCATGGCTTCGCGCACCAGTTCCGCCAGGCGCAGCTCGTGGGCCGGGTTGGTGAAACTGAACAGCGTGGAAATGGCGACTGATTCGACCTGTTGTTTCTTCAGGCGGGCGATGGCGGCGCGCGCGGCGTCCTCGTCCAGGGGCGTGTGCACGCTGCCGTCGAAGCGCACGCGCTCGGGAATACCGAGTCTGCGGCGTCGCGGGACGATCGGCTGTGGCGGTCCCAGGCGAATATCCCAGATATCCTCCTTGTACCCCCGGCGCAGCTCCAGCTCGTCGCGGAAACCCTCCGTGGTGAGCAGGCCGGTGCAGGCGCCGTTCATCTCGATCAGCGTATTGTCGGCGACGGTCGTGCCGTGAATGATGGCCTCGGTGTCCGCGAGGAGTTCGCCCAGCGTGCGCTGTTCGATGTCGGCGAGCCGTTCCAGGCCATGGATAACCCCGATGGAGCGATCTTCCGGGGTGCTGAGGTTCTTGTGCAGCACCAGCTCCCCGTCGCGCAGCAGGGCGAAGTCGGTGAAGGTGCCGCCGATGTCGATACCGATGCGGTAACTCATCCCGCGGCAGTCTCCCGGCGCTCCCGGCGCAGCTGCTCGGTGGCGGCGATGTCGACCGCGACGTCGCAGTTCTCAACCGAACCGGTGAGAATGACCCCGTAGCGCTCCCGGGCGGCGTCCATGCTCACGTACTCGTCCATGACGTCCTCGCACACGGCTTGTGGGTCGCGCTGCAGCGGATCGTCGAAGCCTGCGCCGCCGCCGTACTGGTAGCTGGTGACGGCCCCGGCGGGCAATTGGGCCTGAATGGCGTTCTCCACCTCGAACTCGTCCTCGGTGCCGACGAGGAAGTGATTGCTGTAGGGTGCCGCGTCGTCCCCGCCGCAGAGGCCGCGCAGGGGGTGTTTGCGCGACACCATCCAGGTCATCGCGGAGACGGGCTCCAGTACCTGCTTGGTATTGCGCGTACCTGGCTGGCCGCGCCAGCGACCTGCGCCGCCGGTGTCGGTGGTCATTTCACGGGACAGGTTCAGCACCGGGAAGCGGCTCTCGGCGTCTTCCGCGGTGGCCAGGATCAGATTGCCCAGGCCGGCGCACATGGCGCCCCAGCCGTCCAGTCCCTGGGTGGCGGAGGCGTCGGAGGCGCGCACGTCCACGCCCTGGTCCATCCACATCTCCCCGCCCTCGGTCATGCCGATGACGGCGCTGGGCATCCCCAGCTTGTAGACCTGGGGCGCGGAGCGTTCCGGCAGGATGGGGGAGAGGGCGATGCAGATGGCTTCGCCGACCTCCACCGCCGGGTGGAAGGCGCCGAGTGCCGCGGGTTTGTTCGGCGGGGGCTGCAGTATGGAACCCTCGGGGATGACCATCTCCACCGCGTAGAACAGGCCCTCGTTTTTGAGGATGTCCGGGGCCACCATCGAGGCGAGCTGGGCGATGGCGTAGCCGCGGGTATTGGCGTAGGTGTTCCAGACGTTGACCAGCTCGGGCCGGTTGTCCGAACCGGTCATGTCCACGGTGAGCTGGTCGCCCTCGACGCGGCAGTTGATATTCACATGCACGTCGGGATTGCCGGCGGTGTCCTGGTCGATCCAGACCTCGCCGGGATAGTCCCCGTCGGGCCACCCGGCCACCGCTTCGCGGAAGCGCCGCTCGGTCTGGTCGATGTTGTAGTTGACCGCGGCCTTGACGGTGTCGACGCCGTAGCGCTGGACAATGTCCTGCAGGGATTCGACACCCGCCTGCACGGCGCTGATCATGGCCGCGATGTCCCCCGCGAAGGAGGGGAAGCGGTTGTTCCTGATCAGGAGGTCGATCACGTCGCGGCGCGGCTGCCCGCGATGTACCAGCTTGAGCACCGGGATACCCATGCCCTCGCCGAAGATATCCGTGCTGTCCACGGAAAAACCGCCGGGGTCCTTGCCGCCGGTGTCGCCCTGGTGTGCCTGCAGGGCCTGGATCAGCACCAGTTCGCCGCGCTCGTCGAACAGCGGTGCGTAAACGGTGTAGTCGGGCAGGTGACCGCCGCCGTAATCGGGGTCGTTGCCGACAAACACATCGCCCGGTCCCCAGTCGTCGTTGTCGAAATTTTCCAGGCCCCAGCGCACGGCGAGGGGCGATACGAACAACAACTGGGGAATGCCCACCGATATGCCCGCGAGTCGCCCGTTGCCGTCGATAATGGACGCGTTGCGCTCGTTGGACTGGTTGATGATGGCGGACGATGCCGCGCGGCCGAGGTGCGTCGCCACTTCGAAGCACACGGTTTCGAAGGCGCCGTTGATGATGCTGGCGGTGACGGCATCGACGGCGGCGTCCGTCGCCAGCGGCGGGCGCTTCGCCACCAGCCGGCGGTTCAGTTCGAAGGACATCTGTGTTCCTCCCGGAACGGGGGTTCGCGGGCCTGTTTATTTATGACAGGCAACTTGCAAACAGTGTATTACATGATGCCTGTTACTGAAAGTGCGCCCGCGGGCGCCCCCGGGGTACCGGTTATCTCCCGGGCGGGCGCCCCAAGGCCAGCTCGACAGCCCCCGGGGCATCCGAGGGGCGCGGCGCAGGGCGCTGGAGAGCGGGCCGGATTTGGGGGAAAATGAAGGTCCGCCCGGGCACGAGTTTCGGGCAGGACGGAGAGCCGGCAATGAAAATAACGGCAATGCTCACCGGGATACGCGAGCGCCACCTGTACCGCGTGATGGTGATCTACGCCGCGGTGGCCTGGCTGCTCGTGCAGGTCGCGGATGTCGTCGCCGAGAGTTTCGACTGGCCCGAGCTGGCGATGCAGGGAATTATCGTGCTCGCTGTGGCGGGCTTTCCCCTGGTCCTCGCGTTGTTCTGGTTTATCGCGCCGCGGCGCGAGGAGACGCGCGACGAGGCGGTGCCCGCACCGATCGTCGCCGGTGGCGGCAAACCCTCTTTGCTGGTGTTCCCGTTCGACTGCTACTCGGATGAGCGCGGCGATCAGTGGGAGGCCGACGCGCTGACCGAGGACATCACCACAATGGCCGCGCGTTTTTCAGAGTACGCGGTGATCGCGCGCAACACCGCTACGGCCTACAAGCAGAAAGGATTCGATACCCGCGAGCTGCGGGCAGATCTCGGCGTGCGCTATGTACTGGAGGGCAGTCTGCGCCGGCTACCGGGCAGTATTCGCGTCACCGCCCAGCTGATCGAGACCGAAACGGGCGCGCACCTCTGGGCGGAGAACTACGACCGCCCGGCGGATCAATACACCCAGTTACGCGATGAGTTGTGTCGCGCCATTGCGCTCAAGCTCGGCAACGAACTGACCCGCGCGGAGATGCATCTTTCCCGGCGCAAGGCGCCGGCGGAGTGGGATGCCTGGGATTTGTACCAACAGGCGAAGGGCAAACTGCAGTTCTCGGGCTGGAGCAGTGCAAGTTTCCGGGCGGTGGCCGACCTGTTGGAGAAAGCCATCGAGAAAGACCCGGGCTACGCTAATGCCCATGCCTACCTGGCGTTGATACTGGCCCTGGGTTACTGGGCCCGCCTGTTTCCCGACCGCGAGGCGACGTTCGACGCGTCTCTCGCCGCCGCTGAACTGGCGATGTCCCTGGCGCCGGAATCCTCCGAGGTGCTCGGTTTTGTCGGCTGCGCCCTGTCGGATCTCGGCCAGCACGAGCGCGGTGTGCCGATTATCGAGCGCGCCATCGAGCTCAACCCGTCGAACTCCCAGGCGTTTGCCGCCCTGGGCGCGGCCAAGGTGGTCTCCGGCCGTTTGGACGAGGGAATCGAAAACCTGCGGCACGCGGTTGAACTGAGTCCCGCGGACCCGGGGCTGGCGCCCTGGTCGGCCATCCTGAGCGTGGCCGAATCCTACCTCGGTCATCACAGCTCGGCGCTGGGGTGGGCGGAACGCGCGCGCAAGGCGGATCCGCGCTATTTCGGCGCTTACGTCGCGCTGGCGATGGCCAACGCGGGGCTGGGCCGGGAGGAGGAATCGCGGCTAGCGGTGCAGGAGGCCCTCAAGGCGAACCCGGACCTGACGGAGGAGTCGATCACCGCCCTGGTCGGCGAGCCCGCCTGGGCGGCGCTCGCGGGAATAGGAATATCGCTGCCCCAGGAGGGCGATGGCACCGGCGGCTGAGCGGCGACTCAGGCGTCGAGCCTGACCAGCGCGTGACCTGCCATGCCTCCCGCGTAGAGGGTGTCGAGAGTTGCGGGTACCTCGTCCAGTGAGATTTCCCGGTTTATCTGCGCCACCGAATCCAGCCCGGCACACTTCGCCAGGCGGCCCCAGGCCGCGGCTTTCTGCTCCAGCGGGATCTCCACTGAATCGACGCCGAGCAGGTTGACCCCGCGCAGGATGAAGGGAAAAACGCTGGGATCGAAGGAGGGCGACTGCACCAGCCCGCAGCACGCGACGCTGCCGCCCGCGCGAATCGACTTCAGGGTATTGGCGAGCGTGTCGCCGCCGACCACGTCGACTGCGCCGGCGAATCGCTCCTTCAGCAGCGGCCGCTTGTTGGGTTCGGACAGCTCGGCGCGGTCGATAATCTCGCTGGCCCCGATCGCCTTCAGCATGTCCGCCTGTTCGGCCTTGCCGGAGCTCGCGGTCACGTCAAACCCGCCGTTGGCGAGCAGGGCGACGGCGAGGCTGCCCACGCCGCCGGTGGCACCGGTGACAAGGACCGGGCCGGCGTCACCTGTAAGCCCCATTTTCTGCAGCTTGTCGATGCACAGTTGTGCGGTCAGTCCCGCGGTGCCGAAGAGCATGCTCTCTCGCGGCCCGAGGCCCGCGGGGCAGGGGATGGCCCACGCGGCGGGCACGCGGATATAGCCACCAAGTCCGCCCGCGGTATTCATGCCGAGGTCGTAGCCGGTGACGATGACCTCGTCCCCCGGTTTGAAATTTCCGTCAGCACTCTCCTCCACCACACCGGCGGCGTCGATACCCGTCTGGTGGGGAAACTCCCGGGTGACCCCCTTGTTGCCGTTCGCGGACATCGCGTCCTTGAAGTTCAGTGACGAGTACTGCACGCGGATCAGCAGCTCACCCTCCGGCAGATCGGCGGTGTCCCGCTCGACCACGGCGTGGGTGTAATTGCCCTCGCCATCTTCCTGTACAAAGTGTGCGCGGTAAGTAGTCATGGTGTTCTCCGTTGGTGTTGTTCGCGATGCCGCCGCGGCGCGCTAGTCGTTGCGCAGTACCCAGCGCGGCAGGGTGATGTCTTCGTTGATGCGCTCGAAAACCACCTCGACCGGCGCGCCGATCTCGATGTCCTCGTAGGCATAGCTGTTGATGGGCGCACCCGCCTCGGGCACGAGGTTGCCGACCAGGCGAACGGCCGGGTCCTCTTCCAGAGCCACCACGATAGCGGTGTAGGGAGCCAGGTCGGTGAAATCCAGCATGAGCGGCGGGTGCGGCTCGATCACCGACCATATCGTGCCGCGGCCGGACACTTCCGTCCACTCGGGTGGGTGTCGCGGCGACCAGGCGTTCACCGGTCGCGGCGGGAACAGCAGGCGCCCGGTCTCCGGGCAGCTCTGCACACGCAGCACGCCCTCCCGGCAGCCCTCCCAGAAGGGGCCGTGGACGTCGTCGATATGGGGTAGCAGGGCGGTGTCGACCACGATGTCCTCCTCTAGCGCCGCAGCACGATGGCGCCCGTGGGAACGCCCTCGCCGCCGGTGACCAGGCAGGTCTCTGCGTCGGGCACCTGGTTCAGCGAGGTGCCCCGGAGCTGGCGCACGCCCTCGGTGATCAGGTTGAAACCGTGCACGTAGGCCTCGGACAGGCCGCCGCCGGAGGTGTTCACCGGAAGCGCGCCGCCGGGTTCCAGCGCGCCGTTCTCGGTGAAAGCGCCCCCCTCGCCGCGCGCGCAGAAGCCGTAGCCCTCCAGCGACAACGGTATCAGCGGTGTAAAAGCATCGTAGATCTGCGCGACGTCGATGTCGGCAGCGCGTATATCCGATTGCTCCCACAACTTGTCCGCGGTCGCCCAGGCAGGTCCTCTCAGCGGGTCTTCACAAAAGAAATTCTGCATGGTCTGGTGCTGGGCGTGAAAGCCCTGGCCGAAGGCGTGGATGTACACCGGCGGCTGCTTCAGGTCGCGGGCGCGCTCCGCGGAAACGATGACCGCCGCCAGCGCGCCGTCGGTTTCGAGGCAGTTGTCGAACAGGCACAGGGGTTTGCTGATCCACCGCGCCGCCATGTAATCCTCCCGTGTCATGGGCTTCTCGTACATCATGGCGTCCGGATTGTTGTTGGCGTACCTGCGCTGGGCAATGGCGATGTTCGCCAGGTGGTCGCGGGTCGCGCCGTATTCGTGCATGTAGCGGCGGGTGAGGAGGGCGATCTCGTCCACCGGCCGCAGCACGCCGAAGGGGCGCGTGTAGTTGGCGGCGAATTCCTCCGTCAGCGCCGAACCCGGCTTGGACCAGGGCCGGCGCGCCGCGCCTGAAGCCCGCTTGCGCGAGCGCCAGGCGACGCCCACCCTGCACTGGCCCGAGGCGACCGCCAGTGCCAGGTTGCCGAGTACACCCGGGCCCGCGCCGCCGCCGTAGCCGACCTGGGCGAACCAGTGGATATCGCCCAGGCCCAGGTTGCGCGCCACGCTGACCTCGTTGTTGGCCTCCTGCGTGTAGGAGGCGAGGCCGTCGACTTCCGAGCGGTCGATGCCTGCATCATCGAGGGCGTTGAGGATCGCCGTGCAGGCCAGCTCCAGTTCGGACGCCTCCAGCTTCTTGCCGAACGCGGTTTGTCCGATACCGGCGATGACAGTGGTGTCCTTAAGCATCCGCCGCTTGCTCCGAGAGGAATTCGATGAGGCGGCGCTTGTCGACCTTGCCGCTGTCCGTGAAGGGGATATCCCCCTTCGCCCGGAAGAAATAGCGCGTCGGTACCTTGTAGGAGGACAGCTCCTCCTTCAATCGCGCGCGCAGGGAATCCGCGTCCAGGGTTGCGCCGCCGTTGAGCACAACCGCCGCGACCACTTCCTGGCCGCGGTCCGGGTGGTGCAGGCCGACCACGTAGGAGGCCTGCACTTCCGGCTGCTCGTCGATTGCCACCTCGACTTCGCGCGGCGTGACATTTGCGCCGCCCGTCTTGATCAGGTCGCCCAGGCGCGCCTTGAAGAACAGGAAGCCGTTCTCGTCCAGGTAACCGCCGTCGCCGGAGTGATAGTAGCCGTCCGCGTCGAAGCAGTCCTCGCGCTCCACCTTGTACAGGCCCGTCATCAGGCTGTAGCCGCGTATGCAGATCTCGCCCATTTCGCCCGGTGGCAGGATCTCGCCTGTCTGGGGATCGACGATCTTGTGTTCGATCCCCTCCGGTGCACGCCCGAAGGAGCCGCGCATGGATTCGGGCAGGTCCACATCCATGTGATCGATGGAGTGGGGGCCGCAGGTCTCGGTCATGCCCAGGGCGTTGGAGCGCAGCTCCGGGTCCGCCGGTTGTGCATTGCCCGGCAGTATGGCGTAGATGTTGCCCGCGCGAATGGCGGACAGGTCCCGCTCGGGGAAGCTGGGGTGGTCGACCAGGGCCGTGCCGTAATGCGGCCAGCCGGTGACGAGGGTCGCGCGCTCGCGCTCGATGAGTTTCAGCGTTTCGCCCGGTTCGAACAGTTCCTCGTAGATCAGGCTCGCCCCCGCGTGCATGGCGCAGTGCAGGGTGAAGACCAGGCCGCCCACCCAGAAAAAAGGCATGGGCGAGAAGATGCGGTCGCCCTCGATAATGTCGCGCCAGTGATTGAGGTTGCAGGAGTGGCGGATTACGGTGCCGTGACTGTGCATCGCCCCCTTGGGATCCGCGGTGCTGCCCGAGCTGTAGACAATGGTCAGCAGGTCTGCCGGCGCCACCGAGGCTTCCGCGGCCCGCAGCAGGTCTCCGGACACGCCCGCGGCCGCGTCGCACAGGACCTGTCCCGCCCGGGACCAGCTGCGCGCTGCATCGCCCCACACGTAGATGCGTCGCAGGAAGGGGAAATCCGCCGTGTACAGGTCGCCCGCCCCGGCGTCGTGCCCGGCGAGGTCCGGCGCGCAGGCTTCCAGGCGCTCGAGGTAGTGGTTGTTGAGCAGACGATCCGCGGTCAGCAGGATCTCGATGTCCGCGTGGCGCAACACGAAAGCCAGCTCCCGCGGCTTGTAGAAGGTGTTGATGGGAACGATGACCGCACCGATACGCGCGGCGGCAAACCAGGCGATGACGAAGTGGGTATCGTTGGGCATGAGCAGTCCCACCCGCGTCCCCTTGCCGATGCCGCTGGCCAGCATGCCGCGCGCGAGTTCCGCGGAGCGCTCCAGGGTTTGCGCATAGCTGATGCGCTCGCCCTCGTAAACGATGAGGTCGCTCGCGGCAAATTTCTCGCAGACGTGATGCAGGAAGGCGGGGGTGCTTGGCTCGTAATCCGGAAAGGGCATCCTGGGGCCTGTTCACACTTCGTGGGCTGGGCGGTTCGACAGGGCCGGCGACAATGCGCAAGGCCGCGGAGCCGCCGCAGGACAGGTCCGGTAATTTACCAGACAGCTGGCTTGTATAAAAGTGGGCCTGTCTCCGGTTCCTATTAAAGCCATTTGTCTTATAATAGCCGCTAATTCCGAGCCCCCAGGAAAAGCCAGGCCAGTTCATGCCGAAAATCGTAGACCACGACGAGCGCCGTGAGCGCATCGTAGAGATTGTTGCGGATATGCTGGCCACGGTCGGTGCCGAGCGCACCACCATCCGCGAGATCGCGCGCCAGTCCGGTTACTCCAGGGGATTCATCGAGCACTACTTCCACAACAAGGAAGAGTTGATCAGCAAAACCATCCGCTGGATCAACGAGCGCTCCCTGGAGCGCGCCGACCGGGCTCTCAACGGCAAGACCGGTCTGGAGGCCCTGCGCATATTCAGTGAGCTGAGCCTGCCGCTGACGCCCGAGGTGCGCAACGAGTGGAAGATCCGCATGCAGTTCTGGGGGATGGCCGCGGTGTCGGACGAGCACCGGCGCGAGCAGTCCAAGCGCATGCACATGTCCGAGAAAATCATAACCGAGTACCTGGAGCAGGCTCAGGCGGCGGGCGAACTGGAGAAGGACATCGATCTCGAGCCCCTCGCGCACAGCCTGTTGCACCGGCTGTACGGCCTGGGCTGCAACTCGATCCTGCGGCCCAGCTACTTCACGCGCCAGCGCCAGGTCAAGGCGCTGGACCACATCATGCAAGAGTTCGTCAAGGCGCGCTGAACGCGGAACCGCAGTGACAACGGATCGGGAAGACAGCGCACTGCCCGCGGGGGCGCATTCCTTCGGTGCCATGACCACTGTCCTGGCCGCACAGGACCCGGATGCGGTCGCGCTGGTCTGCGATGGCCCCGGGGGGCCGGTCGAACTCTCCCGGGGTGAACTGGAATCCCGGGCCAACCGGCTCGCCAGGGCCTACGCCGACCTCGGCCTGTCCGAGGGCGACATGGTCACCCTGGCACTGCCCAACGGGCCCGACTATTTCCTGTCCTGTTTTGCCGCCTGGAAACTGGGTGCCATTCCCAACCCGGTCTCTCACCGCCTGCCGCAGGCGGAGCGCGAGGCGATTATCGCCCGTGCTGAACCCAGGCTGTTTGTGGGGTTCGACGAAAACCCGGGTGGCGACTACCCCTGCGTGGCGCCGGATCTGTCGGTGGAACACTACCCCGACGCCCCCCTGCCGGACCGGGTCTCACCGAAGGAGCGCGCCATGGCCTCCGGTGGCAGTACCGGGCTCCCCAAACTGATTGTTGCCGCCAATCCCGCCGTCTACGACCCGGCCAGCGCATCGCCGATATTTGTCGGCCGCAGTGCGGTGCTGGTTCCGGGGCCCCTGTATCACGGTGCACCGTTCAGTGCGGCGTTTCAGGGGCTGTTCTCCGGTTGTAAGGTCGTCGTGATGCACCGTTTCGACGCGCGTCGTTGTCTCGAACTCATCGAGGCTCACCGGGTGGACCGCACCCTCCTGGTTCCCACCATGATGCAGCGCATCTGGCGGCTGCCGACAGCGGTGCGTGAGAGTTTCGATGTCTCCTCCCTGGAGTTCGTGATGACCGGGAGTGCACCTTGCCCCGCCTGGTTGATGCGGGCCTGGATCGATTGGCTGGGACCGGAGGTGATGCACGAGGCTTTCGGCCCCAGCGAGCGTATCGGCGGCACATTTATTTCGGGGACCGAGTGGCTGGCGCACCCGGGGTCTGTCGGGCGGCCGTCGGCCGGTGCGCGCATGAAAATTCTCGACGACGACGGCAATGAGTTACCGCCGGGGGAGATGGGCGAGATCTACATCATGCCGGCCGGTGGTACAGGTTCCACTTTTCACTACGTGGGTGCAGAGGCGAAGTTGTCGAGGGACGGCTGGCAGTCCGTGGGCGACATGGGCTACTTCGACGAGGAGGGTTACCTCTACCTCGGCGACCGGCGCACCGACATGGTGCTGGTGGGCGGTCGCAACATTTACCCGGCGGAGGTGGAGGCGGCGATCGACGCGTTTCCCGGCGTGCGGTCCAGCGCCGTTATCGGCCTGCCCGACGACGATCTCGGCCAGTACCTGCACGCCATCGTCGACATCGGTGACGGCACGCTGGACGAGGCGGCGCTGCGGGACCACCTGCAGGAGCGACTGGTGGGCTACAAGCTTCCGCGCAGTATCGAGACCGTCGCCGAACCCCTGCGCGACGACGCGGGAAAAATGCGCCGCTCCGCGCTGCGCGACGAGCGCCTTCACGGCCGCTGAGCCCCGCCGGGCACTATTGGCAAGTCCCGCGAAACGTGGTTGAATTCAAATCTGACGATCCGTCAGATAATGCGGGTACCCGTTGATCTCTGCACCTCTCATACAGCCCGGCCGCGGCCCCGAGCGGCCCGCCCGGGACCGCAATCCCGGCGACGCCCGTCCCGGGCGGCTCGCCCGGCAGTACGCCCGCTACCTGCGGGCCACGTTGCGGGCGGGGGCCGCGGCCACACCCCTGGCGGGCAGCCTCGATGCCGATGTCGCCCGGGACTGGGCGCGCAGCGGGCTGATGTGGCTGACCGGGCCCGCGGGGGAGAAGCCCGCGCGCTGTCATCACGCCCTGCCGGGCTGTGCGAGCGGCGCGCTCGAGGCTTTCAGGCAGGTGAGCGGGGTCGATGTCGCGCCGGGGATCGACGGGGCGGCGTTGCTGGTGGAGCGCAGTGTCCTCGGCGGGTTCGAACGGGGCGGTGCGACCTCCGTGAACGGCAGTTGCCGACTGTTCGCCTGTGCCGATGGCTTCATCGCGGTGAACCTCGCGCGCGACGCCGACCGGGAGCTGCTCCCCGCCTGGCTGGAGCTCGAGCCCGCGCAGTGTGGGGACCTCGCGGCCGCCCTTGCCGGTCGCCGTCGGGACAGCGTGCTCGCCCGCGCCCGGCTGCTCGGCCTGCCGGTGGCCCCGGTGCAGTCGGCGCCGCGCCGGAGCCCGGACTGGTATCGCTTTGAGTGTACCGGCGTACGGCGGCACGGCGCGGACCGGCCGTTGGTTGTCGACCTCTCGGCCCTGTGGGCGGGACCCCTCTTTACGGGCTTGTTGCAGTCGGCGGGTGCCGAGGTCATCAAGGTGGAGTGCGTACATCGGCCCGACGGCGCCCGCGGCGGTCCGCGCGCATTTTACGAATTGCTCAACGCCGGGAAAAAGAGTGTGCAACTCGACTTGCGCAGCGAGCGCGGCCGGCGCGAACTCGCCGCGCTGTTGCAGCGGGCGGATATCGTGGTGGAAAGTACCCGTCCCAGGGCCATGCGCCAGCTCGGTGTCGATACGCACGCGCTGTTGCGCACGCATCCTGGAAAACTGTGGGTGAGCATTACCGGGTACGGACGCGAGCCGCCCGATGACATGCGTGTGGCATTCGGCGACGACGCGGCCGCCGCAGCTGGGCTATTGCATGCCGATGGTCCCGGAAGCTCCCCGGCCTTCTGCGGGGACGCACCCTGCGACCCCCTGGCGGGTATGCACGCGGCGCTCGCGGCGACATACCTTTGGCAGGGCGGGCGAGGGGGCCTGCTCGCGCTCAGTTTGCGCGATGTCGGCGCGGCAGTTGCCGGGTTCTACCGGTCCGTGGATCCGGGAGAGGTGGTGCGCCACGGTCGGGGCTGGAACCTTGTCCATGGCGGCCTCTCGTTCAGGATTGAAGCGCCCCGTATACGCGGGGCCGCCGCGTCGTGCTGATCCGCGCGGCGACCTTGAGGGGCCGGCCCGGACACTGGAGTCTGCGCTGCAGCGCGGGCCGTATCGCCGCCATCGGCCCCGACCTCGTCGCGGAACCCGGGGAGACAGTCCTGGAGGCGGATGGCGGAGCGTTGCTGCCGGGCCTGCACGATCACCACCTACACCTGTTCGCCCTCGCCGCCGCCGACGCCTCGGTGGACTGCGGACCCGCGGTGCTGAACGGGATGAGCGGGCTTGGCGAGGCGCTGCGCGCCGCACCGGGCGGCGGCTGGGTGCGTGGTGTCGGCTACCACGAATCCGTCGCGGGCGAACTCGACCGCTACCGTCTCGACGAACTGCTGCACGATCGCCCCCTGCGCCTGCAACACCGCAGCGGGAAACTCTGGATGCTGAACACTGCCGCCCTCGATGAACTCGGCATCGGGTCGAGCGGGGTGCCGCCCGGTCTCGAGGTCGACAGCCTCGGGCGGCCTACGGGCCGCCTGTTCCGCCTCGACGACTGGCTGGGTAAACGTCTTCGCGGTCGCGCTGCGACGTTCCCCTCTCTTGCGGCGGTATCGGCACTGCTTGCGCGACGGGGGGTCACGGGCGTCACTGACACCTCGCCGCACAACGGGCCCGCAGAGTTGGCCGCGTTTGCCGCCGCCGCGGAGGGTGGCCTGCGCCAGCGCGTGCGTGTCATGGGCGGCGATCACCTTCCCGCATGTACCCATCCCCGGCTGGAGCGCGGCGAACGCAAGGTACTGCTCGATGAAGACCGTCTTCCTGCGTGGCGGGAGTTCGAAGACCTGTGTCGCGCCACCCACGACAGCGGCCGCGGCGTGGCGGTGCACTGCGTGACCGCGACGGAGCTGGTCCTGACGCTCGCGGTGCTGCGCGCCGCGGGTGTACATCCCAACGATCGCGTCGAACACGCCTCCCTGGTACCGCCTGAGGTGGTGCCCCTGCTCGCCGCAACCGGGGTTCGTGTCGTGACCCAGCCGGGTTTCATCGCCGAACGCGGCGAGCAGTACCTGCGCGACGTCGACCCCGCGAATCACGACGATCTCTACCGTTGCCGCAGCCTGCTCGAGGCGGGAGTGCCCCTGGCGGGCAGCAGCGATGCGCCCTACGGGGCTGCCGATCCCTGGGCGGCCATGCGCGCCGCGGTTGCGCGCCGGACCGTCGCCGGCCGGATAATCGGCGGCGCGGAGACGCTCACGCCGGAACAGGCCCTGGCGCTGTTTACCAGTTCGGCCGGGGCCCCGGGCGGCGCGCCGAGGGTTCTCGAGGTCGGTGCGGTCGCCGACCTCTGCCTGCTGGACCGGCCGTGGAGACAGGCGCGGCAACGACTGCTCGCGCGGGATGTGCGCGCGACGGTGTGTGCGGGCGAGTTGATCTACCGGCGCGGTACCGCGGACGGGGAGGGCAGGCGTCGTGCCGCGGCCGTTGCCTGACCTGCCCGACCTGCCGCCCGGGTCGCTGAACCTGGCGGAACTGGCGCGATCGTGCCGTTCGCCATGGGGATTGGACGCCTACTCCCCCGTGGCCGATCATCCGTACCTGGCGCTGGTGCCGGGCGACGACTGTCGGGAGGCCGACCTCGCGGCGATGGCGCAGCGCCTGCGGCGGCTGCCCTGTCCCGTGGTCGCCCTGGGGCCGGTGCCCCCCGCACTGTCCCGCGGCGTCGACGTGATCCTGGAACGCCCGGCGGAGCTGCCGTCCCTGCAGCGCAACATCGAGGCGTTTCCACGCGCCGCCATGACGCTGGTGCAGCTGCTGCGACACAACGAGGATGTTGCGCCCGAACAGGGACTGTTTGCCGAATCCCTCGCCTACGCCAGCCTGCAGGCCGGCCCCGAGTTCGCCCGTGTCCGCGAGGCGGGGCTGGCGACAGGACCGGGCGGTGGCGAGGAAGAACCCGTGCTGCTGGCACGCGAGGGGGATCGGCTGTACCTGCGCCTCAATCGCCCGGCGGCGCGCAACGCTTACAACCGCGCGATGCGCGATGCCCTGTTCGAGGCGCTGTGCCTGTTGCAGGCAGACAGCGACATCGAGCGGGCGGTGATCAGCGGCGAGGGCAGTTGTTTCAGTATCGGCGGCGACCTCGCGGAGTTCGGCCTGGCGAGTGACCCCTCGACCGCACACGCGATCCGTTCCAGCCGCAGCGTGGCAGGGCTGCTGCTCGCGCTGGCCCCGCGGCTGGAGTTTCACCTGCACCGGGCCTGTGTCGGTGCCGGTATCGAACTGCCGGCGTTTGCGGAACGCGTGGTGGCGGCGGAAAATACCTTCGTCCAGCTGCCGGAACTTCGGCTGGGCCTGTTGCCGGGCGCGGGCGGGACTGTCAGTATTCCGCGACGCATCGGGCGACACCGGACCGCCTGGCTTGCGCTCTCCTGTCGCCGCGTGCGTGCGGAAACGGCCCTGGCTTGGGGGCTCGTGGACGAGCTCGAGTGAAGAGTGAAGCCATTGCGTGAAAACACAGAGCAACAATGATTCTGGTAAAGGGAGACTGTAATGAGTGAGTACAAGCCGGGCGCACGACTGCGCAGCGCCGTGTGTGACACAGAGATGGTGGTCATTGCCGCGCCGGGGGGCGACCTCGAGATCAGTTGCGGCGGCGCGCCGATGCTGGCCGAGGGCGAGGAGGCATCGGGCGCCGGACTCGACGGCGGGGCCGCAGAGGGCACCGAACTGGGCAAGCGCTATACGAACGGGGCGGGTGACCTGGAGCTGCTCTGTGTAAAACCGGGCGCAGGCTCGCTCGCGGCCAACGGCGAGGCGTTGGTGCTCAAGGGCGCCAAGCCCCTGCCGTCCTCCGACTGAACGGAGTGAATTCCAGACCATGAACCTGATGATGCTGCTGGAGATGTCCGCCCAGGGTTTCGGCGCGGAAACCGCTTTCGTCAACGGCGACGACGCCCTGACTTACAGCGAGTTGCTGGATGCCGCCGTGTGCGCGGGTAACAGGCTGCGCGACGACGCTGCGCAGCACTGTGCAATGCTGGATGTCAGCAGTCTCGCCTTCCCCGTGGGTCTCTTCGCGAGCGCCTGCGCCGGCAAGCCTTTCGCACCCCTCAATTACCGCCTGGCCGACGCCGACCTGCGTGCGCTGCTCGAGCGGATAAGCCCCGCGCTGCTGGTGACCGACAGCGAGCGCGCAGTTTCGATTGACGCGCCGCCGGGTATTCGTGCCATTGCCCGGGATGATTTTGTCCGCGCCGCCCGCAGCGGCGATGGGGCCGGTACAAGGGAATGGCCCATGGACCCGGATGACACGGCCATCCTGCTGTTTACCAGCGGCACGACCGGGACCCCCAAGGCCGCGGTGCTCAGGCAGCGGCATCTCGTGTCGTACATGTTTTCCTCGGTGGAGTTCGGCTACGCCGTGGGCGAGACCGCACTGGTCGCGGTACCGCCGTACCACATTGCCGGTGTGGTTTCGGTGATTTCGTCGGTGTACGCCGGGCGCAAGGTGGTCCAGTTGCCGAACTTCAGTGCGCAGGAGTGGGTGCGCCTCGCCGCGCACCACGACGTGACCACTGCCTTCCTGGTGCCCACCATGCTGGGTGCCATCAATGACGAGATTGAGGCGGGCGGCGGCGCCGACCTGCCGCACCTGAAGGCCATTTCCTACGGCGGCGGCAAGATGCCCGGCCCGGTGATCGAGCGCGCCATGGAGTTGTTGCCGCAGGTCGAGTTCACGCAGGCCTACGGGCTTACCGAGACCAGCTCCACCGTGACCGTGCTGCTGCCCAGGCATCACCGGGACGCCATGGCCAGCGACGATCCCGCGGTACGCCGCCGGGTGACGTCGGTGGGCCAGGCGCTGCCCGGGGTGGAACTGCAGATTCGCGATGCGGACGGCAAGGTGCTGGGCCCCGGGGAGCGCGGCGAGATTTTCGTGCGCGGCGAACAGGTTTCGGGCGAGTATGTCGGCAAGGGCAGCCTGCTGGACGCGGACGGCTGGTTTCCCACGCGCGATGCGGGCGAACTCGATGACGAGGGCTTCCTGTTTCTCGAGGGCCGTTCCGACGACGTCATCGTGCGCGGCGCCGAGAACATGTCGCCGGGAGAAATCGAGGATGTACTGCTGCGCCATGCGGCGGTGGCCGATGCGGCGGTCGTGGGAATTCCCGATGAGAAGTGGGGCGAGGCGGTGGCGGCGGTGGTCGTCTTGCGCGAGGGCGTCCGGGCGGGCGTGGAAGAGCTGCAGGCGTGGGTAAAGGACAGCCTGCGTTCCTCCAAGGTACCCCAGCAGATCACCTTCGCCAGCGAACTGCCCTACAACGAGACGGGGAAACTGCTGCGCAGAGTCGTGCGGGCCGAACTCGCGGGATAGTCCCGGCCTTCGCTAGCGTTTGAACACCCGGTCGAGGAGAGCGATCTCCGCGTCGCGCACGGTGCGCGCGCCCTCCATGGAACCGGCGAAGCCGTGGATGGCGCCGTCGATTCGCACGATATCCACATTCACTCCCGCCGCGCGCAACTTCTCCCCGTAGGCCTCGCCCTCGTCGCGCAGGGGATCGTACTGCGCGGTGGAAATAACGGCCGGCGGCAGGTCCCGGTGAGAGGCGGCCAGCAGCGGGCTCGCATACGGGTGCGCGCGGTCCCGGGGATTCGGCAGGTAGGCGTCGATCATGGTGGCGATGTCCGCGGCGTTGAGCAGGTAGCCCTCGGCGAACAGTTCCTCGGAGGGGTAGCGGCTGCCGACACTGCCGTCTGTGGCGGGCACCTGCAGCAACTGCGCGGACAGCCGCGGCCCGCCCTCGTCGCGGGCTTTCAGGGCGACCACGGCGGAGAGGTTGCCCCCGGCGCTGGTGCCGCCGACGGCCAGGCGCGCGCCGTCCACGCCCATCGAGGCGGCGTTGCGGTGCAGCCATTGCAGCGCGGCGTAGGCGTCGTCCACGGCCGCGGGCCAGGGGTGCTCCGGCGCGAGACGGTAGTCCACGGAAAAAATCGCGACGTTTGCCTCCACTGCGAAGGATGCGACGAGCGCGTCCCAGTCCGCGAGGTTATTGCCCATCCAGAAGCCGCCGCCGTGCAGCCACAGCAGCGCGGGCAGCGCGCCCTCCGCCGGGGGCCGGTAGACCCGGACCGGGATGTCGCCCCCGGGCCCCGGTACCTCCAGTTCGGTGATGGATATCTCCTGTGGGATCGGCGCCAGGCGCAGGAGCGCGCCCATCTGTTCGTTGGCGGCGAGTCGTGCCTCCGCGGCGGTGGCGGTATCGAGTACCAGCGGCGGGCCGAAGCTGGAGAGCTTCGCCAGCACCGCCGCCGGAAGATCGAGGCGACCCTCCGGGGTGAAGGTCCAGCTGTAGGCCCACAGGCCGAGTCCCGCGATCAGAAGCAGCAGGGTGAGAAACAGGTTTCTCAGGAGTCTCATCGGGCGTGTCCTGGTTTGTCGTGGTCCGGCGCGGGTCAGTCCGCGAGGTCGGGACGGTACTCGGGGTGGGCCGTCAGCCAGTCGGACATGGCGCGCATCGACTCCTCGTTCTTCTTGTTGATGAAGCTGTAGATCTGTGACTCGAACAGGCGCCAGGGAAAGTCGACGAGCTTGTAGCGCTCCTCGAAATGCAGGCGCGTACCGTCGGGGCCGAGGTCCTCCAGGCGCAGCTTCCCGGTCTGGTCGTTACCGGGTGTGTCGCTGATCATGGTGTAGGTGTATCCCCGCGCCGGTTCCACGTCGGTGACGAGTTCGAGCGCGCTGCCGCGCTGCCCGAAGGGCATCTGGTATATCACCCGGCGCAGGAGACCGTTGCCGGCGCTGTCCCCGGGGTGCATCACCTGGACCTCGATCACCATCGGGGCGTAGTCGGTCCAGCGATCGTAGTCCTGCATCAGTGCCCACAGCCGCTCCGGGGGGTGTGGCAGGTCGATCGACCAGCGGTGTTCCAGGGGCGGGCCCTGGTCGCCACCGGTGGCGGCACAGGCGCCGATGTAAAGAACGAGGAAGGCGAGGAGGCCGACCGCCGCGTAACGCAGCGCTTTCACGCGGTGCCGCCCTCCGGCGCCGCGTCGCCGATCCTGAAGGCCGAGCGCGTATCGTCCTCCCACCGGGTGAAGGGCGAGTCGCGTCGTTTCTCCCTGGCCTGCTCCAGCATCGCCACCTTGTCCTCGCGGTCGGCGGACCACTCCTGCGCGAAGGCGCCGGACTCGATCTCCTCGATGGTAGCCAGCATCTGCTCGCGCAGTATCGGGTCCAGGGCCTTGTAGCGTGAGCCCCGTGTCAGTGTGCCGTACTGGCTGGTGTGGGAGTGCAGGGCGTGCTGCGCGTGGGAGCCGATCTCGCGCGTCTTCAGCATGCTGTAGGCCATCTCACCGGAAAGAGTCAGCTCCATCAGGATGGCCTCGATCGGGTAACCCGCTTCCATCAGGCTGCCGATCGCGGCACCAATCACCCGGCCGAATGCGGGACCGAAGGCCTGTTCGGTGAACAGGTCCAGGGTCGCCTCCTGTTTCATGCTCATGGGCAGGCAGCCGGAGCGCGTTGATCCCAGCGCCCGTGCCAGGGCCAGCATGCGCGCCTGTGCGCGACCCGTCGCGTCCTGGTGGACGCCCACGAAACTCGCGAAGCCGCTGCCCTCCAGGTAGGTGTCCCTGACGCCCGCGCCGATCATGCGCGGGGCGATGAAGGTGACATCGATATCCGGCGGCGGCTCGATCAGCCCGAAGCCGATGTTGTAGCCGTGGGCGAAATTCAACAGCTGCCCGGCACGCAGGTGCGGCGCGACGTCCTGTTCGTAGACCTCCGGCATTACCTCGTCGGGGGTGAGCAGGAACAGGATGTCCGCGCGGGCGCTCGCCTCGGCGATCGACAAGACTTCGAAACCCGCCCTGTCGGCCGCGTCGCGATACTCGTCCTCCCGGTTGCCCACCACCACGGGTACACCGGAGTCGCGCAGGTTCATCGCCTGGGCGCCGCCCTGGTTGCCGAAACCGAGAATGGCGACGGTCTCGCCCTGGATGGCGCCCGGGTCGGCGTCCTCGTCGTGGAATACCCTGGTCATTGCTGTCCTCTCCGGTTCTGATTCGTCGGGGCGATTGCCGCTCTAGAAACTGCCCCGGCGCTTGAGGCGCCGGTTGCCCGCCTTGTCCGGGGGCGCCGCCTCCGCAGCGCGCTCCTCTTCCCTGGCCTGGGTGACGGCCGCTTCCACCTCCGCCTGCACGGTACTCTCCCGCGCCTCGCACACATCCAGTACGATGTTGTTGGCCGCTTCCCGTTGATTGGCATCGAGTGTGCCGACCACCTCGGCCTCCAGGCGCTCGATGACCTGCGCCGCCTGTTCGCGGCACAGGCCGTCGTCAGCGCGCGCAGCGCCGGCCAGGGCGCACAGGACCGCGCACAGGCACGCCGGGAGCATGGGGTGCAGTAGGGTCATGGCCATCCATTGTAGCGGATCACTGCGCGTCGGCCAGTCAGAACTCCCAGGCGAGGCCCAGTGTGACGTACTCGGTGTCCGCATCGTCGAAGTAGTGGGTCTCCAGTTCGTTGAACTGGTATTCGAGGCGCATGTGCACGGGACCGAACCGCGTGGCCATGCCCACGCCCGCCAGGAACTCGTCGTTCTTCACGGATGTCTCCGTCAGTACCACGTCGTGCCAGCTGCTCTGGAGGTCGCCGTCCATCCAGGTCCAGCCGAGCTTGGCGTAGATTTCGAAGTGTTCCCCGATATCCCAGGTGGGTTTGACGGAGGCGGCGAACATGTTGCCCTCGTAGTCCACGCCGAACAGGACGTTGTCCTCCTCCAGGGTGAGGTACTCGATCTCGACGGCGATGGGGATGGCAAAGCGGTAACCCGCGTAGCCGCCCCAGGCGTAGTCGCCGAAGGTATCGTCGAGATCGTCCCGGGTGTCGAGATTGTTGAAGGAGTACCCGCCGGCCTTGATGCCGACGTAGGGTCCCTCGTGCTGGGCCTGTGCGCCGCCCGCTCCCAGTGCAACCAGCAGGACCGCCGTCGTTATTGTCGCTCTCATGTCCGTTTCCCCGCGTTTTCCGTTGAGTGAAAAAACCTCTGTGTGAGGCACGGGAAAATCCTAGCGCCGCGGACTGTGGGGCGGGCTGATGTTCTGTGATGATTTATGAAGCGCTGCGGAAACTGCCGGGAAGGGGGTGGGGCGCCCCTGCGGGCGCCTCCCGGTAGTGTGTCAGCCGTCGATAAAACCGTAGAGCTTGCCGGCGTTCTCGCAGAAAATTCGCCGGCGCTTGCCCTCGTCCACACCCTGGGCCATGGAGTTGATCAGGTGCTGGGAGTTCGGCCAGTCGGTGATGTGGTGGGGGAAGTCCGAGCACCACATCATGGTGTCCACGCCCACCGCGTCGCAGTTCTGGATGCCGAACTGGTCCGAGACCACGCCCACCTTGCAGTTGCGCAGGTAGTACTCGCTGGGCAGCATGGACAACTTCACACCCGTCCAGTAGCGATTGCGGCGGTAGCGGTCGTCGAGTTCCTGCTTGAAGAAGGGCACCCAGCCCGCACCGACTTCGCCACCCACGACGGTGAGGCCGGGGTAGCGTTCGAAGACACCGTTGAAGATGAACTCGGCGAAGAGAATGGGCATGCGGCTCATGGTCGTGGAAAACTGCACCAGCTGGGGTACGCCGCCCTTCTGCGCCACGCGCTTGGTCTTGACCGTGGGCGGTGTCAGGCCGATATGGATATGGATGGGCATGTCCAGCTCTTCCGCGACCTTCCAGAACGCCTCGTCAGTCTCGCTGAGCATGGCCTCGCCGCTGGGCCATGTCGCGAGGCCGACGCCCTTTGCGCCGGCGTCGTGCGCGCGCTTCAGTTCCTCGACAGCGTCGTCGATGGTGGTGGCGGGCATCTGCCAGATGGCGCCGAGGCGATCCGGGTTGTGCTCGCAGAACTTGGAGATGAAGTTGTTGTAGGCCTGCATGCCGGCCAGTGAAAATTCGTTCTCCTGTCCCATGAAGTAAATCATGGTGCGCTGCGGCGGGAAGAAGACCGCCGCGTCCACGTGATCCTCGTCCATCAGTTCGAGGCGCTCGGGGGCCTGGTAGATGCCGGGGTGCATCTCGTCGTACTTGACGCCGGTCCACTTCAGGGTCTTGGGCGTCTTGTTCATGGCAGCGACGAGGCCGAGGGATTCCACCGCCTCGCCGAGCTGCCAGGCGTCGCCGCCGTCCTTGTCCTTGACCAGCTTGGGCGCGAGGTCGCGGTATTTTTCCGGCAGGTAGTCTTCCCAGAGGTTGGGGGGTTCGATGACGTGCTGGTCGCAGTCGATGGTCCTGTATTCCATGGCTCTCTACCTGTATTACCCGTGAATCAGGGTGTTTGCCAGGGCGCGGCCCCGGGGGCTGCGGCCGTGGCCCACTGGTGAAAATATAGCCCAAAACATGACATCTGTCATGTGAAAAGAGCGCGCGCGGCGCCGGGCGCCGGGTCACCCGGTCGCGGCGAGGGATGAGCGCTCGGACAACTCCTGGGCACGCCGGGCCATGTCCAGCACCACGTCGCCGAACATGGCCATCTTGGGGTTGTCGGCGCCGCCTTTCACATACCGCGCGTAGCCCGCCTCGAGGACGCAGGCCATCTTGAAGCGCGCGAGCACGATGTAGTAGTCCATGGCGTCCACGGGGAGGCCGCTGACCCCCGCGTAGTAGTGCATCAGTTCCTCGCGCGAGGGCATCCCCGAGAAATCAACGTAGCCGGTGGAGCGGTCCTCGTCCGGGTCCGGCCAGGTCATGAGTATCCAGGCCAGGTCCAGCAGGGGATCGCCCACGGTCGCCATTTCCCAGTCGACGATGGCCGCCAGCTTCGCCGCGTCCCCGTGGTGAAACATGACATTGGCGAACTGGTAGTCCCCGTGAATGATCCCCGGGGTGAAGTGTCGCGGTGTGTGTGTGCGCAGCCAGGCGCCGGCTTCGTCCAGCCCCGGCAGCTCGCGAAACTTGATCTTGTCGAGGTGCGCGAACCAGCGGTCGACCTGGCGGTCGAGGAAACCCTCCGGCTTGCCGAATCCCTCCAGCCCGGCGGCGCGCCAGTCGACCTGGCCGAGCCGCGCAATGCCGTCCACCAGCTGGAAAGCCATGTCAGAGCGCAGCTCCGGGGAATCCCTGAACGGCGGCGGCAGGTCCCCCATGGGGGTGAAACCGTCCACGTGGCCCATGATATAAAAGCAGGAGCCCAGCACCGAGGTGTCGTCGCAGACCGCGATGCCCTCGGGGTGGGGTACGTCAGTGCCGTTCAGCGCGTGGATGACGCGGTACTCGCGCAGCATGATCTCGTTGCGCCCCTCCGGCACCCTGGCCGGCGGCTTGCGCAGGGCGAGCCGGGAGTCCCCGCGGCGCAACTCGAAAATCTCGTTGGAGGCGCCGCCGCTGATGAAGGTGGCGGAAAGGGGCTCCCCGGAACCGGGCAGGCCGCGGGCGTCCATCCAGCGCGCCAGTACCTCGACGTCGATTGTCGGGTTGTGTTCTTCCAGGGCCTCTTCCGCCATCACAGGTTCCCCACGGTGTTATCAAGGTATTCGGCGAACTTCTCCCGCGCGGCCTCGCGTTTCGCCGGCAGCCACTGGCTCGGCCAGAGGGGGTCCTCCGAGGGTTCGTACTGGCGCAGCACCTGCTTGGCGACGGTGACGCGATGCACCTCGCTGGGGCCGTCCATCACGCCCATCATCGGCACCATGGACCACAGGCCCGCCAGGGGTGTCTCGTTGGAGCAGCCCAGAGCGCCGTGCACCTGCACCGCGCGCCGCACGATGTCGTGCAGTACCTCCGCCGCCTGCACCTTCACCGCGGAGATGTAGATGCGCGACTTGCGCGGGTCGCCCTGGTCGCACCACCAGGCGGCGTACAGCACGAGCAGGCGGAATTGTTCGAGTTGTATGTACGAGTCGGCGATGTAGTTCTGCACCGACTGCTTTTCCGACAGCAGGCTGCCCTGGGTGGACCGGCTGAGTGCGCGCTCGCACATCATGTCCAACGCTTTCCGGCAGTAGGCCACCGCGCGCATGGCGTGGTGGATGCGGCCGCCGCCAAGACGCTTCTGCGCCAGCTCAAAAGCCTTGCCCGGTTCGCCCAGCACCGCGTCGGCGGGCAGGCGCACCTTGTTGTAACGCACCCAGCCGTGGCTGCCCGCCTCGTCGGGACTCTCGTACATGAGGCCCACGTTGCGCAGTATCTCGATACCTGGCGTGGACCGCGGTACGAGGAACATGGTCGCGCCCCGGTGCACCGGCACATCCGGGTCGGTGACGGCCATCACGATCAGGAACTCGGCGAAATCGGCGTGGGAGGAAAAGTACTTTTCCCCGTCCAGCACCCACTCGTCTCCCTCGCGCCAGGCGCGGCACTTGAACTGGCCCGGGTCGGAGCCGGCGTGGGGCTCGGTCATCGAGTAACAGGAGACCATTTCGCCGTCGAGCAGTGGTTGCAGGTAGCGAGCCTTCTGCTCTTCTGTGCCGTAGTGCGCGATAATTTCAGCGTTGCCCGTGTCGGGCGCCTGGGTGCCGAAGACCCGCGAGGCCCACTGGCTGCGCCCGAGAATCTCGTTCATCAGGGCAAGCTTGACCTGTCCGTAACCCTGCCCGCCGAGGTCGGGGGTGAGGTGACAGGCCCAGAGCCCGCGTTTCCTGACTTCTTCCTGCAGCGGCTTGACGAGGGCGCAGGTCGCCTCGTTCTTGACGTCGAAGGGATCGGTGGACTTGCTCCACACCAGCCCGATCGGCTCAATCTCCTCGCGCACGAACTCATCCATCCAGTCCAGCGCCTGCTGAAATTCCGGCTCGGTCTGAAAATCCCAGGCCATGCGTCTATCCTCCCAGTCCCAGCAGCTGGCGCGACACCACGCTGCGCATGATTTCCGACGTGCCCCCGCCGATGGTCTCCGTCAGGCTCTGCCGCCAGACCAGTTCCGGCGCGCAGTTGCTGACCAGCGCCTCGGGGCCGCCGAAGTCGAGAACGGCCCGGGCGATATCCTGGCACGTGACCGTGTGAATGATCTTGTTCATCGCCGCGTCGACCGTCGCGTTGCGGCCGCGCACCATGGCCTCCAATACCTTGAGGCCGAGAATCTCCGTGTCCATCACCTGTGCGGTCAGTTCCGCCATACGATGGCGCACTACCGGGTCGTCGCCCAGTCCGGTCCGGTTCAGCCAGGCTATCATCTCCTCGAGGTCGCGGCGCACGCGCCCGGGGGGAAACTGGATGTGCCGCTCGTCCGCCAGCGCCTCGCCAATAATCGGCCACGCGCTGTTCTCTTCGCCCACACGCTGCTCCGCCGGTACCGCGACGCTGTCGAAAAACACCTCGTTGAGCTGGTCGCCGTCCACTGTCGGCAGGGGGGAAACGCGCACGCCCGGCGTGGCCTTGTCGACGATGAACAGGCTCAGGCCCCGGCCGCGGCTCTCCTGTGCGCCGCTGCGCGCCAGCACCCAGAGGTAGTCCATGTCCTGGGCGTAGGACTGCCAGCACTTCTGGCCGTTGAGGATGTAGTGCGTACCGGCGTCGTTGAGTTCGGCGCGCAGGCGCAGTGCGGCGAGGTCGGAACCTGCCTCCGGCTCCGAGTAACACAGCGAAAAATGTATCTCGCCGCTGCGGATTTTCGGCAGGTAGCGCTCGCGCTGGGCGTCGGTGCCGTAGCGGATGACCGACTTGGCGACGATGCCCGCCGCCAGGGGGTTGCGCGCCGCCCGCGCGTAGGCCACCTCGTCCCACAGTATGTACTCGTGGGCGTGCCCCAGGCCGAGGCCGCCGTGCTCCACGGGCCAGGTGAGCGCGAGCCAGTTCTTCTCTGCCATGGCGCTGAACATCGCGCGCACCTCGGGCCAGCGGTGACCCTGGCAGTAGAACCCGTCGAGGTCCCGGTAGTCGTCGAGAAACGCGCGCACCTCGTCGCGGAAGGCCATCTCATCGGTGGTGAATTCAATGTGCATCGCGGTGTCTCTAGCGTCCCGTCTCAGTCCGCGATCTTCGCGTCGGGGTCGGGGTTCCAGGCCGGTTCACGCTTCTCCGCAAAGGCCTTCGGGCCCTCCTCGAAATCCGGGTGGGTCCAGTGGGAGCGCAGCAGCGCCCAGCCTTCCTCCAGCGACTCCTCGTAGCCCCTTTCCAGTGAGCCCCATATGGCCCGCTTGGACAGGGCCATGGCCTGGGGAGAGTTTTTCAGCATCTGCCCGGCCATTTCCAGCGCCGTAGCCATCGCGTCAGCCGGCGTGTCGGCAAGTTCGTCCACCAGGCCCAGTGCCCAGGCGCGTTCGGCGGGCAGGCGAAAGCTGCTGCCCACAAGGGTCATACGCAGGGCAGTACCGAGCGGCAGGCGCTTCGCCAGGCCGATATTTTCTATGGCGCCGACCATACCCACGTTGACGTGGGCATCGATGAACCTCGCGTTGCGCGACGCCACGACGATATCGGCGTCGACGACAAAATGGTGGCCGCCACCGACACAGGTGCCGTTGACCACGCAGATGACCGGCTTCCACACGTCGTTCTGGTAGGGGGACCAGAACACGGATTCGCGCAGGGGCTTGTCGACGAAAATCTCGTCTGCCGCCTCGTCGGAGTCCGCCTCGCCGACGTCGAATCCCGTGCAGAAGTGACGTTCGCCGGCGGCGGTGACAATCGCGACGCGGACCTCGGGATTGTCGCGCACATCGGCCCAGATCGCGCGGAACATTGCCTGCATGTTCGGCGCCAGGGCATTGCCGCGATCGACGCGGTCGATGGTGATGGTGGCGATGCCGCCGGATTTTTCGTAGCGCACACCCTCCATGGGCTTGTTGACGTCGATCGCGCTCATCTCTCTACCCTCCCAGGCCCGTGCCCGCCAGCAGTATATCCCGCTCCCTCGCGCCGCAGGCCTCGGTCGCCAGCTGGCGTATGCGGCGGGAGATGTGAAAGGCCGGTCCCTCCAGTGTGACGCCGATGGCGCCGTAGATCTGGTGGCAGGCAAAGGCCGTGGCGAGTCCCGCCCGGCAGGCCGACATCACTGCACCCGCGGCGAGGGTGGCGGCATTTTCCCCGCCGCCATCGGCGGCACAGGCCGCTGCCCTCGCCTGTACCTGCGCCGCGGTCACCGCGATGACGCAGTCCGCCAGCGGGTGCGTGACCGCCTGGAACTCGCCCAGAGTGTGCCCGAATTGCTTGCGGGTCGCGGCGTGCTCGCTGGTGTCGCGCAGCAGTCGCAGTGCCGCTCCGGCGATGTAAGCGGCGCTCGATATATTGTGCACCAGCAGGCCACGTTCACTCCCCGGCAGTGCCTCCCCGGGGGTGAGGGCGGCGCGGCCCCAGGTTTCGCCACCGAGAGTCGCCACCGCCTCGACGTTGTCGGGTGGCGCCGCCGCGCGCACATCGGCCCCGGCGACCAGGAACAGGTCCGCCTCGGTGCCGAAAGGCAGCAAGTTGCTGCCCGCGCGCGAGAGGGAGACCAGCTGTTCTCCCTCGATTATCGGCGCGGGGTCGGCGGCGACCTGCGCCGCGAGGAAGGTCGCGGCGACGGGTCCGGGAAACAGGTTCTGCCCGAGCGCCTCGCTGCCGGCGCAGATTTCCAGCACGCCGCCGGCATCCGGGTACGCCGGTGCGCCCGCGGCGAATACGCCCAGTCCGGCCAGCTCGCGCCAGAGTGCGCGGGGAAAGGGTTCGCCGCTGGCGCGGGCGTGGGCCTCGGCGTCGGCCTGTCCACAAAAACGGGCGAGGGCGTCGCAGATTGCCCGCTGATCCTCGTTGAACTCGAGGTCCAGTGCTTCCGCGCCCGGCGCGGTATCCATCAGTCGGTTGAGCCCCAGCGCGCGGCGACGAGGTCGCGCCGCGCACCGCCGACGCCGTCGAGCTCCTGGCGCAGGGCGAGGAGTCGCATGCTCCACACGTGCAGGTCGAACTCGTGGGTAAAGCCGATGGCGCCCGACATCTGGTGGGTCTCGGTGAAAACCTGGTCCGCCGCGTCCAGCGCGAAGGCGGCTGCGGCCGCCACGGCCTCGGGCTGCGCGCCGTGCCAGGCCGCTTCACGTGTGAGCCAGCGGCTCGCCTCGAGCTGGATCGCACAGAGCGACAGCCGGTGCTGGATGGCCTGAAAGGAGCCGATGGCACGGCCGAACTGGCGGCGTTGTTTCAGGTACTCGACGGTATGGTGCAGGGCGGCTTCCATGGTGCCCACCGCCTCTGCGGCCAGGGACAGTCGCCACCAGTTGCGCAGCGAGTCGGCGGCCCCCCGCAACCGCTCGCCGCCGGCAGTGTCGACAGCGCCCGCCGGGCATCCCATGGGATAGCCGAAACTGGTGCGCACCGGCGTCATGTCGCCCGCCCCGATGTCGACCAGGACCACGTCGTCGGCGTCAAGCAGCAACAGCGTGCGCGCCTGGGCGCCGAAGCGCAGGGGCGTGCCACTGTCCAGCTCGGTGCGGGTACACAGGGTGATCGGGCCGGGGAGGGCGCGGTCGGTGAGGGCGGGCGCGACAAGAATCTGTGCCCCGGCGGCCACGACGCCGCCGGCGCGGGCGATCGCTTCGACGACCAGGGCAGCTTCCAGACCGGCGAGCCTGTCGCCCTCGGCGAGGTCCCGGGCGATGCTGGAGAAGCCGGACTCCAGCAGTGCCTCGTGCAGCGCGTCGTCGTAGGCGTTGTCGCGATTGAGTTCGACGGCGCGCGCGGCTCCCGCCTGCTGCTCCAGAAGGCGGTTGACCGCCTCGAGTACGGCCTGCTGGTCTTCGTTGAGTTCGAAATCCATGCGCCGCCTTCCTATTCCCGGGGCAGGTCGAGGAAGCGCGAGGCGATGAGGTTGAGCTGCACCTCGGTGGCGCCGACGGCGACACCGGCGGTCATCGCCAGGCGGAAGTTGGTGTCTGCGAAGGAGGCGTATTCACGCGACTCGGGGCCGAACACTTCGAGCGCGAGCCGCCCGATGGCGTTGTCGCAGGTCGTGCTGAGCACGCGCGCGAGCTGGGTGTCCGCGGTCGGCGGGCTGCCCTTGGCGCGCAGGTCGATCACCTTGTAGACGAGCACGCGCGCCGCCTCGCAAAGTGCCCGGGCCTCACCCAGCCGGTCGACCACGATCGGATCGTCCATCATGCCGCGCTCCGCGGCGACGGCGGCGATGTGGTCCAGGGTCACCGCGGCGCGGGCGTAGCGCGCCGCGCCGATGCGTTCAAACTGCAGCGCGTAGTTCACCACGCCCCAGCCGTTGTTCTCTTCACCCAGCAGGACACCCGCGGGGACCGTGACATCGGTGAAGAACACCTCGTGAAAATAACGTTCGCCGACAACGGAGGGAATTTCACGCACCTCGATACCCGGTGAATCCATGGGCACCAGGAGTACGGATATACCCTTGGTGCGGCTGCTCTCGGGGTCCGTGCGCACGAGCAGGAAGATGAAGTCTGCGTGGTTGCAGTACGACGTCCAGATCTTGGAGCCGTTGATCACGTAGCTGGCGTCCTCGCCCTCGCCAACTTTTTCAGCGCGCGTGCGCAGCGCCGCCAGGTCGGAACCCGCCTCGGGCTCAGAGAAGCCCTGGCACCAGAGAACGTCGCCGGATGAAATCTTCGGCAGGTGAAACTGCTTTTGCTCCTCGGTGCCGTAGTGCATGATCGACGGCCCGATCCAGTTCACGTTCATGTACTGGGAACCCCGTGGCTCGCCGATTGCCCAGAGTTCCTCGCCGACGATGGAGTGACGCCAGGGTTCGCAGTCGCGGCCGCCGAATTCGGACGGCCAGTGCTGGGTCAGCCAGCCCTTCTCCGCCATGCGGCCGCAGAACTGCCGGCTGAAGGCTGCCTGTGAATCACCGCCGGGCCCGTGCTGGGAGATTTCGTCCCAGTTGTCCGGCAACTCCTGTTCGAGGAACTCGCGGATTTCGCGGCGATGCTCGATATCTTCCTGTGACCAGTCGAATTCCAATTCGGTCCTCCGGGAGCCGCGCGGGCAGCTGGCCCAGCCTCGGGGTTTTGCCTCTCGGGGTGTTTGCAGCGTGGCGCCGGGCGCTGGGCCCGACGCAATCAAGAGTGTCAGAATTGGCCTGATTAAACAAGTCAGGTGCCTGAAAAAAATGCTACACTGGCAGGCGCTGTGGGCCCTTCCGGCCCCCGGCGCAGTCCGCGGAGACCCCAATAATGGAAAACCTGTTCAGCTACCAGGGCAAGCGGGTATTGATCACCGGCGCGAGCTCGGGTATGGGCGAGGCGGCGGCAAAGCTTGTGCATGAACTCGGCGCGGAAGTTGTCGCACTGGATGTGCAGCCGCCGCAATACGATTTCGCCGAGTACCTGGAAGTCGACCTGCGCGACGTGTCCGCCCTGGAGCAGGCGGTCGATGCCGTCACGGGTTCGCGCGTGCACAACCTGTTCTATTGCGCCGGCCTGCCCGGTGGCAAGTTTCCCGCCGTGGACGTCGTCACCGTGAATTTCATCGCACAACGCCACATGATCGAACGGCTGGTGCCACACCTGGAGGCTGGCGATGCCGTTGTGAGCGTGTCCTCCGGCGCGGGCATGGGCTACTCGTTTTTCACCGACAAGTTGCAGCCGATCATGCAGATCGAGGATTTCGGCGCGGCGCGGGACTGGGTGGGCGAGCACGAGGAGGAGGGCTGGTTCGAGCCCTACAGCTTCTCCAAGATGTGCAGCATCTTGTACACGCTGCGCGCGGGCGGCGCGATCACCACGCCCACCGGTGTGCGCGTCAACTGTATCAGCCCTGGCCCCACCGACACCGCCATGATGCCCGCCTTCGTGGAGCAGACCGGCGCGGCCTTCTTCGAACGCTACCCCAAGCCCATCGGCCGCAACTCCACCGCCGAGGAGCAGGCCTGGCCACTGGCGTTTCTCAACAGCCCGGCCGCCAGCTATATCAGCGGCGAGAACCTCTACACCGACGGCGGCGCCTGTTCCGGCGTCCTCAACGGTTCCATTGACGGTTCCCTGATGGTGCCGGACGAGTGACTTTCCTGGAGATTACGTGAGTAAGCAATTCAAGCGGCCCCTGCCGCAGCTGACCGACAGCAACCGGTTTTTCTGGACCTCGGGCGAGGACGGCAAGCTGCGCTTCCTCAAGTGCTCGGACTGCGGCAACCTGATACACCCGCCGGTACCGATCTGCGACAAATGCCTCTCCATGAACCAGGAGGTGGCGGAGGTGTCCGGTCGCGCGACCCTCGCGGCGGTCACGGTCAACCACCAGATGTGGATGCCCATGATCGAGCCGCCCTACGTGATCGCCCTGGTCGAGATCGAGGAGCAAGTCGACGTACGCCTGACCACCAATATCGTCAAGTGCGAGGAGGGCGACCTCGAGATCGGCATGCCGCTCGAGGTGGAATTCGAGCACTACGAGGACGTCTACCTGCCCGTGTTCCGGCCCGCGGGGAGTGGCGCGTAATGGAAAAATTCGAGAGCAGGTCCGCCGTCACCGGTCTCGGCATGTCGCAGATCGGCCGGCGCCTCATGCGCGACCCGCTGGCGCTGACCATGGAATCCTCCCTCGCGGCGATCGAGGACGCGGGGCTGACACGGGAGGACATCGACGGGGTCTGTACCTACCCGGGTTCCGTGGCCGGCGCACCGGGAATCAGCGGCGCCGCAGCCTGGGACGTGGTGGACGCCCTGCGCCTGAACGTCAACTGGTACAACAGCGGGCTGGAACAGCCCGGGCAGCTGGGATCAGTCATCAATGCCATGATGGCGGTCGCCACCGGTATGTGCCGCCACGTGCTGTGCTTCCGCACCGTGTGGGAGGCCACCTACACACACCTGCAACGCACCGGGCAGGTGCGCTACTCCGGTGGGGGCGGTCGCCTGTCCGGCGGTATGGAGTGGCGCATTCCCTACGGCGCGGCCTCCGCGGCCAACTGGATCGCCCTGTACTGCAGTCGCTATATGCACGAGTTCGGCCTCACCAAGGAGCAGCTCGGGCAGATACCGCTCAACGGCCGCCGCAACGCGGCGCTCACTGACTACGCGGTGTACAAGGACCCGCTGACGATGGAGGACTACCTCGGCGCCCGTATCGTCTCCACACCCTTCGGTCTGTACGACTGCGATGTGCCCTGCGATGCATCCGTGGCGTTTATCGTCTCCCACGTTGACACGGTGAAAGACAGCCGCCGTGGAACGGGGGTCGGTTTCGAGGCGGTGGGGACCGCCAATTCGGAGCGCGTGTCCTGGGACCAGGGCGATATCCGCTACGAACCCGGGCTGGTCGGCGCGGCGAACATGATGTGGTCGCGCACGGATCTCGTGCACAAGGACATCGACATGGTGCAGTTGTACGACGGTTTCAGCTTCAACGCGCTGTGCTGGCTCGAGCGCCTCGGGTTCTGCCCCGAGGGCGAGGCGGGCGATTTCCTGGAGGGTGGCGCGCGGATCGCGCGGGACGGTGACCTGCCCCTGAACACCAACGGCGGCCAGTTGTCAGCAGGGCGCCTGCACGGCTACGGCTTCCTGCACGAGTCCTGTGTACAACTGCTGGGTGAGGCGGGCGAGCGGCAGGTGCCGAACAACCCGCAGACTTCCATCGCCACGTCCGGCGGCGGCGTGCCGGGCAGCGCGATCCTGGTCAGGGCCCTGTAGCCGGGCCGGCCGGTGTTCGACTTCGCCGCACACGGGCTGCTCCCCTCGCCCGTACAGAAGGATCTCCCCGGCGCCGGGCCGCAGACGGTGGGGTCACTACTCGATCGCCATGTCGCGGACAGTCCCGGCCGCCTGGCCCTGGTGGGCCGCTCGGCGCGCCTCAGCTATGGCGAGCTCGACACGCGGGTAGCGCGCGCCGCTGCAGCCCTGCACGCTCTGGGTGTGGGGCGTTGCGACCGCGTGGCCGCCTGTCTGCCCAACGACGTGGACATCGTCATCGCACTGCTGGCCTGCGCGCGCCTCGGCGCCATCTGGGTGGGAATCAACCGACCGCTGGCGCCGCCGGAAAAGGCCTTCCTGCTCAACGACAGCGGCGCCGTTCTGTACCTCACCGACGGCGAGGGGGAGGGCGAGATCAGCGTCCTGCGCGGCGAGTTGCCGCACCTGGACCGCGTGGTCTCGACGGAGGGTGAGCACGGCTGGGGGCAACTCCTGGAATCCGCTGACCCGGGCGCATACCCCGCCGCGGTGGTGGACCCTTTCCAGCCCGCGGCCATCGCCTACACCAGCGGCACAACCGGTCGCCCGAAAGGGGCTGTACACAGTCACCACAACGTGCTCCTGCCAGGTGCCATTGCTGCCGCCGAGAACCGTTTCGGAGCGGACTGTCCCCAGGGGGTGATGCTGCCGCTGACGATACTCAACCTGATGGTGCTCGGGCCGCTCACCGCCTTCCAGGACGGCAGTGCCTGCGTGTGCATGGACAGCCTGAAACCCCTGGACGTGGCGCGCTGGGTGCGCGACGAGAAAGTCGGTCACTTCGCCTCCGTGCCAACCGTGATCCAGGACCTGCTGACGTGCCCCGACGTGGCCCCCGCCGACCTCGCGACCCTCGGTCGTCCCGACATCGGCGGCGCCGGCATCTCCGAATCGTTCCAGGCGCTGTACCGCGAACGTTTCGGACAGCCGCTCACCGTGGCCTACGGCATGACCGAGGCGCCCACCATCGTCTGCAAGACGTCCCCGGAGCAGGCGCCCGAGGAGGACCTCTGCGGGCGCGCGGTGGACCAGGTCGAGATTCTCGTGGTGGACGCGTCGGACGATCCACTGCCCCCGGGGGAAATCGGTGAGATCTGCGTCCGGCCCGCACAGGATGGCCCCTACGCCGGCGTCTATACCACCATGCTCGGTTACTGGAATCGCCCGGACGCCACGGCGGAGGCCCTGGCGGGGGGTATGTACCACAGCGGTGACCTGGGCTTTCTCGACGAGCGCGGGCAGCTCTACATCCGCGGCCGCAGCAAGGAACTGATTATTCGCGGCGGCGCCAATGTCTACCCGGCGGAGGTTGAGCGCGCACTGCTGGCGCACCCGTCCGTGGGCGACGCCGCGGTACTCGGTGTGCCCGACGAGCGCCTGGGGCAGCGGGTGGTCGCCGCGGTGGAGCCCGCCGCCGGGGTGGAGGTTCCCGACGCGGAAGTACTGGCGGGAGAACTGCAGGCCCATTGCAAGGCACACATCGCGCGCTACAAGGTGCCGGCCCGCATCATCCTGGTGGACAGCCTGCCTCGCAACGCCATGAACAAGGTGGTCAAACCCCGTCTCGAGGCTCTCTTCTGAGGAGCTCGCGGCGCGCTTCTGAGGAGCTCGCGGCGCGTTTTTAAGCAGCTCGCGGCGCTGCGGGCCCCTGAGTGGTGGCCTTTCCCGCGTTGTGTGAACTAGTACCAACGGCCCCCACAGCGCAGGTCGAAAGAGGTACTCTTGGGGTCAGGCAAATCGCGAAAACGCCCGGGCTACACGGGCGGTCGCATTAAAACGCAGTACAGGGGCTACACCATGTTCCGGGGCAATTCCTACCGTATCCGACGCAACCCGGCGGGCAAGCTGGCCGGCAGTGCCGTGTTGCTGGTGCTCGCCGCGAGCCTCATGGCGTGCGGGGGCGAGAGTTCGACGCAGGCTTTCAACGCCGGCACCTCGCCGCTGCACCGGGGCGCGCACCCCGCGATGGACGCGGACTGCGAGGCCAAGCGCCACCGCCAGCTGGACGAGTTGCTCGCGCTTCACATGCGGCACATGCAGGAGATGCGCGACTTCCGTACCGCGCAGGTTTCCATGACCGGTTCGTCGCTTATGCAGGCGCAACTGCAGAGCGCGCGCCAGGCCCTGGAGCAGGCGCAATTGAATTACGCGCACGCGAAGGAAGACGTGCGCATGGACTGTCGCCCGCCAGCCATGCGGGCCTGATTTCCTGCCTATACGTAGGTGCCGTCCAGGCCCTCGCCGTAGCGGGCCATCCAGGCCTCGAAATCCGCCAGTTCCGCGTCGTCGTACTCGTCCCGCAGTGCGACGATGACGCCGTCGCGCACGAGGGCTACTGACCGGCCGGGGAAGCCCGCCCGGGGCGCGTCGCCGTAGTCGTAGCTGGCGTGCCAGGACATGCTGACCTCGCCGCCGCCGCCCGTCTCTGCCAGGTGCGGCCCGTCGGTGAGCTTGATGTGCCGCTTGTCGCAGCGCCGGTCAAGCGTATCCACCGATTTCTTCAGGCCCGTCAGGATCGCGTCGCGGCCCTCGAGGCGGCAGGCGAGGGGCCCGCCCCGCACCTCGTACACCGCATCCGGCGCGAAGAAGCGCTCCAGCCGCGTCCAGTCGTCATCGGCGTAGGTCTCCTCGAATGCGGCGGCGTATTCCATGGTGACCTGCAGTGCGTCGGGCATGGCGCTGTCTCCTCGGGCGGCGGTCGGCGGTACCTCCACTATAGTAGTCATTACACCGGGGCGCGCTAAGCCCCTTGGGAGGCGTGGGGTGAGGGCCTAATTTGACAGACTGTCAAAAAATGTTATAAGTGCATGCTCGACACGACGAAGGCGGGGTTCGCGGTATGGGGGATATTCGATACGACGGGCGTGTGGCTGTCATCACGGGCGCTGGCAACGGCCTGGGCCGCAGCTACGCCAGGTACCTCGCCGCGCGCGGCGCCCGGGTGGTCGTCAACGACCTGGGTGGCGGGACCGATGGCGAGGGTAACGACAGCCGGGCGGCGGACACCGTGGTCGCCGAGATTCGCGGTGCCGGTGGCGAGGCGGTACCCAACTACGATTCGGTGGCGACCGCGGAGGGCGGTGAAAGTATCGTCAATACCGCGCTCGAGACCTACGGCAGGGTCGACATCGTCATCAACAATGCGGGTATCCTGCGGGACACCTCCATTCCCAAGATGTCCTCCGACAATTTCGATATTCTTATCGATGTGCACCTCAAGGGCGCCTTCTACGTCACCCAGCCCGCTTTCCGTGTCATGAAGCAGAACGCCTATGGACGCGTGCTGTACACCACCTCCGCGGCGGGACTGTTTGGCAATTTCGGGCAGGCCAATTACGCCGCAGCCAAGATGGGCCTGGTGGGCCTGTCCAGCGTGACCGCGATCGAGGGTGCCAAGTACAACATCCGCTCGAACGTGATTGCGCCCATCGCGCGCACCCGCCTGACGGAGGAACTGATGGGCGCGATGGGCGACGCGTTCGCACCGGAGTTCATCACGCCCATGGTCGCCTACCTGGTATCGGAGGAGTGCGAATACAGTCACGAGATCTTCAATGCGGGCGCGGGCCGCTATGCGCGTGTTTTCGTCGGCTCGGCACCCGGATGGACCGCGCCGGACGGTGAAACCCCCGACGTGGAAATGATCCGTGACAACCTGGAGCGTATTTCCAGTACGGAAGGGTTCACGATTCCCGCCAATGCGATGGAGGCCTGAGGGTCGTCACCGGGAGAGGCAATGGCGCAGCAGAAAATCAAGGACAAGTCCGGCCGCAAACTCGGTGCCCGCGCACAGAAAACGCGACAGCGGTTTCTCGATGCCACGGCGAAGCTGCTCGCAGAGCGCAGCATCCTGGATATCTCGGTCACCGAGATCGCGCGCGAGGTCGACAGTGTCTCCAGCCTTTTTTACCACTACTTCCGGGACGTGGAGGACGCGACGCGGCACCTTGCGCGGGAGGCCTCCGCCGAGGTGCCGGCCATGGTGGAACTGATCGACGGCGACTGGGCGGGCGAACAGGGCCTGGATCGCGCACGCAACCTGTCCCGGGCCTACCTCGATCACTGGGAGCGCAATCACGGTGTGCTGTTGCTGCGCAACCAGGCGGCAGACCGTGGCGACAAGGGCTTCCTCGAGATTCGCAAGGAGGCGCTGGAGCCGCTCATCAACAAGCTGACCGAGTTGATTACGCAGAGCCAGGCAGAGGGCAGGGTCGCGTCCGACCTGCACCCCTTCCTGGCTGCCTCCGCGCTGGTGTCGATACTCGAGAAACTCTCCGCCTACGCGCGCACCCTGCAGAGCTTCAACGCCGGGCGGGACGACCTGGTCGATACCTGTGCGCGCATGATTCATTCAACAGTCACCGGCACCTGATGTCCGGTACAAAAGTTCAACGACGCTATCGAGTAAAGAGGAGCAAACAATGGGTTTACTGGACGGTAAAGCGGTCGTCGTCACCGGGTCGGGGCGCGGCATCGGCAAGGGTCACGCCCTCCAATTCGCCAGGAACGGCGCCAGCGTGGTCGTCAACGACATCGATGCCGACGTCGCCGCGGAGGTTGTCAGTGAAATTGAAGCGCTGGGTGGGAAGGCTATTGCCAATACGGGGAGCGTCGGCGACAGGGCCGGTGCGGACAGCATTGTCGCCGCCTGCGTGCAGGCCTTCGGCAAGATCGACGTGATGATGGCCAATGCCGGTATCGCGCGGGACCGCACGTTCCTGAAGATGTCGGAGGAAGAGTTCGACGACGTGTTCAACGTGCATGTGAAGGGCACGTTTCTCTGCCACCAGGCCGCGGCGCTGCAAATGAAGGAGCAGGGCACCGGCGGCGTGCTGTTGTCGACGGTTTCCGCGGCGCACTTCGGCAACTTCGGGCAGACCAATTACTCCGGCGCCAAGGGCGCAATCGCTTCCATGACCTACACCATGGCCATGGAGCTCGCGCGCTACGGTATCCGCGTGAATGCCATCTCGCCATCGGGTACCACGCGCATGTCTGATACCTACGTGGGACCCGACGGCAAGAAGCACCCCATGCCTTTTATCGACCCGGAGCTCAACGGGCCCATGCTCGTCTACCTGTGTTCCGACGAGGGCAACTACATCTCCGGGCAGGTGTTCGGTACCGGCGGCGAGCGTATCGCCTTGCTGGAACAGCCGAAGTATGGGCACACGCTGTTCATGCCCGGCGGCTGGACCGTGGAGACCGTACAGCAGCACTTCAAGCCCAACCTGGGCAACAAGCTTGAGCCCCTGGGTATCACCAAACCGCCGTACCCCTTCGCCGGGGGCATCGAACCGCCGGCGCCGAAAGACTGAACACGGGTAAGCGGGAGAGGACAGCGGTATGAGCGAACCGGCAGCAGGCATCGTCGCCTACAGTGCGTACATTCCACAGGCCCGCCTGCCCCTGGGCCTGATCCACGGCGGCAGGGCGAAGGAGGGCGGTCCGGAGAAGGCGGTTGCGGCATTCGACGAGGACGCCGTCACCATGGCGGTGGCCGCGGGAGCGGACTGCCTCCACGGTGTCGATCGCGCATCAGTGGACGGCCTGTACCTGGCCACCACGACGTCGCCGTTCCGGGAGAAACAGGCAGCGGCTTTCGCCGCCAAGGCGCTGGACCTGCGCGCGGATATCGCGACCGTGGACTTTGGCGGCAGCCTGCGCGCCGCCGCGGGCGCCCTCGTGGCGGCGGTAAACGCGGTAAAGGCTGAGCCGGGGAAACGCATTCTGGTGATCGCCTCGGACGCACGCCTGCCCGCGCCCCGCTCGCCGCTGGAAATGAACACGGGGGATGCGGCGGCTGCCTTCCTCGTCGGTGCACAGGGTGTGGTGGCCACACTCACCGGCGCCTATGCCAGCGCCGAGGAGATCTACGATGTCTGGCGCGGAGAGCACGACGATTACCTGCGCGCCTGGGAGGACCGCTTCAACGTTCTGCACGGTTACAACGAGGGCGTGGGCGCAGCGGTGGGGGAATTTTTCTCGCGTACGGAGACCGGTGCCGAGGACTATGCGCGCCTCGCGCTGTTTGGGCCGGACGCGCGCAGTCACGCGGGCCTCGCCCGGCGCCTGGGTTTCGCGCCGGAGCGGGTGCAGGACGCACTGTTCGGCCGCGTGGGCAGTTGCGGGGCGGCGCTTACACCGCTGCTGCTGGCGTCGGCGCTGGAGCAGTCCGGCGCCGGGGACAAAGTGCTCGCGGTGTTCTACGGCGACGGCGCCGAGGTGCTCGCCTTCGAGATGACCGGCGAGGCCTACGCGCCCCGGCGCGGAATCGACTGGCACCTGGAGCGCGGCCGGGCCCTGCGCTCCTACGACAGCTACCTGAAGTCCCGCCACCTCAACCCTACAGAGCACGATCCCCGCGGCGGCGACGGTGTGCCCGCCACGGTGCACTACCGGGAGCGGGATTCCGATATCAGTTTTCACGCCCAGCGCTGTACCCAATGCGGCACCATGCACTTTCCCGCCTGCCGGGTGTGCTACGGCTGCTATGCGAAAGACTCCTTCGAACCCGTGCGCATGTCGGACTGCACGGGGCGAGTGATGAGCTACAGCTTCGACTATTTCTTCCCCAGCCCGGAGCCGCCGGTTATCGTCGGCATGTGCGAGGTCGAGGGGGGCGCCAGGGTGTACGTACAGATGGCGGACGCCAGCACCGACCTACTGCGCTGTGACCTGCCCGTGGAGTTCGTCTTTCGCCGCATTCACGAGGCGGGCAATCGTCCCAACTACTTCTGGAAGAGTCGCCCGCTCGACGAGGGTGCGACGGGCGGGGAGGCTGCGGCATGAGCGAATCCATCCGCGACAAGGTCGCCGTCGTCGGCGTCGGCTGCTGCAAGTTCGGCGAAAACTGGCACCAGGGCCCCGAGGACATGATCGTCGAGGCGACTTTCGAGGCCTACGAGGATGCAGGTATCGAAGAGCCGCAGAAACAGATAGAGGCAGTATTCTGCGGCTCTGTGTATCCCTCCCGGGGAACCGCCGAGGTGGCGGAGTCACTGAAACTTTTCGACCGGCCGGTGTCGCTGGTCCAGAACTACTGCGCAACGGGCACCGATGCCTTCCGCTACGGTGTCGCGGCGGTGGCGGCGGGCATGCACGACACGGTGCTGGTGGTCGGCTTCGACAAGCCCAAGGACAGGGGCGTTTCCGGCCCGAGTATCCACATGAACACGGCCCGGGGCCTGCCCATGACGCCGGCGGGCTGGTTCTCCCTGTGCTGCGCACGTTACTTCGAGACCTATGGCGCGGGGCGTGAAGACCTCGCGAAGATCGCGGTGAAAAACCACCACAACGGCACGCTGGCGCCCAAGAGCATGCTCAAGCGGGAGATCACCGTGGAGGATGCGCTGAACGGGCGCATGATCTCCTGGCCTTTCACGCTCTACGACTGCGCCGCGCAGTCGGATGGGGCCGCCGCGGCGATCATTACCCGCGGGGACCTGGCGAAGGGCTTCCGGGACGATCCTGTCTATGTGAAAGGCGTCAGTATCGCCCTGTCGGAGAACCCGCAGACGGACCCGAACTTTGACTTTCTCGCCTGGAAACCGACCCTCGCTGCGGCGAAAGACGTCTATGCCCAGGCGGGGATTGCGGACCCGATGAAGGAGATCGACCTCGCCCAGGTCCACGATTGTTTCACCATGACAGAACTACTTACCTACGAGGATCTCGGATTTATCGAGAAGGGCTCGGCGAAGGAACACATCGCCGGCGGCACCTTTGAGCTCGGTGGCGAGTTGCCGGTGAACACGGACGGCGGGCTGAAAACCTTCGGTCACCCCACCGGTGCCACCGGTGTGCGCATGATCTACGAAAACGTGTTGCAGTTGCAGGGAAGGGCCGGGGAGCGGCAGGTAAAAAATGCGACCACGGCCATCAGCCATAACCTCGGCGGCGCGCCGCAGACCTGCGGCCTGGCAATCCTGGGAATCGATTAGGGACGAGAGTATGTACGAAAACCTCGAGTACGAAGTAGCGGACGGCGTCGCCAGCCTGTTCCTGAACAGGCCGCAGAAGAAAAACGCCTACATACCGCAGATGGGTGAGGACATCGTCGCGGCCATGGAGGCGGCCATGGCGGACGCGGCGGTGCGCGTGGTATTGCTCGCCGGGCGGGGCGACGCGTTCTGCGCAGGTGTAGACCTCGATTTCCTCAAGGCGCACATGGCGGGCGAAACGACGGGAGACGGCCCCGCCCTGGGCACGGAGCACCTGGTCAACGCCTGGCCCCTGGAGCTGGTGGACTACCCCAAGCCGGTGATTGTCGCCATGCACGGGGCAGCTTTCGGGGTCGGTGTCACCATGACCCTCGGCTGCGATGTGCGCTACGTGGAGGAGGGTACGAAGCTCGGGTTGAACTTCACGTCCCTGGGTGTATTGCCGGGCCTCGGCAGTACGCATCACCTGCCGCGCCTGGTGGGCCCCGGCAAGGCGCTGGAACTGGTGCTGAGCGGCGCGACCCTGGGCGCGGCGGAGGCAGTGGAGATCGGTCTCGCGCAGAAACTCTGCGCAAAGGGCGAGGTACAGAACGAGGCCCGGGCGCTGGCCCTGTCCATGGCGGAGAAAAAGCCCGAGGTGCTGGCGGCGGCGAAACGCGCCGTTCGCAGCGGGAGCGGGAGCACCCTGGCGGACGCCATCGACATGGAGAAGGAGCTCAGCGCGATGATACGCAACACGCGGAAGGGCTGACATGCGCCTGGCGTTTTCCCCCGAGGACCTGGCATTCAGGGACGAGTTTCTTGCGTTCCTCGATGAGCACTGCCCGGAGGAGGCGCGCTTCACCCGCGACATGATCGGCACCGACGACGTGGACGAGGACGGCGTGCTGATCGTTCCGGACTGGGCGCGGCGCTGGCAGGCGACCCTGTTCGACCACGGCTGGATGATCCCCGCCTACCCGCCGGAGCTGGGCGGACGCAACGCCAACCCGGTACAGACCATGCTCTACCTGGAGGCGATGGCGGAGCGCGGTGTATGCCGCTCGGTGCACTTCGGCGGCTACGCGATCGTCGGGCCCTCGCTGCTGGAATTCGGCAATGACGCGCAGAAAGCCCTCGCACCGGCGGCGATTCGCGGCGACACGATCTGGTGTGTCGGCATGTCCGAGCCGGGCGCGGGTTCCGATCTCGCGAGCCTCTCTACCCGGGCGGAGGACAGGGGTGATCATTTCCTGGTCACCGGGCAGAAGGTGTGGACCAGCTACGCCATGGTCGCCAGCAAGGGGTTCTTTTACGTCCGCACCGATCCGGACGCGCCGAAACACAAGGGTATCTCCCTGCTCATCATCGACCTCGACAGCCCCGGGCTGGAAGTCCGCCCGCTGCGTCACATCACCGGCCAGGCGGAGTTCGCCGAGGTGTTCCTGGACGAGGTCAGGGTGCCGCGGGAGAACCTCGTCGGCGAGCTGAACAACGGCTGGCGTGTCACCATGGGGTCCCTCGCCCACGAACGGGGCGGCCTCTGGGTGGAAGGCGTGGTGCGCTGTCTCAGGGCGGTGGATGACATTATCGCCATGGTGAAGCGGCGCGGGCTCGAGGGCGATGCGAGTATTACCCGCCGGGTGGCGGAGCTGTACGCCCGCGCCCAGGGCCTGCGCGCACTGGGCTGGAAAGGCTTCGCCTCCTTCGCACAGGGCTCCAGCGCGCCGGAGCACTCGCTGCTCAAGGTGGCGACCTCGGAACTGCAGCAGACCCTGTACGAGTTCGGTATGGACCTGCAGGGTGCCGGCCTGGCTGTCACGGACCACGATGTCGCCGAGGAGGGCGGTCGCTGGCAGGCGTCATTCTTTAATGCACTGGCAGGCACTATTGGCGGCGGCACGTCGGAAATCCAGCGCAACGTGATCGCCGGCCAGGTGCTCGGCCTGCCGCGGGGCTGAGCGAGGGGGGCAGCGATGGATTTCAGCCTGAGTGACGAACAGCGGATTATCTGCGGCAGCGCCCGCAGCCTGCTGGCCGGCGAGTGCCCGACGTCGTTGTTGCACAGCGCCTGGGAAGATCCCGACGCCGCACAGCCGCTCTGGTCAGATCATCTCTGTGACTGGGTGGGCCTGGCGGAGGGGCCGCTTGCGGACGCAGCGCTGTTTATGGAGGAGTACGGCCGCGCCGCCGCTCCGGGGGTGTTTCTTCCCACGTTGCTCGCATCGTTTATCGCCGTGGAGCTGGATGAGACGCTGGACGGATCCGCCACGGTAGCGATCTCGGGCGAGGATGGCCTGTGGAATCCCAACGGTGAACGCACGAAACACTTCGTGCCCTGTGCCGCCCAGGCCGAGCAGTGGGTGGTTGTTGCGGGCAGTGAGCGTGAGCCGGTGGTGGCAATCATCCCGGCGCACGCTGCAACGCCGGTGGAGCACATGGACCGCGGCCGCCCGCTGTACAGCGTCGAGGTCGGCGACTTCCCGGGAGGACGCGCATTGTCCGCGCGCAGCTGGGAGCGTGCCTGGCACAAGTGCCTGGTCGCGTGTGCCGCGGAACTGGTGGGCGCCGGCCGCTGGCTGCTGGATACGGCGATAGCCTACGCAGGCGAGCGCAGGCAGTTCGGTCGGCCCATCGGTTCCTTCCAGGGCCTGCAGTGGAAACTGGTCGACGCCGCCGCGGAACTTGAACGCGCCGGGGCCGCCGTGGCCTACGCGGCAATGTGCGTGGACGCCTCGGACGGGGACAGCGCACGCGCGGTCCACTGCGCCAAGATGGAGGCGGGACACGCGGCCCGGCACTGTGCCCGGACCAGCCTGCAGGTGCACGGTGGTATCGGGTACACCTTCGAGTACGGGCTGCATTTCTGGCTGCGCCGGGCCTATTCCGGGGACGCCTTCATGGGGCCGTCGGACTACCACGCCGCGCGGCTGGAACGCCTGTTGTTCGCGGCATGAAAGTTTTTGCAAACGGGGTTAGGGCAGCGGTTAGAGCAAGGGTTTGAGCAGGCATCTAAAGCAAGGGTTTTAAGCAAGCAGAACGGGAGTCATCGCATGGAACTGAACGACTATATCGGCAAGCCGACCGGCGCCGGCACCATTCACCTGGAGCGGGGCGCGGTCAGCCGCTTTGCCACCGCTGTGACCGACGATAACCCGGTCTACCACGACCTGGCGGCGGCCAGGGCCGCCGGCCTCGACGCGCCGCCCCTACCCCCTACCTGGACCTTCGCGGCACAGTACCTTGGCACCTGGCCCGAGGACCAGCCGGAGGATCCCACCGGCGGCGAGGGCAATCCCATGATGAAAATCATGCGCGAACTGATGAAGGGCGGGGGGCTCGTGCTGCACGGCGAGCAGGAGTTTCGCTACCACAAGACCGCCCGGTGCGGCGACGTGTTGCACTGGTCCGGCGCCATCACCGACATCTACACCAAGGAATCGAAAGGCAAGGTCATGACCTTCATCGTCATGGAAACCGTATTCCGTGACGATGAGGGCGAGCCGGTCGTCACTGAAATTTTCAACCTGATTCACAGGGGGGCGTGAAGCCATGGGCGCAGACATCAAGCTGAGTTACGACAGCATCAGTGAGGGCGACGAGGCCCCGGTGGTAAGCCACGAACTGACACGCACGTGCCTGGTGAAGTACGCCGGTGCCTCGGGGGATTTCAACCCCATGCACACGGACGAGGTGAGCGCGCAGGCGGCCGGCCTGCCGAGCGTGTTCGGACACGGTATGTTTTCCATGGGACTGTTGGGGCGCGCCCTGACCGACTGGGCGGGCGCGGGCAACCTGAAGGTCTACGGTGTGCGATTTACCAGGCAGACCTGGCCCGGGGAAACCCTGAGTACGAAAATTGTCGTCACCGGCAAGGAGGAGACGGGGGAGGGCAAGCTGGTAGCCGCGGAAATCGAGCTCGTCAACCAGGACGGCGAAGTGAAGCTGGCGGGCAACGCCAAAGTGTTGGCGGCCTAGTCGGAGACAGAGGAGAAATACCATGTCCGGTATGAGAAAGGTGTACGTGATCGGTGTCGGCATGACCGACTTCAAGCGCTGCGAGACTGAAATCAAGGAACTCGCGCAGGGCGCTGCGCGCGACGCATTGGCGGATGCGGGTGTCAACTACGACGCGGTAGAACAGGCCTATGCGGGTTACATCAACGGCATGAGCACCCTGGGCCAGCAGACCCTGTACGGGATCGGCATGACGGGGATACCCGTGTTCAACGTGCACAACAACTGCTCGACGGGCTCTACGGCCCTGTACATGGCCTATAACGCGATCCGCTCGGGGATGAACGACTGCGTGCTGGCCCTCGGCTTCGAGAAGATGCAGAAGGGGCCCCTCGAGGACCAGATGCCCGGCCTGGAGAAGATTGCGGCGGATACTGCGAAGAAAAAAAAGGCGCCCATCGCCGCGCGCATGTTCGGCGACGCCGGGCGCGACCACATGGAGAAGTACGGCACCAGGCCCGAAACCTTCGCCCAGATCGCGGTGAAAAACCACCTGCACTCTGTGAACAACCCCCGCTCCCAGTACCAGGAGGCCTGTTCCCTGGAGGAGGTGCTGGAGTCGCGCATGATCCACGACCCGATCACCCTGCTGCAGGCCTGCCCCACCTCGGACGGCGCCGCGGCCGCGGTCGTCGTGTCTGAAAACTGGCTCAGGAAAAACCCACATCCGGGTGCGGTGGAGATCGCCGCCATGGCCATGTCGACCGACAAGCAGGAGGACTTCGCGCGCGGCCCTATCGGCATGGTCGGCATGGGCATGTGCGAGCGCGCCGCGCAGGATGTGTACGAGGCGTCCGGCATGGGCCCGGAGGACGTGCAGGTCGTCGAACTGCACGACTGCTTCTCCAGTGCCGAACTGATTGCCTACGAGGGCCTGGGTCTGTGCAAGGAGGGGGAGGGCGAGAAGCTCATCGCCGACGGGGCCACCACCTACGGCGGCCGCTGGGTGGTCAACCCCTCGGGCGGTTTGCTGTCCAAGGGCCACCCTATCGGCGCCACGGGTCTCGCCCAGTGCGCGGAACTCGTGTGGCAGCTGCGGGGCCAGGCGCAGAAACGCCAGGTAGAGGGCGCGACGGTGGCGTTGCAGCACAATCTCGGTCTCGGCGGCGCCTGCGTGGTGGCCATGTACACCACGCCGTGACCGGGCCTCGTGTAATCCGGGGGCTACCCTGGTGAAGGTGCTGCGTTTCTCTCTCTACGGGCTGCTGGCGCTGATACTGGTGCTGGCCGTCGTTATCGCCTGGGGCTCCCGGGATGCGGACTCCTACGATGATCGCGGGCTGGAGGCGTTGGCGCGTCCACCCATTCCCGCACAGGACAACGGCTACCGGCACATCGCCTATCTCCTCGAAGAGGATTTTGAGCTGTCGCTGAGCGAGACCGCCAGCTGTGCCCTGCAGAATCGAAAGACCTATGCCCAGTGGGATCCGAAGGAGCTGTCGGCCACGCTGGCGGCCAACGCGGCTCACTTCGAGGCGTTGCGGTCCGCGGCGGCAGCGCCACACCTCCAGATTCCTCTCCCCGAGGACCTTTGGGAGTTTTCTTCCTACCAGGTGCTGTTCGACCTGTATCGCCTGCTGATCCTGTCATCCCAGCATGCCATCGCGACAGGAGAGACGGGCACGGGGATAGCGACATTGCAGGACGCCGTCCTGTTCGCCGAGGCGATGAAATCGCACACGGGGGGCGTGATGATCGACTACATGATCGCCCTCGCGCTGCAGGAACTGGTTCTCGAGGAAATGCGAAGGCTGGCGGTAGCGGCCGACCTGGGTATTAGCGAGCTGCGCGCAATGCGCTCCGTGTTCGAGGAGGTGCCGCCGTACCCCGAGGACGCGTTCGACGTTGTCCTGGCAAACGAATTCCTCTATTCGAAGCGCTTCTCCGAAGATGTCTTCGGCGGATCGTTGCGCCACCGCCTGGCCGGCGTGTGGGACCGTTTTGAGGAAAGGCGGGAACTGTTTGAGAGCTATGACCCGCAGGAGCCCCTGCCGAACCTGTTGCTGGACGAGGTGCTGTCGGCGCTGTTTGCGGGTTATCTCTGGCACCACAACGCGAACATGCAGCTGATCGCGGACGATTTCGCGCACCAGGTTGCGCAGACGTCGCGCTATTGTGCCGATCTAGATTTTCAGGGGCCTGGGTCCGGCCATGAGGAAGGGTCGGCGTGGGGTGCGTACATGCCCAACGGTTTTTTTCAAGAGTGGGGGATGGCCGGGTTGAGTATGGAGACGTTCTTCAAGCGCCGCTGTGCAAACAATCTCCATATTGAGGCGACCCGCGCAACCTTGGCTCTGCAGGAATACGCGCGGCGCGAAGGTGATTTTCCCGACACCCTGAAGGCGCTCGTTCCCGACTACCTCGTGGACCTGCCGCTGGACAGCTTCGATGGCCAGCCGTTGCGTTACGATGCCTCACTGGCCTACCTGTATTCGGTCGGAGAGAACTACGTGGACGACGGCGGTGCCGGGACCGCGATATTCGTGACATCCAGGGACTGCTTCTTTGAGGAGACCTGCCTGTCCAATCCCACCTTCCTCATCGATCGGCTACCCCCGGAGAGCGTGGATGAGTGATGAGTTGGGCCCCTGCGCCCGCCGCGCCATCGACCTGCGGCGCATCGAGGGGGGTGTGGAGGCCTGGCTGGAAGACGACTTTCACCACTTCGGCATCCGTATGTACCACGATGGCGCGGTGGTCACCGCCGTAGAGGGCATGGCGGAGCGCTACCCGCGGGATACGTGCCCCGGGGCGGTGGATATACTGCGGGAGCTGGTGGGCATGCCGCTGGATGAGCGGTGCACCGCGCTGGGCGCGCACACGGACATGCGCTGGCACTGCACCCACATGTACGACCTGCTGGGCCTCGCGATTGCTCACGCCGCCACCGGCCGTGAGCACCGGCGCTACGACGCCGTGGTCCCCGACCGGGAGGTGCCCGAACACACCTCCTTCGACAGCCCGATCGGAGGCGCTACCTCGCCGGTGCTTTACCGCGATGGCGAGCGGGTGCTGGCCTGGGCGGTGCAGGGCAACGACATCGTCGGCCCCGACCCGTATGCAGGTATCTCCATGGGGCGGGGCTTCCGTGCCTGGACTGAAGCCCTGGACGTCGATGAAGCGGAAGCGGCCCATGTTTTACGGCGCGCCATCCTCATCGCGCTGGGGCGCCTGGTCAACCTGCACGAGTTGCCCCCCGGGGGTGTCGAGGCGACACGTGGCGTCTGCCACAGTTTTCAACCGCAAGTAGCGAGACTCTCCAAAGGTACGATTGCGTCCAGCAGGGACTATTCGGACCGTCCCCAGGACCTGCTGGCCAACATCAGAGATTGATTGAGGGGACGCCCGCGCAAATTCGCGCGAGCGTCTAGTACCTCAGTCAGCAACCGGTGGGAATAAAGTCGGGATCACAGGAGTCGCCGATACCGTCCTCATCGTCATCGGCCTGGCTGTTGTTGCTGACTCCCGGGCAGTTGTCGTCGCCGTCGAGGAAGTTGTCCCCGTCGCGGTTGATGCCCATGCGCACGCCGGATCCGGGTGGTACACAGGTAAAGGTCATGGGTCCGTCAGTGATGAGGCCGCGAACCTGGTTGAGCGTCAGGTCCGGATCAGCCGCCTTGTCCGGGGCGAACAGCCCGTTGGACTGGCGAACCGCGCCGCGCTCCTCGCCCGCGACAATGCCTTTCACGATGACGTCACACTCCCCGCCGGGATTGCCCAGCAGCAACGAGTCGAAGGGGGTGCCGGCACGCGCGACCATGAGGTCGATGCGCGGGTTGGCGACGGCGGCGTTGCTGGACGTGAGGGTGATCTGCTGGCCCACGATGGGTGCGAGGTCCGTGGGGAAGCGGTGGGCGAATGCCTCCAGGTCGATCTCCTGGGCGTTGTTGGTGGAAAACTGGGACGAGGACAGGAAGGAATCAACCGTGTCGATCGAACCGTCGTGCAGGTAGCCGAAGCCCCGAACCTGGTCGCCGCTGGTCGAGAACATCCCGATTTTCTGGTACTGGTTGCGCAGGTGTGCCACCTTGAAGTGCTGGGGCAGGGCCTCAAAGGTCTGCTCACCGCCGCTGCCGAAGAAGCCGGCCGCCGGGTCCAGCGTGTGACAGCCGTCGCAGTTCTCCACGGTGTCCGTGGTACCCCCGAACCACAGGTTCTCGCCCTGTTGCGCGTCGCCGGATATTGAATTATCCAGGTCGCGAATCGGGTTGGGCGGCAACATCAGTTCCAGGGCAAAGTCGGTGAACAGTTGCATCTCGGCCGGGGTTATCGTGCCGTGCATGCCGACGAGGCCCTCGAAGGCGACGATGAAGTTCCGGAAGCCGAGGTCCTCGGAGCAGGGCGCCCCGCTCGGCTCGGCGCAGGCGTCGAGGCCGAGAAACCCGTCCACCCGGTCACCGCGCCAGTGCAGGGAGCCATGGGTCGCCATCCCGCGCAGGGTCTGGGTGGTCATGGGTCCCTTCATTGGGTGCAGTGGCGGGCTGAGCGGAAGAAGGGGTGTGGCAGACGGCTGGGTGTTGGTGACCATTCCGCCATCGGGGTCACCCAGGTTCCAGGCCAGGTGGTCCATGTCGCCGAAAATATGACAGCTGGAACAGGAGGCTTCGCCGTTGCCCGAGGTCAGGTTGGCATCGTAGAGAAACGGGCGGCCGCTCTTGACCTGCGCGGGCTCCGGATTGTGGAGCTTGTGCGTTTCAGCCTTGGTATTCGTTGTGAGGTCGTAGACCTCGACACGGTTGATGAAGCGGGCCAGCACGTAGAGACGGTTGTTCGCCTCGTCCAGCACCATGCCGCTGGGGCCGCCACCGGTATCGATGTAGTTTGCGCTGTCCACGGTGGGATTGAAGGTATCCGCTTCCAATTGCGCGGTGTTGAATACCCCGATCCTGGAGGAGCCGAAGGCCGCCACGTACAGCGTGTCGCCGGCGGCGTTCACGACCGGCTGCAGGGGTGTCGCGAGTGAGTGCGCCTTCTGTGCGTCGATGGCAGCGTGATTCGCGCCGGCATCCGTGTGCAGGTTGGCGTAGTTGATGTGCTTGTTCAGGTGTCGCGGCGTCACGCTGGGCCCCGCGGGGTCGATGACGGTGATGCGTGACTCCGACAGGCGACCCTGCACCGTACTGCCGCCATGGTCACCGGCACCTTCAAAGCGGATGTGGTTCGGCAGCTCGGTGTTGGTCACATAGATCTTGCCGTTGTTCGGGTTGACCGCCATGTTGAACAGGATCGTACCGACATGGTCGTACTCTTCGATCGAGCCTGCTGCGAGCGAATCCGCGTCGATGGAGAACACGTCGTGATCGGGCAGGTTGAAGGGTACCTGGGCACTCCAGTCCCTGCCGACGGCATCGCGCCACTCGCCGGAGGGCTGGTGGAACTTCACGATCAGGCCGGTTTCCGGTGCGGGGTCGCCATTGGCGTTGTCATCCGGGCCGGGTACGCCGCCGGGGGAGTCGCCGCCCTGGCAGGAACCCGCGCTGTCAAACCCGTTGCACACCAGGGTTTCGAGGATCGTCGTGGTCTGGTTGCCGGAGTAGAACGCGGCGACGTAGACGGTGCTGCGATCCGGGGTTACCGCCAGTGCGCGCGGCGTGTCGGAGAAGAACGTGAGAATGTCGATCGGCGTACCGCCGAGGGTGGAGTCGTTGCCGACATTGTTGTCGTCGTCGAGGTCGGTGGCGTCGAACACCCAGACGTCCGCGCGGCCGACACCGGCCGTACGAATCTGGGGGCTGCCTCCGCGGGCATCCAGCTGCTGCCCCCGGTGCGCCGTGGTGATAAAGGCCCGGTCGTTGCCGCCCGTTCCCGCGAAGACAATATCCCGGGGCTCGTCACCCACCAGGAGGGTACGCGTGACCCGGGCGGGAGTGGCGGAGAGGTCGATGACGCTGACGCTGTCCGACAGGTGGTTGACCACCCAGACCTCGGTGTTGTTGCGCGCGGCCACCGCGACGGGCTCCATGCCCACCGGGATGGAGTCGGTGTGGGTCAGCTCCCCCGCGACATTGGAGAACACTTCGAGCGTGTTGTCCGGGGTGTTGACCGCCAGCAGTGTACTGCCATCGGGGGTCATCGCCAGGGGTCGCACCTGGCCGCTTTCAAACGTGACAAAGTCCAGTTGCGCCTGGGCGGCCGTGACGCCGAGTACCATTGCAATAACCGGCGCGACAGCTAGCGTGACAAAGCGCGCGCAGATACGATTTCGAATACTGTTGAGCATTGGATCTGACCCCTTCTTTATGTGTGGTCTGTCTACTATCAGCCGACTCCAGATCCGTTGATGTCGGCGGTGCGCATTGCCGGGCGCGTGTTCTACCCGGGCCCAGGATCTGACAGGAGGCCCCATCTGTCTCCTTCCGCCCGCTGCAAACAAACCCGGGACCCGATTTCGGGTCGCCAGGCGCGCGCATAAGAACAGAAAAGCCATGGTTGAACTATAGGACGATGGTCCATTGAACGATCCCCGATTTTCAGCTAGGTCACGTTCCCGCGGTCCACGTTCTTATTTGACGCCAGGCTCCCTGGTCTGTGGTCTACGCTAATGGTAGCTAGCACAAGCCGTGCCGAAATAACTTAACTCATTGAAAAATAAGTCTTAAATACTTCGGATCGAGTTTTCCTCCGGGTCCATGTAAAAAATACTGACACTTTCCCCGGGGACCCCGGGGCCTACCCCGTGCCCGGATCCTGCCGTCCTTCGCCCGGTAGGTTATGCTGCCCCCCGGTTCAGGTAACAGTGGGCGGTTGTTCCGGCATGTCGATAGTTCGACGGTGGTTTTGGGGAATCTTGTGGATGGCATCGTTTCCGGCCTGGACGGCGCCGGTGTACGAGGTCAACGGGTTTCACGTTGGAATGAGCTTCGACCAGGCGGTGGCGTTGGCGGAGGACCTCGGTGGAGTCTGCGAACGCGAGGTGTTGCGCCACGGTGCAATGGTGACGGCCAACTGTTTGTTCCCGACCTGTGTCGACGGGGATGGACAGGGGGAGTGCAGGGATGCCTCGACGCCGGCTCCCGCTCTGGAGTTGGGAGGGCAGGCGATTGTCCGCATCGGTTTGAAGTCGGGGGAGGTATCGGCCACGCTGTCAAAAATTGCCATTGCGTTCGATGGCGATACCGACAAGGTCGCCAGGAGGATGGTGGAAAAATATGGCGCCCCGTTCAGCGACACCACTGATTTCGAGGGCAAGACCTGGAGCCATGCCCGGCGTATGCACTGGCGATCCGGCAGGGAGGGTGTGGGCCTTCTGCGATCCATCAACACGATTACCCTGACCCTTGATCCGCCGCTCGATAAACCTTCATAAAACCAGGGCCAGCCCCGCGCCGGCCCCCACTGGAATACCTCATGGATCTCGGTAACGACATCGAACACATCATTGCGGGCCTGGATGGCGGCGTATTGACCCTGCGAATCAACCGGCCCGAAAAGAAAAACGCCCTGATAGCGCCGATGTACGCACGCATGGCTGAGCTGGTGCGGCGGGCGGGTGACAGCGAGGACGTTCGCGCGATCTACATAACGGGTACGCCGGATTGCTTCAGCAGCGGCAACGATGTCAGCACCTTCACGGGTATGGAGCGGGGGGAGGACGGGGACACGCCCCCGGTGCGCCTCCTGCGGGCGCTCGCGCACTGCGAACTGCCGCTGGTTGCCGCGGTGAACGGACCGGCGATCGGCGTGGGCACCACCATGCTGTTGCACTGCGACTTTGTAATAGCCGGCGAGGAGGCGCGCTTCCAGACGCCTTTCGTCAACCTGGGGGTGTGCCCCGAGGCGGGTTCCAGTCTCATCCTGCCGCGGCTCATGGGTTACGCCCGGGCAGCGGAACTCCTGTTGTTGTGTGAGATTCTCGACGCGGGGCAGGCCCGTGAGTACGGCCTTGTCAATGCCGTGCATCCAGCACAGGACTACCAGCGCGAGGCGCTGGAACTTGCGAAGCGCCTGTCCACCCTGCCGCCGACCTCCATGCGCGCGACCAAGAAACTGATGCGCGCGCCGGTGACGGACGTGATCGACGCGGTGATGGAGGCGGAAAACACGGCCTTTGCCGACTGTATGCAGTCACCGGAATTCTCGGAGGCTATCACCGCGTTCATGGAGCGCAGGGCACCCGACTTTTCCGGTTGCTGAGCGGCTTGCGTCAGCGCCCGCCGTAGTCCACGAATATCGGCGACGACCAGGCCCGCTCCTCGATGGGTGCCAGGCGGTCGTCGCTGCGCCCCGCCGGCGTCGGGTTGATCTTCACGCAGGCCCCCGACGGGTCGTACTCGCAGTCCAGCAGGGCCCCGTTGACCGCGAGACTGGGTTCCTCGATGGCGCGCACATAGTACAGAGTGTCGCGCTCCCCGCGCCCGAACTCCGGGTCGGTGAATTCCACCTCGCAGCCCGTCGGCTCGCCCGCACAGGGCAGCACCCGCCAGGGATCCTCGATCAGTGGCCCGACAGGTTCGTGGGGGTAGGCCTGGGGTCGTATTCGCACCACCTCGATACGGGTGATCGCCTTGCGTTTTTCCGACGGGTTGTAGCACTCGCCGCGGCACAGGTGCTGCAGGCGCTCCGGCGTGAGTCCCCGCGTAGCGAAATCCGGGCAGCCCGGCACCTGTTCGAAGCTGCCCACCGCGCGCACGCGGAAATGCGGGTTGTCTGTCATCCGGGTCTCACCGCCCATCGGTACAGTGGTGTCGCCCGGCGAATTCAGCAGGTCAAACCAGAGCAGGGTGCGCGGCCCGGACGTGGCGTAGACCTCGCGTCGCTCCAGGGCCTCCCAGATGTGGTCGCGCTGTCTCCCGACGGCGTGCACCGCCACCAGGCCGCCGGTCTGGTAGAAAGCGCCCATGCGGTCGTCCACCAGGTCGTCGTCGCTGAACATGGAGGGGGCGGGTACCTGGTCCCAGGACAGGGAGTGGGCCGGGGGAGGCGGCACATCAGTCCGCGCAGTGCGGTCTCCCAGGGGCAGCTGGAAGTCGGTCATGTAGAAGCGGTCGTACTCCTTGTAGCCGGTGCCGGGCCGGGCGGTGTGCACGTCGCTGGAGCCGATAAACCCGAAGCGGAATCGCCGCGCAGGCTCCCCCTCCGGAAATTCGCTGATGGCCAGGGCGTACTGGGCGGAGCTGGCGGGCCGGTGGTACCAGGGCGGCTGAAAGCAATCTCGACACTGGCCCGCGTCCAGCCAGTCCTGGTCCGTGGCCATTGGCACGGTCGCCTCACCCTGCAGGGGCGGCGCGGACAGGTAGTTGTCCCGCGCGGTAGCCGCGCGCCGGGAGCACTCTGGCTCGCCTGCACCCGTGGCCAGGCAGCGGTCCCTGATGATCTCCCCCGCGCGCCAGCAGACCGGCGTGTAATTTTTCGAGGGGGGCGGGCAGGATCGCGTGCCGTCCTGCTCGAAGAGCACGCCACGCCACCGGCGGTACTGTTCGATATTGCCGTGACCCGAGTACACCTCGATCAGGGTCTGCAGGGCCGGGTCGTGTTGCTCACCCTGCAACTGCTTGTGCCAGGCGCTTCCGGCAGGGGTGTAGATGCCCCAGGAATTGCCGTGGGGGATGACCAGCATGTCGCGATCCCACTCATGCAGTTTCTGGAACAGGCGGGCGGGGTCGGGCGTACTCTCCATGCAGTCGAGGGGTAACTCGGTCACGTGGGGCCCCGAGGGGCAGGGCCGGGCGGTGGCGTTCTGGAAGGCGTACAGTGCGAAGTCCTGCACGCGGCTGTTGCCGAGAAAGCGCAGCGCCATCGCCGTGCGCGCACCGAAGTTCAGCGTGTCGAGCAGGTCCGTGGCCCTTGTGGGATTGGCCGAAATTGGCCGGGCGGGAATCTCGTCGTCCGCCAGTCCCCTGACAACCACGTTCTTGTGGCCGAAGTGGTCGTTGGTCGTGGTGCCGATCTGCGTCCACTCCCAGCCAAGGAAGGCCACCGTGTCGGGATTGTCCGGGTCCGTGGCGCGGGCGTTGCACTCGCGAATGGAGGCCACCGTCTCCTCCCAGCGCCGGGGTGTAAGGAATTCCGCGTGGTCGTTGATCGACCAGAAATCCAGCGCCGAGCAGTACCGTGCGAAATCGCAGGCGTCCGCCTGGGGATGGCTGCCCTCGCCGACGGCGAAATCCATGCTCGTCATGAAGGCGTCCATGGACAGGGTGGTGTGGGTGTGAAAGTCGCCGAAGAGGATGTTCCTTTCGGATTCCACGGCCAGTGCCGCCCGCGCGGACTGCTGCCGCTGTTCGCGCTGCCAGATGATTTCGGGCGGGATCTCGGCCCCGGCGATTTCCCCGGGGCCCTCGTGACGGCCGAGCAGCCCTGAGCCGATGGAAGCGATGGCGCCCCCGAGAATCAGCAGGAAAACAAGTGCACGGCGCAGCCACCTGGCGCCCATGGGATGAGTCCCCCGGTCTTATTGTGGTCGGCTTGAAGTATAGCGGGGTGCCGCCCGGACCGTCAGCGGCCGGGCAACTGCGGTTTACCGAGTGCGTTGGGCAGGCCCAGCAGGCGGCGTGCGACGATACTCTTGGCCACGTCGTGCCCCGCGGCGGCGACCTTGCCGTGGCCTGCCATGAGGCCCTCCTCGACCATGTAGCCCTCGAGCCCCGAGTGCTCGCCCCGGGTGATGAAGCCGAACGGGCCCATGATGTCCTGCGCTACCTGGCAGACCTCGTCCTGCATGGCTGAGCCCCAGGCCTTGTTCATGCCGGCCTCCGCGGCGGGTACCCGCTCCGCGGCGATACAGATGCACAGGCGTTCCAGCATGTTGCCCACCTCGATGCGCGAGGCCAGCCGCGCCACCTGTCGCCGCGAGACGGGGTCATCCCGCAGCGGCCGTTCGCCGCCGAACTCCGCCTGTTTGAGGTAATCGAGCACAGTGTTGAAGCGCCGCGTGTGCTGGGCCGCCGCGATGATCGCGAAGCGCTCGTAGTCCAGCGCCTGCATGAGGTAGTAAAACCCCTTGTTCTCCTCACCGACCAGCCGGTTTTTCGGCACCCTGACCTGGTCAAAGAAGAGCACGTTGGTGCGCTCCGCCGTGGTGCTGCCCACGCAGTACATGGGGTCCATCGTGATGCCCGGCGAATCGGTGTCGACAATAAGGATACTGATGCCCTGGTGCTTGGGCGCGTCCGGGTCCGTGCGTACGGCCATCCAGTGCCAGCGCGCGAAATGCGCGGAGGTGATAAAGATCTTGTTGCCGGTGACTTCGTAGTGGTCGCCCCTGTCGATGGCCCGGGTTTGCAGGTTGCCGATATCGGTACCGGCCTGGGGCTCGGTGTAGGTGATGGACCACTGGCCCTCGTTGCGGAAGATTTTCGGCAGGAACTCCCGCTTCATCTCCTCGCTGGCCTCGTGGAGGATGGTATTGGCGATGGTGCCGACGTTCTTGCCCACGGTGGGTGCATTGACCCGCTCGAGTTCCGTGTTGAGGATGAACTGGGCCAGGGGGAAGGGGTTGGGTGAGCCGCCGTACTCCTCCGGGAAACCCATGCCCAGCCAGCCGCGTTCGGCGAGCTTGTCGACAAAGGCCACCCGCGCGGGGGTGTTCACGAACATGCTGCCCCTGACCTCTTCGGTCAGCTCCGCGGCGAGGAACTCCTGCACTTCCCGGCGGAAGGCGGCCTCTTCTTCGGTCCAGTCCAGTTGCATGGGGGCCTCCGGCTAACAAGGGCGCCAGTTTATCCCAAGGCACGCGTCATGTGAAGGCTGGGCGCGGGCTTATATAAGCCGGGTGTCTTGAATAAGTCCAGCTTGCGTACCATACTGGGGGCTTTTCAGGGAAACCGGGAGCGGCTTGCCATGGGTGGAGCGGGCAGTGCGGAAACGGGTGAGAACGCGGGTGATTTCGGGGTGATTCCCGACTATGTGTCGCCGGAAAACCGGGAGCGTATCCTGGCGTTGTCCGAACCCAACGAGAAGGAAATCTCGGACGTGGAGTGCAGCGAGTACCTGATCCGCCACTGGGTGGAGACGGTGGAGGACGGCAACCCACTGTACAACGACCCGGACTACGCCCGCAGCCGTGGCTTCAGGGACATCATTGCCCAGCCCGGCATGAACATCTGCACACTGGTGATGCCCTACCGCTGGCCCATGAAGGAGTTTCACAAGACGCGCCAGTTGCTGCACTTCGAGCTGAAGGACCTGCTGGAGCAGCCGGTGGGGATCCTCGCCAACTACGAGACCTTCTTCTACCGTCCGGTGGAGATCGGTGACCGTCTGAGCACCACCGGGCGTCTCGTCGACATCTCCGAGTACAAGCAGACCAAGCTCGGCTCCGGTTATTTCACGAAGTTGGAGACCAACTACTACAACCAGCGTGACGAGATGGTGAGCCAGGCGTTCACCAACCTCTTCTCCTACGGCGGCGTGACGCCGGACGGGGAGCCGGGTCCCGAGGATCGCGCCAAGGCGGAAGAGGCCATGACGCGGCGGGCCAAACCGAGCACGCTCGAAGACCAGGCGCCCGGCGAGCCCCCCGAACAACACTGGCTGGACGGTGGCTGGCACAACGGCACAGAGGAGATGCTGGAGTCGTGGCGCACCGGCTGGATGCCGGGGGAGCCTGCGCATACGCGCTGGGACGACGTCCAGGTGGGCGATACGATGCCGCCACTGGTCATGCCCATCACCGTCACCCGCTGCGTGTTCATGGCCTCCGCCAGCCGCGACTTCGCGCCCCAGCATCACAATACCTGGTACTGCCACAACAGGAGCCGCACCCGGGAGATGTTCCTCGGTACGCACTTCAATCTCGGGATGCTCTCGCGCTTCATGACCGACTACGGCGGCCCCGAGAGTACCGTGCGTCGCATACAATTGCAGATGCGCCGCACCATCGGCGCCGGCGAGGACTATATGATGAGCGGTGTGATCACGAAGAAGTGGGAGAAGGACGGGGAGAAGCTCGTCGATATGGATATCTCGATCGATACCCAGATGGGCCCGGCCTACAAGAGTTCGGGGACGCTGGCGCTGCCCTGATGGTCGATGGCCCTGCCTGCCGGGCGGAGCGATCATGATCTACGGCCTGGGTGCTCTCCTGTTGGTGTCGCTTGTCTACGGGCCTTCCCTGTGGGTCAGGTATGTGATGTGGAAACACTCTCGCGACCTGGACGGGATGCCGGGTACCGGCGGCGAGCTTGCAGAGCACCTGGTGGAACGGTTCAAGCTTGACGGTGTCACCGTACAGAAGGGCGAGGAGGGAGAGGATTACTACGACCCCGGCGCCAGGCTGGTTTCACTCAGCCCGGGCAACTACCAGGGAAAGTCACTAACCGCAGTGGCCGTCGCGGCCCATGAAGTCGGGCACGCCATACAGTTTTCTCGCAATGAGGCCGTAAGCCAGTTGCGTGAGAGGTACCTGGGCAAGGCGCATACCATAAAAAAGTTCGGGACCATCATCCTGCTCAGCTCTCCGGTGATCATCGCGGTGGTCAAGGTCCCCCACGTGTTTCTGCTGGTGGCCGCGGCCGGGGTGATCACAATGCTTGCGTCGGCGCTGATGTACGTCGCAATATTGCCGGAGGAATACGACGCGAGTTTCAACAAGGCGCTGCCCATACTGGAAACCGGGTACATCCAGGAGGAGCACGTACCGGCGGTTCGGCAGGTCCTGAAGGCGGCCGCCCTGACCTATTTCGCGGGAGCCCTGGCCGATACCGTCAGCCTGTGGCGGTGGTTGCAGGTATTCAGGTGATGTCGGCAGGGATACATAGGGGACGCGGTTTTCCGGGGAGGCCGGGAAGTGTTGTTATCGCCGCACGGCGAAAACGAGAGCCCCTGGTTGACGCGGCGTTTGCGGATCGTGGCATGATATGAAGAAGATCGGAATCGGCCTGCTCGGCGCGCTCGTGGTCGCCGGGTTCATCGCCTATCAGTATTTTTCGGGCAGGGAGTTTGTCTACCAGTTTCCGGAGGCGCAGATTCACGAAATGCTCTCGACGCGGATGCCCTTCGAAAAAACCTACTTTTTCATTTTCACCGTAGTCCTGGACAATCCCCGTGTAGACCTGGTGAACGGTTCGGACAGGGTGAACGCGGGGCTGGATGTCACGCTGAATATAAAGGTCGACAATGAGCCGGAGCCCCTTGGCGGTACGATCGACGTCTCCTCCGGCCTGGCCTATTCGCCGGATGAGGGCGCTTTCTACCTGGTGGATCCAGTTATAGAGAGCCTCGGTGTACAGGGAATTCCGGAGAAATACGCCGACAGGACCCGGCAGGTGCTTGCGAGAGCCATCAGTGAGTATTACGCAGTACAACCTGTGTATCGCATTCGCGCAGATGACCCCGCCAGGGCGGCTGCGCGGCTGTTGCTGAAGCGGGTGGTGGTGGAGAACCAGGAACTGGTGGTTGTACTTGGCATCTAGGTACTGTCCAGGCATCAGGGGATACTGGATCGAGGATACGTGTATGGGTGATATTTACAGGGCTCTTGAGTTCAATCTTCGTGTGGTCAGGTCGAAGCTGCGCCTGTGCCCTGCAAGAGTGCGAGGCCCATTGCCATGACCGCCTATACCAGCACCTTCAGAACCATGCTCGGCTTCCTGCGCTCATTGGTGGGGCGGCGCCTGGGTTTGCGCGCGGGCCGGGAGGGTATCGAGGGGATATACAACTACCTGCCGATCGAAGGATTGTTCGTGACCTCCGGGCAACCGGACGAGCGCCAGCTGGTGCACATCAGGGATGCCGGGTTCGACACCGTAATCAATCTCGCCCCCACGAGCGTCCTGGAAAATTCGGTGGTGGAGGAGGCGGAGATTCTGGACGAGCTGGGGCTGAAATACGTGCATATCCCGGTCGATTTCAAGGACCCGACCGAGGATGATTTCGCCCGGTTCGTGCGCGAGGTATCCGGTGTCGCACCGGACCGGTTGTGGGTCCACTGCGCCGCCAACATGCGCGTTTCCGCGTTCACCTACCGGTACCGCCGGGAGGTATTGAAGGAAGACGAGGCGGTGGCTAGGGCTGGCCTGGAAAAAATCTGGGAGCCTTTGGGCGTCTGGAAGGACTTCGTCCAGGGACGATGACGCAGCGAGGTGGGCCCTGTTTGCCGGGATCGGCGGCTTTGGCGTAAACTCGTGCCTATCGTGTGGGGAGATGTGGTATGACGACCAGGTACTTCTGCTTCTACACAGCCAGGGCGGCGGTTTTCCAGTTCTACGCATTCGTTCTTCTCGCCCTGTCGCTCGGCGCAATATCCCTCTTCTTGCAGCTCCCGCAGGCAGTGGTCGCGGCGGGGACCCTGTTCTACGTTATCTCCGTCGTCCTGTACGCATTTCGTATCGATCGCCTGGGACGTGGCAACCGCGGAGTGTGACGCGACCCTGGCAGGGGGGTAGGGCAGATGTCTCAATCCGGAGGGGTATCGACGACCTGGGCGCTGGAGGGGAACGCGGCAGAGCGTTATGAGCAGTTCGTTGTCCCGGCTATCCTCGGTCCCTTTGCCCGCGCGCTGGTCGACGTGGCCGGGCCCGGGCCGGGCGATACCGTTGTCGATGTGGGCTGCGGTACGGGCGCCGCATCCCTCTACACGGCGAGTCTTCTGCAGGGGTCGGGCGAGGTTGTCGGGGTCGATGTCAGCCCCGAGATGCTCGCCGTGGCGCGGGTGCGTGCGCAGGAGGAGGGGGTAGACATCGACTGGCGGGAGGCGGATGCGCGCAGCCTGCCGCTGGATGAGGCCTCTACCGATTGTGTCGTGTGTGCCCAGACGCTCCAGTTCGTGCCGGACAAGCCCCCGGTGCTCGCGGAAATGCGTCGTGTCCTGAAACCCGGGGGCGTCGCCGCGATCAGCGCCTGGTGCCCGCTGGACCAGAATCCCTATTTCGAGGCGCTCGTCAGCGCCCTGACCAGGCACATCGGGGCGGATCTTGCCCAGGGCCTCGGCGCGGCCTTTGCGCTCGGCGATCCCGCAGAGGTTGGCGCAATGGCTGAGACCGCCGGATTCACCGAGGTTGGACAGGAGGCGATCGAGAAAAGCCTTGAACTGCCACCCCTCGCGAGCTTTGCGGAATCACATATCCTGGCCACCCCGATGGCCGCCGGTTACCAGGCGGCGCCGACAGAGGTGCGCGCCGCGGTTGTCGACGACGTGGTCCGGTCCTTCGATCGCCCGAGGATACCGTTCAGCTCCCATGTATTTATTGCCCGGGTGTGAGCGGCCGCGCACCTCGCGCCTCGGGCGGGTTTTGGCGATACTGCTACTCCTGAGTCAGCCCGCGGTCCAGGGCTGTGCCGGATCCGCTGATGTTCCCGGATCGCCCCAGGTCTGCTCCGCGCAGTGGGTTGAGCGGGTGGAATCGAAAATCGGGACGGGGGATGGCCAGGGTCACGGGCCCGACCCGGGTTCCGATGAATGGCGCTCGGTGGTTGAGTTTAAACTGGGTGTACGGGGGTCGGCCGAGGTGCCGCCGCGGGACAGCGAGGCGTGGTGCCAGTACATTGACGGGCTGGTGTTCAATGGCTCTCGGTGAGGTGGCTGACGAGTCCGCCGGTTCGGCGCAAATGGGGACAGCAAGCAGGAGAATCGATTCAATTGCCGAAACGCCTGAAAAATACAGCAGCCCTGTCCTCCTGCAGGCGCTATCGCTACGCACTCTGGCGCACCTGGGACAGTACCAGGCCGCTGGCGATGTTCGTGGGCCTCAACCCCTCGACCGCAGATGAAACAGAAGACGATCCCACCCTCAGGCGCTGCATGAATTTTTCCCGGTCCTGGGGCTACGGCGGGGTCTGTATGGCGAATCTCTTCGCCTTCAGGGCGACGGATCCCGCCGACATGATGGCGGCTCCGGATCCCGTGGGCGCACGCAATGACAGGTGGCTCACCAGGTTGGCGCGGGAATCAGGTATCGTGATTGCCGCCTGGGGAAACGGCGGTGCCTACCGGGGAAGGTCCTCAGAATTCGTCGGCCGGCTTGCCGGGTTGCACTACCTGAAGTTGAACGTTTCAGGGGAGCCGGCCCACCCCCTCTACCTGGGCAGGCACCTGAAGCCCCAACCATGGACAATAGGAAGAGAAGCTAGATGACAGCCTACCAGCTGGCCATAGTGTCCGCCGGCGTGTTTTTTCTCACGGCACTCCTTACCGGCGTATGGAAGTGCCTGCAGATTTTCCGTGCTGTTTTACGGCGTACTGACTGCGCTGTTCGGGGGCGCGTCCGGTTGGGGTTAAGGTAGTTTCATGTTGGTGAATAAGCCGCTCACACGGGTAGCGCTGCGGTCGCGATTAAAGGAATGTCGCTAGGGACCGCGGGACTGTCGCTGCGCCTGCGCTGGGCTGCCCTGCGCCTGCGCCGAGGCAACTATGACGGTGCCCAGGCCCTCTACGTCAGCGTCATCAACCGCGCCCCGGCGGAGGTGCTGTTGCTCACTGCGCTGGCTGGTTCCGCCGAGGCCGAGTTCTGGTGCGGACGCTTCCTCAACGCCCGCTATTACGCCGGCCAGTACCTCGACAGGATCGAGGCCAATCCCGAGCTGGGGAAGGGCAGGGAGGGACTGGCAATGGTGGAGAAAATGCGGCGCTACCAGGTGGCGAGCGGTGAGCGCCACCTGCAGTTCGGCCGCCGCGCATTCCTTGAGCCGCAACTAACGGGGCAGTCCTGAGCCCCGGGGGCTACCAGCGTTTGGGCAGGCGTGGATCGCGGTCCCGGGAGCGGGACTGGCGGTAGCGATCGTCGCGCAGCCGCTGGTCGATGTCCCGGCGGCGCTGCGCCAGGAACTTACGGTCCATGCGGTCCTGGACCGCGAGCCCCATGCCGATGAGCACGCGGTAGAGTCCGGTGACTTCGAGGATAGGCCGCAGCCCAAAGCCGAGGAACAGCAGCAGGCAGGCGTACGGAATGAAACGTCCCGGACTGATGATGCCGACGAGTGGCACCAGGCAGATCAGGGCGATATATACCCCTCGTGCAACCGGCCCGTATTCGAATTCCCGTTCTCTCATCTCTCTCCCTGAAGCCCCCAACCACGGCCGGGCAGGTGATTGTGGCTGGTGCTACAGCCAGCGAATACGTCGAAACAACACCAGCATCGACGTCGCGATGACGGCCATGGCACCCAGCAGCGTAAAGTAGGCGTAGCGCCAGCCGAGTTCGGGCATGTACTCGAAGTTCATGCCGTACAATCCAGCCATGAAGCCGAGTGGCACGAAGACCGCCGTGATGATCGTCAATACCTTCATGGTGTTGTTGAGTCGGTGGGAGCTGAGGGAGATATAGCCCTCCACGAGATCTCCGCAGATTTCGTAGTACATCGCGCACAGGCTGTACAGCCGCTCGCAGCGGTCGAACAGGTTGCGCCGGATGTGCAGGCTGTCGTCATCGCCCGAGCCGAGCTGGGCACTGCCGTTTTTCCAGATATCCTCGGCCAGGCGCTGGTGGTAGCTGAAGATGCGGCGCAGCTTGCGCAACCGCGCCCGGTAGAGGACGAGCTCCTTCATCTCCGCCTCGCTCTGCTCCGCGAGGATGTTGTCCTCCAGGTCCCCCAGGCGCTCCTCGAAGTCCAGGAGTCGCTCCAGGTAGCGTCCGCTGGCGTACTCGAGCAGTTTGAGGGCGAGAATGTTGGGCTGCGCGAGAAGGTCCTCCTCGGCCAGCCGCCCCCAGAAATGCCCGATGCTCACCGAGCCGCCCCGGTGAGCCGTAATGATATGGTTGGAGCCGACCCAGATGCCCAGTTGCTGGGGATCCAGGTCGAGGTACTCGTCCAGCGAGGCGATGCCGCGGAACAGGATGAAGGAGTGCTCGTCGAAGTGCTCCACCTTCGGGGGGTGGCGCGTCCTGAAGCTGTCGCGAATCGCGAGTTCGTTGCAGCCCATGGAGAGCAACAGGTCGTGGGTCTCCCGGTCGGGCTCGCCTTCCAGGTCGAGCCAGAGAACTCCGCCCTCGCTTCGCCAGCGGTCGATGAGCTCGGTGGAGCCCTCCAGTCGCTCTTCGTCAACCGTTAGCAAAAAGGTCCTGATCATGCTAAATAGTCCCAGTATCCGTGGTAGAAAAATACCCGCGCAATTAGCAGTATAGCGCGCGCTGCCCCCATCTTCGGAACCCGGTATATGGAAGAATTCCGCGAAATTCTGGATTTCCCGCTGATCGTGTTCGGCGAGACCAGCCTGACCGTCATGCAGATCATATCGGTCGTAGGCCTGGCACTGCTGGGCGGGCTGTTCGTTATCTGGAGCGGGCGCATGCTGCGCCGGCGTCTCGCCGGCAAGATGGTGAACCAGGATCTCGTGCACCTGCTGTCCCGGGGCTACATCATCCTCGGATTCCTCCTGCTGGTCTTCATGATTCTGGAGTACCTCAACGTGCCCCTGGCCGCCTTCGCCTTTATCTCCGGTGCGGTGGCAATCGGTGTGGGTTTCGGCGCGCAGAACATCATTAACAACTTCATCAGCGGCTGGATTCTCATGTGGGAGCGCCCGATCAAGATCGGCGATTTCCTGGAGCTGGGCGAAGTCCGGGGTACCGTCGAATCCATCGACACGCGCTCCACGCGTATCCGGCGAGTGGACGGTGTGCACCTGCTGGTGCCGAACAGCTTCCTTCTCGAGAACACGGTCACCAACTGGACGTTGGTGGACCGTCTGGTCCGCACCTCGGTCAACGTCGGCGTAGCCTATGGCTCGGACGTCCAGAAAGTGACCGAGTTGCTGCGCCAGTCGGCGGAGGAGCACGTCGATGTTCTGAAGGACCCGCCGTACAACGTGCTGTTCGAGGATTTCGGCGACAATTCCCTGGTGTTTTGCCTCGACGTGTGGATTTTCGCAGGCGCCGAGCGCGGTTTGCGCCTGATCCGCAGCGACCTGCGCTACCGCATCGATGAGTTGTTTCGCGAGAATGACATTGTGATCGCCTTTCCCCAGCGCGACGTGCACCTCGACGGCCATGTCACGGTGCACCGGGCCGCCGACGACGATGCGGCGCGCTGATGGCGGCGCCCACCCGGTTGCTCGGCTGGCGGGAGTGGGTGGGGCTGCCCGACCTGGGAATCGAGCGCATCAAGGCCAAGGTGGACACCGGGGCCCGGTCGTCGGCCATCCATGCCTATCGCGTGGAGCGATTCGAGCGCGACGGACAGGCATTCGTAAGCTTTTCCCTGCACCCCGTTCAGGGTGACAGCGATCAGACCGTGGAATGCGAGGCGCCGTTGCTGGAACAGCGGCTGGTGCGCGACTCGGGTGGGCACGAAGAGCTGCGCTACGTGATCCGGACGCGAATCCAGGTGGGCTCAGAGGTGATCGACGCGGATGCGACCCTGACTGACAGGGACTCGATGAAATTCCGCATGTTGCTGGGCCGCACCGCCATTCGCGGCCGATTCGTTGTCGACCCGGCGCGCTCCTACCTGTCATCGCGCCGCCATCCTGCCGCAAGTCGAAAGGGTAAGAAATGATAGGGAAAGTGATGTCGAGGATTATCGGGCACATAGAACCTGGCGGCCGCTCCACCAGGGGCAGCCGGCGCACTCGGGGCTAGGGGTTGAACGTGGACGACGAGTTGGTAATCGGCGGCGAAGCGGTGGCGCCGGGCGAGCGCAAGACCATCGAAATCGCCGTTGCACCCATGTACACCCACGACGACCTGTCGATCTCGGTACAGGTGATCCGGGGCAGGAAACCGGGGCCGGTCATGTTCATCAGCGCGGCCCTGCACGGCGACGAGATCAATGGCGTAGAGATCATCCGGCGCCTGCTGCAACACAAATCCCTCAGTCGCCTGCACGGCACGTTGCTGGCGGTGCCGATCGTAAACGTGTACGGGTTCCTGCACCATTCGCGCTACCTGCCGGACGGCCGGGACCTCAACCGCTCGTTCCCGGGCTCCCCCAAGGGTTCCCTGACCGGAAGGGTGGCCCACACCTTCGTTACCGAAATCGTCAGGAAGTCCACCCACGGGATCGACCTGCACACGGGCGCCCGTCACCGTTCGAACTTCCCCCAGATTCGCGCAGACCTGGAAAATGAGCAGGCCCTGGCAATGACCAGGGCCTTCGGTGTACCACTCGCTATCGATGCGAGAATCCGCGACGGTTCGCTCAGGGACTGTGCGGGGCAGCTGGGGATCCCCGTCATTCTCTACGAGGCGGGCGAGGCGCTGCGTTTCGAGGAGGTAAATATCCGGGCCGGTGTGCGGGGCATCCTCAACGTGATGCGCAGCATCGGTATGCTGCCGACAAGAAAGGGCGCCCGCGAACCCGCGGCGCCCATCATCAGCGGCCAGACCCAGTGGGTCCGAGCGCCCGAGAGCGGAGTCCTGCGCACGCTGGTTCCCCTCGGCGCCAAGGTGACAGAAGGGGAGGTCCTCGCCGTGGTGGCGGACCCACTCGGCGACAGTGAGACGGAAATTCCCGCCACCTGCGAAGGGGTGGTGATAGGCCGCACCAACCTGCCGCTGGTTTACGAGGGGGACGCCACCTTCCATATCGCCCAGTACGGGGGCAAGGTGTCCCGGGTCGGGGTGCAGGTCGAGGAGTTCCAGGAGAACCTCGAGGCCAGCGTCAGCGACGACGTGGACAACGGGCGCGACCTGCCCATCCGTTAGGTCCCCGCGAAGTTTCAGGCGGTGGTAATCGCCGCCTCCAGCCGGTCGGCGTCGGCGTCGCTGTAACCCACCTCCCGCAATATGTCCCCGGTGTCCGCCCCGGTGGCGGGCGCCGCCCGGCGAATCGTCCCGGGGGTCTTCGAAAACTTGTAGATCATGCCTACCTGGTCGATAAATCCCGCGCCGATCTCCGACCCGGAAAGTATTGCGCCCCGGGCGCGGTGGTGTTCATTGGCCATAACCTCGTCCAGCGACAGCACCGGCGACACGCAGGTGTCCTCCAGCATCAACAGGTCGACCCACTCGTCCCGCGGTTTCGTGCGAAATATCTCCCTCAGCCGCGCCTTCTGGGCCTCCCGCTCCTCCTCGGTATCGGGGTACTGCCGGTCGGCGAATTCCGGCACGCCGATCAGCTCGCAGAGCTTTTCCCAGAACCAGGGCTCGAAAGTGCCCAGCGACACCGATCCGCCGTCGGCGCACTCGTAGATGTTGTAGAAGGCGTACTTGCCGCTCAGGGTGGTCTCGCCACGCTGCGGGGATACGCCCGTATCCTGCACCTCGTTCAATTGCAACAGCATCATGTTCAGCAGGGTGTCCACCATGGCGAAGTCCACGTACTGCCCCTCGCCAGTGCGCTCCTTGTGAAACATGGCGATCATGATGGCGAGGGCGGCGCTGATGCCCCCCGCGTCATCGGCGATGGCGTTGCCGGGAATCTTCGGCGGCCCGTCGATATCGCCCGTCATGTGCGGCACCCCCGCCAGTGACTGGTAGTTCAGGTCGTGGGCCGCCATGAGGGCGTAGGGGCCCTCCTGGCCGAGACCGGACAGTGACACGCAGATAATGTCCTGCTTCACTTTCACCAGGCTGTCGTAGTCCATGCCCAGTTTCGCGGCAACGCCCGGCCGGAAGCCTTCCACCACGACGTCCACCTCGCCCACGAGTCGCTCGAATACCTCGCGGCCCTCCGGTTTTTTCAGATTGAGTCGCATACTGCGTGTATTGCGACGCAATACGTCGGGCATGGTCAGTTCGCGGCCGCCGCGGCTCGGGGGTTCTATCTTGATGATGTCGGCTCCGAAGTCGCCGAGAATCTGCGATGCGTGGGGGCCCGGGCCGAGCCTCGCCAGGTCGAGAATTTTCACGCCGTCGAGCGGAAGCTTGGCCATGGTGTATCTCTCTTGATTTTTTGCAGGGGTGGTCTGTCAGGGCTGCCACTGGTCGCCGGCACGGGTCCAGGGATTGTCGTCGTCATCCACGGGAAGGGCGACCCTCGCGGTAAACCGGGTTTTCGCCTCGCCGCCGACCATGAGGTTGATGCTGAGTTCGGCCCACCCGCACCCGGTCGCATCGGTCCCGGTGCTTTCCACCGCCCCGGTAAATACGATCCGGTCTCCCGGGCAGACGGAGTCGCCCATGCGGAACTTGTAGCGGCCGATGCGCGCCTTCGGGCCCGCCCAGTCCGTGATGAAGCGCTCCAGCCAGGCCGCCTGGTTGGGGGTGTTCATGAAGATGTCGCGGGTGCCGTTGCGCTGCTGGGCAAAGTCGCGGTCGTGGTGCATGGGGCGCCAGTCCCTGCTCGCCAGCGCACCGAGGATCACCGTGGTGGCGCTGACATCGTGGGCCAGTTCCGGCAACTCGTCGCCCGCGTTTACCTGGCCGAGTGTCAGGGAGCGCGTCGTAGCCGTCATTGCGCCCCCTTGCGGTAACCGAAGCCGGTCATGGTCTCGGTGCCCACCCAGTCGCCGCCCTGGTTGCGGCAGACGCAGTCGATGACCCAGAAGCGGCCCCGGCCGAGCTTGGTCGTCTTGATGTCACTGAGGGAGCGCAGGGTCTCGACACAGCTTATCCTGTCGCCGGGCCGGATCGGCGCCCCGAACACGACCTCGCTGTCGGTGGCCACCGCCTCCGGCAGGGCCAGTGTCTCCTTGAGGTCGAAGTGGGTCTGCCAGGGCAGTGGAATGGTGTCGCGGCCGGGCATCCAGTAGTGCGGCCGGAACCAGGCCGAGAGCATGGTCAGGGGCGCCGTAGGCCCGCCCGTGATCTGTGCGGCCACCGCCTCGTCCCAGTAGATCGGGTTGCCGTTTTGCACGGAGGCGCAGGTGGTCCAGCAGTAGCCCAGCTCGACGTCGAACTCCCCGGTCTGGGCGTGGCGTTCGACATCGATCCAGGAGAGCGCCTCTTCCAGGCCGATGGTGAAGTCGTCGGCGGCGGACATGGGTTTCAGCAGTTGTCCCACATGTCTAAGTGAGGACCACAGGCTCGCGATCGATGATTTCCTCGGCAATCACATCCTCCCAGTACTCCGTGCCGCCCAGGGCGAGCTGGTACTGTTTGCCGCGGCGCAGGAACAGGGTCGTGTCCTGTTCCTCCATGTAGCCCATGCCGCCGAAGATCTGGGAGCCGACGTCCATGACGTGCCCGACGGTCTCCGCGGAAAAGGCCTTGGCCTTGGCCACGTAGCCGCGCACGTGCCGCCCCTTGTCCATCTGGAACGCGGTGAACATGGTCAGCATGTCGGCGCCGTACAGCTCTATTATGAGCTGGGCGAGGTAGCCCTGGATAGTCTGCATCTGGCCGATGGGGCGGCCGAACTGCACGCGCTCCTTGGCGTACTCGGTGGAGTGTTCGTGCATCTCGAAGCCGGCGCCGTTGGTGTAGGCGCAGAAGGCCGTCACCATTTTCAGCAGGCTTGGTTCCAGCGCGTCCCACCCCTTGTCGACCTCGCCGATCACAGCCGAGGCGGGCACTTTGACATCCGCGAAATCCACCTGGTAGTGGCGGTCGCGCGACATGGTCGGCATGTGTGCGGTGCTGATCCCTGCGCTGGCCCGGTCCACCAGCAGCAGCGTGATGCCGTCGCGCGAATCCACCGCTCCCGTGCGCGCGGCGACCACCAGCGTGTCGGCCCCGTCGGCAAACTCCACAAAAAGCTTGGTGCCATTGAGTACGAAACTGTCGCCGTCTTTTTTCGCCTCCAGCTTGACGTGTTCCGGGCGGAAGAAGCGGGAGAATTCCTGGTAGGCCAGCGTATAGATTTTCTCGCCCATGACGATGGGCGACAACAGCGCCGTCTGTTGCTCTTCGCTGCCCGCATTGGCGATCAGGTCGGCGGCCAGTACCGCGGTGTACAGGTAGGGGCTGGGGCAGACGTGCCGGCCCATCTCGCGCACCAGCACGACCAGGTCCAGGGTGCTCATGCCCATGCCGTTGTGCGCTTCGGGCACGATGATACCCAGCCAGCCCATCTCGGCGAACTGTTGCCACATGTCGCGGCAGAAGCCGATATCGGAATCGTTCTCGATGCCGCGCACGAACTCGAAGCTGCAGCGGTCGTCCATGAAGCGGGCCGCCATGTCCTGGAGCTGGGTCTGCTCCTCGGTCAGTTTGATATCCACTCGGAATCTCCTCGGTGTTCTGTCAGCGCTGGGGCAGCTCGGGTTTACCGAGCGCATTGGGCAGGCCCAGCAGGCGCCGGGCGATAATTGACTTGGAGGTGTCCACGCCGCCCGCGGCGACGCGGGCGTGTCCCGCCATCAGGTATTCGTCCGCCAGGCCGCCGTCGAAGGGGGAGTGCTCGCCGCCCCACAGGCCGCCGAAGGGGCCCATGAGTTCCAGCGCGAGCTGGGCGAATTCGTCGCCGATGGAGGCGCCCCAAGCCTTGTTCATCGCCGCCTCCACGTCGGGCACCTCGTCCTGGGCGCGGCAGATGGCGAGCCGCTCGAGCATGGTGCCGACCTCCACGCGGGCCGCCATACGCGCCAGGGACCGCCTCGTGTAGGCGTCGTCGACGGGCTGTTCGCCGCTGAAATCGGCGTCCCTGTACCAGGCGACGATCTTGTTGAAGCGACGCACGCGGGAGGCGAAGGACAGGATGGCGAAGCGCTCGTAGTCCAGCGCCTGCATCATGTAGTAGAAACCCTTGTTCTGATCTCCTACCAGGCGCGAACGGGGGATTTTCATTTTGTCGAAGAACACCTGGTTGGTGCGGTGGGTGGTGCCTTCCCGGCCCAGCGTATCCATGGGCGACAGGGTGAGCCCCGGTGTGTCGTGATCGACGATGAAGATGCTGATGCCTTGGTGCTTGGGTGCATCGGGGTCGGTGCGCAATGCCATCCAGTGCCACCGGCAGAAGTGCGCCGACGTGATGTAGTGCTTCATGCCCGTGACTTCGAAATAATCGCCCTTGTCCACGGCGCGGCATTGCAGCGAGCCCAGGTCGGTGCCGGCATTGGGCTCGGTGTAGGTGATCGCCCACTGGCCCTCGTTGCGGAAAATCTTCGGCAGGAAGTCCAGCTTCATCTCCTCGCTGGCCACGTGGTAGATGGTGCTGGCGATGGTGCCGACGTTCTTGCCGATAATCGGGCCGCCCGCGCGATCCAGCTCGGCGTTGAGGATGAACTGGGCGAGGGGGAAGGGATTGGGTGAGCCCCCGTACTTCTCGGGGAACCCCATGCCCAGCCAGCCGCGCTCGGCCATCTTGGTGACGAACTCGATCCGCGCCGGCGTATCGATGAAGATGCTGCCGGCGACCTCGTCGGTCATCTCGGTGGCGATAAACTCCCGGACTTCGTCGCGGAAAGCGATCTCCTCCGGGCTCCAGTCTAGGTCCACGTGGTACTCCTCGGTGCTGGTTTTCCCGCCCCGTGGCGGGCCCGCCCGCCGGGGGCGCCGGGGTCGGTCCGATGCGGGCGGTTTAAATAAGACATTCGTCTTGCAATCATAGCCCAAGGGCGCTTCCCTGAGAACCCCCATGCCCAAAGTCGCGCCAGCGGGGACGCTTCGCAAGCCGCCTGTCATGTTATTGCCGATCGGGGCGTTCGCGGATATAGTCTGCAGTCACGGGGACGGAGCCCTTTTTCGGTGCGCGAAAGCCGAACCTGGCCCGCTAAATCCGGGGAAAAAGCGCACCGTCCCGTTTTTGTACACCTCTACATAATCCCGCCCGCGCCGTTCAGCGCCCCGCGTGCGGCGCGCTCAGGAGACCCGCCCATGTACCCGGCCGTATTCGCCCAGCAGACGCCCGACAAGGCCGCCATCATCATGGGGTGTGGCGATGTCGTCACCTACCGCGAACTGAACGATCGCTCCAACCAGTGCGCGCAGCTCTTCGCCCGCTACGGACTAGGTCCGAACGACTCCGTGGCCTTTTTCATGAAGAACTGCCCGGAGTACTTTTACGCCGCCTGGGCCGCCCAGCGCTCCGGCCTCTACTACACGCCCATCTCCACACACCTGTCCCCGGACGAGGTGGACTACATCGTCGGCAATTGCGAGGCCAAGGTGGTGGTGGTATCCCACGCGCTTGTCGGCGTGGTGCGCGACATCCTGGATTCGCAGCCCGGCGTGGAGGCGTGGCTGGTGGTGGGCGGCGAGGCGGAGGGCTTCGAATCGCTGGAGCGCGGTATGGGGGAGTGCCCCGCGAAACCGATCGCCCGCGAACTGGAGGGCTCGGAGATGCTGTACTCTTCCGGAACCACGGGTTACCCGAAGGGGATCAAGCACGAGAATCCCGAGCGCGAGGTCGGCAACCCGGGTCGATTTGCCCTTGGCATCATCGCCGGCTTCGGCCTGAACGAAGACACGGTGTACCTGTCGCCCGCGCCTCTCTACCACGCCGGGCCTCTGCGCTTCTGCATGGCGATGCACCGCGTCGGTGCGAGCGTCGTGGTGATGGAGCAGTTCGAGCCCGAGGCGTCACTGCGGCTGATCCAGGACTACAGGGTCAACTTCAGCCAGTGGGTGCCGACCATGTTTATCCGCATGCTGAAGCTGCCGCAGGAGGCCAGGATCCGCTACGACCTGTCCAGCCACAAGCTCGCGGCACACTCGGCCGCGCCCTGCCCGGTAGAGGTCAAGCAGCAGATGATCGAGTGGTGGGGCCCCATCATCCTGGAGTATTACGGGGCCACGGAAGGGCACGGCGGCACCCAGATCACCGCCGAGGACTGGCTCGCCCACCCCGGCTCGGTGGGCCGCCCGCCCTACGGGCAGGTGCATATCCTCGACGAGGACGGCGCCGAACTGCCCCCGGGGGAGGTGGGCACCGTCTATTTCTCTGGCGGTGCAGAGTTCGAATACCACAAGGCAAGCGAGAAGACCGCCGAATCGCGCCTGGCGGACAAGGCGACGGTGGGCGATATCGGCTACGTGGACGGGGAAGGTTACCTGTACCTCACGGACCGCAAGGCCAACATGATCATCTCCGGCGGGGTCAATATCTATCCCCAGGAGACGGAGAACGTGCTGGTCATGCACCCCAAGGTAGCGGATGTCGCGGTGGTGGGCGTGCCGGACGAGGAGATGGGCGAGCAGGTCAAGGCGGTGGTGGAGCCCATGGACTTCGGCGACGCGGGCGCGGCGCTGGAGGAAGAGCTCATCGCCTACTGCCGGGAACGCCTGTCCCACCTGAAGTGCCCGCGAACTGTCGATTTCGAGGAAAAGTTGCCGCGCTCGGATGCCGGCAAGCTGTTCAAGCGCAAGATCAAGGCGCGCTACTGGGAAGGGCGCGACACCGCCATCATCTGACGGCAAGGAAACGGCCATGCACACCACAGACATGTTCAGGCTCGACGACCGGGTGGCGCTCGTCACCGGGGGCGGCCACGGTATCGGGCGCCACCTCGCCATCGGGCTCGCCGAGGCGGGCGCCGATGTCATCGTCGTGGGGCGCAAGGCGGATCCGCTGGCCGAGGTCAGCGCCGCCATCGAGGGAATCGGCCGGCGCGCCTGGCCCCTGCAGGCGGATCTCGGTGACCTCGCAGCTATCGACGACCTCCTGGCGCGTGTCTGGGACGCGGTGCCCGGGGTGGACATCCTGGTCAACAACGCGGGCATGGTGTGGGCGGCACCCACGCTGGACTACCCCATGGCGGGCTGGGACAAGGTGTTCAACCTGAATGTGCGTGGACTGTTTTACCTCTCGCAGCAGGTGGCCCGCACGATGCGGGAGCGGGGTGGCGGCAGTATCATCAACATCTCGTCGATCTCCGCGTGGCGCTGCGCCACCGACGAGGCGGAACCCGTGGTGGCCTACAACGCAAGCAAGGGCGCGGTGGTCTCACTCACCCGGGACATGGCGGTGAAGCTCGCGGGCGACAACATACGTGTAAACGGCATCGCGCCGGGACCTTTCCTCACCGACATGATGAACCACGTGAGACATGACGACGATAAGCTCGCCGCCTTCGAAAGCGGGATTCCGCAACAGCGCTCGGGTACCGAGGACGATATCAAGGGCGTCGTGGTGTTCCTCGCGGGGCCGGCCAGTGCATTCGTGACAGGCCAGACCCTGGTCGTGGACGGCGGCTGGTTGTGTACCTGAGGAGGTCCTAGCGCCAGGAGCACCCCACGCGGGCGATGGCCAGGATGGCCGGCATGCGCGACCGTGTGGAGCTGTGCGTCAACTTGAAGCGCGGTTCCACCCGTTCGAACTTCACTGCCTGTTGTTCGGGGGCGAACCCCGCCTTGATGTGCAGCCCGCGCTTCTGCATGGCGGACGGCGGCTTGTAGCGCAGTTCCGATCCGCCCAGCTGGACGCCACACTCCAGCAGGGAATCCTCGCGGCCGTTTGCCTGGGCCGTGGCGGCCCAGGCGCACAGCACGAGAATCGTCGTGATTGTTGTCGTTTTATTCACGTCTTTCCGTCCCCTGGCTCGATGCCCGCTGTGGCGTTTCCCCTGCGCCTCAGTGTGTTCGGGTGAGCACTGCTGACAGGATAGGATGCTCCTGCAAGAAATTCCATATAAGAATCTAATAATAATTAACATATGCGATATGGTTATTTCACGCCAGCACCCGGGAGCATAACGGCAGCGGTTAGACAAACGTGAAAATTTGTAAAATATTTCCCCGGAGCCCCTGTATCCCCTGTGCAGCAAGGGAATGAGCGGGTACTATCAAAGCAATAATAAGAACTAGCTTTGACGACAGGGGCAATCATGCAAACCTTCACCAGAACCCTCGCATCGGGTCTGATCGGTGCCGTGGCGGGCCTTGTCCTGTGCGCGGGCCAGGCCTTCGCGGAGGGCAGCCGCTCGCTACACCCCGCGACCTACCCGGCCACGGGCTCGCGCTCCAATCTCGACGTGCAACCCGGCCAGCGCTACATGGACCGGGTCATACGGCGCGGTTTCAACTACGTGTACGCCGAGGCGGGCGAATACATCCTCCTGGGGTCCAGCAATATCGGGTCCTCGGGGGATATCGACGTGTACAACCCCCAGGACTTCGGCGTGCCCGGCGACGAGACGCTGCCGGGTACCGTGGACTTCAGTTGCGTCAGCGGGACGGCGGAGGTCGGCGACCACTACTTCGGCGGCGGTCTGGGCGACATTAACAGCCGCCTGGAGGAGCTGGCCGGGCCGAACAGCGCCGACAACTCGGCGACGGTACCCAACGGCTGGGCGCCGTGCGTGTACCAGGCGCCCCAGACCGGCATCTACGGTGTGCAGTTCGGTACCGGCAGCGGCGGCGGTCCCAACGGCAACGTGAACAGCGTGGCCAGCAGCGGCAACACGGTAGCTGCCTGGGATATTACCGTGCGCGCCGATGCAACCTCGACCACCGACCTCGACGGTCGGGTCTTCACCTACGCCTTCATCGGGTTTACGGGGGGCAACAACCGGCCGGTCTTTTCATCGCTCTACTACGTCACCCTGGACGGCTACCGCTACCGGCAGGACCTCCGCGGTCTCGACCCGAATGGCTACGCACTGTACGCCAACACCTTCGGTTTCCTCGACGACGGCGAGCCGCTCTACAAGACCCTGCGCAGCAACAACGCGCAGGTGAGCAACCTGCCACTGGGAGTGGCTGCGCAGGCGGCGGAGTTCCCAATCTTTTTTAGCGATATTTCACCGGGGGGATCGGCCGAGACTGAGGCGGAGCGCGTACTGAATGCACTGGGCATCGCCCTCACGCCGCCATCGCCACAGATCTCCAACGTCGCCTTTGCCGGCGCGCTGGGTGGCAATACCACGGCCACCGGTGTCGGCGGTACCTTCAGTTTCGACACTACGGACACGGTCAGTTACCAGATCGTCATCAGCCGCGACGGGATCGATTTCGACCCTGCGAACCCACTCAACCGGGTGCTTACCGGCATCGCTTTCGGCGGTTCGCACAGCGCCGACTGGGACGGCCTGGACAACGACGGCGATCCCTTCCCCGCCAGTGCGACGCCCTACGACTACCGCGCATTCGGGCGCAACGGCGAGGTGCACTTTCCGATCATCGACGCGGAGAACAATGGCGTCCCCGCCAGCGCCGTGCCCGGCGGCGGTCCCACCATCACGCGCCTGAACGGCGCGAGCCCCGGGGACACGACGGTGTTCTTCGACGACCGCGGTTATGTCACGGGGAGCGGTGAGACCGTGGGTATCCTCAATGGCTTTCTCTGTGGTGCAGCCTCACCCGCCGCGGCGAGCCCGCCGATGAGCCTCGTCGGCGTGGATTCGACCACGATCTATCGCCAGTGGGAGAACGGCAACAACAGCAACTCCGACTGCAACACAAACGCGGGCTGGGGCGACGCCAAGGGCGTCAATCTGTGGACCTACTTCCTGACCCCGGAGTTCTCCGAGGAACTGACCATCCAGGACACCCTTGTCGACGTGGCCACGTCCGTCGCGGTGGTCGACACCGCGGAGACGGGCGACCCGGTGCAGGGCATCTTCAGTTTCGGCAATAACGGGGCAAGTCCGGCCGGCGGCGTCACCTACGCCATGAATATCACGCCGGGGCTGGGCACGGTGAGCTTCGGCAACCTGCCGCTGGGCGCGAGCGCCGCGTACGACGACGGCAGCGGTGTGGTGACCCTGTCCGGCTTTCCCGGCACCCTGGCGCCGGGTGAGGTCTACAACGGCATGACGTTTTCCTACACGGCGCCGGCCAGCGGCCCCGTGCAGGTCGACACCAGCATCGCCACCACAGACATCGACGAGGTGCCCGCGAACAACGCGGCCGCGGGCTCCACCACCATCGGCGGCGTCGACCTGGCGACGCAGATTACCGGTATCCCGGCAACCGGGGAGCCCAACTCCACCGTGATGGGGTCCGTGGTCTGGTCCAGCCTCGGTACGCTTGACGCATCGGGTGTCACCTACAGCCTGTCCATCGGTGGTCCGGGCAATACGGTGACCGATGTCATGTTCTTCGACCTGCCCCCGGGGGCGTCAGCCGTGTACAACGCGGACGGCACAGTGACCTTCACCGGCATGCCGACAACGTTTACCCAGGGCAACACGCTGTCGATCTCCTTCAGCTACACATCGCCAATGGGGCATATGTCGAACACGCCCGTGGACGCGGGTATCAGTACCACCAGCGGGGACGCCGACCCGACGAACGACACCGACAGCGCCAACACGGTGTTCACCCTGCCGGACCTGTCGACTGACATCACCGGCCTGCCCGCCTCCGCGGAACCCAACACAACGGTGGGCGGCACCGTGACCTACGCCAACCTGAGCGCGATCGACGATGCGCAGGGCGTGGCCTACACGCTGTCCATCGGTGGGCCCGGCAACACGGTGGACGACGTGATGTTCACCAGCCTCCCTGTCGGTGCGAGCGCCGTGTACAACGCCGACGGTACGGTGACGTTCACCGGCATGCCCGCGACGCTCGACCCGCTGGACACCGTCTCGGTGTCCTTTACCTACACCTCGCCCATGGCGGACACGTCCAACATCCCGGTCGATGCGAGCGTCAGCACCACCAGCGGCGACTCCGACCCTTCCAATGACGCGGACAGCGCGGCCACGGCAATCATGTTCGCGAGCGGTGCCAGCCTGCAATTGAACCTGCAGGGCGTGTGCATCAACAATGCGCCCTACTTGCAGTACGAGATCGTACCTGTCGGGTTCACGCCGACCACCCCGGGTGCCGACATAGAGCTTGTGGGTTCCGACCTGTCCATCCACTCCACGCTGCCGGGCGAGCCGCTGAGCGGATTCATCCTGTGGCCCGAAGCGGCGGTGGACGGCGACGGCGCCGGCATTGCCTGGCCCGGTTGGGCCCTCGTCGACGGCGAGTGGGTCGAGGTGCCGAGTACCGTGCGCCCCAGTCTCACGGTGCGTGCCTTCGTCAACCCCTCGGGCGAGGCGACGGTGAACTACCCGCCGCCCTCGCTGTTGTGCAACACCAATCCGCCGGGTTTCGGGGTGAACCAGCAGCGTATCCCGACGATGCCCTGGCAGGTATTGCTCCTGACGGCACTTGTCACGGGACTGGCGGGACTGCGCGCCGCGCGGGTTACTTCGGCAGGCCGAGGCAGCGCTCGCCGATAATGTTGCGCATCACCTCGGAGGTGCCGCCCCCGAGGGTGTTGGCGAAGGAGCCGAGGAAAGCCTGTGGCCAGCGGCCGGCGAGGCCCGACAGGGCAGCCCTGTCGTTGCCGACGATCTCCAGCGCCAGGATGGTGATGCGCTTGTACAGTTCCGACTGGAACAGTTTCAGCATGGAGCCCTCCGGGCCGGGAATCCCGGTGCGCTCATTGCGCGAGATGCCGAGCAGCGTCATGGCCAGCAGCGAGCGGGTCTCGGCCCGCAGTTTCGCGAGGCGGTAGGCGATGTGATCGTCCTCGATCGCTTTGCGGCCGTCCTCGAGCGCAGTGCTTCGCGCCAGTTCCACCAGGTCCTCGATGAACTTCTGGGTCTCTACCTGTGACGGCATGAACGCGGTACCGCGCTCAAAGGACAGCTGGGCCATGCTCACGCGCCAGCCGTTGTTCAGCCCGCCGACAACGTTTTTCAGGGGAATGCGCACCTCGTCGTAAAAGACCTCGTGCAGGTCGGTGCCGCCGGCCATGTCGCGTATGGGGCGAATCTCCATGCCGGGGTTGTCCATGCGGTTGATCACCCAGCTGATGCCCTGGTGCCTCGGCGCGTCGGGATCCGTGCGCACCAGCACCTGCTGCCAGTCGGCGAAGCGCGCCCAGCTGGTCCAGATCTTGGCGCCGGTGACGACCATCTCGTCGCCGTCGATAACCCCGCGCGTCTTCAGGGAGGCGAGGTCGGATCCCGCGGCGGGTTCAGAGAAACCCTGGCACCAGATCACCTCGCCCCTGAGTATCGGGGGCAGGTACGTGCGCTTCTGTTCGTCGTCGCCACAGGCGATGATTGTAGGGCCGGCGAGGTTGAGTCCGTTGAAGCGGTAGTGATCGCCCGGCGCGCCGCAGCGCGAGTACTCCATCAGAAAGATCAGCTGCTGGAAGGTGTCGAAGCCCTGGCCGCCGTACTCCACGGGCCAGTTGATACCTGCCCAGCCGCCCTCGTAGAGGGTTTTCTGCCAGGCCAGGTCGAACTCGCGGCCCGCGGCGCCGTCCGGGGGGCGGCGCTGCGCGGGGATGTTGTCGTGCAGCCAGTCCCGGACGCGCTCGCGGAATTCCAGTTGCTCCGGCGTGAAGTCGAGATTCATGCGGCGCTCCTATGCCGGTCGCGGCTGCGCGAGCAGTGCTTTCAGGTGATAGCGCTCGCCGCCGAAAAGCGTGGCCAGTACCTGGGCCCGCTTTACGAAAAGGTGGATGTCCATCTCCTCGGTGTAACCCATGCCGCCGTGAATCTGCACCGCGGTATTGGCGTTCTCCTGCGCCGCGTCCACTGCCAGCGCCTTTGCCGTGAAGGTATCGAAGGGTCCCTCCGCGGTGCCGGCAGAGAGGGTGATGCTCGCGTGGTACAGGGTGGCGCGCACTGCTTCGCAGCGTATGGCCATTTCCGCGCAGTAGTGCTTTATGGCCTGGAAGCTGCCGATGGGCTTGCCGTACTGTTCGCGCTCTTTCGCGTAGGCGACGGAACGGTCCGTTGTCGCCTCGGCGATGCCCAGCAACAGGGCGGCACTGAGCAGGGCGCCGCGCATGAATACCGGGTCGGCCGCAGCACTTACCGTGGCGATGCTGCGCACCGCCTGCGCCCGGCACACCGACGCCGGCAGGGTGGGGTCGATGCACGAGAGTTCTTCCACGGTGTCCAGATCGTCGCGGCTGAGCAGCGCGGCGCGCTCCGCGTCGGCGACCAGCACGAGGTCGGCGTCACCCGCCTCGTAGACGATGAACTCCCCGCTGATTTCGCTGCCCGTCTCTGGTGGTTTGCCCGGCCGCGCCGCGGCCAGCGCGACTTTGCTCGCGCCGTCGAGGATAGCCCCCACCATGTTCGCGGCGCCGCCGCGCGCCGCCACACGGGCGCCGAGCACGCCGCCGAGGAGGGCGGGGGGCATCAGTTCGCGCCCCAGTTCAATGAACAGCAGTACCTCTTCGGGCAGGCCGTAGCCCACGCCGCCGTCGCTCTCGTCCAGGCCTATCCCGATCCAGCCGAGACCGGCGATGCGCGACAGGTCGTCGCGGGCGATGCGCGCCTGCCCGGGTGCCAGTTGCAGCGCATCCGACAGGGGAAACTCCCTGCCGAGAAACTGCTTCGCTGTATCGACTATCTGTTGTTGTTCTGCGGTGGGCAGCAGGTCCATCGGGCGCTCCGTCGTGCGTAACCGGCCGGTCCCCGGGCGCCCCGACCGTTGCCGGGGGGAGGCCGACGCCAGCGGAAGATTCTATAATAAGACGCCTGTCATGATAAAGTGCTTGCGGCCTGTGCCAGGCGACCGGGATGGAGGAAGAGTCTATGGGAATCAAGGTGGGTACCGCCATCGGCATGCTGCACCCGCGTTACTTCGAAGAAGTGGCAGTGGCGGCGGACCGGCTCGGCTTCGAGTCACTGTGGATGCCCGAACACCTGGTGTTTCCCCGGGAGATGTCCAGCTCGCCCTACGCGGCGGGCGACGAGGATGCGCACCCCCCGGTCCCGCCGGAGACACCGCTGTACGATGTGTTCGCCTATCTCTCCTACCTGGCGGGGCGCACGCAGCGCATTCGCCTGGGCACCAATGTCTACCTGCTCGGCCTGCGCCACCCCTTCGTGGCGGCGCGGGCGGTGCAGACCCTGGATATCGTCTCCGGCGGGCGCGCCGAGGTCGGCGTTGGGGCGGGGTGGCTGCGCAGCGAGTGGAGTGCCGCCGGACTCGACCCCGGTACCCGTGGTCGTCGCCTGGACGAGGCGCTGGACGTGTGCAAGCGCCTGTGGACCGAGGAGGCGATCGCCCACCGCGGGGAGTTCTACAGCTTTGACGAGGTGATGTTTGAACCCAAGCCGGTGCAGCGCCCCCACCCGCCGCTGCACATCGGCGGCGAGTCGGACGCCGCCCTGCGTCGTGTCGCGCGGCACGGCGACGGCTGGTACGGGCTCGGGCATACACCGGAGAGCGTCGCACCGCTGCTCGCCCGCCTGCGTGAGATAGCGCGCGCGGAGGGGCGCGACCCGGACGAACTGGAGATTATCACCGGCGGCCCCGTGTCGGGCCGTGAGGACCTGCGTCGCTGGGAGGATGCGGGCGTGACCCGTGTGGTGGTACAACCCTGGCGTCGTGGCAGGGAAGCGGTAGCGGGACTTGAACGTTTCGCCGCCGAGGTGTTCGGTTAGCGGCCGGTGAATTTCGGGTCGCGTTTCTCTGCAAACGCGGTCACCGCCTCGCGCATGTCCTCGGTATGGGCCGTGAGGTGTTCCGCCGCGACGGAGAAATTCAGGGTGTTGTTGATCGCTTGCTGGATACCCTGGTTGATCGCCATCTTGGTCCAGCGGATCGCCGCGATGGGACCGTTCGCGAGTCCCGCTGCAAACGCCACGGCCTCCTCGACCACCCTGTCCGCGGCGACACAGTGATTGACCAGGCCCATCTCCGCCGCCTTCGGGCCCGCTACCAGGGTGCCCGACATCAGCAGTTCCTTGGCCCGGTGGGGGCCGATCAGTAGCGGCCAGATCACCGCGCCCCCGTCGCCTGCCACCAGGCCCATTTTCACGTGGGTGTCACCGATGCGCGCCGTGTCGGCCATGAAAATGACATCGGAGAGCAGCGCAATCGTCGCGCCGAGACCCGCTGCAGTGCCGTTGACCGCCGCGATGATCGGGGCTTCGCAATTGATCATCTCCTGCACCAGGTAGCGCGTGCCGCGCAGTTGGTCGATGGGGCGATCGTCCTCGTTGCCGTAACCCTTGACGTCACCTCCCGCGCAGAAAGACTTGCCGTTGCCCGTGAGAACGATGGCCCCGACATCCCGGTCGTGGGCCAGGTCGCGGAAGATGGTCTCGAGGCCCACGTGCACCGCGTGGTTGACGGCATTGTGTACCTCGGGGCGGTTGAAAGTGACAACGGCGACACGGTTTTCCAGGCGCACGTCGAGGTGGTGCCTTGCGTCGTAGTGTGAGTAGTCCACGGCTGTGTCTCCTGTTTTCGGGCGGGCCCGGTCCGGCGGGTCTATTCCGGTATGATAGCTGGCGCCTCGCCGTCTATCACTAATCGCGCCAGTTCCTCCAGCCAGACCGCCGCGTTTCCCCAGGTCAGTTCCAGCGACAACAGGCGCTTGTAGTAGAGCTGGATATCGTACTCCCAGGTGAAACCCGCGCCCCCGAACACCTGGATAGCGCCGGCACCGATCTGCGCAAAGGTATCGGCCATGTAGGCCTTGCACATGACCGCCGACCGGTGCGCCTCCGCCGCATCGCCCGCGTCCACGGCCCACAGGGCGTAGTGCAGGCCCGCCCGCCCCAGCTCCAGCGCCTGCAGCATGTCGGCGCAGAGGTGTTGTACTGCCTGGAAGGAGCCGATGGGCTGGCCGAATTGCCGCCGCTCGGCGGCGTATTCGATGGTGAGTTCCAGCGCGCGCTGCGCGGCGCCTACGCCATCGGCGCAGAGCGCCACCAGCATGCGGTCGACGGCGTGGGCCAGTTCGCCGTTGTCCCCCAGGCGCGTGCCTGGGGTGCCTGCAAAACTGACCGCGGCGAAACGGCGAGAGCCGTCCACGGTCTCTTCCGCGTCGATGCGCAACCCCGCGGCGCCGGCATCGACGAGGTACACGCCGCCGTCGGTGGTGACGAAAAAGGCGTCGGCATCCAGCGCATCGGGAACCTCGGTCTTGAGGCCGTGCAGCCGGTCGCCGTCCGCGCGCACCTGGGGATCCTGCCACAACGCGAAGCTGCGACCGGGCTCGGCGACTGCAAGGGTCGCCCTGCGCGCACCACCGGCCAGTTCGGCGAGCAGCTTGTCCTGTGCGAAATCCGCCGCGGCGGTCGTGGCACCCACGCAGCTGGACCAGGCGGGCCCCGGCTGTACCTGCCGCCCGAGTTCTTCCATGACCACGCCCATGTCGACCATGTCGCCGCCGATGCCGCCGGCGGATTCAGGCACCAGCAGGCCCGTCACACCGAGTTCGGACAGCTGCTCCCAACCCGCCCCGGACAGGGGCGAAGATTGCGACCACTGTTCGCGGGTGAATCCCGTACCGCCCTTGTCCTCCAGGAAGCGCCGCAGGCTGGCGCGGAAGGATTCCTGCTCTTCACTGTAACTGGTTTCCACGGCTTTCAGCCCTTCGGCATGCCCAGCACGCGGCGGGCGATGATGTTCTTGTTGATCTGGGTGGTGCCGCCGGCGATGGACACGCTGCGACTGAACAGGCGGTTGTCGCCCCACTGGCCGCCGCGGGCGGCCGGGCCGAGCACCGCGGCACTCACCTCGCCGATGCGCTGTTCCACGTCGCTCCAGCACTGCTTTGTGATCGAGGACTCCGCCCCGGGTGGCCGGCCGTTCAGTTCTCCCGCCACGCACATGTCCGCGAGGGCTTTCTGCAGTTCACCGTAGAGGTAGAGTCGCGCCAGTGACTGTCGCGCCACCGGGTCCAGTGCCACGGGCCTGTCGTCTGCCTGCTGCGATTTCGCCGCGTCGATCAGCCGCGCGATTTTCTTGCGCACCCCCAGGTGCAGGTTGGCCACGCCTGCGCGCTCGTTGCTCAGCGTGGTCATCGCCACCTCCCAGCCCCTGTTCACCGGGCCGAGGAGGGCGGAGCGGGGCACGCGCACGTCGTCGAAGAAGATCTCGGAGAACTCCGCCTCTCCCGTGAGCGTGACCAGCGGTTTCACGGTGATGCCGGGCAGGTGCATGTCCACGAGCAGGCAGGTGATGCCCTGGTGTTTGGGGGCATCGGGATCGGTGCGCACCAGCAGCTCGCAGTAATCCGCGTAGTGGCCCAGCGTGTTCCACACCTTCTGGCCGCTGACCACGAAGTGGTCGCCGTCCTCGACCGCGCGGGTGCGCAGGGACGCGAGGTCGGAGCCCGCGTCGGGCTCGGAAAAGCCCTGGCACCAGATGTCCTCGCCGCTGCGCATACGCGGCAGCAGGGTGCGTTTCTGTTCCTCCGTGCCCCAGCTCATGATGGAGGGGGCAATGTTGGCGAGTCCGATGGGATTGAGCGCGGCGGGGGCCTCCGCGCGCTGCATCTCCTCGGCCAGCACCACCTGTTCCATCACCCCCGCGCCGCGGCCGCCGTACTCCTCGGGCCAGGAGATCGCCGCGTAACCGGCCTCGGCCAGCCGCCGGTTCCAGGCGCGCAGGGCCTCCAGCTGCTCCGCTTCCATGGCCCCGCGATTGGCGAGCCCGCGGAGCTCGTCGTCCAGGTTGTCCGCCAGCCACCGGCGGACCTCCTGGCGGAAGGCGTCAGTGTCGGCGGGATAGCGGTAATCCATCGCGTCTCCGGGGGGTGAGTGTCGGGGCGGGAGCGGGCGGGCGCGGAAAAGTTTATTACAAGACATATACCTTGTAAAACTTTCGGGGGGCGTGCCATACTTTTCAGCGGTGTTTCCCGCAGGTCGCTGCACAGCGGCGGCCCGCCGTCCCGCACAACCGCGATTGAATTATCTGGGTCCCGCTATGACTGACGTAATGAAAGGTGTACGTATACTGGAAGTCGCCGAGCACATGTTCGTGCCCGCGGCTGCCGCCATCCTGTCCGACTGGGGCGCCGACGTGATCAAGGTGGAGCACCACGAGCGCGGCGACGCCATGCGCGGGCTCGGCAGCACCGGCGTGCTCGACCTGTCCCAGGGCGTGCACGTACTCAACGAGCATGCCAATCGCGGCAAGCGCTCCATCGGCCTCGACCTGTCGAGCGAGGATGGGGTTGCCGTGCTCTACGAACTGGCCAGGACCTGCGACGTGTTCCTGTCCAACAAGCTGCCGGCGGTGCTGGAGAAACTCAAGATCGACGTGGAGGATATCCGCGCCCACAACCCGAACATCATCTACGTCCGTGGCACCGCGTCGGGCCCCAGGGGCCCAGACGGCAATCGCGGGGGCTACGACATGACGTCCTTCTGGTGTCGCAGTGGTTGCGCCCAGAGCGTCAGCCCGCCGGGAATGGGCTTCGTGTTGCCGCAACCGGGGCCGGGCTTCGGCGACTCCATCGGCGGCATGACGATTGCCGGCGGCATCGCCTCGGCGCTGTTCAAGCGCGAGCGCACCGGCGAGCCCTCGGTAGTGGACGTCTCGCTGCTGGCGGCCGGCGTCTGGTCTGTCGGTCCGGCCATAGCGCTGTCGGCCCAGAGCGGGCAGCCATGGGCACTCGGCGCGGGGGCGGCGAGCGGCTCGAAGAACCCCCTCACGGGTCTCTACCAGACCTCCGACGAGCGCTTCATCTCCCTCGTCATGCTGCAGGGCTTCAAGTACTGGCCCGATTTCTGCCGGCACATCGACCGCGAGGACCTGATCGAGGATGAGCGTTTCAGCTCCCACGAAAAGCTGGGCGAGAACGCCCAGGCGGCGGGGGACATCATCCGCGAGGAGATCGCCAAACACACCCTCGCGGAGTGGACAGCGAAATTCCAGACACTCGCGGGCCAGTGGGCTCCCGTCCAGAACACGGTCGAGGTGGCGGCGGATGCGCAGGTGCGCGCCAACGGCTACATCACGAGCTGCGCCACGAAGGAGGGCACCGAGTTCGAGCTGGTGTCCACCCCCGTGCAGTTCGACGGCGAGCCGGCGCAGACCGCCCGGGCGCCGGAGTTCAACGAGCACTGCGACGAGATTCTCGCGGAGGCGGGCATCGACACCGAGCGCATGATCGAGCTCAAGGTGGCCGGGGTGATCGCCTGACCGGGCTGTCCGCGCCCTCCCGCATCCAGCCTGTCTCTACCCCTGTAAGCCCTTGCGGGCCGCGGGCTTGCAAAATCTGACGATCCGTCAGATACTTTGGGTCCCGGCCCCGTGGCTGCAGCTCGAAAGCCCGCCGACTGTCCCCCCGAAAGAGGAGCGTGCCGCATGAATATGGAAGATATGATCCTGGTGAGTGTCGACGATCACGTGGTCGAGCCCCCCGACATGTTCAAGAACCATCTCACCGAGGACTACAAGTCGAAGGCGCCGAAGGTCACGCGTCTCAAGAACGGGTGTGACGTCTGGGAGTTCAACGGCCAGAAGCTGCCGAATATCGGGCTTAACGCCGTGGTGGGCAGGGTGCCGGAAGAGTACGGCGTCGAGCCCACCTCCTACGACCAGATGCGCAAGGGCTGCTACGACGTCGACGCACGTGTGCAGGACATGAACGCCAACGGCGTGCTCGGCTCAATCTGCTTCCCCTCCTTTCCCGGTTTCGTGGGGCAGTTGTGGAGCCGCTGCGAGGACAAGGACCTGGCCCGCGTCATGCTGCAGGCATACAACGACTGGCATATAGAGGAGTGGGCGGGCAGTTACCCCGACCGCTTTATACCCCTGGCGCTGCCCGCGATCTGGGATCCGCAGCTCATGGCCGAAGAGGTCCGGCGTGTGGCGAAAAAAGGCTGCCGGGCAGTCAACTTTACGGAAAACCCGGACAAGCTCGGCCTGCCCAGCCTACATTCCGAGCACTGGGATCCGTTCTGGCAGGCCTGTGCCGACGAGGGCATGGTTATCCTCATCCACATCGGGTCGGGCGGCGGCATGATTTTCACCACAATGGATGCACCGGTGGAGGTAATGATCAGCACCACGCCGATCAGTATCGTCAACCTCGCGGCAGACCTGTTGTTCTCGACCATTCTGCGCAAGTACCCGACACTCAAATTTGCGCTGTCCGAGGGGGGTATCGGCTGGGTACCTTACTACCTGGAGAGGGCGGACTATGTCTACCGGCACCATCACGCATGGACGCACCAGGATTTCGGCGACAAGCTGCCCAGCGAGGTGTTCCGGGAACATATCCTGAACTGTTTCATCGACGACAAGGCCGGCGTGCGCAACCGCGACCTCGTGGGCATCGATACCATTATGTGGGAGTGCGACTACCCCCACTCGGACACGACGTTTCCCCGCTCTCCGGAGGTCCTCTGGGAAAGCATGGACGGTGTGCCCGACGAGGACATCAACAAGATGACACACGAAAATGCCATGCGCGAATTCCAGTGGGATTTCACCGAGGCGCGGCCGCGTGAGCGCTGCACCGTCGGGGCCCTGCGCGAGGAGGGCAGGGGTGTCGACCTCACACTGATGAGCGGTATGGGAGGCACCCGGGCCCACGAGGAGGGCAAGCGCATCGTGACCGCGGGTGATATCGTCCAGCAACTCGCCGACGCGTTTGTCGAATAACCGGCGGTGCAGGGCACTGTCGCCTCGGCAAGGCCCCGCGGGGAATGGTCCAGGTGAGTACTGAGACGCGAGAGATAGCGGACCTCAGCGGGCGCCCCCTCGGGGCGCGGGCCCTGCAGAAACGCAGGCGCATCCTGGACGCCACCCGCGACCTGCTCGCCGAGCGCGGACTGCGCGAACTGCGGGTGGCCGACATTGCCCGCGCCGTCGACACGTCACCCGCCACCTTCTACCAGTACTTCGCTGATGTCGAGGACGCGGTGCTGCACCTCGCCGCCGAGATCAACGCCCAGATGCCGGAGCTGCTGGCATTGTTCGAGGGCGAATGGCGGGGCGTCGCCGGGCTGGGGCGGGCGCGAGAGGTCGTGGAATTTTTCATGCGCCTGTGGGACGCGCACGGCCCCATCCTGCGTATCCGCAATCTGGCCGCCGACGAGGGCGACGACCGCTTTATGGAGTTGCGCGGCGCCGCGATGATGCCCGTGCTGGCGGCCATGGCCGACCTCATGGAGCGCACCGGGGCGCACGCGCGCAACCCGGAAATCCAGCCGGCGTCGGCCGCGCTCGCAATGAGCGCCGTGCTCGACCGGCTGGCCGCCTATCACACGCAGATGGAGGTCGACGGCGTCTCCCACGAGGACCTCGTCACAACCTCGGCGCAGATCCTGTACCGCACACTCACGGGTAAATAGTCGCGCGGGGGGCCCCGGCGGAGCGCTGTCGGGTCAGCGCATCTCCAGGCTGCGCTGGCCCAGGTCGTCCGGCGTGCCGCGCTGCTCCAGCCCTGCGTCGCCGCTGTCCGGACTGGACTGGTCATTGAGCGCCCGCGGCAGGCGCTGCAGCGTGGACATGCCCCACCGATGCTGGGGCAGCGGGCCGACCAGGTCCCCGACTTCGACCACGTCGACAAAGCCGAAGAACGGCTGCACCGCCTGGCCGCCGCCGCCGTGGGTGTCCCACTCGGAGCGGGTGACGCTGCTCAGCCGGTGTTCGCGATCGAAGGTCATTAATAGAAATTCGCCCTTGATATACATGTTGCCCGAGTCCACGGACATGAAGTCCGCGCCGAGTGCGCCGAGGCTGATGCCGAAGGAGTTCTCCCGCACGTGCCAGTGCTCCCAGGCCATCATGTAGCCGCTCTGCGCCGCGCTGATGCGCTGCGGGGGGCCGAGCAGGTCGAGCACTTCCGCCAGGGGCACGCGGTCCTCCGCGCGCGGCAGCTCCACCTTGGTGACCGGTGAGCCCATGTTGAAATACCACTGGCTGCAGCCACCCAGCATGAGCAGGGCGGGCAGCGCCAGCAGCAGGCTAGCCTTCCGCGGGTTCATAAATGTGCGTGGAGTACTCGCTGAGCCGGTCCTCGGCATCGAAGAAGAAAATCGCGCGATCGTAGCGTGTGTCGATCTTCATGCGGTTGTACACGATCAGTATGAGGCCTTCGCCCTTGGAGCGCTCAAACAGGTAGTAGAGGGCGGTTTCGTCCTCCAGGGAGATCACCTGGGAGGGCGGCCCCAGCAGGGTCAACACATCCTTGCGGGTGGTTTCCCCGACCACGAGGGTGTCAGTCACGGCGCCCTGCCAGTTGACGTCGACCCCGCGCTTGTTTTCGTACTGGGCACAGCCCGCGAGCAGCGCCAGCGCGAGCGCAGCCGAAAGTAACTTGTAGTGTCTGTTCATGTCCCACTCCCTTGCATGGACGGTACAGGATAGGCCATTTGCCCGCCGCTGACCACGCGGGGGTTTGCCTGTGGCGAAAAGGTGTCCCAGTTCTCACTTTAGGCAACTGGCGGTTCCGGGAGACGACAAAATGTCGCCCGTACACGGAACTCGCAACACGACTGTGTTATTCATGAGTGCAAAGGGCGTGTGCGTATAAACAGGGAAGGCGAATGGCTGAAGACACGGCACAGGTGCAGGCGGAGACGCGGGCGTCACCGGGCAGGATGGTCGGGCTCGGGCGCACGCTCGGTTCGGTGCTGGAAGTGGGTCGCGACCTGCTGGCGCGCCGCCGGGTGGCGCAGCCGGAGCCTCCACAGGAGCTGCCCAGCAACGCCCTCGCTCTGGCGGGCCAGTGCCGCGAGCTGCTGGAACACCGCGGGGAGGCCTCCGGGCTCGCCCTGGCCAGCGAGATTGTCAGCGGCTACTGGAAGCTCGACGGCGAGCAGCGCCTGGAATTCTTCGTGCGCCTGGCCAACGAATTCGACGTCGACCGGCAGGCGATTTTTGATGCCGTGGACCGCTACCGCGAAGCGGAGTCCTTCGACGCGCTGTCCGCCATCACGCGCGCCGTGGAGGCGCCGCGGCAAAAGCTGTTCCGGCGTATCAATACCGCCCCGGAAGGCACGCGCATGCTGGTGGCGATGCGCGAACACATCCTCAAGGTCCTGAAGGCCCGGCCCGAACTGCGCGGCGTGGACGCCGATCTCAAGCAGTTGTTCATCTCATGGTTCAACAAGGGCTTTCTTGAGCTGCGGCGTATCGACTGGTCCTCGCCGGCGGAGGTGCTGGAAAAAATCATCGCCTACGAGGCGGTTCACGAAATTAATGGCTGGGATGACCTGCGCAGCCGACTCGGTGAGGACAGGCGCTGTTTCGCCTTCTTCCACCCCGCACTGCGCGACGACCCGCTGGTGTTTGTCGAGATTGCGCTGGCCGACGAAATTCCCGGCGCCCTCGCGCCGCTGCTGAAGCAGGAACGCGAGGCCCCGGAAGGGGAAATGAACACCGTGGTGTTCTACTCGATCAGCAACTGCCACCCGGGGCTCTACCAGATTTCCTTCGGTAACTTCCTCATCAAGGCGGTGGTCGAGGAGCTGCGCAAGGAGATTCCCTCACTGACGCAATTCGTCACCCTGTCGCCGGTGCCGGGCTTTCGCAGCTGGCTGTTGTCGACAGACCTGCAGGGCCTGGTGGCGGACGAACTGGTCGACCGGGTCTGCGAGCCCGTCGGGCAGGTGGTGGATGCGGAGGTGTACGACGCGCTGCTCAAGCTCTGCGGCCACTACCTGCTGAAGGTCAAGTCCGGCCGCCTGCCGAGGGACCCCGTGGCGCGATTCCACCTCGGTAACGGCGCCTGCCTGCACGGCATCCACGGCGCCGCGGACCTGTCCGCGAAGGGCAAGGAGCAGTCGGCCGGCATCATGGTCAACTATCTCTACGACCTGCCCAATATCGAGGCCAATCACGACGCCTATTTCGACCAGGGCAAGATCGCCGCGTCCCGCGCCGTCAATCGCCTGGTAGGCTAGCCCGCCGGGCGGTCCGGCAGCCCGCGCCCCCCGTATACCCCGGTGCACCGCCGGGGATTCCAATCCGGTATAATCGCCATTTTTCCAGGGCTTTGCCGTAACGATGTCCGATAGCAAGCGCATTCCCGCCGTGCAGGTCAGCAGCGGGGACAAGTTCGTCAACGACCGGGGGATCACCGCCATCAAGGACGGTATCAAGGCCTCGGCCGATGGCGGCGTGCGCCCGGGCAAACCCGACTGGCTGCGCGTGCGCCTGCGCGGCGGCGCCGCTTTCGACAAGGTGCGCGCCATCGTCCACGAGCACGGGCTCGCCACGGTCTGCGAAGAGGCCAAGTGCCCCAATATCGGCGAGTGCTGGACCTCAGGTACGGCGACAATCATGCTCATGGGCGACGTCTGTACCCGGGCCTGCCGCTTCTGCGCGGTCAATACCGGCAACCCCGGCGGCTGGCTGGATCCCGCGGAACCCGCCAACGCGGCGCGGTCCGTCCAGCTCATGGGGCTCCGGTACGTGGTGCTCACCTCGGTCAATCGCGACGACCTGCCCGATGGCGGTGCCGCCCACTACGCCGCCTGCGTGCGCGCAGTGCGCGAGACCAACCCGCAGACGGCAGTGGAGGCGCTCACTCCCGATTTTCTCGGGGTGGCCGCCGACGTTGAGACCGTGGTGGACTCCGGCATCGAAGTCTTCGCCCAGAACGTGGAGACGGTGCGCAGGCTGACCCATCCCGTGCGCGACTCACGGGCGGGTTACCAGCAGACTCTGGACGTTCTCGCCCACGCGAAGGCGCACCGCCCCGACGTGCTCACCAAGACCAGCCTGATGCTGGGCCTGGGGGAGACCGACGCCGAGATTCTCGCGTGCATGGACGACCTGCGCGCCTCGGGGGTGGATATCCTGACGCTGGGCCAGTACCTGCAGCCGACGGCGCACCACTATCCCATCGATCGTTACGTCAGTCCCGGGGAGTTCGAGCGCTACCGGGAGTGGGGCCTGGAGCGCGGTTTTCTCGAGGTTGTATCCGGGGTATTCGTCCGTTCCAGCTACCGCGCGGAACAGGTGCTCGAGAAGAACAACGTCGGCCTGTAGTTCCCGATCCGTACCCTTCGGTGTCTACTCGCCGAAGCGGTAACTGATCTCCACGTAAGCTCCCCGTGGCTGCCCGACAAAATAGCGGTAGCTGCCGAAGCCGAAATCCGCGCGCTCCGCGTAGTCCTCGTCCAGCAGGTTGGTGACCCTCAGGCTCGCTCCCCAGCGCCCGCTAAGCTGGCTGGTCACGCGCAGGTTGAGCAGCGAGTGGCCGTCGTATTCGTGCTCGTTGTCCGGTTCCAGGTAGTAGTTATCCATGTAGACCCATTCCAGCTCTGCGTAGCTGGCGCGATCGAGAAGGGCGGAGAAGTCCCAGCCGAGGCGCGCGCTGCCAAAGGCGTTCGGCGAGGTGTCGATGTCGTTGCCCTTGATGTCGCCGTCACTGCCCAGGAGCATGATCCGGTCGTCGTAGGTGTGGCTGGCGACATTGCCGTCGATCCCGAGGCGCCATGTGCTTGCGAACCGGTACTCGACGCTGAACTCCAGGCCGTAGTGCTTTGTCGACGCGCCGCTGACGTTCTGCCGGTCGGCGTCCTGGAAGATGACCTCGTCCTTCTGCATGTAGTACACCGCCGCGTCGTAACGGACCCTGTCCGCGAGGGCGCCGCGCAGGCCGATCTCGATATTGTCGATCTGCTCGGAATCCAGCTTCGCGGTCTCCTGTCCCGCCTGCAGGCGGTAGAGCTCCGTGGCCTGGGGTGCGCGAAAGCCGCGGGCAAGCCGCGCGTAGGACAGCAGGCTGTCGCTGAAGCTGTAGCTCACGCCGGCATTGAAGGACCAGTCGCTGAAGTCGTCGTCGCGATCCGCGGGCCGGAAGAAGCGGCAGGCGGTGGCGTCCGGGCCGCAGGGGGCGCCGTCCCCGGTGCGGTTGTCGTAGTCGTAGCGCGTGTACTCGAAGCGCAGGCCGGCGCTGATTTCCCAGGGGGAATCCCAGGCCGTGCGCAGCTGGCTGTAGGCGGCGGAGACGCCGGCGTCCACCTGGTAGTCGTAGTGTACCCCGGCGGGCTGGTTGGGGCTGAAGGGTTCCTCCTGTACTTCCTTCAGGTAGGCGTCTGTGTACTCCAGGTCGATGCCGTTGGCCCAGGTCAGTGCCCCCGCGTCCGTGTGTACGGCCGTGCGCAGCCCGAGGCTCGTGTGTCCGTTTTCCTCGACCGGCTGCCACGGCAGGAAATGCTGCAGGAATTCCATCTCGTTGTCGCGCAGGTAGGGCGTCACAAGCAGCGTACTGGATTCGTCGAGTGCGAGGCTCGCGCGGCTGTAAAGGCGCACGGACCAGGCGTCACGGTAGGCCTCCGGGTTGGGATTGGAGTCCTTGAGGTCGCTGTCCTCGTAGGCCTTGAAGCCCTGTATGAAGCCCGCGGTTTCCTGGTTGAGGTTGGCGGCGTCGAGCACGGTGCGAATATCCCAGCGCTGACCGTCGTAGTCGTGGCGCAATGTCGCCTTTTGCTGGTCGTACCCCGAGTCGTCCTTGTAGCCGCCGTCTGTGACGCCGTTGATGTTCACGCTGATGCCGTGGGCGCCCGTCGTGTCGCGGTAGTGGTACTTGCCGCGGTAGTAGTCGTCGGGACCCGCCTCGACGGCCAGCTGGTGGTCGGGGGTGGCGGTGGGGGCCGCGCTCAGCACGTTGATAACCCCGTGCATGGCGTTCGACCCGTAGAGGGACGTGGCGGGGCCACGCACGACCTCGATGCGCCCCGCCTGCTCGAAGTTGCTGTCGAACAGCTGGTTCACGTTGCAGAACCCGGGCGCGCGCAGGGCGATGCCGTCGGCCGCGGTAAAGAAGGCGCCGCAGCTGCCGGCGCCGGTGAGGACGGGCGAGCGCAGGGCGACCAGGCTCTCCTGGCCGTTGCCTCGGCTGATCCACGCACCGGGCACCCGCTGCATGACTTCGTTGATGTGCACCGGCGCTACCAGTGCCAGTTCACTGTCCTCCACGCGTGTCCAGGACAGGGGCAGGCGGCGCGCATCCTCACTGACCCGGCTCGCGGTGACCAGGACATCCTCCGGGACGGGTTCCGCCGCAGCCGCCTGGCAGAGCAACAGGGCCAGGCCCGTGTGCAGTACCGCGGATCGGCGCATGGGGGTCTCCCTCGGGGCGAAAGGCCCGATTGTAACGGAACAGCGGCAGGTGGCTACAGGAAAGTTTGGGCCCCGGTACGATAGCCGGGTCGGGATTATGCGTTATACTTTTACGCGCTTTCAGGCACTCTTTCAGGCACTCTTTCAGACACTTCCCCCCCGGGGGCGCGCCTCCCGGCGACAGGGACCGACGCAAGGACCGAGACCATGGCAATAAAGACACTGGCGGCTCTGGCCGCGGCGCTGATCGTGCTGGGCGGTTGCACCCAGACGGGCAGCTCGACGTACACCGCCCCGGAGAAGGGCGACAGCGCGTTCCTCAAGGGCAAGAATACCCGGGCGGACGAACTCTACATCACCACCAGCCCGCCGCCGGGCGGCCGCGACTACCGCGACGTCTACGTCGCGCCCGTGGACTTCTCGGTCATGCAGGTCATATCCCCTGGCGACGACGCGCCCGATGCCGGCTGGGAGGTGACAGACGAGGAGAAGGCGACGGCGCAGGCGCTGATCGTGGAGGAGTTCACCCGGTCGCTGGGCTACCACTCGGCCTTCAATGTCGTCGACAGCGTCGACGACGCCGAGATCATCGTGCGCACCAAGATCGTGGCCATTCACCCGCACGCCAGTCGTGCCGAGATCGCCGCGGGCGCCAAGCGGGGGGGTGCCGTGACTGCGAGCCTGTCCCTGCGGGACGCCGCCAGCGGCGATGTGCTTGTGCGCTCGGTGGATACCAAGTCCACCGACAACATCTGGGCCTTCAACCAGATGGACAACGAAGAGGGAGCCATCAGCCTGATCTTCCGCTCCTGGGGCAACAGCATGCGCCGCGGCATCCTGGTATTGCAGGGTCGTTCCACCGATCCGCTGGCACCGACGATCGAGGTGAAGCAGCAGAAGTAGTCGACAGGGTGGCTGAACTGGAAAGGGCCCCGAGGGGCCCTTTTTTTTAACGGGCGCGGCGCCTAGCCGGCCGCGATGACATCGGGGTCCGTCGCCGCGGCGCTGGGACCCTCGCGATTGCGCACGGCGTCTGCGACCCGGAACATCGGCACCTTGAGCATCTCCACGAGTTCCTCGCTGGCGCCGGTTTGCGCCAACGCGCGATCCATGCACAGCAGCCACTGGTCCCTCTCCTCGGGGCCGATGTGGTAGGGCTCGTGGGGCTCGGTCATGCAGACCGTGCCGTGTTTCCGTTCGTACAGTGGAGGGCCGCCCATCCACCCGGTGAGATACTCCGCCAGTTTCTCTTTCATGGGGGCAAGGTCTTCAGCGTGCATGGCGCGAATGCCGGCCGCCTCCGGCAGTCGGTCCATGATGTCGTAAAAGGCGTCGGTAAGTTCACGGATGCCTTTGTCGCCGAGTATCTGGTAGGGGGTACGGGGGTGTTCGCTCATGATTCCTGCCGCATGTCTGTCACGATCGGGTATTCTACTACCACTTCAGCGGGAATGCCCGGTGGTCGCGGGCGGGGGGCAGGGGACAGATGGTGACCGGGGCAGCGACGACGTCGGCCGACTACGCGGGACCGCGACGCAAGCTGAGTCTCGCGCTGCTGGTACTGGTCAATCTCCTGCCACTGGGCGGCGTGATCTTCCTCGACTGGGACGTGGGCGCGCTGGTGATCCTCTATTGGTCCGAAAACCTCGTCCTGGGTTTCTACACCCTCGCGCGCATGCTGGTCGTCTCGCCCCTGGGCGGGCTGGCAACCGGCGCCTTCTTCGTCATCCACTACGGCGGTTTCTGCGCGGTTCACGGCATGTTCGTGGTCATCATGTTGCTGGGGCGAGAGGCCGACATCATGTCAGACCTGTCCTGGCCGTTTTTCCTGGTGTTCGTGGAGCTGTTGGTCAACGTGGTGCGGGAGGTCCTGTCGCTGGCTCCGCCTGCGTGGATGGCGGCGTTCATCGCCCTTTACATCAGCCACGGGGTTTCCTTCGTTTTCAATTTCCTGCTGGGCGGAGAGCGCGGCAAGCAGGGACTCAATGCCCTGATGATGGCGCCCTACGGCCGCATCGTCGCCCTCCACGTGGCGATCCTGGCCGGTGGCTTCGCGGTCATGGCACTGGGCCAGCCGGTGGCCATGTTGCTGGTGCTGGTCCTCCTGAAAATGGGCATGGACATTGCGCTGCACCTGCGCGAGCACCGCCGCATCGCTGGTCCGTGAACCGCTACCTCTGGTAGAATCCCTGCCTTTCCGGCGCCCTCGGTGGAGCCGGGCTCGCTGGAAAAACAACCGGACACAATCTATGAGTCTCGCCGACAAGGTACTGGCAGTAAACGACGACCTTCCCATCCGCACCGGGGAGCCCGTGCACAGCGGCAAGGTGCGCTCGGTGTACTGGCTCGGCCCCGAGGACAGCGCCCGCCTGGTCGCGGACCGCGGCTACGATGTGGCGCCCGACGCGCCGCTGGCCATCATGGTAATTTCAGATCGCATCTCCGCCTTCGACTGCATCTGGCACGGCGAGGGCGGTATGCGGGGCGTGCCGGGCAAGGGTGCGGCACTGAACGCCATTTCCAACCACTGGTTCCGTCTGTTCCGCGAACAGGGCCTGGCGGACAGCCACATCCTGGAAATTCCGCACCCCCTGGTGTGGATCGTGCAGAAAGCGCGGCCCGTGATGATCGAGGCGATCGCCCGGCAATACATCACGGGGTCCATGTGGCGGTCCTACGACCGCGGCGAGCGTGAATTTTGCGGTATCGAGATCCCCGACGGGCTGCAGCGCGACCAGAAACTGCCCGAACTGCTGATTACTCCCTCGACCAAGGGTATTCTCGAGGGGATCCCGGGCGTGCCGGCCCAGGACGACGTGAATATCACGCGCGGCGACATCGAGCGCAACTTCGAGGCCTTCAATTTCCGCAGCCTCGACGACGTGGATCTCTACGAGCGGCTGCTGAAGGAGGGCTTCGACGTCATCAGCGCGGAGCTCGCAAAGCTCGACCAGGTGTTCGTCGACACTAAATTCGAGTTCGGTTACGTCGCCGATGCCGCGGGGCGCGACAAACTCATTTACATGGACGAGGTGGGCACGCCGGACTCCTCGCGTATCTGGGATGGCCCGGCCCTGCGCGACGGCAAGGTGGTGGAAAATTCCAAGGAGGGATTCCGCCAGTTGCTGCTGAGTCATTTCCCCGATCCCGACATCCTGCTGAACAAGGACCGTATGGACGAGCGCCAGGCGCTGGCGCGGGACAACGCGCTGCCCACAGACGTCTTGATGGCGGTCTCCGATACCTACGTCGGCATCGCCGAGAAAATCACGGGTGCCAGCCTCCCCGTTTCCGACAATCCCAAGGCCGAGATCATCGAGGTGCTGGGCGGCGAATTCGGCCTCGTGGACTGAGCCCCTCTTGCTCACTGACCCGAGCTTTTACCTGGTCAGCATTCCCGCCGTCCTGCTCTACGGCGTCGCCAAGGGCGGGTTCGGCGGCGCCGTCGCCATTCTCTCCGTGCCGATGATGGCTCTGGTGATGCCCCCGACCCAGGCGGCGGCCATCCTCCTGCCGATTCTCGTGGTCATGGACATCGTGGTGGTGAAAACCTACTGGGGCGTCTTCGACCGGGCGGCACTGCGCCTGCTGCTGCCCGGTGCCCTGGCCGGCATTCTCGTCGGCTACCTCACGGCGGATGCGATGAACGAGCACTACATGCGCCTGCTGATCGGGGCGATGTCCGTGGTGTTCGGGCTGCAGTACCTCCTGGGCCTGCAGAGCCGGGCCAGCAAAGAGCACCGGCCCGCCAGCGCGAGCACCTTCGGCGCCCTCGCGGGTTTCACCAGTTTCAGCATTCACGCGGGCGGTCCGCCCCTCACCATGTACCTGCTGCCCAAGGGGCTTAGCCCCCTGCTGTTCGCCGGGACCGCCGGCGTGTTCTTCGCGGTGGTCAACGCGGTCAAGCTGGTACCTTACTATGCCCTCGGGCAGTTTACGGCGGATAACCTCCTGTATTCGCTTGTGCTGGTGCCGTTGGCTCCGGTGGGTGTGAAGGTGGGCCACTACCTGGTGCGCCGCTCCACCTCTTCCTTCTACTACAAGCTCGTGAGTTTCTGCCTGCTCGTAATCGGCGTGCGGCTGCTGTACGAGGGCTTCGCGGCGCTGGGCTGGTTGTAGTCCGCCGGTTCAAGGGGGTGTACCTGCGGGAGGCATTGCCGCCCGGTCGCTTGGGCAGGGGCGGCGACTTCGCTAACGTGATGCATCGGCAGTCGGAGGATGCGACCCATGAACACCATTATCTTTGAGAAGCGCGGCCCGCAGGCCTGGATCACGCTCAATCGACCCGCGGCCCGCAACACACTCAACGGGGAAATGTTCGTCGAACTTGCGGACGCCTGGCAGGAGGTGCGGGAGGACACAGACATTCGTGTCGCCGTGCTCACCGGTGCGGGGGAGGAGGATTTCTGTTGCGGCGGCGATCTCGGCGAGGTCATCCCTTTGTGGACCGGCGCCCGTGAACCGCAGAACGCGACGGAGGAGCGTCTCGTGAGTGACCCTCTGATCGCCGACAAGATCATGTTGAAGGCCGACCCGCTGTACAAGCCTGTCATCGCGGCGATAAACGGCCGCGCGCTGGGCGGCGGAACCGAGATACTGCAGGCCACTGATATCCGCATCGCGGCGGACACCGCCGAGTTTGCGCTGCCCGAGCCGAAGGTGGGTGTGGTGCCCGGTGCCGGGTCCATGGTGCGCCTGGCGCGACAACTCCCCTGGGCCCACGCGATGAAAATCCTGTTGGGCGGTGAACCGGTGAGCGCCGCCGAGGCCCTCGCCATGGGACTCGTCTCCGAAGTTGTCCCCGCCGCGGGGCTGCTGCAGCGCGCGCAGGAGGTCGCTGACAATGTCTGCCGCCAGGCGCCGCTGGCACTGCAGGCGATCAAACGCACAGCGCTGGAAACCCATACGTCGCCGTGGGCGGAGGCCTTCGCGTTCGAGATGGAGCAGTCCGCGAACGTGATGATGACCCGCGATGCGCGGGAGGGACCGCGCGCGTTCAAGGAAAAGCGCACGCCGGAATTCAAGGGTGAGTAGGCGCGCGCCGCGCGCTGGAGTGTGCCCGCGGGCTCTGTTATAAGGGTGCCTCGGAGGACAGGCATGAACATCGTGGAACTCAGTGACAGTGTCGGCGTGGCGGGCCAGATATCTGCGGCCGATGTCGAGACGATCGCCGCCGCGGGCTATCGGGTGCTGGTGAACAATCGCCCGGACGGGGAGGAGGGCGGCCAGCCTCCCGGTGAGGACATCGCCGCCGCTGCCGCCATCGCCGGCCTGGAGTACCATTACATGCCGGTCACCCACACCTCCTTTCCCGGCGACGATTTCGACGCCTTCACCGCTCTGCTCGACGATGCCCGGCGACCGGTACTGGCGTTTTGCCGCACCGGTACTCGCTGTACCAACCTCTGGGTGGCGAGCCGGGAAGCCGGGTCGCGAGCGGGCGCGGCGCAGCGCGCCAGGGAACTCGGATTCGACCTCGGCATGGCCTCCGCCTGGCTGGGGGAGGCACTGCAGTAGATCATGGGGGCAGACTGATGAGCGAGATACCCGAGGCGCGCCCGGCCAGTACCGTGGTGCTGGTGCGCGACGGCGAGCAGGGCATGGAGACCCTGATGCTCAGGCGCAACAAGGCCCTGATGTTCGCCGGCGGGCTGTGGGTGTTCCCGGGCGGCTCCCTGGACCCGGAGGATTTTGAGGCCGCGGGTGACGATGTCGAGGCCGCGGCCCGGATCGGCGCCGCGCGTGAGGCCGAGGAGGAGGCCGGGCTCTGCCCCGAGACCGGCGACATGGTGCTGCTCAGCCACTGGACGACGCCGGTCGGGGAGCCGCGCCGTTTCTCGACCTGGATTTTCGCTGCGCCGATCGACGCCGGTGAAGACGTGGTCATCGACGGGGGCGAGATTCACGATTCGTGTTGGCTGCCGGTCAGTGAGGCGGTCGCGCGGCACGAGGAGGGGGAGCTGGGTATGCTGCCGCCGACCTACGTGACGCTCTGCAACCTGGCGCGTTACGACCGGGTGGCGGACATGGTGGAGGCAGAGCGCGCCACGCCGGTGCCCGAGGTTTTTCCCATCTTCGCCAGCGAGGGGGAGCAGATGGTGGTGATGTTCCGCGGCGACGCCGGCTACGAGGGTCCCGACCAGGGCGCGCCGGGTGCGCTGCACCGCGCGGCGCTGCACGACCGAACCTGGCGCTACACCTACGAAGCCGTCGACCCGGCCTACCCCCCGCTCATCCGCCCCTAGTACCCCGTGCCCCTCTGGGATCTGCCCGTACGCATCTTCCACTGGTCCATCGTCTGCCTGTTGCCCGCGGCCTGGCTGACCGCCGAGCTGGGTAATTTCGAGGCGCACGAGTGGATAGGCCGCACCGTCCTGGTGCTGGTCCTTTGCCGCGTGCTGTGGGGCTTTGTCGGCAGCAGGCACGCGCGGTTTACCGACTTCCTCGCCGGGCCCGGCAGGGTCATCGCCTACCTGCGTGGAAGCGCGCAGACAGGCCCGGGTCACAACCCCGCCGGCGGCTGGTCCGTGGTGGCGCTGTTGTCGCTGTTGCTCATGCAGGCGGTCAGCGGCCTGTTCAATACCGATGACGCACTTTACTCGGGCCCCCTCTACTACGCGGCGGATACCGCGCTGCGCGATTTTATGGGTGTGGTGCACGAGGTGGTGTTCAACGTATTGCTTGGCCTGGTTGCGCTGCATATCGGCGCGGTGTGCTTCCACCAGTTCCGCCTCGGTGAGAAACTCGTCCAGGCCATGTGGTACGGCCGCGCCCCCGGTCGCGAGGGCAGGGCCTCACCCGTCTCGCCCTGGCTGGCACTCGTGCTCTCGATGCTCATCGGTCTTGCCCTGTGGTGGGGCCTGGAACAGGCGCCGCGGCCGGACCCCGGGCGCTGGGGTTGAAAGGCATCGAAATACTACTTGAGAAATGTCCGATAAGCCTATGAAAGAAAAAGAGATAATAGATTCGCTTCTCGCAGGGGTGCCACGCCCCCGGAGGCGGCGGTGAGTATCGAGGGCGCGTGTCTCTGCGGCGAGGTACGGTTCGCGGTCGAGCGCTTTTCCGGCGGCGTTTTCAAGTGCCACTGCTCGAAATGCCGCAAGGCATTCGGGGGCGCATCGAGTGCGGCGGTGCTGGCGCCGGGGGATGCGCTGACCTGGCTGCGGGGCGCGGACGGGGTCCGCGAGTACCGCACCGAGAGCGGGTTCCTCAGGCGTTTCTGCCCTGACTGCGGATCGATCCTGCCGCAGTACCTGCCCGATTACCGCAAGTATTGGATCCCCGCCGGACTGTTGGAGGCGGACCCGGGGCTGTCGCTGACAGCCCATATCCACGTCGACTCAATGGCGCCTTGGGAAGTCCTGGGCGGCGACGCGCGCCGCCACCCCGAGGGCTTTGATTCCTGACCTCGGTAGAGCCAGGGTGTCAGTAAAGTCAGGGTGTCAGTAAAGATAGTCGTCTGACTTGTACTCGTCGTGACAGGCTTTGCAGGTGCCTCCGGTCGCGCCGAGCTGTTCGGCAACGGCCTTGCGGTCGCCGCCCTGGACGGCTGCCTGCAGTGCGAGGGCGGCCTCGGACAGGTCGGCCATCTTGCTGTCGAAGTCTGCCCTGTTGTCCCAGATGCCCGGCTTGGCCCGCGTGGTGCCTTTCTCGCTGCCCGGCGCAAAGCCGCGCGACACGTCCATCGACGTCAGTTGCACCAGTTGCTCCGCCCACAGGGCCATGCGCGCGTCGTCCCAGGGCATCTCTCCCTTCACGGTGGAGGCCATCGGTCCAAAGTTGCTCGCCACCAGCGCGAACCAGGACTGGCGGTAGGACTGCAGGATCTCCTTGTCGTCAAAGTGGGACAGGGCGGCCGGGGAGAGGGCGATGGCACCTGCCAGGGCTGCGCCGAGGACCGTGCCACGAAGGGTATTTCGCATGGGGAACTCCTTTCCTCTGTGTGAGAGTGCGGATGTGCACGGCGAGTGTAGGTCGCCCCGGCCCCGGGGGGCAAGTGCCTTCCCGTCGGGGGATTGGAGGGTCACGGCCAACTTTTTAAACCTGTATACCGAAAAAGCGGCGCAGTACGGCCGACAGGGGCGGGGATTGCGCTACCATTGCGCCTGAATTCGCAGGGTGGCTGGCATGAGCAGAAAACAGAAGTGGGACTACAGCTTCGACGTGGTGGTGGTCGGCTCCGGCAACGGGGGCATGACCGCCGCGCTGTGCACGTACGAGATGGGCGTCAAGGACGTGCTGGTGGTGGAGAAGTCCGATCTCTACGGCGGCACCAGCTCCATCTCCGGGGGCGGCGTGTGGATTCCCTGCAACCGCTACGCCCGTGCCGCCGGTGCCGAGGATTCCGTCGAGAACGCGAAGACCTACCTGCGCCAGCTGATCACCGAGGAGGAGGTCCCCGAATACCAGCTCGATACGTACCTGGATAACGGCCCCAAGATGGTCGATTTCCTGCACGAGCGCACCCGCGTGCGCTACGTGACACTAGAGCACTACCCTGACTATTACACCAACCTCGAGGGGTCAATGGAGGGGCACCGCTCCATGGAGCCCGAGACCTTCAACGCGGACGAGCTCGGTGAGGAGTGGCGCCACCTGCGGCGCACCCACCCGATGATGCACCTCGGCGGGCTGATCGGTTTTACCCAGGTGGAGGCGGCGCTGCTGGTGGGCCAGCAGCCCGGCTGGTGGAAGACCGCGCTCAAGCTGGTCTGGGACTACATCATCGATATCCCCTGGCGTATCAAGGACAGGTACGCGCGCCGTCTCGCCACCGGTTGCGCCGGGGTTGCGCGGCTGCGCGCCTCCATGCAGGACCGTGATATCCCGCTGTGGCGCAATACCGCGATGACCGCGGTGGTGGAGGAGCGCGGCAAGGTCACGGGTATCGAGGTGATGCGCGACGGCGAGCCTGTGCGCATCCAGGCGCGCAAGGCGGTGGTGCTCGCCGCCGGCGGCTTTGAGCACAACCAGGAAATGCGCGAACAGTACCTGCCCAGGCCGACCAATCACAGCTGGAGCGCGGGCACGCGCGACAATACCGGCGACGCTATCCGCGAGGGTATCCGCCTGGGAGCGAAGATGCACCGTCTCGACGAGGCCTGGTGGTGCAACACTATTTCGGTCCCCGGGGAGGAGATTCCCCGCCTGTCCATCATGGAAAAATCCTACCCGGGGTCCATCGTGGTCAATCCCGCGGGCGAACGCTTCAGCAACGAGTCGCAGAACTACATGGCCTTCCAGCAGGAGACTTTCGAAAAACACAGCGAGGAGAATCCCTGCTACCCCACCTGGCAGGTGTTCGATGCCACGTTCAGGGCCACCTACTTTGTCGGGCCCCTCTACAACTCCAAATTCATGCCGGACTGGGCACTGCCGAAGCGTTACGAGGAGGAGGGGTTTTTCGCCAGGGCGGATACCATCGCCGAGCTGGCGCGCAAGATCGACGTCGACCCCGCGGGACTCGAGGAGACGGTGCGCAAGATGAACGAGTTCGCGCGCGACGGTGAAGACAGGGACCTGCAGCGCGGCGAGTCGGCCTACGACCGCTACTACGGCGACCCGCGCGTCACACCCAATCCCTGCCTGGCGCCGGTGGAGACCGCGCCGTTCTACGCCATCCGCGTCGACCCGGGCGACTTCGGCACCCAGGGCGGCATGGTGATCAATGCCGACGCGCAGGTGTTGCGCGAGGACGGGGAGGTGATCAAGGGGCTGTATGCCACGGGCAACTGCGCCGCGCCGACGCTGCCCTGTTACCCCGGGCCGGGATCCACCCTGGGGCCGTCCATGACCTTCGCCTACCAGGCCGCGAAGTCCATCACCGGCTACAAGGACTGATCGCGCCGCCCGCGCAGGCGGGATGTCAGTCGGGCAGCGCGAAGGCCACCAGCGCGTCGGACAGGTCGCCCGGCACCCTGCCGTTGCCGCCGGCGGCGATCACCACGAACTGTTTCTCTTCCCCCCGCTCGTCGCGCACGACATAGGACATCGGTGTGGCGATGGCCGGCGCCGGCAGGCGGCCGCGCCAGAGTTCCTCGCCGCTGCCCGTGTCGTAGGCACGCAGGTAGTTGTCCGCGGTGGCGCCGATGAATATGAGGCCGCCGCCGGTCATCAGCGGCCCGCCCAGCGTGGGGGTGCCGGTATCGAGGCCCAGCGGCAGTGGCGAGAGATCCCGGGTCGTGCCCAGGCTACTCTGCCAGAGGTGTTCGCCGGTGCCCAGGTCGATCGCGGTGACCTGCCCCCACGGCGTGGGCGAGCAGGGGATGCCCAGTCCCGAGAGCCACGGTCGCCGCCACAGGGCCCAGGCCGTGCCCGACTGCTCCAGCATATCGGCCCCCGGGTTGGCGGCGCGGGTCTCCCTGTACTCCTCCCTCGCGACCAGCCGCACCTCCCAGGCGAGGTTGGAGGCGTTGGCGACCAGGGTCTGGCGCTGTTCGTCGATCGCGATCCCGCCCCAGTTGCTGCCGCCCGCATTGCCCGGGTACACCAGCGTCCATTCCGGGGAAATCGGGGTGTAGATGCCCTCGTAGCGCATCTTCTCCATGGCCCTGCGACAGGCGATCGAGTCGACAGGGCTCAGGCCCAGTTGCTCGTCGTCCTCGATATGCGTGTCCGTCACCGGGAGCGGCAGCACCGGGAACGGCTGGGTGGGCGACAACCCGAGGTCCGTGAAGTCCGGGTTCTGCGGCACCGGCCGCTCCTCCACCGGGAACAGCGTCTCACCGTTGCGGCGGTCGAGTATGAAGATGAAGCCCATCTTGGTGGCCTGGGCTACCGCCGGGATGCGCTGGCCGTCGCGGTGCAGGTCGAAGAGAGTCGGTTGCGCCGGCGTGTCGAAGTCCCAGAAGTCCCGGTGCACAAACTGGTAGTGCCACGCGATGGCGCCGGTCGACCCGTCGATGGCCACCAGGGAGGAGCCGTAGTGGGCGCGGTCCAGGTCGGCGTCGCGGAAATAGTCGGGCAGCGGATTGCCCGTCGGTGCGTACACCAGTCCCAGCGCCTCGTCGGCGACCATCGGCGCCCAGACATTCGGGGTTGCCAGCACATAACCCGCGTCGCTCGCCGCCACGGCTTCGCGGTCGACCCCGGGGGGTGCCAGGTCCTGGCTCCAGCGCAGTGTGCCCTTGCGAGCATCGTAGCCGCGCACCACACCGCTGGGTGCCCCGGTGCCTTCGCCGTCGCTGACGCTGCCGCCGATGACCACAGTGTCGCCGACCACCGTCGGCGGGGATGTGTGCTGGTAGGCACCCGGGAAGCGGCGCTCGCCGACACCGCGTGAAGTGTCCACCTGCCCGCCGCCTCCGAAATCCGCACAGGGCTCACCGGTGACTGAATCCAGGGCGATCAGGCGCGCGTCGTTGGTGGCGGTGAAGATGCGCGCGGCGCAGGCCCCGCCGCTATCGCGGAGCGGATCCCGCCAGAAGGTGACGCCGCGGCAGACGAGTTGATTGGCGTAGTGCCGCGAGAGATCGACCTGCGGGTCGAAGGACCAGCGGGTCGACCCTGTTGCGGGATCCAGCGCCACCACTCGATTGAAGGGCGTGCACACGTAGAGCAATCCCTCGGCGAGAATCGGTGTGAGTTCAAACCCTGTGCTGGTGCGAACTTCGCCGGAGCCGTCGGAGACCTCGCCGGTGCGATACACCCAGGCCGGTTCGAGCCGTGTGACGTTCGCCGGTGTAATCAGGTCTGCCTCCGCAAATTGCCGCGCGCCGTCGCCACCGTAGTTGTAGAACTCGCCTGCGTCGCGCACCTCGGCCGTCCCCGGCGTTGGGCCGGGGTCCTCAAAACTTTCGCAGGCGGCGATCAGCGTGAGGCACAGCAGTAAAGTGGTGGCCCTTGTCATGTGTTGTTTCCGAGTTGTCGGTGCAGGAGTTGGTAACCCCAGATCAGCACCAGCCAGGGGAACACCAGCCAGGGACCGTTGAGCAGGACGAATTTGATCCACAGGTCGACAAAGCTATCCGTATTGACACTCTCGAACCCCGCCAGCATCTCCGTGCCGTAGTAGTACCAGACGGTCACCGTGTGGGTGACGGCGGTGGACATGCAGAGCAACGTGCCGAGCGCGCTCTGCATCTGCGAGCGCCACAACAGGAACAGTCCCGTGATGCCGATCGAGCCGTTAATCACGGAGAGAATCTCGAGCATTATGAAGCTCGTCTCCGGTCGGTAGTAGCGCAGGTCGCCACCGTCGATGTACGCCCACCAGGTGTAGGCCCACATCTCGTCGCGCGACTCGGCGATGGCCTCGTGCAGGATTAGCCAGCCCAGTTCCCAGCTCAGGTGGGTGAGAAAGGAGACGGTCATGAACGTGAGGCACACGGTCTGCAGGCGCTCGAACGCTGTCCAGCGCGCGAGGGAGGGCAGGGGGAGGAATGCGGCGGACATGCCGACCCAGTAGGCGATGGTGACCTGTATGGCCAGCAGGTCCGCGGTGGACTCGCGATCGTGGCCGAGCCCGAAGACCAGGTAGCTGTAGAAGGGAAAGGCCAGTACCAGGCTGCCGAAACTGAGGGTCCAGACCAGCCTGAGGTCGCGGTGCTTGCCCGTTTCGGCGACGGCTTTAGGAGACATGGGGTGCTCTTACGAGGGCGATGTCAGGATAATAGCGTGCCGTGGCGCCCGTGCAATTGCGGCGTTGAGGGCGTCGTGCGGGCCGGCCGGGCCGGGCGGCGCAGATAGCCGGTTGTGAACGGGGCGGCTGGCCGTAAAATAGGAGGCCCCTACGGAGAGCCCGGCCATGACCAGCAGCTACGACAGCATGTCCTCCCTCACCCGCGAGCAGCTCGAGGCCTACTGGATGCCCTATACGGGCAACCGCCAGTTCAAGGAGGACCCGCGCATCATCGTCGCCGCCGAGGGTGTGCACCTGATAGACGACAGGGGCCGACGCGTGCTCGACGGGCTCTCCGGCCTGTGGTGCTGCGGCGCGGGGCACAACCGCCCGGAAATTGCCGAGGCCGTCACGCGCCAGCTGCAGACACTCGATTACGCGCCGTCTTTCCAGTTCGGGCACCCCGGCGCCTTTGAACTCGCCAACCGTGTGGTGGGGCTTACCCCCGCCGGACTCGACTACGCCTTCTTTACCAATTCGGGTTCAGAGGCGGCGGACACGTCCCTGAAAATGGCGCGGGCATACTGGCGCCAGAAGGGGCAGCCTGCCAAGATGCGGCTGATCGGCAGGGCAAAGGGCTACCACGGGGTCAACTTCGGGGGCACGGCCGTCGGCGGTATGGGCCCCAATCGCAAACTCTTCGGCCAGGGTCTGGAGGCGGATCACCTGTCCGACACGCTGCGCCCCGGTAGTTTTTCCCGGGGCCAGCCCGTCGACGGCGCGGAACTGGCGGATGAACTGCTCGGCATCCTGGCGCTGCACGACCCCTCAACCGTGGCCGCAGTCATTGTCGAGCCGGTTGTCGGCTCCGGTGGTGTCGTCCCGCCGCCGCTGGGCTACCTGCAGCGGCTGAGGGATATCTGCACCGAACACGATGTACTGCTGATATTCGACGAGGTCATCACCGGTCTCGGCCGCTGCGGCGGTATGACCGCCTCGGAAGTCTTCGGTGTGGTGCCCGACATCATGAACCTTGCGAAACAGCTGACCAACGGCGCCATTCCCCTCGGTGTGGTCGTCGCCAGCGGCGAGATCTACCGCGCGTTCATGGAGGCCGGTGGTCCCGATTACATGCTCGAATTTCCCCACGGCTACACGTACTCCGGCCACCCGGTCGCCTGCGCCGCCGGACTCGCTGCCCTGGATGTCCTGGAGAAGGAAGCACTGCCGCAGCGTGTCGCCGCGCTCGCGCCGTATTTTGAGGAAAAGCTGCACACCCTGGCGGATACACCCACGGTGGTCGATGTCCGCAATTTCGGGTTCGCGGGCGCGGTGCAACTGTCACACTACCCGGGCGAGCCCGCGCGCCGTCCCTTCGAGATCGCGATGCGCATGTGGGAGAAGGGCTTCTACGTGCGCTACGGCGGCGACAACATTACGCTCGGCCCCGCCTTCGTCATGGAAACGTCGGAGATGGACACCCTGATCTCCGCGCTGCAGGAAACGCTGGAAGAGTCCGCTTCCAATTAGACTTCTACTCCGGGCACCGACATCTTGACCTCTGGCGACGCAGCGGGGCTGTTCCTCGACACGTTGTCCATCTCACTGCCGACCTTCGGTTGGGTGGTGCTTGGATTGCTGCTTCACCGCCTGGGGCTGCTGCCGCGCGGGCTCAACGACCGCATCTCGCTGCTCGCCTTCCGCTACGGGCTGCCGCTCATGTTGTTCGCGGGTGCCGCCCAGGTGAACTACGCCGACATCACCCACGCCCGCTACCTGTTCGCCGGCGTACTCGCGACGCTCACCGTGGCGGTTGCGAGCTGGCACTACTCGCGCTGGCGCAGTCACTCGCTGCGCGAGCGGGGCCTGTTCGTACAGGCGGCGTTTCGCTCCAACCTCGCCATTCTCGGGTTGGCGCTCGCGGTGGCTGCCTACGGGCCTGGCGCCGCGGCCATCGCGGCACTTCCCGTCGCATTGTTGACAGTGCTGTACAACATTCTCGCCGTGTGGGTGCTGGACAGGACCCACGGTTCCCATCGCGGTGCCCGGGGCATGTTGCTGGACATACTGCGCAATCCACTCATTGTCGGCATCAGCGCCGGCGTCCTGCTGTCCGTTTCGCCGCTACAGGTGCCCGCGGCCATAACCCCCGCGGGCGAATGGCTGACCGCCCTGTTTCTGCCGTTGGTGCTCGTCTGTATCGGCGGCGCGATGGATGTGTCACGCCTGTATCGCGCGGACGTGCTGGCCTGGGAGTCCTGTAGCTGGCGCCTGGTGTTTGCGCCGGCCCTGGGTCTGGCCATCGCCTATGCCATGGGTGTGCGCGACGAGTCGCTGGGAGTGTTGTTCCTGTTGCTGGCGACGCCGGTCGCCGCGTCCAGTCACGTGATGGTGGTGGCGGCGCGCGGAGATGGGATTCTCGCGGCGAATATAGTGGTGCTCTCCACGCTGCTGTCCATGGTGACGATAACCCTCGGCTTGTTCCTGTTGTCGTTGTTTTCCCTCGCGGGAAGGCTCGCGGGTGTTTGATCAGCCGTCCGTGATCGCGCCGGCAAGTTGCGCCTGGAGGGCGAGTAGTTCCTCAAGGGCTTCCGTCGACAGCGGGTCACTATCGAAAATCTCCCTGTGCAGGGGCGCGAGACTCAGGTAGCCCAGCAGCATGCTGTGAAAGGCCATGACGACGACGGGGGTAAAGGTGGGCGCACTCTCGGCCACGGATTTCCGCGCGTCGCGGAAGAACGGGAGGTACCAGCGCTCGACCAGCAGCGCCAGGTCCTCGCCGCCGGACAGGGTGGCGTGCTGCACGATGCGCGAGGCATTCGGATTGGCCAGGTGCTGGCGGATGATGTCCCCCTGGCGACCCGCGTCGCTGCCGCCTCCGGCCTCGACCAGCGCGAGAAAGGGCGCGAAGAGGCGCTCCAGCACCTCCTCGAACAGTGCGCGTTTGCTGTCGAAGTGCTTGTACAGCGCCGGCGCCTGCACGCCGACCCGCTCCGCCACCTGCTTAACCGTGGTGGCCGCGTAACCCTGTGTCGCGAAGAGGTCCTCCGCCGCGTCGAGGATCAGGTCCCGTGTGCCCGGGCGTGCCGCTGCCTGCGCCATTGACTATACTCCTGTTTCGAATTAGGTTAACGGTTAATAACCGTTAACTCAAGACGCCCCTGTACCCGGATTCGGACGGAGACCCGACATGAACGCCATCGCGCCAAGCCAGGGCCTGCTCATGGCCCGCTCAGTTGAAGAGATCGCTCTCGCACAAGCCGCTCCCTCGGAGGAGGCGCGTACACTCACGCCCCCGCTGGTCGACGCGCTCTGGAGCAGCGGGCTGATGCAGTTCATGAATCCCGCCGAGGCCGGCGGGCACGAACCCGGGTACGCCGAGCTGATCGAGACCTGGGTGGAGCTCGCGCGCCAGGACGGATCGGTGGGGTGGATAGGCATCGCAAATTTCCCCTCGGCCTGCTTTGCCGCCGCCTATCTCCCCGACGCGGGTTTCGAGGAGGTGTTCACCGCGAACAACAACCGCGTCACCATGGCGGGCCAGTTTTTCCCCAACGGCACCGGGGAGAAGGTGGAGGGCGGTTATCGTGTCACGGGTGCCTGGCAGTTTGGCAGCGGTACCGGGCACTCGGAGTACGTTTGCGCGGGTTTCCTGCCCCTGGACAACGGCGAGATGGTGATGGCCGACGACGGCATGCCGTTGATGACCGTCGCGATTGTCCCGCGGGACGAGGTCACCATCACGGATGGCTGGCATGTGCAGGGCCTGAAGGGCACGGGCAGCTACGATTACGAAATGCAGGACGTGTTCGTGCCGGATTCGCGCACCTACCCGCTGTTTTGCCGCGAGCCACAGCGCGGCGGGCACATGTACCGCTTCGGGGTCATGCCCCTGACCGGTTGCGGCCATGCCGCCTGGGCGCTGGGCGTGTCCCGCAGTGCGATCGACGATGTTGTGGCGCTGGCGAAAGAGAAAACCCGGATGGGGGAGGAGAGCTCCGTGGCCCACAAGCTTACCTTCCAGCGCGACCTCGCGCACCACGAGGGGATGTGGCGCGCCGCCCATCGACTGGTGCTCGACACGTACACGGAAATGGAAGCGCGCATCAAGGCGGGCGAGTCCCTCACCCCCGAAATGCGGGGCGATATGCGCATCGCGGCAACCTACGCCACGGAGGCAAGCCGGGAAATCGTGCAGTTCGCCCACCTCGCCGCGGGCACCACCGCGATCCGCGAGGGGAGCAGGCTGGAGCGCGCGTTTCGCGATATGTACACGGGCACGCAGCACGCGTTCATCAGCGAAAAGACCTATACCGAGGCGGGCAAACTGATGCTCGGGTTGATCGAGGACAGCCCGGCGTTGTAGAAGCGTGGGCAGCAGGCGTCGCTAGTCGCGCATCCGGGCATAACCAACTTCACAGACAGGAACACCGGCGATGAAGGAATTCAAAGGCAGGACCGCGGTAGTCACGGGCGGGGCGAGCGGAATCGGTCGCGCCATGGGCGAGCGCTTTCTCGCCGAGGGTATGAACGTCGTGCTCGCCGATATCGAGCAGGCCGTACTCGACAAGACTGTCTCCGAGTTGTCCTCGCAGGGCAACTGCATCGGGGTGCGCACCGATGTCTCCAGTGCCGGTGACGTCCAGGCCCTCGCCGACCGCGCGCTGGAGGAGTTTGGGTCGATACACGTGGCCTGCAACAACGCCGGTGTCTTCGCCGGCGGGCTGCTCTGGGAGGAGAGCGAAGCGGATTACCAGTGGCAGCTGGACGTCAACGTGTGGGGTGTTATCCACGGCATCCGTACCTTCGTGCCGATCATGAAGCGGCAGGACGCGGAGTGCCACGTGGTCAACACCGCCTCCATGGCGGCGGTAACCGCGTTGCCGTACGCGGGTATCTACCACATGACCAAGCACGCGGTGCTGGCGCTCAGCGAATCGCTCTACCACGAACTCGCCTTCCATGCGCCCAACGTCAAGGTTTCGGTCCTGTGCCCGGAGGCGATCAATACGGGTATCGCCCAGGCGGAGCGCAACCGCCCCGCACAGTACTCGGGCGAGGGCGATATCGTCCAGAGCGGCGAACGCGAGCTGGTCCAACAGGCCCTGGCAGACAGTACCGCGGCGGGGATAGGACCCGAGGAGATGGCCCGGCGGGTATTCGACGCCATTGTCGAGGAGCGGTTTTACATCCTGTCCGAGGAGGCCTGGCGCGAGACCGCACACACGCGGCTTGACGATATCCGCGCGGGCCGCAACCCGACCTTCGCCCCGCCGGTCAGCGGCTGAGCGGGTTTCCACCACGCACCAGCGGGAGCACATCGATGACCCAGGTCCAGACGGTTTTTGACATCTCCGCCGACGACGAGACGATCGCGGCGGCGCTGGAGGACGCCAGTATTCCCACGCTCATGATGAGCATGATCCACATGAGCGGCGACGCCGCACTGCTCGATGGCGACCAGCGCCCGGCGGGGGTGTATATCAACGAGTACCAGGGCTACATGTCCGAGGAGGACAAGGCCGCGGTGCGTGCGCAGGCGCTCGAGGTTATCAAGGCCTTCCGCGACGGTGGCTGCGAGCTGCCGCCACCCCCTGACGCCGCCACGATCCACCGCATGATGAACTTCATCCTCGCCCAGGAGGTGCCGGCGGAGTATGTGCCGATGATGCTGGAAGAAATGGAGCTGGACGGCCGGGACCAGCGTTCTGACGACTGGGGCGACGAGGTGGACCGCGAGGCGCGGGCGCAGCACGAGGTGCTCGTCATCGGCGGCGGCATGTCCGGCGTGCTGGCGGCCTACCGGCTCAGGGAGGCGGGCATTCCCTTCGTCGTGATCGAGAAAAACCCTGCCGTCGGCGGGACCTGGTTCGAGAACCGCTACCCCGGTATCCGGGTGGATGTCGCCAACCACCTGTACTGCTACTCGTTCGAGCCCGCGCACCACTGGACCCAGTATTTCTCGCAGCAAAAGGAACTGCAGCAGTATTTCGAGGGCGTGATGGACCACCACGGGCTGCGCGACAACTTCCGTTTCAACACAGAGGTGGTGAGCGCGGTGTTTGACGAGGCCGACCAGCTCTGGCGGGTCACGACGCGGGATGCGCAGGGCAACGAAAAGGAGCTGTGCGCTAACTCCGTGATCAGCGCCGTTGGCCAGCTCAACCGGCCGACCCTGCCGGACATCGAGGGCATCGACTCCTTTGCCGGCAAGTGGTGCCACTCCGCCGCCTGGGACGACAGCATCGAGGTGAAGGGAAAGAAAGTGGTGGTCGTCGGCTCCGGAGCGAGTGCGTTCCAGATCGTGCCGACCATTGCGCCGGACGTGGCACAGATGACCGTGTTCCAGCGCTCCGCCCCGTGGATGTTTGAGAACCCGATCTACCACGAGGATGTGCCCGAGGGGAAGAAGTGGTGCCTGCAGCACCTGCCGTTCTACACCCGCTGGTTCCGCTTCCTGTTGTTCTGGCCCGCTTGCGACGGCGCCTATGACGCGGTGTTTGTCGATCCGGACTGGCCGCACCAGGAGCGCAGCGCCAGCGAGATGAACGATTTCGTCTACAACATGTTCAGCGAGTATATCCGCGGCCAGGTCGGCGATGACGAAGCGCTGCTCGCCAAGGTGATTCCCGACTACGCCCCCATGGGCAAACGCACACTGCAGGACAACGGCAGCTGGTTGTCGGCGCTGAAGCAGGACAATGTGGACTTGCAAACACAGGGGGTGGCGAGCGTCACCGAAGAGGGGGTGATTGCCGCCGACGGCACATTCGTCGAGGCGGATGTGATTATCTTCGCGACGGGTTTCGAGACCGATCGCTTCCTCTGGCCGATGGAAATCCGCGGGCGGGGCGGGCGCCTGCTCGCGGACAAGTGGGGGCTGGAGCCGGCGGCGTACCTGGGCGTGACGATCCCCGAATTCCCCAATTTCTACTGCATGTACGGCCCGGGTACGAACCTGGCCTTCGGCGGCAGCCTGATCTTCAACGGCGAGTGCCAGATCCGCTATATCATGGAGTGTTTGAAGACGCAGCTACAGGCGGGGGCTCGCACCATCGAGTGTCGCGCAGAAACCTACGACGACTACTACCGCCGCTTCCGCGATCTGCACGCAAAGCTCATCTGGGAGCACCCCTCGATAAGCACGAGCTTCTACCAGAACCCGGAGGGCAAGGTGACCTTGCTGTGGCCCTGGAAGATTCTGGAGATGTGGCAGTGGACGCGCGAGTGCAAGCGCGATGATTACGCCTTTGAATAAGGAGAGAAACCATGTCCAAGCTTGAGAGCAGGATAGCCATCGTCACCGGCGCCGCATCGGGTATCGGCCTGGCCTGTGCCCGGCGGTTCGCAGCCGAGGGTGCGACCGTGATCGGTACGGATCGCAACACCTCGGACGAATGGCAGTCTGTGGTCGAGCTGTCGCCCGACAGCCGCTTCCACCAGCTCGATGTTACCGACGGCGCCGCTCAGCGGGCCGTCGCCGAAGCCGTGGTAGAGGACTTCGGGCGCATCGATATCCTGCTTACGGCCGCCGGGGTGGGCGACGGCGGCCCGGTTGGAATGCTGGAGGAAGACGCCTGGAACCGCGTGGTGAACATCAATCTCAACGGCACCTTCCTGTCCATCAAGTCTGTGATTCCCGCGATGCAGGAGCAGCGCTCCGGCAGCATTATCACCATAGCCAGTGTCGAGGGTATCAACGGCACCGAGGGAGGCAGCGCCTACAACGCGTCCAAGGGAGGCGTCGTGCTGCTCACCAAGAACGTGGCTATCGATTACGGGCGGATCGGTATCCGCTGTAACGCCATCTGCCCGGGATTCATCGACACGCCCCTGTTGCACGAGGTGATGGACGCCATGCCCGACTTCAAGACCGATGTGCAGCGCGAGACCAAGATGGGCCGCATGGGCAGGCCGGAGGAAATAGCCGGTGCAGCCTTCTTCCTCGCGTCAGATGACGCATCGTTCGTGACCGGGCACACGCTGGTGGTGGACGGCGGCTACACGGCCGGTCACAGTCACGGCATCGTCGAATTGATGGGTCTCGTCTAGCGGGGCGAGCGGGGTGATGGGTGCCGCCCGCCCGCGGCTCAGACCGCTGAGTTTTCGAACACCATTAGATTGTCCGTACGCGGATTGGTGAAGTGCCGCCAGTGGATCATCTGCCCGCGGCTGCGCAGGCCGTAGTTGCTGATGACCAGTAGACGCCGGTCGGGAGAGAATTTCACCCCGTGGGGCAGGGTAAGCTCGTCGGTGATGGTCTGCACCGGTGAAGCCAGGTCAGGGTCCGCCGCGTAGTCATACAGGTGGACCCGGTGATTTACGGTGTCGGACAAACCGACAACATCACCGTTTACCACGATATTCTCCAGGCGACAGAAATCGGGGCGCAGGATCACCCGCACCGGTTTCTCCGAAAACCGCCCGGCGGCGTCCACATCAAACACCGCGACGCCGTTTTCCAGTTCTGTATTCGGCCGCCGGCGCGGTCCCGCTTCCGGTCCGAATCGGTTCAGCAGGCCCAGCGGGCCCCGGGTGGCGAGAATGTTCCACAATTTGAACAGCCTGAACAGGTTGCGCTCGCGGCTGCCCAGGGCCTTGTCCGCATTGAAACTGACGAGGACCTGGCTGCCGTCGGCAGAGAACGCGACACCCTTGGCCATGCCCAGTTCGTCGAATACCTGCTCGTGCATGTCCAGCGGGCCGGACATGACCCCGGTCTCGTCGTCGAAGCGATAGGAGAGCAGGGCCCCGACGGAGCCCTTGTTCTCGCAGTGGGTGACGACCAGCGTATGCTTGTTGATGGCCAGGCTGTGGGCTTCGCGCAGGTGCGCGAAGGGCGCGTCCACCTCGAACACGGGCGCGCCAGACGGGCTGTCCAGGCGGTACACGGTGAAGGTAGCCGGCCTGTCCCTGAAATGCCGCGAGGCGACGACGAGGTGATTCTGCGTCAGCAGGACGCCGTGGGGCTTGTCGAACCCCGCCTCGGGATTGCGGTAGACGCGGCGCACCGCGCGGGTAGTCGCGTCAAACAGGCCCACTTCGTCATTGCCCATGAAGGCCGCGGCGAAATAGGTGCCGTCGGGGTGAAAGGCGACCTCGGGAATGAGGCACGCCGGGCCGCTGTTGGGAATGGTAGCTGTCAGTCGGTACATGCGTGATTTTAAATCGACGCTCGAATTTCGCTTCCCGCTGAGTCTAGCAGCGAATCCGGGCGCCGGGGCACGGACTTCACCGCAGCTGATCATGGCCTGCGCGGTGCAACCGGGAAGATCAAATTTCTGCTCGCTGCAATCCGGGCTCAATCCTGATTCGTAGACACATTGTGGACGGCCACACCACGTGTGGTGGGCAGACCCGGCAGCAACTACAATCGGCGTAACTTTCAAAGGGAGGCGCGTACGTGGCGGTAGACAAAGCGGAAGACCTGCAGCAGTTTATGGAGGGCGTGGTGGCGCGCAACCCCGGCGAGCCCGAGTTTCACCAGGCGGTGCAGGAGGTTGCGATAGACATCATTCCCTATATCGCTGACAAGCCTCAATACAAGGACCTGCGCATCCTGGAGAGGATGACCGAGCCCGACCGGGTCGTCAGCTTCCGGGTGGTCTGGGAGGACGACGAGGGCGAACTGCGCGTCAATCGGGGATTCCGGGTGCAGCAGAACAACGCCATCGGGCCCTACAAGGGCGGCATTCGTTTCCACCCCTCGGTCAACCAGAGCATTCTCAAGTTTCTCGCCTTCGAGCAGGTCTTCAAGAATTCGCTGACCGGGCTGCCCCTGGGCGGCGGCAAGGGCGGCTCCAACTTCGACCCCAAGGGTCGCAGCGACAGGGAGGTCATGCGGTTCTGCCAGGCCTTCATGACGGAGCTGCACCGCCATATCGGGCCGGACACGGACGTCCCCGCCGGGGACATCGGTGTTGGGTCCCGCGAGGTGGGCTACCTGTTCGGGCAGTACAAGCGACTCGTAAACCGCTTCGAGGGCGTGCTGACCGGCAAGGCCCTCGATTTCGGCGGCAGCCATGTGCGCACCCAGGCTACCGGCTACGGCGTGGTCTACATGGTGCGCGAAATGTTGTCCCATCACGACGAGCAACTCGAAGATCGCCCGTGCCTCATATCGGGATCGGGTAACGTCGCGATCTATTGCGCGGAACAGCTCCTGGAGCACGGGGCCCGGGTAGTCTCATTGTCGGATTCAGGCGGGGTGATTCACGCCCCCGAGGGGATGAGCAGGGAACAAATCGCCTGGATCAAGGAGCTGAAGGGCGGCCGGCGCGGTCGCATCGAGGAGGCCGCAGAAGAGTTCGACTTCAAGTTCTACAAGGACAAGAAGCCCTGGGGTCTCGAGGGGGAGCTCGCGTTTCCCTGTGCGACCCAGAACGAGATAGACGAGGCCGACGCCAAATTGCTCATGAAGAACAAGGTGCGGGCTATCTCCGAGGGGGCCAATATGCCCACGACGCCCGAGGCCGTGGAGATATTCAGTGCCGACAGGAACGTTTTGCACGCGCCTTCAAAGGCCGCCAATGCCGGCGGTGTCGCGGTGTCGGGCCTGGAGATGAGCCAGAACAGCCTGCGTCTGCAGTGGTCGGAAAAGGAGGTCAATGAACGCCTGCACCAGATCATGAAAGACATCCACGACGAGTGCGTCGAACACGGCACGCAGAAAGGCGGCTACGTCGATTACGCCAAGGGCGCCAATATAGCCGGGTTCAACAAGGTCGCCAGTGCCATGCTCGCCTACGGCGTGATGTGACAGGGCGCGTCCGCCCGATCAGCGGCCGAGGATGGAGCGCGCCACCAGCTCGCGCATAATCTCGGACGTGCCGCCGTAGATGCGCTGAATGCGCGCGTCGGCGTAGTAGCGTGAGATGGGGTACTCGATGGTGTAGCCGTAGCCGCCGAACAGCTGCAGGCAGTCGTCGATAGTGCTGCACTGCATCTCCGTGCTGGCGTATTTCAGCATAGCCGCGTCGTCGGCGGTCAGCGCGCCCTCGGCGTACTGGTCCGCGCACTTGTCCAGGAAAGCCCGGTTGAGGGCGATCTCGGTCTTCACCTCCGCGAGCTTGAAACGGGTGTTCTGGAAGCTGGCGATGGTCTGCCCGAAGGCCTTGCGCTCGAGCACGTAGTTCACCGTAAGTTCCAGCGCGCCCTCCGCGGCGGCGACGGCCTGGGCGGCGATGCCCAGGCGCTCCCGCGGCAGCTCCGTCATCATGATGACGAAGCCCTTGTTCAGTTCGCCGAGCAACGCGCTCTCCGGCAGGCGCACGTCCTGGAAGAACAGCTCCGCGGTATCGGAAGTATGCTGGCCGAGCTTTTCTATCTTCTGGCCGCGCTCGAAGCCCGGCAGGTTGGCATCGACCAGGAACAGTGAGGTGCCCTTGGCCCCCTTGCCGGGGTCGGTGATCGCCGCGACGATGACCAGGTCCGCGAGCATGCCGTTGGTGATGAAAATCTTGGAGCCGTTGAGCACCCACTCGTCGCCGTCCTTCACAGCGTTGGTGCGGATGCCCTGGACGTCGGAGCCGGCACCCGGTTCGGTCATCGCCAGCGCCCCGAGGACCTCGCCCGAGACCATACGCGGCAGCCAGTGGTTCTTCTGCTCTTCTGTCCCGAAGTTGTTGATGTAGGGCGCCACGATGTTGCTGTGGATACTGTAGCCGGTAGCGATGCCGCCGAAGCCCATGCGCGACATCTCCTCCAGGATAGCGAAGGTTACCTGGGGGTCCGCTGCCGCGGCCCCGAATTCCTCGGGCATGTCGGGGCACAGCAGCCCGGCTGCGCCCAGTGTGTTCCAGATGTCCCGGGGAACGGCGTGAGCCGCTTCCCACTCCTCGAAGTGGGGGGCAATTTCCTGCTCCATGGCGCGCCGCGCCATGTCCCGGAACAGGGTGAGTTCTTCGCTGTCCATCGATGCTCCCAGGTGGTTTCAGGAGCGGAACTATGCGCGATTTGGCGCCGGGAGACAATGCCCGGCCCCCCCCCGCGAGCCCCTCGGACAGGCCTTTTCAGCCCGGACAGGAGTGCTAAACTTAGGGCCCTCTCTTATACCAGCGATCCGGAGTACGGCCATGCGCGAATACAAGCAGTTCTACATCAACGGCGAGTGGGTGGAGCCCGCCGCCCCCAGGTCCTGCGACGTCATCAATCCCGCCACCGAGGAGGTCTGCGCGCAGATCTCCCTGGGTTCCGAGGCGGACGTGGACAAGGCGGTGGCCGCGGCCAAGAAGGCCTTCGCCAGCTTCAGCCGCACCAGCCGCCAGGAGCGGGTCGAGCTACTCGAGGCCTGCGTGGAGGCCTACAAGAAGCGTTACATGGACATTGCCGAAGCCATCTCGGACGAGATGGGCGCGCCGATGAGCCTCGCCTCGACGGCACAGGCCTACTGCGGCCAGGGTCACCTGGAAGAGGCCGCCCGCGTGCTCAAGGAGTTCAAGTTTGAAGAAGAGATGGGCGAGCACATGCTGGTCAAGGAGCCGATCGGCGTCTGCGGCCTGATTACACCCTGGAACTGGCCCGTCAACCAGATCTCCTGCAAGGTCGCCCCGGCTCTCGCGGTCGGCTGCACCATGGTGCTCAAGCCCAGCGAAGTGGCGCCCCTGTCCGGCTACATTTTCGCGCAGGTGATGGACGAGGCGGGCGTTCCCGCCGGGGTCTTCAATCTCGTGAACGGCGACGGCCCCACGGTCGGCACCGCACTCTCGAAACACCCGGACATCGACATGATGTCTTTCACCGGTTCCACCCGCGCAGGCTCCCTCGTGGCCCAGAACGCGGCGCCTACTGTGAAGCGCGTCACCCAGGAACTGGGCGGCAAGTCGCCCAACATCATCCTCGATGACGCGGACCTGGAAGAGGCTGTGACCCGTGGCGTGATGCACATGTACAACAACACCGGCCAGTCCTGCAACGCGCCGTCGCGTATGCTCGTCCCCGCGGCCAAGCTCGCCGAGGCGGAGGCCATTGCGGCGAAGGTGACCGAATCGGTGGTGGTAGGTGATCCGAAGGCCGAGGGCACAACCATGGGGCCTGTGGTCTCCGAGGTGCAGTTCAACAAGATCCAGGGCCTGATCGAGAAGGGTATCGAGGAGGGCGCGAAGGTGGTCACTGGCGGTCCCGGCCGTCCCGACGGCATCGATAAGGGTTACTTCATTCGCCCCACGGTGTTTTCCGGTGCAGACAACGAGATGACCATCGCACGGGAGGAGATATTCGGCCCCGTGCTGACCATGATCCCCTACGAGAGTGAAGAGCAGGCCATCGCTATCGCCAACGACACGGCTTACGGACTGGCCGGCTACGTGCAGAGCGGCGATATCGGTCACGCCCGCGAGGTGGCGGCGCAGATTCGCGCGGGCAACGTGAGCATCAACGGCTCCGCCGCCGGCTTCAACGTACCCTTCGGCGGTTACAAGCAGAGCGGTAACGGCAGGGAGTGGGGCAGTCACGGATTTACCGACTACCTCGAGATCAAGGCGGTACAGGGTTACAACGCCGCCTGACCAGGGGCGCCCGTGGCCAGTTACGTCCTCGCAATAGACCAGGGGACGACGGGCAGTACCGTCGCCCTCATGGACGCCCGCGGCAGGCTGCGCGCCAGCGTCAATGTCGAGTTCCCCCAGCTGTACCCCAAACCCGGCTGGGTGGAACACCGCCCGGCCGAGATCTGGGAGTCCGTGTTGAAGGCGCTGCGCAGCCTGTTGCGCCGCAAGATATGTAAACCCTCGGAAATCGTCGCCATCGGCATCACCAACCAGCGTGAGACCACGCTGCTGTGGGACCGGCGGACCGGCGAGGCTCTCAACAACGCCGTCGTCTGGCAGTGTCGGCGCACCACAGACTTTTGCGAGGCCCTGCGAGCGGACGGCCACGAGAAGGCGGTCAAGCGCAAAACAGGACTCGTCCTCGACCCGTATTTTTCCGGCAGCAAGTACCGCTGGCTGTTGCACAACACCCCGGGGATCGGGGCCGCCCTGAAAGCGGGACGGGTCGCCGGCGGCACCCTCGACAGTTACCTCGTGTGGCAGCTGACCGGGGGCGCGGCGCATGTCACTGACGTGTCCAACGCCTCGCGTACCTCGCTGATGAACCTGAAGACCCGCCGCTGGGACAGCGGTCTTCTCGACCTGTTCGAAGTGCCGCGGAAAATCCTGCCGGAAATCGCGGCCTCCAGTGCGGTGCTGGGTCACACCCGGGGTGTGCCCGGGCTCCCCGACGGCATTCCCGTCGCCGGTGTCGCGGGAGACCAGCAATCGGCCCTGTTCGGCCAGGCCTGCTTCGGCCTCGGCGACGCCAAGTGCACCTTCGGCACGGGGTCTTTCATCCTCATGAACACCGGGGCCGAGCTGCTGCAGTCCAACGCGGGCCTGTTGACCACCGTCGCCTGGCAGTTGGGGGAGCGCGGGAAGCCCGTCTACGCCCTGGAGGGCGGCGCCTTCGTCTGCGGCGCGGCGGTGCAGTGGCTGCGCGACGGTCTGCAGATGATCAGCTCGGCCCCGGCGATCGAAAAGCTGGCGGGGCAAGTGGATGACCACGGCGGCGTCGAATTTGTGCCGGCGCTGACCGGCCTCGGCGCGCCGCACTGGGCGCCGGATGCCCGGGGCACGTTTACCGGCATCACCCGCGGAACCGGGCGCGGGCATATCGCCCGTGCGACCCTGGACGCGATGGCGTTGCAGAATGCGGATATCCTGCGCGCGATGGAGCGCGACCTGGGCAAACGGATGAAGCCGCTCCGGGTCGACGGCGGAGCGGCGGCGAACAATCTCCTCATGCAGATACAGGCGGACGTGCTCGGGCGCCGCCTGATCCGCCCGCGGGTCATCGAGACCACCGTGGCCGGCGCCTGCTACCTGGCGGGTATCGGCGTGGGGCTGTGGGACGGCCCCGCCGCGGTAAAGAAGATCTGGCGCGCCGAGCGCGAGTTCTCGGTGGCCATGACTGCGAGCGCCCGCAGGCGGCGACTCGAGTCCTGGAACGACGCCCTGCAGCGCACGCTGTTGTAAAGGCCGCACTTGTCGATGGCTGATATCCTGCCCTTCAAACGCCCTTCCCTGAAAGAGAAGCATCGGGGCAACACGCTCTGTCGCCAGGGCCACCACAAGTGGCAGGTGGACAAGGAGAGGAAGTTCGACGTGCGTCGGGGCAAGCTGGTCACCGTGTACCTCTGCGCGCGCTGCGGCGAACGCAAGGTGGAGGCGCACTGATGGCGGACGGTGTCGCCGTACAGCAGGGGCGTGGTCCCGGCAGGATCGCCCCGGCCTGGTTCCAGTGGACCATTTTTCCACTGGTGGTTGGCCTGACTGCGTACCTTACCTGGTACCTCATCGCCGCCGGAATGAATCCCGCCGTCGCAGTGCTCTACACCCAGGGCGGTGCGGCCCTGGCCATCATCGTCGCAGAGCGCATCTACCCCTACCACGGGAGTTGGCTGCACTCCCACGGCGACATCGGCACCGACGTCGCGCACACGGTCGGGGTCGGGCTGATTATCGCTCTCGTGTCACCCCTTGCGCTGGCCGCGGGCGTGGCCGTCGGAGGCTGGGTGGCGACACAGGTGGACAGCGGTCTCTGGCCCACGAGCTGGCCGCTGGTCGCACAGGTGTTCCTGGCCCTGTTGATCGGGGAGCTGCCGGGGTATTGGGTACATCGCTGGCAGCACGCCTGGGATGGCCTGTGGCGGTTTCACGCCGTGCACCACAGCGCGCCGCGGCTGTACTGGCTCAACGCCGGCCGCTTCCACCCCGTGGACATACTCTCCACCATGGTGCCGACCTACCTGCTGCTGGGTGTGCTGGGCTGCGACGCGGAGATACTCGCCTATTTCGGTGTGGTTACCGCCGTGCACGGATTGTTCCAGCACAGCAACCTGCAACTGCGCCTGGGCCCGTTGAACTGGATTTTCAGCATGGCGGAACTGCACCGCTGGCACCACTCCCGCACACTCGAGGAAGCGAATACCAATTTCGGCCAGACCATCAGCGTCTGGGACTGGGTGTTCGGCACGCGTTACCTTCCCCCGGACCGCAAGCCGCCGAGGGATATCGGCATCGCCGACCTGCCTGCGTTTCCGATGACCTGGCGCGCGCAAGTGCTGGCGCCCTTCCGCTGGCAGCGTGTAAAGCGGGAGAGTGCGGGCAGTTGAACCAGCTGGCGGTTCACCGCAACGCGGTTCCACAGTAAGCTAACGGCCGTTTTTTGTTGCGGCCATAGTCCAGGAGTACGTCATGAGCGACCCCATTCGAACCGCGGGAAACCTGCAGGGTTACGCGGTACTGGTCACCGGCGGCGGCACCGGTATCGGCGAGGGATGTGCCGCGGCGCTGGCCGCTGACGGCGCCGCCGTCACCATCTGCGGACGCCGGCAGGAGGTGCTGGACGAGGCGGCGGAACGCATAGCCGCCGCGGCCCTGTTCGGTGGCAGCGTCCAGGTGGCGACGGGCGACGTGACGGTGGAGGAGGATATCGTCGCCATCGTCGAGAAGAGCATGGAGCCGACCGGAAAGCTCAACGGCTGCGTGGCCAATGCGGGCGGCGGGGGCATGCTTTTCGGCTACGAGGACATGGATGTCGAGGAATTCCAGCGCGTCATGAACCTCAACGTCCTGGGCACCATGCTGTGCATCAAGCACACCCTGCCGCACATGATCGCGGCGGGGGGCGGGTCATTTATCGGTATGTCCTCACTGGCCGGACATGTCACGCATCCCTGGTTCGGCGCCTACCCGGTGAGCAAGGCCGGAATCGAGGCAATGATCCGCAACGCGGCGGATGAGAACGGCCCCCACAACGTGCGCTTCAATGCCATTCGCCCGGGATTCGTCGCGACGGAGACGATGGACATGATTCCCAGGGACAGCGAGGTCTACGCGTCCTATATCGTGAACACTCCCCTGGGCGACGTGGCGCAACCCGGTGACATCGGCCACCTGGCCCGGTTCCTGGTCAGCGAGGAGGCGCGCTGGATCACCGGGCAGTGCATCAACGTCGACGGCGGTCACAGCCTCCGTCGCGGGCCGGATTTTTCGTCTTTCAAGGGTTAGACTAGGGGAGCCCGGGGGGGTGGCTATGCTCCCCCGGTGACTGTCGGGCCAGAAAATTGAGATGGTACAGCTATGAGACGCGGTCTTTTCGCCTTCACCCTCGCCACGATCTTCACGCTTGGAGGCTGTCTGGGGGGCAACCAGCACTATCGGCCAAGTGACGACCCGCTGGTGCTCGCCCATTTTGAGAAGATCATGGTCGCCGAGGGTATTTCCTACCGGGTTGACTACCAGGGTTACTACCGCGCGGTGCAGGCCGCGGACGCAGGGCGCATGCGGAGCGCCGGCAGCGACGCGCTCGAGATCGACCCGGGCCGCGAGAGCGTGCAGGTCGACGAGGGCTGCGCCTCCCTGCGCCTGTTGCAGTACCTGGGAGACAACGACGTGGTGTTCATCCAGCAGCAGGAGGCGGAGGGCACTTTCCTGCAGATGACCGAGGCGGACTACGTGCGCCTGGAGGTCGCAAAGAACTTCGAGACGTTCAAGACAGAGTGCAGCGGCGGCTGAGCGCCCGCGTCACTATCCGACCACACCGGCGCCGCGCAGGGCCGCCACCTCCTCCTCACCGAATCCCGCTTCCCGCAGAATCTCCGCTGTGTGCTCGCCGTACCGGGGCGGGTGGCGGCGCAGGGTCACCGGGGTTTTTTCGAATACCGCCGGGTGCCGCACGTAGCGCGTGGTGCCGCCCTGGGGGTCCTCGGCGTCGAACACCGTGCGGTTGTGCCGGACCTGCGGGTCCTCCATGAACTGCTGCAGGTCGTACACCGGGGCGAAGGGCACGTCGTGGTCACGCAGCGCCGCCATGGCGTCGCGCCACGACCAGTCGGCCAGCTCCGCGTCGATCAGCTCGATCATCGCGTCGGTATTGATCATGCGCGCGGCGATACTGCTGAAACGCTCGTCCGTCGCGAGGTCCTCCCGTCCCAGCGCGCGGCACAGGCCGGTGAACTGCTTGTCCTCGATGGGCATGCCCACGAGGTGCCCATCGGCACAGGTCCAGACGTGGAAGATGTTCGGGATGGGCGGCGCTTCCTTCTTCAGGGGTCGCAGCGCCTCCATGGTCATCATGTCGGGCAGGGTGAGCTGAGCGTAGGCATTCACCATCGGTACGTGCACGTGCTGGCCCTGGCCGCCATTGCGTTCCCGCGCCAGCAGCGCTCCGAGCGTTGCCGAGGCGGCGGCGATGGCCGTCGCCTTGTCGGCGATGACGCTCCGGATCATCTGCGGCGGGCCGTCGTTCCCCTGGTTGTGCATGGTGCCGGACATGCCCTGGGTGACCAGGTCGTACACCGGCCGATCCGCGTAGGGGCCGTCCGGGCCGTAGCCATTGATGGAGACGAACACCAGCCCCGGGTTGTCCTCGCGCAGGCTCTCGTAGCCGAAGCCCAGCCGATCCGCGACACCCGGCCTGTAGTTGCACACGATGACATCGGCCGTGCGCGCCAGGCGCCGCACGATATCCAGTCCCTCGGGGGCTTTCATGTCCACGGAGATGGCACGCTTGTTGCGGTTGAACTGGGAGAAGAAGCCGTTGATGCCCGCGCGCTCGGGCGGGCCGGTCCAGCGGGCCGTGTCGCCGATCAGCGTCTCGACCTTGATGACATCGGCGCCGAGGTCGCCGAGGCTCTGGCCCGCGAGGGGCCCGGACACCATGGTGCCGAACTCCAGCACGCGGAATCCCGCGCAGGGGCCAGGTGCGTCTTCGGGGCGCGTTTCGTCCATGTGGTGGCGGTCTCCTGTGCGCTGAAAGGCCACTCTAGCCAGCGGACAACTGGGCGTAAAGCCCCGAGGTGCCTCCCGCTGGCCACAACTGACTATTCCGTTTCCCGCGTCCCGGGACTAGACTGCGCCTCCATCCCGGACAACCTGAACCCGCACCACGGGGGGAGCCTCAACATGCACTACGACCTGAAAATTGTGGGCGGCCTTGTCTACGACGGCGAGGGGGGCGCACCCGTCGAGGCCGACGTGGCCGTGGCCGACGGTGTCATTGTTGCCGTGGGCGAGTGCCCGGGCGAGGCGGCGACGGTTATCGACGCCGCGGGGAAGATCGTGACCCCCGGGTTCATCGACCTGCACACGCACTACGACGGCCAGGTGTCCTGGGATGCGGACATGCAGCCGAGTGTCAATCACGGTGTCAGCACCGTCGTGATGGGCAGTTGCGGGGTCGGCTTCGCCCCTGTGCGCGCCGCCGACCGGGACAAACTGGTACGCCTGATGGAGGGCGTTGAAGATATTCCGGGCGCCGCGCTGTCGGAGGGCATTACGTGGGACTGGGAGACCCTGCCCGAGTACATGGACGCCCTCGATGCAAAACCCCACAGCATCGACTTTGCCGTCCAGGTCACCCACGACGCCCTGCGGGTCTACGTGATGGGCGAGCGCGCGGTGTTCGACGAGAGCGCCACGCCCGAGGATATCGCGCAAATGCGCGCGCTGACCCGGGAGGCCCTCGAGTCCGGTGCCATCGGCTTCTCGACGGGGCGCTCCGACGTGCACCGCAGCGCGGACGGCGACTGGACACCCTCCTCGGAAGCCACCGCCGAGGAACTGGCCGGTATTGCCAGCGCCTTCGACGGGGTCGGACACGGCGTGCTGCAGGCGGTCAACGACTTCAACCTCGAGCGGGAGGGCGACGGTTTCGATGCGGAGTTTGACATCCTCGAGCGTTTCGCGACGGCGGCGGGAGGCAGCCCGTTCTCCCTGTCGCTGATGCAGCGCGATTTCGCGCCCGAACAGTGGCTGCGAATTATCGATCGCGCCGAGCGGGCCAGTGAGAAGGGCATCAACATGCGCCTGCAGACCGCGCCCCGCGGCATCGGCGTCACCGTCGGCCTCCAGTGCACCTTCCACCCGTTCATCGGCTTCCCCAGCTACAAGGCAATCTGCCAGTTGCCCCTAAGCGAGCGGGTGGCGCGCATGCGCGATCCGGCATTCAAGGCGCAGCTGCTGACCGAGAAGTCGGAACCCATGGCGGGCGACGGGACCCCCGTGCCGCCCATCGCCGACGCGCTGCTCGCCGCAGTGGATTTCGTCGCCGGCAAGACGTTCCTGCTCGGGGAAAACCCGCAGTACGAGCAGACGGCCGAGGATTCGGTACTGCAAATGGCGAAGGACCGCGGCGTGCCGACCCTGGAGATGATTTACGACCTCATGCTGGGTGACGAGGGCAGGGCGCTGCTCTACTTCCCTATCTACAACTACACGGAGATGTCTTTCGACAACGTGTACCGCATGATGCAGCACCCCCTGTCCATCATGGGGCTGTCCGACGGCGGCGCCCACGTCGGCACGGTGTGTGACTCCAGTTTCCCGACTTACCTGCTGTGTTACTGGGCGCGGGACAGGCAGCGCGGTGAGCGCATCGAGCTCGCCGAGGCCGTACGCCGCCTCACGTCCGACATCGCCGACTACTGCGGTATGCGCGACCGGGGCCGCCTGCGTGTCGGCCTGAAGGCAAACATCAACGTCATCGATATGGGGCGCCTGCGCCTGTACCCGCCGCACATGGTGCAGGACCTGCCCGCGGGCGGCCAGCGCCTGCTGCAGGAAGCCGAGGGTTATAGCGCGGTCATTGTCGACGGGCAGGTAGTACTGGAAGACGATGCACTGACCGGTCGTTACCCGGGGCGACTGGTGAGGGTAAACGACGCCGACAGGGCGGCGGCCTGAATCTCCTCGCGGACATTCTCGCCAGTGTCAGTCTCGGTCAGCTCCTGCTTGTCTGGGCAGTGGTCGTTTTCGCCGCGGTCATGCGCGCCTTCACCGGTTTCGGCTTCGCGCTCACCGCGGTGCCCGTGTTTTCGCTGTTCATGCCGCCGACCCAGGCGGTGGTGCTCAGCGCCTCGCTGACCCTCGCGGTAAGCCTGCTGACGCTGCGGACGTTCTGGGGCGCCTACCCCCTGAAGCCCATGGTGCCGCTCGTCGTGATGTCGGCCCTCGGCACGGCAGTCGGCGCCTGGGGCCTGCATTTCATCTCGCCGGTGCAGTTTTCCCTGTGGGTCGGGCTCGCGGTCATCGGCGCCTGCGTCGGCCTGGGTGTTTACCGGCCGCGGGAGCGACGCCCCAGTGGCGGGCTCGCCGGTAGCGTGGGACTTGGTTCCGGGCTGCTCAACGGCGCCTTCGCCATGCCGGGTCCCCCGGTCATCATCTACGCCGTGGCGACGGAACCGCAACCCGAGCGCAGCAGGGCGCTGCTGATGACGTTCTTCCTGTTCTCCGCGGTAGTGGCGCTGCTCTCCTACACGGTGGCCGGGTACGTGACGGCCTATTCGCCGTGGCTGTTCCTCCTCGCATTTCCCGCGATGTATGTCGGCGACAAGATTGGCTACGGATTGTTCCACCGCTTTGGCGGCAGCTTTTACCGGCGTGTAGCGCTGGTGGTCCTGTTTGCGTTAGGTGTGACGATTACGGGCAGGGCGCTCACCGCCCTGGGTTGACGAACGGGGTTACGCTCAGGCGATCGCCAGGAGCACAAGCGCCAGCGCCAGCAGTGCATAGCGTCCGCCGTAGCCGTGGACGAGGCTCCCCAAGACGGCATTCACCCGCGCGATCTGCTGTGCGGTGATTCTTCCCTGTAGCAACATGCGTTTGCCCCTCGCCGCCCCTGTCAGCGGCTAAAACGAATATTGTTTTCATGCATGGTAAGACACCGGAAAAGAGTGTCAAATGGGGAGCTCCCTACCGCGGCGTTCAATTCCGGGACAACGCGTACTTGCGCACCAATCCGCGCATCTGGTCGTAGCTCAGGCCCAGGGCCTCGGCGGTGCGGCGCTGGTTGTGGGCGTTGGCCGCGAGGGCCTCGCGCAGCAGTCTCCTTTCAATGTCGGCGATACGCCGGTGAAAGTCCTGCGGCGGCTCCTCCCCATCCGGTTGGCCCTGCGCGGTACTGTCAGCGGCAGGCGGGGGGATATCGTTGGAGAGTGAATCCCACGGCGAGAGAAAGGGGTCAACCACGACCTCCTCGACAGGCGCCCCTGAGTCTCCCCAGCGGAACAGCGAGCGCTCCACCGCGTTCTTCAGTTCGCGCACATTGCCGGGCCAGGGGTAGGCCTCCAGCGTCTCCATCGCAGTCGCCGCGAAACCGGGGAACAACTCCCATCCCAGCTCTGCGGACATGCTCACGGCGAAGTGCTGCGCCAGCTCGGGAATGTCGCCGCTGCGGTGGCGCAGCGGTGGCAGGTGGACCACGTCGAAGCTGAGTCGGTCCAGCAGGTCGGCGCGAAACCGCTGTTCACGGGAGAGCTCGCGCAGGTCCGCGTTGGTCGCGGCGATTACGCGCACATCAACCCGCAGGGTTTCCTGCCCGCCGAGCCTCTCGAACTCGCCGTATTCCACCAGGCGCAGCAGCTTCTCCTGCAGCCGCAGGGACATGGTGCCCAGTTCATCGAGAAACAGCGTGCCGCCGTCCGCCCGCTCGAAGCGGCCCCTGTGGGTGCGGGTGGCGCCGGTAAATGCGCCGGGTTCGTGGCCGAACAATTCGGACTCCAGAAGGCTTTCGGCCATCGCGGCGCAATTGACCTTGAGCAGCGGCGCCTCCCAGCGGCTCGAGAGGTAGTGCAGCCGCTGCGCGGCGAGTTCCTTGCCGGTGCCGCGCTCACCGACAACCAGAATAGGGCGGTCCACCCCGGCCAGGCGCGACAGCTGCTCGAGGGCCTGGGCGAGGGCCTGGGAATTGCCAATGATGCTCTCCTGGCTTCGCATCGGTTAAAAATACCAAATGTTGAGGCTAAATAAACCTTCTACAGGTAAAAAACACTCGTATTTCGCACGCAGTGCAGCTCACAGGCGGCCCTATTGAGAGTATTTTTATTAAAAATCAACTGCTTATAGTTTCTGGCACGGTTCCTGTATTACCAGGTGGCAAGAGGGCGAATGCGGGGCTGCCCGCCGCGCCCAGGCCGCCAGGCAACGACGGAGAGCTTGCGATGAACGGAACGGGAGAGCGACAGCTTGTTTACACCGCACTGGCCATCGCGTGCGCGGTCATCACCCTGGCGGCTGGACCGGTGGCCGGATTCTGGAGTTTCCTCCAGGTCGCGGTGATCATCGAGTTCGCCAACTGGATAGGCGCGCAGCGACCGCAACAACCGCGGCGACGCTGGTAGTCAGGCAATCGGGAGAGACGACATGGGCATATTTTCACGCATGACGGACATCATTAATTCCAACATCAACGCGATGCTGGACCAGGCCGAAGAGCCGGAGAAGATGGTGCGCCTCATCATCCAGGAAATGGAAGACACGCTGGTGGAGGTGCGCAGCTCCTCGGCTCGCGTGATCGCGGACCGCAAGGCCGCCGCGCGGCGCCTCGAGCAGGTGCGGGCCGAGGCCGAGAGCTGGGAGGAAAAGGCCCGCCTGGCGATCGCCAAGGGACGCGAGGACCTGGCCCGTGCAGCCATTCAGGAAAGGCGCGCCATCGAGGAGGAGGTCGGTGTCGTGGAGGGTGAACTGCAGGCCACTGACGACCATATAGAACAGCTCAACGACGAGGTGTCGAAGCTGCAGCAGAAACTGGACGACGCGCGCGCCAAACAGAAGGCGCTGGCCATGCGCAGCAAGACCGTCGAGTCGCGCATCAAGGTCAAGCGGCAGATGCAGCGCGAGGCACTGGACAGCGCGTTCACCCGCTTCGAACAGTTCGAGCGCCGTATGGACACGCTGGAAAGCCAGCTCGAGGCCATGGACATCGGCCGCGAGGTCGCCCCGGACCTGGCCGCCCAGATCCAGTCCCTGGAAGACGACGAGCGCATCAACGACGAACTCCAGCGCCTCAAGTCCGAGATGGGCGGCGCGTCGGGCACCGGCGGTGACGACAAGGCCTGAGCGGGCCGGCGGTCAACGCGGGTCCAGCGACTATAATGGCGGCAGGCACCCCGTGCCGGGTTCCGCCCAAGGAATGAGCCTATGGAATTCTGGAAATTCATGTTCGTGCCCACCATCCTGTTTCTCACGGTGGTGGCCCCGATCTGGATCACCATGCACTACCGCAGCGTGAACCGCTCCTCCCGCAGTCTCAATTCGGAGGACCGGGAATCCATCGAGCACATGCTCGTCACCGTCGACAAGCTGACCGAGCGCATCGGCACCCTGGAGTCCATCCTGGACGACGACCACCCGGGCTGGCGACAGCAGGTGGCGCGCGACGAACGGGATAAGGAGTAGCACATGTCACGCAGACATCGCAGGCGCAGAAGGCACCACCGGGGGTTCGCCGAATCCTCCCGCGACTTTCATTCACGCCGGCGCCGCGGCTGGGGTTTCAACCTCTACCGCAACACCCGCCGCGGCAAGATCGGCGGCGTCGCCGCCGGCCTGGCGGACTACTGGGATATCGAACCCTGGGTCGTACGCCTGATGTGGGTGGGCCTGTTCATTTTTACCGGCACCCTGGCACTGTGGCTCTACCTCGGCGCCTGGCTGCTGATGGCCCCCAGGCCACTGCGCCTGGACGCGGGCGCAGACGCGGACGCGGCGGAAGCGGCGAGCCCCAGCGAGCCGGAGTACGAGGAGGTGGACATCGAGATGGAGTACGACGAACGCCGCCACCAGTACCGGCCGCGCAAGGTCTTCCGCTACAGCGACAGCAGCGAGGTGCGATTGCAGCGGGCCCGGGCGAGGCTCGACGCCGCCCTCCGCCGGGTGGAGGACATGGAGTCCTATGTGACCTCCCGTCGCTACAACCTGAACAAGGAGTTCTCCAGGCTCTAGGCGGCCTGCGGGGGCGGCTTTCCGCAGAAGCTAATCTTCGCTATGATCGGCGCATAAGACCTTACAAATAAGGTGGATTCCTATGCGGGACCGGGAACCCTATGTACCGCCGCCCAGCCTCCTGCTGGCGCTCACCGAGGTCCATCGCACCGCGGTGGAGGTTTTCTCCCTCGGTCTGACGCGGCGGGCGCTGCATCGCCTCGCCCCCCGGGGCGACGGGCACGCGGTGATGGTACTGCCGGGTTTTCTCGGCGGCGACAGTTACAACACCGCACTGCGCCGCTTCCTCGAAAAGCTCGGCTACTCGGTCCACGGGTGGGGCCAGGGGCAGAACCTGGGTCCGCGCGACGGTGTGCTGGAGGCCCTCGAGGAGCGGCTGCTCGAACTCTCCGAACGCTCAGAGGGGCCCATCTCCCTGGTGGGACACAGCCTCGGCGGGATCTTCGCCCGTGAACTCGCCAGGGAGTACCCGGACCGGGTGCGCCAGGTGATCTCACTGGGCAGCCCCTTCGGCGAGGGCCGGATGAGCGCGTCGATTCCAGCCCGCCTGTTCACGGCCCTGAACCCCCCCGAGGAGATCCCGGTCGACGAGGATGTGCTCTCCGTGGCGCCCCCGGTGCCGACCACGGCGATCTACTCCAAGGGCGACGGCATCGTCAACTGGGAGACCACCTGCCAGCAGTCCGGCCACCCCCGCACCCAGAGTATCCAGGTGCGCGGCAGCCACTGCGGCATGACGTTGAACCCGTCGATATGGTTCCTTGTCGCGGAGCGTCTCGCAGTGCCCGCCGGTCGCTGGCGACCCTTCGAGCGCGACAGCTGGCGCGGCCTGTTTTTCCCCGCCGCCTGACCGTTCACCCGGGTCCGAACAGGTCCGCCTGCCTGCTGTCCTCACCCTTCACCGGTGGCCTGAACAGGTCGGTGCGCAGCGGCGATTGCGCGCGGCGCTCCATCCCGAGCCTGCGACACGCCACGCGGAAGCGCTGTTCCAACAGCTCGGCGAAGGCGCCGGTGCCGCGCATGCGGTGACCAAAACGCGGATCGTAGTCCGCGCCGCCGCGGCACTGTCGCAACACGCTCAGCACGTGTTCCGCCCGCAGGGGGTAGTGCTCGCGAAGCCACGCACCGAACAGGTCGCGAACCTCCAGCGGCATGCGCAGCAGGATGTAGCCGGCATCGCGCGCGCCGGCGTCGCGTGCGCGCTCCAGCACACTCTCCATCTCGTCGTCGTTGAGCGCGGGTATTACCGGCGCGAACAGCACGCTCACCGGAACCCCCGCAGCGGACAGCGCCGCCATGGCGGCGAGCCGCGCGGCGGGGGAGGCGGCCCGGGGCTCCATGCGCCGCTTCAGCTCCGGGTCCAGCGTGGTGACGCTGATGGCGACTGAACACAGGCCCCGCGCCGCCATCTCCGACAGGATGTCCAGGTCGCGGGTGATCAGCGCGCCCTTGGTGACGATGGTCACCGGGTGGCCGGCCCGGTTCAGGACCTGCAGGATATCCCGGGTGACACGGTGCTGGCGCTCGACGGGCTGGTAGGGGTCGGTGTTGGCTCCCAGCGCAATGGCGCTGCAGCGGTATCCGGGCCTGGCCAATTCGCGCTCGAGCTGTTGCGCCGCGTTGACCTTGCAGGTGAGCCGCGTCTCGAAGTCCACGCCGGGGGAGAGGTCGAGGTAGGCGTGGGTGGGCCGTGCGAAACAGTAGATGCAGCCGTGTTCGCAACCCTGGTAGGGGTTGATGGACTGTTCGAAGGGCACATCGGGGGAGCGGTTGCGCGCGATGATGCTGCGCGCTCGCACCGGCCTGCACTCGGTGACCGGCGAGGGCCCCTCGAGACCATCGTCCCACTCTACGCGCAGCGGCTGGAAGCGATTGTCCGGCCGCGCTGCGGTGCCGCGGCCCTTGTGGGGCGTGTCGCCCCCTGCTGTCGATTTCATACGCACCCCGGTACTGTATAAATACACAGTATATCCTCCGGCGCTATCTGGCAAGGGAACCGCTCCCGGGGCGATGGGTTGGGTGCGCGGCAAGGTGCTATATTTGGCGCTTCGACCCGGGTGGAAGTACAGGACAGGGATGGCCGCTAATCCCGCGACACAACACTCCTTGCTAGCGACTCTCGTGCTGCCGGTCGCGCAGGCCCTGCGCGTGGGTGGTATCGACCCGCTGGAGCTGTGCGAGGAGGTGGGTATCGATATGGCCCGCGCGGCGAACCCCGACTGGCGCGTGCCGCGGGACCGGTTCAACGCGCTGCTGGAACGGGCTGTGGTGCTCACCGGCGACGAGGCCTTCGGCCTGGCCGCGGCGGAGCAACTACAGCCGCAGGTATTGCAGGCGCTGGGCCTGGCCTGGCTGGCGAGTGACACCGTCTACGACGGGCTGCGCCGCATGGCGCGTTTCGCGCGTTTTGTCAGCACTGGGGCGAGTATGGTACTGGAGGAGGAGGGGGAGTACCTGCACGCCGTGTTCGTTTCCGCCCCCGGCACAGGCGGCCGGTCCTGGACAGGGCACGATTACGCGGTGGGAATCGTGGTGCGCATGTGCCAGCTGACCCTCGGCGATTTCCTCCCGCCCCTGCGTGTAACGATCGACAGGCCACACCCGCGCGTCGCGGCGCGCTGGGAGTACATGCTCGCCAGCCGCGTCACCTTCGACGCCGCGGAGACCCGGATCACCTGGCCGTTGTCGGAGGTGCTCGAACCGCTGGTCACCGGGGACCCGACCCTGGCGCGGGTCAACGACGAGCTGGCGCAGGGCTACCTGGACGGCTTCCTCGGCCGCAGCACCGTGCGCGACGTCATGGATCATATCGTGCGCCTCCTGCCCGACGGCGCGCCCGGCCAGGACCAGGTGGCGGGCGCACTGCACATGAGCAGCCGCACTCTGCAGCGCAAGCTGCGCGAGGAGGACACCAGTTTTACCGAGCTGCTGCAGCAGGCGCGGCTGGACCTGGCGCGGCGCTACCTGGGCGACCAGCGGCGCTCGGTCGTGGAGACCGCCTACCTGCTGGGCTTCTCCGAGCCGAGTACGTTCTCGCGTGCGTTCAAGCGCTGGACCGGCATGGCGCCCGCGGAGTACCGCGAGGCGGCCTGAGAAAACTTTGACCTGCGACATGACCGGCGCGGCGTCGAGCGCCTATAATCCGCCGACACACATCAGCACCGGGAAAGACACATGGGAAAGATTCTGGTCATCGCCGACCTCGAGGACGATTGTTGCGCCACACCGCGAGGCCTCGAGTTTGCTTCCCGTCTCGGTTACGACGTGGACGTCGTGGCATTTACCTATGTCCCACTGACGTCATTGAATGCCAGCGGGGCCGAAAAGTCGCGCATCAAGAAACACCTGATGGAAGACCGGGAAGAGGCGGTGCGGGGGCGAATCGACAAGTACCGCGAGCCCGGACAGGCAGTCGGCCTCAAGGTGGTGTGGGAGAAGAGCATCGAGCGCTGGGTTAGTATTGCTTGCCGCGACGGCGCCTACGAAGTCGTGGCAAAAACCGGCAATCGATCCGAGACCCTGGTGCACACCTCCACCGACTGGCAGCTGTTGCGGGAGTGCCCGGTGCCCGTCCTGCTCATCGCGCGCAAGCGCTGGCACCGCACCAAGCCGGTGCTGGCCTCCCTGGACCTGTCCACGTCGCTCAAGGCCAAGCAGGCGTTGAACGACAAGGTGCTCGGCCGCGCCAAGCGGCTGGCTGAAGCGCTCGGGGTCGATCTCAAGGTCATCACCGCCATCGAGATCCCGACCCTGCTGGCGGACCTCGACCTCGTCGATCCGGGGACCTACGTGCGCAACGCGAAAAAGGACATGCAGCCGCAGATTCGCAAACTCGCCGCGGCCCACGGCCTCCCGGAGTCCGCGTTCCACTGCAAGCGCGGGCCGGTGGAGAAGGTAATCGCGAGCCAGGCCGCCAAGGTGCGGGCGCAGGTGGTGGTCATGGGAACCGTGGCTCGCAAGGGGGTCAAGGCGCGCCTGCTGGGCAACACCGCGGAGCGAGTCCTGCGCCATATGAAGACCGATGTGCTGGCGATAAAACCCTGAGAATTTTTTTTCGGGAATTCCTTGCCTTATCCCGATTTGCGGCTATTTTAAACACAGCACGTCGCATTCCCTGCGCGTGCTAACACGTCCCCTGGCCGATGTTTCTGCCCCGAAGCATACGGCTGTTAGCCCGCTTTCATTTCATGAAATGCGGGCTTTTTTCATTCTAAAGCCCCATATTACGCAACTACATTAAAGTTATTTCTAGCTTTAGCAATCGCGACTGGTAGCAGTACAAAGTGCCTCTCCCGGGGGTCCGCCCCCCGCGGCCGGGGCGCGCCCCGAGAGGGCCTCGCCGGTCACCGCAGTCCCGTCCCCCACTGACCCAAAGGGGTCAGAATCGCCCCCCCGGAGTCCGTGGCGCCGGCAGCCATGACCTTGTCGCCGCCCGCCATGTGGCCACCGACTCCCGATCCCTAGTATGGGCTCCGGCAAAAACGCGGGAGTGGACGACGATGGACGAGATGGTATTGCGCATTAATGACCCCGACCTGTGCTACGTGTTCGCCAAGAATGCGCGGCGACGGGGGCGGCCCGAGCTTGCCCTGCAGGCCTACCGCCGGGCGGTGGACCTGCGCGCGGAGCAACACGGGGCGGAAACCGAGGCGGAGTTGAATGCACTGCGGGCGATCTACGCCTACGAGGAGGCGCTCAGTTACGTCAAGGGCAAGCGGACAAGGGCCACGGGGACGTGGCAGATGGTCAACCGGCACGGCATCTTCTCCACCGTGCTGCGCCGACTGCGCGCGCGCGACAGCGAGGACATGCTGCCCGCGCTGGAGGAACTCGGCATGGCCGATTACAGCTACCAGGCGATCATTGAGGCATATCCCGAGGTTTTCAACTGCACGGCGGCCTGATCAGCCGCTACAACGAAACTCCTAGGGAGTGGTTCCCTACTTGCCCGGCCCCGTGCCGGGCTTTTTTTGTCCGCGACATATTTCTGTCACATTAGCCCGGAAGAATGCGACGAGGCCCTGTTTTGGTCATTGGAAGGGAGTGGAGAATATTGACCTGGGTTAGGTAAAGGGCCATGACCGCATTGACGCAAACGGGCGGGGCTATTGCTGCGGCCCCAAGTGCATTACATTAGGGGTTGCGCCCTCCCGCCCCGGTTTTCCGGCCCGGCGGGCGGGCGGTGGTAACCGGAGTTCTGATGACCAACCCGATCAAGAAACGCCTGGCGGACCTGCTGGACCAGGACCTGTTCATGCCGCGGGAGCTGAGCTGGCTCTCCTTCAATGCGCGTGTGTTGCAGGAGGCAGCCGACGCCTCTGTGCCCCTGATACAGCGCCTGCGCTACCTCGGCATTTTTTCCAACAACGCCGACGAGTTTTTCCGCGTGCGGGTGGCGGAAGTGCGCCGTTTGATCTCGGTGTCCTCCGGTGAAAACCGGCAGCAGGCCAAGGAGCTGTTGGCGGGGATACAGGCGCGCGTGGTCGAGCTGCAGAAGGAATTCGATCGCATCTACCTGGACGTCATCCGCGGGCTGGCGGACCGCCGCATCTACCTCATCAACGAGACCCAGCTCGACGAGCGGCAGGCGGAGTTCGTGCAGTCCTACTTCACCAGCACGGTGCTGCCTGAACTGGAGCCTATCCTGCTGCGGGAGGGCCAGCCGATCCCGGCGCTCAACGACGAGTCGCTGTACCTCGCGGTCGATATCAAGTCCGGCGAGGACTACCACTACGCGGTCGTCGAGGTGCCCACGGACCGCCTCGACCGCTTCGTGCAGATTCCGAAGCGGCGCGGCAAGGGTGGCAAGGTCTTTATCGTGCTGGACAACATCATGCGCGCCTGCCTGTCGCAGATGTTCCGCGGCATCATGCCCATCGACAAGGCCGGCGCCTACTGTTTCAAGTTCTCCCGCGACGCGGAACTGGAAATCGACACCGGGTTCGGCGAGAGTATGCTGGACAAGATGGCGCTTAGCCTGAAGCAGCGGCGCAAGGCGGATGCCGTGCGCATGGTGTACGACCAGAAGATGCCCCAGCGCCTGCTGGATTACCTGACGGCCCGCTTCAAGTTCGGCAAGTACGATAGCCTGATCGCCGGCGGTCGCTACCACAATTCCAAGGATTTCATGAACTTCCCGAACGTCGGGCCGAAGTACCTGGAGTTCAAGCCGCTGTCGCCGGTGCGCATAGAGCGTCTCGATGTGCCCGGGAGCATATTCGAGGCGATCCAGGAGCGCGACGTGTTCCTGTACTACCCGTACCACCCCTTCGACTACGTCGTCGACCTGTTGAAGACGGCGGCGCTGGACCCGCAGGTGCGGGCCATCAAGATCTGTCTGTACCGCGTGGCCAAGGATTCCCGGGTAATCGATGCGCTCGTCAACGCGGTGCACAATGGCAAGAAGGTGCTGGCGGTGGTGGAGCTGGCGGCGCGCTTCGACGAGGCCGCCAATATCAGCTGGTCCGAGCGATTGCAGGAGAACGGCATCGATGTCATTTTCGGCATCCAGGGACTCAAGGTGCACAGCAAGCTGCTCCTGATCGAGCGGCGCGAAAGCGGCACCACCCGCTACTACAGCCACGTGGGTACGGGAAACTTCAACGAGAAGACCGCGCGCCTTTATACGGACTTCACGCTGCTCACCTACGACCAGAACATCGGCAAGGACGTCTATAACGTCTTTGACTTCCTGCAGTACAACTACCGCAGGCCCAACTACCGGCTGCTGCTGGTGTCGCCCCACTCCTGCCGCGCCGGCCTGGTGGAACTGATTGACCAGGAGATTGCGAATGCACGCGCGGGCTACCGGGCTGCCATGACGCTGAAGTGCAACAGCCTTGTGGACAACGAGCTGGTCAAGAAGCTCTACGAGGCGAGCGAGGCGGGTGTGGAGGTGCGTCTTATCGTGCGCGGCATGTGCTCGCTGCTCGCCGGGGTCAAGGGTATCTCCGAGAACATCCAGGCGATCAGCATTGTCGATCGCTACCTCGAGCACCCGCGCGCCTACGTGTTCTACAACCGCGGCAGCCCGCGCTACCTGATCGGCTCCGCCGACCTCATGACCCGCAATCTCGACTACCGTGTGGAGGTGCTCTGCCCGATCTTCGACAAGGGCGCGCAGGATATGATCCAGAACATCCTCGACCAGCAGTGGCACGACAATGTGAAGGCGCGGGTCCTCGACGCGCAGCAACAGAACGTCTACGTCAAAAGCAAGCCCAAGGCCACCAAGATTCGCTCCCAGGAGTCGATCTCACGCTACCTGCACACGGGCAAGCTGCCGCGCTACCCGCGGTCGGAGATGCACAAGCCGGCCAAGCGCCGACGCAAGAAAAAGGACTGACCCCTGGCCGGCAAGCTTCTCATCATGCTGGACGACATCGCGGCGGTGCTGGACGATGTCGCCACCATGACAAAGGTCGCCGCCCGCAAGACCGCGGGCGTACTGGGGGACGATCTCGCGGTCAACGCGGAGAAAGTCACCGGGGTGCGTGCAGAGCGCGAGCTCCCGGTGGTCTGGGCCGTTGCCAGGGGGTCGTTCCTGAATAAGTGCATCCTGGTGCCCGCTGCCCTGGCGATCTCCCTCGTCGCGTCCTGGTTGATAACCCCGCTGTTGATTCTCGGCGGCCTCTACCTCTGCTTCGAGGGTTTCGAGAAGCTCGTTCACAGTTATCTGCACAAGGGCGACGGGGAGGGCGATCGCGAGGCGCGCCTGGAGCGGCTGGCAGGCAGTCCCGAGGCGCTGCTGGCGTACGAGAAGGACAAGATTCGCGGCGCCGTGCGCACCGATTTCATCCTCTCCGCCGAGATTATCGTGCTCACCCTCGGGGTGGCGGCGGACATGGACTTCACCGGGCGACTGCTGGTTCTCTCCTCGATTGCACTGGTGATGACGATCGGGGTCTACGGCCTTGTCGCGGCGATCGTGAAGCTGGACGACGCCGGAGTTTACCTGCTGGAGCGCGAGGGGGAGGGCGCGTGGCTTGCATTCCAGCGCTGGCTGGGCGGGCGCCTGCTGGTGTTCGCCCCGTGGCTGATGAAGGCGCTCGGGGTTGTCGGCACCATCGCCATGTTCATGGTCGGCGGCGGCATACTGGTGCACGGCTTCCACGGGCTGGAGGTCGTTCTCCGGGGCCTGGCAGAGAGCCTGTCGGTGCTACCCCTGGCCGGACCGCTGCTGGCCGCGGTGACCCCGACACTGGGCGGGTTGCTGGTCGGCATTGTCGCGGGCGCGGCCGTGCTCGGCGCGGTGACGGCGTTCCAGCGCCTGCGCGGCGTTTAGCGACTACTTCAACAGCGACCCGAGCAGGCCCCTGAACAGTTTGCGCCCCACGCTGCTGCCGGCGGCCCGCGCCATGCTCTTCATGAACGCCTCGCCGGCGCTCTCGCGGCTGCGACCGCGCTTCGGCTTCGCCGCTGCTTTTTCTGCGCGCGCGGCCAGTTCTTCCTCCTGTTCCTTTTTTTGTCGCTCCGCGGTGCGCTCGGCCAGCACTTCATGCGCGGAGCGCGGGTCCATCGGTTCGAGGTAGCGCTTGCGATTGATATCGCCTTCCATGACCACCTCGCGCTCGGCCATTGTCGCCTTGCCCATGCGCGACTGCGGCGGGCGTACCAGCACGCGTTGCACCGGGGCCGGTATGCCCTTGTTCTGCAGGGTCGAGACCAGGGCCTCGCCGACGCCGAGTTCGGTGATCACGGTGGCAGTGTCCAGGACGGGATTGGCGCGAAACGAGTCCGCGGCCGCTTTGACCGCCTTGCGCTCCCGTGGGGTGTAGGCGCGCAGTGCGTGCTGTACGCGGTTGCCGAGCTGGGCGAGGACGCTGTCGGGTATGTCCGCCGGGCTCTGGGTCACGAAGTACACACCGACACCCTTGGAGCGTATCAGCCGCACCACCTGTTCGATCTTCTCCAGGAGCGCCTTGGGTGCATCCTTGAACAGCAGGTGTGCCTCGTCGAAAAAGAACACCAGCACGGGCTGCTCCGGGTCGCCGAGTTCCGGGAGGTTCTCGAACAGCTCCGACAGCAACCAGAGCAGGAAGGTCGAGTACACCCGCGGGCTCATGACGAGCTGGTCGGCGGCCAGGATATTGATGACGCCGCGACCATCCCTGGCCGTGCGCATGAAGTCCTCCAGTTGCAGAGCCGGTTCGCCGAAGAACTTCCGCCCGCCTTCGCGCTCGAGCATCAGGAGGCGCCGCAGGATGGCGTTCACCGACGCCTTGGATACGCCAAAGCCGGTGCCCAGCTCCTTGCTGTGGTTGCCGAGGTATTCCAGCGTCGAACGCAGGTCCGCGAGGTCCACCAGCAGCATGCCCTCGTTGTCTGCGAACTCGAACACCAGCATCATGACGCTCTCCTGGGTCTCGTTCAGGTCGAGCAGCCGCGACAGCATTTGCGGGCCCATCTCCGAGATCGTAGAGCGCACCGGCGTGCCTTTCTTGCCGAAAAGATCCCAAAAGGCGACGGGGTAGGGACACTGCCGGTAGTCTTCAATGCCGATACTCGCGACGCGCTCGTCCACCTTCGGGTGCGGCTTGCCGGGCTGGCTCATGCCGGAGATGTCGCCCTTGACGTCGGCGAGGAACACCGGCACGCCGAGGTCCGAGAAGCCCTCCGCCAGGCACTGTAGCGTCACCGTCTTGCCCGTGCCGGTCGCGCCGGCCACCAGGCCGTGCCGGTTGGCATAGCGCGGGTTGAGAGAGACCTGGCCCGCGTCGGAGCCACCGATAAGAATGCCGTCAGACATAAGAGAGATTTCCTGTACCGATTGGATGGTTGGGGACCGGGGGCAGGGCCGACCCTGTTCCCAGTATAGACCTCAGTTGCGCCTGCGCTCCCATGCCAGCAGGGCCGCCATCGCCGCCATGGGCACGAGGCACAGCAGCAGCACCCCGTGCCAGGGGAGGAGACTGACGGCCAGTCCCGCCGTGAGCGAGGCGGCGGCCTGGCAGGTAAACACCACCGAGTCGTTCAGCGCCTGGGCGCGAAATTGCTCGCCGTCGCCGTAGGTCGTAGGCAGGAGCGCGGTGCCGGACACGAACAGGAAGTTCCAGCCGACGCCAAGGAGTACAAGCTGGCCCCAGAATCCCGCGACCGAGACGTCCAGGAGCCCGATGACAATGGTGACCGTGTAACAGGCCAGGCCCATGGCCATCAGCCCGCGCATGCCGACCCGGCTGAACAGCCAGGCGGTCAGCAGGGACGGCAGGAACATGGCCGCGATGTGAGACTGGATCACCCACTTCGTGGCGTCGAGGCTGTGGCCGTGGTGCAGGTGCATGCTCACCGGCGTTGCCGTCATGACGAAGGACATCACCATGAACGCGCTCGCGCCGGCGCCGATCGCAAGGACCAGCGCGGGGCTCGCCAGCATTCCCCGCGCGGGCCGCCCGCCGTCCGCCGCCTGTGTCGTCATGGGGGCTGGCCGGTAGGGGAGCAGGAGCAGCGCGGCGCAACCGATGGTCGCGGCACCCAGCCAGTAGGAGCCCTGGTAGTCGATTGCCGTCAGGCCGCGGCCCAGCAGCGCCAGTTCCGGGCCGATGATGGCGGCGCCGATTCCCGCGAGCATGATGATGGAGGCGGCCGTGGGGCCGCGGTGCAGAGCGACGCTCTCCATCGCGGCGAACCGGATCTGTTGCATCGCGGCCGCCATCGCGCCCAGCAGGGCGGCTGACAGGGAGAACAGGGCGAAGCTGCCGATTGCCAGGGCCGCCGACGCCAGCAGGCAGGCGGCGGCGCCGATCAACAGGAACAGTGCGAAGGTGCGCCTGCGCCCCAGGCGCTGCATACCGCGCGCCGCGGGAATGACACCGCAGGCAGTGCCCACCACCATCGCCGTGATGGGCAGGGTCGCCCAGCGTTCGGAGGGCGCCAGCTGCGCGCCGATGATACTGCCGATCAGCATGGTCATGGGCACGGCGCTGAGCGCGACGGCGTTCACCGCCGCCAGCAGCCAGACGGTGCTGTAGGGTGAGCTCATCGGCCCAGACTACGGCAACCACAACCGGGGGGCGACGCCTTTTTGCCGGCAGGCCTCAGTCGAGGTCCTCGCCGACCTTCTCGCCGACCTTCTCGCCGACCTTCGCGCGGGCCTCGAGCGCCTCCTCCAGGGTGGCCGGCAGGGGGCAGCCCTTGCACAGGTACTTGATGCGCTCGTAGCAGTCCAGGGCCTCGTCGGTCTTGCCCTGTTCCCTGAGCGCGCCACAGACTTCCACGGAGCCGGTCAGCTGGCGGACGTAGAAGGCGTCCAGCTCCCGGGTCGCCGGGTGCAACGGTTCCGGGGCGGCGAGGTCCGTCGTCGGTGCCGCGGGGGCAGCGGCCTCGGTATCGAGTCCGGTTGCAGCCGCCGCGGGTTCGGGGCGGGCCTTCATCTGCACCGCGGCGCGCTCAAGTCGCGCTTCCTTCACGGTGTCGGCCTGCTCGGGGACGGCCTCTTCCATCGCAAAAAAGGGCGCGTGGGAAATTCGCTGTGGTTCCAATTGCTCGGGGAAGGAGATCAACAGGGCCACGCCGACCACACTGGCGCCGACCAGGCCCAGCGCCCAGGCCGGGCGCAGGGACCTCGGCGCGCGCGGGGTGTTCTCCCGCGCGTAGGACAGGATCCGCTCGTCCAGTTGTCGCGGCGAGCGGGGCTCCGGCAGCTGCAGGCTGTCCCGGTCCTTGTTCATATCGCTTCTCCCAGTTGCCTGCGCAACCCGTTGCGGGCATAGCGCAGGCGGCTCTTGACCGTCTCGTGACCGGTGTCCGTGATCGCGGCGATATCTTCCAGGGAAAACCCCTGTTCCTTCAGCAGCAGCGTATCGCGCTGCTCACCCGGGAGCGCGGCAAGCGCAGCGGGCAGGTCGCTCACCGCCGGTTCCGCCGCGGGGTCCGCGAGCGCCGACTCCGGCACGTCGTCCAGGTTTTCGTGGCGATTGTCGCGCCGCCGCCAGTAGTCAGCCAGCCTCCTGCGCCCGATGCTGAACAGCCAGGTCCTGAACTGCGCGCGCGGCTCGTAGCGCGGCGCCGCGTCCACCACCGCCACCCAGGCTTCCTGTGCCAGGTCCTCGACCACTGCCTGCTGCGGGCAGCTGTTGTACAGGAAGGCGAAGAGGCTGTCCTTGTGACGGCGATAGAGGCACTCGAAAGCGCCGGCGTCCCCGTCGCGGTACGCCAGCATGAGTGCCTCGTCGCTCTTCAGGCGGTGGATGAACGCGAGCATCCCGCTCCCTGTGCGCAGGTTCAGGAACCCGAGGATAAGGATTGTGCGAGTTCGATCAAGTGGACAAATTCACCGCGATAGCCGTGGGGGTCGTTGCCGCGGGAACCGCGGGCCAGGGCGAGGGCGTCGTCGTAGTCCCACGACCCGGTCCAGGTGCCGCCCTTGAGGAGCTGGCCGAACCCGGCGACGCTGGCGGCGAAGCGGAGGTTGGTCGATCCCTGCGCAATGCTGTCGCGCAGGTTGTTCCTGTCGATGGTGCGGGTGACCAGTTCGCTACTTGTGCTGCCCGGTGCCTTGTAACGCAGTTTGACGTGGGCCAGTTCGCCGCCGTGGGCTTGTTCGGGTGCCTCGCGGCGTGCGTAGCGCAGGTCGGGAATGCGCTCGCCGCCGCTGCCTGCCAGCACGATCTCGTACAGGGCGGTGACCGTGTGGCCGGCGCCGATGTCCCCGGCGTCGACCTTGTCGTTGTCGAAGTCCTCGCGTTCGAGCAGGCGGTTCTCGTAGCCGATCAGGCGGTATTCGCTCACCGTGGCGGGATTGAACTCTACCTGGACTTTCACATCGGACGCGATGGTTAGCAGGGTGGACTGCATCTCGCTGACCAGCACTTTCTGCGCCTCGCGCAGGCTGTCGATATACGCCGCGTTGCCGTTGCCCACGTCCGCCATCTGCTCCATCAGCGCGTAGTTGTAGTTGCCGCTGCCGAAGCCCAGGGTGGAGAGGGCGATACCGCGCTCGCGCTTGCGCGCCACCAGGTCCTTCAGCGCCTCCATGTCCACCGTGCCCACGTTCATATCGCCGTCCGAGGCGATGATCACGCGGTTGATCCCGCCCTCGATACGGTGCTGCTCCGCCAGGGCGTAGGCGAGTTCGATGCCGGCGCTGCCGTGGGTGCTGCCCCCGGCCTCGAGGCCCTGCAGGGCGGCGAGAATCTTCGCCTTCTGGTCGCCGGGCGTGCTCTCCAGTGCGGTGCCGGCAGCCCCGGCGTAGACGGCGATGGCGATGCGGTCATCGGCGCGCATGCGGTTGACCAGCAGGCGCAGGGATTTCTTCACCAGCTCCAGCTTGTTGGGTGCGCGCATGCTGCCCGACACATCCACCAGGAACACCAGGTTTGCGGGCGGTCGCGCAGCGGGCTCCGGTTCAAAACCCTTGAGGCCGACCTGCAGGAGGTGGTGGTTGTCGCTCCAGGGCGCCGGTGCGAGTTCCGTGTGGATGCTGAAGGGCTGCCCGCTCGCCGGCGGCGACGCGTAGTCGTAATTGAAATAATTGATCATCTCCTCGAGGCGAACGGCATCGGTGGGGGGCAGCCGGCCCTCGTGGGCGAGCATACGCCGCACGTTGGCGTAACCCGCCGTGTCCACATCGATGCTGAAGGTGGACACCGGCGTCTCCGCGACACGCATGACACCGTTGTCGGGATAGTCGATATAGTTCTCGCGGTCCACCGTGTACACGGGCGCGATGTGAGGCATCGGGGACGGTGCATGGCCGCTGGAATAGGCAAAGAGTCTGCGCTCGGCGGCCGCGTCCGCGGCGAACTGTCCCAGCTTGGCGAGCACGCCCGGCTCGGGAGACGGCTGCCGGTGGACTTGCCCGGGGCTCGTGGCGGCTTCCTCTCCCACTGCCTCCACGGTGGATTGGGCGATGGGTGCCTCCAGTGGCGTATCCGGGTGTGTTGCGACCGGCGCCTCCTTCTCCGCGCCATCGTGTCGCTCGGCGCAGGCCGCGGTGAGTGCGAGTACCAGGGTGATGCTGACAATGCGTGTCGTGGCCGTCATGGGGGCCTCCTGTCTGTGTGTGGTCCGGTGCTTAATCGCGCGGGGAGGGCAGAAGGGGTTAAGGCCCGGAAAATTTTTTTCTACCTGTCGCCTGCCCGACGCGCTTGAAAAGTGGACAGGTGGTGCGCGACGGCACCGCGGGGGAGGATGAGGGCGACTCGCAGCAAGGGAAAACACAGGGGTAAACGCCATGACGACTGCCACTACGGGTTCTATGACCGGTTCCATGACCAGCGCTGTCACTCGCGCTGCCGACAACGGGAGAGCCATCGAGTACGCCATCATTCGCGACCGCCTGCGGCGCGGGTCCCGCGCCGGGGCGGAAGGGCCGCATCCCGGGGTCGCCGAGCGCCTGATCCGCGTGCTGGCGGCGACCGCCGGGCTCTTCCTGCTCGGCGCCTGGCTGCAGGAACTGCTCTGGGTCGCGATCGGGGCGGCCACCGTACTTTCCCTGGGGGCGGGAGGAAGGTAGGTCAATTAAAACAGATAGTTACGAATATATATTCATTTTAAATCTACTGTGGCTGCGGCATCCGGCGCAGCGCGTGCCGTCCCGCCGGGCTGCCTTGGACGCCTCCCCGGTGCCGGGTTAGGATGTCGCCGAAGCCACTCCCAGAAACCGGCCCATGGAAGACGCCGTCCTCACGCTCTCGCTGCCGCAGCTCTCCCTCGCGCTGGTACCGGTGGCTATCACGCTGCTGATCCTGTGGCGCTGGTCCTTCGGCGTCGGCAACCCGCTCTACGCGCTGGGCCGCATGCTCGCGCAGCTCCTCCTGATCGGTTACGTGCTGGCCTGGATATTCGGCGCGGGCAACGGCGTGCTCATCGTGCTCGTGCTGGCCATCATGTTGCTCGCATCCAGCTGGATCGCGCTGGGTACCGTGAAGGAAAACCGCCGGCGGCTGCTCGGCGCCTCGCTCGCCTCGATCGTGCTCGGCGGCGGCTTTACCCTCGCCCTGATCACGCAGGGTGTGCTGCAACTGGATCCCTGGTACCTGCCCCGCTACATGATCCCGCTCGCCGGCATGGTGTTCGCCAACTCGATGACCGCGGTCAGCCTGGCGGCCGAGCGACTCTACGCGGAGCTCGACCACGGCCTGGACTGGTCGGGCGCGCGGCACGCCGCCTACCAGGCGGCCATGATCCCGGTGATCAATTCGCTGTTTGCGGTGGGGCTGGTGTCGCTGCCGGGAATGATGACGGGCCAGATCCTGTCCGGCGTGTCACCACTGGTAGCGGCGCGCTACCAGATTATGGTCATGTGCATGATTTTTGCCTCGGCGGGCATATCGACCGCACTGTTTCTCGCGCTTTGCCGCCGTCATGTCATGGTCGGCGCGGGGACCGGTCGGCAGGCCGGCGGTTGACGCCGGCGTCTTGGCCTATACTGGACGTATGAATCCGGTGCCTTCCACGAACAGGTTGTTTGCGCTGCTCCTGTTGCTGGCTGCAGTTTACGCGCCCACCGCACAGGCGGCCGAGGCCTGGCTGATCGATGTGAGCGGCGCAATCGGTCCCGCAACTGCCGATCACATGGTGCGCGGGCTCGAGCAGGCGCAGGCCGCCGACGCGACCCTCGTCATCCTGCGCATCGACACGCCCGGCGGCCTGGATACGGCCATGCGCGACATGATCAAGGCGGTGCTGGCCGCCGATATTCCGATCGTCGCCCATGTCGCCCCCGGGGGAGCGCGGGCGGCCAGCGCCGGTACCTACCTGCTCTACGCCTCCCACGTGGCCGCGATGGCGCCCGGCACCAACCTCGGGGCTGCCACCCCAGTGCAGGTCGGCTCGCCGGGTATGCCCCGTCTGCCCGCCGGGGAAGAGCCCGCGGAGGAGCCGGCACCCGCGGGCGCAACGCCCATGGAAAAGAAGATGGTCAACGATGCGGTGGCCTACATCCAGAGCCTCGCCCAGTTGCGCGGCCGCAACGCGGAATGGGCTGAGCGCGCGGTGCGGGACGGGTCCAGCCTCTCCGCCGAAGACGCCCTCGCCGAGGGGGTGATCGACCTTGTCGCCGCGGATACCGGCGCGCTGCTGGACGCCCTGGACGGACGCGAGGTGCAGGTGGGCGCTACCGCCCACACCCTCGAGACACAGCGTCTCGCCGTCCACACGCACGAGGTGGACTGGCGCAGCGAGTTCCTCGCCGTGATTACCAACCCCAATGTGGCCTACGTGCTGATGCTCATCGGCATCTACGGGCTGTTGCTCGAGTTTTACAACCCCGGTATCGGCGTGCCGGGCGTCACCGGCGCCATCTGCCTGTTTCTCGCGCTGTACGCGTTCCAGGCACTGCCCGTCAGCTATGCCGGCCTCGCGCTCATCCTGCTCGGCATAGCGTTGATGACGGCGGAGGCCTTTGCCCCCAGCTTCGGTGTGCTCGGGCTTGGGGGCGTGGGGGCATTTATCATCGGCTCCATCATGCTCATGGACACAGAGGTGCCCGGGTACCAGCTGGCGCTGCCGCTGGTGCTGGCCCTGGCCGCCACCAGCGTAGGCCTGCTGGTATTCGTGCTGGGCATGGTATTGCGCGCGCGGCGCCAGGACGTGGTCAGCGGGATGGAGCGCCTGCTGGGTGCATCCGCCGCGGTGGAGGTCGTGCGCGACGATGGCGCCTGGGTGCGCCTGGAAGGCGAGCTGTGGGCTGTCGACTGCGAGGAGGCTCTCAGTCTCAAGGACACGGTGACCGTGGACGCGGTGGACGGCACCCGGCTGCGGGTCAGCAGGCGTTAGCAGGCCGGGGAGAGAAAGGAGGACGGGTTATGTTTGAAATGTTCGGTGGTGTGATCCTGTTTGTCGTTATCGCCCTCGCGATCACCCTATTCAAGGTGCTGCGCGAGTATGAGCGCGGCGTCATCTTCATGCTGGGTCGGTTCTACAAGGTCAAGGGTCCGGGGCTGATCATCGTCATTCCCGTACTGCAGCAAATGGTGCGGGTGGATCTGCGGACGGTGGTTATGGACGTGCCCACCCAGGATGTCATCTCGCGGGACAACGTGTCGGTGCAGGTCAACGCGGTCATTTATTTCCGGGTGCTCGACCCTGAGCGGGCCATCATACAGGTGGAGAACTTCCTCGAGGCCACCAGCCAGCTCTCCCAGACCACGCTGCGCTCGGTACTGGGCCAGCATGAGCTGGACGACATGCTCGCGGAACGGGAGAAGCTCAACGCGGACGTGCAGGAAATTCTCGACAAGCAGACCGCCGCCTGGGGTATCAAGGTGGCCAACGTCGAGATCAAGCACGTCGATCTCAACGAGACCATGGTGCGCGCCATCGCCAAGCAGGCCGAGGCGGAGCGGGAGCGGCGCGCCAAGGTGATCCACGCCGTGGGCGAATCGGAGGCCGCTGAAAAACTGGCTGACGCCGCCCGGGTGCTCGCAGAACAGGACCAGGCGATCCAGCTGCGCTACCTGCAGACCCTGGTGGAGGTCGCCGGGGACAAGAACTCGACCATAGTCTTCCCGATACCCATCGACCTGCTGGAGAAACTGCGCTCCTAGGTTTCTTCTGGCCTCGGTCCGCTAGTTTTCCTCGCCGAACCAGTCGCGCATTTTTTCGGCCGCGCGCGCGCGAACATCGTCGTTGATGTATGCCGCGACCGCTGCGACGGCCAGGGCGAGCACACCCAGGTCGTCCACGTAGCCGACCCCGGGCGTGAGGTCGGTGACCGCATCCAGTGGGACTATGAAGTAGCCCAGGGCGCCTGCAATGGTCGCCTTGGCCCACTTCGGGGCCTTCTCTTCCTGCGCCGCGTAGTACAGCAGCAGCGCCTTCTCGACCACCTCCCGGCCGGCGCTCGCCGCGTAGCCCTTCAGCTTGTCCCAGAAGCCCTTGTCCGAATAGGCCTGTTCGTACTCGTTCTCGTCGCTCATGCTTGTCATCCCCGCTCGATGTCTCCCCGGTGCACCGGTCGCACAATCCGTCCTAGGTGGGGCGATGCCGTCGTGGCCGGGACATTACCCGAACAGCCAGGGCGTCAGCTCGTCGCGGTTCTGCACGACGATCTGCTGTGCCGCCGGGTCGTCGCTGCTTTCACCCGGGTCTATGTGCAGCAGTTTCAGCACGTAGGGCACCAGCCGTCCCCGCGTATGGATCTCCAGCGCACCGCCCGTCATGCCGTAGTCGGCCTCTACCACCTCGCGCTGTTCCGGCCGCAGCCGCGGGTCCGCCGCGATGCGCAGTACCACGTCCGTATTCCACTCGGCATCGCCATCGACGCCGTGCTCCGAGTCGTCCAGTATCTCCGGGATGTCCCGGAAGCGACTGAGGACGAAGTCCCGGTACTCCAGGTTTTTCTCGCACCAGGCGCGCACGTGCCAGCGCAGGCCCGTATAGACCAGGGTGTGGGGGACGATGATCCGGCCCTCGCGGTCCGGGTTGTTGACAGAGACGTAGTCTACCTCGAGGCGCTTCTGCTGCCGGGCCGCCCGCACGATCGGTCGCAGCACTTCGGGGCGCACGTCGCGCACGGGCTGGGACAGGACCTCGACGTTCGCGACACTGAGCGCGAGGGACTCGAACATGTTCATCAGCTCGTTGTTGCGCGCCATGAGGTGAAGGTACTCGTCCGCCAGCCCGCGGGTAACCTGTGGCTGGAAGTCCCGCGTGGGCTTGTAGCCCTTGAGATACTTGTCGTACTCGATGTTGCCCGGCCCTACCTCGCGGCGGTAGTTGTTGATGTCCTTGCTGGCCTGTTGCCGGCCGATACCGAACGTATCGCAGAGATGCCGCGTGGTCAGGCGCCCCTCCCAGAGCACGATGGTCTCGATATAGCGGTAGCGCAATAACAGGTCCCAGCGGAAGGGCCACTTGGTTTCTCTGCGCGTGGGCATACCTCGAATCCTTGCTGCGTTTCCCGTTACCGGCGGCAGGTGCAGTGGCCAGTATAGGGGTCGGCGCGATTCAAGGGTAGCGGTGCGCCGCGGTTGTCGCGCCGCGCCGGAGTTGGTTAGACTCAGGGCGTCGACACGCCGGCGAGGGCGCCCCCTTGAAGATTCCCGCTATCTGCTCACTCTGCCTGCTGCTCTGGGTATCGCCCGCGGCGGCGGAGGCGCCCCCGGCGGTAACGCCCGGGATGGTGGAGCGGGCCCACTCGCTGATGGCGGAGGCACGGCGGGAAAACGTGGCTTACGCCGTGGTCGAATCCCTGACCACGGAGGTGGGGCCGCGGCTGGCGGGCACCGACGCCGAGGAGCGCGCAAGGCAATGGGCGCTGCGCACCCTGCGCGACCTGGGGTTCGAGTCGGTCCGCGAGGAGCGCTTCGAAGTTCCCCTCTGGTCCCGGGGTGAGGAGAGGGCGGAGATCGTCGCGCCGTTTCCCCAGCCCCTGCGGATTACGGCGCTGGGCGGCAGTACCGCCACCGGTGCCGCAGGTGTGGAGGGGGATGTCGTGGCCGTTGCGTCGGTGGCCGAACTGCGGGCAGCGCCGGCCGCAAGCCTCTCCGGCCGCATCGTGTTCGTCGACGAGGTCATGGCGCGCAGCCGCGACGGGTCGGGGTACGTTCTCGCCGTGGGCAAGCGCCGTATGGCGGCCTATCTCGCCGCGGAAAAGGGAGCCCTGGCGGTGTTGATCCGCTCGGTGGGTACCAGCAGTCATCGCTTCGCCCACACGGGGCAGATGCGCAGGGTTACGGATGAGGGGGCGTCCGGGGTCCCGGCGGCGGCCCTGACCGCACCCGACGCGGACCAGCTGCGCCGCGCACTTGCCTTCGGCGGGCCGGTCAGGGTCCGCGTGGTGCTGACGCCGCGCACCGGTACGCTGGCGCCCTCGGGCAACGTAATCGCCGACATCCCCGGGCGCGAGGCGCCGGACGAGATCGTCCTGGTGGGCGCGCACCTCGATTCCTGGGACCAGGGTACCGGGGCCGTGGACGACGGCGCGGGTGTGGGTATCGTCGTGGCGGCGGCGAAGTTGTTGATGGACCACCTGCCGGAGGGGCCGCGACGCACCGTGCGCGTGGTGCTGTTCGGCTCCGAGGAAGTGGGATTGGTCGGTGCAGCTCACTACGCCAGGGTTCACGCCGGTGAGCTCGAGGGGCATATCGTCGCCACCGAGTCCGACTTCGGTGCCGGGGACATCTGGCGCTTCGATTCCAACGTGGCGGAACACGCGTTGCCCGCGGCGGATGCGATCGGTGAGGTATTGGCGAAGCTGGGCATCGCGCGGGGTGGCAACACTGCCCACGGTGGCCCGGATATGAAGTACATCCGCGAGGCGGGAGTGCCCGTCGTCGGCCTGATGCAGGACGGCACCGACTACTTCGACCTGCACCATACCCCCGACGACACCCTGGACAAGATCGCCCCCCGGGACCTGGACCAGAACGTGGCCGCCTATGCCGCTTTCCTCTACCTCGTGGCGGAGGGTCGCGTCAGTTTTCGCTAGTCCAGCACGGCCTTGGGCAGGTGCTTGGCGATATCCCGGCGCGCCACCGCCGCGCGCGCCACACGCTTGATGGCGAGGACGAAGGCGGCCGCACGCAGGTCCAGGTCGTGCTTGCCGGCGAGGTCGGCGACGTCAGTGTAGGCGCGGCGCATGTGGCGCTCCAGTTCCTCGCGTACCTTTTCCACCGGCCAGCGGTACTGCTGGATATTCTGGCTCCACTCGAAGTAGCTGACCGTGACGCCGCCGGCGTTGGCGAGTATGTCGGGAATCACGGTAACCCCGCGCTCTTCGAGTCGCCTGTGCGCGTCGGGCGTCACCGGGCCGTTGGCCGCCTCCACCACGACGTCGGCCTGCACGTCGTCCGCATTGTCGCCGTTGATCGCGGCCTCCAGCGCCGCGGGGATAAGAACGTCGGCCTTGCCGGTCAGCACCTGCTCCCCCGGGATGGCATCGGCGCCGTCGAATCCTTCGACCACGCCGTGTTCGGCGACCCAGTCGAGCAGTGCCGGGATGTCGATGCCCTTGTCATTGGCGAGGCCGCCACTCACGTCGGAGACGGCGACGATGCGCCCTCCCTCCCCGGCGATAAGGCGCGCGGCGTGACTGCCGACGTTGCCGAAACCCTGGATCGCTACGGTCACATCCGACAGGGATCGGCCGCCGCCTTTGAGGTACTCCTCCAGTGCGTACATCACCCCCCGGCCAGTGGCTTCTTCGCGCCCCAGCGAACCGAACAGGTCGACGGGTTTGCCGGTTACCACGCCGGGGTTGAACCCGTTGAAGCGCGAATACTCGTCCATGATCCAGGCCATGACCTGGCCGTTGGTGCCCACATCCGGTGCGGGGATATCAATGGTGGGGCCGATGACCTCCTTCAGCAGGTCCACGAAGGTGGTCGTGATCCTGTTGAGTTCGCTGGCGCTCAGCTTGCCCGGGTCGCAGTTGATGCCGCCCTTGGCACCGCCGTAGGGCACGTCCACCACCGCGGTCTTCCAGGTCATCAGGCTGGCCAGCCCCGCCGCGTGATCCTCGTCCATCGACGGGTGGAAGCGCAGCCCGCCCTTCATCGGCCCGCGCACATTGTTGTGTTGCACGCGGTAGCCCATATGGTGCAGCAATTCCCCGTCGTCACTCTCCGAGATGATCTCGACCCGCACCACGCGGCGCGGTGTGAGCAGGATGGAGCGCAGTTGCTCGGAGAGGCCCAGAAAGTCGGCGGCCTCCCCGAAGAAGTGATTGGTGGCATCCAGCACGGTGTGTTCTCCCTCTCCTACGGATTGCGGCTAGTTCGAGACAAAGCCTAGACCAGGCGCGGCCGGTGCGCTATCCGCCGCGTTGCCCGTATGGTGTCGGCCAGTTGTCGGGGACGACCATGAAGCGCGATGTCTCCATGCCGGCGTCGTCCAGTGCGGCGACCATCTGCGGGCGTCCGCCCGCGGCAAAGTGCCGTGCGATCCCCGCTCGCAGTTCGTCCGCGCCGAGTACTTCGCGCCCGTTCGCCGCCGCGGGCGATAACCAGTGCAGCCGATGCAGGGGCAGGTAGCCGGCGACAACGGGTCGCTCGAGGAAGTCCGCAACGCTGCGCTGGCGCAGCCAGGTGCCGGTGGCATTGTCCGGGTTGTGTCCCGGCGGCAGTGCCAGGTCGCCGGTGAGCGGCTGGAACAGGCGGCCGCGCAGGGCTATTTCCCTGAGGGGGTCGACGATTCCCAATTCCCCGAGGCGCTTCCTGGCCTGGGGTCGATCCCCGAGGGCTAGCTGTCGCCGGAGCATGTGGTCCAGCTTCAGGTCCAGCCGGTCGCGGCCGTCGGGCCCCAGCCAGCGGGCGCCCGATTCTGCGCCCTCGATGCCGAGGAAGTATTTCGCCGCCAGCTCGAGGTGACAGTGGCGGTCGCGGCGCCGGCAATAGTAGAGGCAGTCGAACTCGCCGAGGGTGCGCCCGTCGTCCCGGACCGGCAGGTTGTGTGCGACCAGTTCGGTGTCCGGGTCCGTGCTGAGGAAGAAGTGCCAGAGCTTTTCGAAGTAGATGCCCAGGCGACGCGGCAGCGGGTGTCCGAGGTGCTGCAGTAGTGCGGTGGCATCGCGGTCCAGTGCCTCGAGCCAGAGTCGCCGTTCCCCCGTCAGGATCGGCGCGCAGTCCGCCGCGCCCGGCTCCCCGGCGCCAATTCTGCGCGACTCGACCAGCGCCGGGCCGAAACAGGCCCAGGCCAGGTCGCGCACCTCTTGTGTCTGGAAGGGATAAATGGGTTGCTCTGCGCTACACTGTCGGTTCGCAGTTATACTACCAGCCCCGGGGCGCAGGGAAGCAGGCGACATGCAGGCATCGTTCAAGACAATCGGTATTCTGGGGCGCAGCCAGCAGGCCGACCTCGCAGAAGTGCTGCGCCTGCTGCTGGACCTTTTGCACGAGCGCGGACTCACCGTGCTGCTGGAGGACGAGCTGGCCGGCTCGGTGGGCGGCGAGCTTCCAAAGACCACCGGGCGCGACGACATCGGCAAGCGCTCCGACCTCGTGATTGTCGTGGGGGGCGACGGCAGCCTGTTGAGTGCGGCCCGCACACTGGCGTACTACGATGCGCCCGTCATCGGCGTCAACCGAGGCAGGCTGGGTTTCCTCACAGACGTGACCCCGGACCTCGTCAGCACCCAGATACCCCAGGTGCTGGATGGGGAGTTCGAAGCGGAAGAACGTTTCCTCCTCGACGCGGAGGTGCGCCGCAATGACGACATCGTCGCCACCGGCGACGCCTTCAACGACGTGGTGGTCAATTCGGGCACCACGGGACAGATGATTGAGATGGAACTGTATATCGACGAGGAGTTTGTCTACCGCCAGCGCGCGGACGGCCTGATCGTGTCCACACCCACCGGCTCCACCGCCTACTCGCTGTCTGGCGGGGGCCCCATCATGCACCCGGCGCTGGACGCCATGGTGCTCGTGCCCATGTTTCCCCACGCCCTGAGCAGCCGCCCCATCGTCATTGACGACGACGCGGAGGTTCGTGTGGACATACTGGAACGCAACCGGATTCACCCGCCCGTGACCTGTGACGGACACATCACCATGACCGCCGAGCCGGGCGACTCCGTCCACATCCGCAAGAAGCCCCACAGCCTGACGCTGCTGCATCCCGTGGGCCACAGTTTCTACGCCAGCTGCAGGGACAAGCTGCGCTGGAGCAACGCGCTGGTCAACTGATGTCCGAGCCGTATGCCGCCCTCAGCGCGCCTGTTGAGGAGGATCTCCTGCCCCTGAGTGCGCTGTTGCATCAGCGCGGCGTCCCGCACAGGGTGGTCGAGGACGGCGGGAAACAGGTGCTCCTGGTGGGGAGCGAGGCGAACGCGGCAGAGGTGCGCGAGCTGTACCGGGCATGGCGGGCGGGAGAGCTGTCCATACGCGTCGCCCACCGGCGCTCCCCCGGCGGCGGGTTCGCACGGGCGGGCAATGCCGCCTGGCTGCGCGCGCCGGTAACCCTGAGCCTGATCGCGCTGTCCATCGCGGGCTTCCTGCTGGTTCACCTCGCGCCCCTGCGGGGATGGGTCACCTATCTCACGTTCATGCCGTTCGCCCTGCGCGACGGCCAGCTCGTATTCGCGGATATGGGGGTGCAGTACTGGCGGCTGGTGACCCCGATCTTTCTCCACTTCGGCTGGCTTCACATCGCGTTCAACTGTCTCTTTCTGTGGGTGTTCGGCTCCCGGGTCGAGCCGGTCATGGGTCGGCTCAATACGCTGATGCTCTGCCTCGTCATCGCCCTGGTCTCCAACACCAGCCAGTACGTCTACGGTGGGCCCGGCATGTTCGGTGGCATGTCCGGCGTGGTTTACGGGCTCCTCGGCTTCGCCTGGCTGGGGCCCCAGTTCCAGCCGCGCTGGCCCTTTCAACCGCCCAAAGCCCTCGTGGTGGCCATGCTGGTGCTGCTCGCCCTGGGATTCGTCGGTATAGGGAAAGCCCTCGGGCTAGGCGGTGTCGCCAATGCGGCGCACGTGGGAGGCTTGCTGTGCGGCGCCGCCCTCGGCGCCATTTTCGGACTGGCGTCGCGGGGCGGCGGGGACAACCCGCCACCACCGCAGGTATAATTGCCGTCCCCCGGCGACCCGGAATTTCGATGGACTACCGCAGTGCCATAGAGGACATGACGTCCGAGACCTACGAACGCCTCAAGCGCGCCGTGGAAATCGGCAAGTGGCCCGATGGCAAGCCCCTGACGCCCGAGCAGCGCGAGGCGACGCTGCAGGCCGTGATCGCCTGGGGCGAACTGCACCTCGAAGAGGCAAAGCGCGTCGGATTCCTGCCGCCCAAACCCGCGGTGCCCGACGGCGACGAGCCCCGGCCGCTGAATTGGCGGCCCCAGGAGCGGAAGGAGAGTGAGTCCCGGTGAGTACACAGGTCGCCGCGGGTGCGGTGCGCAAGATGAAGACCGAGCTGGCGGATCCGGTGAGCTACACCATGTTGCTGGGCGACCGGGAGATTCCCCTCAACCAATACCTGGGCAAGCACCTGGTCCTCGAATACGACGGCCGGATCAACTGTATCCACTGTGACCGCAAGACCAGCAAGAGCTTCAACCAGGGTTACTGTTATCCGTGCTTCAAGCGGCTCGCGCAGTGCGACAGCTGCATCGTCAGTCCTGAAAAATGCCACTACGCGGCGGGCACCTGCCGCGAGCCGGAGTGGGGTGAGGCCCACTGCATGATTGACCACTTCGTGTACCTGGCCAACACCTCGGGCATCAAGGTCGGCATCACCCGCGGCACCCAGGTGCCCACGCGCTGGATGGACCAGGGGGCGACCCAGGCCAGGCCCGTGTTCCGGGTCAGCACCCGGCTGCACTCCGGGCTCGTGGAGACCACCTTCAGCCAACACATCGCGGACAAGACGAACTGGCGCGCCATGCTTAAGGGCGACGCGGAGCCCCTGGACCTGGAAACGATGCGGCTACAGCTGATGGACGATTGTGCCGATGAGTTGGACGCGCTCTGGTCGGCGCACGGCATGCAATCTATTACAGAGTTGCCGGACGAACCAGAGACGCGGATCAGCTACCCGGTCCTGGAGTACCCCGTGAAAGTCACGTCGTTCAACCTGGATAAAAACCCGCTGGCCGAGGGCACGCTGATGGGCATCAAGGGCCAGTACCTGATTTTCGATACCGGGGTCATCAACATGCGTAAATACGGGGGCTACCACCTGGCTCTCAGTTCGGGAGAACAGTGATGCGAGACGCCAATCCGGGCACGATCTACCTCAAGGATTACCGCCCGCCCGAGTACTTGATCGAGCGCACCGAGCTGCACTTCGACCTGCGGGAGGATTACACGACCGTCACCGCCACACTGCAGCTGCGCCGCGACCCGGCGACGCCGCCAGGCACGCCGCTGGAGCTGTCGGGACAGGAACTGGAACTGCTATCCGTGGCCCTGGACGGTGATGAGCTGGGTGCCGGCGCGTATCGCAGCGACGCCGAGACACTGAGCATTCCCGATGTGCCCGCCCAGTTCTCGCTGCGTTGCGTCACGCGGATCAGGCCCCAGGACAACACGTCCCTGGAGGGCCTGTACAAGTCCCGCACCATGTACTGCACCCAGTGCGAGGCGGAGGGTTTCCGCAAGATCACCTACTACCTGGACCGCCCCGACGTCATGTCGGTCTTCACGGTCTCCGTCGAGGCGGAGCGCGATCGCTACCCGGTACTGTTGAGCAACGGCAACCTGCTTGAGTCCGGGGATGCAGGTGGCGGTCGGCACAGCGCCGTCTGGCACGACCCCTTTCCCAAGCCCTGTTACCTGTTTGCACTGGTGGCGGGCGACCTCGCCCACGTGCAGGACAACTTCACCACCTGCGGTGGGCGAGAGGTCACGCTGCGCATTTACGTGGAGGAGAAGGATCTGGGCAAGTGCGACCACGCGATGCTGTCACTGCAGCAGTCAATGCGCTGGGACGAGGAGGTGTACGGTCGCGAGTACGACCTGGATATCTTCAACATCGTGGCCGTCGACGACTTCAACATGGGTGCGATGGAGAACAAGAGTCTCAACATATTTAATACTTCATGCGTGCTGTGCTCCCCCGAGATCACCACCGATATGGGCTTTCAGCGTGTGCAGGCCATCGTGGCCCACGAGTACTTTCACAACTGGAGCGGCAACCGGGTGACCTGCCGCGACTGGTTCCAGTTGAGCCTGAAGGAGGGGTTTACCGTATTCCGCGACGCCGAGTTCTCCGCCGACATGGGCTCTCGCACCGTCAAGCGCGTGGAGGACGCCACGCTGTTGCGCACGGCCCAGTTCGCCGAGGACGCGGGCCCAATGGCGCACCCGGTGCGCCCGGACTCCTACATGGAGATCAACAATTTCTACACGCTGACGGTGTACGAGAAGGGCGCGGAAGTGGTGCGCATGATTCACACGCTGCTCGGCCCCGACGCCTTTCGCCGCGGTTCGGACCTGTATTTCGAACGCCACGACGGCCAGGCGGTCACCTGCGAGGACTTTGTCGTGGCCATGGAGGATGCGAGCGGCGTCGACCTCGGCCAGTTCCGCAACTGGTATTCCCAGGCCGGGACCCCGCGGCTCACGGTGAGCGGTACCTACGACGAGGCCGCCGGGCGCTATACTCTCGAGGTGACCCAGGACTGCCCCGCGACGCCGGGCCAGCCGGAGAAAAAATCTTTCGTCATACCCCTCGCGCTGGGGCTGCTGGGGGACGCGGGCAACCTGCCGCTGCGTCTCGCCGGCATCGAGCCGGACCCGGAGGTGGGAGACAACACTCACTGTGTCCTCACGGTCGACCGGCCCACGCAGACCTATACCTTCGAGGGAGTGCGCGAGCGGCCGGTGCCCTCTTTGCTGCGCGGATTTTCAGCCCCCGTGCGGCTGCAGTACGACTACAGTGCGGAGGATCTCTGCGCGCTGATAAGCCGGGACGACGACGGCTTCGTGCGCTGGGACAGTGCCCAGGCGTTGGCGACGGGTGCCATTGAAAAAGTGCAGTCGGTGTTGGAAGAGGGCGGTGAACCGCAACTCGAGCCGCTGCTCGCCAAAGCCTGCGCCGCACTGCTGGAGGATACATCGCTGGACGCGGCCATGGTCGCCGAGATGTTGCGCCTGCCCGGTGAGAACTACCTCGCCGAGCTGGCCAGCCAGGACGGTGGCGCCGACGTGGACGGGATACACCGCGCGCGGGAGTTCGTGCAACGTGAGCTGGGTGGCGCACTCGAACCGGCCCTGCTGGAGCGCTATCGCGCCCTGGACAGCGACGAGCCCTACGCTCCAGAGGCGGGCCAGATCGCGCGGCGCTGCCTGCGCAATACCTGCCTGGATTTCCTGGTCTGCGCTGACGCGAAACACCTCGACCTGGCGCTGCGCCAGTACGAGGCCGCCGGCAACATGACCGACCGGCTCGCGGCGCTGCGCGCTATTGCGTTTTACGGCGACGACGCCCAGCGCGATACGGCGTTGGATACCTTTTACGAGAACTGGCGCCACGAGTCGCTCGTGGTCAACCAGTGGCTGCAGGTACAGGCGTCCATCCCGGGTGAGGGAGCGCTGGCGCGGGTCCAGGGACTGATGTCCCACCCTGAATTCGACCTGCGCAACCCGAACAAGGTGCGCGCCCTCGTCGGCGTGTTCAGCGCCCAGAACCCGGTGAATTTCCATCGCCTGGATGGCGCCGGTTACCGGTTTCTCGCCGATGTCGTGCTGGAGCTCAACGCCATCAACCCCCAGATCGCAGCGCGCCTGCTGACGCCGCTGACCAAGTGGCGCAATTACACCGGGCGGGCGGAGCTGATGACGTCGGAACTGCAGCGCCTGGCGGACGCCCCGACGCTGTCCCCCGATGTTTTCGAGGTGGTGACCAAGTCCCTGCCGTAGGTGGGGGGGTGGCTCAGATCTCCTGGGGATAGAGTTCCAGGTGCTCGCCGGTGTCCCGGTTGTGGCGCCGCGCGGTCCGGCGCAGCCGGCTGGCGCAGGCGGTCAGCGCCTCGCCGTTCCAGTCGCCCCCTGCATTGCCGTAGAGTGCGCCGTCGAGGTCGTCGAGGGCCCGGTCGAGGTCCCGGTCGTCGAAATAGGCGGCCACCGCCTGCAGTGAGGCGATGTCGATCCGGCCTGTCGCCGCCTGCGCCCACTCGATCAGCGCCTGGCGGGCGGCGGTCCCGTCACCCGCGCCGCTCGCCTTCCTCAACGCGCGCCAGGCCTCGCCCTCCGAGGGCCCGCGCGGTACCACGCGCCGATCGCGCACAGTCGGCTCGCGGCGCGTGAAAAAATAGAAAAGTGTCGCCAGCCAGCCGAGCGCGAGGACAGCACTGAGCGCCTGCCAGGGCAGTGCGTCGTGGCCCCCCGCCGCAGCCGGCACCGTCGCCGGTGCCACGGTCGGCGCGGATACCGCCTGTGCCGGAGCGGTGGCATCGGGAACGGCGGCGGCCACCGCGATGCGACGTTCGGGCAGCACCGCCCAGCGCAGCTGATCGGTCTGGGTGTCCCACCAGGGTATGCGAATCTCCGGCAGGACGACCTCTCCGCTGCGGGTGGGTACGATGGCCGCGCTGTCGCGGCGCCGGCCCATCAGTCCGCTGCCGACCTCGATCTCTGAGATCTCCGGCTGGTCCGGGTAGAACTTGAGGCCGTCCACCGGGGTGAACAGCACCGGCGGCAACTGGGCGCCCTGCAGTCCCTCGCCCTCGATGCGTACGGTGCGGGTGGCCGACTCACCCGCGCGCAGGGATTCGGGCGGCGTGGACCACTCCTCGGTGAGCGTGATGCGCTGCGCCGGCAGCCAGGTATCGCCCGTGAACTGCTCCGGCCGGGGCAGGACCTCCACACTGAGGGGCTGCGTCACCCGGCGCAGCCGACGACCGCCGCCCATGTCGAAGAAACTGCGCCGCCCGGTGGCCTCGCGTGCGGTGAATACCTGCGAGGGTATCTCCAGGGTCCCGGAGTGCTCGGGAAAGATCGCGTAGCGCACCTCGTGCACCAGCCAGGTGTTGCCGTCGATTGTGCGCTGGAAGGATTTCTGCTCGAGTGGCTTGACGAAGGCACCGTCCATCTCCAGTTCGGAGACACTGCGGCCGTCCAGGTTCACCGCCTGCATCACACGCAGGGTCAGGATCAACTGTCCCTGCACATAGACCTGTTCGCGATCGACTTCCGCCTCGAACAAAACGGCCTGGCCGCCCGTCTGTGCGTCGGGCGCGGCCGTGACCGTGACGGGCAGGGGATTGGTCAATGCGCTGCCGATGCGCAGTGCCGGAATCTGCAGGTTGCCCATTATTTTCGGTGCCAGGTCAATCAGCAGTTGCTTGCTGTGGCTGCGCTCGCCGTTGATGAAGCGCATCTGGCTGCTCGTGGAGCGCTGCAATATCTGGAAATCTGCCAGCAGTGGGCGCAGGTCCGCGTCGCTCAGTTCCTCCCCGCCGGTGGCGGTGATGGTCAGCCTGAGGGAATCGCCGAGGGCCACGCGGTTGCGGTCGATAGAGACCGACACCGCCGCCGCCGTACTGCCCGCGAACAGCAGCAGGGCCAGCGCCAGCGGATAAACCAGCCTACCAGTAGACATCGCTATTGCTCCTCTGTCCTTCCTGTTGTCGCCGTTTGCTCTCGTAGCGGAATTTCTCGCGCAACAGGCCCGAGGGGTCGTCGGGGACGCGCCGCAGCCACTGCTCCAGTGCCTGGTCGCGCTCCTGGTCCTCCGAGCTCTCCACCTGCGCCGGCGCGCCCGGTTGCTCCTGCTCAGCGCCGGGCGGGGCCTGGGCCAGCTGTCTTTCGCCGGGCTCCCCCCGCTGCTCCTGTGGGTCGCCGCCCTGGTGTCCCGGGCGCTCCTGCGCCTGTTCCTCCTCCTGCGCGGCGCCTTGCTGTGCCTGCCGGTCCTGCCGGTCCTGTTCCGGGTCTGAGTCTCCCTGGTGCTGTTGTCCCGGCTGCTGCGACCCCTGCTGCCCGTTCTCTTCGCCGGCCTGTTGCCGGTCCTGCTGGTTTCCGGCCTGCTGCTGTTGGTCCCGGGCCCCGTCTTCCCCCTGTTGTTGCTGCGATTCGCCCTGTTGTTGTTCCTGTTGCCGTTCTTGTTGCTGCTGCAGACGCGTTACCAGTTCCAGGTTGCTCTCAGCGTCCTCGCGACCCGGTTCCCGGCGCAGGGATTCCTTGTAGGCGCTCGCCGCCTCCTCGAGACGGCCCGCCCGCGCCAGGGCATTGCCCCGGTTGTACCAGTTGTCCGCGCCGTCCCCGGTGGAAAAGTACTCGGTCGCCGTCTCGAAATCGCCGTCGCGGTAGGCGGCAGTGCCCGCCCAGTCGGGGTCGTCGAACAGCCGGGCGGCGCTCCCGGTATCGCCGCTTTGCAGCGCCCGCGCTCCCTGCTGGTCCGGGGTGAGCCAGAGATCGTTCCAGGGGTCGGCGCGGGCCGTCTCGGGGGCTGCGACCACCAGCAGCGGCAGTAGCCCCAGTACCAGGCCGCGACGGAACAGCAGCAACACCAGCGGCAGCAGCGCGAGCACGAGGAGATAGCCCTTGTCCTCCCAGCTATCGGCGGTGCGCTGCAGTTCCAGCGTCTCTCCCGCGTCCTGTAGCAGGTTGTCCGCCAGCAGGTAGTCGAGGTCCGAGTCGTCGATCTGCATACGGCGGTACCGGCCACCGGTGTCCTCGGCCAGTCCGCGCAGGGTCTGCTCGTCCAGCCCGGGCATCACGATGGTGCCCGCCTCGTCGCGCACGAAGCCGCCGCGCTGCAGCGGGATGGGGGCGCCGGTCTTCGTACCCACGCCCAGGATGTCCAGTTGTACGCCGCGACCTTCCAGCAGGCGCGCGATCGCCCGGCGGTCCTTCGCGGTGACGCCGTCCGTGACCAGCAGCAAGCCGCCCCGGGCGATGCCCGCCGAGCGCAGCAGTTCGAGGCCGAGGGTCACTGCAGCGAGGGGGTCGCTGCCCGGCAGCGGCATCATGTCCGGGTGCAGCGCCGGGGCAAGGTTGGCGATGGTCGGCGTATCGTCGGTGAGGGGCGTCACGATGTGGGCGTCGCCGGCGTAGGCGATCATGCCGGTCTGGCCCTCGCGGCGTTTGGCGAGGAGGTCCAGCAGTTTCTGCCGCGCGCGGTCCGTGCGCGACGGGGGCAGGTCGGCGGCCTTCATGGAGTAACTGAGGTCCAGCAGCAGCACCAGGGCGTCCTGTTTCTGGTGCACGGGCTGGGGAATTTTCTCCCAGCTCGGGCCGCTCGCCGCGACCGCCGCAAGCGCCCAGCCGGCCACCGCCAGCGGCAGCCACGAGGCGGCGCGCCCGGCGGCGGGGTCCCGCACAAGGTGCCGCAGCAGTTCCGGGGCAATGACGTCCGACCAGCTGCCGCTGCGTCGCCGCGCGTGCCACATCCACAGCCCGAGCAGCGCGGCGGGCAACAGCGACCACAGCCATTCCGGACGCATGAAGTGCAGGCTCATCGCTGCGCGCTCCCGAGCGTGGGCGCCAGCCGCGCCGGGCCGGGTCCCAGGGAGCGCCAGCAGTAGCCGAGCGCCAGCAGGAAACTGAGCGCGAGCGCCGCCAGCAGCGGGAGGTAGCCCAGCGCCTGCCTCGGGCGGTACAGGCTGGTCTCCTGTTCCACGGGCTCGAGTTCGTCGAGGAGATCGTAGATAGTGGCCAGTTCCTGGGGATTGCGGGCGCGGAAATAGCGGCCGCCGGTCTCCGTTGCAATTTTCTGCAATACCGCCTCGTCGAGCTCTGCGGAGGGGTTTACCTGCCGCGCCCCGAAGCTGGAGCCGAAGATACCGGGCAGGGTCAACTCGTCGGCGCCGATGCCGATGGTGTAAATGCGCACGCCGATGTCGGCGGCGAGGCGCGCGGCCTCCAGCGGCTGTACCGCACTGGCGGTGTCCTGCCCGTCGGTGAGCAGGATGAGAACGCGACTCTCGGCGGGCCGCTCCCGGAGTCGCTTCACCGCGAGCCCGATGGCATCGCCGATGGCGGTCTCACGGCCGGCGAAACCGATCTGTGCCTCGCGCAGGAAGCGCTCGACAGTGGCGGTGTCGAAACTCAGCGGCGACTGGACGTAGGCGTTGCCACCGAACAGGATCAACCCGAGACGATCGCCCGCACGGCGCGCTATGAACTGTGCGCCCACTTCCTTTACCGCGTCGATGCGGCGGGCGAGGCCCTGGCCGACCTGCATGTCCTCGACCCGCATGGAACCCGAAATGTCCACAGCGAGCATCAGGTCGCGCCCGCTCTCGGGCAGTTCCACCGCTTCGCCGATCCACACGGGGCGTGCGGCCGCCACCAGCAGCAGCAGCCATACCAGCCACAGCAGGATGCCGGGGAGAGTGCGATTGCCACTCGCGCCGACACGGGGAGCTGCACCCAGTTCCCGCCACTGCTCGAAGAAGGGCGCGCGCAGGGCTGACTGCTGTGTGCTCGCCGCGGGCACCAGCCGGCGCACCAGCCAGGGCAGCGGTGCAAGTGCAATCATCCACGGCCAGAGCCACTCGATCACGCGGCCACCTCGTGGCGCTCGATCCAGTTGCGCGCAGCGCGCGCAATACGCTCACAGTTCACCGCATCGGTCGCCGGTCGGTACAGCGCATCGCCGAAGTCCGTGTCGAAACCGCTGTCACCGCGCACGCTCTCGCGCAGGAAATTCACCCAGGCCTCGCCGTGGATGGACGCGACATCCCGCCGCGGGTAGGCGCAAAGGGCGACGCTTTTCAGCAGTGCGTTCGCACCGGTAAGGAAACGCACCGCGTCGCCGTCCGCGGCGTACTGCGCCTCGAGGGTTTGCAGCTGTAGCGCCGCGCGCCTGCGATAGGCGTTTGCGCGATGCCTGCGCCACAGGTACCACGCCAGGGTCCCGAGGGCGGCGAGCAGTGCGATGGCCAGCATCCACCAGCCCGGGGCGGGGGGCCACCAGCCCACCGCCGCCGGTTCACGCAACGGCGCCAGCGCCGCGAGGGGATCCTGTGGGTTCATCGCCGCCTGTCCCCGTAATAGCCCTGTAACAGTGCAAAGGGCGGGCGGTCTGTCGCTGCAACGAGCAGCGGGATGCCCAGGCGCCCCATGTCCTGCGTGAGGGCATCCCGCCGCGCCAGGAAGGCCGCCGCGTAGCGCGCACGCAGTCGACGGTCACCCGTGTACAGTTCACTGCGCTCGCGGCCGTCGGTGACGGCATAGGTACCGGAGCGCGGCAATTGTGCCTCCAGCGGATCGGTGCACTGCACTGCGGTGATTTCCGTGTGCTTGGCGAGTTCGAAGAGCTGCTCACGCGCCACCGCTTCGGTGGCGCCGAGAAAGTCGCTGATGAGAAAGATGCTCGATCCCGGGCGCGCGATCCGGCGCAGCTTGGCGAGCATCGGGGCGAAGCCGTCGCCGTCGTCACCGGCGGGCCGGGGCAGGGCGCAATTGTAGGCCTCGATCTCGGAGAGCAGCCCGAGGGCCGTGCGGCGGCTGCGCCGGGGCCTGATTTCCCGGTGACCGGCCTCGTTGAACACCAGGCCGCCGACGCGGTCGCCCCCGATCAGCGCGGCCCATGTGAGCAGGCTGGCGATGTGCGCCGCCAGGACCGACTTGAAGCAGTGTGCGGATCCGAAGAACATGCCGGTGCGCTGGTCGACGACCACGAGTACCGGTCGCTCGCGCTCCTCGCGGAAGAGCTTGGTGTGAGGATTGCCGGTGCGCGCGGTGACGCGCCAGTCGATGGCGCGCACATCGTCGCCGCTCTGGTAGGCCCGCACTTCCTCGAAGTCGATACCGCGGCCGCGAAAGTTGGTCTTGTTGGGGCCGGCGAGGATGTTCAGCGCCCGGTTCTGGCGGGTGAGGCTGAGCTGCCGCGCGGGGAAGCGCAGAGCTATCAGGTCGTTGATATCGACGTAGGCCCCGCGGACCGGGGCGTTGAGGTCGGCGACGGGCATGGCGGCCTCAGCCGACCGGGACCACCGACAGCAGCTCGTCGATGACGGTGTTGGGCGTCACACCATTGGCCTCCGCTTCGAAACTCAGCAGCAGGCGGTGGCGCAGCACGTCCGCCGCGACAGCCTGTACATCGTCCGGGCTGACAAAGTCGCGTCCGCGCAACCAGGCGTGGGCGCGTGCGCAGCGGTCCAGCGCTATCGTTGCACGCGGGCTGCCGCCGTACTCGATCCAGTTGGCGAGGCGGTCGCAGTAGGTACCCGGCGAGCGGGTGGCGATCACCAGTTGCACCATGTAGCGCTCCACCGCCTCGGACATGTGTAGCGCCAGTGCCTCCCGGCGCGCCGCGAACACCGCGGACTGGGCCAGAGGGGAGGGGCGGCCGGCGGCCGTGCCGCTGGCCTCCTCGCGGGTCAGGCTGAGAATGCGTGCCTCGGCGTCTGCGTCCGGGTAATCCACCTCGACGTGCAGGAGAAACCGGTCCAGCTGGGCCTCGGGCAGCGGGTAGGTGCCCTCCTGCTCGATGGGATTCTGTGTCGCCATGACCAGGAACAGCTCGGGCAGGTCCCAGGTTTCGCTGCCGACACTCACCTGGCGCTCCGCCATCGCCTCCAGCAGGGCCGACTGCACCTTGGCGGGCGCCCGGTTGACCTCGTCGGCCAGCACGAGGTTGTGAAAGATCGGGCCGCGCTGGAAGTGGAAACTGCCGTCCTGGGGGCGATAGATCTCCGTACCGGTGACGTCGCCAGGCAGCAGGTCCGGGGTGAACTGGATGCGGTGGAAACTGCCCTCGATACCCTCGGCGAGGCTCTTGATGGCGCGGGTCTTGGCGAGACCGGGCGCACCCTCCACCAGCAGGTGGCCGTCGGCGACCAGGGCGATCATCAGGCGCTCCACCAGGTGCGCCTGGCCGATCACCTGGCTGTCCAGCCATTCCTCTAGGGCCCTGATACCCGGCTGTGCGCTGCCGCCGGGACTGTCCTGTGTCACCTGAATGCTCATAGGCTGTTGCGAGTAGGTCGCCATATCATCCTGTCGGGGAGGGCCGCATTTTAACGGAACCGCCCCTCTCATCCAATCCGCCGGCCCGGCGGGGATTCCTGTGACGCTGGTGGCCGGGGAAAGTTCCCCCGGCGGGCCGGGCCCCGCCGATGGTGTACACTTTCCACGCGGGGCGAAGGTGCATTGGGAGCGTTGCGGCATGGCCTGGAGTGCGGTTAAGGAAAACCTGTTGCGGGAGCTCGATCAGCTGATCGAGGAGCGCGCGGACGACGCCGAGCGGCAGTCCCTGCAGAACCTGTGCGACGCGATGTTTGAGCGCTTCCCGGCGGAGGACATCCGCGAGCAGACCGTGGACAACCTCTTCGGCTGCCTGCGTGCGATGTTGCGCTTCATGCGCGTTTGGCCGAAAGAACAGGCGCGCGTGCGCATCTTCAATACCAGCTACAAGGAGTACGGCTGGGAGAGCCCGCACACCGTTGTGGCGGTGCTCGCCCCCGGCATTCCCTTCTGCACCGCGTCGGTGCGCGGCGAGATCAACCGCCGCAACATCGCCATCCACACCATCCTCAGCGCCAACCTGAATACCCGCCGCAACCCCCGCGGGGCGCTGCTGGACGTGCTGTCCGCAGACGCCGCGGGCGGGGAGGGCGTCTGCGCGGAGTCGCTGATTTTCTTTGAGGTGACGCGCCACGCGCGCCCCGAGGAGCTCGTCGAGCTGCGGGACACGCTGCTGGAGATCCTGGGTGAGGTGCGCGTGGTGGTCGAGGACTTTCCCGCCATGTGTGCCAGGTTGCGCGAGGCACAGGGCCTGGTGGAGGACACTGCCTGCGTGGACCCCCGGCTGCGCGAGGAGGCCGTGGCCTTCCTCAACTGGCTGGAACACGACCACATGACGCTGCTGGGCTACGAGTACCTGCGCGTGGATCCCCCCGGCGGGTCAGGCGTGTCCGTGGATGAATCATCCAGCCTCGGGTTGCTGCGCCTGCGCTCGACCCGGGGCGTGGAGGACCTCTCCACCGACCTGCAGTGCCTGTCCGCCAACCAGCTCCTGCACAAGCAGCTGGCGTTTTCCAAGTCCCGCCGCCGCTCCAGGGTGCACCGCTCCAACTACCCCGACTACGTCGAGGTGCGCGAGTTTGACGGGGAGGGCCGGCTCACGGGGCAGCATCGCTTCATCGGCCTTTACACCTCCGCCGTCTACACCATGGACCCCTGGGAGATCCCCATCCTGAGGCGCAAGGTCGAGCGCATCATGGAGATGTCCGACCTCGGCTGGTCCCAGCACGAGACGCGGGAGCTTCTGCGGGTGCTCCAGGTGTTTCCCCGCGACGAATTGTTCCAGTCCAGCATCGTGGAGCTCTGCGATACGGTCAACACCGTCAATCACATCCAGGAGCGCCGCCAGACCCGCGTCTTCATCCGGCCGGATGTGCACGGCAAGTTCATCAACTGCATCGTCTACGTGCCGCGCGACAACTACCACACGGAGCTGCGGCTGAAGATCGAGGCAATCCTGCAGAACGTATTCCGGGCGGAGGAGCTCCAGTTCACCACCTTTTACTCCGAATCGATACTCGTGCGGGTGTACTTCGTGCTGCAGGTAGACCCCCTGCGCAGGCTCGAGTACGACGTGGCCGATATCCAGCGGCGTATCGAGGACGAGATGCTCACCTGGGAGGACCGCCTCGAACTTCTCCTGTACGAGGAGCTCGGCCAGGAGCGGGGAGAGCAACTTTTCCGCGAGCTGGGACGGGGCTTTCCCCCGGGTTACCAGGACGATTTCGACGTGCGCGTGGCACTCCTGGATATCGAGCAGATCGGGCGCCTCCTGGAAGGGGAGCGACTCGCCATGGACCTTTACCGGCTCGCCGAGGACAGCGGCGACACCCTGCGCCTGCGCCTCTACCGTCATGGCTCCAGCCTGCCGCTCTCCGATGTGCTGCCCATACTGGAGAACCTCGGCCTGCGCGTGGTCAGCGAGCGCCCCTACGACATCGACCTGGCCGACGGCGAACTGATCTGGGTGCAGGAGTTCGAATTGATCTACAGCCTGGCCCAGGACATCTCCGTGGAGGAGGTCAAGGAGGAGTTCGAGGACGCCTTCTCGCGCATATGGTTCGGGGAGGCGGAGAACGACTCCTTTAACCGGCTGTTGATAGGAACCCGCCTGAACTGGCGCGAGATCGCGCTGTTGCGCGCCTACGCCCGCTACCTGAGGCAGGTGCTGTTTCCCTACAGCGTCGAGTACATGGCGGAGACGATGGCCAACCACCTGCCGATCAGCGCGGGAATCGTCGAGTTGTTCCTGACGCGCTTTTCCCCGGCGTTCGACGGCGACGACGAGTGGCGTGCACAGCGCGAGGCGGCGGTGGAGCAGCGCATACTCGACGCCCTGGAGCTGGTACCCAACCTCGGTGAGGACCGCATCGTCCGGCAGTACCTGCTGGCGGTGAAGGCGACCCTGCGCACCAACTTCTTCCAGCAGGAGCCCGACGGGTCGCTCAAATCCTATCTCTCCTTCAAGCTCCGTCCCGCGGAGATACCCGACATCCCCAGGCCGGTACCGATGTTCGAAATCTACGTGTACTCCCCCCGGGTGGAGGGGGTGCACCTGCGCGGCGGGGCGGTCGCCAGGGGTGGTCTGCGCTGGTCGGATCGCCAGGAGGACTTCCGCACGGAGATACTCGGCCTGGTCAAGGCCCAGCAGGTCAAGAACGCGGTGATCGTGCCGGTGGGTGCCAAGGGCGGCTTCGTGGCGCGCCAGCTACAGCCGGGCATGCCGCGGGCCGAGGTCCAGCGCGAGGGCCAGGACTGTTACCGCCTGTTTATCCGCGGACTGCTGGATGTCACCGATAACCAGGTAGAGGCCGGGGTGGTTCGCCCGCCCCAGGTCGTGGCCAAGGACGGGGACGACCCCTACCTCGTCGTCGCTGCGGACAAGGGCACGGCGACTTTCTCCGACCTCGCCAACGAGATCTCCCACCAGTACCGATTCTGGCTGGGGGATGCCTTCGCGTCGGGGGGGAGCGCCGGCTACGACCACAAGAAGATGGGCATCACCGCCCGCGGCGCCTGGGTGTCGGTGCAGCGCCATTTCCGTGAGATGGGGACCGATGTGCAGGCCACCGACTTCTCGGTGGTGGGTATCGGCGACATGTCCGGCGATGTTTTCGGTAACGGCATGCTGTTGTCCGAGCACATCTGCCTGGTGGCCGCGTTCAATCACCAGCACATTTTCATCGACCCGCGGCCGGACGCCGCCGCCGCGTTCGCGGAGCGTCGCCGCCTGTTCGGTCTGGAGCGCTCCACCTGGGCCGACTATGACCTCAGCCTTATTTCCGCGGGGGGTGGCGTGTTTGAGCGCTCCGCCAAGTCCATCCTCCTCTCCCCGGAAGTCCGCGAGCGCTTCGATATCGAAAGCGACCGGCTGACACCGACGGAACTGATCGCCTATATATTGAAGGCGCGTGTCGACCTTCTGTGGAACGGCGGCATCGGCACTTACGTGAAGTCGGTGCTCGAGTCTCACACCGATGTCGGGGACAAGGCCAACGACGCCCTGCGTGTGGATGCCGGCGAGCTGCGCTGCAGCGTCATCGGGGAGGGAGGTAACCTGGGCATCACCCAGCTCGCCCGGGTCGAGTATAGTCTCGCGGGCGGCCGTTGCAATACGGATTTCATCGACAACGCGGGCGGCGTGGACTGCTCGGACCACGAGGTGAACATCAAGATCCTGCTCAACGCGGTGGTGGAGCGTGGGGACCTCAACCGCGAGCAGCGCGATGCCCTGCTCGAAGAGATGACCGACAGCGTCGCGGAACTGGTGTTGCACAACAACTACAGCCAGACGCGGGCGATCAGCCTGGTGGAGCTGCAGGCGGTGGCCCGCGGCGGCGAGTACCAGGGCTTTATGGAGACCTTCGAGGAGGAGGGTCGCCTGGACCGCGCACTGGAATTCCTGCCGGCCGACGAGGAACTCGCGGAGCGCCGCGGCCGGGGCGTAGGTATGACCCGGCCGGAATTGTCCGTGCTCGTGTCTTACAACAAGGCCGCACTGAAAGAGCAGCTCGTTGCCTCCGGGCTCGGGGACGACCCGTTCCTCGCTGCCGCCGCGGAGGGCGCATTTCCCCCGCGGCTCGTGGAGCTTTACCCGCAGGACATCGTCGCGCACCCCCTTCACGATGCCATTGTCGCGACCCAGCTGGCCAACGATATCGTCAACCGCATGGGACTGAATTTCGTCCTGCGCCAGCGTCGCGCGACGGGGGCGGCCGTCGGCGACGTGGCCCGTGCCTACACTGCGGTGCTGGAAATATACAACCTGCGCGATCTCTGGCGGCAGGTGGAGGCGCTGGACCACCAGGTGAGCGCGACGGTGCAGATGGAGATGATGCTCGTCCTCATCCGGCTGGTAAAACGCGCCACCCGCTGGCTGCTGCGCAACCGCCGGCGGGAGCTCACTCCCAGCGCCCTCGTGTCCCAGTTCCGCGCGGGGCTGGACGAGCTGCGGCAGGCCTTTCCCGACCTGCTGCGCGGCGGTGCGGAACAGCAGTTCCAGGCGCTCCACGAACATTACCGCGACAGCGGCGTGCCCGACTCCCTCGCCGGCGCCGTCGCGGCGTCCCACCACGCCTACACTGCGCTTGGCATTATCCAGGGGGCGGGGGATGCCGACGCGCCGCTCATGGATGTCGCCCGGCTGTACTTCTTTCTCGGCGAGCGCCTCGAGCTGGACTGGTTCAGCGGCCAGATACTGGCCGCGCAGGCGAACAACGAGTGGCAGGCCCTGGCACGCGACACCTACCTGGAGGACCTCGAGTGGCAGCAGCGCACGCTCGCCATCGGGGCCCTGCTGCACATGTGCGAGGACGGTAATCTCCTGCACTGCGTGGAGCGCTGGGAGGAGCGCGAGGCGCCGCTGCTGGCGCGCTGGCGCGAGATGCTGGCCGAACTGCACGCTGCCCCGGCCCCGGATTTTGCAATGCTCGCGGTAGCCAACCGCGAGTTGCTGGACCTGGCCCAGAGCAGCACCCGGGCCGGGGCGGTCGCGGACTGACGATTCCCGCCCGCGGCGCGCTGCGCTATGCTGGGCCCCTCACCCGCGAGGTGAGCAGATCGTTCGGTTCCATGCCATGGAGATAAGTCGCCTTTGCCCGAAGAAAAAGAAAAAGCCTCCCGGGTGCCGGGAGCCGCCGAGTTGCGCACCACGGTGGATGAACTGCTCGCCGACGGCACGATCAGCGAAGCGCAGGCGTGGCACCTGCACGAGTCGCTGGAGGAACAGGACGAGGCCTCGCGCTACGTGCTCAAGCATTTCGGGGTGCACCTGGCAATCGGCGCGGTTTTCGCCTTCGACGTTGTGCCGCTACCGTTGGGCACCATCGGTCGCGTGGGCTGGGTGGCGATCGCCCGGGTCACCGAGACGCTGCGTGGCAACTTCGAGCGGGCCCGCGTGCATTCGCTGCGCGTGTTCCTGGTCGCGGCCATACCGCTGCTGGGCTACGTGGCGTATCTCGTCCCGCTGCGCAGGGACCACAAGGAACTGGCATTTGTGCTGGCCAACAACATCTGGAAAAAGCGCACCGGCCGGTCCTACGAGGAGTTTGTCGCGGCGCGGCCGCGGCTGACCGCGGGCCTGGTGCGACGCCTCGTGCCACTGCCCTGGCCGGCGGATTCCATCGACAAATAGCGCTTGAGGTGCATGGCCATTGCGGTAATATCAGGACAGTCGCACAAAGGGGAAGCGTCCGTACCATGATCAGGATTTTGCTTGCAGCGAGTCTATTGGTCGGCAGTGTTCACGCCGCCGCATTCAACTGGCCCTGGAGCGATACCCCGCCCGAGGAGCTGGCCTATTGCAAGGGCTTCGTGATCGGCGGGCTGTCCTCGGACAAGCCGGCGGACGTCTATCGCACCGAGTTGTGGCTCGCCTGGAACTACCTCGTGCGGGCCGGCGCCGTCGATCACAGCGACGACGTCGCCGGTTTCAAGAACGGACGCGGGCGGATCGACGAGAGCATGGACGCGGCCGCCGTGCGCACAGTGCTCGACGACGCGGACGGCGAGTGCGGCCTGGGCCGCTCCGGGCGCCAGGTGACAGGCTGGTAGCAGGCCCCGTCGGGGGTCCGTGCCGGGTACCGCTGGGAAAAGATTCCCGGGTTGAGCCGCGAGCCGTCAGAGCGCGCGCATCTTGTGAACCCCGTTGACACCCGTCAGGCCGTCCCACTGGTCGCTGCGGCCCTCGCGCCAGCCCGCAAGCCAGCTCTGCCGCTGTTCCTCGCCCGAATGGGGACAGTGCTCGATACTGCGCCCGGCGATCCCGGCCTGGTATCCCCTGTCGAATGCCCTGTGGTTCATATCGCGCTTCTGTCGTCTCATTAAAGGCTACCTCCCCGGCAGACTCCGGCACCTGGAGGCGGTGAAAGGCACGCGTCACGCCCCCGGATGGTGTGTGATCGAAATGGTTGGCCGGCGCCGTTCGCGGGGCGAACCGGCGTCGCAACAGGTGCCCCGAGGCACCCCTCCATCAGACCAAAAGCACGGCTGTGTGGCCACTATCGTTTGGTTCTGAGTTCCGGGCTTTTAATAACCAAAGTGTGAATATTTCACAATTTTGGCTGATGAGGCCCGGCGTGCCGGTCGGGAGTGGGCCGGTCGTACTCAGTCGTGCCAGATAACCCGGCTGCCGTCTCCATACCAGGTGTCGAGGTGGGGGCCGTAGGCGGACTCCACCACCTCGCGCTTGATCTTCAGGGTCGGCGTCAGGAAATCGTTGGAAAAGTCCCACTCATCCCGGACGACGGCGAGAAACTGCAGCCGCTCGTACTCCTCGACCTGGTCATTGATCGCGGCGAGCAGTCCTTCCAGTTTCAGGGTCAGCTCCGCCCGGAAGTCGGGGTCCGCCAGCCGCGGCCGCATGTCCTCGGCGAGCTGGACAATGGCGTGGCAGGCAGGGCGACCCGGCCCGGAGACACAGGACAGTTCGATGTGGTTGTCCGCATTGAGCAGGTTTTCGATGGGCACGGGTGCGACGTACTTGCCCTTGCTGGTCTTGAACAGTTCTTTCACCCGGCCGGTGATGCGCAGCAGTCCGTCCTGCGCGTACTCACCCCGGTCACCCGTCCTGAAAAACCCGTCCTCGGTATAACACGCCGCGGTCAGTTCCGGGTCTTTGTAATAGCCGAGCATGTTGCCGGGCGACTTGATCTGTATTTCCCCGTCCTCGCTGATCCGCGTCTCCACGCCCGGGCTGGGCACGCCGACGTAGCCCGCCCGGCGCAGCTCCGGTTTGGACATGTGCGAGTACGCGAAGTCTTCACTCATGCCGTAGCCTTCCAACAGCTGAATGCCGAGGCTGTTGTACCAGTCGATCAGCTCCGCGGGGATGGGAGCGGAGCCGCTGCCCGCGAGGCGCACGTTTTCCAGTCCCAGTCCCTCCAGCACTTTCCTGCGCACCCTGCGCCCTACCAGGGGGATTTTCAGCAGGCGGGCGAGTTTTTCCTCGGGAAACTGTTGGAACACGCCCAGCTGGAATTTGAGCCACAGGCGCGGCACCGAAATGAACAGCGTGGGCCTGGCGCGTTTGAGGTCGGCGAGGAAGGTATCCAGCGATTCGGCGAAGTAGATCTGCATCCCGGTGTAAAAGGAACCGCACTCGACGATCGCCCGCTCCATCACGTGTGCCAGGGGCAGGTAGGACAGCATGCGGTCCCCGGTGCCGATACCGAGGTCGTCGATCGCGCCGAGTGAGGGCGCCGACGCGGAGGCGAAGCTGTGCATCACGCCCTTGGGCCTGCCGGTACTGCCCGAGGTGTAGCAGATGAGTGCGAGCTGGTCCCGGGGCGGCACGGGGCTGTCACTGATCGGTTCGTGCTGCGCAACGATGTCGTCCCACTTCGGGTAGTCGCTCTGCGGTGCGAGGGGGAAAGCGATCCTGGGCAGGTCCTCCGGTACGCCCGACACCATGTCGTCCCAGTCGTCCAGTTTCCCGACAAACAGCAGAGCGGATTCGGAGTGCTCCAGGATAAACGCGACGGTCTCGGCGTTGAGGGTCGGGTAAAGGGCCACAGTCGCGTGGCCCGCCATCCATATGGCGATCTCGGCGATGATGAAGTGGGCGCAGTTCTTCGAGACCATCGCGATATTGCTGCAGGGGGGAAGGTCCAGGCTGCGCAGGTAGGCGGCCATGCGCCTGGCCTGGTCCATGGTCTGCGCCCAGGTGTACTCCGCGACCTCGCCGTTACCCAGCGGCTGGGTCATGTACAGGCGGTCGGGGCTGTTGCGTTCCCACTCGTAAATGGCTTCCAGCAGCAGCTTTTCGGTCATTGCGGGGTACATCCGGTGTTGGTAAAAAAGGACTATAGCAGAACGTGCGGTGATACCGGCTCAGTCGCGGTCCAGTAGCTCTATCCAGTGCACGACGGGTGTGTCTGAATCGCCCTGCAGGTGCAGCTGGCAGCCCACGTTGGCCGTTGCGATAAGTTCCGGCGCGTCCGCGCAAAGGTTGTCCAGGGCACGCCGGCGCATGCGCCCGGCGGCCCCGGGTTCGAGCAGGGCGTGGGTGCCCGCGGAGCCGCAGCAGAGGTGCCCGTCCCGTGTGTCGGCCAGCGTCAGCCCCGCACGCCGCAGGATGTCCGGGACGGCGGGTGCGAGCCCCAGGGCGTGCTGCTGTGTACAGGGGCAGTGCACCGCCACGCGGGACTTCAAGGTTGCGGCGGGCAGGCCCGACAGATCCTGCCCCCCGACGACCTCCGCCAGGTCCCTGTGCAACTGCGAAATCTGCCGGGCGCGATCCGCGTAATCTGGATCGTCTGCGAGCAGGCGCCCGTAGTCGGCGATCATTGCACCGCAGCCGCTGGCGCTGCTGACGACGGCCTCGGCGCCACGCTCGGCTCCTTTTTCGATAAGGGGCCACCAGGCGTCGATGTTCCTGCGGGCGCAGTCCAGGCCCTCGTCCTGGGCGCCCAGGTGGAAGGCCAGTGCGCCGCAGCAGCCGGCCTCGCCCGGCGCCCGCAGGGTGATGCCGAGTTTGTCCAGGACACGGCGCGCTGCGCCGTTGGTGCGCGGCGTCGCGACGCTCTGTACGCAGCCCTCCAGCAACACCATGTGCCGTGTGTGAGCTTCGGCGGGCAGCGGGCCGCGTACCTGCCGCGGCGGTATTTTGCTGCGCAGTGCGCCCGGGAGCAGCGGACGCACCAGCCGGCCGAGAGCAATCAGCGGCGTGAGCAGGGCCGGCCGCGAAAACACCGCCCGCAACAGCAGGCGCCCCAGGCGATCGGCCACCCCGCGCGGCGCCTCGATCTCCATGAGCCCGCGGCCGATGTCGAGCAACTCGCCGTAGCGCATGCCGGAGGGACAGGTCGTCTCGCAACTGCGGCAGGTGAGGCAGCGGTCGAGGTGGGTGCGCGTTGCCGCCCCCGCGGTACCGGTTTCCAGCAGCTGCTTGACCAGATAGATACGGCCGCGCGGGCTGTCCCGCTCGTCGCGTCTGTCCAGGTAGGTGGGGCAGGTCTCCAGGCAGAAACCGCAGTGCACGCACGCGCTGATGAGTTCGGCGGCGCGGCGTCCCTCATGTGTTTCGCGAAAGCGCGGATCCAGTTCGACGTGCACTGCCGCTACATCCAGCTGTACAGGCGCCCGGGGTTGAGCACACCCGCGGGGTCGAAAGCCGCTTTCAGCCGCGCCTGCAGCGCCCGCTGCGCAGCCCCCGGATCCTGTCGAACCTCGCCGTCCCGATCACCGCCGCGAAATAACGTCGCGTGGCCGCCGCCGCGCCGGGCGAGTGCCACTGCCCCTGCCTTGTCCACACCCTGCAGCCAGCGCTGGGCGCCGCACCAGTCGATCAGCAGGCGGTCGTCGGCTTCCACCGGCAGGGTGGGGCTGACGCTCAGTCGCCACAGCGGCTGCGCGGTTGCGAAAAAGGGCAGTCGCATTTCACGCAGGTCGGCCCACGGCGCTTGCGCATCGTCCGCCTGCTGCCCGCCCCAGCGCTGCGCGTAGTCCTGCACCGCCGCGGCGGCGCCCGACAGGCGCAGGTAGAGCCTGTCTTCCGTCCATAGGGCCCCGGACAGCGGTGCGGGTTCGCGCGCCCGCGTGAGCATGGTCTCGAGGGCTGCGGGCGCGTCGAAGTCATAGGTCAGGGTGAGGGAGTGTTCGGGCAGCGGTGCGACCTTGAGGCTGATTTCGAGTAGCGCCCCGAGGGTGCCGAGGGCGCCCGCCTGCAGACGCGCGACGTCGTACCCGGCGACGTTCTTGATCACCTGGCCACCGAAATTCAGCGTCTTGCCGCACCCGTTGACCAGTTTCACGCCGAGCACAGCGTCGCGCAGGGAACCGGCGAACGGGCGCGCGGGCCCCGAGAGATTCGACGCCAGGCTGCCGCCGATGGTGGCGCGGCCCGCAAATTGCGGTGGGTCCGCGGCGAGGACCTGGCCCTGTGCCGCCAGCGCGGCCTGCAGTTCCGCTACTGTTGTACCCGCGCGCACGGTGATGACCAGTTCGCCCGGTTCGTACGCGGCGATGCCGCGGTGTGCGGAGAGGTCCAGGTCGCGCCCGGTCGTGGTTCTCCCGAGAAGGCCGCGCTTGGTGTCGCCACCGTGCAGGTAGAGGGGCGCCGCCTCGGCCCGCGCCGCGCGCACGGCCTCGACAATACTCTCCGAGTGGTCGTCACTCATGGTGGTGCCGCGCCGGCAGCGCGCGGTACTCCTGGCAGCGTTTCAGGATGGGAATGCCCTTGCCCGGGTTGAGGTTGAGGCGGGGATCGAATGCGTGTTTGATATCCTCGAGTTGCGCGAGCTCCTCCTCCGTGAACTGTGACGGCATCTGGCGCAGCTTCTCCACGCCGACGCCGTGTTCACCGGTGATGGCTCCGCCCACGCGCACCGAGAGCTCCAGTATTTGCGCGCCGAAGGTTTCCGCCTTGCGGATGTCCCCGGGGTCTCCGGCGTCGAACAGGATCAGCGGGTGGAGGTTGCCGTCCCCCGCGTGGAACACGTTGGCCACGGGCAATCCGTGCTCCTGCGAGAGTCGCGAGATCTCCTCCAGCACCGCGGAGACCTGCCCGCGAGGGATGGTGCCGTCCATGCAGTAGTAATCGGGCGCCAGTCGGCCCACCGCGGGGAACGCGGCCTTGCGGCCCTTCCATATCAGGGCGCGCTCGGCCTCGTCGGCGGAGACGCGGACGGAACTGGCGCCGAGCCCGCGAAAAATTTCCGCCACCTGCGCGGTGTGCTGGCCGACCTCCGCGGCGGAGCCGTCCACCTCGCAAAGCAGGATGGCCTCGGCGTCCCGGGGGTAGCCCGGGCTGCAGAAATCCTCCGCCGCGCGAATGGCCAGTGCGTCCATCATCTCCAGTCCCGCGGGAACGATACCGGCGGCGATGACGGCGCCCACCGCGTCCCCCGCCGCGCGCACCGTGTCGAAGCCCGCCAGGACGACCCGCGCCTCCGGCGGCGCGGGCACCAGGCGCACTGTGACCTCGGTGACGACGCCGAGCAGGCCCTCCGAGCCGGTCATGAGGGCCATCATATCCAGCCCGGAACTGTCCAGGCCCAGGCCCCCGAACTCCCACTCCTCGCCGCTTACCGAGAGCACCTTCATCGCCAGCAGGTTGTGCACTGTCAGTCCGTACTTCAGGCAGTGCACGCCGCCGGAATTGGCGGCGACGTTGCCGCCGATGCTGCAGGCGATCTGCGAGGAGGGGTCGGGGGCGTAGAACAGGCCGTGGGGTGCCGCCGCCTCTGAGATCGCGAGGTTGGTCACCCCGGGCTGGACGGTGGCGGTGCGCGCCACGGGGTCGACGGCGAGTATGCGGTCGAGCTTTGTCAGGCTTAGCAGCACGCCCTCCGGATGTGGCATGGAGCCGGCACAGAGCCCGGTGCCGGCACCGCGCGCCACCACAGGCACATCCAGTTCGTGGCAGATACGCAGTACATCGCGCACCTGGGTGGGCGTTTCCGGTAGCGCCACCGCGAGTGGCAGCTCGCGGTAGATCGTGAGGGCGTCGCACTCGAACGGTCGTTGGGACTCGGCGGAATCGATAACGCCGTCGCTTCCCAGGCATTGCTCGAGTCGCGCAACGAGGGCTTTGCGCGACACGTCTGCGCGCTGTTTTCCGGGTTTGTTCACAGGTGTAGCAGGATTTGCCGGGTGCCCGCGTGACGGCGGTGCTCCCAGAGGTAAATCCCCTGCCAGGTGCCCAGGAGCAGGCCGCCGTCCCGGTAGGGGATGCTCAGCTGTGTAGCGGTCAGCGCGGACTTGATGTGGGAGGGCATATCGTCGGGCCCCTCGAGAGTGTGGGTGTATATGTCGTCGTTCTCCGGCACCAGCCGGTTCAGCCAGTTCTCCAGGTCGACCCGGGCGCTGTCGTCGTAGTTTTCCTGTATCAGCAGGCTGGCCGAGGTGTGGCGGATGAAGAGGGTGCACAGGCCCTCCTCACCCCCGCAGGCCCCAACCACCGCGTTCACGCGATCGGTAATGGCATGCAGGCCCTGTCCCCTCACACTGACACTGATTTCTTCTATCACATGCTGCTCCGGCGGGGGTCTCGTGGCGAGGTTCCGTCTGAATTTTTATCCTACGCCATAGCTTTCGCCGCATAAAGTGGGTGATCGGGGGTGCAGGTGCGTCGCGGGGTGGAGCCGCTGGGGAAAGTGTGGCATAACAGGCGCCCGGTCAAAGCAGGTGGAGCGAACAACGATGGAAGATTTCAAGGGCAAGGTAGCGGTGGTTACCGGCGGCGCCAGCGGCATCGGTCGCTCGCTGGTGAAGGAACTGCTGGCCGCCGGCGCCAGGGTGGTTGTCGGCGACGTGGAGCAGGGAGCGCTGGACAGCGTGCTGGCGGAGTTCGATGGCGCGGGGGAAGTGAGCGGCGTGGTTACCGACGTGTCCAGCCCCGAGTCCGTCAACGCCCTGGCCGACGCGGTGTACGATCGGCACGGCGCCTGTCACCTGCTGTTCAACAACGCCGGTGTCGCGGCGCCGTCCGCCAACGTCTGGGAGACGACGGTCAACGACTGGAAATGGGTGCACGGCGTCAACGTGCACGGTGTCATCCACGGCATACAGGCCTTTGTGCCGCGCATGATCGCCGGCGGCGAGGAGGGGCACATCATCAATACCTCCTCGGGCGACGGCGGTATCTCCCCACTGCCGTATCAGTCGGTGTACGCCTCCAGCAAGGCGGCGGTGTCCATCATCAGCGAGTGCCTCGCGGCGCAGCTGCAGAGCGAGGGTACCAAGCTCGGCGCCTCTGTCTTCTACCCCTCCGGCGGCCTGCTGGATACCGGCATCTGGACCACCGACCGCAACCGCCCCAGCGATCTCGCCCGCGAAAAGCCCTACGACCCGGTCCCGACGGTGCAGGACTTCAAGGTGGCGGCGGAAGCCGCGGGTATGACCCTGGAATTCCAGGACCTGGACGAACTGGCCCGCTACTGCCTGCAGGGCATCCTCGATAAGCGTTTCGTTATCATGATCCGCGTCGAGGACGCACAGGCAACGCTGCAGGACCGCGCGGCGCGCATCGGCCGTGCGGAGCTGCCTATCGACCTGGCGGAGATTCCCCAGCTCTGACCGGGCGCCGCACTACAGCTGGTCCTCGATCGGCAGCATGGCGTAAAAGCGCGCCTGCAGGCGGCGCCACCAACTGGTCTGCGGGGAGTGCGTAAGCACGACCTCGCGCTCCCCGTCCTGGTAGGTCCAGCGCAGCCGGCCCTGATCGTCGAGATCCAGCCGATACAGCGAGCGGTCCAGTTCCGTTTCTACCTCAGACATCAGCGCTTCCGCCTTGCTGCTGGATTCGATGAACAGGCCCATCTCGCTGTTGATGAAGATGGATCGCGGGTCGAAATTCAGTGAGCCGACGAATATGGAGCTGCGATCCACGATGGTGAACTTCGAGTGCAGGGTGTTGTGCGCCGGGTTCAGCCCGAAGGCATTCTCGACCGTCAGCACGTCCGGCCTGACCTCGTACATCTCGGCGCCCGCGCGCAGCAACCTGTCCCTGTAGCGCCGGTACCCCGCGTAGACCGGTACGTGGTTGGTGGACGCCAGGGAGTTGGTGATGATCATCACGCGGATGCCTTTCGCCAGCAGTTCCTCGAACAGGGTCACACCCGTTTCCTGGGGTATGAAGTAGGGCGTGATGATGACGATTTCCTCCCGCGCGGCGCGGAACCGTCGCGCGAGTTCGTTCGCCAGGAGGGTCAGGTCCCTGTCGCCAACCTCTGCCTGCAACTTGTCGGGGGGATCGGCCACCATGGTGGCGGGCGCGGCGACGAAGTGCCGCTCACCGCTGGCGATGCGAGACATCAGGTCGCTCTCGATGGCGCGCCAGAACACATTGTCCTGCTCGCCCTCGCCGGTGATCTTGTCGCGCATCCAGGTGCGCCACTCGTCCAGTTCCGCGACGTCCGCGTCGAGGTCGAATGCCCGCATCGGCACCGACAGGTCGCTGTTCCAGTACTGGTCGAATCCATCGCTCACCGCGTCGACGATAGGCCCGATGGCCAGCACCTCAAAATCGTCGAAGCGCACGTTCTGGTCCAGTTCGAAGTACTCCTCCCCGATATTGCGCCCCCCCACGACGGCCATGGCGTTGTCGACGATGAAAGACTTGTTGTGCATGCGTCGATTGGCACGCCGGAAGTCCCACACGTAGTTCCAGTAGCGCGGGCCGCCCCTCGCCACTGGATTGAAGATGCGCACCTCGATGTTGTGGTGCCTGTCCAGCAGGGTGAAGGGCGCGTCGACCCCCGGGGAAAAAATGTCGTCCACCAGCAACCTCACCCGCACGCCACGATCCGCTGCGCGCAGCAGCTCCCCGGCGAAGAGGGTGCCGGCGAGGTCTTTTTTCAAGATGAAGTACTGGGCGTCGATCGTGGCCTCGGCGCGCTCCATGAGTCGCAGCCGCGCGCCGAGTCCGTCGATGCCGTGGCCCAGCCCGATGAAGCCGGACTCCGCGCCGTGCTGTTCCTCCCAGGCGACATCGATGGCGCCCCAGTGTGTATGGGCTGATGCGGGATGGTGCGTACTTGCTGTCTTCGGATAGTCGAAGGGCACACCCGCACAGCCCTGCAGCAGGACGAAGAGGCACAGGCCGAACAACCACGGGGGAATTATTCGCACGGTTGATTTTCCGGTGGCGGGGATACCGTGCTGCTATTCTGGGTGTCATGCGGCACAATGTCCATCTGCCGAAGGGGCGTGGTGAACACATCGGGGGGTCCGGGTGGAGGACAAGGTGACAGTCTGGGTGGACGCGGATGCGTGCCCGAAGGCTATTCGCGAGATCCTGTGTCGCGCGGCGCAGCGCGTGGCCGTGCCGCTGGTGTTCGTCGCCAATCACGCCATTCCCGTGCCCGCATCCCCACTGATCCGCTGTGTGCAGGTGGCACAGGGTTTCGATGTCGCGGACAATTTCATCGCACAGGAAGCCGCTGCGGACGACCTGGTCATCACCTCCGATATCCCCCTGGCCGCGGAGGTGATTGAGCGCGGCGCGCAGGTCATCACGGCCCGCGGCGAGCGCTACACGAAGGAAAACGTGCGCCAGCGCCTGAACATGCGCGACTTCATGGACACAATGCGCTCCAGCGGGGAGGTGGGCGGTGGCCCGCCGGCCCTGGGTCCGCGTGACAAGCAGGCGTTCGCGAACGCGCTGGACCGCTACCTCGCGAAGTACGCCGGCTAGCCAGGGCAGGTCATCATGGCTTAGCGCGGGTGAACCACCACCGGCAGACTGGTATAGCCGTGCACGAAGGATGACACCGTCCGCACAGGGTCCCCGACCACCTCAATGCGCTCGAAGCGCGCCAGGATTTCCTCCCACAGGATGCGCAGTTGCAGTTCCGCCAGGCGATTGCCCATGCAGCGGTGAATGCCGAACCCGAAGGACAGGTGCTTGCGCACGTCGGCGCGGTCGATGATGTAGTCGTCGGGCCGGTCGGTGAAGCGCTCGTCGCGGTTGCCCGAGACGTACCACATGATGACCTTGTCGCCGGCCCTGATGGTCTGGCCCCCCAGCTCGGTGTCGACCACCGCCCTTCTGCGCATGTGCGCCAGGGGAGTCTGCCAGCGGATGGTTTCAGAGACCATGGAGTCGATGAGGGAGGGGTCTGCCCGCAGCCGTTCGAACTCCCCGGGGTTTTCATGCAGCGCGAGCACGCTGGCGGTCATGGTGCTGCGCGTGGTGTCGTTGCCGCCGACGATGAGCAGCATCAGGTTCCCCAGGTATTCCATGGGCGGCATATTGCGGGTCGCCTCGCCGTGGGCGAGCATGGACACGAGATCGTTGGACGGCGGCTTGTCGACGCGTTCGTTCCACAGGTCAGTAAAGTAGCCGAGGCAGTCGAGCATCGCCGCCTGTCGCTCCTCCTCGCTCTCTATCAACCCCATTCCGGGAATGGCGGTGGCGATGTCGGACCAGTTGGTGAGCTTGCGTCGCTCCTCGAAGGGGAAGTCGAAGAGCGTGGCCAGCATACGCGTCGTCAGCTCGATGGAGACGCGGTCGACCCAGTCGAAACTCTCGCCCGTCGGCAGGTTCTCCAGCACGTCGACCGTGCGCTCGCGGATGATTGGTTCGAAGCGGCGCAGGTTTTCCGCCCCCGTCACCGGACTCACCACCGCGCGCTGTTCGTCGTGCTTGGGCCTGTCCATGGCGATGAACATCGGCAGCGGGAAGGTCTCCTGGGTGTCGCGTATGGTGATGGCGGGCTCCGACGAGTAGATGTCGTGGGAGGTGTCGACCGCCATGATGTCCTCGTAGCGAGTCACCGACCAGTAGGGGCCGAAAAAACTGTCCGCACAGTAGTGCACCGGCGCCTCGTCGCGCAGGCGTTTGAACCAGGGGCCGTGGGCGTCGTGGGCGAAAAGGAAGGGATTCGCCACGTCGATGTCTGCCAGGTTCATGGCGTAGGGGTCTTTCAGTACCTGGTCCTCGGCGTAGGCGAGTGTCTTGCGCAAATCCATGGGCTCGTTCCTCCTGCGTCTGCAGGCAAGTCTACGTAAGGCCAATCCCCGGCGCCAGTGGCGGCCGTACCGCACTTTTGGGGTATTATCCGGGGCCCTGATACCCGCTCGCACCCGAGGGAGGCACCATGGACTTCAAGGATATCCACTACGCGACCAGCGGCAGGGTCGCCACGATCACGCTCAACCGTCCGCAGCGGCTCAACGCCATCTCCCTCGCCATGCCCGGGGAGATCGCGCGGGCGGTCGAGCTCGCCAACCGTGACGACAGCGTGCACGTCATCGTGCTCACGGGCGAGGGCCGTGCGTTCTGCAGCGGCTACGACCTCATCGACTTTGCAGAGAATCGCGGCGAGCAGCCCGGGTCGCAGCTGGGCGACGGCGACGGCGCGCCGTGGGACCCCATGGCGGATTACTACGGAATGAAGCAGAACACGGAGCAGTTCATGTCGCTCTGGCGCAGCTACAAGCCGACGATCGCCCGCATTCACGGCCCGGCCGTTGCCGGGGGCAGCGACATCGCCCTGTGTTGCGACATCGCGGTGATGGCGGAGGAGGCGGTGATCGGATATCCGCCGGCGCGGGTGTGGGGATGCCCGACCACCGCGATGTGGGTCTACCGTCTCGGCGCGGAGCGCGCCAAGCGCATGTTACTGACCGGCGATCTCGTCGGCGGGCGCGAGGCCGCGGACATGGGCCTGGTGCTCGAGGCGCTGCCACTGGAGGAGCTGGACGCGCGTGTCGATGAGCTGGCCGCGCGCATGGGAGGCGTGCCCAAGAACCAGCTTATGATGCAGAAGCTTATGGTCAACCAGGCGTACGACAACATGGGTATGGCCAACACGCAGATGTTTGCCACGCTGTTCGACGGGATCACCCGGCACAGCCCGGAAGGCGTATGGTTCAAACAGCGTGCAGAGGAGGTCGGCTTCAAGCAGGCGGTCGCCGAGCGCGATGGCGGCGAGCCGATCGCAGCTGACGCCAGCCGGCCGCTGTCGCCCTACAAGCAGGGGAATTAGACGACGATGCCAGACACCGAATTCTGGTGGGCCGCTGCGCGGGACATCTTCTGGTACAAGGAGCCCCGCGCGCTCCTCGACGATAGCCGCCCGCCGCACTACCGCTGGTTCCCGGACGGGGTCACCAACGCGTGTTACAACGCGCTGGACCTGCACGTGGAGCAGGGCAGGGGAGAGCAGGATGCAATGGTCTACGACAGCCCTGTGACAGATTCCCGTCGGCGTTACACCTATGTCGAGTTGCGCGACCTCGTCGCCCGCTTTGCCGGCGCGCTGGCAGAGCGGGGCGTAGCGCGCGGCGACCGTGTGCTGATCTACATGCCGATGGTACCGGAAGCGGTGATCGCCATGCTCGCCTGCGCGCGCCTGGGCGCCGTGCACTCCGTGGTCTTTGGCGGTTTCGCGAGCCGCGAACTGGCGGTGCGCATCGACGACGCCCGGCCGCGACTGGTTGTTGCCGCCAGCTGCGGCATCGAGCCCGGCAGGCGGGTGCCTTACAAGCCGCTGTTGGACGCCGCGATCGAGACGGCCAGGCACAAGCCGGAGAGCTGCATCGTGCTGCAGCGGCCTCAGGAGAAGGCCGCGCTGACGCCGGGCCGGGACGAGGACTGGGAGTCGGTCATGGCGGATGCAGCGCCCGCCGACTGTGTGCCCGTCGCGGCGAACGATCCCCTCTACATTCTCTACACCTCGGGCACCACGGGGCAGCCCAAGGGCGTGGTGCGCGATACCGCCGGCGGCATCGTCGCGCTGAAATGGAGCATGCGCAACATCTACGACGTGGGTCCCGGCGATGTCTACTGGGCGGCCTCGGACGTCGGCTGGGTGGTGGGCCACTCCTACATCGTTTACGGGCCGCTGTTCGCCGGGTGCACAACGGTGCTGTACGAGGGCAAACCGGTAGGTACACCCGACCCCGGGGCTTTCTGGCGCGTGATCGAGGAGTACGGCGTGCGGGTGCTGTTCACGGCGCCGACCGCATTTCGCGCCATCCGCAAAGAGGACCCCGCCGGCGAGTACCTGGCGCCCCTCGATACCACTTCCCTGCGGGCGCTCTTTCTCGCCGGGGAGCGCTGCGACCCGCCCACCCTCAACTGGGCGACGGGGCAGCTCGGCGTCCCGGTCATCGATCACTGGTGGCAGACGGAAACCGGGTGGCCGATCTGCGCCAACTGCCTCGGCATCGAGGAACTGCCCATTGTGCCGGGTTCCCCGGCGCGGTCGGTGCCTGGGTATGCGGTGGCGGTGCTGGACGAAACGGGCGCAGCGCTGCCCCCGGGGGAGATCGGCGCCCTCGTGGTTGGAGAACCCGCTGCCCCCGGGTACCTTCATCGACCTGTGGAATGCCCCGGAGCGTTTTCGCAGCGCCTATTTTGAGCGCTTCCCGGGCTACTACGAGACCGGCGACGCCGGGTATATCGACGACAACGGCTACGTCTTCGTGATGGCGCGCACGGACGATGTGATCAACGTGGCGGGGCACCGGCTGTCTACCGGCGGGATGGAAGAGGTTCTCGCCGAGGACGCAGACGTCGCCGAATGCGCGGTGATCGGGGTCGCCGACCCGATGAAGGGGCAGGTCCCCCTGGGGCTGCTGGTGCTGAACGCGGGTTGCACGGCCGCGGCCGGGGAGGTGGAGTCGCGGGCGGTGGCCCGCGTGCGCGACCGGATCGGGCCGGTTGCGGCCTTCAAGCGTTGCGCGGTGGTCTCGCGCCTGCCCAAGACCCGCTCCGGCAAAATCCTCCGGGGCACCATGCGGGCTATCGCCGACGGCGAGGCGTGGACCGCTCCGGCCACGATAGATGACCCCGATATCCTCGTGGAAATCGCGGAAGCGCTCGCGGGACTGGGCTACCCGGCCGGGTGAGCGGGCTCTCCCGGCGCGGGCGAGCACTCCGCAATACTCTCTCCCGTGTAGGTTCGGCAGCGGAGCGGCCCCGACCAGTGGTCCGCCGGCAGTCCCGCCTTTTCCAGCAGGCGCGCGACGAACTCCGACGCCTGCGGCAGCTGCTCCCAGACCTTGGGCAGGAACGTCGCCTCGCGCTCACCCTCGCTGATCGACAGGCCGTCCCTACCGGGCACGAGGGCCCTCTCCAGGGTCTGTCGTGAGTCCGCGGCCAATTCCTCGAGGGGCGACAACACCGAGATCTCGATGTGCACGCTGGCCAGTTCCTCACTTCGGATGCCCGGAAAGCGCGGGTCGGCCAGCGCCGCGTCCCGGGCGGCGGCGGCCACGGTGCGCGCCAGCGCCTCCCGGGGCTCCAGGGCGCCGATACACCCGCGCAGGCGACCGTTGCGCGTCAGTGTGACGAATGCCCCCCGGTGGCTGGACAGCCCCGGGGTGAGCTCGGTGACAGCCGCTGCGCCGGGGCGACCCAGCACCGCGTCCTCCAGCGCAAGCCTCGCAATCCGCAGCAGGGCCCGGCGGTCGTCGCCCGTCAATTCAGTGCAGTTCGAAGGCGCCATAGCCCACCACCCGCTGGCGGTCGCCGGCGGTGTCCCCGGAGTTGCACGCGTCGATCAGTTCTACTTCCAGCGCGGCGGCCCGGGCGCTGCGTAGCAGCCCGTTCAGGGCGTGGGCGCCGCAGGCGTCGTGGCCGGACAGCCCGGTGTCCCCGGCGATGATGCGCGCGATGGTGCGTGCATCGCGCTCCCGTGCATCGGCGTAGCCGTGGAAGTGCGACAGGTCCGTGCTGACGACGACCAGGGTCTCGGGTCCTCCCCACAGGGCGTCGACAGCCCTCGCCACGACCTCCCGCGGGCACAGTCCCACCAGGAGCGGCAGCAGCGAGAAATCCCCGAGGACCGACTGCAGGAAGGGCAACTGGACTTCCAGGCTGTGTTCCAGCCGGTGGGCTTCCCCGGATTGCCCGATGCCCTCCATCGACAGTGCCCGGGCCCGCCAGTCGCCGTCCACCGGAACCTGGCCCAGGGGTGTGGCAAAGGCGTCGGCGGCAGCTACCGCCATGCCGCGCAGGGGTACCCGGTGGGCCGGTCCCAGCAGCACGACGCGCCTGATATCCGCCGCCCAGGGCTGCAGCCGGCGGAAGGCCCGGGCGGCGGTGGCGCCGGAGTAGATGTAGCCGGCGTGCGGCACGACGAGGGCCTCCGGGCGTGGCCCTCGAGGGGGCGGCGCCGCGTCCAGCAGCGCGAGGACCCCGGCCCGGAGGTTGTCCGCGTCCGCCTCGTAGAAGGTGCCCGCCACGGCGGCTGGGCGCACAGACATCGGGAACTCCTGCTTGCCAGTCACTCAAAACTACCGGAACATGGTAGCAGAGAACCAGTCGCGCCCCGGGGCCTGAGTATGAGCGAGACTGTCGTATCCACCACGCACTGGCACACCATGCCCGACGGCAGGGTGCAGTGCGACCTGTGTCCGCGCCACTGCCACCTGCGCGAGGGCCAGCGCGGGCTGTGCTACGTGCGCCAGTGCCTGGAGGGGGAGGTCAAGCTGGTCAGCTACGGCCGCTCCAGCGGGTTCTGCGTCGACCCTATCGAGAAAAAACCACTCAACCACTTCCTGCCGGGCAGCGGGGTGCTCTCTTTCGGCACAGCCGGCTGCAACCTGGCCTGCAAGTTCTGCCAGAACTGGGACATGAGCAAGAGCCGGGAGATGGACACCATCGCCGAGGGGGCGCGACCCGAGCAACTCGCCGGGGCGGCCCGGGATACGGACTGCCGCAGTGTGGCGTTCACCTACAACGATCCGGTGATCTTCATGGAGTACGCCCTCGACGTCGCCGCCGCCTGTCGCGAGGCCGGGGTCCGCTCGGTGGCCGTCACCGCGGGGTACATCGACCCCGGGCCGCGGGAGCAGTTTTTCGGTGCCATGGACGCGGCGAACGTGGACCTGAAAGCGTTCAGCGAGCGCTTCTACCACCGCATCTGCGGCGGCCACCTGGAACCGGTACTGGAGACCCTCGAGTACATCCATCGCGAGACGGATACCTGGCTGGAGATCACCACACTGCTCATCCCCGGGCAGAACGACGCCGACGCCGAGTTGCACGCGCTGGCGGGCTGGGTCCTGGACCACCTGGGGCCTGACGTGCCCCTGCATTTCACCGCGTTCCACCCGGACTGGAAGATGCGCGAAGTCCGGCGCACGCCGCCGGCCACGCTGACGCGGGCCCGGGACATCGCACTCGCGACCGGGTTGCGCTACGTCTACGTCGGCAACGTCCACGACACGGAGCGCTCCAGTACCTGGTGCCATGGCTGTGGCGCGCTGCTGATCGAGCGCGACTGGCACAGGCTCGGACACTGGGGGCTGGACGGGGAGGGCAGGTGCGCTGCCTGCGGAACGCCGCTGCCGGGTGAGTTTGATACCCTGCCCGGGGCGTGCAGCGACCGGCCCCGGCGCGTGCTCATGCGCTGAGCTTCACGGATGCAATAGGCGGGCGATTGACGCAGAATGACCCGGCCGGCAGATGCGCCGACCGCGGCGAGGACTGACGGCGCGAGAAAAGGGATAACAGGCGTCTGAACATGGAGATTCGCACCAGGGTCATGTCCGCACTGCGCTGGAGTGCGGCGGCCCGGTTGCTGGGCCAGCTGGTTTCCTGGGGCATCACGATCCTGGTCATCCGGCTGTTGTCCCCCGGGGATTACGGGCTGATGGCCATGGCCGCCGTGCTGGTGGCGTTTTTCTTCGGTCTCAACACCCTGGGACTGGACGCGGTGCTCGTGCAGGAGAAGTCACTGACCGAGCAGACCCGGCGCCAGGTGTTCGGCGTCGTCATTCTTACCAATCTCGCTTTTTTCCTGCTGCTATTTTTTGGCGCGGATACCGCGGCCGCGTTTTACGGCGAGCCCGCGCTGGCACCCGTGCTGCAATTGCTCTCCGTGCAGTTCCTGCTCCTGGTGTTTGAGACGCTACCGCAGTCACTGCTGGAGCGGGAGATCGATTTCGCCGCCCGCTCGGTGGTGGACTTCGTCACGCTGATGATAGGGAGCCTGACCACGCTCACACTCGCGCTGCTGGGCTACGGGGTCTGGGCGCTGGCCTGGGGCATGGTGGCGAACACGTTTTCGCGGGTGATCGGCCTCAACCTCATCACCCGGGCCCTTGTGGTTCCGAGCTTTTCTTTCCGGGGCATGGCGGGGCACCTGCGATTCGGCGCCTTCGTCTCAACCGATCGCGGGCTGTGGTTTGTCTTCAGCGAATCCGACAAGTTCATCGGCGGCAAGATGCTCGGCAATCACCAGCTCGGCTACTTTGCAGTGGCGAGCCAGATCGCATCACTGCCTATCCAGAAAATCAGCGGTTTGCTGAACGCCATCGCGTTCCCGGCCTTTGCCCGGGTACACGCGGGGGAGGACGCCGACAAGGTGCGCGACTACCTCCTCACCGCGACGCGCATCCTCGCCATTGCAGCCTTTCCGGTTTTCTTCGGCATGGCGTGCACGGCGCAGCCGCTGATAGAGACGCTGCTGGGTGAAAAGTGGCTGCCGGCGGCGCCGTTGTTGCAACTGCTCGGGCTCGTCATGCCGTTCCGCCTGCTCGCGAACGTTTTCCCGCCGCTCTTGTGGGGCGTCGGCTCGCCGGCCACCAGTGCCACCAACTACCTGCTCGCGGCGATATTGATGCCCGCGGCTTTTTTTGTCGGCGCCGGCTGGGGCGTGATGGGGCTTGCCGTCGCCTGGCTCGCGATGTACCCGGTAGTTTTCGTCATCACGGCCTGGCGCGCCTGTGGGCGCGTGGGCGTCGGTCTCGCGGAGTACGCCGCACAGCTCATGCGGCCCGCCGCAGCGGGCCTGGTGATGTACGCCGGGGTGGGCGGTGTGGCCAATGTGCTGCCGCCGGGAATCTCCCCCGCGCTTGAGCTCGGGGGGCTCGTCGCGTCCGGCGTGCTCGTCTACGGGGCGGCAATGGTCGCTCTCGATCGCCGGGGACTCAAAGAAACCCTATTACTTTTAAGGAGTTAGGTGGCTTGTCCAGCAAATGTCACCCCGGGGCTTGTGGACTAATACCTATTAGTCTATAGTCGTGAAATCCTGGCTCACCGAGAGATAGCGATAATGAGTGAATGTCCCTTTGCCAAGTTCCCGAACATGATCGATCCCGACACCTACGCGAACGGGATGCCGTACGACACCCTGCGCGATATCCGCGCCTCGGGTCCCGTGCACCGGATGGATGGCTCCTACCACGGGGTGCCCTACTGGCTGGTCACCGGCCGCGACGAGATCGATTTCATCTCCAAGAACCCGGGCATCTTCTCCAGCGAGGCGAACACCGCCCTCTCCGAGGAGTTCGACCCGGAGGAGATCACCGGCATTCACAACCACATGATCATCAACATGGACCCGCCGCGGCAGCTCAAGTACCGCAAGATCGTGCGCGCGGCGTTCACCCCGAGCGCGGTGGAGTCCTACCGCGAGCGCTTCCAGCAACACGCCCGCAATATCGTCGACCGCGTCGCCCACCGGGGTGAATGCGAATTCGTCGAGGAAGTGGCCGCGGAATTGCCGCTGCTGGCCATCCTGGAGTTGTGCGGCGTTCCCGCCGAGGACCGCAAGGATTTCTTCGAGTGGACCAACGCCATGATGTTCAACCAGGACACCGACATGGCAGAGGACCGCGACGCGGCCGAGGCGGCCTCCGCCAACGTCATCGCCTACGCCATGCAGCTGGCGCAGGAGTACCGCGATAACCCGAAGGACAATATCCTGGGCGCGCTGGTCAACGGGCACGGCGGCGTGGACGGTCTCACCGAGGAGGAATTTACCTGGTTCTTCCTGCTGCTGATCGTGGCGGGCAACGAGTCCACCCGGACCATCACCAGTCACGGCATGCGGCTGCTCATGGAAAACCCCGACCAACTCCAGTACCTGGTGGACAATCCGGACAAGATCGCGGGCGCTACCGAGGAGATGATCCGCTACAACACGGCCTTCATCGTCATGCGCCGCCAGGTGATGGAAGACGTCGAGGTGGGCGGCATGCAGATGAAAAAAGGCGACAAGCTCATCATGCACTACCACACCGTCAACCACGACGAGAGCATCTTCGGCGAGGACGCCATGGATTTCGACGTGCGCCGCCCCGAGCGCATGCCCAACATGTACAACGAACACCGCGCTTTCGGCGTCGGCCAACACTTCTGCCTGGGCACCCACCTGGCGCGACTGGAAGTGCAGATCATGTTCGAGGAAATCATTCCCCGCCTGCGCAACCCGAAGCTCCAGGAAGAGATTCGCTACACCCGCTCCAACCTGGTGAATGGCATCAAGAGTATGCAGATCACCTTCGACCCGGAAGTGAAGAAGGCGACGGAAGCCGCCTGACTCCATTATTCCCGGGATCTCGAAGCCACCGCTGGATGATCAGCGGTGGCTTTTTTGTGTCCAATCCGAAAGTTGCTTTTCCGTATCTCGTTGGAGATAGTGTGCTTTCGCTGAACGTGGTAGCTCTGGAATTACTGGATAAGGAATAGTCCTTGATCAAACTGGCGCCGACGTTGATCGCCTTCCTTCTTGGGTCCCTGCTCGGTGTCTGGCAGTATCTGCCCGATCTGCAGGCGGGGCTTGTATCGCTGAACACGGATGGCTCGGATAGCCGTGAAGACTATGAAGGGCTGGATGAAAAAACACAGTCCGTTGTAGAAAGGTCTGTCGACCTCGATGCGCTGATGGCCCTGAGTCCCCCTCGTCACGATGCGCCCGTCGACGAATGGGTGGAATTCCTGGGGTCGGTCAACAACATCCCCATGCCCCGCGGTCAGCGCGGGGCCAGATACTCTCCGTTAATGGTGTGGTATGCCTACGTTGCCAGGCATCGCCCAGAAGCTTTGTATGCGCTCTACGGCACACAGACGGTGAATTACGGAACCATTGATCACCTCGTTCAATCGGGCTTTATTCAGGACTGGTACCACAGTATCCCCCCGGACTCCGGTCTCCTTCTGTACAGCAATACCGCAAACCTGTCCTATGCACTCGGCGTGGGCGCGGACGCCCGTCGCAACATGGCCGGCTACTGGCTCGCCGCATTGTCGGGGCGCGAGCGGCGCAGGCTTCCATTGGGGCTGGATCAGCTGCCATTTGCCATGGGCGCGATGTCAGACGAGGAAATTGAAACGCTCATGCCGCATCTTCTCGCCATTGATGCCCAGATAGACCCCCGGGATATTCGATTTCTGGTTCAAACCGGGCGTTTCGAGAGGGCGGATTTGCTGGCATTGATGCGCAAGCATGCCTATACCGACAAATCCATGTTCGGTTTTGTGACGATGGCGATGCGGCTCGGGGCGGAGGAGTATGTGCCCACCCTTATCGCCGACATGCCGGACAAGTCGGGCGAGCCTATCGATTGGTACTGCCCGCCCTGCGCGTTTGCTCTTGTCGCAGATGGCCTTGTCGGGCGCAGGCTGATGGAAGCTGCCGCGGCGCAGCGCCTCTCTGTGGACTGGTCTCCGGAAGGTGGCTACGAACTGACCTCAACAGAAACGCCGCCCTCTGAAGATCCCCGACCGGAAGATCACCATGGTTCGTAATAAGGCCGGGTCAAAAGCTGTCCCCGTTATCCTGTATTTGCTGGTATTTGGCCTGGGCTTTGCCGTGCCCCAGCTTTTTCTGGCGGATCGGGAGCGGCTGGACGGGGTTGTTGTATTAATGAAACCCGCGCTCGCAAAGGTGTGCCGCACCGGTATTCGGCTGCCGGGCGTGCCCTGTCGGGAGATGCTGACCTCGTTCTTGAATTCGACGGATTACAGCAGCAGCCTGACGGTGCATTTCGCCGCCCAGCCCGACCTGTCTGCAGCGCTTGATCGATTGGAGTGGAATGGTCGCTCCGACTTCGAGGCCGCGCAGTTCCTGTCCCTGTTTCACTCGGTTACCGACACGCGCAAAAGCGCAATGTTCGATCAGAGAAAAAAGATGAGCGGGCTGCTGGATGCGGTCTGGAAAGAGTATCCGGACCTGGTTTTTGCATCTCGCTGTTTCGATTGTGGCAACCAGTCCAGATACCTGAGGGAGAAGTTCCGCTCGCTGATTCGGGTTCCCGATTCACTTGTCGATGCATTGTTGTACAGACCCGAGCTGACGCAGCTTGCCGTGGAAAAAGGCTGGCTGGAACAGGGGAGGGCGGACCGTGTTCGCGGCCTCCAGGGCGAGCTCGCTTACGTCTGGTCCGAAGAGGCGGCCAGTAACATCGCCGCTGTCTATATTCAGAACAAGGAATTCGACAAGCTGGGCCAGTTGGTGCGCCGCGTCGGCTCGAGCCCGCTGGTGGGCCACGACCTGGCGGAATTGCCCGAGGGCATTGTGCACGCAGCCTGGGAGGCGAATGCCGAGCGCGGTCACGGTGAACCGGTATTGACACGGTATCTGATCAGCACGGGCTACCGACCCGCGCTGCGCTGGGCGGTGTGGGCGGAGTCCGGAGCCGTGCCCTATTTTAAGACGAGAGTGTGGGGAAACGAATACGCCAGTTATCGGGGTATGCTGAAAGAGTTTACCGATTTTCCCGAGGTTCAGGGCAAAGGCCTTGAGGATTACTATTCAGATAACTGGCGGGATATCAGCTGGCAGCCCGACACCAGGTCCTGGGTAACCGATTCTAGGCGCGAGAACTAGTTCGCAGTATTCCCGTCCCGGAGCTGAACAGAGCGATCCGCGCTGCGATAGGAGTGCAGCCCCGGCTATAATTTGTAGGTGAACACGATCTTTCGGGAAATCAGTATGACCAGGGTGTTCCTGTGTTTATTGCTGCTGACTTGCCCCGCCTTCGCGCGGGCAGGCATCATCTATGCCGTGACCTTCGATACGGTGCTCAACAACGACGGCGCAGGGGTTTTCGGTGGCGACCTCGGAATCGGCCAGGGCCAGCCTGTCAACGCGACGCTGGAGTACACCTACTCCGAACGCCCATCCAGTACCGGGCCCGGTACCAGCCACATCGACGGCCGGGCAGTGTTCGACCTGCTCGGTGTCAGGGTGATCGACAACACCAACGGGCTGGCGTCGGACGTGTTCGGCGTGGGCGGGGGTTGGCTCGAACTCACCTATCGCGACAACCGCGACTGGTTCAGCGGTGCCGGGCGAGAGGGTCCCGCCAGCGGGTTGTTGCTACCGGGGTTTGCAGACTTCTTCGCGCAGCTCGGCGATGTGGGCGATCTATTGCCTTACGGGGACGTCTTCGATGATCTGGTCGAAGGCGGTCAGGTGACCCTGATGGCGACCGCAGGGGCCAACGAGCTGCAGCAACCGGGCAGCTTCCTGTTCAATTACGTCAACCAGCTGTTCGGCGGGATAGAGCCCATTGGCCGGGGTGACTTCAGCTTCGAGTCGCGCTACATCCCTGTGCCGCCGTTGCCGTCGCTGCTGCTGATCGGGCTGTTCGGCCTTGCCTTGTCGCAGTTTCGCGGTGGCGGCTCGGGCGGTCGCGAACAGAAGGGAGCAGGGTACTAGGACGCCTTGGCGTCCTGCTCCGCTTCGGCAATCGCCTCCTCCATCGGCCCGATCATGCCCGCCGCCCGGGGGTAACCGCAGTACTGGGCGATGAACAGGTGTAGTTCGCGCAATTGGTCGGCGGTCAGCTCGCCGTTCTTGATGGCGGCCTTCGCCTGTATCTTGAAGGTCATGGCCTCGCCCAGTGCGGCGATCATGCCCAGCAGCAGGATGCGCTTGTCGCGCATGGAGGTCTCTTCGCGGTTCCACTGGTCGGCGAACACCTGGGACAGCATCACGTCGCTGAAGACATAGCCTTCCGGGGGTACGACAACGTCACCCGCGTAGACCTTCTTGATGGTTTCCTCGCCGAGTGCGCGGCGTTCCTTGTCATCCATTGCCTGGTTCCTCCCCGTCAGTCCAGCGTGCCGAACAGCTTGTCATAGAAAAGGGTGATGGTCGCGTAGTTGCCCTTGTGCATGTTCTCGTGGTGCACGTGGTGCTTGGCCACGATCCAGTTCAGGGTCTTGAACGGGAATTTGGGCACCTTGAAATACACGTGGTTGATCTGGTTGAGCTGGAAGTAGATCACGAACGTGATCACGATGGTCGCCAGTTGAAAGGGCCCCATGAGCACAGAGAGAATGACGACGGTGGCCATGTAGCCGCCCAGGCCGACGAAAGTCTCCAGCGGGTGAACATAGTGGGCGTCCAGGTAGGAGGGATCCCGCGCCTGGTGGTGCACGGCGTGAACCTGCCGCATGGGGCCATTGCCGTGAAACCAGAAGCGGTGCGCCACGTAGTAGAAGAAGTCGTACACCATCAGGATCACAAAGCCGTCCAGCAGCACCTGCCACCAAGGCTGGCCCTCGAGCGTGATACAGAAGGGCAGCAGGAACAGGAAGAACGTGATATTGAGCCACTTGCCCACCTGTTGGCTGGAGCGCACCATCGGCGGGTACTTTTCCTTTTCCCAGCGTTTTTTATCCTCTTCCTTGTTGATGCGCCGCATCTCGGCGAGATCCGGGTGCCTGAACACCAGTTTTTTGCCGACGATGGTAATGCCGACGATCAGCGCCAGCGCCGCCATCGATCCGAGGATGTTGTAATGCTCCCAGACGGTCAGAAGCCACTCGTTCATGTCGCTATACCTCGTTGGGGCCGGGGTTCAGCAGCAGCCTGCCGAGGGCCTTGCTGGCCTCGTCTCCCAGCCGTTGTTGTAACTCAAGCGCCAGGGCGTCGATGTCGCCCGACACACTGTGTTCAATCTCGCCGTCGAAAACCTCGCGCTCCAGGCACAGTTGCTCGTAGAGCGTACGCAGCGTGGTGCGTGTGCGCGCGAACGCGCCGCCGCCGGCGATGTCGGCAAATTCCGCCTCCAGGTCGCCGACGCTGGCAACGGAGTCGGCGATCAGTTCTTCCCCGCGAGCGGTGAACAGCAGAAGCACCTGGCGTGCGTCTGCCGGATCGGCCTCGCGGCGCAGGTAGCCGAGTTCTTCCAGCTCGGTCGCGATCGCGCTGATGGCCTGCTTGCTCACATCCTGTATCGCTGCGATCTGTTGTATGCGTCCGCCCGCAGGACCGACCAGTGTCAGCACCTGCCCGAAGGACAGCTTCAGGCCGGGGTGACCGCGCCCGGCGGTCAGTGTCATCAGGCGGTGCAATGTGTAGTCCGACAGCCGGGGCAGCAATCCTCCCATGCCACCGTAGAGCAGGGTCGGCTCGTCGCGTGCGCCGAGGCCGAGGCCGAGGTGGGCGTAGAGCGCGCCGAGGGTCCGGGCCGCATCGTCCACGGCTTCCCGCCCGGCCAGGGCGGCAAACCGGGCGTCCAGCTCCCGCACGATGCGCACGCCGTCCCGGCGCAGCTGTCGGCCGTGCTCGGTCAGCACCAGTTGGCGGGCCCGGCCGTCCAGCGGATCGGGCGTGCGGCCGATGTACCCCGCGGCTTCCACCTGTTTGACCGCCTGGTTGCAGGCCTGGCGTGATATGCCGAGGGTTTCCGCCAGTTCCGACAGGCGCCGCCCGTTCTCTCCGAGCAGGGTGATATAGGGCGCAAAGCCCAGGCGCAGGTCGCCGTGCCCGCACTCCTGCTGCAGGGTGTGCATCATGCGGGTCTGCAGGTAGCGGGAGACGCCGATCAGGTGCCGGGAAAAGTTGTCCCGGTAGCGTTCCCACAGGGTGTCGGGACCCCGCGCCGGCTGGGTGGCTGCACTCATGGGGTGAAATAGTAAAGCCAGATTGACGAATAGTCAATCCGTATTGACATATTAGTTTTTTGGGGTCTACACTGCCTCTTCGCGGGGATAACAGGCCCTGTCTCCCCGTGCCCCATAGGAGGAATCATGAGCGACCGACAGAAAGTCGGCTTTATCGGCCTCGGCGATATCGGCCGGCCGATGGCCCGGCACCTCGTGTGCGACGAATTCGAGGTCTACGTGTTTGACCTCGTGGAAACAGCCGTGCAGGAGTTGGTGGAAGCGGGCGCAACGGGCTGTAGCTCCATCGCGGAGCTGGCGGCCACCTGCGATCACATCGGGATCTGTGTCCGCGACGACGCGCAGGTAGAGAGCCTGCTGTACGGCGAGGATGGCATCTTCGCCAGGGCGGGCGCCGGCACCCGGGTCGCGGTGCACAGCACGGTTACACAGGCCAACCTGCTCAAGTGGGTGGACGATGCGGCGGCGGCGGGTGTGCGACTCATCGATGCGCCCATCACCGGCGGCGCCGCCAAGGCCGAGGAGGGCGTTCTCTGTTACATGGTCGGGGGCAGCGCGGAGGATCTCGCGGCGGCGGCGCCGGTCTTTGAAACCTCCGCGGAGAAAATCGTACACGCCGGCGACCTGGGATCGGGTATTGCCCTCAAGCTCTGTAACAACTATATCCAGTACACCGAGTTCGTCGCCCTGGCCGAGGCGGCGCGGCTCGCGGACGCCTGCGGCCTCTCCCTGGACGTGATCAGGGAGGTGGGGCTCGCCAACGGCGTTGTGAACGAGCAGATGCACACGTTTGTCAGCGGGCGCAACGGCCTGGCCCCGGCCTGCACCGAGGAACAGATGCAGGAAATTTTTGGCGCCTTCGGCACCCTGGCCCGCAAGGACCTGGAGTGTGCCCTGGAGACCGCCACCCAGAAAGGTGTGGTTATGCCCACCGCGGAGTTTATCCGCGACCGCATCGAAGATGTATTTCTCGCCCGCGACGAATCCCGTCCACCGGCGCAGCAGGGAGCAGAATAAATGAACCCGGAAACCAACCTGTTTATCGACGGCGAGCTGGTGCCCGCCGCATCCGGAAAGACCTACCCGAACATCAACCCGGCGACGGAAGAGGTGCTGGGCGAGACCGCGGACGCGGGTGTGGAGGACATGGACCGTGCCATCGCCGCCGCGCGCCGTGCGTTTGATGAGGGCAGCTGGTCCACCGACCACGCGTTCCGCCACAAGTGCCTGCAGCAGCTCTACGAGGGGCTGCGCGAAGTGGAGGAGGAGTTCAAGCAGCAGATCGCCGCGGAGACCGGCGCGCCGCTGGGTATTTGCGGCGAAACAGGCCCCCAGTGCTCGATCCCCATCGGCTTCATCCAGTACACCCTAGACAACCTGCCGAAGTTTCAGTGGAGCCGCGATGCGGGCGTCGGGGAAGTGATGGGTATGCCCAGCCGCCGCATCGTGGAAAAGGAAGCGGGCGGCGTGGTGGGTTGTATCACCCCCTGGAACGTGCCCCTGCAGATCAACCTCGCCAAGTGCATTCCCGCGCTGGCCGCCGGTTGCACCGTGGTGCTAAAGGCCGCCCCGGACACGCCCTGGTCCGCGACCATGCTCGGCCGGGTGGTGAAGGAGAAGACGGACATCCCCGCCGGCGTGTTCAACGTGATTACGGCCGCGGACCCCGTGGAGACCGGCGAGCAGCTGGTGACCGATCCGCGCGTGGACATGATCTCCTTCACCGGCTCCACCGCAGTGGGCAAGCACATCATGGCGCAGGCGGCGGGCACCGTGAAGAAAGTGTTCCTCGAGCTAGGCGGCAAGTCTGCCAATATCCTGCTCGACGACGCGGATCTGAACACCAGCCTGCTCAGTTGCCTGGGCGTGTGCTTTCACTCCGGGCAGGGCTGCGCCATCCTCACCCGCCTGCTGGTGCCGAAGTCGCGCCAGGCGGAGGTGGAAGAACTGCTGCCCACCTTCTTCGGTTTTATCGAGTACGGGGACCCCGCATCCGACAGCCAGATCATGGGGCCGCTGGTCAACTCGAAGCAGTACGAGCGCGTGCTCGGCTACATCGAGAAAGGCAAGGCCGAGGGCGCGCGGTTGCTGCTAGGCGGCGGCAAACCGGCACACCTGGACAAGGGTTACTACGTCGAACCGACCATATTCACCGACGTGAGCAATGACATGACCATTGCCCGCGAGGAAATATTCGGCCCCGTACTGGTCATCATTCCCTACGAGGACGAGGAGGACGCCATTCGCATCGCCAACGACTCCGAATACGGCCTCTCCGGCGGCGTGTGGTCCGCGGACGAGGAGCGCGCCCTCAGGGTTGCGAGGCGCATCCGCACGGGCACGGTGGCGGTCAACGGTGGCATTTACTACGGCGCCGACGCCCCCTTCGGCGGGTACAAGCAGAGCGGCATCGGCCGGGAAATGGGGCCGGAGGGTTTTGAGGAGTACCTGGAAACCAAGACCATCGCGATCGCCGTATGACGACAAGCCTTGAGGGACAGGTCTACATCGTCACCGGCGGCTCCCGGGGTTTCGGCCTCGCCATCGCGCGCGATCTGGCCGCACACGGCGCGCGGGTGGGCCTGGTCAGTCGCAACCGCGAGGGACTCGATGCGGCGGTGGACGGTATCGGGCGGGAAAACGCCTTCGGCATTGCCGCCGACGTCGCCTCACCGGAACAGATCGGCGACGCCTTTGCGGCGATCCGCGACCACTTCGGCCGCCTCGACGGCCTGGTGAACAACGCGGGCATGGCCCGGCCCAACCGGGTGGAGGACCTCGAGGTCGATGAGGTCGTCACCCAGGTGAACACCAATTTTCTCGGCACCGTGTTTTGCTGCCAGGCGGCGATCCCCCTGCTGCGTGGCGCCGACAACCCGCGAATAGTGAATATTTCCTCGGCCAGCGCCTGGCACTACGACGAAATCGTGCACCTGTCGATCTACGCCTCGACCAAGGCGGCGGTAGAGCGCTTCACCCGCGACCTCAGGATTGAGGTGCAGCCCGACAGTATCGGGGTGACCTGTGTCAGGCCCGGCGGCGCCATCACCAGTTTCGCAGACGAGTGGAACCCCGACCGTTTCGCCGCCGCCATGGCCGGTTGGAAGGACGTGGGCACGTACATGGACCTGGGAATGGAGGTCGCGCAGGTCGGCGAGGCGGTGCGCTACGCCCTGGCCCAGCCCCCGGGTGTGGCGGTGGACCTCCTGGAGATACGGCCGAATATCCAGACACCCAAATCTTCTTTTTAACGAGCTCAGGACCCAACGATGGAAGACGTACTCGGATACAGGGACAGGAACGTGGTGGTCACCGGCGCGGCATCGGGCATGGGCCAGGCGGCGGCGCAGTTGCTCACGGACCTCGGCGCGAGGGTCTACGCCCTCGATATTGCGGAGGTGTCCGCACCGGTGAAGGCGGTCATCCCCGTGGACATGAAGGACGCCGCCACGCTGGACGCTGCTCTCAATAACCTCCCCAATGAGATTTACGCTTTGTTCAACTGCGCGGGGGTCCCCAGCCCTCCGTTTGCGAAGATCGATACTGTACTGATTAACTTCTCCGGTTTGCGCTACCTGACGGAGCGGCTGGAGCCGCGCATCGTGGAGGGCGGCGCCATCGCCTCCATTGCCTCCACCGCGGGCATGGGCTGGCGCGCAACCCTCGAGCAGGTGCGCGAGTTTATCGCCCTGGACGCCGACCTGGATACGGCCCTTGAGTGGCTGGAATCCCAGGGCGACAAGGTGGTGGACGGCTACGCGTTTTCCAAGCAATGCATCATTGTCTACACCATGACCCGCGCGGCGGAACTCGCCCGGCGCGGCATACGTATCAACTGTATCGCTCCCTCGCCGACGGATTCCGCGTTCATGCAGCAACTGACGGGTGAGGGGCAGATTCCGGAGGAGGCGGTGGCATTGTTCCTGCCCCCGAACGGGCGCTACGCCACCGGCGCTGATATGGGTGAGCCCCTGGTATTGTTGAACAGCCGGCTCGCGGGGTTTGTCAGCGGCCTCAACGTGCCCATCGACTTCGGTTACACGGCGGAGGTGACCATGGGCCAGCGGGACGACCTGCTGGGAATCGCGCAGTGACGGAATGGAAAAAGTGAAGGTCGTCATTGTCGGCGGCACGGGGCTGACCGGCGCCCATGCCGCCTTGCACCTGCGCGATGCCGGTTGCGAGGTCGCACTGGTCTCGCGCACGCCCCCGGCGGCCCCGGCGCTACAGGATTTCGAGCATATCGTCGGCGCGTATACCGCGACGGACTTCCCTCTGTCGCGGTTGCGCGATTTCGACGCCATGGTCTTCGCCGCGGGTGCGGATATCCGCCAGCTGCCGCCGGACGAGGACGAGGAGGGTTTTTTTCACCGGGTGAACAGCGAGGCGATACCGCGTTTTTTTGCCGCGGCCCGGGACGCCGGTATCGGTCGCGCCGTGTATATCGGTACCTACTATCCCCAGGTGGTGCCCGAGAAAATAGACGCCAGTGCCTATGTGCGCTCCCGACACCTTGCGGACGAGGGATTGCGCGCGCTGAACAGCGACACATTCAACGTCTGCAGCCTGAACGCGCCCTTTATTCTCGGTCACTTCCCGGGCATCGCGCTGCCGCATATCGAGGCGCTGGTGCAGTACGGCGCGGGGCGCCTGGAGGGTGTTCCGGTGGTCGCGCCGGCCGGCGGTGTCAATCACATCGCGAGCAGTTCCATGTCCGAGGCTATCGCGGCAGCGCTGGAGCGGGGGGAGGGCGGCCGTGCCTACCTCGTGGGTGATGAGAACCTGAGCTGGAAAGCCTATCTCGAACTCTTCTTCGAGGCGGCCGGTAACCCCGTCGATCTCGAAGTCACCACCGAAGAGCATCCACTGCTTCCCGATGTCATCCTCTACGCCGGGCGCAACGCGACCATCAGCTACGCGCCCGACGATTCATTGGGCTACGGCCGCAACCGTGTGCGGGAAACCGTGCAGGACATCGTGGCCGCCTATCTCTGACCAGGACGAAACCGCCATGACCAAACTCAGTGACGCCACCCTGCGCGCAACCGCGGACAAGCTCATCGCCGCCCACGAGGAGGCCTCGCGCACCAACGAGTGGACCTTTTTCGTGGACGAGATCTACGCGGTGAACTGCGTGTATACCTGCGAGTACGCCGGTGTGATGGAGGTGACCGCGAACGGGATCGACGAGATCAAGGCGACGCACTACGGGCGCGATATGCAGGTGGGGTGGGAGGGCTGGACCTTTCCCTACATGGGTGTCTACACCGGAGGCGACAACAACCTCATCACCCACTGGCTGAACCGCGGCCCCGGTACACGCCCCGACAGTTCCTTTTTCGAGACGCCCGGCGTTTCATTCATTACTCTCGACGGCGATGCGAAGATCTGCCGCCAGTTCGACATGTTCGACCTGGCGCACCAGATGCGCCTGTGCGATGAGTTGGAGGACGCGGGTCTGCTGTCACCACAGCTCAAGGCGCAGTGGGTGATCCCCATGAAGGAGAAGCTGGAGGCACAGCTGGCGAACAATCGCTAGCCGGCAGCACCGCTACTCGCGGGTACCTGCCGCGCTCAGGAATCGCCGGGCTCCTCCCGGTTTTCCGTGCCCTCGCCGGGCGTAATGAACAGCATGCGCGCGTTGCTCGCCGCCGACGCGGTGTGCCAGGCGCCGCGGGGCACCACGACGTACTCGCCGGGCTTTGATAGTTCTGCGCTCCGGTGCTCGCCGTTCACCTGTACCACCATTGTTGCGCTGCCGGAGAGAAGAATGACCAGTTCGTCACCCTTGGGGTGCATCTCCCAGGTGGGCCACGCCTCGTTGAAATCGTGACACGAGATGAGGGCATGGTTTGCAAAAGAGTCGAAGCGCGTGGTGAGGCCCTCGTAAAATTCCATACCGCCGGTATAGGGAACGGGGTCTATGTCCATGTTTGAGGTGAGGACTGGAAAGGTTTCCATAAGCTGGTGGACCTGGGGTTGCATGGTGCTTGCCTCCGTTGATTAGCCAGGATTATCGGAAGGGTGATTGACGCCGTCCATGACGGGCACGTCGCCCAACTGGTACGGATCGACGCCCTCCAGGCACGCCACGTTGACGCCGTATTCGTGGGGATTGGAGCGACGTTGGTGGTGGGTGTAGATGCCGCATATGGAACAAAAGTAGTGCCGGGCAGTGCGCGTGTTGAACTGGTACAGGCTGAGGAGGTCCTCGCCTGCCGTTATACGAATTCCGTCCAGCGGAACGGAGGCCACCACGGCCCCTCGGCGCCTGCACATCGAGCAGTTACAGCGCCTCAGCTGCTCCAGGCCGCGGGGCAGGTCGAGTTCGAAGCGGACCGCGCCACAGTGGCAGCTGGCCGGGTGAACCGGGCGGATTTCCATGGCTGGGCCCTCGCTGCTACTGTGTTCTACCAGTATATAGACGTAGACGGGAAAATTTTCCCCGCAGGGTCTAAAATCACAGGTTAGACAGACCGGTCCGAGCCGGGAACGGCCTGTGGCTGTAACCGGGAGGCTTTCCGGGGTTAGGAGGTTAGCATGGTCGACTACTTGGAGCAGGGCAGTGACCGGCGGGCAGATCCCGACACCACGCTCGCGGATGCCCGGGATAAACGGTTCCTCGTCGCCGCGTTGCTTATCTTCGTCGCCAAGGGCGACGGCAATATATCCGATATCGAGAGTGGGCGCATGATCGACCTGCTCTCCTCGCGATTGAAGATCAACAACGCCGAGGCCCTTGAGAGTCTCTCGTCGATTCTCAACGCCATGCAGGAAGACAGCGATATCGCGCGCAGGCTGCGCGATATCAGCGTGAGACTCACAGAGAAGCAGAAGCGAGAGATCTTCGTAATGATGCTCGACGTTGCCGCCGTTGACGAGGTGCGTGACGAGGGCGAGACGGAGGCGATCAACATGGCCTCGAGAATCCTCGATATGTCAGAGGAGTCTATCGCAGAGGCCTGCCGGGACTTTTTTGCACGCTACTAGTACCCCTCGATTGTTGTGCGCGGCCGTTCTCTACCGGACGGCGGTTGTGGTACCTTGATCAGTCGATACTGGTTGAGAGCATGACAATGCTGAATAAGTTTTTGAGTGGGCTGGTATTTGGCGCCGGATTCTCCATCGCTTTTCTCGTCGTTACAAACCTGTACTACGAACTATATGTCGATTGGCGTTACCCCATGCTGGACGAGCTGGAGTACGGTGCGCTGGACGGGGTGCCGGAAGTGGAGCCCGACGACCTCGTGCGGTCGGCTCCCGACCTCGCTCGGTTGCAGCAGCGCTTCCTGGGCAGCAGCGGCATCTATGCGAGCGGCTTCGAGGATATTGGCGACAAGGTGCTCGCCGCGGGCCCGGGCGCCATCGAGGGCGCGGTGACGCGCGGAGGCGAACCGGCACCCGGCGTGAAGTTGCGCCTGGCCCTCAATGGTGCGGTTATGAGCGAGTGGGTCGTCACGGGGGCGGACGGTCGCTACAGCATTCCGGTTCCCTACGGGGATTACCAGGTGGGGGGTTATGAACTGGATCACAAGGCGGCGAACAAGGCGCTGACGGGATTGATCAATGATCCGGCCAACAACCACCGCACGGCGACTTTCCAGGTCGCCGAAGACAGTCCCGCCCAGGGCATCAGCCTCAACTACGTGAAACCGGTTGTGAAGTTATCCAGGCGAGAGAGTTTTTCCTCGCCCGATGAGGCAAGGTTCGCGTGGCAGCCGTACCCGGGTGCGCAGGACTATCGCATACAGGTGTGGGAGAAGAGCGACCCGAACGACTGGCGGGGCAGGGCGCTGTTTGACTGGGGTGAACTGCCCCGGGTCGAGAGCACGGAGTTCAGCCTGGCGCCCTACAAGGACCGGCTGGAGGAAGAAGGGCGCTACTACCTGTTCGAGGTAGAGGCGATGGGCGAGGGCCATTACCCCATGTCGGAGACTGGCTCGCGACGCAGCGATTACGATTTTTCAATCGGTATCTGATGGCCGCAGAGGGGCTGGGCTATAGACGCGATGGGCGACGGGGGGGTGTTAAGGAAGCAATGACGCTGCGCGATGACTATTCAGGAGCATTTGATCCGGAAATTCGACTCCGGGACTTTTCGCGGGAGTTTCTCTCCCGCCTCATGCACGAGTACAACCTGATAGGCCACATGCTGGACCGGTCCGGTCAGCCGCTCGTCGCGCTGGAGTACGGGGAGGAGGGATTCATCAGGTCTGCCATCGAGGAGTGGCAGTGCGCGAGCCCCATCTACTCGAAGCGCATGCAGCGGCTGATGAAGTTTGAAGGCAGCGACGTGGGTACGGTCTTCAAGAACATACAACTCGAGATAGGTGCACCCCAGCAGTTCCTGGACTTTCAGTTTCGGCTCGATTCCCCGGAGTACGGGGAGTTCTGGCTGCCGTTCTGCGGCGCCCTCAATGACCTGGAAATCAACGGCGATGACGGCAGGCTGACCAGGGCGATGTGCCACGACATCGAGGATCCCACCTTCGACGCGACCGCGGCGGCGACCAACCCGCGCATGATCATGCGGCCCGTCCACCGGCCGCCGCGCAACGACAGCGAGGGCGGCAATGGCGCCGGGCGATACCCCGTCTGCCGCTGGATGGTCATGATTTCCGAGGAGCAGCGGCCGTACGAGCACCACCCCAATCTCGCGGTACTAGCAGCGTCGAGGATCGCCAATATCGAGATCGAGGTGCCCGAGGAGCAGGTCGAGCCCGGCGGCTGGGACGACTATTCCGGGGCGTTCGACCCGCACTGCCAGTTCGAGGACTTCTCCCAGTGGGCGCTCGTGCAGCTACTCCAGGAGAACGCGGTGCAGGCGGCGCTGCTGGCCCACAGTTACACCCTGAGCCAGACCACCAACTACGGCGATGAGGTGAGCGAGCGCCTGTCGGGAATGTTATTCGCCGGTCACGCGGCCCTGGGCGCGGAGCGGCTGCAAAAGCACATGGAGGATTTTGCCGGCGACACGATCGACGCCATTGCGAAGGTGATCCAGCTGCATCCCGTTTTCCAGCCGCGCAGCTATATCGACATCGACATCGAGATTCTCGCCGCGGACCGTTTGCGCCTCTCGGTCAACGACTGTCCCGCGCTGCACGAGACGATTGAGCACGCGTGGTTCGGCCAGCTCGGCCCGGCGCCGCACGCGGCGCTGGACGCTATGGTGGCCCAGGTGAATCCCAGGGCCTACTGCGTTGCCGTCGAGGATCCCGGTGAGGCGGTGTATGCCTGGGATGTGGTGATCGACCCGGCGCGGGAGCCGGCGGAACCGCCACTGGCGTTGCAGCTAGCGCGGACCAGCAGCGGCCTGGACTTCAGGTTCGAGCGCAGGCGCCTGCCCGTCGGGCTCATCGCCCGCGGGTAAACGGCTATTCCACCTCGATGGTGATACTGTCCTCGGCGCCCACCGCGTGGTGATCCGGCGCCCGCAGGCTGACGCGTATCTCGTGTGTGCCGGGCGCAATGTCAGCCGGCAGGTGCAGCTCCACTGATTCCGTCCACGCGGTGAGGTGATCCGCGTCGTCATCGTCCTGGTCCAGGTACACGTGGTAGTGGCCCGCCGAGACGTGACCGTGATCACTGTTGGCGTCATCGTGCCCGTGGCCGTCGTGATCATGGTCATTCTCGTCGTGCCCCTCGGGCGGCTCCAGCGCGAAATTGCTCAGGTCGAAAACCAGCTCCACCGTATCGCCGGCGGCGAAGGATGCCCCCTCTGCCGGCGAAGAGATGCGCACGGACGGCGAGCTGCCGTGGTGGTGCATCTGCATGTCGTGGTTGGGCAGCACAGCGCCTAGCAGGACGAACATCTCGTCGTCGCTGCTGATGCCCCGGGTGATGGCGCAGGCATCGCAGAGACCGTCCCCGGCGCCTGGCGAGGAGTCGCAGGTCGCGTCGTCACCGACGCCTTCACAGGGCGCGCCCACGTTACCGGTAACGCAGGCCACTGCTGGGCAGGGGCCTCCCTGCGTGGGGCGGGCGGACGCCCGGGTCACCGTATCGATATTGGGGGAGCCGTCGGCGTTGAGGCCGTTGTTGTACGTGGCGCAGTACTCCAGTACCCGGTCCGCGGGATCCGGGGAATTGAACACCAGCGCCGGTTCGAACAACTGCAGGAGTGGCTCGTCGTAGGTGTAGGTCTCGTACAGCAGGTCGCCGCCCTTGATACCGATCGAGAAATACTCGCCCCGCTTGTGAGTGTGGGACGACAGCATGACCAGGCCGTCACCCTCCGCAAGCTGGTAGTCCCGGCACACATGGTTGCGCTCGAAGGGCGGTGTTCCGGCGCCCGCCGAGATATGCGTGCTGTAGGTGATGTAGTCCGCCGAGAAGCGCCGGTCGTCGGCGAAGAACAGGTTGCGCCACACGTGGTGATTGGCGTCCTCGGTGGTGAGATTGAAGGCGTGGGAGTTCCAGTAGAAGATGCCGTGTGTCGGCGTGGTCTCGTAGAAGCCGTCCTGGGCGACCAGCGAGCCGATATTTGACGATGCGGACGCAGTGGGGCCGCGGCCGGGGCCGTAACCGATACAGGCCACAGACGGTTGCATTTCACTGCGGCACTTACCTGTGCCGCAGGATTGCAGGTCAGTGGGCTCGCAGGTCTCACCCTCCTGGTCCCCGCCCGCGCATGTCCACTCCCCGAACGCCGGGTCGTGAATCAATTCAGTCGGCACTTCGGAGTACATGAGGACATTGTGGTGCGTGTACGGGTCCTCGCGTAGTTCATCGCCCTGGAAGTAGAAGTACTCGCGATCGGGTGACATGTACTCCGGGGGAATCACGTCCCGGAAATCCTCGTAAACGGCGAAGCACCACTCGGTCTCGCTCTCTGCCGGCACGGCGTGCGGCGGCATGGCGAACTGCACGCCGACATCGCGTTCCGGAGGCGGCAGGGGCAGGGTATTGACCGCGTCCGCCTCGGGCAGGCAGACGCCGAGCAGGCGCTCGATTTCATCCTCGCCGCGGCCCAGGGTGTCGCCCACGGAACCGGTTTTCGGCGCACCGGCTTCTATCCACAGGCGGATCGCCTCGAGCTGGCCGGCGGAGATGGCGCTGCCGGCGCTCGGCATGGGGCTGCCCGACACGGCGTAGCTGCCCGGGAAGGTCTTGGCGGAGAGCTTGTGATAGAAGAAGCTCTTGTCAGGCTCGCGCGGGGAGATGAGGCGCAGGCTGGATGCCTCCGAGCTGACACCTACCAGGTTGTCGTAGGCCACGTCCGTGCGCAGGTTCAGGCCGCCTTCGGCCGCCTCGCCGTGACACAGGGAGTTGGCGCAGCCCGCCTGCTCGAACACCGTGGCCTGGATCGCCTCGAAGGTGGATTCGAAGGTCGGGCAGAACTCCAGCTCCTGGTCGTTCCAGACGACCGCGTCCAGGGAATGGATGGTATAGGCGTTGTCGCCGTGGTTGTGCAGGTGCACCTCGATCGGGTCGCCGCGGCTGACGTCGAAGGGCAGGGTGATGTTCTGTTTGATGATGGCCGAGTCTGACGGGATGCCGATGGTCGTCTCCCACACGCGACCGCCGGCGATGGAGATGGACACGTGTGCTTCGGACGGCGCGTTGAAGTTGAGCGCGCTGTGGCTCATGGCCAGCTCCAGCTCTGCGCCCGCTTCCAGGTCGAGCAGTATCTGCTGGGTGAGCGCGGCGTAGTTGCAGAATTCGGTGCGGATTTCCAGTTCGTCCTCTTCCACCAGCCAGCCCGTTCCGCGCGGGCAGTCCACTTCACTCGGGCGGTGCTCCAGGTTCGAGTCGCGGTTCTTCGGGGTGACGTCCCAGGCTGCGGCCTGCACGAGGGCAATGCGGATTTGCTCGCGCACTGACTCGTAGGGCGTGCCGCCGGACCACGAGAGCAGTTGCGCCTGCTCGTCGGCCGTGAGGCCGGGTACCCCGGCAGGGGGCATGGTCTGCGCGTCTACCGCGTAGTTGATGGCGCTCTTGAAGGAGCTCGCGGTCGCCTCGCCGTGCAGGGAGAACGGCGCCAGCGGTGTATCGCCGCTGTTGTGACAGCCCGTGCACTTGGCCTGCAGGATGGGCTCTACGTCGGCGTAGGAGAGGACCGTCCCTTCCCGGGGCTCCTCGTCCTGGGGCGTGACGTTGTCGGCTGGGCCGTTGCCGCCGCCTCCGCCGCCACAGGCGGTGAGGATAAACACTGAAGAGAGGGCGACGAAAAGTGTGGGGAATCGGGACATCGAGGGTACCAGACCAGGGTTTTATAGTTAGGGCTATATGTAACGGAGCCTATTATAGTACAAATGGAAAGCGGGTATTTGAAGAGCAGTCCCGTGAGCGGGATTGTCTATTTTTTGGGAAACTTGCAGTAAGGATGGGGCTTCAATGGACGAAATGGCGGAACTTGCCTGGAAGCTGCTCGTGGAACTGCGATCAGAATTGAAAGAGGCTCAGAAACTCCGCACACAGATCATTGGTGTAAAAATCGCCTTCGTAACGGCTTCCTTGGGATTTGCCTTCGGTACCGAAGGAAACCCAAACTATGACCTTATCGTTGTACCAGCCATCGCCTCAGTATTCTTCGACTACTTGATAGTCAGCTACAGCATCTCCATAAAGCGAATCGGCTTCTATTCGCGGACATATCTTGAACCGAAATTACGGCGGGCTGTATCGTGGCCAGACCATGAGCCCTTATGGGAAGAGGCCATGGGGCTATCTGAGATGCGGCAGCACTACTCCAGTCTCAGCAATATCGGGCTTTCTGCTTTGGTTGTGGCCCCGGCAATTCTACACCTTCTTGCTAGTAAGCCCTTAGGCAATGAGGGAAGTGCCCTTCTTTCCGCTCTCCTAGCAATATTTTTTGTGTTCGATATTTTGGTCGTTTTCTGCTTCAAATACACTCCGCGAGAGCCACTGGAGTGGCCACGTGGTGACGATGTCGGCCAATAAGGTCGAAGTGCGAAGTCGCCCCGTAGACTAGTCGGGTGACCAGCTTTCCAAAAGCCGGGAGAATATAAAGATGATTGTTTGCTCGATGGTCACTGTGTCTTTATATACGGTGGTGGTAGTCGCCGTTATATGGCTGAGCGTATGTAATTTCCTAAGATCACGAAACTTCGACAAGAGCGGGAAGCGTACTTCTAGAAAGCATGCAGTGGACGAAGAAATTGTCACTGACGTAGTGCGCTATCAGAATGAAGCCATCTACCGAGGATTTGAGTTCTTCTTCAAGATAAGCTTGGCGACTCTCGGAGGAGTAGCATATATCTCGTTAACTGCAACGCCTCTCGAGGCAGATCGGGCGATGATTCTAATTTATGCAGGCAGCGCAATTGTATTCGCAGCTGCCACCACATTTTCAGCTACGATAGTTATGCACCAAAAATCGAAAATTGAGCGATGGGAAAATCGGTACAGATGGTACGAGCCGTTATTCTGGGTTGAATTTCCCTTGATAGCAGTAATGATCGCAGTGGCAGTGGTGTTTGGGTCTGTGGTTACACCGTTTCTTGTTGAGGCGTTGGCCGCTACCTAGTCAGGGGGATGAAGTGATAAGGGGACGGAGGGATTAATTGCTAGAAAAATAGGGGTCAGAGCCCTTTTTGGTCAGACTTGATGCCATACGACACAGATTCCACCGCGCTCCTGTTGTCCCTTGCGCGCAGTGGGGATGGCCACTTAGCGCTCGCGGCACTTAGTGATTGCTTGAACGCTGTTCGATCTGCCATCCATTTCGATCAAAAAGGGCTCTGACCCCTTTTACTGTGACTGCTTGAACGCTGTTCGATCTGCCATCCATTTCGATCAAAAAGGGCTTTGACCCCTTTTGCTGAAAAATTTTCGAAATCTCCCTCGGAAAGAGCCTGCCAAACATCGCAATGGTCACAATTCTTTAATGTCGCTTGGGATTGTGTGGTAATCAGGAACAGAAATGCCAGGGCGATGACCTTTTTGGTCAGTATGAAACGTAGCATCGAAAATGCCTGCTCCCCATTATTATCATGGCTTGTGAGAAAAATTTAGTGAAGGCCAGCTCTGACTCGAAAGCAGACACTGGATTTTCGATAATAGCAGTGATAAGGGGGACGGAGGGATTAATCTTTATTCCCTCCGTCCCCTTTTCTTCTTCGCCATAAATCGACTTGATTAGGGAGCTGAAAAAGTTAATATCGGGATAGCCATTCTCTTCAGAGAAACTGTTATGCCAAGCCGAATCGAGCCGACCCCAATACCCATCATTTTCGATAAATCCACGCCTCCGGAACGTATGGCAGAGTTCATCGAACTTTTGTCTCAAATTTATGGCGAAGACCTTAATATAGTCTCCGCCCATGACTTAGACCCAGTTCCTAAACAGCAGGTTAGACAGTCTTCTGCAGGCAGCTAAAGTGGCCACTGAACCCGGAAGTGATCGACTCGAAGAACGGGATATGCAGCGCATTGACGTTGCCCCCGACATCCATAAACATAAGAAACCTAGGCGCTGGCAACGTTTTCTCCGATGGATCAATGAAGTAGGTGAATCAGATGCTGGTCAGAGGTCTAGGGAGATTGTTGGACGCGTCTTGAACGCTGCACCCGCTGAGTTAGCTGCGTTGGCGGAGCGACAGCAGGTTGCAAATATCAAAACCAGGGCCGACACAGAAAAAGCTCTAGCAGAAAGACGAGCTATAGATAGTAAGGAGCGCCGTGAGGAGGCTCTTTTTGATCTGGAGTTAGAACAACGTAGAGCTGAAATTGAAAAAACCAAAGCTGAAACCATGGGGCTACAATTTTCTAATGCCGAAAAGGCAATCAAGCTTTTTGAGGAAAGAGGCTTTGCTGTTGATATAAAAGTTATCAACGGAGTTCCGAATATTTTTGCTATTGATGCGCCTCAAGATCGAAATGTGGTGGGAGCAACTGAGGACATAGAACTCAAGGCGGGAGAGTCCACAGCGTCAGGTGAAGGAAGAGTCCAATCAGAGCTCGTTGCAAAATATGACCATACCGAGGATTGGGACCCCATTTTGGAGTGTTCAGTTACCGATCTTGCATACAACGAAAGAATATCTAAAAAACTGGAAGATACCAACTTGGTCTTAATTGGTGATCTTGTGGCGCGCACCGAGGCTGACCTTTTGAGTGACGATTTGGTTTCAATATCAACATCCGAAATAGCGGAACTCCAGGACGTACTGGCGTCGCATGGATTATCTCTCGGCATGTTGAGCCTTTCCGCCTGGAAAGAACACCGAAAACTCTTGAAATAAATCTTTTTGTGCCAGCAGCTGCAAACCAGAGACACGTAGGAAGTAAGGCTCTAGTTAAGTTTCAATGTGAACGGAGGAGTCCAGATATCGTGTAGATCTTCGGTACGTTCAGCTTCGATGACGTTTTTATATGTCTGTTCTTCTCCGGGTTCTCGAGTATGGCAAGTAAGCACGCCGTCATCGATAATCCATAGACTGCGCGAAACGATATCCTCTCGCTGAGCACCGCTCTTTGGAAACCACACATAAGCAGGATTCTGATATGAGGTATGACTAACTATCGTTGACTTAGTCATCGTATCTGGTCCTACTGCCCATGTTTCCCGTACGTCTGATACATAAGCTGCTCCCGCGCACCCGGTCTCCTTGTAGTATACGCTTCCACTTGCGGCTCTTTGGAACCCTTTCTGACTTGCCCAAAGGACAAGCTCGATGGGGCCAACTGGGCTTGGCGCTTCAATGACAACAAATGCAAATTTATTATCCGTGCCGATTGTCCTGCCGACTGGGTTTGAATTGCTGTCTAGAACTGTTAGCGAATTGGTTGCGTTGGATGAATTGTCTCTTGGCCAATGAATCGAGGTCTCACCTTTTTTACACTCGGTGCTCATATCAGTAATCGTGACCTTCCCATTTCGGGAAACACATCCGTGTATAACCGAAGGATCATTTCCATCAGAATGGGCACGGGTGCTACAAAGCAGAATGGATTGAGCAAAAGCGACATACAGAACGTACTTTTTAGACCTTTTCATGATGCGCCTCGGATTATTAGACGTTGGCTTAAGCTGTGTGATCAGGACTCCAACCGCAATTTGTTACATACAAGATTAAAGGACTCATTCAATAGTCTGTATTGAGTCGAAAGGCAGACTCTCGGTTGAGTATAGCCTAGGAGCCTGTCAGCGGACGTGTGAGCTAGGGAATGGCTTCGGGGTAGACTAACCCAGCCTGAGGGCATGCCCAGCTCTCAGGCGCTCTCAGAGGGTTCAAAAAAGAGGCGGCGCGCCCTTGTGGGCTGCAAATTCCATTAATTAGCGATTTGCACCAAATACGCACCAAAGTGAATATATGGTAGAGGGCGAAGTGGAGGGAGGTTCTCAGATATTCTGTAAAAACAATTATTTACTGGCCCGCCCTCCAGGATTCGAACCTGGGGCCTTCCCCTTAGGAGGGGGACGCTCTATCCAGCTGAGCTAAGGGCGGGTAGGTTCGGGCAGGTCGATTATTCCTCTCCCTTCGCAGGAGAGCAAGCCTTCGGCTTGTGGACGCTCCCGCTCCGCGGGCCGGCGCGCGAGCGCAGCTCGCGGCCGTTCGACTGCGCGCGAAGCAGTGCTTCGCAAACGCTTGTCTCACCCAGCTGAGCTAAGGGCGGGTAGTTTTGGGCCGACCGATTATTCCTCTCCCTTCGCGGGAGAGCAAGCCCTCGGCTTGTGGACATGACACCTATTTCACAAGCTCAAACTCGTCAAACACCGGGTTTTGCATGTCCTTCAAATACTGTGTCGGCATATGCGGATACAGGTTCGGCTCGCCGCTCGCGTCGAAGTACCAGCTGTTGCAGCCTCCGGTGACCCACACGGTGTCCTTGATCGCCTCGCTCATCTGGGCGTTGTAGTGCGCGCAGGCCTCGGGCTTGACGGCGATGGACGCCAGGCCCTCCGCTTTCATGCGGTCCAGCATGGCGATGACGTAATCGACCTGGTACTCGCTGATGGTGATCAGGGAGAGGTTGCCCACCGGCCCCGTCGGCCCCTCCAGCATCCAGAAGTTCGGGAAGCCTGGAATCGCCAGTGCGCGGTGTGCGCGGGGCGCACCCGCCCAGTGTTCCTCCAGGTCCACACCGTTCTCGCCCGTGACCTTTGTGGGCAGGATAAAAGCGGTAAAGTCGAACCCGGTGGCCAGCACCAGTACGTCCAGCTCGTGCAGTTCGCCGTCGGCGGTGCGCACGCCCTCCGCTTCGATGCGCTGGATGCCCTCCGTCACCAGTTCGGCGTTCGGGCTGCTGATGGCCGGGTAAAAATCCGAACAAAAAATGAGACGCTTGCAAGCGGCGTGGTAGTCCGGTGTCAGCCGCGCACGCAGTTCGGGGTCGGGCACGTGTTTTTCCAGGTTGCGCCGGCACAGCCAGCCCATCAGCCACAGGAAGAAACGGTTGCCGACGGTGCCGCTACTGAATGTGCGCACCAGGCCCTGTAAATAGTATTGATAGGCGAAGCGCTGCAGGACCGGAAAGCGCCCCATGAAGCGGTTCCAGGTCGGCGTGTAAAACTTCTGCGGCAGCCCGACCATCCACTGGGGTGTGCGCTGGAACACGCTCATCTTCGCCACCATCGGGGTGATGGCGCCGACGATCTGCGCGGCGGTCGAGCCCGTGCCGATGACGCCCACGCGCTTGCCCGCCAACTCCGCCGTGTGATCCCAGCGCGCGCTGTGGAAGGCCTTGCCCACAAAGTCCCCCAGTCCCTCGATATCCGGGAGGGAGGGCTGGTGCAGGATACCCGTGGCGGAGATCACCACGTCGAAATAACCCTCGTCGCCGGCGGAGGATTCCAGGTGCCAGCGCGGTGCCTCCCAGCGCAGCGCGGTGACCGCCGTATTGAAATTCACCCTCGGGGTGACGTTGAACTCGTCGGCGACGGACTCCATGTAGGCCTGGATCTCGTGACCGTAGGAATAGCGGTATGACCAGTTGGGGCGCAGGGCGAAACTGAAACAGTACCACCGCGAGGGGATGTCGCAGGACAAGCCGGGATAGGTGTTTTCGCGCCAGGTTCCACCCACCCGGTGGGCCTTCTCGTACACGGTGATATCCGTGTAGCCCGCGCTCTCCAGTTTCACCACCGCGGCGATGCCCGACATGCCCGCGCCGATCACGGCGATTCGGGGCTGGCGGCCTTCGCGTGCCCAGGTGCCGTCTGCCGCCCCCGTTGCCTGTGCCTGCTGGTTCATCGCGCTCCCCGTCTCGATCGGCTCACCGGAGCATACAAACTGCGGCGCCCACAGGCCAGTCCCGGGGGGTCGATTTGATCTGGATCAAGGGTGAAAAAAACAGTTTCCGTGGGCCTTGAATACCCGCCGGACGCCCTTATCTACAGTGTCAGGCCAAGGCCGAACAGGCCCGGTGCAGATCGAAGGCACAACTACTGACAGCAAGGGAGGAACCGTCTCATGTCACTGTTAGCTCGCAACAACCTGTTCGACATCGACAGGTTTTTCAACGACTCCTGGCCGCAGGCGGCCGGGTCTGACACGTCCACCTTTTTCGCCCCCCGGGTCGATATCAGCGAGGCGGACGACCACTATGAAATCACCGCCGAACTGCCCGGCGTGTCCCGTGACGACATCCAGGTGCACGTGCGCGACGGTGTCCTGACGCTCGAAGCGGAGTCCTCCAGGGAGGACAAGCAGGAGGAGAAGGGCAGGGTGATACGACGTGAACGCCGCTACGGCAAGTTCATGCGCAGCTTCAACCTCGGGGCCGACATCCAGGAGTCCGATATCCGGGCGTCCTTCGAGAACGGTGTGCTCAGGCTGGAGGCGCCAAAGGTCGAGGAGAAGGTGCCCGAGCGCCGTCGTATCGAGGTGGCCTGACCGAGAGGAAAACTAACTGACCAACATGGCCCGGATGACCCTGTGCAGCAGCTGTTTCTGCCGCGCGATGTTGTCCGGGTCTGTCAGTTCTCCCTGTGCCAGGCTCGTGAAGGCGCGCTGGGACAGGAAGTAACCGGTGGTCAGGTTGAACATCGCGATGATGTTGATGGCCAGGCTGGCCCGGTCCTGGTCTGCCAGCCCGCCCGATCCCGGCGCGGCGAAGTCCTCCAGTCCCTGCATGCCCTGATTGAATAGTTTTTCCAGCCAGTCACCCACGAGCTGGTTGCCGATCGAGTTTCTATCCCCCTGCAGCGCCTGTTGAAACAGCGCCGCCATTTGCGGGTGGGCGAGCAGCAAGTCCGTCATGATGCCGGGCAGGTCGGTGTAGTCGCGCAGGCGCTCTGCGCCCTGCATGTGTTCCGCCATGGCCTCGGCCATGGGGTTGAGCGCCCTGAACAGCACCGCCTCGTAGAGCGCCTGTTTGCCGGGGAAGTGATTGTACAGGCCCGGCTCCCTGATGCCGGCGCCCTCGGCGATCTGGCGCAGGCTGGTACCGTCGTAACCCTGGGCAGCAAAGAGGTTCTCGGCCACGTCGAGGATGCGGCGCGCCGTGCGCTCTCCCTTGGTCTCCTTCGGGATACTCGAGTCCTGTTTTTTCGCCGCCACCATAAATTATCAACTGATTGCTAAAATTTAAGCAAAAAATACCATAGCGGGGTCGATTTTTCATTTGCGAGGCATATATACTGCAAAAAAATTAATGACCGATAATATTGGAGGAATGCGTGAGGCCCCGGGTCAGTGATCTCGTCAACGAGGACGCCTCGCTGATCAGCCGTCGTTGCTGGTCGGACGAGTACGTGTACGAACTGGAAAAACAGGGCATCTTCGGCCGCAGCTGGCTGTTCCTGGGCCACGAGAGCCAGATTCCCGAGCCGGGCGATTTTGTCCAGGCCTACATGTGCGAGACACCGGTTATCCTGTCCCGTGGAGAGGACGGGAGTGTCTACGCCAACATTAACAGCTGCACCCATCGCGGCCTGCCCGTGTGCCGCGCGGACCGCGGCAACACGAAACGGTTTGTCTGCCCCTACCACAGCTGGTCCTACAACGTCGACGGCAGCCTGGTCACCATCCCCCAGGAGAGCGAGGTGGAGGTCAGGCCCGACAAGTCGAAACTCGGTCTCAAGCGGGTGCCGCGACTGGAGTCCTGGCGCGGGCTGATATTCGGCAGTTTTGATGAAGACATTGTTGCGCTGGAGGAGTACCTCGGCGATATGCGTTTCTATCTCGACGCCTTCATCGAGCGCTTTCCCGCCGGCATCGAACTCATGGGTGCGCCACATCGCTGGCTACTCAACGCGAACTGGAAGCTCCCTGTCGAAAACCAGCTGGGCGACGTCAACCACGGCGCCTTCCTGCACGCGGCGATGATCCCGCGGGAAGTGCAGGACGTGATCGAGGAACTGGGACACAGCGTGGTCACCGCGCCGGGTCACGGGGCCACCTTCCGCCTGATGCCGGAGGACGCGCCCTGGGAGGAGGTAGCCTGGGGTATGGAGGGCATGGGCGGGGCGCTGGGTGGCGAGGAGGTGCACGCCTACCTGCGCGAGGTGCAGGCGCAGGCCGAGGAGCGTGTGGGCCCGCTGCGGGCGCGCATGAAGGGTCTCACCTACGGTGTCTACCCCAACCTGTCGTTTCTCTGGTCCAACAGCTCGTTCAAGGTCTCCCATCCACGCGGTCCGGGCAAGGTCGAGTACTGGTCCTGGGCGGTGGTGCCGGCGGATGCACCGGATCACATCAAGCAGGTCCTGCGCACCAACTACAGTTCCCTGTTCGGCCCCGGGGGCATCATCGAACAGGAGGATGCCGAGGTCTGGGCGCAGCAGTTTCGCGGCGCCGACATCGACTTTGCCGAGGACCACCCGCTGTTCTACGGCCTTGGCCTGGGGGAGGAGAAACCCCACCCGGACATGCCCGGCCTGGTCAGCGTCACGGCGAACGAGTTTTACGCGCGGCACTTTTTCCGTCGCTGGCGCGAGGACCTGCAGTCAGTGGAGGGCGCGGTGTGAGCGCAACGTCACTCGAGACGACCCCCGAGGAACAGCGCGCCCTGGAGCGGTTCTACTACCACGAGGCGCGATTGCTGGACGGCCGCCAGTACCAGCAGTGGCTGGGCCTGCTCAGCGAGGATCTTTCCTACGTCATGCCCTCGCGCACCAATGTGCAGGTGAACAACCGCGAGCGCGGCAGCGAGGAGATGATCAGCGTGGACAGGGAGCTGGAGACGCCCGAGGGTATGGGCAACCCCATCCGCGACGAGAACATGCTGCACATCATGGTGCGCGTGGAGCGGGCGTACAAGATCAACTCGTGGTCGGAGAACCCGCCGGCGCGCACTCGGCGAATTGTCGGCAATGTCGAGCTCATGGGCCGCAGCGGCGACGAGCTGCAGGTGGTGAGCAACTTCCACCTCTACTACGCGCGACCGGGGAGCGAGGACTTCATCTACAGCGGGCAGCGTCGCGATACCCTGTGCACGGTCGACGGCGGCTTTCGCATTCGCCGCCGCGAAGTCATCCTCGATTACGCCACTATCGACAAGCCCACTCTGGGCCTGTTGTTTTAGCGCCGGGCGTGACCCGCCGCGCAAATTTGCGTGCCCGGACCCTGTGAACTATTGCATTCCGTCGTTGCTCATATCACTCTAGGATGAGGCCGGCCGGGCGCGGGAACCCGCCCGCCGGCCGTTCGGGGTGGCGTGACGCGAGGTGGCAGTACAGTGCGGGTCCAGGCCGGAAAGTTGACGGGGATGGTGTTGCTCTGCGCGGCGGTGCTCGCGCTGCCCACCGGTGCGCAGGCGGTGAGCGAAAGCCTCGCCGCCGCCAGGGCCGACTACAGCGACGCCCGCGACGCGATCAAGGCCCAGCGCTGGGACGACTACCGGCAACTGCGCGCGGGCCTCGAGGACTACCCCCTCGCCATCTATCTCGACTACTACCAGCTCAGCCGACAGGCGCACCGTGTCGATCCCGGTGAGGCGCAGCGTTTCCTGGAGGAAAGCCAGGATTCACCCCTGCCCAATCGCTTTCTATCGGTCTACCTGAAACACGCGGGCAAGCGCGGTCGCTGGCAGGATTTCCTCGCGGTCATGCCCGACGAGCCGAACAGCATTGTCCTGAAGTGCTATTACTTCCGCGCCCAGCTCGCTGCCGGCAACAAAGTGCGGGCCTGGGAGGGCGCGCGCCAGCTGTGGGTACACGGCAAGTCGCGGCCGGATGAATGCGACCCCCTGTTCGAGGCCTGGCAGGCAGCCGGCGAACTCGATGACGAGGTCGTCTGGGAGCGCTTGTTGGCCGCCTTCGACGAGCGCCAGGGCTCGCTGATGCGCTACGTTGCGAGAAAGGGCAGCGACGCGCTCAGGCCCTGGTCCGACAGCCTGCGCAAGGTGTACGCGAGCCCCGCGACACTGTCGCGCCAGTCGCTGCCGGGCGACAGCCCGTATTCCGCCGATATCGCCAGCCGGGGCGTCGCGCACCTTGCGCGCTACAACCCGGAGCAGGCCCTGGGCCTGTGGCTCGGTTACCAGTCCCGCCTGGGCTTTAGTCCGGAACAGGAGCGCACGGCCGAGTACGCCATCGCGCTGCGCAGCCTGTTCGCGCGCACCGAGGCCAACACAGGCTGGTTGCAGGGCGCCCTCGACCGGCTGGAGGACGACACATTGGTCGGCATCCGCCTGCGCTGGGCGCTGGCGGAGCAGGACTGGGCGGCGCTGGAAGCGGCCCTGCCGTTGCTGTCCGCCGGGGAGCAGGACGAGGACGTGTGGCGCTACTGGCACGCCATGGCGCTGGAGCGCCGCGGCGAGACCGAGGCTGCCGGCGCAATGCTGTCGGCGCTCGCCGGGGAGCGCAGCTACTACGGGTTCCTCGCCGCGGACCGGCTGGGCCGCTCCTATACCTTCAACCACCAGCCGCTGGCGATTCCGGAGGCCGCGGTGCTGGACGGGTTGCCCGCCCTGGGCCGAATCGAGGAACTGCATTTTCACGACGAGGCCGTGCTCGCGCACTCGGAGTGGTACAACCTGCTGGAGAGGACGCAGGATCCCCTGCGCCACCAGCAACTGGCCTCGCTGGCGGCGGACCAGGGCTGGTACCGGATGGCCATCGACGCCGCGACCCGCGCCAGGGCCTGGGACGCACTGGATCTGCGTTTCCCGATTCCCTACCGCGATGTGTTCGACGCCAACGCCCGCGTGCAGCAGGTGCCGAGCACAGAGTTGCTGGCCATTGCGCGTCGCGAGAGCGCTTTTTTCCCGCGGGCGCAGTCCCCGGTCGGTGCGCGCGGGCTGATGCAGATCATGCCGGCCACGGGGCGGCAGGTGGCGTCCAGCATCGGCGCCGCTCACAGCAGCAGCGCGCTCTACGATGTGGAGCACAACGTCCGCCTGGGCAGCACCTACTACCGCCAGTTGCTGGATCGCTACGGGGGCAACCGGATATTCGCCCTGACCGCTTACAACGCGGGCCCGCACCGGGTCGATCGCTGGCGCAACGACGGCGCGGACCAGGTGCCCGTCGAGCTCTGGGTGGAGACCATTCCCTACAAGGAGACGCGCAATTACGTCCAGGCCGTCCTCGCCTACAATGTGGTGTTCCGCTACCTGATGGGAGATACTGCCTCCCTGTTGACCCCCGCCGAGCGCGGCGCGGGTTACTGAACAGCGGTTGTATTCACCACGCGCCCCGCTGTGCGCACTCGCGGCTCAGTAGGGCAGTATGAAAGACACCAGACCCCTCCTGCTGGAGACCGATTTTCCCGCCGTGACTCGCGCGGCGCCCGATACCCTGCAGGTCAATCTCGGCTACCTGTGCAACCAGAGCTGTGCGCACTGCCATGTGAACGCGGGGCCGGAGCGCACCGAGCAGATGGACCGCGCCACAGCGGAGCAGGTGCTGGACCTGCTCCGCGCGGGGAGCATACAGCTGCTGGACCTCACCGGCGGAGCGCCGGAGCTCAACCCGAACTTCCGCTACCTGGTCAGCGCGGCGCGCGCGATGGGTGTGCGGGTGATGGACCGCTGCAACCTGACGGTACTGTTTGAGCCGGGCCAGGAGGACCTCGCGGGGTTCCTGGCGGGGGAGGGGGTCGAGATTACCGCGTCGCTGCCCTGCTACCTGGAGGAGAACGTCCGCGCCCAGCGCGGGCGGGGCGTCTACGACACCAGTGTGCGCGCCCTGCGCCTGCTCAACGAGCTCGGCTACGGCGACGATCTCGAACTCAACCTCGTGTACAACCCCGTCGGGCCGGTCCTGCCCCCGCCCCAGGCCGAACTGGAGCGCGACTACCGCCGCGAGCTGGACGCGCGTTTCGGCATTCGCTTCAACCGGCTGTTTGTCCTGGCCAACATGCCCATCAGCCGCTTCGGGGCCGTGTTGTTGTCCCAGGGGGATTACGCCGCCTACATGCACCTGCTGCGCGACAGTTTCAGCGCCGCGAACCTCGACACCCTGATGTGCCGCACGCTGCTCAGCATCGACTGGCGCGGCTACGTCTACGACTGTGACTTCAACCAGATGCTGGACCTGCCCCTGCTGGCGTCGGACCGGCGCCTGCACATCGCGGAGCTGCTCGAGCCCGGCCGCCTGGCGGGAGCCTCGGTGCACACGGGCGAACACTGTTACGGCTGTACCGCGGGCCAGGGCAGCAGTTGCGGTGGCGCCCTGCACGCCTGATGGCTGCCCGCGCGAGCTTCGTCATTCCCGTGCTCAACGAGGGTGAGGTGATCGCAGACACCCTGCGCGAGCTGCGCCGGCGCCTGCCCGCCGTCGAGATCGTCGTCGTAGACGGCGGCAGTTCCGACGCCACGGTGCAGGAGGCCCTGCCCCTGTGTGACCAGCTGTTGATCGGCGCCCCCGGCCGCGCGGTGCAGATGAACCTGGGTGGAAGTGTGGCCCTCGGCGACTACCTGTTTTTCCTGCACGCCGATACGCGCCCCGGGCTGGACGCGGCGGGGCTGGAGGCATTGCTGGCGGACCGTCCCGCCTGGGGGTTCTGCCGCGTACGCCTCAGCGGATCCGGCCTGCGTTTCCGGGTCATCGAGTGGTTCATGAACCGGCGCTCCCGCCTGACGCGTGTCGCGACGGGGGACCAGCTCCTGTTTGTCTCGCGCGAACTCTACGGGGCCACCGGCGGGTTCGAGGCCATCCCGCTGATGGAGGATGTGGCGTACTGCAAGCGCCTGCGCCGGGCGGCGCCGCCGACCCTGGTGACGCAGCCGGCGACTACGTCCACCCGGCGCTGGGAGGCGCGCGGCACGGTCCGCACCGTACTGCTGATGTGGGGTCTGCGCCTGGCCTACGCGCTGGGTGTGCCCCCGCGGCGCCTGGAGCCCTACTATCGTGGCCGCTGACCCGGTGCTGCTGCAGTTCGCCCGCGAGCCGCGGCCGGGTGCGGTGAAGACCCGCATGCTGCCCCACCTCAGCCCGGAAGAGGCCTGCGACCTGCACCGGGAGCTGGTCCGCTGGACCTGCCGGCAGTTGCTGGACAGCGGCCTCGGGGAGGTACATCTCTGGGTGGCGGGCGATGCGCAGGACCCGCTGTTTGTCGAGTGTCTCGACATGGGGGTCGCGGGTGTGTCCGTACAGCGCGGCGCCGATCTCGGCGAGCGCATGTATCGTGCCCTCGCAGAGGGTCTGGGAGACGGCGCCGCGGCGATCCTGGTCGGCAGCGATTGCCCGGCCCTCAGCCCGGCCTACCTGGAACTTGCACGCGGGGGGCTGTCCCGCGCCGACGTCGTGATAGGCCCAGCCGAGGACGGCGGCTTCGTGCTGGTGGGGGCCCGGCGCCTGCACCGGGCCATGTTCGACGGTGTGCGCTGGGGATCGGGCGAGGTGCTGGCGCGCACCCTGGACAATCTCAGGGACTGCGGTCTCGCGGTGGAACTGCTGCCGACCCTGTGGGACGTGGACCGCCCCGGCGACCTCGCGGCCTGGGAGGCGCTGCGGGAGGTGGTTTTCTGAGCCGGCGGTGCCGGCCCGGTCAGGCGCTGGCCAGCGCCCCCGTTTCCGGTGTCTCGACGCCGCCGCCCGCGCGGAAGTGCAGCAGCCAGGCAATCGCGGTGCAATAGCTCAGGTTGGTCTGCAACTCGTTGTCCGGGTCGCTCAGGAACGCGCGCTGGCTGGCCAGTCCCCGCACCCGGCTCGCGAGATCCGGGTTGAAGGCCAGATAGCGGTCCCACAGGTCACGGTGCTGAGACGCCGTGATGTGGAACAGCCCCAGGCCGTCTTTGTGAGCGGCGAACAGGCCCAGGTCGGGCGCGTTGATGGCGGCGTTGAGGAGAAAGGCCTCGGAAGCGGGCGTCCATGCACCCATGTACTCCAGAGTAGGCCGGATGACCTGGTCCCTCAGGTGTTCTGCGGTAACGTACATAACCCACTTCCCTCGCAGGATGACTAATCCGTCAGATACTGCAGTGTCACTCTTATTCTTCTGTGGCGCGGTTATCGTGGATCGCTGCCGGAGAAGGCGTCCGGATCGCGACATTTCCGCGCTCACGGCCAAGTTTTTAACACAATAATTTAATTAGTCCAATAAAAATAAAGGCTTGAAGGTGTTATTTCACATATTTTTTTGGAAAGGGGGCTAACTGAGGAAGAACCTGTGCCGGGCGATGCTCCGGGCGCGGGTGCGGCTGTGCAAAAAATCGCCAAAAGTCGGCGAGCGCGCCGCTAAAAGAGGGTAAATCTGGCTGAAAACCCGGAAACGGGTTCAGCCACCCGCCAGCTTGACCGCGAAACCCTGTTTTTCCAGTTCCGCCTTGAGGAGTTCACGCTGGTCGCCCTGGATCTCGATGTCGTCGCCCTTCACGGCGCCGCCCACCCCGCAGCGTTTTTTCAGGGTCCTGGCCAGGCTTTTCAGCGCCGCCGGTGCCAGCGGCAGCCCGCGCACCACGGTCACCGCCTTGCCCCCGCGGCCCTTGGTCTCCCGGTGCAGCCGCACGATGCCGTCGCCGGTTGCGGCGGGGCGGTCGGCTCCGCAGACGCATTCTGCCACCGGGCGCTGGCACTGCGGACACAGGCGGCCGCCCTCCGTGGAGTACACCAGCCGACTGTTACCCGTACCCCGTCTGCCCATTGCCGCCCGTCCCGATTGCCCTGACCCGCGTGTCATTCGCGCCGGCCGGCAGTATATTAGGCGGCGGCGTGCAGGGGAATCGGAGGAGACGGGTTGGCGCACGAGATTGAGGCACTGAAAGCGCGGGTCGCGGACCTCGAGAGCCAGCTCGCGTTCCAGGAGGACGCGGTGGGCGCCCTCGACACTGCCCTCGCGGACCAGCAGCAGGAAGTCCTCCTGCTCCGCCGCCAGGTCGAATTGCTCCTGGAGCGCCTGCGGGAGTTCGAGGCCGGGCGGGATAGCCCAGCCGCGCCCGCGGACGAGAAGCCCCCCCACTACTGAAGCGGCTTCCCAGTCGCTGCCGGACCCGGTTAGAATCCGTGCCTCTGAACGAATCGAGGCCGCACCGGCCGGGAGAGTATCAATGTCTGAAAGCGCCGTGGTGGATTCGACCGAACAAGCCGAATTCCGCGCCCATTGCCGCGACTGGCTCGCGGATAATACACCGGGAGAGCCCCCGGTCCGCCTGCCCCTGTCGCCACTGGAGATCATGACCCCTGAGCAGCTGGACTATCTCCAGGCCTGGCAGAAGGCGGCCTACGACGCCGGCATGGTCGGCTGCGACTACCCGGTGGACGTGGGCGGCGGCGGCCGCAACGACTGCCAGCGCATCGCCAACGAGGAGATGATCCGCGCGCGCACGCCCTTCATGCCCAATGTGATCGGCCTGGGGATGGCGGCGCCGACGGTGTTCTACCACGGCCAGGAGGAGCTCAAGCAGCGCCTGCTGCCGCGGCTGTTTTCCGGCGAGGATATCTGGTGCCAGGGCTTCAGCGAACCCGGTGCCGGGTCCGACCTGGCCAGCGTGCAGACCTTCGCCCAGAAGAAGGGCGACAAGTGGGTGATCAACGGGCACAAGGTCTGGACCTCCCTGGCGCACTTCGCCGAGTGGATGATCCTACTGTTGCGTACCGACAAGTCCCACAAGTACGACGGCTTGTCCTACTTCGTGGTGCCCATCCGCTCCGCCCTGGGCAAGGGCGTCACGGTGCGCCCGCTGATCAAGATCACCGGCGAGACCGGCTTCAACGAGGTGATTTTCGAAGACCTGGAGGTGGACGACAGCTTCCGCCTCGACGAGCTGGGCAAGGGCTGGCAGGTGGCGATGACGACCCTGGCCCACGAGCGCGGGGCGGGCGAGAAAGTCACCCCGCGGTCCGGGGGTCTGCGCAGCAAGGCGACCCATCTCACCAACACCGGCAACCTGGTCAAGCTGGCGAAGTCCTCGATGCGCGACGGCCGGCCCGCGATCGAGGACCCGCTGATCCGCGACCGCATCATGCGACAGATCATCCGCGAGGAGGGTCTCAGCCAGAACCAGCGGCGGGCCCGCGTGCCGGCGCTGCTGGACCACCCCGGGCGCCTGCCGCTGCAGAACAAGCTGCTGGCCAGCGAGATCGCACAGGACACCAGCGCCCTGGCGCTGGAGATCGAGGGGGCCAACGCCTCCCTCTACCTCGGGGACGACAACGCGCCGGCCGGCGGCCAGTGGCCCATGGCCTACATGAACACCTACGGCATGACCATCGCCGCGGGGACCAGCGAGGTGCAGCGCAATATCCTGGGCGAGCGGGTTCTCGGACTCGCCAAGTCCAAGTAGGGGAGGGGACATGACACAACCGGACAATTTCGGGTTTGGTGAAGAAGCCGCCCTGCTGAAGGATTCCGCGCGCAAGTTCCTCGCGGACAACTTTCCCACCGAGCGCCTGCACAGCCTGGTCGCCTCGGACCACGACCCGGAGCGCATGAGCGCGGCGAACTGGGATCGCGAGCTGTGGCAGCAAATGGTCGACCTGGGCTGGACCTGCCTCGCGGTGCCGGAGTCCGCCGGCGGGCTGGGCATGCCACTCGTCGCCGTCGCCGGCCTCGCCGAGGAGCTCGGTCGCGCGGCGTTCCCCTGTCCGCTGCTGCCCACGCTGAACGCGACCTATGTGCTGGCGGCCTGCGGTGCGGGCGCCGAGGAGGCGCTGGCCGAAATCGCCGGTGGCCTCGCCGCCAGCCTGGCGGTCACCGGCGCCGACGGCGACTGGCGGGCTGCCGGCACCGATGTCAGCTGTGCGGACGGCAAGCTGAGCGGAACCGCGTATTTCGTGCAGGAGGCTCGCAAGGTGGATCGCCTGCTGGTCAGTGCCCGCGACGGCGATGGCACCTCCCTCTATTGGGTGGCGACCGATGCGCCCGGCGTCGCGATCGAGGCGGACGCCATCGTCGATCTCACCCGCGACCAGGCCCACGTGCGTTTCGACGGGGCCGCCGCGCAGGCGGTGAGTGCCGACGGCGCGGCCGCGCTCGAGGCCGCCATGCCCGCCATCTGGACGCTGCTCGCCGCGGATATCGCCGGGGCCGCCGAGTGGCAGTTACAGGCCACGGTGGAGTACGTGAACACGCGGCAGCAGTTCGACCGGCCCCTCGGCTTCTTCCAGGCGGTCAAGCACCCGCTGGTCGATGTCATGATAGAGACCGACCAGACCCGCTCGTTGGTCTACAGCGCCGCCTGTGCATTCGACACCGAGCCCGCCCTCGCGCGCCGCCGCGCCCACATGGCCAAGGCCTCCGCCAGCGAAACCGCGGCCTTCGCCTCTGGGCGCTCGGTGCAGTGCCACGGCGGCATCGGCTTCACCTGGGAGTGCTTTATCCACCTCTACTTCAAGCGCCAGAAGCACAGCCAGATGCTCTGGGGCGATGCGGCCTGGCACCGCGCGCGCCTGGCGGAAATCCTCATCGATGCGGCCTGAGGGGCGCGCGCCCGGGACCGCTGAATTCCCGGCGCCCGCGTGACCTGGAAGACTGCCCTCGCCGTACTGCTGGCCCTGGTGGTCGGAGTGGCGGTGGTGCTGGGTATCGCCTTGCGCACCCCTGCACCCCCCGCCCACCAGGTGTTCATCAACGGCAACGTGCTGACCATGGACGCCGCCAACCGCGTCGCCGGGGCGATCGCCGTTCGCGGTGAGCACATCGAGGCGGTGGGTACCACCGCGGAAATCATGGCCCTGGCCACGGACGAGACCGAGGTGGTCGACCTGCGCGGGCGCACGCTGTTGCCCGGGTTTGTCGACGCCCACGGTCACTTTCCCGGTTCCGGAATGAGCGAGATCGCGGCCGATCTCAACAGTCCGCCCATCGGCGACAAGACCACCATGGCGGAGGTCATGGCGGCGGTGGCCGAGGAGGCGGCGCGCCGCTCCCCCGGGGAGTGGGTCACCGGGTTCGGCTACGATGACACCCTGCTCGCCGAAAAGCGTCACCCCACGCGGGCGGAGCTGGACGCGGTGTCCACCGAGCACCCGATCGCGATCATGCATATCTCCGGGCACATGCTCGTCGCCAACAGCGCGGCGCTGGACCTGGCGGGAATCGACGCGGATACGCCGGACCCCGAGGGCGGCGTGATCGGCAGGCGGCCGGGCTCCCGTGAGCCCAACGGCCTGTTGGAAGAAACGGCCCGTATGGACATCATCCTGATGATGCAGGACATGGGCTTTGTGGACGGCTGGCGCCTCTTCAGGGCGGCCACCGTGGAATACCTGCACCGGGGCGTGACCACGGCGCAGTCGGGGGGCACCACCCCGGGGCTGGCCCGGGCGCTGTCGGCCTTCAGTCGTTTCGGTATCGTGCCCCAGCGGCTGGTGGTCTTTCCCTTTCACGACGAATTCGGCGACGCGCTGTTGAACGGCGAGTACCAGGCGCGAGACTACGATACCGCGCGGATGGCCATGGGCCCGGTGAAAATAGTCGCCGACGGCAGTATTCAGGGTTACACCGGCTACCTCAGTGAGCCCTACCACGTGCCCTATCACGGGGACGAGAGCTACCGCGGCTACCCGACCCTGTCGCGGGAGGACCTGTTCGCGCGGGTCGCCGAGCTGCATGCCGCGGGCTACCAGCTCGCGATCCACGGCAACGGCGACGCGTCGATCGAGGACATCCTGGACGCCTTCGAGGCCGCCCAGGCGACCCACCCGGTGGAGGACCCGCGCATGATCCTCATTCACGGGCAGATGGCCCGGGAGGACCAGGTGGCCCGTATGGCCGCGCTGGGCGTCACGCCGAGTTTTTTCACCGCCCACACCTGGTACTGGGGCGACCGCCACCGGGACATCTTCATGGGCCCGGAGCGCGCCGCCAACATCAGCCCCCATCGCTGGGCCCGGGACTACGGCGTTCGCGCCAGTTCCCACCTGGACACGCCGGTTGTCCCCATGCAGCCGCTGCAGGCGGTGTGGAGCCAGGTGCACCGCCTCACCCACGGCGGCGACGTCCTGGGCCCCGCGCAGCGCATCGGGGTCATGGAGGCCCTGCGCGGGGTGACCATCGACGCGGCCTGGCAGGTCTTCCGTGAGGACGAGGTGGGCTCGCTGGAGCCGGGCAAGTTCGCCGATTTCGTCGTGCTCTCCGGCAATCCGCTGGACGATCCGATGGGGATGCGCGACCTCAGGGTGGAGCGCACGGTGATCGGCGGCGTGACCCACTACCGCCGCAAGTGAGTATCGGCGTCCGCGCGGCACCGAAATCTGCCCGCGGCGTTTACAGTGGCAGGGCATTCCGATATAAATAGAAAAACGGCATAAGTAGAAACGCGACTTACGCTGTTTTCAGGCAGTTTGGGGCAACGGGCTGGAAACAACTATGTATCGCTACAGCGTCGATAACGCCGTCACGTACACTCCCATCGATCTCGACCTCTTTCGCGAGTCGCCTTTCGCGGTCTGGATGGAGCGTCTCACCCTCGAGAACCCGGACCACGGCATCCCGCCGGATATCGACAGCGCGCCACCGCGGGACCTGGTGCAGCCGCAGGACGATATCGTCGAGACCCTGCGCAGCGAGGGGAGGGACGTCGTGCTTATCGACTGGGATCGCGACGAACCGCGGCGGCGGGCGGACACGCTCGACGCGATGCGCCGGGGCGCCGACTTCATCGTCAACGGCGTGCTGGCCCTCGGGCCGCTGTGCGGGACCGCAAACATGCTGATGCGCACCAGCGGCTACTCGGAGCTGGGCGATTTTCTCTACGTGCCCTGCGACACGCAGGGGCAGGGCCCGCGGCAGTCCGCGTTCCGCCTGTGTTTCCTCGCCGACCTCCTGCTCAGCCTGCAGGGCCAGTTGCCCCCGCAATTGCTCGTTATCCGGGGCGACGCGGAGGTCGTGCCCCTGCAGACCGACGACCATATCTACTACTACAACGCGGTGAAGCAGCGCTTCATGGAGGCGATGGAGAGCTTCCGCAAGCACCGCATGCCCGACCCCGCGGAATCCGCCCACTTCGGCCGCTGGTCCGAGTGCGCCAGTGAGGTGCTCAAGCAGCGTGCCCAGAGCGCCGGTTACCAGGAGGCCGAGGAGGAAGCGGCCGACGAGTTCTTCGAGGAGCAACGCGAACTGCAGGTTGCCGGTGCCGCCGCGCAGGGTGGTGGCCCGCTCGTGCAGGCCGGCCCGCGGGCCGAATCGCTGCAGACGGCCGCCGGCGAGGCCTCGGCCGTGCCGACGCTGGCCGAACAGGCGCGCATGTTGTCACCCGGCGCGTTCGACGCGCGCGAAGCCCCCGGGCGCACCCCCAACCTCGCGCTGGCGCCGGTGCGTTCGGCCCCCGCAGACCGCGATACGCGCGGCGCCGACGACGCGCTGGAAAATCTCGCGTTTATCGGCAGCAGCCAGCCGGCGCCCCTGTACGAGTCGCGCGAGCGCGAGCGCACCCTCGAGGCCACCGATGCCCTGGTTGATGCAACGGCCGTCGATACCGCGGTGGTCGGGGAAGAGGCAGAGATACCGGTCGAGGTGGAAGAGGCGGCGGGAGAGTCCCCTGCAGCGCGGCTCGAACCTGTGCCCGCCGCGGAGCCCTTCCCGGAGCCACAAACGGCCGTCGAACGGGAGCCTGAGCCGGCACGGGCATTCGACGCGGAGCCGGCGGTCGAAGGGGAACCTGAGCCGGTACGGGCATTCGACGCGGAGCCGGTGGTCGAAAGGGAGCCTGAGCCCGCACGGGCATTCGACGCGGAGCCGGTGGTCGATCCCGAGCCGGATACACCCCCCGAGCCGGAGGCCGTGCTGGAGCCCGTGAGTGCCGCGGACGCGCCGGCGCCGAACCTGCGAGATACCGCGCCGCCGGAGCCGATTATCGAGGGCTACGAAGTGGAGGTTCTCGACCTCGAATCGCTGGACCTGGAACTCGAGGCGCGGGAGCCCTTCCTGCTGCCGCCGGAGGAGAGGAGTGCGCGCATCGCGCGCGCCGGGGAGTGGGGCGGTCGCGATGCCGATAGCGACAGCGACGCCCCCACCGAGACCGACTTTTCCGGCGTCGACCTCGACGGTGCGCCGCCACCCACCCTGTCCCCGGTGCGTGTGCCGGGTGCGGGAGACGAGGGCGCGGAGGAGGGCACGGACAGTCCCGTAACCCGCGGCTTCAGCAGCAGCCTGATCACCAATCGCGAGCCCGGCGAAGACGCCGACTGAGTTGGCGGGGCGTCAGCGCAGCGGGCGCAGCCCCGCGCGCACTTCCTCGATAAACAATTCCGGTTGCTCCATCGCGGCGAAGTGCCCGCCGCGGTCGAGTTCGTTCCAGTAGATCAGGTTGCTGAAGCGCTTTTCCGCCCAGCGTCGGCTGGCGCGTATAATCTCCCTGGGAAAGATGGAGACCGCCGTGGGCATGCTCACCGGGTCCAGGTTCGCCCTGGTGAAACTCTCCCAGTAGAGGCGACCCGAGCTGGCCCCGGCGTTGTTCAGCCAGTAGAACATGACGTTGTCGAGCAGTTCGTCCTTCGTCAGCACGTTTTCCGGGTGCTTGACGCCATCCTTTTCACAGTCGGTCCAGTTGTAGAACTTTTCCACGACCCACGCCATCTGCCCTACCGGCGAATCCGCCAGCGCGTAGCCCAGCGTCTGGGGGTAGGTTGACTGCTGCTTGGAGTAGCCCGACCCCACCGCGTCGTAGGCGCCGAGATCCTCGAGGGCTCTCTGCTCCTGCTCGGTCATGTCGGCGAAGGTTTCCTCGTCGGGCGCAACCACGGGCATGTTGATGTGGATGCCCGCGCAGTGTTCCGTCTCCGACTGGCCGATACACTGGGTAATCATGCTGCCCCAGTCGCCCCCCTGGGCCACGTAGCGATCGTAGCCGAGCCGCGCCATGAGCTGGCCCCACATGCGTGCGATTTTCTCCACCGAGGTGCCGGTGCTGGTGGGCTTACCCGAAAAGCCGTACCCGGGCAGGCAGGGTGCCACCACGTGGAAGGCGTCCGCCGCGTCGCCGCCGTGGGCCACCGGATCGGCAAGGGCGTCGATGATCTTGTGAAACTCCGCCACTGAGCCGGGCCAGCCGTGCGAAATGACCAGCGGGAGCGCATCCTCCCGGGGGCTGCGCACATGGATGAAGTGAATGTCGATGCCGTCGATCTCGGTGGTGAACTGGGGCCAGCCGTTGAGCTTGTTTTCGAAACGGCGCCAGTCGTAATCGGTCGCCCAGTATCCCGCCAGCTCGCGGGTGTACTCGAGCGGGATGCCCTGTTCCCAGCCGTCGCAGGTTTCACGTTCCGGCCAGCGGGTCTGTTCCAGCCGTTTCCTCAGGAAGTCCAGCTCGGCGTCCGGCACCGCTACCTTGAATGGGGTAATGTCCTTGCTCACAAAATCTCTCCCGAGGGTTGGGGCGTCTAAAGTAGCCAGCGCGCCCGGGGCTTGCAAGTCCCCGGACAGGCGGGTGCCTTGCCCTGCCCGGGCGGCACTATATTGCCTGGGTTGTGGAAAGTTGTGTAATTGTGACTAAGCTTAGGTGCTGGAAGGCGGGGGTGCAGAGGCTGCGGAGCCCAGCTCCGCCCACCAGCGGCACAGGGAACATACGACTGAGAATGCCTGACAATCCGGGACCATTTGCCCTGCGGTGCGGCGAAATTTTGAGCTACGCCGCGGGTGTCCTGTTGCTTGGATTTTTCCTGGTGCAGATTGCCTGGGGTGAGATCGAGCGGCAGGTTGATATCGCGCAGTTTGAGGATGCGCAGGCAGCCGGCTTCGACCTGAGCGGCACGGGGGAACCCGACACTTCTCTCTGGGCTCCCGGGCGCATCGACGACTACCGGGCGAGCCTCACCGAGGAAATGCCGGAAATCCTCGGTGTGCTGGAAATCGATTCGGTGGGCCTCAAGGTACCGGTCTACGCCACCGCCACCGACCTGGTCATGGATCGCGGCGCGGGGATTATCGACGGCATGGCCTATCCCCACGAACCGGGAAACATTGGAATATCCGGGCACCGGGACGGCTACTTTCGCGTGCTCAAAGATGTGAAGGTGGGCGACGAAATCACGCTGCAGACCCTCGACGGGGTCAAGCGTTTCAGGGTCAGCAACATGCGGGTGGTGGAAATCAGCAACCGCGACGTGTTGCAGGACACGGACGAGACCCAGGTGACACTGATCACCTGCTACCCGTTTTACTTTGTCGGGCATGCTCCCAAACGTTATATCGTGACGGCGTCACTCGACACAACCTATGTCAATCGCAAATAAGGAGGAATTGACATGCTCAAGAAGATGATCGTAGCAACCGGTGTAGGCATCGCCCTCTCCATGAGCCAGGCAATGGCCCAGGACGAGAGGGTCGAGAGCGCCGTATCCTGTGCAGACCTGGACTGGTCAGCACAGGTGCTCGCCGCCAACCCCGACATTGCCCAGACCTGTAACGCGGTTTATGAGAAGGACGGCAAGCTCTACGCCCAGGCCAAGATCGAGGTGGTGCGGGTGCGGGGTAACACCATCACCTTCCGCACGCTGCACACGGACGGCACCAAGGGCGACAGCCGCAGCGTAACGGTGCCCTCCAGCTGGCGCGCCAACATCGCCGGGCGCCAGTATCGCGCCAGCGACCTGATGCGCGGCCAGGAGCTGAACGTGTACCTGCCGGAGGATCGATTCGCCCTGCATGTCGAGGACGATGACGGCCCCGACGAGGCCGATGTGCTGGTAATCGAAGAGGAAGTCGTGGCCATGCCGACAACGGCCAGCCCGCTGTTCCTCGCCGGCCTGGGCGGTGCTGCACTGCTGGGGCTCGGCGGCGTATTCGGTGCTCTGCGCCGTCGTCTTTCCTGAAGGACTCCGATCGTGACCAAAGGGGCTTCGGCCCCTTTTTTTATGGGCGAAAAACGGGGCCGGTTCAGTCGTCCACCCAGATCTTGCGCAGGGGCTCGCCGAAATCGTCGTAGATCACCTTGCGGCGCGGCTGCTGCAGCCGTCCCTTGCGCGGCACTTTCGGCCGCGCCTTGCTCTTGCGGCGCGCCTCGATCGCGGCGACGACCTCGGGGACAAGGGTGCGCGGTGTTTTCGGTTCTACAAACAGGCTGCGATTGAGAAAGAGGGGAGGGTCGCCCGGGTCTTTGCCGGATTTGCCCTGGGGAATTTCCTGGACCTCCCCGCCGCGTTTGAGGAAGCGCTCCGTTTCGCGGTGGAGTTGGTCGCGAATATCGGCCTTGGAGACAGTTTTCTTCAAAGTTTTCGCCGTTGTGGTGCCCGACTCGATAGTATACCCGCCGGGCCGGCATTTACCGAGGCTGCGGTTTGGCAATTTGTCGCCTGAGGTCCGCCCCCGGGCCGGATTGCTGCAGGCGCACCTCGCCGTCGACGACGCTGATGCCCAGGCTGGCGAAGAGGCTGTCGTAGGCGGGCACCGCGGTCGAATCGCGCACCTGTTCATACAGTGGCAGGAAGATGTACACCTCGTTCAAACTGTCCAGCCGTGAAGCCATGTCACGCGCGGACATCGGTGTGTCTGCGCAGCAGGTGTTGAGACGGGCCAGGGCGGCGTCCAGGCCCCCGGCACCCCGGGACTGGCGGCGCAGCCGCGCGTCCAGTTGCAGGAAGTACCACGCGCCGCTCCAGTACACGCGCATGAAGCCACCCTTCACCCGCATGTTGTTGCTGACGGTATGCAGGGGTTGCCCGTCAAATCGCGTATCGTCCATCCCCCGCTGGAACCCGTCGTGCATGTTCTGCCACATCTGTTGCTCGTCGATCACCCCGGCGCGCACCTGGAGCAGGTTCTGGTAGTAGGTCGCCAGCCCCTCGCTGAACCAGGCGTCGCCCCACCCCCGGTAGGGAATCAGCAGGTGCGCCATTTCGTGGTACCCGGTCCATGCGCGGCGCAGGTCCTGTGCATCGGCTCGGGGCGTAATGTAAAACTCGATCCTGTCCACGTCGCCCCGGTGCACCTGCGCCCAGGGAATGGGGTCCTCGCCGAACCCGGAGACAGGCGTGACCGCGACCTGCCAGTGCTTGCGGGGCCAGTGCCCGTAGACGCCCGCCAGTGCCCCGGCAGTGAAGTCGATCCACGCGCGCAGTTCGGCCTTGGCGGCGGGTGAAAACTCCTCACTGATGAAAAGCTCAAGGGTCTGGTTGCCCCGGGTCAGGGGTTCCCCGGCGGCCATTACCGGCGGCGCCGACAGGGCCAACAGGCAGAGGAGCGCGAAGCAGGGGTGGCGCATGGTCGTTCAGCGGCCGGGGGCGATGTCCGCCGGGGCCACCTCGAACCCGGCCAGCGCCGCCATCCTGCCGAACAGCTCGAAGACGTCGGTCGCCTGTTGCTCGCCGGAAAATTCCCGGTAGAGACTGTCGACATTGACCGCAATACGCTCGGGGTCGGACCAGGTGCTGTACTCGGCGAGTTCGATGTCCTTCGCCGCCTCAAAGGCATTCATGCCGGCGTCGTAACGCGCCCGCGCCTGGTCGCGCACGTATTGCAGGTAGTGCTTGACCGCGTGCACGCCGTGCTTGTCTGTAATCGGCCCGTGGCCCGGGACGATCAGGTCGACATCCATGTCCTCGATGAGTTCACAGGCGCGGATCCAGTTCGCGACAGGCCCCTCCCACATGACCGGTGTGCCTTCGATGAACAGGATGTCGCCGGTGAAAACGACCCTGTCCCCGGGCGAGTGTACGAGAACGTCGCCCCGCGTATGGGCGGGCCCCACCTCGATCAGCGACACGGGCTTGTCGCCCACGGTGAGCTCCAGCTCGCCGTCGAAGGTGCGCGTGGGCGGCGTGAAGCGGATACCGTCGAAGCGGAATTGCCCGAAACAGTGCAGGAAGTACTCGCCGAGCCCGCCCATCTCCTTTGCCGCTTCCACCAGGCCCGCCATGACCTCCGGCGGCAGTTCGCTCATTTCCTGTGCGGACGCGGTAGAGGCGATAATCTCTGCGCCCTCGACCAGTTCGTTGCCGTGGCAGTGGTCGCCGTTCGCATGGGTGTTGACCAGGGTGCCGATACGGCGCGCCTGTGGATCGGCGTCGCGCATGCAGCACAACATCTCGTCTGTCAGTTCCAGGTCGTACAGCGTGTCAACCAGCAGCGCTTCCCCACCGTCGGTGATCAGGCCCGCGTTGCTCCATCCCCAGCTGCCCTGGGGCGCGAGCCAGGCGTAGGCCCCGTGTCCCAGCGGGTGCAGCCCCGGACACGCTTGCTTTCCCATGTAACTCCGTCCCCTGTACCGGCTCGCCGCTATAGTAACCCGATTTCTCCCGCTTTACAGGGCGGGGCTTCCGGAGCCCTATCGGATTCTGGTTTAATGCACTCCTTCATATTTCCGGACACGCTATGAACGCCATTCGCTCAATCCTGGTATTCGCCTGGATGGTGCTGTCGATAATTCCCCTGGGACTGGGACTGCTCATCGGTTCGCTCTTCCTCTCAGAGAAACGGCTCTGGTGGTGGTTCGCGCGGCCCTGGCTGCGCGGCGTGATCCAGGCTGCGCGCCTGGTGGGCGGCGTCAATTATCGCGTTCACGGAGAGGACCACCTGCCGTCCGCCGACGACATGCGCCGTATCATCCTGTGCCCCAAGCACCAGTCCACCTGGGAGACGTTCTATTTTCCCAGCATGACGTCCCACCGCCTGGCGTATGTCTTCAAGCGGGAGCTCCTGCGTATTCCGATATTCGGCTGGTGTATGGGACGCCTGCGCATGATTCACATCGACCGCTCCAACCGCAAGGAGGCCTGGGCCAAAGTCGCCGAGCAGGGGTTGGAGCTGATGGATATCGGTAAGTGGGTCATCATGTTTCCCGAGGGCACGCGGACCGAGCGCGGCTCCAAGGGGAGCTACAAGACAGGAGCGACGCGCCTGGCAGTGGCGACCTCCGCCTATGTCGTGCCCATCGCGGTCACCTCCGCGCGCTGCTGGCCGCGGCGGTCTTTCTGGTTCATCCCCGGTACCATCGATGTCTCCATCGGCGAGCCGGTCAGTGCGGACGGCCGCGAGCCCGAGGAATTGATGGAACAGGTAGAGCGCTGGATCGAGAGCGAGATGCGGCGCCTGGACCCGGAAGCCTACGTATAGAGACAGTTTAAGGAGAAGCAAATGTCAGCGATCAAGATCGGCACCCTGGCCTTCTATGTTGTCCTGGCCGTACTCGCCCTTACGCAGGGGGGCAGCGCCGTCGGCGACTGGTCCCTGCGTATACTCGTGATCCTCGCGATCGCCCACGCTGTAGAGATGGTGGTGTTTTTCAAGGTGTGCAGGGAAGCTGGGGGTTCGCTGCCGCTGCACCTGGTGAACGTATTCCTGTTCGGCATCTTCCATGTGCGCGAGATCAAGGCGGCACAGGGCGCGCAGTAGGCGTGTCGTCTCAACACAAACGATAAAGGAGGAACTGAAGTGACAGATGCATACATAGTGGGGGCGCTGCGCAGCGCCGGCGGCCGCAAGAACGGCCGCCTCTCGAAGACTCACCCGATCGATCTCGGCGCCATGGTCGTCGATGCTCTCGTCGAAAAAACCGGTGTCGCCGTGGGCGATATCGACGATCTCATTTTCGGCTGCGTGTCCCAGGTCGGCGCGCAGTCCAGCAATATCGCGCGCAATGTCTGCCTGTCCTCGGTACTCGGTGAGGCGGTGCCGGGCACGACGGTGGACCGCCAGTGCGGCTCCGGCCAGCAGGCGATGCACTTCGCTGCACAGGCCGTGTTGTCCGGTACCCAGGACGTGGTTATCGCCGGCGGCGTGGAGAGCATGAGCCAGGTGCCGATCGGCGCCAATATCGTCGACGGCTACAAGGCGGAACACGGCCTGCCCTACGGCGAGCGTATCTCCGAACGCTACCCGGGCGTGCAATTCAACCAGTTTGTCGGCGCCGAGCTGCTGGCGAAAAAGTACGCGCTCACCTCCGACGAGCTGAACGAGTTCGCCCTGGCGAGCCACGTGAAGGCGAAGCGCGCGGTAGAGGAATCCCGTTTCGGTGACGAAATCGTGCCCATCGAGGTGGAGCTGGAAGACGGCAGCCGCGAGATGCACGTACAGGACGAGGGTATCCGCATGGATGCGACCCTCGGAGCCATCGCCGGACTGGAACCCCTGCAGGAGGACGGCCTGCTGACCGCGGCCAACGCCTCCCAGATCTGCGACGGCGCCGCTGCCGTCATGATTGCCAACGGCGACGCCTGCAAGCGCCTCGGTCTCAAGCCGCTGGCGCGAATCGTGGCCCTCAGCGTGGTCGGTTCGGACCCGGTCATTATGCTCGAGGGGCCGATCCCGGCGACGGAGAAGGTCTTGCAGACAGCGGGCATGACCATGGACGACATCGACCTGTTCGAAGTCAACGAGGCGTTTGGTTCGGTGCCCCTGGCCTGGGCGAAGGCCCTCGGCGCGGATCTCGACAAGCTCAACGTGAACGGGGGGGCGCAGGCCCTCGGTCATCCACTGGGCGGCACGGGCGCGAAGCTGATGACCACGCTGGTGCACGAACTGCACCGCACAGGCAAGCGCTACGGCCTGCTGGCGATCTGCGAGGGCGGCGGTACTGCCAACGGCACCATCGTGGAGCGCGTGGACGAAGTCAGTTGAGCCCAGATTTCAGGGCGTCGCAAAGCGTCTTGAGTATCTGTATGCGGGCGTAGAGTTTGTCGTTGCCGCTGACCAACGTCCAGGGTGCGTTGCGGGTGCTGGTGCGGCCGATCATCTGGTCGACGGCCTGCGCGTAGTCGTTCCACTTCTCGCGATTGCGCCAGTCCTCCTCGGTGATCTTGTGTTGCTTGTGCGGCTTGCTCTCGCGCTCCTGAAAACGGGCGAGCTGCTCGTCCTCGCTGATGTGGATCCAGAATTTGACCACCGTGGTGCCGTGAGCGGCCAGTTGTTCCTCGAACTGGTTGATCTCGCCGTAGGCGCGCTCCCACTCGTCGCGGCGCGCGAACCCCTCCACGCGCTCCACCAGTACACGGCCGTACCACGAGCGGTCGAAGATGGTGCCGCGGCCGTCCCGCTCCAGCTGGCGCCAGAAGCGCCACAGGTAGTGGTGCGCGCGCTCTTCGTCGGTGGGTGCGGCAAACTGGACGAGGTGGTACAGGCGCGGATCGATAGCCTGCGTGACGCGACGAATCGCGGAACCTTTTCCCGCAGCGTCCCACCCTTCGAAGACCGCGACCACCGAGCGTTTGGCGCGGTATGCCTCCCAGGCCAGGTCCTGCAAACGCGACTGGTACTTTGACAGCTGCTCCTTGTACTTGTCCTTCTCGAGGGAGAGCGTGAGGTCTACCGTATCCAGTACCGTGGGCTGCGCGACATCGGCGCTCGCCGATCCCGTCGCCTCGAGGTCGGGCGGCGCGGGCGGCCGTGCCGCGCGCTGCGTGAGAGCATTCAGGATAATCTCGCCCGCGGTGATATCCCTGTAGCGGCGTTCACCCGCCTCGATGAGGTGCCAGGGACTGTGGGAGGAGTCCGTCTGCAGGACAATCTGCTCCGCGATCTCGATACTGCGGTCGTATTTGCCCGCCAGTTCGTAGGGCTTGTCCGTCACCCTGGGGTTCTGTTGTTTGCCCGGCGCCTTCTCCTCGAGCTGGCGACGCTGGGTGTCCTCGCTGATATGCAGCCATAGCTTGATGATGACGGCGCCGTCGTCGGTCAGCATGCGCTCGAAGGACTTGATTTCGTCGCACTGGTGTGTGAAATCTCCGGGCGCCAGCGTGTCCTCCACCGCGGCCTGTCCCGGTCGCGTGTACCAGGAGCCGAGAAAAATACCGATCTGCCCACGCGGTGGAAGCTTGCGCCAGAAGCGCCAGAAGTAGGGGCGGGACTCCTCCTCGTCGGAGCTCTCCCAGAAGGTGTTGGTATTGATCCCCCGGGGGTCCATCCACTCGTTGAGGCGGTGCACGAGGGCGCCCTTGCCCGCGCCCGCCACCCCTGCGATCACGATAATCACGGGGTAGTCCGCGTCGGCGAGCGCCTGCTGGGCCTGCAGCAGGCGCTCGCGCAGGGGTTGCTCCAGCGCGTCGAACTCCGCTCCGCTCAGGGATTTGCCTGCTTCCAGGGCCTCAAACATGGGCCTACTTTAGCCTATCCACCCGCCGCGGTGCCGGTGTTGCAGCAGGCGGCTTGGCGGTCGAGGCTGCGCCTCAGCCGGAGACGGGCAGTATGTAGAGTTCCACGCGGCGGTTGCGCGCGCGACCCTCGGGCGTGGCGTTGTCCGCAATGGGCTGGTCGAAGCCGCGCCCCTCGACGAACATGCGCGAGCGCGACACCTCCCGGGTAACGAGATAGTCGGCCACGCTCTGTGCGCGCTTCTCCGAGAGGGTCAGGTTGTACTGGCGGCTGCCCGTGTTGTCCGTGTGCCCGCTGACACGCATGGTTGTCTCGTGGTACTTGGCCAGCACCAGCCCCACCGAGTCCAGCACGGGATAGAACGAGGAGCGCAGGTTGTACGAGTCCGTCTCGAAGGTGATATTGCCGGGCATCACGAGGCGGATATTGTCGCCCTCGCGCACGACCTGCACACCGGTGCCCTGGAGTTGCTCGCGCAACTTGGCCTCCTGGACGTCCATGTAGGCGCCCACGCCCGCGCCGACGATACCGCAGCCGATCGCCGCCCGCGCCGCCTTCTCGCGCGAGTCCAGTGCGCCCAGGATGCCGCACAGGGCCGCGGCGCCGCCGCCGTACTTGGCGGCCTTGCTGGCCTCCTGCTCGCCGGTGTAGGGGTTGGTGGTACAGGCCGTGAGGCCGAGAACCAGGATCATCGATACCAGGCTGGCTGCGCGCATTATTCGTTCTCCGTCTGTTGTCCGCAGGCGGGCCCCGGCGCTGCGCGACGGGTCCCGTTTCCAGTATGACCGCCACGCGGCCCCAAGGTTCGCCGGCGAGTGTGTCGGCATTCTAGCCGCAGGTGGCTAGGCGGCACAGTTTTTTGTACAGTAATTTTTTTTACACTCAGAGCAGGCGCGAGATGAGCGAGCATACCACCATCGAGGGCATCGCCCAGGCGGTCTTCATGGCAGAGCATGCCGGGACCACCGGTTTTTCGCACACCCTGCGGGTGCAGGGTGAGGCCATGTCCCACAACCAGACGACCGAGCTGGATATTTACGGTAAGCACGCGTACAGGCACACCGACGAGAATACCCCGCGTCGCACAAACTGATGGACCCGCTGACTCAGGGCGTCCTGGGCTCGTCACTGCCCCAGGCGAGTAACCACGGTCGCTACGCTGCCAGCGCCGGCCTGCTCGGTTTTTTTGCGGGCATGGCGCCGGACCTCGATGTACTGATCCGCTCCGCCACGGATCCGCTTCTGTTCCTTGAGTACCACCGCCAGTTCACCCACTCGCTGGTGTTCATTCCAATCGGGGGGTTGATCTGCGCCCTGGTGCTGCACTACCTGATCGGCCGGCGGCGGGGCCTCGCGTTTCGCCAGAGTTGGCTGTTCTGCACCCTCGGCTATGCCACCCACGCGGTGCTGGATGCCTGCACCACGTACGGCACCATGTTGTTCTGGCCGTTCAGCGATGTCCGCATTGCCTGGAACACCATCTCCATCATCGATCCGCTGTTCACGTTGCCTCTGCTGGCGGGCGTCCTGCTCGCGGCCCGGCGCGGGAACCCGCGCTACGCGCAGGTCGCGCTCGCATGGGCCTGCGCCTACATGGCGCTGGGCCTCGTGCAGCGTGACCAGGCACAGGCGATGGGCTACGAACTCGCCGCCGGGCGCGGCCATGAGCCCCTGCGGCTGGAGGCCAAGCCCAGCTTCGCAAATATCCTGGTGTGGAAGATTGTCTACGAAACGGACGACAGGTTTTACATTGACGCCGTGCGCACCGGCCCGGCAGCGCGTGTGTTTCCCGGTGAGAGTGTCATGAAACTGGATATCGACCGGGATATGCCCTGGCTGGACCGGGATTCACAGCAGGCGCTGGACATAGAACGGTTCCGGTGGTTCAGCAACGGTTACATCGCGCGTGATCCCGTGCACGCGAATCGGATTATCGATGTTCGTTACTCAATGGTGCCCAACGAGGTGGACGCGCTGTGGAGCCTGGAAGTGTTGCCCGGTGCCGGGCGTGACGAGCACGCCGCGTACCTCGTTCACCGCAATGCGGGGCCGGAGAGTGCAGGGCGGATCTGGAGGATGCTCGCGGGAGAGTAGCGGCGCGCTACTGCCCCGCTTGCAGTGCCGCCGTCGCCGCGGCGAGGGCCGCACCGGCGGGCAGCTCGAACCCCTGTTTTTCCAGCACCGCCTCCAGGGAGGTCAGGCAGAACAGCACGTTGCGCTCGTTGCTGGCGTGCCCCATCAAACCGATGCGCCAGGTCTTGCCGGCCAGCGCACCCAGCCCCGCGCCGATTTCCAGGTCGAAGTCCGCCAGCAGCGCGGCGCGCACCGCGGCGTCATCCACGCCCTCGGGGATGCGTACCGAGTTGAGCTGGGGCAGGCGCCACTCGGGCGCGACCGCCATCGACAGCCCCATCGCCTCCAGCCCCGCGACCAGGGCGAGATGATTGCGGCGATGGCGCGCGTGGGCGGCCTCCAGGCCCTCTTCCTGCAACATCACAAGGGACTCGTGCAGTGCGTAGAGGTCGTTGACCGGGGCCGTGTGGTGGTACGCACGTTTGGCGCCGCCGCCCCAGTAACCCATGACCAGTTGCATGTCCAGGAACCAGCTCTGCACCTTGTGCTCGCGCCCCTTGATCCTGTCTACGGCCCGGTCGCTGAATGTCACCGGGGAGATACCCGGGATGCAGGACAGGCACTTCTGCGTCCCCGAGTAGACCGCGTCGGCCCCCCAGCCGTCGACATCCACCTCGATACCCCCCAGGGAGGTTACCGTGTCCACGATCGACAGGGCGCCGTGCTCGCCTGCGATGGCGCACAGCGCCGCCGCGTCGCTGCGCGTCCCCGTTGACGTCTCCGCGTGGACGAAGGCCAGCACGGAGGCGTCCGGGTGTTCCGCAAAGGCCGCGGCGACCTTGTCGGGGCTGACCGGGTCGCCCCATGCGTCCTCCACGACAATCGCCGTGGCGCCGCAGCGCTCGACGTTTTCTTGCATGCGCCCGCCGAACACGCCGTTCTTGCAGACAACGACCTTGTCCCCGGGTGTCAGCAGGTTGACGAAACAGGCCTCCATCCCCGCCGAGCCCGGCGCCGAGACGGGCAGGGTGAGGTCGTTGCGGGTCCGGAACGCGTATTGCAGCAGGGCCTTGATCTCGTCCATCAGTTTGACGAACAGGGGATCCAGGTGGCCGATGGTCGGCCGGCCGAGTGCGCCGAGTACGCGGGGGGAGACGTCTGACGGCCCGGGGCCCATCAGGGTGCGCCGGGGCGGGTAGAAGCTGCGGGTCATGAGGGTGTGTGTCCGGGTGGCGAGAGCGGCGCAACGTTAGCAAATTCGCCCCCGCGGATAAATACCGGGGGACAATACTCTGCATTGACGCCCGTGATGGGGCGCGGTGTCAGCCGTGCTGGGGCGGAGTCGGTGCGAACATGACCAGCAGGGTCATGTCCTCCTCGATCTCGAAAAAGGAGTGCTCCGTCGTGGCGCTGACGTAGAGCAGGCTGCCGGGGCCCACGGCCCGCTCCTCCTCCCCGAGGCGCATCCGTGCGCGCCCGCTGAGCACGTAGTAAACCTCGTCCTCGTCGTGGGGCGCCTGCATATCGGAACTGCCGGCCGTGAGGAAGTAAAGGCCGCAGTTGAGGGAGGGGACGTCGAGAAATTCCATGTATTCAACCGCTTCGCCCCGCAGGTTGTGCTTCAGCTCGTCGAGGTCGAATACCCGCCAGTTGTTCTCGCTCATGCCTGTGATTCCCTATATTCAGTGGGTGTATTGTACGGTCAATACCGGAGCGTGTGTAACCCCCGGGCCTCAGTCCTCGCTCGACAGGCCCACGTTGGCCTGCGCCGCCGCGATCCGGGCGATGGGGACCCGGAACGGGCTGCACGACACGTAGTCCAGCCCGAGCTCGTGACAGAATCGAATGGAGCGCGGATCGCCCCCGTGCTCCCCGCAGATGCCGTACTTGATACCCTTCTTGCGCGAGCGGCTCTCCCGGATCGCCAGTTCCATCAGCCTTCCGACCGCGCGCTGGTCCAGGGAGACGAAGGGATCGACGTCGAAGAGTTTCTTCCCCAGGTACTTGGGAATGAACTTGCCGGCGTCGTCCCGCGAGAAGCCGTAGGTCATTTGCGTCAGGTCGTTTGTGCCGAAACTCATGAACTCCACCTCCGGTGCGAGCCGGTCAGCGCCCAGGGTGGCGCGCGGTGTCTCCATCATGGTCCCGACCTTGTACGGCAGGGACACGGTCTTGGCACGGCTCACCTCGCGCACGCACTTGTCGATGATCTCCGAGACCAGCCGTATCTCCCGTACGTTCACAACCAGGGGGATCATGATCTCAGGCAGCGGCCTGCAGCCCTCGGCGGCGGCGTCGGCGGCCGCACCGACGATCGCCCTGACCTGCATCTCGGTGATTTCAGGGTATACCACCGACAGGCGGCAGCCGCGAAAGCCCAGCATGGGGTTGACCTCGGACAGGTTTTCGGTGATCTCGCGCACCTTCGAAACGGGCTTGCCGATGCGTCCGGCCAGCGCCTCCACATCCCCGTCCGACTGGGGCAGGAACTCGTGCAACGGCGGGTCCAGCAGGCGCACGGTAACGGGCAGGCCGTCCATCACGCGAAACAGTTCCAGCATGTCCCCGTACTGGAACACCTGGAGTTGCTCCAGGAATTGCGTTCGCTCTTCCGTGGTCTCCGCGAGAATCATGGCCCGCATGATGTCGATGCGTTCCGCGTCGAAGAACATGTGCTCGGTCCGGCACAGGCCGATCCCTTCCGCGCCCAGTTCGCGGGCCCGGGCGGCGTCTTCCGGGGTCTCCGCATTGGCGCGCACCTTCAGCCGCCGGTACTTGTCGGCCCACGACAGCAAGACCTGGAAGTCGTCGCTGGAACTCGCCTCGGTCTTGGCGATGTCCCCCAGCATCACTTCCCCGGAGGTGCCGTCCAGGGTGAGTGTATCGCCGCGCCGGATGGCGATGCCATCGGCCGTGGTCACCAGCCCGGCGTCGAGATCGATATGCAGTGAATCGCACCCGGTGATAGCGCAGACACCCATGCCCCGCGCCACCACGGCCGCGTGGGAGGTCATGCCGCCCAGCTCGGTGAGGATGCCGGCGGCGACCTTCATCCCGTGTATGTCCTCTGGTGTGGTCTCGCGGCGCACGAGTATGACGTCGTGCCCCTCGGCGGCCTGTTCCTCCGCCTCCTCGGCGGAGAACACCACCTGGCCGGTGGCGCCCCCGGGGCTGGCCGGCAGGCCGGTGGCCACGATGTCGCGCTTCGCCGCGGGATCGACCATGGGGTGCAGGAACGATTCCACGTGCTCCGGCGATACGCGCATCAACGCCTCGCGCTCGGTGATCAGGCCCTCGCCGACCATGTCGACGGCGATTTTCACCGAGGCCCGCCCCGTGCGCTTGCCGCTGCGCGTCTGCAACATGTAGAAGCGCCCGTCCTGCACGGTGAACTCGATATCCTGCATGTCGCGGTAGTGCTTCTCGAGCAGGGCCTGGGTCCTGTACAGCTCGTCGTAGAGGTCGGGCAGGCGCTCCTGCAGTGATTCCACCGGCAGCGGGGTGCGAATTCCCGCCACCACGTCCTCGCCCGCGGCGTTGAACAGGAATTCGCCGAAAAAGCGCCGCTCCCCGGTGGAGGGGTTGCGGGTGAACGCGACGCCGGAGCCGGAGGTGTCGCCGTAGTTGCCGAACACCATGGCCTGCACGTTGACTGCGGTGCCCAGGCTGTCCGATATGTTGTTCATCTCCCGGTAGACGATGGCGCGAGGGGTGTGCCAGGAGAGAAAGACCGCCCGGATGGCCAGCTTGAGCTGCTCGAAGGGATCTTCCGGGAAGTCCACGAGTGTCTTGTAGATCTCGACGATCCGCTGCCAGTCCGCGGCGTCCATGTCCGTATCCCCGGACTTGCCGTGATCCGCCTTGTAGCGCGCCAGTTCCCCCTCGAAAGCGGACGCCTCGACGTCCAGCACGACGTCGGCGAACATCTGGATGAAGCGGCGGTAGCTGTCGTAGGCGAAGCGCGGGTTGCCGGTTTTCTGCGCCAGGCCCGCGGCGATCTCGTCGTTCAGCCCGAGGTTGAGGATGGTGTTCATCATGCCGGGCATGGAGACCGGCGCCCCGGAGCGCACCGAAAACAGCAGGGGATTCTCCGGGTCGCCGAAACGCGCTCCCATGCGCTTTTCGACAAGGTCCAGCGCGACGCGGTACTCCTGTTCCAGCAGGGTGGGGAGCCGGTTGCCCGCCTGGAAGAACTCGCGGCAGGTGTGGGTGGTGATCACGAAACCGAAGGGTACCGGCAGGCCCAGGCCGGTCATCTCGCAGAGATTGGCACCCTTTCCCCCCAGCAGGTCCCGGTCATCCTTGCTGCCCTCGTTGAAGAGGTAGACTCGCTTCGCCATTGTCGCTCCCGGCCGCTGCCGTCACCGTAGAGCCGCGAGTATAGCGGTCTACCGCTTGTCGAGCAGCTCCGCGAAGCGTTCCACCTCGGCGAGCTCGGCCGTGGCGGGTACCACGAACAGCTCTTCGCAGCCCGCCGCCTCGGCGTTGTCCAGCGCCTCGCGCACCGCGTCCGCCGTACTCCTGTGCACAGATTCTGCCATCATGGTGGCGATGTCGGCGCCCGCGATGGCCAGGTAGTCGTACACGTAGTCGTAGAGCTTGCGCTGCCCGTCGTCCGCCAGTGTGTACCAGAAGCCGCCCATGCGGTAGGGCTGCCGGTCCCGGCCGGCGTCCGTCCAGGCCTGCTCTGCCATGGCGAACGTGTTCTCCAGCTCAGCCTGCTCGCCGTTGCCGGACCAGGCGTAGAGCCCGTCGGCCCACTGCGCGCAGCGGGCGATGCTTTTCGGCCCCATGGCACCGGCCAGCAGCATGGGTCCAGCCGGGTCGGTGGGCGCCGGACCGATGACGCCGCCGCCGGGAATAAGCTCCTCGCCGCGCCAGACCCGGCGCATCTCCTGTACCTGGCGGTCCATGCGCCCATAGCGCCCCTTGTAGGTGGCGCCGAGGGCCTCGTAGTCCTTCTCGCGCCCGCCGTAACCGACGGCCACCTTGCGCACGCGGCCGCCCGAGAGGATGTCGAGGGTGGCGATCTCCTTGGCCACGCGCGTCGCGCTGTGCATGGGCAGCACGTAGAGCGTCGGGGTGACTTCCAGTCGCGTAGTGACCGCGGCCGCCGCCGACAACACCACGCGCATGTCGTAGGTCGGGCCGTGTACCCGCTCGCCGCAGGACACCGCGTGGAACGGCGCGTCCTCCACCGCGCGGAACCAGGCCAGGTAGTCCTCCCTGCCGAGTCCCGCCTTCATGTAGGGGAGGCAAATGCCAATCTTCATCTCGTCAGCCATGGTGTCCTCGAATTCATTGCCCTGGTAAGCGTGAGTAGCCGCCTGATTTTAGCCCAGTCCGGCGCGACGCCCGTTCATCTTACTGAACCAGCGCGCGACACTCGCCGGGCCGGCCGCGCGCGGTTTGGTGACGGGTGCGGACTGTTGTACCGTGGGCGGCCGACCCCGCACGAGGAGCTACCGCCCGGTGAAAATCGACGGCCCATTTTACGCACAGCTGGGCGAGGCCGCCGTCGAGGCGCGGCGCCTCGCGGAGATCGGCTACGACGGGGTGTACACCCTGGAGGGCAGCTGGGACCCGTTCCTGCCGCTGGCCGTCGCATCCGAACACGCCCCCGCGCTCGATATCGCGACGGGCATTGCCGTGGCCTTCCCGCGCAACCCGATGCACCTCGCCTACCAGGCCTGGGACCTGCACCGATTCAGCGGGGGCCGCTTCTACCTGGGGATCGGGCCGCAGGTCCGGGCACATATCGAGAACCGCTTCGGCATTCCCTTCAATCCGCCGGCGCCCAGGATGCGCGAGTACATCTCCGCACTGAAGGCGATATTTGACTGTTGGCAGAACGGCGCACCGATGGACTTTGACGGGGAGTACTATCGCCACACGCTGATGACCCCCATGTTCAACCCGGGACCGCTGGAGTGCGGTCCGCCCCCGGTGCTGCTCGGCGCCCTGGGACCGATCATGACCCGCGTCGCGGGGGAGGTGGCGGACGGACTGGTAATCCACCCCTTCAACAGCCTGCCCTTCATTGAGCAGGGGGCGCTGCCGGCGGTGCAGCGCGGCCTGGAGCGCAGCGGGCGCAGTCGCGACGACTTCATTCTCCAGGTCAACGCGATCGTCGTGACCGGTGAGACCGAGGAGGCGGTGGCCGCCGCCCGGCGCTCGGTGCGTGACCTGCTCGGTTTCTATGCCTCCACCCCCGCGTACCGGCCGCCCATGGAGGCGGTGGGCTACGGCGAACTGCAGCCGGAGCTCAACCGCCTCTCCAAGGAGGGGCGCTGGGAGGAGTTGGGCAGTCACATCGACGACTCCTTTCTCGAGGCGTTTGCCACCATCGGGGAGCCCCGCGAAATCGCGGACAAGTTGCGTACGCGCTACGGGTCCTTCGCAGACCGCCTCGCCATCTACGCGCCCTACGCGGCGCCGGACGATATTTGGGCCGGCATTATCGCGGCGCTCAAGCGGCCCTGAGACCCGCGGGTTTCGGGGGCTTTTCTGCTATGCTAGCGCCATGGCCGGCAATGCAGACGACAAGAACAGGGGGGGCGACAAAGGCGGCGATTCGCTGCTCGAGTCGCTGGTGAAGCTCACCGGCCAGGTCGCCGAGGGCACCTTCGATCTCGCACGAAACACCGCCACCATGACCGCCATGTTCGGGGAGAGCTGGCTGCGCGGCGCGCTGCTCAACAAGCTTGAGCCCGAGCGCCTCGAGGCGATGGCGGAGGCCGGGCACTTCCTGCGCGACGCCCGCGAAACCGCGGGTATCTCTATCAAGGAGCTCTCCGAGATGCTCGGCCTGTCGGACCGCTCCGTGCTGGAGGATATCGAGAGCGGCCAGACCATCATGCCGCTGGAGTTGATGCTGCGCAGTGCGTCGCTCCTCGCCCGGCACGATCCCATTCCCTTCCTGATGAAGTTCATGCGCACCTACAACCCCGCGCTGGAGAAAACGCTGGAGCAGTGGGGTGTCATGGCATTGCCGCGACAGTACGAGCGCGAGCGCCGCTTCGTCAACCTGGTGCGCCAGCACGACCAGTTGCGCAGCCTCAGCGATGAGGAGTACGAGCGCTTCATCCGCTACATGGACAGTTCCTGCAATCTCGTGCTGGACGTCATGATGCGCGAGCGCGAGGCCAATGCGCCTGCCAGGAAACGCAAGCCCGCGGCCAAGAACGCGGCGAAGAAAAAGACGACCGCAGGCAGCGGCGCGCGCACCCGGTCCGGTACGACCCGGAAGAAACCGGCCTCCCGCAAGCGCAGTACCGGCCGCGACAGGGACGCCTGAGCTTTCCCCACCGCTGTGTTCAATCCGCCCCCGATCGTGTGCGCCCACCCCACGTTCCCGCATCCCCCTGCGTCGCGGAGCAGGGTGTGAACGCCACTCGCGACGGCGCCTGGTTCGCCGCGTGCCCCAAGGGAGTGGAGGCGCTGCTCGCGGCGGAGCTCTCGGCGCTCGGGGCCCCGGATGTGCGCGAGACCGTCGCCGGCGTGTACTTCGGCGGTCCACTGGCAACCGCGTACCGCGCCTGTCTGTGGTCGCGTCTGGCGAACCGCGTACTCTGGTCACTGGAGCGCGTCCGTGCGGCGGACGGCGACGAGCTCTACGCCGGGCTGCGGGGAATCGACTGGGCGGCCCTGTTCGACCCTCGCTGCAGTATCGCGGTGGACTTCAGTGGCACGAATCGCGCCATACGCAACACGCAGTTTGGCGCACAGCGCTGCAAGGACGCCGTGGTCGATTGCTTTCGCGACGCGGGGGGAAGCCGTCCCGACGTCGATCGCCGCGCGGCGGACGTGCGTATCCGGGTGCGCCTGTCGAGGGATCGCGCCCAGGTATCACTCGACCTCTCGGGCGGGTCCCTGCACCGGCGCGGCTTCGACCGCCGCGGCGGCGCCGCGCCGCTGAAAGAGAACCTCGCCGCTGCGATCCTGCTGCGCGCGGACTGGCCGGGCATGGCGGCCCGGGGCGGGGCGCTGATCGACCCCATGTGCGGGTCGGGCACACTGCTCATCGAGGGGGCCATGATGGCGGCGGGTATCGCCCCGGGACTGGCGCGTGAGCACTTCGGGTTCGAGCACCTGCACATGCACGACGCAGCGCAATGGCGCGCACTGGTGGCGGATGCCCGCGCGGCGGCGGAGCGGGGCAGGGCGAGCCAGTTGCCGGAGATTCGCGGCTACGACGCGGACCGCAATGCGGTCGATCGGGCGATCGAGAACATTGCGCGGGCGGGCCTGTCCAGGGCGGTCCGGGTGAGTTGCAAACCGGTGCGCGAACTGAAAAAGCCCACCCACCGCCCGCTGGCCACGGGACTGCTCGTGACCAACCCGCCCTACGGCGAGCGGCTCGGCGACCGGGCGCAGCTGGAAACGCTCTACCGCGAGCTGGGGGAGCGTATGCTCGGGGAGTTCCCCGGCTGGCAGGCCGCGATTTTCACCTCGGAGGCAGACCTCGGGCGCGCCACCGGCCTGCGCAGCCACAAGGCGTACACGCTGTACAACGGGGCGATTGCCACCCGGCTGCTGCTGTTCGATCTCGGCGCGAACGAGTTGCGCGCAGCGCCGCAAAAGGCTGCGGCGGAAGTGGCGGAGCTGAGTGATGGTGCGCAGATGTTCGCCAACCGCCTGCGCAAGAACCGCCGGCGACTCACCCCCTGGTTGCGGCGGGAGGAGGTGACCTGTTACCGCCTGTACGATGCCGATATGCCGGAGTACGCGGTCGCGGTCGATGTGTACGGCGAGCGGGTGCACGTGGCGGAGTATCGCGCGCCGGCGACGGTTTCTGCTGAAGCCGCGCAGCGGCGCATGGACGATGTCCGGGCCGCTGTCCCCCGGGCCCTCGATGTCGCCGCGGCCAGCGTGGCCTACAAGCAGCGCGCGCGACAGCGGGGCAGGGACCAGTATGCCCGCCAGGCCCAGAGCGGCGAGTTTGTCACCGTGCGGGAGGGCACTGCGCGCTTCCTGGTCAATCTCCACGACTACCTCGACACCGGCCTGTTCCTCGACCACCGGCCGCTGCGCCGGCGGATAGCCGGGGAAAGTGAGGGTGCCGATTTTCTCAACCTGTTCTGCTACACCGGCACCGCGACGGTGCACGCGGCGCTGGGCGGGGCGCGCTCCACGACCAGTGTGGACCTGTCCAACACCTACCTCGACTGGCTGCGACGCAACCTCTCACTCAACGCCATCGAGGGCAGCGCGCACCGGGTCGAGCGGGCGGACTGCGTCACCTGGGTGCAACAGTGCAGTGCGCGCTTCGACCTCATCCTGCTCGACCCGCCCTCCTTCTCGAATTCCCGCTCGGTGGCGACGAGCTTTGACGTACAGCGCGATCACGCCCCGCTGGTGCGCGGCGCCATCGAAATCCTGCGCCCGGGGGGGCGGCTGTACTTCTCCAACAACCGGCGCGGTTTCAGGCTGGATGAACAACTCGCACAGGAATTTGCCTGCGAGGACATCACCGGGGCCACGCTGGACCCGGATTTCGACCGCAATCGGCGCGTTCACCAGTGCTGGGTATTCACCCGTGACAGCGCGGCGACGCAGCCTTGAAACCCTTGCGCCCAGCGGGGTACAGGCCCACACACTCTGGCAGGCAATTTACGAAAACAGTGGAAAAACAAGGGCTGGAGCGTGAGTGGCTGCAAACCTCCGGGCCGAAAACGATATCCACACGGCGCAGAATACCCCTTTTTTTATAGAGTTTTTGGCACCCGGCGTGCAGAAACCGCTATAAAAAAATCCTAAGTCCTTGATTTGCTCTTTAAAAAGCGAGCACGCGACGGGGCGGGCCCGGACCGGTGCCGGTGGAGAAAGAGGGGCCGCCGGACGCAGCCCCGGTGCCTATCCCCAAAGTTATCCACAGACGGGCCTGTGTATAACTACTCCGGGTCGGCGAGCCTGAGCAGTTGCTTGCCCTCGTTGGCGCCGCTGAAGAGACGCAGCAGGGTGGCGGGGATGTTCTCGAAGCCCTCCTGGATGTCCTCACGCCAGGCGATCTCGCCGGCGGTGACCCAGCCCGCCAGTGCCTCGAAAGCCTCCTCCGCCCGATCCATGTAGTCGAGGACGATGAAGCCCTGCATGCGGATGCGGCGCGTGGTCAGCAGCATGAGGTTGCGCGGGCCGGGCCGGGGCGACTCGTCGTTGTATCCGGAGATTCCCCCGCACAGGGAGATGCGACCGAACTCGGCCATGTGGGCCAGCGCCGCCTCCAGGGTGTCGCCGCCCACATTGTCGAAGAAGACGTTGACGCCGCCGGGACAGAGCGCTCCGATCCGCTCCGCGATGTCCTCGTTCTTGTAGTCGATCACCCCGTCCAGCCTGCAGGCGTCGCGCAGCCAGGCGCATTTTTCCGGGCCGCCGGCGATGCCGATGACGCGACAGCCTTGTATGCGCGCAATCTGCGCGACGACCGAGCCCGTGGCGCCCGCGGCGCCGGACACCAGCACCGTTTCACCGGGTTGGGGGTCGCACACATCGAGCAGGCCGAAGTAGGCGGTCAGGCTGGTGACGCCGAATACGCTCAACGCAAGGCTCGGCGGTGTGCCCTCGGGCAGCACCTGCACGGGAATCGCGCCCGCGGGATCGCCCACGGCGTAATCCTGCCAGTTGGTCAGGCCCTGGACCAGCGCGCCCTCCGGCAGGTCCGGGTTCTGTGAAGCGATGACCTGGGCAACGCCGCTGGCGCGCATGGGTTCGCCGATCGCCACCGGCGGCAGGTAGCTCGGCTCGTCCATGACCCAGCCGCGCATGGCGGGGTCGAAGCCCAGCATGAGGTTTTTCAGCAGCACCTGGCCCGCCGCCAGGTCCGGCGCCGGCATCGGGCCCTCCACGAGTTCAAAGTGTTCCTCGCCGATCATTCCCGTGGGCCGTTCCTTCAGCAGCCACTGCCTGTTCACCTGGGCCATCGAGTCGTCCTTCGCAATCCTGGGGGTCGTTTGTCGAACGGCGTATTAGAGCACCCGGACGCCGCTTTGAACAGCGCGTCGGAATGACAGTGGCGTCCGGCTGTGTTCCAATCGGCCTGCGCCGCGCGAGCCCGGAGGTGGCGGTGCGGGGAGCCGATGAAGACACTGCTGATCGTGTATCACAGCCAGAGCGGGACCTGCGCGCACATGGCCCGCGCCGCACGCGAGGGCGCGCGGCAGGAAGAGGGCGCCAGGGTGGCGCTCTGCCGCGCGTGGGACGCCGGCACGGAAGACCTCGCCGCCGCCGACGGCGTACTGCTGGTGATGGCGGAAAACTCCGGTGCGCTCTGCGGCGCGATGAAGGACTTCCTGGACCGCACGTTTTACCCGGCGATCGCGCGTTCACTGGTATTGCCCTGCGCGCTACTGGTCAGCGCGGGCAACGATGGGCGCGGTGCGGTGCGCCAGGCCGAGCGCATACTTTCCGGCTACCCTTTCCCCCTCGCGGCGGAGCCGTGCATACTGCGCGGTGAGTTTTGCGAGGCGCACCGGCAGGCGTCGGCCGACCTCGGCCAGGCCTTCGCCGCGGGACTGGTCATGGGTATTTACTGAGGGCGACGACTACTGAGGGCGACGACGGGTATGAGTGACGGCGATATCGATAAGGTGCCCGAGGGCTTCGAGCGCGTGCCCGAGGGGTTCGGGTACACCGATTCGCTGCAGCCGGTGTACCGCCGGGTCGACGGCACCGACGTGAGCTTCGGCCTGGTGATCCAGGCCCGTCACGGTAACTCCATGGGGATCTGCCACGGGGGGGTGCTGATGACGCTCGCGGACATGACCGCGACCTCGGGCTGCAACGTCGCCCGGGGCGATCTCGTGGGCAACCCCACCCTGAGCCTGAACGTGGATTTCGTTTCCGCCGCCCGCCAGGGCCAGTGGATACAGGCGGACGCGGAGCAGGTGAGCCTCAAGCGGCGCTTCGGTTTCTGCAGTGGCCACATCCGCAACAGCAGCGGCATCGTCGCGCGCTTCAACGGCACCATCTATTTTCCCGACCACGAGGGCCTGTGGCAGGACGACAGGCGTCGCGAGAGCGTACTGAACAACCTCGGCGACTAGGCCCCGGTCTCGGCGAACTGGTCCAGCGCCTCCATGAACGCCCGTGCCGCGCGGGAAAGGCTGCGGCCCTCGTGATAGACGACGCCCAGTGTGCGCTCGATAGCGGCGTCCTCGACCGGCAGCGTGGCCAGGGAGGGGTCACCCATGCTGCGCGGCAGCACGGTCCAGCCGAGGCCCACCGACGCCATCATGCGTATGGTCTCCAGGTAGTTGGTGGCGAGGGAGACCTGCAGGGGCAGTGAGCGCTGCTCGAACAGGCGCTTCACGATCTGTCCCGTGTAGGTGTTCAGCCCGGGCAACACTGCCGGGTAGTCGCTCAGGGCGGCCAGGTCCATGCCGTCGCCCCCGTCCAGTTCGTGCCCCGCCTGCACCATGAAATCCAGCGGGTCCCGCCAGACGGGCAGCGCGACGATACTCGGCTGCGGCTCGGGTGCCAGGGTGACCACCGACAGTTCCACCTCGCCCCGCAGCGTCAGCTCGTAGGCCTGTTCTGAGTCCATGAAATCGATGTCGATATGCACCCCGGGGCAGGTGCCGCTGAAGTGGCTCAGCACCGGCGGCAGTCGGTGCAGTCCGATATGGTGACTGGTGGCCAGTCGCAGGTTGCCCCCGACCTCGCCGGCGAGGTCGCGCACCGACTGCTCCGCGGCGCGCAGTTCCAGCTGCACCGCCCTGGCGTGGGGCAGCAGGGCGCGCCCCGCCTCGGTCATGCTGACCTGGCGGCCGATGCGGTCGAACAGGGGGGTGCCCAGCTCGTCCTCCAGCTGGGCCACCCGTTTGCTCACCGCGGGCTGAGTCAGGTGCAGCTTCTGTGCCGCGAGTGAAAAGGAGCCGCTCTCGGCCACCAGCAGGAACGCCCTGAGATTCTGTATTTCCACGGCTTTCGGGGCCTCGCTCACCCTGCCAAACTATTCCTTAAAGGAATCTATTGAATAAAAATAATAAATTTGTGTTATTCGATATGCAAGCCCATACTGCGCGCCAATCCACCCGTTGATCGTCGGGAACGAGCGAGGTAAGCCATGAGCGGACAAACCCTGTACGACAAGTTGTGGCAGAGCCACCTTGTCGAGGAGCGCGAGGACGGCAGCGCCCTCATTTATATCGACCGGCAGCTGATCCATGAGGTCACTTCGCCCCAGGCCTTCGAGGGCCTGCGGCTGGCGGGGCGCACCCCGTGGCGCGCCGACGCCAACCTCGCGGTGCCGGACCACAACGTGCCGACCGTGCGCGCGGAGCGCGCCGGGGGCATCGCGGGCATTATCGACCCGGTGTCCCGGCTGCAGGTGCAGACCCTCAACGACAACTGCCGCGAGTTCGGCATCGTCGAGTTCGAGATCAACGACCACCGCCAGGGCATTGTGCACGTGGTCGGCCCGGAACAGGGTGCGACCCTGCCCGGCATGACTATCGTCTGCGGCGACTCCCACACGTCCACACACGGTGCGCTGGGTGCGCTGGCCCACGGCATCGGCACGTCGGAGGTGGAGCACGTGCTGGCGACCCAGTGCCTGGTGCAGCAAAAGATGAAAAACATGCTCGTGCGCGTCGACGGCAGCTTGCTGCCCGGCGTCACCGCCAAGGATGTGGTGCTTGCCATCATCGGTGAGATCGGCACTGCCGGGGGCACCGGCTACGCCATCGAATTTGGTGGCGAGGTGATCCGCGACCTCAGCATGGAGGGGCGCATGACCGTCTGCAACATGGCGATCGAGGCGGGCGCCCGCGCCGGACTCATCGCGTGCGATGACAAGACGGTCGATTACGTGAAGGGCCGCACCTACGCGCCGGTGGGCGAAATGTGGGACCGGGCGGTCGAGGCCTGGGCCGACTTGCACAGCGACGACGACGCGGTGTTCGACCGCGTAATTGAGTTGCGGGGTGAGGACATCAAGCCGCAGGTCACCTGGGGCACATCGCCGGAGATGGTGCTGCCGGTGGACGGCCGCATCCCCGATCCCGCGGACGCGGGCAGCGCGACGGAGCGCGAGGCGATTGAGCGCGCCCTGGAGTACATGGGACTGTCCGCCGGGCAGTCGATCACCGACATCCGGCTGGACAAGGTGTTCATCGGTTCTTGCACCAACTCACGTATCGAGGACCTGCGTGCGGCCGCCGAGGTTGTGAAGGGCAGGCAGGTGGCCGACAGCATCGCGCTGGCGATGGTGGTGCCCGGCTCCGGCGAGGTCAAGGAACAGGCGGAAAAAGAGGGCCTGGACAAGGTGTTCACCGCCGCCGGACTGGAGTGGCGGGAGCCCGGCTGCTCGATGTGCCTGGCGATGAACTCGGACAAGCTGGGCAGGGGCGAGCACTGCGCGTCCACGTCAAATCGCAATTTCGAGGGTCGCCAGGGCTTCGGCGGCCGGACGCACCTCGTCAGCCCGGCCATGGCCGCCGCCGCGGCGGTCGCGGGTCATTTCGTCGACGTGCGCGACTGGTAGGAGGACAGGATCATGAAAAAGTTTGATTCACACAAGGGAAAGACTGCGCCCATGGATCGTGCCAACGTGGACACGGACCTGATCATCCCCAAGCAGTTCCTCAAGTCCATACAGCGCAGCGGCTTCGGCCCGAACCTGTTCGATGAGCTCCGCTACCACGACCAGGGCGAGCCGGGCCAGGACCACAGCCAGCGCCCCGTGAACGAGGATTTCCCGCTCAATCACGAGCGCTACGACGGGGCGTCCATCCTCCTGGCGCGGGAGAACTTTGGCTGCGGTTCCAGTCGCGAGCACGCACCGTGGGCGTTGGACGATTACGGGTTTCGCGTACTTATCGCGCCGAGCTTCGCGGACATCTTCTACAACAACTGTTTCAAGAACGGCATCCTGCCGATCGTCCTGGAGCACGCGCTGGTCGAGGAGCTGTTCCAGGAAATGTACGACAACCACGGCCACGAGCTGACCGTTGACCTCGAGCGCCAGGTGATCGAGAGTCCGCACGGCCGTGAGATCGAGTTCGAGATCGATGCGTTCCGTAAGCACTGCCTGGTACACGGGCTCGATGACATAGGCCTGACACTGGAGAGCGCAGGGGCCATTCGCGACTTCGAATCGCGCTGGCGCGAGCGCTCCCCCTGGTTGTTCGGTGCGCTGGGCTGAGACCGGCCGGCGCGAGGAAAGCGAAAAATGAGCAGTGAATACGACGTTGCCGTTGTCGGTGCCACCGGGGCGGTCGGCGAGGTGATGATCGACATACTCGAGCAACGGGAGTTTCCCGTGCGCAACCTCTACCCGCTGGCCAGCAGTCGCTCGGCGGGCAAGACCGTGATGTTTCGCGGCAAGTCCCTCACCGTGGGCGACCTCGCGGAATTCGATTTCAGCCAGGTGCAGATCGGGCTGTTCTCCGCGGGCGGCAGTGTGTCTGCCGAATTTGCGCCGGTGGCGGCCGATGCCGGCTGCGTGGTCATCGACAACACCTCGCATTTTCGTCGCGACGAGGATATTCCACTGATCGTGCCCGAGGTGAACATCGAGGCGCTGGCCGGTTACTCGACGCGCAACATCATCGCAAACCCGAACTGTTCGACTATCCAGATGCTGGTCGCACTGAAGCCGATTTATGACGCGGTAGGTATCGAGCGCATCAATGTCGCTACCTACCAGGCGGTGTCGGGCACGGGCAAGGAGGCGATTGAGGAACTGGCCGGGCAGACTGCGCGCCTGCTCAATGGGCAGGCGATAGAGTGTAGCGTCTACCCCAGGCAGATCGCCTTCAACGCGCTGCCGCATATCGACACGTTCCAGGACAACGGTTACACCCGCGAAGAAATGAAGATGGTCTGGGAGACCCGGAAGATTTTCGGCGACGAGAGCATCCAGGTGAACCCCACCTGCGTGCGTATCCCGGTGTTCTATGGACACTCCGAAGCCGTGCACATAGAGACGGTGGACCCGGTGTCGGCCGCCGAGGCGCGGGAACTACTGGAGCGCGCACCCGGCGTCACCGTGGTGGACGAGCACGCGGACGGGGGTTACCCGACAGCCGTGAGCGACGGCGCGGGCAATGACCCGGTGTACGTCGGCCGGATTCGCGAGGACATTTCCCACCCCCGCGGCCTGGATATGTGGATCGTGTCCGACAATGTGCGCAAGGGGGCGGCCCTAAATAGTGTGCAAATTGCCGAGAGCTTGATAGCCACTTACCTTGATTAATACCCCCTGTTCCCGGATACTTGGGGTGGTATCGGGCTGAATGCGCGCGCCTTCAAGGTGCTCGCAGACCGGTCACCGCGCGGCCTGCAGGGGCATTGTCCAGGTCGCCGGCGCACGGGGCCCGGCCGGGCGGCCGCACCGCGGGGAGGTGTGGCCTCGGCGATAGTGAGTGAAAATAATAAGGGGCGGGTATGGGACGTAAGTTTGCTGCCATGGTTTTCTCGTTGGGCTGCCTGCAGGCGAGCTCCGCCCTGGCGCTGGGCCTGGGAGAACTGAAACTCGAGTCGTTTCTCAACGAGCCTTTAAAGGCCAGTGTCGACCTGCTCAACACCGACGGTATGCACGAGGATGAAATCCGCGTGCGGCTCGGTACGCGCGAGGACTTCAAGCGCCTGGGTCTCGATCGGACGTTTTTCCTCACCAGCATCCAGATGGAAGTGGTGGTCGACGACAACGGCAACGCGCGTATCGTGATGACCACAGACGAGCCCGTGCTCGAACCCTACCTCGACTTCCTCGTCGAAGCGCGCTGGCCCACCGGTCGCATGCTGCGCGAATACACCGTGCTGATCGATCCCCCCGCCTTTACCGATGCCACTCCCGTCGTGTCCGCCAGCGAGCGCGTCGAGGTGGAGGAGGGCATACCCGCACCGGGAAAAAAAAAGGAATTAGCCGCTAGCAGCGGCACCCGCGTTGACGTAACAAAATCTGATCTGGGGCCCGGCGAGATGCCCCAGCGCGACTTTAATGCCGAGGCCGCCGGAAGCCCCCTGCCCGGCGGACGCTACATGGTGGCCCGGGACGACACGCTGTGGGAGATCGCGCAACAGGCGCGGCCCGACGGCACCTCGGTGCACCAGACCATGCTGGACATCCAGCGCCTCAACCCCGACGCCTTCATCAACAACAACATCAACCGCGTGAAGGCCGGGTACATTATCTACCTGCCGAGCGCCGATGACATCAGTTCCGCTGACCTGGAGTCCGCCCTCGCGGAGGTGCGCGAGCAGAACGACGCCTGGCGCGCGGGTCGCGACGCCGAACGGGCCGCCCTCAGCGGGCCGTCGCTGCGGATCGCCGCCGACACCGAGGAACTCGGGCAGGAGAGCGAGGGCGGTGACCCGGTCGACTCCCACGTGCCCGGGGCGGCTGCCCTTGAAGAGGCGGACAGGGCCGCACTGGCCAGTGCCGAGGAATCCGAACGCATGGCGGCGATGGAACAGCAGCTCGAGACGCTGCAGCGCATCGTCAACCTGAAGGACGAGCAGATCGCTGCACTGCAGTCCGCCCTGGCTGAAAACGAGCAGGCACCCGATGCCGCCGCGGTCGAGGCCGCGGAAGAGGCGGCCCTGGCCGAGGAGATGCTACGTGCCGAGGAGGCCGCGCTCGAAGAGGCGGACGCCGGGGAAGCGATGGCCGAGGAGGATATCGCCGGGGAAGAGACCGTCGAAGAGATCGTCGAGGAAGCCGAGGAAGTCGTGGAGGCGAAGCCTGCACCGACAGCCGAGAAGCCCTCCGTAGCTGCACCCGCCGAGACCAGTGGCGGGATCATGGACTACCTCTGGTACATCCTGGGTGCCGTGGTGCTCGGCCTGGTCGGATTCTTCGTCATGCGCAGGCGTGGCGGCGAGGAAGAGGTTCACGCGAGCGCCCCCGCCGTGTCGGACGATGTCTTTTCCGGTGTCGAGCTGAAAGACAGCGAGATCGCCATCGAGGAGGAAACCCCGGTACCGGCGCCCCCGCCTGTGGAGCTCGAGGCCGCTGGCGATGACGATGACGACGAGGCCGGCCAGCGCGGTTACGGTGAGCGCAAGCACGACGCCTACGCGTCCGATGTCGAGGCAGCGGATGCACTCGCGGAGGCGGATATCTACATCGCCTACGGACGCCACCCGCAGGCCATCGACCTGCTCAACAACGCCCTGGCCAACGAGCCCGGCAACCCCGTGTACCGGCTCAAGCTGCTGGAGATCTATGTCGAATTGAACAACGTTTCCGCCGCCGAGGCCGAACTGGAGGAGATCCGCTCCAGCGGTGACGCCGACAGCATTGCGCGGGCCGAGGAACTGCTCGCGGGGCTCGACGCCGGCGACGAGCAGGCGGAGGTCGACACAGTAGCACCCGCTGCCGACGGCGGTGCTGGCGACACCCCCGGCCTCGCGCCCAACCCCCTCGAGCTGACGTCCGAGGGCGGGGAGGAACTGGAGGCCGAGTTCAGCGGGCTGGAGATCGAAGGCGGCGCGGCGGCGCAGGACGGTGGCGAAGACCTCGACCTGTCCGCGGACTTCGAGGGCGATGCCGGCGCGGGTGACGACGAGGAACTGGTGATCGCCGCCGATGCCAACGGACTCTCCACCAAGCTCGACCTCGCCCGCGCCTATCTCGACATGGGTGACGACGACGGCGCGCGACAAATCCTCGACGAGATCGTCGCCGAGGGAAGCGACGAGTTGAAAGCCGAGGCGCAGGCGCTGCTAGACCGCATTGGCTAGCGGCGCATTCCCAACCCAGGACATCCCCGAAGGAAGCCGGATCGCCTGCCGTGTCGAGTACGACGGCGGCGGGTATTGCGGCTGGCAGTCCCAGCCGGGTGAGGATGTTCCCACTGTCCAGGATACGCTCGAGTCCGCGCTGGGTGACGTGGCGGACCGGCCGGTGCGGGTGCACTGCGCCGGGCGTACCGACACGGGCGTCCACGCCCACGCTCAGGTGGTGCATTTCGACAGCCCCGCGACGCGCAGTCCCAAGGCGTGGGTCGTGGGCGGTAATGCCAACCTGCCTCCCGACGTCCGTTTGCACTGGGCCGTTGCAGTGCCACACGACTTTCACGCCAGGCACTCGGCGCTGTCGCGCCGCTACCGCTACCTGGTCGCCAATACCCCGGTACGCCCGGGGCTGCAGCGCGACCGACTCACCTGGCACCGCCGTGTGCTTGACGAGGCGGCCATGGACAGGGCTGCGCGGGAACTTTGGGGGGAGCGTGATTTCAGCGCCTTTCGCGCAGCCTCCTGCCAGTCTGCGAGTCCCATGCGCAACGTGCACTTTGCGCGGGTCGCGCGGCGCGGTGACCTGGTAGTGCTCGACATCGAGGCCAACGCGTTCCTCCACCACATGGTGCGCAACATCGCCGGTGCCCTGCTGGCGGTGGGCGATGGTCGTGAGGGGGAGGACTCGATTGCGCAACTGCTGGCCGGGCGCGACCGCACACTCGCAGCCGATACGGCGCCGGCGCACGGGCTCTATCTCGTGGACGTCGCCTACACGGCCGCCTGCGGGTTGCCGGAAACTCCGCCGGGGCCTGACTTTCTCGACATCGGTCCGTAATTCGTCCGGGCCCGTATACAGACAGTATGCCGGGCGATCTGGTATGATGCGCCCCGGTTTTTTCCCGGTACCCGGCAGCCATGGCCCGCACGCGCATCAAGATATGCGGTATCACCCGCGAGGAGGACGCGCGGGCGGCCGCGGACGCGGGCGCCGACGCCATCGGTCTCGTTTTCCACGCTCCCAGCCCGCGGGCCGTGACTCCGGAGCGCGCTGTGGCGATAGCAGCCGCCGTGCCGCCGTATGTCACGGTAGTGGGGCTTTTCGTGGACACACCGACTGCGATCGTTCAGCAGGTCTTTGCAACTGTCCCACTGGACCTGCTGCAATTCCAGGGGGAGGAGACCCCCGCGGAGTGCGCGGCCTCCGGCCGGCCCTGGGTAAAAGCCCTGCGCGTGCGCCCGGGCCTGGATATCGCTGCGGAGTGCGGACGCTTTGCACAGTCCCGCGGCATCCTGCTGGACACCTGGCGCGAGGGGGTCGCGGGGGGTACGGGCGAGACATTCGACTGGGCGCTGGCGCCGGCGGGTCTGCCACTGCCGGTCATTCTCGCCGGCGGACTGCGGGCGGAGAATGTCGGTGACGCCATCGCGCGGGTGCGGCCTGCGGCGGTGGATGTCAGTGGTGGCGTCGAGGCCGAGCCGGGCATCAAGGATGCCGCGGCGGTGCGGAATTTTGTGGAGGCGGTGCGCGCGGCGGACCGCGCGGTGAGTGAGCAACCATGACGAGTGACAGCAAGAGTAACGACGACCTGTTTGCGGCGGTTCCCGACGGCGAGGGGCGCTTCGGAACGTACGGCGGCAAGTTTGTCGCGGAGACCCTGATGTCCGCGTTGCGCGACCTCGAGGCCCTCTACCGCAAGCTCTGCGCCGACCCCGAATTCCAGCGCGAGCTGGACGAGGACCTGGCGCACTACGTGGGACGGCCCTCACCCCTCTACGAGGCCCGTCGCTGGGCCGCGCGGGTCGGCGGGGCGCGACTCTTCCTCAAGCGCGAGGACCTGAATCACACGGGCGCGCACAAGGTAAACAATACCGTGGGGCAGGCGCTGCTGGCCAAGCACATGGGCAAGAAGCGGGTCATCGCCGAGACCGGCGCCGGGCAGCACGGCGTGGCCACGGCCACCGTGGCGGCGCGACTCGGGCTGGAATGCCAGGTGTTCATGGGTGAGGAGGACGTGCGGCGCCAGGCGCTCAATGTCTACCGTATGAAGCTGCTGGGCGCGGAAGTGGTTCCCGTGACCTCGGGATCGCGGACTCTCAAGGACGCCATGAACGAGGCGATGCGCGACTGGGTCACCAACGTCGACGACACCTTCTATATCATCGGCACCGTCGCCGGGCCGCACCCCTACCCGATGCTGGTGCGCGATTTCCAGTGCGTGATCGGCCGCGAGGCCCGGGCCCAGTGCCTTGAGCAGGCGGGAGCGCTGCCCGACGCGCTGGTGGCCTGTGTGGGCGGCGGTTCGAACGCCATCGGGCTGTTCCATCCCTTCCTGGCGGACGAGGGCGTCGCCATGTACGGCGTGGAGGCGGGCGGCCACGGTATCGAGACCAGCGAGCACGCCGCCCCCCTGACCGCAGGCAGCCCCGGCGTACTGCACGGCAACCGTACCTACCTGATGCAGGACGCCGACGGGCAGATCATGCACACGCACTCCATCTCCGCCGGTCTGGACTACCCCGGCGTCGGGCCGGAACACGCCTGGCTGAAGGACATCGGGCGGGTCAACTATGTGGTGGCGGATGACGGCGAGGCCCTGGCGGCCTTTCACGACCTGACCCGGATCGAGGGCATCATGCCCGCGCTGGAGAGCAGTCACGCGCTGGCCTACGCCGCGCGGCTCGCCGCCGATATGGATCCGGACAAGATCGTCCTGGTGAACCTGTCCGGCCGCGGCGACAAGGACATCCACACGGTCGCCGAACTCGACGGCATCAGGGTCTAGCATGAGCAGGATTGCAGGACGCTTCCAGGCGCTGGCAGCGCGGGGTCGCAAGGCGCTCATTCCCTATATCGTCGCCGGAGACCCCGGCGTTGAGGTGACCGTGCCGCTGATGCACCAACTGGTCGCGGCGGGCGCGGATATCATCGAGCTCGGTGTGCCCTTCTCCGATCCCATGTCGGACGGCCCGGTGATCCAGCTCGGGCACGAGCGGGCGCTGGCAAACGGGGTCAGTCTCACGGGCGTCATCGCGATGGTGCGCGAGTTCCGCCGCGACGACCCGGATACCCCTGTACTGCTGATGGGTTACGCCAACCCTGTCGAACACATGGGCTACGCGGCCTTTGCCGACGCCGCCCATGCGGCGGGTGTCGACGCGCTCCTGACGGTGGATATCCCGCCCGAGGAAGTGGACGGGGTGGACACTGAACTGCGCCGCGTGGCCATGGACAACATCTTCCTCGTGGCGCCGACCACGCCCGGCGAGCGCATCGCCCGCATCGCGGCGCGCGCCAGCGGGTTTCTCTACTACGTCTCCCTGAAGGGGGTGACGGGAGCCGCCCACTTCGACGTGGCGGATGTGGAGCGGCACGTGGCGGACATCCGCGCCCTCAGCGACCTGCCGGTGGCCGTGGGATTCGGCATCAAGGATGCGGACTCCGCGCGCAGCATAGCGGGAGTGGCCGACGGGGTCGTGGTGGGCAGCGCGCTGGTCGACGCCCTGGCGCGCGCCGGCGATCACACGGCCGCCATCGAGGCCGCGGCGGCCCTGCTGGCGGATATACGTGCGGGAGTGGACGGGGCCGCTTCCTAGCACCGGGGGCGGCGTTTATAATGGCAGCCTTCAGAGACGCTGGGACAGGCCATGAGCTGGATTGACAAGATTCTGCCCTCCGGTGTGCGCAGGGAGGCGGGAACAGACACCTCCAGCAGCGTGCCCGAAGGCCTCTGGAAAAAATGCGTCAAGTGCGACGCGGTGCTCTACCGGCCCGATGTGGAGCGCAACCAGGATGTCTGTCCCAAGTGCGATCACCACATGCGTATCGGCGCCCGGCGCCGGCTCGCACTGTTCCTGGACGAACCCGGCGGCGAGGAAATACTCGCCGATATCGAACCGGTCGACCGCCTCAAGTTCAAGGACAAGAAGCGCTACCGCGACCGCCTCACCAGTGCCCAGAAAGCCACAGGAGAAAAGGACGCGCTGATCGCGCAGCGCGGCAACCTTCGTGGCGAGCCCCTCGTCGCACTCGCCTTCGAGTTCGAGTTTCACGGCGGTTCCATGGGGTACGCCGTGGGCGAGAAATTCACCCGGGCCGCCCAGATCGCCCTGGAAGAGCGTATCCCCCTCGTTTGTTTTTCCGCCTCCGGCGGGGCGCGTATGCAGGAGGCGCTCATCTCCCTCATGCAGATGGCCAAGACGAGCGCGGTCCTGGAGCGCATGAAGCTGGCGGGCGTGCCCTACATCTCGGTCATGACCGACCCCATTTACGGCGGTGTCTCCGCCTCCCTCGCGCTGTTGGGCGATATCAATATCGCCGAGCCCGACGCGCGGGCCGGGTTCGCAGGACCCAACATTATCGAGCAGACCATTCGCCAGAAACTGCCCAAGGGCTTCCAGCGCAGTGAATTCCTGCTAGAGCACGGCGCTATCGACATGATCGTGCACCGCACGGAGATGCGCGACACCATCGCGCGCCTGCTGGCCAAGCTGGGCGGTCGCCCGATGCCCGCGGCGACCATCGGTGAGCCGGAGCCCGAACCCGAGGCGCAGGCGGAACCCGGGGAGGAGCCGGAGCCGGCAGCGGAGGGCGATGACTAGGTCGTCCCTCGGGCACTGGCTGCAGCGCCTGGAGCAACTGCATCCGAGGGACGTGGAACTGGGACTGGAGCGTGTCGGCGCGGTCGCGCGCAGTATGCGGCTACTGCCGGTGGAAGTCCCGGTGGTGACCGTTGCAGGTACCAACGGCAAGGGGTCTGTTGTCGCCGTCATGGAGGCGGTGCTGAACGCGGCGGGGTACACGACCGGCGTATTCACCTCGCCGCACCTGCAGCGGTTCAACGAGAGAATCCGGGTCGGTGGGGCGGAGGTCGCGGACACTGACATCGTCGAGGCATTCGCAGCCATCGACGCGGCGCGCGGCGATGTCTCGCTCACGTACTTCGAGTTTGCCGCCCTCGCCGCGCTCTACGTCTTTCGCGCGGCAGGCCCGGACGTGGTGATACTCGAGGTCGGCCTCGGCGGTCGCCTCGACGCGGTGAACATCGTCGACCCGGACGTGGCGGTGATCACCAGTATCGACATCGATCACAGCGACTGGCTGGGCGACACCCGGGAGGAGATAGCACTGGAGAAGGCGGGCATTCTCAGGCGCGGGGTGCCCGCGGTGGTCGCGGACCCCGATCCGCCCGCGTCGCTGGCGGCGCGTATCCGGGAACTGGGCGCCGCTCCCGCCCTGTTCATCGGCCGGGATTTTTACGTCGACAGCGGCGAGGCGGCCTGGAGCGCCCGGCTGGTGGACGGTGCAGGACACGACGTGGTGACGCCCCCGTTACCCGCGACCGGCCTGCTCGCGGCCAACGTCGCGGCCGCGCTGCAGGCGACCCTGCTGCTGGACGCGGAGATCGATTTCGCGGCGCTGCCGCGGGTGGTCGCGGGCGTGTGCCCCGCGGGTCGGCGCCAGGTCGTGGAGGCCGCGGGCCGCGAGTACCTGCTCGACGTGGCCCACAACCCTGCCGCCGTGGAAAAACTGCTTGAATATATCGACATAAACTATTGTAATAAAAAGAAAATAGCGATCTTCTCTGCGATGAAAGACAAAGATATCGAAGGCATGCTGGGGCACGCGCAAGGGCGCTTCGATGCCTGGTTCCTGGCGGACCAACCCGATAACCCGCGCGCCGTGGCGGCGGTTGACGTCGCCGCGCTGCTGCACGCTCGCGGGGAGCGCATGATCAGTGTCAGCGACAACCTGCGCCAGGCGCTGCGGCGCGCGCAACAGGTCACCGGTCCCGGGGACCTCGCGGTGGTATTCGGCTCCTTTTTCACGGTGGCAGGGACACTGCCGGCCCTGGAGCGCGACTGTGACCGCGCCGGGGTGGCCGGGTGAACGAGGTACTCAAGCAGCGCCTGGTCGGCGCGCTCATCCTCCTGGCCCTGGGCGTGATTTTCTGGCCGATTATTTTCGTCCAGCCGGGCGGCGAGGAAATCGTGCAGCGCGAGGGCATCCCGCCGCAGCCCGGCGTCTCCACCGCGCCGGTGGAGGCCCCGGACCCGGCCGGCCTGCGCACATCGCCGCGCGCGGAAATCGAACGTGAGAAGCCGCGGCCGGAGACGCCGCCACCGGCACCCGCGTCGCAGTCGCCGGACCCGGTACCGGACACCGAGGCCGCACCCGAACCCGAACCTGAACCCGAACCCGACCCCGAGACGCCACCCGTGCGTGACGTAGCGCCGCAGCCGCTGGAACTCGATGCGGACGGCGTGCCCGTGGCGTGGATCCTCCAGGTCGCGAGCGTCAGCAGTGCGGAGAAAGCCGAGTCGCTGCGGGCCGAACTGTTGCAGCTCGACAACAAGGCGTACGTCGAAAAGGTGACGCGGGACGGCAGGGCGCTGTACCGCGTCTACATCGGGCCGAAGTTCGAACGCGCGCGACTGGAGTCGATCCAGGGCAGTGTCGACAAGACCTTCGGCGTACAGTCGATGATCCGGCGGTATGTGCCCTGATGGCGGCGCCGCGGGGATAGGGCGGGGTGATCGACTGGACGCTCTTCAACGCCGTCGACTGGGTCATCCTGGCGGTACTGCTCGTCTCGGTCAGCCTCAGTCTCTGGCGCGGGTTCACCCGGGAGGCGCTCTCCCTGGGCGGGTGGGTGGCCGCGTTCATCCTCGCCAACCTGTTCGCCGCCCAGTTCGCCTCTGTCCTGGCCCCCGTGATCGACAACATCACCGGGCGCTACGTCGCCGCCTATGCGCTGCTGTTCATCGCCACGCTGCTCCTGGCGGGCATCCTGGCGCGCCTTGGGCGCCAGGTGGTAAAGGCCACAGGCCTGTCGCTGCTGGACCGCCTGCTGGGCACGGTTTTCGGCTTCGCGCGGGGGGTTATCGTGATTCTAGTGGCGACCTACCTGCTGCGGCAGCTGGCCCCGCCGCAGAATCTCACCTGGCTCGCCCAGTCCCAGCTAATGCCGCATATCGATATGCTCGTGCAATGGGTACAATTGCTCTTTGCCGGAATGGGCGAAGATCTGGGCCCGGGGCTCAGGCCCTGACCGCCGGAAACTGAGAGGGATCAAACGCATGTGTGGCCTGGTTGGAATGGTGGCAAAAGGGGGTGTCGCGCCGGACATCTACGACGCCCTGACAGTGCTCCAGCACCGCGGCCAGGATGCCGCCGGTATCGTGACCTGCGAGGACGGCCGTTTCAGCCAGCACAAGGGCGAGGGTCTGGTGCGTGACGTGTTCCGCCAGCAGCACATGCAGCGACTCACCGGCCACATGGGGGTAGGGCACGTACGCTACCCGACGGCGGGGAGTTCCGGTCCCGAACTGGCGCAGCCGTTCTACGTCAATTCTCCCTACGGCATCGCCCTGGCGCACAACGGCAACCTCACGAATTCGGAAGCGCTGACGCGCGAATTATTCCAGGACGACCTGCGCCATCTCGCGACGGACTCCGACTCCGAGGTGCTGCTGAACATCTTCGCTCACGAATTGCAGACACTGGGCAAGCTGAGCCCCCGCGCAGACGATATCTTCAAGGCGGTCGAAGCGGTCCACCGGCGCTGCCGCGGCGGCTACGCGGTTGTCGGGCTGGTGGTGAACTACGGCATTCTCGGTTTTCGCGACCCCCACGGGATTCGGCCGCTGGTCATCGGTTCACGGGAACGTGAAGGCGCCACGGAGTACATGATCGCCTCGGAGAGTGTGGCGCTGGACGTGCTCGGCTTCACCCTGGTCGGCGACGTCGCCCCGGGGGAGGCCATCTTCATCGACCAGGCGGGCAACCTCCACCGCCGCCAGTGCGCACAGGAAGCGAAGCTCTTCCCCTGTATCTTCGAGCACGTTTACTTCTCGCGTCCGGACTCCCTGATGGACGGCATCTCGATTTACAAGACACGCATGCGCCAGGGCGCGGCACTGGCGCACAAGATCCGCCGCGAGCGGCCCGACCTGGAGCTCGACGTCATCATCCCGATACCGGACACCAGTCGTATCGCGGCCCAGTCGATGGCCTACGAGCTGGATATCAAGTTCCGGGAGGGCCTCATGAAGAACCGCTATATAGGCCGGACCTTCATCATGCCCGGACAGAGCCATCGCAGGAAATCCGTGCGCCAGAAGCTGAACCCCGTGCCCCTGGAGTTCGAGGGCAAGAACGTGATGCTGGTGGACGACTCCATCGTGCGCGGTACCACCTGCCGGCAGATCATCGAGATGGCGCGGGATGCCGGGGCCGCCAATGTTTATTTTGCCTCCGCTGCCCCGCCGGTGCGCTTCCCGAACGTGTACGGCATCGACATGCCCTCGGCGAACGAGCTCATCGCCCACGGCCGCTCCGTGGACGAGGTGTGTGAGCTGATCGGCGCGGATTGGCTGGTCTACCAGGACCTGGAGGACCTCGTGGAATGTTCCCGGGAGGGCAATCCCGACGTGGAGGGGTTCGACTGCTCCGTGTTCAATGGTGAATATATCACCGGCGATGTCGATCAAAATTACCTTGATCGTGTCGAGCTCTTGCGTAACGATGACGCGCAGACCGAGAGGAGAGCGAAGTTGCAGGCCGAGGGTACCGTGGTCGGCCTGCGCAACGACGCCTGACACCCCGCCATGACAGACCGTGACAAGGACGATCCGCTCGACGGAGCGCATATCGATACACTCGCTATACGGGGTGGAGTGCACCGCACCGGCGAGGGCGAGCACGCCGAGCCTATTTTCCTGACTTCCAGCTACGTGTTCGACAACGCCGAACAGGCCGCGGCGCGTTTTTCCGGCGAGTCTCCGGGCAATGTCTACTCCCGCTATACCAATCCCACGGTGCGCAGCTTTGAGGAGCGCATCGCGGCACTGGAGGGCGCGGAGGCCGCCGTGGGCACTGCGTCAGGCATGGCGGCCATCCTCAGCACGGCGATGGCGCTGCTGCAATCCGGCGATCACGTGGTCTGCTCCCGGGATGTCTTCGGGACCACGACGAACCTGTTCGGCAAGTACATGGCCAGGTTCGGGGTCGAGGTGAGTTTTGTGCCCCTGCTCGATACCGCGGGCTGGGCCGCGGCCGTGCGCCCCAATACCGCCATGCTGTTCCTGGAGACGCCGTCCAACCCGCTGTGCGAGGTGGCGGATATCCGTGCACTGGCGGACCTGGCCCATGCCAACGACGCACTGCTTGTCGTGGACAACTGTTTCTGCACGCCCGCATTGCAGTTGCCCCTGTCCCTCGGCGCGGACATCGTGGTGCACTCGGCGACCAAGTACCTGGACGGCCAGGGCCGCTGTGTCGGGGGCGTGGTGCTGGGCCGGCGCGAGCACATGGACGAAGTCGTGACGTTCCTGCGCACCTGCGGTCCCACGATGAGTGCGTTTAACGCCTGGGTGTTTCTCAAGGGCCTCGAGACCCTGCGCCTGCGCATGGAGGCCCACAGCAGTAACGCGCTGGAGGTTGCCCTGTGGTTGCAGCGTCAGCCGGCGGTGGAAAAAGTGTACTACGCCGGGCTGGAGGATCATCCCGGCCACGCGCTGGCCGCGAGCCAGCAGCGCGCCTTCGGCGGCGTGCTCTCGTTCCTGGTGCGCGGCGGCCGCCGGGAGGCCTGGCAGTTTATCGACGGCACCCAATTCCTCTCGCTGACCGCCAATCTCGGCGATGCCAAGACCACCATCGTGCATCCGGCGACCACCACGCACGGGCGCCTGACGCCCGAGCAACGGGAGGCGGCCGGCATCGCCGACAACCTCGTGCGCGTGGCGGTCGGGCTGGAAAACCCGGCGGACATCCAGGCCGACCTCGACCGTGGTTTCTCAGCCCTGCGCTGACCATGGTGGGTGACAGCCCTGCGCCGACCTTTGTGACAGCCCTGGGCTGACCTTCGTGACAGCCCTGGGCTGACCTTTGTGAATTTAGTCACAACCGGGGCCCTCCCAGGCTCCTGGTTTTTTTGGCTTTTTTGCAACTTCCCGTGGCCCGTGTGGTCGCTGCACATATACACTGTGGTTATATCGTGGTGCAATCCTGCCGCCAGACAGGCAGGGACAGGGGTGCTTGGGTGTCATGAACATCAGGCAGGCAATGGTCGGGGACAAATCCGGCGACAAGGCCGGGCTCGACACGGATTCCGGGGAACGCGCGGTGGACGGGGATTCCAGGAGTCACAAGGTACAGGGCGTGATCGACGCCGCGGTCAAGGAGGTCGGTCGCATCCTGCTCGGCAAGGAGATGCAGATCAGGTTGGCGCTCTGCTGCCTGTTCGCCCGCGGCCACCTGTTGATCGAAGACCTTCCGGGCATGGGCAAGACAACCTTGTCCCACGCGCTCGCCGAGGTGCTGGGCCTCTCCTGGAAGCGCGTCCAGTTCACCAGTGACCTGCTCCCCGCGGACATTCTCGGTGTCTCGGTCTACGACACCGGCGACGCCAGCTTTACCTTCCACCCGGGCCCCATCTTCACCCAGCTCCTGCTGGCGGATGAAATCAACCGCACCACGCCGCGCACGCAGAGCGCGCTGCTGGAGGCCATGGCGGAGGGACAGGTGACCGTGGAGGGGGAGACAAGGGCGCTGCCCGACCCGTTCTTCGTCATCGCCACCCAGAATCCCGTCCACCAGTCGGGTACCTACCCGCTGCCGGAGTCGCAGCTGGACCGCTTCCTGATGCGTCTCGAGCTGGGCTATCCCCATCCGCAGGCGGAGCGGGAGATGTTCGAGCGCCGCGGCGAGGGGACGGACGGCACAGCCACGCCGCGCAGATGCATCGATGCGCAGCAGCTCGAGACCATCCGCGCCTCGGTGCAACAGGTACACGCTTCCGATACGCTGCTCGACTACCTGCAGCGTATCGTCGCCTACACGCGCCAGTCTCCCGAGTTCGAGGTGGGGCTCTCCCCCCGGGGCGCTCTCGCGCTGCTCGACTGCGCCAGGACCTGGGCGGTGATGCACAACCGTGGCCACGTGGTGCCGGAGGATATACAGGTCGTGCTGCCCGCGGTGGCCTCCCACCGGCTGGTGCCCAGCGGCGAGTACGCCGGGGACGGTGCGGCGCTGGTCGAACTCCTGCAGCGCGACGTGGACGTCATAGGCTCCTGACGGGGGCGGTGTGGCCGAAGCGCTGATCGAGCCCGGTTCGGAGTCGCTCCGGGAGCGGGCGCGGAAACGCTGGGCCTCCTGGATCAACCGGCGCATCCCGCCCGCGCGCGAAGTCACCCTGGACCAGCGCCGCATCTTCATCTTTCCCGGCAGGGTCGGCTTCTTCTTCCTGCTGTGCCTGGTCGTCATGCTGATGACCGCGATCAATTTCCAGAACAACCTGAGTTATGCGCTGACCTTCCTGCTGGCGACGCTGTTCGTTATCGCCACGCTGCACACCTATGCCAATCTCTCGGGGCTGACCATCCGGGCCGTGCGCGCGCAACCCGCTTTCCCCGGGCAGCAATCGGAATTCCAGCTGATGATCGAGCGCAGGAAGCGCAGGGATCACTACGCCCTGCATGTGAAGTGGCCCGAGAGCACCGAGGCGCTGGTAAGTCTCGTGGACGAGGATTCCGTCTACGTACAGCTGCACATGGCGGTGGACAAGCGCGGCTGGTTCAAGCCGGGCCGTCTGCTGCTGGAGTCCACGTACCCCCTGGGCCTGCTGCGCTGCTGGACCTGGATAGACCTCGACCTGCACGCCCTGGTTTACCCGCGGCCCCTGGCGTCGCCCGACCTGCCCGGGCTCGCGTCGGACACCCCGGACGGCGCCGCCGTGCCCGTGGTCGGCAGCGACGATTTTTTCGGCATCCGCGACTACCGGCGCGGCGACTCCCTGCGCCATGTTCACTGGAAGGGACTGGCCAAGGGGCAGGGCCTGCAGAGCAAGCAGTACACGGCGTACGCCGAGCGCAGCGTGTGGCTGGACTGGGAGTTGTTCGCCGGACTGGGTGTCGAGCAACGCCTGTCCCACCTGTGCTACTGGACGCTGGAATTTGACGGCAACAACGAAGAGTACGGCCTGCGCCTGCCGGGCGTGCTGATCGAGCCCGGCACCGGCGACAAGCACCGCGACCAGGTCCTGCGCGCGCTCGCCCTGTTCGGGCACGAGGGCGACCCCGGGTGAGCATACAGGAGCAGATACCGCGCAACGCACTGGTGTGGATCATTATCTGCCTGTTCACGCTGATGGCGCCCCACGCGTTGCGCCTGCCACCGTGGGTGCTGGCGGTCTACGTGTTCGCCGTCATCTGGCGTATCCTGGTCTACCGCGGCCGCTGGTCGTTCCCGGGACGCTGGGTGAAGGTGGCGATGACGGTGAGCTGTTTCGCCGGCATCTTCGTGTGGTACGGCACACTCATCGGGCTGGAGCCGACGGTGGCCCTGCTGTTGACGGCGTTCGCGCTCAAGCTCGTCGAGCTGGTGCAGCGCAAGGACGCCTACGTGCTGCTGTTCCTCGGTTATTTCGTCTGTATGACCGAGTTCCTGTTCAGCCAGGACCTGCTCATTACCTTCTACTCCCTGCTCAATGTATTGCTGGTCACCACGGCACTGGTAGCCCTGCACCAGCCTGGAGAGCACCAGTTCAACCGCAAGTCTATCCGTCTCGCCGCTGTGATGGTGGCCCAGGCGATGCCGCTGATGATCGTGCTGTTTTTTGTCTTCCCGCGCTTCGGACCACTGTGGACCGTGCCCATCAAGAGCCACACGGCCAAGACCGGTATGAGCGATTTCATGCGGCCCGGGGACGTCGCCAGTCTCAGCCAGTCCGACGAGGTGGCCTTTCGCGTCAAGTTCGACGGCGAGATTCCCCCGCGCTCGGAGCTGTACTGGCGGGGCCTGGTGTTCAGCCAGCTGAAGGAGGGCACCTGGAGCACCCTGACCTTTTACGAGGTGCCCGCGCAGGAGCGGCGGCCCAGGGAGGTCGAAGTTTCCGGGACGCCCATCGGCTACTCCGTCATCATGGAACCGACGCAGCAGCGCTGGCTCTACGGCCTGCACTACGCGCGCTCCCCACACGGCGGCGTCATGCACGGCTCCGATTACCGCCTGTTTTCGCCGGTGCCCATCGAGGCGGAGTTCATGTACCGGGCGACGACCTGGCGGGACGTCGCGGTGGAGCCCGAGCTGAGCGAATGGCGCCGCGGCATCGAGACGCGCCTGCCCCCCATCGGCGAGGAGCGCACCCGGTCACTGGCGGAACGCATGCGCGACGAGGCGGGCAGCGACGCGGGATACGTGGACGCGGTGCTCGCCCACTTCAACCGCGAGCCCTTCGTCTACACGCTGAAACCCGGGTTGCTGCCGCAGCAGGACCCCATGGACCACTTCCTGTTCGAGAGCCGCCGAGGCTTTTGCGAGCACTACGCCTACGCGTTTGTCATGATGATGCGCGCCGCGGGGGTCCCCGCGAGGGTCGTGGCGGGCTACCAGGGCGGCGAGGTCAATCCGGTCAACAAGACGGTCATCGTGCACGAATTCGACGCCCACGCCTGGGCGGAAGTCTGGCTGCAGGGCCGGGGCTGGGTGCGGGTGGATCCCACCGCCGCGGTGGCGCCGGAGCGCATCGAGTGGGGCCTGGAGGAGGCCATGCAGGGCGAGGGCACCTTCCTCGCCGATTCACCCCTCTCGCCCATGCACTACCGCGGCCTGCCGCTGGTCAACCTCCTGCGCCTGCGCTACGACGCGCTCACCTACCGGTGGCAGAGCTGGGTCGTGGGCTTTGACAACGAGCGCCAGATCGAACTGCTGCACGACTTCTTCGGCGAGATCAGCGCGCGGGTGTTCATCACCATTCTCCTGGGCAGCTGGGCGCTGGTGGTCATCCCGGTCGCTTTTTCACTGCTGCGCCGCCGCGATACCCACGAGCCGAACCCGCTCGACAAGGACTACCTGTTGTTCTGTAGGCAGGTGGCCAAACTGGGCGTGGTGCGTGAGAAGGGTGAGTCGCCTGGCGCCTTCGGGCGACGGGCCGCGGCGGCGCTGCCCGAGTTTGCCGCCCAGCTGGGGCAGATCACCGGCATGTACAACGAACTGGCCTACGGCTACACGGCGAGCGAGGCGCCGCCGGAGTCGGCGGTGCAGGAATTCGGTCGCCTGGTGAAACGCTTCAAGCCGGACCGGCGCCGCGGCTCCGGCCCCGAGATGGCGATCTCCTGAGCGCGCGGTAATCAGGCGCTCAGTTCAGTAATCTCCACCGCCGCGATACGCGCGCCTTCCTCGGCGCTCTTCTGGAATTCAACAATCTTGTCGAAGTTCATGTAGCGGTAGATGTCGTCGGCCATCGAGTCGATCCGCTGCGCGTACTCCATGTATTCCCCGGGGGAGGGGAGTTTGCCGAGCACGGCACCCACCGCGGCGAGCTCGGCGGAGGTGAGGTACACGTTGGCCCCATCGCCGAGACGGTTGGGGAAGTTGCGTGTTGACGTGGACAGGACCGTGGAGTTGGCGGCCACCCGCGCCTGGTTGCCCATGCAAAGGGAGCAGCCGGGCATCTCCGTGCGCGCGCCCGCGGCGCCGAAGATATTGTAGTAGCCTTCCTCCATGAGCTGGTGCTCGTCCATGCGCGTCGGGGGTACGATCCACATCCGCGTCGAGATGGTGCCCTTGTGCTGCTGCAGGAGTTTGCCGGCGGCCCGGAAGTGCCCGATGTTCGTCATGCAGCTGCCGATGAAGACCTCGTCGACCTTGTCGCCGGCTACCTCGGACAGCAGGCGCGCGTCGTCGGGATCGTTGGGGGCGCAGACGATCGGCTCGGTCACCTCGGCCAGGTCGATCTCGATGACCGCGGCGTACTCGGCGTCGGCATCCGCCTTCATCAGGCTGGGCTCTGCCAGCCACTCTTCCATCTTGCGCGCGCGCCGCTCCAGTGTGCGCGGGTCGCCGTAGCCCTCGGCGATCATCGAGCGCAGCAGCACGATGTTCGAATTGAGGTACTCGATGACCGAGGACTCGTCGAGGGCGATCGTACAGCCGGCCGCCGAGCGCTCCGCGGAGGCATCGGACAGCTCAAACGCCTGTTCCACGGTGAGGTCGCCCAGGCCCTCGATCTCGAGGATGCGACCGGAAAAGATGTTCTTCTTGCCCTTTTTCTCGACCGTCAGCAGCCCCTCCTGGATCGCGTAGTAGGGGATGGCGTGCACCAGGTCGCGCAGGGTGATCCCCGGGCGCATTTCACCCTTGAAGCGCACCAGTACCGATTCCGGCATGTCCAGGGGCATGACCCCTGTCGCGGCCGCGAAGGCCACCAGCCCCGAACCCGCGGGGAAGGAGATGCCCATGGGGAAGCGTGTGTGGGAGTCGCCGCCGGTGCCCACCGTGTCCGGCAGGAGCATGCGGTTCAGCCAGGAGTGGATGATGCCGTCGCCCGGGCGCAGGGAGACGCCGCCGCGGGTCATGATGAAGTCCGGCAGGGTGTGCTGCGTCTCGATGTCCACCGGCTTGGGATAGGCGGCGGTGTGGCAGAAGGACTGCATGGTCAGGTCGGCGGAGAAGCCGAGGCAGGCGAGGTCCTTGAGCTCGTCCCGCGTCATCGGGCCGGTGGTGTCCTGGGAGCCGACCGTCGTCATGCGCGGCTCGCAATAGGTGCCCGGGCGCACGCCGTCCACGCCGCAGGCGCGCCCGACCATCTTCTGCGCGAGGGTGAACCCCTTGCCGGTGTCCTCCGGTTGCTCGGGCTTGCGGAACAGGTCGGACTCGCCGAGACCCAGTGCCTCCCGCGCGCGGGCGGTGAGCCCGCGACCGATAATGAGGTTGATACGGCCGCCGGCGCGCACCTCGTCCAGCAGGACTTCGGACTTCAGCTCGAATTCGGACAGCAGCTCTCCGCTCTCGGAGAGAATCCTGCCGTCGTAGGGGCGGATCTCGATGACGTCTCCCATGCCGATATCGTCCACCGGGGCCTCGAACACCAGTGCGCCGGCATCTTCCATGGTGTTGTAGAAAATCGGCGCGACCTTGCCGCCGATACAGATGCCGCCGCTCTTCTTGTTGGGTACGCCCTCGATCTCGTCGCCGAAAAACCACAGTACGGAGTTGGTGGCAGATTTGCGCGAGGACCCGGTGCCGACCACGTCGCCGACAAAGGCGACCGGGAGCCCCTTCGCGAGGATGTCGTCGACCTGTCGCATCGGACCCTTCACCCCGTGTTCCTCGGGCTCCAGGCCGTCCCGGGTCATCTTGTACATGGCCAGGGCGTGGAGGGGAATGTCCGGGCGTGACCAGGCGTCCGGGGCCGGGGAGAGATCGTCGGTATTGGTCTCGCCGGTCACCTTGAACACGGCGACCTTGATGGACTCGGGAACTTCCGGCTCGTCGGTGAACCACTCGCCGTCCGCCCAGGACTGCATCACGGCCCTGGCGTTGTCGTTCCCCGACTCCGCCAGCTCCGCCACGTCGTGGAAGGCCTCAAACACCAGCAGGGTCTGCTTGAGCTCGGCTGCGGCCAGCCCGCCCAGCTCGTCGTCACCAAGCAGGGAGATGAGGGTCTCGATGTTGTAGCCGCCCAGCATCTTGCCCAGCAGCCCGATTGCGGCGGCCTTGTCGATCAGCGGGCACTCGGCCTCGCCGCGAACGACAGCCGACAGGAACCCGGCCTTGACGTAGGCCGCCTCGTCGACGCCGGGCGGTACGCGGGTGCTGATCAGCTCCAGCAGGAAGTCCTCTTCGCCCGCCGGCGGGCTCTTCAGGAGCTCCACCAGTGCCGCCACCTGCTCTGCATTGAGGGGCTTGGGGGGAATGTTCTGTGCGGCCCGTTCGGCCACGTGTTCGCGATAGGCGTCAAGCACTGTGGAGCTCCTTTGCGTCTGGCGACGGGGCCGCGTTCGGGGGCGCGACCCCGCCGGTGTCACCGCGCGGCAGCGGGTTGCTGTGTCGATAAGATCCGGGGGAGGCCGGGGTGTCCGGTGCCGCTGAAATCGGCTGCGAATTATAGCCTACAGGGCAATAAATTTAAACGAATCAAGCCCTTATATCGTGCATTCACCCGGGTGATAACGTACACTCGCCAGCAGCCGCAGCTCCCCCAGGTAATGTCCCGCACATGCTCGATCCCAGCGTCAAAACGCCCTGCATCGGCGTCTGCTCCACCGGTATCGGCGACAGTGTATGCCGCGGCTGCAAGCGCTTCAGTCACGAGGTCATTCACTGGAACAGTTACACCGGGGAACAGAAACGCGTGATCGACCGGCGCCTGTCCGGCTTCCTGTCCCAGTGTGTCAGCAACCGCCTGCGCGTGGTCGACGAGGCGCTGCTCAAGTGGCAACTCGAGGTGCAGCAGGTGCGACACGAACCGCACCACGATGCCTACTGCTGGGTGTTCAGCCTGCTCAAGGCGGGTGCCGGGCAGATAGAGCAGACATGCGACTACGGCTTCGAGGTCGACCTTCGCTACAGGGACATGTCCCTGTCAGACCTGCGCGAGGAGATCGACACCGAGTTCTACCAGTTGTCCGAGGCCCACTACGACCGCTACATGCGGACCCCGGACCTGTTCGACGGGGGTGCGAAGTGAGCGGTACCACGACCACCGCCGTGGATCTCGGACCCGTGCTCGACTTCCTTCCCTGCGCCACGCCCTCCGCCTGGGTGGCGTGTGCACTCGAACACCAGGCACTGCTCCTGGTCGACCACGCCAACTGCGAAAAAAAAGCTGCCTCGACCGCGCTCAACCTGATCTACCGCCACGTCGACCGGCCGGCACTCCTCACACGCATGTCGAAGCTCGCGCGGGAGGAACTGCGCCACTTTGAGCAGGTGGTCGCGATTATGGCGGCGCGGGGTCTGGACTACCCGCAGCTCAGCGCGTCGCGCTACGCGGGCGAACTGCGCAGGGGAGTGCGCAGCAGCGATCCCGGCAAACTCGTGGACACGCTGCTGGTGGGTGCGATTATCGAGGCGCGATCATGCGAGCGTTTCGCCGCACTGGTGCCGGTACTGGATGAAGAGCTGTCGGCGTTCTATGCCTCGCTGCTCAAATCCGAGTCGCGGCATTTCGGCGACTACCTGAAACTGGCGCGCGACGTCGGCGGCAAAGAGGAGGTGGAGCGCCGCCTTCCGGGGCTGCTTGAGCGGGAGAGGGCGCTCATCGAGGGGGTCGATCCCGAGTTCCGTTTTCACAGCGGGGTCCCCGCCTGAGGGCCGCGAGGTCACCAGGCAAAACTTTAGGTTGTAGACCTAACCTATTGATATATCTAAATTAGATAGGTCTACAAGCTGAAACTCTAGAGAAGTTACTTTAAGTGCGGTACCCCGCCCGTCCCAGTCGCCCAGCACCCAGCGGTCACCCGCCGCGGTGGTGTGGTGGCCGGGTCGGTGGGTGTGCCCGTGGATGAGTCGGCGCACACCGTGTTGCACCATGACGCGCTCGACCTCGGCCGGTGTGACGTCGGTGATGTCCTCGGGGCGATTGCCCTGCGCCTCGCGACTCATGCGTCGCAATTCCGCCGCAAGATTGCGGCGATCCTCCAGCGATCTCCGGAGGACGGCGTCGCGCCACGCAGGTTGCCGGGCTTCGCGCCGGAAGGCCTGGTACTCGACATCCGCGCTGCACAGGCTGTCCCCGTGCATGAGCAGGGTGGGTTTGCCATGGAGATCCACGACGCAGGGGTCCTCCAGCAGTGTGGCGCCCGTGTCCCCGCAGAATTTCTCGCCGAGCAGGAAGTCCCGGTTGCCGTGCATCAGGAACAGGGCGCCGCCGCCCGCGGTGAAGTTGCGCAACAGTTCGCGGACCCGACCCGCGAGGGGCGCGTCGTCGTCGTCGCCTATCCAGGCTTCGAACAGGTCGCCGAGAATGTAAAGGGTGCAGCGCGGTATGCCCGCCAGGAACGCCTCGAACGCACGGGTGGTGCCTGGGTGCCCGGCGTCGAGATGGAGGTCGGAGATAAACCAGGTTTCGGCCAAGGGGCGCCGCCGGCGATCAGCCCTCGACGACTTCCACCGCCTCGATCAAGACCGGGTCCCGGGGCACATCCTGGTGGCCGCCGCGGCTGGTCGTATCGACGGCGCGAATCTTGTTCAGGACGTCCTCGCCATCGGTCACGCGCCCGAATACGGCATAGCCCCAGCCCTGGGGATTCTTGCCCGTGTGGTTGAGGAAGTCGTTGTCTTTCACGTTGATAAAGAACTGGGCCGTCGCGGAGTGGGGTTCCATGGTGCGCGCCATCGCGATGGTGCCGAAGTCGTTCTTCAAGCCGTTGTCCGCTTCGTTTTCGATCGGGGCGCTGGTGGATTTCTGCTGCATCTCTGCATCGAAGCCGCCGCCCTGGATCATGAAGTTGTCGATCACCCGGTGAAATATGGTGCCGTCGTAGAACCCGTCCCTCGCGTACTGGAGAAAGTTCGCTACGGTCCCTGGCGCCTTCTCGGTGTCCAGCTCGAGCGTGATGTCGCCGAAGGTGGTGCGGATAATGACCATTTTGTCGTCCTTGGGGTGTGTGGGGTCTGTGTGGGCCTGGGTCGACCGGTGTATTTGTCGCCGGGGAATGATACGGACTTTTGCGCCGGAGTAAAACAGGGTCCGCGGGGCGTGAAAATTGCCGCGAACCCGCTACTTTGGCGGCCCGGCAGCCGCTATAATACGCGACTTTTTCCACGGGCAGTTTAATTCGAGGAACGCCGGACCCATGGGAGACACGGCCCCCGCCAATTTCCTGCAGGCCATCGTCGAGGAGGATCTCGCCAGCGGGCGTGTGTCCGAGGTGGTGACGCGTTTCCCCCCGGAGCCCAACGGTTACCTCCACGTCGGCCATGCCAAGTCCATCAGCGTCAACTTCGGCCTGGCCGAGGCCAACGGCGGGCGTTGCAACCTGCGTTTCGACGACACCAACCCGGAGAAGGAGAGCCAGGAGTTCATCGAGTCCATGCAGGAAGACATCCGCTGGCTCGGTTACCACTGGGACGGGGAAGCGCGTTTCGCCTCCAGTTATTTCGGCCAGCTCTACGAGTGGGCGGTGCATCTCGTGGAAAACAGCGACGCCTATGTCTGCGACCTTGGCCCGGACGAGGCGCGCGAGTACCGCGGCACACTCACCGAGCCGGGGCGCAACAGTCCCTACAGGGAACGCAGCGTTGAGGAGAACCTCGACCTCCTGGCGCGCATGAAGGCCGGGGAGTTCGACGAGGGCGAGAAGGTGCTGCGCGCCAGGATCGACATGGCGTCGCCCAACATGAACATGCGCGACCCCATCCTCTACCGCATCCGCAAGGTGACGCACCACCAGACCGGGGACGACTGGGTGATCTATCCCACCTACGACTTCGCCCACGGCCAGGAGGACGCAATCGAGGGTATCACCCACTCCGTCTGCACCCTGGAATTTGAGGATCACCGGCCGCTCTACGACTGGCTGCTGGAGCACCTGCCGGTGGATTGCAGGCCGCGGCAGTTCGAGTTCGGCCGCCTCAACCCGAGTTACACGGTTACCAGCAAGCGCAAGCTGAAGCAGCTGGTGGACGACGGTATTGTCGCGGGGTGGGACGACCCGCGCATGCCGACTATTTCGGGGATGCGCCGCCGGGGGTACACCCCGGGTGCGATCCGGCGCTTCTGCGAGATGATCGGCACCACCCGCAGCGACGGCGTCGTCGATGTCGCCATGCTGGAGTTCGCCATCCGCGAGGACCTGAATGAAAATGCCCCTCGGGCCATGTGCGTGCTGGAGCCGCTGAAGGTCGTGTTGACGGATTATCCGGAGGGCAAGGTGGAGGAGCTGCGCGCACCCAGGCATCCCACCCGAGAAGACCTGGGGGAGCGAGTGCTGCCGTTTACGCGGGAGCTCTACATCGACGTCGATGACTTTCGCGAGGAAGCGAACAAGAAATACAAGCGCCTGGTCCTCGGCAAGCGCGTGCGCCTGCGCAACGCCTGGGTCATCGAGGCGGACGAGGTGGTGAAGGACGAGAGCGGCCTGATCGTCGAGGTGAGGGCGCACGTCGTACCGGATACCCTTGGCGAGAATCCCGCTGACGGCATCAAGCCCCGGGGCGTGATCCAGTGGGTCTCCGCCAGCCACGGCCGCCGCGCCGAGGTGCGACTGTACGACCGCCTGTTCGATCACGAGGCCCCCGACAAGGGCGACAGAAACTTCCTCGAGCACATCAACCCCGAGTCCCTCGTGGTGGTTCCCGGAGCGTGGGTCGAACCCGCCCTGGTGGATGCCGCCCCGGAAGAGGGCTTCCAGTTCGAGCGCCTGGGCTATTTTGTCGCCGATCGCCATGACCACAGCCCGCAGGCGCCGGTGTTCAATCGCACCATCGGCCTGCGCGATACCTGGACCGGGAGCCAGGAATCAGCATGAGCTTCAGGATCTACAACACCATGACCGGCACGAAGGAGGACTTCGAGCCCCTGGTCCCGGATACGGTGACGATGTACGTGTGCGGTCCCACTGTTTACAACCTGGCGCATATCGGCAACGCGCGACCGGTGGTGGTGTTCGATACGCTGTTCCGGCTGCTCCAGACGCACTTCGGCACCGTGATTTACGCGCGCAATATCACCGATATCGACGACAAGATCATTGTGGCTGCGCGTGAAAGCGGGCGCAGCATCGACTCGGTGACGGGGGAGTTTACCGTCAAGTACCGCGAGGACATGGCGCAGCTCAACGCCCTGGATCCGACCATCGAACCCTGCGCGACCGACAACATCGGCCCGATGATCGAGCTGATCGAAGCGCTGCTGGCAAAGGGCCACGCCTACGAGTCCGAGGGTCACGTGCTGTTTGCGGTTGAGTCCATGGAGGACTACGGCAAGCTATCCAATCGATCGCTGGACGACATGCTCGCCGGTGCGCGCGTCGAGGTGGCCGACTACAAGCGCCATCCCGGCGACTTCGTGCTGTGGAAGCCGGCGGCGGATGACGACCCGGGCTGGCACAGCCCCTGGGGGCGCGGCCGCCCGGGCTGGCACCTGGAGTGCTCCGCGATGATTCGCGAGCACCTGGGCGAGACCATCGACATTCACGGCGGTGGCCGCGACCTGATTTTTCCGCACCACGAGAACGAGATCGCCCAGAGCCGTTGCGCCCACGGCGGCGACTACGTGCGCTACTGGATGCACAACGCCTACATCGATATCGACGGCGAGAAGATGTCCAAGTCCCTGGGCAACTTCCGCACCGTGCGCGACCTGCTCGGCAGCTACCGGGGAGAGGTGCTGCGCTTCGCCCTGTTGTCCGCACACTACCGCTCGGCCCTCGACTTCTCGGCGGAACTGCTGGAGCAGGCGCGCGCCACCCTGGACAGCCTGTACGGCACACTGCGCGACGTGCAGGATGTTGCGCTCGACACGGAGGTGGTTCTGGAGGGCGAGCCCTTCTACGAGGCCCTCAACGACGACCTCAACACACCGGTGGCCATCGCCGAGATTCACGCCCTGGCAAAGGCGCTGAACAAGGCGGACGATAGCGAAAAGCCCGCGTTGAAGGCGCGTATCCTCGCCGCAGGTGACCTGCTGGGCATCCTCGGCCAGGACCCCGAGGCCTGGCTGCAGGGTGGCGACGAGGACGACATTGGCGCCGCGGAGATCGAGGCACTGGTCGCCGAACGGGATCAGGCCAAGGTGGACAAGAACTATGCGCGCGCAGATGAAATCCGCGAGGAACTGGCGGTGCAGGGTGTGGTGCTGGAAGATTCCCGCGACGGTACGCGCTGGAAGCGCGGCTGACCCCGGGCGGTCAACCCAGGCTTTTTTCCCCGGACTCCACGCTCTGCATGATCAGCGTATTGATGGTCATGGGGCCGACGCCCCCGGGAACGGGGGTATAGGCCTGTACGCGGTCGGCGAGCGGGCCGAGCTCGACGTCACCCACACCGCCGGGGTGATAGCCCGCGTCCACCACCACAGCGCCGTCCTTGATCCATTCCGCCCGAATGAACTCGGGCTTGCCCACCGCGCCGACGAGTATGTCCGCCTGGGCGACGATGGCGGGGAGATCGCGTGTGCGCGAATGACAGATGGTCACGGTGGCGTTTTTCTGCAACAGCATCATGGCCATGGGCTTGCCGAGGATGGGGCTGCGCCCCACGACAACCGCGTGCCGGCCCTCGATCTCCACGCCGTAGTGATCCAGCATGCGCATGATGCCCTGCGGTGTGGCACAACCGTACGCCTCCTCGCCCATCGCCATGCGGCCGAAACCGAGGCAGGTGACCCCGTCGACGTCCTTCTCCAGGGCGATGGCGTCGAAGCAGGCCCGCTCGTCGATCTGCCCGGGGACAGGGTGCTGCAGCAGGATGCCGTGCACGTCCGGGTCAGCATTCAGTTCCGCGATCCTGGCCAGCAGTTCCCCTGTTGTCGTCGACGCGGGCAGTTCCACCGCCAGTGAGTCCATGCCGACGCGCCGGCAGGCGTTGCCCTTCATCCTGACATAGGTTGCCGAGGCGGGATCGTCGCCGACAAGGATGGTGGCAAGTATGGGTGTCTTGCCGCCGGACTTATCCTTCAGTCGGCCGACACGGTCGAGCAGTTCGGCTTCGGTGGTGGCGGCCAGGGCCTTGCCGTCGAGGATAAGAGCAGACATAAACACTTCCTTAAAGCGGGGTAACGGCCCCGGAAAAACGCGTATTGTCCCACGGGAAACCCGCGCAGTTAAAGGGCCTCAGGGATTGCGGTATACTGGCTCGCATTGACGCGCCCGGGGGCTGTGAGTATGATGCGCCATCCTGAAATCAGGGGGTGGTGTCAGCGCCAACGGGCAGCCCGATCGGGCGTCCACAAACTGTCGGGGTATAGCGCAGTCTGGTAGCGCGCCTGCTTTGGGAGCAGGATGTCGGGAGTTCGAATCTCTCTACCCCGACCAACACCCGCGCCGCGAGCGGTGCACTCCTGTATCAGTCCAGATCGATGGTGGCCGTAGCTCATCAGGTAGAGCACCGGATTGTGGCTCCGGAGGTAGGGGGTTCGAGACCCCTCGGCCACCCCAATTTCACGCCCGCGGGGAACCTTCCCCGCCGCTTCGAACGGACCGGGCCCGTGCCCCGATCCGGTGTCAATTGGACCGGGGGGCTGGTAGCATTCGCCCCGAGCGCCCGTAGCTCAGCTGGATAGAGCAGCAGCCTTCTAAGCTGCGGGTCCCAGGTTCGAATCCTGGCGGGCGCGCCACGCTACCCGCTCGCCTGCAGCCCCGTCCCGCCTGCGCTGCAAGCTGTCCATGGATACGGAACTTGCGGTTTGGGTAGTCTTTACTACTTTAATAGTGATCGCCCGCAATAACCTGCATTTATGTAGGGGGATAATGACTATGGGACAACACGATTTGGCGGACGGCCGCCGCGACGATCGGGACGGGCCCACCCACTTCAGGACCGAGAGGTTCTTCCAGCACAACGCCAAGTGGTACTTCATGACGCGTGAAGGGACCGACGAGGGGCCGTTCGACCGCCTCGCGGACGCCGAGGAGCGGCTGCGGGAATACGTGCAGGTCATGAGCTCGGGATGGCTGGGCGAGGGCGACGGCCTGACCCTGCAGCCCATCGAGTAAACCCGCTTACGGGACGCGCGTTCCACGGAGCATGTGCCGGCCCGCGTCGAGGGCGCCGGCAGCATCGATTTCAGGTAGTGGCCGGGTCATTTCCGGCCAAACGACTTGCAGCCCCCCGGGGTATGGCACACAATACGCGGCCTCCGCGTCGCGGCCCCGGGGTCGCTGTCGCGGTTGTTGTAGATCGTATTGGTTTGTTGTGGTGATCCAGGCGGTCCCCTCGCAATGATAGGTAGTGAACCCCGCCAGGCCCGGAAGGGAGCAACGGTAGTTACCGACTCGTGTGCCGGGGTGTGGCTGTCTGGGTCGCCTCCATTTTCCCACTCGCGGCCCGCCGCCGGTACCGCACCGGTTCCTGTCAGCGGCGCCACTGGTGTATCCTAGTTTCCCCCGAGTTCCGCAAGGCGCATCACTCCATGTCGTACCAGGTCCTGGCCCGCAAATGGCGACCGCAGACGTTCCGCGAGATGGTCGGCCAGGAACACGTGTTGCAAGCCCTCGTCAACGCCCTGGAACAGGAGCGCCTGCATCACGCCTACCTGTTCACAGGCACCCGCGGCGTCGGCAAGACCACCATCGCGCGCATTTTCGCCAAGTGCCTCAACTGTGAACAGGGGGTATCGCCCGAACCCTGTGGCGAGTGTTCCTCCTGCCTGGAGATAGCCGAGGGCCGCAGCGTCGACCTCATCGAGGTGGACGCCGCGTCGCGAACCAAGGTGGAGGACACGCGGGAGCTGTTGGAAAACGTGCAGTACGCGCCCACCAGTTCGCGCTACAAGGTGTACCTCATCGACGAGGTACACATGTTGTCCAGCCACAGTTTCAACGCGCTGCTCAAGACGCTGGAGGAGCCGCCGCCCCACGTCAAGTTCCTGCTGGCCACGACGGATCCCCAGAAGCTGCCGGCTACGGTGTTGTCGCGCTGCCTCCAGTTCAACCTCAAGAACATGCCTCCGGAGCAGATAGTCGGCCACCTCGCCAGCGTGCTGGAACAGGAGGGGGTGGCGTTCGAGGAGCCGGCGCTCTGGCTGCTGGGCCGGTCGGCGGCGGGCAGCATGCGCGATGCCCTGAGCCTCACTGACCAGGCCGTGGCCTTCGGGTCCGGCGAGCTGCGCGAGGAGGATGTACGGGGCATGCTGGGCAGTGTGGACCTGGCCTTCGTCCACGAGCTGCTGGAGTCCGCCGGCGCCGCCGATCCGGCGCAGACCCTTGCGGTCATCGAGCGCATGGCGGAACACGGCGCGGACTTCCAAACCGCGCTGGACGAACTGCTGTCGCTGGTGCACCGGGTGGCCACCGCGCAGGTCGTGCCCGATGCGGTCGACAGCAGTTTCGGCGATGCCGAACGTGTCGCCGCACTGGCCGCATCCCTCACCGCCGAGGACGCGCAGCTTTTTTACCAGGTGGCCCTGAACGGGAAGCGCGACCTCGAGCTGGCGCCGGACCCGCGCCGGGGCTTCGAGATGATCCTGCTGCGCATGGTGGCTTTCCGACCCGCCGCAGTCATCGACGAAAGCGCCACGGCGGCGGACCTGCGCGTGGCCGACGCCCCAGGGGATGCCGCGAGGGAGGTCGGCCGGCCGGTAAAAAAGCCCGCTGAGCCGGCGGCGCCGGCACCGCCCGCCCCGTCGGACACGGGCGCCGCGGCCCCCGTCGGCGGGAGTATTTCCCTGGCTGAGCTCGCCGCTGAAAACTGGCCGGTGCTGCTCGATGAGCTGGGCCTGGCGGGTTCGGTCCACAACATCGCCTCGAACTGCGTGCTCGCGACGCGCAATGGCAACGCCATTGAGTTTGCGCTGGACCCCGCGAATGCAGGGCTTTTCAATGACAGCCATGTCGAGAAAATCCGGCTGGCGCTGGAAAACTATTTTGGTGAGACGATGTCCGTGGTGATTGCTCCGGGTGACTTTCACGGTGAGACCCCGGCCATGCGCCGCGAGCGACTGCGGCGGGAACGCCAGGCGGAGGCGGTCGACGCCATAGAGGGCGATCCACAGGTACAGGCGCTGATGGCGCGATTTGACGGCGAGCTCGATCCCTCGTCAATTCTTCCCACGGACCAGTGAACAGGGGTAAGTCATGAAGGGAAAACTGTCGGAGCTCATGGAGCAGGCGCAGAAAATGCAGTCGGAGATGCAGCGTGCGCAGCAGGAGATGGCCGACGCGGAAGTGCGCGGCGAAGCCGGCGCGGGGCTGGTCAGTGTGATCATGACCGGGCGTCACGACGTCAAGCGCGTCAGTATCGACGACAGCGTGTTCAGCGAGGACAAGGAAGTGTTGGAGGACCTCCTGGCCGCGGCGGTAAACGACGCGGTGCGCAAGGTGGAGGCGCACAACCGCGACGCCATGTCCGAACTGGCCGCCGGTATGAACCTGCCGGCCGGCTTCAAGATGCCCTTCTGAAAGATCGATGAGCAGTAGTTTCAGTCCGTCACTGCAGGCCCTGGTCGACGCCCTGCGCTGTCTCCCCGGGGTCGGCCCGAAGTCCGCCCAGCGCATGATGCTGCACCTGCTCGAGCGCGACAGGGAGGGTGCCACCGCCCTCGCGGACGCGCTGCGCGAGGCGGTGGAACGGGTCGGCCACTGCCGCCGCTGCCGCAACTTCACCGAGCTGGAGATTTGCGAAATCTGCTCGGACCCCCGCCGCGACGCCACCACCGTGTGCGTCGTGGAGACACCCGCCGATGTGCTCGCCGTGGAGCAGAGCGGCAGTTTTCGCGGCCTCTACTTCGTCCTCATGGGGCACCTTTCACCGATCGACGGTATCGGGCCGGCGGAGATCGGTCTGGACAGCTTCCAGCAGCGCGTGGTGGATGAGGGCATCTCGGAGGTGATCCTGGCGACTAATCCCACGGTGGAGGGCGAGGCCACGGCCTACTACCTCACCGAGATGCTGCAGCCCGCCGGGGTGCGCGTGTCGCGGATCGCCCACGGTGTGCCGCTGGGCGGGGAGCTGGAGTACGTGGACGGCTCCACCCTGGCGCACGCGATGGCCGGTCGGCGACCGGTGGACTGAGGCCGTGGCCTGGGAACTGGTCACCTCCGGCGACGCCCTGGGTGAGCTCACCGCGCGGGCCGCTGCGGCGGGGGCCGTCGCGGTGGACACCGAGTTCATGCGCCGCAACACCTTCTACCCGCAGGTGGCCCTGGTGCAGCTGTGCTTCGGGGAGGGGGCAGACGGCGACACAGCCTGGCTGGTAGACCCGCTGGCCATCGGTGATCCCGCGCCGCTCGCCCGCCTGCTGGCCGACACATCGGTCACCAAGGTGCTGCACTCCGCCAGCGAGGACCTGGAGGTGTTTCAGCACTGGCTGGGCGTGCTGCCCGCCCCCCTTTTCGACACACAGCGCGCGGCCGCGCTTCTCGACCAGGGTTTCGGGCTCGGCTACCGCGCGCTGGTGGAGCAGATGAGCGGCATCGACCTGCCCAAGGGCGAGACCCGGTCGGACTGGTTGCAGCGACCGCTGACCGAATCCCAGTGCGAGTACGCCGCACAGGACGTGACCTGCCTGTTGCCGATCTACCGTGCGCTGGACGGGCAGTGCCGGGAGCAGTGCCGCTTGGACTGGGTGCTCGACGACGGTGCCGATGCCGTGGCCGCCGCGAACGGTGTCGAGCCCTACCATCCCCGGGTCAAGGGCGCATGGAAACTCGCGCCGCGCCAGCTGGGCGCGCTGGTGGCGATCTGTGCGTGGCGCGAGGACACGGCGCGTGTGCGCGACAAGCCGCGCAGCTGGATTATCGACGACCGTACCTGCCTGCAGCTGGCGGTGGAGGATCCGCGCGACGAGCGCGAACTCAGGTCCCGGGTGGAGCTGCCGCGCCCGGTTCTGCGGCGCCACGGGGAGGAGCTGCTCGAGCTGCTCTCCGTCCAGCGCGAAGTGGATGCAGACGCGCTGCCGGGTCCGCTGCCGAAACCACTGGCGGCGCCACAGCGTGACGCCCTGAAAAAACTGAAGGCGCGTGGGCGGGCCATTGCAAGGGAGCTGGGCGTGGCACCGGAGGTGCTGCTGCCGGGCAAGGACTACGAACTGTTGCTGCGCGAGGGTGCCGGCGAGCCGGTGCAGGAGCCGCGGCACTGGCGCGGCTGGCGCGGCGAACGGGTTGTGGCTCCCCTGCGCCAAAGCCTGGCGGGGGGAGGGAAGTGACACTGCTCTGCCAGGTCTACCGCAGCACCCGCCGCGCGGAGATGTACCTCTATGTCGATCGCCAGCGTGGACTGGCGGATGTTCCCGCGCAGCTGCTGGAGACGTTCGGCGAGCCCGAGGAGGTCATGGTCCTGAAGCTCGCCCCCGACCGGCGCCTGGCGCGGGCGGACGCGAGAGAGGTCATCGCGAGCATCGACGAGCGCGGCTACTACCTGCAGTTGCCGCCGACCCCCGCCGAACTCGCCCGCCGCGGTGGCGAGTATGAGTGACATCGCCAGCAAGCCGTTGCACGCGCTCGACGCGAGCGAGTGGGAGGCGCTGTGCGACGGTTGCGCGAAGTGCTGCCTGCACAAGCTCGAGGACAGCGACAGCGGTGAGGTCCTGTACACCAGGGTGCGTTGCCGCCACCTCGACGAGCAGGCCTGTCGCTGCACCGACTACGCCAACCGCTCCGCACTCGTTCCCAACTGTATCGACCTGCGTGGCGCCGATCCGGGCGAGCTGGACTGGCTGCCCACCACCTGCGCCTACCGCTTGCGGGCGCGGGGCGAGCCCTTGCCGGAATGGCACTACCTGGTCAGCGGAGACCGCGAGACCGTGCACCGGGCGGGGGTGTCCATTCGCGGTCGCGCCGTTTCGGATGAATTCGTGCACCCGGACGGTTACGATGAACATATCGTTCACTGGATAGAGTAGGAGAGGCTGTGCTCGACGAGACTTCCTACACGGCGGCGCTGCTCGTCTACATCGGCTCCGCCACCCTTATCCTGCTGTGCCTTGCGTGGTGGCTCGGGCGGCGCTGGCGCGCGGGGTGGGCCGCGCTGGCCGTGCTGCTCAGCGCGGCCCTGTTGCTCACTCCCGCCTATCCGAAGGAGGGTGTCCATACGATGGCACCGGCCCTCGTGGTGGTCGGCTTCCAGTTTTTCACCGAGGGATACGAGGCCGCGGAGCACGCCCTCAGGCCCCTGGCCGCCATGTGCGGGGCCGCCGTCGTACTGGCTGTTTTACTGCGTCTGACGCTGTTCAGGCAGCGTTCGGGGCGGAGTTGATATGCCGTGCCCCAGTCTGTAACCTGTCCGGCTTCGGACATTTTTGCGGGTGAAGAAACAATTATGAAATTTGAAGGGACAGAACGCTACGTAGCGACCGACGACCTGCGCATGGCAGTGAACGCGGCGGTCGCACTGGAACGGCCGCTGCTGATCAAGGGTGAGCCCGGCACCGGCAAGACGATGCTCGCCGAAGAGGTCGCCCTCGGCCTCGACAAGCGCCTCATCCAGTGGCATATCAAGTCCACCACCAAGGCCCAGCAGGGGCTCTACGAGTACGATGCGGTCTCACGCCTGCGCGATTCCCAGCTCGGCGAGGAGAAAGTGCACGACATCTCCAACTACATCAAGAAAGGCAAACTGTGGGAGGCCTTCGAGTCCGACGAGCAGGTGGTGCTGCTGATCGACGAGGTGGACAAGGCGGACATCGAATTTCCCAACGACCTGCTGGTTGAGCTCGACCGCATGGAATTCTTCGTCTACGAGACGGGGGAGACCATCGTGGCGAAACACCGCCCGATCATTGTCATCACCAGTAACAACGAGAAAGAACTGCCGGACGCGTTCCTGCGCCGCTGTTTCTTCCACTTTATTAATTTCCCCGACCGCGACACCATGCGCGAAATCATCGCGGTGCACTACCCGAACATTACCCAGGACCTGGTCCAGGAGGCGATGGAGGTGTTCTTCGATGTGCGCGCCATCCCGGGGCTGAAAAAGAAGCCGTCCACGTCGGAGCTGATCGACTGGCTGAAACTGTTGATGGCGGACGATATCCCGGACGAGATCCTCAAGGAACGCGACCCGACCAAGGCTATCCCGCCGCTGTACGGCGCGCTGCTGAAGAACGAGCAGGACGTACACCTGCTGGAGCGGCTGGCGTTCATGCATCGCAGGGAAAGCCGGTAGGCGGGCGGTACCGGCATGCTGATCAACTTCTTCCACGGCCTGCGGGACGGGGGTGTGCCCGTCACGACCCGCGAGCTGCTGGACCTGCTGGAGGGTCTGAAGCAGCACGTGGCCTTCGGCAGCATGGACGAGTTCTACTATTTCAGCCGTGCCTGCCTGGTCAAGGACGAGAAATATTTCGACCGCTTCGACAGGGCTTTCGGGCTCCATTTCAAGGAGCTGGAGGCGCTGGATGACATCATCGAGGCGCTGATACCGGACGACTGGCTGCGCAGCGAGTTCATGAAAAACCTGTCCGAGGAGGACAAGGCCAAGATCGAGTCCCTGGGCGGCCTGGAAAAACTCATCGAGGAGTTCAAAAAGCGCCTGGAGGAACAGGAAGAGCGCCACGAGGGCGGCAATAAGTGGATCGGCACGGGCGGCACCTCACCCTTCGGCCAGGAGGGCTACCATCCCGAGGGCATCCGCGTCGGGCCCAACGGCAAGAACAAGAAAGCCGTCAAGGTCTGGGAGAAGCGCGACTACAAGAACCTCGACGACTCCGTGGAGCTAGGCACGCGCAACATCAAGATCGCCATGCGTCGCCTGCGCAAATTTGCGCGCACCGGTGCCGCTGACGAGCTGGACCTGGACGATACCATCAGCTCCACGGCCCGCAACGCCGGCCTGCTGGATATCAAGATGGTTCCGGAGCGGCACAACGCGGTCAAGGTGCTGCTGTTTCTCGACGTGGGCGGTTCCATGGATCCCCACGTGCGAGTCTGCGAAGAACTGTTCTCGGCGGCGCGCACGGAGTTCAAGCACCTCGAGTACTTCTACTTCCACAATTTTCTGTACGAAAGCGTCTGGAAGAACAATATTCGCCGACACAACGAGCGCACACCGCTGCTCGATATCCTGCACAAGTACAGCCACGACTACAAGGTGGTGTTCGTCGGCGACGCCTCCATGTCGCCCTACGAGATCATGCAGCCGGGCGGTTCGGTGGAACACTGGAACGACGAATCCGGCGAGATGTGGATGCGCCGCCTGCGGGAGGTCTACGACAAGGTCATCTGGATCAATCCCGTGCCCGAGGACGACTGGCAGTACACGCAGTCGGTGGCGATCACGCACCAGCTCATGGAGGGGCACATGTATCCGCTGACTTTGAAAGGGCTGGAAGAGGGGATGTCCTACCTCTCCAAGTGACGCCGCAAGGCGTCATCCCCGCGCAGGCGGGGATCCAGGGGTCTTACTACTTCGTGCCTAGAACTTGGGCAAAAACGCCACCAGGCTGGCTGCCACGGCCACGTTCAGTGACTCCACCTGTTCCCGCATCGGGATGAACAGCGACCGGTCGCAGTGACTCGCCACCCGCGGCGAGACCCCCTCACTCTCGTTTCCCACCACGTAGACGCAGAGCGCCCCCGCGCGGTGTTCAAACAGGCTCCCGTCGCCGCCCGAAGCCAGCATGCAAATTTCTGCATTCACCTGTTTCAGGGCGGACAGCGCCTCCGCCAGGTCGTCGCAGGTCAGCACCGGCGCGCGAAACAGGGAGCCCGCGCTGGCCTTGATCACCAGCGGTCCGAGGGCGGCCGTACCTCGCCTGGGCAGCACGATACCGTCGATATTGCCCGCGCAGGCGGAGCGGATGATCATGCCGAGATTCTGTGGATTGGTGACGCCGTCCAGGGCGAGCAGGCGACCGCGGATGGTGTCGCGGTGCGCCTCGATGTAACCCTCGAGCGTGTTGAACGTGGGGCAGAGCACGTCCAGCGCCACCCCCTGGTCCTGGCGTCCGTTGCGCGAGATACGCGACAGCTCCTTGCGGCTGTGCATACGCACAGGCAGGTCGCGCGCAGCGGCGAGGGATCTCATTTCGCCGATGACGCCCCCCTCGCGATTGCTGCTGGCCAGGTGCAACGCGTGACATTGCAGGTTTTCGTTGCGCAGGGTCTCGAGGACGGGGTTGCGTCCGTAGACGGTCAGCAGTCGCGCGCGCAGCGCCCGATCGGGGACAGCGTTGGCGTCTTCAGACATGTGGGCAGCGCCGCCGGATTCAGCTCACGGTTTCCTTGCCGGCGGCGAGGGCGGTGATGCGATCGGCGGATTCCTTCATGCGCGCGGCGATCTCTTCGACTCGCGATCCCAGCATGGGTTTGTCCAGTGAGCCGGCAACGAAGCACATGATCGGCACCTGGCGGTAAACGAACACGGGCACGGCAATGGTACTGACGTCGTAGCGCGCCTTGGGGTCGATGCGATCCAGGTGTACGTGCTCGTCACACAGATCGTGCTGGTACTTGTTCGCTGCGTCTTCCAGGTGGGTGAGGCTCCAGGAGCTGTGTATGCGTTCCAGTTCCGTGCGCAGTTCGCCCTCGGCGCGGGTCTTCAGGGTGACCTCGTAGCCGCGGGCGCGAATGGCGATGAGCGATACGCGAAGCTTCTGGTCGAGCTTCTCGTTGTAGCCGCCGCGGCTCTCGTGGCAGCGTGTGAGCCACGCCTCGAGGTACTTGGCGTCGGAGAACGCGGTGAAACAGGCGGCGACCGGCGCTGTGTTGGGCAGGCGCAGGCCGAGCTGAAACGAGTCGATCATCTCCGAGGCGCGACCGTACAGCGCCAGCAACACCAGGTGCATCTTCGAGCGCCCTGTCACGGCAAAGCCGACCCCCAGCTCGTTCTGCAGGGCCTCCAGCTCCGGCCGCGCGTATTCCAGTACGGGAAATTGGGCAAAGGCCGCATTGCCCGCGGCGATAATTGACGGCCCCAGCCGGTAGGCCTTAGTCTTCGGGTGCTGCACCAGGAAGCCGTAATTGGCCATGGTGGTCAGGATGGCGTGGCAGGTCGCCTTGTTGAGGTTGAGGCGCCGCGTCATTTCCGTCAGTCCGAAAGCCTGGTGCGGATTGGCCATCAGCAGGTCCAGGATAGCCAGCGCCCTGGCTGTCGGTTGGGAAAATAGCGCCACTGCTTACACTCCGGGAAATTTCTTGTTGTGCTCGGGGAGCACAGCTTACCAGTATTATCGAAAAAGTAGTTCAGTATATTGTACTTGGTGCGCCATGTTAATGCCTGGCCGGGGGCCGGTTCAAGCCCGCGGGGGAGAAGCGTATGCAAGCGTTGAAGCTCTACGGCACCAGTGCCTGTCACCTGTGCGACTTGGCCGAGGAGCTGCTGCTCGAGACACTCGGGGGCAGGAAAGAAGCCTTCGAGAAAGTGGACATCAGCGAGTCGGACGCGCTCTTCGAACGCTATGGGCTGACGATCCCGGTGCTGGCGCACCCCGACGGCCGGGAGCTGCAGTGGCCCTTCGACAGGGAGAGGCTGGTCGCGTTTCTCGACGCCTGAGGAGCCGGCCCCCGCTACCTGCCGACCCGCACGGCCAGGACATCGCAGCTTGCCCCGTGCAGGACGCCGTTGGCGGTGGAACCCATCAGGAGAGCGAGGCCGTAACGGCCGTGACTGCCCACCACGATCAGGTCCGCGCCCAGTTCCTCCGCCTTGGCGTGAATCTCCACCTCCGGCTTCCCCAGTACGATGTACTGGCGGTCCGCGCCCACGCCGCTGGTTTCGGCAAAGCGCGTGAGCTGGGCGGTGGCCTGTTGGTGAATCTCGTCCTGGATGCCGGAAAAATCCATGGGAATGTCGCCACCGTAGGCGAAACTGAGTGGCTCGATCACGTGGATCAGGTGCAACTCTGCCGCGTTGTTGCCCGCGACGGCCACGCCCCGCTGGAGAACCTGGGCTGACTCCTCACTGAGGTCAATGGCGACGAGAACCTTGCTGTACTGTGACATGTGCGTCTCCGGGATGAGTGGGGACCGCACACCTTTATAGCATAGAATGTCGACTCGTAGACGATTCCCTCGAGGCCTGCGCCGGCTATCGCCGCGGAGATTGACATGGAGCAATGGGCGGCCAAATGACATACCTGATCATCGCACTGGTCGTCGGCCTCGCGCTCGCACCCCTGCTGCGTTTCCTGCCGAGCCGTCGCCAGCGGGAGCTGGCGGCGCTCAGGGAGTGCGCTGCCCTGGGCGGCCTGTTCGTCGAGTTCCGCCAGGTGCCGGGTATTGAGCGCCTGCCGGGCGTGGCAGCGGGGAACCTGATCTACTACGGATTGCGCCTGCCGGCGGCCGCCTCCGGTCGTGTCGAGCGCGCTGCCTGGGTGTTCGACGACGCGGCCTGGCGCCCCGTCGGCGGTCGCACCGTGACTCCCGGGGCGTTGTCCGAACTGCCCGCGACAGTGCGCGCTGCGAGTGTCGATTCGGGGAGTTGCGGGGTCTACTGGACCGAGGACGGGGGGGAGCAGGAGGTGGCTGAAATTCGCTCCGCGCTGGTAGCCTGGTCCGCCGCACTGACTCCCTAGTGGCGCCCGATTTTTCTTGACCCGGGGGAAATAGCGACTTATATATGCCCCTTTTTTCGCCCCTGCCCCCGGACAGGGGACTGTTTGCGCGCGACAGGAGTCTATGGGCAAGTCACTAGTCATCGTCGAATCACCCGCCAAGGCCAAGACCATCAACCGGTACCTCGGCAAGGATTTCGTGGTCAAGTCGAGCGTGGGACATATCCGCGACCTGCCCACATCCGGCAGCGGCACCGCCAAGGTCGACCCCAAGGCGCGCGCGGCGCAGGCCGCCAAGACGCGCAAGATGAGCCCCGCAAAGAAGGCGGCCCACAAGAAGAAAAAGGCCCGGGAGCAACTGGTGCGGCGCATGGGCATCGACCCGGACAAGGGCTGGAAAGCCGATTACCAGGTCCTGCCGGGGAAGGAGAAGGTGGTCAACGAGCTGAAAAAGATCGCCGAGGGCTCCGACGCAGTCTTCCTCGCCACCGACCTCGACCGGGAGGGGGAGGCCATCGCCTGGCACCTCAAGGAGGCCATCGGCGGCGACAGCAAACGCTACAAGCGCGTCGTGTTCAACGAAATCACCCGCAAGGCGATCACCGAAGCGTTCGAGCACCCGACCGACCTGGACATGGACCGGGTGAACGCGCAACAGGCGCGACGCTTCCTCGACCGCGTCGTCGGTTACATGGTCTCGCCGCTGCTGTGGGCGAAGGTGGCCCGCGGGCTATCGGCGGGCAGGGTGCAGTCCGTCGCGGTGCGCCTCATCGTCGAGCGCGAGCGGGAGATCCGAGCGTTCGTCCCGGAGGAGTACTGGGAAGTCCACGCCAATCTCGCCACGGGCCAGGGCGAGGAGATCCGCTTCCAGGTCAAGAAGCACGCCGGCGAGGAGTTTCGTCCCGGGGACGAAGCGTCCGCCATGGCCGCCGTCGGAGAACTGGAAGCCCGCGACTACGTGGTCAGCGACCGCGAGGACAAGCCGACGCGTTCCAAGGCGCCGGCACCGTTCATCACCTCGACGCTGCAGCAGGCCGCCAGCACGCGGCTGGGATTCAGCGTCAAGAAGACCATGATGCTTGCCCAGCGACTCTACGAGGCGGGCTACATCACTTACATGCGAACCGACTCGACCAACCTCAGCGCGGAGGCGGTGAACGCCTGCCGCGAGTACATCGGCGACAATTTCCCGCCGGCGTACCTGCCGGAAAAGCCGCGCCTGTTCTCCTCCAAGGAGGGCGCCCAGGAGGCCCACGAGGCCATACGCCCCTCGGACGTCAACGTACCGCAGACGGCGCTGAAGGGCATGGAGCGTGACGCGGAACGCCTCTATGAACTCATCTGGCGCCAATTCGTCGCGTGCCAGATGCCCAACGCGGAGTACGTCTCGACGAAAGTCACCGTGAAAGCGGGCGACTACCGCCTCAACGCCAGGGGCCGGATTGTGAAATTCGACGGCTACACCCGGGTCCAGCCCCCGGCGGGCCGCAAGGCGGAGGACGCCGTGCTGCCCGACCTGAAGCAGGGTGACCCGCTCACCCTGCGCGGCCTGGAGCCCGCCCAGCACTTCACCAAGCCGGCGCCGCGCTACGGCGAGGCGAGCCTGGTGCGCGAGCTGGAGAAGCGCGGCATCGGGCGCCCCTCCACCTACGCGTCGATCATCTCCACGATCCAGGACCGGGGCTACGTGCGCCTGGAGAACAAACGCTTCTACGCGGAGAAGATGGGCGATATCGTGACCCAGCGCCTGCAGTCGAGTTTCAGCGACCTGCTGGACTACGGCTTTACCGCGAACATGGAGGAGCACCTGGACGAAGTCGCCCAGGGCAATCTCGAGTGGCACGAGCTGCTCGACCGTTTCTACGCGGAATTCAGCGGCCTGCTCGAGAAGGCGGGGGAGCCCGAGCCCGACGGCATGCAGCCCAACCAGCCGACCATGACCGACATTGACTGCAGCAACTGCGGCCGTCCCATGCAGGTACGCACCGCCAGCACCGGGGTCTTCCTCGGTTGCTCGGGCTACGGCCTGCCGCCGAAGGAGCGCTGCAAGAACACTGTCAACCTGACCCCGGGCGAGGAGGCGATCCGCGAGGACGCCGACGACGAGGCGGAGTCCAGGCTGCTGCGCACCAAGCACCGCTGCCCCCTCTGCGGCACAGCCATGGACAGCTACCTGATCGACGAGGAGCGCAAGCTCCACGTTTGCGGCAACAATCCCGACTGTCCGGGCTTCGAGGTGGAGCACGGCAAGTTCAAGATTCGCGGTTACGAGGGGCCCACCCTGGAGTGCGACAAGTGCGGCGCGGAAATGCAGCTCAAGAGCGGGCGTTTCGGCAAGTACTTCGGCTGTACGAACGAGGCCTGCAAGAACACGCGCAAGCTGTTGCGCAACGGCGAGGCCGCGCCGCCCAAGATGGATCCGGTGCCGATGCCCGAGCTGGTCTGCCAGAAAGTGGAGGACACCTACGTGCTGCGCGACGGCGCAGCGGGCCTGTTCCTCGCCGCCAGCCAGTTTCCGCGCAATCGCGAGACCCGCGCGCCGTTCGTCTCAGAGCTGCTGCCGCACCAGGCGGAAATCGATCCCAAGTACAGCTTCCTGTTCAGCGCGCCGGTGGAGGATCCGGATGGCAACCCCGCCCAGGTGCGCTTTAGTCGCAAGACGAAGGAACAGTACGTTATGACGGAAAAGGACGGCAAGGCGACAGGCTGGAAAGCCTGGTACCGCAACGGCGCCTGGGAAGAGGAGCGCTCCAGGGGACGCAGCAGCGGCGGTCGCAAGTCCAGGGGCGCCGGCGCCCGGAAATCCTGATGGGTTCGGCCAGGGCCAACGCCAACCAGGCGCTGTACCTGGCGAAGATCGTCCTCGCGGCCTGGCGCGACGCCCGCGACGCCGGTGACATTCCCCCCGCGACCCTCGCGTCCGCATTCCGCCCCCCCGTCCGCGGCCACCTGCTGGAGGCCTACGGCTGGTTCCTCCTGGAAATCATGGGGGAGGAACTGCCCCCCGACGGGACCGTACCCGCCGGCGTCGCCGACCTGCCCGAGCGGCCGGCCGGCAAGGCCGAGTCGGGCGAGCTGCGCGAGTTTCGGCAGATGGAAGCGGAGGGCTGGCTGCACGGTCTGCTGGCGCCGCCGGGTGCGGCTGTCCAACACCGCGGGGGCCGGGACAGTCTCGCCGTGGAAGTCCCCGCGCAGGCGGACCTGGCTGACGCGGCGGACTGGGCCGAACGGCTGGAAGCGCTGTTCGGGCGCATGCGCGACTCGCTGGACGAATACTAGACAATGCGTTAATCGACCCGCTGCTGGGCCCGCCACCCGGCCGGGCACGCGCGATCACACCAAACACGGCTCCCCTGCATCCGGGTTCCCGGGGCGCGGTGGCGCCCGCGGCGGGGCTGCTGTTAGAATGGAGCGGCAGTTCCGATATACAGAGGTTTAGTGAGTGTCTGCATCCCTGATGGAAATCGTCGACCTGGGCAATGGAGAGATCGTTCTACAGCGCGCAGATGACGATTCCGAACCGCTCGTCACTATCCAATTTTCCGAAGAGGCCAGGGTCTACCTGATGGACCACGGGCTGGAAGTCGCCAAGGCGATGATCCAGGCCGGCATCCAGGCGGCCGCGACCATCGCGGAAGAAGCGGAAGTAGAGGTTGAAGCGGACGTTGTCGACGAGGGCCCGCGAGTCCTCCACTGACAGCGTTACAACGGCTCGCCAGGAGCCGGGTGGTAAAGCTTGGGTCGCGTCAGGCGCCGCGGCGCAGGACGCCGACGCTCAGGCCCTCGATGGCGAACTCCTGTTCGCGCAGGTCCACCTCGATCGGGCTGTAATCCTCGTTTTCCGGCAGCAGCTGCAGGCGGTACTTTTCCCGCCCGCGACGCAGTCGCTTCACGGTCACCTCGTCCTCGATCCTCGCCACCACGATATCCCCGTTGCTCGCCGTCGGTGTGCTGTGCACCGCCAGCAGGTCGCCGTCGAGAATGCCGATGTCGATCATGCTGTCACCGTGCACGGTGAGGAAGTAGTCCGCCCGCGGCCGGAAGAAGCTGGGGGGCAGGTCGCAGTAGTCCTCGATGTGCTCCTGGGCCAGGATCGGGCTGCCCGCCGCCACGCGGCCCACAATCGGTATACCGGCGCTGTCCGGCAGCCGGATCCCGCGCGAGGCGCCCGGGATGATCTCGATGGCGCCCTTGCGCGCCAGCGCCTTGAGGTGCTCCTCCGCGGCGTTGGCGGAGCGAAATCCCAGTTCCCCGGCGATGTCCGCCCGGGTCGGCGGGAAGCCTGTCTCTTCGATATGTCGGCGGACCAGGTCCAGGACCTGCTGCTGACGCTGGGTGAGCTTTTCCATCGCGGGCGCCCCCTGTATCGGGTTCTGTGTATTTATACAGTTGCTGTGATTATATACAGTATGTGCGCGAACGTAAACGGGTTCTTCCCCGCGCGCCGGCCTGTGACCCGGATCACTCACGGGCGCCCCCGCCGCGCTGATATACTGGCCGGGATATCGTGCGGAAGGGAAGGTGGGAGATGCCAAACAAGGCAGTCGGCATGGTCGCCGTCGTGGCGGTTGTTTTGCTCGCGGTGTTCGGGCTGCGCTTCGTGCTCGAAAAACGCACGGAGGCGACGGCCGCGAAAGTGTACGAGGAGATCGCCGCGGAGGCGGAGTCACGCAGTCCCGGCGCGACAGGTTCCCGTGCCTCCGAGGCCTTCCAGCAGGTGGCCGTGGAGCGAACCTCCGAACTGATCGCGTCGCGGGAAACGGACGAGGCGAGGCGCAAGGCCGCGATGGAAACTTTCGCGGGCTTTTTCTACCTCAACGTCGTGACCCGTCCCGCCTATTGCCTGCGCCACGGCGAACAGATTCCCCGGTTTGTCGAGGCGTTCACCGCTGTGCATGTCGAAGAGCTCACCATCCTCTCCGAGAACGGCGTGGACCTTAACGCGCGTTTTAACGACCCGCACTTCACGCGGGCGCTGGACAAGGTGGCGTGGCCCACGATCGAGACGGATATGAACAGTATCCAGCAGGAGCACCGCATCTCGGCGGCGCAGGCGTGCCAGCTCGTCAACCAGACGGCGGCGGAACTCGCACCGCGTGTGCACGTGTCGGCGGTCCAGCCCCAGGTCTACGAGGCCCTGCGCTACTAGCCTCTTATAGCCGTTTCGTGCCGGGCAGGTGGGCGGGAAACGCCCGGGCGGATCAGTAGTCCTCGACGCCGTACATGGCGTCGGGCTCGATGGAGTTGAGGGGGCTGGCCCAGTCCTCGGGGTGAATCGGCAGGTCCGGGTCGAGCATGTCGTCGTCGTCGAGTTCGAAGGCCGCGCGCCAGTCCTCAGGCGGCTCCACCTGTACCAGCACCATCTCGCGCCAGGCGTCCAGGTCGTACTCGGCGACCTCCCCGTCGAGGTACTGGGTCTCGATGGTCAGGCTGGACGGATCCCAGTCCACGACTTCGAACAGCGCGCGGCTCTGCAAATCCTTGTACCAGGCACCGATCAATGGACTCAACATTTTCATTTGCCTGTACCCGATGCTTTGCTTTAATGCACCCTCTGTGAAGAACATATCACGCTGGCAAGTCGTGTCCACTGTGCGAAACAGGCATAACCAGCCGGCTCCAAATTACCCGCTGCCGGGAGCTAATTATCTTTTTGAAAGAGATCAGTTGTTTGCGCGGGCTTTCAAGAGTTGACTTCGGTACCGGCGTCTCTTTATATAGCCGAACCACCCGGAGCCTACTGACCGACATAAGTAAATTGTCTAAAAACCATCGAATCTTTGTTGACGGGCGCCAATTGCCGCAAGCCGGTGGGCCGTGGAAGAGGTAATCGAGCGCATCGGGCAGAGCCTGGGTATCTCCGACCAGGTCACCCAGCTGGTGCTCCTGCTTGTGGCGGGGGGGCTGGCGCACCTGCTCCTGGGTGTGGTGGTGGCGCGCCTGCACAAGGTGGCCCAAAGCAGCGCCCAGCGCTGGGACGACATTTTCCTGTCCGCGCTGGAGCGGCCCGCGCGCTTCGCGCTGTGGGTGCTGGTCGCCTACGCGGCACTGCAGATCTATCCGCTGGCGCCCGTGCTCCAGGCGCGCACCCTGCAGGCGGCGGACACCGGGATCGTCCTCGTCCTGGCCTGGTTCCTGCACCGCCTGATCAAGGGGGTGGAGCAGGAGTTGTTGTCCCCGGCCAGGGGAACAGTCTCCTCGGCGGATCGCGCTACCGTGCGCGCCACGACGAAACTCGCGCGCATCGCCATGTGGGTGGTCGCGGCCCTGATGGTGCTGCAGAGCGTGGGGGTCAGTATCGAGGGACTGCTCGCGTTCGGGGGTATCGGCGGCATCGCGGTCGGATTCGCCGCGAAGGACCTGCTGGCCAACTTTTTCGGCGGGCTCAGTATCTACCTCGATCGCCCCTTTACCATCGGCGACTGGATTCGGTCCCCGGACAGGGAGATCGAGGGCACCGTGGAGAGTATCGGCTGGCGCCTCACCGTCATCCGCACCTTCGACCAGCGCCCGCTCTACGTACCGAACGCGGTGTTCAGCCAGATCGCCGTCGAGAACCCGACGCGTATGCACAACCGCCGCATTTACGAGACCATCGGGCTGCGCTACGAGGACGCCGGGAAGGTCGCGAAGATCGTCGATGAGGTGCGCGACATGCTGGAGAACCACGAGGCCATCGACCACTCGCGCACCCTGATCGTCAATTTCGTTTCCTTCGGCGCGTCCTCCCTGGACTTCTTCGTCTACACCTTCACGCGCACCACGGTCTGGGTGGACTTCCACAAGATCAAGGAGGAAATCCTGCTGGAAATTCTCGGCATCATCCACGCCAACGGCGCCGACGTGGCCTTTCCCACCCGCACGCTGCACCTTGAGGGGATGGGTCCGGAGCCCGGCGCGTGACCCCGCTCGCCATCATCGGCGGTACGGGGCTGGACGAGCTCGACGGCCTGGAGATCGTCGCCGAGCACGCGCCGGACACCCCCTACGGCGCTGTTTCCCGACCGGTGCAGGAGGGCAGGCTCGGCCGCAACACCGTGTACTTCCTGCAGCGCCACGGCAGCCCGGGCGCAATCCCGCCCCACCTGATCAACTACCGCGCGAATATCTGGGCGCTGCATGCGCTCGGCGTGCGCGAGATCGTGGCCGTCAATGCCGTCGGCGGCATAGCACCGGCCATGCGGCCGGGGCAACTGCTGATCCCGGACCAGGTCATCGACTACACCTGGGGCCGCGAGCACACCTTCGACGACGGCAGTTCGGGCGCACTGATGCACATCGACTTCACCGAACCCTACGACCGCACCCTGCGCATGGCCCTCGTGGAAGCAGCGACGGGTGCGCGCATCGCCCACGAGTCCTCGGGTGTGCACGGCGTCACCCAGGGCCCGCGGCTGGAGACCGCGGGGGAAGTCCAGCGCATGGCCCGCGACGGTTGCGACGTGGTCGGCATGACCGGCATGCCCGAGGCGTCGCTGGCGCGCGAGATGGGGGTGGCCTACGCCAGCGTGTGCATGGTGGTGAACCCCGCCGCGGGGCTGGGCGAGCTGCCGCTGACGCTGGAGATGATGGGACAGATTCTCCTGCGGGAGGCGGCGGTGGTGCGCGAACTGCTACAGGCGTTCCTGGACGCGCGCTAGGGCTGAACGGCAACCGCGGGCCCCGTCTCCGCCGCGGCGAAGTCCCACAGATCCTCCTCCGTGAGCGGCGTCAGCTTGGCGATCACCCCGAGCATCGGGTGATCGATGTAGTGCACTTCGTTGCTGCGCATGCGCCGTTTCTGCTGTTGCAGCACCGCGTGGCGCCAGGGGTAAACCGGCCCCGCCCCGTCTTCTGCGACCACGTCTTCCACGCTTTCGCTGCCGGCGCCTGCCGGAACGTCGGGCGCGGTCGACTCGGTGTCCGCCAGCGGTGGCGGCGGCTCCGTGACGATGACCGACGGCGGCCCGAGAGGGGCGGGGGGCATGCGCCACTCACCGGGGAGATACTCGCCGCGGGTGTTCAGCCAGAGGTTGGTCTCCAGGTGCAGGTAGCGCGACAGGTACAGGCGCACACTGCCCTGCAGCTCCGGCCAGGTGCCGCTGTCGCCCGAGCGGTCGAGCACGATGGGCAGCTCCCGGGATGCCTCGCCCACGGGTTGCAACCAGGTCTCGTGAAACAGCATCCGGTAGCCTCCGCGGCGCTCCATGTAGGCGGCCTTGCCGCGAAACTCCAGCAGCGATCGCGGCAGCACCAGGAAGGGAGTGGGCAGCGGGGGCGCACCGGTTTCCAGCGCCCCCGGTGCAGCGGCGTCGAGCCCGGTGGCCGGTGCGGCAGTCCCGGTGTCCGGGTTCGCAAGCGGTTCCTGCGGCAGCGGGGGCAGGGCGGTCGGGTCCGGTAACTCGAAAAGCTGGCGGCCGAACTCGTCGACCTCGCCCGCCATGCCGTAGCGCGCGTTGTTGTTCTCGATGGCCGCCGTACGCAGCAGGAAGCGGGCGGCGCCCGGGTATTCGAGCCGGGGAATCGGCGCCCATTGCTCGGCCCCGGCGCCACCGGGCTGGGCGAACACCAGCAGCTCGACCCGGTACCAGCGCTCGGCGTTGGCCGGACCGTGCCAGAGCAGCAGCACACAGGCCAGCAGTACCCAGCGGGCCGCCGGGCGTTCAGGCATGGGCGGCGTCCCCGGCGGGTTCGGCCGCCAGGCGGTCCAGCAGCGCCTCCAGCCAGGCCTGTCGTTCGCGGTTGTCGGGGAGATCTTGTTCAAAGCGCAAGCGGGTTGCTCCGGCCAGCCTGTACACGCGGGGGTCGGACTGCACCAGCTGCACCAGGTTGAGGGGGTTGACCGGTGTCGTCTCCTGGAAATCGATACTACCACCGCCCGGACCGGCGTCGATAGTGCGGATGCCCAGCTGTTGGGCCCGCAGGCGCAGGCCCGAGACGCGGAACAGGTTGTCCACCTGGGCGGGCAATAACCCGAAGCGATCGATCATCTCCACCCGCAGCTGGCGCAGCGCCTCGTCGTCGGTCGCCGCGGCGATGCGCTTGTAGAGTATCAGGCGGCCGTTGACGTCGGGCAGGTAGTCGTCGGGGATCAGCGCAGGCATGTGCAGGTTCACTTCCGTGCCCTGTTCCAGCGGTGCGTCGGCGTCGGGTATGTCGCCCCGGCGCAGCGCGTCGACCGCGCGCTGCAGCATGTCCATGTACATGCCGAAACCCACACTCTGGATCTGGCCGCTCTGTTCCTCGCCGAGCAGTTCGCCGGCGCCGCGAATCTCCAGGTCGTGGGTTGCGAGGAGGTAGCCGGCCCCCAGGTCGCCGGCGGACTCGATCGCCTCCAGGCGCTTGACGGCGTCGGCGGTGATGGCGGAGCGGGGTGGGGTCAGCAGGTAGGCGTAGGCCTGGTGGTGGGAGCGGCCGACCCGCCCGCGGAGCTGGTGCAGCTGCGCCAGGCCGAACTTGTCCGCGCGCTCGATGACAATGGTGTTGGCGTTGGGGATGTCGATACCCGTCTCGATGATCGTCGTGCACAGCAGGATGTGGTGCCGCTGGTGGTAGAAGTCGGACATGACGCGCTCGAGGTTGTTTTCGCGCATCTGCCCGTGGGCGACCGCGATGCTCAGGTCCGGGAGCAGTTCGCGCAACTTGCGCGCCGTCTCCTCGATGGTTTTTACCTCGTTGTGCAGGTAGTAGACCTGGCCGCCGCGCAGGGTCTCGCGCAGCACCGCCTCCTTGACCAGGGCGACATTGTGTTCGCGCACGAATGTGCGGATGGACAGCCGCCGCGCCGGCGGCGTGGCGATAATGGACAGGTCGCGCATGCCGCCGAGGGCCATGTTCAGGGTGCGCGGAATCGGCGTCGCCGTCAGCGTGAGAATATCCACCGCGGTGCGCAGGGCCTTGATGGCCTCCTTCTGCTTGACGCCGAAGCGGTGCTCCTCGTCGATGATCAGCAGGCCCAGGTCGTCGAACCGGAAACTGGACTGCAACAGCTTGTGGGTACCGATCAGGATGTCGATCTCGCCCGCGGCGGCGCGCTTCACGATCGCCTGCGACTCCGCGCCGCTGCGGAAGCGCGAGACGACCTCGACGTTGACGGGCCAGTCGGCGAAGCGGTCGCAGAAGGTGTTGTAGTGCTGCTGGGCCAGCAGCGTGGTGGGCACCAGTATCGCGACCTGGCGGCCCGCGCGGCAGGCGACGAAGGCCGCACGCAGGGCCACCTCGGTCTTGCCGAAGCCGACATCGCCGCAGACCAGGCGGTCCATGACGCGCCCGCTTTCCATGTCGGCCAGCACCGCCGCGATGGCGTCGGACTGGTCCGGGGTCTCCTCGAAGGGAAAGGCCGCGCAGAAGCGCTCGTAGTCCGCGTCCTCCCGCGGAAAAGCGAAGCCCTCCCGGGCCTCGCGCCGGGCGTAGACCTCCAGCAGTTCCGAGGCGACATCCCGGGCCTTCTCCGCGGCGCGGCGCCGCGCCTTCTCCCACTGCTCCGACCCCAGCCGGTGCAGCGGCGCTCGCTCCGGGTCGCTGCCGCCGTAGCGGCCGACCAGGTGCAGGGAGGCCACCGGTACATACAGGCGCGCGCCCTCGGCGTACTGCAGCGTCAGGAACTCCGTCTGTTGCCCGTCCACCTCGAGCATCTGCAGGCCCTCGTAACGCCCCACGCCGTGCTCCAGGTGGACCACCGGGACACCGGGACGCAGTTCCGTCAGGTCGCGAAACGCGGTGGCGGCAGCGCTCTCGGCGGTGTCTCGCCGCCGGCGGCGCTGGGCCACCCGCTCGCCGAACAGCTGCGCCTCGCACACCAGTGTGGGCTCTCCCGGGCCGCAGTAGAGCCCGCGGTCGATCGGCGCGGTGGCGATGGCGAAATCCAGCCCCGAGGCAAGGAAGTCGTCCCAGTTCTTAACGGGGTCGGGATGCAGGTCCCGCTCGGCGAGGGATTCCAGCAGGATTTCGCGACGCCCGGCGGACTCGGCGCAGAGCAGTACGGGCCCGCCGTGCGCGGCGATAAATTCCCTGAGGTTGTCCACCGGCGGACCCCCGGAGAGTTGCGGCGGCGGCTGTACGGGAGTCTCCACGTGGATTGCGGCATCGGGGTTGTGGCGCAGTTCAAGCACGGCGAATTCGCCCAGGTCCCGGTACAGTTCCTCCACCGGCAGGAAGCACCGGGCGGGAGGCAGCAGGGGTCGGCGCGGGTCGATCCCGTACTCCTCGAAGCGCGTGCCGACCTCGTCCCAGAAGTGTTGCGCGGCCTCGTGGTGGTTACCCGTCGCCACGATCGCCGCGTTGTCCGGCAGGTAGTCGAACAGCGTGGCGCACTGCTCGAAGAACAGCGGCAGGTAGTATTCGCAACCCCCGGGGCTGCGCCCGGCGCTGACCTCCGTAAACGTGGGGCACAGGTCCGGGTCGCCTTCGAAGGTCTCGTACCAGTTCATCTTGAAGCGCTCGACGGCGCGCGGTTCCAGCGGGTACTCCCTGGCGGGCAGCAGTTCGATCGACCGGACCTTGTCCACGGTGCGCTGCGTCTCCGGGTCGAAGGTGCGCAGCGTGTCGACCTCGTCATCCAGCAGGTCGATACGGAACGGCAGTCGGCTGCCCATGGGGTACAGGTCCAGCAGGTTGCCGCGCAGGGCGAACTCCCCGTGCTCGTAGACGGTCTCCACGTTGGTGTAGCCGTTGCGCAGCAGGTTCTGCCGGAAGCGCGCCGGGTCCAGGGTCTGGCCGGTCTCCAGGACGAGGCTGTTGCCGGCGACGTAGTCCGTGGGCGGCAGCCGGTGCATCAGCGTCGGAACCGGCACCAGGAGTATGCCGCGGTCCAGCCCCGGCAGGCTGTACAGCGCGGCGAGCCGGTCCGAGATGATGTCCTGGTGCGGGGAGAAATTATCGTAGGGCAGTGTCTCCCGGTCCGGGAAGCCCAGGATCGGCGTGTCCCCGTCGAGGAAGAAGGGCAGTTCCCGCTCCAGGGCCAGGGCCGTGCCGGTGTCCGGGGTGATTACCAGCAGCAGGCGGTCGGCGCGGGCGAGTTCGGCGATACAGCGCGCGTCGGCGCTGCCGCTGAACGGTCCCATCCCCGTGCGCGTGCCCGGTCGGCCCGGCCAGGGGGTGTTTGCGAGCAGCGAGCTGAACATCGGTTGGGGGGTCCCGGGTGCCGTGGGGTGGACAGGAGCCGCGCATTATAGCGAAGCCCGCAGCCCGCGCCAGCGGGCCCGAAGCGGCTTGCGCCGCCCTGACCATCGGATGATAATACGCGCCCCGACGACCGTTGGCACAAACACTATAAAAAGGAAGACAAAGGGTAAACACAGTGAACGACCGCAAACGAGAGCGACCAGCCGATTACTTCAAGGACTGGAAGGAGCGCGAGGCCCTGGCCGAGGGCATGATCCCCATGGTCGGCCGCCTGTCGCGCGAGAAGAGCGTCAAGTGCTATATCTACGGCAAGTCGCTCGTCAACCGCTCCGTGCTCGAGATCATGAAGGACCACCGCTACGTGCGGCAGGTCGAGGCCAACGAGCTCTCCGAGTTCGAGACCTTCCCGATCATCAGCCACCTCAGCCAGATGGACCTGGGCCCGGCGCATATCGACGTCGGCCGCCTGGCGGTCCGTTACTACGACCAGGGCGCGGGTGAGGGGCTCAGCGTCGAGCAGTACACCGAGCGCGAACTGGAATCCCTGGTGGGCGCCCAACACAAGCCCGTCGAGAAGCCGCGCGACGTGGTGCTGTACGGCTTCGGCCGCATCGGCCGTCTCATGGCGCGCATCCTGATAGAGAAGACCGACGGCGGCGACTGTCTGCGCCTGCGGGCCATCGTGGTGCGCCGCGGCAAGGCCCCCAACGACCTGGTCAAGCGGGCCAGCCTGCTGCGCCGCGACTCCGTGCACGGCGCCTTCGACGGCACCATCCGCGTGGACGAGGAGCGCGAGTCCTTCGTGGCCAACGGCAACGAGATCAAGGTGATCTACGCCAACTCGCCCGACGAGATCGACTACACCGAGTACGGTATCGAGGATGCCATTGTCATCGACAACACCGGCGTCTGGCGCGACGAGGACGGCCTCGCCCAGCACCTCAAGAGCAAGGGGGCCGCCAAGGTCATCCTGACCGCGCCGGGCAAGGGCAACCTGAAAAACGTGGTGGCCGGCATCAACAACGACATCATCCAGGAGAGCGATACGATCATCTCGGCGGCGTCCTGCACCACCAACGCCATCGCGCCGCCGCTGAAGGCCATGGACGACGAGTACAGCATCGTTGCCGGCCACGTCGAGACCGTGCACGCCTACACCAACGACCAGAACCTGATCGACAACTACCACAAGGCCTCCCGGCGCGGCCGCAGTGCGCCCCTCAACATGGTGCTGACCGAGACCGGCGCCGCCAGCGCGGTGGGCAAGGTCCTGCCCCAGCTGCTCGGCAAGCTGACCGGCAACGCGATCCGTGTGCCCACGCCCAATGTCTCCATGGCCATCCTCAACCTGACACTTTCCCGGGAGACCACGGTGGAGGAGGTGAACGAGTTCATGCGCCACCAGGCCCTGCACTCGCCGCTGCGCAAGCAGATCGACTACTCGGCCTCCCCCGAGGTGGTGTCCACCGATTTCGTGGGCTCGCGGCACGCCTGCGTGTTCGACGCGGAGGCGACCATCGCCAACGGCAAGCAGGTGGTCCTGTACGTCTGGTACGACAACGAATTCGGCTACAGCTGCCAGGTCCACCGGATCCTCGAGCAGATGGCGGGGATCGCCTACGCGACCTATCCGCCGCAGGACTGAGACCCGTGGCCGCGGGTTGACCGCCTGCGGCAAAACTTGTTCAAAATCAAACGGCTGCCCCCCGCGCGCTAGCGTTTTGGGGAGCGCTTCCTGTATAATGCGCGCGGCCTGGAATCCAGTGCCTGGAATCGTCCCCGAGGGGCCGGGACAGGCGGTGGCAGGTGCTGCCGCACCCCGTCTTGAAGGGGGGCAAGCCCCGTCGGTTTTTCAGTCCACCCACGAGAGTTTTCGTCTGTAGGCGGATCGTATGATCAGAATCAAACGGGGCCTGGATATCCCGATTCAAGGGGCCCCACGGCAGGTCATTGAGAACGCTCCCGCGGCCCGCGCCGTGGCCGTGGTCGGCTTTGACTACGTCGGCATGAAGCCCACCATGGCCGTGGCGGTGGGCGACCGGGTGAAGCTCGGACAGGAACTGTTCAGCGACAAGAAGACCGCTGGAGTGCGCTATACCGCCCCCGCCGCCGGCGTGGTCAGCGCCATCAATCGCGGCGCCAGGCGCGTGTTGCAGTCCGTTGTCATCGAGGTGGAGGGCGACGAGGCCGAGGCCTTCCCCACCTGCACGCCCGGGAACCTGCCCGACGCGCAGAGCATCCGCGACACCCTGCAGCAGAGCGGACAGTGGACCGCGCTGCGCACGCGTCCCTACAGCAAGGTGCCCGCCCTGGACGCCGAGGCGGCGGCCATTTTCGTCACCGCCATCGACACGCACCCGCTGGCGGCGGACCCGGCGGTGATTGTCGCCGAACAGCCGGAGGTCTTTGCCCTCGGCCTGGATCTCCTGGCGCGCCTCACCGCGGGCAAGCTCTACCTGTGCAAGGCCCCGGACGCGGCACTGCCGGCGGGCAGCGCCGGGAATATCGAGACCGCCGCGTTCGCCGGGCCGCACCCCGCGGGCCTGGCCGGCACGCACATCCATTTCCTGGAGAGCGCCGGCAACGAGCGAGTGGTGTGGACCATAGGCTACCAGGATGTCATCGCGGTGGGCCGCCTGTTCCTGGACGGGCGCCTGTACACCGAGCGCGTGGTCGCCCTCGGCGGTCCCCAGGTGGAAAATCCGCGCCTGCTGCGCACCCGCGTCGGCGTCGACCTGCAGGCCCTGTGTGCCGGGCAGCTGAAAAACGGCGAAAACCGAATGATCTCGGGGTCCGTACTTGGAGGACGTGCTGTATCCGGCGGCACCGCCTACCTGGGCCGCTATCACAACCAGGTATCGGTGTTGCTGGAGGGGCGCAAGCGCGAGTTTATGGGCTGGTTTTCGCCGGGCTTTCGCAAGCACTCCAACCTGCGCATTTACGTCACCGGCTTCCTGGGCGCGAAACCCCTGCCGATGACCACCACCACCAACGGCAGCGAGCGCGCCATGGTACCCGTGGGAAGCTACGAGAGGATTATGCCCCTGGACATCCTGCCCACCCAGTTGCTGCGCGCCCTGATCGTCGGCGACACCGAGATGGCCCAGGCGCTCGGCTGCCTGGAACTGGAGGAGGAGGACCTCGCCCTGTGCAGCTACGTCTGCCCCGGCAAGTACGAGTACGGCCCCATCCTGCGCGATAACCTGACGCGCATCGAGACGGAGGGCTAGGCCGTGGGACTGAGACGTTTTCTCGACGGTATCGAGCACCACTTCCAGGAGGGCGGGCGCTTCCAGAAATATTTCGCCCTCTACGAGGTCTTCGACACCTTTCTCTACTCGCCGTCCTCGGTGACCCGCTCCACCGCACACGTGCGCGACGGCGTGGATCTCAAGCGGATCATGATCACCGTCTGGCTGGCCGCCTTCCCGGCCATGTTCTACGGCATGTACAACCTGGGTTTCCAGGCCACGGAAGTGCTGGCGCCCGGGCAGGGCATAGACGGCTGGCGCGGCTGGCTGATCGACCTGCTCGGCGGCTACGACGCCGGCAATATCTGGCACTGCTTCTGGTACGGTGCGGTCTTCTTCCTGCCTATATATATCACGACCTTCCTGGTGGGCATCTCCTGGGAGATCCTGTTCGCCCTGCGCCGGGGACACGAGGTCAACGAGGGTTTCTTCGTCACCTCCATCCTGTTCGCCCTGACCTGTCCGCCGGATATCCCCCTGTGGCAGGTGGCACTGGGCATCAGTTTCGGCGTGGTCATCGGCAAGGAGGTGTTCGGCGGCACCGGCAAGAACTTCCTCAACCCGGCGCTCACCGGTCGCGCCTTCCTGTACTTCGCCTACCCCGCGCAGATGTCGGGCGACGCCGTGTGGGTGGCCGTGGACGGCCACACCGGTGCCACGGCCCTCTCGGTCGTCGCCTCCGACGGCATGCAGGCCCTGGAGTCCCAGTGGAGCTGGATGGAGATGTTCATCGGCAGCGTGCCGGGTTCCGTCGGCGAGACCTCCACCCTGGCCATCCTGTTGGGCGGGGCGCTGCTGATCGCGACCGGCGTGGCCTCCTGGCGCATCATACTGGGGGTGTTCCTGGGGATGTTCCTCCTCTCTTCGCTGTTCAACCTGGTCGGCTCGGAGGGCAACCCGGCCTTCGCCATGCCCTGGTACTGGCACCTGGTGACAGGCGGTTTCGCCTTCGGCATGATTTTCATGGCGACAGACCCCGTGTCCGCCTCAATGACGGATGCCGGCAAGTGGGCCTTCGGTATCCTGATCGGCGTAATGACGGTGCTCATCAGGGTGGTCAACCCGGCCTTCCCCGAGGGCATCATGCTGGCGATCCTGTTCGCCAACCTGTTCGCGCCACTGATCGACCATTTCGTGGTCCAGGCGAATATCAAACGGAGGATGGCACGTGTCCGGTAACGACAGTATCGGCAAGACGCTGACAGTCGCACTGCTGCTGTGCATCGTGTGCTCGGTTGTCGTCTCCACCGCGGCGGTGGTGCTCAAGCCGGCGCAGGAAATCAACAAGACCCTGGATCGCAAGCGCAATATCCTGGCCGCGGCGGGCATGCTGGACGACAGTCGCAGCGTCGAGGAGCAGTTCGCCCAGATCACGACACGCGTGGTGGACCTGCGCACGGGCAACTTCGTGGATGACGTGGACGCTGACAGCCTCGACCCCGTCAAGGCCGCCAAGGACCCGGGCAGGTCCGACGCGCTGTCCGCCGACGAGGACATCGCCAAGATTTTCCGACGTGAGCACCACACGCTGGTGTACATCGTCGAGGACGGGCAGGGCGATATCGACAAGGTTATCCTGCCGGTGCGCGGCTACGGCCTGTGGTCGACCATGTACGGCTTCATCGCCCTGGAGTCCGACGCCAACACGGTGGCGGGGCTGGGCTTCTACGAGCATGGCGAGACCCCCGGGCTGGGCGGCGAGATCGACAACCCGCGCTGGAAGAGCCTGTGGCCGGGCAAGGAAGTCTACCGCGACGGCGAGGTCGAGCTGGCGCTGGTGAAAGGCAGCGTGGACCCGGCCAGCCCGAACGCGAACTGGCAGGTGGACGGCCTGGCCGGTGCGACGCTGACCGCGCGCGGCGTGACCAACCTGGTACAGTTCTGGCTGGGTGAAAACGGCTTCGCGCCGTTCCTCGACAACCTGAAAGCGGGAGAGGCCTGAGCATGGATTCCGTCAAAGACACCCTGACGACGCCGATTTTCCGGAACAATCCCATCGCCCTGCAGATCCTGGGCATCTGCTCGGCACTGGCGGTCACGTCGTCACTGCAGGTAACCCTGGTTATGTGCGTGGCCCTGACGTTCGTCTGCGCTTTCGCCAACGTGGGTGTGTCACTGATTCGCAACCACATTCCCAGCAGCATCCGCATCATCGTGCAGATGGTCATCATCGCCTCGCTGGTGATCGTGGTCGACCAGTTTCTCAAGGCCTACGCCTACGCCATCAGCAAGCAGCTCTCGGTATTTGTCGGGCTGATCATCACGAACTGCATCGTCATGGGCCGGGCCGAGGCCTTCGCCATGAAAAACCCGCCCCTGCCGAGCTTTTTCGACGGCGTGGGCAACGGCCTCGGCTACAGCGTCGTGCTGATTGCGGTGGCTGTGGTGCGCGAGCTGTTCGGCTCCGGCAAGTTGATGGGCATTGAAATACTGCCGCTGGTCACCGAGGGCGGCTGGTACAACCCCAACGGCCTGCTGCTCCTGCCCCCGAGCGCCTTCTTCCTGATCGGCCTGTTCATCTGGGCCCTCCGCACCTTCCAGAAGGAGCAGGTGGAGGAGCCGGACTTCAAGATGGCCCCGCACACGGCGGCACGGGAGGGCGTGTAGATGGAAGCTCTGCTGAGCCTGTTCATACGGGCGATTTTTATCGAGAACATGGCCCTGGCCTTCTTCCTGGGCATGTGTACGTTCCTGGCAGTCTCCAAGAAAGTGCAGACTGCGCTGGGCCTGGGTATCGCGGTTATCGTCGTGCTGACGATCACCGTGCCGGTGAACAACCTCATCTACAACAACCTCCTGGCGGACGGCGCACTCGCCTGGGCGGGACTGCCGGACATGGACCTGAGTTTCCTGGGCCTGCTGTCCTATATCGGGGTGATCGCGGCCCTCGTGCAGATCCTCGAGATGTTCCTCGACCGTTTCGTGCCCGCCCTGTACAACGCCCTCGGGGTATTCCTGCCGCTGATTACCGTGAACTGCGCGATCCTCGGCGCATCCCTGTTCATGGTCGAGCGGGACTACACATTCACCGAGAGCGTGGTGTTCGGCGCCGGCTCCGGCGTCGGCTGGGCCCTGGCCATCGTCGCCCTGGCGGGTATACGCGAGAAAATGAAGTACTCGGACGTGCCCGACGGCCTGCAGGGGCTGGGCATCACATTCATTATCGTCGGCCTGATGTCGCTGGGCTTCATGTCCTTCGGCGGCATCGATATCTAGGACAGCGCGGCTATGGATATGACGATTGTTTTTGGCGTGGGCATGTTTACGGCCATTGTGCTGCTGCTGGTGATGGTGATCATATTTGCCCGCTCCCAGCTGGTCAGCGCCGGCGACGTGACCATCGAGATCAACGGCGAAAAGAGCATCACCGTACCCGCCGGCGGCAAGTTGTTGCAGACCCTGTCCGAGGCGGATCTGTTCCTGCCCTCGGCGTGCGGCGGTGGCGGTACCTGCGCCCAGTGCAAGTGCATCATCAGCGAAGGGGGCGGCTCCATGCTTCCCACCGAGGAGAGCCACTTCACCCGTCGCGATGCGGACGAGGGCTGGCGCCTGAGCTGCCAGACCGCCGTGAAGCAGGACATGAAGATCCAGGTGCCCGAGGAGGTGTTCGGCGTCAAGCAGTGGGAGTGCACGGTGGAATCCAACCCGAACGTCGCCACTTTCATCAAAGAGCTGACCCTGAAGCTCCCCGAGGGGGAGAATGTCGATTTCCGCGCCGGAGGCTACGTGCAGCTGGAGTGCCCGCCGCACACCGTGAAGTACAGCGACTTCGACATCGAGGACGAGTACCGCGGCGACTGGGAGCGCTTCGGCTTCTTCGACCTCGTGTCGGAATGCACGGAGACGACGATACGCGCCTACTCGATGGCCAACTACCCGGAAGAGAAGGGCATCGTCAAGTTCAACATCCGCATCGCCACGCCGCCCCCGGGCAGCGAAGGGATTCCGCCGGGCATCATGTCGTCCTGGGTGTTCAATCTGAAGCCGGGTGACAAGGTGAAGGTCTACGGTCCTTTCGGCGAGTTCTTTGCCAAGGACACCGCCGCTGAGATGGTCTTCGTCGGTGGCGGTGCCGGTATGGCGCCCATGCGGTCGCACCTGTTCGACCAGCTCAAGCGCCTGCACAGCGATCGCAAGATTTCCTTCTGGTACGGCGCGCGCTCGCTGCGCGAGATGTTCTACGCCGACGAGTACGACCAGCTCGCGGCGGAGAACGACAATTTCGACTGGCACGTGGCCCTGTCCGACCCCCAGCCCGAAGACAACTGGGACGGGCTCACCGGTTTCATCCACAACGTCCTGTTCGAGCAGTACCTGAAGAATCACCCCGCGCCCGAGGATTGCGAGTACTACATGTGCGGCCCGCCCATGATGAACTCCGCGGTCATCCAGATGCTGATCGACCTCGGGGTGGAACCGGAAAACATCATGCTCGACGACTTCGGTGGCTAGACCGGGCCACAGGTCCCTGAGAAGCCACTCCCGCGAGTGGCTTTTTTGTGTCGTCACGCTGCTCGCGCTCAACGCCTGCGGGCGCGGCGAGGCGCCTGTACAGGTGAACGGCGCGGTGATGGGCACCACCTGGAACCTCACCTACCTGTCGTCCGGTACCAGTGCCGACGCGGCCGCCGTACACCGTGGGGTACAGGCCGAGCTGGACGCGGTGAACGCCGCCCTGTCGACCTACCTCGACGACTCGGAAATCAGCCGCTTCAATGCCGACCACGGCGCGGACTGGATCGCGCTGTCGGCGGATTTCCTCACCGTGCTGGAGGCGGCGCTGCAGGTGGGTCGGCAGAGCGGCGGGGCCTACGACGTGACCATCGCCCCGCTGGTGGATCTGTGGGGCTTCGGGCCCGGCGGCCCGGTGACGTCGCCGCCGGCCGCAGAACGTATCGAGCTGCTGCGCGCGCAGGTCGGCCAGCGCCACCTCGAACTGGACACCGGCCGCGGGGCGGCGCGCAAACTGTCCCCGGTCAGCGTCGACTTCTCCTCCCTGGCCAAGGGCTACGCGGTGGACCGCGCGGCGGCCTGGCTGTTACAGCAGGGGATCGAGAACTTCCTGCTCGAGGTGGGCGGGGAGATGCGCCTGTCGGGACTGAGCGCCCGCGGCGATGCCTGGCGGGTCGCTATAGAGCAGCCGCTGCCAGACCGGCGGGACCCCGCGGCAGTGGTCGTGCTCAGCGACCTGGCCGTCGCGACGTCCGGCGATTACCGCAACTATTTCGAGATCGACGGGCGGCGTTACTCCCACACCCTCGATCCCCGCACGGGTCGTCCCGTGGAGCACGACCTCGTGTCTGTCACCGTGGTCCATCCCAGCGCGATGTTGGCAGATGCCTGGGCCACGGCCCTGGCGGTGCTGGGAGAAGGCGCGGGGAGGACAGTGGCGCGGGACCGGGGATTGGCGGTATATTTCATTCACAGGACCGCTGACGGATTCAGTCACAGTCACACGCCGGCGTTCGAGCCCTATCTCGACCCGGACGCGGGCCAGCCCGGTCCCGGAGGGAGTTGATGACCCTGTTTTTGCTCAGTCTGCTGGTAGTCGGCCTCGTGGTCGCGGGGATGGCCGTCGGTGTCATCGCCGGGCGCGATCCGATAAAGGGTTCCTGCGGCGGGATGGGCGCACTGGGTATCGACACGTCCTGTGATATCTGCGGCGGCGACCCGCGGCGCTGTGACGAGGAAACACGCGACGGGGAGGTGGGCCGGAAGAATCCGGGCCTGTACTACCCCGCGGATCGTTAGGCCGGGCGCCGCGCCCTTGTCCTCGAGTACCAGCGCATCGCTCGGTTACGCCGCCTTCGTCGGGCTGCGCTACAGTTTCAGCCGCAAACGCAACCGCTTTACCGCCGTGATCTCCACCGTTTCCATGCTGGGGATGGTGCTCGGCGTCGCGAGCCTGATCGTCGTGCTGTCCGTGATGAACGGTTTCGGCGGTGAGCTGCGCGGGCGAATCCTGTCGCTCGTTCCCCACGGTTTTGTCGAGGCGCGGGACGGGGGGCTCACGGACTGGGAGCGGCTGGCGGATCAGCTGGCGACCATGCCCGGCGTGGAGGCGGTCTCCCCCTTCATTTCTGAAAAAGTCATTCTCGGCAGCCCGCGCGCGCTCTACGGGGCCGTGCTCACGGCCATCGACCCGGCGCGGGAGCGCGACGTGTCCAGGATCGCGCAGTCCATGGTGCTGGGTGAACTGGAGAGCCTGGACCGGCCGGGTTACAACGTGGTGCTCGGCGCCTCCCTGGCGCGCATCCTCGGCGCGATGCCGGGCGACACGGTGGAGGTGACGGTGCCGCGCCTCACCGTCACGCCCCTGGGCGTGTTCCCGCGCAGCAAGCGTCTCACCGTCGCCGGCATCTTCGAAGTGGGGGCGCAGCCCGATACCTACCAGGCGTACGTGTCCCTCGCCCTGGGGCAAAAACTGTTCGGCATGCCCGGCGCGGTGGACGGCCTGCAGGTGCGCACCCCGGACCTGCATGCCGCCCCCGGGGTGATGGCCGACCTGGGTGCGGCCCTGGGCGACTACCGCGTGCGGGACTGGAGCCAGACCCAGGGCTCGTTGTTCAGGGCGGTGAAGATGGAGAAGATCATGGTGAGCCTCCTGCTGCTCAGCGTGGTCGCCGTGGCGGCCTTCAATATCGTGTCGACCCTGGTCATGTCCGTCACCGAGAAGCGTCGCGACATCGCGGTACTGCGCACCATGGGTGCGGGGCCGGGGGGCATCATGTCGATTTTCGTCGCGCACGGCCTGGGCCTGGCGGCGGTGGGTATCACCGCCGGTGCGGTGATCGGCGTAATCATCGCGCTCAACATCGCGGCGATTGCCACCACCATCGAGGGGCTTCTCGGTGTGAAACTCTTCGACCCGGCGGTGTATTTTATCAGCGAGCTGCCCGCCGAACTGCAGTGGCAGGACGTTGTAGTGGTGGTGCTGGCCTCCTTTGCCCTGAGCCTGCTGGCAACTCTCTACCCCGCGTGGCGTGCCGCGCGTATCGCGCCCGCGGAGGTATTGCGCTATGAGTGAGGCGGTGCTGGCGTGCCGGAATCTGTCGCGGGTTTACGCCGACGGCGACCGCACCGTCGCGGTGCTTGAGGGTATCGACCTGGCGCTGGCCCCCGGCGAGAAGATCGCCATCGTCGGCGCCTCGGGTTCCGGGAAGTCGACACTGCTCAACCTGCTCGGCGGGCTGGACCGGCCGACGTCCGGGCAGGTGCTGCTCGCGGGCAGCGACCTGTCGAACCTGTCGGAGCGCGAATTGTGCGAGGTGCGCAACCGACGACTGGGTTTCGTCTACCAGTTTCACCACCTGCTGCCCGAGTTCGACGCCCGCGAAAACGTCGCGATGCCCCTGCTGATCAGGGGCCAGTCCAGGGCGGAGTCACTGGATCGCGCCGGCGCGATGCTCGACCGGGTGGGGTTGTCCGCGCGCACCGACCACCGGCCGGCGCAACTCTCCGGCGGCGAGCGTCAGCGAGTGGCGATTGCCCGTGCGCTGGTGGGTCGCCCGGACTGTGTGTTGCTCGACGAACCCACCGGCAATCTCGACCCGCGCGCGGCGGCGCAGGTGCTCGAGCTGATCGACGAGCTCGGCGCCGAGGCCGCCTCCTTCGTGGTGGTGACACACGACCCGGCCATCGCGGCGCACATGCACCGCACGCTGGAGCTGGTGGAGGGAAGGCTCGCGTGACTGCCGGCGAACGCCTGCGCGTCGCCCTGCGCTATACCTTTCCCACGGGGCGTGGGCACCTGTCGACGTTCCTGTCCTCCCTGTCGATGCTCGGCCTCGTGCTGGCCATCGGGCTGCTCATTATTGTGCTCTCGGTCATGAACGGCTTCGACAAGGAAATGCGCGAGCGTATCCTGGGCCTGGTGCCGCATATCACGCTCTACGCCCAGACCGTTGCGGTTGACTGGCGTGGCGCGGCGGCGGAAATCGCGCAACACCCTGACGTGCTCGAGGTGACACCCTTCGCGGAATTCGACGCGCTGATCCTGCGCGGCGCCGACATCGAGACGGCCCGCGGTGTCGGCATAGAGCCTGACGCGGGTGCCGCGGCGGCGCGCCTGCTCGCCGGGCTCGATACCGACGCCGCGGCCGCGTTTCGGGAACAGCCGGACGGCCTGGTGCTGGGGGCCGGTATTGCCGGCCGGCTGGGACTCGCCCCCGGCGACCGTGTCACGCTGGTGGTGCCCTCACTGGGTGGCGCCGGTCGCAGCGTGGCGGCGCGCTCCGAGGCCGTGCAGTTGAGTGCGGTGCTGGATACGGGGACGGAACTGGACCAGGTGCTGGCCCTCGTGCATCTCCCGCTGGGCAGTGAGCTCGCCGGCAACGACGGTGAGATCAGCGGCTACCGCGTTACGACGAACGAGCTGTTCGATGTGCAGCGCATCGCGTGGGAGTTGATCGACAGCCTGCCGCCGGGCTACTACAGCACCAACTGGATGATGACCCACGGCAATCTCTACGCGGCCATCCAGTTGTCCCGGGACCTCGTGTCCATCCTGCTGTTCTCGATCATCGCGGTGGCGGCGTTCAACGTGGTGTCGTCACTGGTGCTCGTCGTGCTCGACAAGCAGGGCAACATCGCGATCCTGCGCACACTCGGCGCGTCGGGCCGTGACATCGCGTGGATATTCGTCCTGCAGGGCGCCATGATCGGCGCGGTGGGTGTGCTTTTCGGCAGCTTGTTCGGCGCTGCGGGCAGCATGGCCGTGCCCGGGTTCGTCGCCTGGCTCGAGGGGCTGCTGGACATGCGCTTCCTCAATACCGACGTCTACCCCGTGTCCTTTCTCCCGGTGGACCTGCTCGCGCGCGACCTGTTGGTAGTGGGCGGTGTGGCCCTGTGCATGTGCGTGGTGGCGGCCATCTACCCGGCGCGCAGGGCGGCGGACCTCGCGCCGGCCCTGGTGCTCAATCAGGAACGCTGAGACTGCGGGCCTCGCGCAGGCGACGGCGCTTGCGCCACTGGTAGGACACCCGCCAGCGCCACAACTGACTCATCACGAAAAATCCCAGGCTGCCGAAGAACAGTCCGCAGACCAGGCAGCCCAGCAGAAAGGGCTTCCACACCGCGGCCAGGCTGTGGGTGAGCCAGTGGAAACTCAGCTCGAAGGCCAGTTCGCGCACCGGCGCGTCGATGATGATGGCGCCGACCTTGTAGGCCAGGAAGTAGATGCCCGCCATCGTGACCGGGTTGGTGACCCAGACGAGGCCGACGGAGAGGGGAAGGTTGCAGCGCAGCGCGATGGCGAGCAGTGCCGCGACCAGCATCTGCCCGGGAATCGGCATGAACGCGACGAACAATCCCACGAAAAAGGCCATGGAGGCCGAGTAGCGGTTGATATGCCAGAGGTTGCCCTCGTAGACCCACTCGCCCAGTACCTGGAGCGAACGCATCTCCCGCACCCGGGCCGCGCTGGGGATGATGGACTTGAGAATTTCCTTGGGCATTTCCGGGCTGGTCGCTTCTGACGTGTCCCGCCGCTGGCGTGTGTGGTTGACTGGTTCCGTCTGATCGCTGGGAGGTGCGTCCGCGGCACGGCGGGAACCGGCAAGCGTTTCATTATGCGCGATGAAGGGGGACATTCAAGGCCCAATTACCGCACGTCCAAAGTGGGCTTTGCGGGCCGGCTCACCGCATGCGCGGCTGGCTGAGCGGTTTCGTACTCGCCGTCGTCAGCACCGCGTTCTGGCCAGCGCTGCCGCCGCCCGTGAGTGCTGTCGTCCCCGCGCTGGGCGCCCTGGCCTGCCTGGGGACACGGACGTGGGCCGGGTGCGTCATGGGAGGTTGCCTGCTGGGGCTCACGCTGGCCATCGTCCACGGGAACGCGCAGCTCTCGCAGCGCCTGGCGGAGGACTGCGTCGGTAAGGCGTTGCTTGTCGAGGGTGCTGTCGCCTCGCTGGTCGCCGTCGATTTGCTCGAGGACGGTACGCAGCGCTCGCGCTTCCAGCTGGACGTGACGGCGATGGCCCCGCAGCGCTGTGCGGCGCCGCGGCGCCTCGAACTGTCCGTCTACGGCCCGGGTGCGTTTGCGCCGGGGGAGCGCTGGCGGCTGGCGGTGAAACTCAAGCGCCCATGGGGTGCGGCCAACCCGGGGGGCTGGAACGCACAGGGCTGGTATGCGCGCCGTGGTGTCGACGCGGTGGGCCACGTGCCCGCGCGGGGCGAGCGCACCGACCTGCGCACGGGACCCCGGGCGTGGACGGGCCACCACGGATTGCGCGCGGCGATCGCGGCGCGCATCGCCGCGTTGCGCCTGCCCGCGGACAGCGCGGCGGTATTGGGGGCGGTATCCATCGCCGACCGCTCGGGTGTGGACGACCGCCTGTGGCGCACGTTCCAGTACCTGGGGCTCAACCACCTGCTCGTGGTGTCGGGTCTGCATGTCTCCCTGGTGGCGGGCATCGGCTTCCTGCTCGGGGGCGTGCTGGGGCGGGCCTGGCCCGGCGGGCGCTGGCTGCCCCCCGTGTGTGCGCTTGCCCCCGCGGTGGTCTATGCCGCCCTGGCGGGCTTTTCCCTGCCCGTCCAGCGGGCCCTGTACATGCTCGGTGCCTTCGCCGTCGCGAGTCTCGTCGGCCGTAGGGGCGGTGCGGCGGGCAACCTGCTGCTGGCCGCCGCCGCGGTGCTCGCACTGGCTCCCCTGGCGCCCACCGGCAGCGGTTTCTGGCTGTCTTTCGGGGCGGTATCGGCGCTCCTGTGGTACGCGGCCTGGCAGCGCCCCGTCGGTCGCCTGCGCTCGGCGCTGGGCACCCAGGCCTGGATGTCCCTCGTCATGCTCCCCGTGGGCGCCTGGTTCTTCGGCGGCGGCAGCCTGGTGTCCGTGCTGGCCAACCTGCTGATGATTCCCCTGCTGGGTTGCGTGGTGGTGCCACTGGCGCTGCTGGCGTCCACCCTGTTCCTGGCGGGCCTGCCCGGGGACGAGTACCTGTGGCGCGCCGCGGCGTGGCCCCTGGAGCGGGTGCTGCCCAAGGCGGCCCTGCTGGTACAGGAGCGGGGCAACTGGTTGTTCCTGCCGCTGCGGGCGGGCCCCCTGGAACTGCTGCTGGCCCTGGCGGGACTCGCCGTCGCGCGGCTGCCCGGGCGTCCCCTGCAGCGCCTGTTGCCCCTGTGCCTGTCGTTGCCCCTGCTACTTCCCCGGGCGGCGCCGCTCGCGCCGGTTCCCGAGGTCACGCAGGTGACGGTGCTGGATGTGGGGCAGGGCACCGCCGTGGTGGTTCGCGCCGGCCAACGGGCGCTGCTCTACGATACCGGCGGAGGGCGGCCCGGGGGTGCGAACGCCGCGCGCTCCGCCGTGCTGCCTTACCTCGCCGCAGCCGGGGTGGAGAGGCTGGACACGTTCATCGTCAGCCACGGGGACACGGACCACAGCGCAGGAGTAGCGGATATCCTGGCGCAACTGCCCGTGGCGCGCCTGCGCCGTGGCGAGGGGGTAGCCGCCATCCACGGGGGCCGGCCGTGTGCGGCGGGGGAGAGCTGGCGCTGGCCCGGCGGGCAGCAGTTCCGCTTTCTCTCACCGTCAGAGGAGCGCGGGCTGTCCAGCAACAACGGTTCCTGCGTCCTGCAGGTGCAGGTGGGGGAGCACCGGTTCCTGCTGGCGGGGGACGTGGAGCGAGAGCGCGAGCGGGAACTGGTGCGCTACTGGCGCGACGACCTGGCGAGCGACTGGCTGCTGTCGCCCCACCACGGCAGCGGCCCCTCCAGTTCCCCGACCCTGCTGAAGGTGGTCGAACCGCGGTGGGCGGTGGTGAGCGCCGCCTACGCGAGTCGCTTCGGCCATCCCCACCCCCGGGTGCTCGCGCGCTACGACGCCGCCGGGATCCAGGTGCTGGGGACCGCCGCGTCAGGTGCGCTGGAGTTCACCTTCACCCCGGGCGAACTCCCCGTCGTCAGCCGCTACCGGGAGCGGGCGGCGAGGTTCTGGATGTAGGCGCCGCCAGCGTGTCTGTGTGAAGGGCGCCGCCAGCGTGTCTGTGTATAGGCCCCGCCAGCGTCTCTGCGTATAATGAGCCCTTCTTACCGCTAAAGGGGCGTCACTGTGCTTGAACTGTTAGTGGCAGGCGGCTGGCTGATGGTACTTATCGTGATCAGTTCCGTCGTTGTTCTGGCGATCTGCATCGAGCGTATGTATACGCTCAACCCGAAAAAAATTGCGCCACCGCACCTGCTCGCCACGGTCTGGAAGCAGCTCAAGCGCGGCGAGATGGATGCCTCGCGCCTGCGCACCCTGCGCCAGTCTTCCCCTCTCGGGCGTATTCTCGCCGCGGGCCTGGCGAACGCCTACCACGGCCGGGACGTCATGAAGGAGAGCATCCAGGAGGCCGCGGCCCACGTCGTGCACGAGCTCGAGCGCTACCTCAACACCCTGGGCACCATCGCGGCGGTGGCGCCGCTGCTGGGCCTGCTGGGCACTGTGCTGGGCATGATCAAGGTGTTCGCCGAGATCATGGCGCAGGGCACGGGCAATGCCAGCGCGCTGGCCGGCGGTATCTCCGAGGCCCTGATCACCACGGCTGCCGGGCTCACGGTGGCCATTCCCGCCCTGGTCATGCACCGCTACTTTATCGGTCGCATCGACGGGATCGTGGTGGAACTGGAACAGGAGACCATCAAGCTGGTCGACGCGCTGCACGCTGAAGAGAACACGGAAGACGCCTCTTGAAGTTTCGCCGCCAGCGACGGGAAGAGGTCGGCATCAACCTGACCCCGCTGATCGATGTCGTCTTCCTGCTGTTGATTTTCTTCATGGTCTCCACCACGTTTACCCGCGAGACCCAGCTCAGCATCGACCTGCCCGAGGCGAAGGGGTCGCCCAAGGAAAGCGTTGAACGGCAGATCGAGATTCTCGTGGACGAGAGCGGGCAGTACCGCGTCAACGGGCGCGCCCTGGTCGACGACCGCATGCGCACGCTGCAGGCGGCGATTTACAAGGAGTCCTCCGGCGATACGGCGCTGCCCATGATTATCACAGCCGACGCCGATGCGACCCACCAGGCGGTGGTGCGCGCCATGGATGCGGCGGGCCAGATGGGATTTGTGCACCTCAGCATTACCACGCGACAACCCGCGACTCCCGCGGCGCCGTCGGGCGATGGCTAGGTACGACTACCTTCCCCGGCGGGGAGTCTTCAACGACTGGCAGCTCTACCGCCGCCTGCTCGCCCGGGTCCGACCGGACTGGCACTTCTTCCTGCTGGGTTTCCTCGGATACGGCCTTTACTCGCTGGGCGTCGTATTGCTCGCCGACCTCATGCAATTCCTGCTGGACGCAATTGGCGACACCCCGGGCGGCCCGCAGGGCATCCTCGCCAACATCGCCGCAGCGCTCGCCGGCGATTCCTCCGCTTCGCCGGTGGAGCAGGCGCGAGTTGTGGTGCCCGTGGCGATCGTCGCGCTGACACTGCTGCGGGCCGCGGGTTATTTCAGCGGCAGTTACTTTATGAACCATATTGCGCGCAACCTCATACACCGTCTGCGCTGCGACCTGTTCGACCGGGTGCTGACGGCGCCGGGTGAGTACTACGACGGCCACAGCACGGGCTCGCTCGTTTCACGCATCACTTTCAACGTGGAGCAGGTGGCGGGGGCCGTAACCCGGGCTCTGCGCACCGTGTTGCGCGAGGGTCTCGCGGTGGTCGGCCTGCTGGGTTACATGTTCTACCTCAACTGGCGCCTGGCCCTGGTGTTCGTGGCCGTGGCGCCCTGCATCGCCCTTGTAGTGCGTTTGGTCGGGCGGCGCTTCCGGCGTTACAGCCGCCGCATACAGTCCTCCATGGGGGATGTCACGGAACTGAGTGCCGAGACCATCGGCGCCTACCGCGAGGTGCGGATGTTCGGCGCGGAGCATCGCCAGCGCGAGCGCTTCCAGGCGGCGAGCGACGACAACCGCCGCCAAAGCCTGAAGCTCGCTTTCGCGGAGGCGGTGAGTACGCCGGTTATCCAGGTGCTGTTGGCCCTGTCCCTCGCGGCGCTGGTCTGGTTCGCCCTCAGCCCGGGAATGCTCGCCGGACTGTCCGCCGGGGCGCTGGCCGCCTTCCTGGTCGCTGCCGTCCAGCTCGGCAAACCGGTGCGCCAGCTCAGCGCCGTGCAGGGCGTGTTGCAGCGCGGCCTCGCCGCCGCGGAAGATATCTTCCTGCAACTGGACCTGGCGCCCGAGCACCCCGGGGGTGGCGTCGACGTGCAGCGCGCACGCGGTGAACTCAGCCTGCGCGGTCTCAGTTTTACCTACCCCGGCGCAGCGGAGCCCGCCCTGCAGGACATCAGCGCGGACATCCCCGCGGGGCACACGGTGGCCCTCGTCGGCCCCTCCGGCAGCGGCAAGAGCACCCTGGCGCACCTGCTGGCGCGCTTTTATGCCGCACCGCCCGGCAGCGTGCTGCTCGACGGCATTCCCCTGGAAGACTACCGCCTGCCGGCCCTGAGGCGCCAGATCGCCCTGGTCGGCCAGGACCCGCCGCTGTTTCGCGATACCGTGTACAACAACATCGCCTATGGCGCGCTGGCCAACGCCTCGCCCGAGCGGGTGCGCGCGGCAGCGGAGGCGGCCTGTGCGCTGGAATTCATCGAGCGCCTGCCCGCGGGAATGAACACCGGGCTCGGACCGGATGGCGGTGGCCTCAGCGGCGGCCAGCGCCAGCGCATCGCGCTTGCGCGGGCACTGCTCAAGGACGCGCCGTTGCTGGTGCTGGACGAAGCCACCTCGGCACTCGACTACGAATCGGAGTACCAGGTGCGCACGGCGCTCGAACGCCTGATGGTCGGGCGTACCACCATCGTCATCGCCCACCGCCTGAGCACCGTTGAGCGCGCGGACCAGATTCTCGTACTGGAGAAGGGCAGGGTGGTGGCCCGCGGCACCCACGCCGAGCTGATCGGGGAGCAGGGCCTTTACGCCGAGTTGCACCAGCGGGAGTTCGCCGATTGAGGCGGCCGCCGGACTGGCTGGCGTGGGCCTGGTACGGCCGGGTCTGGTACGCGCCATTGCTCTGGCCCCCGGAAATCCTGTACCGCGTGGTCATGGCCATGCGCCGCTGGCTCTACATGAAGGGAGTACTGCCGCGCTACCGTGCGCCGGTGCCGGTGGTCGTCGTCGGCAATATCGCGCTCGGCGGGACGGGCAAAACACCACTGGTAATTGCACTGGTGAAGCTGCTGGCCGAGAGAGGCATTCGAGCGGGGGTGGTCAGCCGGGGCTACGGTGCGCAACGGCGGCACAAGGTCCACGTGCTCGGCCCCATCAGCGCCGTGGAGGACTGCGGCGACGAGGCCCTGATGGTGTACCGACGCTGTGGTTGCCCGTGCGCGGTCTCCCCGGACAGGCCGGCGGCGGCGAGGGCGCTGTTGACAACAGGGCAGGTGGATATTCTCCTCAGCGATGACGGCCTGCAGCACTATGCACTGGAGCGCGACCTGGAAATCGCGCTGACAGACAGCCACGTGGGCCACGGCAACCGCCATTGCCTGCCGGCGGGGCCCCTGCGCGAACCCCTGTCGCGCCTGCGCAGCGTGGACCGGGTGCTCGAGCGCGGCGGGACGGACCCCGGGTGCGCACTGGTCCTGCAACCGGCGGCGCTGGTACACCTCGCCAGCGGGCGGGAGGAGGCGTTGGATCCCGATCGTGTCGGCCCGAGGGTGTACGCACTGGCCGGGGTGGCCAACCCGCAGCTCTTTCTCGACACACTGCGCACCAAGGGCTTTGACCTGGAGCTGCGCCTGTTCCCCGACCATCACCCCTATGTGGCCGCCGACCTGGCGGGGCTGGCCGACAAGCCTGTTATCATGACGGAAAAAGACGCGGTAAAATGCGTCGCGTTCGCCGGTGACGGTACGCTCGACGATGCCTGGTACCTGAAGGTCGAGGCGATACCACCGGCCGACCTTGTCGAACGTATCGCCGCACTGGTGCGGCAATGATCCCCCGACTGTCAGTGGCACGGAGCACCCCATGTCCTTCACCGTAGTCATCCCGGCGCGTTTCGGATCCACCCGCCTGCCGGGCAAGCCCCTTGTCGATATCGGCGGTGCGCCCATGGTGCAGCGCGTCTGGGAGCAAGCCCGCAAGAGCGACGCGAGCCAGGTGATCATCGCGACCGACAACCAGCGCGTGTACGACGCCGCGAGTGAGTTCGGTGCAACCACCTGCATGACTTCGCCCGAGCATCCGTCGGGAACCGATCGCCTGCAGGAGGTCGCCGCGGAGCTGTCACTGGACCCGGGTCACATCATCGTCAACGTGCAGGGAGACGAGCCCCTGATACCGCCGGCGGTGATCAACCAGGTGGCGGAAAACCTTGAACAGCGCGAGCAGTTCGCTATCGCGACTCTGTGTGAAGAGGTCGAGCAGGTGGATGAGCTGCTCAATCCGAATATCGTCAAGGTGGTGCTGGACGCCGATGGCGGTGCGCTGTACTTCAGCCGCGCGCCGGTGCCCTGGCCGCGCGAAGCGTTTGCAGAGAGTCGCGACAGGATGCCTGGCGAAGGCGCCTGGTACCGGCATATCGGTATCTACGCGTACCGCACGAGCTTCCTGCACGAGTACGTGAGCTGGCCGCCCGCGCCCGCCGAACAGCGCGAACAGCTGGAACAACTGCGGGCACTGCACAATGGCGCGCGGATTCACGTCGCAACCGCCGTGGCCACCGTGCCGCCGGGCGTGGATACGCCGGAGGATCTGGAGCATGTGCGGGGGATTGTGGGGGGTGCCGATCAATGAGCGAGCTCAATCGACCCGGGCGTTCTTCGTGTGCCTCGGAAATACCCATAAACTATTGATATTATCCGGAAAAATACGTGTTTAGGCAAAACTATGAAACAAGGGCTCTGACAGATATAGCAGCTATGTGGTGATCAAATTTGCCATGCAAAACAAACCAAGTTTTACTAAGGTTTAGTGTCTCCACCATAAGGGCGTCTTGTGGCATCTAATAGAAGACTAGAGTTCGGCAACTACACGCTTAGTTTTGGTACCGAGAAGGTATTGCTCGATCTATTCAATGAAATCGTCATGCCGTCATTTCATGAGATGAGGTTTATTCGGAAGCTGAAGGATAAGAGCGATTACTTCTTTCTGGATACGCAGCTGATAGTCTTAGACGATAGTGCCGAACCGCCGGTCCTAGGCGTGTGTGGCCGGATCGTCAAGAATACGATGTTAAGGCGAGAGCAAATATTTAGGCCCCGTGGAGGATTGATAGAAGACAAGAGTGCCTTAGAGACAGCACCCAGCTCGACATTCCTATTGATACTAAATAATCACAGATTAATTTTGTCCCCGGAGGTGCCGAACGCCCCGACGATTCAGAACTTTAGAAGTACAAGTCAGTACTGCCTAAAAACTCGACATAGAGAGTTTATTCAGGAGGAATTCGACGAAGGGAAAGCGGCGCGTAGTGAAAATCCGGACCATCCCCGGGTGACGAAGACCAATCTACTCAGGGAATATCCCGTCCCAAATTTGCGCATCACCCCCCTACCTAGTCAAACCTCTCTGAGTGATTTTCTAGGTAGGTTGGAGCGCATCGAAAAAGTAACCATAAAGCTTTTACCAACCAATCAGGAAGAGATTGATAATGACGGATTTTGGTCTGAGTTCGGACGTCGCCGTCATGAAATGAATAGCGCCAGTACCAAAGTCGAGTTTACAAACTCTCAAGAAACCCTCGATCAAACTGAGGTTTACAAGCAGGTCAGTTCAGCCTCGAGTTTAGGCAACTCGGAGATCGACTTTAAGGGTTATGATCAGTTGGGAGATACGATCCGAGGTGACAACAACGATTTTGATTTAACAGTAGAAGTCGAAGAGATCTCAAAAGATGTGGCGGAGGCTGCCCGGAAGAAATACGATAAGTTTTTGCAGCTACTTTCTAGCAATATTGTTTCCTTGCCAGCGGTCACTGCGGGCTTGGGGGAGAAGATTCGGCGTGTATTTGACATATTTTAGAATATGAAATATTCCTTCAGCCCAGAAGAACTGACAAGCGAAAAGTCACTTTGGGATATTTACAAGCAATCCAGAAGAATCACGCCGAGTCGTTTCCAAAAATACTTTGTGATGCTTGTAACGCTGGCACTGGCAACGAATTCCTTCTATTTCTCTAAAGACAATGTTGGTCTTCTAAGCGACATCCGTAGCTGGTCTGAATTGGGTTTTGGATTTTCTATAACCACACTTGGATTTCTAATTGCTGGATTTACTATTTTTGCAACATTGTCTAGGCCTCGAATGATGCTCGCCATGATGGATCACATCAATGAGGATACTGGTCTCCCCACTCTAAAGTACAATTTCTTCGCATTTATGAAGGTATTCATAGCCTACTTAGTGATTTCGGTTCTTTACTTGGTAGTGGTTTTGTTTGGGCAGTCCGGTGGCATGGTAGGCAACATAATAGATGTATTGCCAAATAGTGATCAGATAAGAACCGTAGTGATAAAGGCCGTCTATCCAATAGTGGGCGGTAGCTTTGTCTACTTATTAATGTTGTTGAAGTCCTTCATTTTCAATGTATTCGCCATCGTAATGAATTTTCTGCGCTGGGAGTACATGGAGAGTCAAGAGGGAGATCCCTAAGCGAATCCGCTTGAGGATTGTGGTCGTATAAGTTCGAGCTAGTTTTCCGAATTGGCCAGACCTGAATTCTCTTAAGGTTCGTTTCCATTTTCTTATGTCCTTGGAATAGGGAGTATGGGGTCAGCTGACCCCTTTAGTCCTTTGTTGTTTCGCTTAGATTAATGTGTGATAGCGCTTGTCGTTGGTTGTAGCTTGGACAATACTACAACCAGGTATCGAAATTTGGGGTAGGGTCCAGTGCCAATACTAGGAATCAAAGAGTTTTGCTATCCAGCTCTGCTTCTGCCTACTCTGATTCAAAGACGGGTGGTTACGCGTAGTGCTTCTCCTTCATTAATCGACGGTTATCGGTAGAGTTCTGGGCTTTTTCACTGGGGCCTTGGCCCCTCTGACACGAATCCGGACTAGGAGGTTGTTTGATATGAGATTGTATGTGAAGGAGCCCCAGAAACTTGGGGTATTTCATTGCATTTTTATCGTTTCCAGTTTTCTCTCTGATTCTCCGCTTGTAGCTGCTGCAGGTGAAGCGGAGTACTACGGTGCGCCAGATTGGTATTATGTCCATGTGCAGGCTGCTGCAACTGGCGGTCTTAATACAATTCACACCGCAGATTTTTCGAATCCAGAAGCTGCCTGTCGTGATGTGGTTGACATCATAAATGAACGAGCACCAACATGGAACGCTGAGTTTGTCTCACTAACCCCGGTCAACTCCAATCCCAGTTATTGGTATACGCCCTGGCGGAAAGGATGCAACATCGAGACAATGGGGCCAATTAGCAGCTTTGGAGTTTTGGTCAGGGCGGTTTTTTGTGAGCCTTGGGAAGCAGCTGTGAAATCTGGTGACAGCATGAGTTGCGAAGGCAGGCCCCAGCCCGATAGCTGTAATGGAGTTACCAACAACCCGGTACAAGTTACTACTGGAAACAAAGTAATTGTAGAGACCGATTTCAATTTAACGTCCGAATCTGGAGGCCTTGAATTTAAGCGGACATGGAATAGTAATAATCCGCGTTGGACGTTTAGCTATCGTCAACATATGTATCTCCGAGACTTTGTCGGACTGCGAGTTGTGAGACCAGACGGCAGTTTCGAATTTTTCGATACTGGATTTCAACCAGAAGAACCAGACCTTAGCAGTCGAGTTGTGATCGATCCCGTAAATGGACATTTTGTTTACACCAGTTCAGATGGTGATATTGAGCGCTACGTATATCCCGATGGAAGGTTGGTGAGCATCACGAAGCCAAATGGTAAAGGAATTTCGTTAGAATATATTGGTGAAAATACAATTAACGTCAGCGACTCATACAATAATACGCTACAACTTACGTTAGATGACCGGAAGCGTGTGGTCTCGATGATTGACCCCGAAAACAATGAATTCAAGTATCTATATCATGAAAACGGAGCCTACCTCGAGTACGTGATATTCCCTGATGACACGCCGAGCCAGACGGGGTCAAATCCACTAGGGGAGGACAACCCTTATCGTGAGTATCAGTACGACGACTTCCTCGGTGTAAATGCACAGCGAATCATCAACGTCATAGATGAGAACGGGGTAACCTACAAGACTGTTGAATACGATGAAGATGGTCGCGTTACGCTCAGTGGGCTATCAACGGGGAGCATCGGCAGTACAAACTTTAACTATCAATACATAAATGACGAGTTAGATCCAAGGGTAACGACTACCAACGCTATAGGTAAGGATGCAGTTTATCATCTAGAGGAGCACTTTGGGTCCGTTAAAGTCAAGCAACTCAATGGGCTTGCGCACGTTGCTACTGACTGCCTTGCCGACATTAGTAGCAGAGAATATTATAGTAGTACCGGCTGGTTGGAATCCAAAATTGACAAGGCGGGCAACGTCACCTACTACGAGTACTACGACGATGTGGATCGTTACGGTCAGTTGAAAAAGCGTATAGAGGGCCAGGGCTCGACGGAGGAACGTACCTATACCTTCGACTGGTACCCGGACCGCCAGAAGAAGCAGGAGATCCTAGAGAACGTCAAACAGACGGATTACACCTACCACCCCAATGGCCGCCTGCATACCCGCACGGAAACAGATCTGACGGGCGAGGCGGATGTCACCACCCGTATCTGGACCCATGAGTACACCTACCACGACTCCCCCGCGGATACCCAGGTGCACGAGATGACCGTAAAAGGGCCTCGGGCGGTGGATGATGACACGGTCATGGAGTATTCGGTGGAAGGGTATAGGGTCAAGGTCACGAATGCCGAGGGCCTTGTCACCGAGTACCTGAACCACAACGGCCGCGGCCAGCCCGGGCAGATGATCGATGCCAACGGTATCAAGACGAATATGGAGTACCACCCCCGGGGTTGGTTGGAGAAAACCATACAGGATGTGGATGGAGCCGCCGCGGAGACCGTATTCGGGTACGACAACGTCGGCCAACTCACCAGTGTCACCCTGGCGGACGGGGTGCAGGTCCAGTTCCGCTACGACGCCGCCCACCGGCTCTACGAGACCGAGAATGACCTCGGGGAGATCTTACACTATGAGCTGGATGCCGCTGGGAACCAGACCGAAGTTCAGTACAAGGACGACCAGGGCACGGAGGTACAGGACGCTCAGTACGACTTCGATGGCCTGAGCCGGCTGTGGAAGGAGTTCGGTTCCTCTGGTCAGCTGACAACGTACACCCACGATGAAAAAGACCACCTGACCACCATCGACGATGGGGTCAACCCGGTCACCGAACAGTACTTTGATGCCCACAATCGCCTGAAGCAGGTCGAGGACGCGAACGACGAGAACCTCTTTATGTCTTACGATGCAGAGGACCGCATCGATCAGGTGACCGACCAGCGAGGCCTGGTGACGAACTACATCTATGACGGGTTCGGTGACCTCCAGCGGCTGGAAAGCCCGGACACCGGTACCACACTCTACGATTACGATGCCGCCGGCAACCGCACTAAGATGACGGACGCACGCGGAGTGGTGACGGACTATACCTACGACAAGCTGAATCGACTGAAGACCGTAACGTACCCGGATACCGCAAAGAACGTCACCTACACCTATGACAATGGGGGGTTCTGTATTAAGTGCAACGGACGCTTGAGGACGTTGAGCGATGCCAGCGGGGACACCCATTACTTCTACGACAACTTCGGTCGGACCACTATCCGTAGCAATGAAGTGGCTCTCCCTGGCGGTGGCAACCCGGTGGTGTTGACCACGGTCTTTGATTACAACGCCGCGGGCCGTCTGAAGCAGATCCAGTACCCCAACGGGCACGTGGTGGATTACATATTTGACGATGCGGGGCAGGTCGATACCGTCACCTATGAGGCGGAGGACCCCAACAACCCCGGCAATTTCAGCACCGAGGACATTGCCACCGATATTACCTATCGGCCCTTTGGTCCCCTGAAGACGGCGACCTACGGCAATAATCTCGAGCTGGACCGCGTGTATGACATGGATGGCCGGCTGGATACACAGACGCTCTCCGGTACAGAGGATGTGCAGGATCTGGACTACGGCTACGACCTAGTCAACAACGTCGACACGATCGACAACCTGCTGGACGATTCCCGGGACGAGGACTTTGAGTACGACAACCTCAATCGGCTGGAGTCGGCGGACGGCAAGTATGGCTCCATTACCTATACCTATGATGAGGTGGGCAATCGAAAGTCGCGGACTATCGTCAGAGACGCGCTCACCATCGTGGAGACCTATTATTACGCCGGTGATCCGAATGCGCCGATGGACCCGAATGAGCCCAATAGCAACCGCCTGAAGAAAGTTGGCATCACCGAGGACGGCGTACCCACCACAGACAGGGAGTTCACCTATGACGCCGCTGGCAACCTGACGGAGGAAAAACGCGACGGGAATATACATATGCGACCGCAGTACGACGACACCAATCGCATGGAACGGGTCGATCCCTAGGGCTGAGGACAAGGAGCTTCCGAGATGAAAAGACTTGCACTGATTGCCCTGCTGATTCCCTTGCTGTCAGGGTGTTTTATCGCGACCACCATTCATGGTAATGGCACCGTTACCACTCCCGCCACTGGGAACTTCGACTGTTCTACGGGGCAGTCGGGAGAATGCCAGAAAGAGTACTTCGATGCAGGTACTGAGACGTTCCACGCAGAGGCGGACCCGGGGTACACCTTCCAGCAGTGGACCTACTGCCCCTACGAGACGCTGGAGACCTGTGAGCTCAACTGGCCTGCCAATGAGGTGGGTAATCCAACGCCCTATCCGGTCCATGCGACCTTCGTGGAGGAGGACCCGCCGGTACAGGCCGCTGAGTACACCTACAATGCCCTGGGGCAGCGTATTACCAAGACGGTAGGTAATACCACAACGATCTTCCAGTATGACCTGGACGGGAATCTGATGGCGGAGATCGACGCCGCCACGGGCGAGCCAGTGCGCGAGCATGTTCACGTCAACGGTGAGCCCATCGCTATGCTATCTACCGCCGGCGATGATGTCACGATCTCCTATGTGACTGCGGATCACCTGGGTACACCGACGCTGCTGACCAATAAGAATGGCCAGGTGGTGGCGGATATCGAGGCCACGCCCTTTGGGGAGCGGTTTATCGACTACGACGAGGTAGGGCACTTCCGGCGTTTCCCGGGGCAGTACCGGGATGAAGAGACGGGGTTGCATTACAATTACTTTAGGGACTATGACCCGAGTTTGGGACGTTACCTTCAGAGCGACCCCATTGGGCTGTTGGGAGGGTTAAATATCTACGCTTATGTAGAAGGCAATCCCATGGTGCTCATTGACCGCTTCGGACTGGATCCTGGCGAGTTCTTTGAGTCTTACCGCGAAGCATTTTTTGATGCTTCTAGTTACCAGTCAAATTATGCAGGTGGAGTGGGCCAGTTCGAAATTCAAAAAACAACACGAGATGGTTGTGATGGCTACACCTACGAGTGGTTTAATGATAATAGCCCGCCACCACCTCAACCCCCGCCCTACTATCGGCCTCCCCAGCCGGAACCAAAACCTCCCGAGCAGGAGCATCCGATCTACCAGTCACCGGAACAGATAAAGCAAGGTTTCTTAAGAGATTTGGCCTTTCAGCAGCAGGAGCTCGAGAAGATAAGGAATGAATGCTTGATGACCGTTGGAAAAACCGCTTTAGCTATCGAGATTGCGGGCCAAGCAGCTGAAAGAGTAGCGCACGGTGTAGGCGCTAACACCGCTGCGCGCAGGATTCCCTATATTGGATATGGGCTACTGGGATACGATGCCCTCAAGGCGCTCGGGTGCTTTTAACTTCGACAAACGCTTCCCATCAATTGGAGAATATCAGTGGGTTGTTGTGATGGGGCTCTCTGGATCGTAGTTGGGGGGATAGTGTTGTCCTATCGACTTTTTTGGCTTTGTTATAGTTTGTACAATCAAAGGGCACTGACTTATCCTTATTCCAAGCCGTATCTTGTAGTACTTTCCATCGTAGTAATAGCGATCATTATCTGCGAATTCTTGAGATGAATAGGAGTAAGCGGGGTCAGAGATAAGAGAGTAAGATAAATGGGGTCAGAGCCCTTTTGATCGAAATAGATTCTGTCGAGTACAGTCCTTCGCGGGGGAACGTGGACAAATCTCAGGTTCTAGTGGCCCACTAAAGAAATCGTCGGTTGTCTCTAAGCTGCAACTCGGTCTAATAGTCGCTTATTTTCACTGCGAAAACGCGCTATATACTCCTCCGACAGCGCGTCACCGATTTTCTTATGCTGGCTTTCCAGATTGTTCAGATTTTTGGGGCTGACACCTATATGTGATGCGACCCGGAGAATAATATCCTGCGGACTTTGGGAGGTCAGCCTCTCGTAACTCATCCGCAGCGGCTTCGTGTTTTGGCGTTGGAAAAAGCCCTCAAGTTGCTTCTCCATGAAAAGCAATCGGCCCAGGTAGTTGTGAATCTGTCTGTGCGAATATCGAAAATTGGGCTCCACTCTTCCTTCTGTGAAGTCTCCGATTTTGTGGGCTACCCCGGTTTGCTCCAGCCGGGAAGCTGATACAGCCTGCGCGACAATGTCCTCCCTAATCAGAAACAGGGAGGCGGTGGGCCGAAGCAGGTCGAGAAACTCTCGGTCATCGCGAAAAACAGCGTGGAGGTGGCCACTGGTAACTTCGCATCCGAACACGCCGTCTATGCCGCTCCGCCGCGTAACAAGATGGATGTAATCCTGCAGATTCTGTGCTCCTACCAGAGAGGCGGTCTGCCTCATGAGCCGCGGATTGAAGAATTCTCCGGGGCTTCCGCACCCGCCGGCGCTCTCGATAAGTGCGGTCAACCATGTGCTACCGCTTCTCGGAGTAAAATAGATGACATAGCGAACGGAGGGTTCGTCGTGGAGTTCGATCTGCCGCCGATAAGCGGGATTATCTGGTATGTCCCTGAAATGACTCCCGAGGCGATCCCAGCTCTGTCTGAAGCGCTCGATTCCACGCGCCTTGGCAAATCGCAGCATGTCCGCTTCGGGCCCCTCGTTTCCCGCTCGCTTCTTCAACTCAGGCCGAAGGATACACGCTCTCACCGAGCCTGGTCACAGCCAGATCAGGCGCAACCATTGCGATTCGGGTACACTTCAAGCGCCTTCGGGCATAGCGCTGCCCCGCCATTGACCGCGACTCCGGCGCGTACAGCATAGGTGCCATCGTCGTTGGCGAGCAGTGAATTTAGAGCTTAGACAGCGTGTTAAAAAACCAGAATATATCACTGATATATAGAGTATTATTGGAAATGTCGTGATGGTTCGAGTCCTGTTCGTATGCCTGGGCAACATCTGTCGTTCGCCCACCGCTCACGGTGTTTTTCAGCACCTAGTGGACGAGCGTGGACTCGGGGGTTCGATAGAAGTGGACTCCTGCGGCACCGCCCACTGGCACATCGGTGAGCCGCCGGACGCCCGCTCCGCTGCGGAGGCGGCAAAGCGCGGCTATGATTTGAGCGCCCTGCGCGGGCGCCAGGTCAGCCCCGAAGATTTTCAGAGGTTCGATTACATCCTTGCCATGGACCATTCGAACCTCGCCGACCTCAGGGACCTCTGCCCCGATGACTATCCCGGCCACCTGGGTCTGTTCCTCGCGTTCGCCGATGGCGAATCGCTCGATGAAGTGCCGGACCCGTACTACGGCGGCGACGACGGTTTTGCCCGCGTCCTCGACATGATCGAGGCGGCGAGCGAGGGGCTGCTGGCGGACATCGAAAACAGTGGGCGTCTCGCCGATGCAGGTCGCTAGCGACGCATCCCTGCGCGCCTTCAACACACTGTCACTGGAGGCGCGGGCGACGGCCATGACCCGCGTCGCCGACGCGGACGGGCTGCGCACGGCCCTCGCCTGGGCCGCCGAGCGGGAGCTGCCGGCCATTCCCCTGGGGGAGGGCAGCAATGTCGTCTTCGCCGGGGATGTGGACGCCCTGGTTATTCGCCAGGAGAGCCGCGGCATCGACCTTCTCGATGAACAGGCGGACAACGTTATCCTGCGAGTCGCCGCGGGCGAGAACTGGCACGGCTTTGTGCGGTGGTGCCTGGAGCAGGGCTATCACGGCCTGGAAAACCTCGCGCTGATCCCCGGGACGGTGGGCGCGGCCCCAGTACAGAACGTGGGGGCTTACGGGGTGGAACTGGCGGCGTTTGTCGATCGCGTGCATGCGGTTTCGGTAAACGACGGTGCCGAGGTTCAACTGTCAGCAGAAGAATGCGAATTTGCCTACCGCCACAGCGTGTTCAAGGGCCGGCTGCGTGATCATGTGGTCATCACGGCAGTGGACCTGCGCCTGTCGCGGCAACCTGTCACCGAGACGTTCTACCCCAGTCTCGCCGCGTACCTGCAGGAGGCCGGTATTGTATCGCCGTGGCCGCGGGAGATATTCGACGCCGTGGTGGCTATACGCAGCAGTCGCCTGCCGGACCCGGCGCGGGAGCCGAACGCCGGCAGTTTTTTCAAGAACCCGCAACTGGATGCCTCCGCGGCGTCCGATTTGCAGGCGCGGTTCCCGGGGCTGCCCGCCTACCCGCAGGCCGACAGCAGCGTGAAACTGCCGGCGGCGTGGATGATCGAGCACTGTGGCTTCAAGGGCGCCCGGCGCGGCGGCGTGGGTGTACACCACGAGCACGCCCTCGTCCTGGTCAATCACGGCGACGGCACCGGTGAAGAGCTGTTGCAACTCGCCTCTGACATCGAGAAAGCGGTACGCGAGACTTTCGGTATCGGGCTCGTTATCGAGCCGCGTGTGTACGGGCGGCCGGTATGAGCGAGTTCGACCACAAGGCTTTCGTCAAGACGCTCACCAGCCGGCCCGGTGTCTACCAGATGTACGGCGACGAGGGCGAGCTGCTGTACGTGGGCAAGGCGCGCAATCTCAAGACTCGCGTGGGCAGTTATTTCCGCGGGCGCGGGCTCACGGACAAGACCATGGCCCTGGTCGCGCGCATCCGGGATATCCAGGTGACGGTGACGACGACGGAAGTCGATGCGCTATTGCTCGAGAACAACCTGATCAAGAGCCACCAGCCGCCGTACAACATCCTGCTGCGCGACGACAAGTCCTACCCCTATATCTTCGTCTCCAGTGAGGACAAGTTTCCCCGGCTCGACCTGCACCGGGGCGCCAAGCGCCGCAAGGGCGCCTACTTCGGCCCGTACCCCAGCGCGGGTGCGGTGCGTGAATCCCTGCACTTCCTGCAGAAGGTGTTCAAGGTGCGCCAGTGCGAGGACAGCTACTTCAACAACCGCTCGCGACCCTGCCTGCAGCACCAGATCGACCGCTGCAGCGCACCCTGCGTGGGGTTGGTGACCGAGACCGAGTACACCGAACAGGTGGAACACACCAGTCTGTTCCTGCGCGGCAAGTCCCAGGAGCTACTGGTGCGCCTGGCGGACGACATGGAAAAGGCCGCAGCCGAGCTGGAGTATGAAAAAGCCGCGGCGTACCGCGACCAGATCAGCCAGTTGCAGCAGGTACAGGCGAGCCAGGGCATCGAGGGCGTGTCCGGCGACCTCGACATCCTCGCGGCGGCCACTTCCCACGGGCGCGCCTGCGTGCAGGTGTTGTTCGTGCGCGGCGCCCGTGTGCTCGGTAGCAAGACCCACTACCCGCCCCTGAAGCTGGAGGAATCCCCCGCGGAGGTGCTGTCTGCTTTTATCCCCCAGTACTACCTGAGCGAGGGTCGGGCGGTCCCCCCGGAAATCATCGTCAACGACCCGCCCGTTGACGCGGACACCCTCGCGGAGGCGTTGTCGGTGCACGCGGGGCGCAAGGTCAAGGTGCGCAGCCGTGTGCGGGAGGCGCGGGCACGCTGGCTGAAACTCGCCCGGCAGACCGCCGAGACCAACCTCGCCTCGCACCTGGCGGGACGCCAGACGGTGCTCGCCCGGGTGCAGGCGCTGCAGGAGGCGCTGGACCTCCCCGAGGAACCCCAGCGCCTGGAGTGTTTCGATATCAGTCACTCCCGCGGCGAGGCGACGGTGGCGTCCTGCGTGGTGTTCGACCAGAACGGACCGCGCAAGTCCGACTACCGCACGTTCAACATCGAGGGCATTACCCCGGGCGACGACTACGCGGCCATGCAGCAGGCCCTGGAGCGGCGCTACCGGCGCCTGAAGTCGGGGGAGGGTACCATGCCCGACCTGCTCCTGATCGACGGGGGCAAAGGCCAGGTCTCCCAGGCCCTGGGTGTGCTGGAGGACCTGCAGGTGACAGGCGTAGAGGTGGTGGGCGTGGCCAAGGGCACCACGCGCAAGGCCGGCTTCGAAACCCTGGTGATGGGCGCCACGGGGGAAGAGCGCCAGTTGCCCGGCGACAGCGGCGCACTGCATCTCATCCAGCAGGTGCGTGACGAGGCGCACCGGTTTGCCATCACCGGGCACCGTGGGCGCCGCGACAAGGCGCGTCAGCGGTCGGTGCTCGACGATATACCCGGCGTGGGCGCGAAGCGGCGCCGGGAACTGCTGCGCCATTTCGGCAGCGCGAGCGGTGTGCGCAACGCCAACGTGGACGAGCTGAAAAAGATACCGGGGATCAGCGCGGGCATGGCACAGCAGATCTACGACCACCTGCACGGCGGCAAGTAGGCGCCCAGCGAAAGGTCGGTCTTAAATCAGGAAGCAGTCGTTGGCGGGCCTGGATTTGCGCAGCCCGGCCCCCGCTTTTTTTGTCTTCTTGTAGAGGTAGCGCTTGTAGGCGTAGTCCGGGCAGTGCGTCCAGTGCAGGTGCACGGGTTTGGCCAGTTCGGAGACGGACCCGAAGCCCGCCAGCGAGAGCGGCCCGGTTTCACGGGTCCTGGGTAGCGAGCTGAACTTGCTCTTGGGTATATAGGCGACGTTGAGCTGGAACTTCATCAGGTCGTGTTTCGTGGGCATCTGGTGCCCGTACAACAGGTAGTTGACGATCAGCGACGCCTGCAGGCTGTCCGGGGTGGGCTCCAGGTCCGCTGGGTCGTAAGGGTTGAACGCCGTGAAATCGCCGAGCAGGTCCATGTGGTGCACGCGTCCGGCGAAGACCTTGAACATCGGGTCTTCACCCAGGCCCAGCGGATCGGAAAAGCCCGGCACGTGTGTGCTGCGGTAGACGACGAACGGAGAGAACTCAAACAGCGGATAGGAGTCGCGAGTCTTCTCGGTGATTTTAAGGCCGGTCACCTCGTACACCACGTTGACCGTTTCCGGGTCGATGCGCAGCGCATGCGTGGGCGCGCTGATAAGCAGCGTGCACAGCAGGGTTGCAATGGCGCTACAACGTCCGAACATTTTTATCGCTCGCGAGCGTACTGGGCGCGTAAACCTCGGCCGGGGTTCCTTTCGCAGCCGGCTATCGTCTGACAGGCAATCGTCATAAAACTGAAACAAACACTTCCCACAGGCTGCGCCCACGTCCCTTAAGAGGGACGCCTGTCCCTGCAATGTAAAGGATATGGAGGGGCCAATGCAAGCGTGCGCTAGCGAAAACGTGACGCATTTAAACTTCTTTGATAACAGTGCGTTAGACTTCATTATGAAAGCTGTTTTGCAATCCAGTTCCCCGCCCCGGCCGTGACGGGAAGCGGGGCTGGAATCGGCCCGTGGCTCGGCGAATTGGCCGCGGAACTGCCCCACAACCGTTATTCTTTTTACGCCCCGGCACCTATGGGGTAGTATCACCCAGGCGTGCGCGATGGGGAGCGACCGCCGAAAAAACCGGGGCCAGACACACTGTATGCCAATCAACATACCCAATACGCTGACCATGCTGCGGATACTGTTGATCCCTGTGCTGGTCGTCGTTTTCTACCTCCCGTTCCAGAACCACCTGCTCGTCGCCGCGGCGGTATTCGGCGTGGCGGCCATCACCGACTGGTTCGACGGCTACCTCGCCCGCAAGCTCGGGCAGATGACCGTGTTTGGGGCCTTCCTGGACCCTGTGGCGGACAAGCTGATGGTCGCCGTCGCCCTTGTCCTGCTGGTGGAACGCCATGATACGCTGCTGTTTACCCTGGCCGCCTGCGTCATCATCGGCAGGGAGATCGTGGTGTCTGCCCTCCGGGAGTGGATGGCGGAGCTGGGGGAGCGCACCTCGGTGGCCGTGTCCTACGTGGGGAAGGTCAAGACCACGTTCCAGATGATCGCTATCACGGCGCTACTGGCCATCGACCCGGCCCGGGACGAGAGCTGGCTGCTGGCCCTGTGCTACGTCGTGCTGTACACCGCGGCGGTCCTGACCCTGTGGTCCATGGTCGTTTACCTGCGCGCGGCGTGGGCTGTCGTCCAGGACCACGATAACCCGTTGTAATTCAGGCGCTTGCGGGGGCTTTTTCAAGGGGCGCGGCTTGACTCGGGGGCGCGGGTGCATACAATAGGCGCTCGCTTGTAAAGCGGGAATAGCTCAGTTGGTAGAGCGCAACCTTGACATGGTTGTGGCGGGGCGCGCAGCCGGGGCGCCCAGCCTCGCCGGTTCCGGCGACCACGGCGGTGGGGAATACGCAGAGATTTAAGCGGGAATAGCTCAGTTGGTAGAGCGCAACCTTGCCAAGGTTGAGGTCGCCGGTTCGAACCCGGTTTCCCGCTCCATTTCAGGAAGGGACACTGCCGCCTGGCGCGCGTCCCGTCTCTTCAAGGCTCGGTGGCAGAGTGGTCATGCAGCGGACTGCAACTCCGTGTACGCCGGTTCGATTCCGACCCGAGCCTCCAATTCCCTTTACGTCGACTGACTGCAACTCCGTGTACGCCGGCCGGGATGCCGTACCATCGCTTCCGACCCGAGCCTCCAATTTTTCTTTTCAAGAACAATCAATAAAGGATGAAGGGCGCGGACGGATCATTCTATATCCCCTCCGTCCCCATTCTTCGGACAGGAAATGAACGGCGAATACCAATGGGATCGATGTGAATGTGTATGCCACTACACCTCGATGGCGACGCTCATAGAGTACATATTGAAGGATATGCAAATTCGATTTGGTCTGCTCTCAGAAATGAATGATCCACGCGACGCGAAGCAAAGAGCGCTAGTGGTTGGCTGGAAAGGAAAGCCACCACACCCTGAAATACTTCATGAGCTGGTAGACATATTCGAAGAAATTATTGGGAGCCGCGCGTACGCCTTTAGCTGCTCTCTGGACTCCGGCCTCGCACTCGACGCCACTATTGCGGGGTACCCTCCCAATGTTGCAGGAAGGGGTTTTGCGCTTGGCCAGATGTGGGCGCACTACGGAGCTCTGCATAGGGGCGTGTGTTTATTGCTCGAAAAGAGTTCTTTGCTCAAAGCTATAGAGAATAACGCTCCTTCTGGATCGAGGTGTTTCACCAAGAAAATCGAATACTCGGAACTGCCTCGAGGGTTTGTCGAGGCTTGCGACTTTGACTATACATCTAGCAGTAAATTGGAAGTGTCTCTACTCGAACATATTGAGCAGCATGCTGATTTTCTGTTTTTTAAAAAGTCTACTTCGTGGCGAGAAGAGCGAGAGTTTCGTGCCGTAGTTATCACTAATGGAGCTGAGCAGGAGGTAGTAGTTCCGATCAAAGAGGTGCTACGAGGAGTTGTGCTTGGAGCAGATTTGCCCAGTATCTACGATTCACTAATTAAAAAACTGCTACCGCCCAACGCGTCCCTAGCCAGACTGACGTGGGATCATGGGATTCCCATTCTGTCATGAGTCACACCAATCTATAAGCTTCCCCATCATGGTTCGGACCTGATTTAGATTCTGCGCCAGTAGATGCTTGCTTGGTTGTCTCTAACGCGGTTTCCGCAGCGATCTCGCAGCGATCAGCCGTTTTGCAACCCGCCCCGTCAACGAGACCCCAAAGGCATTCGTCGAATCGTTGATACACATCAATCGAACATCACGCCACTCCTGAGATACTGAACAGGTGCAATCGCGCAGTCGGTGATTAACAACATTTCATAAATCAGCCGGAGATCGCCATGTCCAGGTTCGTCCGTGTTGTCGCTCTGCTCTCGATGGGTTGGTACGCAGTCCTCGGAGCCGCCCAGGAGGCGGAGCCCCCACCGCCAGAACCCCAGGTGGAGGTGGCGGATATCGAGCGGGAGGGCCTGGAGCGCACCGCCGAGGGCCAGGAAGCCCAGAAGGCAGTAGATGCTGTGCACAAGGACAGCCGCGAGCTGCTCGACGAGTACCACGCCCGCCTCAAGCTGGTGCAGGGCCTGCGCCAGTACAACCAGATGCTGTCACGCCAGCTCGACAACCAGCAGGATGAAATCGCCACCCTGCAGCAATCCATCGGCGACGTCGCCCAGGTCGAGCGGCAGATCCTGCCGCTGATGATGAGCATGATCGACGGCCTGGAGCAGTTTATCGAACTGGACATGCCCTTCCTCATGGACGAGCGCCGGGCGCGGATACAAACCCTGCGCGATCTCATGCCCCGCGCGGACGTCACCATGGCGGAAAAGGCGCGTCGGGTGTTCGAGGCCTACCAGGTGGAGAACGACTACGGGCGGACCATCGAGTCCTACAAGGCGAAACTCGACCTGGGTGACGGGGTCTTCGACGCTGACTTTTTGCGGGTGGGCCGCGTCGCGGTGATGTACCGCACCGTCGGCAGCGCCGATGTGGGTTTCTGGGATGTGGCGCAGGGCGGCTGGGCGCCGCTGGATAACACGCCCTATCGCCGCTACATCGAGCAGGGCCTGAAAATCGCCAACCAGGAGGTCGCCCCGGAGCTGATCTCCATTCCCCTCAATGCCGAAGCGGAGGTGCAGCGATGAGCACCGCAAGAGTGAAGGGTGTGGCCGGACGCCGGTACGTCCTGGCGTTGATTGTGTTGCTCGCCGCACCGCTGTGCGTCGCACAGGACGCGGAACCGCCCACCGAGCCCGAACGACCCGCCATGACCCTGGACGGGCTGCTCGAGGCGGTCAAGGCGGGCCGCCTGGAGGACAACAGGGACAACGCCGCGCGCCTGGAGGCATTCCGCGAGGAACAGGCCGACCGGCAGCAGTTGCTCGACGAGATCATCGCCGAGGAGCGGCGCCAGGAGGCGATCAGCACCGAGCGCGAGCGGGAATTCGAGGAGAACGAGGCGCAGATCGGCGAGCTGGAAGACCGCCTCAAGGAACGCATGGGCTCCCTGAAAGAACTGTTTGGCGTCTTGCAGCAGGTATCGAGTGACGCCCAGGCGCATTTTCACGTGTCGCTGACGCAGCTTGAGCGCCCCGAACGCCAGGCGTTCCTGGTCGATTTTGCCGGGCGCATGGGGCAGGCCAACCGCTTGCCGGCCCTCAATGAGATCGAGCGGCTCTGGTACGAGTTGCAGTGGGAGATGGTGGAGTCGGGCCGCATCGTGTCGCGTCAGCAGCCCGTGGTCAACGCCGACGGCAACGAAGTCGAGCAGACAGTGACGCGGGTTGGCCTGTTCAACGCCGTGTCCGAGGGCCAGTACCTGCAGTTTATTCCCGAGACCGGCCGCCTGCTGGCCTTTGCGCGCCAGCCCGATTCCCGCTTCACGCAGGGCCCGCGATCACTGGCCGACGGCGATACGGGCGTGTTCCCCTTCGCCATCGACCCGGTGCGCGGGCAGCTGTTGGCCATCCTCACCCAGGCGCCCAATTTGCGCGAGCGCGTCGACCAGGGTGGCGTCATCGGCTACATCATCATTTGCGTCGGTATCTGCGGGGTGCTGCTGGCCCTGTGGCGATTCACCTCACTGATGCTGGAGTCCGGTCGTATCCGGCGCCAGCTGACCCACCTCGACGAGCCCTCCGACGCCAACGCGCTGGGCCGGATACTGCTGGCCTACCAGGAGATGAAGGGCGCCGACGTGGAGACCCTGGAGCTGCGCATGGGCGAGGCGGTGCTGCGGGAAGTGCCCGGTATCACGCGCCATTTGTCCCTCTTGAAAATAATTGCAGCTGTGGCCCCGCTCATGGGTCTGCTGGGTACGGTGACGGGCATGATCATCACCTTCCAGGCGATTACCCTGTTCGGGGCCGGCGATCCCCGCCTGATGGCCGGCGGTATTTCCCAGGCGCTGATCACCACCGTGCTGGGCCTGACCGTGGCGATCCCGACCCTGCTGCTGCACAACGTGGTGCAGAGTCGGGCCAGGGCGCTGACGGACATCCTGCAGCATGAGGCGGTGGCCGTGGTGGCCGCACAGGCGGAGCGGAAACTCGCCGCATGATGATCTTCGTCGATACCTGGCTGCCCTGGCTGGGCGACCTGTTGACCCTGGGCGGGCCGATCCTGGGTCTCATCCTGTTGATGGCCTTCCTGATGCTGACGCTGATCTGGGAGCGCTTGTACTACCTGTACAGGGTGTACCCCCAGCAATCGCGGCGCGCCGTACAGCTGTGGCTGGAGCGCACCGACAAGATGTCCTGGTACGCCGAACAGTACCGCGGCCACCTCATCGCCAGGATTAGCTCGGAGCTCAACCGCAACTTTTCGCTGATCGCCACCATTATCAAGGTCTGCCCGCTGCTGGGCCTGCTGGGCACCGTGGCCGGCATGCTGGAGGTGTTCGACGCGCTGGCGGCAACCGGTTCGAACAATCCACGCTCGATGGCGGCGGGGGTGTCCAAGGCGACCGTGTCGACACTGGCGGGAATGGTGGTCGCCATCTCCGGCCTGCTGGTCAGTAAATTTGCCGAGCGCCGCGCCATTGTCGAGCGCGATTCACTGCAGAGCCGCCTGGTACAGGTGGGGGAGGGCGTCAGTGCGTAACATGTTCCTGGACAGCCGCGAGGACGAGGAGAGCTCCGTCGATATCACGCCCATGCTGGACGTGGTGTTCATCATGCTGATTTTCTTCATCGTGACCGCCACGTTCGTCAAGGAGGCGGGCATCGACGTCGACAAGCCCGCGGCGGCGACCGCCGTCGTGCAGGAGAAGGCGAGCATCCTGATTGCCATCGATGCCAACAACAACGTGTGGATCAACCGGCGGCAGGTGGACCTGCGCTCCGTGCGTTCCATCGTCGAGCGTTTGCACGCGGAAAACCCCAAGGGCACGCTGGTCATCCAGGCGGACAAGGAATCCAAGAACGACATCCTGGTGCGGGTGATGGACGCCTCCCGCCGCGCCGGCATCTACGATATCGCGCTGGCCGCCGATGGTCCTTGAATCCGACAGTATCGCTGGTGTCGATCGCGCCCTGCGTATCGACCACGGCGTCGCGCACTACGTGCGCCGGGGTCTCATCCTGGCCGCGGGCGCCGGTGCCGCATTGTTCCTGGCCTGGTTCATGGACTATCTCATCCGCTCCTCCGACATGATGCTCACGGACGCCAAGCGCGTACAGATGCTGGACTTCGTGCGTGTGCGGCGGGATGAAAGTGTCGAGCGCAAGGACAGGACCCCGGAGCGGCCACAGATGCAGGAAACCCCCGATGTACCGCCCATGCCCCAAAGCTCGTCCGACGCGACGGGCCAGGCGCTGCAGGTGTCGGCCATGCCCACGGAGACCTCGGTGGATATCGACCGTGGCGGTGCCGGCTTCGGTGCCGGCGAAGGGGAGTACCTGCCCATCGTGAAAGTTGCGCCGATCTACCCCCAGCGGGCGGTGAGCCGCGGTATCGAAGGCACGTGCCTGGTTCGCTATACCGTCACCGCTGCGGGAACGGTGAAAGATGTGGTGGTGATCGAGGAGCAGTGCGTGGAAACCGTCTTCCACAAGGCCTCGGTCGAGGCGGCGCTGCGCTTCAAGTACAAGCCCCGGGTCATCGACGGTACCGCCGTGGAGGTGCGCGACGTGCACAACCTGTTCACGTTCGACATCGAGGGAATTGACTAGGTATGGCCCTGCTGCGGGGGTTGACCTGCCTGGCCCTGTCGTTGCTGCTGGCGGCGTCGCCTGTCCTTGCCCAGGAACGGGAGACGGTGCGCGGTATGAGCAAGCGCGTGTACGAAGCGATCACGGAAGTCCAGGAATTGCTCGACGCGGAACAGTTTGACCAGGCGCTGGACGTTCTGGAGGAGCAGCGCGAGAAGCGGATGAGCTCCTACGAGACGGCCCATATTCTCAACATGATGGGCTACGCCTATTACCAGATGGACCGCATGCCGGAAGCGGAGGCGGCCTACAGGGAGGCGCTTGAGCAGAAAGACCTGCCCGAGTCCCAGATACGTGGCTTCTATACAACCCTCGCCCAGCTCTCCCTGGTCTCGGAGCGGTTCCCCGAAGCGGAGGAATACGCCCGCAAGCTCCTGGCGATGCCCAGCAAGCGCGGGCTCACCCCGATGGACCACGTCATCCTCGCGCAGGCCCTGTACGGACAGGAGCGCTTCGAGGAGTGCATCGTGCCCTTGAGAACCGCGATGGCCCAGCAGGAAGAACTCGGCCAGAAGCCGCGGGAGAACTGGCTCGCCCTGTTGTCGTCGGTCTACTTCGAGATGGAAGACTTCGAGACCATGCGCGCGGTGGTGACGGAACTGGTCACCCTGTACCCCAAGGAGCAGTACCTGATGAACCTCGCGGCGCTGCACGGCCAGCTCGGCGAGACCGACCGGCAGCTGGCCCTCGTCGAGGCGCTGCTGGAGGACGAGCGCCTGGAGCGCGGCAGCTATCTCCTGAACCTGGCGCAGCTCTTCCTGGCACACCAGTTGCCCTACAAGGCCGCGAGTCTGCTGGAGCAGGAGCTCGAAAAGGGGCGCATCGAACCCACTGAACAGAACCTGCAGCTTCAGTCCCAGGCCTGGTACCTGGCCGGCCGGGAAGACAGGGCCATCGCGCCCCTGGAACAGGCGGCCGAGATGTCCGAAGACGGCGAGCTGTACCTGCGCGCAGCGCGGCTGTACATGGACCTGTACGACTTCGAACACGCCAACAAGCTGGCGAGCAAGGCCCTGGAGAAAGGTGGGCTCAAGGACACGGGCGATGCGCACCTGTTGCGCGGCATGGCGCTGGTACGCCTGGAGCGCCTGGACAGCGCGAAATCACAGTTCCGCCTGGCCATGAAGTCGGAGGAGACGGAGCGCTGGGCGCAGCAGTGGCTTAAGTTCGTGGAGAATGAGGAGCAGCGGCTGGCGGCGTTGCAATAAATATGGGGACGGAGGGATTAAAAAATAATCCCTCCGTCCCCTATACATAGATCAGTAGGCGCCAGCCTGCTTGGAGTTTCTCTAGGTTGGACAATGCGTGTAGACTCAGCCTCGTCCTGGTGTGATCGAGGCGAGGCCTGTGCAATCGTATTCCCGAATTTCCGTCCTGTTGATTTCCCTGCTTTTCCTCTCCGCCTGCACCACCCTCGGCACCGACATGGACCCGCCCAAGGTCACCATGGAGAGCTTCAAGAGCCTGCCCGCCCAGGAGGGTGCGCCGCGCTTCGAGATCAAGCTGCGGGTCATCAACCCCAACGAGCAGGCCCTGGACATCTCCGGCATCAGCTACACGGTGGAGCTGCTGGACAGGGAGTTGGTGGCGGGTGTCACCAACGACGTACCGCGCATCGAGGGCTACAGCGAGGAGGTAGTGACCCTGCAGGCGAGCCTGCAGCTGTTCGAACTGCTCCGGTTATTCACCTCTCTGGGTCACTCGGGGTCCGGCCCCATCGAGTACAAGTTCTCCGCCAAGATCGACTTCAAGGGCCTGGTGCCCACGCAGCGCATCGAAGATACGGGTGAAATCAACCTGAAGTGAGCGGCATCAGCCGAGCAGCGAGTTGCCGAAGATCGCCAGGATAATCACCGGGCACACCACGCGCACGTACCAGGGCCAGATTTTCCAGAACAGGCCGTCGCTGACATCGGGACTGCCCTTGCGCAGCTCCGCCAGCAGGTTGTCCCGGTGCCACACCCAGCCCGCGTAGATGCAGAACATGAAGCCCAGCAGGGGCTGGCTGTAGCGCGTGGTCAGGGATATGACAAAGCCGAACAGCGTACCGAAGTTCAGCAGGATAATGCCGCTGGCGATGGCGATCAGCCCGCCGATGACGATCACCGCCTTGCCCCGCGACACCCCGTGCTCCTCGATCGTGTAGGCCACCGGTACCTCCAGCATGGAGATCGACGAGGTGAGGGCGGCGATACTCATCAGGAAGAAGAAGGTGATGGAGACCACGATGCCCGCGCTGCCCATCGTCGCGAACAGCTCGGGTAACACAGTAAAGATCAGTGTGTCCTCGGAAATCAGTGCGCCGGTCTCGGTAAAAATCTCCACGCCGTTGTGCAGGGCGACGTACATGGCGGGCAGCACCAGGAATCCCGCGACTACCGCGATCATGATGTCGACGATTGTCACCATGCCGCCCACCACGGGAAGGTTTTCCTCGTCGTTGATGTAGGAGCCGTAAATGAGCATGGTGCCCACGCCCAGCGACAGCGAAAAGAACGCAGCGCCCAGGGCGGCGATAATCAGCTTGGGCGACAGGGCCCGCTCGAAGTCCGGCAGCAGGTAGACCTTCAGGCCCTCTATCGCGCCGTCGAGGGTCATCACGTAGCCCACCAGCAGGGCAAGGATCAACAGCAGCAGGGGCATCAGCCGCGCCGACCAGCGCTCGATGCCGCCGCGCACCCCGGCGGAGATAATGCCGATGGTCAACAACATGAAGACGAGCATGAACAACACGTTGCGGCCCAGGCTAAACTCCGTGAGCCAGCGAGACAGAGCGGGCATTTGTAGCAGGTCTGAGATAGAAGCCAGGCAGTGGGCAATCATCCATCCGGCCACGATGGCGTAGAAGCTGAGGATGAGGCTGGCGACGATAAAGCCGACGATGCCGGTGCCGGCGCCGATCCGCTTCAGGGCGGCATTCGGCGAGATCAGCTTGAGCGCGTTGACTGCATTGGCGTGGGCGTGGCGGCCGATGATGATCTCGGCCATCAGGGCGGGATAGGCGAGGGTGAACGCCAGCAGCAGGTAGACCAGCAGGAAGGCCGCGCCGCCGTTACCCGCCGCCTGGGTGGGGAAGCCCCAGATGTTGCCGAGGCCGACGGCGCTGCCGGCGGCGGCCATCACGAAGCCGAAACGGGAGCTGAATTCCCCGCGATTGGACGCCATAGCCACTCCCGTTCCCAGTGCTCTGATTGCTGTTATTTGCGGGGCAGTGTAGCACGGGCGGCGCCTGCGGCAGGTAGCGACGGGAGTGTGCTATATTGCGCGCCTGCCGGTGCTGCCGGAATCGCGCGAGTGTGGTGGAATTGGTATACACAAGAGACTTAAAATCTCTCGGGCGCAAGCCCATGCGGGTTCAAGTCCCGCCACTCGCACCAACAATTCCTCTGCGCTGATTGCGCGCGATACCCTCCGCCACGTCCTCGGGCACACCGGCCTCGTCCGCAAAGTCGCGCCATCGCAGCACCGCGTCGTGCACCTGTGCCACGATCTCGGCGGCGCGGTTGCGTTGCATCGCAATGCCTTTCGCACAGGTCTTGAAGTCGTCGAGGTCGAAGCCGTCGCGCTTGCCGTTGAGCGACATCTGGTGAGTGCTCGTCCAGTCGCCGGCGGGGTTGTAGCTGTAGGTCATGTCAAAAGCGGGGGAGAGGCGCCAGTTGCCCGCGCGGTCCATGAGGAACGCGATGTTTTTCACGTGGTCGTCCTGGTTGCGCCCGAGAATATTGAAGGCCATGCGGCGGAACTGTTCCTCCACGCTCGCGCTGCTCATCTCCAGTTGCCGGAGCGTGCGCAGCGCCTGCTCGTAGGAGTGGGCGCCGGCCTGCCGGAAGTCGAGGTGGGACATGGCGCCCAGCGACTGCATGTGCATCTTGCCGCCCTCGTCGGTGCGGTCGAAGCGGCGGGTCATGAAGTGGCTGCGGCCGCCCTCCCTGAGCAGCCGGCACTCGGTCATGTCGATGCCGGCGGCGCGCGCCATGTGGTAGTAGGCGTACTCGATAAGGCCGTAACCGGCAGGGTCGTCCAGTTCCCGGTCGCGGTTGCCCGAGACGCCGTCGAACTTCAGCAGCCAGTAGCCGTAGCCGGAACCGGCCTCCACCTGTCCGGAGCGCACCTCGTTGGTGTCCGGGTTCCAGGCGATGATGGCCTTTGCCCGGGCGCCGCCGGCGGAGGTGCCCACGCGCAGGATGTCCTGCAGGGCGTGTTCCCGCTCCGCCGGTGCGAAACTCCCCTCCAGGGCGTTGCGGCGGGTGAGGATCTCGCTGGCGAGTGCCACCAGGGCCTCCACGTCCACGGGCGCCGACTGCGACTCGCGTGGTCCGCGCAGGGGCGCGTACTCCAATGCGCCCATGCCCCGGTTGCCCGTGTAACACAGCCGCTCCACCGGGTTGAAGCCCTGCGCGTCGCGTCCCTCCCGGGCGAGCCAGGCGTTGATCAGCGCGTTGCCGAAATCATCGGGCAGGGAATCGGCGAGCAGGCCGGGCAGTCCGTGAAAGCTCTCGCGGGAGAGGGCGGGAAAGCTGTAGATGTCGTTCGACAGCGGCATGGTGAGCGGCGCCACCTCGATGCCGCTGCCGGCAAACGCCGGGTCGTACTGGAAGTGGGCGAGGCCGGCGTCCGCGTCCCAGCTCACCGCGCCGATGGTCGACTGCCACAGCCGCACCTCGGCAACGGTCACTGCTCGTCACCCCAGGACCAGGGTTCGTCGCTGTCGCGCGTGCCGGGGTCGGATGACGCGCGCCGGCGCTCCCTGCCACCCAGCTTCACCTGTTGCACGGGGCTGGGCGCGGGGGCGGGCACGAGGGCGTCGAGCCGGTCGACGAGCCCCAGGGCGCGCAGCACCCGGATCAGGTTGGCGGCCTGGGTGGAGTGGCCGTGCTCCACCCGGTGGACCGTGCGCTGCGACACGCCGGCTTCCTTTGCGAAGGCCGCCTGGGTCAGGTTGCGATTCAGGCGGTGGCGCGCGATGCGTCGGCCCAGTTCCTCGAGCACGGCCTCGTCGGAGAGTGAATTTTCGAGTTTCATAGCATGCCAAAAGTGACTGATAGTGGGTTGGTTTGGCCTTTAATATGCCAGAAAAGTACATTAGCGATCAATAGTATTGTATCCACAAATAGCCAGATATGGCGTATTGCAGGGCCAAAGATACATCTATATGCCAATTATGGCATATAAAGAGGATCAGGTTTGGGGCTGTCCCCGGAACAGGAAGGTCCGCGGGAGACCCATGCGGCGGCTGGCGGCGATACCCGGGTGGCCGGGCAGGGGCAGCCGCTCCCCGATACGCCCCACGCGGCGCACCCAGCGCGCCTGGGCGGGGGTCAGCACGCGATTTCCGGGCAGGTCGAGTAGGGTCTTGACCGGCGCCGGCAGGATCTCGATCGCCGCGCGTGTACAGGGCTCCTGTAAGAGCCGCAGCGGGCCGGGCAGGGCGCGGGTCGCCCGCAGGATGTCCAGGAACTCGAACACGATGGGGTGGCTGCGCAGGGCCGGATAGGTGGCTTCGAACAGTTCAACCTGCTGCGCCTCGCTCATCGGTGCGCCGGGCGCGCCGTACAACTGCGCCGCGGGTCGCGACTCCGCGTAGAAGCGATCCCGTTCGGCGGCGGACAGGGGATGCACGAAGTGGTGATAGGCCTGGAGGAAGCCGAAGGAGGCGGTGGCCTGCACCCAGTCCATCAGTTCCGGCTGCAGCGCCCGGTAGGACAGGCCCTCGGGCGTGACACCCTCTACGCGGCTGTGCAGGCGCGTGATACCGGCGATCATCTGTTCGGCACCTGAACGTGCCCCGTACACGGTCACCATGGCGGCGAGACCGGTGCGCTGCATGCGCGCCAGGGGTTCGGTGCGGAAGCTGCTGTGTTCCCAGACGCCGGTGCGCACCCGCGGCTCCGCCAGTTCCAGCAGCACCGCGGTGATGCCGCCGACGAACAGGGCCACGGGGTTCTTGAACACCCGCCAGGAGACGGAGTCGGGGGCCGCCAGGGCGGGCTCGCCGCGGGGCGCGGAAAAATCGAAGGCGGGACGGTTCACCGGGCCGCCCTAGAATCGGTAGGTGAACGTCGCGCCGTAGGTGCGCGACTTGCCCGGCAGTCGAACCCAGGTGTTCGCATTCTGCGTCACCGCGAGCCAGTAGTATTCGTCGGTCAGGTTAGCACCCCACAGGGAGAACTCCCAACGCCGGTCGAACGGGTACAGGCTGACCCCGGCATTCAGTGTGCCGTAGGAATCGATGCGCGCCTCTTCGCTGGCCTCGAAATCGCCCTCCGCATCGGACTGGTATCTGCCGTTCAACTGCACACCGAACCCCAGCGCATTGTTGAGCGGGCGGTTGTAGAGCAGTGCCAGGCTGCCGATGGCCTCGGGGCTGTAAAGGAAATCCGCCCCGTCGTAGTCCTGCGGTTCACCGGCGCCGTCGATACCGACGAAATCTTCCACCTCCGTGTGCAGCAGGGTGACAGCGGCGATGGCAGTCAGCTCGTTCGTCAGCCGCCAGGTCAGTTCGGTATCGAGGCCGTAGGCGTGGGAGTCCGGAATATTCGCCAGACGCGCCAGCACGGTAAAGATCGGGTCGGCGAAATAAATGGCGAGTTGCTTGTCCTTGTAATCGTAGTAAAACAGGGCGGTGTTCAGCTGCATGCGCTGGTCGAGCAGGGTCGCTTTGACGCCGATTTCGTAGGCGAGCAGTTTTTCCTGTCCCACGGGCGCGTTCTGGGTCGCCAGATTGGCTGCATTGACCGGCGTGTTGCCGGCTTTGTAGCCCTGGGCGATGGAGGCGTACAGCAGGGTGTCGGGCCGTGCGAACCAGTCCAGGGCGAGGCGCCAGGCGACGTTGTCCTCGTCCGTTTTCGACTCCACGAGGCCGAAGGTCCCGGACTCGGGATCAAAGGTAATACAGTCGCCCTCGTCTATCTCGTCGGCCAGTACCCCGTAGGTGTTCAGAAACAGCGCGCGCGAGGTGACGTTGGTGCTCGGCAGCATGTTGCCGTTGAAATCGCGGGAGCAGCCGGCGTAGTCCAGCGAGTCCTCCGTGTAGCGAATCCCGGCCGTCAGCGACAGGTCCGGTCGCAACTGGCGGGTGAGGCTGCCGAAGACGCTCCAGGATTCCACGTCGAGGTCCGCCTCGTCGCGGAAGGTGCGAAAGGCCTGCAACGCCTCCTCGACGGTGTAGCCCCCGGTATTGAAAGGCGTCGCCAGCAGGGGCACCGTGGCCGACCGAATCAGGCCGACATTGGCATTCTCGCCCAGCAGGGTGCGGTTCGAATCGAGTATTTCGTCACTGGCGTAGTAGGCCCCGGCCGACCAGGTCATCTTTTCACCTTCCCCCAGGATGCGCAGCTCCTGGGAGAAGCTCTCGATACTGCCGTCGAGCTCCTGTAGAAGTATCTCGTAGGGCACGCCACCGAAGTCCACCAGGGCGTTGCGCTCCAGGTCCTGGTAGCTGGAGAGCGAGATCAACTGGGTCGATGCATCCAGTTCGTAGGCGACGCGCAGGGCAAAGGCGTCGAGACTGCTGTCCTCCTCGAGGTCTCCACTCAGTCCCAGGCCGGTGCCGATATCCTCGCCGCGCACCGACTCGGGCGCCCAGTCCGCCTCGTCGTTGTCGCCCGGAAAGTTGTCCTGCAGGTAGTCGGTGAGCCCCGGCGCGTTGAACGGGCTGTCCATGGTGGATACGCTGAGGCCGGCACCCTGGGCGGCGAGCGTATCCGAGTCGTTGCGCCAGCCGTTGTACGAAAGGTCTATCGAGAGGCGCTCGGTTACCGGCAGCGTCAGCGCCGCGCGCAGACCCAGGCGGTCGACCTCGCCCACGTCGCCGTCGCCGCTGTTGGACTCCTGCCAGCCCTCGCCGGAGTATTCCCGCCGCAGGCTGACCCGGCCGGTACTCCCGCCGAACAGGGGGCCGCTGATCATGGCTTCCACGTTGGCGGTCTCGAAGTTGCCCACCTCGCCGGTCAGGGCGGCCTGGAACTCCTCGGTCGGCTTGTTGGTGACCAGGTTGATCAGCCCCGCCGTGGTGTTGCGTCCGTAAAGGGTGCCCTGGGGTCCTTTCAGCACCTCTACACGCTGGAGGTCGAAGACGGGTCCGGCGTTCATCACCGGGTAGGGGTAGGCCACCTCGTCGAGGTAGGTCCCCACCGTCGAGGTAGCGGACAGGTTGATCGTGTTGAAGCCCACGCCGCGCAGCGTGTAGGTGGGGACACCCTGGTAGCTCTGCGCGACGGTGAACGCCGGCACCACCATGGTGAGCTCGTCGACGTCGGAGATGCGCAGCCGTTCCAGTTGTTCGCCGGTAAAGGCCTGGATGCTCATGCCCACATCGTTTGCGGTCTGCTCGATGCGCCGGGCGCTGACGATCACTGTTTCCAGGGGCAGCGCCTCGCCGCCCCCGGGCGACTGGGCCTGGAGCGCGGGTGAAAACGGGAGCTGGCAGGCGGCGGCGAGCAGGGCACAGGCACAGGGGCGGCGCGTCATCTTATTATCCTCTTGTCGACGGGGGTCGCCGGGCGGCCCTGGGGTGGGGCGCGTGCGGCGGCGCCCCGATAGCTTACCCCACACCGCCCCCATGAAGAACTGGTCGCCGCCTGCCCGCTGTCCTACACTGTCACGCGAGCCCGCCGGGGGCTCCCGGGCAGCCCTCCGCGCGGCCCGTGCAACTGGACATCGAGGAACGCAATTGAGACAGGCCCTCACCAATATGCTGTCCATGCAGGACAGAATGAATACGCGCGTTCACGAGCGCTGGGTAGAGCAGGATTTCGAATGGTACCGGGCGATCTGGATCGAGTGCGGCGAGCTTATCGAGCACTACGGGTACAAGTGGTGGAAGAAGCAGTCGCCGGACATGGAGCAGGTGCGCCTGGAGGTGATCGATATCTGGCACTTCGGCATGTCTGCGCTGTTTGCCGGTGGCGCAGGTATCGAGGAGATAGCGGCGGCTATCGAGAACGAGGTGGGTGCGTATGAGTACGACGGCACAGGCGTGCGCGAGGCCACCGAGGCCCTGGCGGAGCACGCGCTGGCCACGCGCGGTTTCTCACCCGCCAGGTTCTGGGCGCTGATGTACGCGTCGGGACTGGACTTCGACAGCCTGTACAGCGCCTACGTCGGCAAGAACGTGCTCAACTTTTTCCGCCAGGACAACGGCTACAAGGACGGCACCTACGTAAAGACCTGGAACGGCCGCGAGGACAACGAGCACCTCGTGGACCTGGTGTCGCCGCTGGACGCCGGCGCCGCGGATTTCGCCGACCAGGTCTACCGGGCGCTGGAAGGCCGTTACCGGGAACTCGTTACCGGGACCTGATCCATGCAACCGGATGACGGCAAGCTGTCGACCACCGCCCTGGCGCGCAAGCTGGATATCCCGGTGCAACAACTGTTCTCCACGCTCGTCGACCACGGCTGGATCCGCCGCGCTGGAGAACACTGGTCCCTCACCCCCAAGGGGGAATTCGAGGGGGGCAGTTACAAGAAGAGCGAGCGCTACGGGTCCTACATCGTCTGGCCGGAACAGCTGGAAGGGCACCCGCTGCTCGCGGCGATCGAGTCCAACCAGCGCATCAGCGCCGTGAACCTGTGCCGCAACTACCCCCACCTGCACGCGCGGCAGATCAACCGCGCCCTGGCGGAGCTTGGCCTGCAACATCACACGCTGCTGGGTTGGGAGCTGACGCCGCTGGGAAAATCCCTCGGCGGGCAGCAGGAGGAGAGCCGCTCCAGCGGCGCGTTCTATGTCACCTGGCCCCAGGAGATTGCCGATAATCCGGTGGTGTTGCGCGAGCTCGGGCGGCAGTCCGCGCAGTCGATCACCGAGGCCCCCGACGACGGGCAGGCGGAGCGGGATCTCTTCGAGTCCGCCCCCGAAGAGGCCGGTACCCTGCGCGGCATCGACGGCCACGTGCTGGACACGCCGCTGCAGACCGCGGTTTGCAACTGGCTCTACCTCGCCCAGCTCGCCCATGCGCACCGGCGGGCCCTGCCGGTGGAGGAGGCGCTGCACGCGGACTTCTACCTGCCCGCCGGTAACATCTACATCGATTGCTGGGAGGAGAACGTGCCCGCCGGCCAATTGTCCGCGCGGCTGCAGAAACGCGAGGTCTACCGCGAGCTGGACCTGCGCGTGCTCGAGGTCAACGCCGACGACGTGGAACGCCTCGACGAGGTGCTCGGCCGTGGCCTGCTCGCCTTCGGCATTCGCTGCTGACGTCGCTCAGCGCCGCTCCAGCAGCGCGCCGCATTCCATGTGCTCCGTGTAGGGAAACTGGTCGAACAGGGCGAAGGCCGCGATGTGGTGGTTATCCGCGAGGACGGCCAGGTCCCTGGCCAGCGTGTGGGGGTTGCAGGAGATGTAGATCACCCGGTCGAAACCCGCGGTCATACCCCGGGTGTGATCGTCCAGGCCCGCCCGGGGCGGATCGACAAACAGGGTTCGCAGCGCGTATTCCCCGAGGGGTTTGGGCAGTTCCGCCAGGCGCCGGAATTCACGCACCCCGTTCATCGCGGCGGTGGTTTCCTCGGCGGAGAGGCGCACGACCTGCACGTTGTCCACGCCGTTCTCTGCCAGGTTCTCCCTGGCGGCCCGCACTGAGCTCTTCGCCAGCTCTGTGGCAATGACATTGTCGAAGTGCGCGGCCAGCGGCAGGGTGAAATTGCCGTTACCGCAGTAGAGTTCCAGCAGGTCGCCGTCGGCATCGCGCGCCCGCGCGCAGGCCCAGCCGATCATGTCGATGTTGACCCCCGCGTTGGGCTGGGTGAAGGACTGCTCGTACTGGCGCAAGCGGTAGCGGCGGTCGCCCACCGGCAGCGCTTCGGTGACGTAGTCCGCACCGAGAACGATCTTCTGGCGTCGGCTGCGCCCGACCAGCGAGATCGCGCCGAACTGCGCAGCCAGCGCCTCGCGCAGCGCTTCTGCGGCCGCTTCCCAGTCCTCGTCGAGCGCGCGGTGGTAGACCAGTGTGACGAGCATGTCGCCGCTGAGGGTCGCCATGAACTCTACCTGGAACAGTTTGCGGCGCAGGAGCGCGGAGTCCCGCAGGCGCTCGCGCAGCGCGGGCATCAAGGCCTGGATGGAGGGGTGCGCGATGACAAACCCATCGACGGGCACGGGCGTGCGCGGGTCGTCCCGGCGGAACATCACGTAATCCAGCGCGTCCCCGTCGTGCCACATGCGAAACTCGGCGCGCATGCGGAACCCGGTGGCCCGCGAGGGAAACACCTCGGGCACGGGCGCACCGAGGGGATCGAAGAGCGCGCGCACGGCGTCGACCTTTGCCGCCAACAGCGCGTCGTAGCGCGCCGGCTCGATCGCCGACAGGGGCATCAGCCCAGCAGCCCCCGGTCGCGCTCCCGCCACAGCCGCGCCGCTTCCGTCAGCGCGCCTGTGGTGTCGAGATCGTCGCGCAGGGCCAACAGCGCTGTCGCTGCCGTGGCCGTGGTGGCCTGCAAGCCGTAGGCGTCGTCGAGGTCGCCGCGCCAGAGAGCCCGCACGGATTTGGTATCCGGTGCGGCCACCGGTTCCGGGCGGCCGCTTTGCGCGCGTGGCAGCTCCAGGGTTGCCGTATTGCCCTGGGCCAACAGGTGGAGCTGCGTCTTCGCCTGTGGTTTGACCTCGATCTCTCCACTGTCGCCCTTGAAGACCACCGCGCGGGGCTGCCCCAGGAGCTTGTCCGCCTCCTGGTGGATGCGTGCGTAGGCGGGGTGGAAAATACTCTGGATGCTGGCCGGTGCGGCGAGGGGATTGACCAGGCGCGCCAGCGTGTTTACCGGGGAGCGCAGCCCGAGCAGGGGGCGCAGCTGCATGATGTCCTGCAGCGGCGGGCAGAAGGCCTGCAGCGGGAGATAGCACAGGCGCCTGGCATCCAGGTGTGCGGCGACCTCGCCCCAGGCGGTAGCCACCGGCAGCCCCAGCGCCAGCATTGCCTCATCGGTGTACAGCCGTCCCGGGGTGTGTCCCGCGCTGCCGTGCACGAACACGCGGTACCCGGCCCCGGCCACCAGCAGCATCGAGAGAATGAACCACGGGTGCTGGTGCTTCTTGCCCGCGTAGCAGGACCAGTCCAGGTCGGCGCCGACGCCGTCGGGCGGGGGCAGCATAGCGGCGCGACAGGCATCGACGAAGCCGGCGATCTCCTCCGGGGACTCCTCCTTGACCCGCAGCAGCATCAGGAAGGCGCCGAGCTGTACCGGCTCGACTTCCCCGCGCAGGATCATGCCGAACGCGTCGCGGGCCTCGCCCCGGTCGAGGGAGCGGCTGCCTGTTTTCCCCTTGCCGAGAATGCGGACGTACGCGGCGAAGGGGTGTTCTGTGCTGGGCTGGCTCACGGGTAGTTGTCCGGGACCGGTGATCAGAGGCAGTTGTCGGGCTTCGGCAGGCCCGCGATCTTAGCGCCGAGCTTGGCGGGGGAGCCGGGGAAGAGCGACATGAGGTAGATACTCCTGCCCTTGTCCCGCCCGAGTTTCAGTGCGCAGTATTTTACCAGCGGGCGCATCGCCGGGGAGCTGTCGTACTCGCCGTAGTAATCGCGCAGCAGTTGCACGATTTCCCAGTGGGCGGGAGTGAGTTCCACGCCCTCCGCGGCGGCGACCTGCTCGGCCACGCCCGGCGACCAGTCCTCCAGCCTGCGCAGGAAGCCCTCCCGGTCGAAGGTGTCGTCCCCCGGCACCGATCAGTACCAGGCCAGCTGGCGGGCGTAACGCTCCGTCAGCGCTGCGAAGCCGTCCATGTCGACGAGTTCGATACCGTCCTGTGCCAGGGGTACGCCCGCGCCCCGGGCGTCCTGGTCCAGCAGGTATATCCCGGCGCCGCTGGCCAGGAGTGCCTCGCGGGAGGCGGTTCCGGCCAGCGCGCCGTACACGCCGTCCCCCAGCAGCAGCACGGCGTCGCCATCCTGTGCCAGGGCCAGGCAGTCGGTGAAGGCGGGATGGCCCGGGGCTGCGGCCAGTGTATGCAGGACCACGGTCAGAACCCCAGCAGGTGATCGCAGCGCGCCATCAGCGCCTGCGCGCCGGCGGTGTCCACCGCAGCGGCGGGCAGTGGCAGCGACTCGAGGGCCAGGCCGTAGCGGCCCGCGGCGGCCGCGTCCACGTAGATCTTGTCGATGTCGTACAGCGGCAGGGAGGCCAACAGCTTGCCGACGTTCTTGGCACCGATCGCGCGCGCCTCCTGGTCCGGCAGCAATTGCAGCACACCGTCGCCGAGAAACAACAGGTCCACCGCCTGTTCGAAGGCGGCCGCGGACAGGGCGGCGTCCAGCCCCGCACGGGATAGACTGCTGCCATAGGGGCTGTGCCGCAACACCACCAGCATGCGCTTGCCGTTGCTGCCCGTGGTTTCAGCCACCGAAGGTCACCAGGCGGTCGCTGCCGGCGGAGGCGTCCACCAGCTGGCCGAGGCCCGATACGACAAAGGCCGGGTGCGCCGTGGCCGCGGTGCGCTCATGCCGTTCGGCCTCCGTAGTGTCGAGCACGCCGCGGCGGAGGGCCGACGAAATACACAGCACCAGTTCGACATCGTGCTCCCTGGCGAGTGCAGCCCACTCCCGCACCGGGTCGGCCTCGTCCTGGGCAAACACCGCGGGGCCGGTTCCTGTTGCGGCGCCCTCGTCGAGGAAAAACACGCGGCGAATGGTGTGCCCGCGCGCCATGACCGCACGTGCAAAGCGCGCGGCGGTCAGGTTGCCGTGGCCCGATGCAGGGCCGGAAAGCACGAGCAGGGAATAGATCATCGGGGCGCTTCGCCAGAAAGAAAAAACCCCGGCGAAGGCCGGGGTTTGATGTGCCTGTGGCGCCGTTCAGTCGTCACCGCCGAAGGCCGTGAGGAGGTTCAGCATGTGCATGAACAGCAAGTAGATATTGACGTACAGGGCCACCGTGGCGCGGATGTAGTTCGTCTCCCCGCCGGTGACGATGCGGCTGGTGTCGTACAGGATGAACCCGGACATGATCAGCACCATGGCGGCGGAGATCGCCAGCGACAGCGCCGGAATCTGCAGGAACAGATTGGCGAGAATCGCGGCGAAGGCCACCAGGAAGCCGACCATCAGGAAGCCGCCCATGAAGGAGAAATCCTTGCGTGTGGTCAGCGCGTAGGCCGACAGCCCGAAAAACACAATGGCTGTTCCCGCCAGTGCCTGCAGGATGAGTTCGTACCCGCCTGGCATGCTGAGATAGAAGGTGAGCATGGGCCCCAGCATGGCCCCGACGAAACCGGTGAACAGGAACACGCTCACCAGGCCCCAGGCGCTGTTCGCTGTGGCATTGACCAGCATCATGAGGCCCACGAACACGGCCAGGGTCACGAACCAGGGCAGGGGCGGGAAGCCCACGGCCATGGAGACCCCCGCGCAGAGGGCGCTGAAGGCCAGGGTCAGGCCCAGCAGCAGGTAGGTGTTCTTCAGTACCTTGTTGGTGCTGAGGACCGACTCCACCGCTAGGGTGTCAGTCCGGTACAGTCCTTTCTCTTGCATCTTCGACTCCGTCAGTCTTCTGACCAGTGGATGTGGTGGTATAGACAGATAATAAGGCCGAACTATCCAAAATCCAAGGTGGATTTCCGGATAAAAATCAGGCGCTTGACACGAAAAAAGGGAATAAAAAGGACGAAAAAAGATGACGGAGGGATGGTAAGGGGGGCGGAGGGAGTAAATTTATTCCGCGGAAGCGGCGGTCCGACGAATCGAATTCCGGGGAATCCACCGTACCTACCGAATCTCCACAATCTCAAATCCCTGCTCCGCGGTGCGCCATTTGAGCAGCAGGTCGTAGAGCTGGCCATCGATGGACACCCCGTTGAGCTGGATCTCGTCGCCGCCCCCCGAAATACCCGCGCCCGAGGTGTCCACCACGTCGTTGGCGGGAATGAAGTTTTTGTGGAAAACCACCACCGTGAACGTGGCGCTGGATTCCTGGAAACCCCCCTGGTTCGCGTAGGCCCGTGCCGTCACGGTGTGCTCGCCCGGCTCCAGGTTGGAGTAGCCGTAGGCCAGTGAGAACCCGGAGTCGCCGGAGCCCGGCACGCCCGGGTAGGCGTCGCCGACGTCGGTGCGCTCGCCGCCGTAGGGTGCGTCGAAGGCGTACTGGCCGTCGATGTAGATCGCGACCCGGTCGATGCCGGCGTCGGCGATGGCCCAGCCGCGCAGGTTGCCGATGCCGCCGTGTACCAGCCCCTGCACGGGCTCCTCGAGGGAGACGATGAAGGTGGGATTGGAGGTCGCGGGGTACAGCGCGTTCATGCCGGCGATGTCGTCGGCCTGGGGTTCCTCCGCGGAGGCATTGAACGGGTGCATCAGGGTGATATGGGAGGCCTCGTGGCCCAGGCCGGCCATGTGGCCCAGTTCGTGGGCCGCGACCCGCCGGAACTCCTCGTACAGGATCTTCGGCGGGCCGCTGTACACGTCCCACTGGAAAGCGCTGTTGAAGATGATGTCGGAGTCGAAGGGCACGCCGTCCGGCCCCGTGTAGGTGATGCTGACGGCGAGGACCCCACCGTTGAAGGGAATCCCGCAGTCGGAGGGGAAGAAGTCCACGCCCTGCCTGAAATCCTCCGGGTGGGGAATGCTGTTGTCCGGGAATGGGACCCCCGCGCAGGGGTGGGAGTAGACGTTCTCGGTGCTGAATAGGAAGCCGGACACCACCGAGTTCCAGCTGTCCGCGGCCTGCAGGAAGGCGTCGTTCCAGGTGGTGCCGGAGGGGCTGGCACCGGGAATGTTCACGGACACGGTCACCCCGGCATCCGGCCAGGCGTGGTCGAGGAGCGTGTAACCCCACACGGCGGGGGCGGCGATGGCCACGCCCGCGAGCAGGCCGAGGCAGTGTCGTCGCAACAGGCTCACCTGCTCACCTCCTGTATGAACGCTTTGAAGGTCTCGCGGGTCATCGCGGCCTGGCTCTCCTGCGCGCCGCGTTCGGCGGTGGTCACACCGCCGGCGGATTTCGCGTTGAGGGCGTTGGGGCGCGGTTGTTTCTCGCGGGAGAGGCCGGTCACCACCTTGCCCTCGCTGTTGCGGACCACGTACTCGCCCCGGGTCGGGTCCCGGTCGAGGATGAAGTGGCCCTGTCCCCAGCCCTTCAGCGGGTGCACGGTGCGGGTGTCCAGCGATTCCATGAAGTAGATGCCCTGTTCCCCGTGGGCCGGCATGGTCTGGTCGCTCACCCGCATGGTGACGCCCCCCGCAGTGCCGCCGAGATAGCGCAGTGCGATCTGGTCGTCAGCGTAATCGCCCTTGATCACGTCGAGGACGTCGAGAGTGATCCAGGTGTATACCCGTTTGCCAGTGCTTTCAGTTCGAATAGCTGTCACCTTGCCCTCGAAGACCAGGGGCGACTCCTCGATCAGGGTTTCGATGGGCTGTTGCAGGACGCTGGAGGCGAACGCGTGCGAAACGACGAGGCATAGCGCCGTTAGGGCGGTGCGCGCAAGCGATAGGAACGTGGGAGAAGACATGGGCTGTCGGCCTTTCGAATTTTCGCGAAGGCATCCCAGTGAAGTGGATGTGGGGGATGGTGTCAAGCGGGCAGAAGGGTGCTCCGGGTACGGTGGGGATATCCCGACATCGTGGCCGCGGGGGAGGGCCGGGGCAGGGCGGCAGGGATTAGCGCAGGCCGCGCCCCCCGAGGCGGCGCGCCCGGCTTCGTGGCATACTTGAATGCAGATAGCTCCTGGATACCGAAGCGGGCCTGTTTATGTCACTCATGACCGACCAGCAAGTTGCCGAACGCATTCTCGGCCATATCGACGCGGGGACCACCGACCAGGGTGAGGAAATCTGGCGCGAACCGGTTGCCAACTACACCTGTGAGAAGCGTTTGCAGCGCGAGATAGAGGAGGTCATGTGGCGCCGCCCCACACTGTTCTGCCCGTCCTCTGCCATCCCCGAACCCGGTTGCTACGTGGCCCGGGAGGCGGCCGGCACACCGATTATCGCCGTGCGCCAGCGCGACGGCGGCGTGCGCGCCTTCCTCAATGCCTGCCGCCACCGCGGCATGCAGGTCGCTGAGGGCAGTGGCCGGCAGAACGTTTTCGCGTGCGCCTACCACGGCTGGGCCTACCAGCTGGACGGCAGCCTCTCCCACGTGCCCCACGAAGCCGGCTTTCCCGGCCTGGATCGCAGTTGCCACGGACTGGTGCCGGTGGAAGCCCGTGAGCAGGATGGCCTGGTGTATGTCGTGCAGCGGCCCTCAGACGGTTGCTGGGATGAGCTCTCGGACATCCCGGCTATTATTACGCCGGACCAGCAGGTGTTTACCAGCAGCGAATACATTGTCGAGGCAAACTGGAAGATATTCGCCGAGGGCTTCCTCGAGGGATTGCACATCAAGACCACCCATCCCGAGTCCTTCTACCCCTACGGCTATGACAATCTCACCCTGCTGGAAACCTACGGCCGCAACAGTCGCATCACCTTCCCCTTCCAGCGCATGGAAAAGCTCAGGGGTGTACCGCCGGAAGAACAGCGGGTCGACGGTCGCCTGACGTACGTGCACAACCTGTTTCCCAACGTTGCCATCGCAATCCTCTCCCACTTCACGTCGGTGTTGGTGCTGGACCCGCTCGGGGTTGAGCGCACCCGCGCCACTTCCTGGACATTGACCAATCGCGGCAAGCTGGATTCGGAACAGGCGGTGGAGGACGCCCAGCGCGACGCTCAGTTCGTGAACAATACAGGGGCAAAGGAGGACCAACAGGTCGTAGAGGCGATACAGCGCTCCGTGGCCAGCGGTGCCAATGAGCATTTCACCTTCGGCAGGTATGAGCGGCTGATCGCTCACCTGCACCGCAATCTGCATGAGTTGCTGGATTAGTTACAGCCTGGTGCGTTTCACTCGATCTTTACCCGCCGGTTTGCCCAGCGTGCGGCATCAATGAGGCCGAATCGGACATGGCGTTTTTCCAGCGCCTGTTCGAGGTTTTCGATATCGATATCCAACGCTCGGCCTCGATCATTGCAGCGTGTATGAAAGACGGGCAGGGCTTTCTGATAGAGCTGTAGGTCCAGGCGATTCATGTCCTTAATCCTGGCGATGTGCCTGTCTTCAAACACCACCGACTGTTTTTTGCTCTTGACGTTACGCTTTCGATAAACGGGCAGGTCCTTCCACTGAAAGACCTGACGAAACAGGCACATCGACCGGTTGAACTCCTCGGCGATGCCGAAACTGTCCAGGTCCCTAGTGAGTACTGTCAGGGCAAGGTCAGGCAACTCCGAGCCGTCGGCATCGGGCAGGGAGAAGTTGCGATTGCCGAGCAGGTACTTCGTGAGCAGGTTGCTGAGCTGGGGCGTCTCGCGTTCGAGAAGCGTATCCAGATCGATACTGGATTCGCCCAACTCGTCGAGAATCTCCGGACTTTTGCCTTCCAGAAAGTGCTGACAATGAGACTTTACCCGTTCGATCGGCTCTCTCAGGACCGTGAACGTCGGTAGGCGGTCCACTTCCTGAATGCCTGTTATTCGTGGCGCGTGTCCTGTGACAAACACCAGGGCGCTTCTTTTGCTGGGCGAAAGTGCCTCGAAATTCCGACGATCATCCGGCAGGTTTCCGTGGAAGGCAAAATGGTTTCGCCACAGATAGTCCTTCAGGTTCAACGCCAGGATGGAATCGTTGAGTGTTGAGCCGGCTGTTTTTGGAATATGTAGGAAACGTACGGTGCTCATTTCAACGCGCGAGATCCTTTCTCGCGTTCCTTTTCCCGTAGATGTCCACGCGCTGTCGGTGGAGGCTCAAAAATATGGGGGGCGGGTGCCGTGAATGCATAGGTGATCACTCCTTGCAGTGTACATCCAGCATGCGGTACTTTTCCACGATGAGTCTTGGTTCCACACGACATTTTCTCATTCACGAATCGCGGCTCGCAGTCGTCGTTTGCTGTCTTGGTTACCTCGTATGCAGCTTAGCCCTTTTCAAGATAACAGGATTGTCTACGGCCGATGCCGAGGCAATGGGGTTCGACTCCCAGGACCATCTGCTCGGATTGATACTACTGATGTCGCTGCTGCCGGCCTGGCTAATAGGCTGCATGTTTGTGACACACCGGAACAGCCTCACGATCGCCCGGGGGCTCGATGCGGACCTAGCCCGCAGGGTCTCAAACGTGCCGGGGGCATACCTGTATATCGGCGCCCTGGGCGGTTGCTTTTACGCGCTCGCCTTCAACGTACCCATTACGCACTATCGTCTTGTGCTGGAAGGTGATGGCCCGATGATAGGGATTTTTGTCGGCCAGGTCCTGGTGTGGGTCTTCGTGGGATGGATGTTGTCAGTGCGCCTCTACGTCGGCAACCAGTTTTACGCCTTCGGAAAAACAGTACCCATTACAGTTTTCGACCAGTCCGGATTGCGGTCTTTTGCGCGTGTCGGGCTTCTTGATGTCGCCATAATTATCGGGTGTATCGCTCTTTCGACTGTGCAATCGATCGACGCCCAGTTTCGCATCTACAATTACCTGACAGCCATCCTGGTCGCTGTGCCAGCAACCATCGCCTTACTGATTAGGCCGATGTGGTCCGTTCATGTCAGGCTGCAAAAGCGCAAGCACGAATTGCAAGCTGAGATCGCGCAGCAGATTCAGCAGGCCCCCGAGTCATCGGACCGGGAAAGCATCATCGCTCTCGAGGAGTTGCTTGAGCGAAGGGACCGTGTCCGGGCGCTAAATACCTGGCCACTCGACTTTTCCATCTGGTCCCGGCTGCTGTTCTACGGACTGATTCCTCCGCTGGCGTGGATTGCCGCGGCCCTGGTGGAGGTTGTCGTGGAACGCGCACTGGGCGCGTGAACTGCCTGTGGCCAGCGGCCCGGCGGACTAGGCTTTCCCGCGTCTTGCCCAGCCGACGCCTGTGAGCCCGGCCCCACGTGTCAGGACGCCGGCACGGCGCGAACAACGTAATCGCGCCCGTAGGGGAGGCCGTCGTGCTTCTCGAGGAGCGCCTCGCCACGGCTGCGCAGTTGGGCAATATGCTCTCGCATCGCCCCTGCGAGAGCCCTGTCGGTAAAGCGCTCCACACGGTCCTCGCAGAGCTGAAGCTGGCTGAACAGGAACCTCTGGCGGTAGCGAATCTTGAAGTGCTTACTGTCCGTCACGGTGAAACCCGCCTGGCGAAGCTGCGCGGCGACCCATGCTGCGGGATACTCCCGGTAGGGTCGATCCCTGGCTAATAACATGCAGGCATCGCGCAGCTGGCCGAGGTCGCCGACGAAAGTGCCGACCTCGTCGTCGGCGATGACAGGCACATACGGCTCGAGGCCGACCACATAGAGACAGCCGCGGGTCAGCGATGTCATTCGGCGAAGCAGCGTTTCCTGGTAGTAGGGTGCGAATGCGTCAACGGCACCGACCAGGTAATCCAGGACGACTGTGTCGAAGCGTTCGCCGGCGAGAAGCGTCTCGTCGGACCAGTTCCCGATAATGACCCGGTCGTCTTCGCGGGGAGGTGCAGGGAGTGCCTCTCGCGCAGCTTCGGCCATGTCCGCCTGGGCGGTGACTGCGGTCCAGCGATCAGTGGGCAGCGCGGCGAGCCAGGACAGCGATTTGGGTCCGGTGCCGGCATCGAGAAGATGGCCCCAGGGGGTGTCGCCCTGGAGCTGTTGGATTCTCTTGAACAGGGCGGAGGTTTGCAACGGTCAATCGGTTCCGGTCGGTCGTGGAGAAGCGGATTGAGTGTAGCCTATGGGATCGATGGTGGGATTGAGCCAAGTTTGCCGGGCGGGGGAAGTTGAACCAAGTCCTGGGCACTACCGCTAAACTATAAAGCCCCCAGGAGGGGGCTTATTGGTTTATGGCGGTGGGCCAGGGATTCGAACCCCGGGAGGCTCTCGCCTCAACGGTTTTCAAGACCGCCGCTTTCGACCACTCAGCCAGCCCACCGTAAAAAACAATCGCCCCGGCTTGTCGGGGCGAGCGAGATTATACAGTCCTCGAGGTGCGGGACAAGCGCCGGGCCTGTCCCGCGCCGTCACCCCTGCTGCGCGGTGGCCTGTTCGACGTTGTCGCCCTCGATGGGCCCCCTCGGATCGTTGCTCGCCCGGGCCGCCACCCTGCCGCTCGTGGAAGCGGGCGGGGCTACCGTTTCGGAGAACAGCTCCGGGTGGTCCGTCGCGATATCCACCGCCTCGACAGGTTTGGGCTCGACGCGGGGGTCATTGCACGCGCGACCGCCATCCGTGAGCCCTGCTGTGGACGCGGGAATGTCATCGATCTCCTCCACGGGTTCGGGCTCGGCGGCCGGCTCCGGTGCAGGTGCCTCTGCGGCCACTGCCGCATCCTCAGCCGCGGGCTCCTCTACAGCTGAAGGCTCTTCAACCGCTGACGGCTCTTCAACAGCTGACGGCTCTTCAACAGCTGACGGCTCTTCAACAGCTGACGGCTCTTCATCCGCTGACGGCCCTTCAACGGCTGAGGGCTCTTCCTGCGCGGCGGCTTGTTCTGTGGCGGCGTCCACGACGGTCTCCGCCTCGTCCACTGCCACGGCCTCTGCTGCAACGTCGGTCACGTCGACACTCCCCGCGGTTAACTCCTCCGCAATCGCTGCGCGGGCGGGGGAATCGGTGAGCGCCTGTTCGGCGCGCGGCGCGTCGGCCACAGTAGCCTCAACGGCAGGTTCCGCGCTCGCCGCTGCGACCGCACCGGTCTCGGCCGGCGCATCGTCATTCGCCGGCTTGCGCCCACGATTGCGCCGTCGGCGGGGCGGTTCACCGCGCTTCATATCGCTGGGTCGCTTGCGCGGCTTGTCGTCGCGCTCGTCGTCCGCTCGGGGCTCCTGCGCCCGCTTTTCCCGGTCCTGGCCACTATCGTCCTGGCTCTCAGTGCGGCGCTTGTCGGCGTCGCCCCGGTTGTTGCCGTTGCCGCGACCTCTGCCGCGACCACCGCGGCGTGAGCGGCCCTTGCGCTCCTGGCCCTGTGTCTCGTCGCGACCGTTACCGCTGCGCCTGGACTGCGCGTTGTCGGGCTTTTCCTGCTCGCGCCGCGACTCGATACGTTCCTCGACGGCGCGCTCCTGCGCCTTGACAGCTTCCTTTGCCTTGGCCTGTCCGCTGCGACGGCGACGACCTGATCCCGCGCTGGAACCGGTACCGGAGCCCGCGGTGGTGCGCTTGCGCTTGCGGCGCCGTTTCTGTTCGCCCTGGGGGCGCGCCTTCTCGCTGACCGGGCGGCGCTCTTCGGGTTCGTCGCCCATGAGGAAGGCGAACAGCTTGGTGAAAAAGTTCTCGTTGCGCTTGCGGCGCTTGCGCACCATGCGCTGTCCCGTCGGGATATTGGCCGGGCTCTCCGGGTCCGGCTCCCTGGCAGGGGCGGGATCCGTCGGCGCTGCCGCCGGGGCGGGTGCCTGCATCGCAGGCTGCACACTCTTGACCGCGGCTTCCTGTACCGGGATGTCCGCCGAGTGGGTGTCGCTGATAGCTTCCGCGTCGGGTACGGTGATGTCCACGGTGTAACTGACCTCGTGGTCGCCGTCCACCTCGTCGTCGCGCAAGCGCTGCACCTCGAAATGGGGTGTCTCCAGGTTCGGGTTGGGGATGACCAGCATCCGGGCCCGGGTGACCTGCTCGATCTCGCTCAGCGCACTGCGCTTTTCGTTCAGCAGGTACGCGGCGACGTCCACCGGGACGATAGCGCGGACCTCGGCGCTGCGCTCCTTGATGGCCTCCTCCTCCAGCAGGCGCAGGATGGAGAGGGCGAGGGACTTGGTATCGCGAATGGTGCCCTGCCCGGTGCAGCGGGGGCAGACAATGGCACTGGTTTCACCGAGCGACGGGCGCAGTCGTTGCCGCGACATTTCCAGCAGTCCAAAGCGTGAAATACGGCCCACCTGCACGCGGGCGCGGTCGATATTCAGCGCGTCTCGCATGCGGTTCTCTACGGCGCGCTGGTTGCGCGCGGCGAGCATGTCGATAAAGTCGATGACGATCAGGCCGCCCATGTCCCGCAGGCGCAGTTGGCGGGCGATCTCGTCCGCGGCCTCCAGGTTGGTGTTGAGGGCGGTCTCCTCGATGTCGCTGCCGCGCGTCGCCCGGGCCGAGTTGATGTCGATGGACACCAGTGCCTCGGTGGGGTCGATCACGATGGAGCCGCCGGAGGGCAGGCGCACCTCGCGTTCGAAGGCGGTCTCGATCTGGCTTTCGATCTGGAAGCGGTTGAACAGCGGGATGTTGTTGTCGTAGAGCTGGATGCGGTTCTTGTACTGGGGCATGACCTGGCTGACGAAGTCCAGGGCCTGCTTGTGCGCATCCTCGGAATCGATAAGCACCTGCCCGACATCTTCCCGCAGGTAGTCCCGGATGGCGCGGATGATGACATTGCTCTCGCGGAATAGCAGCTCCTTGGGCTTCACTTCGTCGGCGGCGGTGGAAATGGCGTCCCACAGCTGCAGGAGGTAGTTCAGGTCCCACTGCAGTTCCTCGACAGAGCGTCCGACCCCCGCTGTGCGAATGATGACTCCCATGCCGTTCGGGATTTCCAGCTCGCTGAGGGCTTCCTTCAGGGAGCTGCGATCATCGCCCTCGATACGGCGGGAAACGCCCCCCGCCCTCGGGTTGTTGGGCATCAGGACCATGTAGCGGCCGGCGAGGCTGATAAAGGTGGTCAGGGCGGCGCCCTTATTGCCTCGCTCTTCCTTGTCCACCTGGACAATGACCTCGGTGCCTTCTTTCACCACGTCCCGGATCTTCATCCTTCCCTCCGCATCTTTCGGTTTGCGGTGGAAGTACTCGCGGGAAATTTCCTTCAGGGGCAGGAAGCCGTGACGCTCGGCGCCGAAGTCGACGAAGGCGGCTTCGAGGCTCGGCTCCACCCGTGTGATCTTGCCCTTGTAGATGTTGGCCTTTTTCTGCAGGCGGGTGCGATTTTCGATATCGAGATCGTACAGGCGCTGCCCGTCGACCAGTGCTACGCGCAACTCTTCGTGTTGAGTTGCATTGATTAACATTTTTTTCATAGTGCCATGTGCTGTCGTTGTGGCAGCGAGCTGGCGGGGCAGGGGAATCAGGAACAAAGGCGGGCTGTCAGGCGACTGCGCCGCAATTTAACCGTGACGGGCCGGCAAATCTGGTTCGCCGGTGTCTTGCCGACAGCCCCAGGGCTATGCCTCTGGCTGCGGACTTTGGTTATTCTCAACTCCCGGTCTGTCCGGGGGCTGGGCCAACGTCGAGCAGGTATGCATTTGGCCGGACCTGCTGTTTTGCTAGTGTCGCAGCAAATTAGCCTGCAACGACGCTGAAAGTTCTCTATAACTGATTCTGTGTCCCGGCAGTTCACGCTGCGCGGTTAATATCTCATCGACGTGGCTTTCTGGTAGTGAGCGGCGTACAGTGTCCGCGCTCGGCCAACTCGTCGAAGGTCGTCGTGGTTGAACTGGCGGGGCCGTGCGTCTCTGAGGCGGGCCCAAAACGTCGCCAGGAGGTCTCTCGATTCGGAACCTGTTCTGAATCAGAGACTTATCCAGTGTTACATCTGTGTCACTCCACACCGCGGTCCCTCCGCGGTCGAGTGCAACCACAGCGCGAACTATACCAGTATATTAAGAAGAAAGACATGGCACGATTTACCGATGGAAAAGGCCGCTGAAACCCACGGGGTGCGCCATCTCACGGTGCACGAGGACGATTCGGGCCAGCGCCTGGACAACTTTCTTCTCCGCGAGTTGAAGGGCGTGCCCCGCGCCCGCCTGTACCGGGCCGTGCGCAAGGGCGAGGTGCGGGTGAACAAGGGCCGGGTGCGTGCGGATTACCGCCTGGTTGCAGGGGATATCGTGCGTATTCCGCCGCTGCGGCAGCCGGCGCCGGGTGATGTGCCGGCGGTGCCGGCGCGCCTCGCGAAGGACCTGGAGCGGCGCGTAGTGCACGAAGACGACGACATCCTGGTGATCGATAAGCCCTCCGGCCTGGCGGTCCACGGCGGCAGTGGTCTCAGCTACGGGTTGATCGAGGCCCTGCGCCAGTTGCGCCCCGAGGCCCGGTACCTGGAGTTGGTCCACCGCCTCGACAGGGACACCTCCGGCCTGGTGCTGCTCGCCAAGCGCGCGGCCACCCTGCGCGAGTTGCATCGTCTCCTGCGGGAAAAGCACGTCGACAAGCGCTACCTGGCGCTGGTGGCCGGCAGCTGGCCGAAGTCGACCCGGGTGGTGGACGCGCCGCTGGAAAAGAACATCCTGCTCTCCGGGGAACGCATGGTCCGCATCAGCGGTGAGGGCAAGCGCGCGGTCACCGAGTTCAGCGTACTGTCGCGCTATGACGGCGCCACGTTGCTGGAGGCCAGGCCGATCACCGGCCGCACCCACCAGATCAGGGTGCACGCCCAGCACGCGGGGTTCCCGCTGCTCGGCGACGAGAAATACAGCGACCAGCGCACCGAACAGTTTGCGCGCGAGATCGGGTTGAAGCGCCTGTTCCTGCACGCGAGCGCGCTGCAGTTCACGGTGCCCGGGAGCGGCGCGATGAACCTGGCGGCGCCACCGGGACCCGACCTGGAGGCTGCACTCGCCGCCCTCGGCGAGCCGCGCTGATCAGGGTACCGCCAGCCCCGCCCGGCGCAGTTGCGCGCAGAGCCGGATCAACGGCAGGCCCTCCAGCGCGGTGGGGTCGTCGCCCTCCAGGGATTCGAACAGGGCGATTCCCAGGCTTTCCGACTTGAAACTGCCGGCACAGTCGAAGGGCTCGTCCAGTGCCAGGTAGCGACCGATCTCGGCGTCATCGAGTTCGCGGAAGCGCACCCGGAAGGGCTCCACCGCCAGCGCCTCAAAACCGTCGGACTCCCGCACCAGGGCCACACCTGTGTGAAAACGCACCTCGCGTCCCGAACTGGCCCTGAGCTGGGCCGCAGCGCGTGCGGCATCGCCGGGTTTGCCCAGGACCTGGCCGTCAAGCTCCGCCACCTGGTCGCTGCCGATAACCAGTGCCTCCGGGTTGGCACCGGCGACGGCGCGGGCTTTTGCCAGGGCCAGGCGACTCGCCAGGGGGGCGGGGCGCTCCCCGGGAAGAGGTGTTTCGTCGACCTGCGGCGCCACACAGCGGAAATTGATGCGGAGGCGTTCGAGCAGCGCGCGACGGTAGGCCGAGGTGGAGGCCAGGATGAGGTCCATAGGGTATCCAGGAAGCGGGGTTGTGATGATTGAACTGTTTGTATTCTAAAGATTTTTTTGACAAAGGGGCAAACCGCACCTATGATGCGCGCCTATGTTGACCGAGCCCCTCCCGACCGCGCTGGATGTGCGCAGGGCGGCGGTGCGTGAGGCGGCCATCAGAGGGGTCCTCAAACCCGCGGATCTGGCGCGTTTCAGGCCCCTCCTGGCGGAGGACGAGGGCAGGATCGAGGTCGATCTGGCCTTCTCCCGCGACGAGGAGGGGCGTTACGTGATCCGCCTGGGCATCGAGGCCGACGTGGTGGTGACATGCCAGCGCTGCCTGCACCCCATGCCGGAGCACCTGAGCTGCGACACCGCCCTGGCGGTGGTGTGGACGGATCAGCAGGCCGCGGCGCTGCCGCGTCACCTGGAGCCCCTCGTGGTAGAGGAGCCCTCGTGCAACTTGTGGGATGTGGTCGAGGAAGAGCTCATCCTGGCGCTGCCGCAATTCAGTTACCACGATAGCGGGGATTGCAGGGAGACACTGGCGGCTTATCGCGAGCCGCCGCCCGGGGAAGAGGCCGGCGAATCCAGGCCCAACCCGTTTGACGTGCTGGCGCAGTTGCGCCCGGGTGAGGAAACCTAGGCACGAAGCACACTGAACATTGGGTAGAGAACATCAGGAGTAGGCACCATGGCAGTTCAGCAAAACAAGAAGACGCGGTCGCGCCGCGGCATGCGTCGCTCTCACGACGCGCTGTCGCGTTCCACCCTTTCCGTGGACCCGACATCCGGCGAGACCCACCGCCGTCACCACGTGACTGCCGACGGGTTCTACCGCGGCAAGAAGGTTGTCGAGACCGACAACGACGAGTAGGCGTGACCTCAATCGAGAGCGGCTGCTCAAGTTGATTCCCCCGGCTGTCCAGGCCGATGCACATTCCCGCGGAGCGCACCGCTCCGCCACAGTCCCCCCGGGCCGCGCTGTAAGCGCTGTCAACACTGCCCGGGCTGGACCCGTCTGCGCGCATTCCGCGTGCGCCCATTAAATCCGGAAGACCTTAGATGCCAGAGCAGAATTGCGCTTTTGTATTTCCCGGCCAGGGCTCCCAGAAGGTCGGCATGCTGGCCGCCGCCCACGAGCGGTTCGAGGCGGTGCGCGACACCTTTGCCGAAGCCTCCGACGCCCTCGGGTATGACATGTGGGCCCTGGTGCAGGAGGGGCCCCAGGAGCGCCTCAACCTGACGAAGAACACGCAGCCCGTCCTGCTGACCTCCAGCGTCGCCCTGTGGCGCGCCTGGCTGGCGGCCGGTGGCGCGCAACCGGCCCTGGTGGCGGGGCACAGCCTGGGGGAGTTTTCCGCGCTGGTGGCCGCAGGTGCCATGGCCTTCGCCGACGCCGTGCAACTGGTGCGCAAGCGCGGTGAGTTCATGCAGGACGCGGTGCCGGTCGGCGAGGGTGCGATGGCGGCCATCATCGGGCTGGACGACCGCGCCATCGAGGCGGTCTGTGCCGACGTGGCAGCGGACAGCGGCGGGGTGGTCGCGGCCGTGAATTACAACTCCCCGGGACAGGTGGTTATCGCCGGCCACACGGCGGCGGTAGAGGCGGCGACCGAGGCGCTCAAAACTGCGGGCGCAAAACGCGCCATACTGCTCCCGGTGAGCGCGCCTTTCCACACGGAACTGATGCGGCCCGCCGGCGAGCAGCTCGCCGGGGAGCTCGCGAACATCCAGCTGGCGAGCCCGGCCATTCCCGTGGTGCACAACGTGCACGCGCAGACTGAAACCGACCCGGCGCGCATTCGCGACCTGCTGGTGGAGCAGATTCACAAACCGGTGCAGTGGACCCACTGCGTGGAGCATATCGCGGCCGAGGGCGCCGCCCACATTGTCGAGTGCGGGCCGGGCAAGGTGCTCGGCGGTCTCGTCCGCCGCATCGACAAGAGCCTGGCCAGCTACGGTATCGAGGAGCCCGAGGCGCTGCTCGATTGCGTCGCGGCACTGGCGTAGGACTGAGGAGAAGCCGATGAACGATCAGGCCAGGGTGGCGCTGGTGACAGGTGCGAGCAGGGGAATCGGGCAGGCCATCGCACAGGGCCTGGCGGCAGCCGGGCTCACGGTCGTCGGAACCGCGACGAGTGACGCGGGGGCCGAGCGTATCTCCGCCTACCTGCAGGAGGCCGGCAACCCCGGATGCGGTATGCGCCTGGACGTCGCAGATGACAGCAGTGTGACAGAGGTGGTCAAGGCCATCACAGAGCAGTTCGGTGCGCCGCTGGTGCTGGTGAACAACGCGGGTATCACCCGCGACAATATACTCATGCGCATGAAGGACGAGGAGTGGAGCGCGGTGGTCGACACCAACCTCAGCGCCCTGTTCCGGGTCTGCAAGGCCTGTTCCCGCGGCATGACCAAGGCCCGCTGGGGGCGCATCGTCAACATCACCTCCGTGGTCGGGTCCATGGGCAACGCCGGACAGAGCAACTACGCCGCGACCAAGGCCGGGGCGGAGGGCTTCTCCCGCTCGCTGGCCAGGGAGCTGGGCTCCCGCGGGATCACGGTCAACTGCGTCGCGCCGGGTTTCATCGACACGGACATGACGCGCGAGCTGCCCGAGGAGCAGCGCCAGCTGATGCAGCAGCAGATCGCCCTGGGTCGCTTCGGCGAGAGCGCCGAAATCGCCGCCCTGGTCGCGTTTTTGTGCAGCGACGCGGCGGCCTATATCACCGGCGAGACGGTGCATATCAACGGCGGCATGTACATGGGATAAATATTTGAAAATTCTCGATAAATGATCGGTGGGTGCGGGTGTCCAAAAAAAGTTATAACTCTCGGGAAAATCCTAGTAAAATCGCGCTCACAAACCGTGTTAATCGGGATTGCTTTTGCCAATTGAACCCTCAGGAGTGGAAGACCAAATGAGCAGCATAGAAGAACGCGTGAAGAAGATTGTCGCAGAGCAACTTGGCGTGAAAGAAGAAGAGGTGCAGACGGAGGCCTCCTTCGTGGAGGATCTCGGTGCGGATTCCCTCGACACGGTCGAACTGGTAATGGCGCTCGAGGAGGAATTCGAGACTGAAATTCCCGACGAGGAAGCCGAAAAAATTACCACCGTGAAACTGGCGATCGAGTACATCAACAACAACCTCGCCTGATTCGCTTCCCACCGTTCCGGAAAAGCCGTTTCTATTCACATAGAGCGGCTTTTCTCTCTCCAAGTCGTACCTCCAATATGCTGCCGGGAATTGTGACCCTGTGAAGGAGTTGTAGCGTTGACAGGCAGAAGAGTAGTCGTGACCGGCCTCGGCATGGTGAGCTCCATAGGGCACACCGTCGAGGAGACCTGGGAGAATATTCTCGCGGGTAAGAGTGGAGCGGCCACCATCGACACGTTCGATGTCTCCGCATTCGCGACGCAGTTCAGCGCGAGCGTGAAAGGCTTCGACATTTCGCCGTATCTTGGGCCGAAGGAAGCGCGCAAGATGGATGTCTTCGTGCAGTACGGCATGGCTGCGGGCATCCAGGCGATGACCGATGCCGGTCTCGAGGTGAGCGAGGAGATGGCCCCGCGCGTCGGTTGCTCCATCGGCTCGGGCATCGGCGGTATCGGCCAGATCGAAAAAAATGCGGAGATCATCCGCACGTCCGGGCCGCGCAAAATTTCCCCGTTCTTCGTGCCGGGGTCGATCATCAACATGATCGCCGGCAACCTCTCGGTGAAATACAACCTGCAGGGCCCCAGCCTGGCCATGGTCACCGCCTGTACCTCGGGCACCCACAACATCGGCATCGGCGCGCGCCTGATCGCCCACGGCGACGCGGACGCCATGCTGGTGGGCGGCGCGGAGATGGCGACGACGCCGGTCGGGCTCGGGGGCTTTGCCGCGGCGCGCGCCCTGTCGACACGCAACGATGACCCGGAAGGTGCCTCTCGTCCCTGGGACAAGGACCGCGACGGTTTCGTGCTCGGCGACGGCGCCGGAGTCATGCTGCTCGAGGAGTACGAGGCGGCGAAGGCGCGCGGCGCGAATATCTACGCCGAGCTGGCGGGATTCGGGATGAGCGGCGACGCCTACCATATGACGCTACCGCCGGAAGACGGCCGGGGTGCGGCCGCCTCCATGCGCAACGCCGTGCTCGATGCGGGTGTGCCGGGGGACCAGATCAACTACATCAACGCACACGGCACCTCGACCAGCGCCGGCGATGTCGCCGAGAGCCGCGCCATCGAGACCGTGCTCGGCAGCGCCGCGGAACAGGTCGCGGTCAGCTCGACCAAGTCGATGATCGGCCACCTTCTCGGAGCGGCCGGTGCGGTGGAGGCGATTTTCTCGGTGCTCGCCCTGCGCGACCAGGTGGCGCCGCCGACCATCAACCTGGATAACGTGGACGAGGGGTGCAATCTCAATTACGTGCCGCACACTGCCCAGGAACGCCCCATCAACTGCGTGCTGTCCAACTCCTTCGGCTTCGGCGGCACCAACGGCTCCCTCTTGTTCAGCAAGCCCTAGCGGTGCCAGAGCAGACCCTGACCTGGCTCGACGGCGAACCGGCTCAGGCGCTGCCGCTGCCCGATCGCGGGCTCGCTTTCGGCGACGGGTTGTTCGAGACCCTCCTCCTGCGCAGGGGTGTGCCGCTGTTTGCTGACAGACACCTGCACCGCCTCAAACTGGGGCTCGATGCACTGAACTTCCCCCCCGTTCTCGAGACCGCGAGGCGCCACCTGGAGGAGGCCTCGCAGGCGATCGCAGCCTCGGGCTGGCTCTGGGCCGCGCTGCGCGTCACGGTGACCCGAGGGAGCGGGCCGCGTGGGTACGCCCCGCCTCCCGATGCGCAACCCAGGGTACTGGTGGAGGTGACGGAAATCTCCCGGGACTGCGCACTGATGGCGCCGGCGGTAACCCTGGGGGTGGCCGATATCGGACTGCCGGCGCAGCCGGCGCTGGCGGGCCTCAAGCACCTGAACCGGCTCGAACAGGTGCTCGCCGCGGAACAGGCGCAGCGCGAGGGATTTGAGGAGATGCTGTTGCTGGACGCGATGTCCGGCGCCGCCACCTGCGTGACCGCGGGCAATCTCTTCGCCGTGATCGACGGTCAACTGGTTACACCGAAACTGGCCGACTGCGGCGTTGCGGGAACCCGGCGCCGGCTGGTGCTCGACCGATGGGCGCCCGCCCTCGGCTTCACAGTGCCCGAGGTGCGCCTGCCGCCGGGGCAGCTCGAGCACGCCTCGGAGGTCTTCTATACCAACGCGCTGTACGGGCTGCGGCCGGTCGCCTCCCTCGGCGTCGTCCGCTGGGCGGAGCACCCGGTGTGCACGGCCCTGTTCGAGCAGTACCTGGAGGACCTCGCGTGATTCGCCGCCTGCTGGTGTTGCTGCTGCTGGCGGTGGCGTTGGGGACGCTCGCCGGGCGGGAGTTACTGCGCTTCTGGGAGGAGCCGTTGCGGGTGCCGGAGGACGGCCTGTACTTCACCGTGCAACAGGGCGATTCGCTGGCGAATATCGCGGCTAAGCTGCGCGAGGAGGGCGTGCTGTCCCATCCGCGATTGCTGACGCTCTACGGGCGCTTCACCGGGCGGGACCAGGCCATCAAGCGGGGCGAGTACCTTATCCCCGAGTTCAGCACCGCGCGGTCGCTACTGTTACTCCTGGTCAGCGGCGAGATCGTGCAGTACGAGGTGACGCTGCCGGAGGGTATCACCCTGTCTCGCGCCCTGGGCATCCTGGCCGCGCACCCGGCCCTGGGGGTCGCGCTCGCAGGTGCGGGGGACCCGGAAGTGCTGGCGCTGGCGGCGCCGGAGAGTCACCCCGAGGGACTGTTTTTTCCGGACACCTACCACTTCTCCCGCGGCGCCACGGACCTGAGTGTGCTGCGGCGCGCGCGGGCCGCGATGCGCGACGTGCTGGCGACGGAGTGGGAGGAACGCGCCGCGGGGTTGCCCTATGCGGACCCGTACGAGGCCCTCATCATGGCGTCCATCATCGAGCGCGAGACCGGGCTGCCGGCGGAGCGCGCAGAGATAGCTGGCGTTTTCGTGCGGCGGTTGCAGCGCGGCATGCGCCTGCAAACCGACCCGACCATCATCTACGGCCTCGGTCCCGATTTCGACGGCAACCTGCGGCGCAGCCACCTGCAGGACGCGAACAATCGCTACAACACCTACCGCCACCACGGCCTGCCGCCGACGCCCATCGCGCTTCCCGGGCGCGCGGCCATCCGCGCAGCGCTGCACCCGGCCGAGGGCACGGCCCTGTACTTTGTCGCCCGCGGCGACGGCGGCCACGTGTTCAGCGCAACCCTTGCCGAACACGAGCGCGCCGTGCGTAAATACCAGCTGCGCCGCCGCGCGGACTACCGCTCCAGTCCCGGCGGCTCGCAGGACTGATCATCCCGGAGCACCACTCGAGATAGGCGCATGAGTTCCAGAGGCTTGTTCATTACCGTCGAGGGCGTCGAGGGCGTCGGCAAGTCCACCAACCTGGACTTTCTCGAGGCCTTCCTGGGCGGCAACGGCGTGGACGTGGTGGTCACCCGCGAGCCCGGCGGCACCGGGCTCGGGGAGGAAGTGCGCAGCCTGCTGCTGGCGGTGCGCGAGCAACCCGTCGCTCCGCTCACCGAACTGCTGCTCCTGTTCGCCGCCCGCGCGCAGCATATCCAGACCTTCATCGAGCCCGCACTGGCGGCGGGCAAGTGGGTGCTCTGCGACCGGTTCACCGACGCGACCTACGCGTACCAGGGCGGCGGTCGCGGGCTGGATACCGAACTCATTCGCACGCTCGAGGACCTCGTCCAGGGTGACCTGCGGCCGGACTACACCGTGTTGCTGGACGTCGACGTCACCACCGGCCTGACGCGGGCGCGGGGGCGGGGAGAGCTGGACCGTATCGAGCGCGAGACGGTGGATTTCTTCGAGCGTGTGCGCGCCCGATACCTCGAGATGGCGGAGACCGCCAGCGGGCGCTACCACGTGGTGGACGCGGGCCAGCCACTCGAGGACGTCCAGCGCCACCTGGAAAAACTGGGCCGGGAACTGCTGGCCTGCTGGGGCGTACGCCGACAGGTGGCGCCCTGAATCCGGCGGGCCTGCCGGCCACCAGCGCGCCGTTGCCTTGGCACGCCGCCGCGTGGGAGCAGCTCGGGCAACAACTCGCGGGTGGGCGCCTGCCGCACGCGCTGCTGTTGACCGGGCCGCCGGACACCGGGGTGGCGCAGTGCGCCCTCGCCCTCGCGCGACTGCTGTTGTGCGCTGCGCCGGACGGCGGCCTGAACTGTGGCCGCTGTCACGGCTGCGAACTCAGCGCCGCAGGCAGCCACGGCGACCTGCGCTGGGTGGAGCCCGAGGAGAAGAGCCGCGTCATCAAGGTCGAGCAGGTGCGCGATACTATCGGTTTCACCCACGGCACCGCGGTCCAGGGCGAGCGCCAGGTGGTGGTGTTATCCCCCGCCGACAGTATGAACGTCAACGCCTGCAACGCGCTGCTGAAGTCCCTGGAGGAGCCGGCCCCCGGCACATACCTCGTCCTGGTGTGCGCGCGACTGCACGGCGTGCCGGCGACCATCCGCTCCCGCTGCCAGTTGCTGCGCCTGCCGTCCCCGCCGAAGCAGGCCGGGCTGGCGTGGCTGGACACGGTCACGGGCGATCGCGCCGCCAGCGAGAAGCTGTTCGAACTCGCGGAGGGTCGCCCGCTGCTGGCGGAGCGCCTGTTCCGCGAAGACCAGGTAGAGGAGGTCGGCGGCCGGAAGCTGGCGCTGCGCGCGCTGCTCGCCGGCGAGGTTCACGCCCCCAGGGTCTGGGGTCTCTGGTCGGACAGCGACCCGGGCGATTTCCTCGCCCTGTTGTGCGAGGAGTTGCAGCACCTCGCGCGCGGCTTGCCCCCCGGGGACCTGGGGAGCCGGCGGGGGAGGGCGGTATTCGCGCTGCTCGACGAGGTGCTGGACCTGCAGCGGGCGGTGAGCGCGGGCGCCAATCCAGGCAGGCAGTTGTTGGTGGATACCCTGCTGACTAAATGCAACAGGGAGTTGGGCGCCGCCGCGCTTGGTGATACCATCTGAGCCAGCGCATACGGGGGACGTGGCGTTATGAGTGATGTAAAAGCAGCAAACAGCCGCAACGGCATCCTGTCGCTCACCATCAAGGACAAGGCGGTGCTCTACTCCGCCTACATGCCTTTCCTGGATAATGGTGGGCTGTTCGTGCCGACAAATAAAGCGTACGACATCGGGGACGAGGTCTTTATGCTCCTGACCCTGATGGACGAGGCGGAGAAGATCCCGATCTCGGGCCGCGTTGTCTGGGTCACCCCGCGGGGCGCCCAGGGCAATCGCACCGCCGGCATCGGTGTCCAGTTCAGCGAGCAGGACGCGGCCGCGAACGCCAAGATTGAGAACCACCTGGCGGGTTCTCTGTCCTCGGACAGACCCACCCACACCATGTGAACGCGCGCTAAAAAAATGGGTCCCGAAAGGGACCCACCAAGACCATTAGGAGTGAAACATAAAGGAATTGCTTCCGTTAAGGAGCATGGGTGTGCTCCCGTGACCGCCCGTTTAAACTAGGGGATAGGCAGCCACGACTTAAGTATCGCTTAAAATTGGTAATTTTCCACATTTGTTTGCCCGGTTTTTAATATATTTGGATATATAGAAGGGTAATTTATATTACTTATAGAAATATAAAGGCCTGAGCCTTGAACGCTGCAGGCCTCTTCCTGAGCGGGATCGTCGAGGGTTTCTACGGCCGCCAGTGGCCCCACAGCGCCCGTCTCGCTTACGCCGGCATCCTGGCCGGTGCCGGGCTGAATTGCTACCTCTACTGCCCCAAGGGCGACCCGTTCCTGCGCAAGCGCTGGCAGGAGCACTGGCCTGCCGGGGAGTGGGCACGGCTGGCGGAGTTGTCCGCCGCCTGTGCGCGCGCCGGGGTGGCCTGGGGAGTGGGGCTGTCGCCCTTCGAACTCTACCGTGACTACAGCGCAACGCAGCGCCGCAACCTGCGCGACAAGGTGGCGCGCCTGGCGGAACTGGAGGGGCCGATACTGGCCATCCTCTTCGACGACATGCCCGGCGACCTCGCGGACCTCGCACATCGCCAGGCGGAGATCGTCGCCGACGTGAGCCACTGGCAGCCCCATGTGCGGCTGCTGGTCTGCCCGACCTACTATTCTTTCGACCCGCAGCTGCAGAGTCATTTCGGCGCCATGCCCGAGGGCTACTGGCCGCAACTCGGCGCGGCGCTGCCGGAGGGCGTGGATATCTTCTGGACGGGCAACCGCGTGTGCGCCGAGGCTGTCGCCCGTGAGGATATCGTCGCGATCCGGGACGCTCTGGCGCGCCCGGTGATGCTCTGGGACAACTACCCGGTCAACGACGGCGCCGTGCGCAGCGAGCACCTCTACACGCGGGCGCTGCCGGACCGCGACGCCGGCCTGTCGGAACTGCTCACCGGGCACTTGTGCAACCCGATGAACCAGGCGCTGGCGTCGCTGCCCGCCCTTGCCGGCCTCGCCGCACGCTACGGGACGGGCATCGGCGAAGCGGCACTGGCGCAACTGCTCGGCGAACAGACCCTGCACCTGTTGCGGCGCGACGCCGTCCTGTTCGAGGAGAAGGGCCTGCCCGGGCTCGACGGCGGGGAGCGGGAGCGCCTGGCCGCCGAGTACGCCGGGCTCCCGGGCGAGGCCGCCCGGGAGGTGGCCGGCTGGCTGCGCGGGGAGTATCGCTTCGACCCGGCCTGCCTGACCGGCTGATTCCCTGAACCCCGCGTGGTTACTGGCCTCGCGGCCCGTCACGGTGTTGAACCCCCAGGGCCTTTGTGGCAGAATCCCCGCCCTTGTGAAGCGCCCCCGGCCGACGGATTCTCAGCGCCACCGGCCCCGACTTTTCCAACTGTCAGCGAGGGTCCCGGCGGCCACTTGCGCACGGCGGCGGGCGGGCATCACCCACAGCGGAAGTGGCGAAATTGGTATACGCGCTGGATTTAGGTTCCAGTGCCGAAAGGCGTGAGAGTTCGAGTCTCTCCTTCCGCACCAAATCATTGCGCGCCGCCCGGCAAACCCGGGGGGGCGATCGGGGGCGCGGCGAGCGCCAGCAGCGATAGATCAACGAGGAAAGACGATGCAGGTTTCGATTGAGACGACTTCCGGCCTGGAGAGGCGACTGACCGTCGGGGTACCGGCGGCGCGGGTGGATGTCGAGGTGGACAGCCGACTGAAAAAAGCCGCGGGTAACGTGAGGCTGCCCGGGTTCCGTCCCGGCAAGGTGCCGATGAAGGTCATGCGCCAGCGCTTTGGCGCGGGGGTGCGCCAGGAGGTGCTGGGCGAGGTGATGAGCCAGTCCTTCCAGGAGGCCGTGGTGCAGGAGAAGCTGCGCCCGGCTGGCCAGCCGAGCATCGAACCGCGCAGCATGGACCCGGGCAAGGACCTCGAGTACGTCGCCACCTTCGAGGTGTTCCCCGACGTGGAAGTGGCCGAAATGAAGGACCTGGAAGTTGAGCGCCTGGTCGCCGCGGTCGGTGACGAGGATGTCGACGGCATCATCGAGGTGTTCCGCCGCCAGCAGGGCAACTGGGAGACGCAGGAGCGGGCAGCGCAGGACGGGGACCGGGTCAACATCGATTACGCCGGCACCCGCGACGGCGAGGCATTCGACGGCGGCAGCGCCGAGGACAGTGATCTGGAGCTGGGCTCAGGCCGTATGATCCCCGGATTCGAGGACGGTATTGTCGGCATGAGCGCGGGCGAGGAAAAGACCCTCGAACTGAGTTTTCCCGATGACTACCACAACGAGGAGCTGAAGGGTGCCGCGGTGCAGTTCAGGGTCACGCTGAACCGCGTCGAGGAGATGATCCCGGCGCCCGTCGACGAGGCCCTGTTCGCCCAGTACGGTGTCGAGGAGGGCGGCGAGGCGGAGTTTCGCGCCGAGGTACAGCAGAACATGACCCGCGAGTTGAAGAACGCCGTGGACGCCAAGGTCAAGCAGCAGGTGATGGACGCCCTGCTCGATGCCCACGCGTCGCTGGAGGTGCCCAGGGCCCTCGTGGAGCAGGAGATCAACGCCATGCGCGGCCAGATGTTCCAGCAGTTCGGCGGTGCAGCGGGGCAGGACCTGGACATGCAGTCCCTGCTGCCCGACGACATGTTCCGGGACAATGCCGAGCGCCGCGTGAAGCTCGGCCTGGTGATGGCGGAGCTGGTCTCGGGCAACGAATTGAAGGCCGACGCCGACCGCGTGCGCGCGGCGATCGAGGAGATGGCCTCGACCTACCAGAACCCGGAGGAGGTCGTGGAGTACTACTACGCCAACCAGGAGCAACTGGCGGCGGTGGAATCGCGCGTGCTGGAGGACCAGGTGGTTGACATGCTGCTGGAGAATGCCAAGGTATCGGAACGCGAGTGCAGCTACCAGGAGGCGATCAGCCAGGAGCAGGTAGAGGCCTGAGCGGGGAGGGCGGCGAGACCGCCTCCATTTAACATAACGCAATCCGGGGACGGAACTTATGCCAAATCAAGCCGACGGCTTTAACTCGCACCAGATCAACAACCTGGGCCTTGTCCCCATGGTGGTGGAACAGACCGCCCGCGGCGAGCGCTCCTACGACATCTACTCCCGGCTCCTGAAGGAGCGCGTGGTGTTTGCCGTGGGTGCCGTAGAAGACCAGATGGCGAACCTGATCGTTGCGCAGCTGTTGTTCCTGGAGTCGGAGAATCCCGACAAGGACATCCACCTGTATATCAACTCTCCGGGCGGGTCGGTGACGGCGGGTCTGTCCATCTACGACACGATGCAGTTCATCAAGCCGGACGTGAGCACCATGTGCGTCGGCCAGGCTGCCTCCATGGGCGCATTCCTGCTCTGCGGCGGCGCCCCCGGAAAGCGGTTCTGCCTGCCCAATGCGCGCACCATGATTCACCAGCCGAGCGGCGGTGCACAGGGACAGGCCACGGACATCGACATCCACGCCAAGGAGATCCTGATCATCCGCCAGCGGCTCAACGAACTGATGGCCCAGCACACCGGCCAGCCCCTCGAAGTCATCGAGCGGGACACCGAGCGGGACCGGTTTATGGACGCCGAGCAGAGCAGGGAATACGGGCTTGTGGACGAGGTGGTCCAGAGCCGGAGCGGGGCCCCGGACGGGGCTTCACAATAGCGCTGGGGCGGGGCTTTAAATAGTGCCGCGGCGGGGCTCTAAATAAAGCCCAATAACGTGATTTAGTTCCTATTGGGACTTGCAAATACCGCTAAAAAACATCATCTTAGATTCATCTGATGACGAGACGGACACGTTCTGACGTAGGGCGGCGGCATGAGTAACGAAACCACCAACTCGGGTGATGACGGCGGCAAACTGCTGTACTGCTCCTTCTGCGGCAAGAGCCAGCACGAGGTTCGCAAGCTGATTGCCGGCCCCTCCGTATTCATCTGCGATGAGTGCGTCGACCTGTGCAACGACATCATCCGGGAAGAGGTCCAGGAGAGCAGTGGCGGCTCCCAGCAGGACCACCTGCCCGTTCCCCAGGAAATCAAGGCGATACTGGACGAGTATGTCATCGGCCAGCAGCGCGCGAAGAAGGTCCTCTCCGTCGCCGTCTACAACCACTACAAGCGGCTGCGTCACGGCCAGGGCCGCGACGACGTCGAACTGGGCAAGAGCAACATCCTGCTGGTGGGCCCCACCGGCAGTGGCAAGACGCTGCTGGCGGAGACGCTGGCGCGGCTGCTCGACGTTCCCTTTACCATCGCCGACGCCACGACGCTGACCGAGGCGGGCTATGTCGGTGAGGACGTCGAGAACATCATCCAGAAACTGCTGCAGAAGTGCGACTACGACGTGGAAAAGGCCCAGGTGGGCATCGTCTATATCGACGAGATCGACAAGATCTCGCGCAAGTCCGACAACCCCTCCATCACCCGCGACGTGTCGGGGGAGGGCGTGCAGCAGGCCCTGTTGAAGCTGATCGAGGGCACGGTGGCCTCGGTACCTCCCCAGGGCGGGCGCAAACATCCCCAGCAGGAATTCCTGCAGGTCGACACGTCGAACATCCTGTTCATCTGCGGCGGCGCTTTCGCCGGCCTGGACAAGGTGATCCGCAACCGCTCGGAGAAGGGCGGTATCGGTTTCGGCGCCGAGGTGAAGAGCAAGGACGAGAGCGCCAACGTGGGCGAGGTCCTGTCCCAGCTCGAGCCCGAGGACCTGGTCCAGTACGGCCTCATCCCCGAATTTGTCGGTCGCCTGCCGGTGATCGCCACCCTGGAAGAGCTGGACGTCAACGCCCTGGTGCAGATTCTCACGGAGCCCAAGAATTCCCTCACCAAGCAGTACAGCAAACTGTTTGAAATGGAAGGGGTCGAGGTGGATTTCCGCGAGGACGGCCTCAGCGCCATCGCCGAAAAGGCCATGGAACGCAAGACCGGTGCCCGCGGCCTGCGCTCGATCCTCGAGGGGGTCCTGCTCGATTCCATGTATAACATCCCCTCGCGGGATGATGTCAGCAAGGTCGTAATCGACGAGTCCGTCATCCGTGGCGACTCGGAGCCGCTGCTGGTCTACCAGAACAGCGAACAACCGGCCGCGGTGGCGGGGTCCACCGACGAGTAGGGATCGCCTGCACGACGTGCCCCGGTCAGGTGCCCGGCACTTGTAACCGGGGGCAGGTGCCCCCATAGACAATGAACAGCCTGTAACCAGCGCATCGCCCGGAGACTTCTATGGGTTCTTCCTCGGTCATTGAACTGCCGCTCCTGCCTCTCCGGGACGTCGTGGTCTATCCCCACATGGTGCTGCCCCTGTTCGTGGGCCGGGAGAAATCCATCGAGGCCCTGGAAGACGCCATGGCCAACGACAAGCAGGTGCTGCTGGTCGCCCAGCGCAACGCGGCCGACGACAGCCCCGCGGCAGACGACATCTACCAGGTCGGCACGGTGTCCAACATCCTGCAGCTGCTCAAGCTCCCCGACGGCACCATCAAGGTGCTGGTGGAGGGTGGTTACCGCGCCGCACTGCTGAACGTGGACGACAGCGGCAGCTTCACCATCGCCCAGGTCAGCGAGATCGTCAGCGACGAGATTCCCGAACAGGAAGTGGACGCACTGCTGCGCTCCACCGTCGGCCAGTTCGAGAAGTACGTGAACCTGAGCAAGAAGGTGCCGGCGGAGGTGCTGACCTCCCTGACGGGAATCGACGAGCCCGGGCGCCTGGCGGACACCATCGCCGCGCACATGAGCGTCGACCTCGAGGAGAAGCAGCACATCCTCGAGATTCCCGAGATCCGCGCGCGGCTCGAGCACCTGATGGGCCTGATGGAGGCTGAGATCGACCTGTTCCAGGTCGAGAAGCGCATTCGCGGCCGCGTCAAGAAGCAGATGGAGAAGAGCCAGCGCGAGTACTACCTCAACGAGCAGATGAAGGCGATCCAGAAAGAGCTGGGCGACATGGACGAGGCGCCCAACGAGCTGGACGAGCTGCAGGCCCGCATCGACGAGGCCAAGATGCCGGAAGAGGCGAAGGAGAAGGCCGAGGCCGAACTGGCCAAGCTCAAGATGATGTCGCCCATGTCCGCCGAGGCCTCTGTGGTGCGCAGCTATATCGACTGGATGGTCAGCGTGCCCTGGTCGAAGCGCAGCAAGGTGAAGCACGACCTGAAGCGGGCGACCACCATCCTCGACGAGGACCACTACGGCCTGGAAGAGGTCAAGGACCGTATCCTGGAGTACCTGGCCGTGCAGAAGCGCGTGCGCAAGGTGAAGGGCCCGGTGCTGTGCCTGGTGGGCCCCCCTGGCGTCGGCAAGACGTCCCTGGGAGAGTCGCTGGCAAGGGCCACGAATCGCAAGTTCGTACGCATGGCCCTGGGCGGCGTGCGCGACGAGGCGGAGATCCGCGGCCACCGCCGTACCTATATCGGCTCCATGCCCGGCAAGCTTTTGCAAAAAATGTCAAAGGCGGGCGTGCGCAACCCGCTGTTCCTGCTGGACGAGATCGACAAGATGGGCATGGACCACCGGGGCGACCCCGCGTCGGCCATGCTCGAGGTGCTGGACCCGGAGCAGAATCACGCCTTCAACGATCACTATCTCGAGGTGGATTACGACCTCTCCGACGTGATGTTCGTGTGCACTTCCAACACCATGAACATTCCCACGCCGCTGCTCGATCGCATGGAAGTGATCCGTATCCCGGGTTACACCGAAGACGAGAAGCTGAATATTGCCGAGCGCTACCTGATCCCGAAGCAGCTGAAGCTGAACGGCCTGAAGGAGGGCGAGGTCCAGTTCGCCGAGTCTGCCATCATCGACATCATCCGCTACTACACCCGCGAGGCGGGTGTGCGCGCCCTGGAGCGCGAAATCGCCAAGGTCTGCCGCAAGATGGTCAAGGCGATCACCCTGGAGGAGGCCGAGTCCGGCGCTGCCATCGACGATGAGATGCTGCCCGACCTGCTGGGCGTGCGCAAATTCAACTTCGGTATCGCCGAGGAGGACAACAAGATCGGGCAGGTGACGGGCCTGGCCTGGACCTCCGTGGGCGGCGAGCTCCTGACCATTGAGGCGGTGGCCGTCACCGGCAAGGGTCGCCACGTCAAGACCGGCTCCCTGGGCGACGTGATGCAGGAGTCCATCCAGGCGGCCACCACGGTGGTGCGCAGCCGCTCGCAGATGCTGGGTATCCCGGCCACCTACCACGAGAAACACGACGTGCATATCCACGTGCCCGAGGGGGCCACCCCCAAGGACGGCCCGAGCGCCGGCGTGGCGATGTGTACCGCCCTGGTTTCCGTTCTCACGGGCATCCCCGCCCGGGCAAACGTGGCCATGACCGGCGAGATCACCCTGCGGGGCGAGGTCCTGCCCATCGGCGGGCTGAAGGAGAAACTCCTGGCCGCCCGCCGCGGGGGCATCAAGACGGTCATCATCCCCAAGGAGAACGAGCGCGACCTCAAGGAGGTCCCGGACAACATCAAGGAAGACCTCGATATCTGTCCGGTGAAGTGGATCGACGAGGTGCTGGCGATCGCCCTGGAGTCGATGCCCGAGTCGCTCAGCGACGAGGAATTTCTCGCCGACTCGATGGCCGCGACCTCGGACGAGGAATCCGACGGGAAAAATCGCATAAATACCCACTGAATCCGTTGCGATCTCTTATTGACCGGGATTCACGCTCTGGTATAAAGTCTGGCGCAAGAGTGTATGGTGCGTTTCCCGCGCTGCGCTTGGGTTTGCGGGATCATACTGCTTGAACGGGAGTCCTGGCATGCGTTGCCAAACCCTGGGGGCGGCAAGGCAGTCGGGCGATAAAAAATCAATTCCACTAGTAAGGGGATAAGTGTGAATAAAACTGAACTGATTGACGCGATTGCAGCTGCCGCAGACCTGTCAAAAGCCGATGCCGGGCGCGCCCTGGATGCTGTCCTGGACAGCATCACCGACGCCCTGAAGAAAGGCGACCAGGTCTCGCTCGTGGGATTCGGTACCTTCTCCGTGAAGCACCGCAATGCCCGCACAGGCCGCAACCCGCAGACTGGCGCCACGATCCAGATCGCCGCGTCAAACGTGCCGAGTTTCAAGGCGGGCAAGGCATTAAAGGATTCAGTTAACTCCTGACATCCTCCACTCGCCGCGGTAACCGCTGAACAGGCATCGATCTGGGGTTACCGGTGAGTTAAATTTTCCGGAGCCAGTAAAAGGCGCACCTTCGTGCGCTTTTTTTTTAGTTAAAACGGGATGGTTTCATGCTCCAAGACATACGCAAGAGTTCCCAGGGTACAGGTGCCAAGATCATCGTGGGCATCATCGTTATCGCCTTCGCCGGGTTCGGTGTCGAACAGATATTGCTGGGTGGCGGTTCCGACGGAATCGCCGAAGTGAACGGCGAGGAGATCAGCGCCGGGGAACTGCAGCAGGCGGTCTACCTCGAACAGCGCCGCCTCATGTCACAGATGGGGGACAACATCGACCCGGCTATGCTGGAAGATGACCGGCTCAGGGCGCCGGCGATGGAGGGGCTGATCAACCGCAAGGTCCTGGTGCAGGCGGCGGATGCTATGGGCCTGACCATCTCAGAGGCAGAGATCGGCCGGCTGGTGGGCGAGATGGCCCAGTTCCAGGTCGACGGGCGATTTTCGCCGGAGCTTTACAAGCAGGTCCTGTCGGAGAACGGTTACACGCCCAATTATTTCAAGGCGGCCCTGCGCGATGACATGGTGGTAAACCAGGTCCGCAACGGCCTCGCCGCCAGCGACTTCGCCACCCCGGCCGAACTGGACGTGTCCGCGCGCATCGTCGCGGAGCAGCGGGATTTTCGCTACCTGACCATCCCCCGGGATCGCTTCAGTTCCGCGGAGGGCGCGAGCGACGAGGACATCGTCGCCTACTACGAGGAAAACAAGGACCGCTTCCTCAGCGAGGAGTCGGTAGACGTGGAGTTCATCGAGCTGGACGCCGAGCGCTACCGGGAGCCCGTGGCGGAGGCCGATGTGCTGGATGCCTACGAGCAGGCCCTCCTGGACTTCGACACCAGCGACGAGCACCGCGTCTCCCACATCCTGGTCGAGGGCGACGACGAGGAGGCCAGGGCCCGTATCCAGGAGATCCGCACGGCCCTGGACGGCGGCGCCGACTTCGCCGAACTGGCCGCGCAGTACTCCGACGACCCGGGTTCCGCGGGCCGCGGTGGCGACCTGGGCTACACCAGCGGCGACGCCTTTCCCGCCGAGATGGAGGAGGTGATCGCCTCGCTGGCCGTCGGCGACGTATCCCTGCCGGTGCGCACCGACGCGGGCACCCACCTCGTGCTGGTCACCGAGCGCCGCGAGGGCGTGGTACCGACCCTGGACGAACTGCGCGCTGAACTGGAGGCGTCCCTCCAGCAGGAGGCGGCCCGCGCCGCCCTCCTGGTTGCCGTGGAGGAGCTCCGGGATGTGTCCTTCAATGCCGAGGACCTGTCCTCGCCGGCCGCGGAACTGGAGCTGGAAATCCAGCGTATCGACGGTGTCACCCGCTTTCACGGGGAGGGACCCTTTACGGCCGCGCCCCTCAGAGACGCGGCCTTCTCCGACAACGTGCTCAACGCCGGCTACAACAGCGAGGTAATCGAGCTGCCCGGTGACCGTTTCGCGGTCGTGCGGGTACGCACCCACAACCCCCCGGTCCCGCGTCCCCTGGTCGAGCTTCGGGGCGAGATCAGCGCGGTGCTGGAGGAGGCGGCGACCACTGCCGCCGTCGCCGACGCCGCACAGGACACCCTCGCCCAGCTGGCGGCGGGCAGGCCGATGGACGAGATCGCCGCCGAGGGGGACTTCCCCTGGCAGGTGGAGCTGGCCGCGGACCGGGGCAATTTCAACGTGCCCCCGGAGGTCTTGCGGCGGGTGTTCGAGCTGCCCGCCCCGGGCGCGGAGGACGCGGTGCGCGAGTACGTGGTGACCGGTGCCGGCGACGCGGTCGTGGTGGAGCTGTCCCGGGTGCACCCGGGGTCGCTGGAGGCGCTGCAGGCGGCGGACCGCGACCAGTTGCGCGACCAGGTGCGGGCCGAGTACGCCGGCCTGGTGGACGCGGAATACCGCCGGGGCCAGCGCTCCAGCGCCGAAATCGTCGCCAACTGACGACCCGACAGAGGACAACATGGCTACACAGGTACTGACGCTCAACCAGATCTCCCTCAAGGGGCTCGACCGACTCCCGAGGGACACCTACGAAATCGCCAGCGAATTCGCCAGCCCCGACGCCATCCTGCTGCGCAGCCACAAGCTGGCCGCCGAGGATATACCCGACTCGATTCTCGCCATCGCCCGTGCCGGGGCGGGTTTCAACAACATCCCGGTGGCCGCCTGCACCGCCCGGGGTATTCCCGTGTTCAACACCCCCGGCGCCAATGCCAACGCGGTCAAGGAGCTGGTGGCGACCGGCTTGCTGCTGGGCTCCCGGGGTGTGGTGGAAGGCATCGAGTACGTCGACACCCTCGCGGGCATTGACGATCACACCGAGCTGAATCGCACCCTGGAGGCGAACAAGAAGCAGTTCAAGGGCAGCGAGCTGATCGGCAAGACCCTCGGGGTCGTGGGCCTCGGCGCCATCGGCTCCCTGGTCGCGGAAATGGCCCTGACCCTGGGCATGGACGTCATCGGGTTCGACCCGGCGTTGTCGGTGGAAGCCGCCTGGCGGCTGTCCAGCCAGGTGCGCAGGGCGGATAACCTGGCGTCGCTGTTCTCACGCAGCGACTACATCACACTGCACCTGCCGGTGCTGGACTCCACGCGCGGGCTGGTCAACGCCGAGCTGCTCGGTGTCGTGCGTGAAGGCACCTGCCTGCTGAATTTTGCACGCCAGGAAATCGTCGACCAGGCTGCGCTGCTCGAGGCCCTGGACGGCGGCAGGCTGCGCGCCTACATCGCAGATTTTCCCACACCCGAACTGATCGGCCGCGACGACGTCATCCTCATGCCCCACATCGGCGCCAGTACCGAGGAGGCCGAGGACAACTGCGCGATCATGGCGGCGGACCAGCTGCGGGATTTCCTCGAGAACGGCAACATCCGCAACTCGGTCAATTTTCCCACCCTGCAACTCGAGCGCGTCAGCGGCTGTCGGCTCTCGGTTACCAACGACAACGTGCCGAAGATACTGGGCAGCGTGCTCTCCATTCTCGCGGACGAGAATATCAACGTGATCGATATGTTGAACAAGAGCCGCGACGAGGTGGCCTACAATCTCATCGATATCAGCTCGGGCGTGAGCGAGGAGATCCTCGACCGGATGCGCGCCCTCGACGGCGTGATCAACGTGCGCCTGATCGGCGACTGCGCCTAGCAGAATAGTACCCGCTGCTACTGGGTGTCGTCGTAGAGCGGCTCCAACTCCCCATCGGCGATGACGTACAGGCCCCGCTCGTCGTCCGTCAGCGTGGCCGCACCCTGCCAGGGCAGCAGCCGCTGCTCCGCGTAGCGGTGGAAGTCCAGGAAGGGGTACTTGATGATGTCGAAGTACGGCGAGTAGTCGAAATCGCTGGGCGTGCACAACCTGGGGTTGCGCATGAACAGCTGCACCTGGTCACCCTCCATGCGTTTCACCAGCGGCAGGATGGGAAACTGGATATGGCCGAACGCCTCCGCGATCATGGTCGAGCACACGGTGTGGGTGCTCTTGCCGGCATTGGCGGTGAACAGGGATGAGCGCCAGCGGCGGGGCAGGATAGACCAGGGAAAGAGAAAGCGCAGCAGGTCGAAGATCTGTCGCACGTCGTAGCCCGTCCCGAGGCGCCCGATGGCGTATGCAATCACCTTCTGGCTGTCCTTGAAACCCAGCCCCCGGGGGCGACAGATGCGCAGGTGTTCGCCCTCGTAGACCGTCAGGGGGCGCACCACGGTGCCCATGCCCAGTTCGCTCTCGATGATCAGCTGGCGGTCCGCGTTGCCGTGGTAGTGGCGGCCCAGCACTTCCCGCAGTTGCGGGTCCTCCACGTCGTGCACGCGGCCGATATAGAGGACGGCGTGGGACCAGCTGCTCTGGGTGACCACCTTGATCACCTCGCTGACACGGGAGCGGCCCTCCACGAGCAGAATGTCGCATGGCTTCAGCTCATGCCGGATGCGCTCGAAGTCACTCAGGGGCGTCGCGGGCAACGGCGACTTTTTCTTGAGCCAGTTGACAACTACGCTGCGTATCCAGTTAATCATGAGAAGCGTCTTTATTGCTGTTGCCCCCGTTATATCGCAGCCGGGGGGCGGAAACCAGAGGAAAGCCTGTGACAAGTGACCTCGACAATATCGAACGGCAGTTGCCGGGAAAGCGCAATTTTGAGTCCCCGCCACTGCACCTGTGGGACCCGCCGCTGTCCGGGGACATCGACATCAGGATCGCGTCCGACGGCCAGTGGTATCACGAGGGCGGACGCATCGAGCGGGAGAGCCTGGTGCGCCTGTTCGCCAGTATCCTGCGGCGGGAGGACGACGGCGAATACTACCTGGTTACGCCGGTCGAGAAATGGCGTATTGCGGTGGACCTGCACCCGCTACTGGTGACGGATTTCGAGAGCGGCGAGAGGGCGGGCGAGCCGGTGTTGACGGCCACGCTGAACACGGGCCGCGCGGTGGTGGTGGATGAGCAGCACGCGCTCTTCCCCGAACCCCGGGTCGACAACGTCGCGGCGCTGCGCCTCGACCACGGCCTGTCGGCCCTGTGTACACGCGCCGCCTGGTACCGCCTGGTAGACCTGGCGGAGGAGGGTGGTGACGGGCCCCGGGTGTGTTCCGCCGGCGCGGTGTTTGCCCTGGCCCCCGACTGACCGGCTACATGTTCGGGTAGTTGGGTCCGCCGAAGCCCTCGGGGGTTACCCAGACGATATTCTGGGCCGGGTCCTTGATGTCACAGGTCTTGCAGTGGACACAGTTCTGCCCGTTGATCTGGAAGCGCGGGCCGCCCTCGTCCTCGACGATCTCGTAGACACCCGCCGGACAGTAGCGCTGGGCAGGCTCGTCGTACAGGGGCAGGTTCTTGTCGATGGGAATGCTCGCGTCCTTCAGCGTGAGGTGACAGGGCTGGTCCTCCTCGTGGTTGGTGTTCGACAGGAACACGGAGGAGAGCTTGTCGAAGCTGATCTCGCCGTCGGGCTTGGGGTACTCGATTTTCGGCATCTCGGCGGCCGGTTTGAGGCACTCGTGGTCGGGTTTCGGGTCCGACAGGGTAAAGGGCAGCTTGCCCTGGAAAATACCCTGGTCGATGAACGCCAGGGCCGGGCCGATGAGCGTGCCGAATTTGTGCAGGTAGGCACCGAAGTTGCGCCACTTGTGCAGCTCGTCGTTGAGCCAGGACTGGCTGAACCGCTCGGCGTAAGCCGTGAGATCCTGGCCGCCCTCCGCGCCGCCGGCCAGCGCCTCGTACAGCGTCTCGCCGGCGAGCGTACCGGATTTAAGGGCCGTGTGGGTGCCCTTGATGCGCGCAAAATTCAGCGTGCCGGCGTCATCGCCCACGAGCAGGCCGCCGGGGAAGCTCATCTTCGGCCGCGACCTCGGGCCGCCCTTGACCAGCGCTCGCGCACCGTATGAGACGCGGGTGCCGCCCTCCAGAAAGTGGCGAATTTTCGGGTGGTGCTTCCACTGCTGGAACTCGTCGAAGGGGGACAGGTGGGGGTTCTCGTAACTCAGCGGCACGACGTAGCCGATGGAGATCTGGTTGTTGTCCGAGTGGTAGAGGTAGGTACCCGAGGCCGTATTCTTGGCGGCGGGCCAGCCGGTGGTGTGGACTACCAGGCCGGGCTTGTGCTTGGCCGGATCGATGTCCCAGATTTCCTTGAAGCCGATGCCGTAGTGCTGCGGGTCGCAGCCTGCGTCGAGGCTGAACTTGCGGATAAGCTGCTTGCCGAGGTGGCCGCGACAGCCCTCGGCGAAGACGGTGTATTTGGCATGCAGTTCCATGCCGGGCATGTAGGAGTCCTTGTGGCTGCCGTCCTCGGCGATACCCATATCGCCGGTGGCGATGCCCTTCACGCTGCCGTCCTCGTTGTAAAGCACCTCGGCGGCGGCGAAGCCGGGGTAGATCTCCACACCCATGCCCTCGGCCTGTTCGGCCAGCCAGCGGCAGACGTTGCCCAGGCTGATGACGTAGTTGCCGTGGTTCTTGAAGCCGGGCGCGAATATGAGCGGCACGCTGACGGCGCTGGATTCGCCCGTCATCATCAGCACCTGGTCCTCGGTCACCTCGACGTCAAGGGGCGCACCCTGTTCTTTCCAGTTCGGGAACAGCTCGTTCATCGCCCTGGGATCCATGACCGCGCCGGAGAGAATGTGCGCGCCGACCTCGGATCCTTTCTCGACGACACAGACAGTGATCTCTTTCTCGTTCTCCTGCGCGAGTTGCATCAGTCGGCAGGCAGTGCCCAGCCCCGCGGGGCCGGCGCCGACGATGACAACGTCGTATTCCATAGCTTCACGTTCCACGGCGGTCTCCTCTTGTTGACGCTCTCTATTGAGGCCTCTGTTGACGCTCTCGCTGCCGCCCTGTCGCCGCGCTTGTCACGGCGCTCGTGACGGTCGGTGGCGCTGCGTGTGATTGCGCGTGCCGGGCCTGTCCGGCCCGGATTCGGGCGGCGCATAAGTATATAATTTCTAACGAATAAAAACCACGGCAAGGCAGATTTTTTGGGTTGCCGTTGTACCCGCGAAAGGGGGTATCCCGGGCTCCTTGCGAGTGTCACCCGCGGCCACTATTTCTGTCATGAATGGCTATTGACCACGGACGCTTATATAGGCAACATAGCGCGCCAGATTTACCCGGGAGCAGCCCCCAGGCGCTGCCGCACACCCCACAATCCACCTGAAATCTGATGGAGAATCCATGAAGGTTCTTGTAGCCGTTAAGCGCGTGGTTGACTACAACGTCAAGGTCCGCGCCAAGTCGGATGGCAGCGACGTCGACCTCAACAACGTCAAGATGGCCATCAACCCGTTCTGTGAGATCGCCGTGGAAGAGGCCGTGCGCCTCAAGGAAGCGGGCACCGCCACCGAGGTGATCGCCGTGTCCGTGGGCGACAAGAGCTGCCAGGAGCAGATCCGTACCGCACTGGCCCTCGGGGCCGATCGCGGCATCCAGGTAGAGACGGACGGCAACGTGGAGCCGCTCGTGGTGGCCAAGCTGCTCAAGGGCGTGCTCGACAAGGAAGAGCCCCAGCTGGTCATCCTCGGCAAGCAGTCCATCGACGGCGACAACAACCAGACGGGACAGATGCTGGGCGCGCTGGCCAACATGGGGCAGGGCACCTTCGCCTCCGAAGTGGTTGTAGAGGGCGACAAGGTCAATGTGACCCGCGAAGTGGACGGCGGCCTGCAGACTGTCAGCCTGAACCTGCCGGCCATCGTCACCACCGACCTGCGTCTCAACGAGCCGCGCTACGCCTCCCTGCCCAATATCATGAAAGCCAAGAAAAAGCCCCTCGATGTCTTCACCCCCGAAGATCTCGGTGTGACCGTGACCGCGCACCTGACCCAGGTCAAGGTGGCGCCGCCGGCGGAGCGCCAGGCGGGGATCAAGGTCGAGGACGTCGACCAGCTGGTGGATAAACTGAAGAACGAGGCAAAGGTAATCTCATGAGTACTCTGGTAATTGCAGAACACGACAACGCCGGCCTCAAGGGCGCCACGCTCAACGCCGTCGCCGCCGCCCAGGCCCTGGGTGCGGACATCGATATCCTGGTCGCGGGCGCCAATTGCGGCGGCGCCGGTGAAGCCGCCGCCGCCGTGCCCGGCGTGGGCAAGGTGCTGGTCGCCGACAACGCCGCCTACGAGCACCAGCTGGCCGAGAACATCAGCCTGCTGGTCGCTGAGCTGGGCGCGGGCTACGACAACATCGTCGCGCCGGCAACCGCCAACTGCAAAAACTTCATGCCGCGTGTCGCGGCGCTGCTGGATGTCGGCCAGGTTTCCGACATCACTGCCGTGGAGTCTTCCGACACCTTCGAGCGGCCCATCTACGCGGGCAACGTGATGGCCACGGTGCAGAGCGCCGACGCCAAGAAAGTCATCACCGTGCGCACCACGGCCTTCGACGCGGTTGCAGCCGAGGGTGGCAGCGCCAGCATCGAGGCGGTGGACGCGGTGCACGACGCGGGCATCTCGGCCTTCGTCGGCGAGGAAGTCGCGGTCTCGGACCGCCCGGAACTGACCTCCGCCGACGTGGTGATCTCCGGCGGTCGCGGCATGCAGAACGGCGAAAACTTCAAGCTTCTCGAAGGTATTGCGGACAAGCTGGGCGCCGCTATCGGTGCGTCCCGTGCGGCCGTCGACGCCGGCTTCGTACCCAACGACATGCAGGTGGGCCAGACGGGCAAGATCGTCGCCCCGGACCTGTACATCGCCGTCGGCATTTCCGGCGCGATCCAGCACCTCGCGGGAATGAAGGACTCCAAGGTCATCGTCGCCATCAACAAGGACGAGGACGCCCCCATCTTCCAGGTGGCGGACTACGGCCTGGTGGCGGACCTGTTCGACGCGCTGCCGGAGTTTGAAGCCAAGCTCTAGGCGTCTGTACGCTTTCTGAAAAACCGGCCCCTGTGGCCGGTTTTTTCGTTATTTCCATCGCGTATGTGGAGTAGGTTCCCAGATCGGGCGGTGCTGCGCTCGTTCGCGCGGCTGCTGCGGAATCTCCTGTGGCTTTCCTCTTATGCGGTGAGCCCGAATGGGTGTCGCCCCCTTCGTTCCGAACCCCAGTCACTGCGGCGGCAACACCCATCCGGGCCCACCTCCGCACGTTTCGACCCGACGATCCACTACCTACATCCTTCAGGCGTTTCCATCGCCGCCGTGAGCGTGCCTGAATTGTCCGTCTTATCAGCTCGCCCCTCCGGGGTGCCCTCGGTCGGTCGTGAGCCAGGATAAACCCCTGTCTCCCTCCACTCCCTCGGCGGCCGATTTGCGACGGCCAATTCATTCCCCCTATCGCCTCCCACCGAGTAGCTGTTGGAGTCACCGTTGGGAGGAGTGTTACCGGCGTTTGGTAGCGCGGAACCTGTGCCTGGCGCCGAGGGAGTGGAGCGAGACAGCGAAGCGCTTTAAGGCTCGCGACCGACTGAGGGGAGCCCGGAGGGCCGACAGGCGTGGAGCGCTGCCAAACGCCGGTGACGGTCCGGTTGCCAAAGCACAGGCTCTTTAGACTTGGTTAGTTAAAGGGCGATCCGCCGAGGACTGGTGTGGAAAGGGGTCCAGTGCGAGTATCTTGGCAGTCCGAGCCCTGGACCCCTTTCCGCACCAGGCCCAAGATCGAATCAGTCCCTCCGCAATCGGTCCGAAACCGCGATCGGGGTAGGGTAGTTGAGCACCACGATGTAGGAGGACACCAGCAGGGTGATGATGGTCGTGGCCTGGATAAGTATCGAGGCCTGCTCCGAGATGAGCATCGCGCCGGCGGCGACATAGGCGATGAGCAGGGAGAACTCACTGGCCTGCCCCAGGCGGAAACCCAGGTCCCAGGCCAGGGGGCGCTTCTCGCTGACGCCCTTGAGCAGGAAGCGGTAGGTGACGGGCTTGAGGGCCAGCACCAGGATCGAGAGGACCAGGGCCGGGGCCAGCACCTGGCCCAGCACCCCGAAATCGAAGCGTGCGCCCACCGAGAAGAAGAACAGGATCAGGAAAAAGTCCCGCAGCGGCTTGAGATTGACCGCGATGTACTGGGAGATCGGGCTCGTGGCGATGGTGATGCCGCCGATGAATGCGCCGATCTCTTCCGAGAGCCCGAGGACGTCCGCCGCTTCCGCCATGCCCAGGCACCAGCCGATGGCGAGCAGGAAGATGTACTCGTGAAAGCGATCGAAGCGCGTGATCAGGGGCAGCAGCACCCAGCGCACGATCGCCAGGGCGCCCAGCACCAGCACGGGCAGGCTGAGCAGGGAGAGCGCCAGGTCGCTGCCGACCCTGTCCGTGTTTCCCTCCGCGGCGCTGTACAGCACCATCAGCACCAGGATCGCCAGCAGGTCCTGCAGCAACAGCAGGCCGATCATGAGTTCGCCGATATGGCGGTGGTGCAGCACCGTGGTAGGGAGCAGCTTGATGCCGATGATGGTGGACGAGAACATCATGGCGGCGCCGATGACCAGGCTCTCTATGACCGAGTAGTCGAACAGGCGCGCCACGCCGTAGCCGGCCGCGATAAACAGCAGGGAGCTGAATACGCCCACGACCACCGACTTGCGCAGCGTGGCCCAGAGCGCCTGGGGTTGCATGTCCAGCCCGAGCAGGAACAGCAGGAAGATGATGCCGACGTGGCCGATATCGGACAGCTGGTCGAGGTCGGTCACCATCGAGAGCCCGTAGGGACCGATACAGGCGCCGAGGGCAATATACGCAATGATCAGGGGCTGTCGCGTGTAGAGGGCGATGGAAGCGAACACAGCGGCGCCACTGAAAATCAGGAAAAACTCGAAAGTGACAGTTGTAAGGTCCATGGATAACCGTTAGTCGCGCCAAGGGCGAGTGTAAACAAGCCCGGGCGTCATTGGAACGGGGATCAGGCGCGACGGCGGAACAGCGGCAGCGGCTGGTCGATGGAGGCCTGGTAGAACTCGGAGAAATCCGCGAGACTGTCGAGCGCCCCCTGTAGGACGGATTCGTCGGCCGGCTGGAAAGCGTTGAATCCCACACGGCACAGGTAGGTCAGCTGGTCGCGGATAAAGTGCCCGCTGGCGCGCAATTCGCCGGCGTAACCCCGCTCGCGCAGTTCCCGGGCGTAGGAGAAGCCCCGTCCGTCGGTGAAGACGGGGAAGTTGACCGCGACCAGTGCCAGGTCGCCGAGAGCGCCTGCGAGGTCTTCGATCCCGTCCCCGGGTTCGAGCTGCACCGCGCTGCCGCGCTTGTCCTCGAGCGCGTTCCATTGCTCGAGCGTGCAGATGCGGTTGTCCCCGGGCGCCGTATCCGGGTCCGCGGGCAGCCAGGTGTCCTCGACGATCGCACCGTCCCTAAGCAGTTTCGGCATATACGCGCTCCTTGAAGGGGTCGATACCCACCCGGCGGTACGTCTCCAGAAACGTCTCCTCGCCCTCGCGCAGGGTGACGAAGGTGGACAGGATGCGGTCAATCACATCCGGCATGTCCTCCTGCTTGAAGGACGGTCCGAGAATCTTGCCCACGGAGGCGTCCTTGGCCTGGCTGCCCCCGAGGCAGACCTGGTAGAACTCCTGACCCTTCTTGTCCACGCCGAGAATACCGATGTGACCGATGTGGTGGTGCCCGCAGGCGTTCATGCAGCCGCTGATATTGAGCTCCAGCGGGCCGAGATCGTAGAGGTAGTCCAGGTCGTCGAAGCGCGCCTGGATGGCCTCCGCGACGGGAATGGACTTGGCATTCGCCAGGGCGCAAAAATCGCCCCCCGGGCAGCAGATCATGTCCGTCAGGTAGCCGATGTTGGGCGTGGCGAGGCCCGCGGCGGCGAGTTGTTGCCAGAGTTCGTGCAGTCGCGCGGCGGGCACGTCCGCCAGCACCAGGTTCTGCTGGTGCGTGGTGCGCACCTCGCCGAAGGCGTACTCGTCGGCCAGGTCCGCGACCAGGTCCAGTTGTTCTGCGGTGAGGTCGCCGGGCGCGAAGCCCGTGGCCTTGAGCGAGACGGTAACGCTGCGATACCCGTCCACCCGGTGGGCGCGGGTGTTGCGCGCGACCCAGTTGCCGAAGATGGGGTCGTCTGCGCACTGCGCCGCGAGCGCTTCGTCAGCTTCGGCGGCGTCCAGCGCCTGATAAGGCGGCTCGGTAAAGAAGGAGGCGGCCCGGGCGAACTCCTCGTCCGTCAGCGTCATCGGCCCGTCCTTCAGTGCGGCCCATTCGCGTTCCACGGCCTCGCGGAAGGCCTCCACGCCCATGGCCTTCACCAGGATCTTGATGCGAGCCTTGTACTTGTTGTCGCGCCGCCCGTGCTGGTTGTACACCCGCAGGATCGCCTCCAGGTAGGTGAGGAGGTGGCGCCGCTCCAGCTTCTCGCAGATCACCGACCCGATGACCGGGGTGCGTCCCAGACCGCCGCCTGCAAGAATTTTCAACGCAGTCTCGCCGCCGTCGCCCGGCACCAGTTCGACGCCGATGTCGTGGGCGTGGATGGCCGCGCGGTCCGCCGCCGAGCCGCAGACCGCAATCTTGAACTTGCGCGGCAGGAAGGCGAACTCGGGGTGCAGGGTGGACCACTGGCGGATAATCTCGCAGTAGGGGCGGGGGTCTTCCAGCTCGTCGGGGGACACGCCGGCAAACTGGTCCGTGGTCGTATTGCGGATGCAGTTGCCGCTGGTCTGGATCGCGTGCATCTGCACGCTGGCAAGCTCCGCCAGGATGTCCGGCACCTCTTCCAGCACGGGCCAGTTCATCTGCACGTTCTGGCGGGTGCTCACGTGCACGTAGCCCTTGTCGTACTCGCGCGAAATTTCGGCGAGCTTGCGCACCTGGGCGGTGTTGAGCAGACCGTAGGGGATGGCGATTCGCAGCATGGGGGCCAGGCGCTGTACGTAGAGGCCGTTCTGCAGGCGCAGGGGCAGGAACTCCGCCTCGCTGATCTCGCCCGCCAGGAAACGGCGGGTCTGGTCGCGGTACTGCTCGACGCGCTCGTCGATGATTGTCTGGTCGTAATCGTCGTAAACGTACATTCAGCGGTTCCAAACCGTGCCCGGGCGGGGCCGCCCCCGCGAAAGAGGCGCTACCTTACCAGAAAACGACCCTCAACAAATAGTCTGGATTTTCATATGGTTAGAACGCAAATGCGGGGCTGCGCGGACCCCCTTGGGCTCGCTGCCTGCGGCGGGTATAATCCTCGCCCGCCGAGACTTGCCAGCAGGAGACCACCATGTCTGAAGACGCCCGACAGGACCGCGAAGACGGCGCCGCCGACGCCTTCGCCGCCACCGCCATCATAGGGATCATCGTCCTGGGGATGTACATCTGGTTGTCCGGGATGCCGTCCTGAGGCGGCTGTCCAGGCGGGCTCAGTGCCCCGAGCCGCTCAAAACCAGCCGCACCACGGTGTAGACCACGCCGATAAAAAGCAGGGTGAAGATCACCCCCGCGGCGATAAACACCCCGATACGACCCTGTTTGAAGTCCCGTTCCCGGTTGTTTGAACTCTGCACGCCCAGGGCGGCCGACAGCACGCTGCCGATTACCTGCAGCGGGCGCAGCCCGCGCTTCTCCGGCGCGCCACTTTGGCCCTCGGGTGCTGCCGATTCGTCCGCGACCACGGCTCAGTAGTCCAGGTTGGGGCGCAGCCAGCGCTCCACCACGTCCAGGGGTTCGCCCTTGCGTGCGGCGAGGTCCTGCACCTGGTCCCGACCGATCTTGCCCACGTTGAAATAGCGCGACTCGGGATGTGAGTAGTAGAAGCCGCTCACCGAGGAGGCGGGCGTCATGGCGAAGCTTTCTGAGAGGCTGACGCCGCAGTTCTTCTCTGCGTCCAGCAGGCGGAACAGGGTCGCCTTCTCAGTGTGGTCCGGGCAGGCGGGATAGCCCGGCGCGGGGCGGATGCCGCGGTATTTCTCGCGGATCAGCGCCTCGTTGTCGAGTGTTTCGTCCGCCGCGTAAGCCCACAGCTCACGCCGCACGAGGCGGTGCAGGTATTCTGCGAAGGACTCCGCCAGTCGGTCCGCCAGCGCCTTCAGCAGGATGCTGTTGTAGTCGTCGTGGGCTGCCTCGAACTCCGCGGCCAGTTCGTCGACCCCGTGGCCGGTGGTGACGCAGAAACCGCCCACGTAATCGTTCAGGCCGCTGTCCGCGGGCGCGACGAAGTCCGCCAGGCTGGCGTTGGGCTGGCCCTCGGGCCGCTGGCTCTGCTGGCGCAGGTGGTGCAGCGTGGCGATGGTCTCTGCGCGTGCCTCGTCCGCGTACAGGGCGATATCGTCGCCCCCGACCCGGGCCGCGGGCCAGAAGCCCACCACAGCGCGCGCCGTGAGCAGTTTTTCATCGACGATGCGATCGAGCATCGCGCAGGCATCGCGGTACAGTTCCGTCGCCTGGGCGCCGACCACCTCGTCCTCCAGGATCGCGGGGAATTTCCCTGACAGCTCCCAGGTGATGAAGAAGGGCGTCCAGTCGATGGTGTCCAGCAGTTGGTCCAGTGGGAACTCGTCGTAGACTTCCAGGCCAGTAAAGTCCGGCACCGGCGGCTCGTAGCCGGCCCAGTCGATGGCCGTGCGATTCTCCACCGCCGCGTTGTAGTCGAGCAGTGTCTTCGTGTTTGAGCGGTTGGCCACGCGATCGCGCACCACCACGTAGTCCTCGGCCAGCTGGTCGACGAAGCTGCCCTTGCCATCGCCCATCAGGTGAGTGGCGACCGCCACACTGCGCGAGGCGTCGGGCACGTAGACGATGGCGTCCCGGTCGTACTGGGGATCGATCTTCACCGCTGTGTGGGCCTTGGACGTCGTCGCACCGCCGATCAGCAGCGGCACGTCGAAATCCAGGCGCTGCATCTCGCTGGCCACGTGGACCATCTCGTCGAGGGACGGCGTGATCAGTCCGCTGAGGCCGATAATATCCACGTTCTCCGCACGGGCGGTTTCCAGGATCTGCTCGCAGGGGACCATGACCCCGAGGTCGATGACCTCGAAGTTATTGCACTGCAGCACCACGCCCACGATATTCTTGCCGATATCGTGTACGTCGCCTTTCACCGTGGCCATGAGTATTTTGCCGTTGCTCGAGGAGCCTTCCTCTTTTTCCTCCTCGATAAACGGCTGCAGGTGGGCCACCGCCTGCTTCATGACGCGGGCGCTTTTCACGACCTGGGGCAGGAACATCTTGCCGTCCCCGAACAGGTCGCCGACCACGTTCATGCCGTCCATGAGCGGGCCCTCGATCACCTGTATCGGGCGGTCGTACTGCAGGCGCGCCTCCTCGGCGTCCTCGACCACATAGGTGTTGATGCCCTTGACCAGGGCGTGCTCGAGGCGCTTCTGCACTGACTCCTCGCGCCAGGCCAGGTCTTCCTCCCGGCTCGTGCTGCCCCCGCTGTCCCGGTAGCCCTCGGCCACCTCCAGCAGGCGCTCGGTGCCGTCTTCCCGCCGGTTGAGGATGACGTCCTCCACCGCCTCGCGCAGGTCCTCGGGCAATTCGTCGTAGACCGCCAGCTGCCCGGCGTTGACGATACCCATGTCCATCCCGGCCCGGATCGCGTGGTACAGGAACACCGAGTGGATGGCCTCGCGCACCGGGTTGTTGCCGCGGAAGGAGAATGACACGTTGGACACGCCACCGGACACCAGGGCGCCGGGGAGTTCCTCCTTGATGTAGCGCGTCGCCTCGATGAAATCCACGGCGTAGTTGTTGTGCTCCTCGATCCCCGTGGCCACCGCGAAGATGTTCGGGTCGAAGATGATGTCGTTGGGATTAAAGTCCAGTTCGCTCACCAGCAGGTCGTAGCTGCGCTTGCAGATCTGCTTGCGCCGCTCGAGATTGTCCGCCTGGCCGTCCTCGTCGAAGGCCATGACGACGACCGCCGCACCGTATTTCTGGCACAGGCGGGCCTGGGTGAGAAATTCCTCCTCACCGGCCTTGAGGCTGATGGAGTTGACCACCGCCTTGCCCTGGATGCATTTCAGGCCCGCCTCGATGACCTCCCACTTGGAGGAGTCGACCATGATGGGCACGCGGGCGATATCCGGCTCCGCGGCGATCAGGTTGAGGAAGGTGACCATGGCCTCCTTCGCGTCCAGCATCCCCTCGTCCATGTTGATGTCGATGATCTGGGCGCCGTCCTCCACCTGGGTGCGCGCGACGTCCAGGGCCTCTTCGTAGTCGCCCTCGAGAATGAGGCGCTTGAACTTGGCCGACCCGGTGACGTTGCAGCGCTCGCCGATGTTGACGAACAGGCTGTCCGCGGTGATGTTGAAGGGCTCCAGGCCGCTGAGACGACAGGCGGCCTCCTTCTCCGGTAATTTCCGGGGCGCGACGTCCACGACCGCATCGCCGATGGCACTGATATGCTCTGGTGTAGTGCCGCAACAGCCCCCGACGAGGTTGGTGAATCCCCTGCCGGCGAACTCGGCGAAATCCTTGTGCATGATTTCCGGCAACTCGTCGAAGTCGCCGAAGGCGTTGGGCAGCCCCGCATTGAGGTGCGCGCTGAAGTAGACCTCGGTGGTGTTGGACAGCTCCTCGATGAAGGGCCGGATTACCCTGTAGGGGTGGCCGCAGTTGCTGCCCACAATCAGCGGGCGCGCATGGGCCACGGCGTTCCAGAAGGCCTCCGGGTTCTGTCCTGACAGTACCCGTCCGCTGTTATCGGGAAAGGTCACCGAGATCATGATGGGCACTTCACGGCCGAGTTCTTCGAATACGTCCTTCACGGCGAAGATCGCAGCCTTGGCGTTGAGGGTATCGAAGATGGTCTCGATCATGATGAGATCGACATCCCCCGCCATCAGGCCCCTGGTGGCTTCGACGTAGGCGTCGCGCAGAGCGTCGAAAGTGATGCTGCGCGCTCCGGGGTCGTTGACGTCCGGCGAGATTGAGGCGGTCTTGGGTGTTGGGCCCAGCACGCCGGCGACGTAGCGCGGCTTCTTCGGATTTTCCGCAGTGACCTCGTCCGCCACCTGGCGGGCAATGCGCGCCGAAGCCAGGTTTTGTTCCTCGGCCAGGTCCGCGAGGTTGAAGTCCCCCTGGGCAACAGAGGTGCTGCCGAAGGTATTCGTCTCGATAATGTCGGCGCCGGCATCCAGGTAGGCGCGGTGGACCTTGGCGATGATGTCCGGGCGCACCAGGCTGAGGACCTCGCCGTTGCCCTTGAGGTCCGTGTCGTGGTCCGCAAAGCGCTCCCCGCGGAAATCCGCTTCCTCCAGGCCCTCGGCCTGGATCATGGTGCCCATCGCGCCATCGATCACCAGGATGCGCTGCTGCAGCGCCTCCTCCAGTGTCAGGGGTTTTATATTGTCGCTGGCCATGGTTCCACCCTGTCAGAGTCCCGGGAGCGGGACGTTCCACTCCCCCCAAAAAAGCTAAGCATATTAACAGATTATCTTCACCATGAGGTGCTGAAAACCCGCGCGCCCTCACACTTTTGTGATAGAATACCTGAGTAATTTACTCGGATTGGGACGCGTCATGATCACCATCACCGAATCGGCCCAGGATTACCTGGCCGAACTGCTCGCCAAACAGGAGGACGCCCTGGGTGTCAGGGTCTTCATCAACCAGCCCGGGACTCCCCGCGCAGAGACCTGCATCGCGTACGCCCGGGAGGGGGACGTGCAGGACGACGACGAGGAGCACCAACTGGAAAAATTCAAGGTCTGGTACGAGGGCCGCAGCGTGCCTTTCCTGGAGGACGCCCTGGTCGACTACGCCAAGGACCGCATGGGCGGCCAGCTCACCATCAAGGCGCCCAACGCCAAGATGCCCCGGGTCAGCGACGACAGCCCCGTCGAGGACCGCATCAACTACGTGCTCTACAACGAGGTCAACCCGGCCCTGGCCGCCCACGGCGGCGAGGTCAGCCTGATCGAGGTCACCGACGAGATGGTCGCCGTGCTGCAGTTCGGCGGCGGCTGCCAGGGTTGCTCCGCGGTCGACATGACCCTCAAGGGCGGCGTCGAGAAGACCCTGATGGAGCAGATCCCCCAGCTCACCGCGGTGAAGGACATCACCGATCACACCGATACTTCGCAGGCTTACTACTCTTAGCAATCTTTCGACGGCTTTAAGTTCTAGGCCTTAGCCGGGCAGCGGGCGCGGGAGTGCTTTGCTCCCTGGCGGTGACCCGACCTCCCTGGACCTGGCCCGGCCGGTAAGGCCACCAGGGTTCGGACTGCCAAGATACTCACCCTGGCTGGCCTTTCCCGCCGGGCCCGGCGGCACCGCGCGAGCTACCACACTCCTTTCATAGAACCGTAGAGGGCAGTGGGTGCGGGAGTGCTTTGCGGACGTATAAGGCCAGGCGCCGAGGGAGTGGAGGGAGACAGCGAAGCGCTTTCAGGCTCCCGACCGACTGAGGGTACCCCGGAGGGGCGCCGCCAGGGAGCAAAGCACTCCCGCGCGCGCTGTCCGCGTGCTGGAGAGCCCCGTCTCATCAGCTGTAAGCTGGCGCTAGATCCTGCCGGGCAAGACGTCCTTCAGCATATCCCGCATCTGGCGCACGCAGGCCTCGGTGCTCTGCCAGTCGATACAGCCGTCGGTGACGGAGACGCCGTACTGCAGCTGGCTGAGGTCCTCCGGTATCGACTGGTTGCCGGCGGCGAGGTTGCTCTCGATCATCATGGCCACGATGGAGGTGTTGCCCTCGATAATCTGGTTGCACAGGTTTTCCGCCACCAGCGGTTGCAGCTCCGGCTGCTTGTTGGAGTTGGCGTGGCTGCAGTCGACCATGATATTGCTGGAGACGCCCGCCTCGGCAAGGGCCGTCTCCGCCAGTTTCACGTGCACCGAATCGTAGTTCGGGCCCTGGCTGCCGCCGCGCAGTACGATGTGCGCGTAGGGGTTGCCGCGGGTGGTGAACACCGAGACCTGTCCCTGGCGGTTGATGCCGAGGAAACGGTGCGGCTTGGCCGCCGACTTCAGGGCGTTGGTGGCGACGGTGAGGCCGCCGTCGGTGCCGTTCTTGAAGCCCACGGCGCTGGAGAGGCCGCTGGCCATTTCGCGGTGTGTCTGTGACTCCGTGGTGCGCGCCCCGATGGCGGTCCAGCTGATCAGGTCCTGCAGGTACTGCGGCGAGATCGGGTCCAGCGCCTCGGTGGAGGTCGGCAGACCCAGTTCGAGGATGTCCAGCAGCAGCTTGCGCGCGATGTGCAGGCCCTCCTCGATCTTGAAGGAATCATCCAGGTGGGGGTCGTTCACGAGCCCCTTCCAGCCGACGGTGGTGCGCGGTTTCTCGAAATACACGCGCATGACAATGTACAGGGTGTCGGATACCTCGTCCGCCAGCGCCTTCAGTCGCCCGGCGTAGTCCAGCGCAGCCTGAGGGTCGTGGATTGAGCAGGGGCCCACCACGACGAACAGTCGGTGGTCCCTGCGCTCGAGTATGTTCTCGATCACCTGCCGGCTCTCCACCACGGTGTCGTGCACCTGCTCGGACATCGGCAGGGCGGCCTTCAGTTGTTCGGGCGTGATGAGTACGTCCTGGGCGTCGACGTTGACATTGTGTACTTCGATGTTGCTCATCGCTGGTTCCCCAATGGGCTGACCTGATAGAGTGTTGCTGTCCCGCGGAACCGGTCGGTGTGCCGGGCGCGGCATTCTATAGCAGTCGGGCACCTTTGTGTAGGCGTCCCGGCGTCGGTCTTTTCCCCGCGGGAGCCAGGCTTGGCGCACAGCCTCTACGACATGGAACCCCTGTTGCCGCTGGTCGGGCAGGGATATACCCTGGTAACTCCCAACATCCGGCTGGCCCGGCGCATCCGCGCCGAGTGGTCCCGACGGCGCATGGCCGCCGGTGACGGGGCCTGGGAGCCGTTCCCGGTGCTGGCGCTGGACCACTGGCTGCAGGACGCGCTGCAGGGGGCGTCCCGGGAGGGTCTGCTCGAGCTGCGCCCCCAGCTCGCCCAGGACCAGGAACTGGAACTGTGGCGCCGCGTGATCGAGGAACACGCCGCGCACAGCGGCAGTTACCCACTGCTGCGCGAAACCGCCGCGGCGGAACTGGCCAGCGCGGCGCGGGATACCCTGCTGCGCTGGCAGGTGCGTGTCACCGACAGGGCACTGCGCCAGCGCTTCGAACTGGACCGCGACTGCGCGACCTTCCTCGCCTGGCTGGAGCTGTTCGAGCAGCAGTTGCGCTCGCGCCGGCTGTGGGCGCGCGCCGACGCCCTGGTGGCGCTCTCGCGCAGCGGTTACCGACAGCCGGGCTCCGGCGTGGTGCTGCTGGAGTTCGACGACATCGCGCCCCTGCACCGCACCCTGCTCGATACCCTGTGTGTCGAGGTACTGGAGCCCGAGGGGACGACCACGGAGCCCGACTGCCGGTTGCTGGCTTTCAGCGACCCCAGGGAGGAACTGCAGGGCATGGCTGCCTGGGCCGCACAACTGCACCGGGAGGAACCGGAGTCCACCATTGGCATTGTCATTGGCGACGACCCCGGGCAGCGGGTGGCGCTGGAGTACCTGATGCGCCGGGAGTTCGGTTGTCTCGGCGCAGACTACACCAGCCTGCCGGTCAATTTTTCCACGGGTATCAGCCTGGACCAGGCGCCGGTTGTGCGCGATGCACTGGGCGTACTCGCCCTCGGCTTGCAGCAGACGACAGTGCCGGCGGTGGTCGCATTGATGCGCTCGCGCTTCCTCGACCTGCCGGACGCGGGCGGTGCGCTCGCCGCGCGTTTCCTGCTGCGGCTGTACGACGGGGGCAGTGAGCAAATCGATGTCCACGACCTGTGCTACGACGCCTGCAATACCCGCCTTGATGAGACCCGCGGCCTGGCGTTGGGGCATTACCTGAGTGGCATGCGCGGAGACCGTGATCTGCGTCGCGTAGGGACGGCGGCGGACTGGTGCGACCGCTTCACCCGCGTGCTCGACAGCTGGGGCTGGCCCGGCAGCGGCAGCCTGGACTCGCTGGAATACCAGCAGGTGGAGGCGTGGTACGAGACGCTGGACGGGTTTCGCGCCTTCGACGCGATTGTCGGCAATATGGACTACGAGACCGCCCTCGCGCTGCTGCGGTCGAGCTGCGAACGCCGGGTGTCACAGCCCCGTACCGATGACAGCGCGGTGCAGGTGCTCGGTCGGCTGGAGGCGGCGGGCCTGGCGTTTGATCATCTGTGGCTGTCGGGAATGCAGTCCAGCAGCTGGCCCGCGCCAGCCCATCCCAGTCCCTTTATCCCGATAGAACTGCAGGCTCGCCTGCACATGCCCCACGCGACCCCGGAGCGCGAATGGCTCTTCGCCGAGGGCTTGATGCGCCAGTACAAACGCGGTGGACGGGTGGTATACGCCAGCTATTGCAACCAGCAGGAGGGGGTGGAGGAACTGCCCAGCGCGCTGCTGGAGGGCTTCGCGGTACAGCCGCCAGAGTCGGCTGCACTGCTCGATCCCGCCTGGTCGGCGCAGCGCGATCGGGCGGCAGTCGAAACCCTCCAAGACCATCGCGCGCCAGCGCTGGATCCCTTTGCGACCCCGGGGGTCGGCGGAAGCGGGCTGCTGGAAGACCAGTCCCAGTGTCCCTTCCGGGCTTTCGCGCGCCGCAGGCTCAGGGTCGAGCCCCTGCCGGACTTCAGCGTCGCCCTGTCCGCCGCCGAGCGCGGCAATCTCGTGCACGATGCGCTCTACGCCCTGTGGACCCAGGTTGGAGATCACGCGGGCCTGCTGGCGTTGGAAGAGCAGGCCCTTGCCGTGCAGGTGGAGGAGGCCGTGCGGCACGCCCTGGATGCGGTGCGCGAGCGCCGCCGACGCGCCCTCGGAGCCGGCTATTGGTCGCTGGAGGGCGAGCGCTTGCGCGCGCTGTTGCTCGAGTGGCTGGCGGTGGAGAAGCAACGCGGCGAATTTGTCGTGGTGGCAAGGGAGGAAAAGCTGCAGCTTGAGCTGGAGCAGTTGCAGATCACCCTGCGCGTCGATCGCATCGACCGGCTGCCCGACGGCTCGACCGTTGTCATTGACTACAAGACCGGCGCCTGCGGCGTGAAGGACTGGGAGGGAGACCGACCCGCGCGGCCGCAGTTGCTGCTCTATGGCCTGGCGGTGCCCGCGGCGCCGGGTGCCCTGGCTTTCGCACGGGTCAGGCGCGGGGAGTGCGCCTTCGCCGGACTCGGGCGCATCGAGGGCGTCGCGGGTATCGGCAGCGGGTCGGGGCGCAGCAAGGACGCGCAGTCGCCCATGGCGGCGGCGGACTGGGAGGCGCGCAACGCGCAGTGGGCGGACGTGTTGCGCCGCCTCGCGCGGGAGTTTATCGCCGGTGATGCGCGGGTGGATCCCCTGTCGAGCAACAGTTGCACATGGTGCGGGCTGCAGCCCCTCTGTCGGGTCGATACCGCGGTGACCGCAGAGTGAGCGCGGTCGTCGACGCCGCCGAACGGGCGGCCGCCATCCGGCCCACGGGGAGTTTCTGTGTCACCGCGCCGGCGGGTTCCGGTAAGACGGAACTGCTCATCCAGCGCTACCTCGGACTGCTGTCGCGGGTGCAGCGTCCGGAGCAGGTGCTGGCGATTACGTTTACCCGCAAGGCCGCCGCCGAAATGCGGGCCAGGGTGCTCGACGCGTTGCGGGGGGCCCGGCAGGGCGACCCCTGCGACAGCCCCCACGAGCAGGTCACCCGCAACCTGGCCCTGGCGGCCCTGGACAGCGACGCACAGCGCGGCTGGCAGCTCGCCCGGGACGTGGCGCGCTTGAACATCAAGACGATCGACGGATTCTGTATGGGCTTGACGCGCCAGATGCCGGTGCTCAGCCAGTTCGGCGGGCAGGCCAGTCCCCAGGACGATACCGACGCCCTGTACCGCGAGGCGGTGCGGGAGCTGTACGCGGAACTGGACCGGGGCGGCGCGATCGCCGACGACCTGCGCGCTGTGCTCAGCGACTTTGACAACAACTGGGAGGGCCTGGAAGAGCTGTTGGTCGCGATGCTCGCAAGGCGGGAGCAGTGGCGGGCGTTCATCGAGTTCGAGGAGGGCCCCGATGCCGCCGGCCACTACCTCGCCGCGGCGGTGGACGGCCTCGTCGGTGAAACCCTGGACCCGGTCCGGGCAGCACTGGAGCCGCACGGGGATGACCTGTTGCCGCTGCTGCAGTACGCCTGTGACAACCTCGGGCAGCCTACCCCCGCACACTTTCCCGGGGCACAACCGGAGTATCTCGACACCTGGCGCGCCCTGTGCAACATGCTCCTCACGGGCGGCGGCCAGTGGCGCAGCCGGCTGGACAAGACCATGGGCTTCCCGCCGGGCAAGGGGGTCGCGGACGAACGCAAGGCGGAACTGAAGGCGGTGATCGCGCGGCTCGAAGCGGTCGAGGGGCTGCGGGAGGCATTGTGCGGCGTGCTGTTGCTGCCGGGAACCGGGCAGGGCAGCCAGGATTGGCAGCGCGTGGAACACCTGTCGCGCCTGTTGCCCGTGTTGTCGACCAAATTGCTGCTGGTATTTCGCCGTCGCGGCGTCGTGGATCACGGCCAGGTGGCCCTGGGTGCGCTGCAGGCGCTGGGTGATGACGACGCGCCGACAGAACTGGCCCAGAGACTCGACTACAGCATCGAACATATTCTTGTCGACGAGTTCCAGGACACGTCCAACAGCCAGTACGAACTGCTGCAGCGGCTGACCCGGGGGTGGGGCGAGTACAACGAGGAAAACCCGCAGGCGCCGCGCACCTTCATGATCGTGGGCGATGCCATGCAGTCGATCTACGGCTTCCGCGGCGCCAACGTGGGCCTGTTCCTCAAGGCGCAGGAGGAGGGCTTCAACGGTGTGCTGCCGAAGACGGTCGAGCTGAAGTGCAATTTCCGCTCCCGGGGGGGCATCGTGGACTGGGTCAACGCGACCTTCCGGCAGGCCTTCCCGCGCGAGGACGACATCAACCACGCGCGGGTGAGTTATCGCGCGGCAGTCGCCATTGCACCGGCCGAGCGCTCGCCCGCGGTGGAACAGTACGCGTTCCATGGCGAGGGGGCCGGGGAGGGAGAGATCGACTTCGTCTGTGACCTGGTCCGCGACTGCCTCGCGGAGTCCCGTGAAACCATCGCGGTGCTCGGCCGCACGCGGGGGCACCTGCAGCCCATCGCCGCGGCCTTGAAGTTGCGGGGGATCGCCTTCAGCGCCCAGGAGCTGGAGTCCCTGGCCAGCTCGACGGTCGTGGCCGACCTCCTGTCGCTGTGCGACGCCCTGGCCTGCGACGCGGATCGTCTCGCCTGGCTGGCGGTGCTGCGCGCTCCCTGGTGCGGACTTACCCTGGCGGACCTGGGGGTCATCGGCGAGTGGGCGCGGGATCACCTGCCCATCCGCCGTGTTCTGGCCGAACCGGCGGCGCTGGAAGCGCTGAGTGCCGACGGTCGACAGCGCGTGGAGAGGGTATTCCCGGTGCTCGAGGCCGCGCGGACACGGCGGGACAGGTTGGCGCTGCGGGTGTGGGTCGAGCAGACCTGGACGGATCTCGGAGGGCCGGGCTGCACCGACGGGGAGACACAGTTGTCGGACGCGGAGAGTTTCCTGCAGTTGCTGGAACTGGCCGAGACGGAGCGGGTCGGGCTCGACGGCACCTGGTTGCGCCGGCAACTCGAGACGCGCTACACGAGCGGTGGCGACCCGCAGGGCAGGGTCCAGTTGATGACGCTGCACAAGGCCAAGGGGCTGGAGTTCGATCGCGTGGTCATCCCGCGCCTGAACGGCATTCCCCGCAGCGACGGGCGCGACCTGCTGCTCTGGGACGAGCGCCGCGACAGCGCCGGCAACCGCCGCTTCCTGCTGGCCGCCCGGGAACAACAGCGGGAAAAGGATGCCACCCTTTACAACTACCTGCGCAGCGTGCGCCGGGAAAAGAGTCTGCTGGAGCGGACACGGCTGCTGTACGTCGGCTGTACCCGGGCGGTGCGCCGGCTATACCTCACCGCCAGCCCCGCCTGGGACGACGCCGGCGCGTGTTTCAAGGCGCCCGGGGAGACAAGCCTGTTGCACCCCGTCTGGTCGGGCTTTGACAACGACGCCCGCCGTATCGAGGTGGCGGCCGGCGCGGGATTCGCGGGCAACGCGACCACGGGCGTCCCCCTGCGCCGACTCGCCCGGGCTGTCGGCGGCGTACAGCCCCCCGGCGCGGCAGACACCGTGGAGGGGGCGGGGAAGAACCGGCCCGACCGACCGGACAACCCGGTCGAGCGCAGCGTCGGAACAGTGGTGCACGCAGCGCTTGAGGATCTGTCGCTGCGGGCGCAGCTCCCCCAGCGTCCGCAAGCGGAAGATATCGACCGTTGGCGCGCCGCCCTGCGTGCGCTCGGCCTGTCGGGCGCGCAACTGGAGAACGCCCTGGAGGCGGTGTGCGAGAGTATTCGCACCACCCTGGATTCCGGGGGCAGCGGCCGCTGGATTCTGGATGCCGGCCACGGCGACCCCCGCAGCGAGTGGGCCCTCAGCGTGGTGCGGGAGGGCGTTCCCCGGGACATCGCGATCGATCGCTGCTTCATCGACCGGGAAACGGGCGTGCGCTGGATCGTCGACTACAAGACGAGCCGCCCCGGGCCCGATGAGCGCCTGGAGGACTTCGCCGCGCGGGAAGCCGGGAAATATCGCGGGCAACTCGAGGGTTACCGGGACGCGGTGCGCTGTATGGGAAGCGAGACTGTGCGCTGCGCCCTCTACTTCACCGCGCCGGGTTTGCTGCATGTCCTCGACGATCTCGATCTACCGACAGGGGAGAGTTGATTCGTTGCCAGAATTTGCCGAACGGGCTATCGAGCGCATTGTCGTCCTCACCGGGGCGGGCGTGTCCGCCGAGTCCGGCCTGAAAACCTTCCGCGACACCGGTGGTCTCTGGGAGGGGCACGATCCCATGGAGATCGCCACGCCGGAGGCCTTCGACCGCGACCCGGAACTCGTGTACCGCTTCTACAATGCGCGTCGGGCGCAGCTCGGGGAGGTGGAGCCGAACGCCGCCCACCGCGAACTGGCCCGGCTGCAGCGGGACTTCCCCGGTGAGGTATTTCTCGTCACGCAGAATGTCGACGACCTGCACGAGCGCGGCGGCAGCTCCCAGGTCTGCCATATGCACGGCGAGCTGGGAGGTGAGCTCTGTCGGCACTGCGGCGGCCGCGCACCGGCCCGGGGGGACCACGACGCGACCACGCCCTGTGCGCACTGCGGGCAGGCCGGGGGGTTGCGCCCGGACATCGTCTGGTTCGGGGAGATTCCCTACCACATGGAGTTGATCGCGGCGCGGCTGGCGGCCTGCGACCTGTTTGTCGCCGTCGGCACCTCGGGAGTCGTTTACCCCGCGGCGGGGTTCGTGCGCGAGGCGCGCTCCGCGGGCGCCCTCTCGATTGAGCTGAACAAAGAGCCGAGTGAAGTGGCGGGGTATTTCCACCAGCAGCGCCAGGGAACGGCAACCGTCACCGTCGGCGCGCTGGTGGAGGAACTGCTGGCCGGCTGAAGAGCAGCCGGCCGAGGGGAAGTTACTCCGCGCTGTGGTGCTCCAGCGACAGGGCGAGGGCCTCCGCGTACACCACGACCACGGTCTGGCCCAGGGTGACGCCCTCCATTTTCTCAGGCTCGACATCGCCAATAACGTGCAGTCGGCCGCGGGCGTCCCTGATGGTGACCGTGCCCAGCACCCGGTTCATGCCCTCGATGGTGCACACGGCGCGGATCATGCGCGCGGCGCCGATGGCCGCTTCCCCGTCCTCGCCCATCTCACCGGCCTCCTCGAGTACCACCCAGGGCTCTGCCAGCTCTTCCTCGGTGGGCTCGCGCACCTCGCCTTCCAGCGCCGCGAGGTAGGTGACCACCAGGCGGTCGCCCACGCTGACGTCTTCCAGCTTCACTACCTGCTCCTGCGCGGTCACGGTGACGATTTCGCCGTCGGGTGCCTGCAGGCTGACCTGCCGCGTCTCGAGGTCGATGTCGGTGACCACGGCCTCGATCTGTAGCGCCACGGCGCGACCGCCGCTGCTGTCGGCACCGTCCTCGGCCTGTGCCAGTGTGCCCACGCACAGTGCCAGCAGTGCGAGCAGGGAGATGCCGACGCGGCGCGACAGCAGGGAAAGCGTGTGCTTCATGGGAAGTTCCTCAGTCTGGTTGGATGTTGCGACGTCGCGCAACGCGGGCGTAAACATAACGCTGGGAGAGTGTCGGCGCAAGCGCCCCGGCCAGTCGGTAGTGGCTCAGTTCAAATTCACTGTCGGAGCAGGATGCGGGGTATTGCGCGCCTAGCCTCCGCTGACGTAGAGCGTCAGTTTCTGCCCGGGTTGCAGGTAGGCGTCCGGGTCCAGGGAGTTCCAGGCGATGATGTCCTTGATGGACACGTTGAACCTGCCGGCAATACGGTACAGGGAGTCGCCCTTGCGCACCCGGTACCCGCGCGGCCGGGTCGATTCCGTCGAGGCAAAGGCCAGGCTCGACGCCCAGGCACTCCCCTGTGGGATCAGCAGCGTATCGCCGGCGCGTATGCGGCTGCCGCGGATGTCGTTGACGTCCTGCAGCAGTCCCACCTGCGTGTCGAAGCGGCGCGCGATGTGGCTCAGCGTGTCGCCTCGCTCGATGCGGTAGCGCTGCCAGCGAACCCGGTCGTCGGGTGTCAGCGCGGCGACACCGAGCTCGAACTTCTCCCTGGTGCCGACGGGGACCAGCAGTTCCTGTGCCGTGTCCGGCGAGGTCGCCCAGCGCAGCTGGCCGGGATTGAACGCGCGCAATGTACCCATTTCGACACCGGCCAGATCCGCAGCCCTGGCCAGCTCCAGTTGTCCGCCGGTCGCGGCGACCTCGAAGGAGGGCGCGTTGGGCACCTCGGGAATCGCGACACCGTGTGCCTCGGGATCCGCGACGATCTGCGCCAGCGCCAGCAGTTTGGGCACGTAGCGGCGCGTTTCGCGAGGCAGGCGCAGGGACCAGAAGTCCGTGGCCAGCCCGTTGCGAGCATTGCTCTTTTGCGCACGGCCCACGCGGCCCTTGCCGGAGTTGTACGCCGCCAGCGCCAGCAGCCAGTCGCCGTCGAATTCGGCGTGCAGGCTCTCCAGGTAGTCCAGGGCGACGCGGGTGGAATCCCGGAGGTCGCGCCGCCCGTCGTACCACCAGTTCTGTTCCAACCCGAGGTGGCGCCCGGTGGCGGGCATGATCTGCCACAACCCGGCGGCGCTGGAACGGGAGTAGGCGAAGGGGTTCAGGGTGCTCTCCACCAGCGGCAGCAGCGCGATCTCCATCGGCAGCTCGCGCCGCTCCACCTCCTCGACGATGTAGTGCATGTAGTAGTTGGCGCGGTCGGCAACGGTCGGCAGGTAGTTCTTCTGCTTGAGGAAGTTGCTTCGCTCCCGGGCGATCTGTCCGCTGTCGCCGGCCGGGGTCTCGCCGTGCCAGGCGAGCTGCGCGCGGATGCGCTGCCACAGGTCGGTTGCAGGTGCGTCTGCGGCAGCGGTGGACGCGGGCGGCAGGGCCGGCGTAAAGGGCTGGGGGCCCTCGTCCTGGGTGGCGTCCTCCGGCGGCGCCCCCGGGTTGCCGACGGCGGTCGGGTCCGCCGTGGGCAGGCCCTGGCAGCCCGCGAGCACAGCAATGGCACAAAACACTGCAAGTATTTTCTTTAACATATTGTATTTATTGGCTTTTATGGAAGCATTTCCCGGTGGTTTCGCGGCCCCCTCACCGCAGGACCATTATTGTAAAGGGCGCCCGGGATTGCGACCTTTTTCTGCGGTTTTCAGCGGAAAATCGGCGATTCCCCGCCGCCGGCGACCGTTTGTCGCGCGGTCGCGGCCGCCCGTCCGAAACTGCTTCAAAGTGTACGGGAGGGTTGGTATCAAAGACGATAGGAAATGGCGGGTTCAGAGCCATCCAGGTAACAGGGGCAGCGGTAGGGCAGTTATAAGCATGCGCAGTAGCGGACGTGACAGTGGTTTCACCCTCGTAGAGCTCATGGTAGTGCTCGTACTGCTCGCCGTGGCGCTGTCACTCGGCGCGCCCGCCTTTGTGGATACGGTCAAGAACAACCGCATGCTCACCGAAATTTTCGCCCTGCGCGCGACACTGTCCACGGCGCGTTCCGAGGCCATGTCGCAACGCGTCCCGGTGGTGGTCTGCGAGAGTACCGACGAAACCAGTTGCGCGAGTGACACTAACTCCTGGACCTCGGGTTACCTCGCCTTCGCCGACGCGGACGGGGACGGGGCGCCCGACCCGAACGAAATTATTGTCAGCAGACAATTGAACGCGCCTGTGGGTACGGCTCTGTTCTTTATAGATACTACTGGCACTGCACAAAGCAGCACCCAATTCTCCCCGCTTGGCGACAGCCTCGACAACACCGGGACGTTTGTCCTTTGCGACGATCGCGATGAGCCCGAAGCGCGCGCGCTGGACCTGATCCCCTCCGGAGCGGTACTCGCCGCGGTGGATACCGATGACCCGGCCGACGGTATTGTCGACAACCAGGAAGACCAGAATGTTGACTGCACCCCGTAGACAACAGGGTTTCACCATGATCGAGGCCCTCGTGACCTTCGTCATCCTGGCGATCGGGCTCCTGGGCATTGTCAGCCTGCTGACCACGTCGAAGACCTCCCAGTACGAGGCGGTTCAGCGCGCCCGCGCGGTGAGCATGGCGGACACCCTGCTGGAACGCATCCGCGAAAACCCCCGGGGTGCGAGCCAGTACGTCACCGGTCTCACCCCGGTGTCCGTCGGCACGGAACCGAACCCCGATTGCGACACGGCGGCCTGCGACCCGAACGAGATGGCGGCCCACGACCTGTGGTCCTGGGAACAGCTGCTCGAGGGCGCGGCGGTGACCTACGTGGACGGCGGCGACACCGTGTCCGCCGGCGGGCTTACCGATGTGACCGGCTGCGTGACCTTTACGCCCTTTGGCACCAACCAGCGCACCGGGCGGCTGATCGTGCTGGTGCAGTGGCGCGGTCTCTACAATACGGCGGACGGCGTGGGCCAGGGTGGACAGGCCTGCGGCGGGGCCGCCGCGGATACCGATGATAATAGGCGACAGGTTGCCGTGAGCACCTTTGTCGTGGACCCGAGCGAATTATGAATACCCTGAATCCTCAATCGAACCGCCATCACGGCTTCTCGCTGGTGGAGTTCATGGTGGCGATGCTGCTCGGCACGATCCTGATCGGCGGCGCCATCTCCATCTACCTGGCGGCGAACCGCAGCTACAGCGAGACGGAGCGTTCCATCGGCATGCTCGACAGCGGCCGCTTCTCCCTCCAGGTGCTCACCGAGGCCCTGCGCCACGCGGGTTTTTTCGCCGGTGTGCCGGCGAACCAGATCACCGAGCAATCCAGCCTGGGCACGGTGACCGGCGACTGCGCCGGCGATGCCGCGGCCTACGCCGTGGGCCCCTACCTGTTCGCCGCCGAGGCGGACGGCAGTGGCAACGCGATGGGTTGCATAGACGACGCCCGACCGGGCACCGATGTCCTCGTAGTCAAGTACATGCGACCGGAGCCTCTCTCGGATGCGGACCCGGACGACCCCAACGCCCCCACCAACGGGGTGATCGATTTTCCCGAGACGATGGACGACGAGACCACCTATATCCTCGCCAACGGGTCCAACGGGCTTATCATGGACGGCGCCGATACCCCGCCCTCCATCACCGGCGACGGCAACTACCCCGGCGCCTGGGCCTGGCCTTACAGCTACCAGATTTTCTATATCCGCGATCTCGGCGACGATGAGTTTACCCTGGCGCGCAAAGCCCTGCGTTTCGACTCTGGTTCGATGGCCATTGTCACCGAAAATATCGCCTTCGGGGTCGAGGACATGCGCCTGCGCTTCCGCTACGACGCGGACCGGGACGGCAATATCGACACGGCGGGCTACGAGGACGACCTGTCCACGACCGACTGGGATTTCGTGGCCTCCGTGGAGATCTTTCTCCTGCTGCGCAGCGAGCAGGAGGATTTCAACTACACCAATGACAAGACCTATACCCTGGGAGACGAGGTGGTGACGCCCGACGACAGTTACTGGCGCCTGCTGCTGACCAAGCACGTCAACCTGCGTAACCCCGGGCTGGTCATTTTGCGGAGTGGAGTGTGATGCGCCCGGTACGGACAGTTTCCACGGAGCGGGGCGTCGCCCTCGTGGTGGCCATGCTCTTCCTGCTGGTGGTCACCATTATCAGTGTCGTGGCGGCGCGTGACAGCTCCTTCAGTATGCAGATGTCCGGCAACCTGCAGGACCAGGCCAACTCCCTGCAGTCCGCCGAGGCCGGAATTTTCGGCGCCCTCGCACTGGCTAATACGGGCAATGACCCCTTCGACGGCGACTCAGTTGACGACCCCTTCAACGGGGTGAGCCCGAGCCCACTGGACAGTATCAATGACCTGGGCAGCGTGGACGCCGACGTCACACGGGTAAGGTTTGCCGCCGGGTGCCCGGCGGCCGAGACATCCGACGTGATGTTCTCGGTGGGCAATACCGAGTGCGACTACTACCGGGTGGATTCCGAGCACGACGTGCCCAAGCGGGCGCGCACCCAGGTTTCACTGGGCGTGGTCAGGACCATCCCGGTCGGTAACTGAGCGGGCACTGGATACGCCCGGCATGCAACGGACAAGATCCAACAGAACGATGAAATCGATGAGATTGGTAACAGCGAGCAGCAACCGTTCTCCCGGAACGCCATACAGCCGGGATGAACAGGAGGGCAACAGGATGAACAGCAAGACGATGATCGGCAAACTGAATTGGAGCGCGTTACTGTCGGCGGTATTCGCCGCAGGCCTGTTTTCGGCCGCCGCACCGTTGAGTGCGGACGACACCGAGATCTATGAGACGATCGCCAACACCAATGCGGCGGAGCGGCCGCGGGTGCTGATCATCATGGACGACTCCGGCAGTATGGATACCATCGTCGAGGGCCAGCGACCCGCCTACGACCCGACCAAGAACGACTACGACGGCGGTATCGACGGTGCGGAATTCGACCGTATCTACTGGTCCACTGACGGGGAGCCCCCTTCCGACACCAGCAGCCAGTGGTTCAATATCGACAAGAACCGCTGCGCCTCGGCGTCTTCCGGCCTGTCCAACCAGGGCTTTTTCCAGACACAGAACGCCCTGCGCTGGCGCTCGGAGACCACAGAGACCACCTGCCAGAACATCTGTTCGCTGACCGGCCAGCCCGTCGGCGGCATCGGCGCCTTCCTCTGTCTCCTCTTCGGCGGCTCCATCACCCAGGAGTGCGAGACCAACACCATCGCCGGTAGCTGGTCCACGCTGACGACCAGTGAGAACGACCCGCCCCACGTGGAGTGCCAGGACGACGTCATCAACGACGAGGCGGGCAACGGCACCATCGCCGACGGTTTCCCCAAGGACAACGTGGATGACGCCGATGTGTACAGTGCGGCGACGGCGGCTGAATCCGACGTGAGCTGGAACAACACCAGTTACACCTTGTACAGCGCCAACTACGTGGATTACTGGAACGACGACTCCCTGATCGTGGACCGCACCCGCATGGAAATCGCCCAGCAGGTCATCTCCGACCTGGTGGCGGCGAACACCAGCGTGGACTTCGCCCTCGCCACGTTTAACGACAACGACGACGGAGCGGGCGAGAACGGCGGCCGCATCATCCATCGCCTGATCCCCAATATGGACGCGACACAGCGTCAGGCTCTCGTCGACATGATCGAGGACGACCTCGACGCGGATGGCTGGACGCCCCTGTGCGAGACCTATTACGAGGTGTACCGCTACCTGGCGGGCGAGACCGTGCTGTACGGCGACGACCGGGACACCGGTGGCAACCCGGACAACGACCTGCCGCCGCGGGACCTGCTGGCGGAGAGCAACGGCACCTATATCCAGCCCACCGGCGACTGCGCCTTCATCTACGTCATCCTGATGACGGACGGCCTGCCGACCTACGACACAGACGCCAACAGTGCGATCGAGTTGCTGACCGGCGAGACCTGCCAGAACTGGCCGGACGATATCAGCGGCAACGGCAACCCGAAGAACTGCCTGCCGGAGCTGGCCAAGCACATGGCCAACACGGACCTGGACGGCGACGCCAGCAACGGCGACCAGTTCGCGATCACCTACACGATCGGGTTCGAGACGGACCAGGCATTGTTGAGTGAAACCGCGAACGCCGACCACGGCAAGGGTGAGTACTACGTCGCCACCAGCGCCGACGCCCTGGCCCAGGCCTTCCAGGAGGCGGTGCTGGACATTTTCTCCGACGACACCACCTTTACCTCCCCGGCGACCACCGTGGACTCGTTCGCGCGTACCCGGAGCCTGGACGTGGTGTACTACGCCATGTTCAAGCCCGACGCCCGGGTGGACTGGGCGGGTAACGTCAAGAAGTTCAAGGTGGCGACCCTCAGCGGCGAGGACGTGGTCGTCGACAAGAACGGCGTGGCGGCCTTCGATGCAACGACCAACGCGTTCAAGGCGACCGCCAGCAGCTACTGGAGCAACCAGGACGGCGGGCTGGTCACCGAGGGCGGCGTGGGCGCACTGCTCGCTGGCCGCGTCCCATCGACCCGGACGATATACTCCAACACGGGCACACAGCAGGCCCTGGAGCTGTTCAATCTCACCAACCTGACGCCCGACGCCTTCGGCCTGGGTGCCGGGCAAAACGCTGCGATGTGGGCACTATTTGGTGTAAACACCCAGGCAGACTTTGAGACCGTGGTGGCCTGGGCCCAGGGTTACAAGGACGGCGACACCACCGCGGGAACCCGTGACTGGATCCTGGGCGACGTCTTGCACGCCAACCCGCGGGTCATCAACTACGGCGCGATCAACGGCAAGACGGTGGCCGATCCGGACCTGCGCTTCCTGGTGGCCACCAACGCCGGCTTCGTGCACATGTTCAGCGACGACGACGGCGGCGAGGACTGGGCCTTCACGCCCAAGGAGTTCGTGGAGATCCACAACCAGCGTCGTGTGAACGCGGTGTCCAACGACAACGTCTACGGCATGGACCTCACCCCGGTGATCTACGTGCAGCAGGCGGACGACAACCCGACGATCAACTCCGCGGCGGGGGACAAGGTGTACGCATACTTCGGCATGCGCCGGGGCGGCCGTGGCATGTACGCGCTGGATATCTCCGATCCGGATGCCCCGGCGTTCCTGTGGCGCCTGGTGCACGTGCGCGCCGGCGCCTCGGAGCTCGGCCTGACGTTCTCACGGCCGGTGGTGACGACCATCCCGGGCTACAGTGACAACAACGGCAACGCCAAGCCGGTGGTCATCATCGGCGCCGGCTACGACCTCAACAAGGACGCCAGCGGCGTCGGCACCGCCGACAGCATGGGCCGCGGTATCTTCGTGCTGGACGCTGCGACAGGCGCCATCGTGCGCAGTATCACACCCGGCACCGGTACCAGCGTAAACCTGCAGGACGCACGACTGACGCATTCCGTACCGGCGGAAGTCGCGGTGCTGGACAGCACCGGCGACGCCGAGGGCCGCGCGGACCGTATCTACTTCGCCGATACCGGCGGCAACATCTGGCGGGTCGACATGGCGGGCCCGATCCCCGGGGCCGGCGAGGACGAGACCTGGCGCGTTACCCACTTCGGTGACTTCAACGACGGCTCCGTGGCCGGGGACCGCCGGTTCTTCAACCAGCCTGATATCGTGCGCACGGCCCTGCGCGGCCAGTCGCCCTACGACCTGGTCCTGATCGGCACCGGCGACCGCACCAACCCGCTGGCGACGGACGTCGAGAACTGGTTCTACTCGATCCGCGATCCGCAGACACTGCTCTACGACACGGATCCACCCACTGCGGGCGAGTGCGACCCGAGCGACCCGAACAATCCGCTGCCCCTGGATAACCGGTGCTTCCTGCCGATTACCCACGGCGCGCTCTACGACATCACGGACGATCCGCTCAACGATCCGAATGATCCGAATGCGCCCGAGGCGCTGGCGGGTGCGGATGGCTGGAAATTCGAGCTGGAGAACTCGGGCGAGAAGAACCTCTCGGCGGCATCGACACTGGGCGGCGAGGTGATCTTCACCACCTTCTCACCAGAGACCGGCAACGTCGGTGTCAACGCGTCCTGTGAGCCCGCAGGCGGCCAGGGCCGACGCTACACCATCGATATCCTGACGGGCGCGGCTGAGGAAGAGTTGCTCGCGACGGGCGAGATTCCCGACGAGCCGAGCTTCTACTACTCAGGCAGCGGCAAGGGCATCGCGGTGGTCAACCCGCAGGGCACTGCCGCCGACCCGAACGACCCGGATGACGACGGCTCCGACGGCAGTATCGAGGACCTCGGTGTCGACCTGCCCGGGCCCTACGGTAACTACTGGTACTCCGGGGGGTATTGATTGTGAATACTAGCAGGCGCAACGGCTTCACCCTGATCGAGGTCATGGTCGTGGTTGTCATCGTGGGCTTCCTGATGATGGTGTTACTGCCCGCCTTCCAGCAACAGCTGCAGAAGGGGCGGCGCACGGACGCGATGCAGGCCCTGCAGTTTGTTGCCAGCCAGCAGGAGAACTTCATGCTGGACCGCTCGACCTACACCTCCGACCTGACGGAATTGAATCTCGGCAGCGTGGCCTACACCTCCGCCGAGGGGCACTATCTGGTGACGGCGACCTCGGGGGCCTGCGGCAGCATCGCCAACTGCTATCGCCTGACCGCGACCCCGGTCGCCGGCGGCGTGCAGACAAAAGACAACCAGTGCACCAGCTTCAGCATTGAATCCAGTGGCGCACGGGACGCAACGGGCTCACTGGCCGCCGAGTGCTGGTAAGCCGAGGGAGGATACGCAATGAAGAATTTAATGAGCAAGATCACCTGGTTGCCGGTGGCGCTGCTGCTGGTCGCCGGGGCCGCGAGCGCCGAGAACCGGGATCGCAAGTACACCTACGCCTGCGAGGTGTCCACCGAGGCCGGGGTCTCCGGCCTGGTGATGGTGCAGGCGGACACGCTCGAAGAAGCCAAGACCGCGGCGGCCAAGGCCGACGCGAAAACACTCAGCGGCGGGTCCAGCAGGGCCATGTCCGTGGTGCAGTGTATCCTCGCGAACGACAAGGCGCGGTTCAGCGACAGTCACTTCCAAAAGTTCTACCGGGAACTGCCCAAGTAACAGCGCCCGCTAGCCAGGAAGGCAGCGCCCGCTAGAAATTATCCTTCCAGCCCCGCACCGTCGCGAAGACCTCGGCGGGGCTTTCACCTTCCAGGCGCCCCTGTTCCCTCAGGCTTTCCACCAGCTCCCCCTGTGTACAGCGCATGAACGGGTTGGTAGCCAGTTCCAGCGCGATAACCGACGGCACCGTGGGCTCGTCCCGCGCGCGAGTTTGTTCCGCCCGGGCGACGCGCTCCTGCAGGGCGCTGTTGTGGGGCTCCACGGCACTGGCGAAGGCCAGGTTGGCCAGCGTGTACTCGTGGGCGCAGTAAACGCGGGTCGCCGCGGGCAGGGCGGCGAGGGACTGGAGGGACTTCAGCATCATAGGCGGGTCGCCTTCGAACAGGCGGCCGCAGCCCCCCGCGAAGAGCGTGTCGCCGCAGAAGACCAGCGGGTCGTCGCCGTCGTGGAAATAGGCGATGTGGTCCAGCGTGTGCCCCGGTACTTCCAGTACCTCGAACTGCAGCCCGAGGGCCTCGACGCGATCGCCCGCACCCACCCGCTGTGTGATGCCCCCTATGCCCGGGTTGTGCGGCCCGAAGACGACGGGGTTGTAGGCCTCGCAAAGCGCCTGCAGGCCGCCCACGTGGTCGAAGTGGTGGTGGGTGATGATAACGTACCTGAGTGCGAGCCCGTGTTCTTCCAGCGCGTCGACGACGGGGTTGGCGTCCCCGGGGTCGACAACGGCGGCCTCCCGCGTATCGCTGTCGTAGAGCAACCAGATGTAGTTGTCGGAAAAGGCGGGGACAGGGACAATCTCAAGCATGGCTCACCGTTTCAATGCAGTGCTAGAATCAGGGCGGGATCGCCACCGGCGGCCTGTGCCGGCAACCGGAGTCGGCGCCAGTCCAAGCAGGACCACTGAATGACCGATCACCGCAGTCAAGACCAAACGCGTCAAAGCCCAAAGGGCCAAAACGAGTGTAGCGACATTTTGACCGAACTGGAATCCTGGTACGGCGGGGAGAACGGTCGCTACCTGCTGCAGGCGACCCGGGAGGCGACCCGGGAGATGCTCGAAACCGCCTTTGGTTACCACATCCTCCAGCTCGGCGTGCGCGGCGCAGAACCCCTGTGCGACAGCAGCCGGATCAATCACCGCGTGTTCTGTGCCGAGCGACCCGGCGACGGTGTCGGGCTGGTCGCCCACTGCGATGAGTTGCCCCTGGAGAGCGACAGCGTCGACGCGCTGATCGCGCACCACTGTGTCGAGTTCGCCCACAATCCCCACCGCGCCCTGCGGGAGATGCAGCGTGTACTGACGCCCCAGGGCCAGATGGTGGTGATCGGCTTCAATCCCTTCAGCCTGCAGGGCGCCAATACCCGGCTGCGCGGCCTCGCCCGTCACAGCCTGTGGCGCCACCACCGCCCGGTCAGCGAGAGCCGCCTGACGGACTGGCTGCATCTGCTCGGCTGCGAGGTGGAGGAGGTGACCAGGCTCTACGCGGTGCCGCCGGCGGGACGCGGCCGGCTGCGCGACGCCCTCGAGCGCGTGAACAACTGGAGCGCCCGGCACAATTTGCCCGCGGGCGGCCTGTATATCCTGCACGCCCGCAAACAGGTCGCCGGCCTGCACCGCCCGCGGCACGGCCTGCGGCGTGGGCGACTCATCGGCCTCGTGCCGAAGCCCGCACCGACGCCGGCCCCTATCCTACCGACCCCCCAGAGGTTAGTGCATTTCGAGAAAGGGGATGTAGCTGCTTGAAAAATGTGGATATTTTTACCGACGGCGCTTGTCGGGGAAACCCGGGGCCCGGGGGCTGGGGCGCGCTGCTGCGCTGTGGTGATGTCGAGAGGGAGCTGTACGGCGGGGAGACGGACACCACGAACAATCGTATGGAACTGCGCGCCGCTATCGAGGCCCTCGGGGCACTGAAGGAGCCCTGCACCGTGAACCTGACTACGGACTCGGCCTACGTGCGCAACGGTATCACCAGCTGGCTGGAGGGCTGGAAGAAAAAAGGCTGGAAAACCGCGGGGCGCAAGCCGGTGAAGAACATCGACCTGTGGCAGGCGCTGGACGAGCAAAACCGGCGCCACCAGGTGACCTGGCACTGGGTGAAGGGTCACAGCGGGCACCCGGGGAACGAGCGCGCCGACGCACTGGCGAACCGGGGCATCGACGAGATGGCGTCGTGACGGGGCGTTTTATCCGGGGGGAAGCGGCGGCGTGAGGCAGATCGTACTGGACACGGAGACCACCGGCCTGGAGGTCGGGCAGGGTCACCGCATCATCGAGATCGGCTGCGTCGAGATGGTCAACCGCAAGCTGACGGGAAACCATTACCACCAGTACATCAATCCCGGGCGCGAGATAGACCAGGGTGCGATCGAGGTGCACGGCATCACCGAGGACTTTCTCGCGGACAAGCCCGCTTTCGACCAGGTGGCGTCGGAGTTCCTGGCCTTCGTCGAGGGCGCGGAGCTGATCATCCACAATGCGCCCTTCGATATCGGCTTCCTGGACGCGGAGCTGCGGCAGCTAAAGGACAGGCCGGGGGCGATGGACGCCCACTGCACGGTGATAGACACGCTCGTAATGGCCCGCTCCCGCCACCCCGGGCAGCGCAACAGCCTGGACGCCCTGTGCCAGCGCTACGGCGTGGACAATTCCCAGCGCGACCTGCACGGTGCGCTGCTGGATGCGGAGATTCTCGCCGACGTCTACCTCGCCATGACCGGCGGGCAGACGGCACTGCAGTTGTCGGAGGCCACCAGCGAAACCGGCGGTCAGCCCCGCGCGGAGGCGATCCGTCGCCTCCCGGCCGGAAGACCTCCGCTCCCCGTTATCGAGGCCGGCGAGGAGGAGCTGCGCGCCCACGAGGCGCAGCTTGACGCCATCGCCGCGGGCAACGGCGGGCGCGTGCTGTGGCGCGCTTCCGAGCGTGTGGATTGAGCCTCAGATAAACAGGTACACGCAGAGCAGGCCGACGCTGCCCATGACGAGGGTGTAGGGCGCGGCCATGATTACCATGCGCCCGTACGAGAGGCGGATGAGGGGGGCCAGGGCCGAGGTCAGGAGGAACAGGAAGGCCGCCTGGCCGTTGGGGGTCGCCACGCTGGGCAGGTTGGTGCCGGTGTTGATCGCCACCGCCAGCTGGTCGAACTCCGCGCGCGTGATGGCGCCGGCGTCCAGCGCGTCCTTCACCTCGTTGATGTAAACGGTCGCCACGAACACGTTGTCGCTGATCATCGACAGCAGGCCGTTGGCGAGGAAGAACATCGGCGGGCGCACCTCGGAATCCAGGGCGAGCACCGCGTCGATCACCGGCGTGAACAGGTGCTGGTCGTGTATGACCGCCACGATGGCGAAGAACACCACCAGCAGCGCGGTAAAGGGCAGCGCCTCCTCGAAGGCGTGGCCGATCTGGTGCTCTTCCACCACCCCGTTGAACGCCGTCAGCAGTACGATCACCATCAGCCCGATCAGGCCGACCGCGGCGACGTGCAGGGCCAGCGACAGCACCAGGATCAGGGCGGTAATGGCCTGTATCACAAGGCGCGCGTTGACGCGAGTTGTGCGCTGGCTCTCCTGGCTCGCCTGGTAGTCCACCAACACCGCGCGCACATTGTCGGGCAGTTGCGCGCCGTAGCCGAACCAGCCGGTCAGCTCCAGCAGCACGCAGGTGGTCAGCCCGCACACGAGCACCGGCATGGTCACCGGCGCCATGACCTCCACGAAATACCTGAAGTTCCAGCCGGCGACCGTGGCGATCAACAGGTTCTGGGGTTCACCCACCAGCGTGCACACGCCGCCCAGGGCGGTGCCCACGGCGCCGTGCATCAGCAGGCTGCGCAGGAAGGCGCGGAACTGCTCCAGGTCCTCGCGGTGTTGTTCGTGCACCGAGCGGTCGTCGGAGTGGTCGTAGTCCTCCAGGCCGGCACCGCCGCCCGAGGCGACCTTGTGGTAGACGCTGTAGAAGCCGACGCCGACGCTGATCAGTACCGCGGTCACCGTCAGGGCATCCAGGAAGGCCGAGAGGAAGGCCGCCACGAGGGAGAACAGCAGCGAGAGCAGCACCTTGGAACGCACGTTGAGCAGGATCTTCGTGAACACGAACAGCAGCAGTTCCTTCATGAAATAGATTCCCGCCACCATGAACATGAGCAGCAGGATCACCTCGAAGTTGGCCACGGTCTCGTGAAACACCGACTCGGGGGAGGTCATGCCCAGCAGGACCGCCTCGATGGCCAGCAGGCCGCCGGGCTGCAGCGGGTAGCAGCGCAGGGCGAGGGCCAGGGTGAAGATGAACTCGCCGATCAGGATCCAGCCTGTGACGAAGGGGCCGAACAGGGGCAGGGCGATGATGTTCAGCAGCAGGAAGCCGATCACCGTCTTCTTGTACCAGTCCGGGGAACTGCCGAGAAAGTTCTTCCAGAGGGCTTGGGCGGCGCTGTCGGTCATGGCGCTGGAATAGGGGGTCAGTCGAATGAGGGGCGCATTCTACGCCAATCACCCGTGTTTGCGTACCGCCATCGCCATTCCCTGCGCTTGCCCGCGCGGGTCGCGGCCCATAATATAGCCGGTCACCTGAACGCTCGCCGGGGTAGCCATGTTCCAGCCCGACAACCGCCCGCCGTCCTCCGGCGGTCAAGAACTTCACATCGTGTTCCATCAGGGGCAGCTGCTCAGCGACATGCGCTCCAGGGAGCTCTGCCTGCTGGAGGGCGGCGAGGTGGGGCGCTGCGGCTGGACCGAGGTGCGGCGCCAGTTTCTGGGCTACTGGGACAGCCGCCCCTGCTGGGCCGTGGAGATCGACACCGTCGACGAGCCCGACCCCATGAAGTTCCAGAAGGGCAACCTCTACCATATCCTGGGCCGGGTCGACGAGCGCCTCTTCGCCCTGGCCGGCCGGGCGCAGCAATTGCTGGACTGGGAACGGGATCACCGCTACTGCGGGCGCTGCGGCGCCCCGATGGTCCTGGACGAGAAGGAGCGCGCCATGCGCTGCGAGCCCTGCCGGGTCATCAACTACCCGCGCATCGCCCCCTGTGTCATCGTGCTGATCACCCGGGGCGATGAACTGCTGCTGGCGCGCAATGCGAATTTTCCGCAGCCCATGTACAGCACCCTGGCTGGCTTTATAGAGGCCGGCGAGTCGGTGGAGGAGACGCTGGTGCGCGAGGTGCGTGAGGAGGTCGGCGTGGACGTCGGCAACGTGCGCTACTTCCGCTCCCAGTCCTGGCCGTTCCCGAACCAGCTGATGCTGGGATTTTTTGCCGAGTACACCGGGGGCGAGATCGTCTGCGACCAGGTCGAGATCGCCGACGCCCAGTGGTTCCACCACAGCGACCTGCCGCTGATCCCGCCCGTCTCCTCGATCTCCGGCCAGCTCATACAGCACTACATCGAATCCCTCCGTCCCTGACACCGGAGCCCGCACTTGGAATACGTATACGACTACGGACTGTTTCTCGCCCAGGCGATAACCCTCGCCGCCGCGGTGCTCATCGTGGTGGGCGGCATCATTGTCATCGCGGCCCGCCAGCGCGGCGAGCAGCAGGAGGGCCATATCGAGGTCCGCAAGCTCAACGAGCGCTACCGGGCCATGGGCGAGGCGGTGCGCGGCCTCGTCGAGGACCCCGCGGCCGTCAAGGCCGGGCGCAAGACCGAGAAAAAAGCCGAGAAGGCGAAGCGCAAGGCCGCGAAGAAGGCGCAGAAAAAGTCTGGCGGCGATGGGGCGGAGAGGCGCCCGCGCCTCTACGTGCTCAACTTTGACGGCGATATGCGCGCCTCCGCCACCGACAACCTGCGGGAGGAGATTTCCGTCGTGTTGTCACAGGTGGGCGAGGACGATGAGGTGCTCGTCCGGGTGGAGAGCCCGGGCGGCCTGGTGCACAGCTACGGGCTGGCGGCCAGCCAGTTGCGCCGGGTGCGCGACGCGGGCGTGCCCCTGACCATCGCCGTGGATAAGGTCGCCGCCAGCGGCGGCTACATGATGGCCTGCGTCGCCGACCGCATCATCGCCGCGCCCTTTGCGGTGATCGGCTCCATCGGCGTGCTGGCCCAACTACCGAACTTTCACCGCCTGCTGAAAAAGCACGACGTAGATTTCGAACTGCTCACCGCCGGGGAGTACAAGCGCACCCTGACCATGTTTGGTGAAAACACCGACAAGGGGCGCGAGAAGTTCCTCGAGGAGCTGGAGGAGACCCACGACCTGTTCAAGGCCTTCGTCGGCGACAACCGGCCCGGGCTCGACGTGTCCAGGGTCGCCACGGGCGAGGTCTGGTACGGCAGCCGGGCACTGGAGGAGGGACTCATCGACGAGATCAGGACCAGTGACGACCTCGTGCAGGAGCGGCTCGCGGACTGGGACGTCTTGGAGGTCCGGTTCGTACTCAAGAAGAACTGGCAGGAAAAACTGGGCCTGGCGGCGGAGGGCGCCATTGAGCGGGCGCTGCTGAAGATATGGCAGCGCGGCCAGGACCGCGGGACGTACTGACCCCGGCCGCTACTCGGGCTCCTCTTCGCAGATCCCGCGCATGATCATCGCGCGGTTGACCAGGGCGTCCTGGTCGCCTTCCCCATCCGCGAGCACCGCACCGCTGACATCCCCCTGGTAATTGGCACAGGGATCTTCCTCGTAGAGCGTGACCCGGTAGAGGACCACCACCAGCAGGATGGCGAAGCCGAATGCCGCTGCCTTGAGCAGTGCCTGGTTGCGCATGGGCGGGTCCTGTCCCTCGGTGCTGTCCCACGGTCCTGGCGCCATGCTCGCACAATCCGCCGGGGTCAGCTATCAGTTTCGCGACAAGTGCGCATCCAGGCGTCGACGGTCTCCTGCTGGAAGCGCTTGCGCGGCAGGGCGAAGTAGAATGTGCGGCGCATGTCCCTGCGCGGCAGGCGCAGGGGGACAAGGTCGCCGTTGGCGAAGTTCTTCTCCAGGACAATCTGGGACAGGCAGCCGATGCCCAGACCGGACTCTACGGCGTTCTTGATCGCCTCGTTGTGCTTCAGCTCCAGGTAGATGTTGAGTTCCGGCAGCAGCCCGGACATCGCGCGCTCGAAGGTCTGGCGGGCGCCGGAGTCCGGCTCACGCAGGATCCAGGCCGCCTCCTTGATGTCGCGGGTGCCGAGGGTGCCCTTGCGCGCCAGCGGGTGGTCCGCGGCGCAGAAAACCACCAGCTCGTCCTCTCGCCAGGGGATCAGCTCCAGCTCCCGGTGCTGTACCTCACCCTCGATCATGCCGATGTCGACCTCGTAGTTGAGCACGCGGGCCACCACATCGGGCGTGTTGGCGATGTCCAGCTGCACGTCGGCGTCCGGGTAGCTGGCCAGGTAGCCCGCCAGGTAGCGGGTCGCCAGGTGGTTGCCGATGGTGAAGCTGGCGCCGACCTTGATGTGCCCGACGTCGCTGTGATCGCGCAGGCTCTCCTCGAAACTCTGGCAGTGTGCCAGCAGGCTCTCGGCCTCCTTGCGCAGGGTGTGCCCGATGGGGGTCAGCGCGAGCTTGTTGCGGCTGCGGTCGAAGAGGCTCACCTCGTAGGTGTGCTCCAGGTTCAGCAGGGCCTCGCTGGCGGCGGACTGCGACATGTGCAGGCTCTGGGCCGCCCGCGAGATATTGCTGTGGCGCGCCACCGCCAGGAATATCTGCAGCTGCCGCAGGGTGAATTTCACGTGCTCCTCCACCGGGTCGCCGGCCGGGACTGTGTGCCGGAAAAACCGGTAATGGTATCCATAATATCCTGTTTTACATGGAGAGGGAATGTCCGTAACATGCGCGCCTTCATTTTCGCGGCAGCGTCTATACTCACGGCGCTGCCGGACATCGACGGCGACCAATCCAGAGAGGTTTGACATGGCGGAGCAGAAAGCGACCAACGTTCACTGGCACGAGGGCGACATCACCCGGGAGCACCGGCAGAAACTGCTGGGGCACAAGGGCGCCACCCTGTGGTTCACCGGCCTGTCGGGCTCGGGCAAGAGCACCGTGGCGGTCGAACTGGAGGGCACCCTGAGTGAGATGGGCGTGCTGTCCTACCGCCTGGACGGCGACAACGTGCGCATGGGCATCAACAAGAACCTGGGCTTTTCCGCTGAGGATCGCACGGAGAATATCCGTCGCATCGGCGAGGTGGCCAAGCTTTTCGTCGACTCGGGGGTCATCGCCCTCAGCAGTTTCATCAGCCCCTACGCCGCTGACCGCGACCAGGTGCGTGCGCTGCACGAAGAGGCGGGTATGGACTTCATCGAGATCTTCGTCGACTGCTCCCTCGAGGCGGCCGAGAGTCGTGACCCGAAGGGCCTCTACAAGAAAGCACGCGCCGGCGAGATCAAGAACTTCACCGGCATCGACGATCCCTACGAGGCGCCACCCAAGCCGGAAATTCACCTGCACTCCGACCAGCAGACACTGGCCGAGGAAGTGGACGCCATTCTCGCCGCGCTGCGCGAGCGCGGCATCATCAGCCAGTAAGGAGGAGTACGCGATGATCAAGCCCCACGGTTCCGATGAACTTAACCCCCTGTTCGTCTACGACTCCGAGAAACGCCATGCACTGATCGCCGAGGCCGAAAGCCTGCCCTCGCTGCTGGTGAACTCTGCCGCGGCCGCCAACGCGGTGATGCTCGGCGGCGGCTACTTCAACCCGCTGACGGGTTACATGAACCTCGCGGACGCGCTGAGCACCGCCGAGAAGATGCAGACGGTCGACGGCCTGTTCTTCCCGGTGCCCGTGGTCAACCTCACCGACGAGAGCGGCGTGGAGGCGGGCAGTCGCATCGCACTGCGCGATCCCAACGTCGAGGGCAACCCGGTGCTGGCGATCATGGATGTCGAGGCAGTGGAGTCCGTGTCCGACGAGCAGATCAGTTTCATGGCGGAGAAAATTTTCCGCACCCTGGACCCGGAGCACCCGGGTGTCGCCACCTTTACGGGGCTCGGCCGCACACTGCTGTCCGGTCCGATCGAGGTGCTGAATTTCTCCTATTTCCAGGCCGACTTTCCGGACACCTTCCGCACCGCGGTGGAGATTCGCAACGAGATTGCCGAACACGGCTGGGAGAAGGTCGTGGCCTTCCAGACGCGCAATCCCATGCACCGCGCGCACGAAGAGCTGTGCCGCATGGCCATGGAGGAACTGGGCGCCGACGGCATCCTGATCCACATGCTGCTGGGCAAGCTGAAACCGGGCGACATTCCCGCCGACGTGCGCGACGCGTCCATTCGCAAGATGGTAGAGGTCTACTTCCCGCCCAACACCGTGATGGTCACGGGCTACGGCTTCGACATGCTCTACGCCGGCCCCCGCGAGGCGGTGCTGCACGCGGTGTTCCGCCAGAACTGCGGCTGTACCCACCTGATCGTAGGCCGCGACCACGCCGGGGTAGGGGACTACTACGGGGGCTTCGACGCCCAGACCATCTTCGACGAGGAGGTGCCCGAGGGCGCCCTTGAGCTGCAGATTTTCAAGGCCGACCACACGGCCTACAGCAAGAAGCTGAACAAGGTCGTGATGATGAAGGACGCGCCGGACCACGACAAAGAGGACTTTGTCCTGCTGTCCGGCACCAAGGTCCGCGAGATGCTCGGCCAGGGCATTGCGCCGCCGCCGGAGTTCTCCCGGCCCGAAGTTGCAAAGATCCTCTCCGACTACTACCAGGCGCTGGACGCGGGTTGATGGACTGATGGATTACGACCTGTTCAACGGCGACGCCGACGGTATTTGCGCGCTGTTACAGTTGCGCAAGGCCGAGCCCCGCGATGCGGAGCTGGTCACCGGGGTCAAGCGCGATATCAACCTGCTGGGCAAGGTCGAGGCCGCCTCCGGTGACCGCATCACCGTGCTCGACGTCTCCATGGACAAGAACAAGGACGCGCTCAATGCCGCCCTGGCGGCGGGCGCCTCCGTGTTCTACGTGGATCATCACAAGCCGGGCGACATCCCCGAGAGCGAGGCCCTCACGGCGATCATCAACGAGGCGCCGGACGTCTGTACCGCCGCCCTCGTCAACGGGCACCTCGGCGGTGTGCACCTGGACTGGGCAGTCACCGGGGCCTTCGGCGACAACCTGAAGGACACGGCGCGCACCCTGGCCGCCGGCCTGGACATTTCCGACAAGGATCTCGCGTCGCTGGAGGCGCTGGGCACGTACATCAACTACAACGGTTACGGCCCGGCTATAGAGGACCTGCACTACGACCCGAAGGAGCTCTACCTGAAGCTCTACCAGTCCGAGGGGCCGCTGGATTTTGTCGCCAACTCGGAGGACTACCGGAAGCTCAGCACGGGGTACGCCCAGGACATGGGCCGGGCGGAGTCCCTGCAGCCCAGTCATGGCGGCGACAGCACGGCCGTGTTTATTCTTCCCAACGAGCCCTGGGCGCGGCGCGTCAGCGGCGTTTACAGCAACGACCTGGCCACCGCCAATCCCGACCGCGCCCACGCGGTGCTCACGGTGAAAGACAACGGCAACTACCTGGTCAGCGTGCGCGCGCCCATGAGCAACAAGCAGGGTGCCGCGGACCTGTGCATGCAGTTCCCCACGGGTGGCGGTCGCGCGGGGGCCGCGGGTATCAACGACCTGCCCGCAGACAGCCTCGACGACTTCGTCGCGGCCTTCGAGCAGGCCTACGCAGGCTGAGACGGTGGCCCCGCCCCGTTGACCGTCAGTTACGAACTCCTCGAAGCGGGGCAGAGCGAGCTGCTGTGCGCCGCTATCCGACGGGTTTACGGTGACACTTACCCCGCACCGGAATTTTACGACCCCGATTACCTGCGCGCGGCGATAGCGACCGGTTTGCTCTACAGCGTGGTCGCCCGCGAGGCTGACGGTGAGGTCGTGGGCTGTATGTCCACGGCACTCGAGATTCCAGGTGACGTCACTGCCGATGGCAGTGCGCTGATGATCGCGGAGGACCACCGCGGGCAGGGTATCGTCGGCCGGCTGGGCCATCACTCCCTGGAGGTTTACCAGCGACTCGGACTCTCGGGCCTGCATCTCTACGCACTGGCCCTGCACGACAGGGTACAGAACCAGTCCGGCAAGGCCGGCGCCGTTGTGACGGGTGTATTGCCAGCCTGGTTTTCCGAGCGGGCGAAGGTGGCGGGTTACGGGTACCCGGACGCGCGGATAGGCGCCGTGTGCCTCTACATGCCCCTGGCGCCGCTCCCGGCCCGCAGCTGCTACCTCCCGCATCCCTACGCAGGGGAGTTGCGACGAATCTACGGCGAGCTCGGGGCCGATCGCCGCCTGATCGCTTCCCCCGATCCAGTGACTGAGCCCGCTGTGACAACTCTCGAGATCGAGGACAAGCCCGCGAATAGCCAGCGCCGGGTCCTGGTGCATCGGTGTGGCGTCGATTTTGCCGGCGCGCTGGAAGCGACTCTCCGCAATACGCCCCGCGCGGTGACCTACCTCGACCTGCCGCTGTGGGATGCGGCTGTCGGGCGCGCGACCGCCTGCGCCCGGGAGCAGGGGTTCCGTTTCGGGGCATTGATGGTGGACCGCCGCGGCGGCGACCGCCTGCGCCTGCAGTCTTATGACAGCGGCATCGCGGCACCCGGCGCGATGGTGCTGGCCAGTGACAGCGCACGTCGCCTGCTCGATTTCGTTCTCGCCGACGGCGATTGATCAGCCGCGCGCCCGATCCTTTTCCAACTGGCGTGCACGGCGCGGCGTCTCGCCGTAGCGCCGGGTGTAGGCGCGGGTGAAGTGGCTGTGGTCCGCAAAACCCGTTTCCAGCGCAATCGTCCCGATGGGTTTGTCGGTCTCGAGCAGCATCTGCCGCGCGTTGTCCAGGCGCACCTCGACGATGTACTGGCGGGGCGTCTTGTCGAAGTGCTTGCGGAAGCGCCGCTCCAGCGCGCTGACTGAGATGTTGCAGGCCGCCGCGAGGGAGTCCACCGAGAGGTCCCCGGCGAAATTGCGGCAGATATAGTCCACGGGTGCGCGCAGTTCGCGGAAGGGGATTGCCGTCCCCTCGGTGCGGTTCAGGTGGCGGCTGATGCCGAAAGTGCCGATGACGCCGCCGCGCAGGTTGTATACCGGCCACTTGGATGTGAGAAACCAGTCCCCCGACTCCCCCTCGCCGAGTATGAGTTCCAGCCGGTCGTTGACCACGCCGCCGTCCAGCACGTGGGCGTCGTCGCTGACGTATTTTTCAGCGAGGTGGGCGGGGGCGATGTCGAAGTCGCACTTGCCGAGCAGGCCCTGCAGCGAACTGAAGCCGAAGCGTTCGAAGAACAGGCGATTGCCGTAGACGAAGCGGCCGTCCCGGTCCTTGATCCAGGCGTGGGTGTCGGGAATCAGGTCGAGCATGGCGAAGTTCTGCTCGGCCCCGGTCAGGGAGGGAAAGCTTAATTTTGTCATTGGCTGGCGTCCGCGCCGAATTTATCCAAATTATAAGTGAAATTATTCAAGATTTCGGCCGGGCGAGGGCTGAACATCCCCCGAACGGTCTCGGCCTCCGGGTCCGCGCCGGAGATAACGACAATCACAATGACAGCAGGCCGACGTCACTGCCCGGACTGCTTTACCGATGGGCTGCCGGAATGGCTGCTCGAATGGCTGATCGAATGGCTGATCGAATGGATCGTACGCTGATATGTACCTCGGTATCGATGTAGGCACCCAGAGCGTCAAGGCGCTGCTCTACGACGGGCAGGCGGCCCGCGTGGTGGCCGTGGAGAGCGCCCCGCTGGAATTACTCAGCGAGGCGGACGGCACTCGCGAACAGCTCGCGGGCTGGTGGATCAGCGCCCTGGGGCGTTGTCTGGCCGGTTTACCCGGGCGCGACAGGGAGGCGGTGCGCGCGGTCGGGATCTCGGGGCAGCAGCACGGCTTCGTGCCGCTGGACGCAGGCGGCGAGGTGCTGGCGCCGGTAAAGCTCTGGTGCGACACCGCCACGACCGCCGAGTGCGACGAGATCACCGCGGCCTTCGGCGGCGAGCAGCGCTGTATCGAGGCGGTGGGCAATGCGATCCTGCCCGGGTACACCGCCTCGAAAATCCGCTGGCTGAGGAACCACCGGCCCGACGACTACGCGCGCCTCGATACCATCCTGCTGCCCCACGATTACGTCAACTTCTACCTCACCGGCGAGCGCAGCATGGAGTGCGGCGACGCCTCCGGCACGGGTCTCCTGGACGTGCGCGAGCGCGGCTGGCACCCCGGTATGCTCGCGGCCCTGGACGCCGAGCGCGATCTCGCGGCCGCGCTGCCGGACCTCGCCGCACCGGGCAGTGTCATCGGTCGTGTCACGCCCGCGGCGGCGTCCGAGTTGGGACTGCCCGCCGGGATTCCTGTCGCCACCGGTGGCGGCGACAACATGATGGCCGCAATCGGCACCGGGGCGGTGGGGCCCGGCCGTGCCACCGCCAGCCTGGGCACCTCGGGCACGCTGTTCGCGAGCGCGCGCCAGCCGGTGGTCGACCCGGGCGGGCAGCTCGCCGCGTTCTGCTCCTCCGCCGGCGACTGGCTGCCGCTGTGGTGCACGATGAACTGCACCGTGTCCACCGAGTTGACGCGCGACCTGTTCGGCGTGCCGCTGGAAAGCCTGGACGATCGGGTGGCCGTCGTACCGCCCGGCTCCCGTGGGGTGGTGACAGTGCCGTTCTTCAACGGCGAGCGCGCCCCGAACCTGCCCGCGGCGAAGGGCTGTGTACTCGGCCTGGACGCGGGCAACTACCACCCGGACAACCTGCTGCGCGCTTCGATGGAGTCCGCGATCTACGGCCTGCGCACCGGCCTCGACACGCTGCGCAGGCTCGCTTGTCCCGTGGACGCCCTGCGACTCACCGGCGGAGGCGCCGCCAGTGCCGTCTGGCGCCAGATGGCGGCGGATATTCTCGACCTGCCCGTCGCTGTGCTGCACATCGACGAGGGCGCGGCCCTGGGGGCGGCGCTGCAGGCCCTGTGGACGACGGAGGGCGGTGACCTGCTCGCGCTGGTGGACGAGCACCTGCGCGAGGACGAGTCGCGCGCGGCGCTGCCTTCACCGGGCGCCGTCGCCGCCTATACTGGCCACTATGACAACTACCTGCGCCACGTCGATGCGGTGGCGCAGCTCTACGGCTGAGAAGAGGGGGATAACACATGGCAGCCAACTACTTTACGGGCGATCGGGAGTACTTTCCCGGCATCGGCTGCATTCCCTACGAGGGCAGGGAGTCGGACAATCCCCTTGCCTTCAAGTTTTACGAGCGCGACCGCGAAGTGGGCGGCAAGCGCATGGAGGACCACCTGCGCTTCGCAGTCTGCTACTGGCATACGTTTTGCGCCAAGGGTTCGGATCCCTTCGGTGTCGATACACAGGTGTTCCCGTGGGACGAGCCGGCGGACGACATGGCGGCGGCGCAAGCGCGACTGGATGCCGCCTTCGAGTTTTTTACCAAGCTCGGCGTGCCCTACTACTGTTTCCATGACAGGGACATGGCGCCGGAGGGCGACAGCGTGGCGGCGTCCGAGGCGAACCTGCAAACCATGGTGGCGCTGGCGCACGAGCGCCAGGTCGAGACCGGCATGAAACTGCTGTGGGGTACCGCGAACCTGTTCGGGCACCCGCGGTACATGAACGGCGCCGCCACCAATCCCGACTTCGCGGTACTCACCCACGCAGCGGCGCAGGTAAAAGCGGCCCTCGATGCTACCGTCGCGCTCGGCGGCGAGAACTACGTGTTCTGGGGTGGTCGCGAGGGCTACGCCAGCCTGCTCAATACGGATACGCGACGCGAGCTGGACAACCTGGCGCAGTTCCTCAGTGTCTGTCGTGACTACGGCCGCAGTATCGGCTTCACCGGCACGTTTCTCGTTGAGCCCAAACCCATGGAGCCGAGCAAGCACCAGTACGACTTCGACGCCCAGACGGTGATCGGTTTCCTGCGCCACTACGGGCTGGCGGGGGACTTCAAGGTGAACGTCGAGGCCAACCACGCCACACTGGCCGGTCACAGTTTTGCCCACGAGTTGCGCATGTGTACCGATGCCGGGCTGTTGGGCAGCATCGACGCGAACCGCGGCGACCCCCAGAACGGCTGGGACACGGACCAGTTCGCGACGGACCTCTACGACGCCGTGCACGCAATGCTGGTCGTGCTGGGGGACGGCGGGTTCGGCAGCGGGGGCCTCAATTTCGACGCCAAGGTGCGCAGGGAATCGGTCGACCTGGAGGACATCTTCATCGGCCACATCGGGGCCATGGACACATTCGCACGGGCGCTGGAAGTGGCGCACCGATTGCGGGAGCAGGGTGACCTGGAGCGGCAACGTAAAGCGCGTTACGCAAGCTTCGACAGCGGTGACGGCGCGGGGTTTGCGCGCGGCGAACTGAATCTCGCTGCACTGCGCGATCTCGCGGCTGCAGGCGGCGAGCCGGCCCATGTCAGCGGCAGGCAGGAGTGGTACGAGAACGTGATCAACCAGTACCTGTAACGGACAGGCAGGGCAGGCGGGAGACAGGCGCGGAGGAGCGATGACAAAGGTGAGAATGGGCATGGTCGGCGGCGGTGAGGGCGCCTTTATTGGCGCGGTACACCGTATGGCCGCGGCGCTGGACGGGGAGATCGAGCTGGTCTGCGGCGCGTTCAGCAGCGATCCCGCCAATTCCGCGCGCACGGGTGAAGCACTCTACCTACCGGCTGACCGGGTCTACGGCGACTACGCGGCGATGGTGGCCGCGGAGGCAGCGCTGCCAGAAGCGCAGCGCATGCAGTTCGTCGCGATCGTCACGCCGAACCACCTGCACTTTCCCATTGCTGAAGCTGCACTGCGCGCGGGATTTCACGTCATGTCCGACAAGCCTGCGACCTTCAGTCTGGACGAGGCGCTGGCTCTGCGACAACTGGTCGAGGAGATGGGCCTGCTCTACGGCCTGACACACACCTATACGGGGTACCCGCTCGTGAAGGAGGCGCGCGCGCGTGTCGCCGCCGGGGAGCTGGGCCGCATCCGCAAGGTGGTCGTGGAGTACCCACAGGGCTGGCTCGCGGGACGCGAGGAAGACGCCGACAACAAGCAGGCCGCCTGGCGCCTGGATCCGGCACGCGCAGGGGTCAGCAGCTGCATGGGTGATATCGGCGTACACGCGGCGAATCTTGCCGAGTACGTGACGGGTTTGAAAATCACGTCCCTCTGTTCGGACCTGACCGCATTTGTCGAGGGCAGGGAACTGGACGACGACGGCGCCGTCTTGTTGCGCTTTGATAACGGCGCCCGCGGGGTGCTGTACGCGAGCCAGGTCAGCGTCGGCGAGGAGAACGCTCTCAGCATTCGGGCCTACGGCGAGAAGGGCGGGCTGGAGTGGCACCAACAGGAGCCCAACACGCTCTGGCTCAAGTGGAACGACCGGCCGGCCGAGATGCTGCGCACGGGCGGCGGCTATCTCGGCGACCTCGCCGCAGCCAACACCCGTACGCCCATGGGGCACCCGGAGGGTTACCTGGAGGCCTTCGCCAACCTGTACATGGCCTTTGCCGGACAGGTGCGCGCACGAGAGGCGGGGGAGGCCCCCGATGAGCGCAGCGCCGACTGCCCGGGTATCGAGGCGGCGGTGCGCGGCATGGCGTTTATTGAACTCGCCGTCGCGGCGGGCGCGTCCGAGCAGAAATGGCACGAATTTCCGGATTAAAACCAGCTGAGGAACTTGCACAATGTCAAACATGAAAGGCCCCGCCATATTTCTGGCGCAATTCACCGGACCGGAAGCGCCCTTCGACAACCTCGCCAATATCACACGCTGGGCGGGTGACCTCGGCTACAAAGGTGTCCAGGTGCCCACCTGGGAGGCGGGACTGATCGATCTCGAGAAGGCCGCCGAAAGCATGGATTACTGCGATGAGCTGAAAGGCATCTGCGCGGAGAACGGCGTAGAGATCACCGAGCTGTCCACGCACCTTCAGGGGCAGCTTGTCGCCGTCGCCCCGGCCTACGACGAACTGTTCGACATGTTCGCCCCCGGGGAGGTGCACGGCGATCCCCGCGCGCGGCAGGAATGGGCGGTAAACCAGCTCCTGCTGGCGGCAAAAGCGAGTCGCAATCTCGGTCTCTCCGCACACGTCACGTTTTCCGGGGCCCTGCTGTGGCACCTCATGTACTCGTGGCCGCCGCGCCCGCCCGGCATCATCGACACGGGCTTTGCCGAGCTGGCGGCGCGCTGGCTGCCGATCCTCGACGCGTTCGAAGAGGCCGGCGTCGACCTGTGTTACGAAATTCACCCGGGTGAGGACCTGCACGACGGCGTGAGCTTCGAGCGCTTCCTGGAAGCCACCGGTAACCACGCGCGCTGCAATATCCTGTACGACCCGAGTCATTTCATGTTGCAGCAACTGGATTACGTCCAGTTCATCGACATCTACCACGAGCGCATCAAGATGTTTCACGTGAAGGACGCGGAATTCAACCCGGACGGTCGCCAGGGGGTCTACGGCGGTTACCAGGACTGGGTCAACCGGGCGGGGCGGTTTCGCTCCCTGGGCGACGGCCAGGTCGATTTCAGCGCGATATTCAGCCAGTTCGCGAAGTACGGCTTCGACGGCTGGGCGGTGCTGGAGTGGGAGTGCTGCCTGAAGCACCCGGAGGACGGCGCCCGGGAGGGAGTGGACTTCATCAACCACCATATCATCCGCACCACGGACAAGGCCTTCGACGACTTCGCAGCCGGCGGTGCCGACGATACGGCAAACCGGCGTATACTGGGCCTGGACTGACGCCGCGACCACAATAACGGAGAAGAGAACATGACTGACGGCACGGTGGATCGCAAGCGCCTGTATTACGTGGGTAACCTGTCGATTTTCATGATCGGGCTCGGTTTCGCGGTGCGCGCGAATATCGCCCCGAACCTGCAGGCGGAAATTTACGACAAGATCGACCTGGCCAACTCGGCGGCGATGCTCGGGGAGGCCCTGGGCGTCACGTTCACGGGCTTCGCCCTCACCCTCCTGTTCGGCAGCGCCCTGGTGGACCTCATCGGCATGAAGCGGATGCTGCTGCTCTCGGCTCTGGGTTATATCCTGGGTGCAGCGGGCCTGCTCGCGGCGACCACCATGCCGGTTGATGGCGGCATCGAAACGGTGGTGCTGGTGAGTCTCCTGTTGACCGGTCTCGGCTGGGGCGCGGTGGAGGCGGCCTCCAACCCGATGGTCGCTGCGCTCTACCCGGAGGAGAAAACCCATCGGCTCAATATTCTTCACGCGTGGTGGCCCGCGGGCATCGTGGTGGGCGGCTTACTTGGCGTCGCCATCACGTCGATGGGAATTCCCTGGGAGCTCAACATGTTCGTGCTCATGGCGCCGGCGGTGGCGCTGGCCTGGATGGTCGCGACCTCGGCCTTCCCGGTCACCGAGCGTGTGGCGGCCGGTGTCAGCTATGCGGAGATGTTCGGCGAACTGGTGAAGCGACCGATGTTCTGGGTGTTCTGGGCGTGTATGTACCTCACGGCCGCCGCAGAGCTGGCGCCGGGGCAGTGGGTGAATATCGCGCTGTCCAATATTGTCGGCATGCAGGGCATCGTGCTGCTGGTCTACGTCAGCGGGCTCATGTTCGTGATGCGCCACTTCGCGGGGCCGATCGTGGAGCGCATCTCCTCCGTGGGGCTGATGTTCGCCAGCTGCCTGGCAGCGGGGGTCGGCCTGTACCTGCTGAGCCTCGCGGACTCCCCGGCCCTGGCGTTTGGCGCGGCCACTGTCTGGGGAATCGGCGTCTGCTACATGTGGCCCACCATGCTGGGCATCGTCTCCGAGCGCTACCCACGGGGCGGCGCGCTGGCGCTGGGCCTCATGGGCTTCGCCGGTGGCATGTCGATCCAGTTCGTGCTGCCTATCATGGGGGGTATTTTCGACGCTGCCAAGGCCGAGGCCGCCGGGGGCGCCGAGAAGCTGGCGACGCTCTCCCCGGAGGCAATGTCTGACGCGGTGCGCTACGCTTCAGTGGAGTCCTTCCAGGCGGTGGCCTTTGTGCCGCTGCTGCTGTTGCCGGTATTCGGCCTGATCTGGCTGGCGGACAGCCGCCGGGGAGGGCACCGCGCGGAGGCCATTGGCGACTCCGCGGGGTGAATCGTCTGCCGGCTGGTCTGAGCGAAGGGCTTAGCGAGTAAAGAGCAGGGTTGTGACGTACATCCACGAAAAGGGGATGGAATGACATGACTGGTGCGACACATCAACGGGTCCTGGTGACGGGCGCCTTCGGCAGCCTGGGCATGCACACTCTTCGTCCCCTCCTCAAGATGGGCCACAGCGTGATTGCCCTGGATCTCGATCGCCCGCGCCGCAGGCGCGCCGCTGCGCGTTTCCGGGACCGGGCACGGGTTATCCTGGGAGATATCGAGGACGCGGCCCTGCTGGAGCAGTTGCTGGCCTCGGTCGACGTGGTCGTGCACCTCGCGGCCGTCGTGCCGCCGCTGGCGCCGGACGACATGGCGCGCGCGGAGCGGGTCAACGTACACGCCACGCTCAAACTCGTCGAGCTGATGGAGCAATCGCCCGGCGCAAGGCGGCTCGTGTTCGCCTCCTCCACGCAGGTGTTCGGGGACGTGCAGGACCGGGAGCCGCCGGTGCGGGTCGACACCCAGCCGCGACCCACCGATGCATTCGGGCGGCAGAAGCTGGCCTGCGAAGAGGCTATCCGCGCATCCGGCCTCAAGTGGAGCATTCTTCGCGTCTCGGTGGCCGCGCCCATTGATGTGTTGCATCACGAGCGCAATCCCGCCGCGGCTTTTGCCGGCTCGGCCGACGGCCGCGTAGAACTGGTACACCCGGCGGATGTGGGCCTGGCCTTCGCCAGGGCCGTGACCTGTGCGGAAGCGACGGGCAGAATCCTGTATATCGGTGGTGGCGAGGGCTGTCGCCTGCGGGCCGTGGACCTTATCAACGAGTTGTCCGGGACAATCGGCATCGACGGGATACCGGCGTCGGCCTTTCGGCAGGCCGATGTGCCGATGTACTTCGGCGACTGGGTCGATACGGAGGACAGCCAGCGACTGCTCAACTACCAGCACCACGACCTGGAACAGCTCAAGGCGGACATGCGGCGCTCCGCGGGCTGCCTGCCGCTGCTGGTGCGCCCGGTAAAACCGCTCGCGCGCTGGTTTCTCCTGCGTCGCTCCCCTTACTACCGGCGCCGGGGGCTGGTCGCCTGACCCCCCGGGGTACCCCGGGCTTAGCACAAGCCCCCGATTTCATCTATCCTGTCACGGCATACCGCGATCTGGAGAATAATAAACGATGCTTGGTTACTTTCCCCATTACTTTCCTCATTACCTTCGCCGCCACCTTCGCAGCCCATTGCCGCTCGCCGTCGCCTGCCTCCTTGCCGGGGGCCAGACCCACGTGCTCGCGGAGGAACTGGTCCTCGAGGAAGTGCTGGTCACCGCGCAGAAGCGCACCCAGTCCCTGCAGGACGTCCCCATCTCCATCGTCGCCATGGACCAACAGGTGCTGGAGATGCGCGCCATCGACGAGCTCGAGGATATCGGCCTCGATATCCCCAACTTCACGGTCAACACCTTTCCGTCCGATTCCACTACCATCCGGCTCTTCATCCGCGGCATCGGCCAGAACGACGCGCAGATCACCCAGGATCCCTCGGTAGCCCTGTACCTCGACGGGGTTTACATCGGCACCAGTGTCGCCGCCGGCTTTGAGGGCGTCGATGTGCAGCGGCTCGAGGTGCTGCGTGGTCCGCAGGGTACCCTCTACGGGCGCAACGCCACGGGTGGCGCGGTAAATATCATCACCCGCAGGGCCAGTGTGGAAGGCATCGAGTTTCGGCAGGACCTCACCGCGGGTAACCTCGACAAGTTCCAGTCCAAGACCATGTTCAACCTGCCCCTGGGTGACTCCGTGGCGGCGAAGGTGAATTACAACTACACCGAGCGCGACGGCATCGTGGAGAACGAGGGGCCCGGCGAGGACTTCATGAATGAGGACCGCAAGACGCTGGTCGCGGACCTGCGCTGGCTGGCAACGGATAACGTCGTCGTCGACTACCGCTACGAGAAGGCGGAGCTGAACGACTCCGAGCCCTTCAACCAGGTCTTGACCGACCCGGCGTTGTCCATGGGGCAGGTCGCGAACATCATTATCTACAACGATGACTGGGACCCGGACCGGCTGGACTCGGTCACCACCGAGCGCACCATACTGTCCTCGGACCAGGACATCGCGGCGCACAGCCTGTGGGTGCACTGGGAAATCAATGACTCGCTGCGCTTCGAGAGCATCAGTGCCTACCGCGACCTGGACAGTTTTTCGCCGTCTGATTTCCTGCCGACCGCGTCGGTGATCGGCGGAACCGCCGCGCCGGTGCTCGGCCGCTTCGAGACTGATTTCGAGCAGTGGTCGCAGGAGTTGCAGTTGCTGGGCACCACGGAGCACTGGGAGTGGGTGGCGGGCCTGTACTACTACCAGGACGAGGCCTTCCAGGACAATTTCTTCGGCGAGACCCTGGGCGAGTGCTGCCAGGTCAACACGACGGATACGGAGAACTGGTCCGCCGCGGCGTTTTCCCAGGCAACCTGGAACCCCGATTGGATGGACCGTCGCTGGCGCATTACCCTCGGTGGCCGCTACTCCCACGACGACCGCCAGTCCGAGCGCGACAACCAGTCGTCCGTATCGACGTTCGTCGGCACCTACGACAACGACTTCACCAACTTCAACCCGTCGCTGGTCGTCGCCTTCGACGTCAACGACGACATGAACGTCTACGGCAAGGTGGAGACCGGTTACAAGTCCGGCGGCACCTCCCAGCGCTCGGCGCGCGAAGACCTGTTCGAGCAGGGTTTCGACGAGGAGGAGATCATCAGCTACGAGCTGGGTTTCAAGGGCGAATTCTGGGGTGGGCGAGGGCGCTACAACTCGGCGCTGTTCTACATGGAGATCGACGGCCTGCAGTCCAGTATCCAGACCGACCCGGTCAGCCCCGGCGGCCGCGACTTCCTGCCCGCGGACAACAACGAGACTCTCGGCGCTGAAATCGATATGAACCTGTTGCTCACCGAGGGCCTGACATTCACCTTCAGCTACGGCTACCTGGACACCGAGCTGGGTGAGAGTTCACTGACCGGTGATTCCGGAGTGACCGAGGAGCTAGCCGAGGACCAGCCCTATGCACCGGAGCACAGCTATTACATGGCGCTCGATTACGCCAGGCCCCTGCCCCTGGGCCAACTGGCACTCAGCGTCAACTACGGCTGGCAGGATGAGGTCAACACGAGCGTGACCACACAGGGCGACTTTGTGCTCGACTCCTACGGTCTGCTCGGCGGTGCGGTAAGCTGGGCGGAGATCAGCGTCGGCAACCTGCCCGGCATGTTCCGCCTGCTGCTCTGGGGCCGCAACCTGCTGGACGAGGAGTGGGCGCTGTCCGGGCAGACCGAGCTGGAACCCCTGGGTGCCGACGAGACCATGATCTTCGGTGAACCGAGGACCTACGGCCTGACGCTCAGTTACCTGTACTGACAGGCTCGGGAAGGCGCGTGACAACACCGTGCCGAAAGCGGTGTAAACTAGTGGGACGGCACATTCCGGGAGAACCTCCATGACACCCCCAGGACAGGCAGCGCCGGCGGGGCGCCTGTATTACGACCCCTATTCCTACGACATCGACGAGAATCCCTACCCGTACTTCAAATGCCTGCGGGATGAGGCGCCGCTGTACTACAACGAAAAATTTAACTTCTATGCACTGAGCCGCTACGACGATATCGACGCGGCGTCCAAGGACTGGGAGAGCTACAGCTCGGCCCGCGGCACGGTACTGGAACTGCTCGACCTGCCGGCAGAGCAGATTCCCCAGATGATCATTTTCATGGACCCGCCCCAGCACGACCGTTTGCGCAAACTGGTGAACCGGGGCTTTTTTCCGGGTCGTATCGCCGAGCTTGAGCCGCGTATGCGCGAAATCGCGGCGGAACTGCTCGAACCTTATCGATCCGGTGATACCTTCGACCTTGTGCAAGATTTTGCAGGCCCCTTTTCCTCCATGGTTATCGGCGCCCTCGCCGGCGTGCCCGAAGAGGACAGGCACATCGTCCGGCAGTGGAATGAGACCGGCCTGCAACTGAAGGAAGGCGAGGAGGCGGCCGAGGGTATGAAGTTGCTGATAGACGCCGCGGAGAGCGGGAAACGTGGGCGACGGATCGACATGCACGCCTACTTCCGCGACCTGGCGAAGGAGCGCCGGGAAAATCCGCAGGACGACATGATCAGCGCCATCATCGGTTCGCAAATCGAGGACGGGGACGCTGTGCGCCCCCTCGATGACACGGAAGTCATGGACTTCATTGCACTGTTGTCCAGTGCGGGCACGGAGACCGTGTCGCGCATGGTGGGGTGGGCCGGCGTATACCTGCCCGAACACCCGGACCAGATGGCCGACATGGTCGCCGACCGCGAACTGATACCCGGCGCGGTGGAGGAACTGTTGCGCATCGAGCCGCCGTCACCCGTGCAGGCGCGTGTCGTGCAGCGGCCGGTCACCGTGCACGGCCAGAAGCTGGAGCCCGGCGCGAAGGTATTGCTGCTGACGGGCTCCGCCGGGCGTGACGAACGCCAGTACGAGGACCCCGATCGTTTCGATATCAGACGCAATCCCAAACACGTATCGCTGGGTCGTGGGGTGCATTTCTGTCTCGGCGCGGCGCTGGCGCGCATGGAGGGCAAGGTTGCCCTCGACGAACTGTTGACGCGCTTTCCCAACTGGACCGTCGATTACGACAATGCCGAACGCATGCACACCTCGACGGTGAGGGGCTACCTGCGCCTGCCCATAAAGGTTTGAAGGCCGGCAATCGACCGCCTGCTGTCCGGGCCCTGAAGGCCGACGTTCAATTTCCGGGGGAACCGCCACCATGCTCAAGAACAAGACCATCATCGTCACCGGCGCCAACGGCGCACTGGGCAGCCGTGTCTGCCGGGTCGCCGAGGAGTACGGCGCGCGCACTATCCGCCTGGACCTCGTTTTCAATGAACAGCGCGACGACTGTTACGAAATAGATCTCACCGATTTGGCGGCGGTTACGTCCCTCCTGTCCGACATCCGCGCGTTCGATGGCGTGTTCAATATCGCCGGCGGCTTCGCCATGGGCACCGACGCCTGGGCTCCCGGGGACGACGAATGGGATCGCATGTTTGCCCTCAACGTCACCACCATGCGCAACATGGTCAAGGCGTCTGTGCCACACCTGCTGGGCAGCGGCGGCGGCAGTATCGTCAACGTGGGCGCCTACGGCGCGCGACAGGGGCAGGCGGACATGTCCGCCTACTGCGCCTCCAAGAGCGTGGTCATGCGCCTGACGGAAAGTCTCGCCGATGAATTGCGGGAGAAATCCATCAACGTCAACGCGGTGCTGCCCACTATCATCGATACACCCGCCAACCGCGCCGGCATGCCCGACGCGGATTTTTCCCAGTGGGTGGCCCCGGAGGAGCTCGCGGAGGTGATCTGCTTCCTCGGCTCCGACGCGGCGCGCGCGGTGCACGGGGCGCTGGTGCCTGTGCGCGGGCTGTCCTGAGCCCCTGCAGATTTATTTTCCATTTAGGTCGCTGGTGCACGCTGTAGTATCCGCAGCGCCGGGGATGGGGTACGCGACGTGGAAGTGAAAATCGGTATGAACATGTTGCTCTGGGGAACCTGGATTACCCCGGAGCACATTCCTGTTTTTGCCGCACTGGCGGAGGCCGGCTACGATGGGGTGGAAATCCCGGTGTCTTACCAGTCGCACGAGGAGCTGCGCGAAATGGCGCGGGCCTGCGACGACCTGGGACTCGCGCGGACGGCGTCGACGTTTGTAGGCGAAGAAACCAACCCCATTTCGCCGGACCCGACTGTGCGCGCCGCCGCCGTCGACAATCTCGTGAATGCCATCGACGGGGCGCACGTGATCGGTGCCGACATCCTCATCGGCGGCATCTACCAGGCCCACAAGTATTTCACCGGCACCGGGCCGACGCAGCAGGAGTGGGACTGGTGCGCACATTACCTGCGAACCTGTGGCGAGCACGCCCACTCGAAGGGACTGCGCCTGGGACTGGAAGTGCTCAATCGTTTTGAGGTCTTCCTGATCAACACGGTGGCGGACTGCCGGCGCATGGTCGAGCAGGTGGGGCTGGACAACGTGGGGGTTCACTACGACACCCACCACGCCAATATCGAGGAAGCCGGGCCCGCGGACGCGCTGCCGCCGGTGGCGGACGCACTTTTCCACGTGCACCTCAGCGAGAGTCACCGGGGGGCACTCGGCACCGGCCAGGTGCCCTGGGATGCCACCTTCGCCACATTGAAGTCCCTCGATTACCGGGGGTGGCTGGTTATTGAGGCCTTCGGCACCGCCGACCCCCTGCTGGCAGCGGGGGCCAACGTGTGGCGTAACGCGTTCGAATCGCCTGAGGAGGTATACGGGCGCGGCATCGACTTCATCCGCGAGCGGCTGTAAGTGGGTCCGGGGCGGGTGTATGATGCACCGGATAAGAACGAGGTGAAGACATGACACTTCCGCTGCGACGCTGGCTGCTTGCCCTGGGCATCGGGCTCTATCTCTATTTCCTGCTGCCGGCCACTGCTGTCCTGTTTTACGAGCTGTACCACCTGACGCATATCGACGCGGTCTACTGGGGCTACAGCGGCTTCAAGGCGGCGGGGTACTACCTGGGTGTCTGGGAGTATCGCGAACTCGCCTGCCTCGGCGCCGCCGCGGCAATCCTGCTGGTGCCCGCCCTGTTCAACCTGATAAGACGTAAGTGAGAATTTCCCTATGAACCGACGCGAATTCCTGCAATGCGCTGCACTGGCGATTTCCGGCACCAGTGCAGCACAGTTGGGTTTTGCCCTGACCGAGGAACAGCAGGTCTACCTCGCCACCGCGCCCGATTACGTTTCGGCGAAGGTCGATTACCTGAGTCCCGCGCAGCGGCGAATTATCGCGGCAATGGCGGAGATCATCATCCCGCGCACGGATACCCCGGGCGCCATCGACGCCGGCGTGCCCAAGTTTATCGAACTGATGGCGGCGGACTGGCTCAACGACCAGGAGAGAACGATCTTCGAGGCGGGCCTGGCCGATATCGAGACCCGTATTCCGGCGGAGTACGGCGCATCCTTCGACAAGCTGGAAGGTGATGTGCAGCTCGAGATCATGGAGGCGCTGGAGAGCGATGCGTCGGATTCGCCCTGGTACGAGTTTGGGAACATACAGCGGGATTTTATCAGCGACGCCCCGTTCATCTGCCAGCTCAAGGAGCTGACGATCTATGGGTTTTTCACCTCCGAGGTCGGTGCGAGCCAGGTACTGCGCTACAACCCCATGCCCATGCGCTTCGACGGGGAGTTTCCCCTGGCGAAGGACGACAGCAGCTGGGCGGGCAGCGTTATCTAGGAAACGAATATGAGCGAAACAACAACCCACGACTTTGACGCCATTGTCGTCGGCTCCGGTATGTCGGGCGGCTGGGCGGCGAAGGAGCTGACCGAAAAGGGCCTGAAAGTGCTCGTGCTCGAGCGGGGCAAGCCTTTGCAACACGGTTCCGGCTACTACGGAGAGCACGCGCCGTCGTGGAAGATACCCTACCAGGGCAAGCGCCCCCGGGAGCTGTACGAGGAGGAGTACCCGATGACGAACCGGGTGTTTCACTCCTTCAGCGAGGTGAACCGCTCCTTCTGGATGAACGAGAAGGAGAATCCCTACGTCGTCGATGAGAAAAATCCCTTCATGTGGATACGCTCGGATATCGTCGGCGGGCGCTCGGTACTCTGGGGCCGGCAAACCTATCGCTGGAGCGAGCAGGACTTCCAGGCGAACAAGCAGGACGGGCACGGTATCCCCTGGCCGGTGGGCTACGACGATATCGCTCCCTGGTACAGCCGCGTGGAGAAGTTTATCGGGGTCAATGGCCGCGCCGAGGGCCTGCCGCAACTCCCGGACGGCGAATTCCAGAAGCCCATGCCCTGGTTCGCGCTGGAAAAGACCATCGAGGCGAGGCTCAAGAAAAAGGCGCCGGACGTCACGCTGACCAGTGCGCGCACCGCAATACTCACCGAGGACCTGCCGGGGCGCAGTGCCTGCCACTACTGCGGACCCTGTCCGCGCGGGTGCTCCACCGGCAGTTACTTCAGTTCCCAGGCCTCGACGCTGCCGGCGGCGAAGGCCACCGGCAACATGACGCTGAGGGCCAATGCCCTGGTCGAGAGGCTCGAGTACGACCCCGACAGCGGCAAGATTGCCCGCGTCCATGTGATCGATACGCAGACCGGGGAGCGCAGCGCCTTCTCGGCGAAGGTATTCTTCCTTTGCGCCGGTACCGTGGCCAGCACCCAGATTCTCATGAATTCCACCAGCGAGGCCTTTCCCAACGGGCTGGCGAACCGCAGTGGCGTGCTGGGACACTACCTGATGGATCACACCCTCGGGATGAGCGGTATGGGCCTGTTCCTGGACAATATGGACAGCTACTATTTCGGCAACCGCCCCACGGGCCTCTATGTACCGCGTTTTCGCAATCTCGATGGACAGGACGAGGACGCTGATTTTATTCGCGGTTACGGCTTCCAGACGTTCACGATGAGGACTGACTGGAGCAGCGGGTTCAATACCACCGGATTCGGCGCCGACCTCAAGGAATACCTGCGCAAGCCCGGGCCATGGATTTTCGCGCTTTCGGGTTTTACCGAGTGCCTGCCGCAGGAATCCAATCGTATGTACCTCAGCGACAAGGTGGATCGCTTCGGCATGCGCCAGGTGGCCTTCGAGATGAAGTGGAGCGACAACGAGGTCAAGCTGCGCCGTGATGCGGTGCGCCAGGCCAGGCGCATCCTGCGTGCCGCGGGTGCGGCGCTGGTAATGCCGGGGGAGGACGAAAATCTCACTGTCGACCAGATGTCCCTGCCCGGGGAGGGTATCCACGAGATGGGGACCGCGCGCATGGGCGACGACCCGTCGCAATCGGTACTGAACAAGTGGAACCAGGCCCACGATGTGTCGAACCTGTTCGTCACTGACGGGTCCTTCATGACATCCGCGTCCTGCGTGAATCCCTCGTTAACCTACATGGCGTTTACCGCGCGTGCCTGCGATTACGCGGCCAATCGTATGGCGGAGGGCGTCATCTGATCGCCCCCGGCGTTGAATGGCGCCGGCGCAGCGGCTGCGAACAAAAGGGAGGACACAGGATGTCGGCATTGCGCACAGTACGATTACTGGCCTGCATCCTCGCTTCTGTTGTAGCAGTGTCGGCGTCGGTCCAGTCCCGTGCCTATCCGCTGATCCGGGATGACGGGACCGTGGAGTTTTCAATTACCGCGCCCAATGCGCAAACCGTCGGCGTCCTGACTGATCTGCAGTTCCTTCCACTCAGCCCGCTGGGCGACGGGCGCTGGGCGGGTGTCCTGTCCATGCCACCGGAAATCTACCGCTATGTCTATCTGGTTGATGGCCAGACCGTGCCGGACAGCGCCAACCTGGATATTGTCCCCGGTTACGGGCCGACCTTCCCCATGAATTACTTCGAGGTTCCGGGTGACGGCAGCCAGGCCTACGAATTTCGAACCGACGTTGAATACGGCCGCGTCGAGCGCATCCGGTACTACTCGCCCGTGTTGCAGCGAATGCGGCAGATGCACGTGTATACGCCGGCCGGGTACGACTATAAGAAGGGGCGCGGTTATTTCAGGACCTACCCGGTCCTCTACCTGCTCGGCGGCGCCGGCGAGAGCGATAGCCAGTGGAGCACCGTTGGCAGGGCGGGAGTCATCCTGCAGAACCTGATCGAGGATGGCCTGGCGAAGCCGATGATCATTGTCATGCCGAACAACCACATCCAGGAGCCGGGACAGGTCACCCCCGAGGGGGTGGATATCGGGGATGAACTTCTCGACGTCGTCGTACCTTATGTCGACCAGCACTACCGGACCCGCGGAGGCAGGAAGGGGAGGGCGCTGGCGGGACTCTCCGCCGGTGGTTTTACCACCCTGGTACACGGTTTCAGCAACCTCGATACCTTCTCCCACCTGGGTGTGTTCAGTTCAGGGCTGTTCGGTGGCACGGAGGGGTTTGAAGCGACCAATCGTGACATCCTGCAGGACCCGGCCACCAACAAGCGGTTGCGGGTGTTCTGGTTCGGTATGGGCACGGGTGACTTTCTCTACGATACCGGGCGGGAGACGCGGGAGATGTTCGACCGCTACGGTATCGAGTACCAGTATTACGAAAACGGGCTCGGGCACGACTGGTTCAGCTGGCGCGAGTTTTTGACCGAGTTTTCTCCACTGTTGTTCCGGGGGCGTTAAAGGGCCATGAGAGGACCACGACATGGCAGATCCCACATAGTGAGCCCTGGCTCCCGGCTCGCGGCGCTGCTGCTGGCCGCGCTTTTCAGTGCACCGGCCCTCGGCCAGGCGTCGGGGCAATCGCTGGCGCTCGAGGAGATCCTGGTCACCGCCACCAAGCGCGAGCAGAGCCTGCAGGATGTCTCGGTCGCCGTGACCGCGCTCAGCGCCCAGGACATCCTCAATGCGCAAATCACAAATTCCGAGGACCTGACGTTCCTCGTACCGTCCCTGAACCTGCAGAAGGGCTCGAATCCCCGCCAGACCTCGTTTTCCATTCGGGGCATCGGGACCCAGTCCTTCTCCAGTGCGGTCGAGCCGAGTGTATCGACGATGATAGACGGGGTTGTCCTGGGCCGTTCCGGGCAGGCCTTCATGCAAATGCTCGATGTGCAGCGGGTGGAGGTATTGCGGGGGCCGCAGGGCACGCTGTTCGGCAAGAATTCAACGGCGGGGGTCGTGCACATCATCACCCAGGACCCCACCGATACCGCCACCGGGGAAATCAGCGCAACCGCGGTGAACGACGACGAGTACAGGGGTGGTCTCACGCTCTCCGGCCCCCTGGCGGACAGCCTCGGCTACCGGCTATCCGCGACGGGCAGGACCGTCGACGATTTTACCCGGAATTACTTTGACGGCGACAAACTGAACAGCGACGACGAGTGGAGTGTTCGCGGCAAGCTGCGCTGGTTGCCGGTCGACACGCTGGAGCTTGTATTGACCGGCGATTACAGCGACCGCGACTGCGACTGTGTTGCCGGCCCGATTCGCAGGCTGGAGCCCTTCGGCGGCAACGAGGAGGCCGTGCAGGAGATTCTCGACAATATCGCGCCGGTGGTCCCCGGCGACGAGAACAAGGATGTAAATATAAACAAGCTGCCCTTCAGTGAATCCGAGACCTGGGGGTACTCGCTGGAGGCCAACTGGGATGTCGGTGAATACACCCTGACCTCGATCACCGCGCAGCGGGAATTCGAGGTTAACGGTTTCGGGGACGTCGACAGTCAGCCCACGGACTCTTTCGGCTTCGACCAGTTCGGCGGCAGTGAGACGGAACAGTTCACACAGGAACTGCGCCTGCTGTCGCCTGCGACGGGGCGCCTGAGTTACGTGGCGGGACTGTTCTATTTCGACCAGACCGTCGAGAGACAATTCCGGCGGGAGTTCGAGATCGCGCAAGGGCAGCCGGGGATTGCCTCTGCGGACTTCGAGGTGGATACGGAAAACTGGGCGGCCTTCGGGGAGCTTACCTGGGCGTTGGGTGACACCTGGCGGGTAATAGTGGGAGCACGGTACACGGAGGACGAGCTCGACTATCTCTTCGCGCGCACGCAGGACGGCCTCGGGGTGGGGCTGCCCCCGGCCGTCGAACCGACCCCCGGAGACACCCGGGAGGACGATCTCTCCGGAAAGATTGCCCTGCAGTGGGATTACAGCGACGTGGGTATGACCTACGTCAGCTACACGGAGGGATACAAGGGTCCGGCCTTCGATATCGTTTTCGGTACGGCGCCCGAGGACCTGGAGCCGGTGGATCCGGAGGAGTCCGAGGCCTGGGAACTCGGTCTCAAGACCTCCCTGTTTGACGACCGTGTGCGTATGAATGTCGCGCTGTTCTACGCCGAATACCAGGATTTCCAGGCCCAGGCATTCTTTGATCCCGACGGGATACCCGATTGCCCTCCGGAGGAGCCGGACTGTGATCCCGACGACGACCCGGGTTCGTTCCTGCTGATCAATGCCGGGGAGGTATCCACCACCGGTCTCGAACTGGATTTTCTCGCACAGGTGACCGAGTCGCTGCGGCTCTCAGGCGGCGCGGCCTGGATAGATGCCCAGATCGACGACTATCCCGAGGGTCCCTGTAGTGGCGGGCAACAGTTTCGCGGTGAGTGCCCGGAGAGCGGCCTGCAGGACCTGTCCGGCGGCGACCTGCCGTTCTCACCCGATTGGAAGGTCAACCTGACTGCCAACTACCGGTTCTTCCTGGATGGGAGCTTTGACCTCGAGCTCATGGCGGCAGTGCGGGCCCAGGACGATGTACAGTATTCCATTACCCAGGATCCGTTTACGATCCAGGACAGCTACACGATCTACGACGCGTCCGTCATACTGGCGGACCACGACGAGCATTGGCGGGCGACCTTCTTCGTGAAAAACCTGACCGATGAATTCTACGCGGCGTCGATCCTGTCGAACAATCCCAATATCCTGCCCAACGGATACAACCATCGCTACTCGAAGCTGTCCGAGCGGACCTACGGCATCGAACTGCGCTACGCCTGGTTCTAAGGTAACCCGAGAGATGCTTTACCGAATCGCCACATGCCTGATACTTACCGCCTGGGCATGGGGAGGCGCGCAGGCCGACGAGAGGCCGAACATCCTGCTCCTCATGGCCGAGGACCTGAGCGCCCGGGTGGGCGCCTTTGGCGACCCGGTGGCGGTGACACCCAACCTGGACCAGCTCGCGGCAGAAGGCGTGATGTACCCCAACACCTTCACTACCGCCGGCGTCTGCGCGCCCAGTCGTGCCGCCCAGATCCTGGGCATGTACCAGATCAACACGGGCGGCCAGCATATGCGCACCTCAAGCGCACCGCTGGGCAGCTACAAGGCGGTGCCCCCGACCGGGGTCAGGGCCTATCCCGAACTGTTGCGTGCGGCGGGGTACTACACCTATACGGATACCAAGCTCGACTACCAGTTCAGCGGACCTCTCTGGAACAGCGGCCCTTCCACCATCTGGGACGACGAGGGGCTGGGCACCCACTGGCGCAATCGCGCCGAGGGCCAGTCGTTTTTCGGCTTCGTCAATTTCGGTGTCACCCACGAGAGCGGCATCTTCCGGCCCCTCGGGAGCTGGCCCAACAGCCTGCCGCACTTTGTCAGCCAGTTGATGCGCGCGATGGCCGCGCCGAATGTCGAACCCCCACGCAGCGTTGCACCCGCCGACGTCATATTGCCCCCGTACTTCCCGGACACCCCGACGGTGCGCGCGGACGTCGCCCGCCACTACAACAATATCGGGCTCATGGATGCCGAGGTCGGGCAGTTGCTTTCCCAACTCGAGGAAGACGGGCTGGCGGAATCGACCATCGTCATCTGGACCACGGATCACGGCGACGGCCTGCCCAGGGGGAAGCGCGAGCTGTACGACTCCGGGATCAGGGTGCCGATGATCATCCGCTGGCCCGAGGCCTTGCGGCCGCCGGGGCTGTCTGCAGATGGTGTAGAGGAGCGCCTGGTGAGTTTTGTGGACTTCGCGCCGACCCTCCTGCGCCTGGCCGGTGTACCGGTACCGTCGTACATGCAGGGCCGTGACTTCCTGCAGGGCCCGCCGCGGCAGTACGTCTACGCGGCGCGGGACCGCATCGACGAGGTGCCCGACCGCCAGCGTGCGGCGCGCGACGCGCGCTACAAGTACATCCGCAGCTGGTACCCGCAGCAGCCCGGTGGGCACGTGCTGGACTACCGCGACAACATGGACATGATGCGTGAGCTGCACGCCCTGCACGCGGCGGGGGAGCTGGATGCCGCCCAGCGGCTGTGGTTCGAGCCCCCGGGGGAAGAGCGCCTGTTCGACACGCTCAGGGACCCCTTTGAGCTGCAGGACCTGTCGGCGGATCCCGCGCACTCACAGGTGCTGGCGCGTATGCGCGGGGCGCTGGACGACTGGCTGGAAGGGGTCGAGGACTGGAGCGAGCGCCCGGAGGCGGAGATGGTCGCGCGCTTCCGCCCCGGCGGGGAGCCGCCGGTCACGCCGGCCCCGTCTTTGACCCTGAGCGGGCGGCGCATGGTGGCCACCGCTAAAGGGGGTGCGTCCATCGGCTACCGTGTGGACGATGGCCACTGGAAGCTGTACTCGGGCCCGGTGGAAGTGGCCCCGGGCGCGATGGTGACAGCCAGGGCCGTGCGCTACGGTTGGGAGGAGAGTGAGGAGGTCGAGGTGCCCGTACCGTGAAGGTGCGACCGGAGGAAAGATGCCGAGGTTGAAATACCTGCTATTGCTCACCTGCCTGGTGTCCCTGGGCGCCACGGCCGGCGACCGCCCCAATATCCTGTTCATCATGTCGGACGACCACGCGGTGCGGGCGGTCAGCGCCTACGGCGACAGCGTGATGCAGACACCCAATATCGACCGCATCGCCGAGGGCGGCATGCGCTTCGACCGCGCCTACGTCGGCAACTCCATCTGCGGTCCCAGCCGGGCGACCATGCTGACGGGTCTGCACAGTCACGCCAACGGCTTCTATTCCAACGAGTGGTCGGGGCCCTTCGACGGGTCTCAGCAAACCCTGCCGAAACTGCTTCGCGGCGCGGGCTACCGGACAGCGGTCGTGGGCAAGTGGCACCTGTACAGCGACCCGGTGGGCTTCGACCACTGGGAAGTGATTCACAACGCCATGGAACAGGGCACTTACTACAACCCGAAATTCCGCAGTCCCGGCGGAATAGAGGACACCACCGGCTATGTCGCGGACCTGGTCACGGACCGTGCCGTCGCCTGGCTGGATTCAGTGTCCGGTGAAGACGCGCCGTTTTTTCTGATTTACAACCACAAGACGCCGCACCGGGACTGGTTGCCGGGACCGCAGGAGCTGGCTGACTGGGACGAGGCGGCGAGGGTTGCGGAGCCCGACACGCTGCTCCGTGACCTGTCCGGGCTCAACCGGGCCAGGCGTGACGCCCGCATGTCCATCGAGTCTTGGATGACCAACAACGACGTCAAGTTGTCCATGGGCCGCAACCTGACCCCGGAACAGGCGGCGCTCTGGGAGGAAACCTTTGGCGCCGGCAACCGCGCTTTCGAGTCCGCCGGCCTGTCCCCGGAGGAGGAGATTCGCTGGAAGTACCAGCGCTACATCAAGACCTATATCGGGTCGGTGAAAAGCATGGACAGGGAGATCGGCCGGCTGTTGGACTACCTGCGGGACGAGGGCCTGGAGGACAACACCATCGTGGTGTACACCTCCGACCAGGGCTTCTTCCTGGGCGAAAACGGCTGGTTCGACAAGCGCTGGATGGACGAGGTGTCCTCCCGGATACCCCTGCTGGTGCGTTGGCCGGGGCGCGTGGACGCCGGGTCTGTGAGCCCCGCCCTGGTGCAGAATATCGATTTCGCGCCGACGCTGCTCGACGCGGTGGGTATCGAGGCGCCCGAGCCGATGCACGGCGTCAGTCTGCTGCCGCTGCTGGAGAATCCCGCCGCGAACTGGGACCGGGATCTCTACTACCACTTCTACGAAAACCCCGGGTTTCACGGTGTGGCCCGGCACTACGGCGTGCACACCGGCCGCTACAAGCTGGTGCACTACTACCGCAAGGGCGAGTGGGAGTTGTTTGACCTGCAGACCGACCCCCACGAGCAGGACAACCTGCACGGCCGTGAGGGCTACGCGGAGCTGACCGGCGACCTCGAGCGGCGCCTGTCCGCGCTGCGCGCCCGGTACCAGGTGCCGGAGGAGGACCCGGAGGTACCCTGGTGGCACGGCCCGTTGATCCGCCTGTTCGAATACCTGCTCAAGTTGATGTGATGCGCACCGTCCCGCCGAGAGAAGCGTTGACGGGAGCCTGCCTGGGCTGCCTCCTGGCCCTGGCGTTGCCCGCAGTCGTCCTGGCGGCGAGCGATGGGCGTCCCAACATCGTTCTCGTCGTCGCCGACGACCTCGGTGCCGAGACGATGGGTGCCTATGGCGGCGAGAGCTACCCGACACCCCATCTCGATGCGCTCGCCGAAGAGGGCATACGATTCGATCACGCGCACTCACAGCCCCTGGGCACACCCAGCAGGGTCGTACTGTTGACCGGGCAGCACGCCTTTCGTCACCGCGACGGCGAGACAGCTCCTGCGAACACCATTGCAAACTATCTCGGTGCGGCGGGGTACCGTACGGCGGTGGCGGGCAAGTGGGTCGACGAGGATTCACGTTTCGACGGCTACCGGAGCGTCTCGCCGGGTGAGGCGGGGTTCGACGATTTCCTGGTCTGGCATCTCGGCCCGGGCGGGCGCGAGTCGCGCTACTGGGCCCCTGTGCTGGATCACAACGGCGAGACCACCCGTCACGGTGAAGACGCCTTCGGTCCGGACGTTATCCAGGGCTTCGTCCTGCAGTGGATCGCGGCGCGAGCCGACGAACCGTTTTTTCTCTACTACCCCATGGTGCTGCCGCACAGCCCGTGGGTCACCACGCCGGACATGACGGAAGAGGCGGCGGACGAGCAGCGGCGCTTCGCGGCCATGGTGGCCTACATGGACACACTTCTCGGCGAGATGATCGACGCGCTGGAATCCTCCGCGACCGCGAGGCCGACAGTGGTCCTGTTCACCAGCGACAACGGCACCGAACGGGATATCGTCAGTACCTACCGGGGAGCACAGATGGCAGGTGGCAAGGCCCGCACCGCCACGCTGGGTACGCGCGTCCCCCTTATCGCCTGGGGCCCGGGTATCGTAACCGGCGGCGGCGTGAGTGACAGCCTGGTCGACCAGAGTGATATCCTGCCGACGGTGCTGGAACTGGCGCGTATCGAGCGCCCGGTGGGGCAGAGTGTCGATGGCATGAGTCTTGTGCCGGTCCTGGCAGGCGGGGCGGAGCTCTCCCGGGACAGCCTGTTTGTCCACTATGAACCCAGCTGGCCCACCGGCAGGCCGACGCGCTACGCCTTCGACCGGCGCTGGAAGTTTTACGAGGACGGTCGATTCTACGACATGCAGGCAGACCCCGGTGAGCGACGGCCGCTCGCCCGGCGCGGACTCGACCGGGAGGCGTTCACGGCCTACCGGGCACTCGAGGCGCGAGTCGCGGATATGCCCGGCGAACTGCCGGAGGACGGTCGCTGGCTGCCGCCACTGCCGATCGTGCTGTTCCTGGCGGCGCTGCTGTTCATCGGGCTGGTGTTTCGGGCAGGTTTTCGCCTGCTCAATCGCCTGGACGGGGAGGAGATCAGAAAGTGATAAAGCGCGCCTTGCTCGGAATCCTGGTACTGCTGGTCGTTGCGTGGGCCTGGTTCCATGCCCTGGGTAGGGGTTGGCCGGGTGGCGAACCCTGGGCCTCGGCACCGGTCGTCGAAGGCCCCCGCGTGCTTGCCGCGGCGCGCGACGACACACCGCAGATCCTCTTCGGCGACCTGCACACCCACACCAACTATTCCTTCGATGCCAACCTGTTCAACACGAAATTGATGAAAGATGTCGGCGTGGCCACCCCCGCGGATGCATGCGACTTTGCGCGCTACTGCTCCGCGCTGGATTTCTGGAGTATCAACGATCACGCAGAGGGCCTCACACCCCGTGTATGGGCAGATACCCTGGACTCGATCCGCCAGTGCAATGCCCAGTCGGGAGACCCGGCCAACCCCGATATGGTGTCATTCGTCGGCTGGGAGTGGTCGAATGGCGACAGGGACGATGCCGCCAGCCACTACGGCCACAAGAACGTCATCTTCCGCACCTGGGAGGAGGGGGCCGCGCCGATACGGCCGATCAGCTCCGCGGCCGTGTATCCGTTACTGCGCGCGCCGGCCTTCCTGCTCGGCATGCTGAGCCTGGTGGACGATCTGCAGACCACGAGCGACTACGGTTGGTACGCGGCGGAATCCCTCGGTACGCCCCTGTGCCCGACGGATGTGCCCGCGGACGAGCTGCCCGTCGATTGCCGCGAGGTGGCCCTGACGCCGACCGACCTGTATCGCAAGCTGGACGAGCTGGGATACGACAGCATGGTCATTCCCCACGGGCTGGCCTGGGGCACCACGAACCACCTGGCGGCCGACTTCCGCAACCAGCTGGACGAGTACGAGGCGCGCTACCAGGTGTTGCTGGAAACGTACTCGGGACACGGCAATTCCGAGCGCTTCGAGGATTTCGAGCGCATTGCCACGGACGCGCAGGGCAGGCCCGCCTGTCCGGAGGCGACGGAAAATTTCACCCCCTGCTGCCGTCGCGCGGGCGAGCTGGTGCGCGCCCGGTGCGAGGCTGACGACAAGGTGCCCTGCGAGGATCAGGTAGAACAGGCCATGGCGCTGTTCGCCGCGCGGGGTGCACCCGGGGGGCGCAAGCTGTTTCCCGAGGCGACGCTGGACGATTGGGCGGGCTGCGGGCAACTCCAGAACAGTTTCCAGCCGGCGTCCATGTACGTGCCGCGCCAGTCCACCCAGTACAATCTCGCGCTCGGTTTCGACGCGGCCGGCGCGCCGAAGCGCACGCGCTTCGGTCTCATCGGCTCCAGTGACAACCACCTCGCGCGGCCGGGCAATAGCTTCAAGGAGACCGACCGACGCCTGTACACCGACAGCAAGCAGTTCAGCGGCGAGCCCACCTGGTCTTACAGTGAGGACCGCGAGTCGGGGAGCTTTTTCTACACGGGTGGCCTCGTCGCCGTGCACAGTGCCGGCCGTGACCGCGACGCCATCTGGGGCGCACTGTCACGACGCGAGGTCTACGCCACGTCCGGCGATCGTATGCTCGTGTGGTTCGACCTGCTGAACGGACCCGGCGGCGAGACACCCATGGGCAGCGAGGTGAGCATGGATGCGACGCCGCGCTTTCGCGTACGCGCCCTGGGTGCCTTCGAGCAGCAGCCGGGATGTCCCGAGCACGCCCAGGCCGCACTCGGTGCGGCGCGTGTGCAATCACTGTGCGGCGGAGAGTGCTATCGCCCGGGCGATCGCAGGAAGGCCATCACCCGCGTCGAGATCGTGCGTATCCGGCCGCAGGTGAGCCCGGAGGAGCCGATGGCACCGCTGATCGAACACCGCTGGCGAGTATTCCAGTGCCCGGCCGCGAGTGAGGGCTGCACGGTAGAGTTTGAGGATCCCGATTACGCCGCCTCGGCGCGACCCGCGGTTTACTACGCGCGTGTTATTCAGGAAGCGGAGGCCCTCATCGGCGGCGATCCCTTCGGCTGCGAGTATGACCGCGACGGCAACTGCATTGCGCGGCGTTACTGCATCGATCAGAACGCGGGTCCGGACGACCAGTGCACCGCCGCGGCCGAACCCCGGGCCTGGACCAGCCCTATCTACCTCGAGCGCCCGGCCGGCTGAAACCCGCGTGTCGCGGGGCCTTCGTGCGGCGGCTGCAAGTTTTTTCAATGCGGGTTTCCGGGGCCGGTTCAAGGGACTAGACCTGATGCCCGGGATGCGACCTGCCGCGCGCCGTATCCGCTCCTGAACTTGATTCACCGGAAGGCATTGATGACACTTGGTGCTCCCGCGAATACGGAGTGAAACGATGTCGATGTCAGATGCCGAAAAACGCGTGGTGGACGGCACCACCTGGGACGAGTTCTGCGACGCGCTGAAGGACGCGGGCAAGATCATCCGCAGTGAGAAGGCGCCGAAAGATCCCTTCAACCAGGCCGAGGGATACCGTTATCTCGCCAGGTTGTTGCGCGGCGGTCTGGAGAGCTTTCTCGAGTTTCGCGACCCGATGTTCCCGCAACTGCGCTGCGGTGCACACGAGACCATCAAGCTGGGTGCGGACAACCCCGACAACCGCTACGAGAGCGCGCCGATCAACCCCGCTTACGACTACCGCATCACCGGTAACCGGGGCACGGTGGACTACCTCGGCATCAGCTCCATCATCAACCGCTACGCGATCGACGGGACCATGGAGGTCACCGGGCATATCGATCACCGGCAGATGGATATCGGGCCCAACGGCGAGATCGAGATCATCCTCAGCAAGGAGGAAAAGCCCGGCAACTGGCTGCCGCTGGGTGAGAGTACCAACTCCATCACCGTGCGCCAGACGTTCCAGGACCGGGTCAACGAGAAGCGCGCAGAAATGACCATTGAGCGTATCGGCGCGACGGAGGACCGGCCGGATCCGCTGACCGCCGAAAAACTGGAGCGCGGCCTGCAGGGCGCGGTAATGTTCGTACACGGCTCCGCGAAGATGTTCGAAGACTGGGCGGAGAGTTTCCTGCCGACCCTGAACGACCTGCCCCCGGCGGACCAGGATTACTGCCAGTCTATCGGCGGCGACCCGAACATTTTCTACTTTCACAGCGCGTGGGAGCTTGCCGAGGACGAGGTGTTCATCATCGAGGCCCCGGAGATCCCCGAGTGCCAGACCTGGAACTTCCAGCTCGACAACTGGTGGATGGAATCGCTGGACTACCGGCACCACACGATTCATGTCAATAAACACACCGCTCACTACGAGCCCGATGGCAGCGTGCGCGTTGTCGTGTCCCACACTGACCCCGGTGTGCCCAACTGGATCGAGACGGCAGGCCATCGCATGGGCACTATGTGCTGGCGCTGGATCGGGGCCGATCAACACCCCACGCTGAAGACCCGGGTGGCCAAGCTGTCCGAACTGCGATGAGCGAGCAGGCAGTGAATTTTATCGCCGACGAGCTGGTCGAAGAGGCGAAGGGACAGACAGGTTTCGAGGATTTCGGCGATCTCCCGTACCGCGAGGGGCTGGAGACCCTGCTGGAGACCTATGACAGGAACGTGCGCGACCCGGAGGGGCGCAAGCGCTGTCGTGACCGCGTGGTCATGCAGCTGGCCACGCGGCTCAAGTGTGAGAACGCCTTCAAAACCATTCCCGAGTATGCCGACCAGGCGATCACTGCACCGGTGTTCGTCACCGGCCTGCCGCGCTCCGGTACCTCCGCGCTGCTCAACCTGCTGGTATCGGCGCCGGAGAACCGTGGCCTGTTGCAGTGGGAGGTGCAATTCCCCGATCCCTGGCCGGACTCGAAGCCCGGGGACGAGGACCCGCGCTATCCCTTCCTGGTCAAGGCGCTGGAGGAGACGCGCAACTCGGAGTTCGCCAAGATCCATTTCGTCGACGCGGACACCCCGGAGGAGTGCGTGCTGCTGCACGCCTTCGCCTTCACGGGCGTGCAGCTGGGCTTCGAGATCATGCTGGAGCCCTATCGATCCTGGCTGCTCGCGCGGGACCTCGCGCCGATGTACGCGTACCAGAAGAAGCAGATGCAGATGCTCTCCTGGCGCAGCCCGGGCGGCCAGTGGATGCTCAAGGCCCCTGCACACATGTGGGGCATCGACGCGATTCTGGACGTGTTCCCCGACGCGCGCTTCGTCTGGTGCCACCGCGACCCGCAGAAGGTCGTGCCCTCCATCAACAGCATGAACAAGGTGGTGATGGGGATGTACGCGGGTGACTACAGCCATCTCGATGGGGGGGACATCGGCCGCGCGGTCATGGACTGGTATGCCATGTCACTGGAAAAAGGATTGGCGTCGCGCGATACACTGCCGCCGGAGATGTTCGTCGATATGTCCCAGCGGGAGTTCGTGGAGAACCCCATGGCGGTGGTCGACCGGGTGTACGACGCCTTCGGCATGCAGCTCTCGGACGACTCCCGCGCCGCGCTGCAGGCGCATATCGACAACAACCCGAAGGGCAAGCACGGTCGCCACGAATACGACCTGGCCGAGTACGGCCTGACCTCCGCCATGATCGCGGAGCGCTTCGCCTTTTACACGGCGGACGGGCGCTGGCCTATCTCCGACTGACTGGCGCGCAACCCGGTCCCCCGCGCTATACTGGCCGCATGATTGAAGCGGCGGTGCTCGTACTCCTCCTCGGCGGGGGAATCTGGATCTACAACCGGCTGGTACGGGATCGCAACCTCGTGCAGGCCGGCTGGAGTGATATCGACGTGCAGCTCAAGCGCCGCCACAACCTGGTGCCGCGCCTCGTCACCTGCGTGAAGGCCTACGCCGATTTCGAGCGGGCGACCCTGGAGGCGGTGACGGAATTGCGCGCCCGCAGCGAGCAGGCCGCGGACCTGGGGCAGAAAGCGGCCATCGAGCAGGCGGTGGAGGAGGGCCTGCACGAGGTCATCGTCAGTATCGAGGCGTACCCGGACCTCAAGGCGGACCAGAATTTCCGCCAGCTACAGGCCGAACTGGTCGAAACCGAGGACAAGATCCAGTACGCGCGCCGCTTCTACAACGGCGCCGTGCGCATGCTCAACACGCGCATCCAGAGCTTTCCGCACCTGCTCATCGCCCGTCCGCTCGGCTTTACCGCCGCACAGTTTTTCGAGGTCGACAACGCGGATGAGCGCGTGGCCCCCACCGTGGACCTGGGATGATGCGCCCGTCGCGATGGCTCGCGTGCCTCCTGCTGTTGTTTGGTCTCTGCGGTGGTATCCAGGCCGCCGAACGGCTGACCGCGTTCCACAGCGTGATCGATATCGCCACCGACGGCTCCATGGTGGTGGAGGAGACGATCGAGGTAGTGGCAGAGGGCAAAAGCATCCGCCGGGGCATTTACCGCGACTTTCCCACCCGCTACAGCGACCGCTACGGCAACCTGCGCACTGTCGATTTCGAGGTACTGGACGTCACACGGGACGGGGGCGGCGAGTCCTGGCACACCCGCCGCCGCTCCAACGGCGTGCGCCTGTACATTGGTAGCGAGCACACGTTCCTGAATCCCGGCCGTTATACCTACCGCATCCGCTACCGGACCGACTGGCAGCTGGGCTTTTTCGAGAAGGGCGACGAGCTGTACTGGAACGTCACCGGCAATGGCTGGGAGTTCCCCATCGAGCGTGCCGGGGTCCTCGTGCGCCTGCCCGAGGCGGTGAACCCGGAGCAGCTGCGCCTGGAGGGCTATACGGGGCGACAGGGGGAGCGGGGCCGGGACTACACCGGGGACGTGGCCGCCGGCGAGGGGCGCGCGCGGACCACGCGCACTCTGGGGCCGGGGGAAGGCCTCACGGTGGTGTTCACGTGGCCCAAGGGCGTTGTGGAGGAACCGGGAGGCATGCGCAGGCTGTCGCACCTGCTGGCCGCCAACGGCGGCCTCGCGCTGGCACTGTTCGCGTTTTTCGGTGGCGGCGCGTATCTCCTTTTTATGTGGCACCGCTACGGCCGCGACCCCGAGGCCGGCGTGGTGTTTCCCCACTACGAGCCGCCCGAGGGCTACTCGCCCGCGTCGCTGCGCTACATCCAACGCATGGGTTACGACAACGATGCGTTTACCGCGGCGGTGATCAACCTCGCTGTGAAAGGGCACCTGACGATCGAGAAAGTGGGCGAGGACTATTCGCTGCGGCGCACGCCCTCGAAAGAAAAACTCGCCCCCGGCGAGCGCACGCTGCTGAACCGCCTGTTCAGGAGCGGCTCCACGCTGCAGCTCGAACAGCCCAACCACTTCATCGTTTCCGGGGCGAGGACGGCGCACAGCAACGCGCTGAAAAAGGACTACCGCAATATCTACTTCCGGACCAACGGCAGGCTCCTGCTGCCGACACTGCTCGGCTGCGCCCTGTGCGCACTGGTTGTCACACTGAAATTCACCTGGACGCCTCTGGTCATGGGGTTACTGGGTGCCACCCTGGCACTGCACATCCTGTTCGCCTGGCTGATGAAGGCCCCGTCGCCGCGCGGCCGCAGGCTTATGGACCGCTCCGCCGGTTTCAAGCTCTACCTCGAGGTCGCGGAGAAGGACGACCTGAACCTGCGCAACCCGCCCGAACTCACGCCGCAGCTCTTCGAGGCCTACCTGCCCTTCGCCATCGCGCTGGGCGTGGAGCAGGCCTGGGCAGAGCAGTTTGCCGCGGTCCTGTCACAGATCAGGGACCCCGAGACAGGGGCCGGCTACAGCCCCCACTGGTATCACGGCAGTTTCAACCCGGGGCAAATGGGCGCCTTTTCCCAATCGGTGGGCAGTGGGTTGAGCTCCGCCATCTCCTCCGCGGCCACCGCCCCGGGTTCCAGCTCAGGGGGCGGTGGTGGCGGTTTCTCCGGCGGCGGTGGCGGCGGCGGGGGAGGCGGCGGCTGGTAGGGTGCTTACATCGGCTCCACACACAGCTTGTGCACGTTGAAGAAGTTGTTTGTCGCCTGGATGACAGGGTCGCGGCTCGCGATCATGCCCTCGCCAATGAACAGTGGGAAACGGGTAGTGGCAGTGCCCCGGTACAGGGGGTCATTAATGATCGCAGCCCATTCGTTGGCGTAGATATTGGGATCGTACAACCCCGAGCCGTTCCTGGTGGCAAAAAAGTTGCTTTCCAGATACCAGTCAGCGAGGGCGCCGGCACCGGCGACCCAGTTTGTCAGGGGCGACGGGAGAAATCCGCATCCCGTTGGTGTCGGATCGGCCTCGCTCCTCAACCAGGTCAGATGGCTCTCGCGCTCCACGGGCCAGCGCACATAGTAACTCTCGGTCGTAATAATGCCTCCGTGATCACCGCCGGTGGCAATCGACAGGAGGCCGGTGTCGCCACACTGGTAGATTGTGCCCTTGGCGTCCTGGGCAAGCACCTTGTCCAGTGGAAGCCCTCTGAGATCCTGAAGGTCGTTACAAAATGCGAGCGCCTGTTCCTGCAACGTAAAGTCGCCGGTATTGGTTGTCAGTCGAAATTGCGGGTATTCGGCAGTGGGATTGGCCCGCACGAATTCGCCGAGCGTGTTGTCCAGCAATAACGGATGGTTGGGATCTTGCAGGTCCAGGAATGACTGATTCAAATAGCCGTCCAGGAAACCGAGGTAAACACTACGCAGAAGCCCCACTTTCTGTTCTCGCGCCTCCTCAGTGGGAAGCACGGGCACACTACCCGCGCTTATTTCCTGCACGATAATAGGGTGGTCAAAATCGGGCAGGGAATTGTCAATCTCTGAGCTGGCCAGGAGCGGAAAAACAACAGGGTTGAGAAAGTGCGCGGCAAAGAAAATGGTATATTTCCGGGGGTCCTCACCAGGCTCTGGATCCTCTTCCTCCAGCTCGACAAATGTGCCGGCCCCAAATTCAGCCCATTTGGCGGGGTCGGTGGAATCCGTAACCCGGTAAGCGCCCGGTGCGCCAAGCACCGGCAACTTGCCGCAGTTACGCTGGGTGACCTCGAAGAGATTGTAAGCGGGCCCCACCTGGCCGTATATGCCGGTGGTTGTCGCGGTCACCTTGTTGTCAAACTCCGCGTCACACTCGTCGAGATTGCGATTGCCAAAGCTCTCCCAGGATTCTTCCCATTGATCCGCTAGGTGGCGGAAGTCATATATACCTACCTCGCCAAGCACCCGGTCGAACCAGGATGGGTTCCGAACTGCGAGACTCATGGCGACATGAGCACCGGCGGAGCCGCCGCCCATGCGGATTTTGCCGAGAGTCTGCGGTCGGATGTCAGTGCCCTGTGGCAACGCCTCGTTCCCCTCGGCTATCGCCTGCAGGAAGAATTCCGCATCGCGTATCAATTCCCTAGGGTGGTCACAACCGGGGAATTCGTTGGGATCGGCAACCTGCTCTGCTCCTCGGTAGGTGGGATAGAACAAGATATATCCCTTCTCGACCCACGCCTGGATTTTTTCAGCATCCCCCACCTCTGTGACGGGCTCATAATCTTTCTTGGTAAACCAGCCGCCCCCGTGAATCTGCACGTAGGGTGTGTAATAGGCGTCTCCCGCCGACTCAAAAACATCGCCGGGAGACCAGTAGGCAATCCCGGTAAGAAGTTCCGGACAGTCCCCCTGCGAGTACTGAACTTTCTGCCATTGGATATGGTTGAAGCCCGCCACGTCGAGGTCCGCCGGTTCCCCGAGCGCCTGGAGTAGGTCAGCGCTGAACGCCACTGACAGCGGAAGAAAAAGCAGTATTGAGACAAAAATTATTTTTGTTGTATTTCGCATAGGTCAATGTCCTGAATGAAATGATCCGCGTGAGAACAGCACCTCTCACTATAGACCCGATCACGGACAATGGAAGAGCCACGCAACGTCTCGGCTGCCTCTAGTCGAATTCGTACTCCAGTGTCACACCGTAGGTCATGGGGTCGCCGAAGGTGGCGAGGCCGATCAGTCCGAGATCGTCGAAGGTCGGCTGGCGGATATTGCCGATGTGGTACTCCTCGTCCAGCAGGTTGTTGCCCCACACGGTCACGCGCAGTGTGCCCAGATCCCGACCCAGTTCGATATCGGATACACCGAGCGTGGCAGCGAGGAGGGTGCGGTCATTGAGAATGCCGGTCGGCAGCTGTACGCCACCGTTCGCCTCGTCCTGGTACTGCACGTTGACGTTGGCGTTGAAGACTCCCAGAGTTACCTGCCGGCTGTAGTCCAGGGCCGCGGTGACCGTGTGCTCCGGTGCGAGCGCCAGGGCGTCCGTCAGGCCCTCGGTGATCGTGGTGAGCCCGTCCGGTGAGGTCGGGTCGATCTGCAGGTAGCTGACGGTCTTGGGCCCGAAACTGGTGTCGAGGTAGCCGTAGCTCAGGTCGCCGACCAGGTTGTCGGTGAAGGCCATGGTGACGTCCAGCTCGAGGCCGTAGATGTCCGCGTCATCGATGTTGATGAAATCGCGCTGGCCCGCGTTGGTGCCCGTCTGGACGCTCTGCTGGTAGCCCTCGAACTCCATGTAGAAGGCGGCGGCATTGAGTCGCATGCGACCGTCCATCAGGTCGCCCTTGTAACCGAGCTCGTAGGAGATGAGGTCCTCGGGATCGAAGCCCTCCTGGAAATTCTGCGAGCTGGTGGAGCGCTGGCTGGTACCGCCGGATTTGTAGGCGGTGACCACCTTGCCGTAGACGTTGGCGTTGTCGCTGAGGTCGTACTCCACGGTCAGGGAGGGATTGAGCTCGTCGAAGTCCTGGTCGTAATCGGCACGGAACGCGGGCGTGCTGACCGGAATTCCGCCGAGCCCGTAGGACACGCGGTTGTTGTCGCGGAACGCCTTGCGGTTGTCATCCGAGTAGCGTGCGCCGAGGGTAAAGTGCCAGCGTTCGAGGCTTTCGGGGGTCCAGGTCACCTGGCCGAATACGGCGATGGAGGTGTTCTCCGTCGAGGTGAAATCCACCAGGTCGCCCTCGGGGATGTTTTCCGAACCCTGAGAATCCCCGAGATTGCTCTCGTCGGACTCGTCCTCGTAGTAGTACAGGCCCGCCACCCAGTTGAAGCGGTCGGTCACGCCCAGCAACTGGAGCTCCTGGGAAAACTGCTCGAAATCGGTGTCGGGCAGCCCGTTGGTAATACTCCAGGGGCCCAGGGTGAGGAAGTTTGTCGGGGTCTGGCCCATCTGGGAGAAAGCGTCCACGTCGCGGTAGCCGGTGATGGACCGGGCGGTGAGCACGTCGTTGATCTCCCAGGCGAGGTTGAGCGTGTGGGCGTCGATGGTCACATCCCCGGTCTGGATCTCGTCGAAGGAGGTCGCCTCGTCGAGCCGGTCGTTGCCCGTATCCACCGGGTCGCCATTGGGCTTCAGCGACGGGTCGGCGAATCCGATGATGCCCGCCAGGGGCTGTGTGGGGTCCCAGATCAGCAGCTGGGACAGGCGGGCGGTATCCTCGATACTCGAGTGCTCGTACTTGTAGTCGAGCGTGATCGCGTCGGACGCGTCCCAGTGGAAGTCCGCGGTGAAGTTGTCCCGTTCCTCGGCGCCGAAGTCCTCGCCGACACCCTCGTTCTCGACGATGCCCTCGCGCTCGGAGTAGGAGTAAGCCAGCTTGACGGCGGTGGTGTCCGACAACGGGATGTTGAGAATCGAGCGGCTGCGGAAGGTGTCGTAGTTACCGCCGGTGAGCCGCTGGCGGAAGTTGAAGCCCGAGGGGTCCGCCTTGTTGGTGATCAGGTTGATGGCGCCGCCGGTGGCGTTGCGCCCGTACAGGGTGCCCTGGGGGCCCCGCAACACCTCGATACGCCGTATGTCTGCCGTCTCGAAAGCCGTACCCACTGAGGAGCCGATGTATACGCCGTCCATGTACAGGGCCACCGAGGGGTCCTGGGTGACCTGGACGTCGTTCTGGCCGACGCCGCGGATGAACAGGCGTATCGTTGTCGAGGACCCCGTGAACTCGTTGACCACCACGTTGGGAATCTTCGAGGCCAGGCCCTTGATGTCGTGGACCCCCATTTTCTCCAGCGTGTCCTCATCGAATGCGGCGATGGAGATGGGAACGTCCTGCAGCGACTCCTCCCGGCGTTCCGCCGTGACGATGACCTCTTCGAGGACGGGCGCAGCCGCTGCGCCGGGTGGCAGAAAAAGGGGGAGGGCAAGGGGGCCGCAGAGGCCCACGGCGCCGAGGCGAAGTCCGCGCTGCATGGTTGAATCCTTCCTTATTGATTATTGTCGTGTCGCGCCAGTATAGGGACATTCGGGCCCGCCTGGCGGCTTCTGTCCCCCGACGGCATCGTCAGGCGGCGCGGGTTCAACTATAGCAGCGTCAACATCGATGCCCCCGCTGGCCTCTCGCGGGTCGCGATAAAAACAGTCAATCCAGATTGTTTTTTTTCAGGAATTCCCCTATAGTCTGCCGGATTGCCCGTCGACCGGTGAATGCCGCGCCGTGTGCGGGTTTACCGCCCTTTCGCTGACACAGCAGGAGCTTTCACGTGAGCATACCCAGGGACAAACTGCTGCGGGCCTACCGCCAGATGAAGACCATTCGCGAGTTCGAGGAACGCGTCCACGCGGAGATCATGAACGGCCAGATCGCCGGCTTCACCCACCTCTACACCGGCCAGGAGGCCAACGCGGTGGGCGTCTGTGAGCACCTGGACGACGCGGACACCATCATCTCCACCCACCGCGGTCACGGCCACTGCATCGCCAAGGGCGCCGACGTGATCGGCATGATGAAGGAGCTGTTCGGTTCCTCCGAGGGCCTGTGCAAGGGCAAGGGCGGCTCCATGCACGTGGCGGACATGGAGAAGGGCATCCTGGGCGCCAACGGCATTGTCGCCGGCGGCCCGCCCATTTCCGTGGGCTCTGCACTGGCGGCGAAGATCCGCAAGAACGGCCGGGTGGCGGTATCCTTCTCCGGCGACGGCTCCGTCAACCAGGGCACCTGTTTCGAGGCCATGAACCTGGCGGTGGTGCTCAATGTGCCCGCTATCTTCGTCATCGAGAATAACTACTACTCCGAACACACCAACATCAGCTACGCCGTGGGCTGCGACGACCTCAAGGCGCGCACCGAGAGCTTCGGCTTCCCGGTATTCGTCGCCGACGGCGCGGATTTCTTCTCCGTCTACGACGCCGCGGGCAAGGCCGTCGAGCACGCCCGGGGCGGCAACGGCCCCGCGGGGATCTTCGCAGAGACCGGTCGCTTCCACGGCCACTTCGTTGGCGACCCGCAGACCTACAGGGGCGAGGGGGAGCTGGACGACCTGCGGGAAAACTCCTGCTGCCTGAAAAACTTCCGCGCGAGCATGGCTGAGAGCGGCGAGCTATCCACGGATGAACTGGATGCGATCGACGCCGAAGTCATGGAATTGATCGAGCAGGCGGTGACCGAGGCCAAGGCCGCGCCGCGGCCGACCGCGGAGCAGGTGACCCGCGATGTGTACATCAGCTATTCAAGCCCGGCCGGCGCGGCATAGGAGATAACTGTCATGCCAGAGAAAACCATGCGCGACGCCATCAACGAGGCCCTGCACCAGGCCATGGCGGAAGACGATTCGGTGTTTGTCATCGGCGAGGACGTGGCCGGTTGTAACGGCAGCCAGGGCGAGGTCGGCTCCGTCGGTGGCGTGTTCGGTGTCACCGCGGGCCTGTACAAGGAATTCGGGCCGGACCGCTGCATCGATACGCCCATTTCCGAATCCGCCATCGTGGGCGCCGCCGCCGGTGCCGCCCTCGTGGGCATGCGGCCCGTGGCCGAGATCATGTTCGCGGACTTCATCGGTGTCTGCATGGACCAGATCGTCAACCAGATGGGCAAGTTCCGCTACATGTTCGGCGGCAAGAGCAAGTGTCCCGCCGTGATCCGTTTCGCCTCCGGCGGTGGTTTCTCCGCGGCGGGCCAGCACAGCCAGTCCATGTACCAGGTCATGACCTCGTTCCCCGGCCTGAAAGTGGTGATTCCCTCCAACGCGTACGACGCCAAGGGGCTGATGCTGCAGGCGATCAGGGAGGACGACCCGGTGCTGTTCTTCGAGCCCAAGGCCCTCTACCAGGAGGCCTGCGAGGTGCCGGACGAGATGTACACCATTCCCTTCGGCGAGGCGGCCTTTGTGCGCGAGGGCGACGACGTGACCGTGGTGGCCTTCGGGCAGATGGTGGGCCGTGCGGCCGCGGCTATCGACGCGCTGGAGAGCGAGGGTATCAGCTGCGACCTGGTCGACCCCCGCACGAGCTCGCCGCTGGATGAGGGCGCGATCCTCGAGAGCGTGGAGGCCACGGGCAGGCTGGTGGTGGTGGACGAATCCCCGCCGCGCTGCGGCCTGACCGCGGACATCGCGGCGCTGGCCGCGGACAAGGCTTTTCACGCGCTGAAGGCGCCCGTAAAGCAGGTCTGTGCACCCCACAGCCCGACGCCGTTCTCTCCCGAGCTGGAGGCCGCGTACATTCCCAGCGTCGAGCGCATATCGGCCACGATCAAGGAACTGATGTAGCACCATGAGCGAGATTTATCCCATTGCCGTGCCCAAGTGGGGCATCGAGATGGTCGAGGGAACCATCAACACCTGGAACAAGCAGCAGGGCGACAGCATCGTCAAGGGCGATGAAGTGTTCGAGATGGAGTCCGACAAGATCGTCAACGTCTGGGAGGCTCCCGTGGACGGCGTGCTGCGCCGCGTGATTGCCGAGGAGGGCGACGCCCACCCGGTGGGTGCACTGCTGGGAGTGATCGCCGCCGCGGATGTCGAGGACGCGGCGATCGACGAGTTTATCGCCAACTACAGTGGGGCAGCCGCTGAAGCGCCTGCGGCCGGTGGAAAGCCTGCGGCCGATGGCAAGCCCGCGGCAGAGGCACCGGCAAAGGCCGCGGCCGGGGGCGACGCCAATACCCGCTCCAGTCCCTCCGTGCGCCGCCTGGCGCAGGAACTGAATGTCGACCTCAATACCGTGACCGGCACAGGACGACGCGGGCGCATCACCGAGGACGATGTGCGCGCCGCCGCCAGCGGTGACGGAGATGCAGGGCCGACCGATGCAGAGGTTATCCCACTCTCGGCGACGCGGCGAACGATTGCGAGGCGACTGACGGAGGCCAAGCAGCAGATTCCCCATTTCTACCTTACGGTGGAGTACGAACTGGACGGCCTGCTGGCGCACCGGGAGAAATTGAACAGCGATGGCGGCGCGTTGAAAGTGTCCGTCAACGATCTCATCGTCTGGTGCGTCGGGCAGGCACTGGTGAAGGAGCCGCGGGTCAACGTCAATCTCGTGGGCGACGACGTCCACCAGTTCGCCGACGCCAACATCGCCGTTGCCGTGGCCACCGAGGACGGCCTTTACCCGGCCACGGTGCGCGCCGTACAGGATATGTCCCCGGTGGATGTCGCCGCCGCGGTCTCCGGCCTGGCCGAAAAAGCCGCCGCGGGCAAACTGGCCAAGGACGATATCTCGGGCGGGTCATTCACGGTGTCCAACCTGGGTATGTACGGGGTGACGAATTTCACCGCGATCATCAACCCCCCGATGGGTGCGATTCTCGCCCTCGGCAAGGGCGAGGAAAAAGTGGTGGTGAAGGACGGAGCACCGGCGGTGGCCACCGTGATCAGCGCCACGCTGTCCTGCGACCACCGGGTGATCGACGGCGCCGTGGGCGCGCAGTTCCTGCAGGTGCTCGGGGAAGAAATCGCCGCGCTGGGCTGAGGCTTTGTGCGGCCTGCCGGTGTACTCCAAAAGGCGCCCTTGCAACCCGGCGCCGGTTGTTTACAGTAGGACAGTGGTGTCATCAACACCACACAAGCCAAGGTGAGTGGTTGACCGGAGGCGGCGCATGAGCAGGACCAGGTTGTATATTTTCGCCATTTCGCACTTCTGCGAAAAATCGCGGTGGGCCCTCGACTATCTCGGTATAGATTACCAGCTGGTGTTCATGGCGCCCGGGCTACACATGCGCAAGGCCCGCAGCCTCGGCCTGCCCGCCACTTCGCTGCCTATCCTCCAGTCGGACGACGACCTGGTGCAGGGTTCCGCGGACATCGTAGACTGGGCGGAGCCGCGCGCGACCGCCGGGCGCCTGCTGACGCCACCTGCGCACGACGCGGAGTGCCGGGCGCTTGAACAGCGCCTGGACCAGCAAATCGGTGTGCACACCCGGCGCTACTTCTACTCCGAAACCCTGCTTGACCACTCACAACACGTAAAGGCGGTGTTCCTGGTCAACCAGTCTCCCGGCAATCGCATTTTCGTCACGCTCGCCTGGCCCTTCCTGCGCCGCAAGATGATCGAGGCCATGGACATCGGCGAGGAGCAGGGCAGGGAGTCCCGGGACATCCTGGAGAGCGAACTCAACTGGCTGGAAGGCCTGTTGGCGGATGGCCGTCCCTACCTGGCAGGGGACACGTTCACCCGCGCGGACATCGCCGCCTGTGCTCTGCTGGCCCGCCTCGCTTCGGCCCAGGAACATCCCTATGCGCGCACCGCGTTCGTCCCGCCGCGCCTGGCAGAGCAGCAGGCCGCCTGGCGCGATCGGCCGGTGCTGAAGTGGGTGCGCGCCGTCTACCGCAAGCACCGGCAGGACGTTCCCTGACCCGGGGGTTGACCCCAACCGGGCAGCGCTCGCGGGGCGTCCCTGTACTATACTCCGAGCGGGACAGGGCACATGCGCCCTTTCCTGTTTCAAACACCAGACGGAGTGTGTATGGATTCCCGACTTTTCTTCGTGCTCGGCGACCTGGGCGGCAACCTGCTTGTCGCCGCGGTGGCCGGCTGGCTTTGCGCCCTGCTGATCCCGGTCGGCTGGAACATGTTTTTCGCGATGCTCGTGGCCATGGCTATCGGCATGGTCGTGGGCCTAGTCCTGTTCTTCCCCCTCGGTATCTTTTTCGGCGCCATGGAGGTGATGGTGCCGACCATGTTCAGCGGCATGCTGAGCGGGATGGTCGTGGGCATGTGGGCCGCGATGGAGCCGGTCTCGGGCCAGCAGGCGCTCGTCTGCGGCGCGGTGTGCGGGCTCATCGGTATCAACATCATCTGGATCATGAACAACAGCCTGCGCGGTCCGCGAGACCCGGCGATAGGAGCCTGAGCCATGGATACCAGAACCCAGGCGAAATGGGACAAGGCGGCGCCGAATTTCGACCTGATGGCGGGCCGTGGCGCCGAGACCCGCTGGCGCCCCTTCAAGGAGAAGCTGTTCAGCCACATGGAGGGCCGCATCCTGTTCATGGCGCTGGGCACCGGACTGGATATCGAGGCGTTTCCCCCGGGGCAGACCATCACCGCCATCGATATCAGCCCGAAGATGCTCGAGGTGGCGCAGCCGCGGATTGACGCCTACGACGGCACCATCGAGGCGCGGGTCATGGACGTGCACGACATGGGTTTCGAGGACGCGACCTTCGACCAGGTGTTCACCTCCTGCACGTTCTGTTCGGTGCCCAACCCGGTGGGCGGCCTGCGCGCCCTCAGGCGGGTGCTCAAGCCCGGCGGCGAGCTGTTCATGTTCGAGCACACCGGCTCGCGCTACTATCCCTTCCGCATCATGATGGACCTGATGACCCAGATCAGCCGCAAACTCGGACCGGATATGAACCGGCCCACGGTAAACAACGTGCGTGCCGCCGGCTACCAGATCACCGAGGTCAACCACCTGTTTCTCGACGTGGTGAAGATTATTCGAGCCGTCAACCCGGCGGTGCAGGACAGCGTTTCCGGCTAGACGGGGCTGGGGGAGGGCGGACCGTGACCGCAACCAGACAGATCCGCAACTGGACGCCCGAGCACCTGCCGGACCTCGCCGGGAAAAACTACCTCATCACAGGCGGCAATTCCGGTATCGGGCTGGAGGCGGCGATCATGCTCGCCGCCGCGGGTGCCGACATCGTGATTGCCTGCCGCAATCCGCAGAAGGCGGAGCGGGCCCGGGAAAAAATCGAAGCGGCGGGGCCGGGCACCTGTGAGACTGTCACCCTCGACCTCTCCAGCCTGGCGTCGGTGGAAGAGGCTGTCGCGGATGTGCGCGCCCGCTGGGACGGCTTTGACGCCCTGGTCAATAACGCGGGCATCATGCAGACACCCGAGACGCGTACCGAGGACGGCTTTGAGCTACAGCTCGCCACCAACCATCTCGGACACTTCCTGTTCTCCGGCAAGTTGTTCGACCTGGTGGCAAACCGGTCGGGACGCATCGTCTCGGTCTCAAGCATCGCACACTACCTGGGCAGGCTGCGTTTCGGCGACCTCATGTTCGAGTCACGCTACGACAGTTCGCTGGCCTACGGGCAGAGCAAACTGGCCAATCTCATGTTCATCCTGGAACTGCACCAGCGACTGCGCAGGGCGGGCAGTGCTGTCAGCGCGGTGGCCTGCCACCCGGGTTATTCCGCCACGGAATTGCAGAGCACGGGCCCGACAGGGCTGCTCAACTCGACCTACAAGGTACTCAACGCCGTGTTTGCCCAGCCGGCCTACAACGGGGCCATACCAACGGTGTTGGCGGCGGCGGGGGAGGAGGCCGAGTCGGGGTGTTACTACGGGCCGCGCGCCTTCGGTGGCGCCCGTGGACCGGTGGGGAATGCACACATCGCGTCGAAGGCCCTGGACGAGGAGGCCGGCGAGCGGCTGTGGGACGTCAGCGAGGGACTGGTCGGTTTCAAGTGGTCCTTCACGGCCTAGATGCGCTGTCACCGGTTGCGCCCTCTGCGGGCCGGGGGCGAACTATTTAACATAATGTAACGGGTCAGCCCGTATACACAAACTTGCAGGCGGGCCGCGGGGGCTCATTTTCCTTAGACTACACGACTGAAATAGAGGCAGCGCCCATGAAACCACACCTGACAGCCACGGCATTTGTCCTTGCTCTCCTGGCTTTCCCCGCGCTGGCGGATAGCGTCGCGGTATCGGAGCAGGATTTCAAATGCATGCTCGATATGACGCCCGTACGTGGCTTCTACGTCGACAACCTGGTCGAGGGCCGGCTGGAAGCGACTCTCGCGGTCGCCAACGCGGAACAAGGCGTCTATCCGCCGGGTTCCGTCGTGCAACTCGTGCCCGGAGAAGCCATGGTGAAGCTGGATGAGGGTGTGAGCCCGGCGACGGGCGACTGGGAGTTCTTTGAGCTGGACACGAGCGCAGGGGGCACGACGATACGCAAACGGGGGTTCGCGGACGTCGTCAACCGCTTCGGCGGCAACTGCCTGGCGTGTCACGCGAAGGCGCGACCGGAGTTCGACTTCATCTGTGAACAGGGGCACGGCTGTGACCCCATACCGGTGACGCCGGAGATGGCGGCCTTGCTACAGAAGACCGATCCGCGCTGTGGCGGGCGCTACAAACCCACGCCGGAGGAAGTGGAGGTGCTGAAGGCACTGCAGGCCCGTATGGGGGGCTGATCCATCCACAATTACGCATAATATATATTATGTTAAATATGAGATATATCCACACATCCGTGCACACGGCGCTATGGCAGTTGGAAATCGTGGGCTCTCCCCCACGCTTGCAATGAACAGGTTGGGCAACCTGGGTGCGGCCATCGGGATAGTGGCCAGCGTATTTCTTGCCACAAATGCCGACGCCACTTCACCCTGTCCACCGCTGCCGCCGCTGCTCTGGTTCGATCAGCCCGACTGGGTCGTGGCGCAGGTCACCATCGTCGGACCCGTCGTGCCGGAAGCAGCCTATGAGCCCCTCGGGGCGCTCGTGGAGGTGGAGCGCGTCTTTGCCGGAGACCTGGACGCCGGGCAGATTGTCATCGAGGGACACACGTTCCTCGACTGCGGCATTGCGCCCGGGCTCTTTGAGCCCGGATCCAGTTGGATCGCAGGCATGGGCGGCCCCAACGGCCGGGGCGCTTACGGCGGCACCTGGGCGATTAACATGGCCCGCATCGACGAAGGCGCGGTGACGGCCCAGTTTCACGGTTACGAGAGCCCCGTCGAGTCGTTTACTCTCGACGAATTAGGCGCGTATGTGGACTCGATGACTCCCCGGGCGGAAACGCACGACTATATCCTCAGCATGATACCCAGGTATCCCGCACCGTCCGAGCCCGTGTACCTGAACATGGAAAAGAAAGCCGGCGCAGATTGCTTTGTGAGCTCCAATGCGATCACCGTCGACAGGGTAAATGGCGCTATCAAGATTTCCTTTGACACTGGCAACCTCGATATCGGGCCCTGCCACGCCCCCCTATCCCGACGCATCCCCCTGCCGCCCCTGCGCAAACCCAGTGGCAGAAACCACTACGATGTCAGTGTATTCAGGGAGGATTTGTCTCCGGGCGCCGCGCCGTTCCAGGCGGACGCGGCTGTTGCCGGATTCAAGTATCCGCTACGCATAGACAGCCCCGCAGATGCTCACCCCGAAGTCCCTGCGCAGGGGTCCGTACAGAGCGGTGTCGGCATTATCCGCGGCTGGGCCTGCAAGGCTGAACGGGTCGAGATTCAGCTCGATGAGCGCCCCCGTATGGCCCTTGCCTATGGCACCCAGCGCGCTGATACCCGTGACATATGCGGGGACAGCAACAACGGTTACGGAGCCGTCTACGCCTGGGGACTGCTTGGCCCCGGCCTGCACACTATGCGCACCTACATCGATAATGTGTTGATCGACACGGTTGAATTCGAAGTAGCGGGCCTGGAAGAGGAATTTGCCACCGGGCTGGAGGCCACCTATGAACTCGAGGACTTCCCCGCGCCGGGCCAGAGTGTCACAGTACGTTGGAGCGAGGCGGCGCAGAATTTCATTATCGTGGGGACGAATCCCTGACCCACATTGGGAGCTTATGCCGGCCCGGTTTACACGGGATATGTCGGTGTATTTTACTGGGGAACTGGCTCGTCGCGCCCGCTCAGGGTGGATTGAACTTCAGGCGATGACTGTGTTCGCGGCACCCTCCTGTGCACGCTGCAGTGCCCGCCTCTGCCGCGTGGTCAGGGTCGAGCCGTCGGGACTCCACCCGGGCGGGTAAAAAAGGTAGCGGAAACGATCCGGCCAGCTGTCGGCTTTGAGAAGGTCGCGCCACAGCTCGCGAAACGCGATCGTGTGGATAGTCCAGGGATTATAGGTGTCGATGTCCTTGGTCAATCCGTACGTGGGCTCCTCCTGCTCTTCCACGAAGGTGCCGAATACCCAGTCCCACACGATCAGCGTACCGCCGTAATTGCTGTCCAGGTACTTGAGGTCCTTGCCGTGGTGCACCCGGTGATGGGACGGCGTGACGAAGGGGATGAACCTGTCCAGCGCGCCCAGCTTGGGCACCACCGTGGTGTGGTGGAACGCCCCGAAGAGCAGGTTGAAGCCCGCGGCGAGCAGTGTGTCCACGGTGCTGAAACCGAGGAACGGACCAATCCACACGAACAGGAATGCAGGGGCGAAGGGCTCCAGGATGGGCATCCGCAACGCCGTTGCTATGCTCAGGTCTTTTGCCGAGTGATGCACGTGGTGGATACACCACAGCAGCCGTATCTCGTGCAGCAGCCTGTGCTGCCAGTAGTACAGTAACTCTGCAAGCATTACTGCGAGCACGGCGGTCCACCAGGTGTTGGGCAGATCCCACAGCCGGTACTCGAAGCCGAGCCGGTGCAGCGGGGCCAGCACAATAGTCGCCAGGGAGACACCGAGGGCGAAGTAGAGTATCCCGGTGAAGATGCTCGACCAGGCCTCCCTGTGGTCGACCCTGTCACCCTCCCCGCGCGCCAGGCGCAGGAGGAACTCGACGGTGATCATTGCCGCGATGATCGGGATGAACCAGCCGTCACCCTCGGTGAAATATGCCAGTACCTGCTCTATCTCCGGCCTCCCCGCCTTACAGCGGTGTCCTTATTCTGGCGATATTGTCTCGTGCGGGACGCCGTTAGTCGAGCCTATGGCGGATGCTACACCGCGCCCGCGCGTTTCAGCGCCAGGTACTGGCCCGCCAGCGCGGTGTTGAGCTGGTGCGGCAGGCAGTCCACCACCCAGGCGCCCCGCCGTCTCAGGTGCTGCACCACGCGCTCGCGCCCGCGCAGCAGGTCGGTGGCAACACAGAGCTTGAGCGCCTCCTCGAAACCGGCCGCCTCCCGGGCGGCGTGTTCGACGAGGGCAAATTCACGCAGATTGGCGACGATCACCGCGTGGCGCTCGTTGAGCACGCGCACGGCGGTGTCGAGGTCGTCCCTGTCCTCGGTCTGCAGGTTGGTGACCACGATCACGAGGGCGCGCTTGTTGCGGCGGGACAGCAGGCGTTGGGCGGCCTCGATGAAATCGGTGCTCTGCGTGGTGGTGTGCAAATCGTAGAGCTGCTCCAGCAACCGGTGGATGCCGTCCTGGTGGCGCCTCGGCTCCAGCCACAGGTCGCGCCCGGCAAAGGTGCACACCCCCACTCCGTCACCCTGGCGCAATGCGAACCAGGCGGTCAACAGGATGGCGTTGAGCGCGTGGTCGAAATGGCCGAGGTCCCCGTCGCCGCCGTGCATGCGACGGCCGCAATCGAGGAGGAAAATAATGTCCCGGTCCTGTTCATCCTGGTACTCCCGCGACACGAGCTTGCACAGCCGTGAGCTGGCCTTCCACTCCACCTGGCGCAGGGAGTCGCCCTCGCGGAACTCGCGCAGTTGCAGGAAGTCGGTGCCCTCCCCCCGCTGTCGCTGCAGGTGGATGCCCAACAGCGCGGCGCCCTGCTCCTGGCTGAACTCGCGCATGTTGCCCAGCGTGAGGAAATCCGGGTACACCCGCGCGCCCTGTGACTCGCGGTGTCGTATACGGCGGCGCCACAATCGCCAGGGGCTGTCCACTTCCAGCTCCGCGACATCGAACTGGAGCTCTCCCCGGCGGGTCGGCAGCACGCGGTAGTCGAACGCCAGTTCCCCGCCCGCTGGAATATCGAAGTCCCGTGGAATGCCGGCAACCTGCAGGAGTGCCGGGAAGTGATCGATGGCCCTGCCCTGCACCGCCCGGCCCAGTGGATTCTCGATCCGGAGGGCCACGCGGTTGCTGCGGCCCAGCGCGAAGCTGAGGGGCAACTGGCGCGTCATCCGCACGGGGGTTTCCCGCATGCAACGCAGGCCGTCGATCAGGGCGATCAGCGACAGCGCGACCACAGCGCCAATCCATGTTGCGGTGAGGGCGCCGTCCCCGGGTAACTCCACCACGCGCACCCCGACCAGGCACAGCGACAGTCCCAGGAGGATCTGCAGAGCGCGCAGCAACCGCGGCCCCGGTTTCACGCGCGGGGGGCGTCCGTGTTGTCGACCAGGCGGGTGAGCACCTGGTCGGGGTCGAGACCGTCGATCTCGGTGTCCGCGGTCAGGATCACCCGGTGTCGCAGCACCGGCAGGCTCATGGCCTTCACGTCGTCCGGGAGCACGTAATCGTCACCGCGCAACAGCGCCCGGGCGCGGGCCGCCTGGATGAGCCCGATGCTGGCGCGCGGGCTGGCGCCGATCCGTATCGCCGGGTCTGAGCGGGTGGCGCGTGTCAGGCGTACCGCGTAATCGATGACCTGGGCATCTACCAGTACGGTTGACGCAAGTTGCCTGAGGCCGAGCACCCCTGCGGGAGACAGTACCGGGCGGGCGGCCCCTTCCTCGATTTTCTGTGCCGTCTCCCCCATGGTGACCTGCCGGGCCAACTCGACCTCCCCGGCGGCATCGGGATAGTCCACGTGCACTTTCATGAGAAAGCGGTCGAGCTGTGCCTCCGGAAGCGGATAGGTTCCCTCCTGCTCGATGGGGTTCTGCGTCGCCAGCACCATGAAGGGCGGTTCGATGGCGAGGGAATCGCCCTCGATCGTGACCTGCAGTTCCTGCATGACCTCCAGCAATGCGGCCTGGGTCTTCGCCGGGGCGCGGTTCACCTCATCTGCGAGCAGCAGGTTGGTAAACACCGGGCCGCGCCGCACCCGGAAGCTGCCGTCGGCCATGTTGTAGATCGCATGACCGGTGATATCGGCCGGCATAAGGTCCGGCGTAAACTGGATGCGTCGGGAGGTGCCGTCAAAACTGCCAGCCAGCGCGCGTACCAGCAGCGTCTTGCCCAGCCCGGGAACGCCCTCCAGCAGTACGTGGCCGCCGGCCAGCAGTGCGGTAATGACCTGGTCCACCACCTGCGCCTGGCCGATGATAACTCGATTGAGCTCGTCGCGGATGCGCGCACACAACTGCGCGCCCTCCTCCATGCTCATGCCTGTCTCGTTCATAGTCTCTCCCTGAGAGTCAAAAGAATCTGTACACGACGCGTAAACGCGCCGGTACTGCGCGGTTTCTCCCCGTAGAGTGCATCGGCGACATCCGCGCCCGGCAGCGCGCAGTGCCCGGCCAGGAGCGCGACCCGGTCGGCGCGATCGGCCGCCTCGAAATTCGGCAGTGTACGCCTGGCGTGCTCCGTAACCTCCGCCGCCAGAGGTGCCAGCAGCGCGTCGACCTGCCCGTGCCGCCAGTGAAACTCGCCACTGGAACGCAGGTGTTCGTCGATGCCGCGGCGCGCGTGGCGCTCGCGGTCGAGAATGGGGCCGAACCGGCGCGACGAGGCCCACAGAATTGCCGCGAGCAGCAGCCCGAAGGAAATGATCGCCTCTGGCCAGTTCTCCCAGATCACCTGGCCGAGTCCCGGGTAGGCCAGTCCGTAGAGCAGCAGCGTCTCGGTAGAGTCCGACGCCAGTACCCAAAGCAGGTAGGCGTGATCGTAGTCCCCGATATAATCGTTCTCGAAGGGCGAGTCTCCGGACATAATAGTGAGCAGTCCCTCGCCTATCTCGAACTGCATGAAGTGGATACCGTTTTCACTGCCGCCGTAGTACAGCGGTTCGTAGATCCACCGCGGCTGTGTTCCGGTGTTGTCCAGGGCCAGGTCGAGGGTCGCATTGTACGGTTCTCCGAGGTAATCCACGCGTTCCGGGTTTTCATCCAGCAGTTGCCCCACGATCTCGGCGCTCGGCCCGTCGCCCCCCTCCTCGTCCGGTGGCTCCAGTGACGGGTGGGTCAGCACCGCATAGGTATCGAGCGCGATCTCCAGCTCCCCATCGATGCCGTCGAAGCTCAGCCGGGTCAGGTCCGCCGGGTCGATTTCCTCCTCCTCGACCTCTACCACGAAGTTGCGCAGTTCCTCGTTGAACTTCCTGAGGGACTCGCTGAAGCTCAACTCTTCTTCCTCTTCGCCCTCCTCCGTGTCATTCTCCTGCTCTTCCCCGTCCCCCGAGTGGGCGGCATGCTCCTCCTCGGTCTCGTCACAGCCGCAGCCCGCGTAGTCCACCTCGACGGAAACGTACTCCATCAGCAGATGGTCGTCCTCCCAGGTATTGGCAGCCATCACGAGATGGCCGCCGCCGTGTATCCAGTCCAGGAGTCGCTCCCCCTGGCCGTCGGTCAGCACCTGCCCGAGGTCACTCAGGTAGATCGTGCCCCGTTCCGGGAAGGGTTCGTCGACGAGCAGGCGCCCGGTGGTCCGCACCGGAACGTCGAGTGCGACCAGGAACTGCTCCGCTGCGAGCAGCGGGTTGATCCAGGCGCGCAGCGACCAGCCGAAGTCGTCCTCCTCGCGGTAGAACTCCACCGAGTACAGGAACAGCGCCACGGGCAGCAGGATGGCAGCGGCGACAAGGATGACGGCGGCGCGGCTATTCACGTTCGAACAGCTCCTCCCAGCGCCGGCAGAGGTCCTGCACCCAGCCCGGTTCCGGTTCCACGTGTGCGTACGCCATGCGCATCCAGCCACGGGTGAGATGCTGCATGTAACCGGCCAGTTCGCTATCGCCACTGCGCGCCACCAGGTCCACGCATTCCATTTCGGTCAGCCCCCGGCCGAAGTCGAAATCGAAGCTGTGAATGAGCTGCGACAACGTCGCGCGGTACAGCAGCGCGAGCCCCTCCCGGCGCTGTCCCTCCCGCCACAGGGTCATCACCTCACCGGGCACGTCGGCCGGCAGGCTCTCGCGTGTGACCTGCATGCCGAACAGTACCTCCGGCGGCGGTCGCGCCTTCTCCTCCTCGCCCAGCATACCGGCCCAGCGCGCGAGACTGCTGCGGTAGCGCAGCAGCAAAAACACCAGCAGTAACAGTATCAGGGCGATCACTGCGCCGCGCAGGAGCGAGGCCAACATTCCCGGCACGTCACTGGTATCGCCCCAGGCCCAGTCGGGCCAGTATTTCTCAAACCACTCCACCGTGACGATGAACCATTCCGGCACCTCGCCTTCGATCCCCTCCTCTCCGGTGTTTTTCCAGCGCCAGGTGACGTAGCTCTGCACATTGTGGAAGTCCTCGCCGGCGAGCACCTCCTCGATGGTCCCGGCAGCTACATCGGCGTCCACCTCCACGGTCTGCGCTTCGGGTACCGCTGGCTCGTCGGCCATCGCCGTCGAGGTGCCAGGTCCGGGCACCAGGATGAACAGGGCGAGCAGCGCACAGGCCGCAGCGCTGCCGACACCCTCACGCGCCCTGCCGGCGATGCCGCGGAAACTCACCTCGATATCCCAACCCTCCAGTTCTATGCGCCGGTTGATATACAGCGCGAAGCCTGCACTCACGTAGAACGGCGCCACCAGCGCCATCGCCGCCAGGCTCGCCAGGTTGGTGCCGACCGTGAGCGCCGCCTCCCCGTTTACTACCAGTGACAGCGGGTCGAAGTCCGCACCGGCGGGCAGCAACAGGAACCACGTGACCAGTACATCCAGGGGCATCAGTGCCTCGACATGGACGCAGATGACGGTGAGCCACATGGCAAATCCGCTGGCGCGCATTTGCAACACACCGAGGCGCTGGTCGCGCTCGCGGCCCTTGAGCCCCTCCAGCAATGTGACCGGCATGACGAAGGAGCGCAGCGGGTTGAAGCGGCGCCAGAGCAGCCAGGGCACGAGGTCGGGCGTACAGATGGCCCTCGCCTGGCGCAGGCACTGGCGGACCGTCACCTCTTCGCCAAAGAGCCGTTTGCTGAGGATGTAGAGGGGAAAGCGGTCGTAGAGCGGCTTCAGCCACCAGGTGAGCACGATAGCCACCCCCGGGTAGGCGTACAGCACCAGGTGCAGGACCCCCCAGACCAGCGCGGCCGGTATCAGCCAGCTCAGGAACAACGGTCGCCACCACAGCCGTGTCAGCGTGAATCCCAGGTCCAGTGAGGCCCACCCGGAGCGCTGGCGCGGACTGATGGCGAGGCGGTCAAGATCCACGCGGGCGCAGCCTCCATGCCGAGGTCACATAAGACAGTACCAGTACCCACAGGACGCCCCCCATGCCGTAACGCAGGGGTGCGGGCAGTCCGCTGCGCGCAGACCAGAACGCCTCGACGGCGGCGGCGAGGACCAGCATTGCACCAGCGCCGTAGACGATGACGGCCGCCTCCCCGGCCGCGACGCGCAACGCGCCGAGCCGCGACAGGCTACCGGGTGCAACCAGGGCCGCCCCGAGTTTCAACCCGGCGGCACCGGACAGGACGATACCCGTGAGTTCCAGGGCACTGTGGCCGACCACGAAGGGATAGAAAGTAATGCCGTACCCGGCCTTGGTCAGATGTCCGCCGATTGCGCCGATGGCCAGTCCGTTGTAGACCAGGAAGAAAATGCTGCCCAACCCGAACAGCAGGCCGGTGGCGAAGGTGCGGAAGGCGATACCGACGTTGTTGTAGATGTAGTAGCCGAACATCATCCAGTCGTCCCCGGCATCGCGCTCGCGCCCGACCCTCGCCCGCCCCGGTTCGTACATGCCTTCCCAGGAGCGCACCTCGTAGGGGCCGAACAGGCTGTAGATGGCCTCCTCAGTGGCGTACGCGGCACCGCCCATCACCGCCAGGGGAAGCAGGAACAGCGCCGCGGCGGCGACCACGAGGCGCCAGTTGCGCCTGATGGCCCAGGGGAAGTCCACCACGAGGAAGCGCAACCACAGGCGCTGGTGGCGATGACCGGCGCCGTAGATGGCGAGGTAACCACGGCTCGCGAGGTCGTTGAGGCGGTCGAGCAACTCGGGACTGTAGCGCCGGTGCTTGGCCAGGGCGAGGTCCGCGCAGACCCGGCGGTAGAGTGGCGGCAGCGTGTCGCCGTCGGCCCTGTTTACCCCGCCTCCCGACAGGCAGGCTTCCATGCGCTCCCAGTGCGCCTCGTTGCGGCGTTCGAACTCGACCTGTTTCACGACTCACCCAGCAGGCCGATGCCCACACCCTGCCAGTAGCGCACGGGGTCGGGGAGGCCCGGCACCACCGGGTCCAGCAGGCGGGCCAGCTCCAGTTTACGACTGTCGCTGAGCGTGCCGTCGCGCCTCGCGTAACTCACCAGCGCCACGCGCTCGCCCTGGTCCAGCGCCAGTGGCGGTGATTGCGGCGGGACCCGGGGCAGCGGCACGCCCGCCGGCGGTTCGGGTGCGTAAACCACCAGCGTGCCAGCCGCCAGGTCGCCAAGGCGCTGGAAACGTGTGGTGAGGCACATGCTGGCCAGGCCCAGGAGATACGCTATGGGCAGGAAGTCGACGAAGCGCAACAGGTTGCGCACCAGCGAGGCATTCCAGCCGATCGGGGACAAATCCTCGTGCACGGTGCGCAGACCCATCACGCGCTTGCCGGGCGTCTGTCCGTTGCGCAGGACCTCAAATACCACGGGGTAGAACCAGTCGAGCAGGAACCAGCCGAGCATCAGCAGGCCCGTGCCTGTGCGCCCCGCCAGCATCGGTACGATGGTCAGCGCGAGCATGGCCGCGCTGCGGATGGCCAGGTCGACAAGGTAGGCCAGCCCGCGGCTGATCGGGCCGGCGCACTCCGCCTGCAGGTCGATGTTCTCCGGGGTTTCTACCCGGTGGAGGGTGTCAATTTCGCTGTGCACGTCCTCAGCTCTTGAGGCTCTCCTCCTCGAGGCCGAAGATGTTGCGGTACACGATGCCGTAGCCGATCATGGCCAGCGGCAGCAGCCAGATCGAGGCGATGCCCAGCGTCAGGATACTCAGCATGAACAGCAGCATGATCACCACGTTCAGCCCGAGCATCCTGAACCAACACTTGCTCAGGGCCTTGCGCGATGTTTCCAGAGCTTCCCAGGGCGACATGCCCTTCTCCAGGGCCAGGGGGATGGCGAACTGGTACGCAATAGAGAGGTATAAGCCAGGGATGACCAGCAGCAGGAACCCGAGCAACAGCAGGATCATCATCAGGATGTACGTGATGAGCCCCTTCAACATGCCGGCGCTGAACCGGAACAGGTCCCCGATACCCGTCGGCACAGCCATCGACATCTTCGCGCCGATGACCACGTAACCGGTAATAATAACGGCATTGACCGCGTAGGACAGCAGGTTGATCGGCAGCGTCGCAAGGAACGAATTGAGCGTGGGGGCGTCCTCCATCCCGACGCCCATGAAGGACTCCACCAGCAGGATCGCCCCGCTGAAGACCGTCATGACGAGGATGGAAATCACGAAGACGCCGAACACGGTCAGTTTGTTGCCGCCTACCGCACCCCAGGCCTCGGAAAATACGTCGCCGAGGGAAAACTGGAAATCGCCCGCGAGCGCCTTCTCTACCGACCCGTGGTTGGCGTCGCTCTCGTGTTGCTGCATGAGATCGGCAGTTGGCGCGCTGTATGGATTCTCGTCGGACATGTCGCTGTCTCCCTGTTTTGTGGGCAACTGGTATCAACGGCACCGCTTACCGGGCCATCCTAGCAGTCGGCGGGTGGATAGGAAACCGCGATCCCCCGCCCGTGGTCCCTGTCGCCGTACCTATCACCTGCGTTGACCCTGCGGCGCCGGACCCGCTAGGATGCCGGGACATGAACGCACCCGCGACCGCGGCCTGAACCGCCAGGAGACCACCGTGACCGGCCCGCTGCAATGCCCGAGGTAGACGAGCGCAAACTGCTGTCCCTGGTGATCCCCGTGTACAACGAGGAGCGCACCGTGGCGGCCCTGTTCGAATCGCTGGACAGGTCCCTCGCCGGGCTGGAACTGCGCCATGAAATCGTTCTGGTGGACGACGGCTCCCTCGATGCCACCTGGCACTTGCTGAAGGAAATCGCGGCGGACCGCGAAAGTGTCACCCTGCTGCGTTTCACGCGCAACTTCGGCAAGGAGGCGGCCATCATGGCCGGCCTGGAGGCCTGCACCGGCGATGCCGCCATCGTGCTGGACGCCGACCTGCAGCACCCGCCGGACCTGTTGAGCCGTATGACGGAGCACTGGCTGGCGGGCGAGGCCGATGTCATCGACGCGGTGAAGACCGACGACCAGAATGCGCCCGTTATCGACCGCTTCACCTCGTTCTGGTTCAACCGCTTGTTCCACCGCTTCACGGGGCACGATGTTCGCGGCGCCTCCGACTACAAGTTGCTGGACCGGCGTGTGATCGACGTGCTCGCCGGTATCCGCGATTACAACCTGTTCTTTCGCGGTACTACCCTGTGGCTGGGCTTTCGCCACAAGGAGCTGGGCTTCCCCCTCGGGCCTCGCTCCGGGGGCCGGGGCAAGTGGAACACACTGCGCCGGCTCGAACTGGCTATCACTGCCATCACTTCCTTTACCGCCCTGCCCCTGCACCTGATGTCGGTCGTGGGCGTAATTTTTGCCCTGTGGGCTGTATTCCACGGCGCCCACACCCTGTACAACAAGTTCTCCGGACAGGCGGTCGAGGGCTTTACCACGGTGATCCTGTTGCTGCTGATTATCGGCAGTATTATCACCATCGGCCTGGGCATCATCGGCGCCTACCTGTCGAAAATTCACGACGAGGTGCGCGACCGTCCCCGGTACCTTGTCGGGGAAGTGGTGCGCCCCGGGGAGTCCTCGGCCGACTGAGCCGGCGCACCGCCATTAACAGTAATAAAAGGAGCTTGCCCCATGCAACTGGGAATGGGACTGATCAACACCGCGTTCAGCGCGCACCCCGCCATCGACCTGGATATCCTGCGACTGGCGGAGGACCTGGGCTACCACTCCGCCTGGGCGGCCGAGGCCTACGGTTGCGACGCGGTGTCCAGCGCCGCCTGGGTGGCGGCACACACCACCCGGCTGAAAGTGGGGACGGCGATCATGCAGATGCCGGCCCGCACCCCGGCTGCCGCGGCGATGGCGGCCATCGGCCTGGACGCACTCTCGGGCGGGCGTTTCATCCTCGGCCTGGGCAGCTCGGGCCCCCAGGTGGCCGAGGGTTGGCACGGTGTGCCCTACCCCCGCCCCCTGGGCCGCACCCGCGAATACGTGGAGATTGTCCGTCGTATACTCGCCCGGGAGAAGCCGCTCACCTACGACGGGGAGCATTTCCAGCTGCCGCGTACAGGCGAGGGCACCACGGGGGTGGGCAAACCCCTGAAGAGCGTGGCCCACACCAACCCGGACCAACCCATTTTTCTCGCATCCATCAGCCCAGGTGGCCTGCGCACCTGCGCCGAGATCGCCGAGGGTGTGCTGCTCTCCTTCCTCGACCCCACGGCGACGGAGCAGGTCGTGGACAGGCATCTCGAGGAGGGTTTCGCAGCTCCGGGAGCGCGCTGCACCCGCGATGAATTCACCGTCAGCACCTTTGTTACGGTGGTGATCAACGACAATGCCGACGAGATCGTGGACATGATGAAGCCGGCCCTCGCCCGGCAGCTCGGGGGCATGGGCTCAAAAAACAAGAACTTCTACGCGGAGTTCGCGCGCCGCATGGGCTACGAGGACGAGGTGGAACAGATACAGACGCTCTACCTGTCCGGGGAGAAGGACAAGGCGGCGGCCGCGGTGCCGGCTGCGCTGGTCGACAGCATCAATCTCGTGGGACCGGCTGACCGTATTCGCGAGCGTCTGGAGGACTGGCGCGAGGCGTGGCGTCGCGGCGCACTGGATATGATGGTGGTCAATACGGGGCAGCCGGAGGCGCTGACGCTGCTTGCCGAGGAATTGCTGTAACCGCGTTCACTCCGCGATGGAGAATATCTGTCCCTCGCTGGGACGCGCCCCGCCCGCCAGCACCTGCTGGTACACCGTCTCCACTGCCGCCGGCCCTCGCGTCCGGACGATGTCCAGCCAGGCGTCGCTGTCGACCCGGAATCCGACGTAGTCCCCGCCCATCTGCTGCATGAGTTGTGCGGCGCCCAGCTCGGCGCTGCGGCTCTGGATGTGTGCGGGCGCGAAGAAAAACTCCGGTTTCGCGCCGGGCAGGTCGTCCACCGGGCCCATGTCGTCGTGGTGGGTTCCCCCGATACGGCAGCTGTGCCTGACGTTGTCGCCGTAGTGGTGATGCAGTGCCCCCAGGACCGTGGCGCTGCCCGCCATATCGACGATCACCACCGGTTCGCCCGAGTCGAGCCCGGCGATTTCGTCGTAGGTCACCACCGTGTCGTAGTATCCAAGCCCCTCGCAAAAAGCCCGGTTGCCCGCCGACGTGAGGCCGACGGACGCCAGCCTGCCGCGGCGTTTGACACAGTGGCCGAGCGCAATGCTGGTCTTGCTCGAGGCGCTGGTGATCAGGCACGCGCTCGCACCAAAAAAGTCGTTCACCTCCAGGAAGTCCTCCGCCAGCCAGGAGGTCAGGAACAGGCCACGCAGCAGGCTGTCGTGATCCTCGCGCGCCGCCTCGTAGATGGGGTTGGCCGCGGCGCGGTCGAAACGCGCGTAGACCGGCGCCAGCTCCGCGCGGTGGGGCGAAACATCGTCGAAATGGGCTCCCGAGGCTTGGCCTGCAAGAATTTTCAAATGGGTGCTGAAGGGGAAAAATCCCCACACCCGCTCCCCCACCCGGACCTCCGGGTGGGCGGAGGCCGCCACGTCGGCCCAGCCCATGGCGGGGATTCGCCCCCACCCCTCCTCAGCCGGGAAAAACTGCCAGTAACCCAGCAGGTCCCCGGAGGCGGCGTAAGAGATGTTGTTCGCGGTGAGGGCCTGCCGGTCGATGGCGAGCAGGACTTCGTTTTCAGCGAGATCCGTCGGCAGGGGCTCGGTCACGATGCGCGTGGTGGCCCAGTCGTCCCTGCGCACTTCAAGGGTGGTGATGTCTGCCATGTCGTAACTCCCCGGCTGCGTTCGTGTCAGCCCGCGTAGCGCTGCGCGAGATCGGCCATGACCTCGTCGAACTCGCGCATGGTTTCGGCGATGATATCGGCGACGCTCTTGACCTCGTCGATGCGGCCGCACACCTGCCCCGTGAGCGGTATGGCCGCCTCCATGTCGCCGCCGAAGTACAGGTCCATGACGCCCGACATGTTCTCCATCACGTTGAAGGCGCCCATTTCCTCGAGGGCGGCCGTGCGCTCGGTACGCAGCGCGCGCAGCGCGGGGCGCGAGCGCTGGTTGAGGAACACGGTGCCGGTGGCGTCGGCGTCCAGTACCGCCTGCTTCCAGTTGTGGTGTACCGGCGATTCCGCGCAGGACACCATGCGCGTCCCCATCTGCACACCCTCGGCACCCATGGCGAACGCGCCGGCCATGGAGATGCCGTCGCAAATGCCACCGGCGGCAATGATGGGCACATCGGTGCGCGCACGGATCTGCGGCAGCAACACCATGGTTGACACCGGACTTGGATTCTTGAAGCCGCCGCCCTCTCCGCCCTCGACCACGAGGCCGTCGACGCCCGCGTCCAGCGCTTTCAACGCCATGTCCAGGGTCGGCACGACGTGAAACACCTTGATGCCCGCGGCCTGGAACGGCTCCGTGCACAATGTCGGGCTGCCCGAGGACGTGGTGACGAACTTGATGCCCTGCTCGATCACGAAGTCGATGACGTTGTGCCCCTTCACAAACGCCAGCGCCACGTTCATGCCGAAGGGCTGGTCGGTGAGTTCGCGCATCTTCGCGACCTCGGCCTTGATGTTGTCGAACTCGCCCGAGGAGGTCTCGATAATGCCGAGGCCGCCCGCGTTGCTGACTGCCGACGCGAGGGGCGCGCGCGCGATCCAGCCCATGGGGGCCTGTACGATGGGGTATTTGGCCCCGGTGAGCCGTGTGATCCTGTTGTCGATACCGTTGTGACTCGTCATGTAGCCTCTCGCTCCTTTTCGCTTCAGGCGTCGGCCAGCAGCCGTTCGCAGCCGGTGCCGGCCAGTGTCGCGTCGACCCGCGCCCTGTCGCCGTCCGACAGCGCGGCGTACTCCTCTCGAATCCAGCGCAGGCACTTCGCCTGGTAGGGAAAGGTCTGTTGTGTCCAGGTCGCGCCGTCGATCTCGCCCTCCCAGGTCTTTTCGCCCGCCTCCACTGCCGCGGCGTTCGCCAGCAGGGCCGGTACGTACACGCGCCCTATCTCCGACAGCAGTCCGCGCAGGCTGTCCGGCTGCTCTTCCAGCGGTGTCCAGTCCTCGGCGGCGGGTTCCAGGCCGGACAGGTCTTCCATGCGGTCGACCCAGGCGACCGTGCGCGGCGACACCTCGTGGGCGATGGCGCGTGGCGTCGGGTCAAATCCCACCAACTGGGTGAGCTGGCCGAACATGCCGTAGTCGCCGGCGCCGGGACGGCGCCCGAGGACAAAGGGCTGGTTCTGCAGGTGCGCGTCCATCGCCTCCAGGTAGCGGCGATAGCTGGCGTCGATCACCGGCGCCGTGGTGTCGTTTGAGCCCACCACGTAAAGCCGGCCGATCTGGCGCTCGCTGAAGACCTGCTTGAACTGGGCCAAAGCTTCAGGCGGCAGCGTGGAATCCATGGACAGCGGCAGCAGCGTGCCCGCGTTGTCCGCGTCGGCCTCCGGGTACCAGCGGTAGTGGAACATGAACTTGGTGCACCACTCGTCGCCGAAATCCTCTACCAGGTAATCGATGAAGGCCAGGCCCGGGTCGTCGGGCAGCACCGAGCGGCCCGGGTAAAGGGTCTCCAGCGTGCGGATGATGGGGCTGGAATCACAGGTCGGCACGATGCCACCGTCGCCGTCTTTGAACAGGAACGTGGGGTGAAAGGTCGGCCTGGGTTTCTCCAGGCCCATACTGTCGAGAATGGCCGCGGGGTCGCCCCAGGTGATGCTGTAGGGAATGCGCCGGTAGCGCAGCAGCGCGAGCATCTTGCGGGTGTAGGGCGAGCCGGTACCGCCGATCAGTCGCAGTCGGTCGCTGGTGGTTGTGCTGGACATAAATTGATCTCCTCGCTGCCTCGTGCCCGGCCCGGTGGTACCGGCGGCGGAATATATTGACATAATTGGTGCCATTATGTCATCCCGCCCCTTGGCCCCGCTGTAGCTTCGTTCTATGCTGGTCCGTCCGTCGCAGGAGGAGTCTATACCATGGAAGATCACGCGGTCGTCAGCCGGGAAGAGTGGCTCGAGGCACGCCTGCGCCTGATGGCACAGGAAAAGCAGTTCACCCGTACCCGGGAGTCACTTGCCCGCGCCCGGCGCGCCCTGCCCTGGGTGAAGATCGACAAGGACTACCGTTTCGCCGCGCAGTCCGGCGAGGTCGGGCTGGCTGACCTGTTCGCCGGTCGCAGCCAGTTGATCGTGTATCACTTCATGTTCGGCCCCGGCTGGGAACAGGGCTGTCCCGCCTGCACATTCTGGGCGGACAATTACGACGGTGCGGTGGAGCACCTGCGACAGCGCGACATCGAACTGGTGGCGGTCTCCCGCGGACCGCTGGAGCGCCTGCTCGCCTACCGGGAGCGCATGGGCTGGGGCTTCAACTGGGTGTCCTCTGCCGGGTCCGACTTCAACGCCGACTTCGCCGTGTCCTTCGACCAGGGCGACGATGCACCCGCCGAGCCGAACTACAATTTCGGCACGATCACCTACGGCGGCGAGGAGGCCCCGGGGCTGAGCGTGTTCCTGCGCAATGACGACGGCGAGATGTTTCACACCTACTCCTGTTACGCGCGCGGACTGGACGCGGTCAACGGCGCCTACCAGATGATGGACCTCGCCCCCAGGGGCCGCGACGAGGCGGGACTGGATTTTCCCATGGCCTGGGTGCGCCGCCGGCACGAGTACGAGTCCTGAGCCACCTCGTTCCCTGCAGATTCCATACTCGGCGGGTTGGCGGGGATCATCTACACTATTGCCCGTAATGAGATTGACCTATTAACGTTTCACCAGTCCAGGGAGAAAAACCATGCATCCGGCCATAAAATTTGCCAGCGCCCTCCTGTTGTCCTCGGTTGTACTGCAGGCTGCGGCGGCAGGGATCGTCCACGATGCCGAACATTACGTGGCGCAAAAGCAGAACAGCGAACGCTGGGCCGCCGAGGATAGAGAACTGGACCGCCGCCTGGCGGAGTTCCGTGAAAAAAATGGCGGCAAGCCGCCGAATATCTTTTACATCCTGATCGACGACATCGGCTTCGGCGATCTCGGCAACAAGACCCTGAACGTAATCCGGGGTTACGAGACACCCAGCATCAACCAGTTTGCCCGGGACGGTATGCGCCTCGCGCGCATGTATACGGAACCGTCGTGTACGCCCACCCGTGTCGCCTTCATGACAGGCCGCCAACCGCACCGCAACGGCATGGGCAACACGGCCGTGGACATCTCCGGCTTCGGCCTGGCGGACAAGGAAGTCACCCTGGCGGAGGTGCTCTCTGAAAAAGGCTACAACACGGTGCATATCGGCAAGTGGCACATGGGAGACATCCGCGAGGCCTGGCCGAATTTCCAGGGCTTCGACTTCGCCGCTTTCCCGATCCACCAGCAGGGGCAGCTGACGATCTTCCACGACGACGCCGCCGACGAGGAGGTGGCCATCGGTATCGGGGACAACAATTACGACGGACGCTACACAATCGACGGCTGGCTGCGCACGGACGCCTCGGCAATGGTTACCGGCGTGGAGGGTTACCGCAACAAGAACGTGCGCGAGGTGCACATGGCGCCGGGCGAGCGCTGGACGGAGGCCAAGTACGCCGCCATGAACCAGCGCTACCAGGACCAGACCATGGAACAGCTGCGCCGACTGGCGAAAGAGGACGAGCCGTTCTTCCTGCAGTACTGGCCGCTCTATCCCCTCACGGGCCCGCGCACCGCCTACGAGGAATACACCACGCCCAACGGCGGGGTCTACGTGGAGAAAATGAAGCTGGTGGACCAGTGGATAGGCGAATTGATGGAGGAGATGGACGCCCTCGGTATCGCCGACAACACCCTTGTCATCATCATGGGTGACAACGGCCACTTTACGAAATATTCGCCCGGGTCGGGCTACACCGCCATGATCTACCGCGGCGGCAAGGGCTCCACGACGGAGGGCGGGGTTCGTGTGGACGCTTTCGTGCGCTGGCCGGGCATGATCGAGGAGGACTCGGTGGCGGGCGACATCATCCACGTCACTGACCTCTTCACCACCCTCGCGCGCCTGGGGGGCGCGCTGGACGAGGTTCCGACCGATCGCATCATCGACGGTGTCGACCAGACCTCGCTGTTCCTCAACGGCGACAGCTACAGCCGGCGGGACTACGTCTTTCTCTACAACATCAATGCACTGGAAGCGGTGGTCAAGGAGCAGTACAAGCTGGCCATTCCCGGCGGCAAGATGGAAAACGCCATCCTGGCGGACTTCTATGACCTGTTCCGCGACACGCGCGAGGAGAAGCCGGTGTCCACCGAAGTGGGTGCCTGGGGCGGCGCGAAGTTCGTGCGTATGATACAGCGCCACATGGCGCGCAAGCAGAAATACCCCAGCGATGGCCCCGCCACGGGCATGCCCTACAAGGGCATCGACAACCTGCGTCCCGAAAGCGAAGCCGCCGTGCAGGAATTCCTGTTCATGATGCAGACGCCGAAAATGTAAGCGGGTTGCGGTATGAACTCCGGCGGTAATCCCTTTCGACAGTTGCCCTCCGTGGATGCGCTCCTGCGTTCCTGCGACGCGGAGATTGCCACCTGGGGGCACAGTCGGGTCACCACCACGCTGCGCGGCCTGCTGGCGGAGCTGCGCGGTGCCATCGCCGGCGGTGCCGCACCCGACCTGGCCGATGACGCACTGCGGGGTTTATTGCGCGCTCGACTGGAGGCCGGGGAAAGTGCTGCGCTCGCACCCCTGCTGAACCTCACGGGCACGGTTTTGCACACCAATCTCGGCCGCGCCCCCCTCCCCCCGGAGGCACTTGCCGCCGTGGTCGCCGTATCCACGGGTGCCAGCAATCTCGAGTACGATCTCGATTCCGGCGGCCGAGGCGAGCGGGAGACACACGTGGAGGCGCTGGTGTGCGAATTGACGGGCGCCGAGGCGGCCACCGCGGTAAACAACAACGCGGCGGCGGTATTGCTCACCCTCAATACCCTCGCTCTGGGCCGCGAGGTGCCTGTGTCCCGCGGGGAGCTGGTGGAGATCGGTGGGTCCTTCCGTATTCCCGACGTCATGGCCCGCTCCGGCGCGAGGCTGGTGGAAATCGGCGCCACCAATCGCACCCATCTCAAGGACTACCGCAACGCTATCGGTGCCGATACCGCCCTGCTGATGAAGGTGCATACCAGCAACTACGAGGTGCGCGGTTTCACGCGCGCGGTGACGGAGGCGGAGCTGGCCGCGCTGGCGCAGGAGCACGCGCTGCCGCTGGTGGTCGATCTAGGCAGTGGCAACCTGGCGGATTTTGCGGCCCTCGGCCTGCCCCAAGAGCCCACGGTGTCCGCCGTGCTGGACGCGGGCGCCGATCTCGTCACCTTCAGCGGGGACAAGTTGCTCGGCGGGCCCCAGGCGGGCATCATCGCCGGCCGCGCGGATCTCGTCGAAGCGGTGCGTCGCAACCCCCTGAAACGGGCGCTCCGACTGGACAAGATGACCCTGGCGGCCCTCGCGGAAATACTCAAGCTCTACCGTGACCCCGACAGCGTGGCGCGGCGCCTGCCGACCCTGAGGCTGTTGACCCGGGCGCGGGAGGACATAGAGCGCCAGGCGCAGGCACTGTTGCCACCGGTGCGGGCGGCACTGGGCACGGACTGGCAGGTGGACATCGCAGAGTGCCACAGCCAGATCGGCAGCGGCTCCCTGCCCGTCGATACACTGCCGAGCGCCGCTCTGCGCTGCACGCCCGCGCCCGACTCAGGCGCCGACCCGGCGGCCCTGGCGGCAATCCTGCGCTCCGGGCCACTGCCGGTGATCGGCCGCATCCATCGCAATGCCCTCTGGCTGGACCTGCGCTGTCTCGAGGAGGACCAGGAAGCGGCCTTTACCGCGCAGTTCGGAATCCTATCACCTTGACCCGGCCGTCATGATCATCGCCACGGCGGGCCACGTCGATCACGGCAAGACCGCCCTCGTGCACCAGCTAACGGGTGTGGACACCGACCGCCTCGACGAGGAGAAACGCAGGGGCCTGTCCATCAGTCTGGGCTACGCCTACCTGCCCAGGGAGGGGGGGCTGCCGCTCGGTTTTATCGACGTGCCCGGGCACCGCCGATTCATCAACAACATGATTTCCGGCATCAGCGGCATCGACCTCGGCATGCTCGTGGTCGCCGCGGATGACGGTCCCATGCCGCAGACCCTGGAACACCTGGACGTGCTCCAACTGCTCGGGGTGCAGGATCTGGTTGCCGTGATCAGCAAGTGCGACCGGGTGGAGCCGGGCCGGGTCGATGCGGTGGGCGCGGAACTGGCGGGACTGCTGTCCGCCCGGGGCTGGAACGAGGTGACGCGGTTTGCCGTCAGCAACAGGACCGGCGAGGGCGTGGAAGCCCTGCGCGACCACCTGCTGGCGCGCGCGGCAAGCGCAGGCGCGCGCGCCGCTAATGGCATTTTCCATCTCTCCATCGACCGTGCTTTCAACCTGAAGGGCGCGGGGCTCGTCGTAACGGGCACCGTTGGCGCGGGCCGCGTGGCCGTCGGTGACACACTTTTACTTCAACCCGCCGGTGGTGAATTGCGCGTGCGCGGGCTGCACGTGCACGACTGCGAGGCTGCGCTGGCAGTCACCGGCCAGCGCTGTGCGCTAAACCTTGGCGGCGGTCCCGAGGCGGACGCGATCGACAGGGGTGACTGGCTCACAGGGCCGGAAGCCGGCCCGCCCTCCGGCTGCGTCGACGTGAATGTCGCGCTGCTGCCGCACGCGCCTTTCGCATTGAAACGCCTCGCACCGGTGAAGGTTTACCTGGGCGCGAGGCGCGTCGCCGCCCGTCTGCTTCCCCTGGAGGGCGGGCAGCATATCCAGCCGGGGATGCGCTGCCGCGCGCGCCTGCGCCTGGAATCGGCCATCGGCTGCTTTCGCGGGCAGCGCTTCCTGTTGCGCGACCACGCGGAGGAATTCGTGCTCGGTGGGGGCGAGATTATCGACCCCTTTGCCCCGACCGACGGCAAAGCGGATGGGGCGCAGTTGGCGCGCCTCGATAGTTTGTCTGCGACGACACCGGAGGCATCCCTGACACGCTTGCTGGACGGCGGCGAGGTTATCGACCAGGAGCGTTTCAGGCAGACCTGGAACCTGCCGGCGGCCGCGCTCGCAGAGCGGGTGCCGGCCAGTGCGCGGCGTTTCAGGGGCGAGGACCGCGAATGGCTGGTGGACCGGGGCCGCTGGAATTCTGCCGCGGAGCGAGTCCGCCAGTTCCTGCAGGATTTTCACGACGCGCATCCGGACGAGCCGGGGGTTCGGCCGGGCGCACTCGTTGCTGCACTGGAGCGCGACATGCCCCAGCTCTTGCTTGCCAATGTCCTGTCCGCCCTTGTGCGGGAGAAGGCGGCGGAACTGGCAGACGGTGTCGTGCGCCTGCGCGGATTCCGGGCGGCGGTGTCAGACGCGGACCAGGGCATCTGGGAGGTACTGCGCAACAGCCTGGCCACGGCCGGGTGGCAGATACCCCTGCTCTCGGAAATTTCCGCGGATACCGGTGTGGATGTAGCCGAACTGGAGCGCATTGCCCGGCGCGCAGTGAAAGACGGGGAACTGCACCGCGTTTCCGAGCGCCGCTTCGCGCTTCCCGGCCAGCTGGGCGAGTTGGCCGACACCCTCGCGGAACTTGCCGGCACCGGGGATGACATCACGGTGCGCACGGTGAAGGCCCGCTGGCAGACGGGCCGCAATCTTACCGTTGAGGTGCTCGAGTATTTCGACTCTGTGCGCTTCACCCGTCGCGTGGGCAACATGCGTCTCGTCGACGACCCGCGGCTTTCGCAGCGCCTGTTTGCTGGCTAAACTGCACGCTCGGAAGAGCGACGCCCCCGGTGGGGCGCCTGGTCTTCAAAACCAGTGAGGCGCCGAGCGGCGCCTGGTGGGTTCGACTCCTACCTCTTCCGCCAAGTTACAGCTATAAGTATATGATAAATATAGTTTTATGTGTTTCCATGTACTGCCTGCCCGGTGCAGTTCCGGGCCGGACTCTACTCCGTTTTACCCACCTGTCCCATCACGGTAGTATCACCAGAGCCCGGCTCCCGACACGATTCGGGGGCGGGTAACGACCTGAACCTGAACATAATTACCAGCGGTCGCCCCCATGCTCAGTTTCGTCAAGGAATCCCTTCTCGGTTTGCTGTCTATTTTCATCGCACTGGTACTGCTGGCGATCGTCGGCGAAGTAGCCATCAGGGCTTACTACTTTTACCAGGAGGCCGCGCCGGAGCGGCGCATGAACAACGCGATCGAACTGGATAACAAACTGGGCTGGCGAGCCACGCCCAATTACCGGTTCGTGGGGGAGTTGGTGGATGCGGAAGGCCAGGCCTACCATGCCAGTGTCAGCACAGATGATCGCGGATTCCGCCTTTACGGTGATCCCGAAGAGCAGGACAAGAAGAAAATGCTCGTCGTCGGCGACTCCTTCACGCACGCTGTCGACACCTCCGATGACAAGACCTACTTCGCCAGCCTCGCTGATGAACTTTCCCTTGAGATGTTTGCTATTGGTGTACGCGGTTACGGTACGCTGCAGCAGTACATGCTGCTGGACGAGGTTTACGACGAAATCGATCCCGACATTGTCTTGATCCAGTTTTGTGGCAACGATTTCATCAACAACAGCTTCGAACTGGAGCTGGCGGCCAGGGGCAACAACAACGGCCTGCGGCGTCCCTACCTGGAGGGTGAGGAAGTTGTTTACAGGATTCCGAAAGACTACGCGTCGCTGCGAGAATTTGCCTACAAGTATTCACGACTCCTGTACCTGGTCTTTACCAGTATCGACAGGCTGGATGCCCAGTCCAGCCGGGAGCCCAGGGAGGGCCTGCACAGCGAGAAGGCCATCGTGGTTCACGGCAGGTCCTACCCGCCGTTTCGCGACGCGATTGAAACCACGGATCGACTGTTCGCCAGGATAAGGGCCCGGGTGCCCACTTCCGTGCCCATTTATGTCTTTATCGGCCAGCACGGCGGGCCCATCCGCCCGGCTTTGCGGGATATCGCGGCGAAAAACGATATGCACCTGGTGAAAGGCGTATCGCGGGCGATCAAGCTGGCCGAGCGCAGTGGGAATAATGTGCACGCCGCGGACGGCGCCCACTGGAACGATACCGGTCACCGCATCGTGGCGGCGGCGATACGGGGCTATCTTGAAGAGCACCGGGTTGTCCGCCATCAACAACCGGATAGTGCCGAAGCGGCGCTCGACAGGCCCTGAGTCCACGGCGGGCCAGTCTACCTGCCCGCCCCACGGATTCCGCCACACCAAAGGGGCACAGGTGCGATGACCTCGCTCCGCGGCCCTTTTTTTGGCCAATGATATACTGTATCATCCTGCGCCTTGGCGCCCCACAACAGACCCGGAGCTGCCCCATTCCTCCCATGAAAGTGACAACCGGCAAAAACCTGTTCAGAGCGGTTGGGGGGTTCGCCCTCTGCACCTCTGTTCCCCTCGTGGTCGGTGAATCCGGCCATCACGGCGCACATGTACACGGTGTGGCCGAGTTGACGGTGGCCGCGGAAGGCACAGACCTGGAAATCGAATTCTCCTCGCCCGCGATCAGCGTGGTGGGTTTCGAACACCGTGCGGTCACGCCCGCGGAGAAGGACGCAGCGACCCGGGCCGGGAAGGCCCTGGCTGACCTGACGGGCGAACTGACCTTTGTCGGCACCCGTTGCGAACTGGTCGACAGCGCGGTGGATATTACCGCGGTGCTCGACGTGTCGGCCACCGACCAAGCAGCCCATGAGGCAAGTGACGAACACGACGATCACGATGCGCACGACGATCATGAAGAGCAGGACGATCATGAAGAGCAGGACGATCACGATGAGCACGGCGACCATGATGAGCACGACGATCATCACGGCGACGAGGAGTCACACACGGACGTGAGCGCGCACTTTCAATTCGACTGCACAGATACTGAAGCGCTGGAATCACTCCAGGTCGGCAAGGACGGACTGCCCTTCGGCCTGGAGGCCATCAATGTCATGTGGGTGACCGACCTCTCCCAGGGCGGAGCGACGCTCAGCGCTACGGAGCGATCAATCGCGTTCAACTAGGCATTCTCGCTTCCTCTTCACCCAACCTAAAAGTTCCGATACATGCGAAACCACGTAAACGCGTTACAGCCACTGGCGGACAAGGCAGCTATCGGTCTCTCGCTGTTGTGTGCTGTACACTGCCTGGCCCTGCCCCTGGCCGTTGCCCTTCTACCCGCCCTGGTCTCGCTCGGCTTCCAGGACGAGAAGTTTCACACCTGGATGGTGTTCATTGTCATTCCATTGAGTATCTTCGCGTTGACGCTGGGCTGCAGAAAGCACCGCAATCCATGGGTGCTCGCCACCGGGGCCACCGGCCTGCTGGCCCTTTGTCTTACCCCGCTTCTCGGCCACGAAGTACTGGGCGAGGTAGGCGAGAAGGTGCTTACCCTGTCGGGCGCCACGCTGATCGCCGTGGGTCATGTCAAAAACTTCATGCTCTGTCGTGAAGGTAGCGACTGTGAGTGCCCCGACTGACCCCGACGCGCGGCCAGTCCTCGCCGTACCGACCAACATCATCACTGGCTTCCTGGGCGCGGGGAAAACCACGTCCATCCTGCACCTGCTCGAACAAAAGCCGGCTGAGGAGCGCTGGGCGATACTGGTCAATGAATTCGGCGAGATCGGGGTCGATGGCAGCATGGTCGAGGGTCGCAACGGCGTGGACAGCGGCGTTCATATCCGCGAGGTCCCCGGTGGCTGCATGTGCTGCGCGGCGGGCCTGCCCATGCAGATCGCACTCAGCCAGCTCCTGCGCAGGGCGCAGCCACATCGCCTGCTGATTGAGCCCACAGGCCTGGGTCACCCGGTTGAAGTGTTGCAGGCTTTGTCAGCGGACTACAACCGCGACGTCCTGTCCATCCACAAGACGCTGACCCTCATGGATGCGCGCAATCTCTCGGACGCGCGCTACACCACCCACGAGACCTTCAGGCAGCAACTGGCCATCGCGGATATTGTGGTAGCCAACAAGACCGACCTTTACGGGACACAGGACAGGGGCAGGCTGGAGAGCTTTGTCGGTGATGTCTGCCGGCCTGGCGTGGAGATCGTCTATACGCAGCACGGCAAGTTCGAACTGGAGCTACTCGCCGGTCCCACCGCGATGATGGTCGAGGAAGGCCACACGCACAGCGGGGAGCCACAGGCACTGCTGGCAGCGGACCTGCCCTTCCCCGATTGCGGTTACGTGACCGCTGTCAATGAGGGCGAAGGGTTCGAGAGTATCGGGTGGCGCTTCACCCCGGAAAAGGTGTTCGACCGCACCCGCCTGTTCGCTTTCCTGAGCGGGTTGGATGTGGAGCGTATGAAGGCCGTATTCATCACTCAAAGCGGTATCTATGCTTACAACATGACCCGCGATGCGTTGACTGAAACGGAACTCGACGAATGCAGTGAGAGCAGGATCGAGATCATCTCCGATCGTATCGATGCCGGCTGGATAGACAACCTGACCGACTGTTTCGTTGCCGGGTCGCAGTCCTACTCCGCGTAGGGCTTGTACTCCATCAATTCCATAGAGTAGGCCGATGTCGCGACGGCATTATCGGTGACCGATGTGCTCAGTTTGCCTGAAACCCACACCGGCATGTACAGCGCTTCCAACTGCATGCCCTCCTTGTAATCGACCAGGATGATCTGGTTGGGTGGCGGGGGCGGCATGTGAAGACACGCGCCGAAATAGGGTACGAGGAAAAACTGCGTAATTGTCTGCTTTTCGTCGAATTCCAGGGGCACGATGAACCCCGGGATTCGCACGAGAGCGTCGTCCATCTCACCCTTAACCCGGGTTGAAACGAGAGCCTGCTGGTAGCGGTCGTCGGTGGCGGCGCCCATCGCGCTACTGATCTGGCTGCTGATCTGGTCCTCGACCGAGCCGTCTTCGATCTCGGAGATGTAATCCGGTGGGTTTTGCAGGATCTCGAGATCCTCGGCCGGGATGAGGTCGGTCCACTCGATGGTGGTGAACTGTTTATCGCCGGTGCTCTGTGCCGCCATCGCGACCGGGATCGCCGACCACATCACCACCAGGCAGCACGTCAATAGCTTTCCGATGCCTTTCACTGCATGCACCCGCCGCACAATTGAACACGAGAGGAGCTATGATATATTGTATCGATTCGGTAGCGCAACACGCCGCACCACTCCACCCGCGTACAGGCTCCGGCAATGGCCATTGAACTCAAAGGCGTAAAGTTTGCGCACCCGGGGGCGCCTTCCCAAAACGTGCTTGATATAGCGCACTGGTCCGTGGCCGACGGCGACAGGGTCTTTGTCCACGGTCCCTCCGGGTCCGGAAAGTCCACGCTACTGAATCTCCTCAGTGGAATGCTCGATTGCCGCGAGGGCGAGGTGTCGATTCTCGGTGAGAGACTGGACCTGATGAGCAGCCGGCAGCGCGACCGGTTTCGGGCGAACCATATTGGCTATGTGTTTCAGCGTTTCAACCTGGTTCCCTACCTGGACGCGATCGAGAACATTGAGCTGGCCAGGAGCCTGGCGACCCGCAGTGACCGCCATGGCGACAGTGACATAGCGGCGTCCCTGTTGGCGTCCCTCAACGTCGAACGCCCGGCCTGGAACAGGCCCACATCCCAGTTGAGCATGGGGCAGCAACAGCGCGTCGCGATCGCCAGGGCCCTGGTGAATCGCCCGGAACTCCTGATCGCCGACGAACCCACCTCGTCCCTCGACCAGGACAACCGCGACAACTTTATTGCGGTGCTGATGTCGCTTGTCGACGAGTTCGATATGACGCTGCTGTTCGTCAGCCACGACCTCGGACTTGCCCCGCGCTTCGCCCGGCAACAGGCGCTCGGCGACTTCAGTGCGGCGGCCTGACCCGATCATGTTTTTCAGGGTTGCCCTCAAAAGCCTGTTGAACCGCAAGGGATCCGTGGTCATGACCCTCCTGGCCATCGGTGTGGCGATCTTCGTCCTCCTCGGTATAGAGCACATCCGTCACCAGGCACGTGACAGCTTTGCCAGCACCGTGTCGGGCGTTGACCTGATCGTGGGCGCCCGGACCGGCAGCCTGAACCTCCTTCTCTACTCTGTGTTTCGTATGGGCTCGCCCACGGACAACATCAGCTGGGAGACGTACCGGGAAATTGCCGCGGACAAGGATGTCGCCTGGGCGGTTCCGATCTCCCTGGGGGATTCACACAAGGGATACCGGGTCCTGGGGACAACACAGGACTACTTCGAACATTTCAGCTACGGCAACAAGCGCAAACTCGAATTCTCCGATGGAAACCAGTTCAGCGAAACCTACGACGTGGTATTGGGGGCGGAAGTTGCCCGCGCCCTGGGGTACTCGCTGGGGCAGGAGCTGATCCTCGCACACGGCGTGGTGAGCACTGCGTTTAATCTGCACGAGGGCAAACCTTTCACCGTTGTCGGCATCCTGGCCCCGACGGGCACACCCGTCGACCAGACTGTCCACGTCTCGCTGGAGGGCATAGAAGCGATTCATGTGGGCGGCCAGCCGGAGTTTGGTTCACCCCCCGCTGGAACGTCCCGGGCGAGCGCAGGGCAGGTCGAACTGGTACCGGAAAGTATCACCGCATTTATGTTGGGTTTGAACTCCCGGATGGTGACGTTTCGCGTACAGCGGCAGATCAACGAGTTCAGCGGCGAGCCGCTGCTGGCCATTCTTCCGGGCGTGGCCCTGACGGAACTGTGGCAAATGGTGGGCATGTTTGAAAACGTGCTGCGCCTGATATCGCTCCTTGTGCTGGTGGCGGCGGTACTGGGGCTGGGAGCAGTTCTGCTGGCCTCGGTGCGGGAACGGGAGCACGAAATTCGGCTCCTGCGCGTCCTGGGGGCCCCGCCCTACTATTTATTCTTCCTGATGGAGCTGGAGGCCCTGCTGATCTGCTTGGCGGGCATGCTGCTGGGTGTAGTCGCGCTCTACGTGTGCCTCGCCGCCATCGAGGACGCGCTGTTTGCGAACTTCGGCCTGCACCTTGACCCCAGCGTATTCACGCTGGAGGGGGCGGTGATCATGCTGCTGGTGCTGGCTGCGGCCCTGCTGGCGGCGGCCATCCCCTCCATGAGGGTCTATTCACGGGCAAAAGTGTATAATGATCATTAGATGCGCTGTAGCCCCCCGTTTCCCGGGGCGATGGCAGGAGTAGCGGTCATGACCCGAAAGATTGTTTTTGTACTCGCCTGTGGGCTTTTTTCCCTCGCACCCGCGCGCGTGTTGGCGTGTGCCGATCACCTGTACTTTAACCCGGACAATATGAGCGCGTTTGGTGGCGCCGTCGCACGCCTCGCCGGTCTCGTCCCGCCGGAGCCCGTGTTCGACCTCGAGCACCCCGCGATGGTGAAGGTGGATATCGGTGAACCGGTCGAACTGGTCGTCAACTATGCCAGGCCATTCTTTTCCAAGGATGTTCGCCTCGAGCTCAACAGTACGCAGAACGTGCGGCTACAGGAGAATGTGGTCCAGCTCGACGACAGGGAAGGGGTGGTCACCATCCCCTACACGGTGGTCGACGCCGGTTTCGATTCAATCACCCTGACCATCGTCGGCCAGCACAAGGGCGAGACGATTCGCCAGATCAGTCGTATCTACGTCAGCGCAAGGAAGGAACCCGCCCAGCAGGAGATGCAGGTGAGTGAGCGCTGATAGGCTGACAGTTACACCGGACTCGTGAATATCGACTCGGTTCTCGCGGAGGCGGAACAGCGCTGCAGGGAGCAGGGAGCGCGCCTCACGGACAAGCGCAAGCAAATTCTCTCTGGACTACTGAACTCCGACACCGCCCTGTCAGCCTACGAACTTGTAGACTACTGCAAGGCGGAGTACGGGCATGCTATCCCGGCGATGTCAGTCTACAGAATCCTGGAGTTCCTCCAGGGCCAGCACCTCGTCCACAAACTCAACCTCGCCAACAAATACGTGGCATGCGCACACATCACGTGCGATCACGACCACGGCGTACCCCAATTCCTGATCTGCGCCGAGTGCCAGCGGGTGGAGGAGATCTACGTCGCCAAGGCGACGATAGCCGCGCTGGAACGCGGAGTTAAGGGAGCGGGCTTTCACCTGGCCAGCCCACAGCTTGAAATGAACTGCATCTGTCAGGACTGCCAGGCCTAAAACCGGAGAGAGTGGCGCGCGGACCTCGCCCGAGGCTTACTTTATTCTTATGGCACTGAATGTGCCATAATGTAACGCGATGTCCTCCGCACTCTCCTACATACTGCAGGCCCTCGCAGTACTCGGCGGGCTCGCCCTGCTGCTCATGGCCTGGCAACACTACCGCTACCTGCGCATTCGCCGCGAGGCCGCGCAGGACCGGCAGTCGCTCCTGCACCACAGGGACGCGTTCCACGTCATCACGTTTTTTCGCGTACCCGAGGGCGAACGCGTCGCAGACAGCGCGCGGGCTTTCTACAACAGATTGCAGGACTCAGGTTCACCCCGGTTGGTCTACGCGGGCCACTCGGGGTTCAAGGTTGAATCGAAACAACTCGGTGCACAACGCTGGGACGGGCTGGTACTCCTCGAGTACTCCTCCCGCAGCGTCTACGAGAACGAGGCGTCAAAGCTCATGGCCGCGACGGCGCGGGACCTGTTCAGCGACAGTTACCGACATGGGATGCGCCGCAATCGCCGGGACAGCCTCGCCCTGCCCCTGGCCCTGCTGGCCATACGCGTGCAGGACATTTTCATGGGACGGTGGCGGCCGCTACCACTGGACCCCCAGCCCGGGTTCGATACCGCGCCGGAGTACGACGTGTGGCGGCAGCGGATCGAGCGACTCGAGGCCCTGCACCGGATCAATCCCCGGGGCCTCGTGGTGTTCAACCTGGTCAAGCACGGCACCGAGGAACAGCGCCGGGCGGACAGCGCCTACACCCGCCGGATGCTGTCGCGTATGGCCGCGCTCGGACACGGTCCGCTGCACATGGGACGCTCTGTCGCCCTGGAAGGCAGCGCGCGCTTTGATCACGTGGCGATCGTGCTCTACCCCAGTGCGCACTACTTCGCGGAGTTGATCTCCAGCCAGTTTTTCCAGTCCATTATCGGCGACAAACAACTGGCCGACACCCAGGCGGTGCCTACGGTCCCGCTGACCGAGGTGGTCGCCTGAACTGCGTCGCGCATTGCCGTTGCCCGGAGCCTGTGCAAGACTCCCGTACCGCGTGAAAGGAGACTGAATTGACGATAGAGCGCGACGAGACCGGTTTTGACGCACCGGCACCACTGGGTCACCCGGGCCGCGTAGGGCTCCCGGAAGGCGCCTCCACTGGCCCGGAGCCAGGCGAACGGCTGCCGGACTTTGAGCTGCCCGATGCCGACGGTCACCCTGTCGCCTTCCACGAGCACCGCGCCGGCCGCAGGGCCGCCCTGGTTTTCTACCGTTCCGCCGTCTGGTGACCCCCCTGCTGGACGCAGCTCGGTGAGTTGCGCGACGCCTGGGGGAAGTTTGTCGACAACGACATCGCCCTGTACGCGGTTTCCTACGACGACAGGGAGACCCTGGAAGAGTTCGCGCGCGAGCAGCACATTCCCTATCCCCTCCTCTCCGACGTCGATTCGGAGGTCATAAAGCGCTACGACATCCTCAATACCGGGGTGTCGAAAGATGACGCGTTCCTGTACGGCATTCCCTACCCCGGCGTCTACGTCTGCGACGAGGAGGGTATCGTGGTCGCCAAGTTCTTCCACGATACCTACAAGAAGCGCGACAGCGCGGAGATGCTGGTGGACGCGGCACTGGGAGAGATTGTCCTGGACGAAGCCGCACCGAGAACCGGCGGTGGCGACGACGACATCCGGATCACCGTCGCCGTGCACGGCGGCAGCGGCACCGTGCGCCAGGGCGTGATCCGCAAACTGGTGGTGCGTTTCGAGCTGGCGCCGGGGCTGCATATCTACGGCCATCCCGTGCCGGCGGGGATGGTCGCGACAGAAGTCGAGGTAAGTGGTCCGCCGGGCTTCACTGCGCAGGCGCCGGAGCTACCGCCGACCCGGACGCTGCACCTGGATGCGATGAACGTGGACCTCGAGGTCTGGAGCGGCACGGTGGATATCGTCGTTCCCTTCTATGCCACGGGCGAGCTGGCGAGCGAGACGCGTCCCCTGGACATGGACAGCATCGACATCGAGGTGAAGGTCCGCTACCAGGCCTGCACCGACAACGAGTGCCTGCTGCCGCGCACGGAGACCCTGTCCATGACCCTCGCCATGGACGTGGTGGACACGCCGAGCCTCGGATTCCACCGGGGCCACGGGCAGCGCGAGGGGGCGTTTGACAGCACCCCGGCCCTCCGGCGCCTGTTCTGGCGCAAACTCCGGCAAAACCCACTGGGGCTGCCGAAGTTTATTCTCAAAAGCATCAGGCTGGAGCGTGAAGCCCGGCGCAGGGCCCGGGAAACGGGCTGACCGCCCTGCTGGACCTGCTTTTCATCCGCCGCACCCGGAACGTCCCCTGACCGGGTGCCGCGCCCTCGCCGGGCACCCCTCGCCGGGCACCCCTAACCCGTTGTTTCTACGGTCCCCGCGGGTGGTGCGGCGAGTGCCGCTTGCTGCGCGCTGCAGTTCACGTGCCTGCAGATCGACAGCATGATAACGGCGGTGACAACCGCCGTGCCCAGCATCATGACCGCTGTCGCGCAGTAGAGCCTGGTTTTCGCTGTCAAGACAAGCCCCCCAACCTCACGCGGTACCGCAAGCGTGAATCGTCGTGCAGCGACGCACACCCTCGGCGACCCAGCCCGCGACGTCCGACTCCGCGACTGCGTCGAGGGACACGCCCTCGTGATCCGCCAGCGAGCGAAGCTCCTGGTAGAGAATTTCGGGCCGGCACCGCGCCAGCTCCCCGAGGGAGTCGACGCCGAGTGATTCCAGCAGCGACAGCGAGCGCGTGTCCATGCCGGCCACGCCCGCCAGTTCCGCCTGCCGGGCCCAGCGCAGGATCATGTGCGGCTTGATCCCGGTCAGGAGACTGATCATGCGGCGCTGGTCCGGTTCACCGGACTGCCTGACAAGCTCGTCGGTGGTCACGATTTCGATATCGCGCAGGCGTTCGAGGTACTGGGCGGACATGCAGGGCAGGTCGCTGAGAGGCAGGGCGTCCATCGGGCTGTGTCGGTAAGTTGTGTTTGCGTTGATCACGGGGTAATTATTTGCGCTTCGGCCCCGGTTCTCCAGCGGGATCTGTAAAGGCTTTGTAAAAACCCCGCAGGCCGCTAATTCATTGGGATTCGCAGGCGAAACTCGGACCCCTCGCCGGGCACCGAGTCCAGCTCGACAGCGCCCCCGTGCAACTGCGCCACCCGGTGTACGAAGCGCAGGCCCAGCCCCACCCCTCGCCGCGCCCCGGGACCCTGTCGATAGGCCTCGAAAACCCGCTCGCGCAGTTCCGGCTCGACCCCGGGCCCCGAGTCCCGCACGGCGATCACCAGGTCTTCGCCGCTGGTGCGGGCGGTGACGTGCACGACGCTCCCCGCGGGGCTGTGCTTGACCGCGTTGTCCACCAGGTTCAGCACCGCGCGTTCCAGCAGCACCCGGTCGCAGGCGATCCACAGCGGGTCGTCCGCCGGGTTTACCTGCAGACGGACATCCCGGCCGCGGGCCGCGTGGTATACCTGGGCCACCGCGTTGTCGATTAGCGACTGCAGCTCGCACTCCTGCAAGTCGACCGAGGGGGCCGCCTCCAGGCGCGACAGCTGGATGAAGTTCTCCGCGTAGGACAGGTTGCGGCTGACCAGTTTCTCGATGTCGTCCAGCAGTTTGGCGCCGCCCGCGGGCGCCTGCTCGCCGCGGGCCCCGTCGAGCAGTGCCAGAATCGAGGTGAGGGGTGCGCGCAGGTCGTGGGAGACGAAGCTGAGCGCCTCGGTGCGACGCCGTTCACTGGCTTTCAGCGGCGTCACGTCGGTGACCGAAAACAGCAGCAGCCTGCGACTCTCTCCCACCGCCATTGCGCGCACCAGCACGTCCCTGCCGGAGGGTTCCAGCAGTCCCTCCTCCTCGAAGGGCATCCCGTCCACCAGCAGTTGCGCAACGCGCTCGTGGAGGTTGCATTCCAGCGCCGGTTCGAGGCGCGCGATCGCGGTGAGCAGCGTGGCGTCCGCAGCATCCAGGCCCAGCAGTTCCGCCGCGGTGTGATTGAGCAGGACCAGTTCGCCATCGGGTGCGGCGAGCACGATCCCCGTGGTGAGCTGTTCCAGCGTGTTATCGGAACGGGCGCGGTGCTGGTCCGCCTGCTCCATGGCGCGGCCCAGCTCCTGGATCTGCGCCTGCACCACCTCGGGCACCGCCAGGTTGCGGTCCCGCTGGCTCGAATCCTCGGGAAAGAGCCGCTCCAGCACCGCCGGGGCGGGCAGCCGTTCCGGGGAGCCGAGCAGGCGCAGCTCGTACACGCGGTCGCCCCACGCGAACAGGCGCGCCGCCTCCCCCTCCGCCGGCGCCCGCCAACCCGCCTGGTCCCTGCCCGGCAGGCGGCTGGTATTACGCAGTTCCAGGTTCCAGTCCTCCACCAGTCCCAGTGCCTTGAGAAGATTGGCTCCGTTCTCCAGTCGTGAGACCCCCGGGGCGGGCCCGTCGCTGCCGTAGAGCTCTGTGAGCTGGACGAGCCGGTCGGACATGAAGCGCGCGGTGGCGGCCAGCCTGACCCAGTTCCACAGGGGGTAAAACAGGAGCACGGTAACGACAAAAGGTACGGGAGACACCCACTGGCGTCGCCACTCGAGCACGCCGTAGGCGCCGGCGCAGGCGGCGAGTGCCAGTACGAGGACCGCGACGAGCATCTCACCCGCGCGCAGGCGCGTCAGCAGCACGAGCAGGGGGAGACAGACGACAAAGGCCGCGCCCGCCTCCCGCCACGCGTCGAAAGTCGTCACCATGTTGTCCGTGCGCAGCGCCTGCAGAATGTTGGCGTTCAGCTCCACGCCGGGCAGGCGCCCCACCGGCGTGGTGATCTTGTCGCCGTGCCCGGACGCCGTTGCCCCCACCAACACGATCTTGTCGCTGAGCAGCCCCGGCTCGATCCGGCCGCGGATCAGGTCGACGTAGGACACGGCCTGGAAAGCACCGGCCGGTCCGACGAAGGAGAGCAAGACCTCGTTGCTGCGCTCTATACGCAGGACGGAGCGCTCGCCGTAGCTAGTGGGCGTCGGGTCCCCGGGGAGCGGCTGGGGCAACTGGCCCACGACACCGGCCAGTGCCACTGCGAAGTGTGGCCAGCGTGCGCTGTCCAGCCCCTCGCGCAGGTACAGGCGGCGCACGATCCCGTCGGGGGCCACCGGGACGTGGACATGGCCCAGTGCGGCAGTAGCGTCCCTGATGGGTGCGACGGGCGGAAACTCCAGCAACTGCCCGTGCTGGGTTGCGCGCCCCATAAACACCGGCAACACGACGTTACCCGCCGTTGCAATGGCCTGCGCGAGCAGTTCGTCGACCCCCGGGTGTTCCACGTCGGGTTCCGAAAACAGGATATCCATGCCGACGGCGCGCACCCCCGCCTCGTCCAGGAGCCGCAACATCTCCACGTGTTTCTCCCGCGGCCAGGGCCATCGCCCGAGTTCCAGCAAGCTGCGATCATCGATGGCCAGGATAACGATATCGGGGGCGGCGGGAACGGCGCGCGCCGCGGTGGCAGAATCGAAAGCCAGGTTCTGCAGTGCGGGCAGGGGTTTGAACAGCGCCAGTGTCGCGCACAACGCGGCCCCCGCGAGGGCGATCAGGTAACGCCCGTAGGACAGTCTCGATACCAGTGACACGGTTGTGGCGCGGGGCCTAGATCAGCAGGATCAGAATGGCGGCCATGCCGAAGGGCACCCACACCGTGTCGGGCACCGACTCCTGGTCGAGCGTGCCCGGTACCCCCACGTTGCCGTGCCGGTCCACCGCCTGTACACGCACCTCAAATGGGCCGCGCTCGAGCTCGGGCAGCGACGCGCCGGGTTCGTCGACCTGGAACGCCGCCAGCGGCTCCGGGGCATCGGGTGCCAGCACTGCGACCCGGTACGCCACCGCGCCCTCGAGCGGAGCCCAGCTGAGGTTCCAGCTCGGGTGCCAGTAGCCATCGCGCTGCAGCGCCAGGCCGCGCACCGCCCCGAGTTGCGGCACCAGGCAAATGGTGGTGCGCCCCTCGCGCCCGCGCAGCTCCAGGGCATCGACCGCGCGCACCGCCAGTACGTAGCAGCCGTCGGCCAGGTCGTCCCTGGCGAAACGGGGCTCGTGCACGAGTTGCGCGTGCCCCAGGATTTCCTCGCCGTCGGCAGCGAAAAGGTCGATCTCCCAGGCCTTGATTGTCTCGTCTGAAGACCACGTAACCTCGACCGGCCCCGGACGGTTCAGGTGCTCCAGGGTGAAGGTCGGTGGCTCCGCCAGGTCGACGGCCTCCAGGGGTCGCCCCGAGGTATCCGCTACCGCGCCCTGGCCCGCGCCCAGCACGAGCTTGTCCGAGGTCGCCAGTTCGACGTTGCCGTCCTCCACCTCGCAGCGCGTGACCGGGTCGTCGTCCCCCGCGGCGGCCACGCGAAACCGCGTGCCCCGCACTGCGGCGACGGCGGAGGGGGTGCCCACCTTGAACGTCCGCTCCCTGCCGCTCTCCACACTGGCCTCGACGCTGCCTCGTTCGAGGTCGAGCACCGTCGCCCCGGCTCCGGACCGGTCGTCCGGCGACTCCCTGAACAGGAGCGAAGTGTGGGGCCGCACGAGCACGCGCCGATCATCGCTCAACAGCAGCGAGGCACTGCCCTCCCCGGTGGCGAGGCGCGCTCCAAGGTGCAGGGGACTGCCGGCGCCGATCTCGCCGGGTTCCGTGCCGCTGCGCTTGGTGTAGCTGACCTCCCCCGCAGTACTCAGGACACGCCCGATGACCGGCGGCTCGTTCAGCCAGCGCAGGGGAATGCGCACGACCGAGCCCACCGGCATCAGGCGGTCGTGTTGCACGCCGTTGTAAAGCTTCAGCTGCCGCCAGCAGCCTTTCTTGCTGGTGTACTTGTTGCACAGGTCCCACAGCGTGTCTCCCGGCTGCATATGGTACTTCCAGTCCTGTGCGTGCGCCGTGGGCAGAGCCAACAACGCCAGGGTGGCGATTACCGCAACGAGGGCCGGGAGCAGGAGCGCGTGACGTTTCACAACTGCTCCAGGCGGTAGCCGTGCCGGTAGACAGTCTTGATGCAGTAGCCGGTCTCGGGACCGATATCGAGGAGGCGTCTTATCTTGCTCATGTGCATGTCCACCTTGCGCGTATCGAGGCTGGCCTCGATTCCCCATACTTCCTTGAGAAGAAATTCACGGGACAGCAGTTTACCAACATTGGCGAACACGCACTGCGCCAGCCTGAATTCCGTCGCTGTGAGTTCGATATCTCTGCCGTTGACCGTGGCACGGCAGTTGCTGCCGTCGAGAACAATGGGGCCCGCGTCGATAGTGTCCTCGTCCCCATCGCCGCTGCGCCGCCAGACCGCGGACAGGCGCGCCAGCAATTCCGCCCTGCGCAGCGGCTTGATGAGATAGTCGTCGGCACCGCTGTTGAGCCCGCGCACGATGTCCTCCTCGCTGTCACGTGCGGTGGCGAAAACAATCGGGCTGGACACCCCCAGGGACTCGCGCAGTTCCCCGATGATGTCGATGCCCTCACAGTCGGGAAGCTGCCAGTCCAGGATATAGATATCGGGGGGTTCCTCGCGAACACGCTGCAGAAAGTCGCCGCCGTTGTCGCAATGGTAGGGTTTGTAACCCTCCCGCGTGAGCCAGTCCAGCAGCAGGGCCGCCTCGGTCTGCTCGTCCTCGAGGATAGCGACGGATTGTCCTGGCATTGCGCGTGTACCTCACGACGGGTAGTTAGGGGCGCGCCGGTGCACCCCGCGGGCGGCACTGGCAGAAATCCTAGGCTAGGCCAGGCCCGGCAACCGCGATATGCACTTGAACGGAATTTACAATAAGTTTACACCCTTCCCCTAACGCTGCGGGCGGGGATGACTTGCCAATTTATGGCATATAGTATGCCAACTGTACCTACACGGGGGTCAGCTTATGGAGCTCAAGAACAAGGTCGTGGTGGTCACCGGCACGGGCAGCGGTATCGGCCGCGCGCTGGCGGCCAGGTTTGTCGAAGCCGGGGCGCGGGCCGTGGTGGGCGCCGACATCAATGGCGACGCCGCGGCGGAGACGGCTGCCCTCACCGGCTGCGTCCCCATGACCGCGGATGTCTCCCGGGAAGACGACGTCAAGCGGGTGATCGAGGATACCGAATCGGATATCGGCCCAATAGACCTGTTCTGTTCCAATGCCGGTGTCATGGCGGGCGCGAGTGAACAGTCCCCGGACGAGGAGTGGCGCTTCTGCTGGGAGGTCAATGTCATGTCCCACGTCTACGCGGCGCGCCACCTCGTGCCGCGTATGATCGCCCGCGGCGGCGGCCATCTCCTCAATACGGCCTCGGCGGCGGGCCTGCTCAACCAACTCGGCGGCGCCGCTTACGGGGTGACCAAGCACGCCGCGGTAGGCTTCGCCGAGTGGCTCGCGATGACCTACGCTCACGAGGGTCTGCGGGTATCCGTGCTTTGCCCCCAGGCCGTGCGCACCGCCATGACCGCCGACGTGGAGGGGACCGGCGTGCAGGCTGCCGCCACCGACGGCATGGTGGAACCGGACGACCTGGCGGAAATCGTGCTCGAACACCTGCGGCGAGATGCCTTCCTGGTGCTGACACATGAGGAAGTCCGCGAATATATGCGCCGCAAGGCCACCGATTACGATCGCTGGATCGGCGGTATGAACCGCCTCTACCAGCGCCTGCTGGAAGCGTGAGGACCGCACCATGGGCGACGCCATTGCTCCACTGACCGTCTACGGATCCGACCTGTCCTACTTCACGGGCAAGCTGGAAATGTACCTGCGCATGAAGGGCATTCCCTACACGTTCAAGCCGATGCACGGCTGGAAGGTGATGCCCGAGGTCAGGCGGCAGACGGGCACGACCCAGATGCCGGCGGCGACGCTCGCGGACGGTCGGTGGATCACCGACACCACCCCGATCATCGCCTGGCTGGAAGCGCAGTACCCGGAGCCGCAGATTGTACCCACGGACCCGGTGCAGCGCTTCTTCTGCCTGCTGGTGGAAGATTATGCGGACGAGTGGCTGTGGCGCCCGGCCATGGACTATCGCTGGTACAGCGCCGAGGGTGCCATGCTGCAGAGCCGCCACCTGGCCGACGAACTGATGGCTGGCATTCCCCTGCCACCGCCCGTGAAACGGTGGATGCTGCGCCGGCGGCAACGCGGCGGCTACACCGAGGGCGACGGTGTGCGCAAGGCCAATCGCGCGCAGGTGCAGGCCATTTACCTCGACAACCTCGACTGGCTGCAGGCCATGCTGCGGGACCGGCCGTTCATGCTCGGAGACAGCCCCAGCCTGGCGGATGTCGCGTTCATGGGGCCGTTCTTCCGCCACTTCTCACAGGACCCCGTGCCCGCCGAAATCATGCGCCAGCGCGCACCCGCCGTGTGGGAGTGGATCACGCGGCTGTGGAATACGCCGCCCGACCGCTCGCGCGGCACCTGGCTGGATGGGATCCCGGAGGACTGGGGACCGATGCTGGACGATATCGGCACGGTGTACCTGCCCTACCTCTGCGCAAACGCGGGCGCGGTCGCCGCGGGCCAGCGCCGGGCGACGCTCACCGCGGGTGGAGTCAGCTACCCGCGGGCGTGGGTGTCGCGCTACCGGGTCTGGTGCCTGGAGCAGCTGCGCAGCCACTTCGAGGCGCTGCCACCTGACGCGGCGGCGGCGGTGCGCGAGCGGCTCGAGCGCCACGGCTGCTGGGAGCCACTGTGGCGCAGCGACGGACTGGACAGCGGGGTCAACCGCGATGTCGAGCTCCCCTTCCACTGCACCGACAAGATGGTGGGCGACTAGACACGGGAGCTACACTAGGCCATGTAGACGTCGACCTTCAGACAAGGGAGCGAGAGCATGGCCAACAGAATCGACCGGGCACGGGAACTGGTGCCAACCATCATCCTCACGGTACTCAGCATGATCCAGGCCCTGGCGCTGGAATTTTTCTGGGCGCGTGCGGCCGGGATCGAGCTGCTGTGGCAGGGAGGCTGGCCCGCGCTCGTCGGCTGGCTGCAGGTGTTTATCGTGCTGGACGGCATCCTGCTGATCTGGGTCGGCTACGTCAGTTTTGTGCTGCGCTTTACCTGGTTGCCCACACTTCCGGACATGATTATGCCCTTCATTATCGGACTGCTTGAGTTCGCCATGATCGAAATCATGCACCCTGACAATCTCGGCCCCTGGTTGATCCTGCTGGCCGTCGCCTTTGCCGCAAGCGTCTACAGCGGTCACCTGACGACCACGTCCGCCCGCCAGGATCCGCACAATGCCTATTTCTTCGACCAGGTCCCCGACACGGGCTGGCGCAACTACCGTGAGTCGATCCTCGCGGTATCGGTGATGGCGCTTCTCGGGGCGGTGATCTGGTGGATCGACAATACGGCACTGCACATCGTCGCGTTGCTCACCGCGCTGGTCGCTCTCACCTACCAGTTTCGACAAATGGGATTGTTCTGGCTGCACTCGCTCGAGGAGAGCGAGGCGCAGGGTTGATCACGCGGCGCGGGCGAGTTCGCCCTGGGCATCCACGAAATACGGCAGGCAGCCGCAGTCCCCGAGGGCATCTCGCACGTCGCTATTATCCTGCAGGGCGACGAACTTGCGGTACAGTTCGTGCAGGGAAAACACGTGATACTTGAATGTCTTCTGTGTGTAGGGCCGACCATCAAATTCCAGCGAGGTTTTCGGGTCGCCGGCCTGCCAGGCGCGCGCGTTTGCGCAACTCCAGCGCAGGAAGCGGTCGGCGACGGAGCGCTGCATCAGCGGTGCCAGGGTGGGCATCAGGGATTCGAGGGGTTCGAAATCCCCCTCCACCGAGGCGTGGTGCATGCGCCGGATCCAGGCTTCTACCACCGGATGGTGGGTGCGGATGTAGCGGCCCGCCTCCACATCGCTGTAGGCCTCCACCAGCTGACCGAAAATACTGAAGTCCCCCAGCGTGGGCCTGCCGCCGAACAGGTAGGGGCGCGAGCCCAGGTGCGCCTCCATGTCGGCCAGCAGTGTCTGCCAGGACGCCACCAGGTGGGGCCGGTTCATCTCGCTGCCCCCGGCAAACTCCAGCCGCGGCACCATGCGGCGCACGATGAGCGGTCCTGCCAGCGGCTGCACCAGCCTGCCCCACCAGGTCACCCCGATCATGAGATGCGCCAGGCGCCTGCCGGTCCAGGACTGGTCCTCCTCTCCCCACCAGCGCTGACAGAACATCAGCTTGTTGCACCACTCGTCGCCAAACTCCTCCAGCAGGAGCGCCAGGAAGGCCGCGGCGGGCTCCGGGTGGGTCACGGAGGGCTCGGGAAAACCGGGCTCGATCTCCCGCTCCATCATCAGCGTCGAGTCCTGCATGGCACTGCCGTCGGGCCGGAACAGCATGGGGATGAGCGCGACCTCGGCGTGCTTGCGGAACTTCCGGCTGTTGAGCAGCGAACGCTCCTCCCAGTCGAAGGGCACGCCCTTGAACTGCAGGTAGGCGTACATTTTCATGGAGTACGGCGACATCTGGCTGCCGAGCAGCGTGTACCGTCCCATGCCGCGCCGACCTCAGGCGGCTTCGGAGTTGCGGGCCTTCTCCGCCGGCGCAGGTGCGTTGACGAGCGCCGAGAACTGCTGCTGGTGATAGTCGGCATCACCGAACAGTGTATTGATGATCATCAGGCGCTTGACGTAAAACCCTACCGCCAGTTCATCCGTCATACCCATACCGCCGTGCAGCTGGATCGCCTCGCCGCCCACGTGCCTGCCGGCCCTCCCCACGTAGACCTTGAGGGCATGCAGGCTGCGCCTGGCGTCGTCGCTGCCCGCCTTGGCCGCGCACACCGCACGGTACAGGAGGGAGCGGGTGCTCTCGCAGGAGCTGAACATGTCCACCAGGCGGTGCTGCAGCGCCTGGAAGGAGCCTATCGGTACACCGAACTGTTCGCGGGTCTTGCAGTAGTCCAGGGTCTGTTCGTAGAGAAGCTCCATGGCACCCAGTGCATTCGCACTGATCGCCAGGATCGCGCTCTCGATCACGGGCAACATCACGGCATAACCCTCGCCCACGGGACCGATAACCGCCTCAGCGCGCACGTCGGTGAGTCGGATATTGGCCGCTTCCTGGCCGTCGGTCATGCGGAAGCTGGTGCGTTCAACGCCCTGGTCCGCCGCGTCGACCAGGAACAGCGTGATCCCCGCCTCGTCCGACTGCTCCCCGGAGGCCCGGGCCGCGACAATGATTTTTTGTGCGGCACAGCCGTTCAGCACAACGGTCTTCTCGCCGTTCAGCAGCCAGTTGCCGCCGTCCTTGGTCGCCCGGGTGCTGATGTCGCTGAGTGCGTAGCGGCTCTGCCGCTCGAGGTAGGCAAAGGCGCCCTGCAGTTCACCCGCGATGATTTTCGGAATGTACTCTCCCTTGAGCTCGTCGCTGCCACCGGCCGCCAACAGGCCGCCGAACAACAGCACCGTGGGCAGGAAGGGTTCCGCGACGAGGCCGCGACCGAACTGGTGCATGATGACCATCGTGTCCACCGGACCGCCGCCGAAACCGCCGTGTTCCTCGTCGAACGGGATGGACAGCCAGCCCAGCTCGGCAAACTGCTGCCAGTTCTCGGTGCTGAAACCGTGCTCCCGCGCCACGGTCTCATTGCGCTTGGAGAATTCGTAGTTGTCCTCGATGTAGCGCGCGATGCTGTCGCGGATGAGGACCTGTTCTTCACTGAGATTGAAATTCATGATGTCCTCCCGCCTACAGGCCCAGTACGTATTTTGCGGTGATATTCTTCTGTACCTCGTTGGAGCCGCCGTAGATCGATGAAGCGCGGCCGCGGAAATACAGTTTCTGCGCGGAATCTGCGTAAGCGTGTCCGAGCTGCTCGGCGCTGAGGTCACCCTGCAGGGTGCCGCTGTAGTAGCCGGCGACATCCATGCGCAGCTCCTGGATCGCCTGCTGCACTTCGGTGCCCTGCAATTTCAACAGCGAGGACTCAGGGCCGGGGGGCTTGCCCTCGGCGATGTCGGCGAGGGCACGCAGTTCGGTGAATTCCAGCGCCATCAGGTCGATCTCGACATCGCTGAGACGGCGCGCGAACTGCGGGTTGTCGAGCAGGCTCTCGCCGCCGTTCACCTCCGCACGCGCGAGCTCGCGCAGCTCTGTCAGTGCGCGCTTGGAGTCCGCCACCTCGGCGATAGACAGCCGCTCATGCACCAGCAGCGACTTGGCGTAGGTCCAGCCCTTGCCCTCCTCCCCGATACGGTTGCTCACCGGTACTCGCACGTTGTCAAAGAACACCTCGTTGAGATGGTGAAAGCCGTCGATGGTCTGGATCGGCCGCACGGTAACACCGGGGGACTTCATGTCGATCAACAGGAACGTGATGCCCTCCTGCTTGCGTCCCGAGCTGTCCGTGCGCACGAGGCAGAAAATCCAGTCCGCATACTGCGCGTAGGTTGTCCAGATCTTGCTGCCATTGATCACGTACTCGTCCCCGTCGAGCTCCGCGCGTGTTTTCAGGGACGCCAGGTCGGAACCGGCACCAGGTTCGGAGTATCCCTGGCACCACCAGTCTTCTGAGTTGAGGATGCGCGGCAGGAAGCGGGATTTCTGCTCGTCGTCGCCGTAGGCGATGATGACCGGCGCTACCATGATCACGCCGAACGGTATGACGTCGGGTGCGCCCGCCGCCGCCCGCTCGGAGTTCCAGATAAAGGTCTGGGTCACGCTCCAGCCGGTGCCGCCGTGTTCCTGCGGCCAGTTGGGCGCCATCCAGCCCTTGGCGTTCAGCCGTTTCTGCCACTCGATCATGCCCTCGCGCATGGTCGCCGTGTCGCTTACCCGCGCCCGCAGTTCGTCATCCCAGGCCTCGGCGAGAAACGCTCTCACTTCCTCGCGAAATGCGAGTTCTTCATCTGTCAGCTGTGTATCCATGATCTACCTCGTGTTTCTGGTCTGCCCGACGCGCCCGCGTAGCAGGACACGGGCGGCTGGAGAGAGGGCCACTATAGGCCCCAATGTTGACAACGGCAACACCCGCTCTGCAAGCCTTTGCAGCCCTGGCCCCGGTCCTCGAAATTAACGTGCGGGAGTGTCAGGTCCTCGCGGCCAGTTGCCGCTGGATTGCCCTGGCGAACAACCACAGGCGATCCTGGCCCCAAAGGGCCAGTATTTCCTCCCCGCCGGAGTCGAGCAAGCGGAAACTGGGCACGCCCCAGAGACCGGACTCGTACATCGCCAGGCGGTTGTTTTCCAGGATGTCCTCCCACCCGGGTTCGCCCAGGTGTTGTTGCGCCTCGGCCCAGTCGAGACCGGCTTTCTCGACGACCTTGCGCAGACCCCGGCGGGTGTTGGTGTTTACGCCCTCTGCGAACGCGCATTTCAAAAACGCGCTGAGCAACTCGTTCCCGCGTCCCTGTTCGCACGCCCACGGATAGAGGGAATAGGCCTGGCGCGCGGGTTCCCCGATAGGGTCGTAAAACCTGCCGTAGGGCACACCGGCCTCGCGGGCCTCGCGGGCGGTGTCGGTAAAGATGTACATGCCCTTCTGGCGTGTGGCCGGGACGCCGCGCATCACCATCGGCAGTACCGGGCGCACCACCAGGCGAACGCCCGTCTCCTCGGCGAGATGTACCGCGCGGTCAAAGCTGATCGACGTGTAGGGACTGCGCAGGGAGGGGTAAATCTCCAGCGTCAGGCTGCCGTCGTCCCGCAGCGGCCCGGTTTCAATCGGCGGGCGCGGGACCAGCATCTCCGTTCCCGGCTCGCGATCTGCGTCGAGGGCAGCCAGGCGTTTTTCCAGGTGGTAGAGCCGGTCGACACCCCAGTACCACTCCGACGCGTAATAGAACATGGCACCGGAGTAGTGCCTCAGTTCGGTGCGCCGTGCGCTGCCCGCCTCGATGCGAGCCGAGGTGGTCGTCGCATCGGCACTGCCCAGTTCCTGCGCGAGCCTTTCCAGCGCGGCGCGATCACCGCGCCAGAGCGCCTCTCCTACCGGCGCGGCCGCCGCGGCGAAAGCGGCGTCTTCCTGGGCGGCCAGTATGCGTTCAGCGAGGGAGACCAGCTCGCTGCCCGGGGCGTCCTGGCCTGGAAAGGCCAGGCCGTACTCCGGCGCTACCCGCGCGGAATCGTAACGCGAAAGCTGCAGCAACAGCTCCGGCTCGGCCACATTGCGCCCCGTCGGTCCGGTCACGAGGTGGCAGACCAGTTGGATGTCGTAGCGCGCGACCAGCTTCGTCAGCACCTGGGCCGCGAGATGGCTGTAGCCATCCTCCACCTGGTGGAAGTACTCGACGGTGTGGGGCAGCCCCGCGTCGAGGCGCTTTTTTTCGGCTTTCTCGCGTTTTTTGACCAGATTGGCGGGGTCGCTCGCCCGCGTCATTAACTTGGATACACTCCAGCGCATGAATCGACTGGGATTGGAGGTGGCAGCGCCACCCTGGTCCTGGAACTGTTGCGCCACGCCCCTATCCCTCCGGCGTCGCGGCGATCACGCCGCCTCCATGCGACGCGCAGCGGTGACGAAAATGGCGCACATGACCAGCTCCATGATGATGAACTGCTGCTCGAAGTCCGCGCCCTGGGCCATCGCCAGGGTGCGGAACAAGGCAGCGGCGCCCACAAGCGCCGCGGGCGTATAGAGCAGTACGGGTTTGGAGCGAAACAGCCCGAGCAGTCCGAAGACGCCCCCGACGATAAAAAACGCCGAGAGATCGCCGATTTGTGTACTGCGGCCGACGCCTTCCAGCAGGGGCATGCCGAGGGCCTCGGCCGCACCGGCGGCATCGACCAGCCAGCGCAGGCCGGTCAACAGCAGCAGAACACTCACCAGTCCGGCGAGCACTTTCATCACCTTGGTCATCATGGGCCTCTCTGGTTTGGTTTGGTTTGGTTTTGTTTTGATTTGAATTGCTTGCGCGACGCCGTGCGATCGCGACAGTCCTCAGCGCTCGAGCACGATACGACGCAACAGGCCCTGCACCACCTCGACGGCGGCCTTGCGTCCCAGGCCCTGGTGTTCGCGGAGCCGGTGCCAGGTCTCAAACGAGGCCACGGCGTCGACGGCCTCGCGATCGACCGCAGGCAAATCCTCCAACTCGGGCAGCCAGTCGTCGAGGTCGGCGCGGATCTGGCGCTGGGTGCGGGCGTACTGGTCGCGCACCACCTGGTAGCGCCAGAGCTGTGCATGCGTGGCGAGAAAGACCTTCCCGATCGCCTCGTACGCCAGGGCGTGTTGTTCCACCGCGTGCAGGAGGCGGTCTTCCAGGCTGCCCGCGCGATCGCCGCCACTGAACGTATCCTGGTACTGCTCGCGCACCACGGCATCGGTGGCCGAATACAGGCTCTCCATATCGGAAAAGTGCCGGAACACGGTGCGTATCCCTACGCCCGCCCGCTCCGATACCTGCTGGGCTGTCGGCACCAGTACGCCCTCGCCCACCAGTTCGAGCATGGCGTCGATGATGGCCTGGCGGCTGCGCTCACTGCGCGCCCGCCGTCCGTCCGCGACGTTTCCACCCTGTGCTGTTGGCATTGGTATAGTATCCCGGCGGTGCCCTGTGGCCTCCGTATGCCGCTTGCGCGGCCAGGTCAATAATGACACCATATGTGTCATTTGTTTGCAAGCCGGGAGAGCCTGCCCCCATGAATTACGAACTGCGCGACGGCATCGCCGTACTGGCCCTCGATGACGGCAAGGCCAATGCCGTCGGTCACGGCTTCCTGGACTTCGTCAACGAGGGACTGGACCGGGCGGCGGAAGACGGCGCGGGTGCCGTCGTCCTGCGCGGCAGGGAGGGCCTGTTCTCGGCGGGCTTCGACCTCGGCGAATTCAAGAAGGGCCCGGAAGCGGGCATTTCCATGGTGTCGCGAGGCATGGCACTGCTGATCCGGCTGTACGGCTGCCCCCTGCCCGTCATCGCCGCCTGCACGGGCCACGCGGTCGCCATGGGCGCCTTCCTGCTGTTGGCCTGCGACACCCGTATCGGCGCACGGGGCGACTTTCGCGTGACGCTGCCCGAGACACGAATCAGCATGGACCTGCCGCCGATCCTGCAGGCGCTGACCGACGCGCGCGTCACACCGCGCTTCCTGACCAGGGCCGTTATCCAGTCGGAGATATTTTCACCGGAACTGGCCGTGGAGGCCGGGTTCCTCGACAAGGTGGTGGACCCCGGAGATATAGACGACGCGGCCCACACCGCGGCCACTGAACTCGCCGAGCTTCCAGGCAAGTACTACGCGGGCAACAAGCTCTTTGCGCGGCAGGCAACCATCGACGCAATGCAGGCTGAACTGGACAAGTTCGGTGGCGCCGGCTGAACACACCGGCTCTCCCCCTGGCTGCCCCATTGCGATGACATAATGTACTACGGTTGGCGCATCGTCGGCGGCACGTTCATTGCCCAGCTCTTTGTCGTCGGCTTCTACAGTTACGCCATCAGTCTGCTGACGCCGCACCTGCAGGCTGAATTCGACGTCAGCCTCGAACAGGTCATGTACGGTATGACCATCGGCACCCTCGCCGGACTGGTTCTCTCCCCCGTCGCGGGCGCACTGGTGGACCGCCTGTCCGTGCGGCTGCTCATGGCTGTCGGGAGTGGGCTGTTCGGTGGGGGCATCCTGCTGATGGCGCGCAGCGAGACGATCATCCAGTACGTCTGGGTGTTCGGCATTACAATGGCCCTGGCAAACTGTTTCGCCAACACCATCCCGTCCCTCGCCGTCGTGTCGCGCTGGTTCGCGGCCAACAGGGGGCGCGCACTGGGTGTCGCGGCGATCGGCACCTCGGTCGGGGGCGTCCTGCTGCCCGCCCTCGTCGAGTACTGGCTCGCGCGCGCGGGCTGGCGCGGCACCCTGGATTACCTTGCGCTCTCTATTTTCTGCATCATGCTGCCGGCCACTGCGCTGCTGATTCGCAACCGGCCGTCCGATGTCGGCCTGCCGGACCCGGGAGACAACGAGGCGACGGAGAATGCCGGTGTCGAGTTCGGCGGCGCGCGGGATATCCTGGCCAGTTTCAGGTTCTGGTGCCTCGGCCTCAGCCTCGGCGTCACTTTCGCCGCCTATTCGGGCGTACTCGCCAATCTCGCACCCTATACCCTGTCGAGCGGACTGCCCGAGGGAGCGGCCTCCTCCCTCATTCTCGCGGTAGCGGTCAGTGGCCTCATAGGAAAACTGGTATTCGGCGCGGTTGCAGACCGGTTCAACCTGAAGCACGCCCTGTGGGTGGCGCAGCTGTTGGCCTTTTCCGCGTACATTCTCTTCTCCCAGGAGGGCGGCTACGCGATGGTACTCGCCGCCGGGGTCTGCATGGGCCTGGCCGCAGGTGGCTTGCTGCCGGTCTGGGGATCGCTGCTCGCAAAAATATTCGGTCTGGAGCGCTACGGTATGGCCATGGGCCTGATGTCACCGGTGGTCACACTGTGTGTAATGCCGACTTTCGTGGTCATCGGCCGCCTGGTGGATAGCACGGGAAGCTTCGAACAACCGCTGCTGTTATGCTCGGCGGCGACGGCGGTGGCGGCGGCCGGACTGTTGTTCCTGCGGGTCGAATCACCGGTGCATTCCGCGTAAGCGGCCCGCGGGGCGTATACTGTGCCGCCTTCACCCGTACACGCGTCAACTGAACCCCTTGCCTGACGCCGCCAGTTCCTCGAGCAGCGCCGCGGGCTGCCAGACGTCGTCGCCGGTCTGCTCGTGGTAGTGGCGCAGACGTTCCAGGATCTTGTCCAGGCCGATGCTGTTCGCGTAGTACATCGGGCCGCCGCGGTACACCGGCCAGCCGTAGCCGTAGACGTAGACCACGTCGATATCGCTGGCGCGAATGGCAATCCCCTCTTCGAGAATCTTGGCCCCCTCGTTGATCATGGGGAACAGCAACCGCTCGAGGATTTCTTCCTCGCCGATATCCCGGCGCTCAATGCCCTCCCGTGCCGCAAATTCCTTGAACAGCTCGACAGCGACCGGCGCGGGCGTGAAATTGCGGTTCTCGTCGTAGTCGTAGAAGCCACCGCCGGACTTCTGGCCCAGCCGGCCGAGTTCACAGAGCCGCTCGCGCACCGTCGAGCCCGTGGACGTTTCCGCATTCCAGCCGATATCCAGCCCTGCGAGGTCCGACATCTGGAAGGGACCCATGGGAAAACCGAAGTCGTACAGCGCCCTGTCGATGTCTGAGGGGGCGGCTCCCTCGTGGGCGAGCCGGTCCGCCTGGTACTGGCGCTGGAACAGTATGCGGTTGCCGACGAAGCCGTGGCACACGCCGACCAGCACCGCCACCTTGCGTATGCGCTTGGCAAATGCCATGCAGGTGGCCACCACCTCCGGGGCGGTTTTCTCGCCCCGCACCACCTCGAGCAGTTTCATGACGTTGGCCGGGGAAAAAAAGTGCAAGCCGATGACGGACTCGGGCCGGGCGGTCACCGACGCGATCTCGTTCAGGTCGAGCGCCGAGGTGTTGCTGGCCAGGATCGCGCCGGGCCGGACGATAGTGTCCAGGCGCCGGAAGATATCCTGCTTTACGGCCATATCCTCGAACACCGCCTCGATGACGAGATCGCAGTCGGCGAGATCGGCGAGGTCCAGGGAGCCCGTGATGAGTCCGCAGCGGGTCTCAACGTCCTCGGCGCTGATGCGGCCCTTGCGGGCTGTGTTCTCGTAGTTGCGGCGCACGACGCCGAGGCCGCGGTCCAGGGCCTCCGGCTTCACCTCTACCACCGTCACGGGAATACCTGCATTGGCCATGTTCATCGCGATGCCGCCGCCCATGGTGCCCGCCCCGATGACGCCCACTCTCGATACAGGCACTTGCTCGAGGTCCCGCGGAATATCGGGCACCTTGGCGGCCTGCCTTTCTGCAAAGAAAAAGTACTGCTGCGCGGGTGCCTGGGTGCCACCCATCAGTTCCATGAACAGGCGTGACTCCTCCGCCATACCCTTGTCGAAGGGGAGGTTTACCGCGGCTTCTACACAGCGAATATTGTATTCGGGTGCCAGGAAGCCGCGCGCCCTGCGCGCAATGGCCGCGCGCGCCGCGGCGAACACCTCGGCATTGTCCCTGGCCGGTTGCAGCCTGTCCTCCCGGTCCCGCACCCTGGGTAGCTCGCCCTGCTGTGCCTTTTCCCTGGCGAAGGCCGCTGCCTCCCTGCGCAGGTCACCCTCGACCAGGCGGTCGACCAGGCCCAGTTCCAGCGCCTGCGAAGCGTCGATGGGTTCGCCGCTGGTCACCATGCGCAGGGCCATCTCCACACCGATGAGGCGGGGCAGGCGCTGTGTGCCACCCGCGCCGGGTACAAGCCCGAGATTGACCTCCGGGAGGCCGAACCTTGCCTCCGGCACCGCCACCCGGTAGTGGCAGCACAGGGCGGTCTCCAGGCCGCCGCCCAGCGCCGTGCCGTGGATCGCCGCGACCAGGGGCTTGCTGGCGTTGTCCATATTGGTAAGCACGGGGTGCAGCCCGGGTTCCTGCGGCGCGCCTGAAAACTCGGTGATGTCCGCCCCGGCGATGAAAGTCCTGCCCTCACAGACCAGGACTATGGCGCGGGCACTGTCGTCCGCCAGCGCGCGGTCCAGGCCGTCACTGATGCCCTGGCGCACCCCCTGGCTGAGGGCATTGACCGGCGGGTTGTCCACCGTGAGGATGGCCACGCCCTCCTCCACCTGGTAATCGACGCTGTCTGTGAGTGCGACCACGGCGGCCTCCTGGACGGCTGAATGAGCGGCTGAATATTGGCACAAAAAGTGCCATTAGCCGCCGTGCATTGCAATCCCGGCGGAGGCCCCGGCTGCCCCGTTTGGGCAAAACCCGGGCTCGCCGGGGCGAACACCAGCCGGCCTATACTTCAGGATAAACGTCATCTATACTCCTTAAGTCATTGTTTAATAATAAATAGGTGGCTGGTTTTCTTTATGGCCAGACGGGACTCCACAGCGCGCCCCGCGAACTTGTACGCGGCGCGGCGATCTATATCCCGGAGTTTGAACCTCCCCTGACCGGGGGTACACTAAACTGCAGTGCCTGTAGCCCTGCTAGGACGATTACCTTGACTGTATCGCGTTATTTCTCCCCCTCCCTGCGCCTGGCGGCGGCGCTCCTGGTCGCCGGCCTCGCCCTGCCCCTGCAGGCGGCGATCGAGTACACCGAGGCCCAGCGGGACACCATCGTGGAGCTTATCGACCAGCTCGAGGAACGGCACTACGCCGGCCTCAAGTACAGCGACGAGCTGTCCTCCCAGCACCTCGATAACTACATCGACAGCCTCGACCGCAGCAGGATGTTTTTCACCGCGGACGATATCGAGGAGTTCGAGGAGTACCGCCTGCTGATGGACGACCAGTTGCCGCGGGGGCGCCTCGACGCGGGCTACAACATTTTCAATCGCTTCCACCAGCGCCTGGAAAGCCGCCTGGAAAAGGTTATCGCCTCCCTGCCGGACGCCGTGGAGGAGATGGATTTTTCGCGCGAGGAGTTCTACGAGCTCGATTACGAGGACCGCGGGTGGGCCGAGACGCAGTACGAGCTGGACGAGCGCTGGCGCAAGCAGCTCAAGAACCAGGTACTCAGTCTCAGGCTGGCCGAAAAGCCCGCTGAGGAGATCGCCCCGACCCTGGTCAAGCGCTACAGCAACCAGCTCAAGCGCGTGCGCCAGTACAACAGCCAGGATGTGTTCCAGATCTTCGCCAATTCACTCGCGGAGCTGTACGACCCGCACACCAACTACCTGTCGCCACGGCGTTCGGAAAACTTCAATATCAACATGAGTTTGTCCCTGGAGGGCATCGGCGCGGTACTGCAGACCGAAGACGAGTACACCAAGGTCAGCCGCCTGGTGGCCAAGGGCCCCGCGGACAAACAGGGCGAGTTACAGCCCTCCGACCGCATTGTCGCTGTCGGTCAGGGCGATGACGGCGAGATGGAGGACGTGATCGGCTGGCGCCTCGACGAGGTGGTGCAGCTTATCCGCGGCCCCAAGGATTCCACGGTGCGCCTGGAGGTGATCCCGGCCAAGGCCAAGACCACGGACCAGCGCAAGGTGATTACTATCGTGCGCAACAAGGTCAAGCTCGAGGAGCAGTCCGCGCAGAAACATATCCTGGATATCCCCGACGGCGACAGCACGATCAAGATCGGTGTCATCGACATCCCGGCGTTCTACATCGACTTCGACGCGATGCGACGGGGCGACAAGAACTACAAGAGCACCACCCGCGATGTCAGCAAGCTGCTCGGCGAACTGCAGGCCGAGGGGGTTGAGGGTATCGTGGTGGACCTGCGCAACAACGGCGGCGGCTCCCTGCAGGAGGCCAACGAGCTGACCGGGCTGTTTATCGAGTACGGCCCCACCGTGCAGATCCGACACGCCTCGCGGCGCGTGTGGCGCGACGGCAAACGCCTCAAGAGTGACTATTACGAGGGGCCACTGGTGGTACTGGTGAATCGCCTCAGCGCCTCGGCCTCGGAAATCTTTGCCGGCGCGGTACAGGACTACCAGCGCGGCATCATTGTCGGTGACCGCTCTTTCGGGAAGGGCACGGTACAGACCTTGATACCGCTCACCGAGGGTCAGCTGAAAATCACCGAGAGCAAGTTCTATCGCATCTCCGGCGAGAGCACCCAGCATCGCGGGGTGGTTCCCGACGTCGAGTTCCCCTCCCTGTTCAACCCGGAGGAGATCGGTGAGAGCGCCCTGGACCACGCCCTGAACTGGGACCAGATCAACCCCGTGCGCCACCGCAGCTACGATGACCTGTCCACGGTGCTCCCCGCACTGGTGTCCCAGTTCGAGGAGCGCAGCACCGGCAATCCCGATTTCATCTACCTCGAGGAGCAGGTCGCCCTGGTCAGGGAGAACCGCGAGATCAGCGCCCTGCCACTAAAAGAGGAGGCACGCATCGCCCTGCGCGACAGCCAGGAGGCCCGCGCGCTGGATATCGAGAACAGGCGCCGCACGGCGAAGGGCGAGGAACCCCTGAGCAATCTCGAGGAGGACGAGGGGGAAGAGGAAGCAGTGGAGGACACCCTGGCCAACCAGGAGGAGACGGAAATCGACGAGGACGTCCTCCTGCTGGAGGCGGGACACGTGCTGGTGGACTCCCTGCTGCTGAAGCAGCGTCGCTACGCCGTCCACAACCGGCCCGCCAGTGCCGCCGAGGTCGTCGAGTAGGATGTCCCCGACAGCGGCTATTAGCGGGATCTTCTAGAAACCCGGGGCATCGCCGAACCACGCGAGGTCGCCGTGCAGGCGCACCACGTCCCCGATGATAAGCAGCGTGGGCGCGGACGGCCGCTCCGCCTCCACCACCGCGGGCATGGTGGCGAGCGTACCGGTGAGAACCCGCTGCTGTTCCAGGGTGCCGCGCTCCACGAGCGCGGCGGGCGTGTCCGGGTCCCGTCCGGCGCCTACCAGCTCCGCGCAGATCACGTCGAGCCCCACGAGGCCCATGTAGAACACCAGGGTCTCCGTCGGCGACAGGAACTGCGTCCAGTCGTGCTCGACACTGTCGCCCTTGAGATAGCCCGCGACGAAACGCACCGATTGGGCGTGGTCGCGGTGGGTCAGCGGAATACCCGCGTAACAGGCGGCGCCGTTCGCGGCGGTGATGCCCGGCACCACCTGGAACGGTATACCGTGGCGGGCGAGCAGCTCGATCTCCTCGCCGCCGCGACCGAAGATGAACGGGTCGCCCCCCTTCAAACGGATGACGCGCTTACCGGACCGGGCCAGTTCCAGCAACAGCTGGTTGAGCTCCGCCTGGGGCATGGTGTGGTCCGCCCGTCGCTTGCCGACATAGATGCGCTCGGCGTCACGCCGGGCCATGTCCACGATCGCCGGTGACACCAGGCGGTCGTAGAGGACCACATCGGCGCCCTGCAACAGGCGCGCCGCCTTGAACGTGAGCAGGTCGGGATCGCCCGGCCCCGCCCCCACCAGGTAGACCTCGCCGCGATGCAATGCCGCGGTATCCTCCAGGTGTCGCTCCAGCGCTTCCTCGGCCTCGGCCTCGCGTCCCGCCATGACCTGCTCGGCGAGCGCTCCCTCGAGGTGCTCCTCCCAGAACAGCCGCCGCGGGGTGTCCTCGGGGATGGCGGATTTGACGCGTTCGCGCATACGCCCGGCAAATCGCGCCAGGCGGCCGTAGGCAGCCGGCACGAGGGACTCGATCCGGCGTCGCAATATGCGCGCCAGTACCGGGCTCTGCCCGCTGCTGCTGATACCGATGAGCAGGGGGTCCCGGTCCACTATGGAGGGGAAGATCACGCTGGACAGCCCCGGGTCGTCGACCACGTTGACCGGCAGGTCGCGTGCGTGTGCATCGCGCGACACGGCCGCATTCACAGCGGCATCGGACGTGGCCGCCACCGCCAGGCGGCACGCGCGAATATCCTCGGGGTCGTATTCGCGCTGCTGCCATTCGCCGCCCTCTTCCGCCAGCAGCGCCTCAAGCTCGGCACAGAGCCGTGGGGCGACAACCGTGAGCGCGGCCCCGGCGCGCAGCAGCAGGCGCGCCTTGCGCGTGGCGACCGTGCCTCCCCCTACCAGCAGCACGGGGGCACCGCGCAATCGGAGAAAGAGCGGGAGGTATTCCACGGATCTAGGCGCGCAACTCCGTCGCGCCGTTCATGTAGGGGACCAGCACAGTGGGAATGGCCACACTGCCGTCGGCACGCTGGTAGTTCTCCAGCACGGCGACCAGGGCGCGGCCGATTGCCAGGCCCGACCCGTTGAGGGTGTGCACCAGTTCCGGCTTGCCCGTCTCGGGGTTGCGCCAGCGCGCGCGCATGCGGCGCGCCTGGTAGTCCCCGTAATTGGAGCAGGAGGAGATCTCCCGGTAGGCGTCCTGCCCGGGCAGCCAGACCTCCAGGTCGTAGGTCTTGCGTGAACCGAAACCGAGGTCGCCGCCGCAGAGGATGACCTTGCGGTAGGGGAGCTCGAGGAGTTGCAGGACTTTTTCCGCGTGACCTGTAAGCACCTCCAGAGCATCGTCGGACTGGCCCGGGCGCACCACCTGCACCAGCTCCACTTTTTCGAACTGGTGCTGGCGGATCATGCCGCGTGTGTCCTTGCCGTAACTGCCGGCCTCGCTGCGGAAACAGGGTGTGTGGCAGGCGTAGCGCAGCCCGCTCTCGCCCAGCTCGGCGTCCTCGAATATGCGCTCGCGGGCGACGTTCGTCACCGGCACCTCGGCGGTCGGAATCAGGTACAGCTCGTTGTCCGCGCGCAGCTTGAACAGGTCCTCCTCGAACTTGGGCAACTGGCCCGTACCCACGAGGGCATCGCTGTTCACGATATAGGGCACGTAGATCTCGCGGTAGCCGTGCTCCACCGTGTGCAGGTTCAGCATGAACTGCTGCAGCGCCCGGTGCAGGCCGGCGAGTGCGCCGTACATCACGGTGAACCGGGAGCCGGTGATCTTCGCGGCGGTCTCGCTATCGAGCAGCGCCAGGCCCTCGCCGATATCCACGTGGTCCCTGGCTGCGAAATCGAAGGCCGTCGGTTCACCCCAGCGCAGGACCTCCACGTTGTCCTCCTCGGAGTCACCGGCGGGTACGGCGGCGTCGGGAATATTGGGCGTGCCCAGCAACAGCTCATCGAGGGCTGCCTGCGCCTCGCGCGCCTCCTCGTTGAGGCCGTCCAGTTGCGCGGAGATTTTTTCCAGCGTCTCGTTGACCTGCGCCTTGGCGTCGTCGACGCTCACGCCCTGGTTGACCAGTTCGCCGATCTTTTTGGAGGCGCTCTTGCGCTCCGCCTGCAGGCCCTGGCTGTCGATGTCGGCCTGCTTGCGCCGCGCATCCAGCATCCTGAACTGTTCCGCGTCGAAGCTGTAGCCGCGCCGGGACAGCGCTGCGGCGATCCCGTCCGGATCCTGCCTGACCGCCTTAATATCCAACATACTCCGTATTCCTGTCGCTACTCAGATTACCCGGCACCGGTTTCCCGGCCCGCCGGCGCGCCCCCTAGGCGACCAGCCGGGTCAGCTGGATCGCCACTCCCGCCATCAGCACGCAGAACACTGTACTCGCGAACATGTAGCCCAGCGCGTGGGTCGCGTGCCCCGCCTCCAGCAGTGCGATGGTCTCCAGCGAGAAGGTGGAAAACGTCGTGAAGGCACCGAGAAAGCCCACGATCAGCACCCCGCGCCAGTCCGGGTGGATGAGCTCTCTCTCGACCACCAGCACGTAGACGATGCCGATGGCGAATGAACCCACCAGGTTCACCAGGAGCGTTCCCAGGGGGAGGCGGCCCTCCCACAGCCCGTGCACCCAGTTGGCGAGCAGGTGCCTCGACACGGCACCGGTTGCGCCTCCCAGGGCGACAAACAGCAGGTATTTCATGAGTGTGGGTGGCGTGGCCTAGTCGTAGCGCCGTATTGTACTGTTTTTGTCCCGCTCGCGCAGGTATCTCAGCTTCTCGGCGATTTTCTGCTCGAGCCCGCGATCCACCGGGAAATAGTACCGGCGATCGCGCAGTCCCTCGGGAAAGTAGTTCTCCCCCGCGGCGAAACCCTCCGGCTCGTCGTGTGCATACCGGTAGTCATCGCCGTGGGCCATCTCCTTCATCAGCGCCGTGGGCGCGTTGCGCAAGTGCAGGGGCACCTCCTCGCTGGCGCCCGCGGCGACGTCCTCCCGCGCGGTCTTGTAGGCGGTGTACACCGCGTTGCTCTTCGCCGCGCAGGCTAGATAGACGATGGCCTGGCCGATCGCCAGCTCTCCCTCCGGGCTGCCGAGCCGCTCCTGGACGTTCCAGGCGTCCAGGGCGATGGTGAGCGCGCGCGGGTCCGCGTTGCCGATGTCCTCGCTCGCCATGCGCAGCACCCTGCGCGCCACGTACAGCGGGTCACAACCGCCGTCCAGCATGCGGCAGAACCAGTACAGCGCCGCGTCCGGCGCACTGCCCCGCACCGCCTTGTGCAGGGCGCTGATCTGGTCGTAGAAGGCGTCGCCGCCCTTGTCGAAGCGGCGCAGTGATTCCTGGCTGACCTCCTCCAGGGTTGCCGCGGTGATCCGGCCGTCCTCCGCGAGGTCCGCGGCCAGTTCGAGCAGGTTCAATGCGCGTCGCGCGTCCCCGTCGGCCTGTGCGGCGATGCGCTCGAGGCAGTCATCCCCCGCGTCGACACCCTCGAGGGCGTCCAGTCCCCGCCCGAGCACCTCAAGCAGCTCGGCAGATTGCAGTGATCGCAGCTTGTAGACCCGCGCCCGCGACAACAGCGCGTTGTTCAGTTCGAAGGACGGGTTTTCCGTGGTCGCGCCTATGAAAATGACCGTGCCGTCCTCCACGTAGGGCAGGAAAGCGTCCTGCTGGGACTTGTTGAAGCGGTGCACCTCGTCCACGAACAGGACTGTGTCGCGCCCCGCCGCCCTGTGCTGGTGTGCGCGGGCGATGGCCTCGCGAATCTCCTTGACCCCGCTCAGCACAGCGGAGATCTGCAGGAAGTGCGCGTCGGCGCAGGCCGCCGCGATCCGCGCCAGGGTGGTCTTGCCCGTGCCCGGCGGCCCCCAGAACACCATGGAGTGAAGCTGCCCCGACTCGATCGACTGGCGCAGCGGCTTGCCGGGGTCCAGCAGGTGTGACTGGCCCGCGTACTGGTCGAGCGTGGCGGGCCGCAATCGCGCCGCGAGGGGCTGGTAGCCCGCGACGGTTGCGGCGGACTCGAACAGGTCACTCGTCATAGACGAAGAGGTCGGCTCCCGGGGGCACCTCGAAATCGAAGAGTGCGGGATCGAGCACCGACTCGGTATCCAGCCCGGAAAACTCGATCACAATGCGCTGTCGGAGGTCATCGAGAATTTCCATGCGCGCCGGGAGACCGCCCTCCAGGATGAGACCCAGTTCGCGGAAACCCGCGCCTTCCGCTCGCGGCGCCAGCGTATAGACGCTGCCGGCTCCACCACTGATGGCAAAGGTCTCCAGCAACACATTCCCGTCCCCGCCCAGGACCTGCAGGGGGGCCATGGCCGCGCCCTGCCCGACGGGCCGCCGCGTCACGGTCTCCAGGTCCCGGTCGTGGTGCCAGAGAAATTCCGGCCCGGCGATGACCAGCTGGCTGTCGGGACTCTCGATCTCCCAGGCGAAATACCCGGGGCGCAACACCATGAAACGCCCGGTAGACTGGTCCAGCAAAACGCCGTCCTCGCCGTAACGGCTCTGGGTGAACCGGCCCTGGAGCTGGCCGAGGGCGGCGAGACTCGCCTGCAGTTCCTGTGCCGCTGTCGCGGCGGCTCCCTGGCCCCACAGGCAGGTGACGCTCAGGCACAGGGCAAGCAGGCTGTTCTTCATGGGTTAACTCCCGCGTGTCAGGCGTCGGGCGGGGGCGGCGCGATGACTTCCCGCTGACCGTTGCTGCCCATCTCGGAGACCACACCCGCGGCCTCCATCGCCTCGATCAGGCGCGCGGCGCGGTTGTAGCCGATCCGCAGCTTGCGCTGCACGGACGAGATGGACGCCCTGCGACTCTTGGTCACGTAGTGCACGGCCTCGTCGTAAAGCGCGTCGCTCTCATCATCTTCGTCAGACGATTCGGCCTGGAGTTCCCCGGGGGTGACGGCGGTGCCGCTGCCCTCGTCCAGGAGGCCGTCGATGTACAGCGGTTCGCCGCGCTTTTTCCAGTCGGCGACGACCCGGTGCACCTCCTCGTCCGAGCAGAACGCGCCGTGCACGCGCATGGGGACACCGCTGCCGGGCGGCAGGTACAGCATGTCGCCGTGGCCGAGCAACTGCTCCGCACCGCCCTGGTCGATAATCGTCCGGGAGTCGACCTTGGAGGACACCTGGAAGGCGATCCGCGTCGGCACGTTCGCCTTGATCAGGCCCGTGATGACATCCACCGAGGGGCGCTGCGTGGCGAGTATGAGGTGAATGCCCGCCGCCCTCGCCTTCTGCGCGATGCGCGCGATGAGCTGCTCGACCTTTTTGCCGACGATCATCATCATGTCGGCGAACTCGTCGATCACGACGACGATGCTGGGCAGTTTTTCCAGGTCGGGCGCGACCTGCGCCCCCTCCGTTTCCCCGAACATCGGGTCCGGCGTCCAGATCGGGTCCGGGATCGGTGCCCCGGCCCTGGCGGCGTCCTGCACCTTGCGGTTGTACCCCGAGAGGTTGCGCACGCCCAGCGCGGCCATCAGCTTGTAGCGCCGCTCCATCTCCGCCACGCACCAGCGCAGGCCGTTGGCGGCATCCTTCATGTCGGTGATCACCGGCGTCAGCAGGTGCGGGATACCCTCGTAGACGGACAGCTCGAGCATTTTCGGGTCCACGAGGATCAGGCGCACGTCCGCCGGGCCGGACTTGTAGAGCAGGCTCAGGAGCATCGAGTTGACGCCGACGGACTTGCCCGAACCGGTAGTGCCCGCCACCAGCAGGTGGGGCATCTTGGCGAGGTCCGCGACCACCGGCTGGCCGGAGATGTCGTGGCCCAGGGCCAGCGTCAGCGAGGATTTGCTCTGCTCGAATGCCTGGGCGGAGAGCACCTCGCGGAAGTTGACGATCTCCCGGTCCTCGTTGGGAATCTCGATGCCCACCACGGACTTGCCCGGAATCACTTCCACCACCCGCACGCTGATAACTGCCAGGGAGCGGGCGAGGTCCTTGGCGAGATTGGAAATACGCGACACCTTCACGCCCGGGGCCGGCTGGAGCTCGAAGCGCGTAATCACCGGCCCGGGGTAGACGGCGGTGACCTCCGCGGTCACGCCGAAGTCGGCCAGCTTCAGCTCGAGCACCTTGGAGAGCCCCTCCAGGGCCTCCTTGGAATAGCCCTTCGTGGGGTCCTTCTGTTCCTCGTCCAGCAGTTCCAGGTGCGGCAGGTCGCCGGTAACCGGTGCGTCGAACAGGGGTTGCTGCTTCTCGCGCTCCACCCGTTCGCTCTTCTCCGCAGGCGCCTTCATCGGCTTGATCTTCGGCGGCTTGCGCTTCTTTTCCTTCTCCACATGTTCGGTGATGACGACCTTGCGCGCCTCGACCGCGCGCTCGCGCTGGCGTCGGTCGCGGATTTCGTCCACGGCCTTGGTGACGCGGTCGCGGCAGTAGGCGAACCCGGCCATGCTCCATGCACCCAGTTTCTCCATCACGCCCAGCCAGCTGATATCGGTGAAGATAGTGATACCGAAAAGGAATACCGCGAGCAGGATCAGCCGGCTGCCGACGGCGGAGAACGCGACGGTGAACGCGTCGCCGATGGCCTGCCCGAGTATTCCCCCCGCACCCTGGGGCAGCGCAGAGGCTCCCGTATCGTTCATCGCGGCGAGCGCCGTACCTGCAATCATCACAAGCACCAGCCCGAGTGCGCGGATACCGAACGTCGTCCAGTCGAAGTGCTTCTCCTGGTGCCGCTCCAGCAGGATGATGAAGGCCCGGTACGCCAGCAACAGCGGGAACAGGTAGGCGGCGTAGCCGACCAGCGAAAAGAAGACGTCGGCGAGCCAGGCGCCCGTCGGCCCGCCGAGATTGCTGATGGCGGCACCGGTTCCCGTCGCCGACCAGCCGGGGTCTCGCGCGCTGTAGGTGAGCAGGGCCATCAACAGGTAGAGGCAGACGGCGGTGACGCCGATAAAGGCGCCCTCGCGCAAGCGCGGGCCGAGGAAGTTGTCAGTGTTGGTGCCGTCCGCCACGCTCAACGCCGTCCTTCGAGGGTTACCGGGGCCTTCCGGGAGCCCGGCAGCAGACCCGCTATCGGGTCCATAGCATCACGCAATTGTGCACTAATTATTCATCCATTTCAAAGAGTTATGGCTTTTTTTTAGAATGGTACTGATCTTTGTCCGGCGACAGTCTTTAAAGTAACATAGTCCGCCCCAATACAGAACGGAATGGCGGGAATCGGCCCTCGTGAAGGCTGCTCCCGGGCGGACGGGGCTGCGCGCAAAAACGCCCCGCCACTACTGACGACCAGCAGGATTGACAACTATGAGCGACCCCATCCACCACACACTGATCATCCTTGGCAGCGGCCCCGCCGGTTACACGGCAGCGGTCTACGCCGCGCGGGCCAACCTGAAACCGGTGGTGATCACCGGCATCCAGCAAGGCGGGCAGTTGACGACCACCACCGAGGTGGAGAACTGGCCGGGCGGCCCGGCCGACCTGCAGGGCCCGCAACTCATGCAGCAGATGCAGGAACACGTCGAACGCTTCGACGCCAGCGTCGTATTCGACCACATCGAGGAGGTGGACCTGGACAGCCGCCCCATCCGGCTCAAGGGCACCGCCAATTACACCTGCGACGCACTGATTATCGCCACGGGGGCGTCGGCGCAGTACCTCGGCCTGCCGAGCGAGGAGGCGTTCATGGGTAAGGGCGTCAGCGCCTGCGCGACCTGCGACGGCTTTTTCTACCGCAACCAGGCGGTGGCGGTCATCGGCGGCGGCAACACCGCGGTCGAGGAGGCCCTGTACCTGTCCAACATCGCTTCCGAGGTGGTGCTGGTACACCGCCGGGACGCACTGCGGGCGGAGAAGGTCCTGCAGGACCGGCTGTTTGCCCGCGAAAAAGAGGGCAAGGTCCGGATCCTCTGGAACCACACCCTGGACGAGGTCGTCGGCGACGATACCGGCGTTACCGGTATCAGGGTAAAATCGACCCAGGACGGCGCTGTTTCCGACGTCGACCTGGCGGGTGTGTTTATCGCCATCGGGCACAAGCCCAATACGGATATCTTCGCCGGACAACTGGACATGGTCGACGGCTACATTACCATCCACAGCGGCACCGACGGCAACGCCACGGTAACCAGCGCGCCCGGGGTGTTCGCCGCGGGAGATGTCGCGGATCATATCTACCGGCAGGCGGTCACCTCCGCCGGCTTCGGCTGCATGGCGGCACTGGACGCGGAGAAATACCTCGACGCTCTTGGATGAGGAACACCTCTGAATGCGGCAAATCCGGCGACTCGATCGCAATGTTGATTTCCCGCCCTCCTGCGAGGCGCTGGACTACCCCAACGGCCTGCTGGCCGTCGGGGGCGAACTGAGCTCGGGTCGCCTGCTGGACGCCTACCGTCGCGGCATCTTTCCCTGGTACGAGGAGCCCCAGCCGGTACTGTGGTGGACACCGAATCCCCGCTCGGTCCTGTTCCCCGACGAGCTTCACATCTCGCGCTCCCTGCGCAGGACGCTGCGTCGCGACAGCCTGCACCTGTCGGTGGATCGGCAGTTCGGCGCGGTCATGCGCGAGTGCGCCAAGCTGCGCGGCGACGGGTTGGGCACCTGGATCGACGAGGACATGACCGCTGCCTACACCCGGCTGCACCGGGAGGGCTTCGCCCACTCCGTGGAGATTCTCGACGCCGGAGGCGAGCTGGTGGGAGGCCTGTACGGCGTGGCCCTGGGCCGGGTGTTTTTCGGTGAATCCATGTTCAGCCGCAGGCCGGACGCCTCCAAGGTCGCCCTCGTGGCACTGGTGAATATCCTGCTGCGCGGCGGCTTCCGGATGATCGACTGCCAGGTGGAAAGCGACCACCTGAACTCCCTTGGAGCGCGCAATATCGACAGGCTGGACTTCGAGAGGCGTCTTGCTCAAACTGTAGACACGGAGACGGACAGCGCGATCTGGCGTTTGCCGGGCACTTGCGGAGGCTTGCTGTGACCTCGTCCATGCGGGATCTCAAGGTCTACACGACCTATCCACACAGTTGCAGCTACCTGGAAGACCAGGAGGCTACGACCCTGTTTGTGGATCCGCGCCAGAGCGTCGACAAGACCCTGTACAGCAAGTTGTCAGTGCTCGGCTTCCGGCGCAGCGGCAACCATATCTACCGCCCCCATTGCAGCCACTGCGACGCCTGTATCCCGGCGCGCATTCCCGTCGCCGACTTTGCGCCGTCGCGCGGCCAGCGGCGTATCCTGCGGCGCAACGACGACCTCATGGTCGCCGCCTGCGAGGACATCAGGGACGACGAGGCTTTCGACCTCTACCACCGCTACATCTGCCTGCGCCACGCGGACGGCGATATGTACCCGCCCGACCGCGAACAGTACGAGGCCTTTCTCAACGGTGTGTGGGACTGCACCCGGTACTATCGCTTCTATGACAAGGGACGCCTCGTCGCGCTGGCCGTCGTCGACGAGCTGGAGGACGGCCTGTCCGCCATCTACACCTTCTTTGAACCCGGCGAGAACCGCCGCAGCCTCGGCTCCTTTGCGATTCTCTGGCAGGTGGAAAAAGCCCGGGAACTGGGGCTGGACTACGTCTACCTGGGCTACTGGATTCGCGACTGCCGGAAGATGGCCTACAAGTCCGACTACCGCCCGCTGGAGCTCTACGTCAACAGCCGCTGGACCACGCTGTTGTAGGGGCGACGGGCCGGATTTTTCCTGTGGCACTCGGGTCCCGATTCAGGCAAAATGCCGCCTCTTTGACAGCGAGGATTGCCGCCTGATGGCAAAAGAAGACCAGATCGAAATGGAGGGGGAAGTCATCGATACCCTTCCCAACACCACGTTTCGCGTGCAGCTGGAAAACGGCCACGTGGTGACGGCCCATATCTCGGGCAAAATGCGCAAAAACTACATTCGAATCCTGACCGGCGACAAGGTACGTGTGGAGATGACCCCCTACGACCTGACCAAGGGCCGCATTACCTACCGCGAGCGCTGATTGCGCGTCCCGCCTAGCTCTCCTGGAGCTCGGCTTCCTCCTCCTCAACCGTCACCTCGAGCCTGTCACCGGCGCGGTCCAGGCGTACCTGCGCGGTACCCCCCGACTGGGCCAGGGCACCGAACAGCACCAGCTCTGCCAGGGGTTTCTTGATGTGCTCCTGGATGACCCGTTCCATGGGCCGTGCGCCCATGTGGATGTCGTAGCCTTTCTCCACCAGCCAGAGCCGCGCGTCCTCGTCCACGTCAAGCATGACGCGCTTCTCGTCGAGCTGGCTCTGCAGCTCGGTGAGGAACTTGTCCACGACTGTGAGAATCACGTCCTCCCCAAGGGGCTGGAACTGGACGACACTGTCCAGGCGATTGCGGAACTCCGGCGTGAACATGCGATTGATCGCCTCCAAGCCGTCGGAGCTGTGGTCCTGTAAGGTGAAGCCGATACTGCGGCGGCTGATGCTCTCCGCGCCCGCGTTGGTGGTCATCACGAGTATCACGTTGCGGAAATCTGCCTTGCGCCCGTTGTTGTCGGTGAGCGTGCCGTGGTCCATGACCTGCAGCAACAGGTTGAAGACCTCGGGGTGCGCCTTCTCGATCTCGTCGAGAAGCACCACCGCGTGGGGGTGCTTGGTCACCGCGTCGGTGAGCAACCCGCCCTGGTCGAAGCCGACGTAGCCGGGTGGCGCGCCGATCAGCCGCGATACCGTGTGCCGTTCCATGTACTCCGACATGTCGAAGCGGATCAGCTCCAGGCCGAGGATACGCGCCAGCTGGCGTGTGACCTCGGTCTTGCCGACCCCGGTGGGGCCCGCCAGCAGAAACGAGCCGATGGGCTTGTCGCCGCCGCGCAGGCCCGCGCGCGCGAGCTTGATGGAGGTCGCAAGGCTGCTGATCGCCGGGTCCTGGCCGAACACGACCATCTGCAGGTTCTGCTCGAGTTTCTGCAGCACCTCCTTGTCGTCCGTCGACACAGTCTTCGGGGGAATCCGCGCAATCTTCGCGACCACCGACTCGATATCGCCGACGCCGATCACCTTCTTGCGCTTGGACGGCGTCTGCAGTTGCTGGTAGGCCCCCGCCTCGTCGATGACGTCGATGGCCTTGTCGGGCAGGAAGCGATCGGTGATATAGCGCGCAGAGAGGTCGGTCGCTACCCGCAGGGCCTTGTCGGTGTAGCGCAGGCCGTGGTGTTCCTCGAAGCGTGACTTGAGCCCCTTGAGGATTTTGTAGGCGTCTTCGACGCTGGGTTCGAGGATATCGATCTTCTGGAAGCGCCGGCTCAGCGCCTTGTCCTTGTCGAAAATTCCCCGGTACTCGTGGAAGGTGGTCGACCCGACGCAGCGCAGCTTGCCCGAGCTGAGCAGCGGCTTCAGCAGGTTGCTGGCGTCCATGACACCGCCGGAGGCGGCCCCCGCGCCGATGATGGTGTGCACCTCGTCGATGAACAGGATGGCGTTTTCGCGTTTCTTCAACTCTGCGAGCAGGTTCTTGAAACGCTTCTCGAAATCGCCCCGGTACTTGGTGCCCGCCAGCAGGGATCCGAGATCGAGGGAAAAGACCACGCTGTCCTTGAGGACGTCCGGGACCTCCCCGTCGACGATTTTCTTGGCCAGTCCCTCGACAATGGCCGTTTTGCCGACGCCGGACTCACCCACCAGCAGGGGGTTGTTCTTGCGCCGGCGCGCGAGGATCTGGGCCACGCGCTCCACTTCCAGCATGCGCCCGATGAGCGGGTCGATGTTGCCGGCGGCGGCCTCGGCGTTGAGATTGGTGGCGAAGCTCTCCAGCGGGTTGCCCTCGCCGTCCTCGAGACCGCCCTCCTCCGCGGCGCCCTGGCCCGGGTCCGGGGCGTCGCCTTCGTTGGAGACCTTGGAGATGCCGTGGGTCATGTAGTTCACCACGTCCAGCCGGGCCACGCTCTGGGCCTTGAGGAAGAAGACCGCCTGGCTCTCCTGCTCGCTGAAGATCGCGACCAGCACGTTGGCGCCGGTGACCTCGCTCTTGCCGGAGGACTGCACGTGGAAGACCGCGCGCTGCAGCACGCGCTGGAAGCCGAGGGTGGGCTGGGTGTCCCGCTCGTCCTCGTCCTCGGGAATCAGTGGTGTGGTGGCGTCTACGAATTCGACGAGGTCGCCGCGCAGGCTCCCGATGTCGGCACCGCAGGCCTTGAGCACGCGGATGGCGTCATTGTTGTCGAGCAACGCGAGCAACAGGTGCTCGACGGTCATGAACTCGTGACGCTTCGCCCGTGCGCCCCTGAAGGCGTCGTTCAGCGTTTGTTCGAGATCTTTGCTCAGCATGGTATCTCCCCTGGCGTTCTATCCCTCCGACGCTTCAATTTCACACAGCAGCGGATGCTCGTGCTCCCTGGCGTACTGGTTCACCTGGGCCGCCTTCGTCTCGGCGATGTCCCGGGTGAAGATACCGCAGACACCCTTGCCCTGTGTGTGCACCGTCAGCATAACATGAGTCGCCTGTTCCCGGTTCATGCGGAAAAAAATCTCCAGCACCTCCACCACGAACTCCATCGGGGTGTAGTCGTCATTGATCAATACGACTTTGAACAACGGCGGGCGTTGCAGTTCAGGCCTGGATTCCTCGAGGGCGACGCCACCCTCGGAATCCTCTTCCTCCCTGCTCATACGCCACCATCCGCCGCGGGGGATCAGTTTCACTGTGCCTCTCTCAACTACCCGACTGCTCACTCAATGCAATGTCGTCGATTACGGAATCGAACAAAACACGTCCTGTGTCCCATTATACGAGTTTTCCGGGGTCGGAAAAGCGCCATAAAACCGGGCGCTTACGCGACATGCGGCCAATTTGGTGAATATTTAGGAAACCTGCCTGAACCGGGACAAAAAAAAGGCCCGCGCAAGCCGCGGGCCCCTTTTGCGGGTAGCGACTACTTACATGGACTCGACGATAGCCTGTCCAAATTCTGAACAGCTGAGCAGCGTCGCTCCCTCCATCAGGCGCTCGAAATCGTAGGTGACGGTACCTTTCTGTATCGCACCGTTCATCCCCTGGATGATGAGGTCCGCCGCCTCGTTCCAGCCCAGGTGGCGCAGCATCATCTCGGCGGAGAGGATCAGCGAGCCCGGGTTGACCTTGTCCTGCCCGGCGTACTTCGGCGCGGTGCCGTGGGTCGCCTCGAACAGGGCGATGGTGTCAGACAGGTTTGCCCCCGGCGCGATACCGATGCCGCCGACCTGCGCCGCGAGCGCGTCGGACAGGTAGTCGCCGTTGAGGTTCATTGTCGCCACCACGCTGTACTCCGCGGGCCGGGTCAGGATTTGCTGCAGCATGGCGTCGGCAATCACGTCCTTGATGATGATGTCCCTGCCGGTGTTCGGGTTCTTCATGGAGACCCAGGGACCGCCGTCGAGCAGTTCGCCGCCGAATTCCTCCCGGGCGAGTTCGTAGCCCCAGTCGCGGAAGGCCCCCTCCGTAAACTTCATGATGTTGCCCTTGTGGACCAGGGTGACCGAGGGCAGGTCCTGGTCGATGGCGTACTGGATGGCCTTGCGCACCAGGCGCTTGGTGCCCGCCTCTGAAATCGGCTTGATGCCGATGCCGACGCCCTCGGAGAAGCGCATCTTGGTCGCGCCCATCTCGTTGATGATGAAGTCGACGACCTTCTGCGCCTCCGCGGTGCCCGCCTGGTACTCGATGCCCGCGTAGATGTCCTCGGAATTCTCACGGAAGATCACCATGTTGCAGTCCCCCGGGTTGCGCACGGGCGAGGGCACGCCCTCGAACCAGCGCACCGGGCGCAGGCAGGTGTAGAGGTCCAACTCCTGGCGCAGGGCCACGTTGAGGGAGCGGAAGCCGCCGCCCACCGGCGTGGTCAACGGACCCTTGATGGCCACGGAATACTCCTTGATGGCCTCGAGGGTCTCCTCCGGAAACCAGTCGCCGTCGTACATCTCCGCCGCTTTCTCGCCGGTGAAAATCTCCATCCAGGAGATCTGCCTGTCACCGCCGTAGGCCTTCTTTACGGCGGCGTCGACAACGTCGATCATCACCGGGCTGATATCCACCCCGATACCATCGCCCTCGATGTAGGGAATGATAGGATTGTCGGGGACGTTCAGGCTGTAGTCTTCGTTGACGGTGATCTTGTCACCCTGGGAAGGCACCTGGATATGCTTGTAGCCCATAAAGAGTACTCCGTTGCTGGGTCGTGGAAGTCCGGGTTCGCTATGGTAGAACCACCCAAAAATGGCGGCGCGTATTGTAGCACGCATCGAGGCAGCGGCTCCCGGCCGAAGCCGCCATTTTTTATACCAGGGCGCGACTAATTCATGGCCCGGATCATCCTCTTCAACAAGCCCTTCAGGGTCCTGAGCCAGTTCACGGACAGCGGGGGCCGCGACACCCTCGCCGACTACCTGCACGCGCCCGGGTTCAGGGTCGCGGGGCGCCTCGACTACGAGTCCGAGGGATTGCTGGTGCTGACGGACGACGGCCGGCTGCAGCAGCGCATTGCCAACCCGCGGCACCGTCACTGGAAGACCTACCTGGTGCAGGTCGAGGGTGTGCCCGACGCGGCGGCCCTGGCACGCCTGCGCGCCGGGGTGGAGCTGCGGGATGGCCCTACCCTGCCCGCCCGTGTCGTCGCGGTCGAGCCACCGTCGCTGTGGCCGCGGGACCCCCCGGTGCGAGAGCGTCGCCGCATCCCCGACAGCTGGCTGGAGCTCGCCCTCACCGAGGGCCGAAACCGGCAGGTGCGGCGCATGACCGCCGCGGTGGGCCTGCCCACCCTGCGCCTGGTGCGCACCCGCGTGGGAGACTGGGGGCTGGAGGGCCTCGGTCCCGGCGAGCACCGCCACATCGATGTGCACATGCCGGTGCCCCGGCGCGAGTCCCGGAGGAGGCGCTGAATGGAGGAATTCAAACCGCACGTGACCGCCGCCTGCGTGGTGGAGCGGGACGCTCACTACCTGATGGTCGAGGAGCGCGACAAGCAGACCGGCGCGCTGGTCTTCAACCAGCCGGCGGGCCACCTGGACCCCGGGGAGACCATCCAGGAGGCAGCACTGCGCGAAACTCGCGAGGAGACGGGCTGGGTGGTGGCACTGACGGGCGTGCTCGGGGTCGCGCTTTACACAGCGCCCGCCAACGGCGTGACCTACTTCCGCACCACCTTCGTGGCACGGCCGGTGGAGGCGCTGGACGACGCGGTGATCGACCCGGATATCCTCCGCGTGCACTGGCTGGACTACGAGGCAATCCTGGCCAATTCTGCTAGAATGCGCAGCCCCCTCGTGCTCGCCTCCATCGAGCGGCACCGCCGGGGCCTCTGGTATCCCCTGGACCTGATCTACCACCCATGAGTCTCAACTCCGCCAGCAAAGTGATCGTCGGTATGTCCGGGGGCGTCGACTCCTCCGTCGCGGCACTGCTCCTGCGGGAACAGGGCTACCGGGTGGAGGGTCTGTTCATGAAGAACTGGGAGGAGGACGACGGCACCGAGTACTGCACCGCGAAAAAGGATTACGCCGACGCCGGCGCGGTGGCGGAAAAGCTCGACATACCCCTGCACGGCGCGAACTTCGCCGCGGAGTACTGGGACAACGTCTTCGCGCACTTTCTCGAGGAGTACCGCGCCGGTCGCACCCCCAACCCCGACATCCTGTGCAACCGGGAGATCAAGTTCAAGGCCTTCCTCGAGTACGCCGTGATGCTCGGCGCGGATTATATCGCCACGGGGCACTACACGCGCCGCGGCGAGGACGGGACGCGTAGCACGCTGCTGAAGGGACTGGACGGCAACAAGGACCAGAGTTATTTCCTGCACGCGGTGGGCCACGGGGAGCTGGCGCAGACGCTGTTTCCCGTCGGGGAATTGGACAAGCCCGAGGTCCGCCGCCTGGCAGAGTCGGAGGGATTCGCGACGGCGAAAAAGAAAGACTCCACCGGCATCTGTTTCATCGGCGAGCGGCGCTTCAGCGACTTCCTGAAGCAGTACCTGCCGGCACAACCCGGCGAGATTCACAGCCTGGAGGGCGAGGTGCTCGGGCGCCACCAGGGGCTCATGTACCACACCATCGGCCAGCGCCAGGGCCTGGGTATCGGCGGCCTCGCCGATCGCCCCGACGCACCCTGGTACGTGGTGGACAAGGACCTCGATCGCAACGTGCTGCTGGTGGCCCAGGGCAACGACCACCCGGCTCTTTTCAAGGGCAGCTTGACGGTCGGTCACGTGTATTGGGTAGCGGGCGAAGCCCCGGCCCTGCCCCTGCGTTGTACCGCCAAGGTGCGCTACCGCCAGGCGGACCAGGACTGCACACTCGCCGCGGCGGGCGACGGCTACCGGGTGGATTTCGTGCAGCCGCAGCGCGCGGTGACGCCGGGCCAGTCGGTTGTCTTTTACTGCGGCGAGCGATGCCTCGGCGGCGGTGTCATCGAGGAGACCTGTTGAGCGTGAGCGAGCGAACCCTGAACAATCTCGAACAACAGGCCGTCGCCCTCGCCGGCGTCGCCCAGGCGGCGCGGCTGGTCGACCAGGTCTCGAAAACCGGCAGCTACCCCCTGGAATTCCTGGAGCCGACCATCCACAGCCTGTTCGAGTTCGATCCCGACGATGTGGAGGCGATCTTCGGCGGCGTGCCGAAGGTAAAACTCGGGCTGCACAACCTCAGCAACCTGCTCGCGAACCGCAAGGCCGACGAGAACCGCGACGTGGTACGCTACGTCTTCGGGCTCCTGTACCTGGAGCGCAAGTTCACCGGCGACCCCGGAATGATGTCCGTGGTGCGCTCGCGCCTCGAGCACACGAGTTTCCGGGCGGAGCATTTCGCCGGGCATGTCAACGAGCTGTGCCACAGCATCTCCGGGATCTACCAGGACACCCTCAGCAACCTGTCCTTCCGCATCAAGGTCACCGGCAGCGCGCAGCACCTGCAGAATCCCCAGAACGCGGACATTATCCGCGCGTTGCTGCTCGCGGGCATCAGGGCGGCGTTCCTGTGGCGACAGCTCGGCGGCCGGCGCTGGAAACTCCTGCTGCAGCGGCGCAAGCTGCTCGCGGCCTCCCAGAACCTGTCCCGCGGACTGGGCGTGGTGTAAAATCCCCTTTTACCCACGGAGCATGTGATGGACCTGTCAGCACTCAGTGCGGTGTCCCCCATCGACGGCCGCTATGGCGACAAGACTGCCGCCCTGCGCGATGTCTTCAGCGAGTTTGGACTGATGCAGCGCCGGGTTCTGGTCGAGACCCGGTGGCTGCGACAACTGGCGTCTCACCCGGGCATTGCGGAAGTTCCGGCCCTCTCGGACGAGGCCTCCGCGCTGCTCGACGCCGTAGCGGCGGAGTTCAGCGAGGCGGACGCGCAGCGTATCAAGGCGATCGAGGCCACCACCAACCACGATGTGAAGGCGGTTGAGTACTTCATCAAGGAGCGCATCGCCGGCAATGCCGAACTCGACGCGGTTGCCGAATTCGTGCACTTCGCCTGCACCTCGGAGGACATCAACAACCTCTCCCACGCGCTCATGCTGCGCGACGGCGTGACCGGGGTGATGCGGCCCGTCATGGGCGAGATTGTCGACGCCCTGGCCGCCATGGCGGTGGACTGCGCTGACGACGCCATGCTGTCGCGCACCCACGGGCAGACCGCCAGCCCCACGACCGTGGGCAAGGAGATCGCCAATACGGTCGCGCGACTGCGCCGCCAGCTCGAACAACTCGACCGCGCCCCCTACCTGGGCAAGATCAACGGGGCCGTCGGCAATTACAACGCCCACCTCAGCGCCTACCCCGATGTGGACTGGCCCGCCCTGGCCGAGGAGTTCGTCACCGGGCTGGGACTGACCTGGAATCCCTACACCACCCAGATCGAGCCCCACGACTACATGGCGGAACTGTTCGACAACCTCGCGCGCTTCAATACGGTGTTGCTGGATTTCGACCGCGACGCCTGGTCCTACATTTCCCTCGGCTATTTTCGCCAGAAAACGGTCGCCGGCGAGGTCGGTTCCTCGACCATGCCCCACAAGGTGAACCCGATCGACTTCGAGAATTCCGAGGGCAACCTGGGCCTCGCCAACGCGCTGTTCGGCCACCTCGCCGCGAAACTGCCGGTGAGCCGCTGGCAGCGGGACCTGACCGACAGCACTGTACTGCGCAACATGGGCGTGGGCTGCGGCTACAGTCTCATCGCGTATCGGGCGACGCTCAAGGGCATCGGCAAGCTCGAGCTGGACCGCGCGCGCCTGGCGCAGGACCTCGACGACAGCTGGGAGGTACTGGCGGAGCCTATCCAGACAGTGATGCGGCGCCACGGCATCGAACAGCCCTACGAAAAACTCAAGGAACTGACACGCGGCCAGGAAATGAACCGCGAGACCCTGCGCGAATTTATCGAGAGCCTGGAGCTGCCCGAGGAGGCGCGCCGGGCGCTGCTCGCCCTGACGCCCGCGACCTACACCGGCAACGCCGCCGACCAGGCCAGGGACATCGACTGAACCCCATGCCCCCGTCGCCGCGACTGGAGCTGGACCGGGAGACCTTCCTGGCCCGCTACTGGCAGCGGGAACCCCTGCACATGCCCGCCGCTGTAGCGGGCTTTGAAACGCCGCTGGACCCCGACGAGATCGCCGGCCTCGCCATGGAGGAGACACTGGAGTCACGCCTCATCGAGTGCGACGGCGACGGCTGGCGAGTACACCACGGGCCCTTCGTGGCGGCGGACTTCCGGCGGGCCCTGCCCTTCAGCCTCCTGGTGCAGGCGGTGGACCACGTGGTGCCCGCCGTGGCGCAGCTGCGCCGCCTCGCGGACTTCCTGCCCGGATGGCGCATCGACGACATCATGGTCTCCTACGGGGACGACGGCGCCAGTGTGGGGCCGCATTACGACAACTACGACGTTTTCCTGCTGCAGGGCGCGGGCGACAAGCTGTGGCGCATCGGCCAGCGCTGCGACACGGACACCCGGCTGCTGCCACACCCGGAGTTGCGCATTCTTGCAGACTTCGAATGCACAGCGGAGTACGTGCTGGGTCCCGGCGACGTGCTCTACGTCCCCCCGGGCGTGGCACACTGGGGCATTGCGCGCGGCGAGAGCACGACCTTCTCCATCGGCTTTCGCGCACCGCGCCTCAACGACATGCTGTCGCGGCGCGCAGACGCGGTCCTGGAGCGCATCGATACCGAATCGTTCTTCACCGACCCGGGCCGCCCGCCCGCGCAGCGCGCAGGTGAAATCACCGCCGGTGACCGTCGGGCCGCCGCCGACGCGGTGCAGCGGACACTGTCGGCGCACGCGGCAGACTGCTGGTTCGGCGAGCTGGTGACCGAGCCGCGCGCGGACCTGCGCCCCGATGGGGCTGCCCTCCGGGCGCTGCGGGAGCGGTGGGCGGCCGGCGGTGCGACCCTGTCTCTCGACCCCGCCGCGCGGGTCGCATGGCAGGAGGACGAGGCGGGCGTCACCGTCTTCGCCAATGGCGACAGCCTGCAGCTGCCGCGCGCTGCGCAGCCCGTGATCGAGACCCTCTGCGCAACATGGCGCCTGGAACCCGGGGACTGGGCCGGCATGCCGCCGGGCGCAGATGGGAGTACACTGGTGCAGTTTCTGCTTGAGAGTGGGTGCCTGGATGTCGGATGACGCGTTCACCACCGGGGTGGAATACCCCCACCCCTTCGACGACTTTGTCGTGAAGCTGGCGCAGAGCGCGGCGCGTTATCTGTGGATCCTTAGCCCGCGGCTCGATCACGCCGCCTTCGATACCGCCGAACTCGCCGCGGCACTCAGCGTACTGGCGCGGGCCAGCCGCCAGACCCAGGTGCGCATTTTGCTCAGCGACCCGCGCCAGGTGATCGCGCGGGGCCACCGCCTGCTGCAGTTGTCGCGACGCCTGCCCAGCACCGTGCACTTGCAGGTACTGCCCGAGCACCCCGACTGGGACGGCGAGACCATCGTGATCCGCGACCGCGACGGTGTACTCTACAAGCCGGGGGATTCGGACAAAAACGCGTTTTACGAACCGGACTCCAGGGCGTCCACCCAGCGCCACCGCGAACTGTTCGAAGAGTTGTGGCGTTACAGCGCGAAGGACCCGAACCTGCGCTCGCTGAGCATTTAGGGTTTTTGCGGGCTCCTAGCCCAGTCCTTCGATGGCCTCGGCCAGGGCGAGCTGGCGTTTCGCCTCCTCCACGTGCAGGTTTTCGACGAGCCGGCCATCGACCACAACAACGCCCTTGCCCTCGGCCTGTGCAGCCTCAAAGCCCGCGATAATCTCGCGGGCCGCGGCGACCTCTTCCTCGTCGGGCGCGAAGGCCGCGTTGGCCGCCTCGAGTTGTTTGGGGTGAATCAGGCTCTTGCCGTCGAAGCCGAGGTCCCTGCCCTGCGCGCAGGACTGCGCCAGCAGCGCCTCGTCCTCCAGGTCCAGCTGCACGCCGTCGATGATGTCCAGGCCGTGGGCGCGCGCCGCGTAAACGCAGAGGTTCAGCGCCGTAATAAAGCCCAGCCGGTCCGGCGTATGGCGCACCCTGGTGTCCTTGGACAGGTCGGAGGTGCCCATCACGATGCCCCGCAGTCGCGGGTGCGCCGCGGCCACCTGGCCGATATTGAGGATGCACAGCGGTGTCTCCGCCATGATCCACATGTCCACCTCGTCCGGGCAACCGGCGGACTCGAAGGCGGCGATGGCATCGACCACGTCCTGTGCGCTGTCGATCTTGGGGATCAGCACCGCGTCGGGGGCAGAGCTGAACGCGCACACCGCGGCGATGTCGTCCCTGCCCCACTCCGTGCCGAGACCGTTGATGCGCACCAGGATTTCGCGGTGGCCGTAGCCGCCCTCCGCGAGTGCCGCGCCGATCTGCTCCCGGGCCAGCTGCTTGGCGTCGGGCGCCACCGAGTCCTCCATGTCCAGGATAAGCCCGTCGGCGGGCAGCGAGCGCGCTTTTTCCAGCGCCCTGGGGTTTGAGCCCGGCATGTACAGCAGTGAGCGGCGGGGCCTGATAGCCATGTCTGGTGTCCTCCTCGGCGGGTGTCTGTCTGCGGCGGGGCGCACAGCATACCCGCGGCGCCGGGCACCGGGCAACCGCGGCACTATTGTCCGCGTCGATGTCCACAATTGATGGGCAAGCGCCCCGCTCCAGTTGTACCGACCCTGCGGACGCTATAAAATTCGCGGTTTGACTGGTTAAACCGGTTTCCCTGGCCGCCCGCTCCCTGCCGGTGCCGGACCGGCGACATTCCCGGACTGAAATTTCGGACTGAAGGACCCAGCATGAGTGACGTCTCCACGGATGACGGGCAACTGCTCGACTCGGCAGCCGCAGTGCTGGCGGCATCCCACGCCCTTATTGATCGCGCGTTCTCCCACCTGAAGGCCCGCAGCTCGGAGGACGACAGGATTGTTCCGGCAAAGCTGGACACCTGCCAGCTCGCCTCCTACGACCTCTCTGTCAGCTGGGCGGAGTGCACCGCGGCGGGCTTCCTGCTCAAACACGCGGTGCGCCTGCGGGAAGAGGCGCCGGATCCTTTTGTCGTCCGGCTGGCCGCCCTGTTCTGCGCCGAGACGGTGACAGCCGGCCTCAACCGCCTGCGGGTGCGCGCGGCGGACTACGGACTGGACGAAGACGACTTCACCGCTGTGACAGGCGCCGCCGCCGGGTTCCTCGCCGTGCAGCTCGCGGCGGACAACATCGCGGAACTGGGCAACCGGGTGCTCGAGCGCGACGGCGACCTCGGACCCGACCTGCTGGACGAACACCACAGCATGATGCGGGATACCTTCCGCCGCTTCGCCGACGACGTGGTCGCCCCCCTGGCGGAGGAGATTCACCGCGAAGACCTGGATATCCCGGACGCCATACTCGAGCCCCTGAAGGAGATGGGCCTGTTCGGGTTGTCGATCCCGGAAAGCTACGGCGGCCTGCAGCCCGATGACCGCGAGGACACCCTGGGCATGATCGTCGTCACCGAGGAGTTGTCCCGGGGCAGCCTCGGCGCGGCCGGCAGCCTGGTGACCCGGCCCGAAATCCTGGCCCGCGCACTCCTCAAGGGCGGCACCGAGGAGCAGAAGCAGGACTGGCTCCCGCGGCTCGCGGCGGGTGACCCCCTCTGCGCAGTGGCAGTGACAGAACCCAACTACGGCTCCGATGTGGCCGGCGTGCGCCTGCGAGCGACGCCCGCCGAGGGCGGCTGGCTGCTCAACGGCGCCAAGACCTGGTGCACCTTCGGCGGCAGGGCCGGCGTGCTCATGGTCCTGGCCAGGACGGACCCGGACATGGCGCTGGCCCACCGCGGACTCTCCATGTTCCTGGTGGAGAAGCCCACCCACGCCGGTCACGCCTTCGAGGTAGCCCAGGACGGGGGCGGCAAGTTGGCCGGCCGCGCGATCGCCACGATCGGCTATCGCGGCATGCACTCCTTTGAGCTGTTCTTCGACGATTTCTTCGTGCCCGCCGCGAACATGCTCGGTGGCGGCGATGGCGAGGGCAAGGGGTTTTACTACGCCATGGCCGGTTTTGCCGGTGGTCGCATCCAGACAGCCGCCCGGGCGGTCGGCGTGATGCGCTCGGCCTTCGAGCGCTCCATCTCCTACGCGAAGGAACGCGTGGTGTTCAACCATCCCATCGGCGACTACCAGTTGACCCGGGTGAAACTTGCGCGCATGGCCGCCCTGATTCTCGCCTGCCGCCAGATCACCTACGACGTCGCCGCGATGATGGACGCCGGCGGCGGCGACATGGAGGCCAGCGCCGCCAAGTTGTTCGCCTCACGCTCCTCCGAGTGGCTTACACGCGAGGCCCTGCAGATTCACGGCGGGATGGGTTACGCCGAGGAGACGCCGGTCAGCCGCTACTTTGCCGACGCCCGCGTACTGTCGATCTTCGAGGGGGCGGAGGAGACCCTGGCGCTGAAGGTCATCACGCGCGCCCTGGTCGAGAAGGCGGCCTAGGGACGACACCATGCAAATACACGGGACAGGCCGATGAGTATCACGCTGACACTGGACCCCCAGGAGGAGCTCGCTCCGGCGGCAGCTGCGGACCCCGGCCGCGCCCGCCACCCGCAGTACGGGCGCTACCTCGACGAACTCGACCCGGGACAGGTGTTCGAGCACCCGCGGGGTTTTACGTTCACGCGCAGCAACACACTGGACTTCGCGCGCACCTTCATGCAGGCGAATCCGCTCTACCTTAACGCCGACTACGCGCGGGCCTGCGGGTTTCCGGATCTACCGGCCAGTCCGCAGATGGTGTTCAACGTGACCCTCTCCCTGGGCGTGCAGAACGACTCCGAGAAAGCCATCGCAAACCTGGGCTACTACGATGTACAGTTCCTGCGCCCGGTGTACCCCGGCGACACCCTGCGCGCCTTCACCCGCGTACTGGAACGCAAGGACCGCGGCCCGGACAAGCCCGGCATTGCGCGGATCCGCACGGTGGGCGTCAACCAGGACGGCGCGGTGGTGCTCCAGTACGAGCGCAAGATCTTTGTCGCCTGGCGCGGCGACCGCCCGCCGACCACGCCCGCCGCGCCTTTCGACGGCGATTTTCCCGGCGAGGACAACCCGCAGGTTGAACTGCCGCTGAGCGGGGCGCCCGCCGCGGGGCTGACCGGCCCCGATACCTACCTCGAGGATTTCGCGCCCGGTGACATCATCGTGCACCACAACGGGCGCACCATCACCGAGGAACACATGGCGCTGACCTACGGTGTCGGCAACAGCCATCCGCTGCACTTCGATCGGGTCTTCTCCGGGGGACTGTCCGGTAAGATGAGCGGTGAACCCATCGTGTACGGCGGCCTGGTGTTCGCCTGGCTGGACGGCCTGGCGAGCCGCGACGTCACTGAACACGCGGTCTGGGAGCTCGGCTTCACCGAGGGCTACCACACCCAGCCGGCCTTTGCGGGCGATACGGTGGCGGCGCTGACACGCGTACTGGCGGTGGACGACGCACCGGGCGCCGACGGCTACGGTATCCTGTCCATGCAGCTGATCGGGGTGAAAAACCTCGGCGCCGCAGAGGCCCTGGAGCGCCACGGCGCGGACCTGTTCATCAAGGAGGACCGCAAGCGGGACATGGGTGTGGACAAACTCAGCGACAAGATTTTCGAGATTGAGCGCCGGGTGCTCCTGCGCCGCCGCCCGGACTGAGGGTGCATTGTGAGTGACGACACCTCGAAGCGCGACCGCCCCTGGCTGATGCGGACCTACTCGGGCCACTCCTCCGCCCGCGCCTCCAACGAGCTCTACCGCACCAACCTGGGCAAGGGACAGACCGGCCTGTCGGTGGCCTTCGACCTGCCGACGCAGACCGGCTACGACTCCGATCATCCCCTGGCCCGCGGCGAGGTGGGCAAGGTGGGCGTACCCATCGACCATATCGGCGACATGGAGGTGCTGTTCGACCAGATCCCTTTGGGGCAGATGAACACCTCGATGACAATCAACGCCACGGCACCGTGGCTGCTCGCCCTGTACGTGGCCGTCGCGGAGCGCCAGGGGGTGGACCCCGCCGACCTCCAGGGCACCACCCAGAACGATGTCATCAAGGAGTACCTGTCGCGGGGTACCTACATCTTCCCCCCGGGACCCTCGGTGCGCCTGACCACCGACCTCATCGCCTACACGGTTGAGCATATCCCGAAGTGGAACCCGACAAATATCTGCAGCTACCACCTGCAGGAAGCCGGCGCCACACCCACCCAGGAACTGGCCTACGCCCTTTCCACGGCCACCGCCATCCTCGACGCGGTGCAAGAATCCGGCCAGATCGCGCCCGACCGGTTCGCCGCGGTCGTGGGGCGCATCTCCTTCTTCGTCAATGCGGGCATCCGCTTCGTGGAGGAGACCTGCAAGATGCGCGCCTTCACGCGCATGTGGGACGAGATAACACGCGAGCGTTACGGCGTCGAAGACCCCAGGCAGCGGCGTTTCCGCTACGGTGTGCAGGTCAATTCCCTGGGTCTCACTGAGTCGCAACCCGAGAACAACGTACAACGCATCGTGCTGGAAATGCTCGCGGTCACACTGTCGAAAAATGCCCGGGCGCGCGCGATACAGCTGCCCGCCTGGAACGAGGCGCTGGGCCTGCCCCGGCCCTGGGACCAGCAGTGGGCGCTGCGTATGCAACAGGTACTGGCCTTCGAGAGCGACCTGCTGGAATACGGCGACCTGCTCGACGGCTCCCCGGTGGTGGAGGCGAAGGTAGAGGCGCTGATCGAGGGCGCGCGCGAGGAGATGCGACGCATCGGGGAACAGGGCGGCATGGTCCCCTGCGTCGACAACGGCTACGTCAAGCGCGAGCTCGTGGAGAGTCACACGCGGCGCCTGCGCGATATCGAGAGCGGCGACCTCAGGATTGTCGGCGTCAACTGTTTCCAGGAGACCGCCGACTCGCCCCTCACCGCGGGCGGCGATTCCGGCATCATGCAGGTGGACGAGGCGGCGGAGCGCGAGCAGATAACTGCGCTGCAGGCCTTTCGCGCCGCCCGCGACCAGGCGCCGGTCGACGCGGGCCTCGCCGCGCTGCGGCAGGCGGCACAGTCGGGCGCCAACATTATGCCCGCCTCCATCGAGTGCGCCCGCGCCGGCGTCACCACCGGCGAGTGGAGCGAGGTACTCAGGGAGGTCTACGGCGAGTACCGGGCGCCCACGGGCGTCGATATCGCCGCCTCGGACCGGGGCGACAGTGACGCCGTGGCGGTTGTGCGCGAGCGGGTGCGCGCCACGGGCGACGCCCTCGGCCGCCCCCTGCGCCTGCTGATCGGCAAGCCGGGCCTGGACGGACACAGCAACGGCGCCGAGCAGATCGCCGTCAAGGGCCGCGATTCCGGGTTTGAAATCGTCTACGAGGGTATCCGCCTGACCCCGGCGCAGATCGCCCGTGCCGCCCAGGAGGAAGGCGTGCACATGGTGGGCCTGTCGGTGCTGTCGGGCAGCCACATGGAACTGGTGGAGGACATTTGTCGCGAACTGGAGGCCGTGGGCGCCGGTGAGGTGCCGCTGGTCATCGGCGGCATCATACCCGCGGACGACGCGGCGGCGCTCCGGTCCAGGGGTGTCAGGGCCGTCTACACCCCCAAGGACGTCGATATGAACGCCATCATGCACAGCATGGTGGACATCATCCGCCAGGCCAACGGCCTGGACGCGGCGGGCTGACACGAGCCGTGGAACAGGCGGACACCGCCGCCCTGGCCGCGGCGCTGCGCGGCGGCGATCGCGCCGCCCTGGCCGCCGGTCTCAACCTGCTCGACGATGCGCGTCCCGACGCCCGCAAACGGGCCGGCGCCCTGCTGCAGTCACTGGCGACCCGCCCCGCCGCCGACAGCCACCTGGTCGGCATCACCGGTCCGCCGGGGGTGGGCAAATCGACACTGACCGCGGCGCTCATCCGCCACTGGCGGGAGCGTGACCTCACCGTGGCGGTGCTGGCGGTCGACCCGTCCAGCCCCCTCAGCGGGGGTGCCCTGCTCGGCGACCGGCTGCGCATGAAAACCCACGAGGACGACGCTGGCGTCTTTATCCGCTCACTGTCCAGCCGCGGGGAATTCGGCGGGCTCAGCGCCGAGGTCTGGCCCATGAGCCAGCTCATGCTCGCCGCGGCGGACATCGTGGTGGTGGAGACCGTCGGTGTCGGCCAGCGCGAGGTGGACGTGGCCCATACCTGCGACACTACCTGTTTCGTGGCACAGCCGGGATCCGGCGACAGCATCCAGTTTCTCAAGGCGGGCGTGCTCGAGGTCCCCCACATTCTCGTCGTCAACAAGGCCGACATGGGCGACGTGGCCAGCCGCACCCTGGCGGAACTCGCCGGCGCCGTCAGCCGCGACCACCCGGACGGCGACTGGGTTGTGCCCGTGTTGTCCACGAGTGCCACCGAAGGCACGGGTATCGCCGAACTGGCCGGGGCCCTGCGCGACCACCACCGGGCACTGCTGGCGGGCGAGCACCTGCACTCCGGTCGCCGCCGGCACCAGGCCCACTGGACCCTGCGGCGGCTGGAACAGGAGTTCGGCCGCGCCGGACTCGCGCGCCTCGGTGGCGAGGAGGAATTGCTGGCGGCGCTGTGCGCCTCCGGCGACAATCCCTACAGCCAGTACGACCACTACCGGCGCCTTCTGGGCGCCTGAACAGGACAGTCAGCACAGGAGCAGAGCATGCGCAGTCCCCGAGATTTTTTCCGCCCCATGGCGCTGGGCGCCCCCGAGCCACTCCGGGACATTCCCGTGCGCCCGTCGCGCATGATCCACTTTTTCGATCCCAGCAACCCGAAGATGGCGGAAAAGGTGCCGGGCATCGCCGCCCGGGTGGACATCATACTGGGCAACCTCGAGGACGCCGTCGCGATTGACAACAAGGCGTCTGCCCGGGAGGGTTTCATCACCATCGCCAGGGACAATGATTTTGGCGACACCCAGCTCTGGACCCGGGTCAACAGCCTGGACAGCCCCTGGTTTCTCGACGACATCACGCGCATCGTCTCGGAAGTGGGTGACAAGCTGGACGTGGTGATGCTGCCCAAGATCCAGGGGGCCTGGGACATCCACTACGCGGACCAGTTGCTGGCGCAGCTCGAGGCGCGCGCGGGGCTCACGCGCCCCATACTGATCCACTGCATACTGGAAACCGCCGGCGGCGTCGCCAACGTGGAGAAGATCGCCAACGCGAGCCCGCGCATCCAGGGCATGAGCCTGGGGCCCGCGGACCTGGCCGCCTCGCGGCGCATGAAGACGACCCGTATCGGCGGCGGCCACCCGGGCTACCTGGTGCGTGACGACCCCGACGAGAGCGACCCCGACGCGCCGCGGGCCACTCACGCACAGGATCTCTGGCACTACACGATGGGGCGCATGGTGGATGCCTGTGTTGCCGTGGGCGCACTGCCCTTCTACGGACCCTTCGGGGCAATCGATGACCCCGTCGGCTGCGAGGACCAGTTTCGCAACGCCTTCCTCATGGGCTGCGTCGGCGCGTGGTCGCTGCACCCGAGCCAGATCGACATCGCCAAGCGCGTGTTCAGCCCACCTGCAGACGAGGTGGCGTGGGCGCGGCGGGTCCTGGAGGCACTGCCGGACGGCTCGGGCGCGGTCATGGTTGACGGCAAGATGCAGGACGACGCGTCGTGGAAACAGTGCAAGGTCATGGTCGACCTCGCGGACATGATCGCGGCAAAAGACCCGGAGTATCGGGAGCTTTACGGCGCCTGAATGGTCGCGGTTTAACTGACCCGACCGGGGCCCGGTACGGGTGGACACTCCGCAGTTGTTGTTGTTACTGTCGCTCGCAGTGCGGGCGGCCCCGGCCTGACCATAAATATAAACTTTGAAAAGGTGATTTCATGCCAGCTAAAAGAATAACCCTCTCCTCCTGCGCCCTGCTGACGGGCGCCCTTCTCTCCCAGGCCGCCGCCGGACAGGTCGGCAACCTTGAGGAAGTCATCGTCACGGCGGAGAAACGCGAGACCACTATCCAGGATACCCCCATCGCCGTCTCCGCCTTCTCCCAGGCGGACCTCGAACGGGCGCTGATCAACAACAATATGGACATCCAGATGGCGGTGCCCAACATGTTGATGAGCAAGGGCTTCTTCACCACCGCCCAGATCACCATTCGCGGTATCGGCAACCTCGCGGTCGGGCCCGCGGCGGACGCGGGCGCCGGCATCCACTTCAACGGGGTCTACCTCAACGGCCCGCGCCTGTTCGAGACGGAGTACTTCGACACCGAGCGCGTCGAGGTGCTGCGCGGCCCCCAGGGCACCCTGTACGGCCGCAACACCACGGCGGGCGTCGTCAACGTGATCAGCAAGAACGCCCAGGACGAGTTCGGCGGCTTTATCGACGCCTCCTACGGCGACTACGACTACCTGCGCACCCGGGGTGCGCTCAATGTGCCCATTACCGACAACCTGTGGCAGCGGTTCTCGGTGTTCTACACGTCGCGGGACGGTTACGTGGACAACGTGTTCACCGGCGACGAGATCGACGATCGCGACATGTACGCCGTGCGCTCCTCCACTGCGCTGATGATCGGGGATAACACGGAGGTCAACCTCACCATCAACTATTTCGAGGAAGACGACAATCGCATGCGCGGCGCTAACACCTACTGCAAGCGCGACCCCGACGGCGTTATCGGCTGCCTGCCCAACCAGGGGCGGCCGCTGGATGAGCTCCCCAATACGGGGGCGACAGTGGGCGCCTTCCTGATCAATACGGTGGCAGCCTCCACGGGCCTCGACTTTCCCGACCCCAGCACCACCACCTCCTTCAAGCCGAATTCCTTCCGCGACGTCAACCTGGACTTCACCCCGCAGTACGAGACCGACGAGACCATCGTCACCCTCGATATCAGTCACGAGTTCGACAACTACACCCTCTACTCCCTGACCGGCTACCACGAGGCGTCCCTGGACGCGCGCAACGACTACGACATGACCGAGAACAGCAGCGCGGTCTGGCCGATCAGCACCACCTACGAGCGCGGCCCGGACGGACCTACTACGGTGGACTTCCTGCAGCAGAACGACCGCGCCACCACGTCGCCGGAACAGTGGAGCCAGGAGTTCCGCCTGGCCTCCAGCTTCGACGGCGACTTCAACTTCATGGCCGGCGCGTTCTACCTTGAAAACGAGAGCGACGTGGACTTCTTTGTCTACTCATCGGCGCTGTCCCTCTACGGGGAGGAATTCGACATTCCGCAGGACCAGTGGGTGTTCGAGAACCTCACCAAGGACTACCAGCTCGAGACCTGGGCGCTGTTCGGCGAAACCTACTGGGACATCACCGAGCAGCTGGAGCTGGTCGTAGGACTCAGGTACACCGACGAATCCAAGGAGTCCGAGCAGCGCACTGTCTACCTGAATTTCCTCGATGACCCCAACACCGAGAACGGCGGTTACACGCCCTTCGAGAGCTCTTCCGACGAGACCACCGGCAAGGTGAACCTCAATTACCACGTAAACGAGGATGTCATGGTCTACGGCACCCTCGCACGCAGCTACAAGGGCGGCGGCTTCAACCCCATCAGTTCCGAGTCCAACCTGCTCGATCCCGACCAGGGCGGCGACCCGAACCTGACCGAGTTCGATCCGGAGTACATCAACTCCATCGAACTCGGCGCCAAGATGCGCTTCCTGGACAACTCGCTGCAGGCCAACCTCACCGCCTTCTACTACGACTACGAGGACCTGCAGGTCTCCAAGATCATCAACCAGACCTCTCTCAACGAGAACATGGACGCCGAGGTCATGGGCTTCGAAGGCGAGTTCGTCTGGGCGCCCGCGGTCAACTGGAACTTCCTGCTCAACGTGTCCTGGCTCGACACCGAACTGGGCGAGTACGCGTCGGTGGATCCCGCCGACATCAACCAGATGGGCACTACCGAGAACATCGTCTCCGCGGTCAACCAGAACATCCTGTTCTCCCCCGACTGCCCCGGGGGGGCCGCCTCATGCCCGGGGATTCCCGCCGACGTCGAGGGCAACGAACTGCCCAACGCGCCGGAGTTCTCCGTGTACACGGGCGCGAGCTACAGCATGTTCCTGCCCAACGACATGCGCCTGGACATCTCCACCACCTACTACTGGCAGGACGAGTTCTACACGCGCATCTACAACACCGAGGACGACCTGCTGGACAGCTGGGACGTGTGGAACGCCTCGATGGTGCTGAACGGCGCGGACGATATCTGGTACGTCGAGGCCTGGGTGCGCAACATCAACGACGAGGACCACTGGACCGGCCAGTACCTGCAGGACCAGGCGGTGGGATTGTTCCGGACACTGCAGTTGCTGGAGCCGCGCACCTACGGCGTGACCGTCGGCTACCAGTTCTGATACCCCGCCGGGTCGGAACCGATGCGCCCCGGCGAAGTATTATGTTAAATAAACGAGGACGTCGGCAGTTCCTGCAAGCAATTGCAGTACCTGCCGGCGCACCCTTTTAGTCAAAGTCATCCAGCATCACCCCCACATCGCTCCCCTCGTAGACCACGGGGAAGACCCGCATACCGCGACAGGGCTCCTCCGTTGCCGCCAACAGGGCGCCGTCAGCCAGTGAGAAGCGGTAGCGATGCAGCGGGCACTCCAGTACACCCTCCTCGATGCTCGCCACGTCCAGGGAATGGCCCCGATGGGGACAGCGCGATTCGAACAGGAAAAGCTCCCCGTCACGCTGCACGAGCTGAAGGTTGAGATCGTCGATCTTGAACTGGCGTGTGTAGTTGTCGTGCAGGTTGATCAGCTTTTCCAGGGCGAAAAACCGCACGGGGGACCCTAGAGCGTCTCCATGACGCGCCGGGCCGCGGCGTAGGCCGTCATTTCCCGGGCGGCGACGGCGCGCTCGAGCTCCGGCAGCAGCGCCTTTGCCGCGGCATTGCCGGAGAGTTTGAGTTGCAACATCTCGCTGATGAGCTGGTGCATCCAGTCCCGGTTCTGCCGCGTGCGCTTGGCCTCGAACGTAGCGTTCTCGACGGCCTGGGTGCGATAGTCGACGAGCATCCCCCACACCGTGTCGATATTGGCGTTTTCGAGTGCGGAACAGGTCATCACGCGCGGCGTCCAGAAGCTGGTGTGGCGCAGCAGGTTCATGGCGCTGGTGTACTGGCGCGCGGTCTGGGTGGCGATGTTTTCGCTGTCGCCGTCCGCCTTGTTGATCACCAGTGCGTCGGCGAGCTCCATGATCCCCTTCTTGATACCCTGGAGTTCATCGCCGCCGCCGGGCAGCATGAGGACCATGAAAAAGTCCACCATGCCCGCCACCTGGTACTCCGACTGGCCCACGCCGACGGTCTCGACCAGGATGACGTCGTAGCCCGCCGCCTCGCACAAGAGCATGGTTTCCCGCGTCTTCTGGGCCACGCCTCCCAGCGCCCCCTCGGACGGGGAGGGGCGGATAAACGCCTCTTCGCGTCGCGACAGCTCCTCCATGCGCGTCTTGTCGCCGAGGATGGACCCCCCGGCGATCGGGGAACTGGGATCGACGGCCAGGACGGCCACGCGCTTGCCCTGCTCGATCAGGTGCAGGCCGAAGGCCTCGATAAAAGTCGATTTGCCCACCCCGGGCACGCCGGTAATGCCGACACGAATACTCTCGCCGCTGTGCGGCAGGACGGACTCCAGTATGTCCTGGGCCTGCTCCCTGTGCTCGTCGAGCTTGCTCTCGACCAGGGTGATGGCCTTGGCCAGGGCCCGGCGATTGCCGGACAGGAGCGTTTGCAGGTCGAAGTCGGGCAACTCCTATCCCTGCGCCTCGCTGACGGCGTCCAGCACCTGCCTGGCGGCGTCGGGGATGGGGGTGCCTGGGCCGAAAATGCACTTCACACCGGCGCCGTAGAGGAAGTCGTAATCCTGTTTCGGGATCACCCCGCCCGCGATGACCACGATATCCCCGGCGCCCTGCTTCTTCAGCTCCTCGACGAGTTCGGGCACCAGCGTCTTGTGCCCCGCGGCCAGGGACGAGGCGCCGACCACGTGCACGTCGTTCTCGATGGCCTGGCGGGCCACCTCTTCCGGTGTGGAGAACATGGGCGACAGGTCGATGTCGAAGCCCACGTCGGCGAAGGCCGTGGCGACGACCTTGGCACCGCGATCGTGGCCGTCCTGGCCCATCTTGCACACGAGCATGCGCGGCCTGCGGCCGTGCCTGTCGACGAAGGCGTCGATGTCGCCGCTGATGGCCTGCCAGTCCTCGTCCTGCTGGAAGGCGGAGCCGTAGACCCCGGACACGGTCTGTGCCTGCGCGTTGAAGCGGCCGAACTCACGTTCCATGGCGAATGAAATCTCCCCGACCGTGGCGCGGCGCCGTGTGGCCTCTACGGCCAGGGCGAGCAGGTTGCCCTCCCCGGAGACCGCGCACTGGTAGATGTCCTCCAGTATAGCCTCCACGGCGGCTTCGTCCCTGTCGGCACGGAGGGCGGCGAGCCGGGCGAGCTGCGATTCGCGCACCGCCCGGTTGTCGATCTCCAGGATATCGACCTCGTCCTCCTCGTCGACCCTGTACTTGTTGACGCCGACGATGACGTCGTCGCCGCGGTCGATTCGCGCCTGCTTGCGCGCGGCCGCCTCCTCGATGCGCAGCTTGGGCATGCCGGTCTCGATGGCTTTCGCCATGCCACCGGCCTCTTCCACTTCCTCGATCAGTTCCCAGGCCTTGTCGGCGATGTCCCGGGTGAGGTTCTCCATCATGTAGGAACCGCCCCAGGGGTCCACCACCTTCGTGATGCCCGTCTCCTCCTGGATGATGAGCTGCGTGTTGCGGGCGATGCGTGCGGAAAATTCCGTGGGCAGCGCGATGGCCTCGTCCAGGGCGTTGGTGTGCAGCGACTGGGTGCCGCCGAACACGGCCGCCATGGCCTCGATGGTGGTCCGCACCACGTTGTTGTAGGGGTCCTGCTCGGTGAGGGACCAGCCGGAGGTCTGGCTGTGGGTGCGCAACATGGAACTCTTGGGGTTCTGCGGGTTGAACTCGCCCACGATCCGCGACCAGAGCAGGCGTGCGGCCCGCATCTTCGCGATCTCCATGTAGAAGTTCATGCCGATGCCCCAGAAGAAGGACAGCCGCGGCGCGAAGTCGTCGATGCCCAGCCCCGCGGCAATCGCCGTGCGGATGTACTCCTTGCCGTCCGCGAGCGTGTACGCCAGCTCCAGCGCCGCGTTGGCGCCCGCCTCCTGGATGTGGTAACCGGAAATGGAGATGGTGTTGAAGCGCGGCATATTGGCCGAGCAGTAGGCGATGATGTCGCCGATGATTTTCATGCTCGGTGCGGGCGGGTAGATATACGTGTTGCGCACCATGAATTCTTTCAGGATGTCGTTCTGTATGGTGCCCGCGAGTTGCTCCTGGCTCACGCCCTGCTCCTCGGCGGCGACGATATAGCCCGCCAACACGGGCAGCACGGCGCCGTTCATGGTCATCGACACCGAGATCTTGTCCAGGGGAATGCCGTCGAAGAGCACTTTCATATCCTCGACGGAGTCGATCGCGACCCCCGCCTTGCCCACATCGCCCGTTACGCGCGGGTGGTCGGAGTCGTAGCCGCGGTGCGTGGCCAGGTCAAAGGCCACGGAGATGCCCTGGCCGCCGGCCGCGAGCGCCTTGCGGTAGAAGGCGTTGGATTCCTCGGCCGTGGAGAAGCCCGCGTACTGCCGTATCGTCCAGGGGCGCCCGGCGTACATGGTCGCCTGGGGGCCGCGAATGTAGGGCGAAATACCCGGCATCGTGTCGGTGTACTCCAGGTCCTCCATATCGGCTGCGGTGTACAGGGGCCGTACGGGAATATCCTCGGCGGTCTGCCAGGTCAGCTCGTCGGGCGATTTGCCCTTGAGCTGCTTCGTGGCGAGCTCGGACCAGGCCCGGGGACTGGCGGCCGACTTGTCGTAAATCTTGTCGCTCATCGGTAAACCTCAGTGGTCCTCGGCCGGCTGGTTGATCTCGATCAGCACCCCGTCCGCGCTTTTGGGGTGGATGAAGATCACCCGGGAACCGTGGGCGCCCGGCGTCGGTTCGTCCGAGAGGAACTGGTAGCCCTTCTCACGCAGGCGCGCCACGTCCGCCTCGATATCGTCCGAGCGGAAGCACAGGTGGTGCAGGCCGCCGCCCTTCTTCTCGAGGAATGTCTTGACCGGGCCCTCGTCGTTGAGGGGGTGAATCAGTTCGATATTCGTCGGGGGCAGCGGCAGGAACGCGGCCGTGGTTTTCGCCTCCACCACGTCCTCGGTGCCCCCGAGGGGCAGCTGGAAGTCCTCTACGAAACGCTCGATCGCCTTCTGCAGGTCGGGTACGGCGACGGCGATGTGGTCCAGTGCGGTGATCATGGGGCTACCTCTCTAACGTCTGTCTATGTCAAACCTGTTCCAGGAACCGGGCCGTCACCTCGCGGCGGCGCGCGGCGATCTCCTCCGGCGACTCCTCGACGATCTTCTCGTCGGGCGTGATCTTGAAGATGGGCTGGCCCTTCTTGATGATCACCCCGTCGTCCTCGACCAGCACCTCATCGACGGTGCCGGCGAAAGGCGCGTAGACCTTGTTGAACATTTTCATCACCTCGATGATGAACAGCGGGTCGCCGGCCTCGAAGTGGTCTCCCCGCTTCACGTAGACCTCGTGCTCGGGCGTCTCCCGCGGGTAGAACATCCCGCCGCTCTCGGCGAGGATTTCGTCGGACTTGGCCACCGGCGGCGGCACCAGCACCCTGGCCATATCGTCCTGGAGTGCGGTGTCGGTCAGGCGCTCCGGGATGTGAATGGTGAGGTCGTCGTTGACGGTGAGGTCGAAAAACCCGGTGGCCTCGGCGATACTGGGCAGCACGGCGAGCACGTCCGCGCCCGCCTGGAATCCGCAGTGGGCGTCCCGCACCTGCTTCCAGAGCTTCTTGGTGAACCCCCTGGGGGCGTCGGCACTGTCCAGCAGCGTGCACAGCTCGATCCAGTTGCCCGCCTCCAGACGGTTGTTCAGCTCGTCGTAGAAACCCAGGGCCTCCTGCAGGATGGCGTCGTCGTGGTCCCAGATCATCGCCGCGGCGGGCGGCTTGTCGCCCGGCACGAGGTCCATATTGAGAAAATGGTAGGTGTCCGCCAGCAGCTCCACGGGGTTTTCGTTCCAACAGATACGACCGCCGATCACCGTGTAGCAGTCGCGGTTGACGCTGAGCCAGCCGCTGAGCATGTGGGGCTCCTCCAGCAGTATGCCCAGGGGACGCAGCAGCAGCGACTCCTTGAGCTGCAGGGTGTGCTCCAGGGCCGCACGCGCATCGCCCTCCTCGTCGGCCAGTGCGGACGCACAGAGCTGGCGATAGGCGAAGTCGATATCCAGGTCGTTCGCCTGGCGCTTCAGCTCACCCACCGCTGTCAGGTAGGGCACGATAAAGCGCGTCGTGGGCCGCGCGTTGATGTTCTGGCCGATGAACCAGTTGACGAGGCCGTAGTGAAACTCGAGGTTGGTCGCCAGGTCCTGGCCGCGCATGCGCGTCTGGCGGATGGTCTCCGCCATGTTCTGGTAGGTTTCCAGGCGCGTGTCACCCACCGTGAGCAGCAGCGCGATATTGGAATCGTAAGCACCCGCGAGCGTGTACTTCATGAACACGTCCGTGTCCGGGTTGTGCAGGCTGATACCCTGGTCGTCGCGAATTTCACCCTCGATGGCGTCGGACCAGGATTCGATGACCCCGCCGGCGTGGGGCTGCAGGGCCCGGTTGGTGGCGTTCAGGCGCGCCTCGACACTGTCGTTCTCACGCACCACCCGCGCGGGCTTCGGCAGCCTGGGACCGTGGGCCGCCAGCAGCACCATCGCCTCGACCAGTGACTCCACCACGAAGCTGTCGCCGGCGTCGTCCGGGTTGCTGAACTCGAGGGAGTAACAGAGTTCGGTCACCCGGTGCTCGACCTGTATCCGGGTGTTCATCTCCATGAAGAAATGCTTGTCGCGGTCGACGATGCACTCGAAGGTGGAGACCGAGTCCAGGCCCACCGCCTCGCCGAAGGCCGCGGCCTCGTCTTCCATGGCTTTCAGCGTATGCAGGTCCTGGGTCAGGACCCGGGCCTCCTCTGCGCGCCCGGAAGACTGCGCCGCAGCGATGGCCTTCTCCAGCGACTCCACGGTGACAGACACTTCCAGCAGCTTCTGCTCGTGCATCTGCAGAGAGCAATCCCTGCCGCCGAGGGTGGTACACCACTCGCCGTTGCCGATCACCTGGATCTCCTGGTGACGGGTCGTCTCGATGTTCAGCTCGACCAGCACATTCTTGTTGTCGCCGACGCCGGTGGTCTTCACCTCGTTGAGAATCTCGCGCACCATTTCCGGGGTTCGCGCGGCCTCGCCGATTGCGAGGATACGCTGGCCCTTGCCGCCGCCCCCGCTGATGGCCTTCAGGCGCACCCGATTTTCCGGGTAGTCGGCCATCATCTTCTCCACGGCGCCGGTGAGGGCCTCGCAGAGTTCGTCCACGGTGTACAGGTCGATGCCCTTGTCGTAGGACGCCGCCAGGACGAGGTCGGCCTTGTCCTCCAGCGCGACGCTGTCGTCATCCAGTTGTGCGGCGTCGACCTGGAGGTCGTGCTCGGCCGCGAGGGCCTTCAGCGCCGCGGCATCGCCGTGCTTCTTGAGCAGTGCCAGCGCGGTGCCGTTGTCGATCCCGGGCGTGACAGACACTCCGGTGCGCAGTGCCGTGCGCTTGGCCTCGTCCTTCAGGCCCGCATCGTGCACCGTGCGCGAGCAGGGGCCGATAAAGTTGAGACCGGCGCCCTCCATCGCGGCGACCATGGTCTCGTCCTCGGCCATGAACCCGTAACCCGCGAACACCGCGTTGTAACCGTTGTCGTGGGCGATATCGATGATCTGCTGGATGCGCTGTTCCCGCTCCTCCTTGTTGGCCCCCGTGTAGTCCGGCACACGGTGCACGCGCCCGGGATCCGTCAGGGCGCGCAGTTCCGGTGCCAGCGCGTTGCGGTAGACGATAGAGTCCTTCTCCGACAGCAGGATGCCGTACCCCTCGATGCCCATCTCGTCGAAGACATCCATGGCCTCCTTGCGGATGGGGCCGCGGCAGATGATCAGTGGACGGATGTGGGTGCAGTCGAACTGCCTGACCCACTTCGACGTGCTGGCGCTGAGGCGGCGGTCGCGATGGATGAGGGGGTTGTGCAAGTAGTATTCGTTGGACACGCGTGTATTCCTTTGCTGTAGCGTGGCTGCGGGCCGGATCAGTGAAATTCGCGCTGCACGGACTGCAGCGGCTCGGCGCGGTAACGGCGCAAATAGAAGGCCATGTTCTCCGCCAGCACCTGGCGCAGGTCCGAGGGCATGACGATCTGCGAGATCGAGCCCAGGCTCAGCGCCTCGTTGGGGTTCATAAGCTCTCGCTCGTAGCGCTGGGCGAGCTCGGCCTCCTCGGCGGCGACCCAGTTGTCGACGAGCTCCCGCGCGGCGCGCTCGGCCTCTTCACCCGACAACCCGGCCTCGAGCTGGGCGTCGGTCTCCTTCGCCATGCGTTCCTTGACGGAGCCCCGAATCTTGCGCAGTTCATCCTTGTAAACATACTCCACGCCCGCCGGTCCCATGACCGCCAGGCGTGTCGTGGGCAGCGCGACAACGAAGTCGGCGCCGACGGGAAAACTGTTGAAGGCGGCGTAGGCGCCACCGAAGGCGTTGCGCACGATCACCAGGAAGCGCGGTGTGCGCAGGTCCACGATGGAATCGAGCATCGCCCTGCCCGCCTGCACGATGCCGCCGCTCTCCTGCTCCCGGCCGGGGAGGAACCCGGTGGTGTCCTCGAGAAATATCACCGGAATGTTGTAGAGATTGCAGAACCGGATGAAGCGCGCGTTCTTGTAGGCCGCGTCGATGTCCACCTGGCCCGAGGCCACGGCGGAGTTGTTGGCCACAAACCCCACGACGTTGCCGCCCATGCGACCCAGCGCCGTGACGGTGTTGCGCGCCCGGTCGGGCTGTATTTCCAGGAAGTCGCCGTGATCGCACAATTGCTGGATGATAATGCTGATGTCGATGGGCGTGTTGAAACCGGTGGTAGAGTTGAACGCCTTTTTGAGGAGGATATCGATGTCCCAGGTCTTGCGGTCGACCGGGTCGGAGCTGGCCCTGTGGGGCGCCAGCTCGCCGTTGTAGCTGGGCAGGTACTCGATCAGGGCGCGGACCTTGCGCAGCGCCGCGACCTCGTCCCTGACCACGAAGTCGGTGACGCCGGACTGGCTGTGCACGCCGGGGCCGCCGAGCTCGTCGGGGGTCACGTCCTCGCCGAGGACCGACTTGACCACCCCCGGCCCGGTCAGGCCGAAGAAGGTCTCGTTGGGCTGGATCAGGAAACTGCCCTGCCGCGGCAGGTAGGAGCCGCCCCCGGCGTTGAAGCCGAACATGCACATGATGCTGGGGACGATGCCGCTGATCCGGCGCAGGGCGGCGAAGGCCTCGGCGTAACCGTCGAGGCCCCCGACCCCGGCGGGGATGTAGGCGCCGGCGCTGTCGTTGATGCCCACCACCGGGATGCGCTGCTTGGCCGCCAACTCGAACAGCCGCGCCAGCTTGGCGCCGTTGGTGGCATCCATGGAGCCCGCACGCACGGTAAAATCGTGGCCGTACAGCGCGACGTCGCGACCGTTGATGCGGATGATGGCGGTGACGAGGGAGGCGCCGTCGAGGTTGGGACCCCAGTTCTGGTAGAGGATCGTCGGGGGTTCATCGCTCAGGTAGCGAATGCGCTCCCAGATGGTCATGCGGTTCTTCTGGTGCTGGCGCTGGATGTTCTTGACGCCCGCGGCGCGGTAGGGGCGCTGCTGCAGCTCCCAGCCGGCTTTCAGGGATTCCTCGTAGGGCCCGGGCTCGGTGGATACCTGCCCCGGGACCTTGAACTCCTGTTCGTCTTTGCGCGCGAACGGGTTGTCGAGTGATGCGGTCGGGGTAGAACTGTTCTTTGTCGTCATAGTGTCCACGATCCAAGGGTTGCCCCGGCGGGCTACTGGGGGGTCGCAACGCCACCGGGCGGGCGCCCGTCGGTTGCAAGTCACGACGGTCGGGCTTAGGATGCACCCGGCCGAAATTCGGCGAGATACATTAATTCCATAGGCCCCCAAAGTCAATTTGCAGGGGTGCCCTGTTCACGGCCATTTCAATGCAGATAGCAGTAAAATCAGCGCAGTTAAGGACTTTAAACTGCAGGTCAGCCTGTCCCGCCGGGACCCCTCCGCCGCGCGCCGCCGCGGCCGCCCCGCGAGCCCCCGTCGCCTGACCCCATGCGCCGCTCTCTGCACCTGGAAGAGGTCCCCTACTGCCCCGACAGCGGCGCGCACTTCGAGCGCATTCGCGACCTGCCCGACGCCGCGTTCCTCGACAGCAGTTTCCCGCACACCGGTGCCGGGCGCCACGATATCATCACCGCGGACCCGGTGGATGCGGGCCTGCCCGAACCGCCCCCCGTGGACTCCGAGCGTGCCTGGCGCGGATTTTTCGATGCTCTGTGCGACTTTCAGGAGGAGTATTACGCTGGCTTCCAGCCGGCGTCCCAGGACATCCCCTTCTCCGGCGGCATACTGGGCTTCCTCGGCTACGACTGTGGCAACGGGCTGCAGGATGTCCCCGTGCCGGCGCCGACACGCCTGCCCAGGACGCGCCTGCGCACCTACGACTGGTGCCTGGTGCAGGACCACCTACTGCGCCGGGCGGTCCTGGTCACGCAGCCGGAGACGTCCCCGGGACGTCGTGCCGACCTGCTCGCCCGTCTGCGCGGCCCGGCTACCCACGGCGTGCAAGCGTTCAGTCTCGGCGCCCGTTTCACCTCCAATTTTTCCGCCGAACAGTACCGCGCAGCCTTCGAGTGCGTGCAGGGCTACATCCACGCCGGGGACTGCTACCAGGTCAATCTGGCCCAGTGTTTCAGCGCCCCGTACGAGGGCGACCCCTGGCACGCCTACCGCGGCCTGCGCGCCGCGGCTGCCGCCCCTTTTTCTGCGTATATCGCGATGGACCGCGGCGCCCTGCTCAACCTCTCCCCCGAGCGCTTCCTGTCCCTGCACGGTCACCGTGTGGAGACCTCGCCCATCAAGGGGACACGGCCGCGCTACAGCGACCGGCGCACGGACAACCTCGCCGCCCAGGAGCTGAGCCGCTCGGAAAAGGACCGGGCGGAGAACCTCATGATCGTCGACCTGCTGCGCAACGACCTCGGGCGGGGCTGCGTGCCGGGGAGTATCCACGTGGACCGGCTGTTCGAGGTGCAGAGCTTCCCGACAGTGCACCATCTCGTCAGCACCATCAGCGGCGAACTGCGGGAGGACGGGAACGCGTGGAGCCTGCTTCGGGACTGTTTCCCCGGCGGCTCAATTACCGGGGCCCCGAAACGCCGCGCGATGCAGATCATCGCCGAGCTGGAGGGACGCCCCCGGGAGGCATACTGCGGTTCGGTGCTGTACGTCAGCGCCGACGGCCGCATGGACAGCAACATCGCGATTCGCTCACTGCTGTGTGACGGCGACCGCGTGCACTGCTGGGGAGGCGGCGGTATTGTCGCCGACTCCGAGTGGCAGCGGGAGTACCAGGAGACCTACGACAAGGTCGGCCGCTTTCTCGAGATCCTCGAGCGCGACGTCACGGACTGAGCTTGCGCTCGCTTGCCTCCAGGAACGCCGACTTCAGTTCTTCCAGCGTATCCACCGCGCGAAACTGCGGAAATTCGTCGCGCACGTTCTGCGGGGCGTGGATGAGGAAGCCGACGTCGGCCTCGGACAACATGGTGGTGTCGTTGTAGGAATCGCCCGCGGCCAGCACCCGGTAATTGAGACTGTGCAGCGCCCTCACCGAGGCGCGCTTGGGGTCCTCCTGGCGCAGCCTGTAGTCGACGACCCTGCCCGAGTCGTCCACCACCAAGCGGTGGCAGAACAGGGTCGGCCAGTGCAGTTGTCGCATCAGCGGCTGCGAAAATTCGTAAAACGTATCCGAGAGGATGATCACCTGGAAGCGCTCGCGCAACCAGTCGATAAACTCGATGGCACCCGGGAGCGGCTCCAGGGTCGCGATGACCGCCTGGATATCGTCGATGCCCAGGCCGTGCTGTTCCAGCAGGCCCAGCCGCTGGCGCATGAGGACGTTGTAGTCGGGAATGTCGCGCGTGGTCGCCCGCAGTTCGTCAATGCCGGTGCGCTCGGCAAAGGCGATCCAGATCTCGGGCACGAGCACCCCTTCCAGGTCCAGGCAGGCCAGTTCCACGTAATCTTCTCCTCGGGTGGGGCGAGCGGGCGGTTTCAGCGCGACATATAAACACTGTAGCGGCGGGCAGACAAGCCCCGACAGGGGGCGCTCAGTAGACCGGCAGTTCCACGGTAGAGAACAGTTCCTCGAGCTCAGCCTTGGTGTGGCTGTTGAACGCCTCCTGGACGACCTCGCGGGTCAGGTGCGGTGCGAAATCCTCGATGAACTCGTACATGTAGCCGCGCAGGAAGGTGCCCCGGCGGCAGCCGATCTTGGTGATGCTGCTGGAAAACAGGTGGCTCGCATCGAGGGCCACCAGGTCCTCGTCGACCTCGTCGTCGTGGGCCATCCCCGCGATGATCCCGATACCGAGACCGAGGCGTACATAGGTCTTGATCACGTCGGCATCCGCCGCGGTGAACACCACCTTGGGTTCAAGACCCTTGGCGGTAAACGCCTCGTCCAGTCGCGAGCGCCCTGTGAAGCCGAACACGTAGGTGACGATGGGGTGCGCGGCGACGTCCTCCAGCGACAACTTCGAGACCTGCGTGAGGGCGTGATCCCTGGGCACCAGCACGCAGCGGTTCCAGCGGTAGCACGGCATCATGATGAGGTCGGAGAACAGCTCCAGCGCCTCGGTGGCGATGGCGAAGTCCACGGTGCCGTCCGCGGCCATCTCGGAGATCTGCATCGGCGTGCCCTGGTGCATGTGCAACGACACGTCGGGGTAGCGCTCGATGAAGGCCTTGATCGTCGCGGGCAGTGCGTAGCGCGCCTGGGTGTGGGTGGTGGCGATGGACAGCGCGCCCTTCCTCTCGTTGGAGTACTCCTGGGCGACCTGCTTGATGCTCTCGACCTTGCGCAGCACCTCGCCAGCGGTGGCGAGGATGGCCTCCCCGGCGGGCGTGATGTGGGTGAGGTGCTTGCCGCTGCGGGCGAATACCTCGACGCCGAGTTCGTCCTCCAGCAGGCGGATCTGCTTGCTGATTCCCGGCTGGGAGGTATAGAGGCTCTGCGCCGTGGCGGAGACATTGAGATCGTGGTGGGCCACTTCCCAGATGTACCGCAACTGCTGCAGCTTCATCGCATACCTCCCCGTTTCTATATGAAGAATAGCCATTACCAGAGGCAAATGCCAAATAAAAAAGGAATAACGTTTAGCGGCCGCTAACTATCGGATGGCGGCCTGCGGGGAGGCCGGCGGGACGCCTGCCGGGCTAGCCGTTGGCCACGCCGTGGGGCACGTGCCCGGTGGCGATATGGGGCCCGGCGGAGGCGCAGTGGGTTTGCTGGTCGTCGAAGAAGACGTCGGCCTGGTAGGCGCGCAGAAACTCGGTCTTGTCCAGCCCGCCGAGAAAAATCGACTCGTCGATGCGAATGTTCCAGGCCCGGAGGGTGCGAATGACGCGCTCGTGGGCGGGCGCGGAACGGGCGGTGACGAGGGCGGTGCGAATGGGCGCCTCGCTCGGTGGAAACGCCTGCTGCAGCCGGTGCAGCGCGGCGAGGAACGGCTTGAAGGGGCCGCCGCCGAGGGGCTCGTGCGCGGCGGCTTTTTCGGACTCGGTGAACGCCTCCAGGCCCTCGCTCTTGTAGACGCGCTCCGCCTCGTCGGAAAACAGGACAGCGTCGCCGTCGAAGGCGAAGCGCAACTGGCCCTCGTCGCCGGCGCCACCCTTGCTCGACACGAGCGTCGCGGCGGCCACACCGCACTCCAGCGCGTAGCGCACGTCCTCCGCCTCGTTGGACAGGAACAACTGGCAGCCGAAGGCGTTGATGTAGCGCCAGGGGCTCTCCCCGCCACAAAACGCGGCGCGGCTGATGGCGAGCCCGTAGTGCTGGATGGAGTTGAAGACGCGCAGGCCCGTGTCCGCGCTGTTGCGCGACAGCAACACCACCTCGACCCGCTCGCCGCCGAGGCGCTCGTTGAGTCGCAGCAATTTATGGACAAGGGGGAAAGCCTCGCCGGGGTCCAGGGGCTCTTCCTCGCGGGCGACCTGGTAGGCGGAGTACGCCTGCAGCCCCTCCTCCTCGTAAACCTGGTGGCTGGCGTCGAGATTGAACAGCGCCCGCGAGGAAATCGCGATGACCAGCTTGTCATCCAGTGAATTCGGCATGCCACTAGAATACCGGCCCGAAAGCCGGACCGCCAGCGGCGGCGGGTCAGCCGCTCGCGGGGCGTGCTTGCCTGAACGAGTTGAAGCGGCGCGAGTACGCCAGCCCCAGCAGGGCGGCGAGCATGAGGAGTGTTACCGGCGGGGCCGCGACAGAACCCATCGGCCCGGTCAGCCGCAAACTGACCTGGTCGATCGCTACACCCCCGATTCCATTGACGGGGTTGAGCGCCACACCGATACCGAACAGTCCCGAGGTGGCGTTCAGCTGGTTGAGCGCATGCAGGTTGAGATCGACCGTGTAGTTGCCGGCGGCGCCGACGAGCAAATTCGAATTTACGTAGGACGGCCCGCTGCCGATATCGGCGAAGGCGGCGCCCAGCGCTGCCTGCCCGGAGGCGCCGGAAAGGGTCGCCAGTTGTCCGACGTCGGCGACCTCGGAAAACATCAGCTCCTGGCCCGCTCCGTCCAGATGAAACGCCAGCGTCGCGCTCTGGAACAACCCAAGGGACGTCAGGTCAAAAATCCAGTAGGCGCGGTCCTCCCAATTCGCAAAGAAACCACTGGGTGCACAGGCGAGATTGCAGATAGTTCCCCCGACCTCGGGGTCATCGCCCGGCCCCTCAAACGTGTAGGTGATGGTGGGCGGTGTATTGGGAGGAAACAACACGCCGCTTTCATAGTACTCCACCGAGCCGGTCACGACCGGGGCGATCTCAACCATGCCGGCCCGGGCGGTCGCGGACAGCAGGGCGAGCAGCCCGAGGGCTGCCGCGGTCAGCAGCGTCTTTTTGATGCGGCTGTTCAACATCATTTGGTGAACTCCAGGCCCACTTGTTTTCACAGGATAGTCGGCCGGGGGTTGTACGTCAAAAAGGTGGCAAACACCCGCAGCAGCGGGCGGGCGGCCCGTGTCAGCTGACCTTGAGCAGGCCTTTTTCCTCGAGATCCAGCAGCAGCAACTGCTGGATGAGGAACTCCCGCGGCGTGGCCGGGTGTTCCAGCTCGATGCGTTCCAGCCAGGGCCGCGCCGCCTCTTCGTCCTCGCGGTGCAGCAGCGCCCGGAATGCCGTCGCGAGCATGCGACCGGGATCGTCTGCCATCGCCCTGACCCGGCGCAAGCTGGCGGAGAGCGCGATCTCGGCGTCGGTGAGTTCGGTACCGAAGGGGTAGTCGGGCAACAGGTCGGCGTGCGCGGCGAGGGTCTTTTCCAGGCGCCCGGGTGTGTTGCTGCGGACCGTCGGGGGCAGTTGGTAGCCGGCCTCGACCTTGCCCCGGGCCTGCGCCCACGCGAGCAACTCCTCCTGGAAGCGGCTGTCCGCAACGGCCAGCAGGCGCTTGATGATCTCTGCGTCGCTCCGGCCGCGCAGGTCAGCGATGCCGTACTCGGTGACCACGATGTCCCGCAGGTGCCGCGGTATGGTGGTATGCCCGTAGTTGGGCACGATGTTGGAATGGACCTTGCCGCCGTGCTCGCGTGTGCTGCGGATGCACAGAATCGAGCGCGCGCCATCCAGATCGTTGGCCATGGCCACGAAGTTGTACTGGCCGCCGACGCCGCTGATGACCGTGCCGTCCTCGAGGGCGTCGGACACCACCGCACCCGACAGTGTGACCATCATTCCGGTATTGATGAAGCGCGCATCGCGGCGCTGGGCGGTGTACAGGGACACATCGCCCAGCAACTGGTTGGTGCGCTCCACACCCGTCATGCAGATGCGCTCCCTGTCCTCGGCATCGAGTTCGCGCAGGGACTGGTAAAAATCACGGGGACCGAGAAAGAAGCCGCCGTGCAGGCAGCGTCCGTTGCGCAGTCTTGCGCCCTCTGCGACCAGTGCATCCCGCGTCTGCGCGTCGCGCAGGTCGTTGGCGTGGGGCACCTCCCCGTCCAGCAGTTGATCGCCGGCCAGCCGCCAGTGCCGGGGGACGATTCCCCAGTACTGCAGCTCCGCCAGGCTCGCAGCGTCCAGGCGGGCCGGCGCCATACCGCTGTCGAGGATGTGATCCAGCATGCGCGCGTCCACACACTCGTCGATGACACCCGCGTTGAGCGCCTCCTGCAAGGGCAGGCAGTCGTATACCCTGCGCTTCACCACACCCTCGCGGATCAGGTGCAGCATGCCGTTGACGAACATCTCCGTGCACACATAGAGACCCCGCTGGAAACTGCCCGTCATCTGTACCGGCAACGCGGGACCCGCCAGCGCTTCCAACAGGTGACGAAACGCCTCGCCGTCGCGCTGGCGCAGGATCAGCGCGCGCGCCAACGCATCCCCCAGTGCGCCGATACCGATCTGCAGGGTGCCGCCGTCGGGGACGAGACTGGCGGCGTGCAGCGCCGCGGCGTAGTCCCGGGGCGGCACCGCGCCGTTGGGTACTGCAAACAGGGCCCGGTCGAGGTCGGGGTTGCGCAGGATATAGTCGAAACTTTCCGGGGGAACCTCGGCATCGTGTTCCATGAAGGGCAGGTCCGGGTGCACCTGGGCGAGCCTGACCACCTTGCCGGCGCTCCCGCCGGCTTCCAGCCGCCGCATCAGTTCCGGGGTGACGTCGGGATTGCAGGACAGGGAGAGCGAGGGTCCGCCGGCGCCCTCTCGCAGGGCGACCATCTGGGCCAGGACGTTGACGCCGAGACCGACCATGTCCCGGGCGATGTGGGTGTAATTGCTGGAGATGTAGTTCTGTTGCGCCGCGGGGACTCCTTTCATGGCGCCGGCGCGCATGTACAGCTCGCTGATCCTGACATTCGGCGGCAGGCGCCCCTCCCTCAGGGGGGCCATGAAGGCCAATTCCTCATAGTCACCGAACAGCCGCTCCATGATCGGTCCGGCGAGGCTTGCCTCAACACCCGGCGCCGGGCGCGGCACTTCCAGGCAGAGTGCGGTCACGATGTGCAGGGACAGCTCCGGTCGCGCCAGTGCGCGTCGGTAGAACGCATTGAGAAGCTGTACCGGCTTGCCCAGCCCGAGCGGGGACGCGACAACCAGGTCGTTTCCCACCGCCGCCAGGGCGCGATCGACGCAAACCTCTACGTCACTGAGAAATTCTGCCACGCGCCGCTACCCCGCGGTTTTCTCGAAGTACTCGCGGGTGATGCGGAACACCAGTGGGCCCAGCAGCACCAGGGCAATGAGGTTCGGGATCGCCATGAAGGCGTTGAGCGTATCGGCGATCAGCCACACCAGGTTCAGCTCCACGGCGGTACCCACGGGCACAGCCAGGACCCAGGCGATGCGGAAGGGCAGCACCGCCCGGGCGCCGAACAGGAAGACGACACAGCGCTCACCGTAGAAGGACCAGCCGAGCATGGTGGTAAAGGCAAACAGGCACAGGCCGAAGGTCACGATGTACTCGCCACCGGGGAAGGCGTTGGCAAATGCCATGGTGGTAAGGCTCGCGCCGCTGACCCCGGTGGGCCAGACATCCATTATAACGATCACCAGTCCCGTCATAGTGCAGACGATGATGGTGTCTATAAACGTACCGAGCATCGCGATCATGCCCTGCTCCACCGGCTGGTCCGTTTTCGCTGCGGCGTGGGCAATAGGCGCGCTCCCGAGGCCCGCCTCGTTGGAAAAGATACCCCGGGCCACCCCGAAGCGCAGCGCGGCCCACACGGTGGCGCCGGCAAAACCGCCGGTCGCCGCCACAGGATTGAAGGCGGCCTCGACGATGGTGGCTAGTGCCGCCGGGACTGCGCTGACATTCGCCAGGATGACCACGAGGCTCATGACCACGTAGGCGATCGCCATGAAAGGCACGAGGTAGCTCGCCACCGCGGCGATGCGCTTCACACCGCCGAGGATAACTGCGGCCACCAGGACCATCAGCACGCCCCCGGTAACCAGCGGCGGGATGCCGAAACCGTCCGCGAGCACCTGCGACACGGAATTGGACTGCACCGTGTTGGCGAGACCGAAGCCGGCGAGGCCGCCGAAAATGGCGAAAGCCACCGCCAGCCAGTGCCAGCGTTTGTGCAGGCCGTTGCGGATGTAGTACATCGGCCCGCCGCTGTAATTGCCCTCCTCGTCCTGTTCCCGAAAGCGCACCGCGCAGACCGCCTCGGCGTACTTGGTCGCCATGCCTACCAGCGCGGTGATCCACATCCAGAACAGGGCCCCGGGGCCGCCGAGGGCGATTGCGGTCGCAACGCCGGCGATGTTACCGGTGCCGATGGTGGCGGACAGGGAAGTCATCAACGCGGAGAAGGGCGAGATATCGCCGTCGCCCTGCCCCTTCCTGCCGCCGAGGAGGTGGCGAAACGCGGTACCGATGCGGCGGAGGGTCATGAATTTCAGGCCGAGACTGAGGTACAGGCCGGTGCCCAACAACAGCAACAGCATGCCCGGACCCCAGGCGATACCGTTTACGGTGTTGATGAAATCTGTCATGCGATCTCCCCCTGTCGACGCCCCGGGCTCAGGTCCTGAAACCGGCGCGCTGTGGGAACACGCCGAATATTCCGCCGGTATGGACGAAGACGATGTCCTCGCAGCCATCGAAGCGGCCCCGCTCGATCTCCGCAACCATGCCCGCGAACGCCTTGCCCGTGTAAACCGGGTCCAGGACCACGCCTTCGAGGCGCGCCATCTCCGCGATCAGGTCGAATATCTCCGGCTCGGCCACAGCGTACCCCGGGCCGACGTGACCGTCGAGCACGCGGGGCTGAACCTCGATGGGCGGAACCTGCGGGTATCGCGCGCACAGGTCCGCGACATCCGCCGCCACTTTCTCCAGGAAATACGCCTCGTCGTCGCAGACATTGACACCCCAGACCGTGGCGGGCAGGCCGTGAAGCTGCACCCCGGCGGTCAGGCCCGCCTGGGTCCCGCCCGAGCCGGTCGCCGTCACGATATGCGCGCGGTCAATGCCGGCGGTGGCGAAATCCCCCACCAGTTCGCCGCAAGCGGCGATGTAGCCCCATACACCGATGCCGTCACTGCCCCCGGTGGGCACCGCGAGCGCCCGCCCGCCGGCCGCGGCGTAGTGCTCCGCCCAGTGCGTGAACAGTGCGTCGATCTCCCTCACGTACTGGTCTTTCGGGTAACAGCTGACCACGGCGCCCGCGAGATGGTCCAGCAACAGGTTGCCTTCGGGCTCTGCGGGGGCATCGCCGCGCAGCAGCAAATGGACCGCCAGCCCGAGCTGGGCGCCGGCCAGGGCCGTGGCACGGCAGTGATTGCTCTGCAGACCGCCGCAGGTGATGAGCGTGTCATACCCGTTGTCGAGGGCGTGGGCGGTGATGAACTCGAGTTTGCGCACCTTGTTGCCGCTGAGAGCGCAGCCGGTGAGATCGTCGCGCTTCATCCACAGACGGTGGCCGCGCCCCCACCGTGCGGAGGCGCGCTCGAGAAACTGCAGTGGGGTCGGCGTCTGCGCCAGGTGTGTCCTGCGGGGATACGCCGGCGACGCCATTATCCCGACGCGCCCTATCCGATGGACTTCAGGGTGCCCTTGGGCAGGACGGCGTGCACGTGAACGCGCTGGAATTTCATCTCGACGTTGTTCGCCACGTTCAGCGTCATGTAGTTGTCATCCAGGCCGGTAACCTTCCCGAGGATGCCCGAGCTGGTCACCACCTCGTCGCCCTTGTTCAGGGCGGAGACCATCTCCGCGTGCTCTTTCTGCCGCTTGCGCTGCGGGCGGATGGCGATGAAATAGAACAGCACGAACAGGCCGACGAGAAACAGGATCTGGAACATTTCCCCGCCCTGGGCCGGTTGTCCGGTCGCCTGGGCGTGGGCGCTGGGTATGAAGAAGCTCATCAATAGAATCCCCGATAGATTCCCGCGTGGGCGCGGTCCGGCCGCGCGTTGAAAACGCCGGTAATGTACAGTGTTTCCCGGTGCCCCGCAATCGGCGTCCGCAATCGCGCCGCCGCGATCAGACCGCGATGTCCAGCTCGTAATCCATGATCTGCGGCGCGTGGTCCGAGAAGCGTTCGTCCTTGTAGATGGACGCGGCGCGCACGGCTTCGGCCAGCTTCGGTGTAATCACCTGGTAGTCCAGGCGCCAGCCCACGTTCTTCGCCCAGGCCTGGCCGCGGTTCGACCACCAGGTGTACTGGTCGGGCTCGGCATTGACGAGGCGGAAGGAGTCGATGTAGCCCACCTCGTCGAACAGCTCGTCCAGCCAGGCGCGCTCATCCGGGAGGAAACCGGAGTTCTTCTGGTTGCTGCGCCAGTTTTTCAGGTCGATCTCCTTGTGACAGATGTTCCAGTCGGCACAGACGATGAACTCCCTGCGCTTGCGGCGCAGGGCTCTCAAGTGCACCATGAACGCGTCCATGAAGCGGTACTTTTTGACCTGGGCCTCGTCGCTGCTCGAGCCCGAGGGCATGTACAGGGAAATGACGCTGAGCCCCTTGTAGTCGGCCTGCAGGTAGCGCCCCTCCGAATCGGCGGGATCCCAGCCCAGACGGGTCGTCACTTTCAGGGGCTTCACCCGGCTGTACAGGGCGGTGCCGCTGTAGCCCTTCTTCTGGGCGTCGTTGTAGTAGCAATGGTAGCCCGGTGGTGTGAACACCGGGTCCGACAGCTGCTCCACCTGGGCCTTGGTCTCCTGGATGCACACGACGTCCGCGTCCGTGCCGGGCAGCCAGTCGAAGAACCCCTTGCGGGCCGCTGCGCGGATCCCGTTTGTGTTGCAGGTCACAATTCTGGCCACGGCCCCTCCGGCCCTCGAAAAGCGCGGGAGTGTAGCGGAATGCCAGGAGTGTGATCAAGCGCACTAAATGTTGAACTAATTGGGCGTGACAGGCGTAGTGAGGGCGTTACAATGGTGCAATCAGCTAATTTTGCCGACTCAGCGGAGTTTCGCGTGATAAAAACAACAGCTGAAAGGAATCAGGACATCGCCTATCGGCTGTCCAATAATCTCTCACGATTACTGCGGGAATTCTCCAGGGATTTTGAACGCCGGATTTTCGGCGCCCTCGCCTCCCGGGGTTATTCCGATATCAGGTCCTCCCACAGCGCGGTTTTCGCCAACCTGGGCATGGGCGCGGTGCGCGTGACCGAACTCGCCGAGCGCGCCCAGGTTACCCAGCAGGCCATGGGCAAGATGCTCAAGGAACTGGAGCGCATGGGCTACATCTCCCGCGATATCGACAGCGGGGACAAGCGCGCCAAGGAGATCCGCCTCACCGAGCGCGGTATACAGCTCGCCATGGACTGCATGGAGGTTGTCGACGAGGTCATGGCGCACTACCGCGCCAGGATCGGCGAGGAGGAGTTGTCCCATCTCGAGGACTGCCTGCGCAGCGCGGTGCACAAGCTGGAGCTCGATTACCTGCCGGAATCCTGGGTCGAGCCCGCCCGAGGTTGAGCGGCTCTTCTTTTACCACCGGTACAACCAGGCCGCCCCGTACGTATCGAAATCACCTCCCACTCGGGTAATCAGGCCGGTGGAGACGTTGAGCTTTACGCTGTGTCGCGCGTTGATCGGCAGCGACGAGGCCCGGCTCCCAGCGCGAGAAGTTTTCTATCGACAGGGCCGGCGCCCCGTAGAAGTTCCAGGTCAGCTTCGCGTGCGGATCGCCGTACTCACAGCGCTGCCCTTCAACGAACTGCCCCTCGAAGGTTGCGGAACCATCGAAGCAGATACGCGTAGAAACCAGGTCAAATTTCGCGGCGTCGCCGGCCAGGGCGAAGGTACGGGAATACCCCAACGCCTGGGTGTCGATCTCCAGCTCCGCGTCCTGCAAGGGCGAACTGGGTGTCGGCGACAGCTCGCCCTCTGAGTAGGCGTAGCCCAACACCAGGTAATTCTGCCCCGTGGGAACGTTGGTGTAGCTGCGCGGTTCCAGGTCCTGCCCGTAGCTGTACTGCGCCGCGGTGAGCAGCGCGAGCAGCAGTGTGATGCAACCGCGAGCCCCGCCGGTCACAGGTCCATAAAATCGGGGGTATTAAACACCCAGCTCTTCTCCTCGGCGCGGCGACTGATGCGCCAGCCCTTGTCGGTGCGCCGGTACTCGTCCACGTACCACAGCCCGAGTAAGTAGACCTGGGAGCCGCCGTCGGGCAGGTTCATCTGCATCGGATTGAAACACATGATCCTTCCCGTGGCGGTATCCCCGTCGACCTTGACCTGCACGTTGGCATTGAGGTGCTGGGAATGGGGGAAAAGCTCGTCAGTGAGCGCGGACTCAAGAAACTCGATGGTCGTGTCGAGGTCGCCCACGCTGCCGCCCATGACACCGTAATCGACGAATACGTCCTCGGTGAATACCTCCTCGCGCAGGCGACTGATCTGCTTGCTGTCGATGAGGTCGGCGTAATGGAATACGAGATCCTGGATTTCCAGACGGTCGGAGATTTCCTGTTGGGACAGCACGGTGGGGCCTCCTGTTGAAAGCATTGTCAAGGACGTGATTAATAATCCAGCGGCAGTGCGATGTGCCGCTCGTACATCATGTCGCGGTGGGCTTCGAGACGAGCGGTCAGGCAGGCGGCGGTGGCTTCGTCCACGGTCTCGTAGGTCGCGCGCATGAAATCGGGCATTGGATTATCCTCCGGCCCCAGGGGCTTTACCATCCCCGCGAAGTTGGCCCAGTAGAAATCCACCGCGGTGACCTGCTCGCCCACCAGGTAGTCCGCGCCCTGAGCCTGCTGGGCCGCGAGTTGGCGGTCCAGTTCCCCCGCGATGCTCTGCAGCTTCCCGGTGGCGGCGGCCAGGGCCTCCTCGGACCAGCCATACTTGCCCATCATGCGCAGCATCATCTCCGGCGGATCGTCCAGTTGCATCAGCGGGGCAAACATCTGCAGGCGCCGGTTCCAGGCGAAACCGTCAACACCCGCAAGCAGCGCCGACAGCCCCAGCACCCGCGCACGCTCTCCCGGTGAGGAGGGCAGCAACGGCTTCTCCGGCGCGAGTCGCTCGGCGAGCATCAGCAGGTCGAGCCAGTGGCACACCGGCGGTAGATTTTCGTAGACCGCCACCGGCGCCGAATTCTGCCCCGTCCAGGCCATCAACTCGGCGTTTTCCCCACCGCCCTCCTGGTACACCGGGGTGTACTCCAGCCCTTTATAGGCGAGGATGGCCTTGGCCGATTCCCCCCAGGGCCCCGGGACGTGCGCGGTCAGCACGAGACGCAGGCCGGGGGTATCGATGGCTTCTGCGATAGTGATGTAGTCCATAAGATTACTCGTCCAGTTTAAAAACGCGGATCGCGTTCTCGCGAAGAAACTTCGGCCACACCTCCTCGCGCAGCGGAACGTCGGGCAATTCGCGGAAGATGCGGTCCAGCGAAAGACCCATCGGGAAATAACCCGCGTAGAGCACCTGGTCGGCGCCGCGGGTATTGGCGAACTCGATGATGTCTGGCGGGTAATACTTCGGCGCGAAGGCACTGGTGGAATAATGCAGGTTCGGGTACTTGAGCATCATCTTCCACGCGAGCTCCGTCCAGGGCTCGCAGCCGTGCCGCGTGACCACGCGCAGCTCGGGGAAAAACCACAGCACCTCGTCCAACAGCTCCATCTTCTGCGGCCCCATCGGCACCCGCGGCCCGGGCACGCCCATACAGGGACAGAACGGGATATCCAGCTCCACCAGCTTGGCGTAGATGGGATACCACTTCTTGTCATTGACGGGCACTGGCGGACAGATCATCGCCGGGGACGCCGTAACCGCCTTGATGTCGAACTCCTCCTTCAGGGTCACGATGCGCCGGACCTCATCCATCCCGCGGTTGGGATTCGCCTCGTAGGAGGCAAAGAAGCGGTCGGGGTGGCGCTTCAGTGCTTCCTCCTGCAGCTGATTGAAGCCGACGGAAATCATCGCGCGCTCGATACCGTGCCTGTCCATCTGCGCGATGGTGTAGGCGATGTAATCGTCCTGGGAGCCCGTGTCCGGGAGGTCGCGGAACATGTACTGGGCCGGCATGCTGAACATCTCGTGGCTCTCGCGATCCATGAGCATGGGCTTGATCCACTCGTAGAAGTGGCTGCTGTCCTCGCCGGGGATGCCGAGCATGAGATCGATGACGCCGATACCGGAGGGCATGGTCACAGCGGCACACCTCGCCTGTCGTGACCTCTAATTAAAGCTATGTCTAACATAAATAATATTCTATAAACCATTGATTTATAATGCCTATACCTGCATGGGCTGTTCGTCCACCGCATCGTGGTGGCGCTTGCGCTGGCGCAGCGGCAGGGTGTCGTCGATGGAGCGGTACCGGTAACACCCCGTGGCGTCCAGGGTGCGCGCCACCCTGCCGCGCTGGCAGAGGAAGTTCAGGTGGGCCAGGCACTCACCCACCGCCAGGCCGAGATTGGGCCCCTCCAGCGCACGACTGAACAGGACCGGCAGCAGTTCCATCGCCGAGCGCGGCTCCTCCACGCAGGCCTCCTCCAGCGCGAGCAGGTGGTCCTCGTGGTGATCGATGAGAAAGCGCAGGCGCTCGTGGAGACCGTAGAACGGCGTGTTGTGTGCCGGCAACACCAGGGTGTCCGCCGGCAGGGTCTCAAGGAAACGCTCCAGGGAGTGAAACCAGTCCCGCAGGGGGTTGGCCTCTGGCTCGGAACCGGACACGCTGATGTTCGAGGTGATACGCGGTATCACCTGGTCCCCCGACAGCAGGACATTCAGCTCGCTGCAGTACAGGCAGGCGTGCTCGGGCGAGTGGCCGCTGCCCACCACAACCTGCCAGCGCCTGCCGCCGATCGTCAACGTGGCGCCGTCCACCAGGCGGCGGTAGGTGGTCGGCATGGGGGTGATAATCGGGCCGAAGCCGCCGAAATTTTCCCTGGCGTGGTCCTGCTGCGCGCTGGAGAAACCGACCCGCTGCATGTTCTGCTGCACGCTCCAGCTGTAGTGCTCCTTCGTCGTGCGGCTGAATGCAAGGCCGGTAAAGTACTCGCCCTGGGTCATGTAAAACGGCGCGCGCCAGCGCTCGCACAACCAGCCCGCCATCCCGGTGTGGTCCGGGTGATAGTGGGTCGAGAGCACGGCCTTGACCGGCTTGTCCTGGCAGTGTCGCTCAAACACTCTCTCCCACAGTTCCGTGGTGGGGTCGAGGGCGATGCCCGTGTCGATCACCCACCAGCCGTCGCCGTCGTCCAGCATGTACAGGTTGATATGGTCCAGCTCCATGGGTAAGGGCATGCTGAGCCACAGGACACCGGGCGCGACCTCGATGGTGTCTCCCGGTTCGGGCGCTTTGGCGAAGGGGTACTCCAGCATCTACAGGCCCAGTTCCTTGACCAGGGTCATCACGTCGTCGTGGTGCGACTTGGTCTTGACCTTGTCCATCACGTGCTTGAGCCGCCCGTCCTTACCGATAATAAAGGTCGTGCGCAGCACACCCATGAATTCGCGCCCCATGAACTTCTTCAACCCCCAGGCGCCGTACTTTTCCGTCACCGCGTGATCCTCGTCGGACAGCAGCGTGAAGTTGAGGTCCTGCTTCTCGATGAACCTGCCGAGGCGCGTCACGGGGTCAGGGCTGACACCCAGCACCACGGTATCGAGCTTCGCAAGGGCCTTCTTGCTGTCCCTGATGCCACAGGCCTGCACCGTGCAGCCGGGGGTCATCGCCTTGGGGTAGAAGTAGAGCGCCACGTTCTTCTTGCCGCGGAAGTCTTTCAGGCTGACCTTGTTGCCGTCCTGGTCCAGCAGCGTAAACGCCGGGGCCATGTTGCCTACTTTCGGAAATGCCATGGGGTTGGGTCCTCGTCAGTGTTGCCGGCTCGGCGCCGCGGGTACTAGCTCTTGCGCCGGGATGAAAGGTCGATCGTGGATACACGCACCGGAAAATGCCCCGAGGGCGCATCGGAGAAGTACTCTCGCAGCGTTTCGTAAACCACGGGAAACGCGATATTGTCCCAGGGGATCTCGCCCTCGAGGTAGAGGTTGCTCTCCAGGCTCTCGGGGCCTACACCGTACTCGCCGTCGTCGACGTCGCAGCGGTAAAACATGTAGACCTGGCTGATGTGCGGCACGTCAAAGACGCGGTAGAGGTCCAGATTACTGACCCTCGCGCGCGCCTCCTCCCAGGTTTCGCGGGCGGCGCCCTGGACAGTGGTTTCCTTGTTCTCCATGAAGCCGGCGGGAAGCGTCCAGTAGTTCTTGCGCGGTTCGATGGCGCGTTTGCACAGCAGCACCCTGCCCTCGTGCACGGGCAGGCAGCCGACAATGACGCGCGGGTTGCTGTAGTGGATGGTTCCGCATTTGGTGCAGACGTGACGCTCCCGGTCGTCACCCTCCGGTATGCGCAGGACAATCCGGCTGCCGCACTTGGTACAAAATTTCATCGGAGCTACCACGATGGATACAAGCTGACCAGTATAAGCCCTCGCGCAGGCAATGGAACAGCTGGCCGGGCAACGCCGCGCAGCGGGGCGATCAGTGCAGTTCCCGGTAGCCGCCGCAATAGAACAGGAGAGGGTCGCCGGTGGGCCGCTGTATCATATCCAGTACCCGGCCGACGATGATGAGATGGTCTCCACCGGGGTGAGTGGCCTCCAGCTCGCATTCGAAGGACACCAGGGCGTCGCGGATGATGGGAGCGCCGTAGCGCCCTGGACGGAAGTGTGCGGCATCGATAGTGTGACTGCCCTTTTTCGCGTACTGGTTGGACATGGATTCCTGCTCCCTGGCCAGTACGTTGACAGCGAAGTGCGTCGGACCGGCAAACACGTCGTAGACATCCGAGTTGTTCTGCAGGCTCCACAGGACCAGTGGCGGGTCGAGGGAGACCGAGGAGAAGGAATTGGCGGTCAGGGCCAGGGGCCGGTCCTCCGACACCGTGGTAATCAGGCACACGCCAGTGGCAAAGCGCCCCAGTGCGTTGCGCAGTTCCCGCCCTTCAAAGCTCATTATTGTCTCCTGTGGCCGCGGTGCCGTCCCGCGGTCGGTATTGGAACCCAGCCGCGGGCCCGGGGCATCCCCTATTTCGGCTATTCGTCACTGTCCCAGCGACCGGCCCGCCGGTCGTCTTCACGCCGCGCCTCGACCCAGCTCGAGCCGCCGGGGCCGTGTTCTTTCTTCCAGAAAGGGGCCCGGGTCTTGAGGTAGTCCATGACAAATTCGCAGGCGCTGAAAGCATCGCCGCGGTGCGCTGCCGATACGCCCACCCAGACGATCCGGTCGCCGGGGTAGAGCGTCCCGACCCGGTGCACGACGGCGGCGCCCAGCAGGGACCAGCGGCTGGCGGCGTCCTCCAGTATCGACTCGATGCTGGACTCGGTCATGCCGGGGTAGTGTTCCAGCTCCATGTGCCGGATCTCGCGCCCCTCGTTGGCATCGCGGACGTAGCCGGTAAAGGTAGCCACCGCGCCCTCCTCGCTCGTTCCGCCCAGCAGCTCCGCCTGCAGGTCCGCCACGTCGAAATCGGCGGTCTGTACACTGACGGCAATGGCGCAGTGCACAGACATTCAACCACCCGTGACGGGGGGGTAAAAGGCCACTTCATCGCCGTCGGCGAGCGAGACGTTGCCCTCCACCACCGAGCGATTCACCGCGCGGATCATGTTGTCCTCGCCCAGCACCTCTCGCCATCCCTCCCCGCCCCTTGCGGACAGGGATGCCTGCAGCCCATCGAGGTCCCAGCCGTTCGCGGGATACTCGACCTCCAGCTCATCGGTGCCGAGGGCCTCGCGCACACGGGCGAAAAACAGCACCCGGATCATCAGGTTCCCTCCCGCGACCAGGTACCGGACTTGCCCCCCTCCTTGTGCAACAGGGCGACCTCGGAGATGCGCATGCCGCGGTCGACGGCCTTGCACATGTCGTAGATTGTCAGTGCAGCGACGGCGGCGCCCGTCAGGGCCTCCATTTCCACCCCGGTCTTGCCCGACAGTTTGCAGGTGACCTCGATGCGCACTTCTGCGGCCTCGCGGTCGAGGGCAAAGTCAACCTCGATCGAGCTCAACATGAGCGGATGGCACAGGGGAATCAGGTCCGAACATTTCTTGGCCGCCTGGATACCGGCGACACGCGCGACGGCGAGTACGTCGCCCTTTTTGTGGCCGCCCTCGGTTAGCAGCGCAAGCGTTTCGTCGGCCATGGACACCGTGGCGATGGCGATGGCCACGCGCTCGGTTACGGCCTTGTCGCCGACGTCGACCATGCGCGCGGCACCTGTGTCATCCAGGTGGGTCAATCGGCTCATACAGGGGTCAGCCACTCTGTTGCAGGAGACGGCAAAGTCTAGCCAATGCGGCGCGCGATTGACAGTTCAATTGAGCGGCAAGGCAAGTAAAATTGGCCCCGTTCGCCTTCCTGTGGCGACGGCGATGCCTTAACCTTAGCCCTTCAAACGTTAGCCCCTCAAACGTTAGCCCCTCACCGACAGGAGACCAGCCATGGCAAATTTACAATTGGGACTGCAACTGGGTTACTGGGGTGCCCTGCCGCCGGGGAACAGTCACGTGGAGGCGGCCAAGGAGGCCGAGCGCCTCGGCTATACCTCCGTCTGGTGTGCCGAGTCCTGGGGCAACGACGTATTCACGCCGCTGGCCTGGATCGGCGCGCACACGGAAAAAATTCGCCTCGGGACCGCCGTGGCGCAATTGTCCGCCCGCACACCCACCGCCTGTGCCATGGCGACGCTCGCCCTCGATCACCTGTCCGGCGGGCGCATGATCCTGGGTCTCGGAGTCTCCGGCCCGCAGGTGGTGGAGGGCTGGTACGGACAGCCCTATACCAAGCCCGTGACCCGGACACGCGACTACGTGGAGATCATCCGCAAGGTGCTGGCCCGGCGCGAGCCCGTGACCAGCGACAGCGAGGCCTATCCCCTGCCCTACAACGGGCCGGGCGCCTGGGGCATGGGCAAGCCGCTGAAGCCCATCACGCACCCGCTGCGCGCAGACGTCCCCATTTTTATTGGCGCCGAGGGGCCGAAAAACGTGACGCAGACCGCGGAAATTGCGGACGGCTGGCTGCCCCTGTACTACTCGCCCTACCGCCAGGATGTCTACGCGGACCAGATCTCGGGCGCAAAGGACGGCTTCGAAATCTGCCCCACAGTCTCCGTCAGCATCAACGACAACATGGAGGAAGCGCTATACCCGGTGAAGGCCATGCTGGGCTTTTACATCGGCGGCATGGGTTCGGCCAAGCGCAACTTCCACAAGGAACTGATGGCGCGCATGGGCTTCCCCGACGAGGCCGACGAGGTGCAGCGCCTGTTCCTCGCGGGCCAGCGCGACCGCGCCATCGAGGCAGTGCCGGACCAGTTCGCCGACGAGATATCCCTGTGCGGCCCGAAGGACCGCATCCGGGAAAAACTTGTGGACTGGGAGAACTCCCCGGTCACTTCGCTGCTGGTGCACGGCGATATCCCGCTGCTGCGGGACATGGCGGAGCTGGTCCTGTAGCAACGACCCGTAGCGCCCGGGCGCACCATTCCCCCTCGCATCCAAAGCGGCTATGCTGCCCCGGGACGGGAATAAGAATCCACCCGAGGAAGCCGCCATGTACCGACGCGCACCGCTCGCCGCCCTTCTCCTGACCCTGACACTGTTCGCCTGTAGCCAGGCGGGCACAGGCCCCGCCCCGGGCGCGGCCCAGGTCGACAGCGGACGGCTGCTCAACGCCGATGGGGAGCCCGGCCAGTGGATGAGTCACGGCCGCACCTACGACGAGCAGCGCTACAGCCCCCTCGCCGACATCGACATCGACAACGTCGATGAACTCGGCCTCGCCTGGTCTTTCGACCTCGGCACCCGGCGGGGCGTGGAAGCGACCTCCCTGGTGGTGGACGGCGTGATGTACACCACGTCGGCCTGGAGCATCGTACACGCGCTCGACGCCCGCTCCGGGGAACCCCTGTGGTCCTACGACCCCGGCGTGGCGAAAGAAAAGGCCAAGCACGCCTGCTGTGACGTGGTGAACCGCGGCGTGGCGGTGTGGCGCGGGCAGGTGTTCGTGGGCGTGCTGGACGGACGCCTGGTCGCACTCGATGCGAAAACCGGCGCGGTCAACTGGGAGGTCGCAACCCTGGACGCGACACTGCCCTACACCATCACCGGGGCGCCGCGGGTCGTGAAGGACAAGGTGCTGATCGGTAACGGCGGCGCGGAGTTCGGCGTGCGCGGTTATATCAGCGCCTACAACACGGCCGACGGCTCCCTCGCGTGGCGCTTCTACACGGTGCCCGGCAATCCGGAACTCGGCTTCGAGAACGCCGCCATGAAGATGGCCGCCGAGACCTGGAACGGCAAGTGGTGGGAGCTGGGCGGTGGCGGCGGTACCGTGTGGGATTCCATGGCCTACGACCCGGAACTGGACCTGCTCTATTTCGGCGTGGGCAACGGTACGCCCTGGAACCAGGAGATACGCTCCCCCGGAGGCGGCGACAACCTGTTTCTCTCCTCCATCGTCGCTGTGCGACCCGACACCGGCAAGTACGTGTGGCACTACCAGACCACGCCCGGTGAGACCTGGGACTACACCGCCACCCAGCACATCATCCTGGCCGATATCGAACTCGAGGGAGAGCTTCGCAAAGTGCTGATGCAGGCCCCGAAGAACGGCTTCTTCTACGTGATCGACCGCGCCACCGGTGACTTGTTGTCAGCGCAAAACTACATCGAGATCAACTGGGCCACCGGCGTCGACATGGCGACGGGAAGGCCTGTAGAGGTTCCGGGGGCGCGCTATCGCGAGACGCCCTACCTGACCTACCCCTCCTACCTGGGCGGCCACAACTGGCACCCCATGTCCTACAGCCCCGATACGGGACTGGTTTACATCCCGGTGCTGGACTTCCCTGCAAACTACGGGCAGCCGGAAGCGTTCCGCTACAACCCCGGCGTGGCCAACACCGGGGCCGACGGCATTATCGGCAGCCTGCCCGACGCCCAGTCGGAGCGCGACGCGATGCGCGCCCTTATCAGGGGTCGACTGCTGGCCTGGGACCCTGCGACGCAGGAAGAAGCGTGGCGCGTGGAGCACAGGGGACCGTGGAACGGGGGCATGCTGAGCACGGCGGGGAACCTGGTGTTCCAGGGCACCGCCGACGGCAAGCTGGTCGCCTACCGGGCCGATACCGGGGAGGCGTTGTGGTCCTATCCCACACAGACCGGCGTGGTCGCCGCCCCGATCACCTACGAGCTGGACGGCGAGCAGTACGTGTCCGTGGCAGTCGGCTGGGGCGGCGCCTTTGCCCTGGTCTTCGGCGAATTTGTACAGGCTGAGAGCATGCCCAACGTGAGCCGGGTACTGACCTTCAAACTCGGTGCGCAGGGCACTCTACCCGAGCCCGACTGGCGCCCGACCGTCGCGTTCAACCCGCCGCCCCTTGAGGCTGAAGAGGACACCCTGCACCTCGGCTACGGCACCTACCAGGACGTGTGCATGGGCTGCCACGGCCTCAACGCGGTATCCGGCCTGTTGATTCCCGACCTGCGCGGCTCCGCCTACCTCTGGGACGCCGAGGGCTGGAACGAGGTCGTGCTGGGGGGCAGCCTGGCAGACAGGGGCATGGCTTCCTTCGCGGGGAACATCACGGCCGAGCAGAGCGAGGCGATCCGCCAGTATGCGATTCAACAGGCACACCGGGGCAAGGCGCTGGAGAAGGCGAGACTGGACGCACCTCCCTGAGGTAGCCCTTGAAAATCTGTCATTTCGGCGCTTTGAAAATCTGCTAGGCTGATTCCATCGTAGTAAATACCATCGTGATCAACGGCGGACAGGTCTATTCCCTCCTCATCCACAAGCCGGCAGATGCGCGCCTTCTGCGGCGAGCCCATCCATGGCACCGCTATGCACCTCGCGGGCAATCCCTGCCGCGTGCAACTGCACGACCGGGCGCCGGACGCTGTACCCGCCCTGGGCAGCACGGTCTGCGCCACCTGGCCCCTCGACGAGCGCCGGGCCGCGGTGAACTGCTGGAGTGCGGACGGGTCACGTATCGCGATTTGCGGACACGGGATGCTGGTTTGCGCCGCCCTGTGGAATGCGCACTGGGGAACCCCGGGAGAACTGGTCTGCGGCGATATGATCGTCCGCTGTGAACACCGCCCACCCGACACCTGGCTCGGGTTTCCCGCCATTGCGGTGCAAGCCTGCGAGCCGCCGCAATGGCTGCAACCACTGCTGGGTGTCGCGCCGGTCGCGTGCGCCAGGGCCGGCGGCCCGCGCGATTACCTGGTCGCAGAGCTGGAACGGGGCCACGACCTGACGCGTGTTTCCCCACCCGGCGTCGCGCTGGGCGCGCACACGGAGCGGGCACTGGTGGTGACCTGTCGGGTCGATCCGGCGTCCGCACGCAGCGGCGAGGACATACACTACCGCTATTTCGCACCACAGTACGGGACACCGGAGGACACCGCCACCGGTTCGGCCATGCGCGTCATGAACGAGTACTGGCGGCTGCGGGAGGGATTAACCCGTCTTACCGCGGTGCAATGTTCGCCCCGAGGCGGGCTGCTCCGGGGTGCGTTGCGCGACGGCAGGTCGTGGGTCGGCGGCGCCTGTACGGAGGCGGACTGTGAGTGACGTGTTGCTGCAGCGCTACCGCGCGACTCGCGCGGATTCCCTGGCCTATTGCGAGCCACTCAAGACCGAGGACTACGGTTTGCAGGCGGCGCCCTTTACCAGCCCGCCGAAGTGGCACCTGGCACACACCACGTGGTTTTTCGAGACCTTCCTGCTGAAACCGTACCACGACAGTTATCGCAGTCCCGAGGAACGCTACGAAGTCCTGTTCAACTCGTACTACAACGGTATTGGCGAGCAATTTCCCAGGCCGCAACGGGGACTGCTGAGCCGCCCCACCATCGACGAGGTCAGGGAGTACCGCGCCCATGTCGACGGCGCCATGGAGGAACTGCTGGGCCGAACGGATCACGAGCTCGCCGACGACATCCGTGAGCGGGTGGTGCTCGGGCTGGAACACGAACAACAGCACCAGGAACTGTTTTTCACGGACCTGAAGTACTCGCTGGCGGTCAATCCCCTGGCGCCCGGCTACGTCGAGTGCGACCTGCCCGCCTCCACTGCAGGGGCGGCGCCCAGGTGGCTTGGCTTCGACGGTGGGCTGGTCGAGGTCGGCCACACGGGTGACGGCTTCTGTTTCGACAACGAGTTGCCGCGCCACCGGGTGTATATCGAGCCGTTCGAGCTGGCCGACCGGCTGGTGACCAACGGCGAGTACGCCGCCTTCATTGCCGACGGCGGCTACCGGCGACCTGAACTGTGGCTGTCGGATGGCTGGGACTGTGTCAGCGGCGGGGGATGGCAGGCTCCGCTCTACTGGCGGGACAGGGACGGGAAAGCCCTGGAGTACACCCTGCACGGGTTGCAGGCGAGGGACGAGGCCGGTCCCGTTTGCCATGTCAGCGGTTACGAGGCGGATGCCTACGCGCGGTGGGCCGGTGCCCGGCTGCCGACGGAACAGGAGTGGGAGGTGGCTGCCGCCGGACGGGACGCACCGGCAGGCGGTGTCGAGGCAGGCCGCTACCACCCCTCCCCGGCGACCGACGGCTCGCTGCAGTTGTACGGTGATTGCTGGCAGTGGACCCGGAGCGCCTACTCCCCGTACCCCGGCTACCGGGCCCCCGAGGGCGCCATCGGCGAGTACAACGGCAAATTCATGAGCAACCAGTGGGTCCTGCGCGGCGGCTCGTGCGTGTCACTCGCGGCACACCTGCGTCCCAGTTACCGCAATTTCTTCTACCCGCCGGATCGCTGGCAGTTCAGCGGCATTCGCCTGGCCCGCTCGACGGCGGCTGACGACTAGAAAAGGAGTAACCCGCATGGAGCAGGCGACGCGCGCACTGCCGAACGTAACCTACCTCGACCAACAGCCCCGGGCGGTAGACAGCCGCGACGAACTGCTCGAGGGATTGCTGGCTTCACCCAAGAGTATCGACCCGAAGTGGTTCTACGACGAGGCGGGCTCTGCGCTGTTCGAGGAAATCACCCGCCTGCCGGAGTATTACCCGACACGCACCGAGGTGGACATCCTCTCCACTCACCGGGAAGCCATCGCCCGGTGCTGCGGCCGGGACTGCGTCCTGATCGAGCCGGGCAGCGGCAGCAGTGAGAAGGTACGGCTGTTTCTCGACACGCTTCGGCCCGCCGCCTACGTCCCGGTGGATATTTCCGCGGAATTCCTGTTCGAGTCTGCCGCCCAGCTCGGCGTCGAATATCCCTGGTTGCACATCCAGGCTGTCTGCGCGGATTTCAACGGCGACTGGACCTTCATCGACGCCCTGCCCGCAGGCCGACGTGTGGTGTTTTACCCGGGCTCCACCATCGGCAACCTGGAACCGGCAGACGCCGAGAGTTTCCTGCGGCGCATTCGCCGGCTGATCGACACCGACGGCGGCCTGCTGATCGGCGTGGACCTGCACAAGTCGGGCGACCGACTGCACGACGCCTACAACGATTCCAAAGGTGTTACAGCGCGCTTCAACCTGAACGTGCTGCAGCGGATCAATACCGAGCTGGATGCGGAGTTTGACGAGACGATGTTCAGCCACCGGGCTTTTTACAACGGCGATGCCCGCCGCGTCGAGATGCACCTGGTGAGCGACGTCGAGCAGTCGGTGCGCTGCGACGGCGAGCGGATCGCGTTCCGGGAAGGCGAATCCATACACACGGAGAACTCCTACAAGTACACCGTGGAGAGCTTTTCAGAGCTGGCTAATCGCGCCGGTCTTGCCCTGCGGGAGAGCTGGTTCGATGAAGAACAGCTGTTCAGCGTGCACTACCTCACCGCGGAAGACTAGCAAACCCGGAGCGCCGGCGTTTTCCGGTGGAAAGTCTCCAGGCTACCAGGCCCGCCAACAGCAGTGCGGGGGATGCAGGTACCGGGATGCGCCCGAACCGTGCCACGCCCTCTTCGGAGCTGATCGTGGCGCGTATAGAGGTGCCCGGCTCAAAAACGGAATCCTCGATACCCGAGACTGCCTGCTCAACGAAGAAAAACCACTCGCTGACAGCAAGAATATAATTTCCTACATCCAGCAGAATATCGATGTGTGATTCGAACGTGAAAATATCTGCGTCGTCATTCTCCGCCAGCAGGTCGGCGACATCCAGGAATCCATCGTCCCGAAACAGATACATCTGGGGATCCGTGTTATAGCCAGGCCCCAGGGATTCGAAGCCGAGTGCGTCGATATCGAAGTCCCCCGCGGTCGTCACCGAGAACCCAATCTGCTGGACCGAGCCAGGAAGGCCTGATTCGGCGAGGATCACATCCGTGCTGATGAGGTTTGCGCTGGCGGTCGAAGAGAAGGCCAGCGCGAGCGTCAGAGCGATAACTGCGAGGTTTTTGTTCACGTATTTACATCTCCTGGGACTAGCGAATCAGGGGTATCCGAAGCAATAACCGTACCGTGCAAGCGTAACACATTGTTCTACAACGACTATCGCTACCTTCGCGGCTCACGCTTTCGAAGGTTTGTAAATTCCGCTGACGCGATCACCGACGGTTGCAACCGTGCCGGCTGGGCCGCCACCCAGAGTGGCGTTCAGGCGTCACGGCTTCGCCCGGAGAGCCAGCCACCTATCGATTTCTTCGAAGCCGGTACAGGACCGTCCATCCGGCCCTCCCTGTACGCATCCCATCGCGTGATCAGGGCGGCGTTCTCCTCCCTGAACCTGTCGACAAGTCGTTCGCTGTTTGCATTGGCGAGCCTTGTAGTACGAAACCGCCTGGGCCACGTAATCATGTCGTCGCAGGTAAAACCAGGTATCCACGTCGCCTGTGAGATCATCATAACCCTCATCGATCAAACGCGACAATTGCATATACGTGGTTCCATCCCGAATACCCCATCTGACTGGATGGCCGTTTTTAGGTAGTTGAGATAAGCGCGGAGGTCCTGTGTTGCGCATTGCCGAACCAGCTACCGGGCGGATTATTCGTTAGAATACTTACGCGTGCCGCCTCGCCGACGCGGAAAAAAATTCATCCCATGTACTGGCTTTGTTCAATAGGGGCACCCGATCACGCGCCGGAAGAGGTGGCGCCGAGCTACATTTTTACTTTATTTATCAGTATTTTAAGAGAGATAATGGCGGTGAGGGAGGGATTTGAACCCTCGATACGTTTCCGTATACACACTTTCCAGGCGTGCGCCTTCGACCACTCGGCCACCTCACCGTAGAGGGCGCGCATCATACCACAGGGCCGTGCCTTTGCCAGTAGACGGGCGCGACCGACAACTCACTGCCTGTTGAGTCTCGCCAGGGGTTCGCCACCCGCTGCGCTCGACCGGTAGGGGTTGATATCGAGTCCGCCGCGGCGCGTGTACAACCCCTGCACCTGCAGCGATACCGGCCGACAGCTTGTGAGCACATCGATGAATATGCGTTCCACGCACTGCTCGTGATACTCGCGATGGTTGCGAAACGCGAGGAGGTAAGAGAGCAGTGCTCTCCTGTCGAGCGTGGGGCCGCGATAGCGCAGCCAGAGCGTCGCCCAGTCGGGCTGGCCCGTCACGGGGCACAAGGAGCGCAGCAGGTGCGTGTACAGGCTCTCCTCGACATCGACACCCTCCCCCGCGGCGAGCATGACCGCCGACGGCTCCCCAGCCGGTACAGGCACGGCGAGCCCGTCCAGGCAGTCCCCCGGGGGTGGGTTGCCGGCGAGGTCCGCGGCATCCACTCCCAGGAGTTCCACGCTGACCGGCGCGTCCACCACAGCGGCCAGGTCCACTTCCAGCGTGCAGCGGAAGGCGTCAGCCGAGTCAAAGCGGGTATTGTTGAGGGAGTTCAGATACAGCTTGAGGGACTTCGACTCGACCATGTGCGGGCTTTCCGCCGGCACGCTGAACCGCCCGACGGCAACCTGCGGTACACCCTCACCGTCCAGCCAGGAGAGTTCGTACGCGTGCCAGGTGTCCACGCCGCTAAAGGGGGGTTCACCCGACAGCCCGAGGCGGTCGCGTCCCTCCGCACGCGCGATGGCATGCAACAGCTCCGGCGCATACCGGTCGACCGGCGGGACGTTTCTACCCAGCAGCAGTCCCTGGTCAGGCTCGTCGGCCACGCCTACTGCCTCAACCGCTTCCCGGTATTGAGCAGGTGCATGCTGTACGCGAACGCGATGGCGGTGAACAGGGCGATCATACCGAAGGAGAAAGGCAGGCTGACATCGGAGACCCCCAGCACGCCGTAGCGGAAGGCGTTGACCACATAGACCAGGGGATTCAGTTTCGACACCCCGGCCCAGAAGTCGGGCAGCAGGTCCATGGAATAGAACACTCCTCCCAGGTAGATGAGCGGCGTCAGCACGAACGTCGGCACAATGGAGATATCGTCGAAGCTGTTGGCAAAGACAGCGTTGATAAAACCCGCCAGTGCGAACAGCGTGGAGGTCATCAGCACTATGACAACGACGACGGTATAGCTATAGACCTCCAGTTCGGTGAAAAACAGGGACACGATGGTGACCACTACCGCCACGAACAGGCCGCGGGTGACACCGCCCACCACGTAGCCCATCAGGATGACGACGTTGGACACCGGCGAGACGAGCAGCTCCTCGACACTGTGGTTGAACTTCGAACCGAAAAAGGACGAGACCACGTTGGAATAGGAGTTGGTGACGATTGCCATCATGATCAGCCCGGGTACCACGAACTGCATGTAGGTAAAACCGCCCATCTCACCGATACGCGAGCCGATAAGGGTGCCGAATATCACGAAGTACAGGGACATGGTGATGGCCGAAGGCAGCAGGGTCTGCGTCCAGATCCGCAGGTAGCGGCGGATCTCCTTGCGCACGATCGTCATGAAGGCAACCCATTGGCCGGCGAGGTTCACGCGCTGCCCTCCACCAGGTTGACGAACATCTCCTCGAGCCGGTTGGCGCGATTGCGCATGCTGGCGATACGTATGCCCCGGGCGTCGAGCGCGGAAAATACCTGGTTGATATGCTGGCCCTTTTCAACCTCGACCTCGAGGGTGTGGGCATCGAGCCGGCGCACGGGAAAACCATCGATTGCAATGTCGTCGCCGACCTCCTCGACACAATCGAGGATAAACACCTCGCGGTGCAGTTGCCGCAGCAGGCGGCGCACCGACGTGTTCTCGACAATGGCACCCTCGTTGATGATGGCGATATGCCGGCACAGGGCCTCCGCCTCTTCCAGGTAGTGGGTGGTGAGGATGATGGTCGTCCCCTCGGCATTGATACGCTGCAGGAACTCCCACATGGACCGCCGCATCTCGATATCGACGCCCGCCGTGGGCTCGTCGAGGATAAGTAGTCTCGGTTCGTGCACCAGTGCCCGGGCGATCATCAGGCGGCGCTTCATACCGCCGGACAACATGCGTGACTGCACGTCGCGCTTCTCCCATATGCCGAGCGCCCTCAGGTACTTTTCCGCGCGCTCCCGGGCGAGCTCCCGGGGCAGGCCGTAATAGCCGGCCTGGTTTACGACGATATCCCAGCCCTTCTCGAACTGGTTGAAGTTGAACTCCTGGGGCACGATACCGATGTACTGTTTCGCGGCGGGGAAATTCTCGTCGATATCCACGCCGAAAACCGAGACCTTGCCCGCACTCTTGTCCACCAGGGAGCAGATGATACCGATGGTCGTGGACTTGCCCGCGCCGTTGGGCCCGAGCAGCGCAAAGAAGTCGCCCTGCTCCACCTGCAGGCTGATACCGCTCAGGGCTTCGAAGCCGTCGGCGTAGACCTTGCGGAGGTTTTCGATCTGCAGTGCTGGTATCATGCGACTCGCTGTGTCGGACGGTCAGACAAGCGCGCCATTGTACCCGAATCGGGCCCGCCATGAACGACGCACAACTGAGATTGCCCGGGTGCCGGAAGAGGTGCGCCCGACCTCGTGGACGCCAGAGCTAAGCTGCTGAACTTACAGTAAAAAAACTGTGTCAGGGCCACTGCCGGGGGTTGACGGCGGAGGGCCGTCTACCTACAATGCGCGCCTCTCGATTGAGACCGCTGCGTCCCCTTCGTCTAGTGGCCTAGGACTCTGCCCTTTCACGGCAGAAACAGGGGTTCGAACCCCCTAGGGGACGCCACTCATCGAGCGCCTGGATCTGCGTTCAGCGGGAATAGCTCAGTTGGTAGAGCGCAACCTTGCCAAGGTTGAGGGGGGGGCGCCCAGCCTCGCCGGTTCCGGCGACCACGGGGGTGGGGAATACGCATTTGTTCAGCGGGAATAGCTCAGTTGGTAGAGCGCAACCTTGCCAAGGTTGAGGTCGCCGGTTCGAACCCGGTTTCCCGCTCCAACCCCTACTCTTTTTCCAATTTGATCGACAGGCTGTTGATGCAGTAGCGCAGTCCCGTCGGGGCGGGACCGTCGTCGAACACGTGTCCAAGGTGTGCCCCGCACTTGCGGCACATCACCTCGGTGCGAATCATGCCGTGGCTCGTGTCCCGCGACTCCTCGATCACCTCGCCGTCGGCGGGCTGGTAGAAGCTGGGCCAGCCGCAGCCTGCGTCAAATTTCGTTTCCGACTGAAACAGCGGCTCACCGCAACAGCGGCAGTTGTAAATTCCCGCGTCGGTGGTGTCCCAGTACTCGCCGGTAAAAGGCCTCTCGGTGCCCTTTTCCCGACAGACGTAGTACTCGTCAGCGGTGAGCTTGTCGCGCCAATATTCGTCGTCCTTCATACCCTGCCTCGCGCTGGTCACTGTGGGGGCCTTAGCGTATCACGGCGCACTGATCCGGTAGAGCACCCTGTCATCGTAGCCGGTAATCACAGGCCGGTAACCGCAGAGCTCCGCATCGAGCACGGGATCATCGGTATCCACCAGTAACGGACGGCCCCCGAGGGCGGCGATCTTTGACTTTGCCGCAACCACTTCAATGTTGTCCGTCCCCACACGCCGTATAACCGCGGGTGAAAACTGCTGGTTGCCGCGACCGAAAACGTGTCCCTGTCCACCGATCGCCGTCACCACGAGCGATGCCGGCCCGCCGCTCTCTCCCAGGAGCTGCAACAGGGCGGACTCGTCCGCATCGGCGGCGAGCAGCTGCCCGTCGCGCACCACGTCCACACCGAGCAGCGTGTTGGGCAGGCCGAGCTCCTCCATGATCGCCGCCGTGGTCGTACCGGGGCCGACGAGGTACGTACGCCCCTCCTCCATCTGCTCCACGAGCCAGGCGGCGATGTCCGCCGCCACCAGGCCGGCGTCTTCACGCCCGCCCACCTTGGTGTGCTGCAGGTAGCGGGACTCCCCCGGCACCAACAGTTCGCCGTAGAAGCGGCTGCGCACGACGTCGCGGCGCAGGGACTCCTCGTCCACGTCCCGCACCTCGGCCGGCCGCAGGCCCACCAGCCCGCCCGCGGCGAGATTCGCCAGCAGTTCGCCCGCGGCCTCCGGTGACACCGCGAACACACCCGAGTGCATCTTGACCCCCGCCGGTATACCGAGCACCGGGCAATCCGTGCCCACGGCGTCGAGAATATCCCTCGCGGTACCGTCGCCGCCGCCAAAGAGGATGAGGTCGACACCTGCCGCCCGGAACGCCGTCGCCGCCGCCCGCGTATCATCCGGGGTGCTGAGCGTCGCGCCGGGCCCGCCCAGTACCTCGGCCTCGATTCCCGCATCCGCAAGGGTACTCTCCCCCATGTCGCCGCCCCAGCAGGAAAAGTGCACTGCTGCCCCGGAGCGGGCCAGCAGCGCCAGGGCGCGATATACCCTGTCCGCCGCCCGGCGACGTTCCGCGGGCTCAAGGTCCGCGGCAATTGCACGCAGCGCTTCGCCGTCGCTGCCTTTCATGGCCCGACTGCCTCCCAGGCCGGCGAGTGGATTGACAAGCAGGCCGACGTGCAGGACTGCGGTCATGCAGCCTCCCCGGGTACCAGGGGGCAATCCAGGGCCCGGAAGAGCGCGGCGTCCTGCGGAACCGCGAGTGGTCCGACCGCCACGCCGCATGCAAGCTCGCGGCGCCCGGCGTAGTGTCGGCGCAACTCGTCGAAGTTCTCCCTCGCCTCCACCCGTCCCGCTCCGAGCACCGCGCCACGCAGGAGAGCGTCGTCCCGGCAGATGTCATAGCGGGCTTGCAGGAGATGGCGCAACAGCGCGGCGCCGCGCAGGTCGCCCGGTACCTGCAGCGGCGGTGGCGGCGCCAGCGGCCCATCCACGTGCGGCAGTTCGAGATCGAGAAAGTCACCCAGCGCGTCGCACAGCATGCGCGTGGCCAGCACCTTGCCGTCCTGGCTGTAACCGGCGATATGGGCGGTCCCGAGCGTGACGGCGTCGAGCAGGTCGGCGTCGATATCGGGCTCCCCCTCCCAGACATCGAGGACGACCGCGGGGGCCCGGCTCTCACCCAGCCGCCTGAGCAGCGCGCGATTGTCCACCACCGCGCCGCGACTGGCGTTGATCAGCACACTCTGCGCGGGCACGGTGCGCAACTCCCCGGGGCCCAGCAAGTGCTCGCTGGGCCAGGGCAGCGCCCGGGTGAGTTCGCAGTGCAGGCTGATGACGTCGCAGGTGAGTATCTCGGGGAGGTCGCAGGCGTGCGGCACGTTGTCCAGCCACGGGTCGAAAACGCGGAACGCGATATCGAGCGCAGCGAGACGCCGTGCGAGCGCACGCCCAACGTAACCGAAGCCCACGATACCTACCACACCGCCGGCAACGAGTTTTTCCAGCGTGTCGCCCACAGCCGCGATGGCAGCCAATACGTACTCGACCACGGCGTTGGCATTGGACCCCGGCGCGTAGGCGAAGCCGATACCACGGGCCTCCAGTCCCGGCCGGTCAATATGCTCGTGACCACTGGTGGCGCTGCCCACGAAGCGCAGTGTGCTGCCCTTCAGCAGGCGCCCGTCCACCGGGGTGACCGAGCGCACCAGCAGCGCATCGGCGCCGTCAAGGCGCCCCGCGTCCAGGTGTCGTCCCGCGAAGCGCTCGACGCGGGCCGCCGATCCCAGGTAGTGCTCCACCGCCGGGATGTTCTCGTCCGCCAGGACACGCAGCATTACACGGCCCCCAGGTCTCGGGCCAGGGCGCGGCAACGCTCCACGAGCGGCCCGCCGATGTTGAGCCCCGCGAGGTAGTCGGCAAGACCCAGGGCCGCGTCGCCGGACAACTCGAATATAGGCACCGAGTCCACCTCGGGCACGCGATCTTCCAGGGCAGTGAGCTGGCGCGCGAGCAGCACCTGGGCCCAGTGGTCCTGCAGCTTGACCTGCAACCCCCTGGCGCCGCGGATGTCCAGTTCGCCGACGCGCCCCAAACCCTTGCCGAGTTGCTCCAGGTCCTCAAACTCACCGAGTAGCCGGGCGGCGGTCTTGGGACCGACCCCGGGTACGCCGGGAATATCGTCCACCGAATCGCCAACCAGGGCCAGGAAATCCGCCAGCTGTTCCGGTCGCACACCGAAGCGCGCCTCGAAAGCTGCCGCGTCGATCAGCTCACCCTTGGCGAAGTCCCACCAGTTGTCGTCCTCGCGGCTCATAATCTGCCCGAGGTCCTTGTCACGGGTCACGACAGTGACGGGAATCTCCCGCTCCTGGAACAGGCGCGCAAGACTCGCCAGGTAATCGTCCGCCTCGTAGCGCGGGCCGCCGTAGCAGGGGATGCCCAGCCGCTCCGTGACCTCGCGACAGGCCTGCAGCTGGAAAGCCAGGTCCTCGTCGGGCAGTTCCCGGGAACACTTGTAGTCCGGGTAGATATCGTTGCGATAATTGGTGCCCAGACTCTCGTCGAAGGCCGCCGCGCAGTAGGCGGCCCGGCCCGTCTGCTCGACAAAATCCAGCAGGAACCGGGCGTACCCGTACACCGCCTGCAACGGCCGGCCGTCCTCGGTGTGCCAGCGGTCCGGCATGGAAAACCAGGCGCGAAAGATATAGATGCTCGCGTCGACCAGCCACGCGCGCTCGCGCCTCACGGCAGGATATCCCCGAGCGCCAGGCGTTGCCCCGGCAGCGCCACCCGCGTCCCGAATTCAGTGCACAGCGCCGCGTAAAAAATCCCGGCGCGAACCGGTGGCCCGACGCGTTGCCAGTGCCGGGCCCGGTCGAGGACGAGCGCGGCGAAACTGCACGCATCGGGTGGCTCGCCGGTCGCCCCGTCGAGGTTGTCCAGGCTCAACCGGAACGGCGAACCTGCGGCGAGGGAAAACAGCCACTCCAGGGCCTGGGGCTCCGCCTCCACCGCCTCGAAGGCGCGCTGTTCACTCCGGTCCCGCCCCTCGGGGGCGTACCAGTAGCCGAAGTCCGGCAGCCTGCGCCGCGCCGCACCCGCGATGCACCAGTGCGCAGTTTCGTGCAGCGCGCTGGCGAAGAAATCCTCCCGGTAAAAGAGCATATGCGGGGTCTCTTTGTCGTGCGCGGGCCGGTAGAACGGCTCCCCCGCACCGCCGACCAGGCGGGTGCGATATTCCCGCGCAAAGCAGCGCTCGAATACCCGTTCCAATCGCGCGTTCACGAGGCGGGCCCGAGCTTGCGCAACAGGTAGTGGAACTCCTCCCCGGCGCGCTCCTGGCTGATGAGTTCGTGACCGAGGAAAGAGCAGAATTTCGGAATGTCCCGCGCCGTGGACGGGTCGGTTGCGCGCACCTGCACCGTCTCGCCCGCCCGGATATCGCGGATCTTGTTGTGCAGCAGCATGACGGGCTCGGGACAGTACAGCCCCGTGGCGTCCAGGATATGGTCGGGCGTGTCGCTCATGGGCGGCATGATATCAAGAGTCGGTCAGCCGCGCCGCTTCGTCTGCTGGCACCAGGTCCCACTGCTCGCTCTCGCCGTGATACAACAGCCGCACCTCTCCCGCGCGCACCTGGCGCTCGAGCGCCTCGACCTTCTCCGCCAGGCTGCGCTCGCGCTCCCCGTAGTCGGTCCCGTCGCGCGTGACGTAGTCTTCCATCAGTGCCCGGAAGACAGCGCTGTCAAGGCGCCCGGGGGGCACGTCGATATAGTCTGCCATGTGGGCCGGACTCCTTCTGGTGAGCGCGGATGCGCGTTACTATACGGTTTCGTGGGACTCGTGTGGAGCACTGCGCGTGCAAGCATCCTTAATCGTCACCTTTATCGGCAACGACCGCCCCGGGTTGGTGGAAGAACTCTCCGGGGCCATCGAGCGCAACGGCGGCAACTGGCACGAGAGCCGGCTCTCCCAGCTGGGTGGCAAGTTCGCCGGTATCGTCCTCACCACGATTCCCGAGGAACAGGCCCCTGCCCTGCAGGACGACCTGGCGGCACTGGCCTCCAGCGGACTGGACGTGACCGTGGCTGCATCCGGGCCCGGCGCGGTGGATGCACCGGGCAAAAAAATTCACCTCTCCGTCCTGGGCCCCGACCGCCCCGGTATCGTGCGCGAGATTTCCCGTGCCCTGGCGCAGCGCCAGGTCAACGTACTGGAGATGGAAAGCGGGGTGGAGCGCGCGCCCATGAGCGCCGAAGTGATGTTCCGGGCTTCCATCTCCGCCTGCATCGCCGAAGCCACCGACATGGACGACCTGTCTTCACACCTCGAGGACATCGCCAACAGTATGACGCTGGAAATCGACCTGGACTAACGCCCAGTCATCCGCCTAGTCATCGTCCCGGCGCCAGAGCAAACGGCGCAGGCCGATCCAGGCGCCCACCGTCACCGCCGCGAGCCCAATCACCACCCCGACCGCCAGCAGCGTTGACAGAAACTGGTCTGTCATCTCCTCGCGTGTGAGGCCGAACTGGTCCATGGCGGCCCAGATGAGGGTCGCCATCGCGGCGACACCGAGGAAAATCGTTCGGTAATAGCGGCGGCGACCCGCGCTCACGATGCGTCCTGGCCGTCCTCCGGCGCCGCGCCGGGAATGGCGGGTGTGGGGCATCGCACGTCGCTGTTCTGCGCCCGGTGCCGCAGCAGGTGGTCCATCAGGACGATGGCCAGCATGGCCTCGGCGATGGGAGTGGCGCGAATGCCAACGCAGGGGTCGTGGCGCCCGTGGGTCGCAACCTCCGAGGGCTTGCCGTCGATATCGATCGTGGCCCCGGGCTGGCGGATGCTCGAGGTGGGCTTCAGCGCCATGCTCACCACGATGTCCTGGCCGCTCGATATGCCGCCGAGCACACCGCCCGCGTTGTTGCCCACGAAACCTTCGGGCGTCAGCAGGTCGCGATGCTCGCTGCCGTGCTGCTCCACCGCGTCGAAGCCGGCGCCGATTTCCACACCCTTGACCGCGTTGATCCCCATCATGGCCGCCGCGATGTCCGCGTCCAGGCGATCGAATACCGGCTCGCCGAGACCGGGCGGCACACCGCTGGCCACGACGTTGATACGCGCGCCGATGGAGTCGCCCCGCTTGCTCAGGTCCGCCATGAACGCCTCCATCTCCGGCACCCGGTCGGGGTCGGGACAGAAGAAGGGATTGGCCTCGACGCTGTCCCAATCGACCGTCCGGGCGGCGATCGGCCCCAGCTGGGCGAGGTAGCCGCGCACGCGGATACCGGCATGGAGCGCCAGGTACTTCTTGGCGATGGCGCCTGCGGCGACCCGCATGGCGGTCTCCCGCGCGGAGGACCGGCCGCCGCCGCGGTAGTCCCGGAACCCGTACTTCTGGCTGTAGGTGTAGTCCGCGTGTGCGGGCCGGAAGCGGTCCTTGATATTGGAGTAGTCCTTGGAGCGCTGGTCGGTGTTCTCGATCAGGAGCCCGATGGGCGTACCCGTGGTCACGCCTTCGAAGACGCCCGACAGGATACGCACTTCGTCCGCCTCCCTGCGCTGGGTAGTGAAGCGCGACTGCCCGGGCTTGCGCCGGTCGAGATCGGCCTGCATATCCGCGGTGTCCAGAGCAAGGCCGGGCGGGCAGCCGTCGACGACGCAGCCGAGGGCGGGCCCGTGGCTCTCGCCAAAGCTCGTCACCGTGAACAGCCTGCCTATCGTGTTACCCGCCATCACCTGCCCGCCCGCTCAGTCGGTCATCGAATCAGCCGCCTATTATACGGCCTATCCTCACCAGCATGCGCTGTAATCTTGCCATTCCCGGGCGGTGAGCGCGCAGACCCCCTCCCCCCCGTGCTCGAACTCCACCCACGTGAAAGGTACCTTCGGGTAGGCGGCTTCGAGCGCGGGCCAGCTCAGCCCGACTTCCAGCACCAGCAGGCCGTGGGGCTCCAGGTGCTCCCCGGCACCCGCCAGCACGCGGCGCACAATGTCCAGTCCGTCGGCCCCGGCGCCCAGGGACCGGGGTGGTTCCGCGTGGTACTCCGTGGGCATGGACGCCAGTTCCAGGGCGTCCACGTAGGGCGGGTTGCAGAGTATAAGGTCGTAACGTTCCCCGGACAGCGCCTCGAACAGGTTCGAGGTGAGTATGCGGACGCGCTCACCGAGATCCAGCGCGTCGGCATTTTCCCGCGCGAGAGCCAGAGCGCCCGCGTCGATATCGAGCAGGTCGACCCGGGCCTGCGCTCCGTAGTGGGCGGCGGCGAGACCGATGCAGCCGCCCCCGCAGCACAAATCGAGGATACGCCGCGGCGGCGGACCGGTGTACCAGGGCGCGTAGTCCCTCACAATCAGCTCGGCGATGGGCGAGCGCGGCACGATAGCGCGCTCGTCGCAGCGGAATTCCAGGCCGGCAAACCAGGCGCGGCCCAGCAGGTACGGCAGCGGCACGCGCGCCTCGATGCGCCGCGCCAGCAGCTCGCCGAGGCGCGCGATCGCGCCCGGGTCCATCCGGTGCGGCAGGACGCCGTCCCCGGCATCGACGGGCAGTTCGGCGACCGCCAGGACCAACTGTACCGCCTCGTCCCAGGGGTTGTCGGTACCGTGCCCGAAACAGACACCCGCCGCCTCCAGCCGCCGGCTGCAGTAATCCAGGGCCGCCCCGACCGTTTCGGGGGGCCAGTCGCTGTCGTTCGTATAGTCCACCACGTCAGTGTACCGGATGCCCGCACGCGGCATCACCCGGCCGGCGGGGCGTCGAATTGCCACTCCCGGTGGGGGTTGTTACTATGCGGGGCCTTTTTTCAGGGCCTTTTTCGGGCATGGAGAACACTCTTGGAAGACAGCTGGGCAGACATCATCAAGTCCATCGGTGAGGACATCGAGCGCCCTGGCCTGCTCGACACACCGAAACGCGCCGCGGAGGCATTCCGCTTCCTGACCCGCGGCTACGGGCAGTCGGTGGACGAGGTGGTCAACGACGCGCTGTTTCCCTGCGATTCCAGCGAGATGATCATCGTGCAGGACGTGGAGCTCTACTCCCTTTGCGAGCACCACCTGTTGCCCTTTATCGGCAAGTGCCACGTGGCCTATATCCCTACCGGGAAGGTCCTGGGACTGTCGAAGGTGGCCCGGATCGTCGAAGTTTTCGCGCGGCGCCTGCAGATCCAGGAGTCCCTGACGTCGCAGATTGCCCAGACCATCATGGACGTAACCAATGCCCAGGGTGTGGGGGTCATCATCGAGGCGCAACACATGTGCATGATGATGCGCGGGGTGGAAAAGCAGAACTCGCTGATGAAGACCTCTGCCATGCTCGGCTCCTTCCGCAGCGAACAGAAGACGCGCGATGAATTCCTCTCACTGCTGCAGATGAAGGGCTGAACCCGCGTCTCAGCTACCCGGTGCGGTAGCCAGCCACTCCACGTGCAGGTACTGCCTGTCCGACGAGCGGGCGGACGCGTAGACGAGCAACCTATCCTCACCGCCCTCTCCCACCGCGTAAACCCGGTAGAACTGGAGGTCTTGCCTGCCATAGAGCAGGCGCTGCCGAAAGATCCGGTTGGCCCACTGGGCGCCGTGGCCGCAGGCCCGCCCGTCGCAGGTGTACAACAGCGTCGAATCGCCACCCTTTTTAATGGCGGCGATCAGAGTGTCCATCACCTCGCGGGACGTGAAGCCGTCGATCACCTGCCAGGTGTAACGGGTCAGGGTGCCCGAGAGGCGCTCGCTATCCTTGAAGTCCCACGCCCCGCTGACTTTCTGCAGCGCGCCTAGCCCGACCTCGTGATCGATTACCGCGTCTTCCGTCGCCGCTACCTGGGCGGTGTGCGGGTACTCATCCAACTGCGCGAGCAGCGCGCCGGGGTCAGCGGCCAGCGCAAACTTTGCGACCGCGCACAGCAGGAGCAGCGAGACGGCATTGAGCACGCGGGTCGTCACCGCGGGTCTCCACTGTCCAGGAATTGCAGCAGTCGTTGTGCGACCTGATTCACCCCGTCCTCCATATGGAAGTGATGTCCGCCCCGGGTAGGTTCGACAATTACACCCGGTATGTAGTTGTACGCATAGTCTTCCATCCAGGCCCACTGGCCATCGGGTGTATCTTCGGCCAGCAACAACAATACGGGCATCTCCAGCGCCCCCAATACTGCCTTAATCTGGGCCGCAGTCAATTTTACGGCGGAGGCGCCGTGCAGGCGCGCATCCGTGCGCCATACCACTCCATCGCCGCCGGGTGCCAGGTTGCGCTCGGCGATCAGGCGCGCAGCCTCCGGCGTCAGGCCGCTGCGCTCCCGGCTGGCCGAGGCCTCCTCGAGATCGGCGAAGCGCCGCCCGGGTTTGTGCAGCAAGCCAGGTTTTTCGTCCAGGGCGCGGCGCAGCTGACGGGGAAACTCGCTGTCCGGCACGCCCTGGGGTGACACCGCGTCCAGCAGCAGCAGGTGCGTGACCCGCTCGGGATACGCGGAGGCGAGCAGCGTGGAAATAATGGCGCCCCTGGAATGTCCCAGCAGGGCGAAACGCTCCCATCCCAGCGCTTCGAGAACGCCGAGGATTTCGGGCAGGTCATCCCAGATCTGGTAGCTCGCGTCGTCGGATCGGTGAGCACTGCGCCCGTGCCCGGTCAGGTCCAGGGCCACCACCCGGCAGCCGGACAGGCGCGGGGCCAGGTGCGCAAAACTCGCTGCGTTGTCCAGCCAGCCGTGCAATGCCAGGACAGGGATGTCGCCGGGATCGCCCCAGGCGAGCGCCTCGATGTGCAGGCCGTTGATTTCCCAGCTGAGCGCTTCCGGGGGCCCGCTCATGCGCCCGCCGGTCCGCGTCAAGTATCGCTCAGGCGCAGGAGTAGTGAATTTAGCCGTGACACAAAGGCCGCGGGGTCATCCAGCTGGCCGCCCTCCGCCAGGGTCGCCTGGTCCAGCACCACATGCGCCAGGTCGGCGAAGCGCGCCTCGTCGGATTCCGCGTCGAGCATCTGCGACAAGGGATGTGCCGGGTTGATCTCCAGTATGGGCTTGCTGTCGGGCACCTGCTGGCCGGCGGCCTCCATGATGCGCCGCATCTGCAGCCCCATATCGTGGTCGCCCACCACCAGGCACGCTGCGGAATCGGTCAGGCGGTGTGTTGCGCGCACCTCGCTGACATCATCCTTCAACACGTCGCCCAGGCGCTCGACCAGCGCCTCGGATTCCTTCGCGACCTTCTCCCGCTCGGCCTTGTCCTCCTCGGAGTCCGCCTCGAGGTCCAGCGCACCCCTGGCGACGTCCTGGAAGGCCTTGCCGTCAAACTCCTGCAGGTGGTTCATCAGCCAGTCGTCGATGCGGTCCGACAGCAACAGGACTTCGATGCCTTTCTTGCGGAATACCTCGAGGTGAGGGCTGTGCTTGGCGGTGCGGAAGCTGTCCGCAACCACGTAGTAGATCTTGTCCTGGCCCTCCTGCATGCGCCCGACGTAGCCTTCCAGGGACTGGTCCTGCGCCTCCGCGTCCGTGTGCGTGGTGGAGAATCGCAGCAGGGAGGCGATCTTCTCGCGGTTGGCAAAATCTTCCGCCGGCCCCTCCTTCAGCACGGGCCCGAACTCCTTCCAGAACGTGGCGTATTCGTCGCCATCGTCTTTCTTCGCCATCTTGGACAACATGTCCAGGACGCGCTTGGTCAGCGCGCTGCGCATGGACTCCACCGCCGGGTCCTGCTGCAGGATCTCGCGCGATACGTTCAACGAGAGATCGTTGGAGTCCACCACGCCCTTCACGAAGCGCAGGTACAGCGGCAGGAACTGTTCCGCGTCGTCCATGATGAACGTGCGCTGGACATACAGCTTCAGGCCGCGGGTCATGTCGCGGTTCCAAAGGTCGAAGGGTGCGCGCCCGGGAATATAGAGCAGGCTGGTGTACTCCAGCTTGCCCTCCACGCGGTTGTGGCTCCAGGTAAGGGGGTCGTCGAAGTCGTGGGAGACATGGCGGTAGAACTCCTTGTACTCGTCCTCGCCCACCTCGGAGCGGCTGCGGGTCCACAGCGCCGTCGCCTCGTTGACTGCCTCGAATTCCACCTGCTCGCTCTCGGGTTGCTCTTCACCCTCCTCCGCGGGCGCAGGCGGCCTGGCCATGAGAACCGGCACGGAGATGTGGTCCGAGTACTTCTTGATGACGCTGCGCAGGCGCCAGTCGTCGGCAAACTCCGTGCAGTCGTCCTTCAGGTGCAGCGTGATACTGGTGCCGCGCTGCTCCCTGGGGCGCTCCTCGATGGAAAACTCCGACTCGCCGTAGCTCTCCCAGAGTACGCCGGCTTCGGCGGACTCCCCCGCCTTGCGCGTGTGCACCTCGACCCGCTCCGCCACGATGAAGGCCGAGTAGAAGCCGACACCGAACTGGCCGATAAGCTGCGAGTCCTTCTGCTGGTCGCCGGTGAGGCTTTCCAGGAATGCGGCGGTGCCCGACTTCGCGATGGTGCCGAGGTTCTCGATCACCTCCTCGCGATTCATGCCGATGCCGTTGTCGGTGAGGGTGACCGTGCCCGCCTCCTTGTCCGCCTCCACGCGGATCTCGAACTCGCCCTGCCCCTCGAGCAGGCCGTCGTCGGAGAGGGCCGCGAAACGCAGTTTGTCGATGGCATCGGAGGCATTGGAGATCAGCTCCCGCAGGAAGATCTCGCGGTTGCTGTACAGGGAGTGGATCATCAGGTGAAGCAGTTGCTTCGCCTCGGTCTGGAAGCCAAGGGTCTCTTTCTTCACATCAGCAGTCATTTAAGTTTCTCTCGTAACTTAATGATTTAAAGGTGGTTAACGCGATGAGAGACATATGGGGGCGCAGGCCCCATATTTCAAGGGCTGATTATAGTGCGAATGAGGCGCTGACAGACGCTGTTAGCCGCCCCGCAGGAACTGCCAGTCGCCCCTGGGGCCGGCCGTCATCCGAAAACCTCCCTCGTGCAGCAGCCGGTGGTGTTTCGAACACAGCAATACGGTGTTATCCAGGCTGGTCTCGCCGCCCTCCGCCCAGTGCACCACGTGATGCGCGTCGAGCCAGCGTTCATGCGTGCACCCGGGAAATCGACAGCGCTTGTCCCGGGCGATCAATGCCCGCTTCAGCGCCGGCTGCACCACGCGGTGCTTCCTCCCTACATGGAGTGGATTGCCGTTGTCGTCCTCGGTCACCGCAACCAGCGCGCCGTCACAACACAGCCGCCTGACGGTCTCGATAGGCAGGTCGGCCTGGCTCTCGCTGTCCGGCCGTCCCCGCAGGGCTTTTTCATCCACATGCACCATCACCTGGTAGTGATCCGCACTGCACTGCCTTCTCGTATTTCCATCGGCAGCAGGTTCCCCGGCGAGATACTCCTTCGCCATCTCCACCAGTGCGTCCGCCTGTTGCTGCAGAAAGTTGCTCTCCTCTTGCTCCGTCGATGGTTCATCAATGCCCAATACGTCCGCTGCCCTATCCAGCGCCCGCATCAACAGCTCGCCATGCTCGAGGGACAACTGCGCGGAGATCGTCACACTGCCATCGGGATGAATAGACCGGCTCAGGTAGCGTTCGTTATGGACACGGCGCGCATCCACACCGGAAAGGCCCCTGCTCACGTTGCGCAATTTGCGGCAGTGATCGTCCACCTGCTGCGCCGTGGCCGGCACCGCGTAGGCAACCAGCGCCTCCTCGGTCTCCGGCGTCGCCACCCGCGTCAGTGCGCGGGCCTTGGAGTAGGACAGGTTGCCGCCCTGGAACGCCGCCGCCGTCAGCGGCAGGTGAAACAGCGCATTGGCCACCCGAATCTTCTCCCGCGCGGTGCCCGGGGCCAGCCCGCACTTCATGTTCAGCCACTCGGCGCAGTTATTGAAATGGTAGGCCTTCCAGCCCTGGCGCAGGTCGAACTCCCGCACCAGTTCCAGGAAGTCGTACTCAAGGCTGTTGATCCTGGCGGCCAGATGGATGATGTCCGACTCCAGTTCATCGAGACTGCGATGGGTAACCAGTTGGGCGATCTGCATGGGGCCTCCCGGGATTGCGAGTGCTGTACCGTAGAGGCCATTTTCGCTATATCTCATTGTTTTTAATAGTTTTTTGATCGATCAAATGCGTCCAGGCTCTCATACCCTTCGCTATAGCGAGTTCTCTCTGGATGCACCACGTGGTGCGTTTCCTGGTGGGCGCTAATAAAATTGTGGCTCGATATCGACGCAAAGCTGACATCCGGGAACCTTGCGGGTACGCTTGCGTTCTTCTACCTCCCTTGAACTTGGACGTTCCGTTATGACCGCACGACTCGCCCTACCTTTCGCGCTGTTAATGCTCTACGCAACCGGCGCCTACGCCCACGAAGCCACAGGACTCGCCGGGGGATTCACAAGCGGTTTTATGCACCCGCTGCTCGGCGCCGACCACGTCGCCGCGATGGTGGCCGTCGGCTTGTGGGGCGCGGTGCTGGGCGGTTCAGCCATCTGGCTTCTCCCGGTCGTATTCCCGCTGGTGATGGCCTTCGGCGGCGCGCTCGGTGTTCTCGGCATACCCCTGCCGAGCGTGGAGGTCGGGATCGCCCTGTCGGCGCTCGTGCTGGGCTGCATGGTTTTCTTCGCCGCCCGCCCGCCGCTCTGGGCGGCGGCGATCATCGTCGGCCTGTTCGCGGTCTTTCACGGCCACGCACACGGCACTGAACTGCCGGAAGCGGCCAGCCCGCTGGCCTTCAGCATTGGCTTCGTGCTCGCCACCGGCCTCCTGCACCTGTGCGGCATCCTGCTCAGCCTGCTCAGCCGCTGGCGCGCGGGCCGGGCGGTTGTGCGCGGGGGTGGCGCCATCATCGCCCTGGCGGGCGCCCTGTTCCTGCTGCGCGCTTTCTGAGTGCGCTGGCGCTGCCTCCAGGCGGCGGCGTTCGCCGCGGTTCCAGGGACTGCACTTGCCCACAGCCCGATGCCCGGCATCGGCGCGTTTTACGGGGGCATGTTGCACCCGCTGCTGGTACTGCCCCACCTGCTGGCGCTGACGGTATTCGGGCTGATGCTGGGCCAGGGCGGTATCCGGGCCATGCGATTTGCGTACCCGCCCTACCTGCTTGCACTTGCAATCGGTCTCTTCGTCGCAGGCTTCGAAGTACAGCCCGCTTTGCCGTACGAGGAAACGCTGTTGGTCCTGGCGACGCTGTGCGGGCTCGTGGTCGCGGCCCGGCGTACGCCCCCCGCAATTGCGCTCGCTGTATTCGCCGCAGTGCTTGCCCTGCTGGTCGGCATGGATTCCGGTGTCGCCGACATGGATCGGCGGAAGACCTTCGGCGCGCTCTTGGGCTGCTGGCTGGGAGCCGTCTTGCTCCTGATAGTGGTGGCCGGCGTGGCGGAAATGGCCCAGAGGGCCTGGCAGCAGGTTGCCGTGCGGGTCGTGGGATCGTGGACCGCGGCGAGCGCGTTACTGGTACTGGCGCTTGCGCTGAGGCCGGTGGCGTGACCCGGCCCGGCGCGCCTGGCAGGCAGGATACGTTTGGGCCGACCTGGACTAGAATCAGGTAAAACGTCCGCTTTCGACTCGACACATAGATTGCGTGATCTCTTTCTCCCGATACGACGACGGGGAGGTATCGCATGACGGGTGAAGTAGAACAAATCCTGTCGGCCGCCGCTCTAGTTAACGATTTGGTGGGCAATGCCAGCGGTGCTATGGGACTGTATCTGACCGTGATAAGTGGGTATCTACTAGTTGCCTACCTGGTCGGGAAAAATTTAACGTTCCTTCAAACCATGATAATCACGACCCTCTTCATATTCTTTGCCGGCCTGAATACGATCGCGACCATCAGCTACCTGAATAACGCGCATTTTTTCGGGAGCACCTATGGCGCAGGGCGGATGCCCGGCTGGGCCGCTTCGGTAGTGGGTATTTGCCTTTTCTCGGGAATCCTGGCCGCAGTCAAGTTCATGTGGGATGTGAGACACCCAAAATAACAGGCGTTACGCGCTCCCTGGTACAAACCCTGAACAGCGCCTACCAGCCCGTAATCTCCGCCAGCCCCGAACCGATCTCCGCCAGCGACCGCACGGTCTTCACACCGGCATCTTCCAGGGCGGCGAACTTTTCGTCCGCGGTACCCTTGCCGCCGGAAATGATGGCGCCGGCGTGGCCCATGCGCTTGCCCTTCGGCGCGGTGACGCCGGCAATGTAGGACACGACGGGCTTGGAGACGTTGGCCTTGATGAAGGCCGCCGCCTCCTCCTCTGCCGTACCGCCGATCTCACCGATCATCACGATGGCCTCGGTGGCGGCGTCCGCCTCGAACATGGTCAGGATATCGATGAAGTTGGAGCCCGGGATGGGGTCGCCGCCGATGCCCACGCAGGTGGACTGGCCGTAACCCGTATCCGTGGTCTGTTTCACCGCCTCGTAGGTCAGCGTGCCGGAACGAGACACGATGCCGACCTTGCCGGGCAGGTGGATATGACCCGGCATGATACCGATCTTGCACTCCCCGGGCGTGATCACGCCGGGACAGTTCGGACCGATGAGGCGCACGCCCAGTTCGTCGCATTTCACCTTCGCCTGCAGCATGTCGAGGGTGGGGATACCCTCGGTGATGCACACGATCAGCTTCACGCCGCCGTTGGCCGCCTCGAGGATCGAGTCCTTGCAGAACGGGGCAGGGACATAGATGACGGAGGCGTCGGCGCCGGTGGCGTCGACCGCGTCGGATACCGTGTTGAAAACCGGCAGGCCCAGGTGCTCCTGGCCGCCCTTGCCCGGTGTGACACCACCCACCATCTGCGTGCCGTACTCGATGGCCTGCTCCGAGTGGAACGTGCCCTGGGAGCCGGTGAAGCCCTGGCAGATAACCTTGGTGTTCTTGTCGATCAGGATACTCATTACGCCGCGCCTCCCGCTGCCTGTACCGCCTGCTGGGCAGCGTCCGTGAGGCTGGTGGCGGCGATGATGTTGAGGCCGCTGTCGGCCAGTACTTTCTGTCCCAGTTCCGCGTTGTTGCCCTCCAGGCGCACCACAACGGGAACCTCCACGCCGATCTCCTCCACGGCTCCGATCACGCCCTCCGCGATGAGGTCACAGCGCACGATGCCGCCGAAAATATTGATCAGCACGGCCTTGACGTTGTCGTCCGACAAAATGATCTTGAAGGCTTCGGAGACGCGCTCCTTGGTCGCACCGCCGCCCACGTCGAGGAAGTTGGCGGGGAAGCCGCCGTGCAGGGCGACGATGTCCATGGTGCCCATCGCCAGGCCGGCGCCGTTCACCATGCAGCCGATGTTGCCGTCCAGGGCGACATAGTTGAGCTCCCACTGGGCCGCGTGCGCCTCGCGCTCGTCCTCCTGGGAGGGGTCGTGCATCTCGGCGAGGGCCTTCTGGCGGTAGAGCGCGTTGCCGTCGACGCCTATCTTGGCGTCGAGGCAGTGCAGGTTGCCCTCGTCGGTGATGACGAGCGGGTTGATTTCGATAAGCGCCAGGTCGCGCTCGCTGAACATCTGCGCAAGACCCATGAAAATTTTCACGAACTGCTTGATCTGGTCGCCGGACAGGCCGAGGTTGAAGGCCAGTTCTCGTCCCTGGTAGGGCTGGGGGCCGACCATGGGATCGATGGTGGCTCGCAGTATCTTCTCGGGGGTCTCTTCCGCCACCTTCTCAATCTCCACACCGCCCTCGGTGGACGCCATGAAGACGATGCGGCGGGAGGAGCGATCGACGACGGCACCCAGGTAGAGCTCCTCGGCGATATCGGTGCAGGCCTCCACCAGGATCTTGCTCACCGGCTGGCCGTTCTCGTCGGTCTGGTAGGTGACCAGGTTCTTGCCGAGCCAGTTGCTCGCGAATTCGCTGATCTCCTCCTTCGTCTTTACCAGCTTGACGCCGCCGGCCTTGCCGCGCCCGCCGGCGTGCACCTGGGCCTTGACCACCCACATATCGCCGCCGATCTTGTCGGCGGCGTCAGCGGCCTCCTGGGGCGTGTCCACCGCGTATCCCTTGGACACCGGCAGGCCGTATTCGGCAAACAGCTGCTTGCCCTGGTACTCATGAAGGTTCATGTTTCATCCTGTCCTTGTAACTGCCTGTTTTGTCTACTGCCAAGCGGGGCGCATTCTAACTGCGCTTCTTGCGATTGGCGATATGTATCGCGTGGCCATCCACCGCCAGTGCAGCTTCGTGAACCGCCTCGGAGAGTGTCGGGTGGCCGAATACGGTCAAGCCCAGGTCCTCGGCGCTGGAGCCAAATTCCATGGCGATCACGACCTGCTGGACCAGGTCTGCGGCGGAGGGGCCCACGATGTGGCAACCGAGAATGCGGTCCGTCTCGGCGTCCGCCAGCAGCTTGACCATGCCCTCTGAGTCGTTGGCCGCCAGCGCCCTGCCCGAGGCGGCGAAGGGAAACACCCCGGCCTTGTAGTCCACGCCGTCCGCCTTGAGCTCCTGCTCAGTCTTGCCCACCGCCGCCACTTCCGGGTGGGTGTAAATCACCGACGGGATACAGTCGTAATTCATCTGCGCCTGGCGACCGGCAATGCGCTCGACCACCATGATGCCCTCCTCTGAGCCCTTGTGGGCGAGCATGGGGCCGCGCACGATATCCCCGATGGCGTAAACATGGGGCGCCTCGGTCTCGCAGTGCTCATTGACGTAGATGAACCCGCGCTCGTCGAGGCTGAGCCCGCTGTCGGAGGTGAACAGCTCCTCCGAACGGGGTCGTCTCCCGACGGCGACGATGAGGCGATCGAAGGTCTCCGTATGCTCGCCGTCGGCGTTGCTGTAGGTGACCTCGACCGCGCCGTCGACCACCTCGGCGCCGGTCACCCGGGTGCCGAGACGGATCTCCAGGCCTTGCTTCTTGAATATCTTGCCGGCCTCCCTGGCGACCTGCTGGTCCATCATGGGCAGGAACTCGTCGAGCGCCTCCAGCATAACCACTTCCGAACCGAGGCGGCGCCAGACACTGCCCAGCTCCAGACCGATGACACCCGCGCCGATGACGCCCAGCCGTGCGGGCACCTCCTGCAGCTCCAGTGCGCCGGTGGAATCGATGATGTACTCCCCGTCGACCGGCGCCGGCGGAATGTTCACGGGGACAGAGCCAGCCGCCACGATGACGTTGTCCGTCTCCAGTACCCGGGTCGCGCCCTCGGCGTCGGTGACCTCGACCTTGGCGCCGGCGATCACCTTGCCGGTACCCAGCACCGGCGTCACGCCGTTGTGCTTGAACAATCCCGCAATACCGCCGGTAAGCTGCTTGACCACCTTCTCCTTGCGCGTCTGCATGGCCGCGACATCGAGGCTCGGCGAATCTACACCGATGCCATGCAGCGCGAAGGTGTCCCGTGCCTCGGCGAACTTGTGGCTGCTGTCGAGCAGGGCCTTGGAGGGTATGCAGCCGATATTGCAGCAGGTACCGCCGAGCAGGATCTTGCCCGAGTCATCCTGCCACTGTTCGACGCAAGCCGTGTTGAAACCGAGCTGCGCGGCCTTGATCGCCGCCACGTAACCCGCCGGGCCCGCGCCAATTACCACCACATCAAATTTGTCTGACATTGTCTTTCCCGTGAAGAGTTGGTTCCGGCCGCCACGTCCCGCGCCGACCCCTGAATACGCTTACAGTTGTAGCAGGATCCGCGCGGGGTCCTCGATCAGGTCCTTGATCGCCACCAGGAACTGTACCGCCGTCTTGCCGTCGATCAGGCGGTGGTCATAGGACAGGGCGAGGTACATCATCGGCAGGATCACGACTTCCCCGTCCACCGCCATGGGCCGCTCCTGAATCTTGTGCATACCCAGTATGCCGGTCTGCGGCGGATTGAGAATCGGCGTCGACATCAGCGAACCGAAGACACCGCCGTTGGTAACTGTGAAGGTACCGCCGGTCATGTCCTCGATTGTCAGCTTGTTTTCACGCGCGCGCAGCCCCAGGTCGGCGATCGCGGCCTCCACATCCGCCAGGCTCATGAAATCGGCGTCGCGCATCACCGGCACCACCAGGCCGTTCTCGGTGGATACCGCCACACCGATATCCTGGTAGCCGTGGTAGACGATATCGTTGCCGTCGATGGAGGCGTTGACTGCCGGGAAGCGCTTGAGCGCCTCGCAGGCGGCTTTTACGAAGAACCCCATGAAGCCCAGACGCGTGCCGTTGTGCGTTTTTTCGAACTGTTCCCGGTACTTGGCCCTGAGGGCCATGACCGGCGCCATATTGACCTCGTTGAACGTGGTCAGCATGGCCGTTTCCTGGGTGGCGTGCAGCAGCCGCTCGGCGATGCGCGCGCGCATCCGGGTCATCGGCACGCGGCGCTCGACCCGCTCGCTGGAAGGCCCCGGCGGGGCCTCTTCCGCGGCCGCCGGTGTGGCAGTGGAAGTGGCGGCGGGAGGCGGCGCCTTATCCCGTTCCTTCAGATGCCGGAGGATATCCTCCTTGGTGATCCGCCCCTGCTTGCCGGTCCCGGTGATCAGGCTGACATCGAGATCGTGCTCCTCCACCAGCTGCCGCGCCGCCGGGCCGAGCTGCACGTCCGCCGGCTCGTCCTCCACCTCCGCGACTGCTTCTTCCTGCTTTTTCTGCGGCCGCTGTGGCTTGCTCGAAGACGCCCCCTGCTCCAGTGTCGCGAGCACCTGCTCGCTCTGGACGGTCTCTCCCTCCCCCGCGTGGATCGCGGTGAGCACCCCGTCCTCCGGCGCCACCACTTCCAGTACGACCTTGTCGGTCTCGATCTCCACGATCAACTCGTCGCGGGATACCGACTCGCCCTCCCCCTTGTGCCACACGGCGACTTCGCCATCGGCGACGGACTCGGGAAATGCGGGGGCCTTGATTTCGATTGCCATTTAGCTGTCCTTGGACTGGGCGGCCCGGATGTCGCCCAGGGCCTCGTCGATGAACTGTTCCATTTGTTCCAGGTGCAGGGCCATGTAGCCCGCGGCCGGTGCCGCGGAGCCCTTGCGGCCGACGTAGCGCAGGTAGACCTCAGCCTTGTGCCGGTGAATGACGCGGCGCATGTGGTGCTGGCTCGCGTACCAGGCGCCCTGGTTCATGGGCTCCTCCTGGCACCACACGGCGTCGACCATGTTCGGGTAGGTCGAGAGAATCTCCAGCAGGTGCGCCTCGGGGAACGGGTACAGCTGTTCCAGCCGAAGAATGGCGATATTCTCCACGCCGCGATCACGCCGCGCCGCAAGCAGGTCATAGTAAACCTTGCCCGAGCAGAGAATGACGCGCTGCACTCCCTCCCGGTCGAGCTCGTCCACCTCGTCCATGACGTTCTCGAAGTGACCCTCGGCCAGCTCCTCGATGGTGGAGACCGCCTCCTTGTGCCGCAGGAGGCTTTTCGGCGACATGACGACCAGGGGCTTGCGCAGTGGCCGGATGGCCTGCCGGCGCAACATGTGGAAGACCTGGGCAGGTGTGGTGGGCATGCACACCTGGATGTTGTGCTCGGCGCACAACTGCATGAAGCGCTCGAGGCGCGCCGAGGAGTGCTCCGGGCCCTGGCCCTCGTACCCGTGGGGCAACAGCATCGTCAGGCCGCACAGGCGGGCCCACTTGTTCTCGCCGCTGGTAATGAACTGGTCTATGACAACCTGTGCGCCGTTGGCGAAGTCGCCGAACTGGGCCTCCCAGATCACCAGGCCCTGGGGCCGTGTGGTGGCGTAGCCGTACTCGAAGGCCAGCACCGCCTCCTCCGACAGGAGGGAATCGTAGATCACGAACTCGGCCTGGTCCGGGCCCAGGTGCCGCAGCGGCATATAGATCTCGCCGGTCTTCTGGTTGTGCAGCACCGCGTGCCGGTGAGAAAACGTGCCGCGGCCGACATCCTGCCCCGTGATCCGTATCGGGTAGCCCTCGTTGAGCAGCGTGGCGTAGGCGAGGTTTTCGGCGAATCCCCAGTTCACCACCATGGCGCCGGCCGCCATCTTGCGCCGGTCCTCGAGAATCTTGTTCACCTGTCGCTGCAGCGGAAAATTGTCCGGCGGCAGGTTCGACTCCTGGCCCAGCGCCTGCAGCGCCTGCAGGTCCACCCGGGTATCGCACTCCAGGTTCCAGTCGTGGCCAAGATACGGGGACCAATCCACAAAGAGGGTCTTGTTCGGCTCCGACACCAGGCTGCTCACCACCGGTTCACCCCGGTCCAGCGAGTCCCGGTACCCGTCCACCAGCGTCTCCACCTCCTCGTCGGTAATAACGCCCGCCTGTACCAGTTTATCGGTGTACAGCTCGCGGGTAGTCCTGTGCCGACGGATTTTCTCGTACATCACCGGCTGGGTGACCGACGGCTCGTCGGCCTCGTTGTGGCCGCGGCGACGGTAGCAGATCAGGTCGATGACCACGTCCTTCTTGAACTCGGTGCGGAAATCCACCGCCATCTGCGTGACGAACAGGACCGCCTCCGGGTCGTCCGCGTTGACGTGGAAGATGGGCGCCTGCACCATCTTGGCGATATCGGTGCAGTACTCGGTGGAGCGCGCGTCGTCGCGCCGGCTCGTGGTAAATCCGACCTGGTTGTTGAGCACGATGTGCACCGTACCCCCGGTCCGGTAGGCCCGGGTCTGGGACATCTGGAAGGTCTCCATCACCACGCCCTGCCCCGCAAATGCCGCGTCGCCGTGGAGCACTACCGGCACAACCAGCTCGCCGGTATCGTCACCGCGACGCTCCTGGCGCGCTCGCACGGAGCCCTCCACCACGGGGGACACGATCTCCAGGTGCGAGGGGTTGAAGGCCAGCGCGAGGTGCACCTCGCCGCCGGGCGTCATGACGTTGGAGGAAAAGCCCTGGTGGTACTTTACGTCGCCGGAGCTGGAATACTGCGCGGTGCCCTCGAACTCCGCGAACAACTCCGCCGGGTCCTTGCCGAGAATATTGATGAGCACGTTCAGGCGGCCGCGGTGCGCCATGCCGATAACGATTTCCTGGGCGCCGTAGAAGCCACAGCGCTGCACCATCTCCGACAGCATGGGAATGAGGCTCTCGCCGCCCTCCAGGCCGAAGCGCTTGGTGCCGGGGTACTTGGAGCCCAGGGACTTCTCCAGGCCCTCCGCCTTGATCAGGCGACGCAGCAGCTGTACCTGGACCTCGGCGCCGAAGTCCGGCGCCGAACGTACCGACTCCATGCGCTGCATGATCCAGTGCCGCTCGGCGGTGTCCACGATGTGCATGAATTCGGCGCCGATGGTGTGGCAATAGGTCCGCTCGAGCGCCTCGTGTATCTCCCCGAGGGTCGCGTCAGCCTTGCCGATATGCAAACTGCCGGTCTGGAAAACCGTGTCGAAATCGGCGGAGGACAACTGGTGGAATCCCAGCTCCAGGTCGGCCACCTGCTCCCGCTCGGCCAGGCCGAGTGGGTCGAGGCGCGCCTTCTGGTGGCCCCGCTGGCGATAGGCCGAGATGAGCTGGACCACCTGTACCTGCTTGCGCTCGTACTCCGTCGCCTGTGAATCGTGGGCCACGGTGGCCTCGGTGCGCACGCGCATCTTGCTGATCTGCGCGAAGCGGTCCCGGATCACCGAGTGGGGAACGTCCTCGATCTGCAGGAGATCGGACTCGACCATGGGCAGCTTGTCGAAATAGTCGCGCCACTGCTCCGGCACGCCGTTGGGGTCCCTGAGGTAACTCTCGTAGAGATCCTCCACATAGGTGGCGTTGCCCCCGGCGATATGGGAACTCTGCCTGAGGGCTTCCATGGAGTTATCTAGCATCGCGACCCTGTCCGGGGTTGGCCGATCCATCGCGGCCGGCGGGGACCGCTAGTTGAGTGTAGCTCAGGTGGCACGACTCAGCAGCATGTAGCGGATATGCCCGATTGCCCGCGTGGGATTGAGCCCCTTGGGGCAGACGTTCACGCAGGCCTGGATGCCGTGGCAGCGGAACACGCTGAAAGGGTCGTCCAGTTTCGCCAGTCGCGCGTCGGTGGCCGTATCGCGGCTGTCGGCGAGGAAACGATAGGCCTGCAGCAGGCCCGCCGGCCCGATGAACTTGTCCGGGTTCCACCAGAAGGAGGGACAGGACGTGGAACAGCACGCACAGAGTATGCACTCGTAAAGGCCGTCCAGTTTCTCCCGGTCCTCGGGCGACTGCAGGCGCTCTATCGCCGGTGCCGGCGTGTCGTTCTGCAGGTACGGCTCCACCTTCTCGTACTGCGCGTAGAACATGCCCATGTCGACCACGAGATCGCGGATCACGGGCAGGCCCGGCAGCGGCCGCAGCACCAGCTTGTTGTCCTTGACGGTCTCCGACAGCGGCGTGATGCACGCCAGGCCGTTGAGGCCGTTCATGTTCACACCGTCGGAACCGCACACGCCCTCGCGACAGGAGCGACGATAGGCGATGCTGGTGTCCTGCGCCTTGATCATCTCCATGACGTCCAGGACCATCAGGTCCTTGCCACCGGTGTCGACCTGGATATCCTGCATGTACGGCTCGGCGTCCGTTTCAGGGTTGTAGCGGTAGATACTGACTTGCAACATTGCGACCCCCTAGTACGTACGTATCTTTGGCTGGAACGGTTCCACCGTCGCCGGCTCGAAATTGACCCCGCGCTTGCCGACGCGCTTGTCCGACGGGTAGTACATGGAGTGGCACAGCCAGTTTTCGTCGTCCCGCTCCTCGTAGTCCTCCCGGGCGTGGGCACCGCGGCTCTCCTTGCGCTCCTCGGCGGTGATGGCAGTCGCCTCGGCAACCTCCAGCAGGTTTTGCAGTTCCAGCGCCTCGATGCGCGCGGTGTTGAACGCCATGCTTTTATCGGAAAGGTGCAGGCCCTCGATACGCCCTCGAAGGTCGGCCAGCTTGGTAATGCCCTCCTGCATGAACTCGCCCTTGCGGAACACACCGAAGTGATTCTGCATGACGTTCTGCAGTTCCTTGCGCAGGTCCGCGGTGTTTTCGCCCGCGGTGGAGGCGTTGAGCCGGTTGAGCGTCGCACTTGCCTGCTCCACGTCGGTCTCCGACGCGTCACGCATATCGATACCCTCGCGCAGGGCGCGTTCGATAAACAGGCCCGAGGCGCGGCCGAACACCACGAGGTCCAGCAGCGAGTTGCCGCCCAGCCGGTTGGCGCCGTGTACCGATACACAGGCCACCTCGCCACAGGCGTAGAGACCCGGTATGACCTGGTCCTCGCCGTTCTCGTCCTGCAGCAGGGCCTGGCCGTGCACGTTGGTGGGGATACCCCCCATCATGTAGTGGCATGTGGGCACGACGGGGATGGGCTCCTTCACCGGGTCCGCGTGGGCGAAGGTGCGGGACAGTTCGCAGATGCCCGGCAGGCGGCTCTCCAGCACGTCCTCACCGAGGTGGTCGAGCTTCAGGTAGACGTGGTCCCCGTCGGGGCCGCAGCCGCGCCCCTCGAGAATTTCCAGCACCATGGAGCGGGCCACCACGTCTCTCCCCGCGAGATCCTTGGCGTTGGGGGCATAGCGCTCCATGAAGCGCTCGCCGTCCTTGTTGATCAGGTAGCCACCCTCGCCGCGGCAACCCTCGGTGACCAGCGTGCCCGCGCCGTGAATGCCGGTGGGGTGGAACTGCCACATCTCGATGTCCTGCACCGGGAAGCCCGCGCGCAGGGCCATGCCCACGCCGTCGCCCGTGTTGATATGGGCGTTGGTGGTGGAGGCGTAGATGCGCCCCGCCCCGCCGGTAGCGAAGACGGTCGCCCTGGACTTTACGTAGACCGTCTCGCCGGTCTCGATGCAGATGGCGATGACGCCCACCACGGCGCCGTCCTGGTTCTTGACCAGGTCCACGGCGTACCACTCGTTGAAGAACACGGTGTTGTTCTTCATGTTGCCCTGATAGAGGGTGTGCAACAGGGCGTGGCCCGTGCGATCCGCCGCCGCACAGGTACGGGCGGCCTGGCCGCCCTCCCCGAAATTTTTCGACTGGCCGCCGAAGGGACGCTGGTAGATGCGCCCCTCCTCGGTGCGCGAAAACGGCAGGCCCATGTGCTCCAGCTCGAACACCGCCTCCGGCCCGACACTGCACATGTACTCGATGGCGTCCTGGTCGCCGATGTAGTCGGAACCCTTGACGGTATCGTACATGTGCCAGCGCCAGTCGTCGTTCGGGTCTGCGGAGGCGATGGCGCAGGTGATGCCGCCCTGGGCGGACACCGTGTGGGACCGGGTCGGAAACACCTTGGAAATGACAGCAGTCTTGTAGCCGGACTGGGCCAGCTGCAGCGCGGCGCGCATACCCGCGCCGCCGCCGCCGACAATCACGCCGTCAAATGAGAGAGTTCGAAGAGCCGCCATCTGTGATTAACCCCAGAGGATCTGGATGCCCCAGATCACGTAAATGAATATAAGGAGGCCGCAACCGATCTGGAAAGCCAGCCGCAGCGCATTCCCCAGGCCGCCCATCATACGCTCCGTGAGGTAGTCGGTCCCCACGGCCCACATACCGATCCAGGCGTGCGCCGCCAGCGACAGGATGGCCAGCAGCGTGAATATCTTCATGGACGTCAGCTCGAACATAGCCTTCCAGGCGGCGTAGTCCACCCCGCCCAGCAGCGTGGCCCCCACGCAGAGGAACCAGGCCAGCAGGATGACCCCGGACACCCGCTGGACCAGCCAGTCGGACAGGCCGGAGCGCCCGAAACTCGTTACTGTAGTTACCATATCCACACCCCCGCGAGCAGTGTCAGGACGACCGAGGCGCCAATCACCAGCCGGGCGCCGCGCACACCGCCCTCCATGGTCTCGCCCACGCCGAAATCCATGACGAGGTGCTTGATCCCCGCCAGTGAGTGGTAGATCAGGGCGCCGACAATGCCCCAGGTGATGAGCCTGGCCAATGGGCTGGCCAGGCATTCGCGCACCGTTTCAAAGCCCTGGGGTCCGGACAGGCTCGTATCGAGTGCCCAGATCAGGAACAGCATCCCCACGAACAGTACTACGCCGGTGGCGCGATGGGAGATCGATGCCCAGGCGGTAATCGGGAGCCGCATGGAACCGATGTCCAGGTTAACAGGACGGTTGTCTTTCACGGTTGGGTACCATCGTTGTGACGCCCCGGGGGCGATTAATCGAGTTGTGGCAGTGTCCGCAACTGCGCCGGCCGCGCGCGCTGCCGGCCCAATAAAACGCGCGAAATTATAGGCACTTACGAGCACAATTACAATCGCGAAACGGCATCGGGACGCCGTCGCGGACGAGTCGCTATACAGGGGTTCAGCGGAGTGCGAAAAAGCCCTCGAAACAGGCGATAAACGCCCGGTTCAATTGACAAAAATCTCCGAAACTTTATAGTGGGGCACCCTAGGAAAAGCACTTCCCAGGGCCATTTACGAGTGACAAGTATGACTGACAAGAAAGCCACCCTGAGCATTGAAGGGCGAGAGGGTGGCATCGACCTTCCCATCTTTTCAGGCACCCTGGGCCCGGACGTGGTCGATGTCGGCGGGCTCACCTCACAGGGGATGTTCACCTACGACCCGGGCTTTGTTTCGACCGCCTCCTGCGAGTCCCAGATCACCTACATCGACGGCGGCCAGGGCATCCTGCTCCACCGCGGCTACCCGATCGACCAGCTGGCCGAACACTCCGACTACCTGGAAACATGCTACCTGCTGCTCTACGGGGAACTCCCCAACGCCGAGGAGAAGGAGAAGTTTGTGGGCACCGTGCACCGGCACACCATGGTCCACGAGCAGATTCGCACCTTCTTTAACGGTTTCCGGCGCGATGCACATCCCATGGCCATCATGTGCGGCGTCGTCGGCGCCCTCTCAGCGTTCTACCACGATTCGCTGGATATCTCCGATGAGAACCACCGCCAGATCGCCGCATTTCGCCTGATCGCCAAAATGCCGACCCTGGCTGCGATGAGCTACAAGTTTTCCACCGGGCAGCCGTTCATGTACCCGGACAACAGGCTCGACTACGCGGAAAACTTCCTGCACATGATGTTCGGCAACCCCTGCGAGCCGAGCAACGTGAGCCCGGTACTCGCCCGCGCGATGGACCGCATCTTCCTCCTCCACGCCGACCATGAACAGAATGCGTCCACCTCGACTGTCCGCCTGGCAGGCTCTTCGGGGGCGAACCCATTCGCCTGCATCGCGGCCGGTATCGCGGCGCTCTGGGGTCCGTCCCACGGCGGCGCCAACGAGGCGGTACTGGAAATGCTGGAGGAGATCGGCGACGTCTCGCGCATCGACGAGTTCGTCGCACGGGCCAAGGACAAGGAGGACCCCTTCCGGCTCATGGGCTTCGGCCACCGGGTGTACAAGAACTTCGACCCCCGCGCCAAGGTCATGAAGGAGGCCGCGGACGAGGTGCTGGCCGAGCTGGGCATCGACAACGAACCTATGCTGGAGATCGCGAAGCGTCTCGAGGAGATCGCCCTCTCGGACGACTATTTCATCGAGAAGAAACTGTACCCGAACGTCGACTTCTACTCGGGCATTATCCTCAAGGCCATCGGCATACCCACCAGCATGTTCACCGTGATTTTCGCGGTGGGGCGCACGGTCGGCTGGATTGCTCACTGGAACGAGATGATCAGCGGCACCTACCGCATCGGCCGGCCGCGCCAGCTCTACACCGGCTATACCCAGCGGGATTTCGTTCCGCTGGACAAGCGATAGCGCCGGTTAGATGTCCGATGTCGTAATCAGCGGTACCGGCCTGTACACACCGGCAGAGTCCATCAGCAACGAGGAGCTGGTGGAGTCTTTCAACCAGTATGTCGAGGCCTACAACCAGGACAACGCCGAGGCGATCGCCGCCGGCGAATTGCCGCCGCTGCAACCCTCCTCCGCGGAGTTCATCGAAAAAGCCTCGGGCATCAAGTCGCGCTACGTCATGGACAAGGCCGGCGTCCTGGACCCCGGGCGCATGGTGCCCAACCTGCCCGAACGCCCCGACGACGCCCAGTCCATCCAGTGCGAGATGTCGGTGGCCGCCGCGCGGCAGGCCATGGCACAGGCGGGCAAGGACTCCCCGGATATCGACGCGGTCATCGTCGCGGCCTCGAATATGCAGCGCCCCTACCCCGCCATGGCCGTTGAGATACAAAACGCGCTCGGCATCGACGGGTACGGCTTCGACATGAACGTCGCCTGCTCCTCCGCGACATTCGGCATCCAGCAGGCCAGGGACGCGGTGCTGACCGGCAGCGCGGACTGCGTGCTCATGCTGAATCCCGAGATCTGCAGCGGACACTTGAACTTCCGCGACCGGGATTCCCATTTTATCTTCGGCGACGTGTGCACAGCCGTCATCGTGGAGAGAGCCGAAACGGCCACCGGACCGGAACAGTTCGAAGTCGTCGACAGCAAGCTGCGCACGATCTACTCGAACAATATCCGCAACAACTTCGGCTTCCTGAACCGTGGCGACGAATCGGGTGTGGGGACCGCCGACAAGCTCTTCGTGCAGGAGGGCCGCAAGGTGTTCAAGGAGGTCTGCCCGGAGGTGGCCAACCAGATCGCCCGCCAGCTCGAGTCCCTGGACATCGCTCCCGACCAATTGAAGCGCCTGTGGCTGCACCAGGCCAACCTGAGCATGAACCAGCTCATTTCCAGGCGGGTCCTCGGTCGCGAGGCCACGGCGGATGAGGCGCCGACCATTCTCGACGAGTACGCCAATACCAGCTCCGCCGGCTCGGTGATCGCCTTCCACAAGCACCGGGATGACTTCGTCGCCGGGGACCTCGGCGTGCTCTGTTCCTTCGGCGCCGGCTACAGCATCGGCAGCGTCGTACTGCGCAAGCGTTAGGTCGCCTCAGGCCTCCCCGAGTATCGCCTCCAGGGCCGCCAGCAGTGCGTCCACCTCCGCATCGGTGCCGACACTGATCCTCAGGTAGTTCCCTATGCGCGGCCGGTCGAAGTGCCGCACCAGCACCCCCCGTTCGCGCAGTCCCGCGAACAGTTCCACGGCCGGTCGCCCGCCGTGGGTGGCAAAAACAAAATTCGCCGCGGAGGGCAGCACCGTGAAACCGAGCGCCTGCAGCGCGCCCGTCATTCGCTCCCGGGTGCGCACCACCCTGGCCGCGGTCTCCTCGAAGTAGGCCCGGTCCTCAAGCGCCGCCAGCGCCGCCCGCTGCGCAATGGCGTCCAGCGGATAGGAGTTGAAGGAGTTCTTGACCCGGTCCAGCCCCTCGATAAGGTCGCGGTGCCCCATGGCCGCCCCCACTCGCAGGCCCGCCAGGGAGCGGGCCTTGGAGAGCGTCTGCACCACCAGGAGGTTGTCGAATTCACGGATGAGCGAGGTGGCGGATTCCCCGCCGAAGTCGATATAGGCCTCGTCGACCACCACGACCGAGTCCGGGGAGCGCTCCAGGATGCGCCGGATGGCGTCCAGCCCGAGCAACAGGCCCGTCGGCGCGTTGGGATTGGGAAAAACGATGCCGCCGTTGTCCGCGGGAAAGCCCAGGGGATCGATACCGAAGTCCTCGCCCACCGGGACCGCCTCGTAGGCGATGCCGCAGAGATCGGCCCAGACCGGGTAGAAGCTGTAGCTGATATCGGGAAAGCAGAGCGGCCCGTCGTGCTTCAGCAGGGCCATGAACGCCAACGCCAGCACCTCGTCGGAGCCGTTGCCCACGAAGACCTCCCCGGGGGACAGCCCGGCATCGCCGGCCAGGGCCTCCCGCAGGCGCTCCGACTGGGGGTCCGGGTAGCGCCGCAGCTGTTCGGGATCCGTACCGGACACAGCGGCCAGTACCGCCGGTGACGGGGGATAGGGGTTCTCGTTGGTGTTGAGCTTGACCAGCTTTTCGCCGCGGGGCTGCTCCCCGGGAACGTAGGGGGTCAGGCCCCTGGCCAGATCGCTCCAGTAACGACTCATGTCTCGCCCCGCCTGCCGCGACACTGTATGGCGTCCCCTAGGGGGTTCGAACCCCTGTTTCTGCCGTGAAAGGGCAGAGTCCTAGGCCACTAGACGAAGGGGACATGGAATTGCCTCGCCCCGGAGGCCGCGCCATTGTACCGGAGCGCGGTCCCGATGCAAGGCAGCGAACCCTCCTCGCTCAGTACTTGAACACCGTGTCGATCATCAGGCGCTGGTAGTCGTTGTCGTCACCCAAATCCACGCCCCGATTGGTGTCGAAATAGGTCGCGCCCAGGGACCAGGTACTGTCCAGCGCGTACTTGACGACGAACTTGTGGCCCTCGCCGTCGGTACCGCCGCCGGCAAAATCGGAGTCCGTGAGCAGGCCCAGGGTCGCGTCCGCCTCGAGGTCCTGGTACTGGTACTGGAACTGCCAGCTGCCCTGCCCCTTGGCCTTGCCGATGCGGAAGCCGGCGAGGTAACCCGTGTCCAGGTCGTCCGCGTCATCGTTCTGCACGTAGTCCGCGTAGATACTGAGCGGCATATCGAACAGGGTCATGGCCAGGTTCAGCGAGGCATTGATCAGCTGGTAGTCAATCGCGTAGACCTCCTCGCCATTCACCACCACCGACGAATTGCCGAAGAAGTCCGGGTCGTCGGGGTCAAAGGCCTGGCGGCCCTTCGTGGGGATGTCCAGGTACTTGGCGGCTGCGGTCAGCTTGATGTCCTCGCCGATGGGCAGGCTGCCGCCGATCTGGAGGCCCCAGATGGCGTCGTCGTCCGCCCTGCTGTCGCTCTCGATAAAGCTGTAGGTGGCGGTCGCGAACAGGTTGTCGGAGGCCCAGCCGATGGCCGCACCCTCGGGCCGGAAGTCGCCGTCCCAGATCAGGGCGCTCTTCTCCACCCGGTAGAACGGGTTGGAATACTTGCCCGCCGTGAGGTTGGTGTCCTCGATGCCGGTCCATTTGAAATAGGCCAGGTCCAGGCGCAGGTCCTTGGTGGAACCACCTCCGCCGAGGGTCTGGTTGGTGGAGACCGGGTCGTCACCGCCGCTGGCCATACCCAGGCCCACCTCGGTGGTGTCACCGGTCCTGGCAACCAGGGCGGCACGTGCGCGAATCCGGTTGCGGTCCCGGTCGTCCCTGCCGTCCTCCTGGATGTCCTCGTAGCGATAGCGGAAATCCCCTTTCCACTTCACCCGCTCCGCCCAGGCGCTGGACTCGTTCTGACTCCGCAGCGTGCCCACCTCGGCACCCAGGTCCTCTAACGGCACCCCCCCTGCCGCGTCCCTCAAAGCCTGGTTTTCGGCCTCCAGCGCGCTTACCCGGGCTGCCATGGCGGCGAAATCCGCCTTGAACTGTTCCCACTCCTCCTGCGGCACGGCGGCGCTGGCGCCGGTCGATCCAAACACGGCGCCAGCCACCGCGACAGCGATCAACTTCCTCATGGTCTATCCCCCTAGATAAATGTCTGGAGGGAACACAGCTCGATGTTCCCTGCGCGCAGAGCTTAAAGGGGATATGTGACAGATTTATGACAAGTGGCGCCCCCGAGTGGTGCAAAAGGGGGCTTATGTGACGCTCAGATGATGGATATATTGCAGTATTGCGACGGAATTATGTCACGCGGGGACCGCTAGCGCCCCGCCGCAACAGCGCGATAGACGTCGATCAACCGAAAAGATTGACCAGGAGGATACTGGCAGAAACCACGACCAGCGCTTCAAGCAGTAAAACCTGTAACGCAACATCTGGCGACCTGCCTCGCAATTCTTTCTGGGCCGCGCGAAGATTCATGTACATCACCTAGCTAAAACCTAGCTACCGAGTAGCTTTTGTATATACAGAATATATACGTACCAACATTGACAAGACAAGTGATATCTATGTGATAATCTCACAATTCCTCCCCGAACACGGCCAGTTTCCGGGCATGTCCAAGACCAAGCTCCTCAATATACGCATCGACCCGGAATTGAAGAAAAAGGCCAAAAAGCTGGCCGAGGCCGACGGCCGTTCCCTGTCGAACTGGGTGATCAAGCTGATATCCAGCAAGGTCAAGGAGGCTGAGCGGGAGCAGAAACCCGGGGAGGATTGAGGGCCGGCCCGGCATCACGTTTCAGCTGAACTGGTCGCGGATTTCCCCGATGCTCAGGTGGCGCACATCGCTGCCCTTGACCAGGAAGATCACCTCTTCGCAGATGTTTACCGCGTGGTCCCCGATGCGCTCCATGGCCCGGGCGCACCAGTTGACCCTCAGCATGTTTTTCACCTTCTGCGGGTCCTCCATCACGTGGGTCAGCAGCAGCCTGTTCAGTGATTCGAACTCCGCATCGATGGCCTCGTCCCTGGCTGCCACCTCCACCGCCGCATGTACATCCAGCCGGGCGAACGCATCCAGCGCCCCCTCGAGCATGCGTGCGACGCTGTCACCCAGGTGACGGGGTTCGCTGTTGAAGCCCGAGCGATTGCGGGACTCCGCGAGTTCCAGTGACAGGCGGCCGATTTTCTCCGCCTCGTCACCCACCCGCTCGAGTTCGGAAACGAGGCGGATAACGGCGAGCAGCATGCGCAAGTCACTCGCCGCCGGCTGGCGCCGGGCGAGAATTTCCATGCACTCGGCGCTGATCGCCACCTCGAGGTCGTTGATGGGTCCATCGCCGCCAGCCACCCGGGCAGCCAGATCAGGATCCGAGTTGACCAGGGCCTCCAGGGCGTTGCGACACTGGTTCTCCACGAGGCCTCCCATGGTCAGTGCCTTCTTGCGAACCTCCTCCATTTCGCGGTTGAACTGCTGCGAAATGTGCTGGTCGATGTTCAGGTTTTCATCCACGAGGTAACCCAATCACCCGAAGCGGCCGGTGATGTAGTTTTCCGTCAATTGGTGCTGAGGCATGGTGAAGATATCCTTGGTCTCCCCTACCTCGATCAGCTTGCCCAGGTGGAAATAAGCGGTGCGCTGGGAGACCCGGGCCGCCTGCTGCATGGAGTGCGTCACGATGGCGATGGTGTACTTCGCCTTGAGCTCATCGATCAGTTCCTCGATCCGCGCCGTGGCGATGGGATCGAGTGCCGAGCACGGCTCGTCCATCAGGATCACCTCGGGGCTGACGGCTATTGCCCTGGCGATACACAGGCGCTGCTGCTGCCCTCCCGAGAGTCCGGTGCCGGGTTTGTCCAGGTGATCCTTGACCTCGTCGAACAGGCTGGCGCGGCGCAGGCTCTTCTCCACGATCTCGTCCATTTCCGCCTTGCTGTGCGCCAGGCCGTGAATACGCGGCCCGTAGGCGACGTTCTCGTAGATGGTCTTGGGAAAAGGGTTGGGCTTCTGGAAGACCATGCCGACCCTGGCGCGCAATAGCACCGTGTCCTGGCCGTTGCCGTAGACGTCCTCGTCATCCAGGGTAATGTCGCCCGATACGCTGCAACCTGGGATGATGTCATTCATGCGGTTCAGGGTGCGCAGGAAGGTCGATTTGCCGCAGCCCGAGGGCCCGATCATGGCGATCACCTCGTTCCGGCCGATATCAAGGCTCACGTCCATGATGGCATGCTTGTCGCCGTAGTGAACGTTGACACCCCGGGCCGACATCTTCGGATTGTCGACAAAGGGGGTCCCGATGGTCTCGTAGTCGGCGACTTCCTGGTGATCGCGGATGTCCAGGGCTTTCTCCTGCTCGACCGGCAGGGGGCCGGTCTCGCTCGCTTCATTCGGCATTGCTGTGGTAGCGCTCATAATCGATGGGCCTCTCGGCAGACTAGTCGCGATCTATTTCATTTCAAATCGCCGGCGCAGGTAGATGGCCAGCGCGTTCATCAGGATAAGAAAACCCATCAGGACCATGATGGCCGCTGAGGTCTTCTCAGTAAAGCCCCTCTCGGGGCTGTCGGCCCACAGGAATATCTGCACCGGGAGCACGGTGGAGGCGTCGGTCACCCCTCCGGGCACATCCATGATAAAGGCCACCATCCCGATCATGAGCAGCGGCGCTGTCTCTCCCAGGGCCTGGGCCATACCAATAATGGAGCCGGTGAGAATGCCCGGCATCGCCACCGGCAGAACATGGTGGAAAACCGTCTGCAGCCGCGAGGCCCCGATCCCCAGCGCGGCCTCGCGAATCGACGGCGACACCGCCTGGATGGCAGCCCGGGACGTGATGATGATGGTGGGCAGGGTCATCAGGGACAGGACCATGCCGCCCACCAGGGGCGCAGAGCGCGGCAGGTCCATCAGGTTGATAAAGACGGCCAGACCCAGCAGGCCGAACACGATCGACGGCACCGCCGCCAGGTTGTTGATATTGATCTCGATCAGGTCGGTGAGCCTGTTGCGCGGTGCGAACTCCTCGAGGTATACCGCCGCGGCGACACCGACGGGGAACGCGAGAAAAAAGGTGACCAGCAGCGTGAAGAACGACCCGTAGAGGGCCGCCTTGATGCCGGCCATCTCGGGCTCCCTGGAGTCCCCGGCGGTGAAGAACGTGGTGTTGAAGCGGCTCTCTGTCCTCCCCTCCTCGCGCAGCCTGTCCAGCCAGGCAACCTGGATGTCCTTCACCCGCCTGTCCGACTCCTCCAGCTGGCTGTCCACCTGGCCCTTCAGGTAGCTTCCCGCCTCGGAGTGCGCCTTCAGCCATACCGACTGCCGGGTGCCCACGAGTTCCGGCTCGGCGAGGACGAGGTCCCTGAGTTCGTACTCTGCACCCATGCTGAGCAGGCGGTAGAGTTGCCGCTTTTCGGTCCGTCCCGATACCTCGGGAAACATCTCACGCAACCCACCCTTGATGACCGACAGGTAGTCCGCCGAGAACAGCGCCTTTTCATCGGGAGTAGGGCTGACCCCCAGCGAGCCCGGGTCGAGCGTGAGGTCGACCTGGATGTACTCCTGGGTGAACGCCGGCAGTCCCTTGGTGACGATATCCGCGAGCAGGATGAACAGGAACATGAACCCCGTCAGCACCGCGATGCGTCCGTACCACTGGAAGCGCCGTTCCCGGGCGTAGCGCTTCTTCAGCGACGCCTGGATGACGGCCGTGTTCTTGTAGGGCTTGCCCTTACTCATATTGCTCCCGGTAGCGGCGCACGACGTACAGCGCCACAACGTTTAACAGCAGGGTGACAAAAAACAGGACCAGGCCCAGGGCAAAAGCAGCCAGGGTCTTGGGACTGTCGAACTCCTGGTCGCCCACGAGCAGCGTGACGATCTGCACCGTGATCGTGGTCACCGCCTCGAGTGGGTTAGCCGTCAATTTCGCCGACAGTCCCGCGGCCATGACGACGATCATCGTCTCGCCGATCGCCCGGGACACCGCGAGCAGGATGCCGCCGACGATTCCCGGCAGGGCGGCGGGCAGCAAGACCCGGCTGATGGTCTCGCTCATGGTGGCCCCCATACCCAGGGAGGCTTCACGCAGGGAATCCGGGACGGCGTTGATGATGTCGTCGGACAAGGACATGACGAAGGGGATGATCATGATCCCCATGACCACCCCGGCGGCCAGCGCGCTCTCGGACGCGACCGTCAGACCCAGGCTCTCCCCCAGCTCGCGGATAAAAGGGGCCACCGTCAGCGCCGCGAAGAATCCGTACACCACGGTGGGAACACCCGCGAGGATTTCCAGCACCGGCTTGGTCACCGAGCGGAACCTCCTGGACGCGTACTCGGATAGATAGATCGCCGACATCAAGCCGACGGGTACGGCGATCACCATGGCCACCGCGGAAATCAGCAACGTGCCCACGAGCAGCGGGATAAACCCAAAAGAACCGGATGCGCCCACCTGGTCGGCGCGTATGGCGATCTGGGGACTCCATTCCAGGCCGAACAGGAAATCCGAAATCGGCACCACCTGGAAGAAGCGAACCGCCTCAAACAGGACGGACATGACGATGCCCAGGGTAGTGAGCACGGCGAGAAATGAGCAGCCGAACAACAGCCAGGTCAGGATGCCCTCAACGTGGTTGCGGGCCCGGAAGGCCGGGGTCACTCGCCGGATGGCAAGGGCGCAGCCGAGCATGGCAAGCAGGAAGACCGAGGCCGCCTTGATACCTTCGAGAGAGGCCTCCCTGGCCTCGTAGAACAGCACCGCCTGGGCCTGCGTCGGGTCCAGCCCCTCCGCATCCAGGCTGCCCTGGGCAGCACTGAGGATCTGATTATAGTAAAGGCCCAGTTGGTCCGGTTGCATGCCGCGCACCGAGGCCGGCAGTTGGGCCAGCACCATCTCGTACAGGATTCTGGATTCGAACCCCATCCACAACAGCAACAACACCAGGGCGGGCAGTCCTGCCCATGCGGCGGCCATATAGCCGTAGTGTTTGGGCAGGGAGTGCAGGAATTCGACACCGCCTACCCCCGCGGCAACGGCCCGGGACCGGCGGCGGCCCAGGAAAAAACTACCCAGGCTAAGGGCGACCAATATCAGGAAAACAGTCGTAGTCTGCATGGGGGGATCACCGTCCAAATCCTGCAGGGGGGCCGTTCTCCCGCCCCCTAAACGTAAAAATGGTGCAACACCTCAGGCGTTGCACCAGCTACTGACCTGCTCCAGTTCGCGGCCGACAGCCTACTACATTTTCAGCGGTGTGAGGTTGTTGACATCTGACTGAACCTGTTTCATCTCCTCGTCCCCCAGGGGAATAAGGCCGCGCTCCGGCAAGTAACCGTCCTCTCCCATGGCCCTACCGGAGGTAAACTCCAGGGCGTACTCCTGGATGCCCGGAATCTTGCCCACATGGGCCCCCTTGATGTAGAAGTACAGGGGTCGCGAGACCGGGTAATCGCCGCTCGCGATAGAATCGAAGCTCGGCTCCACCCCGTCGATAAGCGAACCGTGGACCTTGTCGCCATTCTCTTCCAGGAAGCTGAATCCGAAGATACCCAGGGCGTTGGGGTTGGCATCCAGCTTCTGCACGATCAGGTTGTCATTCTCGCCCGCCTCGATATAGGCCCCGTCTTCCCGCACCGCGTAGGCGATGGTCTTGAACAGGTCCTTGCCCTTGGGCGGAGCACCCTTTTTCTGCGCCAGGGCGTCGTAGGTGGCCGCCGGGATTCCGAGCCGGGCCATGGCGGCCTTGATCTCGTCCACCTCGTCTGCAGAGAGTCCCGACAGGGCCTTGATGTCGGGGTTGGCCTTGGCACCCCCGCCGAGGGCGAGCTCGGCAAAGGCGTCACGCGTACCGGAGGTGGGCGGCGGACCGAGGACCTCGATGCGGGTGGCCGGCAGGGCCGGGTTGACGTCCTGCCAGGTCTTGTTGGGGTTGGGAACCAGCTTGCCATCGGGCCCGGGCACGTCCTTGGCCAGCGCGGCGTAGACATCGGCGAGGCTCAGGGACATCTGTGCCGTCTTCTTGGAGTTGGCGATCGCGATGCCGTCGTAGCCGATCAGGACCTCCACGATCTGGGTGACGCCGTTGGACTGGCAGTCGTCGTATTCGCTTTTCTTGATACGGCGGGAGGAATTGGTGACGTCGACGGTATTGGCGCCGACGCCCTTGCAGAACAGCTTGAGGCCGCCGCCGGACCCCGTCGACTCGATTTTCGGCGTCCTGAAATCAGTGGAGCGCCCGAATCGCTCCGCCACGACGGTCGCGAAGGGGTAGACAGTGGATGATCCTACAATGCTGACGGTGTCGCGCGCCAGGGCGGGGCTCGTACTCACTGCGGTGCCGAGTGCCGCGGCGGCCAGTGTGCCAATCAGGTGTTTTTTCACGTTGTGTGGACTCCCTCGAGGGTGTGTGTTTCCCGGCCCGAACCCGCTCCCGGGGCGATCGCCACGCATTCTAGGGACGCAATGTTACAGTTTTGTGACGGCCGGGAACCCAACAGGTACGGGGCCTCCAGCCGGACGGGGATTTTATAAAATTATATTTTATAAACCCAGGTCCTCGAGGTGGCCGTGGCGCACATCCCGCCCCCGTACCAGGTAGACGACGTGTTCGGCGATATTGCAGGCGTGGTCCCCGATGCGCTCCAGGCTGCGCAGCGCCCACATCTCGTTCAGGATGGGCCCGATATCCCTGGGGTCCTCCATCATGAACGTCACCAGGCTGCGCATGGCGCTGCCGTACTCGCTGTCCACCGCCCTGTCACTGCGCACCACTTCGATCGCCTGGTCGACATCCAGCCGCGCGAAGGCATCCAGGGCCCGCCGCAACATCTCCGCGACACGACTGCCTATATGCCTGACCTCGATGAAGTTGCTCGGTGAGGCACCCTCTTCGGACATGCGCACTACCTGCTTGGCGACCTTTCCCGCCTCATCCCCGATCCGCTCGAGATCGGTATTGATCTTGATGATCGCGACGACCAGGCGAAGGTCGCTCGCCGTGGGCTGGCGCCGGGCGATGATCGCGGTGCACTGGTCGTCAATCTCCATCTCCATGAGATTGACCCTGGAATCCCCGTCCACCACTGCCTCTGCACGGCCACTGTCCAGCTTGAGCATGGCGTCCACTGCCTCTACCAGCTGGCCCTCGACCAAACCGCCCATCTCCAGCATCCGGTTGCGCAGGGATTCGAGTTCGCTGTTGAATTTTCCCGATGTGTGGGGCTGGAATTCTTCCTGTGTCGGCACGCTTATTCTCCGGCGGGAAACCGCAGGGAGAAGGTACTGCCCTTGGACAACTCGCTGTCGATGTGCATCTCGCCTCCGTGGGCCGCGACGACATGTTTGACAATGGCCAGGCCGAGCCCGGTCCCCCCGGTCATGGAGCTGCGGCTGTCGTCCACCCGGTAAAACCGTTCGGTAAGCCTGGGAATATGGACGGGGTCTATACCTATTCCCTGGTCTGCGACCTCCACTATGCAATGACTGTCGTCGGAATACCAGCGAATGCCGACGCTGGTGTCCCCCGGACTGTACTTGATGGCGTTGACGGCGAGATTCTGGACGGCGCTGTAGAGCTCGCGGTAATCCCCCAGTATGCGAGTGCTGGTCTCCAGCTCCAGCTCCACTGTCCGCCCGGGGTGCGTGGCCGCCAGCTCCTCCCGCAGTTCCTGCAGTAAGCCGCACACGTCCACCAGCTCCCGCTTGTCTCCCGTTTTTTCGCTCTCGATCCGGGACAGCCAGAGGAGGTCCTTGAGCAGCGTCTCCATGCGCTCGGCCTGCTGGCTCATCTGCTGCAGTGGCTTCGAATAACGCTCCGGCAGGTCCGCGGTATTACTCATGAATGTCCCCAGGTAGCCGCTGATCACGGTCAGGGGCGTTCTCAATTCGTGGGAGACATTGGCGACGAAGTCGCGACGGATCTGTTCCATGCGCACGGCGTCGCTGATATCCCGAATGAACAGCAGCCTCTCACCCTCGCCGAAGTGGGTAATTTCGACTCTGAGGTGTTTTTTATCTGTGCCGGCGGAGGCGTACTGGAGGGGCTTGCTGTAGTCGCCCGAAAGAAAATAATCATTGAATTCCGGCGCCCGGACGAGGTTGGTCAGGGGCTGTCCGGTATCCTCCGGGTAGCGCAATCCCAACAGCGATTCAACTGCCTGGTTGAGCCACTTGATGGCGCCCTTCTCATCCACCATGACAACACCGTCGCGCATGGATGCAAAGGAATCCTGCAGATATTTCACGTTCGCCTGCAATTGACGCTGTACCTCATTGGCCCGCCGCTGATTCTGGTAAATCCTGGCCAGCAACTCTCCCCAGATACCGTAGGCATCCGGGGGTGGCTGCACCGGATCCTGCAGCCAGGTCTGCACACGCTGCATCTGGTACAGCCAAAAGCCCACCAGTAGCAGCAGGAGCAGCGTGAGGGTTTCCAGCGGGTATCCGTAAAGCCATCCGATGAAGGAGAAAACGGTTGCGATTGCAGTGATGCGGCCGGCAGCGGCGAGCCAACTCATTACCCGGTTCGACCCTCCATCAAACCACGCCCTGTGAGGAGAACCGGTACCCGGTCCCGCGCACCGTCTGGATCATCTTGCTGTAGTCCCCGAAGGGCGATTGCAAGGCCTTGCGCAGGCGCCGAATGTGTACGTCCACGGTGCGCTCCTCGACGTAGACGTTGGCACCCCAGACGCGGTCCAGGAGCTGGCTGCGCGTGTAGGCGCGCTCGGGGTGGGACATGAAAAACTTCAGCAGGTTGAACTCCGTGGGGCCCATCTCAAGCGGCTGGTCGGCGATAAAGATACGCCGGCTGTTGCCATCCAGTACAAGCTTGGCCACCTGGATACGATCGTCGTCGATAGTACCACTGGAGCGGCGTAACAGCGCCTTGATCCTGGCGATCAATTCGCGCGGGGCGAAGGGCTTGGTGATGTAGTCGTCAGCCCCGACGTCCAGGCCCTGGATCACGTTGTCCTCGGCGGTCTTGGCGGTGAGCATTATCACCGGAAGTTCCCGGGTGAGCTCGTCGCGCTTCAGGCGGCGCAGGAGTTCCAGGCCGCTACCACCCGGCAGCATCCAGTCCAGCAGCACGATATCCGGCCGCTCATCCACGACAAGGCTGTAGGCCTTCTGGATATCTTCTGCCTCGAGGCAGCGAAAGTCCGCCATTTCGAGTGCCATTCTCAGCATATCCCGAATTGCGAACTCGTCGTCGACGACCAGTACGGTGCGCGCATTCATTACATCAAATCCCCGAATTCCCCGAAAATGGGTATTAGAGGGGGGAAATATGACAATTATATGACAGGATCCAATTAAAGCGGACTGCCGGGGCGGATCGCCTCCTCCTAGCGCAGGCTCGCGTTGATGGACTGCAACAGATTGTTGCCGGGGCAGAGGTCCGACTCCTCGAGCTGGTTGAGGGGCCGCTGCGAGGTCTCCATCACGTCGTGCAGGTCCCTGGAGTCCTCGTCCATGTAGATCAGGCCCGTCAGCACGGTGCCCTTCTCCCTGTGCTCCTCGATGGTGTTCAGCGCGGAGCGCCGGTCGAAGGGATCGAAGGACTCGTCCATCTTGTAGAGGTGGATGGTGGAGCCGTCATGCATCGTCACTTCCCGCCCGCTGCCCGCCTCGTACTCGGTGGTGATCTCCTGGCGCATGGGCACGAAATCGACGGTGCCCGTCGCCTCCGCGTGCTCCCGCACGAACTCGTAGCTCTTGGTGGATTCCGTGTTGTTGTTGAACGTGACGCAGGGCGAGACCACGTCGATCAGGGCAAAGCCGCGGTGGGTGATGGCGGCCTTGATGAGCGGCACCAGCTGCTCCTTGTCGCCCGAGAAGCTGCGCGCGACAAACGTCGCCCCTGTCTGCAGCGCGGTGGCGCACAGGTCGATGGAATCCCAGGGATTGGGGTCGCCTTTCTTGCTCGCCGAACCCTCGTCGGCGGTGGCTGAATCCTGACCCTTGGTCAGGCCGTAGCAGCCGTTGTTCATAACGATGTAGACCATGTTCAGGTTGCGCCGCGCGACATGGGCGAACTGGCCCATGCCGATGGAGGCGGTATCGCCGTCGCCGGAGACCCCCATGTAGAGCAGGTCCCGGTTGGCGAGTGCCGCTCCGGTGACGACGGAGGGCATGCGCCCGTGAACCGAGTTGAAGCCGTGGGAGTTGCCCAGGAAGTAGGTCGGCGACTTGGAGGAGCAGCCGATACCCGACAGCTTGGCGATCTTGTGCGGCTCGATGGACAGCTCGTGGCAGGCGCGCACGATGGCCCCGCTGATGGAGTCGTGGCCGCAACCCGCGCACAGGGTCGAGATCGACCCCTCGTAATCGGCCTTGGTGTAGCCGAGGTCGTTGACCGGCAGGTCCGGGTGGCGGAATTTGGGTACCTGGTAACTCATAACTGGTCTCCGGCGCCGCTCGCTGCGGTATGGCGGTGCAGCGGCGTCACGTTGCCGCCGTTCAGGTGTTTCTTGATCTGCTTGCGGATGTTGCGGGCACTGATCGGCGTCCCGTCGAAACACAGGACCGACTTCAACTTGTCCGGCCCGAACTCGAACTCGGCCATCAACAGGGTGCGCAACTGCGCGTCGCGGTTCTGCTCGATGACAAACACCCGGTCATGGCGCTCGATAAACGCCTTGACCTCCGCGTTGAACGGGAAGGCGCGTACACGCATCGCATCCATGTAAATACCTTCCCGGGCGAGGTAGTCGAGAGCCTCGCGACTGGATTCCTCACTGGTACCGAAGTAGATGACGCCTGTGTCGGTCTCCGCGCCGCAGTCGATGATTTCGGGCTTGGGCACATGCTCGTTGATGGTCTCCCACTTGCGCAACAGGCGCAGCATGTTCTCCTCGTAGTCCTCGCCCCGCTCGGTATACACCGCGCGCTCGTCGCGCGAGGTCCCGCGCGTGAAGAACGAACCCTTGGTCGGATGGGTCCCCGGGTAGGTGCGGTAACAAATCGCGTCGCCGTCCACGTCGAGGTAACGGCCGAAGTCAAACCCGGATTCCAGCTGCTCCTCGGTGACCACCTTGCCGCGGTCGTAGCGGCGCTCGTCGTCCCACTGCAGCGGCGGCGACATGTTGTCGTTCATGCCCAGGTCGAGGTCGGACATGACGATAATGGGGGTCTGTAACCGTTCCGCGAGATCAAAGGCCTGTGCGCCGAAGTCGAAACACTCCTCCGGGGTGGAGGGAAACAGCAGCACCTGCTTGGTATCCCCGTGGGAGGCGTAGGCGCAGGCCAGAATATCTGCCTGCTGCGTGCGGGTGGGCATACCGGTGGAGGGCCCGGCCCGCTGCACGTTGAACAACACTGTGGGTATTTCCGCGAAATAGGCCAGGCCGAGAAACTCGCTCATCAGGGACACGCCGGGGCCCGAGGTGGCGGTAAACGCCCGCGCACCGGCCCAGGCGGCGCCGATGGCCATGCCGATCGCGGCCAGTTCGTCTTCGGCCTGCACGATGGCGTAGTTCTTGCGCCCGGTACCCGGGTCGATACGCATGCGGCGCGCGTACTTTTCGTAGGCGTCCACCACCGAGGTCGACGGTGTGATCGGGTACCAGGCCGCGACGGTGGCCCCGCCGTAAATCGCGCCGAGGCCCAGGGCGGTGTTGCCGTCCAGCAGGATCTTGTCGCCCACCAGGTCGCTCTTCTCCACCCGGATGCCGATGGGGCACTCGAGGTTCGATTTCGCCCACTGGTGGCCGAGCTCCAGGGCATGTATGTTCGGCAACACGAGCTTTTCCTTGCCCTTGAACTGGTCCTCGACCAGGCTGGTCAGCACCTTGAAGTCCATGTCCAGCAGCGCGGCAAGGGCGCCGACATAGATCACGTTCTTGAACAGCTGGCGCTGCCGCGGGTCCTTGTACTGCTCGTTGCAGATACGCGTCAGCGGGATGCCGATGATCTCCACGTCGTCGCGCAGCAGGCGCAGGTCCAGCGGCTTGGTGTTGTCAAAAATGAAATACCCGCCGGACTCCACTTCCTGGATGTCCTGGGCCATGCTCTGTGGATTGACGGACAGCGCGATATCCACCCCGCCACGGCGACCCAGGTAACCCTGGTCGTTGACCCTCACCTCGTACCAGGTCGGCAGTCCCTGGATGTTCGAGGGGAAGATGTTCTTGGGCGAGACCGGGATGCCCATGCGGAACAAGGCCTTGGCGAAAAGATTGTTGGCACTGGCGGAGCCCGTTCCGTTGACGTTGGCGAACTTGATGACGAAGTCATTGACGCTCTCTATACGCTTCATGAGGGCATATCCCCCGCATGTGTCACGTTGTAGAGAAACTTCTGCATGTCCCAGGCCGTGGTCGGGCAGCGCTCGGCACAGAGCCCGCAGTGCAGACAGACGTTTTCGTCCTTGACCATGACCCGGGTCGTCGGCAGGTCGGCCGACACGTAGAGGTCCTGCGCCAGGTTGCCCGCGGGAGCGGAGAGGCGCGTGCGCAGGTCATCCTCTGAACCGTTCTCGGTGAAGCTGATGCAATCGGTAGGACAAATGTCCACGCAGGCGTCGCACTCGATGCAGCGGCCCTCGTAAAAAACCGTCTGGACATCGCAGTTGAGGCAGCGCTCCGCCTCCTTGTAGCCGGTCTGGGTATCGAAGCCCAGCTCCACCTCCATCTTGCGATCCTTGAGGGTCTCCTCCAGGGGCGCAAGCGGCACGACGTAACGCTGGTCTGTCTCCACCGCGTTGTCGTAACTCCACTCGTGCACGCCCATCTTCTGGCTGGCGAGGTTGACGTCGGGCGGCGGGCGCTGACGCACGTCCTCGCCGCGGCAGAACAGGTCGATGCTCACCGCGGCCTGGTGTCCGTGGGCGACGGCGGTGATGACGTTTTCTGGGCCAAAAGCCGCGTCTCCACCAAAGAAGACTCTCTCGTTGGTGGACTGGAAGGTCTGCTCGTCCACCACCGGCATATCCCACTTGTCGAATTCGATACCGAGGTCGCGCTCTATCCAGGGGAAGGCATTTTCCTGGCCGATCGCCATGAGGACGTCGTCCGCCTCCATGAACACGAGGTCCTCACCGGTCGGCACCAGGGTGCGGTTGCCCTCGTCGTCGTACTCCGCCTCCACCTTCTCGAAGTGCATGCCCAGCAGGCGGCCGTCCTCCACCACGAACTCCCTGGGCACGTGGTTGTTGTAGATGGGGATGCCCTCGTGCATGGCATCCTCCTTCTCCCAGGGCGAGGCCTTCATATCCTCGAAGGGGCTGCGTACGACAACGCGCACATCCTCGCCGCCGAGACGCTTGGAGGTGCGGCAGCAGTCCATGGCCGTATTGCCACCGCCCAGGACCAGCACGCGCTTGCCGATCTCGTGGGTGTGCTCGAAGGCGACGCTGGCGAGCCAGTCTATACCGAGATGGACGTTGTCCATCGCGTCCTCGAGGCCCGGCAGGTTCAGTCCCTTGCCGCGCGGGGCGCCGGTGCCGACGAAAACCGCGTCGTACTCCTGGTCGAGGATGGACTTGAGACTGTCCACCTCGATATCGAACGTGGCATTGACGCCCCGGTCGAGTATGTAGTCCACCTCCTCGTCCAGCACCTCGATGGGCAGGCGGAAGGCGGGAATCTGGCTGCGCATCATGCCGCCGCCCGCGAACTGGTTGTCGAAGATGTCGATGGTATAGCCGAGGGGCGCGAGGTCGCGGGCCACCGTCAGCGACGCTGGGCCGGCGCCGATCAGCGCGATGCGCAAACCATTTTTCTTCTTCGGTATCTTCGGCAGCAGCTCGACGATGTTGTCTTTGTTGTCGGCGGCGACGCGCTTCAGGCGGCAAATGGCGACAGGCTCATCCTCTACCCGGACGCGGCGACAGGCGGGCTCGCAGGGACGGTCACAGGTGCGCCCGAGAATGCCCGGGAAGACGTTGGACTTCCAGTTGATCATGTAGGCCTCGGTGTAGCGCTGCTCCGCGATTAACCGGATATATTCGGGCACCGGGGTGTGCGCCGGGCAGGCGTACTGGCAATCCACTACCTTGTGGAAGTACTCGGGGTCTTTGATGTCAGTTGGCTTCACCGCTGTTGCTCGAGTCTGTGGGGTTAATTAACACACTTTTTGTAGTGTTAATCGTCTGTTCGGACGAGTCGATAAGTGTGTCATATGTCAAGCGCGTTTTCATTAGGGGCCGCAGGAAATTCCCGTTACTTTTCCGGCGCTTAGGGGACAATACTAAAAGTGGTGCCGAAACTTGAACTGGGCCGGGGCCGCGGCCCTCAGAACCAGCCGAAAAACCAGCCGTCGTCCACGAGATCTTCCTCGCAGCTATTGAGCTGTGACTGGTAGGCGCCGGCCCGCCGCTCCACCTTGCGCGCCACCTGCATGAGCCAGGGTTTGCCCTTGTAGGTGCCGCGATTGAACCCGCCGTGGCCCTCGTGGTACGCGAGGTAGAGACTGTAGGGATCGGCCCGGGAGATACCCGAGCGCCTCTTTGACTGGTAGTTGTACCAGCCCACAAAGTCGATGGCGTCGCCGAAATCGTCCCGGTCGGCCCCGTAACGACCCGCGCTGCGCTTGTACTCCGACCACGTGGTTTTCTTCGCCTGGCTGTAACCGTAGGCACTGGAGGGACGCGGGCCAGGGATGAAGCCGAGGATCTTCCTGCGCGGCGGCTTGGCCTTCGCCACGAAGCGCGACTCCTGGTGGATGATCGCCATCATGACCGGAATTGAGCTGCCCCACTCGTCGCGGGCGTCCGCGGCGTCCTCGTACCAGTCGTCCTTCTCGCGGAAGATGGAGCAGATATTATCCACGTTTTGCGGCGGGCTGGTCGCGCATCCCGTCGCGAACAGGAGCAGTGCCGCCGCCAGCAGCCGCATCACAGGGTCACCCCGTGTTGCGCCAACAGGGCCAGCAGTGCGTCCTCGTCGATCACCTCGATGTCCAGCTCCCTCGCCCTGCCCAGTTTCGACCCCGCACCCGGGCCCGCTACGACGCGGGTGGTTTTTGCCGAGACGCTGCCCGCAACTTTGGCGCCGAGGGCCTGCAGCTGCGCCTTGGCCTCTTCACGGGACAGCGCCTCGAGCTTGCCGGTCACCACCCAGGTCTCCCCGGAAAGAGGCTGCTCGCCGTCCACGGCCACCGGCAGGTCCTCCCAGCGCACGCCCCGCGCACGCAGCGCCTCGACGATCGACATGCCCGTGTCGGAGTCGAAGAACTGCCGCAGGTGGTCGGCTACCACCGGGCCGACGTCATTGACCTCTAGCAGTTGCTCCTCGCTGGCCGCGCTCAGCTGCTCCCAGCTACCGAAGTGCTGCGCCAGGGCGAGCGCAGTGGCCTCCCCAACCTCGCGAATCCCCAGGGCGAAGATGAACCTCGGCAGCGTGGTCTGCTTCTTCGCCTCCAGTGCCGCCAGCAGGTTGTCCGCGGACTTCTCGCCCATGCGCTCCAGGGCCACCAGTTGCTCTCTGTCCAATTCGTACAGCGCCGCGACGTTGGCGACCAGCCCCTCGTCCACGAGTTGCTCCACGAGTTTGTCGCCCAGCCCCTCGATATCCATGGCGCGCCGGGACGCGTAATGCCGGATGGCGGCCTTCTGCTGCGCGGCACAGACCAACCCGTTGACGCAGCGCCAGGCCGCCTCTCCCTCCTCGCGTTCCAGTCGGGAATCGCAGACGGGGCAGTCCGCGGGAAAGCGCACGCGGCGGGCGCCCGAGGGCCGCCGCGAAGCCACCACGGAGACGACCTGGGGAATGACGTCCCCGGCGCGGCGCACCACGACGGTGTCCCCCAGGCGCACGTCGAGGCGCTCGATCTCGTCCGCGTTGTGCAGCGTCGCGTTGCTCACGGTGACCCCGCCGACAAACACCGGTTCGAGCCTGGCGACAGGCGTGACGGCGCCGGTGCGGCCCACCTGGAACTCGACGCCCAGCAGTCGCGTCATTTCCTCCTGGGCCGGAAACTTGCGCGCGATGGCCCAGCGCGGCGCCCGGGACACGAACCCCAGCCGCCGTTGCAGCGCCAGGTCGTTGACCTTGTAAACAATGCCGTCGATATCGTAGGGCAGTGCGTCGCGGCGGGCGGCCACATCCTCGTAGTAGCCGGCGCAGGCGTCGATGCCGGTGACCACGTCGTTATCCCCGTTGACCCGAAGGCCCCACGCCGCGAGACGTTCGAGCACCTCGGAATGGCGCGCGGGCAGCTCGGCGCCCTCCACGAGGCCAACGCTGTAGCAGTACATCTGCAGCGGCCTCTGGGCGGTCACCTTTGCATCCAGTTGCCGCAGGCTGCCCGCGGCGGCGTTGCGCGGATTGACGAACGGTTTCTCCCCGCTCTCCCGCGCCCGCGCGTTGAAGGCCTCGAAGCCCTCCCGGGGCATGTAGATCTCGCCGCGCACTTCCAGGACCGGTGGCCAGTCCGAGCCGTGAAGGCGCAGGGGCACACTGCGAATGGTGCGCACATTGTGGGTGATGTCCTCGCCGGTGGTACCGTCGCCGCGGGTCGCCGCTCGCTCCAGGGCACCCTCCCGGTAGAGCAGGCTGACGGCGATGCCGTCGAGCTTCGGCTCACAGGCGTAATCCAGCTCGCCCCCCGCATCGTCGAGCCGGTCCAGCAGGCGCTTGTTGAACGCGCGCATATCCTCGGCGTCGAAAGCGTTGTCCAGGGACAGCATGGGGACCTCGTGCACCACCTGGGTGAACTGGTCCAGGGGTGCGGCGCCCACGCGCTGGGTGGGGGAATCGGGTGCACGCAGCTCCGGGTGTTCCTCCTCCAGCTCTCGCAGGCGGAGCATGCAGCGGTCGTACTCGGCATCCGGCACGGTGGGCTGGTCCAGCACATAGTACTGGTGGTTCCACGCCTCCAATTGTTCGCGCAGGGTTTCAGCCTCCCGCGCAAGCTTCCTGGCTACCATGGGGGGCCGCCCGGGTCAGCGCGCCTTGGCCAGTAGGCGCTGTTCCAGTTCGCGGATCTGCTGGCGGCTGTGGTCGGTAGCCTGGCGGGTGAGCACGCTGCGGGATTCGTCGAGCACGTCGCCGCCCAGGTTGCGGGCGACGGCCTGTGCGGTCTCCAGCATGTAGTCGAACGCCTTCATCATGTCCTCGGGCCCCGGCAGTGTGAGGAAGAACACGAGCCCCGGCGTGGTGATTTCCGCCATGCGGTCTATATCGAAAACACCGGGCTGCATCATGTTGGCGACGCTGAACTGGATAGCGCCGCGCCCCGCCTCGTGCTCGTGGCGGTGGAAGAAGTTCATATCTCCGAAGCGCAAATCGCAGGCGAGCAGGATGTGCAGGATGTCCTCGCCGCGAAACCCCTGGGGGCTGCGCGCCACCACGTTCAGCATGAAAACTTCGGTCTGCTCATCGCGCGGCAGCTTGCCGCCGTCTGCACGGGCAGCCCGGGCCTCGCCCGTCTCGCTACCCGTCTCAACACCCTCGAGCCAGTCCAGGGTGTCCTCCCCGGCAGGACCGTCGGAACTCAGGCCCTCCACGAGTTGGACATCGTCTGCCGCGACGGCAGGGGACTGCGCGGCGGCGGCCGCGCCCAGCAGATCGCCGCGCTCGACCACGCGGGCGCCGCCGTTGGGCAGCTCCTTGAGCCAGGCCAGGTCCGCATCGCGATCAGAGCCGCTCTCATCGGTATCCACGAGCTTCACGCGCACAGGCGAGTGCTTGTCGCGGTGAATCCGACGCCAGGCATCCAGCAGGACCGCCACGATCAGCAGGACGCCGACGATGACCATCCAGTCCCTAATGGTTAACTCCATCACTCCCCTGCCCCGGTCTTGTCTTTACCGCTTCCCCTGTCTCAGCTCGCCGCGAGCTCGGCGGCCTCGTCGACATCCACGGACACCAGCCTCGATACCCCCGGCTCGTGCATGGTAACGCCCATCAGCTGGTCGGCGATCTCCATGGATATCTTGTTGTGTGTAATGAAGATGAACTGCACCTTCTCGGCCATCTCCTTGACGAGCCGCGCGTAGCGGCCCGTATTCGCGTCGTCCAGCGGCGCGTCAACCTCGTCCAGGATACAGAAAGGCGCGGGGTTGAGCTGGAATATGGAAAACACCAGCGCGATAGCCGTGAGGGCTTTCTCCCCGCCCGAGAGCAGGTGGATGGTGCTGTTCTTCTTGCCCGGGGGGCGCGCCATGATGGAAATCCCGGTATCGAGCAGGTCGTCGCCGGTCATTTCCAGGTAGGCGCTGCCGCCACCGAACACCCGCGGGAACAGCTCCCCGAGCCCGTTGTTGACCTTCTCGAAGGTGTCGCGAAAACGGTTGCGCGTCTCCTTGTCGATCTTGCGGATGGCGGACTCGAGAGTCGCGAGGGCCGTGGTGAGGTCCTCGTCCTGGGCGTCGAGGTAGTTCTTGCGCTCTGACTGCAGCTCGAACTCGTCGATAGCGGCGAGGTTGATCGGGCCCAGCCGAGCGATACGGTTGGAAATCTTCTCCAGGGAGCGCTGCCACTCGCCCTCTCCCGCATCCTCGGGAAGGGCTTCCAGGAGGGCCTCGAGGTCCTGCTGGTCCTCGGCGAGCTGCTTCTGGATCGTCTCGCGCTGAACCGTCAGCGCCTGGTTGTCGATCCGCCGCTTTTCCAGTTCGCCGCGCACCGCCTCTGCACGCTGCTCGATGACCGCGCGCTCCTGCTCCGCCTCCCGCAACCGGTGCTCGACCTCGGCCACCAGCTGGCGCGCCTCCGTGAGCTCGCCCTCGGACTGCAGCCGCTTCTCCAGCTGTTCCTCCAGTTCCGCCTGCAGACCCTCGAGCGGGTTCTCGTTCTCGCGACGCGCCTCGTCCAGCCCCGCGCTGCGCTCGCGCAGCTGCACCACCTGCTTGTCGGTGCGCTCGATGGACTCGCGCATGGAATTCATCTGGGTCTCGAGAGACTGGTGGCGCATGGCCACTTCGTGGGCGGCATCCTTGTCCCGACGCGCCGCCTGGCGCGCACCGTCCAGGGTGCCGCGAATTTCGTCCCGCGCCGACATCAACTCGTCGCGGCGCCTCGAGTCCGCTTCCATCGACTCGATGGATTCCGCCAGCAGCTGGCGGGCCTCGGCAATCGAGGCCTGCTCCTGGTCGAACTGTTCCCGGGACTGGTCGATGTCTGTGCCCAGGCGCTCGCGACGCGCGCTGATCTGCTCCACGCGCGCGCGGTGGGCGGAGAGTTCCGCACTGATTTCGGCGTGCTCCCTGGTGCGTGCCTGCAGGGCTTTCTGGCTCTCCTGACGCTGATTTTCCAGGGTTGCCAGCTCCTCGCCGGCCTCCTCCAGCGCCCGGCTGAGCTGCTCCTCGCGGCGCTGTTCCCAGTCGAGTTTCTCGGCGAGCTCCTCGAGCTCCTCGCGGCGGGCGATAATGCCCCCCTCCTCGTCCGTCACCCTGGCGACCCGCAGCCAGTTGGGGCCGAGCCACACGCCGTCCGCGGTGATGATCGACTCGTGGGCGGCGAGGGACGACCGCGCGCGCAGGGCGGCGGACAGGTTGTCTGCAACACGCACACTCCCGAGTGCCGCCGGCAGCCAGCCGCCGGATTCCACCTTGCCCGCCAGTGTATCGGCGCCGCCGCTCCCGGAGTCGGCTTCGACCAGGGCTACACCGGTTGACCGGGCCGCCTCGAGCGAGTCCGCCAGGGCGTTGATATCGTCGACGCAGACCGCCTGCAGGTAATCGCCGAGCACGGTCTCGACGGCGAGTTGCCAGCCGTCCTCCACTTCCATTTCGTCGAGCAGCCGGGCGCTGTCCTGCAGCCCGCTGGCCGCGAGCCATTCGCCCGCGCCGTCCCCGCCGCTGTCCAGCGCGGCCTGCTGCAGCGCCTCCAGTGACGCGGCCCGCCCGCGCATGGCCTGAATTTCCGCCCGCGACTCGTTCAGGTCACCGGAGAGTTCGCTGCCCTTTTCCCGGGTCGTGGTGATGGAGGCCGCCAGCGCTTCGCCGCGCTGCTCCTCCTCCGCCATCGCGCTTTCCACCGACGCCAGGCGCTCCTCGAAACCGGCCACCTCGTCCTCGCCTTCCACAGGGCCCAGTTCGCGCAGCTCGTCCTCGAGCTGGGCGGTGCGCGTCTGCACGCGCTGCAGGACCTGTTCGAGATGCTGGATGCGCGACTGCTGCACCTCCGCCTGCTGGCGCGGTTCAGCCGCGTGGTGGTTGAACACGTCCCACTGGTGCTGCCAGTCGTGCATCGCCTCTTCCGCCTCGACCAGCGCCGCCGCGGAGACCGCCTCGGCCTTCTGCAAGCGTTCGAGATCGGGGGCGAGTTCGGCTGTTTCGGCTTCCCAGCGCACCAGCTTTTCCCTGTCTTCGCCGAGGTGGGATTCCGCCTCCTCGAGGGAGTGGCGGGTCTGTGCCAGGTCTTCATCCAGCTGTCGCCCGCGCTCCTGCTGGTGCTTGATGGTCTGCTCGATGCGCGCGACCTCCGAGCCCAGAGAGTAGTAGGTGCCCTGCACCTTGTTGAAGGCGTCGTTGCGCTCGGTGTGCTCGACACGGCACTGCTCGATCGCGGTGTCGACCTGCTGGTGCTCCGCGTGCACGGACTCCAGCTTGACCTCCAGCTCCCCGATGGCCTGCGCCGCGCCGCTCGCGCTCGCGTCCAGGTTGCGCCACTGCAGCGCCAGCAGCTGCGCCTTGAGTTCGCGCTCCTCGGCCTTGAACTCCGTGTATTTTTCCGCCGCCTGCGCCTGGCGCTGCAGGTGCTGCAGCTGCCGCTCCAGCTCCTCGCGCAGGTCCGTGAGGCGCTCGAGATTCTCCAGGGTGCGGCGCATGCGGCTCTCGGTTTCCTTGCGCCGCTCCTTGTACTTGGAGATGCCCGCGGCCTCTTCGATGAAGACGCGCAGCTCCTCCGGCTTGGACTCGATCAGGCGGCTGATCATGCCCTGCTCGATGATGGCGTAACTGCGCGGACCCAGTCCGGTGCCGAGGAAGATATCGGTGATGTCGCGCCGCCGGCACTTGGTGCCGTTGAGAAAGTACTCCGACTGGCCCTCGCGATTCACCTGGCGCTTCGTCGAAATCTCGGCGTAGCTGGCGTACTCGCCGCCGACCCTGCCATCGCTGTTGTCGAAGACCAGCTCGATGGAGGCCTGTCCCACGGGCTGGCGGTTGACGGAGCCGTTGAAAATGACGTCGGCCATCGATTCGCCGCGCAGGTTCTTCGCCGAGCTCTCGCCCATGACCCAGCGGACCGCGTCGATGACATTGGATTTTCCACAGCCGTTCGGGCCCACAATGGCGCACATGTTGCTCGGGAAATTGACGCTGGTGGGGTCGACGAAGGACTTGAAACCGGCAAGCTTGATAGTCTTTAGTCGCATAGAACCTTAACTATTATTCGTATCTTCCTGATTTCTTTAGTGTTATTCCGGCATATACATCAATCAAACACCAGACTGCCCCGATGCCGAAACACAACATATAGTGTATAGACTTTCCGGCGACAACACTATGCCTGAGAGGCCAATTGCGAAAAATTCATTGCGGCGCGCGCCCGGGGCGTCGCGCCGTCAGGGCGTGCGCGGCTGCAGTTCGATGTCCACCGTCGCGTCGTCGGTAGAGGGCGCCAGCGGTCCCGCCTGCCCCACCCAGGTGGCGTTCGATTCTCCCGGGCGCCCGTCGGGCGATACCTGGGCCACGACCAGGACGGCGGGCAGTGCGGACAGCAGCTGGCCGGCCATCGAGTTGCTGTCGTCCAGGCGCAGCGTGAGCGGCAACTGGCCGGCTGTGAGCCGCTGCACCGCGACCGGCATGCGGCTGTCGGCCTCCGCGTCCCGCGCCAGGACAAACACCGTGTGGGACGGGTCGACGGCTGCCCCCTCGGGAAAGCGCACGGTCACGGAGACCCCGGCAGTCACGGGCCCGGGTTGCGCCGGCGCCTCGCCGAGCTGGGCCCGCGCGTTCGCCAGTACGCCCGCGATCAGCTGCGCGGACTCGGAGCCGGGCGGCTCGGTCGCCAGCAGGCGTTCCCAGTACTCGGTGGCGGCGCGGTACTGCCCCTGCTCATAGGAGGCCATGCCCAGCAGTCCCAGCGCCGTGCGCTGGTGCGGGTCCGCCGCAAGCGCCTGCTCCGCCCGCAGCCGCGCACTGTCGCTGAGTACACGTCCGGCAGCGAGATACTCCGCCTGCGCCGCGTAGGCCAGCGCCTGGGCATCCTGCGGCACCGCGTCGAGAATGCGATCGTAGGTAGCGAGGGCCTGGCCGTAGTCCTCCTGGCCCATGTGGTAACGCGCCAGCAGCGCGTGGTAGTGCAGGTTGTCCGGGCGCTGCGCAGAGCGCTCAGCGATGGCGCCGACCAGCGCCTCCATTTGCAGGGGTGTCGTGGAGTCGTCGATGGCCCGCAACTGCCGGGTGATCTGCACATCCGGGGCCGCGCCCAGGAAGTAGTAGAGCGCGCTCGCCGACACCGCGACGACAGGCAGCAGAACCCAGCGCGGAAAGCGTGCCTGGACGGCGGCCGCGGGTCCGTCGCCCTGGGCCTCGTCCTCCAGGAGACGCAGCTGTGCATCCTCGCGCAGCTCGTCGCTGCCCTCCGCTTCCAGTTCGCGCCTGCGCAGGCGGTACCACTCGAGGTTGGCCTCGTCACCGCTCCCCGCGGTGTCGCCTGACCTGCGCCCCGGCAGCAGGTAGAACAGGCCACTGGCCAGGACCAGGCCGGCGCAGAGGAGGTAGAACGCGATCAAGAATCCCTGTCCCCCGCATCCAGCATCTGCGCGACGCGTCTGCGCTCCTCATCGTCGAGTCCTCCCCGGGGCGCGGCCCCGCCGCCGCGCAATACCAGGAAGACCAGCACGCCACCCGCCAGGAGCAGTGCCACCGGCGCGAGCCAGAGCAGCGCATTGGCGCCACCGAAACTCGGCCGGTAGCGCACGAACTCGCCGTAGCGGGCGACCATGTAGTCGAGAATCTCCTCGTCCGTGGCGCCCTCTTCCAGCTGCTCGTGGAGCAGCCGGCGCAGGTCCCGGGCGATCGGCGCATTGGAATCGGCGATGTTCTGGTTCTGGCACTTCGGGCAGCGCAGTTCCGCACTGAGTGCCCGGTAGCGCTCTTCCAGGGACGGGTCGCTGAACTCGTAGGTCTCGATGACCGCCGCCGCAGGGACCGCGAAGAGCAACAGGCAGAACAGCAGGCTCGCGAGGCGGGTCATTGCTCCGCCTCGGCCTTCAGCTCCAGAAAAATGGGGCCCAGCACCTCCAGCCACACCTTGGAGTCGACGACGCCGACGTGGCGGTAGCGGATCACGCCCCGGGCGTCGAGTATGTAGGTCTCCGGCGCACCGTAGACACCGAGGTCCAGTCCGAGGGTGCCCTCCCGGTCGGCGATATTCACCGTGTAGGGATCGCCCAGCTCATCGAGCCAGGCCAGCGCGTCGCTGTCCTTCTCTTCCTTGTAGTTCAACCCGATGATGGGCACGCCCGACGCGGCAAGCCCGGTCAGGAAGGGGTGTTCGACACGGCAGGAGATACACCAGGTCGCCCACACGTTGAGCAGGCTGGCCTCGCCGATGACGTCCTCCCGGGTGAGCGTCTCCGTCGTTCCCAGCGCAGGGAGGCTGAACGCGGGCAATGGCCGGTCGACAAGCGCGGACGGCAGCGCCGTGGGATCCAGCGACAAGCCGCGAAACAGGAACAGGGCCAGGACAGCAAACAGGAACAGCGGCAGGAACAGCTTCAGCCTAGACCCCATCGACCGCTCCCCGGGGTAACGTCGCGGCGCGGCGCTGGCGCCGGTAACGGCGGTCGAACACGGTGGTGAAGGCGCCCAGCGCCATCAGGATCGCGCCCAGCCACATCCAGCGCACCATGGGCTTGTAGTGCAGACGCATCGCCCAGGCACCGTCCTCGCCGATGGGCTCTCCCATGGCCACGTAGAGATCGCGGAACAGGCCCGGGTCGATGGCCGCCTCGGTCATCACCTGGCCGGAGGCCAGGTAGCGCCGTTTCTGTGGTGCGAGGCGCGCCACAGGTTCGCCGTTACGACTGACCTCGAAACGCGCCTCGTCGGCGACGAAATTGGGGCCGCGCACCGCCGCCACTTCCACGAAGCGAAAGTTGTAACCGGCGAGCTCGCGGGTGTCCCCGGGGTACATTTTCAGGTCGTGCTCCTCGGCGTACTGGCTGGTGGCCACCACGCCCACGATACAGGCCGCGAAACCCAGGTGGGCCAGCAGCATACCCCAGTAGCTGGGGGTGAGGCGGCGCAGGCCGCCCGCCGCTGTCCTGCCCGCACGCACCCGCTGCCACAGGTCGCGCGCGAGGCCCAGCACCAGCCATGCCGCCAACAGTACCGCGAGGGCCACCCAGGCATTGTAGGGTGAGTGCAGCAGGGGCAGTGTGATGCCGCAGACCAGGGCCGCGGCCGCCGGCACGGCCAGCTCACCCCGCCAGCGCGCGGCGCTGTCGCGCTTGTAGCGCGACACCGGGCCCAGGCCCATCACGGGTGCGAGCAGCGCCATCAGGGGCACGAACACGGCATTGAAGTAAGGCGGGCCGACGGACACCTTGCCCTGCCCCAGGGCGTCCATGATAAGCGGGAACAGGGTGCCGAAAAGCACCGTAAGGGTCACCACCAGGAACACCACGTTATTGCACAGCAGCAGGCTTTCCCTGGAGATCCACTCGAAACGCACCCGGCTGCTCACGGCGGGCGCACGCAGCGCGTAGAGCGTGAGGGAGCCGCCCACCACGAAGGCGAGAAAAACGAGGATGAACAGGCCGCGCTCGGGGTCGGTGGCGAAAGCGTGCACCGAGGTGAGCACACCGGAGCGCACCAGGAACGTACCCAGCAGGCTGAGGGAAAAAGCGAAGATAGCCAGCAGCACCGTCCAGCTCTTGAAAAGCCCGCGCTTCTCCGTCACGGCGAGGGAGTGGACCAGTGCGGTGCCCGCCAGCCAGGGCATGAAGGAGGCGTTTTCTACCGGATCCCAGAACCACCAGCCCCCCCAGCCGAGTTCGTAATAGGCCCACCAGCTGCCGAGCATGATGCCCAGGCTGAGGAAGGCCCAGGCGACATTGGTCCAGGGCCTGGACCAGCGCGCCCAGGAAGCGTCGAGGCGACCGCCCAGCAGCGCGGCGATGGCGAAGGCGAAGGCGACGGAGAAGCCCACGTAGCCCATGTAGAGCAACGGCGGGTGAATGATCAGGCCGGGGTCCTGCAGCAGGGGGTTGAGGTCTGAGCCGTCCAGCGGCGCGGAGGGCAGGAGCCGCTCAAACGGGTTGGACGTGAACAGGGCGAAGGAGATGAAGCCGACCGCGATGGCGCCCATTACCGCGAGCACCCGCGCCAGCACCACCTGCGGCAGGCCCGAATTGAACACCGCGACCGCCGCGGTCCACAGGGCGAGAATCAGGATCCACAACAGCAGCGATCCCTCGTGATTGCCCCACACCGCGGAAAACTTGTACATCGGCGGGAGCAGGCTGTTGCTGTGGGAGGCGACGAGCTTGACCGAGAAATCGTCCTGCAGGAAGGACAGTGTGAGGCAGGCGAAGCTGAACGCGGAGAACGCCAGCATGCCGATGGCCAGCCCGGGCGCGAGTCCCATGGCGGCGCGGTCGCCGCGCCAGGCTCCCCACTGGGGCACCAGCGCGAGCGCAACGGCCAGGCACAGCGCGATGATCAGGGCGAAGTGGCCTATCTCGGGAATCACTTAACCGACCCCGTAGGTGTATGCCCCGACCGCTCCAGTGCCTCGGCCACCTCCGGGGGCATGTAGTTCTCGTCGTGCTTGGCGAGCACCTCGGTGGCCCGCAGTGTGCCGCTCTCGTCCAGCACGCCGGCGGCCACCGCGCCCTGCCCCTCGTCGAATAGGTCCGGCAGGATGCCCTCGTACACCACCGGCACCTCGGACTGGTAGTCGGTGAGGCGAAAGGCCACCGCGAGGCTGTCGTCGTCGCGCCGGACGCTGCCCTCGACAACCATGCCGCCGACGCGGACCGGCTGGCCTACGGGCGCCAGGCCGGCGGCGACTTCGGCCGGGGGGAAAAACAGGTTGATGTTGCCGCGCAGGGCGTACATCACCAGGCCGATCGCGGCGCTGGAGAAAACCACCAGGAACAGGACGAGGGTCAGCCGCTGCCGCCTTACCGGGTGCATCAGCTGTCTCCCGCCGGTACGCCACCGGAGCGCTTCAGTTCACCCTCGAACTGGCGCAGCAGCCTGCGGCGCCGGCGCAGGGGCGCGACGAGTATCCACGCGATGACAAGGGCGGTCATCGCGTAGGCCACCCACACGTAGACACCGTGGCCGTCCATGTGCAGGACCGCCTGCAGGCTGTCGAAGTACACGGCTAACCCGCCCCGCCCGAGGCGAGCTTGCGCACCCAGCTGGTGCGCGCCTCGCGCTGCAGCAACTCGGCGCGCATGTTCAGGAGCAGGCAACAGGCAAACAGGGCGTAAAAGGCGGTAATCATCAGCAACAGGGGGTACAGCATGCTGCTGTCGATACTGCTCTCGCCGGTGAACTTGATGGACGCCGGCTGGTGCAGCGTGTACCACCAGTCGACTGACTTGTAGATGATGGGAATGTTGACCATGCCGACCAGGCTCAGCACCGCGCAGGCGCGCCCCGCGGCCTCCTTGTTCTCGTAGGACTCGTAGAGTACGACAACGCCGACGTAGAGAAAGAGCAGGACCAGCATGGACGTAATCCGGGCATCCCACTCCCAGTAAGTACCCCAGGTGGGCTTGCCCCAGATGGCACCCGTGAACAGGGCAAGAAATGTCAGGGCGGCGCCTACCGGTGCCGCGCACTTCATGGCCACGTCCGCCATTTTCATGCGCCAGATCAGGTTGACGGCGCCGGCGATGGCCATCACGTAGTAGCCCGCCAGCGCGACCACGGCGGCGGGCACGTGTATATAGATGATGCGGTAGCTGTTGCCCTGGCGGAAGTCAGGCGCGGTGAACAGCACTCCCCAGGCGGCCCCCGCCACCAGCGCGAGCAGCGTCAGCGGCAGCAACCAGCGCAGGATGGAACCGGAGATGGAGTACAACCAGGGCGGGGATCCCAGTTTGTGAAAGAAAGACCACATAGCGGCCGCAATTATACCCCGCGCCGATTGCCGGACAACCGCGGCCGGTTCGGTGACACCTCAGGCATCGATACTGATCCGCAGGCCCGCCGCAATCGCCAGCGGCGCGAGTGCAATACCCAGGCAGAGCATGGCGCCGAGCAGGGCCAGGAAGGGCGTCACATCGGACCCCGACACCGCGGCCTGCACCGCGGCACTGCCGAAAATCAGCACCGGCACGTACAGCGGCAGCACCAGCAGCGCGATGAGAATTCCGCCCCGCCGCAGGCCGACCGTCAGGGACGCGCCGATACACCCGACCAGGCTGAGCACGCCCGTGCCCAGCAGCAGGCTCGCGACCAGGGCGGCCAGCGCCTGTGGCGGCAGGTTGAGCATCAGGGCGAACAGCGGCGACACGAGGGCGAGCAGCAGTCCGGTGACCAGCCAGTGGGCGCCGATGTAGGCGAGCACGGACAGGTACAGCGGCTGCGGCGACAGCAGCAGTTGCTCCAGGCTGCCGTCGTCGAAGTCCCCGCGAAACACCGCGTCAGAGGTGAGCAGGCAGGACAGCAGGGCGATGATCCAGAGGACGCCGGGGGCGAACGCCGCCAGTTGCTCCGGATCCGGCCCCAGGCCGAGGGGAAACAGCGCCACGACCATCGCGAAGAATACCAGGGGATTGCCGATCTCCACCGGGCGCCGCAGGGCGAGCACCAACTGGCGTCGCAACAGGCGCAGGCAGAACGCGCCGCCGCCGGGCGCGCTCACGAACCCGCCTCCTGCAGGTTGAGCCGGTGCACCTCGCAACTGACCTGCAGGGCCTGGTGCGAGGTGAGGACCACCGCCCCACCGGCCCGGACATGGGATACGAACAGGCCCTCCAGCGCGGCGATCCCGGCTTTGTCTATCGCGGTGAAAGGTTCATCGAGCAGCCACAGGGGCGCCCCGGAAAGGTACAGCCGCGCCAGGCTCACCCGGCGGTGCTGGCCCGCGGACAGCGTATGGCAGGGCACATCCTCGTAGCCGTAGAGATCGACCCTGGCGAGCGCGTCGTCGATGGCGGCATCGGTGTAATCGCCCTCCCCCGCCACATGCCAGCGCAGGTTTTCCCGGGGCGTCAGCAGCGCCTTGACCGCGGGCTGGTGTCCCAGGTACAGCAGGTCGGCGGCGCGTGTGACGCCGCCGTCGAAACCGTAGCGCGAGAGCCCCGCGAGAATCCGCATCAGGCTGGTCTTGCCCGCGCCGTTGGGACCCTCCACCTGCCACAACTGGCCGGCCTGGATCACCAGCGAGAGTCCGCGGAAGAGAGTGCGCCCGCCGCGCTCCAGGGTGATGGCCTGGGCCGACAGCAGCGGCGCGTCCGCCACTAGGCCACCTCTATGGCGGGTACGTGAAGTGCGTCGTCGCGACCGACCCGCAGGCCCTCGAAATCGAACAGGCCCAGGTCGGCCAGTTGCGACGGCGCCACGTTGCGGATACTGCGGAAGATGGTCTCTGTACGCCCGGGGTACTCGCGCTCCCAGTCGGCGAGCATCTTCTTGACCTGCACGCGCTGCAGGTTCTGCTGCGAGCCGCAGAGGTTGCAGGGGATGATCGGAAAATCCTTGTAGGCGGCAAACTGTGCGAGGTCCTTTTCGCGACAGTACGCCAGTGGCCGGATGACGACATTGGCGCGATCGTCGCTCAACAGCTTCGGCGGCATGGCCTTGAGGGTGCCGTTGAAGAACATGTTCAGGAACAGGGTCTCGACGATGTCGTCCCGGTGGTGGCCGAGCGCGATCTTGTGCGCGCCGATCTGCGCGGCGAAGCCGTAGAGTGTCCCGCGCCGCAGCCGCGAGCACAGTCCGCAGGTGGTCTTGCCCTCCGGAATGACCTCCCTGACGATGCTGTAGGTATCCTTCTCCAGGATGTAGTAGGGAACGCCCAGCCCGGACAGGTAGTCGGGCAGCACCTCCTCGGGAAAACCGGGCTGCTTCTGGTCGAGGTTGACCGCCACGATCTCGAAATCGACCGGCGCGCTCTGGCGCAGGTTGAGCAGGATCTCCAGCATGCCGTAGGAGTCCTTGCCGCCGGACACGCAGACCATGACCCGGTCGCCGTCCTCGATCATGTTGTAGTCGACGATGGCATTGCCCACATTGCGCCGCAGCCGTTTCTGCAGCTTGTTGAACTCGGTTTTTTCCCTGCGGGACAGCTCGCGCACGCCGGTTGCCGTTAGTCATTGATTTGCCGCGCATTTTACTCGTTCCGCGGCGCCGCAGTCTACACGGGTTCATGGCGTACGCCGGTCCGGCATGAACAGCTGAAACGCACGCTAATCGGCGCCGGCCCGGGTATGTGCTCCCGGGAACCGCAAAAGCGCCGTCCATGGCAGCTCGACGGCGGCCGTCCATGGCCGCCGACGTTCCCGGGAACACATACCCGCCCCTACGCCTCGCTCGGCCATTTGACCTACCAGAAGTGTCCCCCAGCCGTTTCCTCGTCGTGCAGCGCTCGATCGAGGACTCGAGGGTGCGGAACCCCTTACGGAAATGTCCGAGGCCAGGGACGGCCGAGGTCAAGCTGCCATGGACGGCGCTTTTGCGGTTTTCGTAAGGGGTTCCGCACGCTCGAGGCCGTGCGGGAAAGCCCCCAGAGCCATAGCCAGCTTGTAATTTCGGGCGGCACCCACCACAATGTGCGCCCCGAAATTCCCCTTCCGAAGCACTGAACAAGGACCACCACGATGAAAGCACCCGTACGAGTGACCGTGACCGGCGCCGCCGGCCAGATCGGCTACGCACTGCTGTTCCGCATCGCCGCCGGCAACATGCTCGGGGACGACCAGCCGGTCATCCTGCAGCTGCTGGACATCACTCCGGCCATGGAGGCCCTCGAGGGTGTGCGCATGGAACTCGAGGACTGCGCCTTCCCGCTGCTGGCCGGCATCGTGTGCACCGACGACCCCGACACCGCGTTCAAGGACGCCGACTACGCGCTGCTGGTCGGCGCGCGACCCCGGGGACCAGGCATGGAACGCAAGGACCTGCTGGAAGCCAACGCGGCGATTTTCTCGGTGCAGGGCAAGGCCATCAACGACAATGCGAGCAAAAACATCAGGGTTCTGGTGGTGGGCAACCCCGCCAATACCAACGCGCTCATCACACAGCGCAACGCGCCGGATATCGACCCGCGCAACTTCACCGCGATGACCCGGCTGGACCACAACCGCGCCAAGACTCAGATCGCACTGAAGACCGGCACCACGGTCAACGACGTCAGCCACATGACCATCTGGGGCAACCACTCGGCGACCCAGTACCCCGACCTGTTCAATACCCGCGTCGACGGCAAGGCCGCGATCGACCTCGTCGACCAGGCGTGGTACGAGGAGGAATTCATCCCCGTTGTGCAGCAGCGCGGCGCCGCCATCATCAAGGCGCGCGGTGCGTCTTCCGCCGCGTCCGCGGCCAACGCCGCCATCGACCACATGCGCACCTGGGCGCTGGGCACCGAGGGCGACGACTGGGTGTCCATGGGCGTCTACTCGGACGGCTCCTACGATATTACCGAGGGCCTGATCTACTCCTTCCCCTGTCGCTGTCAAGACGGTGACTGGAGCATTGTCGAGGGCGTGGACATCGGCGATTTCAGCCGCGAGAAGATGACTGCGACGGAACAGGAGCTCATAGAGGAGCGGGACGCGGTCCAGCACCTGCTGCCCTGAACCGACCGGGGTCGCCCCGCCCCCGGGGGACGAAATTGAGGGTCCGGGGTTTTTGCCCCGCCCCCTCTTTTCGCGTATAAGCTGGAAGCCATGACCGAATCCGCCAGCCAGAAAAACTACCACCACGGCAACCTGCGCGCGGAGCTGCTGGACACCGCGATCGAGCAACTGCACTCCGTCGGTGCCGAGGAGCTCAGCCTGCGCGCCCTCGCCAGGAGTATCGGGGTGTCGCAGACCGCGCCCTACCGGCACTTCGCCGACAAGGGTGAATTACTGGCGGCCATGGCGACGCGCGGCTACCGCGAGCTTCTCGAGGGCCTGCGCAGTGCCGGGCAGGCGGCCAGTGACTGCCCGCGTGAACAGCTGCTCGCCTTTGCCCACGCCTACATCGATTTTGCGGCCACCAACCCGCAGTTGTTCAAGCTGATGTTCGGCCCGGCGGTCCAGCCCCCCGGCCGCTACCCGGAGCTGCGCAGCGTCAGCCGCGACACTTTCCAGCTGGTGCAGGATATCCTGCAGCGCGGCGTCGACCGCGGTATTTTCAGCCAGGTCGACGACATGGCCTACCTCGTGAACGTGGCGTGGTCCAGTATCTACGGGCTGGCGACCCTGCGGGTTGACTCGCCCGAATTGTTCGAGCGCCATATCGACCTGCAGCGCCAGGTGCACCTGGGTGTGCAGATCTTCCTCGACGGCATCGATTCCTCCCGCGTCCCGGCATCGGGGGAGCAGAACCCGACCGGGTGAACCGCACACCCAGCCGGCGGGAATTTTCGCTTATACTGGGCGCAACAATCATAAAGCCGGGAATCGCCCTGACCATGACTCTCTCACCGAGGGCTGTGCATACCGCAGGCATCGCCGCACTCCTGGCCTTCGCCCCGACCTGCCTCGCCGCCGACCGCAACGCCGACGTACCCAGGTACTCCAGTTTTGTCTTCGAGAACGATTTCTTCATCGCCGACGACGGGGGCTACACCAACGGCCTCGCCTGGAGCTGGGCGTACGGGCCCTTCGAGACATTCGAGGGCAGGACACCGGGCTGGGTGGACTGGCTGGCCGGTGGCCTGTACATCGCCACGTTGCCCGATCGCCGGCGCCAGGTCAGCTACAGCGTCGTGCAGGAGATCTATACGCCGGAGGAAATCGCCATCAAGGAGGTGGACCCCGATGACCGGCCCTACGCGGGCCTCCTGACCTGGCAGACCAACTGGTACGCCTACGACGACCGGGTATCCGATCGCCTCGGGCTGGAGCTGGGCGTTCTGGGCCCCTTGTCCTTCGCGGAGGAAAGTCAGAAGCTGGTGCACGAGATAACCGGCGCGAACAAGCCGGAGGGCTGGGATGAGCAACTGGACGACGAGCCCGTGTTCCGCGTCTCGGCGCAGCGCAACTGGCGCCTCTCCGACGGCCTGGTCCGCGGTGCCGAGTACGACGTGGTGGGCCTGCTCCACGGCGGCGCCGGCAACCGCCGCTCGGACCTCGGCAGTGGCGCCGCACTGCGCATTGGGCGGGGACTGCGCCACAGCCTGCCGAACCTGTCCCTGACTCCCGCCCGCGACGTCAACCTCATGGCCGGCCACCCCGGGAGCTGGTACGCATTCCTCGGCCTGGGCGCGCAGTACGTGTTCAACGACATCACGATCGACGGCAATACCTTCGACGACGACAGCCCGTCGGTGGAGCTGGAGAATCTGCAGGGCACAGCGACCGCGGGGGCCGCGCTGAATATCGGCAACTGGAGCTGGCTGTTCAGCGTGCGCTACATTACCGACGAGTTCGAAACCCAGGTCAAGGACTCCCTCTACGGTTCCCTGAGCGTGAGTTACGGTTTCAGCGAACGCTGAGTCACAGCTCCCGCAGTACCGTTACCGGGGGCGTCGAGACCACGGACCGGCAACTGGCGACACCCAGGGCGGCGATCACCAGGGTGCCCACACCGGCCCCGATCGGCCACATCCAGGGCGAGGGCGTGTAGCGCATGTCCATCGCCTGGGTCTGCAGGATATACACCGACAGTTCCGCGGCCAGCACGGCGAGCAGCCCGGCGAAGAGCCCGAGCGCGGCGAACTCGATCAGCAGCCCCCCCAGGATCAGTCGCCGCCGCGCGCCGAGGGCGCGCAGTATGGCGCTCTCGTGCATGCGCGCATCGACGCTGGCGCGAACGCCCGCGACGAGAACCAGGGCCCCCGCGCTGAGAATCACAGCGAGCACGAGCTCGATAGCCGCCGAGACCTGGTCGATGATGGTGCGGATCTGCTCCACGACGATATCCATCTCGATGACGGTGACCGTCGGGAAGCTGCGTATGAAGCGGTTGAGAAAGACCTTGTTGTCGCTGTCCAGGTGGAAACTGGTCATGAAGGTCGCCGGGTAGTCCGCCAGCGCGCGCGGCGGGAACACCAGGAAGAAATTGGGGCGCATGGACTGCCAGTCCAGGCGGCGGATGCTGCTGACCGTGGCCTCCAGGGACTCCGAGCCGATCATGAAGCCGATGGTGTCGCCCACGACCACGCCCATGTGCTCGGCGTACTCCTCCTCCAGGGAAACCAGCCGCGCGTCGCTACCCGGTGCCCACCAGTCGCCGTCCACCAGCTGGTTGTCCGGGGGCACCCCGTCCGACCAGGTGAGGTTGGACTCGCGCTGGCGCCGGTCGACGGTCCGGTCATCGGTCTGCGGCAGGTCGACGCCGTTGATGCTCATTATGCGGCCGCGAATCATCGGGTACAGGGGTTCCGTGCGGATGTCCGCCCCGCGCAGGGTCTGCTCGATAGCCTGCACCTCCCCCGGCGCGATGTTGATCATGAAGTGGTTGGGCGTGTCCTCGGGCAGCTGGGTCTGCCACTCGTCGATCAGCGAGGTGCGCACCAGCAGCAGTATCAACAGCAGCATGATGGCCATCGCGAAAATGACGACCTGCAGCGCATTGGCCGCACCGCGCCGCTGCAGACCCGCCAGGGCGAGGCGCCAGATACTGCCGGCGCTCATGCCCACCAGGCGGCCGCCCCGCAACAGGGTCAACGCGAGCACCAGGCCCATCGCACCGGTAAAACACAGCCCGGCGAGCACCGCCAGGGTCAGCCGCCAGTCGCCGCTGTACCACCACATGAGCAGGGTCACGGCAGCCAGCCCGATGGCGTAGTCGGAGGCGGTGCGCCGGTTCTCCATGGGCATGTCCCGGCGCAGCACCCGCAGGGGACTCGCCTGGCCCAGCCGGCGCAGCGGCGGCCAGGCGAAGCACAGCAGGCAGACCAGCGAGGTGGCGCTGCCTATGGCGTAGGGCCGTATCCCGCTGGGCCCCGGTTGCAGGGGCAACTGCTCCGCAAAAAGCTCGAAGAACACCGCCTGTATGGACCAGCCGAGCAGGCAACCGGTGGCGGTGGCCAGGGCGCCGAGTAGTAGCAGGCTGCGGCCGTACAACAGGTTGACCGCCACGGACGTGGAACCGAGGCTCTTCATGATGGCCACGTAGTCGGTGTGGCGCTCGCTGAAGCGGCGCGCAGCCAGCGCCACGGCGACTCCGGCAAGCACGACGGCGAGGCTCCCGGCCAGCAGCAGGAAACTCTCCGCGCGATCCAGGGCGCTGCCGATCCCGGGCTGGCCCTCCTCTACATCGAGCAGCCCCTGGCCGTCCTGCAGCCGCTCCTCCACCCACGCGGAAAACGCTTTGACGCTGCCGGGCTCACCGGCAAACAACTGGCGGTACTCGACCCGGCTGCCGGGCTGCACCACCCCGGTCGCGGGAATATCGTCGTAGTGCATGATCAGGCGCGGGCCGTAGCCGTAGAAGGAAGAGGCCTGGTCGGGTTCGGTGCGGGCCGCCGCGGCCACGGTGAAGTCCGCCTCGCCGATCGTGACACGATCGCCCACGGCGACGTCGAGCAGGGGAAACAGCCTCGAGTCCAGCCAGACCTCGCCGCGCGCGGGACCGGCCGCCGCCGGCCTCACGTCGCCGAAGGGCTCGGCGCTGTACGTCAGTTCGCCACGCAGCGGGTAGGCGTCCGAGACCGCGCGCACCGAGGCGAGCTGCATGCCCTCCTCGCCGGCGTACACCATCGAGGGAAACATGAGCGTGCTGGCCTGGCGCAGTCCGCGCTGCGCCGCCTCATCGAGCCACTCGCCGGGCAGTTCACGCCCGCCGCGCGCGACGAGGTCCGCCGCGAGGAAGCGGTGACTCTCCTGTACCAGGGCGGTCTGCAAGCGCGTGGTGAAAGCGCTGATACCCGATACCAGGCCCACCGCGAGCACCAGCGCCGCCACGAGGATCCCCAGCTCACCCCCGCGCCAGTCCCGGGCGAGCATGCGCGTGGCGGTCACCGACATGCGCTCACTCTCCCGTCAATGCGCCGGCTTCCAGGCACAGCCGGCGATCACAGCGCGCGGCCAGCGCCTGGTCGTGGGTCACCAGCACCAGCGTGGTGCCCTCCTCGCGATTCAGCTCGAACAGCAGGTCGACGACGTGCGCGCCGGTGCGGGTATCGAGGTTGCCCGTGGGTTCATCCGCGAACAGGATAGCGGGGCGCGACGCGAAAGCCCGGGCGATGGCCACCCGCTGCTGCTCGCCCCCGGACAACTGTCTGGGGTAGTGGTCCATGCGCGGCCCCAGTTCCACGCGCTCGAGGTAGCGCCTGGCCAGTGCCGCGGCGTCGCCCTGCCCGTTGAGTTCCAGGGGCAGCATGACATTCTCCAGGGCCGTCAGGGCGGGCAGCAACTGGAAGGACTGGAACACGAAGCCGATGTTCTGCGCCCGGAACAGCGCCCGGCCATCTTCGTCCAGCGCCGAGAGATTGGTGCCGTCGATGGTCACCTGCCCCTCGCTGGCCTCGTCGAGACCCGCGAGCAGCCCCAGGAGCGTCGACTTGCCGGACCCCGAAGCGCCGACGATCGCCACCGTTTCCCCCGACTTGATTTCCAGGGTGATCCCTTTCAGTATTTCCAGCTCCGTGCCCGCCATGGGCACGCGCTTCTGGAGATTGTCGGCCTTGATCATGCAGCGCTTCCTTTACCCCTGTATACGTCTCCTGCTCACCGCCGGATGGCTGCTGTTCGCCGCCGCCGGGGCCCTCGCCGACAGCGACGCCGAAACCCGGACCATCCTGGTGCTGGGAGATAGTATCAGCGCCGCCTATGGTATGTCTCTCGAGCAGGGTTGGGTCGCGCTGCTGGCCGGGAGGCTCGAGAGCGAGGACATCGATGCCGAGGTGGTGAACGCCAGCATCAGCGGCGAGACGACCGGCGGCGGCCTGCGCAGGTTACCCGCACTGCTGGAACAGCACCGGCCCGCGCTCGTGATCATCGAGCTGGGCGCCAACGACGGTCTGCGCGGCTTCCCGCTCAAGGGCCTGCGCGCCAACCTGTCTGCTCTCTCGAAGACCTCGCGGGAGGCCGGGGCCGCGGTGATCCTGCTGCCCATGGAGATACCGCCCAACTACGGGCAGCGCTACACCAGCGGCTTTCGCGAGACCTTCAGCCGCGTCGCCGGGGACACCGGCAGCACACTCGCGCCGTTCATACTCGAGGACTTCGCCACCGACCCGGCCTATATGCAACCGGACGGTATCCACCCGACCGCCGCCGCGCAGCCCCTCATGCTGGAAACAGTCTACCCCGCCATCAGCGCGGTACTCGCCGAACTGTGAGCGACTGGAACTGGCAGTCCCTGCAGGCCGAGGACAGGACCAGGGTCTGGCACCCCTACGCCGCCGCCAGCGGGGGCCCGGATGCGTTCCCGGTGGTGGGTGCGCAAGGGGTGCGCCTGCACCTCGCCGACGGGCGCGAGCTCATCGACGGCATGGCCTCCTGGTGGTGCGCCATCCACGGCTACAACCACCCGGTTCTCAACCGCGCGGTGCAGGCACAGCTGGGGCGGATGTCCCACGTCATGTTTGGCGGGCTCACCCACCCCCCGGCCGTGGAACTGGCGGCGCTGCTCTCGGAACTTACCCCCGACGGCCTGGACCGCGTTTTTTTCAGCGACTCGGGGTCCGTGGCGGTAGAAGTTGCCCTGAAGATGGCCCTGCAGTACTGGCAGGGAGCCGGGCGCAGCGGCAAACAGAACTTCGTCGCGCTCCGCAACGGCTATCACGGGGACACGTTTGCGGCAATGTCAGTGTGCGACCCGGTCACGGGCATGCACCACCTGTTCGGCGACGCCCTTCCCCGCCGACACTTCGCCCCCGCACCCGAACCGGCCTACGGCGAGCACTGCGGTCCGGAGGCACTCGCCGGCGTGGAGGCCATCCTCGCGGCGCACGGCGAGGAGATCGCCGCGGTAATCGTCGAGCCCGTCGTCCAGGGCGCCGGCGGCATGCGCTTCTACACGCCCGACTACCTCGTGCACCTGCGGGCGCTGTGCGACCGGTACGATACCCTGCTGATCTTTGACGAGATCGCCACGGGGTTCGGGCGCAGCGGCAAACTGTTTGCACTGGAACACGCCGACGTGGTGCCGGACATCCTCTGCCTGGGCAAGGCCCTCACCGGGGGGTACATGACCCTCGCCGCCACGCTGTGCAGCGACGCGGTGGCCGAGGGCGTCTGCGCCGGTGAGGCGGGCGCGTTTATGCACGGCCCCACGTTCATGGCCAACCCCCTGGCCTGCGCCACGGCACTGGCCAGCGTGCGACTACTGCTGTCCCAGCCCTGGCAACGCACGATCGCGCGATTGCAGGACGAGCTGGAATCGGGGCTGGCGCCGGCGCGCGATCTCGACCAGGTGGCGGACGTGCGCACCCTGGGGGCCATCGGCGTCATCGAACTGCGCGAGCCCGTGGACATGCGCGAGGTGCAACCGGCATTCGTCGAGCGCGGGGTATGGGTGCGCCCCTTCGGCAAGCTGGTCTACGCGATGCCGCCCTACGTGATGGAGAGCGCCGACGTGGCGACCCTCACGGCGGTCATGCTCGACGTGGTCTCCGGACTGTAGCGCCGCGCGACATTCAGACCCCCGACACCTCGCCCTGCATGAAGGTCACCCCGGTGCCGGTCATGAACACCCGGTCGCCGCGCAGTTCACAGGCCAGCCGGCCGCCGCGCGCGGATATCTGCCGGCACTGCAGCGCATCCTTGTGCAGCCGTCGCGCCCAGTAGGGCACGAGACTGCAGTGCGCGGATCCTGTGACCGGGTCCTCGTCGATACCCACCTGGGGGGCGAAGAAACGCGACACGACATCGCAGCTGTCCCCCGGCGCCGTGGCGATGACCGGGCGCTCGCTGGCCGCCTTCAGGGCGGCGAAGTCCGGACTGAGCCCCGCCACGTCCTCCTCGAATTCGTACACGCACAGCAATGGACCACTTTCTCCCGCCGGCGCGATGGCCTCGCTGGCCATCGCGCCGAGGGCACGGCAGATGTCCATATCGACATTCACCGGCTCGAGCGTGCGCGCGGGAAAGTCCAGGGTCAGCCCCGCGCCTGAACGGCTCACCCGCAACTCGCCGCTACGGGTGTGAAATACAATCTCTTCGGCGGTGTAACCCAGGTGCTCGAACAGCACGTGGGCAGCGGCCAGGGTCGCGTGGCCGCACAGGTCCACCTCCACCGCGGGCGTGAACCAGCGCAGTTCGTAAGCCGCGTCCTTCTCCACCAGGAACGCCGTCTCGGACAGGTTGTTCTCCATGGCGACGGACTGCAGTACGTCGTCCGCCAGCCAGTCGGCCAGCGGCATCACCGCGGCCGGGTTGCCGCTGAACACCCGGTCGGCAAATGCATCCACCTGGTAGATGGGCAGTGTCATGTCTTCTCCCCCATTGGACCGGGACTGGCGAGTACGACCAACGGGTAATATAGTGGGCCAATCGCCCACAGGCCAACCCCACCGGACTAACCGCCCCATGTCAGCGCGCCCGCAGACCCCGCTACAGTTCAAGTTCTACACGGTCATTTTCGGCACCGAGACCCCCGCGGGCAAATGGTTCGACATCGCACTTATCCTCGTCATTGCCACCAGCGTGCTGGTGGTGATGCTGGACTCCATCGGCGACCTTCACACCAGCTACGGCACCCTCTTCCTGCGCCTGGAGTGGATGTTCACCCTGATGTTCACCGTGGAGTACCTGGTGCGGGTCTGGTGTGTACCGAACCGCAGGGGTTACATGCTGAGCGCCTACGGCATCGTCGACCTGCTCGCCCTGCTGCCCACCTACCTGTCGCTGCTGCTGCCGCAGACCACGCCCCTGCTGATCATCCGCCTGCTGCGCATCCTGAGGATTTTCCGTGTACTGCGCATGCTGTCGCTGCTGCGCGAGGCGAACCAGCTCGCCGGGGCCCTGCGGCGCTCGGCCCGCAAGATCTTCGTGTTCTTCGCCATGATGATGATCCTCACGACGATTTTCGGGTGTCTGCTCTACGTGGTGGAGGGACCCGAGCACGGCTTCGACAATATCCCGGAGAGCATCTACTGGGCGATCGTGACGATCACCACCGTCGGCTATGGGGATATCGTGCCGCTGACGCCGCTCGGCCGCGCAATATCGTCAGTCGGCATGCTGATCGGCTACGCGGTCATCGCCGTGCCCACCGGGATCGTCACCGCAGAGCTGACCCTGGCGGGAGAGTTGCGAGAGGAGAGGGAGCGGCGCGAGTCGCGCAACTGCACCACCTGCGCCTCGGTGGAACGGGACATCGAGGCCCACTACTGCCGCAACTGCGGTGCGGCCCTTCCCCGCCCGGGTCACCGGCCGGAATAGCCGGCGCGAAAAAAAGGGGCCGGAGCCCCTTTTTTAGCCTTATCCCACTACTATCAGAAGTCCTTGCGCAGGGTCACGCCCCAGGTCATGGGTTCGTTGTAATAGGCATTGTAGCGGCCGGTCTGGGCCGGTGCGTCCGCAATGGTGTTGGTGTACTCCTCGTCGGTCAGGTTGCGTCCCCAGAGCGTGACCACGGTGTCCCAGGGGTCGTAGCGCAGGCCGACCCGCGCGTTGACCAGGTAGTAGGAGTCGTCGTACTTCTCGGGGTCGTTGTTCACGTCGGTCATGCGCTCGTCGGTCCAGACGTACTCCGCATACAGGAAACCCTCGAGCGCGTCGGACAGGCGGAAGTTCTGGTTGCCCGTGGCGACCACGACGTTTTCGGGGTTGCTGGACAGGTCCCCGCCGCTGCGGTCGCAGGCGTTGTCGGGGTTGTCCGGCTCGGGATCGCCCGGATCGGGCTCACTGGTGTGCCAGGTCTCGCCGGTCCAGCAGGGCCCGCCCTCGAAATCGGCGTACTCGCCGTGGTTGTACGCGTACGCCAGGGTCAGCGTGGTGTTGTCGGCGGGCGCCCATGACAGGTCCATCTCGCCGCCGTAGGTCTCCGCCGTTCCCGCGTTGGTCAGGGCGAAGCCACCGCCCTGGAAGGACACCGTCTGCAGGTCGTCCGTGTCGGTCACGTGCAGGGCCACGTTCAGGCGCAGCGCCTGTTCCGGAAACTCCGCCTTCATCCCCAGTTCATAGGACTCGGTTTCTTCGGCCTGGAAGATGGGATTGAACACCGGGTCAATCCGGTCCGCGTTGACGCCGCCGGACTTGTAGCCCGTGCCGTAGGAGCCGTAGAACATGACATCGTCGTTCATGAACCAGCTCAGTTTCAGGGTGCCGGTGACCTGGTCGTCGTCGAAGTTTTCGTCCAGGTCCGGCGTCGGCGACAGGGGCGGGAAGGCCAGGAAACCGCTGTTGTCACCCGGGTTGCCGCCCACCAGGGGGAAGTCCTGGGTAAACGTGTTGGTCAGGTCCTTCTCCTCATAGGTCCAGCGCAGGCCGGCGGTCAGCACCAGCGCGTCGGTAAGGTTGTAGTCCACCTGCCCGAAAATCGCGTAGCTCTCGTGCTCCTGCTTGTTGATATCCCTGGAACCGGTCCCGGGAATGAAGAGGTTGGTGTCCGCGCCCAGGGCGATCTGGCTGGTGTCCTCCCCCACGATGGTGGTGCGGTCGTTGTCCAGGTCCTGGGTGTAGTAGTACAGGCCCGCGACATAGGTCAGGGTCTCACCTTCGCCCGTCAGGCGCAGTTCCTGCGTGAACTGTTCCTGTTCGGCATTGTTGGTGCGGTAGGCGCCGTCCAGGTTGGTGAACAGGATATCCGCGTCGTCGTAGGAATCGTGGGAACGATAAGCGGTGATGCTGGTGACCAGGAACAGGTCCGTCTCCCAGTCCACCTGCAGGGAGATACCCTCGTCCTCGTTCTCCGAGCGCGGCTCCTGGGCCGCGGTCACGGTGTAGTCGTAGAAGTCGTCCTGGTCCAGCACGATACCGCCGCCGTCGACAACGAACTGGTCGGTGGGGCCGTTGGCCGGTGGCGGGTTGAGGGCGGGATTCGGCGGCAGGGTGCCCCCGTCCTGCGGGAAGAAGTTGTTCTTCCAGGAGCCTGCGCCGCAGCAGATCTCGTCCACCTCCGAATGGTCGACGATCAGGCGCAGGGTCAGGTCGTCCGCGGGTGTGTACAGCGCCTGGAAGCGCGCGCCCCAGCGGTCCCGGTTGTTGAACGCGTCGTCCTCCTTCTTGCCGTCGAGGCCGATCCAGTCGATGTAGCCGTCCCGCTCCATGTAGAAGCCGGTGGCGCGCACCGCCAGGACATCGTCGATCACGGTCAGGGACTTCGCGCCGCTGAGGCCCAGCAGGTCGTAGTCACCGCCCGTCGCCTCGAGAAACCCGCTGCCCTCGAAGTCCGGTGCCGCGCTGTTGATCTGCACCGCCCCCGCCGGCGTGTTGCGGCCGAACAGGGTGCCCTGGGGCCCGCGCAGCACCTCCACGGAAGCCACGTCCAGGAGGTTGTTGATCATGGAGCCCTGCCGTGCGCGGTAGACGCCGTCCACGTAGAGGCCGACCGAGGATTCCAGGCCGAAGTTCTGGGAACTGGTAAAGACGCCGCGAATCTGGAAGGTCGATGTCGTCGAGGTCTGGGTCTGGCCGACGATCAGGCTGGGCGCATTGACTTGCAGGTCGAACATGTCCTTGACGCCGGACTTCTCGATCATCTCGGCGCTGAAGGCCGAGACCGCCACGGGCACATCCTGCAGGCTCTGCTCCCGCTTCTGGGCGGTGACGATCACCTCTTCGAGGAAACCCTGGGCCTGCAGGACCGGGGCGGCGGACAGGGCGGCCAGCGCGGCGACGGCGGTGGCGATACGACGGGGTTGGAACTGGGGCTTGTTCATACCGGACTTCCCATGATTATTGTTGAATGGCTGCGACCATCATACCCATTTAGCGCCGCGGTGAAACCGTAATATTGCCCGCCCGGGTCAATCCGCTGGCGGCGTCCGGTGCCCCGGTGGTGGTATACTGGCGGGCCCGCTGACCAATCCCCTGCGACCATGGCGACCGAGCTTTTCTCCTACCGCAAGTTCTGGGCCGAGTGCCTCGGCCCCGCCCCGGAACTGCCCATGTCCAGGGCGGAAATGGACGCACTCGGCTGGGACAGCTGCGACGTCATCCTGGTCACGGGGGACGCCTACGTGGACCATCCCAGCTTCGGCATGGCGGTCGTCGGGCGCCTGCTGGAGGCCCAGGGGTTCCGCGTGGGCATCATCGCCCAGCCGGACTGGACCGGCCCCGCGGCGTTCACCGCCCTGGGCAGGCCGAACCTGTTCTTCGGGGTGGCCGCCGGCAATATGGACTCGATGATCAACCGCTATACCGCCGACCGCAAGCGGCGCAACGACGACGCCTATACACCCGGCAATGTCGGTGGCCGCCGCCCCGACCGGGCGGTCATTGTCTACAGCCAGCGCCTGCGGGAGGCCTACCGCGACGTACCCCTGGTCATCGGCAGTATCGAGGCCAGTCTGCGGCGCATCGCCCACTACGATTACTGGAGCGACAAGGTGCGGCGCTCCATCCTGCTCGACAGCCGCGCGGACCTGCTGCTCTACGGCAACGCCGAGCGCGCCGTGGTGGAGGTCGCCCACCGACTCGCCGCCGGGGAGTCCATCCGCGACATTCGCGACCTGCGCGGCACGGCGTTCGTGCGCCGCAAGATGCCCGACGGCTGGCGCGTGATCGACTCCACGTCCATCGACGTGGTGACCACCGCCCCGAGGCGACCGAGTCCCTATGAAGAGACAGCGGGCCCCGGCTGCCGCGAGACCGCCGACGCGGTCCAACCCCTGCGCCTGATCGACGGTCTCGGCGACGGCAGCGACACAGCCATCCGCATCCCCGCCTACGAAGCGGTGCGCGACGACCCGGACCTGTATGCCCACGCCTCCCGCATCCTGCACAAGGAGACCAACCCGCACAACGCGCGCCCGCTGGTGCAGGCCCACGGCGACCGGGAGGTCTGGCTGAACCCGCCGCCGCTTCCTCTGTCCACGGAGGAACTGGACGGGGTCTTCGAGCTGCCCTACACGCGACTGCCCCACTCCAGCTACGGCGAGGCGCGCATTCCCGCCTACGAGATGATCCGGCACTCGGTGAACATCATGCGCGGCTGTTTCGGCGGCTGTACGTTCTGCTCGATCACCGAACACGAGGGGCGCATCATCCAGAACCGCTCGGAGGACTCGATCATCCGCGAGATCGAGGCCATCCGCGACACCTCCCCGGCCTTTACCGGGGTGATCTCCGACCTCGGCGGACCCACCGCCAACATGTGGCGCCTCGCCTGCAAGAGTGCCGAGGTCGAGGCCAGCTGCCGCAAGCTCAGCTGCGTGTTTCCGGGAATTTGCAAAAATTTGAATACGGACCAGACACCCCTGGTGGCGCTCTACCGGCGGGCACGGGAGGTCCCCGGGGTGAAGAAGGTCCTCATCGCATCGGGGTTGCGCTACGACCTGGCCGTGGAGACCCCGGAATACGTCCGGGAACTGGTCACCCACCACGTCGGCGGCTACCTCAAGATCGCCCCCGAGCACACCGAGGACGGCCCGCTGTCGAAGATGATGAAGCCGGGCATCGGCAGCTACGACCGCTTCCGCAAGCTGTTCGAGAAATACTCGCGGGAGGCGAACAAGGAGCAGTACCTGATACCGTATTTCATCGCGGCCCATCCCGGCACCTCCGACAGGGACATGGTGGAGCTCGCCCTGTGGCTGAAGCGCAACCGCTTTCGCGCGGACCAGGTGCAGACCTTTTACCCGTCGCCGATGGCCAGCGCCACGGCCATGTACCACAGCGGTCGCGACCCGTTGCGCAGGATCACCCGTAACGGCGAGCACATGCCCACGGTGAAGAGCCTGTCCCAGCGCCGCCTGCACAAGGCCTTCCTGCGTTACCACGACCCTGAAAACTGGCCCGCACTGCGCAAGGCGCTGAAAAAGCTGGGCCGGGCAGACCTGATCGGCAACGGCAAGATGCACCTGGTACCGCCGCGCCAGCCCGCTCGCCGCCACCCCGTGGTGGATCCGGGCGCCCGCCCCTTCGCCACCCAGCACACGGGCCTGCCCCGCAGGCCGAAACGGCCTCGGCGCGGGCGTCGTTGAGGTATCATTCAGGCATTTTCACTACCCAATCGAGGAAATCCCCATGCGCACCGCCCGTACACTGACTCTCATCCTGTTATCCCTGCTCTCGGCAACGCTGTTCGCCGCCGCGCCATCCCCGGGGGCGCCACTGGCCCAGCTGGACATCGAGGACCGCGGCGAACTGATCATGGAGGGCGACGACTTCGACTTTCGTCCGTGGAGCTCCGCCACCAATCCCGGTGTCGTTCACGTCATCCAGTACTTCGGCGCCAAGATGAGCGACCGCGATGTGTTCACCGCGGTTACGGACAGCATCGAAGCGAACTTCGAGCCGGGCTCTGTCCACGTCACTACGGTGCTCAATATGGACGCGGCCCTGTGGGGGACCAGCGGGTTCGTCATGTCCGAACTGGAGAAAAACAAGAAACAATACCCCGAGGCCACCATGGTGATCGACGAGGAAGGTGACGGCGTGAAGCTCTGGGAACTCGGCAAGGCCGGCACCGGCCTGATCGTCATGGACGCCGGCGGCGTGGTCAGGTACTTCACCCGTACGTCCCTCAGCGACGAGGAGCTGGCGTCGACAATTGAACTGATCAGGTCCAATATCGGCAGCTGACCCCAAACCGGCGCAGGGTTCCGGTATCATTGCCGCCCCGAACCGGAGCCCCGATGAACAAGAAGGTCCTCTACCCCATCCTGGTGCTGGCCGCCGGGCTGGGACTCGCCCTGCTGATCGGCACCAGCGAGCCCGACGTCAGCGTTCAGGCCTACGAGCCCCCCGCACCCACGGTGCGTGTCACCCGGGCGCGCGCGGCCGCCGAGTACCTGAGCATCAATTCCCAGGGCACGGTACAACCGCGCAGCCAGAGCGAACTTGTCCCCGAGGTGTCCGGAAGGGTCACCTGGATATCCCCGGCCATGGTCAGCGGCGGCGCCTTCCGGGAGGACGACGTACTGTTGCGCATCGACGACGCGGACTACCTGACGCTCGTCCAGCGCGGCGAGGCCTCGCTGAAGCGCTCCGAGGTGGAGTACGCCCACGCCGGCGACGAACTCGACCGCCTGCAGAGCCTGCATAATCGACAGCTGGCCAGCCAGCAGCAACTCGACGACGCGCGGCGCGCAGCGCAGGTCGCGCAGGCCAACCTGCAGGAGGCGAGAGCGAGCCTGGAGCAGGCGCGTCGCGACCTCGCGCGAACGGAGCTGCGGGCGCCCTTCGACGGGCTGGTACGCAGCGAACAGGTAGACCTGGGACAGTTCATCACTCGCGGCCAGAATATCGGCGCCATCTACGCCACCGACTACGTCGAGGTGCGCCTGCCCATCTCCGCTGACCAGTTGCGCTTCCTGGGTCTGCCCATCTCTACCCGGGGCCAGATTCCCGAGCCCCAGCGACCCCCGGTGGTCATCATGGCCGAGTTCGGCGACACCAGTCTGCTCTGGGAGGGCCAGCTGATGCGCCTGGAAGCCGAGATCGACGAGCGCTCGCGAATGCTCTACGGCGTCACGCGGCTGCGCCTCGAGGAGGACGCCGATACGCCCTTCCTGCCGGTGGGTATGTTCGTACAGGCGGACATACGCGGCCAGCGGGTGGAGAACGTCATCCGCCTGCCGCGCTCCGCAATGCGCGACAACAACCAGGTGCTGGTGGTGGACGACGATAACCGGCTGCACTTCCGCCAGGTGTCCCTGTTGCGCCTGGAGCACGACGACATCCTCGTAAACGCCGGTCTGGCCGACGGTGAGCTGGTCTGTGTCTCGGCACTGCAGACGGTGGTCGAGGGCATGCGGGTTAACCCGGTGCAGGAATAGGCGGCGCGGCATGCACAAGCTGATCGCCTGGTTCGTCTACAACCCCGTCGCCTCCAACCTGCTGATGGCGATCCTCGTCGCCAGCGGACTCCTCGCCCTGTTGACGGTGCACCAGGAAGAATTCCCCAACCTGGAGGTCGACGCGGTTCAGGTGCGCGTGCCCTACCTAGGCGCGGCGCCCGCTGAGGTCGAAACCGGGGTCTGCGTGCGTATCGAGGAGGCCGTTGAGGGCACCGAAGGCATAGACCGGGTGACCTCCGAGGCCTCCGAGGGCTACTGCAACGTCACCATCGAACTGGTTGTCGGCGTGGACAAGACCAAGGTAGCCAACGACATCAAGAGCAAGGTCGACGCCATCGACGCATTCCCCGCGGAAACCGAGCAACCGGTGACCGCCGAGGTCAGTATCATCACCACGGTGCTGCAGATAGCGATCTCCGGGCGGGCGGACGAGCGCACGCTGAAACTGATCGGCCAGCGCCTGCGCGATGAGATCGCCGCCCTGCAGGGCGTGTCCCAGGTCCAGCTGCAGTTTGCCCGCCCCTACGAAATATCCATCGAGGTGTCGGAGCAGACCCTGCGCAGGCACGGCCTGACACTGCAGGCAATCGGCCACGCGATCGAGCGCAGCTCCCTGGACATCCCCGGCGGCGCCCTGAAAACCCGCGGCGGCGAGATCCTCCTGCGGACCAAGGGGCAGGCCTACCGGGCGCAGGAGTTCGAGGACATCGTGGTGCTGACCCGCCGCGACGGTACCAATGTCACCCTCGGGGAGATCGCGACGGTGGTGGACGGGTTCGAGGAGAGCGACCTGCAGGCGCGCCTCGACGGTGACCCCGCGGTGGCCCTCAAGGTGTCCCGGGTCGGCGAGGAGGACATCCTTTTAATCGCCCAGAACGTCAAGGACTACCTCGCGCGCGTGCAGGGAGAGCTGCCGGAGGGTATCGCCCTGACGATATGGCAGGACGAGTCCCAGGACCTGGTGGACCGCCTCGACGCCCTCACCCGCAACGCGGTGAGCGGCCTGCTGCTGGTACTGCTGGTACTCACACTGTTCCTGCGTTTCCGCCTCGCCCTGTGGGTCGCCTGGGGTATCCCGGTCGCGCTGCTGGGTGCCGTGGCCACGTTCCCCCTTGCCGGTATCTCGATCAGTACACTCTCCGTGATGGCGTTCATCCTGGTACTGGGCGTCCTGGTCGACGACGCGATCGTCGTCGGCGAACGCGTCTACGCCCACGAGCAGCGGGGCGTGCCGCGCGACGAGGCCGCCATCCGGGGTACCCAGGAGGTGTCCCTGCCGGTGTTCTTCGGCGTTCTCACGACCATGGCGACCTTCATTCCGGTGATCAACATACCGGGACCCATGGGGGGATTTTACGAGCCCCTGGGCTACACCGTGATGATTGCCCTGGCCTTCTCCATCGTGGAATCCCAGTTCATCCTGCCCTCCCACCTGGCGCGCCGGCGGCCCGAGATCGAGCCCGGCAGCGGCAGCGCGCTGCTGGACCGCTGGCTGGCCCTGCAGGAGCGCATCTCGGGCTCGCTGGAAAGCGCCGCGACCCGCTACTACCAGCCCGCCGTGGAACGGGCCCTGGAGTGGCGGTACCTGAGCATCGCCTCGGGAATCGTGGTGCTCGCCCTGGCGCTGTCACTGTTCGCCTCGGGACGCATGCAGTTCCAGTTCTTCCCCGGCGTGGAAGGCACCCACCTCTACGCGACCCTCACCATGCCCGAGGGCACGCCACTGGAGCAGACCGCCGAGGCGGTGGAACGACTGGAGACCGCCGCCGAGGCACTGCGCCGTGAACTCGACGCGGACCTGGCCGAGGGCGAGCCGAGCAAGATTGCCCACGTGTTCAGCAGCATCGGCTCGATCATACCCAAGGGCAGTATCGGGCTCGCCGGCGAGCCCCAGAGCAACATCGCGGAGATCGGCGTCGAACTGAACCTGCCGCGCAACTACTCCGGCATCTCCACCCAGACCTTCGCCAACCGCTGGCGCGAACTCACCGGCGGCATTCCCGACGCGATCGAGCTGGCGTTCACGTCCGAGGCCTTCGGCGTGGGCAAGGCGATTTCCTTCGAGCTCTACGGTCGCGACTTCGACGAGCTGCGCTCCGTGGCGGCGGAATTGCGCCTCGCGTTGCAGGGCTACACCGGCGTACTCGACGTGACAGACACCTTCCGCGCCGGCAAGCAGGAGGTGCAGCTCACCCTTCTGCCCGAGGCGCGCAACCTGGGCATCACACTGGACGACCTCGGCCAACAGGTGCGGCAGGCGTTCTACGGGTACGAGGCACAGCGCATCCAGCGGGGCGTCGACGACGTGCGCGTGATGGTGCGCTACCCGGAGGACGAGCGACGCTCACTGGGAGACCTGGAGGAGATGCGCATTCGCACGGCTGATGGGATCGAGGTCCCCTTCAGCACGGTCGCGCGGGCCACCCTGACCCGGGGCTACACCACAATCCGGCGCATCGACGGCAATCGCGTCGTGACCGTGAATGCCGACGTCGACCGCTCGCTGAACACGCCGGAGAACGTCATCGACGCGGTGCGCGGCGAGGACCTACCCGCCATCCTCGCTCGCTTCCCCGGTGTCAGCTACTCCCTCGCCGGAGAGGCGGAGGAACGCGACGAGTCAATGAACTCCCTGCTGACTACCGCCGGCCTGGCCCTGCTGGTCATCTACGCCCTCCTCGCCATTCCGCTCAAGTCCTACCTGCAGCCCCTGGTAATCATGAGCGTGATTCCCTTCGGCGTCGTCGGCGCGATACTCGGGCACCTCGTATTCGGCATGCCACTCGTCTTCTTTTCCCTGCTGGGCATCGTCGCCCTGGCCGGCGTGGTCGTGAACTCGAGCCTGGTGCTGGTGGATTTCATCAACAAGCAGCGCCTGGCCGGCGAGTCCATCGAGTGGGCGGTCAGTCACGCCGGGGCCCTGCGCTTCCGGCCTATCATCCTGACGAGCATCACCACCTTCGTGGGACTCACCCCGATCATGCTCGACACCACCATCTCCACGCACCTGTTCCGCCCCATGGCGATATCCCTGGCCTTCGGCGTGCTCGTGGGCACGGTGATCACGCTGTTCCTTGTGCCCTGCCTCTACATGGTGCTAGAGGATGTCAAGCGCGCGCGTCCCGCGCGGGAGACGGCCGCGGCCGGGGCGGCGCACCTCTGATTGCCCGGGGCTATCAGCGCATTTGTATTAATTGATTTGTCAGACGATGGGCGCTGTACTATTTTTTCACGTACCCCCCCGCGAAAGGGCGTCGAATCCACACCCAAGGAGAAGCAGTATGTCACTGAAAGGCAGCCAGACCGAGCAGAACCTGAAGGACGCGTTTGCCGGCGAGTCCCAGGCCAACAGGCGCTACCTGTATTTTGCCGCGAAAGCGGACGTCGAGGGTTACAACGACGTCGCCGCGGTATTCCGCTCCACGGCGGAAGGTGAAACAGGCCACGCCCACGGCCACCTCGAGTACCTCGAGGAGACGGGCGACCCCGCCACGGGCCTGCCCATCGGCGGCACCTCGGACAACCTGAAGGCGGCCATTGCCGGCGAGACCCACGAGTACACGGACATGTACCCCGGTATGGCAAAAACCGCCCGGGACGAGGGTTTCGAGGAGATTGCAGACTGGATGGAAACGCTGGCCAAGGCTGAGCGCAGCCACGCCAACCGCTTCCAGAAAGCCCTGGACAACCTCGACGACTGACCGCCACCCGCGGGCGCCGCACCCGGCGCCCGCCTCCACTTACACACCTGCATCCCGGGAGGGCACGCCGTGAGAGAGGGCAGCCTGGAGGCGCCGACGCGCCACCCCGTCGACTGGCAATCGGAGAACTTCTGGGACCGCGAGGCCCTGGAGGCGGAGCTCGAGCGCGTGTACGACGTCTGCCACGGCTGCAGGCGCTGCGTCAGCCTTTGCGACTCCTTCCCCACACTGTTCGATCTCGTCGACGAGTCCGACACCATGGAAGTGGACGGCGTGGACAAGGCCGACTACGGCAAGGTCGTCGACCAGTGCTACCTCTGCGACCTGTGCTACATGACCAAGTGTCCCTACGTGCCTCCCCACGAGTGGAACATCGACTTCCCGCACCTGATGCTGCGCGCCAAGGCAGTGAAGTTTCGCGAACAGGGCGCCTCCTTCCGTGACCGCACGCTGACCAGCACCGACCGCGTCTTCCGCGCGGCTTCCATCCCCCTGGTGGACGTGACCGTCAACGCACTCAACGCCAGTAACACCGTGCGCAAAGGGCTGGAGTCCGCGGTTGGCATCCATCGCGAGGCGCCGGTGCCTCGTTTCCACAGCAGCACCCTGCGTAAGCGGGTGAGCCGGCAGGCCAGGGAGATAGAGTCGCGACCCGTGGGCGAGACCACCGGCAAGCTGGCGCTGTACGCCACGTGCTACGGCAACTACTCCAACCCCGAGGTCGGCGAGGACTTCTTCAAGGTGTTCCAGCACAACGACGTGGACATCGCAATCGTACCGAAGGAACAATGCTGTGGCATGCCCAAGCTGGAGCTCGGCGATCTCGAGACAGTGAGAGCGCTCAAGGAGGCGAATATCCCCGTGCTGGCCGACCTCGTCGACCGGGGCTATGACCTGACCGCACCGATTCCCTCCTGTGTGCTCATGTACAAGCAGGAACTGCCGCTGCTGTTCCCGGGGGACGAGGACGTGAAAAAGGTCCAGGCCGCTTTCTTCGATCCCTTCGAGTACCTGTGGCTGCGCCACAAGGGCGGGGCGCTGAAAACGGAATTTCCCAATGCGCTCGGCGAGGTCGCCTACCAGGTGGCCTGCCACCAGCGTGTGCAGAACATCGGCATGAAGACCCGGGACGTGCTGGGACTGGTGCCCGGAACCAGCGTCGATGCCCACGAGCGCTGCTCGGGGCATGACGGCACCTACGCGGTGAAGCGCGAAACCTACGAAAAATCGGTGAAGATTGCGCGCCCCGTGGTGCGCAAAGTCGACCAGTCGGAGCCCGATCATTTCACCAGCGACTGTCCCATGGCGGGCACCCATATCGCCAGCCTCGCGGACAAGGTCGACGCCGCCAGCCACCCCATGACCCTGCTGCGCATGGCCTACGGGCTGTAGTTACGGAGGATGTGATGGCCGCACTATCGAGATCCGACCTCTGGTCCCTGGAGGAGTACGCCGAGCGCCGGCCAGGCTTCCGCGCGCAAGTACTCGAGCACAAGAAGAAGCGACAGCTGGCCCTGGGGGAGCACGCGCGCCTCTACTTCGAGGACGCCCTGACGATCCGCTATCAGATCCAGGAAATGCTGCGTATCGAGAAGGTGTTCGAGTCCGCCGCGATCAATGAGGAACTGGAGGCCTACAACCCGCTCATTCCCGACGGCAGCAACTGGAAGGCGACCTTCATGATCGAGTACGAGGACCCGGCGGAACGCGAGGTGCAACTGCAGAAGCTGCTCGGTATCGAGGACAAGGTCTGGCTGCAGGTAGAGGATTGTGACCGGGTGTGGCCCATCGCAGACGAGGATCTCGATCGCAGCCGCGACACGAAGACCTCCTCCGTCCACTTCCTGCGCTTCGAACTGACGCTCGCGATGGTCGCGGCAGTTCAACAGGGAGCCGGTATCAGCGCGGGTATCGACCATCCCCGATACCCTGTCGATGCTTTCGAATTGCCGGCCGATGTCCGCGACTCCCTCGCGGCGGACCTCGTCGCGACACCCCTGAACTGAAGCCGTTCAGCTCACGCCGCGCGCCTTGGTGTGCCGCGTCGCCACCGCCTCCAGAGGATTCTCCGGCCAGGGATGCTTGGGGTAGCGCCCGCGCATCTCGCGGCGCACATCGGCGTAACCGTGACGCCAGAAGTGCGCCAGGTCCTGTGTAACCTGCAGGGGCCGCTGGGCGGGAGACAGCAGGTGCACCTGCAGCAGCACGCGGCCCTCGGCGATACTGGGCGTCTCCTCGCAACCAAACATCTCCTGTAGCTTCACCGCCAGCACCGGCGGGTCCTGGTCGTAGTCGATCGCGATGCTGGATCCCGAGGGGGCCGCCCAGCGCTCGGGCGCCAGCCGCTCCAGCTCCAGCGGTTGGGGCCAGGGCAGGCCAGCGCGCAGGATGGACTTGAGGTCCAGCGACTGGAAGTCCTGCAGGCTGCGCACCGAACCGAGGTATGGCAACAGCCAGGCCTCGAGGCCGGCGAGCAATCCCTCGTCGCTGAAGTCCGGCCACGGGTTGTCGTCGGCGTCTTCGTACAGCCGGTGCAACAGGTTGATGCGTGAACGCCACTGCTGCAGGTTGCGGTTCCAGGGCAGCACTGACAGACCCTTTTTGCGCACCACGCCGAGCAGCGCCTCACCGCGGGCGGCCTCGGAGACCTCCTGCAGAGGCTCCGCCGACAGGAGTATGCTGCCCACCTTGCTATGGCGCTCGGACACGAAACGCTCGTTGCGGTAGTCCCACTCCACGTGGTCCGCTTCGCTCACCAGTGTCGAGAGAATCTCGCGAAAATTGTCCGGGTTGTGCGCGCTGGCACTGTAGATTCGGTCTTCGGACTCACCCTGGTGCCCGCCGAGTTCCGCCACGGCCAGCCATTCGCTGCCCGCCAGTGAATCCTCCGCGGGCAGCACTCCGGTGCGGCCGTTGCTCAGCTGGAAACGCGTGCGATCGGGGCCGGGCCGCAGGCGCGCGATCCTGTCCGGGTACGCGCTGGCGAGCAGGATGCCGAGGATATCGGGCTGTTGTACCGCGATGGCAAACTTGCGCGGCTTGTGTATGTCGCTGGCCAGGCGCGCAAAGCGACGGGCCTGCTGCCAGGTGCGCTTGAACCAGCCGCGCAGGTCCTGGGGACAGGTCTGCTCGCCCATCAGCACACCGACCGCGGCGGCAATATCAACACCCCTGTCTGCCAGCGGGTTGCGCTCCGACAGAATGGCCGCAAGGAGGCAGGCCGTCTCGGTGGCGTGAACGTCGCAGCCCACGAGCAGCATATGTGCGAGCCTGGGGTGCAGCGGCATCTGCGCCAGGCGAACGCCGTGGGGAGTGAGCTGGTAGTGCTCCCCGGCGGTGCGAAAGGCCGCGCCGCAAAGTTCCAGGATGGCAATCGCCTGCCGGTAAGGCGCCTCGGGCGGCGCGTCCAGCCAGGCCAGTTCCCCCGGATCCTCGATGCCCCAGGACAAGAGCTGGAGCGCCATGGGCGCGAGGTCCTCCTGCAGGATCTCGGGTGTCGCGTGGGCCACCAGGCGGCCCTGCTGCTGTTCACTCCAGAGTCGATAGCACGCACCCGGGCCGAGACGCCCGGCACGACCGGCGCGCTGTTCCGCGGAGGCGCGGCTGACCCGCCGCGTTGTCAGGCGCGTCATTCCCGTGGCCGGGTCGAATACCGCCTCGCGCACGAGACCTGAATCGACGACCACGCCGATACCCTCGATGGTGAGGCTGGTTTCCGCGACGTTGGTGGCCAGCACCACCTTGCGCTGCCCGGAGGGCGCCACCTGTATCGCCTGTTGCTGTCGATCCAGGGACATACCTCCATAGAGCGGCTCGACGCGAACGGACTCGTCGCCCTGGCGCAGGAGCGCGGCGGACAGCTCCCGCGCCGCCAGGTTGATTTCGCGCTGGCCGGGCAGGAACACGAGCACGCTGTCCGGGTGCTCGCGCAGCGCGCGCAATACGGTGGCCACAGCGGGCGGCACGATGGAGTCGCGCAGCTGGTGCGCTTCCCCGTAGCGGATATCGACCGGGAACTGGCGCCCGCTGGATGTGACCAGCGGCGCGTCGCCGAGCAGCTCCGCGACGCCCGCGCCATCCAGCGTGGCCGACATCACGAGCAACTTGAGTGGCGGCCCCTCCCTGTATTGCGCCCGCCCCAGCAGCGAGAGGGCCAGGCACAGGTCCGAGTCGAGGTTGCGCTCGTGGAATTCGTCGAACACGATCAGCCCGACGTCCTCGAGCCCGGGATCGCGCTGCAGCTGCCGCGTGAGAATCCCCTCGGTAATGACCTCGATCCGGGTCTGCTCGCTGACACAGCTGTCCAGTCGGATACGATAACCCACCGTCTGGCCGAGCGCCTCGCCCAACAGCCCCGCCATGCGGGCGGCCGCCGCGCGGGTGGCCATGCGCCGGGGCTCAAGTACGAGAATCCTGCGGTTCCCGAGCCAGGGTTCATCGAGCAGCGCCAGGGGGACGATGGTGGTCTTGCCGGCGCCCGGGGGCGCCTGCAGCACGACCTCGTCCCTCTCGCTCAGGCGGAGCCTGAGTACATCGAGGACGTCGGCAATGGGAAGTTCTTCGTGCCCCTGGATTCGCATCCGACGATTCTAACGGAGCACCGGCCCCGAGGCCACGAAATACAGTGCCCTCGGCGGGGCAGGCTGGCATTCGCCGTGCCGCCTGTTATTCTTTGGACCGGCCCGACACGAGGAAACTGACCATGCTGCTGCTCACTCTCGGCGTCCTGCTGTTTGCCGGCGTGCACTTCATCCCATCCCTGGCACCCGGGCTAAAAAACGCCTGGACCGGGCGACTCGGTGAAAATGGCTACAAGGGCGTGTTTTCACTGCTGCTGCTGGCGTCCTTCGGTCTCATGATCGGCGGCTGGCGCTCTGCGGAGCCGTCATTCCTGTACGCGCCGCCGCCGCTGCTGCACACGCCGGCCCTGGTACTCATGATGCTGGCATTCCTGCTCTTCGTGGTCAGCAACCGCGCCTCGCGACTGCGCTCGATCATCCGCCACCCGCAGCTGACCGGCGTGGCGACCTGGGGAGCGGCGCACCTCATGGTCAATGGCGACAGCCGCTCGCTGGTGCTGTTCGGGGGGCTCGCCGCCTGGGCGCTGGTCGAGATCGCGGCGATCAATCGCCGCGAGGGTTCCTGGGTCAAGGGCGAGGCGCCCTCGCTCGCCTACGAGGGGGCGACGGTGGCAGTTGCGGCGGTGGTTATCGGGGTGATCGTACTGGTTCACCCCTGGCTGGCCGGGGTACCCGTGCGCTGGTGAAGCGAGAGTCCCTCCACCGCGAGCACCCGGCAGGCACTGCAGGCGTCGCGCTGGGCATCCAGGGCACGGTAGTCCTCACTGGAGTAGAAGCGGTCCATGGCCTCCAGGGAGGGAAACTCGACCAGCAGCAGGCGCCCCGGATTGTAGTCGCCGTGATAGACCCGCAACTCCCCGCCGCGCGCAAGATAGCGCGCGCCCGCGGAGGCCAGCAGGGGCGCCACGCGCCGCTGGTAGCGCAGGAACGCCTCGATGTCGTGAATCTCCACATCCACAATCGCGTATGCCGTCATCGCACCGATACCGCGTCAACCGGACAGCACAGAGCATACCCGCCGCGCGCTGCGGCGCATTGTCCTGTGTCAACAATCGGCGCGGCAGCCGATGCCCGGGTCAGCGCCCGGCCATGCCGTCGACTGCCTGCGAAGTGATCAGTAGCTGAACCCCACCGCCTCCTCGGTCAGGCGCCAGAGCCGCTCCGCGGCCTCGTCGTCCCGACCCCAGGGCTTGGCCTTCGACTGCTTGCTGTTGGCGAAATACTCCCCGCTGACCCCTGCGACCTCCTCGCTGGTACAGAGGTAGATCGACGTGGCCGCACCCTGTTCCGGCGTGCGGAAAAACGGTTTCAGAAGCGGAATAAGCACCTTGGCGAGCAGGCCGTTCTGGGACCCGAGCGATGTGGACACCGCGCCGGGATGCAGGCAGTTCACGGTGATGTTCGTATCGGCAAGACGCCGCGCCAGGCTGCGGGTGAACAGGATATTTGCCAGTTTCGACCTGCCGTACTCGCGGAAGGTTTTGTAGCCGCCGGTGGCCTGCATGTCATCAAATCCCATATCGCGGACGAAGGCGTGGGCGTCGGAAGCGACGTTGACGATACGCGCCGAGGGTGCGCTGCGCAGCGCCGGCAGGAGCAGGCCGGTGAACAGGAACGGCGCGTAGTGATTTACCGCCAGCGTCTCCTCGAAGCCATCGGCGCTCTCCCTGCGGCTGGTATTGACCACACCGGCGTTGTTGAGGAGAACATCCAGCGCTTCCCCGGTGGCCAGGAATGCCTCCGCGGCCCCCCGCACGCTGTCCAGGCTTGCCATATCCATGTGGTACAGCGTCGGGATGGCGCCGCCGGCGGCCTCGATCTCCCGCGACAGCGCCTCGCCCTTCTCCAGGCTGCGACAGAACAGGGAGAGTCGCGCGCCCCGTCGGGCGAGCTCCATGGCAGTCGCCTGCCCGATTCCGGCGGTGGGCCCGGTGATCGCTACGTGTTTGTCCCGCATGGCGTCCTCGCTGATCGTCACGACGTGGGGCCGAAGGGTAGCCCATTTCCGGGCGGGGGGCTATTCGCCCATCACCCGGGCCAGGCGTTCCGGCCGGCGCCAGGTACCGCCGAGCAATCTCCCGAGGTATAGCAGGGCGAGTACGATGAGCATGGCGACAAATACCCACCAGGAGACCATGGGCCCGTAGCGATACACCACGATGACGAAGTACTGCACCACGAGCATCAGCCAGTGCACGCTGACAGACGTGAACATGATCCAGCGCGTATCCCCCGCCCCGCGCAGTGCGCCGCCCGAGATCAGGATTGTCGCGTCGGCGATCATGTAGGTCACCAGGCCCACCATCATCTTGCTCCCCAGCTCCAGGATGGCGCTGAAATCCTCCGTGCCGTTATCGAACACCGCCACCAGTTCAGTCCGGAATACCAGGAACAGGAGCGCCAGGCAGCCCGAGTACGTGAAGGCGATGATAAAGCCGGAGGAGATCACCTGGTTCGCGCGCCCCATATCCCCGCTCCCGACAAATCGGCCGATCAGGCTCATTACACCGATGTTCAGTCCGATCATCGGGATGAACGACAGCATGTCCCAGTTGAATACGATGGCCATCGCGGCACCCTGGACGATACCGTAGGACTGGAACAGCAGCAGGAACAGGTTGAAAGTGGCGACGTTCATGAAGTTTTCCAGCCCGGAGGGCAGGCCCAGCCGGAGATAGCGGCGCATGATATCGGCGTCGAAGCGGAACGAGTCGCCGACGTGGAACTGCCCGCGGTGTTCGCGCGAGAGGTAGAAGTACAGGAATACGCCGATAGTGAAAACGGTGGCGATCACCGAGCCCAGCGCAGCCCCGGCGATACCCAGCGCGGGCAGGCCGAACTTGCCGAATATCAGCACCCAGGAGAGCGGGATGTTCAGCCCGGTTCCCAGCAGGTCGGCTATCATCACCACCCGGGTGCGACCGATACCGGAGAAATAAGAGCCCAGGCCGGCCTTCACCAGCATGAACAGACTGCCGGCCATAAGGACCTGGAAATAGATTCTTTCCAGTGGCACCTGGGCCTCGTCGTGCCCCATGTAGGCGAAGGCCTCGCCGCCGTAGTAGCCCGCCAGCAGGAGGGCCGGCGTGCTCGCCAGGGCGATGATCACCGCCTGCGTGGTGACCCGCGGGCACTTGCGCAGATCGCCCGCGCCGTAGTACTGCGCAACCATCGCATTGCCGTAAGCGATCAGGCCCATGAAGAGCGAAAAACAGAAAAAGGACGCCACCCCGCCGCCCAGGGCGGCAGCGATATGGGCGGGGCCGAGGTAGGACATGAACATGCGGTCGGTGAATACCATGACCGCAAAAGCCCCCTGAGACACGACTATCGGCAGCGACAGTCTCAGCAGCTCGCGCAGTGTACTGAGGGACAGCAGTTTCACTGGTGCTCAACCCGGGGCAAATCAGGCGCGAAATTATACGACCCCTGGCTGCAGGATGATTCCCGCAAGAGTGTAAATACTGGTGATTTGGAACTACTGCTAGAGGTGTTCGGCGAGGCGCAGGTATTCGCTCACACCCACGCGGTAGTATGCCTCGGCAAAACCCTGGCTGTGGTTGGCGATGGCGCGGTACGCATTGAGCCCGCGCACGCTGCTCAGGTAGTCGTTGATCTGCAGCTGGCTGCGGTAGCAGGCGAGCGCGGACATCTTGTGCTCGATCTCGGCGCTGATATCGACGACGCAGTTGGGATACAGGGGCGTCCACACTTCATACCCGCAGCAAACCACTCCTGAGAGAGCGCCGCTGCGCGCCGCCGCAGCGATGAACAGCCGGTTGGTCGTGCGGTGGTCGTAGTGGGAGTCGGTGAGAAACGGCAGGTATACGACCTGGGGCCGTACCTGCTCGACTACCGCGAGCAGCTTGTCCACCGCGGGCTCGTCTGCCGCCGAGCGCCCGTCCGGCAGGTCCAGGCAGTGAGTGCCCGCCACGCCCAGTCGCTCACAGGCCAGCGCGCCCTCCTCGCGCCGGGTTGCGCGGCGCTGCTCCTCGGACATCGCCGCCATGTCCGCTTCAGAGAAACCGCGCACGCCGTCGGTGATCCAGGCCACCTCGACACGGGCGCCGGCGGCGACGTGGCGCAGCACCGCACCGCCGCAGCCGATGGTCTCGTCGTCCATGTGAGGCGCCAGCACCAGCACGCGTTCCGCCGGCGGCACGTCTGTAACTGCCGGCACGAGGTTCTGGCGACCCAGGTCCATGAGTAATTCCATGGGAGGGCGGATGCCGCCCAGTGCCAGCACTCGGTAGAGGGCGCGGGACAGGGATCCCGCCCGCCGGTCAGGCACGACGCGGATTCCTGGCGAAGAGCTTCAGCACCGCGTGCTCCAGCAACACCCACGCAAATGAGGCCGCGCTGTACAGGTAGTAGACCTGGTGGTACAGGAGCGCACCGCAGGCGAAGAGCAGTCCGCCCCGCTGGTAGAACAGGCGGGTGATCTCCACGTTCGCACCGACCACCAGCAGGAGTACGAGGAACGGCCACAGCGGTGCAATGAACCCCGTCAGCGCTGCCACGGTCGCCAACAGCAGGAGCCCCGCAAGTATCGCCCTCGCCTGCTCGGCGAACCCGGTATTGAGATCATTGGGCAGGCCGCCGCCACCGACAATCAGGCGCGACCAGGGAATAGCCCGGCGGAATATCTCGGTGTGCACCAGGTTGCCGAAACGCCAGACCTTCAGGTGCGTACACTGCACATCGCGGCGCAGACGCACCCGACCGCCCGCCTTGATCAGGCGGTGGCCCAGCTCGATATCCTCGATGGACGGGTACTTGTAGCGTTCGACGTCGAAGCCACCGGCGGCCAGGAAAGCCTCCCGGCGCACCGCGCCGCACCCCGACCAGAACGTCTGCGCTTCGTCCCTGGCCCGCTGGTGATAATAGTGGTGAACGAGGTTCTTGTACTGGGAGAAGAAGTTCGTGGCCGGCGGCCGGTCATCGTAGGACCCGAACACGGCTACGACGTCGCTGTCCGAGAATCCCCGCGAGAGGGAGAGCGCCGCCTCCTCGTGCACTACCACGTCCGCGTCGACGAACCAGAGAATGTCGCCAACGGCCTGTCCCGCGGCCTCGTTGCGCGCCCCGCCGGGACCCAGGCGCCCCCCCGAGGGAATGACCCGGGCGCCGATACGCCGCGCCTCCTCGACGCTCTCGTCGGTGGAACCGTCGTCGACAACGATGACTTCCTCGATCTCCCCGCGCGACTGCATGGCCACCAGCGGCGGCAGACTCTCGCGCAGGAAATTCATGCCGTTGTAAACCGGCATGATCACGCTGATACGCACAGGGGCCGACTGTTCAGCCGTGTCGGTCATCGGCACCTCCTCTCCGCCTGTCGTTAGTGTAAGGCCTCATAGCTCGCCGGACACCCGCGCGTCGGGCACTTTCTCCCGGAGTGTCGAGGCGACGATGTCGAGATAGCGCTCCACGTGCACATCTGCGGTGTAACTCGCCTCGAAGGCCTTCCTGGCCTGCCGGCCGAGGCGTTCGCGCATACCGGCATCTTCCGAAATGGCGCGCAACGCCTGCTCGAGCCCGGCGTCGTCGTCGTAGACGAAACCCGCCCCGCTCTCCAGGACGCTCTCGACATTGCCACCGGCACCACGCACTATCGCCGGTGTGGCGCAGGCGAACGCCTCGATCACCGTCAGGCCGAAGGTTTCCGGGGCCAGTGAGGGCAGGATGACGGCGCTCGCCTCCCGGTAGTGACACACCAGCTCATCCTGCGCTACCGGGCCGGAAAATTGTATATTGGAACAGTGCCCGTAGCCACGGCGCAGCTCCTCCAGCAGTTCCCCGTCCCCGACCAGGGTGAGTCGGTACTGCGGCCAGCGTGAAAACGCCTCCACCAGTTCCCGCACACCCTTTGATGCCGTCATTCTCCCCGCGTAGACAAACCCCCCGTCACCACCCGGCGCCTCCGGCGGCGACCCCGGATCGAGCCGGGAAAACAGGGGCACCACGTCGATCGTCGTCTCGAGGTCGAGCAACTCCCTGTGCCGATTCGCGGTGTAGCGACTCGGGGCGATAAAACGGTCGATATGTTCGAGGCAGCGGCGCGGGTACGAAGTATAGCGCCAGAGCTGTGGAGGGATGCCCGAGCGGATGCTGCAGCGGATACACTGCCTGGAATCACAGGCCTTGCGGCGATTTTTCCAGAAAATATGTGTCGGGCAGAGCAGCCAGTGCTCGTGCAGCGTGTACAGGTTCACCGGCGCACGACTCATGGGGATCACACCGGGGCCCCCGACCAGCGAGATATTGTGGAAGTTCACCACGTCGAAATCCCGCTCAAAAAGCTCGCGCAGGTCCCGGGCCTTCAGCCCGGGCACGCCGAATTGCTGGGTGACCAGCGGTGACAGCAACCCCCCGCCCTTCTTCAGCCGGCAAACCTCGATCCCCTCCCGCGGCACCTCCTCGGGGGGCTCGCCTTCACCCCTGAGCCGCCACGCATCCTCGCAGTGCACGACGGTGACCTCGTGGCCGCGATCGGCCAGGGCCTCGGACAGGGCGCGCACGTAAGTGGCGTCCCCGCCGAAGTGGTACGGCGGATAGAATGTCGTCACCATGCAGAACTTCACGCGGCGCTCCGCCCGAAGTTTTCCAGGTGTCCCAGCGCCAGGCGCGCGGCACGCTCCCAGGTGAACTCCCGGGCGCGCTCGAGCCCGGTGGCCGCCAGGCGTGCGTGCAACGCATCGTCCGACGCCATGGCAACGATGGCCCGGGCGATCGCGTCCGGGTCGAAGGGGTCGAAGTAGATGCCCGCGTCCCCTACAACCTCTGGAAGAGACCCCCGGTCACTGGACAACACCGGCGCCCCACAGGCCATGGCCTCGATGGCCGGAAGGCCGAAGCCCTCGGAGTACGACGGCATGGCAGCGGCGCGCGCCGAGCTGTACAGCGCGACGAGATCGTCGTCGCTGACGTAACCGGTGAAGTGGACCCTGCCCTGAAGGGCGCCACTGCCCCCGACCCGTTCGGCGAGACTGTCGTAGTTGGAATAGAAGCCGGCGCCGTCGAAATCCCCCACGAGGGCGAGGTGCAGCTCACCGACCTGCCCAGCCGCGCAGGCCTTCTCGAAGCCGTCGAGCAGTCCGTGCAGGTTCTTGTGCGGCGCGAGCCCGCCCACGTAAACGATGATCGGCACCCCCGCGGGCACATTCGCCCTGGCCCTGGCGGCCGCGATGAGTGCGGCGTCGTCTGTGCGCCTGAACTGCGGGTTGGGGGCACAGCTGCACACGTCGATAATCGCAGGGTCGACGCCGAGGTACTCGACGATCTCCTCCCTGGCCGCGTGGGAGATGGTCAGGACGCGCTCGCTGCCCCACAGCGCGCCGCGCATCTTGATGGTCCACAGCAGGCGGCTGCGCCAGTTGGGGAAGATCAGGTCGGGGAAATGCTCGGCGATGGCGTCCAGCACGGTCAGCATCGTCGGCAGCCGGCGCGGCACGGGGAACCAGGAGTACACCGCGGGAAAGAACATGAGGTCCAGCGGCGTCGATGCCACGGCCCGCGAGAGCCGCAGCATGTCGAAGGGAGACCGGCTGCTGTCGGCAACCGCGGCCTCGGTGGTCGGCCGGCTCGATGTCACCAGGGTGAAATCGACATTGTCGTAGCGCGCCAGCGCATCGATGGGCTGGTCGGAGAAGAGATGGAAGCGGTGCGGGGAGTCCAGCTCGAACAGTGCCGACAGCAATTCCCGCGTGAAGCGGCCAAAGCCCCGGTTATTCCACCAGCAGGTCGCGTCGATGCCGATCTTCAAGGGTCACACCACCGTCCCGTAGCGCGGGGCCCCGTGCAGCCACGCAGGTGGCGACACCGGGCCGGGAGAGGTAGGCGCTGGAGTCAGGCCTCTTCCTCGATCTTGTAGTAGTCCCGCTGGGGGTCCTTGGCACTCTTGATCTCGTGGTACTCGGCCTCGGTGTTGACGTCCATGTAATCGACGTCGTAGCCGAGAATCTTGCGGCCCAGCAGCAGCCCCATCTCGATGGAGTGGTCGGCGTTGTTGTAGCGGTGCGTGCCGCCGCGACCCACGATATGCAGGCCCTCGAAACCGCGGAGGTACTCGTTGATGGTCGCGATCTTGTCGCCGTATTCCAGGTCGTATACCGGGTAGGCCTGCAGCGTGCGCACGCACTGGAAATCAATGACCTCGTCGGCGCGGATGAAGCCCAGTTTCTTCTCGAGGTCCTCGACGCAGCGCTGGCCGACCTCTTCGTCGGTCATCTGCCAGATATGGTCATCCTTGGTGCAGAAACACTCTAGCACAAGAGAAGTGGTGGACTGGTCCGGCACCATGGCCTTGCTCCAGTTCTTCGGCTCGTGGAGGCGCCCGAAAAGAATGTCCTCGTCCTGCACGTACAGCCACGTGTCGATGGAGACACGCTCCTTGCGCAGCACCACGTTGACGGTGATCAGGGCGCGGAACGACAGGCCCATCGCCGCGTCGATGACCTTCTGCTCGGGAGCGGGGTTCAGTATGCGCGGCAGCACCCCCAGGGGGATGGTGGACACGACGGATGTCGCCTTGACCGTGGTTTCGGCGCCGTCGGTATCGGTGTAAACCACGTCGAAGTCGTTCGGCCCGTTGTACACGATGCGGCTCACCGTGGACTCCAGGTGAATGGCGTTGCGCGGGCTGGCCTCGGCAATGTCCTCGGCCATGCGCTGGGGGATGCGCACATAGCCGTCCCGGGGGTACATGAACTCCTCGATCAGGCTCTCGTTGTCCGACTTGGTGCGCAGCAGCGACTCCTGGATCACGGTCCAGATCGACAAGCCGGCGCTGCGCTGGGACACCCAGTCCGAGGACAGCTTTTCGCACGGCAGCCCCCACACCTTCTCGCTGTAGCGGCGGAAGAACATGTCGTACAGCTTGCCGCCGAACTGGGCGACATAGGCGTCCTTCATATTGTTGATGGACTTGTTGAAGACCGAGTACTGCAGAGCTGACAAGAGGTAGGTGATGCCGGCCAGGATTATGGTGGGCACCCCGGCGTTCTTGATCACATTGAGAATACTGATCGGGTAGGTGTAGTAGCCGCCGTCGTAGTAGATGCGGCTGATACGCTCCACCCACACGATTTCGCCGTCCATGAGACGGCGGAACCAGGCGTTGAGGTCTTCGTTCTTGGTGAACCAGCGGTGACCTCCCAGGTCAAACTTGTAGCCGTTGACCTCGTTGGTGTTACACAGCCCGCCGACAAAATCGTTGCGCTCGATAACCGAAACCCGCACGCCGCTCACACTGAGCTCGTGACCCGTGGCCAGACCCGCGGGGCCTGCCCCCAAGATCACTACGTGTTCTTTCTTGCTCATGTCATTCATGACTAACCTGCGTGACGCATCTCTACAATTTTGTTATATACCGCCGCCAGTAACAGGCAACCGATAAAGACGAAGGCGAACAACTCCAAGGCACCGATAACTCCGCCGAGGATACTGACGCTGTAGCCGGGAATATAGTTGGCGAGCAATGCGGCGTGCACACTCTCACCCGCCGTGCCCCGCAACACCAGCCAGGTGGTGGAGCCGAACAGGCCCAGGCCCGCGACCGAGCCGATGGCGAGGCCCAGGCTGGTGCCGTGCAAGCGCATGATGGAGGGGCGCAGCACGGGGTTGTCGGTGGGCGACGTGCTCAGGAGGATGTCTGAAATTCTCGTACCCAGGACGCGACCGTAGAGGCGGTAGCTCAGCCAGCTGAAAATGCCGACGTATACGAAGGCCCAGAACGCGCCTATCCAGGCACCGCCGGAGGTGACGGAATAGCCGGGGAAAAACACGGCGAGCAGCCCCAGATAATTGCCGGAATCCGCACCCCATCGCGCCATGGACATGTGGGTGGCGAAATAGACGATAACCGCCGCCAGCGTACCGCCGGTCAGCCCGAGCATTCTTGCGTTGAACCTGATCGCGGCGTCAAGCAGTTTCAGGTTGACCGGGTTGGCGTTGCGATTGGCTGCCTGCATGTTCTGGTAGTTCCCCATTCTCCGATTGACCTCAGTCCGCCAGCTCCGCCGAGCTGATCAGCATGACACCCAGGGCGACGTAGTGCGCCAGGTTCCAGTACACAGCCGCCGCGAAGCCGGCCAACCCGCCGACACAGAAGCCGTAGCAGGCGCCGACCAGCGTGCCGCCCCATGACACACTGTATCCGGGCAGGTAGTCTGCCAGGGCGCTGAGATGAGGTCCCACCGGATAGCTCTCGGGAACGGACTGCAGCAGGAGAATGGCAGTGGCGAGAAACAGCCCCAGGGCGCCGAGCACCCCCGATGCGATCGTCAGTGCGACCGCATCCATTTTTGCGAATACTGCTGAGAGTATCTCGTGGTCCTTGACCGGGCGATTCATCGCTGCCTCGTCCTCCTTCTAATTATTAGGAGCGGTACTGTAGTACAAAAAGGCGGTCCTGGCGACCGGCGGGCAACCGCTCCAGAAGCCCCTCCGCGTTATCCCTCCGACCTTCGCAGGCCAGTATTTTCGCGCTGTCCAGGGGTTTCAGGCAGGGCCACAATGACACATTAGTACTGGAATATGAAGCCTTTGCGCCCGTTCGGCGGCCCCATTCGGCAATCGGTCGGAGAATCTGTGAATCAGGTCACGCGGGGTCGCGCCCGAAGGGCCCGGCCGCCGTGGGCTGCGGCGTTTCCAAAACCGGCTTTTCCACCCGCTCTGTCTCAGACCCGCTGCCGGGTGCGGTCAAGCCTGACCCTCAGTACGGCCAATGCAAGGTCGGCCGCGCTCAGCGCAGCGGTCCGATCCCCACCGCCTCCCGCACACGGGACAGCAGTTGTGCGCTATGCTCGCGGGCGCGCTCCGCCCCGCGTTGCAGGACGGCCTCGACGTGGGACGGGTCCGCCATGAGTTCCTCGTAGCGCGTCCGCGCCTCGGAGAGCTCGCCGTCGATCAGCTCGAAGAGCTGTTTCTTGGCCTCACCCCAGGCGATACCGTTCTCGAACTCGCCGCGCATGCGGCGGGTCTCCTCCGGCGAGGCGAACGCCGCCCACACCTGGAAGACTGTCGAGTCGTCGGCGTCCTTGGGCTCGCCGGGCTCCAACAGGTTGGTCTTGATCTTGTTGATGGACTTGCGCAGCTGCTTGGCACCCTGGAACAGGGGGATGGTGTTGTTGTAGCTCTTGCTCATCTTGCGGCCGTCGAGTCCCTGCAGCACCGCGACGTCGTCCTCCACCACCGCCTCGGGCAGGGTAAACAGCTCGCCGAAGTTGTGGTTGAAGCGCTGGGCTATGTCCCGCGCCATCTCCACGTGCTGGATCTGGTCCCTGCCCACGGGAATCTTGTGGGCGTTGAACATGAGGATGTCCGCCGCCATCAGCACCGGGTAACTGAACAGCCCCATGGTGATACCGAAATCCGGGTCCTCCCCCGACTCGGTATTGGCCTGCACGGCGGCCTTGTAGGCGTGTGCCCGGTTGAGCAGGCCCTTGGCCGCAGTGCAGCTCAGGATCCAGGTCAGTTCGGTGATTTCGGGAATGTCCGACTGGCGGTAGAACAGCGCGTTCCCGGTATCGAGTCCCAGGGCGAGCCAGGTGGCGGCGATCTCCTTGCTCGAGCGCCGCACCAGCTCCGGGTCGCGGCACTTGATCAGGGCGTGGTAGTCGGCGAGAAAGAAAAAGGACTCCACTGCGGCGTCCTGCGAGGCCGCTATCGACGGCCGGATTGCCCCGACGTAGTTCCCCAGATGCGGGGTGCCCGTGGTGGTGATCCCGGTGAGTACGCGCTGCCGGGACTCTCTATTCGACCTGGGATTCGACCTGGTATTCGCCACGATGTCTCCGGCCCGAAAAAGGCGACAATAATACTGGGAATGATCCCGACTGGCTATCCTGCCCCGGCCGCCGCCAGCAGTTCGCGGCGGTACGCCGGTGCGAGAGCGGCGGGCTGCACCGCCGCAATTTCCGGTGCGACCAGTACCCCCTCGCGCAGTTGGTCGGCGATATCCAGCAGCCTGTCCACCAGCGCACCCGCCTCTGCGCCGGGATCCCCGGAATGCGAGGCGTAGCGGTAATGGTGCGGGTAAATTTCCGGGTAGACCTCGCGGTCGGGAACCAGGGGAATGCAACCCGCCGACACGGCCTGCAACAGGGCGATGCCCTGGAATTCGTGCAACGCCGTGGACAGTGCGACATCGGCGCCGGCCAGTAGCCCGTGGTAGTCCACCTCGTGCGCCACAAAGCCGAAGTGCACCAGCCTGTGGGCAAACTCCTCCCGCACGCGCGCCAGGGCAGGTGGCAGGCTGCGGAACTGCGGGCCGGCCACGGCGAGCTCATACCGCGTGCCGGTTGCCTCCAGCGCACGCAATGCGTGCAACAACCCCTCGGGCCCCTTGTCGTGCTCGAAGCGCCCGAGCCACGCCAGCCGCAAAGGCTCGCCCGGGCCGCCTCGAACGGCACCCGGCCACGCCGGTCGCACCCCGGTCAGCGGTGCTACAGGCACCGGCAACACCGATGACTTCGCCCGCATGCGCTCTGCCAGACCCCCGGGCACGAAGTCCGGCAATCGCCCCAGCAGGGCCGCGCAACCGTCGATGAAGGTGTCGCGGTTCCATCCCGAGTTGAACAGCAGCCGCGCGGCGGCCATGGCCGAGTAGAGGCTGACCATCTGTGCCTCGAGTAACCCGTGGGGCTGGGCCGGGCTGGGGTAGTGGAACTGGTTCTCGTGAAAGTACAGTGCCGCGGGTACCGCGCCCAGTTCGGGCACCAGGCCCCGGAGCGTCGCGAGATCGACCATGGAGGTCGCCAGCACCAGGTCCCGGGGGCGGCGCAGCAGGTCGCGCTCGACCTCCGACCAGTACAGCGCGTTGCCGCGCACCCGCCAGCTGAAGTGGCGCGGCGGCAGGCTCAGCACGTCCCACTCCCAGTCGCCCAGCAGGTCGAGCACACCGTCCCGCCAGTAGCGGTGGCTGTGCGCCTCGTAGGCGGAGAGAAGCAGTACCCGCAAGGGGCGAATTGCCCTCAGCCCGCGGCCAGCGGACCGGGGTGATTGTAGAAGCGACCCAGCACCCGGCTGAGATCGAACCCGTCCCGGGAACCCGCCAGTTCTCGAATCGAGTGCATGGCGAAGGTAGGCACCCCCACATCGAGGGTACGCACACCGGTGACACCCGCGGTGAGGGGGCCGATGGTGCTGCCGCACGCCATGTCACTGCGCACCACGAATGACTGCACAGCGACCCCCTCCTCCTCGCACAATAGCCGGAACAGCCCGCTCGTCTCACTGTTGGTGGCGTAGCGCTGGCTGGCATTGACCTTGATGACCGGGCCTGCATTCAATACCGGGCCGTGGTTCTCGTCGTGGCGGTCCGCGTAGTTCGGGTGCACACCGTGTGCGTTGTCGACAGACACCATGAGTGAGCGATCCACCAGCGCCGCAAGCTTCTCCGGACCCGCCGCCAGCCGCTGCAGGACGGACAGCAGGAAGGGGCCCTGGGCGCCGGAGGCGGACATGCTGCCCACCTCCTCGTGGTCGTTGCACACCAGTAGCGCACCCGAGCCCGCCGCGGCGCCGAGGATAGCCTGCAGGCCGGCGAAGCAGCTCAGCAGGTTGTCGAGGCGGGCGGAGGCGATGAAATCTCCGCGCAGCCCGATGACCGCCGGCGCCTGGCTGTCGTAGAAGTTCAGCTCGTAATCGAGCACCTGCGCAACGGCGGTGCCGGGGTGTTCCTCGCCGATCCGCTCGCGGAGCAGGTCGCGCAGGTCTCTCTCCTCCCCGGACAGGGACAACACGGGCAGCACGTGTTTCTGCGGGTTGACGCTGCGCTTCTGGTTCGCCTCCCGGTCCAGGTGTATCGCGAGGCTGGGGATGCACGCAATCGGCTCGCGGAAATCGACGAGGGCGACCTGCAGGCGCCCCTCGGTGTCGCGGTAGCTCACCCTGCCGGCGAGGGACAGGTCGCGGTCGAACCAGGGGTTGAGCAGCGCGCCGCCGTAGACCTCGACACCGAGCTGGAAGTAGCCGTGGCGGCGAATTTCGGGGGAGGGCTTGACCATGAGACAGGGGCTGTCCGTGTGCGCCCCGGCCATGCGCAGCCCCGCCGAGAGGTCCGCTCCGGGCACAAACGCGATCAGCGAGCTGTCGTTGCGGGTCACAAAATACCGCTCCCCCTCCTCCAGCGTCCAGGCATCCTCTTCCGCGAGACGCCGGAATCCCGCCCCGGAAAGCACTTCCCCCATGCGCCGCACGGCATGGAAGGGCGTGGTCGCCACCCCCAGGAAGTCACAGAGCTGCCTGTTGAATTCATCGCGGTCCATAGTTGCCGATCCCCTGTCCTGTCAGTTGCGAGCCAGCATGCGGGCGTAGAGGCTGGACGTGTCCCAGCGCGCGCCCCCCATCGCCTGCACTTCGCCGTAAAATCCGTCCACCAGCTGTGTCAGCGGCAGTTCGAGGCCCATCGCGCGGGCCTCCTCGAGCACCATGGCGAGGTCCTTGCGCATCCAGTCCACGGCAAAGCCGTGGTTGTACTCGCCCTCGAGCATCGTGGCGTGGCGGTTGTCCATCTGCCAGGACTGGGCCGCGCCCTGCGAGATGACCTCCACTACCGCCGCGGTGTCCAGCCCCGCCTTCTCCGAGAATGCGAATCCCTCCGCGAGCCCCTGGACCACACCCGCTATACACACCTGGTTCACCATTTTTGCGAGCTGACCCGAGCCGGCCGGCCCGAGCAGGCGCACGCAGCGCGCATAGGCCGACAGCACATCCTCCACCCGCCGGTACACGCTCTCGTCACCGCCGGCCATGACAGTGAGCGCGCCCTTCACCGCCCCCGCCTCTCCCCCGGAGACGGGTGCGTCCAGGAACCCGACAGCGCACTCTCCCGCCGCCTGTTCCAGTTCCCGGGCCAGCCCGGCGGATGCCGTGGTGTGATCGACGATGACCGCGCCCTCGGCCAACCCGGCGAGTGCGCCGTCCGGACCGAGGACCACGCTGCGCACATCGTCGTCGTTGCCCACGCAGAGGCAGGCCAGCGCCATCCCGGCGGCGGCCTCACGGGGCGTGGCGGCGGACTCGCCGCCGTAGTCCTGCACCCAGCGACGCGCCTTCTCGGGGGTCCGGTTGTAGACCCGCACGCGGTTCCCCGCACGCGCGAGGTGTCCCGCCATGGGATAGCCCATCACCCCGAGCCCGATAAACGCGATATCCATACGCACCTCCTCCTAGAGTGCCCACCAGAGCCAGTACAACACCGCGGCGAGGGCCACCCGGTAGTACACGAACGGCATCAGGCCCACCCGGTCCAGCATCCGCAGGAACACCGCGATACACAGGTAGGCGGTAATACCCGCCAGGATCGCCCCCGCCGCGATCGCCCCCCAGGCCACCGGGGCCTCGCTGCCGACCAGCTCCACCGCCTGCAGGGCGCCGGCGCTGGCAATAATAGGAATGGATAAAAGAAAGGAGAAGCGCGCGGCGTCCTGGCGGCCCATCCCAAGCAGCAGAGCCGCGGTAATGGTGACGCCGGACCTGGACACCCCGGGTACGGGGGCCAGCGCCTGCGCCAGGCCCACCAGGAGTGCCGTCGACAGGTCGAGCTTGCGCAGCGCTGCGCCGTTACCGGCACGGCGGTCGGCCACGCCGAGGAGCAGGCCGAACACCAGCGTTGTCCCGGCAATGACCGGCAGCGTGCGCAGGTTGCCCTCGATAAAACCGCCGCCGAAGAAACCGACCAGGCCTGCCGGCACCGTCGCCAGCGCGAGAAACCAGACCAGGCGGGAGTCGTCGCTCGCGCCGCCGCCGGTAAGCGAGCCCACCCAGGCACCGGCCATGTCCCTGAGATCGCGGCGGTAGTACGCCAACACCGCCGAGAGCGTACCGACGTGCACGGCGACGTCGAAAGCCAGCCCCTGGTCCGGCCAGTCGAGCACCAGGGCGGGTATCACCAGGTGGGCGGAACTGGAAATCGGCAGGAATTCCGTCAGTCCCTGTATGAGGGCCAGGATCACCACCTGGTACCAATCCATCAGTTGCGCTTTCCCTGCTCGGCCAGTTTCTTCCAGCTTATCTCGTCGCGCACATAGACCGGCAGTACCTGCGCGGGGGGCAGGGTGTCGCCCTCCTCCAGCATCACACGCGCCAGCGGCAGCATGTCGCGCGCCCGTGGCAACGCGGCCTCGTGACGCCGCGACAACCTCTCCCGCAGTGTTTCGTGGAAACGGTCCGCGTACCGGCACCCGCTGCCGACGGCCACCAGCGCGTCATTCCCGCCGCAACGCAGAGCCTCGGGGGCGCAGGCTACGGGCCCCTCCACCCGCTCCGCGAGCCCCCCGCGGTATCGGTACACCGCCGCGTACACCTCGCCGTCGCGGGCGTCGAGCGTGCACAACAGCATGTCCTCGGGGCGCGTCATTCCCTCCGCGAGGGCAGTCTGCGCCAGGACGGCCAGGGTGGGCACCGCGACCGCCGGAATCGCCCGCGCGTAGGCGATACCCTGGGCGGCACTCGCGGCGATGCGCAGGCCGGTGAAGGAGCCGGGGCCACTGCCGTAGGCGACCGCATCCAACGCCTGTGCGGCGCCCCGGCCGGGCGGCAGCAACTCGTCCAGCAAGCTGAACAGCAACTGGCTGTGCTGCCGGGGGGCGACCCGGTGGCGCTCCTCGAGTACCTCATCCCTCGCCAGAGCGACAGAGCAGGCGTCGGTCGCCGTCTCGACGGCCAGGATAGTGGTCATGACAGGATCCCGTGGGCGGCGGCCTTGTACTCAAGCGCACGCCGAACTGTTAACGTTGGCCATTATCACACAGCGGGGTCGGGGTGGGCACCACTGCCCCGCCCGGAACAGGAGCGGACCCCTGGACCACGACCTGGACATCTCGGGATTAATCCTCGCCGGCGGTGCGGGGCGTCGCGTGGACAACCGCGACAAGGGTCTGCTGGCGTGGCGCGGCAAACCCCTGGTGGCTCATGTCAGCTCCCGGATCCGACCCCAGGTGGGGACGCTGGTGATCAGCTGCAACCGGAACGAGAGCGAATACCGCCTGTACGCGGAGCGGACCGTCTCCGATCTTCGTGCCGACTACCAGGGCCCGCTGTCCGGTATGGAATCAGCCGCACGCGTACTGCGCACTACCTGGGTCGCCGTCACCGGCTGCGACACCCCGCTGCTACCCCCGGACCTGGTCGGGCGCCTTCTTGCGCAGGCACAGGTCAGCGACGCCGACATCTGCTGTGCTCACGACGGCGAGCGCGCCCATTATCTGTGCGCGGTGATACGCAGGGCGTGCCTGGATTCTCTCCCCGCTTTCCTCGATAGCGGCGGGCGCGCGGTACGCGACTGGTACGCGACCCACAACTGGCAGACAGTCGACTTCTCGGATAACGCGGACACATTCCGCAACATCAACCGGCTCGACGGGACAGATTGACTGTAAACAGGCGTTTGAAAAACTCGGGGGGGCAGGAACCCCCTGCCGCGGCGGTGGCGGCAGTGGGCTAAGAAAAAACCCGTTGGCCTAGCTCAACGGGTTTTTTCAGAAATGGCAGACTACCTTCTGCGGGCCTTGGCTTTGGCCTTGCGCCGGGCCGGAGCCTTACGCTTCTTGGCCGCTGGCCTGCGCTTCTTGGCTGCCGCCTTGCGCTTGGCCGGCTTGCGCTTGGCTGCTGCCTTACGCTTCGCGGGCTTGCGCTTCTTGGCTGCCGCCTTGCGCTTGGCCGGCTTGCGCTTGGCTGCTGCCTTACGCTTCGCGGGCTTGCGCTTCTTGGCTGCCGCCTTGCGCTTGGCCGGCTTGCGCTTGGCTGCCGCCTTGCGCTTCGCGGGCTTGCGCTTCTTGGCCGCTGCCTTGCGCTTGGCCGGCTTGCGCTTGGCTGCCGCCTTACGCTTCGCGGGCTTGCGCTTCTTGGCCGCTGCCTTGCGCTTGGCCGGCTTGCGCTTGGCTGCTGCCTTGCGCTTCGCTGGCTTGCGCTTCTTGGCCGCTGCCTTGCGCTTCGCGGGCTTGCGCTTGGCTGCTGCCTTGCGCTTGGCCGGCTTACGCTTGGCCGCTGCCTTGCGCTTTGCGGGCTTGCGCTTGGCTTTTGCCTTCGCTTTCTTCTTGGCAGGCGCTTTGCGCTTTGCCGGTGCCTTGCGCTTAGCGGGTGCCTTACGCTTGGCCTTCTTCTTGGCCGGGGCTTTCTTCCGGGCCGGGGCCTTGCGCTTGGCAGGAGCTTTGCGCTTCTTCGTAGCCTTCTTCTTAGCTTTTGCCATTTTCGCGTCTCTCCAAAGTGGTTTTGAGGATACCGCCATCTCAAAAATATCAACAATGCAATATAGATACAATAGATTGCGCAGTAGAAAAACTGTGCAAACTTGGCGCTTTTTGCAGACGCTGAAAAAACAAAAAAGGGGAATCGCAATCCCCCTTCGAGAAAAAAATGGCGCCCCGATCAGGAATCGAGTGCGGCGAAAACCCTGTCGCGAATTTCGTCTACTGCTCCCACACCTTCCACGCGGTGATAGGCCGGCGCGTTTTTGCCGTCCATGTCGTCGTAGAAGCGAATCAAAGGACTGGTCTGGTCGTGGTACACCTGTAGCCGCTTGCGCACCGTGTCTTCCGCGTCGTCCTCGCGCTGCACCAGGAGCTCCCCGGTCTCGTCGTCGACACCCTCCTGCGCCGGGGGATTGTGCACCACGTGGTAGACGCGCCCCGAGCCGGGATGGACCCTGCGACCGCTCAGCCGGGAGACGATTTCGTCGTCGTCCACCGCGATCTCGACGACGTGGTCGATGGCAACGCCCGCATCCACCATGGCCTGGGCCTGGGGGATCGTGCGCGGGAAGCCGTCAAACAGGAAGCCGCTTTCACAGTCCGCCTCGGCAATACGCTCCCGCACCAACCCGATGATGATGTCGTCGGATACCAGGCGGCCGGCGTCCATGACCGCTTTCGCGGCGAGGCCCAGCTCCGTCCCGGCCTTTACCGCGGCGCGCAGCATGTCGCCGGTGGAAATCTGTGGAATTCCGTACCGCTCGCAAATGAACTGGGCCTGGGTGCCCTTGCCGGCACCGGGGGCGCCCAACAGGATGAGTCGCATGAATAGGATCCTCGGGAGGGCCCGCAACGCGGGCCGGATTGCTGTAGGTATTGGGGAAAGGGCGAACCATACACAGCGCCCTCAAAGGTTACAAGCCTGCGCAGGGGGGCTCACTCGCCCGCTTTGGCCTCCTCCCATAGCGCGTCGAGCCCGTCTGCGTCGAGTGCTTCCAGCGCCTGGCCGCGCCGGGCTGCTGCCACCTCCATGCGGCGGAAGCGTCGCTCGAACTTGCTGCTGGCGCGACGCAGCGCGCGCTCCGCGTCGAGTTCCAGGTGGCGCGAGAGGTTGACGCAACTGAACAGCAGATCGCCGAGCTCCTCTTCAACGGGTCCCGGGTCGCCGGCCTGCATGGCGGCGCGCAGTTCGGCCAGTTCCTCCTCGACCTTGTCCAGCACCGCGCTGGCGTCAGCCCAGTCGAAACGGACGCGCGCCGCCCGCTTTTGCAGTTTCTGTGCCCGCGGAAGCGCCGGCAGCGCCCTCGGCACGTCCGCGAGCGCACTGTCCTGGCTGCGCTCCTCGCGCTCCCCCTGCTTGATGGCCTCCCAGCTCGCGCGCACCTCCTCGAGACTGCTCCCGCCTTGGACGACCCCCTCGATCTCGCCGTCGGCGAACACGTGCGGGTGGCGCCGGACCAGTTTCTCCACCAGCGTGTCGACGATTTCGCCAAAGGAGAACCGCCCCTCCTCACTGCCCAGCTGGGCGTAGAACACGACCTGGAACAGGACGTCCCCCAATTCCTCGGCGATGTGGTGGTCATCCCCCTCCTCGATGGCCGCCGCGAGCTCGTAACACTCTTCGAGGGTCGAGGGCACGATACTCCGGAAGTCCTGGCGCAGGTCCCAGGGACAACCGGTCTCCGGGTCCCGCAGCCGCGCCATGACCCGCAGGAGATCGTCGATGCCGTAGGCTGGCGTGTTCCCCGCGGTCATTCCGAGATACGCATGACACTGACCACGTTGGGCAGCCGGTCGATGCGCTCGAGCAATTTTGACAGCGCCGCGAGATCCGGTACCTCCACGCGCAGGCGCATGGTGGCGGTATTGGTGGCCTGGTTGGTCAGCGTATTGATGGCAAGGACATTGATGCGGGCATTGGCAAACAGCCCGGTCACATCGCGCAGCAGCCCCGGTCGGTCGAATGCCTCGATGGCGACGTCCACCTCGTAGTTCGGTAGGGCGGTGGAACCCCAGGCGACCTCGATGACGCGGTCGGGGGCCCTGTCGTTCACCCTGAGCAGCCTCGGACAGTCCGCCCGGTGTACGCTGACCCCGCGACCCTTGGTCATGAACCCCGCGATGCCGTCCCCCGGCACGGGCTTGCAGCAGCCGGCGATATGCACCGGCCTGCCGCCCACGCCCTGGATATCCGGTCGAGTGCCCGGCGCGCTCTGCACGGGTTGCGCGAGCCGCAGTTGGGTGACGGGTTTGTCCTGCACCATCCCCTGTGCAACTTCCAGCACCTGGGCGGAGGACAGGTCGCCGGCGCCGACGGCGGCGTACATATCCTCCACGGAATTGCACTGGACCTTGCGCGCGATGCGCTGGTAGTCGACGCTCGTCAACGCGAGGCGCCTGAAGTCCCTCTCCAGCAGGTGGCGCCCGGCGTCGATATTGTCCTCGCGCGCCTGGCTGCGGAACCAGTGCTGCACCTTGGCGCGGGCGCGGGACGTCCTCAGGTAACCGAGCTCGGGCTGCAGCCAGTCCCGGCGCGGCATCGCCTCCTTGCTGGTGAGCACCTCGACCCGCTCGCCGGTCTGCAGGCGATAGGTCAGGGGCACGATCGAGCCGTTGACCTTGGCGCCGCGACAGCGGTGACCGATCTCAGTGTGCACGTGGTAGGCGAAGTCGAGCGGTGTCGCTCCCTGTGCGAGGTTGACGACATCGCCATCGGGGGTGAAGGCGTACACCCGGTCCTGGGCGACGTCGAAGCTGAACTGTTCTGCCACGCCGCGGGCGTCCCCGGTCTCCTCGTGCCAGTCCAGCACCTGCCGGAGCCAGGCGATCTTCTCCTCGTAGGTGCTGGCCATGCCGTCGCCGGCGTCGGAGCCCTTGTAGCGCCAGTGGGCACAGACCCCCAGCTCGGCCTCGTCATGCATCTGCCGCGTGCGGATCTGCACCTCCAGCACCTTGCCCTCGGGGCCGATCACCGCCGTGTGCAGCGAGCGGTAGCCGTTTTCCTTGGGGTTGGCGATGTAATCGTCAAATTCGTTGGGGATATTGCGCCAAAGGCCGTGCACCAACCCCAGCGTCGCGTAACAGTCCTTGACCTCGGGGACCAGGATGCGCACCGCCCGGATGTCGTAGACCTGGGAGAACCCGATCCCCTTGCGCTGCATCTTCCGCCAGATGCTGTAGATATGCTTGGCGCGGCCGGCAATCTCCACCTCCAGGCCCGCATCGCGCAGCGCCCTGGTGAGCTCGTCCCTCACACGCAGGATGAACTGGTCGCGCTCCAGCCGCTTGCCGTCCAGCAGCCGTGCGATCTTGCGGTACGCGTCCGGGTATATATAGCGGAAGGACAGGTCCTCCAGCTCCCACTTGAGGTGACCGATCCCCAGCCGGTGCGCCAGCGGGGCGTAGACGTCGAACACCTCCTGTCCCACGAGGCGCCGCCGCTCCTCGTCCTCCTTCACCGTGCGGATGGCGCAGGTGCGCTCCGCGAGCTTGATCAGGGCCACCCGGACATCGTCGACCAGGGCGATCAGCATCTTGCGGATGTTGTCTTTCTGACCGTGCGCCTGGCCGAGCACCGGGGAGTCCGTCTGCAGCGGCAGCTCGCCGATGGCGGCCATCCGCAGGACGCCGCCGATGAGGTGGGCGACGCCCTCGCCGAACCCCGTCCGGACGCTGTCCAGGTCCAGGCGCTGTTCGTGCACCGCGCGGTAGAGAACGGCAGCCACCAGGCAATCCAGGTCCACGTGCAGGTCGGCGAGAATTTCCGCCATGTCCAGCCCTGCGACCAGACAGTCGCCGTCGGCCGCCCAGTCGCCGGTATCGCAACCGGGCACCGCGCGTGCGCGGCGTGCCGCGTCACAGGCGTCCGCCAGGCGCGCGCGGTCGGTATCGCCCAGGTCGAGAGGCAATTGCCGCAGCCAGCGCTCGACATCCACACCGCCCCGGGCGTCGAGGTGAGCTTGCCTGCGAACCTGGACCATGAGTCGGTCTCAGCCGGCGGCGAATACGCCGGTGGACAGGTAGCGGTCGCCGCGATCACAGATGATCGCCACGATGGTCGCATTCTCGACTTCGCGCGACAGGCGCAATGCGGCGGCTACGGCGCCGCCGGATGAGACACCGCAAAAAATGCCCTCCCGGGACGCGAGCAGCCGCATGGTCTCCTCCGATTCCTCCTGCGAGATGTCGATGACCCGGTCGACCCGGGGGGCCTCGTAGATTGCAGGCAGGTAGGCCTGTGGCCAGCGCCGGATGCCGGGGATGCTGGATCCCTCCAGGGGCTGCAGGCCGATGATCTCGATCCGGGGATTGCGCGTCTTGAGGTAAGTGGAACAGCCCATGATGGTTCCCGTGGTACCCATTGAGCTCACCAGGTGGGTCAGTGTGCCGCCGGTCTGCTCCCACAGCTCGGGGCCGGTGCCCTCCAGGTGGGCGCGGGGGTTGTCGGCGTTACCAAACTGGTCCAGGACCGTGCCGCGGCCCTCTGCCTGCATCTTCAGGGCGAGATCCCGGGCGCCCTCCATGCCCTCCTGCTGGGAGACTTCGAGCAGTTCGGCGCCGTAGGCCGACATGGCCTGCTTGCGCTCGTCACTCATGTGCGACGGCATGATCAGCACCAGGTGATAGCCGCGGATGGCGGCGGCCATGGCGAGGGCAATCCCGGTGTTGCCGCTGGTCGCCTCGATGAGTGTGTCTCCCGGCCGAATGTCGCCCCGCGCCTCCGCCCGGGCAATCATGCTCAGCGCCGGCCGGTCCTTGACGGAGCCGGCGGGGTTATTGCCCTCCAGCTTGGCGAGAATGGTGTTGCTGGTTTCACCCGGCAGGCGCTGCAGGCGCACCAGGGGCGTGTTGCCGATGCACGCTTCAATGGTGGGATAGTCTGGCATGGTCAGGGCTACCGCTAGCAGGGACGCCGATTATACCCAAAGCCGGGACCGCGATCAGGGTTGCGAGCCCGGGTTTGTGCGAAACAGGTCACGACTGCGCAACGGCGTATCCCCCAGGTGGGTCGCGAGTACCTCGCGCAGGAGCCTGCGCGCGGTCTTGCGGGCCGCCCCGTCGAAATCCCCCGCACCCATCGCCAGCAGTTCGGCCCCGGCGTAGGCGCCCTCCGGCGGTGTTTCCGCGACCGCGAGCTCCACCAGGCCGCAGCCGGGGTCGAAGTGATACCAGCTGTCCGGCTGGACCGCCGCGCCGCTCGCGCCGTCGGCGGTCAGCTCCAGTCGGTATCCCAGTTCCTCGAGCAGGGTCAGCTCGAAGTTACGCAGCAGGCTGTCGACGCCGGAGGACTCCACCAGGCCCTCCACGGCGGCGCCGTAAGCTGCGAACAGTGTCGGGTGTGGATCGTGCCGGTGCAGGAGGCGCACCAGCAGTTCGTTCAGGTAGAGACCGCTGTAAAGACGCTCCCCGCGCAGCGGCCAGGCCGCGCCCGCCGCCTCGCTGGCGCCCAGGGTCTTCAATTCGGCGCGCCCGGAGAACGACAGCAGCAGCGGCCTGAAGGGCTGCAGCAGCGCCGCCCCGCTGGCACCGCGGCTGCTGCGCCGCGCGCCCCGCGCCACCAGGCTCAGGCGACCGTACTCCGCGGTGAAGACTTCCAGCAGCAGGCTGCTGTCGCGGTAGTGACGACTGTGGAGCACATAGGCTGGCTGGAGACTGACGCGCATGCGGGGCGGTCTACTCCTCGTAGCCCAGGCTGCGCAGCGCGCGCTCGTCGTCGGACCAGCCCGACTTCACCTTGACCCAGAGGCGCAGCATTACCTGCGCGTCGAACAGGGTCTCCATGTCCACCCGCGCCTCTGTGCCGATGGACCGCAACCGGGCGCCTTTCTCGCCGATGAGTATCTTCTTCTGTCCCTTGCGCTCCACCAGGATAAGGGCCGAGATATGCAGGACGCCCCCCTCATCCGCGAACTCCTCGATCTCCACGGTCGCCGCGTAAGGCAGTTCATCCCCGAGCTGTCGCATGATTTTCTCGCGCACAATTTCGGCGGCGAGAAACCGCTGGCTCCTGTCCGTCAGCTGGTCCTCGGGAAAGAAGTGCGGTGCAGCGGGGAGAAAATCGATGATACGTGTCGCCAGCGTTTCGAGGTTGTGGTGGCGCAGCGCGGACAGCGGGATGATCTCCTCGAAGCGCCACTTTCCCGCGAGCAATTCCAGGTGCGGCAGCAGGACCGACTTGTCCTCCAGCAGGTCCACCTTGTTCACGAGGAGTATGCAGGGCAGCCCCGATTCACGCACCCGCTCCAGCACCATCTCGTCCTCGTCGGTCCACGCGGTGCGGTCCACCACCATCAGCACGAGGTCCACGTCGCGAATCGCCGCCGTCGCCGCGCGGTTCATGTAGCGATTGATTGCCCGCCCCGCCTCGCGGTGCAGGCCCGGGGTATCGACGAAAACAACCTGGTGCGGACCCTCGGTGAGAATGCCGAGCACCTGGTGTCGGGTGGTCTGGGGCTTGCGCGAGGTGATGCTGATCTTCTGCCCCAACAGGTGGTTGAGCAGTGTCGATTTACCGACGTTGGGGCGCCCGACGATGGCCGCGTAGCCACAGCGCCCGCGCTCCTCAGTCGCCATCGTTGGCCAGCCTCTGCAGCGCATCGCGGGCGGCGGCCTGCTCCGCCCTGCGCCGGCTGCTGCCGCTGCCCTCCGTGACCATGCCGGGGCCGCGCAGGTGGCAGGCGACGCGGAAACTTTTCTGGTGGTCCTTGCCGGACATCTCCAGGAGCTCATACTCCGGCAGGGGCCAGGCGCGGCCCTGCAAGTATTCCTGCAGTTGCGTCTTGGCGTCCTTGGCCACGACCCCCGCGGCGATGGTGTCGAGGCGCGAGTCAAACAGCGCGAGTATGCAGGCCCGGCAGCGCGCAGATTCCCCGTCCAGCAGCACCGCACCGAACACTGCCTCAAGGGCATCCGCGAGGATGGAGCGCCGCCGGTGCCCGCCGGTCTTGCGCTCGCCGGCCCCCAGGCGCAGGAAATCGCCGAGACCGATTTCGGTAGCAACGTCCGCGAGGGTATCCCCCTTGACGAGTGAGGCGCGCATGCGACTGAGCTCGCCCTCCCGCGCAACGGGAGAGCGGCGGTAGAGCTCCTCGGCTATGACCTGGTTGAGAATGGAATCCCCGAGAAACTCGAGGCGTTCGTTGTTGCGGGCGCCGACGCTGCGGTGGCTGAGCGCCAGCTCAAGCAGCGCCGGGTCGCGGAACGTGTAGCCCAGCGCTCCCTGCAGGCGCGCAGTGTCTGCCATGTGCCAATACGTCTATCCGGCGGTCGCTGCCGCCTGCTGCATCGGCTCGCCACTTCCCACCTTGTAGTGGAGATCGTCGAACTTCAGCACCGCGTCGATACGCCAGATGATCGGGATTCTCACCTCGTAGTTGGCGTCGATGAACGTTTCGCCGTTCTTGCGGTAAATCTCGACTTCCTTCGCGTCGAGCTCGTAGATCTGGTTGGTGTGGAAGCGGTTCTCAAGCTTGCGGCGGATGGAGCCGATGCTCTCCCCCGCGGTCTCGGGCTCCACGGCAACCCGCTGGACGATGTCGTTCACGCTGAGGTACTCGAAATACGGCGGTGCCATGCGAATGACACACATGGCGAAAAAGCCGAGCACCATCAGGACGACGAGAATCCCCAGTAGTGACATCCCCTGTTGCTGCGGTCGCGTCTGCATCGCGTCTCCCTCCTGTGTCCCCGGTCCTGTTTATTCTATCAGGCCGACCCGGTCGAAACTCGGCACACTGAGCAGGGACTCCCAGTGCATCCACACCGCGAAGGCTTTGCCTACTATATCCCTTTCTGGCACCTGACCCCAAATCCGGCTGTCGCTGCTGTTGTCGCGGTTGTCGCCCATCATGAAATAGTGGCCCGGCTTGACCACGACCGAGAAGTCCCGGGGCGGCAGTAGGCTGTCCGCCTGCACGAGATGCCGGGCCTCACCCAGCGCCTCCCTGGCAAGCTTGTAGCGCGCCTCCCCGCCGGACCCCCCGGCGGCGGGCTCCAGTGGGACCTCCGCGCCGTTGATATAGAGCCGCTTGTCCCTGTAGGTCACCGTATCCCCCGGCAGGCCGACCACCCGCTTGATGAAGTACGTGTCATTCATGTGCGGGGGAAAGAAGACCATGACATCCCCGCGCCGGGGCTCGTTCAGGGCGACGACCTTGGTCCGCAGCACCGGGAGTCGCAGCCCGTAGGTATACTTGTTGACGAGAATATAGTCCCCGACCTGCAGGGTGGGCACCATTGAGGACGAGGGGATCTGGAAGGGCTCCACCAGGAACGATCGCAGGAGGAAGACCACCAGCAGCACGGGGAAAAAAGATCGGGCGTACTCCACCACCACCGGCTCGCGAGCGCCCTCCGACACGCGGTCCTGGTAGCGCTCCTGGTCCGGGCTGCCGACCGTGTTCCACTCCGGATACTCGACCTGCAGGGCGTCGATGACGCGGCGGCGACCCGGTGCGAGGAACAGCGCATCGAGCAGCCAAAGCAGTCCGCTGCCGGCGACAAGCGCCACGAGAATCAGCGGGAAATCTATCGTAAAGTCGCTCACACTCAGCCGTCCACCTTCAGCACCGCGAGGAACGCCGACTGGGGAATCTCCACCCGGCCAACCTGCTTCATCCGTTTCTTGCCCGCCTTCTGTTTCTCGAGCAGTTTCTTCTTTCGCGTGACATCGCCACCGTAACACTTGGCCGTCACGTTCTTGCGCAGGGCCTTCACGGTCTGCCGCGAGACAATCTTGCCGCCCACCGCGGCCTGAATCGCCACGTCAAACATCTGCCGGGGTATCAGCTCCTTCATCTTCTCGGTCAGCTGCCGGCCACGGTGCTGGACGTGATCGCGGTGTACGATCGTGGCCAGGGCGTCGACCCGGTCGCCGTTGATGAGCACATCCAGTCGCGACAGCTGCGCCGGCTCGAAACGCTCGAAGGCGTAGTCCAGGGACGCGTAGCCGCGGCTCACCGACTTCAGCCGGTCGAAAAAGTCCAGTACCACTTCCGCCATGGGAATATCGTACACCACCGAGACCTGGGAACCGAGGAACTGCATATCCTTCTGCACACCGCGCTTCTCCACACACAGGGCGATAACGTTGCCCAGGTAGTCCTGCGGCACGAGGATGTTACAGCGGGCTATGGGCTCCCGCATCTCCTCGATATCGCCGGTATCCGGCAGCGCGGAGGGGTTGTCCACACGAATGGTCTCGCCGCCGCTGCGCACCACCTCGTAGATCACCGTCGGTGCGGTGGTGATGAGGTCCAGGTCGTACTCGCGCTCCAGCCGCTCCTGGATGATCTCCATGTGCAGCATGCCGAGAAAGCCGCAGCGGAACCCGAAACCCAGCGCATCCGACGTCTCCGGCTCGTAGAACAGGGAGGCGTCGTTCAGGGTGAGCTTGGCCAGGGCGTCGCGGAAATCCTCGTAGTCGTCGGAGGATATCGTGAAAATACCGGCGTAGACCTGTGGCTTGACGCGCTTGAAGCCCGGCAGCGCAGCCACGTCATCGCGGTTCGCGTGGATGAGCGTGTCGCCGACGGGCGCGCCGTGGATGTCCTTGATGCCCGCCACGACGAAACCGACCTCGCCGGCACGCAGGCAGTCCCGCTCCTCGCGCTTGGGCGTGAAGATCCCCACGCTGTCCACCTGGTGCGCCTTGCCGATGGACTTGGCCACGATCTTGTCGCGCTTGCCCAACACGCCCGCCTTGACGCGCACCAACGAGACCACACCGAGGTAATTGTCGAACCACGAGTCGATGATGAGCGCCTGCAGCGGCGACTCCCGGTCGCCCTCCGGCGGCGGGATCTCCGCCACCAGGTACTCGAGGGCGTCCTCGATCCCCTGGCCGGACTTGGCGCTGACCATGCAGGCCTCCGTGGCGTCGATACCGATGATCTCCTCGATCTCCTGCCGCACCCGGTCGGGGTCCGCCTGGGGGAGGTCCATCTTGTTCAGGATGGGCAGCACTTCCAGCCCCTGCTCGATGGCGGTGTAGCAGTTCGCGACCGACTGCGCCTCGACACCCTGCGCCGCGTCCACCACCAGCAGGGCGCCCTCACAGGCGGCGAGTGAGCGCGACACCTCGTAGGAGAAGTCGACGTGGCCGGGGGTGTCGATGAAATTGAGCTGGTAGGTCACGCCGTCGCGCGCGGTGTAGTCCAGGGTCACGCTCTGGGCCTTGATGGTGATGCCCCGCTCGCGCTCTATATCCATGGAATCCAGGACTTGCTCGTTCATCTCGCGGTCCGAGAGACCGCCGCACTGCTGGATGAAGCGATCGGCGAGCGTCGACTTGCCGTGGTCGATATGCGCGATGATGCTGAAGTTGCGTATGTGCTGGAGTTCGCTCACTCAACTGGGCCCGGTTTACCGCCGCGGCCGGGCCCCGGCATAGGGGTCCGCCCAAAAAACGCGCGATTGTACCCCAAGCCGTTGGCCGTCGCCACGGCGCCCCCGGGCGCGCTTACTCGTCGAGGCGCAACCCGATGAACAGCGGTGCGCCGCGGCGGATCAGGCGCAGCGGCACGGAGCTGCCGGGCTGCAGGCCCGCGACGGCGCGCTCGTAAGCCTCGACATTCTTGACGGGTGTGGAGTCGACCAGGGTGATCACATCGCCGGCGAGCACACCGCCCTCGGAGGCGGGCGACCCGGGCACAACCTCGCGCACCACCACGCCGCCGTTGATCCCGCTGCGCTCCAGCGTGCCGGCGGGGGCCGCTTCCACCACCAGGCCCAGCCGGCCGCCCCGGTCCGCGTCGTCATTGTGGGCGGCCAGGGAGTAGCTCTCGTCCGCGTCGAGGCCGCCGACAACCACCTCAATGGTGCGCTGCTTGCGCTTGCGCACGATGTCCACCTTCACCTTTGTGTCCGGCGCGACGAGGCCCACCACGTGGGGCAGGTCCGAGGAGGTGGGGATGTCCCTGTCGTCGAAACGCAGTATCACGTCGCCGGACTGCAGCCCCGCCCGGTCCGCGGGGCCGTCCTCGGCCAGCTGCGTCACCAGCGCGCCCATGGGGCGGTCGAGGCCGAAGGACTCCGCGAGGTTCTTGTCGACGTCCTGTATCGTGACACCCAGCCAGCCGCGTGTGACCCGCCCGTGCTCCTTGAGCTGGGCGACCACGTTGCGCACCACGTTGACGGGGATGGCAAAGGACAGCCCGATGGAACCGCCGCTGCGGGTAAAGATCTGCGAGTTCACGCCCACCACCTCGCCCTCGAGGTTGAACAGCGGGCCACCGGAGTTGCCCGGATTGATAGCCACGTCGGTCTGGATGAAGGGCACGTAGTTCTCGTTGCGCTCGGTGGGCAGGCTGCGCCCCTTCGCGCTCACGATCCCCTGGGACACCGAATAGTCCAGCCCGAAGGGCGAGCCGATGGCCAGCACCCACTCGCCCACCTCCAGGTCATCCTCCCCCGCCAGGGTCAGCACCGGCAGGTCGCTCGCGTCCACACGCAACAGCGCGAGATCGGAACGCGGGTCGGTGCCGAGAATCTCTGCGTCAAATTCGCGCCGGTCGCTCAGGCGTACCAGCACGCTGTCGGCACCCTCTACCACGTGGTTGTTGGTGACGATGTAGCCGTCGCGGGAGAGGATGAACCCGGAGCCCATCCCCATGCGCTGGTGCTGCGAGGGCGGCCCGCCGCGGTACTCGAAGAAGCGCCGCAGGTACTCGGGCATGTCGTCCGGCAGGCCCTGGCCGCCGGCGCCGTGGGCGGCGCCCTGCTCCACGATGATTTTCACCACCGCCGGCGAATTGTCGCGCACGATCTGCTTGAAATCGGGCAGGCTGGCGGCGCGGACACCCAGGGACATGCCGAGGGCGAGGACAATCAGTGCAATACGGGTCATCGCAATCATAAATGAGGATCCAACAGTCTGGTTGAAACGGGTCAGTAGTCCCGGGCGAGCCCGCCCCGGGCACGGCCGAGGTTCTCGACGAGCACGGGCTGGAACGCCGTGTCGTCCCGGTGGCGCCGGCCGTGCAGCCGCAACAGCCCGAAACCCAGGGCCAGGCCGCCAATCGCACCCAGGGCCGCCAGCACGTCTTCGCCGCCGGGCAGCCACCGGACGGCCCCGGCCGCCCCGGCGAGCATGCACAGCAGGGGCATGACGTACGCGACAAGGGAGCCGCGCAGGATAACCTCTTCCGGGATGCTGATCACGACCTCGTCGTCCACCCGGCAGTCCGCCAGGGACTGCTCACCGGGCAGAACCCGGATAAAACTGCGGCTGCCGTCGGTGATCCGGTTCAGGAGCCCGTGTCCGCAGCCCGAGCGGGCGGCGCAGGTGCCGCAGGTGCTCTTGCGGATGGTTTCGACCCACAGGCCGTCATCCTCGATAGCCACCACCCGCCCCGTTTCCGTCAGCATGTCACTCCACCCAGTGCACGGAATCGGCGACCATGCGCGCGGTGTTCACGGGCACCTCGCCGATGACGGTGACCAGCACGGGCTGCCCCGCCCGCGTCATGCCCCGCGTATAGGACGTGGTGCCTCCCTCGCGCACGGTGCCCTCGCCCGGGCGCATCTCTCGCTCGAGGTCCTCGAGGAAAACAGAGAATACGGCAAGTCCGTCAGTGTAGGTGCGGCGACCGGAGCGCGGCGCGGGAGAATCGGTGGGCGTGAACCCCCTGGGCAGCCAGCTAACCGCCCAGTCGCGTTGCACCGATGTGCCCGCGGAGCTGTGCGCGGGATGTGGATGCCGGGCCCGGTGGAAGGTCTCCACTTCGGTTGTCCCGGGCAGGCTGTCGCCGTAAGACAGGCTCGCGAACTGGTATTTCTCCAGTACCCGGCCACCCCGCTCCACCGTCTCGGTCTTGAGCAGCAGGCCCGTGTCGCGATCCAAAGACATGACATAACCGAAACGGTACATGTCGCGCGGCTCAACCTGGATACGCACCGCATTGCGCCCCGCGATGCGCTCGGCACCGCCGACGCTGAAGCGGTAGGACTCGGAAACGCCGCAGTCCCCCGCCCCCACCTGACTACCCACACGCAGGAGCTCGTGGCCGGGGTGTACACAGTCCAGCGGGTGGCCGCTGCGATCGACTCTCGCACCCTGCCCGGTCAACTGGATGAGTTGCTCGGAGGACGTCTCCCCGTCGACGAGACGCGCCACCTGCATGACCTGGAGGTCGCGGTTTGAACGCTGCAGGGTAACCACGCCGTGGTAGCTGGCCTGGTGGATGCTGCGACTCATACGCTCGAGCCACTGCAGTGCGGCGGGGTCCACACCGGGACAGGCGCCGTAGGCGAGGCCGGGCAGTAACAGCAGCGACGCCGCCGCCAGGCGCCGTCGCAGTCCCGCCCCGTGCTCAACGCCCACCGCCCGCATCCTATTCCTGGATCCGCGGGACGCGGGCAAAGGGTATCAGGCCCTGGGGCGAATTGAGCGCGGCGTGCTCTGCATGTTCCTGCATATAGCGCCCCATGCGCTGCTCGGCGAGCTTGCGGTAGCCGATACCGGTGGCGGTATCCAGCGTGGGTACACCCTCGGTGCCGTACTTGGCGTGTATGGGCACTGCGCCCTGGATGTTTACGATGCCCGTCGGCGAGGGGCCGGTGGCGACGTGTTGCGCCTCCTCCGCGCCGGGGGCGCCAACCTGCGCGAGCTGCTGGCCGCCGATAACGACCGTGGCGGCCACGGAGGCGGCCACGGCGAGACTCGCCACGGGGCGCCAGAGGCGTTCTCCGAGGCCGGGTCGCGCATCGCGGTTCCCGCCCTCGAGTGCCGCACGCACGCGGCCGGAGATATCCATATCGCCGGCGGGCGCGGACTCGCCATCCAGGGCTGCGCGCGCCGCGTTGTAGCGCGTCCAGGCCCCGCGCAGCTCCTGGTCCTCGCCGATGCCGCGCAGGACGCGCTCCAGCTCCAGTTCGTTCGCCTCGTTGTCCATCAGTGCGGACAGCGATTCGCGCATGTTGTCAGTCATAGTTCACGTCCATCCTATCTATTTCATGTGCCGACAGGCTTTTCGTCAAGAGCCGCCGTCAAGTGCCACCGTCAAGCGCCACCTTCAGGGGCCATCGTCACGCCTCCCCGCCGAGCTGCCTTTTCACCTGGGTATCGATGGCCTCCCGCGCGCGGAAAATTCTCGATCGCACCGTGCCGACGGGGCAATCCATGATGTCGGCGATATCTTCATAACTGAGACCATCAAATTCCCGCAAAGTTACCGCGGTGCGCAGGTCGTCGGGCAACTCGCTGATCGAGCGCTCGACCACCGCTTTCAACTCGCTGCCGAACAGCGCGTTTTCCGGGTTTTCAATGTCCCTGAGAGCGCCCCCGCCCTCGTAGTACTCCGCGTCCTCTATCTCCACGTCGGATCCCGGCGGGCGCCTCGAGCGCGACACCAGGTGGTTCTTTGCGGTGTTGATGGCGATGCGGTAGAGCCACGTGTAGAAGGCGCTGTCCCCGCGAAACCGCGGCAGCGCCCGGTAGGCCTTGATGAAAGCCTCCTGGGCCACGTCCTGGACCTCGTCCGCGTCGCGCACGTAGCGACTGATCAGGCCCAGGATCTTGTGCTGGTACTTCAGCACGAGCATGTCGAAGGCCCTCGAATCGCCTTTCTGCACGCGGGCGACCAGCTGCTGGTCCGTTTCAGCCGCACTCACGCCTGGTTTCTCTCCATGGTCCCGGGCGGTAATGCCGCAGAAATCCCCCGCCGTCGCCGGCTGTGACAACACCGGCAAATATTAGTTCGCATTAGAATTCACACTGCGCTGTCTGAGAGACGTGAAAGACCAAAAAGTTCCCCCGGCGGCGTTTTTCGTATATTTGCACGCTGTCGTATATACTCCGCGCTGACGCGTTTGGCCGATGCTAAGTTGTTGAGACATATAATATATTTCACTTCCGAAGGCGGCAAGCTCTGAACCCATGTCGAACCGCTACCAACACGACGTCCTCATCATAGGCAGCGGCGCCGCGGGCCTGAGCGCCGGCCTGCACCTGCCCGCGGAGTGCCGGGTCGCCCTGTTATCGAAGGCGGACCTGAACCAGGGCTCCACCTACTGGGCCCAGGGCGGACTGGCCGCGGTGCTGCACAATCGCGATACCGTCGACTCCCATGTCGAGGACACCCTCGCCGCCGGCGCCGGCCTGTGTCGCCGCGAGGCCGTTGAGTTCACCGTGCGCAACAGCCGGCGCTGCGTCGAATGGCTGGTCGCACAGGGCGTGGATTTCGACCTGCGCCGGGACCAGGAGACGGACAACGAGCGCGAATTTCATCTGACCATGGAGGGCGGGCACAGTCACCGGCGCATCATACACGCCGCCGATCGCACCGGTCGCGCCATCTCCGAAGTGCTGACGGAGCGCGCCCTGCAGACACCGAACATCGAGGTCTACACACACCGCACGGCGGTCGACCTCGTTGTCTCGGACGGCCGCTGCGAGGGGGCCTATGTCCTCGACCAGCAGAGCGGCCATGTCGAGCTGTTCCAGGCCAGGGCGGTCATCCTGGCCACCGGCGGTGCGAGCAAGGCCTACCTCTACACCAGCAATCCCGACGGCGCCAGCGGCGACGGCATCGCCATGGCCTGGCGGGCGGGCTGCCGGGTGGCCAACCTCGAATTCAATCAGTTCCACCCCACCTGCCTGTACCACCCGAAGGCGAAGTCCTTTCTCGTGACCGAGGCGCTGCGCGGCGAGGGCGGCAAACTGTTGCTGCCGGACGGCGAGCGGTTCATGGACAGTTTCGACGCGCGCGGGGAACTCGCCCCCAGGGACGTCGTCGCCCGCGCCATCGACCACGAAATGAAGCGCCTGGGCGCGGACTGCGTGTTCCTGGACGTATCCCACAAGCCGAGGGAACTGCTCGAGAGCCATTTCCCCACGGTCATGGCGCGCTGCGCGGAATTCGGCATCGATATCAGCCGCGAGCCGATACCCGTAGTGCCCGCCGCCCACTACACCTGCGGGGGCATACTGGTCGACACGGACAGCCGCACCGACATTCGCGGTCTCTACGCCGTCGGCGAGGCCTCCTGCACGGGTCTGCACGGCGCGAACCGCATGGCCAGCAACTCACTGCTGGAGTGCTTCGTCTACGCGGAGGCCGCCGCGCAGCACCTCTCCGGCACCCTCGGCGACACCCCGGACCCGACCGGGGCGCCGCCCTGGGACGAGAGCCAGGTCACCGATTCCGACGAGGACGTCGTGATCTCCCACAACTGGGACGAGCTGCGCCGTTTCATGTGGGACTACGTGGGCATTGTGCGCACCAACAAGCGCCTGCAAAGGGCCCGGCACAGGGTCCAGTTGCTGCAGGATGAAATCGCCGAGTATTACGGCAACTACAAGGTCGGCAACGACCTGCTGGAATTGCGCAACCTGGCCATGGTGGCCGAACTAATGATCCGCTGCGCCATCTCGCGACGCGAGAGTCGCGGGCTGCACTACACCCTCGACTACCCCGACCTGCTGCCGGAGGCGAGGGACACCGTCCTTACACCGCAGAACTGCCCGCGCTGAAACCCGAATCCGCGAGCGCCAGGCGCACGCGCAGGCGCCGCCAGGCGTCGGGCTCCACGCTGTCCGCGAAAACCCACAGCGAGCAGGGGCGGCCGTCGGCCACCGTGCGAAATGCCAGGTGCGCGACAGACGGCAGCGGGGTGTGGCTGCCCTCCAGCAGCAGGATTCCTCTTCCGGCCGTACCGCTCAGCTCCCAGGTACCGCGGTGCCACACGAGCAGGGAGCCGCGACTGTCATCGCGCAGGATCGGTGGCAGCGCGCGCCACAGCAGGACACCCAGTGAGAGGGCCGGGGAGAGATGTCCGTGCAGGACCAACAGGCAGAGCGCCAGGGTATGGAGCAGCGCGAGACCGGTGCACAACAGGGTGCGGGTTCGCGAGCTACCGATCTTCAGGTGGAGTGTGTGCGAACTCGAGTATCCTGCCGACAATGGCGCGCATCTCCGGGTCCTCGGGCTCCTCCCTGCCGAGCAGCCACGCGTAGAGTTCCTGGTCCTCGCACCGCATCAGATTCTCAAACCTGCGCCGGTCGTCGCTCTTCAGCGCCGCGTAGCGGGCACGGACGAACGGTTCCAGGACGAGGTCGAGCTCCAGCATGCCGCGCCTCGCAGCCCAGCGCATGCGGTTGAGTTCTTCGTTGCCAACCATACCGGCAGCGTCTCCTTGCCCGTACATCGAATACGGTCATTATACCGGCAGATCGGACCCCCGGCCGACCGCTAAAGCTGACACGCAATCTGCGAGGCCCTATGATTGGGGCCTCTCTCAACATTGCCGCCGTCAGGGGACAACCCCCCAGACGGAACACCTGAGGTACCGACCTTGACCTGCTACTACACCACCCTGCCCGGCGAGGCACTGCTGCATATCTCCGGGCCGGACACGCTCACGTTCCTGCAGGGCCAGACCACCTGCGATACCGGCCCAGTCGACGCCACCCGCGCCGCCAGCGGCGCATACTGCACGCCGCAGGGCCGCGTTGTATGCGACTTCCTCCTGGCGCAGCTGGGCGCGGAGCACTTCGGCCTGCGCATGCGCCGCGACATCCGCGCGCACGCCGCCGCCGTGTTCGGCAAGTACATCGTGTTCTCCAAGGCAGAAGTCGACGCCGAACGCGAGGACTGGGCTGTAGCTGCCGTGTGGGGCGAGGGCGCGGCCGGCGCCCTCGAGGCGGAATTCGGCGGCGCGCCCGCGACGCCCATGGATGCGATCAGCGGCGAGGACTTCGCGATCGTGCGAACCGCCGCAGGGGAGGAGAGCTTCGAGGTGTTCTTCGCAGACGGCGGTGCGCGCCTGGACGGGCTCGCCGCGACCGCGGCCGACGAGGCGGCCTGGCAACGGCTGCAGATCGAGGCCGGCATCGCGCGTATCGAGGCGCCCACCGTGGAGACGTTCGTACCCCAGGTGCTGAACTACGATCTCACCGGGCACATCAGTTTCACCAAGGGTTGCTACACTGGCCAGGAGGTCGTCGCGCGACTGCACTACCGCGGCAAGTCGAAGCGCCGCTGCTACCGGGCCGATCTGCCCGGGTCCGCCGCGGCCGCCCCGGGAGCCGACCTGTACCTGCCGGGGGGACAGGCCGCCGGCGAGATGGTGAACAGTGTCGCGGCCAACGGGAACGGCGTCGCGCTGGTCACCGCGACGGAGGAGGCGCTGGCGCAGGGCCTGCACCTGGACGACACCGACGGCCCCCGACTGTCCCTGGAACGACCGCCCTACCCCCTCGAGGACGGGTGAACTAACCCGGCTTTTCCGGGAGGCGCCAGTCCACGGGTGCCTCGCCCCTTCCCTCGAGGTAGCGATTGGCGGCGAGAAAGTGCCCGCAACCGAAAAACCCGCGGTGCGCTGACAGCGGCGACGGGTGCGGTGCGCGCAACACGCAGTGGCGCGACTCGTCGATGATCGCGCCCTTGCGCTGGGCGTAGCTGCCCCAGAGCATGAACACCACGCCCTCGCGCTCGTCGTTGATCACCCGGATGACCCGGTCGGTAAATGTCTCCCAGCCCCGCCCCTGGTGCGAGGCGGCCTTCGCACACTCAACGGAGAGGACGCTGTTCAGCAGCAGGACGCCGCGATCGGCCCAGGCGGTGAGGTCGCCGTGCGCCGGTACGGGCAGGCCCAGTTCATCGTGCAGCTCGCGATAGATGTTCTGCAGTGAGGGCGGGGCGGGTACACCGGCGGGCACCGAGAAGCACAGCCCGTGGGCCTGACCCTGGCCGTGGTAGGGGTCCTGGCCGAGTATGACGACCTTGACCCGGTCCAGCGGCGTGTGCGTAAACGCGTTGAAGAACTGTTCGCCGCGCGGAAAGATACGCTTGCCGGCACGCTTCTCCGCGAGCAGAAATTCGCGCAGCTGCAACATGTAGGGTTGTTCGAACTCTGCGGCGAGGGGCCGGAGCCAGCTCGCCTCCAGTTGCACGTCTCTCTGCGCCACCCCGCCCACCGCGCAATCAGTTGCAGGCCGCCATGAGCAGCACCTGCTGGTAGAGGGCGGTATCGCCATCCGGGGCCGGGGCCGCCGCGGCGACGCTGAGACCCTTGGGACGCTGTTTTTTCCGCGCCGGCGCGTTGTGCACCTCCGCGAGGGGAATCGCCCCGTGCGCGGCGCGTTGACGTTCGGCGGAGGCCCGGCCGTACAGTGTCGTGCGCATGTGCGGCGTGCGGCCCAGTCCCATGAGCGCCGCCTCTATAGCGGCGGGCGCCCACTCCTGGCCGTGACCGGAACCGGCGGCCCGGGTAATACTCTCGTTCATCAGGGTGCCGCCCAGGTCGTTGGCGCCGGCCCCCAGGCAGGCGGCCACGCCCTCGCGCCCCATCTTCACCCAGGACGCCTGGATATTGTCGATGCTGCCGTGCAGTACCAGCCTGGCCACCGCGTGCATGAGCAGCGCCTCGCGAAAGCTCGGGCCGCGCCGCGAGGCGCCCCGCAGGTACATCGGCGCCTCCATGTGTACGAAGGGCAGCGGTACGAACTCGGTGAAGCCCCCGGTGCGGGCCTGCAGTTCGCGCACGCGCAGCAGGTGGGCCGCCCAGTGCCGGGGTTCATCGATATGGCCGTACATGATGGTCGCGGTACTGCGCAGTCCGACGCGGTGGGCGGCCTCCATGACCGCCAGCCACTGGCCCGTGTCCAGCTTGTCCGGGCAGAGCTCGGCGCGCACCTCGTCGTGCAGTACCTCGGCGGCCGTCCCCGGCAGCGTTTTCAGGCCCGCATCCCGCAGGCGCACCAGGAAGGTCTCGATATCGATACCCAGTGTCGCCGCGCCCTGGAAGACCTCCAGCGGGGAGAATGCATGAATATGCATCTCCGGGGTCGCCGCCCTGACCGTGCGCAGGATGTCGAGGTAGGTTTCACCTGTGTAGTCCGGGTGAATGCCACCCTGCATGCAGACTTCGGTGGCGCCCCGGTCCCAGGCTTCGCGACAGCGCCGGGCGATCTCCTCGCCGCTGATGTCGTAGGGACTGCCGCGCAGGTTCTCGCTCTGCTTTCCCTTGGAGAAGGCGCAGAAACGGCACTTGAAGTAACAGACGTTGGTGTAGTTGATATTGCGGTTGACCACGTAGCTGACCCTGTCGCCGCAGGTGGCGCGGCGCAACCGATCGGCCGCCTGTACGACGTAGGCAAAATCCTCGCCGCGACTTTCGAACAGCGCGGTCACCTGCGCCTCGGTCAGGTCGCCCTCCTCGCTGCAGGCAGCCACCGCGGCGCGCACCTCCGCCGAGACGCGGTTCGCGCGGGCTGGAGTGGCGAGCAGCCGCTGTTCGATGACGGGCACCGGGCGCTCCTCGCCGGGCACCCAGTCGTCCCGGCGCGCGAAACCCGAGGCGTCCGCCTGCCGCCGCACAGCCGGAAGAACAGCGGCATCGAGCCACTGCTTGCCACCGCGCACGTAGTTCGGGTAGAGCGTCAGGCGCTGCTCCAGAAACTTGCCCGCAGCGGCAGTCTCTGCGGCGAGCTTGTCCAGGTGCGGCCAGGGCGCCTCCGGGTTGACGTGGTCCGGCGTCAGCGGCGACACACCGCCCCAGTCGTTGATCCCCGCGTCGACGAGCTGCGGCAGCACGCCCGGGCTCAGGTTGGGCGGGGCCTGGATGTTCATGCGCGGACCGAACAACAGACGCGCCACCGCGATGGTCCAGAGCAGTTCCTCGAGGTCGGGTTCGGGCGCAGCTGCCATCAATGTGCCGGGCTTCGCGCGGAAATTCTGCACGATGACTTCCTGCAGGTGGCCATGGCGCTGGTGCACGTCGCGCAGGGCGAGCAGGGACTCGATGCGCTCGGCGCGTGTCTCGCCGATGCCGATAAGTATGCCCGACGTGAAGGGGACGGCGGCGCGCCCGGCGAGCTCCAGGGTTTCCAGCCGCCGCCCGGGCTCCTTGTCCGGAGAGCCGTGGTGCGGCATACCTTTCTCACAGAGTCGCGGCGACGCCGACTCGAGCATGATACCCATGGAGGCACTGACCGGTCGCAGCAGCTCGATCTCCGCGGCACTCATACAACCGGCATTGATATGCGGCAGCAGCCCCGTTTCGTCGAGCACTCGCTGCGCCACGGCGGCAACGTATTCCAGTGTACTGCCGTAGCCGAGTGCCCCCAGCGCATCGCGCGCGGCGCTGTAGCGCAGCTCGGGTCGCTCACCGAGGGTGAACAGGGCCTCCTGGCATCCCTGGCGCGCCCCCTCCCGACAAAGTTCCAGCACTTCTTCGACCGGCATGTAGGCCCGCTCGATATACCTGGGGGTCCGCGCAAACGTGCAGTAGTGGCAGACGTCGCGGCACAGGTGCGTCAACGGGATGAACACCTTGCGTGAGTAGGTAACGACATTGGCGTGGCCGCTGTCGCGCAGGCGGGCCGCGATCGACGCCAGCGCGGCCGTGTCCTCACAGGCCGCGAGGGAGAGCGCCTCCGCCGCGTCCGGGAGGTCTCCGGCCGCCAGCCGACGCTCGATACGCGTGAGATCCGGGCTCAAGGTGCCGACTCCCCGGCCCTGCCCACTTCGCCGCCGGCCCCTAGTGTAAGCGCCAGGCGGCTGCCGAGACCGGCGGCCAGCAGCGCGCCCGTGCGGCTGCCCGGGATGGGACCCCGGGCCAGCAGCTCGGTGAGATCCCGCGGCTCGTCGATATCGAGACCGATTCCCACCGAGCGCACGACGCGCACAGGTGTGCCGGCCTGTCCGGCCACGGCGGTGTGGCGCGCGAAGGAATCGATGCCGAAGCAGAAGCGCGGCGCGGCCCCGGCATCGAACGCGAGCAGGTTGGTGCCCGCCCCGTGCCGGTCGGGTCCCGCCACCAGCGCAGCACCCCCGGCGAGTGCATCGAGGACGCCCCCGACGTCACGCGCGGCCAGCAGCGGGAGATCCGCGTGCAGAATCAACTGCGCGTCGCCGCCGGCGGCGGACAGGCGCGCGCTGGCGCACTCGAGCACCGCGTTCAACCCGCGGCAGCCGAGTTCGCTCTCCGCCCAGCACTCGGCCGCGTACTCCCGGGCGAGCATATTGGCACCGGGATCATCCGATACCAGTACGATGCGCCCGATGCCCGGGTGGCCGGCGAGTACGCCGAGCACGTCCTCGGCCATCGCCTGCGCCAGTGCGCGCCGTTCCGAGGAGCGCAGGAGGCCGGCGAGGCGTGTCTTCGCGTCGACGAGGTCCTTCAATGGAAGCAGTGCGGTAGCCACGCTCAGGGATGCCCGATCTCGAGAACGAATTGCGCGAGCCGGACCTTGTCCTCCCGGGATTTCATGACGGTCGCGGTCGTCGCGACCTCGACCCCGAGGTCCGCGATTTCCGGGGCCAGTGTACCGTCACTCGCGTCGATTACGAAATAGTCCAGGAGGTCCGGGTAGCGCTCGCAGTAGTGTCGCGCCACCCCCAGCGCGGAGGCCGGTACGCCGAGCTCCGACATCATCTTTGCCGCCGGGCCCTTGAGCGCCGCACCGGCGACAATCGGAGACACGAGAATGACCGGGGCCGGGCAGTCCCGCAGCGCCTGCCAGAATCCGGGCAGGGCCAGGACAGGATCGATACTTACGTAGGGGTTGGACGGGCATATCACCACGCGCTCCGGTACGTCGTCCGCGAGCAGGGACATGACCGCCGGGTTGGGCACGGCCCCTTCCACACCGTCGAAGGTGAAACCATCTACCGCCGGTTCGCAGCGCTCCGCCACGAAGTAGTGCTGGAACGGCAGGCGCCTGTCGCCGCAGATCACCGTGGTACGCACAGGCTGGTCACTCATGGGATACACGTGGGCGCCAATACCGAGGCGCGCGGCCAGTTCCGCCGTCACCTCGGAGAGAGAGCGACCCGCCGCGAGCAGTTCCGTGCGCCGCAGGTGAGTGGCGAGGTCGCGATCCCCGAGCAGGAACCAGGTCTCGGCGCCCAGGCGACCCAGTGCCTCGAGGGCGCGAAAGGTTTCGTCGGCAACACCCCAGCCCTGCTGCTCGTTGGACAATCCCGACAGTGTGTAAAGCAATGTGTCGATGTCCGGGCTGATGTGCAGGCCGAGATGGCGGAAGTCGTCCCCCGTGTTCACCACCACATGCAGTTGTCCGTCGGGCAGCGCGTCCGCCAGCCCAAGTGCCAGCTTGGCGCCGCCGACACCCCCTGACAGTGCGAGCACAGCCCCGCCAGCCGCCGGCGCCATCAGCGGAACAGGTCCGCCGCGTGATCGCGCAGCAGGCCGCGGGAATCGCCTTCGCCATCGGGCAGACCGGCGCCCCGGGCGAGCACCACGGGACAGCCCTCCGCCGCCTGGCCCATGACCAGCGAGGCAGCCGCGGCCAGCTCATCGGCCACGGCGGGTTCGGTCACTTCCAGCAGGTTGCCGAAAAGATCCCGGTCGCCGATACGATCGTACAGCGGCTCCAGCCCGGCGCAGCCGATGGCGATGCCGACGGTCCCGTTGCGCCACGCGCGACCGACACTGTCATTGATAATGACCTGCGCTGCGACACCGGTGGCGCGCTCCAGTGCCGCGCGCAATGCGGCGGCGGAGGCGTCGGGATTCTCGGGCAGCAGGAGCACGCGCGGGTCGTCGGGGTCGAGCGCAATATTGGAGCGATCGATGCCGGCGTTGGCGTGCACATAGCCGTTGCGGTGCTCGACGATGATGACCCCGGGGCGCACCCTGAGCACCTCCACGGATTCGTCGAGAATCAACTGCACCTGGCGCGGGTCCTTGTCCGCTCGCGCCGCGAGTTCCCGCGCCTCTGCCGAGACGACCACCTCGGCCAGCCGCGCATAGCGATCCTCAGCCTTGGAGACGACCTTCTGGGCGACCACAAGGACATCCCCGGGGGCGAGTGCAAGGTCGTTGCGCGCCAGTGTGTCGATCACCATCGCCGCGAGGTCGTCCCCCGGCTCGACCAGGGGAAAGTCGGCCAGGGGGATCAGTTCCAGCCGGGAAGGCACGGGTAAAGGGCCTCAGGCGTCGCCGAGACCGCTGATCTTGATGCCCGCGTGGCAGCCGTACTGCTTGTTGATCACGATGAGTACGGATGTGAGGGCTTCCGCGGCGGCCGCGTTGTTGATCATACCCGCGTGGAAACCGCGCATACCCGCGGCCTCGACCAGCTTGATGACCTCTGCGCGGGCGTCCTTCTTGTTGCCGCAGACGAGGACGTCACACTCCACGCCATGCCCCTCCTGCAGGTGCGCCGCAGCGACGTTCTGGAAGGCGGACACCACGGCGACGCCCTCCCCCAGCAGGTCCTGCGCGATCTGTCCCGCACTGCCCTGCGCCGGCAACTGCACGCGCGCCACCTTGGGCGGCACCAGCGGCACGGTCACGTCGATCAGGATCTTGCCCTGCAGCGCCGGCGCCACCCGCTCTAGCGTGCTGGCCTGGTGATCGAAGGGCACGGTCAGCGCGACGATGTCCGCGGCCTCCGCGGCGGCGAGATTCTCCATGGCCCGCACCCCGACTTCACCGACGCCGCGCTCCGCCATGACCTCGCGCAGGTCGTCGACCGCCGCGTCCGCTTTTTCCTGCGTGCGCGAGCCGATGATCACCTCGTAGCCCGCCTGGGCCCAGCGCCGGGCGAGACCCGTTCCCAAATCCCCGGTGCCGCCGAGAATAGCGAGCACGGGCAGTTTTTCTGTCGTCATAGACCGTGGTTTCCGATGAAGTCGTGGACGGCGGCAGTACAGATTGTGCAACCGCCGATGGATTGTCCCGGAGGGTTGATCGCGCGCACGGCCGTGAAATTTCCAGGCACCCGGAATTCAGTTAGGATACGCGCAGCCCGAGCATATTAGGGAAATCACCGGGTAATCTCAAGCGCGTACCGGCCCCTGGATGGCCGCCGCCGCGGACCTCAGCAGGAGTGACAGCATATGGACAACGCGCTGGATTTCAGCGGCAAGGTGGTCATCGTCACCGGCGGCGGCAAGGGCGTCGGCAAGGGCATCACCACGCGCTTCCTCGAGGCCGGTGCGGACGTCATGATCTGCGGGCGCTCCGAGCCGGGGGAACTGCCCGCGGCAGGAGGCCGCAGCGCCGTTTTCGCCCCCTGCGATGTCCGCGACATTGAGCAGATCGAGGCGTTTGTCGAGGAAACCGTCCGCCGCTTCGGGCGTCTCGATGTACTGGTGAACAACGCCGGCGGGGCGCCCTTCGCCGAGGCGGCCACCGCCTCGCCGCGCTTCTCCGAATCCATCATCCGCCTCAACCTGATCGCGCCGCTCAATTTCAGCCAGGTGGCCAACCGCGTGATGCAGCAACAGGACAGCGGCGGCAGCATCATCAATATCGCCAGCGTGAGCACCATCCGGCCGTCCCCGGGCACGGCTGCCTACGGCGCCGCCAAGGCCGGCCTGGTCAATCTCGGCACCTCTCTCGCCGTGGAGTGGGGCCCGAAGGTGCGGGTCAACGCCCTGGTGGTCGGCCTGACGGTCACCGAACAGGCCCACCTGCACTACGGCGACGATGCGGGCATCGCCGCCATTGGGGCCACCGTGCCCCTCGGGCGCATGGCAGTACCCGAGGACGTCGGCAACGCCTGCCTGTTCCTCGCCTCCCCCCTGGCCTCCTATGTCAGCGGTACCAACTTCGCGGTCCACGGCGGCGGCGAAAAACCCGCCTTTCTCGACGCGGCAAACGTCCCCGAATAGGGCGAGGTGCGAGGCGACCCCGGCGTTTTCGGCCCCGGCCGATTGTTGTCAGGTCAGCCAGTCGCGGTATAATCCAAGCGACCGCGCCAGCGCTTCCCTGAATAATAATGCCAGTGGGCCAGCGCGCTTTACCACGCCCGCACTGCCACCGCCTGAGGTCGCATGTCCAATCTTGAAGCACAGCCGGGAAAGCTAGCGGCGACTCTTGTACTGGATAACGAGGTACGGCTCGCGGGTCAGCTCTCATCGCTGCTCGACGGGCGGCTTGAACTCGACTCGGTGGCCCTGGCGGACGAGCCCGGTGGCGGCGAGGTCGACGTACAGATAGGCTCCTTCGCGACGCTGAGCGTTCCGCCGGGACAGGACGAGAGCTCCGCGCTCAGCGACACCCGGGTCAAGATTGCGAACGTCTTCCGCGACTGCATCACGCTGGAATTCGCCGCGTCGGACAACGAGATGGCCCAGCGCTTCCGCGACGTCATCGCCGGCTCCTTTTCGAGCCGCGCGGAATTCACCGCCAAGGAGCTCACTACCCGGGATGCCGAATCCGGTATCGGGCAGGAGAAAGCCGCTCCGGGCGGCGGCGCGGCGGCCGCTGCCGGCGTCGAGCCCGGGCCCCGCGCCAACTCGCCGCTCGCCGCCACCGCGCAGTACGCCGAACTGTTGCAGCAGCTGCAGGAACAGAGCAAGGAGCGACTGTCCACGGCGCTGAAACCCTTCCTTATGGACCTGGCAGACTACCTCACCGAACTGTCCTCGCGCCTGCGGCAGAAAAAGGACGGTGAAAACCGGCACTACGAAGCGGCGATCATCGTCCGCCACGGGGTCGCGCGTATCAGCGCGCTGGTGACTGAGCGCATCGACGTCTACTTCACCGACCTGACGCCGGACCACGAGGACGACCAGCTGTGGCAATACAATATCGGCAGCGCCGATGAACTCGACCTGATCGACCTGCAGGAGTTTGAGGACTACCTGCTTATCGATCGCATGGTGACCTTCGGCGAGGACATGCACCGGGTGGTACTGGAAGCGCTCACTGTGCGCCTGGCACACCTGGTGAACGTCGACCCGAACACCCTGCGCAACCCGATTCACGTGCGCCAGCTGTGCCGCGCCTTCCAGCGCTCGCTGATCGCCTCGGACATCCACCAGGATGTCATGCCGCACATCTTCGACTACTTCGCCAAGCGCTTCGTGCGCCAGCTGCACGATTACTACGAGCCGCTCAACACGCTGCTGTCCGAGAGCCACGTGCGCCCCGAGGTCGAGGAGGAAATCAAGACCAAGGGCACGCTGCTGAAACCGAAGGGCCGACCCGAACGCAGCAAATCACCCGAACTGGACTCGACCCGGCGCCGCGAGGCGGAAAAGAAGAAAAAGGCCGAGGCCGCCCAGGGCGGCGCAGAGGGCTCGGCGCAGGCCGAGATGGACCAGATTCACCAGCAACTGGGCGAACAGCTCACCGGCGCACTGGGGCGCTTCACCCCGGCGAGCCTGTACAAGTCGGTCGTCGACGCCCTCAACTTCAAGCGCGAGGCAGAGGGTCTCATCGACGGCCAGACACTCGCCAGCGGCGCCAGCCTCAGCGGCACCTGGGAGGGCAACGCGGTCGCGAGCACCGAGGTCGACCAGGACCGCCTCGCGGACGCCAGGGCGATTGCCGAGGCGCTCGGCGCCCTGCAGCGCGACTCCGAGGCCCGGCAGGCCGTGCAGGAGAGCGACTCGCTGCGCGCCTACCTCGCGGGAATCAAGGAGAATTTCGGCGAGCTGAAAGACTCCAGCGGCCTGACAGCCGAAAGCCTCAACCAGCTGGACATGGTGGACAACCTCTTCGGCACCATCAAGTCGCAGCTGGATGTTACCAACGAACTGAAGCCCGCCCTGGGCAACCTGCAGATCCCCCTGGCAAAACTGGCGTTGATGGACCCGCGTTTCTTCGTCGACCACAGTCACACCGCCCGGGCGGTCGTGGACAAGCTGTCACAGCTGGCCACCTCCGCAAACTTCCCCAACAAGGCGCTGGAAGATCGCATCAATACCATCGTCGACGAGATCGTCACCGACTACGAGAGTGATTCCTCGGTTTTCGAGGCCGCGCTGGGCAAGATCGACAAGCTTGTGGAGCAGCAGGAGCGCGCACTGTCGCGGAATATCGAGCGTGTGGTGCGCACCCAGGAGGGCCAGGAAAAGCTCGCCGAGGCGCGGCGCGCGGTTGGTCGCCTGATCCGCGAAAAGCTGCCGGACGGTACGGCTCCGCGCGTTTTGGTCGAACTGATCGAGAGCGGCTGGCGCGACCTCCTGGTGCTGACCCACGTCAAACAGGGCGCCGGGAGCGAGAACTGGGCCGAACAGGTCAAGCACCTGGAACTGCTCCGCTCCTGGCTGGCAGAACAGGAACAGGGCGGCCTGGACGACGACGCGAGTGTGCAACGCAGCCTGGAGGCGGAACCGCTGCTCGACCTGATCGGCCAGCAGATTTCCACCGCTCTGCCCACCAACATTTCCCATGAGTCGGTCCTGGAGGAACTGCGCGAAATCCTGTCCGGTAGCGCCGTAGTCGAGACCGTCGACGTGGAAGAAACCCTCGCCCGGGAGGAACCCGAGCCCGAGGAGCTTCGAGCGCGCATCGAGGACCTGCCCCGGCTGCGGCGCTGGGTCCACCGCGTGGAACAACTGGAGAAGGACAGCTGGCTCACCTACAAGGACAAGTCGGGAAAGAAGAAGCGCATGCAGCTGGCGTGGATCAGCCCGGCCAAGGACCGCTACATTTTCGTCAACGAGCGCGGCCAGAAGGTGGCCGACCTGAGCGCCATCCAGCTGGCGCGCCAGCTGAGTCGCGGCGTACAGCCCCCCGCACCCGCCGACGGCCTCTCCGTGGTCGACCAGAGTATGTACCATACCCTGGAGCACGTGCAGAAAACCCTGAGTTTCGCACGCAATCACGACTCCCTCACCAAGCTGATAAACCGGGAGACCTTCCTGGACCAGATGGAGCGCGCGCTGAGGCACAGCCGCCAGCGCCGCACCCGGCACGCGGTGCTCTATCTGAACATCGACCAGTTCAACCTCGTCAACGAGGTCTACGACCGTATCAGCGGTGACCAGGTCCTGCTGGAATTCGCCAAGTTGCTCGCTCAACTGCACGGCAAGAAGTCGTCCTCGTCCCGCATCAAGGGAGACGAGTTCGCAGTGTTACTCATCGACCGGCCCATCGAGACCGCGCTGGAGGTGGCCGAAAAGATTCGCGCCGACATCCAGGCCAGCAGCATGGATATCGACGGCGAGAACGTGACCTTCACGGTCTCCGTCGGCGTCTCCGCAATACTCGAGCACAGCGCCGGGGTCGAGGAGGTGCTGGGCAACGCGCGCGCCGCCATGCAGCTCGCCAAACAGGGCGGTCGCAACCGTGTCGTGCAGTACGAGGAGGAGCAGAGCGAAGCGAAGGAGTACAAGGAGCAGAAAAAGCGCACCCGGCAAAACCTGGAGGAAGCACTGGCCACCGATCGCTTCGTCATGCGCGCGCAGCCCATTGTGCAGACGGCCGTCAGCGACGAGGGCACGACCAGCTTGCACTACGAGCTGCTCCTGGGCCTGAGCAACAAGGACGGGTCACTGTCCTCCCCGGAGGAATTCATCCACTCGGCCGAGCGCTACGGCTTCATGAACCTGGTCGATCGCTGGGTCGTGCGCGAGGCATTCAGCTGGATCAGCGAGCTCATGGATGCCCAGAAGGTCGTTCCCAATCTCTCGATCAATCTCTCCGGCACCAGCGTGACCGACGACAGCTTCATGGAATACCTGCTGGAGCAGATTTCCGAGTTCGGTGTGGGCACCAGCCGATTGTGTTTCGAGATTACCGAGACGGGCACCATTTCCAACCTGGTGAAAGCGGCGGACTTCGTGCGCTGCTTTCGCAATATCGGGTGCAAGTTCTCCATCGATGATTTCGGTACCGGCCTGGCCAGCCACAACTACCTGCGCGAGTTGCCGGTGGACTACGTCAAGATCGACGGCAGTTTCATCACGGGCATCCACAAGAACCGCAATGACTACGCCATGGCGCGCTCTATCAATGACCTGGCCCACTTCCTGGGCCAGGAGACCATCGCCGAGTCCGTGGAAAACGACGATATCGTGGCCAAGCTCGAGGATATTGGCGTGGATTACCTGCAGGGCTGGGGCATCGGCAAACCCAAACTGCTGGCCGAGGTCGCAAAGGACCTGTCCAGCATCGAAAAGTAGCCCGCCGGGCGCCGCGCATCCACACGGTGAACAGAGACGACGACCTGGTCGGCCTGCTCTACGAGGGCGCACTCGAGGAACAGCCGTGGCAGTGCGCGCTGCCCGCGCTGCGGGAGGCCATGGACGCCCAGGTTGCCTCGCTGATCCTGCGACCGCCCTCGGCCGATGACCAGGGTGTGATTCTCAACTGTGTACGCCCCGACGAAGGGCGCTCTGGCGATGCCAGCCTGGCGGACCCCGACGACTGGCAGGCCAGCGCCTACCGCGAACAGTTTTTTTCTCTCGACCCCTTCGTCAACCTGCCCCAGGACCAGGTGATCGCGCTGGAGGATATCCTCCCGGACAGGGAGCTGATGACCACCGACTACTACCTGCACTACCTGGAGCCCATCGACCTGTTCCGGATCCTGGGCGTGGACACGGCGGAGCCCGGCGGGATGCAGGCCGGCCTGCGCTTTGCGCGCCGCCGCAGTGAACCGCGCTTCCGCAAACGCGAGCGCCAGCTGCTGGAGCGCCTTACACCGCACATGCGCCGCGCCATCGAAATCTACGCACGCCTCAACCGCACCACGTCGGAACGGGACGTCTACGCCGGCGCGGTGAGCCAGCTCTCGGTCGCCACCATCATCCTCGACGAGCAGGGCCGCGTGCTGACGACCAACGCCGTGGGGCGCGCGCTGCTGGAGACCGCGGACGGCCTGGAACTGCGCGATGGACACTTGTTCATCGAGGGCCGCGACATCAACAAGGAACTGCAGGAGGCCCTCACCACGATTATCCGCGCCCAGCAGCAGGGCGAGACCTCGGTGGTGCGCGCCCTGCGCGTTCCCCGGCCGGGCGGTCGCCCCCACCTGGGGCTGGTGGTCCGCCCTGTGCCGGTCTCCCCCTGGAGCGAGGCCCAGGCCAGCCCCACGGCGGCGGTGTTCATCTCGGACCCCGACCTGCAGGAATCCACTTCCCTGCAGATTCTCGCGGAGTTGTTCGAGCTGACCCCGGCGGAGGCGCGCCTCGCCACGCTGCTCGCCCGGGGGCTGAGCCTGGCGGACGTGTCCAGCGCGCAGAATATCTCCCAGCACACCGCGCGCGCGCAGCTCAAGTCGATCTTCGCCAAGACCGGCGTGTCCCGCCAGGCCGAACTCGTGCGCCTCGTCCTGAAGAGCGTGGCATCACTGGCCTGAACGCCTTTCGCGCTTACTTGATCCAGATCAAGTTTGACTCTCCGAAGCGCCTCGTCGGCGGGCGCGCGAGTGCCGAAAATCAACCGATTCGACTATAATTTTCACAAGACCTGGGAGCCCTTCAATGACGATCCAGATAAGCAAATCTGACCGGGAAGCCGGCTTCAAGCCGTGCACCCACAGCTACGAGGTCAACTGCGGAAACTGTCGACTGAACAGTATCTGCCTGCCGCTGGCACTGGAGAGCGAGGACATCGACCAGCTCGACCAGATCGTGGAGCGCTCCAAGCCCCTGCAAAAGGGCGACTACCTGTACCGCCAGGGCGACGAGTTTCGCATGGTGTACGCCGTGCGATCCGGCACCCTGAAAGCCTTCCGGGCCACCGATGACGGGCGCGAGCAGGTGACCGGCTTCTATTTCCCCGGCGAGATCCTCGGCATGGACGGCATCAGCGCCGACATCCACGCGTCCTCGGCACGGGCGCTCGAGACCGCCGCGGTCTGCGGCATTCCCTTCAGCTCACTGGAGCGCTTGAGCAGCCTCATGCCCAGCCTCCAGCGCCACTTCTTCCAGTTGATGAGCCGGGAGATCACCGAGGACCAGCTGCTCATCACCCTGCTCAGCAAGAATTCCGCCGACGAGCGCGTAGCCGCGCTGCTGCTGAGCATCTCGACGCGCAATGCCCGCCGCAAGCTCAGCGCCACGAAGTTCCGCCTGCCTATGTCGCGCGCCGATATCGGCAACTACCTCGGCCTCACGGTGGAGACCGTCAGCCGGGTATTCGGACGTATGCAGAAGCAGGGCGTCCTCGAAGTGAACAACAAGGAAATCGAGATAGTGGATGTCGACGGCCTACGCGGCCTGGCCAACCTCAACAGCTAGCGGCGCGGCCCGCACGGCGGGCGAGCAGACGGGAGAGCGGGATGATTCAACACACCTTCGGCCTCATGACCAGGCCCAGCGTCCAGTGGCGCAAGATTGCCGAGCTGCCGGAGGCCACGCTGACCACCCTGCTCCTCTACCCCTGCATCATGGCCATCTTTCCCGCCGTCGCGTGGTACTACGGGACTAGCCAGGTCGGCTGGACCGTGGGCCAGCACGGCGAACCGATAAAACTCACGGCGGAGAGCGCACGCACCATCTGCATCCTTTTTTATCTGACGATGGTCGCCTGTGTGGCGGTCATCGGGTATTTCATCCACTGGATGGCAGAAACCTACGGCACGGAATCGAGCACGGTGAAGGGCATCGTCGTCGCCGGGCTGACCGCCACTCCCATGTTCCTGGCGGGCCTGGTGGGCTTCTACCCATTGCTCTGGCTGGACATGCTGGTCGGCGTCGTGGCGGTGAGCTGGGCGGTCTACCTGATGTACCTGGGCATCCCGATCGTCATGGACATCCCGGAGGAGCGGGGCTTCCTGTTCTCGAGCGCGGTGCTGGCCATCGCGCTCGTAATCCTGATCTGCCTGATGGTGGGCTCCGTTATCCTGTGGGATTTCGGCGCCGCCCCGGCCTTCACCGACTAGCGCCCGACAGGCAGCGTTGACAAGCGGAACCAGACGATGAGCGAGGAACAGCCAGCCATGGACCATCCCACCTACAACTACAAGGTGGTGCGCCAGTTTACGATCATGACCGTGGTGTGGGGCATCGTGGGCATGCTGGTGGGGGTGGTTATCGCCGCCCAGCTCGCCTGGCCGGCCCTGAACTTCGACCTGCCGTGGTTTCATTTCGGCCGCCTGCGCCCCCTGCATACCAACGCCGTGATATTTGCCTTCGGCGGCTGCGCCCTGTTCGCCACGTCCTACTACATCGTGCAGCGCACGTGCCAGGCCAGGCTGGTCTCCGACAGGCTCGCCGCGTTTACCTTCTGGGGCTGGCAGGCCGTTATCGTCGCCGCGGCGGTGACCCTCCCGATGGGACTCACTACCTCCAAGGAGTACGCGGAGCTCGAGTGGCCCATCGACATCCTGATCGCAGTCGTCTGGGTCTCTTACGCGGTGGTCTTTTTCGGCACCATCATGAAACGCAAGACGGCCCATATCTACGTCGCCAACTGGTTTCTCGGGGCCTTTATCGTGACAGTTGCCGTGCTGCACATCATCAACAGCCTGGCGGTGCCGGTGAGCCTTACCAAGTCCTATTCGATCTACGCCGGCACGGTGGACGCCATGGTGCAGTGGTGGTACGGGCACAACGCGGTGGGATTTTTCCTGACCGCCGGCTTCCTGGGCATGATGTACTACTTCGTACCCAAGCAGGCCGAGCGGCCCGTCTACTCCTACCGCCTGAGCATCGTCCACTTCTGGGCGCTGGTCGCGGTCTACATCTGGGCCGGCCCCCACCACCTGCACTACACCGCGCTGCCGGACTGGGCGCAGAGCCTGGGCATGGTGATGTCGATCATCCTGCTGGCGCCGTCCTGGGGCGGGATGATCAACGGGATGATGACCCTGTCGGGGGCCTGGGACAAACTGCGCACAGACCCCATCCTGCGCTTCCTCGTGGTGAGCCTGTCCTTCTACGGAATGGCGACCTTCGAGGGTCCGATGATGTCCATCAAGACCGTCAACGCCCTCTCCCACTACACCGACTGGACCATCGGTCACGTGCACTCAGGGGCGCTCGGCTGGGTCGCCATGATTTCCATCGGCGCGGTCTACCACCTCATCCCGATCCTCTTCGGCAAGGAGCGCATGTACAGCATCGACCTGATCAACATCCACTTCTGGATGTCGACCATCGGCACCGTGCTCTATATCGCCTCGATGTGGGTCAACGGCATCATGCAGGGCCTGATGTGGCGCGCTTACAACCAGGACGGCACGCTGACCTACAACTTCGTCGAGTCCGTCGCGGCGAGCCAGCCGGGCTACGTGGTGCGCCTGGCGGGCGGGGCCATCTTCTTCGCGGGCATGCTGGTGATGGCCTACAACATCTACATGACCACCCGCAGGGACGTCCGGCCCCTGGAGGCGGAGGCGGTCGCGCCTGCGGGCGCGGCGTGAGGACCCTGCCATGAAACACGACGCGGTAGAAAAGAACGTGGGCCTCATGATCATCCTGGTCATCGTGGCGATCAGTTTCGGCACGCTGGTGGAACTGGTGCCGCTGATTGCGGATCGCGACACCAACGAGCCCATAGCCGGCCTCAAGCCGCTGCCGGCACTGGAACTGGAGGGGCGCGACATCTACATCCGCGAGGGTTGCAACAACTGCCACTCCCAGATGATTCGTCCGCTGCGCGCCGAGACGGAACGCTACGGCCACTACTCGGTCGCCGGGGAGTTCGTCTACGACCACCCGTTCCTCTGGGGGTCCAAGCGCACCGGCCCGGACCTCGCCCGCGTGGGCGGTCGCTACAGCGACGCCTGGCACCGCGCGCACATGTTCAATCCCCGGGACGTGGTCCCGGAATCCAACATGCCGTCATTCCCGTGGCTGTTCGACGCCGAGGTGGACGCGGACGGTACCGGCGCAAAAATGGCGGCGCTGCGCAGCGTCGGTGTGCCCTACACGGACGAGGATATCGCCGGCGCCGCCGAGGCGGTGCGCGGCAAGAAGGAGATCGACGCACTGGTCGCGTACCTGCAGCAGCTCGGCACGCTGTTGAGGACCCGGCGTTGAACAGGGTCGTCGGTATGGCGCCAGATCACCGGAAAAGACGCTAGATGGACATTAACGACCTGCGGGGCCTGAGCACACTGTTCCTGATGATAGCTTTCCTCGGGCTGTGTGCCTGGGCCTGGAGCAAGAAACGCAAGCGGGCGTTCGACGAGGCGGCAAACCTGCCCTTCGCCGACGAGGAACTGAGTCAGCGCACGGTGCAGGAGGAGTCGAGGAATGACTAGTTTCTGGAGTATCTGGGTCATCGTCCTGACGGCCATCAGTTTCGTGCTGATGACCTGGCTGCTGTTTGCCAACCGCAAGCGCGATGAAGATACCACCGAAAAAACCACGGGGCACAGCTACGACGGTATCGAGGAGTACGACAATCCCCTGCCCGCCTGGTGGTTCAACATGTTCGTCATCACCATCGTCTGGGGAGTCCTGTACCTGCTCATCTACCCCGGGATGGGCAATTTCCCGGGCTTGCTGGGGTGGACACAGGTCGAGCAGCACGAGCGCGAGGTCGAGGCCGCTGAGTCGCGTTTTCGCGCCATGCGCGACCGCTATCTCGCCCTGTCGGTGGAGGAAATCGCCGGCGACCCCGCGGTGCGCAAGATGGGCATGCGCATGTTCGGCAACAACTGCGCCCAGTGCCACGGCGCGGATGCCAGGGGCAGTTACGGCTTCCCGGACCTGACCGACGGCGACTGGATCTACGGCGGCACCCCCGAGGCAATCAAGACCAGTATCGCGAGCGGTCGGCAGGCGGCGATGCCCGGTTGGGAATCCGTTATCGGCGAGGAAGGCGTGCGCGATGCGACTGCGTATATCCTCTCGCTCAACGGTCGAGACGCAGAGGAATCCCGGCTGGCCGCCGGCGCCGAGGTGTACAAGGGCTACTGCGCCGCGTGCCACGGCGCCGATGCCCGGGGCAATTTCGCGCTGGGCGCGCCGAACCTGGCCAACGGAATCTGGCTGTACGGCGGTAAGCCCGAACAGATCGCCCACAGTATCCGCGCCGGGCGCAACGGCGTGATGCCCCCGCACGAAGACATGCTGGGCGAGGACAAGATCCATATCCTGACCGCCTACGTCTACGGCCTGGGCAGGTAGCGCCACGCCCCGGTACCCCGGCCGGGAGCCGGGGGAGCCCCAGCAATCCACTCGCACGTTGCAGGACCCAGACAGCATGTCCGACCCGGACCTGATCAATCTCGAAGAGGTCGCACCGGCGGAAGTCGCCGAGGTGGACCTCTACCAGCGCCGGGAAAAAATCTATACGCGCCAGATACAGGGCTTTTTCCAGCGCGTGCGCCTGTTCACCGGCTGGCCGCTGCTCGTCGGCTACTTCATGCTTCCCTGGTTATTCTGGGACGGCCGCCAGATGGTGTTGTTCGACCTGCCGGAACGCAAGTTTCACATCGTGGGCCTGACCTTCTGGCCGCAGGATTTTCCCCTGCTCGCGTTCCTCCTGATAATCGCGGCATTCGCCCTCTTCGCGGTGACCACGTTCGCCGGGCGGATCTGGTGCGGCTACACCTGTCCCCAGACAGTCTGGACCAGCATATTCATGTGGCTGGAGCAACGGGCCGAGGGCAGCCGTAACCAGAGAATCCGTCTCGACAGCGAGCCCTGGGGTCCGCGCAAGATCGGCAAGAAGGCGTTCAAACACGGGTCGTGGCTGTTTGTCGCGTACTGCACGGGCTTCACGTTCGTCGGCTACTTCTACCCCATCCGGGAACTGCTGGTCGACCTGTGGACGTTCAACATCGACCTGGTGCCCGTTTCGTGGGTGGTGTTCTTTACGCTGGCCACCTACATCAACGCCGGCTGGATGCGCGAACAGGTGTGCATATACATGTGTCCCTACGCGCGTTTCCAGTCAGTCATGTTCGATCGCGACACGCTCATCGTGTCCTACGACCCGAACAGGGGGGAGCCGCGCGGGTCGCGCAAACGGGGGGCCGACCCGGGAACGCTCGGCCTGGGCGACTGTATAGACTGCGAGCTGTGCGTGCAGGTCTGCCCGACCGGCATCGACATCCGTCGCGGCCTGCAATATGAATGTATCGGGTGCGCCCTCTGCGTGGATGCCTGCAACTCCGTCATGGACAAGATGGCGTATCCGCGCGGGCTGATCCGCTATACCAGCGAGGATGCGCTGGCCGGTGGGAGAACACGGTGGCTGCGCCCGCGCATCGTGGGCTACACACTGGTCCTGGCCATCATGGCCAGCCTGTTTTGGTACCATATGCTCAGCAGGGTACCGCTGGAGCTGACCGCCATACGCGATCGCAACCAGCTGTACCTGACCACGGACTCCGGCGCCATTGAAAATGTCTACACCCTGCAGCTGGCCAACATGGACGAATCGATGCATGAGTTCGAACTGGGTATTTCCGGCCTGGAGGCTGCCACCATCGTCGGTGATACACTGCACACTCTTGACGGCGGCGAATTGCGCACGATCAGTATCCGCGTGCGCGCCCACCCGGACACGCTCGACAAGCCCAGCGCAACCTTGTTTTTCACTGCCCGTGCGACAGACGCCCCGGGGCTGGAAACCAGCACCGAGTCTCGCTTCATGAGGCCGCTGTGAACCGCCCCAGGCTGCCGGACGCCGACACCCTCCCCTGGTACCGACACTTCTGGCCCTGGTTCCTGATACTGCTTCCGGGCAGCGTCGTTGTAGCGGCCCTGGCCACGCTGTTTATCGCCCAGCGCGGGGCCGACGACCTCGTGGCGGACGACTACTACCGCCAGGGCCTGGCGATAAACCGGCAACTGGCGCTCGGTGAGCGCGCCGCAGACCTGGGAATCAGCGCAGAACTGAGTCTGGACACGGACCGGGTCGACGCCCACATCCTGGGACCGGTGGAAGAGACGCAGCTGGAATTGAGCCTGTCGCACCCGCTGGAGGCGGACCACGACGTGGAACTGACCCTCGCGCGCACCGGCCCGGGCCGGTACAGCGCCACCCTGCCCCTCACGTCCCACGGCGCGACCGCCCGGCGCTGGCACTGGAGCCTGCAACCGCGCGAGCCCGCCCCCTGGCGCCTGGTCGGCGTGCTGCACACAACGGACGACGGTGGCAAATCCCAACCCTAGCGCCGGCGCCGCCGAGCCAGAGGCCTGCTTTCATTGTGGCGAGCCAGTGCCGCACGACGCCGGCGGCCTGCACGCGATCATCGACGGGCAGGCGCGGCCCATGTGCTGTCCGGGTTGCCGCGCGGTGGCGGAGTTGATCGCGGGGAGCGGACTGGCGGGCTTCTACCGGCGGCGCACCGCCTTCAGTGAACGGCCCGCGGAGGGCCGCGGGGAGGACCGCGGGGAAAGCGGCGGGCAATACCGAATCTATGATGACCCGGACATGCAGGCGGCGTTTACCCGCCGGGACGAACAGGGGCACCTCCGCGGCTCACTGCTGGTGGGCGGCATGACCTGCGCGGCCTGCAGCTGGCTCATCGAGCGATCCCTGGGGGAGATGCCGGGCGTGAGCGAGGCGCGGATCAACCTGCAGCTGACGCGCCTGGACATCCGGCTCGATACCCGACGCACCTGCCTGAGCGAGCTGTTCCGGCACCTGGACAGCCTCGGCTATCGCCCGCGACCCTACCGCGAAAGCGCACGGCGCGACCAGTTGCGCGAACAGCAGCGATCGGCCCTGCGCCGCCTGGCCGTGGCCGGGCTCGGCATGATGCAGGTCGGAATGTTCGCGGTGGCGCTGCACGCGGGGGACCTGCAGGGCATGCTGGGCGAGTACCGGGACCTGCTGCGCTGGGTCAGCCTGCCCATTGCAGCGTTCGTCGTGCTGTACTGCGCCCGGCCGTTCTTCGAGAGCGCGTGGCGGCACCTGCGCCACGGCGCGCTGGTGATGGACCTGCCCGTCGCCCTCGCCATAGGCCTGGCGTTCCTCGCCAGCGCGTGGGCCACTGTCACGGGGACCGGCGAGGTGTACTTCGACTCGGTGTCGATGTTCACCTTTTTCCTGCTCCTCGGCCGGTTCCTGGAGGAGCGCGCCCGGTTGCGCGACGCCGCACCCTGGCTGGACGCCCTGGACAGCCTTCCCGACGCTGTCATCCTGCGCAGCGCAGGTGAGTGGACGAGCGCGCCCGGCCATCGCGTGTCTGCGGGCGACGAACTGCTGGTGCGTGCGGGGGACACCGTCCCGGTCGATGCCAGCATTACCGCGGGGCGCGGCGCCGTGCGGGAGGACAGCTTCAGCGGCGAGCATCGGCCGCGCAGTGTGCGACCGGGGGACAGGGTGTACGCCGGCACCATCAACCTGGAGGACGACCTCGAACTGCGGGCCCTGGGCGGCCGCCGCGACAGCCGGCTGGCGGCCCTGCAGCGCTCAGCGGAGGCGGGCGGCACCGAGCGGCCGGCGGCGGTCCGGCTCGCGGATCGTTTGGCGTCGTGGTTTGTGGCGGGCGTCCTGCTCGTCGCCGCGGCCACGGCTCTGTTCTGGTTGTCCCATGCCCCGGAACAGGCCCTGTGGATCACGCTCTCCGTTCTGGTTGTAAGCTGTCCCTGCGCGCTGGCGCTGGCGACGCCCGCCGCACTGGCCAGCGCGGCCTCGGCCCTGCGCGCCCGGGGCGTGGCCGTCCACGGCGAAAACGCCCTGGACACGCTCGCCCGCAGCGAACGTCTCGTGCTGGACAAGACCGGCACCCTGACCCGGGGTGAATTGACGATCTCACGCGTGGTCACCCTGGACGACACCCCGGAGATCACGGTACTCGGGGTCGCCGCGGCCATGCAGCGCCACGCCCATCACCCGGTGGCGCGCGCCTTCGACGGCGTGGCGGCTGCGCGCGACCTCGGGCTGTCCGAGTACCGGCCAGGCGAGGGCCTGATTGCACAACGCGGCGGCGACGAATACCGCCTTGGCAGTGAACCCTTCTGCAGGGCGCGCGCCCCCGCGCTCCCGCCGCCGCCGGACGAGCCCCTGTACTGGATCGCATTGTGCCGCGGCGACACCCCGCTGGCCTGGATCGGGCTGCAGGACGAGCCGCGTCCCGAAGCGGCCGCCTTCATGCGTCGGGTCGCAGAAGCCGGGCTCGCGGCCGAACTCCTCACGGGAGACAGTTCGGCGCAGGGACCCAGGCTCGCGGCGGAGCTCGGCATCACGGAGGTGCGCACCGGGCAGAGCCCGGAGGACAAGATGCAACGCGTGCGCGACTTGCAGGGGTCGGGCCAGGTCGTCGCCATGGTCGGGGACGGTCTCAACGACGCCCCGGTCCTGAGCCTGGCCGACACGTCCTTCGCCGTTGTCGGGGCCACGGACCTCGCGCGGGCCCGCGCCGATTTCGTCATTGTCGACGGCGACCTGCACCAGGTACTGAGCGCGTGGGAGATGGCCCGTCGCTGCAGGCGTGTCATCCGGCAGAACCTGACCTGGGCGCTGCTCTACAACACCTGCGCACTCCCCCTCGCCGTCGCGGGCCTGGTGCCGCCCTGGGCCGCGGCGGTCGGTATGTCCCTCAGCTCACTCCTGGTGGTCGGCAACTCCCTGCGCTTAAATGCACGGGACCAGTCGAACTGACGAAGGGCCACCGTGGACAGCCTGTATTTCCTAATCCCCATCGCCCTGTTGTTCTGCATCGCCGGGATTCGCCTGTTGTTGTGGGCCATCGGCAGCGGTCAGTACGACGACCTCGACCGTGAGGCGTGGCGCATTCTCGACGACGATCCGCCGCGCCCGGGCGGGGGGGACGAGGAAGAGCCGTGATGGAGCCGACCCAGGCCGCGACCGCGCTAATGCTCGGGCTCGCGGGAGCGGGTCACTGCGCGGGGATGTGCGGTGGGATCGCCGCCGCCCTCAATCTCGCCGGCCGCACAACCGCGTCGGTAACCCTCGCCTATCACGGCGGCCGGATCGCGAGCTACACACTGCTCGGGGCACTGGCGGGACTGGCCGCGGGGGCGGTCGACAGCGCGGCCTGGGCCGCGGGGCTGAGATACGTGGCGGGGGCACTGCTCGTGGGCATGGGGCTCTATATCGCGGACTGGTGGCGCGGCATGGCGTTGCTGGAACGGGCGGGTGAGACCCTCTGGGCCCCGGTCAAGGCACTCTCGTCGGGACTGCTGCCCCCGCGCAGCTGGGGACAGGGCATCGCCCTCGGGCTGACCTGGGGACTGCTGCCCTGCGGACTGATCTACAGCAGTCTCGCCTGGGCCGCCACGGCGGCGGACCCCGCGGCCTCAGCCCTGCGCATGCTCCTGTTCGGTGTCGGCACGCTGCCGGCCATGCTCGCCGTCAGCCTGGGAGCGGCGCGCCTACAGGACATCTTGCGCCGCCGGGGGCTGCGCGCGACGATAGGCGCACTGCTGGTACTCGCGGGCCTCTGGACAGCGTACGCGGCCTTCGACCACTCGCGCCACGCACACCACGCCCGCCAAACTCCCGCCGGGATCCAGGCCCCGGGATAAAAAAGGCCCCGGGATAAAAAAAGGCCCCGTCGCAAAGCGGCGGGGCCAGTCGCCGCGCGAGCGCAGGTGTGTCGTTCGCGCGGGGTTGAAAAACTTCAGAACCGGTAGGCGACACCGATGTTGTAAACCCAGGGATCCAGCTCGACATCAAACTTCACCCTGGCCACGGTGGCGCCGGCGGCCTTTGCCGCAATTTCCGCCTCGGTGTCGATATCGATGTACCAGATACCGAGATTGATCGCCCAGCGCTCGCCGATGGGAATATCCACGCCGGCCTGGGCGGCCAGCCCGAAAGAATCGTCCAGGTCGAGATCGGCGTCATCGACTGCGCCGTCGGTCAGTTCACCGAGAAGGTCGATGAGCTCGCCGTCGACATCCTCATCAAAAAAGACCGTGTAGTTGAGCCCCACACCGATGTAGGGTTGCCAGCCCGGCTCCCCGCCCCGCGGATACCACTGCACAGACAGCGTGGGAGGCAGGTGCTTCGTCGACCCCGCGTCCAGGCTCACGCCCCGTATGGCGCCGCGGCCTTGTGCCTCGATGTCGTGCTCAAAGGGTGTGGCAGCGAGCAGCTCCAGTCCCCAGTTCGCATTGATCATGTACAGGGGGATGGTGCCGAGCTGGGTGTTGTCGTCCACGTCCGCCTTCGCGACCAGCCCCGTGGGAAGCTCGATGTTGTCGCTGTCCGTGTCCGGGTCCACGGTCGTCGCCCCGGCCCGCAGTACCCAGTCTCCCGCATCGTAGGCAACCGCGTGCGGCGCCGCCGCCACCGCGGCCAGTGCAAGGCCGATCGTCAAGGCTCGTAACATATTTTGCGCTCCCTCCGCTGGAGTCCCGGGCGCATCGTTGCGCCGGGTCCACACTGCACATGCTAGGGGGAGTAAGCGCCGACCACATTGATGTCGGTCAAGCCCGGTCGACGCGACGCAGGCCCCGCAGGGAGTCGAGACTCAATATGCCGAGGCCCAGCCAGACGAGGCTGAATGCCACGAGCTGCACGAGGTCGAAGGGCTCGCCGAACAGCAGCACGGCGACCCCGAGCTGCACGCTGGGGCCGATGTAGAACACCAGCCCGAGTGCTGTGAGCGGCATCAGCCGGCTCGCGGCGACATAGGCCATCAGCGGGATGGCGGTGAATGCGCCCGACCCGAGCAGGAACAGGTCCACCTTCAGGCCGTACAAGCCCATCCCCGCACCGCCGCTGTAAAACAGCCACGCCAGGGCGAAGGGCAGCATCATCAGCGTCTCCAGCAACAGGCCCTCGGTGGCCTCGACGGGAATCGCCTTGCGGATGGCGCCGTAGAGGCCGAAGGTGAGCGGCAGGCCCAGCGCCACCAGCGGCAGCCCGCCGAGGTGCACCACCTGGATCACCACCGCGAGCACGGCCAGACCGACGGCGATCCGCTGCGACCCGACGATCGACTCACGGAACAGCGTGAGCCCGATGACGACATTGACCAGCGGCACGAGGAAATAACCCAGGCTGGCCGCCGTCGCCTGTTCGTGGGTGACCGCCCAGAGAAAGATGGCCCAGTTGCCGCCTGCGCACAACGCGGCGCAGGCGAGCACGCCGACCGTCCGCGGTTTACGCAGCAGGGCGAAGGCCGCCGCCAGCCTGCCGCCTCCGGCGAGCGCCAGGCACAGCATCAAAAAGGGCACGGACCACACCGCGCGGTGGGCGATCAGGTCGGCCACCGGTACCGGACGCGTCTCCACCCAATACAGGGCCGCGAATCCCCAGATGAGATAGGCCAGCACACCGAGGGAATACCCCCGGCGCCGGTCCCGGGCCTCGACCGGTACGCTCACAACAGCGGCATCGCCAACAGGCGCAGGGCGAGCAGCGTCACGAGCACCCGGAACCAGCGCAGGAAGTTGACCTGGGGCACGCGGGCGCGCAGTCGCGTTCCAACCCAGGAGCCCGCGATACCCGCCGCAATCATGCCCAGCACAAGCTCCCACCACGCCGCAAAACTGAAGCCGATCGCGACAAAGGCACCCAGGCGCAGGGCGTGATTCACCGCCATGTACAGCGCCGTGTTCACGACCAGCCAGTCGCGCGCGTTGTTGCGCCGCATGAGGACCGCGGCGCCGAGTGGCCCGGTCGCGCCGGCGAGCATCCCGAGCCCCGTCTGGTAGAAGCCCAGAATCGCCAGGGGTACCTGGCCGGAGCCGGTCACCCTGGGCAGGGGTATCCAGGTCGCGAGGAGGATCAGCGCGCCGATCACTGCGGGCAACCAGGCCAGGTCCAGGCTGCTGTATATTTCCGCACCCAGCCATGCGCCCGCCAGGGCACCCAGCGCAAAGGCAGGAAGAATACCGGGGTCGATATCGCGCCAGCCGAAGGCCGCGCGGGAGAGATTGCTCGCGAGCTGTGTCGCCGCGTGCACCGGCAGCACGGCGGCGGCGGGCAGGAGCCCGGGCATGGCCGCGATCAGCAGCACGCCACCCCCCATGCCCATGACACCCGCCAGGCATGACGTGGCAAAGGCGATGGGCAACAGCAACAGTTCACTCACGTCGAGGCTCCGGGTCAGCAGCCGAATTTACCCGGCCTGCGCGCGAGTTTACACTAGCGAACCTCTACTGCGTCGAATGGGTAACATTCACCCGATGGATTCCGAGACAGGCAAGATCGCCGAAACAGGTTCATCCCCGGATCCTGGCTGGTACGGGGCCGACCCGGCCACGATGGACATGAAGACGGACCCGCACACGCCCTACCGCGAGCTGCGCGAACGCCAGCCCGTGAACCTCACGCCGATGGGCGAGTGGCGGCTGACCCGGTACGCCGATGTGCAAAAACTGCTGAAGCACTCCCGCGGCGGTGTGCGCGACAGCCGCGGCATCATCCCGGGGGAGACGGCCGAGGACAGTGCCGCGTCGCGATTCATGCTGCGCCTCGATCCCCCGGACCACGACCGCATCCGCAATCTCGTCAACAAGGCGTTTACGCCCCGCGCCCTGGACGCGATCCGCCCGGCCATCGAACCGCTGGTCGAGGGCGAGCTGGACCGGGTCGCCGACGCGGGCGAGATGGACCTCGTGGCCGATCTCGCACTGGCCGTGCCGGCGGCGTCGATGTGCGCCATGCTCGGCGTGCCCTTCGAGGATCGCCATCACCTCACCCGCCTCGTCTCACTGGCCACCTACCGGCTGGCAATCCACGCCTTTCCCCACCTGCGCGAAGATTGCGAAGCGGCGATCGTCGAACTGGCGGAGTACATGTTCCGACTCATCGAGGACAGGCGCGCCAATCCCAGTGACGACATCCTGGGGCTGCTGGTCCGCGCCGAGGAAGCGGGCGACAGCCTCAGCAACGAGGAGCTGCTGCAACAGGGCATCGGGTTGCTGATCGCCGGCCTCGAGACGACCATCGGGCTGATCGCCAACGGCATGGTGTGTTTCTCACGCTACCCGGATGAGTTCGAGCGCCTCGCCGCCGATCCCTCCCTGGCAGCGCTGGCGGTGGAGGAAACCCTGCGCTTCGAGCCCTCCGTGCCGGTGACCCGCCGCATCCTGTGGGAGGACACCGAATTCGACGGCGTCACTATTCCCGCCGACAGCACGGTCTACGCCATCCTGATCAGCGCCAACCGCGACCCGGCGGTGTTCACCGACCCGGAACGGTTCGACATAGGTCGCCGCGAGGCGCGACACTGCTCCTTCGGGGGCGGCATCCACTTCTGCCTCGGCTCCCATCTCGCGCGTATGAACGCGGAAATCGCCTTCACGGGGATGGCGAGCAGGTTCCGGGATATCGAGGTGGACGAGGGTGCCGTCGAGTGGGCGCCTTCGCTGTTTCGCATACCGGGCAGTATCCCCGCCCGTTTCCGCAGCAGGATCTGAACCGGAGATTCAGCCCATCGGGTAGCGGATTTCCCGGGACACCTGGTCGAGGCGCGCGAGCGTCTCGGCGTCCAGCACCACGTCTGCCGCCGCCAGGATATCGGGCACCTGGTCCTCGCTGGTCGCACCCACGATGGTCGAGGCGACGAAGTCGTGCTGCTTGCTCCAGGCGATGGCCATGGTGACCACGGACATGCCGATATCACTGGCAATCGCCTGGTAACGCTCGGTGGAAGCCAGCGTGCCCTCGTTGACGAAGCGCAACATCATCTGCTTCTGTCGGTCGGGCGCATCCTTGTAGTGGGTAAAGCGCGCACCTTCAGGGAAGGCACCGCCCTGGTACTTGCCGCTGAGCACGCCACCCGCCAGCGGCGAGTAGGGAATCAGGCTCACCCCCTCGCGGCGACAGGCGTCCGCCAACTCGTCCTGGAAACGTCGGTTGTTCAGGCTGAAATTGTTCTGGATGGTCTCGTAACGCGCGTACCCACCCACGTCCGCGGCCCACTGGTTTTTCATCAGGCCCCAGGTCGTCTCGTTGCTGCAACCGAGGATGCGCACCTTGCCCGAACGCACGAGTTCGTCCAGCGCCGCCATCGTCTCTTCCTGGGGGCAGTCCCAGTCTGGCCAGTGGGTCTGGTAGAGGTCGATGTAGTCGGTGTCGAGCCGCTTCAGGCTGCCCTCCACCGCGCGCACGATATGGTGCCGGTCCAGGCCCGTCATACCGCCGCGCAGGGGAGCCTTGATCCAGACGTGGCTGGGACCGGCGACCTTGGTGGCGATGATGAGTGAATCCCGGTCCTTGGTCTTCATCCAGCGCCCGACGATTTCCTCCGTCGCGCCCACGTATTTTGCGTCCGGGGGAACCGGGTACATCTCGGCGGTATCGTAAAAGTCCACCCCGGCGTCGTAGGCCATGTCCATGATGCGAAACGAGGTCTTCTCGTCCGCCTGGTTGCCGAAGGTCATGGTCCCCATGCAGATGTCCGAGACCACGATGCCACTGCGGCCCAATCGCCTCTTGTTCATGTCGGCAGACCCTCTCCCTCAACCCATTGCAAATTTATGCAGCACCCTGTTCCTTGGCCATATCCAGTGCAAGATCCTCGATCATATCCTCCTGCCCGCCGACGGTCTTGCGCCGGCCGAGCTCGACGAGGATATCGCGGCTGGAGAGCCCGTATTTTTCCGCCGAGCGCTTGGCGAACAACAGGAACGATGAGTAGACACCGGCCCAGCCGAGGGTGAGGGAGTCGCGGTCTACGCGCACCATATGGTCCATCAGCGGCACGATAAGATCCTCGGCGACATCCATGGCCTTGAACAGGTCGACGCCGGTCTCAACGCCCATGCGATCGCAGACGGCGAGGAACACCTCCAGGGGTGTATTGCCGGCGCCGGCACCCAGCCCGGCCAGGGAACCGTCGATCCGGTTTGCCCCCGCCTCCACCGCAGCCAGGGAGTTCGCGATACCCATGGCGAGGTTGTGGTGGCCGTGGAAGCCAAGTTCGGTTTCGGGTTTGAGCTCGGCGCGCGCCAGCGCGACCCGTGAGGCGACATCGTCCGGCAGCATGTAGCCCGCCGAGTCGGTGATGTAGACACAGTTAGCGCCGTACTCCTCCATCAGCTTGAGCTGGACCAGCAGTTCCTCGGGCTCGATCATATGGGCCATCATCAGGAAGCCCACCGTGTCGAGCTCCTTGTACTGGGCCGCCATGTTGATGTGCTGCTCGGAGACGTCCGCCTCGGTGCAGTGCGTGGCGACGCGGATGGTGGAGATACCGCAGTCCACCGCCATTTTGAGATGGTCGACGGTGCCGATACCGGGCAACAGCAGCGCGGAGACACGGGTGTTCTTCATCGCACCGCAGACCGCGCTGAGGTACTCCTTGTCCGAGGCCGCGGGAAAGCCGTAGTTTACCGACGCGCCGCCGAGGCCGTCGCCGTGCGTCACCTCGATCAGCGGAATGCCCGCCTCGTCCATCGCCTTCGCGATCGTGACCATTTCGTCCACGGTGATCTGGTGTTGCTTGGGGTGCATGCCGTCCCGCAGGCACATGTCGTGTACGGTGATCTTCTTTCCTCTGAGGTCCATGTCGCGACCCTCCCTCAAGCGGCGACGGGCGTAAAGCGCCCGGCCAGTATTTCTTCGGCGTACATCTCGCCGGTGCGCAGTCCCGCGGCGGTCATGATGTCCAGGTTGCCCGCGTACCTGGGCAGGAAATCACCCAGGCCCTCGACCTCCATGTACAGCGATACGCGCTTGCCGTCGAAGACAGGACCGTTCTTGAGGGTGTACCCGGGCACGTATTTCTGCACCTCGGCAATCATGTCCTGCACGGACTGCGTAATCGCCGCCTCGTCGGGCTCGTCCACGGTCAGGCAGTGAATGGTGTCGCGCATGATCAGTGGCGGCTCCGCCGGGTTGATGATGATAATGGCCTTGCCCTCGCCGGCGCCGCCGACACTCTCGATACCCCTGGCGGTCGTACGGGTGAACTCGTCGATGTTCTTGCGTGTCCCGGGCCCCGCCGACTTGCTGCTGACCGTCGCGACGATCTCGCTGTAGGCCACGGGCTGCACACGGCTCACCGCCGCGACCATGGGAATGGTGGCCTGCCCCCCACAGGTCACCATGTTCACGTTCATGGCCCTGGCAGACACCGCCTGGTCGAGGTTCACGGGAGGAACGCAGAAGGGGCCGATCGCGGCGGGGGTGAGGTCGATCATCACCGCCCCCTCCGCGTTCACCTTGCGGCTGTTCTCCTCGTGCACGTAGGCGGAGGTGGCGTCGAAGCAGATCTGCACCCCGTCCTTGCGCATGGTCGGCACCATGCCGTCGACGCCGTCCGCGGTGGTCTTCAGGCCCATCTCCGCCGCCCGGGCGAGGCCGGGCGAATCGGGGATTACGCCGACCATCCACACGGGTTCGATCACGTCGCTGCGCATGGCCTTCATCAGCAGGTCGGTGCCGATATTGCCGGGGCCGATGATGGCCGCTTTGACTTTGTCGCTCATATCAATCTCTGCCTTCAGGTTAAACGCTTTACTCTCGGCGGACGCGGCGATATCTCTTCGCCTGACACGCAACGGCGCCATCCATGGCAGCTCGACCTCGACCATCCATGGTCTCGGACGGTCCGGCGAAGAGATATCGCCGCCCCCGCCTAAGCTCTGTTCTCACTACAGGACACCGCAGGAGCAGCTCGCCAGGCTGCAGTCTGCCCAATCTATAAGAACCGGCAACTGCAGCCGCCGACGCCCTCGATCTCCAGTGACATCTCGTCGCCGGCCACCACCGGGATCAGCGGCGCGAGGGAGCCGGAGAGGATCACCTCGCCGGCCTTGAACGGGATACCGAACTCGCCGAGGGTGTTGGCCAGCCAGGCCACCGCGGTCAGCGGGTTGCCCTGCACAGCGCTGCCCAGTCCCTCGGCGTTGAATTCGCCGTTCTTGTGTATGGTCATGCGCAGGTTCGGCAGGTCGAAGTCGCGCGGGTCCACCTCGTCACGGCTCAGCACGTAGACGCCGCAGGAGGCGTTGTCCGCCACGGTGTCCTGTATCTTGATGTTCCAGTCCCGGATACGCGAATCGACAATCTCGAAACAGGGCATGATCGTCGCCGTGGCGTCGAGCACGTCCTGCTCCGTCACGCCGGGGCCGGCCAGGTCCTCGCGCAGGCGAAAGGCGATCTCGCCCTCCGCGCGGGGCTGGATCATGTTGCCGGCGATGGGTATCTCCGCGCCGTCCCAGTACTCCATGCGGTCGGTGAGGAAGCCGAAGTCGGGCTGGAACACCCCCAGCATCTCCTGGACGGGGGCACTGGTGACACCGATCTTCTTGCCCACGATGCGCTCGCCGTCCCGCTCCACGCGCTGCTGCACCATGTGCCGGGATATGTGGTAGGCGTCTTCGATCGTGATATCGCTCTCCCTCTCGGTGAGGGGAGACAGCGTCGACTGCGAGCGCAGCGCCTCGTAGAGTTCGTCTCCGAGCCTAGCGATCCGCTCCTGGTCCATCATGGGCGTGTTGACCTTTCTTTTCGGGAGGCGCTGATTTTACACGCCTTTGGCTGGGCGCCAGTACAATTTTTTGGGCGCCACGGGCCGATTGTAGGACGTTGGGGGACCGGGACACCCAGGCGTACCGGCAACTCAGCCGTTACGGATGAAATCCAGGCAGGCGCGATTGAACATGTCCTCGTGCTCCACCATGACCCAGTGCCCGCACTCGGTCACCAGTATCAGGCGCAGGTGGCGGATGTTCTTCGCCATGGCCATGATGCCGTTCTCCGGCATCATCTTCTCGTCCATACCCCAGAAGCCGAGCACCGGGCAGTCGAGTTCCTGCAGCCGCTCGACCAGCACCGGCACCTGCATCGTCGCCATCACGTGCCCGTTCATTATCTGCATGATCTGCATGCGCTCCTCGACAAGCTCATCGGTAGCGAGCTCGGCGTTGTGCATGAGGCCCGTAGCGAACAGGTCTTTCATCACCGCGTGGGTCACCGGTTCTCCGGAACCGAATACCGCGAACACTTTCTGCATGCCCGGCATGGCCTGGTACTCGGGCAGCTCACTCAGCCCCCCGGGGGCCATCAGGACCAGTTTCTCGATGCGCTCCGGGTGGTCCAGCGCCATACCGAGCGCGATCGCGCCTCCCAGTGAATTCCCGACCACGGAACACTTACCCACCCCGGCCGCGTCCAAGGCCTGCAGGGTACACTCGACGAAGAACGACAGGGGGTGGTCGACGTCGTCGGGCTTGTCGGAGAAACCGTAGCCGATATGGTCGGTGATGATCACGCGGTAGCCCGCGTCCACGAGGTGGCGGTAGTTGCCCTTGAAATTGCTGTACCCACTCGCGCCGGGACCGGAACCGTGCAGGAACACCACCACCTCGCCGTCGCGCGGGCCCTCGTCCAGGTAGTGGATGCGGTAACCGTTAGCGCAGTCGGCGTAGTTTCCCTCCGGAAGAAGACCCTGCATTTTCATACGCGCGGGCCCTTCAGAGCGCGTAGTCGGCGTTGTCGTCGCCGAACAGCACGCCCCCCATATTCATCGCGAAGGGCTTGGAATGGTTTGCCACGTGGGCCTGACTGCAGAGAATATCCAGGTGGAAAGCGAGCAGCTCGCTGTCAAGCCTGATACCGCCGCTACCCGCGGCCTTCAGCATCCTGCTGGACAGCGCGAGGCAGCGGTCCGCCACCACCGCGGAGTCGTAGCGGTAACGTATACGGTCGTCTACGGGTATGGGCTCGCCGGCGCGGGTGCAGGCCATCATGGCGTCGAAGTTGCGAATCATGGTGAGCTTCATCTCCTCGATTTCCGCTTTCACCTCCGCCGCAAGCACGCGTGCAAAGGGGTCGTCCTTCATCTTGTTGGGCCCGACCTGCCGCGTTTTGGCAACTTCAATAAAGGCGTCCAGCGCGCCCTCGCAGGCGCCAAGGGTCGCGGTGCACACCGCGCGTACGAAGACCTGCATGAAGGGCATGCGGTACAACGGCGCGTCGTTCACGGCATTGCCCGGGTTGTCGCAAAGGAAGCCGTCCATGCTCTTGTGGGTGCGGTGCTCGGGCACGAAAGCGTCGTCGACGACGACATCGTGACTACCCGTGCCCTTCAGGCCGACCACGTCCCAGTTGTGCACAATCTCGTAGTCCTCGATGGGTACGAGGAAGGTGCGGTAGTTGGCCATATCGAAGGGGGACTCGGGAGTCGGCACCACAGCGCCCAGGAACGCCCACTTACAGTGCTCGGACCCGCTTGAAAAACTCCAGCGGCCGCTCAGGCGGAAGCCGCCGTCGACCACCTTGACCTTGCCCACGGGGGCGTAGGAGGAGGAGATCAGCACCGTGGGGTCATCCGCCCAGACATCCTGCGCTGCCCGATCGTCGAACACCGCCAGTTGCCAGTTGTGCACGGCGATGACGCCCAGGATCCAGGCGCTGGAGGGGCAGTACCTGGCGACCTCCAGGCCCACCGCGTAAAACACCTGCGGGTCCATCGCGTAACCGCCCCACTGCTCCGGCTGCAGGATCTTGAAAAAGCCCGCGTCGTGAAACTCGCGCACCGTCTCGTCGGGCACACGCTGGTCCGCGTCCGCGTGCGCGCGGCGCTCCCTCAGGGCCGGACCCATGGCCCGTGCCGCCGCCAGCAATTCCTGTGCGCGCGGGCTCTGGAGCCCGTACTTGTTCATCGCCTCCTCGGCGTCAATCTTCTCGTGCTTGGTCATGGTCCCACCTCGGCTGTTGCCCACGCTGTCAATCTATCCCGTCGCCCGCAAGCGGCGCATCCTCCATTTGGGGTATCGTCGCAGCGCGCTGCACACCCCCCTGCTCGCGTCGACCTTCCCGGCCGGCGCCGTCACTCAACAACCGCGTCGCCGAAGGTGGTCGGGTCGCCAAAAAAGGCGCGGTGGGAAAGGGGCGGCTCGCCGTTGATGTCGGTGATGCCGTACTCAGCACCCAGTTCAGCCCCGATCCACACCTGGCCGCTCTTCGCCATCATATCGGGGTCCCGCGCCAGGGCGTCGATCACCCTCCCTGTAAACTCCGGGTGCTCCGCCGTGGCGGCGATATCCGCGTACTTGTCCGGCTCCGCGTCAAACACTCGGCGGGTGCGCTCGGTCAGCAGCAACCCCATCCAGATGGAGACCACGGCCACGCCGTGCGGCCGGAAGTCGACCGCCATATCATGCGACATTTTGTCGACTGCCGCCTTGCCCGCGCCGTACGCCGGGCCGTGCATATAAATCCGGCCGCCGAAAGAGGAGGTGTTCACTACCAGTCCCTCGCCGTTGGCGAGCAACAGGGGGGCGGCGTACCACGCGGCCTCGTAGTGGGACCGCATCCCGACATCCCAGAGCGCCGTCAGGGCCAGCGGCTTGTCCCAGAACGGCCCCGTCTCGGTGAGGGCATCGTGCAGGCTGGTCGCATTGTTGACCAGGATATCCAGGCGCCCCTGCTCCGCGCGAACGCGGTCGAACAGCCGTTCCACATCGGCGGTGTCGGCGTGGTCGCAGTACGCGGCGATACCGCGCCCGCCGGCGGCGGTGACCTCGTCCGCGGTGCCCTGTACCGTGCCCGGCAGGGGCGCTCCGCCCTCCTCCCGCGTCCGGCCCGTGACGTATACCGTCGCGCCCGTGGCACCGAGGGCAACGGCGATGCCACGGCCGGCGCCGCGACTGGCCCCGGTGACGACGACTACCCTGTCGCCTTGTAATCCCATGCAGCTACCCCGCCCGATTGACATGTCCAGTATCGACCGCCCATGCTAATCGCGCCAGCCGGCGGCGCCAAGGCCCAGCGGGCCGGCGCCCAGCCGTTCGTCGTCCGGGGGAGAACCCTGCCAGTGAGACCGCTTCGCCACAGCCTCCTCCCCGTCTTGCTGTGCCTGCTCCTGTCCGGGCCAGCCGTGCACGGCGCTGACCGCCGCCTGGTCTACACCGGCGAGACATACCCATGGCTGGCCGCGGTAGGACGACTGAGCGTGCCCGGCGAGCGGCGCGTGGAGGGGCGCTACAGCTATTTCCTGGAGGACTGCAGCGCAACCCTGGTAGCGCGCCCTGCAGCCGCGCACGCCGACACCATCATCACCGCCTGGCACTGCCTGGAACACTACCGGGACCTGAGCCGGCCCATCACCTTCCGCCTCGGGGAAACCCCGGGGAAAATACTCGAGATGGAGGCGACGCGGGTCGCGGACGGCGGAGGTATGCACGCGGACTGGGCCATCCTGCGATTGCGCGAGCCCGTTCCCGCATCCCACACCCCCGCCCTGCCCGTCGGCGCGCAGGGCGCCGACCGCGGGGCTCCGGTGATCATGGCCGGCTTCTCCAGGGACGAGGGATTGGGCAGGGGCGGTGAAGTGCTCACCTACGACCCCGGCTGCCGCATCACCGGCCAGGTGCGGCGCTCCGCAGATACCGACTGCACCGCCCACAAAGGCTCCTCGGGAGGCGCGGTCGTGCAGGTGTCAGGCAGTGGCGAGGCGCGGCTCTGCGGTGTGATATCCGAGGGGGACGGCAGCGGCTACAGCCGCTTCGTGCCTGTCGGGGCGTTCCGCGGGGTCATCGAACTGCACCTTTAAGCGTCAACCCTCGACCTGTTCCGCACTGCGGCGCTGCCGTGCGGGCGGCGCCGCACCGACGTGGGACTCCCCCCGCTCCCGCGCCAGCTCCACCTGGCGCTGGCGCTCGCGAAAACGCGCTTTCTGGTCGGCGCCCTGCCGGTCGAAGCAGTGTGGGCAGCACACCCCCTTCTCGTACCTGCCGGAGCGCTTGTCGTCCTCGGTGATGGGATGGCGGCAACCGAAACACTGGTCGTAGCTGCCCTTCTCAAGACGGTGGTTCACCGCGACGCGATTGTCGAACACGAAACACTCCCCTTCCCACGCGGACTCCTCACTGGGGACCTCCTCTAGGTACTTGAGTATGCCGCCGCGCAGGTGGTAGACCTCCTCGAAACCCGCCTTGAGCATGTAGGCGGAGGCCTTCTCGCAACGGATGCCGCCGGTACAGAACATCGCGACCTTGCGCTGCCTGGCGGGATCCAGCTCACGCTGCACGAATTCCGGAAAGTCGCGGAAACTCACCGTGCCCGGATCCACCGCGCCGCGGAAGCTGCCGATACTGCACTCGTAGTCATTGCGCGTGTCGATAAGCAGCACTTCGGGGTCGTCGATCAGTGCATTCCAGTCGGCCGGTTCGACATAGGTGCCCACTGTGTCGGTGGGATCGACACCGTCAACCCCCATCGTGACAATCTCGCGCTTCACCTTCACCTTCATGCGGTGGAAAGGCAGCTGCGCATCGAAGGACTCCTTGTGTTCCAGGTCGGCCAGGCGGGGATCGCGGCGCAGCCAGTGCAGCACCTCGTCGATCCCCTCGCGGCTGCCCGCGATCGTGCCGTTTATGCCCTCCCGCGCCAATAGCAGCGTCCCGCGCGTCCCCGCATTGAGGCAGGCGTCGAGTAATGGCTCGCGCAACTCGTGGTAGTCATCGAGGCGGACGAACTTGTACAGGGCGGCGACAACGAAGGACACAGCGCTTGCCTCAGGGCGAATCGGCCTTGCTGCCGCCGAGGCACTGCGGTGACTCCGGTGCAGCGGCCTGGCGCTCGTCCCACTCGGCCGGGGTATAGGTGTGCAGGGCGAGGGCGTGCACCGGCCCCTCGAGTTCGGTGCTCAGTGCGCCGTAGACCTGGCGGTGGCGGGCCACCTTGGAGCACCCTTCGAAACGGTCGCTGACCAGCACGACTCGGAAATGCGTCTCCGAGTTCTCCGGCACGCTGTGCTGGTGGCTCTCGTTCTCCACGTCGACATGTGCCGGACTGAAGCCCTCGCGCAGGCGACGCTCGATTTCGGTTTGCACTGACATGTCTTTGTTTCCGTCGTGTATTGGCCGGGGGAACCGGGACCTGATTCTAACAGACGCCGTGTTTACCGCACAGGTTCAGTGATCGCGCCGGCCGCGACTGGCGCGGTACTGTCCCGGTGTGAGCCCGGTCCACTTCTTGAAGGAGCGGTGAAATGCGCTGGGGTCGGTGAACCCCATCTGCAGCGCCACCTCGTTGATGGACAGCTCCGGGCGGTCCAGGCAGAGCTTGGCGGCTTCGCAGCGCGCCTCGTCCTTTATATGCTGGAACGTGGTTCCCTCCTTCTTCAACCGGCGCCGCAGCGTGGGGGCGGACATGTTCAGCGCCCGGCTGATGGTCTCGAACCCCGGGAACCCCTCGCTGAAGTCGTGGCCGATCATCGCCTTCACCTGGGCGGAGAGGTTGTTCCCCTCGGGATTGTTCTCCATCAACAGCAGCTGGTAGGGCGCCGTGCGCAGGAACTCCCGCAGCGAGTGCTCCGTGTGCACGATAGGCCAGCTGAGGCAGGCGCTGTCGAAGTAGAGCAGGTCGTTGGACTGGCCGAAGTAGAGCGGGCAGCCGAACAGCTTCTCGTATTTCTCCACGCGCTCGGGCCGCTCGCCGACAAAATCGACGCGCTTCAGTTCAATGGGGCGGCCACTGAGCCAGCCGAAGAACCGGTGCCACATGGACAGCCCGTAGGCATCCGCGACGTCCACGCGCGTGCGCCCGTCCCGCGAGATTGTCCTGTAGCCGACCCGGGCGAACTGGTCGCTGAAGTTGGCGTAGAGCTGACTGCGCTCGTCAAAAAAGGTGCGGTAGAACTCGGATGCCCGCTGGATGGCCTCGCCGAGGTTGCGACAGGAAATGATGCAGTAGCACATCATGCGGAATGCCCCCGGGGCGACCAGCTCGCTGCCGGTGGTGCCGAAGGTCTCGTCCTGCAGCAGGCTCAGGACGCTCTGGTACACACGGGAGTACTGCATGGCGCTGATTTCGGCGCGGTAGGCGGGATGCGTTTCGTCGAGGGGGTCAAAATCCAGGCCCGCCTCGCCGAGTATTGCACTGAAATCGTAGCCCCGGTCGCCGACCATGCGCAGCAGGGTTCGCACAAATCGGGTGGGGACGCGGTCGCTCATACGTGGAGGGCTTGGCTCTGGCCGGCACGCAATACTACCAGAAGCCGCCCGCTCCCGGCAGGACTATCCTTGGTAACACTGCGGGGTCGGGGTCGAGACCCCGGGGGACCGCTGGCGTATACTGGCAGGAGGTAGCCAAGCGGAGTTGCCCATGGATACGCGCTACAACGTCTACTACGCCGGGGAAGTGCTCGAGGGGCACGACCCGGACACCGTCCGCGCCAATCTCGCCAAGCTGTTCAGCGCCGACGACCAGACCCTCGACAAACTTTTCAGCGGCAAGGTCCAGCTATTGAAGCGGGAGTGCGAGGAACCCCTGGCGCACAAGTACCGCGACGCCATGATTCGCGCCGGGGCGCAACCCATCATCCGCGCGCTGGAAGCCGGAGACGAGGCACCGGCCCCCCCGGTGCAGCCGGCGCAAGCCCGGTCGGCCGCCGAGAAAATCGCCGCGCTGGCCGCCGAACCCGACGACACACGCTACCAGGCGGAAGCCGCTCCCGGGACGGCGCCGCCGGCGGCGGCCCCCTCCGACAGCGGCACGGACCAGGATCACGACCACGATCTCGACCTCGCACCCGAGGGCACCGAAGTGCTGCGGGAACACGAGCGGCCCGCGCCCGTCGAGGCCGACATCGATACCTCGGCGCTGGCCGTGGATGCCGCCGCCGAGCGCCTCTCGGAGGAACCGCCCCCGCCGCCCCCGGCGCCCGACACCGGGCACCTGGCCATGGGCGAGGTGGGCGAGACCATTCCCGGCCTCCCAGGGGAGGCGCCGGTGGACCCGGACACCAGCGGCCTGGACCTGGACCCGCCGGGCACGGGTTTCGAGGACTGCGCGGCGCCGGAGGCGGAGACCCCGGACCTCGATCTCACCGGGCTGGATGTCGCGCCGGAGGGCAGCGAGGTGCTCGAGGAACAGTACCGCAAGCGCGAGGAGGGACAGCCGCCGGCCACGGACCACCTCTCCGTGGAGGAGTAACCGCGGGTCAGGGCAGTTTCACACGCACCTGCAACCCGGGGTTGTTGCTGCCGAGTTCCACACTGCCGTGGTGATACTGCGCGATCGCCTGTACAAGGCTGAGGCCGAGCCCGTGCCCGGGCTGCTCGGAGCGGCTCGATTCCACCCTGTAGAAACGCCGGAACACGTTCTTGCGCTCCCGCGTGGGGATTCCCGGACCGGAGTCGCCCACAACGACGATGTGCCCCCCTTCCGCAGTCGACACCTGCGGGCGCAGCTGCACGGTAATGTCGCCGCCCACCGGTGTGTACTTGACGGCGTTGTCCAGTATGTTGGCGAACATCTGGAACAGCAGGTCGACCTCGCCGGTGCAACTGCCCGGCTCGGGGGCGTCCAGTACAAGCTCGATGTCGCGCTCGTGCGCCAGTGGTTCGTAGAGCTCCACGACATCCTGCAGCAGCCCCCGCAAATCCACCTCACTGCCGCCGCTCAAGCGGCTGCCGGTCTCCAGCGTGGAGATACGCAGGGACGCGTTGAAGGAGTCGAGAAGGTCGTCGCACTCCTCGATGATCCGCTCCAGCAGGTCCGGATTGCTGGGCTGTCCCGCGGCCCGCAACTGGCTCAGGTCGTTGCGAATCCGCGTGAGCGGCGTGCGCAGGTCGTGGGCGATGTTGTCGGAGACCCGCCGCACCCCCTGCATAAGCGACTCCATCTGTTCCAGCATCTGGTTCATCACCAGCCCCAGGGCGCGCACGTAACCCTTCTCCGCGGAAATTTCCAGCCGCTTGCTCGGGTCGCTGCGAATGATGAGCTGGATTTCCCGGTTGAGCCGCTCCACCCGGTTCAGTGTGTTCGCCGCGCTGAAGAACCCGCCGATAACACCGAGCAACACCGTGGCGATCATGGCCCGTATGAGGGTGCTGAACACCAGCTCCGCGCGCTCCAGCATATCGGCGTAGTCGCGGGCCACCATGGCGCGATAACCGTCCCCCAGCTCGATAGGGCGGGCGAGAAAGTCGACGTCCACCTCGCCGTCCCACTCCTGCAACGCCATCTCGAAGCCCAGCCAGCCGTCGTCGAACTGGCTGTAGCGCGACTTCACCGGCAGGTTGCCGGAGACCTTGTTGCCGTCCGCGTCGGTGACGAGATAGTAGAAACGGTGTACCGCCGGCGCAGAACCCTGGTCGGCGATGTATGCTTCCACCCCGGGCAGCGACTGGCCGCGGTAGATGACCTGCAAGGTCTGCAATTCCTCCAGCACCGACTCGCCCAGGTCGGCGAACGATGTGTAGCTGAAATAGAGGTAATAGGCGCCCATGACCGCGAACACCGACGCACTGAGCACGGTGACATACTTGACGATGTACCGGAACGTCAGGCTGCTTAATACTTCGCCGATCTGCACCTGCGTCCCGCTCAGCCCGCGCTCTCGGGGCCGAGCCGATAACCGGCTCCGCGCACCGTGGTGAGAAGGGGCTCGTCGAATTCACGGTCGATCTTCTGGCGCAGGCGCGAGATATGCACGTCGATGACGTTGGTCTGCGGGTCGAAGTGATATCCCCAGACATGTTCGAGCAGCATGGCGCGCGTCACCACCTGGCCCGCGTGCCGCATGAGGTACTCCAGCAGCTTGTACTCCCGTGGCTGCAGGGTCACGACCACACCCTGTCGCTCGACGTGCTGGCGCAACAGGTCCATGGACAGGTCCTCCACGGTGAGGGTTGTCTGCGGCTCCTGTGAGGCAGCGCCCCCGCGGCGTTGCAGGACCTCCAGTCGCGCCAGCAACTCGGACATGGAGAACGGCTTGACGAGGTAGTCATCGGCGCCGCTGTGCAGACCCTGGACGCGATCGTCGACATCTCCCAGGGCGCTCAATACCAGCACCGGCGTGTTGTCGCCGCGCTCGCGCAGGGCCTGCACGAGGGCGAGACCATCCATGCGCGGCATCATCCTGTCGACCACCATGACATCGAAGGTGTGGCCGGCGGCCACTTCCAGGCCGGCCTCCCCGTCCGTTGCCCACGTGCACTGGTGTCCCGCGGCACGGAGTTCCTCCACGATGAAATCGCTGACCAACTTGTCGTCTTCAACCAGCAGAATGTTCATACCGCACTCCCGAGCCGGTGCCCAATGTAGCACGGGGCAGTACCCGCTCCAATGTGCCCGCCCGCCGGCACCACACCCGGTGGTACACTGGGCCCCATGAGCACATCGCGCCCCTGCAACAGCCCGTCCCTGCTGCGCCGCCTGACCGCTATCGTCTACGACCTGCTGCTGGTAATAGCTGTCGTGGCCGTAGTGAATGGAATCGCCCTGGGCGTGCAGGTCAGGTTACTGGGCAGCGAGGAGCACGCCCTCGCTCCCTGGCTTGCCCAACTGCTGACGGTGGCATCGGTGTTCGGGTTCTTCATCGTGTTCTGGCTCAAGGGCGGACAGACACTCGGCATGCAGGCCTGGCGTATCAAGCTCGTGACATTCGACGGCCGCGCCCCGGGGTTCTTCCGTGCGCTGGGCCGCTGCCTGGGCGCCTGTGTTTCCGCCGGGTGCCTCGGGGCCGGCTACCTGTGGTGCCTCGTCGATGCGAGGGGGCGCTACTGGCACGATTACCTGTCGGCGACCGAACTGGTGCTGCTCCCCGCCGACGCCGGGGAGCCCGACGGCTCACCCGCGGAGTAACACCCTGCCCGCTCCCGGTTCAGTTTCGCGCCCGCTGGCCTTACACTACCCCGGCTGAACTGACCGAGGAACGACAATGCCCGAACTCACTTTCAAAGCCCGCAAGATCGACGACGCCGCCACCGCCAAGAGCCAGTGCGCCGTCCTGCCGCTGTTCGAGGGCAAGCGCCTCGGGGGTGCGGCGAGGCAGCTGGACAAGGCCTCGGGCGGGGCCATTCGCGCGGCGCTGGAGCTGGGCGATTTCAGCGGCCGCAAGGGGCAGTCCCTCATGCTGCCGGGAGCGGGCGCGGCGAAACGCGTCCTGTTACTCGGGTGCGGCGACCCCAAGAAGTTCGACCGCGCAGCAATGCGCGCGCTCTGTGACAAGCTTTGGCGGGCACTTGGCACCACGCGGGCGGCGGACGCCACCCTGCACCTCTCCGCCCTGAAACTCAAGGACGCCGACCGTCACTGGTTCCTCTCCTACCTGGCGCGCCACCTTACCACCGCGGGCTACCGCTACACCGAGACGCTGTCCAAACCGGCCCCGGCCGCAAAACTGGCCCGCCTTGTGGTGAATGTCGGCGAGGCCGGTGGCGTCGCCACGGCGGACCGCGCCCTGCGCGAGGGCCGCATCACCGGTGCCGGCGTCAACGATGCGCGCCACCTCGCCAACCTGCCGGGAAATATCTGCACGCCCGTCTACCTTGCCGGCCAGGCCCGCAAGCTGTCGCGGCGCTACAAGAAGCTCAAGGTCAGCGTACTGGACGAGAAAAAAATGGACGAGCTGGGCATGGGTGCCCTGCTCTCGGTATCGGCCGGCAGCGCCCAGCCCGCCAGGCTGATCGTGATGAACTACCGCGGGGCGAAGGCCGGCGACAGCCCCGTCGTCCTCGTCGGCAAGGGCATCACCTTTGACAGCGGCGGCATTTCGCTGAAGCCCGGCGCCAAGATGGACGAGATGAAATACGATATGGGTGGCGCCGCCAGCGTGTTCGGCGCGTTGCGCGCCGTGGCGGAGATGGAACTGCCACTCAATGTCGTCGGCATCGTCGCGGCTTCGGAAAATCTACCCAGCGGCACCGCCACCAAGCCGGGTGACGTTATCACCAGCATGGCCGGCAAGACCATCGAAGTGCTCAACACCGACGCCGAGGGTCGCCTGGTACTGTGCGACGCCCTGACCTATGCGCGGCAGTTCAAGCCTGTGGCCGTGGTGGATGTCGCCACATTGACGGGCGCCTGCGTGGTGGCCCTGGGGTCCCACGCGACCGGGCTGTACGCCAATGACGACGACCTGGCCGGCGAGCTGCTCGCGGCGGGCGAGGACAGCCATGACCGGGCCTGGCGCATGCCGCTGTGGGACGACTACCAGAAACAGATCGACAGCAAGTTCGCGGACATCGCCAATGTGGGCGGACCCGGCGGCGGAAGTATCACCGCAGCGTGTTTCCTCGCCCGCTTCACCGAGGATTTGCGCTGGGCCCACCTGGACATCGCCGGAACGGCCTGGAACAGCGCACCCAAGGGCGCGACGGGCCGCCCGGTCGCCCTGCTCACGAGGTACCTGCTGGACTGTGCCGCGTGACCCGGGTCGGCTTTTACGTCCTGCAGACCGCCGAGCCGGGGCAACGCCTGCAGGTCGCCATGCGGCTGGCGGACAAGGCCTGGTCCCGGGGACACCGTGTATTCATCAACGCCGCCGACGAGCAGCAGGCGCGGGCCCTTGATGAACAGCTGTGGAATTTCCGACCGTCCAGCTTCCTGCCCCACGGGCTGGTGGGTGCGGCCGATTCCGACACGATAGGCATCGGCTGGGGCCAGGAGCCGGGCGACCACAGTGACATGCTGATCAACCTGCACCTGGACATCCCCGACTTTTTCAGCCGCTTCGCGCGGGTTGCCGAAGTGGTCACGCAGGACGAGGCCAGCCTGAGCGCCCTGCGCGCCTCCTGGAAATTTTACCGGGAGCGGGGCTACCAACTCGAAAAGCACGATCTCTGATCGCGGCGAGTCCCGTGTTTTCGCCGCACCGGCCAGTGACGTATAATCCCCCGCCTCGCCAGACCCGGGTTCCCGGCGTCGGCCAGCCAACCGTTCAGCCGGAAACCTGAATCCATGGAGAAGACCTTCCAGCCCGCAGATATCGAAACCCGCTGGTACCGCGAGTGGGAGTCCCGGGGCTATTTCGCACCGCGCGGCGGCGACCCGGCCTACTGCATCATGATCCCGCCCCCGAACGTGACCGGCAGCCTGCATATGGGCCACGGTTTCCAGGAGGCGATCATGGACGCCCTGGTCCGCTACCATCGTATGCGCGGCTACAACACGCTGTGGCAGGTGGGCACGGACCACGCGGGTATCGCCACGCAGATGGTTGTCGAGCGCCAGCTGGAGGCACAGGGCACCAACCGCCATGACCTCGGCCGGGAAAAATTTGTCGAGAAGGTCTGGGAGTGGAAGGAGGAGTCCGGCGGCACGATAACGCGCCAGCTGCGCCGGCTGGGCTCCTCGCTGGACTGGTCCCGCGAGCGTTTCACCATGGACCCCGGGTTGAGCGCCGCGGTCAGGGAAGTCTTCATCCGCCTGTACCACGAGGGCCTGATCTACCGCGGCCAGCGTCTCGTCAACTGGGACCCCGCACTGCACACCGCGATCTCCGACCTCGAGGTCATCTCCGAGGAGGAGCAGGGCCACCTGTGGCACTTCAACTACCCGCTGGCCGGCGGGGAAGGCCACGTCACGGTAGCCACCACCCGGCCGGAAACCATGCTCGGCGATACGGCCGTCGCGGTACACCCCGAGGACGAGCGCTACGCCCACCTGGTCGGGCGCAAGGTGATACTGCCCCTCACCGGCCGCGAGATCCCGATCATCGCCGACGACTACGTCGACCGGGAATTCGGTACGGGCTGCCTGAAGATCACCCCGGCGCACGATTTTAACGACTACGAGGTCGGGGCGCGGCACGGCCTGCCCGTGATCAATATATTCGACGACGACGCGGCTATCGGCCACGCTGCCCCCCAGGCCTATCGTGGCCTGGACCGCTTCGAGGCGCGCGAGAGCGTGCTGCGGGATCTCGAGGCAGAGGGTCTCGTCGCGCGGGTGGAGGACCACCGACTCAAGGTGCCCCGGGGTGACCGCTCCGGCGTGGTGATCGAACCGTACCTGACCGACCAGTGGTACGTGGACGCGCGCAAGCTCGCCGGTCCGGCAATCGAGGCTGTCGAAAACGGCGACATCAACTTCGTCCCCAGGCAGTGGGAAAATACCTACTTCGCCTGGATGCGCGACATTCAGGACTGGTGTATCAGCAGGCAACTCTGGTGGGGACACCGCATCCCGGCCTGGTACGACGACGCGGGCAACATTTACGTGGGCGCCAGCGAGGAAGAGGTTCGCGCCGAGTACGGCCTGGATGCCGGCGTCGGGTTGCGCCAGGACGAAGATGTACTCGACACCTGGTTTTCGTCCGCCCTGTGGACCTTCTCGACGCTGGGATGGCCGGAGGAGACGCAGGAGCTTGCCACCTTCCACCCCAGCACCGTGTTGGTGACAGGTTTCGACATCATCTTCTTCTGGGTCGCGCGCATGATCATGATGACCCTGCACTTCCGGGAAGAGGTTCCCTTCCACACGGTCTATGTGCACGGCCTCGTGCGCGACGCCGAGGGACAGAAGATGTCCAAGTCGAAGGGCAACGTGATCGATCCCATCGACCTCATCGATGGCATCGACCTCGAAGCGCTCATCGCCAAGCGCACCGCCGGGATGATGCAGCCGCAACTGGCAAAGCGCATCGAGAAGTCCACGCGGCAGCAGTTCCCCGACGGCATCGCCGCCTACGGTACGGATGCGCTGCGCTTCACTTACTACTCCCTGGCCTCGACCGGCCGGGATATCAAGTTCGACGTCGGCAGGATCGAGGGCTTCCGCAATTTCTGCAACAAGATCTGGAACGCCGCGCGCTACGTGATGATGAACTGTGAGGGCGAGGAACTCGGCACCGCTGACGGGCCGCGCGAGGCGAGCCTCGCCGATCGCTGGATCGCGGCACGATTCCAGGAGGCCGCCGAAGAGGTTGCCCGGGCTGTGGAGGTCTACCGGTTCGACCTCGCGTCCCAGGCACTGTACGAATTTATCTGGAACGAGTACTGCGACTGGTACCTGGAATTGTCCAAACCAGTGCTCTGGGATGAGCAGGCCACCCCCGCGGCCAAACAGGCCACGCGCCGCACGCTTGTCGAAGTACTGGAAGCATGCCTCCGACTGCTACACCCGCTGATGCCTTTCATCACTGAAGAAATCTGGCAACAGGTTTCACCGCTCGCGGGAAAATCCGGTGAAACCATTATGTTGCAACCCTACCCGCAACCGGATTCTCAACAACTCGACCCGGCGGCGGTTGCGGATATCGAATGGTTGAAGCGAGTCATCATTGCAGTGAGAACCATACGCGCGGAAATGAACATTCCGCAGGGTAGGGATATCCCTATCATTCTGAAAGGGGGCAACGCAGACGATAAAAAAAGAATTGGGCAAAATTCGCAATACCTTAAAAAGCTGACTAAACTTGCTGACGTCAACTGGTTGTCGGACGGCGAGGAAGCTCCCGCAGCGGCGACAGCGCTGGCCGGTGAGCTGGAAATTCTGGTACCGATGGCCGGCCTGATCGACAAGGACGCCGAACTGGCCAGGCTGGAAAAAGAAATCGGCAAGCTGGAACAGGATCTGTCGAAGATCGCGGCAAAACTAGATAACGCCAACTTCGTAGACAGGGCCCCCGCCGAGGTCGTTGCCAATGAACGCACTAAAATGCAGGCACAACAGCAGGCACTCGAGAAGCTGCGGGAACAGCTTGATCGCATCCGAACACTCTGACACGCCGGATTGTTCCCGGCACCTGGATTTGTTCGCCCACTCATTGGGGCGCACACAATAAAAGCAAAATGCCAAACCGAGGAAAGTGGTATGAGTGATCGTGTAAGCGGCACGGTGAAATGGTTTAACAACGCCAAGGGCTTCGGCTTCATTACCCGCGAGGAAGGCGACGATGATGTTTTCGTGCACTTCCGCTCCATCCAGGGCGACGGGTACAGGACGCTTAACGAAGGCCAGGAAGTCGAATTCAAGCTCATCGAGGGACCCAAGGGCCTGCAGGCCGAGGATGTACTGAAGCTCTAGGGACTTCCCGCTCCCGGATATCCCGGGTTTCTCTCCTGCCGGCTCCAGCTGGCTAGCACGCGATTTATCCGGTGGGCCACTTTCAGCGCCCGCCAATGGTGTTAGAATGCCCCGCGTTTCGCGCCCGGGTCACGGGCGCCCGCCATGCCACGAGAGGACACCCATGAGTTTTACCGTCAAATTGCTACTCGGCCTCGTCGTCGCCGCCGTCGCAGCCACACTGACTTCCGTGATCCAGACCGGAGCACCCTTCCAGACCACCCTGCTGATCGCTTTTGTGGCGGTGGCCCTGGTGTGCACCGTACTGGGCAATGCCCGCGGCGCCGGCCCGCGCGAGTCCGGTGTCCGCGACAGCGACGAACCCTCCCCCCCGGAAATCGCCGACGGCGACCGTGAGTACGGCAAGGTCAAGTGGTTCAATGTCTCGAAGGGCTTCGGATTTATCATCAAGGACGACGGCGAGGAGATCTTCGTGCACTTCCGCTCCATCCGCGGGCGCAACCGCCGCGGCCTGCGCGACGGCCAACGCGTCAGCTTCGTGGTGGAGGAGAGCGACAAGGGCCCGCAGGCCGAGGATGTGACGGAGGAGCCCTAGGCGCCGGCGACGATACTCTGCCAGTAAGCCTGAATGAGGTTGGCCCCCTCCCGGAGGATGTTCTGGGGCTTGAGCGTTTCGTCCTCGAGGGCCATCTCCACGATCGCGTAGCCCATATCAATGGTCACCCGTGCCTGGTTCATCAGGTCGTCGTCGACCGGTCGGCCGAGGATCTCCGAGGCCATCTCGGCAAACTGCTCGGCGAGCAACCGGTGCGAGGCGAGCCTGACCTCCTGCAATGGCCCCACGGCGCGCAATGCCTGGACCACCTCGAGACCGCCCGACTGCTCGCGCGTGACATCGTAAGTCTGCTTCAGCACCTCGAAAATGTTACCCAGCAGGACCAGTGGATCGTTCGCGTCGCGGTATTTCTCGAACCACTCCCTGAAGACCCGGTTCTGCCGGTCCATCAGGGCCGCACCCAGGGCATTGAGCACGGCGTACTTGTTAGGGAAATACCGATAGAGGGCCGGCACGGTGATGCCGGCGCGCTCCGCGACCAGGTTGGTAGAGATGCGCTCCACCCCCACCTCGATAAGCAGTTCCGCCGCTGCCGTGAGAATGGCCTCGTAAGTGCGCTTGGCCCGTTCCTGCCGGGGCCGGTTCTTCTCCAACAGCTCTACCTGACGCCTGACCGCTACCATCCCTTGTACCTCAGTCGATCCACTTCGCACCCGCGGGCCCTCAGACCCGCCTGTCTCCGCTCAATCCTATCCCAGGCGGCTGGGGTGTTCCAGTCGCCGCAATCCGCCCTACGCTGGCGCACCGGCGCCGCCGGTGACACAATACGGGCTTTTCCGCCCCCGGCCGCAGGAAGAAACCATGCCCGACAAGACCCCTACCCGCTCCCGGGTGCTGGCTCGAATCGGCCTCGCCGCGTTCCTTGCGACGGTCCCCTGGACGGCGTCGGCCCAACCCTTCGAGCGCACCGAGGAACGCGAACCCTGCAGTGAGTACACGGCCACCAAGAGGCCCATGTTCGGGGACCTGCACGTCCATACCAGCTATTCCTTCGACAGCTACGTATCCAGCCAGCGCAATGACCCGGACGCGGCCTATCGCTACGCCCGGGGCGAGGCCATCACCCTCTCCGACGCGGATGCAAACCAGGTGGTGCGGGCCCAGATCCAGCGACCGCTGGACTTCACCGCGGTAACCGATCACTCGGAATTCCTGGCGCCGATCGAACTGTGCACCAACGACGCGTCCAAGCTGGCCTACTGGTTCCCCGCCTGCATGGCCACGCGCAGCGAAATCTTCTACGTGCAACTGCTGGCCGCCAATTACTGGGTGTCGCTGGGCGTCCTGGACACCTCGCAGCACAAGGCCGAGTCCTTCGTCTGCCGGCTCGGTGACTGCGACGCCGCGCACCGGCGGGCCTGGCAGCGCCTGCAGGCCGCGGCTGAACGCCACTACGACCGCAGCAGCGACTGCAGCTTCACCACCTTCGTTGGCTACGAGTACACAGACGCGCCGGACTTCGCCAACCTGCACCGCAACGTCATATTCCGCAACGAGAAGGTCACAGACACGGCGATCTCAACCTACGACACGGGCTCCATGAATTATCCCAGGCTGTGGCTCATGTTGCGGGAGCAGTGTATCGACGGCATGGATGGTTGTGACGTGATCTCCATCCCGCACAACTCGAATCTCAGCCGCGGCCTGATGTTCCCCGACCCGTCCAGTGAACAGGAGGCCCGCGACCGGCTGTTCTTCGAACCGCTCGTGGAACTGGTTCAGCACAAGGCCGCGAGCGAATGCCGCTTCGATCGGTTGGCGGGTCGCGGGGTCGCCACCGAGGACGAGCTGTGCGATTTCGAACAGGTGGTAGCTGACAACCTGTCCATGCTGGGAACCGTATTCGGGGAGGTGCAGACTGACTCCGCACTACCCGTCGAGATCGACGCCTTCGGCCGCCGCAACATGGTGCGCAACGCGCTCAAGGATGGTCTCGCCCTCGGCGAGAATTCCGGCCTGAACCCCTTCCGGATGGGCTTCATCGGGAGCACCGACACCCACAGCGCCACCCCCGGGGCGGCGGAGGAAAACAACTACGTGGGCCACCTCGGTCGCCGGGACTCGGGTTACCGGAACGTACAGGACCACTTTTTCGACAACCCGGGCGGCCTGGCCGTGGTGTGGGCTGAGGAGAACTCCCGGGACAGCATTTTCGAGGGAATGCGGCGCAAGGAGACCTACGCCACCAGCGGCACCCGCCCGGTGGTGCGCTTTTTTGCCGGCGAATCCTACGCGCCGGACCTCTGCTCCGACCCCGCCATGCTCGAGAAAGCCTATGCGGGGGGGGTACCCATGGGTGGCGCACTCGACGCGCCGGCCGCTTCGCCCCACTTTCTGGTCAGCGCCACGCGGGACCCGGGCAGCCCCGGCAACCCGGGGGTGGACCTGCAGCGCCTGCAGGTGGTCAAGGGCTGGGTGGACGCGAGCGGCGAGACCCACGAGGAGGTGTTCGATGTCGCGGGCAGCGCGGACAACGGCGCGGGCGTGGACCCCGCCACCTGCGCACCCACGGGCAGCGGCCATGCATCGCTCTGCACACTCTGGCAGGACCCGGCGTACGACGCCACCCGACCCGCCTTCTACTACCTCCGCGTCATCGAAAACCCCACCTGCCGCTGGAGCACGCTGCAGTGCCAGGCAGCCGGGGTAAACCCCTTCGACGAAAACTGCCCGGCACAGGCAGAAAGGCAAAACGCCGCGATGACGGAGGCCGGTGCGATCGGCGATGTCTACGGCAAGTGTTGCCTCGACCCCGCAGAGCAGCCATTCTATTCACCGGTCCTGCAGGAACGCGCGTGGACCTCTCCCATCTGGATCAACCCTGGCGACAGCAGTAAGGATTAAGCTTGAGCAAGAAAAAACGAGTAACGGCGCATAAATTTCGTGGCGTCCAGATCCCCACCGGCTCACACCCGGAGATCAGGCGTGTTAAACGGGAGGGCATACAGCCCTCCATTCACGGCAACAAGTTGTGGAAATCGAGCTGCCTCTTGATCGACTACCTGAAGAAGAATCCACCGGAGCACTGCAAGCGGGTCATGGATGTGGGCTGCGGCTGGGGAATCGCCGGTATCTGGTGCGCCAAGCACCTCGGATCCGAGGTCATCTCAGTCGACGCCGACCCGGATGTATTCCCCTTTCTCGAGGCGACCGCTGCAATCAACGGGGTCACCACCAAGCACCGGGTGTCGCGGTTCGAGAAGCTGGGCAAGGCCAGGTTCAAGGGTGTCGACATGCTGATCGCCGCGGACATCTGCTTCTGGGACGACCTGGTCGATCCCGTGACCAACATGGTCAACCGCGCGGTGAAGGCCGGCGTTAAGCAGATACTCATCGCCGACCCGGAGCGGGCGCCTTTTTTCGAGATCGCGGAGCGCTGCGCGGACGCGCACTGCGCCGAGATCGTGGAGTGGCGGACCCGCTCACCCATCAAGGCGGTGGGCTCCATCATGGTGCTGGAGAACGCCTGAGGCGCTCCCGCACCTTCAACGGCCCCAACTGTACTCGCGGCTGAGGCCGGTCACGCTCTCCGGTTCGCCGCTGATCCAGCGCGGTCTGAAGCGCACACTGCGCAGGTCGCGCTGCAGGCGGTTCGCCCGCGCCTCCTCCCCCTCGGGTACCGCCACAGCTTCGACGGCCCGCGCCCGACCCTGGGCACTGACGTCGAATCGCAGGCGGACAGGAGCGCCCGGCCCGTCGCCGCGGCCGCCCAGGGGTTCCTGCAGGAACACGCCGTTGTCGGGCAGTTCGACCGGTTCCGCGAGCCAGTCCCGCAAGGTGTCTGCTTGCCCGGATGCGCGCAGGAGACGCACCACCTCCGCGTAGGGTTCGGCGGCGTTCTCCGGCCGCCCGTTCCACTGGTACCAGTCGCCGAGGGCGAGGTGGAGAGCGGCCAGTCGAACCGGCGCCGCGTCGCCGGCGCCGTCGATCTGCGCCCGCAACAGTTCGGCGCCGCGGGCGAGCGCACCCCTGCGCAGGTTCTGTACCCGGCGCAACCGGAAATCCTCCGCGTCCCAGCGATTCGAGTCCGGCACCGTGGCAGAGAACTCCCGCGCGGGGTAATCGGGCAGCGGTTCGACCCGATCGAGGAGCAGGTAGTAGTTCTTGAGCTGGCTGAGCGCCAGCGCTTCGTGCAGTTCAGGGGGAACATCCTCCCCCTCCCCCACCGCCGCCAGCATGTCGTCGTTGAGCTGGACCAGCCCGAACAGGCGCACGTGGTCGCCGGTGTCAAAACCGAGGCGCAGCGCAGGTAGCCGAGTGCCGCGCGCAGGCGAATGTCGGTGAAGGGCGGGCGTCCGGACCCGAACAGCCGGAAATAGTATTCGTAGCGCTCGTCGAGTGACTGCACCGCGCCGCTGCGGCGGTAGATGTCCAGCTCCGCCCTCACCAGGGGGACCTGCGCCTCGCTGTACAGGCCCTCGTTGACCCGGACCAGGTGCAGCGCCCGGCGGTAGTGGAGCAACGCCTCGCCGTAATCCTCGCGCGCACGGTGCATCTCGGCCATGTCCGTGAGGGTCTCGATGAGCGCCGGTGCATAGGGGCCCGACGCCTCCAGGTACTCCACGCGCTGCCCGTAGCCCTCCGCACCCCCGTAGTCGGCGGCGGGCTCCGCCGCTAACGGCGGGGCCCCGTCCGGATGGCCGACGCCCGGTCGGGAGAGCCGCGCTCCGTAGGGATAGCCCGCGTCGGCGTGCACCGCCGAGCACAGCGCGACCAACGCAACGCCCAGGGCGGATAGAGGGGTCCAACTATTCACATGCTGAACAAAAATTAATCAGAATTTCTGGCGCGGCCGGGCCCCGGGTGGTATAAAGCCGCCCCGGTCGCAGGGCCGCGAATTTTCCAACATGCCACGGGGAAGGGCCGTCCGCAAGCCGCGGGCGCGGCGCCCCTCGCGGCGTGGCCGGAGAGGCCCGCCACCGCACCCAGATCAATGCCAAACCGGCCGAACTGGACTACTTTAGAGATTATGGATACGCCCTCGGGGGGGTGCGATCACTATGAAACAGCTTGGAATCCTGGACGCCGCCTTCGTCAACCTTGAGCAGACCAACACGCCACAACACGTCGGCGGCATGGGCATCTACGACCCGTCCACGGCACCCGGCGGCTTCGTTCGCTTCAAGGACGTTATCGCCAGCTTCGAGCGCCGTCTCGGCAACATGCCACTGTTCCGCACGCGACTGGTGGAAGTGCCCGGCGGTCTCGACCGACCCTACTGGGTGAAGGACGCCAATTTCGACGTGGAGTTCCACCTCCGCCACATCGCGCTCCCCGAACCGGGTGACTGGCGGCAGTTGTGCATCCAGACCGCCCGCCTGCACTCCCGGCCGCTGGACATGTCCCGCCCCCTGTGGGAGGCCTACATCATCGAGGGCCTGGACAATATTCCCAACGTGCCCAAGGGCAGTTTCGCGGTGTACACGAAGATGCACCACTCCCTAGTCGACGGCGCGGGCGGCGCATCCTTCATGGCGGCCCTGCACGACCTGGTCCCCAATCCCGAGGACGACGGCATTGCGGAGCCCGAGCCGCGACTGGTCGACGTCGCGCCGTCCATGGCAGAGCTGCTGACCAAAGCCTCCCTGAACAGCGTGCGCAACACCGCGCAACTGGTGTCGGGCACCCTGCGGACCTCCCGCGACCTCGGCAAGTACGCCCTGGGTGTCATGCGTAAGGAAATCCCGTCGCCGGACATCAACGCGCCCAAGACCATCCTGAACAAGCCCGTGGGGCCGCACCGCGTGTTCGACGCGGCGGAGTTTCCGCTGGAGGGTTTCAAGGACATCAAGAACGCCGCCGGCGTCACAGTCAACGACGTGGCCCTGGGTGTTATCGGCGGCGCCCTCAAGCGCTACCTGGAGGCCAAGGGCGAGGCACCCGCGGAGGGGTCCCTCGCCGCAGGGCTGCCCCTGAACATGCGCACCCGCCGCGGCACCACCGACGAGAACAACCAGGTGGGTTCGGTATTCGCATCCCTGCACACGGACATGGCCGACCCCCTCGAGCGCCTCGAGGCGATCCGCACATCTACCAGCGAAGCCAAGGAGAGCGGCGAAGCCAGCCCGATGGTGGACGCGCTGAAGATCGCCGGCGTGTTCTCCCCGGTCGTGTCGCGTTCCGTGGCCGGCTTCTGGTCGCGCAACCAGCTCTCGCGCCACATCCCGGTAAACATCTCGACCTGTATTTCCAACGTGATGGGCCCCGATTTCCCGCTGTACTGTGCGGGCGCCCGCATGGTGGACTACTACGGGCTGGGTGTGCTGACACCGGGCATGGGCATCTTCCACCTGGTGTTCAGTTACGCCGGCAAGATCACCCTCTCGGTCCTCGCCGACCGCGACATTATGCCCGACCCGGAGTTCTACCACGACTGCCTCGTCGCCTCCTACGAGGAGCTGTACGCCGCCGCCATCAAGCTCGGCAAGCCCAGCGCCTCAAAGGCCGCGGTGGCCGCCAAGGCCAAGATCAAGTCGCCGAAGCGCAAGCGCGCCGTCGGTGCCAGCCGCCCGAAGGCGAAAGCTGCCGCCGGCACCAGCAAAAAGTCCGCGCCCGGCAAGAAGTCCGCGAAGAAAAAGTCTGCCCCGAAGAAAAAAAGCGCCCCGAAAAAGAGTGCCGCGGCAAAGAAAAGCAACACGGCGAGCAGGAAGGCCCCGGCGCAGCCACCGGCCAGTGGCGGTAATGGCGCTGCGGATATCCAGGCAGGCGGAGCGCCCGACAGCGCCGCGGACAACACTGCCACGGTCGCCAGGGCCGCTCGCAAGGCCGCCGGGCCCCGCCCGCGGGTGAAACGCCGGCCCGCCGCCAAGGCCCAACCCAAGCTCCAGTCCCCGTCCTGAAGCGGACCACAAAAAAAACCCGCCGTGAGGCGGGTTTGCAACAAATCAGTCAGACCTGGATGGGGGTCCATCCGCTGGCCCCTCGCGGGACCGTGATTCGTGGCTGGAAGCTTAGGACAGCGCCTGATATATATCCAATATATTAAATTAATGAATGATATGAATATCATTCATGTTGCGCGATAATATTGGCCATGGATATTCGCGAACTTGCGAGAGTTGACCTCAACTTATTGATTTCATTGCAAGTTTTGCTTGAGGAGCGAAGCGTTTCCAGGGCGGCGGAACGGCTTTACATCACCCAGCCCGCCATGAGCAAGACCCTGTCGCGCCTCCGGCAGGTGTTCGACGACCCGCTGTTCACCCGCTCCAGTCACGGCATGCAGCCCACACCCAGGGCCGAGCAGCTCGCCGCGGCCCTCGGGGAGGTGCTGGGCGATATCGGCCGGCTGCTCGCGGAGCGGGACTTCGATCCCGCGGGCTTCGACGGCGAGATCACGCTGGCCCTGTCGGAGTACATCGGCGTCGCCCTGCTGCCACGGCTGGTCGGCAAGCTGAACGCGCAGTCGCCCAATCTGCAATTGCGCGCCATAACGCGCGTCGAGAACCAGCTCGAGGCCCTCGCGACGGGCAGCCTCGACTTCGCCATTCACATCCGTCAGCGGGAGTACGGCGACGAGTTCCGCGTCGAGGAACTGGGCGGCAGCCCCCCGGCGGTTTTCGTGCGGCGCGACCACCCCCTGACTGCGGGCGAGGTGACCTGGGAGCGCCTGCGCGAGTTTCCCCTCATTCGGCTTTACGTCTCCGACTGGCAGCAACTGGCACTACAGCGGGGTGCAGACGTGATAACACCCCTGCTCAACCACCCGCGCGGCACGCTCGAGATATCCCACCTGTTGACGGCGCTGGAAGTACTTCGGCAGACCAGCTACTTCATGCCCGCCCCCGCCTACGTGTTGCAGAATACCCACGCCACCGAGGGGATTACCGGCCTGCCGGTACCCGGCGATTCCAGCGGGGCTATCGAGTACGCGCTGGTCGCACACCAGCGCACCGCCCACTCGCCGCTCCACAACTGGCTGTGGGAAGAGATCAGGTGTACCATCCGCGAGCTGCGCACACCCCAGCAACGCAAGGTGCGCAAACGCATCAGCGCAGGCCTCGGCAGCACCTGAGTGACAGGACATGAGCAAAAGTAAACGCCGCGAGATCCCGCGCTTCGACACGCCCATCATCGAGACCCATTGTCACCTGGACTACCTAGATCACGGGGAACTCGACGCAATCCTGCGCCGCGCCCGCGACGCGGGGGTCGAGCGCATCGTCACCATCGCCGTGGCGCCGGGCAACCTGGAGCGCGTACTGGAGCTGACCCGGTACGCGGCCGATATCTGGGGCACCCAGGGCATCCATCCGCACGAGGCCGGGAGCTGGAACGACGAGGTAGAGGCCTGTGTACGCCGCGGCCTGGCCGACGAACGCATCCTGGCCGTCGGGGAAATCGGCCTGGACTACTACTATGACCACGCCGACCGCGCGGTACAGCGCGACGTCTTCGAGCGCCAACTGCAACTGGCCGCCGAACTGGACATGCCCGTGGTCATCCACACAAGGGAAGCGGACGACGACACCCGGGACATACTGCGCAACCACGCTCGCCGCCTGACGCGCAGGGGGGTCATCCACAGCTTCACCTCGTCCCTCGCCCTCGCGGAGTTCTGCCTCGAGGAGGGCTTCTATCTCGGTTTCAACGGCATCGCCACGTTTAACCGGGCCGAGAACGTGCGCGAGGTTGTGAGGGCAACACCTGCGGAACGTATACTGCTGGAAACAGACGCGCCCTACCTCACCCCGGTTCCCTACCGCGGCAAACCCAACATGCCCTGCTACCTGCCCTTTATCGCCGAGCGGGTCGCACAGGAAAAAGCCCTGGAAATCGAAGCGCTGCTCGCGACTGCACGCGACAACAGCCTGGCGCTCTTCTTCCCGTGACGGCAATCGCAACAGCGCCTTGCGCACGGGCTGCAGACTGTAAATCCACGGTGGTAAACTACGCGGCTTTCCCGGCTCCTGCGGGAGTGCGAAAGGCGGTGCGGGCAGGCTGATGGACTACATTATCGGACAGCGCTGGGTGAGCCACGCGGACGCCCAGCTCGGCCTCGGCATCGTCGTCGACCTCGAGGGCCGCCGGGTCACCCTCGCGTTTCCCGCGGTGGGCGAGGAGCGCACCTACGCCACGGAAAGCGCTCCACTGACCCGACTGCGCTTCAAGCCCGGTGACCATATCTCCACGGTCGAGGGGCTGGAGCTTGTTGTTACCGATGTCCGGGAGCAGCAGGGCCTGCTGGTCTACGTCGGCACCGATCACCACGAACAGGAGCAGGCCGTCTCGGAACTGGAGCTGGACGCCTTCGTGCAGCTCACGACACCCCAGCAGCGCCTGCTCAATGGGCATTTCGATCGCAACAGTGAATTCGCCCTGCGCGTGGCTACCCTCGGCCACCTCGACCGGTTGCAGCGCTCAGAGGTTCGCGGGCTGCTGGGTTCCCGCACCAGCCTGCTGCCTCACCAGGTGTACATAGCCGCGGAAGTCGGCCGGCGCCACGCACCCAGGGTGCTGCTCGCGGACGAGGTCGGTCTAGGCAAGACCATCGAGGCGGGGATGATCCTGCAACAGCAGTTACTGACAGGCCGGGCTGCCAGGGTCCTCGTGCTGGTGCCCGAAAGCCTCCTGCACCAGTGGCTCGTCGAGATGTTGCGCCGTTTCAACCTGCACTTTTCCCTGTTCGACGGGGAACGTATCGACGCCACGGATGACGGCAACCCCTTCGAGTCGGAACAGTTGGTGCTGTCGAGCCCCGGGCTCTTCACAGCGCGGGACGATGCGCGGCAAATGGCCCTCGAGGCGCCCTGGGACCTCGTGGTGGTCGACGAGGCCCACCACCTGCACTGGGACGAGACCGGGGCGGGCGAGGACTACCGCTTCGTCGAGCAGCTGGCCCGCCAGGCCCCCGGCCTGCTGCTGCTGACAGCGACCCCTGAACAGGTCGGCCAGTCCAGCCACTACGCGCGCCTCCACCTGCTCGACCCCTCCCGTTTCCACGACCTCGAAAACTTTCGCGCAGAGGAGGCCCGCTACCGCCAGTGGAGCGATCTTGTAGAGCAGGTCGAGGACGGGGACAGCGCGCCCGACCTGCCCCCGGACATCGACCCCGAGCAGCCGCCGGAACGTATCGTCGAACAAATTCTCGACCGCCACGGTACCGGCAGGGTGCTCTTTCGTAACACCCGCGCCGCGGTCAGTGGATTCCCGCGGCGCGTACTACACGCCTGCCCCCTGCCCGCTCCCGACGCCTACACGATGGCAGGCGGCGAACTCGAGGAGCGGCTGTACCCCGAACTGCCCTACGTCGATGACAGCTGGCTGGATTTCGACCCCCGTGTCAGCTGGCTCGTGGATACCCTGAAGGCGCTCAGGCCGGCCAAGGTGCTTGTGATCTGCGCCAACGCGGACACCGCCGTGGCCCTGGAACATCACCTGCACATGCGCGCGGGCATACGTTCCGCCGCGTTCTACGAGGGCCTGTCCATAGTGGAACGCGACCGCGCCGCGGCCTATTTCGCCGAGGAGAGCGGCGGCGCCCAGACGCTGGTGTGCTCGGAGATCGGCAGCGAGGGTCGCAACTTCCAGTTTGCGCACCACCTCATTCTCTTCGACCTGCCACTGAACCCCGACCTGCTGGAACAGCGCATTGGCCGACTGGACCGCATCGGCCAGGACGAGGATGTGCAGATACACGTGCCCTTCCTGGAGGGAACGGCCCAGGAGACGCTCCTCGACTGGCTCAATCGCGGCCTCGGCGTTTTCAGCGACAGCTGCTCCGCCGGCACCATGATCCTGGACCACTTCCGGGACCGCTTGTTGCCCGAGATCATGGAGCGCACCCCCGCGTTCGACGCGCTGCTGGCGGATACCGCCGAGTTTACCGCAGCCACGCGCCGTGAACTGCGGGAAGGCCGGGATCGCCTCCTGGAACGCAACTCCTGTAAACCGGAAGTCGCCGGGAGACTTATCGAGCAGATTCTTGACGCAGATGGCGACGACGAGATCGAGTCCTACCTGGAAGCCCTGTGCGAAGCCTTCGGCGTGGACCAGGAGTTTCACTCAGAACAGGCGCTGGTCCTGCGCCCCTCGGAGCACATGCTTACCGGGCACTTTCCCTACGTGCGGGATGAGGGCACCAGCATCACGTTCAGCCGCGACAAGGCACTGGCGCGTGAAGACATGGAGTTCGTGACATGGGAACACCCCATGATTCTCGAGGCCATGGACATGGTGCACTCCACGGAGCTTGGCAACGCCGCCATCGGAACCATCAAGCTCAAGGGCGTGGCGCCGGGCACCCTGTTGCTGGAGGTGCTGTACACCGTGAACTGCGTGGCACCGCGCGAGCTGCAGTTGGAGCGATTCCTGCCCCTCAGCCCGTTGCGGTTGCTGGTGGATGCGCGCGGCAAGGAACTGGCCGAACTGGTACCGCACGAGCGGTTGAATGCGCTGATCGAAAAGGTCAAGAAGCCCACGGCACTGGCCATCATCAAGCGCGTACACGACGAGGTGGAGGCAAAAATGGCGCTGGCATCCGCCGCCGCGAAGGAGCGGCTGCGGGAAACCCTCGCCGACGCGGAAGCGGAGATGCGCGATCACCTGGGCCGGGAACTCACCCGACTGCAGGCACTGCGGGAGATCAATCCCTCGATCCGGCAGGAGGAACTCGACCACCTGCAGTGGCGCATCGAGGAGTGCGCGATTCACATCAGCCATGCCAACCTCCAGCTGCAGGCCCTGCGCCTGATTATCACCACTTAAAAGACAAGATCGCACTTTTAGCGCGCACAAGGTAACATTGAATCCGCCGCCGGCATCGCCCCGGCACACCACTGAAAAACGGTTAAGAATAAGATGAAAAAAGCAATCATTACGGGGATCACCGGCCAGGACGGGGCCTATCTCGCGAAACTTCTACTGGACCTGGGCTACGCGGTAGCCGGCACCTACCGTCGCACCAGTTCCGTCAACTTCTGGCGCATCGAAGACCTCGGCATCACCGGGCACGACAACCTGCAACTGATCGAGCACGATGTCACCGACCTGTCCAGTTGTATCCGTCTCGTCGAGGCCACCGAGCCCGACGAGATATACAATCTCGCCGCCCAGAGTTTCGTCGGCGTATCCTTCGAACAGCCGATCACTACCGGTGAGATTACGGGCCTCGGGGTGGTCAACCTGCTGGAGGCCATCCGGATCGTAAATCCCCGCATCCGCTTCTACCAGGCATCGACGTCCGAGATGTTCGGCAAGGCGCAGGAAGTACCCCAGAGCGAACGCACACCCTTCTATCCTCGCAGCCCCTACGGGGTCGCCAAGCTCTACGCTCACTGGATGTCGGTCAACTATCGCGAATCCTACGGTGTATTCGCCACCAGCGGCATACTCTTCAACCACGAATCGCCGCTGCGCGGCAAAGAATTTGTCACGCGCAAGATCAGCGACGGCGTCGCGCGCATCAAGCTTGGGCAACTGGACACGCTGGAGCTGGGCAACCTCGACGCCCAGCGCGACTGGGGTTACGCCAAGGACTATGTCGCCGGTATGCACTTGATGCTCCAGGCCGAGCAATCCGACACGTTTGTACTTGCCACCGGTCGCAAGCAGACCATCCGCGACTTCGTCGACATGTCCTTCAGCGCCGTGGACATTTCCCTGGAGTGGAAAGGCAGCGGCACCGACGAACACGCCCTGGACACGGCCACGGGGAACAAGGTGGTCGCCGTCAATCCAAGATTCTACCGGCCCGCCGAGGTGGACATTCTCATCGGCGATGCGTCCAAGGCCGCGAGTGAACTCGGCTGGTCCGCGGCCACCACGCTGGAGGAACTCTGCCAGATGATGGTGAGCGCCGACCTGGAGCGGAACGCGCAGGGCGTCTCCTTCTGACATGTCCGGCACTATTCTGCTGAGCGGGGCGCTGGGCTTTACCGGACAGCATCTCGCACGCAGCGCCAGCGAGGCCGGGTTGAGTATTCACGCACTCCAGGCCAATCTCTGCAGCGCGCCGGACCTCGAGGCAGAGCTCGCCGACCGCGAGTTCGACTACGTTGTGCACCTCGCGGCCATCAGCGCGGTCACCCATGCGGATGAACTGGCTCTCTACGAGGTCAATCTCTTCGGGACCCTCAACCTGCTGCGCGCCCTGGGAAAACTGGCGCGTTCCCCGCGCAAGGTGGTACTCGCCTCGAGTGCGAACATCTATGGCAACAGCCCGCGGTCGCCGATCCCCGAGAGCGCCTCTCCCGCCCCCGTCAATCACTACGCCATGAGCAAGCTGGCCATGGAGCACATGAGCGCCGGCTTCGCCGCCGAGCTGCCGCTGGTGATTGCGCGCCCCTTCAACTACACGGGCATCGGCCACGACGAACGCTTTGTCATCCCCAAGCTGGTACGCCACTTCCGCGAGGGCCTGGCGGAGGTGGAACTGGGCAATATCGAGGTAGAGCGTGAGTTCAACGATGTGCGCGCGGTGTGCCGGGCCTACCTCGGACTGCTGGAACACGGCGAGCCGGGCGGCATCTACAATATCTGCAGCGGTAACGCGCACAGCCTGCAGCATGTCATCGACCTGCTCGGCGAGATTTCGGGGCAACGTATTGAGGTGCGCGTCAACCCGGAGTTTGTGCGCGACAACGAGGTGCACCGGCTATGCGGCGACCCCTCAAGGCTGCTCGACTGCGTTCCGGAACTCGCGTATCCGCCGCTGGAGGAGACGCTGCGCTGGATGCTGGGTCGGGATTGAGCGGCCCGCCTCAGGCTATGCTGCGGTAGATCGCCGCCGTCTCCCGGGCACAGCGTTCCCAGGAGAAATCCGCCGCGCGCGCGCGCCCCTTGCGACCCCAGGATTCCCGTTCGTCGCTGTTCTCAAGCAGGCGCACGAGCTTTTCCGCGAACTCTTCCGCCTGTGCAGATTCGCACAGCAGACAGGCGCCCCGCGCGAACTCGGCCATGGAGGTGCCCGCCCGGCATATGACCGGCACACTGCTGCTCATTGCGTCCAGCGCCGGGAGGCCGAACCCCTCGTACACGGAGGGGTAGGCGAACACGGCAGCTCCCGAGTAGAGGAACGGCAGGTCCGCTGCGGCAACGTAACCGAGGTGCTTCGCACTGCCCTCGTCGCGCAGCCTCTCGATGCGCTGCTCCAGCTCGCTGTTGCGCCAGCCCGACGAACCGGTCATGACCAGCGGGTACTCCCGGCGCAACGCTTCGGGTAACCGTTCCCAGGCGTCCAGCAGCAGGCCTATCCCCTTGCGCGGCTCCAGGGTCGCCACCAGCAGGACATAATTGCCGTAACGCAGATCGTGGCCGCCCAGCACCTCGGCACACTCTTCAGGTGAACGAGGTCGATAGCGTTCGTCCACACCGAGGTAGACGGTATGGACGCGCTCGGCGGGAAACGCGTAGTGCGCCAGGAGGTCGTCGCGCACCACGTCCGAGTCGGTGATCACCGCGTCCGCCCGGGCCAGTGTCTCGGGCAACAGCCGGTCAAGGCGTTTCACCACGTGATCCGGGTGGAACTGGGGGTAGCGCACGTGGGAGAGGTCGTGGACCGTGGCGACACAGGGGCCGCGATAAGGCTTCAGGATGTAGTTGGTCTCGTGGTAGACCCCACCCTGGATACCGTTGGCATAACGCTCGAAACGACCCTCCATGATACGGTCGTAAAGTGCCTTGGTGCCGGGAACCATGCCTATCGCCTGGCGCACGTGGTGCACCGCGCGGGCGCCCGGTCCGCCACCACCCCCGCTCGCGTCCCCGGACAGGAGCGCCGCGGTGGCCGCCCGCTGGGATTCGCCATCCTGCCAGCCGGTGCCGGTAAAGCAGTGTACGTCCTGCACTTCGCCGTTGGTGAGGAACTCCTGAAGGAGGTGATAGCTGTAATAACCGATTCCGGTAACCGGCGGCCGGAGGGCCTCGGCGTTGAAGATGAGATTCACTGGTCCGGGCCGGGCAGTACGTCGCGGCCTAGCAGCTCGCGCTCGGCATCGTCGAGCAGTGCCTCCAGTTTCTGGCGGAATACCGGGGTGCTGAACATGTGGCTGCGCTCGTAGGCACTCCGCGCCATCTGCAACCTGCGCGCAGGATCGCGCATCACCGCCAGGCTGTGTTCCTGCAATTCCACGAGGCTGGAAAAGCGGAATCCGGAATCGCCCTGCTCCACGATCTCGCGCTGGCCGCCGCCATCGATCACAATCGGCACACAGTAGTTCTGCATGGACTCCACCGTGGTCATGCCGAAGTGCTCGACGCGCTCCGGCTTGGTTTCATCCAGTCCGCAGGCGTGCCAGAAGATCGAGGCGCGGCGGTAGTTCTCGCGTATGTCGCTCACCGCGGCATTGGCGTGTACCTCGATGTCACAGCCGGACCTGGCCGCCTCCTCGCGGACAATATCCAGGTACTCGTTCTCCGGGGTACTGCCACCCATCATAACCAGCTTCCACCCCGCGGTGTCCGCGGGGTGATTGCGGCACAACGCAGTGAATGCCTCCACGAGCTCGACCTGCTTTTTGCTGCCGCTGACCTCGAACCGGGAAACCGACAGGATAATCTTCTCCTTGTCCTCGGCCGTGCTGTCAGGGTTGTACATATTCACCGGCGGATAGAGTTTGTGGGTCGGCTGCAGGCCCCAGCGTTGCTCTACCCAGTGCCCGGTGTAGTCCCCGTTGATCATCAGGTAATCGTACTTGTCTACCTGGAAATAGTGCTTTTTCTCCTGGTCTGGAAAATGGCAGACGAAAATCGACATGGGCGACAGCGGATTGACCTTGCCGAGCATATTCGCGTTAACGAAAATATCGTAGTTCAGGCTCTCCTTCGCGATGATGTCGAAAACATTAAACTTTTCGCCCAGCACCATACCCTCGTCCGCGGTAAACCGTTCGCGCTTGTCGAAGAACGGGATACGGATGATCTTCATCGAGGACCGGCCCAGGTCGATGTCGAACCACTCGCGGTAGTCCTCCAGCGAGACGTCGTTGTTGAAGATATAAGTGACGTCGTAGCGCTCCTGCATTATTGCCGCCATCTCGGCGACATAGCGCTGGCCACCGCCGGCGAAGTGCCCCGCATGATCGTAGATGCCGACCCGAATGCGCCGCAACCCGAGAACAACCTCCAGCTGGGAGAAAAACAGGTACGTACTGACGTCTCCCAGGTATCCCGGCAGCTTTCTGGCCAGCGCCCTGAGCACGGCACGTACCGTGTCCGTGTCGTTGCAGCGACACATCGCCCGTACGCTGTGCAACAGCGAGCGATAGAGCATGTCGTATTCGCCCTTCTTATAGAAATGCGAGGTGGGGATGCACTCAACAAGCTCCATTGGGAAGTGCTTGGCGACGAACAGGAATCGATTCCGGGTGCAGAAGAACTCGCACATCGCCTGGGATGAACTCCCGTGATACTGGTGGTGGATGACACTGGAGGGCGAGTACCAGAGCTGCCAGTCCCTGGCCCGGCACCGCTGGCTGTAGTCTACGTCCTCCATAAACATGATGAATTCTTCGTCCCAGGGACCCACATCCTCCAGGCAGGCGTGTCGGAACATGACGGAACCACCGGTGACGTAGTCTCGCCGGGCGGGTTCTGCGTAATCGGGGCCGTCATCCTCCTCGAAGCCGATGTCGGCGAAATAGTAGTGCTCCACCTCCTGCACACCGGTGCTATTGATCTTGCCGCTGCCCTCGAAATAAATCTTGCTCTGTACCGCACCGATGTCCTGGTCCATGTCCATGACATCGAGAAAACCCTGCAACCAGCCCGGGTCCACTGTCGCGTCGTTGTTGGTGATGACGATAAAATCGCCCTTTGCCCGGGATATCCCCAGGTTGAGGGCGCGGGCGTAATTATTTTCGTCGTTCTGGAGAAGTGTGAACTGGCCGAAACGGTCGCGCACAAGGTCGACAGTGCCATCGGTGGAGCCGTTGTCGATCACCAGGACCTCGAGATCGATGCCAGTAGTATCCGCGGCGAGAAGGGAGGCAAAAAAGGGCTCCAGGAAGTCTCCCGCGTTGTAGGTAACGGTAATTACGCTGACAGGTTTCACGTGCGATGCTGGTCCCGGACCGCGGTTTCCTCCAGTATGCCGCGCAATTCTCCCGCCACGGCCTCCAGGTCCACGCGGAACTCCTCCGGTGGCAACTCAATGGAGCGCGTGGGACGGTATCCGGGAGGCGGCACTCGGCGCCGGTCCACATAGGCCGAGCCGGGAATCTTGCTGTAGTCGAGTTGTCGGCGCCTGTACCACCAGCTCCGGACACTCTCGTAGCGGTGGAACACTTCCTTCCAGGCAGCCTTGACCATGGACAGGAACTCTCCCCTGCGCAACATGACAATGGCGTTGACGACGCGGTCCCGGAGATAGCGAAGTCTGCGGTTCATCGGCTGCCCCGAATTGTGTTACTTGAGTATTATTGGCCCGATTGTACAGGCTAATATCGCGGCGTGACAAACGGATCCCAATTGCATTGTCACGCGCGCCTGTGTAGCTTGATCGAGGCCGGGAGAACGCGATTGTCCCGGTCATTCACCGCGTTATGGCAGGGGCCGAAGTGCGAGTCATACTCCATATCGGAACAGACAAGACCGGCAGCACCTCGATCCAGAACTGCCTGGCGAGCAACCGCGGCTGGATGGCTCAGCGCTCGGTATTCCTCCCGGCAACCGGGTTCGGCAGGGACAACGGTCACTCTGCCCTCCTCGAGACGCTCGACGCAGGTGATTTGCAAGTGCTTGCCAGCGAGCTGCAGGACGCGAAATCTCAGGGCTTCGGTACCGCCCTCCTCTGCTGGGAGGGCATGTTCCGCTACGACACCGGCCAGATCACCCGACTGCGCGAGGCCATGGCCGGCTTCCCGCTCGAGGTACTCATCTACGTGCGCGAACAGGCCGAAGTCATACAGTCCGGGCACCTGCAGTGGATCAAGATGAGCCTGCAGGCGCGGTCCATCCGCTCCATCGCCGCGCCCCGGGGACCTCTCGAGAAGTTCCAGTCCTCCCTGTTCCTGCGCAACCCAGTGCGCAACTACCACGCGATACTACGACGCTGGCAGCGCGCGCTGAAACCGCAAGCTGTTCGTGTAAGGGTTTTCGACCGCAGCCGCCTCAAGGGGGGCGATATCATCGAGGACTTCCTGGAACAACTGGGGCTGGATGCCGATAGCGACTTCACCCCAGGAAGGGCCATCGTCAATCCCAGCCTGGACGTCGAGGGCGCACTCCTGATCGAGGGGTGGAAGGCGGACCCGGACTACGCCGACCGGCTGGAGCGCCTGGTCGACGTCACCCAGTCGGTGATCAATCACGAGGGTGCGCGCACGCGCTACTTCCTCGACCGATCCGCTGTCGGCGGTGTGCGGCGACACTTCAAGCGATCGAATCGAAAACTGTCGCGCGATTTCATGTCCGCGCGCGGCGACCCCTTCGACAGGCCTTCCGAGTGCTGGCGCACGGACAGCCTGGAGGCCATTGAGGCGCGCGCGGCGGATCTGTCCCACAGGGTCTGGGAGGTCAACTGCGTACCGACCCTCCCCGGCGGCGCCCACGGCCGGGAGCTGCCGGGCAACATCAACCTGGGCGAGGGATGGAGCACACCGGAAGATTGGGGTGTGTGGAGTGTCGGGGAGCGTTCAAACCTGCGCTTCCGCCTGCTGGCGCGGCAGCTCACCGAAGACGTCGTCGCGATACGAGTCGCGCTGCACGGCCGCTACCACGGCGACCTGTCCGGCACGCACGTTACCGTCAACGGGCGGGCACTGGGAGAGCGCGACCTCGCCGCGGGAGATGCGCTTGAGATTCCGATCGGGACGCTCGCGCCCTACGAGATCATTGAGATCACCCTGGACCACGTGGGCGTGACATGCGCCGACGGCTCCGGCGATGACCGGCGCGCCCTGGCATTCGCCCTGTCCGGCGTCAGCTGCGAACTGGTCAGGTTTGCGGACCATCCCGAGGTCCCGCGGGGGGGTTGAGGGGCTCGATGCTGGACACTTCCATGGTGGCGCCGTACTTGATGCAGGGACATTCCTTGACCAGCGCAACGGCCTGCTCTAGGGAGTCCGCGCGGATCACGGTAATACCGGTGGGGGAATCCCCGTTGACCACTTCCACCCCACCGCCAGGTGTAAAGCGGCGGGTATCCGACAGCATCTTCAGGTAGCTGCCCTCGACAGTATCCATGGTGGTAAGCCAGTCCATCCAGCGCTCCCTGAGCTCAAGCTTTTCTTCGTCCGACAACCGATCGCCGTACAGGTAGTATGCAATCAGGTACTGGTTGCGCCCCGGATTGTCCTCCTGATAGTCGCGGTAATGCTCCAGCTTGGCCTTCACGCCGGGCAAGCTCGGGGCGATGGTATAGGCCATTTTCATCAGCGGTTCGGCCAGCTCGACACTACCGCCCTCGAGCCGCATGGCCGCCCGGCGCATCACGCGTGCGTCGTCCTCCGTAAGGGTGAGCGTCCTGGCGACCTTCTTGCCCGAGGGATCCTCGGTCGCCATCTCGATCACGGTGGAAATCACCTGCCCACAGGCGACGGAGTACTGGTGGCGGTTCAGCAGCCCACGACCCTCGGTCTTGATAATGTTCAGCACGCTGATCAGGGTCTCCATGAAATTGTCGTCCAGTTCGAAGCCGGACGCAGGGTCCGCCTCCGGCATGTCGAACAACTTCTCCTCCTGCGGGAAGAACTTCTGGCGCAATTTTTCGTTGCTCTCCTCGAAGGCCTCGTACATCTCACGCTGCATCTGCAGGGACGGCTGACGGCCCCTGCCCTTCAGCCGCTGGTAGATCAGCCTTTCGCTCTTCTCCCGAATCGGTGCAAATTCTGGAGGCGCCGTGCGAATTGGAAAGGCCTGGTTTACCCCGAGCGCGAGGGCCTGGCCGGCCGTGGAGAGAGATTCGTTCTCGACCTGGATTTTCTTGTTGAGCTTGCCGACCAGCGCGCGGTCGATTCTCGCAGTAAAATCATCCAGCAAATCATTATTGAGGAAGCGGTCATGATCGAACAGCGCGACGTCGAGGGCCTCCCTGCCAAAGCAGCGTTCCCAGTTGTCGAGCATTACCGAGTAATTGAAATAGTAGTTGTGGGGGGCACAGCGCTGCATGAAATCGTTGAACGAACTGTCGAATCCCGTCTTCAGGCTCGTCGAGTAATAGGAAGCACAGGTCCTCACCTGTTCCCGCAGGTAGCAGATAATATGAAATTCATCGAAGTAACTCGTCAGGAGACGGTGAACATTATCCATCTCCTCTTCCGTACGGATTCGGGAGTGGAAGTGCTCGCTGCTGATGACAACTGTGTGCACTGAGCGTGACAGGGATGAGAGTTCTTTCTCGAACTCAGCGAGAAATTTCTCCCTGTATGCCACGCGATCATCGCTCGTAAGCACACCCTCATGGCGAAAGAAATCGTCAATGCGGTCCTCGGAAATGCATATCGCAGGCAGGGCGCGGTTGTTGGTCTTGCCCGCGCTCTGCACGAAGTGGTAGCCCGCCCCGCGCAACTTCTTGCGATTCTGGAAGAGAAACTGCTGAATGGAACTGGTGCCGGTTTTCTCGGTACCGATGTGAACTATTGCTCTCAAACCCTCTGCCCCTGAAGATATGTTCTATCGCCCGTGCTCCCCGGGGAGGCAGGGATTATGGGCAGCTGTTGCGTGGACGTCGCTCTTATTTAAGGCCTTGTTTCCTCGCCGGGCCATCATAGCTCATGGACCCATACTGTCAATCGGCGCGCCGTGCGGAGGTCACAGTTTGGACGTTCAATCCAGGTCGACGATTGACAGCACCCGGTTGGGGCAGTAGCGCACCGCGGCCTCTGCCTTGTCGCGCAGGGAGGGGTCGGGTTGCGCCTGCAACACCTTCACCCTGGGGTAGACCGCGGTGTCATAGGTCACCTCAAACAGCTCCGGCGCCTCCTCCATACATTCGCCGTGGCCCTGGCACAGCTGCATGTCGGCCTTGATACAAAAGCGTCGGCCGCTCATTCGTGTCTCCGGCGATAGCGCAACAGGCAGGGCTCCGAAGGTCGCAGAATCAGCGAGGGCATGATGTCCATGTAGGTCTCGGGAGGATCGACCAGCTCGAACTCGTAGTTGCGCAGCAGCGCGCAGAAAATCGCTTTGACCTGGAGGACGGCGAAGGCATTGCCCACGCACTTGCGATGACCCCCACCGAAGGGAATGAACGCGAACACGTTGTCCGGCTCGGCACGCGAGGGATTAAACGTTTCCGGCTCGGGAAAGTAATGCGCGAGACGGTGGGCGACATACGGCGAAACCATGACACTTGCACCCGCGGGAATCACGAATTTCCCATACTTGAACTCGCGCATGACGCGGCGCGTCAGGGTCACCAGCGGCGGATGCACCCGCAGGACCTCCATGATGAAGTCCTGCAGCAGGGGAATTTCCTTGAGCGCGGTGCGGCTCAGCTCCTCGTTGCGCCGGTAGAGGCCGTCGACCTCCCGCGCAATAGCGGCCGCGAACCGGGGGTGGCGTGCCAGTTCGACGGCCGTCCAGGAGGAGGTATTGCCGCTGGTGTGATGACCCGCGAACATGAACCAGATCACCATGCCGGTAATCTCGTCGTCACTCAGGGGGGAGCCGTCGTCGTAGCGCGCGTCCATGTAGACCTGCAACATGTCCGGGAACTCCTTTCCCGATTTCCGCCGCTGGTCGATCCGCTCGCCGATCAACTCGGCCAGCCGCGCCCGCGCTCGGTCCCGGCGCGTGGAAACATCGCCGAGGTTGGCGGGGTCGCGCAACGCCGCTGGGCTCACGGAGTGTTCCAGCTCGTGGTAGAGGTCGGCGAATTCGTCGGTCAGGGAGTAGCGAAAATCCTCTCCCATGAGGCAGTGCGTCGAAGTCTTCAGCGTGAGGCGGGTAAACGCCTCGTAGACGTCCAGCTCGCCCGCTTCGCCCCAGTCCTGCAACCAGTCCTCGACTTCGCGCGCGATGACCGCCGCGTACAGCTTCATGCGATCCTGCCTGAGCCCGCGCGCCTGTATCTTGAGCTGCTGCCGCTCCAGCTCCGGCGGCGCGCCGTACTGCACGCCCTCGCCGAAGACTGGCACCATCATCTGGTAGGCCTCGGCGGCACTGAGCTGCTCGTCCGGGGCGCGGAAGATCGCCTCGTGCGCCTCCGGTGACACCAACAACACCGTGGGCAGTCCGTTGAGATCGAACTGACACACCTCGCCGTTTTCGCGCCAGGCCCGGGTCAGGAACAGGGCCGGGTTGGCACAGAACTCTGCGAAGTGACCACCCCCGGCAAGCGCGCCGCTGACACACGGAATCGGCGCCCCGTCGCCGGGCGATATTTCAGCGCCCATCGACCGCTGCCATTTCGGTCACCGCAAGCGCCGGCTCTTCGCCCCGGCCCAGGGCGGCCACCGCCTCAGCGGCGCTGGCGGTGGCGCGAACGATCAGGCCCAACCCGGTCGCGTCACCGATGCAGTGTGTTTCCACCCCGCGCTCCACGAGCGCATCGGCGAGCGCGGTGTCGGCAACCGGCTCCCCGGCGACCAGCAGCGTATCGCCGCAAATCCTGCGCTCCACCCCTGCCGTCACGATCACCACCGCGTCACGCTCGATGCGCCGGATCTCAACGGACGTATTGACTGTCACGCGCAGGGCATCGAGCCTGTCCATGTGCTCATGGCGCCGTTTCTTGCCCACCTCGGGCGCGATTTTTGATCCGTTATCAAGCAGGTGGACCCGCCGCCCGCGCCGCGCCAGGAACTCGGCCAGCTCCACCGCCGCGAGATCGGCGCCCACGATCACCACCTCGCGACCGATGGGCATCCACAGCCGGCTCGCCCGCTGCAGCACTGTCGGCGTCAGCAACGGCTGCAGCAGTGGGACGACCCACGCCAGGGCGGATCGCACCCCCGGTTGCAGGCGCCGCGACTCGCCGCCCTCCAGCTGTCCCGCCGCCACCTGCCGCAGCAGGGCCCCGGTGATCACGCGCGATTGTTCCACGCCGGGTATGTCGGGGGTCGCCACACGCGCGCCCGTGGCGACGATAACCGCATCGGGGCCCTCGGCGAGGATCGCCTCCGTTGTCGCTTCGAACCCCGTGCGCACCTCGATGGGCGCGCGCGCCACTTCCGCCAACAGCCACTTCAGGAACCGCCCGTTGTCGCTGTGCACGGTGGCAGCCAGTTGCAGCGAGCCACCCAGGCGCCGCTGCCGTTCCAGCAGCGTGACCCTGTGCCCCGCCGCGGCTGCCAGTCGCGCCGACTCCAGGCCGGCGGGGCCGCCGCCGACGATCACAACGCGCCGGCTACCCGCAGGAATCTTTAGTTCGTGTTCACGGCCGGAGAAGGGATTGACGGCACAGCCTAGATTGTCGTGGGTCTGCATCGAATCAATGCAGTTCTCGCACGAGATGCAGCGGCGTATACGCTCGGGTCGCCCGGCGATAACCTTTGCGGGGAGTTCCGGGTCCGCCAGTAGCGGCCGGGCCATGGCGATCAGGTCCGCCTTGCCCTCTGCGAGGATGCGCTCACCCACCTCGGGGTCGTGAATGCGACCCACCAGCATGACGGGGACGTCCACCACGTTGCGGATGGCCTCTGCCTGGGCGATGTTGTGTGCATCCCCGTACTCGGAGCGCCCGACCATCATGGTCACCAGCGGGTCGGAGATACCGCCGCTCACGCGAAAGCAATCGACACCGGCTGCGACCAGCTCCGGCGCCAGGCGCTGGGTGTCGTCGATACTGCGGCCGCCCGGTGTGCGCTCGTAGCCGGAGATGCTGAGCGTGACCGGGAAGTCCGCGCCGGCGCGGCCCTTGATTTCACCCAGCACCTCGTTGACGAGACGGGTCCGCGTCTCCGCACGGAACGCGGAGTAGTCGTCGGTGCGCTTGTTGCGCAACGGGGAGAGGAACGAGGCGAGCAGGTTGTAACAGTGCGCTGCGTGCAACTCGATGCCATCGTAGCCCGCCTCGCGGGCGCGCCGGGCTGCCTCCCCGTACTGTTCCGCTATCGCCGGCAGCTCGGCGACATCCAGGGGCCTGCTCGCCCAGCCCCAGACCGGGGCCACGTTGACCGAGGGCCCGACCGGCTGCGGCCCGTCGAACATGGGCGCAACGCTCTCGGGGCCCGTGTGACTGATTTGCGGCTGCACTTTCGCCCCGTGCTCGTGAATCCGGTCGGCGAGGCGCCGGTGGTGATCGATAAAGCGGTCGTGGCCCAGGGTCATCGAGCGGTGCATGTAGGGGTGGTGCTCGTCGATGGTGATCAACTCGAGGGTGATCAGTCCCACCCCGCCCCGCGCGCGCTCCTCAAAGTAACGGATAAGACGCTCGCTGGGCGTCTGGTCCTCGTTGCAGTAGGCCGTGGTCATGGGTGACATGACCATGCGGTTTTTCAGCGCCATGTCGCCGATACGACCGGGGGACGTAAGCAGCGGGAAACGGGTCACGGCCTCAGCTCCCCGTCTGAGCGTGCCGGGTCGCGCGCCATCAGCGTGGCCGCGCGCACACTGAACACGACCTCCCCGTCCTGCTTCACCAGGCGGCCCCGGTACACGACGATGCCGCAGTCAGGCCTGCTGGACGAGGGACGGGCCTCCTCCACTACCGTGATGCACTGCACCGTGTCACCCGCGAAGAGAGGGCCGAGCATGCGCATCTCGTCGAAGCCCAGGCCGGCCACCGCCTGCTGTACCACCCCGCTCTGCCAGTTCTGTGCCGTGATGCAGTAGATGGAAAAGATATGCGCCGAACAGGCGGTAAGGCCGCCGAATACCGAGGCGCGAGCCGCCTCTTCGTCAACGTGAAAAGGTTGCGGATCCCACTTCTCGGCGAAGGCGACGATCTCCTCCCGACTCACCTCGTACGTGCCCGCCAGGTGTTCGTCGCCGACGCTGTAGTCCTCAAACCAGTAGGGCGTACCGCTCATCAAGCGGCCTCCCCGGGATGTAACTTGGCCGGCCAGGGACCGACACGCGGACACAGGCCGCGCTCCAGGTGCCCCGCCGCGACCATCCAGGCCATGGTGTCGGCAAATGTGTCGCGCGGGCTGCGCAGGCCAATGCCCCGCGCTTCCAGTTCCGGTGTATTGGCGATTCGCGGCCAGAGGGTCGCGTAGCGCATGGTCTCCGCCGAGATGGGTGTATCGACGTCCCGGAACCGTCGCACCACGTCGACCAGCCGGCCGACCAGGCGCAACTTCCATCCCTTGGCCGGTATACGCTTGAGTGTGCAGCCGGAGGCGGCCTCCACCGTGTCGGCGAGCTCCGTCCAGCGCAGGTAGACCCCGGGCAACAGGTAGCGTCCCGCACCGCCCCCGGCGACCAGGGCGCAGGTGAACGCCGCGAGATCGCGCACGTCGATGTGCTGCATACCCCCGTCGCCGAAAATGCGGAAACCGTTTTCCACCCGGTGTTTCAGCGCCGCGCAGGTATCGGAGAAGCCGGGGTCATCCGGCCCGATCACGCCGCCCGGATACAGGATCGCGATCGGCTTCCCCTCGTCCTGTAGTTTACGGAGGTACACTTCTGCCTCGACCTTGCTCTGGCCGTAGGGCAGTCGCGAGGGCACCGGCGGCGCCTCCGGGGTCACCTTCGACCCGTCGGGATCGAAAATGGCGGTGACGCTTGAGACGCAGACGATGCGCTCGACACCGCGCTCGAGCGCCGCCCCGACGACGTGCTTTACACCGCCCACGTTGACGGCGAACATCTCCTGGGTCGACTTCGTGCGAATGGGCGTGCCCGCGGCGGCATGTACCACCGCATCGCAACCGGTGAGCGCCGTCGCCACCGAGGACGCGCCGGTGATGTCGCCGGTGACGAGTTCGGGAACCTCGCAGCCCACGGCGGTATAGAATTCCGTCGCCTTGCGGGAATCGCGTACCAGCAGGCGCACAGTGTGTCCCGCCCCCTGCAGTTGCCGCGCGATGTGGGATCCGACAAAGCCCGTACCGCCGGTGACCAGGACATTCATCGCGCCGTGCTCACTCCTCGCTCACTCCCCGCTCAATCCTCTACCACCGTGATCACGTGGTTCGGGCAGTAACGGGCCGCGGCCATGACCTTGTCGCGCAGTTCCTCCGCGGGATTTTCGGCGAGCACGACAACCTGGGGATAACCGTCGTCCGACTCGGCGACGTCAAAGACCTCCGGGCACTCGCCGAGACACACGCTGTGCCCCTGGCAGAGATCCTTGTCGACCACCACTTTCACCGCCTTCGATACCTCAGGCGGCAGGGTGAACTCGGCTTCAGCACCATGGCGGACAGGTCGTCCTCGTAGGTCTCCGGCGCGTCGACCAGTTCGAACTGGTAGCGCGGCAGCAGGGCCGCGAAAATGGACTTGAGCTGCATGAGCGCAAAGGCGTTCCCGGCGCATTTGTGGGGGCCGCCACCGAAGGGAATATACGCCCACATCAATTCCGGCGTACTCGGGCTCGGGCGATGGGGATCGAAGCGCTCCGGGTCGGGGAAGTAGTCCGGGTTGCGGTGGGACCCGTAGGTGGAGATAGCGACGGTCTTGCCCGCCGCTATCAGCGTCCCGTTGTAGTCGATGTCCTCGATGACCCTGCGCATCAGCAACACCAGGGGCGGGTGCAGGCGCAGCACTTCTTCGATGAAGCGCTCCAGCAGGGGCAGCTCGCGCAGGTTCTCGAAGGTGAGCTCACCGTCCCTGGCGTAGAGGCCGTTCACCTCCTGCAGCAACTCTGCGGTGAACTGCGGGTTGCGCGCCAGCTCCACCGCGGTCCACGCCGCCGTGCCGGAACTGGTGTGGTGCCCCGCGAACATGGTCGCGATGACCAGCCCGGTGATCTCGTTGTCAGACAAGAGCGAGCCGTCCGCATAGGTGCCGGACATGAACGTCTCCAGGGCGTCACCGTATTCCCTCTCCGGGTCGGCGCGACGCTCGGCGATAATCTCGCTGATCAACTCCTGCAGGCGCGCCCGCGCCTTGTCCCTGGCCTCGAAAATCGGCTGCTGCAGGTAGGGGTCGACGAAGGCGATCGCCTGCAGGCCCCGCTCCAGGTCGTGGTAGAGGGACTTGAACTCCTCGGTCATCTTGTACCGAAAGTCGGCTCCCAGCAGGCAGTGACAGGCGGTGTGCAGCGTGAGCCGGATAAACTCGTCGAGGAAGTCCATCTCACCCTCGTCGCCCCAACCGGCCACCCAGTCCTCCACCTCCCTGGAGATGACGGCGGCGTAGGCCTTCATGTTCTGGTAGCGCAGTGCGTCCACCTGGATCTTCAGCTGGGTCTTCATGCGCTCCGGCGGGGCGTCGAATATTACGCCCTCGCCGAACACCGGCACCATGGCCTGGTAGGCGGCGGCGCGACTGAGCTTTTTATCCAGGCCTTTCAGAAATGCTTCCTGGGCTTGCGGGCCGCTCATCAACACGGTTTGTTGTCCCGCCATGTTGTACTCGGCGAGCTCACCGCACTCGGCATTGCAGCGCATGAGGAAGCGGGCGAAGTTCACGCCGAATTCCTCCATGTGCCCGATATCCGGCTTCTCCCCGCTGACTTTGGGCGGGAATTCCAGGCCCACCGCGGTGGATTCCGACATACTCATTACTCCTTGACCTGCTCGGATGACATCTTCGGCATCTCCTCGAGTACGCCCTTCTCGACGCACTCCTTGATCAGGTTCGTGATGTTCGTGTAGTCGTACATGTCCAACTGCTCGGACCACTGGTAGTCGCCGCCGTACCGGAACCAGGACGCGCCGATCACCGTCATCCTCGAGCCGTCCTCGCGCACGGGGGCGCCGGGCGGTGTCTGCCACCAGGTGCAGAAGGCCTCGCCACGGGTCTCGTCGATCACAATCTTGTCGTAGGGGTAGGTCCACCCCTTGTAGGGATCCATGGCGGCGCCCACGCAGGTTTCGCGCACGGTCTCGCGGCCGTTGAACTCATACTTGCCGTTGGGCGTATCCCAGCCGTAGACGACATCCTCCGTGTAGAAGTCGGCCAGGTGGCGCCAGTTGCCTTCCTGTTCCGCGCGGTCGTTCACCGCTATCCAGCGGCGCATCATCTCTTCCATTTCCTCTCGGCTGTACGCGGCCATCCCGCCCTCCTCCTGCGTTGTCGTCGCAACCCAGCTCACGCGCTGGACCGATACCTTAACCCCTAATTTTTATAGTTTCAACTATAAAGTGTTTCTGGCAGAATGGCCCCTCCGCAGCCGCCCCCAGGGGAGCATCGATGAAGTTCTGGCAATCACTCGCCTTCGTGGAAATGGACCAGATGGTGGAGCTGGCACAGTTCTGCGAACAGCTGGGCTTTCACGGGGTTTCCTACGGCGACCACCTGGTGACCACGGCCGAACAGGCCGACGAGTACCTCTACCGCGACTCCGGTAACATCTTCTGGAACCCTGAAACTCACTGGCCCGACCCCTGGGTCGTCACCGCCGCCCTCGCCCAGGCGACCACGACATTACAATTTCTCTCCACAATCTATATATTGCCCCTGCGCGACCCGCTGAACGCAGCCAAGGCGGTCTCCACGGCGGCTTTCATGTCCGGCGACCGGGTGACACTCGGTATCGGCGTGGGGTGGCAGAAAGCGGAGTTCGAGATGGTGGGACAGGATTTCCACACCCGCGGACGGCGCACTGACGAGATGCTGGAACTGCTACCGCGCCTCATGTCGGGCGAGATGACCGCCTACAGCGGGGAGTTTTACGAGGTGCCCGCCGTACAGATGTCCCCGGGGACGCGGCGCCCTGTGCCCATCCTGGTGGGCGGCTACGCGCCGGCGGCGCTGCGCCGGGCGAGCCGCCACGACGGCTGGATGGCGACCTCGCATACCGAGGATGACATCTACCCGCTGCTGGACGCACTGCGCGCCGTGCGCGAGGAACAGGGCGACGCAATGCGTCCCTTCGATATCTGGACGGGAGTGCAGGCACCGGGAGACGGCACCCACGAACGCCTGGCCGAGGCGGGAGTGACCATGGTCAACGGCTGTAACTTCCTGGCTGAGGACGGCCGCACCGCACTGTCGGGCATAGACGACAAGAAGCGGCGCCTGGAAACTTTCGCCAACCAATTCCTGCCGCGCTGACGCGGCCCCGGCACCGGGCTAACACGGGACAACAGGCCAGAACATGAACGAAGTCGACCTCTCTGATAACGCGAACCGCCACCTCGGCCGGATTCTCGAATTGCAGGCGCGGGACAACGGCGAAACGGAATTTTTGATCACCGACGACCAGCGCATCACCTACGCCGAGGCCAATGACATCAGTAATCGCCTCGCGGCTGGCTTCGCCGAACTGGGCATCGGTCGGGATGACCGCGTCTCCTTTTTCATGGCCAACCTGCCGGAACTGGTCCTGATGTGCCTGGCGCTGAACAAGCTGGGCGCGATCTGGGTGCCGATCTGCACGGACTACCGCGGTGAATGGCTGCGCGACTCCCTCGTGCGCAGCCGTGCCCGGGTGCTGGTCACCGACGCGGAACACCTCCCCCATGTGACAGCGAGCGGGGACATACCAGGCCAGGAAACCCTGGTGGTCATCGAGCGGGATGCGGCGCAGAAGGCGGACACTATGAGTTACGCGGCGCTGGCGGACCAGCAGCCCTACGAGGCGGACTACGGCGCCCTGGGCTACGGCGACACCTGCGCCATACTCTGGACGTCCGGCACCACCGGTAAATCCAAGGGCGTGATGGTTGCGCACAACAACTGGCTGCGCTCCACGCTCAACGGCACGGCACTGCAGTACCAGACCCGGCCGGGCGACATCGTGTACTGCGCCATGCCACTGTATAACGCCGGCGCGTGGATCACCTGCGTGGTTCGCGCCCTCTATCTCGGCATCGGCCTCGTCATAGAGAAGAAGTTCTCCGTGACGAGCTTCATGGATCGCATCAAGCAGTTCAATGCCACCCAGACCTTCGCGGTGGGTTCCATGGGGGTCTTCCTGATGGGTGCGCCGGAACGCGAGGACGACGCCGACAACCCGCTGCGGGAAGCGCTGATCGTGCCGATGCCTCCCAACATGTGGGACGCCTTCGAGAAGCGCTTCGGCGTACACCTTGTGCGCTCGGGGCTGGGCATGAGCGAATGCCTGCTGACGCTGAACCACGAGCATTCGGACGTCGAGGCACCGATCTACGCCCTGGGCTTCCCGCCACCGGACGTGGACGTGCGCCTGTTCGACGAGGACGGCAACGAGGTGCCGGACGGGGAACCCGGTGAGATCTGTGTCCGCCCGCTGGAGCCGCACATTCTGTTCAATGGGTACTTTGACAACCCCGAAGCCACGGCGGCCGCTTTCCGCGGCGACTGGTTCCTGACCGGGGACATGGCGCGCAAGGACCCCGACAGCGGCGTCTTCCACTTCGTGGACCGAAAGAAGGACGCGGTGCGTTTCGCGGGGCGCAACATCTCCACGATGGAGGTCGAGGGCGTGGTATTGCGCCACCCCGCCGTGGCCCAGGCGGCCGCCTTCGGCATCCCGAGCCCCGCCCTGGAGGCGGAGGACGAACTGAAGCTCAACGTGGTGTTGAAAGAGGGGGAGCAACTCACCTGCGAGGAGCTCGCCGCCTTCATCAACGACAACGCGCCCTATTACTTCGTGCCGCGCTACATGGAGTTTGTGCAGGACCTGCCCTACACACCGACCAACAAGGTGCAGAAGTACAAGTTGCGCGAGGCGGGCGTGCCCGAGGGCACCTGGGACCTGAAGACCTCGGGCTACAAGGTGCGGCGCTAGGCGATTTCCAGGAGGGGAATACTGTCCTCCAGCCGCGTCCGGTAGAGGACAGTCCCCTTCGCAACCTGCACCGCGAGGGGATCCTCCGCGGCGGGTTCCGCACCCAGCGTGATCTCCCAGGCCATCTCCCCCGGCGCCGCGCGCGCGACGCGCGCCGAAGGGTCCGCCCCCTGCACCAGCGACGCCAGCGCTGCGTCGCCGCCATCCCGCAACAGCGCGTACCAGCTGTGCGCAAAGCTGTCCCTGGCCGCGGGGCAGTCCCCGAGGGCCAGGCGTGCGCGACCGGCATCCAGCCGCTCCACCTCCAGTTCGATGTACGCCGCCGGCTGGAAGGCCGGGTGCAGGGAGAGCACCTTCACGACCGCATCGATCCCCGACAGGTCGGCGGCGTGGCTGCGGCGCAGTCGCTCGCTGACCACACGCCCGCTGCCGGTGAGCTGGAATTCGGCGACGGCGCGCGCGGCCTCATCGCCGTAATGCCCGGCGATCACGAGGAGCAGCGTGTTGATCAACAAATGCTGCTGGACCGCCAGCTCCGCGGTCACGACCGCGAGGGCTGATTGCGACAGGCGCTCCAGTGCCAGCTGTTCGAGCAGGGGCCCGCTGTAGTCCTCCATGCCGCCCGCGGGCAGTCCGGCGGGCCGCGGGATTGCGACCTGCGCCAGCAATGTTTCCGCCACACGGCCTGCCAGTTCGGGCTCGACCAGGGGTTGCGCCGCGCGGTCGATGAACACGCGCCACTCACAGTGAGGCTCCCGGTCGGCGGGGTTGCGGGGTGGTCGGTGCACGGGGCGCATCCGCGCCCGGGGATTGGTCGCCATCGCGGTGGCGTCAAAGGTGGGATCCTCGATGTCGTGACACATGGTGCGCACTGCTTCCTCACCCCGCGGCTCGGTTTCAAGCAGTGGCCCGCACCGCGCCAGCCAGAACCGCCCCTCCTCCGGGGACTCGACCTCGAAGTGGACATCGAAATACTGGTGGGCGAAGCCGCACTCCAGTTGCAGGCCCTTGAAGATGGTCGCGACGTCCGAGCCGCCGGCGAAGCCCATCGCCCGCTGCATGCGGCGCGTGTAGACCGGGCTGGCACCCATCCAGTTGTCGATCGCGGTCTGCAGGTAGGCCTCGTCGCCGTGGTTGATCCTCAGCGCCGCGTAACCCGTGCGGCTGTTGAACTGCGCCGCCACCATGTACTCGCGGCCCAGGCGCGCCAGCTCAAGGCGGCCCATCTGCTCCGGTGCTTGGGTTCCCACAGGCCCCCTCTCCCTCACTTTTCATTCGCGTCCGATTATTTTATAGTCTGGGCTATGTTAAGTCACCCGCAGCCGGCCCGTGCCCGGGGCCGCTAACTCGAGCAAGCGGCCGAGCAAGCGCGAGCAGACCCGCCTGCGCGTGATCGAGGCGGCGATCGAGTGCATCTACCTGGAAGGCTTCAACGCCGCCCACACCAATCGCATCGCCGAGACCGCCGGTGTCAGCTGGGGCGTGCTGCAGTACCACTTCGGGGACAAGGACGGCTTGCTGCAGGCAGTCCTCGACCACATTTTCAGCGACTTTTCGGCCACCCTCGCGGACACGCGACTGCAGGGCGACAACCTGCGCGACCGGGTGGCGCAGCTGATCGAGGTCGTGTGGTCGCTGGTGAGCCTCCCGTCCTACCGCGTCAGCGTCGCCATCCTGCGCAACGCCGGGAAGGACAGCGCCAGCAGCATCGACGGGCAGCGCCAGGTCGAGGCCTGGTCGGCCCGCATCAGCGAGCTCTGGGACGACCTGTTCGCAGGCGACATCACTGCCCCGCGGCAGGGGGAGGTCGCGCGACATCTCGTGTTCGCCACGCTGCGTGGGCTCGCCGACGAGATCAACCCCGACGGGCGCTCCGCCCGGTCGCGACAACTCGAGCACGCCGCTCTCGCAGACGCTATCACCTTCCTGCTGCAACCGCCCGAAGGCGCTGACCCCCCGGGGTAATCGCCCGCGAATTCACTTGCAGTCAAAGCGGCTTTGGTCATAATGGTCGCTCGCAAAATTTCGCGGTCCGGTAGTACTCCACTGACTCATTACTTCACCGGATTTCACGATCCGACCACGATGCACATCCCGGGGGTTGAGGATGAACACGCCGGTCAGGCGGGCAATCGTGATCCCCGTGGGCTCTCTCGCCCGGGCGGGACGGTGGACTCGGCGAGGTGGAAAGATCGGCTCAGCCGCGGGAGGCCTCTCCCGGTGATACTGTCATTTTCCGAAAGCTGGTGGATCCTGGGCCCCGGGCACCAGTGGCAGCAGTGGGCCAAGATCGAGCCGGGCGGCAAAGTCGGGATCTACGACAGCCGCGGGCACACCATCCTGAAAGCCAAGTACGGCAACCGTTTCAAGGCCGCTGCCGCGCTGCGCCGCCGCGGGTTCCGCAGATTGCGCCGCCGGGACCCGGTTCGCCCCCCTGAACTGCGCTGAAGTTCCCCGCGCGGAACGGTAATTTTCACGTTCAGGCCGCTTCTGGCCGGGATTGGCGCCGCTTATCATACAGCTGTCGTCCAGAGCCATGCCCTCAATGAAACTGGATAGATACGGTGTACCGATATTGAGGGAGCGCCCGAGATGACTTATCACCTTGCCAAATCCGCGTTGGCACTGGCCGTGGCCGGTGTGCTCAGCGCCTGTAAACTCACTGTTGAAGTCGATAGCGGCGGCTCGGTTGCCTCCGCGTCGGGCACGAACGACTGCCCGGCGGGAACCACCTGTGAAATCACCATCACCGCACTGGACTTTTCCGACACCTTTACCGCCGTGCCGGCAGCCGGTTACACCTTCTCCCACTGGGAAGACAGCGGCGGCTATTTCTGCGGCGGATCCACCCATCCGGTGTGCGCCGTTTCCAACACCGCGCTGGCGGGCATCCCGGAAGCTGAGGCGGCCGTCCAGACAGACCTCACCTTCTACATCTCGCCTGTCTTCGACGCGATAGACAGCGATGGCGACGGCGACCCGGACGTCACTGACCCCGATGACGACAACGACGGCGTGCCCGACGAGGACGATCCCGCGCCACTGGATCCGGATATACCCGCCAGCGGCCCCTGCGGCTCCGTGCCCGCGGGAGTCAATATCACCGACCCCGTAAACTGGGGCAACCCGGGCGGCCAGGTCCGTATCGACCTCAACCAGACCGAAATCAAGGCCACGCCCTTCACCACCACCTCGGGCGCCAGCTACGCGGGCCAGATCTCGGTGGCGTCCACCACGGGCAACTCCGGCGTGCAACGTCGCGTCTGGATCTCCGAGTGCCCCGGCGGCGACGCCCTGTCAGACCCGAAGTGCGAGGACTACGGCACCAGTTCCACCGTGGTGCAGTTCTACCAGGGACCGTCACATCCGTCCTACTGCAACCTGTCCACCAACACCGACTACTACATCAATATGCAGAACCAGAACTGCCCGGACGCCGAATGCGACGTGTACCGCATCATCTACAACAACGGAAATCCGTAACGGGGTAACGCGGTGTCCGAGGACTACCACGCGGGCATAGAAGCCTTGCGTCGCACACTGGCCGCCGCGGTGGCGCACCGCCGCTCGTCGCGGCCGGCCACCGATCACCGGGGCAAGGGCCGCAAGGACACCGATACACCCCCTCCCTCCACCGGCAAGCGCTAGCCGGCCAGGGCCCCAGGGGCGCTTCCCTGCCGGCGGCCCACTGCTCCGGGGCACACCTGTCCCACACTCTTTCGCAGGACTGCTAGTATCTCCTTGCAGGGCATCCGCGCAGGGCGCACCGCCCTTCCGACTCCGGCAAAGAGGATCAGCGCATGGCTACCTGGACCGATGTACCGAGGTTACTTCTGTTCGTGACTGCCCTGGGCCTGTTTACAGGCTGTAAGCTCGCGGTCATCGTCGTGGAGGGCGGGGAGGTGCAATCAACGATGTCCGGCACCTGCCTGGAGGGTGACAACTGCATCATCGAGATCACCGGGGACAATTTTTCGGAGTCTTTCACGGCGGTAGCCAATACCGGCTGGGAATTCGTGCGCTGGAACGCCGGGGACGGTTTCTTCTGCGATGGCGAGGCGACGGCCACCTGCGCCCTGACCAATGTCGGTGCGGGGTCAAACCCGACCATTGCCGCCATCATCGACTCCGACGCCACGTTTTACATCATGCCGATATTCCAGTTCATCGGCCTGCCCATCACACCGATCATGGCGGACGATGGCAACGAGTGGGCCAATCCCATCCTGTTCGCCGGACTCACTTACAACGACATTGCCGCCGCCTGCCCCGGCGGCACCTGTTCGGGTGAGCTCAACGGCTATAACGTGGACGGCTGGAACTGGGCCTCGGGCAGCATGGTGGCGGATCTCATCAACGCCTATGTGCCCGGGTACTGCATTTATCCTTGCCTCTTTGCGATGGCACAGCCGATCGAGTTCTTCAACGCGTTTCTCGCAGACGGATTTTCGATCACACAAACCGCCACGGCGAGCTTTATCGACGGCTACACCTCCGATCCCGTGGGCGTGTCTTATGCGGGTATCGCCTCCCTGGTGCCCTGCTCGGCCGCTACAGGCTGCCTGGCCCAGGCGGGAGTAGGACAAAACGACTCCTCAGTCTTTGCCGCCGGCCCACCTGAAGGGGCCTGGTTGTATCGCTGACAGGGTCCGGGGAACGGCGGTTGCGGGTCGTCCCTGGTACCCGGGAGGCAAGATACCCGGGTGGCAGACCTCAGCGATCCGGGGTAGCCGGCACCGCCACCACGTCCAGCGTACGCTCGCCCCCGGCGACGTCAAAGCGGACGTGTACCGGGCCGTCCGGTGTGTCCCAGCGGGCGATGTGCTCTCCCAGGGTGGCTGTAAAGGCGATTGACCCATCCGGGCCTGTTTGGCCCTCGACCTGCGTGCGCCAGCGATCGTTGAGCAGTGACAGTACCGCCTCCCCGTGGCGGCTCAGGTTGCCGTCGTCATCATAGATGCCGAGATCGAGGTGGCTGCGCGGTCCCAGCGGGTTCCAGAAGTTCCAGAAGATGATCTCCTCGACCTGGGGGTGGCCCCACCAGATGCGCAGGATTGCCTCGGCCTGGGCCGCGCGCAGTTCAGGTTCGTCGGGGGCTGCGAAGGTGACTTCCGTGATGTGGATCGGCAGGCCGGGCTCCGCGAGCGCCTCCAGCGCGAGGGCGTAGTCATCGACCCGCGTGCGCGCGCTGAGGTCCACGTCGACGCCGATGTTGACCAGCCCCGGGGCAAAGTGACCCTGCTGTCCCAGGGCGTCCACCTGCACGCCTAACGCGCGAAGCTCCTGTACCCGGTCGCGCACGGCCAGCGCGTCGGGACCGCCGAGCCCGGTGAAAATGTCGCTGATCCATTCGTTGTAAACCAGTTCCGCGCCTGGGTCCGCTTCCCGCGCCCAACGGAACGCATCCTCGACGACGGTGGGGCCCAACCGGTCCACGAACCAGCTCGTGATCGGGTTGAGCATCTCATTCGTCACTTCCCACACGTCGATTCGGCCACTGTAGCGACCGACGGTCGTAACAATGCGCTCGCGGATCAGACCGCGCAGCTCCTCCCGTTCGCCGGCATCCAGGTCCGCGTCTGCAAAGCGCTCGCGCAACCAGTCCGGGGTGCCGCTCCCCGACGCCAGGGGTGGCGGGTTGCCCCACAGCAGTACGTGGGCCTTGACGTCAAAGCCCAGCGCCTCGGCCCACTCCAGCTCAAAATCGGCGAGGTCGAACGTCAGCGCGCCCGCCTCGCGCTCGGTGTTGCGCCACTTGAGACTCGTCTCCGCGACCAGCAGGCTGGTGTGGCGCCTGGCAATATCGCCGTAGAAATCCAGGCGCCCGTCGCCGTCCTCGAACTCGCGGCTGTCCAGCGGGACCCCGAAACGGAAGGCGTGCTCCACCTGCGTGACCGCGACAGGTGCGTTCCCCGACCCCACCCAGAGACGCACCTCGCGCTGCCTGTGTGCGGCGGCGCGCCGGTCCGCGGCCTCGACGACCGCCAGTTCTGCGTCGTCCAGCAGGCCCGGCAGAAATGCGGCCCTGCCCGGCTCAAAGACGGGGAGTGCCGCTCCGCCGACCACGAGGGCCGCGGGCAGGAAGCCACAACTCGTCTGCGCGGCAGCGCGATTCTCCAGGCAGCGGTTGCGGCAGTAGTCGTTCCCCGCCGCGCAGTTGGCTGCGCAGGCATCGTATTGGCCGACAGCCTCCACCAGGCACTCGTTGATCTCCGTCACGCAGTCCCCGGAGGCACACGCCCTGGCAAAATGGACTGGCGGGGAGGCGCACAGCGCGCCGGTTTCCTCGTGGCTCGCCGAGCAGCCGGAATAGCACCCGGCTGCAGCCCCCGAGTCGGGCAATCGGTCGCATTCGGCCTTACAGAGCATGAGCGTCGTATCGACGGCGTCCGCGCAGGCGCCGGCGGCCGCGACCAGGTCGTGGCGCACAGTTGTGTCCGATGAATCGGAGCAGCCGGTAACTGCGAGCAGGCAACAGCCGAGCATCAACAGGCGCGAGGAAAGGCGGGCGGCAACAGGGGGCAAGCGGTGGTTGACTCTGGGAATGATGATGCGCACAGTCTACACCAGATTCAATCGACCGGCGCACACATGATCTACCGCAACTTTCGAGGCTCGCGAACTATGCCAAGGACAACACTCACAGCGGCGGTTGTCGCGACTCTCCTTGTTCACACGACCGCCGCTGCGAGCGATGAACAGGGATGGCAGCCCCTGCTGACCGAGTCGACGTTTTCCGAGTGGATAGACGCCGGCGCCAGCCCGGCCTCCTATCGCCTGGAAGGTGACCAGATCATCGGCAAGCCAATCGGGAACAACCCCGACAACGCGTTTCTCTGTTCTCCGGCCGATTACCACGACTTCGAACTGCAGTTCAGTTTTCGCATCGCGCCCGCCAGCCTCAACTCGGGCGTGCAGTTCCGCAGCGAGATCAGGGGTGACGGTATCGTGGCCGGGCCCCAGCTGGAGATGGACGTGCAGGACCCGGCGGACATGACCTTTTTTATGCGCTACCTCGCGGACATCCTGGTGCGCCTCACCGACAATCCCTGGCGCCTGCAACTGTGGCCCGCCGGCGGCGTGTACGGGGAGTCCCTGCCGACGGGCTGGATCTACCCGGGCGTTGCAGGCGGCGAGCGGAAGGCGTTTGCCGCACAGGGCGAGCGCCTGACGAGGAGCGGGACCTGGAACGACCTGCGCGTGCTGGCGCGGGGACCTGACGTGAAGACCTGGCTCAACGGCGAATTGCGCGCCGACTACTCGCACCCGCCCACCGACAAACCCGGCAAAATCTGCCTGCAGGTGCACGGTGGGGAGTACGCCAACCCCGCGGACTACGAGATTCGCTGGCGCGACCTCAGGATCCGCACGCCGGGCGCGTGACGGGGATGGGCAGTCGCCGGATTAGCCGGCACTGAGCAACAGTTCGCGGACCTCGCCCACCGGCCGGGCCATCATCTCCTCGATCGGGGTCGTCACATGCCAGCGACAGCGCTGGCCCAGGGCGTGGTACTTCGCGGCCAGGTGTATCGCCTCGTGTACCTCGTGTGGACGCCGCAGGCCGATATTCATGAACAGGACACCGAGTGCCATGGCGGGCGCCTTGGCATCGCCGACATCTTTCTGCCCGAGCGTGAAGGAGACGATCTTCACCTCCCCGAGCACCGACGCGTCCGCGCCGAGCACAATGTGCATGATGTCGTGCAGCTTGTACGCCCTGCGATACATGTACTCGAGGGTGTTCACCGGCCTGTCCAGGGAGAGGAGCGTCTCCAGTGCCTGTATCTGGTTCTCTGTGACAAACCGCGCGTACTCCCTGCCCAGCGTATCCTCGGGCAGCTTCGAGAGGTCTGCAATCGACAGGGCCGGGTCGTAATTTTCATTGAACATGCGCACCAGCTCCGGCTCGGACTCCTCAAGCTCCGCCACCTGCTCGGGCGTCGCCTTGCGCAGGTTGTCGAACACCAGCTTGTTGATGCCGTGCTGTATATCGCTCCGGGTCGGGTCCCAGATCGTGCGGAAAAAATTCCTGGCCACCCGCAGCGCGTCGACGGGGCCGGTGATGCCCAGCTCGCTGCCGCTCTTACGTAATTGACTGATTGCCCTGAGCACGTTCTTCAATCCCCGCTTGTTGGCGTCTCGGGAAAACTATAGCTGAGCACATCGGCGTTCACCATACCGGGGATGTGGTGCGCAACCCGGATCAGCAGGCGTGCGGGGGCGGCGGGTCGACCCGCCAATCAGCGGGCTGGGGTGGGGAAAGCCCGGGTACCGGGGCCCCGGCCATGATATGGCCTACACTGGTATCGGTGGATGCAGCGCCCCCACCCACACCAACGCGGCCGGCGGGTCAGTTTGTGTAGCCGGTGAACCCTGTGAAGGGAGCGACCATGGAACTGTTTGAGTACATCGCCATCGCATTCTCCCTCGTGTTTTCCTTCACGGTGATGCGGCTTGTCTCCGGATTGCCCTACGCTACCCGGCCGGGTCGCGTGTACTGGGTGCACCTCCTGTTCCTCATCGCGTTCCTGCTCTGGGTGGTGAATGCGTTCTGGGCCGCCTGGTCGTACCACGCGGTGGAATGGTCCTATCTCGGGTATATCCTGGCGCTCTCGAGCCCCGCCGCGATGTACTACGTGGCCGTAATTCTCGTGCCGGCCGAGCCCGCCGAGATCACCTCCTGGCGGGATTATTACTACACGGTGAGGCGGCGGGCGTTTGTCGGATTCGGATTGCTGGCGCTGGTTGGAGCCCTGTCGAACGTCGTCCTGCTGGGCATGCCCACTTTACACCCGGCCCGGCTCGCGGAGCTGGGCAACTTCCTCGCCGCGATCGTGGGGTTTAGCTTCGAAGACCACCGCGTCCACGCCGCCCTCGCCGTCCTGGCCCTGGCCTCGGTGCTGGCGGTGGGAATGGTTCTGCTGGCGCAGCCCGGTGCACTGGGGATGGCGTTCGAGGGTTGAGCAGGGCCTCTGTTACAGTCCGCGGTCAACTTCCAAGATACAAAAAAATTCCCCTGCTACAGGGGGCGATATACCTGCCTGGCACTGGAGCCTGAGGGTGGCTCTTTACCCATCGCCTGTTGTCATCTGCTTCCAGAGATAGCGCAAGGCGATGAACGCGGGGATGTAATACAAAAAGACAAAAATCGAACCGACACGTACAACATTGGACACCATGTCGAAATAGAGCACCGTCGGGAAATCAATCAGGTCAGTGAACAGCCGAATGAAAATCAGGATAAAGAGCATTGGTGCACTTCGCAGGACGAAGGCGATAATGAAGGCAAAACCAACGGCAAGGTTTCGTGCCGAATAGATAAAGGCGGCCTGGTTGATGCTCTCTGCCTCAGGACCTCCCATAAAGCCGGGGTTTCTGATCGCCACAAGGGGGCCAAGGAACATCGGCAACGTTTCAAGGATGATAATGAGCGTCAGCCACCAGGGTATCCGGATCTTGGTGTTCGCCAACATTGTCTGCCCTCCGATTTTCTATAGCCTGACAGCTGCGGTCGAAAAGTAAAGCACACCGCGAACTACATGGCCCGCCGCCAGCGGTACTGATACACCTCCGGAATACATCTCCCATACCGAAGTATGAGGAGTGTGTTGCTTGGTGGAACTAGGCGGGCAGTCCGACGCATCGGTCGAACCGCTCTAAAAAGAAAGAACCCGGCCGTGGCCGGGTTCTTTGTTTGGTGGAGCTAAGCGGGATTATTCGGCGGCAAGCCGCCTCACCCCTTCGGGGTCGCCCATGCGGGCGCTCTGCGTCGCTGCGCCCCTTGTGAACCGCGTGACCTACGGTCAGCGGTGCTGACTCCCCGCTCTCCAAATAAAAATCCCCCATGCTCACGCATGAGGGATTTTTATTTGGTGGAGCTAAGCGGGATCGAACCGCTGACCTCAACACTGCCAGTGTTGCGCTCTCCCAGCTGAGCTATAGCCCCATAATCTGGTGGTTTTGCATTGGAGCTAAGCGGGCTCGAAGTCGTGCGCGACCCCGGCGTGACCACAACCACATCCAGCGTTGCGCTCTCCCAGCTGAGCTATAGCCCCAAAAACTCTCCTAAACCGTTGATCAGTATAGGCTTTTCAGGCCGTAAAGATCAACGGGAAGGAGCGCATTCTATTGACCGCCGCTGTGGGTGTCAACCGGGTCGGCAACCGACTCAAGCCCTGTGCTAAGCTGGGCCGCGACCTTGTTCCCCCAACCGGAGGCGCGCCATGCTTGGCAAGATCGTACTGTGGATTTCGGCCGTAAGCTTTATCGGCTACGGGCTCGCCTGCCTGTTTTCCCCGGAACTGCCGGCGGGCTACGCTGGCCTCGGCATCGTCACTGGCGATGGGTACGTCGAACTCGGTGCCATGTACGGGGGACTGCAGACCGGCTTCGGCATCATCGCCCTGCTGGGTGCTGTGCGCGCCGACGCCTATCGCCCCGCTCTGGCCGCCCTGGTTATTGTCGTGGGCTGTCTCGCCCTGGGCCGCCTGTTCTCCACGTTGACCGTCGGGGACGCTGTGGGTGCGTACACCTGGGGCGCCATGGCCTTTGAATTCTTGCTGGCTATTCTCGCGGCGATCGCACTGCGCGGCGCGCCTCAGCCGCAGACCGCCTAGCCCTCCTCTCCCGCCGCGCTCTCCTCTTTTCCCTCGTCGGGGGGTGCGGCACAGATAAACAGGCCCTCGGCGCTGGCAGTCAGTTCGCCGTTCACACGCATCTCCCCGCGACTGACCTGCTTGCGCCCGTCCTGGCGCAGGTTTTCGCCGAACAGTTCAATCGGGGTATTGATGGGCGTCGTGCGGTGATAGCGGATGGTCAGGGTGCCGGTAAAGCCGGCGTTCCCCGAGACGACGTTGGCCATGGCCAGTATCTCGTCGAACACCGCGGCGATAATACCCCCGTGCACCGAGTTCGGCGGGCCGGCGTAGGTCTCGGAAAAAGTGATCTCACCGCGCACGTTCTCCCCGTCCCGCCAGAGTTTTAATGGCGGAGCCACGGGGTTGCGCTTACCGCTCACGGGGCTGTAGGGCATGACCGAGGTGATGTCCTCCTCCTGCCAGGGCAGGCCGGAACTGTCCTCGGCGACAGATATCGTCGACCAGCCCTCCCCCTCTTTCAGCCACGGTTTCAGGGCCTCGATGGCCTGGCTGATGTGCCCGGTGGCCTCTTCCAGCACATCCTCGGGGGCGTGACTGCAGCGCAGGTGGCGGATGAGTTGTACAACATCCGCGTTCACCAGTTCACGCAGGCTGTGGTCGGCTTCAGCGCCTTCTGACATGTTTGCTCCAGTTACAAAAATCACACTTCATAGATGGTCGCCCATCGCCGGCGGTGCGGCAACGGCACCGGTCCATTGGATTGAACCGGGCGCCTCAGGTGGCGTAGGTGTTGCGCAGGTACCCGAGAATGTCGGCCGATTCAAACAGGCCCTCGCCGGTGTTGGGATCGAACAGGTAGGGGATGGAAACCCTGCCTTCGGCAGCCTGTAACCGGCGCCGGTTTTCCAGTTCCGATTCCGGATCCAGGTTGAGTCGTTCCCGGATGGGCGGCAGCACCCACTCCCCCGCCCTCGTGCGACCACAGCTCCTGAGGATATAGGGCAATTGCAGGCTGCACAGCAACTCCCGCACCGGGCGTGCGTAGGGGCTGGATTCAAAACTGTACAGCTCCAGGAGCTCCTCCGGATCGATGCTCGGCTGTGACCTCATCCCCTCGTTCATGCGCGGCGCGCTGGCGAGCATGGAACCAAGCGTCTGCAAGCCACCCAGCTTCCATTTCAGGGGCAGCTCGCGGCCTGCGTAGGTCTCGTAGAGGTAGGCAACGATATCCAGGGATTCGTACATCTCGACCCCGGTATTGGGGTCCACCAGGTAGGGAAACTGCGCCTTGCCGCCGCGCTCCACCACCTCGGGACGAAAGCGGTCGCCCTCTTTCGGGCAGGGGTAGATTTCAGCGTCCAGGTCCAGCTCCGTGAACACCTCCCTGACGAGGCGGCAGTAGGGGCAGTTCTCGATGTCGAACAGTTGTAGCAGCTGCGCCGGTTTGCGTGCCGCCGGCCGACAGTGAATACCGCTCGCACCGCGCACCATTGTGGAAACCAGCGACGTGCCGATATTGCCCGCCATGATCAATTGACCTCCAGGGCCTGGTACTCCTTCTCGAGTCGCTTGCCCGCTTTCTTGGAGACACCGCCGAGCACCTCGATGGCGTGGCGGATGCGCGCCCGGCTCATGTCGGGGCCGAGCAGGTCCATGGCATCGACCACGGAAAACGAGGCGCTGGAGCCGCTGATCGCGATAAACAACGGCGCCAGCAGGTCTTTCACTTTTACATCGAGCGAATCCGCCAACCCCTTCAGCGCAGCGAAGACTGCGTCGCGCTCCCACTCGCGCAGGGCTTCGAGTCGCCAGAGCGTGAACTGCATGGTGCGGACCAGGGACTCGGGTTCGCTCTTTACAGACTCGAAGCTCTCGGTGGATAACGGCAGCGTGCCGCTCAACAGGAAGCCCGACAGGGGCGCGAAATCACTCAGCGTCTCCATGCGCTGCTGCGCGTGGGGCAGCACGGCCATGAGATTGTCCCGGTTGTAACCCCAGTCGATAAGCCGCGCCGCGAGCTGATCGGCGTCGAGCTCTTCCCTGATCCACATGCCGTTCAGCCAGCTCAGTTTTTCCACGTCGAAGATGGGCCCGCCGAGGGAGACCCGCTGGATGTCGAAAGCTGCCAGCATCTCCTCGAGGGAAAACTTCTCGCGCTCGTCGGGCATGGACCAGCCCATGCGCCCGAGGTAGTTGAGCAGGGCCTCGGGGAGAAACCCCATGCGCTGGTAGTAAAAAATGCTGGTGGGATTCTTGCGCTTGCTCAGCTTGGACTTGTCCGGGTTGCGCAACAGAGGCAGGTGGCAGAGCTGCGGCATGTCCCAGCCAAAATACTCATAGAGTAACTTGTGCTTGGGCGCCGAGTTGATCCACTCCTCGCCGCGCAGCACGTGGGTTATCCCCATCAGGTGGTCGTCCACGACATTGGCCAGGTGGTAGGTGGGCATGCCGTCGGACTTCAACAGAATCTGGGCATCGACCATACCCCAGTCCAGCTCGATGGTACCGCGCAGCATATCCTCGACCGCGCAGCTGCCCTCCTCCTCCGGCACCATCATGCGGATCACCGAGGGCTGGCCGGCCGCGCGGCGCTGCTCTATTTCGGCGGCATCGAGTGCGAGGTCCGAGGGTTTCAGCGCCGTACTGTTGCCCGCGGCGCGGCGCGCCTCGCGCAGCTCGTCGAGTTCCTGGGCAGTGCGATAACAGATGAAGGCCTTGCCCTCCGCCACCAGTTTTTCAGCGTACTGGCGATAGAGGTCCATGCGTTCGCTCTGTCGGTAGGGACCCGCGTCACCGCCGACGTCGGGGCCCTCGTCCCAGTCCAGGCCCAGCCAGCGCAGCGAATCCAGTATCGCCTGCTCTGAGGCGGCGCTGCTCCTGGCGCGGTCCGTGTCCTCGATGCGCAGGAGGAACTGCCCGCCGTGGGCGCGGGCGAAACACAGGTTGAACAGCGCGATATAGGCGGTGCCGACATGGGGGTCGCCGGTGGGTGACGGTGCGACACGCGTGCGAACGGTCATGGGATGACGGGGTCCTGTATGAGAGAGCCGGGATTATACGGCCTGGACCCCGCAAATCCTATTACCGGCGCCCGATTCACCGGCGTCTACGGCGCGCCCGCGTCGGCCTCCATACCCTCGGGCAGCACAACCCACTCCGGCGCCTCATACTCCCCTATAAGGTGAACATCGACGAAGGGGGCCTGGGACGCGATGATGTCCTGCACCGCCTCCGCGGGCGCTCCCTCCATGGCGTCCCGCTGCGCCTTGCTCTCCCAGGTCGCGATGGCCAGCAGCACGTCGGGGCTGCCAATCTTGCGGTGCAGGCGCGTGCCCTGTGCTCCGGGCGCCTGCTGGATGATTCGGCTGGCGCGGACCCAGGCGTCGGCGTACTGCTCCGGGGTGTACCCCTCGCGAATGTGGACCTCAAAGATGTAGTGCATGGGGCCAGTGAACCAACATTGTCCGGGCTGTTCAAGCGGCGCGCTGGGATTTGCGCCCCCCCTGCCGTATACTCCGCAGCTCAACCTGAGGGGTGGCCTCTGGCCTGAGATGCCCGTCGCGACGGGCGAACCCTTGAACCTGATCCGGTTAATACCGGCGTAGGAATAGGTGTAGTCATACCACCCTGGCGTCGTTCACCGGGTCTCTTGGCGGTTACTGGAGGCTCACCATGTCAATATCATCGCGTCCCCTGGCGGCGGCACTCGCCCTCGCAATCACCCAGGCTTCCCAACCGGCTCTCGGCGAGGAGCTTGAAGAGGTCGTCGTCACGGCCAACTACCGACAGGTTCAGCTACAGGACTCCGTCGGCAGTATCAGTGTCGTGGGCGAGGAAACCATTCGCGAGCGCGCGGCGCTGCACCTGGAGAACATCCTCAACGCCGCGCCGAACGTCACCTGGAGCGCCGGCAGCTCGCGCAGCCGCTTCATCCAGGTGCGCGGTGTGGGCGACCTCGAGCAGTACTACGATCCCAAATACTACCCCTCGGTCGGCCTGATGCTGGACAGGCTGGAGCTGGGTGACAGCGCCAATGCCGGCATGCTCTTCGACGTGGCCCAGGTGGAGGTCCTGCGCGGCCCCCAGGGCACCCGATTCGGGTCCAGCGCCCACGCGGGCATGATCAATATCCGCAGCAATGCGCCCACGGAGAGCTTCGAGGGCGAGCTCAGCGGGGGGGCGGGGAACTACGACAGCTACAACCTGGGGGCGGTACTGAGCGGCCCACTCACCGACAGTTTGCGCGGGCGCATCGCGGTGCAACAGAACCTCAGCGACGGTTATATCGAAAACCAGCGTCTGGACAGCGACGACACCAACGACTTCGACGAACTCACCGCCCGGGCCCGAGTCGAGTGGACCCCCACCGACACCGCGACCTACGGACTGACCGCGTTCTACTTCGACGCCGACAACGGCCTCGACACCTGGTCCCTGGACAACGATCGCGACACCTTTTCGGACCAGCCCGGCGAAGACGAGCAGGAAACCCTCGCCTTTTCCGCCAGCGGCGACTGGCTGGTTGGTGACGACCACAGCGTCGAGGCGGTAGTCAGCCACCTGGACACTGATTTTGTGCTGAGCTACGACGCCGACTGGGTGTCGGACCAACTGTGCCAGGAGTTTCTGTGTTCCGGCGGCAACGACACCGCCAGGGAGATCTTCGAGCGCGACCGCAACCGCTCCATCGCGGACCTGCGCCTGCTCGGGGGCAACAGCTCCCTGGCATCAGGTGAGGGTCGCTACGTCCTCGGCCTGTACGGCAACCTGAGCGAGGAGGATTTCGACTACGCGTTCCCCAGCGTCTGGTACGGCGATTCCTCCACCACCAGCGAGTACGAGACAGGGCGCTACGCCGTGTACGGCGAATACGAATACGCCATGACCGACCGGCTGACACTGCTCGCGGGAGCGCGGCTGGAGCGCTTTGAGGACGATTACAACAACACCAACGGCTTCGAGTCGGACGAGAGCGACGACCTGTGGAACGCCGAGCTCAGTGCGAAGTACGACCTCGACGACAACACTATGCTCTACGCCACGATGGCGCGCGGGGGAAAACCGGGCGGCGTCAATACCAGCGCAGCCGCCAACCAGCCCGCCATGTCGCCGATCTTCCAGGCGTACATCGACGACAACCTGACCTTCGATGACGAGAGCCTGCTGAACTACGAGGTGGGTGCGAAAGTGCGCGCACTCGACGGGCGCCTGGATGCCAACCTCGCCCTGTTCTACACCGACCGGAAAAACGCCCAGCTCGAGAACTGGATGTGGGACGGCGACGCGGGGCTGTGGATCGGCTACCTCGACACCGGCAGCGACGCCACCAGCTACGGACTGGAGCTTGAGACACACTTCGCGGCAACGGACAGCATTGAGCTGTTCGCCACTCTCGGCTGGCTGGAAACCGAGGTCGACTCCCTGGAGACCTTCGACCTCGACCTCAACGACTTCGTGACGAAGGACGGTCGCGACCAGGCCAAGTCGCCCAATTACCAGTACAACGTCGGCACCCGCGTGGCCTTCACAGCACAGTTTTCCGGGCGTCTGGAATTCGAGGGCCGGGACGACAGCTACTTCGGCTACTACCACGACGGCGAGCTGGACGGGTACGACCTGGTCAACGCCAGTTTGACCTGGGCCGGCGGTGCATTCGAGGCCACCGTCTGGGGCCGCAACCTCGGCGATGAGGACTACGCCGTGCACGGCCTGTACTTCGCCGTGGACCCGAGGGACGACTTCGGCGCCTGGTCCAACCAGACCTATACACAGCTGGGCGAGCCCCGCACCTACGGTGTGGAACTGCGCTACAGCTTCTGACTACGGACGGCACATGAACGAATTACAGGCTGGTACAGGATAAGGTCGCAAATCCCATGCCTGAACTGACTACGGCCCTGACCGTGGAGATACTCGCCACCGGCGCTAACCTGGCCTTCATTGTACTCCTCATTCGGGAGAGAATTCTGTGCTGGGTCTTCGGCATCGGCGGCAGCCTGCTCAGCGTCTACCTGTTTGTCGACGCCCGCCTGTACTTTGAATCCCTGCTGTACCTGTTCTATGCGGCGATGGGGGCATGGGGCTGGCTCCGCTGGCACCGGCGCGAAGAACAGGAGGACAACCCCGTCACTACCTGGCGGATGAGCCAGCACCTGAGCGCCCTGGTTTTCGGGGGCGCGGCTGCCCTGGGCCTGGGCCTGCTGGTGCAGAACCTCACCGACGCCGAGCGGCCACTGGTGGACGCCGCCACCACGGTGTTCAGTTTCATCGCCACGTTCATGGAGATTCACAAGGTGCTGGAGGGCTGGATCTACTGGTTCGTCCTCAACCTCGCCTCCATCTGGCTGTATCACGACCGCGACCTGGACATCTACGCTGTACTGATCGGTATCTACAGCCTACTATCGGTCTGGGGCTATATTACCTGGCGCCGCTCCTGGCTGGCCCAGGCGCAGCCCGACGGAGCTTGATAAGACGTTCTTGGAAAGAACCATACTATGCAGGCAATCAGCGACTTCACGGACAGAAAGGTACTGGTAACCGGCGCTTCGAGCGGTATCGGTCGTATCCTCTGCCTGGAGCTGGCCAGGCGCGGCGCCGATGTCGCCCTGGTTGCGCGGACCGAGTCCGCCCTGGACACCCTGCGCCAGGAAATCGAGGACCTGGGACGCCGGGCCCTGGTCCTGCCCTGCGACGTCGCCGACCGTGCCCGGACCGAAGTCACGGTGCAACAGGCCCTCGATACCTGGGGCCATATCGACATGCTGGTCAACAATGCGGGCTACGGCCGTCACCTGCTGTTCGAGGAGTGGGACCTGGACGACATGGACCGTCTGATCGATGTGAACGTCAAGGGCTCGGTCTACTTCACCAAGCTCCTGTTGCCGCAGATGCTGGAGCGCGGCGACGGCTGTATCGTGTTTATCGCCTCCGTTGCGGGCAAGGTGTCCTCCCCGGAAGAATCGATCTACAGCGCCTCCAAACACGCTATCGTGGGACTGGCGGATGCCGTCGGCATGGAGGTGGAGGACCGCGGTGTCTATGTGCTCACGGTCTGCCCGGGGGCAATCGACACACCGTTCTTCTCGGAGGACGATCTCGCCCGCATGCCGCCTGTCGCGAAGAAAAGTATGGTGGATCCCGAGGATCTCGTCGCCGCGATATTCAAGGCGCTGGCCCGCGGGAAGCACGAGACGACGTACCCGGGCTTCCCGGCCACCGGCTACGTGGTACGCGCCCTGGCCCCGGAGCTGATGCGCAGGCAAGTAAAGCGCTTCACCCTGGAAGCCGTCGCGAAGGAACGCGCGCGGGGACATTGAGGCCGGTGATGCGCGAATTCTTAACCTACGCCTTCTACCCCCTGTCACTCGTCGCGGCCCTAACCGCGGGGATCACCCTGCTGCAGGCGGGCGTGTCCCCCATGATCGCGGTATCCTGTATCGGCCTTTTCTTTATCGCGCTGTGCTTCATCCTCGAGCTGCGCTACCCCCAGTACCCCGACTGGCATTACGATAACCAGGAGCTGCGCAGCGACCTGCTGCACGCGGCGATCAGCAATACCATTCCCACCGAGCTGTTCCGCCTCGCTTTCTACACGCTGATCGTGGGGCTGGCGCAGCAACTCGACGGTGCGCTGGGTTACTCCCTGTGGCCACACGATGCACCCGTGCTGCTGCAACTGGCGCTTGCATTGCTGGTGGTGGAGTTCGTGTCCTACTGGGTGCACCGCACACTGCACTCTGTATCATTCCTCTGGCCGCTGCACGCCGTACACCACTGCTCCAGAAACTACTACTGCATGATCGGACTGCGCAAACACCCCGTGCAGTCCTTTATCACCTATGGGCTGCGGCTCAGCGCCCTGTGGCTGATCGGCACCCCCGCGGACATCCTGGCGCTGTACAGCATCCTGGCGGGCGCGAACAGCATGATGCAGCACAGCAACTTCCACATGAACACCGGCCCCTTGAGCTGGGTGTTCGCGACACCCGAGATCCACCGCTGGCACCACTCGAAACTGCCCGCGGAGTCGAACCGCAACTACGGCGACATACTCATCATCTGGGACGTGCTGTTCGGCACGCGCATACTTCCCGCCGACATGCCGCGCCTGCACGAACAGGGCCTGGGCCTGCCGGACGGCACGCGGGTGAACAACTCCTACTGGGGCCACCTCAAGATGCCCTTTGAGTGGTCGCGCATCCAGCCGGACCGCTGACGCCAGTGAACGAACCAGACCCTGGTAGCGGAATCCCCGGCCACCGCTTCTGCATCGCACCCATGATGGACTGGTCCGACCATCACTGCCGCTACTTCTGGCGGCTGCTGACGCGCCAGGCGCGCCTCTACACCGAAATGGTCACCACCGGCGCACTGATTCACGGCGACCGCGAGCGCTTCCTGCACTTCGACGCCGCCGAGCACCCGGTGGCCCTGCAACTGGGGGGCTCCGACCCGGCCGAGCTGGCGCGCTGCGCGCGCTGGGCCCAGAACTGGGGCTACGACGAGGTCAACCTGAACTGCGGCTGCCCCTCCGACCGGGTCCAGTCGGGCATGTTCGGCGCCTGTCTCATGGCGCAGCCGCAACTCGTCGCCGACTGTGTCGCCGCCATGCGCGATGCCTGCGACCTGCCGGTTACCGTCAAGCACCGCATCGGCATCGACACGATGGAGCACTACGAGGAACTCGCGGGGTTCGTGGCGCCGGTCGCCGAGGCCGGCTGCGAGGTGTTCATCGTCCACGCCCGCAAGGCGTGGCTGCAGGGCCTGTCGCCAAAGGAAAACCGCGAGATACCCCCGCTCAACTACCCCTGGGTGTACCGTTTGAAGCAGGACTTCACGGACCTGACAATCGTCATCAACGGCGGTATCGAGTGCCTCGGGGCCTGCGAGGAACACCTTGAGCACGTGGATGGCGTCATGCTCGGGCGAGAGGCCTACCAGAATCCCTGGGTACTGGCCGATGTCGACCGACGCCTGTTCGGCGCGCCGAATCCGGCAGGGAGCCGCGACGTGGTGATCGAGAGACTGCTACCCTACGTGGAAGAGCAACTGGCGCGCGGCGGCAAGCTGAATCACATCACACGCCACCTCCTCGGCCTCTACCAGGGCGTGCCGGGGGCCCGCCGCTTCCGCCGGCACCTCAGTGAGAACGCCTGGCGGGAGGGTGCCGACGCGGGTGTACTGGTGGAGGCCCTGCGGCAGGTCGGCAGCACCGGCGGCAACACTACACGAAGTGGAGCAGCGACGGCATGATCGGCGCACTGAAAGCACTGTTTGAAGTCCAGGGCCGGGAGACAGAGGACGACCGCCGCCACCGCATGAACATGGTGGCAGCAGCCATGCTGCTGGAAACGGCGCGCGCCGATTTCACAGAGGATGTCGAGGAGCGCGCCACCCTGGAGCGGTTGCTGACCGAGACGCTGGAACTGGATGCCGGGGAGGTGCACTCGCTGGTGGAGGCCGCGGAGGAGCGGGTGGACGAGTCCACCTCCCTCTACGAATTCACCCGTGTGATCAATGACCACTACAGTGCCGGGCAGAAACTACAGCTGATCGACGCCATGTGGAAGGTCGCCTACGCCGACGGCAACGTGGACAAGTACGAGGAGCACCTCATCAGGCAGGTCGCGGAGCTGACCTACGTGCCCCACGCGGACTATATTCGCAGCAAGCTCGCCGCCGGCGACTGATCAGCCGTGCTCCAGGGCCGTCATCAGGTCCTGGAAGCGCTCGCGGTTTTCTTCGGAGAGCCCCATCAATACACGGTGCGCGTCGACCACCTTCTGCTTCACCGCCTCCTCCGAGCCGCCCACGGCGGGGATCTCGGTGATATCCGCGGGGTTGCTGCAGGCCTCCTCGTGGAGGTCGAACAGGCGGTGGAAACCCATGCTTCGCAACAGGCGGATGATGCCGGGGTCGCAGGAATAGATCGCCGGCGAGAAACCGAACTTTTCCTTCACCTTGAGTGCCAGCTTGGCGAGCTGTCCCAGCGTGGTGCTGTCGATACCCTCGGCGTCGCAGAGGTCCACCCAGACGCTGGTGAACGCCGGGTTGTCGTACATCTTCTGGAAGTACTCGTCGATCGTGGTGCACAGGGTCAGGCGGACATCACCGACCAGGCGGATGACATAGGCTCCGTCGTGGCAGGCAGCGAGTATCCGGCCCTCCTGCACGTCAGGCCCGCTTGCTGAGGAACAGCGCGGCAATATCGTCGGGAGCCGTGTCGACGCGGTCCAGTCCCAACCGCGTCACCAGCTCGTCCGGCGAGTCGGCGCTCTGCTCGAAGACGTCCAGGAAGTACCGTTCTTTTTCTATGAGGTTCTTCGGCGGCAGAATCTCGAGAATACCGTCGGAAAACAGCGCCAGCATGAAACTGTCGGGCAGTGCGACGGCGTGCTCGGTGTATTCGGCCTCCTCCACGATTCCCACTGCCGAGCCTTCGCCCTGCAGGTAGCGGGCGCCCTCGTCGGACACCAGCACCGGCAGTGGCAGGTGACCGGCGACGCTGTAGCGCAGCGTGTTGTCGACCACGTCTAGCAGGCCGACGACCATCGTCGCGAATTTGCCCACCTCCAGGTCCATCAGTTCCATGTTGGCGCGCCTGAGCATCTCGACGGGGCTCATGATGGTGTGGTCGTCCCGCCGCAGCAGGTCGGAACGCTTGCGCGCGAAGAGGTTTTTCAGCAGCACCGTGGCGAAGGCGGACGAACTGCCGTGGCCGGACACGTCAGCCATGAAGAACGTGACGTGGCGGTCCCCCACGGTGAAATAGTCCGTGAAGTCCCCGCTGAGGTAAAGCGAGGGGATCACCGTGTGGCTGAACACGTAGTCGTCCAGGACCAGGGGGGTGGCGGGCAGCATGCGCAGTTGCACCTGGCGCCCGGCTTGCTGGTCCTGTTCCAGCAGCTTGACGGTGCCTTTGAGCTCTGCGTTGGTGGCCTCCAGGCGCTGGCGGCTCTCGCGCAGGTCGCGCCGCAACTGCCGCTCCCGCACGCAGCGGCCGATCGAACGCACCAGGGCTTCCCGGTCGGTCACGGGCCGCACAAAACAATCGTGGGCACCCAGGCGCAGGGCGATCTTCATGTGCTCCACGTCGGCGACATCGCTGAACATGATGGCGGGCACCTGCACGTCCATTTCCCGCAGGGTGCGCCGCGCCTCCCCCCAGGAGACGCCCTGCAGGTCCAGTTCGCAGAGGATCACGTCGAGGTCGCTGCTGGCGCCCAGGGAATAGCTGGAATTGGCCACATCCGTGACCACGTTGACGTCAAAACCCGCGGACACCAGGAATTCCGCCATCTCCCCGGCGCGCTCGGGCTGGTCATCGACGATTAGCAGGTTTCCGTTAGAGGCCATCACGGCAGGTTTTGCGGGTGGACAGGGCGCGACAGTACGCCCATCACGGGGCTCAGGCAACATGCTCAGCCATACTTTGGGCAGGATTTAACACTTTTTCCCGGGCGCCGCCCGGGGCGGGACCGGGTGGGCTGTCTCATCAGAAATCCTCGAAGCCTTCCCCTTCCTCGAAGTCAGAAAAACTGTCGTCGATCACGCCGTCATTGAGGAAGAACTCCCGCTGCTGGAGGTAGGCCTCGCGCAGGAATATGTAGCGATCGCCGGAGATCAGCTGGTCCGCCTTGAGCAGCTGGGCGCGCACGTCGATGGCCTCCACCGCCAGGAACGACCAGTTGATGGCGGTCTCCCCGGAGAGGGAGGGCAGGTTCGTATAGCTGTCGACCAGCAGTCCGGTGCCGCTGCGCAGCGTGCGCGGCCCGGCCACGGGCACCATGAGGAAGGGGCCTGAATCGACCCCCCAGACCGCCAGGGTCTGGCCGAAGTCCGCGGGGCGGTGATCGACGCCCATCGGCGTGGCCACGTCGAGGAACCCGCCCAGGCCGATCGTGGTATTCAGGATAAAGCGGCCCAGGCTGTGAATGGTGTCCTCCACCCTCCCCTGCAGGATGGAATTGAAGATGGTGTTGAACTCATAGATGTTGCTGATGAAATTGCTCACCCCGTTTTCTACCGGGTCCGGCGTGACGTAGCGGTATCCCCTGGCGACCGGGCGCAGGACATAGCCGTCCAGCCCCTCGTTGAAGGCGAAGATCTTGCGATTCATGGGCTCCCACGGGTCCTTGGGCGGCTCGATATCCTGCCCCAGGGTAACGGGGGCGAAGAGGACCAGGGTCAGGAGGACGAGATAGCGGGGAAAAGCCATGGGCGATGCCGGCGGCAACTCGGGAGGGGAAATGGTACGCCGGGTCCGGACGCCGGGCAACCGGGCGTCAGTCCCCTGCCGGTGCTTCTGTGAACAGGACCACAGAATCGTCCACAAAGCCCTGCAACTGCTCCAGGCCAAAGGCCTGGACGGCGCCCTGCTCCATGCCGAGCTCCCCGGCCAGTTGCGCCAGCAGCTCGGCTGCCGTGGCTGCATGGTTGTCGCGCACCAGTTCCAGCAGGCGGGCGGTGGCCGCGTTCGTCTCCAGGAAGCGCACCTTGTCCTGCCGGTCGCGATACACCACCAGGTAGGTGGACTCGGCGGCATCCTCCGGCCGAAAACCCGGCCCGATGCGGTGCACGGGATAACGGTACGCCAGGGACCAGGCCAGGGGTGACAGCCTGGGCACGGCGGCGGCCAGCTCGCGGACCTGCGACGGTTCCGGCAGGGTCTCCCGGGAGACGTCCAGGGCGAGTTCCACCCACTCGTAGTGTGCCAGCTCAGTCATGAAGGGCGGGTCGCAATCCCGCGCCTGGAAATCCTCCATCAGGAACTGCAGGAACTCCTGGCTGATCTCCAGGAAATACGGCGAGTGGCAGCGGTGCTGCTGCATGAATGCCCGCACCAGGGCCTCCCACTCGGGGGCCTCGTACAGGCTGTGCAGCACCGGGAACCCGCTGCTGATGAAGCTCTCGATATTGTTGTAGACAAGGTCCTCGTAGATCTTCAACCGGCGGGGCTCGATGCCTTCCGGGGGCGGCACCTCCAGCGGGTTGCGCAGGTAGCTCGCCATGGCCAGCTGGGTCTCTCGCAGAGAGCCGTCTCTCGCCGCGCTATCGCTCATCGATCAGCCCACCGCCTCGAGGGTCTCCAGGGGGCAGCCCGCCTGCAGCGCGCGAATGCGCCCCACCTCCGTCAGCAGGCTGGACAGCGGCGGCAGGTTGAAATCCCGCTCAAGCAGGGTCGGCAGCGGGCCGAGCCTCTGGTAAGCCTCCTCCAGCAGTCGCCATACGGGGTCGATGACATCGGCGCCGTGGGTGTCCACCTTCAGGTCTTCCGCCTCGTCGTAATGCCCCGCAATATGAATGTAACGCGCCCGATCCAGGGGCAGCGCGTCGAGAAATTCGATGGGATCGTAGCGGTGATTGATGCTGTTCACGTAGATATTGTTGACGTCCAGCAGCAGGTCGCAACCGCTCTCCGCCAACACCGCGCCAATGAACTCTGCCTCGCTGAGGTCGGTGTGCGCCTGCGCGTAGTAGGAGGCGTTCTCCAGGGCAATGGGCCGGCCGATTATGTCCTGTACCTGGCGCACGCGCCCTGCGACGTAGTGCACCGCCTCCTCCGTAAACGGGATGGGCAACAGGTCGTAGAGATGCCCCTCCGCCGCGCAGTAGGTCAGGTGCTCGCTGTAAACGGGCACCCGGGCACTGTCCATCAACTCGCGAACCGCTCGCACGAGCGCGGTGTCCAGCGGGTCGGGGCCGCCGATATCGAGGGACAGCCCGTGCAGGGCCAGGGGATACCGCTCCGCGAGTTCGCGGAACTGCCTGTCAAAGCGGCCGCCGACGCCGATCCAGTTCTCCGGCGCCGCCTCCATGAAATCGACCTCTCCCTGGTCCATATCCAAAAGCGGGCCCATAAGGGCCCGCCTCAGACCGAGTCCCGCTCCCTGGAGTTCTCGGATGGCTTCAGGCATTACTATCCGCCGCACTTACCCTCGCCGCACTTGCCTTCACCTTCGGACTTGGCTTCGCCCTCGGCACCGTCGCCGCCGCACTTGCCTTCGCCGCACTTGCCCTCTTCCTCGGACTTGCCTTCGCCGCACTTCCCTTCGCCGCACTTGCCTTCGCCTTCGCCCTTCTCGTGGCCGCAGGAGCCTTCACCGTCGCCTTTCTCGCCGCCGCACTTGCCTTCGCCGCAGCCGCCTTCCTTGTGACCGGCGTAATTCGGCAGGTCGTAACCGCCGCTCAGTTGCTGGGCGGAGAAGGGATTCACTTCCGCGGACGCCATTGGCACCACGGAGGAGGCCAGGAATGCCGCGCCCAGCGCCGCCGCGAGAGGTTTCTTGAAATTTGCCATGATAGTTTCCCTGTCTGTAGTCAGTGTTGTGATAGTAAAACCCGAAGCGCGCCTGGCGGGACACCACCGAGCCGGCATTCGTGGTATGTATGACATAGCATCAAACCATTAGTTTCACAACTTGCCCCCGGCGCCGAGAATTTTTTTAGCGGCCATGTCCCCGCATCACCTGGGGTTATCCTGCAGCCACTGCTCCACCGCGCCCCATTGCTGTGCGAGCCGCTTTGCCGAGACCGCCCGTTTCGTGCCCAGGTTTTGTGCAAACAGCGATACGCGGAACTCCTCGAGCATCCAGCGGTAGGTCATCGCCTCTGCACAGAGCAGGAGCAGCCCGGGCCGGGAGGCCAGGGCCTCCTGCAGGGGTGCCGTCAGGCCCTCCAGCATGGCCGTGTGCTTCTGGTCCTTCGGGTACTGCCCCCGCAGCCGCTCCACCCGGGTCCGCAGGGCCTTCATATAGCGGGGGTACTGCGACAGCCAATCAGCGGGGGTGTCGCGCTGGAATCCCGGCTGCAGCAGTTCGGCGAGCTGGGTGTCGATGTCCCGCCGGGCGTCGCCGAACTCCCCGGCGGGCAGTGCGGCGAGCAGCGAGCGGGTGGCGCCGAGTGCCTCGAGGGCGGCGCACAGCGCCGACTCGATCTCCCTGGCGCGCGGCACCAGTTCCGCACTACCCGCCGCCAGCACCGAGCGAAATGCCCCCTCGTCCCTGGGAAGCTCTCCATCCAGGCCGAGCGCCTGTACAAACGCGGCAGCGGCCATATCCTCCACGAGGGCATCCCGCTCCCGGCCCGCCGCCGCCAGTACCAGGCTGGCGGAGTTGCCGCGCAGCGCCTCCCGACGTATTTCCCGCAGTTGCTGTGCGCGGGCGAGCTGCGCCAGCCGCAGCACGCCGAGGCGATGGCTCAGCTTCGCCTCCCCGGGATAATCGCACTGGGTGATGGCGACACTGTCGCCCCTGTCCTCAAGCGCGGGCCAGGTCTCGATCTCCACACCCGCCTGGCGAAAGCGGCGCCGCAGGGGCAGCTCGCCGAAATCCCACCGGGTAATGCCGACCCGTTCCGGCGCGTCGTTCTGTGCCTGGCCGATGGTGCGGCGCACATCCTCGCGAAACTGTTCCAGCAGCGCATCCAGGTCCCGGCCCTGGCCCAGCAATCCGCCCCCGGCGTCCACCACGCGAATATTCATGCGGTAGAAGTCATCGAGCCGGCCCCGGTCCCAGTCATCCCGGGACACCTCGACGCCACCCAGTTGCGACATGCGCGTCGCGAGAGCCGCGTACAGGTCCACGTCCGCCGGTGCGAGTTCAGCCAGCGCACGATCGACGACGTCCGGGGCCGGCACCAGGCGCTTGCGTTTCTCCTTCGGCAGGCCGCGAACCAGTGCAATGCATTTCTCGCGTAACAACCCGGGCACCAGCCAGTCAAAACGGCGCCGCGGCGCGCGGTTGAGCAGCCCCAGCGGCACGGTCACGGACACCCCGTCGGTCAGCCCCCCGGGGTCGAACTCGTAGCTCAGGCGGAAGCGCAGGTCACCGCACACCAGTTCCTCCGGGAACTGTTCGCCGAGGTCGTGCCCCGGATCCCGGGCGTGCAGGAGATCCCGGGGCATGTACAGGCCCTGCTCCGCCGCCGGGTTCTCCTGCAGCCACGAGCGCAGGTGCGCGGCCGTAAAGACGCGCTCCGGCAGCAGGTCGTCGTAAAAACCGAACAGAACCTCGTCCGCGACCAACAGATCCCGGCGGCGGGCGCGGGACTCCAGGTCGGCCACCTCCCGGGCGAGTCGCCGGTTGTGCTTTAGAAATGCCGGGTAGCGGTGAAAGTTTCCCGCGACCAGGCCCTCCCGGATCAGCAGCTCGCGACTCTCCACGGGCGCCACTGGGCCGTAGTGCACCAGCCGCTTGTCCGCCAGGGTGAGTCCGTAGAGTGCTACCCGCTCATAGGCCACCGCGCGACCGCTGCGCGCCTGCCACCGCGGTGAGTGGTAGTGGCGCTTGAGCTGCGGTGGGTCGAGCTCTATCACCCAGCGCGGTTCAATGGCGCCCACCTCGCGGGCGAAGACGCGGGACGTCTCGACAATCTCCGCGGCGACCAGCCACCGGGGTTTGCTGCGCGCCTGCGCGGAACCCGGGAAAATCTGCATGCTGCGCTCCCGCGCACCGCGGTACTCCCTGCCCTCATGCCACTGGGCGATGTTGCCGAGGAGGCCCGACAACAGCGCCTTGTGCACGCCCGCGTAGTTCTCTTCGACGGGCAGTTCGCCGCGCACCTTCAGCTTCAACTGGCGACAGGCGACGCAGAGCTGGGTGTGGACATCGCGCCACTCGCGCATCCGCGCATGGGACAGGAATTCCCTGCGACACAGCCGGCGCAGCTGGTTGCTGCTGAGTGCCCGGCGCTGCTCCTCGTGGTAGGTCCACAAGTTGAGCCAGGCCATGAAATCGGAACGCTCGTGGCGGAAGCGCGCGTGGGACTGGTCCGCCTGCTGGCGTTTATCGGCGGGCCGCTCGCGAGGGTCCTGTATGCTGAGCGCGCTCGCGATTACAAGGATTTCCTCGAGACAGCCCTGTTGCACCGCCTCCAGCACCATGCGCGCGAGGCGCGGGTCCACAGGGAAACGCGCCATGCGGCGCCCGGCCTTCGTGAGCACCCCGTCGCCGTCCACCGCGCCGAGTTCTTCCAGCAGGCGATAGCCATCGCGCACCTGGCGCGTGTCGGGGGGCTCGATGAAGGGGAACTCCGTCACCTCCCCCAGGCCCAGCGACAACATGCGCAGGATGACCGAGGCGAGGTTGGTGCGCAGGATTTCCGGGTCGGTGAACTCCGGCCGGCCGTCGTAGTCCGCCTCGCTGTAGAGGCGCAGGCATACGCCGGGGCCGACCCGGCCGCAGCGCCCCCGCCGCTGGTCGGCGCTCGCCCGCGAAATGGCCTCCACGCGCAGGCGCTGCAGCCGCGTGCGATGGGAGTACCGGCTGACGCGCGCCTGCCCGGGATCGATGACGTAGCGGATGCCCGGCACGGTGAGCGATGTCTCCGCGACGTTCGTGGCGAGCACGACCCGGATACCGGCGCCGCGTCGCCCAGGTGCGAAAACGCGGTCCTGCTCCGCCTGGCTGAGGCGCGCATAAAGGGGCAACACGTCGATCTTCACGGCCCGGCGCAATACCTGCGCCAGCTCGCGGATTTCGCGTTCGCCGGGGAGAAACACGAGCACGTCGCCGCGCTCGCCGTGGCGACCCGCGTCGATCTCGGCCACCAGTTCCGCGATGCGCGCGGGCTCATCGCCCTCGCCGTCATCACCGCCGACATAGCGGGTTTCGACCGGGAAGGTGCGGCCGGACACCTCGATGACGGGCGCACCGTCGAAATGCCGCGAAAAACTCTCCACGTCGATGGTGGCGGACGTCACAAGGACCTTGAGATCGGGTCGCCGGGGCAACAGTCGCGCGAGGTACCCGAGCAGGAAATCGATATTGAGGCTGCGCTCGTGGGCCTCGTCGATAATCAGCGTGTCGTAACGCCTCAGCAGGCGATCCCGCCGTATTTCGTTTAGCAGGATGCCGTCGGTCATCAGTTTGATGGCGGTGGTTTCCGGGACCCGGTCGCTGAATCGCACTTCGTAACCCACCAGCGCTTCACCGTCCGGGCCCAGTTCCCGGGCAATGCGCGCAGAGACCGTGCGCGCCGCGAGGCGGCGGGGCTGCGTGTGGCCGATCATACCGCCCTGCCCGCGACCGAGCTCCAGGCAGATCTTGGGCAGTTGTGTCGTCTTGCCGGAACCTGTCTCGCCCGCGACGATGACCACCGGGTGGCGCTCGATGGCGGCGGCAATCTCCTCGCGCCGCTCGGAGACCGGCAATTCCGGAGGATAGGTTATGGCACGGAGGACGGGGCCGCCCTCCCCGAATTGCTGCATGCTGTGGTTCTGCCGGTCAGTCGCGGCGGGCGCCGGCGCCCGCTTGTGCGTTATGCTGTGTGTGAAGTTCCGATGGAGAGCTGGCCATGCCGGAGATAGGCAATACCACCTACGACGAGATAACCATAGGGCAAACCGCGACCTATTCCAAGCGCGTGGAGGAGCGCGACGTGCTGCTGTTTGCCGCGGTGTCCGGGGACGTCAACCCGGTGCATCTCGACGCGGGCTTCGCAGCGGCCACGGTCTTCGGCGAGCGCATCGCACACGGCATGCTCACGGGGGCTATCATCTCCGCCGCACTCGCCATGGAGCTGCCGGGGCCGGGCACAATCTACCTCGGCCAGACCCTGCGTTTCCGGCGTCCCGTAAAGCTGGGCGACACGGTGACGGTGGAGCTTGAAGTCGTGGCAAAGAAAGACAGGCGCAGCACCGTTACCCTGGAGTGCCGGGCCAGCAACCAGGCCGGTGAACTGGTCGCCGACGGGACCGCGGATGTCATGGCTCCCACGGAGAAGATGCGGGTCGAACAACCCGCCCTGCCCAGGGTCCTGCTCGAGGACTGAAGAGCTACTCTCTCAGCCGGCGCTGCGCTGCTCGAACTGTGCCGGATCCAGGTACATCAGCTGCAGCACGGTGGCCTGGTCACCGACCTCCGCGCCCAGCACCATGACGTTGTTCTCGCCCTCTTCCACCGTTACGGCGGTGACGCCGAAAATCATCGCCGCGCGGCCCTCCTCCGCACCGAACACGGTCACCTCCTTCTCCTCCTTGAGATGGGCCGCCAGGTTGGCCACCAGGGTCTCCACACTCGCGCGGAACGCGCCGTAGTTGAGCCGCCCGCGGAATTCGCTCTGGTCCAGGGAGACGCCGAACTGCGCCGTGGACTTGTCCTCCATCTCCACCGAGGTGAGAGCCAATGTGCGGCCCTCCGCGAGTTGCCGGTAGAACTGCTTGGCCTCGGTGCGCGCGGGGGCCAGCAGCGCGCGGTGCAGCAGGTTGGCGGCGATCAGCAGGAACTGGTCGTGTGAAATGGACTGTTGCGCGGGCTCAGGCATGGCGACCTCGGCGACGGGAGCGGGCCAGTCTAAGGGCCGTGTAGCGGCGGCGCAACCGGGAGCGGCCCCGGGGCCGAAAACACTGGGAAGCGGCGATTCCTAAAAACTGGAGAAAACGCCAGAAAATCGTTCCCGTGGGGCGGCCTGTGTCGCTATGGTGGATTCAACAGGTGCGTGTCGGGGGACGACCATTCCTGGATATTACATGCGGTAATGGGTGTATATTTCTGAATATATTGGGGTTTTTTAGTATGCACAGGGGGCAGAACCAGTGCTTGCGGGCGGTGCGGGGGCGGCTTGTCGCGCTCGCCTGCGCGCTGCTGTTGGGCGGCCCCGGGGCAGCCCTGGCGAGCCCCGGGGAAACCAGCCGCTCCCTGCAGGCACTGGCGGCGGAGCGCGAGATCCTGACCGCCGAACTGGAGCAGTACCAGCAGACCATCGAGACACTTCAGGACGACGACACGCCGCCCGAGGAGAGCAGTAACCCCGCGGTGCGCAAACTCGCCGTCGAGGTGGTGGAACTGAAGGAGCGCCTCATCGTGATCGCCGAGCAGGAGGTCACGCTGCTGCAGAAACAGATCACCGAGGCGCGCACGCTGGAGGAGAAGGTCACCGCGGAGGTCGAGAGGGAGCGCGAGGAGGAAGTGCGGGTGGCGATAGAGAGCAAGCCGCTGCGCGATACCTACCGCGACTACTCCATCGACATCGAGGCGGAAAATGTCGAGCGCCTGCACCAGCTCCTCGAGAACTACCACGCGGATGTCCAGCAATCCTCGATCACCCTGCCGACGGAGGAGGAACTGCGCGCCCGCGAACTCGCGCTGCGCGACGCGGAGACCCTCGCGAGGATTCCCTTCAGTGCGAGCAAGGTCCGCCTGAGCGGCGCCGAGGGCAACACCGCCCTCAGCCAGATCAGCCAGCGACTGATGGACCCGCGCATCCCAGAGAGCCGTCGCGACATCTCCCCCATAGTCGTGATCAAGACGCGCCTGTACGGCGCACTGGTAGGCAGCGAGAACCGCAGCCTCAAACCGGTGGGCAAGAACCACTACGTGGCGCGCGTGCGCCTGCAGCCCGGCGACACCACGCTGAGCATCCTGGACAACCGCTGGGACGTGCGCCTGCCCCAGCACACCGAGGGCAAGGATTTCCTCGTCACCTTCTACCGGCCCCCGCGCGGCACCCCCGAGCTGCACGTCTTCGCCATTGACGATATGCTGGCGGAAGACAGGCCGTATATTCCAGCCTGGCTACCCAAGGAGTTAAAGATCAGAACCGGCACCGGATGAAGCGGGACAACCTCCCCTGGGGTCCCGCGGCGCAAGCCCAGGTCGAGTGGCAGCTGGATGTCCCCCGCTCCGCCCACTTCGACGACCTCTACTTCAGCGCGGAGGACGGCCGCGCCGAGAGCGAGCACACCTTTCTCGCGGGCAATGGCCTGCCCGCGCGCTGGCGCGGCCATACGCGGCCGCATTTCTGCATCGCCGAAACGGGGTTCGGCACCGGCCTGAACTTCCTCGTCACCTGGCGGAGCTGGCGCGACCAGCCCGGACCCCGCCCCGACCTGCACTACCTGTCACTGGAGCAGTACCCGCTGGAGCGTGCGGCGCTGGCGCGCGCCCTGGGCGCCTGGCCCGGCCTTGCCGACGAGGCCGGTGCACTGCTCGCCAACTACCCGCCGCCCCTCCCCGGCTGGCACCGGGTGTCCCTGGACGGCGGCCGGGTGCGACTGGACCTCTGCTGGGGAGAGGCCGGCGAGGCCCTCGCGGACCTGGCCCGCACCCCCCGGGAGCTGGTGGACGCCTGGTACCTCGACGGCTTCGCCCCGGCAAAGAACCCGGGCATGTGGACCCCGGCACTGTTTGCGTACATGGCGCGACTCGGTCGCCCGGGGGCGACGGTCGCGACATTCACTGCAGCGGGCGATGTGCGGCGCGGATTGCAGCGCGCGGGCTTTGACATGCATCGCGAGACAGGCTTCGGGCGCAAGCGCGAGTGCCTCCGGGGCGAACTTCGCACCCCGCCCCCCACGGCACCGCCGGGGCCCGCCGACACACCCTGGGACCTGCCGGCGCACACGTTGCAACCGCCGCGGGACGCACTGGTCATCGGCGCGGGCCTCGCCGGAGCCCATGTCGCCGCCGCACTGGCCGCGCGCGGGATCGAGGTGACCGTACTCGACGCCGGGGACATCGCCGACGGCGCCTCGGGGAACGCCCAGGGTGTGCTGTACACGCGCCTGTCCCGGCGGCACTCGGCCCTGACCGACTTCGCCCTCATGAGTTTCCTGCACGCGACCCGCCTGTACCAGGCGATGTTCGAGGCGGACGAACTGCGCGCGGGTCTCGACGGGGAGCTGTGCGGCGGTTTCCACGCGTGTGCCGACGGCGCGGAATTGGAGGCCCTCGGCGCGGCGCTGGAGCGAATGGGTGACGTCGCACAGGTCGTCGACGCCCCGGGGGCGGCAGCACTGCTGGGAGTCGTCCCGGCCACGGGCGGTTACTGGTTTCCCGCGGCGGGCTGGCTGCACCCGCCGGCGGTCTGCGCGGCCCTGCTCGCCCGTGACAACGTTACCGTGACGACCGGCTGCGGACCGGTGTCCCTCGCGCGAGACGGCAATAGCTGGGTGGCATCGGGCGACGCGGCGGAGATCGCGCGTGCGGAGTGCGCGGTGATCACCGCCGGGGGCGGCAGCCCCGCCCTCGCGGGGCTCGACTGGCTCCCCGTTCAGTCGATTCGCGGCCAGACCACGGAGCTGCCCGTCCCGCCCGCGCTGGAGGGTCTGAGCGGTGTCCTCTGCGACGAGGGCTATATTGCGCCCGCGCGGAACGACGTGCACTGTATCGGCGCGACCTTCGACATCGACGACAGGGAGACGCGCTTGCGCAGCGCCGACCACAAACGCAACCTGGAGGCCCTCGGCCGGGCAATTCCCGCAACGGCCGGTGTGCTGTCGGCGCTGGACACGGAAGCGCTGTCCGGCAGGGTCGGCTGGCGCTGTGCGAGCCCGGACTACCTGCCGATGGCGGGCCCGGTGCCGGACCTCGAGGCCTTTGTAGAGGACTACGCGGAGCTGCGGCGCAATGCGAAGCGCGCAATCGACAGGCGCGGCCGGTACCTCCCGGGACTTTTTCTCAGCACCGCCCACGGCTCCCGCGGGCTGACTTCCACGCCGCTCGCCGCCGAGCTTGTCGCCAGCGCAGCCTGCGATGAACCCCCGCCGCTCGAACGCGCCCTGCGGCGCGCGCTGTCCCCGGCGCGATTTCCCATCCGCGACCTCGCCCGGGGGCGCCGCTGACGGTGGGTAAACTGCGCGCGCCGGCCCTGCTGTTCGCACTGCTGCTGGGCCTGCAGGTGTCCGCTGCCGGCGCCGCGGAGCAGTACGGTGTGAAGGTGCTCGAGCGCCGCCCCCAGTCGCGCGACAATTTCGTCCAGGGACTGGAGATAGATCGCGGGCAACTCTACGTCAGCACCGGCACCTACGGCGGCTCCAGGCTGCTGCGCTACGACTTCGCCACGAATCGCCTGCTGGACGAGCGCCGGCTGGACAACCGCGTGTTCGCCGAGGGGCTCACCGTGCTGGGTGAACGCGTCTACCAGCTCACCTGGCGCAACCGGGCCCTGCTGGTCTACAGCCGCGCAGACCTCTCCCCTCTCGGTACCTGGCCTCTCCCCGGCGAGGGCTGGGGGATGACCAACGACGGCGAGCGGCTGGTCTACAGCGACGGCAGCGACCGGCTGCATTTCCTCTCCCCCACCGACGGCCGCCACTTGCACTCCGTCGCCGTGACGGAGGGCGGTCGACCGCTGCGCCATCTCAATGAGCTCGAGTGGGTGGACGGCAGGATCTGGGCAAACGTGTGGGGCACCGATCGCATCGTGGTTATCGATCCCGCCAGCGGTCGCGTCACCGCCAGCGTCGATCTCGCCGGCCTGTTACCCGATGCGGAGCGCAGGCCGGGTACCGACGTGCTCAACGGTATCGCCCGGGACCCGGCCAGCGGCGCCCTCTGGGTGACCGGCAAGCGCTGGCCGTGGCTCTACCGGATCGAGTTGACAGACACGGTACAAACACCGCCGCCCGCGCTAGAATAGCGTCCTTTCGCTGTAGTGAGACCGAACATGACCCAGAGTACCGCGGCCGCCCACCCCGCCTTCGAGCCCGTGCGCGCGGAGCACATCGAGTCCCTCAACCTGCGGGTCGAGCAGTACCAGCACAGGGAGACCGGGGCGCTGCACTACCACCTGGCCTCGGACAACTCGGAAAACGTCTTCCTGGTAGCCCTGCGCACGGTGCCGCAGGATTCCACCGGCGTCGCACACATCCTCGAGCACACCGCGCTTTGCGGCAGCGAGCGCTTCCCTGTACGGGACCCTTTCTTCATGATGCTGCGGCGCTCGCTGAACACCTTCATGAACGCCTTCACCAGTTCGGACTGGACCGCCTACCCCTTCGCCAGCCAGAACCGCAAGGACTTCGGCAACCTGCTGGACGTGTACCTCGACGCGGTGTTCTTCTCGCGCCTGGATCCCCTGGACTTCGCGCAGGAGGGGCACCGGGTGGAGTTCGAAGACGCCGACAACACCGACAGCGACCTCGTCTTCAAGGGGGTGGTGTTCAACGAGATGAAGGGCGCCATGAGTTCCATTACCAGCGCTCTCTGGCAGGCGCTGTGCCACCACCTGTTCCCCACCTCGACCTACCACTACAACAGCGGGGGTGACCCCGAGCACATCCCGGATCTCAGTTACGAGCAGTTGCGCGACTTCTACCGCAGCCACTACCACCCGAGCAACGCCATCTTCATGACCTTCGGCGACATCGGCGCTGCCGAGCACCAGGCAGTATTCGAAGACAACGCCCTGTGCCATTTCGATCGCCTGGACCAGCGTATCGAGGTTCGACCGGAGCGGCGCCTGGACGCCCCGCTGCGCGTGCACGAACACTACGCCTTCGACGAAAACGACGACACTGCCGACAAGACCCACATTGTGCTCGGCTGGATGCTGGGCGAGAGCGCCGACCTGGGCGAGCTGCTGGAGGCCCAGCTGCTCTCCAGCGTACTGACCGACAACAGCGCGTCGCCGCTGCAGCACCTGCTTGAAACCACACCACTGGGGCGCGCGCCCTCGCCGCTGTGCGGCCTGGAGGACTCCATGCGCGAAATGGTGTTCGTCTGCGGCGTGGAGGGTTCCGAGGCCGTGCACGCCGAGGCGCTCGAGGAGGCGGTTCTGGAGGTCATCGGCAAGGTAGCCGCAGAGGGTGTGGCGCTGGAGCGCCTGGAGGCCGTGCTGCACCAGCTCGAATTGCACCAGCGTGAGATCAGCGGCGACAGCTACCCCTACGGCCTGCAACTCATCCTGCAGGCGCTGGGCAGCGCCACACACTACCGCGACCCTATCGCGGCCCTCAACATCGACCCGGTCATCGAGTCCCTGCGCGAGAAAATCCGCGACCCCGACTACATCCGCGACCTCGCCAGGCGACTGTTGCTGGACAATCCCCACCGCGTCACCCTCGTCATGTCACCCGACCCGGGGCTGTCCGAACGGCGCCGCGCCCTGGAGGCGGAGCGCCTGGCGAAGATCAAACAGTGCATGGACGATGAGCAGCGCGCGGCGACCGTCAAACTGGCCGCCGACCTCGTGCTGCGCCAGCAGCAGGATGACGACGAGAGCGTGCTTCCGCGCGTTGAGCTGTCCGACATTCCCGGCAGCCTGCCCGACCTGCCCTACAGCGAGTCGACCGCGGGGGGAATCTCGCTGACGACGTACGCGCGCGGCACCAACGGTATCGTCTACCACCAGGCGGTGTCTCCGCTGCCGCTCCTGGAGGACGCGCAGCTCGAACTGGTGCCGCTGTACGCGAGCGTGATCACCGAGCTGGGGCTGGGCGACGCGAGCTACCTGGAGACCCAGGAGCGCCAGGCCGCGACGGTCGGCGCGATTCACGGGTTCACCAGCATGCGCGGGAGCGTGGACGACGAGCAGGCGGTCAGCGCCTACTTCACTCTCTCCTCCAAGGCCCTGGCGCGCAACGCCACCGCCCAGGCTGAGCTCATGAGCGACGTCCTCGGCAGCGTGCGCTTCGACGAAACCGAGCGACTGCGCGATCTCGTGCGCCAGCAGCTCGCGAGGCGTGAACAGTCTATCACCGGCAATGGCCACGGCCTCGCCATGACGGCGGCGTGCGCCGGCATGAGTCCGCTGGCCCGGCTCAACCACGAGCACTCGGGTATCGCGGGCATTCTGCGCTTGCGGGAGCTGGAGGCGCGGCTCGGGGACGAGGACGGCCTGGCCGGGTTCTCCCTGGCGCTGTCGGCGCTGCACGAACGCCTGCAATCGGCCCCATTGCAAATGCTTGCAATCTCTGACCGGCACCACCTTGAGAGCCTGGGGGACCGGCTCTGCGCGCCCTTCCACCGGGGCCGGGACGAAGGGGAAGAAACCTTCTCCCTTCCGCCCGTGCGGGAGCGCCGGGGCGAGTTGTGGCTGGCGAACACGCAGGTCAACTTCTGTGCGCGGGCCTATCCCACCGTGCCGGTGGACCACGACGACGCGCCCGCTCTCACCGTGCTCGGGGGGTTCCTGCGCAACGGCTTCCTGCACCGCGCCATCCGTGAACAGGGTGGCGCCTACGGCGGTGGTGCCTCGCAGGACTCGGGCGTCGCGGCCTTCCGCTTCTATTCCTACCGCGACCCGCGCCTGGCGGAAACGCTACAGGACTTCGACGAAGCCGTGGAGTGGATGCTGGCGACCCAGCACGAGCGTCGCGCCCTCGAGGAAGCCATACTCGGGGTCATCGGCGGTATCGACAAGCCGAGTTCCCCCGCCGGGGAGGCCAAGCAGCACTTCCACAACCGGCTCTTCGGGCGCAGTCACTCCCAGCGCGAACGGTTCCGGCAACAGGTGATTGACGTGTCGCTCGGTGACCTGCGCCGCGTGACGGAGACCTACCTGCAGCCCGGGCTGGCGAGCACGGCAGTCATTACACCCGCGGGGTCGCGGGAGGCGACGGCCGAATTGCGGCAAGAACAGGATTTACAGTTGCGGGAACTGTAGTAAAACGCGGGCGGCACACACCGCCCGCAAAAAACCCGGTGACAGGGTGTCCGGGTTTCAGTGGACCTGAACGATGTCCAGCAACATCACTGCGACGTGTTGGGCGAGGTCGAGCGCGGCCGCTCGCGATGCTGAAATCACTTCGAGATCCGCGCAGAACTGCTCCAGCAGCAACACCGCTTTCGGATCCATTCCCGGAGACGCCGACCAGCTGGCCACGCTGAGGCTGACAATCGCCGCCCCCGCTGCAACTGCCCCGAGCATCGCCCTGGTCGTAGACCTGATCACTGGCTTGCTCATCACTCCCACTCCTCTGCCGGCTCTCCGGGGCCCGACAGGCCCACCGCGACACCGGCATACTCCCATTTAGGCCCCAAACCGCCGCCGGTGCACGTTAAGAAGTGTTAAGAATCGCCAGCCCGCGTTAAGTCGGATGACAAGGCAATGCGGCTGGATCAAACTGGAGATCAGTGACAAGACGGAGAGGCCATGGCGGGCGATATTCTCATCATCGATGACGACACCGAGCTCTGCGACCTGCTGCGGGACTTCCTGCAGCTCGAGGGCTTCGCGACACACGCAGTGCACGACGGCGCCGAGGCCCTCGAACACTGCCGCGGGAGCAGCTACGACGCCGTCGTGCTGGATATCATGCTGCCGGGCATGCAGGGCCTGGAGGTATTGCGCCAGCTGCGGACCTTCAGCGAGATGCCCGTGTTGATGCTGACGGCGCGTGGCGAGGATACCGATCGAATCCTCGGCCTGGAGCTGGGCGCCGACGACTACCTGCCCAAGCCCTGCAATCCGCGCGAGCTGTCCGCCCGCCTGCGTGCAATCCTGCGCCGTGCGCGCCCGACCGGCGCAGATGCGGACCGGGAGATGGCGGTGGGGGCCACCCGCATCGACCCCGCCAGTCGCAGGGCCGCCCACGATGGCGCCTACCTCGATCTCACCAGCGCCGAATTCAATGTACTCTCGGCGCTGCTGGCCAACGCCGGTCACGTCGTTGACAAGGAGACCCTCAGCAGGGAGGCGCTCGGTCGCGAACTCTCCGCCTACGACCGCAGTGTCGACGTCCATGTCAGCAAGGTGCGCAAGAAGCTCGCGGCGCAGGGCGGTACAGACCTGATCGTCAGTGTGCGCGGGGTCGGCTACCAGTTCCGGGCCGGCGAAGGCGAGTTGTGAATCCCGCCGGCAACCTGTTCATCAAGACCTTCATCGCCTTCTGGGTGGTGACCTGCGCCATCCTGGGCACCTGGATGATCAGCGCGAGCTACTTCGACGCGCAGCCACCGGAGTTGCGCGAGAAGGAACCCCGGGGCGGGGGGCGCCCCCACCGTTTCATCCTGCGCTACATGTACGACCTGCAGCACGGCGACGCGGACGATCTGGCGCGCACCGTCGCGGACGCCCGCGAACAGCACGCGGTGGAGATCTACCTCCTGGACAGCGCCGGCGCCGACCTGCTCGGGCGCGCGGTCCCGACCCGGGTTAGTGCCGTCGCGGGCGATCTTGAAGGCGGCAGACGGCGCGCAATGGATCACTCGCCCGAGGGGCGCCTGATCGCACACGGGCTGTACCGCAGGGACAGCGGCCCGATTCGCGCGGTCTTTCTCCTGCCCAACCCAAGGGCGCCCCTGCTCAGTTTTCTCGGGGGCAGCCCGGGACTGCGCATCACCCTTGCCGTTCTCGTCAGCGGCCTCGTGTGCTTTGTTCTCTCCCGACTTATGACAAGGCGCATCCGGACGCTGCAGCGCGCCTCCCGACGACTCGCCGGCGGCGAACTGGACACACGGGTCGAGGTGCGTGAAAAAGGCGGCGACGAGACCGACGAACTCGCCCGGGATTTCAACAGCATGGCCGGCCAGTTGCAGGCCCGTGTGCAGGCGCAGAAACGCCTGCTGTCGGACGTGTCCCACGAGCTGCGCTCGCCGCTGGCGCGGCTGCGGATTGCCCTGGCGCTGGCGCAGGAGGACGACGCCGGGACGCCGACACATCTGGCGCGTATTGAACGTGAGGCAGAGCGGCTGGAGGAACTGATCGGCCAGCTGCTGTCCAGCCAGGCGCGGGATGCCCCGCTGGATACTCAAGTGGACCTCCTCGCCCTGCTCCGACAGCTCTGTGAAGATGCCGGCTTCGAGGGGCAGGAGCGCGGCGTCACCATCAAATTTCAGTCCCCGCTGGACAGCGCGACCCTCGTCTCCCGGGGCGACCTGCTGCAAAAGACATTCGACAACCTCCTGCGCAACGCCCTGGCCCACAGCCCCCGGGGCAGCGCGGTGCAGGTTGAGCTCCGGCTGAACGAAGGAAACTGGGTGGCCACGGTGGCCGACCGGGGGCCGGGTATTCCGCAGGATGAGATCGACGCCGTCTTCGACGAGTTCTACCGCGTGGACTCGGCGCGCGCCCGTGAGTCGGGGGGCTACGGCCTGGGACTGTCCATAGCCCGGCGCGCGGTCGAGCAACACGGGGGAACAATTCGCGCAGAAAATACAGCGCCCGGCCTACGGGTGACCGTCGCGCTGCCGGCCGGGCCGGCGGAGGGCACGGAAACGGGCTGAGCCCACCGCCATTCCGCCCCACCGATTCCTTCTGTTACACTCCCGGCGCCCAAGCTACGGGAAGCACCATGTTTGAAATCTCACCGGTCGGCGGCGCGCTCGGGGTGGAGTTGCACGGCGTCGACCTCCGCGACCCGCTGGATGACGCCACCGCCGCGGAAATCCGTCGCCTCCTGGTGGAACACGAAGTGATTTTCTTCCGCGACCAGCCGATTGATCCCGCGCGCCAGCGGGACCTGGCCCTCACCTTCGGCCCGCTGCAGACCCACCCGGCCTACGACACGGTGGAGAACCTGCCGGAGGTCACCATACTGGAAAGCACTGCGGAAAAGCCGACCAAGATTGAGGCCTGGCACTCGGACATGACCTTCCGTGAGCACCCGCCGATGGGGACCGTGCTGCGCGCGGTCGTCGTTCCTCCCCGCGGCGGGGACACCTTGTGGTCCAGCATGACCGCCGCCTACGAGGGCCTGTCACCCACCCTGCGCACGTTTCTCGAGGGCCTGACGGCCGTGCACGATTTCGCGCACGGGTTCCGGGAGAGCCTCGCGGAACCCGGCGGTCGCGAGCGGTTGGCGGACGCGGTCGCGGCCAACCCGCCCGTGCGCCACCCGGTGATCCGGGTCCACCCGGAATCCGGCCGCAAGGTCATCTTCGTCAACTCACTGTTCACCACTCACATAGAGGGGCTGGCGCCGGCGGAGAGCGACGCCCTGCTGGCCTTCCTGTTCGAGCATGTCACAACGGTGGAGTACACCTGCCGCTTCCGGTGGCAGCCCGACTCCATCGCGATCTGGGACAACCGCAGTACGCAGCACAAGCCAGTGAACGACTACTTCCCCGCGCACCGCCAACTGCACCGGATCACCATCGACGGCGACCGGCCCTACTGACGCGCACCCCGGCCCTGTTCAGCCCTGCCGGTCGGCGGCGCGCAACCGCGCCAGGTAATCTTCCACCTCGCGCTTGACCTCCGGGGCGTACAGGTAGAGGCCCAGGATGTTGGGAATGGCGATGAGGAAGACCATCGCGTCGGAGAAGTCCAGCACCGCCGTGAGCTGGATCATGCAGCCCAGGGCGATAAAAGCGCAAAAGACCAGGTTGAACAGGGTCTTCGTCGCCCGCCCCTCGCCGAACAGGTAGGTCCACCCTTTCAGTCCGTAGTAGGACCAGGCGATGCTGGTGGAAAAGGCGAACAACAGCGCGGCGAGGGCCAGTGGGTAAGGCGCCCAGCTGATGTGGTGGGCAAAGGAGGCCGAGGTCAATGCGATGCCCTCCAGGCCCTGCTCCATCAGGCCGTTCGGATAGGCGGTGGTGACGATGACCAGTGAACTGAGCGTACAGATCACGACGGTGTCGATGAACGGTTCCAGCAAGGACACCAGCCCCTCCGAGGCGGGCTCGTCGGTTTGCACCGCGGAGTGCGCGATCGAGGCGGAGCCGATACCGGCCTCGTTGGAAAACAGGGCGCGCTGGAAGCCGACAATAATCGCGCCGACCATGCCCCCCGTCGCACTCTGTATGCTGAACGCGTTCTCCATGATGAGCCTGATCGCGCCGGGCAGCTGGTCGGCGCTGAACACGATGATCACCAGGGCGGACACCACGTACAGCGCCGCCATAAAGGGCACCAGCCTGGACGCGACCCTGGCGATGGAGCGGATGCCGCCGATGATGACCAGGGCGACCGCCGCCGCGATCAGCAGTCCGAACAGCCAGCCGCGGTCCGCGAAGAAGCTCTGCTTGCCGCCCGTGATGATCACGAACTGCACGTAGGCCTGGTTGGACTGGAACATGTTGCCGATACCGAGGCAGCCGATGACGAGGGAAAGGGCGTAAAATCCTCCCAGCAATTTCCCCCAGCGCGGCGCCCCCCGGTCGGCGAGGTAGCGCTCCAGGTAGTACATGGGTCCGCCGGAGACCGAACCGTCGGAATTGAGCCGGCGATACTTCACCCCCAGGGTACACTCCACCAGCTTGGTGGACATCGAGAGAAAGCCCGCCAGGACCAGCCAGAACGCCGCGCCCGGGCCACCGACAACGATCGCCACCGCGACGCCGCCGATATTGCCGATACCGACAGTGCCGGAGATGGCCGTGGACACGGCCTGGAAGTGCGAGATTTCCCCGGTTGCCGACGGGTTGTGGAATTGTCCGCGCACGTGCCGCACCGCGAAACCGAAGCCGCGGATATTGATGAAACCCAGGTAGAACGTGAAGAACAGGGCGGCCACCGCCAGCCACAATACGATCAGGGGAAACGGCTGGCCGAACAGGTCGACCTTGAAAAACACAAACGCGGACAGTGCGTTGGCCAGCGGCCGGACCAGCGCCTCTACCTGCTGGTCGATACCCTGGGCGCTGGCCGCGCCTGCAAACAACAGCACGGCGGCGAACACCGCCGATCTGCGCAAGAATCCCATCGTCCCACCCGTGCCTTCTTGGAATTATTCCCGGCATGCTCGCACAGGCGCCCGCCACTGCCAAGTGAGCCCCGGGGCAGGCCGAATCCTGCTATAGTCTGCTGCAGGGATAGTATCCCGGACTGCGCTGTCTAAAGCGCTAGCCGTACGGTTTGGCCGAGACATCCAGGCGACGCCTGGCATGGACGCTGAATGGTTCGCGAGGTGTACGCCTTGCCCCGACCTCCGTTACGTCACTGACGAGATTGCGGATTCGTTCGCAGGGAGGAACCAGAATGGCTGACACAAACAACCCAGTAGACACCTACCCGGTGCGCAGCGTCCCCCTGACGCGACCCTTCATCTGGATCGGCGAGGGCTGGGATGACCTGATGCACCACCGCGCCGCGAGTCTCGCCTACGGCGTTCTCGTAGCCGGGCTCGGCGCCCTGATACTCGTCTACAGTCGACACCCCTTCTACATTGCCGCGGTGAGCGCCGGCTTCCTGCTGGTGGGGCCGATCCTTACGGCGGGATGCTGCGAACTGTCGCGCCGCCAGGACGAGGGCGAGACGGCGACGTTCCAGGACTCACTGCGCCCCCTGACGCACAACCGTACCAGCCTCCTGGGCGTGGCGGAAACCCTCGCCCTGCTGGCACTGGTCTGGTTCGCTATCTCGGGCGCAATCTACTTCTCGCTCGTCGGGAGCGTGGCGCCCTCGCTTGAGGCCACGGTCTGGGGCGATGTGATGCGCCAGCTCAGCGGTGCCCAGTTGTTTGCCTACACCCTCGTGGGCGCCACGCTGGCCGGCGGCGTCTTCGCGCTGTCGGTGGTGACCATCCCTATGATCGTGGATCACCACGTGGACGCTTCCACCGCAATGCGCATGAGCTTGCGGGTGACGCTGCGGGACTTTCCCGCGATGCTGGTCTGGGCCGCACTGATCTGCACGCTGGTGTTCATCGGCTTTGCCACCGGGTTGCTGGCCATGATCTTCATCTTCCCGCTGCTCGGCCACGCCACGTGGCGCGCATACCGGGAACTGGTTGAATAGCGCGCCCCGGTCACGTCGCGGCTTACCCGCCGCGACCTGATCGGGTATCCTCGGTGCCTCCTGTTCGAGAGGAGGCACCGTGGCCGCAGAGACAACCCGAATTGCCGACAACACGCCGATCATCGTCGGCGCCGGCCAGCACGTCGAACAACTCGCCGCCGGGGCAAAACCGCCTTTCAGTGCACCCATGCAGCTCGCGGCCATGGCATCCCGCGCGGCGCTCGCCGACGCGGGGGCACAACCCGCCGACATCGATACGATCGCGGTCATCCGCCTGTTTTCCGACGCCGCCCGCGCCTGGGCCTGTCCCTTCGGCGGCAGCAACAACCCGCCGGAGTCGGTCGCGCGCCACCTGGGGGCCACACCAGACCGGCGCATCTACAGCAGCGCGGGCGGCACGGAGCCGCTGCAGATCATGGTGGAGCTGCTGGGAGCGATTGCGCGGGGAGAGAGCCGCATGGCACTGCTCACCGGAGCCGAGGCCATCGCCAGCCAGCGCTACGCACTGCGCAACGGCTTTGAGGACGACTGGTCCGAGGAGTACGACGCGCCCCTGGACAACCGCGAGTACAACAAGCGCTTTGCATCCAAGGCGGAGCTGCGCAGCGGCATGCTGCTGCCGGTGCACTACTACGCTCTGGTGGAGAACCGCCAGGCACACAGCCTCGGCCACGACCTCGACCAGCACCGCCGCTACATGGGGGCGATGATGGCGCCCTTCAGCGCGGTGGCGGCAGACAATCCCTATGCACAGCACGGACGCTTCTACGCCGCGGAGGAACTGGCCACGGTGAACGGCGCCAACTACCCCATCAGCCTGCCGCTGAGCAAGCTCCTCGTGGCGCAGGACGCGGTCAACCAGGCGGCGGCGCTGGTGCTCACCAGCGCGGGGTACGCGCGCGAACTGGGTATCGATCCCGCGCACTGGATCTTCCTCGACGGCTACGCCGCGGGCGAGGACCGTTACCTCGCACAGCGCGTCGACCCCGGTCGTTCGACCGCCATGGAGCGGGTGTTCGACCTGGCGCTGGCGGGGGACGACTGGCGAGACATGGCGCACCTGGACATCTACAGTTGCTTCCCCTGCGCGGTGCACGCCGCCTGTTCCGCCCTGGGCGCACCCACTGACGGCTCCCGGGCCCTGACGGTGACCGGGGGATTGCCCTACTTCGGCGGGCCCGGCAATAACTACAGCCTGCACGCGCTCGCCGAGATGGCGACCCGGTTGCGCGGCAGTGCGCATCGGGCGCTGGTCACCGCCAACGGCGGTATCCTGTCAAAACACGCCGCGGCGATTCTCAGCGGCTGCGGCGAGCGCGCCGCGACGGTGGACTGGCGTCACTGGGAAGCCCCCTCAGTAGACGCGGATACCATCGAGGAATTACCTCTCTGCGATCAACCCCGGGAGGGGCGCATCCTGACCTGGACGGTGATAGAGCGCCGCGGCGAAAGCCAGCTGGCGGTGGCGCTGTGCGAGACCGACGCGGGCGAACGCTTTCTCGCGTCCAGCGAGGCCCAGGAGACGACTGGGGCCTTGTCCGTGCGCAGTCCCATCGGCGCGCGCGTGAATGTGGAGCCAGGGGAGAAGCGCCACGCGTTTACACTGGCGGCCGCCTGAGATCAGGCGAACAGCCCCATGTTACCCGAGGACCAGTTCACCACCAGTTCCGAGCGACAGATTTTCCAGGCATCGCCCTCACGGGTGTAGTAGTTGGTGTACTCCCCGACCACCGTCGCGACATTGTCCGGCCCGGCCAGCGGTACCGCGGGGTCCTCGAACTTGACGTGGTCGGCGGTGAGATAGGCGCGGCAGCTGACCTCCTCACCGTCGATGGCCACCCTGTGGTTGGTGATCGTGTGGCGCGTGATATCGAATTTGTCGATGACGGATCGCAGGTAGCCCATCCAGTCATCGGCCTGACGTGGTACGTCCGGTGCGCCCGAGGGCGCGCTGAGCGGCCCGTAATCGATGTAGACCTCGTCTGCGAAACAGGCGCGCACCATTGCCCAGTCCTTGCTGTCCAGCCCCTGGGCGTAGGCGTTGTAGCTGTCCACCAGTGCCGCCCCAATCGCCAGGGCCTCGTTGTCGTCACTCACTTCAATCTCCTTGCATCCGGGGTACCACCCCTTCCGTGATCGTTGTCGTGTTGTCCACCACCAGCGCCGCGCCGTTGATGGCCTTCGATTCGTCGGAGGCCAGGAAGAGCACCGTGTTGGCGACGTCTTCCGGCTCGCCGACCCAGACCTTCTCCATGCCCTCTGCCGCCTCCGGGCTCACATCGCGCACGATATCCTGCACACCGCGCAGCATGGGGGTATCCATGTTGCCGGGGTGCACTGAATTGCAGCGCACGCCGTAGCCGCCCTGCGCACACAGGACGGCGATAGACTTGGTCATGCCGCGTATCGCGCTCTTGCTCGCCGCGTAGGCGAACACACCGGGCATGCCCTGGATGCTCGCGGTGGAACACATGTTGATGATGGAGCCGCTACCCGCCGCCTTCATCGCTGCCAATCCGTGCTTGCAGCCGTAAAACGTGCCGTCGGTGCCGACGCCGTGGACCAGCCTCCAGATGTCCTCGGTGGTGTCCTCGATGCTGGCGAGACTGACCACCCCGGCGCAGTTGAACAGGACATCGAGGCGCCCGTGTTCCGCGACAATCTCGTCGACAAGGTCGCGCCAGGCGTTTTCGTCGGTGACATCCAGCGCGGCGAAAGAGGCGCGCGGAATCTCCGCGGCGGCCGCCTCGCCCCGGTCGGCGTCGATGTCCGCGAGGACGACTGTCGCGCCCTCCTGGGCCAGACGTCGCGCCGAGGCCAGGCCCAGACCCGACGCCCCGCCGCTCACCAGGGCTATTTTTCCTTCCACACGACCCATATCCGGTCCCCTCGTTCCACCCGGCACCCCGCGCCGGGGCTTGCATTAAAAAGTCAGCGTGATACCTTAGCACAAAACAGTCAGGACGTACTGTTTTATTTTTTAGTGGAGACAGCCTTGGGCCTGGAGACAGCCTTGAGCCTGGAGACAGCCTTGAGCTTGGAGACAGCCTTGAGCCTGGAGACAGCGATGAGCTTGGAGACAGCAGTGAGCGAGGAGCAGGTAGAGAATTACGACGACGTCACCATGTACGGCCTCACGCCGGAAAAGCAGGAGAAACTGCTGCTTGAGCAGAACGAGCTGACGTTCATATGGACGACAAAGGACGGCCACGGCATGGGTGTAACCATGAGTTACATCTGGCGCAGGGGGCGCATCTGGTGCACGGCCACCGAACAGCGGGCACGCATGAAAGCCCTGGCCCGGGACCCGCGCTGCTCCGTGGTCATCTCCAGTGCCGGGATTGACGACGAGGTCAGCCAGTCCATCACCTTCAAGGGCCGCGCCATCCTGCACAAGGACCGGGAGACCAAGGACTGGTTCTACCCGGACTTTGCCCGGCACGCGAACAGCCCCGCCCCCACTCCGGAGGCCTTCGTCGCGTTTCTCGATACGCCGGCGCGCATCATTATCGAGGTGGTGCCGGAGAAGACGATCACCTTCGACGGCGGCGTGATGCGCGATACGACGTCGGAGGCTCTAAAGAAGTAGGGGTCGAAACCGCAGGGCGGGAGTATGTCGCTGAGGCGTGGAGAAACTTTGCGGACGTATCAGGCCAGGCGCCGAGGGAGTGGAGGGAGACCTTAGGCTCCCGACCGACTGAGGGCAACCCGGAGGGTCGCCGCCAGGGAGCAAAGTTTCTCCACGCCCTGGCGACAACTTACCCTGGTTTCATTCTGGCCTCTCGTTTAAGCCGCCTCGATCTCCTTCAGCGTCGCGGCGCCCTCGTCGAACTCCCAAAACCCGCGCAGCGATATCAGCTTGCCCGCCTCGTTGCAGGCATAGGTGAACACCCCGTTGACCTGCTGGCTGTACTTCTTGCCGTCGATATTCAGCACGATATTGAGCGTGACGATGTTGGCGCATTCGAGGTGGGAGGTATAGGTGTCGTGAATGATGTACTCGATGTCGGAGTTGGCGATATTGTTGTCGTAAAACGCCTCACGCGCCTCGGGGGTCGCGATGCCGTTGCCCTCCGGGTCGAGGATGCTGGGGCCGATGGGGTCCTCGATCCTGCCGTCCTCGGCCCACATGCCGAGCCAGCGCTCCCTGTCCTTGGTCTTCAGACACTCGCGCGAGGTCAGTGACATCTGGTAGGCGACATTGTTCTCATTCATGTGTTTTCTCCTCAAACAAGGGGGACAGAATTCAATTCTGTCCCCTTATTACTAGAGCGGCAGTGCGCCCACCGCGCCGTTGATGGATCCGGTCTCGTCGTAAGTGCGCATCAGGATATCCGCGATGCGCATCTGGTGCACCTCGTCGGCGCCGTCCGCCAGCCGCGCCCAGCGCGCCTGCTGCAGCATGCCGGACAGCGGGGAGTCGGTGGAATACCCCAGCGCCCCGTGCACCTGCACCGCGCGGTCGCAGACACGCCAGAGCGTGTTAGCCACGTGGTGCTTGGCCATGGACACTTCCTGCTTGAAGTCCATGCCGTTCTCGATCTTGTACGCGGCGTGCAGCACCATCAGTTTCGATGCGTAGAGCTCCATGGCACTGTCGGACATCATCCACTGGATGCTCTGCTTCTCGCTGAGCAGGGAGCCGTGGGCGTAGCGGTTCTTCGCGCGCTCGATAAGCATCTCCAGCGCCATCTCGATTTCACCCAGCCAGCGCATGCAGTGCGCCAGCCGCGCGGGGCCGAGGCGCACCTGGCCGAGCTTGTGGCCACCGCCGCGCTCGCCGAGCAGGTTGGCCTTCGGCACACGCACGTCGTTGTAGCGGATTTCACAGTGATTGTGACTGCCCGCCATGGTTTCAACATCGCGCACCAGTTCGAAACCGGGCGAATCGGTCTCGACGATAAACGCGGAGTTGCGCGCCTGGGGAATCTCCGCACTGGGATCCGTGCGAGCGATCACGATCGCAAAGTGCGCGCCGCGGGCCCCGGAGGTAAACCACTTGTGCCCGTTGATCACCCAGTCGTCGCCGTCCTCCACCGCGGAGGTCTGGATCAGGGTGGGATCGGAACCCGCGACCTCCGGCTCCGTCATGGAGAAGCAGGAGCGGATCTCGCCGTCGAGCAGTGGCTGCAGGTATTTTTCGCGCTGGTACTCGGTGGCGAAGTGATGCAGCGTGTGCATATTGCCCTCGTCCGGGGCGTGGCCGTTCATGATGTAGGGCCCGTAGGGCACCTTGGCGGCCTCCGCCGCTACCGCGGCCAGGGCGGTCACCCCCAGACCCATGCCCCCCGCCTCGGCGGGCATGTGAGGCAACCAGAGGCCCTGTTCCTTTGCCACCGTGCGCAGTCCCTTGATCGCGGCGGACCAGTCGTCCCGCTTTGCCTCCTTGTTTTCACTGAGCTCCGCGTAGCGCACCTTGACGGTATTGCGCATGAAGTCGCTGACCCGCGCACGCGCCTCGTCCACTTCGGGACCAAAGGTAAAGTCGATCGCCATGGGGCCTGCCCTCTCTGATTTGCGGGCCGGATAGTGTACACCAGGCCAGGTATTACGCCATCCAGCGGCCGAGAAACGACTTAAAGAAAAAGCGCGCAAAGCCCTTGATGCCGTCCAGGTTCTTCTGCGTGTACGGATACCATGCGCGCTCGCGCTTCGCGCCGAAGCGGTGCACCACGATGTGCTGGACCTGGCAGAAACTCCTGAGACCCAGCTCGCCGTTGACGTAGCCGATGCCGCTCGCCTTGCGCCCGCCGAAGGAACCCTCCGCGGCGCCGTAGGCGAGCCCGCCGAAGTCATTGACCGCCGCGCAACCCGTGTGCAGCTGCTTCGCGATTTCCAGGCCGCGCCGGTGATCGCCGCACCAGATGGAAGCCGACAGGCCGTAGTCGCTGTCGTTCGCCAGGCGAATGGCTTCCGCCTCGTCCTTGACCCGCATGATCGGCAGCACCGGGCCAAAAGTCTCGTCGCGCATGATGCGCATATCGTGATCCACATCGGCCAGCACCGTCGGTTGGTAGTACAGGCCCTCCTCGCCCTCCCGGCGCGCCCCGCCCGCGAGCACGCGGGCGCCGTCGCGCACCGCCTCCTGCACCTGGGACTCGACGATGGCGAGCTGGCGGTCCCAGATCATGCAGCCGATGTCGGTATCGGCCGGGGGCCCCTGGCGCAGTGCACCCACTTCCCTGAGCAGCGCCCGCTCGAAGTCGTCGGCGATGTCCTCTAGCACATAGACCCGCTCGGTGGAGGCGCAGGCCTGGCCCGTGTTGAAAAACGCCCCGTTGACCACGCCGGCCACGGCGCGTTCGAGGTCCGCATCCGCGCAGACGATCGCGGCGTCCTTCCCCCCCAGCTCCAGCGTGCAGGGCACGAGCAACTCCCCGCACAGGGCGCCGACCTTGCGCCCGGTGCGCACACTGCCGGTAAAGTGAATCTTGTCCACACCGCTGCGAATCAGCGCCTCCCCTGTTGTCCCGTCTCCCGGCAACACCTGGTAGAGGTAGTCGGGCAGGCCCGCCTCCCGCACCAGGTCGGCGATCATGAGGCCGGAAAACGGCGTCACTTCCGATGGCTTGAGGATGACCGCGTTGCCCGCCATAAGCGCCTGGGCGCCGGGGTTCAAGCCCATTGAGAAGGGGAAATTCCAGGGCGTGATGATGCCTACGACGCCCCGTGGGTGATAGGTCTTCACCAGTTTCTTGAAGGGGATGAAGAGGTGGGGCGAACAGGTCTCGTCGCGCAGCAGGCGTTCGCCGTGCTTGGGGTAGTACAGTAGTGCATCCAGGGAGGCGACGATCTCCGCCACCGCCTCCATCTCGGGTTTGCCCGTCTCCCGTGTAATGATCGCGGACACATCGTCGAGGTGATCGATCAACACGCGGCGCAGGGTCTCGAGCTTCGCGCCGCGCTCGGCGAAGGACAGCCGCGCCCACTTCGCCTGGGCGTCCCGGGCGCGGGCCACGGCAGCGATCACCTCCTCGGGGGGCGTGACGCTGATGCGCCCGATCTCCTCCCCGTTGGCCGGACTGCGCAGCAGCAGCTCCTGGGGGCCCTGTGTATTGGATGTAGCCAGCGGTTCAACGATTGCCATACCCGGCGCTCCTCTCATTCACCCCGCGCAGGGGGGCCGGTCATGGTAATACGACCGGGGCCCCAGGGCTACGGTGTCGCGAGGTGGGCGTGGTCTTCGAAATAGTCCACGAAGATGGGAGACGACCAGGCGCGCTCCGCGGCGTCGGCCAGGCAGTCGTCGGTGAGAGCTGTGGGTGCACCGGCGCGACAGGGATTGACGGCGATGCAGCGGCCCGCGTCGTCGCGCTCGCAGCGCAACTGGCCCGCGTTGATGGTGGGCGTGTTCTCCTGCAACGCCCGCACGTAATAGAGCGCGTCCCGTGCGCCGTCGGGAAACTCGGGGTCGGAGAAGCGCACGGTACAGCCCTCCTCGTCAGGCGGGCAGGGCAGGACCTTCCACGGGTCATCGATGAGAGTGGCGACATCCTCGCCGGGGGTCACCTGGGGCCGGATGCGCACGACCTCGATACGTTCGATGCGCCGGCGGCGATCGCCGGGATGGTAGCACTCCCCCGCGCAGAGACGGTCGAGCCGGTCCGGAGAAAGGGCCCGCAGGCTGTCCGGGGGACACCCCGGCTGTTGCTCGAATGCGCCCAGCGCCCGCACTTCGAATTCCGGGACGGCACCGGTGACGATCTCGCCGCCCATCGGCAGGCGCCGGTCGCCGTCCAGCAGGTCGAACCACAGCAGGATGCGATCGCCGCTGGTGCCGTAGACCTCGCGCCGGCCAAGGGCGCCCCAGATGGCGTCCCGGTCGCGCCCGGCGGCGTGTACCGCGACGAGCCCGCCGGTGCCGAAAAAGGAGGCAAAGCGCGCGAAATACGGACTCGCCACCGCACCCACGGTTTCCAGCGTCACAAAATCGGGAAGCGGTTCCTGTTCGAACATGAACGCGGGGGGTCCCAACAGCCCCAGGGCCGCGTCCGTCATGTTGCGCCTGCGGTACTCCTTGTAGCCGGTGCCGGGACGCGCCGTATGCACGTCGGAAGACCCGATCACGCCCCAGCGGAAACGCCTGGGCTCGGCGCCGGAAAAATCGCGGATCGCCAGGCCGTACTGCATGGAACTGGCTGGTCGGTGATTGTAGGCGGGCATGTAGCAGTCCTCACACTGCCCCGCGTTCAACCAGTCCTCCAGCCGTGTGCCCGGTATGGTGACGTGGCCGAGGTCCTTGGTGAGAATGAAATTCGCCCGCGCACCGGCGGCGCGCCGCTCGCACTCGGACTCGCTCTCCCCGGCGCCCAGGCAGCGCTCCCGGATGATTTCCCCGCCGCGCCAGCACTCGGGGATGAAGCCCCTGCTCGGCGCCGGGCAGTAGGGCTCGCCCCGTTCGTCGAGACGCACGGCGCGCCAGTCGCGGTAGGACTCGATGTTGCCGTGACCGGAGAACACCTCGATGAGCGGCTCGTAACGCTCGGGGTCGGAATGGGCCGCGAGCTGTTTGTCCCAGCTCGACAGGGGCGGCGTATAGAAGCCCCAGGTGTTGCCGTGGGGAATCACCAGGTAGGGATGACCCCAGTCATCCAGCTTGGCGAACAGTTCTGTCGGGGTCGGTGCACTCTCCTGGCAGTCGGCGGGCAGTTCGCGCACGGGAACCCTCGGCGCACAGGGCTCCAGCACATCGCGGTCCGACAGGAAGCGGTTGAAATCGAGATAACGCTGGCGCTCCTCGCTGCCCGAGGCCCCGGCGAGCAGCATCAGGCGCATGGCGGTGCCGAAGGGGTTGTCGCCCCCGGGAAACAGCTGCTCCCTCGAGGCAATGGGCCGCGCCGGCACACGCTCGTCCGCCGTATCCCGCAGCACAACATTCTTGTGCCCGTAGTGGTCTTCGGGGGTACTCCCGATCTGCGTCCACTCCCAGCCGAGAAACGTGACCATGTCCGGGTGCGCCGGGTCGCCGGCTGCGGCGTTGCACTGCCGCACCATGTCGCGGGTCAGGTCCCACTGGCGGGGTGTGAGCCCCTCCGCGTGGTCGTTGATGGACCAGAAATCCAGGCCGGAGCAGTAGCGCGCGAAGTCGCAGGCGTCGCCGGGTGGGTGCGAGCCCTCGCCCTGGTACATGGGCAGGCTGATGTTGTACGCGTCAAAAGAGTAGGTACTGTGTACGTGCAGGTCGCCGAAGAGAATCCGCTTTTCACCTGCACTCGCCGGCGCCGCCTGCGCCAGTCGACGTTCCTTGTCCACAAGAACACTGTCTGCACGGGGCCGGGGAGTGATTTCTCCCATCGACTGCCGTGCACCCAGCTCCCCGCGCACGGCGAGATAGCCCCAGCTGACAGCTAGTACCGCCGCGACTATTAGCCCAATCAGGACGAGCCGCAGCGCGCGCATGTGAGGTCCCTAGGCCTCGTGCCCCGGCACCGTGCCCTCGTGTGAGGCCTGCGCGATGCGGTCGCCGTCGAACTTGATCGCCTTCTCGGGTATGAACTCGATGATGACACGCAGCGGCGTGTCCAGGTGCTGGATCGCCGCCTCGACGGTGGGCGCCGGGTAGGGCGTGATCACCTCGGCCATCGCCGGGTAGAACCAGTCCCGCGTCGCCCGGTCCTCGTGCAGGACCACGCGGCCCTTGTAGGTAACCTGTTTCCCCGGACCCATATCCGTGCCCATACTGGAGATCACCACCGAGGCCCGTGGGTCCCGGCGCAGAGCCTTGATCCGGGCGCGCTGGCTCGTGGCGGTCAGCCAGATGGCGCCCTTCCGGGCGACGTAGTTCATGATGACGCCGATGCCGTGCCCCTCGCGGTTGGTCCAGATGAAATTGCACTCCACCTGCTTTTCCAGAAGCTCCTGTTCCCGCTCCGGTGTCAGTTCGTACAGGGTGACGTCCTCATAGCCCTGCAGTGTCTGTTCGCTCATTGCTCCGATCTCCATAACCTTAAAAACGCGGCAGCCGACCCATCTGCTGGCCGCCCGCAAGATCCAGCACCTGGCCATTGATATAGCCGGAACGGGCCTCGTCCGCCAGGAACAGGGCCGCCTCGGCCATGTCTTCCAGCGTTCCCATGCGCCCGGCCGGCGTATTGGCGATATGCCCGTCGATCACTCCCTGCATGTCGAACAGGGCATCGGTCATGTCGGTCTGTATCAGGCCCGCCGCGATGGAATTGAACCGCACACGCTGCGCCTCGTACTCCCAGGCGGCGACCTTCAGCGCATAGTCGATTCCCGCCCTGGCGCCCGCGTAGACGGAGAGCCCCGGACCCGGCAGTCGCGCCGTGAGCGAGGACACGGTGATGACGGAGCCGCCGTCGGGCATGTTGGCGGCGGCGTGCTTGAAGAACAGCAGCGCGCCGATGAAGCTGATCTCCAGCGGCATGCGCATTGCCTCGGCAGTCAGCTCGGCAATAACGCCCGGTGCGTGCACCCCCGCCGAGTACACGGCGATATCCACGCCTCCGCCGGCCTCCACCGCGCGCCGGAACAGCGTCTCGATTTGAGCCTCCTCGGTGACGTCGCAAGCCACCGCGGTGCCACCGATGTCCCGCGCGAGCACCTCCAGGGGTTCCTGCCTGCGGGCGGCGACAACCACGTGGGCGCCCTCCTCAGCCAGGCGCCTGGCAATTGCCGAGCCGAAATTGTGGGAGCCGGATGCGCCGACGATAACCGCGGTCTTGCCGGAAAGGGATGCCATGGGTCGGGGGTCCTCGTTTCTGTGAATGAGTTCGCGCCGGTCAGAGGCCGGCAAGTTCGGCACTGCGCGACCAGAGTGCCGCGCACGCCGCGTCGTCCAGTGCGAGTTTGTGGTCGGGGCGCTTCTCGCGACTGTTGGCGAAATACCGCCCGCCGCGCCCGGCGTCGTCACTGGTGGCCACGTACACCGAGGTTGCCGCACCCTGCGGCACGGACTTCATGAAGGGCAGCGCAAAGATGCCGAGCACGACAAACAGCGGCGACTGGTCGCGCGCGAGCTCGGTGGCGATCACTCCCGGGTGCAGGGCGTTGGCCACCACCCCATTGCCCCCCCAGCGCCGGTTCAGCTCCCGGGCGAACATGAGATTCATCAGCTTGGAGTCGCCGTAGGCTCGCATGCCGCTGAACTTGCGCGCCTCCCAGTTGAGGTCCGACAGCTCTGCGGTCAGGCTGGCGACCGCCATGGCGGCCGACGACACCGCCACGACCCGGGCACCCTCCGCGGCGGCCAGTGGCCCGGCCAGGAGGTTGGTGAAAAGAAAGTGACCCAGGTGGTTGATACCCAAATGCGCCTCGAAGCCGTCGGCCGTGCGGCGCTCAGCGGGGATCATGATCCCCGCGTTGTTGACGAGCAGGTGCAGTGGGAGACCGCGTCGTTCAAACGCCTCGGCTGAGCGCCGTACCGCGTCCAGGGAATTCAGGTCCAGTTCGTGCAGGTCCAGTTGCGCCGGCTGGATCGCACCGCCCGAGGTATCCAGGATCTCCAGTCTCGCCGCCTCCGCCCTGCCCGGGTCCCGACAGGCCATGGTCACCCGTGCCCCGCGCAGGGCCAGCACGCGGGCTGTCTCCTTGCCCAGGCCGGTGTTCGCCCCGGTGACCAGCGCGTTGCGCCCCGCCAGATCGATACCCTCGCTGACTTCCTCCGCCGTCGATTTCCTGTTGAATGCAGTCATCGGGGCTTCCTGTATGAGGTCAGAGGGACGACAGGACGTGACCGCCGTCCACCGTGATCGCCGAGCCGGTCATCAGCGAGCCGGCATCGGATGCCAACAGGAGCAGCGGGCCGTTGAGCTCGTGCAGCTCACCCGAACGTCGCTGGGGAATGCGGCGCAGCAGCGCCTGCCCGTCCTCGGTGTCGAACCAGGCGTCGTTCAGCTCGGTGCGGAAATACCCGGGACACAGGGCGTTGACGCGGATGTCGTACTGGGCGAGTTCCAGCGCCGCGGCTTTGGTGAACTGCACCACCGCGGCCTTGGACGCCGCGTAGTTGGTGAGCGCCTTCTGCACGCGCTCCGCGAGGATGGAGGCGATATTGACGATGCTGCCGCCGGAACCCGCGTCGATCATGCGCCGCGATGTCTCGCGCGTCACGTAGGCGACGCCGTCCAGGTTGGTGGCGATGACGCCCTGCCAGTCCTCGTCGGAGAGATCCAGCAGGGGCTTGGGAATGGTGATGCCGGCATTGTTGACCACCACGGTCACCAGTCCCAGCGCGGCCTCCGCCGCGTCCAGCGCATCCGACACGCTGGCGCTGTCGGTGACATCCATCGTGACCGCCACGGCGTCACCACCGGCGTCACGGATTTTCTGCGCCTCGGTTTCGATCAGGTCGGTGCGGCGGGCCGCCAGCACCACCCGGGCCCCAGCCGCAGCCAGGACCGGCGCGAAGTGCCGGCCGAATCCACTGGAGGCACCGGTAACGAGGGCGACCCTGCCCTCCAGCAGGAAGGGCTCAAGCAGGGTATGCATACGATCGACTCAGCGCTGCAGAATAGTGACGGCGCTGATACCGGGGGCGCCGTAGACGTGACTGTACGCGAGTTTCGGGTCGCCAGGCACCTGGTGTTCGCCGGCCTGTCCGCGCAATTGCAACACGTTCTCGTAAACCTGGCGCAGCCCCGAGGCGCCGATGGGTTCGCCGTTGGCGATACAACCCCCGTCCGTATTGACCGGCATGCGCCCCTCGATACGGGTGGCACCAGAGCGGATCAGCTCCTCCTGCTCACCGTGCTCGCAGAAGCCGTTCTCCGCCATGTGCATGATCTCCGCACCGGCCTCGGTGTCCTGCAACTGCAACACGTCGATATCGCCCGGGCCGACCGCGGCCATCTCGAAGGCCGCGCGAGAGGCGTCGACAGTGGGGCCGTCCGCCTGTTCGAGCGCCTGGCTGGGCGCGAAGACCTCGAATGAGCCGAAGCGGCGCGACTTCAGTGTGGCGGCCTTGAGATAAACCGGCCGGTCGGCGTACTGCTGCGCCTTGTCGGCGCGGCACAGCACCAGCGCAACTCCGCCCTCGGAGGGCGAGCAGAACATGAACTTGGTCAGCGGGTCGTTCACCATCATCGAGTTGGCGATCTCCTCGAGGGCGATCGGCTCCCGGCGCCAGGCATTCGGGTTGCGCGACCCGTTGATGAAGGCTTTCTCCGACACCATGGCGAGGGTCTCCTCGCTGATGCCGTGGTCGTGCATGTATTTCTGGATCTTCATGGCGAAAAACTGGGTCGTCATCATCAACCCCAGTTCGCCGTACCAGTTGCCGATACCCAGCGCCTTGGGATCGGCATTGAAAGCGCCGCGCTCGTGCTTGTCAAAACCGGTCACCAGCCCGATGTCGTAAAGCCCGGACTGGATGGCGTTGTAGGCCGAAATGAGGGAGCTGCCCCCCGTGGCACAGCCGTTGGCCACGTTGATGAACGGGATGCCGGTGAGGCCGAGCTCGTTGACCAGCGCGTCCGCGCTGCCGGCACTGGCACTGCCGCCGAAGGCGAACTCCATGTCCCTCCACTCGACACCGGCGTCCGCAAGCGCCACGCGGGCCGCGTAGGCGCCCTGTTGCAGTCCACTGCGGGACGGGGTACGCCCGAACGGGTGTATTCCGATACCGACAATCGCTACGTCCATGGTGGCCTCTCTCGTCTCAGTTCAGTGGGCAGGCTTCCGCGTGCGGGTGGTCACTCCGCGGGCCTGAAAAAAAAGCCGATCACCTCGTCCCCGTTTTCCTCGGTCCGGTAGGGCTCAAAAACCACTTCCATCTCCATGCCGATACGCAGCTTCTCCGGATCCGCCTCGGTGAGCCGGCCCTCCACGCGCACACCGCCCAATTCGACGTAGCCGACACCGTAGGGCTTGAATGTCGCGTCCGTCTCGCCACTGTTGTAAGGGGTCTTGGGCATGAAGCGCTGCACGGTCCAGGTCCACAGTGTTCCCCTGCGGGGCAACTCTTCGACGCGCGTGTCTACGCCGGAACAGGCCATACAGGAATCCGCCGCGGGAAAGCTGACGACTCCGCAGTCGTTACAGCGACTGCCGAGCAGGGCGGGATTGTCCGATGGCCAGGTGAACAGTCCGTCGGCGATGGGTACTCGATTACTCATGTTGCCAGTACATCTCCAGCTTTGTTGTGTTCACGCGGGGCGCCATCCCGCCGCGGGGATTACAGGACCAGGCCCTGCATCCAGTTGGCGTGGAACCCATTGGGCACTCGGTCGGGTATGTGTACCTTGGCCACGGGACCGCTGTCGAAATCTCCCGCGCTGAGAATGGAGAGGAACGCGCCCTCCCCGGGGTTGTGCACGAAGCACATTACCCAGCCATCCTCCTCGCGATCGGAATCGGGATTGGGCACGTGCACCGGCTCCCCGGCATTCGCCTCCGGGCCGTACTCCCACAGTTTCGTTTCGCCTGTCTCGAAGTCGAAACGCCCTGTGCAGTTGTAGCCGTGGGCGTCGCCCCACTCCACGTTGGAGGAGGCGGCGAACCCGTAGCGGTACTCCTTGCCCATGCGGCGCTCGTCGACCCGGGAAAACTCGCAGAACACATCCGAGAACTGCTCGTTGGTCACCGCCTTTGTCTTCGGGTCCAGGGTCATGCGGTACATGCGACGCGGCTGCTTCTCCACACCCGTGCCCTGGGCCTGGGTAAACGGGATAGAGCTGATCCAGATATAGTCGATGACGATCTTGCCGCCCTTCTCAAAGCCGTTGCAGTAGTGCCAGCTGAAAAACGGGTCCGCCTCGAACACGATGTTGTCGCCGCTGCCGTCGCGGGCAATGGCGATGATCTTCGTGCCCAGCTCGGGCTCCCACAGGAAGGGATCCTCGCCCTTCATCGCCTTCTCCAGACTGTGGAAGGCGGGGGCATAGAAAATGACAATGTAGTTCTCGGTGATCTGCAGGTCGTGAATGATGCCCTTGCGCTCGAACTCCACCGGGATGGTCTGCTTGTGCTTCCCCTGCCTGTCGAATACCTGTACGTAGTAATTGGGACTGTCCCAGCGCTGGGTGCAGGACACCAGGTCGCCGCTGTCGGGGCAGACTTTCGGGTGCGCGGTGAGAGCGTCGCCCGGTTGCAGCGCGCCGTCGTAGTCGTACAGGCCCACGGTGGATAGGTCGTTGTTCAACAGGTGTGGAAACCCCCCCTCCCACATGGCGAGCAACTTGCCCCCGTGGTACAGCACGTTGGTGTTGGCCGTATTGCGGATCGGGTTGGGCTCCCCGCCGGCCTCGATCACTTCCTGTGGCACCTCCAGCAGTTTACCGACGCTGCCGTATATGGTGCGCCCGAACTGGCGCTCGGTTTTCAGGTGGCTGGTCTCGACCCAGCGGTTGCGGTAGTGGACCCTGCCGTCGCGGAAGTACACGGAGTGGATCATGCCGTCCCCGTCCAGGGGGTAGACGTAGTGGTTGGGCTGGAACGCGCAGTTGGCGCCGTCGCGCATGTAGGCGCCGACGAGGTTGTCGGGCACCGCGCCCTCCACGGTCAGTTCGCCCTCGTCGAAATCGCGTTCCGCGTCGACGGGGGCGTAATTGCCCTGGAGGTAGGGAAAGGCGCTGAGATCCATGGTCAAACCCTCGGAATCCTGGTGTCATCGCCGGTATACCGGCCGGGGCCACCGATACTAACAACTTCCCCAATTAAAAAACAGTCTCGTCTGTTTCTTTTTGTGGCGCCGGGGTCTACCCTGTTCCCACTATCGACAGGAGGCGTTTCCCATGAACCCGATCGAAGACGAACTGGCCCTGAGAGACCTGATGGCGCGCTACGTGGACGCCGTGAATCGCTACGACGCCGAGGCGTGGATACAGACCTGGGCCGAGGACGGTGTGTGGAACCTGCTGGGTAATCCCGTCGAGGGTCGCGACAGTATCCTCGGCCTGTGGCAGCAGATGATGGCGACCTTCGAGTTCGCCCTGCTGCTGCCCTCCTCCTGCCTGTTCGAGGTCGACGGCGACAGCGCTTCCGGTCACTGGTACCTGCACGAGTACAGCCGCGACCTCGAGGGCAACCGCAGCACCATCCTCAGTCGCTACGACGACACCTATGTGCGCCGCGACGGCCGCTGGCTGTTCAAGAGTCGGGACTACGGCTTTATCTACAACGGCGCGCCCGATCTCAGCGGCGACTTCACGAGGCTGCCATGAGCGGGCGCATGCAGGATCGCGTGGTGGTCGTCACCGGCGGTGCGGCGGGGATCGGTGAAGGCATGGTCCGGCGCTTTTGCGCCGAGGGCGCGCGGGTGCTGCTGGCGGATGTGGACGAGGCGGCCGGTGTCCGCATCGCGGGGGAGACCGGCGCGGCATTCGTCGCGCTGGACGTGCGCAGCGAGGCCGCCTGGGAGAACCTGGAACGCATCCTGCGGGCAGACTACGGGCGGTTGGACGCGCTGCTCAACAACGCCGGCATCGTCTCCAGCCAGTCGATCTGCGATACCGACCTCGACAGCTGGAATACTCTCCTGGCCATCAATCTCACGGGGGTCATGCTGGGCTGCCGCACGGCCATCGCGGTCATGCGCGACAACCCCGGCGGGGCGGCGGGCTCCATCGTCAACACCGCCTCCTCCGTGGCCTACCTCGCGCTCCCGGGCGACGCCGCATACTCGGCCACCAAGGCTGCCGTGGTGGGCCTGACCAAGTCCGCCGCGGTGCACTGCGCCAACGAGGGCTGGGCGATCCGGGTCAATTCCATTCACCCCGGCGCCACACTCACGAACATCCTGCGCAAGGTACTGGAAGAGGCGCCGGGGGCCGAGGCCGGGTTGCGGCGCATGTCCCCGATGAACCGCCTGGGCACCGTGGAGGAAGTGGCGGCCCTGGCCCTGTTCCTGGCCTCCGACGAAGCCAGTTTCTGCACGGGAGGGCAATTCCCTGTCGAGGGCGGCACGGTCAGCGAACACCCCCGATCGTTCTGAGGGCGAACCCCTCGCGCGCGTTTGCGCTCTCAAGATTACCTGCTATACCTAACTGACAGCCGGACGGAAGGGCCCGCTTGCCATTGGCCCCTGCCTGGCGACGCTGAACCGCTGTCCAAAATTCGCACAAGAAGCTGTTTTCGCAACCGTCGCAGGAGCAACCCCATGAAGCGCACATTGCAATCCCTACTCAGCCTGACCCTGGTCCTTGGTCTGGTCATGCTGTACATCCCCCCCGCACAGTCGGTGATCCAGAACGTCTCCATCGTCAACAGCGCCGGTGAGCCGGTCGCCAACCAGGTGGTCACCATCACGTTTCCCGAGGGCGTGACTGACGCCGACGGCAATACCCAGGCGGGCGGGGAGACCGACGACGAAGGCGCGCTGATCTTCGACTTCCCCGGCGACGGCAACTACGTGATCACCTATCCCGGCGGACAGATGACCTATGTCGTCGAGGGAGGTGTACCGCTCTGGGTCATGGTCGGTGGGACCGTCGTGGCCGCGGGCACGGTATATCTCGTCACCGATGACGACAGCGACGGCGGCAACTCCTCCGGCAGCGATTCCTCCAGCAGCTCCAGCTCATCGAGCTCCGGCACCTCGAGTTCATCCAGCTCGGGCACCTCCAGCTCTTCCAGCTCCTCGAGTTCGGGTACTTCCAGCTCCTCCAGCTCGGGAACCTCCAGCTCCTCGAGCTCGTCAAGCTCGGGCACCAGCTCCAGCTCCGGTACCAGCTCGTCGAGCTCCGGCACGAGCAGCTCCTCGAGTTCCTCCAGCTCCTCGGGCACGTCCAGCTCCGGCTCGAGCTCGGGCGGTGACGTGGACGGCGACTACGACATCGTGACCTTCCAGGTCACCAGCAACCCCGACAACCACCCTCCCGTGGGCCTGGAAGAAGCGGAGTTCACGGTCATCAAGGACGGCGACCAGATCACCATCCTGGTCGACGGTCCGGATATCGAAGGGGAATTGACGGGTACCTGCGACGAGGACGGCAACTTCTTCGCCACCGGCAGCGGCGAGTTCTTCGGCTTCCCGACGGACTTCCAGATGGACGGCAACATATCCGATGGCGAGATGGAGGCCGAGATCGGGGTCGGCGACGGCGGCGGGCTGCCCGACTCGAACATGAATGGCCTCGAAGAGGGCATATTCGCCGACTTCACGGCCGAGCGGGTCGACTAGGCTCAGGTGCGGCCGACAGGGATGTCGGCCGCTAGCGGTCCATGAGGTACGGCTTTCTCCTGGCACACAGGCACCGGGGACAGATGGGCATGGATAATATCCGGCGGCGGATCGCGTCGCTGGTTTTCGCGTTTACGGCCGGCACCGCGGCAGCCGCGGCTCCCGCCCAGGACACGGCCGTGCTGTCGGAGACGATTCTCTCGCTGGACGAGGCGATTACCCGGGCCCTCTCTGCCAATCACCGGCAACTCGACCTGATCGACCAGGTGGAACTGGCGGAACTCGACTACGCCAGCGCCCGGGCCAACTACAAGACCAAGTTCATGGCCACCAGCCGCTCCGATGTGCGTTCCGGCGCGGAGCTGGGCAGCTACTCCGGCGTCTACCTGAAGAAGCGCAACCTCTCCGGCTCCGCGCTGTCGGCGGGCCTGTACAACTCCGATTTCGGGGACCAGTCCCTGTCGGAACTGCGCTTCACCTACACCCTGCCCTTTTTCCAGGACCAGTTCTCCGAGGGCCAGCTGGCGCTGACCCGGGCCGATATCGAATTCGTGCGGCGCCAGAACATCCTGCGCATCGCCAAGCAGGAACTTGCCAAGCAGGTCACTTCGAACTACTACGGCCTGATCCTCGCCGAGGATCGCGAACGCATGGCGGAATCGCAGCGCGACATCGCGGGCCAGATTCTCGAGGCGACCCGCATTCGCCACGCCGCGGGCAAGGTCTCCGACGTCGACCTCAGCCGGGCGGAACTGCGCTACATGACCGCCGAACAGGGCGGCGAAACCGCCACCTTCCAGCGCGAACTTGCCGAGGACAACCTGAAGCTGCTGATCGGCATGAACCTGAACGGCTACGTGGCCATCGACCCGGAACCCGAAGTGCGCTTCGACGAGTCACTGCTGCATGTACCCCTGGACAATCTGTTGGAGAGCGCCATCGCACACCGGATCGAACTGCAGGGCAAGCGCGACGAGCTGGACATGGCTCGTAAAAAGCTGAGCAACCTGTCCGAGAACAAGCTGCCGCAGATCGACATCGATGTGCACTACGCCCTGGTCGGCGAGGGCGAGAACACGTCGGACAGCTTTGAACTGGACGACCAGAAGTGGGGCGTCGGATTCAGGATGGACACCGACTTCGCCGGCACGGAGCGCAAGAGTCGCCGCCGCAAGGTCTACCTGCTCTACCAGTCGCATATCCGCGAGCTGGAGCACCTCACCAAAACGGTGCACATGAATGTGCGCGCGGCCCAGTTCGAGGCGCAGCGCAACGCCCGCATGCTGGAGCTGAGCGCCCAGGAACACCAGATCGCCGAGCAGCAGCTCACCCACTCGCGCATCCTGCACGAGAACGACCAGCTCAACCGTGTCGAGCTGCTGGAGAGCGAAAACCGGCTGCGCGAGGCCGAGCACAGGCACCTCACTGCCGAGGTGAACTACCTCCTCGCCACCATGGAACTGGGGCTGGCCAGCGGCCAGTACGACTCGCTGTGGGATTTCTGAGCAACAGGTTCAGCGCAACCACCCTGGGCGGCGTCGCACTGTTGCTGGTACTTGTCGTGGGCAGTTCGTGGATATCCAGCAGCGACGACATGCCCGCCCTGCGCGGTACGTTTTCGCCCCTCACCCGCGTCACCCAGGGGCCCTTCGAAATTCACGTCACCGCGGCCGCTATCGTCGACGCCAAGCAGTCTGTCACCCTGTCCTCCGAACTGCCAAGTAACCGCGCGAAAATCGTCTACCTTGCCGCCGAGGGCGACCTGCTCCAGGCGGGCGATGTCGTGGCGCGCTTCGATCCCAATCCGTTCCAGGAGGATATCCTGCGCATCGAGAGCGAACTGGAGGAGCTGCGCGCCACGCTGATGCAGGCCCGCGCGGACGTGGCACTGCAGATTGAGGACGCCCAGGCACGCAAGGCGGAGATCGACTACCAGGTGGTGCTGTCGGGCCTACGCAGGTCGCAGCTGGAAAGCGTCGACATTCCCTCGCGTGAGCAGCACGCGCGCAAGGAACTGGCCGCTACCCGGGCGCAGCTGAAGCGCACCACGCTCGACCGTACCACCCAGCAGCAACTGGTCGAACAGGGGCTGGCCCGCCGCAGCGAACTGCAGACCGCTATCGACGAAGAGGCGCTGGCCCGCGCCGCATTCGAAATTGCCGAGCGCGAGCTGGAGACACTCCTGGATATCAGCATCCCGGCTGAACGCAGGCAGGCCGAACTGGACCTGGCCAACCGGCAGCGCGAACAGGCCAGCTTCGGCGAGATTTCGAAACAGCGCGAGATCAAGCAGCAGGCGTCGATACTGCGCCACGAGACACGGCTGGCGTCCCTGCAACAGGAACTGGAAAAAACCCACCGCTACCTCGAACTCACCACGCTGACCACACCCGTAACCGGCATCGTGCTCTACAAGCGGGTCTCGCAGGGCACCGAGAAACGCAAACCCCAGGTCGGCGACTCCCTGTGGAATCGCCACGGCTTCGCGGTCATCCCCGACATGTCCTCACTGGTGGCCTATGCCGACATCGACGAGAAGGACGTCGGCAAGGTCGCCGTGGGACAGCCGACGCTGATCCGGCCCGAGGCGTACTCGGGCATGGCACTGCGCGGCGCTGTTGAATCCGTCGGGACCCTGGCCTCGGACGACAGCGAGTCCGGCGCCACGCGCTACTTTCGCGTGCGCATCGCGCTGGAGGACATCGACGAACGCCTGCGACCGGGGATGTCCGCGCGCGCGAGCATACTGACCAACGCCTACGAGGACGTGGTCAAGGTGCCCCTGGAAGCCGTGTTCTACGAGGGTAACCTGCCGATCGGGTTCGTGCGCGACGGCGGCGGGCACAGGCGTGTCGAACTCGAGCTGGGCGAAACCGACGGCGACTTCATCGTCGTCAACCGGGGGCTCGAGGTCGGCCAGAAGGTCTCCCTGGTCTACCCCGAAGACTTCGACCAGTAGCACTGTCCGCCATGATCAGGGCCGAGGGTCTGAACAAGACCTACAGCGAAAACGAGCGCGACGTCACCGTCTTTCAGGGCCTCGACCTGGAATGCGGGGCCGGTGAATACCTCGCCCTGATGGGACCCTCAGGGGCCGGCAAGACCAGCCTCCTGCAGCTGCTCGGCTGCCTGGACCGGCCCAGCGCCGGGAATTACTATCTCGACGGCGAGCTGGTGTCGCGCCTGCCCGAGGAGGACCTGGCCGACATTCGCAACCGCAAGATCGGCTTCGTATTCCAGACCAACCACTTTGTCGACTACCTCGACCTCGTGGACAACGTCGCCCTGCCGGGGCGCTACCGCGGGAGCGGTGACAACGCTGCACTGCGCGAGCGCGCCACGGGGTTGCTCTGCGAACTGGGCCTGTCGCACCGGCTCGATCACCTGCCGGCGCAACTCTCCGGTGGCGAGCGACAGCGCGCGGCCATCGCGCGGGCCCTGTTCAACCAGCCGCGACTGATTCTCGCCGACGAACCCACGGGCAACCTCGATGCGGAGCACACGGAGCGTACGCTGGGCCTGCTGGAAGCTGTGCTCGGTCCCGACATTGCGATGATCCTGGTGACCCACGACGCGGCGGTCGCGGCACGCGCCCAACGCACCCTGCACCTGCGCGACGGTCGCCTGCAGGAGGCCGCGTGAACCTGTCCTGGTGGCGCCGCTTTGTCGGGCCCGCCCTGCAGCTCTGGGGACGGCGCAGGGTGCAGGCCGTCCTGAGCACCCTGGGCATTACGGTCGGCGTCACCGGCCTGATACTGGTGGTGGCCATCGGCGAGGGCGCCAATCGCGAAATGCAGTCTGCACTCGGTGCACTGGGCTCCGGCACGCTGATCGTGCGCGCCGGCACGGCGCCCGAATCCGCAGGCGCTCTGAACCTGGACCGCATGGAGAGCATCCGCCGATTGAGTGGGGAATCACTGCTGCACAGCGTGGCGGTACGCCACACGCAACTCGACGTCACCGCGGACCAGGCAGGCATCGAGGGCGCCCGCATTACCGGCACCAGCCGCGCCTACAGGCAATTTTTCCGGCGCTCGCTGCACAGCGGCAGGTTTCTCGCCGACCACGATGTGCTGACCGGCGCCCGCGTCTGCGTGCTCGGCTGGGAGGCCGGCAAAACCCTGTTTCCCCGCGGCCAGGTGATCGGGCAGCAGGTGCGCATCGGCAACGACTGGTACAAGGTCGTGGGGTGGCTGGGCGACAGCACGTCGAACATGCCGCAGTTGGAGAGCCTCGACCTCTCCGACATGGGGCAGGTGGTGTACGTTCCCTACAGTGCCGGGCTGTTCGGCGGCCGCGGTGCGGCGCTGGATGAGCTGATGCTGCGCTTTGACAGCGAGCCCAGCATGATGACGGGGCTGCGCCTGGTCAAGCGCGCGCTGGGTTTGACCGGCGACCCTCCCGGCGTGGAGTACATCATTCCTATCGAGCTCATTCGCCACAAACAGCGCATGCAGCAACTGTTCCAGGTATTCCTGTTGGGCATCGCCGCGATCATGTTACTGGTGGGCGGCGTCGGGATGATGAACATCATGCTGTTCAACGTCATCACGCGACGTCCCGAAATCGGCCTGCGCCGTGCCATCGGCGCCACGCGCCACGACATCATCGGCCAGTTCGTCACCGAGTCCATGGTGATCTCCCTGGCCGGCGGGGCGGCAGGTGTCGTGCTTGGACTGCTCTGCGCCATCGTCATCGACCTGGCCACCCATTGGCACACAGTGTTCAGCCTGGGAGCGGCGGGCATCGGTTTCGTCGCGTCACTGGTCATCGGCGGTATTTTCGGCAGCTACCCGGCGCTGCAGGCGGCCTCCGTGTCGCCCGTCCAGTCGCTGCGGAACTGAGCCCGTGGCAGGGAGCCACCGACCCCCGCAGTCGGTTACCAACAACGCCATCAACCTGGTCGCATTGCTGACCTCGCTGGCGACGCTGTGGTGGCTGCTGGGCCACGGCGCGCACATTGATCCCCTGGCCGCGGTGTTACTGCTCGGCGGCGCCTACGCGCTGCCGATCATGGCGCTGGAGGCCATCTGGCTGCAACGCGAACCAACGCCGCCGGGGCCGGGCGGGGAGGATACAGACTACCGGCGGGTGCCGGTGAAACTGCTCGGGCTCCTCCTGACCCTGGGGCTGTTCGCCGCCCTCTACTGGATGCTCCCAGAGTACCGGGGCTCCTTTTACGACCGCTACTACGAGGCACTGCGAGGCGTCATTCCCTGGGGAGTGCTTCTGGCGGTTCCCTACTTTTTCTGGATGGAAAAGCGCGGCAGCGGCCGTGACGCCTACTGGCAGATGGGTCGGCTGGCGCTTCTACGCCCTCACGATACAGTGCCCTCGGAGATAGCCCAACACCTGCTGGCCTGGGGCGTGAAATTTTTCTTCCTGCCGCTGATGTTCACCTATATGGCAGACAAGGTAGTGTTTTTCCGGGAGTTCGACTTCGGCACGGTGTTCGACAGTTTCAAGGACTTCTTTGACTTCGTTTACGGCAGCCTGTTCTACATCGACCTGCTGGTAGCCTGCGCGGGCTATGCCTGCACCTTCCGCATAGCGGACACGCATATCCGCTCGACCGAGCCAACTTTCCTCGGCTGGTTTGTCGCCCTGATGTGCTACCAGCCCTTCTGGTCGTTTTTTTCCGCCCAGTACCTGGAGTACCATCCCGGCAGGGGTTGGGGTTACTGGTTCACGGACACGCCGCAGTTGTACATGCTGTGGGGCAGCGCGATTCTCGTGCTGGTGGCCATCTTCGCGTGGGCCACCCTGTCCTTCGGCCTGCGCTTCTCCAACCTGACCCACCGCGGCATCATCACCAACGGGCCGTACCGCTGGTGCAAACACCCGGCCTACGTCGCCAAGAACCTGTCCTACTGGCTGATCGCCATGCCGTTCATGTTCCATTCCAGCGGCTGGGAGTCGCTGCGGCTGTGCCTGTTGCTGATCCTGCTCAACATCGTCTACCTGATGCGCGCGCGCACCGAGGAACGCCACCTGTCCAGGGACCCGGCCTACTGCGAGTACGCCTTGTACATAGAGGAGCACGGCCTGTTCAGTGCGGTGGGCAGGAAGTTCCCGTTGCTGCGCTTCTGCCCCGGGCACCTCTTCAACAGGCCGGCAGCAGCGGCTGTTCAGCAGCCGGGCGGGAAGTCCAGCGGATCGAGGGGATCGTAGCCGCCGGAGACCTCCGTCGCGTCGTCGTGACCGTCGCGATCGGTATCGGGGTCGAAGGGGTCGGTACCGATACCGTTCTCCACGCTGTCAGTGAGGCCCTCCCCGTCCGTGTCCGGGTCCGTGCCGTCCGGGATACCGTCGAGGTCCGCATCGGTTACGGTGAGCGCGCCGTTGGCGTTGAGCCTGCCGAACTCACTCCAGGCCAGGAAGTTCTGCGTGCCCGCACCGGTGGTGTCGGCGCCGTAGATGAGGTGACTGCGCACCACCTGGTTGCACGGCACCCCGCCGGGGCTGACACAGGCGGAGGGCACCTGGCCGGGGAACAGGTTGGACCACACCAGCGCCGCCGCACCGGCTACGTGTGGGCTGGCCATGGAGGTGCCCGATTGCCAGGTCAGGCAGCCCTCGGTCATCGGGTCGAAGGGATAGCCGAGCAGGTTCGCGATAAATACGCAGTCCTGTACCGGGTTCGTCGACAGGATGTCCTCCCCCGGGGCCATCAGGGACACCCAGTGATCGCCCGGGATTGAAAAGGAGGAAAAGCCGGCGCGGTTGTCGTAGTGGTCCGTGGCACCGACCCCGACGACATGGGTATTGGCGGCCGGGTACAGGCGCGTCGTGTTGCTGTCGTTGCCCGCCGCGGCGACGAGCACGACACCCTGGCTCCAGGCGTAGTCGATGGCCGCCGTCTCCGCATTCGGCTGCACGGGGAAGCCGTCGGGCTCACCACTGCCGTCGAGCTGGTCCGTCGCGTAACTCATGTTGATAACATGGTAGCCGTTGTCCGCGGCGTGGGTGATCGCCGCGGCGGACGCCGAGACGGGACAGACACCCACGGTCTGGTAGATGCCCAGGGGCGGGAACAGGTCGATCTGGTAGGCGAAGCAGGTCTTCAGGTTACCCAGGGAAGCGTTCCAGCCGACGCCGGCCACCCCGATGCCGTTGTCCGTGTGCACCGCTGCGATACCCGCCACGTGGGTACCGTGGCCCACGAAGTCGCCGGGGTCGGAGCCGTTCGCGCTCCAGGCGCCGACGAAACTGAGTTCCTCCACACACTTGCCCGTGTGTTCCACGCTGGCGCAGTCGATACCCGTGTCGAGTATCGCGATCTTGATCGAGGGGGCGCCGGTGGTGATATCCCAGGCCTCCGCCGCATCGATATCCGCGTCGGGAGTTCCCGTCACCTGCACCGGGTTGCCGAGCAGGCCCGTGCTGGTGTGCTGCTGGCCGGTGTTGTGCAGGCCCCACTGCTCGGTGAAGTAGTCGCGACCGGCGATCACGCCGCCCGCTGCGGGGCCGGGGTCGTCGCCCTCGTCGGGGATGTAGACGATGCGGTAGAAGTCGGGTTCGGCGAATTCCACGTCGGGGTCGGCGCGGTAGCGCGCGAGATACTCCTCCACCCGCCCCCGCGGCACCTCCACGAGCTGCACACCGGAGCCACCGAGGACATCGAGTCGCTGTCCCCCCGCCCTGCGGTGGGCACGCTCCCCCTTACCGGCCCGCTGCTTGAAACGCACCAGCAGGCGGTCGGGTGCGAAGTCGGGAACGCGGGCGCGCAACTGGCGCCGCAACTCGGCGCGCTCGTGAACACCCGGCGATGCCTGCGCGGTGCGCTCCACGCCCGGCTGCGCGGCCAGGGCCGGGGAACCGGCGAGCAGTGCGAACACCAGTGCGGACATCCCGGCGCGTCCGGCCGGTATCGCCACCGTGTACTTCATAGGCGCCCTCTCCCATTACAGCGGGTCGCGTCATGCCGTCACTCTAGCACCTGCAAGCGCATTTGCCAGCCGCGCCACCAGGCCGCGCGCGCCGCGGGTTTGCGGGCGCCCCGGCAGCGATTATGATGGCCCGATGTTGTGGACTTTCTTCGTATTGATCGCCTCAGGCTCGGCCCTCGCGCTGCTGCTGGGGGTTTACCTGCCGCGCTGGCGGCTGCGGCGAGCGCTGCGCGAACCCTTTCCCGATCACTGGCTGGCGAGCCTGCAGCGACTGCCTTTCTACAGCCGCCTGCCGCGGGCACTGCAGGGAGAGCTGCGCCACAAGATCAAGGCATTCCTGCACCAGAAGGAGTTTGTCGGTTGCGAGGGCCTCGTGGTGGACGACGGCATGCGCGTGCAGATCGCGGCGGCGGCCTGCCTGCTGTTGCTCAACAGGCCCAGCACCGGCTATCGCAGCCTGCACTGGATCTACCTGTTCCCGGGCGAGTTCCGCTCACGCATTCCCGAGCGCGATGAGAACGGCGTTGTTTCCCACGCGTCGGGCACCCTCGCGGGGCTGTCCTTCGAGAACGGGCGTGTCGTGCTCGCCTGGGAGAGCGTGCAGGCCGGCTTCGGCAGGCCGGACGACGGCTACAATGTGGTCCTGCACGAATTCGCGCACCAGCTGGACCAGGAGGACGGCAGTGCCGACGGGGCGCCCCTGCTCTACGCGCGGGAAGACTACGAGGCGTGGTCGACGGTGTTCAACGCCGAGTTCGACCGCCTCCACGAAATCCTGGACCGGGGTGGCGAATCACCCATCGATCCCTACGGCGCCACCGACCCCGCGGAGTTCTTCGCGGTGGTGACCGAACTGTTCTACGAGCGACCGGGGCGGCTGGCCGACTACTCCCCTGCGCTGTTCGACACGCTGTCCCACTACTACCCGGTGGACCCACGCCAGTGGCAGGGCCCCGGTATTGCCGCCTAGGACCAAATACGGTACAAACGGAACTGTCCTCGCGGTAACCGCCCTCAACTTGGCCGGAAATGACCCTAAATCACTGTTTTCGGGTTCCCCCGAGGGGAAAATTTGACCAAAATGTGCACCACTACTACTTTTCGAATAATCAGGATAAGTCCGCCCTTCATATAATGGGAATTAATAAAGAAGTGCGGTCCGAGGATTGAACATGGATATAGAGCCCTCCACACTCACGCCAAAAGCCGTCAGTATCGACATCGAGCTGACCAACGCGTGCAATGCCAAGTGCTCTTTCTGCCCGCGGGACAACATGCCGGCCATCGGCACGATGAAGCCCGATATTTTCTACAAGGCTGTGGAGCGCGGCCTGGAGCTGCCGACCAATACGACGTTCGGGTTCTGCGGCACGGGCGATTCCATGCTTAACAAGCACCTTGTCGAGTACACCAGGCACCTCTCCTCCTGCGGCAAGGATGTTCAGCTCGCGACCAACGGCTACCTGCTGGACGAGGCGAAAGCGGAGAAGCTGCTCGACGCGGGCATCAAGCAGGTCACGTTCAGTATCGCGTCCATGGGCGAGATCTACGACAAGGTCTACGACCTGGACTTCGAAACCACCCACAGCAACATCCTGAGATTCATCGAGATGGCGAAGGGCATTTGCGACGTTCGCGTCGCCATCGTGCACCACGACGAGGACGAGCCCTACGAGGAGTACGCCAAGTACTGGCGCTCCGTCGGCGTGAACATGATCCGCAACTACGACCTGATCAATCGCGGTGGGGCGTTGTTTACCACAGAGAGCCTCTCGGACGAGGCCGTCGCCAAGGCCAGGGAAGACCTGGAGGAGCAGGGCAAGTTTCCGGTTTGTTTCACGCCGTTCCTGACGGTGTTCATCGGCTGGGACGGCAATTACTACCTGTGCTGCTCAGACTGGAAGAAGGAAGTTCCGGTCGGCCACGTATCGACACACTCGATCCAGGAGACCTACGCGAAACGGGTCGAGGCGGTACACAGCCGCAAGCCGATCTGCGAGACGTGCACACTGGACCCCATCAACCAGATGGCGCTGGAGCCGGTGCGCTTCCTGGACGAGATTCCTGCAGAGGCGGTCTACGGCCGCGCCTAGGGCAGCCGCACCACCAGCTTGCCGCTGTTGGTACCGTCAAACAGTTTGAGGAACGCGGGCAGGATATTGTCCAGCCCCTCGACCACCTCCTCCCTGAACTGCAGTTTTCCCGCCATCACCCACTCGGCGAGCTGGGCGATGCCCTCACCGAAGCGCTCGGTGTAATCGATCACCACGAAACCCTGGATGGTCACGCTGTTCGCCACCAGTTGCCACAGGTTGCGCGCGCTGGGCCCCGGGGCATCGGCGGTGTTGTACGTGGAAATCCAGCCGCAGACCGCCACCCGCGCGAATTTGTTCAGGCAGGGCAGGACCGCCTCGAGGATGTCGCCGCCCACGTTGTCAAAGTAGACATCCACGCCGTCCGGGCAGGCCGCGCGAATCGCCGCCTCGACGTCGCCGCAGTCGCGGTAGTTGATGGCCTCGTCAAAGCCCAGCTCATCCTTCAGCCAGCTGCACTTGTCGGCGCTCCCCGCGATGCCGACCACGCGGCACCCCTGCATCCCGGCGATCTGGCCGACCACCGAACCCACCGCACCCGCGGCCGCGCTGACCAGCACTGTCTCTCCCGCCACCGGCCGCCCCACCTCAAGCAGGCCGAAATAGGCCGTGAGGCCCGTGGGACCCAATACCCCGAGAAAGTAGCTGAGGGGAATACCGGCGCTCTCGTCCAGTTTGTTGAGCGCGGCGGCGGGCACCGTGGTGTAGGTTTCCCAGCCGCCCATGGTCATGGCGACATCTCCCTCGGCGAAGTCATCGCTGGCGCTCTTCACCACCCGGCCGATAACCGTGCTGCGCACGGCGTCGCCGATGGCGATCGGTTCTATGTAGTTCGGGTCGTCGCCCATCCAGCCGCGGATCGCCGGGTCGAGGGAAATATAGAGATTGCGCAGCACCACCTCCCCCGGTGCAGGCTCCTCGAGGGGGACGTCGCGGCAGGGCACATCCTCCGGGGTCGGCCTTCCGGCGGGGCGGGAGGCAAGGTAGTACTGTCGGTTGGTCTCGGCATTCATAGGGCCCGGCCTCGGCGATTCCAGCGGCGTGATCAGGCGCCAAACATAGCCTCCCACAAAAAAGCAGTCAACCCTGATTGTTTTGTAGGGTGGCTTCTGCTACCTTTTTCCGCTCCCCTGGAACATTAGCCAGCCCCGCGACAGCCGGGGCCCTAGACAGGAAGCACCCATGACCGTACTCATCGCCGGCACCGTACACCTCCCCGCCGGGGACCGCGAAAAGGCCCTCGCCGAGACCGCCGGGCTCGTCAGTGAAACGCGCACCCAGAAGGGTTGCGAACACTACGTCTGGTCCGCCGATCCCACATCGGAAACACGACTGTATGTGTTCGAGAAGTGGTCTTCGGTCGAGGACCTCGCTGCACACCTCGCGGGCCCCTTCTACCAGAACATGCTGGCCAGTCTCGGCAAGTACGGTGTGAGCGACACCGAAGTTTCCAAGTACCGGGTCGCCCACGAGGAACCCGTGTACGATCCCGAAGGCCGGCCGCGGGCCGACTTTTTTACCGAGTAGTCCTCGCACAACAAACAGTCCCCACGGGGTTCGAGCCCATGCCCAGCAAGACCGTCAAGACCTACTGCCGATTCTGCCACGCCTACTGCCCGATGGTGGCTACCGTTGATGGGAATCGCCTCGTGGACCTACAGCCGGACACGGACAACGAGATCTACGGGGGTTACACCTGCATCAAGGGCAGGCAGCTGATCGAGCAGGTCGACCACCCCACCCGGGTACAGCGGTCACAGAAACGGCAGGCGGATGGGAGTCACGCGGACATCGCCACTGACCTGGCGCTGGACGAGATCGCCGGGCGCCTGCAGGACATCCTGGAAAAATACGGTCCGCGCAGCATTGCCAGCTACAATGGCACCTACTCTTACCAGAACTCCGCCGCCCACGACCTCGCCCGCGCTTTCCACAGCGCCATGGACTCCCCCTCCTACTACGCCAGCGTCACCATTGACCAGCCGGCCAAGGTGGCCATCGGCCCGGCGCGCATGGGCTGGTGGAACGGCGGCGTGCACATGTGGAACGATTCCGACGTCGCGCTGATTATCGGCAACAACACCCTGGTGTCCCACTACTCCATCCCCGGGGGCATTCCCTCCTTCAGCCCGCACAACGCGCTGCGCGAGGGCAAGAAGCGCGGCATGAAAGTGATCTGCGTCGATCCCCGGGAGACGGAGGTCGCAAGGCGCGCCGACCTGCACCTGCAGGTGCGGCCCGGGCACGACGCGGCGCTGGTCGCCAGCCTGGTGCACGTGATTATCGCGGAGGGGCTGTACGACCGCGCGTTCTGCGAGGAGCACGTGGGGCATTTCGACGAGCTCGCGCGCGAAGTCAGCGCGTTCACACCGGAAAAGGTGGCCACCGCGGTGGACATACCCGCCGCGCAGATTGTCGAGGCGGCGCGGCTGTTCGGACGCGGGCCTCGCGGCACGGCGGTCACCGGCACCGGGCCGGAGATGGGCCCGCACCCCAATCTGTTGCAGCACCTGGTGCAGTGCCTGAACGCGATCTGCGGACGCTTCTGCCGTGAGGGCGAGCGCATGCCCAATCCCGGTGTCCTCACGCCCCCCGGGCCGAGGCTGGCACAGGCCACGGGACCACAGCCACAGTGGCTGGACGATGCGGTGAAAAGCCGGGTCTCGGAGGATATCGGCGCGGTCACGGTGCTGTCGCCCTTCGGGCCCAAGGCGGAGATGCCCACGGCGGTGCTCGCCGACGAAATTCTGCTGGAGGGTGAGGGGCAGATTCGCGCGCTGATCGTCGTCGGGGGACAGCCCCTGCTCGCCTTTCCCAACCAGGAGAAAACCCTGCGCGCGCTCCAGTCCCTTGAGCTGCTTGTCTGTGTCGACCTGAAAATGTCGCCCACGGCGCAACTGGCGGACTACGTCCTCGCGCCCAAGCTCTGCCTGGAGCGGGAGGACGTCACCCTGCTCACCGACATCTGGCACGACCGCCCCTACTCCCAGTACACGCAAACCGTCATTGAGGCTGAGGGCGACAAGATCGAGGAGTGGGAGGTGTTCTGGGAACTGGCCCGGCGCATGGGTCTCGACCTCGTGCTGGACAACGGCAACCCGCTCGACATGGCGCGTCGCCCCGATAAGTTTGAAGTCTTGAAAGCCATCACTGCGGGCTCGCGAGTGCCGTTGGAAGACATCCGCGACGCCGACGGCGGCAGGGTATTCGATGTACCCGACGTGGTGGTAGGGCCCGCTGATCCCGAGACACAGCAGCGCCTGGAACTGCACCCCCCGGGCATCGGCGAGGAGTTTGCCGCCGCACTGGCGGACCTCGACGCCGCAGGGTCGCCGCAGTATCCCCACCTGCTGATCAGCCGGCGCATGAAGAACACCTACAACTCAACGGGGCCGGAGCTGAGTCTCCTGAGAGAGAAAGGCACGACAAACCCGGCCTACATGCACTCGTCACAGCTCGCGGCACTCGGTATCGGTGACGGCGAGATTATCGAGGTGCGGTCTGAACTCGGCGCCATCCCCGCGGTGGCGGCCGCCAGCGATGACGTGCGCCCCGGCGTCATCTCGATGGCGCACTGTTGGGGCGACTCCCCCGCCGCGGCCGCAGACGGGCGGGTGCGCGAGATTGGCAGCAACACGAACCGCCTCATCGACAACCGCCGCAACGCGGAAAAGTACTCGGGCATACCGCGCCAGAGCTGCATCCCGGTCGCGGTCAGCAAGATGTCCTGACACATCACCCACCGCGCCCCGGCGAGGGGCGCGCCACAGGAGAATTCGCAATGAGCGATCCGAGACCGTTCCGGTTTTCACTGCAGAGCTTCAATACCGACTCACCTGCGAACTGGCGTACGCTCATCCAGAAAACGGAAGACCTGGGCTACTCGACCTTTTTCCTGGCGGATCACTTTCTCAGCCAGGGGCCCGCGCTGGACCCGACCTTCCACCCGCCACAGATGCTGGCGGCCGTACCGACCATCGCCATGGCACTGGAGCAGACCAGCACACTTCGGGTCGGCTGCCGCGTCTTCTGCAACGACTACCGCCACCCGATCGTCCTCGCCAAGGAGGCCGCGACGATGGATTACCTGTCCGACGGCCGCCTGGAATTCGGGATCGGCGCCGGCTGGATCAAGAACGAGTACGAGGCGGTGGGGCTGCCCTTCGACGAATTCCCCGAGCGCTTCGCGCGCTTCGCCGAGACGGTGCACGCGTACAAGGCCTTCATGTCCGGCGAGCCCCTGGACATCGCCGGCGACACCATCAACTGGAGCGGCTTCAACGGCATTCCCGCACCCGCCCAGCGGCCACACCCGCCGCTCATGATCGGCGGCGGCAGCAAGAAAATCCTGGAATTCGCGGGCCGCGAGGCGGACGTCGTCAGCCTCAACTTCAACAACCGGGCGGGCATGCTCGGGCCCGACGGCATGACTTCCGGCCTGGCGGCCGCCACGGCGAAGAAGATCGACTGGATCCGGGCTGGTGCCGGGGAGCGCTTCGGCGACATCGAACTGGAGATCGGCGCCTACAACACCATCATCACGGACCACCAGGAACCGACGGCCGCCGCTATCGGCGAGGCCCTGGGCTTCAGCGCCGCGGATATCCTCAACCACCCCCACTGCCTGATCGGCAGCGTGGATTTCATCTGCGAGGAACTGCAGCGCCGCCGTGAGGAATACGGCATCTCCTACGTGGCGGTGCTCGACGACGGCGAAAACAACATGGTCGAGGCGTTTGCACCCGTTGTCGCGCGGCTCGCCGGCAAGTAGACTGCGCGGCATATTTCACAGGAGACATCCCACCCATGCTCAAGCTGAACGACCCTACACTGCTCCGCTCCCAGCTGTACATCGACGGCCAGTGGGTCGACGCCGACAGCGGCGCCACCATGCCTGTGCTCAATCCTGCCACGCGCGAGGAGATCGTCTCCATACCCAATGCGGGCGCAGACGAAACGCGTCGCGCCATTGAGGCGGCGGACCGCGCCTTCGGCAGCTGGCGCCACGTGGTTGCCAAGGAGCGCTCCGCAGTACTCAAACGCTGGTACCAGCTGATTATGGACAACCAGGAAGACCTGGCCCAACTGATGACCGCCGAGCAGGGAAAACCGCTGGCGGAGTCCCGGGGTGAGGTAGCCTACGGTGCCGCTTTCGTGGAGTGGTTCGCCGAGGAAGGGCGCAGGGTCTACGGCGATACCATCCCCGCCAACAATCCCAACCAGCGTATCGTCACGCTCAAGCAGCCGGTGGGCGTGGTCGCGGCGATCACCCCCTGGAATTTCCCGATCGCGATGATCACGCGCAAGGTCGGTCCCGCCCTGGCGGCGGGCTGCACGGTAGTGCTCAAGCCCGCGACAGCCACGCCCCTCTCGGCGCTCGCCCTGGTCGAACTCGCCGAGCGCGCGGGCGTACCCGCCGGCGCCTTCAGCGTGGTCGCAGGCAACAGCGCCCGGGCGATCGGTGGCGAGATGACCGGCAATCCCACCGTGCGCAAGCTGACCTTCACCGGCTCCACCGAAATCGGCAAGGTGCTGATGGAACAGTGCGCGGCCACGGTCAAGAAGACCTCCATGGAGCTGGGGGGCAACGCGCCCTTCATCGTATTCGACGACGCCGACCTCGACGCCGCGGTCGCCGGCGCCATGGCTTCCAAGTACCGCAACGCAGGGCAGACCTGTGTCTGCGCCAACCGCATCCTGGTCCAGGACGGGGTGTTTGACGCTTTCGCGGAGAAACTGGTGGCGGCTGTGCAGGCGCTGAAGGTCGGCAATGGCGCCGATGAGGGGGTACAGATAGGGCCGCTTATCAACGACGAGGCCGTGACAAAGGTGAGTGCCCTGGTCGAGCAGGCCACGGCGAGCGGGGCCAGGGTCCTGGCCGGCGGCAGTGTTGGCACCGAGCACGGCGCCGGCTATTTCCAGCCCACCGTACTGGCGGATGTAAGCGAAGACATGGACGTCTACAACGAGGAGATCTTCGGCCCGGTAGCGCCACTGGTGCGCTTCACCTCGGAGGAGGAAGCCCTTCGCATGGGCAACGACACGCCCTTCGGCCTGTCCGCCTATTTCTATGCCCGTGACATCGGCCGCATCTGGCGTGTCAGCGAGGGCCTGGACTACGGCATCGTCGGCGTCAACGAGGGCATAATCTCCACCGAGGTGGCTCCCTTCGGCGGCGTGAAGGAGTCGGGCATCGGCCGCGAGGGGTCCAAGTACGGTATCGACGACTACCTCGAGATCAAGTACCTCTGCATGGGCGGCGTCAACGACTGACCCCCGGCGGGGCCCGCCGCGCCGGGCTCCCGCAGCCGCCCCATATCAGGTTATAATGCGCCCTGATGCGCTTGTTTAAATCAGTCACGTTGGTTTTTTATTAATCATCGAGAGACGAGACAGTGAATAAGAAGGCAGGGGAAAAGACAGGGACGGAGAACGGCCGCGGCGACGGTGACGGCGACATCAGCTGGCAGGCGCAAAAGAGCGCCATGACCCGCGATCGCATACTGGACGCGGCCATCAACTGTTTCATCGAACTCGGCTACACCAACGTCACCACGGCGAAGGTGGCCCAGGCGGCGGGCGTTTCCCGCGGCGCGATGCTGCACCACTTCCCCTCCAAGACCGAGCTCATCCAGGCCGCGGTGGAATACCTGCACGACAAGCTGCTCGAGGACTACACCCGGAAAGTGAACGCGATCCCGGCAAAGCTGCAGGGAGCCGAGCGGCGCCGCGCCGGCATCGAAGCCTACTGGGAACATCTCATCGGCGACCTGTTCGTCGTCTATAACGAGCTGTGCGTGGCCAGCCGCACGGACCCGGAGCTGCGCTCGATCCTGGAAAACTCACAGCAGTTGTTCGAACAGCATATCCGCGAGTCCAATGAGCATCTTTTCGCCGAGTGGAAAGACCGCGGCGATCGCTTCCTTCTCGCGATGGACGTCACCAAGTTCATGATGGAGGGCCTCGCGGCCAGCCAGTTGATCACGGACCGCGAGGCGCGCATTGAGCGGCTGATGAATTACCTCGCCGACCGGCTGGAAGAAATTTTCGAAGAGGGGGACAGTTCCGCGATCGGTCGCCACTCTACCAGCTCCTGAAGCAGTTCAGATTGACCCCACCGGGTGTCGACGCGATGCCCAGCCACCCGTTTAAGGATGTTTTCAGGCGGTGAGCAGCAACTGGAAACTAGGCCTGGCTTTTTCGCTGCTCACTGCGCTGAGCTGGGGTTTGCTGCCCCTCGCCCTGAAAGAGGTCCTGGCTGTCATGGACCCTATCACTATCACCTGGTTTCGCTTTTCCCTCTCAGCAGTCATGGCCCTCGCCTGGTTTGGTTTTCGCAGCGGGCCTGCCCTGCGCCGCCTGCTGTCGGGTGCATCGCTACCCTGGACTGTCCTGGCAGTCTTTGGATTGACTGGAAACTATGTCCTGTATATCTGGGGTCTTCATTTCACCAATCCGGGTGCAGCACAAACCCTGATACAGTTCGCCCCGCTACTATTGCTGGTCTCCAGCGTCGTCTATCTCGGCGAAAAGTTTCAGCGGGTGCAGTGGATGGGCGTGCTGGGATTTACGGTGGGCATGTTTCTGTTCTTCCATCGCCGCCTCACCAGCCTTGTACCCACTGACACAGACTATTTGCTGGGTGCCGTCAGCCTGTTTTTCGCAGCTGTCATCTGGACGGGTTATGGCCTGGCGCAGAAGAGATTGACGGGGGAACATCACGCCAAGGATATCCTGCTCATTATTTGTCTCGGCGGCAGCCTGCTGTTGTGGCCTGTGGCGGAGCCCATGCAGGTACTCGCACTAAACGCTGTGGAACTTGCCCTGCTTCTTTTCTGCGGACTGAATACAATAGTGGCCTACGGCGCCTTTGGCCTTGCGATGACCCACTGGGAGGCCTCCCGGGTCAGTGCCGTGATACCACTTGCGCCACTGCTCACCCTGTTTTTTACATGGTTGTTCAATACCGCGCTGGATGCCGGTATCGCTGCGGAACCACTGGGTTGGCTCGGCTGGGTCGGGGCGTTACTCGTGGTGGGGGGGTCGGCCCTGGCGGCACTGCCGCGGGCGGTCGCGAGCGATCAGGACGCGGCGGACAGCGCGACGAACCTGCGCAGGTGACTGGCCTCGTCGCCGTAGAGGCGCCCGAGCAACATGAGGCGCTTGTAATGGTGGCCCACACCCAATTCATCGGTCATCCCGATGCCGCCGTGCAGCTGCACGGCCTCCTGCGACACGAGACGCCCTGCCTCGGCTGCTTTCACACGGAGGGCGGCACAGGCGGCGGCGCGTTCCCCGCTGTCGGCATCAACCTGTATAGCGGCATTGAGCAGCAGGGAGCGCGTCTCCTCCAGTTTCATGTACATGTCCGCCATGCGGTGCTGCAGCACCTGGAACTTGCTGATGGGCTGGCCGAACTGCTGCCGCGTACCGGTGTACTCCACGGTCATCTCCAGCAGGGACTGCATCGCGCCGAGGGCCTCGGCCCCGATGGCGACGGCGGCCCGGTCGAGCACCGCCCCGGCGATTGCAACGGCCTCGCCCGGACTCCCGAGCAGCGCGCCCCTGTCGACCCGCACCCCGTCAAAACTAATGTCGGCGCCGCGGCCGCCGTCGACCGCGACAAACTCCTCGCGTGCAATACCGGCGGCATCAGCCGCCACGATGAAGAGCGCCGGACCCTCGGGGGCAGCGGCGGTGACAAGGAGATTGTCAGCGCCGCAGCCGTCCAGCACCGCGACCTTGCGACCGCTGATCACGTACCCGTCGCCGTCGGGGATGGCCCGCGTGGCGACGTTACCGAGGTCGTAGTCGCTGCCCCGCTCCGCAAAGGCGAAGGCCCACAACGTCCTCCCCTCAACGATCGGGGGAACATGGGTAGCCCGCTGGTCCGCGCTTGCGACGGCCTCCAGAAAGCCGCCGCAGGTGACCACGGTCGACAGGTAGGGCAGCCGAAGCAGGCCGCGCCCCATGGCTTCGGCGACCACCATCAGCTCAACGGCGCCGCCGTCGAATCCCCCCTCCGCGGCGGAAAAAGGGACTGCCAGCAGGCCCAGCTCGGCAAAGCGGCGCCAGTCCTCGGTGTCGTAACCCGGGCTGCGGGCGCTCAGCGCGCGATGGCGCTCCACCCCACCGTGATCGGCGACGTACCTGTCCACGCTGTCGCGCAACAGGACCTGTTCTTCACTGAGGGAAAAATCCACCTTGAACCCCTGCCGGAAACCCCTTGGATACCGGCGAACGGGCGCCGCCGGCTGGCTCGACATGCTAGCAAAGGGGTCGCGATAAAACAATCAGGCGATACTGTTTTATTTTTTTCAGTATTGGCCTAAGGTACCTGTGAACCCCTTCGCGACTCTCACCCCACAAGCCACAGGACAGCCCATGCCAAACCTCAACCTCAGTGCCGACGAGGTCCTGACCACCACCCGAGCGGTGCGCAAACGACTGGACCTCGACCGACCCCTGGACATGGCAGCGGTCCGGGAGAGCCTGGAAATCGCGCTGCAGGGACCCTCGGGTTCCAACTCCCAGGGCTGGCATTTCGTGCTGGTCACCGACGCGGACAAGCGTGCCGCCATCGCGGCACTCTACAAGCAGGCGTTCGATGACTACGCGACCGGGCCAAACGAGCCAACCCGGCAGCACACCGACGATCCCGACATGGCGAGCACCCAGCAGCGGATTCTGGCGTCGGCGCGCTACCTCGCGGACAACCTGCACCGTGTGCCCGCGTTACTGATTCCCTGCGTGGGCGGCCGGCCGGACATGCCGGAGGCGCCCCTGGCGCTGCAGGCCGGCCTGTTCGGGTCGATTCTTCCCGCCGTGTGGAGCTTCATGCTCGCGGCCCGGGAGCGCGGTATCGGCACCTGCTGGACGACGCTGCACCTGGTCCACGAAAAGGCCGTCGCCGACATCCTCGGCATCCCGCCGGACGTGGCACAGGTCGCGCTGGTTCCCATCGCACATACGATCGGCACCGAGTTCCGGCCCGCCCCACGCAAACCGCTCGACCCGGTATTGCACATGGAGGGCTGGTAGGCCATGGATCTCGGCATTCGTGGGAAGAAAGCACTGGTCAACGGCGGCAGTGCCGGTCTCGGCAAGGGCAGTGCAAGGGCACTTGCCGCGGAAGGTGTCGAACTGTACATCTCGGCGCGCGGCGAGGAGCGCCTCGCGGCAACCGCGGAAGAGATTCGCCGGGACACAGGTGCCACGGTCATTCCGATCGTGGCGGACCACGCCTCCGACGCGGGACGGGACAAGATCCTCAGCGCCTGTCCGGACCCGGATATCCTCGTGGGCACCTGCTCACCCGCACCCTTCACCCCGGACTTCCGCGAGGTGAGCGTCGAACAATGGGAAGAACACCTGGCAATCGGGCTGATCAGTCCGGTCGAGTTTATCCGTGCCACCGTGGACGGGATGTGCGAACGCGGCTTCGGTCGCATCGTCAACATCTCCACCGCGGCCTCCAAGTTCCCGGCCGAGATTCGCACGCTGTCCGGGCCGCCGCGCGCAGCGCTGTCCAACTACACCGTCGCCATTGCAAAGAGCGTCGCCAAACACAATGTCACTATCAACAACCTGCTGCCCGGGATGCACCACACGGCGACCGCCGAGGAGCGCTTCAACACCATGGCGGAGGAACAGGGCACGAGCTACGACCAGGTCGTGCGCAACTGGATTGAGGACTGGCGCATCCCGGCGGACCGGTTCGGCGACATCGACGAATTCGGCGCGATCTGTGCCCTGTTCTGTTCCGCACAGGCAGGCTACATCGTCGGCCAGAGCCTGGTGGTGGATGGCGGCGTCTCCAATTCGACGTTTTAGGAGAACTATCTGCGTTGCGGATACGGCGTTGAAGACTGGTTCAAATTGCTCATGTACTCTCGTGTACACTCCGCATATTCACCCGTCTTCGCCTTGTATCGGCTGCCTCGAATACGTTCTCCAGCACTACAACATATCTTGATACAGGAGCTTTTGTCATGAGCAGTACAGCGACAAACCTCGATTACCCCGCCGGCGACGGCGCAACCACCTGCAAGGGTGTCTACTACACGCCCGCGAACGGTGACGGCCCCCTGCCCGTCGTACTCGTCACCCATGCCTGGGACGGACTCGTCCAGGAGGTGCGGGACAAGGCCGAGAAACTGGCGGAGGCCGGTTACATCGCCTTCGCCGTCGACATCTACGGCGACGGCAAGACCGAGAGCGACCCCGCAAAACTGATGGACACCCTGGGGCCGTACATGGCCGACCGCTCCCTGCTCACCGCGCGTATGGCGGCCGCACTGGAGGCGGCCAGGACCATACCGGGTGCCGACGCCTCGCGCATCGCGGCGATCGGCTACTGTTTTGGCGGCACCGCGGTACTCGACCTGGCGCGCGGCAGCGATGGGGTCGCCGGCGTCGTTTCCTTTCACGGCGGGCTGGCGGGCAACGACCTCGGTGACGGGCCCATCAGCGCCAAGATTCTCGTTTTGCACGGCGAGGACGACCCCCTGGTACCCCCGGAACAGGTGGCGGAATTCAAGGCGGAGATGAAGGCGCGGGGAGCCGACTGGCAGCTGGTCGCCTACGGCGACACGGTGCACGGCTTCACCCGGCCCGGCGCCAACAATCCCGATTTCGGCACCGTGTACAGTGCCAGCGCGGATGCCCGCTCCTGGCGCGCCATGCTGGATTTCTTCGACGAGGTGTTGTGAGCCGACGGTGAGCGCCCAGCCCGTACCCCCCGAGGCGGAAATCACCGCCCTTGAAGGCCACCGCTTTCCCGGTGGCCGCTACAGCATTGCGCACTGGGAGAACGTGCTGCTGACCGGGTGCACCGGGGCCGAGTTGATGCCGGACGGCATTGTGCACCCCGTCGCACTGTTCCATGTGCCCATCGCCGGCGCGGGTACAAGCATCGCGGAAATGTTTGCGCTGGGACAGGCCGAGTCGGACCTGTCAATCATGATCGAGAGCTACGACTGGGAGCTGTTCGAACCGCTCCGGGAAGAGGTCGAGTACGACGTCAGCGGCGGCATCGTCTCGGCGCAGCGCCGGGAGAGCGAAACCGGGCAGGCGTACGACCGCATCCAGTTCCGCTTCGAGGTGCGAGCGCCGGAAGGCACCCTGAGCGCGCGCACAACCGTCACCTGGCACTACACGAGGAACACGCTGTGACGGTGAAGGTCGGCGATTCCATTCCAGAGTGGGTCATGGAGAGCGTCAGCGCCGAGCGGATGCGCACCATGGCCGCCCTGCTGCGGGACCCCAATCCCCTTCACTGGGACCGGGAAGCGGTGGCAGCGCTGCCGCTGGGGCTGGGTCGACGGACCATCAACCAGGGGCCGCTGGGCCTGTCCTATCTCGTCAACATGCTGGTGGCATGGGCCGGACCGGACAGTATTCGCCGCCTCGTCATGCGCTTTCCCCAGGTCGTCCTCGACGGTGAGCGTGTGATCGCCCGGGGCACGGTCACCCGATTGCATCACTCGAACGGCGCGAACCTGGCCGACTGTTCGGTCGAACTGGTGCACGCGGACCGCGGGGTACTGCTCGAGGGCGAGGCCACGGTCACCCTCCCGGCACCCTAGGCACTTTTTCAGCGCAGCGCTCACTTGCGCCACCCCGTTACAGGGGTCTATAGTCAAAAAAAATAAAAGCGGCCTGCGTAATCCAGGCGACACGGCGGAGCGGCGCGCTTCCCGGAGTGACATTTCATGCAGGAACACAACCGCAGCGAATTCCAGGCCAGGGGCTTCGGACACTTCGAGAAAGGCCCCGACCTCTACTACACGGAAATTTCCGACCTCAACTGCCGCATCTTCGGCATACCCGAAAACTACCAAGCGGATATGCGGCTGAGCGATTTCAGCAATGGCAACGTGCAGTTCACCGACCCCGAGTCCTACCACAGGGAAGACCTGCACATCATTAACACCAACATGGTGGTGATCAGCGAGGCCATGTTGCGCGCCGCCGACGGCGGCTGGGTGCGCATGTTCCTGCGCAAGGAACGCTCCCCCGACGGGGGTGTTCTCGGCTCCACCACAATGGTCCCGTTGCAGACACTGTACGGTGGCTGGGTCGAGCGACTCGACGCCGAGCACGAAGTACTACGATTGCCCAATGCCGAGGAACTCACCCGATCCGAGCTGCAGTTACTACACGCCTTCCTTCACGGGATACCACGCAAGCTGATCGCCAGCGGATTCGGTGTCAGCGTCAAGGCGATCGAGAAACGCCTGCGGCGCATCCGGGAAAAAATGCACCATCCACACTGCTGTTGCTACTCCCTGCACGGCTGCGTCAACTGGTACGGCCTCATGCAGTTCATCATGGACCGCGACGACTGGTTCAACCTGACCCCCACCTACCGCATGTACCGCCAATAGGAATCAGTCGGCGGAGTCGCCCTCTCCCGGGCTGTACCAGACCGGAGAACTCCAGGCGCGCTCCTGGATGACCCGCGGTATGCTCGAGTCACTGCAGGTCGAGGGCCTCTCCGTCTCCGGCAGCGCGAGACACTGGCGCCAGCTCCACCGGCAGGCAGGATTTTCCAACACGCGCAGGTAGTAGGCAGCCGCCCGTTCGGGGTCGAAATCGGGATCGCGCCAGGTTGTGCAGAGTTGCGACTCACCGGGACCGCTCACTGCACAGGTTGCCGGGTCCACCGCGGCCCCGTTGTTCGCGTCGCCGGCGATATCGTGAACCGCCTGGTGGAAATTGCCCTCCCGGTCGTGCCACACCTTGACCACCTGCATCCGCTGCAGCAGCCCCCCGGTCGGATCGGCACTGGCCGCTGCCGCGAACACGGGCGATCCACCCTGCACGCCCTCGATTACGCCACCCATGGGCACCCCTGCCGCGTAACCACGCTCGACGAATGACTCGTCGCAGACATCTTCGGACAGGTTCGCACCGACGAACAGCCGCGGCACGATACGCGGCCCACTGGTGGCAAACACCTCCCGCCGCGCCATGGCCTCGAACAGGGAATCCCTTGAATTTTCCTCAGCCCACACCCCCATGAGCCCACCGGGGTTGCGCATGGCCACTGGCGCACCGGCAAAGGAGCGCCCCGGCCGGAGGCGATCGACTACCGTGGCGTCGCGGTTGGAGCAACAGCCCTGGTAGTCGTCTTCGTCCACATCCCCGGGACTGGCGTTGTGGGTGTCGGTACTGCCGGCAAAGCCGAAACGGTAGGGGTTCACACCGATGCGGGACTCCTCCACCATGCCCTCGATGAGCGCATAGCGTGCGAAGTCGAGCCGACTCTGGCAACCCAGTCCGGCAGTACCGCCGCTGCCGTAGTCATCGCGACAGTCCTCGGGACGGCGACCGTCCAGGCCCCTGATTTTCTCGAAGTCGCACAACTCGTCCTCGCCGAACACCTGCCACATGCCGCTCTTGCACTCGGACTCGCCCTTGACCTGCATCATCTCCACCACGGGCTCGTAGCGCGCCCGCAGTTCCGCCATGCGCCGCTGCTCATCGAGGGGCCTGTCGCGCCAGGGGACGATAAACATGCGGCCGTTGGACACATTGGGATTGTGGGGAATGGAGATCGCCTCGCAGTCGCCGGATGCGTTCGCACACAGGGCGTCGAGCTGGCCCCACAGGCCGAAGGGATCCGTCTCTTCGAGCGACGATACCGGGAGTTCGGGCACGCGCTCGTTGCGGAAGATCACGTTGCGGTGCACCTTGGACCGCGCCGCGGTATTGCTGTACTCGTAGCCGTGGAAGCTTGTGAACGAACAGTCGCCCGTACGGTCGTAGTGGGCCTCCGTCACGGCCTGGTTGCGCTCCCAGGCGCTCTTGAGAGCGGCGCGGCAGCGCGCGCCGTCCGCGCCGCAGATATCCAAATTGCGCCCCCCGCCACCGACGATCGTCAACATCCGCGCTCCAGCGCCGGAGCCGCTGCCGAGCAGTTGGATCCACCAGTTCGGTGGCGGAATCTCCCCGCGGTACGCGCGGCAGGAATCACTGTCGTAGCCCGCCTGGTCCGGCTCGGTGCAGATAGCGATCTCGCCGATCCACTCGGCGTGGTCGGTTACGGCGGCGAAATCCAGCGGCCTGTCCAGCCTGATCGGCCGGCTGCCAATCCGGTTCTCATCGAAGGGCCCGAGCCCGATCGTCTCACCCCGCGCGAAGCGGTAGGCGTCGTCGGCGTTGCCCAGCATATCCCTGCTGCGGGCGTCGAAGGAGTAACCGGTATGTACATGGAGGTCACCGAAGAACGGCCTGCGCAGCGGGTCGCGCTGTGCGCAGGGTTCCCGCGGCGCGGCGGGCTCCGCCGAAGCGGCGGCGACGGGCGGCTCCCACGGCTCCGCCGTTGCCGTGAGCAGGGTCTCCCGGTTGAACCAGAGCCACGACAGCCCGAGCAGTACCAGCAATACCAGGACCCCGAGAATTTTTAGTGCGCGCATGGCTGTCTATACTCTGGTGGAGAGTCGGCTCCTATCGTACACGCGGAATACCCGCACTGCACTGTCGTCTCGTTACTGTCTGTTTAACTGCCGCAGGATTTTACCCCATGCACCGTACACTCATATTCGTCCTTGCCATTTCCACAGCGCTCCCGGGATGGGCGGCGCCGCCACCCGCACCCGAGGCGCTGGCCCTGATCGAAGAGCTCGACCTGCGCGCATCGGCGACGCCGGTCGCGGAACATCCCGGGTGGAATCCGCGGCGGGTGGTCGTTATCCTCCTGCCCTTCATGGACCTCGCTTCGACGGAGTACGAGGCGGCGTTGCGCGCGGCGGCCCCGGACCTGGAAATCGTTTTCGAGCGCTCGGGGCGACTGCAACCGGCCGCAGAGCTTCTCTCCGGCGCGGACGCCGTCATCGGATGGTGCAGCGCGGCGCTCCTCGAGAAGTCGGACCCGGCCCTGCGTTGGATTCACAACTACAGCGTGGGCATGGATCGCTGCTCCGGCTTCACCGAAAAGCAATTGGATGAAGTCCTGTTCAGCAACAACCAGCGGCTTTCCGCCCCTGCCATTGCCGAGCACAGCATCGCCATGCTGCTGTCCCTGTCGAGAAACTTTCCGGCCTATCAACGCGCCCAGGCCGAGGGCGAGTGGCGTCGCCAGCTGTCTCGCAACCCGGACTTTGGCGAACTGAAAGGCAAGACCATGCTGGTGGCGGGGCTGGGCGGCATCGGTACGGAAATCGCCCGGCGGGCGCACGGGCTGGGGATGCGCGTTATCGCGACGCGCAACTCCTCCAGGGAGGGGCCGACTTTCGTCGCGTACGTCGGACTGTCCGATGAACTCCACGAATTGGCAGGCGAGGCGGACGTCGTCGTCAATGCGCTGCCCCTGACATCAAAGACCACGGGGTTGTTCGACGCGGATTTTTTTGGGGCGGTGAAACCGGGGGCCCTGTTCCTCTCCGTAGGCCGCGGCCGGAGTACGGTGACCGACGACCTCGTGAAGGCGTTGCAATCGGGTCAGTTGTTCGGCGCGGGACTGGACGTCACCGATCCCGAACCCCTGCCCGCGGGACATCCGCTGTGGTCAATAGACAACGTCATTATCACCCCGCATGTCGCTGCCGCCGGGTCGGGCAGCGCCCGCCGCACCCGCATCATCGCCGTGGAAAACCTGCGCCGCTACGCCGCGGGTGAACCCATGCTCAACGTGGTCGATATGCGCCGCGGTTACTAACCCCGCGGCTTCGCGGCGTCCCGCCGCCCCGCGATGTAATCGTCCACGAGCTCGTGCAGGCGCGCCGTCCTGCTCTCCTGCCCGGCCAGGTAGGAACCCCGGTAGCCCCGGGAGCGCATGCCCGCCTGCTGCCCCGGGAATATCGACATGTCCTGGTCGATGGTCAGCCCCATGCTGCGCTCTCCGGGCGCAAACACCTCGTGCTCGATATCTGCATCGCGCTCGACCATGCCGGCCGTGGTCCGCACCGGGTCCGTCGCGCCCTCCGGGTCAGGCGCGTACCACCAGTTGTCAAACAGGCACTGTTCAGGATCCGTCGGGTGCGGCCGGGCGCGCAGGAAATGAAAGCCGTCGACCCACACCGATACCGCGAAGTTGGGGAACAGGGTGTAGTGGTAGGCGTCCGTCAGCTGGCTGTCGTTGAGATTGTCGAAGTAGGTGTAGCCACGCGACGGGCCCAGGCGGCGACGCGCCTCCTGCAGCGCCTCGCGGGTAGCCAGCCCGCGGCCGCGAAAATCCTCCGGGTCCAGTTCCCATTCCCGCAGTATCGTCGCCAGCGGCTCGCCGATCTCCCCGTCCCTGCCTTCGGTCGGGCCGGCGTAGCCTCCCAGCATGATCATGCGTCCATGACCCTCGTCGCACATGTCGAAGCGTGAGGTGGTGTAGCTGGTATCCACACCCGAGTGGATACGCAGCTTCTCGACATCCGCGCCCTTGGGTCGATGCACCGTATTGACGTGGTAGGACTCGTTGAAGTTGTCCATGACCACCTTCCAGTTCACAGGGGCAACCGTAGTCTTGGCGACGAAACGCCGCCATGTGTGCACCGCGTAGGGCTCCCATTCGTCCCAGACAGGGCCGAGAAATTCCTTCAGGCTCACACAGTCGGGATCCATGTTGACCCAGATGAAACCGGCAAAGGTATCGCAGGGCAATTCGGCCAGTCGCAACTTGCCGCAGGGATTGCCGTCGGGGAAGTCGTCGGGGTCCTGCACGAAGTTCAGTTCACCGTCGGGCATCCACGCCCAGCTGTGGTAGGGGCAGACGAACCGTCGCGCATGGCCCCTGGGCGCGCTGACCAGACGCTGGCCGCGGTGCTGGCAAACGTTGTAGAACGCCTTGATGCCGCCGTCGGCCTGGCGCACCATGAGGATGGACTCGCGGCCCACCTCCTCCATCTGCCAGTCGCCAGGGTTGGGCAGTTCATCCTCCCGCCCCAGCAGCAGCCAGACTTTCGTCCAGACCTGCTCCCATTCCTGCTCCGCAAACTCCCGCGACGTATAGCGATATCCCTCGAGTTTGTGACCGCGCAGGTCCTGGCGCGGCCAGTCCGGCAACTCCCGGGACTGTTCCTGCGATTTCCGCTGGTGACTCATGATAGGTGGTCTCTCCTGTACTGCCTGTTCACGCCTGTTTGCACCCGGCACCGCGACGCCGTGGCGGGAATACTGCTAGACTCGATCTTTTTTCCGGGGAAGCGCCATGGCTACCGGCAATGCTGACGACTATATCGCGCTGCAGGGCGTCATGACGACCTACGCAGCCGCGGTGGACGAACGGGATCGGGAACGCTACGCGGCGTGCTTCGCCACGGACGTGGAAGTCATCGGGTTCGGCGACACACACATCCGCGGTATCGACAACTGGCTGGACTACGTGTGGGCGGCCCTGGAACGCTACAGCGCCACCCAGCACCTGCTCGGCCCGATCCTCGCCACGCTGGAGGGCGACACCGCCCGCACCCGGTCTGACGTACAGGCCATGCATATCCTCGCCGACAGCGGCGCCCGGTTCACACTGTGGGCCACGTATGTCACCGACATGCGCCGCGAGGGTGACACCTGGAGAATCGCCCGGCACGAACTGGTGGTGCACGCCAGCGAAACGGTTTGATCTCTCGGCATTCACAAGACTGCGAACCCCGGTAGTGGCAGGCACCCTCAGGCCCGGCCGCACAGCTTGCTCCGCCAACCCGAAATCCTCACTTCCCCTTGAATACCGGCTTGCGGCCTTCCTCGTAGGCGCGGATGGCCTCCGCGTGATCCTCCGAGGGCCGGGTGAGCATCATGTGAGATGACACCATGTCCAGGTGCGTGTCGAGGTCCATGGCGAGGCTCTGGCGCACAGCGCGCTTGACCAGTTTGACAGCCAGGGGGGCGCGCTCAGCGATATCGCGGGCGAAGGCGAGGCTCTGGTCGAGGAACGTGGCATCCTCAAAAACACGGTTGACCATACCGATGCGAAGGGCCTCCCCGGCGTCTATCGGTTCCGCGGCGTAGAACAACTCCAGCGCCTTTGCCTCGCCCACGATCCGCGGCAGGAACCACGTGCCGCCGTTGCCCGGGACCAGGCCGAAGGCCGTGTAACTGACCCTGAAGGTGGCGCTGCTCGCCGCGAGGCGGATATCGCACTGCAGGCTGACATCGACACCGGCGCCGGAGGCCAGCCCGTTGACCGCCGCTATGACCGGCTTGTCGATAGTCGCCAGTTTCTTGGGGATCGCGTGGAGACGATCCCAGAACTGCTCCTTGATCTCCAGCGGGGTAGGCTCCGTGTGCGCCCCCAGTCGCGTGGTGTCGCCCCCGCGGCAAAAGGCCTCCCCAGCGCCTGTGACCACGATGACCGCGACGCCGGGATCGCGGCGGCACTCCTCGAGTGCTTCCAGCCAGGGCGGGAGCATTTCCTCGCTGATAGCGTTGAGGACATCCGGGCGGTTGAGTGTCAGCACCGCTACCTTGCCGTCCCTCTCGAGTGTGACTGGAGCGCTCATGGTTTCCCTCCCTCGGGAGTGTCCAGGTACTTGCGCAGCACCTGGTGAAAGTGCCGAATGCGCACCTCCTGGTAGTTGGCGAGTTGAATCTTCCCCGAGCGCAGCGACGCCAGGCCGCGTTGCACCTGGGGAAGGTTACTGAAGTCCTGGTCGAACACGCGCGCAAAGCCGGGCTCGATGCCCGGGGTATCCGCCAGGCTCTGGTCGGCCGGAACGAACTGTACCGCCGCGTCCCGCGGCCGCGACTGGGACTGCGGGTAGCGCATCATCAACATGATCTCCATGGTGCACTGGTCGTGGCTGTCTTCCCAGGGGAGGAAGCGGTAGGTCACGTTGGGGCGGAACCCCGCCCAGGGCGCGAAATTTGGAAACACGGAGTACAGGATGGCGTCGAGTACCTCGCTGTGTGTGGCGATTGCGGACAGGTCGCGGCCGTACATGGCGGAAAAACGCTCGATATTCATCCTGCCCAGCCAGGCCCTGGCGCTCTCGCCCTCGGGTAACGACGGCAGGGGCTCGCCCTCATCGAGCACATCGTAGACAGTGAGCCACTGCTGCACGGCCTGTTCCTCGCTGGTGCCGGGCACGTGGGGGCTCACCACGCCCATGGGCGTAATGGTGCGGCTGACGTGGTCGCTGAAACAGTCGTACTGGGACTGGGAATCACCCGTGTACGGGAGCAGCTGGGGGTGTGTGGCCACGGTGTGGAAGGACTCGATGAACGCCTCGTGCGCGAGCTTCCAGTTGCAGCGCAACACTTTCTTCACGTGCAGGGCCTTGTAGGTAGCTTCCGGGGCCCAGCGCTCGAAATGCCCGGGTATCACGCCGAGGTATTCCTCCAGCGACGGAGCAGTGCCGTCCAGGTTGACGAATACCCAGCCGCCCCAGGTGTCCAGGCGCAGCGCCGGCAGTCCGAAGTCGCGCCCATCGATGTGCGGAAAGTCCCAGGGACAGGGCATCCCCTCGAAGCCGCCCTCCAGGTTCCAGCGAAACCCGTGAAACGGGCAGGTGATGTCACCGCTGTTACCCAGCCCCGAGGCGGAACCCCCCTTCAACTGTCGCCCCCTGTGCAGGCAGGCGTTGGGGAAGGCTCGCAGTTCGCCGCCCCTGGTACGCACGACCAGCACCGAGGTACCCACGATATCGTGGACGTAGTAGTCGCCGGGTGCAACGATCTCCGACTCCCTGCACAGGGCCTGCCAGACCCGCGGCCACAGTCGCTGCTTCTCCAGTTCGTGAAAGGCGCGGGACAGGTAGCCTTCCACGGGCAACGGCTCGGACCCGAGGTAGACTTCGGCGCTGGCGCGCAGCGCGGGAGGAACGGGATTAGTCTCCTCGTCGAGCAGTTCCTGGTATGAGGTACCGGGAAAGCGAGCGACCGTGTCTGCGCGTTTATCCAATGCCGCCTCTGTGTTATTTATAGGACCGCTCATGGCTGTTAATACGCCCGCTCAATCAACGGGGAATTTACCGTACCCATGTACCAGAATCCGCGTTCCATACTGATCACCGGCGCCTCCAGCGGCATCGGGTCGGCCCTGGCCCTGCACTACGCCGCTGCCGGCATTGTACTCTTCCTCGGCGGTCGTGACCGCGAGCGACTCGACGCCGTCGCCGCGCAGTGCGCCACGCTCGGCGCCGATGTTCACACCTGGGTCGGCGACGTCACCGACGAGTCGGGCATGCGCGACTGGGTCATTGCCAGCGACACCATACGCCCGCTCAACCTCGTCATCGCCAACGCCGGGGTCGCCCTCGGCGCAACCGAGGTGAGCGGTCTGCACCGGGCCGCGGTCGATTCGTTCAACATCAACGTCAACGGCATTTTCAATACTGTGCACCCCGCCCTTGAAGTCATGTCGAGCCGCAGGCCCTATCCCGTGCGCGACGCCCAGGTCGCCCTGATGAGCTCTGTCATGGGCTACGCGGGGATGGCGCGCTCGCCCGCCTACTCCTCCTCCAAGGCCGCAGCGAAGCACTACGGCCAGGCGCTGCGTGGCGCGTTCCGCGGCATGGGCATCGGGGTCTCCGTCATCTGTCCCGGCTACGTGGCCAGCGCCCTGGTCGCCGCGAACACGTCGAAGATGCCCTTCATCATGCCCGCTGACAGGGCCGCAGGCATCATTGCCAGGGGCCTGGCGAAAAACAAGCCGCGCATCACCTTCCCCTGGCAGATGGTGCTGATTGCACGCATCGCGATCAACCTGCCCGGTTTTCTCGCCGACCGCCTCAACAAACCCTGGGGCGTACCACGCCTGGAAGACCAGCCCGAGTAGCTCGCGAGTCGCTACCCGGCAGGGCGCCACGTGCCGTGGAAACACACCGGCACCCGGTGAGACACCTTCGCCTTGCCGATCGGGCCCGCCGCAACATTGAGCGCATCAAAGACACAGAGCGCACTGGTGTTGCTGGGGATGTCGTAGACACAGGACAGCACCCAGCCCTCGCCCTCGGCAGCGCCACTGTCCCGCGGCACAAACATGGGCTCGGAAACGTAACCTGCCTCAAAGGCATAGGTATCCGCTGCACCGGTCCGGACATTGAAGTGCACGATAGCGTTGTATACCGCATCGGAATCCGGGATATGGGCGGGAATACTGCGGTCCGTGGAGGTGTACCAGCCGTGGGTGTATTCGCGCGTGGCGAAGCGCTGGTCGATCACCGGGAACTCAGCCCCGTGGTCCGCCAGGTACTCCATCTTCGCGCGCGGGCTGTCTGCGTTCATATCAATCGTCCAGCGGGCGATGGAGGGGTGAATGTTCGGCGGCGTCGGGGTACCGTCCGCCATCGGGAACAACGGCGGCGAATCAAAATGGCACGCCTCCATGGTGATGACGCCGTCCCGGTCGTGGCCGTTCATGAAATGAAACACGTAGCAGGCATCGCCCTCCACCCAGCGGATGTCCTCCGGGGTGCCGTTGCGCGGCATGACGCCGACCTGTGTCGCAACGTCGGGCTCCCAGGCGAAAGGCGGCTTGCCCTCCATCGCCCTGCCCATATCCCCCGTAATCGGCATGACCGGGAACAGGATGTAGTTTTCCGTGACCACGAAGTCGTGCACCATCGCCGAGTACGGCGCCTTGAACACGTGGGACTCGACCATGAACCCGTCGCTGTTCACGCGGTAGAGGGCCATGTCGTCGGTGAACGGCCCGGTGGCCATGTAGGCGTGAAAGAGCAGGTCGCCGCTTTGCGGGTCGACCTTGGGGTGCGCCGACATGGTGGTGTTGAGCTTGCCGTAGAAATTCCAGGCACCGTGGGACTCGAGCGTGACCGGGTCCATCTCGAAGGGCATGTGGCCCTCCTCCAGCAGCAGCAATCGCCCGCCGTGATAGACCACGGAGGTGTTGGCGACCCCCTCCTTGTCGTGGAGGACAAAGTCCAGGAATTCCGGGGGGGTCAGCAGTGGGTTCATGCCACTGAACAGGGAGCGCTGCTCGCGCTGTTCGATCTTGAAGCGCTCGGTGCGCGCCCAGCGGTTCATGTGACTGACGCGGCCGTCGTCGAAAGTGAAGGCGTGAATCATGCCGTCGCCGGTAAAAAAGTGGTACTCGTTGGCGGGCGGCAGCTGGGGATTGGGGCCGTTGCGGTAGAAAGTACCGTTGAGTTCCCGGGGAATCTCCCCCTCGATGACGAGGTCGGGTGCGGTGCACTCTGCCGTCAGTGGCTCGTAGTATCCCTTGAGAAACTCGCTATCCGGCCAGGGCTTCACGTCGTGGTCCCCGCTGCGATCACGCGGCGGGGCGCCAGCTGCCGTGAAAGCCGGAGGGCACCCGGTGCGACAGGTGCACCTTGGCCACCGGCCCCGCGGACACCCCCAGCGCGTCGAAGATGTACAGGCTGCTGGTGCGTGTCTCGAAGCTGGTCACCACCGACATCAGGTAGCCCTCGCCCTCCCCGGCACTGTCGGATTTCGGCACGAAGATCGGCTCCGACGTCATGGCCTTTCCGCAGGAATAACGATCTACCGCGCCCGTCTCGTGATCGAAGTGGCCGACCACGTTGTAGTAGTTCTCGTTCTCCCACAATGGGCTTTTCAGTTCCCCGTCGCAAGAGGCGTACCAACCATGGCGGTAAGGCTTGCCTGTGTAGCGCGGGTCGCACTGGGGAAACTCGGACTCTCCCTGGTCGATTTGTTCGAAGGTCGCCCGCGGCGCTTCGCCATTCATGTCAATTGTCCAGCGGTGCAGGAAGGGCTGCTTCTCACCGGTAATTTTGCCATCGGGCGTGGGGAACAGCGGTGGTTGGTCGAACTGGCAGGCGTCGATGGTGATCACGCCGTCCCGGTCGAAACCGTTCATGAAGTGGAACGCGAAGCACAGGTCCATTTCGACCCAGCGCACGTCGTCGGCGGTGCCGCCGTTGCGCGGCAGGATACCCAGGTGTATACCCTTGTCGGGCTCCCAGGCGAAGGGGGGACCGCCCTCCATGGCGCGCTCGAGACTGCCGGTGATCGGCATTACGGGCAGCATGATGTAGTTCTCCGTCATCACAAAGTCATGCACCATGGCGGAGTACGGCGTGGGAATGTGAATGCTCTCGGTGAGAATCCCCTGCGGATCGACCTTGTGCACCATGACGTCCGGGGAGAAAGGTCCCGTCGCCATGTACGCGAAAAACAGCATCTCGCCGGTGTCCGGGTCGATTTTCGGGTGGGCGGTCATGGCAGTGTGCAGCTTGCCGCGAAAATCCCAGCTGCCGATGGATTCCAGCGTTACGGGATCCAGTTCGTAAGGGCGATGCCCCTCCTCCATCACCAGCAGGCGACCGCCGTGCCAGACCGTCGCGGTGTTGGCGAGGCCCTCCTTGTCGGTGAGGACGAAATCGCTGTACTCGGGTTCGCAGTCGAAGGGATTCATGGCGTTGATGACCGCCCTTCCCTCCTTGTCCTCGATATTCCACTTCGCAGTGCGCACCCAACGGTTGAGGTAATCCACCTTGCCGCTGTTGATGTGGAATGCGTGCACCATGCCGTCACCGGCGAACAGGTGGTAATCACCGCGCGGTGCGAAGCGCTGGTTGGGGCCCGCCCGGTAGAGCGTGCCATTGAGATCAGCGGGCACCTCGCCCTCCACGATCAGGTCCCGGGCCTCGCATTCCATCTGGATCGCGCCGTAGGGAAAGTTGAGAAACGGGTTGGTAGCGGACATCGGGGCGGACATGTTCAACCTCGGTTGTAATGGGTGGTAAGGAGCCCCACCCTAGCGCCAAAAATAAAATCAGTCAATTCTGTTTGTTTTTAAAAGACTGTTTTGATAGGGTGTGCAGAGCGTCGGCCCGGGGCCCCTCCCCAAACGCCGGCAGGCCTCCGAAGGCCCTGAAAAACATAAGATTTGTGGGTGATTAACATGCTCAATCCGCGCCATCTCTCCGGCCTCCTGCTGCTCGGCCCCCTTCTCGCCCCCGCGGCTTTTGCCCAGGCTCCCGAGGAGGACAAGGGCGAGGTCCTGGCCCTGGAGGAGATCGTGGTTACCGCCAACCGGCGCGAGCAGAGCCTGCAGGAAGTGGCCATGTCCGTGTCGGCCTTCACGGGCGATTTTTTCGAGGACTCGGGCGTGCGCGACCTGACCGAACTCGACCAGTACACCCCCAGCCTGCAGATCACCGGGGGCGTCGACTCCCGCTCCACCTCGGTGCGCATCCGCGGCATCGGCTCGGTGGGCACGAACGTCGGTATCGACCCCAGCGTCGGGATGTTTATCGACGGTGTTTACCAGGGCCGCGCCGGGATGAGCGTGGCGGACCTGATGGACATAGAGCGCGTGGAGGTGCTGCGAGGCCCCCAGGGAACACTGTACGGCAAGAACACCGCTGCCGGTGCCATCAGCATCATTACGCGCACCCCCGCACTCGAGTTCGAGAGCGAGGCAGAGGTGACCTACACCACCGACGAGCGCATCGAGCTGCGCGGTATGGTCAACGTCCCCCTGGGCGATTCGGGTCACGCCTCACGGATTACCGGCTACTACATCGACGGCGACCACCTGTACGAGAACGAGTTTAACGGCGAGGGCCTGAACGATGCCCACAAGTGGGGATTCAAGTCGCGCACCCGGTTCGACGGCGGCGTCGACAGCGAGGGCGACGGACTCGGCGAATTTCTCCTGACCCTCGACTACACGAAGGAGGATACCGACTGCTGTGCCCTGGCGGTCACGGATTATGCCGGCTTCTCCACCCTGAACGCCCCGGGTACCAACGACCCGTCACAGGCGTTCCAGGACGAGCTGGGCCTGAATGCGCTCGGGCAGCCGATCTACCAGTTCAATTCCATGGAGGACTCCGAGGGGTTCTCCCCGCCCGACGCGGACCCCTTCGGTGATGACTACTGGCTCGATGCAGATACCTTTAACAAGATCGACGTCGGCGGCGTGGCGCTGGAGTGGAACAAGGATATCCCGGGCGACAACGTGCTGACCTTCATCAACGCGTGGCGCCACTACGAATCCGACAGCGCCTTCGACGGCGATTTCATGGCCTACAACGCGGTTGTCAGCTCCACGGACGTCGAATTGGACCAGTACTCCTCCGAGCTGCGCATCACATCCCCGGGCGGCGAGACCTGGGACTACCAGGGCGGCCTGTACTACTACTACTCGGAACTCGACTCCGTCGGCACCTTCGTGCAGTCCCAGGCATTGGTGGAAAACATGGAAATCGACCTGTTTTTCCCCGACGGCACCCTGAACACGGACACCAACAACTACAAGACCACCAGCTACGCCGCATTCGGCCAGGTGGTATGGAACGTGTCGGAGAAACTGAGCGCCACCCTGGGCCTGCGCTACACCTGGGAGAAAAAAGAGCGCGTGGGCTCGCAAATTACCGAGCCGGATTCACTGCTGGATATCCCCCCGGTAGCCGGGCCGGATATCTTCTACGACGAGGACCGGGACGACGACGACATCTCCCCCTCCGTCAACCTGCGGTACTTTTTCACCGACGTCATCATGGGCTACACCAGCGTCAGCCGCGGGTTCAAGTCCGGCGGTTTCAACCAGCGAAGGGAAATTGCAGGAGAAAGCGGCGAGTTTGACGAGGAGATCGCCACCAACTACGAGATCGGCTGGAAGAGCTCGACCGAGGACCGCCGGCTGCAGTTCAACGGCACCCTGTACTTCGTAGATTACGACGACTTCCAGTCCCAGACCTTCAACGGCACCACCCTCGAGGTGACGAACGCCGGCTCCATGGAGAGCTACGGGTCGGAGCTGGAGTTGCTTTTCGTCCCCGCGGCGAACCTGACTGTCAGCACCGCCGTCGGCTACAACAAGGCGGAGTACAAGGAATTCGACAACGGCCAGTGCACCATCGACGAGACGGTCTACAACTACTACATTCGCGACGGCGCACAGGGCGGCAACCCCACCCTCGGGGGCGGCTGCGTCAAGGACCTGGCGGGAGAGGAGATCGACAACGCGCCCAAGTGGACGGTGAGTTCCTTCGCCCAGTACGACATGGACTTCTCGACCTCGCTGATCGGGGTCGCGCGCCTCGAGCACAGCTACATCGACAGCTTTTTTCTCGACCAGGACCTGGACCCCAAGCTGAAGAACGACGCGGTCAACCTGGTCAACCTGCGCTTCACCCTGACCGACCCCGAGGGCAACTGGGAGGCGGCGGTCTGGGGGCGCAATATACTGGATGAAGAGTACTTCGCCTTCGGCATCGACATCCCGGTACTGGGCGGCTACGCGGGGGTAGTGGCTCCCGGCGAGGTTTACGGCGTTACACTGCGCCTGCGTCACTGAGGCGGCACAACAAGGGAGCGTACGGCATGGCTGAAGACACCCTTATCACCTCCGATCGCGGCACCGGGCGCGTCGCCCCGGCACCCAAATCCGGCTTCTACTACAACTGGGGCCCGCAGGCCTGGATCGACATGTGGATGTCGAACACCATGCTGGTCAAGAAGGCCATGCCCATTGTCAGCCACACCTTCGTACCCATCCTGCGGCTCTCCGGCGACAAGGAACAGGTCGACCGCGACTACGCGGAAATAAAGTCCCGCCGCGAAATCATTCGCTGGTCCGACTCGCCCCGGGAAAAGTGGCGCAAGCGCTACGGCAATTTCGTGCGCGAGGCCGAGTGGGCGCTGCTCGAGCTGCGCAGGTATTTCAACCAGCAACAGTACGAGGAGATCGTGGTGGGCACGGCCGTCGCCCTGTCCTACGAGACCTCGGCCGATTTCCTGAACATGATGAACAGCATGGGGGATAGGAACAAGAAGAAGAAGAGGGGCAATCCCTCGCCTGCCGGGGGGCCGAAGAAGCCCTCGCGCTGGAGCACCTTCATGTTCGAGACCTTTAACCCGGCCCACTGGCTGACCGGGCCGGCGACCATCAGCGAGTACGACCCGGCCAACGGCCTGACGGTGATGGAGATTCCCGACTGCGGCTGGCATACCTGCGGGCCGGCAGAGCGCCTGCCCAATCCCAACGCCCTGCCCGAGGAGGGATGCCTGCACATCTGCAAGGGCCCCTTCGAAGCCCTGTTCAACGGCGAGGGCGGCGGCCTGAAAATGGAATTTGAGCCGCACCTGCCAGAGACATCCTGCACCGTCAGGATGAGCTGGCAGACGCACTGACGGGCGGCCGTCCTGAAACTGCGCGATTATTTCAGTGCTGCGCGCTCCGTTATGCGCCTGCAGCGCGAGGTGGCGGCTCTGCGCCGTGAAAACGCCGCGTTGCACGACCAGAACGAGAGTATGCGCAGCGGCATGCGCCGGTGCGTGACCTGCGAGTACCGCCTGGATTTCAAGGCGAGGCAGGGGTCGGCACCGGTCGCCGACAACCCGGCAACCAACGACTCACCACCCTGAAACGAGGAAGCACATGTCCGTCATTCTTGTCACCGGCAGCAGCACCGGTATCGGCCTTGAAACCGCCCTGCACATGGCGCGCAAGGGCCACGAGGTCTTCGCCTCGGTCCGCAATCCCGACACCGCTACCGAACTGGCGGAAAAAATCGCGGCGGAGGACCTGCCGGCGCAGGTCATCCGACTGGACCTGGTGGACCCGGACTCCATCGCCGCGGCGGTAGCGGCCATCACTGACAGCGGCGGTCGCCTGGATGCGCTCGTGGCCAACGCGGGGATCGGCGCCGGCTCCTCGGTGGAGGAAACCGAACTGGAGACAGCGCGGGAGATTTTCGAGACCAACTACTTCGGCAACGTGAGCCTGTTGCGCGCGGTGACACCCATCATGCGCAAGCAGCGCGGCGGCACCATCGTCATGGTCGGGTCCCTGGCCGGGCGCTTCGCCGCGGGGTGCCACGGTCACTACTCCGCCAGCAAGTGGGCCATGGAGGGCCTGTGCGAGAGTCTCGCCCAGGAAATGGCGGAGTTTGACGCCCGGGTGTCCATCATCGAACCCGGCTGCGTGCTCACCCCCATGTGGACCAAGGTGGCACCCTCCGACGCCCCGCCGCTCTACCCCGTCAACGTGCAGCGCCTCACCCGCTTCTTCGAATTCGGCCTGCGCGCACCCGCGATGCCCGCGGATGTTGCCGCGGCCATCGAGGAGGTGATCAATTCCGACAACCCGCCCTTCCGCGTGCCGGTGGGCACGGACGCCACCGAGGTCATCGCCGGGCGCGACGGCACAGCGGGTGACGGCTGGATCGACATGCTGCGCACCCCCGGTGAGGACGCTTTCGCCGAGCGCTGGACCGCGGTGGTCGGGCGGGACTACTTCCGCGACTGAGGGCGATCGGACCGCCGTGGCGGCTCCCTGTGGGGATAACCTATACTGGACCGTGCAACTACAACGACCGGAGTCGCCGATGCATGCTTCCAACACCCCAACACTGCGACCGCGCCTGACTGCCGTGCTGCTGGCCCTTGCCCTTGCGCTCGCGGGGTGCAGCGACGGCAGCGACGCGGATTTTCCCGGCGCCGGCGGCCTCCAGAGCTGCGCCGACACCGGCAGCTGCGCACCCAATCCGCCGCTGGTCATCGGCGGCGGGCGCCCCTCCAACGTGGATATCCCGTCGGACTACGATATCGGCACCCGCTACCCACTGCTCGTGGTGCTGCACGGCTTCGGTGCGACCGGGTTCATCCAATCGGCCTATATGGGGTTCCTGGGCCGCGTGGACTCGCGGCAATTCGTCCTCGTGCGCCCCGACGGCACGCTGAACTCCACGGGGAGCCGCTTCTGGAACAGCGAGGCCTGGTGCTGCGCCTTCACCGAGGAGGAGCGGGAGGTCGACGATGTCGCCTACATCAGGGGGCTGATCGAGGAGGCGGCCGCCACCTACAGTATCGACACCCGCCGGGTAGGCGTGTTCGGACACTCCAACGGCGGCTTTATGACCCTCACCATGGCGTGTGAAGCCTCGGAACTGGTTACCGCGGTGGTCAGCCTGGCGGGCTCTACCTTCGAGAACTTCGACAGCTGCGCCCCGGCGACGGAGCGGGTGAGTGCCCTGCTCGTGCACGGGGACAACGACGACACCATCCCCTACGAGGGCGCGGCCGACACATTTCCCGGCGCCGAGGAGACCGCCGAGCGCTACGCGATCCTCGCCGGCTGTGATACCACCAACCCGATGTCGGGCGGCGCCATCGACCTCGTCGGCAGCCTGCCCGGTGCCGAGACCGACATCGTCACCTGGCCCGACTGCCTCGCCGGGACCGACGTGGAGCTGTGGACCATCGCCGACGGGCCCCACATTCCGGGCCCCTGGGTGGACGCCGGCACCGAGCGGATGCTGGATTTCCTGATCGAGCACCCGCGGGATTGAACACACAGGCGGGGATGCAATCGTGCTGAGAGCCCTGAAGTGGCTGCTGCTGGCAGTCCTTCTCCTCGCACTGTGTCTCGCGGGGCTCCTCGCATTCAGTGCGCACTCCTCCCTGGACCGCGCGTACACCTACACCGCCCGGGTCAACGCACTGCCGACCTACTCGGCCGGCTCGCCGGACGGCATCTACCGTTTGCCCGCGGGCGACTTTGAGTTTCGCCTCCGGGTGAGGGGGTGTGAACAACGCAGTCCGCAACCCCCGGTGCTGTTGTTGCACGGTTTTCCCGTGACCTCCGCGATGTGGGACCGGCTGACGGGGCCGCTGGCCGGCGCCGGCTACTGCACCTACGCCCCCGACCTCCGGGGTTATTCGCCGGGTGCGCGGCCCGAGGGTGTCCAGCACTACCGGGCCGACCTGCTGGCGGGAGATGTCATCGCCATGGCCGACGAGTTGCGACTCGACCGCTTCCACCTGGTGGGACACGACTGGGGCGCGGTGGTCGGCTGGGCGGTGGTGGCGACCCATCCCGAAAGGCTTGTGAGCTGGACGGGCCTGTCCATTGCGCATCCGGCCGCCTTCGACGAGGCCCTGCGCACCGATCCCGAACAACAGGCCAGCAGTTCCTACTTTTTACTGTTCAGCACACCCTGGCTGCCGGAGGCCCTGTTCACAGCGAATGACCTGGCGTCCCTGAAGCTGGCCTACGGCGGCATGCAGGATTTCCAGGTGGAAGAATACCTGGACCTCTTCGCCGAACCGGGAGCGTTGACCGCGGCCCTGAACTACTACCGCGCCATCGCACAGAGCACCGAGGCCCAGGGCGACCTGGGGATTCTGGTCAACACGCCGACGCTGTTTATCTGGGGGAATAAAGACGCCGCCGTGGCTCCCCGGGGCGTCGAGCTCCAGGGACAGTACATGACAGGCCCTTACCAGGAGATCGAACTGGAGGCCGGCCACTGGCTGCTGGTGGACCAGTCCGAACAGGTCATCCCGCTGGTCCTGTCGCACCTGGCCGCGCACGGACCGGCCAGTACCGGCCCGGGGACGCCGCCGGCGCCCTGAGCGTACCGACACGGGCGCATTCTGCTACCATAAGATACAACCATAACCATAATATCCCGCGAGGCCCCGCCCATGCGCAGACTCCCCCTCGTCGCCCTCTCCCTCCCCGTTGCAATCACCGTCTCTCCCCCGCTACCCGCCGATGAAATGCTGGCGCTGGAGGAGATTATCGTCACCGCCACCCACCGGGAGACCTCCCTGCACGATACGGCCATGGCGATCTCCGCCTTTACCGGGGAGCGCATGGAGGAACTGAATATCAACAACCCCCTCGCCTACGAGGCCCTGGTACCCTCCCTGTCCTACCAGGTCAGCCCCAACCGGGTCTCGATTCGCGGTGTGGGCCGCTTCTCCAACGCCCTGGGCACCAACCCGGGTGTGGGGGTCTACACGGACGGTATCTACAGCGCCGAGGCGGCGACCATGTTCTCCCAGCCCGCCAATACCGAGCGCACGGAAGTCCTGCGGGGGCCACAGGGGACATTGTGGGGGCGAAACACCACGGGCGGTGCCGTGAGCGTCACGACACGGCGGCCCACCGAGGAGCTCTCCGCCGACCTGCGGGTGAAATACGGCGAGGAAGACTACACCCAGTTCCAGGGCCGTGTCTCCGGTCCGATTACCGACGACCTGCGTTACAAGTTGTACGGGGTCGACACGGAGCAGGACGGCCTGCAGGACAACATCGCCGGGGATGACATCCGATCGACCGACACCTGGGTCGCCGAGGGACAACTGGAATGGGACACCACCGAAAGAATGCGTGTCTGGGTCAAGTACCTCCACATGGAGCAGGACTACATCCCCGGCGCAAGCGTGCAGGAAGACCCCTACGACTGTATCAACGAATGGGCGGGCCTCGGCCCCGCCGCCATGCCGCTGGAATGCGCCGAAGGCCGCTTTGAACCCCCCAGTGTCGACGACCCCTGGAAAGTCGCGCGCAATACGCCGGGGAATATCGAACTGGATCTCGACACCTACACGGTGCAACTGGACTACGAACTGAACTCGGCCGACATCACCTACCTGTGGGGCTACATCGATTACACCTGGAACCAGACCGGCGTGGACTTCGACTCCACACCCAATGAACTCTCCACGATCAATGATATCGGCCAGTACCAGGAGCAACAGTCTCACGAGCTGCGCATCAGCTCGGACTGGGACAAGAGCTGGCAGTACATTGCCGGCCTGTACTACTACGAGGACGAGAACGACCAGCCCTTCGCGGTGCGCACCGTTCCTTTCGGTGATTCGCCGGGCAACACCAACCTGGAGACGGTCACGCTGGATCTCATGGAGTTCTGGGAGAACCCGGACCAGATCTACTACTTCCAGCGCGGGCGCATCGACAACGAGTCCTGGGCAGTATTCGGCGAGGTGGACATGGAGCTGGCCGAGAAGTGGACCCTGACGCTCGGTTTGCGCTACTCGGCGGACGACTACTTCGGCGAGGAGACCCAGCTGCAGTACTACGACACACGCCGCGAAGGCGGCTCCTTTGCCTTCGACGCCAGCCAAGGCACCTTCGCCGGCGACCCGAATCGTTACACGGACACCTTCGACGCCTCCTACAACGACAGCTACGAAAACACAACCGGCAGGGCCATCGTCAGCTACCGCCCTCTCGACGGCCACCTGCTGTGGGGCACGCTGGCCAACGGCTACAAGATGGGCGGCATACGGCTCGGCTCCCTGGAGAAGTTCTACTCGGAGGCGGCGGGCGTCCCCTCCGACGGCACCTACGACCAGGAGGAACTGGTCATGCTGGAGTTCGGCTGGAAGGCTGAGTTCCTGGAGAAAAAACTGCAGACGGAACTGATCGCCTTCGGCTACGACTACACGGACATGCAGCGCCAGCGCTCGCGACCCGGCCCGCCCCCGGGAGAAATCAACATCACCGAAGTGGTCAACATCGATGCCGAACTGTACGGCGCCGAATTTTCCGGGACCTGGCTGGTCAGCGAGAACCTGCGCGCCATCCTCAGCGCCTCCTACAACCACAGCGAAATCACCAGTGACACGTTCTTCAGGAGCACCACCTGGGGTGAGCGGGACGAGGACAACGAGGTCATCCCCGAAAACGTCAAGGGCAACCAGCTGACCCTCGCACCCGAGTGGAAGTCGGCCCTGACCGTGCACTACGCCAAGCTGACTGACTGGGGAACTTTTTCCCTGGGCGGCTCCTACGCCTTTGTTGACGAGCGCTACTTCGACCTGACGAACTACAACAGGGAAGACAGCTACACGCGGCTCGATGTCCAGGCCTACTGGCAGAGCGTGGACAACCACTGGAAACTCCTGCTGACGGTCGACAACGCCACCGACGAGGAGATCTACAACACCTACAGCTGCAGCGTGAACTCCGACGCCGTGGCCGGCACCGAGAGCTTCATCCGGCGCTGCGGCGGCAACCTCATGGACGAGCGCTTCGCCGCGCTGGAGCTCAGCTACCGCTTCTAGGACACCCGGGCTGCCGGCCCAAAAAAATAAACAGTCAAATCTGATTGTTTTTTTTGGGGAGGTTTGCTAACGTGCTGAACGCACTGGAAAACCGGTCCCGGCGCCCATTCCAGGGGGCTTCCGGCCCCTCTCCCGCGCCCGGTCCGGCCCTTCCGATTCACTGCCCAATCAAGCCAGGAGAATACCTATGGACCTCGGACTTTCCGGAAAGAAGGCGGTCATCACCGGTGCCACCAAGGGCATCGGCCGCGCCATCGCCAACCTGCTCGCCGACGAGGGGGCCGACCTGGCCATCTGCGCGCGCAGCCAGGAGGACGTCGACGCCGCTGTCGCTGACCTGTCTGCCCGCGGCGGCAAGGTCACGGGTGCCGCCGTGGACATTTCTGACAAGGGCGCCTACCAGGGCTGGATCGCCAGCGCCGGCCAGGAACTGGGCGGCATCGATGTTTTCGTCCCCAATGTCAGCGCGGGCGGCGGCAACATGAGCGAAGAGGGCTGGGAGAACGCCCTCAACTTCGACGTTTTCGGCACGACCCGCGGCATCGAGGCGGCCATGCCCTTCCTGGAAAAATCCGACGCGGCCTCCGTGGTGATCATTTCCAGCACTGCCGGTGTCGAGACTTTCATGGGCCCGCAGCCCTACAACGCCATCAAGGGCGCCCTGGTCATCCACGGCAAGCAGCTAAGCCAGGCGCTGGCCGAACAGGGCATCCGGGTCAACTGCGTCTCTCCCGGCCCCATCTTTATCGAGGGGGGCGCCTGGGACTTCATCAAGAACAACATGGCCGATTTCTACAATGCCACCCTGGCGGACCAGCCCACGGGCCGCATGGGCAGCGCCGAGGAAGTCGCCAATGCCGTGGCGTTCCTGGCCAGCCCCGCATCCAGCTGGGTTACGGGCGTCAACCTGGTCGTGGACGGCGGCTTTACGAAAAGAGTACAGCTCTAGAGAAGCAGGCAGGTCGAGGAAGGATTTGTAGATGAGCAAGTCAGATCGCATCGACGTCTACCTGGTCGCCGGCGGCAAGTACCACGACATCGACTTCGCGCGCCTGGAGATTCTCAAACTGCTCGCGGAGCAACCCCGCATCAAGGTACAGGTGGGCGCCGACTACGCCGACATCGACGCCATCTGCGAGTGCGACTTCCTCATTACCTACACCTGCGATGTCGTGCCGACGGAGGAGCAGACCCAGCGGCTCATCGACTATGTGCGCGGGGGCAGGAAGTGGTTCGCGCTGCACGGCACCAACTCGATCCTGCGCTTCCTGGAGCCGGCGGCGGACGGCGGCCTGCGCGTCGACTGCCCCGAGGAGAATGTGCCCTTCATGGAACTGCTCGGCAGCCAGTTCATGTCCCACCCCCCCATCCAGCCCTACGCAGTCCACGCCACGGAGCCGGAACACCCGCTGGTGCGGGACATTCCATCGTTCACCGTCGACGACGAGCTGTACCTGTGCAAGATGCACGGGGAGCACCAGACCCTGATGCACTGCCACTGGAAGGACGATGTGGAGAGCTTCGTGAAAGACGACTGGAAAAAGGATACCGACATTCAACCAGTGCTCTATCTCCACCCCTACGGCGACGGGCAGGTTCTGTATTTCACACTCGGACACTGCCGGGGCAAGTACGACATGCAGCCCCTGATCGAGGAGTACCCGGAGCCGGAGGAAGGTGCCTGGAAGACCGAGGAGTACTACGAAGTGCTGCGCCGGGGCATTGTCTGGGCCATGGAGCCACTTTAGGAGCCGTCCGCCATGGACCTGGATTTCACCGCGGAAGAACTGGCCTTTGAGCAGGAAGTGCGCGAATTTCTCGCCGCCAACCTGCCCGCGCACATCGTCGAGGGAACGGCCAACAACAGCAGCGTCTTCGTCGAGAAGGACATCGCCCTCGAGTGGCAGGCCATCCTGGTCGAGAAAGGCTGGGCCGTGCCGCAGTGGCCCGCGGAACATGGCGGGCCGGACTGGACACCCGCCCAGAAGTACATTTTCAGCCGCGAGTGCTACCGCGCCGGTGCGCCCATGCTGATCCCCCTGGGCCTCCTCATGCTGGCCCCGGTGATCATGGCCTTTGGCACCGAGGAGCAGAAAACCGAGTACCTGCCGAAAATTCTCGACGGCCGGCACTACTGGTGCCAGGGCTACTCGGAACCGGGCGCCGGTTCCGACCTGGCCAGCCTGAAGCTCAAGGCCGAACGCGACGGCGACGACTACATCGTCAACGGTTCCAAGATCTGGACGACCCACGCGCACCTCGCGGACCATATTTTCTGCCTGGTACGCACAGATCCGGACGTCAAACCCCAGGCCGGCATCAGCTTCCTGTTGATCGACATGGACGCGCCGGGTGTCACGGTGGAACCCATCATTACCATGGCCGGCGACCACGAGGTCAACCAGGTCTTCTTCGACGACGTGCGGGTGCCCGTGAAAAACCGCATCGGCGAGGAGAACAAGGGCTGGGGCTACGCCAAGTACCTGCTGGAGTTCGAACGCGGGGGCGGTTTCAGCGCCCACCGCATCCGGCACGAGCTGGACAACCTGCACGGGCTGATGGCCGACGCGCGCACGGAAAACCCGGACTTTGACGCCGACGGCGATATCGCGCGTCGGGTCGGGCGCCTCGAAATCGACCTGAAAGCCCTGGAAATCACCGAGCTGCGCATACTTTCCGATGTCAGCGGCGGCGGCAATCCGGGGCCCGAGTCCTCGATCCTGAAAGTGAGCACGGTACAACTGGAACAGGCGCTCAATGAAATCGCAGTCGAGGTGCTGGGCCACACCGGCTTCGCGATGAACCCGGTGCCCGGGGGCAACCCGGTGCGCGACAGCTACGTCGACTCGGTGGTCCCCCGCTACCTGAACAACCGCGCGGCTTCGATCTTCGGCGGGTCGCAGGAAATCCAGCGCAACATCATCGCCAAAATGGTATTGGGGCTCTAGATGCAACACGAACAGCTGGTGCAGGAGGTCAAGGTCCTGATGGACCTTGTCGACAACAAGACGACCTCCCTCGCGGACAGCGTAATGGAAATTGACGTCGCCGAGTACACGGATCCTGCACTATTCCAGCGGGAAAAGACGGAGCTGTTCCGCAACTACCCCCAGTTTATCGGCCCGAGTTGCATGTTGCCCGAAGCGGGAGACTACTTCGCCTTCGACGACACCGGCGTGCCGCTTCTCGTGGTGCGCAACGACGCGGGTGGCCTCAACGCCTTCGTCAACATCTGCTCCCACCGGGGTGCGCCACTCAACGAGTGCGATCACGGCAAGGCAAAGAAAGGACGCATGTTCTCCTGTCCCTACCACGGCTGGTCCTACGACCTCGATGGCAACCTCATCGGTGTGCCCTTCGGCAACGAGGGTTTCGACGGCATAGACCGCGACGCCCTGGGACTGCGGCGCGTGGATGTCCAGGAGAAGCACGGCATGATGTTTGTCATGCCGAACCCGGAGCTGACTTTCGACATCGACGAGGTTCTCGGGGGCATACAGGAGCGCCTGTCGGGATTCGGCTTCAGCGACCACTACTACCTCGGCGCCAAGCAGGTGTTCACCGACTTCAGCTGGAAGCTGAACATGGACACCTTCCACGAGTACTATCACTTCGAGTTCCTGCACCCCGAGAGTATCGCCCAGATGGCCTACTCCAACACGGCTCATTACCTGCAGTACGGGCGCAATCACTCAATGGGCTCCCCCGCACTTTCCATCGACGAGCTCAAATCCGTACCCGAAGAGCAGTGGGAGCCTCGGGAGCACAGCTCCTACGTCAATTACATCTTTCCCAACACCGTGATCTTCGTGGTCAACGACCACTTCCAGACCTGGCGGGTCTACCCTATCGCCCCGGATCGCTCCGTGGTCTATCACAGCATGTTCCTGCCCCACGCGCCCGCGTCCGATGAGGAGCGCGAGCAGTACGAGGCGTACTTCCAGATGATCAACGACGTCGCCGTTGCCGAGGACTACTCGCTGGTGGACAAGATCAACCGCGGGCTGCAGGCCGGGCTGGAACGCAAGGTACTGGTGGGACGCAACGAGCCCGGCGTGCAGAACATGCACCGGCAGTTGCACGACGTGCTGGGAATGGCCTGACCGGTTACCTTAGGCGGCGGGCTCCACCGCCAGCAGCACCTCGTCCCCCTCCAGCTTCACGGGATACGTGACCAGGGGTATCGACGCCGGGCGCGTGAGCGCGCTGCCGTCGCGCACGTCGAAGGCCGCCCCGTGCAGGGGACAGAGCACCCGGTGGCCCTTGAGCTTGCCCTCGCAGAGGCGCGCCGCCGCGTGGGTGCACTGGTTGTCGACGGCGAACAGGCCCTCGGCCGTGTGGCAGAGCAGTATCTCTCGCCCGGCGGTCGTCACGCACAGGGTCTTGCCCCGGGGCACCTCCGCCAGGGCCGCGACACGCCGGTAATCTTCACCCGCCAAGGCCCGGGCCTCCCTCGTGCAGAAAGTCTTCCAGCGTGAGGTGTAGGCGTCGTATTCGCGCCTCCTGGTAGTTGCCGAGTGTAATCCCGGCCTTGCCGCTCGCTGCAAGTCCCTGCTGCTGTAGCGACAGGTTGCCCGTGTCCTCGTCGTAGACCGGGCCCAGCCATTCGAGACCGGGCACCGTGGTCCAGGAGTCGTCGACGTCGAGAAAGACCGGCTCCGGCGGCTCCGGGTACTCCGCGCCCTCCGGCATCGGTTCCAGCACCAGCAGGTCGAAGAGGCTGCTGTCCACGGATTGCCCGTCCGGCCTGAAGCGATAGGCCATGGGCACGGTGATACCCGGAAAAAAGAACGCGTTGGGAAACAGGTGGTACTCGATGGAATCGAGCATCAGCGACTCGCTGACCCCCGAGAGGTCGATTCCCAGGCGCTCGCCGATGACCTCCCGCAGTCTGGCGGCCGCGACGTTACGCGCGGTGTCGCCCGGGGGCACAGGCTCGGGCTCGAAGCCGAACACCGACAACATGGCGAGCACCTCGTCCTCGGTCAGCGGGGGCCGCCGCCACTTGTCCCCCGGGTAGTCCTCCAGGGACTCGGGACTGTAATTGCCGATGTTGTGGATGAAGCGCGTGACGAAGCGGCCGAAGATATCGTATTGGGTGTTGCCGCCGTTCGGCGAATCGTGCGTCTCGAAGTTGTGGTACGCCTCCATAAAGGCCTCCTGGGCGGCCTTCCAGTTGGCGGGCAGGCGTTTCTGTACGTGCAGCCGGATGCGCCGCCGGCCCAGGGGGAAGTGGCGGAAATGCTCGGGCAACACCTCGAGCTGTGACACCAGCGGCGGGGCGTCGGGATCGAGATTGATAAACACGAACCCGCCCCAGGTCTCGCAGCGCACCGGCCTCAGGTTGTGCTCCGCGGGGGCGACATGGGGAAAGTCCCAGCGCCCGGGTATGTTGCGGATACTGCCGTCCAGCTCCCACGACCAGCCGTGGAAGGGGCAGGTGAAGGCCGGCGCATAGCCGCTGCCCTCGCCCCCCAGCAGGCGCGTACCGCGGTGGGTGCAGCTGTTGCGGAAGGCCTCGATGCGCTCATCGGCACTGCGCACGATGATGACCGACCAGGGCCCGATGTCGTAGACATAGGTATCGCCGACATCGGGCAGGTGCTCCTCGCGGCAGGCCCACTGCCAGGCGCGCCCCCACACGCGCTCCATCTCCCGGGTGAAAAAGGCCTCACTGGTGTAGCGCTCGGTAGGGATATCCGCGCTGCCCAGGAACTCGTAGCGGGTTTCCAGCAACGGCGCGGGGGGCGGGTGACGGTCGGCAGCCAGCGTGTCGGCGACACTGGGGCCCGGGGCCCGGGCCTCGCCCGGTTGCTGCAGCTTGTCTGTGCTCATGAAACTCCGGGGGCGGCGCCCGATTCCCCGCGGTGGACAGCTTCCGCGGGGTAATAATACAATCAGGATCGACTGTTTTTTTAGTATGACCAAGATCGACGCCGGGCTCAAGCCCGGGTCCCAAAGGGAGGCGCACATGCCGGGAGAAACGGGAACGATCCCCGCGGCCGGGGTCCTGGCGGACCGGGCCGCCATCATCGAGGTCCTGGCCACCCACAGCCGCGGGCTGGACCGCCACCAGGGCGACACCATTCGCGGCTGTTACTGGCCCGAGGCCGAGGTGGATTACGGCAGTTACAAGGGCAGCGCGCACACCTTCGCCGACCTGGTCGTTCCGGCGCTCGAGAGCCAGTACGAACTGACCCGGCACGCCCTGGGCAACACCCTGTTCCACATCGAGGGTGATACCGCGCGCACCGAGACCTACGTGCACGCGGCGCACCTGGTCAGCGGTGCGTCGGAGGAGGTGCTCGTCTACGGGCGCTACCTGGACCGGCTGGAGCGGCGTGGCAGCTGTTGGAAATTGCTGCACCGGCAGGTGGTTATCGAGTGGAGCAATCGCTACGCCGTGCGCGATGAACGCGAGAGCGACGCCTTCCGCGAACTGGCCCGTGGCGGGCACGGCGAGGCAGACCCCCTGCACGCCCTCCTCCACAACGACTGAGCGGGGACGACAATGGTGGACAAACGCATGAGCGAGCTGCTGGCAAAACAGGACCTCTACGAACTCTGCTGCCGCTACATGCGCGGCCTGGACAGGCTCGACGAGACGCTTCTGAAATCCGTGTTCTGGGAAGACGCCTGGTGCGACTACGGCTTTACCGCCGGTCCGGCCGCGGACTTCGCCGGATTCTGTATGGACGCCCTCAAGGACCACGCCGCCAACCACCACATGGTCGGCAACACACTCTTCGATATCGAGGGCGACGCGGCCTTCGGCGAGGTCTACTTCAACGCCTACCACAAGGTGCAGGGCGAAGCGGGCTGGGAGGACGTGATCATCGCCGGGCGCTACCTGGACCGCTATGAACGCCGCGGGGGGGTGTGGAAATTCGCCTACCGCAGCGAGCGCGTCGACTTCAGCCACACGCGGCCGACCAACGACCCCTACTTCGACCAGGCCCCCGATTGCCTGCGCGGCGCGCGCCGGGACGACGCGGTCTACGATCGGGACGCGCGGCGCAAGCCCTGAGCGTCAGCCCGTATTCCCGGATCCCGCGGCGGCACGCCGGCGGCGCAGCAGCCAAAGGAGTGTCACCAGGCCCGCTGCACTCAAGGCCAGGGAGGTGAGCTGCAACTGCATGACGTAGGGGTCGCGGAAGGATTCCAGCAGCCCCTTGGCGCCGTCGTGCACCACCAGGTAAAGCAGTGCGATCTGCCCGTCGAAGACGCGCCGCGAGTCGTACCACATCAGGAACAGGCCCGAGGCCAGCGACGCCGCCAGGAACAGCAGGTGCAGAGGCAGCACGGGGTGGCTGTGGTGCGCCGGGGACGGCAACAGCCCGGCCTTCAACTGGTAGTACCACGGCTGGCTGCCGGGGGCGTAACTCAGGCAGTAGAACGCGTCGCACTGTACGCCGGTACAACAGCCGTTCATAAGGCAACTGATCCGCACCAGCGCGAAGGCGAAACACACGGTGATCGCCAGGACATCGAAAAAGCGCGCAAGAGGCAACTCCGGAAGTATCCAGCGCTTGAGCAGCGGCGCGGTCACCAGCATGGCCAGCAACCCGCCCGGGTAGCGCAGGCCGCCGCGCAGTTCGTGACTCAGGGGCTGGTACAACTCCCAGCCGCGCACGTACAGCGAGAACAGCTTGGCACCCAACAGCGCAGCGACCGCAATGCACAGGAGCAGCCCGACGGCCCGCCAGGGTCGTATACCCTCGCTCCGCAGGTAGAGGACAAAGAAGGTGATGCCGAACAGCGCGATCGGGGAAATGAGCAACCTGAGGGCATCCAGGCCGAAAAAACCCTGTGGATACACGTGGGTTACCCCCCTTTTTCTGCGGACAAAAAAAAGCGCGGCCCCCGGGAGGGCCGCGCCGGGTTTTACCCAGTCTAACAGCCTATGGCTTCACAGGCATCGCCAATGCCGTCGTTGTCCGCATCTTCCTGGCCCGGGTTGGGCGTGAAGATGCAGTTGTCGTCGACATCCAGCACCCCGTCGCCGTCGATGTCGACGACCGGGTCACAGGCATCACCGTACTGGTTCAGGTTGGTGTTGGTCTGGTCGGTGTTGGGAACGCTGGGACAGTTGTCGAGACCGTCCAGCACATCGTCCTCGTCCCGGTCGATCCCCATCCGCTCACCGGAGCCGGGGGGGACGCAGGTGTAGGTGACGGGACCGTCCGTGTTGATCAGGTTGCGTACCTGCAAATTGGTGTACACGGTGTCGATATCGGAACGGAAATCGCCGTTTGATTCACGCAACCAGCCGCGCGGCTCGCCTCCTTCCGAACCCTTGGCGATCACCTCGCACTCGGTGACCGTGCCGCCGAGCATGAAGGAATCGAAACTGGTGCCGGCGCGGGCAATCATCAGGTCGATACGCGGGTTGACCGCGGCAAAGTTGCTCGAACTGAGCGTCACCTGCTGGCCTACCATGGGCGCCAGGTCGGTGGGGAACCGCAGGGAGAAGGCCTCCAGGTCGCGCTGCTGGTTGTTGTTGAGACCGAAGACGCCCGCGCCGAGGAAATTGAACACGGTGTCGATGGAACCGTCGTGCAGGTAACCAAAGCCCCGGATCTGGTCGCCGGTGTTGCCGGGCGCCGCCGACGTGCCGAACATGCCCACCTTGTGATAGACGTTGCGCATGTGGGGGATCTTCATCTGCTGGGGCTCGCCCTCGAAGCTCTGCTGGCCGTTGGCGCCGAAGAAACCGGCCCCTTCGTTGAGCGTGTGGCAGCCCTCACAGGTGGCCACCGTGTCCGAAATCGGCCCGTCGAACAGGGTTTCGCCCGCCGCCGCATCGCCGGACAGGGAGTTGTCCAGGGCGCGGATCGGGTTCGGTGGCAACATCACCTCCAGGATGAAATCGGAGAACTGTTGCATCTCCGCCGGGGTGATTGTGCCCTCCTTGCCCACGAGGCCCTCAAAGGCCACGATGAAGTTGCGGAACGACAGGTCCTCGTCACAGGGCGAATTGGAGATCGACGACCCGGTGCACGGGTCCTCGCCGAAGAAGCCGTCCACCCGGTCGCCGCGCCAGTGCATGCCGCCGTGGGTGGCCATGCCGCGCAGGGTCTGCGTGGTCATGGCGCCCTTCATCGGGTGGAAGGAACTGGACCGCGGCAGCGGTACCGGGGTGGGCTGGTTATTCACCGTGACGTGGTCGTCCGGGTTGCCCAGGTTCCAAGCCAGCTGGTCCATGTCACCGAAGATGTGGCAGCTGGAACAGGAGGCCTCGCCGTTGCCGGAGGTAGCCACCGCGTCGTAGAGGAACGGCCGCCCGTCGATCACGTGCTGTGGTTCCGGGTTCGGCAGCGGGTGCGTCTCGACGACGGCATTGGTCGTCAGGTTGATCACCTCGACCTGGTTGTCGAAACGTGTCATGACATACAGGCGGTTGTTGGTCTCGTCCAGCACCATACCGCTGGGACCGCCGCTGGTGGCGATATAGTTCGCGCTCTCGGCGGTGGGGTCGAAGTTGCTTTCGAAGTTGGCGTCCTCGATGTCGGCGGTGTCGAACACGCCGATCTTGGCGGAACCGAAAGCGGCCACGTAGAGCGTATTGCCGTCGGAGGAGACCACCGGCTGCAGCGGTGTCGCCAGGCTGTGGGGAATCTGCGCGTTGATCGCCGCGTGGTTCGCACCCACGTCCGTGTGCAGATCGTTGTAGTCGATATGCTGGTTCAGGTGCTGCGGATCGACGCTGCCGTTGCCGGGATTGAGCACGCTGATGCGCGACTCTGACAGGCGACCCTGTACCGTGCTGCCGCCGTGATCGCCCGGACCCTCAAAATCGATATGGTTGGGCAGTTCCGTGTTGGTGACGTACACGCGCCCGCTGACCGGGTTGACCACCATGTTGAACAGGATGGTACCCACGTGGTCGTACTCGACGATGGACCCCGGCGCCAGTGTGTTCGCGTTGATGGAGAACACGTCGTGGTCGGGCAGGTTGAAGCGTACCAGTGAGTCGGCGATGGTGCCGTTGGAGGACAGCCAGTTGGTGCCGTTGAACTTGACGATTACACCTACCTCCGGCGCATTGTCCCCGTCGGCGTTGTCATCAGGCCCCGGCACACCCGTCGGACCGAAGCCGTCGGGCACCTGCACCTCGTTGATCGTCGTGGTCTGGTTGCCGGACTGGTGTGCCGCGACGTAAACCGTGTTGCCGTCGGCGCTCACCGCCAGGCCGCGGGGCGTATCCGCGAAAAAGCTCAGGATCTCGAGGGGCGTACCGCCCAGGGTATCCCCCAGTGAGGTGGCATCGAACACCCAGACGTCGGCCCGGCCGATGCCCTCGGTGGTGAGCTGCGGATCCCCGGCGCCGGGAACGGCGGCTATCGACGGGTCCTCACGGTGCTGACCCCGGTGCGCCGTGGTGATGAAGGCGCGGTTTCCGCCCGTGCCCGCGAAGACGATGTCGCGGGGCTCATCACCCACGAGCAGGGTGCGCACCACCTTGGCAGGGTTTTGTGACAGGTCGACGACGCTGACGCTGTCCGACAGGTGGTTGACCACCCAGATCTCGTTGTTGTTGCGCGCGGCCACGGCCACAGGTTCCATGCCCACCGGAATGGAATCGGTGTGCGTTAGCGAGCCGCCGTCAATGCTGAACACCTCAAGGCGGTTGTCCGGCGTATTTACAGCCAGCAACGTACTGCCGTCCGGCGTTGTCGCGACGGGCCGCACATGGCCGCTCTCGAAGGCGACGAAAGTGCGCTGCGCCGAGGCGGGCAGGGCGGCGATCGCCACAGAGGCGAGCATTGCAAAGAGGAGGAAGACCCGGTGTAGCGGGCGGGTTGCTGCAATCGAGATGTTCATGGACTGTACCTTCGATGCGTAAAATTTTGGTTATATCAGCGCTCCGGCGCGTCGGCATCCATGCTGCCTGTCACCGGCCGTCCCTTGGGATAATGAGGCAAGATTCATACCACCGGAACGTAAGTCATTGCCCTGCCGGCCAACCGCGTCCTGCATCCCCGACCGGAGGGTGGTAACCGTAAAAATTACATTAATGACTGAGCGGTCATATTATGACCTGCGTCACACCCGGTCAAGGGAATAGGAAGCGCCGGCTCGTAAGTAGGGGCGCGGCGTGAAGCGGCCGCTTTCCCGGTGCGCTAGTTCATCCACTCGCCGAACCGCCGCGCGTAATCCCCGAAGGATTCGTCGACCCGCCCACCTTCAATCCCGAAGCTCGCGGCGTCGTAACGGTGCTCGCCGTAAAGGTCGGGTGGGCGCCGCCCGAGGTAGTCGCGCATGCGCCGGTGTGCCTCGTCGCTCAAGGGCATCTCCCAGTGGGTGTAGATCGCCTCGATAACCTCCAGGGGCCGAGTGCAGATCGCGCTGAAGCCCACGTCCAGGAAGCGCCCAGGTTCGAGAGCCGCCCTCTCCGCCATGCCCTTTGCAACCGCGCCTGCAAAGAAGTCGAGTTCGGCGGGGCCGGTCGCTGCCGCGACCACACCGTCGCTGAAGCCCCCGCGCAGGGTGCAGGTGAGGCTGGCAAAGGACGCCACCGCCTGCAGCGGGCGGCGGTGCGTCCACACCACCGCCGCGTCGGGGTATTGCGCAGCGAGGGCCGCGAGACTGCCCAGGTGGGCGGGGGTCTTGAGCACCCAGCGCTCGCGCGCACAATCGACCTGCAGGTGCTGCAGGAAGTCGTGGTGCCAGCGATAGGCGTGCGCCATATCCTGCTCCAGCAGCCACTCGCGGTAGCGGGGCACGTCGAACATGTAGGCAAATTGCTCGCTGTGAAAACAGGAGGCCAGCAGGTAGACGCATTCCTGGGGCAGTCGTGCACCGAGGGCATGTATCGCCTGCAGGCCCGGGGACAACTGTTCCGCGAGGCCGAGCAACCTGCCGACGAAGGCGATGCGGCCGTCGTTCTCATAGCTGTCGGCAGTCGGCGGGGGAACGGGCCTGGCCACCTCCCAGCTCGCCGGGGAGCGCAGCGCGGGATCCTGCGCCAGCAGTTCATGGAGGATAGTGGTGCCCGTGCGCGGCAACCCGGTGATGAACAGCGGCCTGCGTATTGGCTGCGCCGCGATGTCGGGGCGCCGGGCCCTGCATTCGAGAAGCCGCAGGCGCACGCAAAGCAGGTTGTGTAGAAGCAACGCCGCCGTGATGCGCCCGATCTGCGACAACCGCGCCTCCGACTGCAGTGATTCGACAAGCACCTGCAGTCCCGCCTCGAATCGCGGGTCGCCGAAGTCCTCCAGGCCGGTGCTGCGGCGGGCGCGGGACAGCAGGTTCGCGGCGTCCAGGCGGGGGCCGCGCCATCCGGCGCCGGCCAACAGCGCGCCGCAGCGATTGACGGCGCGAATGTACAGGGCCTGCTGCGCCGCGTCCTTACTGTCCCCCACGGCGCCGCCGCGGCTCAGGCGCCAGCGCCCTGGGGTGCGAGCCGGCCGCGTTCCAGCCAGCTGTCAAAACGCACCAGCAGCGGCGGCAGGAAGAACAGGTCCAGCAACAGCGCGACGATGATGATCGGTGTCAGCAGCAGTGCGACGTTCTGGTAGTAGTAGGTATTGGAGAACACCAGCACCAGCGTGCCCAGCCCGAGCGCCAGGGTGGTAATGGTGATGGCCGACCCGGCCCGGTCCAGGGAGTAGCGCACCGCTTGCTCCGGCGGGTGCCCCGCGCGCCTGCCGTAGATGTACTTGGACAACACGTGCACCGAATCGTCGACCACCAGCCCGATACTGATGGAGAACAACATCAGCACGTAGGGACTGAGCTCGCCGACGAGCAGGCCCCACACGCCGAACACGATGGTGGCGGGAAACAGGTTGGGCATGATGCTGAGCAGGCCGTAGCGCACGCTGCGCAAGCCGATCAGCATCGTGGCCGTGATGAGAATGAAACTGAGGGTGAATCCCTGCAGCAGCTGCACCGAGATCGATTTTTCCAGCCGCGCGAAAAGGATGCTGTTGTCACCGTGCAGCACCCGGTACCCGGGATTCATATTCTGTTCAACCCAGGTCTCGATTCTCTCGTTGAACTCGATGAGCTCGTTGTTGGTCAGGTTGGAAGTGCCGATCACCATGCGAATGGCCGAATAGTCGGGATTGAAAATCGGCGTCAGGTTCGGCTCGATCTCCTGTACGAGCTGGTAGCTGACCAGGTAGTCGATTACCTGCAGCTGGTCGGTGGGCAGCACCTCGTAGGCTTCGTCGTTGTCGTGTTCGTTCTTGTTCATGGTCTTCAGGAAGCTTGTGTAGCTGCTGACGAAACTCGCCTCGGGCTGCTCCTCCAGCCAGAGGGAGAACCTCTCCACCTCCTGCAGGAACTCCGGCTCGGTAATCCCGTAGTACTTGCCGCTGCTGATGCTGTAGATCAGGCTCTGGTCGTTGCCGATTTTTTCCGACAACGCCGTGAACACCTTGTGGATGTCCGATTCCTTGTCGACGAAGCTGAAGCGCGAGAAGTCGATCTTGTTCAGCGGCAGCATCGCGAGCGTCACCACGATCAGGAGCGCGGACCCCCATATCAGCGGGGTGCCGAAGCGCTCCGTCGTTTTCGTGACGAAGGCGATAAAGCCGCGCACACCCAGCGGCTTGGGCACCTTCTTTACCGGCACCAGCATGACCAGCGCGGGCAGCAGGGTCATGGTGACGACGAAGGCCCAGCAGACGCCGATGGCCACCACGTTGCCGAAGCCGTAGATTCCCGGCGAAGAGCAGTAGTTCAGGCTGAGGAAGCCCATCGTGGTGGTGAGCGTCGCCAGCGTGACCGGCTGTATGTTGACCGCGAGACTCTCCCGCAGCGCCTCCTCCTTCGAAAGCGAGCGGGCCAGGCCCTGCAGGTAGACGGCGACGATGTGGATGCCGTCGGCCATGGCGATGGTCAGCACCACCAGCGGCCCCATGTTGGAAATCTGGTTGAACGAGAGACTGGTCCAGCCCATGGTGCCGGTGGTGAGCGCGATGGTCAGGAAAGAGACCGCGAACACGCACATCGAAAACACCACCGAGCGCAGGCAGTACCACAGCAGCGCGACGGAAATACCCGCCACAATAGGCGCCAGGTACATACGGTCGTTGATCGCCGCGTTGTAACTGTCGAGCTCGAACAGGACGCGGCCGAGCACGTAGATATCGATATCCGGGTAATCTGCGCGCAGCGAGTCGCGCAGTTCGACCACGGAACGGGCCACGTCCAGGCGCAGCTCCTGGTTGTCGAGGCCGGCGCGAAAGCGGATGGAAGCCAGGGCCAGCTCGCCGTCCGAGGACAGGATGTTCGACGTGAGATCCTCGTCGGCCAGGCCCGTCGCGCGCATCTCCGCCTGCCCCGCGGCGTCCAGCGTGTCGATATCCGGCACCAGGTAATCCCGGAATAGCCGGTCGGCGTCGACCGCGTTGAGACGGTAGTTGATGATCGAGGAGACGGAGACCGCGGATTCCACCTCCAGGTAGCGCTCGGTGAGATCCTCCATGGCCCGCAGCGCGTCCAGGCTGAACACGTCGCCGTTCTTCGGCATGAAGGCGAAGAGGACGCCGCTGCTGGGCGGGAAGTCGGCCTCGACCTCCTCCACCTCCTGCCTGTAGGGGTCCTCCTCGTCGAGGATCGCGTCGTAGGAGGGGTCGATGGTGGTGAGGGTGATGCCGTAGGAGACGGCGGCGCCGAGAACCACGGTCAACACGGCCAGCAGGTTGCGCCGGCCGATGAGGAAATCGATCAATTTATCCATGCTTGTTCCATGGTTATTAACAACATTTAATGAAAAACCCGCCTCCGGCGGCATCCCCGGGCGGTCCCGGGGCCCCGCGGGTATTCAGCCCGGGGCCACAATAGACTACACTTTGACCGTCAAGTCATAAAGTGGGTTGCGCCCCTGGGCGCCAATTCGGAGACCGCCATGAACATGCTTCGCTGCGCCCTCGCCCTGCTCCTCGCCTGTCTGGCCGGCACCGCCGGCGCCGCCGGGCAGCGCATCGGCGATTTCGCCCTCCTCGACCACGAGGGCAAGTTCCACCAGCTCTCCTGGTACGGTGACCACAAGGCCATCGTACTGTTCGTACAGGGTAATGGCTGCCCCATTGTACGCAACGGCGCGCCGACACTGCGCGCGATCCGCGACGAGTACGCGGAGCGGGACGTCGCTTTCTTCATGCTCAACCCCCAGCCCCAGGACGACCGCGAGAGCATCGCCGCCGAGGCGGAGGAATTCGGTTACGACATGCCCATCCTCGTGGACGAGGCCCAACTCGTCGCCGAGTCCCTGGGCGTCGACCGCACGTCCGAGACCTTCATCATCGATCCCGCAAGCCGCGAGATCGTGTACCGCGGCCCCATCGACGACCGCCTCGGTTACGAAACGCAGAAGCCGGAGGCGAAGAACCACTACCTGAAGGACGCGCTGGACAGTTTCCTCGCGGGCGAGAGCGTGGCGGCAAACACGCCCGAGGCCCCCGGCTGCCTGATCAGCTTTCCCGCACGGGACAGGCACCGCGCGGAGGGCGTGTCCTACAGCGAGGACGTGGCGCCGATTCTAGTGGAAAACTGCGTCAACTGTCACAGCGAGGGCGGTATCGGCCCCTGGGCAATGACCGACCACAAGATGATCCAGGGGTGGTCGCGCATGATGAAAGAGGTGCTGATGACCCGGCGCATGCCGCCGGGCCAGATCGATCCCCACGTCGGCCGCCCCATCAGGGACATGGTGCGGATGGAGCCCGGGGAGTTGCAGACCCTGGTGCACTGGATCGATGCCGGCGCCCCGGTCGGCGAGGACGAGGATGATCCCATCGCCGCACTGGACCTGGACGCACCGAAGTGGAGCCTGGGCGAGCCGGACCTTGTGTACAAGGTGGAACCCCAGGACATTCCCGCCACCGGCCTGATCGACTACCGCTACATCCCGGTGGAGCTGAACCTCGACCGCGACGTGTGGATTCGCGGCATGGAGTTCGTACCCGGCGACCGGGAGGTGCTGCACCACGTGATCGCCTACGCGTCCACGCCCGCCGACAAGTCCGTACGCAACCTGCGCAACGGCGACCCGGACCGCGAGAGTGTCGGGGGCTACGCGCCCGGCCGTCAGCCCGACCAGTACGGCGACTCCACCGGACGACTGCTGCGCAAGGGCACCAACCTGTTGCTGCAGATGCATTACACGACATCGGGCAAGGAGACCGTGGACGCCACCGAGATCGGCATCTACCTGCACGACGAGCCGCCGGATTACTTCATGAGCGGACTGGTACCCGGCCAGCGCCGCTTCCTGGTGCCCCCGGGCGCCAAGGAGCACGAACTGGAAGGCGTGGAAGTGGTGGAGCGCGACGCCTGGTTGTACAGCATGATGCCCCACATGCACTACCGCGGGAAGTACATGAGTTTCACCGCGGAGTACCCCGACGGCAGCTCGGAGCTGCTGCTCTCCGTACCCAAGTACGAATTCAACTGGCAGTTCAACTACATCCTCGAGGAACCGGTATTCCTGCCGGCGGGAACCCGCCTGGTCACCCGCGGCGCCATGGACAACTCGGATCGCAACCCGGCCAATCCGGACCCGAACGTGCCGGTACGCTTCGGCCTGCAGACACGGCACGAGATGTTCTTCGGGTTCACCTCGGTGCGCTATGAGGGCGATACGCCCGAGAGCCTGCAGGTGGCCCCGGCCGCGCCGGAAACCAATGAGGATGAGACTTCCAACGAGGTGGCGGGGCTCTAGGCCCCCTTCCCCATGGCCGACGGCAAACAGGACGACGGGGCCGACTCCCGCGACAGTCGCGTCCTCAGTCGCGAGGAGGCGAAGCGCAAACGCGAGGAACTGCTCGCCCGCGCCGCCGAGCTGTCCCGCCCGGGGGACCCCGCGGAGGGCGGCAACGACGCCGCGGACGCCTCCATGGCGACCCTGATCCTGCCCGGCGGCTGAAACGCAAGTCCCGGGGGTCGAAAATCTGTATATTTTTCGCCCGGACCTTCTATTTTTTCCTCAATTTCAATCACTTAACTCTTCCCGAAAAACTGGAGAAAACGCCAGTTTTTGATTGAGCCCGCCCCCCGCGACAGACAGAATGGGGCTGTAACTTCGGGGCAATCGGGGTATGGGGACAATGGGAACGGGGCAACTGCCGTCCACCTGGGCGGCCGTATCGGGGCGATCTGCGCACCGCTGGCGGGGACAGGCCGGGAAACTGCTGGTCGCCGCGGCCACTGCGCTGCTGCTGGGCGCCTGCAAGGTGGTCATCGTCGTGCCGGAGGGGGGCCGCGTGGTCTCCACGGGCGGCGTGGTCTGCGAGGCGGGGGAAACCTGCGAAGTCGAGATCGCGACGACCAGCTTCACCGATACCTTCCAGGGGATAGCGGACGAGGGTTATTCCTTCGACGGCTGGCTGTCCGGGGGCGGAGGTCTCTGCGGCGGCACCGCCGGAAACTGCATCGTATCCACCGTCGCCTTCGCCGGCATACCCCAACTCGAGGAACTGGTAGCGAGCAATGCCAGCCTGAACCTCTCCCCGGTTTTTACCGCGCAGGACGGCCGCTATGACTCCGAGGCCTGGGCGGACCTCCTGGGGACCCTCAACAACTACAGTTATCGCAGCGACAGTTTCCTCTACAGCGCGGTGCCCAACACCGCCAACTGCACGGCGGGGTCACTGACCGCGGCGGCGCGGCAGCGCTTCCTGGACACGCTCAACCTGATACGCGAACTGCACTACCTGCCGCCGGTCAGCTTCGACGCCAGTTTTAACGCGCAGTCACAGCAGTCTGCCCTCGTGCAGGAAGCCAACAACTACCTGACCCACTACCCGGCACCGGGTGACGCCTGTTACACGGCGGCGGCCGCAGCGGGTGCGGGCTCCTCCAACCTGTCGTCGCACTCCTATCAGAAGGACCCCGCGGTCTATCCCCTGGGCTGGGCCAACGACAGGTACAACGTCGGCTCCCTGATGGCGGCCGGACACCGGCGCTGGGTGCTCTACCCCAGCCTCGGATTCACCAGCTATGGACAGGTGGAGGGCATCGCCTCCATGAAGGTGTTCGGTTTCAACCAGCAGTCTTCAGTGCAACTGTCGCCCGAGGTGGAATACATCGCCTACCCCTACCGGGAGTACCCTTACTTGCTGGTATCAAATATCGGCCCCCCGACACCGTGGAGCATCTCGATGATTCCACCCCAGGGCTACTCGAGCAGCTTCCAGCACTTTACCAATTCCACCGTCACGGTGACCGAGACGGCGACCGGCACACCGCTGACCGTGCACAGCCTGCATAGGGATACCAGCGGCTACGGCCTGCGCAACTTCCTGTCCTGGATGGTGGACGACTGGGAAAACGACACGGAGTACACCGTCACCATCTCCAACGTGGTGATGCAGGACAACTCCGTAAGACAGATCCAGTACCCGGTCAGGGTGCTCTACGCCGAGTACCAGTAAACTCGCGGCGGCCAGGCGCCGCCTCGGTCACTTCTGGTAGACCGCCTCCATGATCTGGTCCACCGTGAAGGTGCCCGGGCGCTGGCGCGGCGGAAACTGGCGCAGGGTGACCACCAACCGTGTCACCGACGTCATTCCGAGACCGCCCACCGAGGCGATTTTCTTATCCCACCAGCTGTTGTAACTGTTGGAGTCCGTGTCCGCACGCTCAAAGGGGTCGCGCCTGAGATTGAACACCTTGGGTATGCGCAGGGTGACGAAAGGGTCGCGCCAGACATCGAAACGCTGGGCGCGCTGCTCGGCGAAAACCAGCTTCCAGTCACCGACCCGGGCGGCGGTCAGCAGGCCGTCATCGCTGAAATAGAAAAACTCCCGGCGCGGCCCCTGCTTCTGTTCACCACTGAAATAGGGCAGGAAATTGTACCCGTCCAGGTGAACCTTGTAGGTGACACCGCCTATACTGGCGCCCTTTTTCAGCTGCGCACCGATATCGTCCTGGCCCACGGCGGCCATCAGGGTCGGCACCCAGTCCAGGTGTGACATCACCTCGTTGCTCACGCTGCCGGGATCGATGACCCCGGGCCAGCGCACCAGTGCCGGGACCCTGAAACCCCCTTCCCAGTTGGTGTTCTTCTCGCCGCGGAAGGGACTGATGGCCGCGTCCGGCCACTGGTTGTAATGGGGGCCGTTGTCGGTGGAATAGAGGACAATGGTGTTGTCCGCGACCCCTAATTCGTCGAGCTTGTTCAGCAGCGCCCCGACGTGGCCGTCGTGCTCCAGCATGCCGTCGTTGTAGAAGCCCTGGCCCGACGCCCCCAGCTGCGACTCCTTGACGTGGGTGTAGTAGTGCATGCGCGTCGAGTTGAACCACACGAAAAACGGCTTGCCCTGCGCGTGGGCCTTGTCCATGAACTTGAGCGCCGCGCCGAGAAACTCCTCGTCCACAGTCTCCATGCGCTTGCGCGTCAGCGGCCCACTGTCCTCGATCTTGCCGTCCGCCGTCGAGCGAATGACGCCCCGGGGGCCAAAGCGCTTGCGAAACTGCGGGTCGCTGGGGTAGTCCGGATCCTCCGGCGCCTCCTCCGCATTCAGGTGGTAGAGGTTGCCGAAAAACTCGTCGAACCCGTGGTTGGTGGGCAGGAACTCGTCCCTGTCGCCCAGGTGATTCTTGCCGAACTGGCCGCTGGTGTAACCGAGCGGGCGCAGCATCTCCGCCAGCGTCGGATCCTCCGGCTGTATCCCGATATCCGAACCGGGGATACCCACCTTGGTCAGCCCCGTCCGGATCGGGAGCTGCCCGGTGATAAACGCGGACCGTCCCGCGGTACAGCTCTGCTCGCCGTAGTAGTCCGTGAATACCATGCCCTCACTGGCGATACGATCGATATTCGGCGTCGGGACTCCCATCATGCCCAGGCTGTAGCGGCTGATGTTCCAGTAGCCGATGTCGTCACCGAAGATGACCAGGATATTCGGCTTCGCGGCGAGCGCGGGGAGCGGTGCGAGTGCGCACAATGAGAGGAGCAGTGTGGCCAGCAAATGTCTCGTGGTCATGACAGGTATCTCCCGGTTATCAGGATGGGGCGGCGCGCGCTATTCAATCAGAAGTGGTAGCGGGCCTGCAACTCGTAACTGCGCGGCGCGTTGATGTGCTGGAAATAGGTCTCGCTGAAACCCTGGCCCGCCAGCGGTACATCGTTACCCCAGCTGGTCGTCTCCTCGTCCGTGAGATTGCGGCCCAGCACGGCGACACTCCAGGTGCCGTCCGTACTGTCGAGCTGGATGCGGGCATTGATCTTCCAGAAGGCGTCCTGGTTCAACACCGGGTCCTGGTCATTGGGAACGATGTAATCGTCCGAGTACATGGCGTCCGTACCCAGCTTCATCCCGATGGAGTCCGTGAGGTCCAGGTAGTAGTCCAGCGCAAGGTGGGCGGACCAATCGGGCGAGAACTGCAGCGGCTTGCCGGACAGGTCCTGGGTGCAGCTGCTGCGGGTACCCCCCGCCGCGATCCAGTCCAGTATCTGGCCCTCGGTGCAGGCCGCGTCCTCGAAGGACTTGTACTCCGCGTCCAGGTAGGCCACCGCACCGGTAAAGGTCAGGCTCTCGGTAATCGCCACCTGCCCGTCCACTTCGATACCGCTGGTTTCCACCTCCGCCGCATTGCCCACGATAAACCCGGCGTTGCCGTCGAAGGTAGAGACCTGGGTGTCGTCAAACTCGTTGTAGAATACCGCCACGTTCAGGCGCGCGCGCCCGTCCCACAGGCCCATCTTGGCGCCGACCTCCACGCCTTCCACCTCCTCGTCCTCGTACTCGGCCACGTCGGTGCGGCCGCGGGTGTTGTCCTCGTCAAAGCCGCCCGCCTTGTACCCGTTCGCGATCTTGAAGTAGGTCATGATATCGTCGGCGGCGTCCCACTGCAGGGTGATATCGCCGGTCCAGTGATCCTCCTCGCGCTTGTTGTCGAAGTCGGGATCGAAGGTGCACACGTAGGCGATGCCCTGGCAGACCGTGGCGCCCGAGGAGTCAAAGGTGTGGTCGGTGGAAAAATTGAAGGCGGCATCGTAGATGCCGGCGAGCGTATTGTTCGGGGTCTCGGTGAAGAGATCAGTGGCGACGAGGAACTTCTCGAACTCCTTCTCGTCATCCGAATAGCGCAGGCCGCCAATCAGGCGGAATCTGTCGCTGACATGCCAGGTCACCTGGGTGAACGCGGACCAGGTCTCGCTATCCTGCTGGAAACCGCCGGTACCCGAACCGTCGAAGTTACCGGTGCCGATCCCCGCGGCGGAGAGCACCGCGTCGGTCACCCGGTCGTGCTCCAGGTCCTCGTCCTGGTAGTAAAGGCCCGCGAGGTATTCAAGGGCGCCTCCAGTGGGGGACGTCCACAGGAACTCCTGGCTGAACTGCTCGTGTTGCTCGTCCCTGCCGCGGGCGAGGAATGCCAGCGGGCTGGTGTCCACGTCCAGGTAATTGTCGAACTGGTAGTCGACGTAACCCGTGACCGACTTCAGCGTGTGCTCACCCAGGGCCCACTCCACGGTGAGGGTCGCGATATCCCACTCGCTGTCGTGGTAGGGGCTCTCCGAGCGCTCGGTCGGGTTGGCCGAGGACTTGTCGTAGCCGAAACCCGGAGTGAAATCGGGATCCGCGGCCCGGTAGCGCTGGATACTCGCGTCGGTCGCGATGGAGATCATCTCCTGCCGCCCCACCCGGTCCGACTCGCCGGTCTCGTACTTCAACCGCAACGTGAGGTCGTCCGTCGCCAGCCAGTCGAGCACGACACGGCCGACGGTGTCCTCCTCCTGTACCTCGTCCTGGTCCAGGAACTGGTTGTCCATGAAGCCGTCGGTCTCCTCGCGCTTGACCACGGCGCGCGCCAGCAGCGTGTCGGTCAGGGGCCCCGACAGGGTCAGGGTCGTGCTCCAGTGGTCGAACTCCGGTTCATAGGCACCCTCCACGATGGCCTCGAAGTCGTCGGTCGGCCCCGCGGTGGTAATGTTGATCGCACCGGCTATCGTGTTCTTGCCGAACAGGGTGCTCTGCGGGCCCTTGAGAATCTCCACCCGCTGTACATCGAGGAACGTCGTGCGCGACGCCTGGCCGCGACCGAAGTACACGCCGTCGATAAACGTGCCCACGGACTGTTCAAACCCGTAGTTGACGCCGGAACCCACACCGCGGATGAACAGCTGGTCGCCGCCACCCGCCTCGGCGATATGCACGTTGGGCATGAAAATGGCCAGCTCCTGCAGCGTGCCGATGCCCTGCTCCGTGATTTTTTCCCCGCTCATGACCGAGAGCGCTATGGGAACATCCTGCAGGCCGGCCTCGCGCTTGGTGGCGGTGACCAATACCTCTTCCAGCACGGGCTGGGCGGTCGCGGTTGCGGCCAGGGAGAGGCCGAGGAGGGTTGGGACGAACTGCCTGGATCGCGGTGCGAGCATGCGGAATCTCCCGGACGGGTTCTAGTATTTTCCGGGCATTGTAACGGTATTGGGGCCGCAATGACCCGCTTTATCGCCGCCGGGGAAGGCGGGGGCGCCGAAATCAGGCGTCCAGGTACTTGTCCAGGGTCTGGTGGAAGTGGCGAATCCGCACTTCCTGGTAATTGGCGAGGGTTACGGTGCCCTTTTTCGAGGCGCGCATACCCTTCTGCACCTGGGGCAGGTTGGCCCCGTCCTGCTCGAAGACACCGGCCAGCCCCGCGCCCAGCACATCGGCCGCGTTCTTGAAGGGCTCTTCCGCCGCCAGCCGCACGGTCGGGGCATCCGGCGGCGGCTCCTCGCCCTCGGGGTAGCGGCTGAGCAGGTAGATATCCATGATGCAGCTCTCGACATCGTCCCCGTTGGGCCGGTGGCGGTAGCTGATTACCGTGCCGTGCCCCGCCCAGGGGGCGAAGTTGGGAAACAGCATATAGAGGGTAGAATCCATCAGCTCGGACATGGTGGCACGCCCCTCAAAATCCTCCCCCGCCGCTTCGCAGACCGACGGCAGAGTCATCTCCGCGAGGGTCTCCCGTGCCGTCTTGCCGGGCTCCACCCGGGGCTCGCTGTCGTTGCCCGCGAGCTTCATCATGGCGTCCATGGAGTCCTGCTCCGTGAAACGGTCCGCGTCCGAGGGGTTGGGCACACCGTAGGCGGTGATGGTGCGGCTCACATGATCGCCCCAGACGTCGTACTGGGAATTGTCGATGGCCTGGAACGGCATCAGCTGCGGGTGTGTCACGATGGCATGGTAGGACTCGATGAAGGCTTCGAGCACGGTCTTCCAGTTCGCGGAAATTACCTTTTCCACGTGGGCCGCCACGTAACGGTGCTCGTGCTTCCACTGGTCCATGTGCTGCGGGAGGATCCCCATGTACTCCCGAAGGTCCGGGCACTCCTCGTCCATATTGATGAATACCCAGCCGCCCCAGGTCGCCACCCGCACCTCCGGCAGGCTGAACCTGTCCGGGTCGACGTGGGGAAAATCCCACTGGCAGGGCGCGCCCTGGAATTCGCCGTCGAGATTCCATGTCCAGCCGTGGAAGGGACAGCGAAACTCGGGGCTGTTGCCGGCGCCGCGCTTGAGCACCCTCCCCCGGTGCAGGCAGGAGTTGTAGTAGGCGCGCAGCTCGCCCGACTCGGAGCGGGTAATGAGAATGGAGTCGTTGACGATGTCGTAGACGAAATAGTCCCCGGCCTCTCTGACCTGGCTCTCCCGGCAGGCCATCTGCCAGGTCTTGCGCCAGACCTTTTCCACCTCCCGGTCGAAAAACTCCCGGGAGGTCCAGCGGCTGATATCCAGGTCCTCGGACCCCAGGTAGGTCTCCGTGCTGTCGCGCAGGGCGTCGGGCACCGGCACGGACTCCCTGTCCAGCAGCTCCTGGAAGCTGTAGGAGGGGTCCCGCGCGGCGATCTGCTCCGGGGTCAGTTTCACGTCGTCGTTCATGCTCGCACCTGTCGTCCAGCGTCGGTAATTCCGGGTGTTCCAAGGACACACCATAGCGCCCCACAAAAAAACAGTCAACCTTGTTTGTTTATGCCGAGGGCCATGAAAAAAGGGGCCCGCGGGCCCCTTTGTGTGTGGCGTCCGGCCTAGAAGTTGCCGCTGACACGCACCCCGTACTGCTCGCCGCCAGCCACGCCGGAAAAGGCGATGGTTTCGGGCACGATGACGGCGGAGTTGTAATCCACCTCGTCGGTGAGGTCGCGGCCCCACAGGGCGACGCGCAGTGTGCGCCCCTCTTCCCACTCCCACTCGTAGGCGATGGTGGCGTCGAAGACTCCGCGGTCGTCCACCAGGCCGCGGGGATCATTGCGCACCTCCACCCAGTACTCGTCGGTGTAGCGGTAGCTGGCGTAGACACTGAGGTCGCCGGGGCCCACCTGCATGGTCCAGGTGCCGTTCACGCCACCGGTCCACTCCGGGGTGCGGCGCAGATCCAGGTCGGAGTTGTCGGTGACCATGCCGTCGCCGGTGAGGTCGGCCATGAACTCGTCGTACTCCGCGTCGAGATACCCCAGGTTCGCGTTGAAGACCAGGTTCGCCGTGGCCACCCAGGTGGCCTCCGCCTCGACGCCCATCAGGTCTGCGCTGGACGCATTGCGCACCACCGTGTTGGAGCCGCCGAAGCCGTCCGGCTCGATGATCTCCTCCTGCTTGTCGTCGTACTCGTTGTAGAAGGCCGCCAGGTTGAGGCGCAGGGTGTTGTCCAGCAGGTCGCCCTTCATGCCGATCTCGTAGTTCTCCACAAATTCGGGATCGAAGGGGCCGATGTTGGCGAGGTTCTGGTTGCGCCCGTTGAAGCCGCCGGAGCGGAAGCCCTCCGAGTAGACGACGTAGGTGAGAATGTCTTCACTCACGCGGTAGTCCAGCCCCACCTTGGGCGTGAACTCGTCCCAGTCCTCGTCCCCGGACGCGGAGTCGATGGGCACCCACACCGGCTGGCCGAAAATAAAGAAGTCGTCTACGGCGCTGCCGGGGACGTAACCCGCGAAATCGTCGCCACCGAAACTGATCGCCCCCGAGTAGTCCTTTTCCTCCTCGGTATAACGGCCGCCGAGAATCAGCATCAGGCGCTCAGTGATGTCGTAGTGAAACTCGCCGAAGATCGCCCAGGCCTCGCGCTCGTGGTCGGCTACAGGATTCTGGAACAGGGCGGTCCCGGCGCCGATCGTCTGGGCGCCCGCCGCTATCGAGGTCTTCTGGTCGAGATGGTACTCGTCGTCGACCCAGAACAGGCCGGCGACGAACTTCATGCGATCGCTCAGGTCGTCGTCCGAGGCGAAGCGGATCTCCGCGGTGGTCTGTTCCGAGTCCTGGTCGCGCAGGGTGTGAAACGAATTGAGTGAGGAGGCATCGAAATCCGTTGGCACGCTCTCGTCGGTCTCCTGGTAGCCCAGGATGGCAGTGACGAGACCCACGCCGACATCGTAGTTCATGTTCAGGGTGTAGGCGTCCCACTCAAAATCGATATCGCGGGAATAGAAATCCTGCGTAAACCGCGTAATGTCCGTGACAGCATCACCGCAAAAACCCAGTGTCAGGAGTGGTTCCGTACAGTTGATTTCGGGTGCGGGGTTTACAGGATTGTCGGCATTTACCGAGGAGCGGTCCTGCAGCGGCACACCGTCGTTCTCGTCCTGGTAGTTGACGTAGGTGAACAGGGCGTCGAAGTCGTCGTTGGGGGTGAACAGCAGCGTGGCGGTGATCTCCTGGTTGTCCGGGTTGCCCACGTCATCGCCGGTGACCACGTTCTCGCGGTCCGAGCCGTCCTCCTGCTTGGCGTACCCCAGCTTGCCCGCGAACATGTCGCCCAGCGGGACATTGACCAGGGCTTTGTAGTCCAGCAGGTCGTCCGTGCCCGCCGTCACCTCGTATTTGAAGTCCAGCTCGCCCGTCGGCCGCGTGCGGGTGATGTTGATCACCCCGCCGGTAGTGTTGCGGCCGAACAGGGTACCCTGGGGCCCTCGCAGCACCTCCACCGACTGGAAATCGAAGGTGTTGGCCAGGGAGCCGTTGACGAAGGACAGGGGCACGCCGTCGATGACCACGCCGACCGCCGGGTCGAAGGAGCGCTCCACCTCCTGGGTGCCGACGCCGCGGATGTACAGGGAGGCGCCGCCGGGGGACACCGCCACCGTATCGACCACCAGGTTGGGCACCATGCCCTCGATCTCGCGAATGTCGCGCATGATGAGGTCGTCGATCTGCTGGCCGCTGAATGCGGTTACCGCCACCGACACATCCTGCATTGACTCCTGCATCTTCCGCGCGGTCACGATAATTTCTTCCAGCACCGCGGCCTGTGCGACCGGCGGCGCCGCCGCGGCGGCGAGGCCCGCGATGGTCAGTGCGAGGGTTGAACGGGTGAAATAGCGGGTCTGCGGGCGTGCGCTCATGGTGGGTACTCCTGCCGGGCCGCGTGCGGCCGTTATTGTCGTTGTAGTGACAGTGAGTTCCCGGCACCGTGCTGCCGCGACCCACCGCCCGGGTGCAAAGCAATCAGTACTGCCTGTTTTTTATCTTGCGACCGGGGCGCCAAAATTGCAAGCGGACATTCCCGGAAATCAGTCCCGTGGCTTAACCGCTGGCGGTCTGCCCGGCGTGCAGGAGCGTCACCGCGTCCCCGGAGTGGAACGGCGCGGCCTGGCCGCCGGTGGTGACCCCCGCATCGATGACCAGTGTGTGGCCGGTCATCTGGCGCGCGTCCTCGCTGAGCAGGAACAGGATACCGCTGGCGATGTCCTCGGGCATGCAGGCCGCCCCCAGGGGCGAGCCGTCGGCGATGAAGCGGGCGGTCTCCTCGAAGTCGCCGTCGCCCAGGGCGTTCGTCATCGGCGTCACCGTGCCCCCGGGGGCCACCGCGTTGACGCGGATACCCAGTGCCGACAACTCCGCCGCCGCGGAGCGGGTGATGCCCACGACACCGTGCTTGGCCATGGTGTAAACGTGGGGCCCGAGCCCGCCCATAACACCCGCCGTGCTCGACAGGGAGACAATGGAACCCGAGCCCTGCTCGCGCATGGCCCGCGCCGCGTGCTTGATGCCCAGGAACACCGCGCGGGAGAGGATGGCCATGGTGTGGTCGAAGGCCTCGGCGCTCGTGTCCATGATCGAGCCGATGGCGCCGACCACGCCGGCGTTGTTCACCATGCCGTAAAGGCTGCCGAACTCCGCAGTGGCCAGGGCCACCGCTCCCGCGATGTCGTCCTCGCGGGTGACATCGGTGGGGTGAAAACGCGCGACGTCGCCCAGTTCCTGCGCCAGCGCCCTGCCCCGTTCCTCCTGCAGGTCGGCGATGACGACGCGGCCGCCTTCCTCTGTGATGGCGCGCACCGTCGCCTCGCCGATTCCACTGGCGCCGCCGGTCACCACCACTGCCCTGTCGTTGAATCTCGCCATCTTCGCGCCCTGTTTTCGTTATAGGAGGGTCCGATTATAGGTACGCCCCGCCCGCGGAGGGAAGCGGGTCCCGAGGGAATTTCAGCTGGCAATTCCACGCCATGCCTGTATGCTTGCTGCTCCCTTGATTCCCCTGCCCCAGTATGAAACAACAGCTCGCGCGGTGGCTGCTGCGCGCCATGGGCTGGCGCCTCGAAGGTGCGCGCCCGGCCGAAAAGCGCTACGTACTGATCGCCGCGCCCCACACCTCGAACTGGGACTTTCCCCTGATGCTGCTGTTCGCGGCGGCCTACGACATTCGCGTGACCTGGATGGCCAAGCACAGCCTGTTCCGCCCGCCCATGGGCCGGGTCATGCGCGCGCTCGGCGGTATGCCCATCGTGCGGCACCGCAGCGGCAACGTCGTCAGCGCCATGGTGGAGGCGTTTGCTGCCCTGCCGCAACTGGTGCTTGTCGTGCCGACCGAGGGTACCCGGGCGCGGGCTGAGCACTGGAAATCCGGCTTCTATCACATCGCCCGCGAGGCGGCCGTGCCCATCGTGCCCTCCTTCCTGGATTTCGGGCGGCGCCGCGGCGGCTTCGGACCCGCCATGCAACCGACCGGCGACCTGCGCGCCGACATGCAGTATTTCAGGGACTTCTACGCGGGCATGAAGGGCTTGTTCCCGGAGAAATTCGGGCCGGTGAAGTTGCGCGAGGAGGAGGACTCCCGGTAGTGGGCCGTGTCAGGACGATGTACCCAAGGACCGCATGCGCTCCTTGTAGTTGCGCGGCGTCTGCCCCGTCCAGTTCTTGAAGGAGCGCACGAAGGAACTCGGCTCGGTGTAACCCAGGTACTCCGCAAGATCTGCGACCTTCGCATCCTCGTAAATGAGACGCTCGATCGCCACCTCACAGCGGATCTCGTCCTTGAGCGCCTGGTAACTCGTGTTTTCCCGCTGCAGGCGGCGGCGCAGGCTGGACTCGGACATGTGCAGGCTGCGTGCGACCGCGGCGAAGGACGGCAGTCCGTGGGGCAGGTCCAGCGTGACCAGGGACTTGATCGCCGCGCTCGTACTCGCCGGCCGCTGGTCCACCGCGATCAGGTGGTAGACGCTGCCCTCGAGAAAGTCGTCCAGCGACTCGGGTGTCTGCACGATGCGCCGGTCCAGTCCCTCGCGCGGAAAGGCCAGGGTGCTCTCGGGGGCGTCGAAATGGATCGGGCATCGGAACACGCCCGCGAGCCTGTCGCGGTAGGCGGCGCCGATATCGGGTGCGGCCACGCACACCTCAGCAACTTCCAGCGGCTGCCCGGTCAGCCAGCCGCAGAAAGCGCTCCACACCAACAGGCCCGAGGCACGCGCCACGGTGGCCTGGAAGCCCGAGCGGTCCCAGTGCGAGGGGGCGAGCACAGACTCGTTCTCCGCGATCCGGACGCGGTAGCGCATTCGGGCGCTGCCCTCCCCGGCATTTTCGACCAGTTCCAGCCGGTAACCCACCAGCGGGTACAGCTGGCGGTCGTAGCGCTCGGCCAGGCAGAGCGCCTCCCGCAGGGTCCGCGCGCTGATGACGCAGCGGCACATCAGGTCGAAGGCCTCGCTGCCCACCCCCGCTCCCCAGGGTATGGGCTGGCCCAGGGTCTCCATGGCGGCAACGGCGGCCTTGTAGAGCCTCGCGTACTGCAGCGCCGGCAGGCGGTCTTCGTCATCCATGAGGGCGATACGCGCGTGCGACAGGTTGGTCCGGGACGCCACGGCGGGCGCATCCAGGCCGATCTGCTGCAGGTAGTCGAGGAGGCGCTTGAACTTACCCGCGCCGACAGTCAGTTCACTCATCCGCTGGTTGGGTCGACCCGGTTGCCCCGGGCGCCCGGTTGTTGCACAGGAGTCACTGCGCGGAGCGTAGCAGGAACCCCCCGCCTATTGAAAGTCCCGGGGCTGCTACAATGCCGTGCATCGACTACGCAGGGGGTCAGCGCCACATGGCACAGGAAGTTTCCGCACAGGTCGTGATCGACATGCCCCTGGCCGGGGCGTGGGAGAAACTGCGCGATATCTCCGTGGCGCACCACTACGTTCCCGGCCTGGTGGACACGAAGATCGTCAGCGACAACGCCGAGGGCGTCGGCGCCAGCCGCTACGTCTACCGCAGCCCGAAGAGCTATATCCAGGAGACCGTCACCGAGTGGGAGGCGCCCCACGGGTTTCTCATCAGGCTGCACAAGGGGGACAAGCCCGCCCCGCCCTTCCGCGAGGCCCACTTCCGCTACCACCTGGAGGAACAGGGCGAGAAAACCCTGTTCACCGCGTCAATGGGCTTCACACTGCCCTGGGGTGCCTTCGGGGGCTGGCTGGAAAAACGCCTTGAGGGCTTCATCCAAAAGACGATCGCCGACGTGGCAATCGCCATGAAGCTCTACTACGAGACGGGCCAGCCCACAACGCCGGCGGCCCTGAAAGCCTATAAGGCCGCCCAGGTCGTCTGCAGCGGCGGGACAGGCAGCGGGTAAAAAAAATCCGGGCCGGGCCCGGATTTTTTTTCGTACCGACCTACTGGTCAGAAGTTGAAGTTCAGGGTCACACCCACGGTCCGCGGCGGGGTCACCAGCAGCTCGTTGTAGCCTGAAATCAAAGGCCGCTTGGTGATGACGCCGTCGTCGTCCAGGGCGTTCTTGATAAAGAGCTGGCCGCTCCAGCCCTCGGCCCGCAACCCCGTGTACAGGTCCAGGGTGGAGTAGCTGTCTGTGTCCAGCCGGCCCTCCTCGTCCCCGGGGGTCTCGGTTTCGCCATTGAACTTCCACAGGCCGCCCACGAAGGCCTCGCCGTCGTAGTAATTGCCCCAGACATAGTCCGTCTGGAAGGTCGCCGTGAACTCGGGCTGGGTGGACGCTATTTCGCCGTCCGCGTCACAGGTGTTGTAACGGTTGTCCGGCCCGACCGGCTCCTGGGTCGGGTCCGTACAGGGAATCTCACCGTCGGTGAACTCGACATTGGCGTAGGTCGCCGAAGTGTAGATCATCCATGCTTCGGTCACCTGCATGCGGAAGTCCGCCTCGACACCCTGTTGCACAGCCTCGTCGACATTGACCCAGGGTGCGTTGGTCGCAATTTCCACGTTCCCGGTAGCCTCGTTGTAGGCCGTAAAGCCGACGGCCTGGATCTGGTAGTCCTCGTACTGGCTGTAGAACACCGCCGCCGTGTAGCGCGCCCGGCCGTCAAACAGGTCGCCCTTGGCGCCGATCTCGATGCTGTTCACCTTTTCCCCGTCGTAGAACGTGAGATCGGGAGAGAAGATGCCGCTGGTATCGAAGTTGGGCGCACCGGGGCGGAAACCCCGGTCCAGGGTGACGTAGGCGTTCAGCGCGTCGCTGAAGTGATGGGTCAGCTTGACCGTACCGGTCCACTCCTCCCAGCCGAAGTCGCCGGCGCCGACCAGGCAGGGGGGCGACCCCACGCCGCCGAGCACCGTGCAGTCCGGGCGCGGGAACACGTTCTCCAGCACGACGACCGGGTCGGTGATCTCGCCGCCGGGGAGCATCTCTGCACCCAGGAGGAAGTTGCCCGTCAACACCGTGCCGTCGCTCTGGTCGAATTCGTTGTAGCGCACACCGACCACGAGATCGGTGTCATCGGTGAGGGAGAAGGTGTTGTGGGTGAAGATCGCCTTGGTCTCGGTGTCCAGCGGGATATCGATGACGATATCAAACACGCCGCCGTCCTGGGGCCGGTTCGCGCTGGTCACCACGTCGGTCTGGGACTCGGACTCCTGGTAGTAACCGCCGAAGGTCCACTCCCAGAAGTCAAAGGCCTCGCCCGAAATACGCAGCTCGTGCTGGTAGGCGCCGAAGTCGTCCCCGGTGTGGCCGTCCTGGGCGAGCACGACACTCGGGATATCCGTACGGTCGTTGTCCTGGATCAGGTCGATCTGCGAGTCCAGGGCACCGCTGAACCAGCTCACGTCGATGTCGCCGATCTGCCAGTCCACGTGAAGGGTGTAGAAGCTCTCCTCGCGGCTGTTGACGACGCTGGGGTTGTCGGCGATCGCCTCGCGGTCGTCCGCATCGATACCCTTGAAGTTCGCATCCGGGTCGTAGCCGGGCTTACCCTCCTTGATCGTCTCCACCGCGCGGTAGATGTCGGAGTCCTCGGACTCCATGTAGGCGTAGCCCAGCTTGACCTGCAGGTCGTCGGTGGCATTCCACAGCATCTTGGCGCGCACGCCGTCGCGGTTGCGCTCTTCATCCAGCTCGTTCACCGGGTTGACGTTTTCCAGACCCGTCTCGCGGTCGTCAGTCAGGCCGGAGACACGGAAGGCCAGCACATCGTCGATCACCGGGACATTCACACCACCCTGGAGGTTGTACCCCACCGGACCGAAAACGTAACTGCCCTGGACATAGCCGTTCACGCCGTCGAAATTCGGGTCCCGGGTCTGCAGGATCATGGCGCCGGTCGGGGAAGGCTGGCCGTACAGCGTGCCCTGGGGTCCCTTGAGAATCTGCACGTTGGCCATGTCAAACATACTGCCCAGGGCGAAGGTCGCCTGGGAGGACATGAAGTAGTCGTCCATGTAGACGCCGACCCGGGCCGGCGCGCTCTGCTGCTGGAAGGTACCTACGCCGCGCAGGCCGACGCCCACCCGGGAGTCGCCCTCGAAGCGCACCTCCATGCCGGTGACCAGCTTGTTCAGTTCGTCGGCCTGGAAGATGGACAGTTCGTCGATGGTGTCGCCGCTGACCAGGTTGACGGCGACGGGCGCCTCGGTCAGGGTCTCCGCCTTTTTCTGCGCGGTGACGATGACCTCTTCGAGCACCAGGGTCTGTGCGGCGGCGAGTGTAGGGGCCAGTGAAATTGCGATTGCGAGCGCGAGGGGGCTACGGTTCATTGTTGTGATCTCCGTTTTATAGCCGTGTGAAGTAACGGTAAGAAATTTCGCGAATTTATGGTAGTGGAGGATTGCCGGTTTCCCTACGACACAAGCGGTCAGATTTTGTTAGCGCTAGAGTTCACCCGGGGCTGCCCCCGGCGGCACGCCACGCCACGCCGCCCGGCCCGCCAGTCACTACCTGAATGGCGCGCTCGAAGTCCATTTACGGGGTGAATAGAGGGGTCAGGCGGCGACCGCGTGGCGCAGCAGCTGGCCGTAGCCCCTGAACACCGGCACACCGTCCAGCGCCAGCTGTTGCTGCAGGTGCCGGCGCAGGGCCTTGAGCCGGTAACAGGGCACGCTGGCCATGAAGTGGTGTTCCATGTGGTAGTTGACGCCGTTGGGCGCAAAGATCAGCCGCTGCCACCAGGGCGCGTCGACCGTGCGGGTATTCTTGCGCACATCGGGGTCGTAGAGGTCCGGGACCGCCGCGTGCTCCGCCACCTGGCGTATGCGCACGATCAGCATAAACACGGTCATGAACGCCACCGCCCAGAGCAGGTAGGTCCAGCCGATGCCGCAGGCCCAGAGGATTGCGAACAGGGCGAGCTGCACGCAGATCTGCTGCAGGAAGGGCTTCGCGCTCTTGCGCTTCTCGCTGCTGACGACTCCGGACGCGCCGCGGAAAATAAAGGAGATGAGCTTGAAGCCGGTCTGCCCGGTCAGGTCGCGGATCACCTTGCGCCGGAAACTCTCACGCGACACCGGGTAGGCCTGGTAGTTGGGCAGGTCCGGGTCGTCGTGTGAGCCCGCCTTGCGGTGGTGCTCCAAGTGACCGCGCGCGTAGGAGGGCTGGTCGTTCATCACCGGCAGTGCGCAGAGCCACTGCCCCACCCACTCGTTGAGCCAGGGGGTGCGGAACAGGGTGCGGTGGCCAGCGTCGTGCATGAGTACGGAGAGGCCCAGCTGCCGCCCCGCCAACAGCACGATGCCCGCCAATATGGTCAGGGGGTTGGGGAAGGCGGCGACCGTGAAGAAGATCGCGAAGATCATCGCCCAGTTCGCCAACAGCAGGCGGAACGCGTGCCAGTCGCTCTTGGCGGTGAAGCGCTCCACGTCCTCGCGGCTGAGATAATCACTGACTTTCATGACGGCCCTCGGCACCAAGCCCCTGGTGACAGGCCCTCATTATACGCCTGCGCCCGGGCAGCTCACATACGCGCGGATGCCAGTTTTTTGCGATTGCGCGACACCCGCCCCAGCCCTGCAAAGCCTAGCCGATCAGGGCCTGCCCGCCGTCGAGCGCGATACTCTGGCCATTGACGTAGCCCGCGCCGTCGCTGCACAGCAGCACGACGAAGCGGCCGATATCCTGCTCGCAATCCCCGATCCGGCGCTGTGGAATCGTCGCGACGAACGCCTCCGCTTCCTCGGGGTAGTTGTCCATCCACCAGGACAGGCCGGGAGACCTGGCATGGGGCAGGATCACATTCGTGCGAATTCCCTCCGGGCCCCACTCGCAGGCCGCGGCGCGGGTCAGGGTACGAATGGCCTCCTTGGTGGCGCCGTAGGGACCGAAGCCGCTCATATCCCAGCGACGGCCGGCAGAGCTGGCGAGGTTGATGATGCAGCCGCCGTCCCTGAGGTGCGGCCGACACAGCTTCATCATGCGAAACGTCGCGAGAGGCCCGGATTCAAGACCCGCGCTGAACGCTTCGTCCGTAACCTCATCCAGGCTGCCCAGGGGCACTTCCTGCGCGTTGTTGACCAGGATATCCAGGCCACCGAAATGTGCGACGACCTGTTCGACACACGCGCTCAGGGATTCGTGAGACTTCACCTGGCAAACCACGGGCAACGCATCGCCACCCCGCCCGAGAATAAGTTCACAGGTCGCTTCGAGCTTTTCCAGGGTACGGCCTGTCACAGCGACCCGGGCACCCTCGGCGGCGAGGGCCAGGGCAATACCCTGCCCCACCCCCTGCCCGGCACCCGTCACCAGGGCGATTTTTCCTTCCAGCAGCATCATCTTGACCCTCCCGCATTGCCAACGACCCATTATGCGCCCGCTGAGTCAGAGCTGTCTTTACCGAAGGCGCCGGATTCATTGACCTTTACACTCAACGGAGTGAGTTCTTTTGCCTATCAGCTTGACTGCTGCCGCACTGGCGCCGGGCGAACCGCGGACTATCATCGACGGAGCATTCCATCGGAGAGACCACATGGGATTACTTAGCGATAAATCGGGCATCGTCACCGGCGCCGGACAGGGCATCGGCCGGGCGATTGCCCTCGCCTGCGCGCGTGAAGGCGCCCGTGTGGTGGTGGCCGACTTCAACGCAGAGACCGGCGAGGAGACCGTATCGCTGATCCGCGAGGGCGGCGGCGAGGCGCACTTCGTGCACGGGGACGTCGGCGACGAGGCCTCGGTGGAGGGGATGGTGAAGGCGGCTGCGGAGGCCTTCGGGGGCCTGGACATCGCCTGCAACAGCGCCGCCCTGTCACGCGGTTCCGGGCCTATCCACGAGTATACCCGCGAGGTGTTCGACCAGACGCTGCACATGTGCCTGACCAACACCTGGCTGTGCATGAAGTACGAGATTCCGGTCATGCTCGCCGGTGGCGGCGGCGCCATCGTCAATATCTCGTCCAATGCCTCACTGCGCGGCCAGGCTTTCAATACCGCCTACGCCGCCGCCAAGAGCGGCGTCAATCTGCTGACCATGAGCTCGGCGGCGGAGTACGGCGGCCAGGGCGTGCGCATCAACGCGGTATCCCCGGGGGTGATTCGCACTCCCGGGGTCGAGAAATACTTCGAGGAGCAGCCGAAAATAGCGGAGGGCCTGAAGAAAGCCGCAGTCATGAACCGCCTCGGGGAGCCGGGGGAGATCGCCGAGGCGGTGGTCTTCCTGCTCAGCGACCGCGCCTCCTTCATTACCGGGCAGGTGCTCTCCGTGGACGGCGGCGCGGCGATCAAGTGAGCGCCGGGTCAGCCCCCCGCTCCCGGCGATCCAACATGTGGCGCCGGTAGAGCGGCGCCGCGCGCCAGAACAGGCCGCCCCCGAAAATGACCGCAATCAGGCCGGCAGCCATCGCGTAGCGCAGGGAATCGGTCCCCATGCTGGGGGCGAGGCTGTCGCTGACCATACCGATGACGAGCGGGCCCATACCCAGTCCGATCAGGTTGAACATGAACAGGAACAGGGCCGAAGCCTGGGTGCGCAGGTGCTCGGGCGCCAGGTTCTGGATTGCGGCGTAAGTGGGCCCGATCCAGAAGGCGGCGATCACCCCGCCGCACAGCATGAAGGCCATGGCCACCGGGATGGTGATACCGCCCACCGTCCAGGCCTGTGACTCGGGCCACAGCACGAAAGCGAGCATGAAGGGGGCCGAGGCGAACGCACCCAGGGCCGGGAACCACAACTGCCAGCGCAGGTCGCGCTGGCTCAGCCGGTCGCACAATACACCGCCGACTATGGCGCCCAAAATACCGCCCAGGGCCCCGGTAACCCCCAGCATGAGACCGGCCTCCATCAGGCTGAGACCGTGCGTGCGGATCAGGAAGCTGGGAGACCAGGCCCCCAGGCCGTAACCGGCCAGGCCTGTAAGCGCACCCGCGCATGAGACCAGGAAGAAACCCGGCAGTTGCCACACCCCCTTGATATCCTGCCACATGGGTCTGCGGGGCGGGACGGCCGTGCGCACCGGCTCACGCACGGTCAGCGCTATCAATACCCCGACGAGCAGCCCGGGTATGCCGAACACGACGAACGCCATGCGCCAGCCGTAGGCCTCGGCGATAAAAGCCCCGCCGAGCATCCCGATGAGAACCCCGAACTGGGTGCCCGTCGCGTGTACGCTCAGGGCGGTCGAGCGTTGCTGCGGGGGGAAATAGTCCGCGATCATGGAGTGGGACGGCGGCGTGCCGCCGGCCTCGCCCACCCCGACCCCGATGCGCAGCAGCGCGAGCTGCCAGAACGAGGCCGCGGCACCACAGAGGGCGGTCATGCCGCTCCACACGGTGATGGAGATGGCGATCACATTGCGGCGCGACCAGTTGTCCGCCAGGCGCGCCACGGGTATGCCCAGCGTCGCGTAGAACAGGGCAAAAGCGAACCCCGTGAGAAACCCCATGGCCGTATCGCTGGCGTTGAACTCCTGCTTGATGGGCTCGAGCAGGATGGTCATCAACTGCCGGTCCACGAAGTTCAGTATGTAGGTGAGAAACAGGATGAACAGGACGTAGTTGCGGTAGCGCGGTGAGTAATCGCCGTGAGCCATTCTCGAACCCCGATTGAAACCGGTCGGCAGGCTAGCGCAGCGACAGTGGCAAGGCTATGACATGAGCAGTCACAAACATAGACTTGAACGGCCAGCTCCGCATACCGGCGCTACCGACGGCGCTGGGGGAGCGGTACCGCCCGGCCCCTGGTGACGTGGATTTCGCGCTCCGGCGAGCGGAGCTCTCCGTTCGGGCCCCTACCTGAGCAGATCAGGCGCCAGGTGCTCCAACTGGCTGCGGATACCGTCGCGCCAGTCCACGCTGGTCTCGCCGATCTGCTCGTGCATGCGTTCGGTGTCGATACACAGGCTGCCGAACGCCTCCGGGTTGTCCTTGAACACCGGCTCCAGTCCGGTGAGCTCGCCGATGTAGGCGCACCACTCCTCGATGCTCACCCGCTGCGAGCCGCCGAAGTTCAGTGTGGTGACCCCGCTGCTGGCGGCACCCAGCAGGTACGGAATTTTGTCGATGTAGTCCCGCGCGTGCAGCGGGTTGTAGTAGTTGGGCTTGTCCGGGTGCAGGTCGATGGGAGTACCCTGCTGCATCATCAGCATGTGGTAATACATCCAGCCGCCATTGTCGCCGTAGGGCACGCTGAGTCGGGCAATGGTGGTGGGGATGTCGTGCTGGTGCGCGACGAATCGACACACGGTTTCCGCGGCGATCTTGGAAATGCTGTAGGTGGGGAACATCACCCGGTGGTTGTCGCCCAGCGGCGAGTCCTCGCGCCGCGGTTCGAGCCCGCTGTACTCGTACACCGCCGTCGATGAGAAGTGCACGAACGCCTGCGCCGCGCGGCAGCGCATCATGAGGTTGCCCACGCCCTCGCCGTTCGCCGCGAGGTCGTAGTCGAAGTCCCCGGTCTTGACCACCGCGAAATTGAGCACGTAGTCGATGTCATCGGGCACTTCCTCGAGGCTCGCGGCATCCGCCAGGTCCGCCGCAATGACCGAGGCGCCCAGGTCCTCCATCCGCTCCCGGTCCGCCCGCTCGCGAAACCGCGCCAGTGTGTAGACATCCGCCAACGGGGCGAAATGTTCCACCACCGGAAGTGCTACCTGGCCGGTGGGGCCGGTGATCAGGAGTTTCTTGCCGGTGAGATCGACAGGCGTGACTGGCATGGTGGTAGGTCCTCGTAGTGTCAGTTTTGCAGTTTTTTGCAATCCCGGTCTGTGAACGTGTCAGCCGCCGCTGGCGGCCGGGTAAGTGGTGTAACCCTCGGCTCCCGGTGTGTAGAGGGTCGCCGGGTCGAAGTCCGCCAGCGGCAGGCCGCGTCGCCAGCGTTCCACCAGGTCCGGATTGGCAATGAACGGGCGGCCGAAGGAGACCGCGGTCACCTCCCCGCCGGCCACCGCGCGCTGTGCTTCGTCGAAGCTGTAGCTCTCATTGGCGATCATGCGGTCCCAGAAGTAGCGCTGTACCAGCTCGATATTGTCCACTCTCCCCGCGGGCATGCGGATGACGTGCATGTAGGCCAGGTCCAGGCCCTCCACCTCCTCGAGCAGGTACTCGAAGGTCTGCTGCGGGTGCTCGTCGGAGAGGTCATTGAAACCGTTGTCGGGGCAGATGCGCACACCCACGCGGGCGCCGCCGTCGACCGTAACCATGGCCTGCAGCACCTCCAATGCGAAACGAATGCGCCCCGCCGGGCCGCCGCCGTAGGCATCCGTGCGCCGGTTGGTCCCCGTGCACAGGAACTGCGCGGGCAGGTAGCCACTGGTGCAGTGCAGCTCGACGGCGTCAAAGCCGGCGTCGAGGGCGTATTCCGTGGCCCGGCGGTAGTCCTCTACGATCCCCGGGATCTCCTCGATGTCCAGTTCGCGCGGCGTGTCGAACGGCTGCATCCCGTGCGCCTCGGTGAAAATCTCGCCGCGTGCAGCGACAGGGGACGGCGCAACGGTTTCGCTGCCGGCGGGTTTGTTGTGGGCGCTGGCGATACGACCCACATGCATGATCTGCGCGGCGACCAGGCCGCCCTCGCCGTGCACCGCGTCGGTGACCCGGCGCCATGCCGCCACTTGCTCCGCGGTGTAAATGCCGGGGGTGCGACAGTAGCCCAGCCCGTCGGCGCTCGGGGCAATGCCCTCCGTCACGACAAGGCCCGCTCCCGCTCGCTGGCGGTAATACTCCGCCATGAGTTCCGTGGGCATGGCGCCCTCCCCCGCCCTCGAGCGTGTCATGGGGGCCATGACCACGCGGTTTTTCAACTGCATGGCGCCGAGGGCCAGCGGGGCGAACAGGTCCATCAACGCACCCGGATTTTCGGGTCAGGTGCGCCGCGCCGCATCGTCTTGAGAAATTCCTCGAGCGGCGCGGGAGCGGCCACCTCCGCCGCGTCGGACCCCGGCGGGTTGTCCCAGAACTCGCGCCAGCTGGGCCACAGCTCGTGGTAGGCACCGGTATAGGAGTCGCGGTCCGGCCAGCGCATCTTGTCATCGCCCACGGGGGGTTTGTTCAGGTCCGTCGCGTACCAGTAACACGGCAGGCGACGCCGGAAGTACCAGCGCCCGTCGATGCGCTCGTAGTCGTCCCAGTAAAGCATCTGCATAATGACCCACTCCGCACCGCCCACCGCCCGGGGCGTCTCGTGTTCATTCTTCGAGTAGACCACGCCGTGGGCATGGTCGGGGTCGTCGAACTCGATGACGTGGTTGCCGGTGTGGTGGGAGGTACCGGTGAACTGCAGGCGCAGGGTGTCGTCCAGCCAGCGCTTGAGATGCGCCCGGCCGACCTTGTCGCGGCTGACGCGGATGTCCGGGGCGAACAGGTTGACATGGGCGTCGAGGTCGCGCATGTCCAGGGACAGGGCATACTTCGCCACCAGCTGGCGGATCTCGTCCAGGGACTCCAGGCGGTCTATGCGCGCCTCCAGGCCGCTGTCACTCATCACACACCTCCGGGTTAATAACGCCGCCCGCGCAGGGATTCAAACCTGCAGCGCGCGAAAACCGAGCTCGTCGTCTGCGGCCAGCAGTCGACCCAGTTCTTCCAGCTGCCGGCTGGCGTTCCCCAGAGAGTAGCTGATCATTTTCGCGAGGAGGAAAAATCGGTGGATAGGGTACTCCACGTCGGCGCCCATGCCGCCGTGCAGGTGCTGCGCGGTGGACACGACCCGGTGGGCCGCGTCGCAGGCCCACCACTTGGCTGCCCGCACCTCGGCGCGGGCATCGAGCCCCTCGCTGAGCCTCCACAGCGCCAGCCAGTAGGTGGAGCGGATGCCCTCGACATCGATGTAGCTGTCGGCCATGCGCATCGCCAGCGCCTGGAACGAGCCCAGCGGAACGCCGAACTGCTGGCGCTCCGAGACGTATTCCGCGGTGCGCTTCATGGCCTCCTCGGTGACCCCGACCTGCAGCGCGCAGTGTCCGACATTGGCGCGCGCCAACAGCCACTCCAGGATTTCCTCACCCTGTCCGGCACTCCCGAGGAGACCGTCGGCCCCCACCTCGACACCCGCTAGCGCAAGGTTCGCGGCGCGCTCGCCGGACAGCCCGATCTCGACAGGCGTGATCTCGACGCCGGGCGCAGCCGTCTCGACAATGAACACACTCTGCTGCCCGGCGTCGTCCACCGCGGGTACGAGCACGACATCGGCCACCGCACCGTCGGGTACCGCGGAGCGTTCGCCCTCCAGCACCCAGCCCTCGCCGTCGCGCCGGGCTGTCACCTCGGTAACAAGCGCGGCATTCATGGCGGTTTCGGCCACGGCGGCGCTCAGTTTGCTCGCGCCGGTTGCCAGCGGCTCGAGGTAGCGCTGTTTCTGCGCATCGCTACCGAACTCCGCCAGCGGCAGTCCGCCGAGCACGAGACTGGCGTGGAGCGGCACTGGCGCAACACGCCGGCCCTGCTCTTCCAGCACCAGGCACAGTTCCACGAGGCCGAGACCGGAACCGCCGCAGGCCTCGGGCACGGCGACGCCCAGCAGACCCTGTTCCGCCAGGGTCTGCCACAGCCCCTCGTCGTAGGTCTCCCCGGACCGGGAGAAACCCAGCAGGAACTCGTCCGAGGCCCGGTCGGTGAAAATCTGGTGCGCGAGATCCCTGATGGCGTTCTGGTCGTCGCTGAAATTGAAATCCATGGTGTGATGCCTCAGTGCGTGCGGGCCATGGCGGCCAGGTTACGGGTGTATTTGAGTTGCTTTGCATCCGGGTGCTGCAGGAACAGGCCCCGGTAAAACATGGTGCTGAGTAATTCCACGAACTGTTCCTCGGACAGTTCGGCGGCGCGCAGGGTTCCGCTCTCGTTGATGAAGTACTCGCGCAACAGCCCTTCTCCGATACCGGCGAGGGAGTAGACCACCATCAGGGCCTGGTGCTTGCGAAACCTCACATCGGGAAACAACTTGGGCATCAGGTCGACAAGCCACATCAACTGCTTGCGATAGCTGCCCCGCAGCATTGCGGAAAACTCCGCGTCCTCGTCCGCGAGCTGCAACAGGCAGCGCATGACCCCCGGTCGCCGGGCGTAGCTGCGCACCACCACGAGATTGTGGGCATGTATGCGCGCATACCAGTCGCCCCGCGGGACATCCCGCTCGATCTCCGCCAGGTCGTTGCTCGCGCTCGCATAGTCGGAGAGCACTTCCACGGTCAGGGACTTCAGGTCCTTGAAATAGTGGTAGAACAGGCCCTGGGCGACCCCCGCTTCCGCCGTGACGTCGGCGATGCGCATCTTGTGGTAGCCGTCGCGCTCCAGCACCGCCAGGGCCGCCGCCTTGAGGCCCGCGCGGGCGCGCTCACCCCTGGCGCTGCGCGCACCGGGGAGCTTTTCCTGCGGCCTGCCCTGTTTTGCCTGTTTGGACGGTGATCTGGACATGGCGGACAAAATAGTTGAATTTGAATTCAAAATCAATATCATAACTGTGCCCTATCGAAAGGAAGTGCACCATGTTCGTCGATTACACCGACCACCAGCGGGAGCTGCGCCGGGAATTCCGCAGCTATTTCACCGAGCTCGTGAAGCCCGAGTACCGCGAGGAGCTGCGCAATGCCGAGAGCGGCGAGCTGTACAAGGAGCTCATCCGCCAGCAGGGCAGGGACGGGATGCTCGCCATCGGCTGGCCGGAGGAGTACGGCGGGCGCGGCCTCACCGAGAGTGAGCAGCTGATCCGCTACGAGGAGGCGCTGCTCGCCGGGGCCCCCACTCCCTTCGTCACGCTGAACACGGTGGGCCCGGCCATCATGGGCAAGGGCACCGAGGACCAGAAAAAACGTTTCCTCCCCGGGATCGCGTCCGGCGAACTGCACTTCGCCATCGGCTACACGGAGCCCAGCGCGGGCACCGACCTCGCCTCGCTGACGACTGCCGCGGTCAGGAACGGCGACCACTACGTGGTGAACGGCAGCAAGGTATTCACCTCGGGCGCCGAGGGGGCCGACTACATCTTCCTCGCGGTGCGTACGGATCCGGAGGTGAAAAAACACAAGGGCATCTCGATCCTGGTCGCATCAACCAGCGATCCCGGGTTTTCCCGCGGCTCCATCGAGACACTGGGCGGGGTGCACACCAACGTCACCTACTACGACAATGTGAAAGTCCCCCTCGACATGATCATCGGCGAGGAGAACGGCGGCTGGAACCTGATTACCGAGCAGCTCAACCACGAGCGTGTCGGGCTCGCCGCCTGGGGCATCCAGGGCTGGAAGCTGTTCCGCGACGCGCTCGACTGGGCGCGCAATACCCGCGGCGCGGACGGCCGCCGCGTTATCGACGATCCCAGCGCCCAGCGCAACCTCGCCGAGGTCTACGCCCACCTGGAAGCGATGCGCGTCATGAATGCGCGCATGTCCTGGCAACTGGACCAGCAATCGATGGACCCCACGTTTCCATCGGCGATCAAGGTCTACTCCACGGAGATCATGATAGAGATCTGTCGCCTGCTGATGGATGTCGTCGGCCCCCACGCCCTCATCGCCGCGACCAGCGAGGGCGCCGTGCTGCACGGCAACCTGGAACACGAGTACCGGCGCGCCACGATCAATACCTTCGGCGGGGGCGTGGTGGAAGTACTGCGCGGCCTCGTCGCCAACTTCGGTCTCGGCATGCCCCGCCACCGCTGATCGAGCGCCCTTACCTGCTTACCTCTAACACCGAGAAAAGGAATCGCCTGCCATGAGTGACGACGCGATCAAAGCCCTGGAGGAGGATATCTACCCCTTCGTGGGGCGCGAGATATACCCCCTTGAACCCGCCCCGGACGATGTCAACGAGGCCATGATCCGCCACTGGGCCGAGGCCATAGGCGACACCAACCCCGCCTACTCCGACAAGGAGTGGGCCGCCGGCAGTCGTCGCGGTCACACCATCGCGCCGCCGGCAATGATGTACGTCTGGGGCCAGGAGGGCTTCCAGGTCACCACGGGACGGCCGCCCAACGCCCTCTCCGACCTCGAGCGCACCTTCCGCGAGCACGGCTACACCGGCATGCTCGGCACCAACCTCAGCCAGGAGTACTTCGGGGAGGTCGAGATCGGCGACAACGTGCACCACGAGATGCACATCGACAAGATCTCCGAGCGCAAGACCACCGGCCGCGGTCCCGGCTATTTCTTCGAGACGGTGACCACCTTCTACAACAACGCGAAGGAGAAGATCGGCACCCAGCGCTTCAAGTGCCTGGCCTTCCTGCCCAACGAGCCCATCAGCGCCGTGGCGGGCGACGACGGCGCCCTGCAGGTGCCCACACGCATCGTCGGCCCGCGCGGGCACGACAACGGCTGGTGGTGGGATGCCTGCGACGAGGGCAAGGTGCTTATCCAGCGTTGCAAGGACTGCGGGACCCTGCGCCACCCGCCCCGCCCCATGTGCGGCGAGTGCCAGTCCATGGAGTGGGATTCCATCGAGTCCGAGCTCGACGGCGAGGTGCTGTCCTACACCTGCCTGCGCCACCCGGTGATACCGGGCTACCCGAAAGATCCCATCGCCGCGGTTATCAAGCTGGGCGAGGGCACCAACCTCGTGTCCAACATCGCGGGTTGTGAATACGAGGACGTGTTCATCGGCATGAAGGTAAAGGGCGTGGTGGAGCAGGTGGACGAGAAGACCATGCTGCCCCAGTTCTACCCGGTTTAAGGAGACTCGGACATGAGTGACTACAAAACACTGACTGTCGCACAGGTTTCCACCGGCGACACCCTCGACCCGGTCGAGATCGACATCCACACCGGCCTGGTAGTGGGCGGCGCCATCGCGACCCGCGACTACCAGACCGTGCACCACAACAAGGCGGACGCGCAGGCGGCGGGGATGCCGGACGTGTTCATGAACATCCTCACCAGCCAGGGCCTGATGACGCGCTACGCCACCGACTGGAGCGGCCCCGAGGCGGTGGTGAACGCCATCGACATCGGGCTCGGCGCACCGAACGTGCCCGGCATGGTCATGACCATGACCGGCGAGGTCAGCTCGGTGGACGAGGATTCCGGCCGCGTCGTCCTCAACATCCTGGGCGAGAACAATATCTGGGGCATGCACATGCAGGGCACCGTCACACTCACACTGCCCCAAGCGGCACAACAGGAGGGCTGAACCGTGGTAGCCAATGTAAAGGACAAGGCGGTTATCGTCGGTGCCTACAACACGAAGTTCTCCAAGGAGTCCGGCGTGTCCGAACTCAACCTCGCCGCCCAGGCGGTGCGCGGCGCCATCGAGGATGCGGGTCTCAAGCCCACCGACATCGACGGCTTCGCGACCTTCACCATGGATTCCAACGACGAGATCGAGGTCGCCCGCGCCGTCGGTACCGGCGATATGACCTTCTGGGGTCGCTCCCACTACGGCGGGGGTGCCGCGACCGGCAGCCTGCACCAGGCAGTCATGGCGGTCTCCACCGGCATGGCGGAGTGTGTCGCCGTTTTTCGCGCACTCAACGGTCGCTCCGGCCACCGTTTTTCCGACGGCGTCTCCGGCGACCTGATTACCGCCGACGCCATCCACTGGGGCTGGTACATGCCTTACGGCATGCTGACGCCCGCCTCCTGGGTGGCGACCTTCACCCAGCGCTGGCTGCATCTCACGGGCATCACCAAGGACGCCCTGTTCGAGGTCGCCCACGCGACCCGTGAGTACGCGGTGAACAACCCCAACGCCTTTTTCCACGGGCGCTCCTTCACCCGTGAGGAGTACGACAACGCGCGTATGATTGCCGATCCCCTGCAGCTGTTCGACTGCTGCCAGGAATCCGACGGCGCCTCCTGCGTCATCGTGACGACACCGGAGCGGGCGCGTGACCTGAAGCAGCCCGGCGTCAGCATTCGCGGCATCGCGCAGGCAGCGGCGGCTGACCAGGAGCAGATGACCTCCTTCTACCGGGAGGAGTTCGCCGGGATCCCGGAAATGGAGATCGCCGCGAAGAATTGTTACGAGATGAGCGACCTCACACCGGACGACATCGACGCGGCGGTCATCTACGACGCTTTCTCGCCCATTGTCCTGTGGCAGATCGAGGCGTGGAATTTCTGCGGTTTCGGCGAGTCGGGGGACTGGGTGCTCGACGGCGCCCTGCGCCCGGACGGCCGCCTGCCCTGCAACACCCACGGCGGGCAGCTCTCGGAGGCCTACATCCACGGCGTCAACGGCATCGTGGAGGCCACCCGGCTGGTGCGCGGCACGTCGCTCAACCAGCCGAAGAAAGACGTGAACCACGCCCTGGTCACCTCCGGGGTGGGTATCCCGACGGGCGGCGCCCTGCTCGGCAAGCTGGACTAGCTCTTCACGCCCTTTTGGGGACAGACTTCAAGTCTGTCCCCATTGCTGCTATCCGAACACCCGGGGTGACAATCGCGCCCAAACGCGCTTCACTGCGCCCCAGTGACCGCCCTCGACAGAAAAGACTACCTGCAACTGGCGGCGCTCGTCGCCCTCGCGGCGTGCGCCCGGCTCTATCGCCTGGGGGAGGCCTCCCTCTGGCTGGACGAGGTGTTCACCCTGCGCATGGCGTCGCTCCCCTGGCGCGAACTCTGGGAGCCCGTGTACACACCGGTGAACGCGGTGCCGCCCCTGTACTTCAGCCTGCTGCATCCCCTGGTGCACGAGGGCATCGATCCCTGGCTGTTGCGCCTGCCCGGCGCGCTGCTCGGCACCGCCACGGTCGTCCTGGTCTACCTGGTGACCCGGCATTTGTGGGACCGCCGCGCCGCGCTGTTCACGGGACTGTTACTCGCACTGTCCATGGCGAACATAGAGTACAGCCAGGAGGCCCGGTCCTACGTCCTGGTCAGCTTCTGCATCGGCCTGTCGTTCCTCGGCATCATGCAACTGGAGGCGCGCTGGCCGGCGCAGGGCCAGGGTCTGCAACCCGGGCCATTCCTGCGTCGCGGCGGCGCCCTGTACGCCGTCGGCCTGCTGGCCGCGCTGCTGTCGCACAACACCGCCGTCTTTTACTGGCTGGGGGCCCAGTGCTTCTTCCTGGCCTGGTGGTCGCTTGCCCTCGACCGCCAGCGCGCCGTCCTGCTCGGCTGGATCCTGGTGAACCTGGTGGTGCTCATCGCCTGGTCCCCGTGGCTGCTGGCCAGCCTGGAGGTCTCCGGCACCTCGGTGCTCGGGCACTTCAGACAGCCCTCGCCCCTGCGCGCCGCGAGCACCTGGGCCTTCGTTAACGGTGTCCAGCTGAGCCGGGAGACAAACATACCGCTCGCCCTGGTCAGCCTGTCGCTGATGCTCTGGGGGCTGTGGTGCCTGCGCCGCAACCGGGTCATGCTGCTCGCCTTCGCCGCGATGATCCTGTGCTCTTCCCTGTTAACCTGGGCCTTCGGGTTCATCTCCACGCCGGTTTTTATCAAAAAAACCATTCTCTGGGGCTCACTGTTCTCGCTGCCGTTGATGGGTATAGGCATCGCCGGGCTCGGGCGGCGTTGGGATGTGTTTGCGCTAGCGGCACTGCTGGTTGTCGCTGCGGCGGGATTCTGGAATTACAACCGCAACGACTGGGCGGAGAACCAGGACTGGCACTCCGCCGTCGCCGTCCTGGAAAAGGGGGTGCGCCCCGGTGACACCATCCTGCTGCGCAACACCAGCATCAACCGCCCCTTTCTCTACCATATGCCCGCGGCCGCGGACCTGCCCCTGCTCGGCTGGAACTGCCGCGAAGGCGGGCTGTACGCCGGGCAGGTTGTACGTGACCTCTCGCAACGGAGAGCCCAGTGGCGACGGAACCCGTCCGCGCTGGGAGCCGCCGCCGGGAGGGCTCTGTGGGTGGTCGAAAGCCACTGCTACTCACAGGAGCACCGCGGGGCTATCGACGCGCGCATCGCGCGCCGCTGGTACGCGGCGGGCTCCCACCGGTTCCGGAACGTACGGGTGTACCGCTGGGCGCCCCGTGAGCGGAGAGCCGGGCAACCCGACTAGCCGCGAATCCAGATCGGCGACGACCAGGCGCGCTCGCGTATCGTCGCGGGCACTTCCGGCGGCGGCTCGCGCCCGAGCCTGATCGCGTCGTAGGTCGACCAGCGACACGTGGGATTCTGCAGGACGCGCACGTAGTAGAAGGCATTTTGCGCCGGGTCGTAGTGCGGGTCGCGCCACGCGGCGATGATATCGTCCGCCCCGGTATCGCCCAGCAGGCTGCAATCCGCGGTATCGACGCCGGCGCCGTTGTCGGGACAGCGGCCCGTGGCCGCGTCCACCTTGAGATCGTCGGAGCAGGCGACATCGTGCACCGATTCGCGCGTCGTGCCGTCAGCCTCGATCCAGCCCTTCACCACCTGCAGCCGCTGCAGCGGTGCGCTCATGAGGTCCGCGCGCGCCCAAGCGAAAAAGGTGGGACTGCCCTCCCCCGCGCCCGGGTCGAGCACACCCCCCATCGGCACGCCGCCGGCCGTCGCCACCGCCACGGCTTCGGGATCACCGGCGATACGCTCGTCAAACCCCCACCCGGCGAAAAAACGCAGGGCGATACGGGTGCCCGAGGTCGCGTAGGTTTCGCGGCGCTTCATCGCGCCGAAGATGGCGTCGCGGGTGTTCTCTTCCGCCCACACCGCCGCCAGTCCCCCGGCGGTGTGGTGCTTGAGGATGACCTCGTAGTCCTGCGCACCGGGCTGGACGCGCAGGCGCCGAACCGCGGGCGAACTCACCGCCGAGCTCTTGCCCACGAAGTCCCACTCCTCGGCGTCGCCGGGGCTGGCGTTGTGGGTATCCGTGGCAGCCACGAACCCGAACGCCAGCGGGTTGAAACCGAGATCCCGTTCCAGCTCGAGGCCGATGCGCAGTCCCTGGCGGGCAAAACTGCTGGCGAAGGCACAGCCGGTGAGCTGGCCGGGTTCGCAGGGGTAGATCACCTGGCCGAAGCCGCACTCCTCGTCTGTGGACCCGACACCGAGCGCACACTCGGAGGCCCCCTTCACCTGGTACATCTCCGCGATGGGTTCACGGCGCTCACGCAGGCGCCAGGCCGCCTCGTCGTAGGGCCTGCCGTCCCAGGTGTAGGGGCTGTAGAACAGGCCCCAGGACTTGTTCATATTGTGTGGGATGGTGAGAAAATCGCAGTCGCCACGGCAGTCCTCTTCCAGCGCACGCCACAGGTCCGGCGCGTTGCTGACATCCATGGTCGAGAAGGCGTGCTCGGGCAGGTCACTGCCGTTGAAGATGACATTGCGGTGGTGCTTGCCCGACGCCGGCAGCGCCGGGCTGTACTCGTAGCCGGCAAAAACCGTCAGCGTGCCCGGGTCGTTGTACCGGTCCGCGAGCGCCTTGTAGCGACTCCAGTCGTCAATACTGTCGCGATAGCAGCGCTCGCCGCCGTCACTGTCACCGGCGCAGATCGGCCAGGACTCGTAGCTGAGCGCGTTCCGCGCCATGGGTGCGTAGATACCCGCGGGACCCTCGCCCTGCAGGGGGTCGTCGGTGGAGGCGAGCGTCCTTATCGCCATGAACACGGCGACATTGGGATTCTGCATGAAGTGGCAATTGATTTTCTCTCCCCAGCCGAGACCCTCCTCGCCGCAGCGCGTGCGCAGGCCGAAACTCTCGGCGTGATCGGTGATCGCCAGGAAATCGAGGGGTCGCGAGAGCTGCATCAGCTCCCCCGCGTCGTTGCGCAGCTTCTCGCCCCGGGCAAACCGGTAGGCGTCCTCCACCGTCAGGGTGGTGCCGAACAGTACCGCGTCGAAACTCTCCACCGTGTGGACATGAAGCTCGCCCCAGTAGGCATTCTTCAGCGGGTTGGGCGGGACAGTCACAACGGGCTCAAAGGGCGGTACCCGCACGCGGCTGTCGTCCTGGAGGACGTAGTCACGTGGTGCGGTATCCGGCGAGGTGCGGTCGGAGATTTCCACCATGGGCTGACCGACGCGGAGCCAGAGAAGCGCCACGCCGACCAGCACGAGGACAAGAACTCCCAGCAGTATTTTTTTCAGCATTGCGAACCCCCGTCATGCCCTTGTCGGACCGCCGGGGAACTATAGCATTCTCCAGAGACGAGGGCGGGGCGACCCCCAGAACGTGGCTCAGAGGTAGATGATCACCAGTTCGTAGATGAGCACGGGGCGCTCGTCCTGGCCGACGATGTGGATGTGTTGCTCCTGGGTCACGATCGTCCCCTTTGGAGAGGCGCTGACCTCCTTGATGCGGCTGCGCATGTGCAGCCTGCTGCCCGCCGGGACCGGCCCTGTGAAGCGCAGCTTGTTCGAACCGTAGTTGACGATGCTGTTGAAGCCCGTGATCTCGTACGTCGGGGTGCCGCGCATCTTCGGCATCATCACAAGCGTGAGGAAGCCGTGGGCGATGGTGGTGCCGAAGGGACTCTCCTTCGCGGCGCGCTCCGCGTCGACGTGAATCCAGTTGAAGTCTCCCGTCAATTCCGCGAACTGCCCAATCATCTCCTGTGAGATTTCCAGCTCCTCGCTCCAGGGGCCGAACTCCTCGGAAACCAGCTCCTGCAAGGCCTCCACATCGTCATATGCATACTGTTTCATGATTGAATCTCCGGGATCATCCTGTCCTGAATAAACGACGGCTAATGGTACACGCCGCCCCGCGACGCCACCAATCCACAGCCGGCTCAATCACTTATACCAGCCTCCGCCGATCCGGCGTGAAACCTGACTGTAATACGCCAAAAGCGGCAAAATACCGGCCCGAAGCTGGCGCAATGCGCCATTGCACCGCGCCCACTGTCGAGTACACTGTGGCGCCACATTTGACCGGGACGGCCCGCGACACGGGTCCGCCCAGTAACGAGGAAAGCACATGCGCGAAGCAGTCATCGTTGAAGCAGTCAGGACCCCGATCGCCCGCGGCAAGGTCGGCGTCGGCGACCTGCACGATTTCCACGCCACCGAACTACTGGCCCTGTCCTACCAGGAGATTCTCAACCGCACCGGGCTGGACTACGCGGATGTGGACTATCTCGCCGCCGGCTGTGTCACCCAGGCCGGCGAACAGGCCGGCAACATCGCGCGCAACGCCTGGCTCACCATGGGCAAGGACTACACCACCGGCGGCACCACCCTCGACAACCAGTGCGGCTCCGCCCAGACGGCCAACCACGTGATATCCGCCATGGTGGGTTCCGGCTCCGTCGATATCGGCATCGCCGCCGGCGTGGAGGCGATGAGCCGCGTCGGCCTCGGGGCCAACGTCTACAACGGCCCCGGCTATTTCGTTCCGGAGAACTGGCCCTGGGATTCCACGCCCGACCAGTTTTCCAGCGCCCAGCGCATCGCCGACAACCGCGGGATCAGCCGCGAAATGGCCGACGAGCTGGCCTTCAATTCACAGGCCCGGGCCAAGCGTGCCTGGGAAGAGGGCCGCTTCGACCGCGAGGTTTTCGAGGTCCAGGCGCCGGTCCTGGGCGAGGACGGCAAGCCCACGGGCGAGACCCGCTCAGTCACCCGCGACCAGGGGCTGCGCGACACCACCATGGAGGGGCTCGCCGGCCTGAACCCCGTGATGGAAGGACAGATTCACACACCCGGCAACTCCTCGCAGATTTCCGACGGCTCCGCCGCCGTATTGTGGATGACCGCCGACGAGGCGAAAGCCCGCGGGCTCAAACCCCGCGCCCGCATCGTTGCCGACTGCGTGGTGGGCACCGATCCCTACTACCTGCTCGACGGCCCGGTGGACGCCACCGCCGCGCTGTTCAAGAAGACGGGCATGACACTGGACGATATCGATCTCGTCGAGATCAACGAGGCCTTTGCCTCGGTCGTATTGTCCTGGGCCAGCGTTTACAACGCGGACATGGACAAGGTCAATGTCAACGGCGGCGCCATCGCGCTGGGACACCCCGTCGGCTCCACGGGCGCGCGCCTGATCACCACCGCGCTGCACGAACTGGAGCGCTCCGACAAGACCACGGCACTGATCACCATGTGCTGCGGGTCTTCCGTGGGCACCGGGACCATTATCGAGCGCGTGTGACGCTCCACCAGGCATCGAATTGACAGGAGAACAAGCATGGGAGACCTGACCGGCAAAGTCGCCGTCATCACCGGTGCGGGCCGCGGCCTGGGCCGCGAAGAGGCCCTTCAGCTCGCCGGCCAGGGCGCGCGCGTTGTCATCAACGACATCGATCGGCCCGACGCGAAGGACGCGGCGCACGCCACTGTGGAAGAGATTGTGGGCATGGGTGGCGAGGCGATCGCCGTTTTGGGGGATGCGGCAGACTCCACCGACGCCGAGAACCTCATGAATACCACGCTGAAAACTTTCGGCGACCTCAACATCATGGTCAACAACGCCGGCTTCTGCCGCGACAAGACCATCTTCGGCATGTCCGACGACGAGTTCGACTCGGTCGTGCGCGTACACCTGCGCGGCCACTTCGTGAACATGCGCAACGCCACCGCCTACTGGCGCAACAAGGCCAAGTCCGGCGAGGAGGTTTACGGGCGATTGATCAGCACCTCCTCTGAGGCCGCGATCTACGGCTCTGCCGGCCAGCCCAACTACGCCGCCGCCAAGGCGGGCATCATCGCCATGGCCATGGGTGCCGCGCAACTGCTGGACAAGTATGGTATCACCAGCAATGTCATCATGCCGCGCGCCCTCACCGACATGACCGCCGGTGGCCAGACCGCCGAGATGTTCGCGCCGCCCGAAGACGGCAGCTTCCATATGTTCGACCCCGCCAATGTCGCGCCACTGGTGGGCTACCTCGCCTCCCCCGAATCAGCGCGGATCTCCGGCGAGGTGATGGTGGTGTGGGGCAACGAGGTTTCCATCCTCGAACGGCCCAGGTCGCTGGACGCCATCGTCAATCCGAAGGGCGCCGCGAAATGGGAGGTGGACGACCTGCACAGCGCGCTCGCCTCACACTACGATGACAACTACGTCACCGTCTGGGGCGGCTACTCGGTTCCCCCCTACTGATCATGGACCTGGCGCTGCTGACCGGTCGCCGCCGCGGCCCCTACTGCAGCTTTAATCCCGTCAGCCGGACGCAGGTGTGGCAGTGGTGCTCGGCGATGGGCGACGACAATCCCCTGTACCTGGACGACGCCTACCGCCGCGATGCGGGACTCGGGGACGCCGTGGTGGCCCCGCCGACCATGATGCAGATGTGGACGATGCGGGACGTCAATATGCGCTACGCCCCCGGGTCGACGGACCAGCCGCCCTACGAGATTTTCGATGTCCTGGCCGCGCAGGGTTTCCCGGGCAACGTGGCGGTGAGCTACGACCTGCGATTCCTGAAACTGCTGCGGGAGGGCGACAGGGCGCACCACTACAACACCATCGAGTCCATAAGCGAGCTGAAGAGCACCGCGCTGGGCGAAGGGCACTTCGTGGTGGAGCGCGCAGAGTTCCTCGACCAGGATGAGGAGCTCTTCGCCGAGGCCCTGATTACCTATTTCCAGTACAGGCCCGCCAGGGAGGCAGCGTCACAGGAACCGGCACCTGCAATACCGCCGCTGCAGACAACCTCGTCCTGGGAGCCGGACTGGCGGGACCTCGACGCCACCGGGCTCGCCGCCGGCCAGGCGCTGCCCGAACTGGCCATCCCCATCACCCACAAGCTCATCGTCAGTTGCGCCATCGCCAGCCAGGATTTCATCGACGTCCACCACAACGCACCCGCCGCACGGGACGCGGCCATGCCGGACATCTTTATGAACATTCTCACCACCTGCGGGCTGTCAGGCAGGTACCTGACCGACTGGGCGGGGCCGGGGAGTCGCCTGCGCCACCTCGCACTGAAACTGCTCGCACCCAACACGCCGGGCGATACCATGGTCATGCGCGGCAAGATTACGTCGATTGCACAGGCAGTCGGTGAGACACTGGTGGAAGTGGAGTTCCGCGGCGACAACCACCGCGGCAGCCACGTGACGGGATCGGCCGCACTGGCCCTGCCCGCCTGATAGCGACGAGACGAGGCACACGATGACGACGCGACGGTTTGAAGGCAAGGTGGCAATCGTCACCGGTGGCAGTATGGGTATCGGCCGCAGCACGGTGCTGCAGCTAGCCGGTGAGGGTGCCCACGTTGTCGCTTGCGCCCGGCGCCAGCCGCGCCTGGATGAACTCGGGGAGGAAGTGGCATCGCGCGGGGGAAGCTACCGCGGTGTCGCCCTCGATGTATCCGACCTGGAGGCGTTTCAGGCGCTCATCGCCGATACCGCCGAGGAGCACGGTCGCCTCGATGTACTGGTCAACAACGCGCCCTCGGTGATCGGCGGCATGATTCTCGACCAGGACATTGCCGACTGGCGAGCGAACTTCGGCGTCTGCGTGGAGAGCGTGTTTATCGGAGTGCAGGCGGCGCTGCGCATCATGCAACCCCAGGGGTCGGGTTCGATCATCAACGTGTCGTCGGTAAGCAGTCTCAAGGCAGGTATGGCGGCGGGCGCTTACTCCGCGGCCAAGGCCGCGGTCAACCAGTTCACGCTGTGCGCCGCGATGGAAGCGGCACCCCACAACGTGCGGGTCAACGTGGTCGCTCCGGGCGCGGTCATGACCCCGGGGCTGGAGGCGTCCACGATGAAAAACACGGCTGTGCAGGACGCCATGGCCGGCGCGATTCCCATGGGGCGCATCGGCACACCGGAGGAGATGGCCGAGGCGATCTGTTTCCTCGCGTCCGATGCAGCCGCGTTCATCACCGGGGTGGTGCTGCCGGTGGACGGCGGCAAGACGCCGCAGATGTATATTCCCGGTTTTGACCTGAAGGCCCTGGACAACCGCATGTAGCGTTTCCCTCCTGCCTTGACGCGTCCAATCCCGGTTTATACCATCCGACGAGCTCCCACCGGATCACTGAATCAACATGACCACCGACACCCGCCCGATCTTCTTTGTTCATATCATGAAGACCGGGGGGACCACCTTCAAACAAATATTCCTGGACAGCTTTGGCGACGGCGAGATCTATCCCAATGGCAGGGACGATACCAGCGCCCTCACGGCCGTCACTGACATCTCCTACCTGCGCGCAATCTCAGCGGAGCGCCTGCAACGCACCCGGGTATTCATGGGCCACTTTCCGTATATCGCCAGCGAATTTGTCGGCACCCCTGTTCGGACCATGACCATGCTGCGCCATCCCGTGGACCGTGTTATCAGCCATATCCGCCAGCTGCGCAGGGGCGATTCCGGATGGCGGCGCATGTCGGGCCTGAAGGATGTAGAGTCGCCCTCCCTGGAGGCGGTGTACGACGACGAATTCCTCAAGTCGGTTTTCCTGCTCAACCACCAGGCACGCATGTTCGCCATGACCGCCGAGGACGACCCCAAGAGCTATACCGACCTGATCGATATGCACGAGGGACGCCTCGAGACCGCCTGCCGTCACCTGGAACGCATCGAGGGACTGGGGATTCTCGAGGATTTCGACAACTTTCTCGCGGACGCCTGCACGCGCTTCGATCTCTCCACCCGGTCGGTGGAGGCGCAGCATGTCTCCACCGACAAGAGCCCCGCCAGTGAGGAACTGAGGGAGCGCATCGCCCACGAAAACGCTCTCGATATGGCCTTCTACGAACACGCCCGCGCGCTGGTCGAGGCGCGCGGGGGCGAGACAGCCTGATGCACCGGGAACGGGTTGCTGTCGCCCGGCTCTGCATCCTCGGCGTCACCCTGTTGCTGGGCGCCTGTGCCGCGGGTCCGGGCCCGGCGCCCGACGGGGACTATCCCAATATAGTGCTCATCCTCGCCGACGACCAGGGCTACGGCGACGTCGGTGTCTACGGCGGGGACATTCCCACACCGCACATCGATGCCATCGCCCGGGCCGGTGTGCGTTTCACCGACGGCTATGTCACCGGCGCCAGCTGCGTCACGTCCCGCTGTGGACTGATGACCGGCCGCTACCAGGCTCGATTCGGGTGCCGCACCCCGCGCACGGTTCGTATCCCCCCTGCCGAGCGCACCTTTGCAGAACACCTCCGCGCCAGGGGCTACCGGACGGGGCTGGTGGGCAAGTGGCACCTGGGGTCTGACGACGGCGAACGCCCGCTGGACAGGGGCTTCGAGGAGTTTTACGGGTTCCTGGGCGGGATTCACCCCTACTTTCCTGCAGGACAGGCCACCGATGTCGCTTACTACGATCTCACGATGCGGAACAGCGGGCCCCTGTACCGCGGCGACAGGGAGGTCGAAGAGGAATCGTACCTGACGGACGCCCTCGCCCGGGAGGCGGCGGATTTCATCGACCGGCACAGCAACGAGACGTTTTTCCTGTTTCTGTCGTTCAACGCCGTGCACGTGCCACTACAGGTGTCGGATGACTACCTCGACAGGGTCCCTGAACGCGACCACCCGCGCCGCCGCGCACTGGAGGCCATGACGATTGCGATGGACGACGCCGTCGGTCGCGTAATGGACCGCCTGCGGCATCATGCACTGGAGGAAAGCACCCTCGTTATCTACATCAGTGACAACGGCGGCGACCCCCCGGGCAATTTCTCGATTAACGGTCCGCTGCGCGGCAAGAAAGGCCAGCTGTACGAGGGCGGCATTCGCGTCCCCTGGGTAATGCAGTGGAAAGGCAGAATACCGCCGGGCACCGTCTACACCGAGCCCGTAATCTCCCTGGACATCGCGTCCACCGCACTGGCTGCCTCGGGCGGCACCACCTACCTGAAACCGCGCCTGGACGGGATCAACCTCATGCCGCTGCTCGAGGGTCGCGAAACCGAGCCCCCCGCGCGGGCACTCTACTGGCAGTACCGCAAACAGTCCGCGCTGCGCGACGGCGACTGGAAAATCGTCCGCCCGGCAAGGGGGTCGCCGGTGGAGCTGTACCACCTGGGAGACGATATCGGCGAAACCCGGGACCAGGCGGCCAACCACCCGGAGGTCAGCCGGGAGCTGCAGGAGGAACTCGACAAGCTGGATACGCGGTTCAGGGGTTACCGCAGGGTGTTGAGCCCCTAGAGTTCGATGACATTGGAGCGCACGAGCACGCCCCCGTCGACCACCAGGTCGTGCCCGGTGATGAACGAAGCGCGCTCCGAACACAGGTAGACCACGGCATCGGCGATCTCGGCGGGCTCCGCCAGACGCCCCATGGCATGAGCATTGAGCGTTTTCTCCCGCAGTTCCGCGGGCATCTTTTCCAGGTACATCGTCATACCGCCCGAGTTGATCCCGCCGGGGCAGACCGTGTTCACGCGCACACCGCGGCGCGCGTATTCCACGGCGGCGGTCTTGCTTAACGTGATGACGCCGCCCTTCGCGGCGGCGTAGACGGACTGGAAGGCCTCGCCGCGCATGCCCGATACCGAGGCCACGTTGACGATGGCCCCGCCCCCGGACGCCTCGATCTCCGGCAACTGGTACTTGAGGCACAGCCAGACGCCGCGCAGGGTGACACCGATACAACGATCGAATTCCTCTTCGGAGATCTCCGTGAGGGGCCGGTTGCGCAGCCCGAGCGCCGCGTTGTTCGACACCATGTGCAGGCCGCCATAGGCGGTCCTGACCGCGTCGAGGGCGCGCCGGATGTCGTCGGCGCTGCCCATATCCGCGCGCACAAAAAGGGCGTCACCCCCCTGCCCCCGAATCTCGTCGACCGTTTTCTCCCCGCCTTCGATGTTGATGTCCGCGACCGCCACGCGCGCGCCCTGCGCCGCAAACGCCTGCGCGGTGGCGCGGCCGGTGCCCGCACCGCCGCCCATGACCAGCGCCGTCCGGCCCTGCATGTCCCCGTCGGCCACCGCTAGAACACCCTGTAGCGGCGCTGCACGTGGCGCTGCCGGATTCGGATCTGCTCCCGGCGCGCAGGAGGATCGACGGTGCCGGTCCCCGGCGGCAGGTGGTTCCTGATTTCCCCAAAGGGCACTTTCTGCGCGGACACCTGCGGCCAGTCGCTCTCGTCGGGCTTTGCGCTGTAGGCCCAGCGGGCGGTCAGGAAGCCCTCCCGGTGTCCCGTGGTGTCCAGCCAGTTGGGAACGCCCGGGTCGCGGTGCGCGAGCACGATGCGACGCACACCGTCGTCGTCCACCTCCATCTGGTGACCGTTGAGGCTGCCGATCTGGTTCGCGTACTCGATGGATTCGCCCCAGAGGTTGCCCACCTGGAAACCGATGTACTGCGGCGGCTTCACCACGCGGTTCTCGATGATCAGCGCCTCGTCCGCCTCCAGCTCGAAGACGCCGCCGGCGTAAAGGTTGGTGCTCTGGCCTCCCCCGGTGGCGCCGGAGGCGGCGTTAACCCGGTTGAACGCGTTGCGCGGGAACGCGACACCGGGAATGCTGCCCTCGCGCTCCCCGTAGGTGCCCATGAGAATGGTCCAGAACGCGTTCCAGAAGTGCATCTGGTTGCGCACGATCTCCCCGCAGCGGCGCAACTCGGCGGCGGCGTCACCCGGCGTGTAGGCCTCCCGGTGGCTACCCTCGGCGCCGAGCTGCACGATCTCCAGGTGCACCGCCTCCTCATGCTCCCAGTCGCTGAACAACTGGCGGCCGCTGAGGTAACCGGCAAAGCGCTCGCCGCCATCTTCTCCTGTCAGCCGGCGTGTGCAGATGTAATTGCCCTCGTAATCCGCGGGACGCTCCGGGGCCAGCAGAATCTCGAAACTGCCGTCATCCGCGACCGCCATCTCCGTGGAGTCCAGGCGGCCGGTCTGTACCTTGTTACCCGGCGCCAGCTCCATCAGCGAGCCACTGTCCCCGGGCAACTCGCCCGAGGTGGCCTCGAAGATCATGTAGTGCGGCGCCTTCGGCGCCGATTCCGCCGGGCGTTCGCCCCGCCAGTGCGCTGTATCGCGCGCAACACCCTTTACCCGGTAGCTGGCGCTGCCGTCGATGGGTGTGTAGAAATAGATGGCGTCCGCATTGTCGATCGTACTGCGGGTGATCACCGACAGCGCGTTGCGAAACTTCGGCCGCACCGGGTCCGCATGGAAAGCGCGCTCCACCGCTGCATGCACGTAGCCCATCAGGTAGCGATAACCCTCCGCCAGGTTGCGCTCCGTCGGCGGCGCGGGCATCAGCTCGGGCCGGTCGATGGCCTCTCGCGCTTCCTGCAGCGAGCGGATCATGTCGTCCCAGGCGGCGCGCAGGTCTGCGCCGGATGAATCCTGTGTGTCGTTCATGGCAATTCCCTAGGCAGTTGATTCGGGATCGGCCCGGAGAAAGGCATCGCCGAGTTCGGTGGCGCCATCCAGGCTCATTACCGGCCGGCCGACCGAGTGCAGCAGGCGCCTGCTGTAACAGACCTGCCCGACATGGCGCGCACTGCACAGCTCCAGTGCCGCCTCGGCCATCATCTCCACGGGCTCGACCATGTCCGGGTTGCGCCGCGCGATGTCGCGCACATAGTCCGCCCCGGCGGTGAGCACGATGGCCTCGGGGGCGAGCGTGTTGACGCAGACGCCGTCGGGGGCCACCTCGTGGGCCAGGCCCTCGGTGTAACGGTCCAGCGCCGCCTTGGTGGCCCCGTAGGGTGCGATGATATGCGCCGCCATGGGCGAATCGCGGTAGGGAACAACAGGCTGTAGGGACGTGGCACTGCTGATATTCAGGATCCAGCCACTGCCCCGCTTCCGCATGCCGGGAAGCGCCTGCTGCGCGAGATCCACAGGCGCATTGACATTGACATCGAACATCCAGCTGCGCTCCTCGGTGGGGCTCTCGCTGGGAAGTCGCATGCGCGATACGGCGGCGTTGTTGACCAGGATGTCGAGGGGGCCGATCCGCGCTTCCGCCCGCGCCACCAGGTCGGCGCGCGCCGCCGCGTCGGACAGGTCACAGGCTTCCGCCTCCGCCCTGCCACCGAGAGCCTCGATGCGCTGCACGGTGTCTTCCAGTGAACCCTCCAGGTCGCCGTGGGCACCGAGCCGCGATGCGCATACCACGATCGCCGCTCCCTCCGCCGCCAGGCGCTGTGCAATAGCGCGACCGATGCCGCGGCTGGCGCCGGTGACGAGCGCCGTCTTTCCTTCAAGTTGTCCCATTGCTGCTCTCAACGCTCCCCGCTTGTGGCATCACAGCTGCCCCCGCCCGGGGCCAGTCGAAGTCCTGGTAGAAATCGGCCAATTCAGCCTCGATCCGCTCCCGGGAGACCTCGTAGTCGTCGATGCTGTACTCAAAATGGGAGCTGTGGCCCTTCTCCCGCCGCTCCTGTCCCTGCAGATAGGCGTCGAAGGCGCCGCGATACGCCAGGCCGAGGGTGTGGTAGATGTCGCGCACAGTGGCCCGAGGTTCCGTGGTCAGCCTGCGGTAGTCCACGACAGCCTGGGGTGTAGCGGGGTTGCGCGCCAGCACGTCCCGCGGATGCGTAAAGCTCTCAAAGGAGATATCGGTCAGCACCTGCAATGAACGCTCGTAGTCCTCGCGCCGCCAGCCCTTGGCCTGCCAGCTGAGCTCCACGAGCTTAAGCACGCTCGGGATACAGTTCGCAGGGTCGCGCACCATGACCACGATGCGGGCACCCGGAAACGTGTCGATCAGCGCCTGCACCCAACCGCACATGAGCGGGTTCTTCGCCAGGTGCACCCTGTTCCCACCGTTCAGCAGGAGCTGCCGCTTGACGCATTCGCGGTAGTGGTGCAACCAGCGGCGCCGTTTGCGCTCATCCATCTGGTCGACGTGGAAAATGTCCAGCTGGTCCATCATGGGAATGTCCAGTGACCACTGCTGCGTCACGAACGCGCCGCGCATCACGAACTGGTCCTCCTCGGAGTTCCACAGGCTCATGTCGTGCATGTGCCGGTAGGGGCCATAGGTTTTGTCGTCCCAGGCCTTAAGCCGCCGCTTGCAGGCCCGCCGCAGCACCAGCTGGTCGATCACACCCAGGCCGCGTATGAGCTTCTTCTGCAGCAGTGAGGGAAAGAACATTTCCCAGTACAGGAAGTAGCTGAAGGAGTCGCTGTCCGCGGCCAGCAACCGGTGACACAGCGTGGTGCCGGAGCGCGCGTGACCGACGATGAACACCGCGCCGTCCACTTTCTGTCGCCAGAGCGAGGGAAAGAACACGTAGTCGAGAAGGAAAAAGGCGGCGTTGAACAGGTATTCCAGTGGTATGCGCAGGAGCAGTCGGACCAGGGTCCTGCGGCGGCCGCTCCAGCCGCGCAGCCCCCACACATGGCGCAGTACCCGAAAGTAGTACTGCAGGTCGAAATACATGTCAGGCCGCGGCCCGCGGCGCCAGGCGCACCGGCATGTCCTTGAAGCCGTGGATGCTGTTCGAGCGGATAAACTCGGGCTCACCACAGGCCTCGATGCCGCTGAAACTCGCGAAAAATTCCTCGAAGAACACCCGCGCCTCCAGGCGCGCCAGGTTGGCGCCGAGGCAGAGGTGGATGCCGTGACCGAAGGCCATGTGTGGATTGGGATCGCGGGTCACGTCGAAGGTCATCGGGTCATCGAAGACGGCTTCGTCGAAATTGGCGGAGCTATAAAGCATGACTACACGGTCGCCCTCTGCGATGTCCTGCTCGCCTATTCGCGTGTCACAGGTCGCGGTGCGGCGGAAGTAATGCAGCGGGCAGGTCCAGCGCAGCATCTCCTCGATGGCCAGCGGCAACTCGTCGGGGTGTTCACGCAGGCGCGACATGAGCTCCGGGCGCTGCATCAGCTCGTACATGCCGCTCGAGATCAGCCCCCGTGTCGTCTCGTTGCCCGCCACGGTGAGTTGCACGAACAGGGAGGCGAACTCCATCTCGGATACCTGGTGGCCGTCCACCTCCTGGTTGATGAGCAGCGAGATAAGATCGCCGCCGCCTGCGTCCTTGCGCTCCATCGCCAGTTCAAAGCCGTAGGTGCCCATCTCGACACTCGCCTGGTTGACCTCCTCCATCGTTCCGCCAAGGTCGGGGTCGGAACTGGACGTCTGCAGGTCCGACCAGCGGCGGATCTGTTCCCACATGTCCCGTGGAATCTCCAGCATGGAGCAGATCACCGCCGTCGGCAGGTCGCCCGCCAGGCTCTCAACGAAGTTGACCTCGGAGGGTTCGCGAATCTGCGCCATGACCTCGCGGGCGATCCGGCGCACACCCGGCTCGAGCTCCGCGAGCATGCGCGAGGTAAAGCGGGTGATCACCGCCCTGCGCAGGGGGCCGTGTTTCGGCGGGTCCATTCCCAGGAGCTGGTTGCGTGTCATCTCCAGGATGTCCGGCGGCAGGTCGTCGACCATGACAAAGCCGCGCTCCGCGGAGAAGCCCTTGAAGTCGCGCGACACCTGCAGCACGTCCGCGTGGCGGCTGAGCACCCAGTAACCGTAGCCCTCCGGGTGCTCCTGCCAGTGTACCGGGTCGTTCGCGCGTAGCCAGGCGAACTGCTCGTGGGGAATGCCGGCGAGGTAGTTGTCCGGGGAGTAGACGTCGATCTGCACGCGCTATTCCACGATCACCGGCGGGTTGGGATGGCCCATCTCGGCGCACATACCCAGGTAGAACTCCAGGGTGAGTGAGCCGTCCACGACCGACGTGATATTGCCGTCGGCGTCGAGATTGATGTTGCTGCCGTACATCTGGAACCACACCTGGGTGTCGTCCTCGATACAGGTGAGCGTGTGCACCGAGCCGGCGGGCTCATAGAGGAAGGAGCCGGCGCGGTTGACGTAATCGTACTCCTTGTACTTCCAGGCGCCGGAGCGCGTATAGCCGAAAACGGGCCCGGTGTGGCGGTGCGTATCCACCTCGTAACCGGCCTTGAAGATGTTCTCCACGATCCACAGGCCCTCCTTGGGCCTGACCTGGAGCACTTTCAGCAGGCTGCCGTCGCCGATGTCGACGAAGGGCAGCTCCTCGCTGCTGATGTGTACTGCGTCTGGGGCTGTCATGGTTAGTCTCCTTTTCGGGTGCCTGTGTCGTATAGGTCCTGTATAGCACGGCGCGGCAACGGCGTTGAGCCGGTGCCGCAACTTTTACCGGGCGGCATAACTAATTACCCCGCGCCTGGCCGCCCTGCAGGCGGCGCACCACGCCCGCGACCCGTTCGTCGTCCGCAGGGTCGTCGGGCACGGGGAACGTGACGCGCCGCGTCAGGCTCCCGTAGCGCTCGATGTAGACGTCGGCGATAGTGTCGTAAGTACCGCGGGGCACGAAGCGCGCCAGCATTTCGTCGGTCACCACGTCGGCCATTCGCTCCCACGCGCCCTCGCGGGTCAGGTCCAGCAGCTGCTGACCCCGGTCCTGCCAGCCGAACAACTCCAGGCTCGGCCAGTACGCCGGCGTTGAGTAGAGAAAGCCGAGCATGCTGCGCTGCTTCTCCCATTCCGCCGCCACGTGCACCTCGTCACGCCCCGTGGCCGCGAGCGGACCCAGTACGACCCTGAAATCCCCCGGCTCCCCCCCGCGCCTGTCAAATCCGGCGCGAAGTCGCGGGAGGAATACCTCGCGCAGGTACTCCGGGGGCGTATTCGTCGGGTGGGTGATGACACCGTCGGCCACCCGCCCCACCATGCGCGTCATCGCCGGTCCCACCGCGCCGCAGAGCACGGGAATATCCGGGTGCTCGATGGGGCCGGGATTGAAAAAAGGCTGCAGCTTCGTCAGGCGGTAGTGCTCGCCCTCGAACTGCAGGCGCTCGCCGTGCTGGAAGCTGGCGAAGATCGCTTTCAGCGCCTGCACGTACTCGCGCAGCTGCGGCACGGGGGAATCCCAGCGGGCGCTGTAGCGCCGCTCGATATTCGCCTTGACCTGGGTGCCCAGGCCCAGCTCGAAACGTCCCCCGGACATTTTCTGCAGGTCCCAGGCCGCCACCGCGGTGGTCATCGGGCTGCGCGGGAATGCCACCAGCACCGAGGTGCCGACGACAAGGGACCGGGTCGCCGCCAACGCCATGGCCGCGAGCAGCAGGCCGTCGTGAATCGCGTCGGGCACCTGTAGCCCGTCGAAACCCATCGCCTCGGCCCGGGCGGCATGGGCCCCGATGTCGCCGGGCCCCATGTCCTCGGGGGTCGCCGCAAATACCTGGAACACTCGCCTCCTCCCAACCTGACCGCGCCGTCTTGACCTGCGCACATAGTAAGCTAAACTGATTATAAGATTAGCTGATTAAAGAGAAATTGCAATGCCCGCGCACAAACAGGCGCCCCACGAGGTGGGACAGACCCTGATGCTGATGGCCCGGGATTTCCAGCGCCGCCTGGACAGTGATCTCAGGGCGCGGGGAATCAGCGGCATCGGCACCCGGCACAGGGCCGTGTTCCTGCACCTGGGACACAACGGGCCCAGTCGCGCGGTGGACCTCGCCGCCCAGGCGGGCATTCGCCCCCAGTCCATGATGAGGGTCGTGCACGAACTGGAGGACATGGGCCTGGTGGAACGGCGCCCGGACCCCGCCGATTCGCGCGCCAAGCTGATCGATTTCACCGCCGGGGGGCGCCGCTTCATCGGCGAGCTGTCCCGCTCCACCGAGACGGTGTGGGAACAGTACACGGGCATTCTCGGCAAGCGCGGTGCGCAGCAGACCTTCGACAACCTGAACCGCCTGCTGGCTGCGGGGGAGGAGCGGGATGACTGACCGGGTGGCCTTCGTGACCGGGGCGAGCCGGGGAATCGGCGCGGAGAGCGCCGTCGCCCTGGCGCGCGCCGGGTACCGCGTGGCGATTACCGCGCGCACGCTCGCGGACGGCGAACAGCACGATCACGTGGGTTCGAGTGCGGCGCTGCCCGGCAGCCTCGAGGCCACCGCGGCAGCGGTGCAACGCGAGGGCGGCGAGGCGTTGTGCCTGCGCGGCAATATCCTCGACCCGGCGTCCCTCGTCACCGCGGCGGAAGCCGCGCTCGCACATTTCGGGCGCGTGGACCTGCTGTTCAACAACGCGGTCTACCAGGGCACCGGCAATATCGAACCCCTCCTGGAAGTGACCGACGAGCAGTTGCAGGCCATCTACCGCGCCAACGTCTTCACACCGCTGGCCCTCGTGCGCACACTGCTGCCCGGTATGCTGGCACGCGGCGGCGGCACGGTACTCAACATGGTGTCCCACAGCGCCTTCACCAATCCCCCCGCCCCCGGCGACAGCGGCGGCTGGGGCTTCGCGTACCCCTCCTCCAAGGCGGCCCTGTCGCGCATGGCTGGCTCGCTGCGCGCGGAACACCCGGGGGCGGGCCTGCGCGCCTTCAACCTGGAGCCGGGCCTGGTGGTGACCGAAGTCATGCGCCTGGCGGGAATCGACGAGGCGGTAATGGCGCGCTTCAAACCCTGCACACCCGCCGCCATCGCCGCGGTGGTGGCGTGGCTAGCAGACAACGAACCCCACGACGAGTGGCAGCCCGGGGAGGTCATGCGCGCGCCGCAGATCGCCAAGACCCTGGGTCTGCTCGACACCCCCTCCCTGCTGGAGACCTGACCCATGAACACCGTACTGCTGGAAAAACACGAGGGCTTCGCGGTCGTCACCCTGAACCGCCCCGACGCCATGAACGCATTGTCGCGGGAATTGCGCGGTGACTTCGTCGAGGTCTTCGCCCGCTGCACAGCGGACCCGGAAATACGGGTCGTCATACTGACGGGCAACGGCAGGGCATTCTGCGCGGGCTTCGACCTCAAGGAGATGGGTGCGACCCGCTCCGACAACACCGCGGAGGAAGTGAACAACGCCGTGGGCGACGCGATGGCGGCCTTCACCGGCCCGATCATAGGTGCTGTCAACGGCCACTGCATTACCGGGGGCTTCGAGATGGCCCTGGCCTGCGACGTACTGATCGCCTCCGAGGACGCCCGTTTCGCCGACACCCACGCGCGGGTGGGCATGCTGCCGGGCTGGGGCCTGAGCCAGCGTCTGCCGCGACTGATCGGCCTGTCCCGCGCGCGGGAGATGTCCTTTACTGGCGCGCCGATCAAGGCGGACAAGGCCTACGACTGGGGCCTGGTCAACCACGTGCTTCCCGCGGAGGAACTTCTGCCCGCCGCCATGGAAATGGCGCGCAACATGTGCGCCTGCGTTCCCGAGGTGCTGGCGGGTGTTCAGTCGCTGATCGAGGAGGGTTACTCCAAACCGCTGGACGAGGCCCTCGTGTGGGAGTCGGAGCGCGCCATGGCCTGGGCCCGCGAGGCCACCGCAGCGATGATCGAGCAGCGGCGCAGCGACGTCATGAAAAAAGGCCGCGCCGAGAAAGGCGACTGAGCGGCGCTGCTAGCAGTCACTCACTAGAAGTGGCTCTCGATGACGTCATCGAACTCCCAGAACGCGCGCAGGGAAAGCACCCTGCCCTCGGCGTCCACGCGGTAGACCATCACCAGTTCACAGCGTGAGACGGAGCCGTCCGCAGAGCGCGTGGTGATCGTACCGACATTGGCGCACTCGTCGCCGGCGGCAAAAGACTCGCGAATGTGAAATCGCACATCGCCCTGCCCGATAACGTTGTCGTAGAACGCGGTGATCGCCTCGATGCCCCGATGCCCCTTCCCCTCCGGGTCCAGGGGGGAGACGCCCACCGGGTCCTGCAGCAACCCCTCGGGATGCCACAGTGCGAGCCAGCCCTCGCGGTCGCCGTTCTGGACCGCCTCGATTGACTTCATGGCCGCGGCCCGCGCGGGGTGCGCGCGCCGCTGTGCGAGAAATTGCAGTGACATGGGACCCTCCACCGTCGCTCGTGAGCGGCCACCATAACGCGCCCCGTCACCGCTTGCACCCCACCTGACTGGGCGCGGTCGCGGCATTACAGAACTCTGAACCAGCGGCGCCTTTTCCAGCGCGGGACAGCGTTCAAGGAGCCGCCTGGCCTATAATTCGATCCACTTCAGACTGCGACCGGGGAGACACGACCATGGGACGCTTGCAGGGCAAGGTGGCGATCGTCACTGGCGGCGCCAGGGGCATGGGTGAGGCGACGGTGCGTATCCTCGTCGATGAGGGCGCGAAGGTACTGATCGGCGACGTGCTCGACGAGCCTGGACAGGCGCTCGCGGATGAGCTGGGCGAGGCGACGGCCTTCCTGCAAATGGACGTCACCAGCAGCGCGGACTGGCAGGCGGCCGTCACCGCCGCGAACGAACTGGGCCCGTTGAATGTGCTCGTCAACAACGCGGCCATCGTCCTGCAGAAAACCATCGTGGACACCACTGAAGAGGAGTTCATGAACATCGTGCGTATCAACCAGCTCGGTGTCTTTCTCGGCATGCAGGCCGTGTTCGAGAGCCTGAAGGCCCACGGCGGCGGCTCCATCATCAACGTGTCGTCCATCGACGGCCTCCAGTCGAAGAACTCGCTCACCGCCTACTCTGCGACCAAGTGGGCCGTGCGCGGCATGACCAAGGCGGCGGCGCTGGAAATGGGCAAGTACGGGATTCGCGTGAACAGCGTGCACCCCGGCGGCATCTTCACTGCAATGCACGGCTCCGAGTTCATGACACAGGAAGACGCCGACAAGTTTTACGCGAACCACGCCCTGCCCCGGGTGGGACTGCCCCGGGAAGTGGCGGCGGTCACCGCCTTCCTCGCCTCGGACGAGGCGAGCTACAGCACCGGGTCGGAATTCAAGGCCGACGGCGGCTGGAGCGCCGGCATGGTGGAGGACGCCCTGCCCCAGTTGTAGTTGTAGTTCTTGTTGTATTTGTAGTTGTCGCCACCGGCGCTTGTCCCGGTCTTGGTCTATGCTGCAACGGCACAGTCAGCGCAAAGAGGTAATACCATGATCGGCTACGTCACACTGGGTACCAACGACCGGGAGAAATCTGCGGCCTTCTACGACGCCCTGCTCGGCAGCATCGGGCACAGTCGCATTTTCGAGGACGGCCCGTTCGTCGCCTGGGGCACGTCCATGGAGCAACCCGCACTCTCCATCACGACCCCCTACGACGGCGAGCCCGCCACCGTGGGCAACGGGGTGATGGTGGCGCTGCAGATGCCCTCGAAGGAGGCGGTGGACGCCTTCTACCACAAGGCCATCGAACTGGGCGCCACCGACGAGGGGCCGCCCGGCCAGCGCGGCGAGGGTTTCTACGCGGGGTACTTCCGCGACCTCGACGGGAACAAGCTCAACGCGTTCATATTCGCCTGATCGCGGCGCATGGCCGCGGGGGCTTGTAACCGGCCTGCGGCAATATTAATATGTTCGTATTACATTAGTTCCCGCCCCGCAGAGGAGACCGGCCATGTTCCCGGGTGTCAGCTACGACTACAGCGGTGCGCAGGTGCTCGTCACCGGCGGCACCAGTGGCATCGGCCTGGCCTGCGCGCTCGGCTACCGGGACGCGGGTGCGGAGGTGACCGTCACCGGGCGCGCCGCCGACGCGACGGACTACACGGGGGACCTGGCGGGCCTGCACTACCGCCAGCTCGACGTCGCCGACCGCGGCGCGCTGCAGTCCCTCGCGGGCTCCCTGGAGGCCCTCGATATCCTGGTAAACAACGCGGGGGGAGCCCAGGACGACGAGTGGGGCCACGACGGCTTCGACAAGTCCATCGCCGTGAACCTCTCCAGCGTGTTCCACCTCAGCACCGCCTGCAAGGACCTGCTGGCGGCCAGCGAATTTCCCGGCGGGGCCAGCGTGATCGGTATCGCGTCGATGACGTCCTATTTCGGTTTCGAGTGGACGCCGGGCTACGGGCCCGCCAAGGCCGGGCTCGTGCAGATGATGAAGACCCTGGGCATGAGCTGGGGGCAACTCGGTATCCGCGCGAACGCGGTTGCGGCGGGCCTGACGCGCTCCAACCTGACGGCGTTTACCATCGACCACATGGACGATATGGTCGCCGACACCCTCAAGCGCCAGGGCCTGAAGCGCACGGGTGTGCCGGAGGATATCGCCGCCGCCGTGCTGTTCCTCAGCTCCCCGGCAGCTGCCTGGATCACAGGCCAGACCCTTCCGGTGGACGGCGGTTTCAATACCGGTATGACGTAAGACCGGGCCCGGTCAAGGCGGCCCGCTCAGAAGGGAAAGACGCGGGGAATCAGGAAGATCACCAGGCAGGAGTAGACCAGGGAGACCGGCAGGCCGGCCCGCAGGTAGTCGCGAAACTCGTAACCGCCGAGGTTCTGCACCATGAGGTTGGTGGTGTAGCCGTAGGGCGTGAGGAAACTCGCGCTGGCGCCGTAGGCCACCGCCATCACGAAGGGCATGTAGCTCACCCCGTAACTTTCCGCGAGGCCGAAGGCGACCGGGAAACTCAGCGCCGCGGCGGCGTTGTTGGTCATTGTTTCCGTCAGCAGCAAGGTGCCCAGGTAGATACCCGCCACCGCCCCCCACGGGCCCAGCACGGTTAGGTAGGCGTGCAGGGCATCGGTGATAGCCGCCACGAGTCCCGAATTGGTAAGCGCCTGCGACAGGGTCAGGGCCGAGGCGATGATCAGCCACAGCTCGAAGGGAAAGCGTCGCCGCAGCTCCCCGCCGCCGACCACGCGCAATCCCAACATGAGCACCAGAAGCCCGGCGACACCCTTGATCAGGGATACGATCTCGAGGGTCGCCAGGGCGATGACCAGCACCAGGGCAGCGGTCACGACGTAGTTCTGCGTCGGCGTTACCTGGACGTCGCCCACGGATTCATTGATCACCACGAAGTTCTTGTCGAGGTTCTTGCGCTCGTTGAAGTCGGGGCCGACCGCCAGCATCATGCTGTCCCCGGCCTCGATGGTGATGTTACCGAGCTTCCCCGAAAGGCGCTTGCCGCCGCGCCGCATACCGACCACCGCGGCGTCGAACTGGGAGCGGAACGCGCTCTCCTTGACCGTGCGCCCCTCGATGGTGGCATTGGGCATCACGATGACCTCGATCATATTCTCGCGCAGCAGGCCCTCCTCCACCGCGAACAGGCGCAGGCCGTCAAATTCCTCCAGGGCCTGCACCCGCGTGATATCCCCGGAGAAGATCAGCTTGTCGCCCGCCTCGATATGTTCCTGCGGCGTGACCGGAGTGATGAGGTAATTGCCGCGCACAATCTCCACCAGGAACAAATCCTCCAGGTCGCGCAGCTTGTTCTCCAGGATAGTCTTGCCGATCAGGCTCGAGGTCTCGCTGACCTCCGCCTCGATCACGTACTCGTTGATGTCCAGGGGTTCCGTGTCGCCACTGGGCAACAGGCGGGAGCTGATGAGAATGGCGAACAAACCGATTACCGTCGCGCTGAAACCGATGAACAGGAAGTCGAAGAAGGCCAGTCCGCTCCCGGTCGCGTCCTCCAGGAAACTGCTCACGATCAGGTTCGTGGACGTGCCGATGAGGGTCATCGTACCGCCGAGAATGGCCGCGTAGGACAGCGGAATCAGCAGTTTGGACACCGGGTGATGGCGATTGCTGCGCACCGTGTGAGCGAGTGTGGCGACCACCGCGGTGTTGTTTACGAAAGCGGAAAAGAACGCCGTCGCCGTACCGAGTCGCAGCACGCTGCCGACATAGCTCGGGGTGATCAGGGTGTGGGACAGGCGCGACAACCAGGACAGCTTTTCCAGGCCGGTTGAGACTAACAGCAACAGGACCAGCGTGACGACGCCGGTGTTGGAAGCTTTATCGAGCACCTGCGACGTGTCCACCAGCCCGAAGAAATAAGCGACCAGCATCGAGCAGACGAATACCCAGACCGCCGGCAGCCTGGTGAAAATCAGGCAGTACAGCAGGGTGAGGAAGAGGCCGGCGACCAGTACCTGGTCAATCATTGAGCAGTCCCACGCTCCATTATTCTGATGTCGGAAGGATACGCGTTCGGGGGGCGGCGGGACAATAGCGGCCCGGGCCGGGCAATTTCCGCTACACTGACGGCGAGTGCCCCGCGGAGGACTGCCCCCACCCGTGAGATGAACAGGAAACTGCTGACAATCGCTTTGCTGGCGGTCGCCGCTGCCGCCTTCGCCTGGGTCTTCCGGGACTCCCTGGGGCCGGCCGCCGAGCGCTGGCAGACCCGGGGCATGTTCGTGGCCGCGGAGGCGGCGGACTTCGACCTGGGGCCCGCTACCGGCTCCGACTTTCCCGGGCTGCACGCGACCTACCGCGGGCGACCGGTGACCCTGATCGAGGAATTTTCCGGCAGCAACGGCACCGTGCTTGTCGCGCTGCGCTCGGTGGACTGGTGCCCCTACTGCCGGCGCCAGGTGCTGCAACTGCAGGAATACAAGCCCTTTTTCGACGCGGCGGGCATCGGCCTCGTGGCGATTACCTACGACCCGCCCCCGCTGCAGCAGCCCTTCCTGGAGGAGCACGGGGTGACCATTCCGCTGCTGTCCGACCGCGACACGCTCAGCTTCCGCACCCTGGGCATTCTCAACGGCGACTACGGGCCGGGAGATGCGGAGTACGGCATCCCCCATCCCGGCATGATCATCGTGGACAGGGACGGCGAGGTCGCCGGCAAGTTGTTCGTGCGTTCGCCCGTATTGCGCGTCGACTCCTCAGAGGCGCTGCGCTACGCGCGCGAGGCCCTGGGCCTGAAGGCACCCTTCGCCCGGTGAGGACCGGCCCGCATCCCCGCGACGCCGGGCCGCTGTTATTTTAAGGCGCCGGTATTATAATTACCCCCGAACGGGGTGAGACACATGGCCAGCACAGCGAACAACAAACACGCCAGCCGATCTGCACAGACGCGCGAGCGCTTCATGGCCGCGGCCGAGCAACTGTTTGCAGAGCGCAGCGTGGACTCCGTGTCCCTGAACGAGATCACGGTCGCCGCCGGGCAGAAAAACCGCAACGCCCTGCAGTACCACTTCGGCAACCGGGAGGGCCTGCTGCAGGCCATTATCGATCGGCACGCGGGCCGCGTCGCAGAACTGCGCACCGCGTTCATGGCCGCTGACACAGGCCGGGACAGCACCCCGGCCCGCGCGGCGGCGAGGGGCCTGGTCATGCCCCTGGCACAGCACATCCGCGAGGACGGCGCAGGTTCGCACTACGTGAAAATCCTGTCGCAGCTCGCGGCGCTCAACAACGAGGTGGTGAATCCCGCCTCGCGTTCGGGCCTGAGCTTCCAGAATGAGGAGCAACTGCAGTCGGTGATGGGCGCGGCCCTGTCTCATCTCGGCAGCGCGGAGGCCAAGCGGCGCATTTTCCTCACGGTGAGCATGACCTTCCACGGCCTCGCGGACATCTGCCGCGCGGCCGATTCCGTCGACGTCAGTCCCACACTGGCCCGGCGCGACCCCCTCTTCCAGCAACTGGCCCTGTCGGTCGAGGCGCTCCTGTCGGCACCCGCGCTGGGCGATTAAACGGTCTCAGGGTGTGTACCAGATGGGCGAGGACCAGGCGCGCTCCTGCACCACGGGCCGGTGTTCCGGCGCGCAACAGGGCTCCAGTCCCTCGCCGATCGTCTCCGGCCTCTGGCAGTCGACGCCCTTCGCGGCACAGATGCGCTGGCTCCAACGGCAGGTGGGGTTCTCCACCACGCGGGAGTAGTAGTAGGCCCGCTCCCGCGGGTCGAAGTTGCGATCCACCCAGACGGCGCAGAGCTGGGCGAAGCCCTCCCCGCGCGGTTTGCAGGTCGCGGTGTCCACGGAGGCGCCGTTGTGGGGTTCTCCGGCGACGTCGTAGACCTCCTCCATGTAAACGCCCTTGCCGTTGAGGCGGCCCTTGACGATCTGCAGGCGCTGCAGGGGAGTGCCGCCGGCGCCGGGTGTGCCCGGGTCCTGGCTGGCGGCGACCAGGAAGGTGGGCCGCCCCCGCCTGCCCCCGCCCACGATCTCACCGCCCATCGGCACACCGGCCGCGTAGGCCCGCTCGATGCGGTCGGCCCGGTAGCACAGGTCCTGCGGGAAGTCCCAGCCGCCGAAGAAGCGACTCACGATGCGCGGTCCGCTGGTACCGTAGGTCTCGCGGCGCCGCATGGCGTCGAACAGCGCGTCGCGGCTGTTCTCCTGTGCCCACACGACGGCGAGGCCGCCGGGGTTGTACTCCAGTTTGTCCGGCAGCCCCGGCGGGATCTCATCCCTGGCGGGAACACCCGCCCCACCGTGCCCCAGAAAGCGGTCCTCGTCCGCCGCCCCCGGGGCGCCGAGGTGGGTATCGGTACTGGCGATAAAGCCGAAGGCGAAGGGGTTGGTCCCCAGCAGCACATCCAGCGCCAGCCCCTTGCCCAGGGCGTCGCGCACAAACCCGGTGTCGGGCCTGGGCGGGTTGTTGTAACCCGCGATGTTGTCGACGGGCAGCTGCTCGAACGCACAGAGCTCATCCACGCTCACCCCGGCCTCGAAGTAACACTCGGAGGCGCCCTTGTGCTGCATCATCTCCACGATGGGCTCCATGCGCCGGCGCGTGGCTGCCTCCGCCGGCGACATCTGCCTTCCCTCATAGGCATTGAGGAACATCTGTCCCGCACTGAGATTGGAATTGTGGGGTATGACCAGCACGTCACAGTCTCCCGCGGCGTCGATGCACCCGGCATCCAGTGCATCCCACAGTTGCGGCGCGGAGGGGCCGTCGATGAAGCTCGCCGGCAACTCAGGCACATCGGCGTTGCGAAACAGGACATTGCGGTGCAGGTTGCCGCCGGTCTCCGGTGCCAGGCCGGTCCACTCGTAACCGATAAAGCTGGTGAATTCACAGTCCCCGGAGCGGTCGTAGTGGGTCTCCGCTGCCTCGCGCATCTCCCCCCAGGGTGAGCGCGCGGCCTGCAGGCAGAGCTGCGCGTCGTCACCGCACTGCCCCATGTGCGTCGCGCGCATGGAGGCCATAAAATTGAACAGGTAGTACGCCCCGCGGGGCCAGTAACGGTAGAGCATGCACTGCCAGGAATCGTGACCCTCCACCCCCGGCGTGTTGCACATGTAGACCTCGCCGATCAGTTCGGCGTGGTCGGAGACCATGGCAAAATCCAGCGGTTCGCTGAGCTGCAGCGAACGCAGCCCCCGGCCCGTTTCGGTCCAGGGCTGGATGGCCAGCGCTTCGCCCCGCGCGAACCGGTAGGCCTGGTCGGGGCTGGTTCGGGTCCCCTGCGTGCTGGCGTCAAGGGAGTACCGGGTATGCACGTGGACGTCGCCGAAGAAGGGCCGGCGCAGCGGATCGCGTTCAGCGCACGGCTGGCGCTGCTCTGTGTACTCGATCGCCTGCGCCCATGACGCCGACGACAGCAGGAGGGCAACCAGGTATGGGCCTATCCTCACACATCCCTCCCGGAAGTGGAGCCGTAGCGTCGCGCGTGGTCGTCCAGCGCGTCCAGGATGCCCTGGTGGCGCATCGCGATGATGTCGCGGTAGTCGTCGTGGGTGATGATATAGAAACCGCCTTCCCGCACCGCGTCGATAACACGCTCGCCGACAACCAGCGGGGAAATTCCGCTGGCGGTATCCGGCGCCGGCTGCGCGTGGTCGATACCGGGGTCGAACTGTTTCGGGCGCACCTCGAAAGATTTCGTGGTGAGCCGCGTGTCCACCAGCCCGGGACAGAGCACCGAGACGCCCACGCCCTTGTCCGCGACCTCCATGAGCAGCGACTCGGACAAGCCGACCACGGCGAACTTCGTCGTGGTGTAAAGCCCCTCGGGCGGACCCGATATCAGCCCACCCATCGATGCGGTGTTCACGATATGACCCTCGCCCTGTTCCACGAGCAGTGGCAGGAAGGCCCGGATGCCATGAATGACACCGTACAGGTTGACGTTGACCAGGAACTGCCAGTCGCGGATATCCGCGTCGACCATCATCGCGCCCACCCAGACACCCGCGTTGTTACACAGCAGGTGCACCGCACCGAAGTGTTCCAGCGCGGCGTCGCGCATCGCCTCTACCGAGGCGAGGTCCGAGACATCCACGCGGCAGGCCAGCGCCTGCTCGCCGATGTCGGCGGCCACCACCCCGGCGCCGTCCAGGTCAATATCCGCCACCACCACCTTCATACCGGCGGCGGCCGCGGCGCGGGCAATGCCCTCGCCGATTCCCGACCCGGCCCCGGTCACTACCGCGACTTTACCCTCGATTTCCTGCATGCCGACTCCCTGCTGTGCGCCGTCCGCGGCGCGAACTTCAATGGATTGCTGTCCTGCGCTGCCGTTCAGCCCTGGCAGTCGACGATCACCTTGATCGCCCGCCCGGTGTCCCGCGCCGTCGCGAAGGCCGTATCGAGGTCCGAGAGGGGGAAATGATGCGTGACCATTGCGGCGGGATCCAGCTCGCCCGATGCCAGCATGTCGATCACCTCGTCGAACTCCACGGTGTAGCCCATGGCGGGGACCAGGCTGACCTCCTTGGCGAGCAACATGACCAGGTCGACCGTGGCGGGCTCCTTGTGCAGGCCCGTCAGGCAAATTCGGCTGCCCGGACCCGCGGTGGCGACGATTGCCTCGAAGACCTGGCGCACACCCGTGGCTTCGAACCAGACTGTGCTGGCCGGCAGCGACATGCCGAAAAAGTCTTCGGCGCCGTGCACCTCTATCAGTTTTTCGGACAGCCCGGGGTCGTCCCCGCGCACCGCGATCGCACCCATCTCCCGGGCGGCCTGGAGACGGCGTTCCGAGAGATCGACCACGACAATGTTGTCCAGCCCCCGGTAGCGCAGTACCTGGACCAGCGACAGTCCGATGGGCCCGCCGCCGTAGATGACCGCCCGGTCGTCGGCCCTCGCCGCTACCCGATTGGCGCCGTGTTGTGCCACGGAGAGCGGTTCAATCAGGGCGCCCCAGTTGTCGGGAATCTGCGGCGGGAGTTTCAGCGTGGTCGCGGGGTCTGACGCCGCGCCGCGTACAAGCAACAGTGGCGTAAACCCGCCCTCGGGGCCGCCGTTGCCGATATTGACGCCCCTGCTCAGCGGCTGCACCACGACGCGATCCCCGGGGGCCACGTGACCCACGTTGGCGCCCGCCTCGGCCACCTCGCCCCAGAGTTCATGGCCGAGACGCATGGGGTCGTCGGGACCGGTCAAACCACCCATTGCGATGTAGCCCAGGTCGGAGCCGCAGATACCGCACTCGCGCACCCGCACCACCACGTCGTCGGGTCCGCAGGTCGGCGGCGCCACGCGGTCGAGGCGCAGGTCGCCGACACCGTGAACACGCGCCTGGGGAATGTCATTCATTGGCGCACACCCCGCGCTAAAGGAAGAACTGAACAGTAGGGCCGCACTCATCCCGGGTCAACAGAGGCGGCCGGAATATTGAACCGGGTTGCGTGTTTTCCCGACGGCGCTGGTGAGGCCGTGCGCGCGCTGCCACACTGGTCACCGTCAAGTGGATGAGGCGGTAGCGCAGGTTTGAACTGGGATCGGGAAGTCGACTGGCTGGTGGCCGGGGCCGGCGCTGCCGGCATGACCGCCGCTATAGTGGCGCACGCACTGGGCGGCACAGTGCTACTCGTGGAAAAAGAGCCCGTCTACGGGGGAACTACCGCCAAGTCCGGCGGGGTCGCCTGGATACCCGGCAACCACCGCCAGGCGGAGGCCGGAATCAGCGACAGCGCCGACGAGGGCTACACCTACCTCAAGGCGCTGATCGGCGACACGGTGCCCGATGCACGGGTGCGCGCCTACGCCGAGCGCGCGCCGGAAATGCTGCGCTTCATGATGGCGCACAGCCACGTCGACTACTGCGCGATTCCCAACTACATGGATTACTACGAGACGCTCCCCGGCTACAAACCCGGCGGGCGCTCCATGGACTGCGCACCCATCAGCCTGCGCAGCCTCGGCACAGAGGCCGGGAACATACGCCTGGGCCACTACGACGGCCTGTTACTGCCCTTCAATCTCAATATAGCCGAGGGGCAGAGCCTGCAGAAAATGAACCTCGGGTCCTACCTAACCGGGGCGCGACTGCTATTGCGCTTCCTGCTCGACCTGCCGGCGCGACTGCGCGGCGACCGCGACAACCGGCTGTGCCTGGGCCCGGCACTGGTGGCGCGCCTGCGGCGGTCGATGTTGGACCGCGACATTCCCCTCTGGCTGGATGCGCCGGTGGAGGACCTGCTGTGCGAGGACGGCGCGGTCTGTGGTGCTGTGGTATGCCGCGACGGCAAACCCCTGAGGGTGCGGGCACGGCGCGGGGTCCTGCTCGCCACCGGCGGTTTCTCGCACAATCCCGACATGCGCAGGCAGCACCAACAGGCACCTATAGGGTCCGACTGGACGGCCGCCGCACCGGGGGCGACCGGCGACGCGGTCACCCTGGGGGAGCGGGTCGGCGCCGCGCTGGGCTTCATGCACTGCGCCTGGTGGTCCCCGAGCTACACCCTGCCTGACGGGCGCGTCCTGGCCCTGATCTCGGGCAAGGCCAACCCGGGCTCGATTATGGTCAATGGCCGGGGTCGACGCTTCACCAACGAGGCACAGCCCTACGAGGACTTCGTCAAGGCGCAGTACGCGGCACAGGCGCGCGGGGAAGACGCCATTCCCTGCTACCTCGTCTTCGACGCACATTTTCGCAGCCGCTACGCGGTCGGGCACATCAAGCCCGGGCAGGTCGAGGCGGACTCGCGCCTGGCCGAGGACAACTTCACCTCGGGACTGCTCACCAGGGCCGACACGCTCGAGCAGCTGGCCGGGAAGCTGGGCATGCCCCCGGATAACCTCGTCGACACGGTGTTGCGCTTCAACGAGCACGCTCGCCGCGGCGAGGACTCGGAGTTCGGCCGCGGCCAATCGGAGCACGACAAGTACTACGCCGACCCCCGCGTAGCCCCCAACCCCTCCCTGGCGCCCCTGGACAAGGGGCCCTACTACGCCCTGCGCTGCGAACCGGGTGATCTCGACACCAAGGGCGGCCTGCAGTGCGACGAGTACGGCCGCGTACTCGACGCGCAGGGTGAAGCGATTCACGGGCTCTACGCCGCGGGCAATGCCAGCGCCGCGGTGATGGGCGATACCTATCCCGGCGCCGGCGCGACCATCGGTTCGGCGATGACCTTCGCCTACCTCGCGGCGCGCCACGCCTTTGGCGCAGAGGCCGGCGGGGAGCAGAGTGCGGAAACCGGCACAGCGACAGCAGGACACCCCGACCATGACTGACTACCGCTACGCGTTCCTGGCGCCCGGCAACTTCGCGCGGGGCTGGCACATCGTGCTGTTCTCACAGGAGCTGGCCCCGGGCGAGGTGAAGCGACTGCACTACTTCGACCGGGAACTCGTGGCCTATCGCGGCGAGTCCGGACAGGTGGGCGTGCTGGACGCACACTGCCCACACCTCGGCGCGCACCTGGCCAGCGGCGAGGGCCGCGTGCGCGGCGATACCATCGCCTGCCCCTTCCACGGCTGGACCTTCGACACCGCGGGCCGCTGTGTGGATATACCTTACGCAAACAACATCCCCGAGCGCGCTGTCGACGCGCTGCGGGGCTGGCCGGTGGTGGAGAAAAACGGGTTCATCGCAATCTGGTACGACCTCGACGGCGCTGAACCAGAACCCTACCTGCCCGACATCGGGGAGTGGGGAGACGGCGGCTGGGGCGACTGGGAATTCTACCGCTCACGGATTTGCGCCAGGCCCTGCGACATCATCGAGAACATTGTCGACATCGCGCACTTCCCCCACGTTCACGGCGGCAAGGTACGCAAGTGGGAAAACACGTTCGGCGAGCGCACGGTGACACAGCTGTCCACCGTGGACAGGGACGCCGAGGCGAACATGATCATCCCCCCGGGTGTGCCCTTCGATCTCGAGGAGATGCGCGACGAACAGGCGGGCAGCGGCGCCGACGCCTGGGGAGACGCCACCTACCACGGCCCCTCGATCATGTATTACTACACCGAATCTACCAGCGCGGATGTCAGCTTCAGGGCCTGGTGGGTGAACTGCCATACCCCCGTCGACGGCGAGGAGGTCGACCTGTGCTCGGCCGTCATCGTGAGCAGTCTCGACGATCGGCCTCTGCCGCAGGAGTTCGCCGCGATGTACCCCCGGATCGCCCACATCGCTTTCGGGCAGGACGTGGAGATCTGGAAGGACAAAATCTATCGCGAGGACCCCATCCTCTGCGACGGGGACGGGCCGGTCAACAAACTGCGGCGCTGGTACGAGCAGTTCTACCTGCCGCAGGGATGAACGCGGTGATCTATCCGGGGGGGTTGTGCGGGATTGGCTGGACGGCTCGCCGGGGTGGTGACGTCAGCCGGCAGCCTTGCGTTTGGCGGTCTTGGCGTTGCGACTCACAGCCATGCTGGGCTGGCCGCTGACGCCGGAGGCGATGACGTCGATTTTCTTGCCGGCCTTGAGGAAAGCGGCGGTCTGCTCGGCGATTGACTCAGAGGTTTCTACCGCGGGGGGCAGTTTCTTGCGGGCCGCTTCGCGGGTGGGCTTGCGGGGCATAGTGCATCCTTTTTCACAGGGGTGAACCCCCCATTCTACACGATTTCGGGCTCTCCTGCCGGGGTTTCTCCCCCCGGACCACCCGCTTGCACACCACCGCTGATCCCCGTACAAATAAGGCCCTCCGCCCCGTCCGGGGCGCCAGAATCCGGAGGAACCGCCCATTCAAGGCCCATCCGATGGCAGCCCAACTGCCGCCACAACCCGGACCGCGCTGGACTGCAACCGCCTGACTTTCGGGCGCGGGGGAAGCGGCCCCGAGCCGGACACGGACCGGGTCGCGGTGGAGGAGCCCCTGGCGATCGCCCTCGCCTGGCGGGACTCCTCGGGCAACACGTTGCGGCGGGTCTTCACCGTGACCATGCGCACGCCCGGCAACGACGCGGAACTGGCGCTGGGCCTGTTGCTGTCCGAGGGGGTCATTCGCCGGCGCGACGATATCACCGCGGTGCACCGCGAGCCTGGCGAGGAGGGGTCAAACGAAATCGAAATCACGTTGACGGCGGGTATCGTGCCCGACTGGGCCCGGTACGACCGCAACCTCGCCACGCAGTCGAGCTGTGGCGTCTGTGGCAAAACCTCCCTGCAGGCGCTGGCGCTGAAGGACCCGCCCACCGCGGACAGCACCCCCGGGTGGCTGGACCCCGCGCTGCTGCCACTGCTCCCCGGGCGGCTGCGCGACGCCCAGGCACTGTTCCGGGAAACGGGGGGCGTCCACGCGGCGGGCCTTTTCGACGACTCCGGAGAACTCCTGGTGCTGCGCGAGGACGTGGGTCGACACAACGCCCTGGACAAACTGGTTGGGACCCGGCTGGAGAGTGGCGGGCTCGCCGGCGGCCCGTGCATCCTGGTGTTGAGCGGGCGGGCGAGTTTTGAGCTGTTGCAGAAGGCAGTGATGGCGGCCATCCCGGTGGTGGTCGCCGTGGGCGCCCCATCGAGCCTGGCCGTGCGCGTGGCTCAACAGCACGACATTACCCTGGCCGGCTTCGCCTCGGACACGGGGTTCAGCATCTACCACGGCGCGCAGCGCCTGCGCTAGAAGCCTTCCACCCCCGCCATGTTGGGCAACTGGTGGGCGATACCCTTGTGACAGTCGATGCAGGTCTTCTCACCGCTCGCCAGTGCCGTGGAATGCTGGTCAGCCGCACGCGTGCTCTGGTAGGTGAAATCCATGTACTCGAACTCGTGGCAGTTGCGACACTCCAGGGAGTCGTTGGCTTTCAGGCGAGCCCACTCGTGCTGCGCAAGCGCCAGGCGCCGCGCCTCGAACTTCTCCGGCGTGTTGATGGTACCGGTGATCCACGCCCAGACCTCCTTGGACGCCTGCATCTTGCGCGCGATCTTGTCGGTCCAGTCGTGGGGCACATGGCAACTGGAGCAGATGGCACGCACGCCGGAGCGGTTGGTGAAATGGATCGTATCCTGTAGTTCCAGGTAGAGGTTTTCGTGGCAACTGGTACAGAAGGGTTCCGTGTTGGTGAATTCCATCGCGGTATTGAAACCGCCCCAGAAGATGATACCCATCACGAAACCGCCCAGGGACAGGAAACCAAGACTGTAGTACTTGCTCGGCGTGGAAATGGCGCGCCAGTAGCGGCGCAGCAGGTCCATCATCGTCAGTGCCCAGCCGCGGGGGGCGCCGCGATCAAATCGTCCATGTCGACGAAGTCGTTACCGACACGGGGATTGGATCGGGTTTGCACCACGTGGCACTGGGCGCAGAAGTAACGCCGCGGGGATATCTCCGCCAGGAAGTTGCCCTCCCTGTCCATGTAGTGCGTCACGCTGACCATCGGCGCCTGGCTGGCCTCGGTGCGGCGCCGGCTGTGGCAGGACATACACTTGTTGACGTTGAGGTCCACCTGGTAGCCGTCGATCTTGTGGGGAATCGTAGGCGGCTGCATGGGATAGGCGCGCTTGCGCCGCAGGTCGTCGTTCTCCACGCGGCTGATCTTCGGCGGCACGGGCTCTGCATCTATCGGGGCTCCGCGCAGGGTTGCGATGTTATCGTCGGCGCCGGCAAGGGGCGGGAGCAACAGCAGCAGGGACAGGCAGGCGAGGCGCAGTCTCATATCCGGTACCCCCCTACGCCCGCTCGATGCGCACGGCGCATTTCTTGAAATCCGTCTCCCTGGAGAGCGGGTCCGTCGCATCGAGAGTGACCTTGTTGATGAGCTGGCTGGCGTCAAACCAGGGCACGAAGACGAGACCGCGCGGCGGTTTGTTGCGACCGCGCGTCTCGACCCTTGTGCGCATCTCGCCGCGGCGTGAGATCACCCGGACCTCGTCGCCGCGTCGCAATTTGCGCTCCCGGGCGTCTTCCGGGTGCATGTAGACCAGGGCGCCGGGCACCGCCTTGTGCAGTTCCGGCACCCTTCGCGTCATCGAACCGGAATGCCAGTGCTCCAGCACGCGGCCGGTGGACAGCCACAGGTCGTAATCCGCGTCGGGGATCTCCGCCGGGGGCTCGTAGGGCAGCGCGAAGACCACTGCCTTGCCGTCGGGTTTGCCGTAAAAGTCGAAGCCACTGCCCTCCCGCGCATAGGGATCGGCACCCTCGCGAAAGCGCCACAGGGTTTCCCGGCCGTCGACAACGGGCCAGCGCAGGCCGCGGGTCGCGTGGTAGGTGTCGAAGTCTGCCAGGTCATGGGCCTTGCCGCGGCCGAAGGCCGCGTATTCCTCGAACAAACCCTTCTGGATATAGAAGCCGACGTCCTCCGCCTCGTGATTACCGTAGCCGTCCTCGATATCGGACAGGGGGAAGCGATCGACCTGGCCGTTGGCGAACAGGACCTCGAACAGGGTTTTGCCTTTGTAGCCGGGGTTGGCATCGAGGATCTCGGCGGGCCAGACCTCGTCGGTGGTGAAACGCCGGGAGAACTCCACTAGCTGCCAGAGGTCGGAGCGCGACTCGCCCGGCGCGTCGACCATCTGGTGCCAGAACTGGGTGCGTCGTTCGGCGTTGCCGTAGGCGCCCTCCTTCTCCACCCACATCGCCGTGGGGAGAATGAGGTCCGCCGCCTGCGCGGTGACTGTCGGGTAGGCCTCCGAAACGACGATGAAGTTCTCCGGGTTGCGATAACCCGGCAGTGTCTCCTCCACCAGGTTCGGTGCAGCCTGCACGTTGTTATTGACCTGCACCCAGTAGGCGTTGATTTTGCCGTCCTTCAGGTCGCGGTTCTGCTGTACCGCGTGAGAGCCCACCCAATCGGGGAGCAGTCCCTCCGGCAACTTCCACTTTTTCTCGGAGAATGCGCGGTGCTCGGGATTGGTCACCACCATGTCGGCGGGCAGCCGGTGGGCGAAGGTGCCCACTTCCCGCGCGGTACCGCAGGCTGAGGGCTGCCCTGTAAGCGAGAACGGGCTGTTGCCGGGTTCGGATATCTTGCCGGTCAGCAGGTGCACGTTGTAGAGCATGTTGTTCGCCCAGACACCCCGCGTGTGCTGGTTGATCCCCATGGTCCACAGTGACATGACCCGGGTGTCCGGGTCGGCGTAGAGCTCCGCCAGCTCCTCGAGGCGGTGCTCGGGGACACCGGTTTCTCGCGACACGCGCTCGACATCGTAGTCCGCGACGAAGGCGGCAAACTCGTCGAAGCTCATGGCCTCGGAGCCGCCGTCGGCGGGGCGCGCCGCCTGTTGCTCCAGGGGGTGTTCGGGGCGCAGGCCGTAGCCGATATCGGTCGCCCCGCGACGGAAGTTCACGTGCCTGTCGACGAACTTCCTGTTCACGCGCCCGGTCTTAATAATGTGGTGGGCGATGTAGTTGAGGATAAGCAGGTCGCTGTGGGGCGTGAAGACGACCGGGATGTCCGCCAGCTCGAAGGAGCGGTGCTCGAAGGTGGAGAGCACACAGACCTTGACGTGTGGATTGCTCAAACGGCGATCCGTGATGCGGGTCCACAGGATGGGGTGCATCTCGGCCATGTTGGAGCCCCACAGCACGAAGGCGTCCGCGTGTTCGAAATCGTCGTAGCAGCCCATCGGCTCGTCGATGCCGAAGGTACGCATGAAGCCGACCACGGCGGACGCCATGCAGTGGCGCGCGTTCGGGTCGATATTGTTGGACAGGAAGCCCGCCTTGTAGAGCTTGGCGGCGGCATAGCCCTCCCACACCGTCCACTGGCCCGACCCGAACATGCCGACGCCGCGCGGGCCCTTTTCCTTGAGGGCGGCCTTGAACTTCTCCGCCATGATGTCGAAGGCCTCGTCCCAGCTCACCGGGGTGAAGTCTCCCTCCTTGTGGTAGACGCCGTCGCGCTTGCGCAGCAGCGGCTGCGTCAGGCGGTCGTCGCCGTACATGATCTTGGACAGGAAGTAGCCCTTGATGCAGGCCAGGCCCTTGTTCACAGGGGAGTTGATATCCCCGTGGGTGGCCACCACCCGGTTGTCGCGGGTCGCCACATTGACACTGCACCCGGTGCCGCAGAATCGGCACGGGGCCTTCGCCCATTTCAGTTTCAGGTCCGAGGTCACCACGTTACTGGCCCCGGCGGGCAACGTCATCCCCGCTGCGGCGGCAGCGGCGGCGACGGCATTGGCCCTGATGAAATCCCTGCGGGTGGCGCTCATGAATACCTCGCTAGTCCGGTTCATCCAGTTCGTGATAGACAAGGGTCACGCTGATGACGCCCGGGAGATTCTCGATCTCCCGGGTGCGCTCGAGCAGCGCGTACTCGGTGGGTAACTCCAATAGGACGATCAGCTTGCCCTGCTCATCCCGGGCGGGAACCTCCGTGCCCTCCAGGGCATCGAGGTCGGCCGCGAGCGCATCCAGCCGCTCCGGCTGGCACTGCACCAGGAGACTGGCGATGTGAGCGGCGCCGCTGCCGGCGGTGATAATGTCTCGCCTGCTGAGGGTCAAGGCGTCAGCTTCCCGGCGGTCCCGTGAGAAGCTGGCTCATCCACACCGCGAAGCCGTAGCCGCCGACGATGGCCACGGCCAGGATGGGAGCCAGGAATACAACAAGCAGTAGGAACGCGCGGCGTTCCTCGGTCCGGGTGGAGTCTTCCAATAGGAGCATCCCGCCTTTATTCGAATCTGCACAAGTATAGAGAGCTGATATGACACCTCAAGTCATATTCTGCGCACTGGCGCAACGCGCCGAGTCAACGGCTGGACAGATCAGCGATCGCTGTAGTGCGGGTCGCGCTTCTCAAAAAAAGCCAGCCCCGCCTCCGTCGCATCGTCCGTCAGGGCCAGCAGGGACTGGTGGCGGTCCTCCACGGCCATGGCCGCTTCCAGGCTCGCCGCGTCGACGCTGACGTTCAGTGCGTCCTTCGTCAGGCGCAACCCCATCGGCGCTGTGCGCAGCATATCGTCGATAGTTTCCCGGGCGGCTGCCGCAAGACCGGTGTCGGGCACCACAGCCGAGACGAGATTCACCGCCAGGGCGCGGTCCGCGTGGATGAACCTGCCGGTCATCAGCAACTCGGACGCCACGGAGGTGCCGACAAGGCGCGGCAGGAAATAGCTGCTGCCCATGTCGGCACCGGTGAGCCCAATCTTGATATAGGCGGCATTCATCTTCGCACTCTCGCCGGCTATCCGGATATCCGACGCCAGCGCCAGGCTGAAACCGCCCCCGCAGGCCGCGCCGTGGACGAGCGCGATAATCGGCTGCGGGCAGCGCCGCATGGCCAGGTAAATGCGCGCGATCCTGCGCTGGGTACCCCAGATCGAGCGCGGCGAGCGATCGAGATCGCCGAAAGACCCCGGTGTCATGTCCAGGCCCACGCAGAAGTGTTTTCCCTTTCCGCCCAGCACCACGACGCGCACAGTCTCGCGGTCGCGCAAGCCCTCGAAATAGTCCACCAGGGCATCCACCAGCGCCGCGTCCAGGCCGTTTCCCGCCTCGGGACGATTCAGGGCGACCCACTCCACGGGGCCGTCCTGCGACACCTGCAAAGTATCATCACTCACGGGCTCACTCCCTCCTTTGTCAATGTCGGTCACTGCGCGGCCAGGCGGGCGAGCAGGCTTACCGCCTCCCGGTGATCGCCGGCGCCGAGGTGGCAGATCAGCCCCGTCGCGCCACTGCCCCGCCAGCGCTCGAAGGCCTCGCCGATTCTCCCCGGGGGTCCGGCCAGCACCTGTTGCTCGATATACTCGTCGGGTACCGCAGCGACCGCCTCGTCGTGGCGCCCGGCCCGGAACAGCTCGCCGATGCGCGCGGCGGCGTCGGGAAAGCCGCGGCGCGCCATCTGTTCGGCGTGGAAGTTCTTTTCCCGCGCTCCCATGCCGCCGACGTACATGGCCGCCTGCCCCTTGCGCGCATCCAGCGCCCCGCGCACGTTGTCTGTGAGGTCCACCTGCACGGGGCAGAAGATCTCGAAGTCGTCCAGGCCCCTGCCGTCGCCGGCGCGCTCGAAGCCCTCGCTGAGCCAGGGGCCGTAAAGGTCCATCATCCCCGGCGTGAAACCCATGGGAATCCAGCCGTCGGCGATCTCAGCCGCGAGCGCGACGTTGGCCCTGGAGCCGGTACCCAGCCACAGGGGTATGTCGGGGTTCATGTGCAGAATGGACTTCAGGGGCTTGCCCAGCCCGCTGGCGTCGTCCCCACCGTAGGGCAGGGCAATTCCCTCCCCGGCGTGTACGACCGGCTCGCGCCGCGCGAGGGTCTTGCGCAGGATCTCGGTGCAGTCTCGCAGGCGCGCACCGGGACGCGCCCAGGGCATCCCGTGCCAGCCCTCCACCACCTGGGGACCGGAGAGGCCCAGGCCGCCGATGACTCGTCCACCCCCCGCCAGCTGGTCGATGCTCGCCAACTGCATGGCCAGTACGGTGGGTGCCCGCGCAGAGACCTGGGCGACGGCGGTACCGAGGCGGATCGACTCGGTCTGTCCCGCGAGGTAAGCCAGCGGTGTAATCGCGTCGGAGCCGTAGGCCTCCGCACTCCAGACCGAGTGAAAGCCGCTCGCCTCTGCGTGGCGCACGAGTTCGACCGGAATCGTAAGCTGCGGCGACGCATATTCCAGCGCCAGACCCAATTTCATGTACCGCCACCCTGTTCCGCCTGTTGTGTTGGCAAAAATCATCCCGTATGTTCATCGGCAAGTCCACCGGGGAGCACTTCACTTGAGCGATTACCGCGAGGGCTGGCAGGCCCTCCTGGAGCAACTCCGCGAGCGGACAGCCGCCGCCGAGGCGATGGGAGGCCAGGACAGGATCGCGCGCCAGCATGCCGCCGGGCGCATGACCGCCCGCGAGCGCATCGCGGCGCTCTGCGACGCCGACAGTTTCAACGAGTACGGCGCCCTCGCCGGTGGCAACCACCCCGGCGGCGAGGCGCCCCTGGCGGCGGACGGGCTGGTCGGTGGCATTGCGCGCATCGACGGCCGCAGCCTCGTCGTCCTGGCCGAGGACTTCACCGTGAAAGGCGGCTCGATCGGGCATCCCAACGCGGCAAAGCGCACGCGCCTGGTGCGCCTCGCGCTGGAACGCGAACTGCCGCTGGTCCTGATGCTGGACGGTGCGGGAGAGCGCACCGGCAACCAGACGGCGCGCTACCCCAATACCCCCAACGACCTCCAGCTGGTCGCCGATCTCAAGGGCCGCGTACCCGTGATCACCCTGGTCCTGGGCATCTCTGCCGGCCACGGGGCACTCACCGGCGTGTTCGCGGACCTGATCATCATGTCCCGGGGTTCCGCCCTGTTTTCCGCGGGCCCGCCGCTGGTGGAGGCGGCCCTCGGGCTCAAGGCGACACCGGAGGAGATCGGCGGCGCGGACATGCACACCGCCCGGAGCGGCGTCGCCCACAATCTCGGCGCGGGCGAACCGGATTGCCTCGCCATGGCACGCTACTTCCTGTCCCTGCTGCCCGGCCGTGCAGGCGATGCCCTGCCGGAGAGCCGGGACGCCCCCGCCGCCACCCCGCGCAAGCTCGAGCGCCTCACCGGGATTATCCCGCCCCAGGCCAACCGCACCTACGACATGCGCGAGGTACTCGTCGAGCTGCTGGACAGCCAGTCCCTGTTCGAGCTGCAGCCGGATTTCGGCCGCAGCGTCATCGCGGCAGTCGGGCGCATCGGTGGCGTGCCCTGCATGATCGTGGCCAACCAGCCCGCTGTCGAAGCGGGCGCCATCACGGCCGACGGCGCCCACAAGGCCGCCCACTTCATCGAGGTAGCCCACGCGTTCGGGCTGCCGCTGGTCAGCCTGCTGGACAATCCCGGCGTGATGCCCGGGCCCGCGGCCGAGGCCAGCGGTGTCCTGGCGGCGGCGGGCAGGATGTTCCTCGCCCAGCGCCGTTACCGCGGGACAAAAGTGGTCGTCACGCTGCGCAAGGCCTTCGGTTTCGGCAGTTCGGTCATGGGCATGAACCCGTGGGATCGCCAGGCGGTCAGCCTGGCGCTGCCCTCCGCGAGTCTCGGCGGCGTACCGGCGATCGGCGGTGCGGAGGCGGCCCGCGCCAGCGAGGAGGAAGCCGCGCACCTGAGGGAAATCCAGTCCGGCGCCTGGGTGCCGGCGGACATGATGGCCTTCGACCGGGTGGTCGACCCGGCGGACCTGCGCAACGAAATTATCGCCGTGCTGCACACCCGCTAAAAAGGCCCGGCGCGCGCCGCGTTTTTCGTGACACGCCAGGGGAATCGTGCCAACATTGGCCGCGCCACCGGGATCTACGGGAGTGAAGTGGCTATTATAAGAAAGTTCTCACGGGTGATTGCGGCGCTGTGCCTGGCGCTTGTCGCCGCTTACACCTCTGCCCTCGAAGACTACGACTACCCCATTCACGACCGCTTTGTGGCCACCGTCATAGGCACCCCCGCGGACTACGCGGCGGACCTGCCCGAGCGGATTCCTTTCAGGAAGCAGTGGCTGGAAGTGTTTCCCGAGCGGGTACCCCCCGATGCCCTGTGGTATGGGCGACAACTTATTTACTCCGTGGCGCTGCAACGGGATCGCGCACCGTTGATTTTCCTCATCGCCGGGACAGGCGCCTCCCACAACGGCGCCAAGAACTACAACATGGCCAGGGCCTTCTACCAGGCCGGCTTTCACGTGGTATCACTGTCCTCCCCCACCCTGCCTAACTTCGTGGTGTCCGCCTCCCGCACCGGGGTGCCGGGCCACGCGCACAACGATGCGCAAGACCTCTACCGGGTCATGGAACTGGTCTGGCAGAAGCACGGGGATGACATCGAGGTCAGCGGCTTCAACCTGGCCGGCTACAGCCTCGGCGGGTTTAACGCGGCCTACGTGTCCCTGCTCGACGAAGAGCGGGAGACGTTCAACTTCGAACGCGTGCTGCTGATCAACCCACCGGTCTCCCTGTACAACTCGATATCACTGCTGGACCGCATGATCGAGAATATCCCCGGGGGTGTCGACAACTTTGACCTGTTCATCAATCGCCTCATGTCTGCCTTTACCGACGTCTACGCGGAGTCCGACGACGACCTCGGGGAGGACTTCCTGCTGAAGGCGTACCAGGCGCTGGAACTGAAGGACGAGGAACTGGCCGCACTGATCGGGACGTCCTTCCGCATTTCCTCGGCTTCCCTGGTCTTCACCTCGGACCTGATGACCGATTTCGGCTACATCAAGCCGCGCGGACTGCCTGTTGATCGCTACACAGACCTCTCCGTGTACAACGCCGTCGCCAACCGCCTGGGCTTTACCGACTTCTACCACCGCTTCTTCTACCCGTACTATCGCGAGGAGTATCCCGACAGGACACGCGACGAGTTTATCAATGCCATCAGCCTGGCCGAGATAGCGGATTACCTACGCGGCGCCGACAAGATCTCGGTGATGCACAATGAGGACGACGTCATCCTGGAGCCTGGTGAAATCGATTTCTTCACGGATGTGTTTGGCGGGCGGGCTACCATTTACCCCTACGGGGGACACTGCGGCAACATGAACCACCGGGACAACGTCGCCCGGATGCTGGCCACCTTTACCGGGGGCACCGTGCAATGATCCGCCGCGTTCTCGCCGTGCTGGCCGTCACGCTTGTCACAGGCGCCTGCGCGAGTGGGCCGGGGGACCAGCCGGCGCAAGTTGCAGACAACTATCCCGAGCCCGTTTTCTCCGCCGAGCGTCTCCTGCCGGCGGATTTCGTGAGCCCCACCGAAGTCAATGACCCCTGGCAGGGCATGAACCGGCGGATTTACGCGTTCAACTACCGCTTCGACTACTACGTCTTTCTCCCCGTGGTACGCGGGTACCGCGCGGTGGTGCCCCAGGTAGCACGCAGGGGTGTGGGCAACTTTTTCGAGAATTTCCGCGACATGCGCAGCGCGGTTAACTCGGTACTGCAGCTCAATCCCGAGAAATTTTTCCAGAGTACGGGCCGCGTCCTGCTCAACTCCACGGTCGGCCTGTTCGGGCTGATCGACGTCGCGACGATGGCAGACATTCCCAAGCCAGACGAGGATTTCGGCCAGACACTGGGCTACTGGGGAGTCGACCAGGGGCCCTACCTGGTCATCCCGCTGCTCGGGCCCTCGAACCTGCGCGACGGGGTCGGCATGCTGCCGGACTTTTATATGCAGACCGTGTTCCAGGACGAACTGCTGGCGAAGCCCCTGCGCGCGACCGTCTTCCTGTTCGACTCCATCGACACGCGCTACGATACCTCCTTCCGCTACTACGAGACCGGGTCCGCCTTCGAGTACGACATGGTGCGCTTCCTGTGGTCCACCAAACGCGAACTGGACGTGGCCAAATGACAGGACGGTTCATAAAGTGGCTCCTGGCGCTAGTCCTGCTGGTACCCGGCGGGACGCTGGCGCAGGATCCCATTGTCATCGGCACGACCCAGTCACTGACGGGGCACTTCCAGGAATTCGGCGTGGAGCAGCTGCGCGGGTTACAGATGTGGGCCGACGATATCAATTCCCGCGGCAGGCTCCTCGGGCGCCCCGTGGCGCTCAAGTACTTCGACGACCGCTCCAGGGACGCGGGCGCGATGGAGGGGTTCACGCGCCTGCTGGAATCCGAGGGCGTGGACCTGCTGGTCGGCCCGTACTCCTCGTCACTCACGCTGGAGGCGAGCCTGGTAGCCGAGCGATTCGGCGTGCCGATGGTGACGACGGGGGCGTCGTCGGAGGAGATCTGGAGTCGCGGGCTGCGGAACGTGTTCGGCATCGACACGCCGGCAGACAGTTACGTGGCAGACATCTCTGTCGTGCGCGACGTCGGCGCAAAGACCGCCGCACTTCTCTACACGCAGACTGAGTTCGGACGGGAGGTTGCAGCGGGAATTCGCAAGAACGCCGTAAAGAATGGGATCGAAATTGTTTTGGACAGTGGACACGAACCCGAGGACCGCGATTTTTCCGCCGTGGCGACGCGGCTGCGCGCACTCGACCCCGATGTGATCGTGGGTGTCACCTCCCTCGAAGACTCGGTAGCCATCGTGCGCCAACTGCATGCGGCCGGGGTCGAGCCGAGAATGCTGGCCTTCACCGTGGGCCCCGCTCTGCACGAGTTCGGGGAGATGCTCGGCGACCAGGCAGAGGGTGTAGTCGGTATCGTACAGTGGCTGCGCAGTGTGCCGCTGCCAGGCGCAGAAGATTTTGCCTACCGCTACCGCCGGCGCTACGGCAACAACCCGGGAGTCTACGCGGCGCTCGGGTACAGCGCGGGCCAGGTGCTGGAGGCTGCGGTGCGACTCGCCGGGACCACAGAGCCCTCCGCGGTGCGCGAGCAACTGCGCTCGATGTACTTTCGCTCCCTGCTCGGCCGCTACCAGGTGGACGAGACCGGTCGTCAGCGCGGCAAGCGTAACTACGTCCTGCAGTGGCAGGAAGGCCAGCGCCGGCTCATTGCGCCAACAGACCTGGCCGACAGTACAATGGTCTACCCCCTGCCCTGACCGGGCTCTACCCAATCGCTTGTCACTTTTCCACCGGGAGGTCTAAGATAGGGGCACATTCTCCTCATCGAGGCCATCCCGCGCGGCACCGGGAACAACGGCAGGAGGCACGCAATGAAAACCACCCTGATCTACCTGGCAACCCTGCTTGTATTGGCGGCATCCAACGCGACGGCACAGATCTACGAGAGCCGGGACGCCCAGGGCAATCCCGTGTTCACGGACCACCCGGCCGCCGGCGCTGAAGAGGTCGAGCTGCAGGAGGGCAATATCGCCGATGCGGTCGAGCCCCGCCCACACCCCGAGCCCGAATCCGAGCCGGAACCGGCACATGAGCCGGCGCAATACCGGGACAGGGAAACGGTGGTGGAGGAGGACGACCCCGACTACGTCGTCGTTGACGATGAACGCGCGGAGCGCTTACGCCGCGAGGCCGCCGAGCGGCGACACGACGGACCGGTCCACGCGCAACCGCTGCCGGCCCACCACCCCCGTCCGCACGTCGGCGGTCGGCGCTGATAGCGCGCTGCCCCACTGCCGGGATTAGTGCCCCTCGGCGAAGGACTTGATCTCGGCAAGCGCTTCATCCCGGGTCAGACCGAAATTCTGCATGACATGCTGCACCACCCGTACCGGTGGTATACGGTCGCGGTCGGCGCCCTGCGCGATCGCCTCGAACAGCAATACCAGGTCGGGCTCTATACGCCGTGCATGACGGTCATGCGCCGCGGCGCCCTCCGCCGCAAGCGGCTTGCGCACGCAGGTCATCGCTGGTCCCTCCTGTCGCCGCGGGCGCCGAGCGTCCGGCACAGTGCCACCAGGCAGATGGAAAATCCGCCGAGCACCAGCATGATCAGGTCGAATTCCGACATAGCCGTTCCTCCTCCGGGACACTTGAACTGCAGTGTCCATGGTGGAGAAACAGCGTATTTTGTGGGATGGCGCCGGGCGCCAATCGCATGGCGGGAGGCGCCACCTCACGGGCGGGGTCAGCGTCGGCGACACAGCCGCCGCGGGACAGCTGTCACGTGGGATAGCCCGCGGCGACGAGCACTCAGTTGGGGAAATTCCAGGCCTGGGCCGCCGCCTCAAGCAGATCCGCATCCTCCTGCAACAGGAACCCCTGGCTCACCAGGTCGTCAAGGGACTGTTCCCACTGGCTGAGAAAATCCGCCTTGGTCGGGTACAGCGCGAGCACGTCAGGGACCGGGAACGGGATGGTGCGGCCGAACAGCGGACAGAAGAATGGACCGGTGTTCTCCGAGTCCAGGGTTGCGACCGGCGCGTCGACGTGAGGCGAGCGTACGCCGCCCAGTGCGTTGCCGTGCACGTCCCGCGCCAATACAACCGGCGAGGTGGAGGCCACCTGGAGCCGTGCTGCAGAGGCGGGAGCGACCGTCGGCTCATTCGGGTCGGCGAGCGTGCGCACCCAGGTATCCAGGCTGCGGAACGCCGCCTGCACCTGCCAGTGATGCGCCCCGGCGTTCATCGCATTGGTACAGTTGAATGGGTTGAACGGCACGCGCAGGTAGTTGAACATCTGGATATCCGTGCTGCCGTCACCGTTGTCGCTGATACCGGCGAGTGTATAGGCGTCCGCATGTGCCGTGCCCGCCAACTCCCAGAGCCTGATCAGCGTGGAGTCCGGTTGCCGCGCATCCAGGTTGGAGCCGATCACGTCGCCCTCCGCCATGACCACGATCACCGGCACGTTGAGATCGTCGCGGATGGGCGCCGGGACCGGGAACGGGTGGTTGGGCAGCGGCGCACTGGATATGGGTGCTCCTGCCCCGAAACGGCTGTGCACAAGGAAACCGTCGTAGGCGTCGGCAAGCGGGTGCACGGCGTCGATATACGTGACCATGCGGATTGCCGACTGCGACTCACCCGCCGCTATCACGCGCTCGACAGACAGCCCCGCCAACAGCGTGTCCGCCTCGCTCACCACGCTCATACCGGCGTGGCTGTATATGCCGTAGGAGTAGACGTCGCCGGGGTGATTGAGCGTGGCGTAGCGCGCCGCGAAGGTGCCGTTGATCATCTGGTTGACGCCGACCGCCTGTGCGGAGACACCGATCCAGGCGTAGCCCCCACGGATGAACTCGTTGTGGGCCATGATCCAGTCCGGCGGCGAGTCGCCGCCCGCGGACACGTTGAGCCACTCGACGATCACCGTGCCGTTGAAGTCCGCGGGATCCTGCGGCTTCACCACCAGCATTCGCGTCCGGTACTCGCCGCTCTGGGAGTCGGGATTCTGGTTGACCACGAGTTTGCCATCCGTGGGCAGCGGCAGGTCGGGCGTGTAGCTGGGCGCGGCGCCGTGCAGGAAGTACTCCTCCACTTCGTAACCCGCCGCGCCGAGATCGCCGCCACCGATATTCATGCTGTATCCGCTTGCAGGGAGGATGGGACCGGTCACCTTGTAGCGGGAGAATACCGCACGGAGGGGCAGGACCGAGGATCCCGCAAACTGGTCCACGACTGAGCCCGGCACGGTGAAACTGCACTGGTTGCCCGGCGCCTGCTGGCAGTAGTTTTCCCAGCGATTGAACACCCAGCCGTCCCGGGGGTCGGCGGTGTAAGTCTCGTCGTAATCGCCCGCCACCAGGTTCTGGGTGCAGTTCGGCAGGGCCGCGAGAAAATCTTCCAGGGTGCAGGAGCGCCCGCCGTCGGAGGTGACGTCGCCCTCCCCAACGATTTCAATGGGGTGGTAGCAGGCGGCGACGAGGAACAGGGCGGCGAGGGTCATCAGCTTTTTCATTGTCTTCTTCCTTGCTGCAGCCAGGCCGGCACCCCCAGACACCCCCCGGCTCGCGAATGCTGTGGATTCGCGTACGTGTCAGGCAGTATGGGGTGGAGCGCCAGGAAACTGCGTTTTGTTATCTTAAGATTTCTTCAAGGCCTAGTTATAAAGCCTCGGGAGGACTGCGGCAAGGCGCGGAGAACCCGATTCTCAAAGTGATTACCGGCCCGGTTCACCTGGCTACACCGGCGCGGCACCTAATGAAACTACGGGTTGTGCTCGACAATAATGAAGTTTTGGTCGGGCTCACTCCACTCGACGGTGACAGTCTCCCCCGGCGCGGGGAAATCCTCCAGCACGTAGGTGCCGGAAAGTCCTGTCACGAACGGATCGTCCAGCCCGGTGACCTCGAACATGATCGAACCGACAAGCGCACCGTCGATCCATGTGCGCATGAGGTGCATCCCCTCCCCCAGAGAGCCCCAGGCCATGACATAGCCGTAGCCGTTGTCCGAGTCACCGCAAATGCCCTCGGTATCGGTGCGGGTGGAACCGTAGGGGATGGCGATGCGCGGCAGGCTGTCGAACTGGACCTGCACGCTCTGGGCGTCGCAGGCCCAGCCGCGGATCAGGCCGATGCCGCTCTGTATCGACCCCTCGGCGGGTGTTTCAGGGTAGGCCGTGGTACTGGCGACGGTCACGTCCACGTCCAGAGCGCCGATGAGGTTGTCCTCGGAAAAAGGATCGGGATCATTGCTGCCCGACGTCTCGAATACGGTCACCTCATAGGTGCCCGATTTCGGGAATGTCGCGAGTGACAATGTCTGCTGCGTGGAGAACATGCAGGGGCCTGAGAAGGCCGCCGAGTTGTACAGGTACGCCAGCCGCGCGGTTCCCGCTTCGGAATCGATGGACAACGCCTCCCTGGTGACCCAGTAGCATTCGGTTCCCACAAACTCGAGGTGTATGGTTGTGTCCGTGGTCGGGCTTTCCGGCGCGATTTCTATCGTGAGGGGGCCGGCGTCCAGGTGCGGGGCGGTACCGTGGGCGAGGGTGAGGCTAGGAAGGAGGAGGAGTAAGGTGGTGAGGGGCCGGGGTTTGTTTGACATGGGGTAGTCTCGGCAAGATTACTCGTCTCCAGATTCCTTTCAGGAGCAGCTATGCTGCGATTCTAGCACGTAAGTTGTGCGGCCAATTGGCAGCACACGATTTCGAGTTCAGGAGGACGACAGGATTGGATCACATCGCGGTTGCCTCACGCGCGGCGGGCGCTCCCGATGAGACCGCTTCGCGGCGGGTATGCGCGGGCCTACCGTCGTTGAGAACCGGGAGAAGGAGTGCCCTATATTTTCGGGACTGACAGGATTTGATCAGAACGGCCTTTGGGCCGTTCTGACCCCTGAGGGGCGCCGTCGCTTCGCTACGCTCGCTCCCGCGTCCAAAACGCTCCTTTGGTCGCGTTTTGTGAACCTGGATACGCGAACGCCTCCGGCGTTCGCTAAAACTCACCTCCGGTCATGACCCTGATCAACGAAAAAGGCCGCCCAAGGGGCGGCCTTTTTCGTTGATTTGGTCGGGACGACAGGATTTGAACCTGTGACCACCACACCCCCAGTGTGGTGCGCTACCAGACTGCGCTACGCCCCGAGAATCACCGCTACCTGTGGGGGTGCGGCGAGGGCGGCATTATACTCAATCGGAAGCCCCAGACAAAGGCTATTTGCCGGGGGTCAGGACCTTAAGGACGTCCTCGAGATCCTCTATGGTTTCCTTGATAACGGCCTGCATTTCCACCGACAGGGCCCCGTCGTCGCCCTCGTCGGACATACGCTGGCGCGCGCCGCCGATGGTGTAACCCTGGTCGTAGAGCAGGCCGCGAATCTGGCGGATCGTCAATACATCGTCGCGCTGGTAGTAGCGGCGGTTGCCGCGGCGCTTGACCGGCTTGAGCTGCGGAAACTCCTGCTCCCAGTAGCGCAGGACATGGGGTTTTACCGCACAGAGTTCGCTGACTTCCCCGATGGTGAAATAGCGTTTGCCGGGGATGGCGGGCAATTCATTGTTGTTCGTCGGTTCCAGCATATTCTTCCACTCGGGCTTTGAGCTTCTGGCCGGGCCGGAAGGTGACGACACGCCGGGCGGAGATCGGTATCTCCTCCCCGGTCTTGGGATTGCGCCCGGGGCGCTGGCTCTTGTCGCGCAGGTCAAAGTTGCCGAAGCCGGACAACTTCACCTGTTCGTTGCTTTCGAGGCAACTGCGGATTTCCTCGAAAAAGAGCTCCACAATCTCTTTGGCTTCCCGTTTGTTGAGCCCCAGCTCTTCAAACAGGCGTTCCGCCATCTCGGATTTTGTCAGAGCGGCCATCGTTCCGATTCCCAGTATTCGTACCTAGTTCCTAAGCTCGGCATTATAATTTTTTTCTAGTAGATCAATAACTTGACCCACCACAGGATTAACATCCTCGTCGCCAAGAGTGCGCGATTGATCCCGGAATGTCAAACCCAGTGCAAGGCTTTTCCGTTTAGGATCAATGCCTTTGCCAGTATAGACATCAAACAGGGTTAAGTCCGTCAGGTAACTCCCTGCCGCGGATCGCACCTCACCCATAAGTGTGGCCACAGGAACGGATTTGTCCACTACAAAGGCCAAATCACGCCGAATTTCGGGGTATTTCGACAGTTCTGCGAAAACCGGCAGTTTGCTGTCGAGCACCGCATCGAGATCGATTTCGCAGGCGAACAGGCTGGCGTCCAGGTCCAGTGACGCGGCCACCGCTGGATGGAGCGCGCCGATCACTCCCACGGGCTGCCCCTTTCGGGTTATGCGCGCGGTCTGCCCCGGGTGCAGCCCGGGATGCTCCGCGGCCGCAAACTCGAAGGACGCCGGGTCGCGATTAAGGTGCAACAGGCTCTCCAGGTCGCCCTTCAGATCGTAGAAATCCGCAGCCTCGCCGGCGATGTCCCAGGACTCGGCGAAGCGCTGCCCGGTGACTACCATGGCCAGGCCGGGCACCTGCGCCAGGCCGTCCTCGCCGGGCCGGAAGCGCAGGCCCGTTTCGAACAGCCGCGCCCGCGGCTGCTGCCGGTTCACGTTGCGCAATACAGCCCCCAACAGTCCGGGCAACAGACTCGTACGCATGACTGCCATATCCGCGGAGATCGGGTTCTCCAGCGCCACGGGTTCCAGCTCCGGATCGAAGACGGCTTGCAGCTGCGGGTCGACAAAGCTGTAGGTGATGGCCTCGCGGTATCCCCTGGCACCCAGGTGCCGGCGCAGGAGGCGCGGCGACATCCTGGCCTCGTCACCGGGGGTGATCACCAGGTCTGCGCGGATACTGCTGGCGGGCAGGCGGTTGTAGCCGTAGACCCGGGCGAGCTCTTCCAGCAGGTCCGCCTCGATGGCGATGTCGAAACGCCAACTCGGTACACTGCATGTCCAGCCATCTCCGGTCGCCTCAACGCCGAGTCCCAGGCCGCCGAGAATACGCTCCACTTCCGCCGCTTCCAGCTCGAAGCCGAGGAGCTTGCCGATGCGCGCCGCTCGCAGGTTCACCTCGGCACGTTCCGGCAGGTGGTCCGCGGCGGTTTCCTCGATGACAGGTCCCGCCTCGCCGCCGACGATATCCAGTAACAACCGGGTGGCGCGCTCCATGGCGCGCACCTGCAGCTCGAAATCCACACCCCGCTCGAAACGGTGTGACGCATCGGTGTGCATGCCGTGGGAGCGGGCGCGCCCGGCGATCAGCTCGGGCGTGAAGAACGCCGCCTCCATGAACAGGTTGGTCGTGTCCGCGCTCACCGCGCTGTGATCGCCGCCCATGATACCGGCCAGGGCCACCGCCCCGGCGTGATCCGCGATGACGAGGTCGCCGCCATCCAGTGTGACCTCGCTGCCGTCGAGCAGCGCGAGCTTTTCGCCCCGCTCCGCCGTGCGCACGACAATGCCATCGGTCAGGCGATCGTAGTCGAAGGCGTGCATGGGCTGGCCGAGCTCGAGCATGACGTAGTTGGTCACGTCCACCACCGCGTCGATGGATCGCAACCCCGCCCTGCGCAGCTTTTCCCGCATCCACAACGGGCTGGGGCGGGACAGGTCGACACCGCGAATGACACGGCCCACAAAGTGCGGGCAGCGCTCGGGGGCGCGCAGTTCGACGGGAAACGCCTCGTCCAGCGCCGGCGCAACAGGGTTGCAGGCCACCTCGCTCACGGCACACTGGTTGAGCAGGCCCACCTCGCGCGCAACACCGCGAATGCCAAGGCAATCCGCGCGGTTGGGCGTCAGGCCTATCTCCAGCAGTTGGTCATCGAGCTCCAGGTACCGGCGCAGATCTTCGCCCGCCGGCGCATCCGCGGCCAGCTCCATCAGGCCGTCGTCGGCGTCAGAAAGGCCCAGCTCTTTCTCAGAGCAGAGCATGCCGCTTGATTCAACACCCCGGAGCTTTGCTTTCTTTACTGCAAAGCCACCCGGCAGTTTACCGCCGACCGTTGCCAACGGCGCTTTCATCCCGGCGCGGGCATTGGGCGCACCGCAGACGATCTGCAGGGTGTCTCCTCCCGCGCTCACCGTGCAGACCTGAAGTTTGTCCGCATCCGGGTGTGGGGCCGTCTCCACGATTTCTGCCACGACGACGCCCGTGAAAGCACCCGCGACGGGGTCCACCGCCTCGACTTCGAGCCCGGCCATTGTCAGCTGGTGAGCGAGTTCGCCGGTGTCCACCGCTGGATTCACCCATTCGCGCAGCCACTTTTCGCTGATTTTCACGTTTAATCTCTCCCGGTGGCCCGTCAGAACTGCTCGAGGAAACGCAGGTCGTTGTCGAAAAACAGGCGCAGGTCATTCACGCCGTATCGCAGCATGGCGAGCCTCTCCACACCCATACCGAAGGCGAACCCGGAGTATTTCTCCGGATCGATTTTCGAGTACTCGAAAACGCGGGGGTGTACCATGCCGCAGCCCATTACCTCCAGCCAGCCGGTCTGGCTGCACACACGGCAGCCCGCGCCGCCGCAATTGACGCACTGGATATCCACCTCTGCCGAGGGCTCGGTAAAAGGAAAATAGGACGGCCGGAATCGCACTTCCAGCTCCTGCTCAAAGAAAGCGCGCAGGAAATCCCCGATCACTCCCTTGAGATCGGCGAAGCTGGACTCCTCGTCGATCAGCAAACCCTCCACCTGGTGGAACATGGGGGTATGGGTCAGGTCCGAGTCACAGCGGTACACCCTGCCCGGACATATAATCCGCAGGGGGGGCTCCTCGGTTTCCATAACGCGCACCTGTACTGGCGAGGTGTGCGTGCGCAGTACCGTGTGCTCGTCGACGTAAAAGGTATCGTGCATGGCCCGCGCGGGGTGGTGCGCGGGAATATTGAGAGCCTCGAAGTTGTGGTAGTCGTCCTCCACCTCCGGACCCTCGCGCACCTCGAAACCGATAGTGGTGAAGAAGTCCTCCATGCGCTCGATGGTGCGCGTCACCGGGTGAATGCCCCCGGTGGACTGGCCGCGGCCCGGCAGCGTCACATCGATGGTCTCCTGCACCAGGCGCTCGTTCACGGCGGCGCGCTCCAGTTCGGCCCTGCGCGCACCGATCAGGTCCTGCAGCTCCTGCTTGACCACGTTGATCTTCGCGCCGGCGTCGGGCCGCTCCTCCGGGGTGAGCTTGCCCAACCCCTTCAGGAGCGCCGTGATCTGGCCCTTCTTGCCCAGGTAGTCGACCCGCAGCTGCTCCAGCGCCGCCGCGTCTTCCGCGGCCGCGATCGCTGCTTTCGCCTCCCTGGCAAGTGGTTCGAGGTTTTCCATGATGTTTAGCTCTTGAGTTATCTTACCCAGGGAACGACTCCATTCCCAACCGCGTCCGCCCGGAATGCCGTATCACCGGCGTCCTGCCTCTCGCGGACGTACCGTCCATCCATGGACATAAAAAAAAGGGAAAGAGCATCGCCCTTTCCCTTTGGTTGTTCAGTGTAGCCAGCGATCCGCGGGTTGTTGTGCGCCCCGCGGCGGGGGTGGGCTAGGCCAGCTCGGCCTTCGCTCGCTCCACGATCGCTGCAAAAGCCGGCTTGTCGTGCACCGCCAGGTCCGCGAGTACGCGGCGATCCAGGGCGATGTCGGCCTTTTTCAGGCCGTTGATCAGGCGGCTGTAGCTGAGGCCGTTGGCACGCGACTGGGCGTTGATACGGGTGATCCACAGCGCGCGGAACTGGCGCTTGCGCTGGCGGCGATCACGGTATGCGTACTGCCCGGCCTTGGTGACGGCCTGCTTTGCAACCCTGAATACACGACTGCGGGCTCCATAGTAACCCTTGGCCTGCTTCAGGACTTTCTTGTGACGGCGGTGTGCCACCACTCCACGTTTAACGCGAGGCATGAGTCTTCTCCTATTCCTTGATAGTCAGGTCCAGCGATTACTTGGTGCGCAGCATGCGATCGATCAGGACTTCATCATTCTTGTGAATCATGGAAGTCCCGCGCAGCTGGCGCTTACGCTTGGTGGTCATCTTGGTCAGGATGTGGCTCTTGTTCGCGCTCTTGCGCTTGTAGCCGCCGGCGGTTTTCTTGAACCGCTTGGCAGCACCGCTGTGAATTTTTGCTTTGGGCATAATCAAATACTCCGCATTTGCAATGAATCGAATAAAGAAACCGGGGCATTCACAAGCCGTCAGTTCTTCCAGCTTCCGAGATTGAAGGACGTCGACCAGATTGTTCCGGGTCAGTGCTTCTTCTTCGGGGCGATTACCATAGTGAGCTGCCGGCCTTCCATTTTCGGGAATTGCTCGACAGAACCCAGCTCGGCCAGGTCGGCTTCCACTCGCTTGAGCAGCTCCATGCCGATTTCCTGGTGGGCCATTTCACGACCGCGGTAGCGCAGCGTGACCTTGGCCTTATCGCCGTTTTCAAGGAAACGTACCAGGTTGCGTAGTTTTACCTGGTAATCCCCTTCCTCCGTCCCTGGACGAAACTTTATCTCTTTAACCTGTGTTCGCTTCTGCCGCTTCCGTTGCGCAGACTTCTGCTTCTTCGCCTCGAACACATGTTTGCCGTAGTCCATGACCTTGCAGACCACGGGGTCGGAATCGGCAATCAGCACGAGGTCCATGTTCGCCTCTTCCGCGGCCGCCATCGCCTGGCTCAGTGGCACGATGCCGACCTGTTCTCCGCCAGCGCCTACGAGGCGGACCGGGTCCGCCGTGATCTGGTCGTTGATGGGTGCTCTCTTACCGCTTTCCTTCTTAATGCTGACGCTCCAATGAGTTCTCCAATGCAATACGGCCGCGACATGCGACGTCTTCGGTAAGGAGCGCGGCAAACGCGTCGAGATCCATGGATCCCAGGTCCTCACCACGACGGGCACGCACGGCCACAGTCTGTGATTCCACTTCTTTGTCCCCCACCACCAGCAGGTACGGGACCTTCAGAATCGTGTGCTCGCGGATTTTAAAGCCGATTTTTTCGTTTCTCAAGTCCGAAATCACCCGAAAGCCCTTGTTTTTCAAGGATTCTTCCACTTTTTGGGCATAATCGGACTGTTTGTCGGTGATATTGAGCACCACCGCCTGTGTGGGCGCCAGCCAGGAGGGGAAAATCCCTTCGTAGTGCTCGATCAGGATACCGATAAAGCGCTCGAAGGAACCCAGGATGGCGCGGTGCAGCATCACCGGCACCTGCCGGCTGCCGTCCTCGGCCACGTACTGGGCGTCGAGCCGCCCCGGCATGGAAAAATCCACCTGGATAGTGCCGAGTTGCCACACCCGGCCGATACAGTCCTTCAGGGAGAATTCGATTTTGGGGCCGTAGAACGCCCCCTCCCCCGGCAGTTCCTCCCAGGGCAGTTCCTGGGCGTCCAGCGCATCCGCGAGCGCCTTCTCCGCCCGGTCCCAGTCCGCGTCTGTCCCCACCCGCTGCTCCGGGCGGGTGGAGAGCCGGTAGATCACCTCGGTAAACCCGAAGTCTGCGTAGACCGCGTGCAGGAAATCGATGAACGCCGATACCTCGGACTGGATCTGTTCCTCGGTACAGAAGATGTGGGCGTCATCCTGGACAAAACCGCGCACGCGCATGATGCCGTGCAGAGAACCCGAGGGCTCGTTGCGGTGGCAGGACCCGAACTCCGCCAGGCGCAGGGGCAGGTCGCGATAGGACTTGAGCCCCTGGTTGAACACCTGCACATGGCAGGGACAGTTCATGGGCTTCACCGCGAAGTCGCGGTCCTCGGACTTCAGCATGAACATGTCGTCGCCAAACTTGTCCGCGTGGCCCGACTTCTCCCACAGCGAGAGGTCAACCAGCTGCGGTGTGCGGATCTCCTGGTAGCCGTGCTCGATCTGCACCTGGCGCATGTACTGTTCAATGGTCTGGTAGATCGCCCAGCCGGCGGGGTGCCAGAACACCATACCGGGCGCCTCCTCCTGGGTGTGGAACAGGCCGAGCTTCTTGGCGATCTTGCGGTGGTCGCGCTTCTCCGCCTCCTCGATGCGCCGGAGGTAGGCTTTCAGTTCTTTCTTGTTCGCCCACGCGGTGCCGTAGATGCGCTGCAACATCGCGTTGTTGGAATCGCCGCGCCAGTACGCACCCGCCACCTTGGTCAGCTTGAAGGCCTTCAGCTTGCCGGTACTGGGTACGTGCGGACCGCGACAGAGATCCATCCACGCGCCCTGTCGATAGATCGAGATCTCCTCGTCCTCCGGCAGCTCCTGGATGATCTTCACCTTGTAGCGCTCGCCCATGTTGCGGAACATCTCCACCGCCTTTTCGCGGCTGCACACGATGCGCTCGATGGGCAGGTCGTCCCTGGCGATCTCCTCCATCCGCTGCTCGATCTTCTCGAGGTCTTCCGGTGTGAAGTTATTGCCGGTGGCGAAGTCGTAGTAGAAGCCGTCCTCGATCACGGGCCCGATAGTGACCTGCGTTCCGGGAAACAATTGCTGGGTCGCCTGGGCCAGCAGGTGCGCGGTGGAGTGGCGGATCACTTCCAGCCCGGCGTCGTCTTTTTCGGTAATGATCGCCAGGGAGGCGTCCTCTTCCAGGACGTGGGAGGTGTCCACTTCGCGGCCGTCGACGACGCCGGCGAGGGCGGCCCTGGCGAGGCCGGGACCGATATCGGCGGCCACCTGGTGAACGGAGACGGGCTGGTCGAACGAACGCTGGCTGCCGTCAGGCAGGGTGATAACAGGCATGATGCCCCCTTCTATCAGTGGTGACCCCTACTAAAGGCCACGTGAGCTAAATAAAATCAATGACTTACGAGACTTTCGGCATCCTGGGAAGCGGATTCGGTAGCCATACCCGGCCGGTTGGAATCGCCATGCCGCCCTCGCGGGTCAGTGCCGGGGCATTCTGCCCGAAACGGTGGAGTGTGGAAACCCCGCAGGGCCTGGCCTGCGCACTATTACAGCCCTTTTCGCGGGCAAAAAAAATCCGGGGCAGGGGATGCCCCGGATGCATGGGCGGAACGTCCGGCCCGGAGACTGCGGTCCAGGGGCGTGGACCGCGGGGGGTTGGGGACGTATCCGGGCTGGACGCTGCTCCCCCCGGGGGGACGGGGATCAGGGCAGAATTTCCGCCACAACTGAGACGATGAAATACAGACTCATCGCCATGACCGCGGAGGTCGCCAGCGCCGCGGGGGCCCCGCGACTCCAGAAGTAGTAGTTGCTGTCGAATGCGACCTGTTGCGTATCTGGTGCTGGCATTGCGCGCTCTTCCTGCTGTTACTGTTATTTTCGGCCCGTTCCAACGGACCGCGACCAACGGTCGGTGAAATATAGAGCAACTCCCGTGCCAACCTTTAAAATCAAGCACTTAGGTATTCCAAACCGGTATTTTGTAAAAATTGCTGACGCGGCAGGTCGCCGGCGGAGCGGCAATCGGGGTGACTGCCCTCCCTCAGGGGGTCCGGGCGCTGATACGCTCCAGCAGCTCGTCCTTCCGGTGGCAGTAACTGTCCTCGTACTCGCCGGAATCGACCCCGACCATCCCGTACAACTCGTCCATGGTGGCGAGCATCTGGCATACGTCCTGGACATCCGCCCCGGTGGAGGCGACATCGGCGGCGACCCCAATGAACGGCACCCAACCGACGGCGGTGGCCGCCCCGCCCCGGGCCAGTATTTTCCAGCCGCGCCCGCGCACCCTCGCCCTGGAGTGCAGGGCCCTGTCCCGCCGGGCGGCGCGCGCCTTCTGCTCCGCGCCGTGCACGGTAGTGCGGGCGAGGTGCCGCTCGGCCATGTCGGTGACGAAGCCCTGCAGGTCCGGCGTGAACTGGGTGGCGATAAACAGCGGCGCCGCGACCAGCGCCGCGAGCAGGATCGCGACGTTCGCCAGGGACCTGGCCAGAAAAAAACACAGGCGCAATACCGCCATCGAACTTCCCCCGGGGCAACCCGCCCACCGGGTCTAGCGTGCCTCGTCGTCGTCCAGCCTGTCCAGCAATTCCCGCAGCGGGTGCCGGGGCCGCGACTTGAGCACGCGCAGCGCCTCCCGGTGACAGGGCATGTCCCGCGGCAGGTCCAGCAATTCCCGGTACACGATCCCCTCCACCCCCTCGATCACCTCGAGGGCTTCGCGCAGTCGCCGCCGGGCATCGTAGTCACGCAGCGCGTCCTCCCGGAGAACGGCATGTCCGTTTTGGCGTGTCATGATCTGCGCTGTCGGGGGAGAGGGCTCATGACCGACATTGTGGCGCCGCTTGCCCGGGGGCGACATCACCCGGGGCGCCATGTTCATGACATCGCGCGCCAGCGATGCCGGGTCAGCAACCTAGAATAAACGGGCCAGGGCCTCGAAATCGTAGGGGCTCGAACGCAGCCTGCGGATAGAGGTATCCACCCACAGGGCCCGCCCTGGGTCGAGTTCCGCCTGTGCACGATCCCACTCCCGGTACAACCCGCACAGCTGCGGCCGGCCCGAGGTGTCCCTCAACTTGCGGACATGTCGTGGCAGGCCGCGCGCTCCGGCCCCCCAGGGTTTGAGCAACGCGGTGCCCAGGCGACGCGCCAGTCGCCACCGCAGGCGACGCGAAAGAACCGGCGCGGGCACCGCCAGGACCACCACGCTGAGCGTGTCGGTGATGCGCGCAATGTCGCGGCAGCGGGGGTGGGCGCCGTCCTCTGCACGCCCGGCAACAAGATCGTAGTGGACATAGAGCACTTCCGCCTGCAGGCCATCCAGCTGGTCGAGTGCGTTCGCATTCACGGCCGCGCAGGACGCGCCCGGCGGTATCCCCAGTTGCCCGCAGAGCTGCGCAAGCTCCCCTGCCCGGCAGCGCCTGATCAGGGTAGTCTTGCCGCTCGCCGGCGCACCGGCAACGACGACGACATGCCCGATGGCTGGGCGCGCCTCCCGGGTCGTGTCCTGCACTTTCGCGTGCATCGGGGTGTCCGCCGATTCCATCGTCAGCTATATCGCGTGAAGGGATTTCAGGCGCATTGCAGACCTAACCGTCCGGGGCTGTTCCGGGACGGCAGATTATAACAGGGCGCTACTCAGCACTTCAGGCGTCACCTCGGTCTGAAGCTCGGGCTCGGCGCGCACCACCCAGCGCAATGGCCCACCTGTCATCAGTGCATCGAAGGGAAAACAGGTGACCAGCAACAGCGCCTCGCTGTCCTGTGGCGCGAGGCCGCCGTGACGTATGTCCACTACATCCGCGGAGGACACGCGATACTGCCGGTACCCGCCATCGGGGAGCGCCAGTTGCACGCGCTCGCCCGCCCTCACGTGCTCGAGAAACGCGAAGTGGGTATCCCGGTGGCCGCCGATCACCGTGAGGCCCGCCGCGCCGGGCGGTGCTGAAACCAGCGCGTGCCCGGGACCGAAGGCCAGTGCATTTCCGCTGTCGCCGGCCAACACCAGCAGGTCTACCGCGTGATCGGGGGCGCTGAGCCGCGCCACCGGCCAGGTATCCGCCCAGGGCCAGGGTTTCACCCGTACCTCGCCGTCCAGGGTCCGTGCCCAGGCCCTGTCGATCAGCACCGGTGCGAGCCAGGCCTTGGCCTTGATCAGTGCGGCACCGGTTCCCTGGTGCACGGCCAGCAACAGCAGGCCGGCGACGAGAACGTCCGTTACCCGTTCAGGGCGCCACAGACAGAACACGGTCTGCCTCCCCCTGGCGCACCACGCGCAACAGGAGCGCCAGGAACAGCGCCAGCGCCGCAAACCAGGCCTTGGCCGGTCCCGTCGTGGCCGTGCGCGGGTAGGCGAAGGGCTGGTGACTCTGGCCCCTGGGCCGAGAGTTCGCCACCGGTTCGCTGCGCGACCCCTCGCCCTCCGGACGACTGATCACTTCCTCCACGGCAACGAAACTGGTGTACGGGCTTAACAACCGGTGTGCCAGCGCCAGCGGCAGCACATCCGCGCGCACGGCACTCTCCTCGCGCCCGGTGACCAGGCCCTCGAGCAGGCCGGCAATCTTGCGCCGCGCCCAGACACTGGCGATCCCGTCATGACCCCGCGCAGCGGGGTCGTGGGTAAGTTGCAGGCGGCGGCTCCAGGCCCGGCCCCCGATATTGCCGTGTATCTGCACCTCACCCGCGGGGCGTGTCTCACCGAAACTCACCGCTACCGACAGCGGCTGGCCGTGGTAGAGGTCGGGAATGCGCGCGGGCCAGGCCTCTACCGACTGCGGCCACTGGACGCGCAGGTCGACTGCCGCCGGTCGTGCGAGCTGGTCGAACAGTGCCGCCATTTTCTGCCCCACCTCGCCGATGTCGCCGATATGGGTATGCGTACCGCGGCCGAACCGCGCGGCCTCGCGCATGAACCAGCTGTTGGGCGCGGAGCCGATGCCCACGGTAAAGAGGCGCGAGTCTCCGAGCTGCCGCGCAATCGCCTCGAACAGGGCCTGCTCGTTGCCGACCGCGCCGTCGGTGATAAAGACCACCTGGCGCAGTGTCGCGCTGTCGCGATGCGCATCCTCTGCCCCCGACGGGGCCAGGGCCGCCTGCAGCGCCGGCATCATGTTGGTGCCGCCGGAGGCATCCAGGCGGCGCACGAACTCCTGGGCGTGCGCCAGGTGGTGGGGAGTGGCCGGCATCGGCTCGCGGTAGAGCGCGCGGTGGGCGGTGTTGAACTCGATGATGTTGAAGCGGTCCGCGGGGCGCAGTTGCTGCAGCGCCCGTGCCACGCTGGCGCGCGCCTGCCGGATGGACACGCCGCCCATGGACCCGGATGTGTCGACGACAAGAACCAGTTCGCGGGAAATTTCCGGCAGTCCTGTTTCGACCGCGGGGGGCACCACCATGACCATGCCGTAGTACGACTCGCCCACTTTCTCGGTGAACAGGGCGGCGCGGGGAGCACTGCCCGTCGCCGGCTCCCATTCGAGGACGAAATCGCGGTCCATCTCGCTCAACCCGTCCACCAGTGACAGGCTGTAGACCCCGGCACGGCGCGTCAGGGCCACGTCGTGGTAGGCCGACGCGACGCCCGCGAGCGGCATGCCGGCGTCGAGGGTTGCGCTGATCTCGATGGGATTGACAGGCGCGTGGTCGCTGCCGGGCGCAGGATTCAGCACCGGGGATATGGCAGCGGCGTCCGGGACCTCGTCCGTCGCGGTCGCCCAGCCCAGGTAGGGATCGGGCACCAGTGTCTCCCCGTCGCCCGCCGCGGGGAGCGGGCTGCCCGGCATGAAACGGGGCGTGATCGTGGTCGGAAAGCGCAGCGAGAACACCCCATTGTCGTAGGCCACCGGCTGCACGAGCTCCAGGTGCACGCTGACCTCCTCGCCCGGCGCGATATTCGCGACCCGGTTAGTGAACAGGTTGGGGCGCTGCTGCTCGACGAGACTGGCCTTCTTCCCCGCCGTCTTCGCTGCCTCGTAAATTTTCTTCGCCTCGGCGCGCTCGCGCACCCTGCCGACGATGCGGCGCTCCCCGATCTCCATTTCCATGGCGCGCACAGCGGCGTCCGGCGGCAACGGGAACGCGTAGACGCCCTCGACAAAGGACCCGGTATCGTTGCGAAAGCGCTGCTGCAAATGCACCGTTGCAACGAGGCCGTTGATATCGAAGTGTACCTTGCTGTCGTGAATGACCGCCGGCACCCAGGCGCCCCCCGCGGGTCGCAGCATCAGGTGTCCGCTCTCAAGTTCATTGAGGTGGGCACCCTCCTCCGTGGCGCGCGCCGGCGAACCCGACAGCAGCAGCATGAGCAGCAGCGCCATCAGCAGCGCGGGCAGACAGCGAAATGCGAGCCACAGCGTCGGACCGCCGAAGCCGCGCACGTCACGTGAGCAGAACAGATAAATTCGATTGTGGTTGGCCATGGTCTCTCTCCCTGTTTACCGCCCCCTATTGAACGCCGCGAGTGTGGCGGGGAGAGACATCAACTGTGGCAACAGGGGGAGAATCATGGCGAATTGTGGCGGACGCTTGTGATGCCGCCACGATTTTGGAAGTATGGAGGCCACCGCCGAATTTGGACCGGCCCCGGGAGCGCCATGCCGCACCATATCGCCATCGTGGAAGACGAACCCGCCCTCGCCGCCAACTACCGCGACGCGCTGCAGCGGCACGGCTACCGCGTGTCCCTGTTCGCCGACCGCGGCAGCGCGCTGGCTGCATTCGATCGCGAGCGCCCCGACCTCGCCATTGTCGACATCGGCCTGGGCGACGAGGTGGAAGGCGGCTTCGACCTGTGCCGGGAATTGCGTGCCCGCTGGGCCGACCTGCCTATCGTTTTCCTGACTGCGCGTGAGGCCGAACTGGATGTGGTCAGCGGTCTGCGCCTGGGCGCGGACGACTACTGCACCAAGGGGATCGGCCTCGACGAGATGCTGGCGCGCATCGCCGTCCAGTTGCGCCGCGTGCAGGCGCTGCGGGCTCCCGAGCGCGAGGAACACCTGGTCAACCGGGGCGAACTTGCGTTGAATCGCGAGCGCCTGTCCGCGTCCTGGCGCGGCGAGGTGCTGCACCTGACCCCGGTGGAGTTCAGCATGGTGCTCGGACTGGCGTCCCGACCGGGTCATGTAAAGAGCCGTCAGCAGCTCATGGACGCCGCCGGCATCGTGCAGGACGACAGCAGCATCACCTCGCACATCAAGCGCATCCGCCGCAAGTTTCAGGGCGCCGACCCGGACTTCAGCAGCATCGAGACGGTGTACGGGATGGGCTATCGCTGGTCCGGGGACTGAGTTGTGAGCCTGCGCCGGCAGTTGCTGCTCGTCAGCCTCCTCCTGCTGTCGCTGCCCTGGGCGGGGTGCCAGTTCATCCGCGAAATGGAAGGCGCCATGCGCACCGGACAGGCACAGGCCCTGCAGGCCACCGCACAGGCGGTCGCCGCCGTGGCGGGGTCGCGGGAGACTCTCCTGTACCCCAACCCGGATCGCCGGCGCACCCCGGCGGACGAACGTGTCACTGTCTACGCGATCCCCGCGACGGGACCGGTTATCGTCGACGGCTACGGCGACGGCTGGGACGACGTTGACGCCATTACGCTGCGCGGCGACAGCGGCGATCCGCCGCTCTCCATCACCGCCGCTGCGCAAACGCGTGACGGCTATCTCTACCTGTTGTTCCGTATCGAAGACCCGGAAGTGGTCTACCACAACCCCGGACTGTCCGCCGAACCCAACGGCGACCGCGTGGTGTTGCGACTGTGGAAAGACAACCGCCGCCAGGACTACGTGATAGCGACGGCGGCGCCGGGCAGCGTGCGCGCAAGACCGGGCAACCGGCGCCAGCGGGGGATCGAACCGTCCCGGGTGCGCGGCTACTGGCAGGATGCGGTCGGCGGCTTCACCCTGGAACTGGAAGTGCCGCTGGAGTACACCGGCGGGCGTCTCGGGTTCCTCTTTATCGACGAGGACCTGCGCGCGGGCAACGCCAACCGGACGATCGGCAATGTCAGCCAACTCGATACGGCCGCGCCACCCTGGCTCATCTACAGCCCCGCGAGGCTGCAGGACAGCCTCGCCCCCTTCGCCGCGCTCGGCAGCCGCATCCAGGTGCTGGACCGCGAGCGCTGGCGGGTCGCCGACCTGCCCGCCCGCAGGGTGACGCCCGAGGACCGCCCCGATACGTTCTGGCTGTTACAGCTTATCTACCGCAGCATCCTGTCGCAGGACGAATTGGAGGAGCCCCCGGCGGCGCGACGGCGGGGCAAACAGCCGGGCAGCGAGATCGATGCAGCCCTGTCCGGACACGCGGTGACGGCGCGCTACCGGGACCCGGATTACGCAACGCGGACCATACTGTCCGCAGCGGCGCCGATCCGGGATGACGCCGGCGTCATGGGTGCCGTGGTGGTGCGCCAGAGCGGCGAGACCTACCTCAGCCTCACCGACAGGGCCTTCAGCAGGCTGTTGAATTACAGCCTCCTGGCGCTCAGTGCGGGCGCCCTCGGCCTGCTCGCGTATGCCACGGTCCTGTCCTGGCGGATCAGGCGCCTGTCCCGCGCCGCGCGGGATGCCATCGGCGAAGACGGGCGTGTGCTGGGCCACTTTCCCCGCGCGCGGGCGCGGGATGAAATCGGCGATCTCTCGCGCCAGTACGCCGGCCTCCTGGACCGGCTGCGGGAATACAACGATTACCTGCGCAGTCTCAGCCGCAAGCTGTCTCACGAATTGCGCACACCGATCGCCGTCATCCAGAGTTCGCTGGACAATCTCGAGGCGGCCGGCGACACCCCGCCCGACGAGGTGTACCTGCAGCGTGCCCGGGACGGCCTGGCGCGACTGGAAGGCATCCTCACCGCGATGAGCGAGGCGAATCGTCTCGAGGAGAGTGTCTGGAACAACCAGCGTGTGACAACAGACCTCGTGCCCCTGCTGCGGGAAGTGCACGATGCCTACACGGGTGTCTTCACGCAGCACCGGCTGACCTTGACGGTGTTTCCGCACCGGGCGTCGGTCGCCGCCGTGCCCGACCTGCTTGTACAGGCCCTGGACAAGCTGATGGACAACGCCGCCGGCTTCAGCCCCGAGGGGGCGACAATTGACCTGGGCTTAACCGCTGGTCGGGACGGCTGGGAACTGCGCGTCGCCAACGCGGGCCCGCCCCTCCCCCCCGGACTGGTTGAGCGCATGTTCGAGCCCATGGTATCGGCGCGGGAGGAGTCTGACGGCAACGTGCACCTGGGGCTGGGCCTGCACGTGGTGCGACTGATCGTGGAGTTTCACCAGGGTTCAGTGCGGGCAGAGAACCTGCCCGACGGCGCCGGCGTGGTGATTGTTGTCGAGCTTCCCGGCGAGGAATACGACGAGCCGGAGGCCGCCTAGGCCTCCGAGACGAACGCCAGCTGCTTGATTTCCACGAGCTGGTCGCGCAGCGCCGCCGCCTCCTCGAACTCGAGGTTCTTTGCGTGCTCGTGCATCTGCGTCTCCATTTCCTTCAGCTTTCGCGACAGGGCCGCCGGCGACATCTTCGCGATATCGGCTGAATACGCCAGTCGCGGTTCGGCGACCTTCGCCGCCTTCTTGCCCCGGCCCCGGGTCGGCATGCGCCGTGCGCCCTCCATGATGTCCTGCACGGATTTCTCCACCCCTTTCGGGGTGATGCCGTGCTTTTCATTGAACGCCAGTTGCTTCTCGCGCCGGCGCTCGGTCTCCGCCATGGCGCGCTCCATGGAGCCGGTAATCTCGTCCGCGTAGAGAATGGCGCGGCCGTTCAGGTTGCGCGCGGCGCGGCCGATGGTCTGTATCAGTGAGCGCTCCGAACGCAGGAAGCCCTCCTTGTCCGCGTCGAGTATCGCCACCAGCGACACCTCGGGCATATCCAGGCCCTCGCGCAACAGGTTGATGCCGACCAGCACATCGAACTCGCCGAGGCGCAGGTCGCGGATGATTTCCACCCGCTCCACGGTCTCGATATCAGAGTGCAGGTAGCGCACCCGCACCCCGTGCTCGCCGAGATACTCCGTGAGGTCCTCTGCCATCCGCTTGGTGAGCGTGGTGACCAGAATGCGCTCGCCACGCCCCACCACCAGGCGAATCTCGCCCAGGAGGTCGTCCACCTGCGCGCTCGCCGGACGCACCTCCAGTTCCGGGTCCACCAGGCCCGTGGGCCGCACCACCTGCTCCACCACTGCACCGGCGTGCTCGTCCTCGTAGGGGCCGGGCGTGGCCGAAACGAAGACCACCTGGGGGACCAGCTGCTCCCACTCCTCGAATCGCAGGGGCCGGTTGTCGAGTGCAGAGGGCAGGCGAAAGCCGTACTCCACGAGGGTTTCCTTGCGCGAGCGATCACCCCGGTACATGGCGCCAATCTGCGGAATACTGGCGTGGGATTCGTCGACAATGACCAGGGCGTTGTCCGGCAGGTACTCGAACAGGGTCGGCGGCGGTTCCCCCGCCGCGCGCCCCGACAAATAGCGCGAGTAGTTCTCGATCCCCGTGCAGTAGCCCAGCTCGCGTATCATCTCCACGTCGTAACGGGTGCGCTGCTCCAGGCGCTGTGCCTCCACCAGCTTGTCGTTCTCTTTCAACTGCTTCACGCGGGTCTCGAGCTCCTCTTCGATCTCGGTCACCGCGTCGAGCATGACGTCGCGGCTGGTGACGTAATGGCTCTTGGGGAAGATGGTGGCCCGGGGCACCCTGCGCTCCACGGCGCCGGTGAGCGGGTCGAACCAGTAGAGGTTGTCGATCTCCTCGTCGAACAGCTCGACCCGAAGGGCCTCGCGCTCAGAGTCCGCGGGGAAGATATCGATCACGTCGCCGCGCACCCGGTAGGTGCCGCGCCCGAAGTCCACGTCGTTGCGGGTGTACTGCAGTTCCGCGAGCTGGCGCAGGATATCGCGCTGGTCGATGATCTCGCCTCGGGACAGGTGCATCACCATCTTGAAGTAGGACTTGGGGTCGCCCAGGCCATAGATGGCGGACACCGTGGCCACCACCAGGCAGTCCTCCCGCTCCATCAGGGCCTTGGTCGCCGACAGCCGCATCTGCTCGATGTGGTCGTTGATGGAGGCGTCCTTCTCGATAAAGGTGTCCGAGGACGGCACGTAGGCCTCGGGCTGGTAGTAGTCGTAGTAGGAGACGAAGTACTCGACCGCATTCTGCGGGAAGAACTCCTTGAACTCGCCGTAGAGCTGGGCGGCGAGGGTCTTGTTGTGGGCCATGACGATGGTCGGGCGCTGCAGCTGCTCCACCACGTGGGCCATGGTGAAGGTCTTGCCCGAACCGGTGACCCCGAGCAGCGTCTGGGCGGCGAGCCCCGCCCGGGCCCCCTCCACGAGACTGCGGATGGCCTCCGGCTGGTCACCGGCGGGCTGGAAAGTGGACTCGACCTTGAAGGGTTTGGACACGGCGGCTGGCCCCGATATCAGTGGCGCGTAAAGCCCTCCATTATCCTCCCCCCGGGGGCGAAATCCACCCCGCGAAGCGGGGCGGAGCCACGCCCGGCGGGAGGTTGACCGGGACCGCGGCTATCATTAATATACGCGACCTTTCTACCATTCCGCCTTAGCTCAGTTGGTAGAGCAAATGACTGTTAATCATTGGGTCGCTGGTTCGAGCCCAGCAGGCGGAGCCACTACTTATAAAGGGGTTTGCGAGAGATCGTTGACCCCTTTTTTATGCCCATATTTTACGTTTGGGTCACAAATTGGGTCACAGCTGACCCGTACGCACACCCCAATCGAACAACTTTTGATCAACTTGGATGCGCGGCCCTCAGCGGCTGGCCAAGTGCGCTTCCACTTCCTGAGCAATCTGTTCTTGGGTCTCAGCACGGGCAGGTAACCTCGTAGCCCACTCTCGCCCAGGATGCAGAACATCCCATTTCGAGATCGCCTGCTTATACCGGCCCTTGCCAGGATCATGATTCCCGAATCCATCGATCAGGTGGTTCCAGATGGGCGCGAAGGAGGCGATGGCAAGTTGCTCCCCAAGGGGAATCCAAATGTCATCAACTACGAGAAACCGGCAATAAAAATCGTTTATATCCAGATTTTCCGCCGCCTTGATGCTTGAGGCGTGTTCTCTCAGTCGACCATGTAGCATCGGCTTGGGAACCGAGCCTTCGAGATTGCCTCCCTTTCTCGCACCACTGGGTATCGCTTTACCCACGTATATCGGCACCTCGAAAGCGTTGTCGACGTTCTTTTCCGAAATTTTCTGATAGGGGGGGAAATCGCCTGTGTAGTAGATCATGTATATGCCAGCGCCATTAAATTTGTCGAGGCCATCGAGCGGGAGCGCGGGCTGCTCGGTCAGCGCGATACTGATACTGTGACCGAGGTTTTTCTTATCAAGCGGATTATATGGTTTGTAGCTTGGCACGGATCAATGCGCTTTCTTCATGATGGAGCGCTTCAAACCGACCTCTTGGTCGAGAAGGAGTGTGTACGCCACGCTCGCGGCAACTTTACGCCCGAGCTCAACGGGAACCGCGTTACCAAGCTGCCTCATAATCTCTGTCCATGACCCATGGAACCGATAGGTATCAGGAAAAGTCTGCAACCTCGCTGATTCCCGAATTGTGAAATACCGAACCGAACCATCATTGAATCGGACCATATTTTCACCACCGGGGACGCCATGCACGCCCGCCTTTAACGTCTTTGCTGGTAGGTCGATCGGGCTTCCAGTATGACCAGGGTAGACACGGGCGCCTCCTTGGAACTTGTGGTCGAGAAACGCTTTGGCTTTTGGAGAACGGGGTGAAGGTAAGCCCTGCAGGGCATCACGGACGGTCGACCATGGGCGGTGCGGTGGGGGTTCGCTGGCGAGCTTCTCGATCCGTCGCTTCGAACGGCTCGGGAAGTCGGCTCGAGACTTTGTCGCAACCTCATTTCGATCCCAGTATTCACCAGTAACCCACTGGTCGAAGTAAAGTGCTTCCAGTGAATGCGTCGCGACTGGGAAATGCCAGTCCGCGTCGATATCGCTCCGAAAACCAACGATAAATATCCGCTCCCGTTTCTGCGGAATTCCATAGTTGGCGGCGTTAAGAACTTGTGACAGAACGTTATAAGTGGGCTTTACCCGCCGGGGCGAGGTCCTTGCTCGCTCAAGACGGGCTCGGTGCTTCTGCCAAGTCTCGCCTCGCTTTATAACAAGGTCAGGGTATTCAAGTTGATAAAGAATGTAATTTAGATAGTCAGAAAAATTCTGTCGGGTTAAGCCTTTCACATTTTCGATGATGAAGGCCTTGGGCTTCAACTGGCGGATCGCCTTGATTGTAGGGGGAAACATATCTCGTTTATCGAGCTGCGCAGAGTGCTTTCCACCCATGGAGAATGGCTGGCATGGCGGACCACCAGCCAATAGATCAAGCTCGCCCTCAATGGAGCTGAAATCGAACTCTCGGACATCGCCTCGGTGGACGGGCCAATCGATCACCAGCGGGTTTCCCAGGGCCTGATTCTCGAGAATAGTGTCGCAAGCCCACTTGTCCCACTCGACGACCGCCTGTGGTTTGAAGCCCGCCAGGTGGACGCCCATCCCGAGCCCTCCGGCCCCGGTGAACAACTCGACTGCCCTTAGCATATAGCCCCTGCCCCGTTCTCGTTCTACGCCCCACCCCGGGGGAAATTAGCCGGGCGTGAGGGGTTATCAATCAGTGCTGGACAGTCTACAACGGCCATCATGGGGTGGGAAGATCAGTGGCGAATGGAGGCGCCGATATGTAGCCAAATCGGGCAGGCCGACCTGCCTGCTCGCCCTCCAGACCCTGATTAGATATCCTCAATCGTCCATCTTGGAGGAGGTAAATGGTCGATACGGTCGACAAGCAGCGTCGTAGCGAGATTATGGGCCGGGTTCGCAATAAGGACACAAAACCCGAGATGGTCGTTCGCCGAGTTACCCATGGCCTCGGCTACCGTTACAGACTCCATTACGGCAAACTGCCGGGCCGTCCCGATCTGGTATTCCCTGCGAGGAAGAAGGTCATATTTGTTCACGGCTGCTTTTGGCACAGGCATGAGGGATGTGATCGGACGCGAACACCCAAATCCAGGGTTGATTTCTGGACGGAAAAATTTGAGAAGAATGTCGCTCGAGATCTCGCGAATCGCGAAAAACTCATTGCTCTCGGATGGGAGATATTGGTCATTTGGGAATGCGAAATCGAGAATAGCGAAGAATTGCGATCAATCATTGATACGTTTCTTTGCAACGGAGATCCCAAAAAGTCCAAAGATCTCCAGTAATCTGACGATCAAACAAAAACTGACCAGATCTCTATCGCGAGACCTTGTAGGCAATAGGCAAGACCGACCAAGCCTCGATATCCCACGGAAATAGGAACTCCAAGACTCCCCCATCGGCGCGAGCACTCACGCTTCGGTCAGACAGAACAATATTGGTGACTATCGCAAGCGCCGTTCCACCCTTCTCCCGCCTGTGAAGGTTAACCTCATTCTTTGTCATCAGGATTGAGTCAGCGTCAGAGGCGGTCGTGCCTTTTACTTCGACCTTGATCGCCATCCCATCCCTCTCCGCCAAGAAATCAAAGGAATGCTTGGCGGAGGTGTCTGTAACCTCATAACCGCTCTCTATGAGATGTTCATTGGTGACCTCCATGGCGCGGAGTTCGATCGCTTTTCTCTCTGCAGAAGACAGCCTGAATCCCTGACTGGATGCGGTTGTGTTCCTCGTGGGGCTGACCATCGCCTCTACTTCAGATTCGTCGATCTCAGAAGCACGCAGGCTTGCTCCCTGCACATATGCGTCATATAGATATTCAAGATGACGCAACCCAGCCTTTATAGATTTGACAATCTCTTCCTCAGAGACTGCGCTCAGTAAAAATTCCCGCGCCAGGACTGTGGCACGCTCAAATGACTGAGGTAGAGGCTGTGTGGCACCAAGATTTATCTGGTCAGGGAAATCGCTGACATCGTCACCTACACGTTCCAGCTCACCCAAAGCCCAGAGTGCTTTACGATCGAGTTCGTCATTCGAATCGCGCTGAAGATCACCGCGCTCACTATTCCACTTGCTTGAACCAAACCCCACGGTCACGTAGAACCGCTTACCATCGAGAGAAAAGTGCAAGACGACATAAAACCCGTTTGTTGCCGATGGTGACAGCTCTTTCGATGCGAGCCTCACCCAAGGCGACTCTGTTTTCCTGCCAATCCCATCACTGGCATCGATATTTAAGTCGCCCCCATACTTCCCCAACTCGGGTCGAAACTCAGGCAAGTAATCGCGCAATGCCTCGGGGAGAGTGCGGCGTATCAAAACTCCACGCTCTTTCATTTCGTCCGTGTTTGAACTGTTATAGCTTTTCTGGAGCTCAGCTATCTTTTGTATAACCTCAATCATCGAGCAATCCACCTTCTCTTGTGAGAAATGTCTTTGGCCCCGCACCTGCCAAACTGTGCTCAACAGGCAGGTCACAGCCGAGCATATCAATCTGCACTGTTTTCAGCTGATTGACATCAAGTGCAAAATTCTTGGGCAGCATAGCCACTATGGCTCGCGAGTATCCTGCCGGGTCCTTCTCGCGAAACCTGCGTATCGCCTCCTGACCATGCCTTTCAAAGTCCTCCAGCATTGCACTGCAGAACTCCTCACCGAGCTTGGCGCGAGCACCCAGTGGTCGGCCACCGCCAATCCCTCCTGAACCAGCAACGATCCGGCCCTTTTCATCTCTTATGATACGGGATTCACTCATACCGAATTACCGTTATCAATCGGCCTCAGGCGTATTGAGTAGTAAACCTTCAGCCCATGATGTATCAGTCAGATCAAGCTCGATAGGCCGATCTCTCGTCGACTGAGAGCTTTTACTCTTCACATTTTTAATAATCTCTGTCTCTGTAGATAACCTCGGTCTATGTAAGTCATCAGCTTTTCGATATGTCGTGTGTTCCGACGGTTCGGAATCCTGTCGATTCGACACCGAAGAAGCAGATATCTGTTGGCTCGGGTTCATTTCCGGATGAGCAAAGAGCTCAAGAGTAGAGCCATTCATTCTGCCACCCTCGGCGACTATCGGCCGCTTCCAAATGTAACCTTTCGACTTGAGGTATCGCATGCCAGCGCGATAACGGTCCCTACCCAGATCTTGGAAGTGGTCAAGGATCTCTGCCTCCCTGATGATCCAGTCTGGCGGCTTGGATAGCAGATAGGTGTAAATAGCCAGAGCAGTCGTATGGCAAATGGCCTGTGCGCAATCCCTCACGGTGACTTCATACCCCCAGCCGGAATCAATACAGCGCTTTGCGGTCAACTTATGGATCGTCATCTGGAGACACGCAAGGGCCGCATGAGCCACGAAGTCAAAAGGCGCCAGTCCATCAGTGAGTCGGAAGCCAGATAGCGGCTTCAGAGGTCACCGGTCACTGGTGACTTTTCTGGCCCGGCCGTGGCGCCCACGGCGTCGAGCACCTGCGAAAGAAAATGCCGCCGCCTACGACCCACCAGGAAACTTGGGATCGAACCATCCCGGACCCCACGGTAATACGTCGCCTGCGAGATCCCCAGTACACGCATGACCTCGTTGCGGTCAACGGCTGCCTCGTACTGCTCCCTCATGGAAACTCCCTCAAATAACCCCACGAACACTCAAAGGCTATCGGAAGCTTTCATGAGTTTACAAGAGCCAAACGGTGTCAACCCCTTGTTTTTATTGAGCTTTTGACACGGTTCAGACTTAAAAATCAGAACCGACAAGTGAAATCTCCCCGAATCCCAAGCAGGACGCGGGCTGTGAGCTTCGGGGTCAACCCCTTTGTGACACGGTTCGACGGACCAGGCCGTTTATTTTATTTTCTGATGCCTTTCGCCCCTCTCATTCACAGGGTCAATTGAGGTGCTGGGAGACCGTTTAACCGTTATCGCAGACTGACAATATTGCTCTCACGAAGACCTTTCCTTCGAATTTCGCGCTGTAGAACCTTGGTGAACTTTTCGATGGCGGAACGCTTCTCCGCAAGATAATCGTATTTGTCATAGTGCTGGGAGCCAACGTCAGTGAGCGCATGGCCCTGAATGCGGTTTCGAATTTCCAGCCCCAGTCCCGCCTCGGCAGCGCGCGTTTTCCATGTGCGTCTCAAGTCCCTCGGGGTGAAATGCGTGAAACCCTCGCGAGCAGAACGCCCCTCCGGCTTGCAGTAACGAGCGATCGCTTGCCCCAATGCTGAAGCGGTCCTGTGACCCTGCTTGGCAGGAAACAGATAGTCGCTCACCAAACCAATATCCTTGTAATAGTCTTTAAGTTCCCTCAGGAGATCCAGCTGTGTCTGAGTCAAAGGAACGACATGGTCAACTTCAACTCCACGCCAAGCCGATTTTCGACGCCTCCAGGGTATCACCCAGAGCTTTTGGTGGGCATGAAATTCATCCCACCTCGCCCCCAGAACTTCGGTCGGTCGTTGACCTGTTGAGAGAAGAAGTTTCGCTGCGATCGCCATATCAGGGCTGATCGCAGTCACCCCTGCTTCGCGCCAAAATCTGCCTACCTCCTCCCATGTCAAAGCGCGTTCACCCGCTCTCTCGGCACCCCGCACAGCCATCGTCGCGTCGCAGGGGTTAAACATAATGCCAAAATTGGGGACTTCATCGGCCCACTCGGGCATAGCATGCGCGGTCATGGCGAACTTATAGGCGGCCTTCAGATAGCTACGAACGCGATTGGCTGATGTTGGAGCCGTTTTCGCGACGGCGGCCAGTGCTCGGGTGACATGTTCAGGAGTAATCGCCGAAGCCTTATGCTCGCCGAGTGTTTCGCCTTGCCATTTGAAACGGAGGACATGCTTCTCGATAAGCCCTTTCGCCTGAGCAGCGCTGGTAGCGCCTCTGCGTTCGAGTGACTGGACATACCAGCCGGTCATGGCGCTCAGAGTCAAAGAATCCTGAGCGGCCTCAGAAGCGCTCTCGCGAGCCCGGGACTCGATGGGATCGATGCCCTGATCGACGAGTTGGCGCGCCTTGTCCGCCTCTCTACGGGCGTGTTTAAGGCTCCCATGTCCTTCGGCAGACGGATCGAACCTTGAAATGGATAGAAAACGCCGCCTCCCCGTCTCGGGGCTGGTGAAGTGGTAGATGAACGTCTTCGAGCCGCTGGGCTGCACCTTCACGCCAAACCCTTCCCCCTCGAAAACCCTGTAACTATTCCCTTTCCCTTTCAAGGCCTTAAGGCTGGTTGTCGTCAATTTTTTCAATTACTCACCGCTCTCGAATTACATATGGGTCACAATTTGGGTCACACCTATGGTGATTTCAACTGAGCCCAACTGATAGAGACAGAGAGTAACATACTCAGAATATCCTTTTATTACAGCGTTTAACCGGGATGCCTTGAAACAGATGATCCAAACAGATCGAAGATCAAATATGACTGTTAATCATTGGGTCGCTGGTTCGAGCCCAGCAGGCGGAGCCAATTCATTCGTTGGATAGCAGGACGTTATCCAAACCCTCAAGTGAAGTGCAAATTCGCTGGGTACAGTTTTAGTACCCAGCCCGTTTTTCACGACCCCGGGGTCCTATCGCAAGCTTCGCCCACCCCAAAACGCAGATCGATTATCAAAACCCTGTAGTTAACCTTTTGCAACTCATAGGGATAGATTGTATTCCAACACTAATTTGACACATAAACTAGGTAAGCTGATTTATCGTTGTCGACAGTACTCAAGCTGAATGTTCCAGTAACTCCCCTGGTTTTCATGCTCGAAAATCCACATTTCAAATGGCGGTCTAGGAACTGCAAAAATAAATCACCAATTGAGCTGCTCGAACTACTACTTTCTTCAAACGACATATTGGGATTGTCAATTTTTAGAAGACCACTAATCAAGTGGCTTTGAGTCACGAATCTTATCGTTTGGTCTTCTGATTGATCGTGCCATGCGCCATCCTTTTCCTTTTTGCGCGATGAATAATTAGGCAAATAAAGACTGACGTATTTTACCCGTTTATCTTTTACTCCCAACTCTATCGTTCCCAAACGCTCGCTGCGCAATACTGTGCAGCGTTCAAGTGGGCAATATAATGGCTCCTCTATATCCCACTCACTAATTGTTGGCTTAAATATATCAAGTACTGCTACGGACTCAAGGCCGGGTCCACTTAGCTCTCCATAAATTCTACTGAAATCTAACTTACTCGCCTCATCAAGCTTTTCCCAATCTGAAGTTCTCATTGCATCAAATAAAACTTCCCGAACCTTCGAGCTAAATGCGATGTCATTATTATACGACTTGATGTACTTATCATTTGATCGAATCTCGAGCTTCATTGATCTAAACGTAATCGGTGGATGAGTTGTATTCAGCAACAACTCGGATGATAAAAGGCTGCTTTCTACTTCGTCTCGAGTCATGAGCGGGAATGGGACTTCTACCATTTTTACAATATTGTTAACATCAAAGAAACCAATACTAGATTGTTCACACTCTTCGTCACGATAGTATATTTGAGTGCCAATGGACTGTGCATTCAGCAATCTGAAGCCATTGAAGGCTTTTGAAAATACAGCATCGCTCATGATTGTTGCTGTAGTGTATAGATGTCCGCTATAGTTAAAATTCCAATCTCCATAAATCCATTTTCTAGATAGCTCGTCGAGATTAGCGTCAATTATCTTAAGCGCGAACTGGTCTGCCCTTAATTCGACTTCAACACTGTTTCTTAATTCTTGCAATGAAAGAACTTCGACACTTTCAAAAAATTGCGCCTCCTCGCCACCTTCTATATGACCTAATTCATGTAGTATGAAAGGGCTTAAAGTGGCTGCGTAAGGTAGGCTGAATGAAATTCTCCAAGGGAAGATCACTTCAGGTTCTTCAGTTGATTTCTCACGATTAACAAGGCCATTCAGAAACAGAGGCAACGCCATTGGATCGAGGCCATTACCTGCCAATAAGCTCTCGAACCGATCCTTTTCTGTCTCCAGCAACTCAAAATACCTTTGGACAGCTACTACATCGTAAATTTTATTGTAGACTTCTATAATACCTGCAGCGCCTGTGTTCACTGAATTTTCATCATTCGATAAAATATATTCAGCGTTGCCGATCCTTAACATTCTCCTCATAAAGATCGTTCTCACATAATCATTTTTTGAGAATCTTGTATGAACAGGATTGTCAGTGTGTAGGTCGGCTTCAACAGAACCGGAAAAATCATTGTAAGATTCAAGCAGAAACAAGCGTAACAGCTTAGAATCTGCAATTATATATTTGCCATTTACAGTGACAATATTTTCCTTAATGCTCCTTAGAAATGTCCCATTAATTCCAGAGCGTGTGGCTCTATCTAAATTAACTGATATAACTGGGATTACACCTGGCTTGTCGCTCAACTCATTGACAATAAACGTGTCTTGTAAGGAATACGATTCTTTAATGAATGAAAGAGACTCGTTTAGTAGTGGTTCTATCTCCCTATCTACATAACCTTGATCAACTATTGTCCTAAGCGAAGAATAATTACTATTTTCAAACTGAGAGTAAAATCTGAATACTGATGCGGCAAGAACTAAAACACCCCCTATCAATGCCAATATGTTTTTTGAAGACATTGTATAGTTTATTTTCTTACAGCGGTCGCAACACTTTCCCAAAAATAGCCGTTTTGATATGAAAGTGAAAAAACCAACCATCCCGAATTGAGTTGTGATAATTGATCGTAGAAACTGGCAACAAGTAAGGGGGCGAGCATGAAAGCCGTAAAAATGCCTCTCTTATTCAAGACATCACCAAAGATATTGGCACTACTGTGGTTCTGCGCATACTGTACAATCCCCAGCGAAGTTATTATGCCGAGCAATGTACCGAAAAATATTGTTAATGGCGTAACGCTACTTGATATGGCTGCATCAAGTGGGAATGAGCCCTTAACTGCACCGAATTTTGCGTCAACGTAGAAAACGTGAATAACTACAAGAAGGGTGAGTGAGATGCAGGCCCCGCCAATAACACGACCGAGAAGTGGCCCATTACGCATGGCTATTATTCCTCCAATACTTTTTGCCAAAATTTAAATGCGCTAAAAAATGAGGCTAGCTCATTTGACCTGCTTTTCAGGAATCTAACCAAGCCTTCTATCAACCTATAACCACGAAGTATACCGAATTGGTCTATTTAACACCGATTCACTATATGCAGAATTGAACATGTTTGGATTATGCATGCTCAATCAAAATGTCGAACACCCAATTCGGAAACCTTACACCTTTCGCTCTGCGGCACCATGAATCACCCGATACTACCCCCACATACCTGTATCAGTTTAGAAGAATCGACTGTAATCCCCCTATTTGAGGTCAAATGATTGCCTATCATTCAGTCCCTTGTAATCCCCCCAATTTGCGCAGCAGCTATTCGTAGAAAACTTATGCTGCTTTAAGCAAGCTCCTGGGCGAGACACCAGGATTTCCACTTATTCCTTTCTGAAAGGGCATCGGGGTTCCTTGATATTTTCATTGATCTGATCAATCTATAGCCTACCAAAGCGCTATTTAGAATATGCTCTTTCGTATTCGCCATGGTTCTATGAAACACCTCAGAACACTTGGGAACACCTTGAAACACCATATCCTATTGTTTTTATTACGTATTTATGGCTCGCCCCCCCCCTGGACTAGCTAAAAAGCGCGCTGAATCTTCGTTTAAACTCAGCCTTTCGCTCCGCGGGACCTGTCGCTGTCAGACCGGGGCATCGGTGCGCAGCGTGGCTGTCCCAGCCAAACGGCCACCGCTTAAACTCATGTTCGCCACATGCTGGGCAAATTCGTTGATGTTTCGCCGGCTGGTAGCTCGGTTCGTCTGATATATCCGGCTGAGCTCCGCGTCTCTTGGGCGCGGCCACCTGGAAACTAGGTGCATCCAGCCTCGGAGCCCAAATAGCGTCATTGGGTGGCTTCCCAACAGCGATTCGCCCAGTCTCCGGCAGCGCAGCTACCCATGAGGCCAGGTAGGCGTCTAAGCGATCATGCAAAGATCCGAACCCTATATCCTCCAGTTGGGGCTCCTCAGGCAGGCCGGCCGGCCAACCAGTATGTGCAGCCGCGGCGGCCAGCTGGTCTTCCACGGCTCCATCCAAGGTTTTATGTCTGCGGGCTGCGTCTAGCAGATGGACGGTGAGTTGAGGATAGACCTCCAGGCACTCGGCGATCCGCGAGAGTCGATCGAAAAGCTCGAACCCCACAAGCATCCATAGCTGATTGGCATGTGGTATGCGGGCTTCGCTACCTCCCTCCTCCAGGTGAGCACCAACCTTCTCCAAGATCAGATCAAAATCCCTCCGGCTAGGAGTTGTAAAGCAGCTCACCCCCATCTCACCGAGAGCCACTTCGGACTCTCGGCGTAATCTCGAGGAAATTGCCGGCGCTCGCGGAGCATCGATGGCAATTCGTTTTATATGGACACCAAGCTCTGCTTCTACCTTTTGGAGATAGATCGCTGCTTGTTCCACAAAACTCAAAGTTACTTCGAGATTCAAGACCGCCGCATTTCCATGTCCTCGTGGCGGCCTGGCTACTAATTTTTGTAGAGGGACTGGAACGACACGATTCGCATCGCGCACGACAAACACAATGGGAAGCGCCTTTCTCTTCGCGATGGCAAGGTCGATCCCTACATACGCATCGCGCCCTTGATACTCATTTAGCATAACGAAAGACTAGCCCAAATTGACCCACATCGATCATCGAACAGGGTACAAATTTGGTAATAACACCATAATCATTTGTGCTCTTTCGTACTCTTCTTGACTCACACTTAGAACGGCTATACCTTTGTATTTCAAGGTGTTTCAGCGAGTACCGCTGAATACCAAAGAGTACTTGAGGCGCCTGTTAATCATTGGGTCGCTGGTTCGAGCCCAGCAGGCGGAGCCAAATCGTAACAAAAGGCCGCACTCGTGCGGCCTTACTTGTTAGCCCCCAATCATGGAGACTAAACCCCGTACCCCAACAGGGAGCCCCTGACCTGTTTCAGCGTCAAATTCCTGTACAGGCCACTCAATACTGCCCCTGGCAGGAACGCATGCCTCGCAGTGCCACGAAGGTCGCGCCTACCTCGATCCGGAGGTAGCCGTCTTCATATTTCTTTTCACTACGCAGGTTCGCCGCAATCGTGCCTGCGATTCGATTCTCCTCCAGTCCGTGTACGATCATGGTCGCATTGCCGCCGGTGCGGTCACCCTGTTCCCATAGGAACTTTACGCCGTCGAGGTTCTCGTCCATCGCCGCCGGTAATACGATCAACGATGTCAGGGGCACCCGCATGCCCGCATTGCCCTCGTCGATATTGCCCTGCCAGCGTGACGAGGCGGACAGGGAAAAGCCTCCCAGTCCGCCGGCTATCTCACCCAGGAGGGGGCGCGGTCCGCGATCAGCCCCGTCTATCGGGCCGAAGCCGGCGTCTATGGGCCGGGACGCAAGCTTAGTATCGGTGAGTACAAGGCTGAAGGAGTCGCCGTAGCCCGGTGGCAACTTGTCCTCCCCCTGCTCATTCACTTGGCTGTCCTCTGCCTCGGACTCGGCGGCCCATTGACGCAAGGCCTCACCAAAACTCTGCGGCCTTTCCCGATGCTGGAACTGACACTCTTCCCCGTTCCCCGCCTCTTCACATTGCAGGTCCCACTGGTCCGGATTTTCCGGCTCGACGCCCTGGGTGTGGCCCCCGGCTTGCACATTGGTCGCCGCCATGCCCGTCAACTGGTCCAGCAGTTCCAGCATGCCTGGATCCAGTGCGTTGCCGTGCACGATTGGCGCACCCTCGGCGTACAGATTGAAAAAGGCCGCGTCGCCGAAGTAAGTGCCGGTGAGATCGCCGCTCACTTCAGCGAACATCGTGCACCGGTTGAACTTACGCGTGAGGACTATACTGACTTCGCACTGCATGCCGGCGTACTGATCCGGTTCGTATACCGTGTTCCAGTTGATAATCGGGTTGTTTCCCTCCCCCGTGAACCACACGGCCAATACACGTGCTTGCGTTCCCGCGGGTAGCAAGCGCCTGAAGCGAGATCCGTGGAAGCTCCCCGGATACTGTTCGTCCATTTCGGATTCCGAAAGGCTCATCGCGTTGATCGGAGCCTCCACCACGCGCAGGCCGTGCAGCGGACACATATTCCGAGGCCCCTCGATGGCGACCATCACCTCCATCGGCCCGGCGCCGCGGACCACCGCCAGCATTTTTCGCGCGTATAATCCCCGGAGCGTTTGCGGCGCACCATTGATTTCCCCTTCATACTGGCGAACTTCGAAGTCTTCCGGGTACTGCAGCTGGTAGCGCCAGACGCGCTCCTGCTCCTCTTGGGGCAGCTCATGCAGTTCATGGTAGTCAGGCAATCCGATCATGGTCTCAACCGGCTGCGCCACGCCTGTGCCAGCCCCCACCGCTGCGTATGCAATCGCCAGGATCGCGAAAAGCGCTGGACGGTAATTGAGTCGTTTGGGATGGAACAGGATAGCGGCCATGACATTTCCCCCCGGGGACGGCCCGCCTGCCAGCCAGGCAGCAGGAATCCCGCTGCACCGCGATGCCCTGGGCATAGTGCAGACTTAAGCCTCCTGAGCGTAGTCGCCCTCATCTACTTTGTCGACTGAACCGGCCTACCCGTTGGAGCTTCCAGCCTCAGGAAGCACGCCGCCAGCAGTGCCGCCAGGGCGAGGGCTATTGCCGATCATATCTTCCCACCGTACTGTGGCCTGTCCGCCGCCAGCAAAATCATCTGGGGGTGCGTGACGAAGGTCGCGCGCTGGATCCCGCGCTGCCACATCAGGCGACGGGAGGGCGTCCAGCTTTTTTCCAGTTGCGGTTCGGTGTCGAATTCAGGCTCGCCATACCATTCACGCATGCGATTCATCACCGCCTCCACGTCACCCTCGTAAAAAAGGGTCATGTTGCGCAGCCGTTTGTCTTCGGCGGGCGCTTCGATATCCAGGGTGTGGACCGGCTGGCCGGCAATCTTGAACGTCGACGCTTGCAGTTTCTCCGGAGCACAGCTCTTGGCGCCCTTGGCGAGATCGCAGGCGGTGAAGTTACAGCGCGATTTCAGCCCGCCGACATTTCTGCGTGCCTGAACGGGCACACAGGTACCCCCCAGGGCCTCAGCGCGCGCCAACGCCTCGCGCATCGTCAGGTTGGTGTGCAGCGCCTCGAGCACAAAAGGCTTGTCTTCGGCTAGACCCGGGGCGGACATTACCACGAGCAATACAAAAAGAAGCGTGCGGAACCGTATTCTCACTTTCAACTGTCCGTGTATATGGCCTGCGGAACGGCACGTGAATCGCTCGAACCGCGATATCAGCTTATAGCAGTGGGCACAAAGCTCAAGAGGAGCGATGCGCCCCCGCTGGCGATATCTTTATCGCGGTCTCTGCACCCCGGCATATCGTGTAGGAAAAAAGTTTTCTCGCCTGTCATATAGACCCTTTCCAGGAGCCACCAACACATAAGCTGGGCGCAAACCGTCCGCTGCAGGCCGCGCCCGGCCCGGACCCCAACGGTGGATTGCCCCGCCCGGAGGAATCTGCAAGTATCTGGTTATAAAGAGATAACAGGATTTATCATGAAAAACTCAAGGCTCTCATCGCTGCTGTTTTCTTCCCTGCGCCGGCTGGCCGCCTCGACTGGCTTGGCCGCGATTCTCGGCCTCGCCCTCGCGGCAGCTGCCCCGCCGGCCTCAACCCAGCCCTCCTTCATCGCCTTCGAGAGCGGTCACGTACGACCCGTGGCGATAACGCCGAACGGCAAGCGCCTCGTTGCAGTCAACACCCCAGACAACAGTGTGGAGGTGTACACCGTTGCTTTCGGCGGCTACCTGGTGCCACTGCATTCCATCCCGGTGGGCATGGAGCCGGTGGCAGTGGCCCCCTACTCTGACTCCGAAGTCTGGGTGGTCAACCACCTGTCCGACAGCGTGAGTGTTGTTGACATCGATACGGGCGAGGTAACGCGCACACTCATCGTGGGCGATGAGCCCCGCGACATCGTATTTGCCGGCACCGGCGGCAACCGCGCGTTTATTACCACCGCGCACCGCGGCCAGCACCGGGAGGACTCCTCCATCGCCGCCGTGCCCGGCGCGGGGGACCCGCAGCTCACCACGGAAGGTATCGGACGCGCCGACGTGTGGGTGTTCGATGCCACCAACACCGGCTCCACCCTGGGCGGCACGCCCCTGGAGATCCTGAGCTTCTTCGCCGATACACCGCGCGCGCTGGCGGTCTCCGCCGATGGCAATACCGTGTATGCCGCCGCGTTCAAGTCCGGCAACCAGACAACCTCGATCAGGGAGGGCCTGGTCCCCGACGGTTTCGGCCCAAACGGCGTGCCCGGGCCGTCGGACAACTGCTGGCAGGACGATCCCGACCCCGACTGTGAAGAGCAGGTGGCCGCACCCGAGGTGGGTATTATTGCGAAGTTCAACGGCACGAACTGGGTCTCATCCAGCGGCGCAATTGTAAACTCGCTGGTACGCCTGAGCCTGCCGGATCACGATGTGTTTTCTATCGACGCCAACACGCTGGCTGCAGGTTCCGTGGTCGAGTACGACCACGTGGGCACGATCCTGTTCAACATGGCGGTAAATCCGGTAAGCGGCAGGGTCTACGTAACCAACACCGAATTGCCCAACCACATCGATTTCGAGGGCCCGGGCGTCCACGGGGGCAGCACAGTTCAGGGCCGCCTCTCTGAGTCGCGCATCACCGTGCTGAACCCCGGCACCGGCGGCGTCGACCCGCAGCATCTCAACCAGCACATCGACTACAGCCAGCTGCATACCGATCCCGCGGCGGACCACGCGGCGATCGACGCGCAGGCGGCGCACAGCCTGGCCACACCGCTGCAGCCCGTGGTATCCAGCGACGGCAGCACGCTGTACGTGGCCGCCTTCGGTTCGGGCAGGATCGGCGTCTTTGACACCGCCGATATCGAGGACGCCAATTTCGAGGCGAACTTTGATCCCACCGCCGAGAGCGGCAACTATATCGACGTGGGCGGCGGGCCCAGCGGCATGGTGCTGGACGAGGCCAACAATCGCCTCTATGTCATGACCCGCTTCGGCAACCAGCTTGAAGTGATCGACCTGTCTACCAACAACACGGTGGAGACGCATGCACTGCCGAACCCCGAGCCGCAGTCCGTGATCGACGGACGCCCGTTCCTGTACGACGCGAACCTGACCTCGGGGAACGGAGAGGCATCCTGCTCCAGCTGTCACATCTTCGGCGCCATGGACCAGCTGGCCTGGAACCTGGGCAACCCGGACGATCACGTCACCACCAATACCCAGCCCCACGCCAACTCGGGGTTCGCCGAGGACTTTCACCCCATGAAAGGCCCGATGACTACCCAGACCTTGAAGGGCATGGCCACTCATGGTGCGTTGCACTGGCGCGGTGACCGCGTCGACGGTTTTTTCGGCTTGGACTCCTGCGCGGAGCCCACCGGCGCGCTCTGCTCGGAGGATCACTCTTTCAATAACTTCATCGTCGCCTTCGAAGGCCTGGTGGGCAAGCACGGCACTATCTCCACGCCCGATATGCAGCTCTTCACAGACTTCATACTGCAGGTGATGTTGCCGCCCAACCCGATCCGCGGCCTGGACAATGTCGGCAGTGCGGCGGCAGAGGCCGGTGAGACGCGCTTCTTCGGCGCGACCACGGACGGTGTCAATAACTGCGACGGCTGCCACACCACCGATCCGGCAAGCGGCTTCTTCGGAACCGGCGGTGAGCAGAGCAACGAGGGCGGTACACAGCAGTTCAAAATCCCCCACATGCGCAATATGTACGACAAGATCGGCATGTTTGGCATACCGCCACTGGCGCACCAGGGTGACCAGATCCGCGGTTTCGGCTTCGCGCATGCGGGCTCTGTTGACACGCTCTTCAATTTCCTGAGCGCATCCGTTTTCACCTTGAATAACACGGAGCAGGCTAACATCGAGGCGTTCTCTCACGAGTTTCACACCGATCTCGCGCCCATCGTCGGTCAGCAGGTGACGCTGGATACCACAAACTTCGCGGCGGTCAACCCGCGCATCGACCTGATGATCACCCGTTCCACGGCCAGTTTCGATTCGCTCATGCTCGGCGGGTCGGTCACCGAGTGTGACCTGATTGCCAAGGGCACGTTCGACGGCGCACCGCGCGGCTGGCTGCGCCAGCCCGACGGTACCTTCCTCTCAGATGTGGGAGATACACTCTCCAACTCTGAACTTCGCGCGCTGATCAATACGGAGGGGCCGGTTACCTACACCTGTGTGCCTCCAGGCTCCGGTGAGCGCATGGCCATCGACCGCGACGAGGATGCGGTGCTCAACGGGCTCGACAACTGTCCCACGGCGGCAAACGTCGGCCAGGGGGACAGCGACGGTGACGGCATCGGCGACGCCTGCGACGGCGTCGTCGGCCTCGACACCGACAATGACGGAATCGCCAACGACGTCGATAACTGCCCGCTGGTACCGAACCCCGGCCAGGAAGACACCGACAATGACGGGACGGGCGACGCCTGCTTCATCAACGGCTGCTAGTGCCTACAGCGCTGTCCGCGCGACCCGTTCCGGGCGACATCGGGGCCGGCAGCTTCAGCCCGGCAGGTACTTGTCGGTAACAGCGCCCTCGGACGCCGAGGAGACGGTGTTTGCGTACTTTGCGAGCACACCGCGGGTGTAGCGGGAGTCGGGACGCCGCCATGCCCCCAGCCTCGCTTCCAGTTCGGCGGCCGGCAGTTTCAGCGACACCTCCATGCTCTGCGCATCGATGGAGATCTCATCGCCGTCCTGGACGACGGCAATCGGGCCTCCGTCCATGGCCTCCGGAGTAATATGGCCCACCACGAACCCGTGGCTGCCGCCTGAGAAACGACCGTCGGTAATAAGGGCGACCTTGTCGCCCAGTCCCTTGCCCATGACGGCCGAGGTCGGGCTGAGCATCTCGCGCATACCGGGTCCTCCGCGGGGGCCCTCGTAGCGAATCACGATGACATCGCCGCTAACCACCCTGTCATCGAGTATCGCCCGCAGCGCCTCCTCTTCCGAGTCGAATACCCTGGCGGTGCCGTTGAACTGCAGGCCCTCCTTACCGGTAATTTTCGCGACGGCGCCCTCCGGCGCCAGGTTTCCCCGCAATACCATCAGGTGGCTGTCGGGTTTTATGGGGTTGTCGAACTCGCGCACAATGTCCTGGCCTTTGTCGTAGGGGGGCACATCGGCAAGGTTCTCCGCCAGGGTCCTGCCGGTTACCGTGAGGCAGTCTCCGTGCAGCAGGCCCCGATCCAACAGCATCTTCATAAGTGGCTGTATCCCGCCGACGGCGATCAGCTCTGACATCATGTAGGCACCGCTGGGCCGCAGGTCGGCCAATACGGGCACCCGCCTGCCGATCTCACCGAAGTCGTCCAGCGAGAGATTGACCTCCGCCGCGTGTGCCATGGCCAGCAGGTGGAGCACGGCGTTGGTGGATCCGCCCAGCGCGATCACCACCGTGATCGCGTTTTCAAACGCTTCGCGAGTCATGATATCGGACGGCTTGATGTCCCGTTCCAGCAGGGCGAGCACCGCCTCCCCGGCCCGGATACAGTCATCGCCCTTGGCGGATGAAACCGCCTCCTGGGCGGAGGAGTCCGGCAAGCTCATGCCGAGCGCCTCGATCGCCGACGCCATGGTATTGGCGGTGTACATACCGCCGCAGGAACCCGGACCGGGAATCGCCGTTTCCTCTATCTGTTTCACCGCAATGGATGACAGGTCGCCCTTGGCGTGTTGACCGACAGCCTCGAACACGGAAATGATATCCGTGTGATCGTCCCCCGGCTGGATGGTGCCGCCGTACACGAACACGCTCGGTCGATTCAGCCGGGCCAGGCCGATGAGGCAACCCGGCATGTTCTTGTCGCAGCCGCCGATGGCGACAAGGCCGTCGAACCCTTCACACCCTGCCACCGCTTCGATGGAATCGGCGATCACCTCGCGGGACACCAGCGAGTACTTCATGCCCTCGGTACCGTTGGCGATACCGTCGGAAATCGTGATCGTATTGAAAATTACGCCTTTCCCGCCCGCCTGATCCACTCCCGCGCAGGCCTGTTCGGCCAGGTCGTTGATGTGCATATTGCAGGGAGTGACCATACTCCAGGTGGAGGCCACGCCCACCTGCGGTTTTTCGAAGTCGGCATCGGTGAAACCCACCGCCCGCAACATGGCCCGGGCGGGCGCCTTGTCGATGCCGTCAACTACCTCGGAGGAATACTTGCGTCTGTTGGTCATGGTGGTGTGTGCCGTCAGCAGAGAATGGGCGTAGGCCCCGGAAAGCGCCTGTGCGCCCCGGGGGAGTCAATTGCCCAAGTGTATGCTGTATCGGCCGGGTGCCGCTAGGGGTTCGGAACCTACTGTCCCTGGCCAGCCGAGAATCCCGGCACGCCATCGAACTCGTACAGGTGCTCGGTCTTCACGAACTCAATGCCCGCCGTCGCCAGCGCCTCCAGCAGTTCGATGATGGCTGCGGCACTCCCCAGCGTCCCGTCGCTGGCAAGGAATCGACAACGCCAGTGATCCGTGCACAGTGTTTGCGACTGGCCATTGGGCCAAACGCGCACGCCGCGGTTGGTGATCATGTTCAGCTCGGTCGATTTCCCCACTGCGTCCTGCAGGGCTTGCGCCAGCCATTCAGGTTCGGTCCTCGCCTGCACAAACACGTCGACGCCCACCAGCACCTTTTTCACCGGCGGGGGGTCCTCAACCTTGTTTACCTGGATAGGCCGCCGCGGGTAGCAACTGGCCTGGAGATGCCCCGGCGATTCACCGAGGCGTTCGATCACCGCATCGGCAAACTCGGCGGTACCGACCGGCTTACTGTGCAGGGAACGCTGGTGGACGTCTGCCGTGTGAACCCCGTCCTCGATGGCGCACAACCACGCATCGTGGATCAACTCGGCGGACTCACCCTCACCCAGGTGCGCGAGCATCTTGGCTGCGGCGAGAATGAGTCCGGACGGGTTGGCGATGTTCTTACCGGCGATGTCCGGTGCAGACCCGTGGATCGCCTCAAATACAGCCGCTTCGGATCCGATATTGGCAGAGGCCGCCATACCGACGGAGCCGGAAATTTCCGCCACAACATCGGAGAGCACATCGCCGTAAAGATTCGGCGTGACAATGACATCGAAGTCCTCCGGCCGAGCAGCGACCCGGGCGGTCCCGATGTCGATGATCAGGTGCTCCGCCTCGACGTCGGGATACTCAACCGCGATCTGGTCGAACACCTCGTGGAAGAGTCCGTCGGTCAACTTCATGATATTGTCTTTGGTCATACAGGTGAGCCGCCTGCGCCCCCGGGTGCGCACGTACTCGAAGGCGTAACGCACCACACGCTCGCAGCCCTGTCGCGACACAAGCTTGAGGCACTGCACGACGTCCTCGGTCTGGCGGTGTTCGATGCCTGCGTACAGGTCTTCCTCGTTCTCGCGGATCACGACCACGTCCATGCCCGGGTGGTGCGACGGGATGTAGGGAGTGTACGCCCGCACCGGACGCACGTTGGCAAACAGGCCCAGGGACTTGCGCAGGGTGACATTGAGGCTCTTCATGCCGCTGCCCTGGGGTGTTGTCATCGGGCCTTTCAGCAGAACCCTGTCACGGTTGAGCATCTCCCAGGCCTGCGGCGTAATACCCGAACTGGTGCCCTTCCGCCAGGCTTCCAGACCCAGATCGAGGCTGGTGACGGCTAAGGGAGCGCTCGCGGCCTCGAGGACGCGCAGTGTGGCAGTCATGATTTCGGGCCCGATGCCGTCGCCTTCGGCCACGCAAACCGGGTGAATGTAGCTGGGCGCTGCGACCCTCGCGGGACGCGAAGGGACCAGTGGTTCGAGACGTTCTACGGCAGTCATTTTCTCACCTCTCCTCGATCTGTTGTTCTCTCGTTGGCGTCGACCAGTGTACGGAGGCGCACCGTAAATAAAATTCGAATCTTCTAACCAAACACATCGAAAATACCGATGCCTGGCGCTTCTCACAAAATCCCCGGTCCCCGCGGGCGGCGCTGAGGCGCCCTGGCTGAAACATCGATAAAATCTGCGCGAAAGCGCATAAAAATCGGTTTGTTCGACGCTAAGCCCCGGTGCATAGTCTCGATCGCATGTGAAAGGGAGGAGTCATCATGAATTTCGACAAGTTGATGTCCGGTCTGGCCGGCAGCGGAGTCCTCGGGGGCCTCGCCGGGGGCGCGGTGAGCGGTGCGCTGATGAGCAACAAGAAGGCGCGGAAGACCGCAGGTACCGTGTTAAAGGTAGGTGGACTGGCCGCACTGGGCGGTATGGCGTGGAAAGCCTACCAGGATTACCAGGCCGAACAGAAATCGGCCGCCGGCGTACGGATGGCCGGCACCGCGCATGGAGCGCCCGCCGAACCGGACTGGCAGAACCTGCAGGGCAAGGGATTTGCCATCGACACCACGGACGCGGCCGTCGAGTCGCGAGCCCTGCTGCTCATCCAGGCGATGATAGCGGCGGCCTGCGCGGACGGCCACATGGATAATAACGAGCGGGAGAGGATAATGCAGCAGGTCACCGCCGCCGACCTCGAGCCCGATGAAAAAGCGCTGGTATTCGACACGCTGCACGATCCGCCGAGTCTTGTCGAACTCGGCCAGCGGGTCGATTGCTCTGAACTCGCGGCAGAGGTCTATCTGGCGTCCGCCCTGGCAATCGACCAGACCCAGGCCGAATCGGAGCTGTATCTCGCCGCCCTGGCCCACCGACTGGACATCCCCGAGGCCATGGTGCGGCAGATACACGCCCAGCTACCTCCACCGAGACTGGAAACTCAATCAATTCAGGGGGTTGCAGCACAAGTCTGATACTGGTCAGACAGCGCTCCGAGTGTCCGCGGGACGCCGGGGCGCCGACCGACATTCACTGGATACAGGGTACGCAGATTATTCGATCCGTACCGAGTGCCTGGACCTGCCCGGAAACGGAACCACCTGGCCGCTTTCGAGCATGGCGCCGAATACGTCGGCACTCTCCGGCCGGGAGAGCAGGAAGCCCTGGACGTAATGACAGCCCTCACTGCGTAAAATCGCGAGCTGCGACTCCGACTCGACGCCCTCCGCTATCGTGGCAATCTTCAACCGGTGCGCGAGTGCGATGACGCCGCGGACAAGCCTGTCGTCGTCGGGATTCTCGCCCAGTCCCGCGACAAAGCTCCTGTCGATCTTGAGCCGCTCGAAATGCAAACGGCGCAGCAGGCTCAGCGAAGAGTACCCCGTGCCGAAATCATCCAGCGAGAGAGTCATGCCCAGCGCTTTCAACCAGGCCAGCGTCTGTCCGGAGCGCGGATCGTCGGACAGCATGCTCACCTCGGTGAGCTCGAATTCGATGTCTGCTCCCTTGACGCCCGTCTCTGACATAATCCGCGTGACCTTGTCCTGGAATCCGAGGTCCACCAGCTGACGGGCAGACAGGTTTACAGAGATCCTGGGAATCTGCAGGCCGCGCTTCCTCCACTGCGCGATCTGCTCGCAGACCATCCGGAACACCCTCTCCCCCACGGGTACGATAAGCCCGGACTCCTCGGCCACCGGAATAAACTCGCCGGGAGGGACCTCCCCCAACTCTGCACTGTGCCATCGCAGCAGTGCCTCGGCGCCGACGAGCTTCTTTGTCTTGGTTGCAAAGATTGGCTGGAAGCAGATTACGAACTCCTCGCGGTTCAGGGCACGACGCAGCGCTTGCTCGATAGCGTGGTGACGCTCCTCGCTGGCGCTCAATTCGGCATTAAAGAACTCGTAACCTCCCCGGCGATTGCTCTTCGCGTTGGTCAGCGCCTGGTCGCTGCGGCGAATCAGCATATCCGCCGTAACACCATCTTCGGGACAGATCGCGATTCCGACGCTGGCACCGAGCTGGATTCGGTTGGACTCGACATAAAACGGTTCCATTAGCGCATCGATAATGCGCCTTGCCACCGTCGCCGCGTCCTGGGCCCCGGAGATGTCGGGCAGAAGAACCATAAATTCATCGCCCCCCAGGCGCGAGACGGTAATCACGTCGGCCTCTCTTCGCCCGGCAACGACCCTGTCGCTGAAACGCAGATTCTTCTGCAAACGCTCTGCCACCTCCCGCAGGATCTCATCACCCGCCGGGTGCCCATAACTGTCGTTGACCATTTTGAATCTATCGAGGTCCAGGGAGAGCAGGGCCGCGGTAGATCCTCCCTTTTCGGCCCGCGCGAGCGCCTGGCTGAGCAGGTCGTGGAATCGTCGGCGGTTAGGCAGGTTGGTCAAAGGATCCGTCGACGCCAGGAACTGCAGCATCTCCTCTCGCTCGCGTTCTTTCGTGACGTCCACTGACACCGCGACAATACCGTGGTCCAGCTCTTCGTGGTATCGGAAGGGCAACTTGATGGTCTTGAAGGTGACAGTCGCGTCGCCGGGATTCTCGAAAACGTCTTCACTGGTGCTGGACGCACCGCTATCCAGTACCACCCTGTCACTCTCCGTGATCGTCTTCGCAACCTGCTCGTCCTCGTGGAGTTCTGCAATCGTACGACCCACAATATCGTCGATGTCGCGGCCTATCAGTGAGGCGCAGCCCTCATTAGCGAGCAGGTAGCGACCCTCTGGATCTCGCGCGTAAATCGGGTAAGGTATCAGGTCTATAATTTGCCTCAGCTGCTCACGGTTACGCCTGATCTCCCCCTGCGCTTCCCGCTCGCTGCTGACATCCCGCAGCTGGAAAACCATCGTTTTCCCGGCGCCACTACGCGTCGAGCAGTCCATGGAACGCAATTCGTACGTGCAGGTGCCCCCTGCGAGCGCAAGCACTATATCGATCCGGTCCCGCGGCGCAGGAGCCCGAACATGCTGCAGTAGTTGCTGGTGATCGTGGAGTACCAGGCTGACAGGTGCCGGCAAGGGGATATCAGGTAGAAGCGCACGCGCACTCTCATTGGCAGATACCAGTCGTTCGCCGTCGCTGACCACCAGGATCGGGTCCTCAATCGACTCGACTATTTCCCGATTCGCCACCCGCACAGTGAAAAAGATGTTGCCCACCGTGCGGAATGACAGTGTGAAACTCACGCCGGTGATAATTAGCCCGAAGGGTGTGAGGTCGAGGTGATCAATCGGGCTGTGTCCGGAGAGGTAGATCAAGTTGCCAGCCCAGGGCGCTGCGAATCCCAGGAAGACGAGCAGCCTTTCCCGCCCGTCATTTTTCCAGCTCTGGGTGAAATATAACAACGCCGCCAGGACGAGTTGGCCATGTGCCAGGATACTGATGAGCCAGAACCCGGGGCCATAGTCCAGCTGCAGAAGCGCGATACCACCCTCGGTGGACAGTTCGATGCTGGACCAGACCAGGTGATGGATCCCGTTGGTAATGACCAGTGCCCAGGAGAAAATCGCGACGGGGACCGCTATGCGCAGGTAGGGCTTGATCCAGTGCACCCAGCCGATATAGGTCAGCACCGTCAGGGCGGATGCGGATGGCAGGACCAGAATGCCCAGGTACTGGACGCTGGTGGCCAGCATTTTGCCTTCAATCGTCGGCGAGAGGTGTTCCGCCGCAGCCGACAGCACCCACACCGACGCAGCGCACAGTAATATAGAGAGCGGATTTTCCCGCTGCTCACTCTGCCGCTGGGTGATGACACTCATCGCGGCGAGGCCGAGCCCTCCGATGATCAGGACGGTGATCGTGATGAGGAGGGCGTCGGCCAAGGAACTCTCCGCGAGTGGTTTGACACCATTCTTTTATGTCTTAAATCAACATATTACGGGTAACCGCAGGGCCTGACTAATCGAATTGGGCTCAATTTTGCGAAGGGTTTATGTCGACTATTCACAGTATTCGGGTTGCAAGGCGCATCGTGGGAGTTGGACTACCGGATGGCGCATGTTGCGGGACCGCTTGAAACATCCCACGATACGATTTGCGCGAGTTCCCGCTCCGAGTCCCCCAAATGCCGAATCGGGCGATAGTACCCTCGCATTCTGTATCACTACAGTCTGCTACGAGACTCTAGGCAGGCTGGGGCAACCTTGAGACCAGCCATAGAGGGCTCTCGGAGGGGACCAGGGACGGGGGGCTGGCTGAGCAGCAAGCCTCAAGCCACTCGACCATACTGGTATTCAAGGCGTGAATCCTGCTTGCCGGATCCTCCTCAGATGCGCGCAGGTTCTCGTTCCAAAGTGATATTGTCCCTGTCAACACCGGCTCTGCTATAGGAACCGAACGATTCGTTGCCGAGACCACGGATCGAAGTCCCATCCAGAACTGCATTTGATAGCGTTCCACGATAACGGCCTCCTCCCGATGCGGCATTACAAGCAACCCCGCTTCGGCCAGCCATTGCTCAGGAACAGCCTCCACCAGCGCGTGTCCGATGCGCCACCCCGCTAGCTGAGCGCAGCCTACTAACTGAACAATCTCTCCCTGCCGATCGGGATCGCAGCTCGCCAAATCAGCGACCTCATTTCCAATGCGCCATCCCAGACCCGGATGATGGAATGACTCACACATCTCGGCACCACAATGCAACGCAATGGCCATCAATCCAGTCGCTAGCTGGCCGCATCGGGTATTCGCGTAGGAAGAGGCCAACCATCTCGAAGTTACCACCTCTTGCAAAAAACTCGCAACACACTCCGATGAGGAGCAATTATCGTCAGATAGCAAAAGGCATACCTGGGTAAAACCCCCCTGTTTCGGTGGGAAGTCTCGCCAGTTCTTCCGGCGCAGAAGCAGGTCACAAAGGCTCTCACTCAGGTCAATCCGGCCGGCGTCGGCGCAATTGCGGCTCAACCATGCTGCCCCGATCAAAGAACCCTTTGTTGATGCATCGACCCAGTGACCCGGCTCAATTTTTTCCAGCACCATTGCATTCACCGATTCGGGGGCATGGTGGGTGAATCCTACAAGCGCATTCAGGGTTGCCTTGCTCCCTGCCTGGGCAAGCTTTTCAGGTTCGTTCTCCATGGCCTTCCACACCGGTGCGGTATCGCGACCCTGCTGCTTCGCGAATCCCAGGAAAGAGCTTGCACTATCCAGGGGACTGGACCAAAGGGCCTGGAGGAGCTTATCGGGTTCCTTTTCAATAGCCTCCCACAACGCGTCGAGATCGCGGCCCTGCTGCCTGGCCACATTCAAGAAGGAACTTACGCCATCAATCGGCCCGGACCAGGCGGCCTGGGCGAGTTTTCCCGGCTCGCTTTCCAGCGCCTCCCACAAAGGTCCAGTATCGCGACCCTGCTGCCGGGCTGTACGAAGGAAGGAGCCTGTGCAATCCAGGCGGCTGGACCATGCGGCCTCGGCAAGCCTCCCAGGGTCCCTCTCTATCGCCCTCCACAATGGCTCGATATCGCGACCCTGCTGTTTTGCCACCCGCATGAAAGCGCCTGCGCCATCCAGAGGGCCCGAACAGGCAGCCTCGGCAACCCGTTCCGGCTCACTTTCTATGGCCTTCCACAATAGCCCTGTATCGCGGCCCTGCTGTTTCGCCACCCTGAGGAAAGCGCTCGCGCCATCCAGTGACCCTGAACACGCAGCCTGGCCTAGCCTCTCGGGCTCTTTCTCAAGGGCGTCCCAAAACGCGGCGGTTTCGCGGCCCTGCTCCTTCAGTACGATCATGAATGAGCCGATGCTTTCCAGAGAAGTGGACCATGCGGTGTGGGCAACCTTTTCAGGCTCCTTCTCGATGGCCAGCCAGAACGCATTGAGGTCGTCCGCACTCCATTGCGAGCTGATAATCTTGGCGAAATGGGTCAAAACTCCAATCGGGACGGTAGAAATGCCATCCAGGGTGACCGGGAGATTCCGAGCAAGATGTGACCACAGGTCGCCAAGCTCATCGACACGCCCATCCCTGCGGAGCCGCGAGCCCAACAGAATCGCGAGAAATAAGTCCCGAGCCGCAGTCTGAAAACGAACTTCCCTGACATCAACTGGAGTTGTAAGGCCTGTCAGGATAAAGCGGCCCCAGCCAGGTTCCCGTAGGCCAAGATGATGAAATTCGCCAAATTGACCCCGCCGCAACTCTTCCAATAACCCTAGACGCTGCAATCCACTTAATGCGGTCGGGAACGGAAGCGCGCTTCTGGGCACCTGTATTTCGAGCTCCTGCTCGGAATAAGCCGCGAGGCATACGACGTTCTCCAGCTCCTCTGAACTGAGAGGCTCCAGCCACTTCTCCCGGACCCAATCCGAGGCCCGCGACAGCGGAAGCTCCCATTCTCCCCTGCGGAAATCGGCAAGACTATTTGTTACGGCGATCGTGAACGCATTTAGCTGCGAGTGATAATCTCGGTGCCAGAGTCGCACCTGCTCTATCGGGATACTTTCTACTGGAAGCGAATCTTTGACAATGCGGCGGTATATATGGGCGCTTAGATTCCTCAAATCTTCAGGTGTGGGCTTCACCAATACCGCCGGGTTTTTGGGATGGGAAACAAAGTAAGCAAGATCCGCATCCGGAGTGGTCGCAATTCCCGCCTGAACCATCGTCCCGACAATAAGCAAGCGACTACCTCCCGGGGCACTCGACCACTGGTGCCATAACCGTCGTGCAAGGGTGACCTGGTGATGAACGTTATCCAGGATGATCAACGTATTGGATCGCGACAATCGGCGAAGCGCGCGCTCCGGGCTATCTTGTTCCTCGTCCGGTATCTGCTCCTTCAAATCGAGGTAGAAAGTCGGATGATTCCGCTGTTCGATAGACATTGCCTGCCGAAGTGCGAGGGTGGTTTTCCCTACCGATGCGAGATCAATAACCGCTGCCCAGCCGAATTTCTCCAATCTTTCTGCCACAATCAGGTCCGATTCGAAACCGGGTACCTCACCAGTAATGTATTCTTCACGCGTGGGAAAGGGAATCGTCGTTCCTTCAATGCGAAACAGGGAAAAATCCTCATCTACGCGGGTGAACGGCCAGCTGCGCGCAACCGGGGTCACGCCAGTCAAAATACGCGGCAGATCGTCGTAATCGTCAAATCCGACAGGCGTCAAATTGATGGGCTTATCTTCGCGACCCCTCAACTTCGCCATTTCCTCCTGCCTGCCCAATATGAAGTCTTGTAATGTGCTATCACCCCAGCGCGCGCCCCACTCCAGAAGTCGGCCCAGGTTGGGATCGTCGATGCCGTTGCCACAGCCAACATAGATCCAGGAGTGGGTAAGCCAGAGGGTCCTCAGTAGTTGTTGAAAGTCGCTATCGTTTACTACCCGATCATAGGAAGTTTTCCCTAGCACCACCGACGAGGGACGCCGCCAGTGTCCATGAACATGCAGGATCCCTGAGGCCTGTCTGGTCATCACCTCCAGGAACTGATCGTCCTGCTCCCAGGTAACGGGCTCCAACCCGGTAGCCTCTGAAAGCAATCCATCGTAATTGGTGGTCATGATCAGCGCCCCGGACTCAGCGAGGTCCCGGATCGCCGTAAGCGTCGCCGTTGAGGCCGGATCGGACTGTGCATGGAAGTCTTCGAAGGCAATTCTCAGCCACTCTGAGAAGGCCTTAGTGCTGGGTATCTTCAGGTTCGTTTCTACGGTTTCAGCATGCTTGAGCACTTCCTGTAGATCGAACGGGGCGAAAGCTGCATCCAGGCTTTCTCGAAGCTCGTCCACATACGCGGACTGGAGTCGCTCCCTCCCAAGGTGTTCCAGTCCATGAAGAAGCAGGCCGTCCCACGACGCGCGCCGCTGTCCTGTTGCACCCTTCGAAACCCCCGCACCCACGAGGATAACGACTTTCGGATTCGGACAATCAAGAAGTCGCGCGATCGCTTCGGCTTCTGCCGGCAATTCTGAAGGGGTAGGAACAGCCATCAAATTGGTTCCGGGTGACAAAGCCTATTGTTAGAGTAGTTAGGCCCAATATCTCCACCGGCTGCCGAAGAGCGCACCGCCGTTTCGCAGGCAAACTGCGGCTTCTCGGATTGTCTTCGATGATCGTGAGGAAATGCCGGGACTGACCAAGTATAGGGTATATAATGCGCTTGTCGAAAGTGGATGCGCTTCTCATCAAGCAAGTTCCAGCCTACTGGAATAACACCAATCAGCCCGGGCTATTGCTATGAATAGACGCCAATTTCTGTTGTCCGCCACCCTGCTCAGTTCCGGTTTACTGCCCGCACTGGCAAAGGCATCCGGGGCGCGCTGGCGCAGCGCCTCGCCCCTGCCGGTCAGGACGCAGGAAATCTACCCGGCGATGCACCAGGGGAAGTTGTACGTCGCCGGCGGGATTGCGCGCCGGCTCGGGGTGCCCTACTTCTCCGACCGGTGCTTTTCCTATGATCCCGCCGCCGACCGCTGGACGGAGATCGCGGCGTTGCCTGAACCCCTGCACCACGCGGCCCTGGCGAGTGACGGCGATTCCCTCATCCTCGCCGGTGGATTCAACGGCGGCTATACCCACGTGTGGCGCATGCGCGCCGCGGTTTATCGACTGCTTGAGGAGGGCTGGGTGGAAGACGGGAAACTGCCCGGACCCCAGGCCGAGGGTGTGCTCGCCACCAGTCCGCACGGCGATATCCACCTGGTAACGGGGCAGTCCCCTCGCGGCGACGACAACGGCGCCCGGTCAGACCATGTCGAGGTATCCGATCACTGGGTGCGTGCGGCGGGCGGCAACAACTGGGAGCCACTGGCCCCCATCCCGACGGCGCGCAACAGCGCCACCGGCGGCTGGGTGGGCGATCACCTCATTGTGACGGGCGGCCGCACGGCGGAGGGCAACCTCGACCCGACCGAAATCTACGATCTGCGCGAGGATCGCTGGCGCAGCGCAGCACCATTGCCGCTCCCCCAGGCGGGGACGGCGAGCGCCGTGGTGGAAGACGGCCTGATCGTGTTCGGGGGCGAGATTTTCCAGCCGCAATCGGCGGTCTTTCCCAACGTCTGGCGCTACTCGCTCAGCAGGGACACCTGGACTGCGATGCCGGACATGCCCTCGCCGCGCCACGGCATCGGCGCGGGAAAACTGGGCGATGAGATCTTCGTCATCGGGGGCGCCACGGAGCCCGGCGGGAGCGGTACCAGCGACGCTAACGAGGTGCTGCAATTGGCCCCTTCACACTAGATACGCCCTTCGTCGATCGCCGCTTCTATCCAGGGAATGACCTCGTCGAGCATGGTGTCCAGGCTGGTAGTAGCCTCGAAACCAAGCACCTTTTGCGCTTTTTCGACCGACGGTATGCGTTTCTGCACGTCGTACTCGTAGGCCTCGTCGCTCACGATAGTCAGCGGTGCGTCCGGACCCTTGATCTTGCGCCAGATGAGTTCCGCCAGCTCGCGCACGGTGGTCGACTGCGCCGTCGAAATATTGAAGTCGTCATTGCGCGCGTCGGGGTGCTCCATGGCGTCCACGATACCGCGCGCAAGGTCACCGCCGTAGGTGTAATGGCGCACCTGGTTGCCCTCGCCCAGGATATGCAGTGGATCCTGGCCCTTGAGTATCTTTTGCACGAGGTCGGGCACCACGTGGCTCATGGCGAGCTGAACGTTCCCCGACAACACCTCCACCTCGCCGAGCGCGCGACCTTCACCCACTCCCACGCAGTTGAAGGGCCGCACGATGGTGTAGGGTAATTCATACTGCTCCCAGGCGGCGCGCGCGTAGTACTCCACCGCCAGTTTCTGGAATCCGTAGGACGACAGGGGTGGCGGTATTTCGCGCTCCTGCCCCTCGTAGGACGGCCAGCTGTCAGTCGATTCAAACACCATCGAAGACGACAGGTACGTGACCTTCTGCAGGCGGCCGTCCCGCTTTGCCTTGATCGCGGCGTCGCAGGTTGCCGCCATGATCCGCTCATTGTTCGCGAGCAGGTCATAAGCGTAGGCGTGAAAATAGGAAATGCCCCCGATCATGGCAGCACCGGCGATCAGGTGATCGACGTCGCCGGCCAGCTCCGCCATCAGGTCGATATCGCGGGCGTCACCCTCCACGAGCGTGTAGGCGGGATTCGAATCATAACTCTTGGTAACCCGGCCGTACTTGGAAAAATTGTCGACCCCGGTAACGGCGTACCCGCGCGACAACAGTTCTTCCACGACGTATCCACCGATAAAACCGGACGAGCCGGTAATCAAAACGCTACTCATAAAAACCTGTTCCTCAGTGTGTCATTCAGCGGTCGACGGGTACTTGAGCTTCGGGCCGAAAGCGAAGAAATACCATTGCAGGTACGCCCAGAGCCAGCGCCTGAACTGGAAGTTCGAGTCACCGAACGTGCGGTCCAGCCAGATCGTGGGAATCTCTGCGACGGGCAGGCGGGCGCGGCGAGCCTTCGCGACGAGCTCTATGCCTATCTCGAAGCCCGCGTCGCTCTCGATACCCACACTGCGTACAAATTCCACGGAGTAGGCCTTGAACGAGTTGGTTGCATCGTGGGTACCGACACGCCCGAACCAGTACAGGCTGCGCCCGGCGAGCGCCGACACCGCACTTTTCAGCCAGGGGCCCCCGACCTGTTGGCCTCCCCGCATGTAGCGCGAGGCGGCCGCCACTACAACGCCGCGCTCCACCAGCCGGGTCAACACGTCGATCTGCATGGGATCGTCACAGCCGTCCGCCATGGTGACCACAGCGACCGGCGCGGTCGCGACCTCGAGCCCGAAACGAATCGCCCGGGCAGGCCCTCGACCTGATGTATTGAGTGTGGGAAGAAGACGTGGCTCGCGCTCCGCATAGGCCGCCACGACCGGCGCCGTGGTGTCTTCGGGCGTATCGTAGACCACCCTGACCTCACAGGGCAGGGTGATGGCCTCGAAGAGCCGGTCGAGGATGGGCACGATATGCTCTCCCTCATTGTAGGCCGGGATAATCACCGATACCCGCGGGCTCATACCACCACGCCTTTTCCGAGCAGGTTCCACACATCGATGACCGGCTTGTCGCCGACGGCGGCGGCGAGCTCGGGGTCGCTAACGAGCGCCGTAAACGCCTCGTGGGGCGCACCGATAATGATAATGTCCGAGCGTTCCAACAAGGATTCGAGCGGCTCGAGTGACGGATCGACTGTCACATGGGGATCCGAGCACAACACCTCGGCGGCCTTGAACCGCAAGATGCGGCGCAGTTTGTAGGAAAGACTGGAGCGAATATCGTCGCTCTCACCCTTGAAGGCCATGCCGGCGATACCGACGGTAAGTCGCGAGAGGTCGAAGCGTGCCTCCAGGCGGGAGACAAGGTAAAGAGGCAGACCCTCATTGACAAGCATCGAGGCATTGCCCAGCGGAAAGTTGTTGCTATTAAACGCCGCTATCTGGGCCGTGTCCTTGAACAGGCAGGGGCCCGCCGCAAACCCCGCGCCTGGCAGGTCAGCCGCGCGCGGGTAATCGAACCGGATGGCCTCGCGAACGCGCTCATAGTCCAGGCCGTAGTTGTTCGCGATCATGTAGAACTGGTTGGCTGCGGCAAACTTGATATAGCGCCAGGAGTTCGTGAACAGCTTTGCGAGCTCCGCCTCCTCCGGCTCCACCTCGACAATCTGGTCGGTCAGCGCGGAAAACAATGCGCGGGCGCGCTCGACCGCCCTGGGCGTGCAGCCCGACACGATCTGGGGCAGCGTGTAGAGCTCAGTGAACGCCTTGCCCTCGGCGATCCGCTCGGGACAGAACGCCACGTCGATGTCGTGACCCAGGCCGGCCACGTAGCGTGCGACCAGCCGCGTGACACCGGGGTAGACGGTGCTGCGCAATACGAGAAGCTGCCCGTCGCGAAGGTGATCGGCGATTTCCACGATGGCGCGCCGCACGGCATCGGGATCGGGATTCAGGTGCTCATCGACCGGCGTACCTATGATAACCAGCAGCACTTCGGCCGTCTCGGTCACCGCCGGGTCTGTGGTCGCGGAGAAGCGTCTCGACTCCAACGCCTTCGCGAGCATCGAGGGGCCGTCGGGCTCCTCGAAAGGCATACGTCCGGAGGACACCATATCCACCGCGGACTGGGCGATGTCGTAGGCGGTTACTGACAGTCCCTGGTTGGCGAGCGCGATACCGAGGGGCAGGCCGACGTGGCCACAGCCGCCGACGACCACGACATCGTGGGTGAACGCGCTCAATGTGATGACACCGTATTCATAAGGCTCTTATAGGGCACATAGAGGGCACAGCCCCGGATGAAGTGCCCGGTATTATATTCTCAGTTGATCGCTGCTGGGCACCCGACCCGCGGGAAGCCGCTTCCGGCTGGCCAATCAACCCGGCCCGAGTATACAGGAAACATAGTAAATTCGGCGCCAACAGGGCAAGAGAAAGCAGAAGAAACCGGAGCCAGTTCACGATTCCGGCGCCCGCCCATGAGCCGGCGCCGGGGCCCCGCTCCGCCCGGGCGGATCTGACGGCAAGCCCCCTGGCGCTCTAATGGGTGCAGGAAAAGGGACCGCGCCGCGCGGCAAATTTCGTCACGATACCTATCTTGAGGACGCGTGGCTCGTCGGCGGCGATTGCGCCCGTGCCATGGGGGACCATCCCTTCGAGGGAGTACTTGCCTTCGCTCTCGAGTTCGCCGATCAGAAAGCCGACGATGAAATCACGATTTCTGCCGGTGGGGGAAAAAGTCCCTGAAAGCTCTCCCAGCCCGAACGGGATACGATTCCCGCCCTGGTCACCCAATCCGATGGTCGCCTGCACCACACTCGGCCTGATTTCAAGCATCGATGTACCATCGTCGTCCTTTGAGACTACGACATTACCGGACAAGGCCAGGGAGAACGCCGACGTGAGCATCTGGGCGGCCGCTATTTCCGTCTGGTGGTCTGCATCGAGGTCGATAGCGACCAGGTTGAGGCCGAACGTGTCCCCCGCCTCACCCTCCTCCGCCCTCGTCTCCTGGCGCAGCCACTCGGCGAACGAGGCATCCTCGCCCTGGACCTCGTTTTGCGCCTCGTCCATGGCGGCCACCTCCGGTTCCAATTCCTCCTTCTCTTCCTCGGTAATAAACCCGAGTTGCGCCGCCAGGTCGAGGGCGCCGGCCGCGGATGGTGCCGACTGGGTGGAAAAGGCCTCCGCGAGATCGGTGTCCGACGCCGTGCCCATCATCAGGCCCTTCTTCACCGGTTCGTCCGACGTGCGGAACCAGGCGACGTCCCCGTGGAACAGCGACGCCACCGGTACGTCCCCCGTCACCCACGCCTTCATCCAGCAAGTCTGATTGACGCGGCGCACCGTCATCACCAGTTCCGTCCCGGCCCAGGCCTCCTCGTGGGTCATGTCGGAGTCCCACAAGGTGAAGTACCTGCGCAGGCGCAGGAGGTTAGCTGCGAATTCAAACACATAGATTTTCGGGCTGGGATCCAGCACCACATCGCCGTAGGAAGCTGTGACGCCCAGGGAGTCCCCACGGGTGACGACAAGACCGAGAATACCCCCGTGAGCGGCCACATCGGAGCCGGCCCAGCGAACATCGACCTCGAGCAAGCCTTCTCCCTGGACCTCGAGCTTCAGGCCCCCGAAGGGGATCGAGTCAAAAGGAATATCGGCATCGAGAGCATAGGTAGGGTGCCTGCACTCGGCCGAATCCTGTCCGTCGGGCAGGCTCAGCTTGTAATGCTGGTAGGAGTCATCCTGTCGCACCAACTGACACTCGGCCCGCAGCATCGGGGTGAACAGCACGCCGAGCAGTGCCACGGCGGAAAGAAGCGCCTGCCGCACTGCAAACTTCACCCTATTTCTCGAAGACCGCACTCTTCGCCACACCCGGCTCGCTGAGGTTCTCCTGGGCGTCGGATACGCGCAACAGGTAGCGGTACTGCACCCCGTCCTCGACTTCCGTATCGATGAACTCCCGCGCGTCGGCGCCCAGGTACGAACGCACGCGCTCACCGCCCTGCCCCTGGGCCCGGTACAGCGTAATGCCGGTCACGTCCTGCGCGACGGGGCCCCAGGTGACCCGCAGGCCAGCATCCACCACCTCCACCTGGGTGACTGCGGGTGCGTCCGGCGCCTGGTCGTCGCGGAATTTCACCGACAGCGACTGGGAGGGCTCGCTCTCGTTGCCGGTTACGTCCAGAGCGGTCACGCGGTAGTGGTAAACCTGCTGCAACTCGCCGTCCTCGTCGAAGTGCTCCAGGCCGGTCACCGGCTCCTTGAACAGCGCGGTGAAGTTCTGGTCGTCCACCGAGCGGTGCACGCGGTACCCGGCGAGGTCGTCGTCGACGTTGGCCTGCCAGGCGACCTCCACCTTGCCCTTGGCCATGCGCACGTGGCGCATAAACGGCCTCGAGGGGGGCAACTTGTCGGGCATGCGCGCGATCACGATCTCCGAGGGTTCGCTGCGGTTCCAGGCCTGGTCCACGGCCACCAGGCGGTAGGCGTAGCGCGACGGGGAGTCGACGGGGACCGGGTCGATATACCCGGGCTCGGTGAGCGGCACGTTGTTCTCCGCGAAGAATCGATCGTCCACCTCGACCCCTTCCTCACCGTCGCTGACGCGCGTGGTGCGCTCCACGAGATAGCCGCGCAGGTCGGACTCGCCGTTGGCGTCCCAGGTCAGGTGCACACCGGGGGTATCACCGGTGTCCACGGCCTGCGCGCGCAGGTTCTGGACCTGAGCGGGCGGCGTCAGGTCCTCGCGGAAAAGCTGTACCCTGTCTGACAGCCGGCTCTCGTTTTGCGAGGTATCCACTGCCACCACGCCGTAGTAGAACACCGCCCCCTCGGGCACGCCGTCGTCTATCGTGCTGATGCGCGGGATGACCGGCTCTTCCCCGACGGGCCAGATGGGCTCGTAGGGCCCGTCCGGGTCGTCGGCGCGGTAGACGCGGTAGCCCTCCAGGTCGGGAACGGACACCGGGTCCCACCGCAGCATCACGCCCTCCCCGTGCAGCCGCGCACGGAAATTCTCCGGCGGCGGCGGGGGCGTGCCGTCCTTGGGAATCACCTTGATCACTTCCGAGGGCGCGCTCTCGAAGCCGAGCACGTTCAGTCCGGTTATGCGGAACCAGTAGGGGACACCGTTTTCCAGGTAACGGTCAATATGCAGGAACTCGGGGTAGGCCCCGTTGACCTTGGTCGGAATCACGGGGTCGATTGACGCCACGTGGTAGGGACCCGAGGGCGCCTCCGCGCGGTAGACATTGTACGAGACCAGGCTGCCGCTGGAGGACAGCGCTGCATCGTGCTGCCAGGTCAGGCGGGCGCTCTGTTCGGCGCCCTCCCCCGCCAGTTCCTCGGGCACCGGCACCTCGTCGGCGCTGCCCTGGATGACATCCCGGGCCGACTGCGCCCAGACGCTCTCTCCGCCCGACCTGAGAATGAGCACGCGGTAGCGCGCTTTCGCACCGGGCTCCAGGTTGCGGTCCCGGTAGATTTCGCCCAGTACCTCGCCCATGTTGGGAAACTTCACCGAAAACAACTGGATCATGCCCCGGGCGAAGGGGTCGCCGGTGACCCTGTCGAATTCCGCCGGGGAAATGCGCGCCGAGCCGGTTTCGAAAAATGTCAGGAAACTCTGGGCGTCCGCTCCGAGCAATGCTTCTATGAGCGCTACGTCGTAGATCGGCGTAACGGGCGCCTCGGTGAGGCGCTCCCAGGCCCCGCCACCCAGCTGCCGCTCGACGTGGAAGCCCTGGTAGGGTTCGCCGAGCGGCGCGTTCCACCGCAGGTGGACGGCCCCCGTCGTTGAGTGGGTGAACAGGCTGCCCTGCCCCCACGCGACAGCGGGCAGCACGAGTAGCGCGAGAAGCGCAATGCCCCAGGCCCTCACAATCGTTCCCGGCTTATTGAAGTGTGTATCCAATGTCGACCTCTGCACTGCCAGTGTGCACCCATGTATCCCAACTCACATCCGCCGATCCGCGTACGGCCACGCGCTGGTTGTTCGCCTGCAAGAGCAGTTCCGCGTTGATGACGGCGGTCGCCAGATCGAAGTTGCGCACTTTCGTCTCCAGCGTCACGTCCATGTCGCCCCGGAACGCGAGGCGGCTGTCCAGCGACGTCTGGTTTTCCGTTACCACGAATTCCAGCCTGCCGTCCGCGCGCAGGTGCACCTGCACCTGCAGCGTGACAACAGCCAGGGGCACTGCCTTGTCCAGATCGTAGCGTACGTTGCCCTCCAGCAGGGCCCTGCCGCGGGTGACGTCGATCTTGCCCTCGGCGATAACCTTCTCGAGCAGTGCGCCCTCCAGCGTCTTGCTCTTGACGAACCAGTCATTGGGGCCCGCAAAGCGGAAATCGACCTGGCCGCTGAAGTTGAGCAGTTTGCCCTCGCTGCCAGGCAGCGCGACCATCATGCGCACGAAGCCCTCGAGGCGTGCCGGGTCGCTCCAGTACATGTCGAGCTGGCCCTCGCCGAAGAGGCTGGTCTCCTTCTCGAGCAGCCAGACGATGCCGTTCACCGTGAAGCGCCCGCTCACCAGCACCATGGTCAGGCGGCCGGCGAACACTTCTCCGCGCGGCACGTTGCCGACGGCTATAGCCGCCTTCAGGGAGAAGGTGTCGGTATAACGAACGGCGCCCGGCGCCTGCCCGATCGGCGGATCGTAGTTGAAACCGACTCCGCCGCCGAGCTGGATGATGTTGAGGCCGGTCTGCCCCAGGGGTATAGCCACCCGCGAGTTGAGTTCCACGTACCAGTACGTGAACTCGCTTTCATCCTCTTTCTTCTGCGTGCCCAGGATGAAGGTGCCGTCCACCTCCATCAACTTCTCGATACCGAGCGTTAACTGGCCCTCGAAGGTGTTCGCGCTGTACTTGATCTTGGTCTTGAAGGTGACCGGGTCCTTGTTGCCGTCGATATCGACGGAGAAACTCTCGATCACCGGCCCCTTGGCGATCGTGATCGAGGTGTTCGTTGCTTTCAGCATCTCGCTGAACTTGAGTTCGGCTTGTTCCAGGCTCATCCTGAATTCGGTCTTCGTGTAGATCAGCTCGAAGGTCCCCACTGTCGCTTCGAAACCCTTGCCGATCTCTATATTCCCACCGACCGTGACTTTCGCCTCGATATCGCCGTCGGAGTTGACGACAAAGTTGTCGATGTCGATCTCCGAGAAGGTCTCCGAGCGCAACTGGCCCTTCAGGGTGAAGGTGAAGAGCTTGGCGCCCTGGTCGTACTCGCCGCCCATCTGGTCCAGGTTGACGGTGAGGCCGAGGCTGGGCGCGGTCACCGGCCGGTCTGTCTCGATGAGGAAGGCGTACTTGCCCGCCCGGTCGAGGCTGGCAGTCGCACCAATTGTGCCGTGGAACGGATCCGCCAGGGCCATCTCGCCCTTGAACTCGCCCTTGTGCAGTTCGTTGGCCTGGAACTCCACGAGCACCTTCTCTATGGAGAACTGCACCTTACCGAGGCGGGCCGCCACCGTGTACTGGACGTCCAGCTCGCCATTGAGGCCCGTTGAATTGAAGAAGAAGTTCTTCACGGAGATGCGCGGCGGCGTGGCCGCCTCACCTTTCATGGACTCCGGCAGCAGCAGGCTCGCCTGCACAATAACCAGGCCCTTGCCGCGCCAGTTGCCCTTCAGGTCGAGGTCGTCGGGGTCTTCCGTGCTGTGCATGTCGACCACGACGGCGGCGCCCTGCTCCAGCTTGACCTCGCCGAAGGACAGTTCCGGGAAATTCTGCGCCCGGCCGATGAAGCCCTTCGGTCCGAAGATCGCCTCGAACTGGATCGGGTCGCCCTCGTGTTGCGGCACCTTGACGTCGCCGGTGATGATCGCGTTGTCGCCCGCGTTGATGCCCAGCGAGTTCAGGCGGAACTTGAAGGCGAAGCCCGGCACCTCGAACTCCTCGCCGGCGGCGCCCGTGGCCTTCCAGGTCACCGAGCCCGCCGTGGCCACGAGGCTGCCGTCGTCGTCGACCACTACTCCCTCCGCCTCCAGCGACAGCGTCGAAAACTTAACAGGTATGTCTGCTACCTCACCCTCAAGGACAAGCTTCGCACCACCCGTGTAAGGATCACCGGGCACGTAGGGTTCGTCGGTTTCGAAGGTGAGGCGTCCGCCCTCCGGACCCATGTAGAAACGGTTCTCGGTCGAGGTGGACTGCTCGTCCTCCACGGACGGCGGCTCGGTCACCGGCTGCAACTCCGGGTCCACCTCTGCCTTCATCTTCAGCGCCGCTTCCTCCGGCACGTCGGTGGCGAAACTCCAGGCCAGGCCGTAGACCTCGGTCAGCATTTCCGCGGGATCGACGCCCGCCTCCCCGGGCTCGACGATGCTGAACAGGATCTTCTTCTCGTCGACGGGGTCGAGCCAGTCGTCGAGCAGGCCGACGGCAAGCGACGAGGCGGTTTCGGGGCTGTCGCCCTCCAGCGCCTCCGACAGCGCCGCGTAGTCGGTGTTGCCCTTGAAGGCCTCCTTGCCCTGCTCCCAGCCGTTCTTCGGCGCGAAGCCCATCTTGATCTTGCGCAGGGTCAGCGGCCGGATGATCTCCATGGTTGCCGATTCGCATTCCTCCGTCTCCCGCTTCCACTTCGCGGTGACCGTGGCCTTGCCGTAACGCTCGGCGAGATGGAAATCGACTTTGGAGTAACCGGTGCCATCGGTGGTCTCAGCGTCGGGCCCCTCCAGGGACTTCTTCTTGCCGGGACCGAGCCCGTACTTGTCTTCCTCCATGGCGGGCTGGATGCCGTCGACCTTCCACTCGACGGTCTGGCCTCTCTTGCCGCTGTGGCCGCCCTCGTAGATCTGGAAGCGCAGCTCGATCTTGTCGGCCTGGCCGAAATCGTCGTAGCGTTTGGGCGCGTCGCCCTTCAGCCCGGACAGCCGCGAGTAAATGTGTTTCTGGTTCTTCGTGTCGTTGAACTGCTTCAGGCTGTCCAGGTAATCCACCTGGAAGTCCGTCTCGCCCTCGCACTCGTTGGGCTTGACCTCCGGCGGGATGATCATGGTGCGGATTTCGTTCGGGGCAGTGTACGTGTCGGTCGCCCAGAGCACGTGCGTCACGTCCTTGACCTCCCCGCCGCTCTCACCACCGGGCATGCACATCTGGCCGGGGCCCTCGCTGCTGCCCTGGTCGCCGACGAGGATCAGGTCTCCCCCGCCCGGCGTACACTGCTGGTGCAGCTGATCCGTATCCACGCCGTCGGTGAGGTAGGGTGTCGAGGCCTTGACCAACACCTTGCCCTCGCCCGAGTTGTCGTCGCCGCCACCGCCGCCCCCGTCATCCCCATCGCCACCTGCACCCGCTGCCTCACCGGCCGCTGCGCCTGCCGCTGCTCCTGCCGCTGCGCCTGCCGCTGCGCCTGCCGCTGCTCCTGCCGCTGCTCCACCGGCACCACCCCCTGCTCCGCCCGCGGCGCCGCCACCTGAGTCGGTACCGGGCACGGGCGGCCACAGTTCATAGAGGGGCGCACCCTGGCGGTAGTACAGGGCGATCGTCTTCGGTTCCAGGCCGGCCTCGCCGACCAGTTCATCCCGCTTGGGCTTGGGTCCGATCGCGAGATTGGGCTGCGGTTCAGGTACCCAGTTGACCGACACGTTGCAGATGGCGGGATTGGCCGGCACGTTGCCCGGTGCTTCCAGTTTATCGTCCGGCCCGAGTATCTTCGGTTCGCGGCGCTTGTCGTAACTGATCTGTATCGGCTCGTTGCGCGCCGGGTCCGTCTCGCGGTAGTCGTCGATCTTCGCGTCCTGCACGGTCAGGTCGATTGTGATCTTGTGCTGGACCTGGCGCATTTCGTTCTGCAGGAAGGTCTTCAGCGCGTCGCGGGCGGCGGTCAGCTCGTCCCTGGCCTTGACGAGATCGGCCTCGGCCTTGGTCTTGCGCCCGTCCCAGTCGACCTTTTCCTGCTGCAGCGCGGCGAGCTTGTTCTCGGCCTTGTTCTTGTCCTTCTCGGCGTCGGCCTTTTCAGCGTTCTTATCCTCCAGCGCCTTGTCGGTCTCCTTGGTCGCCTCGTCCTCAGCCGCCTTCTTGCGTTCCTCGGCCCTGCGGATGGCCTCGTCCTGCCGCTTGATCTCGTCCTCGGTCTCGCGCACCGCGCGCTCCGCGCTCAGCCTCGCTTCAGTGGATTGCTTCACCGCGTTCTGGGCGTTGGTGACGTCGTCGACCTCCTCCCAGAATTTCTTCTGTTTCTTGCTGAGATCTTCCTCCGCATCGTCCAGCGCCTTCTGCGCCTGCTCGACGTCCGCGATCCGCTGGGCCATTTTCTGGTCCATCTCCAGCAGCGGGGGACGCTGGGACTCGAGATCCGCGTTCAGGGTGTCTATACGCTGCTTGGCGGTGTCGACTTCCGACCGCGCCGTGGCAATCGCCGCGGCGTCGTCCCGGGTGGTGGCGCGGCTGAGCGCTGACTGGGCACGGGTCAGGTCCGCCTCGGCATTTTGCAGGTCGTTGACGGTGCGACGGAAGCGCGACATGAGGTCGGTTTGCTGGCGATGGGAGGCGCGCCGGCGCTCCTCGGCAGCATCGCGCTCCGTCAGAGCCGCCCTGGCCGCATCCTCCGCCGCCTGACGGGCGGTCTCGGCCGCGGTCAGTTCCCCCTCCTCGGTATCCAGGCGCCTCTTGTCCTGGTCTTCCGTGTTCTTTTTCTGTTCAACCTCGCCGTCCTGCTCCGTCTTCTGCGCCTCGAGCTGGGTCTTCCGCTCCTCTTCCGCGGCCATCTCGGGATTGGTCTCGTGGGCGGCGTCCGTCTGCTGCTTCGACTTCTCCGTCTCCAGCTCGGAGATTTCCTCGTCGATGTCCGCTATCGCCTTATTCGCGATCTTCAGGGCCCACAGCTGCTCGGTGAAGCCCTTGAGTATCTTGTACGCATCATCCTGCAACTGGGCCTTGGCGGCCTTGGCTTTTTCATAGGCAGCTTCCTTCTCCGCAAGGGTCTCTTTCTTGGTCTTGAACTCGGTGTCGTTGAACCCGTCGGTGCTCTCCAGTGGCGGCGGGATGAAGAACACCTGCTGGCCCTGGGCATCCGGGTTGCCGGCAGCGGCCGTGGTGACGCCGGCCTGCAGTGCCTTCAGTTCGGCTTCCAGTCTCTCCAGGTCCTTCTTCAGATCACTGATCTGCTGTTCCAGGTCGTCCGTCTCGGTGTCGATATCCGCCAGTTCCTGGCGCTTCTGATCGATCTGCATCTGCAGGTAATCGCGGCGGCCCTCGAGCTCGGACAACTCGGCCCTCATCTGCCGCAGCTCGTCCTCGAGTTTGTCTTTCTCTTCCTGGGATCGCTCCGCCTCGATGCGCTTGGTCGTGAGCTCGGTCTCGAGGGTCTCGATTTCCACGCGGATGGCGGCGATCTGCTCGATCCACTCCGGCGTGTTTTCCAGGCGCTCCTGTTCGTCCTGGGCCCTGGCCACCTCCAGCTCGCGGGCCACCTCCTGCGATTCGGACTGGAGGGCGGCGATCTCACCGGCAACATCGGCCTCGGCCTGGCGCATCTGGTCAAGGCCGTCCCCGTAGCTCGCCTCGGCCTGCTGGACGCCCTCCCACGCGGCTTCCTCCTGCTGCGCGGCGGCGCGCGCCTGGTTTTCCATGCCGGCCAGCTTCGCGCGCAAGGCGTCGAGCTTTGCCCAGTCCTGCGGCGACCCTGCCGACCCCGGATTCTGCAGCGCATCGTCCAGCACCCGCTCCAGCTCCTCGGCCTCGGCCTGCAACTCTGACAGCAATGCGTTGCACTGGCCCGCGGCGGCACCGGCCTGGGCGCACTGGCCCTGCAGGCTGGCCAGCGTCTGCTGCATCTGCGCCCGGAACTGCTCGAGCCGCTCGGCACGCGCTCCCGGATTGGGGCCGGTCAGTACCTGCTGCGCCAGGTTGGTCAGGTCCAGCGTCGGCGGCAGCCCGCCGCCGAGGAAGCCGCCCTGCAGCTCCGCGCCCAGCCGCGAGATATTGCCCCGCAGACGCATTACATCGCGAATGGCCGGGTTGGCGTAGAGCTTGTTCTCGAGCGCGACGATCTCGTCCTGCACGGCGACCACATCCGCCTTGATCCGGTCGAGGTTCTGGCTCGCGTTTGCCCACACGTCCAGCGCCTGGTCGTAGGCCTGGTCGAGGGCCTGCTGGCGGGTTACGTTCTCGGCCTTGAGCCGTTCGAGTTCCGCGCGCTTCTGGTCGATACGGGTTTCCAGGTCGTCCAGGCGCGCGGCAATTTGCCGGGAGTTGGCGGAGGGCTCGCCGTCGATCTTGTCCTGCAGTTCCTTGATCTTCTCGCGCTTGGTGTCTATCTCTACCGTCAGTTCCTCGATCCTGGTTTTCGCGGTTTCCAGCGTCGTGGTGACTTCTGTCAGTGCCGACTCTTTCTCTGCGATCTTTTCCTTCAGGACCCGGATCTTCTCCTCGACTTCGGCCTTTTCCGTTTCCAGGCGATCGATATCCTCCTGCAGCGCCGTCCGGCGCGCGTCGCGCGAGGCGTCAAGGGCCGCCTTCTCCGCCTCGAGCTTCGCGAGTTCCTCCGACTTCTCCCGGATCTCCTTCTTCAGCTCGTCGATGCGCTTCTGGATATCGGTCTCGATGTTCTTGAACGGCTCGTTCAGCGAGCCCTTGCCTTTGAGGTTCCACTTGTAGAGCTTGATGCCGTCCTCAACGAAGAGGCGCTGTGCCGACGGACCGCCACCGCAGCCGTCGCACTGCACCGTGACCTCATCGTAATCCCGGGCCAGCACCTGCAGGGGTATCGGGCGTGGGTACTGGAACGAGCTCGGCGCGCCGTGCATGAGCTTGAGCTTGATCTCCGGCCCCGCGGCCGCCTTGGTGGTGGGATCGGTACAGGACATGGTGTCGTAGTCCGGCGTGATCGGCGGCGTCGGGTACTCCGGCGGCGGCGGCGTGGTCGGCGGCGGATCGCGCACCATCGACCAGCCCACCGTGCGCCGGCGCTCCCGCGTGGTGCTGGTGGTGGTCGTGGTCTGCCGTGTCGTCGAGTGGAACTGGCGACCGCCCCCCTCGGAGGGGGATTCCTGCAAGGCCTCAGGACTCCAGGCCGGCTCCTGGCCCGTGCCGAGCAGCTCCGGGCCGGGCGCCGGGTCGCTGGTCAACTGCCGCTCGTTGTTGGGCGTGATGTTGTCCGGGTAAATCTCAAAGCAGGTATTGCCCTCGACATGGGTCACCCCGGACCCACCCTGCAGGGTGCTCATCAGCGCGGCCGCCTGGCCGCTGTCCGTGGGTTTGGTGACGCTGACCAGGTACCCGCCGCCCTCAGGCCGCAACACGACACCGGTCACCTCCGACCCGTACTCGTCGAGGATGCCCTTGAGCGCCTGTTCCGGCGGGTTGTTGCCCTGGTAGATGATGCCGATCTCGGAAGGACCGTCGCCCTCCGCCGACGCCCGCAGGCCGGGGTAGAGGAGAAGCAGCAGAACCGTGCAGACGGCGCCGATATAACGCCGCGGGCGGGCGGCGCGGAAGGGAATGCTGGTCGCCGCGCTAGCCAAGGGTCAGCTCGAAACGCGTTTCGCGCCTGGTGCCGTTCTCGTGCTCACCGACCAGCCGCAATACCCATGTCTTGGAGCTTCTCAGCTCCTGCGCGTCGATCTCGGTCAGCACACCGTCCCGAACGGGCTTCTCAATCGTCTTCCCCGCCTTTTCGAACGAGCCGGGCTGCTTGCCCTCGCCCAGTTCGATCCAGGCGCTGTCGAGTTCATCCGCGTCGATGGTACCCAGCACCTGCACCAGGATCTTGTTGCCGTCCTGCACCACCTGCACGCCGCTGATGGCGGCCTCCAGGAAAAATTCGGGGCTGGCGCTCAGCGCCGCCCGGGCGTCGAGCAGGCCGAAGCCCGTATTGCGGTCGATGCCGGGAAAGTCGATGTCCGCCGCCGAGTGCAGCAGGATGCGCTTGACCTGGTCCGGCTGTATGCCCGGATTTTTGGCGTAAATCAGCGACGCCACCCCGGCCACGAAGGGCGCAGAGAAGGACGTGCCGGATGCGCGGTAGAACTGGTTCTCCGGGCCCAGGTTGGCATCGCCCGCCCTGTGGCCCTCCTGTCCCGCGACCAGCGCAAAGTCCGTGTGCCGCGCCCGCAGTGAGAGAATGTCCACACCCGGGGCGGCGATATCTACCGCATCGCCGAAGTTTGAAAACGGCGCGCGCTTACCGTCGGGTCCCGTGGCGACGACCGTGATGACATTGTCGAGACTGGCGGGTGTGATGATGGCCGTGTCCAGTCCGGAATTGCCCGCCGCCGCGACGACCAGCACCCCCTTGCTTTTCGCGTAGTCGACCGCCTCGCGCTGTATGCGTGATTCATCCTCCGCGCCGAGGCTCAGGTTGATGACACTGGCGCCCTTGTCGACGGCGTAGTAGATCGCCTCGGCCATTGGTACGGTGCGACCGCGTCCGGTGAAGTTCATAATCTTCAGGGGCATGATCTGCACGCCCCAGTTGATGCCGGCCATGCCGTGGCCGTTGTTCGACGCGGCCCCGATAATGCCCGCGATGTGGGTGCCGTGCCCGGACAGGTCCCACGGCTTGTTGTCGTTCTCGACGAAGTTCCAGCCGATCAGGTCATCGACGTAACCGTTGCCGTCGTCGTCGATGCCGTTTGGCGTCTCCGCGTGATTGCGCCAGATATTGTCGGGGGAAATGTCGGGGTGGAAGTAGTCGAGGCCGGTATCAAGCACCGCGACGATCACGGGCCGCGACTCCCCTGTTTCAATACGCCAGGCGGATTGCTTGTCGCCCTGGTCCAGAAAGCCGATGGCCGCGAGGCCCCACTGGTCGAGGAACGACTGCCCCCAGGTGCCGCGACTTTCGAAATAGGGATCGTCCGGGGAGGCGGTGGCGGTAAGCGAAATCAGTGCGAACAGGCAGGACAGAACCGCGCGCATGGCTTTCCCTGCCAATGCGCGACCAGACCGCTTGGTACTTTTATGTAAAGCAGCCATCCCGCCTTCCCGATGGGAGATGCAGCAAGTATAGGCCATGCGCAGGAAGATTCGCTCGCGCGCGCGGAGGTTTTTCCCCGCGGCATCGCACGCGAGCACCCGGGTGATGTCTAGCCGTCGGCGTGTCTCTACCGCCCGTCCGGCTCGCAACACCCCCGCCGTGGCGTATTTCCTATCCGAGGTTCCGCATCAATTACAAGAGATAACCAATTGTATTTATTGGATATGATGGGGTATCGAGTTACGCGGAGATGCGGCACATACCGGCTATTCGATATCGAAGGAGTAATAGAGATCGAGCGAGTTCTCCAGCCGGCTCACAACCTCCAGCCAGAGCCGTGCCTGTAGAAACAGGCGCGCCGTAAGCACGTTGATCGGCTCGTAGATGCCGAAGCCGTAGGAGAGATAGATGCGCTCTCCGATGAACCCGCTGACGGTGGCCGCGGCGTCCTCTTCGCTGCCCTCGGCCCCGAAACTGACCTCGCTCAGTCCCGGCACCTGGTTGATACTCTCCACCAGGCTGGAGCGATTGGCCACACTGCTCGCCAGGGACAGCGCGACCACGGCCCCGTCGCCCGTGTTGCCCGACTGAGTGCTGCGCCCCCATATCAGGTACGACATCGCATCCCCCTGGGACATGGCGGGGTCCGAGTAAATGTCCAGGGCGAGGTCGTCTTCCAGGGCACCGTGCAGGCGCACACCCGCGACGACGTTACTGGCGGTGATCGTGCGTTCCGCGCTGAGGTCCACCAGCGGATTGTTCGGATTGCCGTTGAAGCTGACCACCCCGCGCTTGATGGCGAGCACCCGGTCGAAGGCACGCACGGTACCTCCCGCCGTGTGCAGGCTGCCGAACAGTTGCAGGGGCTTGCGCGGGTTGCGTCGCAGACGCAGGTCGCCGGACAGTGTCGAGTCTACCAGCGTCCCGCTGAGGGCAAAGCCGTCCTCGATCTGTATCCCCAGGTCCATGGTCACCGCGAAGGGAACGCGCTGTTCAAGGGTTTCCGCGGCCGTGTCGATACGCACTACATCGGGCGAGAGGTCGACGCTGCCCTCGGGTAGTTCCTCGAAGCGCAGCTCGCCACCGTGCACGATCGCGTCGCCGCGAATATCCAGCCGGTCGCCGGAGAGCGTGAACGTCATCGCCTCGGAGGCCACCAGTTCCAGCGAGGGCGGGTAGAAGATGGTGTGCTCACGGCCCTGCACCTCGAGTTCGAGCCGCAGAGGCGTCGTCGACAAGGCACCGCGCAGGTTGAGGACGCCGCCACCGAGAACCCCGCTGCCGCTGATAGAGGCGCTCCTGCCGCGGGCCATGAGCGTCAGGTCCAGGTCTTCCAGCGGTGTCGGGTTGGCGCTCAACAACAGCGCGCCGCCCTGCAGGCGCAGCGCGCCGTCGGCGAGCGGCTCCGTCATTGAACCGGTCAGCGCCAGGTCGCCGTGGAGCGTACCCGCCATCTCACCGGGGGATGGCAGCAGCGGCGCGAGGGGAGCCAGGTCGAGTGCATCGATGAGGAGCCGGCCGTCTATCGCATCCGTCCCGTCGCCGGCCAGAGCGAGGGCGAGCTGAATCTGCGGCGCGGCCTGCCGGTACAGCGCCGCTTGCAGGGAGAAGTCGCCGGCACCGCGAACGATCTCCAGCCCTGCCCGGCTCCAGGTGTTGGCGATGCGTTTGCCCCCGGAGGTCTCATGTTCGAGCGTCAGCGCGTCCGTGCGCAGCGCCACTCTCCCCCGCGGCTCCTCGTCACTACTCCAGCTGCCGCCCACCTCGCCTCTCAGTGCGCCCTTCATGCGCGCACCGCCCGGAAGCAGAGCCAGCATCTCCGAGGTGACCAGCTCACCCTCCCAGGCCTCGCGTGTGCCGGAGCCCGTCAAGGTCATTTCGCCGTCGACGTCTCCCTCGCTCCGTATCTGCAGGTGTCGTTCTTTACCGGATCCACTGGCGTCGAGGCGGACGCTCGTCAGCGCCATCGATCCCAGTTCCGCGTCTGTGAGCTCGAGGCGCGCATGGAACACGCCGTCGTCGCGGCGCTCGTAGCGTCCCTCGAAGTCAGCACTCGCCGCGGATACGCCGACCCAGCGCCCGCCTGACAGCTCCCCTTGGACCGTGATACTGCTGCCGTCGGGAGCGATGCGTGCGTGCGCGCCAAGTTGTCCGGCTCCGCCCGTCCGCCAGCGCCCGAGGTCATCGACCTTCAGTTGCAGGTGGCCCTCGCCGTCCCCGTCGGCGGACAGCCGCAGGATCGCCTCGTTGATCTTGGCGCGCAGGTCGCTGCCGGGCAGCAGGGCCCCGTCCCGCAGGGTGGCGCTGCCGGAAACCTGCGCGGGCAAATCGTTGATCTCGCCTTGCAGGCTCACACCCTCGAAGGCGGCCTCCCAGGCGTCGTCGGCCAGACTCCCCCGCGTGGCAAACCCGCCCGAGAGGCTGCCCTGCAGCTGCGGGTGTAGCGGCGAGACATCCAGCCCGCCGCTGTCGCAGCGCAGTGACCAGCGCACGTCGGGTGCCAGGGCGAATTCTCCCGAGGCGCTGAGGTGATTGCCGCCGGCGTCGCGCAGCTCCACACGCTGCAATCGCAAGGCAGTTGCCTCCCGCTGCAACTGCGCCGTGAATTTCACGCCGGGGTAGGCGCGCGTATCCCCGCTGCCGGACAATGCCACTGTCTGGCGAGCGGTGGTACCGCGCGCCGCCATGCGCAGGGGCGAATGCAGCGCCGTCACCGACAGGGGTTCCGGCCAACCCACCGGCAGCGGCATACCCGACAGCGCCGATAGCTCGAGATCCGCGGCGAAGGGCATCCCGGGCGCCAGGAGATCGACCTTGCCCGTTCCGGCCAGCGCAGGCGCGCCGTCGCTGCTCACCTCTATATCGAGGTCGCCCGCATCTCCCCCGACACGCAGCCGGGCAGCTCGGTTCTTTACCACTTCCCAGGGCAGCCCCTCGCGCAGTTTCAGTTCGAGCAGGGCGCGCAGCGACCAGTCCTCCTCGAACTCGATCTCTCCCTCTCGCACCACCAGCGCGCCCCGCTCACCGGCGTCCACTTCCAGCCCGGACAGCTGCAACTGCTGCCGGGACCACCTCCCGGACAGTCGCAGTGCCTGCAATTCATGGGCCTCTCCATTCAGTACCAGGCTCGCGGGCGCGAGTGCCAGGGCGTCCACCCGCAGGCGCAGGGGCAGGACAATGTCGGGCAGCGAGATGCGCCCGGGGGCGCGATCTTCCGCGTCCGTGTCGATGCGCAGTTCCGCCGCATCGATTCTGGCCGACGCCACGTGCACACGTGAGCCCTGCGCACGTAAATTCAGCGTAGCGGCGCCCTGGGTCCAGAGTCCGCCAGGCCAACGTACCCGCAGCGCACCAAGTTGCGCCCGGGGTGCTCGCAGCGCGACGGGCATGCGCAATAGATCTACATCCCCATCTGGCTCGCGCGCCTGTGCCTGTCCGTCACTACCGGCGCCGTCCAGCCGGATGTCCAGCGCCCCGACGCGCAACTCGCGAAAGCAGATCTCGCTGTCCCAGAAGCAGGCCGTGTCAACCGAGAGGAACAGGTCCGTCATGGCGAGGTGCGACACCTCCCCCGGCACCGTGACGGACGACAGTGCCAGGCCCCGAAGGAAGGAGCCCTCGCGGTAGTGAATCTCAAGCGGGGTGACAGCCGTCGCGACCGCCAGGACCACTCGTGTACCGGGGCCTGAAAAAGGCAGCGCGAACAGCGCGAGGAAAAACACGCACAGGAGCAAGGGAGCGAGCCAGTACGAGCGCCGCGTCATCAGAATTCCGCCCCGACGTTAAGGTGCAACTGCCAGTCGGGGTTGTCCTCGCTGATGCTGTTGCCGAATTCCAGGCGTATGGCACCGACTGGCGACAGGTAATGGATACCGAACCCCGCGCCGTAGTGCCAGTCGAACTCGCCGGAATCGAAGGCGTCGCCGCCGTCGATGAACAGTGCGCCCCGCCATTGGTCGGTGAAGTAGTACTGGTACTCGGCGCTGAGTACGATCAGCCGGTCGCCACCGACCACCAGCTTCTTCTCTTGACCGTTGGCCCGGGTCACGCGCACCTCATTGCCGATGGACTGGTAACCGAAGCCCCGTATGCTCTGGCTGCCACCGGCGAAGAAGTTCAGCGAGGGGGCGAGCTGCGCCCGATCTTCGTCGTCGATGTCCGCAAAACCCAGCTCCGTGCGACCGACCAGCCGGTGCCGCTCCAGCGGCGTGTAGATATAGCGCAGCATGGCGGTCGTGCGCACCAGGTCCACGTCCGAACCGAGGTCGCCGCGGCTCGCCTCTATGGTGTACAGCTGGTTGAACCCCGCCTCCGGATCGGTCAGGGACCCCTGGTGGAGGCGGCTGGACAGGGAGGCGCCGGGTAGTAAATAGTCGTTGGTGCGGCTCTCGCTCAACACTTCCCAGGACTCTGTCAGCTGGCGCAGTGAATAGCCGAAGATCCAGCTGCCGCGACGCATCTCGCGGCGCAGGCCAAATTCGTCCTGTTGGCTGTCCAGGTCGCCGAACTCGTTCTCCTCTGTCCTCGCCCACAGTTGCAGGATGTCGTTGATGGGGTGGGTCAGGGGAATGTTGTAATTGATGCGCCCGCTCGGGTTGATCCGGGAGTAGACGAGCCGGGTATGCTGGCTGTGGCCGAATCGATTGATGCGGGGGGTGCGCCAGGTCAGCGAAATACGCTCCTCGGTATCGGTGGAGTAACCGACACCCACATCGATACCGTGCCGCCGAGCCGGCTGCAGGGTGACGTCAATGGGTACCTGCCCGTCACGCGCCTCCGCCTGGGCCGGGTTGACGAGAACCGCGGAAAAAAATCCGGTGCTCTGCACACGCGCCTGGAACTCGCGCAGTGCACTCTGCAGGTATGGCTCTCCGCGCTCGAAGGTGCGCAACGCGTCCAGAGTGTCGCCATCGACGAGCGTGCTGTCATAGCGCAGCTCGCCGAAGCGCAGCCGCGGCCCGCTGTCCAGCAGGACGCGCACGCTGGCGACAGAGGCGGCGGCGTCGACCTCCACCCGGCTCTCGACCAGCTCCGCGTCAAAATAGCCGCGCCGCTGGGCCAGGGTCAGGAGACGCCGGCGAAAATCGTCGAAGCGGCCGTGGTGCAGGACATCCCCGGTGGCGAACCCCGGATCCCGCTGCAGACGCGCAAATTCCTCGTCCCGCGCCGCCTCCCCCTCGATGACAATCTCGACGTCGGCGAACAGCGTCGGCGGCCCGGGATCTACGTGGATTGCCATCGACCAGGTCGGATCGACACGCTCCACCGCGATCTCGATGTCCGGCTGGCAGTAACCCAGCGCTTCGAGCGCCTGGCTGGTACGGGACTGGGCCAGCGAGACAAAAGCCTCGCGCTCGCGGGGGGTGTCCGGCAGGTCGCCCAGCCAGGCCCGGACATTGCGCTTCAATTCGCCGGTGAGCCCGGAGAGGTCGTAGGCCAGGTTGGCCGCTATCGCCACGCCGGGAAGCAAACCCGGGAGCAGCAGGCACAGAAACAAGAATGTACGGGTCACTAACGTCATCGCCACCGCGGCTGCGGCGGCGCAGACTGCGCGCCTGTTACCGGCCGGGCCGAGCATTGTAATGCATATATACATCGGCGGGGGTCGATCCGGTCGCAGGTGCCCAGGCTCTGCACGCCTTCAGCCGCCTCCGGGCGACCACCACGGTATCGGGGGTGCGGCACTGGTGCGACACGGCGCGATTATGTCCCGCCGCCGCTCTTCCCTATACTGTGCACCTCGGACTCACGACCCTGCGGGAGTGTACATGACCCGACGACCCACCCGGTGGTTGCAGGCACTGGCGCTGGCCGCCCTGCTCACCGCCTGTTCAGACGCATCTGACGATGTCATGCCGGACGGGGAGTGGCTGGGCACCCTCTCTGTTCAGGCCGAGCCCTTCAGAATGCAGATCGAGGTCAACGGTGATTTACTGCTGCAGCAATCGGGGCCCATCGTGCTCAACCCCGGGGCGGCTGCACCGTCCGAACTGACCCGCCTCCTGTCCCAGCGGCGGTCCGCAGGCGCAACCGTCTACCGGGTGGAGACGAGCACGGGAGACGAGGCGGAGGTGCGCATCGAGCCCGCGAAGGGCGCGACATTCAACATCGCCATAGCCCGCGCCGGGGTCACAGCGATAGCCGTGCCGCTGGCCCTTGAGGAGGGCGAGGTCATCTACGGTCTGACCGAGCGCCTCGTCGACTCGCCTTCCATCCCGCTGCCCGGACGATTTGGACCGCCGCTGGAGGAGTTTAATCCGGATGCCGACGCGACTCTCGACCGACGCGGCGAGTTGGTAGAGATGTTCGTGCGACCGACCATGTCGCTCTACGCCCCCCTTTACCACTCCTCGCGTGGATACGGTATCTGGGTTGAAGGGACCTTTCCCGGCACCTACGACATCGGCGCGAGCAGCGAAGACCAGCTCACCCTGAACATGGAGACCGGCGAAGACGGCCTGGTGTTCAACGTGCTCCTCGGCCCGGGGCACGCCGACATCCTGCGCCGCTACCATGAGAAGGCCGGTTTCCCCATCCGCGCCCCCGACTGGGCCTTCCTGCACTGGCGCTGGCGCGACGAACTGACGACGGGTGTGACCGACGAGTTGGATGGCGCCACGATCAATGCCGAGATCGCCGAGGACGTGAAGATGTACGAGCGCTTCGACATTCCGCCGGGCGTCTACCTCTTCGATCGACCCTACCTGGTCGGCGCCGACGATCCCGATTCCGAGGGCTTTCACATTTTTGCCTGGGACCGGGAGCGCCTCCCCGCTATCGAGTCCACCCTGGCATCACTGCGCACCCGCGGCTACCGCCTGGCTGTGTGGAGCGCAGCCTGGGCACGCGACAATGGGCCGGGCAGTCACGGTGCGGAGGCTGCGGGCCTCGGCTACCTCGCCTCGGGCAGCGACCGCGTCATCGATCTCACCAACCCTGAGGCCGCCGACTGGTGGCGTGACAAGCTGGCCGCGTTCCTGGAAACCTGGGACGTCAGCGCCATCAAACTGGACCGTGGGGAGGAGTTCGTGCCCAGCGCCCCGACGGACATTTACCACGATGGACGCTCGGGGCGCGAGGTGCACAACGCCTTCCCGATACTGCAGGCCAGGGTTCACCACGATGCACTGCAGGCTGTACGCGGCGACGACGCGGTAGTCATGGCCAGGGCGGGCTACAGCGGGAGCCAGCAGTGGGCCGTGAGCTGGGGCGGCGATGACCGGGGAACGGAACTGGGTCTGCGCAGCGCCATCGTCCGCATGCAGCGTTCAGGCTTCATTGGCTTTCCCACGTGGGGTTCAGATACGGGCGGTTACTACCCTTTCAATGACCGCGAGGTTTTCGCGCGCTGGCTGCAGTTCAGCGCGCTGACCCCCATCATGGAAATCGGGGGCATCGGCTCTCACCAGCCCTGGGACATGCCCACGGAACCCCGCTTTGATACCGAGCTGATCGACATCTACACCCGCTATGTGAAACTGCACCACGACCTGTTGCCCTACACTGCCAGGCAGGCGGACCGCGCAAGCAGCGAGGGCATGCCTATAGCGCGTGCAATGGTGTTCGATTTTCCGGACGACTCGCGCTTTGCCGATAGCTGGGAGCAGTTCATGTACGGGCCGGATTTGCTGGTTGCACCGGTGTGGCGCAGCGGGGCCCGCGAGAAGCGCGTCTTGATCCCGGAGGGCACGTGGAACGACTACTGGAATCAATCAAGGTCCTGGACCGGGCCGGCGGAAATTACCGTCGACGCGCCACTCGATGTCTTGCCGCTATTCATCCGCAGCGGCGCTACGGTAACGGACTGACCACGCTACACCTCAGTCCCGCAAGTCTCCTGCGACTCGCCAGTGAATAAGGTCCCTGGAGCGCGCAATGCCGATCCTGCCCTGTCCCCGTCCGGCAAAACTTTCGGAGTCCAGTGAGCCCGCGTAGGTGAGGTAGAAGAAGCCGTCGTACTCACGCCAGTCGTTGATGAAACCGGTGTTGGCATGCATCTCGGGGTTCCAGGCTTCATACGGCACCCGAAGATGGCGCTTATGATCCCAGGACAACCAGTCGCTGAACTCGGTGCCGTCGCCCTCCTTCATTTGGTAGATAAAAGGCTCATGGGTACAGGTGTACTGGTTGGGACAGCGGTAACCTTCCGGGTCGCGCGCGGTGGCCACAAGGCGTATCTGACCGTCGATGTCCAGTATCTGGAAGTTTTCCGCCCAACCCGGACCCACCCCAAACACGATGTCCGGCGATTGCAGCACCATCTGTTCAGCCGGCAGCCAGTTCTGGTCCAGTTCGGTGGTCAGTGATCGTGTCACCATGGGCAACTGGGGTTCGCGCCATTTAAACATCACGTGGTAATACCCCGCCTTGCGGAAAATCGCGCCGTCTATGGTCGACTCACCGGGCAACAGCCCCGGCCCCACCTCGACGCCCGGCTCCCAGTTCACGAGATCCTCGGAGGTGCTGCGATAGATGCGTGAAAAGTCAGGGTGGCTCGGGCCGCCAGTCTGGAAGACCGCGTGCCACCTGCCGTCGGCATCGGCGGGACGGGTCAGGTTGATGGAGGCAGGAAAGCGGCCGTCGGGACCCATGGTGTCCACATAAGGCTCCCAGCTTTTTAAGTCTCTGCTCCTGTAGTGGAGATTCTCCACGCGATCTTCGTATACCGGCCCCACCAGCAGGTAAAACCATCCGTCCCGGTACCCCATAGCCTGGTCTTTAAAGCGGCCGTCGGGCAGGGCGTGGATCGGGTTGGACAACACCCCCCAGTCGATAAACTCAACAGCGGGGTCCCGTGGCTCACCGCCAAATTGATCTCCAGTCAGAATCAGCGCCTCACGGCCGACCACACAGGCGAGGCATTGGCCCAGCCCTTCAGGCTGATATGCACAGGGGTCCAGTTCTGCCAACACGGCGACCGGGCACACCGGTTCGACGGCCTCGCGCATACCGGCCAGGGTTTGCTCCCACGCCGCGGCAACCTCGGGAATCTCCGCCGCCTGAAGTCTGCCATCGGAGAAACTGCCCAGACACCTGCCCCGTCCCGTGGGGGTGTCGTGTAAGCAACCCGCTGTGGTCGTCTGCAGCTCAGTGACGGCAACATCCACGGCGGAGCTGATGGCGTCCTGACAGGCAAGCGCTTGCGCTCCCAGGTCTGCAGTGATCTGTCCGTGAGTCTGCTCGAGTAGATGCTGCACGTACTCCCAGTGAATCCCCGCCAGGCATTGCGTCGCAGCGTCTACCGCGCTCCCGCACAGGTCGAGCATCGCGATGGCTTCATCGGTGCAGGCCGTTTGCAGCGATTCGGCCAGGGCAGCTTCTGCCGCATCCACCGACGCCGCGGTCGCCGCATCCAGTGGCGGGCGCCGCAGCCCCGTGGACAGCTCACGCATCCCCACGCAGGTAGCTATGGAGGGCTCCAGGATGAGGTTGTTGCTTTCTGGCAAAATCTCGCCGCGTTGAATTCGCGCCAGGCAGGTGGTCTGCGCCCGATAAACCGCGCTCAGAAAGGTGCGCCCGGCACTGGCAACGGCATCCTGGCACAGGGATTCGGCAGGACCGGTTAACGGCGCCGGATCGAGCGGATTCAAATCTGGACACTGCGCCAGTCCCCGGGGTCCGGCGAGAACCTCTCCCCCGATGGTATCGGCAGAGGGGGTATCGGGACCGTCCGAACAGGCCGCGACCAGAAGGGCCAGAAAAAAAGTACGGAAATTTTTTATCAACAGGTATCCCTGCACCGGCCCCACCTCGCAAAAGAATGTTCGTATTCTACGAGCGCTACCGGCAGGCCAGTAGCCGCTGAGAGAAGTGACGATTCTCAATTCTACCTTACACAAGGAACATTTTTTTATGCGCACGATGGCGCAAGGGACGGCCAGCCAGATACGACGATTAGAGACGATCCTAAGGTGGATGGGCCATATGAGCTCCGCGGGATTTGGAAAGCTATAACCAGCCGACTGCAAGGGCTATTAGCGCAATCCAGGCCAGCGTAGCCCACCCCACACCTCCGGCCACGGCTCCGGCGGTCTTCGTGGCGTCAAACTCTTTCTTGTCCAATGCAACGATATCGGATATTTCCACAGAGACGGGATCGTCATCCTCGTCCGTTCCGGAAATACTCTGACCGGTGACTTCCTCTACCTTGAATTCATACTTTCCTTCGTTTGTGGAAACGATAACGTGGTCACCGGGCTCGACGTAGTTCTCCGTCAGAATCTTGTCTTGCAACTGATCATTGTATACATCCGCCGATTCGATACTCGTACAGCCACCCGCGATAACCGCCAGTGCCAGACCTGCCAGAATATTCAAAATTGGCGATTTTAACGGCTTCATCGGCTCTCTCCTCAACATTGCTCGGAAATTCAATTACAACTCAACTCCGATCTAATTTCACCAGATCACAAGGCAATCGAGAGCAATGACATCCCTCAAATACCTGATACGTAGAATACAACCCCTATTCCTGGACCGCTTCGAATATCCAGTAGTCCCACGGTTTATTGGGCTTACCTCGGTCTTCGACTCTCAACGCCCCGCAAGCCCTCTGGTGGGAGGGCATTTTTGCCTCGACCATTTCCGTATCCATGGGCTCATTCGCGTCTCTCATGCTTGCGGCCTCCCAGACATTCTCGGCCTCGGAACGGGTGCATCGTGCCACCAGGTAATTGTTTTCAGACGCCTGGTGCCTGATGGCATATTTGCTCACACCCTCGGAGTACTTGAAATCCTCGCCGTTGAGCACGATATCCGGCCCCCTCTCCGACACCACCCACAAATGCTTGTCTCCATCGCAGTCGCCCAGCACGGCTGAGGGTCGCCCGTCCTCACTCTTGCGCAGACATTGCTGCGTGGCCAGATTCACAAAGTATCCGCGACAATCACCGGCGTTTCCACAACTACCAATAAACGTCCAGTGCTGTTCCGATGACTCGCGTCTCGGCTCCATATACAGCCCTTCTGAATATGCATCATAGGTCAAGACCTGCCGCGTGTAAATTCCCCGCAAGTAGTAGGCCTGCCCGGTGAGGGAACTATTCGGCTCAAGATTCTTAAACTGCACTTCATTGGGATCGCACGGACAGGGAGATCCACAACCATCATTACCACCACACTCATTCTCCGGTCCGCAATGCGCTGTGCAGCATTGATCGACCGTCGAGATAAGCAGGCCGCCAATACCGCCACCAAGTCTTTTTTTATTGCTCCGAAGCTTGATTTTGACCCTGTCGTTATTGCGCATCCCGGTGTACCGAAACGTATAAACGTCTGGATGGCCATCATAGTGCATTTGTCTCAGGTCATAATCGGCCCCGTCGCTTTGCGCGTTAATCCTGATATCCGGGTCGAAGTCATTCTGGGTATTATCTACAAGCACATGCAGACAAAACGCCGTTGTTTCGTTATCGTTTACTATGATCTGATTGATACTGTTGTTTGAGCTTTTTTTGGTCTCGCGGTCGTAGGCTACACCGGAAATTCCTCGCTCTCGGTCAGGCAGAGTAATCTCGCTCCACGCTCCGAATCCGCCGGCAGTTTTCACACCGGCGGGGTCCTTTCGATCATCCAGCGAAAAAGTGCGCTTGAATACATTGTCGCTGAGAATGAGTCCCTCGATGATTTCAAGATCGCTCAGATGGGTGAACTTCTTGAATGATCCCGGCCTGACATACTCCTCTATAGTTGCCTTGCCGTCCGTTGGCATATTTGTCCTGGGTCCCTTCTCAGGGTCCAGATTGAACGCCGGGAAGTAGTACAGGTAGTAGGGGTTTTCTTCGGAGGGCCCGTAATACGAAAAATCATCCCTGGGCCCGCTCGCTTCCTCCACATACTCGACGCTGTGCCATTCCCCGTCAGTATCGGGGTTGATGCAGTCATCGGGGCTGAGTTCACGCAGGCTGCAATCCGCGTTGCCACAGGACGCAAGCAACACGCAAAATGCAAGATAGAACAGGATATGAATATTATTGTTTCTTATGTGCAAAGGGGTAGCTTGCTCCTGGGATTGGTAAACGAGCTAGGGGGCGTGCGCCAGGGAGCCCGATGCTCGTCCGCTTAAGTCAATACCTCAACGAATATGGCGTTTCTAATGGCATAATCAGTGCCCGATCGAGCTCACTCTCCGGCCCGAATTCCATAAATCGTCTAAAAGGATGCACTTAGCGTGATATACGCACCGCCAGGAATGGGCTGAAGGTCGACCGCGGCGGTTCTCGCCAGGTTCGCTTCGGACTTCATGAGCTCATTCGTGACCACAGCGAAAAAATTGCCGATTGCCATGCCCACCAGGATATCCCGCGGATAATGTTTCTCTCCTTCTACCCGCGCCCACGCCGTGGCAAAGGCGCCAATACCGTTCGCATAACGCAAGGCATTGTAAGTGCGCGAGCTCAACTCATTGGCCTCATGGAGGACTCTCAGGTTTTCGTTGGAAACAACGGCCAAATATCGACTATGGCTGGAGTGGCCACTTGGAAAGCTATTGTTGTCTCCCGAGCAGTCGTCGTCATTGTCCGCACAGGGACGATTCCTGCCGACCCTGTTCTTCATTGACTGCACCGTCGCCCAACTGGCCGCAGCGCCGGCAAGATCGTAGCCCAATGCATGGTGTGGAAGATCAGGCTCGTGATCATCCCTAAGCGAGGCCGTCACCACGGTTTGGGGGGCCAGGATTCCATACAGCATAATATCCGAGAAGGTTTTCGCGCGATTGTTTGAACCGAAAACAGGGTTGTTGTCCACGGCCCAATCCGATGTTTCCTGGTCCCACTCATCCTCAATCGAGTAAATTGCCGCGCCGGCCAGGGGGAGATAGGTCATCGGGTCCATTGCAGCTTGCTTGAGTGCTGCGTTGAAGTTGTTGGCGCCGCCCAACATTGTGCAGGCTGGCAATACTCCCAAGATTACAAGGAGCAGAAACGCTCGGCTCACCAAATCGCGAAATGCACAAGCTATGCCGCTAGTACTAGTGCTTGAACAATCCGTTGGCACGACTCGATTCGATAAACTCGACTTTACGGACCACCTGAATTCCACGCACCGCAAATTTTTCTGATTCGCAATCATCGACGCTTCACCTCCTTGCTTCACGTAAACCGCGCTCACCCAGTAGAATCTGCGCTAAGTTGTCCTCGCACTTCCTGTGTTGAGCTGGCAACTTACTAGCTGCGCAAGCTTTAAAGTAGCAGCCATCGTTTGCTTTGCAAGGCGTTGCACCGAAGATGTTGTAGAGCCCAAGCTGCGTCGAGAGACAGAATGACAAGTCTGTCTAGCTTGAGAATCTGCACAACCGAAAACCCGGAGACAGTCTGGTTTTTCCGGCGCAGACCATTCTTTCGACGAGAACTTCCTCGTTCTTTCTCCAGCGTCCAGGGAACGCGCTCGCGGAGCTTTGCTCTTTCCGACCATTGGATGTCCATGGATATCTGTTGAACCCCAGGCTCTACGTTCATCATGAAATCACTCCTACACGCCCCCATACGCATTGCTGTGGTGCCCTGAAACGCGCATGACTAGAGATCGGCAGAAAACCAAGGTATCTTCCTGAGTTTCTAAGTCGCGAACCAGCCAGCACCCAACCCGCATGCGCCCCAACCGGACCACCTCTAACACGCTGGCGGCTTCCTACCGCTCCGACATCGACGGCCTGCGCGCCGTCGCGGTACTCGCCGTGGTGCTGTTTCATCTCGACATCCACCGGCTGGCCGGGGGCTACGTGGGCGTGGATGTGTTTTTCGTCATCTCGGGGTTTCTTATCACCGGGCTCATCCGCCGCGACTGGGAGCGGGGCTCATTCAGTTTCCTGAACTTCTACGCCCGGCGCGTGCGTCGCCTGCTGCCTGCGGTCATCGCCACCGTGGTGGTGACCTTTGCCGTGTCGGCGGCGCTGATGACGCCCTACGATCTCGTCGCCTTTTCCCGCTCCGCCATCGCCGCCCTGTTCAGCCTGTCAAATTTCGTTTTTTACTTCGAGGCGGGTTACTGGGATGCCACCTCGGAACTGAAGCCGCTGCTGCACACGTGGTCCCTCGGGGTCGAGGAACAGTTCTACCTGTTCTGGCCCGCGCTGACCGTCGCCCTGCTGAAACTGCAGGGCCGCATCTCCATGCTGACAAGTCTCCTCCTCCTCTTCTTCGGCGGCACGGCGCTGTGCATCTGGTATACGTATGTCGATCCGCACGGCGCGTTCTACCTGCTGCCTTTCCGGGTGTTCCAGTTTGCCGCTGGCGCATTGATCCCGGATCTTGTCCGCGCCCCCGCCTGCCGCGCGCTCGTCGCCGCGAACGGCGCCCGCGCGGCGGCCGGCTATGCGGGTATGGGGCTGATCCTCGCGGCTGTCCTTTTCTTCGACGGCAGTACCCTCTTCCCTGGGTGGGCAGTCCTCGCACCCACGGTCGGTACCATGCTGGTATTACTGGCGGGCTGCGGGGAGGGCCAGCAGGGTTTCCTGCGCGCGCTGCTGCAGCATCCCCTGTCGCTTTGGCTGGGCAAGGTCAGCTACGCCATGTACCTGGTGCACTGGCCCCTCGTCGCGCTGTACCGCTACCACTTCGGTCTGGAGCTGAGACCCGTCGACCAGGGCTTGCTCGCCCTCGCGACCCTCGCCTCCGCCGTGCTGCTGCACTACGGTGTGGAGAGAAGGTTCTACCAGCGCTCCGGAACGGCGTCCGGGAAGGAGCGTTTGCCGGCGGGTCGTTTCGCGCTGGCCACACTGGTTTGCGCCGCATTGGTGGCGATCGCCCCTGCCGCGGCGTGGCGCGACGACGGCTGGCCGGGGCGCTTTCCGGGGCTGGCGCTGGGCGTGGAGGAGATCGAGCGCGGCAAGCGCGAGCGCACGATCCACTATGGCCCCGCTTGCACGCTGACCGCATACCCGGACGGGGCGAACTGTGCAGCGGAGCGACCGTTGCAGGTCCTGGTACTGGGCAACTCCCACGAGATCGACGGCTACAATTTTGTGCGGGCAGCCTGGGGTGGGGACGACTCGGTCAACCTGATCACCTGGGGAAGTACTGCCAACTGCCGCATGAAATTTGCCCAGGGCAGAATCAGCAGCCGCGTTGAACGTTGCCAGGCGCAACTGGACAGTCTGGCAGACGCCGACAAGGTCTCCGGCATCGATATCGTGGTTTACAGCGCCAACCGCCCGTTCCACTCCAACAAGGAGATGTTTCAGGCGATCCTGGAAAGGCTCAGGGCGCTGAACCCACAGATCCGTATCGTCACCATCGGCGGGTATATCAACACGCGCCTCGATTGCGCAAAGCTGGTCAACCTGGAGGGCGGCACCGATGCATGCAGGAAGCCGGAAAACGTTGTCTACTTCGCCGGCACCCCTGAGGATGAACCGTTGCGGGGAGCCATCATGGCGCTCAGCGACGCCTACATCGACCGCGTCGCCCTGCTCTGCCCCGGCGGGCAGCTCTCGGCCTGCCTGGTACAGGCGCCCAACGGCGCACCCGCATTTTACGATACTCACCACCTGTCACTGCCCTTCGCGGAGATGACCGGTTCGCGTTACGCCCGCCAGGAGCCCACGCTGCTGCACGACCTGCATACACAGGGAAGACCGCGGAACTAGACGGAACCGTCCGTCGCGGCGGGGGCTCAGCTGCGGCCCCGCTCCAGTCGGGTGCTGAGGATAACGGAGGTCTCGGTGGAGAGTACCCCCGCTATCGCCGCGATGTTGTCGAGGCAACGGTCGAGGTCCGCCGCGCTCTGGCAACTGACCAGCGCGATGAGATCGACCTTGCCGCTGACCGAGTACAGGGTTTCCACCTCGGGCAACTGTTCCAGCGAGGCCACCACCCTGGCGTTGGCCCGCGGCTCGATCGCGAGATTCACGTGGGCACGGATCGCCGCCTCCCGGTACTCATCACCGAGCAGCGCGGTGTACCCGCGGATCACTCCGCTATCCTCCAGGCGCCGCAGCCGCTGTTGGGCGGTGGTGCGCGACACACCCAGCTGGCGGGCGAGGTCGCTGATGGACAGGCGCGCGTTGCGCCGCAACAGGTCAACGAGGGCCCTGTCTGTCAGATTCTTAATCATTATGGCGTAATATACATCATATTGAATAAATTTATAGCTATTATGATGCGATTTGGCGCTATTTTGTGAACCGCCTCGCCGTCACACTAACCCTGGCGACGTCGATGTGAGGACCTTCTGCCATGACCACGGCGGCAACCCCTTTTAACCCCCGAGAGCCCGGGACATTTCTCTACCGGGACGCGGAGGAATTCCTGCGCAGCGGCGACAGGGAGGGCCCGACCCTGCTCTTCTCGGAGACGGCCCTAGACCATCGCGTGCGGCAATTCTTCGAGCACTTTCCCGGCGCTACCGCCTACGCGGTGAAAGCCAATGCCGAGCCCCGCGTACTGGGCGCGCTGTGGCGATCGGGTATTCGCGAATTCGACGCCGCTTCCATCGGCGAGGTTCGCGCCTTGCGCAGGCTGCTGCCCGCCGCACACATCAATTTCAACAACCCGGTCAGACCGCGGGCGGACACGCTGGCCGCGTGCGCGGAGTTCGGGGTGTCCTCCTTTGTGGTGGACGATGCCGCCGGCTTGGAAGCACTCGAAGCGCTGGCGAATCGCAACCTCGAAATTACCGTGCGCTTTACCCTCCCCCACAGCGACGCGGCCTACGATTTCGGCAGCAAGTTCGGGGCGACCCCGGCGGCGGCCGCCGAATTGCTGCAGCGGGCCGCGCGACTGTCTGACCGCGTCTCGCTGACTTTTCACCCGGGCTCCCAGTGCACCTCTCCCGCCGTGTACGACAACTACATCCGTGCCGCGGCGGACATCTGCAGTGGTGTCCGCATTGCCCTGTATCGACTGAACGTCGGCGGCGGTTTTCCGCTGCCCTACCCCGGTGCGCGAGCGCCGTCACTGGCGGCGTACTTCGAGGCCATCGGGAAGGCCGCCCGCGTTCACTTTGCGGGATCGCCCCCACGCCTGATCTGTGAACCCGGCCGTGCCCTCGTCGGCCCGAGCTGCTCGCTGCTCACACAGGTGATACACGTACGCGACAATGGCGCCGTATTTGTCGACGACGGTCTCTACGGCAGCCTGCAGGAACAGTTGCTCATGGACTGTGCGCTACCCCTGCGACTGTGGCGCGACGGCCGGCGTCTCCCGGTCAACGGGCCGCTGCGCAGCGTCTTCGGACCGACCTGCGACCCCACCGACAGACTCGCGCGCGACTACCGCCTGAACCGGGATATCGCCCCGGGCGACCTCGTGGAATTCGGACTTGTCGGCGCCTACGGGTCCGCGACGAGCACACGCTTCAACGGCATACTCCCGGCGCGCTACGTGTCGGTGCAGGCAGGTTTCCAGCTCGACTGACATCGCGGTTCCCCCTGCGGCATAATGACCGGCGGTCCCGTATGGACCGTCCCGCATGCCACGGCGAGGAACCCGTCGATGAATACCCTCCCCCGCAACACCCTGGCACTGACCCTGACCTTGCTGGCCCCGGCCGTGTGGGCCGACCCGGCGGGCAGCGCACAGGCCGCCAACAATTTTCTCGCCTCCCTGGAGGACAGCAAGCAGCCGGCGGCGGCTTTCACCTGGAGCGACCCGGAGCGCCGCCAGTGGACCTACCTGCCCTTCGGTCACACCGGGCTGCCCCTGTCCGAGATGAGCGATGCCCAGCGCCAGGCCGCCATGGACCTGGCCGCTACCGGCCTCAGTGAGGACGGCCGGGAGCGCGCCCGGCAGGTCATGGCACTGGAGCACGAGGAGGCCGGCAAGGGTCTGCTGAGCTGGCTGTGGACAGACGGGGATGCCTATTACACCAGTGTCTTCGGTGACCCCGGGGCGGAGCGGTGGTCCTGGCGTTTTGAGGGACACCACCTGTCCGTTAACCTCACCCACGACGGGGGCCAGCTCGTGTCAGCGACACCCTACTTCATCGGCGCTGACCCCTCCATCGTCACCGATGGCCCCCTGGCCGGCCTGCGCATCCTGGCGGCGGAGGAGACCGACGCACGGGCGCTGTACCTCAGCCTGGACGAGGGCCAGCGCTCGCGCGCCCTGGTCGCGGAGAAGGCACCGCGCGATATCCTGACCGGCCGCGACTCCCGGGCGGACCTGCCGTGCTGCGAGGGCATCACCTACGGCGCGCTGAATCCCAACCAGCAGGAAGAACTGCTGGCGCTGGTGATGCTGCTCGCGGGACAACTGCATCCCGACGCGGCGGAACTGCACCTGTCGAGAATGCGCGAGGCGGGCGTGGATAAACTGACCTTCGCCTGGGCAGGTTCTTCAACACCGGGCGAGGGTCACTACTACCGCATACAGGGGCCAACACTACTGATCGAGTACGACAACACGCAAAACGACGCGAGCCATATTCACCTGGTGCTGCGCGATCCGGTGCTGGACTTCGGCGGCGACCCCCTGCAGGCCCACTACGAGGCCGGTCACCGCACCCCGAGGTAGGCGCGCACCGCGATCAGTTTCCGGGACCCTTCCCGATCACCTTGTCGGCCCGACTCTCCAGCTCCTTCTTGCTGCGCAGGAAATCAAAACCGTCGTCGGACGGGAGAGGCGACTGTTGACCGGTACTCACAGGTGGCGGCTCCTTTTTGTTCCCGCGGCGCGGGGGGCCCAGGACGGCGAGGAAGAAATAGGCGGTCACGCCGGCAAGCAGCGCCAGCCATTTCACGGCGTAGGACCAGACCAGGAAATCGGCGTTGCCCGAGAGCTCGACGTAGCCGAGGTACTCGCCGTGCAGCACGTGGACGAGGATCACGAAGACAGACAGCGCCAGCAGGCCGCGCCAGCGCGGCCGCAGCCACAACAACGCACTGCTGACCAGGGTGAATTTCAGCAACTGGTTGAGCACGGCGTCAGCTCAGTCCGAGGGTGATGAGTACCGCGACAACGGCGGACTGCTTGATGCTGCGCTTCACCTTGTCCTCCTCGTCCTTGACGATGACTTCCAGCTCGTCCTCGCTGAAATCCTCGAACTGGCGCTCGGACAATGCGATACGCGCCTTGGCCTGGGTGATGGCGCGCTCGCGAATCTTCGACCGGTACTTGTCGACCACCCCGTCCCTGAACTCACCGACCTTTCCGAGCATTCGCCGCACCTCCTTCTCAGGCGCCTACCTTATCTGGGGCAACCCTGCCCTATGCCCCGGGCGATGTAAACCGGCCGCGCCACCGACGGGCGCGCCGGTACAATCTTTGGAGTGCAATTTAAACTATTTAAAAACAATGAGTTATTACGTTTTATTAAGGTTGTATCAAGACCTGCTCATCACCCCGCAGACCCACCGGGGCCCTACCACATTTGGGTACGGCCAGCCTGCCCCGACCGCCGCCGCCGCGACCTATTCTCAACGCGCGGGTGACAAATACCACAAGAGGACACGCCCGCGGGGGGTAGTAAATCCATGGCCTACACCAGCCAGGAAGAGAGGGAATCAAGATATCGCGCGGCGGTCGACCATGCCGTCGTGATCGAGATCGGCGAGGACGCCTACAAGCAGAACACCATTTACTGCAGTTGGCAGGAAATCCTCGACGGTGAGAGTGAATTAGAGGCAGTTGCTAGTCCCGATGAACCCCTGCCCGATGAGGTGGATTGCTTCCCGCCCGCCGAAATCAGGCGCCCCTAGGGGTTAATCGGTCTCCGTAGTTCAGCCCGCCCCCGGCGGGCTGCTTTTTTTTCAGCCCCCCGAAAATCGCCCGAAGGCCCCGTCCCGGCTGTTTTTGCGCCCCGGTCGACACTTTGGGGCAAAATATGGCCCTGCCGTGCCTCTGCCCTTCCTTTATGTTGTACTATTTTCGCTGCCCGCGTGGGTCTCGACTGCCGTAACAATGATAAGCAAGCCGGATCGTCGCTAACTGGTGACCATGAAAAACTGTCTCGTCGTTCTCGGAATGCACCGCAGCGGCACCTCCGCTTTCACGGGCATCCTCGATCTGCTGGGCGTCAACCTGGGCTCGCGCATGCTCGAGACCCAGGCGGACAACCCCAAGGGATTCTTCGAGAACAAGTACGTCGTGCAGGCCAACGACTGCATCCTCGAAACACTGGAGCGCAACTGGGACGATCCCTTCCCCCTGCCCGGGGGCTGGCGGGAACGCTTTGACGGCAGCCAGTTGCACGATGACATCCGGGCCTTCCTGCGCGACGAAATGGTGGAGGGGCAACTCTCCGCACTGAAAGACCCCCGCCTGTCGCGGCTGCTGCCGCTGTGGCTGCCCCACTTCCACGCCGAGAACGTGGCTCTGCACTGCGCCATCGTCATTCGCAACCCCCTGGAAATCGCCGAGTCGCTCGCCGAACGCAACGGCTTCAGCCGGGAAAAATCCCTGCTGCTGTGGATGTTGCACATGTTGGAAGCCGAGCGTCACAGCCGGGGCCTGCCCCGGGGCTTCATCCGTTACGATGCGCTGCTGCAGGACCCGGAAGCCGCGGTCGGGCGACTGTTCCGCGCTGCGGGACTCGATGCGCCGGCACCCGACGCGGGCAATAGCGGGGCGCTCGCGGATTTTCTCGATGGCAACATGCGTCACCACGCGCTTCCCGATGAATCGCTGGACGCGGATTGCCCCGCGCCTGTCGCCGCCTACTACCGTCTTCTCTGTCGTATCGCCGAAAGCGGCGAGGCGACGGCGCAGGACCTGGCGGCTATCGACGCCCTGGCGGAGGAATTCAACGGCGCACTGGATCTCTTCTACAACGCGGACGTGGTCGCGTCACAGGGCCGCCCCCCGACGGCGGACCACGACGGGCTGGAGCGCGTACGCGAGCAGTTCGAGCGCGACAAGATTTTTCGCGAGTACCGCTATATCGCCAACACCGACTTCCTCTACCGCGACAGGGCGCGCCTGCAGGCGCACGCGGACAACCTTGAGCAGGAAATCGGCCAGTTCATCGGCAGCCCGCCCTGGCGTGTTTACAAGAAATACCAGGAGACCGTGGAACAACTGTTCCCGGAGGGGAGCGCAACACGCCGCCTGCTGCAGGGCATCCGGGGCATGCTGCCAGGGGGAGGCGGTCCGGCTGCACCGGCGGCGGAAGAAACCCCGGAGGCCGCGGCCGAGACCCCCACGGAAGCGGTGACCTGGAAACCCCTGGCGTTTGCCACCGCGGAAAACCCCCGGGTCAGCATCATCATCCCGGTGTTCAACAAGTGGGAATTCACCTTCAAGTGCCTGCGCTCGGTGCGGGACCATACCTCAGGCAGCTACGAAATCATCGTCGTCGATAACCACTCGACGGACGAGACCCCGGACATGCTCGCCGGCATGGAAGGTATCCGCGTCATTACCAACGAGAGCAACGAGGTGTTCGTCAATGCCTGCAACCAGGCCGCTAATGTGGCGGCGGGCGAGTACATCCTGCTGCTGAACAACGACACCGAGGTCACGCCGGGCTGGCTGGAGGCGCTGCTGGCCCCCTTCGAAGACGCGTCGACTGGCATTGTCGGCGCCAAGCTGGTTTACCCGGACGGCAGCCTGCAGGAGGCCGGCGGAATCATCTGGCGCGACGGTACCGGCTGCAATTACGGCCACGGCGACAACCCCGACCTGCCCCAGTTCAATTACCGGCGCAACGTCGACTATTGCTCCGGCGCCTGTCTCGCCATCCCGCGCAGCCTGTGGCGTGAACTGGGGGGCTTCGACACGCGCTATGCGCCCGCCTACTACGAGGATACTGACCTGTGCTTCGCGGTGCGCGCACTGAAGTACAACGTGGTCTACCAGCCCGCGGCCACGGTGGTGCACTTCGGCGGCGCCTCGGCCGGCAAGGAAACCACCTCCGGTTACAAGCGCTTCCAGGAGGTCAACCGGCACAAGTTCGTGGAGAAATGGGCCGACGTGCTCGAGGGGGATCACGTCGAAAGCTCGGCGGGGACCCAGGTCGCGCGGGAGAAACGCGGCGACAGGCACATCCTCATCATCGACCACTACGTGCCGACCTTCGACCGGGATTCCGGCTCCCAACGCATGGTGAGTATGCTCAGCATCCTCGTCGACATGGGCTGGAAGGTCTCGTTCTGGCCCGACGATCTGACCTTCGACCCACGCTATACCCGGGTGTTGCAGGATCTCGGCGTGGAGACTTACTACGGGGAGCTGGCGTTCGAGGACGTGATGGCCGTGATCGGTGCAGACCTCGACGCGGTGCTCATGTCGCGCCCTGCCACCGCACAGAAATACCTTGGCCCGGTGAAGAAATTCAGTGACGCCCACACCATCTTCGACACGGTGGACCTGCACTATGTGCGCGAACAGCGCCGCCTGGAACTGGAAGTGCAGCAGTGGAAGAATCTCGAGTTCTACCTCGCCGAGGAGACCGACACGACCCTGGTGGTCAGCCCCACGGAACAGGAACTGCTGTCCACCGAGGCGTTCGCCGACAAGGTGGCGGTGGTGTCGAACATCCACGCGCTGGAGCCCTGTGAAACCGGCTTCGAGGACCGCTCGGGGCTGATGTTCATCGGCGGTTTTGCGCACCCGCCCAATGAAGAGGGCGTCATCTGGTTCATCGAGTACATCTTGCCGCTGGTGCGCCGCAAGATTCCCGACATCCACCTGACCATCGTCGGCGCCGAGCCCACCGAGCGCCTGCTCGCACTGGCAGGCGAGGGCATCACGGTCACCGGCTACGTGGAGGATGTGACGGACTACTTCAACAACTCCCGCGTCTTCGTCTCACCGCTGCGCCACGGCGCAGGTGTGAAAGGCAAGATCGGCCAGAGCTTTTCCTACGGCCTGCCGGTGGTGACCACCAGCATCGGCGCCGAGGGCATGTCCCTCGTGGACGGTCACAACGCGTTGATCACCGACAGCGAGACGGCGTTCGCCGACAAGGTGGTGGAACTGTACACGGACAGGTTCCTCTGGCAAAAACTCTCCACCAACTGCCGCCAGGTCATCCGCGACCAGTTCAGCTTCGACACCATCCGGCGGGCACTGGAGGGTATTCTCGGCGAGCGCACGTGCCGACCGTCCAGGGCCGAGCCACGCCCCGTTCTCCTGCACTGTCACCTGTTCAAGAACGCCGGCACCACGTTGGACTGGAGCCTCGCGCGACAGTTCGGCGACGGGTTCACAGACCACCGCGACGACGACGATATGCGTCGCGGGGCCGAGTACCTCGGCCCCTACATCGAGCGTCACCCGGGGTTGCGCGCCCTGTCCAGCCACCACGTGCGGTTTCCGCTGCCGGAGTCGGCGGACTACCGGCTGCTGCCACTTGTGGCGCTTCGCCACCCGATCGAGCGCGCACGGTCGGTGTACGACTTTGAGCGGCGGCAGGAGGCAGATACGCCCGGGGCCAACCGCGCCAAGGAGCTGTCATTCGCCGACTACGTGCGCTGGCGGATGGAGGACGGGGTGGCGCCGACCATACGCAATTTCCACTGCGCTTTCCTGGCGGGCAGGTTTGAGCAGGACATCGGCGAGGCGGAATTCCAGGACAGCGTGGCGGCGCTCGCCAACCTGCCGCTGCTGGTAATCGTCGAGCGCTACGACGAGAGCATGGTGCTGCTGGAGAAATCCCTGCAACCCTACTACGGCGACGTCGACCTCGCCTACGTGGCACAGAATGTCACGCCGGGCCGCGAGGGCGACCTTGAGGCCCGGGTACAGGCCATCTACAACGAACTGGGCCCCGAGCTGGAACAGCATTTTCGCGAGAGCAACCACTGGGATGTGCGCCTGTACGAGGATGCCCTGGCGATTTTCAACGAGCGTATCGGCGCTGTCGGCGCCCTCGACCGGGAACTCGAGAACTTCCGCGCCCGCTGCCGGGTGCTCGCAGGGAGCGGCTGACAACATCCGCCGCCGGCTTCCACTGGCATAGTGACTCCCCCGGGGCCCTGATATACTGCGCCGAGCCCGACACAATAGTAATCAAGGGACCTCCACAGCATGATTTCAGCTCGCCTGCGACCCGTGAGATGGCTCGCACTGTGCACCACACTCGCCCTTCTCCTGGCCTGCTCCGACGACTCCGACCGTCTCATTGTCCCCAAGGACCCGGTCGACCCGGACTTTCCCGACTACTTCCTGGTGGAACTCGAGCCCGGCGACGACCTGGAGACGCGGGCCCTGGAAGCGCTGATTACGGCGCAGCCCAAGACCATCATCGAGTTCCCCGCCGGGTATTACGAGTTCAACGGCGAACTCAGCGTGGGTGTGGACAATGTGGTGCTGCGCGGACAGGGCATGGAAGCGGATAGCGGTACCGTCCTGAACTTCCGCAACCAGACCAGCGGCGGGCAGAGTATCCTCGCCACCGGGAATAACTTCGTGATGGAGGACATGGCGGTAGAGGATTCGCCCGGTGACGCCGTCAAGATGGTCGGCTCCAACGGTGTCACCGTGCGCCGTGTGCGCGTGGAGTGGACCAACGGCCCCGACGAAAACAACGGCGCCTACGGCATTTACCCGGTACAGACGCGCAACGTGCTGATCGAGGACTCCCGCGTGCGCGGCGCCTCCGACGCCGGTGTCTACGTGGGCCAGTCTGAGCTGATCCTTGTGCGCCGCAACTACGTGTGGGAAAACGTCGCGGGCATCGAGATCGAAAATTCCAAGTTCGCCGATGTCTATGAAAACGAGACCACCGCCAATACCGGTGGAATTCTCGTCTTCGATCTTCCCGGCCCACCCGTACAGGGCGGTCGCGCGACCCGGGTATTCAATAACCTGGTCTACGACAACAACACGACCAATTTCGCACCTGAGGGCAACATTGTTGGACTCGTGCCCACCGGCACCGGCCTGATGATCCTGGCCAACGACGATATCGAGGTTTTCGACAACACCATTACCGGCAACCAGTCCGCGGGCGTGGTCGTGGTCAGCTACTACATCAACGACGTGTTCGTCGACAAGCCCACGTACGACCCTGTGCCCGAGAAGATCTACGTCCACGACAACGTGATCGAGAACAACGGCTACGACCCGCAAATGCTGGCCGCGGCGATTTCGGCACTCGTATTCGGTGACGAGACCCAGACGGTGGATGTGTTCTACGACAGCTCGGGCGTCAATACCGACGCCGGCCTGCTGGTGGAGTTTCCCGACGGCCTCACCGAGGACCAGGCTATCTGTATCGTCGACAACACAGACGGGATTACCCTCGGCAGGGCGAACGCATCCGTGCTTCTCGCCGGCATTCCCATCGAGGGAGAACACATCTTCACGAACTCAGACTATTTCGACTGCACACACCCCTCCCTGCCCGCCGTGGAGCTGGAGCCTCCCGTGGATCCCGACAACCCCAATGTTGGGCCCAACCCGCTGGAGCTGTGCGACGCGGAGGGTGACGGCATCAATGTGGCGGCCTTCGAGGCCGACTGCCCCAACCTGTCCGACTACCGCCTGTTCGCGGATTCGACCAATCCGCTGTCGGACGCCAACAGCGGCATTCCCTACGACCTGGCGACCCCGCTGTTCACCGACTACGCCGAAAAATACCGCACCGTGTTCGTTCCCGATGGCGCCGCCGCCGCGTACCGCGACGTCGCTTCTTTCGACTTCCCCGTCGGCACGATCATCTCCAAGACCTTTACCATCCGCGCCGACCTGCGCGACGAGGACGGCGACGAGGAGATCATAGAAACGCGGCTGCTGATCCGCCGCGCCACGGGCTGGGTCGCCCTGCCCTACATCTGGAACGAGGAGAAGACCGACGCCGTGCTCACGGTCACGGGCGGCACACAGACGGTGAACTGGATCGACGCGGCGGGCGTGTCGCGCACCACCGAGTACGTAATACCCAATACCAACAACTGCGCCAACTGCCACGGGGAGGACCCGCTGCTCCCCATAGGCACCACCGCGCGCTCGCTGAACAAGGACTTCGCGTTCGCGGACGGGGCGGAAAACCAGATCGCGCACTGGGTCGCCGCCGGTGTCCTCACCGGCGCGCCTGCTAACCTCGACGAGATCGCCACCATACCGCTGTGGGAGGACGATTCGGCGAATCTCGACGATCGTGCACGCGGCTACCTCGACGTCAACTGCGCCCACTGCCACACGCCCACCGGCGCCGGCAACACCTCGGGTCTCTACCTGGAGTACTTCCGCCCCTTCGGCTTCGACGTGGGCGAGTGCAAGCCGCCGGTGGCCGCGGGGGGCGGCTCGGGCGGCCTGGACCACGTCATCGTCCCCGGCGATGCGGACGCGTCCATCCTGACCTTCCGCATGGACTCCAACGAGACCGATGTCGCCATGCCCGAGATCGGGCGCAGCATCATCCACACCGAGGGTGTCGCCCTGGTCGCCGACTGGATAGACGCGATGGATGCCGTGACCTGCTCGGCCCCGTGAACCCGCGCCGGACCCCGGGCGCGGGCCCGGGGCACTCGTCCGCGATAAACGCGATGCGCAGCACATTTCCGTGGAATTAGAATGCGAATTCTAATTTAATCTGCCCTAATGTGTGCTGGCGCGCGACCGCGTATCCCGCGCTGTGCACATCGTGTTGTAAAAAAACCGCGTTGTACAAAAAATAGACAGGCTAAAGCCTGCCATACGAGGGACGACAATGGGCAATCCCGCACTGCCGCGACAACTGAGCACCCGGGTGCGCAAGACACGGCGCAAACTCGGCTTCAGCGCAAGTTCAAGGCGCTCCGTGCGTATACGCGAGGAGTCGGGAATCCGGGTCAGTATCTCCTCCGACCTGCCCCACGCGGCGGACCACGCCGTCAGCGTTTTCGAGAAACACTACCTCGCCTGGTGCGAACGGGAGCGCTACGACACCTGGAGCCGATACAAGCGGCAACACTTCACCGTTGCCGTCGGTGGCGGCAATACCCTCAAGGCCCAGTACGGCGCCATGATCAAGCGTCTCTATCGCAAGGTCGACTGGCTCGCCCACGTGCGCTTTTTCTTCCTGGAAGACTCTACCGGGGAGGGTCGCTGGGAGAGCCCGGAACACGGCCTGGCCATGGACTTCATCGTGCCCCTCGCCCGCCGCCTCATCCAGGACCGGGGCCTGCGCCCAGTCGCGCGCGAGCTGGATCTCGAAGACGACGCCGATGAAGACGCGGTGGTCGACGCGATGGTGCGCACCATGGTCAACCCCATCAACATGGCGGCGGCGAGAAAGGCACTCGGCGAGGGCAAGCGCGCCCAGGCCACACGCCAGGCCCGCCTGGAGGCGAGTCGCTACGAGCAGGATATCCAGCACAAGCTGGGCGAGAACATGGCGTTTCACTACCTGCTGAGCGGGATCGGCAAAGACGGCGCCCTGGGCGCGCTGACGCCTTACCTGCCGGAACTCGAACAGACCGAGCCCGGGGTAACTGTTATCAAGCGCAAGCGCGGCGCACTGCGGGTCGCGCTGAACCGGGGGGCACTCGTCAACGCGGAGTGCATTTCCCTCATCGTCTCAGGCACGCTCAAGCTGCGCGCACTGGGCCGGCTCGAAATGGAGGAGACCGCCGACTTCGAGCAGACCGTGCGCGAGACTCCCCTGCGCATGCTGCGGGCCTCCCCCGATATCGCGCGCCGCGTACTTATCTTCGCGGATGAGGGCGCGCTGCATTTCGAGGAGACTCGCTTCCGCTACGTCGAGAAAGGGGTGGCCATGTACAACAAGGCCGAAACCCGCGAGGGCGACGAGGCCGACGGCGTACATATTCTCCTGATGCATGGTTTCATGGGCCTGTTCAGCTTCACCAGCTTCCTTATCCGCCTGCCCGGGGCCTGGACGGTGTCCGCCCTGCACCGGGGCAGTCACGCCAAGACACTGCAGGAACAGGCGATATTTCCGCACTACGCCAACGTGCTGCGCAAGGCCATCCTGAAACTATGGCGCCAGGGGCGGCCGGTACCGATAGCGGGCCACTCCATCGCGGGAATCATCATCGATCACCTCCTGCTCTCGGTGCTGGACGACTACGACGCCGACATCAGGCCCTACCGGGAACTGAAGGAGCAGGACCGCAGGCTCGTCGACGCGCTGCGCGCCAGCGGGATCGTCAGCCTGGCGACCTGGGCGCCGTCCGACGGCCCCCATACCGGCGCCAATATCCGCAATCTGCTCGCCCACTACCGCGAAGACGAGAGGCTCGACTACTCGGGTTTCGAACAGGTGTATGACCCGCGCGTGGAAGACCTGTCGCTGTCAGAGGCCGCACGCGTGCGGGACGAGGATCGGCTCGGGACGCTCGCGCGATTCCTGGAGACGCCCGTCGCAGAGCCGCTGGTAAACAGTTTTACGAAGATTGTGCGGCAGCTGCTCAGCAACAAGTCCGTGCAGCAGCGGCTGCTGAATGTGAACAGTCCCTATGTGCTGCGCCTGGTCGGGGGGCGCCTGCTGCGCACCGCTTCGTTCTACGGCCTGTTCAAGGAAGTGAACGCAGCGCTGCACGACCCGGTAGAGTACCAGCGTCGCCACCTGCGCGCGCTGGACATCATGATCGCCTACGACATACCCCACCTGTCCATCGTCCACGCGGACGATTTCCTGGTCTCTGCCAGGCGGCACGCGGAGGAACACCGCCACCTGGTGGAGCAGCGCAAGAAGAAAGAGCAGGTCTCCCGGGCGAGGGACCTGTCGGTCACCACGCGCCTCGTCACCCTGAAGCGCTCCCGCGACGAGCTGCCCCTGGACCCCCTTAACCCTCACCTCATGATCATGTCGACCTCCAACGAGGGCAACACCATGGCGCGGGAGGTCACCGCCGCCATGACCCGCTTCGTCAACGAAAACCTCGAGAAGGCAATCCGCCGGCGCCGTATTCGCGCGCTGCCCAGCGTGCGCACCTGGCGCAAAAAGCACCCGGTTCGGAAGCGCTAGCCGAGCGCTCCCCCGCGGCTTATCATAGGCCCCACTTTCCACAGACCCGGGCAGAGATTGCCTATGCTGACGCTGTATTACCGACTCCGGGCCGTACTGGTACCGATGCTGCTGCGCCTGCTCGCGCGACGCCAGCCCATGGTGTCCAGGGGGGCAGGATCCGCCCGTGAACTGTGCGCGCAGCTGCCACTGCTGGGCTTCAACCGGGCGCTGCTCGTCACGGACAAGGTCCTGCACGAAGGGGGGATCATAGACGGGGTCAAGCGCGCGCTGCAGGAGTCCGGCGTGGAGGTCGCCATCTACGACGGCGTCCTGCCGGACCCGACCTTCCAGCAGGTGTGTGAGGGCGTGGCCCTGATCCAGTCCTCGGGCGCCCAGGCGGTGGTCGCGGCCGGCGGCGGCTCGGTCATGGACGCCGCCAAACTCATGGGCCTCATGCACACCAACCCGAGCACGCTGGAACAGTTTGCGCGACCCAACCTCTTCCGCAAGCCGGGGCTGCCGCTGTTCGCAATCCCCACCACCGCCGGCACCGGTTCCGAGGTAACCCCCGTCGCGGTGATCACCGATCCGGAGACGCACCAGAAGACTCCGGTCGCCGACGCCGGCATGATGCCCGCCTACGTCGCCCTGGACGCGGACATCATGCGCGGGCTGCCCCCGGGCATTACCGCCGCCACCGGCATGGATGCGCTGACCCACGCTGTGGAATCCTTTCTCAGCAAGGCTTCCGACGACGGTACCGAGCGCCAGGCAGTTGCGGCCGTGCGCCTGATATTCGACAACCTGCCCCGGGCCTGTGCCGACGGGGAGGACCTGGCGGCGCGGGACGCGATGGCACTGGCGGCCTACTACGCCGGCAGCGCCTTCAGCCGGACCTCCGTCGGCTACGCCCACGCCATCGCCCACCAGCTCGGCCGCGTGTGCGGAACACCCCACGGTAACGCCAACGCCATGGTCCTGCCCGAGGTGCTGGAGCTCTATGGCGACTGCGTCCACGCCCGCCTCGCCGAGCTGGCCCGCAGGGCCGGCACGGACAGCTCCGGCGCGCAGGACGCCCAGGTTGCCCGGGGCTTTATCGACAGCATTGCGCGACTGCGCAGCGATCTCGACCTGCCGCTGCTGCCCCGCGGACTGAAAAATGAACACGTGCCGGATATCGTCAGCGAGGCGCTGAGCGAGGCCGGCAACCTGTATCCCGTCCCACGCTATGCATCCGCGGAAGAAATTGGCAGCATAGTGCGGGGCTTGCTTCCCGCCACACAGCCAGAAGAACTGGAGTTGCGCACCCATGGCCACTGAATTCAACGCTGTCAGCTTTCTCGGGCGACTCGCCTTTGCCGTCGTCCTGGTATTCGCCACCTACAACCCCACCGAGTACTCCTTCTTCGGCTGGGTGTTTTCCGACGCGGCGGAGTTCGGCCCGGTCATGGCGCTGGCGGGGGTTGCCCTGCTGATCGGCTGGGTGATCTTCCTCAACGCCACCATGCAGTCCATGGGCTGGCTGGGCATTATCCTGGGCTCCGCCCTCTTCGCGTGCGTGATCTGGCTGTTGATCGACATCGGCTGGCTGAGCCTGGATTCCACGAGCGCCCTGAGCTGGGTGACCCTGGTCCTGCTCTCGTTCATCCTCGCGGTGGGCATGTCGTGGTCGCACATCTGGCGGCGCCTGACGGGCCAGTTCGACGTGAACGACGAGGATCTCTGAAGAGACGCCTCAGGTTTTCTTGTCGGGAAACAGTTCCTTGACGTTTGACGCGGGCGGGTCCTCCGCCGCCAACCGCGGGCCGCGCTTGCGCCACATGTGGTCGTACTGCACCTGGTGGTCGGCGAAACCGCTGACGGCCTCGCTTAACACGCCGCTGATTCCCTCGAAATCCAGCGTATCGCAGTGCTGCTGCAACTCGTCCAGCAGGCGCTCCATGTGCTCCTGGGGCAGGCTCTCCTCCTCCGCCCGCATGATCATTGGGTGACCAGTGCCGGTGACGTTGTCGCCCAGCAGCAACTCCTCGTGCAATTTTTCGCCGGGCCGCAGGCCGATGAACTCGATCGGGATGCTGCCGTCGCCGGCATGGTCGGGATCCATGTCGTAACCACTCAGGCGTATCATGCGCCGTGCGAGATCGACGATGCGCACGGGTTCGCCCATGTCGAGCACGAACACGTCGCCGCCGGTGCCCATGGCTCCGGCCTGCAGGACCAGTTGTGCCGCCTCTGCAATACTCATGAAGTAGCGCGACACCTCCGGGTGGGTGACCGTCACCGGGCCACCCTCCTCGATCTGCTGTCGGAACAACGGCACAACGGACCCCGATGAGCCCAGCACGTTGCCGAAACGCACCATGCAGAAGCGGGTGCCCCCGCCCTCCTGGGCGAGACCCTGCAGGATCATCTCGGCAAAGCGCTTCGAGGCGCCCATCACGTTAGTGGGGCGCACCGCCTTGTCAGTGGAGACCAGTACGAAGGTTTCCACTCCCGCTGCGCGCGCCGCCTCCGCGGCGTAGGAGGTACCGAACACGTTGTTCGCCACCCCCTCGACAATATTGTGTTCAACCAGGGGCACGTGCTTGTAGGCCGCCGCGTGGTACACGGTGGCCACGCCAAACGCGCGGTAGACGCTTTCCAGGCGGTTGCGGTCCTGTACCGAACCGAGTAGCGCCACGAGTTCCAGCTCCAGGCCCTGGCTCTCGACGGTGTCGCGCAACTCGCGCTCGATGCGGTAGAGGGCGTACTCGGAGTTGTCCAGCAACACCAGCTCCCGCGGTCCGGACTGCAGGATCTGGCGGCACAGCTCCGAGCCGATGGAGCCGCCCGCGCCTGTCACCATCACCACCTTGTTGGTGATGCAGCGCTCGATCAGCTCCGGGTGCGGCGGCACCGGCTCGCGACCGAGGAGGTCGTCCAGGTCGATGTCGCGAATCTGCGTCACGGTGGCCTCGCCCGTGAGCAGTTCGTTGATCGTCGGCACTGTGCGCACATGCACCGGCAGCCCGACCAGCGAGTCGATGATTTCCCGCCGCCTATCCGCGGACACCGAGGGCACCGCAAGCAGGACCTGGGTGATGTCGTGGCGCTCGATCAGCTGCGCGAGGTCGTCAGCCGGGGCGACCTGCAGCCCGTTGATCACGGAGCGCTGCAGGCGCTGGTCGTCATCGACGAACGCGACGGCGTGGTATTCCTGGCCGTGCTGGAGCGCCTGCAGCAACTGGCGGCCGGACTGCCCGGCACCGTAGATAAGCACGTTCTCCGACATTGAGCGCAGCCTGCCCTGGTAGTAGGCGCGCACGGCCAGGCGGGTGCCGCCGATGCCGAGCAGCAGCAGGCCCCAGTAGATAAACGGTGTCGAGCGCGGCACATCGGCCCGGGTGAAGAAAAACGTGGCCCCCAGCACCAGCGCGGAGTAACTCGCCGCCGTGATGATCGCCCAGATGGCCTGGTGGCCCATGAACCGGATGACTGCGCGGTACAGCCCCAGGCGCAGAAAGATCACCGCGCTGACGACCAGGGTCAACGCGCCGCAGGCGTACTCCACCGGGCCGAGGTGGAAATTCAGGTGTCCCCAGCGCAGGGCCACTGCACCCCACATCGCCGCTGCGACGTAGATCATGTCCAGAGACAGCAGGCAGGCCTGCTTGATATTCCGCGGCAGCTCCGCCAGCTTTTCGAGCAGGTCGCGAAGGATGAAGAGCGTCGCGTCGCGGGTGCGCGCAACCAGTGTGGATGGATGCTGGGGCAAAATCCCTCCGTGGGCCGCGGGGCTGCGGAACCCCGTGGCGGACAGTGTAAGTGCTTATTTTATATGACTTATCCGGTACATGCCGAAGGCCAGGGGCGCGTATGCCAAAATTACCGAAAATAGCCCCCAGGCCGGGTACCGGTGGGCCGCCCAGGCCAGCGGAAACAGCCAGAACAGCCCGATCGCCAGGAACAGCAAGTCCACGCGCGCGTGGGAATTCCAGTGGCGGCTCAGGCGCTGGTAGGCGTGCAGGCGATGGGCGCTGGTGAACGCCTGCCCCGTGGCCATGCGCCAAACCAGGGTCCAGCTGGCGTCCACCACGAACACCGCGAGCAGGATGACCCACACAGCCGGCTCCAGTTGACCCCCGGCCCAGCCCAGCAGCGCGAGCCCGCCGCAGAGGAATCCCGTGGGAACACTGCCGGCATCGCCCATGAACAGCTTTGCCGGGGGCCGGTTCCAGACGAGAAACCCGGCGTGGGCGGCGGCCAGCGACAGGCAGAACAGGGTGTACTGCGCGTCACCGGACAGCGCGGCGGCCCCACCGCACGCGAGCACCGCCTGCAGGCCGGCAATACCGTCGATACCGTCCATGAAGTTGTAGAGATTGAGCAGCCACAGCATCGCAAGGGCAGCGGCCGGTGCGATCACGTAGACGCCGGGCAGGTCCCACAACAGATACAGGGCGGTCGCCGCGCAAGCGATGGCGTACAGCAGGAAGCGCAGGGGCATGGGCAGGCCGTCGAGGTCGTCCGCCGCGCCGAGCACCATCAGCAGGGAGGCCACGCCGGCCAGCAATACCAGGGCGGTTGACCAGCCCGCCCCCCAGAAGCCCGCCGACACCAGGCCGGCAAAAAACGCCAGCAGCAACGGGACACCACCCCCGTTCGGCGTGGGCTCGCTGTGGGAGCTGCGCTCGTTCGGGAGGTCGAGAATGCGGCGGCGGCGCGCCACCCCCAGGTAGAACCCGCAGGACAGTGTGGAGAGCGCGAGCGTGAACAGAACCGCACTCACTCGAGCGACGCCTGCAGGATGTCCGCCGCCAGCTGGTCGAAGGTCTGCCGCGGGCGCCAGCCGGTGGCCGCCTGCACCGCTGCTCCGCTGTACAGCTCGGAGCCGAACAGACGCGCGCGATTCGCACCGGGTGTGCCCGCAGCGCGGTCCGCCAGCGCCGCGCCCAGCCGCCACGCCCAGCCGGGCAGCCAGGCGGTAGCCACCGCGCCGTCCAGTGCTGTGCGCAACATATCGTGCAGATCCCGCAGGCTGTGGGATTCATCGCCCGCGGCGATAAACGTGCGCACACCCGGCGCGGGTGTCGCGGCCACTTCGCACAGGAGATTCGCCAGGTCACCCGCGGAGAGCAGGCTCCTGCGTCCGCCGGCCGGGGGGCGCGGCAGCCCGCGGGATACCGCTGTGGCCAGGGCGCGCAGGTTGCCCTTTACCCCGACGCCGTAGACCAGGGTGGGACGCAGTATGACCACGGACATCGGGCCGTCGCGAAACGTCTCGCGCAGCGCACATTCCGCGCGCCACTTCGAGCGGCCGTAGGGGTCGGCGGGCGGGGCGAGATCGTCCTCGGACCGCGGCGCCCCCGTCGTCGGCTCACCCATGGCCTTGACACTGCTGAGGAATACGAAATTGCGCACACCGGCGGCCGCGGCGCGTTCGGCGAGGGCGAGGGTCGCCCCCTCGTTGAGGCGGGTGTACTCTTCCTCTGCCGCGGAGCGGTGCGCGATGCCCGCGAGGTGGAACGCCGTTTCCACACCCTCGAACACCGCCGCATCCGGCACCTCCGTCGCCAGGTCAATTCCCAGCGTGGCGATGCCGCTTGTGAGCGCGGCGCCGTGCCGACTGAGGGGAAGGTATTCGTGACCGCGCTGCCGCAGTTCGCGACAGAGGTGGCGGCCGACAAAACCGGTGGCACCGCTGACAAGACATTTCACAGCGGGCGGTCGCTTTGCAGACTGGTGAAAAAGGGGGCCACGGCCCCCTCATAATACGGATGCGCCGGGCTTATTCCAGTGTAATCACGCGCCGGTTCATATCCAGCGTCGACTGGCCCACCCCCTTCACCTCCAGGAGCTCGTCCACAGTGGAGAAGGGGCCGTAGGTCTCCCGGTAGCGCACGATTTCCCGGGCCCGCGCCTCGCCGACCCCCTTGAGGCTGCTGGCCAGCGTGGCGGCGTCGGCCGTGTTGATGTTCACACTCGCCGCCGGGACCGGGGCGTCGTCGGCGCCGAGGGCGGCGTTGCTGCCGGCGAGCAGGCCGGCGGCTAGAACCAGCGCCAGCATCGCCACCCGGGCGGCGCTGCCGAGAAAAATCAGCGAGCCCCTCCCGGGTGCGCGCCTGGGTGTGTACTGCGGTTTGTCATTAACCATCATGATGTGATCTCCCTATCGTTTGGCATCATTGATCAGTTTCCGTGCGATTGCCCGCACGACAGGCGAGTGTAGCAGCGCCGGGCGCGCGCGGTGGTCCCGCGCCCGCATGTGATGGAACGCGGCGATGAGTGGGTGAATCGGGTCAGGCGGCGTCGAGTTCGGCGCCGGCGCGCTCGAGGGCCGCCAGGGGATCCGCAGCGGCCGTAATCGAGCGGCCGATGACGAGGTAGTCGGCACCCAGTTCCAGCGCCGCGGCCGGCGTCACGACCCGGCGCTGGTCGCCGCTGTCGTCCCCCGCCAGCCGGATACCCGGGGTTACCAGCAGGAAACCCTCGCCGTGGGCGGCTCGCAGTGCCTCGGCTTCCAGGGCGGAGCAGACCACCCCGTCCAGGCCGCTGTCCGCCGCCAGCGCCGCCAGTTGCAGTACGCGCTCCCGCGGCGTCTCGCGGTGGCCGAGTTCGGCCAGGTCTTCCACGGAGAGGCTGGTAAGCACCGTGACGCCGATCAGCAGCGGCCTGCGCGCGAAGCCATCCAGGGCGGCGGCGGCTGCCTCCATCATGCGCCGTCCGCCGGAGGCGTGGACATTGACCATCCACACGCCCAGTTCCCCCGCGGCGCGCACCGCTCCGGCGACGGTGTTGGGAATGTCGTGGTACTTGAGGTCGAGGAAGATATCGAAGCCCGCATGCTGCAAGCTTTCCACCAGGGCCGGGCCACCCCGTGTAAACAGTTCCTTGCCGACCTTGAGCCGGCACAGCTGCGGAGACAGGCGCTCGGCGAGCGCGAGGGCGTCGGCCGGGTCGGGGTAGTCGAGGGCGACAATGACGCAGTTGGTCACGGCGTTCCCGGCGCGCCTTCGGTGCCGCGCAGCTTGTTCAACTCCGTCTGGGAGCGGCTGAGCTGACGCTTGGAAGCGCCGAGAGCGGCGCGCATGCGCAGCATGATAGCGGAGGAGACGACCATGCCGGTCACCCCGCCGAGCGCGAAAGCGCCGAGCACCCACAGGGCGAGACTCTTGGGTTCGAAGGTGTAGACCAGCAGGTCCAGCGCCACCGGCGCTTTGTTCTGCAGTGCGAACAGCACACCTACCGCGAGCATGGTGAGCACCACGGCGATGATCAGGAGTTTACGCAGCAGTTTCATGGGGAGGTACCGCCTCGGCTTGTTCGGGAAAACGTCGTGACCTGAGGATCATACCGCGCGGCGGGGTGAGGAGAAAACCTCTCGGAAGCAGTTCAGAGGCCGAGTTGCAGGCCCATGTTCACGCGCTCGCGCAGCTCCTTGCCGGGCTTGAAATGGGGTACGTACTTGCCGGTGAGCTCGACAGCGTCGCCGGTCTTGGGATTGCGCCCGCGGCGCGGCTCCCGAAAGTGCAGGGAAAAGCTGCCGAATCCGCGGATCTCTATGCGCTCGCCGTTGGAAAGCGCCTGGGACATGTGCTCGAGAATGGTCTTGACGGCCAGCTCGACGTCCTTGGAGGACAGCTGGGACTGTTTCGACGCGATGGATTCGATCAACTCACTCTTTGTCATACCGCCTCCGGGCGAGGTCTTGTTATGGCGTTTTCGGATGAAGGCGTATTTTGGACCCTATCCGGGCATTGCGCAAGTCATTATTTTATATAGGAAAATGCCCCGAATTGGTGCCCGCTGGACAAGAAAAAGGCCCGCGATTGCGGGCCTTTTCAGCGAGGCAGGGGGCGGGATTGCGGCCCCCGGCGTGTCCGCGCATTGGTTACTGGTCCATCTGCGCCTTGATCAGGTCGCCGATGGTGCCCGGGGAAGTCGCTTCCTGCTCGGACTCCTTCAGGGACTTCACGGCTTCCTTCTCGTCGTCCAGGTCCTTGGCCTTGATGGACAGGGACAGGGCGCGGTTCTTGCGGTCCACGGAGACGATTTTCGCCTCCACGGTGTCGCCCACCTTGAAGGCGTTGCGCGCGTCCTCGACCTTGTCGCGGCTGATGTCCGAGGCCTTGAGCACACCCTCGACTTCCTCGGCCAGCTTCACGATCACGGCCTTGGCATCCACCTCGATGACCTCGCCGGAAACAATGGCGCCACGGTCGTTCTCGGCGACGTAGTTACCGAACGGATCGTCCTCGAGCTGCTTTATCCCGAGGGAGATGCGCTCGCGCTCCGGGTCGATAGACAGGATAACGGTCTCGATCTCGTCGCCCTTCTTGTAGTTGCGCACCGCCTCTTCACCCGCCTCGTTCCAGCTGATGTCGGAGAGGTGTACCAGGCCGTCGATATTGCCTTCCAGGCCGATGAAGATACCGAAGTCCGTGATGGACTTGATGCTGCCGGTGATCTTGTCGCCCTTGGCGTACTGCGACGCGAAGGCGTCCCAGGGGTTCTGCTGGCACTGCTTGATGCCCAGCGAGATGCGGCGGCGTTCTTCATCAATGTCCAAAACCATGACCTCGACCTCATCGCCCAGGTTGACGATCTTGGACGGGTGCACGTTCTTGTTGGTCCAGTCCATCTCGGAGACGTGGACCAGGCCTTCCACACCCTCTTCCAGCTCGGCGAAGCAGCCGTAGTCGGTGAGGTTGGTGATCTTGGCCACGACGCGGCTGCCCTCGGGGTAGCGGCCGGTAATCTCGACCCAGGGATCCTCCCCCAGTTGCTTGAGACCCAGGGAGACGCGGTTGCGCTCGCGGTCGAACTTGAGGATCTTGACCTCGATCTCCTGGCCCACCTCGACGATTTCCGAGGGGTGCTTGATGCGCTTCCAGGCCATGTCGGTGATGTGCAGCAGGCCGTCCACGCCACCGAGGTCGACGAAGGCGCCGTAGTCGGTGAGGTTCTTGACGATGCCCTTGATGGACATGCCTTCCTGCAGGGATTCCAGCAGCGCGTCGCGCTCCACGGAGTTCGCAGCCTCCATGACGGCGCGGCGGGACACGACCACGTTGTTGCGCTTCTGGTCGAGCTTGATGACCTTGAATTCCAGTTCCTTGCCTTCCAGGTGCACGGTCTCGCGCACAGGGCGCACGTCCACCAGGGAGCCGGGAAGGAAGGCGCGGATGGTGTTGATATCGACGGTAAAGCCGCCCTTGACCTTGCCGTTGATGACGCCGGTGACGACCTCGTCCGCCTCGTAGGCGGCCTCGAGTTCTTTCCAGGCTTCGGCGCGCTTGGCTTTTTCGCGGGACAGCTTGGTTTCACCGAAGCCGTCCTCGACGGTCTCCAGTGCCACCTGCACCTCGTCACCCACGTTGAGGGTGCACTCGCCGTTGGCGTCGGTGAACTGCGCTCGGGGAATCACGCCCTCGGACTTCAGGCCCGCGTGGACGGTGACCCACTCGTTATCGATGTCGATAACCACGCCGGTCACAATGGCGCCCGGCTGCATATCGACGGTTTTCAGACTTTCTTCGAAGAGTTCGGCGAAGGATTCGCTCATTACATGGTTACCTGTTGCTGCCCGGGCCGGGGCCCGGTTCCACCGCACCTCCAGCCGGCACGGGTCAGTTACTCAATGCTGTCACTGCGTCCGCGACTCGGGGTCGCGGCTGGACGTTTCGTCAGGGACAGCGTCCAGCGCCATGATCGGGGTGTGTTGCCGCATCTGGCGGCTAGTTGAGACCCTTCTCAGTCACCCTGCTCCAGACCTGCCCGAATACCGCTTCGATCGGGGTCGCCGTGGAGTCGATGACGATGGCGTCCTCCGCGGGTACCAGGGGTGAGACCTCGCGACTGGCATCGCGCTCGTCCCGTTCCTCGATATCCGCCAGAAGGCGCGGGAGACTAACACTTTCTCCCTTTGCAATCAACTGCTTATAGCGCCTCTCGGCGCGCTCGGCCGGGGAGGCCGTGAGGAAGAACTTGAGGTCCGCGTCGCGGAATACGACGGTGCCCATATCGCGCCCGTCGGCTACCAGACCCGGGGGCCGGCGCAGCTCCCGCTGGCGTTCCAGCAGGGCCTCCCGCACGGCGGGTATGGCGGCGACCGTGGAGGCCCCCCGGCCGCCCTCCTCCGTGCGAATCGCGGCGCTGACGTCCTCGCCCCGGTAGGCGACCAGGATCTCGCCGCTTTCCGCCGCGCGGAAGCTGACATCGAGATGCCGGGCAACCTCCGCCACCGCCGGGTGATCCTCCCAGTTCACCCCCTCCATGAGGCAGGCCTGGCCGGTGACCCGGTACAGCGCACCGGAGTCGAGCAGGTGCCAGCCCAGGCGCTCGGCGAGCAGGTGTGCGATGGTGCCCTTGCCGGCCCCGGAGGGGCCGTCCACGGCGATCACCGGTGCCGGGGCACTCAAGCGTCACCTTCCCCGGCGGCAATGCCCAGGCCCGCCGCCGCTGCGATGCGGTCGAAGCCGGGAAACGACGTCGCCACGTGGTCGCAATCGAGCACCGTGATGGCCTCAACGGCGCGCAGAGCGGCGATGGAGAACGCCATGGCGATGCGGTGGTCGCCGAAGGTGCGGATCTCGCCGCCACCCATGCCGCCACCCATGCCGCCCCCCTCGATGACGATGCCGTCGGGGAGCACCTCGCTGGCAACGCCGAGTGTGTCCAGCCCTTCGGCCATCGAGGCGATGCGGTCGCTCTCCTTGACGCGCAGCTCTTCCGCGCCGGTCAGCCTGGTGGTGCCCTCCGCGCAGGCGGCCGCGATAAACAGCACCGGGAACTCGTCGATGGCCAGGGGCACCAGGTCTTCCGGCACATCGATGCCGCGCAGGCGCGCGTGGCGCACGCGGATATCCGCCACCGGTTCGCCGCCGACCTCGCGGCGGTTCTGCAGCTCGATGTCCGCCCCCATCAACTTGAGAATCTCGATCACCCCGGTGCGCGTCGGATTGACTCCCACATGGGTCAGCAGCAGGTCCGATCCGGGCGCGATACTCGCGCCCACCAGGAAGAACGCCGCCGAGGAGATGTCCGCCGGCACCTCGATGTCGCGGGCCCGCAGTTCGCCGCCGCCTGCGAGGCTCGCGGTATTCCCCTCGACCCGCACGGGGTAGCCGAAACCCTCCAGCATACGCTCCGTGTGGTCGCGGGTGGGCGCGGGTTCGGCGACGCTGGTACGCCCCGCGGCGTACAACCCCGCCAACAACACGCAGGATTTGACCTGGGCGCTGGCCATGGGCAGGGCGTAGTCGATCCCGCGCAGGGCCTGCCCACCCGTTATGCGCAGCGGCGGCCGGTCGCCCTCGGCGGCATCGATCACCGCACCCATGTCCCGAAGCGGTCGCATCACGCGGCCCATCGGGCGACTGGAGAGGGAGGCGTCGCCGGTGAGCACGCTGTCGAAGGCCTGCCCCGCGAGCAGGCCGCTCATCAACCGCATGCCGGTGCCCGCGTTGCCCATGTCGAGCGGCGCGCGGGGCGCCCGCAGCCCGTGCAGCCCGACCCCGTGCACCGTGACCTCACCGGCCCGGGGTCCCTCTATTTTCACGCCCATGGCGCGAAAGGCCGCCACCGTCGCCAGCGCGTCCTCGCCCTCGAGAAAACCACTCACCCGTGAGGTGCCCTTCGCAAGAGCACCGAGCATGATGGAGCGGTGGGAAATGGACTTGTCGCCGGGAACGCGGACCGTGCCGGACAGCGCCCCGCCGGGGGAGAGTCGGTACTTCACTGCTCTACCCCTTCTCGCGATCTGCGAGAATGTCCGCGAAGGCATCCCGCGCATTTTTTGCCCGGGTAAAAGTCTCGTGCATGCCCTCGGCGTCACCCGCATCCACCGCGTCGCGCAACTGTTGCAAATGGTCGGCGAATCGGTCGATGGCGCCCAGCAGCGCCTCGCGATTGGCAAGCGCGATGTCGCGCCACATGACCGGGTCACTGGAGGCGATACGGGTGAAGTCGCGAAACCCGCCGGCGGCGCAGCGAAACACCTCGTCGGAATCCGGTGCAGCGGCGAGCGCATCGACCAGGGCGTAGGCGAGTACGTGTGGCAGGTGGCTGGTCGCGGCGAGCACCGCGTCGTGCTGTGCCACGGACATCTCCACGACCTCGGCGCCCGTCAGTTCCCACATCGCCCGCACCCGGGCCACGGCATCCGGGTCATTGTCCTCTACGGGGGTCAGGATCACCCGGTGATTGACGAACAGGTCCGCCCTCGAGGCATCCACGCCGCTGCGCTCCGATCCCGCAATGGGGTGACCCAGGACCAGGCGCGGCGGCATTACCCCGGCGGCCGCCACCGCCGTGCGGTAGAGGCTGCCCTTGACGCTGGCCACGTCGGTGACCAGCGGGCCCGCGCCGCCGGACAGGCGCGGCAGGATCTTTTCCAGTACATCGGAGGCGGTGAGCGTCGGCGTGCACAGCACCAGTGTGTCCGCCCGGTCCAGGGCCTCGTCCAGGTCCAGAGTGAACTCGTCGATAACTCCCAGTTCCAGGCCCCGGCGCAGCGACGGCTCGCGATAGCCGCAGCCGATGACCCGCTGCACCGCACCGCGCTCGCGCAGTGCCCGCGCCAGGGAGCCGCCGATCAGCCCGAGCCCGACGATCGCGAGTATGCCCACGGCGTCGCTCATGGCCACGCCCCGTTTACAGTACCGCCTGGGGGTAGGATCCCAGGGGCTTGAGCAGGATGGACTGTTCCTCCAGGTCCGCCAGGATGGACGCGATGTTGTCGTCCTGCAGGTGTCCCTCGAACTCGATGAAAAAGACGTAGGCCCATTTCTCCGTGCGCGAGGGACGCGTGTCGATGCGCGTCAGGCTGACGCCCGCCGAGCGGAAGGGTTCCAGCAGGTCGAACAGCGCGCCGGGGCGGTTGCGGCTGGACACGATGATGGATGTCTTGTCGCGGCCCGAGGGGGGCACCTCCTCGCGCCCGATCACCAGGAAGCGGGTGGTATTGTCCGCGTAGTCCTCGATACCGGAGGCCAGCTTTTCCAGGCCGTACAGTTCGGCGGCCATATCGCCCGCCACGGCTGCAACACCGGGTTCCGTCGCCGCGCGACGTGCGGCCTCCCCGTTGCTGCTCACCGCCTCGCGCTCCACGCCTGGCCAGTGCCGGTCCAGCCAGTTGCGACACTGGGCCAGGGCCTGCTGGTGCGCGCAGATACGCGTGATGTCGTCTTCGCCTGTCCCGGCGGCGGCGAGCAAATGGTGGCAGATGCGCATTTCCACCTCGCCGGAAATCTTCAGGCCGGAGTCCATGAAGTTGTCCAGGGTGTGGCTGACCATGCCCTCGGTGGAGTTTTCCACCGGCACGACGCCGTAATTGCACTCGCCGGACTCGACCTGGGAGAACACCACGTCGATGGTGGCCTGGGGCACGCAGATCGCGGCGTGACCGAAGTGCTTGATGGTCGCGGCCTGGGTGAAGGTGCCCTCGGGTCCGAGGTAGGCCACCTGCAGCGGGCGCTCAAGGGCCAGGCACGCGGACATGATCTCGCGAAAGATGTGGCCCACGGTGCTGCCGTCCAGCGGCCCGCCGTTGCGCTCCATGATGCCCTTGAGTACCTGGGCCTCGCGCTCGGGCCGGTAGTAAACGACGTCTTCGCCGGATTCGCCGCGCGCCCGGGCCTCCGCCAGCTTGATCTCGGCGACCCGCTGGGCACACCCGGCCCGGCGATTGAGCAGCGCCTGTAACTCGCGGTCGATGGCGTCGATATCCGCCCTGACCTGGTCCAGATCCCTGTCGTCTGCCATAGGCGACCCGTTATCCCCTGCGTTGCTCGAAATCGGCCATGAACGCGATCAATGCGTCCACCGCGTCCTCACCCACCGCATTGTATAGGCTCGCGCGCATCCCGCCCACGGAGCGGTGCCCCTTGAGGTTCAGCAGTCCCGCCTCCTCGGACTCGGCGAGGAAGCGCTTGTCGAGCGCGTCGTCCGCGAGGGTGAAGGGGATGTTCATCAGTGAGCGGCACGCGGGGTCGACGGGGTTGGCGTAGAAGCCGGACCCGTCTATCGCGGCGTACAGCTTCTCCGCCTTGCGGCGATTGACCACCTCGATACCTTCAAGGCCGCCCTGTTTCTCCAGCCACTCGAAGACCAGCCCCGCCAGGTAGAGCGCGAAGGTGGGCGGCGTGTTGTACATCGAGTCGTTATCGGCGGCGACCTTCCAGTCCAGCATCGCCGGGCACAGGTCGTGGGCGTGCCCGAGCAGGTCGCGGCGCACGATGACAAGCGTGAGCCCGGCCGGGCCGATGTTCTTCTGCGCACCGGCGTAGATCACGCCGAACTCGGAGACGTCGATGGGACGCGACAGGATCGTGGAGGACATGTCCACTACCAATGGCGCCTCGCTGGTCGGCGTAAACGGGAACTCCACACCGCCGATGGTCTCGTTCGGCGTGTAGTGCAGGTAGGCCGCGTCCGGGTCCAGGCGCCAGGTGTCCTGCGGCGGGACCGTGGAGAAATTGCTGTCCTCGGACGTCGCCACGACGTTGACGTCGCCGTAGCGGCGACCCTCGGCGATCGCCTTTTTCGACCACTGCCCGGTGTTCACGTAGTCCGCGCAGCCGCGCTGGCCGAGCAGGTTCAGCGGCACCGCGGAGAACTGGGTGCTCGCACCCCCCTGCAGGAACAGCACCGCGTAGTCGTCGGGCATATTCAACAGGTCGCACAGGGTCTGCTGCGCGCGCGTGGCCACGCCGACCACTTCCGGGCTGCGGTGGCTCATCTCCATCAGGGAGAGGCCGGCGCCATGCCAGTCGAGAAGTTCATCGCGGGCGATTTCCAGCACTGCCTCCGGCAGTGCCGCCGGCCCGGCGCAAAAGTTGTAGCTGCGTGTCATTGCGTCAGTATTCCCTTGATCCGCCGCGGCGGGAAAACGCCGTACTGTACGCCGCTCCCACCCGCGTGCAAGCGGTGATACAGTGAATTTTTCGGTGCTCGCCCAGATCGGAACGGGGTCGGGCCGAAAGGCCTGTACCCGCTACTCTTCCCCGCCTTCCGGGGCGTCGTCGGCGGGCTCGTCGATGCGCTCAACACTGACCAGGCTCTCGCCGTCCCGTGTACGGATTACACGCACACCCTGTGTGTTGCGCCCCTGGACCGAGACCTCGTCGGAGCGCGTGCGCACCAGCGTGCCCTGGTTGGAAATGAGCATCAGCTCGTCCCCGGGGAACACCTGTACCGCGCCGACCATGCGGCCGTTGCGGTCGGTCGTCTGCATGGCGATCACGCCCATGGTGCCGCGGCCCTTGGTCGGGAAGTCGGTCACCTCCGTGCGCTTGCCGTAGCCGTGCTCGGACACAGTCAGCACCTTGCCGCCCTCACGCGGGATGATGAGGGAGATCATCCGGTGGTCCTTGCCGAGGCGGATACCGCGCACACCGCGGGCGGTGCGACCCATGGCGCGCACGTCGCTCTCGCGGAAACGCACCGCCTTGCCCTCGCTGGACAACAGCATGACATCGCAGCTGCCGTCGGTGATGGCCGTACCCACCAGCACGTCGCCCGCTTCCAGCTCCAGGGCACGCAGGCCGACGCTGCGCTGGCGGGAGAAGTCGGTCAGCGCGGTTTTCTTCACCGTGCCGTTGGCCGTGGCCATAAAGATGTAGTGCCCCTCGGTGTAGTCCTCCACCGGCATGATAGACGTGACGCGCTCACCCTCCTCCAGCGGCAACAGGTTGACCATGGGCCGCCCCCGGGAGGCGCGGCCGGCGACGGGAATCTGGTAGACCTTGAGCCAGTAGACCTTGCCGACATTGGAAAAGCACAGGATGGTGGAGTGCGTGCTGGCGATCAGCAGGTGCTCCACGAAGTCCTCGTCCTTGACCGACGTGGCGGTCTTGCCCATGCCGCCCCGGCGCTGGGCCTGGTAGTCAGACAGGGGCTGCGTCTTGGCGTAGCCGCTGTGGGAAATCGTCACGACCCTGTCCTCTTCCGTGATCAGGTCCTCCACGGTGAGGTCGTGCTGGGACGAGGTGATCTCGGTCTTGCGCTCGTCGCCGTACTCCTTCGCAATCTCTTCCAGCTCTTCCCGGATCACAGCTTTCAGGCGCTCCGGGTCGGACAGGATCTCCAGGTAGCCCGCGATCTCGCGCAGCTTCTCCTCGTACTCCTGCAACAGCTTCTCATGCTCCAGCCCGGTGAGGCGATGCAGGCGCAGTTCCAGGATCGCCTGTGCCTGTTCAGGCGACAGCTGGTACTGGCCGTCGTGCAGGCCGTATTCCGCCGGCAGCCCCTCCGGGCGGCAGGCACCGGCACCCGCGCGGTCCAGCATGCCGGCCACGTCGCCCGCGTCCCAGCGACGCGCCACCAGTTTTTCCTTCGCCTCCGCCGGGTTCGGCGAGGTCTTGATCAGCTCGATTACCGGGTCGATGTTCGCCAGGGCTATTGCGAGGCCCTCAAGGAGATGCCCGCGTTCCCTGGCCTTGCGCAGCAGGTAGACCGTGCGCCGCGTCACCACCTCCCGGCGGTGGCGTATAAAAGCCTCCAGGATCTCTTTCAGGTTCAGGACCTTGGGCTGCCCGTCGACCAGCGCCACCATGTTGATGCCGAACACGGACTGCAGCTGCGTCTGGGCGTAGAGGTTGTTGAGCACGACATCCCCGACCTCGCCGCGGCGCAGCTCGATGACCACGCGCAGCCCATCCTTGTCGGACTCGTCGCGCAGCTCGGTAATGCCGTCGATCTTCTTCTCCTTCACCAGTTCGGCGATGCGCTCGATCAGGCGCGCCTTGTTCAGCTGGTAGGGGATCTCGTGGATGACGATGGTGTCCCTGCCTTTCTTGTCATCGGTGATGACCTCGGCGCGCGCACGAACGTAGATGCGGCCGCGGCCGCTGCGGTAGGCCTGGATAATGCCGGCGCGCCCGTTGATGATGGCACCGGTGGGAAAGTCGGGGCCGGGGATGTACTCCATCAACTCGTCGACGGTCAGGTCCGGGGTTGCCAGCAGGGCCAGGCAGCCGCTGACCACCTCCGTCAGGTTGTGGGGCGGTATGTTGGTCGCCATGCCGACCGCAATGCCGGAAGAGCCGTTCACGAGCAGGTTCGGTACCCGTGTGGGAAGAACGTCGGGGATTCTTTCGGTGCCGTCGTAGTTGTCGACGTAGTCCACCGTCTCCTTGTCGAGATCGGCCAGCAGTGCGTGGGCGATCTTCTGCATGCGGATCTCGGTGTAGCGCATGGCGGCGGCGTTGTCGCCGTCAATGGAACCGAAATTGCCCTGCCCGTCCACCAGCATGTAGCGCAGGGAAAAAGGCTGCGCCATGCGCACGATGGTGTCGTACACCGCGGAATCGCCGTGGGGATGGTATTTACCGATGACGTCGCCGACCACGCGCGCGGACTTCTTGTAGGCCTTGTTCCAATCGTTGTTGAGTTCATTCATGGCGTACAGTACACGCCGGTGCACGGGCTTGAGGCCGTCGCGCACGTCCGGCAGGGCCCTGCCCACGATCACGCTCATCGCGTAATCCAGGTAGGACTGCTTCATCTCGTCTTCGATATTGACGGGAAGGATTTCCCTGGCTATTTCACCCATCTGAAGCGGTTTCCTCGTGCTCTCACGGGAGCGGTTTCCGGCGCTGGCCGGGCCTTACCGGGAGCCATTATTTAGACTGTTTTTCAAGGGTTTTGGGGACAGTTCGCACCGCCCCGGACAACCCGCAAATTATACGGGAAGTTGCCCCTTCATAGCCACGTTTTTGCTGAATTTCGGCGGCATCCAGGCCCTCTCCGGGGATTTGCGGTTATACTCTCGCGCGAACCGCGGAATTGGCGGCCGTGAGCCCGGAATCGAGTGCCCGGGCCGCCGCAGCGAGCACAGGAATCGGCACAGGAATGAGCGACCAGACGAGCCCCATCGGTGCCGCCCCGGCCAGGGCGGACCGCCTCATTCACCCGCAATGGATTGTCCCAGTGGTACCCCACGGCGCCGTATTGCGCGACTACAGCATCGCCACCGAAGGCGACCGCATCAGCGCCCTGTTGCCCCGCTCCGACGCCCGGAATATCGACGCCGACGAGGAGCTGGAACTGCCCGGCCAGGTGGTGTTGCCGGGGCTGGTCAACAGCCACGGCCACGCCGCCCTCTGCCTGCTGCGCGGTTTCGCCGATGACACGCCGCTGATGACCTGGCTGGAAGAACACATCTGGCCCGCCGAGTTCGCCCACATGAGCGAGGACTACGTCCGCGACGGCACCGAGCTGGCGATCGCCGAGATGATCCGCAGCGGCACCACTACCTACTCCGACATGCACCTCTTTCCCAACGTGAGCGCCGCCACCGCACGGCGCCTGCGTATGCGCTGCCAAATCACTTTCCCGGTCATCGATTTCGCCAGCGACTGGGGACGGGACGCCGCGGACTACATCAGCAAGGGCCTGGCGCTGCGGGACGAGTACAAGCACGTGGACCTGGTCAACGTCGTCTTCGGTCCCCACGCGCCCTACACGGTCAGCGAGGAGAACCTCGCCCGGGTGGCCACGCTGGCCGCGGAGCTGGACATCGGTGTACAGATTCACCTGCACGAGACCAGCGGCGAGGTGGAGCAATCCCTGGAGGAGCACGGCGAGCGGCCGCTGCACAAGCTGAACCGGCTTGGCCTGCTGGGGCCGCGCACCCAGTGCGTGCACATGACCGCACTGGACGCCGGGGACATCGCACTGGTCGCACAGACCGGCGCCAGTGTCGTGCACTGCCCGCAGTCGAACATGAAACTGGCCTCCGGCACCTGCCCGGTGGGCGCCCTGCGCGCCGGGGGCGTCAACGTCGCCCTGGGCACTGACAGCGCCGCCTCCAACAACAACCTCAACCTGTTCCAGGAAATGCAGGCCGCCGCGCTGCTGGCCAAGCTCGACTCGGGCGACGCCGCTGCCCTGCCCGCCGCCGACGCCCTCGCCATGGCCACCATCGCCGGCGCGCGGGCCATGGGGCTGGAGCACTCTATCGGCAGCCTGGAACCGGGCAAACAGGCGGACATGATCGCCGTCGACCTCGGCCAGCCCGAGACGCAGCCGCTCTACAACGTCCTGTCCCAGCTCGTCTACGCCTGCAACGGCAGCCAGGTCCGTCACAGCTGGATCGCCGGGGAGCCCGTGCTGGTCGATCGCGAGCTGGTCCTCATCGACCTGCCCGGCCTCGCGGCGCGTGTCGACGCCTGGCGGGAGCGTATCGCCGCCGGCATGGAGAGTGCCGCGTGACCGCCTCGAACCATGCCGGGAAAAACATCGACGGCAACGTCGACCGCGACGAGATCGCCAAGTTCGAGGAGCTGGCCTCCCGCTGGTGGGACAGGGAGAGCGAGTTCAAGCCCCTGCACGACATCAATCCCCTGCGCGCGAACTACATCGACGAGCGCTCACCGGTCGCGGGGCGGCGCCTGCTGGACGTCGGCTGCGGCGGCGGCATCCTGGCCGAGGCCATGGCACAGCGCGGCGCGACGGTGACCGGCATCGACATGGGCGAGGCGCCCCTGGGCGTGGCCCGCCTGCATCTCCTGGAGTCCGGCGCCGAAGTGGACTACCGGCGTACAACCGCCGAGGCGCTCGCCGCCGAGGCTCCCGGGCACTACGACATCGTCTGCTGCCTTGAAATGCTCGAGCATGTACCGGACCCCGCAGCGGTGATCGCGGCCTGCGCGGACCTGGCAAAACCAGGGGGTTCCCTCTATTTTTCCACCATCAACCGCAACCCCAAGTCCTTTGCCTTCGCCATCGTCGGCGCGGAGCATATTCTCAAGCTCCTGCCCGCGGGCACGCACGAGTACGCCAAATTCATCAAACCCTCCGAGCTGGCCTCCTGGATACGCGACGCCGGCCTGCTGCTGGACGATCTCACCGGGCTCACCTACAACCCGCTGACAAAACGCTACCGCCTCAACCCCAGGGACGTCGACGTCAACTACATGGTGCGCGCGGTCAAGCCCGCATGAGCGCGTCGCGACGACACGGTATTCCGTGCCGCCTGCGGGCGGTGATCTTCGACCTCGACGGCACCCTCGTGGACACCGCGGACGAATTCGTTCCGGCCGTGCAGGCCCTGCGCGCGGAAAACGGTTTGGGCGAGATGGCAGCGGAGCGCATCCGCGCATCCGTGTCCAACGGGGCGCGGGCACTGGTCAGACTTGGACTGGGCATCGAGGAGTCCGACCCCGATTTCGAGGACAGGCGGCTGCGGCTGCTGGAACTGTACGCCGGGGTGCTCGGCACCGTCGCCGCGCCCTATCCCGGGATCGTGGCACTGTTGCGGGACCTGGCGAGCGAAGGTATCGCCTGGGGCATCGCGACAAACAAGCCGCGGGAGTTCACGGCGCCCCTGATGCAGCGCCTGGCGCTGGACCCGCCCCCGGCCAGCGTCGTCTGCCCCGACGACGTGCGCGAGCGCAAACCCCACCCGGAGTGCCTGTACCGCAACTGCCGCGACATGGACTGTGCGCCCACCGAGGCGATCTATGTCGGTGATCACCGCCGCGACATCGAGGCCGGGCGCCGCGCGGGCATGTTCACCATCGCCGCGGGTTACGGCTATATCGAGCCCGGCGACGACCCCGCGGCATGGGGTGCGGATGCCCTCGCCGCCAGCAGTGGTGACCTGCACGGGCTGATTCTGAATTAGGAAGCGACGATGGAAACGCAACACGTACCCGATAACTACTCCCCGCGCCCCGATCTGTTAAAAGGGAGGAACATTCTCGTCTCGGGCGCCGGTGACGGCATCGGGCGCTGTGCGGCGCTGACCTTTGCCCGCCACGGCGCCACGGTACTGCTGCTCGGCCGCACCGGCAGCAAACTGGAGGCGGTGTACGACGAGATCGAGGCGGCCGGCGGCCCCAAACCGGGGATCGTGGAGATGGACCTGGCCAGCGCGCCGGAACAGAGTTACGCCAACCTGGCGGACGGTCTCGCGGGAGAGTTCGAACACCTCGACGGGCTCCTGCACAACGCGGCGCTCCTCGGGGACCGCACACCCGTCGACAACGCGGCCTACGACACCTGGTGCGAGGTGATGCACGTCAACGTCAACGCGCAATTCGCCCTCACACGCGCGTTGTTGCCCTTGCTCCGCCAGTCGCGCAGCGCCTCGGTGATCCTGACCTCGTCGACGGTCGGGCGCGTCGGGCGCGCCTACTGGGGCGCCTACGCGGTATCGAAGTTCGCCACCGAGGGCTTCATGCAGGTGTTGGCGCAGGAGCTGGAAAACACCTCGAAAATCCGCGTGAACACCCTGAACCCGAAGGCGACAAACACCGCGATGCGCCGGGCGGCCTACCCCGCGGAGAACCCGGCGGACAACCCCTCGCCGGAGGACATCATGCCCGCCTACCTCTTCCTCATGGGAGACGACAGTGCCGGGGTTACCGGTAAGGCGTTTGACGCGCGGTAAGACCTGTGAGCAATATCGGTTCTCACTGAATCCCGCCGCGCTGAAGTTTTTGTTCGCGGGAACCGCAAAAGCGCCATCCATGGCAGCTCGACCTCAGCCGTCCATGGCTTCGGACGTTCCCGCGAACAAAAACTTCAGCCCAGCGGTTGTCCCGTCCCATTCCCAACGGTATTGGGGCACTATTTTTTGCGCGTCCGTCCTCGGCGTTTGCCGAACTGGCGCTCCATCGTCTCCCGCTCCTTCGCAGTGCCGCGTCGCACCTCCTTCAGCGGCATATCCGCCATGCGGTAGAGGGCCTTGACCTCCTTGCCCTCCATTTCCACCCACTGGCCCTGCTTCACGCGGGACGGGATGAACACCTCGCCGTAGCGTACGCGTTTCAGGCGTGAGACGGTGAGGCCCTGGGATTCCCACAGGCGTCGCACCTCGCGGTTGCGTCCCTCCATGAGCACCACGTAGAACCAGCGGTTGATGCCGTCGCCGCCCCCGTCCTGGATATCGCTGAAGCGCGCCACACCGTCCTCCAGCATCACGCCCTCTTGCATGCGCTGCAGCATGTCCTCCGTCACCTCGCCCATCACGCGCACCATGTACTCGCGCTCGATATTGGACGAGGGGTGCATAAGTGCGTTGGCGAGCTCGCCGTCGGTGGTGAACAGCAACAGGCCGGAGGTGTTGTAGTCGAGCCGGCCGATGGAAATCCAGCGTCCCGACTTCAGCCTGGGCAGGCGCTCAAATACCGTGCGCCGGCCCTCGGGGTCGTCCCGCGTACACACCTCGCCAGGGGGCTTGTGGTACAGGATGCAGCGCGTCTCCCTCGCCGGTGCGCGCGCCAGTGGACGGCCGTCGACGTCGATACGCGCGCGCTCGTCCACGCGGTCTCCCAGCGTGGCGATGCGCCCGTCCACGCTGACGCGGCCCGCCTCGATCCAGCGCTCCATTTCGCGGCGCGAGCCGAGGCCGGTGCGGGCCAGCACCTTCTGCAGTTTTTCGCCGCCGGGTGCGGCGGCATCGGGAGCGGGCGACTCCGGGGGGGAGCCGCCGCGGGATTTACCGGCCATGGGGTCAGCTGGGATTGAGGTGTGGGGAGTCCACGTCAGGATAGTCGCTTTCTTCAGCTTCCGCCTGCACGTCCTCCCCGGGAGGCTGCGCGTCGGCGTTGTCGGCGGCCCGGGACTCCAGCTCGTCGACCGCCTCGTCCAGCGTCACCTCTTCCCCGGCGACCTCCTCCGGGGTGTGCTCCGTACCCCCGACCACGGTCAGGGCCGGGCCCTCCCCATCGGGGGTTTCAGTCTTTTTTTCCGGTACCGGGTCGCTGAAGCCCAGCTCCGCGTTGAGGGTCTCGACGTCGCGGATCTCGGCGAGCGCCGGCAGCTGGTCGAGGCTCTTCAGGTTGAAATAGTCGAGGAACTGCTTCGTCGTCGCGTACATGGCGGGACGGCCGGGCACGTCGCGGTGGCCGACCACGCGAATCCACTCGCGCTCGTGCAGTGTGCGGATGATGTTGGAGCTGACGGCCACGCCGCGTATCTCCTCGATCTCGCCGCGGGTGATGGGCTGGCGGTAGGCGATCAGGGCGAGTGTTTCCAGCAGTGCGCGGGAGTAGCGCTGCGGACGCTCATGCCACAGTCGCGCCACCCAGGGGCTGAGATTCTGGCGCACCTGGAAGCGGAAGCCGCTGGCCACCTCGACCAGCTCGAAGCCGCGCTCCTCGCAGCGCTCCGCGACTTCCTTGAGGGCCTCGCGAATCGCGGCGTTTTCGGGCCGCTCGTGCTCCTCGAACAGGTCCGCCATCTGCGCGACGGTCACCGGTTTCCCGGCGGCCAGCAACGCCCCTTCCAAGATCTGCACCAAGCCTGTTTCTGACATATCTTTCCGACCCCTTTTTCCAGGACCTCTTTCCAGGAACTCTTTCAAAGACCTTTTTCCAGGACCTTGTGCCCGGCCTTTTACCCGGCCTTTTACCCTGCCTTTTACCCTGCCTGTCGGTTCCAGCCCGTTGACGATTCCGAGCCGTCTATCCGGCCCGCTACTCCGACCTGGCCTTGACGTGGATGGGACCGAAACTCTCGGTCTGCACGACCTCGACCAGGGACTCCTTGATCAGCTCCATCACCGCCAGGAAGGTGACGACTACCCCGAGACGACCCTCCTCTGCGCGAAACAGCGCGACGAAGGGCAGGAACTGCGCCCCGGAGAGCTTCTCCAGCACCTCGCTCATGCGCTCGCGGGTGGACAGCGCCTCGCGCTGGATGTGGTGACTCTCGAACATGTCGGCCCGGCGCAACACCTCGCCCAGCGACAGCAGCAGTTCGCGCATATCGACCTCGGGCTCCGGACGGGTGCGCTGGATCTCCGGCGGTTTGGCGCTGCCCACCCAGGTGTCGCGCTCCAGGCGCGGCATCTCCGAGATATCCTCCGCCGCCTTCTTGAAGCGCTCGTACTCCTGCAGGCGACGGATGAGCTGGGCCCTCGGGTCCTCCTCGTCCTCGTCGGCCTCGGCGGAGCGCGGCAGCAGCATGCGCGACTTGATCTCCGCGAGCATCGCGGCCATCAGCAGGTACTCGGCGGCGAGCTCGAATTTCATGGCGTCCATGAGCTCGACATACTGCATGTACTGGTCGGTGATCCGCGAGACGTCGATATCGAGGATGTCGAGATTCTGGCGCTTGATCAGGTAGAGCAGGAGGTCCAGCGGCCCCTCGAAGGCCTCGAGGAAAACCTCCAGGGCCTGGGGCGGGATGTACAGGTCCTTGGGAAGCTCGGTGACCGCCTGGCCCATGACCACGGCGAAGGGCATTTCGCCCTGCTGGGGGCCGGCCCCGGGCACCGCGACGGGTTCACCCCCCTGCCCACCGGCGGTTTCACCCTCCCCGGCGGCATCAGGATTCGTTTCATTGACCGACACGGCGCCCCCAAAAGCTGTTCTTATGTCCGCTCCAGTATACCCGAGTGGGCCAAGAATGCAGAGCGGCAAATTCCCCCGAAACACAAAATATTGTGATCCGCGGGGCCCCCGGACCCCCTATATGGGCCTGGGCGTATTCAGGAACCGGGCGTTGTCCCGCAGGATCTGCCGTTTTTCGGCGCTGTCGAATCGGGCCAGTTCCGGCAGGTAGTCCAGGGGCTCGGGCATGCCCTCGATATGCGGCCAGTCGGAGCCGAAAATCACCCGGTCCGTACCCATGTACTCAGCCACCTCGTTGACGTCGTCCTCCCAGAAGGGATTGATCCAGACATGGCGGCGAAACAGCTCGCCCGGGTCCTCGCCGTAGTAGCCGCGCATGCGGTCGCGGGACTGGCGCAGCTTGCGAAACAGGTCCGGCAGGTACTCGGCGCCGTTCTCGATAGAGGCCACCCGCAGGTTGGGGAACCGCTCGAAGAGTTTCTCGTAGGCGAGCGTGATCAGGAAGTCGTAGGCGGCGCGCTCGATGTTGAAATGCTTGATACTGGGTGAAAACACGCCGCCGCTGAAATCCGAGGAAAAGCCGTCGGCGACATAGCCGTGCGTGGTGTAGCCCGAGTCCGCCGCGTGAATCACCAGCGCAATCCCCGACTCGTTGAGCCGCGCCCAGAAGGGATCGAACACTGGATCGGCGGGGGACCGGGTGGAGCCGTCGGCGAGGGTAACGGCCGCGGGGCGCATGCATACAACGGTGGCGCCGCGCTCCAGCGCCCACTCCAGCTCGGCGCAGGCCCAGTCCACGTCACACAGCGACAGGTAGGGCGCGGCGAAAATCCGGTCCCGGTAACTGCAACCCCAGTCCTCCTCGAGCCAGCGATTGAACCCCGTGAAGAGCGTCTTCACCGCCTCGGTATCGTGCTTCAGGAGCTCTTCATAGAGGACGCCGAGGGTGGGAAACAGCCACACGGCCTCGAGGCCCTGCCCGGTGAGCTTGGCGATCCGGGCGTCCCGGTCCATGTAGTAATCCGGCAGGGGTTCGTGGGCCTTCATCCGCGCGATGTCCGCGTCGGTCAGCTCCTTGCCGTGCAGGTAGGGGGCGATCGAACCGGGCAGCGAGATGGGGTTCCAGGTGGGGTTTTTCACCGCCCGCGCCAGTTTGCCGCCCACCAGGTGGTGCTGGCGGCCATCGATGGTCGCCCACTGCACGCAGCGCGCGTGCATCGCGGCAGGCACGTGGCGGGTGAAGGCGTCCAGGGCCTCGTAGTAGTGGTTGTCCGCGTCAAAGGCGGTGTACCCGAGGGCGGTATGGGTGTTTTCGGCAGGGGCGTTCATGGGTCGGGTCCTGTGAGCTGACCCGGGTATGTTAAGCCGGTGGCAGGCGGGGGCCAATGTCCCCGACTGCCACCGCGACGAGCGAAAATGTCAGGCGGCGGTTTTGCGCCCGGATTTCAGGAAGCGCCGCGCCGTGAGGAGCAGTGCCACCGCCATCAGGGCCATCATCCAGGGCGGCATGACGGGAATCCGGTTCAACCCGAGGTTCGGGTATTCCACGGCGAGCGCCTTCGAGAAATTGATCACGTAGTCGCCCTCGTCTTCCAATCCACCGGGGCCGAACTCGTCACCCACGACACCGAGTCGCTCGGTGGTGGGCATCGCCTGTATGCCCGAGTCATTGTCGATAAAATCCCCGGTACCCGCCTCGTAGTCGGCCTCCGACTCGAAGGCACCGATATTGTTGTCGCCGACTGCGATGTAGTAGACACCCGCGGCGAGGTCGAGGGTGACGCAGCTGTCCAGGCTGGTCTCGAGCTCCGTGATGACGTCGCAACTATTGTTGTCGTCGTCGTCGCCCGCCAGGCCCTGGCCTTCCTCGTTGAAAACGATGAGGTTCATATCCAGCGGGGCCGATCGCTCCAGCACCTCGATGGTGAAGGGCCCGTCCGACGGCACCACGATGCGGTACAGGTCGACGTCGGAGTCGTCCCCGACATTGACGATGGAGCCCTCGATCTGGACGACCTTCCCGGGTACCACGTTCGCCGAGGCGATGGACACGCCCGCGTCGCCCTGCTCCACGTGAAGTCCCGCCCGGGCGCCGCCGGCGGCGAGTGCGAACAACAGAAAAAGCGTCAGTTTTCGGGTCATGCTGAGAGTCATGGTCATGGTCAGATTCCCTTTTTAGTTATCTTGCGACACGGCGCCGGGCGCCTCACTCCCGGCCCGCGACGGGTCGCCACTACTCTAGCACCGATCCGGCGCCCCGAACATCATTCCGGATTGAGGTCCGCCACCAGCTTGCCGGGCACGGAGCGGCCGCCGAGCCGCTGCAGTGCGGCGCCGATCTCGTGAAAGGCGACGGCTTGCGCGGGGGATGGTGACAGGGTGCCGGCGGCGCGCAATTCGCACAGCCGGTGGTGGCACTCCAACAGTTCTGAGTGGTCGTGGGCGCCGACGTAGACGCCCAGTGCGGCGCAGTTGCGCGCCACCAGCCTGCCGCTGTCCGCCGCGCCCCAGCGCCCGCTGGCGAATCCCACCGCCAGCAACCTGCCGCCGGAGGCCGTGCAATCGACAGAGCGCTCGAAGGTCTCCCCGCCCACCGGATCGTAGACCACGTCGGCGCCGCGCCCGCCGGTGAGTTCCAGCACCGCCGCCACGAAGTCCTTCCCGCGGTGGTCGATCACGTGCTGTGCCCCGGCCTCCCGCGCAGTCGCCGCCTTCTCTGCACCCCCGACGACCGCGATGACGTCCGCCCCCAGGGCCAGGCCCAGGCGGATGCCGGCGGCGCCCGTTCCCCCCGCGGCGCCGTGTACCAGCAGCACCTCCCCGGCGCTCAGGCCCGCGCGCAGGACCAGGCCGACCCAGGCGGTGTGGCAGGGGATCGTGAACGCCGCTGCCTCGGTGTCCTCCATCTCGTCGGGCACGGGGTAGAGCGAAAAATCCGGGGCGATGCAGTACTCCGCGAGCCCGCCGTGGCCGTTGTAGAACGCGGTCACACCCATCACCCGCTGGCCCACCGCGAGATCGCAGTCCGCGCCTGCCGCGACAACCGTGCCACACATTTCCTGGCCGGGCACGAACGGCCGCGGCGGGGAGAACGCGTAGGTACCCCTGCACATGAACACGTCCGGCAGGCCGAGGCCCGCGGCGGCGACCCGCACCAGCGCCTCACCCTCCCCGGGCTCGGGCACCGGCCGCTGCACGCGCTCCAGCACATCGCCGGGTTCCCCCGTGCGGCCGACCTGCCAGGCATGCATGGTCTCGCCGGCCACGGCCCTCAGTCCTCGAACGGGGCGGTATCGCCCTTGCCCGCCCGCAGGATCATGGGGGCATCACCCACCAGGTCCACAACCGTCGTCGGCTCCATGCCGCACCAGCCGCCATCGATCACCAGGTCCACCTCGTGTTCCAGCAGGTCGCGGATTTCGTAGGGGTCGATCAGCGGCAGGTCCTCACCCGGCATGATCATGCTGACGCTCATCAGCGGCTCTCCCAGGTCCTGCAGGATGGCAGAGGCGATCGCGTTGTCCGGGACCCGCAGGCCCACCGTCTTGCGCTTCGGGTGTTGCAGACGGCGCGGCAGCTCCGAGGTCGCGCGCAGGATGAAGGTGTAGGGGCCGGGCGTGGCGTGGCGCAGCATGCGGTAGACCTTGTTGTCGACCCGCGCGTAGGTGGCGATCTCCGAGAGGTCGCGGCAGACCAGGGTGAAATTGTGGCGCGCGTCCAGCCGGCGGATGCGGCGGATGCGGTCGAGCGCGCCCTTGTCGCCGATATGGCAGCCCAGGGCGTAAGCGGAGTCGGTGGGATAGACGACGACCCCGCCGGCGCGGATGATATCCACGGCCTGTCGCACCAGGCGCGGCTGCGGATCCTCCGGGTGGATCTGGAAGAACTGGCTCAAGCGCGCGCCCCGCCCTCAGGCGGCCCAGCGTTCCCAGACGCCGCGCAGGTCCGGCACTCGCGGCGCTTCGACGCCCAGCGGCGCGCTGTAGGGACCGTCCCGGTGAAAATCGCTGCCGGCGGACACTTCCAGCGCAAACTCCCGGGCGTAGCGCAACAGCTGCTTCTTCTGTCCCGTGTCGGTCACGCCGCTGAGAACCTCGATACCACTTCCCCCCGCAGCCACAAAATCGACCAGCAGGCGGCGCAGTTTCATCCCGGTGAACCGGTACTTGTAGGGGTGGGCGACGATAGCGGCACCGCCCGCGTCCTCGATCCAGCCCACCACCTGCGAGAGCTCCGGCCAGAAGGCCTTGACGTCACCCGTCTTCCCCTGGCCGAGGTAGCGGTCGAAAGCCTCCCCGTGATCCCCGACGTGGCCGCGCTCGACCATCCAGGTGGCGAAATGCGGCCTGCCGAGCTGGCTGTCGCCCGCCGCGGCCAGCGCGCCGGCCAGTGCACCGGTAAATCCCAGCTGCTCGAGTCGACCGGCAATTTTCTCCCCCCGCTCCCGGCGCGCATTGTCCAGCACCGCCAGGCCTTCGGCCATCGACGGGTGATCGCAGTCCATGCCGAGCCCGACGATGTGGACCGCGGTGTTTGACCAGCGGCAGGAGAACTCCACGCCCGACACGAGGCGCAGCCCCACCTCGCCGGCCGCGTCGCGCACACCGAGGTAGCCCCGCACCGTGTCGTGGTCGGTGATCGCCAGCATGTCGACCCCGCGTTCCCGCGCCCGGGCGACGACAGCGCCGGGGGACAGGGCGCCGTCGGAGGCGCTGGTATGGGTGTGGAAGTCGATCAGCACAATCTTTACACTCTGTTCCTGCTGTCATCGGGCAGCGCACATGGTACCAGTCGGAGCCCGCCAGAATCCATGAAACAACTCCTGGAGTTCGTGCCCATCGTCCTGTTCTTCATCGTCTACAAGCTGGACGGCGAGACCGTGGCGCTCGGCGGCTGGGAGTACCAGTTCGACGGCATCTTTTCCGCCACCGCGGTCCTGATGATCGCGACTGCGCTGCAGGTGGCCATCGTCTACGCGTTGACCCGGGAGCTGGAAAAGCGGCTGCTGTGGCTGGCGACCGCCCTGCTGGTGTTCGGTGGCCTGACGCTGGCGTTCCGCAACCCGTTGTTCCTCTACTGGAAGCCCACAATTTTCAACTGGGGGATGGCACTGGCGTTCGGCCTGTTCCACTTTGTCAGCGACAAGAACCTGATGGAGCGGCTGCTGGGAGCGCAAATCCACCTGCCGAAGCCGGTATGGAGCAAACTCAACCTGATGTGGATCACCAACTTCCTCGTCGTCGGGGGGCTGAACCTCGTCGTGGCCTTCAATTTCAGCGAACCGGTGTGGGTGGAGTACAAGCTCTATAGCGCAATCGGGTTTACGCTGCTGCTCACCGTGCTCACCGCGATCGTGATCAGCCCGTACCTGAGCGACGAGGCACCCGCCGCCGAGGACTGAACCGAGGGAGACTGCGCAATGTACTACGCCATCCTGTGTGAAGACGTCGAAAACAGCCTGCCGCTGCGCAAAGGTGCGCGAGAGGCCCACCTGGAATACCTCAGGGCCCTAGCGGAACAGGGGCGCCTGATGGCGGCGGGCCCGCACCCCGCCCTCGACACGGAGGACCCGGGCGACGCCGGTTTTACGGGCAGCCTGATCATCGCCGAATTCGACAGCCTGGAGGCGGCCACGGCCTGGGCGGACTCCGACCCCTACGTGGACGCCGGTGTCTTCAGCCGGGTGGTGGTGAAGCCCTACAAGAAAGTGCTGCCCTGACGGTGCCAGCCGGCCCACATTTGCTAGAATGCGCGTTTCAGTGGGCCCACGAACTCCCCCGCACCGCACACTTATAAAGGAACAAGCCTTGCGACTCGCCGCCACATTCCTCCTATTCGTTGTTGCAGCCGGCACGGTCTTCACTGCCAGTGCCTTTTTCACCGCCGGCGCGGCGCTCGCCCAGGACGTGCGTTATATCAGCGACAAGCAGTACGTGCCGCTGCGCAGCGGCGCGGGCAACGACTACCGGATCATCCACCGGGGGCTGCCCTCCGGCACCCGGCTGACCGTCTCCCGCACGTCCGAGGACGGCGTCTGGTCCGAGATCACCACCGCGCGCGGCACCAGCGGCTGGATTCGCACACAGTACCTGATGGCCGAAACCCCCGCGCAGCTGAAGCTGGATACCGCCGAGGCGGCGGCGCGGTCGGCGCGGGAAAAAAACGCCGAGCTCAGCGCACAGGTGGCGCAACTTCAGGCGGAGCGCGGCGACCTGCAGGGCCAGGTCAACAGCGGCACCTCTGAACTGCAGGACGTCTCGCGGGAGCTGAGCCACCTGAAACAGATCTCCGGCAAGGCGGTACAGCTGGACAAGGACAATCGCCGCCTCGTTGAGGAGTCGGAAAACCTGCGCTCCCAGGTGGAGATGCTGGAAGCGGAAAACCAGCGCCTGCAGGACAAGCTGCAGAGCGAGGACTTTATCAACGGCGCGATCGCGGTGCTGATGGGTGTCATCATCACACTGCTGGTGCCGAGATTGTGGCCGAAGCGGCGCCGCAGTTCGGGCTGGGCGTAAGGAGGAACGGGACGTGCTGAGATCACTGCTGTTAACTGTCACCCTGCTGCTGGCGGGACACACATCCGCCGAGGGGCCCAACAACCCGCAGGTGCTGATACGCACCAGCGAGGGCGATATCACGCTGCAATTGTTCGCGGACAAGGCGCCGGCGACGGTGGAGAACTTCCTCGCCTACGTGGACAACGGATTCTACACGGGCACGATCTTCCACCGGGTCATTCCAGACTTCATGATCCAGGGGGGCGGGTTCACCGCGGACATGACCGAGAAGGAAACCCTTGACCCGGTAAAAAACGAGTCGAGAAACCGTCTGCATAACACCCGCGGCACCGTCGCAATGGCGCGTACCAGCGACCCGGATTCCGCGACCTCGCAGTTCTTCATCAACCAGCGCAACAACCTCCGCCTGGACTGGGCCCCCGGGCGGGAGGGCTACACGGTGTTCGGGGAGGTCATCCTGGGCATGGACGTGGTGGACTTCATCACCACGGCACCCACCGGCAGGGTCGCCCGTCACGACGACGTGCCCGTGGAGCCGATCGTCATCGAAGAGATCTCCCGCGTCGGCGCACAATGATCGCGCTCAGCGTCAACCTCAACAAGATCGCCCTCATCCGCAACTCGCGGGACACCACCAATCCCGATGTCCCCGCCCACGCGCGCATGTGCATCGACGCCGGCGCAGACGGCATCACGGTGCACCCGCGGCCGGACCAGCGCCATATACGCGCCTGGGACTGTTTCGACCTGGCCGCCATGCTGGAGGTCGAATTCAACATCGAGGGCAACCCCTTCGCCGGCCCCCGCGCCAGCGACAGGGAGGGCGTGGGTGACTATCCCGGACTCATGACACTGCTCAGGGAGATACGACCCACACAGGCGACTCTGGTGCCTGACGGCGACCGCCAGCTGACTTCGGATCACGGGTTCGACCTGACCCGGGACGGCGACCGCGTTGCGCCGCTACTGGCGGAACTGAAGTCCCTGGGCATTCGCACGAGCCTTTTCATGGATCCCGACCCCGCGCAGATTCGCCTCGCCGCACAGACCGGCGCGGATCGCATCGAACTGTACACCGAGACCTACGCCCGGGCCTGCAGGGAGCGGCGCGACGTGGACGCCGTGTTCCGCCGCTTTGTCGCCGCGGCGGAGACAGCCGCGCAGGAGGGCCTGGGTGTCAATGCCGGACACGACCTGGACCTCGACAACCTGCCGCGATTCGCCACCGTCCCCGGACTGCTTGAAGTCTCCATCGGCCACGCGTTAACGGTGGACGCGCTGCGCATGGGGCTCGTGGACACCGTGGCCGCCTACCAGCGCGCGCTGGGCAAGGGCTGATGGACGCGAGCCCGCATATACAACTACAGGCGCTGCTGGACAAACAGGCCATCACGGAGCTGGTACACGCATACTGCGTCGCGGCGGACAGGCGCGACCACGACAAGCTGCGCGCCCTTTACCACGAGGACGCGATCGACGACCACGGCGCGTTCTTCAAGGGCCTGGCGATGGATTTCATCGACCGCCTCCCCGAAATCCAGGCGCCCATGCGCATCCTGCACCACAATATCACCACGGTGAACATTGCCCTGGACGGCGACTACGCCGAGGGAGAGATCTACGTGCTGGCCTTCCACCAGGCCGACGGACCCGAGGGCGTCGTGGACCTGATGATCGGCGGCCGCTACCTCGATCGCTACGAGCGCCGCGACGGTGTCTGGAAATTCAGCGAGAGGGCCGTCGTCGCGGACTGGGCGACGCTGGACCAGCCTTCCCGCGTGGTGCTGGACCACCCCATGATTGAGGGTTCCCACATTGGCCGGGCCGGGCCCGACGACCCCTCCTACACCTACTTTCGGCTGTTCCGTCGAGGACAGCGCTGAACCATCACCGGCGTGACCGGGGCGATGAAGGATTGAACCTGCGCGGCGTGGCGGGGTCTCTTACCTGTGCTATAGCTAATTGACTCCACAGAACAGGCAGGCCCACATGAGTCACGCCACACTGCAGGTGCTCAACCCCTCCAACGGTGAATTGATCACCGAACTGACGGCGGACGACAGACACACCGCGGAGACCAAACTGGAAAGTGCAGCGCGCAGGTTCCGCGACCGGAAGGGCCAACTGCCACTGCACGCGCGGGTCTCGATACTGGGGAGGCTGGCGCGCGCCATGGAAGAGCAACAGGAGGCGCTGGCACAGCTGATTGCCGCCGAGGGCGGCAAGCCGCTGCTCGACGCACGGGTGGAAGCGGAGCGGGCGGTGGCCGGTGTACACATCGCGATTGCCACCGTCAGCGAACACCACGGCGAGGTGATTCCTCTGGGGGACCGGGAGGCCTCCGCCGGTCGAACAAACTTTACCCGGCGCTTTCCGCGGGGCGTGGTACTCGCATTCAGTGCCTTCAACCACCCCCTGAACCTGATCGTGCACCAGGTAATCCCCGCCTTCGCAGCGGGCTGCCCCTGCGTCGTCAAACCCGCAGCCGACACTCCCGTCTCGTGTCTGCGGCTAGTGGAGATGATGTGGAACGCAGGAGTCCCCGAGGACTATCTACAGCCCGTAATTACCGATGACCTCGACGTCGCGGGCGACCTGGTGGCCAGCGACAAGATCGCTTTCTTCAGCTTTATAGGTTCGTCCAGGGTGGGCTGGATGTTGCGCGGGAAGCTCCACGCGGGTGTCCGCTGCGCCCTTGAGCACGGCGGCGTTGCACCGGCCATCGTCACTCCCTCAGCCCGGCTGGCCCTGGCTGTCCCCTCGATTACCAAGGGAGGTTACTATCACGCCGGGCAAGTGTGCGTGTCCACGCAGCGGGTGTATGTCCATGAATCCTTGCACGAGGAATTCATTACCGAACTGGCCCAGTCAGTCAGCGCACTTCGCGTGGGGGACGCCCTGGACGCAGCGACCGAGGTAGGGCCACTCATCCGCGCCTGCGAGGTCGATCGAGTCGAGGCCTGGGTCGATGAAGCCCGGGAACTTGGCGCTGATATTGTTGCCGGTGGCTCCCGGATGTCCGGTAACTTCTTCCGGCCTACCATTGCATTGAACGCTCCGCGCAATTCGAGACTTGGCTCCCAGGAGGTGTTCGGTCCTGTTGTCTGTGTCTATCCCTACGATGACCTCGAAGACGCACTCGTAATGTCCAACCTGCACCCCCATGCCTTCCAGGCGGCTGTCTATACTGAGGACATCAGTTCCGCACTAACAGCCTTTGACCAGTTCGAGGCCTCCGCGGTAATGGTCAACGACCACACGGCCTTTCGCGATGACGCGATGCCCTTTGCCGGCCTCAATGCCTCGGGACTCGGAGTCGGAGGCATCCCCTACACGATAGAGGATATGCAATTCGAGAAAATGCTCGTGCTCAAAAACTGACATCAATAGAAACACCAGTGAACTAAATGGCACGGCGTCCATCCAAGCACACCACTTGAAGCCAACCAACGGAGATGCCATGAAAGCTTCTGACTTGTTCGTCCAGTGCCTCGAACGCGAAGGCATCGAGTACATCTTTGGCGTTCCCGGAGAAGAGAACGCGGACTTCATGATAAGTCTAGAGGACTCGAAATCGATCCGCTTCATACTTTGCCGTCACGAACAGGGCGCCGCATTCATGGCTGAAATCTACGGGCGACTCACCGGGACACCCGCCGCGTGCCTGGGCACCCTCGGTCCCGGCGCAACCAATCTCATCACGGGCGTGGCCGACGCGAACATGGACCGGGCACCCATGCTGGTTCTGACCGGCCAAGGCAGCACCGAACGGCTGCACAAGGAATCCCATCAGATCATGGACGTCGTCAAGATGTTCGAACCGGTGACAAAATGGGCGGAGACCATCATTCATGCCGACACCATCCCGGAGATCATCCGCAAGGCGGTTCGTCTTGCCCGCAGCGAAAAGCCGGGCGCAGTACTCATAGAACTTCCGGAGGACGTCGCCGAGCACGAGACTGCCCAGATGCCCATGGACCCGATTCGCTACCGGAGACCAGTGGCCGCCGAAGCCGACGTGGCCGCGGTCGCACAGCGTATTCAAGACGCACGCCGCCCGGTGATACTTGCAGGGAACGGCTGCGTTCGAAAACGCGCCTCGCAGCAATTGCGTGCACTGGCCGAGCTCACAGGCATTGGGGTACTGAATACCTTCATGGGCAAGGGCGCTATCGATCCCGACTCACCCCAGTGCCTGTACACGATCGGGCTGGGCAGCAAGGACATTGGGACCTGTGCAATTGATGCGGCGGACCTGGTGATAGCGGCGGGCTTCGACATGGTCGAATACCACCCCAGACTGTGGAACCCTGACAGCGACAAGCCCATCATCAGCATCGACTTCCTGCCAGCGGAGATTGACAGGCACTTTCACCCCGAGCTGGAGCTTGTAGGCGATGTTGCGGACAACCTCTGCGCACTGGTGCAGGCCTTTCGGGACCTTCCGCCGACCGAGTTCGATACACAGCAACAGTCCGCCACGCGCAAGGACATGCAGGCCGAACTGCTCGAGCATGCACAGGATCGGTCTGAAAAAGCCCTCAAGCCCCAGAAGGTTCTCTACGATGTCGAGCAGATCTATGGCGAGGACGGCCTGCTGCTTTCCGATGTGGGCGCCCACAAAATGTGGATCGCGCGGCACTATCACTGCCGAACCCCAAACGGCTGCCTTATTCCCAACGGCTTCTGCTCGATGGGCTTTGCCCTGCCGGGTGCCATCGCCGCATCGCTGGTCGACCCCGAGCGCCGCATCATGGCGATTTGTGGAGATGCGGGCTTCCTTATGAATGTACAGGAAATGGAGACCGCCTACCGCCTGAACAGCAATATCACTGTCATGGTGTGGGATGACTGCGCCTATGGCCTGATCGCGTGGAAGCAGTGGTCGCAGTTTGGGCGCCACACCGATTTGTCCTTCACCAACCCCGATTGGTCCGGGCTCGCCGCGGCGTTTAACTGGCACTTTGCCCACGTAGATCAGAGCGACGCACTGCTGGACACCTTACACGAAGCAGCGGATCACAAAGGTCCAAGCCTCGTAGTGCTGCCAATCGACTACAGTGAAAACCAGAAACTAAGCGAGCGGCTGGGCGAGCTCACCTGTTCCATTTGAAACCGGGAATCCTAGAGATAACGGGACAAGGCTATGGAAATGACAGAATTGCAGCAATTGGCCCAGAGCATCATCCAGTGGGGAGCCCTGTTGCTCGCCTTCCTGATCGGCGTCGGCATCCTGGTGGTACTGGTTATGTACCTCGTGGACATCACCCAGACCTCCCAGACCATCCGGCGCAACTACCCGGTGGTGGGTCGTTTCCGCTACCTGTTCGAACACCTGGGGGAATTCTTCCGCCAGTACTTCTTTGCCATGGACAGGGAGGAACTGCCTTTCAACCGGGCGGAGCGCTCCTGGGTCTACCGCGCCGCCAAGCAGGTGGACTCCACGGTGGCCTTCGGCTCGACGCGCCCCCTCGACCAGGAGGGCGACGTCATATTCCTGAACAGCGCCTTCCCGACGCTGGAACAGGACATCGTCGAACCGAAACCGGTGACCGTCGGTGCCGAGAGCTGTGAAAAGCCCTACACCACTGCTTCGCTCCTCAATATCTCCGGCATGAGTTTCGGGGCAATTTCGCAACCGGCAGTGCAGGCGCTGGCAAGCGGTGCGCACGAGGCAGGTATCTGGATGAATACCGGCGAGGGCGGCCTGTCCCCCTACCATCTCGAGGGCGGCTGCGACATCGTGTTCCAGATCGGTACTGCGAAGTACGGCGTGCGCGACCGCGAGGGCAAACTCAACGACGACAAGCTGCGGGAGGTGGCGTCCCACGGCCAGGTGCGCATGTTCGAGATCAAGATGAGCCAGGGAGCGAAGCCGGGGAAAGGCGGCATACTCCCCGGCGGCAAGGTCACCGAGGAGATCGCGACGATACGCGGGATCGAGCCCGGGCAGGACTCCATCAGCCCCAACGGGCACCCGGACATTCGCTCCGTGGGGGATCTTCTGGACATGATCGAACACGTGCGCCAGGTGACGGGCAAGCCCACGGGTTTCAAGATGGTGGTCGGACAGCCGGAGTTTTTCGAGGAGTTGTTCCAGGAAGTGCACCGGCGCGGCATCCTGACGGCGCCGGATTTCATAACCATTGACAGCGCGGACGGCGGCACCGGTGCCGCACCAGAGGCCCTGATCGACTACGTCGGCATGCCGCTCAGGGAGAGCCTGCCACTGGTCGTGGACCTGCTCTGCGAGTACGGGCTAAGGGAGCGCGTGAAGGTCGTCGCGTCCGGCAAGCTGATCAACCCGGGCCGGGTCGCCTGGGCCCTGTCCGTCGGCGCAGACTTCTGCACATCCGCGCGCGGGTTCATGTTCGCCCTCGGCTGCATCCAGGCGCTGCAGTGCAACAGGAACACCTGCCCCACCGGCATCACCACGCACGACCCTGAACTGCAGCGCGGGCTTGTCGCCACAGACAAGAGCAAACGCGTCGCCGCCTACGCGCAGGCCCTCACCTACGGTGTCGGACTTATCGCCCACTCCTGCGGGGTGACAGAACCCAGGGGCATGCAGCGGCACCACATGCGTGTCGTCGACTCGGGGGGGCTGTCGGCCAGCATGTCGGAGCTGCGCCCGGTCCCTGCCGTGCGCCCCGAGTTCGCCTGAGGCCCCGCCCATGGTCGTCGAGTTTACCGGCCAGGCACTGGCGCTCACAGGGCTGGTGATCATTGCCGGGCTGGTGTCCCGCCTGGCGCGCCTGGAGAATTCTCTCGCGTGCGTCGCGACGGGCTTCCTCGCCGGTCTCGCCATCCCGTTCCTGGGCTTCGATACCGGCATTCGCGCACACAATCTGCAGCATCTCGTCTTCTACGTCATCCTGCCGGTGCTGATATTCGAGGCCGCCTGGCACCTGCGCCCACACCTGCTGAAGCGCTGGCTATTGCCGATCGTGCTCCTGGCCACGGTCGGCGTACTCATCAGTTTCTACGCCGCTGCGGGCATTGTGTACCTGGGTATCGGCCACGCGCAGGGGTTCCCCTGGACGGCTGCCCTGATGACCGGCGCCATCCTCGCCGCCACCGACCCGATAGCCGTGATCAACCAGTTGAAGTCGCAGCGCGCGCCGGAGGACCTCGTCACCCTGTTCGAGGGCGAGAGCCTGTTCAACGACGCCAGCGCTATCGTCCTGTTCACCCTGGTCCTCGCCTTCGCGCTGCAACCGGAAAGCGCCGGGGAGACAAGTTACCTGGGGCATTTCGCCCTGGTGTTCCTCGGCGGCGTGGTCACCGGTGTGGTCACCGGTCTGGCCGGCACGGCGGCGGCCCTGTTGCTGGGCAGGCCTGCGACGACGGCGATCGCACTCCTGTTCACGGCCTTCGGCACCTTCTACCTCGCAGAGCACATCCTGCACGTGTCGGGCATTATCGCGGTGATGTTCGCCGCCCTCGTCTCCCGGGGCTTCCTGTCGGAAGTTGAGGACACGGTGGCGGAGGGGCTGCCCCATACCTGGGACTGGCTGGGAGAGCTGTTCAACAACCTGCTGTTCGTGATCATGGGCCTGGTTATCACCGTGGGCATGTTCGAGACTCACTGGCTCGCCATGCTCGTCGCCATCGGCGCCTCGCTGGTGGCGCGGGCGCTGGCGGTGGGAGCCTGCGGGCTGGCTGTGCAGGCGCGCACGTATAATATTCCGCGGGGCTGGCAGATCCTGCTGGTCTGGGGCGGCCTGCGCGGCGCTATCGCCCTCGCGCTGGTGCTGTCGCTGCCCGTGGAACTGGACTGGTGGTACACCGTGCAGTCAATGGTTTTCGGTGTCGTGCTGTTCAGCCTGCTCGTGCAGGGGACAACCAACGGTCGTCTCGTCAGGCGTTTCGCCGCGAGTTGATCGCCTCGCGGTAGGCGTCCGGCACGCGCACCGTCGTCTTCGTCTCGTACTCCATGTGCACAAGCACTGCCGTGCCTTTCAGGGTCTGTCGTTCGCCCTGGTACATTTCTCCGTGAAAGGTGATGGACGTGTTGCCGACAACGGCGTCCACGATCCTGCCCGTGACGTCCTCGCCGTAGAACGTCTCACCCACGTAATCGATGTGCACCGAGGCGAGAATCCAGCTGCGCCCGAGGGCGTCCACATCCAGGGATTCCATGAAGCGCACCCGCAATACCTCGAACCAGGCTGCGATGGAGGCGTTGTTGATATGACCCATCGCATCCGTTTCGTATAGACGCGGGGAGAGCGTGATGGAGAAATCGATCAAGTGGAAGTTTCCTTGTTGTCAGCTGCCGACGAGGCTGATCATAACACCTGCGGCAACCGCGGAACCGATCACCCCGGCGACATTGGGGCCCATTGCGTGCATGAGAAGGTAGTTGTGAGGGTTCGATTCCAGCCCCACCCGGTTGCTGACGCGCGCGGCCATGGGCACAGCGGACACACCGGCCGAGCCGATCAGCGGATTGATCGGCGTGCTGCCGAAACGGTTCATGGCCTTGGCGATAAGCACGCCTGAGGCGGTGCCGATGGCGAACGCGACGATTCCGAGCGCGAGAATGCCGAGCGTGCTGACATCCAGGAACTTGTCCGCCACCAGCTTGGAACCCACGGACAGGCCGAGGAAAATGGTAGTGATATTGATCAGCGCGTGCTGGGCGGTCTCGGACAGGCGGTCGACCACACCGCACTCGCGCATGAGGTTGCCGAAGCAGAACATCCCCAGCAACGGCGCGGCGGCGGGCAGCAGCAGCGCGACCAGTATCAGCAGTACCAGCGGGAAGATGATCTTCTCGCGGCGCGAGACGGGCCGCAGCTGCACCATCTGTATCCCGCGCTCCGCCTCGGTGGTGAGGGCACGCATGATCGGCGGCTGTATAAGCGGCACCAGCGCCATGTAACTGTAGGCGGCCACCGCTATGGCACCCAGCAGGTCCGGGGCGAGAATGCTCGACACGTAAATAGCCGTGGGTCCGTCGGCCCCGCCGATAATGCCGATGGCGGCGGCCTCCGCGATGCTGAAATCCATCATGCCCAGCGCCGTGAGCCCGACGGCCCCGAGCACCGTCGCGAAGATACCGAACTGCGCCGCGGCGCCCAGGAACAGGGTCCGGGGATTGCCCAGCAGCGGCCCGAAATCGGTCATCGCGCCGACCCCCAGGAAGATCACCAGCGGTGCTATGCCGCTCGCAATAGCCACGCTGTAAAAGGTGTACAGCACACCGTCGGTGTAGCCGGCATCGGCGGCGACGTTTTCGGCGAGCCTGCGCTGCAGCGCCTCGGCTCCGGCGTACTCCTCTACCAGGGCGGTGGTCTCAGGCACGCCCAACCGCCAGGCGATATCCGCCAGCAGCACCGGGTCCCCGGCGTTGACGGCGTTCTCTACCGCCGAGTAGGCGAGCCCCGCGCCGGGGATGTTCGCCAGGATACCGCCAAACCCGATGGGCACGAGCAGCAGGGGCTCAAAGCGCCGGTTGATGGCGAGGTAGAGGAGCCCGAGACCGACAAGAATCATCACCGCCTCCCCCGGGCCCAGGTGCGCCAGGCCGGAGGTGCTCCAAAGCTGCTGCAGTTTTTCCACGGGGATCAGCCCACGCTGATCAGGGTGTCGCCCACGGCGACGCTGTCACCCACCTGGACCGCAACCCGGCTGACCGTACCCGCGTGGGTCGCGCGCACCTCGGTCTCCATCTTCATGGCCTCCAGGATCAGCACCAGGTCGCCCACCTCGACCTGATCGCCCGCGGCGACATGCAGCTTGAAGATATTGCCCGCCAGCGGTGCGGGCAGGTCGGCCCCGCCCGCCGCCACGGCCCCGGACGGGGTCGGCTCGATAGCGGCCACCCCGCCCCCGGGAGCGACCTCCACCGTGTAGCGCTGGCCGTCCACGGTCACCGTGTAGATCTCAGCTCCCCCCGCGCTTACCGGCGCGGGCGCCGGCGCTTCCGCTTCGCTGCCCGGGGGCGGCTCAAAGGCCTCCGGGTTGCCGCGGTTTTCCAGGAAGCGCAGGCCGATCTGCGGGAACAGCGCGTAGGTGAGTACGTCGTCGACTTCGCGCTCGCCGGAGGCGAGGTGGATGGAGTGCTCCACCGCCAGGCCGCGCAGCTCGTTGGTGAGACTGTTCAGCTCCGGTTCGAGCAGGTCGGCGGGACGACAGGTCACGGGCTCGTCCCCATCCAGTACCCGCCGCTGCAAATCCGCGTTCACCGGGGCCGGGGTGGCGCCGTACTCGCCGCGCAATACACCCGCGGTCTCCCTGGACACAGACTTGTAGCGCTCCCCGGTGAGCACATTGATTACCGCCTGGGTACCGACGATCTGGGACGTCGGCGTGACCAGCGGGATGTAACCCAGGTCTTCCCGCACGCGGGGGATTTCTGCCAGCACGTCGTCCATCCTGTCCGCCGAGCCCTGCTCGCGCAGCTGGTTTTCCATGTTGGTCAGCATGCCACCGGGGACCTGCGCCACCAGGATGCGCGCATCCACGCCGCGCAGTGAACCCTCGAACTTCGCGTACTTCTTGCGCACTTCGCGGAAGTAGGCCGCTATCTCCTCGAGCGCGGCGATGTCCAGCCCGGTGTCGCGGTCGGTTTCGCGCATTATGGCCACCACAGTCTCCGTGGCGGAGTGACCGTAGGTCATGGACATGGAGGATATCGAGGTGTCGACGTTGTCGATGCCCGCCTCCACACACTTGAGGATCGTGCTCGTGGACAGGCCCGTCGTCGCGTGGCACTGCATGTGGATGGGAATACTGCACGCGGCCTTGAGGCGCGAGACGAGCTCGAACCCGGCGTAGGGCGTCAACAGCCCTGCCATATCCTTGATGGCAATGGAGTCGGCGCCCATATCCTCGATGCGCCTGCCCTGCTCCACCCAGGTCTCGATGTCGTGCACGGGACTGAGGGTGTAGGCGATGGTGCCCTGGGCGTGTTTGCCCACGGTTTTCACTGCCCCCAGGGCCACCTCGATATTGCGCATATCGTTCATGGCGTCGAATACCCGGAAGACGTCCACGCCGTTGACAGCAGCCCGCTCCACGAACTTTTCCACGACATCGTCGGCGTAGTGGCGGTAGCCAAGGATATTCTGGCCCCGGAAGAGCATTTGCTGGGGCGTCTTCGGCATCGCGCGCTTCAGTTCGCGGATCCGCTCCCAGGGGTCCTCGCCGAGATAACGGATACAGGCGTCGAAGGTCGCCCCGCCCCAGGTTTCCAGCGACCAGTACCCCACCTCGTCGAGTTTCGCCGCGATGGGCAGCATGTCGTCCAGGCGCAACCGGGTCGCGAAAAGTGACTGGTGCGCGTCGCGCAGCACCACGTCGGTTATTCCCAGCTTGCGGTTGTTTTCTTCCATGATGGCCGGATCCCCGGTCCCTCCCTTGCTCAGTGGCTGGCGCGATACCGGCTGACTGCGGCGCCGATCACGGCGACGAGGCGCTCGTCGCCCGCGGGCGTTGCCTCGCCACCGGGATCCTCGGCGCGCCCGGGAAACCATCGCTCGATTGCCCGCGACATGGCCGTGGTGGCCACCACCAGCGCGGTGAGGAACACCAGCACTGTCCCCATGCCGTAAAGCATGAGGGAGAAGCCCTGGGATACGATGTCAGCCTGCATGCATCACCCGCCGGCCGCCCCGCGACCGTGTTTCACGTACAAATAATGATAGTTCAGGATGCGGTGGCGGGGCCACGTTCCGTCCCGGTTGTGTTACAAATTACCGCGTCTGCCCTGATTGGGGCATCGGGAATCACCGTGGAGGCGCCGATGGGCGAACAGAGACTGGCCGGACAGCGCGTACTGCTGACACAGGCGGATAACTACATGGGGCCGGACACCATCGAGGTGTTCGGCGAGCACGGGGCGGAGATCATCGCGGATACCACCGACCTCACGGCGCCGGGTGCGGTCGAGGCCGTGGTGGCCGGGGCGGGCCATATCGACATCCTGGTCGCCAACCTCGCCGCACCCGCCGAGGCCGGCGTGCTGGCCACCGATATGGACGACGAGCGCTGGGCGCGCATGTTCGACGTGATGGTGCACCCCCTGCACCGCCTGTGCAGGGCTGTCCTGCCCCAGATGTACGCGCGCCGCCGCGGCAAGGTCGTGGTCTACGGCAGCGCCACCGGCCTGAAGCAGAAATCGAAGGTCAGCGCCTACAGCGCCGCCCGTTCAGCCCAGGTAGGGTACGTGAAGGCGGTGGGGCAGGAGGCGGCCCGCAACAACGTCCAGGTGAACCTCATCGCCCAGAATTTCGTGGAAAACCCCGTCTACTACCCCCCGGAGCTCATCGGTACGGCCGAGTTCGAGAAGATGATGAAACAGGTTCCCCTCGGCCGACTGGCAACGGGCCGGGAGGACGCCCTGTTCGCGTTATTCCTGGCCTCCGGTGAGAGCGACTTTTTTGTCGGCCAGGCCATCCCCTTCGCCGGGGGCTGGCTGCAGTAAGCCCCCGCTGCACGGCGTTGTACAAGGGGCGCCGTTCGATAGATAATGACCGGCCCCATTGGGCCGGACAGGATCGATGACCCGACACATCCAGATCATGGATACCACCCTGCGCGACGGCGAGCAGACGCAGGGCGTCTCCTATTCCCCCGCCGAAAAGGTCAACCTGGCCAAGGCGCTGCTGGAACTGCTGCGCATCGACCGCATCGAGGTGGCCTCTGCCCGCGTTTCCAGCGGCGAGCGCGAGGCCGTGGTGAATATCAACGAGTGGGCGGCCGGGCACGGCCTCGGCGATCGCATCGAGGTGCTCGGGTTTGTCGATCACACACAGAGCGTGGACTGGATTCTCGACACCGGTGGCCGCGTCGTCAACCTGCTGACCAAGGGCAGCGAGAAGCATTGTCGCGAACAGCTCGGCAAGACCCTGGACCAACACGTCGCCGAGATTCTCAAGACCGTGGACTACGCCCTGGAGAAGGGCCTCGCCGTCAACGCCTACCTGGAAGACTGGTCCAACGGCTATGCCGACAGCCGGGACTACGTGTACGCGATGATGGACAAGCTCGCAGACAGCGGCATCCGGCACTTCATGCTTCCGGATACGCTGGGCGTGATGTCACCCCACGAGGTCTACGAGAGCCTGCGGGACATGTGCCAGCGCTACCCGGGACAGCTGTTCGACTTTCATCCCCACAACGACTACGGCCTGGCCACTGCCAACGTGCTGGAGGCGGCCCGCGCCGGAGTCAGTGCAGTGCACTGCACGGTGAACTGTCTCGGCGAGCGCGCCGGCAACGCCTCCCTGGCGGAGATTGTTGTAGCGCTGCGCGACAAGATGGGTTTCGATCTCTCCGTCGACGAGAGCTACATCGTCCAGATCAGCAACATGGTAGAGAGTTTCACCGGCAAGCGGGTGCCCGCCAACGCGCCTATCGTCGGTGCCGACGTGTTTACACAGACCGCGGGCATCCACGCGGACGGCGACCAGAAGGGCGGCCTGTACGAGACCCGCCTGAGCCCCGAGCGCTTCGCGCGCACGCGCAGCTACGCGCTGGGCAAAATGAGCGGCAAGGCCTCGCTGGCGAAAAACCTGGAGGCCATGGGCCTTGATCTCTCCGAGGAGAACCAGCAGAAAGTGCTGGCGCGTATCGTGAAGCTGGGCGATTCCAAGGCGCAGATCACGGCGGACGACCTGCCCTTCATCATCGCCGAGGTACTGGAGAGCAAGAACTATCACCATATCCGCCTGCTGAACTGCTCCATCACCAGCGGCCTGGACCTGGAGTCGACGGTGAGCCTGCGCGTCGAGGTGGACGGCGAGACCAAACAGGCCTCCGGCGCCGGCAATGGTGGTTTCGACGCCTTCATCGACGCTATCGAGAAAATCATGGCGCCGCACAAATACACACTGCCGGACCTGCTGGACTACGAGGTGCGCATTCCGCGCGGCGGCCACACCAACGCGCTGACGGAGTGTGTGATCACCTGGGATCTCGGGAGCCAGGAGTACAAGACCCGGGGCGTGCACTCAAACCAGGTATTCGCCGCCATTCTGGCGACACTGCGCATCATCAACCTGCAACTGCACGAACGGGAGAATGAAGGCGGCGTACTGTCGCACCTCAACAGTTCCCGTGGCTAGCCCAGTTGTGGGACATGCAAAGCGCGATGTTTGAATGCAGCGGAATTCGAAGACGCCTGGAAACACCTGGATCCCCGCCTCCGCGGGGATGACGACTCAGTGAGTCACTCGGCGTTCGGCATCCCCGCCAGCGCCTCGACAACTCTGTCGCCAAACTCGTCGGTGTTGATCATCTTCACACCGGCGCCGGGCTTGGACAGGTCAGGCGTCGAGTACCCGTCACCGAACACGCTCTGCATGGCGTTCCACACGTTGCGCGATTCAGCGGCCATGCCGAAGCTGTCCTCCAGCATCATGGCGACCGAGCCGATCATCGAGTAGGGATTGGCGATGTTCTGCCCGGCAATGTCGGGGGCGGAACCGTGGGAGGGTTCGTAGTAGCTCTTCTCCGGACCTTTGCAGGCGGAGGGCATGAGACCCAGCGAGCCCAGGATGCCGCCGCCCTGGTCCGAGAGAATGTCACCGAACATGTTCTCCATGACCATCACGTCGAACTGGCCGGGGTTGAGGCAGAGCATGGTCGCGGCGGCGTCGACCAGGATATGCTTGATCTCGACCTCGGGATACTCGGCACTGACCTCCTCCAGGACCTCGTTCCACAGCACGCTGGACTTCAGGACGTTGCTTTTGTGGATGTTGTGCAGCACCTTCTTGCGCCGCATCGCGAGCTGCAATGCCTCGTGCAGTACGCGGCTGATCTGCGCCTCGTCGTACTCCAGCACCTCCTTCACGTAGCGCAGGCCCTGCTCGTTGACACCGACTTCCTTTTCACCGAAATAGAGACCGCCTACCAGCTCGCGCACCATGACGAGGTCGATGCCGTCGCCGATGATCTCGGGCTTCAGCGGCGAGAAGTGGGCCAGGGCCCTGGGCAGCGACACCGGGCGGAAATTGGCGAAGGTGTTGTAGCGGGCGCGCAGCGGTAACAGCGCACCGCGCTCGGGCTGCATGTCCACGGGGATTTTTTTGGACTCCTCGTGGCTTAGGCCGATGGGACCCTTGATGATCGCGTCCGCCGCGTCGCATATCGCCTTGGTCTCGTCGGGGAACGGGTGGCCGCTGCTGAAATAGGCGCCGGCGCCGAACTCCGCGTGCTGGATGTCAAAGGATACGTCGTTGCGCTCCTCCACCAACCGGAACACCTTCTCGGCCTCGCGGGCTATTTCGGGGCCGATACCGTCCCCCGCCAGCAGGGCGATCGTGTAGTTTTTCATACTCTGAATTCCCGAGTTGTAGCGAGAGGGGCGGCGATACCGCCCTCTCCCTCAAAGGGCGGCCATTCTACTGCAGATGCTGGCAGGATTCATAGTATACGCGACTGCTCCATAAGGGCGTCCGTCCCGTACACCCCTGGTGAAACGGCCGCGGCTCCACGGGCAGCCGCGGCCGCTGCGCAACTCAACCATTTTTTGCTGCGCAAAAAATTGGGATTCGACCAGTGCTCGCGGACAGCCCCGCGTCTGCCCGCTCCGCCAAACGCGACCTGATTGTTTCACCAGGGGTGTACCGTACTGCCGCCTCTATCCCGCTCTACCCGCAGTATCGAGCGATACCGGTCCCGCGGCCGGGTAAGCCCTGGAGAACCATCAGGGCGCTGCCTGGGATTTGCGCTGGTTTCGGGGGCATTCTGCGAGCACTGATCGAGTCCCATTTTTCGCGAAGCGAAAAAAGGTCGAGTTGCGCAGCAGCCCGAAACCAGCACAAATACCGCGCCCGTTCGACAGGGCTTACCCGGCTGCGGGCCGCTTCAAATAACTCCACGCTATGTCAAAAGAAGGTGTATTCAGAACACCGTCGGCACGATCGCGTCGATCACCCGCGGGCCCTTCGCGGACAGGGCAGCCTCCAGCGCGCGGTTGAACTCCTCGGCGCTGGTGGCGCGCGTCGCCTGCACGCCCATACCCTGGGCCATGGCCACGAAGTCCATGTCCGGTCCGCCGATATCCAGCGTGCTCGCCGCCTTGGGACCGGGGCTGCCGCCGCGGGCGCCGGTGCGCTGGAACTCCAGCTCAAGGATGCTGTACTTGCGGTTGTTGAAGATCACCACGGTCACATCGAGATTCTCGCGCGCCATGGTCCACAGGGACTGAATGGTGTACATGGCGCTGCCGTCGCCCTCCAGGCAGAGCACCTTGCGGTCCGGGCAGGCGACCGCGGCGCCCACCGCCGTCGGCAGGCCCCAGCCGATACTGCCGCCGGTCAGGCTCAGCCACTCGTGCGGGCGGGAGTGAAAGGTCGAGGGGAAGATCGTCAGCCCGCTGGTGATCGCCTCGTCCACCACGACGGCGCCTTCCGGCAGGTAGTGGGCAAGTGACTGGGCGAGAGTGCCCGCGTCGAGCGCCCCCGTGGGCGGCTCGGGCAACTGCAGGTCGTAGACATCGGGCTCCATCCCACCCGCGTCGAGCGCGTCGATCAGTGCGTCGAGCAGGCCGTCGATATCCTCCCGCGGGCTCGCGAGCACCGTGGTCTCACAGCCCTCGGGCGGGTAGGCGCTGGGTACCCCGGGGTAGGCGAAGAAGGACACGGGCGCGGGCGCGCCGATCAGGAACAGCTGCTCCACGCTGCTGACGTGGTCCAGGGCCATTTCCGCCAGGTAGGGCAGGCGCTCCAGCACGGCGCTGCCCGCGCCGCGTCCCACCCGTGTCGGGAAGGTCTCCGTGCACACGCGCGCGCCGCAGGCCTTGCCGATCCGGCTCAGCTTTAACCCCTGCTCCACGGTGACGTTGCGCCCGCCGATCATCAGCATACAGTTGGCGCCCGAGCGCAGTGTCTCGACGGCAGCCGCGACGCGCTCAGAGGGCACCGCGGCCGGTGAATCGATGGCTACCGCTCCCTCCGCGCCCCCCGGGTTGTCACCCCAGGAGACATCCGCGGGCAGGACCAGCGTGGCGATGTTGCTGAAGCCCGCCTGGCGCACCGCCTCGGCGGTGTCCTTCGCGATACTGCCCGGCTCCTGTGAGGTGAAAACCCAGTGGGACATCGGCGCCGCGACGCCCTCGATGTTCGAGGTCAGCGGCGCGTCGTACTCGAGGTGGTAGGTCGCGTGGTCGCCGACGATGTTCACCATGGGCACGTGCCCCTTCTTGGCGTTGTGGATATTGGCCAGGCCGTTGCCCAGGCCCGGCCCCAGGTGCAGGAGTGTGGACGCAGGCTTTTCCGCCATCCGCGCGTAGCCGTCAGCGGCGCCGGAGAGCACGCCCTCGAACAGGCAGAGCACGCAGCGCATGCCCTCCACCTCGTCCAGGGCCGCGACGAAGTGCATCTCCGAGGTTCCCGGGTTGGCGAAACAGACCTCCACCCCGTTGTTCACAAGTGTCGTAATCAGGCTCTCTGCGCCGTTCATGCAGGTATCTCCGTTGGTAGCCGTTCGCTCAGTGGGCGGCGATCTGGTCGGCAGTGAAAATCTTGTTCGGGTTGAGAATGTTCTGGGGGTCAAGCATACGCTTGAGGTTTTTCATCAGCTCCAGCTCTGCCTCGCTGCGGCTGCGGTGCAACTGCTCGCGCTTGCTCAGACCGATGCCGTGCTCCGCGGATACGGACCCCGCGTAGCGCTCCACGGTCTCGTAGAGAAACGCCTGCAGGCCCGCGTGGTCGAAATTCTCCGGCTGGCGGTTGCCCAGGTTGACATGGAGGTTGCTGTCGCCGAGATGGCCGAAAAAAACGCAGATGGCGTCATCGTGCTGCGCCATGCCCGCGCGGATGTCGGCGATGAAAGCCTCCATGCGCTCGATGGTGATGCTGACGTCGAAGGGGATGAACGGGCCCAGGTTGAAGAAGTCGAGAACGTCGTCGCGGATTTCCCAGAGCGCGTTGCGCTCCGCCTGGGATCGCGCCAGCACCGCGTCTGCCAGGAGCCCCGCCTCCATCGCCTCGTTGAGTACCGTCTCGAAGCGCGCCGCGTCGCCCGCGGGGTCGGAGCCCTGGGTCTCCACGAGCACGTAGTGGCCGTAACCGTGGTCGAGCGGCCGCTGGTGTACGTAGTCATCGCGGGTGATGTACTCGTAGAACTCGGGCCACATCACCTCAAAGGCGGAGAGCGTCCCGCCGGTGCGCGCGTCCAGGAAGTGCAGCAGTTCCGCCACATCGTTGAAGGCCTCCACGGCGAGCAGCGCCGTGTCCTGGCTGCGCGGCAGGGGCCGCAGGCGCAGCACCACCCGGGTGACGACGCCCAGCGTACCCTCTGCACCGATAAACCACTGCTTCAGGTCGTAGCCCGTGTTGTTCTTGAGCATCTTGTTGAGACTGGTGACCACCGTGCCGTCGGCGAGCACGACCTCCAGCCCCAGCACGATGTCCCTGGCCATGCCGAAACGGATGACCATGTTGCCGCCGGCGTTGGTGGATATACCGCCACCGATGGTTGCGCTGCCCCGGGCGCCGTAATCCATGGGCAGCAGCAGGTCCTGCTCCGCGGCCGCCTCGGAGGCGACCTGGAGAATGCAGCCCGCCTGAACCGTCATGGTGCGGTTCCCGGTATCGATTTCCTCGATGACGTTCATGCGCTCCAGTGACAGGCCGATTTCACTGTCGGTCTGGAAATGGCCGCTCGCCAGCCCCGTCTTGCCCCCCAGCGGTACCAGCGCCTGCCCCGCCGCGGAGCAGATTGTCAGGATGCCCGATACCTCCTCGGTGGACGCGGGCTTGAGCACGATGTCGGGCATGTAGTCGTCGGGCTGCTCGCGCACGCCCGCCTCGCCCAACAGGTCACGCAACTGTTCGATTACCCCGGGGTCCGGATCCGCCACCGTGTTGTCCTCCTCTGATCGTGATTCAAGCATAGAACAGGCAGCCCGGGCTGGCTACGTGTCCTCCACGCGCGGCACCGCGTCGAGCAGCGCGCGGGTATACTCGTGGCGCGGGTTCGTCAGTACCTCCTGCGCCGTCCCCTGTTCCACGATGCGGCCCTCGCGCATGACGCCGACCCGGTGCGCAAGGCCGGGCACGATCGACAGGTCATGCGTGATGAACAGCAGTGACACACCCTCCTCCGCCTGCAGTTCGCGCAGCAGGTCCAGCACATCGGCGCGGATGGACACGTCCAGCGCACTGGTCGGCTCGTCGCAGACAATCAGCTCCGGCTCCACGGCCAGCGCGCGGGCGATAGCCACCCGCTGCAACTGGCCACCCGAAAACTCGTGTGGGTAACGTGTTGCGCAGCGCGGGTCGAGATGTACGCGCTGGAGCAGTTGCGCCACCCGGGACGCGCGCGCGGCCCGATCAAGTCCCAAGCCGAGACTGACCATTCCCTCGGCGAGAATCTGCGCGACGGTGAGGCGCGGGTTCATCGAGGAAAACGGGTTCTGGAAGACGACCTGGATCCTCTTGCGCAGCGGCAGCATGTCGCGGCGCGACAGCGAGTGAATCGCGGTCCCGTCAAAACGGATGCGCCCGGCGGTGAGCGGCTCGAGGTTGAGGATGGCGCGGCCGAGGGTCGACTTGCCGCTGCCCGACTCGCCCACGAGAGCGTAAGTCTCCCCCCGCCCGATCTGCAGCGACACCCCGTCCACGGCCCGCGTGTAATCGACGACACGCTGCAACACACCGCGGCGGATGGGGAAGTGCACCTCGACGTCCTCGACGGTCAACAGCGGCGCGCCGGCGGTGGCGGCGCGGAAGTGGCCGAGGTCCGGCAGCGCCTCGATCAGGCGCCGGCTGTAATCCTGTTGCGGGTCGCGAAAGAACTGCTCCACCGGTGCGCGCTCGATGATCTCGCCGCGGTACATCACCCCCACCTCGTCCGCCGTGTGCCGGACCACCCCCATGTCGTGGGTGATCAGCAGCACCGCCAGCTCACGCCGCACGGTCAGCTCGCGGACGAGGTCCAGGACCTGCTCCTGGATGGTCACGTCGAGTGCCGTGGTGGGTTCGTCGGCGATCAGAACATCGGGTTCACAGGCCAGCGCCATCGCGATCATCACACGCTGCTGCTGGCCGCCGGAGAACTGGTGCGGGTAGAAGTCGAAGCGTCGCCCGGGGTCCGGGATGCCGACTTCTGCAAAAAGTTGCACCACCCGCTCCCGGGCCGCGCCGCCCCTCAGATCGGTGTGCAACAGCAAGGTTTCGACCACCTGCCTGCCGACGGTCTGGACCGGGTTCAGGGCCGACATGGCGTTCTGGAAAATCATCGCCACGCGCCTGCCGCGCACCTCGCACATGCGCGTCTCAGGCAGGTCGAACAGGCCCTGCTCCCCCAGGTGCACGTCACCGGATGCGATCCGCAGCGCATCGGGCAACAGGCGCATGGCGGCCAGGGACGTCACGGACTTGCCACTGCCGGACTCCCCCACCAGCGCGAACACCTGCCCGGCCCGCAGTTCCAGGCTGACCCCGCGCAGGATTCGCTCGCCGGTGACGGCGAGTTCGACGGACAGGTCGCGCACCTGCATGCGTACGGCGCTCACCGGGAGGACCCCGCGCCCGTCATGCGCGGGTCGAAAGCGTCGCGCACGAGATCGGAAAAAAGGTTGGCGGCGAGCACCAGCACGAACATGAAGAAAAACGCGCCGGCCAGGGTCCACCAGACGGGCGGGTTGTTGGAGAGTTCCGCGCGCGCCTCGTTGATCATGTTGCCCCAGCTCCCCATGGCGGGATCGATGCCCACGCCGATGTATGACAGCACCGCCTCCGCCAGGACCAGTGCGCTGAATTCGAGGACAAAGGTAATGAGGATCAGGTGGACCACGTTGGGCAGCACATGGCGCCCCAGGATCCGCAGGTGGCTGACCCCGAACGCGTGGGCCGCCTGGACGTAGTCGAGCTGGCTGATCTTCAATGTCTCGGCGCGAATCAGGCGGCACAGGGTCGACCAGCTGGTCACGCCGAGAATAAAGCACAGGGCGAGAAAGCGCGCGTCCGCTTTTTCCAGGCCGATGTCAAAGTAGTCCGGGTTAAGGTCTATGTAGACCTGGAACAAAAGCACCGACGCGGCGATAAGGAGTATGCCCGGAATACTGCTGAGGGTGGTGTACAGATACTGCACCACGTCGTCCACCCAGCCCTTGAAATAACCCGCCAGCACACCCAGCGTCACGGCGATGGGAAGCATGATCAGGGTGGACAGGGTGCCGAGCAGCACGCCGGTGCGAATACCCTTGATACTCTGGTAGGCGACGTCGGCGCCGCCCAGGTCCGTGCCGAGGACATGGTAGTGGCGACTGAGGCTTACCAGCCACACGCCCAGGCAGACGACGACCACCTGCACGGCGAAGGAGGCGCCCCAGGGGCGGGGGCTGCGGCGCAGGAAGTACCACTGGGGGGCGACCAGGCAGGCCGCGAGGAGCAGCCCCAGCAACAGCGCCTTCACCGAGCGCCACGCGATGTCCGGCCAGCGCCCGTCGGGATCGTCCAGGTGGGCGCCGCCATGGCGCAGGGGCGGGTAATCCCGGTAGGCACGCCCCTGTTCATCCTCGAAGTTCTCCTTTTCAAAAGAGACAACGGCGAAGGGCGCGGAGTAGGTGCGCTCAAAGCGCTCGCCCATTCCTCCCAGCAGCACGTCCAGCACGCTGGTGGCCCGGTTGTCGTAGAACACCGCGCCGCTCCGCACGCCGTCCACGGGCTCGAGCGCGCGCCGGAAGTGCAGTGAGTCGAGCAGGGCCACCCCCACGTAACAGATAATGACGGTGAACGTGGCGACACCCAGGCGAGAACTGAACACCTGGCTCCAGCGCGCACGGATCTGCGGGTCCCGGCGCAGGCGCAGGAAGAACCCCGCCAGGGCAAATACCAGCAGGAAAATCAGCGCGTCCGACCAGAGTATCAGCGGCATCAGTCCAGGCGCACCCTGGGGTCGGCCCAGGTGTAGGAAATGTCGATCAGCAGCAGGCCCGTGATGTACAGGATCGAGCCGATGAACACCATGCTGCGCACGATGGCGAAATCCTGCGCCTCTATCGCCTCCAGTACATAGCTGCCGAGGCCCGGTATACCGAAAAAGGCTTCCATCAGCAGGCTGCCCATGAACAGGGTGGGAATCACCACGACCACGCCGGTGAGGATGGGGATCAGCGCGTTGGGGAGAATGTGCCCGAACAAAACGCGGATTTCGCTGGCCCCCTTGGCGCGGGCCGTGCGCACGTAGTCCTGCCGGGCCTCCTCGAGAAAAAACGTGCGGTACAGGCGGGCGCCGGCGCCGATACCGGACACGACCCCGATCAGTACCGGCAGCACGAGGAAGCGCAACAGGTCGCCCTCGGCATTGAAACCCGAGATCGGCACAAGCTTCCACACCCTGGCAACCAGGTACTGGCCACCGATGATGTAGAACAGGTAGGAGATGGACATCATGCCGACGAAGGTGGCCACGAACCAGCGGTCCAGGCGTGTGGCGTGAAACATGATCACCAGCAGCGCGACACAGATATTGACCCACATCCCGATAGCAAAGGTGGGGAGCGCCACCGCGAGGCTTGGCCCCATGCGCGTGGACACGTCGGTGGTAATGTCGCGGCCGCTTTCGGAGCGTCCGAAATCGAACGCGAACAGGCGCACTGACTTGGTGAAAAAGATGGTCTCGGTAATTACACCGGCACCGCTCTCCCCGGGATTGACGAATAGGGGAAGGTCGTAACCCTGCTTCTTTTTCCAGGCCTCGATGGCCTCCGCGGTGACGTACTTCTCGCCGAGCTGCGATACCGCCATGTCGTCCGGTGAGGCAATGACGAAGAACAGGCTGAAGGTCAGCAGGTTGACCCCGACGAGTATCGGGATGGCGTAGAGCAGGCGGCGGATGATGTAAGCCAGCATGTCAGCGCCTCGCCGTCGCAGTCTGTCGCCGTCGGTAGGCGATCGCGCCGGGTAATACCAGGGCGGCAACCAGGGCCCCCGCGGCGTAGAGCGGCCAGGTGTCCGGCTGGTTCCAGGCGGCGCGCCGCTGCTCCCGCAACCGGTCGTCCACCCGGATGAACTTGAGCGTGCCCTTGGATATCCCGTGCCGCTTGGTATTGTGCACCCAGCTGTGGCTCAGGTAGGTGTCGAGGGGATTGAAGGCGTACAGCCACACGGCATCCCGGCGGAACAGGTCCACCATGCGCGCCACGAGGGCGTCCCGCCCGGGACCGCTGGGCGCGAGGCGCATCCGGCGGAACAGCTCGTCGTACTCGGCGCTCTCGTAGTTGCCGCTGTTGACCCCGTCGCAGTTACAGACCAGCGGCGCCTCCGGGCCGTAGAGCAGGAACAGGAAGTTCTCCGGGTCCGGGTAGTCCGCGAGCCAGCCGTGGGAGTAGATCTGGGTGTTGCCGGAGAGCAGTTTCTCGCGCGTGCGCGCCCAGTCCGCCACGCGAAACTCGGCCTGTACGCCGATCGCCGCGAAGGCGCGCTCCATCCACACCTGGTGCGCCGTCCTGATCGCCTGGGACTGGACGTCCAGGTAGATCCTCAGGGGCTCGCCGGTCTCCGCGTGCCGCCCGTTGGGATAGCCGGCCTCCGCGAGCAGCTGGCGCGCGCGATCCAGTGATTTGCGCCGGGCCTCGCCGTCGACCCAGTCGTGGGTGTAGGGATTGATACCCGCCTCCCCCTCCAGGTGGCCCTCGATACCCGGGGGTATGGGCGAGTGGGCGACCAGGCCGCCGCCCTTGTGGAACACCTTGATGTAGTCCTCCACGTTGAAGGCGATCTGCAGCGCCCGCCGCAGCTTGCGTTTTTTCTCGGTATAACCGCCCACAACGGGGTCGCGCATGTTGAAACCGTAGTAATACAGGCCCGGCTTCACGTCGGCGGCCATGGACAGGTCGAGGGCCTCGAGGTCAGGGGACAGCTCGGGGCCGTCCGGGCCGACCACGAACGCCTGGTCGAACAGTTTCTGGGTGTTGCCGTGCACCTCGCCGGAGCGGTCGTAATAGCCCTGCAGGAACTTGGTCCACAGCGGCAGAAGTTCACGCTCGAGTGTGAAGACGGCGCGGTCGATGAACGGGATGGGTTTGCCCGCATCGTCGAGATAACCGGCCTCGAGGTCCCCGGGCGCGCCCTCGGCGGGATAGAACTGCGTGCGGAAGTTGGGGTTGCGCTCCAGGATAATCTCGCTGTTCGGATCGTTCTTCACCAGCATGAAGGGGCCCGAGCCGACTGGCCACCAGTCCAGCGTCAGGTTGCGGTCCTCGAAGCCGGGGTTGTGGTAGAAGCGGTCCGCCTCGCGCGGCACCGGCGCAAAGAAGTGCATCGCGAGCCAGTAGACGAACTGCGGATAGCGCCCCTCGATGGTGATCGCGAGGGTGCGCTCATCCACCACCTCCAGGCCCGCCATGGGGTGGTCGTCCAGGTCCAGCCAGCCGTTCCGGTCCAGGCCGCCCAGTTTCTCCGAAAACTGCCGCATGCCCACGATGTACTGGGACATGATGCCCAGCATGGGCGAGCCGTTCAGCGGATCCGCGAGGCGCTTGATCGCGTAGGCGTAGTCCGCGGCGAGCACGTGCCGGTCGCCGGTCTCGGGAAAATCCGGCACACCGCGATACCGGGCGCCCTCCGCCGCGGTTGCAAACAGGTACAGTGGCCGGCCCCGGTCGTCCAGGGCGAAGGCCGGGTGCGGCTGGTAGCGCAGGTCATCGCGCAGGCGCAGTGTGTAACGGGTCCGCGCCAGCGCGGGGTCGTCCCTCGCCACCTCGTCGCCGTTCGCGTCGAGGTAGGTGAGCTCGGGAAATCCGCTCAACGCACCCGGGACCAGTTCGTAGGGCCGCTTGAGGAAGTGGTAGTCCATCGGTGGCTCGTAGACCTGTGCGATGAACAGGGACTCGTCCGTGGCGTAGGACTTCGCAGGATCGAGGTGTTTCGGCGGTGTGTAGGAGATGATCGACTGGTAGGTGACCTCGCCGGGCGCCGACGGCGGATGGGGATTGTTCCAGGGAGGTTCGCCGCAAGCCCCCAGGAACAACAGCGACAGCGCACCCGCGGCATACAGCCAGCCCCGGCGGGGGAATCGGGCGGGGGTGGTGTCGGGGGCGGTCATACCTCGGTCAGTGGAACCTCTCGCAAGCGCGCCAGCATACCCTGTTGGCGGCCGCGGCGCACCCGACATGGAACCGCGGAAAAATGTCTGCGGCGGGCCGCCAATCCTCCCTATAATAGGCCGCAGCCACGACCCTTGGAATTCAACAGGCGCCCATGACGACACCCGACACCACAGCACCCGCCGGCGACGGCTTCCTCGGTCACCCCGCGGGACTTTACGTTTGCTTCGCCACGGAACTGTGGGAGCGCTTCTCCTTTTACGGCATGAAGTTCCTGCTGCTCCTGTACCTCACCAAGTACCACCTGTTCACCGACGAGGGGGGCCTGGAGGTACTGGGCGGCTACGCGGCCCTGGTCTACGCCATGCCGGTGATCGGCGGGTTGCTGGCCGATCGCTACCTCGGCATGCGCAAGGCGGTAGTGTTCGGCGGCATACTGCTGGCCCTGGGACACCTGGGTATGGCGGTGGAGGGCGAACAGGCGCGGGTCGAGGCCGGTGCCGTCGTTCGCGACGAGGGTGCGCTGCAGGTATTCTATTTCTCACTCGCGCTGATCGTCATGGGGGTCGGCTTCCTGAAGCCGAACATCTCGACCATCGTCGGGCGACTGTACGCCGAGGGCGACCCGCGCAGGGATGCGGGTTTCACCATCTTCTACATGGGGATCAACATCGGCGCCTTCACCGCCACCCTGCTGTGCGGGTACCTCGGGGAGACCTACGGCTGGAGCTACGGTTTCGGCGCAGCGGGTATCGGCATGGTGCTCGGGCTGATGACGTTTCTCGCGGGGCAAAAGTACCTCGAAGGGCACGCGGAGCCGGCCGATCCGGCCCTCCTCGCCGGGCGCTCGCCGATCGGTCTCAGCCGCGAGTGGACGATTTACCTGGGGGCCATCGCCGGGGTCGGCGTGGTGTGGCAGATGCTGCAGTTTCACGGGGCGGTGGGCACCCTGCTCAATGTACTCAGCCTGGCGGTACTCGGGGGCCTGGCCTGGTTTATCACCGTGAAGTGCAACGCGGTGGAGCGCAGCCGCATGATCGTGCTCATTGTCCTGACCATGTCCACCGTGGTGTTCTGGGCGCTTTTCGAACAGGCCGGCGCCTCGATGACACTGTTCGCGGACCGGGTGGTGGACCGGGAGATTTTTGGGCGGGAACTGAAGGCGTCCCAGTTCGGCTCGCTCAATCCCTTCTTCATCTTCCTGCTCGCCCCGGCGTTCGCCTGGCTGTGGATGGCGCTGGGCAAACGGGGCCTTGAACCCAGCGTACCGGTGAAATTCGCCCTCGGCATCGCGCAGGCCGGCCTGGGTTTCGGGGCACTTGTCCTGGGCGCCGCCTCGCCCGACTCGGCGGGGCTGGTCGCGGGCTATTGGTTGCTGCTGGCCTACCTGCTGCACACTACAGGCGAGCTGTGCCTCTCGCCGGTGGGGCTGTCCGCCGTGACCAAGCTGGCGGTGCCCAGCGTGGTGGGTGTGATGATGGGCTCCTGGTTCCTGGCCACGGCCTACTCGGAGTTCGTGGCCGTGCAGTTGGCGAAGCTCGCCGCCATCGAAACCGTGGACGGCGCGGTCACCGATGTCACCGCGGCCCTGGCAAGCTACACTGACCTGTTCGGCACCCTGCTGTACATGGGGCTGGGCGTGGGGGCGTTCCTGTTGCTCCTGTCGCCCCTGCTGCGAAAAATGATGCACGGCATCCGCTGAGGGAGAGATGGTCATGGCCGAACGTGAATTTGATGTCATCGTCTGGGGAGCTACCGGGTTCACCGGGAAGCTGGTTGTGGAATATCTCGACGCCACCTACGGCGTCGGCGGCGAGCTGCGCTGGGCCATCGCCGGGCGCAATCGCGACAAGCTCGAAGCGGTGCGCCGCGAGTGCGCCGCCAGCGGCGCGGCTGCGGACCTGCCGATAGTGGAAGCGGACAGCGCCGACCGGGCGAGCCTCGACGCGATGGTTGCGAGGACCCGGGTTATCTGCACCACGGTGGGGCCCTACGCCCTGTACGGGACGGGACTGGTCGCGGCCTGCGCCGCCGCCGGCACCGATTACTGCGACCTCACGGGCGAGGTGCAGTGGATGGCGCAGGTCATTCCCGAGTACCAGGCCGCGGCGCGCGAGTCTGGTGCCCGCATCGTGCACACCTGCGGTTTCGACTCCGTCCCCTTCGACATGGGTGTGTTCTACCTGCAACAACTGATGCAGGAGCGCCACGGCACCACCGCCACGCAGGTCAAGGGCCGGGTGGTGGGCAGTCGCGGCGGCGCCAGCGGCGGCACCATCGCCAGCATGCTCAACATGATGGAGGAGGCCCGGAAGGATCGCAGCATCCTGAAAAAGGTCGCAAACCCCTACGTGCTCTACCCCGAGGGGGTGGCCCCCGGGCAGGACGGGCCCGACCAGCGCGGCGCTGTGTTCGACCCGGACTTCGACCAGTGGACCTCGCCCTTCATCATGGCGGCGATCAATACCCGGGTCGTGCGGCGCAGCAATGCATTGCTGGGCTTTCCCTGGGGAGAGGACTTTCGCTACGACGAGGCGATTCTCAACCGCTCGCGCGGGCAGGCCAACATGGTGGGCATCGCCTCGGGCGTGGGCATGCTCGCCATGGCCATGGGGCCCACCCGCGCCCTGGCGAAACGCTTCCTGCCCAAGCCGGGCGAGGGACCGAGCCGCGAGACCCGTGAATCGGGATACTACGAGGTGCTGTTCCACGGCATCGACCCGTCGGACCGCAGTCGCGACACCCGGGTGCGGGTGACCGGCGACCGCGATCCGGGCTACGGCTCGACATCGCGGATACTCGGTGAGGCAGCGGCCTGCCTGGCGCAGGACGCACCCCTCACCGAAGGCGGGTTCTGGACCCCGGCCTCCGCACTCGGGGCGCCCTACCTCGAGCGCCTGCGGCAGAAAGCGGGCGTGCAGTTCGACCCGGCGGACATCGACTGACAGCGCGGCAGGGGTAAGGATTTCGCAGCTCGGGCGCTGGCAATAGGCCCGGAAACGCCGTACATTTTCAGCGGGGACAGTCATCGGGCACCGGGCGCGGGTTGAACAGGTTTAACCTTACCTTCAGCGGCGAAATTCTACCGGGCCAGGAACCGGAGCAGGTCAAACTGCGCTTCGGCGAACTGTTCGACATCGACGACCCCGACCGCCTCGAGCGGTTCTTCTCCGGCCAGACCATCGTCCTCAGGCGCAACCTGGAGCGCAAGGCCGCCGCCGAGTGCTTCCAGCAGATGCGCCAGGTGGGCGTCGTGGCCGAACTGGTCAAGGTCACCACGGCCGAGGCGGCAAACGCGGTCGCGGGCACTGCTGCCGCCGCTGCCCCGTCCACCAGGCCCGGGCCGCAGTCGGGCCGGGGAAACGCCGCTCGCGAGCGGGAAGAAGCCGAGCGCGAGCGGGAAATAGCCGAACGCGAGAAAGCGCGACTGGAGCGTGAGCGACAGGAGGCAGAGGAAGAGCGCCGCAAGAACGAACAGCGCGCGCGGGAGGCGGAGGAGCGCCGGGCCAGGAAGGCCGAGGAGAAGGCCCGGCGGGCAGCCGCGACCCGCGAGCGCAAGGCGAAGGAGCAGGCGCGGCGCGACGCCGAACGACAGCGCAAACAGGCCGAGCGCGAGCGGGAAAAAGCCGAGCGCGAGCAGGAGAAGGCGCGGCTCGCCGCGGAGAAAGCCGAAGCCGCTGCCCGCGAAAAAGCGCGGATCGAGGCCGCCCGCCGGGAGGCGGAGGAAAAGGCAGCCAAACTCCGGGCCGAACAGGAAAAAGCCCGGGCCGAGGCCGAGGCCAGGGCGCAGGCGGAAGAGGAACAGCGTCGCAGGCGCGCCGCCGAGGAGGCCGCCCGCCAACGTATTCTCATGGAGGAGCAACGCAGGCGGGAGGAAGCCGCCGAGCGCCAGCGGGAAAAAGAACAGCGCGAGCGGGAAGCCGCCGAGCGCGAGCGGGAACGAGCCGAGCGCGAGCGGGAACGAGCCGAGCGCGAGCGGGAACGAGCCGAGCGTGAACGCGAGCGGGCCGAACTCGAACAGGCGAAAGCCGAGCTCGCGCGCAAGGAGGCGGAACTCCAGCGCAAGGAGGCCGAACACAGGGCGCGGGAAGCGGCGGCACAGGCGCGCGAATCCGCCGCCCAAGAGGCGCGGGCACAGGATGCGCAACGCGACGCGGACGCGGAGCGCCGGTTGCTCGAAGAGGGCGCGATCCAGCGCGCGGCCAGGGAGCTGAGCCAGGGCTCGGCGGTAAAACCCGTACAGGCGCGGGTCAGGACGCGGCTGGACGTGAAGAAGCGGGATTCCGAGCAGGACAGTGCACCTGTGCACAAACGCCAGCCCGGCGAACCCAATCTCTACCAGTTGCGACCCTTCCGCAATACCGGCGAAGTGCGCGAGCGCGCCGCGCGGGCCCTGCGCGGCATGCGACACGCACTCGCGGCGGCCTTTGCCAGCGGCTCTGCCCTGCTCGGCATTCTCTTCCTGTCACAACAGTACCCGCCGCCCTCCCCCATCCAGGGCGCGAGTGGCGTCGCCGCCGATGAAGCCGGCAACCTGGTGTTGCTCGCCGGGGACACGTTGCTGCTGCACGACCGAGCCGGACTGGCAACCGGCTCCCTGGACTTTGCCGCCCTCGGTGTGAGCTCGCTGCAGGGCCCCCTCTCCTTCGCCGGCGACGGCAGCCTGCTCGCGATCGGCGAATCGGCCTCATCGCCCGGGGCGAGCACCCTGCTGCGCTGCGATCTCCAGGCGCCCGGCTGTGCATCGCACGGCGGGGTGCCCGAGGGCGTCACCGTGACCGCGTACGCGGAGCACCCGCTGGACGGTAGCCTGCTCATCGCCGATGGCAGTGCGGGCGAACTGCTGAGAACAGGCCGCGACGGCGACATTCGCGGCCGGGCCGCCCTCCAACTGCCGCCGCAACCAGTGCTGCGACTCCACGCCGGACTGCTGATGATGAACAGTGCCGAGGGGCCCGCGGTGAGTGTCTACCGCTACGATGACAACGCCTTCGCCCAGCAACTGGATGAAATCCTGCTCCTGCCGCCCGGTGCCGCCGAACTCGGCCACGACCGGGTAGCCAACTTCCTCGCCAACGGGGATCGCTGGTGGGCCGTGATGTACGGCGCCGATGGCGGCGCTCCCGCGGTCTACCGCTTTGACGACAGCTGGAGCCCTCTCGGGCCGGCTGTCGCCGACGCGGACGTCCTGCCGCTCGAGTTGACGGCGTGGGGCAACCGCACGCTCGTCGACGACCACGCGGGGGTCGATATCGCGCGCTTCAACGAACTGGGTGAAGCGGCCGCGCCCTTCAGGTCGGAAAGTCTCGCCACCCTGGTGGACCAGCGCAGGCGCGCCATACAGTTGAACACCGTGGGTGCGCGCGGCAGCCTGCTGTTGTGCGCCCTGTTGCTCGCCGCCGCACTGGCAATTGCCTATGCGCAGCGCGCCCGGGCCCTGGTCTACCGCTCCAGTCGCGGTCGCGGCGCCGAGCCTGTGGACGATTACGCCACCGACATCCTGTGGATCGGGCACGTCACGGACCGTCGCAACCGCTTGCGCAGGCTCGGCGCCAGCTATGCCGTGCTGGCCCTGGCCGCATGCCTGCTGGCCATGGGTGCAGGGGCCTCCGCCGTCCAGCTGGCGGCACTCCTGTTCGCCCTGGCGGGCCCCGGCGCGGGTCTCATGCTCCTGGGACGGCGACCGCCGGGCAATCTCGGCCTGCACGACCGTCGCCTGATGCTGGTCGACCACAGCGGCCAGTACCACATCGGCGGCGGTTCCGACATCCGCTACCGCGGTAACTTCCTGGCGATGGACGACGTTTTGCTCTTCACCGGCAACGCCCTGCTGCCCGCCTTTCCCGCCACCGCCATCCAGGCCCAGGTGACGCCCCTCGTCGCGGAGGGCGTGCGGATAGACCGCAAGACCCTGCTGGTAAAACTGCTGCAGGGGCGGCACCCTATCGCCCTCGCCACCCTGGCGAGCTGCGCGGGGTTCGCGGCTGCCATCATACTGCTCGCAATCGACGCGCTGTTCTAGCGACAGGCCTTTCAACGATTGGATATACTGCCCCTATCCCCGGCAATCGGGACCGGGTCGGCTGACAGGGGACAGACCATGGGGCGCCAGCGAGCATGACCGAGCACCACCCGCAGGAACCGCCCGCAGCCCGGGGGCCGCGCGTCGCACTGTTCGTCACCTGTCTCGCCGACCTGTTCAGGCCCTCCGTGGGCCACGCCTCACTGGCGCTGCTGGAGCGCGCCGGCTGCGAGGTGGTGGTGCCCGCCGAGCAGACCTGCTGCGGCCAGCCGGCCTACAACGCCGGCGACCTGGCCGCGACCCGGCCCGTCGCGCGCAAGGTCATCGCGATGTTGGAGACCGCCGACTACGTGGTAGTCCCCTCCGGCTCCTGCGCGGGCATGATCAGCCATCACTACCCGCGCCTGTTCGAGGGGGAGTGGCGCGACCGCGCCCTGGAAGTCGCAGCGCGCACCTTCGAACTCACCACCTTCCTGGAAGAGGTCGTGCGAGTCGGCCCCGCCGGGTCCGACCTACCCGACCCCGGCACCGTCACCTATCACGACGGCTGCGCGGGACTGCGGGAGCTGGGGATACGGGAACAGCCGCGCAGCCTGCTGAGGCGCCTGCGCGGCGTCGAGGTCACCGAACTGGCCCAGGGCGAGGTCTGCTGCGGCTTCGGCGGCACTTTCTGCGCCAGGATGCCGGAAATTTCTTCGAAGATGGTGGACGACAAGCTCGACAACGCCATCGCCACAGGAGCGCGCACCCTGCTCGGCGGCGACCTCGGCTGCCTGCTCAATATCGCCGGGCGCGCCCGGCGCCTCGGGCAGGACATCGAGGTACGCCACGTGGCCGAGCTGCTCGCGGGCGATCCGGACGATCCGGCCATCGGCGGAGGGAGCTAGCAGCGATGGAGCAGCACAGCGACCGCTTCATGGAAAACGCCGCCGAGGCGCTCGCCGACACACCGCGCGCGGAGCGGCGCGACCTCCTGGGCATGTTCGCGCCACTGCTGAGAGACGCCGCCGTCAACGAGTTCAGTGGTTTCGAAGCGACCCGGCGCCACGTCAAGCAGGTGCGGCAACACGCGCTGACCTACCTGCACCATTACCTGGGACGCTTCGAGCGCGAAGCCGTGCGCAACGGCAACCAGGTGCACTTCGCGCGGGACGGCGAGGAGATGAACGCTATCGTGCTGGACATCTGCCAGCAGCACGACGCGCGCCGGGTGGCCAAGGGTAAGTCGATGGTCACCGAGGAGACCGGGCTCAACACGTGCCTCGAGGGCGCGGGAATCGAGGTGCGCGAAACTGACCTCGGCGAGTACATCATCCAGCAGGCCGGGGAAACCCCGAGCCACATCGTCGGCCCTGCCCTGCACAAGTCCGCCGCGGAAATTCGCGACCTGTTCCTGGAAAAACACGCCCTGGGGGAACGGGAGCTCGCGGAGACGGGCGACATGGTCAATGAGGCGCGGCAGGTGCTCAGGGAGCACTTCCTCGCCGCCGAGGTGGGTATCATCGGCGCCAATGCACTTGTCGCAGAGACAGGCTACACGATGCTGGTGACGAACGAGGGTAACGGCGATCTCTGCGCCAACCTGCCGCCGGTGCTGGTGGTCTGCACCACGATCGACCGCGTACTGCCGCGCCCCGAGGATGCGACCGCGATGCTGCGGCTGCTGGTGCGCTCCGCCACCGGGCAGCCGCAGAGCTGCTATACAAGCTTCTACTCCGGGCCGCGGCGCGAACAGGATCCCGACGGCCCTCTGGAGACGCATATCGTGCTGCTGGACAACGGGCGCAGCGATATCCTGGAGGGCGACTACCGCGAGATGCTGGAGTGTATGCGCTGCGGCGCCTGCCTCACACACTGCCCTATCTACACCGCCGTGGGCGGCCACGCCTACGGCTGGGTATACCAGGGACCCATGGGGTCCGTGATCACGCCCCTGCTGACCTCGCTGGAGAAAAGCGCGGCGCTGCCGAACGCCTGCACCACCTGCGGGCGCTGCGCCGAGGTCTGTCCCGCGGATATTCCCCTGCCCGACCTGCTCCGGGATTTGCGCGAAGAGGAAAACCGCGCGGGGATCGGCGCCCTGCGCTGGCGCCTGGGCCTGAAGCTGCACGCGCTGTTGGCCCGCCAGCCCGCGCTCTACCGCTTCCTAACCGGCGTCGCGATCAAGCTGCTGCACGCGGCAGGGCGCCGCCGCGGCGCCCTGCGCCGGGTGCCTCTGGCGGGCGGCTGGACGGACTACCGGGACTTTCCCGCTCCACAGGCCAGGACCTTCATGCAACAGCACCTCGCAGAGGCGCCGCGTGAGCGCTAGCGCCCGCGCCGATATCTTCGCCCGGCTGAGCCACGCGGGTGCGCAGGTCTCGGCGGCGGAAATCGAGCGCGAGCGCGAGAGCCTGGGTCCGGCGCCGCGGCCCGACCTGCCCACCGAGGAACCCTGCGAGGCCTTCCTGCGCAGGGTGATCGCGAACCGCGGCACGGTCGCCTGCGCGGCCGACCGCTCCGCCGCAGTCAAGGCCGTGGGCGATTACCTGTACGAGCATTTCCGCACTCATCGCCTCGTGGCGGGGAACGATTCGCGCCTGGCGGCGATGCCCTGGCGCGACGCCGGGGTGCTGCCGCGCTTTGGCACCGCCGAGTCGGGCGAACCGGTCGCGCTCAGCTTCGGCCATGTCGGCGTGGCGGAACTCGGGGGTGTTGTCACATTCACCGGCAAGGGCAACCCCGCGGCCAACAACCTGTTGCCTGAGCACCACATCGTCCTTGTGGCTGCCGGGGACATCGTGGCGACCGCCGAGGACGCCTGGCAGAGAATCCGGGTCGCGGTGGAGAAAGAGGGTCCGCCCCGCGGTATCAACGTGATCGCGGGACCATCCAGCACCGCGGACATCGAGGGACAACTGGTCTACGGCGCCCACGGCCCGCGGGCCTGGCACGTTATCGTACTGGGTGAGTTGCCGCCGGGGGCCCTGGACGTGGCCGCCGAGTCCGCCGGCAGCTAGCCTTCCGCCGCCGCCGAGAGCGGGGTGTAGGTAAACTTCTGCCCGCCGAGTGCCGCCTCGAACATCAGCCCGCCCTTGGCGATGGTGAACACCGCCATTCCCTTGCGATAGCCGCCGTGGGCGGTTGCCGCGTCGTTGCGCCCGCCGCTCACACCCGCGGCCATGCCGCCGCCGGTGTTGGCCTCCGCGGACGCGCCCGCCGTGATCGCCACCGCCGTCGCCTGTGCGCTGAACTCGAAGTTGCCCGAAGTGAAGTCGCGAAACGCCTGCTCGTGCTCAAAGAAGATGATCTGGCTGAACGCCTGGCCGCCGAGCTGGAAACCCACGGTCAGCTGGGTCATCGTGGAATTGCCGACATGCTTCGTCCCGACAAAGACGCGCCCCTTGCCGTGGGCGCCGCCGATACCCATGCCGCCCTTGCCGATGGTCGGGAATACCGCGTACCCGTAGGCCGTCTTGAAGTACTCGCCGCTCTCGCCGGCGTTGGAAAACGACTTGATGGCATCGCTGTAACTGCTCGCCGCGGCGCCGGGGGCCAGGGACAGCAGGCAGGAAATGAAAAGAAAGCGGATGGCGCGCGACATGGTGACCCCCTTACGATGTCAGATCTTCCGGCACGGTGTACCTGCCGCCTATTGTGTGGACGGCCGGGGCGGGGGTCAAGGGAGTTGGCGGCCGAGCGGGATTACATGGCGATCTTGGTCAGGTCGATGCCGTAGGCGTCCGGTTCGAGACTGCGGGTGATACTGAGTGACGAGGACCCGTTGGCCGCCTCCTCCTGGAGATCGATGACCCGCGACTTGCGCAGGTGCCGCTTCTCGGCATCCAGCAGCAGCATGACCTTCGGCCGCAGCCGGCGGGTGCGGTATTCGGCCACCACCACGCCCACCTCGCCCGAGGAAAGCTCGACGAGGGTGCCCGCCGGGTAGATCCCGATGGCCTGGATGAATGCCTCCACGAGTTCAGCCTGGAACTCCGTGTCGCGGGCCTTGTAGAGCAGCTTGATCGCGTCGGACGGCGACACGGCCTCCGCGTAGCTGCGCTGGCTGGTGAGGGCGTCGTAGGTGTCGACGATCGCCGCGATGCGCGCGAAGGGGGGAATCTCGTTTTCACTCAGGCCGTTGGGATAACCGCTGCCGTCGAAGCGCTCGTGGTGGTGCGCCACCATGTCCAGCACATCCTGGTTGAGAATGCCGCCCTCCTGCACGATTTCCAGGCCGAGGCTGACATGGCTCGCGAGCTCCGCCATCTCCTCCTTGCTCAGTTCGCGATCGGTCTGCAGCAGCCGCGGGTCGATGCGCAGCTTGCCCACATCCATCAACATACAGCCCATGGACAGCGAGCGCAGGTCGTGTTTGGGCAGGCCCAGCTGGCGGCCCAGTGATACCGCCCAGATCGAGGCGCCCAGGGAGTGCTTGTAGGTGTAGCTGTCGTGTTTCTTCAGGCGCGCCACCCACATGGCGGCGTCCGGGTTGCGACTGATGCTGTCCACCACGGGTTCAACGGATTTGCGCAGGCGCACCACGTTGAGCTTCTCGCCGCTGTCCACGTCGTCGAACAGCTCGTCGATGTCGTGCACCAGCGTGTCCATGGCCCTGCCGGCCCGGGGTGCTTCCTCCTCCCAGTCCGCCTTGTCCTCGTAGGGCTTGAGCGTGTGCCCCTGGAAGATATGCTCGATGGGAATGCGCTTGCGCTCGCGGGCGACGGGCTCGGGACGCTTGCCGCCGTCCCGCGTGTGTGTGTGCACGTGCCGCGCCCGGCTTACCTTGGGTTTCATGCTGCGGCGGCTGTCGATCAGCACCCACTCGCAGTACTGGCGCAGGCTCTCGATGTCCTCCGCCGAGCGGATGAAAAAGCCCTGGGTGAGGAAGGGGGTATCCAGCCACGGCCGATCGAGGCCACTGACGTACATGCCAATGTCCAGGTCGCTGGTCGAAACTTTCAATGTCTTGAGCATTTGCGCTTCACGTCCCCGCCTTTTTTATACCCGCCTGTGCCCCACAGCCCGGCCTCCCCGGAGGCGGCTGACGGGGCCACATCCGGCGGTTTTTCAACCCCTACCGTAGGCTCGGCAAGGGTTTTTGTCCACATTAAGTTGTTGAAATATCGATTTTATTCCACTGGAGAATGAAGATTTATTTATATTATTCTTTTCTGTGAAATATTCACGCAACGCGCGCCCCAGGCCCCGCCCGGCGGGCGCCCTCGCCCACCGCAATGGCCCCGCGGTGCCGCGCCGGCCCTGTGCTATAGTCGGGCGCCGCCGCGCGGCAGCGGACGGGCCGGGCGGGGCATATCAGAGACAGGGAGACAGGGAATGCGCAAACTGCTGTGGGGCATCGCCGTGCTGGTGCTGGTGATCCTGGCCGTACCGGCGGCCCTCCTCGTCACCGGGACCATCAGCCCCACCAGCCTGCGCATGGTCCTCAACGTCATGACCGGCGCGGCGGGCCCCGCGGCGGACGAGGCGACCGTCGCCGGTCGCTACCGCGTGCCGGAGGGGTTCTCGGTCAGTCTTTACGCGGCGGATGTGCCCCGCGCGCGCTTCCTCGCGGTGACCGCGGCGGGCGACCTGCTGGTGAGTCGTCCCCACGCGGGCGACGTCCTGTTGCTGCGCGCCGACGCCAACGGCGACGGGCTGCCGGACGGTCGCGAGGTGCTGCTGGAAGGGCTGAGTCGGCCGCTGGGCCTGGACACCCACGCCGGCTGGCTCTACGTCGCTGAATCCAATCGCGTCGGGCGCGCTCCCTTCGACGCCGCGACGGGAACACTGACCGGCCCCTACGACACGATCATCGACGGCCTGACCGACAACGGCAATCACTGGAGCAAGACCCTGCGCATCGGACCGGACGGCCGCCTCTACCTGGCCCAGGGTTCGACCTGCAACATCTGCGAGGAGGCGGACGAGCGCCGCGCCACCATGATGCGCTTCGAGGCCGACGGCAGCGGCGGGGATATCATCGCGACCGGCCTGCGCAACAGCGTCGGCTTCGACTGGTCGCCCTGGGATGGCGCCCTCTACGCGACGGACAATGGCCGCGACCTGCTGGGCGACGATTTCCCGCCCTGCGAACTGAACCGCATCGAGGACGGCGGCTACTACGGCTGGCCCTACTTCAACGGCGACAACATCCCCGATCCTGACATGGGTGCGGACCCCCGCGCCGGGACGCGTGCACCGGTGCCTCCCGTCCACGGCTTTCGCGCGCACAACGCACCCCTGGGCATCACGTTCCCCGACACGGGAGACTGGCCGCGGGAATTCCGGCGGTCCGCGCTCGTGGCGCTGCACGGTTCCTGGAACCGCAGCGAACCTGACGGTTACAAGGTGGTCTCCCTGCACTGGACCGGGGACGCGATCGAAGAGCGCGATTTCCTGAGCGGTTTCAACCTGGACGGCGATATCAGCGGGCGCCCCGTGGACGTCGCCCAGGGCCCGGACGGCAGCATCTTCGTATCGGATGACTACGCCGGGGCGATCTACCGGATTACCTACGGCGCGGCCGCGGCCGGGACACCGGCCGCCCCGGTACCGGTCGACACGCCGGTGCCCGTCGAGCCCGAGGCCCCCGCCTGGCTGGAGGGCGCCGACCTCGAGGCGCTCGCCACACAGGGCGCCCTCCTCTACCGGGAGCACGGCTGTGCAAGCTGCCACGAAGAGGGCGAAAACCCCCGGCGCCTGGACGGGCTGGTGGGCTCCCGGGGGTACGCACGCGTGATCGATGCTCTCGAAGCGCCCCAGGCACCCATGCCGGTCTATCCGCTGGAAGATGCGGAAAAACACGCGCTCGCGGCATTACTGGTTGACCCGGACTGATCCGGGGGTGCCGCGGGCTATCGCCCCGCGAGCGTAACCGCTACCATCCCGGGTACGGAATGCCGGTGCGGACGGACACGCACATGCTGCAGCACCTGCCCAATACTCTGACCCTGCTGCGCCTGGTGCTGGCGGTGCCGCTGGGGTTCCTGATACTGCGCGAGGAGTTTGGTCTCGCGCTGTGTATCGGGCTTCTCGCCGGCCTGACCGACTCGCTGGACGGCTATTTCGCACGCCGGCTGGACGCGTTCTCCCGCTTCGGGGCGGCCCTGGACCCCATCGCCGACAAGACCGTCATCACAGTCTGCTTCCTCAGCGCCGCGGCGGTGGAACTGGTGCCCTGGTACCTGGCGATCGTCGTTGTGGGCCGCGACCTCGTCATCGTCTGCGGCGCCGCGAGCTATGCCGCACTGTACGGACCCTTCGAATTCGCGGCGACCCAGCTCGGCAAGGCCAACATGTTCGTGCAAATTTCCTTCTGCCTCCTCGTCCTGCTCGCGCAGGTCGTCAGCCATGTCCCGCCCTGGCTCGTTCCCGGTGGCACGGTCGTGGTGATACTGCTCGCACTCGCAAGCGGCGTGGACTACGTCGTGACCTGGACGATCCGCGCGATCCAGGCCGGCAAAGACCGGCGCTAGCCGCGTCGAGGACAATCGGTGAGCAAAGAAATCCACATCCTGACCTACAACATCCACAAGGGGTATGCCAGCGGCAACCGCCGTTTCGTGCTGGATTCCATGCGCAAGCGCATCGCGGAGACGGGGGCGGACATCGTCTTCCTGCAGGAAATTCACGGTACCGCGATCGAGAGCGAGTCCAGGCGACGCCGCTTTTCCTACCCTGACCAGCCCCATTTCGAGTACCTGGCCAACGAGGCCTGGCCACATTTCGCCTATGGCAGAAATGCCATCTACCGCAAAGGGGACCACGGCAATGCCATCCTCAGCATGTACCCTTTTGCAAGCTGGGAAAATATCGACGTCTCGATTTTTCCCCGCAGCAGTCGCTCCATCCTGCACGGGGTCATCGAACTGCCCGGCACCGACCAGCGCCTGCACACGCTGTGCGTGCACCTGGGCCTGCTCGAGCAGGAGCGCCGCGAACAGCTGCAGGCGCTCACCGACAGGATCAACCTGCACGTACCGCGGGACGAACCCATGATCATCGCCGGTGATTTCAACGACTGGCGCCGCCGGGCGGAGCACCACCTGCACGACGACCTGGGGCTGGAGGAGTTGTTCGTGGAGATGCGCGGCCGGCACGCGCGCACTTTTCCGGTCTGGGCGCCCCTGCTGCCCGTCGACCGGATCTACTACCGCGGCCTCACACCGACCGCCTGCTGGCGCCTCAGCACCGGGCCCTGGCGCGACCTCTCCGACCACGCCGCCCTGTTCGGGGTATTCACCCTGTAATCGGGCGTCGATTTACGATTGCCGCCTCCGGCCTGACAGGCTATTTTCAGTGTAGGACGAAACCGGAGGGCCGTATTCATGGGTATCAGGGAAGTAGGTTCGGTACTGGCCGCAGTGCCCCTTTTGCTAAAGGCGAAGAAGGAGCTCGAACCGAGGCCCCTCGACACCCCCGACTGCATGGCCGCTCGCTTCGAGCAGACCGTGCAACGCATTCCCGACCACACCGCCCTGGTCTCCGGCGGACACAGCCTCACCTGGGCGGAGCTGAACGCGCTGGCAAACCGTTATTGTGCGGTGCTGCGCGACCTCGGCCTGGCGCGGGGCGACGCCGTGAGCCTGGTGATGGAAAACCGCGTGGAGTTTGTCGCCGCCCTGATCGCCACCAACAAGCTCGGGATCATCGCGGCGCTGATCAACACCAACCTGGCCGGGCGCCAGCTCACCCACTGCATCAAGATCACCGCGTCCAGGGCCTGCCTGTTCGGCGAGGAGTGCCTCGCGGCGGTCGACGGGGTGCGCGGGGAACCGGATCTGGCGGGCATCGAGCACTACCTGTTCGTGCCCGATGCGGGGGCCGCGCCGTGCCCGGAGTGGGCGCTGGATTTCGCGGGCGCCGCCGCGTCACAGGCGAAGACCGACAACCCGCCGGAAACCGGTGAGAACACCCTCGCCGACGGTGCACTCTACATCTACACATCCGGGACAACAGGCCTGCCCAAGGCGGCGGTCATCTCGAACCGGCGCTTCCTGGTGTCCTCCGCCCTGTCCTGGATCGGCGGCCTCAAGTGCGACGAGCGCGATCGCATCTACCTCTGCCTGCCGCTGTACCACGGTACGGGCCTGTTCCTGGGCGTGGGCGCGGCGCTGGCGACGGGCGCGGCCATGATCGTGCGACGCCGCTTTTCCGCCAGCCGTTTTCTCGACGAGATCCGCGAATTCGAGGCGACCTGTTTCGTCTATATCGGCGAGTTGTGCCGCTACCTGCTGAACACCCCCGCGGGCGATGACGACGCGCAGAGCCCGCTGGTCAAGGTGATGGGCAACGGCCTGCGGCCCGATGTCTGGCACGACTTCAAGCGGCGTTTCGGCATCGAGCGAGTCGCCGAGTTCTACGGCTCCAGCGAGGGCAACGTGGGCTTCATCAACCTGCTCAACAAGGACTGCACCGTGGGAACCACCACCATCCCCATGGCGCTGGTGAAATACGACGTGGACGCCGACGAGATCATCCGGGACGCGAACGGCCGCTGTATTGAGGTGGCCGAGGGCGAGCCGGGCCTGCTGCTGGGCAAGATTACGGAAGCCACCGCGTTTGAGGGTTACACGAGCGAGGAGGACACGGAGAAGAAAATCCTGCGCGACGCCCTGGAGGACGGGGACGCCTGGTTCAACACCGGGGACATTCTCAGGTCCGTAAATGTCGGTTTTTCCCTGGGCCTCAAGCACTACCAGTTCGTGGACAGGGTCGGCGACACCTTCCGCTGGAAGTCGGAGAATGTATCGACCAACGAGGTCGGCGAGATTATCAACGGGTTCCCGCAGATCGATTTCTGCAATGTCTACGGCGTCGAGATTTCCGGGACCAACGGGCGTGCGGGGATGGCGGCCCTGTCATTGGAGCCGGGGGCGACCGACCTGGACCTCGACGCGCTCTCGCAATACGTCTGTGACAACCTGCCCTCCTACGCCCGGCCGGTGTTCCTGCGCATTCAGCGCGAGCTGGACACCACCGTCACGTTCAAGATGGTCAAGGGCGACCTGCGCAAGCAGGGCTACGATCTCGAGCTGGTGGACGATCCGCTGTACGTCATGAAACCGGGCTCGGAGCGCTACGAACCCCTCGAGCCCGAGTTCCTGGCAAGCCTCAAGTCCGGAACGGCGGGCTTCTGACCTCTCCTAGGGAGGCGGAAATCCGGCGAAAATCGCCTGCGCCGCCGCGCGCCGGTTCTGTTCCGCGCGTTCGGGGTCAGGCTGGTCGCGCAACCGCGATTCTATAATCGAGCGCCACACGGAGCGCAGTTTCACCGGGTCGATCATGTCTACGATAAACGTGCCCTGCGTGTACTGGCGCACGCTGACATTCCCGGCCCCGACGCCCGCACAGTTCCAGCAGTTGTAATAGCCGGCCGTGTTGTAGCTGCGCACGTCGGTGCGCTCCTGGGTGACCAGGTGCCAGGTCAGGAACATGTCGGCGTCCTTGTTGTCCTGTACCACCTCGAAGCCCTTGCGCTCCAGCTCATGCGTGATCGCCTCGTTGACGCGGTCGACCTGCATGTCGGAGATGATCACGGTCGCCGGGTTCGCGCGGTTGATGGGCTGGATCGCAATCTTGCGCACACCAGTGAAATCGTAGTGCCTGTCGTAGTCCGTGGAGGCGGTAGGTGTCGTCTCGCAGGCGCTGACAAGCAGGGCCAGAAAAATGACGGCGAGAGGCCGTACAAAGCGCGGGGGCATCGGTTGTCTCCTGTGCGGGGCGAGTGGGCTACCCGAATAATGCCAGCAATTGCCGGCCACTGTAACGGGGCTCGCGGGATTCCACCACCCCGGGGTCCGCCGAGGAGAGTTACGGCGGGAAGGGGGCCGGACTGACGCGCCTCCCGCCCCTTGGATAACGGCAGGCAAGTGATTATATTATCTGCCCTGTTCCATGACTTCGCCAGAGGGCCAGCGATGAACGCGAATTTCCCCAGAACCAGTCTCGGCGCCCTCGCGGCGGCGGCCGCCCTGTGGGCCGCCGTGGCCGGCGCTGACACGCTGGAACTGGCCGACGGCACCCTGCTGGAAGGAGACTTCGTCGGCTTCAGCAACGGCATCTACATGTTCAATACGGGCGGCAACATCGAGGCCTACCCTGAGCAGGACGTGGTGGGTATTTACAACAGCGAAGGCGTGGCCAGTCGCGAGGCGCGGAAGGAGAACCAGGCGCAGCCCGACCCGCAGCCCACAACGGTGACGGTGGCAGCGGGTACGCGGCTCGTCCTGCGCACCGTGGACAGTGTCGACTCGCGACGCCACCAGGCGGGGCACCGCTTTCGCGCGCAGCTCGAGAGCGCCCTGGTGGTGGACGGCGTTACCGCCGCTCCCCGGGGCACCTACCTGCACGGGCGGATCACGCAGGCCAGCCAGGGCGGGCGCGCGGTGGGCTCGTCCTCACTCGCGATCGAGTTTACCGACATCATGATCAACGACCAGCTGTTCGAGATTGCCACCGAGGGCATGCAGGCAAAGACCGACAACGAGGCGAAGAACACCGTGGGACGAACCGCCAGGGCCGCCGCCATCGGAGCGCTGATCAGCGGGCGCGACGGCGCGCGCACCGGGGCAGCGGTAGGGGCCGGTGCCTCGCTGCTGACCCGCGGCGAGAGTATCAACGTACCCGCCGGCACCATCCTGGAAACGAATCTCAGGGTGCCTGTCACCCTGCCCCGCTAGCGCGGCGGCGTGAGGACCTCGCCGGGAGCTTAACTGCCAGGACATCACCGCTTGAAGTACTACGAAGATATTGAGGTCGGCGCCGACGTCGACTTTCCGGGGCGCTATCACGTCACGCAGGAGAATATCGTGGCCGTCGGCCGCGAATGGGACCCGTTTCCCTTCCACACCGACCCGGAAGCGGCCCGGGACAGCGCGTTCGGCGGGCTGGTGGCATCCACGGTGCACCTGTTCGCCATCACGGTGAAACTCGGGCACAGCGCCACCGACCTGATAGCGGCGGTGTCCTCTCTCGGGATTGACGAGTTTCGCAACCTTGCGCCCGCCTATGCCGGTGACGTGTTGCGCATGCGCTGTACCTATCTCGACAAGCGAAGGTCGAAGTCGCGGCCCGGCACCGGCATCACCCGCTCGTCCTGCGAACTCATCAACCAGGACGACAAGGTGTTACTACGCTATATCTCTACAGCGCTGGTGGAGACGCGCGGGGACTGACCCCCCCCTAATAGCCTTCCTCTTCGCCCCGGCGATCCTTGCCGGAGCGGCGCTCCTCACCCTGCTCCTTGTTGCGCACACCCCGGCCGAGCGCCCGACGCGAGGCCCTCACCTGGCGGCGATCGCTGTGCTTGACATAGATGCAGGTACACTCCGCCGCGTCGCAGGCGGCCAGGGGCAGGATGGGAATTTCTTCCTTGTCCACCAGGAAGCGGCTCTTGGCCAGCTCCTGTACCGCGCTGCAGGCATCGGGCCCCATGCGCACGGAGGTCGCCCGGAAGGGGTTGCGTTGCATGCCGGGCCCGGTTTTCCCCGTGCGTTTCGCCGCCGCGGGGGCCGTGACGGGTCTGCCGTGGTGCACCGCTTTCGGGCTCTTGCGGAATTGTGACCACACGTAGTAACCCATCGCCCCCGCGGAGGCGACAATCAACAAAAGAATCAGGCCTACAGAAAGATCCATCTCGCAGCGAGCTAGTTCCCGACATGTCCCGAACGTCCTGACATGATAATAGGAGACTCCCCGGGGCAAGACAAACCCGGGCGGCAGGCTCTCAGCTTTCCACGAAGGCGCGCTCCACCACGTAGTCGCCCGCCTCGCCGTGGCGTGCCTCGCGGAAGCCTCGACCGTCCAGCAACGCACTGAGTTCCTTCAACAGGCCCGGACTGCCGCAGATCATGAAGCGATCGTCCTGCGGATCGATCGGTGGCAGGCCGACGTCGGACGCCAGTTTACCGATGCGCAGCAGGTCTGTGAGCCTGCCGTTGTTGACGTATTTCTCCCGGGTCACCGTGGGGTAGTACACCAGCTTGTCGCGTACAGCCTCCCCGAGGTACTCGTGGTCCGGCAGGTGTTCGGTGATCAGCTCGCGATAGGCCAGCTCGTCGCGATAGCGGCAGCCGTGGGTGAGAACCACCTTGTCGAAGCGCTCGTAGACGTCGGGGTCGCGAATAATACTGAGAAACGGCGCCAACCCGGTGCCGGTCGCGATCAGGTAGAGGTGCTTGCCGGGGAACAGGTTGTCCTGCACGAGACTGCCCGTGGCCTTGCTGTTGACCAGCACCTCGTCTCCCGGCCGGATGAGCTGCAATTTTGACGTCAGCGGCCCGTCGGGCACCTTGATGCTGAAGAATTCCAGCTCGTCCTCGTAGTTGGCGCTGGCCATGCTGTACGCGCGCATCAGCGGTCGCCCCTCGTGCTCGAGACCGATCATCGTGAAGTGGCCGTTCTCGAAGCGGAAGGCCGGGCTGCGGGTTGTCTTGAAACTGAAGAGCCGGTCCGTCCAGTGGTGGACGTCGGTCACCGACTCCCTGAGCAATGTCGACACGGTACTCTCCTCCCGATCCGTCGTCTGTCGGGACCACGATAGGGGGTGGTCATATATATGTAAAACAGATATATTTAATAATATATATTTGTTTTATCGATATAAGGAGTCACCGTGCGCTTCAGCCTGCGCCAGCTCGAGGTCTTCCTCGCCACGGCCCGCCAGGAAAACGTCAGCCGTGCGGCGGAGTCCCTCGCCATGTCCCAGTCCGCCGCCTCCGGCGCCCTGGCGGAGCTGGAGTCGCAATTCGGGGTGCGCCTGTTCGACCGGATCGGCCGGCGCCTGCGACTGAGTGAACTCGGTCACCAGGTGCTGCCGCAGGCCCACCGGCTGCTCGACGAGGCGAACGCGCTCGAGCAGGCGCTGGCGGGCGAGGCGGTACAGGGCAGGCTGCACATCGGCGCGACCCTGACCATCGGCAACTACGTCACCGTGGGCATGATCGCGGACTTCCGGCGGCGCTTTCCCTCAGCGGACATTGCGCTCGAGGTCGCCAACACCGAGACCATCGCCGCCCGGGTTGCCGCACTGGACCTCGACATGGGACTGATCGAGGGGGAGCTGCACCACCCCGACCTGGACATACAACACTGGTACCGCGACGAGCTCGTGGTGTTCGCCCACCCCGACCATCCCCTGGCGCGGCGCCGCAATCTCACCGACCGCGACCTGGTCGCCCAGGGGTGGATCGTGCGCGAGTCCGGCTCCGGCACGCGCCAGGCATTCGACCGCGCCATGCACGGCATCCTCAGCGACCTGGACATCGCCCTCGAACTGCAGCACACCGAGGCGATCAAGCGCGCCGTCGAGGCAGGCCTCGGAGTGGGCTGCCTGTCGCGCATCTGCCTCGAGGACGCTTTCCACCGCGGCTCCCTCATCCCGCTTTCGGTGCCCCGCCGCGACTTCCGGCGCGAGTGGTACCTGATCACCCACCGCGAGAAGTTTCACAGCACCGCCCTGCGCGAGTGGCTCGAACTGTGCCGGCACAGGTGGCGGGGAGACAATTGACGCCAGTGGAGGCGGGCCTTTGACTCGCTGCAACCTCTAGGTAAACTGACTGCCCCAATCGCCGCTACCAATACTAAGGACAGCGACCATGAAGACGCGTGCAGCCGTCGCCTTCGAGGCGGGCAAACCCCTGGAAATCGTAGAGGTCGACCTCGAGGGCCCGCGGCCCGGCGAGGTGCTGGTGGAAATCAAGGCGACCGGCATCTGCCACACTGACGCGTTCACCCTCTCCGGGGACGACCCGGAGGGCGCCTTCCCGGCCATCCTCGGGCACGAGGGCGCCGGCGTGGTCGTGGAGGTCGGCGAGGGCGTCACGTCCGTTGCCCCCGGTGACCATGTCATTCCCCTGTACACACCCGAGTGCCGCACCTGTGACTTCTGTCTACACCCGAAGACCAACATGTGCCAGGCCATCCGCGAAACCCAGGGGCGCGGCGTGATGCCCGACGGCAGCAGCCGCTTCTCCCTCGACGGCAAACCCATCCTCCACTACATGGGTTGCTCAACCTTCTCCAATTACACGGTGCTGCCGGAAATCGCCCTGGCCAAGGTGCGTCAGGACGCACCCTTCGACAAGATCTGCTACATCGGTTGCGGCGTGACCACCGGCATCGGCGCGGTGGCATTCACCATGAAGGTCGAGCCGGGCTCGACAGTAGCTGTCTGGGGTCTCGGAGGCATTGGCCTCAATGTCATCCAGGGCGCAAAGATGGTCGGCGCATCGCGTATCATCGGCGTGGACATCAACCCCGACAAGGTGGCCCTTGCGAAACAGTTCGGCATGACCGACTTCGTCAATCCCAACGACGTGGACGACATCGTCGGGCACCTGGTTGAAATCACCGGCGGCGGCCTCGACTACACCTTCGAGTGCATCGGCAACGTCAACACAATGCGCCAGGCCCTGGAGGCCTGCCACAAGGGCTGGGGGGAGAGCTGCATTATCGGCGTCGCCGGCGCGGGCCAGGAAATTTCCACCCGCCCTTTCCAGCTGGTCACCGGGCGCAAGTGGAAAGGCACCGCCTTCGGCGGCGCCCGCGGCCGCACCGATGTACCGAGGATCGTCGACTGGTACATGGACGGCCGTATCAACATCGACGACCTTATAACCCACACCATGCCACTGGAAGACATCAACAGGGGCTTCGATCTCATGCACGATGGCGAGAGCATCCGCTCCGTCGTGCTGTACTGAGTCGCCGCTCGTGGAGCAGGTCGGCGAGAACCGCTGTTTCGACGGGCGACAGCTGCGTTTTCGACACGCGTCCCAGTGCCTCGATTGCGAGATGCATTTCAGCGTCTACCTGCCGCCCGCCGCCGAAAACGGCGATGTACCCGTACTGTACTGGTTGTCCGGACTGACCTGCACCGACGAGAACTTCGTCACCAAGGCCGGCGCACAGCGCTATGCCGCCGAGTCCGGCATCGCACTCATCGCGCCCGACACCAGCCCCCGTGGAGACGGCGTGCCGGATGACCCCGAGGGTGCCTTTGACTTCGGCCTCGGCGCGGGTTTTTATGTCAACGCCACGGAGGAACCCTGGTCGCAACACTACCGGATGTACGACTACGTCACCCGCGAACTGCCGGCACTGGCCGGCGATGCGCTGCCGCTGGACGCCGGCCGCACCTCGATTTCCGGTCACTCCATGGGCGGACACGGCGCCCTGACCATCGCACTGAAGAATCCCGGGAGCTACCGCTCCGTCTCCGCCTTCGCACCCATCTGTTCGCCCCTGAACTGTCCCTGGGGTCACAAGGCGCTGGGTCACTATCTCGGGAACGACCGGGACAGCTGGGCGGGGTACGACGCTTGCGAACTGTTGCGCGCAGCGGATACCCATCTGCCCCTGCTGGTGGACCAGGGCGAGGCGGACGATTTCCTCGCGGAACAACTCAAACCCGACCTGCTTGACCGCGCGGCCACCGACGCCGGCTACCCCGTGACCATTCACATGCGCCCGGGGTACGACCACAGTTATTTTTTCATCGCCTCTTTTATCGGTGACCACATCGCCTTCCACGCCAGGCACCTGGCCTGAGGCCCGCGCAAAGTTACAGCCGTCTCCTATACTGGCTGCATCAGCTCTCCCCGAAACGACAGGAGGTCGTATGCGTCCCACTCTCAATGCGTTGTGCATGGCGGCGCTAATCGCCCTGTGCAACTCACCGACTCTGGCGGCGTCCGACGCGGAGCGCATTCGCGCCCTGGAGGCACAGCTGGAACAGCAGAAGGCCATGCTGGAACAGCAGCAACGGATGCTGCAGTCCATGGAAGAGGAATTGCGGCGACTGAAGTCCGGCACGGCGCCCGCACCGCGCGAAGACGGGACGGACCCTGTGATCGCCGAGATCACCGAACCCGAGGCCGAGCACAGGCCGGGGGTAAGTTTCGAGGAAAGTGTGGACGGCACCCTGTCGGCAAAGATCTACGGTTTCGCGCAGGCCGACGCAATTTACGACTTCAAGCGCGTGGACCCGGACTGGAACGACACCCTGCGCGTGACCACCATCCCGACCCGGAGCGGCACCTACGGGGACGACGGCGAAGTCGTGTTCGGCGTGCGCCAGTCGCGCCTCGGGATCAGCGGCAATTACGGACCGGACATCACGTTCCTGCTGGAGGCGGAACTGTTTGGAGTCGGAGGCGACGAGGGGCAGACGACCCCGCGCCTGCGACATGCCTGGGCCACCTACCGCAACTTCGGCATGGGCCAGTACTGGTCCAATTTCATGGACGCGGACGTCTTTCCCAACACCATCGACTACTGGGGTCCCACCGGCATGGTGTTCTACCGCAACCAGCAGGCGCGCTACACGATTGCCCTGGAGGAGGACGAGTTCTCGATCTCGCTGGAGGACCCGGGGACGGCCCTGACCGTCGGTCGCTTCCGCGACCTGGGGTTCTGCGACCTGCCCGAGCCCCCGCCGGACTGCGGGTCCATCGAGTCCAGCCTCGGCGACCTGTTCCAGGCACACAATGACCTGCCGGACCTGGCCCTGCGCTACCGCAACAATGGCGACTTCGGTCATTACCAGGTCGCAGGCATCGCGCGCAAACTGGGTTTCGAGGCGCGTGGCTCCGGCGACTCCGACGAGGAGTACGGCTGGGGCATCAACGCCAGTACCGTGCTCAATACCTTCGGTAACGACAAGCTCAAGCTGCAGCTGGTGTACGGTGAGGGTATCGGCAACTACATGAACGACGGCGGCGTGGACATCGCACCGGACTCGGCGGACCTCGCCAGCGCGAGCGCGGAGACCGTCCCGCTGCTGGGCATCGTGGCCTACTACGACCACTACTGGAATGCCCGCTGGTCGACTTCCCTGGGCTGGACAATGACCGACCTCGACACCAGCGCGGGGCAGGCCGACAGCGAGTTCGAGACCGGCCAGCTCGCCTCCATCAACCTGCTCCATTACCCCGCGGACAACGTCCTCATGGGCACGGAGTTCGGCTGGGGGCAGCGCGAGGACGTCGGCGGCAACACCGGTTCGGACTACCGCATCCAGTTCACCCTGAAGGTCGGTTTCGACTCGGGGAATTTCATCCTGCGCTAGGGCGTGCTCAGGATTTCCAGTTCCGCTGGCCGATGTGGGCCGGCTCGCTGCGCGCCTTGTGCGCCAGGGCCTGGTCACCGAGCCACTCGAACCACTCACCCCAGGAGGGCTGCTGTTGTTCCTCGCGCAGGTCCTGCTGCCAGCGGCGCAACTTGCGCGCCATCACCGATACCACCCCGCCCGCCAGGTCCAGCACAAGGTCCATGGGGGCGATGCGCTTGTAGACCAGCAGCCCCATGGTTTCGAAGGACGTGCACACGGTGATCGCCGCGTGTTCGTATTCCGGTCCCATCTCCCTGATCTCGGCGAGGGAAACCCCGTCGGGCAGTGGCTGCATCAGGCCGATTGCGCGTGCCAGGTCGTCGCTGTAAAACGCCTGTGCGAGGTTGATGGCGACCGCGTCGCGCTGCTGCCTGCGCAGGTGGCGGATCTGCACCCAGCCGACGATCAGGCCGGTGACGATGCTGCCGGCGCCAATGATTTCGGCGAAACTGGCCCAGGTGGTGAGGCTGATCTCCTGCATAGGCGATATCCCTCCTGTTTTTTATCGTGGTCAGCGCAGCAGATACCTGCTGTTGGCATAAACGCAGTGTAAGGCGCACAATACCCTACAGTACAGGAATACAGATAGAGAGGACCGCCCCATGACCCCGAGTGCAAACAGTGTTGTCATGAACACGGATGCGGGCAACTCCGCGCCACCGGTGGAGAAAACCCCGGAAGAGGTGCGCAGCGATCGCAAGAACAAGCTCGCCGCAGCGCTAAGGCTGTTCGGCAAGTTCGGCTTCGACGAGGGTGTGGCGGGACACATCACCGTGCGCGATCCCGAGCGCCTCGACCACTTCTGGGTCAACCCCATGGGGCGCTCCTTCAAGCAGATGCGGGTCAGCGAACTACTGCTGGTCAGCCACACCGGCGATGTCGTGGAGGGCGAGGGCCTGCTGAACGGCGCTGCCTTCACCATTCACTCGCAGATTCACATGGCCAACCCGCAAGTCAACGCGGCGGCTCACTCCCACTCGGTGTACGGCAAGGCCTTTTCCGCACTGGGGCAGGAACTGCTGCCGCTGACCCAGGACGCCTGCGCTTTCTACGAGGACCATGTGCTGTTCGACGACTTCACCGGCGTCGTGCTGGAAAACGAGGAGGGGCGGCGCATCGCCGCCGCACTCGGCGATCGCAAGGCCGCCATCCTGCGAAATCACGGCCTGCTCACGGTGGGCGAGACCATCGACGCCGCCGCCTGGTGGTACATCACCATGGAGCGCACCTGCCAGGCGCAATTGCTGGCACAGGCCGCCGGCGAAGTAAAAGCCATTTCCCACGAGGTCGCACTACAGACCCAACACACCGTGGGTAGCCCGGGAGCAGGCTGGTTCAACTTCCAGCCGCTGTACGACGTGATCACCGCCGAGCAGCCTGAACTGCTGCAATAACTAGACTTCCGGGGCGGGTCGGCTATTATCGGCTGCTATGGCCAATGTCAGCGAAACCGTTCCGGGCGCCCTGCAATCGGAGGTCGACGCAGCCCTCGCCTGGTTCAACGACCGCGAGACAGCGTCATTCGAGGTCACCGGCATCGTCGATGCCGAGCTGGCCGCGGCCGCGGCATCGCCGCGCAAACTGCAGCTTGTGCTGTGCGGCGGCGGCGCCTGCCTGAAAAAGAACTTCCTCGTGTCACCTTCCGGCAGCGGTTTCGATATTGCCCTGGCGGATGAACCCGACCCGATACTGGATACCTTCGGCGCCGTGCAGGCCGAACTCGACCCGCCGCCGGGCGCCCTGCGCAACTGGCTCGACGATGTCGTCTCCCGCCACGATTTCGTGCTGCTGCTGTTCTATCGCGGCTTCTGGTGACCTCCCTGTCGCTTCGAGTTGCGAAGCTATGTGAAATCAGGCGTTGTCGATCGGGTGCGGGCAGCGGGTGGCGAGGTCTACGCCATCACCAGCGAGCCCCAGCGCCTGGCGGACGACGCCCGCACCGACTGGGCCCTGGATTTCGAGACTGTCGGCGATCCCCACCAGGAAATTACCGCCGCGTGCAGGGAGCGCGGCTGGCTCGACATTATCGTCAATACCAATACCGACCTGCAGGCCGCGAACCCGGAGGCCAACTTCAGCCACCCCAAGGGCTACTACCAGCCGGGAGTACTGGCGCTCGATCGCAGCGGCCGCGTTCTCTACCGATGGCGCGGCGTGCCGACGCGCAAGAATATAGGCGGTGCGACCGAGCGTCCGGAGGCGGGCTACGTCATGGGAAGAGTTGCCGACGCGCTGGCCGGGACCGCTGCGGATACGCGTGGGGATGCCGCATTGGACCGCGCTCCAAAGCTCGACTCGCGCGGGATTCCCTGGCCGATTTTCGTCTCGCTCCTGCTCGCCAACGGTTGGTTTGTGCGACCGCGACCCTTCACACATATCCCGGGCGGGCCGGGCGTGCCGCGACGACTGCTACTCGCGGCCGCGCGTATCCCCGTATTCATCGCCGCCTGGATTGCTGCCTTCGCTGTCCTGCCGTCGCCCCTGGTCGCGGTGGCCCTGGCGGGGTGGGCGGCCTCGATCACCCCGGGGATACGCCGGATCAACGAACAGTTCCAGAACGTGAAAGATGCCTGAGCCGAAAGGAGTGCCGAACGCAATGTCGAACAGGGAGCCGGCCATCATGCTGAAACGCCGCGAAGTGCTGCGGGGAGTGGCTGTACTGGGAGTGCTCAGCGCCCTACCCCCCGCACTGCTGGCGCAGATTATTTCCAGGGAACCGCCACGCAGCAAATTCGGCGCCGGCTCCACGGCCGAGGAAGTCACCGAGGGGCTGGACCTCAGCGGCCTGACCTACGCCGTGACCGGCTGCAATTCCGGGCTCGGCCTGGAAACCATGCGCGTCCTGGCGCTGCGCGGGGCCCATGTCATCGGTATCGCGCGCACCCCCGAAAAAGCACAGGCCGCCTGCGCTGAAGTCCAGGGTGACGCGACCCCGGAACACCTCGACCTCGCCGAATGGGACTCCGTCGTCGCCTGCGCGGAGCGCATACGCGCGACGGACCGGCCACTGGACGGCCTGATCACCAACGCCGGCATCATGGCGCTCCCCGAGCTGGAGCTGGTCAACGGCGTGGAGAAACAGTTCGCCGTCAATCACCTCGGCCACTTCATCCTCATCAACCAGCTGCAGGAATCGGTGCAGAGCGCGCCGCAGGGTCGCTTTGTACTCCTCAGTTCACTCGCGCACCGCCGCGCACAGGACGGTATCGACTTCGACAACCTCGACGGCAGCAGGGGCTACCACCCGTGGGATGCGTACGGCGTGTCCAAGCTCGCCAACGCGCTCTGTGCGCGCGAGCTTGCGCGGCGCATCTCCCACACCGACGCCACCGCCAACAGCGTGCACCCCGGGGTCATTCGCACCAACCTCGTGAAACACCTCCCCGCCTGGCAGCAGTGGGGTGCGAAGTACTTCGGCTGGCTGTTCATGAAAACCATCCCGGAGGGCGCGGCCACCACCTGCTATGTCGCCACCAACCCCGCCCTGGAGGGAGTGCGGGGATTCTATTTCGCAGACTGCAACCCGGACGATGGCGAGACGCCCTGGATGCAGGACGACGCCATGGCCGCCCGCTTGTGGGACGTGTCGGTGGAACTCACGCGGGACTACCTGCCGCTGACTCACACCGCCTGAACGCTCAGGCGGCCGGACCTTCCCCGAGCAGTCTTGCCTGGTTCGCCAGCCAGGCGCTGAGCCAGAAGTTTTCGCTGTCCCGCAGCAGCCGACGGTGCGCCTCAAGGGCGACCTGCCGCGCTCCCGGGTGCGCCGGGTCAGCTTCACGCACGACATCCAGCAGGTGCAGTGCACCCACCGGGTCGTCCGCGTCCAGCTTGCCCGCGGCGCGGGTCACGACGGCCTCCGCCCCGCCGGCCAGCTCGACAAGATCGGTGCTCACCGATGAGGCCGGCTGCGCATAAAGCTCTGTCGTGGAGCGGTGATGGAACCACCCGGCGTAATTTTCCCAGATCGCGCGCACACCCCAGGACACCTTGCCGTAGCCTTCACCGACTTCCAGTTCAGGCGGCAGGGTAATGTCGCGCATCAGGGTGTGCACATCGATACCGGCATTCATGCCCTTCACGGTCTCGTCGTGCACGTGGTGGATGGCGCCGTGCAGCGCGGTGAGCTCGTCGCGGATCACCTCCGCGCCCTCCACGGGACCGTGGTGACCGTACAGGATCATCTCGGGCTCCAGCTCCAGCACGCGCTGCACCGCGTCCGCCACGGTAAGCGCGTCCCGGTAGCGGTCGCCGCGAATGGTCACAAGGTTGGGGAAGTGCCCGAAGGGGCAACCGAACAGGTTCCCGGTAATGCAGATACGGTGCTGTGGAAGCCAGGCGATCAGCGAGTCATTGGTCTCCGCTCCGGGCACCGCGATCAGCTCCACATCGAGGCCGCCCAGCGAAATCCTGAAATCGTCATTAAAAAGGATATCGGGTACCGGTGCATCCTGCTGGGGGTAGTCGGTGTAAGCGTGCTCGGCGAAGTGGCCAAACGCGTCGGCGAACTTCTCCGTGAAGGCGAAGGCCGAGCGATTGCCGCGAAAGGCCGCGAGACGCGCATCGTAGGCCTGGTGCTCAGGGTTGCGCGCGGTGGCGACAACCTCCAGCCCAGGGTTGTGTTCGCGAAAATGCGCTACGCCGCCCACGTGGTCCACGTGACCCTGGGTCAGCACCAGGTAGCGCAGCGGCAGGTCACTGAGCGCAGCGTAGTTGTGCCTGATCACCGGCGCCTCGAAGCCCATGCCGGCGTTGAACTGGATACTCCCCTCCGGGGTCTCGACCAGGTAGCTGTTGCTGAATGCCTCGCATTGCAGGATAAACTCGTTGATGCGCCGACCGCTGTCGAAGCGTGCCGGATTCGGCTCCACCGGGCGCTGTCTGTAAATAGGTTCTCGCATGGGGCTCTGCTCTCAGTTAACTTCGACTTTTACGGGGAAGCGTTCACAATAGGCGGCGAAGCGCTTGCGCAGCTCCGCGGGCTCGGCCTGGAAATCACCGCGCAGGTCGTAGACCACCTGGCCGTGCTTGCCGCGCGGGTGTTCGTCGATGTAGGCCCGCAGCTCGCCGCGGGCGGCATCCGTCATCTCCAGCCCGGCGCGCCGGTATATTTTCTCCACCATGGCCAGGTCGTCCGCCATGAACTCGTGAAACAACACGTCGATACTCTGGTCGTCCGGCAGGTCGTCACGATCGCGGACACAGGCGTCCAGGAGGTGCGCCACGCGATCGGTCCAGTAGGCCAGCAGCCCCGGCAGGTCCACCTCTTGCCGCCCCGTCCGCTGGCCGTAGCCGAGCATGGTGACCGCCGACTGGATGACCGAGACCGGGTCGCGGTGCGTGATGACGATGGTGGAGTCCGGGAAAACCCGGTGCAGCACGGTGAGCTGCTCCAGGTGCTGCGGGCACTTGAGCACCCACTGCGTCCGCTCACCGGTGGTGTCGCCGTCCTGCCAGGTCAACAATTTCAACACCGTCTTCATGTACTGGTAATGCGGGGTCTGGTCGGTCGCGTAATAGTGATCGCGCCAGCGCGGCGACACGCACAACCACTCGTAGTTGTACGAGGCGAAGTCCGGGCCCATAAGCTCCAGTTCCTCGTGGATATGGTCCGGGTTCATGGGATGCATTGCAGCCAGCAGGGGCGACATCGCCTGCATCATCTGCCACTGGTTTTCGCAGCGCTGCCAGCGCGGGTCCACGCCGCCCTCCCCGGCCGCCTCTCCCGGCGTGGGCACCGGTTCGTAGGACTCCCACAGCGGCAGCGCCCGCAGCCGCGAGTCGGCAGCCATGAGGTTGAGCAGGTGGGTGGTGCCGGAGCGCGGCAGGCCGGCGACGACAATCGGCGCCGACAGCGTCACGTCGTGAATCTCCGGGTGGCGGGTGAGCGTGTCCTGGATCAGCAGCCGGTTGCGGGCGTGCTGCAGCAGCTTGTTGCGCAGGGGCAGCCGACCGAGGCCGGAGAGGCCGGAATCGCCGCCCCACTCGTCACACAGCAGTTGCAGACGCGGCAGGAAGTCCTCCGGGCCGAAATCCTCGAGGCCGGTAGCCTCCCGCGCCTCCGCCAGGATGCCCTCCGGCGAGAGATCGACGTCGAGGGTCTCGCCGTACTCCAGCGCCGCGCGCTGGGCCTCCGTCAATTGCGGCTGTGCGAGGTCGGTGATGCGAATCTGGTCGGCCATGTTGGTGCTCCCGCCGGCCCGGGCGAGTGCCCGCGCGGTGACATGTATTTAATACGACTGTATTAAATATAGCCCAGAACCACCGGGGGTGCAAGTACCCTAGCCAGCCCCCGCAGCGGCAATGGCGCCGGCGACACCCTGGATGATCATCTGCACCCCCACCACCGCCAGGATCAGGCCCATCAGCCGGCTCACCACCTTGATGGCGTTCTGCCCCAGCCAACGCACCAGCTGGCGCGCGCGATTGAAGGCCACACAGTTCAGGGCGCACACGGCAGCCAGGGCGAGCAGGATGCGCGCCAGCTCGGGCAGGGTCGCGCCAGCGCTGAAGTTCATCGCGGTGGCAATAGTCCCGGGCCCCGCCAGCAGGGGCAGAGCAAGGGGGCTGACGGCCAGCCCCAGGGCGGCGTCAATGCTGTTCGCGTTGTCCTCTGCCGTGGGGTTGTGCGTGACATTGTCGCCGCCCTGTAGCAGGTGGTAACCCACGAGGCCGACCAGGATTCCCCCTGCGATACGGAAGGCGGGGAGTGTGATGCCGAACAGATCGAATATCTGCTTGCCCAGCAACACAAAGGCGGCCACGATGCCGAAGGCGAGCAGCGCCGCGCGCACCGCGACCCTGCGCTGGGTCTCCGGGTCCTCCCCCTCGGTGATGCCGATGAACACCGGAGCGTTGACAATCGGGTTCATGATGGCGAAAAACGCCATGAAAACACCGCCGAGGTGAAATGCCGGATGGTCCATACGCGCCGCCCTTGTTGGATGCCCATCGATTCTAGGTGCTGTGCCGGGCCGGTCAAGGGTGCTCCCCTGCCGGGATCGGGCGCGGTGCGCACGATGGGACACACCGATAAGGCCGGAAAACAAGTACTTTTCTGCATTTAATCCGCGCCGCAGGCTGGTCCCGGGCTGGCGGGACTGCTAGCATGAACAGCCCAGCAACCGAACGGTGGCGATAGCTATGGCTATGTTTGATCGACCCAAAAACAAACCGGCCGCCACACCGGCCAGACCCCCCGAAACATCACAGGAATCCACCCCCGTTACCCATGCCAGCGCGAGGAGTGCCGCAATGATTGGTCCCAGCATCAAGATAAAAGGCGAAGTTACCGGAGAAGAAGACCTGCTTATCGAGGGCAAGGTCGAGGGCACGATCACCCTGAAGGACCAGGAGGTTTCCGTGGGCCAGTCGGGCAAGGTCGTGGCCGATGTCAACGCCCGCGTGGTGAAAATCGAGGGCGATGTCACAGGCGATATCGCCGGCACCGAGAAAGTGGTGATCGCCAAGTCGGGCAATGTGCGCGGGAACATCGTGGCGCCCAGGGTTACCCTGGAGGACGGCGCGATATTCAAGGGCAGCATCGATATGGACCCCGGTGACGCCGCCAGCGGCAAGGCATCCCTCACCGCCCACCAGCCGGCCAATTCCGCGGCGCCGGAGCTCGACGTCAAGAGCGGCTGAATCCGCCCGCGCCAGGTACGACGACATCTCCGGCGCGGCAGCGCGCCGGTCACCCGCACGTGAACACGCAAGCGAACAACAGGCCCGATACCCAGTCCTCCCAGCTGCTCCCGTCACTGTTTCCCGGGATTGAGGAGGAGGTTCGCCTGAACGTCCTGCACCTCGGGCCCGCGTTCCAGGACACGGTGGAATTCCTCTCGGGCTATCGCTGTCGCCTGTGGGTGGTCGATCTCTTCGCCGAGCTGCCCCCGCCCGCCGAGGAGGACACGGACAGCGGATTGCAGGGCTGGTTCAGCGAAGTCCTGCAGATTCCCGCGGGGCAGACCTTCGACGTCTGCCTGTTCTGGGACCTGTTCAATTACCTGGAAGCGCCGGCACTGGAAGCACTGCTGCAGGTCATCCTGCCGCACCTGGCACCCGGCGCACGCGGCCACGGCTTCTCCGTGCACAACCCGCGCACACCGCAGAGCGGCTACCTCTACGGCATCCGGCAGGGTGCGCAGGTGAGCATGCGCGAACGCCCTGCCCCGCTGCCCGGCTACGCACCCCACAGCCAGAACCGCCTCAAGGACCTGCTGCGCGGTTTCAACGTCGAGCGCAGCGTGCTGCTGGCGGATCGCCGTCTGGAATTGCTGCTGCGCGCCCCCGCCGCCGAAGGAACTGCCCGCGCCTGACGGGGTCCAATCCCCTTGAGCCCACGCAAATAATGGGGGGGCCGCCTGGCCTATAATGCTGTTATGCGCAGACTAATCCCCGCAATACCCGGACTGGCCGCTGTCTTCAGTCTCCTGCTCGCGCCGGCCGCCGCCGCCACTACCGTCTACCGCACCGTTGACGACCGGGGCGTGGTCACGTTTTCCGATTCACCTCCCGAGGGTGAGGTCGCCGTCGAAACCGTGGAAATCGACACCCCCGCGCCGCCCTCGGATGACGTCCAGCAACAGCGACTGGAGGACATGCGCGAGACCACCGACCGCATGGTCGCCGATCGCCAGGCGCGGGAGAAACACCGCGCGGAAATGCGCGAATTGCAGGCCCGGTCACAGCCGCCCCCGGTCGTGGAGTACGCCCCCCAGCCGGCCACCTACACCTCGGGGTACTGGGGTGGATACCGCTACTGGCGGCCGGGCCCGGGCCACCGACCGGAGCACCCGATTGCCCGGCCGCCGCTGAGGCCTCACCCCGCGCGCCCGGGACACGCCAACCCGGGCCGGTTCAATGACTACCCCGCCTCCCTGATCCGGCGCGGCTACAACCGCCAGGCGCGGGAGGCGTTTCGCTGAACGAGCCGCGAGTAGCGATCCTGGTCGCGCGGCGACCGGGCAGTAAACGCGGTTTTCACCTGACGATCTCCCTTCACACTCATCAATCCACCTCGGGCCGAAAGTTGACGCCGAGGGAAACGTAGCCGCTGCTCTCGATATCGACTTCCGGCGACTCCACACCGTCGACCGTGAAGCGCAGCCCGCGAAACCCCCCGACACCTGCCCCCACCGCGCCCCAGACCGGCCCCGACAGGCGCCGCTCCACCGACACCCCGAAATCCCACGCATCGAAGTTGGCGGCGACTTCATCGCCATCGGACTCCACGCTCCAGGACGCCCCGGAGGGGGAGGCCCCGATACTCACGAACCAGTCGCGGTTCGGCGCGTAGGACAGCGCGGGCCAGGGCAGCACCGCACTGAGGGTCCAGTACTCGTCGATTTCCCACGACGCACCCAGATAAGGGAGCACGAAGTCCTCGGCGTCGTTCACGTCGAGGTACAGCCCGCACGCCCAGATGAGGTCCCGCCGCCGGGTATTGAGCCCAAAGATTCCCGCCCTGTACTGCCAGCTCCAGTGACTTCCCCTCAGTGAGGCCTGGTGAGCGAGGGGCATCGCGAAAGCGGCGGCCTGCCACTCCCCCTCGAGCTGGCGGAGCCAGCCCAGCGGCACCCCCACGCTGTTGACGCTGAAGTCCCCGAGGCCGGGGTCCGACGCGTTGAACTCCGTGCGGCTCAGGTATTGCCCCACCGCCAGCGCGTCACGGCTCGTCGGGAAGAAAGGAACCCCCGCGGCCTGGGAAAAGGCATTGATCTCGTAGCCGAGTTCCTCATCGCCTGAGACGTCCACCTCGGCCTCGTTGTAGAAACTGCCACTGACATATGCCACGGGAAAAAAGGGCGCATTGGACGCGGATGCGGGAAACCGGATGTCACTGGCTTCGAATGCCTCGACCCGACCCGACAGGAATTCGCCGAGCTGCGCCCCGGCCGGCGCACTGCCAAGCCAGGACACTAACAGCAGTGCCGCGGGAGATACCCCTATGCGCCTGCCGCGTTGCGCGGGACTCAGGGGCGTAAATCCGCACAGCATGTCGCGCACATGACAATCACGATACGACTGTCGAGGGTGCAAAAAAAACGGCTGGCGCAAGGCCAGCCGTTCCGTGTCGGTGCGCTGCTGCGCCGGATCAGAACTGGCGCCCGATGCCGACGCCGACGGTCCAGATGCTGGAGTCGTTGAAGTCGACGTCACTGTCTTCCTCGACGAACGTGGCCTGGATGTTCGGCGCCCACTTGCCCATGAAGTCAAACGCTCCCGGGAACACGATCAGCGTGGTGAATGAAAAGCCGTCCGAGTTGTTGGTCTGGCCGAAAATCGGGTTGCGCTCGTCGCCGTTGACGCTGGCGTACTGGAGCTGGGTGCCCCACTCGACGTTCTGGCCCCTGTAGAAATGGTCGACGCCAACCATCACGCCTTTCTGGGACATGGCGTCGCCGTCCAGATCCTGGTCGTGGTAGGCGATCTTCGGCACCACCACGTGCCACTCGTCCACGCGGTAATTGTAGTTGAGCTCCGCGTAATAGATGTCGCCTTCACGATCCAGCAGGCGGCGCTCCTGCGGCGTCAGGTTTGGGTTGTTGAAGCCGCTCTCCTCCTTGTCGATGTCCTTGTTCTTGGCGCTGAGCTGGATGCCCAGGCCGGTGCCGAACATCTTGTCCCACACAAGGCGCCCGCCCGAGATCTCCTGGTCGGTGCGGCTGCGCTTGGTATTTAGCTGGTAGGGGTCGCGCCACACCTGGGTCGCGAAGCCCGTGGGCTGCAGCGCGTCGACCCGCACCTGGCCGAGGCTGTCGAAGTCGTGGCGCAGCGACAGGCGGGTGGTGCGGTCGAATTCCAGCAGGTCGGTGAAGTCGTTGCCGAGGCTGAGCCGGGTCTTGTTGTTGCCGAAGGTCCAGCCGATATCGAAGCGCGCCATGGGCATGACGATATCCTCGGCGTCCGGCGCGCCGAAGGTATTGATTGTTTCGTCGCCGAGGTCCACACCGAAACCGTCGATCTTGGCGAGGAAATTGCTCTCGATCTCGCCGAAGGCGGCGCCTACGTTGACGGTGCCGTGGAAACCCTCCGGGTGCATGGGCGGCAGCGCCGCGGCCGGCAGGGCGATACTGGCTGCGAGGGGCAGCAGAAGGGCCTTCTTCATGGGTTGTTCTCCTGGGTCAGGTGCGGGTACGACTGCGAAAAAGTATAACAAAGGCCCGTGGAAAATCTTCCATCGTATTTGGGGGTAAATATTCACACCCCCCCGGTCCCTGTCTCACCGGCCCCGCGGTGTGTTTTCGCTTCCCCGGACCGCTGCAGTACAATGCGCGGCTGTTTTGCCGCGGAGACCACCCCCCCCATGCGCCAGCCCAGCCAGTACCACGTGGACACCGGTGACTGTGCGTTGTACGTCGCCGAGTGGGCGGGCAGCGGACCGCCGGTGCTCATGCTGCACGCCACGGGCTTTCACCGGCGCTGCTGGGACCAGGTGATCCGGCACCTGCCCGACAGCCACGTCTTTGCCGCGGACCTGCCGTTTCACGGGGGCAGCGGCGGCAGGCCGCCCGTCGACTGGGTTGCCATGGCCGGCCAGGTGCACGGCCTGGTCGAACGACTGGACCTGGCTGACATCCTGGGCGTCGGCCACTCCATCGGCGGCCACCTGCTGACCCGGATCGCGGCCGCGGCCCCATCCCGCTTCCGCCACCTGGTCCTGGTGGATCCGGTGATTTTCTCCCTGGACCGCTACAAGATCTTCGAGGACCTGCCGGCAACGGTGGGCCCGGAGAGCCACCCGGTGAGCAAGCGCAAGAACGACTGGCACAGCCCCGACGAGATGTACACACGTTTCCTGGACCGGGAGCCCTTCAACACCTGGCGGCCCGAGGTGCTGCGGGACTACTGCGATCACGCGCTGGGAGAACCGGGGCCGGACGGGGTGCGCAACCTGCGCTGCGACCCCATGCACGAGGCGGGCGTGTACGTGAACCAGCGCGGCAACGAGGATATCTACGCCCTGCTCCCCGCCGTGATCCCGCCTGTGACACTGCTCCGGGCACCGCCCAGCCCACCGGGGGAGATCAACCCCATGAACTCCCCGACCTGGCCGGAGCTGGCAGCGGCGCTGCCGGACTGCCGCGAAGTGTACCTGCCGGACCACAATCACTTTATTCCCATGCAGGACCCGGAACTGGTAGCGCGACACGTGGCGGCTGCGCGATAATCAGCCGCCGGTATTTCCCCGCCAGACCCTGGAGGTTCCCATGCAAGCACGCTGTGCCGCCCTCGCCCTCTGCGCCCTGCTCGCCGCCTGCACGGACGATTCCGACCAGCGCGAGGAACCCGTCTCCCTGACGGTGGTGCCGACCGCCGCCCCCGAGGGGGCGCCCGGCGAGATGCCGCCCCTGACTCTGCGCATCACCCTGACCGAGCCCGCCTCGAGGGCCGTGACCGTGCGCTACGAGACCGCCGCCGGGACGGCGACGGCCGGGGTCGACTACCTCGATACGGCGGGCGAGACGCGCATCGCGCCCGGAGACCTGGAGGGCAGCATCACCGTGGACATGATCGGCGACGCCGAGGAGGAACCGGCGGAAACGCTCACGGTACATATCGAGACCAGTGACAACGCCGTCGCCACGGCGAACGCGGTGACCGGCACCATCGCCAACGACGACAGCGCCTGCGACACACCTTTCAGCACGGACCCGAATCCCTGGCTGGTAAACGGGGCCGACCCGCTGAACTTCGCCCACCGGGGCGGGGTGACCGACTTTCCCGAGAACACACTCTACGCCTACAGCGAGGCGGCCCTCGCAGGTGCAGACGTGCTGGAGATGGACGTCTACCAGACGGCGGACAACGAGCTGGTGATCCTGCACGATCTCGACGTCGACCGCACCACCAACGGTACGGGTAATGTCGTCGACCTCACCCTGGCAGAGATCCAGGCTTTGGACGCCGCCTACTGGTTCGTCCCCGGCGAGGGCACGCCGCACGACCGCCCGGAGGAGGCGTACGTTTTCCGCGGCATCGCGACGGGCGACAAGCCCCCGCCGCCCGGCTACGCACCCGAGGATTTCCGGGTGCCGACCCTGGAAGAGGCCCTGGCGCGCTTCCCGCACGAACTGATCAATCTCGAGCTGAAGCCGGACCTCGACGGCGAGGGCGGCTACGAGACCCAGATGGCGGACCTGTTGCAACGCTATGGCCGCTCCACCGACATGATCGCCGCCTCCTTCGTCGACGAGGCGGCTAACAATTTCAAGGCGGTGGCGCCCTGCGTCTACACCTCGATACCCCTGGACCAGGGCACTGCCCTCGTCTTTGGTTTCCTCGGTACGGGCGAGTTCCCCGAGGTGCCCGAACACATTACCTGGCAGGTACCCCCGGACACCAGCCAGATCGGCCAGGTGGATTTCGACCTGGAGATCGTCACGCCGGAGTTTGTGGCAGCCAGCCACGCGGTGAACCTCGCGGTGCAGGTGTGGACCATCAATACCTGCGAGGAGATGTTGCGCATGATCGACCTCGGCGTCGACGCCATCATGACCGACGCGCCGATCCTGCTCGAGGAACTCCTGTCCCAGCCACCCGGTGAACGCAGCTGCGAGTGAGGCTGCGCGCCATCGACAAGCACACCGACGACAACCCGAAAGGATAGCGACCCCATGAATACAGTTATCGCCAGCCTGCTGGTTCTGTGCCTCCTGCCCCTGGCCTGCGCGTGGACCGCGGGGTACTTCCGCCAGAAGCAGCTCGGCAGCATCGACAACAAGGAACCGCGCAAACAGTCAATGCAGCTGACCGGCGCCGGCGCCCGGGCGGTGGCCGCCCAGGCAAACTCCTGGGAGGCGCTCGCCCTGTTCAGCGCCGCGGTGCTGGCGATCGCGGTGAGCGGCGTCGACATGGAGAGCATCGGCAGCTGGGCACTCGCCTACACCCTGCTGCGCATCGTCTACATCCCGCTGTACCTGGCCGACCGGGACGCGCTGCGCTCCCTGACCTTCATCGCCGGGTACGGGATACTGATGTACCTGTTCTACCTCGCCCTGTCGAGCTGAATCGTAGACGGCCCGCGCAGCGGAAGAAAACCCGCCGCACCGACCGGGTCCGGCAGGCCCGAGGTGCGCGCGCGGGTCTTGATCAACTCCGCGTCGACGGGCCGCAGGAAGCCCGCCGCCACCGCGCTGTCCGCGGCGGTGTCGATCGCGCTCACGTAGGCCTCCTGGGACGGGTAGAGCATCGCCATCGTGGTGTCGTCAAACAGTTCGGTGACACCAAAAAGCCCACAGAACACGCTGGCCGGGGGTTGCCCTTCACCCATCAGCACCGCGACCGGGGCATCCACGTAGGGCGTGCGAATGCCGCCGAGAACGTTGCCGAACCCGTCCAGTTCGAAGGCCGTGGCGTCCGCGTTCACCGCCAGCCACGGCGCCGAGGGGGCGGCCTCACCGGTGCGCACCCAGTTGTCCAGGGCGTGGACAGCGGCCTTCGCAACCCAGTGGCCGGGTCCGTCGTTGGCGGGAAATTCGCAGGTGATGAACGGCGGCCGCACCTCCGGCTCGGCGATGACATCCGCCACCGCGGGGTCATCACCGCGGTCTTCCGGCGCTTTCAGGGTGGTGTAGATATCCGAGTGTGCCGCGCCCGCCACTTCCCACAGGCGGTAGTTCTGCGCATCGGGCTGGCGCATGGCCACGGAGCCGAGCTGGAACAGGTCGGTCTCCGTCTGCAGGCCGATCACCGGTTCCGGCAGGTCGGTACGCACAAAGGTCGTGTCGGGGGTGGGAACCGCCACCTGGGGCGCCTGGGACAGCGGCGAACTGCCGTCGCCGCGGCTGTGAATGATGAACGCGTCGAAGGCCTCGAGCATCGGGTGGACGGCATTGTAGTACGTCGTCAGGCGCCCGGCTGACTGGGACTGGCCGACGGCGATGACCCGCTCCACCTGCAGCCCGTCCAGTGGGTCCATGCCGACCGGATTGCGCACCGCCTGAGCCGCCTGCGAGAAAATGTCGTAGGAGAAACTGTCCCCGGGGTGGGAGAGGCTGCCGTAGCGCTCGGGGTCGATCTGCTTGAGGGGCAGGTCGAAAGCGCCCCCGCCCTCGATACCCGCCGCCTGGGCGGACACCCCGACCCAGGCGTAACCCTCGCGGCGCAACTCCGTGTGCATCTGCAGCCAGTCGGGGGCGGCGTCCAGCCCCCCCGACACGTTAAACCACTCCATCACCACGGTGCCGTTGAAGTCCGCCGGGTTCTCGGGGCGCAGCACGACGATCCGCGAAATAAAGGGCGCCGCGTCGGCGGGCTCCACCGACCAGAAGCCCTCCTCGCCGAGCGTGTCGGTCGCCATGTAGGACATGGCGGTGCCGGAGATGAAGTACTCCGTCTCGCGGTATCCCACCTCCGCCTCGTCGTAATTCAGGCCGGCGTAGAACGGGGTGCCCGGCGTATAGCCCTGCTCGCGCAGGTCCACGTCGAGCGGGCCGAAACTGATAATGCAGCAGTCCTCGCCACCCCCGCCGGTCACGGGACCTTCCACCACCGGGTTGTCCGGCTGGGGTTTGCGCGGCGCGGGTGGCGCATCGCTGCCGTCGCTGCAGCCCCCGAGCCCAAGCAGCAGGACGAGGCCCAGGTTGCAGAGGTGAGTCTGTTTGCGGCGGACGTGCATGGTGCTCTCCTCCCCGGCGCGGCGGGCACAGGCCCGGTGCGGGGCGATCCGCCGACTATAGCGCGACCAACCGGGGGTGCCAAACCCGCGCCCCAGAGAGTGCCCGGGGCTCAGGTCTCGGCGGCACCGGCGGCAACACCGCGCGCCTCGTTGACCGTGAACAGCAGCGCGAGGCCGCCGAGAAAGAAAGCCAGGGTAGACAGCAGTGCCACCCGGTAGTCCCCGCCGCTCAGGTTGATGATGAGCCCGTAGCTGACAGGGCCGATGATGGCGGCGGCCCGGTTGGCCAACCCCCACAGCCCGAAGATTTCCGCGTTGCGCGCCGGTGGGGTCAGGCGGCCGATCAGCGCGCGTCCCCCCGCCTGGGTCGCGCCCATGGCGAGTCCGATCAGGTTGCCCGCAATCCAGACATGGCTCGGGGAATCGGCGACCAGGGTGACGCCGATCGCGGCGACCCAGGTGAGCAGCGCCACCGCCAGGCTGGGCACCGAGCCGAAGCGGTCCTGGGCGAAACCGAAAGCGAAGGCTCCCACGGCGGCGGTCAGGTTCACGACCATGATCAGCGTGATCAACTGGGTGCTGTCGAAACCCATCACCTCCTGGGCGTAGATGGCCGCCACCACGACCACCGTCGCAACGCCTGCCTGGAACAGGGTCAGGCTCCACAGGAAACGGAACAGGTCGGGGAGCCGGGAGGCGTGGCGCAGCGTGGTCGCCACCTGGCGGAAGCCGGCCCGCAGGTAGGTGACACCGGCCTGGCGCGGACGCGGCACGGCGCGTTCGCGCAGCCAGAGGAAGGTGGGCGTGGCGGTGAGGGCGAAAATTACCGCGGTGATCACCAGGGTGGCGGGCACGTAGTGAGTCGCCGGCAGCTCCCGGGCCTCGGCGAAGGCGATGTAGCCGAGACAGGCGCCGAGGGTCAACAGCCCGCCGAAGTAGCCGAAACTCCAGCCGTACCCGGACACGCGCCCCATGTCATCGGACGGGGCGATCTCGGGCAGGAAGGCGGCGATCAGGTTCTCACCGCTGGCGAAAGCGATGGCCGACAGCACGAGCAGGCACACCGCCAGTGGGAGCGTGTCCGGCCCCGTGGCGGCGAGCAGCGCGGTGCTGGCGATACACAACAGGGCAGACACCAGCAGGAAGCGTTTCTTCCACGCCCTGTGGTCGGCAATCGCACCGATTACGGGCCCGCTGACCAGAACGCAGAAATTTGCAAAGCCCGTCGACAGGGTCCACAACAGCGTCGCACTGCCGGGTGAGCGCTCATCCAGGCCCGCCGCGACCACGGCCACGAAGTAGGCGCTGTAGACCGTGGTCAGGACCACCGTGGTGTACCCCGAGTTGGCGAAATCGAAGAACGCCCAGGCGAGCAGTTCGCGCCGGCTCGCAGGGGCCGTGTCCGGGGAGGTGGTCGGGCTGGTATCGGTTGGGGGCATGATTTTTATTCTGTCAGGTTAGGCGCTACCATCCGGCCAGGGCGCCGACGGGGCGGGCAGATGCCGGGATGAGTGTACTCGATATTGCAATGGGGGTGGCGGACGCCGCAATGGCGCTCCTGCCCAGGCGGCGACCGGAGCGCGCCGCACTGGAGCGCTGCCGCATCGTGTCCCACCGGGGCGAACACGACAATCGCGGGGTGCGGGAGAACACCCTCGCCGCCTTCGCCGCGGCCCGCGACGCCGGGGTCTGGGGTATCGAGTTCGACGTGCGCTTCACCGCGGACCTGGTCCCGGTGGTATGCCACGACCCGGACACCGCGCGGGTATTCGGCCGCGACCTCACCCTGTCCGCCGTAAATTTTGCCAGCCTGCGCAGCGCCTGCCCAGAGATACCCACGCTGGCAGAAGTCCTCGACGAGTTCGGCGCGGACCGCCACCTGATGATCGAACTCAAGGCAGAGCCCTGGCCGGACCCGCAGGGACAGGCCGGGATTCTCGCCGACCTGCTTGCGCCCCTCACGCCGGTGGCCGACTACCACCTGCTGTCGCTGGACGCGGGCATGTTCGACCGGGTGGGCTTCGCGCCCGCCACCTGCTGCATGCCCGTGGCCGAACTCAATGTCAGGGCGATGAGCGAACTGGCCCTGCAGCGGGGTTATGCGGGGATCGGCGGTCACTACCTGCTGCTGGGCGAGCGACTGCGCCGCCGGCACGCCGCGGTGGGCCAGCAACTGGGCGTGGGCTTCCCGGCCTCCGCCAACTGCCTCGCGCGGGAACTCAACCGCGGCATCCAGTGGATATTCAGCAACGATGCCGCAAAGCTGCAACAGGTGCGGGACTCCCTGCTCTAGCGCAGGCCCAGGCGCCGGCCCGCCAGGTCCCGCAGCGAGGTCAGGATGCGCCGCTTGTGCAGGCGCCCGCGGGCGGCGTAGATGTCGCGCAAGGTGTACGCGCGCTCCATGTAAGGCACCGCTTCCGTGTAGTGGTAGCGGGGCTCGTCGTCCACCCGCAGGTCCGCCAGCCGCGCCTTGGGGTGGTCGTTCGCGGAATGTTCCGCCATGACCGGCGCGTAGATGGCGCTGGCGCGGGAGAGGAATCCCGCCCACCAGGCAAAACCGCTGTTGGAGAGGAAGAGGCGCTCGAAGGCCAGCATGAAGCGAAAATCGTCCACCGGCTCACCCTCCACGTAGACGGGGTCGAAGGGCGCGAGGGCCCGGCGGACCTCCTCGTCGACGCCGATTCCACAGACGTACAGGCGCCGGAAATCGAGCCGCTCGAGAAGCTCTGTGTAGTAGCCGAGGCTCATAGCAAGGCCGTAGACCACGAGATCGTCGCGCCGGATGTGCAGCGCGACGTCGCCGTCGCCCACCGCGTGCCCGGCGGTGTCCGGCGTCATGGCAAACCATTCGCGGATGCGCGACTTGTAGGGCCGCAGCAGGGGGTAGTACTGGAAGTAACCGCGCACTTCGAGACGCCGCGGCCGGGTATCCGCCAACAACTCGTCGAGGTCCAGCCGGTAACCGTCGAAGGCCGCGGTATCGATATGGGCGCTGAAGTCCTCCGGGGCGTCGTATTCCGCCCCGTCGAGGGCCAGGGGTGCGTCCGCGCAGGCCGCGAGCAGGCCCTGCAGCTGGGGGATATTCTTCTCGGGGTGCATGCGGGAGTGGCTGCAGCGCAAAGCAAAACCCAGCTCCTCGGCGATCAGGCGAGCCACCGCGTACTGGAAGAGGTTGTCCGCGATGTATCCGTTCATCTGCAGGTGAACCACGGCTCGGTTGTCTCCCTGTTTGCGGGCCGCCGGTCGGCGGGGTTTCGGCAGTTTAGGGCACCTCTGATTGATTCGGTAGTGCCCTGGCACGCGACCGCCCCCGACCCGGGTTGATTTCCCTGTTCGGCGCCCTCCCTAGTTGGTAAAATCCGGCTTTCACCTGCATGGGCCACCCGACGCATGACCAGCCCCGATTCCGCGGTGACCATCTGCATCACTCCCCGGGAGCGGTTCAGTTGCGCGGTCGATTCACTCCGCGATATCGTGCGCAACACCGAGCCGGGGTACCGGCTCGTCTACATCGACGCTAACTCGCCCCCCGGCATCGGCGCGGAACTCGCGGAGATCTGCGCGATAAACGGCTTCACATACCGCCGCGAGGAGCGCTACCTCGCCCCCAACCAGGCGCGCAACCTGGCCCTGGCGCACGCAAACACGCCCTTCGTGGCGTTTGTGGACAACGATCTCTTCGTGCAGCCCGGCTGGCTGGAGGCGCTGGTCCGCTGCGCGCGGGAGACGGGGGCCTGGGCAGTGGGGCCCGTGGTGCTCGAGGGCATCGCCGCCCTGCAGGTGGTGCACATGGCGGGCGGTGATCTTGCAGAAGACCGCTGCGGCGACTACAACCGGGTGCAGCAGCAACACCGCTACATGAAACAGCCCCTGTTGAGCGTGCGCGGCAGGCTCGTCCGCGAGCCCGTGGGCGCGTTCGAGTTTCACTGCGTCCTGGTGCGTACCGATGCCTTCGGGGAACGCCAGTTCCTCGACGAGGGGTTCCTCTCGGCACAGGAACACCTGGACCTGGCGCGGGAGATTCGCCTCGCCGGCGGGGAAGTCTATTTCGAGCCGACCTCGATAGTGCGTTACGACAACGCGCGGCCCTTCAAGGACTACGACCGGGAGTTTTTCGAGCTGCGCTGGAGCCCCGAGTGGACGGAGCAATCCATCGAGCACACGCGCGCCAAGTGGGGGCTGGCGCCCGACGATGCGTCGCTGGAAAAACTCTCCCGCTGGACCGAGGGCCACCGCCAGCTGTTCGAAACCTCGCAGAAACCGTGGCTCGTCGAGACCCTGCCCATCGTGCTCAGGCGCACCGCGGGCGCGTGGCTCCGCAGGCTCGGCGTGCTGCCTTCCAGGGCCGCCTCCTGACACCCCATGTTCAGTTTCGCCCAGACCAACTTGCAACTGCACCGGCAATTGCGCTCGCTGGAGTACAGCGACGCCGATATCGACCGGGTGATGGCGGCCTACGACATCGCGGTGCCCATGTTTTCCGGCCAGTACCGCGTATCGGGCAAGCCGTTCATCGCGCACCTGGTGGGCACGGCCAGCATCCTGGCGTCGCGGCGCTGCCGGGCCGAGCTGCTCGTGGCAGGCCTGTTGCACGCGGCCTACATGGTCGGCGACATCGGCTTTCACATGGGCCGACGCCAGACGCGGCGTCGGCGAGAGCACCTTAGCGGGCTGCTCGGCGCAGAGGCGGAGTCACTGGTGGCCGGGTACGACGACCTGCGCTGGCGACCGGATACCATTCGCCGTTACAGGGAGGCGTTTGACGTCCTGGACGAGCAGCGGCGGGAGTTGCTCGTCATCCGCCTGGCGAACACCTACGAGGAGTTCATGGACGACGGCATGTGGCTGAACGGGCCCGCGAAGACCGGGCGCTACGCCCCCCCGGCGGTCCAGTCGGACCTGCTGCAGCTGGCGGACCTCGTCGGCTGGCCGGAACTCGCCGGGTTGCTCCGCGACGTTTTCGCCGACTACAACCGGGCTCTCGCGCAAACCCCTTCGCGCGCGAGCGTGTCGCGCTCTACGCTGCGCCTGCCGCCCTCGGCGGCACGCAAGCCCCTGCCCGCGGCCCAGGGGTGGATAGCCAGGCGGCTGCGGCGATTGTCTGCGCCCGCGGGGGGCAACTGACGATGGCGACAAACCGGCCGCGCCAGCCCCTGGCGGTGACCCTGGTCCCGATGCTCGACGGACTCGTCGTGGGCATCGCGGGCTGGCTGGCGTACTACACGCGCTGGGACCGCTGGAACATGCCGCTGGACTACCTCTCGGTGCTGGTCCTGGGCATCGGCCTGGTACTGGTCCTGTTCCCGGTTACCGGCGCCTACCGCTCCTGGCGCGGCGATATTCACTGGCGCGACACCGGCAACGCCCTGCCCGGCCTGTTCACCGTCACCGTGCTGCTCATGATCGTCGGCACGCTGACGAAAACCTCGGCGGACTTTTCGCGACTGTGGATGGGCTACTGGTTCATCTACGCACTGTGTGCATTGTTCGCCTACCGCTGGCTGGGCGCGCTGCTGTGGTCGCGCCTGTCGCCCCGACAGCGCCCCACCCTGCGCATCCTGATCGTGGGTGAGGGGCGCTTCGCGCGGTCCGTGGCGGAAAAAGCCCGGGGCGCCCAGGACGCCAACTGGGAGATTGTCGGCCTCGTGTCCCCCGACCTCGACGCGGGCGCCGATGCGCCGTTGGCGGGCGACATGCCCGGGATGACACTCGAGGCCATGGAGGCCATGGTCTCGGACCCCGAGGCAGACCTGGACGAGGTCTGGATCGCCATGGAAAACAATGCGCTGGACCAGCACAAGGTCGTTATCGACATGCTGCAGAGTACCTGCCTGACGGTGCGCTACGTACCCGACCTGTCCATGCTTGCCCTGCTCAACCACATGCCGTCACAGGTGGCCGGCATGATGGTCATCGACCTCAACGCCTCTCCGCTGCAGGGCCCCAGCTCCCTGATCAAGACTGCCCTGGACAAGCTGATCGCGAGCGCCGCCCTGCTCATCCTCGCACCGGCCTTCGTGGTCATCGCCGTGCTGATCAAGCGCGACTCAACCGGGCCGGTGTTTTTCCGCCAGGAGCGTCACGGCTGGGACGGCAAGGTGATCCAGGTGCTCAAGTTCCGCACCATGCGCGAGCCCGGGCCCGGGGAGGACGGCGGCGGCCAGGCGCGCCGTGACGACCCCCGCGTCACCGGTATCGGCGGCTTCCTGCGCCGCACCAGCCTCGACGAACTGCCGCAGTTCATCAACGTGCTCAAGGGCGACATGTCGGTGGTCGGGCCGCGGCCCCACCCGCTGGCCCTGAACAAGAACTACGTCCGCCGCATCGACGCGTACATGCAGCGCCACCGGGTGAAGCCGGGCATCACCGGCTGGGCACAGATACACGGGTTGCGCGGGGAAACCGAGACGCTGGACAAGATGCAGCGCCGTGTCGAGTACGACCTCTACTACATCGAGCACTGGTCGCTCTGGCTGGATATCAAGATTATTGCACTGACTCTGGTGGGCGGCTGGACGGGCGCGAATGCCTACTGAGACCAGGCCCAACCTGTTTATAGTCGGGGCGCAAAAATCGGGAACCAGCGCCCTGGCCGGCTGGCTGGGGCAGCACCCGGAGGTGTGCATGTCGTTCCCCAAGGAACCGGGCTTCCTCGCGTTCGGCGAGCGCGGCTACTGGTTCCGCGACGGCTACGGCCGCCCCGCGCCTGCGCAACAGTACGTGGTCGACGATTACACCCGCTACCTGGCCCTGTTCGAAAACGCCGCGCCGGGCGAGCACGTGATCGGCGAGGCCAGCACCTGGTATCTCCCGACACCCGGCATGGCGGACAAATTGCGTGAGTTCAGCCCGCAGGCGCGCATCATCGCGATCTTCCGCAACCCCGTCGAGCGCGCCTATTCCGCCTGGTGCCATGCCCGGACCGACCGGGTCGAACCCTGCGGGAGTTTCGCCGAGGCACTGGCCCTTGAGCAGGAACGGGGCGAGGTGGAACACCTGATGCGCTACCGCAGGATGGGCCTGTACAGCGACGACCTCGCCGCTTACCAGCGCGCCTTCCCGGCGGCGCAGTTGCTGCTGCTGTTCTACGACGACATGCGCGCCGATCCCCTGGCATTCTGGCGGCGTACCTGCGAATTCCTGGGTATCGACCCCGAGGTGGAACCGCCCTTTGAGCGCCGCTACAACCGCTCGGGTGATGCGCGCTCACCCCTGCTGCAGCGCATGATCCGCAGCTACCGGCTGAAACAGTTGCTGCGCATGGTGATACCCCACCGCCTGGGTCTGGCGGCCAAGAACCGGCTGGAGAACTTCAACCTGAAGGACTTCCCTCCCATGGACGAGGGGGTGCGCGCCGAACTGCGGGAGTTCTTTCGCGAGGACATCACCCGCCTGCAGGACCTGACCGGCAGGAACCTGGAGGCCTGGCTACGGTGAATGCCACCGCGCGGGAGCGCTACTTCGGCACCGCCATCAGTCCACGCACCTTCGAGGCGTGGCTGGCGGCGATCGCCGACGCGCTGGGAGCGGGGAAACGGCGCCACCTGTCGGGACACCACAACCTCCACAGCCTGCACCTGCTGCACAGCGACGACGCGGTCGCGGCGTTCTACCGCCGCTGCGACGACTGCTACATCGACGGGGTTCCCGTGCGTCTGATACTCGCCGGATTCGGCGAGCGCACCAGCGGCGCGGACCGCTTTTCCCTCATGGATCGCTTCCCCGACCTGCTGCGCGCCGCCACCGCGCGCGGCTGGTCGCTGTTCTACCTCGGCTCGGCCCCCGAGGTCGTCGCGACCGCGCGCCGGCGTATCGAGCGCGAGTACCCCGACCTGCGCATCACCCTGCACCACGGCTACTTCGAGGAAGACGCTCCCGTGGTGGCCGCCATCAATGCCGAACGCCCCGACGTGCTCCTGGTGGGTATGGGAATGCCCAAACAGGAGGCGTGGCTGCTCGCCAACCTGGACCGGCTCGACGTGGGCTGGGCCACCCAGGCGGGGGCCACGCTGGACTACTTCGCCGGCGCCCAGGCCCGACCGCCCGGCTGGATGAGCCGCGCGGGGCTGGCCTGGCTCTATCGACTGGCCAGCGATCCTGCGCGCCTCTGGCACCGTTACCTGGTGGAACCCTGGTCACTGTTGCCGCCCACCCTGCGCGCTTGGAAGACGCACCGTGCCACAGGCCCGGCCAACGATGGCTGAGCCGCAGCCACTGCAGCCCGCGAGCCGGTGGGAGACCCCCGACCTCGTCGCCGGGGCGGTCGCCCTGCTCGCACTGCTGGTGTACAGCCGCACCATGATGTATCACCTGCTGCCCCCGGGAATGGAAGGGGCGCGCACGGCTCGACTGGTCATTTACTTCGCCGTCTACGGCGCCACGGGGCTGCTGGTGTTGTCGAACTGGCGCGTTGTACTCCAGGCCATGCTGCGGGAAAAATTTGTCCTGCTGCTGCTCGCACTTGCCGCGATTTCGTCGCTGTGGTCGCAGGTACCCGGCACCTCGCTGGAAAAGACCGTGGGCGTCACCGCCTGCGCCCTGTTCGGCGCCTGCCTCGCGCTGCGGTTCACCTGGCGCCGCCAGCTGCAACTGCTGGCCGCGGTGTTCGCGCTGGCGATGACGGCAAGCCTTGCGGCTGCCGTACTGCTGCCCGATATGGGTATCATGCAGGGCCTGCACGAGGGCATCTGGCGCGGCGCCTTCGGCCACAAGAACATACTCGGCAAAATGTTGTGCGTGTCGGGCGCGGTGTTCTTCGCGCTGGCGCTGCAACCGGGCGCGCGCCGGGGGTGGTGCCTGGCCGGGTTCTGGATCTCCCTCGCCCTGCTCGCCATGGCCTGCTCCAAGGCGTCCCTGCTCAGCTGGATGTTGCTGTTCCTCGCCCTGGGCGTCTACCTCCTCGCCACCGGCCGACGTCGACTGGCGATCACGGCCCTGGTCTCCGTCGCGCTCGCCCTCGGCAGCTTTACCCTGCAGCGCCAGTTCAAGCTGCTGCCCCCCATCATCGTCGCCGAGGTGTCCGACTGCGTCGCCAGGAAAGCGGACGACGGCAGCCACCATTGCGACCTGCTCGCGAGCATCCTCGCTTCCGCTCCCGACAGCGTGGACCTGAACACCGGCGAGGGCCGCCTGGAGTTGTGGGGTCACCTGGCGGTGAAAATCGCCGAGCGCCCGGTGCTGGGCTACGGACTGGGAGCCTTCTGGCTGGGCATGGACGGCCCCTCGGCTTACGTCTGGGAGCGGGAGCCCTGGCATCCCACCCACGCTCATAACGGCTACGTCGACCTCGCCCTGCACCTCGGGCTGCTCGGCCTCGGGTTGTTGCTCGCGACTTTGTTCATCCTGTTCCTGCGGGTGCTGCCCCGGATCGCGGCGGGCAGCCTGGACGTCGACACCCTCGGGCGCGGCGCCGTGTTGGGTGCCGTGCTGCTGGCCAATATCGGCGAGAGCTCCCTGTTCGCCGCCAACGCGTTGCTCTGGGTGCTCCTGGTGGCCACGGTGATCGGCCTGGACAGTGCCGGGGGCGAGGCGGCGTGAGCGAGGCGCCCGCACCACCGCGAGGACTGCGCTATTCCCGGCGCGGCTTCCTCAGGCGCGGGGCTTTCGCCGCACTGGTCAAGTTTTCCGGCCTTTTCATCGTGTTCGGACTGCAGGTGCTGCTGGCGCGACTGATCGGGGATACGGCCGAGTACGGCAAGTACGCCTGGGGGCAGTCACTCATGTTCCTGGTCGGTATCGTCGCCTGCGTCGGGGTGCCGCTCGCGGCCTCGCGTTTCGTCGCCTCGCTGGAGGCCCAGCACGACCAGCGCGGCGCTCGCGAAATCGGCCACCGCGCGCAGCGCATCCTGTTGTTTTCCGGCGCGGTGCCGTTGACTGCCGGCATCCTGCTCGCCCTGTTCTGGCGCGATCCCGGCGGGACATCGGCGTACCGGGATGTCGCGGTAGTCGCCCTCCTGTTCGCCCCGGCCTCCACCTTTGCCACGCTCTTCCGCGACCTCGCCCGGGGGCGCCAGTGGCTGGGCCTGGCCCTGCTGCCGATGCAGGTTCTGCGACCGCTGTGCACCGCTACCCTGGCAATCACCTGCTGGTGGCTCCTGGGCGGCGACCTCTCGGGGCCGGCGACACTGGCCCTCGTGGGTTGCAGCCTCGTCGCGGTCTTCCTGCCACAGGCGTTCATCTACTACCGCCGCCAGGCCGCGATTCCGGTCGACCCCGCCGCACCGCCGACACCAGGGGAGTATCGCGGGGCGAGACTGCTGCCCACCGCCCTGCCACTGTTCGTCACACGCTGCGCCGGACTGGTCATCACCTACTCCAATGTCCTCCTGGTGGGGTTCCTGGCGGGGCCGGCCGCCGCGGGGGCCTACTTCGCGGCCGAGCGCCTGGCGCAGCTGGCGCGCATCCCCAAGACCGTGGTGAGCATGGTCAACCAGCAGTCGATGGCCGCGGCCCACGCCACGGGACGGCGCGAGGACCTGCAACTGCTGGCCACCCAGAGCGCGCACGGATCACTGTGGCCGACGCTGGCCCTGGGGCTGGGGCTCGTGCTTTTCGCGGTACAGCTGCTGGGCATGTTCGGCCCCGATTTCGCCGCGGCACGCGACGTGCTGGTTATTCTCGTGGCCGGTGGTATCATCGCCGTCTTCACCGGCCCGGCCCACGACCTGATGGTCATGACGGGTCGCCAGAAGTTGATCCCGAGAATCATGGTTTTCGCTGCGACAACCCACGTTACCGCCCTCTTTCTGTTGGTGCCCAGCCACGGTGCCCTCGGCGCCGCCGTCGCCACCGTTATCAGTACCCTGCTCGGCCAGGGCTGGCTCATGGTCCTGGCCCGGCGGGAAATCGGTGTATCGACCACTGTACTGCACAGCCTGGCGAGGAGCGGGTGATGGAAGGTGCTTCACCCGGCCTGCTGCGCCGGCGCTGGAGAAACCTCAGGTACCGCGTCAGGCGCCACACCACGGCCTACGCGCGCATACTGCCCGCGCTGCGCGGGGCGGAACACGTGCTGCCGGACTTCCTGATCATCGGCAGCATGAAGTGCGGTACCACGTCGCTGTTCCACTACCTCATGCAGCACCCCGGCATCTTCGGTCCCAGCGACAAGGAAGTGCACTTCCTGAACAACCCGCGCTATTTCCGGCTGGGCGTGAACTGGTACCGCAGCCATTTCCCGACCATAAAGCTCATGGAAGAACGCAGCGCGGCGCTGGGCTACACCGCGGTGAGCGGCGAGGCGACACCGACAATGATGAGCCACTTCTACGCCATCAACGCCGCGCAAATCATTCCGCAAGCGAAGCTGATCGTCTCCCTGCGCAACCCGGTGGACCGGGCGTACTCCCACTACCACCACATGCAGCGCAGCTTCATCGGCGAGACCCTCCCTTTCTGGGAGGCCCTGCATGCGGAAGACCAGCGTATCGGGCAGGATATGACACTCAATGCGATGGATCCCAGCAAGGTCGGCAGGGAGTACATGCGGTGGTCCTACAAACACCGCGGCATGTACATCGACCAGATCGAGTTCTGGCTGCAGCATTTCCCGAGGGAACAGCTGCTGATACTCAACTACGAGGACCTGGTCTCCGATACCGGCGCTGTGTGCAACCAGGTCTGTGACTTCCTGGGGGTACCCGAGTTCGATTTCGAGACCTCGAACAAGCGCAACACCGGCCACTATACGGAGCCGATGGACGAGCGCAGCCGGGAGTACCTCACGGAACTCTTCCGGCCCTACAACCGCCGCCTCTTCGACTTCCTGGGGGAAGACTGGGGCTGGCCGGCGTGACCCATGGCTGACACGACGTCACCGCCCACCATCTCTGTCGTAGTCAACAACTACAACTACGCACAGTTCCTCGTCGAGGCACTGGACAACGCCCTCTCGCAGCTGCGAGAAGGGGATGAACTGGTGGTCGTCGACGACGGCTCCACGGACGACTCCCGGGATATCCTCCGGTCCTATGAAGGCAGCCCCGGCGTGAGAGTCATTCGCCAGGAAAACCAGGGCCAGATGAAAGCCGTGCGCACGGGGATAGAGGCGGCGCGGGGGGACATCCTGGCCCTGCTGGACAGCGATGACTACTACCTGCCCGGCTACCTCGACAGGGTGCGCGACATCTTCGCGGCGCGCCCGGAGATCTCCGTCGTGTTCACCGGCCCGGAAGTGTCGGGCCCGGACGCGGACAGTGTGCGCACCAACCGCGATGTGCTGGATCGCATGGAGCTTCCACCGGGAGATGTGGGTACCACGCGTTGGGCCACTGCCCTTTTTTATGAATTCGTCGGTGTGCCGACCTCCGGTAACGCGATACGTGGCGAGCTGGCAAAAAAGATCATCAGCCTGCCCGGGGAGGTCGACAAGACGCAAGAAATCGATCCCCTGCGTGTCAAAATCCTCGGGCTGTCGGAGAGCGATGCGAAAAAATTCGGCTTCTCCGCGGACGGGGTGCTCGTCCGGGTCTCCTCGCTACTCGGTGCCAGAAAGTACTATGAGCAGGAGCGCGGCTGGGTGTACCGCATCCACGGCGGCAACAAGTACGCACAGGTGCGCAAGCTGGGCCGGCTCTACCTGCGCAACAAGCTGCGCAAAACCCTGTTGACGCTGTCCAGTGACCACTTCGGCCTCACCATGCGGCCGACCGCGCGGGAGCTGCGCGAGGAGGTCCTGGGGCGGAGCTTCGGGCTGCGACCCCGCCGCAACCTCCACATCCGGGCGCGCTACTGCCTGGCGAGCGTGACGGCCCGGGGCACACTGCGCGAACGCCTCGGCGCCCTGGCAGCGGCCGCGGGCCTGGTCAGGGGGGCGCGCTAACGGGCGCGTGGACGCGCCCCGGCAGGCGCAGGAAACAACACAGCACCACTGCCGGCACCAGGTACAGCAGGGCCCGGTTCAGTGTCACGAAGTTCAACGCCTGCTTGTAGTGTCCGGTGAAAAAGAACACGCCGCAGACAAAGGCAACGCCCGCGAGCACCGCGAGCACGTCCGCCCCCGGGGCGCGCCACAGGGCACCTCGCCACAGGCAAAGGAGAATGAACGGCGGGAGCAGGTAGCCCAGCAGGTGCCAGTTCACCATCACCAGGAAGGTCTCGGCGAACGCCGGGCCGACGGGATGGATTTCGAGCGGGAAGCGCCCCACCCTGCCCACCTCCAGTTCATCCAGGCCCAGTGCGACCCGGCCCAGGTAGGGCACGTCCGCGGACAACTCCAGGGCCATCGCGAGGACCAGCACACCGAGCCCCCCGAGAACAAGCGCTGCCTCCGCGGCGGGCCGCAGGTTCAACCAGCCGCGCAGGCCCGCGGCGGCCAGGATCGCCCCCAGGAACAGCCCGGGCACCTTCAACTGGGCACACAACGCCGCCATCGCCAGCCATACGCAGCCCCAGCGCCAGTCGCGGGTGGTCTGCCACTCGTAGAGGGCGCCCACGCCGAACACGAACGCGGCGGCGAGCCAGATGTCGGCGTACCCCGCGAGCACGCTGTGCACATTCACGTAGGGCATACTCAGGACGAGGTAGCTCGCCACGGTCGCCGGCACCAGCGCTACGCCGGCGAGGCGCAGGTGCCCGTAAATGCCGAGACCCATGCAGAGCGGCGCCAGCAGCCAGGGCAGGTACACGGCACCGTGGTCCCAGGTGCCGGCTCCCAACATGCTCCACAACTGGATGAGGGGCACGGTGATCGGGTAGTCCCAGGCCCTGCGGTTGCCGAGGGTGTAGAGATCACCGGCCGCCTGGTTCATCCAGCGGTCCGGGCTGACAAACTCCGCGAGATTGCCCAGGTGGAACCAGACGATGGCTTTCGGGGTCCAGTTCATCCAGGCGTCCCAGGCGTACAGCGGCCTCAATAGCAGCTCCTCGAGCATCGTGAGGTAGCGCCAGAGGACCAGTCCCAGCAGGAGCGCAACCACAAGGCGCTCCCAGCGCGCGGCGGGTTGTTGCACCGGCGGGCCAGGGAGGGAAGCGCCGCCGCGCCGCGGCAGGACAGCGACCAACGCCAACACCGCGAGCAGCGCCGCGAGAGCAGGGAAGCTGAGGGGTATGCCCACCGCGTCCCACAGGCGCAGCAAGACGGTGGTGGCAAAAATTCCCGAGACATAGCCGAGGCCGAGGCCGAGCGCGAGGTGGTAGCGGCCCGTGGGGAGGAGCAGGCGGCGCACCCAGAGAAAGCCGCAGGCCCAGGGCAGCGCGAGTGCGAGCAACAGGCCGGCCAGCGACAGCTCCTCCGCGCCGTTCATCCGCTGCGCCCCCCGGGAGGATCCTGCGTGACAAGGTACACGCGACCACCCGGGTCATCGTTCACCAGTTCCACCGGCACGCTCCTGCCATCGCGCCAGTTGAGGCGGCTGGCCACCGGATCGAAGCGCGGATTGCGCGCCTTGCCGAGTACGATGAAGTAATCGCCCTTGTGCATGGCGCGTCGCATGGGACCGCTGGAAAAATTGTAGACATTGTGCGGCAGCAGGTAGTACTGCGCTTTCAGGCGCTCGAAATTGTGTCCCCACACGTTGTAGGAAATGATGATCCGCGTGGGCTCCTCCGGCAGCACGTTGTTTTTCAGGTGCCGGATGTAGCGGTAGATGTGGCTGTCCATATCGACCATGTGCTTCTGGTGCATGGTCTTGCCGCCAAATTGCTCGCGGGTCTGTTCGAGCTGCGCACCGAGCTCCCTCTGCCATAACAGGTCGAGGACTATCCACGGCAGCAACAACACCACGCCGCAGGCCAGGGGCGTGGCCAGGGGCCGGAAACGGCCGAGCAACAACAGCAGGAGCAGGGCGAGTCCACCCCAGGCGGCGAAAACCGGCAGCGGCGAGTCGCCCTCGCCGCCGGGGGTGGCGCGCAGGGCGTTGATGCTGACCTGCGACCAGCCACGAAAGCCGGTCCACGCGGTCAGGTAGCTGTCGAGCAGACCGCGCCAGCCCGCGTGCTGTTCAAATACCAGCCCGCCGATGAACATCTCGCTGTCTTCGCGGTGCCCCAGCGCGTAGATGCCCACCTCGATGACCATGCCCTCCCAGCCCGGGACGTCGCCCAACAGGACAGCGGACGGGCCGATATGGTTGTCACCGAGAAGATAGGTGTGGACCCGGGCGGGTTCGGCGGCGGTGCGCCAGGCGAGGTTGAGGGCCGGGCCGGGGTGTTCGGTGCGCACGTCGTAGCGCAGCAGCGCGTAGTCCGAGGCCGCCAGGGCGCCGCGCCACACCGCGATACCGTGGTACTTGCCCGCCTCTCGCGGGAAAGCCGTGATGGCGAGCCCCCCGTCGCGCACCACGGAGCGACCGCTGAGCGCGGTCAATTGTCGCCCCGGGATGTCCTTGCGCAGGCCCTCGGGGGGATTTCCGGCGAGCGCCACGAACAGCCCGGCAAGCACCAGCGCACTCGCCGCGAGACAACCCAGCGCTGCGAGCAGGCCGGGCAAGAGCCGCTTGTCGTCCCTCTCCATAGCCTCCAGCCGGGAACATGACCCGGGCGCCACTATCACATATGTGCGCCCGCGGTGGAAGCTGACGGGACTGCCCGCCGCGGCCGCTTCGAGTATCATGATGCCCCCGACAAGGCTGAGCGAGGTCATACCGAATGTCAGAGGCGGACAACAAGGCCACCGTGGAAAAAATGTGGCGGGCGCTATCGGAGATGGACTGGGAGACAATGAAGGGCTGCATGCACCCCGACATTCACTACGAGGACGTCCCCAGCGACGACCCGGGCGCCGACGGCCCCGAGAACTGCGTCAGGCGCCTGCAGATCGCCTTTAATCACCTCGAGAAGCAGGAACAGGTGACCCACCACATCGCCGCCGACGGCGACGTGGTATTCCTGGACCACACCGAGACCTGGACCTTCAAGCGCGGTGAGATCGTGTCGCATACCTTCGCCACCCTGCATGAAATGAAAGACGGCCTCGTCTACCGCTGGAGCGATTACTGGGACATGCAGAAATTCGTCGGGCAGTTCCCGGAGTGGTTCCTGGAAGAAATGATGAAGGCCACGGCGGCCGATTTCAGCGACTGAGATGCAGCCGCGGGCGGGTTACGGGTCGAGGATAGGCTGTCAGCGTTTGTCCCGCCGGAGGGTAATGAACGGCGGCCGGGTCACCCCGGCCGCGCGAGGGTTCAGGCGCCGACGCTGATCAGTTCGGCGTTGGCGTCGCCCTGGCCGTCGGACCGGTAGCGGTACTTGACCTCGCTGCCCGCCGGGGCCTCCTGGACACGGGTGTCCTGGGGGAGTTTGAACTCCATTTTGCGGCTGCCGCGCACCTTGCAGCGGGATTCGTCGGCGTATTTCTCCACCGAGTGGATCTTGACCATGGTGGTCTGCTCTCCTCCCCGCTCACCGTGGTGTACGGTGCCCTTGAGCAGGCAGTCTCTCTCGTCGGCGGCGGAGGCCGCCCCGGCTACCGCCAGCGCCGCGATGGCGGCGATATGTCCCAGTCTTTTCATAGTGTTGTCCTCCTGAAGAAACACTCTACCCCGGACAGGGCGGGTCCCGACACCTCGATTCACGAAAATTTCATCATTCTGTAACATTTGTGTGTTCTGCCCCTGTGTTTTTTCTGGCCCGGGAGGCCTTCACAGCGCTGAGGCACCCGGATTTCTTCATTTTCCTGTCACATCACTGTAAGAATTCGGCCATATACTCCTCGACCAACGCTGCCCGCTACAGGCTTTTGTCACTGGCCCGGGCCCCGGAGAGCACCTTTTATGAAACATGTTTTTTCAATTGTTCCGGCCCTGCTGATGGCCCTGACCAACCAGGCCGCTGCTCTGTCGATCGCGCCGGAGGAATTCCTCGCCTCGCGACAGATGGCCTGCGTTCTCGCCCAGCAGTCCCTGGGCCAGCTCAACGAAGATGAGTACGGCGCGCGTACCCACACAGTGCTCGAGGGTTTCGACGAAGAGGAGCAGGACATTATTCTCTCCAAGGCCCTCGGCTACTACGACGGCCTGATGTTCTCCATCGCCGATGACGATGCCGAGGCCGTCAACCTTCGCCTCGAAGACTTTGTCGCTTCGAATACCTGTAACACCGGCTTTCGCAAAGTCACCGTCAGCCTCTGATCCCCTGCCCCGACCGGGGCGCGTGCAAAACCTCGACCAGGACCTGCCGTCCCTGCACCGGCGTACGTCGTGCGCTTCCTCCTGCCGTTCGCCGGGCATTTCTTAACATTACTGCAATAAAACTATCACGAGAGCGTCATGCGTTCTGGCTAGCATGCCGACTTCCCAAGGGGATAGACCGGCAAAATTCACAGCCGGGAAAGCCAGTAAGTCTCAGGCGAGAGGCTCTGAGAATAAGCACTCTGAATTCAGGTTAGGGCATACACCAGTTATGAAAAAAATCGCGGCTTATGCGGGCATCGTACTTCTTGCTGTTACTCAACAGGCGTTCGCCGCCAGCGCTTACCTTATGGTGTTCCTGGACGACGCCCCGCTGCGCGGCGCCCGGGTGTTCCTGGACGATGTTCCCATCGGCGCTACGGACAACAACGGCAGTGTCTCCTCCCTCATCTCGAAAGGTGATCACGTGCTCACCCTCACAGATGACGACCTCGATTTCCCGATCGAGTTCAGTTCCGGACAGGATGAGGACGTGGAAATTCACGTGACGTTTACTTCCGCTGCGGGTGACGAGCCGCGGGTCAGTGTGCGCAAGTTCGGCGCCGGGGACCAGAGTGCTACCGGCTACGTCACCGGACAGGTCACTGACAACACCGGCGCGCCGCTCTCCGGCGCCGCCGTTTCCATGGCGGGCACCCTCTACCAAACGACGACCGACGCCGAGGGTATTTACGTACTGGAGGTGCCTCGCGGCGACTACGAGCTAAGTGTCGCCTCACCCGGTAAAAACCCCGTGAGCCTGGACGGCATCCGCGTAATGGCGGACCTGGGAGTGAGTGTCGGGATTCGCATGTTCGACGAGAGCCCCGACACCGCAGGCATGCCCTCCTCGCCGAATATCGAGGAAGTTTTCGTACTGGGCGTGTTCGACCCGCAAAAGGACGCCGCCAGCGTGGAGCGCTATGCGACCTCCATTACCAACGCCATCGATATCGAACAGCTGGAGCGCTTCGGCGACAGCGACGTGGCCGCCGCCCTGACCCGGGCAGTGGGCGTGGCGGTGGTCGACCGCAAATATGCCAATGTGCGCGGCCTGGACGGGCGCTATATCTCCGCCAGCCTGAACGGGCTGCTCATGCCCAGCACCGACCCCCAGCGGCGCGACGTCCAGCTCGACCTCTTTCCCACGACGATCGTGGAGGGCATCGAGATCCAGAAATCCTATACCCCGGACAAGCTGGCGACCACCACGGGGGGCAACATCCGCATCATCACCAAGGGCATTCCCGACGAGCGTGTGCACGAACTCAGCGGATCCCTGGGCTATAACACCGATTTCACCTTTGACGAAGTACTCGACTACAGGGGCAGTGACGACCAGTGGACCACTTACGACAGTGGCCTGCGCAAGCTGCCCAACGGTGTACTGGCTGCCACGGAAGGCGGCCGCTCTCTAACCATCTGCGACCCGCGTATCGACCCGGTACGGTGTACCTCCCCGGCGGACGCAGCCCAACTGGGTGTGAAATTCCAGGACGACTACAACGTGGGCAGCCAGGACGCCGACCCGAATTACGGGGTCTCCTGGGCCTTTGGCGACCGCCTCCCGGCGGGCGACAACGAGTGGGGCTTCTACGCCGCCGCCGCCTACGATGCGAGCACCAACGACCGCGGCGACGCCGAGCTGAGCAACCCCATCGAGGTAACCGGCGGTTACAAGAGGACCCAGGAAACCACTGCGCTCACCACCTACTTCTCCGCGGGCTACGAGTACGGCACCGCCGACGAGATGCTCTCCAAGACCACCTTCCTGCGCAACTCCGACGACACGACGCGGCAGGATTCGGGCGTGGACCAGTTGGAAGACAACCAGGAGGACAAGGTCATCCTGCAGTGGGTCGAGCGGGAGTTTTTCTCCCAGGCCTTCACCGGGCACAACGAATGGGATTTTGACGCCGGGACGCACATCATCGACTGGCGCGCCGCCTACTCCAAGACCGAGCGTGACGAGCCGGACCGCCGCCAGTACACCTACTTCAACGGCAATCTCTCAACCTCCGCCTTCGAGCGCCGCTGGTCCTACCTGGACGAGGACAGCATCGACGTCGGCGCCGACTACACCCTCAACTGGGACTGGGGTGACATCAGCTCTACGCAGATCATGATCGGGGCGCTCTATTCCGACAAGGACCGCGAGGTCGAGCAGTATCGTTTCGGCTTTGGCCTGGGTTCAAGGGGCGACGAGGTGGACCTGAGCATCGATTCTGACCTGGAGACCGAGGTGCTGCCCTACCAGAATTTCGCCCTGGACCGCGTCCGCCTGACGGCCAATACCACGGATACAGACTCCTACGACTCCACCGAAGAGGTACAGGCCGCGTTCATCAACACCAACACGGATTTCGGCGAAAACTGGAGCCTGCTCCTTGGCGCACGCTACGAGGACTTCGACCAGACCCTGAAGTATCCCAATGATCCCTCGTCCAACAGCGAGCTCCAGTACGACGACTGGTACCCTGCTCTGAACCTGACCTGGCGCCTCACCGAGGAGCTGCAGTTCCGGGTGGGTTACTCCGAGACGGTTTCCTACCCCGGCCTGATCGAGCGTTCCACGGCGCAGTCCTTCGACCCCGATACGGACGACCCGATCTTCGGCAACCCCGACCTCAAGGTATCTACCATCGACAACTACGACGCGCGGGTGGAGTACTACTTCTCCGAGACCGAGAGTGTGTCACTCGCCGTCTTTTACAAGGACATCACCGAGCCGGTCGAGCGCGCCGTCCCGGACGCATCCGGCTCCGCGGCACGCGGGATTACCTTCATCAACCAGGACGATGCCGAGCTTGTTGGCGTCGAACTGGATGCGAACGTCGACCTGGTCGACCGGGATACCTGGCTGCTGTTCCTCGGCGGCAACGTGTCCTACATCGACTCCGAGGTCAGTCTCTCCGAAGACTCTCTCCGGCTCGAGGGCGAGAACGCAGACGGCCGCGAGCTCCAGGGGCAATCCGAGTGGCTGGCCAACCTGCAGATCGGTTACGACCACTACCCGACGGAACAGAAACTGACCCTGCTCGTGAATTTCTTCGACGACCGAATTTTCCGCGTCGCTCGCGGAGAGAACACGGGTCCCGAGTACGAGGACGGCCGGGTTGTGATCGACCTGACCTACGAGAATCTGCTGAGAGAGGATCTCAAGCTGGAGGCCACAATCAAGAACCTCCTGAACGAGGAAATTTCCTACTCGCAGAACGGCCGCACGATTGAGAGCTACGAGTCGGGCACGGTGATTGGCGTCGGCGTGACCTACGAGTTCTGATCCGGTGCGGCCCCACTACCGGTCGGCACAGGTCGTGACTGCAATACACAACAGGTTTATCAACAGGTGCGGAATTTCTGCATGACATTAACTAACCAGGAAGTGAATCATGATTAAGAAAGAGCTAGCGGCAGCACTTCTCATCCCGGTTGTATCCCTGGGTCTGGCGGGATGCAGCAGCGACGAGGGTGACGACGTTGTCATCGAGATCCTCACGGGTGACAACCCGACGGATCCTACTGACCCGACTGATCCGACTGATCCGCCGGACGGCAACTGCGATGCCGTTGAAGAGGCTGACTTTGTCGATTTCAACGCGAACTGTTCCATCGGCACCCTCTCCGGGATGATCGATCAGGACTACACCCTGGTCGACGGCACCGAGTGGCGCCTCGACGGCACGGTACAGGTCGGCGACGGCAACCAGACGGTGGCAGATGACGACGATGTCCAGGCCATCAAGGATGCCGGCGTCACCCTGACCATCGAACCCGGCGTCAACGTCAAGGGTTTCGATACCGGATCACTCCTGGTGACCCGCGGCTCCAAGCTGATGGCCGAGGGTACCGCCACCGACCCCATCACCTTCTCCAGCCTCGACGCTGACTTCGACGGCCTCGGCGAATGGGGCGGCGTGATCATCCAGGGCTTCGCGCCCCAATACGGCCAGGGCGGCACCGGCGCCTGCTTCGGTGCCGGCACTGTCTGTAACGTCGAGGGTGAGGGCGGTACCGACATCTCCGTCTACGGCGGCAACGACCCCTCTGACGACTCCGGCTCGCTGCGCTACGTGCGCATCGCCGAGGGCGGTCTGGTGGCTGGCCCCAACAACGAGATCAACGGCCTCACCCTGCAAGGTGTCGGCTACATGACCTCGCTGATGTACATACAGGTTCATGCCAACCTCGACGACGGCATCGAATGGTTCGGCGGCAACGCCGACCTGCGCTACGCCGTCCTCACCAAGAACGACGACGACGACCTGGACTACGACGAAGGCTTCATGGGTAATATCCAGTACGTCTATATCGAGAAGGACCAGGAAGCCGAGGCTCCCCAGGGGAGTAACGACCCGCGCTCTATCGAGGCGAACTCCTCCGACGACGAGTACGTACCCGAAACGGAGGCGGCCCTGGCGAACATCACCATCGTCGGCGGCCCGCTGGTCAACAACGAAGGTTCTTCCGAGGGTCAGCAACCGGGCATGCGCCTGCGCGGCGCGGTCAAGACGTCGATCTACAACAGCTCCGTGGATATGTACGACCTCGGCTGTATCCGCATCGACGACGCCGACGTGAACGGCGACGGCTCCGTCATCATCCCCTCGGAGATTTCGCTGATCAACGTACTCAACGACTGTGACGGCGGCATCTACGTCAGGCGCGACGCGGACTCTGCGGAGAACGTGCAGGCGCTCACGCTGACCTACGATGCAAACCTGGCCATCCAGGAATCCGAGGCGCAACTGGACTCCGCGCCGACCATCATGGCGGTGAACACCGGCTCCGGCTTCGTATTCGACCAGACCGATTATGTCGGCGCGGTTGAGCCGGGCGGTGACGCCTGGTGGCAGGGCTGGACCCTGCCCGGCACCGTGGGCCAGGAGGAAGAAGTGCAGCCCGCTGACTTCGTGAGCTGTAACGGCGATAACAGCGTGTGTACCGTGACGGGCGTAATCGACGAGGACTACACCTTCGTGGCCGGCACCGAGTGGCGCCTGGACGGTGAAGTACTCGTCGGGCAGGGCAACGTCTCCGTCGAGGATGAAGACGATGTGCAGGCCATCAAGGACGCGGGTGTCACCCTGACCATCCGCCCGGGCGTGCATGTCCGCGCCTTCGACACCGGCTCGTTGCTGGTCACCCGCGGCTCCAAACTCGAGGCGCGGGGCTCCTCCGCGGCACCCATCACCTTCTCCAGTCTCGGCGACGATGACTTCGACGGCGAGGGCGAATGGGGCGGCGTCATCCTGCAGGGCTTTGCGCCCCAGTACGGCCAGGGCGGCACCGGCGCCTGCTTCGGCAGCGGCACCGTGTGCAACGTGGTCGGCGAGGGCGGCACCGTGGTCGGCCTGTACGGCGGCGACGACCCGGCCGACGACTCCGGCTCGCTCACCTACGTGCGAATCGCGGAGGGCGGCCTGGTGGCCGGCCCGAACAACGAGATTAACGGCCTGACCCTGCAGGGAGTCGGTTACAACACCGAACTGCACCATATCCAGGTTCACGGCAACCTGGACGACGGCATCGAGTGGTTCGGCGGCACCGCCAACCTCAGGTACGCCGTTCTCACTGGCAACGATGACGACGACCTCGACTTCGACGAGGGCTACAAGGGCAATATCCAGCACGTCATCATCCGCAAAAACCCGGACAAGGACGCACCCACCGGCTCCAACGACCCGCGCGGCATCGAGGCGAACTCCTCCGACGACGAGTACGTACCCGAGACCGAGGGCGCCCTGGCCAACATCCTGGTGCTGGGATCGGGCGTGAACAACAACGAGGGCTCCGCCGAGGGCCAACAGCCCGGCATGCGCCTGCGCGGCGCGCTCACCGTCGGCGTGTACAACACCGCGGTGCGCGACTTCGATATCGGCTGCGCCCGGATCGACGACGCGGACGTGAACGGCGACGGCTCCGTGATCGTGCCCTCCCTGGTCACCTTCGTGAACGTGTTGGGCGAGTGCGAGGACGGCTTCTACCAGAAACGCGACGCCGATACAGCGATTAACTCCGGCGCCAACAGCGTCACGGTAGACGCGGCCTACGCGCTTACCGACCCGGAGGCCTCCGTGGCCGCCGATGACATTCCGGAAGTGGACAACGGCTCCGGCTTCACCTTCGATAACACCGGCTACGTCGGTGCAGTCGAGCCCGGCACTGCCCCCGGTGACGCCTGGTGGGCCGGCTGGATTATCGAGGGCTCCCTCGACTGATATTGCGGATCCCCGCCCATCGGGGAGTTTTCAGGCCGCACCTCGGTGCGGCCTTTTTTTGCCTGCCAATCCGTTCCCGACATTGCCCGGAACACCGGCAACTGGCACCATGACGCCATGCTCGCCTTCGACTACGCCAATGCCCCCTGCCCCGTCCGCGAGGACATCCCCCGGGCCTACCGGGCGTACTGGGAACAACTCGCGTCCGCGGGCACCTGGTGGACGGGCGCCGAGCGCGTCGCCATCGCCCAGGAAGTGCGCAACGCCACGGCATGTGACTACTGTCGGGCGCGCAAACAGGCCCTCAGCCCCTACCAGTTCCCCGGTGAGCACACCCACAGCGGCAACCTCCCCTACGTCGTAGTGGACGCGGTCCACCGGGTCATTACGGACCAGGGCCGCATTACCGGCGACTGGGTGCGGGAAATCGCGGGCGAGGGGCTCTCCGAGGAGAAGTACGTCGAGCTTGTCGGCATTGCCGTGACAGTGTTCAGTATCGACGAGTTCAATCGCGGCATCGGGATGCCACCCGAACCGCTGCCGCAGCCGCTGTCGGGTGAACCGGAACGCTACCGCCCAGACGGTTTGGAACAGGGCACCGGTTTTGTCTCGATGATCGCCGCCGGCACGCGACTGTCGGGTCGCGAACGGGGTTTGTGGCCCGGGGGGCGCGCGGCCAACGTCCTCAGGGCGCTGAGCCTGGTCCCCGACACGGTACACCAGTGGAAAGGTGTCGCCGGTGTGCAGTACCTGACGGACGACAAGGTCATCAGTATCACCGCCGATACCGGCCGCAGCATCAACCGCATGCAGATGGAGGTCATCGCGGGTCGCGTCTCGTCGATCAACGAGTGTTTTTACTGAACCAACGCACACGCCACCATGCTCAGTTTGAGCGCGGAACTCTCCCAACAGGACGTCGACCTCCAGGTCGTCAACGGCAGCGGTGACGGCGGCGTGCCCTTCGGTACCGAGTTGCGCGAGTTCGCCGAGGCGCTCGCCTCGCGGGACGGGGCGGCGCTGGACACTGCCCGCGAGACTCTGCTGCGCGCCGCGGGAACCGCGGTCCTGGTCGACGCCGCCGGTGTTGCGGCGAATTTCCAGCGCATGGTGCGCATCGCCGACAGCACCGGCATACCCGTGGATTCGTTGATGAATGCCCTGTCGGGCTCGATCCAGGACGACCTCGACCTGCGCCGCTTCGATTCCGCCGCGAACACACCGCCGGCGAGCGCGCTGCGCCGACTGCTGGCCCGACCGATGCGCTACCTGGCGATGCGCGCCGTGCGTGCCGCCGGTCGCCGCGCCCAGGGCTGACGGCTCACGGTGGCGCGTCTACTGTCCCTTGCCGCTGGAGTGCTGCCCGAGTACTCCCCCGAGGACACGGTGCGCGCGGCCGCGGCCGCCGGTTTTTCCGCGGCGGGTATCTGGTACGACCGCGACACGTGGAGCGCCTCGCGCGGCGCTGACGTCGAGTCGGCGCTGCGCGACACGGGACTCGTGGCGCTGGATTTCGAAGTGGTCTGGCTGCAACCCGGCGAGCCCGACGACCTGCACGACGCCGCTGTCGCCACCGCGCTGGAACTGGGTGCGCGCAACCTCCTGAGCATCTCCTCCGAACCTGACGTGGCGGTCACGCAGCGACGCTTTGAGCGCCTGTGCCGGCGGGCCGAGGGTGGCGACCTGCGAATCGTGCTGGAATTCATGGGTTTCACGGAAGTGAAGAGTCTCCGGGAGGCCCTCCGCGTGGTCGAAGGCGTGGGTCACCCCGCCGGGGGTGTCCTCGTCGACAGCCTGCACCTGCAGCGCACCGGTGGCCGGCCGGATGATCTCGCCACCATCGAACGCCACCTGCTGCCCTACCTGCAACTGTGCGACGCCACGCTGGAGCCCCCGGCCAGCGGACCTGAACAATTGCTGGACGAAGCCCTCTGGCTGCGCGCCCTTCCCGGCGAGGGCGAACTGCCCCTGGCGGAGGTGCTGGACAGCGTGGACCCCGAGGTGCCGGTCAGTTTCGAGGTGCGCTCCAGGGCCCTGGCCGAGCGCTTCCCGGGCGACCCCGTCGCCCGCGCACGGGCCGTGTTCGATGCCGCCGCCACGCTGCCCCTGTAGTTGTGTCCAGTTGTGTCCAGTTGCGTCCAGTTGCGTGTAGTTGCTTCCAGTTGCGCCTTGCCTATATGCTAGTTATAACTATAATAAAGTCTGGCCGCTTCCACGGGCGGCATTTTCGTTTATTCTGCGTGCTTGCCGGGCGGCGAGCACTAGCGACAGGTAACGTTCCATGAGACCACGCCACAACCTGACAGCGGTACTTCTGACCAGCCTGGTAACCCTGGCCGGCTGCGGCGAGTCCGCGCGCCCGGCCGCCGGGATCGGCGAGGCGCAGAGCGGCGCCCTGCAGCCCGCAGATGCCCAGCTCGCGGCGCTCTACAACCGCAGCTGCCGCAGCTGCCACACGGTCGCCGCCACCGGCTCTCCGCTCACCGGCGACAGCGCCGCCTGGGCGACACGCATGGAAAAAGGCATGCCCACGCTGGTGGACAACGTGGTCAACGGCTTCGGGGGCATGCCGCCCTTCGGCTTGTGCATGGACTGCGATGCCGACCAGTTCGAGGCACTCATCCGCTTCATGGCCGAGGGACAGTGACGCCGTGCTGAAGCGCCGCAACGTACTCCAGGCGCTGGTCGCCGCGGCGGGTGCGAGTGCACTGCCACTGGCGGCGCGCGCTGAACAGAAACCCGCGCCGCGGCGCCTGCCCTGGCGCAACTGGTCAGGCTCCCAGGAGTGCCTGCCCGCCGCCCGTGTCGCCCCCGCCTCCGTCGCCGAACTGCAGGAGCTGGTGGCAGGCGCCACCGGTACGGTACGGCCCGTGGGTGCCGGGCATTCCTTTACCCCGCTCGTACCCACCGACGGCACGATCGTGTCTCTCGCACGGCTCTCCGGCGTGGTCAGTCACGATCCTGAAAGCGTGCAGGCCACGCTCTGGGGCGGGACTCGCCTGGGGGAGATCGGCAAGCCCCTGGACGACCTCGGCCAGGCCCTCATCAATATGCCGGACATCGACGAACAGGCGCTGGCCGGCTGCCTGGCGACGGCCACGCACGGCACCGGCGCGAACCTGGGCTGCATACCGACCTTCGTGCGCAGCCTGCAACTGGTGGACGGGCGCGGTGAACTCATCGAGTGCGACGCGGACAACAACCCCGAGGTTTTCCAGGCGGCCCTCGTCTCCCTCGGCGCGCTGGGCATCATCACGCAGGTGCGACTGCAGAACGTCGCTCCCTACCGCCTGCGACGCGAAACCGTGTGGCGCGAGTTTGAGGAAATCCTGGAGATCGCGGACGACCTGGCGGACCGGCACCGCAATTTCGAGTTTTTCTACATTCCCTTCTCCGGCATGGGTTTTACCGACAGCCACGACCTGACGGACGAACCCACCGGGTCGACGGACAAAACCGACCCCAACGAGGGCACGGAGGACCTGAAGCTGGCCCGGGACTGGCTGGAACGCACACCGAAGATTCGCGAACTGGTGCTGTCGGGCATCATCAGCACCCTGGACGACGAGGTGAGCATCGAGCGCTCCTGGAAAAACTACGCCAGCGAGCGCAACGTGCGCTTCAACGAAATGGAGTACCACCTGCCCCGGGAACACGGCCTCGCGGCCATGAAAGAGATTCGCACCGCGCTGGAGAGCAACCACCCCGAGGTGTTCTTCCCCATCGAGTTCCGCTACATCAAGGGCGACGACATCTGGCTGAGCCCCTTCCACGGTCGCGACACCTGCTCCATCGCCGTACACCGTTATTTCGAGGAGGATTTCCAGCCCTACTTCCGCACCATCGAGCCCATCTTCCGCAAGTACGGGGGTCGGCCCCACTGGGGCAAGCTGAACACCCTCGACCGCGAGGCGTTGCGCGCCCTCTACCCACGCTGGGACGACTTCAGCGCGGTGCGACGGGAACTTGACCCCGAGGGGCGCTTCCTCAACCCCTACCTCCGCTCGCTCTTCGGCTGACCCGGGGCACCCTCGTGAAGCGCCGCACACTGTTGCTGGGAGGACTCGCCGGAGCCGCGGGCATCACACTGCTTGCACGCCCGCGCGACCGCGGCGAAAACCACTCTTCCTACTTCCGCGAACTCAGCGCCGCGCTCGACGCCGACGGTCGCTCCGGCCCGACCCTGGTCATCGACCGGCGGGAGATGGCGCACAACATCGGCACACTCACCGGTCACCTGGCGAATCGCTTCGATTACCGCATCGTCGCCAAGTCCTTGCCCTCGCCTGACCTGCTGGCGGCGGTGATGGCGCAGTCCGGCAGCCGCCGCCTGATGTTGTTTCACCAGCCGTTTATCAACCTGGTGGCACGGCGCTTTCCCGACACGGACATCCTGCTGGGCAAACCCATGCCGGTGGCAGCCGCTAAAAATTTTTACCGGCAATTCGACGGCGGCCGGTTTGACCCGTCGCGACAATTGCGCTGGCTCGTGGACACACCCGAGCGCGCCCGGCAGTACGCGGCGCTGGCGCGTGACCTCGGCGCGACACTGCAGGCCTGCGTGGAGATCGACGTCGGGCTGCGCCGCGGCGGCGCCGCCTCGGACGCCGAGCTGGTGGCTATCCTTGATGTCATCCAATCCTCGCCGCAAATGCAATTCAGCGGCTTGATGGGCTACGAACCGCATATCGTGCACGTCCCGGGCGACCCGATAGGCTACCGCGACGAGGCGATGGCGCGTTATCGCCATTTCCTGCAGAGCGCGCGGGGGCACCTGGGCGAGGCCTGGCCGGCAGACGCGGTCCTCAACGCAGGGGGCAGCCCGACCTACCAGCTGTACAACGAGGGCGACTTCCCCTTCAACGAGCTCGCCGCCGGCTCCTGCCTGGTGAAACCCACCGACTTCGACCTGCCATCACTGGCCGACCACCGGCCGGCCTCGTGGATCGCCACGCCGGTGCTGAAACGCATGGACACCCTGCAGATTCCCGGTATCGATCTCGGGCCCCTGCAGTCCCTCTGGGATCCCAACCGCGCGCGCACCTTCTTCACCTACGGCGGCTACTGGAAGGCGGTGCCCGAGTCGCCGCCGGGGCTGACCAACAATGCCCTCTACGGGCGCTCGACCAACCAGGAGATGCTCAACGGCTCCAGCGCCATCGACCTGGAACCCGACGACTGGATTTTTTTCCGGCCCACCCAGAGCGAATTCGTCTTCCTGCAATTTGGCGATATCGCCGTTTACGATGGCACCGGGATCGATGCGCGGTGGCCGGTATTTGCGGAAACTTCCTCCGCCTGACACGACGATCTGCGGGCATCCTGGCCTATACTGTCCGGGAGGACACGGCCGACACGGAGGTACCCTGGGGTGACCCTGTTCCTGTTGATTTGCGGACTCGCCTTCCTGCTGGCGGGAGGCGTCGCGCTCGTCACCGGCGCGTCGGCCATCGCCACGCGCCTCGGGGTACCGCCGCTCGTGGTGGGCCTGACCGTGCTCGCGTTCGGCACCAGTTCCCCGGAACTCGTGGTCAATATCATCGGCGCGGTGCGCGGTGAAACCGAACTGGCCTTCGGTAACGTCGCCGGGTCCAACCTTGCCAACCTCGGTCTCGTGCTGGGCATGGCCGCCGCCTTCCGGCCGGTGTCCATCCACGGCACGGTCGTGCGCCGGGAGCTGCCCCTGCTGCTGCTCGGCACCACCATCCTCGTCGTCATGATGCTGGACCGCCCCCTCATGGGCGAAGCCCCCATCCTGACACGCTCGGACGGACTCATACTGCTGTTGCTCTTCAGCGTGTTCGTCTATATCACCGCCGGCGACCTCCTGTTCAAGGACGAGGACGCGTTGATCAACGATGTACGGGAACTCGAGGAGACCCTGCCGCGCGGCGCGGTCATGACCATGCGCCAGGGCGCCCTCTACTGTGGGCTGGGTATCATCGGCCTTGGTCTCGGCGGACACCTGACCATTGTCTACGGCTCCGAGTTTGCCACGGACCTCGGGGTCTCGCCGGTCGTGGTCGGCATCCTGGTGGTGGGAATCGGCACCAGCCTGCCCGAGCTGGTGACATCGATCATCGCCGCGATCCGCAACGAGTGCGACCTTTGCGTGGGCAACGTTGTGGGCTCGAACATTTTCAACAGCCTTGTGGTACTGCCGGTGAGCGCTCTCGTGCGCCCCCTGCCGATTCCGCCGGGCGGACTGCTCGACGTGGTCATCGGGCTGCTCTTTGCGGCGATCATTATCCCGATTTTCCTCTACGGCAAGGCGCGCATGGACCGTTACACCGGTGTCGTGTTCATACTCGTTTACGCAGGTTACGTGGGTATGCGCGCCACGGCCTAGGCCGGCGCCGCTCCACCAGGGAGACAGACGCATGACGGAAGTGGCAGTTGTTGTCGGGGTCAGCGCCAGCGAGGGACTGGGGGCTGCGGTCGCGCGTCGCTTCGCCGCGGAGGGTATGCACGCGGTCGTGGCGGGACGCAGACTGGAGCGCCTGCAAGAGGTCGCCGAAGAGATCACCGCTGCCGGGGGCGCCGCCACACCCTGCGTGGCGGATGCCACCGATGCCGACGCACTGACGGAACTGGTGACACGGGCCGCCGGCCTCGGCGCGATCAAATCGGTGGTATTCAACGTGGGTAACAACCAGCCCATCGCCTTTGACGACCTGGACGCGGAGCAGTTCGAGAGCTTTCTGCGCGTGTGCACTGTAGCGGGCTTTCTTACCGCGAAGGCGGCGCTGCCGGAGCTGGAGCGCAATGGCGGTTCGCTGTTGTTCACCGGCGCCTCCGCCTCCCTGCGTGGCCGACCGGGCTTCGGCCATTTTTCCGCTGCCAAGGGCGCGCTGCGTAATCTCGCACAGGCGATCGCGAGGGACTACGGCCCACGCGGTGTGCACGTGGGGCACGTGGTGGTCGACGGCGTGATCGACGGCGAGCGGGTGCGCACGGCGTTCAGCGGTTACATCGACAGCCTGGGCGAAGACGGGTCCCTGCAACCGGACGCCATCGCCGAGGCGTTCTGGTTCCTGCACTGCCAGCCCCGCAATGCCTGGACGTTTGAACTGGACGTTCGACCCTTCAAGGAGAACTGGTAGTTACGCCCATGCTCGGACTGCGCTTCCCCGCACTGGACGACAAGCACACGGACTCCTACTACGCCGCTACCACCGATGCCGAAACCTACCCCGCACTCGCGGGGGACATCGACGCCGACGTGGTGGTGGTAGGCGGCGGGTTCAGCGGGGTCAATACGGCGCTGGAACTGGCAGAGCGCGGTATGGATGTCGTCCTGCTGGAGGCGCGCCGCATCGCCTGGGGCGCCAGCGGCCGCAACGGCGGCCAGGTAATCGGGGGCGTCGGCCACGACCCGGAACGTTTTCGTCACAGTATCGGCGACGACGGGGTCGAGATGATCCACCGGATCGGGGTGGAGTGTGTCGACATCATCCGCGAGCGGGTCGCGCAGTACGCCATCGACTGCGACCTGCGCTGGGGCTTTTGCGAGGTCGCCCTGAAACCTCGCCACCTGCGCTCACTGGAGGCGAGCGAGAGGGAGGAGCGGGCCCGGGGCTACCCCCACGAGCTGCAGTTGCTGGATCGCGAGGAACTCCGGTGCTTCGTGGGCTCCGACCTTTACCTCGGCGGCCTCTACGACCCCACGGGGGCGGGCCATGTCCACCCGATGAAACTCTGCCAGGGCGAGGCAGCGGCCGCCGCCGCCCTGGGTACAAAGCTCTTCGAGCTGTCCCCCGTGGTGCGCATGGAGCACGGCGAGAGGCCGCGGGTCTTCACCGCCGAGGGAAGTGTGCAGGCGCGCGCCCTCGTGTTGTGCGGCAACGGTTACATGGACTACCTCGAGCCGCGCGCGGCGAAGCTCCTGGTACCCGCGAGCAGCTGTATCATCTGCACCGCCGCACTGCCCGAGGAACTCGCCGCCTCGGTGCTGCCCCGGGACATCGCCGTCTGCGATATGCGCACGGCCCTGGACTACTTCCGCATGACCGCCGATCGGCGGCTGCTGTTCGGCGGCCTGGCGAACTACACGGGCCTCGTGCCCGCCGGCTACCGGGACGTCATGTGGAAGAAGATGTTGAAGGTGTTTCCGCAGCTGGCGAGCGCGTCGATCGAGTACGCCTGGGACGGCCAGCTGGCCATCGGCATGAACCGCATGCCCCAGGCCGGCATGCTGGGGCCGAACAGCTACTATATACAGGCCTACTCGGGTCACGGGGTGGCCCCCAGTCACGTCATGGCCCGTATGGCGGCGGAGGCGATCTGCGGCGATACGACTCGCTTTGACGTGATGCGCGCCATCCGGCACTGGCCGTTCCCGGGCGGGCGCTACCTGCGCCGCCCGGTCATGGCGCTTGGGATGCTCTACTTCAAGGCTCTCGACTTTTTCTAAGACCCGCTGAGGGCTCCTTACGCCGGGTGCCTCCTCGCGGCGGCGATGTTGCGGCGCACCGATCCCGCGGCGGGGTTGAGCCGCTCTGCCGCGTGAAAGTCCGCCAGCGCCTCCTCGCTCCGACCCAGCAGGAGGCGCATAACGCCGCGATTGTTCAGGTGACTCCAGGCGGCGGCACCGCCGCCCTCCTCCACCGCTGCGTCACAGGCGCGCTCCGCGAGGTCGAACTCGCCGCGGGCAAACCGGGCCCGGCAGACCAGGGCGTGGCCCTGTGCCCGCTCGACGCCGGCGCGCAGCGTGTCCACGCGGCCATCCAGCAGGCCGAGGGCCCGCGTCGCGTCACCGCGCTCGAGTGCGCGCTCGGCTTTCACGAGCGGCGCCGGCTGGTAGTGGTCCAGGGCATCCGCACCCGCCTGGCTGTGCCAGAGCAGCGCCGACATGGCGGCAACCGCCGTTGCACTCAAAATAACCCTTGGGCATCGCATGGTCGTTCCTCCTCTGTGGGTTTACGCCTGACACGATATAGACTAAATTAACGCATAACAATTCCATATATTTATATTTGGTATACATTTATGCATGGAAAAGACCTGCTGCGGGATTGGGCGGATATCCGCCTCTTTCTCGCCATCCTGGACCAGGGCAGCCTCGTCGGTGCCGCCGAGTTCCTGGGCCTGACCCAGCCCACCGTCGGGCGCCGCCTGGCGGCCCTGGAGGAACGCTTCGACACCCCCCTGTTCGTGCGCACGGGGCGACGCATGCAGCTGACCGACGCGGGCAGCGCCATCCTCGACAGCGCGCGGCGCATGGAGCGGGAGATGCTCGCCATCGAGCGCAGCCTCGAAGTCCAGTCCAAGTCCCTGTGTGGCGAGGTCACTATCTCGGCCACGGAGGGCACCGGCACCGACTGGCTGACCCCGGTCCTGTTCGACTTTCACCGCGAGTACCCAGAGATCGTGGTCAGGGTGCAGATCGAGAATCGCGCGGTGGACCTCGTGCACCGGGAGGCGGATATCGCGCTGCGCCTCGGTCAGCCGTCCCAGGGCGACCTCATCGCCCGGCGGCTGGTCACCGTGGGTTTCGGCCTCTACGCCAGCCCCGACTACCTGGCCCGGGCGGGTACACCCGAAACGGTGGAGGACCTGGCGAACCACGAACTGGTCGCACTGGACACGTCCGGCTCGGGTATCGAGTCCACGCTCGCTCTGCCGCGGTCCGAGCCGCTGCCGGGAACCTACGTCTACCTGACGAATAGCCCGGCGGCGCAGATGTCCGCCGTAAAGGCGGGGTTTGGCATCGGGGCGCTGTCGCACCGCTGGGCGGCCATGCAGGGCGGCATGACCCGGGTGCTGCTCGACTTTCAGCCGGCGACAATGGACCTGTGGCTGGTCAGTCACGAGGAACTGCGCTACAGCGCGCGGATCCGCGCCGTCTCCGATTTTATCGCGGACCGCGTGGTGGCGGACGCCAGCCTGTTCGAGCGCGGCGTGCGCTGAGCGAGTACTGGCGGTCGCGGTCCCGTCGATTTACGCTAGGCGAACCGGAATCGCGAGGAGCGCCCATGGACCAAGTCCTGAAAACGACGCTGGCAGCGTTGCTGTACACACTGCTTCTGGCTCACAGTGGCCCGCTGATTGCGCAGGATGCCCCTGACCCGCAGGACGGGGACAATGCGGAGGTCGTCGACCCGGCAGAGGAGGAGAAGCCGCCGGAGATTGAGACGCATACCTCCGCCCGGGAGGTGCTGGAGGGCCAGAAAAAAACCGAGGAGCTGCTGCGCGAGCGCGAGACCTCAGACCCGGACTCCATCGAACGCGGCAGCACGCCCCTGGCTGCCGCGCTGGCGATGAGCGCCGCGTTCAAACAGCAGGACTACGAGCGCGCGGGCCAGTTCCTGGACATGCGTTACCTCCCCGAGGAAATGGATGGGATGGACCCGGAGGCACTGGTCCGGGCGTTATCCTTCGTCGTCTCACAGCAGATCATCCTGGACCTGTCGCGCCTCAGCGACTCCCCGGAGGGCAATACCGCGGACGGGCTACCCGACTACAGGGACCTGCTGGCGACCGTGGCTCTGTCCCGCGGCGATGTACCCATCTACCTGCAGCGCGTACCGGACGGCGAAGGCGGACGCACGTGGAAAATCTCCAACGCGACCGTGCGCCACATTCCCGAAATGTGGCAGGAGCTAGGCTTCCACCCGGTGGCGCGCTACCTGTTCGACGTGCTGCCCGACTTCACCTTCCTGGGCATGCTGAACTGGCAGGTACTGGGCGTGCTGCTCAGCATCGTCGTCGCCTGGCTCGCGGCGACAGTGTTCACCTGGATCGCCAACCGGCTCGTGCAGCTCATTCCCAATATTTTCCCCAACGGCATCGAGCGTTTTTTCCACCGGCCCTTCCGCTTTTTTGTCTTCCTCATGCTCGTGGTCGGCCTGGTCGACGAACTCGGTCTTTCCCTCAAGCTGCGGGTGATCCTGTCTTCCAGCGGACTGGACTACATCGCCTGGACGATCCTGCTGCTGGGCATTATCTCCCTGGCGCGGGACTACAACGTCCGCAAGCTGCAGGCGCAGGACCAGCACAACTACGCGGCCCTGCTGCGCCCTATTACCACCATGCTGAAGGTGGTGGTGGTGATCATCGTCGGCCTGGTCTGGGCGGACAACGCGGGTTACAACATGTCTACCGTGCTCGCCGGCCTCGGCGTGGGCAGCGTCGCCGTGGCTCTCGCCGCGCAGAAGACCTTCGAGAACCTTATCGGCGCGATTACCCTCTACTCCGCGCGGCCTGTGGCACCGGGCGACTTCTGCCGTTTCGGCACGGTCACCGGGACGGTGGAGGAAATCGGCCTGCGCTCCACCAGTATCCGCACACTGGATCGCACCCTGGTGCACATTCCCAACTCGGTATTCTCGTCGACGGAGATCGAGAACTACTCGGTGCGCGACCGCATTCGCTACTTTCGCAACGCCCGGGTACTCGCCGCATCGCCCGACCAGCTGCGCGTGATACTCGCTGACATCCGGCGCACACTGTACTCACATCCCATGGTCTATCCCGACTCCGTGAGCGTCCGGCTGGACGACATCGGCGACGCCGCGGCGCGGCTGCGTCTCGACGCCGGGGTGCGCACGACGGACTTCCAGGAGTTTCTCGCCGTGGCGGAGGATCTCAACCTGCGTTTCATCGGTATCATCACCGAGGCCGGCGCCTCGCTGGCGGGCCCGGGCGCACTGCGCATGGTGCGCGACGAGCACACTGCCGACGCCGGCGACAACCCCCACGTGCGCGACATGCTCGCCCTGTGGCGCGAGGAAGACAGCGAGCCGTTCCCGAATTTCTCCAGCGAGGAGATCGCCGGGATGCGCGACTCGATCGACTACGGCCGATCCGGCTGACGGCCGCGTAAAGACTGCAGGCTGGTCTATAGTGGTGTAATCCCGAACAACCCAGGACCCCGGGGGCCGGCCCCCGCTTTCACAGGAGTTCCCATGCGCGACGCTTTCAACGCTCACCCTATCGTCCTCATCCTGGCGGCCCTTTCGCTGTTCGCGCCGGGCGGCGCCCTGGCGGCGAAGCTGACCGCCGCGGACTACCAGCGCGTGGTCGACGAGGCCTACGCGACCTACAAGGACCTCAGGGACGGCGCCAATGCCGACTACATACCGATCCTCACCACCGTACCCAGCGACCTCTTCGGTGTAGTCATTGCAACCCGCGACGGACAAATCTACTCCGCCGGTGAAATCGAGTACGAGTTCTCCATCCAGTCGGTGTCCAAGCCCTTCACCGCATCACTGATCATGGCTGAACAGGGCCCGCGCGCCGTGCGCGAGAAGATCGGCGTGGAACCCACCGGGCTGCCGTTCAATTCGCGGCTGGCGCTGGAAATCTACGACTCGCGCTCCGTCAATCCCATGGTCAATGCCGGCGCCATCGCCGCTGTCAGCCTTGTCAACGCCGGGTCCGAAAAAGAGCGCTGGAACAAAGTGGCCGGCAATATCAACGACTACGCGGGCCGCGAGCTACAGGTGCTCGAGGACGTCTACGACTCCGAGTACGAGACCGCCTGGGGCAACCGCGCCATCGCCAACCTGCTCTACAACTACGAGCGCCTCTACGCCGACCCGGAGGAGTCGCTGCGCGTCTATACGCGCCAGTGCTCCATCGGCATCAACACGGAGGATCTCGCGATCATGGGCGCGACACTGGCCAACGAGGGCACCAACCCCATCACAGGGAAGAAAGTGCTCGACCCCGAGCACGTACCGGAACTGCTGGCCATCATGGCGGCTGCGGGCTTCTACGACGAGTCGGGTGAATGGATGTACAGCGCGGGGTTGCCCGCGAAAACCGGCGTGGGCGGCGGCATCGTCGCGGTAGTCCCCGGCAGGTTTGCTATCGCCACGTTCTCGCCGCGGCTCAACGCGTCGGGCAACAGCATCCGCGGCCTGAACGCCATCCGCCACATCGCCGGTGAGCTCGGCGTCGGCCTCTACGGAGCCAACACCGAGGAGTGAGTGGCTAGCGCTCCGGCACGTCCTCGAGACCCGCGTGCAGGGCCTCGAAGTACTCGCGCAGCGTGGTGGTACCCCGCCGCGGGCCGACCCCGTCGATTTCCCCGGCGGTGACGATAAACTCCGCCAGGTCGCCGAACTGCGTGGAGAGCAGCCCGATAAACCGCGCAAGGCCCCGGGCCAGCCATAGGGGGATGACGGTAATTTTCGGTGGGTTGCCCGCCACTTCAAAGGCCAGCTCCGCCGCCGCGCGCTGGGTCATGACGTCCGGCCCGCCCGCCTCGACTTCCCGTTCGTCGCCCTCCGCCGTATCGACGCACACCTCGGCGAGGTCGCGCCCGTGGATGGGATTCATCAGGTTGGTGCCCTCGCCCACCAGGAAGGAGCGGCCGCGCTTCGCCATGTCGTAGAGCACACCCATGTCGGAGAAGTAACCGCAGGGACGCACCACCCGGTAGTCCATGGACGACGCCTTGAGGGCATCGACCACCTTTTCATGCGCCCGGGTGATCGCGAGGTCCATGATGTTTTCCGCGCCCTGCATCGAGACGTAGATAAAGCGTTTCACGCCGGCCTGTTCCGCGAGGTCGATCAGGTTCCTGTTGCACTGGTAGTCGACCTGTTCGAAGGTCAGCCTGTCCCGTTGCCGGGAGATGCCGATACTGGAGAAGACCAGGTCGATGCCGTCCATCAGGCCGCCGAGTGTCTCGGGCTGCGTCACCTCGCCGACGAAGACCTCGTCGAAGTCGGCCTCCGACAGCGCGGGCGCCGTAAATGGCCCTGCCTCGCGCAGGCGCTCCTCGCTGCGGGTCAGCACCCGCACGAAGTACCCCCGCCGCTTGAAGGCGCGCACCGCGTATTTGCCGAGATACCCCGTCGCCCCGGCGACCAGTACCCGGCCCCTGTCCTGTTCAGTCAACGCCGTCTCCTCCGGGACCAGACCGCCCCACGCGATGTGCCTGCGGGTGTCCCGTGCTTGCCTTACGAAAAAAGTCAGTTTATCCTGTTTTTTTCAATGCTACTGGCGGGCGGCCCCACTGGCAAGCCCCGCAGTCCCTTCCGCGCCGCGAGCGGCGCCCGGAGAATCGCATGCCCGGCACGACGCCACCGGACTTTGGCGCGCTGTTGACCCCCTTCATTAATAGCGTACCGGCCAGCGCAGATTACCTCGACGACCTGCTGACGCAATTGGCAAGCCACTGAATTCACGGTACCACGACAGGAGAACACAACATGGCCCAGACCCACGACCACGAAATCGTTTCCATCTACCCATTCAACGAAGACCAGGTAGAGGCGCTGATGGAAAAGGCCATCGAGGCGGTACTCATGTGGTCGACGAAGGACGGCTGGCCGGTCGGTGTCACCCACGCCTTCATCTGGCGCGATGGCAAGATCTGGCTGACCTTCGCCTCCCACCGCCACCGCGCAGCCGCCATTCGTCGCGACAACAGGGTGTCGGTCAATATCAGCTCCGCCTCCTACCCGGCCGGCGCCGACGAGGGCCTGCCCTCCGGAGCGATCACGTTCAAGGGTACCGGCGAGTTCCTCGACGACGACGACACCAAGGCCTGGTTCTACCGCGCGCTGTCGGCAAAGGTCGGACAGGGCAACAAGGCGATTGAGGACAGCTTCATGGCGCTACTCGATTCGCCCCTGCGCACAATTCTCGCGGTGACGCCGGTGAAAAAGATCATGTACAACGCCGCCCTGGCCAACGAACACATCGCCGGTACCGCGAGCGAGGAAGACCTCGGCGATCGGCTGAGCAGCGACGCGGACCGCATGAACAAGGAGCGGGAGAAAAAGGGCCTGGACCCGCGCTAGGCATCGCTGCGCACACCGCGGCGGCAACCGACAATGGGAATCCGACAGGGCAGCGTCGCGGTACCCTTCGCCGTCGCCTGCTGCGGTATCGCGACCTTCGCCGGGATGGATGTCCTGATGAAGGACCTCTCCATAGATATCGGCGCCTACAACGCCATGCTCTGGCGGACCGGCATCGCTCTGCTTTTTATCCTGCCCCTGTTTCTCGCAAGACGCATTCCCTGGCCCGCACGGCACGTACTGAAACTGCACGTGTGGCGCGGACTGGTGACATCGGTCATGGCCTTCCTGTTCTTCTGGGGTTTGGCACGCGTACCGCTGGCAGAGGCGATTGCCCTGTCATTTATCGCCCCACTGATCGCGCTGTACCTGGCGGCCATGATCCTCAGGGAGCACATCAACCAGCGTGCGATCATCGCCTCACTGGTCGGCTTCGCGGGGGCGCTGGTGGTTATCAGCGGGCAGCTCTCCGGCGACTACAGCGCGGAACTGGTGCCCGGCATCACGGCCATTCTCGTATCCGCCGTGATGTACGCGTACAACCTCATCCTGCAACGGCAGCAGGCCCTCATCGCGGGCCCGATCGAAATTGCCCTGTTCCAGAGCGGCACCCTGGTGCTGGTCTACCTGTTGTTTGCGCCCTTTTTCGCCGTACCCCCGCCGGTGGACAGTGTGCCCGCACTCACCGGGGCTGCCCTGCTCAGCCTGACTTCCATCCTGCTGCTGTCCTGGGCCTACGCCCGCGCCGAGGCGAAGGTGCTGGTACCGGTGGAGTACACCGCGTTCATCTGGGCGGCGCTGTTCGGCTGGTTGGTGTTCGAGGAGATGCCGACCCTGGCGACCCTGTTCGGCACCGCCCTGATCGTGACCGGCTGCCTCGTGGCGGCGAGACAGCACCCCGAGGACGTGGAACACGTCGAGACCACGGCCGTATAGCGGCTCGCCCGCTAGTCGAGAAACTCGGCCGAGCCCAGGTCGACACACTGTTGCAGGTGCCCCCGGATCATGGCCAGGAACATGCGGTCACTGCGCTCTTCCGGCGCACTGAAGCTCGCACCGAGCACCGTGATAAGCAGGCCGTGCATGGCGAACTCGCGGTACTGTTCCCAGCACTCCGCGAATCCCAGCTCGATACCTGAGCGCGCCAGGTTCGCGCTGAACTCCTGCACGAGTTCTCTCTCCCAGGCACGCCGGTCCTCCGCCGTCACGCTGCCGCCGAGGAAGTAGGCGGCGTCGGTCATAACGCTGGATTCGCCCGTGGTCTGCCAGTCAACTGTCGTCGCGCTGTCGTCGGCAAAAAGTATGTTCTCGCTGCGGAAATCGCCGTGGACCAGCGTTTTGGGCCCCCGGTAGCGCGAGATGAAGTGCGCCACACGCCCGACGTAACGTTCACCGAAGGCGATGCACTCGCCGGAGAGACCGTGCCCGAAGCGGTCCACGAAGCCCGGCCAGTACTCCTGCATCAGCGCCTCGGCGAAGGCGCCGCCGTCATCCCGCGCCGCCGCCATCACGTAGTCGCGGGGGCCGATTGTCTCGTCCCCGTAGTAGGCCGCGGCCAGCTTTGCCGCCTCTGCCAATGCCAGCCGGGTGTTTTGCAGTGACTCACCCTGCAGCTGGCTGCCGGGTTCCGCGGGCGCCATATCCTCCATTAACAGGAGAAAGGATGTGCGGTCCTCACTCAGTTCACTGGCGTAGATGAAGGGTGTGCGCATCGTCGTTCCGGGAGCCAGCTCCCGGTAAAACATCACCTCGTTGTAATACGCGCCCTGGGCACCGGCCATGCTGCGGGCGGTTTCATCCGCCGCGGGGAACTTGCCGACCAGTGTGGCGGGGACGTCAGGAGGCGCCCCCTCGTAGCTGAGGGTGAAACGCGCGTTGTCTCCCATCTTGCCCGTACCGATGACGCGGAATTCGGCGCCTGCTACCCGCCCCGAGTCGAGCCGGCCGGACGCCTGCAGATAGCGGGTGAGATGTTCGGGGGTAAGGTCCCCGGGGGTTTCGGGAAAGGACGCCATGCCGGGTTCCTGCCTGTCTCCTGAGGCGTCATTATCCCGCGTGGGCGGGGGCCGGGATACCTCACCGGTGCAACATATCGTGCCGTATCCGGCCTTTGTTGCCGCTGTCCGCCGTCGGCACGGGTCGGCGCTCACCCACCGCCACCCTACCCGCCTGCCGCCCCGCCAACCGCGGCGAGTTTCACCGGGTTGCGCAGGGTGTATATCCAGCTGATCAGCCCCTCGTCGTTGAGGCGCAGGGTCAGGATCATGTCGTTCTCGGTACCCTCCATGGCGACGAAGGCGGGCAGGTTATTGGCCTGCCTGATCACGGGGGGCGCGTCGCCCCAGCCGCTCTCCCGCTGCGCCTTGCTGGCGATGTGGGTGATGACCTGGGCCACGCGCTCGGGGCCCTCCAACGGAATCAGGGCAGCCTTCACCACCCCGCCGCCGTCCGAGACCGCCACCACGTCGGGCGCGAGCATCTCCAGTACGGTCTGCTTGTCCCCCGCCGCCGCGGCGGCCGCGAACCTGACCATGGTGTCCTCCAGCTGATCGGCGGAACGTGTATACCGGGGCGCGCCGTCTTTTACCCGCCGGGTGGCGCGGCTGACGAGCTGCCGGCACGCGGCCTCGGAACGATCGAGCACCCGCGCCAGCTCGTCGTAGCCGGTATCGAACACCTGGCGCAACAGGAAGGCGGCGCGCTCATCCTCGTCCAGCCGCTCGAGGGTCCAGAGCAGCGCCAGCTCGCAGCGCCGCGCCACGTCCAGAAGCTCGGGGGGCTCCTGACCCGCGTCCGCCTCCAGGATGGGCTCGGGCAACCAGGTGCCGGTATAGGTCTCTCGCCGCCGTCGCGCGCTGCGCAACTGGTCGATGGACAGGCGGGTCACCACGCTGGTCAGCCAGGCATCGGGAGAGCGAATTTCTGCGCGGTCCGCCTGGCTCCAGCGCAGCCAGGCCTCCTGCACGATGTCCTCCGCGGCGGCGAGTTCGCCCAGCATCTGGTAGGCCAGCGCGAGCAGGTGACCGCGGCGCGCCTGGAACGTGTCGATGTCAGCACCGGCCATCAGGCCGTCTCCACCCCGCTTTCACGGTGCACCGCGATCGGCTCTGCATCGACGGTCACGGACTGGCAGACACGGCCGTGGCCGAGCCCGCGCTTGATGACCGGCCACGCGCGTCCGGTCGCCGCGGCGATGGACAGGGAGACCAGCGCCCTGTCGCCGAAGCGGTCGCGGATCTCCGTGCGCAAATCCTCCAGTGCGGCCGCGTCGTGGATAACGGCTTCGCCGAAGCGGTAACCCAGGCCGACGTCGCCCGCCGATTCTGTGTCGCCCTGCAAAACCGCGCGCAGACCGGCGGGGTTCGCCCCGCGCTCGACGGCCATGTCGACGACCAGCTGCAGGCAGGGACCGCAGTCGCCGTCACGTGTGGAGGCGACCGCGGTGCCGGCCCAGAGATCGACCGGTGCACCCGCCGCATAGCTGCTGTACAGGGACAGGAAGCCGAGTCGGACTGCGCCGCCGCCGGACACCGCCGCCGCCTCGCGCAGGTAGCTCGCGTCGTAGTCGTAGCGGCGCTGCATCCAGTCCGCCGCCCTGTTCGTCAAGTACCGGATCACGAGATGCCCTCCTGTGCCTTGTGCAGCTGCCAGGCCGCGTACAGCGCCGCCCAGGCGGGCAACTGAATACCGAACAGGTTGACCGCCGCGACGAGGTCCAGCGGCAGGCCGCGCGCGATCCACATCTGCAGGTGGAACAGCGCGTGAAAGACGGGCCACACACTGCCCGCCACGCTCCAGCTGTAGTTGCCGCGTCGCCAGCCCCAGGCGATCAACAGGCCGCTGGCGGCGTAGCTGAGGCCGGCGTCGCGGTAGAAGTGGATATTGAGCGGCCCGAGCATCTTCACCCCCGGCACGTTCTCGTAGAAGAACTCCGGCGTAATAAACAGCTGCAACCCCGTGAGCACGTTCACCGCTGCCACGATAATCAGGATGGTGCGCAACATGGTATGTCTCCCCTTTTTTTCCCGTATCACCCATTATGACGGAGCGGCGGCGGGTTTTGTGACAGGCGCGGGACCCGATATCGCCAACCCCGCGCCGGGCCTGGCCTGGACCGGCCTGAAATGGCTCCCGATGGGCGCTATACTCCGGGCACGCCAACCACGATAAGAGGACCGGTCGATGTCCCTGCCCCCCTCCTTCCGCGGCACCCTGTGCGCCCTCCTGCTGGGCTGCCTTGGAACCGTTCTCGCCGGCTGCAGCGACGACGCCGATATCCTGCCGTTCCTTGAAGAGTACGGCATCACTATCACCGAAATGGTGTTCGTGGACGAGACCCGGGGCACGCCACCGACGGGGGAGTTTCCCGCCCTGCCCACGCGCACCCTCGAGACGCGGGTCATTGTTCCCGACGCGCGCCGCAAGTTCCCGCTGCTGGTGTTCTCCCACGGCCTGGGTGCGACACCCCAGGTGTACGCGTCCCTGATCGAAACCGTCGCCGCCGCGGGTTTCGTCGTCGTCGCCCCCGCATTTCCCCTGACCAATGCGAATGCGCCGGCGGGTCCCGACGCATCGGATACCCAGCAACAACCGGGTGACGTGAGCTTTCTCATCGATACGGTCATAGCCGCGGTGAATGCAGGTGAGGCACCCTTCGCCGGGCGCGTGGATATCGAAAACATCGGCACCTTCGGTCATTCCAACGGCGGCATCACCACGCTGGGTGTCATCGCCAACAGCTGTTGCCGGGATTCGCGCATCGACAGCGCTATATCCCTGGCCGGCGTCGCGGCTCCCTTTAACAACGGTGACTACGACTTCGCCACCGCCGCGCCGCTGATGCTGGTTCACGGAACTGCGGATGCCCTGGTCCCCTTCGAGGAATCGGTACGCGTATTCAACGAGGTCGAGGCCGCGAAGGGACTGCTCACCCTGACCGACCTGGATCACGGTTCCTACCTCGGCCCCTCAGGTCACGGTTTCGATTCCACCAGCAACAGCATCATCGATTTCTTCCGCACCCACCTGCGCGGCGAGGCGGAAGCCGAGGAGCGCCTCCTCGCCGGGCAGGTCTACGACACCAACGTGGAACTGCTGTATACGGCGACCGGGGGCACCGACGTCACCCTGCCCCTGCCGCCGCCCATCACCAATCGCGTCGCCGCGGTACAGCCGGACAGCGGCCTTGTAGACGGGCAGATCGTGACCGTGAGCTGGCGCAATTTTATCCCGGGCAACGTGATCAACATCCTGCAGTGCTCCCAGGGAGGACTTGGCGGCAGCGACGTCTGCGATTTCGTCAACGGGCTGATTCTGCGCCCCAACCCCACGGGCGAGGGTTCGCTGACGCTGGAGATAGTCATCGGGACGGTGGGTTCCGGGCGCTGCGACCCCGACACCGTCGACTGCGTGATCGTCTTCAACGACGGCGGCCTGCTGACGGAAGAGGCGACGCTGAGAATTCCCATCAGCTTTGCGCAGTGACCACGCCGGTCCGGGCAACCTCCTGACCTGAACTCGGTTATCGCCCGCCGCCGTCGCGATGCGTACGGTGGCAAACTTGCGCATACCGCGGCTTGGTACCACTATTGTCCCTACCCGGCACCCATGGCGCCGGGAACACGTCCCCGCCTGCCTGGAGTGTAACCGACCATGTTTCCACGTTCCTTGTGCTACCTCGGCTTCGCAATATTCCTCGCTGCCTGTTCTACCGAATCGACCCGCGGGGCCGCCGACGGCGCGGCGACGGGCGCGGTTGTCGGCGCGGTGGGAGGCATGGTCACCGCTCTGGTATTCGGCGGTGACGTGGGTGACGCCGCGGCGCGCGGTGCGGTGTGGGGCGGCAGCACCGGCGCCGTCGCGGGCGGCATGCGCGGTGCCGAGCAGGCCAGGCGCAACGAAGCCGCGGCGCAGCAGAAGCAGGCCGCCGCCTTTGACAAGCTGCGCCGCGATATCGGCGACGATGCCTTCCGCGGCCTGGAGGCCCTCGCCGAGTGCCGCCACAAGGTCGCCATCGCCTACGCCGAGAGCGCCCAGCAATCGACCAAACAGGACTTCGTCCTCGCGGGTTACTGGCTCGAGATCATGGCCGTGGCCGAGGACTCCGGTGAAGACGCCGCCGTGGCAATGCTGCCGGACCTGGTCGCCCGCGATCCCAAGCTCACCTCGACAGGCCAGGCCCGGACACTGGTCGGTGAAGCCATGGATGACCTCGAACAGGTTCGCGCCGACTACGGGATGTCCAAAACGTGTAGTTAGCCGGACAGCCACGATGCGAAGGTCATAACACATGCGGCGACTGCTCTGGACGGGACTCGGGCTGGTTGTCGCCCTGCCGCTGGTCCTGCTTGTGCTGCTGTTGTTCGTCGACCTGGATCGCTTCAGCGGGCCGATCGAAACACTGCTGGGCGCAGCTCTCGATCGCCAGGTCGAGCTTGACGGCGCCCTGGACCTGTCGGTCGGGCGCACCACAACGTTGTCCGCGAGCGACATCGCTATAGCCAACCCCGCCTGGGCGGAAGACGAACACTTCCTGCTCGCAGATTCCCTCACCGTGGAACTCGACACCGCTTCGCTGTTGCTCGGCAGGGTGGTGGTCAACGATGCGCGCCTGGCCGGTATCGACCTCGACCTGGAGGAGCGTGCATCCGGCGAGGTGAACTGGCTGTTCGGTACCGATGAAGGTGAGGAGGAGACCGAGGCCGACACAGACGGCGCCCCCGACTTTCTCGTCAAGCACCTGTCCGTCGAGGGGTCGCGGATAGAGTACAGTGGCCCGCTCGTGGAAGCGCCGCTGGACCTCGCGCTCCACTCGGTGCGTCAAACAGTGAACGAGCGGTCCTATCTCGAACTGGAGGTCACGGCCACGCTCAACGGCGAGCCTCTCGAGGTGCGCATGGAGACCGGCGAACTGGCGCAACTGCAGCAACTGGGCCGGGTCACCCTGTCACTCGCCGGGAACGCCGGCCCGGTGGAATTTTCCCTGGAAGGAGGAGTGGAGACCCTCGAACCGTTCGCCGGTCCCTGGGGCAGGGCACAACTGAAAGGGCCGTCCTTCCGACGCGTAGCGCAGTGGCTGGGCCTGCGCAGCGAGGCAGACGGCCCGCTGGAACTGAATGCGAGCCTGGAGAACACGGACGACCACCTGGCGCTGGCGTTGTCCGGGTCGCTGGGCACCATCGCCGCGGAGGTGCGGGGCTCCATCGGTGAGCTTGCGACCCTGCGCCAATCCACACTGTCCGCAGAGGTGCGGGGAAAGGACCTCGCGGGGTTCGAGGCGCTGCTCGGGCTACCGGCCGGCAGCCCGGGCGCGTTCACCGTAACGATGGCGATGCAACCCGACCCCGGGGGACACCCGCAGGTAAATCTCGAGGGCAGGGTCGCCGACATCGATTTGCGAATCGAGGCGGACCTGCGCAACGGCGATGCCGGTTTTAAAGACTCCAGCCTCAACCTGCTTGTGCGGGGCCGGTCCCTGGCAACAAGCCTGACACAACTGGCCGTGGAGGGCGCTCCCGCGACACCGTTTGAGCTCCGCGCGCGCGCGAACATGGAACGCGAGTCGCTGGTTGTCCCACAGATCGCACTCGCGCTGGGCGACAACACGATCACCGGCTCTGCGCGCGCCACGATCAAAGAGGAAGACTGGTCGCTGGAGGCCCCGCTGACCGCAGACCTCACCGACACCGGCCAACTGCTGCCAGCCGACGCATCGACCGGGGACCTACCCGACGCGCTCCGCTCCCTGCAGTTCCAGGGGGTCTTCCGGGCGGACCCCGATACCTCCCGCCTCGAACAGGTGACAATTGCCGCCGACGGAGTTGAACTGGAGCTGGGGGCGCACTGGCAAACCGCGGACCCCCTGGCGTTTTTCGGGTTTACCCTGGAGGGCGCGGGAAACCGGCTCTCCGGTCTCGTTCCCGCCTGGCCGCAAGCGTACGAATCGGCGTTCACCCTGGACGGGGAACTGACACTCGACCAGGGCCACCGACTGGGGGGAGCGCTGGAGGTCAGGGGAGACCGGCTGTCCATTAACGCACGGCCCGGCGGTCACCTGGACGATCCGGACACGCCCTCGCGACTGGACATCGAGGCATCGGTGGCCGGCAGCGACCTGGCGGGCAGTATTGAATTCACACCCACCGACCCGCCGCGGCTGCGGGTGAACCTGGCGTCGGGTGTGCTGGACCTGCGACCCTGGATTGCACCCGGCGAGGACGCCCCGGCCGCCCCAACACAGACGGCAAGCGCCGCCGCCAGCCCCGCCGGTTCCGATGGCAGGCTGATACCGGACACCGACGTATCGGATGTGCGGCTGCCGGAGCTCGAGGCAGACCTCGCCTACCATGCGGACCGGGTCGAGGGCGGCCTGGAGTATATCGACGACCTCGTCGTCAAAGGCCGCCTGGGCGAAGGGACCTTCACCCTGCACGAAGTATCCTTCACCGGCCAGGGGGGCGGACTCGTGCGCGGCTCCATGGCGGTCGGATCCACCCCGATGGGCCTCGACGCCTGGATACGGCTGGGCGGTGAAAACATCTCGGTGGGATTGCCGGCGCAGGATCCTGCGGAGATCGCCCTGCTACCCCGCTACGACATCTCCCTGGCCTACACGGCGACGGGTAACACGCTGCGCGAGATGGCCGCGGGCAGCCACGGTTACCTGATACAGACCAGTGGTCCCGGCAAGGTCGACATGAGCGCCATGCGCATGTTCACCCAGGATTTCCTGCTGGAGCTGCTCAACACGGTCAATCCCTTCGAAGCCAAGGAGAAATACAGCAACATCGAGTGCTCGGTGCTGCTGGCGATTGTCGAGGACGGCGTCCTCGTCGGCCAGCCGGTGCTGGTGGTACAGACCGACCGCCTGCAGGTGCTGGCGGATGCCAGGATCGACCTGGGTACGGAAACACTGGAGGCCGACTTCAATACCATCCCGATGAAGGGACTGGGCATAGGACTGAGCAACCTGATCAACCCCTACGTGCACGTGAGCGGCACGCTGGCGAAGCCCGCCATCGGCCTCGACCGCGACGCCGCGGTGGTGTCGGGTGTGACCACACTGGCGACGGCGGGCATTTCTATCCTGGCCAAGGGCTTTTACGATAAGGTGTCGGCGGACAAAGAAGCCTGCAGTACCGCGACCGCGGCTGCAGAAGAGGAGTCAGTCAGATTGGAAACGCTTTACGGCAATCGCCGCCCGGGAGTGGCCCAGTAGTGCTGCGCCTGCGAATTCTCCTGGCCCTGCTCGGGGTGGTCATCACCTTCGCGAGCCTCTACTTCAGTTTTCAACTGCTCAACCCGACCCCCCCACGCGTGGTCACTATGGTCACCGGCCCCCCCGGAAGCGCCTTCGCGCGCATGGGAGAAATGTACCGGGATATCCTGGCCGAGAGCGGTGTAGACGTGGTCCTGCGTCCCTCCAAGGGCGCGATCGACAACCTCGAGATACTGTCCTCTGGCAGGAGCGATATCGGCTTCCTGACCATGGGCACGCCCGATACCGTCGACGCCAGGACCCTGCGCTCCCTGGGCGCCATGTTCTACGAACCCCTGTGGCTGTTCACGCGCAACCCGGTTTCGGGGCAGGGCGACATAGAAACCCTGGTCCGCGGCAGGATTTCCATCGGCCCACCGAAGAGCCGCTCGAATGCCGCGTCGCGCCACCTGCTGGAACTCAACGGCCTCGACCCGGATCGCCTCGACCTGCTCGAGCTGGCCCCCGCCGAGGCGGCCCGCAGGCTGGAAACCGGCGAGCTCGACTCCCTGTTTATCGTCAGCAATGCGCTTTCCCCCGTGATCACACAGCTGCTGGTCAACCCGCAGGTGCACCTGGTGGATTTCGAGCGCGCGGATGCTTACGTCGCCCTGCACCCTGAGCTGACGAAACTCGTCGTACCCGAAGGGGTCGGGGACCTGGCGCTGAACCTGCCCCCGAAGGACAAGCGGGTGCTGGCATTTACAGCAATTCTCGCGGTGCGGGAAAACCTCCACCCCATCACCCAGAGCCTGTTCCTTGACGCCGCCTCGAGAATCCACGGCCACCCCGACTTTTTCCACGGCTTCGGCTCCTTCCCGCGGGAAACCGACCAGGTCATCCTCCTCAGCGACAGTGCCCGGGCGTACTACGCCGATGGACGGCCCTTCCTGCTGCGCCTGCTGCCCTACTGGATAGCCGTGCTGGTAATGCAGACCGTGGCCGCCGCAATCCCGCTGCTGGGTGTCGTCTACCCCCTGTTAAAACTGCTGCCCGCCCTGTTCCATTTCGTAATGCGGCGCCGCTTCCACATGGTCTACAACGAGCTTCGGCGCATCGACCGCAACATCGGCAGCGCCGATCCGCGGCAGCTGGCGGCGGACCGCGCGAGGCTGGAAGAGCTGGAGCAGCGGGTGACTGCGCTGCGGGCACCCGTGACCTACTCGACAAATATCTACGCCCTCAAGGCGCATATCGCCTCGGTGCTGAACCGGGTCAGGAACGCCGAGGAGGGTTAGCGGAACAGGCCGGGGCCCGGCAGGTTAGCCGAGGCCCCGACAGGCGCGCTTCATCTGGGCGCGGAGCCAGCGGTGCGCGGGAACATGCCCCTGGCTCTCGTGCCAGATCATGTAAACGGGAATGGACTGGATATCCAGGGGCACCGGGTGTATCTCCAGGTCGAGGTACTGCGCGTACTCCTGCGCAAACCGCCTCGCGCAGGTACAGATCATGTCGCTGTCGGCGACCAGCTGCGGCATGGCCAGCCAGTTCGTGACCGACAGGGCAATTTCGCGCTTGCGGCCCATCGCCGCCAGTGCCCTATCGATTTCGGGTACCGGTTCGTCCGGGCGGTCCTCGCGGAAGACAAAGCGCTGCGCCAGAAACGTCTCCAGGTCCAGCGTCTGCCCGATGGCCGGGTGATCCCGCCGGCACAGGACGACAAGCTGTTCACAGAACAGCGCTTCCGACCGGTAACCGGGTTTTTCCAGCGGGACGTAATCGATGACGAGGTCCACCTCGCCGTAACGCAGCTGGCGCGCCATCTCGGTCGATGTGCCTGTAATCGATCGCAGTTGCAGTTGCGGCGCGTGTTGATCCAGCCGTCGTTTCAGGCGCGGCAACAACACGACTTCGCAGTAGTCGAAACCGGCAACGCAGAAGCCCTTGTGCAGCACCGGGTCGAACCGACCCGCAATATGCAGCGCCCCCTCTACGAGGGTGAGTGCCTCGCGCACTGACGGCGCCAGCTCCCTGGCCCGGGCCGTGGGGCGAATGCCGCGACCCTCGCGCACGAACAGTTCGTCCCCCACGAGGTGACGGACCCGGCCCAGGGCGTTGCTCATTGCGGGCTGGCTCATGCCGATGCGGGCGGCGGCGCGGGTGAGACTCCCCTCGGTGTAAATCGCGTCGAAGACGGTGAGCAGATTGAGATCCACGCGGCGTAGTGACATCTGGATTCATTTACCTGGTGAATGTTTCTCCTATGATATTTCAATTTATGCAACTGGCAACAATTTGCCACAATCAATTCGCAGGGAGCGAGCAAGCGGGCTGGACACGGATCGGCAATGAAGAATTCTAGTGGGTACTATCTTGTTCTTCTGCTCGCGTGCGCCTTTCCCGCCCTTCCCTCCCATGCGTCGGACAACGCCGACGACTACGGCGAGGTCGGCGCGCTCATCGATTACGACGACCGTGAAGAGAAGACCGGCCACGTCGACCTGGGCCCCCTGAGCAAGGGCATGGAAGCCTACCTCGATTTCAAACGCCGCACGTTCCAGGAGCGGGGCTTCAATTACCTTGTCGAGGTCGCGCCCCAGTACCAGTACCAGCTCGACGGGGACGCCGGCGCACACGCCAACAACGAGACCAACTTCATCGTGCAGTGGTCGCTGGTGGACGCCGCGCAGCCGCGGCGCGGCAACCTGCTGGCCTGGTACCAGTGGTCGGATACCTGGGGCGGGAAGACCACGACCGAGTTCGCCGATCGCGCCGGCGTCCTGTCACCGCCTAACGGGGGCGATACCGCGCCGGGGAAAAGCCGCGACCTCACCCAGCACTTCGCGTGGGAGCAGTGGTTCGCGGATGACCAGTGGCGGCTCATGGTGGGCAAGCTCACCACCCGCGTGCTGTTCAACCTCAATCGCTACACGGTCAGCGACCGCGAGGACTTCTACACGCCCATGCTGGTGAACAACCCGGTCACCCACTACACGGCGCGCATCGGCCTGGGGGCATTTTTGCAATACCAGCGCGCAGACTGGTACCTCTCCGGCATGGTCCGCGACGCCGACGCCGACCTCGGCGACCGCTTCATCGATTTCGACTCGGTCGACAGCGGCAACTGGGAGTACGTGTCGGAGGTGGGCCTGACCCCCGACGATGTCGGCGGGCTGGGACAGGGAAACTACCGCCTTACCGTTTCCTACAGCGACGACACCGACGACCTGGACTCCACCTACTCGGCCTCCCTCAGTGCGGACCAGGACGTGGGGGAGGATTGGGGTCTGTTCCTGCGCTACGCCTGGGCGGATGACACGTTCAGGGCGTTCGATCAACGCCTGGCCGCGGGCGTCACGCTGCTCCGTCCCCTCGGCTTCGTCAATGACCGGCTGGGCATCGGCGCCTGGTGGGGGCGACCCACCGACGGCGGTCTCGACGACGAGTACGGGCTGGACCTGTACTGGAAATTCCAGGTATCGCCGTGGCTCGAACTTTCCCCCGGGTTGCAGTACAACATGAACCCGGCGGCGAACCCCGACCGCAACAAGGCCGTGTTCGCACAGATGCGCCTCAGGTGGGTGCTCTGATGAACAGGCCAGCGGAACACACGGCGCACACGCCGGGATCGACCTATACAAGCTCACGCAGAGGACAGCAGACATGAAATGGACAGCGATAGTGGCCGCCTGCCTGGCGATCTACGCCACGAACCTGGCTGCACAGGAGGAGGAAAAATCCGCCGAGGAGTACGCTGCCGACTGGGAGCAGCTGGAGGCCGGCAACATCCCGATCAACCAGGCGTCACCGACCAAGGACCTGTGGAAAGTGATGCGCGACGACCTGGGCAAGGGCCGGGAGCCGGGACCCATCAATGTCCAGCGCTGGGTCGGCAATTACCCCTGGGTGGGCATTCCCACCATGTTCCACCTCCCGGTCGCACTGACTCCCGAGGACCTGGAGGCGGGACAGGTAGAGATCGCCTTCCTGGGCGCTGAATTCATGGGCGACGCCCGGGCGCGCAGCTGGGGGCCGGCGGAGATGCGCAACCCGCACCGCTCGGAGGTCTACCATACCTGGGGCGCCTTCGCCCTGGACGACCTCGACACGGGGCGCTCCTGGGTCAAGGAGCTGAACGCGGTCGACTACGGCGACGCGGCCTCGGAACCCTTCAGCCTGGAGCGGTCCATCGTGGAAATCCGCAAGATGGTTCGCGAAATCGCCTCGGTAAAACTGGACAACGGCAAGCGCACCATCCCCTTCATCATCGGCGGCGCCCACGGGCTGATGTACCCAGATGTCGCCGCCCTCGCCGACGTGTACGGCAAGGGAGAAGTCACGGTCATTCACTTCGACGCTCACGCCGACTACTCGAACGCGGACTTCGGCCACCTCGTAACCCACGGCAACCCCATTCGCCGCCTGCTGCTCGAGGAGCTGGTCAAGCCGGAGCACATTATCCAGATCGGCCTGCGCGGCCCGACCTCCACCGACCTGGAGACACTGGACTGGGCCCGTGAACAGGGCCTGCGCTACCACATGATGGCGGAGGTGGAGAAGCGCGGCTGGGAAAAGGTGATGACCGACGTGATTCGCGAGGCGGGTAACGCCGCGCCCAACGTCTTCATCTCCTTCGATATCGACGTCGTCGACCCCGCGTTCATACCCGGCACCTCCACCCCCGAACCCGGCGGACTGTACATGCGCGAAACACTGCCGCTTGTGCGCCGCCTCTGTGCCGAGACCAACGTCGTGGGGTTTGAACTGGTCGAGCTGCGGCCCGACTCGGACCCGGGCTACACGACCATGCTGAACTCCAAGGCGATCGTGCGCCAGTGCCTCAACGGTCTCGCCGTACGCAAGGCTGGCATTACCGAGAAGGGCTATCTCCATCCCAAGATGACCGACGACGGGGTGCGGTAAACCGCCTCCAGCCCGGTGAAATCACTGTGGCGGGAGCCGCTGGTCGGCTTCCTCGTTATCGCTGCGCTGATCGTCTGGTGGGAGCACCGGCGCAGCGCGCCCGAACCCCTGGTCGTAGACCCCGCGGTCATCGACCGGCTCGTGGAAGAACGCGAGCTGGTGCTGGAACGCCCCCTCACGGCCGAAGAACGCGACGCGGTAACGCGCAATTTCATCGACCAGGAAATCCTGTTGCGCGAAGCACTCAGGCTCGGCCTGCACCTGAGCGACGGCAGGGTGCGCCACCGCCTGTCGGACAAGATGATGTTCCTGGTGGCGGAGGAGCCGCCGCCACCGACGGACGCCCAGCTGGATGCGTACTACCTGGAACACAAGTCGCGCTACATGACCGAGCGCATGGTCAGTTTCGAACACCGCTTCTACGGCGACGACGAGTCGGCGGCCGCCCAGTCCCTGAAGCCCGAGGGCAGCCCGGATATGCGTCGAATGCAGTTTTTCTGGCTGGGCTACGTGATGCGGCGCATGACCGCCCAAGACATGGCGGGAAGTTTCGGGCCGGAATTCGCCAGCGCCCTGGAAGGCCTGCCCGAAAAAACCTGGAGCGGCCCGGTGAAATCCATCCGCGGCTGGCACCTGGTAAGGGTGACCGAGTGGCACCCCTCCGAACCGATCCCGCGAGAGCACCTGCAGGAAAGACTGCGCATGGAATGGCTGGCCGACCGGCGTGACGAGCGCCGCGCGGAGGCGATCGACCGCTTGCGTGAGAACTACGACATTGAATACCAAAGCGCTGGCGAGTAACGGTAGGCTCTCCCGTGCCCCCCGTCGGTGCGCCCTGCCCGCCCGGCTGCTCGCGGTCGTGCTGTCGGCCATCTGTCACCTGGTATATCCCGCCGCTTCCACCGCCCACGACCTGGGCCTGGTACGCATCGACATCGAGCACCTGCCGCAGTCGCGCCTTGCCCTGACGGTAAAAACTCCCCCGGGCAGTACGGCAGTTTCGCTGGCGAGCGAATCCTGTACGGTGCTATCCGCAAGCGATGGGCGGCGGGGCCTGCAACAACAATGGCAGTTGACTTGCCCGGACCCGGGCGGCGCGGTACTGCGCATCGGCGGCGTCGAGGAAGGCGCTTTTCTCACCACCGCGCTGGACAGTGATCGGCAGGGCACCTTTGTCGACAGCCGCGAAGGCGTCGTCATCCTGCGCCCCTATACAGGCTCAAAGGCGGACGGGTATTCGACAGCCCGCTACCTGGTGTTCGGTTTCGAACATATCCTCTCCGGCTGGGATCACCTCCTGTTTGTACTCATGCTGTGCCTGCTGGCCCGCGGCTGGCGGCTGGTCAAGCTGGTAACGGCCTTCACGGTGGGGCACTCGGTCACCCTCGCTCTCGCCGTACTGGGACTCGTGGCAGTGGCGGGGCCGGCCATCGAGGCCTGCATCGCCCTCTCCATCGTCTTCCTGGCGCGGCAGGTGCTGGTACCTACCGGCGGATTCGCGCACGGCTACCTGGTCGTCACCGCGTTCGGGATGCTGCACGGCCTGGGCTTTGCAGGTGCACTGGTGGAGGCGGGCATCCCCCCGGACAGGCTGGCCTGGGCGCTGCTGGCCTTCAATCTCGGTGTCGAGGCGGGACAACTCGTGTTCGTCGCCCTGGCGCTGCTGCTGTTTCTGCTGCTCAATCGGCTCGGCCCCGGGCGGGGATTGCACACCACCCTCGCCTGGCTGGCGGGCGTCATGGGGTGCTACTGGACCCTGATCAGGGTGCTGTCGATGTAGTGACACAGGGGAAACCCTTGCTTTATGCTCTGTTCTCGACGGGGTGAGGCAGGCGTGCGGCATTCCGATAGAATGCCGAGGGGAACATGACACGAATTACTCGCCGCAGATTTCTCCGTAACGGATCCACACTGGCCCTCGCCACGGCGCTGGGCGCCGGCTGCAGCGACGGCAGAGATGCTCAGGGCAAGTCGGCACACGCGGTCATCATCGGGTCGGGCTTTTCCGGTTCCGTCGCCGCCTTGCGCCTCGGGCAGGCGGGCATACGCACCACCCTGCTGGAACGCGGGCAGTCCTGGCCACTGCAGGGCCCCGACACGTTTCCCGGCATTTCCAGTCCCGACCGCCGCACCACCTGGTTCGGGGAACGCGACGCCCTCACCGGGATCGCCCCGGTGACACCCTACGCCGGGTTGATAGAACGGGTCGGCGGCGACAGCGTGGATGCGGTGTGCGCCTCCTGTCTCGGCGGCGGCTCACTGGTCTACGGCGGCGTGTTGTTGCAACCGCGCCGGGACATCTTCGAGGGCGTATTCCCCTCCATCAACTACGACGACATGGACCAGGTCTACTATCCCAGGGTCGCCGCCCAGTTCGGCGCCAGCAGTATTCCCGACGACGTGCTGGCCAGCGATCCCTACACCGCGCATCGCGCCTTCCTGGAGGATGCGGCGGCCGCGGGCTTCGAGACCATTCGCCCCGCCGCCTCCTTCGACTGGGACATCATCCGGGCCGAGCTTCAGGGTGAGGCCGCCCCCGCGGCCATCATCAGCGAATACCTCTACGGCTGCAACAGCGGCGCCAAGCTGTCCACCGACAAGAATTACCTCAAAGACGCCGTCGCCACAGGCAGTGTCGACATCATTACACTGTGCGACGTGCAGGTGATCAGCGAACGCGACGGCTACTACACGCTGACGTGCCAGCAGATTACGCCGGAGGGCGCGGTGGTGGACACCTTCGAGATCGACGCCGACTACCTGTTCCTCGCCGCCGGCTCCCTCAATACCAGCAAGCTTCTCCTTGCCAGCCAGCGCGCCGGGGAGCTCAGCGCTTCAAATGATCGAATCGGCAAGGGTTGGGGCACCAATGGCGACCAGCTCTTTTTCGAGGCGCGGGCCGAGCCGCTGACGGGACCCCAAGGCGGCCCCGCCTGCATCTCCGCCGTAGACCGGGGCACACCCGGCTACCCCGTAGTCTACGAACACTCCCCCGCCGCAATTCCCAACGTCCAGATTCAGCTGGCGATGTCCGTGCCCGACGAGCTGGGGGAACTCGGGTTTGACGAGAGCGGGGTATACGGGATCAGCTGGCCCCCCGACGCCGCGACTCCCTCCGCAATCGCGCGGCAGGACAGCTTTGATCGCCTCCTGACCGAGACCGGGGGTTTCGGCCTCGGCGCACCCACCACCATATGGCACCCCCTGGGCGGGGCTGTGATGGGAGACGCCTGCGACGACCTGGGCCGGCTTTACGGCTACGAGAACCTGTTCGTGATCGACGGCAGCCTGCTGCCCGGAACGGCTGCCAACGCCAACCCGGCGTTTACCGTTGCAGCCAACGCGGAGCGGATCATGGCGGCGCTGGTGCCGGATCTGTGAACGACAACCGGCGTGCGGACCGGGAACAACCGGGCCACTAGATGGCGACCCCGGCGGAGTAGGGGCGCTAGAAGTTGTAGCGAACGGTCAGCCCGAGCTCCCTCCCGGGTGTGAAAAACCCCTGGTACGCCGCCGGCAGGTCATCGTCCCCATTGGCCTTCCTGCCGGGGTCAATATTGCGGTCCTCGTCCGTCAGGTTTTTCACCCAGGCCTTGATGTCCAGCCCCAGGTCGGCGTTGGTGACCCCCGCCGACAGGCCGATGAGACTTTTCGACTCGGAAAAGTCATTGGTAATCCGTGTATCCGCGGGCGACGACTGCCAGGTCCAGCTCGCGCGCGAGTAGAATTCCCAGGAGCCTGTCAGCGGGTAGGCATTGCCCACCTGGAGGTTGGTATTCCACTTCGGCAGGTTGTTCAGGGAATCGCCGCCATCCTTCGGGCAGAGCAGCTGATCGGGCGTCTCGTTCTCACCGGAGGGGCAGAAGCGCGACGTCCACTCCTCTACCGTCGGTTCAGCGTACGCCGCCCGCAGCGCCACATCCCAGTGATCGCCGAGCAGGTAGGTCACGTCGAATTCGATGCCCTGGGTGTCCACCTCCTCCGCGTTGGTGATTGCGGCGATGAAGAAATTGCCGTAAATCCCACCCAACGCCTCGACGAATTGCTCTGTCTGCGCCACCTGGTGGTCGTCGTATTGCTGGTAGAACACCGCGACGCCGAATCTCAGCCGATCGTCCAGCACCGTGCCCTTGAGCCCGATCTCGATGGCGTCGGACTCCTCCTCGTCGTATGTAATAGTGGCCGCAGCCGCCTCGGCCACGGCCGGCGGGATGGGAATGCCGAACGTATCGCTGACACCTTGCACCCCGGCCACCAGGGGATTGAAACCGCCCTGCTTGAAAGCGTGGTCGTAGGCGAGGTAGGCGGTGATCTTGTCATTGACGTAGTGGCGCAGCTTGACACTCCAGGACCACTCATCGAACTCCAACTTGTCGCCATCGATGGCGGCGTCCACACCGGAAAACTGCGTACTCGCGGTGAGAGTATCCTCTACATCGTCATAGCGCAGGCCGAGGGCCAGGTCCCACCTGGGGGCCAGGTGAAAGTTCGCGTTGCCGAAGACGGCCCAGCCCTGCGTATTGAGATCGTTGTTTCCCGCCACATCCACGCCCTGGATGAAGATGGTGTTGGCAATGATCGCGTCGGTGTCGAAATAGTAGACGCCCGCCACGTAGTCCAGCAGCTCGCCGCTGTTGGACACCCGCACCTCGCCGGTGGTGATCTCCGTGTCCGCCTCGATCTGGAACAGGCTCACCCCGTCCGGGTAGGGTTCGCGATCCTCGTCTGAAAAAGTCTCGAACTCCTGGTAGAAGGCCAGGGCATCCAGCAGGAACAGGGGTGAATCCCAACTGAGGTGGAGGCTGGTATCCTTGATATCACCGGTGACGACGCTCCTGCGCGAGCCATAGTTCCTGTTCTTGCCGAACTTGTTGTAAATCGCGGGTGTCGGGGATATCTCAGTGCCGCCGGTCCCGGGGACCAGTCCCTCGTAGTTGAAACCGGCGGGGTTCTGCTCCAGGTCCTGGTAGTTGCTGGTCACCATCAGGCTGGCACTGTCGTTGATGTCCCACAACAGCCTCGAGCGCAGGGCCTCATTGTCCTTGCCACCGGTACTGTCGTCGGGAGAATCCGGATTGACCATCTTGGCAAACCCGTCGGACTCGGAGTAAACGCCGGCGACCCGCCAGGCCAGCCGGTCCTCGAGGAGGGGCACGTTCAGTGCTGCCCGCACATCCTGGGTGGTGAGGTCACTGGACTCGAAGGCACTGTAGCTCCCCTCGACATAGCCGTTGACTCCCTCGTAATTCGGCCGCTTCGTGTAGATGTTGTAGGCTCCCCCCGGCGCGTTGCGCCCGTACAGCGTACCCTGCGGGCCTCGCAGTAACTCCACGCGATCAATATCGACCAGCGTCGAGAACACCGCACCGATCTGCGCCTGGGCCACGTCGTCGACGAACACCGCGACATTGGGCGGGGTGCCCAGGGCGAAAAACTCGGGGCCCACACCGCGGATCCGGATCGCGGCGCTCTGCAGCCCGGCGCCGCCGCCGAAGGCCACTCCCGGGGTTATCTCCTGGAGTTCCTTGAAGTCGAACGCATTGATCTGCCTGATGTTCTCATCGGTTGCGACGCTGATGGAGATCGGCACGTTTTGCAGGTCCTCGCTGATCTTCTGGGCGCTGACCACGATCTCCTCGAGGACCCGGTCCGCGGCCCGGGCGGAGGTGACCGCGAGCGCGCCCACCAGGGCCGCCGCGATACAGGGCATACCGGGGGACCGGTGCCAGGGGGTTCTCCCCGACAATTTCTCCCGGGCCGGAAGGGGGATCCCGCAATCCGCGGGCTCGGCGAGGCTTGATCGGGTTGTCCTCATGGGCTATTCCTGCTCGTTCTTAGCGTCTTGTCGCGGGTCGCTGGCGCCCTGAAAATATAGATGGAATTTAGACAAAAGTCATAGTATGTCAGTATTTGCGCTGCGTGGCGGGATGCGATGGTCGACACACCGGTAGATTACAGTGACTCCGTGATCCGGCAGGTGATTGCCTGGACGGTCTATCCCCTGTGCGTGGTGGTAGCGGCGTGTTTCGCGGTCTATGCCATGGACAGCGGCAATCGCGGCCTCGCGTTCTCGATGATTCCCATCGGCTATCTCAGCGCCGGGATCATAGAGTGGATACAGCCGTACTGCCTGAAGTGGCGCCGCTCACACGGCGATATCATCACCGACGTGATGCACGTATTCCTGTCGGGAAACCTGATCGGGGCCTACATCAAGCAGGGGCTGGCACTGGGCAGCCTGTACCTGGTGGGCATTGCGGGGGTGGATTACCGCCTGATCGACTGGCCCACCCACTGGGCACTGGGATGGCAGCTGCTGCTCGGCCTGCTCGTGGCCGAATTCGGCACCTACTGGCGCCACCGAATTTTTCACGAGTACAGGATCGGCTGGCGCTTCCACTCGGTACACCACAGCTCGCCCAGGCTCTACTGGCTGAACGCACCCAAGTTCCACTTTATCGACTCCGCCCTGAGCGGGGCAATCAGCGGACTGATGCTGGCGCTGTGCGGCGCCACGCCGGAAGTGGTGGGGCTGGTGGTGATCGTCAACGCGATGCACGGCAACTGGCAGCACGCCAACGTGTACTACCGGCTGGGATGGTTGAACTGGATCATCTCCGGCGCCGAGCTGCATCGCTGGCACCACTCCAATAACGCCTCCCTCGCCAACAGCAATTACGGCAATATCCTGATCGTGTTCGACGTGTTGTTCGGCACCCGCATTCTTCCCCACGAACAGCAGAACACCGCGGAGATCGGCCTCGGCGACTACGACGCCGTCTATCCCAAAAACTGGTTCACCCAGGCGCTGGTGCCCTTTTTCTGGAAGCGTATGCTGGGCGAGCACGACCCGGAAGCGCGCAGCGACGCGCTCCCGGAGACCGGCACTACCTGAGCGCAAATTTCGCGATCCTGTGACGCGCTGAACACTTTAGATCGCCGATCATTCCCCCCGCGGCGCCCCGGCCCGCAGCACACTGTGACGATCGGTTATACTCGGCTGCCCGGATCACTGTCACCCCAGCGGTATGGCATCTTACAACCCTAGCGGTAACCAGGCTCAAACAACGGCCAGGGCACTCCTGGCATCACTGGTCCTGTCCTGCGGCGCCGCCCAGGCCGGCGACCGCTTCTCCGACGTCATACCCGCCTTTCCCGGCGCCCTCGGCTTCGGGGCTACCGCAGTGGGTGGCCGCGGCGGCGACGTCTACATCGTCACCTCCCTGGCCGATGGCGGTGAGGGCAGCCTGCGTCACGGGCTGGACACGGCCGCGGGGCCCCGCACCATCGTCTTTGACGTCGCCGGAGACATCCACCTGGAGCGCCCGCTGCGTTTCTCCGCATCCCACCTGACCCTGGCGGGCCAGACGTCACCCGGCGGGGTGACCCTGCGCGGCTATCCCGTCGAGATCGTCAACTCCGCGCACGTCGTTGTCCGCTACCTGCGCTTCCGCCCCGGCGACGAAAACGCGGCGGGGGTACCGGGCAAACCCGGTCGCGGCAATGCGGACCTGGTCGGCGACGCGGCCGACGCGCTGACCGTGATCGGCTCGGAATACGTTGTGATCGACCACGTCTCGGCCTCGTGGAGTATGGACGAGACTCTCTCGGTCACAAAGTCGGCCAATGTCACGGTGCAGTACTCCATCATCAGCGAGGCCCTCAACGACTCCTTCCACACGGAGGGCGAGCACGGCCGCGGGTCCCTGGTACGCGGCACCGGCGAGCGCGGCTACTCTTTCTGGCGCAATCTCTGGGCGCACCACCAGCGGCGTATGCCCGCCATCGGCGGGCAGCAGGACCCGCCCGCACCGGGCGAGGAAGGCGCGGGCCTGGACATCGACCTGGTCAACAATGTGATGTACGACTGGCTGCAGTTTCCCCATCACCCGCTCAACCAGCCCTACCAGTTGCGCGTCAACCTCATCGGCAATACCTACATCGCCGGGCCGAGCCTGGAAATCTGCGCCTGTGCCTGGCTCAACTTCGAGGCCACCGCGGAGGAGATGGCGGTCTTTCGCCGGGACAACCTCGTCGACTTCGATACCGACGGGACTTTCAACCCGGTTCCCATGCAGGACAGCGACTTCTTCGGCCTCGTCACCTGGTTTCCGGCACCGTTTACGTTCCCGCGCCTCCACCCGCTGGCGGTGCCCCCGGGGCAGGCCCTGGACAACGTGCTGGACAGCGCCGGCGCATCGCTCTTTCGCGACGCGGTGGACGCGAGGGTGGTGGCCCAGGTGCGCTCCCAGACAGGCGGGGTCATTGATTCACAGGACGAGGTGGGCGGCTGGCCAGCGGCGCCGGCGCGGTACCGCGATGCGGATTACGACCGGGACAGGGATGGAATGGCGGACTGGTGGGAGCGCCTCAACGGCCTGGACCCGGAGGACTCAAGCGATCACTCGCGATACGACTTGCACACCGGTTACACCAATCTGGAAATGTTCCTCAACCGCCCGCAGCCCTCACAGCCGTGGCCCGGCCCGGAGCCACCGGGGTGTTGACACATCTGGATGTCGGTTTTTTTCACACCGGAACCAGCGATTCCACCAGAAAACGTATGATTTGCTTTACAGCTTCGATTCATGGCAAGTGATTACATGAGCGATATCAATGCCTTACAAAAGTCGCATGGATTATGCCTCGCAATGGGTCTATCCTGACTCCAAGCCCGCCCTGTGCGAGGGATCGATCATGTCAAAGGCACTCGGTAAGTTTTTATTCTGTTCCTTTACCCTATTGGTGACAGCCGCCGCCCAGGCAATCCCGATCAATTACGACGAATCGGTGGATGGGGATTTGAACGGTACCCAGTCACTCATATTGGACGTGGGTGCCAATACAGTCGTTGGCAGTCATCAGGTGACACCCGGAGGTGCTGCCGGCAACTTCGATTCCTGGAATTTTGTGCTGGGAGCCAATCTCGGAATAAGCTCAATTACGTTTGATTACGAAGATCCGCAAGGGGAATTTAACCAGTTTCCCAACCAGGGCAGCTTTGGAATCACGGCCCCCGGCAACGTGTTGCTCGTCTTTGACATGATCGATGGAGACTACAGCTATAGCGATACGTTCGGCCCACTTACCGATACGGGAAACTACCTGGTGGAACTGACGGGCAACTTCGTGTTCCCCTCCGCTACCTGGACCACCGTGTTCAATGTTGTCAGCACCGGCGATGAACCACCTGTTGGCGCCCCTATACCCGGCACTCTGGTACTCCTGGGTGTCGGCCTGGCCGGGCTTGGCCTGATGCGCAGACGGCAGTTTACAGACTGACTTTATTCAAGCCCCATCGACCCGCGGCCGCCCGGTGCGTTGTTTGCACCTGCAATGGCCCTCTACTATCCTAAACGCGGCCCAAGCGTAGCTGGACCCGACTCAATCGAAGGCGTGCAGGCCGGGCCGTTGCACGGGGAAAAAGCACATGTCGCGGATGCCTCCACAACACCGGGCTGCGTCTGTCCTCCACGTCGGGGCATATCTTTACGAGCGCGGCGAAAGCCCGGGCCAGTTCCTGCGAGACCTGAATCTTCCCCCCGAGACTTTGCTGGGTTCAAACATCTGGCTAAGCCGGGACGCCGTACTGGAAATGACCCAGGCCATCGAGCGGCTCACCGGTGACCCACTGCTCGGCTTTCATATCGGCGCGGAATTTGAACTTCGAAATTACGGTGAGTGGACTGACCGCGTGACCCGGTCGAGCACCCTCGGCGACGCGCTGCGCCTGATTTCTCTCTTTATACACCAACTGGAGACCGGCACGCGTTTGAGCCTGCACCGCAACGGCGACCGCATCCTCTTTCGGTCAGAGCTTTTGGGCAGCATGGCCGCCGACCCTCGTCACCAATACGACGGGCACTTCTGCGTCCTGCTGAAACTTCTCCAGATGGCCGCCGAGCCCGTCGAGGCCATCCTCAGGCTGCCACACCATAGCCGACACCTGACCGCTGTGGAGGATCTACTGGGAGTCAGGGTGATCTTCGACTGCGAGTACGCTGAACTGGAATTTGAAGCCGGCGCGCTGGAGCTTCCACTCGCTCTGTCGCCTATCCCAGAGCCGCAGCTGCTGGACCGCAACGAACTGACATGCAGGGAGGTGTTCCAGCAGATTTCCGCAACGGCGGACCCGGAGCGCAACAGTGTCAAGAGGATCGCGGATGATTTGTTCCTGAACGTCCGGACAATGCAGCGTCACCTGTCGGCGTGGGGTCTGTCCTTTGAAGAGATACTGGATGGTTACCGCAAGCGCTGCGCCCTGCAACAACTGCTCGATGCCCGATGCTCCGTAACCGATATCGCCCATGGGCTCGGTTACTCCGATACCGCGCACTTTACCCGGGCGTTCAGGCGCTGGTACGGGGTGCCGCCGCGATCGGTGCGCTTGGAAGCGAGCGTTCCAGCCACCTGATCGGCTGCGGGCCCCTCCCCCGTCGCGCAGAGGTCCCGAAAAAACCAGCGCCATCAGTGGACCAGCCGGTACCGGCTGGGCAGTTCGCCGGTCCAGCGACGAAATGCGCGGGTAAAGTGCGCGGTGTCCGAGTACCCGAGGCGGGCAGCAATCTCCCCTATGGGGACTGAACCCTCGCGCAACAGCCGCTCCGCATTGTCCCTGCGCGTGTCATCCAGAATGACCTGGAACGACAGTCCCGATTCTGCAAGCCTGCGTTGTAGGGTTCGCATGTGTACACCGAGAACGGCCGCGACACTGCCCAGCGTCGGCTTCTCTGGAAACACAGAGAGTATCGCGCGCTCCACCCGGCGCTGGTCCAGGGGGGTTGACCCCGCTCTGGCGGGCATGGTCGGCGCCGTCATCCCGACAGCGCTCCGAGAGCGAGCTGAATCATAGGTGACACCCCGTGTTTCAAGTACTCACTCTGGCAGTCGAATGCGGGAATAGCTTGCCTTTTGGTGACGTTTTTATTGCGGGGAGCCGTGGCAATCTGTCACGAAATGGCAAGCAGCTCCGGCTGGCATCATCCATAGTGCATGTGAGAAACCCGTGTGGATGGATCGGCAGCTGTATACATAAAGTGCTTTTGTCTAACCGGAAGGTCGCAGTTCGACAGTGCCGCAAGCGAGTGACTACATCCAGACCGGCGGGTGCAGATTGGCGCCGTACCCAGTGATCACCGGGCAATCCTGGAGGATTTGACCATGTCTCGAACACGCCTGGCTCCCCTGCTTTCGCTGCTCCTCGCAATGAGCCTGACTAATGCCGCAGTCGGCGAACCGAATCCGCAAAAGAACGTCTACTTTGGCGAACAGCACCTCCATACCAGCCTTTCCTTCGACGCATTTGCATTCGGCAATACCCTGACAGGCCCGGAAGACTTCTATCGCTATGCGAAGGGCAAACCGATAGAGCACCCCGGCGGCTACGACGTGAAAATCACCACCCCGCTGGACTGGGGTGCGGTGACCGAGCACACAGACTATATGGGCGTCGTGCAGGAGGCCAGCGACCCGGACTCACCCCTGCGCAAGTCTTCCGGTTTCATGTCGGGCCTGCTCAAATTCGCGGCGGAGAAGGATGCGATGCTGGCTTTCAAGGCCCTCTCCGCAAGCATCGCCATGGGGCACCCGATCGAGGCCTACGCCGACCCGAAAAACATGGTGCCCGTCTGGCAGCGCATCATCCGCGCCGCCGACGACGCGTACGAACCCGGAAAGTTCACCTCCTTCGTCGCATTCGAATGGACGTCGACACCCAACGCGCAGAACCTCCATCGCAACGTCTTTTTCCTGGATTCAAAAAAGGTACCCGACGTACCCTTCACCTCAATAGCATCGCCGGATCCCATCGATCTCTGGGCCTGGATGGATGACCAGCGGGCCCAGGGCAACGAATCGCTGGCGATCTCCCACAACGCCAACCTGAGTTCCGGGGTGATGTACCCCCGCTTCCAGGATCACAAGGGCAAGGACATCGACAAGAAATGGGTGGAGGCCCGGCTGCGCAATGAGCCCCTGACGGAAATCAAGCAGGTGAAGGGGCAATCGGAAACCACACCGGCACTCTCCCCCAATGACGAGTTTGCCGGTTACGAGGTGTTTGTCTGGCAACTCCTGGGTGCCTCGGGCGCACCGCAAAACTACGGCAGCTATGTGCGTCAGGCCTACAAGGACGGACTGGCGATGGGCCAGGGCCTCGGGTACAACCCCTACCGGTTCGGGGTGATGGGCGGGTCCGATTCCCACGTTACTGCCGTGCCCTACCGACAGAAGAACTTTTTCGGCGTGCACGGCACGGTGGACGACATCCGTGAAAAGCGCCTGGACGGCGCAACCGTTCTGGGACTCAACAGTCTCTGGGTGACACCTGCGGGTCTCAGCGCAGTCTGGGCCGAGGAGAACACCCGCGAGGCCATCTTCGCGGGCATGAAGAATGCCGAGACCTATGCCACCAGCGGGACGCGCATCGTGTTGCGCATGTTCGGCGCCTGGGATATGCCGCAGGACCTGCTGAAAAAGACCGACTGGATTGCGCGGGCGTACGAGCTGGGCACTCCCATGGGAGGGGAACTGGCCAGCCGCAGTGCCGACGGCGCTCCCGTGTTCGCCCTCTGGGCCGCGCGCGACCCGGACGCCGCCAATCTCGACCGCCTGCAGGTGGTCAAGGGCTGGAGCAAGCACGGCCAGTCCTTCGAGAAGGTCTACGATGTGGCCTGGGCAGGAAATCGCAAGCCGGACAGCGAGACCGGGCGACTCCCCGCCATCGAGTCCACCGTCGATCTCAACACCGGGAAGTACACCAACACGGTGGGCGAACCGGAACTGATGGCCCTCTGGACGGACCCGGACTTCGATCCCTCCCTGGATGCCTTCTACTACGCCAGGGTGCTGGAAATCCCGACACCGCGCTGGACCACGATACAGGCGGCGAAGGCCGGGCGGACGCCGCCGAGTGGCCAGGGATACACCGCGATTATCCAGGAGCGAGCCTGGGGCACCCCGATCTGGTATGTGCCGGATGACAGGGCCCGCAATTCAGGAGATTCCGGGAGGACGGTCGACGAGCTTGTGCAACGGGGTGCAGTGGTCCTCGACGGCGATGCATTGAAAAAGCTGGTCGAAGGCCAGACCGTCAACGTCACCAACCGTGTCACAGGCAGAGTACATACTATTCTCTACGGTACTAACGGGCAGCGTCTGGTCACGGCTATCGACGGACAGCCCCAGGACCTGGCGGAAATGGGGGGCGTTGCACACGGTGGATCACCCGGCTACACGATCAAGGATTCACGACTGATTACGACCATCGCCGGCACCCCGCTCGAGATCACCGTCTACAAGCTGGGCGACAAATATTTCGCTGCGCGGCGCGAGGAGTACGGCTTCGCGAACTACGACGTAGTTCCGATGAAAAACTAGCGCGGGCAAACCGTCAAGACCGGTCACTCTGCACTATCGATAATTGCTTCAAAGCGAGGGAATTCACAATGAAAACCGACAAACCATCGACTTTCCTCGGCGCGCTTATCGCCGCCATGATCATGGCATGGACACCCCTGTCCCAGGCCCAGAGCCCGCAGGATCGCGTGGACACGCTGAAGAAATGGCTGGCTTCCAGCCAGCAAACTATCAGGCAGTACGAGTGGGTGCAGTCCGTGACCGTGTCCGTTGACGGCAAGACCACCAAACAGGAGCAGTTGCACTGCTACTACGGCCTCGATGGAAAGCTGCAGAAGGTGCAGATCGGCGCTGACGGCACCAGTGACAAGGGCATCAAGATCATGCTGCCCCCGGCGATGCTGGTATCGAAACTGAAAGAGCATCATGCCAAGGAACTGCAGGAATTCGCCGAGCAGGCGGAACAACTGGTGCAAAGCTACCTGCCACCGGATTCAGCGAAGATCCAGGCAGTGGTCACGGCTGGAAATATGTCGTTAAACCCTGCCGGGCAACGGGTGAACCTCGGCTTCAGCGATTATCTGAAGGCAGGCGACACACTCGGCGTGGAAATGGAGATTCCCACCAGCCGACTGATTTCTGTTTCCGTCGACACCTACGTCGAAAAACCGGAGGACGCGGTGCAGTTCAACGCGGAGATGGGCGTCCTGCCGGACGGCACGATCTACGCCTCCCACATCACGCTGTCGGCGCCGTCCAAGGATCTCAATATCGTTATCGACAACTCGGGACACCGTCCCGCGTCGAACTGAGGCGCACAAATGAAATCGCTTCCGCGACTTCTGGTTACAGGGATACTGTGGATGTCCGCAGTAACGGGGGCGTGGGGACAGGAGCCGGTCGCTGCGCCCCCACTACCCTTGGATGAGCAGGCCGCCGAGATCCTGGGCGATATGGCAGATTATCTCGAACACCTGGGCGCATTCCGTGTATCGATGCGCGCCGGCTACAACGTCCTGCAGGAGGACGGACAGATGCTCGAGTTTCTGGAGCGGCGTGAGCTGTCGCTGCTGCGCCCAGACTTTCTTCGTGTCGAGGAATACGGTGCAGACGGCACATCAACCTCCCTGTTCTTCGATGGGAAGCACATTACCGTCTACGACGCTACAGACAATGTCTTCGCGCGAGCGCCGCAACCCGGGGGGCTGGACGACGCGGTGGTGTATTACCTGCGCGATCTCGACATGCGGTTACCACTGGGCATGATGCTGACCACACGCCTGTCAAAGGAGTTGAAGCGCAATCTGTTGTCGATTTCCTATGTAGAGGAAAGTAGCGCCTTCGCCGATCCCACCCACCATATCGCAGGTCGCACCGGCATACTGGACTTCCAGGCCTGGCTGTCCGCCAAGGGGCCACCCCTGCCCCGGCGTATCGTACTGACCTACCGCGGCGCGCCCGGCCACCCCCAGCACTGGGTTGAATTCGAGGGATGGCGCACGGACCTGAAGCTCGAGGCAGCGGACTTCCGCTTCGAGGCGCCGGACGATGCCGTGCAGGTTGTCTATAGCGTCCAGGTGCCGGACCTGGAAGACTCCGTGAATTACGGTGATGCCCCATGAAACCGGGACGCGGCAGGCTCGGAACATCGATGGCGCTCGCCTTTCTCTGTGCCGTTGTTGTCATGGACAGCATTGCTCGAGGAGGCAGGGGCGGCTTTGGCTCCGGAGGTGGTTTCTCGCGCGAGGGCGAAGCGCGGGGCGGAAATTTCTCACACAGCGGCGGATTGGGAGGAACGCGGTCCGGGTCCGGCGAACTCTCAGAGAACCGCTCTGAGCGACAGGGCTCATTCGGCAGCACGACAACAGAGAACCAGGCCCAGCGACAGGAATCCATCTCCAGCAACCAGGCGCAGCGCCAGGACAGTGTTTCATCCAACCAGTCCTCCCGACAGGACGCTCGGAGCCAGAACGTCGACACCCGCCAGAGTGAGGCCACCGAGCGCAGCGAAAACCGTACCGATGCCTACAGCGATGCCTATCGTTACGCACCGCCCCCCTACGGTGGCTACCACTACGATGACGACGACGATGACGGCGAGAAGGTTGCCGCCTTCGCCGTAGGCGCGGTGGTGGGTGCAGTCGTGGGCTCATCTGCGGCGTCGTCGAAAAACAGTACACAATCGTCGCAGCAGGCCGCGCCTGCCCCTGCCACCACCAACACGACCATCAATAATTACTACAACACCCCGGCGCCGCAGACAGCCGGCAGCTCCCAGCCGCTCTCACAGCTCCCCTGCAACGCGAATGTCATCAATCAACAGGGTGCGAGGTATTATCAATGCGGGCAGGATTACTACATGCAGACCTTCGGCAATGGCGGCCCCGTGTATATGAAGGTCGCACCGCCTGGATAACCGGGGAATCGCAGGCCTGCACCAGCGTACCCGAAAAAAACGGGGATGCCCTGATATCGTGGAATTGAGACAAAATCAGAGGAGACAATAAGATGAAGCGTACCAGAGAACTAGCCTGTGCAGTCGGTCTCTCGCTGTGCCTGCCCGCCGGCCTCGCAGCGGCCGCCGAGCCTGAAGACTGGCAATTCGAGTTGGCCCCCTACCTCTGGCTCATGGGTATCGACGGCGATATCAGCACCGGCGCCCTCGACTACTCGGCGTCCGCCAGCTTTTCCGATATCGTCGACCAGGCCAAGTACGGCGCGCAGTTCATCCTCGAGGCCAATCGCGGGCGCTGGGTGAATTTCGTGCAGATCGACTACGGGGTCCTCGAGAGCGATGACATTACGGGGCCATTGGGCCTTGCGGACGTTGAGGCGGAGGTAGCGAGCGCGCTGGGCACGATCGCCACCGGCTACCGCGCACCGCTGGGACAGAACCACAGCATCGATCTCATGGTGGGAGTGCGCTTCGCTGGCTTTGAAGTCGACATCGACAACAGCCTGCTCGGGTCGAGCACCGACCAGGAGGAGGTCTTCGACGCCATCGTTATGGTCCGGCCGCGGGTGGTATTGAGTGAGAACTGGACACTCATGCCCTCGGCCTCCATAGGCACCGGGGACTCAGACCTGACCTGGGAGCTGTTTCCGGAGATCATCTACCACCCAGGCGACCTGAACTTCAGGCTCGGCTATCGCGACCTCAACTACGAATTTGAGCAGGGTGACCTCGAGGTGGACATACAGATGCCGGGCCTCGTTGTCGGCGTGGGGTTTGTCTTCTGATAGCATGGTGCTCCTCAGGTTCCGGGAGCCACCCGACATGAACAGGCGCCTTTCCACTCAACTCCTGGTAATCGTTCTTTGTATCGGCCTCACCGCCTGTGCCAGGATCGGCCCGGAGAGCATCAAATCGGGCCGGCTGTCCTACGTGGAGGCCCTGTCCACGACCAATGAGCAGCAGATACTACTGGCGGTCGTTCGCAATCGCTTCAACCAGCACGGCATGCAACTGGCAGTGAGCAGTATCACGGCGAACATCCGGATTGCGGCCAGCAGTTCCATCCAGGCCGGATTTGGCGACAGCGACAACTACGATGGAAATCTCGTACCCTTCGGCGCCGGCGTGCAGTACGAGGAGAACCCCACCATTTCCTATGTCCCTGTGGAGGGCGAGGCGTACATGCGACAGATCATGCAGCCGCTACCCCTGTCGCGCGTGACACTGCTCGCCGGAAGCCTCACCCAGCCGGCCTACGTGTACGAACTACTGTTTGCCAGGGTCAACGGGCTGCGCAACCCGGTGTTCGACACAAATGGGGGTGCCGGGGATGGGTACGCGCGTTTCGTCAGCCTCATGGTCGATCTGCACCAGTTGGAAGCAGTGCGGTGGGTGATAGAGACCGACAACAGCGCCAGCCTGGTGATAGACCGCGCGCTCGGCGATGCAGGGCAGATTTCTGATGAGTTGCTCGATATCCTCGAGTTGGAGGACCCCTCCCCCCGATCCGAGTTCCTGGTCGTTCCCGCGACACTTTCACTGGACGGCAGACCCGACAACACCCTGGGGATTACCACGCGCACGATGTGGAACCTTGTCGAGATCATGTCCGCCGCGGTCGAGGTCCCCGGCGATGCACCCGGGGCCGAAACCGCCACCGACTACCCCTCTCCCGCAGGATCCGCAGGCCGACTCAGGATCAGGCACTCGACCGACGAACCCGAGGGCGTCTCTCTGGCCGCCCCCTACCGCGGTACCTGGTACTTTATCGACGACGATGACGCCTACACCAAGCGGGTGTTTCGACTACTGGTGGGCCTGTGGAACGGCGCCATGGCGGAGGGCAGGGAAAGTACAGCGCCCGTGTTAACGGTACCCGTCAGCCGTTGAAATCCCTGCCGATATCGCGCACCGGCACCACCAGGCAGACCTTCGTCATTCGATACTAAATGTTACAGCGGCCGACAGGCTGACCAACAACACATACAGAAGTGGAAACAGCCAGCGACAGGTCTTGTCGATCCGGGTGCCCAGCTCGTAATTCCCGTGCTCGTCGCAGGAGGCCACCACCAGGTTGACCAGCACCGTGCCGCTCATCAACAGGGTGCTCATGACGATGAATGCATTGAGAAAGGTAATGTACGCAGTATTAGGCATGATATCCCCGACCATCGACTGGTACGCAACGGCTGTCAGTATGCCCACAAACGAGACCGCCATGCGATCGCCCAGGGAAGACCTGTCCATCCAGAAAACCGCCCATGACAGAAATACCACCAATGCCAGAGGCCCTAATACCAGGCGCACCATATAGAAAGATTGGCGCTCTACCTCAATGTGAAGTTCCACCGCTGAGTTTGCGGCTCCGGATACACCCCGGACGGCCACATCATCCGGCGCGCGAACCCGCACGCCGGTCATTCGCCACTCGGGAACGCGAATGATCTCCCGATCGATCAGCGCGTCGCCCGGTTCCAGCGCCATGAATGCCTGGTCTGCCGGGAATCCCAGCAGCTCAAGCCGAAGTAGAAGTTCCTGTTTGTCGAAGGGATAGCGGCGCAGATTGAGCTGCGTACGGAGCGTGGCGTGTACATGCTGCGTTAACCTGCTCGTCCCATCCGGCTGGATCTGAAAAACAACCCCCTGGCTGTCTGGAAGCCCAACCGCATCGACAAGGACCACCTGCGGATACCACCCGGGAGAGACCTCATTGAACTGGAAATTTCCTGAAAACACCTTCTCCGCGGCACCCACAATCGCCGGATCGAAGGCCTGGCGGGGGTCCTGCCAGCGCAGCGTCAGCACGCCGGAGATGTTGTAGGTCTCCGCTTCCTCGTCAATCTTGTTGAGGTGATAGAGCCTGAACTCGAGCTGGACTTTCAGCGGCTCTTCACCCGAGGGCGGCGCCAGATCGGCCCAAAAATGAGGAGTGGTTTGCGCCGCCGCCTGAACAGACTGCAGGACAAACAGAGACGTGAGCAGCAACAGGTTCGAACGCAGCGAGGACCCCTTCATACGGGTCAGTATAATGGGGTTCCGATGGCGCCTCCACTACCTCACACGCTCGCAACGTCTGAACACCACAGTGAGTATGCTACTCTTGCACGTATCGTATTCCGTCAGGACCCCCAGTGATGGCTCAGGCAAGAATAAAGGACCCGCAGCCCTACACGAGGCGCGCGAGGCCGTCGTCGATTGACTGGGACGAGTACGACCCCGGCGAGTTCTACGACGAGATCATCACGCCCCAGGGCAATCCCCGGGTGGCCTCCAGGGGGCTGGTGGCATACCTCAAGAAACAGTCCATGCGGCGCCTCCTGTCGCGCCAGCAGGCGGCAGAGCTGGCCATCCAGGAGATGGGCATCAGCTTCACGGTCTACGACGAGGGTGAGAATATCGACCGCTCCTGGCCGATGGACGTCATCCCCCGCATCATCGCGCTGAAGGAGTGGCGGGTCCTGGAAAAAGGCCTCAAGCAGCGCCTCACCGCGCTGAACCTGTTTATCGACGACCTGTACAACAAGCAGAAGATCCTCAAGGACAAGATACTGCCCGCGGAGCTGATCGAGAGTTCCCCCGAGTTTCTGGGGCCCTGCCAGGGCGCGAAGCCGAAGCACCGCACCTGGTCACATATCTGCGGCTCGGACCTCGTGCGCGACGGGGACGGCACCATGTACGTGCTCGAGGACAACCTGCGGGTCCCTTCGGGTGTGTCCTACATGCTGGAGAACCGGGCGGTATCCAAGCGGATTCTGCCGCAGATGTTTGAGAAATACTTCATCCAGCCCGTCAGCGACTACCCGTCGGAGCTGTTCGACATGCTCGCGTCGCTGTCGCCGCGACCCGGCGACAAGCCGGAGATCGTGGTGATGACGCCGGGCATCTACAACTCGGCCTACTTCGAGCACGCCTATCTCGCCCAGCGCATGGGCGCCGAACTGGTGGAGGGCTCGGACCTCGTCGTCGGCGACGACGATTGCGTCTACATGAAGACCATCCGGGGCCTGACCCGGGTGGACGTCATTTACCGCCGCATCAACGACGATTTTATCGACCCCGAAGTCTTCCGCGAGGACTCCGCCCTGGGCACACCGGGCCTGTTCCGGGCCTGGCGCAAAGGCAAGGTCGGCCTCGCCAACGCACCCGGCGCCGGCGTGGCGGACGACAAGGTGATCTACACCTACGTGCCGGAGATCATCAAGTACTACCTGGACGAGGACCCCCTGATCCCGAACGTGCCCTCGTACCTCTGCGTGAACGACAAGCACCGCAAGCACGTCCTGGCCAACCTGGAGAACATGGTGGTAAAACCCGCCAATGAATCGGGCGGTTACGGCATGCTGATCGGGCCCAAGGCCAGCAAGCGCGAGCGCAGCAAGTTCGCTGCGCTGATCGAGAAGAATCCGCGCAACTACATGGCCCAGCCGGCACTGGCCCTGTCCACCGCGCCTACCCTGTGCGGCAACAGCATCGAACCGCGCCATCTCGACCTGCGTCCCTTCATCCTGCAGGGCGAAAGCCAGTATGTGACCGCCGGCGGGCTGACCCGCGTGGCATTGCGCAAGGGCTCTCTCGTAGTCAACTCTTCCCAGGGCGGTGGCAGCAAGGACACCTGGATCGTCGACACGGAGGCGCACTGATGCTCGCCAGGGTCGCGGAAAGAGTGTACTGGCTCGCCAGGTACCTGGAGCGCGCTGAAAACACCGCCCGCCTGATACTGGTGCGCCACCACTCCATACTGGACATGCCGAAACAGGTACAGCCGGACTGGACCCTGCTGCTCGATGTACTGGGGGCACGCGAGGCATTCGACGAAACCCGGCGGGCGCCGACCGAGAAAAACATCATCGCCTATGTATTCTGCGACAGGGACAACCCCTCCTCCCTAGTGAGCTGCCTGTCCGTTGCCCGGGAAAACATGCGTACCACGCGCGAGATAATGCCCAGCGAGACCTGGGAACAGGTCAACAGGTTGTACCTCAGTGTCTCCCGCCGCGGCACCAAGGGGCTGCCCCGGGAATCCCGCTACAAGGTACTGAGCGGCATCATCCTGTCGTGCCAGCAGATCACGGGCATGCTGGCGGGCACCATGAACCACGACGCCGCCTACCAGTTCCTGCGCATGGGTCGCAACCTCGAGCGCGCGGACATGACCACGCGGATCATCGATGCGGGGTCGGCGGAATTCGGCGGCGACGGCGAGGACATTACACCCTGGCGCAACGTGCTCTGGATCAGCGTGCTGCAGTCCCTCAGCGCCTACCAGATGTACCGCCTGAGTGTGCAGCGCCGGGTGGAACCCGAGGAAGTGCTGGCATTCCTGTTGCAAAGCAGGGAATTCCCGCGCTCCGTTACGCACTCGCTGCAGGTGATCGACGATTGCGTGGGCACGCTCCCGGAGCGCGCGCACGCTCTCAAGGTAATCGCGTCTGCCCAGCGCAAACTCAAGCGCGCCCGGCTCGCCAACCTGCAGGGGAAAAAGCTGCATGTGTTCATCGACCAGATGCAGTTGAAGTTCGAGGACATCCACCAGGGCATTGCCACGACCTGGTTCGGCACCGATAACTGATGCAGAAGCTGTACTGCCAGTGCGGTTACCAGGTGTACCCCAACAACCGCTACTGCCTCAATTGCGGTCGCGAGCTGGGCCTCATCTGCCTGGAATCGCGCATGGTCAGCTTCCGGGGAGACACCGACGCCGTTGTCGAAGGATCGGACGGTATCGACTATCGCCGCTGTCGCAACCGCGTGGAGTACGACGCCTGCAACGGCCTGGTTCCCGCTGATGCAGACACAGACCTGTGCTTTCCCTGCGGCCTCACCCGCACCATCCCCAACCTAGACAACCCGGGCAACCTGCTGCGCTGGCAGCGGCTGGAAGAGGCGAAGCGCCGGCTCGTCTGCGGGCTCAGCGCCCTGAATCTGCCCGCTATCGGGGGTATCACCTTCGATTTCCTGGAGGACCAGCGCAGCCATCCCGACGCGTTGGAGACCTTCATCGCCACCGGCCACGCGGAGGGCGTCATTACGATCAACACGCTGGAGGCCGACGACGTGCAGCGCACGCGGCAGCAGCAGATGAGCAGCGAGCGCTATCGCACCCTGCTTGGCCATTTCCGCCACGAGGTCGGCCACTACTACTTCAATGTTCTCGTTACGGACCTCGCGTCGTTTACCGCGATCTTCGGCGACCCCCACGACGACTACAACGCCGCACTGCAGCGCCACTATGACAACGGCCCGGCGCCCGGCTGGGAAGAGACCTACATCAGCGCCTACGCCAGCAGCCACCCGCACGAGGACTGGGCCGAGACCTTCGCCCACTACCTGCATATCCGCGACGGGATGGAGACCGCCCACGCCTTCGGGCTGTGGGAGGATCCGCCGGCGGACTTTCACGAAAAACTGTTGAGCTGGTCCCGGCTGTCACTCGCGTTGAACGAGGTGAGCCATTCGCTGGGGCGACAGGACGCCTACCCCTTTATCATCAACCCGCGCGTCGCGGGCAAGCTCAACTACATACACTCACTGGTAGCCGCAGCGGGCGCGGCGACTGCAACAGTCTGAGCCTGGACTACAACCGCAGCCGCAACTACAGCTTGATGTCGTCGTTGATGGCGCGCAGCGACGCGGCACGCCGCTCCCACTCGATGGACGGCAGGCTGCTGAAGGCCTCCTCGAGTGCCGTGGTCCAACGCCGCCGCAACAGCTGCAGGTACTGATCGTCTTCCGCCAGCTTGATGTGGTGGCCCGCGCTGAAGGAGTCGGCCTCGTAGACGAGCACCTCGATGGGCGGGCCGACCGTGGCGTTGGACTTGATGGTGGAATCCATGGACACCAGGGCGCAGCGCGCGGCATCCTCCAGCCCGGTGTCCGGACCTATGATCCGGTCAAGGATCGGCTTGCCGTACTTGCTCTCGCCAATCTGCAGGTAGGGTGTTTCATCAGACGTTGATATGAAGTTACCCGCGCTGTAGATCAGGTAGATCGCCGGGTCGCCACCTTCGATCTGGCCGCCCACGATAAACGATGCGCTGGTGTCCACCCCCGTGGAACCCGCCGCCTCGCCCGCTTCGTGCTGCTCACCCCGGCTGACCTGGGCAACGTACTTGGCCACATCGACCATCTTTTCGCAGTTGCGCAGGGAATCTCCCGCGGCCCTGTCCAGGTCCTCCTCGATCTGCGCGAGAACCGCCTGGGTCGTGGCGAGGTTGCCCGCACTGAGCAGAACGATCATGCGGTCGTCGCCGAGCTCGAAGATATGCATCTTGCTGTAGGTGGAGATCATGTCCGGACCCGCATTGGTGCGGGAATCCGAGCAGAAAACCAGTCCGTCGGAGGCATTGACGGCAACGCAATACGTCATTTATTTTCCTTTTATTTCAATGTGATATGAAATCACGTCCATCCCGACGCGGCGCGCACACAGGCCCCCGCCGACGGCGTTTCCCGAACATAGCAGCTTTCCGTGCGGGAGGGAATCCGGGTTTGCGGCCGGGGGTAGCACAGGGGTACTAGAGCACCAGCACCGTGGCCAGGAGCAACATCAACCCCATGCCGACAATATCGGTAAAGGTGGTCAGAAAGATGCTGCTCGCTGTGGCGGGGTCGAAACCGAAGCGCTTGAGCGCCACGGGCACCAGCACGCCGAACACACCGCTGCATACACACGCCGCGGTCATCGCCATGAGGATAACGAGCGCGAGCATGGAGGGCGATGTCGCCCCGGTATTGAGGGCGTACAAGAACATCGCGACCGCTGCTATCAGGCCCACGAAAAACCCGTTCATGGCGCCCAGGATCATCTCCTTGCTCACGAGTCGGGCCACGGAGTAGTCCTTGAGCTCGTCCAGGGTCATGCCGCGCAAGGTAATGGCCAGTGCCTGGCAACCCGTGTTGCCGCTCTGGCCGGCCAGCACCGGGAGAAAAACGGCGAGTGCCACGATCGCGGCAATGGTGTCCTCGAAAAAGCCCACCACGAACGCGGCCATGAACGCGGTGAAGAGGTTGAACTGCAACCAGGGGTGACGCATCCTGAAGGAGGTCAATAACGGCGTGTGTACGCGCTCCTCCTTGTCCAGGCCGACGACCGAACCCGCCTGGGCACTGATCTCCGAGGCCATGTGCTCGAACAGCTTCCAGCCGTACACCGTGCCGATGAGCTTGCCTTCGGCGTTGACCACCGGGTACAGGCGGTGCTTCAGGCTGAGGGCCGCCTTTACGGCCTCCGAGATCGGCATGTCCTCCGCGAAGGCGTCCGGCGACGCGTTCATGATGTCGCTCAAGGCCTGCCCGGGCCGCGCCAGGAGCAGGTCGCGCATCGCGACGACCCCGATCAGGGTCCGGTCCTCGTCGACGATGTACAGGTAGGTGACACTGGAGGCCGGCTCGGTGTGGACGATGAAGTCGAGGGCACCGGCCACCGTGGTGCTGGCCGGCAACACGGCGATCGGCGCCTGCATCAGCTCGCTGACGATACCCCTGTCGATTTGAGAGACGATGGACTTCGTCTCGTCGTTGATCGCGCTCTGGGTATTGAGCAGGTGGGTGGAGAGCTCCAGAAGCTTCTCCGGCTCCAGCGAGCGCAGCATCATGTCGACGTACTCGTCGCTTTCGCCGCCCAGTACCTCCGCGGCTTCGGCGGGCGAAAGCTCTGAAATGATCTCCGTGTCGGGGCGGTTTTCCTGGGTTGGATGCGTATCTGCCATGACGGGTTACCCTCGATTCGGGACCTGGCATAGCCGGGTCCGCTGGTTGCAATCAAGCTGATCGCTATTCAAAAAACTCAGTCCGCCGCCTGCCGCGTCACCCACTCGAGCAGGGCCCCATTGACGCGCTCCCGCGCGCCGATCCCGGAAAACGTCTGGTCTGCCTCCAGGATATCGATCCTCTCGTAGTGCGACCGGCCCACCACCTTCTGCCAGGCGCGGTGACGGCTGACCAGGTCGTCGAACTCGCGGCTGACGATGCTTCGACCGCTCATCAGGAACAGGACGGGGCCTTCAAAGCGGCTGAGCCCCTCCAGCATGCGCGCGATCCAGTTTCCGGGGGAGCCCGCGGCACCCGCCGTCGAGCCGCTCCCGGAGGACTCCCCACTACCCCGCTGCTCCGGCCGCAAACGCCCGGCGAGGCTGCCGGCCGCCGCCCGCAGATACTCCAGCGGGTTGTATTCGAACCGCAACAGCTTGCGCCAGAAGGACCAGTCCCCAAGGCGCCTCAGGTAATGCTGCCGGAGCACCGCCGCCTGCGTCTCCTCGGTGGTCACGAAGGGGTTGCCGAGCACCATGCTGGTCACGCCTTTGATGTTCCAGCCGTGGATCATGGCCCCGGAGGCGGCGTCGCAGCCGCCCCACAGCACCACCTCGCGCAGCTCCGGGACGGTGCGACGCAGCGCGTCCACCGCCGCCTGCAGGTCCTCACCGATGTGTTCGAAGCCGAGGAACCGCCCGCCGCCATCGCCCAGGCCGCGGTGATCAAAACGCAGGACGGCAACCCCGCCGGCGGAGAGGTGCCGGGCCATGTCCACCATGTTCCGCCCCACGCCCGCCCTGTACTGCGGACCGCCGGCAATGACCGTAACGATGCCCACGGCCAGCGGTTGCGCCGGACGGTGCACGATACCCACCAGGCTTTCGCCCTGGCAATCGAACACGATCGGTATTTCTTCAGCGGTCACTGCGACATATTCCTCCAGCCGGTTGCGGGGACGCGTTTTACCATCGCGAAAATTGTATCACCGGCGCGCCGGTTCGCCAGGCCGGGAATGATCGGTTCGCGCGATGGCGCTTCCCGCCCTTGCTTACTGTGCGGCGGACTGCCGACCCGCCAGCCGCGACAGCACGTGGATTACTTCCCGACTGCGTTCCCTGAACACGAACCAGAACACCGCGACGTAGACAACCGCGCCCAACGGAATCTTGTAGAGGCTGTACGCACCGTCGATCCCGGGCAGGTAAAGGCCGGAGGCGAAAATGACCGCACACATGGCCACCGCGACAAACAGTGCCGGCGCGATAGCCACGAGGAAGGACCGCACGGGCACACCGAGCAGGCGCCCGCCCCGGACAATGGTCAGCAGGAAAATGCACAGGGAGCCGAGGCTCCAGGCCGCCGCCACGCCGGCCAGGCCGTAGGGAATCAGCCCGTAGATGGCGCCGATCAGGAACAGGAGGGTTACGAAGGCGTTGGTCATGTTGATACGCGCCCCCCCGGCCGCCAGGAGCGCCGGAGAGATGACGTAGGCGAGGATACGCAGCGGTACGCTGACAACAAGAATGGCGAAAAGACCGGATATCTGCACCCACTCACCTCCCAGCACCAGCTCGATCAACTCCTCGCCCACCATCGCCACGCCCAGGAACACCGGGAAAACCAGGATACTCGCAAAGCGCAACGCGGTGAGCAGGTACTCGTTGCTGTCACCCTCGTAGGTATTCATGCGCGCGAACGCCGGGAAGGCGACGGTGTTGAACATCGGTACGCTCTTCGCCATCAGCATGGTCGCCAACTGGATGGCGACGCCGTAAAGGCCGATCTCGGCGATATCGAAAAAGCGGCCCGCAATCACCACGTCGACACGGTTGTAGGCGACGAACAGGATCTCCGACAGCGCCACGAAAGCACCGAACGCAAACAGCTCCTCGGTACCGCCGCGCCGGAAGGAAGGCATCCGCGGGTAGTCGACCAGGAAGTTGAAGCAAATACAATTAAATACCGCGGTGAATACGATCGCAGCCACCAGCGCCCAGTAGCCGAAACCCTGGTAGGCGAGGAACAGGCACAGGCAGGAGGCCAGAATGTCGGCGATGAATCTCACCTTGGAGGTTTTCTTGTGGTCGAGATTGCGCGACACCAGCGAGGAAGGCACGGCCGACCAGGGAATCAGCAGGTAGGTAAAGGCCAGAACACGCAGGACCAGTTCCAGGTCCTCGTTGCCGTAGAATGCAGCCGCCCACGGCGCGATCGAAAACTGGATGGCAAACAACAGCACGTTGATGGCGACAAGGAGACCGAGGGTTTTCTGGATCAGGGGGCGCGTTAGCACCTCCACCTTGATCAGCCCCTGGCTGAAACCCACGTTGGAAAACAGCACCAGGAAGGTGCGAAAGACTTCAGCCAGCGCGATGACACCGTAGTCTTCAGGTGCCAGGAAGCGGATCACAAAGATGGTTGCCAGCCAGCTGAATACCTGGCCCATGAAACGCAACGCCGCCACCCAGCGGAACGCCGACATGGTGCGCTCAACCAGGTTGGATTGATTAATCTCGTCGGGCGGCATACGACATCGTGCGACAGGTCATTGGAGTGACGGCGCGTCGCCCGTCCCCGACGCATCGCCGGCCAGCAGGCTGCAGGTCAGCTCGAGCAATGCCGGCGCTTCATCGCGCTTGTGCAACTGCCAGATCGGCGGGGCGGTGAACGTGTGCACCTCGAGCCGGTTACCGGCCTCCTGCAATCGCGCCGCCGCCTTGTCGGAAGCCGTCGGCAGGGAATCTCCGGGCCCCGCGACATTTTCCAGCCAGAAGACACTTCCACTGCAGCGCAGTTCAGCCGCTTCCACCGACATCTTCTCAATGTCTGCTATCAGCGGCTCGCCAACGTGATAACCAGACACTTCCAGTACCTCGCCCTGCGCCAGGCGCTGGCGAATCTCCGCGGTCGTTTCCGGGGGCAGCCCCTCGTTGGCCACCGCCGCCACGCGCTGTCGCAGTAGCTGCGCAATATAACGCTTGCCCGAGGATACCGGGTGCCACAGCATCAGGTGGGCGAACTCCGCGCCGGGCCTGGCGGCAACATCGAGAGCGGTCAAAGCCCCCAATCGAAGGCCCCAGAGTACAACCGGCAGGTCCGCCTCGTCGCGCAGGGTTTCGATGGTGAGGTCGATATTTCCCCGCCACAGCTCCATCGAGGCCGCGTCGAGGCTGCCCTCGCTGTCACCGGTACCGCAGAAATCGAGCAGCGTCACGCAGTACCCTGCTGCGGCGAGATTGCGCGCCTGCTGCGCCACCAGCGCTCGGCAGCGATTCATTTCCTCGGCGAAGGGCGGCAGGAACAGGATATGTGCACGGGGCGCCTGTGGCACGAACTGCAGAATAAAGTGACGACTGCCGGGCTCTCCGAGAAAGCGCGGCACCGTCGCAATGGATTGCTCCGGCAAATCCATTAGCGGCTCCGCATCACTCTGCCCTGGATTCGATGAACGACGCCAGGTCTGCCACCGTGGCGAAGATCTCGGTATTGATCTCGTGGTCCTCGATCACCACGTCCAGTTCATCCTCTATGGCGCTGATCAGGCCGACGATCGTCAGCGAGTTGAATTCCGGAAAGTTCCCCACGATCTCGGTCTCTGGGCCCAGTTGATCTTTCTCCAACTGCAGATTGCTGGCGATAAGCTTGATGGCCAGTTCCAACGCATTCATCTGTCATTCCTATGGTCGATTAGGTCGCCGGCCAGCGGGCCCGCATCCTCAATTATGGTTTCAGATTCTTGTAAAAAAGTCGCGGATTTCCCGGGCTTCCGGCGCTGTCATACACGGGTGGACGGCGCATAGTGTGCGCCAGGTCTCATTCTGGAAATTGCCCGCGAACTGACTGGCGCACGTATAGCCAGTCATTTACCCTTTAACAGCGACCCGTCTTATTAAAGGTTGATAAGTTGACAAACTCTGCGGTTAGAAGCAATTTTTTTGTAAACGGTCGACCGCACATATATTAGCATTAACTAACTTTATATCGACTGCATCGCGGCGACCAGGGTTATCGAGCGGAAATGCCGCCGAGTCACCCGGCTCTCGAGGATAGGACCGCGTCAGCTGCGGGATATACAGGCATAGAGGGACAGTGATGAAGAAGGTTGAGGAGGGCAACAGATGATCAGCCCGCGCACCCGCTGCGGTGTAATCGCCGTTGCCGTATTGGCCCTGTTGCCCGCGATGGCGACCGCACAGCATCATGCCCATTCGAATAAGGAAGCGAAATGGGTGGGCAAGCAGCTCACCGGGCAGCCTTGCAAGGGCGGTTTCCCCCACGGGGGCAAGTTCTACGATTACCTCGATCGGAAAAATTTCAAGGCGACTATTGAAATGGTGGAGTTCACACACTTCGACGAGGGCGTGGAGAATCTCACCCGGGGCGCGACCAGCACCGCCATGGGGGATATCGATTTCGTGCTCCGGATATTTCCCAATCATCACCGGGCCCTGCGCAGTTCCATTGAATTCAGCCTGAGACACAAACGCTACCCGCCCGGTGAACACGGCCTGCCCGCGGAGTGCTACCTGATGCGCGCGATCGACTTCAGCCCGCGGGACAGTGAACCGCCCATGCTGCTGGGCTACTACCTGCAACGCAAGGGACTGACCAAGCAAGCATTGGAAATGAATCTACTGGCAATGTCGCTCCGGCCCAGGGATGTCATGCTCCGCTACAATACCGGCCTGCTGCTGGTCAAGATGAAACGCTACGACGAGGCGCGCGAAATCGCCAAACCGCTGTACGACGCGGGCCTGGATATCCCGGGCCTGAAACAGCAACTGATCAGGGCGGGCGCCTGGGAGCGCGATCCGGAAGCCGTGGCCAAGTACAGGGCCTACCTGGAGAAGAAGGCGGCTGAGAAAAAGGCGGCCGAAGCCGGAGAAGTGGTCATGGCGGAAGAATCGGCGACGGACGGGACGGCCGAGGAAGCTGCGGACGACAGCACCGTCGCGGGCGACGACAGCGCGGAAGAGGCGGTAACCGAAAGCCCCGTCGCAGACGATGACGGTGTGGAGGAAACTGCAGCCGACGGTGTGGCGGTCGCGGAAGCCGGCGGCGCGGAGGAATCTGCAACCGACGCTACAGTGGTCGCAGAAGCCGGCGGCGCGGAGGAGTCGGCGAGCGACGGCAAGGTCGCGGAAGCGGACGTTGCAGAGGGAACCGAGAGCAGCGTGAATTAGTGATGACACGGTGCGGTAGGGGCTGAAAGAAAAAGGTTACCCAGTGGGTCGATGGCACCGGTGGCACGATTGACCGAAACAGCCTAAGGGCGGTTTAAAGTGGCCGGTGGCGGTTTGGCAGGAGGGTGGCACGATGATTCACAGCACCCGAAGGGAAGTCGGAAACTTGGACTTTAGGTAAGCCGAAGGCTCCGGTGGCACGATAGACTCGAAACAGCCTTTGGGCTGTTTCGACCCCTGCGGGCCGGGGGCGCGCACGCCATGCACCGCCTTCGGCGGCTGGGTCCAAACTGTGCCGTAGGCACAGTTTGTCGAACGGGGCACGTTCATCGGCCAGGCAAGCCGGCTACAAAAAAGGGCCACCCGTTGGGTGGCCCTTTTTTGTAGATGGCGCGCCTGGCACGATTCGAACGTGCGACCGCCTGGTTCGTAGCTCAACAAATGAAATTTAACGTATTGTTTTAAATAGCTTTTCTGGCGACGCCCGTTGCCGACCAAGCACGACAACGCACCACTGAGCACGCTGATGTCGGAAATTTGTCGGAATTGTAAACGTTGTCGATCGAGCTATTTTCGCAGGCTCAATGCACCGTAAAAATACTGACTTTACAAGGTCCATCCCCAGTATTAATATTTAATACATAGTTTTTCAGGTACGCGCACATGGCCAGAAACACCTCCGTCACCCTCGGTGATCATTTTGAAGCGTTCATCACCAGTAAGATAGAACAGGGTCGCTTTCAATCTGTCAGCGAAGCAGTCCGCGCCGGGCTGCGAAAGCTGGAGGAGGATGAAGCCAGGCTTGATATGTTGAGGACTCGACTAAGGGCGGGGGAGGACAGCCCCGTTGCTGAAAACTTTGATAGCCGGGAATTTCTGGAAAAACTCCATAAAAAGCCTCTTGGGTGAAGAAGCGCTATTTCATTCGCGAACTCGCTCTAAGAGATTTGGAGGAAATTTGGCTCTTTACCCTGTCGGGGTGGAGTCTAGAACAGGCTGATGCCTATACCAGTTCTATCCTTGCCCGCCTGAATTTGCTGGCCGACAACCCCAGCGTTGGCTACTATCCATTGAACAACTGGTTCGTAGCCACAATTGTGGCAATTTAGACCCTTGTAAATCGATCACCTGGATACGGCCCGCCCTCATTACACCCCGTATCGACCCGTGTTCTCTAGTAGATACCCTACGGTTAAGCTTGAGGCCCCTCCTTTCCTTGGCACTTCTTTCAAGCCATTGTCGGTGGCGAGCTCGCTTTGAATACAGATAGGGAATCCTGCTGAGCTGCCGATGAGAATGTCACATCAAGCCGCAACTACCCCCTACTCCCTCTTTGACTGCATCCTCCATAACAAATCTGCTCGTAAACTTTTTGGGAATTTCATAAAGACGCCGCTGTATCTTATGCGACGAGGCACAAGGCATACACGAAGTGCTGCAGAATAGCTGTCTGTGAGCAGGGTAGCTGAAGTATTACCCTGCCCATGGGAGGAGGTGGTATTACATTGAAACTTTGCAATATCCGTCATGACGCCACTTCAAGGGCCCCGACATCAACAGACATCGGTAGCTTTACCCAGCCGCTAAGTATCGGGACAGGAATTCGTTTACCATTCTCAAAATCCAGTTTCATATGAGGAAGTAGATCGATGAGCCATTCGAAAGCGACCTTCGCTTCAAGCCGTGCCAGCGCGGAGCCCATGCAAAAATGTATACCTTTCCCCAACGCTAGGTGATCTTTGTTGCGTCGATGCAGATCAAAAGTCTCTGGGGCTTCATAAGTATCAGCATCGAGATTCCCGGAGGAGAAAAGCAACCAAAGCGTATCACCCTTACTGATGTTTTTGCCTCTGAACTCAACATTTCTGGTTGCAATTCGAAAAAGGCCCATTACAGGGCCGTCATAACGCAACATTTCTTCAACGAAATCAGAAATCAATGTCCTATCATTTCGCAAGTCCGCCAGCACATCGGGATGATTCAATAAGAACACTACCCCGTTGCTGATCAAGTTGGTCGTTGTTTCATTCCCTGCAAGCCACAGCAGTTTGCTTAAACCTAGTATTTCTTCTGTACGTAGATTCTCACCTTCCTCGGAAGCATCAAGCATGGCGCTGATAAGGGTATTTGCCTGTGGATTATGACGCGCCGCAGAGATGATTTCGCTCAAGCCTTCCGTCATCTCTTTACGTGAGCCGAGCTGCTGCTGAATGGAATACCCTTCTCCAGCACCAATGGCCAGGGAATCAGACCACATGCGCAAGCGATGACGTTCCTCCAACGGAATCCCCATCATCTGAGCAATTACATACACCGGCAGCGGACTGGCAAAATCATCTACCAGATCCAGCGCTTCACCATTGCGAATTTTCTGGTGGAGTTCGTCCATTAGATTTGTGGCTATTTCCACCACCGCTGGTTCCATTTCGGCGATGCGTTTTGGCGTGAAAGCCTTTGCAAACAGCGAACGAATTCTGGTGTGTTCTGGCGGATCATGCTGAATCAAGGGTAGGAAACCCATGCCGCCATTGTCATCGCGCTGTTCGCCGTCTTCTCCTGCTACGAGGCCCCCACCGGGTCCGGCTGCGGACGAGTATGTGTATGGGTCCTTGAGCATCTCGAGGATATCCTCATGCTTTGAAATAACCCAAAACCCATACTCCTGCGCATAGTAAACTGGATCGGTCTCTCGAAGATTCTTCCAAAAGGGTTGTGGCCGCGCAGCGTATTCTGCAGAGAGAAATGGAAATTCATTAGACATGGTATATTTCTCCTATTCGGGACAACCACCCACCAAATCGGCTGGCATCTTGTCCAACTTCCAATACTCTCAGTTTTCCGACAGCAAATTCGCATGTACCAATTTGAGTAAACGGTAAAATTCCTTGGCCTCTTTAGCAGACATGCCGCGCGTTGCCGCTCTGCCAATATCGCCTACCAGATCTTCAAGCGACTTCAGCATGGGGTCGATTTTATCCGTAAGGCGAACCATCTTCGCACGGCGATCACTAGTATCCTGATGTCGCGCTATCCATCCCGCTGACTCTAGTCGGTCCACAACTTTGCCCAGTGGTGGTTTCGCCATCATCAGGGAATCGGCAATACTAGTTTGCGTCTGCTCGCCGTTCATGTAGAGCAGGTAGAGCACCTGCCATTGTGTGCGAGTTAACCCCAAGTCCTTTACCTGCCTGTTAAAGAGCCGGGCGACCATCAAACTAATTTCGTGAATTAGCGTACTAACAGGCTGGTCTTGCCGCCTTGATTGTTGGCTTGCTATATCTTGCGTTGACAATTTAGTTATCCTAGTTAATATAACTACAGTTAATATTTTAGTTGTAGGTATCGCGGTTTGTCAATTCATGATGCCTCTCGAACTAGTTGGTAGCGATAGTATGCGTTACATCATGCAGACCGTGGGACCCATTTTGGCCGCAGCGATACTCATGGGCTGCGATGGCGAACCCCAAAATGGCACAACCAGTACTGGGATTACTCCACAGCCCTCGTCACCCGTTGTAGTATCGATTACGAGTCCGGAAATAGCGGCATTATCTGAGCCTATTTTTGTTACCGGCACCATTCTCGCACGCCGCTCCACCAATATTTCGCCGATGGTTGGTGGCCTCATCGAAGAAATCTATGTCAACGTTGGAAGCCGTGTTGAAGAAGGGCAGCCCTTGCTGCGTATGCGCCAGAAAGATTTCGAGATTAATGTCCTGCGTCTTTCTGAGGCTAAGCGCCTGGCAGAGGCAGAGTACAAAGACTCGGTACGCGATCTTGAAAACGCCATCGCACTCAGAGAGAAGCAAGCATTCTCTGTCGAGCAACTCGATGACAGGCGCACACAAGTTGAGGTATCGGCTGCGAAGCTCGGTATTGCAAGCGCTAATCTTGCCGAGGCGCAGAAGGAACTGGACGACTCAATAACCCGAGCACCCTACCGTGGCGTTATCACCCAGAGACATGTGGATGAAGGCGCATACGTCCCATCAATCATGCGCTCTGAGCACCCAGTCCTCCAAATCCAGGAGATTGATGTCATGGTGGCACTGGTGTTCGTGCCCGAAGTTTATTTAACTTCCATTCAGTTGGGTACGCTCGGAAGGGTTCACATACCGAGTATGAATCAAACCTATGAGTCGGAAGTGGCGCTGATCAACGATCGAATAGACCACAAAACTCGCACTATCGATGTAAGACTGGGAATACCAAATGTGGATTATGCGATCAAACCTGGGCTTTTCATTGAAGTCGAGCTGATGCCCATTTCAAGACAGGGGCTAATGTTATCACCCAACGCTACTATGGGACTGGGAAGCAGCCGCTCTGTCCTGGTGGTTGAAGATGGCGTAGTTAGTCAACGCACAGTGCAAGTACGTGAGCTTAGTGATGGTCGGCTTGAGATACTCCAGGGCGTAAGCTCAAATGCGATCCTTGTTGTAGGCCCCAGTATGCACAAGGTTTCTGATGGTTCACGGGTCACTATTTCAGAACATCCCTATGTGGATAGCTGACCTCTGCATTCGCCGGCCAGTGCTGGCGATCATGATGACCGCTGCGCTCATGATGCTGGGCGTGGTCTCCATGGGTCGAATAAGCATCGATCTGTTCCCGAGCGTTGAAGTGCCCATTGTAACGGTTGAAACAATACTCGAAGGAGCCTCTCCCAGCACGGTAGAGACAGAAGTTACCGAGAGGCTTGAAGAAGAGCTAATCGCTATATCTGGCGTCGATACAATGCGCTCGATTAGCGGTGACGGTTTTTCACAGATAATCCTTGAATTCGATATGGAGGAAAATCCCAACCTGAAGGCCCAGGAGATACGGGACAAAATCAGTCAAACTCTGCCGCTTCTGCCTGACACAGTTAGTCAGCCTGTCGTCTCCATACTTGATCCGGATTCTGAACCCATTGTCTCGGTGATTGTATCCGGCCCCTGGCCAGTGGGTGAACTCACAGCCTTCGCCAAAGATGTCGTCAAAGAGCGTTTGCAGAGAGTACCTGGCGTTGGCAGCGTGATTCTTGTCGGGGGCCGCGAGCGGGAAGTACGCATCTGGTTGAAAGCCCCACAAATGCGGGGTTACGGCGTAATTGCGGCCGATGTAATCAGCGCTATCCAACGTGAGCATGCTGACATCCCTGGCGGCCGCCTGGATTACCACAGCGGGTCCACGGAACTGACCATCAAAACCATGGGCGAAGTAACCAGCTTAAAAGAGTTGGGTGAAATCATTATTTCTCGCGATGATAAGGCGATGGTGCGCTTGATAGATGTTGCCGAAGTTGAGGATGGTCTGGAGGATGAACGCAGCTACGCGGAGCTAGATGGTAGAACAGGAGTAAGCCTCGAAATTCGCAAACAATCTGGAACCAATACCACCAGTATTGCCAAAGCAGTTAAGGCAGCGCTGACCAAACTTCAGACAGAAACACCAGCTGAAATCAACATTGTCACGGTAAGGGACAGTTCGCGATTTATCGGGTCCGCAGTGCGAGACGTGTCAAACGATATTTTGCTAGGCATCCTCCTGGTTGTCATTGTCACACTTTGCTTTTTACTCAGCGTACGCGCCACGCTAATTGTTGCAACCGCTATTCCAACGGCAATCATCGCTACTTTTTTCGCTTTCTACCTACTCGATTTTTCTATCAATATGGTATCGCTGATTGCCATATCACTGTGTGTCGGCCTGCTCGTAGACGATGCCATAGTTGTGCTGGAATCTATACACCGCGAAGTTGAAGCTGGGCTCGACCTCAATGAAGCTGCTTCAACGGGCACGCGAAAAGTTGCCACTGCCGTCATCGCATCCACCCTTTGTGTGATGGCGGTGTTCTTGCCGATTTCCTTTACCACAGGTCTGGTTGGTGTGTTTTTCTATCAATACGGTGTCACCATTGCTGTGGCAGTAGCACTATCTCTGTTTGTTTCCGTTACCCTTACGCCTATGTTGAGCTCTCGTCTGCTCAAAAAAAGTTCCGGCCATAGAGGAATGTTTGCGCTACTGGATAAGGGCTATGTACTTCTGGAAACAACCTACGTTAAGGGCGTTCGCTTCGCACTTCGCGCTCGCTGGCTTGTTCTGCTGTTGGCCGCTGCCACTGTCGGTATGGGTGTTTATAATGCGGGTCAGGTTCCCCTCTCATTTACGTCCGCAACTGATAGAAGCGAGTTTCTCGCCAAAGTCGAGCTTCCTCTGGGAACCGGTCTTACCCAGGCCAAGCGTGTTGCCACTCAAGTGAGTAAAACTGTCAGTGACCTGGAACATATTGAATTGGTGTTCACTGTTATTGGCTCCGGCGCTCAGGCCAAGGCAAACGAACTATCATTCTATTTTGGTCTGTCGCCGAAACAACAAAGGAGCAGTCATCAGTATGAAGTGATGGATGACGTCCGCACAGCGCTCGCTTTGGCCATACCCGATGCCAAGCACATCTCTTTGACAGATGTGCCCTGGATATCCGGAGGAGGATTCTTTGGTGCCGACATGGAGATGGCTTTAAGCGGCGATGATTTAGAACAACTTCGAACATACGCGGATACTATCACGAGCCAGATGGAAGAATCTGGCCTCTTCAGGGATATCAAGTCCAGCTATGAGCCAGGCAAGCCTGAATTGCAGGTTACGATAAACCGGCGCAGGGCCGCTGATTTGGGCATTTCGGTTCGAGATATCGCCGCTACTGTTGGAGCCACGATGGGTGGTGTAGATGTTACAAGTTACGAAGAGTTCGGTAATCGCTATGACGTGCGCCTGAGATATGCAGAAACGTACCGCGACGAGATCGGAAAGTTTGACCTCATTCAATTACGCGCGGCAGACAACAGCTTAATAGATTTCCGTAACGTCGCAGAGGTAAGCGTAACCAGTGGCCCGGCACAAATCGATCACTACAATCGGGCTCGAAAGATCGGTATTTCTGCAAACGCTCCCGCTGGGATCGCGACAGGCGAGCTGATGAAAAAAATGGATGAGATTATTAGTGATCTCGATATGGCTACAGGATACGAGAGTTCATATCTAGGCACTTCAGAGCAAATCAATGATATTGTCGAGGCAATATTTTTTGCACTAACAATGTCGATGCTCAGTCTATACATGATTCTGGCTAGTCAATTCAACAGCTATACTCAACCAGTAGTGATCATGCTTACCGCTCCGCTGTCTTTTGTGGGCGCATTCAGCTTGCTCGCATGGACTAACTCCGAGCTTTCAGTCTTGACACAAATCGGTCTGGTCGCGCTGATGGGTCTGGTTATGAAAAACGGCATTCTTCTGGTGGACTATGCCAATCAGGCCATAGAGCAAGGCCACAGCGCAGCGGAAGCTATGATCGAAGCGGCTCATTTACGCTTACGCCCAGTACTGATGACTGCGTTCTCTACCATATTCGGTATGATCCCTATAGCGCTGGCCACGTCTGATGGCGCTGAGTTACGCACTTCAATGGGTATACTCGTAATAGGCGGACTAATTTCCTCAACCGTGCTTACCTTATTTGTTGTTCCAGTGGTTTACACATTACTCGCCGACGCCGAAAGTCAGCTTGCCCGTCTATTAAAATCGGAAATCTGAACAAGATGGATGCACTCCAACTGGAAAAAGTTTACGAGTTGTTCAGCGCCGGGATCGGTGCTCACAGTGATATGTCACTGAAATTTGTTTCTACCGAGGAAAACCGAGTCGTATTGGAAATGCCTTTCCAGGAAAAGCATGCAACAGCGCACGAAAATGGTTCGTTGCACCCTGGCGCTCTGGCAGCCGCACTGGACAGTGCCTGCGGTTTCGTAGTCCTCCAAAGCCTCGCGGTGCCACAGGCCATTGCGACCATCAACCTGCGAATCGACCACATACATTCCGCCCCCGTAGGCACTGATGTTCGAATCCAGGCGGAGTGCTACCAGCAGATTAACGGGTTTGCCTATGTCAGTGCATTCGCCAGCAGCCTGGACGGAAGAAAGATGTTGTGTAACGCGCAAGGTATTTTCAAAATTGGCAGCCCAGGTCCTGCCCTGGATCGAAGCTTGCTCTATCGACGAGGTGATTAATCAAGATGGACAAACATCTACTCCAGTTTCTCGACGAGACGCCCTATGCGAAAAATTACGGGACCGAGCTTGTCAGATGCGAACCAGATGTCGAATGCCTGACTCCTTGGGCAGAGCATTTTACTGGTAACCCATTGTTGCAAGCGTGGCACGGAGGAGTAGTTGTAGGCGTTCTCGAGCTTACCGGTGCGTTGCAAACTTTAAAGGTATCAGCCGACGAAGTGTGCCCACTCCTATCAGCCAACATCAATTTTCTACGTCCCACCAAGGGTGATCTAGCCGTGCATACACGCGCTTACCTTGTTCGAAGTGGGAGGCAGATTCTGAATATCGATGTCATCGCCTGGCAAATCTCGCTGCAAGAGCCCACTGCTGCGGCAACACTGACTTTTGCAAGACGTAGTTAGTCACCATCCTTCTGTTCGATTTAACGCTAAATTCACGAAAAACCACCCCGTACCGCCTGCGTTCCGGCGCGAGCTCATTAGCCGCTCGCCCGAGAGAATTCTCGGTAAGAGTCTGGAAGAACACTCTTCCCCCAAGGCAATGGTGGATTTTTGCGGGTACAAATGTGCAGTTTTCGTCCGGCGTTGATAGGCTTTTCACAGCGGAGCATATCGTTTTCCGCATCAAAACCCCACGTCACTAAGGCGCGAAGCGAGTAGTGACGTGGGCAGCGCGCACATTGCGGCAATCTTGGCAACACCGAGGCTTAACGTCTTTTCAGGGGTGGTTACAGTGGAACCACCCCCTCAAAGGTGGATTGGGTCGTGTAGGCACAGTCAAATATGGCCAAAATTGCATTGCAGAGAGCTTTCAGGGCGTTTGATGGCAGCAAGTTTTCAGCTGCCGGGCAGAAACCACTCCCGATTCAGGTGAAGTTCTCTGTGACACGCGTATTCTGTGTTCCTATAATCGGCCCCAACACTGAATTTTGTCGCTGCCACTGCGCTTAAAGTGGCAAGGAAGACCCCACCTTGCGAAAGCGAACGGGGTAGGTGGATTCAGGTAGTTTTGGAATCTGCTGAACGCGTCACTCAGGACCCTTCTTGACGCAACGGTCAGCGATGACCGGGTCCCTCTTCGAACTATCGCAGTGCCGCTTCGTCTGGGTACCGCACCTTCAAATCCCTCCCGCCTGGTACGGGGATCGGTTCCATAAGCGCTGTGGATGGCCGGGCATATATGCCGGCCTGAAAGACAGTTTCTTCAACCACGCAAACGCACTGGCGGTCAGTGCGCTCTGCTCAACTTAAAAAGGAGAAATCCACCACCAGCCTTTGGCTGGATGACCGTTGGTTTGCACGGGCCAGTTTTCTTGCGAAAACACACCGTGCTGTCTATGGCCAGACACATTCAGGTCAACCGGGATTGGTGTCCCGTGATCGTACCGCTCGTCGGACCTGCGCAGCATTGTTGCCAGGTGATCAGAAACACTCACCGATGGAAACAACACTATGCGAGACCTGAACTACCAACTGAAACTCTTGTGCAAACACAGCCATGAAGGCAGCTTCGAAACCCGCGTAGGCCGTGAGCGCCAGTTGAGCGCAATCGCCAACCAGTTGCACGAGCTGGGCTTCCGGCAATTGAAGGCCTCCTCCCTCAAACAAAAGCATGTCCAGGCCCTGGTGGACGAGTGGCTGAAACAGAACCTTTCACCCGGCAACATCAAGAACCGGATGAGCTGTTTACGCTGGTGGGCCGAGAAGGTTAACAAGCGGGCCGTGGTTGCCAGCTCCAACGACTTTTATGGCATACCGGACCGGCAGTTCGTATCCGGCACCAGCAAGGCCAAGGACCTGAAAAGGGACCAACTCGCCCTGGTGAAAGATGAATATGTGAGGATGAGCCTGCGCCTGCAACAGGCCTTCGGGCTTCGACGGGAGGAAGCCCTGAAGATCCAGCCCCGCTGGGCAGACCGGGGTGATCACCTGCACCTCAAGGCCAGTTGGACCAAGGGCGGACGGGAACGCACCGTCCCCATCCGCACCCTGGAACAACGCGCCCTGCTGGAACAGGCCAAGCGGCTGGCCGGTTTCGGCTCGCTGATCCCCCGGGGCCGGCAATACATCGAGCAGCTCAGGATCTACGAACGCCACACCGCCAACGCCGGCTTATCCAAAATGCACGGCCTGCGCCATGCCTATGCCCAGCAGCGGTACCGGGAACTCACAGGTTGGCCCTGCCCCCATGCGGGCGGGCCCGCCAAAGAGCAATTAACCGGGTCACAGCGTCAGGTCGACCAGCAGGCCCGCCTGACCATCAGTGCTGAAATAGGCCATGTCAGAGCCCAGATAACTGCTGTGTACATAGGCAGATAGGGCATGCAGATCCAACCCCGCCTGATCCGACTCCGCGATGCCCCGGCCTACCTCGGGATCAACAAGAATACTTTTAATCGCGTGGTGCGCCCTGCCCTGTCTGAGGTTTCCCTGGGACAACAAACCATTCTCTTCGACAGACTTGAAATCGACGCCTGGGCGGAGGACTATATCCAACGCAACGGGCGTCGTCCTTTAGGCTCAATTCTGGAGGACGATTTATGTCAAAGCGCAACAAAATGCCGGGGCTCCGCCTCAAAAACGGGATCTGGCATATCGAAAAACGCTCGCAGTACGCCCCCGGCGGCTGGCTCCGCGAAAGCACAGGAGTATCTGGCCGCACTGAGGCAGAGCAAAAACTGATCCGTCGACTGGCGGAGATTCAAGAGGAGGCAAAGCAACAAGCCGCAGCGGTTTATACCTTCGAGGCAGCGGCACTGCGATACCTCGAAGATATTGCACAGTCGTCATCGGCAGAAACGATAGCGATACATCTGGACCAGTTGTTCGTGTATATCGGCGCACTGCCCCTGGAGCAGGTCCACGACGGCACTTTAAAGCCATTCGTGGATGAGCGGCTCCGTCTGGGGAAGGCCCCGAAATCCATTAACAATGCGATTGGTACAGCCAGTGCAGTTCTCAATCGCGCGGCGCGGGTATGGCGAAATGAGCAAGGGCTGCCGTGGCTAAAACAGGCACCGCCCAAACTCAGTCGGCTATCGCTCAAGGGGTGCCAGAAAAGACCGTACCCCTTGTCGTGGGAAGAACAGGACAGGCTTTTTTCAAGGCTCCCCCGCCACCTGGCGGATGCCGCGATGTTTGCGGTCAATACGGGATGCCGGGAACAAGAGGTCTGCCAGCTGCGCTGGGCATGGGAGGTAAAACTGGATGATCTATCCACTTTCGCCTTTGTCCTGCCCGAGTCGATCACCAAGACCAGTACCGAGCGGGTGGTGGTGCTCAACACGGTCGCGAAGGCAGTAGTCGATTCACGGCGGGGGATCCACGAGGACTTCGTGTTTACCTATCGGGGCAACCCGGTCGGGAAGTTACGGACCAGCGCGTGGATCAGGGCCTGGACGAAGGCCGGGTTACCGACGGACAGCACCATACTCAAAGGCGTTCACAATTTGCGCCATACGTTCGGCCGAAGGCTGCGAGGCGCGGCGGTTCCACTGGAAACACGCAAGGCGCTGCTGGGGCATGCCAGTGGTGATATCACCACCCACTACTCGGCAGCCGAACTCGGCGAACTGCTGGATGCCGCGGAGAAGGTGACCGATCGTGGGCGCGCGCAATCGCCCACCCTGACAGTGATAAAGCGGCAGAAGGAGGAAAGTGTCGGAAAACTGCCGGAAATGCGCGGGAAGGTTAGTGGCTGCTAAGCTGCAGACCCTTACGGAATTGGCGCGCCTGGCACGATTCGAACGTGCGACCGCCTGGTTCGTAGCCAGGTACTCTATCCAGCTGAGCTACAGGCGCGTAGGGGGCGCTACTATAGGGATAAGCCCCTTATCCGTCAAGGGCTTAGGACCGCTCCCGGTCCGACTGCCTAGTAGGCGTAGCGGTCACTGTCCGGGTTTTCGCTGAAGTGCTTTTCCGCCCCTTCGGCCCGCTGGCAGGTCGCCAGGTTCCACCCGATCCCGTCGGGGTTGCCGCCGGAATTGCGCTCGCCGAAATCGCGGTTGCGCCGCTCGCAGTCCCGCTGGTCCAGCCCCTCGACGGTCACGCAGCGGTCCACCGCCTCCTCCCGCAGGGGCGCGATAATACTCTCGCGCTGCCGCTGGCAGTTGGCCATCACCGTGGCGGCCTCGTCGCGCGTGATATCCTGCGCCGCCGCGGGGCCCGACAGTGCCGCTCCCGCCAACAGCACCGCACCGATCACATTCAGGTATTGCATCACTCTTGCCTCCCTGCCGGGGGTCGCTTGGACAGCCTCAATTCTGACACAGTTTCGTCCCGGAAGACGCGTCCTTTCTCAGGCTTCCAGCACACGCCCGAGCGTGGCGTCCCCCATAATGGTGGTGCGGTGGATCACCCGCTCCATGCCGGGCCTGGTCCCCGTGGCGCAGTGCATCGCCCGCCAGTTGTCCCACAGCACCATATCGCCCGGCTCCCAGGAATGAAAGTAGTGGAATTCCGGCTTGCGCGTGTGTGCCACCAGCCGTTCCAGCAGTTCGATGGCCTCGTCGTTGGACAACCCCGCCTTGTGCGGCGCAATGATCCGCTCCAGGAACTGCTCGACGATCTCCAGCACCTTGCGCCCCGTCACCGGGTGCGTCACCACCGCCGGGTACGCCACCTCGGGGAAGTTGGGGTAGTTGATGTCCGACGGCTTGCGCGGGCTGTATTGACCCGGCTCGTACCCCTCCAGGTCAACGTAGCGCATGTGCTTGCGCTGCATGCTGAAGGCGTAGGTGACCTCTATCTTTTCAAGCAGGGTTTTGGTCTCTTCATCAAGAGCATCGTAGGCCAGGGCGAGGTCGCCGAAGCCGGTCATGCCGTCCTCCTGCGCACAGACCACGCCGCGCAACAGCGCGCCCCGGTTGGGCCGGCCTGTGTAGTGCAGGTCCATGTGCCAGTCCAGGCGACCCGCCATCTGCTGCCCTTTGTAGGTGGCGGTGAGGAACTTCTCCTTTTCCGGGTCGTTCACCAGCATGAAGAGTTCCGGGTACTCCTCCGAGCGGGTCTCGGAGATGGGGTGCACCTCCAGCTCGCCGAACAGCCGGCTGAAGGCGATCTGCCGCTCGGGGTTCACGTCCTGTCCGCGAAACAGGAGGATGCCGTGCTCGTCCCACAGGGACACCAGCTCCGCGGCCATGGCGTCGTCGATAGGCTGCGTGATATCGAAGCCGCCAACTTCTACGCCCACGCTCTGCAGGGGGTTTACAGACAGTGCCATACTTGCGGCCTCCCTAGTCCAGTACCGTCGGGTCTTCCCGGATCTCGCGGCGCGCCATCGCCTCCCACAGGAAGGGAAAACCATTGGCGTCCGGCAGGGCGCACCCGGCGACCTGTTCCTCGGTCATGGGTACGCCGCCGCCCACCAGCTCCACTTCGTAGGCGCGCTTGCAGCGCCACTCGAGTGTCGCCACCCGCAGGTGCGCCTGGCGCAGGTCCTTGCCCACCACCAGCGCGCCGTGGTTGGCGAGCAGCGCCCACTTCGCGTCGTCCAGGGCCTTCGCCGCCGCCAGGGTCTTGTCAGCGTCTTCAAACGTACCGTCGTACTCGTTGAACAACGGTAGCGGGCCGTCCACGTAGGCGCCGGCCTGGTCGTACACCGGCGGCACCCTGTGCAGGTTGGCCCAGATTCCGCTCCAGTGCGCGTGGTTGTGAATCACGACGTTGACGTCGGGGCGCAACTCGTGAAGCTGCATGTGCAGGCCGATCGCGGGGGTGATATTCCACTCCCCCGCCACCACCTTGCCCGATTCGTCCAGCGTGACGATATCGCTCGCACACACCTCCGGCCAGGCCAGCTCCCAGGGGTTCGACAGTATGCGGCCGTCGTCGAGACGACAGGTAATGTGGCCGGCGATGTGTTCGTTCCAGCCCTCGCGCACGAGCATGCGGCACATCAGTGCCACCTGCGCCTCCGGGCTGAGTTCCGGCAGCAGCGGCCGGCGCCCCGGATTCGGCGCGAACAGTTTGAACAGTTCGGGGCTGGGTTCGGATACTATTCCCATGGTTTGCCTCCCGCCATGCGTCAGCGTGTAAATCCGGCGTCGGAATTCATGAAAAGCCGGATGGGCCAGTTGCCCTTGCCCAGCCGGATCACCAGGCCGTAATTGTCGTTGTCGTAGTCGTCCACCCATTCGAAGGTGATGTCCATGGGCTCGGGCTGGTCCGGTTCCTCTGGCTTGCGACCCACCACAACCACCTCCTCGATCTCGTCCGGGTCGCCGATGGCGGCCTTGGGTATCGCGAGGGTGACTTTCTGCGTGCCCTCTGACTCGCCCTCCTCCACGGCCATGACCTCGGCGCCCAGGCTCGAACCCTTGTAACCCTTCACGAGTTCGAGCCAGTCCGACTCCATGGGCTGCGTCGCGTAGGTGGCGACGGCGAGGGGCAAGAGGAAGGCGGTCATCAGGATGCGGCGCACGGACATCGGAGGTACCTCACAACGGTTCAACTACGGCAGGCCGGTCAGCATAACCCAAATCAGCCGGCGGACAAGTCGGGCGGCGCCTCGAAGGGCGGCTGGCCGCGCCGCCCGCGCAGCCAGTTCAGTGCGCGCAAAACGCCGGGGCGCGATACCAGCCAGCGCTCCAGGCGGTACTTGCCGGGGAAGTTCATCACCAGCAGGCCCGTGAGTATGGTGAGCACACCCTGCCCCGGGGTCACCAGCATGATGGCGCCCACGATAACCAGCACCGAACCGAGCAGGTTTTTCAGTCCGGTGACGATGTGGGCGTACAGCGGTGCACTCGCCATCTTGCGCCAGGACACCCGGCGTTCACGGGAGAAGTAGTCTGCCGGCAGGCGGCCGACGACCCAGGGCACCGCGGCGATGGTCGCGAGCACCGCGACCAGTGACAGACCGCTGGTCCAGAGCAGTACCTGTTGCCACTCGGGGAAGCCTTCCATGACCACATCCTACCAGCGGAACGCGCAATTCACCCCGCTCTGCGTTACCTCGCGGGGGCAATCCCCCGTTGGAAAAAAAACGCGCATAGCGGATAATGCGATACCGAATCGCCTCTATGCAAATAATTTCATTAACAGGGGCCCGTTGAAAAAAACCCACGGAAAAACAACCATGTCCAGACACTTGCTCAGAGCCACCGTATTGCTCTGCCTCGTCGGCAGCGCCACCGCCCTGGCGCGTCCCTACCCCGGCATCACGGGCCTGGCGGCCACCGCTGACTCGCCCCAGACCGCGGGTAACAACCCCGCGGGCATCGTGCGATTCTCGGAACCCTCGCTGGACGTGGAAATCATGTGGTTTTCCAGCCAGTCGGAGTGGAAAAGCAGTTTTTCCGAGTCCGACGTTGTGTTTAATTCCAAGGATTCCGGTGACACCATCGTGCCGCGGGTAGCGTACGTGCACCCCCTCACCGACAATCTCGCGGCCTCCTTTACCTTCCTCGGCGCCAGCTTTTCCGATGACCTCGGCAACTGGCCCGGGCGCTACTTCATCACGGAGTACGACTCGCTCTACGTCAACGCGTTCCCCAGCCTCGCCTATCGCATCAACGACCAGTGGTCGGTAGCGGGCAGTGCCATTATCAGCTATACCAGCTTCGAACAGGAGCGCGCGATCGCCAACATATTTGACGTGGGTCTGGCCGACGGCACCTCGGAACTGGAAGCGGACAGTGTGGAATTCGGCTTCGGGTTGTCCGCGCTGTACCAGCACACCGAGCGCACCCGCTTCGGCCTCACCTACCAGTCGGAGATCGAACCGGAGCGCGACGCCGATATCAGCTACAACAACCTCGGCCCCAACACAGAACTCGTGATGGAGCAGGCGGGCATCTTCGACGCCGACGTCACCCTCGAGGCGGTCTCTCCCGCCTCCATGACCGCGGGCATATACCACGAGTTTGAAAACGCCCACGCCGTTACCCTGGATTTCGCCTGGATCCAGTTCAGCGATTTCGTGCTGTCCGAGTACTACTTCAACGGCGAGGCCCTGGCTGAGACCAGCGTCGACTACGACGACATCTACGCCGTGGCGGCCTCCTATACCTTCCCGGTCAGCGATCGCTGGATGTTGGGCGTCGGCGGACTTGCGACCAACGAGATGGTCGACGATGACGAGCGCACCATGACCCTGCGCCTCGACGCGCTCTGGTCACTGGGTGTCGCCGCCGAGTGGCAGTGGACCGAATCCCGTACGGTGAGCGTGTCCCTCGCCTACATGGGGGTCGGCGACGCGCCGGTGAGGACCGGGGAGATACAGGGCCTGGGTTCGCTGGAGGGCGAATTCGACAGCCGGGACACCTGGCTGTTCCAGGTGGGCATGACCTGGGGCGAACCCGACAACTGAATATCGCGCGATTGACGAGCGGACACACAAGTCGGTTAACATCGGGCGCCTGATCAATAACTGAGCAAATTTCCCGATGCCACTCGCTCTATCGGTCCTGGACCAGTCCCTGGCGCGCACACCCGGCGAGGCGACCGTCGCCCTGCAGGAGACCCTGCAGATGGCGCAGCACTGCGAACAGCTCGGCTTCCGGCGCTTCTGGGTCTCGGAGCACCACGCGTTCCCGACGGTCGCGGGCAGCGCCCCCGAGGTGCTGCTGGCGGCGATCGGTGCCGCCACCCAGAGCATCCGCATCGGTTCCGGCGGCATCATGTTGCCCCACTACAGCCCCTACAAAGTCGCCGAGGCCTTCTCGCTGCTGGCCAACCTCTATCCGGGCCGGGTGGACCTCGGCATCGGCCGCGCCCCCGGGGCTGAGATGTCTACGGCGGGGGCTCTGGCGCGCAGCGGACGGCCGCGCTTCGACGACTTCCCGGAACAAACCGCGCAGCTCAGCGACCACCTGTGGAACGAGGAGTCGACCCCGCTGCTCAGCCCCCGCCCGCCGGAAAAGATACCCCTGTGGATGCTGGGTTCGAGCCCGGACAGCGCGATCCTGGCGGCGAGTCGCGGCCTGCCCTACAACCTGGGACTGTTTATCAACCCCCAGGCCGACTCGCGACTGATCGGCCTCTACAAGCAGCGCTTCCAGTCCAGCGAACTGCAGCCGGAGCCCTACGCCATCCTGGCGCTGGGCGTTTTCTGCGCCGACACGGAGGAACGCGCCCGGGCGCTGGAACTCACCTACGACCTGAACCTGTTTCGCTTTTTTACCGGCCAGTCAGACGGCCGCTCGCTGACCCCGGACGAGGCCGCGGAGTATCCGCTGGGGCCACAGGAGGAAGCGTTCATCGCCAGCCGGGTCAGCAGCCGCGCCACGGGCACGCCGCGGCAGGTGCGCGGGAGGCTGGAGTACCTCGCGGAACTGCACAACGCGGACGAGATCATGGCCGTCACCAACATGTACTACTTCGAGGATCGCAAGCGCTCCTTCCGTCTGTTGAAAGAGGCATTTGACAGGGACAAAGACCAGGGCACCTGATCCAGGGCATCGAAAATGCGGCCCACACCCGTCATAATGAACGAAATCTGTCCACAGGGAAGCGGTCCGGCGTGAAAAAAGTTCTCATTATCGCAGCCGTCGTCGTGGTGGCTGTCGCAGGTATCTGGTTGATGGGTCAAACGCCGCCACCGGAGGTGGCGCTGCATACCGTGGCCAGGGGCACCGTGGAGAAAACCGTGTCCAATACCCGCGCCGGTACCGTAGAGGCCTGCCGGCGCTCCAAGCTCTCCATGCCCATCGGCGGCCGGGTCGACGAATTGCGCGTCGACGAGGGCGACGCGGTGGAGTCGGGGGAGATTCTGCTTTCCCTGTGGAACCTCGATCGCCGGGCGATGACCGCCCAGGCGGAGGCGCAATTGCTCGTGGCCATCAGCCGCTACGAAAAAACCTGCGTGGAGGCAAAGAACGCAGAACGGGAGGCGCATCGCCTGGAGACCCTGCACGAAAAAAACCTGGCCTCGCGTGAAGCCACAGAGGCCGGTCGCACGCGCGCCCAGGGCGCGCGATTCGCGTGCCAGGCCGCCGAGGACGAGAAGAAAGTCGCCCAGGCCACAGTGAAATTGAACAGGGCCCTGCTGGAGGAGACCTACCTCCGCGCGCCCTTCGAAGGCATCGTCGCGGAGATCAATGGCGAAATTGGCGAGTACGTCACGCCCTCGCCCCCGGGTGTGGCAACACCCCCCGCGGTGGACCTCATCGATTACAGCTGCCTCTATGTCACCTCCCCCATCGATGAGGTGGATGCCGGCGAACTGCATCGCGGCCTCCCGGCTCGCATATCACTGGACGCCTTTCGCGGGGAGATCTTCCCCGGCACTCTCGATCGTATCGCACCCTACGTACTGGACTTCGAGAAACAGGCGCGCACCGTGGAGATCGACGTACTGTTCGACCAGCCGGATGTGCGCGAACGCCTGCTGGTGGGCTACAGCGCCGATATCGACATTATCCTGGACACCCATGCCGATGTAGTACGCGTACCCAGCGAGACGGTGATGGAAGACGACGAAGTGTATCGCTTCAATCGCGCCAGCGGCAGGCTGGAGCTTGTCAACATCGAGGTGGGCCTGCGTAACTGGAACTTCACCGAGGTCACTTCGGGCCTGCAGGAGGGGGACGAGATTGTCCTGTCCCTGGATGTACAGGGGCTGGAGGACGGCCTCGAGGTCGTGCCAAGGGATGATTGAGGTCAGCGGAGTCACCAGGAAATTCCTGCTGGGCGACAGCGAGGTCAGGGCGCTCAACGACGTTAGCTTGCAAGTCGAGCAGGGCGAATATCTCTCGGTGATGGGCCCCTCCGGCTCCGGCAAGTCCACCCTGTTGAACATGCTCGGCCTGCTCGACCGGCCGGACAGCGGCCGCTACCTGCTCAACGGTGTCGACACCATGGCACTGGACGAGGAAGAACGAGCCCGGCTGCGCCGGGACGAGATTGGGTTCGTCTTCCAGTCCTACCACCTGATCAACCGCCTCACCGCCCGCGAAAACGTGGAAATGCCGCTGATGCTCAACAGCGTGCCGCTGAAACAGCGCCACGATCTGGTTCAGGACATCCTGGAAAAACTCGGTATCGCGCAGCGCGCTCACCACCTTCCCAACCAACTCTCCGGCGGCGAGCGCCAGCGCGTGGCCATCGGCCGTAGCATCGTCATGAAACCGAGTATCATCCTCGCCGACGAACCCACCGGCAACCTCGACTCGAAATCCGGAAGGGAGGTCACCGAGATCCTCGAGAACCTGAACCTGGAAGGCATTACGTTGCTGGTGGTTACCCACGACAACGACATGGGCAACCGTGCGCGAAGGCAGATACGCATGCGCGACGGGGTAGTGGCGAGCGATAACCGCGCGGAGGAGGCAGTCTGACCATGCTGATCCTGGACTTGCTGCGGTTCACCATTCTCGCACTGCGCCGTCAGCGGTTCCGCAGCCTGATGTTGCTGGTCTCGGTGGGCCTGGGGGTCAGCGCCGTGGTGATTCTCACCGCCCTGGGGGAAGGCGCGCGTGGCTACGTCATGGGCGAGTTCGCCTTTATCGGCAAGGATACGGTGTTCATCTTTCCCGGGCGCAAGGAGACCACCGGTGGCATGCCGCCCATGAGCGGTTTCGCAGCGCGTTCCATTACTATCGACGAAGCCGTGATACTGCAGAAGACGGTGCCGGGTGTGGAAGACGTGGCCCCGATGATCCTCGGCAACGGGCCCGTGTCCTTCAAGTCGCGCGAACGCGACAGTATCGTGCTCGGCACCAGCGCGGCCTTCTTCGATATCCAGCAGGTCGCCGTCGGCCAGGGCAAGCTGCTGCCGGACATTCCCCTCGACGAGGGCGTGCCGGTGGCAGTGCTCGGATACAAACTGAAGCAGGAGTTGTTCGACAACCGCCGCGCGATCGGGCAGTGGATCCGCCTGCGTGACTACCGCTTCCGTGTGGTGGGTGTCCTGGCAGAGGGCGGTGACTCCTTCGGCGCCGACCTGGAGGACGCGATATTCATTCCGCTGGCCTCCGCCCAATCCGTGTTCAACGTACATGGCGTGTTCCGCATTATGCTGCGGGTCAGCGACAACTATGACGTGAACCACGTCAAGGAGGCCCTGGCCAACCGCATGCAGGAACTGCACGATGGCGAACTGGACGTCACCATCGTCAGCCCGGACTCCATGCTCAGCACCCTGGACGATATCCTGCAGGTACTGACCATGGGAGTGGGTGGCATCGCTGCCATCAGCCTGGTGGTATCGGGGATTCTGGTGATGAACGTGACTTTGATGTCAGTAAAACAGCGGACCGCGGAAATTGGCTTGCTCAAGGCGGTCGGCGCCCCCGCTTCCCAGGTGCGCACCCTGTTCCTGGCAGAAGCCGGGATCATTGCCGCCGCGGGCTCGCTGATCGGTATCAGCGTGGGCCAGCTGGTGGTCATTATGGGACGGCAGATATACCCGGACGTCCCGTTCGCCACACCGGGCTGGGCCCAGTGGGCGGCCCTGGGGCTGGCGGTCGGCACCGCCCTCCTGTTCGCCTGGCTACCGGCGCAGCAGGCGGCGCGGCTGGAACCCGTTGATGCACTGGGGAGAAAGTAGATGCCTGTTCACACTATTGGAACAGGACCTGTTGCGTCAGAATAGTGCGCTAATCGGCGTGCGAGGAGAGAGATATGCTGCTGAGTGACTGGTTGCGCTGGGTGCTGCACGCGGTGACCACCGCCCGGCTGCGCAGCCTGTTGACTGCGCTGGGCATCAGCATTGGTATCGCGGCAGTCACCCTTCTCACCTCCATCGGCGAGGGCATCCGGGGCTACCTCATGGAGAGCTTCTCCCAATTCGGCACGCGCATCATTGCCGTGATGCCGGGCAAGACCGATACCTCCGGTATGCCCGGGCTGCTCACTACCATCAGGCCACTGTCCCTTGACGACGCCCGGGCCCTCGAGAGATTGCCCCACGTCGAGGCGGTTGTCCCGTTTATCCAGGGTACGGCGAAGATCGAGGGCGAGCGCTACAGCCGCGATACTGATGTCTACGCCGTGGGCCCGGCGATGGCGGAGGCCTGGCGGTTTAAGGTTGCGATGGGGCGCTTCCTCCCGGGCGACGACATGGAAAACTCCAGCTATTACACGGTCCTGGGTGCCAAGGTCCGAGATGAGATTTTTCGCAACACCAATCCACTGGGAGAGTATGTGCGCATCGGCGGTACACGCTTTCGAGTCATCGGTGTGATGGAGGCAAAGGGCCAGATGCTGGGTTTCGACCTGGACGATGCGATCTATATCCCCGCAGACCTGGGTATGCAGATGTTCAACAAAGAAGGCCTGATGGAAATCGATATTATCTTCCGCGAGACGACCACCTCGAAACAAATGAGCGACCTGATCACAGAGGTGCTCATACGGCGCCATGGCGACGAGGATTTCACCATATTCACCCAGGAAGACATGCTGGAAACACTGGACAAGATATTGTCGATGTTGAAGATGGCAATAGGGGCCCTCGGCGGTGTCGCACTGGTGGTGGGTGGCGTGGGGGTACTGACGATCATGACCACCGCCCTGCGCGAACGCACACAGGAGATCGGCCTGCTGCGTGCGGTGGGTTGTACCCGCGAGCAGATCCTGTTCATGTTCCTCGGCGAGGCAGTGCTGTTGTCCGCCATGGGCGGCATGCTCGGGCTCAGTGTGGTGGCAGTATTGGTCATTAGCCTGAACACCTTTGTGCCGGGCCTGCCGGTCAGTCTCAGCCCCGCCTACATGCTGGCGTCCCTCGCCCTGAGCTGCGGTGTGGGGCTGGTCGCCGGTATTTCGCCGGCGATGCACGCCGCCAGCCTCGACCCCATCGAGGCGCTGCGCTCGGAGTAGAATCCGCCGTTTCGAGAACTGCCGCACAAAACGGCGCCGCAGTTGTTGAACTGGCTCACACTTGCGCCCCCCGCGATTGCCCGCACCACCGCCCCTGTGGTCCAGTAGGGTCGAGGGCGCTGGCAAAAGCGCCCATGGCTCAACGAGCACATGGACACGGGGCAATGGATCAAGACAAGCTCAAAAAGCCACAGAACCTGGCCGAAGAGACCTGGCGCCAGCACCTGCAGTGGATGGACGTGGGTGGCAAACAGGTCGAGGAAAACTTCGCCCGTCACCTTGCACGGGTTCGCGAGGACGCCGACCGCTGCGAAGAGCTGCTGGAACAGCACCGCAAGGTGCTGGAAGCCGACAAGCGCACGCGCAGCCTGTTCTCCGAGGAGTAGGACCAGGAACCTTCCTGGGGCGCCCAGCCCCGTAGTACGCCTTTAACTGTACGCCCGATCGGCTTCCCGCCGCGGTCAAATTCTGCCACTATTCTCGGCCGCCCGGGCCATTCCCCGCGGCACTGCGTCCCCTAAACTGGGCGAGCTGAGGACGATCTCTCATCCCCCTGACCGAGGTAAGCCATGCAATCCGAATTCTGCAAGCAACTGGGCATCGACGTGCCGATCTTCGCCTTCACGCACTGCCGCGACGTGGTGGTCGCCGTGAGCAAGGCGGGCGGCATCGGCGTGCTCGGGGCCGTGGGTTTCTCCGCCGAGAAACTGAAAGAGGAACTGGACTGGATCGACGAGCACATCGGCGACCACATCTACGGGGTGGACACCGCCATTCCGCAGAAGTACGAAGGCATGGACAAGACCTCCCCCGAGGAACTGGTGGCCATGTTGCAGGAGGCCATTCCTCCGCAGCACCGCGAGTTCGCCGACAAGCTGCTGTCGGACCACGGCGTGCCCGCCTGGCCTGACGAGGACGACGACGTCACCCTGAGTTTCTCCGCCGTCCAGGCACAGGCCCTGATCGACGAGGCCCTCACACGCCCCAACTGCCGCATGATCGTCAACGCGCTTGGAACGCCGCCCGACGACGTCATCAAGCAGGTGCACGATTCGGGTCGTCTTATCGGCGCGCTCGCCGGGCGCCTGAAGCACGGCATCGCGCACAAGGAAGCGGGCCTGGACTTCGTCGTCTGCCAGGGATCCGAGGGCGGTGGCCACGCCGGTGAGGTGACCTCTGTTGTGCTGTGGCCGCAGATGGTCGACGCCCTCGACGGGCTGCCCGTACTCGCTGCGGGCGGTATCGGCAGCGGTCGCCAGATTCTCGCCGCCATGAGCATGGGCGCCGCCGGCGTGTGGATGGGCTCCATGTGGCTGAACTCCGAGGAGGCGCACGCAGAACCCGCCCAGCGCGAGTCCTACATGGCCGCCACGTCCGAGGACACGGTGCGCTCCCGGTCCTTCACCGGCAAGACTGCGCGCATGTTGAAGAACGAGTGGACCGAGGCCTGGGAACGCGCCGACACGCCCGACCCCCTGCCCATGCCGCTGCAGGGCTACCTGACCTTCGACGCCGTGCGCCGCACACACCGCTACGCGGGGGCGGGCGACTGCCAGAAGGTGGCCTTCAACCCCGTCGGACAGGTTGTCGGACAGATCAATGAAATCGAGTCCTGCCGCGACATCATGTACCGCCTGCAGCAGGAGTACCTCGACGCGCTGGAGGGCGTCAACGCGCTGACGCCGGAGGCGTAGGAGCCGGGTCGTCGGGAGCGGGGGACGCCTCGCCTGCGCGTTCCTCGTGGGCTTCGTCATCCTCGAGGTCTTTGTCGAACGCCTCGCAGGGCCGCCAGACACAGCGGTAGTCCTCGTCGGTGACGACGAGTGCAAAGGCTCCCGACCGTTTCGGCGCCGTCGTCTTTGCCCTGCCCCGCTCCCCTGGCCCCACCCTGCCGCCCCCTGTTGCCGCCGTCTCCCGGGATGAGGATATTGCAGCGCCCGGTGTCCGGGTGGAACACCAATTGCGGGCGGACGCCGATACCGACGCCCTATACTGGACTGATGACGGGCGCGGCCGAGCCCCGCGCCGACAATGCAACCGGGATACGCCCGGCGGAGAGAGGCACATGCCCACACCCATGACCCGCTGCCTGACGGCGGCCCTGACCACGGCATGCCTGTTAGCGGCAGGCGCACAGGCCTACGACAACCCCCGCCACGCCGACGGCTACGCGCAGACCACCTGGGCGGCGGTTCACGGCGACTCGAGCAACTCCGACGAGGTGCACTTGGAAGTGCCCCTGGCGCTCGAGCAGGAATGGCACATCCTTCAGGGCGCCGGAATCTGGACGGCGCCCTCTGTCGCGCCCGACGGTACGCTCTACAGCACGACCGGCCGCGGCAGGGGCTACAGTTCCCTGCACGCCATCAACCCCGACGGCAGCCTGCGCTGGGAGTCGCCGCCCTACGAATCCGCGGACGACCTGGACTCCCTCGCGGCGGTGAGTTGTCCCGTGCTCGCGAACGACGGCGATATCTATCTCGGCGACAGCAACCAGTTCTGGGCCTTCCACCCGGACGGCTCGGTGAAATGGGTGCGCGACCTGCCTGAACTGGGAGTGGACGGCGTCTTCGTCACCGCGATGATCGTGGGCGAAAACGTCGGCGGCATCAGCACCGACGGCAAGGTCGTCCTGTTCCGCCGCGCGGACGGCGAACTGGCCGCACCCGTACTGGCATTGCCCGGTGGCGGCGCAGCGGTGGACTCACCCAAGGTGCGCGGACTGTGGGACGGCGGCCTCGTCGACCCGGAGCGCGCCGAGATGATCTGGGACATCCTGCTGGGCAACGTCTACGAGGTGGCCAACAGCCCCGCGGTCAACCCCGTCACGGGGCGCATCTACATCACCGGCGCCGGCACCACGGAGGCCGCGGGCCACTTCTACGGCATCGACCTCGTGGACGGCGAACTGCGTATCGCCTTCACCACGGAAATTCCGCCGAACAGCGGCACCAGTCCCGCAATATCCCCCGACGGCAACCGGGTCTACGCGATGGCAAAGGGCGCCGTCTTCGCCCTGGACGCGCACAGCGGCGAGAAGCTCTGGGAACTGGCCGCTGACGCCCAGGCGGCCTCCCCGTCGGTCGACTCCCGGGACCGTGTCTATGTGCTCGCGGGAGAGCAACTGGTGGCCATCGAGGGCGGCAGTGGCGAACTCGCATGGGAGCGCAGCTACGGCGAGTTCGCCGCGGAGCGCCTGCCCAAACTGTGGCGGCGCTTCGGCCTGCTGCGCACGGGCGAACCCAACGCCTACATAGACAGCGTGGTCACCATTACCGACGGCGTGCTGTGGACCAGCCTGCTCATCGGCTACGAACTCAACCTGTTTGGCCGCCACCACCACACGCCGGTAGAGACCCACATGGTGGCGCTGGACCCTGGGAACGGCAGCATACTCGCCTCCTACCCGATTCCGGACACCAGCGAGGGCGGTATCAGCGTGGGACCGGGAGGAGAGCTGTACCTCGACATCCTGGCGGCCCAGGCCAGCATCGCGTACTACGGCGGCTACCGCTGGATGCTGCCCGCCGAGGCGAAGATCGGCAAGCCGCGCGCCGGCCTGGTGGCATTCAGGCCGAAGCGCTAGCAGCCCCGGGCGACGGGAATGCCCCGATCCGGGCCTTGTTCCAGACTGCCGCTGACAGTACCCTCGAAATTCGAATCACCCAAGGAGAAACCCTGTGACCCAGTGTATGAAGAACTGCCTGTTGGCCGCGGCCGCATGCACCCTCGCCCTGTTCCAGCCCAATGTACTCGCCGACAGCGACGGCCTGTTCATCGGCGCCGCCGGTCTCTACGGACAGGTGGACGATGACTTCAGCTTCGAGGACGAGGATGACCTCGAGGCCTTCTTCGACGATTCCAGCGTCGGTTTCAACGGCGGCGTCGGGTGGCGATTCAATAAGTGGCTGTCCGTGGACGCGGGTTACTGGGATTTCGGCGAGTTCAAGTCCGACCGCCTCGGCAATGACGAGAAGGCCGAGATCGAGACCACCACCTGGACCGTGGGCGGCATGTTGTCCGTGCCGCTGTGGATTCTCGACGTTTACGCCCGCGGCGGCGTCGCCATCTGGGACGCGGACTCCAGCGACTTCGAGGACGACGGCGAGGATCCCTATTACGGCGTCGGTGCCGCGCTGAATATCTTCGGCAGCGTCGACCTGTACGCCGAGGTCATCCGCTTCGACCTGCAGACTGATCTCGATACCGCCAGCCTCGGAATCCGCATCACCTTCTAATCGGCGATGCGCAAGCGGTTCTGGTGGTTCCTGCCTCTCGCGCTGGTCGCCGGCCTGGCGTGGCTGTCACTGGTGACCGTTCCCCGGCAGGCCCTGGTCGTCGAGCGCATCCCCCTCACCACCAGCCCGGCGGACGTCGGTCTCGACTACGAATCGTTTACCGTTTCACCGGCGGACACTGAGATAAGGCTGGCCGGCTGGTGGATGCCGGCGCCCGACCCCTTCGCGACGCTCGTGTTCATTCACGGCGGCGGCTCCAACCGGCACAGCGAATTTTTCCGCTCGCTGCGTTTTTACCGCGCCGCGGTCGACGCGGGCATGAACGTGGTGGCCATCGACCTGCGCAATCACGGCGAGTCCGGCAGCCACGCCCCCGGTCTCCAGTTCGGCCGCACCGAGCACCACGACGCCCGCGCTGCCATCGACTGGGCCCGGGCGCGCACGCCCGACCTGCCGCTGTTCGCCATGGGCATTTCCATGGGCGGCGCCACGATCATTCACGCAGCGCATGCAGGTGCTCCCGTGGACGGCCTCGTCCTGCTCGACCCCCTGCTCCACACCGCGGATGTCTTCAAGCAGGGTGGCTGGATACAGAGCGGGTTGCCGCCGTCGCTGTTTGCGCCATCTGCCTGGGCCGCAACCACCTTCTTCGGCCTGCCCGGAGGTGATGAGCAGGCGCTGGAGAGGGCCGCGGCCCTGGACCTGCCTATACTGCTGGTACAGGACCCGGAGGACCCGGTGACCCGCCTGCCGTACGCCCGGGAACTCGCACAGCGCAACCCGAGGGCGCGGATGTGGGTAGCACCGCCGATTGACCCGGCGGACGAACGGCTGGCGTGGAAAGAGCGCTGGGGGTCCCACGTGGCCGCCTTCGAGTTTTTTCCCGGGGAAACCCTCGGCGAGATGGCCCGCTTTCTGCGGGAAGCAGCCCCCGGTGGAGCGGAATGAGGAGCACGCTATGGAGATGACCCCGGTCACCGAGTCCAACCAGGGCGAGGCGATACGCATACTGGCATCGGCCTTTGCCGACGACCCCGTTATGAACTGGTCCTGCAATCACCCGCCGGACCTCGCGCCCTTCTTCGAGTTTACGCTCCCGGTGTTCGTGCCCCACGGCCTGACCTACCTCGACCCCCAGGGCCGCGGCGCGGCGAGCTGGCTCGCCCCCGGACAGAAACTGAAGTGGCCCATGAAATTCTCCAGCGTCGCCAGGGTGTTCAGGCTCGGCGGGCTGCGCGGCTTTTACCGCATGATGCTGAGCGGCCACCACACGGAGAAGAATCACCCCCGCGAACCCCACTACTACCTGTTCGCCATTGGGGTGACGCCCGACAACAAGGGTCAGGGCGTGGGCACGAGCCTGATCAGGGAGGTGCTGGGGACCTGCGACGCCGAGGGCATGCCCGCCTACCTGGAAAATTCCAAGGAGGCGAACCTGCCCTTCTACCGCGGCCACGGCTTTGAGGTGATGAAGGAGATCCGCTTTGCCCCCGACGCCCCGCCCCTGTGGCTGATGTGGCGGGAGCCGAACCCGGCTATTCCGTCGCGGGGAAAATAACCTCCCAGGCCTTTTTCATATCGACAATGAGCCAGCCCCGTTCGGGCCCCTCGTCCAGGCCGCGAACGAGTTGGCCGATGTGTGAGTCCCGATCGTAGGCCCACTCGCGCGCGGCATCGGTGTGGTGGATCAGGATGCCGAGTCGCGCCCCCTTCCCGGCGGTCGACCACTCCAGCATCTGGAAATCGCCGTCGGAGTTACCCACCGCGATCACCGGGCGGCGGCCGATCGCCTGGTTGATGCCCACGGGTTTGCCGGCCTTGTCGTCGATGAAGTTCATCTCCGGCAGGCGCGCCAGTACCGGGACCCCGTCACGCACCTCGTATCGCGTCTTGACGCTGCTGCCCATGACCTGCTGGGGCGGGATGCCGTAGACATCTTCGACCCAGGGGCGCATGAACTCAATGCCTCCCCCCGAGACGATCCAGGTCTCGAAGCCGTTGTCCCTGAGATACTGCAGCAGCTCCAGCATGGGCTGGTAGACCATGGCGGTATAGGGCCGCTTCGTGGTCGGGTGGCGGGCGCTTTCCAGCCAGGCGGTGACCGTGGCCTCGAACTCCGCCGTGGTCATGTCGGCGTGGGTGGCCATGACCAGTTCCAGCAGTGCGGGCGTGCCGCCGGCCAGCGCACCCTGGACATCGCCCTTCAACACCGAGGCGAAAGGCTCCTCGGTCTTCCACCCGGGATTATCCGGAGCCAGCTCCCGCACACGGTCGAAGGCAAACAGCGCCTGGAAATACAGCGGCTGCTCCGCCCACAGGGTACCGTCGTTGTCAAACGTGGCAATGCGCTCGGCGGCTGGAATATAGTCGGGAGAGTTCGCATCGGTTACTTTTTGCACAAAGCTGGTAATAGCCGCTTTCGCGGGCCCGTCGCGCCAGGACGGCAGCGGGTCCGCCGCGGCGTGAACGGCGGGAGCCAGCGCCAGGATCAGGAACAACAGGGCATGCCATTGCGGACGTAAACTGGACATTGTGATCTCCGTACCTCAGGAACTGTCTGGTGGTTCAAAGCATAGACCAACGGCGAGGTTCCGGGTTGCCAAGTCACCCGCACTGGGCTTTACTTCACACGCAAAATCGAACCCGTGGTATGGAGAGCACTCATGAAGAACACCCTGTTGTTTCTGGCGTCGGCGTTGCTGGCCAGCCTCTCGCTGGCCGCCCACAGCGCGGACAAACCGAATATTCTCGTGGTCTGGGGCGACGATGTCGGCCAGACCAACATAAGCGCCTACTCCATGGGCATGATGGGCTACCGCACGCCCAACATCGACCGCATCGCCCGGGAGGGCATGATCTTCACCGACTACTACGGTGAGCAGAGCTGCACCGCCGGCCGCTCCTCCTTCATCATGGGCCAGTCGGTGTTCCGCACAGGGCTGTCCAAGGTCGGCCTGCCCGGCGCCAAGGAGGGTATGAACGAGAAGGATCCGACCATCGCAGGGCTGCTCAAGAATCACGGTTACGTCACCGGCCAGTTCGGCAAGAACCACCTCGGCGATCGCGACGAGCACCTGCCGAGCAACCACGGCTTCGACGAGTTCTACGGCAATCTGTACCACCTGAACGCCGAGGAGGAACCCGAAAACTACGACTACCCGACTGACCCCGCCTTCCGCGAGCGTTTCGGTCCCCGCGGAGTAATCCGTTCCACCGCCGACGGCAAGATCGAGGACACCGGCCCGCTGACCAAGAAGCGCATGGAGGTCGTGGATGACGACACCGCCGCCGAGGCCATCAAGTTCATAGAGAAGGCAGTGGCCGACGACAAGCCCTTCTTCGTCTGGTGGAGCGGCACACGCATGCACTTCCGCACCCACGTCTCAGACGAAAAAATGCAGTGGTGCCGGGAACAGTATCCACGTCGCGGCCGGGATCCCTACACCTGCGGCATGCTGGAGCACGACGCCCATATCGGCCTGTTCCTGGACAAGCTGGATGAACTGGACATCGCCGACAACACCATCGTGTTTTACTCCACCGACAACGGTCCCCACTACAACACCTGGCCCGATGCGGCAGCCACACCGTTTTTCGGCGAAAAGAACACCAATTGGGAGGGCGGCTGGCGTGTACCCTCCATGGTGCGCTGGCCGGGCAACATCGAGCCCGGCTCGGTGTCCAATGAGATCATGCACCACATGGACTGGCTGCCCACCTTCCTGGCCGCCGCCGGCGAGCCGGATGTGAAGGAAAAACTGCTCAAGGGACACCGGGCCATCGGCCGCCGCTACAAGGTGCACCTGGACGGCTACAACTTCCTCCCGTTTCTAACCGGGGAAGTGGAAGAGGGACCGCGCAGGGAAATTTTCTATTTCTCCGACGACGGCGACCTGACAGCGTTACGCTACAACGACTGGAAAATGGTCTTCATGGAGCAGAAGGAGTACACCACACTGCGCGCTTGGATCGAGCCGTTCACACCGCTGCGGATACCGTTGATCTTCAACATACGGCGCGACCCCTATGAGCGCTCCTATCGCACTTCCAATACCTACTACGACTGGCTGCTGGACCGTGCCTACCTGCTGGTACCCGCCCAGGCGTACGTGGGCGAGTTCCTCGCCACCTTCAAGGAGTACCCGCCGCGACAGAAAGCCGCAAGTTTCTCCCTCGACCAGGTGATGGAAAAACTATCCTCGCCAGCCGGGGCGCCCTGAACCTCGCAACACCCGCAAAAACGGGCCCCGTCGGGGCCCTTTTTTTTGCTGCGGGTTCCCGTGTACACTGGCATTTCATTGGCAGTATGTATGCCAAAATAACTTGACGGTGCTTTCCATGATGCTCTTAAAGTCGGCCGTGCGAGCCGTGGCCGCCCTCACTCTCTGCGCGGCACTCGTCGCCTGCAGCGACGACAACGACGAACTCACCACGCCAGCCCAGGACCTGCTGGCACGGTTCGGCTCGCTCGCCCTCCTGTTCACCGAGTCCGGCATGCAGGCCCTGCTGGATTTCGAAGACACGTCCAGCCCGGTTATCCTGTTGCAATTGATGACGGTGCACGACGCGGACGCCTTCGCCCGCTACGAGGCGGAATCCGGCGCCGTCTGGGCCGCGTACGGCGCGGCGGAAGTGTTCGCCAGCTACGTGTTCCAACAGTTTGTCGGGGAGCGCGAAATCACGCAGGTGCGCGCCATCCAGTTCCCGAATACGCCCATGCTGATCGACGCCATGCACAGCGACGCATTTAGCGCGGCGATGGAGACACTGTTCACCGCCACCTCCGACCACGCCTGGGTCCTGGGAGTGGAAGCGGACCTGGGTATCGAGTTTACGGGCGGATTTTTCGACCCCACCCTGCTGAATCTCGACGAGGCCGGGGCCCTCGCGCGACTGGTCGCCGTCGGCGGTGGCGCCCAGGATTCCTCGTTCGCGTCAGACCCGCAGCCCATTATCGACATGCTGGTAAGCGACTCGCCGGAACCGTTTTACATGGTCAACCTGATCGACTTCTACGAGCAGGCCAACTACCCCGACGGGCGGGATTCCGACCTCACCGGCGAGGAGGCCAACGCCATCTACGGCGAGGCCATCGGGCCACAGTTGTTCCTGCGCAATTCGGGGCCCGATATCCTCATGCCCGTGGCGGTAATCCTCACCGACGAGGAGCGCCAGTGGGAACAGGCCGTTGTTGTGCGCTACGCCAGCCGCGACGCCTTCCTGACTATTTTTCCGCTCAACCCGACAGCCGGCAATGCACTCATCCACAAGGACGCCGGTGTCGAGGAGACCCTGGTCTACGCGACCGAGCGCATCCACCGGACGCCCCCGGAACCGGCGAGCGGATTCATGTACAACCTGCGCTATTGCGAGATTCTCCTGCCGACGTTTACCGCCGAGGGAATCGAGGTGGAAATCTGGGGCGCCCAGGGACCCGACGCCTGCCCCCAGGAGGCGTGGGAGGCCCTCGACCTGGCGGCCATAGCCGCGGAAAACGGAGCCCCGCTGGCCATCGGCAACGGGCCGCGGTTTTTCACGGCGGACTGGATATCCAATACCGATGGCCTGGCCGAGGGGGAGCCGCGGCTCTTCGGCGAGATCGAGATGGTGCTGTTCACCACGGCGAACCCGTCGGAAGTCGCCGGCGAAACGCGCTATGGCATCACCCGGGTCGCTCGCGACAATATCTGGCACTTCTCGGCCGGCCGGCGTGTCTATGAGTTGATCGACCCCGAGGGCACCCGCTATATCATGCAGTCATTCAGCCGGATCGTGGATCCGGACCTGGCGCTGGAGGATCTTGCGTCACTGGGCGACCGACTGGATCTTCCCGCGGGGTGGAGTTTCGAATCCCGCGTGCTGAGCGAGACCCTGGAAGTTCCCGCCGTGGACGGCACAGCGGAAGTGGTGCAGGACGACCTGTCCAATACCTACCAGCGGGTGCCCTGACACGAAAAAGGGGCCTCGCAGGCCCCTTTTCATTGCCTGTGGCGGACCCTACTCCGTCGCGGGCGCCACATCCATGACAAACTCGACGCGACGGTTGGCGGCGCGGCCCTCGGAGGTCCCGTTGTCCGCAATCGGCCTGGTCTCGCCGAAACCGAGCGCGACGACCTGGTTCGCGTCGATGCCGTGCTCCTCGAGCAGCATACGGCGCACCGCGTGGGCGCGCCGTTCCGACAGCCACTGGTTGTAAGCCTCATCCCCGGTGGAATCCGTGTGTCCCTCAACGGTCATGCGCACGGTGCCGTTGTCGCGGATGACCTCTGCGGCCTTCGCAATCTCCGCATCGTAGGCGGATGCGATGACCGACGAATTGAATTCGAACAGCACTCGCACCTCGAGGGTGTACATATCGCCGTCCCGGGCGTAGCGGGTGCTGGCGGCGGCGAGACCGGCCAGTGCTGCCGCTGACGCATCCACATCGTCCTGGCTGCCGGACAGGCTGGCGAACAGCGCGTCGCGATCCACCCGGGCCGCGGCAGTCGGCTCGCGGGGGCAGAGGTCCTGCGCGTTTTCGTCATCCGGGTCGCGGGACAGGTCGAGATCCAGTTCAGCCACCTTGTCCGCATTCAGGCCGTCGACGTCGAGCGACGCGAGGAGCAGACCCATGCTGGCCAGGGTATCCGCCTGTGCGCGCACGAGGTCCGTCACGGCGGAGATGTAGGCACGCTGGGTGTCGAAGTACTCGTTCTGGCTGTCCAGCAGGTCGAGCAGTGAACGCTGCCCGATGTCGAACTGGTCGTTGTAGGCGCGGCGCGTCTTGTCCTGTGCCACCAGGTTGCGCTCCAGGACCACCACCTGGTTCTCCAGGGATTCGACGTTGTTGAAGTCGATCATGACGTCCTGTCGCACGTTCAGGCAGGCCTGCTTGCGATCCTCGATGGCGGCGTTGTACAGGTTATAGAACTCGCGCTTGCGCGCGCTGTCGGCACCGCCGCGGTAGAGGTTGTAGGACATCACCACTTCGATGGCCTCTTCGTCGAAGCGGCCGTCCAGGCCGTCGGTATCGTGCTCCACCTCGTTGCGGTAGCGCAGGTCGAAACGCGGCATCATGGGTGCATTGGTGGCGTTCAGTGCCTCCTGTGCGGAGCGCAGGTTCTCGATCGCGGCGTTGATCTGCGGGTTGCGCTGGTAGGCGATGTCGAGGGCCATCTCGCGCAGCTCGGGAATCTGTCCCGCCGGTACGCTGGGCACGGCGAGCCCGTCCGCGGGCAGGCTGCCCGTCAGGCGCTGGAAACGGGTCATGACGTCGTGCAGGTTCTGTAACTCGGTCACGAGGTTTGATTCGGCGAGGGCAACACGGGCCGTCGCCTGCTCGAGGTCGACCCCCTGGCTGACACCGCCGCCGGTGCGCTCCTCGATGCGGTCAAAAATGGCCCGGTGCACCGTGAGGTTGTCCTCGGCGTAGGCCACCAGGTGCTGGAAGCGGACGGTGTCCAGGTAAGCGGTGGCGACCTCCGCGGCGACCTCCTCGGAGGCCTGCTTGAAATCGTAATAACGCGCCAGCTTGGCGTAGCCCAGGCGCGCCACCTCGTCGCGGGTGGCGAAACCGTCGAAAAGCATTTGCGTGATGCTGAAGCGTGTCGCGTCGCGGGTGTAGTCATCGAGATCGACGAGCGGTGTCTCGCGCTCCTCCTCGCCGTACTCCGCGTAGACATCGACGCTCGGCAGGTAGCCGGCGAACGCGCCGCGCTCCGCCTCTCGCGAGGCCTCGAAGTTGTACCAGCTGGAATTAACCCGCGGACTGATCATCACACCCTGCGTAATGGTGTCCTTCAGCCCGGAAATTTCGAGCGGGACCTGGGTCTGTTGCCCACGCGCCTGGACGGCGACAGCCACTGCCAGGACCAGAATTCCGGTCCGGCACACCCCTTTCATCAGATTCATTGTCGTGCCCTTGTCATTTTATGGGAGTCGTTTTTAGGAATAGTTATTGTCCGCCACTGCCCTGTCCCGTGGGTGCCGCGCTGGCAGGCGGGTTTGTTAATAACGGCTAATTTTCAGCGGTACCCCCCACTAAATCAAGTACCCATTGTCCCCCAGTTTGGTGGGCTTGGGAAACGCGATAGCGGAACTACTTCACAAAAGCCCGGCAGATTGCCTGCCGGCGGGGCCCCTCTCCCCCGGGAACCGGCGAAATCAAGTACTATTCAGCGCAGAACTAAGAACGCAGGGGCGCCGCTTCCGGGGCAGACCCCTGTACGCTTCGCGACAGACCTGGGGGATGGCAATTGTCGCAAACGCGCTCAATCATTGCTGTCGTGCGACCGCCCGCATTGCTGGGGGCGGTTTTCCTCTGCGTTGCGCTGGCCCTGGGGCAGGCGGACTTCGCATTGCTGCGCGCGACCGCCCTGGCCCGCTACGGGCCCGACACCGCCGACCTGGTCGACGAGTGGCGCGCGGAAATTTCCGCCATTCGCGAACTCCCGGACGCGGAAAAACTGATCCGGGCGAACAATTTTTTCAATGCGCGGGTGCAGTGGGTCACCGACCCGGAAGCCTGGCAGCAGAGCGACTACTGGGCCACGCCACTGGAGGTAATGGGCCTCCGCCGGGGCGATTGCGAGGATTTCGCCATCGCCAAGTACGTCACCCTGCGCCTGGCCGGTGTCGACGTCAACAGGCTGCGCATCACCTATGTCAAGCTGCGCCGTTACAGCGACGGGCGCGAGACAAGCCAGGCACACATGGTGCTGGCCTACTATCCTTCTGCCACGGCGGAACCCGTTATCCTCGACAACATCATCCCGGATATCTACCCGGCGTCGAAACGTACGGACCTGACCCCGGTATACGGTTTCAATAGTCGCGGCCTGTGGGTGGGTACCGCGCCCGGGCCCGCCACCAAGAAGCCGGAAGCGAAGCTGTCGCGCTGGCGCGACCTGTTGCGGCGCGCCGCCGAGGAAGGGCTCGGCTGAGCGCCGCGAAAAGAGGGAATCATCATGTCACTGTACAAACAACTCTGGCTGGCAATCCTGCTGCTGCTGACCGTGGTTTTCGGTGTCAGCTTCCTGGTGACCACGCTCTCCGCCAAGGCCTACCTCGAGCAGCAACTGGCTATCAAGAACGCGGACAACGCCGCAGCCCTGGCTCTCTCGCTCACCCAGCAGCAGGCGGACGAGGTGTTGATGGAACTGACCCTGGCGGCGCAGTTCGACACGGGTCACTACGAGCTCATCGAACTCAAGGACCCCAGGGGACGCACGAGCATTCGGCGGGTCGACACGCAGTCGGCCGGCGGTGCCCCGGAGTGGTTCATGCGCCTGTTTCCCATCGCGGTGGAACCCGGGGTCGCCTCCATTCAGTCAGGCTGGAAGCAGGCGGGCACATTGACGCTGCGCAGCCACTCCCGCTTCGCCTACGAGGAACTCTGGTACAACACGCTCAAGCTCGCCGGCGTATTCCTCCTCGCCGCCCTCGCGGCCGGGTTCGGCGGCAACGCCCTGCTCAAGCGTATCCTGCGACCGCTCGGCGATGTGGTACGCCAGGCGGAGGCGATCCGCGAACGGCGCTTCGTGTCCATCGAGGAGCCCGGCACTCTGGAATTCAAGCGCCTGGTGGGCGCCATGAATGCACTCTCCGCCCACGTCAAGGCGACCCTGGGCCAGGAGGCGAAACGCCTGCAGGAGTGGCAGCGCGAGGCTCACACCGACAAGGTCACCGGCCTGCGCAGTCGCGACCCCTTCCTGCGCGAGCTTGAATCCATGCTGGTCAGCGACGACGTCAACGCCTCGGGCAGCCTCGCCTTCGTGCGCCTGTCCGCTTTATCTGAGCTGAACCAGGCACGCGGCCGCGAGGCCACGGACAGGCTGCTCAGGGACATCGGCCGGGCGCTGAACCGCATCGCCCTCCAGCACAGCGGGTGGTCGGCAGGCCGCCTCAACGGCTCCGATTTTGCCGTGCTCGCCCCGCGGGAGCTGGAGACCGAGGCCTTCGGCCGCGAGGTCCAGGGCGCCGTTACCGTGACCCTGGCGGATCACGAGGTAGGCGAGGAGTGTCTGCTGCCCGCGTCGGCGACCCGCTACGCCCCCGGAGAGACGCCGACACAGCTCATGACACGTCTCGACGGCGCACTGTTCGCGGCCCAGGGCGAGGACAGCGCCACCCTGGTACTCGCGCAGCCCGGCGACATCCCGGCGCGCCCCATACAACAGCAGATGGAGGAGTGGCGGGAAATTCTCGAGAGCGCCCTACAGGAGCAACGTATTTCCCTGGCGAGTTTCCCGGCCCTGGATTTCAGTGGCGAGCTCATCCACCACGAGGCGCCTGCGCGACTGCGTCTCGGTGACAGGACCCTGACCGCGGGCGAGTTCCTGCTATGGATCAACCGCCTCGAGCTGTCACTGGCACTGGACATGCAGGTGGTGCAGCTGGCACTCGACGCCATCGCGCGCAACGGCGAACCGGTCGGGGTGAACCTGACCGTCGCGGCGCTGGTGGAACCGGCCTTCCTGAGCTGGCTGGAGGAGAGCCTCTCCCGGCACAGCGAGGAGGCGCCACTGCTGTGGATGGAATTGCCCGAAACCATGGCATTTCGCCACTTGGACAATTTCAAGCGCCTGTGCAACCGCGCCAAGTCACACGGGGCACATATGGGCATCGAGCACATGGGCCGCCAGCTCGCCGAGCTGGGCCAGCTGCACGACGTGGGGCTGGACTACCTGAAGGTGGATACCAGTTTCGTCCGCGACGTCCACGACAATGCCGGCAACCAGACACTGCTGCGCATACTGTGCACACTGGGGCACTCCATCGGCGTACGCGTGATCGCCGAGGGCGTGGTGAGCGAGGACGAGCGCAAGGCGCTCGCAGACGTGGGTATGGACGGGGTAACCGGTCCGGGGATCAGGCTCTAGGGTCGGAATTTCGGACCGGCGTTCAGTCGTCGCCTATCAGGTCCAGCGCTCTGCTCAGTTCCGAGCGCAGGCGCTGGCGGTTCATGATCTTCTGCTGTGCCGAGTCGGGCAGCTCGGTAAACAGTATGAGACCCTTGGCGATCAACAGCTCCACCACGTCTTCCAGTACCCGTACGAAATCCTGGTCCGTGGCGTCGAGCCGCGACTGGTCCTCTGCCAGTGCGGCCATGAAGGCGCGCACTGCGGGATCGCCGGGATCGACGGCCTCCTGACACTGGCCGTCTGCCTGCTGGCTGACGGCGACGATCGCGCCCCTGCTGTCCCGTTTCACATAGACCATGTCGATCTACTCTACACGAGGCCGCAACGGCGCGACAGCGACGGTCGACATGTCTCCCTCAGTCCGTTACGAGCTGGCCGCTGCTCAACAGGTCGCGAATCGCCTGGGCGGAGTCGTCGCCCAGGTCAACACCCGCCAGGGTGATGGTCTGGTCGACCGCGGCCGGGTCGAAAACGCCGTCGCTGAACCCGCCACCGGTGCTGACATTCACCACCGTGTCGGTGCCGTCGGAGCTGATGTTGAGGAAGTGGTCCAGGTCGCCGATATCGCCACCGGCACCCGGTGTCGCGTCGGCCAGCAGGTCCGACAGGTCGAGCACGTCGCTGCCCTCCTCGCCGAAGCGCATCACCGTGTCGGCTTCGGGACTACCGGGTGCACCCACATCGGAGAGCTCCCAGGCAAAGACGTCGTCGCCCTCGGTGCCGACGAGCGGCAGGTCCAGGCCGACGGGCGCGCCCTCGGGGGGCACCGGCGCCGACAGCTGGATATCCACGGTGTCGGAGGTGCCGTCGCCGTCGTTGTCCGTGAGGGTGAAGGACAGGGATTCCGTTCCGGTCGCCCCGATATCGGGCTGGTAGGTGAACTCGCCCGTGTCCAGGTCGATCTCCCACTCGCCGTTCTTCACGGTGGTCACCGTGAGCACGTTCTCGACGGGGTCGAAGACATGGGCCAGGGGGCCCACCACGGACAGGTCGTCCAGGGCGTAATCGTAGGTGAATACCGTGCCGTCGATGGTGAGCTCCAGGGTCGCGGCGCCGTCGGCACCAGCGTCCTTGAGGAAGTCACCGGTCACCGGCGGCACCGTGGCCACGATGGTGTCGGCGAGCTGCGCGAAGTCGAGAATCGCCAGCGAATCCAGCTCGCTGCCGCCGTCGCGCCCGTTGTAGGCGATCGGGTCGAGCTGGGCCGGGTTGACACCCGGGCCGAGGCTGATACCCCAGGAGAGGATATCGTTGTTCGTCAGGAACGCCTCCCAGGCGATCTCGCGAATGTTGTCGATCGGGCCCTCGGTGTTGGGGCTGCCGTCGGACGCGAAGTACACGACATTGAGCGCGTCGTCGATCTTGCCCGGGTCATCCCAGGCCGAATCGCCGAGCTCTGCGTTGCTCATGCCGTCGAACCCGGTGGCGACCTCCAGTGCGGCGCGGTAGTTGGTGAAGCCGTCCGGGGTCAGGGTCTCCAACAGGAGCCGCGCATCGTCGACCGTGGTCCACACGTCGCCCAGCGCTTCCGCGCTGTCGGAAAACGTGATCAGCCGAACCTTGACATCCCCGAGGGTTTCGTAGGCGTCGAAGAGTCGGTTGATCGCCTCGACAGAGGCCTCAAAGCGAGTCAGCGTGCCGCCGTTGCCGTCGTCGATACCGGTGTCGTCGTTCATACTGCCGGAGACATCCAGCATGAACATCAGGTTGAAGTCGACGGGATCGGCCGCCTGGTCGCCGCCGGTAACCTCGGGCAGGTCGTCGTCGATGACAATATTCAGCGTACCGTTGGCGGTATCGTTACTCGCGTCGGTGACTGTGTAGGTCAGCGCCGCCGTGATATCGTCCTCGGTGCCTGATACGGTATGCAGCGCATTGGCCAGCAGGGTCGCCGTGTACGCGCCCGTGGCGGGGTTGAGCTGCACCTGGAACAGGTCCGTGCCGACCCGGTCACCACTGCTGGTGGTGGCGGTCAGGGTGTTGGTGCCGCCGTTCCAGTCGTATGTAACCTCCTCTGTGCCGACGCTTGCCGTCTGGCCGTGCATGGCGGCGAAGTCCAGCGTCGCCGGGCCGTTGTCCCCCGCGTCGTGGGGCAGCACACCGCTGAAGGTGGTCTCGTCGTTGTCACCGTCGGCGTTCGTGTCGAACCAGTCGCCGGCGGCGGCGTCGCCGATTCCCGCGGGCAGGCCGTCCTCGTCGACGGTGGCCTCGGCCGTACCGGCCGCCGGGCCGTCGTTATCGAGAATGGTGCCGGTACCGGTGCCCGTGCCGATCGTGCCGCCGCTGGCGCCACTCAACACCACCCACATGGTCTCGTCCACCTCGTTGAGGGTATCGGCGACCGTGTCGATGAAGACCGTCTTGCTGGTCTCACCCGCCGCAAACACCACGTTGCCCGCATCGGAGACGAAGTCCGTCAGGGCCGCCGGATTTGCGCCGACGGTGTCCAGGGCGGTCGCCCAGTTCACGGAGACCGGTGTGCCGCTGGCCTGGTCTAGGGAAATGGTGAAGACCAGCTGCTGGCCCTCGATCGCGGACACCGAGTCGATGCTGATGACCGGCAGGTCGGAATCCGTGATCCCGCCCTGCGCCGTGTCCGTGTTGCCCCCGCTCAGGACCGCCTGCACCGTGTAGTTCTCCAGCGGCTCGCCCACGGGCGGGTCGTTGTCGATGGTCTGGACGTAGACGTCCTTCGAAGTCTCGCCCGGCGCAAATACCAGGGTGCTGCTGATTTCCACGCCGAACTCGTCGAAGAAACGCAGGTTGTCGTAGTCGGTGCTGTCGGCAGTGCCGTCGATGAGGCTGAGATCTACCGTCTGCGCCTGGGCGCTGGCCTGGTTCAGGCTGACAGTGAACTGCGCCAGCTCGCCCTCCTCCACCGTGGTGCCACCGGCACCTACGCCGTTGATGGAAACAACGGGAGTGTCGGAGTCGGTGATGCCGCCCTGGGCCGAGTCGCTGTTGCCGCCTAGCAGGTCGGCGTTCACCACGTAGGTTTCCAGCGGCTCCCCGACCGGCGGATCGTTGTCGATGGTCTGGACGTAGACGTCCTTCGAAGTCTCGCCCGGCGCAAACACCAGCGTACTGCTGATCTCGACACCGAACTCATCGAAGAAACGCAGGTTGTCGTAGTCCGAGCTGTCTGCCGTGCCGTCGGTGAGGCTGAGTTCAACGGTCTGGGCCTGGGCGCTGGCCTGGTTCAGGCTGACAGTGAACTGCGCCAGCTCGCCCTCCTCAACGACCGTGCCGTCGGCGCCGGTGCCGTTGATGGAAACCACCGGCTCGTCGGAATCGGTGATGCCGCCCGCAGCGGTGTCCGTATTGCCGCCCACCAGGTCCGCCTGGACCGTGTAGTTCTCCAGCGGCTCCGCCAGCGGCGGGTCGTTGTCGATGGTCTGGACGTAGACGTCCTTGCTGGTCTCACCCGGGTTGAACACCAGCGTGCTGCTGATCTCCACGCCGAACTCGTCGAAGAAGCGCAGGTTGTCGTAGTCGGTGCTGTCCGCCGTGCCGTCAATCAGGCTCAGGTTGACCGTGTGAACCTGGGCGCTGGCCTGGTCGAGACTGACCGTGAACTGCGCCAGCTCACCCTCTTCAACGGTGGTGCCGTCGCCGGCCACGCCGTTGATGGAAACGGAGGGCAGGTCGGAATCGGTAATACCGCCCTGGGCGGTGTCCGTGTTGCCGCCTACCAGCTCCGCGGAGACCGTGTAGTCCTCCAACGGCTCGCCGACCGGCGGGTCGTTGTCGATGGTCTGGACGTAGACGTCCTTCGAGGTCTCGCCCGGCGCGAAGACCAGTGTGCTGCTGATCTCGACACCGAACTCGTCGAAGAAGCGCAGGTTGTCGTAGTCGGTGCTGTCCGCGGTGCCGTCAATCAGGCTCAGCTCAACGGTCTCTGCCACTGCACTGGGATTGCTCAGGGCCACGGTGAACTGCGCCAGGGCGCCCTCCTCCACCGACGAACCCTCGGCCGAGATATTGACCTGCACCGCGCCGTCGTCGTCCAGGATGGTGCCGGTACCCGTTGCACCCTCGACCCCGTCGATGTTCAGGGTGAAGGTTTCGTCGGGCTCGGAGATGGCGTCCTGGGCACCCGCCACCGTCACGGTGAAGGCGATCAGGCCGGCGGGCACGGTAATGGTGCCGTTGCCGTTGTCGACCACACCGTCGCTGAAACTGATGCTGCCGTAGTCGGCCGGCGTGGTGGTGACGTCCGTCAGCTCGAAGGTATGTACGCCCTGGTCCGCGTAAAAGCTGAGCGGATGCAGGGTGACCTCAAAGACCAGGTCGTCGCCCTCGAACTCCGTCTCGTCGCTGATCGTGACGATTTGCTGCGGGATATCGATATCGTAGGTCCTGCCGGCCGTGGCCTGGTAGGGATTGCCGTTCTCGTCCTGGCCGGTCACGCGACCCTGTACCGTGTCGTTGGACAGGATGGTCGCGACATCGATGGCCAGCTCGTAGCTGTTATCGCCCTGCACCGTGGTGTTGAACGTGCTGCCGTCACCGAAGCGGATACGGATGTCGTCACCGGGGCGGGCGTCGCCGCCCACCACGCCGGAGATGAACAGTGTGGGCACGCCGTCCACCTCGCCCAGGGCGATATTGTCGTCGCCGGCGACAGGCTCGACGGTGATCGTGGCCACGGGCAGGTCCGGCTCCGGATCCGGGTCCGGGAAGAACAGGTCGCGGATATCGACGTTGCCGGAATCGTCGGCAATGGTCGCGTTGGTCGGCCCGCTGAGCTCCACCGTGAAGTTTTCGGTCGTCTCGTCCAGGTCGTCGGGGTTCGTCTCCACGCGAATGACCACCTCGGTCACACCGGGGGCGAAGGTGATGGTGCCGCTCTCAGGGTCGTAGTCGGCGCCGCTCACGGTGGCCGTGCCGTCCGCGGTCTCGAAGTCCACGGTCACGGGCTCATCCCACGGTTTGGACAGGGTCACCACCACCGAGGCGGTCTGGCCCTCGTTCACCGTGGTGTCGCCGATGCTGATCTCCGGCAGCTCCTCCGGGGGAGGCGGGGGCGGGGGCGGCGGGGGCGGGGGCGGAGGCGGGGGCGGGGGCTCCGGCGGGGGTTCAGGGTCCGCGACCACTTCCACGACCACCGTCGCGGTGTCCCCGGCACTGCCGTCGGGATTGACCGCGGTGTAGGTAAAGGTATCGGTGCCGCTGAAACCCTCGTTGGGGATATAGGTGACCGTGTCGTCGTCGTTGATGACCACGGTGCCGTTCTCGGGCTGCGTCACGCCGGTGACGATAGAGCCCTCGATGAAAATGTCGTTGTCCTCAACATCGATGATGACCGGGACACCCTCGTCGGTGATGGCCTCGTCATCGATGGCGTCGACGGGGACGTAGTCGTCCTGCTCGAACGCGTCTGCGTCTGCGTAGTTGAACGTGAAAGTCTGGCTGCCGACCTCGCCCGTCTCCTCGAGAATACGCGCGAGGCGGATGAAACTGTTGCCCTCGTTGTTGCTCTCCCCCGTGGCACCGGCGCCGGCGGGGTCCACGACCTCGTCGATCTGCCTGCCCTCCTCCAGGGCGCCGAGAATCGCACTGACGGTATCGTCCTCAACAGCGCTCTCGTCCGCTCCCGCGGCAGTCTCCGCAACGAGGTCGGGCGTGATCGCCATCTCCGGCGTGTCGGCGATTTTCATAAGCTCACCGTCGGGGAGGGCAATCTCGATGCTGTTGCCATCGGGCGTGACGAGTGTGTCACCCGGCTGTAGCACGTCCCCCGGGCGCAGCGCCCGCAACTCGCCATCGGCGTTGCGCGCGTAAGCCTTGCCCGTGATGTTGATTACCTTGATATCTGACATGGTGTCTGCCCCTGTTGTGTCCGCCGGCGCACCGGCGGGCTTTGTAGTCTTTTACGGATACTGGTAGCAGATATTAGGGCGGCGGGGGCCGAGCCACATTGTACTTTTGGGCAGGATGCCCGGGACTGTGAACCCGGTCACGCGGCGGGAGCCTGAAAGTCGCACCGGGCGCGGGATACGGCTGTTGGAGTCCGCTCGAACGCGCCCGGTTCGGCGACAGGATTGTGACCCGCGTCACAGTGGAAGGACTAGTTCACCGTGCTGTAGGTGGGCACGTTGTTCATCGCCAGGGCCAGTTGCACCCGGTCGCGCACTCCCAGCTTCTCGAAGATCGCGGTGAGGTGGGCCTTCACCGTGCGCTCCGAGATATCCAGCGCCGCCGCGATCTCCCGGTTGCTGGCGCCACGCGCGACTTGTTCCGCGACCATCACCTCCCGCGAGGTGAGTTCATTGAGCGCCAGTTGCTGCTGCGGAGGCGGCACCGTCTCCAGCGCCAGCCCCAGGAACCGCCGGGTCAGCTCCGGGGGCATCCACAGGCCGCCGTGCCCCACCGCGAGGGCGATTTCCCCGAGCTGTTCCGGGGCGGCCTCCACGTGACAGTAGCCGCGGGCCCCGGCCTGCAACAGCGCGAAGGCGTCGGCCTCGGTGGGCACACCCGCCATGGCGATTACCGGAGGGCCGAGTGATACCGCTGCGGCTACGGCGTCGGCGCGCCGCTGCCCCCGGTCTCCCCCGAGGTCCAGCCAGATGGCGTCCGTGGTGGCAAGCACAGTGTCTGTGGGATCGGGCAATGCCGCCTGGACCCGGGCGCCGGGGAACGCCTCGCGCCAGCGCTCGCGGAGTTTCCCGGCGGGGCAGACGAACAGCGGGTACATCAGCGCTCCGTGAGAGCGTACTGCTTGGCCCGCAGCACCGGCTTCATCAGGTAGGCGAGCACGCTTTTCTTGCCGGTGAGGATGTCCACCTCGACAGTCATGCCGGGAATAATAGGCTTGTCCTCGGCGATCCCGGACTCGTGGGTGCGCACATTGACCTCGTAGAAGGGATTGCCCTCCTCGTCCATGACCGTGTCCGCCCCAATGTGCTCGACCACGCCCTCCAGGCCGCCGTAGACGACGAAATCGTAGGCGGTGAATTTCACCAGTGCCTCCTGCCCCGGCACGAGGAATGCGATGTCCTTGGGCCGGATACGCACCTCCAGCAGCAGTGTGTCGTCCGCCGGCACGACCTCGATAATCTCCTTGCCCGGTAACACGACGCCGCCGATGGTGTGGTAGTAGAGTTGTTTAACGGTGCCGTTCACCGGCGATCGCACCTCGGTCTGGCGCACGCGATCCGACAATCCCTCCCCCGCTTCGCGCAGCCCGTTCATACGGGAGATGGTCTCGGCGAGCTCCTCGCGCAGCTTGTTGGTGAACTCGACCTCGACCTCGCGCAGCTTGTTCTGGGCTTCCACGATGGTGGCCTCGATACGCTTGATCTGCGCCGCCGCCTGGGCGCGCTCGCCGCTCAGCTGGTTCACCTCGCGCTCCAGGCGCAGTATTTCCACCTGGGAGACCGCGCCCGAGGCGACCATGGGCCGGGTGACGGACAGCTCCTGGCGACTCAGCTCCAGCGAGCGTGCGGCCTGGGCCTCGCGCGCCGTCACCTCGATCAGTTCCTCGCGGCGCTGTGTGAGCTGTTGCGCGGCGATCTCCTTCTCGTAGGCCAGTTCCGCCCGCTGGGATTCGAGCAGCGCGGTCTCCTCCGCCACGATCATCGGAACCGCCGCCACCAGTTCCTGCGCCGGCTGGAATTCGGTGCCCTGCACCATCGCGCGCAGCCGCGCCGCCTTGACGGACAGCGCCTGGAACTCCGCGCGGTTTTCGCGGAACGTCGACTGGGACCGCGTCTGGTCCAGGCGCACCAGGAGCTGTCCCTCCTCAACCCTGTCGCCCTCCTGCACAAGGATCTCCGTGACCACACCGCCGTCCTGGGACTGGATCACCTGCACCTGGCGCGAGGGAATCACCTTGCCGGCGCCTCGCGTGACCTCGTCGATCTCCGCCAGCGCCGCCCAGACAACAAGCGCCAACACGGTCACGGCCACCCCGTAGAGCATCGCCCTGGCGCGCAGGGGCTGTTGTTCGATGAAGGCGCGGTGCGCATCCTGCTGCCAGTCGTGCGCCGCCGTCTCGTCGCGCATCCACGGCGCGAACAACAGGTCCACCAGCCCCCGGCGCCGCTGGGGCTCCCCGGGGGGCGGTGCGGACTGTACGCTGTTTTCGCTCATTGCGCCTTTCATTGCGCCTTTCATTGCGCTTTACCGATGCGGCCCTGCTGCAGGGCCTTGATCACGCTGTCGCGCGGACCGTCCGCGACCAGCTTGCCGTTGTCGATCACGATGATCCTGTCCACCATTTCCAGCAGCGAATTGCGATGGGTGACCACCAGCCAGGTGCGCCCCTCGACGAATGCCGCGAGCTGCTGCTTGACCGCCATTTCCGTGGAGTGATCCATCGAACCGGTGGGCTCGTCCATCAGCAGCAGGGAAGGCTCCTGTATCACGCCCCGGGCCAGCGCCACGGATTTGCGCTGCCCGCCGGACAGGGATTCGCCCCGCTCCCCGACGGTCATGTCAAAGCCCTGGGGATGGGCGTTGACGAACTCCGTGAGATTGGCGATTTCCACCGACCGTACCAGCGCCGCGTCGGACACCTGGGGATTGGACAGCGTCAGGTTGTCGCGCAGGCTGCCGTAGAACAGCGTCACGTCCTGGGGCACGTAGCCGATGCGCGAACGCAGCTCCGAAGGGTCGATCTGGCGCACATCGATACCGTCGATCAGCACCGCGCCGCCGGTGGGCTGGTACAGGCCCATGCCGAGCTTCTGCAACGTCGACTTGCCCGAGCCGACGCGGCCCAGGATGGCCACGTGTTCGCCGGGGGCCACCTTGAACGAGACATCGTTGAGCGACGCGACCTCGGCACCCGGGTAGGTGAAGGAGACGTTCTTGAACTCGATCTCGCCGCGGAACATCTCCCGGGACAGGAACTGCGCGCCCTCGGGCCGCTCTACCGGCTGGGCCATCACCTCCTCGAGACTATCCAGGGCGATCCGCGCACTGTGGTACTGGGTGATGAGGCCCGCGAGCTGGCCGAAGGGCGCCATGATGCGGCCGGACAACATGGTGCAGGCGATCAGCCCGCCCATGCTCAACTCGCCCGCGGTGATGAGGTAGACGCCGACGATGATCACCCCCAGCGTCACCATCTGCTGGCCCCACTGGGTCGTGTTGATCGCCGAGTTGGACAGCAGACGCAGCTTTACACCGACATGGGCGAGAAACGTGGTGGTCTCCTCCCAGCGCCGCTGCATACGCGACTCCGCCCCCATGGACTTGATGGTATCCAGGCCGACAAGGCTCTCTATGAGCGTGGCATTGCGCATCGCGCTCGCGCGGTAGGTCGTCTCCGACAGCTCCTTCAGCCGGCCCTGCACGGACAGCGCAAAGCCCAGCACCACGGCGAGACCAATCAACAGGGGCACGATCACCGGCCAGGCAATCCAGGCGATGACGGCGATGAAAATCACGGCGAAGGGTATGTCGATCAGCGTCGTGATCGACGCCGACGTGATGAAGTCCCGCACGGTCTCGAAGGACCGCAGGTTGACCGCGTAGGAACCCACGGAGGTGGGCCGGTGCTCCAGCCGCATGCCCAGCACGCGCTCCATGATCAACGCCGAGAGCTGGATATCCACGCGCCGGCCGGCGAGATCGAGGAAGTAACCGCGCATGGTGCGCAGCAGAATGTCGGCGACCAGCACGATACCGACCCCCGCCGCCAGCATCCACAGCGTTTCCGTCGCGTGGTTGGGCACGACGCGATCGTAGACGTTCATGGTGAACAGCGGCAGCGCGAGCGCGAACACGTTGATAAAGAACGCCGCGAGCAGGACGTCGCGGTAGATGGGCGTATTGGCGCGGATAGCGTCCCAGAACCAGTGCCCGCGGCTGACGTCCGCGGCGCGCGGCGCGCGGTCGTCGAAGCGGAAGCGCGGTCGACACAGGATGGCGGTGCCGCCCGCGGCGGCGGCAAATTCGGCGGCGGGCACCGTCACCACCGCCTCGTTCAGCTCGGGGTAGATCACACGCGCATCGCCGCCCGGTTCCCAGCCCATGAGCAGGCAGGCGCGTTCACCCTGCAGCAGGATCACCGCGGGCAACAGCGCGTTCTCGATAGATGCAGGGTCGCGCTCGACAAGGCGGCTCGCCAGGCCCACGCGCGCGGCGGCGCGTTCGAACAGCCCGGGTGTCAGGCGCCCCTCCTCCAGCGGCAACCCGCCCAGCACCGCCTCGGCGGTGGTACCGCCGCCATGGAAGCGGCACAGCGCCAGGAGGCACTGTAGGAGCGAATCGTCTGTGCTGGTCATGGTCGACGCCTATCCCCGTCAAACGGCGCGGGCCCGATCTCTAAGCTGCTGAATCTTCGGGCATTTCTAATACACACCAGCATATTCCACACGGCCCTCATTTACCATGTCCCGAGTGCGTTTCGCATCACAAAAAGTGGCCCCCGGGCGCGGAGCGGCGCGCGGTGGAATCCACCGCCGGGGAGAAACGTGAAGCGCTTCACACTTCGCCGTGCCGGGGCCCTGGTTTAGCGGCCTGGACTCCCCCGCGGAAGGTGTCCCCGGCCCATTGAATGAACCGCCTGTAACTTGTCCGTGAGCGGGCTCGGTCATACACTGGCGCGCAGGTATCAAAAGCGGATGATGTTATGCCAAATGTCCTGATGATCAGCTCGGACTGCCACGCGGGCGGCCTGCCGGAACACTACAAACCCTACATGGACAAAAAGTTCCACGCCGCGGCCGACGCCTGGTGGCTGGAATACGCCCGCGAGATGATGAAGCGCATGGGGACCTTCTTCGACCAGGAGGCCACCGAGGAATTCAACAAGCGCTCCGGTGACCAGGGTGCGGGACGCATGGACCCAAATGCGGCGAAGCAGGCCTATGAAGCATCGGACGCGGAGCTTTGGGACTTTCTCTGCGACCCGGACAGCATGATCGCCCCGCGGCGCGGCGAGTACCTGCCGGACGTAAGACTGCAGGAACTGGAGGACGACGGCATCGCCGGCGAGATCATCTTTCCGCAGATGGCCCCCTTCGGGGCGGGCCTGATGCAGTACCGCCACGAGATCTCCGAGGACCAGAGCCTGGCGGGCAACCAGGCGTACAACCGCTGGCTTGCGGACCTGTGCAACAAGAACCCCGGGCGCCACGCCGGGGTGGCCGTCATCAACGTCGACGACATAGACGTATCGGTCCGGGAAGTGCGCGAGGCCCACAGTATGGGCCTGTTCGGCGGGGTCCTGCTGCCGACCAGCACCGGTACACATCCCTTCTACCACGACCACGTTCGCTACGAACCCCTGTGGAGCGTGTGCGAAGAGCTGAACATGCCCCTGCACACTCACTCGGGATGGTCGCCGGACTACGGCGACGTGTCCGCCGCGACCCCCATGTACATCAGCGAGGTGGACATGTGGGCACAGCGGCCGTTCAAGGCGCTGCTGTGGTCGGGCGTGTTCGAGCGCCACCCGAACCTCAAGCTGGTGTTCACCGAGACGGGCTGCGGCTGGATTCTTGAAACCCTGCGCGTGCTGGACTTCAAGATCGACAACCCCATCTTCGCGCACTTCACCACGGGGCTCTCGCTCACCCCCCGCGAGTACTTCGACCGCAACTGCTACATCGGCGCCTCATTCCTGCCCCGCCACGAGGTGGGCGCGCGCCACGCCATCGGCATCGACAAGCTGATGTGGGGGTCGGACTACCCGCACATGGAGGGCACCTGGCCGAACACCATGGACAAACTGCGGGAGACCTTCCACGACGTGGACGAGGGCGAGATTCGCGCGATTCTCGGCGACAATGCCGTGGACGTGTTCGGCTTCGACCGCGCCCTGATGGAAGAGGCCGCGGCGCGCGTCGGCCCCGATATCGGGGAGATTCGCCGGGCGCCGGAGGCGGCGTAGCCGAGTCCGGACCGCGCCCCCGGGGGTGCGCGACAGAAAAACCCCGCCGCGACCCTCTAAACTGTGGTCATGGGCAACAACCGACCGGAAACCGCCACCCTGCAGCTTGCGCGCGATCGCAGGCTGGCCAAGCGCATTCTTCAAGGGAATGAGGAGTCGCTTCGCCATTTCTTCAACGAATATTTCCCCCGACTCTACCGCTATGCCCGGCACCGCCTGCGCAGCGAGGCCGATGTCGACGACGTGGTACAGGCCGCACTCGCCCAGGCCGCGCGCAGGCTGGAAACCTACCGCGGTGAAGCGACCCTGCTGACCTGGCTGGTACAGATATGCCGGCACGAAATCTCCCGCCATCTCCAAGCGCAGGATCGCCACCGGGACATGATGACGCCCTTCCTGAACGATGAGATGCTGCGCGCCGTCGTCGAATCCATCGAGGACGATGGGGGGAGCGACCCCGAGTCTGAAAGTAGCCGAATGGAACTGATCAGTCTCATACAGTTTTCGCTGGACCAGTTGCCCGAACGCTACGCCATCGCGCTGGAGATGAAGTATGTGCACGGGTTCGATTCGAAGGAGATAGCCGAACACCTCGCCATCAGCGACGCCGCCACGCAGTCCCTGCTGGCACGCGCGCGCAGGGCTTTCAGGGATGTGTGCCACGAGGCACTCCACGCAGCGATCTAGGTGACCGCAATGACTGACCCGGAAAAACCGCAAGAGGAAGAGGACGACATCGCGCGCCTGCTGCGCGCGGCGGGACCCCGCGAACAACTGCCCGACGAGCTGCGGCAGCGTTGGGAGCAGCGGTTCAGGACTGAACTCGAGACAGGTCGCGCGCGCAGGCGCAACCGGTGGGGGCAGGTTGCCGTAGGTGTGGCTGCAGGCATTGTCGCCGTCGTCGTGACCCTCGGCGTGCAGACGCCGGACACCGACGCACCCGGTCCGCAGCCACAGGTTGCCGCGTTGCGCGGCGAGGTGGCGGTCATCCGACCCGACGGGGGGCGCGAGGCGGCGAGCCTCTCCTCGACACTGCCTTCCGGGAGCACGATAGATACCGGGGAAGACGGGGTGGTGGCGCTGGCATGGGGTCCGTATGACCTCCGTATCAACAGCGGCTCGAGCTTGCGCCTGGAGGAGTTCCGCGTCGACCTGTACGGCGGCGAAATCTACGCCAGCGACAGCGCCCACGCCGCCCGCACCTTCTCGCTGCAGATCGATACGCCGCAGGGAAGCGTCAGGGACATCGGCACCCAGTTCACCGTGGCGGTTGATCCCGGCGGGACCGTGGCGACAGTGCGGCGCGGCGCGATCGTCCTCTCGGTCGCGGGAGAGGAGCACCTGGGCTCCGCGGCGGGCGGTTGGGCGACGAGGGTCTCCGTGGACGCGTCACGGGCAGTCCGGACCGAACAGGCCGCCACTGCCGGCGAGCCCTGGCGATGGATATACGCCGCGACCCCCGAGTACGAACTCGAGGGCCGGAGCGCCCTGGCCTTCCTGCAGTGGTCGGTGGAACAGAGTGGTCTCGCCCTGCATTTCACGAACCCGCAGGCAAGGCACTACGCGGCGCAGACCCTGCTCCACGGCAGCATTGGAGAGCTCGATCCCGAGCGAGCGGTCACGCCGGTCCTGGCCAGTACCGATCTGCGTGCGGAGATCGTCGGTGACCGGCTCAGCGTATCGCTGGCGCGCTGATCAGAAGGACAGGGTGACACCCACCGAGGACACACGGTTGAGGAGAACCTCCGCATCGGGAGTCAGGGTGTAGCCGTTGGCGACTTCCTCGATGTCGTAGTCGATCCCGGCCTCATTCGAACGGTCCGTCAGGTTGATGATGTCCGCGTAGATCTCCAGCCGGGCCCTCGGAAACTCCCAGGATTTCCGCGCACCGATATCGAGGGAAAAGTAGTCGCGCAGGCGGGTGTTGTTCAGGACCGTTTCAACGGGGACCACCTCGCCCTCGGCGACGAAGGCGGGCATGCGCGCACTGCGCCAACCCGAGTGCCAGGTAAGCGCCACAGACAGGCTGAAACCTGCCCCGCGGTACACCAGCCCCGTGTTGGCCGTGTGTTCCTGGGACCAGCGCCGGTCTATCCAGCTGCCGCCGATGCGGTCCCGCGCGTCCATGTAGCTGTAGCGGACAAACCCCTGCAGCGGCTCGCCCAGGGAGAAGCGCCCGTCCAGGTCAACCCCGCTCACCTCGGCCTCCTCGGGGTCCAGTCCCACGCGATCGCCCTCCAGCGCGGGCAGCAATACAAAGGGATTGAAAATGTTCTCGAAGCGACCCTTCAGGTCGTCGTAACGCTTGACGTAGGCCTCCGCAACCAGCTCCACGTCCCCGGCGCTCCACACCAGCCCGGCAACGGCCTGGTCTGCGTACTGCGGTGAAAAGAACCGCGTCAGGCCGTCGATCACCTGCAGTTCCTGTATGCCCTCCTGCTGATGGAAGCGGCCCAGGCTCAGGCGCAACAGCGTCGATTCGCTGAGGTCGTACGCCATCCCGAAGCGGGGCGAGACCTGCTCCTCGCTCTCCCCGTCCAGGTAGTAGTCCTGCAGGTCCCAGCGCAGGCTCGGCTGCAGCGTCAACCGGTCGGAGACATCCCACTCCAATTGGACATAGGCGCCCGCGGACCAGCCGTCCGGCGTCTCATTGATCATACGATCGACTTCCGCCTCGGTACCCAGGATCTCCGCCAGTTCACCGCGGTCGAACCGGCTGCGGTGGTCGTAATCACCGTCGTTGTATTCCAGTTGCCAGCCAAACTCCCAGCGCCGGTCCGGCTGCAGTGCCGCCCAGTCATTGCGCAGTGCCACGCGGCGTATGTCCTGGCGATGGTCCAGGAACCCGCCCTTGCCCGGGTCGTCCGGATCATCCTCGAGATTCTGTTGTTCCAGCCTGCGCTCGAAATCCAGCCAGGACAGCGTCGCGCGGCCCCCAAGGGAGGGTGAGACCAGCCAGTCCCCGCCGATCCAGGCGTAGGTGTTCTCGATCCGCGACGAGGCGCGCTCCTCGTCGTCACGAAACTCAATATCGTCTTCGGCGTAGGCAACGCCGCCGTCGAGGGCCACGCGCTCACTGAGCGCCGCACTCATGCGCGCCGCCGCATCGCGGTACTCTGGGTCCCCGGACCTGGAATCGATGTAGTCGGTGAGGTCCGAGAGGTCACCCTCACGGTAGGTCAGCGCCCAGTCTGTCGGCGTGGTCGCACCGACCTCGCCCCGGGTATGGATAAACCGGGCGAAGGACGAGACGCCGAGATCGGTGTTGTAGTCCCCTTCCCGCCACTGGCTGCTGATATCCATGACGCCGCTCATGCGACTGCCGTAACGGGAGGGAAACCCGCCGGTGTAGAAATCCAGCGTCTCGATGGTGTGGTAGTCGATACTGCTGTAGGGGCTGTGATAGTCGGCGAGATGGAACGGCTCCAGCAACTCGACCCCGTCGCGCAGGATCAGCAGTTCGTCCTGCAGGCCTCCGCGGATGCGAGGTTTCGCAGAGACTCCGACAGACGACATCCCGGGCAGGCGCAGCGTTGTGCGTATCGCATCCGATCCGAGGGTCGGCACCAGCGCCAGCTCCTCGGCGCTGAAGGAAAACCCCGATGCGACCGCGCCCAGGTAGGGCAGGCGGTGCATACTCCCGGTGACGATGACCGTTTCGAGGACCGGCGGCGCGGGGGCCGGCGCTTCAGTCTGCGCGACCCGGTCTGTGGATTCCTCCCGCACCACCACCCAGATCCCCTCGCGCGATTCCAGCGCCAGGCCGATCTCGGCGAGAACGCGGGAGAGTTCCTCTATATCTACTTCTCGGATATCGACGAGGTGGTCGGGCGTTACCAGCGCCGTGCTGTAAACGATCTCGTGGCCCTGTCCCTGCAGGGCCTGGACTAGCGCCTCGATGGACATGCGTCGCATCTCCGCGGCAACGACTCCCGACAGCAGCAGAAGGGACAGGAGCATGAGACATCGGGAGGCCATAGTGGGCAATCTAGGTGTCCGCTGACCATTGGTCAACGCCGCGCCCAAGCGTACAAACTATTATTGCGCGGGCGACAGAATTTTGTCGCAATGAGCCTCTAACTTTCGGGGCGCAGCCGTCCCCGCTCGCGGTGTTTAAAAACAGGGGCCAGACCTGAGTCCCGACCCCTTCATGTTTCTACACAACGTCGAACCTGATCGGCATCTTCTTGATGCCGTGGATAAAGTTTGAACGCAGCCAGTTGATCTCCCCGTTCAGCCGCGGGTTGCGAACGCGACCGAGGATTTCCTCGAAGATGACCTTCAGCTCCAGGCGGGCCAGGTGCGAGCCGATGCAGAAATGCTCCCCCACGCCGAAGGTGCGGTGCGCATTCTTTACATCCTCGCGCTGCTGGCGGGTGATATCGAATACGTCCGGTTCGCTGAACACGGTCTCGTCCGCGTTCGCCGACTGGTAGAACAACAACACCTTGTCGCCCTTCTTGAGCTGCTGGCCACCCAGCTCGATGTCTTCCATGGCGGTGCGCCTGAAGGCGATCACCGCCGGGTTGTAGCGCAGGAATTCCTCGATGGCCCCGTCGAGCAGCTCGGGATTGTCCACCAGCATCTGGTACTGGTCGGGGTTCTCCATCAGGTTGCGCATGCCCTGCGACGTCACCGTGCGGGTGGTCTCATTGCCCGCCACGATGAGCAGCAGGAAAAAGTAACAGAACTCCTCGTCGGTCAGCGCCTCGTCTTCCACCGTCCCGGTCAGCAACACGTTGACGATGTCGTCCTTGGGGCTCGCGCGGTGCTGTTCTGCCAGCTCCTGGGCGATGAAGAACATCTCCATCATGGCGTTTTCACCGTCCTGCTCACTGGTGGAGAGTTCCGGGTCGTCCATGCCGAGCATGATGTTGGTCAGTTCGAACAGCCTGCGGCGCTTGTCCAGAGGCACACCCATCAGCTCGCAAATGGCGATCAGCGGGAGTTCCGCCGCCATGTCCTCGACAAATTCGCACTCACCCCCGACGACGGCGGCATCCACAATCTCCTTCGCGATTTCGCGGAAGCGCGCCTCGTAGCTCTCCACCTTCTTCGGTGTAAACGCGCTGCGCACCAGCCGGCGGAATTTCAGGTGCTGGGGCGGGTCCATGTTGATCATCTGCAGGCGCAGCAGTTCAAGGCGGTCCTCCGGGGGCTCCATCAGGAAGCAGGTTCGCTCCGCCGAGGAGAACAACTGGGGGTTCTTGGAGACGAAATCGAGGTCCTCGTGGCGCGTCACCGCCCAGAAGCCCACGCCCTGGGCGGGGTCCTCGTGCCAGTAGACGGGCTGCTCGTTGCGCAGCCAGGTGAAGACGTCCCTGGGCACGCCGCCCTGGTAGGTTTCAGGTGAGGCGAGATCGATGTGATAGGGGCAGCCGGACATGGTCGGGATCTCCGCAGGACAGGGTCTACAAACGCTGGTTCAGAAGCTCTGATTTACAATTTCTAGGCTACACCCTATTAGTCTATAGTTTCAAGCCCCGGCGCCAGGCCGCTCAGGCCGGCACCTGAGAGGCTATGCGGGGTCGAGCAGCAGCGGCAGCCGCGCCAGGCGCCGCACGAAAATGCTGGAAACGTGGGCGGGCGGATCTGCGGGGTCAAGGCGGCAGGCGGCCGTCGCCCCGAGCAGTTCCTCGATGATGACACGCGCCTCCAGCCGGGCGAGGCGCGCACCGATACAGAAGTGGATCCCGTGACCAAAGCCGAGGTGATCGCCGCCATCGGCGCGCTGCAGGTCGATCGCCTCCGCCCTCGAGAACACTGACGGGTCGCGGTTGGCCGCGGCCCACAGGAGGAACAGCCTGGCGTTCGCCCGCAGCGGCACGCCACCCAGTTCCGTATCGTTCAGTACCACCCGGTAGTGACCCTTGAAGGGGCTCTCCAGTCGCACGACCTCCTCCACGAAGGGTTCGATCAGCGCCGGGTTCCCGCGCAGTTGCGCCTGCAGTTGTGCATCCGCCGCCAACAGCCTGAGCGCGCTGCCCACCAGGCTGGAAGTCGACTCTCCGGCCGCACCCACCAACACGACGAGGATGGCGATCGCCTCGGACTCGGTCACCACTCCCGAGAGCACACCGGCGGCGAGTTCGTCGATGACGCAACGCGCCTCGGCTGCGGGCGCGGCCAGCGCGGCGGCAAAATGCCTGCGCAGGTACGTCGAGAGCGCCCGGGTGGCGAGGCCGAGCTCCGCCATACGGGCCAGGTCCGCGGTGCCCGCGAGAATTTCACCACCGGCAAAGGCCCAATCCAGCAGTTGATCGACGTCATTCACCGGCAGACCGGCCAGTCGCGCCATGACCATCACCGGGATTTCGTTGGCCAGGCCGGCTACCGCCTCGCCGCCCCCCGTGCCGACCAGTGCTCTGACGCGCTGCCGCGCCCAATCGCGGACTTCGCCCTCCAATGCGGCGACCCGCCGCGCATTGAGCTGAGGTAACACGAGGCGGCGGTGCACGGCGTGAAAAGGTTCGTCGGCGTTGGCCAGTGCATCCACCGTCCCCCCGAACTGTGTGAGGTCAAACAGATCCGGCTCGCCGTTTTCGCCGCTGATGAGGATACCGGTCAGGTTGGCGGAGAAGTCGGATTGGTTTTTCAGCACCTCGTGTACCAGTGACCAGGAGGACACCAGGAACACCTCGGTCCCGGGCACGCGGTAGACAGGCGCCTGGTCGAGTAGCGCCCGGAAAAAGGGATAGGGGTTCTCGACCACGGCAGGGTCCAGGATGCGAAAGGCGTCCGGCGGCGGAGCTGCGTCGCCCGGTTTCCCCATGTGGTTTGTTTCCTTGTTCCGCCGCCGGGGAGCAAATCCCCTATACTGGCGCGACAGTGACGATGACGCGGGCGCGCAGTGTATCACGCGCCACAACAGCCACACAGAATGCACGACAGGTGGGCACCCATGACCGGCCGCTATACACAACCCATTCCCTTCGGCTGGTTCGCGCTGGCTTACTCCCGCGAACTGGCGCCGGGAGATGTGTTGCCCCTCAGCTACTTCGGCCGGGAACTGGTCCTGTTCCGCACCACATCCGGTACGCCCCGGGTATTGGACGCGTTCTGCCCGCACCTGGGTGCCCACCTCGGACACGGCGGGGTGGTGGCGGGGGAGAACATCGCCTGTCCCTTTCACGGCTGGCAGTTCGACGGCGACGGTACCTGTCGCGAGGTGCCCTACGCAGAGAACATGCCGCCGCGCGCAAGAGACCGGCAGGTGATCGGCAGCTACCCGGTCACGGAATGCAACAAGATGATCTGGGCCTGGTACCACCCGGACGGAGCGCCGCCCGACTTCGAGGTCGACCCGGTGCCGGAATTCGAATCACCCGATTTCACCGAGCTCGACACCTACGACTGGAAAATCAACACCATCGTGCAGGAGGCCGGGGAAAACGGCGCCGACGTCGCCCATTTCATGTTCGTGCACTCCGCCACCGAGATGCCCGTCGGCGATGTCAGCATGGACGGCGTGCGGCGCCTCACGAAAATCAGGAACAAGGTTCCGCGTATCAATGAGTCCGGCGACATGGCGGACTCGGGCGAGGACTGGGAGTACATCCATGTCGACTCCACGAATGTCGGCCCGGGGCAGACCATCCAGCGCATCTCCCGCGCGTTCGAAGTCATTATGATCGGCACGGTGACCCCGATCGACGAGCAGAACATTCACCTGCGCTTTGCCTTCACCATGCCGAAGAGCCAGACGGACATGAACAAGGTCCTCGCTGAAGCGACCCGGGACAATGTCGTCGGGGGCGTCGAACAGGACATCCCTATCTGGACCAACAAGCGCTACGTCGAGGACCCGATCCTCTGCGACGGCGACGGCCCCATCGCCAAGTACCGCAAGTGGTTCAGCCAGTTCTACGCCTGACCGCGCCGGGCTCACCCGGCGCCAGCGGCCCTCGACACTCACGCCCCTGCCACCCTCGACGGGCCTGACCCCGTACCTGCCCGGGGGCCCGCGCGCGTCCGACTCCTGTTCAGGCTGAAGTGCCGCCACACGGTCTCCGCGGGGCCGGTCCCTGCGTATGTTCGACATACGCGGCCCGGCCGCCAAGGAGACAGACAATGACTCGCAACACCCTGGTACTGGTACTCTTTACGGCATTTGCCCTGGGACTTCCGCTGTACGGCATGCAGACCAACCCACACAGCGGGGCAAATCTCCACGAGTGCACCGGCGACTGTTACAGGGCATGGCGGGCCGAGACCGGTGGCGTCGCCGTGATCGCTCGCGCCCAGGCCCAGGCCAGGTCCGAGGCCTCACCGGTGGAACTGGGCGAGCAACTCTATGCGGGCTGTATCGCCTGTCATGGCGCTGCCGGTGAGGGCGGGATCGGTCCGAGCCTGGTCGGCCAGTCCGTTGCCGAGGTATCCTCCTCGCTGCGACAATACCGCAGCGGGGAGACCCGCGGCACACAGAGCAGCCTCATGTGGGGCCAGGCCGCGCAGTTGAGTGATCCTGACATAGACAATCTCGCCGCGTTCATAGCGGAATTCTGAATGCCGGCACCGGACCTCGTCCTGGTCCTCGGCGACCAGCTGACGGCGGGCCGCGGCGCCCTGGCCACGGCTCGCGCCGGCGTCGACCACGTGGTCATGGCCGAGGTCGCCGAGGAAGCCACCTACGTCGCGCACAACCGGCATAAAATCGCCCTCATCTTCGCGGCCATGCGCAACTTCTGTGAGGAATTGCGCGGGCGCGGGTTCACCGTTCACTACTTCCCGTGGGAACAGGGCGTGCGCGACCTGCGCGAGGCCGTCGTCGCTGCGCTCCAGGACAGCGGCGCCGTGCGCCTGCGCTGCTGTGAACCCGGCGAGTACCGCGTCCTGGAAAACATCCGCGCCTGGGAGCTGGACGTGCCCCTGGAGATCTGTACCGACGACCGCTTTCTCTGCTCGCGGAACGATTTCGCGGCCTGGGCGAAGGGCCGCAAACAGCTGCGCATGGAGTTCTTCTACCGGGAGATGCGCAAGCGGTACGAGCTGCTGCTGGATGCATCCGGTAAACCCGAGGGGGGCAAATGGAACTACGACGCCGACAACCGCAAGGGCTGGCGGGGGAAGGAGCCACTGCCCGAGAGACCCAGGGCCGCAACCACCGGCCCCCTGCCTGACGTGTTGCGCCTCGTCGCAGAGGCTTTTCCAGACCAACCGGGTGACCTCGGGCGTTTTGACCTGGCGACAGACCGTGCCGGCGCCGAGTCACAGTTCGAGTGGTTTGTCGACAACGCCCTGGGCAAGTTCGGCACCTACCAGGACGCTCTCGCAGAGGAGTCTCCCTGGCTGTTTCACTCGCTGATCTCCATGTACCTGAACATCGGCCTGCTCGATCCGCTGGCCGTGTGCCGCCGGGTCGAGGACGCATACCGCAGTGGTGACTGCGATCTCGCGGCGGCAGAGGGCTTCATACGGCAGATCCTGGGCTGGCGCGAATATGTGCGCGGCGTGTACTGGCTACATATGCCGGAGTACGGCTCCCGCAACAGCCTCGGGGCGGAACATCCCCTGCCCGGGTGGTTCTGGAGCGGGGCGACCGAGCTGCGCTGTCTCGCCTCGGCCCTCACACAGACTCTCGAACTGGGCTACGCCCACCATATCCAGCGCCTCATGGTCATCGGGAATTTCTGCCTGCTCACGGGAATATCGCCCGAAGAGGTGTGCGCGTGGTATCTCGCCGTTTACGTGGACGCCTTCGAGTGGGTTGAGCTCCCCAACACGCTCGGCATGGCGCTGCACGGGGACGACGGGCTGATGGCCAGCAAACCCTACGCCGCCAGCGGCAAGTACATCCAACGGCAGGGCAACCATTGCAGCGCCTGCCGTTACGACCCCGGCAAAGTCACCGGCGACGGGGCCTGTCCCTACAACAGCCTGTACTGGCGCTTTATCGACCGTCACCGTTCCCGCTGGGAGAGCAATCCGCGCATGGGCCTCGCCCTGCGCAACTGGGAGCGGAAACCCGCCCGCGACCAGGCGGCAATTCTCGACTGGGCGGAGCGTGAGCTTGTGAGGCTCCTTGCGGACTGACCACCGGGCACTGGCATTTCGGATAAACTCGGAAGATACTGTGCCGAGTCGCACGAGGGCAGCGCATGTCCCGACAAACCGCCTCCTGGAAGAACACGCTCGCCTGGTTCAGTTTCCCCGGCACCATGGCGGTATACATCGCTGCCGCACTGTATTGCATACACGGCGACTTCGCCCCCGAGGTCTGGGTACCCCTGCTCGCCGCCACCCACTTCTTTGTGCTGGTGGCTCTGGAACAGCTCATCCCCCGCAACCCCGCCTACAACCTGTTTCGCGACCGGCAGTCACTGAACGACCTCGTGCTGAACACGCTCAACGGCGCCATCAGGCCACTGATGGCCGCCCTCGTCGCCGTGCTGGTCGCGCGCCTCGCGGAATGGCGCGCGGTTGGCGACCTGTCGGTGCTGTGGCCCACCCAGTGGCCGTTCTGGCTGCAGTGCACGCTGGCCATCTTCACTGCAGCATTGATGGACTACGTCGTGCACCGGGCGGGGCACAGCTTTACACGGTTGTGGTGGTTTCACTCACTGCACCACAGCGCGACCCAGATGCACATTCTCAAGGGGGGCCGCATTCATTTCATCGATGAGATACTGCACGACCTCGCCACTCCCCTTCCCTTCCTGTTGTTCGGTGCCCCGCCGGAGGTGGTCCTGTTCAGCGGGATGTGGGGGGTGTACACCGGCAACCTGTCCCATACCAATGTCGACCAGCGCTTTCCGGACTGGGCGCATTACATCCTGCCCACGGTGCACCTGCACAACCTGCACCACTGCGTCGACCGGCGCTTTCAGGACAGCAACTACTCCGGCACCCTGCCCTTCTGGGACATCCTGTTCGGGACGTTCAATCACCCCCGGGCCTACGCCGGTGACACGGCGCTGGTCCCCATGGGGATGCAGGATGAGTACGTGTCCGACGGCCTGCTCAGGCAGTTCTACCAGCCGATCCTGTGGCAGTGGCGCCCGCCAGTTGCAATGGCAAGGGAGGAGGCGCCCCTGCCCAATGAGGGGATGAAGCCCGGTGGCCCGTAGGCTGCGGCTGGTGTAGACTTCCCGCTCCAAAGATAAGCCGTACGCCTTATGATCCGCCGCCTCGCACAAGGTACATCCCCCGCCGGACGACTGCTGATTGCGATCGCCCTGCTGGCAGTGCTGGGCGGCCAGGCGGCGGTGGTACAGCACGACCATCACGAGGGCGACACGCACTCGGAACTTTCGGCGGAATGCCTGCTTTACCACGGCATAGCCCACCAGTTGGTCGCCCCGGACAGCTCACCACTACTTCCCGGCGGTGCTATCGCACAGACCTCCCGGGCCGTCACCCGCAGCGCCGTCACCCCGTCCGTATTCAGCGAGACCGCCAGGGGGCCGCCCCACAACGCCTGACACCAACCTTTTTTCATTCGAAAAGCGTCAGGAGTTGATATGAAACGCGCAATCTTGGTAGCCGCGGTCGTGGCCGCAAATTCAGTTTATGCCGAAGACAAACCCATGGAACATGTGCTGGTCTCGGTACCCATCCACAAGAGCGAGGCCGAGACCGCGCTGCCGGTCACCGTACTCACGGGCGAGGAGTTGCAGCGCGCTGCCGCCACAACAATCGGCGAGACGTTGGGCAACAAGCCGGGCATCGCCAATTCTTCCTTCGGTCCGGGCGTGGGCAGGCCGGTAATCCGGGGCCAACAGGGGCCGCGCGCCATCACCCTGCAAAACGGCACACTGAGCGCAGACGTATCCAGCCTGAGCCCCGACCACGGCGTGACCGTCGAAGCCCTGCTGGCGGACAGCATCGAGGTACTGCGCGGCCCCTCCACCCTGCTCTACGGCGGCGGGGCCATCGGCGGCGTGGTCAATGTCATCGACAACCGCGTTCCACGCACGGCCATCGACGGTGTCGACGGCGGTGTCGAGTATCGCTACGACGACGCGTCGGACATGGACAGCGGCGTGGGGCGTCTTGACGCGGGCAACGGCACCTGGGCCCTGCACCTGAGCGGCACCACCCGTGAAACCGACGACCTGGATATTCCCGGCAAGGCCATCGACGAGGCTGCGGTGGAGGAGCAGGAGGAACTGCTCCACGGCCACGAGGAACACGACGAAGAAGAGGGGCACGAGGAGGAAGAGGTCGAGAACACCGACGGCTTCATCGCCAATACCGATACCGAGACCGATGTCTACAACATCGGCTTCAGTTACCACCAGGGCGACGAGGGCTTCGTCGGCTTCGCGGTGAGCCAGCTTGAGAGCGAGTACGGCATTCCCCCCGGCGCCCACGGGCACCACGAGGAGGAGCACCACGAGGACGAGGACCACGAGGAAGAAGAACACGAGGACGAGGACCACGACGAAGAGGAGCACGATGAAGAAGAGGAAAATGTCCGCATCGATATGGAGCAGACGCGCTACGATGCCATGGTCCACCTGCACAACCCCGGCGGCAGCGGCATCGAGGTCCTGCGCGGCTTCCTGACCTACACCGACTACGAGCACAAGGAACTGGAGGGCACCGAGGTCGGCACCCGCTTCGACCGGGAGACCTGGGAGGGCCGGGTGGAACTGGTCCACGAGTCTATCGGCGAGGCCCACGGTGTGGTCGGGCTGCAGTGGCGCTCCGACGAGTTTTCCGCGACCGGCGAGGAGGCTTACATACCGGAGACGGACAGTGATGAACTCGGCCTGTTCCTGGTCGAGGACTTTCACAGCGGCGACCTGACCTTCGAGGTCGGCCTGCGCGGCGACTGGGTCGAGCGCAGCCCGGATGCCCAGACAACCGGCAAGGAGGACTTTTCCCTGTTCAGTGTGTCCGGCTCCGCACTGTGGGAGGTTTCCGACAACTGGAACGCCGGCCTGTCGCTCTCGCGCTCATCGCGGGCGCCCACCACCGAGGAACTGTTCTCCAACGTCGACGCCCAGGACCCGGAAGACCTGGTTGAACACGCGGCGGTCGGCATCATCGAGGTCGGCGACCCGGACCTGGACGAGGAAGTCTCACTCAATGCCGACTTGAACCTGACCTGGTCCGGCGAGATGTCCTGGGCGCAGCTGGCGGTGTTCTACAACCAGTTCGAGGACTACATCTTCCTGCTCAACAGTGGCGAGGAAGTGGACGAGACCCTGATCTATCTCTACACCCAGGACGACGCCGAGTTCTACGGTGTGGAGTTCGACAGCGACTTCCACCTGTTCGAAGTAGTCGGCGGCGACCTCTCCCTGGGGCTCTCAGGGGACATGATCGTCGGCGAGTTCGACGACGCCGGCGACGTACCGCGACTGCCGCCGCTCAGGGTGGGCGCCGAGCTGAACTGGCGCAACGACGGCTTCGGTGCCTGGGTACGGGTGCTGAATGCCGACGACCAGGACGACCCGGGTGATTTCGAGACCGAAACCGACGGCTACACGCGTTGGGATCTCGGCGCCGACTACACCCTCGGGCTGGGCGACTCCACCGACCTGCTGTTCTTCGTCAAGTGGAAGAACATCAGCGACGAGGAAATACGCCTCAGCACCTCCTTCCTGCGCAACTACGCGCCGGAGGCGGGCGAGTCCATCGAGGCGGGTCTCAGGCTCACCTTCTAAGGCTCAGCCAGGTCAGCGACCCGCAACCCAGCCCGCGGCAGATCGCCTCTGCCGCGGGCTCTTCCCCCCTTCCCTCTCCCCCAGCACTCCGGGATACCCCCCTGTAACACCGGGCCCAAGTTGCGCCACTCCCTCCCCTGCGCTATCTTATGACACCCGGCATAAATAAACGGGTTGGCCATGTACGACCTCGCGATACACGGCGGCACGATCGTCGACGGCAGCGGCGCTGCCGGCTATACCGGGTCGGTCTACGTGCGCGACGGCCGCATCGCAAAAATTCTCCCAGAGGACACACCCTCCCTTGAGGCAGACGAGACGCTCGACGCATCGGGCCGCGTCATCTGCCCCGGCTTCGTGGATGTGCACACCCACTACGATGCCCAGGTGTTCTGGGACCCCACCCTCAGCCCCTCCCCCTTCCACGGCGTCACCACCGTCATCGGCGGCAACTGTGGTTTCACGATCGCTCCCGTCGGCGACGACACCGACGCCGAGTACCTCAAGCGCATGCTGGCGCGTGTGGAGGGCATGCCCCTGGAGAGCCTCGACGCCGGTGTGCCCTGGGGCAGCTGGAAAAGTTTTGCGGACTACCTCGACGCGCTGGAGAGTAAACTCGCCGTCAACGCCGGGTTCCTCGTGGGTCACTCGGCCATCCGCCGCACCGTGATGGGCGAGCGCGCCATCGGCGAGGAGGCAGACGCCGCGGAACTCGCGCGCATGCAGGACCTGTTGCGCGAATCCCTGGCCGCGGGCGGGCTGGGCTTTTCGAGCACGCTTTCCGCGACGCACAACGACATGGAGGGACGCCCGGTGCCCTCGCGCTTCGCCAGCCGCGACGAGCTCACAGCCCTCGCGGGTGTGTGCGCGGAATTCCCCGGCACCGTGCTCGAGTTCCTGCCAGGCACCAGTCAGTTCGACGAAAACACCTACGAACTGATGACAGACATGTCACTGGCGGCGCAGCGACCGCTCAACTGGAACCTCTACGTGCCCGGGAACCCGGCGGTGGGCGACGCGCAACTCGCGGCCACCGATTACGCGCGCGCCCGAGGCGCTGACGTCATCGCGCTGACACCGGCGCAACCCGTGATCACCCGGATCAACCTGCACTCCGCCTTCATCTTCGATGCCTTCCACGACTGGGAGGAGACCATGCGCCTGCCGGTCGAAGAGCGCATCGAGGCACTCAGGGACCCGGCTCTACGCGCGCGGCTGGACGCCGGCGCCAGGTCGGAAGAGTCGGGGGTGTTCATCTTCATGTCCGGCTGGGCCGGCTACACCGTCGACGAGGTCTTCCTGGACAAGAACAAACCCCTGGAAGGCCGCACCATCGGCAGTATTGCGGAAGAGCGCGGCGTCGAGCCCTTCGATGCGCTGCTGGACCTCGCCATCGAGGAGGGCCTGCGCACCTCGTTCATACCGCTACTGTACGGCGACGATGACTTCAGCTGGCAACAGCGGGTGGAAGCCTGGGCCGACTCGCGCACCGTAGTCGGCGCGTCGGATGCCGGTGCCCATCTCGACATGATCGACACCTTTTCCTTCACCACGCAGATGCTGGGCAACGCCGTGGCGCGGCGTGCCCTGTTGAGCGTCGAAAAGGCGGTGCACCATCTCACCGAGGTGCCTGCGCGGCTTATCGGCCTGACCGACCGCGGCGTGTTGAAGGAGGGCTACCGCGCCGACATCGTGGTGTTCGATCCGGACAATGTCGCGTGCTCCGACACCTACACACGCCCGGACCTGCCGGGGGACGCGGGACGCCTGTACGCGGACGCCTTCGGCATCGAACACGTTTTCGTCAACGGCATGGAGATCGTTTCAGGCGGCGAGTTTACCGGCGCCTACCCGGGCGCCATCCTGCGTTCGGGCACCGACACCGAGACCGTGGCAATCCCGGGCGACTATACCTGACAGCGGGGAGCTGACATCCATGGACACCAACCTCGCAAGCATGCCTATCGTCGACGTCGATACGCACTACACCGAGCCGCCGGGCCTGTGGACCGACCTGGCACCTGCATCGCTGAAAGACCGCGCCCCGCGCGTGCACAGCGACAGCGACGGCAAACAGTTCTGGGTGGTCGACGAAGACATGAAGCTGGGCCCCGTGGGCTACTGTGTCATCAAGCCCGACGGCGGCAAGGAACTCGGGGTTGTCACCCTGGAGCGTTTCGAGGACATGCACCCCGGGGCCAGCGAGGCCGGTGCGCGGCTGGCGGTCATGGACGAACACGGCATCACCCAGCAGATCCTCTACCCCAACATCCTCGGCTTCGCCGGCAGTTTCGTGATGAATATCAAGGACGTGGCGCTGCGCAACTTCTGCGTCCTGGCCTACAACGAGCACGCTGCGCAGCTGCAGGCCGACAGCGGCGGACGGCTCCTGCCCCAGGCGCTGTTGCCACTGTGGGACATGGACCTGGCGGTGGCGGAGCTGATTCGCTGCCACGAGTCCTTCGGGCTGACAGGTGTGGTGATGACCGACTCGCCCGAGCTATGGCAATTGCCCACCCTGTCCGAGGGCTACTGGGATTCCCTCTGGACCGAGGCCCAGGATCGCGGCCTGCCGATCAATTTCCACATTGGCGGCGGCGCCAGCATCGGCAGCCTCTGGGCCGGCATGGACGAACCCACCTCCATCGCGGCCATGTCCTCCCTCGCCGACATCACCAACATGCGCTGCATCGTCAACCTCATCTTCAGCGGCCTGCTCGATCGTTACCCCGCCCTGAACTTCGTCTCCGTAGAGAGCGGCATGGGCTGGATTCCCTTCCTGCTCGAACTGGGCGAGTACCAGATGGGCCAGAACGGGGTTACCAGCCTGAGCCTGACGCCTTTGGAGTATTTCCAGCGCCAGATCTACGCCTCCTACTGGTTCGAGACCGATGTTGCCTACGCGGTGGAGCGCCTCGGTCCCGACAACATCATGCCCGAGACCGACTTCCCCCACCCCGCCTGCCTCTACCCCTCCGTCAAGGAACAGGTGCAGGCCTCGCTGGGGGATCTGCCGGAAGACGTGCAGCGCAAGGTGCTCTACGAGACCGCGCGCCGCGTGTACCAGCTCGGCGCCTGAGGGGCGCGACGGATGACGGCGAACTCCGCGAGCCAGGTAACGCAGCCGGAGCTGTTCGACCCGGCGAACGCACCCGACTTCGTCCGTATCCTGAAGGATATCCGCGACAACGAGGAGATGTTCTTCTACGAGGGCGAGCAGTACCGGGCGTGGGTGGTGTCGCGGCACGATCACGTGGTGGAACTGTTGCGGGACGATCGTCTCATCCAGCCGTCCCTGCTGCCCCGCATCGCGTCCTTTCCCGACGCACAGAGAGAGCAGCTGTTTCCGCTGCAGGAGTTCGCGCGCCTCAACCTCGGCAAGACACGCGAGCGCAAACTCGCCCTGCGCCAGGCGACGAAGCAGTTCTTTATGCCGGGATCGGTCAATCGCCTGCGTGCACGGGTGCGAGAGATCATCGAGCTTCTCCACAAGGACATCGACCCCTCACAACCCGTGGACCTGGTCGGCCGCTTTTCCTATCCCATGCCCGCCTGGGTACTGGCCGAGATTCTCGGTGTGCCGCGCTCGGACCAGCACAAGTTTATCGACTGGTCCAACGCCCTGATCCAGTTCTTCCGCTCCTATACCTTCGAGGAGTTCCTGTCGGCACAGGACGGTGTCGTCGAGATGATCGACTACTGCACCGGCCACATCGAGCGCCGCATGCGCGAGGGCGCGGGTGACAACGACCTGATCGACGACTTCGCGCGCCTGCTCGAGGCCGGCGAGTTCGAGATCGGGGAGCTGGCCACCAGTTGCGCGACATTCCTCATGGCCGGGCACGAAAATACCTCGCATTTTATCGGCAACCTGTTCCTCATGCTGTTCTCGAATCCCAAGCAGATGGCCGCGGTGCGCGCAGACCGCAGTCTTCTGGGACCCTTCATGGACGAAACCCTGCGCTACCGGGGCGTCGTGCCCTTCGTCACCCGCGAGGTGCTGGAGGATTTCGACTTCGAGGGCCGGGAACTGAAAACCGGCCAGCTGGTCAGCCTGTCCCTGTTTTCCGCCAACCGGGACGACTCCACATTTACCGGCGTCGACGATTTCGACCTGCACAATCCCACGGCGAAGTATCACCTCGGCTTCGGCCACGGCGAGGAGTACTGCCGCGGCGCCCACCTGGCGCTGATGGAGGCCGAAGAACTGGTCAATTTTTTATTCGACCGATACTCGGCCATCGACCCGGTTGAAGGCGGCATGGAGGTCAGCCTGAAACCGATGCTGCGCCGCTATATCACCCGCCTCGACCTGAACCTGCGCCCATGACGCCCCGGGAGCCCGCGTCACGTGAAAATCCGCCTGGACCGCCAACTCTGTGAAGCCAATGCCCGCTGCGTGCGCGAGTGCCCCGAGTTCTTCGAACTCGCAGACGACGTGCTGAAAATTGCCGCGGCGGAAGTGCCGGCCGCCCTCGAGGACAAAGTGCGCGCAGCCGCCGGCGCGTGTCCGCGACAGGCGCTGCGGGTCCGGGACGATTAGAGCGGCGGCGGCTTAAAGCGCCGGGGGAAAGTGCTGCTCGAACACCGCCTCGCGGACGACCTCCCTGTCCCCGAGTCGCAGCACGACCTCCGAACAAAACGATACGGAATCGTCCCTGTCCACAAAGCGCGCTTCGTCCTCCGCCGCGGGACCACCCACGGCGGCGAGGTCCGGGTGACCGACGAACGCCTCAAGCGACGCCATGGTCAGCTCTGAGACACTGGTCACCTCGCGTGTATCCAGGCCCAGGGCCGCGGCGATCCGCGCGCTGCCCTGGGGGTCGACATAGTTCTGCGCGTAGGTGCTGATGGCGGGTGTATTGAAGGCCATGCGGTGGTGGTAGTTGACGTAATAGTCCCGGTAATCAGCGGCGCTGAACTCCGCGCGCTTCACCATCAGGTAGTGGTAGTGAATCGGCTGGGGTTCCCCCGAAATAAACACCCGCTCGTCCATGTGCAGTACGATGGAGGACTGCGCCACGGGGACCCCTGCCAGACATTCGCGCAGGCTGTCGACCAGCGCGGAGGTCGGCAACCCGGGAGCGGCGACCAGCTCCAGCACTACCTGAGGGCGTCCGTGCCGCGAGCCGGGGTCGTGGAGGTGGTCCTCCGCCACGGCGCGCATCAGGCTGACGGCGACCTGCCGGTCGCCGGGAAAATGCTGCGCGAGTCGATCGGCGAGCGCGGTCTCCAGCTGCACGGGCTCTGCCGTCTCCAGCAGCAACAGGGTCTTGGCCATCTTTCCACACGCTTCGGTTGAGATCGACAGGTCACTTACCTTAGCATGCCACGACAGTCTATCCCCGACAGGCATGCCCATGAGCACACACCCCGCACTGGCCACCGGCAACGCGGCCGTCATCACCGGCGGCGCCGACGGCATCGGCCTCGCCGCAGCCAAAACACTCCTCGAGCGCGGACTGCAGGTCTGCATCGCCGACATCGACGCCGAAAAACTGGACGCCGCGGCGGCGGAGCTCGACGGGGTCCTGGCGGTGACGACCGACGTGTCCGACCTCGCGTCGGTACAGGATCTGAAAGAGAGAGCCTACACCGCGTTCGGACAGGTCGACGTGCTGATGAACAACGCGGGCGCAGGCTTCGGCACCCGGTCCTGGGAAGATCAAGACAACTGGCGTAAAACCATCGAGCTCAACCTGTTCGGGGTCATCAACGGGGTGCAGACGTTCCTGCCGAGCATGCTGGAACAGGGAACGCCCGGGCTGGTCATCAACACCGGGTCGAAACAGGGCATCACCAATCCGCCGGGAGACCCGGCCTACAACACCAGCAAGGCGGCCGTGCGCGCTCTCACCGAGCACCTGCAACACGACCTGCGCAGCACAGAGGGCTGCAAGATAAGCGCCCACCTGCTGGTGCCCGGATTCACCTACACCGGCATCATACGCCAGTGGATCGAGGAGAAGCCCGACGGCGCCTGGTGGCCGGACCAGGTCGCGGCGTTCATGCTCGAGAGCCTGGAGCGCGGCGACTTCTACATCCTGTGCCCGGACAACGACGTCACGAGGGACATGGACAACCGCCGCATGGCGTGGACCATGGATGACCTGGTGGAAAACCGCCCCGCCCTGTCGCGCTGGCACCCGGACTACGCGTCGGCCTTTGAGGACTTCATGAACCGGTGAAAGCCGTCGTTATCGACCGCTACGGCGGCGCGTCCGAATTGCGCATCGCCGAGGTGCCCACGCCCACACCGGGCCGCGGCCAGGTGCTGGTGAAGGTCGCCTTCGCGGGCGTGAATCCCGCCGACTGGAAGGACCGCGAGGGCCTGGTGGCAGGTTTCTACGAGGCCAGCTTCCCGCACATTCTCGGCTTCGATGCCGCCGGCACCGTCGCGGCGCTCGGCGCGGGCGTGTCGGGATTCGCCGTGGGTGACCGCGTCTTCACCACGTCCGACCACGGCGAGGGCGTCGACGGGTCGTACGCCGAGTACCTGCTCGTAGCCGCGCCGCGCCTCGCTCACCTGCCCGACACCGTGGCACTGGATGCCGCCGCGGCGATGCCGGTGGCGGCGCTGACCGCCTGGCAGGCAGTACAATCCGAGACACGCGGCAATCTCCAGGCGGGCCAGTCGGTAGTGATCCATGGCGCTTCGGGCGGCGTCGGCAGTTTCGCCGTGCAGTTCGCCGCCCGCGCCGGTGCCCGTGTGGCGACGACCTGCAGCGCCGCCAACCTGGACTTCGTGCGCGGGCTGGGCGCCGACCTCGCGCTGGATTACGCGGCCGACGATATCCCCGCCGCGATGGCGGCCTGGTGTCCCAGGGGCGTGGACGTGGTGATCGACGCGGTGGGCGGCGATACCCTGCCCTGCCGACTCGACATCCTGCGGGCGGGCGGCCGGCTGGTCAGCATCGCAACCCTGGTGGCGGACGGCGACATCGCGGCGGAAACGGAGGCCGCACAGGCTCGCGGACTGCAGAAAATCTTTGCCATCATGGACAGCTCCCGCGCGGGGGAGGAACTGGAGGAGATCGGGGCGCTGGTGGCACAGGGCGCTGTCCGCGTGCCCCCGGTGGAGGTTTTCGACATGGGGGAGGTGGCGGCGGCCCACGAAAAAGTCCAGACCGGCCATGTCCGCGGCAAGCTGGTACTGCGTATCGACGGCGAGTAGGCCCGGCGGGCCGGGTTGGCTATAATTCAACCCCCTACAGGCAACAAAAAAGGTGAACCCCATGCACGACCTGGTCATTCGCGGCGGCCTGCTGTACGACGGCAGCGGCGCCGCCCCGGTCAAGGCGGATATCGCCATCGATGGCGAGCGCATCAGCCATGTCGGCGAGGTGCCCTCCCCGGGGCGCGAGGAGATCGATGCCAGCGGCAAGATCGTCACCCCCGGCTTCGTCGACATCCACACACACTTCGACGGACAGGTGACCTGGGATCCGTACCTCGCCCCCTCCTCCTGCCACGGTGTCACGACCATCGTCATGGGCAACTGCGGCGTCGGCTTCGCTCCCTGCAAGCCCGACCAGCAGGACTGGCTCATCGGCCTGATGGAGGGTGTGGAAGACATTCCCGGTACGGCCCTGCACGAGGGTATCCAGTGGGACTGGGAGACCTTTCCCGAATACCTGGACGCCCTGGACCGCCGTCAGCTCGCACTGGACGTGGCCGCACAGGTTCCCCACGGCGCGGTGCGCGCCTACATCATGGGGCAGCGCGGCGCAGACCACGAGACCGCCACCCCTGATGAAGTCAGCGCCATGGCCGACCTCGTGGTCGAGGGTATACGCGCCGGCGCGCTGGGCTTCAGCACATCGCGCACCGAGAAACACAAGGACTCCTCCGGCGTACTCACGCCGAGCATCACCGCCCACGAGGACGAGCTGGTGGGTATCGCCAGGGCCGTTGGAAAAACCGGTGGCGGGGTGTTGCAGGGCATTTCGGATTTCTACAACTTCGACAGTGAATTCGCGCTGTTCCGCAAGATGGCGGAGGCGTCCGGTCGCCCCATCTCCATCACCGTGGAACAACAGGACGCGCGGCCGGAGTGGTGGTTACAACTGCTGGATGGCATCAGCGCCGCACAGGCCGATGGGATACCCATGTACGGGCAGGTCCCGCCGCGTGCCACGGGTGTGCTGCTCGGCCTGACCGCAACCGCCAACCCCTTCATCATGAATCCCGTGTTCGGCGAAATCGCCGGCGCTCCGCTGGAGGAAAAGGTCGCCGCCCTGCGCTCCCCGGAATTTCGCGAGCGCCTGTTGTCCACCCCCAACCCCGTGACCGGTGTCGAACTCTTCGACGAGGTTCTGTACAGCTACGACAAGATGTTCAGCCTGGGCGAACCGGCGAACTACGAGCCGGACCCCGAGGACTCCATCGGCGCACGCGCTCGCCGCGAGGGCCGCACGCCCGAGGAAGTCACCCTTGACCTGCTGTTGGAGAACGATGGTCGCGCACTCATATACCAGCCCCTGTTCAACTACGAGACGGGCAACCTCGACCATGTGAAAACCATGCTGGACCACCCCTACACGGTGGCGGGCCTGGCGGATGCCGGGGCGCACTGCGGCATGCTGTGCGACGCCAGTTTCCCAACCACGCTGATCCAGCACTGGGGACGGGACCGTGAGCGCGGTGAGAAGCTGCCGCTGGAAACACTCATCGCCATGCAGACCAGCGGCACGGCGCAACAGGTCGGCCTCAACGACCGGGGCCTGCTGCGGGCGGGCTACAAGGCGGATGTCAACGTTATCGATTTCGACAACCTCACCCTGCACGCACCGGAGGTGGTGAACGACCTCCCCGCCGGCGGCAAGCGCCTGGTGCAGCGGGCCAGCGGCTACGTGGCGACCGTCATATCCGGCCGCGTTGCCTTCCGTGAAGGCATACCGACGGGGGAGCTCAACGGCAGGCTGGTGCGTGGGCCGCAGGCCGCGCCCTCGGCCGAGGCGGCCTGACGGACTTCATCCGGGGCGGTTCCAGCGGGTGACGGCGGGAATCGCGCCCGCCGGAAAATCCGACGGCGGCACAGAATGATAATTACAGCTCTCCACCCGGTTCCTCGCCGGCGCCACGTGCGGGTGCCGCGCGCCGTAACGCTCGGCCTTTCTCTCCTGCTCGCGGTGCTTCTCGGTGCCTGCGAAGAGGAGCCCGGGGCGGTCGAAATACTCGCAAGCGCCCGCGACAACCTCGCCGCCGGGCAGTACCCGAACGCCTACGTCGAAGTGAAGAACGCCCTGCAGCTGGACCCGGACCTGGCGGAAGGCCGCTGGCTGCTGGGCAGTATTCACCTCGCACTTGGCAACTACGTCGATGCGGAGAAGGAGTTGCGGCGCGCGGCGGAACTGGACTGGCCCGCAGAACAGGTAAGGCCGGCGCTGGCCCGGGCGCTGCTGGGACACGTGTCTTTCAGTGCGGTCCTGGAGATACCCGTGGATGGCCTGCCCCCGCGGCCGCTTGCACAAGTGCTGGCGGCGCAGGCGACGGCGGCCCTGGGCCTGGACCGGCCCGACCTGGCAGGCGAACTTGCAGCCGCCGCCCGTGCCGCGGACCCCGCCCTGACCGCCGTAAGCCTCGCGGAAGCACGCATACTCAGCGCCGGGGGAGACCGCTCAGCGGCACTGGCGACGCTGGATTCAGTGCTGGAACGCGATCCGGCGGACATCGAGGTTCTCAATCTCAAGGGACTGATGCTGCTCGAGGACGGCCGGGTGAAGGAGGCCCGGGCCGCCTTCGAGAAGGCGGTCTCCGCCTCGGGGGTCGACCTCGTCGCCCGCGTGCACCGGGCCCTGATCGACATCCAGCTCGGCGACACGGTTGCGGCGGAAGCGGACCTGGCGGAACTCGCGGAAGTGGCGCCCGCACACCCGTCGACCAAGTATATCGAGGGGCTGATCCTCTTCAGTAAACGCGACCTCGTCAATGCGATCAAGGCCCTGTCCCAGGCGCGGGTCATCGCCGAGCGGTATCCGCTGGTCGTCTACTACCTCGCCCTCGCGCACACACTCGAGGGCAACGCCGACGATGCCTACCGGTACGCGGCGATCTATTTCGACCTGCAACCCAACGACATACGCAGCCGCAAGATCCTGGCCAGTCTCGAGCTGGACCGGGGCAACGCCTACAAGGTGGAGGGCCTGCTGCAGCCGGTGCTCGACTTCGATCGTGGTGATGTAGAGGCCATGACCCTAATGGCCGAGGCACACCTGCGTTCCGGCGAGACCGAGCGGGGATTCAACCTGTACAGGCAGCTGGCCCACATGGGCGCCCTCGCGCCCGCGGGGGAAACCGCGCCAGGGGGGAGCATCTACCTCCGGCAGATTCCGGACGAGGACATCGCGCACATTCTGGATCGCCTGCACGCGGAGGACTTCGACGGCGCAATCGCGGCGGCGAACGACTACCTGCTTGAAAACGCCGCCGACACGGGCGCCTATCACCTGCTCGCCCGGGTCTACCTCACCGCTGACCGGGTCCCGGATGCGCGGGGAGTTCTCGCCAAGGTACTCGCACGCGATCCCCACGACCCCACCGCCAACATGATGCTGGGCGAACTCGCATTGTCCGCGGGGAAACACCCGGTGGCCCGGCGCCACGTGGAGGCGGTACTGGACGAACACCCCAAGCACCTGTCGGCACTTGTCGCTTTCATACAGCTGGAGGTGCTGGACGGTAAACTGGCCACCCTGCAGTACCGCATCGAGCACATGATCGAGATGCGGCCCGAGGCGATAGAGCCGCGCATCGGCCTGGCGATCTACCACCTGCGCAACGGGCGCGCGGCCGAGGTTGCCGGGGCACTGGCGCCGCTGTCTCCGCTACAACACCGTTCGCTGAGGGTGCGCGGCCTGCTCGCAGCCGCCGACCTGGTCATGGCAATGGAACCGGAAACAACCGCTGCCATGGAGAGACTGGTCCGTGCGACGCCCGGCTCCGAGCGCTATCTATACCTGCTGGCGAGTGCCGCCGTGGGCACCCCGCGGCAGGTCGCGGTAAAAGAGGAGCTGCTCGCCATCCACCGGGAGCGCCCGCACCATCCGCGCGTACTGATGGGCCTGGTAACACTCGCCCAGGCGGAGGGCGACAGGGAGCAGTTCCAGGCCTACCTCGAGCAGCTGCTCGCGCTGGCAATAAACCCCGATGCCCCTTCAATACTGCGGATGCGCGCCGTGGCAGCGGACTTCCGCGGCGATCACGCGGAGGCCGCCGCACTGGCGGAACAGGCGCTGTCGGCCCGCCCGGAGGACGCGGAACTGCCCCGCGAACTGGCCGCTTACCAGTTGCGGGCGGGCCAGTTCGACGCGGCAATCGGCACCCTCGCGCCCCGGGTGATGAAAAACCCGGGGGACACACAGGCCCACCTGCTACTGGCGGATGCCCTGTTCCGCTCCGGCGACACCGCCCGGGCAGTGAAGCAGTACGAACATGCGCTGGCGGCAGAGCCCGACAATCTCGTGGCGCTCAACAACCTCGCCTGGACTCTGCGCAACGAAGATACCGAACGGGCGCTTAAGTACATTCACCGCGCTCGCGAACTGCTACCCGGGCAGCCCGACATACTCGATACCATCGCGGTGATCGAATACCTAGCCGGCAACCACCACCGCGCCCTTTTCTCCATCGAGGCTGCGCTGCAAAAGCGCCCTGGCGACCCGTCGATGCGCTTTCACAGGGCACAGATCAATGCCGAGCTGGGACGCACCGAGGAGGCGATTGCCGACCTGCAGGAGCTGGTAGCCGCGGACCCCGCGAGCTTCCCGGAGTACCGGGAGGCGCGCGCGTTGCTGCAGGTCATCGGGGGCTGAGAGGCGCCCGCGTCAGAGGTCGCGCCGGCTGACGCCGGGAATCTCCAGCGCCAGGTCCGCGCCGTAGACTTTCGCCGGCGTCTGGAATCCCGCCTCCCAGTGACCGTCGAGAATCCGGCGCGCCACGATCAGCGCCGAGTGGAAGGTCAGCAGGTATGCCTCCGGGGTAATCATCTCCGCACTGGCGCTCTCTCCCGCGCGGTTGGTGGCGGTGGACAACAGCTGTACCTGTCGGGTCTCCTGCGCTTCCGGTGGCGGCCCCTCGGGGAAAAAGGTGTCCACGAGCCAGATCAGCAGCCCCTTGCCCCAGTCCGTGCGCACGAGACGGAGAACCCAGCCGGGCAACTCGCCGTCCTGGACCTGGTACACCTCGATGGTAGGCACGCCGGTGCTCACCCAGGAGGTCATCATGTCCGCCCAGGGAATCTGCACCAGTGTGCGCTCCTCGCCGTTGACCTCGGCGGTGGTCACCTTGGGCTCGGCGGCCTCGACCATAATGCCGTCCTCGCGTACCAGCAGCGGCCGCGAGATCATCTCCAGGCCCGACTTGATCGTGCCCCGACTGGCCGCCGCGCCTTCGGCGGCGCGGTAACCCGTATTCATGACCAGTGTGAGCTGCGTGGGACTGTCCACTTTCTCCGCGACGTACAGGTTCAGGCAATCCGTCGGCACGACGTCGAATCCCACGGCGGGCATGACCATAATACCCGCCTCCCTGAATTCCTCGTCCCGGTCGAGGGTGGCCTGAATCACGTGGTTTTCCCCGGTGATATCCACGTAATGCGTGCCGGCCTCAACGGCGGCGTCGAGCATGGGCTCGGCGGTGTAGGTATAGGGACCGGCGATATGCATAACGAGTTCGAAATGCTCGAGGACACGTACGAGGTTGTCGTGGTTGTCATCGAGGCCGAGGGTGATCCAGGGATAGCCCGCCTCCTCGGCAAATGCGCGCAGTTTTTCGCCGTTGCGCCCCGCAAGCACCGGCGTGACACCGTACTCCTCGGCCAGCCGGGTGATGCCCTTGCCCGTGTAGCCATAGGCGCCGTAGATCAGCACCTGGCCCTTGCGGTCCGCGGGGAGCCCTGCGAGTTCAGCCGCGTCCAGTGGTTCTACCGCGTGGGCTGTCGTCGCCAGGAATGCAGCCAGGAGTGTCGCCAGCAACACTGGAAAGCGTCGCACGGTCCCACCACTGCGTAGTTTCGGTATTCTCATGGATATCCTCCGGGATTTCGTCAGGTTGCCTCCGCCTGGGAAAGGTGCGTGCGAATCTCGCGGTAGCGGTCGCGCGTCAGGCGGTAGCGGGAGTAAACAAAAATGGCGGTAAGTGTGAACAGCATCAGGCCGGGACCGTACAACCAGCCCAGGCGCAGGGCCATGTCCTCGGTGACCTGGCTCGCCTCCGTGACGCCCTCGAAACCGGCAAAATCGATAAACAGCCCGGCGATGAGCGAACCCAGGCCGAAACTCACTTTCTGGGTCAACATCATCGCCGAGTTCAGCACCCCCTCCTGGCGCAGGCCTGTGGCGACCTCGAGCTCATCGGCGACGTCGGGCAGCATGGCGCCGGCGACATTGATGCCCGCGATGTAGAAGGTCTGGTGCAGCCAGATACAGGTGCAGGCGATAGCCACCAGCCCGATCGACCCCGCCGGTGGCGTCAGTCCGTACAGAAACGCCATGATGGCGACGGGTGCGATCAGCATCTCCAGCCACATCATGCCCATGATCGAGCGGCGCTTGTCGAAACGGCGTGTCCCCGCGGTGGCGAGCCAGAAGGCGGGAAAGATGGAGAAGAATATGACCAGCATGAAGACACCGTTCTGCTCGCTGCTGAAACCATAGATGAAGGTATTGATGTGCAGCAGCAGCGTGTTGGAGACACCGAGCCGTGTCACCACCAGCAGGCTGGCAAAGAACAGGATGGCAACGGAATGGTGGCGCAGGACCCCGATAATTTCACTGAAGGCCATGTACCAGGCGCGCTCCTGCTGCGCCGCGCTGGTCTGTACGAGATAGGGAATGCGCGACCGCGTCCCGACCCACGCAGCCAACATTCCGAATAGCGCCAGGGCTGCTGAAAATACCCCGATGTTGCGATAGCCGTCGGCCACGTCGCCCGCTGTCGTCGCCGCCGGGATAATGAGAAACCAGGCACAGACCTGGATGATGAGTCCGCCGACGTAGCCCAGGGAGTTGCGGTAGGTGGCCACGGTGGTGCGTTCCGCGTAATCCTCGGTGAGCTCGGCTCCCAATGCCATGTGGGGCACGGTAAACAGTGTCAGCAGCGTGCGCACCATGATGGCGAGCACCAGGTACCAGGCAAACAGCTGCCCCTGGGTCAGGTCGTCCGGCGGGTTGAATATGCCGATCAATGCGCCCGCATAGGGCAACATGGCCACGAGCATGAACGGGTGTCGGCGTCCCCAGCGGCCGCTCCTGAAGTTGTCTGACAGGGAGCCGATCAGTGGGTCGGAGATACCGTCGGCGACCAGGGCCAGCATTGCCGCGAGGCCCGCGAGACTGGCGGAGAGCCCGAGATACTGGGTGTAGAAAAAAAAGAGGAAGTAGTGGAAACACACATCCTTGGACGCCCAGGCGAACTGGCCCAGGCCGTAGGCCGTGTTGTGCCAACGGGTCAGCGGCGGTGTGGTCGCCGCGCGGGAATTATCTGTCAAAGACAGCGCTCCATCGGTGGTACTTGGGGCTTGTACCGACTGGTCGACCACCATACCGAGAGTTCGAAACAAGCACAACACGCGGCGCGAGGACGCGGGTTCAGGGTGGGCAGGTCAGTGGAACCTGAGGGGGGACTTGTACTCCCAGTCGTCCGAGTGGCCGTCTATTTTCTGGAACTCCACGGTCTTGCGATGCATGAGCGGCACCACCTTGAGCTCTGACGGGGGGAACGCCTGCAGGGGAACGAAGCTCTCCTCCAGGTGGCTGAGGGAGGGCACGCTCTTGACCTGGTTGAAGTAACCTACAACATCGTGGGGCAGCTCCGCGGTGTAGGGATATCTTCGCCCCACGCGGGGGGTGACCGCGGCCTGTGTAGACACCAGTGTCTGGATAACGCTGTCGTCGATGTCGATATCGAATTCCCGGCAGGCAAAATCGTGGAACTCGAGGCAGTAGGGTTCCAGGTCGGAAAACAGGAACGAAGCCTCCTCGCCCCAGCCCATCAGGGCCCAGTGGCCGTCGCGTTTGTCGATAGCAAAGATTTCGCGCCACACGCGGTTGCACAACGGGTTCTGCGGGTCGTTTTCGCGCACGCGGTCGAGCCAGCGTCGCAACAGTGTGAGCGCGGGTACGTCGTGCTCGATCTGCAGGTAATAGATGTAGTACTTCAATATCCCCAGCCTGACATGGAACTGGTACGTCAGGTACAGGCACTTCATGTACAGCAGCTCGTCCGTGGAAAAACTGGAGGTGGAGGCAATCAGCCCGTCGCTGTCGACGCGAATCTGGTGTTCCTCGCGATAAGACCTTTCCGCCATCGGGGCGTTGGGCATCATGGACGTGTAGTTACCGTTGGCCGATACTTTCCAGTCGAAACAAAACTGCAGGTCCTGCTGCAGACTGTCCACCGTCTGCCCCGGCAGGCCAATCATGATGTCCGAGGCCATGGGAATCCGCTCGGAGTTGAAGTACTCCATCATTTTCTCGTAGGCGGACGTCTTGATGTTGTCGCGCTTGATGGCCTTGAGTGTGTCGTCGTCGGTGGTCTGCAACGCGATGATGCCGGTGGGCAACAATCCGCCCTCGTGCAATATCTTGATCACCGCCATGAGGCGCCTGCCGCCATTCTTGGCAAAATTGGTGAACAGGCGTTTCGGATACCCCGTCCTGGCGCGTATATCCACCAACGCCTGGGCTATCTCTATATCCTGCTCCAGCATGCCGAAGTTGGCGTCCGCGATGAATATACTCTGAGACTGTTTCTCCGCGATGTACTGGATTTCATCCACGACCCGCTGCGGTGAAAAGCGTGTCACCTTCTGCAGTGTTGCCGAGCCCCAGTCACAGTAGGTACAGCCGTAGGGGCAACCGCGGTTGGTTTCCAGCACCGTGTAGTCCATGCCCTGGAACCAGGGCTCGAACTCCGCGTTGAGGTAAGGCGATGGAAGCTCGTTGACATTGACGATGCGGTCCCTGGCGCCGGTGCGGACCATCCCCTGAGCCGCGCGGAATACGATGCCGTCGATGCCACTGAAATCGGCAGCGGCGACACCACCGGCGCGCGCCATCTCGTCGAGCACCTCGGCGCAGGACACTTCGCCCTCCCCGAGTACCGCGATGTCCACACAGTCGTTCTCTTCGAGAAACGCCTCCGTCTCATCCTGGTACTTCGGCACCTCCGGACCGCCCATCAGGATAAAGGCGCCGGGATTGGCCGCCTTGATGCGGCGCGCCGCATCGAGGTTGTGCTCGATATTCCAGACGTAGCTGGACAACAGGCACACTGGCCGCTCCACCGCTGCGATGCGCTCGATACAGAGCTCGAGCGGGTGGCCCTCCACCGATCCCAGCATGAGCGGGTGAACATCGAAATCGTGCAGCAGGCGGCCCTCGCCGTGTACCCGCAGGTACGCGACCACCATTCCCAAGGGGAGATAGGGAAGCTCGTGGAATCCGCCGGCGATCACCAGCGGGAAGACTGCGGTTTTTTTGTTTGTCGCCATGTACTTATCTGAATCCGGCCCGCGCAAGAGGCAGGCCCCGGAAAGATACCACACTCTGGCCCGGAAGCCAGCCGGGGCCGGCCCGCACCCCAGAATAGGCGGTTTTGTGCCTGCGGCGAGCCCGGCGGGCCGAGAATGTGACCTGACGCACGGAATCCACCCAGACCGCAGGCCCGGAGCACCTCCGTGGGAATTTACCCGCGGGCTGGTATAGTGGTCCGGGCGGCGGCACCCGTGGTGCCCCGCCGCGACAAGGCGCCTGCGGCACTTCACTACTGAATAGCCTGCGGCGTTTCACTACTAAATATAAGACACAACACCCGGGTTCATTATGATTGTCAGGATACTCCTGGGGCTCTGCGCCGGCCTCGCCCTGCTCGCCTGCAGCGACTCCAGTGACACGCCCGGGCGACCGGATTTCGACTTCAGCACCGCCGACCAGTGGATGGATGACTTCGTGCGCGACGAGGACCTGTTTGACGGCGCGGGACTCATCGTCGTGCACCGCGACTACGGCATTCTGCACACGGCGGCATTCGGGACGCACAGTGAGGAGCTGGTCTACCTCCTGGCCTCGGTCAGCAAAATTCCCTCGGTTACCCTGTTGATGGCCCTGGCCTCGGATCCGGACCTGGCATTCGATATCGATGTGCCCGTGGAAAACTACCTCAGCTGGCAAGGCGTCTACCCGGGAGTGACCACGGCGCAGATGCTCTCCAATACTTCCGGCATACCGGGACTGCTCACCGGCCTGACCGGCGGGTACGGCGCCCACGGCTGCCAGTATGCCGCGGCGGGCCAGTTCCCGAACGCCGAAAACCTGCAGACCTGCGGACAGGTGATCTACGAGACACCACTCGAGGGCACCCTCCCCCCCGGGACGCTGTTTGACTACGGGGGCAGCCAGTGGCAGCTTGCCGGGGCCGTGGCCGAGGTGGTCGGCGGCGACAGCTGGGCCAACCTGTTCTCCCGCTATATCGCCGGACCCTGCGGCCTGGAGGTCTACGAATTCGGCAATATGCTCGGCGACACCTCGGCCTGGACCGGGTTTCCCGACAGTCTCGTCGGGCGTGAGAACCCAAACATCGAGGGAGGCGCCATCTCGAATCTCAGGGACGTCGCGCTCCTGTTGCAGTTGCACCTCAACGACGGCCGCTGCGGGCGCACACAGGTCATCTCCGAAGCGCTCGCACAGCGCATGAGGGTCGACGTGGGCACCGCCGTGGGCGCGCGGGAGTGGATCGGCAGCAGCGGGCGCGGCTACGGCATGGGCTGGTGGATTCCCGAGGAGGGCGACAACCCGACGGTCTTCTTCGACGGCGGCGCCTATGGATCGGTGACCTGGATCGACACAGCCCGGAACTACGGCGTGTTCGTTGCGCTCGCCAAGTACGACGACATCGTCGCCGCGCGGCGTGGACCGGCGCGCATCAACCCCGAACTGCCGCCCATCATGAACGCGATCTTCGACAACCCGGTTCAGGGCGGGCTCTGATTCACCTGGAGAACGTTGCTGGCGAACACGGGAGAAAGGATATGGACTATCGCAGGCTGGGCAGCACGGAACTGGATGTCTCGGTTGTCGGCATAGGCACCTGGCAATTGAGCGGCATCTGGGGCAAGCACTTCACCCAGGAAGAGGTCGACGGCATCTTCGCTGTCGGGGCGGACCTGGGTATCAACTTCCTCGATACCGCCGAGTGCTATGGCGATCACCTCGCGGAGGAATTCATCGGTAATGCGCTGGCCGGGCGGCGGGGCGAGTGGATCATCGCCACCAAGTTCGGCCACAATCCCGGCAACGACCTCGGCGACGAGAACTATTCGGCGGCGCAGGTGCAACTCCAGCTGGAGGCCTCCCTGCGCGCCCTGCGCACCGACTACGTCGACCTGTACCAGATTCACTCGGCGAAGCTGAGGTTTTTCGACAACGACGAACTGTGGACCATGCTGGACAAGCAGGTGCAGGCCGGCAAGGTGCGCCACCTCGGCAACTCCATCTTCCTGCCCCAGGCCGGCAAGCAGATGGCGCGCTCCCCGGCGTTCGGCATCGCCGCGGTGCAGACCGTCTACAACCTGATCAATCGCACAGCGGAGGAAACCGTGTTTCCCCAGGCGCGGGAGCAGGACATGGGGGTTATTGCGCGAACACCGATGGCCATGGGCTACCTGACCGGTCGTTACAGGCCCGGTCATGTGTTCGAGGGCGACGTACGCGGCATGCTCTGGCCCGACGAGGCACGCGACCGCGAAATCACCGCCGCGCTGGCCGCCCTGGAAGAAAAACCGGAGGGAGTCGACGCCGCCGCCTGGGCGATCGCCTGGTGCCTGGAAAACCCCGCGGTTTCCACCGTCATCCCGGGCATCAAGTCCGAACAACAGCTGCGGGGCTGCGCCGCAGCCGCGGCCCTCTGACCCCGCTCTTTTTGACCCAGGTCACACTTCCTGCGCAGTAGCCACATTCTGTGTGGGGCTATGTTGCATTTGGTGAACGTTCATTTATGCTGGTACGTCGCTGAATTTGCTCACAGGAGCCGCCACCCATGGCAATGCAGTCCCGGAATACGGCGCATGACAGCGCCGCCGAATCTGCCATCCAGGCCGGTGACAAGGCCACCGCCCTGCGCGAATTGATCGACGCCAACCGGCTGGCACCGGATCCGGAACGCGAGATCCAGATTCGCGATGTGCGCCTTACGGATGAGCTCTACGGCCAGCGGACCCCGCCCTCCTTCGAGGAGACGCCAGTGTCCCTTACCTATACCAGCGGCATGCCGACCTGCAACCTGCATGACGTCACACCGGCGGTGATACGCGCCGCGTTCAAGGACAAGGGGTGCCTGTACATCCCCGGCGCCATCGACAGCGCCGAGGTGGCCTCGATGAAGGAGGCCATCGACGGCGCCCAGTGTACGATCGACAACACCGGGGACGAGGAGCCACAGTGGTGCAGCTATCCCAGGCTGGCGACCAAGCAACAGGCGTTCAGTCTCGCGTCCGCGCGCTCGATGGCCCACCAACTCGGCGGCAGGCTGGCCGTGGACTCACCGCGGGCCATGTTCCGCATCTGCGAGATGTTCGACCGGCAGGGCATCCTGTCGCTTGCGCAGGAATACCTCGGCGAGCGCCCGGCGTTTTCCGCCAGCAAGTTCATGCTCTGGAAGGTTCCCGGCGAGGGGCCCGCGACAGGATGGCACCAGGACGGCCGCTTCCTCGGCGACGCCATCGACATCGCCTCCCTCAACCTGTGGACGGTACTGAGCGATTGCGGCGAGGACGCGCCGGGACTGGACATCGTTCTCAAGTATTTCGACGAGTACATCATGGCGGCGGAAGACAGCCACTTCGACTGGTCTGTCTCCGACACCCAGGTCGACGCGATGCGCGACAGCGTCGAGGTCGTCAGCCCGTTGTTCAAGGCCGGGGACATGCTGATGTTCGACAACTGGCTGTTGCACCGCACCGGACGCCGCCCGGGCATGACCAGGCACCGCTACGCCATCGAGTCGTGGTTTTTTGCGCCCTCGGTGTTTCCGGTGGGCCGTATTGCAATGATGGCCTGAAGGGGCGCTAACTCAGTTCGACTGGCTGGAAGCAGCCGCCTCCTCCGCCTCTCCCTCCTGCTCGGAGAACTCGTCGGGATAGTATTCCCACAGGGCGCGGGTTCCCTTCACCGTGTAAGCGACGCTCTGTGGCGTCTGTAGTTTTGGGGCGAGGAAGGGAATCCACGGGTCGGTGTAGTGGAATCCCACCTGTACGCCGGTACCGATACCGACCAGGCCCGGGGGAGCGCAGTCGAAGTACTTGCTCCAGTATTTCTCGGAGTAGAACACGCTGCAGAAGGGAATTTCCGTATACTCGTCTGTGAACACGGCCCCCCCGTCGATCACCCACTCCCATAGATTTTGCAGGCAGTCGTGCAGGCTGGAGAACAGGTCCACATCCCAGAACGCCATGACGATTGCGCCCTCGTGGTGTGGCAGCGTGTCCTCGAACCAGCCCTTGTTGAATTCACAGACCTCGATGGCGCCCAGTCGTCGAACGTTTCCCATGACCTCTTCCTGGGTGCCGCCGTATACACCCGGCACGAAGCCGTTCTTGAAGGACAGCGCTGCGGCGGGATCGCCCTCCGCCGGTGGCGGCAGGCCCTCGAAGGAATCGTACACGCGCAACCTGCGGCCCACGATCTTGCATATGAGTGACAGGTTGACGGTGGAGCCGCCTTTCCAGCAGCCGCACTCGACCACGTCGCCCTTCACATCCGGTCCGTACTCCAGCAACTTCATGGCCATCACGAGGTGCGCGCGCCAGGACGTGCCGTGAGTAATGCGCGCGTAGTTCAACATGAACCGCACACCCAGCCACATGCGCTTCGGCCAGGTCATGTTGTAGGCCGGGTGCACCTTGGTGGAACTGGCGAGATAGAAGATGGCAATGGGCGCCGTGGCGTAGCCGTATACATCGCGCAGGGTGTTGTAGAGGCGGTTCTTGGATTTCCTGGACAGCTTGAACATGGAATGTGGGCTCGGCGCGAAACGGAACGAACGGGTGACTTCTTATTCTGTGTGCAACATGTATCGTATATGCCACCGGCCCGTGAACGCCGGCAGCCCGCCGTTGCCAGGACGGCAGGACTGGCTTACTGTAGCGCCTTTCAGGGGGGCGGGCAACAAAGCCCCCCGGACCGGCGGCAAAGCAGTGACAGTTTGTGAACCCGTTCTCAAAGGGGGTCATAAGTGGACTCGTTCAGCGGAAAAATGGCGGTAATCACCGGGGGCGGCAGCGGCATGGGCCGCTGCCTGGTCACGCAACTGGCGGAGAAGGGCTGCCACGTGGCCTTCTGCGACCTCGACGATGACGCAATGCGCGGGACACTCGAGCTGTGCGCGGACGCCGGCACCGCGGGCACCCGCGTTACGGCACACCGCTGCGACGTCTCCGCGGAGGCCGACCTGGACCGCTTCAGGGAAGAGATCGCCGCACAGCATGATACGGCCCATATCAACCTGCTGTTCAACAACGCGGGCGTGTCGGGGGGACAGAGTTTCGTCAGGGACGATCGCGCCCAGTGGGAAAAGACCTTCGATATTTGCTGGGGCGGGGTCTACCTTGGCTGCAGGGTGTTCCTGCCCATGCTGCTCGAAGCGGATGAGGCGCACATCGTCAACACCAGCAGCGTCAACGGGTTCTGGGCTTGCCTGGGCGGGTCCATGGAACACACGGCGTACAGCGCCGCCAAGTTCGCGGTGAAGGGATTCTCGGAAGCGCTGGTGACCGATCTTCGCGTCAACGCGCCCCACATCCACGTCTCGGTGGTCATGCCCGGCCACATCGGCACGTCCATCGCACTCAATACCCACCGCATGTGGTCCGGCGAGCCGTCGGAGATGGATGCGGCCGCCGTGGAGCGCACCCGGGAGCGCTGGACCCGGCTGGACACCGGTGCTGCCGCCCTGAGCGACGACATGGTGCGCGACCTCGTCGCGCGCAGCGTGGAGGATTTCCGCGACAAGGCGCCGACCAGCGCCGCCGAAGCCGCCGACATAATGCTGCAGGGGGTTTTGGATAATCGCTGGCGCGTCCTGGTCGGCGACGATGCGGTCGCCCTCGACCGGGCGGTGCGCGAACATCCCGAGCGCGCCTACGAGGACAACTTCTTCGACTTCAGCATCGGCGGCAACCCCGACTGACCCTCGTTCCCGGCCGGCGCGCTTGTCACCGGTCCTGTCGGCGTCTATTCTATTGACACAATCTATGCCATCTTATGCCGGCCCGCCCCGCACTCACCGGGGGCGGCCGGTCCCGGAGGAACATCGTGAAGAAATCCACCCTGGTTATCGGCGCCCTCGTGCTGCTGGCAATACTCGCCTATTCACAGCGCACCACGATCCTGACCCGTGTCATGGAGCGCGGTATCGAGGCCAGGCTGGGGGCGGACATCATGGACGGATTCGAGGACGGCCTGAACGTCGCCCTGTGCGGCGCGGGCGGACCGATGCCGGCGCCCAATGCCTCCGGCGCCTGCGTGGCCGTGGCCGCCGCCGACAAGCTGTTTATCGTGGACGTGGGTACGGACAGCCCGCGCAACCTCGGCCGCATGGGCTACCAGGTCGGCCGCGTCGAAGCGGTACTGCTCACCCACTTCCACTCGGACCATATCGACGGCCTCGGGGAATTGGCCACGCTGCGCTGGGCGGCGGGCGACAACGCCTCGCCGCTGCCGGTCTACGGCCCGCCGGGCGTGGACAAGGTTGTCGAGGGGTTCAACCTCGCGTACAGCCAGGATTTTGTCTATCGCCACGAGCATCACGGTGACGTCGTTGCGCCCCTGCAGGCGGCCGGCCTCCAGGCACGGCCTTTTGACACACCGCCCGGCGGCGAACTCGTGTTGGTCCATGAAGCGGACGGCCTCCGGGTGGAAGCCCTGGCCGTCGACCACGACCCGGTACAACCGGCGGTGGGCTACCTGTTCACCTACGGCGGTCGCAGCGCCTTGATCTCGGGGGACACCGCGAAATCCGACAACATTACCCAGCTCGCCAGGGGTGTGGACCTGCTGGTGCACGAGGCGCTGGCACCCAACATCGTGCTCATGATGAATACGGCGGCGGAGAAAATCGGCAACGAGATCATGGCCAAGGTGACCTTCGATATCCCGGACTACCACGCGAGCCCGGTCGAAGCGGCGGAAACGGCGAGAGACGCAGGGGTCGGCCACCTGCTCTACTATCACATCGTTCCCCCCATCCTCTTCCCGGGCCAGGAGGCCGTCTGGCTGGACGGTGCGGGGGACGTATTCCCGGATTACACGGTGGGGCAGGACGGCACGACCTTTTACCTGCCGGTGGATTCCACGGAGATCATCCAGACCCGAGAGGGCCTGTAGGCGACCACAGGCCGGTACCCGCGGGCACCGGCCCCTGCGATCAGGCGGCGCTCACCTCACCCCTGGGCTTGTCTTCCAGCATGCCGGCCAGGCGACCGCCGATGATTTCCTCGGCGTCGGCCATGATGTTCCTCACCAGCTCCTCGCAGGTCGGAATATCGTTGATCAGCCCGCCGCTCATACCGACGGTTACCATGCCCGCCTCGATATCGCCGGTACTCCACGCCTTGTCCTGGTTCTTGCCCGACACAAGCTCGTGCACCTGCGAGAAATCGCCGCCCTCGGCCTCGACCTCGGCCACCCTGTCGGCGATGGAGTTGCGGTAGACCCGCGCGGTGTTGCGGAAAGTGCGGAAGATCAGCTTGGTCTGGGTCTCGTTCATCTCCACGATACGCTGCTTGATCTCGTCGTGGATGGGCGCCTCCTGCGTCACCATGAAACGCGAACCCATGTTGATGCCCTCGCAACCGAGCGCCAGCGAGGCGGCAAGGCCGCGCCCGTCGGCGATACCGCCGGATGCCACCACGGGGATTTTCAGTGCCTGTGCCGCGGCGGGAAAGAGTACCAGGCCGCCGATGTCGTCCTCGCCGGGGTGCCCGGCGCACTCGAAGCCGTCGATGCTGACCACGGCGACGCCCAGGCGTTCCGCCTTGAGCGCGTGGCGCACCGCCACACACTTGTGGATGACCTTGATGTCGTGGGCGTTGAAGACTTCCATGAAAGGCTCGGGGCTGCGACCCGCGGTCTCGACAATCTTGACGCCGCTCTTCACGATGACGTCGACGTAGTCGTCGTAGTTGATCTCCGTTGCGACGACACCCACGGTGAGATTCACGCCGAAGGGATTGTCGGTGAGGGATTTGCACTTCTCTATCTCCGCCTCCAGCAGCTCCGGGGTGGGCTGCGTGAGCGCGGTCATGACGCCCAGGGCGCCGGCGTTGGAAGCCGCTGCCGCCAGCTCAGCCGTGCCGACGCGCATCATGCCGCCGCAGATGATCGGGGTTTCAATGTCGAGGAGTTCTGTCAGACGTGTCTTCATTATTTCGGGATGTCCTGCGTGGTTGAGATCGGGGGCCGGGTGGCCGGGCGGGATAATATGGCATAGATTGTGCCAACTTTAAAGCGAGTTGCCCCGGGAGCCGCAGCCCGCGATTTACAAGGGCTTCAGAAATTGTAGCTGAGGGTGAGGCCGTACTCCCGGCCCTGGTAATAGCGGCCGTTGAAGGGCTGGGGCAGGCTGGGATCGCCGTCGGTGCGCAAGGTCGGATCGACATTGCGGTCGGTGTCCGTGAGGTTCTTGCCCCAGAAGCGGATGTCCACGCCGCTCGCCACGGACTGCAGGCCCAGGGTCAGGCCGACGAGGCTCTTGTCGGTCTTGAACTGTTCGAACTCGATGCCGCTGTTGGGATCCGAGTACCAGGTCCAGTTGAGGCGGCCGTAAAAACCCCACTCCGGCGAGAGGGCCCGGGTGTGGCCGAGCTGGAAGTTGGCACTCAGGGGGGGCAGGCTGTTCAGGGCGTCGCCGCTCTCCGAGGGACAGTAGAGCTGGTCCGGTGAATCTTCTTCGCCCGCGCCGCAGAAGCGGTTGCTCCACTCCTCCACGGTGGCGTCGAAGTAACTCAGACGCAGTCCCGCATCCCAGGTTTCGCCGATCAGGTAGAACAGCTCCGCCTCGACGCCCCGGGTCACCACCTCTTCCGCGTTGGCGAGCTGGTTGGCGAACAGCGCATTGAGGTCCCCGAGCGGCGTCATAAGTGCTTCGACGGCGCCCGGCTGGGTGATCTGGTGGTCCTCAAATTCCTGGTAGAAGATGGCGAAGTTATAGTTAAACCGTGACTCCAGCGTGGTGCCCTTGATGCCGATTTCATAGGCGGTGGAGATCTCCTCGTCGAATTGCAGCATATCCTCCGCGACAGGGCCCAGCTCAGGAAAGAACGTCTCCAGTGTCAGCAGCCCGGGGATCAGGTTGTTGAAGCCGCCCTGCTTGTACGCGTGGTCCACCGCGAGGTAGGCGGTGGACTGCGGCGTGATGAAATGGCGCAGCTTGATACTCCAGGACGGGTGCTCCCAGTCCTCCTTGCCATCGACAACGGCATTGAAACCGAGGAACTCGAAGTTGCTCTGGGTCTCCACGTCGTTCTTGTCGTAGCGTACCCCGGTGGTGAGGTCCCATTTCTCGGTGAGATGCCAGGTGAGGTTCACGAAAGCGGACTTGACGTCGCCCTGCCCTCCCGCCGGGCCGAGCAGCGTCGTCGACCCCAGGTTGACGTCAAAGAAGCCATCCAGCTCACGCAGGGTGTAATAGAGCCCCGCGATATAGTCGAGCTTTTCGCCTGTGTCGGAGAAGCGCAGCTCGGTCGTTCTAGTGTCCCAGTCCAGTTGAATCTGGAAGCGGTTGTTGCGCCCGGGATAGGGCTGGCGATTGTCCAGCTGGAAGGTGTCGAACTCCTGGTAGGAGGCCAGTAAATCCAGGTTGGTGAAGCCCAGGTCCTTGCGGTAGTGGAAGCTTGTGTCCCAGAGATCCGTCTCCTGTGCCGAGAGAAAATCGCCGTACCACTTGCGATCGTCGAAGCGGTTCTCGATGGCGGGTAAGGGATTGTCGCCGCCGGTGCCGGGCACGATGCCCTGTACATTGAAGCTGATCGCGTGGTTGTCATCCAGGTCCTGGTAGTTGCTGGTCCAGGTCAGGTCGGAGGTGTCGTCGATGAGCCACAGGAAGCGCGCGCGCAGGGCCTCGTGTTCCTTGCCGCCGGTGGTGTCCTCCCCCGAGACCGGGTTTTCCACCTTGACGAAACCGTCGGAGTCCGCGTAGACACCCGCCAGGCGCACGCCGAGCACATCCTCCACGATGGGCAGGTTGACGGCGCCGCGAATGTCCACCGTCTCCTTGTCGCTGGAATCGAACTGGGAATAACTGCCCTCGATGTAGCCTTCAAACTCGCTCGCGTTCGGTGCCCTCGTGGAGATGTTGTAGGCGCCGCCGGGGGCGTTCTGGCCGTACAGGGTTCCCTGGGGCCCGCGCAGCAACTCGATTCGCTCGATATCGACGAGTGTGGCAAACGCGGCGCCTACCGAACCCTGGGCGATGTCGTCGATAAACACCGCCACACTCTGTGGCGACGTCAGCGCAAAGGAACCTGGACCCACCCCGCGCAGGCGAATGGCCGCGGCCTGCACACTTGGGAAGAGATCCACCCCAGGGGTCAACTGCGCCGTCTCGGTGAAATCGAAGATGTTCAGCGTCGACAGTTCCTCTGCGCCGACCACCGCCATGGAGATCGGCACGTCCTGCAGCGATTCCTCGCGCTTCTGCGCGGTGACCAGCACCTCTTCCAACTGCCTGCCCAGCGCCCCCTCAGAAACCGGCACCAGCAGGCTGCAACTCAACAACAGCGCTGCGAGATGCGGGCCCACGGGGGGTTTGGGCGTGCGAGAGGTGTGGGTTGCGGTCGGTGCGGTAACGGGGCGGGTGATCGGGTACGGGTCGGCGTCTGGCTGTCTCATCGGCGATTGGGGGCGCAGTGGAGACCGCACCCTTTCAGTTATTATTAGCGGTACCGGCTAACGTTAGCCTATTCCGGCGCCGTGCGCTACCCATGACAGGTGCCTGATAAAAAGGGTGTCCCTGCTGGCAGCGCCGCGCCCTAGCAGGGCGCCAGGTCAAAGGCACCCCGACCGAAATTGGCGCGCAGCCAGGCGTACAGGCGCACGATGCCGACTGCGCCGCGGGGCTCATACGTCTGCAACGCCCTGTGATAGCTCGGCCGTTCCCTCATTCGCCCCGCCCACCGTTGCAGCTTCGGATACCTGGTGAGGGGGAAGTGCATGAGGTGCAGGCGGTGCACGTTCACGATCCAGGCCACGTCGGCAATAGAGATCCGCTCGCCGGCCAGCCAGTCCCGGCCATTCAGCCTACCTTCCAGGAAAGCGAGCAATTCGTGCATTGCGCAAACACTGTCCCACAGGGTCTCCCGCGAAAAACCCCCGGAACTGAAACGCTGGTGAAACTCCAGCAGGCTGCGATTCTTCAGGCGCCGGTCGAGGTCTTCCAGCTCCCGCTTGCCCTTGCGCGCAACAGGCTTGAACAGGTACTCGAAGGACAGCACCTTGATGTGCTCCTGTGCCGCGTTGGCGCGGTCTACGCATGCATCCCTGGCACCACTGTTAACACCGGGTACACTGAATAACGACTCGCGCGGGCTGGGCAGCGTATCGAGATACTCGAGAATATCGGTGGACTCGATGATCACGGTCCCGTCGTGCACGAGGGTCGGCACCACCCCGTTGGGATTGATGCCCTGGTAGAAATCGGTCAGGTTTTCGCCCTTCGGGATGTCGACGTGGTGACTCTCCCAGGGCAGCGCCTTCTCCTCGAGCATGATGCGCACCCGCTGCGAACAGTTGCTCATGCCGAAGTGGAACAGGTGCAGGCCCCGCCAGGTGGTGACCTCTTTCGTCTCCGGTATCACGATCACGACACACGCCCTCCTCTGAATTCGACGGCCGGTTGCGGTGGCAGCCGCTGCCGCATCGTGCGTCCGTGCGCGGCGCGGTGGGTGTGGCCACCTTATTGCACTTTAATGCAATTATATATTATGGTGCATTATTGTCCACAATCAACGCCGGAGTAAAGCACCGTGCCGACTGTGATACTGCTCACTGCCCTGACCGCCTGCGCCTGGTTCCTCTACGAGAAGCGCCGCCGCCGGACCCACGCCATGCCCGGCGGCATCCACAGGGACATCACCCTGGACCACCGGGAGGAATTCGAGCTGTACCACAACGACTTCTCGCTGTGCTCGAAGAAGGTGCGGGTCTGCCTCGCGGAACTGGGTATCCCCTACCGGGCCCACCCCATCGACCTGGTGGAGACGGGCAGTTACGAGACCCTGAGCCGCCACTTCCTGGCGGTGAGCCCGGCGGGCATCCTGCCCGTACTGGTGCACAACGGACACCCCATGTACGAATCCCACGATATCATCGCCTACGCCGCACAGATCGCGGGGGAAGATGCCCCCGACCTCGTGCCCGACGCACCCGCGGACATCGAGTTGATGCAGCGCTGGGTCGAACTCGCCTCGATTCGCGGCGACGATCCGACAGGGGATCTTGAGTCGAGTGCGGCCGCCACTGGATAACCGGCGAGCAGTTCACGCTCGCCGATGTCAGCTGGATGGTGTTGTTTGACCGCCTGCAGGAGGCGGACTGGTATGCGCTGTTCATTAACCCGGACACGTTCCCCCGGGTCGACGCCTACTGGAACCGACTGCGCGAACGGCCCTCGTTCGCGGCGGGGGTGGACGCCTTTCGCCACCCCCTTGTAACCCAGGGCAAACGGGATATACAGCGCAGCAGGAAGGACAACCCAGCCTTTGACGCGCGCTTCTCCCTGGGCTGCCCCGCGGCAGGTAGAGCCGGCCCGGGCGCCCGCGAACCCGGGTTGGCCTGAGCACGTGCCGGGAGTTGATTTCTACGCCGGCTACTGTCATAAACGTCCGCTGTCGATAAAGGAGTGCAGCATGGCGGAAGAGCAGGCGTACGTCCCACCGAAGGTCTGGACCTGGGACAGCGAGAGCGGCGGCAGGTTTGCCAATATCAACCGGCCGGTGGCCGGCCCGACCCACGACAAGGAACTGCCGGTGGGCAAACACCCCCTGCAGCTCTACTCCCTGGCCACACCCAACGGGGTCAAGGCCACGGTCATGCTGGAGGAGCTGCTGGAGCTGGGCCACGAGGGCGCGGAGTACGATGCCTGGCTGATCAATATCAATGACGGCGACCAGTTCGGCAGCGGTTTCGTCGACATCAATCCAAACTCGAAGATTCCCGCGCTGTGCGACCGCAGCACGACGCCGCCCACCCGCGTCTTCGAGTCCGGCGCGATCCTGTTTTACCTCGCGGAAAAATTCGGTGAGCTGCTGCCCACGGAGGCGTCCGCGCGCGCCGAGTGCATGTCCTGGCTGTTCTGGCAAATGAGCCATACCGCATACCTCGGCGGCGGCTTCGGCCATTTCTACGCCTATGCCCCGGAAAAGTGGGAGTACCCGATCAATCGTTACACCATGGAAGTTAAGCGCCAGCTCGACGTGCTGGACCGCAACCTGTCCTCGCGGCGCTACCTCTGCGGCGACGACTATACCATCGCCGACATCGCCACCTGCGCCTGGTACGGCGCGCTCGTCGCGGGGAAGCTCTACGATGCGGGCGAGTTCCTCGATGCGGCCTCCTACAAGAACGTGATCCGGTGGAACGACGAGATCCAGGCGCGCCCCGCCGTCGAGCGCGGCCGCAGGGTCAACCGCGTGTGGGGCGAAGAGGGCAAGCAGGTCCCGGAACGCCACGACGCCGCCGACATCAAGTAAGTACTGCGCAGGAACTACGTCCCGGCCGCAATCCCGGCGCGTCGGTTGACTTGCCGGCTGGCCGTTGCGTATTCTGATCGCCGCTTAACCCACCCGGAGCGCTACATGTTTTTCGCCCGACCAGAGCGGCGTTTGCTCGCCCTCGTCCTGGCCCTCGGTCTTGTCACTGCCTGCTCCGATGACTCCGGCGAAGCCCAGGACGCCGTCGCCAGTGCCTCCCCTGCTCCAGTGCGCAATATGCTGCTCATCTGCATCGACACGGTGCGGGCCGACATCTTCCGGGCGATAGGTCTTGCACGCAAGGACGCGCTGCAGTCCTGGTCAGACAAAGCCGTTGTGTTTGAGAATGCCATGGCACCTGCACCCTGGACGGTACCCAGCGTGGGCTCGGTATTCAGCGGGCTCTGGCCGATCGAACACGGCGCCGGGAGTCTGCCGGGAGACACCCCCAGCCTGGTAACCGACAAGCCGAGCAGGATACATGATGGAATACCCCTGCTCCCCAATGCACTGCGCGATGCGGGGTTTCACACAACCGTTATCTCTGCTTCCGCCTGGACCTACAGCATCAAGAACGCTATCGGCATGACCCACGGTTTTGAAACGGCACATCGCTGGGCGCCTACCTACGAAACACTGGGAGAGAATCTGCTACCAGAGATGACGAAGGTCTGGCATGACGAATTCTTCACGCAGGTGAGCGATGCGCCGACAATGCATTTCCTGCACATTATGGATGCACACAATTGGCACCTGGTGCCCGAGGAAGAGCTGGACGCTTTCATCGCCGGGCTCTCGACGGACAATATCGCCATGTTTCTCGATGTCGCGCCCGGCCCCGCCTGCGAGGATCGGCAGTCCCTGATCTGCAAGCGCTTCCTCGTCTACGCCGCCGCCGTTGCCAGTGTGCGCGATGGAATTGCGGAGATCCTGGACACGCTCGTTGCCCAGGCGCAACTGGACGATACCGTTGTTGTGCTTTTCTCGGACCACGGTGAGGAGTTCCACGATCATGCCAACGAGGGCAACCCCGACGATCCCTACCGAAAGAAGATGGACTTCGGCCACGGCCAGAGTCTCTACCAGGAACAGCTGCACGTACCCCTGTTGATCTGGCACCCCGGCTTCGATGGCCGGAAGATACTCCAGACCGTGAGCCTGATCGATATCGGCCCCTCCGCCGCGAGATGGCTGGGCGTCCCCTTTCTGCCTGCACCCTGGCACGGTCGTTTCCTGGACGAGTATATCGACCCCACACAGGCGCCCGAAGAGCGCGTAATATTTGCCTCCGGCGCCAACAACACCCAGCGACAGGTGTCCGTGCGGGTAGGCGATCGAAAGTCCATCTGGTACATCCCCACAGATCGGACCGACTTTTTCGACCTCTCCATCGATCCGCTGGAGCTGAAGCCCGCCGAACTCGGCAACCGGGCCCTGGAATTCGACGGCTACTTCGTCGACTACACACAGTACCGCCCCGACAGGGAGGCGGTGGCGGGGAAATTGAGCCCTGAGGAAGTGAAGCGCCTGCAGTCCATCGGCTACCTCCAGGGCGTGGACTCCGACGACGGGGGCCAATGAGGCGCACCGCCGATCTCGACCATCCCCCCGACCACGACGCCACAACCTATGCCAGCCAGGACACAAGCATGAGCGACATCGACGTATTGTTCCGCCCACTAGAGCTGGGCAACCTGACCCTCGCCAATCGCATCGTCATGGCACCCATGACCCGCAACCTGTCGCCGAACAATGTCCCCGGGGACGACGTGGTGGAGTACTACCGCCGCCGGGCCGCCGGCGGTGTCGGTCTCATCTTCACCGAGGGCACCTGTATCGATCACATCGCCGCCAACGGCTATCCCGATGTACCGTACTTCCATGGCGAGGAGCGACTGGCCGCCTGGAAAAAGGTCGCCGACGCGGTGCACGCCGAGGGCGGCAAGATCGCGCCGCAACTCTGGCACTGCGGCGGCATGCGCCGCGCGGGAACTCCGCCGGAGGGAGACGTGAACGGCTATACGCCCTCCGGTATGAACGTGCCGGGCAAGGTCAATCGGCACGTCATGAGCGTGCAGGACATCGAGGACGTCATCGCGGCCTTTGCCCGCGGCGCGGCCAACGCCAAGGCACTCGGTTTTGATGCTGTCGAGATTCACGGCGCCCACGGTTACATCATCGACCAGTTTTTCTGGGAGGGCACCAACCAGCGCGACGACGAATGGGGCGGCAGTTTCGAGAACCGGCTGCGCTTCGCCGTGGAAGTGGTAAAGGCGGTGCGCGATGCGGTCGGACCGGACTTCACCGTGTCGTTCCGCTACTCCCAGTGGAAACAGCAGGATTTCACGGCGCGCCTCGTCGACAATCCCGACGACCTCGAACGCCTGGTGACGCCCCTGTCCGAGGCCGGCGTGGATATCTTTCACTGCTCCACGCGCCGCTTCTGGGAATCCGAATTCGAGGGCAGCGACCTCAACCTCGCCGGGTGGACGCGCAAACTCACCGGCAAGCCCTGCATCACGGTGGGCAGTGTCGGGCTGGACGCGGATTTCATTCCCGCGCCGGGGGAGGCGAGCTTTCGCGAGGCAGCCCCCGCGAGCCTCGACGACCTGCTGCGCCGCATGCAGGCGGACGAGTTCGACCTCGTCGCCGTCGGGCGGGCGCTGATCGCGAACCCGGAGTGGGCTGAGCTCGTCAGGACCCGGCGCAATGACGAATTGCGCGCGTACGAGACCGATATGCTCTCCAGCCTCGTGTAGTACGCCCTCGCCCGGCCATCCCCGGGGAGGCCCGCGCCGCCACCCCCGCGCCCCAGCCTTGTTTGCCCCCAATCCCCGCAGCTTGACGTGGCTCATCCCCTGTGGTCTGATACTCCCTATCTAATGGATAATCGAATTATCCGTAATAGATGTGGCAACCGAGGCCACTACCACGCATACCGGGAGACGGACCCATGACCGCACAGCAACAACCGGGTGAGGCGCGGCCTATCAAGCCCCGCAAGATGAACTTCGATATGGACCAGTTGCAGGAGAAATATTTCTTCCACGGCAACCCGATCACCAGCACCCTCCTTTACGCCATGTCCGCGTCCTTCCCCGAGGGCGAGCGATTTTTCATCGACGCGGTGCGTCACTACCAGAAAGACATCGAAGACCCTGTCCTCGCCAAACAGGTACGGGGCTTCATCGGACAGGAAGCCCACCACGGCCAGGTACACGAGGCGTTCAACGCCCGCGTGCAGTCCCTGGGCCTGGCAATGGACCGGGTCCAGCGCTACTTCAAGTGGCGGATCGACTTCGGGCGGCGCAAACTGTCGCCCAGCCAGAAGCTCGCCGTCACCGCTGCTCTGGAACATGTGACGGCCACACTCGCCCAGTACACCCTGGAAAATCCCGACGGCGGACTCGGGGACTCATCCAACTCGCCGCTGCGGGAGATGCTGATCTGGCACGCCATGGAAGAGATCGAACACAAGTCAGTGGCCTTCGATGTGTACCGCACCCAGGTGGACAACGAGAAGCAGCGAATCGCAATCGCAAAAATTATCTTCAGGATGTTCTGGGTACAGATGGCCATCGCACAGTTGATGTTTCTCTGGCACGATCGCAGGCTTCCCTCCCTGCGCCACATTCGCGAGGCCTGGGACTTCATGTGGGGTGAGAAGGGCTTCCGGCGCTGGGCCGCGCCCGAGTTCAGGAAATACCTGCGCACCGGGTTTCACCCCAGCGACATCGACCAGGGCCACCTGCTGGAGAGCTGGAGCGAGACCTATCCCGAAGTGGCCGCGCTCCAGGTCGGGTGATGCGGACGGATACCGCGCGGGGTCATGCCGGTGACTAGCGGGTCGGACAACCCGGAGCAACGGGAGGGCAAGACCTTCCGCATGTCCGAGCTGGTTTCCGCCTCCGGCGCTTCGCGGGACATGATCAAGTACTACCTGCGCGCAGGACTACTGCCCCCGGCGCACAAGCCGCGACCAAACCTCTCTCTATACACGGTGGACCACCTCGCGCTGATCGGGCTGGTGCGGAAGTTCCAGGCCGCGACGAAGCTCTCGCTGCAGGAGATCGCAGACGTCTTTTGCGCGGCGGACTACGACACCAGCACCATCGAGATCGAACTGCTGTCAGCCAAGCACAGCGTCGGTGGCGACGACAACATCATCCCGATCAAGCGGGGCGGGCAGAATTCTCGCGCGCTGGAGATTCCGGGGGAGTTCCTGCACCTGCTCTACGACGCCGGCTTGCTGGCGCAGACGGATAACCTGGATGAAGACGAGGAGCAGCTGGCGGGGTTGCTGTTCGCGGCACACCAGTCCGGGGTTCCACTCAGGTTTTTCCGCGAGGCTCGCGAGACGCTCACCGAGCTCGCGGACCTGGAGGTACGTACTTTGATCGCCATCCGGCGCCCCGAACTCAGCTACGCGGAAACCGTAGACAACGTGACAGACGTCGACCGCATCATCAATCGCTGGATGATTGCGGAAAAGAACGGCCAGATTCGCCGGCAGTTCCAGCGGGTGGTCGACAATTCGGAGCGCGCCATCAGCACGCTGCTGGACACTATCTATATCCCCAGCGCCCTGTTCAGGGAGCGCCACGGCGTCGAGGGGACACTACATTCCATTCGCGGCCGCGAGGAAGCACTGGCCGCGGCGGGTGACCACAGTCACGGCCTGTGCATCGCCCTCCTGTTGCTGGCCGAGTACGGCGAGGCCATCGCCATCGCGGAGGCGATCCGCGCCCGGGACCCGGGCGACGACGTGGCAACGGCCATCATCGCCCTGGCTCACGGCATGCAGGGCGACGTGGACCGCGCCCACGAATACGGCGCACTGCTGGCAAACAGTACGTCCCGGCACGCGGTCGTGTTGCAGGCGCGCATGTTGTCGCTGCTGCAGCGCGCGGCGAAACTGGGGGGGGTCGCAGACACGTCCGAGCTGCTGAAGGCCGCCGGAGAGCTGTTTCTGCTGATACCCACCGACCCGCCCGCGGACCAGCCCGAGATGGCCCTCTCCCTGGCAAGGGCCAACGTGGCGTTCCCCGATTTCGCGAATACGCGGCCGGAGGCCATCCGCGCCCTGCACACGCAACTGGACCTGCTGGAGGCCGGCGACATGGCACTGCCCGAGCTGCCCGTCGACAACCTGCTGGAGAGCCTCGAGTGCACGTACCGCATCTACCTGTTCTACTATCTGGGCAGGCTTCACGAAATCGAGGGCAACAGTGAGGAGGCGCGGGACTGTTTTCAACAGGTCGTGCAGCTGGACCCCGCATCAAATTTCGGCGAGAGCGCCTACCTGAAATTGGGGCAGGCGCCGCACCGCTGACCCAGACCCCCAATCCCCAAGGCAGACAGCATGAAACGCAGCACAAAATGGACTCTCGGCATCGCCTCCCTCGCGGTGGTAGTTGTCGTCGCACTGGCGAACCTGCAGACCATCGCCCTCGGCTTCGTGGGATTCATGATCAAGCAACGGACAACCGTGGAACCGTTCCGGGAAATTACCTGGGCCACGGGTGAAGACCCCATGGGCCGGTCACCCGGTGAACGACCCCCGAACATTGTGCTCATCCTCGCAGATGACCTGGGCTGGAACGACCTCACCTTTGGTGGCGGGGGAGTGGCCGGGGGAACCGTACCCACACCGCACATCGACTCCATCGCCGAGCAGGGCGTAAATTTCGTCAACGGCTACGCAGCTAACGGCACCTGCGCGCCCTCGCGCGCCGCGATCATGTCGGGGCGCTACGGCACCCGCTTCGGTTTCGAGTTTACCCCGACACCCCCCGGGATGATGACCCTCGCCCGCATGTCCCCCTCGGAGAGCGGACGGCTACGGGAGTCGATCGCGCCCCCCGATCCCGAGTCCGTACCCTACGAGGAGATGGGCATGCCCGCATCGGAGATCACCATCGCCGAGCTTCTCGCGGACAGGGGCTACCACTCCGTACACATCGGCAAGTGGCACCTCGGCCTGGCCAACGGTATGGCCGCCCAGCACCAGGGCTTCGACGAGAGCCTGCTGATGGCCAGCGGCCTGTACCTGCCGGAAGATCACCCGGACGTGGTCAACGCCAAGCAGGATTTCGACCCCATCGACCGTTTTCTCTGGGCAGCGATGCGCTTCGCCGCGGCCTATGCGCGCCCCGACAGCGAGGACGTCACACCTTTCGCGCCGGACCGCTACCTGACGGACTACTACACCGAGGAAGCCGTCAAGGTCATAGAGGCGAATCGCGACCGCCCCTTCTTCCTGTATCTCGCACACTGGGCGCCGCACACACCACTGCAGGCCGCCCGCGAAGACTACGAGGCGTTGTCGCATATCGAGCTGCACCGTGAGCGTGTCTACGCGGCGATGATCCGCAGCCTGGATCGCGGCGTCGGGCGCGTGCTCGACGCGCTGGAAGAGAACGGCCTCACGGAAAACACCCTGGTGATGTTTACATCGGACAACGGCGGCGCGGGCTACATCGGATTACCGGACGTCAACAGCCCCTTCCGCGGCTGGAAGATCACCCTGTTCGAGGGCGGTATCCACGTGCCCTTCTTCGCGAAATGGCCGGCCCGAATCCCACCCGGAAGTGTGGTCGAGAGCCCGGTTCACCACTTCGACCTCTACGCCACCGCCGCGGCGGCGGCCGGCGCCAGCCTGCCCGACGACCGGGTCATGGACGGGGTCGACCTCGTACCGTTCGCGACAGGAGACGCACAGGGAGTCCCGCACCGGGAACTGTTCTGGAGCAGCGGCGCCTCCCAGTCCGCGCTCGTGGACGGCTGGAAACTTAACGTGAGCGAGCCACCCGGACGCACCTGGCTGTTCGATATGAGCGCGGATCCCACGGAACAGCGCGACCTCTCGTCGGAACGCCCGGACAAACTGGCCGAACTGCAGGCCGCCCTGGCGCGGCACAACGCCGCGCAACAACCGCCCGCCTGGCCCAGCCAGATATCCGTTCCCGTCAACATCGACAAGGACCTCACACATCCGGACGCACCCGGCGACGAGTACATTTACTGGTCAAATTAATCGATTGACACATCCACCGGGGCGCGGCGCGCCAGGCACCCAATAAAAACGAGATAAAAACATGAAAGCAGTGGCCGACAGCTACAATCTTTACAAACTGCGCGAGACACTTCTTGCCTTTGCCCTGGGCGTCCTGTCCTGCGATGCCGTTGCCCGGGCCGGCGCCCTCGAGGAGATCCTCGTCACTGCGAGCAAGCGCACCCAGAGCATCCAGGACGTATCGATGACGGTCACCGCCTTCAGCGAACAGGAGATACGGGAAGCCAACATCAATAATGCTGACGATGTGGCGGCGCTGACGCCCAGCCTGACCATCACCACCAACACCCAGCCGTTCACCGCCTCATTCCGGATTCGCGGTATCGGCACTTCCCAGAACGACATTGCCCTCGAGCCTTCCGTAGGTATATTCGTCGACGATGTATTCCTCAGCCGCTCCGGCCTCGGCATGTCAGACCTCACGGACATCGAGCGCATCGAGGTGTTGCACGGACCGCAGGGAACGCTGTACGGGAAGAACACCAACGCCGGTGCTGTCAGCATCTTCACCAAGAGGCCCAATCTCGACGAGTACGAGGGTTACGTGGAGGCGACCGCGGGCGACTACTCCATGAAAATGCTGACCGCGGCGGTCAGCGGGCCAATCACCGAAAGCCTCGCCTTCCGCCTGTCCGGCAATCTCCACGAACGCGACGGCTACTTCGACAACGGGGCGGGCGACGACCTGAACAGCGCCGATGACTGGAACCTGGTCGCCAAACTGCTCTTCCAACCAGGCGACTCGCTGTCCGTCCTGGTCAAAGCCAGCCATGTCGACCGGGACAACCGCTGTTGCGCCGCCGACGCGGTACAGGGCGAGTCCGTCAACGTGACACTGGCGGAGCGGGGGCTGCCCCTGGACAAGAACGACCCGTTCGACCACGAGGTGGCGGTGGATGTCGACAACGAATTCACTGTCGAGACGGACGAGGTGTCCATGGTCATCGATTACGACCGGGATTGGGGGTCAATCAAGTCAGTTACGGCCTGGATGGAAAGCGAGGGCGCCTCGAGTTATGACCCAGATCGATCGGAACTCGACGTCATGTCCTATGTCGGCGCCAGCAGTGAGGGAGACACCTTTTCCCAGGAACTCAGATTCACCTCGGCGTCCGGAGAGCACATAGATTACCAGCTAGGGGTTTTCTATTTTGAGTCGTCAACCAATGGTGCCGACGGCGATGCGTTTGTTTTTCTCGGAGAGGACTTTGTCGAACAGGGCAACCAGCAGCAGGAGTTTCTAGACCTACTACCCCCAATCGTTCCGGACGTGGGCTTCATTGCCCAGCCCGGAGACTTCATCGCCGCCGACATGAACCTGGAGACGCAGACAGTGGCCGCTTTCGGGCAGACCACCTGGCACATCACCGAGCGCTGGCGCCTGACCGGGGGGCTCCGCTGGACCTGGGAAGAGAAGGAGGCGGACATGCTCGCCGAGGTCTTCTCTACCGCCGCGTCCCAGGCGCTGGTCGGTTTTTCTTTCCTCAGCACGGTGACCACGCCGATCGACCATGACTTCACACGGGATTCGGACGATATCAACTGGCTGGTCAACCTGAGCTACGACTGGCTCGACGACACCATGGTGTTCGCCAACGTCGCCACCGGCTCCAAATCGGGTGGATTCAATACAGTCAACGGTACACCGGAGCAGCGCGAGTTCGAGGACGAGACCACGCTCAGCTACGAGCTGGGCATCAAGTCCACCCTACTCGACGCCCGCCTGCGGGTGAACGCCGGCGCCTTTTTCACGCAGATCGACGACTACCAGTTCCAGCAACAACTCGATGTCGGCATCGGCACCATAGTCTCCAACCGGGCCGAGGTGGAAGTCGCAGGCCTGGACCTGGACATCCAGGCCATGCCGCTGCCGAATCTCACCCTCAACGCGGGGCTGCTGTACATGGACAAGTACGAGATCACCGCCGGTCCGCAGGAGGGGAATGACCTGGGCTTTACCGCGGAATACAGCGCCAACCTCGGCGCCACCTTCTTCTACCCATTCGCCGGCGGCGGAGTGTACATGCGCGGGGACTACAGCTGGATGGACGATCACCTAACCGGCAGCGCCGATATGCCGGAGGACTGGCACGTGCAGGACAGGGAGCTGTTGAGCGCCAAGCTGGGCTGGCGCAACGACCATTGGAACGTCTCCGTCTGGGGCAAGAACCTCACCGATGACGAGTACGCGGGGCTGACACCGGCGACCTTCCCGGTCACCACCATGGACGCCTACTTCCTGATGCCGCCGCGCACCTACGGGGCCACCCTGCGCTACGACTTCTGACGCGGAGACTGATATGCAAGTACTGCGGACACCTGACGATCGCTTCGAGGGCCTTGAGGACTACCCCTTTGCGCCCAACTACTCGGTGATCACAACCGCCGATGGCACCGAGCTTCGCATCCACCACCTGGACGAAGGCCCGGTAGACGGCCCCGTCGTTCTGTGCATGCACGGGCAGCCGGTTTGGAGCTACCTGTATCGCAAGATGATTCCCCTGCTCGTGGACGCCGGCATACGCGTGATCGCACCGGACCTGCCCGGTTACGGCAAGTCCGACAAGCCCGCCGCCCTGGACGACTACAGCTACCAGAACCAGGTGGACTGGATGGGCGCGTGGCTGGTGGCGAACGATTTTTCCGGCCTGACCTTTTTCGGGCAGGACTGGGGCGGGCTTATCGGCCTGCGCATGATCGCCGACCACCCGGAGCGCTTCGACCGGGTGGTCATTTCCAATACGGGGCTGCCCTACAATCCCGACTGGCCCGACGAGGAGGTGCAGAAGGTGAAGAACTTCCGCGCAAACGCCAAAACACCGACACCCTTCGGCATGGCGCGGGCGCTGCGGAATGTCGACAGGGAGGGCCCCATGGCCTTCGCCTACTGGCAGAAATTCTGCTGGGAGACAGAGGACCTGCCGGTGGGATTCATGATGTCTACGGGACTCGAGGGGCCGTCGGTAGCGCGGATGCTGATTCCCTACCTGCTCAGCCGTCTCGGCCTCGCTCCCCTGCGCTCCTCCTCACCGATAGGCCGCGCCTACGAGGCGCCCTACCCCGACCCGAGCTACAAAATGGGACCACGCGCCATGCCGAGCCAGGTGCCGACCCTGCCGGACGACCCTTCCCTGGAGGCCCAGGCGAGGGCCTGGGAGTTCTACTCCCGCTTCGAAAAACCCTTTCTCTGTGCCTTTGTCGATGACGACCCGGTCACGCGGGGTGGTGACGCCCCGTTTATGGAAACCGTTCCCGGGGCCAGGGGCCAGCCACACACGACGATACGCGGCGGCGGCCACTTCGTGCAGGAAAAGCGACCGGCGGAGGTGGTGAAAATCATCGTCGACTTCATCGCTGCCACTGGCTGAACACCGGTACAGACTTGCGAATCAAACCAGAGGGGGACAGACAATGGCGCGGAAAATTCTATGGGGAACTGCCCTTGCCGGGTGGCTGCTGTTTACTTATTGGTACACCAATACCGGGGGCCCGTTGACCCAGGAGGAAGTCGAACACTACCTCGAGGGCATGCAGGCCGCGGCCGCGTCCCGAGGTGAGGAGGCGAACCCGGAAGTGTTACGCCGCTTCCTTGAGTCCGACACGGGCAACCAGTTCCTCATGGTCAACCTTGTGGACCTGAAGGAAAATCCTGAGCCGATTCCCGGCTCGAAGCCGGGCGCGACCGCGCAGTGGATGGTCAACCACTACATGGAGTACATGTTCCCGGCGCTGTTGCGGCGCGCAAGCCATCCCATCTACATCGGCGCGGCGAAGGCGCCGGCCATGGACCTGATCGGCGTACCCGGTGCGGAGGTCTGGGAACAGGCCCTGCTCATGCGGTACCGCAGCCGGCGGGACCTGATGGATATCGCCGTGAATCCCGAATTCGCCGAGCGCCACCCGTTCAAGGTGGCGGGCATCGAGAAGACCATCGCCTTCCCGGTTGAAAGCCTGCTGTACCCCGCGGACCCGCGCTTCCTGCTGGCCCTGGTCCTGTTCGCGCTCTGCTCGCTGGTCGATATCCCGCTGCGGCGACGCGGCGCGGGGCGATAAACACAGTCGCTTTTATGAATCAATCTCTCCCAAAAACACCTCCCATACCGATTGCGATACACTTCGGTGTTCGTCACCGGAGATAAACAGGAACCGGGTTGCTGGCATGCCTTACGTTCGAATCGCGCTCTTGACTGCGCTCGCCCTGGCCCTCGGGGCCAGTTATTACCAGGTCGACGCCTGGCCCAACATCCACGGGGACGCGCGCAACACCGACACTTCCCCCGCCACCGGCTTCGAGGAGTTCACCGTGGCGTGGAGCCGGGACTTCCCCGGCAACATCGCCGCGGCGGCGACCATCGACAACCAGGGCCAGGTGTACTTCACAACCAATGACGAGACGGCTGGTGCCTGCCACCTCTACGCCATCGAACTGGACACCGGCAACGACGTTTGGTGTACCGACGAGGTGAATCGATGGGCCGTGGGTTCCTCCGCGCTCATCGACAGCGACGGCAACATTTACGTCGGCGACGACGAGGCCATGCACTCTTTCGACCGGGACGGCAACCTGCGCTGGGACACGGCGACGGTGGGCGCGGCCATCTCGGCGCAATTGCTGGATAACGGCCACTTGATCTTTGTCACGCATATCGGGCAGATCATGGTGCTGGACCGCAGCGACGGCCAGATGGTCGTACCCACCTACGAGCTGTTACCCGGCGAGACCTACACCCAGGGCACCGGCCTCGGCGACTGCCTGTTCGGCGGCACCGCCTGCCCGAGCGCCAACACGCTCTCGGTGGACCTGCCAACAGGCCGTTTCTACAACACGCTGCGCCCGCCGGGCGAAGCCGAGACAGAAATTCACGCCCTGCAATACCACTACGCGACGGACCACATCTCGCCCCTGTGGGTCAACGATACCCTCGAGGGCGGCACCGCCAGCAGCCCCGTTATCAGCGCCGACGGCACGCGCATCTACGTCAACGACAACGGGGGCAATTTTCTCGCCCTGGACGCCGTCACCGGGGCAGAGATCTGGGACGTGGACATCGGCTACTCCCCCGGTGGCAGCCCGTCGGTAACGGACGGGGGTCGGGGGATGCCCGCCGGCGGCGCCAGCTCCCAGCTGCTGGCCGTGCAGGACAACGGCGCCACGGGGTCCATCAGCTGGTCGAGGCCGGGGGTGGTCAACCTCGGGATACCGGTACAGGCGAGCGGCGATGTCGCCTACGCCTTCGTGCGCCAGCCCGGCACGTTCCTCGGCGTGGATTTCATCAGCGTCAACGCCACCACGGGCGCGGAAACCGAGCGCATCACCATGACACCCTCCCCGGTGTTCACCACGGGTACCAGCGTCGCTGCCGACAGCACCGTGGTGGTGGTGGGCATTACCGGGGTCGTCGCCGCTTTCAACCCGGTGGGTTGCTGACAGGTGCGATTCCGCCGACTGGCGGGCGCCGCGCTGTCAGGAGCTGTCCTGCATAAGCGCTATGCGCCGGCCGCGTTGCGCGGGTTCGCGGTGCACCTCCGGCAGCAGGCAGATACGGTTCATGCGCGTGACGCTGCCGTCGGCGTACTCCCACACCAGCTGTTCGCCGTCGCGGTAGCGTCGCACCACGACGGGACCCCAGCCAAGGGCACGGAAGTTCAACACACCCTCCTCCCAGGTCATGCTCGCGGAGGTGCGCGGACAAAACTCGCGATCGCCGATGGTGAAGAGGACCGAACCCTCCGTGTCGTTCGTATTCAGGCCGGCGGTGCTGTTGGGCCCGTAGTCATGGACGATACCTGCGGCGGTGACGACAACGCGGGAACCGCACTGCTCAATGCGCTCGACGTGACCCACGTGCCCACCCTCTACGCCTACCCAAAGGCCGCGGATGTCGTCGGCACCCTCGGGAAGTGGCTCGGTGCAGTCGGCGAGCACGGGCAGCGGGAAATGTGCGTAACGGCAACCCGGGGTATTGCCCTTGGGTATATCCCGCGCAAGCAGGCCGCTGCCGACGAGCGCGGGGAGATCGCAGTAGTTGAGACGGCTGCCGTCACCCGCGAGGGTGGCCGGGTCCGTGGTCAGCGGTGGTCGCGGGGACAGGAAGACCAGCCAGAACACCGCCAGGCTCGCAACCAGCAATACTGCCGCGGTTCGCAGCAACCATGTGAGCGCGCGTTTCATCTCCACTCCGCCGATCTGGACCGGTCGTCATTCTACCGGCAAATGGTGTGTCTACAATAACCCGTAACCTGTCAACGTGGTTAACCAACATGGAGCGACCGACATGACCAATACACTGCTTTTGCGACTCCTGCCCCTCGCGGCCGCTCTGCTGGTCGCCCTGGCCGCACCGGGCGCGTTGTACGCCAGCGAGACCGAGTGGCAGCTGGAAGAGGAGGAGGACGGCATCAGCATCTACACGCGCGAGGTGGAGGGTTCGCCCTATATCGCGGTGAAGGCGGTAACGGAGATAAATGTGTCAGCGGCCGAACTGTCGGAGCTGATGGGTACGGGCAACGGCTGCGTCGAGTGGCGCGCCATGTGCAAATCCTCGAAGGTGATTGAAACCGTGTCCGAGCACGAACTCTATGTGTACATGGTACTGGACCTGCCCTGGCCGATTTCTGATCGCGATCTCGTCCTGCACACCACCACGGAAATCGACCCTGATACGCAGTCCGCCACGGTCCACCTGCAGTCCGCTTCGGCAAAACACCCCGAACAGGACATCATCCGCGCGGAGACTCAGGGCAGATATATCATTCGCATCGTCGACCCCCAGCGCTCGGAATTCACCTACATCATGCACACGGAGCTGGGCGGGGATCTCTCCCCCGGTATGGTCAATCCCCGTGTCACCGACGGCGCGCGCGAGGACCTGGAGCGCCTGAAAAAACTCGCCGAAAAGTAGGGTTCGACCGCCAGTCCCTGCGCTCCCCCGGCGCCCATGAGGTGCCGGTTCTCAGGCTGAAACGCCCCCGCGTCGCGGGTTTCCCGTCACTTACCCATTTCCCGCGGGCCGGGCCGTCCGCGGAACCGGGACCTTTTTCATTTTTATTGCACTCTAGTGCATATATGATATATAGTGCGTTTCTGTAACCCGGTTCCGCCGCGCCCAGCGGTCTGGAGACCAGCGTGACCCACTGCAGGCAATAACAATGAGACGCCGGAAGACGCTTAACACCGCCGCCCTGTGCGCCCTCGTAGCCCACGCCGGCGGCGCACCCGCCCAGGACCTCGTCCTTGAGGAAATACTGGTCACCGCGACGAAGCGCGCCGTGGGCATGCAGGATGTGCCGATCGCGTTATCCGTGGTCAGCGGCGAGCAGATCTACGAGCGGGGCATGGGTACCCTCGAGGACCTGGCGGTGTACATTCCGAACGTGCTCATCGCCGAGAGTATCGGCGGAGACCAGCTGTTCATCCGCGGGATCGGGTCGGGGGAGAACTACGGCTTCGAACAGTCGGTAGGCAGCTTCATCGACGGTGTGTATTTCGGTCGCGGCCAGGCGTCCCGCAGCGCCTTCCTCGACATAGAGCGCGTGGAAATCCTCAAGGGACCGCAGAGTACGCTGTTCGGCAAGAACACGATCGCGGGCGCCATCAATATCACCACGGCCCGCCCGACGGCCGACTTCCTGGGGGTCATGGCGGGGAGCATCGAACCCGAGTTCGACGGCTGGGAAACCGTGTTGACGGTATCGGGGCCGCTGGGGGACACGCTCCGCGGGCGCCTCGCCCTCAAACACGAGGAGAGTGACGGCTACGTCCGCAACACCCTGCTGAGACGCGACGAGCCGCAGGAGGAGAACAGCGTGGGACGCGTATCCCTGGACTGGGACGCGACCGCCGACCTCAACGTCTTCCTCAAGTACGAGTACGGCGAATCCGAGGTCACAGGGCGACAGCTCGCGGTCACTATTGCGACGGAGGAGTCCACCGCGCTCTACCAGACGGCGGACCCCGACTTCGAGGCGGCCTTCGACTACAACAAGTCCGCGCAGGGCATCGACGACCCGCGTGCGCGGGACGAGAGCCACGACGCCGACTGGAATATCGCCACGCTTATCGGCAGCTGGGACATCGGAGGCTACAATGTCAGGTCCACCACGGGGTACGTGGACTACTCCTTCAGCAACAGTATCGACGCCGACCTGGGCCCCCTACGCTTCCTGGCACGGGACCGGGACGAAACCCACGAGCAGTTCAGCCAGGAGTTCCTCCTGTCGTCACCGCTGACCGGTGGTCTGGAATACCTGGCGGGCATCTACTTCCAGGACGAGGATCTCGCGAGCGACCGTGCGACCCACGCAGTGCCCTCCGTCCTCGGAATCGGCACGGGCGACATCGACGCCAGCAGCCAAGGCCGGTTTCGCCAGGACACAACGACCTACTCCGCGTTCACCCAGCTAACCTGGCATTTCAATGCGGACTGGCGTCTGCTCGCGGGTATCCGCTACTCCCACGACGAGAAAAAATTCACCAAGGCCCAGTACATGGCCGAACTGTTCGAGAACGACCCCAGCGAGCGGCTGGGCGCGGTCTACGACGGCCTGCTGAACTTTCTCACCGACCACAGCTTCGACGAGTCCGGCGCCGAACGCTGTACCGGCGCCGCCTATACCTGCGAGGTCGATCCCGATTTCGACAACGAGCGCACAGAGGGCCACACCACCGGCGACATCACTTTGCAGTGGGACGCGACGGACGGCGCCATGCTCTACGCCAAGGTGGGCAACGGCTACAAGGCCGGGGGATTCGACGAGGACAACGTGCGCGGCTTCTTCGACGCGCAGGAGTACGGTGACGAGACCGTCATAGGCGGGGAAGTCGGTGCGAAGATCGGGCTACTCGGGGGCCGAGGCCGGCTGAACACCGCCCTGTTCTACAACGAATTCGACGATGTACAGGTGGCGGCCTTCGACGGCAACTCCGCCTTTGTCGTAGACAACGCCGCAGAGTCGGAGAGCCGGGGCCTAGAGGCGGACCTGTCCCTGCTGGTGACCGAGGCATTGACGTTGCGCGCCGCGGCCGCCTGGCTGGAAGCCTCCTACAAGTCCTTCCCGGACGCGGCCTGCACCAACGCCCAGGCGAGGGAGTTCGAGGAGAGCGGTGGGCAGCGCAACCAGTGCGTACAGGACCTGTCCGGAGAGGAACTGCTGTTTTCGCCCGAGTACTCGGGCAATATCGGCCTGGTCTACCTGTTGTATCCGGGTGACAACCTGGAGCTCCAGCTGGGTGCGGACATACTGTTCTCGGACAGCTATCAGGTGTCCTCGGACAACGACTCGGCCGTGGAGCAGGACGCGTACACCAAGTTCAATTCGCGGGTGGCGCTGTCGAGCCTCGATCGGCGCTGGATGGTGGCGGCCATCTTCAAGAATATCACCGACGAGGAGACCACCGTGTTCGGGGGGGACGTGCCCCTCGCGGAGCTGGGCTTCGACGAGACCTACCTGCAGTTCATCGACGCCCCGCGCAGTGTGGAAATCCAGGTGCGCCTGGAGTTCTAGAACGTTCGGCGGCCACACTGCCGGCGACCCAAACTGAACCCGAGCTGATGACCCCTGACGCAGTTTGCCCTAATATGGCATAGGTATTGCCATAATGTGCCCGACCATGACCGGACCCTACGTACTTTTCGGCTCCTACGCCTCCTATTACACCGCCAAGGTGCGCGCCTACCTGCGCAAAAAGGGCATTCCCTTCGTCGAGCACCTGCCGAGCGACCCGGTGTTCCGGGAGCGGGTACGACCCACGTCGGGTACCCACCGCATCCCGCAGTTGCTCACGCCCGAGGGGGCCGTCATCCAGGACAGCGTCGAGATCGTCGACTACCTCGAGGTGCGCTTCCCGGACATTCCGGCGTTTCCCGGCACTCCCCGGCAGCGCACTTTTGTGCACCTCATGGAGCTGCTGGCCAGCGAGGGGCTGGTGCAGCTGGCCTGGAAGCACCGCTGGCTCTACCCGGAAAACATGCCATTTGTAAAGATGGACTTCGGCCGCTCCTTCAAGCCCCAGGGCAGCGACGAGGAACTACTGAAGTACGGCAACGTCATTGCCGACCGCATGCAGAGCTACGGCCTCGCAGAACCCTCCCCCGAGCTGCTCGAGTCACTGGACCGGCAATACACCGCGCTGTTGTCCCGCTTCGAAGCGCACCTCGTTCACCACCCCTATTTCCTCGGCGGCCACCCCAGCGCGGCCGACTACGCCATCATGGGGGCCCTGCACGCCCACATGGGGCGCGATCCCGCGCCGCTGCGCCTGATGCAGGACAAGGCGCCGCGCACCTTCCGCTGGGTGGAACACATGCTGGTTCCTGAAATCCAGTCACCGGAGTTCTTCGACCGCCCGGTCGAGTACCTCGGCGGGGACGAGGTCCCGGAAACGGCTGTTGAAGTATTGCGTTACATCGCCACCGAGTTCGGGACACCCTTTGTGCTGGACGCCCTGGCCTTCGACGGGGCAATGGACGAGACGGGAGCGACCAGCGGCCATCCGCTCTCCCCCGACGAGGACCAGCCCTTCCTGCCGCCGCGGCGGGTGGAGTACAACGGGGAGACACGGGAACACCGCGCCGGCGTGTACGCGGAGTGGCTGTCCCAGCGCGCGCGCACCCACTTCCAGTCGCTGCCCGCGGAGGGGAGAAGGTCTGTGGAGGAATCGCTCGGGCCCGGGGTCGCCGTCGACCTGCTCAACGTACCGGTAAACCACACCCTCCGGCGAGCCGACAACCGGCTGGTCCTGGCCTAGCGCCGGTCAGCGGCCGAGCTGCGCGTCGTCCACCTTGACACAGGTGCCGGTCACACACTCCGACGAGGGCGAAACGAGGAACAACAGAGTGCTGTCCAGCTGGCCCGGGTCGCAGATGCGCTTGCGGGGGAAATGCCCGCTGAAATCTCCCACCCGCTCTACCATGCCCTCCACCATTTCAGACAGGAACATACCCGGCGCGATGGCGTTCACATTGATGTTGTATGCGCCCCACTCCACCGCCAGCGCCTCGGTCATCCGCACAATGGCACCCTTGGTTGTCGTGTACAGCGCCTGGGGCATGCCGGGCGCGGTATGGTAGGCGGCCATGGAGGCGATATTCACGATCCGGCCCGGACGCTTTTCCTGCATCAGGCGCGCCGCCACCCCGCAGGCGAGCTGCCAGGGTCCTTCCAGGTTGGTATTCAGGACCCGGTCGAACAGTTCGTCGTCGATTCTCGTAGCGTACTGGGCATCCGGGATGCCCGCGTTGTTCACCAGTATGGTCACGATTCCCAGCGCCTCCTCCGCCTGTTGCAGGCCGGCGCGCACCTGGTCGCGGTCCGTCATGTCCATGGGGATGGGTACGCACTCTCCCCCGTCGGCGGACAGCTCCTCGGCAAGTTGTTCCAGCCGGTCCCGCCGTCGCCCCGCGATCGCCACCGACGCGCCACAGGCCGACAGTACACGGGCAAAGCGCTCACCCAGCCCGGCGGTTGCCCCCGTGACGAGGGCCACCTCGCCGCTGAGGTCAATGGAGAAATTGGGAATGGCTGTGTCACTCATGCTGCCGCCTCGCGAATCTCTGGCGCCGGATTGTCTCCGGCGCCGTGCTAGTATGAAGTCGTGGGGACGACAGCGTACACCAACCCGCAGATCGCAAGGAACTGAAAACGACATGACTGATAAACAGGCTGGGCGGGACGAGTATGCCTCCCTCGACGCCACCGCCCAGGCGGCCCTGGTGCGCAGCGGCGAGGTCTCGCCGCTGGAACTGGTCGATACCGCGATCGCGCGCATCGAGCGCGAAAACGATACCCTCAACGCCGTTGTGCATGAGCGCTTCGAGCGCGCACGGGAGGAGGCCCGGGGGGAACTGCCCGAGGGCCCGTTCCGCGGCGTCCCCTTCCTGCTCAAGGACCTCGACGGCTTCTCCGCCGGCGACCCCTTTCACGGCGGCAACCGCGCGCTGGCGGAGGCGGGCTACATCGCCCCGGCCGACACCTACCTGACGACGAAATTCCGCGAGGCGGGGCTCGTCATACTCGGGCGCACCAACACCCCGGAGTTCGGCCTGATGCCGAGCACCGAGTCCCTCGCAAAAGGTCCCACCCGCAATCCCTGGAACACGGCGCACACCGCAGGCGGATCCAGCGGCGGCTCCGCCGCCTCGGTAGCGGCGGGCTTCGTGCCCATGGCACACGCGGGAGACGGCGGCGGCTCCATCCGCATACCGGCCTCCGCCTGTGGCCTGGTCGGCCTCAAGCCCTCCCGCGGGCGCATCTCCATGGGGCCGGAAGTCGGCGAGGCCTGGGGCGGGCTGGTGGCGAGAATGGCGCTCACCCGGACGGTGCGCGACTGCGCGGCCATCCTGCAGGCGGTGCAGGGCCCGATGCCGGGCGACCCCTACGCGGCCCCGCTCCCGGTTCGTCCCTATCCCGAGGAACCGGGAGCACCCGGTGCACCGCTGCGCGTCGGGTATACCACGCGTTCGCCCGACCCCTCGATTGCGACCGACGCGGAAGTTGTACAGGGGGTTGAGCGCACCGCCGCGCTGCTCGAAAACCTGGGCCATCACGTTGAGGAGGCCTGCCCCGCTCCCTGGACTTCGACCCGGTTCTTCGAGGAGACCATGGACCACTTCATGACCGCCTACGGTGTCTGGACGGCGAGCGAACTGGACAAGCTGGGGCACATGCTGGGAAGACCCGTGACCGAGGATGACGTCGAGCCCGGCACCTGGCTGATCGCGGAACCGGGGCGCTCGGCGACGGCCATGAACTACTTCGCGGCTATCGAGTTTTTCCAGCAGGGCAGTCGTGAAATGGCGAGCTTCTGGGCGGACGATGGTTTCGACCTGCTGCTCTGCCCGGTCATTCCGGAACCGCCACCGCCGCTCGGACAGTTCCACGACCCGGAGAACCCACTCGCGGGACTCATGCGCTCCTCCCAGATCGTGCCTTTCGTCGCGCCGTTCAATATTTCCGGGCAACCCGCCATGTCACTGCCAATGCACCGCGCCAGCTCCGGGTTGCCCATCGGGGTACAACTGGTCGGCGCAGCCTACCGCGAGGACCTGTTGCTGCGCGTTGCGGCACAACTGGAAGCGGCGGCGCCCTTCGAATTCTTGACGAGCCTTTAATTTCCAAGGAGATAGACCCACGTGTACAAGGAACTCACCGAAACAGTCGCTGCATTGACCTCCCCGGGCGAGATGTTCGGCATTGCCGAAGTTGAAGTCGGCGGACACACACTGAAAGCCTGGGAGATGGCGCCCAACTCGCTGCGTGATCTCTGGCTCGCCACCGCGGGACACGGGGACGCGGATTACCTTGTCTACGGGGAAGAGCGATGGACCTACGCCCAGGCCCACGACGAGGTCGCGAGAATCGCGAACTGGCTGGTGGAGGCCGGTGTAAAACCCCGGGACAGGGTGGCCATCGCCATGCGCAACTACCCGGAATGGATACTCGCCTATTGGGCCATCAGTGCAATCGGCGCCGTCAGCGTAGGCATGAACGCCTGGTGGGTGGCGGACGAACTGCGCTACGGACTGGAGGACTCGGGCACAACGCTCATGGTGTGCGATGGCGAGCGACTCGAGCGCTTCAGCGAGGTCCGCGACAGCTTCCCCGACCTGTCAGTGGTCGCAGTGCGTGTAACGGATGCGCCGGACTGGGCCACGCCATGGAGCGAGGTTCTCGAAGCCGAGCCCAGGCTACCCGAGGTCGCGGTAGATGCCGACGACGAGGCCTGTATCTTTTACACCTCGGGCACCACGGGCAGGCCGAAGGGAGCCCAGCTCACGCACCGCGGCTGCGCCAGCAATGTCTTTTGCATGGTGTTCGTCAACCTCGTACAGGCGAGCGCCTCGGCGAAGGTCGAGGGGGGCGGCGATTCGGCGGCCTCGGCCCCCCGGACGCCGTCGGCACTGATTACGACACCCCTCTTCCACGTCACGGCCAACAACTGTACGGCGCAGAGCCTGACCCTCGCCGGCGGCAAGATCGCGCTCATGTACAAGTGGGATGCCGGCGAGGCCCTGCGAATTGTCGAGGAGGAGCAGATCACCAACCTCAGCGGCGTACCGACGATGAGCCGCGAGCTGATCCATCATCCGGACTTTGCCAAACGCGACACGTCCTCGCTCGCCAGCCTGGGCGGTGGCGGGGCCGCCATGCAACCGGACCTGATCGAGAAGATCGAGAAGAGCGGATCGGGCACCCGGCCCGGCCAGGGATACGGCATGACCGAAACCTGCGGCATCATTTCCTCCTCAGGCGGGTCTTTTCTTACCAACAAGCCGACCAGTGCCGGCCTGGTCATGCCCATCTACGACGTGAAGTGTATCGACGAGGACGGCAATACACTCCCCCCCGGAGAACCCGGTGAAATCTGCGTGCGCGGCGTGCAGGTCATCAAGGGTTATCTCAACCGACCGGAGGAAACCGCCGAGGCCATCGTCGACGGTTGGCTGCGCACGGGCGACATCGGCTACGTCGATGAGGACAATTTTATCTACCTGGTAGATCGCGCCAAGGATATGGTGCTGCGCGGTGGCGAGAACGTGTACTGCTCCGAGGTCGAGTCCGCGCTCTACCAACACCCGGCCGTGGCCGAGTGTGTAGTGTTTTCCGTTCCCGATGAAAGACTCGGGGAGGAGGTCGGCGCCGCCATTTATCCCGCCGATGGACAGTCGGTGACAGCCGGCGAACTGCGCGAGTTCGGCAAGGCACGCCTGGCCGCCTACAAGATACCCAGCTATATCTGGATACTCGATGAACCGGTGCCGAAAAACGCCAACGGCAAGTTCGTCAAGCGGGAACTGCAACAGCGCCTGTCCACGGAAAACGCCGCCTGAGTGAGAGCTCGCAGGTCGCCCCTGTTCAACCGGGCGCGACCGCCCAGTCACAGAGGCGCTCCACAGCAGTTGTCACCCTCGGGCAATACTCCTGCAGGAAACCGGCGGTGATCGTGTCGTCGGGACCAAGGCGAGACACTCCTTCCAGCGCTGCTCCGCCGTCGAAATCCACGTAGGCCAGCCTGGCGGTCAGCTCCTCCACCGGCCGGCCAAAGTCAGAGCCGGGCAAGAAGGCCACACCGGTTTCGCCCAGCGCGCGCCGGCACAGCTCTGCGCTGTCGCCGATGCCGCGCCTGAGAAGAGGCTCGCGCAGGCTGCCAAAATCGGGGAACAGGTAAAACCCGCCCTCCGGCGGGTGGGTCGCGATCTCCGCGTCGTTGAGACGCGACGCAATCCGGTTGCCAAGTGCTGCAAGCACCTTGCGCGACGCCTCGAGATACGCCTCGATGTCCGCACCACCGCGGAACGCGCGCACCGCCGCGTACTGGATCGGCGCGGAGGTGCTGGTGTAGGTTTCGCTCGCGACACTCGTCATCGCCTGTCGTAGCCAGCGCAACTGTTCAGGAAACGTGAAGGTGCCCAGGCGCCATCCACCCGCACCGCACCACTTCGACAGGCCGGAGCTGATGATGGTGCCCTCGGGATACCAGCGCGCTATCGACTCGTGCAGGCCGCGGTGGTGGGTCTCGCCGTAGATCTCGTCGCTGAGCAGGACGACCCCGTGCCTTTGCGCCACCCTGGCCAGGGCCTCAAGCTCCTCCGTCGTGTAAGTCAGGCCGGTCGGGTTGTTCGGGTAGTTGAGGATCAGGATGCGGGGCCGCTCCGGCTCGTCTGCACAATGGGCTTCCAGTTGCGCGGCGGAGATGTTCCATCGACTGCTCGCGTCGGTGTGTATCGTCCTGACCCGGCGACCGATGATGCGCGCCTGGGGAACGTAGCTCACCCAGGCCGGCGAGGGAATCAGCAGGTCGCCGTCGTAGGCGAGTTGCAGCAGGAACATCAACTCCTTGCTGCCGGGTCCTACGAGGACGTCCTCGCCGCCCGCTGCACAGCCGCTGGCGCGGTGGTGGTAGGCGGCGACGGTTTCGCGCAGTTCGCGCAGGCCCGCGACATCGAGGTAGGCCTTCTGGTGCGCGTTCTCGCGCAGGGCTTCCACCACCGAGTCGGGCACCGGGAACGGCGACTGGCCCAGGCCCAGCTTGAAGACTTCCCTGCCCTGTGCGAGAAGTTCGTTGCTGTGTTGATTGATGGCGACGGTGGCGGACTGTCCCATACCCCGCACGTTGGGGTTGAGCGTGGACGTCGGATCATTGACCGGCCGGGCCATGGCGCGATCCCCTGGGAACCTGGGGAGGGAATTCTTGCCCCGGGGAGCCGGGGAGTCAACGCGGCAAATTCGGTAATAGTGGCAATTGCGCCAGGCCGGGGACGACTCCCGGGCCTGTCAGCCGTAAGCCGCCAGTACCGGGGCGTATCCCCGGGGCGCCTGCACGGTCGCCGGGTTGTAGTCCGGCTCGAGAATCCAGTTCAGCCGGTCGCCGAACAACATGCCGTAGGCCAGCCAGGTCTCCTCCTCCCGCTGCAGGGAGGTGGCGATCTCCGCTTCACTCATACTCGCGCGGTCCACCTCGTAGAGGTAGGCGGCGGCGCGGGCCGCGTGTTCGCCGTAGTGACCGCGGGCGAAGGTGCCAACCGTCTGGCGGAGTTCGAAACTGCGCTCGTCGCCGTACAGGCGGTGCAGCACATCGTGTACGACGTTGCGATGCTCGAACTCCTCCGCCAGGTGCCACTGCCACAACTGCATGGGCACCGATCCCCTGTCGCCGCACAGCTCGGCGACATGGCCATCCAGCCAGGCCTCGGCCATCGCGGGTCCCGAGGACTCGAAGCCCTCGCCGTAGCCCAGGTTCCACGCGAGGTCGCGGGTCTCCAGGAACTCCGTGAGATCGGCTTCGAAGGCCGTCTCGAACTCGCGAATGCGCGGGTAGCCGCCCCGGACAAGCATTTCCAGGTAGTCGTCGTGCAGTTTGTAGTGCTGCGCCTCCTGCCGGCAGAACACGTCGATATCCCCGAGGAGTACCGCGTCCCGCTCTGGATCGAGCAGCTCCCGCACCTGTCGCATCAACTTGATCAGGTAGCGTTCGATGGGTGGAGGAATAATCCCGCCCGCATTGATAACGGTACACGCCTCGCGGTTGTCGCCCCACTGTGGTACGGAATTGCTCAGGTCGAAATCGGGGTAGCGGACCTGCATGCCATGCCTCCCTGGATGAACTAGCGCGCGCCGCGCAGCAGGCGTCCCGGCAGTTCGCCGGTGCGCTGGTCATTGTCGATGGTCTGCACGCCGTCCACAAAGGTCGCCACGTAGCCCTCCGCCCGCTGCACCAGCCTGCCGGCACCACCGGGCAGGTCATGAATCTGTTCGGGACGGCGCAAGCGCAGGCGCTCCAGGTCGATGACGTTGGTGTCGGCCCGCATCCCCGGCGCGAGCACACCGCGGTCGTTGAGGCCGTACAGTCGCGCGGTATCGGCGGTCAGCTTGTGCACCGCCTGCTCCAGTGTGATTCGGCGACCGCGCTGCCGGTCCCGCACCCAGTGGGTCAGCATGAAGGTGCTCATCGTCGCATCACAGATAATGCCCACGTGTGCACCCGCATCGGCGACGCCGTAGACCGACACCGGGTCTTCCATCATCTCCAACAGGCCATCGTAACTGCCGTCCGCGTAGTTCAAGAACGGCCAAAGCAGGAAGGCGTGTCCGTCGTCTTCCAGCATGGCGTCGTACGCCACCTCCCAGGGATCGACGCCGAGCCCGGCGGCGATGGCGCGAACACTCCTGTCCGGCGGGGGTTCGTAATCCAGGTCCTCCCCCAACAGGTAGATATGTTCCAGGGCGCGGCGGCCGATCTGGTCCATCTGGAACGGGCCGTCGAAAACTGGCTCATCCGCAAGGATACGGGCTCGTAATTCAGGGTCGCGCATGCGGGCGACCCGTTCGGCCAGCGGGAGATGCGCGATCTCGCGGTAGGTGGCCCGGTAGCGCAGCGGGTTGAGCTTCGACTGCAGGCCCAGCAGGGCACCGAAACAGCGGTTCGCCACCTGCGGGCGGAGGTTGGCACCGGCGGCATTAGCCTGTCGCACCGCGTCGAACCAGGGCTTCCAGTGGCCCGCCTCGTGCTGCTCCATCACCACGAAGGTGATCGGCCGGCCGCTGGTGCCGCCGCGACGCAGCAGCCAGTCGAGTTCGCCCTCCATGGCGCCTTCGGCGTCACCGGTGACGATGCCGCCGACGCCGGCAGGAACCAGTTGGAAGACCCCGCGCGCCACCTCGTCCATCACGGCGAGCACCGCGGCGAGTTCGTCCTCCGGTGCAAAGGTACCCGGCACGGGGTTGCCATGGACATCCCGGTGCCCGGCGGTGCGGCCGCTGGAAAAGCCGAGCGCGCCCGCCTCCAGCCCGGCGCGGACGATGCCGCATATCTGGGCCAGCTCCGCATCGCTGGCGTCCTCCTGCGCGCGCGCACCCATGACATAGGCGCGCACCGGGGCGTGGGGTACCTGTACGCCCACATCCATGGCGAGGTGCCTGCGCTCAATGGCATCCATGTACTCGGGAAAGCTCTCCCAGGACCACTGTATACCCTCGTGCAGGGCCGTACCCGGAATGTCCTCGACGCCCTCCATCAGTTCGATCAACTGCGTCTCGGACCCGGGGCGCACGGGCGCAAAACCCACGCCGCAATTGCCCAGCACGGCAGTCGTGATGCCATGCCAGCAGGAGGGGGTGAGATCGTTGTCCCAGGTGACCTGGCCGTCGAAGTGGGTGTGAATGTCGACGAAGCCCGGCGTGACCAGCGCACCGTCGGCGTTCACCTCCCGGCGGGCTTTACCGGATACGCTGCCGACCTCTGTAATGATGCCGCCGGAGCACGCGACGTCCGCCGTGCGCGCAGCGGCGCCGGTACCATCGACGACAGTGCCTCCGCGGATGACGAGGTCGTGCATGCCGGGTCTCCAGTCAGGAATCCGGTGGCCTGTCAGGAAAACGGGCGCCACCGCGCCGCCCCGCGAGGGACGGCCGAATCACGATATCGCCTGGACCGGCGTGTTGCAAACGGGCCGCAGCCCGCACTCCCTGCGTCAGCCGATGCCCAGCTGCAGAAGCGCAGCGCCGAGGGCGAGCACCAGGGCCACCGAGATGCGGGGTGAGGCGAACAGCGAGACCTGGACCTGTGCAGGGAATGCCAGTGTCTGGGCCATCGCGGCGATCTTGTACTTGTGTATCCCCTGGAAGTCCGGGTTGGCAAGCGAGGACAGGATACAGTCCCGCCGCGAGCGGTAGCGCACCAGGCCCGCCGCGTGCCAGCCGGGATCGGGCGGTGTGTTCCACTGGTCCATGTAGCCGCCCACGGCGCGCGCCTGCAACACCGGGTGTCCCGCGCGTCGCAGAATCGTACCCATAAAGGGTCGCACATACTTGGCCAGCAGGGCCTGGGCCTTGATCGGCTCCCCGGTATCCGGGTGGCTCACCGGCGAGGGGTTCAGCTTGATAAGATTGACCATGATGAACTCCCGGCCGTCATCTTCCTCCATGAACCGTTGCAGGGTGGCGAATTCCCGGGTATCCAATCCCTCTCCCGAGCGCGCCTGGACAATGCGCGAAAATTCCTCGATCTCCGCAGTCTTCAGCGGCTTGCGCAGTCCGTCGTACCAGAGCCGGAAGGCCAGGTACGCGAGCGCAGCGCTCCCCCAGATCACTATACTCATAGCGCCGACTCCCTCTGTTGTAGGCATTTATTGACATAGATTGTGCCATATTATAGCGTGTGTGCAACTCGCGAATTCAGCGCGCAAGAGCGCCGACTACCGGTGGATTCGCGTCCACCCTGGACATCTGGATATCGACAAAGGGCACTGAGACATGGACCTGCAGATACGTGGCAAGACGGCGCTCATGGCCGGCGGCAGTGCCGGCATGGGCAGGGCGACGGCAGAGCGCCTGGCGGAAGCCGGGGTGGAACTGTTCATCAGCGCCCGGCGCGAGGAGCGGCTGCGCAACGCCGCGCGGGAGATAACGGAACAATACGGCGCGAACGTCACGCCCATCGTCGCCGACTCCTCCACGTTGGAGGGGCGGCAGGCGCTGTTCGAGGCCTGCCCCGACCCCGACATCCTCGCCATTACGATCAAACCGCCGGATCCCAACGGCAATTTCCTCGACGTGACCCCGGAAATGTGGCGCGAATCTGTCGACACCGCCCTGATCGGCCCCATCGAGATCATGCGCCACTATATCCCGGTGATGAAGGACAAGGGCTGGGGTCGCATCGTGAACATCGCGACGTTCTCGGCCAAGAACCCCATGATCTGGCGACTTATGTCAGGCCCCGCGCGCTCCGCGCTGATCAACTACACCGCCAGCGTGTCGCGCGAAATCGCCCGGTACGGTGTCAATATCAACAATATCCTGCCCGGCATGTTCGCCACCGAGGGCGCGGCGGAAATTCTCGAAACCTACGCCGAGGCTTTCGGACTGGAAAAGGACCAGGACGTCATCGTGGCCCACTTCCTCGAGCACAACAGGATTCCCGCCGGCTTCGTGGCGGACCCCGACGACATGGCGCCGATGGCAGCACTGCTGTGCAGTCCCCTCTCGCGCTTTGTCGTGGGCCAGAACATCGTCATCGATGGCGGACAACACTTCTCGCTATTCTGAGGGCGCGTCTGCAAGACGGACCGCGCTGGTGATTCTGCGGGCAGACCTGTCAGGATAGACCCGGCCGGACGCTTGTATCGATCCCTGCGTCGACGGGGGACAACATCTGGTAGACAAAGTCCAACTCTCGCCCGTCCTCCATGACGTCCAGCCCATAGCGGATATCCCGCCTGTCTTCGTACACCAGGGTGCCGAACATCCGGTCCCAGAACGAGAAGATGTTACCGAAATTGGAATCTGTCCACGGCGCGCGATAGTGGTGGTGGAACTTGTGCATGTCCGGGGTGACGAAGACGTAGCAAATCGCCCGGTCGAGCGCCACGGGCAGGCGCACATTCGCATGGGTGAGATAACCGAAAAACGGCGTGATCAGCCGGTACACGATGTAGTACACAGGGGGAATACCCACGACGACGATTGCGAGCATGGAGGCGATCAACCTGAAGGCCGTGTCCCCGAAATGCTGGCGCGTGGCGGTGGAGGCGTCCACGTGGGTGTCCGAGTGGTGAACCATGTGCAGGCGCCACATGCACCTCACGTGGTGTAAGTAGTAATGCACGCCGTACTGCGCGATGAGATCGAGCATCAGGATCGCGATCAGCAGTTCCAGCCACACGGGCAGTGCTATCCAGTACAACAGGCCCACCTGGTTCGACTCGGCCCAAATCGCGAGTACCCCGAGCGCGATGGCGAGGGGGGACACGATAACGAGGTTCATAACAAACAGCCCGTAATTGAACGCGTCGTGCTTCAGCTTGTTGAAATCGAAGCGAACCAGCGGCAGCAGGGCCTCGAGCAGCATGCTGAGGAAAATGCACGACAGCAACCAGGCCAGTGCCTGCCACTCGGGGAGGTTTTCAAAAAATTCCAGGAAATCGCTCATGCGGACAGCTCCGGAGCCGTGCAATCCTGGCGGTAGTCTACCCCGGGGCGGCGCCTGTTGACAGCCACCCGGGCATTGCTACCATGATCCCGCACATAACAATAAACGGTAGAGAGAAATCATGCGACTCAGTACACGGATCTCATCCCTTGCCCTCGCCGCTACCATCCTGTTTACCGCGGCCTGCGACCCGAACCCCACCGCTGAAGAGGCCTGCACCACCGGCGCCAACGGCGGCAACCCGGTCATCATTGTCGCGGGCACGTTCAGCCCGGAAATCGCCAATGAACTCTTCCTGGGCAACGCCATCCAGGCCGCCGGTTTCACCCACTGCGTGTTTGAATTGAAGGGGAGCGACAACTTCGGCAACCTGCCGGGCACCATGCCCGTGGAAATCTCCGCCGTCGCACTGGCGCTCTTCGTTGACGAGGTGCTCGCCTGGTCAGGGTCCGCGGAAGTCGACCTTGTCGGGCATTCACAGGGTGCCCTTGCGGCGCGCTCCTACATCAAGGACTTCGGTGGTGACGGTGTGGTGGACAAGTTCATCTCGCTCGCGGGGCCCAACGACGGCACCGATATCATCCCGCTGATCGAGTTCCTTACCTTCCCTCTGCTGGCACCCTTCGGCGCCGGTTGTGACGATGTGCACCCCTGCGTACAGATGCGCCAGGGGTCGGACTTCCTCACCGACCTGAATGACGGGGGCATGACCCCGGGGGATGTCGACTACTACGCGTTCTATACCAACAACGACGAACTCGTCTGGTACTGGGGAACCGGACCCCTGGGACTGCCTGTCATCAAGTTCGACAATGCGGAGCTCGGTCCCGGCGCGACGAACATCGAGCTCGGCCAGATGTGCCCGCTGCGCATTGTCGGACACCTCGGGATGATTCTCGACCCGGTACCCATACACATGACGCTCGACGCCCTGTCGGGCAACCCCATCGACGTGCCCCTGGGGATTTGCCTGCTGCCACCGGTCATCATCTGAGCGGCACCCTGATCCAGGGAAGGACCCGGGAGCCGACTCAACGGGGACTTTGGCCGTCGTCGACGACAATCACCGTGCCCGTGACGCACTCGGACGCCGGTGACACCAGGTACATAAGTGTAGCGTCCAACTGCTCCGGCTGGCAGATGCGCTGTCGCGGGAAGCCCTGGCTGATGTCGCCGACCCGTTCCAGCATGCCGTCCATCATCTCGGAGCTGAAGGCGCCCGGGGCAATGCCGTTGACGTTGATGTGGTGCTTCGCCCACTCGACCGCGAGCACCTCGGACATACGCGCGATACCCGCCTTGGTGACCGAGTAGAGCGCGGCGGCACCGCCGGCGTAGTTGTACGCAGCTATGGAGCTGATATTCACAATGCGCCCCGGCTGCTGCGCCTCGATGAGGCGCCTGGCCACCTCGCAGGAGAGAATAAAGGGGCCGCGCAAGTTGGTATCGAACACCGCGTCGATCAGGTCCAGCGACATCTTGTGCGCACGCTGGGCGTCGGGGATGCCGGCGTTGTTGACCAGGATCGAGACAGGCTGCCCAAGCCCCTCCTCCACCGCCGCGGGAGCGGCTTTCACAGCGGCGGCGTCGCACATATCGAGCGGCAGGGTGAAAACGGTGCCGCCGGAGTCGCGGATGTCCTGCGCTACCTGTTCCAGTCTCTCCACGCGTCGCCCGGCGATAGCCACGCTGGCCCCCGCGCCCGAGAGTACCTGGGCGAAGCGGCGCCCCAAACCGGACGTCGCCCCGGTCACAAGGGCCACCTGGCCCGCGAGTTCAGTTGAGATGGTCAGGCTCCTCCAGTCGGGGCGCGCTCCGGACGTGGCTGCTCCAGCGGGTCAGGCCGGCCGCCGCTCGTTGAGCGCCGCGGTGTTCTCGTAGAGAATCTTTACCTGGTCCGACGGGCTCACGCCGTCCAGTTCCTCCAGTATATCCCGCGGCTGCTCCATGCCCTCCATGTGGGGCCAGTCGGAGCCGTAGATGACCTGGCCCACTCCCATTTGCTCGATCACATCGGGGATCTTGTCCTCCCAAAAGGGATTTATCCACACGTGGCTGCGGAAGAGCTCCGCTGGATCCTTCTTGTAGTACCAGGGCATCCGGCGGCTGGACTGTTCGAGTTTGACAAACAGGTCGCGCAAGAAGCCGGAGCCATTCTCCACGGAGGCGATCCGCAAATTGGGGAAACGCTCGAACATCCGGTCAAAGGCGAAGGTCAGCAGGAAATCGTAGATGGCGCGCTCGGGAATCAGGGCCGCAACACTCGGTTTGCGCCCGCCGCCCAGGGCATCGATCGTGGCGTTGCCGCCGTAACCGTTTGAGGTATACCCGCTGCTCGCCACGTGGGCGACCACCGTGATCCCGGCCTCGTTTACCCGCGACCAGAAGGGATCGAAACGCTCGTCACAGGGTGAAAACCAGCCGTCCGCCGTGCACACCGGCGACGGCCGCATCACGACAACCCGGGCATCGCGCTCGAGTGCCCATTCCAGCTCGTGGCAGGCCCAGCCCAGGTCGGCAAGCGTGATGTAGGGTGCGCTGAATAACCTGTTTTTGTAGGTGAGGCCCCAGTCCTCCTCCAGCCAGCGATTGAAACCTTCAGTGAGCACACAGAGTGCCTCGATGTCATTGCACATGGGCTGTTCGTAAAGGACGCCCGCCGTTGGGAATAACCAGACCCCCTCCAGTCCCTGCTCCTCCACCTTGGCAACCCTGGCGTCACGATCCATGTACTCGGGCGGCAGGGGTTCCAGTTGTGAGCGGATCAGTTCGCCGAAGGTCTTGCCCTCCGGATTGCCCCGGTAGTACTCGCGCAGAACGCCGGGTTTGGAGATCGGGTTGAAGGTGGGGTTGCCCAGGGCGTGGTTGAGCTTGCCGGCCACGAGGTGACGCCGCTTGCCGTTCATCTCCACCCACTGCACGCAGCGGCCCTGCATGCGCCGGGGGATATGGCGCGTGAAAGCGTCTTCCGCCTCGTAGTAGTGGTTATCGCAATCGAAGAAAGATCCGCTGTATTGCTCCATGGAGATAGCCCTCGCGTGACCGTCCCTGCAGTGCACTGCTCCCGCAGTGTATGCCATTCAGGCTACCCGCTCATCCGGAGCCCGGCTACCGCCGGTTTTTGCACATCTGCGGAATCGAAAAATCCACCCGTCCCAGGTGAACTTTTCCCTGCCGCGGCTCGCCCGCGCCGCGCCATCCAGCTAGCATAGGCTGACCATGAAAGAAGCGCACTACAGCGGCCGCACCGCACCCCTGCTGACAACGACCATCGGCCGGCACCTCGAGGACGTCGCGCGTAAACAACCGGACCACCCGGCCATGGTGGTCGTGCACCAGGGTGTCCGGTGGAGTTACCTGGAGTTGCTCACCGAGGTGGACAGGCTGGCCACCGGGCTGCTGGCGATCGGCATCGAGCCCGGGGACCGCGTGGGCATCTGGGCGCCCAACTGTGTCGAATGGGTGCTCACCCAGTTCGCCACGGCGCGGATCGGCGCCATCCTGGTCTGCGTCAACCCCGCCTATCGCATCTACGAGCTCGAATACGCCCTCAACAAGGTCGAATGCCGCGCGCTGGTGACGGCGGAGCGGTTCAAAACCTCCCACTACCTGGACATGCTGTACGAACTGGCGCTGGAACTGGCAGAGGCGCCGCCCGGAGAATTGCGCGCTGAGAAACTGCCGCATCTGCGTTCCGTCATTCGCATGGGTGAAGCACCGAGCCCCGGCATGTTCAATTTCGGGCAGGTCTGCGACATGGGCGGCGACCTGCACGGGCGCCTCGACGAGATCAGCACTGAGCTCGACCCCGGCGACATCATCAATATCCAGTTCACCAGCGGCACCACAGGCAGCCCGAAAGGCGCGGCGCTGACGCACACGGGCATTCTCAACAACGCCTGGTTCAACGGCGCCAGGATGCGCTTCAGCCCCGCGGACCGATTGTGTATTCCCGTGCCCCTGTACCACTGCTTCGGCATGGTCATGGGCACGCTGACCTGCGTGGCCCACGGCGCGACGATGGTCCTGCCGGCGGAGGTGTTCGACCCCGAACAGACCCTGCAGGCAGTCCAGGACGAGCGCTGCACCGCCCTGCACGGTGTGCCCACCATGTTTTTCGCGGAGCTCAACCTGCCCGATTTCGCGCAGTACCGGCTGGACTCGCTGCGCACTGGCATGATCGCCGGGGCCACCTGTCCCGAGGAACTGATGAAGCGGCTGATCGCCGAGATGGGGCTGAATGAGATCGTGATCGCCTACGGTCAGACCGAGTGCAGCCCGGTCAACCACGCCACGGATATCGACGACTCCTTCGAGCAGCGCACCAGCACGGTCGGGCGTCCCCACGACAATTGGGACGTTAAGATCATCCGCGAGGACGGCTCCACCGCCGGCATCGACGAAATCGGCGAGGTCTGCGCGCGCGGCTACGGCGTGATGGCCTGTTACTGGGGGGACCCAGAGCGCACCGCGGAAACGATAGACGGCGAGGGTTTCCTGCACTCGGGGGACCTGGGCACCATGGATGCCGAGGGTTACGTGAAGATCACCGGGCGCATCAAGGACATGGTGATCCGCGGCGGGGAGAACATCTACCCGCGGGAAATCGAGGAGTTCCTCTGCCGGCACCATGACATAGACGACGCCCAGGTCTTCGGTGTACCCGACGAGAAATACGGCGAGCAGCTCGCCGTCTGGATTCTCGCGCGGGAGGGTTCCGGGTTTGTGGAGGAGGACGTCCGCACGTTCTGCCACGACCGCATCGCCCACTACAAGATTCCCCACTACGTGAAGATCGTCGACGCGTACCCGATGACGGTCACCGGCAAGGTCCAGAAGTTTGTCATGCGCGAGGCTTTCACGGAGGAACTCGGCCTGTAGCTCCGGGCGCCCGCGGCCCGTTGCCCTTCAGGGCGCCGGGGAACCCAGGCGCGAGCGGACCAGGCGCCGCAGCTCCTCCTCAAAACACACCCGGGTCGCGGCGAAGGTCTCCTCCCCGAACATGTTCGCCAGCGTCGGCTGCGACACCGCGAAGTAGTGCGCCGCGCCGAGCAGCTGGTACACAATAGCCAGCGCCCGCGCGCGGTCGCCGTCGAGACCGTCGATGCGCTGCGCGGTGTCGACGAGCGCGTCCAGGTAGGGTTTGAGATACCAGTTACCCGCTTTCTCCGCGCGCCGCTCGTTGTCGAGCAGCTCGCGCATGATCAGGCGCGCCCCGTTCTGCTCCTCGACCTGGAGCGCGTACTGGGCAATAACAAGTTCCTCGAGCTGCGCGCGCGGGTCCGGGATGCGCCCGAGAATGTCCTGCGACCGCGCCAGGATGGCGCCGGAGACGTCCTTCAATACTTCCCCGTACAACTTCTCCTTGCTGCGGAAGTGGTGCAACAGCGCCTGCTTGGTCAGACCCAGTTCCCGGGCGATGGTGGCGATACTGGCGCCGTAGAAACCCTTCTCCGCGAAGAGCTGGGTGGCGGCGGCGAGCAGCTCGTCACGCGTGGATGCAGTCATGGCGGGACCTCCCGGGACAGTCTTGACAGCTTACCACCTGGTAAGTATGCTGTCAGCCTTACCGATCGGTAAGAACAATTTTCCAGGACCCGGCGGCGGCGACGATCCGGATAAACCCGTCTCGAGGGCGCCGGGCAGCGGCCCCAGGAGAGCAACCCATGGACCACCACAAGCAGCTTGAATTACTGGGCGAACTCGTCGAGCTTCACAGTGCGCGCTCCCCCTACCTCGACGCCGGCTGGGAGCGGGTCGACATGGCCCGCTACCACGACGAGGCGACCTTCGCCCTGGAGCGCGAGCACATCTTTCACAGCCTGCCCCAGATCGCCGCGCACAGCAGCGCCCTCCCCGAGCCCGGGTCGTTCCTGCGACTGGAGTGCGCCGGCAAACCGGTGCTTCTCATTCGGGGGGAGGACGGCGTGGCGCGGGCGTTCTACAACGTCTGCCGCCACCGCGGCGCACAACTGGTCGGCGAGGAGTCCGGCTGCCGCAAGCGCTTCAGCTGCCCCTACCACGCGTGGACCTGGGACAGCGCCGGCGACCTGGTCGCTATTCCCCAACAGGAGGCGGGCTTTCCCGACCTGCAGCGGGACCGGTTCGGTCTCTCGGCCATCGCCTGTGAGGAGTTCGCGGGGTGGATCTGGATCAACCCCGGCGCCGACACCATCGACGTGCGGGAACACCTCGGGGAGCTGCTGCCGGAATTCGAGGCGCTGGACGCGGGCTCACACGTGGTATTCGATGTTACCGAGCGCAACATCGCCTGCAACTGGAAAATCCTGGTGGAGGGCGGACTGGAGTCCTACCACTTCCGGGTAGCGCACCGGGACACCATCGCGCCGCTGTTCCTCGACAACCTGTCCTCCTACCGGAGCCTGGGGCGCCACATACGCTCCGTGCTGCCGCGCAGTACCCTGCCCGAGATGGCGGGCCTGCCCGAGCACGAGTGGGACATCCGGCGGCACACCAATATCCTGTACACGCTGTTTCCCGGGCCCCAGTTCCTGGTGCAGGAGGACCACTTCGTGTGGATTCAGGGTACACCGGTGTCCCCGGGCAAGACGCGACTCCGGCTGGCGACGGTGATTCCCGCCGCCGACAACACACCGGAGAAGGCGGATTACTGGCGCCGGAACCACGATCTGACAATGTATACGCTGAACGAGGACTTCGAACTGGGCGAGAGCATCCAGCGGGGCCTGACCAGCGGCGCCAACGAGCACCTGAACTTCGGGCGCTTCGAGGGAGCACTGGGGCTGTTCAATCGCACGGTGGCTGAGGCGCTGGCGGCGGGGGGCTGACCCGCCGGGGTCAGGGCGGCCTCCCCTACCGGTTCAATTTTGCCGCCCGGGCGCGGTACACTTACCGGCCCATCCGCTCTCAGGTCGCAAAGCCATGGTCCGGCACCTCGACGTCATCGAAGAGATCGAAAACTCCGAGGAAGGCAGCCACATCGGCGCGTTCTTCGATTTCGACGGCACCATCATCCACGGCTACTCCGCTTTTTCGCTGATCCGCGAACAGGTCAGGCGGGGCGACCTGTCGCCGCGCGAATTCATGGAACTGGCCACTGCCATGACCGAGTTCGGGCTGGGTAATACCGGCTTCTCGGCCATGATGGTCGCCAGCGCACAGTTCATGCGCGGCATCAGCGAAGAGAGCTACCGGGAGTTCGGCGAGGAGCTCTACCAGAAACACCTGGCGAAGCTCATCTATCCCGAGTCGCGCGCGCTGATCGAGGCGCACCAGCGCAGGGGCCATACCGTCGCGATCATCTCTTCCGCAACGCCCTACCAGCTGCTGCCCGCGGCGCGAGACCTCGATATCGACTACGTCATGTGCACGCGGCTGGAGGTGGAGGACGGCGAATTCACCGGCGGCGTGGTGCGGCCCACGTGCTTCGGCCCGGGCAAGGTACGGGCCGCCGAGGAACTGGCGGACGACCTCGACCTCGAGCTGGATGAGTCGTTTTTTTACTCGGACAGCGATGACGATATCGAGTTGCTCGAGCGAGTCGGCAAACCACGCCCGCTCAATCCCAATCGCCGCCTGACTTCGATCGCGGAGCGCGAGCGCTGGCCGATCCAGCGCTTTGCGAGCCGCGGGCGACCGGGCATGCTCGATTACGCCCGTTCCGTCGCCGCCACCGGGAGTCTCGTCACGTCCTTTGCCGCGGGGCTGCCGATCTGGGCACTCACCGGTTCGCGCCGCGAGGCGCAGAACTTTTCCTTTTCCCTGTTCGCCGATACTGCGGCCGCACTCATCGGGCTCAACCTCGATGTGCGCGGCGAGCAGCACCTGTGGTCCAACCGGCCCTGCGTCTTCGTCTTCAATCACCAGAGCAAGGCGGATGTCGTCATCGCGGCGAAACTGCTGCGCCGGGATATCGCCGGGGTGGGCAAGCAGGAAATCAAGAAGATGCCGGTTATCGGCCAGGTGCTGGAACTGGGAGGTGTGGTGCTGATCGACCGCGCCAACGCCGCCAGCGCCATCGAGGCGATGCAGCCGCTGGTTGACGCCATGCGCAACGAGGGCAAGAGCGTGGTGCTGGCACCCGAGGGCACCCGGACAGTGTCGCCAAAACTCGCCCCCTTCAAGAAGGGGGCCTTTCACCTCGCCATGCAGGCCGGTGTCCCCATGGTACCCATCGTGATCCACAACGCGCTGGACGTGGCCCCCAAGGGAGAGTTCGTGTTCCGCTCAGCCACGGTCGACGTGGAGGTCTTGCCCCCGGTACACACCGACGACTGGTCGGTGGATACGCTCGACACCCATGTGGAGGAGGTGCGCAACATGTTCCTCGAGGCGCTGGGCCAGGGCCAGATTACCGGGCAATCGGCCAGGACACGGAAGAAGGCGGGTAAAAAAACCGCGTCGGGTAAAGGCAAGGGCCGGGCCAAGACCGGGACCAGGCCGGCATCGAAGGCGACATCAAAGCCAAAATCGAAGGCAAAATCGAAAGCAAAGCTGAAAACAGGGGCGCGCAAGAAAGGCGGGGTTGAATGACCGCCACGCCATGGCCCGCCAGCCTCGGCGGACCCATCGTATTTATACTGGACGCCGCCCATCGCGTCGACGAAAAACTGTTGCGGGACTGGGTAGAGCGCGACCCACCGGCGACGGTGGCCGGGCAGGTATCCACCGTCGTGGTCCCGATCGTGCGCGACCCGGAAAACATCCGCGGCACCGCGCTGTTGGAGTCGGTCCAGTTGCCCGACGACACCCTGTTTGTCCCGCTGCGGGTGGTCTGGAAAACGTCCATCGACGCCAAGTCGGGTTCGCCCCGGTTTCGCGACCTGGTGCGCGGCAATCCTCGCAGGCCCAATGCAGCCCGCGCCAGGCGGATTTTCGAACGGCACCCCGAGCTGGTGGAATACGTGGCCGCCGAGGCCGCGACCCTGGGCGCGATGCGCGAACGCTACACGCAGCGCCGTGCCGAGGACCCGACGACCGAACAGCTGGCGGATTACGTGGCGGCCCAGGCCGGGCTGGCGCTCGACGTCGCGGAGCGGGCCCTCAGGGGAAGCCGCTACAAGGTACCCCGGCAGGTCGCGGTCAACCTGCGGGCCCGGCCGCGGTTCAAGACCGCACTGGAGCAGATCAGTCGCGACACGGGCAGGTCGATCACGGACCTGGAACGGGAGTCCGCCGAGATCATGAAGGAGCTGATCTCAATTCCCAGCACGTTCTGGATCGACGTGATGGGCGTGTTCAACCGCTACCTGATCAATCTCGGCTACGAGACCGACATGGTCATCGATCCACAGGCGCTGGAGCGGGCGCGACGCATTACGCGCGAGTATCCCTCCGCGCTGCTGTGGACACACAAGACCCACGTCGACGGCTTCGCCATTCACTCCACCTTTCTCGAGAACGACTTTCCCGCGCCGCACATTCTCGGCGGGGTCAACATGGCCTTCGGCGGGCTGGGGTTCCTGGCGCGCCGCGCCGGGGCGATATTCATCCGGCGCAGTTTCCAGGACAACCCTCTGTACAAGATGATCCTGCGCCAGTATCTCGGTTACCTGCTGGAGAAACGTTTCCCCCTCACTTGGGCCTTCGAGGGTACCCGCTCCCGGGTGGGCAAACTCATGCCCCCCCGCTACGGCCTGCTCAAGTACGTGGTCGAGGCCGCCCACCGGAGCGGCGAGGAAAACCTCCACATCGTCCCGATCGCGATCAACTACGACCTTATCGGCGATGTGGGTGACTACGCCACGGAGCAGGCCGGGGCCACCAAGCAGCCCGAGAGCCTGAAGTGGTTTATCGGCTACCTGCGCGGACTGCGCCAACCCATGGGCCGGATCTATGTCGACATCGGCGAGCCCGTGGTCCTGCCCCGCGCTCCCGATCCCGAGGACAAACTCGCCCTGCAGAAAATCGCCTTCCAGGTGGGTGTGGAGGTCAACAAGGTCACGCCTCTCACTCTCGCCTCCCTGTCGGCGATGATCCTGCTCGGGGCCGCGCCGCGCGCACTCACCGAGGCCGAGCTGCGCGGTGAACTGGTCGCCCTGATCGAGTGGGCGAAGGAGAGGGACATACCCTTCACCTCGACGTCCGACCTCGCCAACGACGAGCAGATGCGCGTGCTGGCCAGGCAGATGATCGGCAGCGGCGTGGTCACGCGCTACGACGAGGGGCCGGAGCGCGTGTATGCGCTGAAGCCGGAGCAACACGGCATCGCCAGTTACTATCGAAACACCACCATCCACCACTTCGTAAACAAGGCCATCGCGGAACTGGCGCTCATGTACGTCGCCACGCAACCCCAGGGCGGCTCGGCAGCCTTCTGGGAAGAGGCGGAGCGCCTGCGCGACCTCTACAAGTTTGAATTTTTCTACGCGCCCAGGGAGGAGTTCCGCGCTCAGGTACAGGCGGAATTGTGCCGCTACCGCGAGGACTGGGAGGCGCAACTGGACGGGGACGTGGGTTTCGCACAGCAATTCCTCGCCACGCTCACACCACTGGTGGCGCACACGGTACTCGTGTCCTTTACCGAGGCCTACCGGGTGGTGGCGGACGTGCTGGCCCGCAAGAGTGCCGATGAGGCGTTGAACGAGAAAGACACGATCGCCGCGTGTATCGCCTACGGTCGCCAGGCACTGCTGCAGCGTCGGATCACGAGCGAGGCGTCCATCGGTAAACTATTATTCCAGAACGGGTACAAGCTGATGGACAACATGGGGCTCGTCGAGACGGGCGCGGAGGACCTCGAGGAGCGGCGCCTGCAGATGAGCCAGTCACTGCGGGAGCTGGCGCACCGTATCGACATCCTGCGCACCCTGGCCCTGCCGCGCTGAAGCTGCGATCGGCAGTGCGCCCGACCGGCGCACCGCGAACTTCACCAACGAATACGCCAAATACTGCACCGGAAGGAGACACGACATGGGACTCAGGGTAGGACTGTTGGGGGGCGGCTCCTGGGGTACGACAGTGGCGTCACTGGTGGCGCGCAACACGGACGTCAAGCTCTGGGCGCGCGACCCCGCGAAAGTCGAGGAGATCAACGCGCACCACACCAATGAAAAGTACCTGCCCGGTGCCACCCTGCCGGACAACCTGCACGCGGTCGGCACCGTGGAGGAAGCGGTCCACGACATCGACGTCCTCGTCATGGGCATCCCCTCCCAGGGTTTTCGCGGCGCCCTCGAGGCCGTGCAGCCACACCTGCGCGCCTGGGTCCCGGTGATCAGCCTGACCAAGGGGTTGGAGCAGGATACCGGCCTGCGCATGACGCAGATCATCGAGGAGGTCCTGCCCGGACACCCGGTGGGCGTGCTGACCGGTCCCAACCTGGCGCGGGAGATCATGGCCGGCCAGGCGGCGGCGAGCGTGATCGCCATGGAGGACGAGATCATCGTGCGGGAGCTGCAGTCGCTGTTCCGCAGCGGCCTGTTCCGGGTCTACACGAATACCGATGTCGTCGGCTGCGAACTGGGCGGCGTCCTGAAAAATATCATCGCCATCGCCGTCGGCATGGGCGACGGCCAGGGCGCCGGCGACAACACGCGGTCGGCCCTGATCACGCGGGGCCTCGCGGAGGTAACCCGCCTCGGAACCGCGATGGGCGGCCGGGAGCAGACCTTCGCCGGCCTCGCCGGTATGGGCGACATGATCGCGACCTGCACCAGCCCCCAGAGCAGGAACCGGCACGTGGGCTGCGAACTGGGCAAGGGCCGGCGCCTGGACGACATCATCGAGGAGATGGTCATGGTAGCCGAGGGCGTGAAGAGCGCACCCACCGTAATAGCCCTCGCCGAACAGTACGGGATCGACATGCCGATCGCGCGCGACGTCTACCGCGTGGTCGTCGAAGGGGGTTCCGCCCGGCAGGCTTTTCGCGGCCTGCTGCGCGTGGAGCCCCGGGGGGAGTCGGAGCCGGGTTAGGCTCGACGGGTCTCGATTCAGCGCGCGCGGTTCGGCGTGAACAGGAGCGCCGGTCCGGTTACATCGGCCGGGCGCGCCGCGATGGGCAGCAGCTCACCGGCCAGCCACGCCTCGTACTGGTCGGCGTAGTGGTCGCTGAGCGGGTGCCCCGACTGCCCGCCGGGCATGACGGCCCAGACGCTCGGCGTGGGGCCCATCTGCGCTATCGCGCGCACCGTGGCGCCGGCCCTCACCCGGAATGGCCGGCGAAAATCGTAGCCGGCGCGGCCCACGGTGGACGGCCCGCCACCCCAGGGGGCGTCGCGCAGGTCCAGTAATCGATCCAGCAACGGCACCGCACCGGACAGGGCGTGGCGCATTTCCACATGCAGCAGGTCGTCCAGGCGCCAGGTATCCAGGTCGTCGCCCAGCTGCCCGACGAGAGTTGCCACCGCGGCTTCGAGTGACGCGGTGACCAGTTCTCCCCGCCGCTCCCGCCACCAGGGAGAATCCCCGCCGTACAGGACGAGGTGGTCGAGCGCGTGATTGAGGAGATAGGAGCGCGACAGCAGGCGCGGCCACAAGTCGCCCAGCTCTTCAGCAAAGATCTCCTCCGCCAGGGACAGGTACCACTGCTGGAACAGCAGGGCGGCGCCACTGTCGGGTGCAGCCGTGTAATCACTGTCCCACGCCTGCAGCAGCCCGAGGCCGCGGCGGCCGTTCGCGGTGAGCGCGCCGGGCTCCACCGCGTCCAGTAGGGTCGGTAACAGCATGCGCGCCTGTCCGTCGGAGCGGTCCAGCTGCAGCCGGCGCATGTCCTCAACCGTCCTGCCGCCACGGCCAAGCACCTGCCGGATACGCGCGATGCGGTACGGTGCCGCGTTATCCGCCGAGACCAGCGGACCCACACCGTCGGGATTGACCCTGGCGTTGGCCGCGGCGAGAAAACCCTGCGCGGGGTCGACCCGCCGCGGCATGAGGGCCGTGGGTACCAGGCCAGTCCAGCGGCTGGCGGGGTCGGCGCCTTCTTCGGGATACAGGCCGGCGCCCCGGGCGCGCTGCGGTATCACACCGGCGGTGCGAAAGCCGATGGTGCCGTGTACGTCCGCGTAGGTGGCATTGAGCGTGGGCGCCGGGAGTTCATCCAGTGCCGCGTTGAACGCCCCCCAGCCGGTCGCGCGATTCATGCGCAGCAGGCTGTCGAGCCGCGGCCGCTCGACACGGTGCACCGACCAGGCGAGACTGACCGGCGGATCGTCGCTGACCAGGGGCCCGTTGCGGGTGTGCACGATACGCAGTTCGTGCGGTCCCTCACCGGCCACCTCGATCATGATGCGCTCCTCCCGGGCGCGGTACCACTCCCCGCCGTCGCGGAACAACAGCGGGTCTGCATCGGAACGCTCCTCTATAAACAGGTCCTGCGTGTCGCCGATATTGGTGAAGCCCCAGGCGACGTATTCGTTGAATCCGTTGATCACCCCCGGCAGACCGGGCGCGGACCAGCCGCGCACCTGGCTGCCGTCACCGGGGAACAGGTGTACCTCGTAGAACAGGTTGGGCAGCCCCAGCTCGTCGTGTGAGTCGAAGGCGTACAGCGGCAGACCCTCCGCACTGTGACTGCCCGCTACCACCCAGCCGTTGCTGCCGAAGCCCAGTCGGGGCACGAGCGGGTTGTAGGCGGGATCCGCGGCGGTGACCTTGTCGAACGCCCGGGCCATGGCGTCTCCGATCAAACCCTCGGGCATTACGAAGGGGTAGCCTGCCTCTCCACTGTCGTCGGTAAGGAAAACACCCATGCGCTCGGGCTCGAGCCTGGTCGCCAGTGCCAGCCGCAGCATCTCGTTCGTCATGTTGTTGGCCGACTGGAAGGCGGTCAGTGCACCCACGCTGAAAACGTCCCGGCGGGTCCAGCGCGGCCGCTCGGCTCGCAGCAACAGGAACTCCGGCGGCAACAGTGGATAACGGTCTATCGCGGCATTGACACCGAGCAGGTAGCGGTCGATCAGCGCCAGTGTCGCCGGGTCGGAGTTGCTTTCCAGGGTTTCCGCCAGCTGCGGCACGCCGGCGCGCCACAGTTCCTCGTCGGCCTCCAGCAGGGCCCCGCCGAGCAGCGCCGCGAGTCGACCGCTGCCCGCACGGCGCAGCAGTTCCATCTGCCACAGGCGATGGCTGGCGTGCAGCCAACCCTGGACCTGCAGGGCATCCCCGAGGCTGGCCGCGTCGATATAGGGGCGCTGCCACTCGTCGAAACGCACCGTCACGTCGCTGTCGAGCCCGGCCATGGGAAACCGTCCCTCCGCCGGCGGCAGGGAGACCCACAGCATCATCCAGGTACAGGCCGCAATCGCCAGGGTGGCCGCCGCTGCCAGGGCGAGCAGGGCACGCAGGGGCAGGCCGATGTTCACCAGGGCAACCGGTCGAGGTCGACATTGCCCCCGGTCAGTACGAGCGCCACGCGCCGCCCGGCGAACATCTCCCGGTGGGTCAAGACAACCGCCAGCGTCACCGCGGCGGAGGTCTCCACGACCAGCTTCGTGCGCGTCCAGATCAGGCGCATGGCGTCGATAATGGCCGCGTCATCGGCGCAGAGTATGTCGGACACGTGGCGGCAGATCAGCGGGTAGTTGAGCCGGCCCAGCGAGGTGCGCAGACCGTCGGCGATGGTGTCCGGCGACGTCTGCGGTTGCCACTGGCCACTGCGGAACCCGCGACGCGCATCGTCGGCACCGGCCGGTTCCGCGCCGATCACCTTCACCCCGGGCCACCGGGCGCCAGCCGCGATGGCACTCCCCGCCAACAGCCCTCCCCCGCCTACCGGGGTGACCAGGTAGTCCGGCGGATCGATCTGGTCGGCCAGTTCCAGTACACAGGTACCCTGGCCGGCGATGACGGCGGGGTGGTCGTAGGGCGGGATGAAGTGCGCGCCTGTCTCTTCGCACACCCGCTGCAGCGTCTCCTCGCGCGCGGCGAGGGTAGGCTCACAGGTGTGTATGCGGCCGCCGTAGGCGCGCACCGCGTCGACCTTTACCGCGGGGGCGCTCGAGGGAATCACGATCTCGGCGGGGATGCCCAGCGCCGCCCCGGCCAGCGCGAGCGCGGCACCGTGGTTGCCCGAGGAGTGGGTGGCGACACCGGCAGCGCGCATCTGGGCGGGCAGTGACAGCACCGCGTTGTGTGCGCCCCGGGCCTTGAACGCACCGCCGCGCTGCAGGTTCTCGCATTTGAAAAACAGATGGCACCCGGCGCGCTCGTCGAGCAGCCGACTGGTCAGTACCGGCGTGCGGTGAACATATCCCTCGATGCGCTCAGCGGCGCGCAGGATATCCTCCGGGGCGACCCCGGCTTCGTCGACGTTGCGCGCGTCCCCGTTGCTCACGCCCGCTGCAACCCCATGACCCAGCCCAGGTGACGGCGCAGCAGGCGCAACAGCCGCTTGCGGTCCACCTGTTTACTGGAGGTGGCCAGGGCCTGGTACTCCAGTGTGGTCACCGTGTTCAGCAACAACTCGGCATCCGTCTGCGGGTCGTCGCGATTGAAGCGCTCGCACAATGCTGTGAGCGGCTGCAACAACTGCGCCCGGTGTTGCTCCCCCATGCGCCGCAGCTCGGGCGAGAGACGCGCATGGGTGAAAAACACCTGTTCCACGGCGAGCCCCACCGGCTTGGTCTGGATCTGCGACACGATGTAGTCCGTGGCGCGTTTTGCCAGCTCCCGGCAGATGCGCTCGCGCACGGCCTTGCGCCGCAATTCGGCGGCACTGAACCCGTCCAGGTACTCGAACACACCCGTCCAGAGACTCTCCACACCCGGGCGGGAATGTTCTGAGAAATGCGTAAACGCCTCGCGGATCATCGCCTCGATATCGCTGAAGTAGTAGGTGGTCAGTGAGGCCGGCACGCCGGCCTCGGTGGCCACGGCGCGGTGCGTGACACCGCGCGTACCCTCGCGGGCGATGACCCGCAGCACAGCGTCGAGTATTTTCAGGCGGGTCTGCTCGCCCTTGGCGCGCCGGTTCCTCGCGATCTGCCTGTTCTGCCGCGTCGCGGCGCCGCTAGTCACTGTCCCTGTCCTCGTTCCCGCTCGTTCTGGCCCGCGCCGTTCCGGCATGACTTTGCCCGGATCCGGCACCCGCATGACCTCATGGCACCAGTGTGAAGTTATTTGTACAATTGTACAATATCCCTACAGTCGATCCCCATAGTCCCGACCGGGCAAGAGGAAGCAACCATGAGCAGTATGATCTACCCCACGACGAACCTGAAGGCCGTGGAACAGCTGATTGTGGACCGCGGAGAGGGTGTCTACGTCTACGACGAACAGGGGCGACAGTACCTGGAGGGCCTGGCGGGGCTGTGGTGCACCGGTCTCGGGTACGGCAACCGCGAGCTGATCGATTGCATCAGCGAGCAACTCACCAAGCTGTCCTATACCCATATGTTCGGCGGCAAGGCCCACCGCCCCGGTATGGAACTGGCGGACAAACTCGCGTCCATGGCACCGGTGAAGGACGCCCGCGTCTTTTTCGGCAATTCGGGGTCCGATGCCAACGATACCCACATCAAGCTGCTGCGATACTACTTCAATGCCATCGGCCGCCCGGAGAAGCGCAAGATCATCACCCGGGAGCGGGCCTACCACGGCGTCACCGTGGCGGCGGGATCCCTGACCAGCCTGCCCGCCAACCTGGCGCATTTCGACGCGCCCCTCGATGCCCTGGGCATCCTGCGCACGGATCATCCACATTACTACCGCGGTGCGCGGAACGGGGAGAGCGAGAGCGAATTCGTAGCGAGACTGGCGGACAACCTCGAGCGCCTGATCCTGGACGAGGGGCCCGAGACGATCGCCGCCTTCATCGCCGAACCGGTGACCGGCGCCAGTGGGGTCATCGTGCCGCCTCCCGGCTACTACGAGGCGATCCAGGCGGTGCTGTCGAATCACGACATCCTGTTCTGGGCGGACGAGGTGATTACCGGCTTCGGCCGCACCGGCAACCTGTTCGGCTGCGACACGGTCAACATTCAAGACCCCGCAATGATGACCTTCGCCAAGCAGCTGTCCTCCGCCTACTACCCCATCAGCGCGTCGCTGATCCGCGGTGACATGTACGAGCCCATGGTGGAACCCAGCGCCCAGGTGGGTATTTTCGGTCATGGCTACACCTACTCGGGCCACCCGGTGGCCTGCGCCGCGGCGCTGAAGACGCTGGAGATTTACGAGCGCGACGGCATCTACGAACACGCGGCACAGGTGGGCGAATACCTGCAGCGCAAGCTGGCGCCGCTGGCGGACCACGAGCGTGTGGGCGAAGTCCGCGGCGCGGGCCTCATCGCCGCGGTGGAGCTGGTCACGGACAGGGCGTCCAACGAGCCGGACCCGGACCTGGGCACCCGCGCGACGCAGCGCTGCCAGGAAAACGGCCTTGTCGTGCGCAACACGGCGGGATGCGCCCTGGCCGTCTGCCCTCCCCTGGTCATCACGCGGGAACAGGTCGACGAGCTGGTGGACAAGCTGCAGCGCTCCATCGAGGAGGCCGCGGCCGGGAGCTAGTAGCGGACAGTCCGCCAGGCGACCAGCAGCAACGCGGCATTACCCAGCGCAATGATGCTGATCAGCCAGGTGGGGCCGCCCTGGCCGATGATCGGCGAGACAATATAGGGCCCGAGCCCACCCCCGATGATGGTCGTGAGGCCGTTGTACACGCCCATGGTTGCCGCCGTTTTCTCCAGCGGCACGATGCGCTGTATCATGGCGAACTCGCAGGCGTTGAAGGCCGCGACGAGGAACATGGTCGCCGCAAAGAAGCCTATCACCGCGGTCAGCGACACGGCACCCAGGCCGAGGTAGAACATCAGCCCCCCCGCCCCGAAACCCAGCGCCGCCAGCGCGGAGCGGATATTGAAGCGATCGCCGAGTGGCGCCCACAACGCCAGGCCCAGCAGGGAGAAGGTGTACGGAATGGCCACCAGCCAGGTGATGTCCTCGAAGGGAATGCCGCGGGTGGTGGTGAAATAGGCGGGCAGCCAGCTCGAGACACCGAGAGCCACGACATTGTTGGTGATGCCGATCGCACACAGCAACAGGAACCGGGGCATGCGGAACAATTGCCCCCAGGACAGCCCGGCGGATTCGACCGCGGCGGCCTCGCGCTCCTGCCCCCTCTTGATGTGGTCCAACTCAGCGGGCGACACCCCCGGCGCGTCCTCGGGGCGGTCGTGCACAAACCACCAGACCAGGGGCAGGCTGATCGCGAGCCCGAACAACGCGATCAGGACGAAGCCCATGCGCCAGCCCAGCGCGCTCATCAGCGGCACCAGCATGATCGGCGACAGGATCACCGCGAGAAACAGGCCGGAGACGAATATACTGTTGGCCCGCGCCCGCTCCTCCATGGGGAACCAGGTCTTGGTGAGCTGGCTCATCATCGGCACGTGGACGCCCTCGCTGACACCCAGCAGAACGCGCGTCGCCATCAGCAACATCAGCCACTGGCTGACCCAGGCGCCGAGCGCCGTGAACAGCGACCACAACGCGACGATGACCAACAGGCTGCGTCGCGGTCCGAAGCGCGCGGCGTAGGGGGTGAGGAGCATGTTGGCCAGCCCGTACCCCGCGTAGAACAGGCCCATCAGCAGCGAGCCGTATTCCCTTGTCTGCGCCTCGCTCCACTGGAACTCCACCGCCATCAGCGGCACGGCGAAACTGATATTCAGCCGGTCGAGGTAGCCGACGAAGAAGGTGACCATCAGCACCAGCGCGAGGCGCCAGCGCTGGTTCGAGGCCAGCCCGCTCACGGGATCAGGAGGGGTCGGGGTTGTAGAGCCGGTTGACGAACTCGCCCAGGAGCATTTCGCGGGCGTCGGCGGGCAGCTGGTTGAGCATGTTGTTGATCTCCTGCATGCCGTCTTCCGGGAGGGTGGTGCCGTCGCCGATGTACTCGCCGAGGTGATCCATTACCTCCGGTCCGGAGTTGACGATGAACTCGCGCAGCTCCTCGGGCATCACGAAGCGCTCCGCACCCTGCTGGGCGGCGCGCACCTCGGCAGTGACCTCCCGCAGGTCAGCGATGAACTCGTCCACCTGGTGCACATTGTGGTAGCCCACGGACAGGTGCATGTTCTCGCTCGAATTGGCGTAGCCAAACTGGGGCTGGATAAACCAACCGCGCTTCTTCATCTCGTCCGACAGGGGGAAGATGTCGAAGTCGGTGGCGCGCAGCGCCAGCATGTTGATCTGCCCCTTGCCCATGACCTCCAACCCCTCGATCTCGCCCACCGCCTGCACGATTTTCTGCGAGGCGGACTGGGCGGCGTCGACCAGTTTCAGGTAACCCGCGCGACCGAGGTAGTTGAGAATCGCCCAGCAGGCCGCGATGGGCCCGCCGCCTTTCGTCGAGGTGACGCCGGGATTGATTACGGCGTAGCCCGTCCAGTTGGCGTAGGAAAATATCTGGTAGCGGCGAATCGCGCGGTCCTTGTAGAGGATGCACGAGGCGCCCTTGGCGGCGTAGCCCCACTTGTGGAAATCCATGGACAACTGCGTCACACCCGGCACCGACAGGTCAAATTCGGGTATGTCGTAGCCCAGCTCCCGCGCGAAGGGCAGGTACATGCCGCCCACGCACGCGTCGACGTGGAGGCGCAGCTCGTGGCGCAAGGCGACTTCGCCCAGCTCCCTGATGGGGTCGATGGCACCGTGGGCGTAGGACGGCGCGGAGCCCACCATCAAAATGGTATTGGGCGTGATCGCCGCCTCCATTTTCTCGGGGATTGCACAGAAATCTTCGTCTACCTCCACCATGACCGCTTTCAGGTCGAAGTACTGGCAGGCCTTGTGAAAAGCCGGGTGCCCGGTGGTGGGCAGGATTATCTCCGGTTCGGTTATTTCCGGCTTCACCGCGCGGTAGTAGTCCCGCGTGGTCTTCAGGGAGAGCAGGATGCTCTCTGTGCCGCCGGAGGTGAACGTGCCGGTGGCGTCCGCGCCCCCGTTCACCAGGTCCACGGCCATGCCGATGACGTCCTTTTCCAGCTCCATGCAACTGGGGAACGAGGTGGGGTCAAGGCCGTTCTCCATGAAGTAGAGGTTGAAGGCGTCAATCAGGAGCTGCTTCGCCTCCTCGCCCGCGTCGTAAATGTAGGCGAAGACACGCCCCTCCTCCCAGGGCACGTCGCCGCTCTTGCGCGCGCCCAGGCTGGAGAGAATGGCCTCGCGGCCTGTGCCGCGTTCGGGAAACTGCATGCTGATACCTCTCTGGGGAATTGGCGGCGTCGCGCTAGAACCTGAAGTCCACCCGCACACCGGCCCAGCGCGGACGTCCCACGGTGCGCTGTAGGCCCGTGTAGAAGGTCTCCAGGTTCTCGGTCGCAGAGCTGTACTCCTCGTCGCCCAGGTTCTCGACGAAGGCCTGCACACCGAAGCGTTCCGCGTCGTAACCGACTCGCAGGTTCCACAGCTCGTAGCTCTCGATCTCGCGGTCCGGGTTGTTGTCTGCCGAGGTGTACTGGTCGTCGATGTAGCTGTAATCCACTCGGCCCCAGGCCTCGCCCGAGAACAGGGCAAAGCTGTACTCCAGGCCGCCGGTGAAAGTATTTTCCGGGGCCAGCGGTATGGTATTGCCCTCGCCGTCGAACAGGTTGCCGTCGGTGTCGATAAGGCCGGGCGCGTTGTCGAACTCCGCGTCGAGGTAGCCGTAACCGAGGTCGAGGGTCAGCCCCTCGCAGAGCAGCGCCTTCAGCTCCAGTTCCAGGCCCTGGCTGTGCGCGGAATCGGCGTTGACCACCACCTGGCGCTGGGTGCGCACGTCCTGTCCGCGCACCTGCAGGTCGTTCCAGTCGAAATAGAACACCGAGGTGTTGAATTGCAGCCGCTGGTCCCACCACTGGGACTTGAAACCCAGCTCGTAATTCCAGCCGGTCTCCTCGTCAAAGAACAGGGACACCAGGTCCTGGTTGGCGTTGAACCCCCCGACCTTGTATCCCTTACTGATGGTGGAGTACACGGTCAGGTCGTCTGTCGGCAGCCAGGTGAGATTCACGCGCGGGCTCCAGTCGTCGAAATCCTCGTCGCCGCTGACGTCCGCCACGTCGAAGGGGATGGTCTCCCGGGTCGTCTCGTAGTACTCCACATCGTCGTAGGTGTAGCGCAGGCCGGCGGCGACAGTCCAGTGTTCCGCGAAGTCCCAGCTGATATCGCCGAACACGGCGTAACTTTTCGTCTCCGACCCGCGGTCCACGTCCTCGAAGTTACCCACCGAGATGCCGCTGGCGCCGTTGTTGATAATGTCGAGCAGGTCGCCGGGCAGGCCGAACTCCAGTATGCCCAGCGCGTCCCACAGCGCCAGGTACGGATCGGTCGCCAGGTGGGTGCTGACGTCCGTCTCGTTGGTCTCGTCGTCCGAGTAGATCGCGCCCACCATCCAGTGCAGCGTGTCGTTGCCCAGGGAACTGAGCCTGACCTCCTGGCTGAAGGCGCTCATGTCGCTCTCGCGGCCCACGGTGAAGGCGGGGGCGACTGACGCGTCTCCCTCGCCGTCGATGGAGAAGTCGTTGTCGATGTAACCGGTGACCGAGGTGAGCCGCAGATTGTCAAAGTCATACTCGATCCGCGCGCTGTAGATGTAGGTCTCGTTGTCCTGGCCGCGCCCCAGGTCCGTGGCGGCGTCCGTGTAGTTGTCCGGGAAGAAATCCACGGTCTCCAGGGGCCATAGCGGCAGCCCGAAGGCGTCGAACAGGAAGCCCCCGTCCTCCACGACCTGCGTCGGGATCTCGGCGAGTATCCCGGTGGGTACCATCGCCGGGTAGTCCTGTTCCATATCCGAGTACGACACCGTGAAATCGGCGGTGAGGTCCTCGTCCGGCTGCCAGCGCAGCGCCAGTCGCGCCCCGGTGTTCTCCTCGGCATTGCTGGCGTCGGAGGGGCCCTTGTTGTCGATGAAGCCGTCGTACTCGTTGTAGTAAGCGGCACCGCGCACCGCCAGGGTATCGCCCAGGGGCAGGTTGCCGGTGGCGCGCACCAGGTAGTGCTCGTCCTCGCCCGCCTCCAGCGTGACCTTGCCGAAGGACTCCTCCACGCTCGGTTTCTCGGTGGTGATATTGATGGCGCCGCCCATCGTGTTGCGGCCGAAGAAGGTGCCCTGGGGGCCGCGCAGGACCTCGATGCGCTCGATGTCCAGGAGACTGGTGTCGGCGGTGCGCGACTGCCCCGTGGTAATGACGTTGGGCACAACGTTGACCTCGTCGACGTAAACCCCGACGGAGTTGGCCTGGCCGCCGATGTTGGTCACGCCACGGATGCCGAACTTGATATTCGCGCGGCTGCCCTGCTCCTGGAAGCCCAGGTTGGGTGTCTTTATCGCGTAGTCGCTGAACTCGGTAATGCCCGCCCGGTCGATGGTCTCGGCGGTGAATGCGGTGATACTCAGCGGCACATCCTGCAGTGACTGGGCCCGCTTCTGGGCGGTGACCACCACCTCTTCAAGCACCGGCCCGGACTGGGCCAGGGTGGAGGCCGGCAGCGCGGCAGTCAGTGCGGTGAACAGGACGGTGCGGGTCATGCCGTTGCGTGCTCTGGGATTCATTGAGCGCCCTCTGGGTCTGTTATCGTGGATACGCAGGACGAATTTTGCACAAATGTACAAATTTCGCAAGCCTGGCCGGCCTGCGAGGCGGTCGGCGGGAGGGGCTCGCAGCATCGCCCGGGCAGCGTCTGCCCGGTGTCGCATCCTGGTTTCAGGCGTGGCGGGAGAGTTGTTCGCGCGGCACCCAGCTGCCGTGAAAACCGTTGGGCACCGTACAGGGCAGATGCACCGTCGCGACCGGCCCTGCCTCGATGGCGGCGGCATCGAGAACGCACAGGTCCGTGGCGCCCCGCCGCGGGTCCTGCACCAGTTGCAGCACCCAGCCGTCGAGTTCGCCGTCGCGACACGGATCGGGCGCAAACACCGGCTCTCCGCACACGGCGCCGGCCGGCCACTGCCAGGTCACGTGGGCGCCGCTCTCCAGGTCGAAGCGCACGAGACCGTCCCAGTCCAGCATGGCTTCATGCCCGAGGATACAGGCGGCGTACCCGTATCGCGTGGCGCTACCGGTGCGGCGATCGTCGATACGCGGCAGCACCGAGTGGACATCGCTGAGCCGTTCCGATTGCACGCTGCCACTGCCCTCGTCGACAGTGTAGCGCCAAAGGTGCTCGGGCTCCTTCGGTGGCAAGCCGTCGAATACCACGCGCTCCTTGCGCCCACAGACCAGCACCGTACGGCCGTCCTCCCGCCACGCGTTATAGGTGTGAAACGCGTAGCCGGGTTCCGGCACTTCGAACCAGCGTACCCTGTCCGGGCTGTCAAAAGACACGAGGCCGATACGCATCCCGTGGTCCGGCTGCCAGTCGAAGGGATTGTCGCCCCCCATGGCGCGTTCCAGGTCGAAAACCAGTGGCGCGTCGAGGAACACCGCGGCGCGATCCGTTATGGCGAAATCGTGCATCATCACCGGGCGGGGCACAGCCACCTCCGCCGTCGTGGTCAGGACACCGTCCGGCGCCACCTGGTAGTAGCGCAGGTAGGGCGGGAACGGCGAGTAACCGAAGGTGTGCATCACCCCGGTGGCCGGGTCTATCTTGGGGTGGGCCGTCATCGGCCCCGTCAACGCCCCGTCGAATTGCCAGGGCCCGACGGTATCGAGGTTGTCATCCAGCGCGTAGGGTTCCCCCGTTTCACACAGCGCCAGCAGCCTGCCCCCGTGGGCAACGATGTGCGTGTTGGCGCTGTTCTTGATCATCTCCCCCCGCGCCTGAGCTTCGGGAACCGGGTCCGCCGGTGGGCTCAGCGTGGGAAACAGGCAGCGCCCCTCGCGGCGCTCCAGTTGCAGGCCGAAGGTCTCCACCCAGCGGTTGCGGTAGCGCACGGCGGCGCCCTCCTCCAGCCAGATGCCGTGCACCATCCCGTCCCCGCCGAACCACCGGTAGGGATCCAGCGGCGGAAATTGCGGGTTGGGGCCGTTGCGCAGGAAGGCGCCGTCGAGGGCGCGGGGCAACTCGCCGCTGACGGCCAGCCCCGCGCAATCCCGTTCCTCGCACACGGGCGCGTAAGTGCCCCGCAGGAAGGGGCTGTCGAAACCGACATCATCCATGGCGTTCTCCGGTCAGGTGCGGGCGCCGGAATCCGCGCCCGGAATCGTCGCGCCGGTCAGGCGAGCCCTGCGTATTCTACCCCCGACAGGCGCGCCATGTCCTCGCGCCAGGTCGCCAGGTCGTCCCGCGAGAACTGCGACAGCTGGTCGTGTCCGCAGGCGCGCGCCATCACCTGCATTAATTCCGTGCTCGCGCGCAGGAACCGTTCGAGACGCTGCGCGCCCTCGCCGACATCAAGGCGCGCTCGCAACTCCAGCTTCTGGGTGGCGACCCCCGCGGGGCAATTGTTGCTGTTGCACATGCGGGCCCCCACGCAACCGATGGCCTGCATCGCGCTGTTGGCCAGCGCGACACCGTCCGCGCCCAGCGCCAGGGCCTTGACGAAGTCCATGTGTGTGCGCAGTCCGCCGGTGATGATGAGCGTGACCCGGCCGGAGGCACCCTGCTCGTCGAGATAGCGCCTTGCGCGGGCCAGGGCCGGAATGGTGGGCACGCTGATATGGTCTCGAAACATGAGCGGCGCAGCGCCGGTACCGCCGCCGCGACCGTCCAGGATGATGTAGTCCGCGGTGGCGTCCAGGGCGAACTGGATGTCCCGCTCTATGTGGTTTGCGCTGAGCTTGAATCCCACCGGGATGCCGCCGCTGATCTCGCGCACCCGGTCTGCGAACCGCGCGAAATCCTCGGGTGTGTGGAGGTCGTCGAAGGTGGGTGGCGAAATGGCCGGTTGCCCCGCCTCGATGCCGCGCACCGCGGCGATCTTGCCCGTGTTCTTGGCACCGGGCAGGTGGCCGCCGGTACCCGTCTTGGCGCCCTGCCCACCCTTGAAATGGAACGCCTGCACCTGGCGGAGCGCGTCCTCGCTGTAACCGAAGCGGGCGCTGGCCAGCTCGTAGAAATAGCGCCTGTTGGCGGCCTGCTCCTCGGGCAGCATCCCGCCCTCGCCGCTGCAAATGCCGGTTCCCGCCAACTCAGCGCCGCGCGCCATCGCCGTCTTCGCCTCTTCCGACAGTGCGCCGAAACTCATGTCCGAGACAAACAGCGGGATGTCCAGTTCAAGGGGACGGCGCGCCTCGGGGCCGATCACCAGCCCGGTGCCCACCGGCACATCCTCCATCAACGGCTTGCGGTGCAGTTGCGCGACCATGACCTGCAGGTCGTCCCAGTCGGGCAACTCGGCACGCGGCACGCCCATGGACCCCATCGGCCCGTGGTGACCCAGGCCATCCAGGCCCTCGCGGGCGAGTTGGTGGATGAAGGCCACCGTCGGCTCCTCCGGCGTGGGGACCGCCTCCGGTGTACCCCCGGCGCTGGCGATGACGCCGTCGCCCTCACTGCCCACCTGCTCCTGCGTAAACCGCTTGTGGGTGCCGTCACAAAACGGCGCGTTTGCGGTGTGCTTGCACTGGCACAAATAGGCCTCACCGCTCTCCCGGGCGGTGAAGGGGCGCGGCGACAGGCCCGTGCCCGCGTGGGAACCGTCGCAGAACGGCTGGTTCTGCGAGCGGCCGCAGGCGCAGAAGTGGTACTCCTGTCCCGCCTCCAGTTCCACCGCGACCGGCTTGTTGTCGTAAACGATTGGCTGAGTCATTCCATTGCTCCTTGGGGAAACTGGCCGGTCTGGTACTCGCGCAGCGTCTGCTCGATCTGTTCCGGGGTGTTCATCACGAAAGGGCCGTAGTTGGCCACCGGTTCGCCCAGGGGGCGTCCGCGCATCAGCAGCAAACGCGCACCGTCTTGCCCCGCGCGCAGCGCCAGCGTATCGCCCTCCCCCGTGATGAACATCTGTTGCACGTGTGCGTCGCGTTGCGCGACAGACACGGCGCCCTGGTAAACATAGCCCAACAGGTTGTCCTGTGCAGGGACCGACAGCGCCAGTTCGGCGTCGGGCAACAGCTCGAGATCGAGTACCGCGGCGCGCGGGGCCAATTCCGCGAGCGGGCCCTCGAGGGCCTCACCGGGAAACTGCCACGTCCCCGAGATGACGCGTGCGCTGCCGCGCTCACCGCGCCACTGGGTAAGCTCCGCTGCCGACAGGTCGCGGTAGCGCGGGGCGGAGTCCTTTTCCGACGCCGCCAGGTTCACCCACAACTGGAAGCCGTGCAATCCATCGCTGTCGCGGGTGGGCATCTCCGAGTGGATGATGCCGCGGCCGGCGGACATCCACTGGGCGCCGCCGCCGCGAATCTCGCCGCGGTTGCCCTCGCTGTCCTCGTGCGCGATACCTCCGTGCAGCATGTAGGTCAGTGTCTGCATACCGCGGTGCGGGTGCGGGGGAAAGCCGCCGATGTAATCCTCCCGGTTCTCCGCGCGCAGTTCGTCCAGCAACAGGATCGGGTCCATCCCGGCATGCCGCATGCCCGAGATGCGCTGGATGGCGACGCCGTCACCGTCCCGGCTGGGCCTGGCGGTGCGGACTTCCTTCAGGGTGCGATGTGCCATGTCTTCCTCCGACGGGGTCTCTGGATCGATGGACGGCATATTAGAATCGTTTTTTACGAATAAAAATCGCATAATATCGCCATTAATATTCGAATTATTCGTAAGGAGGCGAGATGACCAGGACTACCCTCGAACAGTGGCGCATGTTGCAGGCGGTGGTGGAGCACGGCGGCTTCGCCCAGGCCGCCGCCGCGGTGCACAAGAGCCAGTCCAGCATCAACCACGCGGTGCACAAACTCCAGGACCGCCTCGACCTGCCCCTGCTGGAAGTGAAGGGCCGCAAGGCGGAGCTGACCGAGGCCGGCGCACTCATGCTGCGCCGGGCGGGACAACTGCTTGACCAGGCGGCGCAGTTGGAGGATGTCGCGGCGTCCCTCTCCGTCGGCACCGAGGCCGAGATCCGCACGGCCGTCGACGAGGTCTATCCCCAGGACTACCTCGCCGGTGCCCTCGAGGCTTTTTCAGGGGCCTTTCCCAACACCCGCGTGCAGCTGGAGGAAACGGTGCTGGGCGGCGGGCCCGAACTGCTGACCGCCGGGGAGGTGGACCTGCTGGTCGCGGGCACCGTGCCACAGGGGTTTATCGGCTCACCTATCCTGCGCGCGGAGTTCATCGCCGTCGCACACCGGGACCACCCGCTGCACCAACTGGGCCGGGACCTGTCGCTGCAGGACCTGAAACAACATCGCCAGATCGTGTTGCGCGACTCCTCCCGGGGCGAGCGGCGCGACTCCGGCTGGCTCGGTGCCGAACAGCGCTGGACCGTTTCCCACGTCGCCACTTCGGCGGACATGATCGGCCGCGGGATGGGCTTCGCATGGCTGCCGCGAACCCGGGTACTGGCGGGTATCGCTTACGGCGACCTGCGGGAGCTGCCGCTGGGTGAGGCGAGCAGGCGCTACACCGAACTGTACCTCGTGTACGCCGATCCGGAGGCCGCAGGCCCCGCCGTTCGCCACCTGGGGGACCTGTTAACAAAAGCCTGCGAGCAATACGGGGACATTTCCATTTAGTCGAAAGATAAGTCCTAATATTTGCGATTTTTATTCGCTTTCATCGAATTTATAGTCTCTCCCATCCTGGACCGGGGTGGACCCGGTCTCTACATCACACGACAGGGAGAATTGCATCATGGGATTGCTCATCGACGGCCAGTGGCGGGACCAGTGGTACGACACCGAATCGTCGGACGGACGGTTCGTGCGCGAGGACGCCGGCTTTCGCAACTGGGTGACTGCCGACGGCAGCGCCGGCCCCAGCGGCGACGGGGGATTCACCGCCGAGCCGGGCCGCTTCCATCTCTACGTATCCCTCGCCTGCCCCTGGGCCCACCGCACGCTCATCATGCGCACCCTGAAAGGGCTCGAGGAACTCATACCCGTTTCCACCGTCAGCCCCATCATGCTGGAGGACGGCTGGACCTTCGATACCGCGACCGGCAGCAGCGGGGATCGCTGTGGGGGGCGGGAGTTCCATCACCAGGTGTACACGGACGCGGTCCCCGACTACACCGGGCGCGTCACCGTGCCCGTATTGTGGGACACACAGCGCAACACCATCGTGAGCAACGAGTCCTCGGAGATCATCCGCATGTTCAATTCTGCCTTCGACGGGCTGACCGGCAATGCCGTCGACTTCTACCCGGCGGACCTGCGCGAGCGGATCGACGCGTGGAACGACCGCATCTACCCCGCCATCAACAACGGTGTGTACCGCGCGGGATTCGCCACGAGCCAGGCGGCCTACGAGGAAGCGTATGCAGAGCTCTTTGCGGAACTCGACGCGATCGATGCGCACCTCGCGGACAGTCGCTACCTGCTGGGTGAGCAACTGACTGAGGCCGATATCCGGTTGTTCACCACACTGATCCGCTTCGACGCCGTCTACCACGGCCACTTCAAGTGCAACCGCCAACGACTCGAGGACTACGCACACATAGCGCGCTATATCCGCGACATCTACCAGCTGCCGGGCATCGCCGAGACTGTAAACTTCGATCACATCAAACGGCACTACTACGCCTCGCACCGCACCATCAACCCGACGGGGGTGGTGCCGGTGGGGCCGGAGATCGACTACAGCGAGCCGCGCGTGGAGCGCGGCTGATTCGCCGCGGGCTCCGCAGGTTAGACCGCTCGGGCGGGGACCAGATTCAGCAGGCGGGCGACATGGGCGCGCAGGCGCTCCCTGCGCGTCTGCTCCGGCTCCGACACATCGATGTGCGCCTGTATAGCCCCCCGCCAGAGCACCTTCTCGTCTGTAAGACTGTAAATCGCTACGACCAGGGTCCCGCGGGGGTACTGCCGGGAAGCGGGAAAGGAAGGGGTCAGACGGAACTCGCGCAGCACCGCCTCGGCATCGAGGTCCGCGCCCAGCACCGCAACGGCGAGCACGCCGTACTCGGCCCGATCCGGGTCGACAGCATTCCCCCGGCTCGCGAGAAAGCGCTCCATCTCTTCTTTCAGGAGCGGCCGGAAGTCCTCCGGCCGGTCCGCGGGGTCGTCGAAGAGATAGCGCGGGTCCGAGCGCCAGGCGAGCGCCGTGCCCGGCGGCAGGAAGAACCCGGGCTCGGTAAAGGAGATTGCGGAGGCGGCCATCAGGTCGGGCGGGGGCGGGCTGGCACAACCGGACAGCCACAGCAACAGGAGCGCGCAACAGCTGCGTATCGCGTACCTACTCAAGACATATATCTCCACTGCGACGGTCGGGGATTGACCGGCCCGGTCCATGGTAGTGTACTATTCCCGCCGCCGGTAGTAGCGAGCGTGGCGAGTTACGCCACCTCCCGCACCCGGCCAAGACACTACTTCGACGAACGTACTCATGCGGCTCCTGCTCGGCGTCATTTCGCTCCTGCTGTCCACGGCGTTCCTGCTCACCGGTCACGGCATGCAGTTGACGCTGCTGCCGCTGCGCGCCGTCGAGGCCGGGATGTCGGAACTGCTGATCGGCCTCAGCGCCTCCAGTTACTTCCTCGGCTTCGTCGCCGGCTGCCTGGTAAACCCGCGCCTGGTCTCCCGCGTGGGACATATCCGCGCCTTCGCCGTGCTTACCGCGCTGATGATCTCGGCGATTCTCTGCCTGGACCTCTTCGGTCACTGGTCCGCCTGGCTGGTACTTCGCTTCCTCACCGGCGCCGCCATGTGCGGCCTGTACACGGTGATCGAGAGCTGGCTGAACAGCCAGGCGACCCCGGAAAACCGCGGCCAGCTATTGGCGGTCTACACCATGATCACACTCAGTGCGATGACCGCGGGCCAGTTCCTGATCAACGTGGGACCCATCGAGACTTCGGTTCCCTTCACGGTGGCCGCCCTGTGCATGGCCCTCGCCATCCTCCCCGTGGGTGTCACCCGCCGCATGGCACCGCAACCCGTAGAGCCGACGCACACCGGTTTCAGGCTGCTGTACGGCCGCTCACGGACCGCCTTTGCGGGCGGGCTGATGTCGGGCCTCGTGACCGGCAGCTTCTGGTCACTGGGGGCAGTGTTCGCCCGCCGCTACAGCGAGAGCCAGATGGATATCACCCTGTTCATGAGTATCGCGATCGGCGGCGGCGCGCTGGTACTGTATCCCATCGGCTGGCTGTCCGACCGCATCGACCGACGCCGGGTGCTGGTATTGCTGAGCCTCGGCGTGGTGCTCGCCTCGGTCGCGGTCGCACTGTCCGCCGGGAAGGCGTGGTTCCTGGTCGCGGTATTCCTGTTCGGCGCGTCGGCCATGCCCCTGTACGCCATGTCGCTGGCCACCGCAGCGGACGTCAGCGAGGGCTCCGAATTCGTCACCATCGGCACATCGGTGTTGATGCTCAACGCCCTCGGCGCCGCTTTCGCGCCGCTGTTGCTGGGTCAGCTCATGGTGCAGATGCAGGGCACCGCGCTGTTCTGGGCCTTCGCGGCGATGGCGGCGTTCTTCGGGGGCTATTTCCTGCTGCAGTTGCGTACGCCGCGGGCGGTGCCGGTCGCCGAGCAGACACCCTTCGAGGTGGCGGCGGCGGATGCCGCACCGGCGGCCTTCGAGATGGACCCGCGGACCCAGGAGGACGACGACCCGGGGGCGACAATTTCGCCCGCCGGGTCGTGACTGGCGTTTGCTGGCAGGGTCGGGGTTAGTCAGGCAGAGTCACCTTTACCGATCATGCCGGCCGAAATCGCCCAGCGCATGGCCTCCGGCACTTCCATCGGCACGTCGACCAGTTCGTCCTCCGGTACCAGCAGGGTAAACCCGCCCAGCTGGTAGCTCATCGGCACATACACCGGCACCGCGCTGTAGTCCTCGTTCCAGTCCCGCGCCCTGTTGGTCACGAATCCCAGCACGCGTATTTCGTCTCCCAGCGTTACCATCACCGGGCGCTGCATCTCTGACCGCACCCCATCGGGATCGGCGAACCTGGCGATATCGCGAATGCCTTCGAAGAGCGTATTGACCAGCGGAATCCTCGAAAGGAGGCCGTTCGCCATATCCAGTAGCGCTCGAAAAAGGTAGGCGTTCACCAGCAGCCCCGTCAGCGTGACCAGGACGAGGCTGACCAGGATACCCATGCCGGGAAAATACCACCCTCCCGGCAACACCCACTTCAGCGCCGTACCGAAACTCGCTTCGGCCGTGGTGCAAAGCCAGTAGAAAATCGCCAGGGTCAGGCCGATCGGCAGAATCGCCACGAGCCCCTGCAAAAACCATCGACCGAGCTGATTCATGGTTCCGTGCCCTCATTTGCGCCCGCGTGCGGGCGCAAACTCCCACTCGGCAGGTCATTTCATCTGGTCGAGCTTGTCCTCGATCTTGTCGCCGGCGTCTTCCGCGGCGTCACCGATATCATCGGCCGTATCTTCGACGTTGTCGACAGCGCCTTCATAGGCGTCGTCGATCTTTTCCCCCGCCTCCTCCGCGGGACCGTCGTTCATATCGCACGCGCCAAGTGCCAGGATAAACGCGCTGGCCCACAGTGTCCGGGTTGCTTTCTTGTTCATGGTCTCTCTCCTGTCATGTTCGCTTCAACGGTGATAATCGCACTCTTCCGCCGTATCAGGCAGCCTGCGACCGGGGGCCCATCAGGAGCCAGATGACCACACCGATCACCGGCAGCAAGATGATCAACAAGATCCACAACAACTTGGAGCCCACGGTACCTCCGGCTCCCAGGATGTTGATGATGGCCCAGATGTTCAGCACCAGGACGATTAGTCCCAGAATACCGCCTACCTCGATGTTCATTTTGCATCCTCCTGTTCATTGGATTGATGGGTCGTGCCTTTTTTCAGATGGCGATCTTCTACCCTTCGTCGCCGCCATCACGGTGCCTGTCGGGCGGTAACGGCGGAGCGCCGCCATCCTTATCCACCCCGAAATAGAGAGTCTGGTGCGGGAACGGGATCTCGATATCCCTCTCGTCAAAGGCAATCTTGATGCGCCGGTTGAACTCTCGCCCGATGCGCCACTTTTCCCTTGGGCTGGTCTTGGTCCTGGCTTTGATGACCACCGCGCTGTCCGCGAACTCGTCCACTCCCAGTACATCGAGAGGCTCGAGAATGTCGTGTCCGAACTCCTCGCTTTCTCGCAGATCCTTGTCGATATCCTGCAGGCACGCGATCACTTCATCGATGTCCTCCCTGTAAGCCACCCCCACGTCGAGCATGTAGTAGCTGTAATCCTTGGTGAGGTTATCCACGATGTCGATCGCGCTGAACGGTATGGTATGGACCGTACCTTCGAGGGAGCGCAGCTCGAGCTTGCGCATCGATATGTGAGTGACAAATCCCTGCCTGCCCGCCACAGCCACCACGTCGCCTATCTGCAAGAGGTCCTCGATAATAATGGTAAATCCGGTGAGAAAGTCCCTGACGAGCGTTTGCGCTCCGAAGCCCACGGCGACACCGACAACACCTGCGCCGGCAAGCAGCGGCACGACGTCTACACCGAGCTCGCTCAGGATCACGAGCGACGACAACAACATGAGCACGAAAGTCAGCACGTTGCGGACGACGGGCAATAGCGTCCTGGCGCGGCGGCTGTTCAGGGCATCCTGACGCTCAGCCATGGACTCTAACAGCGCGTTAATGGTCTCCCATATCAGCAGGAAGATTAGCGCTACGAGGAGTACCGCCACCGCCGTTTGCATTACCGTGCCCATCATGTCGCCGGCCGCCGCACCGGGCGTGCGGTCGAACAGCACGACAACTACCGCGTAGAACCACGCGAGCCCGATAAGGATCGCCACGGCGTATCGCTGCCACGTGAACACCGTGGAAAACCGATTGGCATCGACATGCATCCTGGAGCGAAAGGCCTTGAGATTTCGGTCCAGGGTACGGGCGAGCCAGTTATTGGCGAGCACCAGGAAGATGGACACGACGGAGATGATGAACACCATCACCAGCTTTCCGAGGCGACCGTTGCGCAGCTCGGAACCGGTGAACATCGAGATGTACTCGTTCATGAACCCGCCAACCTTCTCGTCGAGCTCCAGAGCGTCGCTGATGTCCAGGCCGGAGTCTGACACCACCGCGTCCCTCGCCTCCTCGAGGGCTTTCACCTTTTGCAGAAAGTCCTCGCGCGCCGTGGGACTTTCCAGGAGCATGATCAGGTCTTCCAGACCGTCTTTGCCAGTTACCTCCGCCGCCCCCGTTGCGCCCGCCTCGGCGGCACTTGTCCGCTCCTCCGCCAGGGACGTTGCGCTCAGCAGCATCGCCAGGACATACACACAGACCGCCAGGAGCAGGCGGTAGAGCACTCCGAGAAGACCCCTCGTTTCCGTTGTTCGGTTTGCGTATTCCATGTTTCGAACATTCATCGGGCGCGCGTCCGTAATGGTTGTGGCCGAGTCTTGAACGAAAGGAGGGGGCTGGCGCCCCCGATCCTCCTTACTATGCCGCGTCCTGCAGGCGGGTCTTGAGCCACTCAAGATCCAGTTTCAGTGGATTGTCGATGAAGGCCTGCGGGTCATCGTTGACCTGCTTGAGATACCCGGTCGACACTTTCCAGTCCACCTCCGGTTCGTCCTTGCCCCTGGCGGCGAGCTGCAGCGACTGGTTGTGCACCCGCACGGTGAAGTAGTCGTGCGGCTTCTCCGGATCATCGTTGTAGACGGCGACACCGAACTTTCTGCCCTCTGCCTGACCTTCCATCAGGCTCACCAGGTCCTTGATCAGGGGCATGGTACGCAACTTGTCCAGCGCTTCGTTTGTCACATCGAGCGCGCCCATGAAAAGGTCATAGCTGTCGTTGCTTTGCGCGTTCTTGCTCATCGTCGTCTCCTGCTGTTGTCTGTCAATCAATACGTGGTCTCGGATCAGATCCGATCACTCCCGTCCTGGAAGGTGCAAACGCCGTGCCAACCTGAAAAGCCGCCCCCCGGGCCTGCTGCCGGTGGTTTCGGCCGGTCGATTGGAAGGAAATTCAAGACGCCTTGTAGAAATTGCAAACGCGGCGTTCTTGTCCATTTGCTGTCCAGGTACGTCGCTCGTCGCGCTCGCCCTAGTACTCCTGAGGCTGAGCGACCCGCTCGGTCCAAAGGTCTTCGCCCAAGTGAGTGAGAATGAACCCTGTGCCCGACTTCGCGTAGGTCATCGCCGCCCAGGGCAGCACCAGGTGCTCATCAGCGACGGTCCTGATAAGAGCGAACCTCACCAATCCGGCGTGCGGGTCAATCAGGAGTTCTTCAATAGTCCCCGCAATGTCGCCGTTCGACTTGAAGATCGCGGCGTTCACCAGTTGATTGAGCGGCAATTCTTCCATTGATCCTCCCTCCTTTACTGCGATGACGCTGCGCTGGAACTGACGCGGGCGTGGCGGCAAGCTTTTCCTGGCGCGGTTCTCGTTCGGTCACTCAGGCTGCGCGTGTAGTCACCCATGCTCCGCGCGTGCGGGTTTCCATACTTGCAGCACCACCGCGTGCCGCGCACTATTTGCACGAAGCAAGTTGTATGCCAGGGGTCTCTCGCTCACCCCCGGCAACCTTGATAGCTGCAGACCGCTGGTTGCGGTGTGACAGGCCCGGGGTTGTATACTGATGTCGAGGCGCCGGACAGCGCGCGACGGCAGGGCCCGCGAACTCGCCATGATCAACTACCTGGGAAAAACGCTGGACACCCTGGCGAGCAGTTACTGGTTTTTGCCGGGCGTACTGGCGGCGTGCGCCTTCGCGCTTGCGGTCTTCCTGACCCAAAGCCCCGATGTTCACGCGCTGGAGCTCGCCGATGGGCTCTGGTGGGTTCGCCTGTTCGAACCCAACGGGGCCCGCGTCCTGATGGGGACGATCGCGGGATCGATGATCACGGTAGCCGGCGTGACCTTCTCCATCACGATCTCCGCCATCGTTCATGCCACGTCCCAGTTCGGACCGCGGCTGTTGATCAACTTCATGCAGGACCGCGGCAACCAACTCACCCTGGGGACGTTCATCGCCACCTTTCTCTACTGCCTCGTCGTCCTCAGCAGCATCACGGGCGATCCCGGCCCGGACGGCAACGGTGTTTTCTTCATCCCCCACCTGGCGGTATTGGTGGGCGTCGGGTTTGCTGTTGCGAGCACCATCGTGCTCATCTACTTCGTACACCACGTGCCGTCATCAATCCACTCTTCCCACGTGATTTCCTCGGTAGGGAAACAGCTGGTGCTGAACATCAGGGCGTCCTACCTCACGCCGGAGCAGGCCGACGGCGCATCGGGGGAGCAGCTCGCGGGCGAGGCGATTGCCCACGATATAGGCGATCTGAGGACGATCCGCTCACCCCACACCGGCTACGTGCAACTACTCGACGCCGACGCGCTATGTCGTATCGCGCGGGAGCTGGACGGCCTCGTGGTGCTGAACGCCAAGCCCGGCGATTTCGTCAGTTTCGGTGACTATCTCGCCTGGGTGCAGACATCGCGAGAGCTCGACGACGACACCGTCGAGCGAATCTGCGCCTGTTTCCTGTGCGGGGATCGACGCACAGACATACAGGACATCCTGTTCCAGGCCAACGAGCTCGTGGAAATCGCCACCCGGGCACTTTCACCCGGTATCAACGACCCGTTCACCGCGATGCTGTGTATCGACTGGCTGGGCAGTGCGTTTGCCGCCATCGCGGGCAGGCATTGCAGCCGCTACCAGCTGCACGATGACCGCGGTGACCTGAGACTGCTCGTACCGGCGGTATCCGCCTCGGCATTCATACTGGAGACGCTGGGTAAACTGATTCCCTACGTGGCACGTGACAGGAACGCCGCACTGCATATGCAGGCCATGTTAGGCCGACTCATGATCAACGCCCACTGCACGGCGATGCTGTCCGAACTTCACGTTGAAGCTACCGCCCTGTGTGAGCGCGCCAGCGCGTACCTGGACGGCGATGACGTGAGCGAGATGCGTATGCGCGCCGGGGTATTGAACCGCATCACCGACGACCACGATACCAATGCGGCCGTCTGCAGAGAGCACCACTGGCTGGGAGGGAGTAACTAGCCCGGAAAAGCGCGCACAAAACCAACGTCTGCCCGCTTTCTCGCGACCGGCTCCATTGTAATTTTTCCAATACCGCGTGTGGATTTTTCCGTTCCCGCGCTGCCCACGCCTCCCAGGCAACGCGACATACCGCACCCTTTCTTCGTTTTCTGTAACAACATCAGTCGGTTATGAGTGATTGCGTGGAGTTGGCCCGCGACTTGCAACTACTCCTGCGTGAAGCGCGACCACCCGGAAACTCGTTCGCGCACCCAAACCAAAAGGAGACACGACCATGCTGAGCAACAAATCCAAGTCTTTACCCCACGTCCTGACACTGAGTGCCCTGCTCGCGGCTCCGCTCGTCACCTTCGCCGGCGAAAGCGCCGGCGACCATTCCACCGATGAGGCAATTCGGGAAGCCTGGATGGAGGGGAAACTGGAGACGGTCTACCTCATGAACCGCCACCTCAACAATTTCACTATCGACGTCGATATCGAAGGAGACACGGCGATGATCGACGGCGAGGTCGAGTCGGAGGTGGACCGCGAACTGGCTGAAGAGCTCGCCAGGAGCATCGACGGGATCAACGCCGTGCAAAACGGCCTCGATGTCGTCGCGCCCGGGCAGGCGAAAAAATCGGCGGACACCGCAACCGCCAGCTTCTCTGACACCGTGGAGGACGCCACACTCGCCGCCGAGGTGAAGGTCAAGCTGCTGGCGAACTCCGAGGTCGGTGGTCTGGGAATCGATGTCGAGGCCATCTCGCGTGAGATTATTCTCGTCGGAGAAGTGGACTCGACGGCCGAGAAGGATCTCGCCGGACAGATTGCTGCCAACGTCGACGGCGTGGCGGATGTGCAGAACAAGCTGAGCGTGAAAAGCTAGGCACACAGGCGGCAGGCGTGCCCCGCTCACGCGGCCACACTCCCAGGAGTGCGGCCGCGCTTTTTTTTCCAGTCGTAATATTAGTTATAAGTATTTTATTCCTGCAAAGCGCCCGATAGACGCGGGCCCTCAATCTTGTGAAAATGTGCGGCCCGCTCGCCCCGCACAGCCAGGACAGGTCCCGGCCCTCCCAGGGCTTACGGATACTGCATTCTCCAGTGTTGGAAGTGAGATATGACCAGGCCCGCCCCAAAGGTCCTCATCGTGGACCAGGATTCCGAGCACTCCCGCAAGCTCGCAGAACTGTCCGACACGGTTGAATTGCAGCACCTGGCGTGTGCCTCGCTCGCCCAGGCCGAGGACGCCATCCAGAGGCATCGAGACTGCATCGCGGCCGCATTCGTCGCACTTGACCTGCCGGACGGCGAAGGCCTCGACCTTCTCAAGCGCGGTGACCTCTTGTCCGACCAGACGGAAGTCGCGCTTATTCACGAGGTAGACGACCCGGAACGCGCAAGCCAGGGAATATCGCTGCAGGCCCGCTACTTTTTCTGCAAACCCATCGACGAGAGTTTCGTGGCAACGCTGCTCGGAGATATACGCGACGAGTGGGTAAGTGCGGGGGACACAGACGGCGAACAGCTGGATTGCGCCGTGGACCAGTTCGGCCTGATGCGCGGTAGTTCCCGTCCGATGAGGAAGCTCTATCGAACCATTCGCAAAGTCGCGCCAACGGGCGCCTCCGTGTTGCTGATTGGCGAAAGCGGAACAGGGAAGGAACTCGCCGCCGAGACCATTCACCTCATGTCCAACGTCGACGGTCCGTTCGTAGCCATCAACTGCGGTGCTATTCCCGCTGAACTCGCCGAAAGTGAATTATTCGGTCACGAAAAGGGAAGTTTCAGCGGGGCGGACCGCCAACACCGCGGCTGTTTCGAGCGCGCCGCGGGGGGCACGCTATTCCTGGATGAATTGGGTGAAATGCCCATGGACATCCAGGTCAAGCTGCTGAGAGTCCTCGAGACCGGCAGGTTCCGCCGGGTGGGGGGCGAAAAAGAGCTGAGGAGCGACTTTCGCATCGTCGCCGCGACGAATCGGGAGCTCGAGGACGCGATAGAGTCCGGCCTATTGAGAGAGGACCTCTACTATCGTATCGCACAGTTTCCCCTCCACATGCCGGCTCTGCGCGACAGGGAGGGGGACATTGTCGGACTGGCCCAGCACTTTCTCAATAGCCTGAACGAGGAACACGGCACGGCCAAGAGCCTCACGGAGAGCGCCATCAAGAGTGTGGAAGCCTACCCCTGGCCGGGCAATGTAAGGGAACTGCGAAGCGCCATGGAAAGGGCCTTCATCATGGCAGAGGAGCAACTCGAGGAACACCATTTTCCCCTTGAGCAAATGGGCATCCAGCCGGACGGCGATTACCTCAGGGTGCCCGTCGGCGAGCCTCTCGAAGAAGCCGAAAAACGCGTCATCCTAGCCACGCTGGACGCGCTGGACGGCAACAAGAAAGAAGCCGCCGAGCAACTGGGCATTTCGCTGAAAACACTGTACAACCGGCTAAAGGAATACGAGGAGGCCGGCTAACCGACTCCAGCCTCCGCACGCGCCGACACACCGGATTCACTCCCATGCCTGTACACCGACTGCTCCTGTTGACCGCTACCGTCCCCATCCTCCTCGCCTGGGGCGACCCGAGTCACGCCCAGTGCAGCGGCCCGGTGCCGCAGCTCTGCGATGCCGACGGGGACTTTGACGTGGATACGCTGGACATCGAGTCGATCACTCTCGACCAGGGCCAGCCCGCATCCGGGCTTGGCGATATTCGCGACATAGATGGCGATGGCATCATCACCCTGGTCGACGCCCAGCAGTGCATGGCGCGCTGTAATGACGAGGCCTGTGCACCACTGGCCTCTATTTACGCCGTGGCAAATACCTGCGTGGCGATTTCACCCGACGGTGGTGAGAGCTTTCTCGGCGAGGTGGTGGTGGAACCGCAGGAAGCGACGCTAGAATACTACCGGCCGCCGCCCGTGCAGGGCAGGTACGGCCCGGTGGCCGCGTCGCCCGCCCAGGCGAGCCGTTTTCTCCTTCGACCATCCGACCTCGGCAAATACTTGCTGTACGACGAGCGCGCAAGTTACCTCACCTCCGACGGCATCCTCCTGCTGCGGCAGCCGTACCTCAAGTCTGACACCCGCGTTGTGGGCGACGAGGTCGTGATCGACCCCGGTATGCGATCCGAAGGCGAGTGGCGGCTGATCGCGGTAAAAGACAACCGCTACCACCTGAAACACCTGCTTTCGGGGAAGTTTATCGGGCCCGCGGGGGAACTCGTCGACAGGGCCGACGCCGCCGCCCTCGACCTGGTACCGCAACAGGACTGCGCCGACTTTCCAGAGTTGACGCTGGACGCTACCGGCGAGGTGAGTGTCACGGAATTCGAAGACGGATCGGTATTCGGCTTCGTCGAGACCCACTCGCACCTGTTCACAAACTTCGCGTTCGGTGGCGGGGGCACCTTCCATGGCGCGCCATTCCACCCGCTCGGCGTCGAACACGCGCTGCCGGACTGCGACCTCGTGCACGGTGTGGACGGGCGCAAGGATCTCATGGGCGCCGGATTCGCGGGCGGCGATATCGCCGCGCTGCTCCCGGCACTTATCTCCGGTGAACTGCCTGAAAAGGATCACGACACCGAGGGGTACCCGGTGTTTACCGACTGGCCGGCCGCTCCCTTCAGCTCCACGCACCAGGTGCAGTACTACAAGTGGCTGGAACGGGCCTGGCTCAGCGGCCTGCGCCTGCTGGTACAACACGCCACCACCAACCAGTTCCTGTGTGAACTTGTCGTGGGTATCGGCGCCCAACCGGAGCGTCACGGCTGCAACGACATGGTCAACGTCGACGTGATCCTGGATGCGACTTATGCCATGGAGCGCTATATCGACGCCCAATCGGGCGGCCCGGGCGAGGGCTGGTTCCGCATCGTCCATTCCCCGCAGCAGGCGCGCGAAATCATCGGTGAGGGCAAGCTCGCGGTCGTGCTCGGTATCGAGACGTCCGTGCTCTTTGACTGCTTTCTCGTACCCTTTGGCGAGTTCACGCCCTGCACCGAGGCGGATGTGGTGCAGAAGCTGGATGAATACTATGCAAGGGGTGTGCGCGCACTCTTCCCCGTCCACAAGTACGACAACGGCTTTTCGGCCGGGGACGGCCACCGGGGCATCATCGATATCGGCAACTTCGGCCACACGGGGCACTACAGCAACTACATTGAGTGCCCCGCCGAACTACTGACCTTTCCGGGCGGATTCGATTCCGGTGGCGTACCCTTTGCCAACCTCAACCAGCCGCGCGCCGTATACGACTCCCCGCCGCCGTTCGACATGAGCGGCCTGCCGGACAATGTGGTGGGCACGCTGCTGCCCCACATCGGCCTGCTGGGGGGCGGGTCACTTCCGGGCGAGTACTGCCAAAACCATGGGCTTACGCTACTGGGTGAGTTCCTCATCGTCGAGATGATGAAACGCGGCATGATTATCGAGGTCGACCACATGCCCCGCAAGAGTTACAAGCGCGCCTACGAGTTGCTTTCACTGTACGACTATCCCGCGATGGGGACCCACGGGCGCAACAACAACGGGCTCCTCTACGAACTCGGCGGCATGTCCAAGTCAAACCTCGGTCGCTGTCGCAATCCAAACACCCCGGCAACCATGGATGACGGGTTCCAGCAGCGCATCCAGCTGATGCGTGACAAGGGCGCATTTCCGGCTGAGGGCTTCGGCTTCGACCTCAACGGCTTTGCCGGCGCGCCGGGCCCGCGTTTCGGGCCCAGGAGCGGCTGTTCCGGCCAGACCGACGAGGGTATCACCTACCCGTTTACCTCCTATGCCGGCGATATCACGCTCGAGCAGCCGGTAGTCGGCAATCGCACACTGGATTTCAATACCGAGGGCATGGTTCACCTCGGCCTGGTGGCGGAACTGATCGAGGAACTTCGTCGAGACGGGGTTACCGACGAGGATCTGGAGCCGCTGTTCAAGTCCGCCGAGGGTTACATTCGCATGTGGGAAAAATCCGAGGCGCGCAGCGAGGCGCTTTCACCGTAGACCGGGACGACTGCCCGGGGAGATCATCGCATGAGCGTACTGAGCCTGACCACGATCGACGATTGCGCGGTCCTGACCATGAACCGGCCCGAGTCGCTGAATGCCATCACCAGCGAGATGCTCGACCTGTTCAATTCCCACCTGGACACCATCGAGACCGACGACTCGCGCGCCGTCATCCTGACGGGCACCGGTAGGGGCTTCTGCCCGGGCACCGACCTGAAGCAACCGCCGGAAGACCCGAAACGCCGCATCGAGCACGCCCATGAGTTGATAGTGCGCCTGGTCGAGTTTCCAAAACCGAGCGTGGCCGCGATCAACGGGCTGGCCCTGGGCGGGGGGCTCGAACTGGCCCTCGGTTGCACCTTTCGCGTGGCGGCGGTGGCGGCCACTCTCGGGCTGCCCGAGATCAAGATCGGGTTGATGCCCGCCTACGGCGGGTCCGTCCTGTTACCTCGCCTGGTCGGCCAGCAGGCCGCCCTGAGAATGATGATGAGCGGCGACCCCATCACGGCGGCGGAGGCCCTCGACATGGGACTGATCGACATGTTGTGCGCCAGCCCCGGGGAAGTGGTTCAGCGCGCCTGTGACTACGCCGGGCAGTTCACCCGGCACAGCCTGGTTCCCCAGCGGGAGATCCGCCGCGCTATCCGCGAGGGCAGAGAACTGTCGCTGCACGACGCCCTGGCACACGAGAGCGCGATCATGGATACCGTGTCCGCCAGCGAGGACTGCATCGAGGGCGTCTTGTCCTTCCTGGAGAAGCGTGAGCCCAGGTGGAAAGACCGCTAGGGCACCATTCCGCAGTATTCTGGATCAAGATTCAGCAGTAAAACCTGCCGGCACAGTACGGCAGTTCCCTACGCGCCGATCTTCCGGCCACGCTATTCAACCCCGGACTGGCCCCGATTCTGTGCGATACCTCCCAATTCCCTGGCTCACAGGCCAAATAGGGTGGATTTCTTCACATTTTGAAATAACCAGGCGGAATGGCCCTTGTGAAGTCGCTATATTAAAGAGGCATAGCGAGGAAGGGGCAATGACAAGGCGCAATGGGGGCGATGGCCAATCGATACCTGCGATTCCGCAGGCGAAGGAAGCGGCCACGCTGAAAATTCTGAACTACCTGGGGCGTCTCGACGTGTTCGCGCCCCGGGAGATCGTCACTGGGAGCCACCTGAGCCACCAGGCGATCAGCCCCGCCAGCCACCGCACCTTCGCCCATATCATCATCGCGGTGTTTCTCATCTCGCTCGTCTCGGGCGTGGGGCAATTCTACACCTACTTCCAGCTGGCACCGACGGCGCTGAGAAGCTCTGTCATCGGCTTGTACAGTTTCGCGTTGTTTTACGCCTGCGCCGCGCTTGCCCTGTTCAAGTACGTCCACCGCTCCACCAGCCTGCTCAGCAACAGCTACGCGGGGCTCGCCCTGGTGTTGACGCTGGGAGTGCACAGCCTGACGGGCCTGGCGTTCAGCTCGCCGATCGTGCCCCTGTACTTCTTCATACCGGCCTGGGCCTTCCTCGCCTGCAGCGCCCGCGCCGGGGTTTGGTGGAGCGCAGTGGTCGCCTGCGTCTTTGTTGGAATCGCGGCCATCGAGTGGCTACAGCTCACCACCATCAACATCATCCCCGAGCACAAGGTGGCCGGCTTCTGGTTGTCCAGCGCCCTGTCCAGTCTCGCCCTGATCTGCTTCTGCCTCTACTCCTTCCAGGTCAGTTTCCTCGCGCTCACCAATCAGCTCGACGAAGACCGGCTGCTGTATGCCCACAAAGCCCGGCACGACCCCCTGACAGGATTGGCCAACCGCGAGGAGTTCGACCGGAAACTGCAGGAGGCACTGGATCAGGCCAACCGCAGTCACCAGTTCGCGGCCCTGGTTTACATCGACCTCAATGACTTCAAGGCAGTGAACGATACCCACGGCCACCAGGCGGGGGACAGCGTACTGCAGATCGTGGCGCGCAGGATCGAACAGACGGTGCGGGACAGCGATACCATTGCGCGCCTCGGTGGCGACGAGTTCGGCATCGTCCTGCCGGACCTGGAAGACCGGAACACGGTGACACGCATCGTCTCCCAGCTCGAACAGACGCTGGCCCGACCCATGCGCATGGGCGAGCTGTCGATAACAACCTCAGGCAGCGTCGGCATGGCGATCGCGCCCGATGATGGCAACAGCCCCAGCAGCCTGACCCGCCACGCCGACCGCAACATGTACGACGCCAAGAGTCGGCGGACCCGGCTTAAGCTGGTCGGCGCGGGCTAGGCTTGACCGCGCGGCAATCCCGCCCCGTTCAACCAGTCACCCCTTCACTACCCCGCCGCCGCAACCCGCCCGGGCGACGGGCCGCCGGCCAGCAAACGCCACCCACCCACGGCTGGCAAACCCCCGGAAAACGTAAAGAAGCTGTAAACTTGCCGCGTTGCGACGATTTCCGGTGCGAATTTGAACTAGATTCCCTAGTGGGATTGGTGAAGACACCTGGGTTCACCATCGAGTCATTCTCAGGGTGCCGGGACTCCCGCAGGTCCGGTCGCCCCAGCTGAGGCGAAAATTATGGGTATTCTTTCATGGATAGTTCTGGGGCTGATCGCCGGCGCCCTGGCAAAACTGATCATGCCGGGGAAAGACGGCGGCGGCTGGTTCATGACCATGCTACTGGGTATTGCCGGCGCCTTCGTCGGCGGCTACCTCGGTGCGTTCCTGGGCCTGGGTACCGTCGGCGGCATCAGCCCGGCGAGTGTCGTTACTGCGACCGCCGGCGCCTTCGTTTTACTGCTAATATACAAGATCATACGTTGAACACACTCACGCCCCCCGGGGCGAAATCACGGAGGTAAGATTCATGACCCTAGCCAAAATGAGCGGTGTACTGGCAGCCCTGGTCCTGGCCGCAGGGCTCGCAGGGTGCAGCAGGGAGCAGGCAGAAGAGACCATGGACAGCGCCATGGACGCCGCCTCGGACGCCGCGGAAGCCACCCGGGAAGCAGCGCAGGACGCAGGCGATGCAATTGGGGACATGGCGGACGCCGCTGCTGAAACCGGCAGCGACGCCTGGGATGCGACCAAGGACGCCGCTTCCGATGCGGCCGATGCGGCTGGCGACATGGCGGACGCTGCTGCTGAAACCGGCAGCGACGCCTGGGATGCGACCAAGGATGCCGCCTCCGATGCGGCTGATGCGGCTGGCGAGATGGCCGACGATGCCGGGAAGGCCATGGACGACGCGGCGCAGGACGCGGGCAAGGCGGCCGACGACGCGATGGATGCGACCTCGGATGCCGTAGAGGATATGACGAAGTCCGGCTGAGGCCGAGGGGCGTCAGCTCACCTGCCGCTCCATCCCCTCCCAGTAGGGCTTGCGCAGCTCGGTCTTGAGCACCTTGCCGGCACCGGACAGGGGAAGCGGCTCCTCCCGGAAGGTGATGCCCTTGGGCAATTTATAACCGGCTATGCGCTCCCGGCAATGGGCCACCAGTACCTCGGCCGTCACCGCCTGGTCGGGGTGCAGGATGACGATCGCGTGCACAGCCTCGCCCCACTCCTCGTGGGGTATCCCAATGACCGCGACATCCTGCACCGCCTTGTGGCTGATGATCGCGTTCTCCACCTCGGTGGTAAACACGTTTTCGCCACCGGTCACCACCATGTCCTTCACACGGTCGACGATGTAGAGATAACCCTCGCCGTCGAGGTAACCGGCGTCGCCGGTGAATACCCAGCCGTCCTGCAACGCCCTGGCGGTCTCTTCCGGCTTGTTCCAGTAGCCGATCATCGCGTGGGGGCCGCGCACCACGATCTCGCCCGATTCACCGACGGGAAGATCGGTACCCTGCTCATCGACAATGCGCAGTTCGCTGACGGCCGTCGGCTGTCCCGCCGACTTCAGTTTCTCGCTGCCGGCCCGGTGGTCCGCCTTCGCCAGCATGGTGGCGATGGGCGCCAGCTCGGTCTGCCCGTAAGCCTGCACAAGGCCGACATTCGGCCACTTCTCCATTATCGTCTCCAGCGTGGCGGCCGGCATCGGCGAAGCGCCGTAGGCAATACACTCAAGGCGTGATACATCGGCGCTGTCCACCGCGGGGTGGTTGAGCACCATCTTGATCATGGCGGGTACCAGCAGGGCGTGGGTCACCCCCTCCTCGCCCAGGGTCTCCAGTACCAGCCCGGGCTCGAAGGCCCGGAGTATGACGTGCTTCGCGCAGCTCATGGTCGCCCCCATCGAGCCCGCGAAATCGGCCATGTGGAACATGGGGGCAGCGTGCAGGTAGACGGTATTACGATTCATTTCCATGAGCGGGAGCGCGCCCACGGCGCTGGCCCAGATGGCGCGGTGGGACTGCATGACACCCTTGGGAAAACCCGTGGTTCCCCCGGTGTAGAAGATGCCCGCCATAGCGTCGCTGTCCAGGTCCGGCAGCGCTACAGGGGCATGATCTGCAACCAGTTCACCGTAGGACCGGGCCCAGTCGGGGCAGGCCTCATCCCCCATGTAGACGGCCACCTCGAGGCTGTCCACATCCTGCAGCAATTGCTGCGACTGCTCGAGAAAAGCGTCGTCGAAGAGCAACACCCGCACCCCGGAATCGGTCACCGCGTAGTTGTTCTCCGGCAGTGCCCAGCGGGTGTTGAGCGGCACCATGGCGCAGCCCGCCCAGGGGATGGCGAACACCGAGTGGTAGTAACGGTCGCTGTTCAGGCTCAATATGCCCACCCGGTCCCCCTCGGCCAGCCCGAAGGCACGGAGCGCCCCCGCCAGGCGCGCGATCTGGTCGCGGGTCTGCGACCAGGTGAACTCGCGACTCTCAAAGCGCGTGCAGACGCCATCGGGATTGAGGCGCGCGGCGCGCTCAATCATTCGGGGCATGGATATCATGGTGGGTCTCCAGGGAATCGGGTTAGCGGACTCTGGTGATAATTCTAGTCCAATCCCGCGAAAATGGTCCCGGCTGAAAAAGTAACCCGACGCGCAAAAAAAAAGGCAGGACCCGGCGGCCCGGCCCCTTCACTTTAAGCTCACTCCGAAAAGGCGGGCGCCCGCTTCTCCATGGCCGCCATCACGGCCTCTATCTGGTCCGCCGTGCGGATTACCTTGTCCTGGGCGACGCTCTCCGCCATCAGGATCGCGTCCTCGTCAAGATCCGGCAATGTGTTGCACAGCCTCTTCGCCTCGCGGATAGCGCGGGGGTGCTTGAGGGCAATTTGCGCGGCGATGTCCCGCGCTTTCTCCAGCGGCCGGTCTTCCACGTAGGTCGCGAAACCAAGCGACAGCGCCTCGGCACCGCTGAATTCTCGGTTGGTGTATGTGAGTTCCCGCAGGACGTCGTCCCGTACATAACCCCGCCAGAGCGCGAAGCCGGCCATGTCGGGGACCAGCCCCCACTTCATTTCCATCACTGCGAGGCGGGCGTCGGGCGACATGATACGGACGTCCGCGCCGCTGGCGAGTTGCAGGCCGCCGCCAAAACACACCCCGTGAACAGCCGCAATCACCGGCACGGGCAACTGGCGCCAACCGATTGCCACACCCTGGAAAAGGTTCGCATTGCCATGGGTCCTCTCCGCCAGGCTCCTGGCCGCACCGGGCGAATCGCCCTCACCGGCGGTCATCGCACTGATGTCGAGCCCGGAACAGAATGACCTGCCCTCCCCCGACAGCACGACGACCCGCACGGACGAGTCGGCTGCCAGCGCTGCCTGCGCCTCGATGATCGCCTCAAACTGGGTGCGGTCGAGGGCGTTCATCTTGTCGGGACGGTTCAGCCGGACGTCGGCGACGTGGTTGTCGATGGTGATGGTGACGCGTTCTGTCATGGTCGGGCCTGCACTGGTTTGAGTATCGGTGTGCTAACGTACCCGTTCACCGCTCAAAACGCGAGCGGTGGTGTACAGGTTGCGTGGGTCCTTATCAGGGCGTGCCGCACTCCGCGCCCTCGTAGAGGCCGACATTGTCCAGCTCCACGTCAAGGTCGCTCTGGGCGAAATTGAAGGCGATACGCGCCTGCAGGTCCGTCTGCGTCGCCTCGAAGGTGAGCTTATACTGCTGGAAATCCTCCGTCAGCGACGCCACGAGGTGGCCGCCGAGATTGATATAGTCGCGCCGGTTCGAATCGACGAACGCGGTCATGTCCCTCGATCCTTCTGCACGAGCGTCGAAACACAGCGAATACTCCTGCCCCTCGACAACCATCACCGGGTGACTGGCCTGGGCGTGCGAGGCATTGCCGGAGGCGTTGCGCATGTCCACACGCAACACGCCACCCAGGGCGCCGATGCTGTTGGCCGCGGTTGTAATCGTGCTCCAGTCCAGGCTGAAAATATTGAACTCGCCGTCGCCGTTGATCAGGTTGCCTTCCCGCGGCAGCGCCGGAGCGAGTTCGGAGAAGAACATCATGTCGTTGCTCGTACGCCCCAGGGGGTTCTGGAGTTGCAGGAAGTACAGGCCCCCGGCCTCGGGCTCCTCATCCAATTGCAGGTGCAGGAGTTCGCCTTCACAGTCGGGCAGCGTGCCCGATTCGCAAGTGACCTGCCCGGCGACCCGCACGCCGTCGAGCAGAATCATGGCACCCGGCTGTATATGCCGGCCCTGGAAACTGAGGCTGCCGCCTTCCGCCAGTTGCGGCAGTTCCACGTTCTGGGTCTGCAATTCGAAGGGCGAGGTGGGCCAGATACCCGGCTGCGGCGTGTCCGCCTGCACCGTGTCACCCACGCGCCCGGTAAGTGTTGCCACGAGCTGGCCGCTGGCCGCGGCCTGCAGGAGTTGCGACCGGCTCAGGGGAGGGTTTTCCCCGCTGCGGTCATGGTACTGGCCGCCCGCGTAGTCCAGGCCGATTCCGCGGTGGGTGTCACCGTCCATCCAGACTCCCTCACCCTGCAGGGCAATGGTGTTCGCCGCCGCTGCCTGCTCCAGTGCGTCGAGGAAGGTCAATGTACCCAGGGTACTCGCCGACTGGCTGTTCAGCGTCAGTTGCCGGCCGAAGGCGCCGTGGAACCCTGTGCTGCCCTGCAGCACCATCTCCCAGATCCTGTCGTTGGACCCGCCGAGCGCCCAGACGTCCCTCTCCGGGAAGCTGGGGTCCAGCCCTCCCACCAGGTCGGCGAGGTTCGCGCGGCCCTGGGGCAGGATCACCCAGCGATCGTAAGCCCCCCGCCAGGTGGGCGGGTCCATACCCGAGCCGCCCGTATTGGTGCTTACCAGGAACGGGTTCTTGTGACAGTTGCCGCAGGTCCTGCCGCCCGTATTGCGTCCACCTGCGGTATTGGTGTGTTCAAAGCTGAAGGTGAAAAAGCCGTCGCGGCCGTCCTCGTCGAGAACGTTGTCCACCGCCCGCCGCTGGGAGGGGGGATAGGGAATCTTCAGCAGGAAGTGCGACATGGCGTCGCGTTCCGCGCCGCTCAGCGCACCCGCCTTGCCCTCGTCGTTGACCGGGCAGCCGGACTGGTCACACATGGTGGACGCCATGCCGCCGTCTACCAGCACACGCGTGCAGCTCTCGGGGTTGCCGAGTTCGCAATTAGGCTCGACCGGCGCGTTGATCGAGGCGGTATTGATGCCGCCGTAGGGGTCGCCGGGTATACCGTCCCAGTGATACGGCGCCGTGTCCTGCAGGCCCCGCGTAGGCATTGTCAGGCGCGGCGGAATCTGGGTGCAGCCCGGGATGTCGCACGCCGGGGTATCGAGCACCCACAACAGCTGGTCGGTGTGCCCGTCGGGGTGGCAGCTCTCGCAGGAAAAGGTCCCGGATGTAGACCCCGAGGCATTGTTGAAGGCCTTGCGACCCATCTTGACAAGCGCCGGCGTCGAGTCGGCCAGCGCAATGCTGTCCAGCAGTTGCGGCGCCCCCGCATCGGTCAGGTCAACGAGGTCGACCGTGTTGTCCGCCACGTTCAGAACCCAGCCCTGCAGGGTGGCGCCCGGACCGTCGCGCAGAGCGATACCCCGCGGTACAGCGCCCACATCGACCCGTCCCAATACCTCGCCGGTACCGGGGTCCATGGTGAACACGCGGTTCGAACTCGCCGCCGTGGCGACGAGAAGGCTGTCGTCTTTGGTAATAGCGATGGCGAACGGTGTGGCCAGCGCTTCCCCGGGCGCCGGGTGTTGTGGCGGCAGCGGCTCGAGATCGAAGCGCACCGGCGCACCGCAATCTTCGGCGCAGTCGATGCGGGTAACCTGGTTCAGGAAGGCGCGGTTGCCCATCTCTTCCAGGCCGTGCTTCTGGGTACCCGCGCGCCCGTTCACCGCATTGCGCGCGTCAGTCTGGGTGACGAATACGCTGCCCGCGCTGTCCACCGCGAGGCCGTACAACAGCGTGCCCACACCAGTGACCGTTTGCTCCAGGGTATCGGTACCGGTGTTGAAAACAAACAGGTCCCGGTCCGGCAGGTCGGGATTCACCACGATGTCGGCATCGTAGCCCAGGGACAGGACGTTGTTGTTGAAAACCACGTGGGTGAGCATGTCGAACGTACACACGTCGCCGTCGATCTTGTGGGGCAGGCAGCCCGATAACTGCGTCTGGTTGTTCGACTCGAATGGCACCACGAACAGTCGCTCGCCGCTTACCGCGATCGCCCGCGGGTCCTGGGCCTGTACCGGCAGGCGACCCAGCACCGAGCGACTGTTCGCGTCGATTGCTACGATCTCGTTATCCGGACCCAGCGCGACATAGGCCTTGCCCGGGCCGGCGAAGGCGATGCCTGTCGGTTCGTCAAAGTCCGTCACCAGCTTACCGGCCTCGAACGCCTGGATGGTCGCGATGACGTTGTGCAGCGTCGGGCTGTCGGGGTCCAGATCGATCACGCTGATCGAATCCGAGATATGGTTGGATACCCACAACTCTTTTCCGCCGGGGCGCACACCCAGTGCGACGGGGTCTATGCCGACGTTAATACGTGCCACGACAACCCTCGTATTGGGGTCGATGACATCCACGGTATCCGACGGCGTGTTGGCGGCGTAGACGAAGTGCCCGCTGCTCACAATCGGGTTGACATGCGGGCTGAGAAACATCGGGTGCCCCATGTTGGTGCTGGTGGGCGCGCTTACCCCGACCGGCAGCGGCTCGAAGACCGGCTGCAGGAAAACCTCCAGGTCCGAGGCGAGCAGGGCCAGCAGCTCGGCATTGCCGGCGAACGAGCTCGTGTCCAGAGGGCCGCATGGTCCCGTGCCGTTGCCGCAGAGGCTCGCGGGGACCTTGGCCCATCCTGCGAAGACGTACCCGGGAGCCGGGATGGCCTCGAAGGTCTCGTTGAAGGCGGTGTCGCTGATATCAATTTCGCAGTCGCTGCCGGCACTGCAGGTGTAGGTGCCGGATAGGCTTTGCACGCTGCCGTTCAGGGGCACCTGGATAATGATCTTGCAACCGCTGAGCAGAAGTACGAGAAAAAGAAAGGTATTTCGGAAGGTGTTCATGGGCGTCGGGTATGCGGGAGCGCGTGGCCTACCCGGCATGTCATCTCATTCTTATTCGGTTGTTGAATTTACCTAGATTAACAGCTCGACTGCAAATGTCTGACCGGGGCCCGCAAAACTCCTGGAGAACGGGATACAGCACACAATTCCAGGCACATTCAGTGTGCAGGCTGTCTCCAGGCGCCGGAAAACGGTAACCCCGAGCGACCCCGCCGGAACGTCCAGGCGCCCTACCCCTTGATTTCTCATACTTTTTCTGGGCTTTTCCGCCCGCAGGCGGGCGCTCGTATCGCGTGCATTTTCTTTTATTTATTGAGATTGATTCTCATTTACATTTTCATTACGATATGCACCCACAACATGAATCACGGAGTTAGGACACTGATGAAACAGTCCACCTTGTACCTGTCCACCCTGGGCGCAATCGTTTTTTCCTCCACCCTCGCCACGATGCATGCGACGGCGGATGAAACGGCTGAAAACGGCAACCGCGAAGAAGTCATCGTCAGGGGACAGTATCTACAGTCCGAGACGATCAACGCCCTGAAAACCCCCACACCCATCCTCGACGTACCGCAGAGTCTCTCCATTGTGACGTCGGCGCTGATCCAGCGGCAGGGTTTTACCTCGCTCGGGGACATTGTCAATTACACCGCCGGCGTCAACAACTCCCAGGGTGAAGGACATCGCGACGCGATCGTCTTCAGGGGTATACGCTCCACGGCCGATTTCTATATCGACGGCACCCGGGATGATGTGCAGTACTACCGGCCGCTATACAACCTGCAGCAGGTTGAGATCCTGCGCGGCCCCAACGCCCTGCTCTTTGGCCGCGGAGGCGCTGGCGGCATTCTGAACCGGGTCACGAAGAAAGGTGTACTCGGCACAAGCTTCAATGACTACCAGGCCGGGGTGGATTCCTTCGGCGGATACAATGTCCAGTTGGACACCAATTACGCCGTGAACGACGACACGGCCGTGAGACTCAATGCGTATTACGAGGGTCTGGAGAGCGATCGCGATTACAATGACGGTACTCGCTATGCCCTCAACCCCACCGCAAAATTCGCACTGGGCGAATCGACTGTGCTGGATGTGTCCTACGAGTACGTAGATCATGAACAGTTCATCGATCGCGGCATTCCCACCGGATCAGATGGCAAGCCGGTAGAAGATTTCGACGAGATCATTTTTGGCGACCGCGGAACCAACGAATCGGAACTGGAGGCGCACCTGTTTCGCGCGATGCTGCAGCACGAGTTTTCAGACGCACTGAAAGCAAATGCCACCGCCTTCTATGGGGACTACGACAAGTCCTACCTGAACTTCTATGCCTCGGGGTACGACCAGGCGGCCACCCCTGATGTGGTCACGCTCGACGGTTACGTGGATACCACTGATCGCCAGAACCTGATTCTGACCGGCAACCTGGTCGGGCAGTTTGCAACCGGAAGCATCGGGCACACCGTACTGTTCGGCGCTGAGTACATCGATACCGATTCGGACCAGGATCGCTATAACGCGTTCTGGGACACCACCCAGGACGACAATGAAGTATTTTCCATCCAGAAGCCCCTCGACCTGCGCGGAGGTGTGGGGGTCAACGCCGCGGGACAGGTTACCACCAACGACTTTACCGCTGACCTGAACGACGATACCCGGGTCGAACTGGAGGTCTACTCGTTTTACCTGCAAGACGAAATTGCACTTTCCGAGCAGTTCGACCTGATTCTGGGAGCACGCTTCGATAGTTTCGACATCGAGGTGGACAACGTTCCGGCCGATGAGGTCCGTAACGGCGGTGACGACGAGGTATCACCCCGCGGCGGCCTGGTCTACAAGCCCCGGGAAAACATCTCCCTTTACGCGGCCTACAGCGAGACGTTCCTGCCACGCAGTGGCGAGCAGTACGCCAACATCAATGGCGACAACGACGACCTGGACCCCGACGAATTCGAAAATACCGAACTCGGCCTGAAGTGGGACTTCGCCAGGGGTTTGAGCCTGACCATGGCTTACTTTGAGAACGAGCAGACGATTTCGGGCCGGGACAACGACACCGGAGAGAACTTCGAAGTCAGGGGCCTGGAGATTGACGGTTTCGAAGTCCAAATCGAAGGCCAGGTAACTGACGATCTGTACATCCGGGGTGGCTACACCTACTTTGACGGGGAAACCGGCGACGGAGAAGAGCCCCGGGAGTTGCCGGAAAACATGGCTTCAATCTGGGGGAATTACATAGTCTCGCCGAAATGGGCAGTCGGCCTGGGTGCGACCTACCAGGATGAATCCCTGATCTCGGATGGCGGTTCCGCAGTGCTTCCCGACTACACGCGGGTCGATGCGGCGGTTTACTACCAGTTCTCCGAGAATCTCCGGATTCAGCTCAATGTCGAGAACCTGCTGGATGAAGAGTACTACCCGTACGCTCACAGCACCCACCAGGCCAGCGTTGGCGAGCCGCTGAGCGCGCGTCTCACCGTTAGCGGCAAATTCTAGTTGCCCCACTTTCTCGCAGCCAGGCCTGAGGCTGCGTCTAACATCAGAAAAGCCCGCGTATGCGGGCTTTTCTGCGTTTCGGGGAGGTGTATATTCGGATTATTCCCAACGCCCGAGAATGTCCGGCACAAGGATACGGCCTGGCTCGCTCTCCTGAAGTAGCGCGTCCGGTCCCTGGTCAGATTAGATCAATAACAGTCCAAAGACGAGCGTTCCTGCGACAAGCGTCAAGGAGGTCGACCGCCGCAACCCCTCAGATGAAATTCCCAGCCACAATCCGCTAATAATGACGAAGAGAAGGCCGGCTGCAAAAAACTTTTGAAACGTCTTGAAGGCAGTTGGGCCATGCCCCATGTGCAACTCAATCATGCGCTTTTGCAAACTGGGTCGGGCATGGACGACTTCGACCGCATCAGAGTCAAGGTTGATGATGTAATGCGCTGTCGACGTGGGACGCGTATAGAGCGTTGTGCCCTTCACTTTGACATACTCAAAGCTGAAGGCCTCAACACCCGCCCGGCTCAAAAGAGCATCCACATCGTTCTTCAGTGACGCGGAACCTGTATCAATAAAGACGTCTTCACTGCGGTAGATAGACTCCTGCTCTACCTCGCCCTTGATGCCTACCAGGTAAAGGCCACCGGAGATGGCGACAAGCAACACCGCAGGCGCAAAAAACGCCGACAAATACATGTGGATGGTAATGAGTACTTTGCGGTCCATTGCGGAGGTTCCGATATAAAACTGGGATCATAAGCGGGGTCAGAGACGCAAGCAACTCATAGCAAACGAACGCCATGGAATGACAGAAGCCGGTATCCCTGCGGAATTGCCAACTCAGGGAGCCTGTGACATCATGATTCGTAAATAACAGACCGGTCTAAAAACGAGCTCCGAACCGGTGTCCTATCCCGCTAGCCAGCCCCATCGGCACGCAGGATCGGGGATGTGCTCGCCCTCAGCGGATGTTCCTTGTGTGCGGGTTCGCCCTCCAGCATCCGGCGGCATGAAACATGATTACAGATACCGCAGGCCAACAGTATCGCAGGCTCACCCAGGAGCCCGCCCTCGACGGGATTCGCGGCATCGCCGTACTGACCGTTACCGCCTGGCACTACAGTTCAGACATCCTTCAGCAACCTCTCGAGTTTTTCAAGGCGGGACATCTCGGCGTCGACCTATTCTTCGTGCTCAGCGGATTTTTGATCACCTCCCTGTTGCTCAACGAATACCAACGCAACGGCCGCATCAGCTTTTCCGGCTTCTACCGGCGCCGCGCTTTCCGGCTGCTGCCCGCGATCCTTGTGTTCCTGCCCGTGCACTTCATCTGGGCTGCCCTGAACGATGTTCCTGCGGGTCCGCTCACCGGTGGCACCGAGATGCGGAACGAAATCGCCAGTGTGCTGACCGCGCTGTTTTTCTCCATCAATATACTCACGTTGCTGGGAGACTTTACGGCAACCGTGGGTATCGGGCACCTCTGGTCCCTGGCGGTGGAGGAGCAGTTCTACTTCATCTGGCCCCTGCTCATGGTGACCCTGCTCCGTACCGGCCGACGGCCCTTCCTGGGCAGTGCCGGTATCACCGCGCTGCTGGTCGTGTTCTCGGGACACTTCCTGGTCTGGGATGGATTGGCGGCCCTGCCCCGCATGGGTGTCTCCCTCACCGTGGGTGTCGCTGTGTTGGCGCTTCTCGCGGCCGGCCAGCGCCTGCCCCTCGATCTTCGGCCGCTGCCCACCCTGGCGATTCTCGTGGTGGCGGTGCTGCTGTTTCGAAACGGACTGTTCGACGGCTCACCACACAGCAGGATGCTCCTGTACGGCATGCTGCCATCTCGCGCCGACTCACTCATAGTGGGCGCCATGCTCGCCATCCTCTGGGTCAGCGGGCGCGTACCGCATCGGTGCCCGACCGGCTTCGCCATTGCCGGCTGGATCGTGCTCGGCTGGATGGTTGCGCGGGTCAGCTTGCAGGATGATTTTTTCTTCGGGGCGGGCTGGACCCTTTCCGCGTTGTGCGGCGCGCTGATCCTCTGGGGCGCCCTCGGGTCCCAGGGCACGCTCTACGGGCGCATACTGACCATGCCCTGGCTGAGAGCGATAGGCAAGGTCGCTTACGGCCTGTATATATGGCACGTGTTCGTTTTCGTTGTAGTGAAGTACGGCTTCCCCGACGAGTCCCTGCTGGTGCGGACCGTGCTCGCACTCTCGATCACCGCGGCGGTCACCACGGCGTCCTGGTTCCTGGTGGAGCGGCCGATGCTCGCCTACAAGTCGGCGCCGGGGGTACCCGGTGACGCCGGTAAGGCGACGTCCTGAGGGTGAGGTACGTGTGTAATTTCTCGCCTCGAGCAGGTATACCAACCGCCACCGGCTTCCCATATACTGCAGCGCATGTGCCTTTTCGTGCCGCAACCGCATCTACCACACCTCACCGGATCGCCAGCGCCGCGCTTGTCCCGCGCTGTTTTCCGGCGCCGCCCGTAACCCAGACCCCGCGATGAACCTCGGCCAACTGAATCCTGTCCGCGTGCTTGGGGTCCCGTCCCTCTACCGGCTGCTGGGGAAGATGTCCGGGCGCGCCCGCATGTGGAAACTCTTTGCTCACAACTACGTCTGCGCCCAGCCGGGCGATCGCATCCTGGACATCGGCTGCGGCCCGGCCGACGTCCTGGCGGAGCTTCCGCAGGGCATCGATTACATCGGTTTCGACCAGGATGCACGCTATATCGACTCGGCCCGTCGACATCACGGCGCGCGCGGCCAGTTTTTTACCGGCATCGTGGATCTGGCGCATATCGATCATCTCGGCGCGGGCTCCTTCGACGTAGTGATTGCCTCCGGGCTGTTGCATCATCTCGATGACAGCCAGGCTCGGGAATTTTTTGCGCTGGCCCGGGCCGCGTTGAAACCAGGCGGACGACTCGTCACGGTGGACGGCTGCTACGAGAGCGGCCAGTCGCGTATCGCGCGCGCACTGCTGGACATGGACCGCGGGGATTACGTGCGCACCGAGGAAGCCTATCTCGCCCTCGCCGCCGAGACATTCGCCAGCACCGCCGCCGATGTCCGCCACGACGCCGCCTACGTCCCCTACACGCTGATTTACCTGGTATGCACAGAGTAACCCTTCATCGCGCGTCCAGGCGCGCAGGGTGATCGATGGCGGTGAACAGCGAAGATTCCAGCCGGGTTCAGCCCCGGCCTGAAACCGGCGGGCCTGCCGGGAGCACCGGGCGGGTATGGTGAGCCTGAAAACGATTCTGCGCGGGCATCGCACGGACGCGGTCCTCTGCCTCCTGCTTGCCGCGGCGAGTATCGCGTACCTGATGCTGCGGCGCTGGCCGCTCGGCGCCTCGGACGAGGCTTACTATTTTTATCACGCTGTTCGTATGCTGGAAGGCGAGGTCCTCTATCGCGATATTTCCGAGCTGACGACCCCCTTTCTCATGGACCTGCTCGCGCTGGCCTTCCAGCTGTTTGGTGAGACCATCACAACGGGACGGGCCGTCGGTGCCTGTATCCAGGCCCTGCTGGTCATCGTGATCTATGCCAGTGCCCGAACGCTCGGCGCGGGCCGGGTGCTCGCGTGCGCGGCGGCCGTCACGCAGATTGCCGTCGGCCAGCCCGCCTGGCCGTATACCACCCCACACTGGCTGGCAGTCCTGTTCGTCTGCCTGCTCCTGTTGATTTCGCTGGATCGAAACCGGGCGCGCGTTCCCGGCTGGATTGTCACCCAGGGCGTGTTGCTCGGCCTGTTACTCGCCACGCGGCAGCACGCGGGTGTGGCGATCGGCCTAGGCATGACGCTGCTCGTGTTTGCCGATTCGCTCAGTGACCGACGCTGGGGACAGGTATCAGGACCACCGCTGCTGCGACACATTCTGCTGCTGGCCGCCGGCACACTGGCGGGGTCAGTCCTGGTTATGGGACCCCACCTGGTGATGTCCGGCTTCGGACCCATGTTTTATCAGCTGGTCATCTACCCGCTTACCGTGTATCGCGAATTCAACCAGACGACCTGGGGGAGCATCAACTGGCTGTTCAACGTCGAGCCCTATACCTGGCCGATGTTTCTCAAGCTCCTCCCGGTGGCGGTGGCCATCACGGCGCTGCGCGCCGCCGCGGCCTGGTTGCTCCGGCGCGATCGGCAGACCGCCGAGACGTTACTGGTACTCGCGATGTTTGGCGGCAGTGCCATTGCCTACACCATGAGCTTCCCCGACCTGATTCACCTGGCGATGATCCTGCCGGCCATACTCATCGTCGCTACCGAGCTGCTGACGGCCGTGCTCGGGATCATGGGCCGATGGAAAGCCGGTGCCCAGGGCGCGGTGGGAGTGGTGTTGATTGTCGCCTGTGCAACACAGCTGCAGGGCAACTACGAGCGCTCCCTCGCCAAGTATCCGGTGCTACACGACACGCCATTTGGCAGGATGGCTTTCGCAGGTAGGGAACAGGTCGCAGAGGTCGAGTGGGTGCGGAGCGCACTCGATCAGGATTCCAGCAATGAGCTGTTGTGCTACCCCGGCTGGCCCGCGATCTACCTGATGACCGGGGCGCGCAATCCCACGCGGCACGACCTGATCATGCCGGGATACCAGAGTGATGAAGAAATTCGCAGGCTTATCGACACGATCGAGGAAGATCGCGTGGGCCATATACTGCTGTTCAGGCAGCTTATCCGTCCGGGTGACCCCGTCGACGCCCATGTGACAGCGAATTACCAGTGCACCAGCAAGGGCCGCCTGCAGCACTGTACGCGCAGTGACGGGGAGTGATGCTCGTCAGATAACCGGGGTGGAACTCACTTGCCGCGGATAATTTCCCGCACGGTGGCGCTGTAGTCCCTGTCGAAGTACACCAGGTTGTCATCGAGAGCCAGTGGCTGGTTCCTGTCGCGTCCCTGCCAGATACGCTCACTCACCTCGGGCAGGTGCTGGTAGCTGATCCACGGCCAGAGATGGTGTTCCGCATGGTAGTGGAAGTTGATCTTTGACAGAAACAGGCGTTCGAACCAGTTGGCCCTGACCGAACGCAACATCGGCCCGGGCGTGTTCATATAGTACGGCGTCTCCCCCTCGTAAGTGGTCGAACGCGGCGGCTGGTGCTCGACCAGGGCGCGAATCTTGGCGAAGAGGAAGCTCAGGGTCAGCAGCGGCCACAGCCACAGGATAAAGTAGTAGGTCGGCACGCCGTAGTGCAGCGGGTCGAAGAGCGTGAACACGACGAAGATGATGGCGTTGACCCCGATGATACCGATCTGGTCGCGGCGCAGGTTGGCGGCGAACTTGTCGTAGTCGCCGCTCTTGCCCGTCTCCATGGCGCCGCGCACCTTCGTCAGGTACTCCCAGCCCACGAGGGTCTTCACCACCTCCAGCAGGAAACCCCAGCCGCTCCAGTCCCGGAGGTAGACGTCCTTGGTGTCCCCTGCCTGTGAGACCAGGCGGTGGTGAATCACGTGGCGCTGCCGGTAGACATTGAAGGGCAGCACGGTGGGCGCCGCGAACAGGTAGGTGCCGATAAAATCGTTGACCCGCTTGCTCTGTGGCCAGACCAGGAAATGGGACGCCTCATGGGCGATCAACGCGAGGCCGTGTTGCGCCCCGGCGATCACGAAGGCCGCTACCAGCCAGGTCCAGAACGAGGGATAGGCGATAAAGATCGCACAGCCGATCACTACCTGCAGCCAGGGCAGCGCGAGGTCGAAAATCAGCCTCGGCACGTTAGGCCGGCGGTAGCGAAACCGCTCCTGCTCGCTGAATTCGATGCCGTCGTGGACGGGTATGAGTTCGACAGCCGTCATTTGCGTGCCACAAAAATCATACAGTCACTGCGCCGCGTGAAATAGTCGAGAAAGCTGAGCGGCGCGGTGAGGAAAACCAGCAGGGTCCAGAGCCGGGTGTGGCCGTGTTCCAGCGCGAGGGGCAAACCCAGCTTACCGAGGAGAAAGTTCTGCAGTGACAGCGCCGGGAAGAGATTCGCCTCCTCGGTGATCTCGACGTTGCGAAAGCCCGCCTTGTGCAGTAGCAGCTCCATGGATTCCCTGGAAAAAATATGCAGGTGGCGGGGATAGTGATAGCCGCCCCAGAAGCGACCGAACCACTTGCGCCCCGAGCAGTCCACCTTCGGCGTACGGCCGGTAAATATGCCGTCGTCGGCGAGCAGCACGTGAGCCTTGCGCAGGGTCTCCAGGGGGTCTGTCACGTGTTCTATGACATGGTTGATGGTCAGCACATCCACCGTACCGGCCGAGTCCGCGGGCTCGTACTCCTCGAAGGTTCCCGGAAAGATATTGAACCCCTCCTCGCAGGCCGCCTGCGCCATCTCCGCGTTCATCTCGATGCCGGAAAACCTGAACTGGTCGCGGGAACCCATGGCCTTGAAGCGGCGACAATCCCCAGCGCCGATGTCGAACAGGTGCAGGGGGCGCCGCGCGGACAGTTTAAGCAGGCGCTTCGCCTCGCTGCGGCACCACCAGTTGTAGATGATCTGCCAGAAGCCGCCCATCTCGGCGCCATAGGCGTAGTAGCTCTCCGGGTACATCGCGCGCAACTCGTCAAGAGACGGCCCCGGCGAGACGTATTCCGTGCGACAGGCCTGACAGGCCCGGATGCTGAAATTCGAGGCGATGTCTACCTGGTACTCGAAGTCTTCCGGTTGGCCGCGCAACTCGACCGTGTCGCCGCTGCCGCAGATCGGACAGGCGAGATTTTCTTCTAGATTCAAGCTCATAGACCAATTTTCACCGTTTGAGCCAGACTGTCAATACTGGGGGGCGGAACTGCTTCAAACTATGGGCGACGCGGGCACATCGGCCTTTCGCCCCCCGGTTCATGCGTCCTGTGGGGCCTGTCGCTATACTTGCGGTCATTGCCACGGCAATCACCCGTCCGGACTACGAGGAACACGGCAATGACGCACGGTGACACTTCCGGCCCGCAGGGCGACGCCTACGCGCTGCGCCCGGAGGAGATCGAAGCCTTCCAGCGTGACGGTTATGTGGTGTTGAGGGGGGTGCTGTCCGACGCGGAGATCGGTGAAATCGAACCGGGGTTCCAACGATTCATCTGCGGCGAGGTACCGGACATGGGCCGCGATTTCTGCGACATGAGCGGGCCCTACGGCCGCAGCTTCGAGGACTTCAGCCTGGTAAATGCGGTACTGCCGCGCAACTACGACAAATCCCTGCGGCAGAATATTTTCGAGCGCCGCAGCGCCTCCATCGCCAGGCAGCTCCTGGGGGACAGCGCAACCCTGGACTACGACCAGTTCCTGGCGAAACGCCCCGGCAAACCCGACGCGCGCTTTGCCATGCACCAGGACCTGGGCTACTGGCCGACCGGCACGCCCAGCACGGCGACGGCGACCTGTTCACTCGCGCTGGATGACGCAGACGCCGAGAACGGGTGCCTTCGTGTCGTGCCCGGCTCTCACAAGGACGGTTTGCGTCCGCATTTCCCGCTTCACGGGGATTCGCCGGAGGACCGGGAACAGTCGCATGTACTGGCGGCGCAGATGAATGACGACGACGAAATCGTGGAACTGCCGCTGCGCCGGGGAGATATCACGGTCCACGATGAATACATCGTTCACGGATCGGGCGGCAACAATGCGCCTGATCGCTGGCGTCGTACCTACGTTGTCGCGTACCGCCTGCGTGATTGCGTTGAGTACGAGCGCTCCATCGGATTCACCCATTCACACAATGACACCATCAACTGGACCACCCACCTGGCGGCACTCTCGGAATCCCGTTAGGGGTCGATGGCGGCACCGCCTTAACGGAGGAGGTTCCAGCGAATCGTGAACTCCCCCACCAGGGGGTTACCGGGCTCCACCACATGCGGCTGGGTGTTGAGTGCATTGGGCGGGGCGCTCATCGGCTCGACACAGATCGCATGCGCAGGCCTGTCGTAGACCATCCAGTGATCGACCGACGTGTGCAGTGAAATCTCCACTGCGCCCGGCCACGCTATCCGGGGCGGGTCCTGTACCGCCGTGAAGCAATCGTCCCAGGGTCCCGGCCCGGGAGGCGACAGCTCTCCCGTTGGAATGCACTCCTCATCCAAGTCGTAGCATAGTTCCGCGTCAAACAGTAGACGCGCGCCGGCGCCGCCGTCGAGATTGCGTCGAAACCAGGGATGCCAGCCCAGGCTCGCGGGGAAGGACTCGTCATCGGCGTGCAACTCCAGTCGCATCCTCAGGTTGTCATCTTCCAGTTGAACAATGTGTACGGCCCTGCCACCGAATGGCCACGGCTTCTCCAGCGGGAGGACCATTTCGTGCTCACCGGCCGTTCGCCAACTCACATCCCACGTCGTGCCGTGGATGGCGTGTGGAGGAAACGTCACGGGAAGCTGGTAACGCCGGCCCCGGAAATCCAGGACACCGTGGCGCAGCCGTCCCGCCCAGGGCACCATCGGATAACACCCCCACAGCAGCGGATCCGGATCTTCCCCGACAAGCAGTTCATGCCCGCCGACACACAAACTCGAGACGCGGCCGCCATGCTCCGGTTGTAGGAGCACGCGAGCAGCTTGGTTCTTCAGCAATATGGCCATGGGTATCGAAGATACACCAGGGCTAGATCGCGTGCATGACAAGAGAATGTCGCTGGAGAGACCCCGGGTTACGGCCCACGGTCTCCGCCAGGAGGCCCTGCGGCGGCATCGCGGCACCAACAAATGCAAATAAGTTCGCACTCTTACGCCTACCGGCCTCCCGCGGACATTTGCTAGTGTTAAATAGAAGCGCCACACCACATGTCGCCCCGCACCAGGAGGGCCCACACACAGCCCACCTGACAATGAAGAGGATTCGACAGCCATGGGTTTTATCGATCAGCTTTTGAACGGAGACTACATGCCCCATGGCCACTGTTTTCTCTGGCGCGATGATTTGCTGTATATGCACGTGGGCGGCGACCTCGCCACCGCCCTGGCCTACTTCATCATTCCCCTCGCTCTGGTCCAACTCGTGCGTCACCGTTCGGACCTGGCATTTAACTGGATCTTCCTGATGTTCGCCCTGTTCATCTTTTTCTGCGGCGTGACACACATTATCGACGCGGTTAACGTCTGGCAGGGGTACTATCACGTGGAGGGCATCGCCAAGGTGTCGACGGCTGCCGTCTCGCTCGCCACGGCCGCACTGGTTTGGCGGCTGCTGCCGGCGGCTCTTGCTTTTCCCAGCCACCAGGACCTACTCGCCAAGAACAAAGAACTGAGCGCCCTGCAGGCAGGCCTCGAGTCGGCCAATCACGAGCTGGAAAGAAAGGTTGAGGAACGCACCGCGGAGCTTCAGGCGCTGGCGTCCACCGACTCCCTCACCGGGCTCTCGAATCGGCGCGCCCTGATGGATACCCTGGACAGGGAACTGGCCCGCGCGCAACGCTATGGACATGAACTCTCCGTTGTCATGCTGGATATCGATGACTTCAAGGCCCTGAACGACCTATACGGCCACCAGGCCGGGGACGCGACCCTGCAGGCGATGGCAGAGGCGTTTCGCGAAGAGTGTCGCTCCAGCGACATGGTCGGCCGGCACGGCGGAGAGGAATTCGTCGTCCTGATGCCACAGGCAGGCATTGAGGAAGCGCGCCAGTTCGCAGAGAGGCTGCTGGAGCGAGTCCGCACCACCATAATTTCCAGCAACGGTGACGAACTGTCGGTCACCTGCAGTATCGGGGTCGCCCCCGCCTCCGCGGCTAACAACATGGGCGAGCTCATACACCTGGCAGACCAGGCCATGTACGAGGCTAAATCGATGGGCAAGAACAGGGTTGTCCTCGCCCCGCAGGCGGACCCGTCGTAAGCCCCATCTGGAATGGTCATCAGGGGTGGTCCCGCTTCATTGGCGGCGCATCGGGCCGCAAGCAGTCCGAGCAGGCGTCGTCTTCGCAGAAAATCCCTGAATTGGGACAACTGACAGGCCCGAAAAGTGTAATCGGCCACAAAGTCCGCCCCTAAAAATCCAATCCTTTCTTATACTTCCAATTATGCGCCCAACTCCCTCCCTCCAGCGGGACTCACCACGCGCCACCCCCGGCGAGTCCAGGTTCAGTCCACTGGTCTCCATTACCCTGCTCCTGCTCGCCGCCACCAACAGCGCTCTCGGCGCTGACTACTACGTCAGCGCGACAGGCAACGATGGAGCCAGCGGCACCACCCCCGGGACCGCCTGGCAGTCTATCAGCCGCGTCATTGCACTGGACATCGAGCCGGGGGACCGAATCCTGTTCGAAGGCGGGTCGACGTTCTCGGGCACCCTCAATCTGGATGAGACCGACACAGGCACGCCGGGCTCCCCGGTCAATATCACGTCCTATGGAACCGGCCGGGCCACCATTGACGGCGGCACAGCCAATGGCATCAATGTCACGGACTGCGCCGGGATATCCATCCACGATATCAATGTGGTTGGATCGGGCACGGCGACAAACACAGGCCATGGCATCAGATTCGAAACACTCAAAACCGACGGCTCCAAGTTCGACCATATTCGTATTAACCAGGTCGACGTCAGCGGCTTCCGTGAGGCGGGTATCACCATCACCAGTGATCACTCATCGCTGCCGGGTTTCCGTGACGTTCGCATTACCAATGTGCGCGCGTTCGACAACGGTGAAAAGGGAATTGGTGTCTCCGGCTACTTCCAGAGCTTTGTGCCCAGGCTTTCCCACGAGGATATTTACATTGGCTATACCGAGGTATTCGACAACTTCGGCGACCCCACCAATATCAGCGGGCATACGGGGAGCGGCATTATCGTCAGCGCGACCGATGGCGCGGTCATCGAATACTGCCTCGCGTACAACAACGGGGGTATTGGCAGCATGGGCAGCGGTGGCCCGGTGGGGATATGGGCGTGGCAGGCCAACGACGTAGCCATCCAGCACAATATCGCGCACAATAATCGGACCGGCGGAGGTGCTGATGGCGGCGGCTTCGACCTCGACGGCGGCGTTACCAACTCCGTCATGCAGTACAATTACTCCTACGAAAACGAGGGCGCCGGTTACCTGCTCGCCCAGTTCTTTACTGCCCCGGCCTTCAGCAACAACGTGGTCCGTTACAACATTAGCTACAACGACGGCCGCCGCAACGGTTACGGGGGCGTGTTGATGTTCACGGATTTCCTTCGAACCATGGACGACGTGGAGATCTACGGCAACACGATCTACGTTTCACCTGCCGCTACCGGTCGCCCTGCCGCAGTCCGCGCCTTCAACGGCACCTACGGCAACGTCAATTTTCGCAACAATATTTTTATAACCGAGCCCGGGGTGGAACTGATTCGCTCCTCTGTCCCTCTCGTTCCCGGGGAGGTCACATTCCAGGGCAATGTGTACTGGACGACGGATGGCAGTTTCGAGGTGGAAGCCAATGGAACAACCTACACCAGCCTGGCCGATTTCCGCAGTACGGGACAGGAAATGCTGGGGCCAACACCTCTGGGTCTTCACATCGACCCGATGCTCGTGGCGCCGGGCAATCCCCAACTGCTGACTGACCCCACGGAGCTGGACTCGCTGGCGGCCTACCAGGCCTTGCCGGGCTCACCCGTTATCGGCGCCGGACTTGACCTGCTGACCTTGTTCGGCATTGATCCGGGGCCGCGCGACTTCTACGGTACGGTGATTCCGCAGGGTACCGCACTAAATATAGGAGCGGCGCAAAGCGGCGACCCGGTTTGCCCCGCCGGGGAGAACTGCTGTTTCCAGGGGCCCGGCCATGTGACTGACCCGACCTGCTACTCGGCGGTACCGGTCATGCCCCGGTTCGCACTTCTGCTGCTGGTACTGTCTATGGTACTTTGCGCGGCACCGACATATGCGCCTCGCCGCTGGCGGGCCCCTCGATAAGGAGCATATGGTGAAACGCAGGGAATCAAGGACCGTCGAGGCGGGTGAGCTCACGATGAGCTATTACGACGAGGGCGACGGCCCGGTGTTTCTGTTCGTGCACGGCTTTTCCGGTGGCAAACTCGACTTCCACGATCAACTCGGCTGGTTTTCGGACCGATACCGGGTCATTGCACCCGACAATCGCGGCCATGGTGAAACAACCAACACCGGCAAGGAGTCCAGCTATACCATCGAAGCCATGGTCGATGACCTGCACCGTTTTACAGAGGCCCTGGGCATCGAGCACTTTCACCTGTTGGGCCACTCACTGGGCGGCATGGTCGCGATGCGCTACGCCCTGTTGCACCAAGACCAGCTTCGGTCGCTGATCCTGATGGACACCGCTTCGGCACCCCTTGACGCGCCCAAAGGAGGGCTCGAAATGGTAGCAAGGCTGCTGGAGGACGAGGGCGCCTCCGCAGTGGTGACACTGATGAAAGCTATGCCGGCCTCTCCCGAGGTTCAAAACGGCATCGACTACCTGGGCGAGGAAGAACACTGGGGACGTATCACAGAAAAACTGGAACAAATGGATCCGGCGGCTTTTAGCAGCCTGGCAAAAGTGCTGGAGGACCTGCCCGATATCACCGCGACGCTGTCAGCACTCGAGGTACCCACCACGGTCATCGTGGGAGCCGCTGACGCCCCGTTTTTCGAATCCTCCGAAGCGATGGCTGTGACCATTCCCGACGCGTGCCTGGAAGTGATTCCGGAGGCTGCACATTGCCCGCAGTACGAGAATGCAGACGCCTGGCGGGAGGTCATCGACCGGCACCTCGCGCGGAGCGGCCGCTAGCACACCTTGAGCCTCAACCGGGTGAAAGCCCCCACATGATGCCCGAATGGGTCGATTTTCAACCTGCGTGGTCGTTGTTCCCAAGATGGCGGCTCAAACGCTTCAGCACTCTCGGAATGCTGGCCTGCAATCGTTTTCTCACCAACAACCGATCCAGCAGCCGCCCCAATGGGCCCCAGGCCATTTCATAGTGCAGCCCAAGACTGACATGGGTACCGCCTTGCTCTGCCGAGCGCAGCTGCCAGTCACTTTCGGAACGGATGATCGGGCCAAGCCGACTCACGGAGTAACCGATGGACTCCCCGGGTTGCCAGCGAGTAATGTACTCATCCACCTGGCCGACCCCGCGAATGACACAGCGGCGACCTGCCCCCAATCCACGTGGCACGTCCCCCAGCGGTTCACAGTGGGTCACCTCCCGAGCCCAGCGATGGACATGATGGAAGTCTGCAAGTACGGACCAAACCGTCTCCGGTTCCGCCTGCATGTACATCTCGCCCTGGACAAATCGCTTCATGCGGTTGTTCTGGGTACCAGGCGGCCCGGCAAACCATGCCGTGGTCGCAGGGACAACGAAGCGGCCGGGTCAAGTCGAAAACCCGGGTCGGGCTCAAATTGAAATTGTTGGATGATGCAGGCCAGGAACAACTTGGCCTCCATCATTGCCAGCGCTTTGCCGATGCAACCCCGTGGCCCGGCCCCAAAGGGAAAGTAGGCGCTCTTGGGCAGGCTTTTTTCGAAAGACGGGGTCCAGCGTTCAGGTTGAAACTGCTCGGGCTGGTTAAAAAAGCGAGGATCGCGGTGTGTTACCCATTGACTCATGGTCACAAAAGCTCGTTTGGGAATAACCACACCTCCCACGTCCACATCCTCCAGCGCCTGCCGGGCCAGAATCCAGGCGGGGGGATAAACGCGCATTGCTTCTTTCAGCAACTGCTCCGTGTAGACCAGATTGGGCAAATCCTCCACCGTAGGATGGCGACCTCCCAATACAGTATTTACTTCGGCCTGCAAACGGGTTTCCGCCTCAGGATGCTGGCTGAGCAGCGCGAATGTCCAGGACAGTGCTAGAGCTGTCGTTTCATGACCAGCCAGGAACATCGTCATCAGTTCATCGCGCAATTGCTGGTCATCCATGGCATTGTCGGCTTCGTCGCGAGCGCGAAGCAGCGTTGACAAAAGGTCGCCGCGATCTTCACCACTGTTGCGACCTTCCCGGACTATGCCCTCGACAATCGCGTCGAGCTTGTCGATTTCGGCATGGAACCTGCGTCGCCCTGGTGTCATGAACCATTTCGGCAGCAGGTGATAAACGAAGCTTGCCTGACTGCCAAAGAAGTTCATTGCGTATTCCAGCGACTGGCCTACCTGTCTGGCCTGAGTATTGACATCGACACCGAAAAGCACCCGGCTGATGCTCTCGAGGGTCAGGCGCATTAAAAGCTCATGGAGGTCGACGTGCGTAGAGATAGGCCACTGGCTCGTGCGCTCTACCGCGATACTGGCCATGATCTGGCCATAGCCGTTTAAGCGTTCCCGTGAAAAGGCCGGTTGCGACAAATGTCGTTGTTGTAACCAGAATTCACCTTCAGCGGTGGCCAGGCCATTGCCAAATAAACGCCGCCGCTCGCGCCCAACACTGCCCTTGCGAAACATCTTGTACTGGGTCAGCACCTGATAAATCTGTCCCGGGTCGGAGAGCTGGTAATACGGCAAGCCAACGATCTCTATTCGGCAGATATCGCCATGTTGACGTACGGCATGGGTAAGAAAGCCCAATGGATCGCTATAAAAGTCGGGAAGGCAGCCGACAACTGGCCAACCTTTGGGCCCACTTACAGGCAGTTGAGCGTTCTTGACACGCTCCAGGCTACTCATGGGTGCGACTCCCGCAGGCCCGAGTCCGGTATCAGGGCACGCACACCGGCATCTGCCATCCGTGTATATACCGCCAGCACCTCCGCGGTGGGGGCCTTGCCGCTGTAGCATAATGACAGCGCGCCAACGAAAGCCGTTTGCCAGATGGAAGCGGCAATACGCGCTTCGGCGATCGGTATGTCTAGATCTTTCTGCATCTGTTGTGCAAAGAAGTCTTCAACAAAATTTGCGCGTCGGTTACGCGCGGCTTCCAGTGCCTCGCCATGGTGGTGGCTCTGGAACAGGCGGCCCAGCAGCACTCCTTTTCCCTGGAATACTTCAGTCACGGCCTCAATGACGACTTTCAGACGCTCTCGCGGATCACGGATGTGGTCCAGGCGGGCAAAAATCAGTTGATCAATGGCGCCGACTTCGCGCTCAAATACCGCCGCCAACAGTTCATCGCTATTGTCAAAGTAGCCGTAGGCAAGCGCGCGGCTGACGCCCGATTGTCTGGCGACCCGCTCCATGGTCACGGCGCTCAGTCCGGCGTCCACGATCAGCTCGCACGCAACGTCCAGAAAGCGCTCACGACGTTGTGCCGCAGTCAGTCGCTTGCGCCGGTGGGCGGGGTTGGTGCCTTGTGCACCCAATGTTCTGTGTTGCTGGCTCATACTTGCCTATTCCCACATCTGACGCTATTGTAAGTTACATTAGTGTCAGTTGTGGATTGACGCAAGTCCTATTTAATCGATGGCCGCGCTCAACTGGTCGCCGATTGCCGGCCGTCGGGGTCGCCGTCTTCGTAACCACACGCTGTTCAGTGCCGGCCTTTATCCCGTGCCATCAATCGACGAGGAAGCACCATGACAACTTCTACCCTCCCTGCGGGCCTTGACATCAGCGAAGCTGAAATCAAAGAACACTTCGAAAAAGTCATGCACTTTCGCAAAGCGAAGGTACGGTACGATCGGTTTGAAGCGGCCCGCGTTCAATCCGATGGCTTGAGACTGCATCTGGATGTGATCGCAGTCGAACAGGAACGACCAACCCTGGTGTTCATCCCCGGCACCAGCGTTTACGGATTGATATTCGGAGATTTCCTGGCAGCCATGGCGGATTGCGGGGTCAACGTGGTCAGTGTCGACCCCCGTGGCCATGGTCGCAGCGAAGGCGATCGCGGGGATTACACCATCTCAGGATTGGTTGCCGACGGTCGTGCAGCGATTCGCTACGCCAGGGAAAGATTCCACGGGCCGGTGTTTGTGGCGGGTTCCAGTCAGGGAGGTATCGTGGCCTTTTATCTGGCAGCCAGCGAAAACGATCTGGCCGGGGCCATTTGTCACAACGCCGCTGACTTGGCCGACACAGCCAACGCAGGCTTGACGGATCATCCCCTGATCGCCAAGGCATTGCGGCCTGTGGTCGTGGGCCTGTCCAAGCTGGCCCCGAAGGCGAAATTCAACATTCAGAAATACTTCGCCCTGCTCAGTCGTGGCGACCAGAATATCAAGGACTGGTTGGCGGCCGACCCGTTGGCGCTGAAAACCATGAGTTTGCGTGCACTGGCTTCTCTGACTACCACTAAACTGACCTGCCCGGTTGAGCAGATAAAAACGCCCATCCTGATACTGCATGGAGGGCGTGACCGCATGTTTCCACAATCCTTCATTGAGGGACTTTACGGACGGCTGACCTGTCCCAAGGACATCAAGATTTATTCTGACGTTGGGCATTTTCTGGTTACCGACCACGCAGAGCGCATCGCGCCTGACGTTCATGGCTGGATGGTGCAGCATTCAGAACTGACAAGTTAATGCACTGATCCGTAGAGGTTGGCGCGGGATATCAGGCTACAGCCCTACTCCATTCGCCGAATGCACTGACTTCAATAGTGCGATAGTCCTGCCTGCCACGGTCGCAGTGTGTCGAAACAGACGGTCCGACGCATCGGGGTTCGTCCACACCGCACTTCCAACTTAGAAGAGAAAGGCCACCTCAAGGGGTGGCCTTTCTCTTTTATGGCGGAGAGCGAGGGATTGGTTGAAATCTAATCTATTGTGAACGAGATAAACTTTCGGCATTTTTCCGCCACTCCGGGCGAGGGATTGACCAGAACAGCCTAAGGGCTGTTCTGGCCCTGCGGGCGCCGTCGCTGCGCTCCGGCGTCCAAACTCTCCCGTAGGGAGAGTTTGTCGAACCAGAGGGTTGAACCAAGTCCGCACTCACCACCTGCTAAGCAAAAAGGGCACCCAGAGGGTGCCCTTTTTGTTTAGATGGCGGAGAGCGAGGGATTAATCACAACGCCCTAAGGGGCGTTGTGACCCTGTGGGCTTCGCCGCCTTCGGCGGCTCGTTGCAAATTGCTCCCAAGGTCGCAATTTGTCGAACCGGAGGGTCGAACCAAGTCCGCACTCGCCACCTGCTAAGCAAAAAGGGCACCCTCCGGGTGCCCTTTTTGCTTAGATGGCGGAGAGCGAGGGATTCGAACCCTCGATAGGGGTTAACCTATACACCCTTAGCAGGGGTGCGCCTTCAGCCACTCGGCCAGCTCTCCGTGAATCGAATTGTGTGGAAAACGGCCACTCGGCCGGCTCTCCAACGGGGTCAAACGGCGCGCAAAAGCACCGCCGCCCGAGGCGCGGCATCATACCACAGTGACTGTGAAATCAAAGCCTTACGGGATTGTCAGGGCTTGAGCAGCTACTCTGAGGAGTCCTTTGTCTCGTCCTTTGCCTCGCCCTCGGCGCCGCCGTCCTGGATGCGCGTATAGATCTCTTCCCGATGCACGGCGACATCCCGGGGGGCGTTCACACCAATGCGAACCTGGTTGCCTTTTACGCCAAGCACCGTGACAGTAATGTCGTCACCCACCATGAGGGATTCCCCCACCCTGCGGGTCAATATAAGCATAAGTCCTTCTACTCCAGTCTGGTGCCCGCGGCCTGCCCCTACCTGCACGCCGCGAACAACTCACCCGGCCCAACAGGGCCCGGACCATGCAATCAGCTTCTTATCAATAGTTGAGATTGCAGCAAACGCAATATTAGTAAGCCTGGCTTTCTATATCCAGCCGGGCAAGAACGCCTGTTTAGGCAGCGCCTTCCTCTTCCGGTTCCTTTTCCAGTTCGAAAGAGGAGTGCAGCGAGCGCACGGCGAGCTCGAGGAATTTTTCCTCGATGATGACCGAGATTTTGATCTCGGAGGTGGTGATCATGAGGATGTTGATGCCTACGTCGGCCAGCGCCTCAAACATCTGGCTCGCCACCCCGGCGTGGGAACGCATGCCGACGCCTACCACCGAGACCTTGGCGATCTTGTTGTCGCTGCTGACCTCGCGCGCGCCCAGTTCCGCCGCCACGCGGCGCAGGATCTCCTCCGCCCGCGGCAGATCGCTGCGGCTGACGGTGAAGGTAAAGTTGGCGCGCTCGTCGTGGGAAACGTTCTGCACGATGACGTCCACCTCGATGTTGGCCTCGCCGATAGGCCCGAGAATCTTGTAGGCCACACCCGGGGTGTCGGGCACCCCTTCGATCGTCAGCTTTGCCTCGTCGCGGTTGAACGCGATGCCCGCAATCGTCGGCGTTTCCATGGTCTCGTCCTCGATAGTGATCAGGGTGCCCGGCCCGTCCTGGAAACTGTGCAGCACGCGCAGGGGCACGTTGTACTTGCCGGCGAATTCCACGGCGCGGATCTGCAACACCTTGGAACCCATGCTGGCCATCTCGAGCATCTCCTCGAAGGTGATTTTTTTCAGCCGCCGGGCGCCGTCAACGACCCGTGGGTCGGTCGTGTAGACGCCGTCCACGTCGGTGTAGATCTGACACTCGTCCGCCTCGAGCGCGGCCGCCAGTGCCACCGCCGTGGTGTCCGACCCCCCGCGGCCCAGCGTGGTGATATTGCCGGCGTCGTCCACGCCCTGGAAGCCCGCGACTACCACCACGTATCCCGCGTCGAGATCGCGGCGCAGGTGCGCGTCGTCGATCTCGCGAATGCGCGCCTTGGTGTGGGCGTCGTCCGTGAGGATGCGCACCTGGCCGCCATTGTAGGACTTCGCCTTCACCCCGCGCTCGTCCAGGGCCATGCTCAGCAATGCGGTGGTTACCTGCTCGCCGGTGGACAGCAGCACGTCCAGTTCCCGGGGTACCGGGCGCGCCTGCACCTGGCCCGCCAGTTCGATGAGACGATTGGTCTCGCCGGACATGGCCGACACCACGACGACCACGTCGTGGCCGTCCGCGCGGAAGCCGGCGACCTTGGCGGCCACCTGCTCGATGCGCTCGATGTCGCCGACGGACGTACCACCGAACTTCTGGACGATTAGACTCATCGCTGTCTCATTTGCCCCGGCCCCAGGGTCTGCCGGGCGCCGAAAAAAGGGCGCTATTAAACACCAAAGTGCACACTTTTTAAACAGTGAATACCGCTGGAAATGTACCTTTCCAGTGCTTTTCCGCGGCGCGGTGCGCCTCCGCTTGCGCAGCCCGCGCGCAGCGGCCAGACTGGAGGGATTCAGCTTTCGTGTGGAATGTTCGAGGAGGCACCCTTGGGAACAATGTCGACCACGCCGGGCGGCACCGCTGGCCTGTCGCGGCGCCGCTTGTTACAGGCGGGCGCCATGGTGTCCGCCGCGAGTGTACTGGGCGCCTGCGAGGACTCGCCGCCCGCGGCGACCGGGGGCTACGCACCGACCATCGATAGCCTTGCCCGGCACCGGGCGCCCGACTGGTTCCGCGACGCCAAGCTGGGCGTGTTCATTCACTGGGGGCCGTACTCCATCCCCGCCTATGCGCCACATCGCTCGAGCGTGCCCGCCGACATGAAGGCGGGGGGCGTCAACCATTTCAAGTACAACGCCTACGCCGAGTGGTACCAGAATTCCATGCTGTTCGAGGATGGGCCGACAGCCGCCTTTCACCGCGACAACTACGGCGAGTCCTTCCCCTACTCCCGCTTCGGCGAACAGTTCAACGAGATGCTCGAGCAATGGGACCCGGAGGACTGGGCGCGCACCATTGCCGCCTCCGGCGCGCGCTACCTTGTACTGGTGACCAAGCACCATGACGGCTTCACGCTGTGGCCGAGCGCGGTGCAGAACCCACACGCCCGGAACTGGTCAACCCGGCGCGACGTGGTCGGTGAGCTCGCGGAGGCCGCCCGCGGCCAGGGGCTGCGTTTCGGTGTCTACTACTCAGGCGGCATCGACTGGAGCTTCAGACACCGCCGTATCGAGAGCTTCGCGGGTTTGATGCTGACCATGCCCGGCTGGGGCAGCGGCTACCTCGATTACGCCAACGCCCACTACCGCGAACTGATCGAGCGCTACCGCCCCGACTACCTGTGGAACGATATCAGCTATCCCTCGGAGTCGGCTGCCCTGGGCATCATCGCGGAGTATTACAACCGCGTCGAAGACGGCCTGGTCAACGATCGCTGGATCGCCCTGCGCAGCCTGCTGCGGCCGCGCGCCTGGCGGCGCCCCGAGGGCATTACCGGGCTCCTGCCCCCCGAACCGCCGGCATGGGACGTGCGCACACCGGAGTACACCGTGTCGGACCGGTTGCTGCCCTTCGACTGGGAGACCACCCGCGGCATCGGCCATTCCTTCGGCTTCAATCGCGAGGAGGGAGACGACGACCTCCTGGCGCCGGAGGAGATCATCCGCATGGTCACGCAGGTGGCCAGCCGCAACGGCAATGTACTGCTCAACACGGGACCCCGCGGCGACGGCCAGTTAGACCCGCTGCAGGTCACCCGATTGAAGGCCGTCGGCGACTGGCTCGCGGACAACGCGGACAGCGTACAGGACACGCGCCCGGTCCCACTGCCCCAAAACGACCTGGGCGGTATTGCCCTGGGCGCCACGCGCTCTGGCAATCAAGGGTATATCCACCTGGTGGGTACACCACAGCCCGGGAGTTACACGATCGAACTCGGGGATTCCTCCCCGGTGAGCCGCGCACGGCTGCGGGGCGCGCCGTCAGCCAACCTGGGCGTAGAGGGGAGCTCGCTGTACTTCACCGTGGACGCCTGGCCGGAACGGGCCACCCAGGTGATAGAACTCGACTACGAGGGGTAGTGCGGGGCGCGCAAGGGTTATCGCAGGTGTTTCAGGGCACCCCGGCGAGCGCGCGCAATTCCTCGGACCGGGCGCCGTTGGCAGCGCGCTCGAGCAGGTCCTCAAGCGCGCTGTCCCTGAGATTGACCAGCGTTTTTACCGGGATGCCTGCGCGCACGAGATGATCGACGTAGGCCAGGCGGCCGTTGTCCGACTCCTCCTCCTTGCGGTAGCCGCGCGCGATCTTCTCCCCGAGATTGCTCAGCTTCCAGGCGGCGCTGTCGAACGCTTCCTGCACCGGCGGCACCCCGAGGCGCTCGCGCACCTTCTCGACCTGCACGGGCAACAACTCCTCGAAATAGATGTTGTGCAGGGGCTGGCGCGCACAGGTGGCCGCGCCGCGCTCGAAGGCCTCCATGCTGTACCGCTTGTAGCGCTCGTAACCGATTGAAGGCCGATTCAGCAGCCACGACAGGTTGGCCCAGAACGTCGCCATGCGGCGCGCTTTCGCGACATCCATCGCCTCCAGGCCCAGGGTGTAGGAAATCGTCAGCGATTCCCCGGACAGGTCCGTACCGTAACCGCAGAGCTGGTGAATCAGGTCGTGCACATTGTTCAGTCGCCACAGCAGGAACTTCATGTCCTCGTCCCAGTCCAGCGCGTCGTATTCGGGCCCGCGGTAGAGCTGTCCCGCCAGCAGGTAGCCGGGCACGGCACCCTCGACGTTGGCGTGGGCGTGATAGATGCGGCCCAGGGATCCCTCGGGCATATCGGCGAGGGCGTCCTCGGCCAGCACCAGGCCGATATCCGGGCGATCCGCCAGGATGCGCCGGCCCACCGGGTCCGCACGCATCTCCTCCACCCGGGCATGGAATTCCGGCCCGCCGAGGGCCATCTTCATCTTCGGGACGTTGCTGGCACCCTCGAGGCTCACCGGGTTGCGGATCCAGCGCAGGAAATATTTCAGGCCCGCGAATCCGTTGACACGAAACCGGGGAACCCCCCCGGAGCCGATGGGCGCGCTGTCCGCCATGTCCGCCTCCTTCGAAAACTGCTGGACCCGTCTAGACTAGCACAGGCCCGGTGCGCACTCCCGGACGGTGTATTCAGCGTGCAAGCCCGTGTAAGCTCCGTGCTGGAACGACTCGCTCAGGCACGCCTATGAACCGACGGTTGAAGCTCCTCCTCACCCTGCTGCTGGCACTCGCCTGCCCCGTCGTCTCCACGGCGGAGCCCGGGGCCGCCTCGGATACATTCCCCTACCTGGTGGGCCTGGGCTCTGCTGACGTCACCGGGCCCGCCTTCGGGGTACAACTGTGGGGCTTCGGCCGGCCGGACCAGCTCAGCGAGGGCATCCACATCCGCCAGCGCTCCCGCGCATTCGTCATCGCCGAGGCCGGGCGACCCGACAACCGCTTGGTCTTCGTCAGCGCCGACCTCGGCAGCGTCGACCACCACATCACCCTGGAGGTGGTCGAGCGCCTGCAGGCCCGATTCGATGATCTGTACCGATTGGACAATGTCATCATCAGCGCCACGCACAACCACTCCGGCCCGGGGGGCTACTGGCACTCGCGCTCCGATACCGGTCTCGATGGCGGGCTGTACCCGGCGCACTTCGAGGCTGTTGTAAAGGGCATTTCAGCGTCCATTGAGCGTGCGCACAACAACGTGCGCCCCGCAAATATCCTGATCAACGAGGGCCGGGTAGAGAATGCCGGTGCCAATCGCTCGCGCGTGGCCTACCTGGAAAATCCCGCCGGGGAGCGGGCGCGCTACCGCGAGGATACCAACACCACGATGACGCTGCTGAAGTTCGTCGACGACTCGGGCGACATCGGCATGCTCAACTGGTACGCCCTGCACCCCACCGCGATGAACTACTACAACCGCCTCATCTCCGGGGACCACAAGGGGTACGCTTCGCTGCAACTGGAACGACAGCGCGGATCCACCTACCGCAACGAGGGGGAGTATATCGCCGCCTTTGCGCAATCCGACCCGGGGGACGTCACACCCAACATGAACCTCGACAATACGGGACCCGGTGCGACCGACGTCGAGACCACGCAGATTATGGGAGACCGCCAGCTCGCCGTCGCCATGCAACTGTCCGACACAGCCAGCGAGGCGCTCTCCGGCCCCGTGGATTCCCGCCAGGTTTACGTGGACCTGAAGCGCTTCGAGGTGGACGACCAGTTCACGGGTGCCGGCCCGCAAACCACCTGCCCCTCCGCGTACGGCTACTCCTTCGCCGGCGGGTCCACCGAGGACGGCGGCGGCCATTTCCTGTTCCGCGAGGGCATGACCGAGCAGAGCTGGTGGCGGGACATCCTGATACGCCTGGTGACGGGTGCGCCCGCGTGGACGCAGCCCGTTCTCGACTGCCAGTCACCCAAGGCGATCCTGTTTGAAACCGGCAGCCAGGAGCCGCCGCTGCAATCGCAGATTCACAGCGTGACCCTGGCGCGCATCGGGCAACTGGTGATCGTCGCGATGCCGGGGGAGGTCACCACGATGGCCGGCCGGCGATTGCGCGACACTGTGATGGACGCCCTGGGCGACTGGGCGCAGCACATCGTGATCGCGGGCTACGCCAACGGTTTCGCCGGTTACGTCACCACCCCCGAGGAGTACGAGTTGCAACAGTACGAGGCCGCCCACAACCTGCACGGTCGCTGGACGCTGGACGCGTATCGCCAGGTCGCGACCGAACTGGCCGCCGCTTTGGATGCGGGCGCGGCCACGGCATCGGGTATCGCCTACGACGACTGGCGCGGCAAGTCGCCCTCGCGCGCATTGCCGCGTGAGAGCGCCCCGCCACCACACCATGGACAGGCGTTCGGTGAGGCCCTGCCCATGGGGCAGTCGCGCTTCGCAGCGGGAGACACCGTCGCCGCTGAATTTTTCTCGCGGAATCCCACCATCGACTTTCCCGCGGGTGCGAACTTCCTGGCGGTGGAACGGGAGACCCCCCAGGGATGGGCTCCTGTCGCCGACGACGGCGACTGGAGCACGCGGGTGTTTTGGCGCCGGGACGCAGACGGGTTTATCGCGCGACTGGAATGGGATGTTCCGGAGAATGCCCCCGCGGGCAGCTACCGGTTGAAACACACGGGCCAGTTGAGCCCGGGGGAAGCCTTCAGCGGGGTGTCCCCGACCTTTGTCGTGGGCGACTGAAGGGCCCTAGCCGAGCTGGGAAGACACCCAGTCCGGCACCGCCTTGAGCACCTCCGGCAGGGCCGACACGTCGGAACCGCCGCCCTGCGCCATGTCCGGCCTGCCCCCGCCCTTGCCACCCAGGCGCTGGGCAAACTCCTTCATCAGGTCCCCGGCCTTCACCCGGTCGGTGAGGTCGCCGGTGACGCCGGCGGTGAGCGCGATCTTGTCGTCGTTCACGGCAGAAAGCAGAATCACCGCGCTGCCCAGCTTGTTCTTGCACTGGTCCATGGTGTCCCGGAGGGATTTCGCGTCGGCGCCATCGACGTTGGCCGCGAGCACCTTGATGCCGTTCACCTCCACCGCGTCGGCGGTGAGATCGCTGCCGGCCCCGGTGGCCAGCTTCTGTTTCAGCCGCGCGATCTCCTTCTCCAGGTCGCGGTTTTCCGCGCGCAGCGCGGACACCTTGTCCGCCACGTTTTCGGCCGTGCCTTTCACCGCATCGCACACCTGCGCCAGGCGCTCTTCGCGCGCGTCGATAAAGTCCAGCGCGCCCGCACCGGTAACCGCCTCGACGCGGCGCACCCCGGCGGCGACACCGCCCTCGGAGACAATACGCAGCAGGCCGATATCCCCCGTGCGCGCGGCGTGGGTACCGCCGCACAGCTCCACGGAAAAGTCGTCCTCGCCCATGGACAGCACACGTACGTCGTCGCCGTACTTTTCACCGAACAATGCCATGGCGCCCGCCGCTACGGCGTCGTCCATGGACATCACCCGGGTCTGCACCTCGGTGTTGGCGCGCACCTGGTCGTTGACCAGGTTCTCGATGGTTTTCAGCTCCTCGGCACTCACCGCTTCGGGGTGGGAGAAATCGAAGCGCAGGCGCTCGGAGTCGACGAGGGATCCCTTTTGCTGCACGTGCTCGCCCAGCACCCTGCGCAGGGCCGCGTGCAACAGGTGCGTGGCGCTGTGATTGAGACGCGTGCGCTGGCGCACGCCGGCGTCGACCTGCGCGTCCATCGCATCACCTGTCTTAACGCTGCCGGCCAGCACCTTTACATGGTGCAGGTGCTGGTCGGAGGCCTTGGTGGTGTCGATTACCTCGAGCCGCACAGCGCCCGCTTCAAGAAAGCCGGTGTCGCCAACCTGGCCGCCGGATTCGCCGTAAAAGGGCGTGCGGTCCAGGACGACCACCCCGACTTCATCGGTGGCGAGCGCGTCCACCACCTCGCCGTCGCGCAGCAGCGCGGTGACAATACCCTGCCCGGCGGTGCCGTCGTACCCCGTGAACTCGGTGCTGCCCTCCAGGGACAGCACGTCACTGTAGTCCACTCTGAAAGCGCCGCTCTCCTGTGAGCGCGAGCGCTGCTGGGCCATCGCCGCCTCGTAGCCGCGCATGTCCAGGGTCAGGCCGCGCTCCCGGGCGATGTCGCCGGTCAGGTCCACCGGGAAACCGTAGGTGTCGTAGAGCCGGAACACCACCTCCCCCGGAATCTCCTTGCCGTCCAGTCCTTCCAGCGCCTCGTCGAGTATCTGCATGCCGTTGTCGAGGGTTTTCTCGAACTGCTCCTCTTCCAGCAGCAGGGCCTTCTCGACCTGCGGCTGCAGTTTGACCAGTTCCGGGTAGGCGTCGCCCATCTCGTGACACAGGGTGGGTACCAGCCTGTAGAAGAACGGCCCGTGGGCGCCCAGCTTGTTGCCGTGACGCACCGCGCGGCGGATGATGCGCCGCAGCACGTAACCCCTGCCCTCATTGCCCGGCATGACGCCATCCGCGACCAGGAAGGCACAGGAGCGAATATGGTCGGCAATAACCCGCAGGGACTTCTCCTCGAGGTTGTCGACATGCAGTATGCGCGCCGCCTCCCTGATCAACGCCTGGAACAGGTCGATCTCGTAATTGCTGTGCACTTTCTGCATGACCGCCGCAATGCGCTCCAGGCCCATACCGGTATCCACCGAGGGTTTCGGCAGCGGGTTGAGAGTACCCTCGGCATCCCTGTTGTACTGCATGAACACGAGGTTCCAGATCTCGATGTAGCGATCGAGTTCGTCGTCGGGACTGCCGGGCGGACCGCCGGGCACATGGTCGCCGTGGTCGTAGAAGATCTCGCTGCAAGGCCCGCAGGGGCCGGTGTCCCCCATCTGCCAGAAATTGTCCTCGTCCAGGCGCGAGATACGCTCCACGGGGAAGCCGATGTCCTCGACCCAGATTTTTTCCGCCTCGTCGTCGGAAACGTGACAGGTGACCCACAGCCGCTCTGGCGGCAGGCCGAGGGTGTCCGTGAGAAATTCCCAGGCAAAGCGGATCGCATCGCGCTTGAAGTAGTCGCCGAAGCTGAAATTGCCGAGCATCTCGAAGAAGGTGTGGTGGCGAGCGGTATAACCGACATTCTCGAGGTCGTTGTGCTTGCCCCCGGCACGGACGCAGCGCTGGCTGCTGGCGGCCCGCACGTAGGAACGCTCCTCGGCGCCGAGGAACGTGTCCTTGAACTGGTTCATCCCGGCGTTGGTGAACAGCAGCGTCGGGTCGTTCGCGGGCACCAGCGAGCTGCTGGCCACGCGGGTATGCCCCTGCTCTTCGAAATAGGCCAGGAAGGCCTCGCGAATCTCTCCGGTTTTCATGCCTTGTCTCAGTGAGGGGGCGCTCAGCCCATGCCTTGTTCCGCGTAGGTCTTGCCACCCATCACGTGCAGGTGCAGGTGGTAGATGGTCATGCCGACGGACTCACCGTTGTTGACGACCACGCGGAAACCGTCGCCGATGTCCAGGTCGCGCGCGACCTTGCCCGCCACCAACATGAGGTGCCCGAGCAGCGCCTGGTCCTCCGGCTCCGCTTCCACCAGCATGCGGATCGGCTTGCGCGGGATGACCAGCACGTGCACCGGCGCCTGCGGGTTGATGTCATTGATGACGACGCAGTGCTCGTCCTCGTGCAGAAACTCGCTGGGAATCTCGCCGGCGATGATCTTGCCGAAGATGGTGTCTGACATGCGGGGCCTCCCCTCCTGGCGAAACTAGCCGAGTTTTTCGTCGGCGGTGAGCTGGCGCGCCTCGCTCTCCAGCATCACCGGAATGCCGTCGCGCACAGGGTAGGCCAGGCCGCTGGCCCTGCAGATCAGCTCATCCTTGTCCTTGTCGTATTCCACCGGCGCCTTGCTCACCGGGCACACGAGAATGCTGAGCAGCTTCTGGTCGATCATTGCGGTCTCACGCCACGATTGCGGGCCGCCATTATACGGACTTTTTCAGTCCTTGGGCACGGCGGGGCCGGGCATCGGGGGGACGAGCAACTGTGGATCGATGCGCTCGCCGCGCCAGCTCATACGCCAGTCCAGGTGGGGTCCCGTAGCGCGGCCGCTGGCCCCGACCGCGCCAATCCTGTCGCCGGTTTTCACTTCCTGTCCCACCTCGACGTCGACCTCGCTAAGGTGCAGGAAGGAGGAGGAGAACCCGTAGCCGTGGTCGAGGATGATGGTGCCGCCGGAAAAAAACAGGTCCCGCTCGGCCAGGGTGACGATACCGCTGCTGGGCGCGAGCACGGGCGTCCCCGTGGGCACCGCGATGTCCACGCCGTAGTGCGGGCTGCGCGGCACGCCGTTGTAGTAGCGCTGGCTGCCGTACACCCCCGAGATGGGCCCTACGGTGGGCCAGGTGAACCCGCCGAGGGCATCCAGCATGATGTCGGGACGGCTGTAGCGCTTCGCCTTCGCCGCGCTCACCAGGCGGCGCTCGCGGGCGATGCGCGCCTCGTGTTCCGGGTCCGGCGTCACCGTCTTCTGGGGCACGCCCTCCACGCGCTGGATATTGTATTCCCGGGAGGCGATCGCCAGGGCCTGGCGGCACTGGGCGCCGTCCGCGCCCGTCACCACCAGCTCAGCACTCGGCCGGGCGTCGCGGCCGAAACCGGCGATCGTAGTGCCGTCGGGCAGCACGTCCAGCGCGGCGCCGTCCAGGGACACCGCGCTGCCGGAAGCCACGCTGCCCCAGACCAGGCCACCCTGTGTGAGGCTGCCCGAGAGATCGATACACTCGCCGCTACGGACCGGGCTCGCAATAAAAAACAACAGGAACAACAGTCTGGTCAATGTTCGGTACCTCGCAGGTCTTGCTGCCTTTCTAACAGCGCCGGCGAGGGGAGTCCAGCGGGTTTTTTGACGTCGCCCCGGGCGGTAGAATGCACTTATGGGACGCTATCGACCACCGCGCAAACGAGGCTCCGCCTATATCACACCCGAGGGTGAAAAAACCCTGCGTGAAGAACTGCACCAGCTGTGGAAAGTGGAGCGCCCCGAGGTGACCCAGGCGGTGCACGAAGCCGCCAAGAACGGTGATCGCTCGGAAAACGGCGACTACATCTACGGTAAAAAAAGGCTGCGCGAAATCGACTCCCGCGTGCGCTTCCTGAACAAGCGCCTCGATGAACTGGAGGTGGTCACACGCCCGCCGGGGGACACAGATAAGGTTTTTTTCGGCGCCTGGGTAACGCTGGAGGACGAAGACGGCGGGGAGCAGCGCTGGCGCATTGTCGGTCCCGACGAATTCGACGTGAGTACCGGCAGGCTGAGCATGGATTCACCCATGGCCCGGGCCATGCTGGGCAAGCGGCTGGACGACGAGGTGCGCGTCGAGACCCCCAACGGCGCGCGCGTCTACATCGTGGTGGACATCAGCTACTGAGTTTCAAAAAAAAGGGGCGCGAAACTCGCGCCCTAAGGAACGTCCCGACAGTCCGAAGGGACGCTCGCTCCACACCCGCATTTCGCTGCACGAAACCGCAGCAAAACTCTCGCTGCCCGGTGCGCGGCATCCCTGCCACCGATATCTCATTCACCGGACAGCCAGGAGTCTAATGCGAATAATTCTCATTTGCAAGAAAAACGCCGAAGGAAATACGATTCAGGGGGTCTGACCCCATGGTCGCGGACCATGGAATGGGGCCAGACCCCTTGAACCTCTTGATTTACCTAGGGTTGCGGCGCGCCGCCCGGGTAGTCGTCCACGAAACAGGGCAGCTCCGGATCGCAGGTATCCACGAAGGCACCGGTCCCGTCGGGCATCAGGAAGAAGGACTTCTGCTCCTGGGCGAGTGGATCCTTGCGCGGCAGGCTGTGGGGATCCTCGCCGAAGTCGGGCTCGAAGGGCGGCAGGTTGAGCAGCGGCGACGGCGCGGTACCCCCGTCGTTCGCCCCTCCCCCGACGGGCCCGTCGTCCCAGTAGGTGAGCACCGAGCCGGTGTAGCCCCCCCCGGCGGGGACCGCCTCGATATTGACGAAGGGATTGGTGTCCGGATGGCGCCCCGGTTCCAGGGCGGGTACTCGCAGTTTGGCGCCGATGGTGCGCGTCATCAGTTCCGCCGCCCACATGCTCACCTGGTGATCGCCATAGGCGACCTGCAGCAGCACCGCGTGGGCCGGGGTATCCGGCAGGGGGCGCTCGATATGGTAGGCGTAGCCGCTGGCCTCGGCGCGGTCCCACAGCATCTGCGCCATGGACAGCACCAGCGTCTGGGTCTTGACGCTGGGATAGCCTCCGCCATCCTCCCCGGTCGTGGCGCCGGAGAAAAACAGCGCGTAGGTCTCGAAGTCGATGCTGCGCCGCAGTAGCAGGCTGTAGGTCATGCCCGGCACGCCGAGGACACCGCGCGTGACATCCTGGATCACGCCCATCAATGCGCCACCCAGGATACCGCCCTGGCTGTTGCCGTCGTAATACACGGTGCTGTTGTCGAAAACCGGCTCGCCGCCGGCCTGGAACGCCGGGTCGCTGCGCAGTCCGTCCTCGTGTTTCAGCAGGCGCGCGAGGAACATGAAATTCAGCAGTCCCTGCTGCTGGCGATCGAAGAAGGGGCGCACCAGGCTCATATCCTGCAGCGCGGCGATGGCCACGCCCACGTCCTCCGTGGAAAAACCGGCCCAGTCCGTGGCGCAGAACATCATCTCGTGGTCATTGGCCATGATATTGACGTTGGCGCCGGTGCCGCGCAGGGCCTCCCTGCCACTGCCGAGCAGGCCGTGGCCGTACAGGGAGGGCCGCGCAATCGCCTTGGGGAGCGCGTCGAAATCTTCCGCGATGGAACGCGCGATACTGCAGTAGAAGTTCGCGCGCAGCGTGTTGTCGCCCCCCATTCGGTCCGGCAGCTCGTCGTTGGGCTCGCCGTAGTAGAACGCCGCGCCCGGCCCGCCGTCGTCGGTGTCGAGGAAGTTGGGCACTTCGAAGGTGCCGACGATGGTGCGCGACTTGTAGGCGTCCTGGCCTTCACTGCAACCCGCGTCATCGCACGGGTCGAGATCTACCACCTCGTCCACGCTGAAGTCCGGCGCCGCACTGCCGAGTGCGGCGAAGGCCTCGTCGCGGATGTGCAGGATGCGCTCGGTGAGATTGCGCACACTGGCGACATTGAAATCCCAGGCCAGGTACAGGTCGTCGCGACCGATACCCGCGTCATCGAGGACCGCGAAGATGTCTTCCATGGCCGGGCGTCGCGCCTCGATGTCCGGGTTGTCCGTCGGGATCCCGTCGCGGTAGGCGCGGAACACCTCGGGCGCCTCCAACAGCTCACCGGCCGCGTCGCGCAGGTTGCGCAGGACGACGATGTAGCGCTCGCCGCGCTCGTACTGGTCCATCGGGCGGATTAGGAAGGTCTTCTCCTCGGGGTCCTCGGTATTGGCATCCAGCTCGGCGAACACGAGGTGAGGTTCACCGGTGGCGGCGCGAACAACCATCACCGGCGAGTCGGGCGAGAGGGACTGCGACAGGTCCCCGATCGGCGGTACCCCCGACTGCTCCAGGTCCAGTCCGGGCACCTGGGTGACGATCAATTGCGAGGGGGAGAAACCGTCGTTGCGATTCCACTCGGCCGGGTCCACGCGCACACCCTGCTTGTTGGCGGGCATGGAGTCCATGTCGAACGCAACCCGCCGCCCCGTGTCCATGCTCTCGTCGGCCACGGTGAAGGCCGAGCTGGGGAACGGGAACATGCAATTCAGCAGGTCGAGGATTTCGCAGCGATCCGCGTTGGGCGTCTCGATGCTGATGGGGTCCGGCCCGCGATCATCGCTGTCGTCGGAGCAGGCGGGAAGGAGCAGTGACAGGGCGAGAACTGCCAGGATACGGCGGGGCATGGGGTGTCTCCCTTGGAATCGTTATGCAGAGAGTGTAGCCAAGAATGCGGGGCGCCACACCATGGCGAAGCCTACTTTAGCGCGGCGTAGATGATATTTTCGAGCTGCCCGCGGAAATTGAAGGTCCGGGAGGGCATCAGCTGTGTCATGAAGACCACCACCAGTTCCTCCGCCGGGTCCACCCAGAACAGGGTGCTCGCGAGGCCGCCCCAGTAGAAGGTGCCGCGACTCGCCGGGTGGCCGTTGCGCACGGGGTCGACGGTCATGGCGAAACCGAGCCCGAAGCCGACACCCTCGTAGGCCGCCTCACTGAAACTGCCCGTGGCGATCTGCGTCATGTCCATGCCGCCGGGGAGGTGGTTGGCGGTCATCAGGTCCAGGGTCTTGCGACCGATGATGCGCCGTCCGTCGACGCTGCCGCCGCGCAACAGCATATCGGCGAAGCGGTAGTAGTCGCCGACGGTGGAGATCAATCCGCCGCCACCGGAGTAAAACGTGCGCTTGGCGTAGCCGCTGTCCTGGCCGTCGTCCTGCAGCACCATCTCCTTGTTCAGGTTGCGCTCGTAGCAGGAGGCGAAGCGTCCCACCTTGTCGCCGGCGATCTCGAAGGCGGTGTCGCGCATGCCCAACGGTTCGAAAATGGTCTCGCGCAGGTAGTCCGGCAGGCTCCGGCCGCTCATCACCTCGATCAGGTAGCCCAGCACGTCGGTGGCCACAGAGTAGTTCCAGCGCTCGCCGGGGGAAAATTCCAGGGGAAGCTGCGCAAGCTGCTCGATCATGTCGCGCACGGTGTAGCCGTCCTCGCCGCGGGCGACCTTGAGCTTGCGATACGCGGCGTCGAGATTGGTGGCGCGCAGGAAGTCGTAGGTGAGTCCAGACGTGTGCATCAACAAGTGGCGAATGGTCATCGGGCGCCGCGCGTCCTCGGTGGCAAACAGCGGGTAGTTACCCGCCTTCCACACCTTGAGGTCGCGCCACTCGGGGATGAAACGGTGCACCGGGTCATCGAGAGAAAACAGGCCCCGCTCGTGCAGGGTCATCAGCGCCACCGAGGTGATGGGCTTGGTCATGGAGTAGATGCGCAGGATGCTGTCCTCAGTCATCGGCGTGCCGCGCTCCACATCGCGCATGCCGCGCACGTCCAGGTAACAGGGTCTCCCGCCCCGCGCCACCAGCGCGATGCTCCCGCAGATCTTCGCCGGGTCCACGTAACGCCCGCCGAGGTGTTCGCCCACGCGGGCCAGCTGCCCGCTGTCCATACCCACTGCCTCGGGGCTCACCAGGTCCAACACGCAATTACTCCCGCCGTGAAAAGTCGTCAGTGATACCGGTGCGCGGGGTAAAAGGCAAGGGCGTAGTCTCAGCCGAGCAGCGCCTTCACGCGTTCGCGCAGGGCGGGGACGACATCCCCCTCAAACCACGGGTTGCGCTTCAGCCACAGGGTGTTGCGCGGGGAGGGGTGCGGCAGGGGGAAAAAGCGCGGGCCGTGTTCCTCCCACGCCTGCACGCGCGCGGCCAGGGTGTCGCGCGAAGGGCCCAGGTAATAATCCTGGGCATAGCGGCCCACCAGCAGGGTGAGGCCGATTTTCGGCATGAGCTCGAGGACCGGCTCATGCCACATCGGGGCGCACTCGGGGGACGGCGGCAGGTCCCCCGACTTGCCCTTGCCCGGGTAGCAGAAGCCCATGGGCACGATGGCGACCCGTGACTCGTCGTAGAAGGTGTCATTGTCCATGTCCAGCCAGCGGCGCAGGCGCTCGCCGCTGGGATCGTTCCAGGGAATACCGGAGGCGTGCACCTTCGTGCCCGGCGCCTGGCCGATGATCAGCAGCTGCGCCGTCGCGCCGGCGCGCAGCACCGGGTTGGGGCCCAGGGGCAGGTCCGCCTCGCACTGGCGGCAGTCCCGGACCCGGGCCAGGAGATCCCTCAGGGGCACCTCGCCCCGGCGCGTGCGCTGCGTCACACAAAACCATCCTGAATTGTCGCAATCCGGACACATTATTGCCCGTACTCGGCCTATCTTGCTACCATCGCGCCTTTCCAACGCGCCCGCCACAGACCGCTGTTGCGGACGCATCCTCGCAGCCGACGGAGCCCCCATGAGCCGCCCCTCCCTCTTCGAACTGGAGAACCACGACGATTTTGTCCAGCGCCATATCGGGCCGGACGCGCGGCAGCAGAGGGCCATGGCCCGGGAACTTGGCTACGACGACCTCGACGCGCTGATCGAGGACACAGTGCCCGGCGCCATCCGCCGCAGCGAGGCAATGCAACTCCCCGGTGCGCGCAGCGAACGCGAGGTGATCGCGAGGCTGCGGGAGCTGGCGGCGGGCAACAGCGTGTTCCGTTCCTACATCGGCACCGGTTACCACGACACCATCACCCCCCCGGTGATCCAGCGCAACGTGCTGGAGAACCCGGGCTGGTACACCGCCTACACTCCCTACCAGCCGGAGATCTCCCAGGGGCGGCTGGAGGCCCTGCTGACCTTCCAGCAGATGGTGCTGGACCTCACGGGCATGGACCTCGCGAACGCCTCGATGCTCGACGAGGGTACCGCCGCCGCGGAAGCGATGACCCTGCTGCAGCGGGTGAACAAGAAGAATCGCAACAATACGTTCCTCGTCGCCGAGGACTGCCACCCCCAGACCATCGCGGTGATAAAGACCCGGGCGGAAGCGCTGGATATCGAGGTGGTGGTCGGCGAGCCGGCGCAACTGGTGGGCAAGACCGAAGCCTTCGGCCTCCTGCTGCAGTATCCCGGCACCTACGGCCACATCGCGGACCCGGAAGCCCTGGTCGAAAAGGCCCACGGTGCTGGCACGCTTGTCGCGATGGCCGCGGATATCATGGCCCTGTTAATGATCCGCTCACCCGGAGCCCTCGGCGCGGATGTGGTGGTGGGCAACACCCAACGCTTCGGCGTGCCGATGGGTTTCGGCGGACCCCACGCGGCTTACTTTACCACCCGCGATCAGTACAAGCGGTCCACGCCGGGCCGCATCATCGGCGTCTCCGTGGACCGCCGCGGCAACCAGGCCCTGCGCATGGCCATGCAGACCCGTGAACAGCACATCCGTCGCGAGAAGGCCACCAGCAACATCTGCACCGCGCAGGCCCTGCTGGCGATCATGGCCGCCTTCTACGCCATGTACCACGGGCCGGACGGCCTGCGGCGCATCGCCACCCGCATCCAGCGCCTGGCCTGCATCTTCGCGCAGGGCATGCGCGAGGCCGGCTTTGCCGCAGACAACGAGACCTTTTTCGACACCCTCACCTACACCGTGGGTGACAGGCAAGCGGAGATCGTGCAGCGCGCCCTCGAACGGGGCGTGAACCTGCGCATTGCGGGAGACGACCGACTGGGTGTCTCCCTGGACGAGACCACGACGCGCGACGATATCGAAATCCTGTGGGAGGTCTTTACCGGCGACACCACCGGCCCCTCCGCGCAGAGTGTCGATGACGACGTGGTGGAAAATGCGGGCATCCCGGACGAACTGCTGCGGCCCATCGACTACCTGACCCACCCGCTGTTCAACGACTACCACTCCGAGACCGAGATGCTGCGCTACATGCGCTACCTCGAGGACAAGGACATCGCCCTCAACCGCGCGATGATCCCACTCGGCAGCTGCACCATGAAACTCAACGCCACCACCGAGATGCTGCCGGTCACCTGGCCGGAATTCGCCGCCATTCACCCCTTCACCCCGCCTGCACAGACCGGCGGTTACCGTGCCCTGCTGGACGAACTGGAACACATGCTGCTGGAGTGTACCGGCTACGACGCCATCTCCATCCAGCCGAACGCCGGCTCCCAGGGCGAGTACGCCGGCCTGCTGGCCATCCGGCGCTACCACGAGAGTCGCGGGGAGCCCCAGCGCGATGTCTGCCTGATCCCCTCCTCCGCCCACGGCACCAATCCCGCCAGCGCCGCGCTGGCGGGCATGCGCGTGGTCATCGTGGAATGCGACGGCATGGGCAATGTCGACCTGGGCGACCTGAAGGAGAAGGCGGCGCGTCACGCGGATGACCTGTCCTGCATCATGGTGACCTACCCCTCTACCCACGGGGTGTTCGAGGAGTCCATCATCGAGCTCTGCGACATCGTGCACGCCCACGGCGGGCAGGTGTACGTGGACGGCGCCAATCTCAATGCCCTGGTGGGCGTGGCCTCGCCGGGGAAATTCGGCGCCGATGTCTCCCACCTCAACCTGCACAAGACCTTCTGCATCCCCCACGGGGGCGGCGGTCCGGGCATGGGCCCCATCGGTGTCGGCGCCCACCTGCAGCCCTTCCTGCCGAGCAACCCGGTCATTCCCGTCCCGGGTGTGGCCGCGGGCAACGACGTGGTATCCGCGGCCCCCTACGGCAGCGCGTCGATACTGCCGATCTCCTGGACCTACATCGCATTGATGGGCGGCGAGGGCCTGACCCTGGCCACGAAGGTGGCGATTCTCAACGCGAACTACATCGCCCACCGGCTACAAGACCACTACCCGGTGCTGTACACCGGCAGCAGCGGCAACGTCGCCCACGAGTGCATCCTGGATATCCGCCCGCTCGCCGAGGCCTCGGGAATCACGGAGGAGGACATCGCCAAGCGCCTGATCGATTACGGCTTTCACGCGCCGACCATGTCGTTCCCCGTCGCCGGCACACTCATGGTGGAGCCGACCGAGTCCGAGTCACTGGCGGAGCTCGACCGCTTCTGCGATGCACTGATCGCCATTCGCGAGGAGATTCGCGCGGTGGAACGGGGCGAGTGGGAGGTCGAGGACAACCCGCTGGTGAATGCGCCCCACACCCTGGCGGATGTGGCAGCGAGTGACTGGAGCCATTCCTACACGCGCGAGCAGGCGGCCTACCCCGTGGACAGCCTGCGCCGGTACAAGTACTGGCCGCCGGTCAACCGCGTCGACAACGTCTACGGCGACCGCAACCTGTTCTGCGCGTGCCCGGCCATCGACAGCTACCGGGATTCTGAAAGCACCTAGCGAACACCTACCGGTACCTCCTCGAAAGAAGAAACCCTCCCAGGGCCAGAATCACTAGCAGCGGTGTGGCCGGTGTTGGCACCGTGGAGCGATAGAACCAGGCCCCACGCAGGGGGTCCTGGGAATCTCGAGCCCCCATGAGATCCACGCTGACAAGGGTTGCCGACACGAAGGGTCGGATCGGCAGCATCTCGACGAAGCCTGCAGCGGCAGAGTAATTCTCCGTGGCACTGGGGGTATCTCGCAGGGAACCCAATACACCGAAGTTATCGGGCTGAGAGATAGTGGCGTCGAAGTCTTGCAAGAAGATAGCCAGCTCAGGGATTTCCCCAAAAAAAATCTGCCCCGGCAATCCGCCCAGTGGGAAATAGACGCCGAACAGTTCCAGGGTTTCGTCCTGTCCCGCCCAGATCCAGCCGTCCAGATCGATGCCGTTCAGCGACCCGTTGCAGATGCCACTGAGGGGGTCGCAAACGGAGCTCACATCGTTCCAGGACAGGTCGGTGAAGTCGATGGGCTGCAACCACTCCCTGCCACCCACCTCGACCGAGGGCATCAATCCCGCGTGGGCGGTAGAGCAGCCCAGCAAAAATAGAAACGTGAACATTCTCATCTTCATTGCCAGCGCGATTTCATGATTCACAGCTAAATTATAGTCTGCACTGGCGAAAAGCCGCCCCGGCGGAGTCACTAAACCCGGACGAAGATCACAAAAACCGGCTTCAGTTTTCCGCCAACACGGATATGACGCACTCTACGCCTATAACCAGCGCCGCACCCGGCAGCAATAGTCTTCGTAGGCCTCTCCGTGAGCCGCCGACAGGTGCTCCTCCTCCAACTGAATCTGCACCTGCATGAGCACCAGGTCCAGCACCAGGGTCAGCAGAGTGACGGCGTTGGGCAGCACCAGGAAATAGCCGAACACACTGAGCAGCACCCCGAGAAAAATCGGGTTGCGCGAGTAGCGGAACAGCCCCGCGCGCACAAATTCCGTTGCATGCTCGTGGTCCACGCCAATTCGCCAGGAGGCGCCCATCTCCGACTGTGCGACCAGCATGATGACCAGCGCCGCGGTCATCAGCGCCATGCCGAACATCTGCAGGGGCGTGAATTCGAGCCAGGTGATGGGCGCCAGCAGTGCATACGCGTCACCGGGCAGCAGGTAGCACACCAGCACTCCCAGCGAGAGCAGCGGCATCAGCCGGAAATAGCGGTGCACCAGCGCCTCGACACCGGTGCTGGTGTTGAGGCGATAGGGATTGATACCCGTGCTGCGCCAGGTCCGCCAGCTACGCCAGAGGAAGGCGAAGCCGAAAAAGGCCAGGAAATAGGCGGGAAGGAATACGCTCAGCAGTTTGTCCACGTTGCTCTCCAGGATGATGCGTTACCGCAACCCTAGTCCTTCCCCCCACTGGAAGGTCAAGCACCGCGTCGCTAGCGCATACCCCCGGTATCGAAACGCTTGATCGCGAAGAATCCGCCGAGCAGGAAATCCCCGTCGGGCAGGAATACGGTAATCCCGCCCCAGTTGTTCCACAGTACGCTGTCGTCGGGGAACTCCCAGGTTGCTTTCTTCTCGCCGGTGTCCCAGTCCGCGGCGAAATACTCGTAGGTATCGTTGTGTTTGTTGGCGATATACACCAGCCCGTTCGCTGTAGAGACCGCGGGCGGCATCCAGTCCGTATTATCGACATCCGCGATGGACCAGGACTCGACGAAGCGGTTCTCCGCCGGCAGCCAGTCATACTTCTGTATTCCCAGCGGTGGCTCCCGCGTCGTTCCCGAGAGAAACGCGCTGCTGATGAGGTCGAGGGATATCGGGCCTGGCTCCGGGTAGGTGCTGTTCAGCACGAGCACGCCGTTGTCGTACACCACCGGAGAGGCCTCCACCGTCGTCTTGCTCAGCCGGTAGGGAATCTGGTCCGCGATGCGGCGGGACCGCGTACCGGGCTTCTGCTCGAAATCCGCCGGTATCTCGTCGCGCCAGAACGCCACAATCTGCGCGTTGTCGGGGTTGCCGTCGGAGATCACCACGAGCCGGTCCTCGTCCGCGCCGAAGCCCAGCAGCGAGGGGGTGGTACCCGAGCCGTGGGAAGCGGCCCCCAGCGCCTGTGCTTCGCCTTCGGGCATCACGTCATAGGGGCTGCTCCAGGCGCCGTCTGCCGCGTCCGTCGACAGCCGCTCCCCGGTCCACACCAGCTTGTGCATGTTGACCGAGGTGACGAGGTAGATGCCACCCTCCTCGTCGATGGCGATGGAGTTCTCGACGTGCTCGCCGGGAAACAGGCGGTAGTCCACCACTTCCAGGTCGCGGTTGGCGACGATGAGCGCACCGGTCGCCGCCGCCACGATGTAGCCGTCGTAGGTCATGTTGATACCGAGGATCACCTCGATACCTTGCGCGTCCTCCGCCGGCAGCTGGTCGATGATACTGGCGTGCCTGACAGGCAACAGGGGCTCATCCACCCGGTTGTTATCGAATGACTTAACGAGGTGGTGCCTGTCAAAAAAAGTATAGTGGTAGCCGTCCCTATCGATCAGCGCGTAAGCCCCCGAGGGCATGGTGCGCATGCTGATACTGAACTTCCAGTACATCAGCCAGGACTCCATCAGCAGGCGCAGGTCCTGCTTGTTGCGGCGTCGGTGATCGATGTCCGCCATAACCTCGGCGATGGTGTCGTCGCTCACCTTCGCGTGCACCGCCTCCCGGCCGGGATAGGGCACATTGGACACCAGCTCGAATTCCTCGCCGGTGGCGCGCACCTTGACCAGGCCCAACGGGTTGGACGCGATGACCACGACGTCCTCCCCCACCTGTTTGTAGGTCGGTGCCGAGCACCAGACCAGGGGCACGGTCCTGGCCTGGTCGAGGGCAAGTCTGCCGCCACGGCGGGGGCCGTCCACCGGGGTGATATCCGTTTGCGCCGGGTCGTGGTGGGAGATGGCGTAGGGGCTGTCCGCCAGCCAGGGGTTGGGTGCTGGCAGGCCTCCCGACCAGGCGGGGAGTGCCAGGCAGGTCGCGGCGAGGTACATCACAAGACGGGCTGTCATGGGAGCTCCGGAGGACTTTGGGGGCGCCTACTGTAGCAACCCCCCGCGCCGGGGTAATGGTGGAATCGGCGAGATTCCGCTGACTAAAACGACACGCCCGGGGTGTAGTCGTAGAGGATGTCCACGCTGTGGGAGCGACCGCCGCCATCGCGCAGGTTGCTGACACCACTGAAGCGGAGCAGCCGGCGGCTGGTCCTGGAGTAGGAGAGCTCGATGGGCTCGGCCAACAGGCCGAGGAACCAGGAGTCCACGCTCACCTGGAGGCACAGCTCACTGGCTTCACAGCCATCGGGCATCGCGTTCGCGCGCATCTTCAGGGGTCGCCCGATACCGACGACCTGGAACGGAAAGACAACCGTCTCCCCGCGATTGAGTTCCTCCCACCGACTGCGCACGAAGTTGTCGAAGCCGGCATCGACGACAAGGTCGGTCCGGTCGCTGAACGCCAGCACCTCCTCACCGCCGGATCTCAGGTCGCGCATGACCAGGGCCGGGCCATAGGGGTTGCCGGTGTAATCGAGTTCCTTGAAGGCGATGGGCTGTCCGGTACCGTCGCGGTAATCCACCGTGCAGGTCAGCCCGTCGGGGGAACAGAAGTGATACTCCCGGTAGACCAGCCGGCCGTCATCCCGATCGAAGGCCTCCCCGACCACGGTCGGCGTCGCCGGGTGCTCGGCAGCGGTCGCGACCACGGCGCAGGTGGACACCAGCAGCGCCGCAAGAAAAAGGGCGCCGTCACGCACGGTTGTTCTCCCCAACCGGCACCATGCGCACGCCCAGCTTCAGCAGGAGCGGAAACAACGCGGCCCAGGTAAGGCCCAGTATGACGGCACTTAAGGGAAACGAGGCGAAGGCCACATCGCTCAGTCGCACGCCCGCGACGTAGGACCCTGCGCCGCCCAGCCCGCCGATGACCGCGGCGAGCAGCGGGCGCGCGGCCAGTCCCCGGAATGCATGACACAGTGTCGTTGCAAACACCGGCCACAGACAGCTCAACCAGAGCGGCGCCGGCAGGACAGGCCCCTCGACTGCCAGCACGCCGCCCAGGAACAAGAGCTGATCCAGGCTGACGCCGATCACGGTGACCAGGAGCAGGAAGCGCGCCTCGGCGCTTCCCCGACCCAGGATCAGGGAGTGAACAAGGAGGTGCCCCGCCACCTGCAGCGGGGCGATCACCGGTGAGTGGGTGAAGACGATGACGAACCAGCTGAGGTTGAACAGCGTGCCGTTAACGATCAGCGCCTGCAGGGGCGACAATCTGGGAGCCTTGAATGCCACGGATTCCACCCCGGCCGGGCCGCACTCAGGCGAGGAATTCGCCGCGGGTGCGCGGATCTTCCTTGAACTGGCCGCCCAGTGCCGTGGTGCGCGTACGGGAGTTGGCGTCCATGACGCCGCGGGCCTTGACGCAGTAATGCACCGCGTCGATAGTCACCGCCACGTCGTCGGTCTCCAGCAGGGTCTGTAGCGCGACAAGCACCTGCTGCGTCAGCCGCTCCTGCACCTGGGGTCGCTGGGCGAAGAAGCGCACGATGCGGTTGACCTTCGACAGACCTATAATCTTCCCCGCCGGGATGTAGGCAACGCTGGCGCTGCCGTCAATGGTGATGAAGTGGTGTTCGCATGTACTGACGACGGAGATGTCGTCGACGCGCACCATCTCCTCCACACCCATCTTGTTTGCTATGGCCGTGGCCTTCGGGAAACGTCCGTAATCAAGCCCTGAGAATACCTCGTCCACGTACATGCGCGCGATACGCTGGGGCGTATCACACAGGCTGTCGTCCGCGAGATCAAGACCCAGGGTCGTCGCGATTTCGGCAAAGGCATCGCGAATCCGCTCGTATTTCTGGTCGCGATTGAGCCCATTGTCCAGCAGGGGCGTCTCAAGACCCCGAGCGATCAGGACGTCCCGGACGCGGCGGGCGTCCTCGGAGATTGCCAGAGGCGCGTCGGCGACCGGCTCCAGATGTACAGATTCCATGGACCTATTCCCGTGTTGAGGATTTGTATTGGATTGGAGGTAATTACGCGGGGGCCGGGCAATCAGATTGCCCGGCCACTGGAACTCATGCGGCCGCAGCGGGAAGCCGGTAGCCTGCCTTGGCAAAGGCGAGCTGCACGGTGCCGATGACGCGCTCCCGGAAACCGCCCTCGCAGTAGACCAGGTAGTACTCCCACATACGGATGAACTCCTCGCTGAAACCCATGGCGCGCACGTCCTCGAGGCGCGACAGGAAGCGCTCCCGCCAGTGGGCCAGGGTGATGGCGTAATCCTCGGTAATATCCCGCAGGTGGACCATCTGCATGTCCGTGTTGCGGGCGAGCTGATCGGCGATTACCGCGACCGACGGCAGGCACCCGCCCGGGAAGATATAGCGCTTGATGAAGTCGACCGCGTCCCGGGCCTTGTCATAACGCTGGTCCGACATGGTGATTGCCTGGATCACCATCTTGCCCTCGTCCTTCAGCAGCGCCGAGCAGGTGCGAAAGTACTCGGCGTAATAGCTGTGCCCCACCGCCTCGATCATCTCGATAGAGACAAGCTTGTCATAAGTGCCGTCGAGGTTGCGGTAATCCTCGCACAGGACGGTGACGCGCTCTTCCAGACCCAGGTCCGCTACGCGCCGGGATGCGAATTCGTACTGCTCCCGGGAGATCGTGGTGGTGGTCACGCGACAGCCGTAGTGCCGCGCCGCGTGCACTGCCATCCCGCCCCAGCCGGTACCGATCTCCAGCAGGTGGTCCTCCGGCGACAGTTCCAGCTGCCGGCACAACTCGTCCAGCTTGGCGACGGACGCCTCTTCCAGACACTGCCGCGGGTCTTCGAAAACGGCGGAGGAGTACATCATCGTCGGGTCGAGGAACAGGCCGAAGAAGTCGTTACCCAGGTCGTAGTGGGCCGAGATATTGTCCCGCGAGCCGCTGCGGCTGTTGCGATTCAAATAGTGCGCCGCGCGAAGTGCCAGTTTCACCGGCAGGGCCTGGCTGGCGTCAAAGCGTTCCAGCACCGCCATGTTGGCGCAGAACAGCCGGGTCACCTGTAGCGGGTCCGGGGACGACCACAGGCCTCGCATGTAGGTCTCCCCCGCTGCGATGGAGCCGCCGCCGAGCATCTGCGCGTAGGCGGCCGGGTCGTGCACGTGCACTTCGGCGTGGGGCTCGGCATCGCCCCCGAAGCGCAGGCTGCGGGGGCCCTCGTGCAGGGTCAGCGACCCTCTCTCCAACTGCCCCAGGACACGGAATACCGCCTCGCGGGCGATCCGCTCTCCTGCTCGCGCGGCGCGCAGGCGGGGCAACCGGATACTGCCGATACTGACTTCACTCATTACTGGCTCCTATGGCTCTGTGGTCGGGGTGTGGAACAAAGGGCACACCCTTGAGAAACAATTGCAGGGCCTGCCAGTAGATGGCCAGGCCGACTTTGGCGCTCATCAGGGGAAAGCGCAGCAACAGGCCGTCTAGAGCAGCCGGGCTCATCGCACGTGCCTTCAGCGCCAGGGTCGCGTCGAACACACGCTCGCCCTCGCGGTGGTTTTCCAGGTGCAGGGCCAAGCGTTGCCCCGGGGTGTTGCTGCGCCAGTGGTAGCGCATGTCCATGGGGTTGAACGGCGAAACGTGGAATGCCTTGTCGAACTCGGTGCGCAGGTGCCCGCCGTGTCCCGGCGCGGTCAATACGTAGCTGTGGCGCTCATCCCAGGGCGTGTTCGTCACCTCGGCCACGAGAAACTCAAGCCGCGCCTCGTCCTCGCTGAAACAGTAGTAACAGGCAATGGGGTTCATCACCATACCGAAACAGCGGGGATTGGCCAGGAGATAGATCGGGCCGCGGTGCTCGGCACCCGTCTCCTCACGGATGCGCCGCCGCACCTCGTCCGCCAGCGGCAGGCTGGGGTCGCCGAGATAATCCTCGCGGCGGAATTGCCCCGGAGCCCGCCCACTCGCCGACCACAGGCGGGCCGCGGCAAACAGTGTCGGTATCTCGTCGAGGCGCAGGAAGGGCATGGCGACGCGATAGGTAAACGCGTGGGCGCGCGGACTGTGCCTGCGGTGGCGCACGGTGCCCTCGTAGATCAGCGATTTCACGCGGCTGCCCTGGCGCGGCCCCCGACCGCGTTCGCCACGCGCAGTGCGCTCACGACACCGTCCTCGTGGAAACCGTTGTGCCAGTACGCGCCGCAGAACCAGGTGTCGGCGACGCCGTTGATCTCGTCCCAGCGCTCCTGCGCCGCCATGCCCTCGAGGGAGAACACGGGATGGTCGTAGCGGAAGCGCCCGAGCACCTGGTTGGGATTGATCGCAGCCGAGTTATTCAGGGTCACACAGAAGGTCTCCGGTGCACTGATGCCCTGCAGGATATTCATATTGTAGGTCACCACGGCGGGGCGGTCGTCCCCTGTCAGCGTGTAGTTCCAGCTGGACCAGGTCTTGCGGTTACGCGGCAGCAGCCGGATATCCGTGTGCAACACCACGTCATTCTCCTGGTAGGGAATGGCCCCCAGGATCTCCCGCTCGAGCGGCGAGGGTTCGGCCAGAAGCTTCAACGCCTGGTCGGAGTGGGTGGCAATCACCACCTGGTCGAAGCGGGAACGGCTGCCGTCCCGCATGACCAGCTCGACCCCGCCCTGCGGCAGCCTAACCACGCTGGCCACGGGGGCGTTGACCCGGATGCGTCGTTCGAAGCGAGAGCACAACGGCCGCAGGTACTCCCGGGACCCGCCCTCGATCACCCGCCACTGGGGCCGGTTTTTCACCGAAAGCAGTCCGTGATTCTTAAAAAACCGCAGGAAGAACTCCACCGGGAAGTCGGCCACGTTCGTGCAACTCGCCGACCAGATCGCCGAACCCATGGGCACCAGGTAATGGTCGCGAAAACGCTCCCCGTAACCGTTGCGAGCCAGGTATGCCCCCAGTGTCTCCCCTGGGGCCAGGCGACCGGCCTCCAGGTCCGCCACGGCTTCGCGGTTGAACCGCAGGATATCGCGCACCATGCCGACGAATCCCGGCGACAACAGGTTGCGTCTCTGGGCAAACAGCGTGTCCAGGCTTGCCCCCGAGTACTCCAGACCGGAGACGGGATCGCTGACACTGAAGCCCATCGAGGTGGCCTTGCTGGCCACGCCCAGCTCGTCGAGGAGGGCGATGAAATTCGGATACGTCCAGTCGTTGAAAACGATAAAACCGGTGTCGATGGCGTAGCGCCCGGTGCCGAGTAGGACATCCACGGTCGCCGTGTGACCCCCCACGCGGGGCCCCGCCTCGAACATCCACACCTCGTGGGACTCGCTGAGATAGTGGGCACTGGTCAGCCCGGAAATTCCGGACCCGATAACCGCGATTTTCATGCGTCTGAGCTGCCTCCCCCAGTAATTTTAGCCTCGAATGCCCCCGGATACGCCGTTTTCAGGGGGTTGGATCAATCCTGGACAGGACTTCCCCCCAGGGGAGGCTCTCCCTTCAAATAAATGAAATTTGGGTGATCCGGCCCACACAGGGGGGCGTATACTTCCAAAATCGACCACGGACAAGAGCATGCTTACGGTGGCACACAACGGCGACACCCCTGACGCAGTCAGCGGTACCCGCACTGACGAGTGGAGCGAGTGCCTGCGCCTCATCGCGCAGGATGAGGACCGGGCAGCCTTTACACGGCTTTTTCGGCACTTCGCCCCCCTCATGAAGGCTTTCGCCTTATCGGGCTCCACGCTTTCGGCCAACCACGCCGACGAGCTTGTGCAGGAAGTCATGCTCAAGGTCTGGCAGAAGGCGAGCGCCTTCAACCCCGACAAGGCTGCGGCCAGCACCTGGATTTATACGATAGCCAGGAACTGCCGCACGGACCTCTACCGGCGGTTGCAGAAGTTCGATACGCCGCTGTCCGCGGAAGACGTTACGGGGGACCTGGAAAGCGAAGACGCTTTCACGGCCCTGCACCAGAAGCGCAGTGGCGAACGCATCCGCGAGTTGATGGGCGAGCTGCCCAATGACCAGGCGCAAATTCTGGCCAAGGTTTACATGGAGGGCAAATCGCACTCCGAGGTCGCCGGCGAGCTCGATATACCCTTGGGCACGGTCAAGTCGCGTGTGCGACTGGCATTACAGAAATTACAGATTCAGATTGAACGATAGAGCTAACATTAGAGCTATGGCTACTTTTCACCCCGAACTGGACCTTCTCACCGAGTACAGCGCCGGCACCCTGCCCCTGGCACAGTCCGCCTGTATTTCCATACACGTCAGCCGCTGCGACCACTGCCGGCGCATCGTCGGCCAGCTCAACGAGCTGGGCGCGGGTCTGGTGGAGTCACTCGACCCCGAACCTGTTGGCGACGCCACTCTGAATGCCGTGCTGGCACGTTTGGACGAGGAGACTCCATTGCGCTACGAGCGCGCCGCGGAGGACGCGGGAAACACCCCGGCCATCCTCCAGCGCCTGATGCGCGGCGACTTCAGCGACCTGACCTGGAAGAATATCGGCTCGGCGCTGCGGATCAGCTACTTAAGCACCGGCGACCCGGACCACGAGTTCGCGCTGTACCACATTCGTGCCGGCGGACGCATTCCCGAGCACACCCACCGCGGCGGCGAGATGACCCTCATCCTCGAGGGCGGCTTCTCCGACGCCAACGGCAGTTACCACGCTGGCGACTTCATACACCGCCGGCCCGGTGATGTGCACGCGCCCACGGCGCTGCAGTCCGAGGACTGCATCTGCCTGGCGGTACTGGATGCACCGCTGAAGTTCACCGACTGGCGCTTCCGCTGGATGAACCCCTTCCTGCGGCTGCGCACCAACTGAGGCCGGATCCGGGCGGGGTCAGCCGCCGAAGGCGGCGCCCCCGTCAACCTTGATAATCGCTCCGTTGGTGTAGCTGGACGCGTCTGACGCCAGGTAAAGCGCGGTGCCGACGATTTCTTCCGGCCGGGCGGCCCTGCCCAGTGGCACCAGTCGCTCCAGTGACGCCAGCACCTCGTCCGTCCAGGCCTGGGCGATGTCCGTGAGGAACGGTCCGGGCATGATGCAGTTGCAGCGCACCTTGGGCCCGAACGCGCGCGCCAGGGCCTCCGTCAGGTTGTTCACCCCGGCCTTGGCAGCGGCGTAGGGCACCTCCCCCGCCGAGGGCGCCAGGGATGCGATGCTGCTCACGTTGATGATGGAGCCGCCCTCACCGGCAGCCATGCGCTCCCCGATCACGGCAGACAGCCGGAAGGGCCCGGCGAGATTGACCGCGATCACCTTGTCGAAGAGTTCCCGGGACACCGTGCTCAACGACTCGTACAGGGGAGACATGCCGGCGTTGTTGACCAGCACATCCACACGTCCGAATTTCCCGTAGGCGGCCTCGACCAAGGCATCGCAGGCCTCCCAGTCACCCACGTGACAGGCGACCGCCAGGCACTCCTGGCCGCTGGCGGCCGCGATCTCCCCGGCGGCGGCCACGCACGCGTCCTCCTTGCGGGAACTGATCACAAGGTCGGCTCCCGCCGCCGCAAAGGCGCGGCACATCTCCAGCCCGATACCCCGGCTGCCACCGGTGACGAGTATCACCTTGTCGGTGAGATCGAAATGTCCCGCGATTGTCTCGGCCTGCATGATCAGTTCCTCCGCCTGGGTGCCGTGTGGGGAGTACAGCATAGTGATTCACCCGGCCAGTGTCACCGCGGGTTAATGCACCGGACCCGGCCCTCTGGACTTGCCGCGGCGCGCTCATATAAGCTGCCGCTGACCCTGGCAATTCCCGGAACCCGATGAGCACGCCCTTTGTCATCGTCGGCGCGGCCCGCACCGGCAGCACCCTGCTCGTTCGCACGCTGAACAGCCTCGACGGTGTCCGCTGCCACGGCGAACTGCTGGGCCCGGACAATGTGCGCGGCTTCGAGGACGGCTTCGACCCCGCCCAGGCCAGCGCGCCCGAGCGCGAGGCGCGCCTGGAGCGCCTCAACGCAGAGCGGGCGGCGGACCCGCCGGGCTTTATCCAGCGCGCCCTCTCCGGCGAAGGCTCAGCAGTGGGCTTCAAGGCGCTCTACTCGGCGATCCTGGCGCCCCGGTGGCACGCGGTGAGGGATGCCCTGTTGAGCCGCGACGACATTCACTACATCCATCTGGTGCGCCGCAACGGCCTCAGGCGCTTCGTCTCTGAGCAGATTCTCCTGGCGGGGGGACCGATTCACTCGGGCGCCGGCGGGCGCAGCGAGAGCCGCAGGCGCATCGAAATCGATATCGACGATTTCAAGCGCACCGAGCGGGACCTCGCCGACCAGGCGGCGGACGTCGAGAGGCTGTTGTCGGGAAAGCCGCTGCTGGCCCTCAGCTACGAGGAACTGGCGGCGGACACGGCGGAGTCGATGGCGAAGACCTGTGCGTTCCTGGACATCGCACCGCCCCCACCCGGGATCGAGCCGCCCCTGAGCAAGGTCGGCGCCCAGGACCTCAGCGAGGTCGTCGACAATTTCGAGGAACTGCTCCGCGACGAGGCCACGCGCCGGCTCGCCCTGGATAACTGAACCGGGTCAGGCGTTGCGTATGGTCACACCGCCGTCCACCACGAGCGTGGCGCCGGTGATAAAACTGCTCGCGGGCAACACCAGGCTCAGGGTGGCGTGGGCCACCTCTTCCGGCTCGCCGTAACGCCGCAGCACGGTGCGCCGATTGGCAAACGTGGCCTTGTCCTCCTCCGGGATTCCCGCGGTAATACCCGTGCGGATGGGACCGGGGCAGACACAGTTCACCGTGATACCCTCCTTGCCCAGGTCCACCGCGAGGGCTCGGGTCAGGCCGACGGAGGCGTGCTTGGCCACGACGTAGGTACTGCCGTAACGCGTCGCACCCAGCGCCTCGGTGGAGGCGATATTGACGATACGCGGATGCGGCGCCTCCCGCAGGCTCGGCAGCGCGGCGCGTACCGCCCAGGCCTGGGCGCCGGCCATCACCGCGAGGGAGACATCCCAGGACTCGGCGAAGTTGTCCGCGTCCACGGTAGTCGGGATGACGAGCCCCGCGTTGTTCACCAGGATATCGATGCGGCCGAAGTGCGCCGCCACGGTGCCCACCGCCTCCTCGACGGCCTCGCGGGATGACAGGTCAACCGCCAGGGGCAGCACATCCCCGCCGACACCGCGAATCTCCTCCGTCACCGCGTCCAGCCCCTCCGCATTGATGTCCAGGATCGCGACACTCGCCCCCTCGTCGGCAAACAGGTGGGCCGTGGCCCTGCCCATGCCGCTGGCGGCCCCTGTGATAATCGCGACGCTGCCCTCGATGGAGCGGCTGAGTGTGCTGAGTCGGGTCATGCTGCCTTCCTGTTATCCCTGGATCAAATGCCTGCTATGCTGGCGTGCGCAGCCGGTACACGGTGCGCCGCACACTATATCCGGCGCGACCGCCCGCCGCCACCCGGCGGCGCCAGGCCCCACCGCAAAAGGAATCCGTCATGCCCAACCCCGTCAGTCCCCTGCTCCCCGCGGACGAGAATTTTACCCACCAGGTGACGGACACATTCGCCGCCGTCGGCACCTCCGACCCCTCGTGGACGGAGAAGGTCTGTGCCATGGCGATGGCCAACGACGGCTCGCTGCAGATCGGCTTCGGGCTCGGCAAGTACACCAACCGCAACGTGATGGATGCCTACGCCGCGTGTTCCCGCGGCGTGGAGCAGCTCACCGTGCGCGCCAGCCGCCGGCTCGCGCCCGAACCGGATGTCACCGCCGTGGGCCCCATACACTACGAGATCGTGGAGCCGCTGAAGGCCGTGCGCTTCAGGCTCGAGGCCAACGATACCCAGCCCCTGGCCTTCGACTGGCTGTTCGAGGGCGTGGTGCCGCCGTTCACCGAGGAGCGCACGCACCTGATGCGCGATTACCGGGTGATGTCGGAACTGGTGCGCTACCACCAGATCGGCAGCGCCAAGGGCTGGATCGAGCTGGACGGCGAGCGCATCGAGATGACCCCGGATACCTGGACCTCCACCCGCGATCACTCCTGGGGCGTGCGCTACGACGTGGGACTGCCGCCGACGGACGTCGAGCCCAACGAGGGTATTCCCGCGGGCGCGGGCTTCATGATGATCTGGTGCCCCGTGCGCATGACCCTCGAAGACGGCCGCCAGTACGGCATGCACCTGCACTTCACCTGGTTCAGTATGCCGGGCCTGGAACAGAAAATGGTGACCTCGCGCCTGGAGTTCGAAAACGGGGCCGAGACGGCGATCACCGACATACAGCCGCGCCTCGCCTTCGACCGCGACAACCGCAGGCTGCTGGGCGGCGAACTGGACTGCACCCTGGCGGACGGCAGCAAGCGCACCCTGACCATCGAGGTCATGTCGGACACCGGCATCCAGCTCGGTGCCGGGCTGTACTTCGGCTTCGACGGTCACCACCACGGCGAGTGGCGCGGGGACCTGAACGTGGAGGGCGAGCGCATCGCGGACTGCAGCACACCGGAAATGGCGCGGCGGCTGCACCAGATCCGGGATACCGTGGTGCGTGTGACCGACCCCGTGGCGGGCGCGGTGGGAGTGGGCAACTGCCAGCCGATTGCCTACGGGCCATGGCCGGATCTGGATTTATCCGATGATCCTTGGATGTAGATACTATTGAAAGAAGGCCTCAGGCGAGTGCAAGTCGCGCGGAACGCCGCCCGGGCGAAACCGCGGAGAAAAGCGGAGTGTACACGGCAGTACATGAGTATTTTCTCCGCGGTTTCAACGAAGAAGTGTGCCGCTTGAGGCCTTCTCACTGCGCCACTGACTCAAACGAATCAAACCCGTACGGGTCGTGGTGGCCGATACTCAGGTTTTCGAACATCCCCCAGGTCACCTCCCCCGTGCTCAACTCAAAGCGCACAATGGTCTCATAGAGCGGCCCGAGCTCGTTGCGCGCCTCTTCGGTGCTGACGTCGAACTCGCGGTACTCCAGCTTGAAGGCCCCGTGGTACTGGCCGTGCACCCACTCGGGGTTGGGGTAGTAGCCGGTACCCGCCGCGAGGTAGGCGCAGGTCAGCGCCGTCGCGGAGACCGTGATGGTCTGCCCGGTCTCGTCCTCGAAGGCCAGCTCGCCCGACTCCAGCTCGCGGGTGCCGCTGCGGTACTTGATGCAGTGCCGCGGTGAGCCGAGGTGGGTCACCCCGCCGCCCTTCTCATAGCTGTCGATGCGCACGCACTCCTCCACGTGGCGCTCCCCGTCGGCGTCCTCCTCGATGAACACCTTGAGCTGAAAATCGTCGAACTGCATGGGCGCCCACATGTGGAAGAAGCCGTACTTGCCGACGTACTCGTTGATGTTGATACCCATGGGCTCGGATTCACCTACCGGGCGCACGCCCCAGGAATGGTCGCGCACGCCGAGGTAGTTGTCGAAATCCACGTCGATGCTGTCGCCGGCAACCGAGATACTGCCCTTCCAGCGCCCCATCTGTGTATACCGCGAGGTGTCCATGGTGATCCGTGCGTACTTGCGCATCACGGTGCGCGGCTCCTCGACCGCCGGGGCCGTACCGTCGAACAACAGGTCGAAGGCAATGCCGTGCTCGTTCTCCTCACACGCGATGCGGATCTGTTTGAGGGGCTCCACCACCTCGACGCTGAAAGGACCGATGGCGGTATCCAGGCGATCCGACCCCAGTTCCCGGGAGCCGCGCAGCACATGCTGTTTGCCCTTGTAAACGATACAGACAAAAGCATCGGTGGTGCCCAGGTTCGGGTACTGGCCCATGCCGAACACCACGAACAGGTCCCCTGACTTGGGGTGCAGGTTAAAATAGTAGCGATCGTAAAAGTTGCGATCGCTGGTAAATACCTGGTCAAAGGTCCCGGGGGTCTGGTGGGCCAGAAACTCGTCCATTGCGCTCAGGGGCATGCGTGCTGTCCTCCGCTGGATTAAAGCCGGGGCAGCATGGCAGTCGCGCGCTGAGTTTTCAAGGCGCGGCGTCAGGCCGCCGGTTTCTCCAGGAGCATCACCGGGAGGCGCCGGGGGGTGCCCGCCTGGTAGATCGCGTACTGGGGATTGAACGCGACGAGCTCGGGCCAGAGCGACTCGCGCTCATCGCCCTCCAGCTCCCGGGCGGTCACCGGCCCGACATAGCCGCGGAATGTGACGCGGGCGCCGGGATGGGCCCGCAGGTTGTGAATCCAGGCGGGGTCCCTCGCGCCGCCCCAGTTGGAGCCGACCAGGGCCAGGCCGTTGTCCACCGGCATGCAGATCAGGGCGATTTCCCGTCGCTGGCCGCTCTTCGCCCCGGTGGTGGACACCAGGGCCACGGGCTGCATCGCCGTGTTCACCCAGCCGCGACTGATGCGCAGGAGGAAGCGGTCCAGTGGCGGCACGATTTTCTTGAGTATGGCGACCACCGCCGGCGAGGCGAGCGCGTTGCGAAAGAGACTGGTCTGCATCAGTCCCATGGTTGGGGCCTCCCAGGAGCGGTCATACAATCGCCCAAGCATATTCACCGCGCGACCGGGCTGCAATATACTCCACGGCAGGCCACCGGGAGCAACCATGGATAACGACAGACTCGAGGACGACGCGGTACAGGCGGGCCTCGCCGAATTAGCGGGCTGGGAACTGCGCGACGGCAAACTGCACCGGGACTGCGTGTTTTCCAGTTTCGTGGAGGCATTCGGGTTCATGAGCAGCGTCGCGCTCTTGGCGGAGGCCATGAACCATCACCCGGAGTGGTCCAACGTCTACAACCGCGTGGCCATCGACCTGACCACCCACGACGCGGGGGGCATCACCGGGAAGGACTTCGCGCTGGCGGAAAAAATCAACCGCCTGCTGTAACCCCTGCGGCGAGCCCTCCGTCGTTCAGCGGGCGCCGTGGCGGCGCTGCTTCATGGCGTCAAACTTTTCCTGTTGTTCCTCGGTGAGCACCGCGCGCATCTCCTCGCGCGAACCCCCCGACTCGAAGATTTCCTGCATCTGGGCAGACTGCTCGTCGGTCAGGTCCAGCTCGTCCTTGAGGTGCTCCATACGCTTGCCGCGCTCGCCCCTGTGCTCCTCGCGCAGCGCCTTCATGCGCTCCTTCTGCTCGTCGGTCAGCACCGCGTGCATGTCCTTGCGCGTCCCGCCGCTCTCCCGAATGCTGCGCATCTCCTCGCGCTGCTCTTCCGTGAGGTCGAGCTGTTCCATCAACTTGCCGCGCCTGTCCACGGGGGGCTCAGCCAGGGCCAGGGCGGATGCGCTCGCCAGGGCGACCGCCGCGATTACGGTATACAGTGATTTCATGTCTCTCTCCTCTCGTTTACTGTGAACCGGGTGCTTACGGTGTATTGGAGCAGAGCGGCCCGTAATCGTGCGCCGCGTTTTGGTTAAGATTTGTAAAAGCACTCAGGGTTCCAGCACCACCCGGATGGCGCCGGCAGCGCGGTCTCCCGCGATATCGAAAGCCTCGGCCGCCGCATCCAGGGGCAAACGGTGGGTAATGAGAATATCGGCGAGTTCGGGCCGCGCGCCCATGAGCTGTGCAGCCAACTCGACGTCACGCACCAGGCCCGAGCGACCGTAGAGGAAGGAGGCGAATATCTTCAGGCTCTTCAGGGACACCTCGGCTGCGGGCAGCACAACCTCGTCCCAGTAGGTGGCGAGCAGGAGTATGGTGCCCGTCGGCCGGCACAGGCGCGCCGCCTGCCTCAGCGCGCCGGAGTTACCCGCGCACTCGATGACAGCGTCGTATTCGCCCTCCGGGTCGAGCTGTCCGCCGAGGCGCAGCACCGCCTCCTTCTGTGCGTCGTGCCGCGCCGCGACATCCACGCGCTTTACGAACGGTGTCAATACCGCGGTGGCGGCGAGCCCGACAGCTCCCGCCCCCACGATCGCCACGCGGCTGTCGGGCTCAAGGTCCAGCATGCGCACGCCGTGGGCGGCAACGGCGAGGGGCTCCACAAGACAGGCGTCCGCGGCACTGACGTTGTTTGGCAGCGGGACTATGCTCGCCGCGGGAACGATGACCTGTTCCGCCATACCGCCCTCCAGCCCCACGCCGTGGACCATACCGCCACCCAGGCGGCAGGCGAAGTAGTCGCCCCGTGTGCACATGTCGCAATGGCCGCAGGGCGCGACGGGCTCGATGGCGACCGCGCGGCCGTCGCGCAGGGTGCCGGCGATCTCGTGGCCCAGCGTTCCCGGTATGGGATAGCCCATCTGAAGCATGTGCAGGTCGGAACTGCAGATACCCGCCGAGCGCACGTCGACGACTACGCCCTCTCCCGTCGGCGCGGGAACGTCCACCACCTGCACGTGTTTGTCACAGCACCGTACGGCTTTCACAGCGCGCACCTCCTCTCGCCGGGAGAGGCAGTCTACACCATCGTATGACTGCGCAACCAACCGGCGTAGTCCAGTCGCTCCATTGCAGCGACTGCGCGCCGCAGTATCTCAGCCATCAGGGCGTCCTGCTCCTCGTTGAGTGCGCCGAAGCCCACGGAGACCACGATGGTCATCAGGGTGTGGAAGGCGAAGCTCCTGTACTCCTGCCAGGCCTGTTCCCGGTGCAGCGGCGCACCGTGCGCCGACCTGCGCTCCACGTAGTAGTCCACCAGTTCCCGCTCGTGTCGCGCCAGGGTATCGGCGGGCAGCGCGTCGACCAGGAAATACTGCACGTCCCGCGTGCCCTTGCCCCAGTGCGCGGCCTGCCAGTCGAGCATCCCCATCTCGTCACCGCTGAGAAAAAAGTTGCCCAGGTGACTGTCGCCGTGCAGCAGGGACAGCGGGCCGTCAAACCAGTGCCCGAGCAGTGTGTCCCAGTGGCGCATACTGAACCTGTAGGTCTCGGCCATTTCACCGGGGATCACGCCCGGGTGTTTTTTCATGCACGGCCCGAGGGCGAGTCGATTGAGATTGCGCGCCACCGGTCCCATGGAGCGCGACAGGAACGGGTGCAGTTCCAGTGGCAACACCGCCTCGCGCCGGCGGCTGTCCAGGCCCCAGTACCGCGCGTGCAGCCGGGCAAACGCGTCGAGGCACAGGTACACCTGCGCAAGCGAGGGCCCCGCGTGCATGTCGAGGTTGGTGAACAGTTCCACGGAGGGATCCGCGCGCAGGTTTTCCTGTACGAGGTAGAAACGGGTGCCGCGGCTGGCGGTCGCGTAGGCGACCGGTGTGCGCAGGGGAATCTCCCGTGCGACGTGGCGAAAAAAGTGGGATTCGAGGCGCCAGGAGTTGATCACGCTGAAGAACCAGCGCGTGGCCAGGGACTCCATGGGCAGTTTCACGAAAACGCTGTCCGGCAACACCGCCTTTCCCGCGGGCTGCTCGAGGGTCAGCACGAGATTCTGGCAGTTGCTGCTGACGGAGGGAACGTCCTGGCGGTGCACCGCGTCGATACAGACCGGGCCTCCCAGGTCGCCCACGGCCCCCGCCTGTACGAGGCCGGCGAGTGTGGCGGGTTCGGTAACCCGTTCCGGACGGTAAGGCAGGCTCAGGCCGAGGCGCTCCCCCAGGGCGTCCGCCGCCACCCGCGCCAGGCCACCGGCGCCCGCCACTGCAAGTTGTACCGCGTCCCTGAGCACCCTCTTCCCCCCTCTTGAATTGCCGCGGGGCAGCGGCCCCGCGCTACCTTGCCCGGCTAGGACATTTTAAATAATATGTCCGACAACAGGGGCGGACAAGACCGCCCCGCTCTCTCGGAGCGACCAGTATGAGCCAGCAGACTCCCGGGGCGACAGACTCCGCCGGCAGCGACTTCGACGCCATCGTTATCGGCGCCGGCCACAACGGCCTCGCCACAGCCCTGGTCCTGGCGCGCAACGGGCGCCGCGTGCTGGTACTGGAAAAGAACGACTACGTGGGCGGCATGGGGGGCACCCGTGAAATTCTCAAGGGGTGCCGCAACGAGGTGGGGGCGAGCTGCCTGTTCCCGCTCTCCGCCGAGATTCGCGACTACTTCGATTTCGAGTCCCACGGGGTCGAGCTGATCCCGCTGCCGGTCATGGCGGTCAACCTCGTCGGCGCGGACGGTCGCCCGCTAATTTTTTTCAAAAGCGCCCTGCGCACCTCCCTCACCCTGCTGTGGCGCTTCGGTCCTGGGGCGATGCTGGGCTTCGCCCGCTTCCTGAAGTTTTGCCGGTACCCCGCCCGCATGCTGGACCGGTTCACGGCGCGCAAGGCGCCGCGCAGGCTGGAGGATATCATCACCGAGGCGGAGACGGCGGAACAGCGTGAACACCTGGAGCTGGCGTTCAAGGGGTCGGCCATGGACATCATCGACCGCTTCTTCCCGGGCGAGGTCAGGCACCGCGAGCTGCGCGCTGCGATGGCCTTCGCCGCCGTGCAGGCGACCTACAAGGGCCCGTACACACCGGGGTCCGGCCTGTGCCTGGTTTACACCATGGCGCAGGAAGGCTCCGAGGGACTGATGCAGCGGGTCCGCGGCGGGATGGGCAGCCTGTCCGAAAGTCTCGCCAGGCAGGTCGAGGAGCTGGGCGGCAGTGTGCGCCTGAAACAGCGCGTGACGCGGATCCTCACCGAGGGCGGGCGCGCCAGCGGCGTCGAGCTCAAGACCGGCGAGCGCCTCCACGCGCGCACCGTCATCTCCAACCTCGACAAGCAGGCCACCTTCAACCACCTGCTGCCGGACTACCCACTGGACGGTGAAAACCGGGCGCGCGTCGACGCCTTCACTCACCGCGGCGCCTTTGTGCACATGCTGTTCAAGCTCGACGGGCTGCCGACGTGGTCCGATCACCTGGAGAAGCTCAACGGCATCGATCGCTCCCACTTCGGCGGCGCCATGGTGTGGGACCCAAAGGAACTGCAGCGCAGCTACGAAGCCTGCCAACGCGGCGAGTTGCCCGACCACGTGCCCCTGGCGTTCCAGATCCCGACTGTGAACGACGCCACCCTCGCGCCGGAGGGCTACCACATCGCCAGCGCCTACGGCTTCTACTTTCCCTGCGACGCGGACAAGTCCCGTCGCGGCAAGCTGCGCGATGCGATGGGGGAGAAGATCATCGAGCACTGGTCGCTGCACATGCCGGATTTTCGCGAGCGTATCGTCGACCAGGCGATCTTCTCGGGAGATCACTTCGCGAGCATGCACGGTGTGACGAACGGCGACTGGACCCACGGCCTGCTGCACCCCGACCAGATGATCGGCGAGCGCTGCCTGGTCGACGGCACCGGCCACACCACCCCCGTGCCGGGCCTGTTCCTCTGTGGTGCATCCTGTCACCCGGGCCCAGGCGTCACCTTCCTGCCCGGATACAACTGCGCCCACGAGATACTCGCGGCGGGGATCGCCGCTGACGGCGTTACTTCAACAGAACCGGTACCAGCAGCGCGTGCAGCGTAGTGCGCAACTGGGCGTCGGATTTCACCCAGTTGCTCGGCAGGGTCAGGAAAGACAGCAACAGCCGGTAGACCCACTCCACCAGCACTTCCGGGGGCACCGCATCCTGCAGCAGCCCCGCGTCCAGGGCGGGCTCGACGACATGAGACATCAGCTCCTCGCCGAAGCTGACGATAGCGTCGGAACTCCACACCACCCGGCGCGCGCGACTGTCCTCGTCCGAGGCGAATACCGCCCGCAGCAGCGGCCGGCGCGGAATTTCTTTCGTCGCCAGTATAAGTCCCTCGACCACCTGGTCCGCCGGGTCGGGGTACGTCGAGAGTTCCTTGCGGATGTACCGGTTGAGGTCCATCATTTCGCCCCGGACCGTGGCAACCAGCAGGTCGTCCCGCCCGGGGAAATAACGGTAGACCGTGGAGCGCGCGACGCCCGCGGCCCGGGCCACTTCCTTCATGCCTGTCGCGGCGATGCCATGCTCGATGTAACACCCTCGCGCGGCGAGGAGAATGGCGGACTGGGGATTGCTCTGGCGGTCGGTCATGGTGGACATTTTTTCGCAAACAACCGATCGCGTAAAGTCGACGCGTCCCGCGGCGGCACACATCGAACCGCGGCGGTGGAGATCGCAGTATGAGTGACAGCGCGAAGCTGCGTGCCGTGGATTACCAGCGCCTTCCCTGGCGGGCCGCGAACACCCTGTTACGCGGTGTACGGCATATCGGACTCGCGCGCTTTCCCATCGAAACCGACATGCTGCTGGATACCGCGCGGCAGCGAACCGGGCTGGACGACTTCGGCGACCCGCGCTTTCTCGAGCCGATGCGCGTGCTGGTCGACGGTATCAACCGCGAGGCCGATCCCAACCCGCTGGGCCGCGTGCTGGGCAGGATCAGCCTGCTGCGCCTGCTGGAAGGGCGCCTGCGGGCACAGGACCTGTTCAAGCGCCACCCGGAAATCCTGCAGCGCAGCATGCCGGAGCCCGTGGTGGTGGTCGGCCTGGGTCGTTCCGGCACCACCCGACTGCACCGGCTGCTGGCCGCCGACGAGCGTTTCCTGCACCTGAAGTCCTGGGAGAGCGTGTACCCGGTGCCCACCGAGGCGTGTTTCGCGGCGCGGGAGGCGGGCCTGCCGGACCCGCGTATCGAGCAGGTCGACAAGGCCCTCAGGGGGGTGCTCTATCTCAGCCCGCAGGTGGCCGCGGTACACCCGCTGGAGACCATGGGTGTGGAGGAGGAACTGGGACTGCTGCAACACGCGTTCACCACCCAGCTCTTCGAGCTGCTCAACGAGCTGCCGACCTTCGCCGAGTACATCATGACCCACGACCAGCGCTACGCCTACGAATACATGGTCGAGCTGATGAAGTTGATCTCCTGGTTCCGCAATGACCCCCAGGACAAGCCCTGGGTGCTGAAGACCCCCCAGCACATGCAGGATACGGACTCCCTGCTGCACGTATTTCCCGGGGCGCGCCTTGTCTGCCCGCACCGGGACCCCATTAAGGCAGTAGGCTCCGTCTGCTCCACCGCGTGGAATTCCCTGGTGCGCGACAACGACAGTGTCGACCCCCACAGCGTGGGCCGGCACTGGTTGGACAAGACCGAGCGCATGCTGCACAAGAATTTTTCCGACCGGCAGTTGTGCCCGCCCCAGAACCAGTACGACGTGCTGTACGCGGACATTTCCGCGGACTGGCAACGGGCCATGCAGGGCGTGTACGACTTCCTCGACATGCCGTTTACCGAACAGGCGAAAACAGGGATGGCGGCGTGGCTGGAGAAGAACAACCAGCACAAGCACGGTGCCCACAAGTACAGCCTGGCGCAGTTCGGGCTGGACCGTGAGGAGGTGGACCGGCGCCTCATGTTCTACCGCGAGCGATTCGCCATCCCCTACGAGACGAAAAACCCCCACGTGGCGCCAAAAAAGGAGGCCGAATGACCATGCAGACCCAGAGCAGGGCCGCCCTGCATGAATTCATCGACCTGCTGCGGGAGGTCGACGAGCGCTGGTCGGGACCCGAGTGGAACCTGCACAGTGAAGAGGATGTCACCGGCTCCCACCGCGCGCTGATGCACATCCTCGAGGCGAGCCTGGTCGGGTTCTTCGAGCAGGACACCGCGCATCCCGACCTGCGCCGCATCACCACCCCCAGCAGGAAACTCACCGGCGACAACCCCGACGCCATCTACTTCGACGCACCCCTGTCCGGGGAGCACGCCTACGTGGTACACGGTGAAATGAAAGGCGCGACCTACTTCTCGCTCACCCTCGAGGAGGGTACCGCCGAGGGCGGCATGGCGACGAACACGGCCGGGGTCATCAACGACACGGAGATGGACATCGACGCCAACGGTTCCTTCACCCTCTACCTGGGTGGCGCGGAGCGCGCCGCCAACTGGCTCGCGCTCACGCCGGGTACGTCGCGCCTCACCACCCGGCACTATTTCGAAGACACGCAGCCGGCTGCGTTAATTTCGCAGAAGGAACCGCGCATGCGTATCGAGTGCCTGACAGCGGGAGAGGAACCCCCTCCACCTCCCGATGACGCCGCGGTGGCTGCGGGCATACGCAGGGTCGCCAACGTGGTCCGCAGCCGGACCCTCGACATGCCGCCGATGGCCAACAGCGAACCGCCCCCCTTCCTGGCACTCACGCCCAACGAGTTTCCCGCGCCGGTGCGCCCGGGGGATTTCGGTTTCGCGGCTTTCGATGCGCACTACTCGATGGCGCCCTATTTCATCGATGCGGACCAGGCACTGGTCATCACCGGTCGCTGGCCGGACTGCAGCTTCGGCAATGTCTGCCTGTGGAACCGGTTCCAGCAGACACTGGACTACCGCAACCGCCGTGTGTCCCTGAACCGCGCCCAGACGGTGCCGGATGACAACGGCAGCTTCCGCATCGTGCTCGCACACGAAGACCCCGGGGTGCCCAACTGGATCGATACCGAGGGCAAATTGTTCGGCCTGGTCTTCTGGCGCTTTTTCATGGTGGACGGCGAAGTCGAGACTCCGCAGTGCGAGGTGGTGAAGATCGGGGACTTGAAATGAGCCAGCTGCCCCTGCCGGTGCGCCTGATGAACTTCGCGGGGCGCAGCGCAGAAGTCGTGGGGCTGCAGCCGGTGGACCTGCGCTTCGACAGCCTGCTGAAAAAGGCGCGGCAGAACACGGGCCTCGATGATTTCGGCGAGGACGACTTCCGCGACCCCCTGCGCATGCTGTTGCGGTGCCTGGAGGGTGAGGCACAGCTGAGCACCATGGGTCGTATGATCGCCCGGGCGGACCTCCTGCGCACACTGGAAAATCGTCTGGGCATTGTCAATTTGCTGAAACGCCACCCGGAAATTGAAGAGCAACCAATAGTTCAGCCGCTGTTCGTTGTCGGTCCCCCGCGCTCCGGCACAACGATCTTTCATGACCTGCTGGCGATGGACCCGGATAACCGCGTGCCCCTCTCCTGGGAAGCGTCCTACCCCCTGCCACCGCCCGAGACCGCGACCTACGACAGCGATCCGCGAATACAACGCTGCCAGGCGGACCTGGACCAGGTGGACAGGTTGATACCCGAGTTCAAGAAGATGCACCCGATGGGCGCGCTGCGTGCGCAGGAGTGCGTCACCATGACCTCGCTGGACGCGACGTCCATGATTTACCTCGCCCAGTTCTATGTGCCGACCTACGACAACTGGGTCATGGAGTGCCAGATGCACTCGGCCCTTAAATGGCACCGTCGCTACCTGCAGGTGTTGCAGTGGAAATGTCCCGGCGTGCGCTGGGCGCTGAAATCCCCGCAACACCTGTGGCATCTGGCGTTCGTACACCGCGAATACCCTGATGCACTGTTCGTACAGACGCACCGCGACCCGGTGAAGAGCGTCATCTCCATGAGCAGCCTGGCCACTGAACTGCACCGGCTGGCCAGCGACCACGCCAGCATCAACCGGGTGGCCCGGCACTATGCCCGTGGGCTGGCGCAGGGCTACGACGCTACAGTGGCCTACCGCAAATCCGGCGCGCTGCCGGACGCGCAGGTAGTAGACCTGTACTTCAGGGACTTCATCGAGGATCAGGTGGGCACCGTGCGCCGGGCTTACGAGCACTTTGACCTCACCCTTTCGGACGAGGCGGCGGGCGCAATGCAGGCGTTCCTGGACGACAACCCGGCGGACAAGTTCGGCAAGCACCTCTACCAGCTGGATGATACCGGCCTGGATCTCGACTGGCTGCGCGGCCTGTTTGACAATTACGAGTCGTATTTCAATATACCCCGGGAAAACATCTGACTTTCGCGACCGAGGAGCAGCCATGAGATTCTGGCAGGCCATCACCTGGGCGGAGACGGACCAACTGGTGGACATCGCCCGCATCGCCGAGGAACTCGGCTTCTGCGGCCTGATGAGCGGCGATCACGCCGTTTACCCGGAGTCCATCGTCCCCGATTACCCCTATTCCGACAACGGCCTGCCGCCCATGCGGCCGGACGACGAGTACCCGGACCAGACCGCGATCTTCGCCGCCATGGCGGCGGTCACCGAACGCCTGGAGTTCACCTGCGGCGTCTACGTCCTGCCCCTGCGCAATCCCCACGAGGTGGCCCGGGCCGCCGCCACCCTCTCCGTCCTCAGCGGCGACCGCTTTATTCTCGGCGCCGGGGTCGGCTGGATGGTCGAGGAGTTCGATATCTACGGCGTGGATTTCCGCCGCCGGGGCCGTATCACCGACGAGGCCATCGAGGTGCTGCACAAGCTGTGGCAGGGCGGCATGGTGGAACACCACGGGGAGTTCTTCGATTTCCCCCGGGTCCAGCTAAGCCCCGCCCCCTCGAGACCGCCCCGCATCTATATCGGGGGCACGTCGGAGGCGGCCCTGAAGCGCACGGCCAGGGTCGGGGACGGCTATATCGGCGCGGGCACCGCACCCGATGACGTTGGCCCACTCCTGGCACGCCTGGCGCAGTTGCGCGGGGAATTCGGCCGTGCCGACCGGCCCTTCGAGGCCATGCTGGGCATCTCGGACATCCCCTCCCGCGACCTCTATCGTCGCCTGCAGGACGACGGGCTGGAAAGTACCGTCGCCCCGCCCTTTCAGTACGCCCTCGGCAAGCGCCATTCGACCCTCGATGAGAAACGGCGTTTCATGGAGAGCTACGCCGAGGACATAATCCGGCATTTCACCGGCTGATGTTAAGGCGACTCAGGGTGCCGAGGCGGTGTAGGTGACGCGCCCCTCATAGGTACCGGCCATGGGCGTCAGCTCGTTCAGGTAGACATAGGTCCAGGTGGCCTGCCGGTTCACCACGCGGCCCCCATACAGATTACCCGTGACATCGACCGAGTTGGCCGACCCGGCAGGCGCTCCGGCATTGTCCAGTACGGGCGCGGGAAGTCCCGCGTCCGACGCCTGGGTTTCGATCTGCCCAAAGGGAATGAAATTACCGCTGCCGTCCGCGAGGCCCTGCGGGTCGCTGACCGTGTAACTGATGTTCACCGTACCCACATTGGAGCGGATGTCGACATCCAGCGTGCCGTTGGAGGTAGCCTCGATGGGACTGGAATTGCCCAGTGGTATGTCCGTGGAGGATTGCGTGATCGTCCCCGTGGTATACCCCGGACTGGCCGCGATATCGAATTGCACCTCGTCGACGCTGCCGAAGGTCGCGTTGCCGACCCGAAAATAGAGAATCCTGGGGATGACTACGCGGTGCCGGAGCTGTACCGACACGTTCAGCCCGCCCGCGGTATTGTTGTCGGAATCCTGCTCCGCGTGCGCGAGGGCTGTCAATGCCAGACAGGCCAGCGCGATGGCGCGGCGCATCAGAGCGCCTCCCCGTTGATCGTGACCGTGCCCTCGTAGGTGCCGGCGGGGAGCAGACTGTCGTTGTCGTAGACAAACTGGTACCAGTTGCGGTGGCGGGTGTCCGTGCCCCCGTTCGCGGGATTATTGTCTGTCTGCACCTGGAAAATCTGGTTGGCGGAATCGTCGTACCGGAGCACCGAGTTCAGGGTGTCGCCGTCGCGGGGGTTCCAACTGATCTGAGAGAGATTGATGGTGGTCACGCCACAGGTCGTCGGGGTGGTGCAGGACATCGGCGTGGTCGAGTCGTAGCTGAACGTGCCGGTCAGCGGCGCGGGGACGCCGCTGCGCGCGTTGGTGTCCGTTACGATCCGCACCTTGAACACGCCGCTGCCGCCGGGAATCGAGTTTGTACTCGTTGTCGAGGGGGCCGCGGTTACCCCGGGCAGACCGCCCAACTCCGCGGGAACTCCGGCGTTGTAAATCACTGTGCCGACTCCCCCACCCGCACCCACGCGCACCCGGATCAGCGGAGTGTTGCTGTTCCGAATCTCGGCGTGGGCGGCTTGCATCTCAGCGCCGAGCAGGGCGGCAACGGCAAGTAAGGGAACGAGGCGGGCACCGGCAGCCATGGTCGTGGGTGTCAGCTCTCCGGCTCTGGTGGCGCGTCCTGCAGCCGGGAATCGATGGCAAATGTGGCACCGGGAGCGTAGATCTTGCCCTCGACCTGCAGGGGAAAGCGCAGCGGCGAGGCATCCTCCACCGGGGAGATGGCCATGTACCGTGTCTGCCCCGCCAGGATGGGCGACGTCGACAGCGACAGCAGGCGCCGCTTGCCCCCCGCCTCGACCGCTGCCAGGTCGGCGTCCAGCCGGCCGTGGGCCGTTCCGCGGTTAGACACCTTCACCACCGGCAACCTTGAGCCCCGGACCGATTGGACCTCCATCCCCTCCAGCACCAGCTCGGGTGCGACATCTCCCACGGCGAGGTACACAATGACCGCCAGACGCCCGCTGACAGGCATACTGATGCCGGCGCTCTGGAACTGGGTCGTGTAGTTCATGTCCCGGCTCTCGATCATGAGGGCGAAACGGCATTCCTGCGGCGGCGCGTCATCCGGTACGTGAACCTCGAACCGATACTGGCGCGCCTGCCGGGGATCCGGGACGATGGTGACCTCGTGGGCCTCCAGGCGCACCCACGGCCTGCAACTGTCCGCGACGAGCTGCTGCGAGTAGCTCATCCGGCCGGTTTCGGAATACATCCAGTCCGCTGTGGCAACTGTAAACTTCGCCGGACGCTGCCCCAGGTTGTAGATCTCAATGGAGCGACGCACCGTCGTGCCGGGCGAGGCGGAGATTTCGAAACGTGAGGGTGTAACGCCGCCGGTGAAGCCCTCATTGGACCGCGCTGTCCCCGGGTAGGCCGACAGACATCCTATTAAAATAAAGAAAGCCCAAAACGCAGGTCTTGGGCTTTCTGCGGCAGCTCTGGCGTTACGCTTCATGCGATAAGCCCCGACCGCCATGCCGTAACGGGCGTTACCTGCCCGCCCGGCCAGTTACGGCTGTGCGGCGACGTACGAGACACGGCCGTTGTACTCACCCGCAACGGGGGTGCCCGCTGGTGTGTACTGGTACGTCCAGGAGCCCGCCAGGTTCACGATACCACCCGTATTGGCCGTGTCGGCCGTCTCGCCGGAGCCGGCCGAGATATCCGGGTGCAGGATGGAACCGGTTTGTCCGGCGGTGAAATCGGCGATATCGATCGTGTCACTGGCCGTGGCGTGCTCCAGTACATCCGCGGCACCACCGCCGCCCACGCCGCCGGAGATGCTGGCGGTGATGGTCACGTCGCTGCCGTTGTTGCTGAACAGGAACACCGGAAGCGTTGCGGTGTCACTCGTCGCACTGGAGCCTGTGCCGCCGTTTGCCTCGATGGCGGCGGCGGCACTGCTGTCGTAGGGTGAGGGCGCCGTGAAAGGCGACGCCGATCCACTGTAGGTCTGGTCGTTGCCGGTGCCGACGCCTTCCTCGTTGCCCAGTGTCCAGCTGATTTCGGCGATGGCATCGCCGACTGCGCCGAGACCGAAGACAAGAATCTCCGGCACGATAACGGTCAGGTCGACGTTCGTCGTCGCCGAAACCGGCGTTCCCGAGGGCTGCACGCCGATATCGGCGTCCGCCAGAGTCATCTGGCCGACCGACGCCAGGACAGACCCCAGCGCCATGGCCGGCAGCCATCTTTGAAAATGTGTAGTCATTGCCCCTTCTCCAAATGATAAATAAACGCTGTTTTTGTACTGTTATATTTTTTTCTTTGTTTACACGTCCGATGTGATGCCCCGAATTGTTAACTGTTACCCGATGGAGCATTTTCAAGCGGGTCCAATTAAACCAGCATCAAAAAACTAGTCAATGCAATGTCTCGGAAATCTGTACTTTTACAATGACTGAATTACAAATTGCCGATTTTTTGTGCAGATTCGAAAAGCAATGATTGTATTTACCCGCACGGAGCAGAACGCGAAAGTGCGCAGCGTTTTTTATGAGGGGTGGCTTTATAAACGCACTTACGCAGAAGTGCGCAGCGTTTTTTATGAGGGATGGCTTTATAAACGCACTCCAGCCGCGCCGCCCGACCGGCGCGCAGCAGATGACAAATTCCCCGGGTTTTTGCGTGACTGGGATGCACGTCCACTCTTATCATGGCGGCAATAACCAGGGGATGATAAAGAGGCAGGTTCAACTGCCCGCTCTGACTACCCGTGAAATCAAAACTTTCCAGGTTCTACCGCCCGGTGGGGCGCCTTTGTTTCCGGGCGGCCGCCGCCGCGGCATTGACCGTGGGCGCGCAGGGCGCCAACGCGGAGGAACTCGTGGCCGCCGCGACTGACGGGACCCGGGCCTCCTCGGTCAGCATTCAGCGAGTTAATGATGCGGACCTGCGGAGCTCCGCCGCAGTACTGCCCCCCACCGAAACCTATATCGACCTCCTGATCGATCCGGACCGTGTGGAACAACTGTCTCCGGTGAGCGGCTACGGCGCGCCCGGCGCGGGGACAGCCGTGTTCCACAGCATTGAAGCCGCCGCCTATTATCGCGACAACAACGAGGAAGACGGCAACTTTCTCGATACCGGTATTGACTACCTGGGCTTCCTGCCAACCACAAACTACGGCGACTTTCGGCTGAATCTCGTGGCCCTCGACGAGGAGGAGAGTGATTTTTTCAACCGGAGCGACAGTCTCGCCGAGGGCTCGTTCACCTATGAACGGCAGCAGGGCCTGAGACGCTATTCACTGCAACAACTCGGCCTCCCCCTGACCCAGACCGTCAATATGGATAACATCGTCGGCACTCACCGCCAATCGCGCAATCAACCTTTCCGAGGTCGCGTGACCATCGTCAACCAGCGCTTTGGGAGTTCGGAGCCCGATATCCTCGGGATCACCTCGCGTGTTTACTCGAATACCACAGGCGTGGCCGTGTCAGGGGGGAAGCTCGGCGATACCTTTGGCACAGTGCTGCCCGGATTCGTAGAGTCAGGGGGTGAGGTCATCCGCCTGCTGGGCCACCATGCGACAGGGCGCCATACGCTCAGTGCGGACGCATGGGAGACAAGCGGCATCGAGGAAGAGGACTTCAATCGCACGGGAACGCGTCTCAATTGGCAGGCAATCTGGGCGGACGACATGGAGTCCTCCACTACAATAGCCACCAGTGACGACAGCACCGCAGTACTTTTCGGACTGGCTGATCGTTACGGCAACCTCGAACACGACGGCGGCATATACTATTTCGAGCGGGACTTTACCTGGATCGATACCCAGATTGGCGACGACTTCGTGGGCGGTTATTACCGCGTCAATCACAATTACCGGACGCTGTATTATAGCGGTGTCTTCGAACAGCGCCGCGACGGCATAGAAAGTGATTCCCTCCGTAAGCGGGACACGACGTACGCAGCTCTCACCGGCAACTACAGGATGAGCAGGAGTGATTCCGTCAGCTCCATCTACACGTTCCGTCATATTGAGGACCGCAGTGATCTACCGAGGGACATCAGTTCGACATTCCATTCCCTGCGCGGCGTCTATTCACGACAACATACAGTCAATACCAGCAGCAATATCGGGGCAACTATGGCAGAGCGCGAAAGCGATCGCTACGGCCGCCTCTACTACGACCTGTTTCACGATTTCTCCGGTGACAGCAGCGCGCAGCTGGGTCTCGAGTACGATCGCGCCGAAAGCGAATCGCTGGACTCGGATGCCTACCGGGTCGACCTGAGCTGGCACCAGTACTTCTACCGTGGCGGGACCCTTTCAATAGGCACCGGGTACAACTACCGAACGGACGATAACGGTAATAATTCGAACTGGACAGGGTACCTCAACTACGACATCAGCTTCGCCAGGCAGTGGACGTTCTCTGCCCAACTCGACTACAACCGCGCCGAGTACGAGATCGACAACGATCTTGAGACGGATCCCGATCAACTGTTTACCGACATCCAGTTTGACGACAGGGAGTTACTGGAGTCGGAACAGTTCACCGCGCTCGTGAGCTTGCGCTACAACATCGGTGAGCACTCCGCGTCGCCCGTGCTGGGCAGAAGCGGGCTGACCCGCGGTGCGGGCAGCGTTATCGGCAGGTTGTTTCTCGACGCCAACGGCGACGGGATCGCTCAAGCCGACGAGAAGGGCCTCGAGGGCGCTCTTATTTACCTGGACAGCGTCTACCCGATTACGACGGGACGCAATGGCGAGTTCGCCTACGATGCGGTGGCGCCGGGCAAACACCACCTGTTCATCGACGAGTCCGCCCTGCCCCTTCCCTGGCACGTGGGCGGCCGGGAGTACCACCCGCTGCACATCAACCTGCGCGCCACGACTCGCGTCAATATCCCGGTACGCAAGTTATAGGGAATCGTCCCGGCGAGGTCGCTTTCGAGGTCAGGGCCTTTGGCGGGCCTACCCTCGTCGTTTATACTGTGTCCGTCAGGTACGATTGAGTCACTCTTGCGGCGGAACAAAAGGAAGTCAGCGCTCAGCGACCCTGTCATTTTTCGTTCTTGAAAGCATACAGCTACTCCCGCTACTTGTGGTCGACAGATGAAAACGTCCTATCAGTTGCCGCCGATTCTCTACGGGTCCGGGGGAGAACCGCGCCGTGCGGGTTTCGAGTTCGAGCTGGGCAATCTGCAGATCAGCAGTGCCGCACACGCGCTGCAAGCCGCGCTCGGTGGCACCCTGGAGATTCGCAGCCCTTTCGAGGCGGTCCTGGCGGACTCCTCCCTGGGCAAACTGAAGATCGAACGCGACGCCCAGCTACTGAAGTCCACCCGCTACCGCCGATGGCTGACCCAATTCGGCGTGGACTTCGCCCCGGGCGGCCTCGCTCACGAAATTGAGACCAATATCGACAAGGCGAGCAGAATACTGATTCCCTGCGAGGTTGTGACGGCACCAATTCCGCTGGAGGCGCTCTCCGGCCTGGACACACTTGGAGAAACCCTGAAATCGCTCGGCGCGGAGGGCACGCAGGAGTCGCTGATCTACGCTTTCGGTATGCACATCAATCCGTCGCTTCCCACCACGGATGCCGAGGGGCTGAGTCGCTACATCCAGGCCTTTCTATTGTTGCACAACTGGATCATCGAGCACGCCGAGATAGACCTCACACGTCGCTTTCTGACCAAGTTTATCGATCCGTACCCGCGCGAATATATGGAACACATGCTGGCTCCGGATTACACTCCGGATCTACCTGGGCTGATCGATGACTATCTCGCGTTCAATCCCACACGCAACCGCGCGCTGGACATGCTGCCGGCGTTCTGCTCCATTGACGAGGAGCGCGTGCGCAACGCGCTGGACGACGACGAGAACGGGCTGGTCAATGCTCGGCCGGCGTTTCACTACCGTCTCCCTGATTGCAAGGTGGACCTTCCCGGTTGGTCCGCGAAACAGGCCTGGAACCAGTGGGTTTACATAGAAAGGCTCGCAGAGGACAAGGAGTTGCTGGATGAACTGAAAGCCGAGTGGCGGCAACTCAGCGGAGATTTCTCCCTCTCGCCCGGCTCCGACTGGACAGCGCGACTTACCAGCTTATTGAGCTGCAAGTTCTTCGAGCGCTAGCTGCACATGGCTCACAGGCCTGTTATCGGCGTCACCGGCCCGGACCGCGGCGGTCTGTTCGCCTGGTGGATGACTGCCCTCGCCGTGCGGCGCAACGGCGGCAAGCCGTTGCGCATCCGCCCATCCAAACCCTGTGACGCCGGGAGGCTCGACGGCCTCATCGTCGGCGGTGGGGCGGACGTCGGCCCCTTTCAGCACGAGGAAGAGCCCGAGGAAGACGGTGAGGACGATCCGCCAGACCACCTGTTTGACTGGGTCTTCGGTATCGTTCTGGCTGTCGCGAGAATGCTGGTGGCCAGCGGCTCCCGTCAGCGCTATGAGCCTGAACGGGATGAACTGGAGCAACGGCTCATCCTGCTCGCCCTGGATGAGGACCTCCCGGCCCTGGGTATCTGCCGAGGCGCGCAGTTGATGAACGTTGTGTTGGGTGGGACGCTGCACCGCGATATCAGGCATTTTTACACGGAAGACACGACTAACGTGCGCAGCGTATTACCGCGCAAGCGCATCGACATCGCCGATGACAGTCACCTGCGGGGAATCCTGGATACCCGGTGCTGTTCGGTAAACGCCCTCCACAACCAGTCCGTCAAGGAACTGGGCCATTCCGTGGTGGTCAGCGCCCGGGAACGCTCCGGCGTTGTCCAGGCCATCGAACATCGCGTACAGCGCTTTTTCATCGGGGTGCAGTGGCACCCCGAATACATGCCCCAAAGCCGAACCCAGCAAAACCTGTTTCGAGAGCTTCTCCGCCACGCGGGGCGAAGCTGAGGCATGGCGGACCTCACGGCCTACCTGACGCTGTTTTCCAGCGCCCTGCTCGCTGCGACCCTCGTACCGGCATACTCGGAAATCGTTTTTACCGGCATGGTTATGTCTGGATACGATCCTTTCGCGTTGTGGTTGTGGGCCAGCGCCGGCAACACGCTCGGCTCTGTTGTCAACTGGGGAATCGGTCGTTACCTGCTTTCCTTCCAGGAACGACGCTGGTTCCCGTTTCCGCGAGATGCGCTCGGGCCGGCGCAGAAATGGTTCCAGAAATACGGCGTCTGGACGCTCCTGCTGGCCTGGCTCCCGGTCGGCGGGGACGCCCTGACCTTCGTCGCGGGAATGATGAGGGTGCGCTTCAGCGTTTTCATCATCCTGACAGCCATCGGCAAGTCCACACGCTACGCGATCTTGCTGGCACTACTGGTCTTTCTGGCCTGATCTGTCCGGCATTCCCCGGGCGTCATCCGCTGTGTTCCGCGTCCCGATCGGCTTCTTCCCTGATTGCGCTGCAGTTTGAGGCTGTTGTTGTTCCGGCGAGACGGCATCGTCTTCACCGACAACGACCACGCGAATACGATTGGCGTAGCGCCGGGGACATAGCGTCAGGCCCTCATGCTCCGCGATAGCCCTGATGACCTCCGCGCCGTAGAACAGGATGATGGAGGTGTAATAGATCCACAGCATCAGAACGAAGATCGAGGCAGACGCACCCCCCAATTCACTCAGCTCACTGTTCGCGATGTAGATACCGATACCATACTTGCCCAGGAGCAGCATTGCGGCCACGAACAGGCTGCCTATGAGCTTGATTCGCTTGGGAAGAATAACGTCGGGAAGGAAATGGAACATCCCATAGATAACACCGGATATCAGCACGATGAGAATGGCCATTTGGACCAGTTGCACGACGATCACGGCGGCGTCGTTCATTAGCTCGAAAAGCAGGCTGTGAAACGTCAGTACGAGTGAATCCAGAACGAGGGAAACGATCAGCAGAAATCCCAAACTCATGATCATCCCGAGCGATATAACGCGATCGAGCACCAGCTTCACCAGCCCGGCATCCGCCTGCGCCTGTACGCGAAATATTTCGTTGAACGTGGATTGAATCTGCACAAAGATATTGGTGGCAGAGAAAATAAGAATCGCAATGCCAACCACAAACTGGGCCGAATTCTGCCCCTCATCGTCGATCGTAGACAGCAGGACGTTTACTCCCTCCGCGGCCCGCTCGCCGAGAAAGCTGGAGAACTGCTCGGTGATCTCCTGCTGGAAATTGACGTCGGCCGCCACGATACCGGCTATGTAAACGGCGATATAAAGGATTGGTGCGATTGAGAATAACGCATAGAACGACAGCGCGGCTGCGTTGCGCATGCAACTGTCCCTGAGCAGCCCGACAAGGGCTGCCTGACCGACCTTCAACGCCCAGACAATGCGTCCCATGATGGTGCTCTCGCCAGTCTGCTCAGCCGCGCGGTGGTCCATAGTGTCAGAGATGGTAGGAGCCGCTCGACTACTGTTGAGCTGCCCTCTCCTGCTTATCCTGTCCGTCTTCGGGCCGGATCACGATCAGGTTGTTCACCGACTCCACGCCGGGTTGCGTCGATGCAAGCGCCTCCGCGTGGGCCGCCTGCTGCTCGCTCGCCAGTCCACGCAGGGTGACTGTCTTGCGATTGACATCGACGGCTACCGCGGCGCTGTCCAGCGTTGCATCCTCCAGCATCTTCCCCTGGATTACACGAAACAAGACCACTTCGTCGGCGGTAGCCATCACCTCCTGGCGCGCCTCTGCGACGGCGTTGCGCGCGTCCTCTACATCGGCCTGCGCGCGCTGCAACTGGCTCCTGGTCTGCGCCAGCTCCTCCTGCCTGGACGCCAGCTCCTGGCGGGCTTCGTCGCGCTGCGCCTGCGCGTCCGCCAATTCCTGCACCGCCTGGCGGTACGCTTCCTCGTTGTCGCTGCAGGCGCCCAATGCCAGTGCGGAAACCAGGCAACATGCGGCGAGCGTAGTGGATCTGGAGTACCGGGCCATCATAAATCCTCCTCATTTGCGGGGTATACGTGCATGGAGCCCAACAGGCTCACTGAGCATGGGTCTTCAACGCAAGTTTTATGCCAGAAGTGTCCCCCCCGTCGACGAGCGGGCAGAGCACGCCCTTGCGGCCGGCGCCGGGCATCTGCCACGCACCACCGGTGTTTTTTACAACCACCTTGTAGAATTTACCCGCCCCCTACACTTCATCCGGGACGGCATACAACTGCTGGTAGCGCCGGAACAGCGCGCGCTCGGCCTCGCGCCCCGCCCCCAACTCGTAGCGATGCTCGCCGTGCTTGCCCTTGGGCTTGTGCTCCAGGTAGGCCAGCATGCGCTGGCGGGCATCCGCGGACAGCGCCATATCGAAGTGCGCGTAGAGACCCTCGATACACGAGACAGGGTCTTCCATCAGGTCCTGGTAGCGTGAGTCGGCGATATTGGCGGCGGGCACCACGCCCTGTTCGCGCTGTTCGATCACGCGCTCGAGTCGCTGTGCAGTGGCCTCCCCCATGATGATGTTCTCGAAGATCTGCGCATTGAAGGGCTGGTCCGAGCGCATGTAGTACAGCGTGCCCATGAGACTGGTGGTGGAGGCCATGCACATAATGGGATCCCGATGCGTCTGCACGATGCGCGCATCGGGGTAGACGGCCAGCAGGGTTTCGAGGTGTACCTGGTGTTCCGGCGCCTTGAGCAGCCAGCGGCGCCGGGGATTCTTCCACTGCAGTATCTGGAGAATGGTCTTGTGATACTGATAGACCGGCATGAAATCGGCCCCGGCCAGCCAGGCGCTGTAGCCCGGTGTCTGGTGCAGTGAGGCGTTGTGGTCCGAGATAAATGTGCCCGCCATCAGCAGGCCGCACTCCGAGGGAATATCGCCGCGCATTTCGTGCATCGCGGCAAACTCCGGCGCCACCCGGTTCCACTGGGTGAACAGCCGGTCCGCCTGCTCGATACGCGGATCCGATTGGTAGCTGGCCGCCTCCGGCGGCGGGCAGGGTTGCAACGCCTCCCACATGCGCGGCACCCCGACGTCCGGGTCCTGGGACAGCAGTTCGTACAGGATGCTGGTGCCAGAGCGCGGCAGCCCCACGATAAACATGGGCGCCCTCACCTCCTCGTCGAGAATTTCCGGGTGACGCTTCAGCGTGTCGACCACCCGCAGGCGGGTGCTGAGCCACAACACCACGTCGCTGCGCGCCATCAGCCGACCCATCAATGTCAGGTCGGCTTCCTCCTCCAGCGCTTTCGCGTAAACATGAAACGGCTCGCGCCACAGGTCGTCGCCGAAGTCGTCCAGTCCGGTGGTCCTGCAAGCCGCCACCAGTAGCGAGTCGGCGTCCAGCGGCACCACCGACGCCAGGTCGAAACAGTCGCCCTCCCGGTTCACCGCCGCGAGCCAGTCCGGGTGCGGTGAGGGGCTCCACTGAGGTTCATTACCGCTCATGACGATCTCTCCACTGGGTTGGCCAACACACTGTCAGTGCATGTACGCGCCGCCGCTGACACTGATCATCTGGCCAGTGATATAGCCGGACAGGTCAGACGCCAGGAACAGGCTGAGGTTGGCGATATCCTCCGGCCTGCCCAGGCGCGGGATCGGCAGGCTGCTCATATTGAAGAGGGTCCCGTCCTCGAGGGCCTGCTGCATCTCGCCGGGTCGCCCCATCATGTCGAAGCCGAAGCGGTTCCAGAAACTGCCTTCACCGACGTTTTCCTCCGCCTCCGGCACGATCCAGCCGGGGCAGATATTATTGACGCGCACACCGCGCTTGGCCCACTCCCAGGCAAGGGCCTTGCTGAAGGAGTTGACGAACCCCTTCACCCCGCCGTAATGCACGATTTGCGCCGCCGCCTCGCCCAGCAGTGATGAATTGGAGGAAATGTTGATGACGGAGCCGCTGGCGCGACCGAGCATGTCTTCCGAGACTGCCTGGCAGCAGTTGACCACGCCGTCGATATTCAGTGCGATCTCCCAGCGCCGGCCCTCCTCGTCGTAGTCCTCGAAGGGCGACATGTGCCCCACCCCGCCCGCGTTGTTCACCAGTACATCGATCGGGCCGAATTCGTCCCGCGTGCGCTGTACCATCGCGTCCACGGATGCGCGGTCGGTGACATCGGTGCCTACCGCCAGCACCCTGCCCGTGAAACCGGCCGCCCGGGCCTCGGCAGCCAGTTTTTCGCCCGTGGTGGCGTCGCGCGAGGCGCTGACCACGTTGAGTCCCTCGCGGGCGAATTCCAGCACCAGGCCACGCCCGATTCCGCCGCTGCCACCAGTAATAATCGCTGTCCTGCCCTTGAGTCCGAGTTCCATACCTGCCTGTTCCTCTGTCGTTTAAATCCGTTCACTCACCGGCGTGGGTGAGGCTCAATACCCGAAGCGGCGAATGACACCGCGGCGGCGCGCCGCAAGCTGCTGTTTGCGCGCGGGCTCGTCCAGGCGGCGGGCGTCCTGTGGCAGGCGCGCCGCGAGTTCAATTGCAGGAAATTGCTCACACGCGGGAACCGGGTGTTCCTCGGCACCGATCCAGCGCACCGTGATATAGCCTTCATCGTGGCCCGAGGGGTCAAGCCAGTTGGGAAGCCCCGGGTCCTCGTGGGCAACTACCAGCAGCAGTTCGCCGTCCTCTTCCAGCGCGGCGTGGTGCTGGTTGGTGCTGCACAGGCGGTAGCGGTAGTCCATGGTTTCCCACCAGTAGTTGCCAAACTCCACCGCCCAGTAACTGGCCACCGGCGGGCGCACGCGAACCAGCAGGACCTCGTCGAGCGGCACCTGCCAGTAACAGATCAGCGGCTCGCCGCCCGGGGTTGCGTCGATGGCGTTGTCGTCCAGTTGTCGGTAGGACAGGAACTGGTTCGGGCGCCCCTTCCAGCGGTCGATCATGTCCGCCCAGTAACCGGTGGATTCACGCACCCAGGCTGCGGTGTCCGCCAGGCCCCGGGAGATACGCTGCGGGGTCAGTATGGGATTGTGCTCACCCGCCGTGAGACAGTCGATACGCGCGACCATGGGGGCCTCGCCCTCCCAGTCCGCGAAGAACTGGCGGAATGTGACCCGCCAGGCGCCCGGTGTGGTTTTTATCCAGTTTCCCGGGTGCTCCTTTGGACTGAGCACGATTTCGAAGCGACCGTCCTCGTCCACCGCTATCTCCTCGTCGATAAGACTGCCCACAACCGCGCCACCCCAGGGCGTCTCGCCGTCCTCGAGCACTGTCACCGCGAAATAGGCAGCGGTTCCGCGGGTACCGCTGACGCGGTAGGTGTGCTCGCCGTTGATGGGCGCGCCCACGTACAGCGCGTCCGTGTTATCCCCACCCTGCTTGCGCAGCGGATCGAAGTAATGCAGCAGTTCCGGGTAATCGGGGTCGGTGTTCTCGAGCTGGAACTGCAGGCCGAGGGAGATGTTCCGGGCGAGCAGCCGCAGGCCCTTGGCGCGGTCGATGTCGCGGGCCGGTGCAGTGTCACGAAAAACGATTTCTCCCGCGTCGCGCAGTTCGTCGCAGAACGCGTGCCAGGCGGCCCTCAGGTCCGGGTCATTGGAATTGTCGCCAAACATGGCTCTGCTCCTACAGGCGGTGGGGGCATCGCGGCCCCATCAGAGATCGCGCAACTGCGCAAACAGTGCGCTCATCAATTGCTGTGCCTCGACCTTCGCCATCTCAATGTCTTCCGCTTCGGCAATGGTCAGCGCAGCGGCCGTGAAAGCGCCCATGAACACGGCGTCGCGGAGTGTCTGGCGGAAGTGTCCGGCGGAATCTCCCGCGTCGTGGGCAAAACTGTCCCGCGCCTTGGTTGAGACCGGGCTGTCCGCCCAGCGTTCGCGACCGAGCACGCTGGGACCGTCGATGAGGACGACCCGCCGAAAGGCCGGGTCGTCGCACAGGTCGAGGTAGGCGCGCCAATTCTCTTCAAATCCCATGCCCTCCTCACCGAAGCGCATGGTGTCCAGGATGCGCTGCTCCATCACGTCGTTGACGGCGGCAAACAGCGCCTTCTTGTTGCCGAAGTAGTGGTAGATGGGGCGGATCGTCAGGCCGCAGTCCGCCGCGATGTCCTCCAGCGACGTGGCGTCGTAGCCCTTCTCCCCGAACAGCTTGAGCGCGCTGTCCAGCACCGCCTGGCGGGATTCGGCGCGGCGCTCCGCCTGGGTGCGGCGCTGGCCCTTGATAACTGGTTGGGTTTTCGTCATTGAACCACCTTCATATTGACTTATGTAATCCTACTACATAAGATATGCAGCGTCACTACATATTTATCGGTGCCCCGCCATGAGCGACTACCTCGACCGCGCCTTCGCCCCGGCCCGGCTGGGCCAGCTGCCCCTGAAAAACCGCATCCTCAAGGCCGCCACCTACGAGGGCAAGACCCCGGACGGCGTCCCCGGCAAGGCGCTGCTGGAATTCCACCGGGCCGTCGTCGCCGGCGGCACCGCGATGACCACCATCGGTTACTGCACCACCGAGGCGGACGGGCGCATCAACGACCAGATGATGTGGCTGCACGACGGTATCCGCGACCGGCTGGCCCACATGAACGCCGAACTGAAAAAAACGGCCCCGGAGGTCGCGATCTCGGGACAGATGACCCACTGCGGCAATTTTTCCAAGAACCGCAGGCTGCAGCGCCTGAAACGACCCCTGGGTCCCTCGCGCCAGTTCAATATGCTCGGCGCCCCCTCCGGCCTGCCCTTCGCGGGAGCGATGACACTGTCCGACATCGACTACCTCGTGGAGACCTATCGCGACGCCGCCAGGCTGATGAAGGAGACGGGCTTTGACGCCGCGGAGATTCACTTCAGCCACGGCTACGGGCTCAGCCAGTTCATCAGCCCGAAGACCAACCGGCGCACCGACGAGTACGGGGGCCGGCTGACGAACCGTATGCGCCTGCCCTTGCGTGTACTCGAGGCAGTGCGCGACGCCGTGGGAGACGAGTTTCCCATCCTCGGCAAGATCGGCCTCACCGACGGCGTGAAAGGCGGCCTGCAACTCGACGAGGCCATCGAGGTGGCCGCCATGCTCGACGCGGGCGGCATCGACGCGCTGATCTGCTCCGGGGGCACCAGCAGCATGAATCCCATGGTCTACTTCCGCGGCGACACCCTCGACAAGGGCCTGATAGAGGTCGAGACCAACCCGATCATGAAACTGGGTCTGAAAATCATCGGGCCGAGGATGTTCCGGCACTACCCCTACGAGGAGTTGTATTTCCTCGAGGACGCAAAGAAGGTGCGCGATCGCGTCAAGTGCCAGATGGTGTATATCGGCGGCTGCACGGAGATGGAGAGCATCGAGCGGGTGATGCGCGAGGGGTTCGATTTCATCCAGCTCGGACGCCCGCTCATCAAGGACCCGGCCTTCGTGAACAATGCCCGGGGGAACCCGGACTACAGGAACGGCTGTATTCACTGCAACCGCTGCGCCAGCCTGATCGAGGCACCGGGAGGCGTGTACTGCCCGCTGAATACGGAGGAGGCACCGGCATGATCGAGGACTTCGACAACATTCCTACACTCCCGCCGATCTTCGGGCCGGCCAGGCAGGTGGCCTATATCGTCCCCGATATCGAGGCGGCAATTGAACACTGGCACAGGGAGTACGGCGTCGGCCTCTTTCTGCTCGCGCGGGGGGCCAGGCCGTTGAACGGCTCGTACTACCGCGGCGCCAGGGCACAATCCGTGGCAGTGAACATCGCCTTCGCCTATATCGGTGACCTGCAACTGGAACTCATCGAGCTTATCGGCGACACCCCCTCCATGTACAAGGAAGCCGTCGACCGCGGGCAGACCGGCGTGCACCACTACGCGGTCTGCGTGGAGGACTTCCCCCGCGCCTACAACTGGGCCCTGGACAACGGCTTCGACGCGGTGGTCGACGCCGGCGTCGATGGCCTTGTGCGCATGTCCTATGTCGAGCACCCGGGCTCGGGGCTGATCCTGGAAGTCATACAGTGGAATCCCATGACGCGGCCGTATTTCGAGGGCATCGAGAAGCGCATCCGGAACGCTGACCCCGGCCGGCTGGTACACGAGTTCACGCTGCAGGAACTCACCCCGCGCCTGGCCCTGGTGACACAGCTTGCGCGCTTCGGCATTGCGAAGCTGTTCGGCCGCGTGCAACAGACGCGACGGGTGGGCGTCGCGTGAAGTCCCTGCGGGATAAAGTGGCGGTCATCACCGGCGCAGGCGGCGGCGTGGGCACCGCCCTGGCCCAACAGCTCGCGGACCTCGGCTGCCACCTGGCGCTGGTCGATATCAGCGAACCCGAGCTGGCGACTCTCGCGGCGGCGCTGCGCCACAAACCGGTGCAGGTTTCGCAGCACGTCGTGGACATCACCAGTCGCGAGCAGATGGAACGCTTGCCCGCCGCGGTGCTGGAGGCCCACGGGAAGGTCAACCTGCTGGTGAACAACGCGGGCATCACCTACCAGAAGTCCTTTGCGACCCACACCATGGACGACTGGGAAAAAATCGTGGGGATCAACTGGTGGGGCGTCCTGTACGGCTGCCACTACTTCCTCGACGCGCTGACACGGGCCGGCGAGGGGCATATCGTCAATCTTTCCAGCATGAGCGCTTTCGTCGGACTGCCGGGACAGACGTCCTACTGCGCCACCAAGGCGGGTGTGAAACTGCTGAGCGAATCCATGTGGGCCGAGATGGAGAAGCTCAATGTCGGCGTGACCTCCGTGCACCCGGGGGCAATCAAGACCGACATGATCCAGGCAACACTGGCCAACTCGGACGACCTGGAGGCCGCGCAGCGCAACTACGAGATGGCCCAGCGCATCGGCGTCACCCCGGAGCATGTCGCGCAGCGCATCATCTCGGCGGTACAGAAAAACCAGCTGCGCATCCGCATCGGCAGGGACGCCTGGCTACTCGACGTGCTCAAGCGCCTCTTTCCCGTCGGCGTGCAGAAACTGTTGCGCCGGGTGGCATGATCAGCGCCTTCCCGCGGCACCTCGTCACGTTCCTGGCCGCGGTCTTAATGTTAGCCGCCTGCGGCGGCGACCCCCATCCCGCGGGCACAATCACGGGCAGCGCCCTGCCCCGGGAGGTCGTCACTCAGCGGGACGACGTGCGACAACCACCGGCGCCGCCCGCCAACGGGGGTGAACGCCAGGTGCTCTTCGGCGACCTGCACGTGCACAGCACCTACTCCGTCGACGCGTTCACACTCGAACTGCCGATGATGGGGCAGCAGGGCCGGCACACGGTGGCCGACTCCTGTGACTTTGCGCGGTACTGCGCGGGCCTGGATTTTTTCAGTTACAACGACCACGCGGAGGGTCTCACACCCGAACACTGGCGAGCGACCCGGGAGACCGTCCGCACCTGCAACGCAAGCTCCGACCCCGACCACCCGGACCTCGTCGCCTTCGCGGGCTGGGAGTGGACCCAGATGGCCACCGCCGCAAACGCGCACTGGGGGCACAAGAACATCATCTTCCCGGGAACCGCGGATGACGAGTTGCCCGCGCGACCTATCAGCGCGCGCATCACACCGGACGATCTCGGTGTCTTCGCCCTCTCGCGGCAGAGCGGATCGGGGCGCTTCATCGACCCTGTGAACTGGAAGGCCTACGCCAACCTGCTGCGCATGCTCGACGACATCGCCGCCGTACCGGGCTGTCCCACCGACGTCCCCACACGCGAGTTACCGGCAGACTGCCACGAGAACGCACCGACCCCCGACGTGCTGCTGCGCAAACTGGAGGAGTGGGGCTTTCCCCACATGGTCATCCCCCACGGCAACACCTGGGGCGCCTACACACCGCCGCTGGCGAGCTGGGACAAGGCGCTGGCGACCCGCTACCACAACGATCGCCAGCAACCGCTGCTGGAGCTCATGTCCGGACACGGGAACAGCGAGGAGTACCGGCCCTACATCCAGGCCGAAGCCGCGGGAGAAGAGCTCGCCTGTCCGGCGCCGCAGGGCGATTTCGTCCCCTGCTGCTGGCAGGCGGGGGAGATCATGCGCAGCCGCTGCGCGGACCTGCCGCACAGCGAATGCGACCGTCGCGTCGCCCTCGCCCGGCAGTATGCGGTGGAGGCGGGGAATCGCTACATCGGCGTGTTTCCCGACGCCGGCGCGACCGACTGGGGGCAGTGCGGGCAGTGCCCGGACTGTTTCAAGCCGGCCTTCAACCAGGTCTACCGCGAGAGCGGGCAGTACGCCCTCGCCCTGAGCAATTTCGAGGAAAAGGACGAGGACGGGGGGCCGCTGCGCTTCAGGTTCGGTTTTATCGCATCGACCGATGACCACACCTCCCGGCCGGGTACCGGCTACAAGCAATACGAGCGGCGCAAGATGACCATGGCCACCGGTGTGCGCAGCGACTTCTTTGCCGGCATCGCACAGCGCATGGCGGGTGACATGCTCGACCCGCAGATGCCACAGCGCGTGGAGACCACCACCCCCGTTCCCGACATGGACCGCATGCAGAGCTTCTACTACCCGGGCGGGATCGTCGCGGTGCACGCGGACAGCCGTCGCCGTGAGGATATCTGGGCGGCGCTGGAACGCCGCGAGGTCTACGGCACCTCCGGCCCGCGCATACTGCTTTGGTTCGACCTGCTCAGCGCCCCCGGCGGTGCCGTGCCCATGGGTTCGGGCGTCGACCTGGCCACGACACCGCGGTTCGAGGTGCGCGCCCTGGGTGCACTGGAACAGCTGCCCGGCTGCCCCGCTCACAGCATCGCCGGACTGGGCGATGAACGACGCGACTACCTCTGCGCCGGGGAGTGCTTCAACCCGGGAGACACACGGCTGCCCATCGTCGCGGTTGAGGTCGTGCGCATCCGGCCCCAGGCCTACCCCGGAGAGCCGGTGGACTCACTGATCGAGGACCCATGGCTCACCCTGCCCTGCCCGCTCGACCCCGACGGCTGCGTGGTGCGGTTCGAAGACCCGGACTACCTCGCAGACGGCCGCGACACGGTTTACTACGTCCGCGCCCTGCAGGCCCGGACCCCGGCGATCAACGGTGCCAACCTGCGGCCGAGGTACGACGCGCGCGGTGAAATCACAGGTACCGAGCCCTGTTACGGCGATTACCGCACACCCTTCGAGGAGAATTGCCTGCATCCGGTTTCCGAACGCGCCTGGTCATCGCCCATCTTCGTGGATCAGGCGCGGGGCCAGCCACCCGCGCGGTCTCTCGAAGGCCCGGCGTCGGCGCAGCTCGCACGGGGCGACTTGTAAGCCCACCCTCGAGCGCCTAGCATTCGCTGTACCCGGGGGCACCGCAACAGGTCCCCACGACATCGATTAAAAAACATAGGAAGCGTTCCCATGAAGTGGCTGAAAAGAGGTGCCCTCGCAGTTCTGGCACTGGTCGCAATCGCGGTGGTTCTCGTCTTCGCCACCGGCAACGGGCCGGTGGCCAAACTCATGTACGACTTTGCCACCGGCGCGCCGGACCTGCCCTTCGATCCCGCCGACGCCGTCTCGGCACCGGACTATGCGGACTCGGCAAACTGGGCGGCGCTGCCTTCACGGGAAGACCTCGCGGACATGGTGCCGGAGGGTGTCGAACGCGGCGTGGTGCAGGGCGAGTCTCCCGTGGACGTGTTCTACGTGCACCCCACAGGGTTTCTCAAGGGCAGCAGCTGGACCTTCTCGATGGATCCCGATACCTCCACCGAGGAGAACACCGCCTGGATGATCGCCAACCAGGCGAGCCCGTACAACGGCTGTTGCAACGTCTACGCGCCGCGTTACCGCCAGGCGTCCATTTTCACCTATTTCTCCGTCGAGGAAGAGGTCCGGGACGAGATACTCGCCTTCGCCTATACCGATGTCGAGCGCGCCTTCGACTACTTCCTGGCGCACTACAACGAGGGCCGGCCCTTCATCCTGGCCAGCCACAGCCAGGGCACCCACCACGGCATACGCCTGCTGCAGGAAAAAATCGACGGCACCGAACTGGCCGACCGCATGGTCGCCGCCTACCTGATCGGCGGCGCGCTGGCGAGCGCCGAGTTCGAGGACCTTGCGGACATCGCCCTGTGCGACAGCCCCGAGCAGCTCCGCTGCGCCATACACTGGGACACCTGGAGCGAGGCGGTAAAGGAAGACCAGGAACCGGTGCCGAACGTATGCACCAACCCGTTGACCTGGCGACTCGACGGGCCGCGCGCGGGCAGGGACCAACACGTGGGCGCCGTTGCGGACTCGGGGGAGTACCACGTCGAGCTCAGCGGCGACGACGCGGCGCGGGGCGTGGTTTTCGCCCCCCACGGCGAACCCCTGCCCAACTCTATTGAGGCCGAGTGCGCCGGCGGCATGCTGTTCATCACCGACCAGTCCGACAACACTTTCGGCGAGCGCGGCATCGGCGGCAATTACCACGGCCTGGACTACACGATGTTCTACATGGACATCCGCGACAACGCGATACTGCGGGCGAACCGCTATCTCGCCGAAATAGACACCGGCGGCGATATGCCCTGAAGCACGCAAGCCCCTCTTTATTCGATCTTCGCGGTTTGGTGAGTCCCTGCTATCCTTTCGGGGTGGAAATAAGAACCAGCGGGTGGCGTTTTTTTGCCCTCGCCCTTTGTGCAGCCCTGAGTCTGCTGGGCTCGCCCGCGGCGAGCGCCCAGGTCCCTGCTATTGGGGTCAGCGGGCTGCCCGCCGACCCGCTTATCGGCGAGACGTTCTGCGTCGATGTGGATTTTTCCAACGCCGACCCCACCACCGGGTACGGGCCCTACCTCATCGGCGTCGTCGATCCCGGCATATCCCTGGTCAGCGTCAACTTTGTCGATATCCCGCCGGATCTCGAGCCCATCGGCACTTTCGGGCCCTCGGGTGAACTGACCGATCCCATCTCCGGCACCCTGCTCACCGGCACTCCGGGCGGCACCGCGACCATTGCCCGCTACCCTGTCGGCTCGGTGGAACAGGGCAGCCCGCCGCTGGTCATGAATATCTGTGCCGAGGTGGAGGTCGGCGTGGAGATCGGTGTGCCCCTGGCCGTGGAAATTATCCCGGGCTTCGAGTTCGGGGACACGTCCACTGGCGAGAACGGCGCGATCATCGGCACCGAATTCGACAGCACCGTCACTCCCCAGCTCGCGCGGGTGAACAAGACCAACTCCGCGCCCGAGGGCGAGCGACCGCCGGGCCCCAGCCACACCTTCACCTACACCTACACGGTCAACGTCTCCGAGGGCGTGGCGATCGAGAACCTGGTGCTCGAGGACATGCTCCCGGTGGAGCTGCAGTGGAACGGCGGGCCCATCAACATCACCGCGCCGCTGGGCGTGGGTTGCGGTGTGACCACGCAACCGAATACACCGCCCACACCGGGAGGTGACCTGGTAGTGGATTGCACCGCGGTGGTCGGAACAGACGGCACCCAGGACCTGGTGGTATCCTTCGCCGCCTACATCGTCGATATCCTGGACGAGTCGATTCCCGACGAGGAACTGATCCAGAACACGGTCAACTTCGACTACGAGTACCAGGCCGACCCCTACAGCAACTCCGACACTTCAGACGTGCTGGCGGTGCACGCGGCGATCCAGAAAACCGTCAGCGGCACACCGCTGCCCGGGGAGACCCTCACCTATACCATCGCCTTCCAGGTCACTGACTACCCCGGGATGGGCGCGGGTGCGAACAGCTTCATCATTACCGACATCCTGCCGGACGGCACCGATTTCCTGCAGACCGACTCCCTCACCCTCAACGGTGCTCCGGTCGGTATCACCGAGATGACGGTGGCAGGGCCGGGAGCGGGTGAAACCACCGTCACCTGGGACGTTACGGACGCCCTCGGTGGCGTCGTGCCCGACGCCACCGACGGTTCCCTGGTCTACTCGGTGGAGATTCTCGAGGTCTACAGCGACGGAACGACACCCGTGCAGGCCGCCGATGAACTGCTCAATGATGCGCAACTGGATTACACCCTGACCGACGGCGGCAGCGGCGACAACGGTTCGGAATCGGGCACAGTGATCGAACCCAACGTCCCGGACAAGGAAGTCACGGACCCGCCCCAGCCGTCCGAGCTGTTTCCAGGCGAGCAGGTCACGTTCCAGCTGACCCTCGACATCCCGGCGGGCAATACCTCCAACGTCATCTTTGTGGACTACCTGCCGCGACCGGTAATCGAAGTGTCCGAGTGGGACTCGGTGAACGGTTGGACGGTACTGCCCCCCTGGGACAGCCTGACGCCGATCGTGACCACGGACACATCCAACAACTCAGTCACCTTCGAATTCGGCGACATCACCAGCATGACGGCCACCACCCTGGCGCTGGACCTGCGCGCCAACATTACCGGTGAGCCCTTCGCGGACGACCTGTACCTGACCAACCTGTTCGGCTCGTCCTACGACAACGCCGACGGCGATACCATCTCGGGACTGGACGCGGCGGCCATTCGCGTCGGCGCCCCCGACCTGGTGATCACCAAGGGCGTGTTCAGCGTCGACAACCCCGACGCGACGATCGAACCGCCCCCACCCGCGGACCCCGGGCAGGCGCTGGTGGAGGGAGACGCCACCGGGGCCGACGCCTTCGACGAGGTCGAATACGTCATCACGATCGAGAACATGGGCGGCCAGACGGCCTACGACGTCACGGTCACAGACCCGGCTGTCACCGGGCTCGACTGCCCCGATCCGCCCGTGGTCACCGACGGCAACGGCGCGAACCTCGGCTTCAGCGGCTCCCTGCAGGGCGCCGGTATCGTGCTCGACGACCCCCTCCCGGGCAACGATGACAACCCGCCGGGCGGCGGCGCGCCGTTTTCCACCGACACGGCACTGGTGCGCCTCACCTGCACGCTGGCCTCCGATGTCTCCCCCGGGGAGCTCATCACCAATACCGCCTCCGTGGACTGGGTATCGACGCCCGGCGGCACCGAGATGTTCCCGCCCCGCTCCGACGATGCCACGGTCACGGTCGCCCTGCCGGCACTGGACAAGCAGGTCGTCGCAATAACACCGGGCTACGCGGGCGCGCTGGACGAATCCTCCATCGGCGAGATGATCACCTACCAGCTCGACATTACCGTGCCCGAGGGCGAATCCCCGGACGTCAGGCTGGAGGATCTATTGGACGTCGGCCTCGCCCATGTCGACGTACTGAGTATCACAACCAGCTCTGGCGCACTCGGTACCAGCGAGGGCGATTTCAACGACGTGCGTGCCAACGCGGGCTACGAGTCCGTCGGCGGCGGCCTGGAGGCGCCGGACCGCAGGCTCGTCTTTGGCCCGACAAGCTCGGACAACGGCTTCGGCACGGTCACCAATTCGAACGACGACAACAACACCGACGAAGTCATCAGCGTGGTGTACCGCACACGTATGCTCAACTCCGTGGGCAACGTCTCGGGCATCGGCCTGCGCAATCGCGCGCGCTGGTTCTGGACACCGCGTGGCGGTGCGCGCACCCATGTGCAGGACCGTGCGGCCCGGGTCAATATCGTGGAGCCCGCACTGGCCATCAGCAAGATTTTCGACCCGGACCTCGGGGACAATGCGACGCCGCCGCTGGTCACCATTACCCTGGAACACAACGGCGCTTCCAACGCCGGGGCCTTCGACCTGTTCTTCGAGGACAAGCTGCCCCCGGACATGGATGTGCAGGGCGGTGCCGGCGGCGTCACCCTGACCAACTGCCCGCCGACGAGCCGCCTCGACGTCTTTGCAGAGGCCGTGTCAGATCGGTTGGAGATAGAGTGGGCGAATTTTCCGCAGAACAACGGCACCTGCATCATCGAGTTCCAGGTGGAGTTTCGGCAGTCGCTGATCGCCGGCATCCAGTTGGAAAATTGCGCTCCGGTCGAGTGGGAAAGCCTCGACGACAACGACCAGCCCCTGCCCTCCCCGCCCAGTAACACACTGGGTGTGGAGCGTACCGGAGACACAGACGACACGGGCGGAGCGGCCAACACCTACCGCGCCCAGGCCTGTGACATCTTCAAGGTCTTCGATGTAGGCATCGAAAAGGACGTGGAGAGCACTTCCCAGCCACAGACGGACAATATCCCGGGCACGCCCGCCGGCGCCGAGTCGCTGACCATCGGGGAGCAGGTCAACTTCGAACTGGTGGTGACCATACCCGAGGCCGTGACACCGGAGTTGCTGGTCAACGATATCCTGCCGAGCAACGGGGCCCTGCTTGAAGTGCTGTCCGCGCAGACGGTCTTTACCGGGAGCGACCTCGACTTCACCAACGGCGACCCGAACCCGACGCCGGTGATCAGCGACGGCAATGGTGACGGTGTCAATGAACTCGTCGAACTTGACTACGGTGAGGTGGACAATCCCAGCCTGGACGGGATCGACGACGACGACCGCATCATCATAGAGGTACTGGCGAAAGTTCTCGACGACCCCAAGAACGCCAACAACGACACCGACGCCAACCGCGCCGTCGTGCGCTTCCTGCCGGGCCTGGAATCCAGCGCGGAACAGCCGGTTGAAATTGTCGAGCCCCTGCTGGAGGTGGATAAGAGCGCAGACCTCACCGAGGTGGAGGCCGGCGACGAGATTACTTACACGGTACGGGTGCAGCACAGCGCGGCTTCGCGGGTGGATGCGCAGGATGTCCTGCTTACCGACCAGTTGCCCCCGGAACTCTCGCTCGTCGGGGGCAGTGTCCAGGTGGGCACTGTCTGCGACGATCCGCCGGACGTCGGCCCACTTGAAATGGGCAACGCTTTCGAGGTCGAGTGGACCGACTTCTCACTCGGGGCCATCTGCGACATTGAGTTTCGCGCCCTGGTGTCCCTCGCCGCTATCACAGGCCAGGTCATCACCAACGAGGCGGACCTCCAGTGGACCAGCCTGAATACCCAGGGCGACCCCGACGACCGCCAGTACAACGACGACGACGCCTGGGACGTACTGGTCAGCCCGCCCGGGCTGGACAAACTCCTCACATCCACATCCCTGCCGGACACCTCGATCCGGATCGTCAACGGCGGATCGAACGACCTCACCATCGGCGAGTCGGCCACGTTCACGCTCGAGGCCATATTCCCGGACGGCACCACACTGGATACGGTGCTGGAGGATATCCTGCCCAGCGACGGCGTGGCGCTGGACTTCGTGCCGGGGTCGACGCAGATCACCGCTATCGGCGGCGACCTGATGATCAGCAGCAGTCCCTCGGTGGGAGACCCGGCGGTGGCCTGTGTCCCGCCGGACAGCGAGTGCGCCGCGTGGTTCCTGGACACTGTCGTCAACGTCGAGGACTCTCGGCCGGAGCCCGACCTGGACGACAGGATCCTTTTCGAGGTCACAGCCATCGTGCTCGACGACCCGGCCAACAGCGGCAGCGGCGAGGACGACAACAAGCGCAACACGGCGGAGCTCACCAGCAACACCGGCACATTGGTCGCCTCGGACCAGTTCAATATCGTTGAGCCCCTGATGGGCATCCGCAAGCTGACCAAGAACGACACACCGGACGGTTTCACCGCCGCGGGCCAGGAGGAGCATTTCACGCTCGTGGTGGAACACGTGGCTGCCTCCTCCGCCACCGCGTTCACGATCGAGATCACCGACGAGCTGTCGCCCCAGATGTTCTGGCTCGAGGACCCCGCCGACCCGCTCACCAGCGACTGCCCCGGCTTCACCGTGGTCAGCACACCCGCGGTGGGCAGTTCCGGCACCCTGGAGTTTGCCTTCGACGCCCTGCCGCTGGCCACGCGCACCTGCGAGATCCGCTTCAAGGTACAGATGAACCCGGTCCTGCCCATACCCGGCATCTACAACAACGAGGCCACCATGACCTGGGAATCCCACCCGGGCTCCGCCGAGTCGCGCCAGTACAGCGACGAGGTGGTGGCGCGCCTGTTGGCCGATGATGACAGCTTCATGATCAAGCGCATTACCAATACCTCGCTGAGCAACGACGAACAGGGCGCGATGGATCCGAACGACCCCACCGCCGAGGTGGTGGCCATCGGCGAGGTGATCGAGTACGGCATCGTCGCGATATTCTCCGAGGGCCTCACCAGCAACGTCTCACTGGAGGACACCTTCCAGCAGGACGGCAACGGCAACCTCGCCCTGCGCGGCGGCAGTGTCGACTTCGTCGGCAGCAACATTTCCACCACCCTGCCCGGCGATCCCTCCGTCGCGGGCAACGTGATTACCATCGACTACGGGGATGTGACCAATACGGCTGACGGTGTTGCCGACCGCGACGACTCCATCCGCTTCAGCCTGCAACTGCAGGTGACCGACGACCTGGTCAATACCGACGGGGACCGCCTCCTCAACGAGGTGGAGATGACCTTCGACGGTCTCATCGGCCCGGTCACCGTATTCGACGACATCGATATCCTCGTGGTCGAACCCGACCTCGCCCTGGACAAATCCTTCACCGGACTCGCCGGCGACGCGGCGAGCATCGAGCTCACCCTGACCAACAACGGCACCTCCGCCGCCTTCGACCCCGTGCTGACAGACGACTTTGACGAGACGCTGTGGGTGCCGGGCAGCCTGGTGCCGATCACCCTACCCCCGGGCTTCACCATCTCCGAGCAGTCCGCCGCGGGAACGACCACGGTCACGGTGGAAGTGGAAACCCCGCAGGTCCCGCCGACTCCCGAGGAGACACTGCTGCCGGGCGAGGACCTCGTGGTCGAGTTCAGCATGCAGCTGCAGAACGGCGGCCAGCCGGGCCCGACCATGATTCCCAACACGGCCAACGCCGAGGCCACCTCCCTGCCAGGCAGCGATCCCGAGGAGCGACTGTACACTGCGATGGACAGCGACACGCTGTTGCTGCCGGCGCTGGACCTTCTCAAAACCTGGTCGACGGCACCGGGCCCGCAGCTGCCGGGTGACACGGTCACCTACACCCTCGACCTGCTCAACACCGGCGACGCCGAGGCGACCGTAGTGGTCGTCACCGACACACCGGATGCACTGGGAACGCTGCAGGTGGGCACGGTGGCCGCGAACGTCGGCGGCAGCGGCGCCACCGCCACCGTCGAGACGGGCAATAACCCGGGCGACACCGATATCCGCGTGAGCTTCGACTTCATCCCGGCGGGCGACACCTTCACGGTGAGCTACGACGTGCTGTTGCCGACCCCCTGGCCCGACGCGGACACCGCGCCGGAGGAACTGGTCAACCAGGCGGGGGCGGAGTCCGCCGAGCTGTCGCCCATCGTCTCCGACGACCCGGATACGCCCGCCACCGACGACCCCACGGTGGTTCCCGTGGTCGCCGACCCGGTCATGACCATCGACAAGATGGACGGCGTGCTGTTCACCACGCCGGGGGCAGAGCTGGTGTACAACATCCAGTACGGCAACGCCGGCGACCAGGACGCTACCGGCGTGGTGATCACCGAGACCGTGCCCCAGTACACGACGTTCGTCCCGGGCTCCAGCACCGCGGGCTGGACCTGCGACGCCGGGGGAATCGCGCTCGATACCTGTCGCTTCACCGTCGGCGACCTCGGGGGCGCCACGAGCACCGATATCCTGTTCGCCGTACAGGTGGACGCTTTCGTACCCAGCGGCGTGATCGAGATCGTCAACGACGTCAGCATTACCGACGATGGCCGCGAGTTCGATCCAGGAGCCCCGGTTATCCCCTCCACTGACGACGACCAGGAGATCACACCCCTTCTCGCTGCACCCGCACTGGAGATTCTCAAGGACGACGGCGGCCAGTCCGTCGTGCCGGGACAGACCTACTTCTACACACTGTCGTACCGCAATACGGGCAACCAGGTGGCGACAGGGGTAATCATCCGCGACGCGGTACCGGTCTACACCACCTTCAACGCGGCGGCGAGCCAGCCCACGACCTGGTCCTGCGCCGACGGCAGCCCACCCGCGACCATCTGTGAGTTCAATGTGGGCAGCCTCGCACCGGGGGCCACGTCCGAAATTGCGCGCTTCGGGCTGCAGACCGTGTTCCCCGCCCCCGCCGGGGCCGAGGTGATCCTCAATGCGGCGAACATCGAGGACGACGGCAGCAATACCGGCGGCACACCGATCACCGACAGCGACGGCGACACCACACCCTTCATCGCCACACCCGACATGGTGATCACCAAGAGCAACGACGCAGGTGTCGTGCGCCTCGACGAGATCATCACCTACGAGATTGACTACAACAACGCGGGCAACCAGGATGCGACAGGGGTCATCGTGCGCGAGACCGTGCCCCGCGGTACCGAGTTTCTCGCTGCGGACAGTCTGCCCACCGTGTGGAGCTGCCCGGACGGTTCGCCCGGGGGTACGGTCTGCAGTGTCGGCGTCGGCGACCTCGGGGCCGGTAACGGCGGCGATCTCAGTTTCGCTGTGCGCGCCGTGCGCGTCACCCAGGACAACCAGGTGCTGAACGTCGCCGAGATTAATGACGACGGCACCAACGGCACCGACCCGACACCGGAAAATAACATCACGCGCTTCATCAATGTCTTCAGAATCGATAAAATTCCCGTAATGCCGCTGCCGATGATGGCGCTGCTGGTGCTGGCACTGCTACTCGTCGGCGCACGCCATTCGCGACGGCGCTGACACTCATCGCGCGGGGCCCACCGGCCGCGCACCACAGCCGAGGATTAATCATGAACGCCACGAGGACCGCTCTCGCACTTCTGCTCACCGCGCTCACCGCCTGTAGCGCCGAACCACCCCCGGAGCAGCCCCGCTACGAGATCGTCGCGAACATGCACCAGACCATGGAGTGGATCCTGGAACCCGCGGTGGACGTCCTCTGGGACTCCGCCGGCTTCATTATTGACGCCGAGGGCGAGACGGACCTCGCCCCGACCAACGACGCGGAGTGGAACAGGGTCATGGCGGCGGCCGTCACGCTGACCGAGGCGGCCAACCTGCTCATGCTGCCGGGGCGCGCCGCACCGGAGTACGACTGGATCGAGTACTCCAGGGGGCTGGTGGACGCGGGCAAGCTCGCCATCGCCGCGGCGGAAGCGCAGGACGCCGACGCACTGTTCGACGCGGGCGGGCGGATCTACCAGGTTTGCCGCGCCTGTCACAACCAGTACTGGCCGGAGGCCCGCGACGACTGATGCGCACCGCCCTCGTCGCAGGCCTCTTTCTCGCGTTCTACGGTCTCCCCGGCCTGGCGCACGACCTGTCGGCGGACGACGCCGTCTTTGTGCAGGGTCTCGAGGGTGCAGCCGCGGGGCCGTTCCTGTACCTAGGGGCCAAGCACATGTTCACGGGGCTCGATCACCTGCTGTTCCTGCTCGGGGTTATATTTTTCCTCTACCGCGGTCGCGACGTACTGCTCTATGTCACGCTTTTCACCATCGGCCACAGCCTGACACTGTTGCTCGGCGTGTGGGCCAACTGGCAGGTCAGCGAACACCTGGTGGATGCAATCATCGGCCTGTCGGTGGTGTACAAGGCCTTCGAAAATATGGGCGGCTTCGACGCGCTGGGTTTCCGACCGGACACGCGGGTGGCGGTGCTCGTCTTCGGACTGTTTCACGGCCTGGGCCTGGCCACCAAGTTACAGGGTTACATCGCCACCGGCGACGGCCTCCTCACCAACCTGGTCAGCTTCAACGTCGGCGTTGAACTGGGACAGCTTCTGGCACTGGCGTTCATCCTGGTCGCCCTTGTCGAGTGGCGCCGCCACGACAGCTTCCGCCGCCAGGCGTTCGCGGCGAATACCGTGCTGATGTGTGCGGGGTTCCTGCTCGCCGGCAACCAGTTTGCCGGATACCTGTTCGCGTGAACGGCGAGGGTCGCAGGGCGGTTATCGCCGGTGCCGGCGCGCTGCTGGTCGCCTGCGCGGTGCTGGTCGTCGCCGTATTGCCCGCGGAGTACGGTTTCGACCCGCTGGGTACCGGTGCCGCCCTGGGCCTGACCGGCCTGGCGGAAGAGAATTCCGGCGCCCTCAATTCACGGGAGGGAGCCTGGCGCGAGGACCGCATCGAGTTCCAGCTCGCGCCCTTCGAGGCGCTGGAGTACAAGTACCGCATGACCGGGGGCAGCGCGCTGCTCTTTGACTGGCGGGCCGGCAGCGAGGTGCTGTTCGACATGCATGCAGAGCCCGACGGCGCCGCGCCTGGCTACGCCGAGAGTTTCGCCAAGTCCCGCAGTTCGGGTGAGGCCGGCAGCTACACGGCGCCCTTCGACGGCATCCACGGCTGGTTCTGGCAGAACCGGGGACAGGAGGATGTGACTGTGGTGCTGGAAACCCGCGGTTACTTCAGCGGGGCGGTGGAACTGCGCGACGGCCGCGAATTCGAGTACGACTTCGAGACACCGGGCGGGAATCAGCCGTAGGCCAACTCCAACAGTTCGATCACCGACTGGATTTCGCCCCACCAGTAGACGACGAAACCGAGAATGACGCCGCTCGCGGCGAGCAGCGCGGCGGCCTGCAGGTCCTTGAGGTCATTTTCATCACCCGGCATACAACACCTACCCCGAGAATCCGATCCAGCGGCCTGTTGCGGCCACCGAGAACCAGATCATGAGCGAGGCCACCGCCACCAGGCGCAGGGTCCACGGATGTACCGCGTCCGCCCTGGCGACAAGCGGTCGACGCACAATGTAAGTGAACAGCACGCCGACGACGAGCGCCAGCATCTTGTACCAGAACACCGCCAGGTAATAGACCTTCACCGCCACTCCGCAGGCCATGAACACCCCGGTGGCGACCACCACGACGAGGCTCCAGAAAAACAGGCGATGGCAGTTTTCCTGCACCGTGGACAGCGGCACGTCGCGCAGCACCACACCCAGCACCCGGCCGTCCGACGCCAGCACCGCCCCGCCGAGCAGCGCCATGGACAGCAGGTGGAACGCCTGCACGGTGGCAAATGCCGCTCCCCAGGTCTTGCCGACAACACCGAAAGGCGTGGTCTCCATCCACTCGAAAAACGGCAACAGCGACTCCCAGGTGGCGACGCGCGCACCGCTGAGGGCGAAGCCGAGACCGAGACCGGCGAGCGCGACCACCGCCAGGCTGCGACCGTAGGGCAGCGCGGCCACTAGAACTGCTCCTGGCCGGGCACACAGCCGGCGAGGGCCGCCACGAAAGGTGAGGGTTCACCAATGCAGTCGAACCAGTCGTAGGCGATGAAGCGGCCGCAGATCACGATCAGCGTCCAGAACAGCAGCGACAACGCGGCGCCTACACGCAGGTTGAAGGGGGCGCGGGGCGCTGTATCCCAGCCCGCCTGTGCGGCGCGCATCCGGCGGTGAAACAACCACGCATTGACCGCCGCCGCCGCGAGCAAAACGAGCTTGATACGCAGCCAGAGGCTCTGCGAACTGCGCACGGGAATGGCGTAGAACAGCAAAAGGCCCGTGATGATCATGACGCTGAAGCCGACCAGCATCGGCGTATTGAGACGCCGCGCCACTTCGCTCGCCGGTACGCCGGGCAAGGCCAGCCCCAGCATGCGCAGGTCGATCAGGAAGAGCATGCCCAGGCTGAGCATCAGCGTCAGCACGTGGGTGGACTCGATCCAGTTGTACATGTAATACGACTCGTGCAGCCCGGTGCTCCAGGCGTGGCCGTCGAGCCAGAGGGCGAAGTCGTAGACGAGTTCGTTCAAAAAATCAGCCAGTCTTCGCTATTTTTCCGTCGGGTCCGCGCCGTCCTTCGGTGCGCCCGTCCCCGAAGAACCCATGAATACCCTGCGCCCGTCGGCGAAAATGAGGTCGCGACCGTTGGCTTTGCACGCCGGTTCACAGCGCTTGTCCTTCGCCTGGTAGCCGCGCACGTGTATCTCGCTGCCGATCGGCAGTGAACGCTTGTGAATGCCCGCGCGCAGCAGGGTGTTGGGGGTGCCCCCCTCCACCATCCAGACCACCGAGATCCCCGCCTCGTCGACCACTTCCAGGTGTATCCAGGCATGGGGGTTGATCCACTCGACTTTTGTTACGACCCCCTGCAGGTTGACGGGCGCGTCCTTGTCGAACTCGGCGGAAAAGGCGTGGTGGCCCCAGGCGTGCCAGGACAGGGCAGCCGCCAGCGGCAGCGCCAGCAGGACAATCAATCCGGTGCGTTTCATAGCTCTTTCCCCTCTTCCTGCCGGGCACCGGCCAGGATATTCGGCAGCCCGTAGTTGCCCTCGTGGCAGGCGTACTCGTAAATGGGCCCCTCGCTGGCACGCAGGGTCATCTCACCGGTCCATGGCTGCCTGTAGATGCTGTCGTCCGTGACCGTGAACCGGTACAGGATTTCATTTTCGTTGAGGCGAGTAAAGCGCTCTTCCACCACGCTGTCCTCGGTCATGTACAACTGGTGCTTGATCGCCAGCCGGATATTCTGCTGCGGGTGGAACTGGGTGGTGCGCACCACGAGAGTGTCGCCGTCCCAGTGCCCGATGCTGTCGCCCAGCCAGGGCCGCACCGCGGCTGGCAACGGGTCGGCGTTCATGCGCACCGTGCGCACGTTGTGGTTCATCTCCACCAGGATGTAGATATTGTCCTGCGACTGCACGAACTGGTAGTTGTTGTTGTACAGCACCGGCAACATGGGCGGGCCGCCGGATGACCCGAAACCCACGGTGCAGCGCTCGCCATTGGGGCGCTCCTCGGGATTGTCGTGCCGGGTCATCATGCGAAAGCCGTTCCAGTAGAACCGGCTGCGGCCCCAGATCGTATAGGGCACCTGCCCGTCATCCGGGTCGACGATAATCGAACTGCGGGGTTCGCCCTTCACCCTCAGAACCCGTGTTCCCGGGTCCACCCAGAACGCGTTGTAACCGCCCACGTTCTCGCCCGCCTCCAGGTCGCCTTCCGGCAGGTTGTCGATCTCCTCCAGCAGCTCGGCCCCGGAGTCCTCGATGAATTTCGCCTGGGCCTCGGTCAGCACCAGTTGTTCGATTTCCTCGGGGCGGTGCAGCGTGGTCACGGTGGCGCTGGTCCAGATACCCTGCAGGTCCGGGTCGCCCCAGGGCATGCGGGGGATTTCCCAGTCTTCCGCCGACGCCAGTGCCGGCAGCAGTCCCAGAAGCAGTATGGCGGTCACTCTCATGGACTTTCCCTCCACGTTTGCCGGCCTAGTCCAGCGGTTCCTTGCGCAGGTGGCCGTACATCATTTCCTCCACGTATTCCACGCAGTTGAACTGCAACATGTTCGCGTCCGCACCGACACGCCGGTACAGCGGCATGCTGATCGTCCAGGGGCGGGTGAATACCTGGGGGTCCTCCATGGTGGCGGAGTACTCGATCGTGTGGTCCGAGGTGCGCGTGAAACGCTCCGTCACCTTCAGCTGGTCGGTGTGGTAATTGCCGGCGCGGTCGAACCAGCTGCGGTCGTTGAACCCCGAGGACTCGATCACCAGCGTGTCGCCCTCCCAGCGCGCCCATGACAGGCCCATCCAGGAGTCGATGGGCGCCGGGCCCGGATCGGATAGCTCGACGTTGCGCACGGCGCCCGCGTAAGCGTAGGAGAACAGCAGCGCGTCGTCGTTCTGCACGATGCGGAAGGGGTGCGGCATGTAGGTGGCGCGGGGAATGCCGGGGAGGTAGCAGTACACCTCCGGATCCGCGGTCACCCAGTTCTCGCGGTTTTCCTCCCGCTGGGCCAGCGCCTCCGGCTTGTAGGGAATCTCCCCTCCCTCCACAACACCGAGGCTGGGGGGCAGTGCGCCCACGGCGCCCAGGGCCACAAGTTCCTTGGCCGGGACAGGGACGACCCGACCCTCGCGCATGACCTGGGCGGCGCGGCCCGTGTGGGCTTCCAGGTTGTGGTTGGCGGTATTGAGCACCTGCCAGACGCCGGTGAAGTCCACCTTGCCGTCGGCGGTGCGTGGCGGTTCGTACTCGGCGCTCGCGGGTGCCGCGAGTGACAGCGCGGCCGCCAGCAGGGGGAGATAGAAAAGGAAGCGCTTCATGGTCTGGTTCTCCTGGGTATTATTGTGCCCGCAGCCCCTCGGGGAGTGCAAAGGCTATCAGGTAGTCGCCGGGGGGGCTGCCGCCCGCCCAGTGGCCGCCCGCGGCGATCACCACGAACTGGCGGCCGTCGGGGCGCACCTGGTAGGTCATCGGTAGCGCGTTGCCCGCGGTGGGCAGGTCGCCCTGCCACAATTCCTCGCCGGTTTTCACATCGAACGCACGCAACACGTGTTCGTTCGACACACCCGAAAATACCAGGCCCGTGTCGGTCATCATCGGGGCGGCGAAACCCGGCAGGCCCTCGAACCACCAGAAGGGGAAGGGCGCCATGTCGCGGGTAGTACCCATCGGTACGCTCCACAGGTACTCGCCCGACACCAGGTCGATGGCGTCGAGGGTGCCCCAGGGCGGCGCGGTGCACGGCAGCCCGAGCGGTGACGTGGCGAACCCGGTTTTGACACAGTAGGGGGTGCCCTCCTGGGGTTGCGAGGCGTCGCCGCACTCGCTGCGGGGAATGAGCCGTGTGGAGCCCGGCACGCGTGTGGTGTACATCACCATGACCCCGGTGTCCGGGTGGATCGCGGGCGAGCCCCAGTTATTGCCGCCGGCGTTGCCGGGGACATTGATGGTGCCCTCCAGCGAGGGCGGCGTGTACATGCCCTCGTTGCGCATCGTCTCGATACGGTCAGCACACTGGCCGCGATCCCAGAAGGTCAGACCCCAGGCCATGTCGGGGGTGATCCTGCCGTCGGTCATGTGCGGCACGTGCGTCGGGAAGGGCTGGGTCGGCGACAGGTATTCCTCCGGCATTTTCCCTTCCTGGGGCACCGGCCGCTCCTCGACGGGCCAGATCGGCTCACCCGTGGCGCGGTCGAAGACAAAGGTCAGCCCCATCTTGGTGACCTGTACCAGGGCCGGGATTTCTTCCCCCGCTACGGTGAGTGTCAAAAGAGCCGGCTGTGCCGGCGTGTCGTAGTCCCACAGGTCGTGGTGCACCATCTGGAAATGCCAGGCGACTTCACCGGTATCCCCGTGCAGTGCAACCACGGAGCTGGAGTAGTGGTCCAGGCCCTGGCGGTGTCCGCCGAAGTAGTCGGGGGTGGTGTTCCCCGTGGGCAGGTAGACGAGGTTCAGTTCCTCGTCGACGGCGATAATGGACCACACGTTGGTGGTACCGCTCAGCCACGTGCCGTCCTCGTTGCGCTCCGGCATGCCGGGGGGAATGGGATTGAACGCCCACTCGAGCTCGCCGCTGCGCACGTTGTAGGCACGCACGACGCCGCCCGGTGAATCGGTGCGCTGGTTGTCCAGCACCATAGAGCCGGTGACCAGCTTGTCGCCGATGATGGCAGGGGGCGAGGTGATGCCGTACTCGCCCGGGTGGTGTTCCGACATGCCGTTGCTCGTGTCGATCTCCCCGCCCTCGCCAAAATCCGGACAGGTCTTGCCGCTCGCTGCGTCCAGCGCGAACAAGCGGGCGTCGAAGGTACCGAAGACGATCCGGTGCTCGCAGAACCCCTCGGCCCCCGAGCGCCAGCTGCTCACCCCGCGGCAGTTCGGCAGTACCGGCACCTCGTCCATGTTCACGCCAGGGTCGAAGGACCACAATTCCTCGCCGGTTTCAGCGTCCAGGGCAAACACGCGGTTGAAGGGCGAGCAGTAGTAGAGCGTGTCCCCCACCACGATGGGCGTCACCTGCATGGAACTCTGGGAGACCGGTAACTCGGCATCCTTCCAGCGCGACTCCCGGTAGTCCCCGGAGCGGTGCTGCCAGGCAACCCGCAACTGGCTGACATTGTCCGGTGTGATCTGGTTGGCCCGGGAAAAATGGGTGCCGCCCGGGGTGGCGCCGTAACTGGGCCAGTCGGTGACGATCCCGGGGCTCGGGGCCTCGATACCCGGCGGGGCCTCACAGGCCGCGATGGCGAGGGCGCCCAGCAGCGGGACCCAGGGAGGGGTCGCACTGCGCGCAGGCCGGCCGGGGAAGCGCCTGGGATTTTCTGACTGGACGTTCATTTTCTGCCGGAAGACGTTAACGGCAAGGCCGCCGCATTGCAAGCCCCGGCCTCGCGGCACTACAGTGGTGGCGCCAGCCACCAACGGGATACACCGCCATGCTCCAGCCCCTGCCCCCCGCCTCCCCGCCCCGGGGCCAGGTACCCGTAGAGGCAGTCCTCTTCGATACCTTCGGCACGGTCGTCGACTTCTACACGCCGCTCAGGGATGCCTTCGCCGGCTTCGCCGCGTCGCGGGAGGCCACCTGTGACCCAGGGGCACTGGCCATCGAGTGGCGCACTGCCTACCTCGTCTGCACCGCCACGCAGGCCATGCAGGACAAACCCTTCCGGCCACTGCGGGAAATGCACCGGGAGAATCTCCTGGCGCTACTGGGCACCCATTTCCAGGACCCGGTGGCGGACCGCGACGTCGACAGGCTGTGCGACACCTGGGACCGGCTCACGCCCTGGCCCGATGCGGTGGAAGGTCTGGAGCGCATACGCCGGCGCTGCATCATCGCGCCGCTGTCCAACGGTAACTTCGCCGACATGGTGCGATTGTCGCGCCACGCTGCCCTGCCCTGGGACATCATCCTTGGCGCGTCGGTCAGCGGCAACTACAAACCGCACCCGACCACCTACCTGGCATCAGTGGAAGCCCTGGCCCTGGCGCCTGAACAGGTGTGCATGGTCGCAGCGCACCAGGCGGACCTCTCCTTCGCGGCGGGCCACGGCATGCAGACGGCATTCGTGCCGCGGCCGCTGGAGTTCGGCGGAAAGGTGAAACCGGCGCAGCCGGTCGAGGGAGAGAGCTACTGGGACGCGGCGGAGATCCACCCGGAGGGTGACTGGACCTACGTCGCGGATGATTTCATCGACCTGGCGCGCCAGCTCGCGGACTAACAGCCGGTGGCCTCGTCCGCTACAGCCTCCTCGTCCCCGGTTTTCGACGCCGCCTGTTCATCCGGGTAGTAGTCCCAGATAGCGCGGTCGCCCTTGCGCGTGTAGGCAATACTGTCGCCGTACTGCAGCGCCGGATTGCCCATGCCGACTTTCGGGTCGTGGAAGAACATGCCCACCTGGATACCGGTACCGATACCGATAAGGCCCGGCGGCTCGGCGGAGAAATACTTGTCCCAGTACTTCTCGGAGTAGAAGACGGAGCAGTACTCCACGTTGCGGTACTCATCGAGGAACAGGTAGGCGCCGTCGACCATATGGGGCCACAGGTTGAGCAGGCAGTCGTGCAGGCTGGCGTAGTAGTCCACGTCCCAGAACGCGAGCACGATGCCGCCCTCGTGGTGGGGCAGTGTCTCCTCGAACCACCCCTTGTGGAAGCTGCACACATTGATACTGCCGAGCCGGCGGATGTTCCCCTGCACCTCTTCCAGGGCGCCGCCGTAAACACCGGGCACGAACCCGTTGCGGAAACTGCGCTCCGCGATATGGTCGCCCTCCTTCGGCGGCGGCAGGCCCTCGAAGGAGTCGTAAATACGCAACTTGCGGTCCGTGAGGGCACAGGCGATGGACAGGTTTACCGTCGCCCCGCCCTTCCAGCAGCCGCACTCCACCACGTCGCCCTCGGTGGACGGCGGCGTCTCCAGCAGGCGCATGGCCATCACCAGGTGCGCGCGCCACGAGGTGCCGGAGGTGATGCGGTAAAAATTGCGGAAAAAGCGGAAGCCCAGCAGGATGCGGCGGAACCAGTTCATGTTGTAACCGGCGTGGACCTTGCGCGAGAAGGTGAGGTAGAACAGCGCCACGGGCATCGTCAGGATGTCGTAGAGTGTCCTCCAGAACCGGAACAGGCGTTGTTTTCGCGCGAGATTGTTGCCTGGCATCCGGCGACCTCGGAATTTCCCCGATATGATTATTGGTATCCGGTGGTGAACCGGGTCCGGCTAGTATAAGGAAAAAGGGCGCGGGCTGGAAAGGCGGCGTAATGCCAACTGGCTCACACTTGTGGCTGCGCCCGGCCGCCCTCCGATTCCTCAACCGCTGCGGGGTCCTGCCTGTGGGCCGCGTCGTCTTCAGCGGGGAAATAGTCCCAGAACGCCTCCTCGCCCTTGCGACTGTAGGCGGTGCTGGCCCCGTGCTGGATACCCGGCCGGCCCGCACCGATACCCGGGTCGGAGTAACACATTCCCACCTGGACACCGGTGCCCGTTCCCACGATTCCCGGTGGGGCGCAGTCGAGGTAGGTCTTCCAGTAGCGCTCTGAAAAGAACACGGAGCAGTACGCCACGTTGCGATACTCGTCCAGGAAGACATATCCGCCGTCGACCAGGTGCGGCCACAGGTTGACGATACAGTCGTGCAGGCTGGCGTAGTAATCGACATCCCAGAAGGCCAGGACGACCGGGGTATCGTGATCGGGCAGCGTGTCCTTGAACCAGCCTTTGTGGAAACTGCACGGGCCTATGGCGCCATATTTCTCCACATTGGCCTTCACCTCCTGCAGGGTGCCGCCGTAAACACCGGCGACAAAACCGTCCTTGAAGCTGCGCTCAGCCACCGGGTCGCCCTTTGTCGGCGGCGGCAGTCCCTCGAAGGAATCGTAGATGCGGAACTTGCGACCGACGATCGCGGCGATGATGGACAGGTTCACCGTCGCCCCGCCCTTCCAGCAACCGCACTCCACGATGTCGCCCTGTTCATGCTGCGGAATTTCCAGCAGCTTCATGGCCATAACCAGGTGTGCCCGCCAGGAGGTGCCCGACGTCATGCGGTACTCGTTGCGGTAGAACCTGAAACCAAGTGCGGCCCGCTTGTACCAGGGCATGTTGTAGGCGGGATCGACGCGCTTGGAATAGGTCAGGAGCACCAGCGCCAGGGGCAGGGAGAGAAAATCGTGGACCGCCCTCACACCGCGCAGGAATCGCGATCTGCGGATTCCCAGTATCTTTTTCGGCGCCATGTGTTGCCTCGCTGCTCGTCAGTTATTATCCGGAGGCGGAGTCGTCGAGTATATCCAAGACATCTCGAGAGCCACAAGCAACAGCCCTGTGGACTCCATCACAGTTCGGCGAGGGAGCCGGCACCTTACCACTGGATGGGAATCTGGTTCTTGGGAAAACTGGTGGAATCAAAAAACCAGGTCTCGATCGCGTAGCGCTCGCTCAGGGCGTCCGGCACATGTTGTGTGCGGTGCACCAGGCAGTGATCGAAGAAGAAGGCATCCCCGCGGCGAAATGCGGGCGTGATTACAGCCTCCTCGCCGAAACGGTCCGTCACGGCCTGGGGCGATACCGTCCAGTTGAGCACGCCCGTGCCTTTCTCGAACGTGGAGAGGAAGCGCACCGGGACGATATCCATCCCCGGCACATCGGTCCCCTCCCCGCAGTCAGTCAGGGGCGCCCAGCAGTTCAGGCTGTCGATGTACTCGCCCATGAAGGCGCCGTCCTGGTGGAAGTCGATGGGCTGCTGCGGTGAGGTGGCCTTCCGCAGTACCCACTTGTACACCGAGACGCAGGGCTCGCTGCCGAAGTACTCGCCCAGCATGGCCTTCAGCCCCTTGCGCTCGAACACGTGCAACAGCCGGTCTGTGAGAATCGGCGAAGTGGCCGTCAGGCACGACACGTCCGCGCCAAGCGTGCGCGTAAGGTTGGGCCCGAGCTTGATTGTGTCGGTATAGGTGTCGTTGAGCTCGCGATTCGCCTCGATGTCGTTCCTGGTTTTTTTCAGCACGTCTCTCAGGTCGATCTGCTTCGCGAGGTAATTGTGCACGAAGCTGTCGCCACGGTGCACCGCGAAGGAGTGGTCGACGTAGTCGCGCAATTCCTCCACCTCGTTATCGGAGAAATAATTACGCACGAGACAACAGCCGCTCTCCCGCATGGACTGCTTGAGAAAATCCAGACTGAATTCCGCGGCGTCGATCTCCGGCAGGGAGAAATCCGGCCGGTGGGTCGCCTCCTCCACGCCGTCGATCACGCGCGCGGTGGGCGAGGATTCGATGTCCGCAAAATGGTCGATACGCCGATTGAGATCATCGAGGTAGCGGTCGCGCTTCAACAGGTGGTCGACGAAGATAGAGATGCGTCGCATGGACATGCCCATAACGCCGGCGAAGTCCTCTCAGGTAACCGAATAATCCCAGTAAATTAAAGGATTTAGGGGGTGGAGACAAGGCGACGCGCTGGAGACGGGTCGCGGAGGCCCGGAAGTGTGACGCCCCGCAAGTTTCGGGGCGTCGAATGGAGAGGCCCGGTACGGCGACGCTAGGGGGCGCCGTAATCGTCCTCTTCAGAACCCGCCAGGGCCGCAAGGCTTTCCGCACCGCAGGCCCGGGCACCGATTTCCCGCGCGGAGCGTCCGCACAGGAGTTCCTCGCCCTGCAGGGTGCACCAGCGCGTGCGACGATCGAGACTGGCGACAGAGGCATCACGGCCGTCTGGACAGCGCACGTTGTACAGGGAATAAAAGCCGCCCCCGGGAAGAATCCCCGTTTTCAGTTTTTCCACCGCCGACCTGTCCCCCGCCTGCACAGCTGCCCCCTGCACCACCAGGCACACCCACAGCGCGACGCTGGCTGCTTTCCGCAAAGCCATCACAACCCTCCGACTTCCACGATCTGACATTGCTGATACGGGGGGTTGGGAGGTTCAGATCACCGCGCCGGGGTCAGAAAAACACCAGCAGGCGCGACTCCATGCTCTCGCGTGGCGGGGCGTCCGCCGGGGTTTGGGGATCGTCGAAGGCGGTATGGATGGAGCGCCGCGCGCGACCGTCCGAGGCGGAGTCGAAGGTCTTGATCAGCAGTGCTTCATCGGGCGCCACCAGGGGATAGTACAGCCAGCGGTGGTCCGGGTTGTAGGTAACCAGCTCGAGCTCCCCGACCCGCTCCACCGCCCTGCGCTCCGCCGCGACCAGGTCGCCCGGCGCGAGCGTGTGAGCGTCGCAGAGGGCCAGCGGACTGCGCTGCACAGGTCCGGCGACCGTGCGCCACACGTTGATGATGGCGTAGCGGCGCAACAGACGTTTCTCCGCTTCATCGGCCGGCAACAGGTCCCGTAGCCGGCGCTCGGCGGAGGCGTCGGTGTAGTCGTTGTGGATGACGGCGGCGGTCTCGCGGGTGACGCGATCGCCGCGCACTTCCCGGGAGTCGGAGCGCAGGGTGTGATCGAAAACCAATGCATGCGCGGCTCCCGTCACGTCGCACACCAGTGATACCAGCGACTGCTCGTAGCGCCCGCGCTCGGGCTCGAGGTCGTAGAAGTCGCGCACACAGGGAGTGTGTGCGACCAGCTCGAAACCCTCCCGGTCGAGGGTCGGGGCGGGCTGTAGTTCGCGGGCATCGTGCACCTGTACCGCGCGCCGCTCAAACTCGGCGCCGATACTCAGGGCCGCATCGGCGCCGGCCTGGGATGCGATATACACGGGCCGGCCCTCCCCCGGGACGAGGTAGGTGACGTCGGCGCTCACCGGGCTGCTGCTCATGGCGCCATTGTACGCCAGCGCCACACGGGTGCCGAGTGCCCGGACTCCACAGCCCGGCTGACCGATTTCGCCATTCAACCGCGGCGCCCGCCGGTCCACAATAGCGCCCTTTGACGAATCCTGGAGAACGCCATGGACATCAATCTCAACGGGGCCCCCGGGGGACCACTCAAGGGCATCCGCGTCATCGACATCACCTCGATGATCACCGGCCCCCTCTGCGGCCAGCAACTGGGCGACCTCGGTGCCGACGTCGTCAAGATCGAACCGACCCACGGCGAGATCGCGCGCTGGATGTCCCCGCCCCAGAAAGAGGGGTTGACCGGCTTCTACGCGCAATTAAACCGCAACAAGCGCAGCCTCGCCGTCGACCTCAAGAACCCGGAGGGCATTGCGGTCATCAAGCGGCTGGCGGAGAGCGCCGACATCCTCGTGGAGAATTTCCGCGCGGGCGTGCTGGACCGCCTGGGTATTGGCTACGACGACCTGCGCGCCGTCAACGAGCGCCTCATCTTCGTCTCCATCACCGGCTTCGGTCCTACCGGACCCTACGCGGACCGGCCGGCCTACGACCCCATCGCGCAAGGGCTCGTCGGCGGCTGTTTTATCCAGGGCATGCCCTTCGGCGGTCGCCCGCAGCTGATCCAGTCGGCGATTGTCGACAAGACCACCGCCATCACCGCCGCCGGCGTTGCCATGGCGGCACTCTACGCCAGGGACTGCCCGGGCGGCACGGGCAGGGGCCAGCGCGTGGACGTGCCCATGATCGACGCCTGGGCCGCGAATTCCCTGCCGGACATGATGCCGGTGGACAGTTTCCTGCCCAGTGAACTGCCGGACCCCGAACCCCTGGCGGTGTTGCGCACCTTCGCCACAACCGACGGTTATGTGGTGGGCATGGCACTGCAGGACAACCACTTCGAGGGACTGTGTAAGGCGCTGGAGTGCGAGGAGCTGCTGGAAACGCCGGGCATGGGAACCCTTGGCGAGCGGGTCGCGGACTTCGGGCCGTGGCTGGACGCCATCGAGGAGGTAATGAAACGGTTTTCCACGGACGAGCTGCTGCAGCGCCTGGACGAATACGGCGTGCCCTTCGGCAAGGTCAAGACCATCCGCGAGTTTGCGGAGGATCCGCAGGCGCAGCACAACCGCACCGTCTTCGACGCGGAGCACCCGGAAGCGGGGACCATGCGCTACATCCGCTACCCGGGGCACCTGTCGGAGACGCCCGCGTCCCTGCACAGGCACCCGCCCCGCCTCGGCGAGCACACCGAGGAGGTATTGCGGGAGGCTGGATACAGCGACGCCGAGATCGAGGGACTGGTGACAGGTGGCGCAATCGGGCGGGGCTGACGGGCGCCCGGGCTAGGTGACGTAGAACTGCTCGAACCACTTGCGGTTACGCGCGATCGGCCCGTCGCCATCACACAGGGTGGGATTGGGCTGGTAGACCTTCTCCCGCCAGATGGGAATGTCCTTCTTAACCCCCTCCTGCATGGCCATGAGAATGGTCCTGCCCATGTCGTCCTGCTCGATGTTTTCACTCACCGCCATGGACCAGCGCACCAGGGTCTCGTCATCCTCCACCGGCGTGGCACAGTGGAACAACTTGAACTCGCCCTTGACGCCCCCGGCGCCCTGCAGGTTGGTGCAGTGCACGGTGACACAGCCAGGGCCATGGGAGTAACGGGTCATGGTGTACTCCGCGTCGGGGTCCGCATCGCCCTGTAGCTGGTCCAGCGAGGGCAGCGCCTGGGAGACCGACTTCTTCAGGGGTCCCTCAAACTCCGACTCGGTTTCGTAAAACGCCTGGGAGCCGTGCACGTACGGAAAGTGCGCGTGGTCCACATCGTTCTCCGCGATCTCCTGGATACAGGTGGGCAGGGAAAACTCCAGGCGGTGCACCTCGCCCCAGCCGACGCCCCCGTCGTTCAGGGCGTCAATAATTTGCGGCTCGAAATGGGGCGCGTCGCCGCGCGGGTGGTGCCAGCCGAGCACGAGGCCGTTGACCTCGCGCACCGGCACGCTGCCCATCCTCGCCTTCGCGGGAATCTTCTTCGCATAGGGAATGTCCACGCATTCACCCGACCCGTTCCACTGCCAGTGGTGGAAGGGGCATCGCACCGCCTCGCCGATCACCTCGCCCTGGTGCAGCGCGGCGCCCAGGTGCGTGCAGTAGTTGTCGAGCGCGCAGGCCTCGCCGGATTCCGTGCGGAACACCACGAGGTCGCGGCCAGCCAGCCGGGCTTTCCTCAGTTCGCCCGCTGCCAGCTCGTGACTGAAGCAAAGGCCGAACCAGCCCAGGGGCATGGGAAAGGGAAACGTGGCCATGGTCAACAACCTCCGTGGGGACGTGTCGGTGGATTCATGATGGCGGGACCTGTGGCGATTTCCAGTGGCGGCCGGGGCCAGTTCGCACTGTCCTGCCCTTGCAACGAGTCAATCCCCCTCGAACCGCGCCTCGGTTTTCTCCAGCATCGCCTCCATCGCCCGGCCGTGATCGGCGGTGTGGTGGCAATTCGCCTGGAAGCTCGCGCTCATGTCGAGCAGGTCGCCCAGCTGCATTCGCTGCGCCGCCTGCAACAGGCGCTTGGTCATGCGCAGCGCCCGATGCGGTTTGGCGGCGAAAGCGGCGGCCAGCTCCGCGGCCCTCGCCGCCAGCCGGTCCGCCTCGACCACCTCCAGCAGCAGTCCCAGCTCCAGCGCCTCGCCCGCGTCGACGATGCGCCCGCTGAAGGTCAGCTCCGCCGCGCGCTGGTATCCCACCAGCCGTTGCAGGAACCAGGCACCGCCGTCCCCGGGGATCAGGCCGAGGTTGATAAAGGTCTCCCCGAAGCGCGTGGCCGGGGTGCCCAGACGGATGTCGCACATGCACGCGAGGTCGAAACCAGCGCCGATTCCCGGGCCGTTGACCGCTGCGATCACCGGCACCTCGACGCGGTACATGGCCAGGGTCATGCGCTGGATGCTGTGGCGGTAGCCCTCGGCGATGCGGGCGGGACCGCCGTCGAATATGCCGGTCCTGTCCCGGATGTCCTTGATGTTGCCCCCGGCGCTGAAGGCCTTGCCCGCGCCAGTGATCACCAGTGCGCCGATCTCCGGCGTGGCGTTGACCCAGTCCACGGTGGCGCAGATGTCATCCACCAGTTGCGTGCCGGTGAGTTCGTTGCGAACGTCGTCGCGGTTGAAGGTCAGCGTCGCGACGCGGCCGTCGACCGCGAGCTGCGCGTCCGCCGTGACTGGTTGTGCATTCATAGGGCCATCCTGAATTGTCGTGGATCGGGATCGTGGCAGTATAGCGCCGCCCCGGCGCTGCCGAGGCTGTGCCGCCCTCGCCCGGGGGCGATCCCGGTTCCGGCTGCGCCGGGGCCGGGTGACGGACCCTCGCATTGTGGATATTTAGTTAGCATGCTAAATTATAGCCTGCATTGTATTAACCGCCCGTCCAGCGCCCAGACACGGAGTTCCCGCCAATGCCCGTCGGACTGTTGTCGTTCGGGGCCTACCTGCCCCAGTCGCGCCTGCAACGCGCCGCGATCGCCGCGGCGCACAGCTGGTTCGAGCCGTCGCTGAAGGGACTCGGCCGCGGTGAGCGCACCATGGGTTCCTGGGACGAGGACAGCAACACCATGGCCGTGGAAGCCGGGAGGGCCTGCTTGCGCGCTGCGGACCGCGAGGCCGTCGCTGCCCTTTACGTCGCTTCCACCAGCTTTCCTTTTCTCGACCGGCAGAACGCGGGCCTGGTCGGCGAGGCCCTGGGCCTGCCCGGCACTTTGCAGGCGATGGATGTCTCCGGCTCCCAGAAAGCGGGTACCTCCGCCCTGCTCACCGCGCTGCAGGCCGCAGCCGGCGGCCGGCAATGCCTGGTTATCGGCTCTGACAAGCGCCGCGCGAAGGCGGCCTCCGCCGCGGAAATGCTCTACGGCGACGGCGCCGCGGCCCTGTCCGTAGGCGCGGGTGATGACCTGCTCGCCGAGCTGGTGGGGAGCCACTCACGCTCGGTGGACTTCGTCGATCACTTCCGCACAGCGGAGTCGGAGTTCGACTATACCTGGGAAGCGCGCTGGGTGCGGGATGAAGGCCTCATGAAAATCGTCCCCGAAGCAGTGACGGGTGCACTCACCCAGGCCGGCTGCGAGGCGGCTGATATCGCGCATTTCTGCTGCCCGGTGGGCAGCGCCAGGGAGCAACAGTCACTCGCACGCAAGCTCGGCGTGGACAGCGGCGCCCTGGCGGACTCCCTGCAGGACAACTGCGGGCACACCGGCACCGCCCACGCGCTGCTGCAATTGGTTGGTGCGCTTGAAAAGGCCCGGGCGGGGGAACTCATTCTCGTCCTGGGTTTTGGCCAGGGCTGCGACGTACTGTTGTTCCGCGCCACCGACAAACTGGCGGGCGCCTCGAGGGACGCCGGCCTGGCCGCGTGTCTGGCCAAGCGCCGGGAGGAGCCCAATTATTTCAAGTACCTGGCGTTCAACGAGTTGATCGCCCTGGACCACGGCCTGCGCGCGGAGACCGACAAGAACACCGGCCTTAGTACCGCCTACCGCAACCGCGCGCTGACCACCGCGTTCATGGGCGGCAAATGTCGGGTGTGCGGCACCCTGCAGATCCCGGCCGCACCGATCTGCGTCCGGTGCAACGCGGTGGACTCCCAGGACCCGCACCCCTTCGCAGAGGCGTCCGCGTTCCTGAAATCCTATACGGCGGACAGCCTGACCTATACCATCAACCCCCCGGCCTGTTACGGCATGGTCCAGTTCGACGCGGGCGGCCGCATCATGATCGATTTCACCGATGTGCTGCCGGAGCGCGAGCTTGAAGTGGGGATGGCCATGCGCATGGTGTTCCGCGTGAAAGACTACGATCGCAAGCGGGGCTTCCGCCGCTACTACTGGAAAGCGGCGCCGGTGTACCCTGGATAGGAGGGCGAGACATGGCCAGCGGAATCAAGGATAAAGTCGCGATCCTCGGCATGGGTTGTTCCAGGTTCGGCGAGCGCTGGGACGCCAACGCCGAAGACCTGATGGTCGAGGCGTACGCAGAGGCCCTGGCCGACGCGGGTATCGGCACCGAGGACATCGAGGCCGCCTGGATGGCCACCGCCCTGGACGAACAGCACGTGGGCAAATCGGCGGTGCCCGTCGCCACCGCGCTGCGCCTGCCCTACATTCCCGCCACGCGGGTGGAAAACTACTGTGCCAGCGGCACCGAGTCCTTTCGCGGCGCGGTCTACGCCGTGGCGGCCGGCGCCTGCGACATCGCCCTGGCCATCGGCGTCGAGAAACTCAAGGACACGGGCTACGGCGGACTGCCCCAGCGCGCCCGCGGCACGGTCAACGACCTGTACTGGCCCAATGTCTCGGCCCCGGGCTCTTTCGCGCAGCTCGCCTCCGCCTATACCAGCAAGCACCGCATGGACCGGGGTGACCTGAAACGCGCCATGGCGCACGTCTCGGTGAAGAGCCACGACAACGGCGCGCGCAATCCCAAGGCCCACCTGCAGCGCAAAATCGACATGGACACGGTGCTGGACGCCGCCATCGTCGCCGAGCCGCTCGGCCTGTTTGACTGCTGCGGGGTGAGCGACGGCGCCGCCTGCGCCATTGTCACCACACCGGAGATCGCCCGCTCGCTGGGCAAGCGGGACCTGATTACCGTCAAGGCCCTGCAGCTCTCGGTGTCCAACGGTCGCGAACTGCAGTTCAATGACTGGGACGGCAGCTTCTTCCACACCACGCGCATGGCCGCGAGGCGCGCCTACGAAGAGGCGGGCGTCACGGACCCGCGCAGGCAGATCAGCATGATCGAGGTGCACGACTGCTTCTCCGTCACCGAACTGGTGACCATGGAGGACCTGTTCATCTCTGAAGAGGGCAAGGCGCCCGCCGACATCATGGACGGGTTCTACGACGCCGGGGGTGAGGTACCCTGCCAGCTCGACGGTGGCCTGAAGTGTTTCGGCCACCCGATCGGCGCCACGGGATTGCGCATGCTGTACGAGATGTACCTGCAACTGCAGGAGCGCGCTGGCGAGCGGCAGATGGAACGCGAGCCGGTACTGGGGCTGACTCACAACCTCGGAGGCTTCCCCTCGCAGAATGTATCCTCCGTCACCATCGTCGGTCGCGAAGGGGCCTGACGTACTGATTACAACAACTTCCAAGACAGGAGCACGATGAAATGGCAGGTCTGTGGTTCGAGGAACTCGAGGAGGGCATGGTATTCGAGCACGAGCTCTCGAGAACCGTCACCGAGGCGGACAACATGTGGTTCTGCAACGCCACGCTGAATCCGCAACCCCTGCACATTGACTACCACCACGCCGCCAACACCGAGTTTGGCAAGCCCCTGGTCAACAGCCTGTTTACCCTCGGCCTGGTAATCGGCATGACCGTGGGAGAGACAACCCTCGGGACTACGGTGGCCAACCTCGGCATGACCAACACCACCTTTCCCGCCCCGGTATTTTTCGGCGACACCCTGCGCACCCGGACCACGGTGGTCAGCAAGCGCCAGAGCAGGAGCCGCCCCACCCAGGGCGTGGTGAACTTCAAGCACGAGGGCCTGAACCAGGACGGCGTCGTGGTCTGCGTCTGCGAGCGGGCCGCGCTCATGCACTGTCGTCCAACGGACGCCTGATCCAGAACACCAGCGGAGAGATAAGCATGTTATTCGACCAGGACGAAGACCTGCTGGCCATACGCGAGGGCGTGCGCCAGGTCTGCCGGCAGTTCTCCGACGAGTATTGGCGCGAGCGCGACGCGGACGGTCAATTCCCCCACGAATTTCACCGTGCCATGGCCGAGGGCGGCTGGCTGGGCATCACCATGCCGGAGGCCTTCGGCGGGCAGAATCTCGGGGTGTCAGAGGCGGCGATGATGATGCACACCGTCGGCAACGGCGGGGGCGGCATGGCCGCGGCCTCCACCATCCAGATCAACCTCTTCGGCCCGCACCCCATACTGTTGTTTGGCACGGACGAACAGAAAGAACGCTGGCTGCCGCCTCTCGTGCAGGGCAGGGACAAGGTCGCTTTCGGGGTGACGGAGCCCAACGCCGGGCTGGACACGACAAGTATCACCACATTCGCGGAGAAAGTGGACGGCGGCTGGCGCGTCAACGGGCGCAAGATCTGGACGACGACCGGACAGGTGGCGACCAAGTACCTGCTGCTGTGCCGCACTACCAAGCGCGAAGATTGCGAAAGCCGCACCCAGGGCATCACCCTGTTCTACACCGACTTCGACCGCGACAAGATGGAGGTGCAGCGCATTCCGAAAATGGCGCGCAAGGCGGTCGACTCGAACATGGTTTTCATAGACGACCTGTTTATTCCCGACGAGGACCTGATCGGCGAGGTGGGCAAGGGCTTCCGCTACATACTCACGGCGATGAACGCGGAGCGCGTGATCATCGGCTCCGTTGCCGTCGGGCTCGGGATGGACGCCCTCAGCCGCGCCGCGGGGTACGCTCGGGAGCGGGAGGTGTTCGGGCGCCCCATCGGCATGAACCAGGGGATCCAGCACCCCCTGGCGAAAAACTGGATGGACCTGGAGGCCGCCTGGCTGATGTGCCAAAAGGCCGCGCGCATGTACGACGCCGGCGAACCCTGCGGCGCGGAAGCCAACGCCGCGAAGTTCCTGGGCGCGGAGGCGGGCTACAATGCCGCCGAGCGCGCGGTGCTCACCCACGGCGGCATGGGCGTGGCGAAGGAGTACAACGTGGAGCGCCTGTTCCGGGAGTCCATGATTATGCGCATCGCACCCATCTCCGAACAGATGATCATGAATTTTATTGGGGAGCATGTGCTCGACATGCCCAAGTCGTATTAATTATGAAAAGCTACCTGCGTCGCCTACGCTTTTCAGGACACAACTCGTCTTGACAGGCACTCGAAATCTGGGAACCTACAAATGACTGACCAATTGCTGGTGGAGGTGGACGAAGGCATCGCCAGGATCACCTTCAACCGCCCCGAGGCGCGCAACGCCCTCTCGCTGGAGATGCGTACCGCACTGATCGACGCGATGATCGACTTCGGCGCAGACGACAGCGTGCGCTGCATCGTCATCGCCGGCGCCGGCGAGAACTTCATGGCCGGCGGCGACGTGAAGAATTTCGCCGAGCTGGCGAAACTGCCCGAAGAAGAACGCTACAACCACTTCGTCAAGCGCATCCACTCCAGCGCGCCCATGCTGCTGGCGATCCAGAAAATGAAGAAGCCCGTGGTGTGTGTCGTGCAGGGCGCGGCGGTCGGGTTCGGGTTTTCCCTCGCCATGGCCTGCGACCTGGTGATCGCCGCCCACGACGCGCGCTTCGCCTGCTCGTACATCGGTATCGGCACCAGCCCGGACGGTTCGGGCTCCTGGTACCTGCCCCGCCTGGTGGGCGTGAAGCGGGCGATGGAGATCGCCATGCTGGGCGAGTTTATCGACGCGCCCACCGCCCTCGCCATGGGCCTGGTCAACCGGGTTGCCGCGGAGGGAGAACTGGAAGCAATCTCGGAGAAAATCATTCGACGCCTGGCCGGGGGCCCGACAGTGGGAATCGGCAACACCAAGCAGCTTATCCACGCCGCCGCGAACAACAGCCTCGAGGCCCAGCTGGCCCTGGAGGCCGAGAGTTTCGCCGAGTGCGCCACCAGCGCCGACTGGGTGGAGGGCGTGACGGCCTTCACCGAGAAGCGCAAGCCGGAATTCAGCGGCCGCTAGGCCCGGGGAGCAAATGCCGTGAATCGATCCTGGATGTTCGTTCCCGCCGACAGCGACAAGAAGCTGGGCAAGTCGCAGGAACTGGGCGCCGACGCCCTGATCCTGGACCTGGAAGACTCCGTCTCGGAGCAGAACAAGGCGGCGGCCCGCGACAGGCTCCGGGAGTACCTGGCGGCTCACCGCGACCACAGCGCCAGCGAACTCTGGGTGCGCGTCAATGCGCTCGATACCCGACATACCCTGGCGGACCTCGTGGCCGTGATGCCGGGAGCGCCCACCGGCATTTTCCTGCCCAAACCCGCCCACGGCGACGACGTGCGACAACTCGACCACTACCTCTCGGCGCTGGAGGCGCAGAACGGCCTCGAGGCGGACAGCACGCGCATCATGACCCTGGCGGAGTCCGCGCTGGGGGCAGTGAACAGCCCCTCCTTCATCTGCTCTTCCGAGCGCCTGGCGGTGTTTACCTGGGGCGCCGAGGACATGGCCACGGACCTGGGAGCCACGACCAACCTGGACGATAGCGGCCGCCACTTCCTGGCCCACCAGATGACGCGCGCCAACTGCCTGACGGTCAGTGCCGCGGGCTTGTTCCAGCCGGTGGACGGTGTGTATCTCGACTTCCGCGACGAGGAGGGCCTGCGCGCGGAGTGCATACGCGCCCGGCAGGAGGGCTTCACCGGCAAGATGGCGATCCACCCGGCACAGGTCGCCGTGATCAACGCGTGCTTCACACCGTCGGACGAGGAAGTCGCCCACGCGCGCAGGGTGGTCGAGGCCTTCGAGAAAAGCGACGGGGCGGGCACCGTCGGGCTGGACGGCAAGATGCTGGATATCCCCCACCTCAAACAGGCAAAGAGAGTGCTCGCATCCGCGGGGGAATCCTGAGGATCGGGTTCATCGGCCGGAGACAGCGCCCGGGGTGTCATGGACATCGTCAAAATCATCCACGTATACAGCGCCTATATCACGGGACTCGGATATCTCTTCCGCGGAATCCTCGCCGTTATGCAGCACCCGGCACTGGACCGGCGCGCGCTCAAGACGATCCCCCATATTGTCGATACCTGCCTGTTCGCCAGCGGGTTGACCATGATGTTTACCTGGGCGCTGTGGCCCTCGTCCAACCCGTGGTTGCTCGCCAAACTGATAGCGCTGCTCCTGTATATCGGTTGCGGCCTCCTGATGTTGCGTTGGGGCAACACGTCCCGGAATCGCTGGCTCGGGTTGGTCGGGGGCATGATGGTCTACATTTACATAGTACTGGTAGCCCACGGAAAGTCCGCCCTCCCCATTACCTGAAGTGGCGGCAGAGGTGAAAGCGATTGACCAGCGACCGCCCGGGGGTGATATTGGGTCGGGAGCAACACCTCCGTCTCGACAAAATCGAGAGCGCAGCATGAATCAATCACAAGTACGTGAAATCGCACTCGAGCTTCCGGAAGCCACGGAAGAGCCTCACCACCAGCGTACCTCGTTTCGTGTCCGTGGCAAGATTTTCGCCACGGCGATGCCCGACGACCCCTTCCTCAACATCATGCTTTCGGAACGCACGCGGGAAGCAGCGCTGGACATCTACTCGGACTGCACCGAAAAGCTGTTCTGGGGAAAAAAGGTCTTCGGCCTCACCGTCGATTTGCGCAAGGCAACACCAGCCATAGTGGCAGAACTGCTGGAGAAAGCGTGGAGCGAGAAGGCGCCGAGCCATGAGTGACTTCGAGGCATTCAACTGGCATGACAACCCGATCCACGGTTTCGGACTCGTCGAGGGGGAGTACGGCCTCGGCAAGCTTGTCCTCGACATCGACTACATCACCGAGTGGGTGTGTTCCGACGAGGGCTCATTCTCATTTCGCATAGCCCCGGCGGACCTGGTCTTCGAGGATGTTTCCGACCTCGTGGTCTCGCTGGACTACCAATCCTGTTCCGCCGGGCTGACCCCACCGTCGATTCACGTCATTCGGCGAGAGCCCAGAACGCACCCCAATGGCCACCAGAACTTCGCCTGGCACATCGATATCAACTGGCCCTCCGGCGGCTACATCCGCTTCACTGCCCCGGGGTTTACCCAGACACTGCGCAAGGAGCCCATCCTGTCGGACGGCCAGGTTCTCGACCCACGGGATCGCGACTAGACTATAGGGCAATTGGCCCCGACACCGGCCGATGGAGAACAGACCATGCTCATTGACGCAGTTTCCGCCATCCTGCTCATCAGCGACGATGCGCCCCGGCTCGCGGCATTCTACCGTGACACCCTGGAACTGCCACTGGCAGACGAGGTACACGACGACACCCCGCCCCACTTCGGGTGTGAGATCGGTGACGTTCATTTTGCCATCCACCCGTCAGAGGGATGGCCCGGTAAGCGGGTAGACGATGGCCAGAGTCCGGTGATTGCGCTCGCCACCCGCGATGTAGCACGCGCTGCCGAGAAGCTCAGAGCCGCGGGTATCGAGCCCAACGGCCCCTTCGACCACGGTTTCGCAAACACGGTGAGCTTCCGGGATCCGGACGGCAATCTCGTGGAAGTCCTGCAGTTCAAGTAGGCTGCACAAGAAATGCATACGGGCGAACAGGTTCAGGCACTACCGGCATGGCGGAACCCGTTCTTCTTACGCGCGCTCGTGCGCGCGAAGAACAGCGCGTTCCTGCTGCTGGTCCTCGGTCTGCTGATGGCGGTACCGCTGGTCGCCAAGACGTACGCCGCCCACGGCGCCGTTCCGGCGCTGGTCACCGGCCTGCTGGTGATCGCGGCGGTTTTCGCCGGGCCGGTCACCGTCGTGCTTGCCGGCTCGTTTGACTCGGCGTTTGTAGTGGCGCCCTCCGTCACCTCCGATACCGGCGTCATGGTTGTACTCGGCATCGGACTGGCCGTATTGCTGGGCTGGCTGCGGGGCCTGTTGCGATCCAACGGCCCCGCCCTGCCCTACCTGACCGTGACGGGCTGGGGCATGCTGGGCGCCTGGTTCTGTGTATCCCAGGTCTTTCTCCATATCGCCTGACATTCGAGGGAGGTACCACGTGAGCAAGTCTTCAAACAAGTGGCGTCTGGAGCGTGAGTTCTTCCGCATGCTCAACGCGGTGGTGGAACCCGCGGTGCGCCGCGGGTTGGGCTCGCCGCGCTTCGTGCCCGGCGGGCTGATCGTGGTGGAGTCCACGGGGTTCAAGACAGGTACCATCCGGAGAACACCACTGTTCGCCACCCGACTGCGGGGCTACGTACTGGTCTGCACCGCGCGGGGGGAGCGTTCCTTCTGGGTCAAGAACCTGCGCAAAAAGCCGCGCACGCGCTACTACCTGGGCGGCAAACCCCGCGAGGCCAGGGCCTTCGTACTCGCGCCGGGCAAACGCTACCGGCGCCCCGCCAGTTTGCCGCCAGCCATCGGGCGGGTCACCGATTTCCTGGCGCCCTACACCCGCGCCGGATGGGCTTTCGCCGTACTGGCGCCCGTGGACGAGTAGCCTGCATACCGCTTTCGTTTACTCACATTCGATCAGGTTACGCCGTTGCCCGTGACGCAGGGAGGCCACCATCATGGCAGAGAACGACATCCGACCGCTGCAGGCCGCGGACGAGGCCGAGTGGCGGCGCCTGTGGACGCTCTACCTGAAATTCTATGAGACCGGTGTTCCTGAAGACGTCTATGCGACGACATTTGAACGGCTGCTCCAGGGTGGGGACAGGGACATGGGCGCTCACATCGCCCTGCGCGATGGGCGACCCGTGGGTATCGTACATTTCCTGTACCACAGGCACTGCTGGCGAGTGGAAAACGTCTGCTACCTGCAGGATCTCTACGTGGACGCCGGCGAGCGCGGCACGGGGCTCGGCAGGGCGCTGATCGAAAGCGTATACGACGTGGCGGACGCGGCGGGCTGTCCGAATGTCTACTGGCTTACGCAGCACTTCAACGAGGTGGGTCGTCGGCTGTATGACCGCGTGGCGGGCGTGACCGATTTCATCGTGTACCGCAGGCAACTGGACTGAATGCGGCTACAGGAGACAATGAGGTGGGAGAAACTTTACTCCGGCCAGTGAGAGACTGGTTGGTCAGACAATGAACAAGCGCGATTTCCTCCGTGCTCTCTATACCACGCCCTTTATTGCCTTCGCGCTGCTGGTCGCAGGCTGCTCCGCTGGCGGCAGTGACTTCGGCGAGGTGACGGATGCAACACGCGACCGCGATTTCCGCTACGAAGTATTTCTGCCGCCGGACACAACCGCCGGCCACCCACTGGTCGTCTTCAGCCACGGCAGCGGGGGCAACTATCACGGCCACCGCTGGCTGATCGATGCGCTGGTGCAACGCGGATACGCCGTGGCCGCCCTCAACCATCCCCACAATAACTCGATGGACAACACTGACGAAGGCGTCATGCGGGTCTGGGACCGCCCGGCGGACATCTCGCGCCTGCTCGACAACCTGCTGGCCGATGCCCGCTTCGCGCCGCGCATCGACCCGCAACGCATCGGTGTCGCCGGGCACTCTTCAGGTGGCTATACAGCCATCGCCCTGGCCGGGGCTGTCTTCAACCCCGGGGTCATGGAGGACTATTGCACCGGCCCGGACCGGGGTCCGGACTGTGACCTGGCAAATCCCGGAGCCACGGTGGACTACCGCGATGCGGCCGCAACCTACCGGGACCTGCGAATCCGGGCCGCGGTGGCCATGGCACCCGCGGTCGGCCCCGCGCTGGAGCCGGGCAGTCTCGCAACCATCGATATTCCGGTCCTGGTACTGGCCACACTGGATGACGAAATCCTGCCCTTCGAACAACACGCGCGACACTACGCGGACAGCATCCCCTCCGCACGGTTACACTTGCTGGAGGGGGGTGGGCACTTCATCTACATGGAGTGTACCCTTGGCACCCGGGTCGCGGACTGGTTTATCGATAACCTCGACCTGTGCGGCGCGGGCTTCAGCGTGGACCGGGAGGCACTGCGCGCCTCGATCGCCGCCGAGGTATTAGAATTTTTCGATACAAACCTGGCGTCGGGTGTCTAGAACGGGAACAGGTTTATTCTCTTCGATCTAGAATAAATCTGTCCCCTTTTTCGTTCCCTTATCAGGAGTACAGCACATGGAGATTACGGGCGGCTGTTTCTGCGGCGCTATCGAGTACGAGGCCGAGATGGAATCGCCGGTGTTCGGCATCTGCCACTGCCGGGACTGCCAGGTATTCAGCGGTTCCGCATTTCGCACCTCGGGCTTCGTCTCGCCCGACAAGTTCCGCTTCACCCGCGGTGAGCCTGCCTACTTCGACAAAACGGCGGACAGCGGCGCAGTACGGCGCATGGCCTTCTGTACCAAGTGCGGCAGTCACCTGTGCTCACTCCCGCTCGGGGACGAAGCCGATGCGGGTTACGTCTCCATACGGGTGGCCACCTCGCACCAGTTCGAACAGATGACACCGGGGTTCGAGGTGTTCTGTTCTTCCAGGGTGCCCTGGCAACAGGGCATCGAGGGGAGTACGGAGTTCGAGAAAATGCCCGGCTGAATCTGCCTAGGCGCTGTCCTCGCGCTCCCTGTAGTCCAGCAGGTTGGCGCGGATCGCCACCAGGGTGTCGTACAGGCGGTCGACATCCCCGCCTGGCAGGTCGTCGATGGCGATCTCGTGCACAGCCTTCAACGCCTCGCGAATCGCGTCCTCCAGTTCCCTGCCCGCGGGCGTCAGCCAGATGCGCTTCGCGCGACGATCACGCTCGTCCGGGCGCCGCTCGAGCCAGCCGCCCGCCTCCATGCGATCGACGACACCCCCCAACGTCACCGCCCGGATGCCCAGGGTGCGGGCGAGGTCGCCCTGGATCACCCCCTCCTCCTCGAGGAGCGCGAGAATCACCAGCGACTGGGTGGGGGTGAGGTCTATGGAGCGGAGCAGGCTGCCGTAGCAGTTGATACGCAGCCGGGCGACATCCTGGAACAGGGTGCCCAGGGTGTCCTTTTGCGTAGTTTTCATCGACTTCGTCACCTGCGACCTCCCCGCCGGCCCCCTAGATCGGATCCCAGGAAAACACGTCCCGCGATGTATCGGGGCCATAGAAATCACTGCGCATGGCGGGAATGGCGTGCTCCAGCACCGCCTCAGGCGTCCAGCCCTCCGCGCGGTGAATGCCGCGCAGGGGGCGCGGCTGGGACATCAGGAAGATCTCGTTGCCGCGCACGGCGAAGATCTGCCCGGTGATGTCCGCGGCGGCGTCGGAACCGAGCGCGATGACGAGGGGCGGGATTTTCTCGGAGGCCATCTTCTTGATCTTTTCGGCGTAGGGGACCTCTCCGGGTTTTTGCGCACCGCCCGAGCTGGGCACCGTCTCGGTCATGCGGCTCAATGCGAAGGGCGCGATACAGTTGGAGCGCACGTTCGCGCGGGCCATATCGATGGAGATGGAGCGCGACAGACCGACGATTCCCATCTTGGCGGCGGAGTAGTTGGCCTGCCCGAGATTGCCGATCAGGCCCGCGGTGGAAGTCATGTGCACGAAACTGCCCGAGTCCTGCTGGCGGAAGGTGGCCGCGGCGGCGCTGGCGACATTGCGCGCGCCGTTCAGGTGCACGTCGATGACCGCGTCCCACTCCTCGTCCGACATGCGGTGAAACATGCGGTCGCGCAGGATGCCGGCGTTATTGACCACGTGGTTGAGGCCGCCCAGTTCGTCCCGGCACTGCTCGATCATCGCGGCCACGGCGGCGCGATCGGTGACACTGGCAGTGCAGGCAGCGGCCTCACCACCGGCCGCGCGGATTTCATCCGCCACCGCGCCGGCGACGCTGTCGTCCTCGCCCTCACCGCCGATGCTGGTGCCCATGTCGTTGACCATCACCTTCGCGCCGGCCAGGCCCGCCTGGAGGGCGATATCCCGCCCCACACCGCGGCCGCCGCCGGAGACCAGCACCACTTTTCCTTCCAGCAGGTTTCCCATCTAAGCTTGTCCTCTAGGGGTACGGGCGGGCGCCCGCCCCGGGCACGGCGGCGAACTTTTATTCGCCTGCATAAGATGTGCATGATTATAGATAGTATGCTTATATATTTCCAGCACAACGATTCACCATGACCGTCGCTCCCACCCCATAGACGCCCTATGAATACAGACGACTACATGCCCCATGTCGCTCCCGGTGACCGCCTCTGGGCGCCGACGGAGGCCCGTATAGCGGGGTCGGGACTCACCGCGTTCCGCAACTGGGTCAACCCCCGGTACGGCCTGGACGCGCGGGACTACCGGGCCCTCTGGCAGTGGTCGGTGGCGGAGCCGGCACGCTTTTGGGAGGCGGTGTGGCGCCGCTACAACATCGCCCCGGGGGAGACTTACAGCGAGGTGCTCTCGTCCGGGGAAATGCCGGGCGCAAAATGGTTCCGGGGCGCGCGGGTCAACTTCGCCGAACATCTACTGCGCCAGGGCGATCTCGGCCCCCTGTCGCGCGCCGCCGTACACGCGGAGTCCGAGAGCACGGCGCCGCGCTCGATCGACTGGGACAACCTGCGCCGCGACGTCGTGCGCCTGGCGACCTACCTGCGCGACGCGGGTGTCGAGCCCGGCGACCGCGTCGCCGCCTACCTGCCGATGTCGGTCGAGGCGGTGGTGGCGCTGCTCGCGACCGCCAGCATCGGCGCGGTCTGGTCCTGCTGCTCACCGGATTTCGGCGCGAAGGGCGTGCTCGAGCGCTTCGCGCAGATCGAGCCGAAAGTCATCTTCGCCGTCGGCCACTACCGGTACAACGGCCGGGCGTTCGACCGCACGCAGGAACTGGACGATATCGTCGCCGCCCTGCCCTCGCTGCGGGAGCTCGTCTACCTGCCCTGGGCCGACGCTACCGATCCGGCGCCCCCGCACCTCGCGGGCACGTGCAGGCTCGTCCAATGGGATGACTGCCTGCGGGCAACCGCTGCGAGTTATAGCGACTTCCAGTTTGCAGTGATGCCCTTCGACGCGCCGCTATGGATCATGTACAGCTCCGGGACGACCGGTATTCCCAAGGGCATCGTCCACGACCACGGCGGCATCCTGCTGGAGTTCGTGAAGTACGCCTGGCTGCACGACGACATGCACCCCGCGGCGGTCAAGTTCTTCACGACGACCACCGGCTGGGCCATGTTCAACATTCTTCTCGGCGGTATGATGGCGGGGGCCGCGGTCGCCGTGTACGACGGCAGCCCCACCTGGCCTGGCCCCGGGCGCCTCTGGGCATTGTGCGAGCGGTACCGGGTCAACTATTTCGGCGCGAGCCCGAGCTATGTCAACGCGCTGGCACAACAGGGATACTCCCCGCGCGAGCACCACGACCTCGCAGCGGTGGATACCATCGCCCTCACCGGCTCACCCTCGGCGCCCGAGACCTTCGCGTGGTTCTACCGGCATGTTCACGACGACCTGCACATCATCTCCATGAGCGGCGGGACCGACGTGTGCAGCGCCTTCATCGCCGGCGCGGCAGAGCTGCCGGTACACGCGGGAGAGATCCAGTGCGCCTGCCTGGGCGTCGACGTCGAGGTCTACGACGACGGCGGCAATCCGCTGCCCCCCGGGGAGGACGGGGAGCTGGTGATCCGCCAGCCCATCCCCTCCATGCCCCTGTGTTTCTGGGGCGACGCCGACGGCAGCCGTTACCGCGACAGCTACTTCGCGGACTTTCCCGGGACCTGGCGCCAGGGCGACCTCGTGCGCCGCACCACGAACAACGGCTACGTGATATCCGGCCGCTCCGATTCCACACTCAACCGTTTCGGCATCCGCATCGGCACCGCGGAAATCTATCGCGCCGTCGAGTCCCTCGCCGAGATTGAGGACAGTCTTGTCGTCAGTCTCGAACTGAGCGGGGCGCGCTTCTACATGCCGCTGTTCGTCGTCCTGTCGGAGGGGGCGATGCTGGACGACAAACTGCTGGGGAAAATTCGCGATACCCTGTCCGCCCAGTGTTCCCCCCGGCACGTACCCGACGAGGTGCACGTTATCGACGCCGTGCCCTACACACTCACGGGGAAGAAACTCGAGGTGCCGGTCAAGAAACTGCTGCTGGGAATCGGGCGGGACAGGGCGGTGAACACGGGCGCCGTCGCCAACCCGGCGGCGATGGACTACTTCGCTGCATTCGCCGACACTGTGCGGGCAAAGGAAGCCGGGAATGCCTGAGCAATGGCCGCAGTCTGCCCGACGCAGCTGACAGGCGAGGCGAACTGCCCCCGGACACCGGGACAACGACACCATGATGAAACTGCCCAACATACTGCAACGCACCGCGCACCAGTTCCCGGACAGGCCCGGCATCACCTTCGAGGGCGGGACGCGCACCTGGAGCGAGCTGCAGGCGCGGGTGGAGCGGCTCGCTGGCGGCCTGGAAACACTTGGCATAGCCGCGGGCGAGCGCCTGGCCATACTCTCCCACAACAGCAATCTCATGGCGGAGCTCTTTTACGGCCCGCTCTACCAGGGCCTGGTACCGGTACCCCTGAACTGGCGCTGGGCCCCGCCGGAACTGGCGGCCTGCCTCGCGGACTGCGCGCCGGCGATACTGGCGGTGGACGGCGATCACGTCGAGCAGGCCCGCGAATTGGCCGCCACCTGCGGTTCCATCGAGGTGCTGCTCTATCTGGGCGACGGCGATGCCCCGGAGGGTTTCACCGGCTACGACGCGCTGCTCGACCGCGGCGAACCGGTCACCCACTGCCCCTACGGTGGCGAAGACCTTGCCCTGATTGTGTACACCGGCGGCACAACGGGGCGCGCCAAGGGGGTCATGCTCAGCCATACCAACCTGTACATCAACGCCACCAACCACCTGGAATTCGACAGTGTCGGCGAGGGTCACAGCATCGTATTGTCGGGCCCGATGTTTCACATCAGTTCCTGCTGCCGCGTCTACATACACACATTCATGGCGGTACACATGGTGATCCTGCCCCAGTTCGACGCGCTGAAGCTGATGGAGAACGTGCAGCGCTACCGCATCACCTCGTTGATTCTCATCTCGGCCATGGCAGCCCTGATCCTGGACCACCCGCGCTACCGCGAGTTCGATCTCTCCTCGGTAAGGAAAATCAACTACGGCGCGGCGCCGATGCCGCCCTCCCTGATCGCGCGGTTGCAAAAGGAATTTCCCGGGGTCGGCTTCTTTCACGGCTACGGCGCGACGGAGGCGGCCGGCATCATCAGCACGCTGGGCGCAACAGATCACCAACTGGACGGCCCCCACACCCACCGGCTGCGCTCCGTGGGTAACCCGGCGGGCTACATCGAATTGCGGGTCGTCGACATCGGCGGCGACGAGGTCGAGCCGGGTACGGTCGGCGAGGTGGTGATCCGTGGCCCCAACGTCATGCAGGGTTACTGGCAACTGCCCGAGGCCACCGCCGAGGTGCTGGTAGACGACTGGTATCACACGGGCGACGCCGGTTACCGCGACGAGGACGGCTACCTCTACCTCGTCGATCGCATGAAGGACATGATTATCTCCGGCGGAGAGAACATCTACTCGGTGGAGGTGGAGCGGGCTATCGACCTGCACCCCGCCATCAGGCAATGCGCCGTGGTAGGCAGGCCCGACGATACCTGGGGCGAGGTGGTGCACGCGGTGGTGTCACTGGAGCCGGGCCACCAGGTCACCCACGAGGAGATAGTGGCGCACTGCCGCGAACACATCGCGGGCTACAAGTGTCCGCGCGGCCTGTCGATATGGGACGAACTGCCGCTGTCGGGGCCGGGAAAGCTGCTCAAGCCGGAGATTCGCAAGCGGCTCGCGGGCGACTCAGGCTGACGCCGCCCCGGCCCGGCGCCGGCGTCGCGGCCGGCGCTTGCCACCCTCCGCGCGCTGCCCGCCGTTGCGGCGCCCGTCGCGAGCGCCATTGCGGCCACGGCTCGACGTCTTGCCACCGTTCCCGCCGCCGTTCTTGCCACCCGGGCGACGAGAGCCGCCAGCGGCACCCAGGGATTTGCTCTGGGGCAGTTCATGCTCCGGCTCGAAACCATCGACGTACTCCCGCGCGATGTGGCGGCGAATCAGCCGTTCGATGCCGTTGAGCTGGTCGATTTCGTCGGCGCAGACCAGGGAGTAGGCACAGCCCGCGGAGCCGGCACGACCGGTCCTGCCGATGCGGTGCACGTAGTCCTCGGGCACGTTCGGCAGGTCAAAGTTCACCACCTGGGGAAGCTGCGCGATATCCAGGCCACGCGCTGCGATGTCGGTGGCCACCAGGACGCGGATGTCGCCGCGCTTGAACCCCGACAGGGCCCGCGTGCGGGCGGCCTGGCTCTTGTTGCCGTGGATGGCCGCGGCGTTGACGCCCGCCTTGTCCAGGTAACCCGCCAGGCGGTTGGCGCCGTGCTTGGTGCGACTGAAAACCAGCACCTGGTCCCAGTCGTTGTCCACCACCAGTTCCAGCAGGGCGGCGGACTTGCGCTTCTTGTCGACGGGGTAGACCCACTGTTCCACGGTGTCCGCCGTGGCGTTGGGCGGCGACACGGCGATTTCAACCGGGTCGCGCAGGATACTGTCGGTGAGGGCGCGGATCTGGTCTGCGAAAGTCGCGGAGAACAACAGGTTCTGCCGTCGCTCCGGCAGCAGTTTCAGGATGCGGCGTATGTCGTGGATAAAGCCCATGTCGAGCATGCGATCCGCCTCGTCCAGCACGAGGATCTCCAGCGCGGAGAAGTCGACCTCGCCCTGCTGGTGGAGGTCGAGTAACCGCCCGGGCGTGGCAACGAGAATGTCGACGCCGCGACGCAGGCGCGATATCTGCGGGTTGATTTTCACGCCGCCGAAGACGACCTCGCAGCGCACAGGGAGGTGCTTGCCATAGGTCGACACGCTGTCCGCAACCTGGGCGGCGAGCTCCCTGGTCGGGGTCAGGACGAGGGTGCGGATGCGGCGCTGCCGGCTTGTGCCCGCTGCGTAAAAACCCTGCAGGATGGGCAGCGTAAAGCCGGCGGTCTTGCCGGTACCGGTCTGGGCCGCGGCCATGACGTCGCGCCCGGAGAGCACGGCGGGAATGGCCTTGGCCTGTATCGGTGAGGGCTCGGTGTAGCCTTTGTCGGCAATAGCGCGCAACAGGGGCTCACAGAGGCCCAGCTGGTCAAATTTCATAGGGAGTTCTCTGGTGTTCAGGCGTGCCCGCCGCCACGTCGTGAAAGCTGGAGGGCCGAAGGGCGCGCATGGTACTGCATCGGCGGGGAAATAGATACCGGCCTTAATTACACCTGTGACAGGGTTCAGCCCGGCTCGCCGGCAGCGTACGTGGGAGCATCAGAGGCCGGCGTCGCGACAGGCCTGCTCCAGGGAATCGCGAAACGCGGGCGCCGCCACCGCGCAGAGGGCCGCCGCCCTCTCGCGCAGGGTCAGGCCTCTGAGGTCCGCGGCGCCGTGCTCGGTGACCACCAGGTCCACGTCGGACTTGGCGGTCGTCACCAGTGGCATCGAGAGCCGCGGCACGATACGGCTGCGACCGCCGTCGCGGCTTGTCGACGGCATTGCGATCACCGACAGCCCGCGCTCGTGGCTGGCCGCGGCGTGCATGAAATCCACCTGCCCGCCGACGGCCCCGATATAATGGTCGCCGATCATCTCGGCACTGACCTGGCCGTAGATATCCACCTCCAGCGCGGAGTTCAGTGCGACGAGCCTGTCCTGTGCCGCCAGGTGGGACTGCCCGTGGGTGGTCGTGGCGGGGTGCAGTTCCACCGCCGGGTTCAGGTGCAGGAAGCGCCGCAGTGACGCGTCTCCCATGGCGAGGGCGGCGACACAGGTGCCGGGGCGCACCCGGTTGGTCGCGTTGGTGACGGCTCCGGACTCGACCAGTTCGATCACGTCCCCCGTGATCATGCCGGAGTGAATGCCCAGGTCCCGGTGCCCGCCCAGCGCGGCGAGGATCGCCGAGGGCACGGTGCCGATCCCGTACTGCAGTACCGCGCCGTCCTCGATACGCTCGCTGGCCCGCGCGGCGATAGCGTCCTCTACGGCGCCCGGCGTTCCAGGCGGGACCTCGATGGGCGTGCGTGAACAGGGCACCACCACGTCGATCAGTGCGTCGTCCAGGGGAGTGTCCAGGGGCGTGCAGGGCACCTGGTCGTTGACCTCGGCAATCACCACGCGCGCCGCGCGCATGGCCGGCAACAGGTAGTCGTTGGCGAGGCCGAGGCTGTAGGTGCCGTCAGGTCCCGGCGGGCTGACCTGGACCAGTACCACCGCCACGGGCAGGCGGCCGCTGTCGAAGTGCGCCGGCAGCGCACTGTAGTTACAGGGCAGGATATCCAGCGCACCCGACTTCATCAGTGCGCCATTGGTGCCGATTGCCCCGTAGCTGAGCACATCAATCTGCCCGCCGCCGGCCCCGGCCAGCGTGTCCGACAGGGACAATCCGACCATCGCGCGAAACCGGCCCGTCGCGTCGCGCTGTGCGACGAGACGCTCGGTGAGACAGCGGGGTTCCGCGCAGGCCTGCCCCCAGGTGACGGTATCCCCCGGGCGCACGAACTCGCTGAAATCCAGGGCATCGAGCGCAATCTCACGCGGCATCGCTCAGCTCTCCCGGTCCGCGCAGGTGACGGCACCGGTGCCCACCAGGCGCTCCACGTCCGCGTCCCGGTACCCAAGGTCCGCGAGAATCGCGCGGGTGTGGCCCCCGAGGTCCGGCGGCGGCAGCTGCCGCGCCGCCGGGGAAAAACCCGTCACGACAGCGGGAAACGGCAGCACCGGGCCGGCGGGCGTCTCCACGTGCACCGCCCGCGCGACGCTCTGCGCGGTGCACAGGGCCTGGCCCGGCGTGATACACAGGGCGGCCGGCACGTCGCAGCGCTCGAACAGCTCGAGCCAGTGGGCCGCGTCGTGTTCTGCGAACATGGCGTCGAGCTGTGCCATCAGCACATCGCCCTGCTCCCGGCGCCCGCTCTCGACAGCGTACGCCGGGGAGGTGAACTGCGGGTAGGCATCGCGCACCGCGGCGACGAAATTGTCCCAGAACTTCTGCTCGACGATGGTCAGGGCGACCCGTTCACCGTCCGCCGTCGTGAACAGGTCGTTGGTGGGGTACAGGTGATCGCGGGTGGCCTCTTCCTGCGCGAACCCGAACCGCAGCGCGTTTATGTAGAGCATCGACTCGTAAAGGCTGATATCGATTACCGGCGCGGTCCCTTCCCGCGCCTCGTGCAGCGCCGCGAGAATGGCGATAGCGGCGTGGTGCCCCCCGGCCATGTCCGCCACCGGCGTGGAGGAGCGGCGCGAGGGCTCGCGCCAGTGTCCGCTCTGGGACAGGGATCCCGCCATGGCGAGGTAGGCCAGGTCGTGGCCGGGGTGGCCCTTCATCGGCCCGTCCTGGCCGAAGCCGGAGATGGAGCAGTAGACCAGCTGCGGGTTGATCGCCTGCAGTTGCGCAGGGCCGATACCGAGCCGCGCAGCCACGCCCGGCCGAAAGCCCTCGATGACAACGTCGCCGCACTCCGCGAGCCGCGTAACAACCTCTCCCGCCTCCGGAGACTTCAGGTCGAGCACCAGGCTGCGCTTGTTGCGGTTCGCGCCCGCGAACAGGTGACCGGGCATTCCGCGCGCGTAGTCACCGCCGGGTGACTCGACCTTGATGACGTCCGCTCCCAGGTCCGCGAGGATCAGCGTGGTGAGGGGGCCCGGCAGCAGCATCGAGAAGTCGATGACGGTGAGGCCCGCGAGCGGCTGCCAGGGCCCGGTTGCGGCGTTGCTCATCTGGGGATCATGCACCTTGTCTCTGTGAGTGTTTTTATCGGCTTACCGCGCAGGTGCGCCGGCGGCCCCGGTAGCTTACCACGGGTACCGGGGCCTGTTGGCCGCGCTGCGTGTGGTGGAAGCGCTTGCCGGATCCGCCGCCAGCCCCCAAGATACCCGGGAGCAGTTGGCTGGAGACAGGCATGTCGGAGCGGGTGGCGCTGGTGACCGGGGGCGCGAGCGGAATGGGGCGTATCTTCGCCCTGCGCATGGCGCGCGGGAATTTTCGCGTGGCGGTACTGGACCGCAGCGCCGACGCCCTGGAGGCGCTGCGCGCGGAACATCCCGACATTCTCACCTTCGCCGGGGATGTCGCTGACGCGGCGGGGTTCGACGCCATCGTCGCAGAAATCGCGAAGACACTGGGTCCCGTCGACCGCCTGGTGCACTGCGCCGCGATCTTTCCCACAGGCACCCTCGACGCGCAGCCGCTGGAGAGCATCCACACCCTGATGCAGGTGAACTACGGCGGCACCGTCAACGCCGTGCGCGCGGTCCTGCCCGCCATGCGGGAGCGCGACAGCGGCGAAATCGTCGTATTCGGCTCCATTGGCGGTGCGGTGCCGGTGCCGGGCTGCGGTGCGTACTGCGCCACCAAGGCGGCTGTCAACTCGTTCACCGAGACACTGGCCGAGGAGCTGCGCGACACGGGGATACACGTACTCCTGGTCTGCCCGCCGCTGGTGGACACTCCGCTGCTGCAGCAGGCGACCGCGACGGGCAACCCCCGCATGGTGCGGGATGCCATTGCCCGGCGGCGCTTCGCCGATCCGGAAAAGATGATCGCTGCCACCGAGCGCGGGCTGGCGCGGGGCAAATCCATCCTCTACCCCGCCGAGGCGGGGCCCATCGCATGGATGCGACGTTTCTCACCGGCACTGGTGCGGCGCATCCTGCGCACCGCGGGCCGGGAATAGGGCCGGGAGCGGGATCGTGACCGGGGTTACCGCGCGTGTGCGTGACAGGATCTACAAGCTGGAAGGCCGGGAGCTGCGCTATCCCACGCACTTCCGGGACGGCTCCCAGTCCATGGGGCTGTTCGCCGTCTCGGCAGCGGAGGCGGACCGCATCATCGAGTCATCCGGCTTCAGGGTGGCGCGCATCGCGCCGGGTACGGCGGCGATGTCCCTCGTCTGTGTGCACTACACGGACACCGACTGCGGCAGCTACGAGGAGATTGCCCTGGCTTTCTTCGTGCGCCCGCGGGGCAGGCTGGCGCGCCTGCAGGTGCCCTACCTCAGTACCTGGATCGACGCGGCGAGGGGCGGCGTGGCCAGTTACACCTGGTGCCTGCCGGTGAGCTCCACGCTGTCCCGCGACTGCGGCATCCGCATGTGGGGGTTCCCCAAGACACTGGAACAGATCGACTACGACGACAGCGACGGCCGCGCGCGCAGCACCTGGGTGATCGGGGGCAAACCAGTGCTGAGCTTCTCCGTACCGGCGGAGGGTCACCGCGAGATGAGGGAGATTTCCCCACCGGTTTACTCACTGTTCGAGGGCCGACCCTGTGTCAGCTACCTGACCCAGCGCTACTCAAAGAGCGGCCGCCACGGTCGCGACGGCGTGCTGGAACTGGGCGACCACCCGGCGGCCGACCGGCTGCGCCGGCTGGGCCTGCCGCGCAAACCCCTGTTCGCGGGCTGGAACGGTCACCTCGAATTCGAGATGAGCCACCCGGAGCCGCTGTAGACGCGCGGCTAGGCCGCGCCGGCGAAGGCGCTCATATCGAAGTAGTCCCGCCAGGCGCTGATCTTGCCGTTGTCGAACTCGAAAACACCCATCACGGGCAGCTCGATGCGGACATCGCCCATCACCAGCATGTCGGTCCGCTCGTTCATCACCACGCCGTCGGCCCCTTCCACCTGGTTGTGCACGACGAACTCGATTTCCGTCGTGGTGGCCATGAAGCCTTCGATAAATGCCCGAATCTCCGCCTTGCCCACGTTGGGTGGACCCATGGGGACGTTGGCGTAGGCCGCGTCCTCGGTGAAGTGATCCATGACAAGGTCGATGTCCAGGTTGTTCCAGGCCTGCATAAAGCCGTCGATGATGTCGGAGTTGGTCGCCATGGTGGGCTCCTCTGTGTTGCCTCGTTGTCAGGGGGATAAACCCGCATTCTTGCCCACGGGCCCCTCGCTGTCGAGGTCCTGTACAGTAGCGACATTGCACTTGGACTGGCGGCGGGCAGGCGTTACCCTTTCACTCTCTGCAACCCGGTCACTGCAAGCCGGTCACTGCAAGCCGGTCACTGCAAGCCGGTCACTACAACCCCGGGACAAGCGGCACGATACGCGCACCCAGGCAACCCGAACACGAGGATACCCGTCACCATGCGCGAACCCCGCCGCCACCGGCTGCTGATCCTGACCCTGCTCGCCCTCGCCTGCCTGCCGGGCCGTGTAACGGCCGACTACCCGCCCGAAATCCAGCCGATCGTGGAAAACCGCTGCATGGTCTGCCACGGCTGTTACGACGCGCCCTGCCAGCTCAAGCTGGACGCCTGGGAAGGGCTCGGGCGCGGCGCCAGCAAGGACAAGGTATACGATGGCACGCGCCTGCTCACCGCCAACCTGACACGACTGTTCGAGGATGCGCAAACCACCGCCGGATGGCGCGAAAAGGGGTTTTATCCCGTCGTCGACCCGTCGTCAGCCGAGGACGGCGTCCTGCTGCGCATGCTGGCCCTGAAGCGCGAACACCCGCTGCCCCGGGCGGGGCTGCTGCCGGACAGTTTCGACCTGCGCCTGGACCGCGACCAGCAGTGCCCCAAACAACCGGAGTTCGACGCCTACGCCCGGGACTACCCGCTGTGGGGTATGCCCTACGGGCTTCCGGGGCTGGATGAGGCGGAACACGAAAAACTCGTCACCTGGCTGCGCGCGGGGGCCCGGGGGGTGGCGTCCAGGCCGCTGTCCGCCACCGAGCGGGAGGCGGTAAAGCGCTGGGAGACCTTCTTCAACGGCGACGACCTGAAGACCCGGTTGATGTCCCGCTACATCTACGAGCACCTGTTCATCGGCAGTCTCTACTTCCCGGACATCGCGGGATCGACACAGTATTTCACCCTGGTGCGCTCCCGCACCCCGCCGGGCGAGCCCGTCGAGATCGTGGCGACCCGCAGGCCCTACGACGATCCCGGCCTGGAGCGTGTCTACTACCGCCTGGAACCGGCGCGCACGGTACCCCTCGCCAAGCGCCACATGCCCTACGCACTGGGCGAGGCGCGCATGCAGCGCTGGCGCGAATTGTTCCTGGAGCCCGGCTACGAGGTGACCACCCTGCCCTCCTACAGCACGGAGGTCGCCGCGAATCCCTTCGTCGCCTTCCGCGAGATTCCCCAACTCAGCCGCTACAAGTTCATGCTCGACGAGGCGCAGTTCACCATCATGGGCTTCATCAAGGGCCCCGTTTGTCGCGGACAGGTTGCGCTGAACGTGATCGACGACCATTTCTGGGTGGTGTTTATCAACCCCGACGAGGAGAGCTCCCGGTCCTCCGCGGAGTTATTGGAAAAGGAGAGTGCGGACCTGCGGCTGCCCAGCGGCGAGAGCGGCCTGCTGGTCTCGCTGGTCCAGTGGAACGGGTACGCCAAGCGCCAGCTGCGTTTCCTGAAAGCCAAGGTGGACTTCGTCGCGAACCAGACGGGGCACGGGGGCTCACCGGTGGACCTGGACCTGGTCTGGGACGGGGACGGGCACAACGACAACGCCACGCTCACGGTGTTCAGGCACAACGACAGCGCGTCGGTGGTGAAGGGGCTCGTCGGCCGCCAGCCCAAGACCGCCTGGGTGATCGATTATTCGTTGCTGGAGCGGATTCACTACCTGCTGGTGGCGGGCTTCGATGTCTACGGCAACGTCGGCCACCAACTGGAGACACGCCTGTACATGGATTTCCTGCGCATGGAGGGCGAGCAGAACTTCCTGTTTTTCCTGCCTGAGGACGTGCGCCTGGCCAAGCGCGACTACTGGTACCGCGGCGCCGGTGAACATGTGAAAAAGTACGTGCTCGGTGATTCTGTAGCGTTCGACCAGGACACGGATATCGAATTCACCAGCGACGACCCGATGGGGGAACTTCTGGACATGCTCATGGCGCGACAGTACGGCGCGTCCGCCGATCGCTACCGCGTGCAGGAACCGCACCTGCAGGCACTGGCCGCCCAGACAGGAGAGCACCTGCGCTTTATGCCGGAGGTGGCCTTCGTCGATGTACTGGGCCGGGACGGGCAGAGCCGCTTCTACTCTCTCGTGCACACCAACGGGTTCAGCAATAACGCACAGCTGTTCAAGGAGGAGCAGCGGCGCATACCCGCGGAGGATTACCTGTCCGTCGTGCGCGGGTTCATCGGCGCCTATCCGAACGTGTTCTTCCAGCTACCGGAGAGCGACCTGCCCGGATTCGTGGAGGCCGTGTCTAAGCTCGCGAACGAGGAGGACTACGCGGCCCTGGTGGCGCGCTACGGTGTGCACCGCACCGCGCCCTGGTTCTGGGCACTGAGCGACAAGATGCGCGGCCACTACGGGCGCACGCAGCCGCGCGAGGCGGGGCTGTTCGATCTCAACCGCTACGAGAATCGCTGATCCGGGTCGACCTACTCGATACCCGTATAGCGGGCGTCCCACTTCTTCACGATGTCCGTGTGGGAGCCATCCTTGCGCGCGGCCGCAAGCGACCGGTTGAAGGCCTCGATGATCTTTTCGTGACCTTCGCGGGTGCGGCTGATGGCAACGTGGCGCGCCACCCGGGGCAGCGCGATACCGGTGACGGTGAACTGGGTGATGCTGTCGTTCAGGTATTCGTGAAGCTGCATAGTGACCGTGCGCTGGTCGCCGATAACGAAATCCACGGCACCGCTCTGCAGCTTCAGCAGCAACTGGATCAGGTGGTTCTCCTCGACCAGCGCCAGTCCCGGCACGGCCGCGAAGTCCACGCCGTAGGCGTAATCGGTGCGCACTCCGAGCCGCGCGCCGGACAGGTCGGCCAGTTCGTCGTAGCGGTTGATGTTGTCCCGGCGCTTGAGAATGATCAGGTCCGACCACAGGTAGGGCTCGCTGAACAGCAGGTCCCGGTCGCGCTCCTGCGAATACCAGGCCGCCGCCAGGCCGTCGTAGACCCCGAGCTGCGCGCCCTCCACCGCCCGCGACCAGTTTTCGATACTGATTCCGGGGGTGTAGTCGGTGCCATCAAAGACGTGCCGCACCAACTCCGGCGCCAGCCCCTGGCCGGGCAGTTTGGCATCCGCGTAGGGCGGGGAGGTGTTCGTGATCAGGCTCAGGGGCTCCCCGGCGCGGGCGGTGAAGCCCCACAGCAGGACGGCGAGCACAAGTACGATTCTCAGCATTGGGAACCTCGAGTTTACGGTCGGTATTTCGGTTTGCAGAACGGATTATCTGCGTTCGCGCCCGCGCTGTCACCCGCGCCGCATTCAGTGCTATGCTCCGCACCCCAAGCCCCCGGAGGACATCGCCCTTGAGCAGGAAAACCCTGGCCTGGTCCGCCGCCGCGATCCTGCTGGCGGCCATCGCCGCGGTCCAATTCGTTCCCGCACCGCCCCTGGTCATTCCCGCGGAGCTTCCGGCCGAAACCCGCGCGGAGCACCGCCTGCTCAACTTCCAGGACATCCACAATTTCCGCGACCTCGGCGGCTACCCCGCCGCCGACGGGCGCACGGTACGCTGGGGCGTCCTGTACCGCACCGGCACCCTCGCCCACGCCACCAACACCGACCTCGAGGGGCTCGGGCGCCTCGGGCTGGCAACTCTGATCGACTTCCGCTCCGCTCTCGAAAAGGAGGAGGAGCCGAACCGCCTGCCGGATCCCGTCCCCTTCCGGGTCGTCGAGATACCCACCCTCGACGAGGGCAACCAGACGATGGTGACCGAGATTTTCAAGCGTATCGAGTCCGGCGATTTTGACGGCTTCGACCCGGACGCCACGATGATCACCGGCAACAGGCAGTTCGCCACCGAGTTCACCCCGCAGTTCCGGCAGTTCATGCAGGAGGTGCTGTCCGCCGACGGCGCACCGGTGGCCTGGCACTGCAGCGCCGGCAAGGACCGCACCGGTTTCGCGGCGGCGATCCTCCTGCGCATCCTCGGCGTCGAGCCGGAGCTGGTGATGCGGGACTACCTCGCCAGCAACGGCCCCTCGCTGGCGGCTCGCAGGAACCAGCTGCGCCTGTTGCGCCTGTTCAAGGGCGACGAGGCCGCGGACAAACTGGCCGTGCTGATGGGCGTCGAGGAGCCCTGGCTGCGCGCCTCCTTCGAGGCCATCGACGCACGGTGGGGAGACTTCGACACCTACGTGCGCGAGGGCCTCGGTCTCAGCGACGAGGATGTGCGCCACCTGCGGGAACGCCTCCTGACCCGACCTGCGGTTTAGGCGGGCGGTCCAGATTGTTGAGCCGCCCCACCCGGGCATCTTTTTTATAATTCATCAGGATTCGCACACCGTGCGTATCATCTCCTGACCCCGACCGGATCACTGACATGAATTTCGAATTTTCCGATGAACAGCTGTTCATTCGCGACCAGGCGCGGAACTTCCTCAGCCAGGAGTGCACCACAGGGACGGTGCGCGGCGTGCTCGATACCGAGGCGGCCTGCGACCGGGACCTGTGGCGCAAGATCGTCGACCTGGGCTGGACAGCCATGGCCATCCCGGAACAGTACGGAGGACTCGGGCTGGGCTACCTGGAACTCTGTGTGATCGCCGAGGAACTGGGCCGCGCACTCGCGCCGGTACCCTTTTCCTCCAGCGTCTACCTCGCCACCGAGGCCATCGTGCGCTTCGGCACGGCGGACCAGAGACAACACTACCTGCCCCGCCTGGCGTCCGGGGAACTGGTCGGCACCCTGGCCCACCCCGAGGGGCTCGGCAGGCCGGAGGTGCATGCCGAGGTCAGCGGCGACGCCATCTCCGGCGTAAAGATGCCGGTGCCCGACGGCGACGTCGCGGATATCGCGGTAACCAGCGCCTTGGATGCGCACGGTGAGGTGAAACTCTACATCGTCGACCTCAATCACGACGGTGTCGAGCGCACCCCGCTGGACACCATGGACCCGTCCCGCTCACAGGCGCGCATCGCGCTGGACGACGCGGTGGCGCAACCCCTGGGGGACGGCGGTGTCGGCGAGGAGGCCCTCGCGCGGTTGCTGGACGGCGCCGCCGTCCTGTTCGCCTTCGAACAGCTGGGGGGCAGCCAGGCGGCCATGGACTCCGGCATGACCTACACGAAGGAACGCTACGCCTTCGGCCGGCCGGTGGCGTCCTTCCAGGCCATCAAGCACAAGTTCGCCGACATGTTCGTCGCTCTCGAACTCGCGCGCTCCAACGCCTACTACGGCGCCTGGGCCCTGTCGTCCGACGCGCCCGACCTGCCACTGGCGGCGGCCACCGCGCGGGTCAGCGCTACCGACGCGTTCTATTTCATCAGCAAGGAGAACCTGCAGGCCCACGGCGGCATGGGGTTCACCTGGGAATTCGACTGCCACCTGTACTACCGACGGGCACAGCTCCTGTCGGGTGTGATCGGCACTCAGCCGGCGTGGAAGGAACAACTTGCCAGCCGCCTGCTGGAAGCGGCCTGAGGAGACTGCCATGGACTTTGAAGATACCCCGGAACTGGCGGCCTTCCGCACCGAGGTGCGCAACTGGCTGGACGCGAATGCGGAGCGCCGTACCGACAGGCTGTACATCGGCATGGAGGGCGAGGACGCCTTCCGCGAGGCGAAGGACTGGTACCATAGGAAAGCGGAGGCCGGTTTCGCCTGCCTCACCTGGCCGGTGGAGTACGGCGGCGCCGGGCTCACCTCACTGCACGAGGTGGTGTGGGCGCAGGAGGTGGAGAACTACATCACCCGGGACTCACACTTCGTCATCGGCATCGGCAACTGCGGCCCCGCGATCATGCACTTCGCCGAGGAGGATGTGAAGCGCGAACTGCTGCCGCGCATGGCCAGCGCCGAGGACGTCTGGTGCCAGCTGTTCAGCGAGCCCAGCGCGGGCTCCGACGTCGCCGGCCTGCGCACGCGCGCCGAAAAGGACGGCGACAACTGGCGGCTGAACGGCCAGAAGATCTGGACGTCCGGCGCGCAGTACTCGGACTACGGCGTGGTGCTGACGCGCACCGACCCGGACGTCTCGAAGTACGCCGGCCTGACGCTGTTCATGATCGACATGCGCCAGGAGGGCGTGGAAGTTCGCCCTATCAAGCAGGCGGACGGCGGCCAGCACTTCAACGAGGTCTTCTTCAACGACGCGGTGGTGCCCGACGCTTACCGGCTCGGCGAGGTGGGCGGCGGCTGGACCGGCGCCCTGACCGTGCTCATGAGCGAGCGACTGGCGATCAGCGGCATACAGCCCACCGGTTTCCCCCAGTTCCTGGACCTGGTGAAGTCACTGGAACTCAACGGCGAACCCGTCGCGGAGGATCCCGTCGTACGCGAGCGCCTGGCGACCTGGTACAGCCAGTACGCCGGGCTGCAATCGGCGAACAAGCGCATGATCACCGCGGTGGCCAAGGGCGGCATAGCCGGTGCGGAGGCGTCCCTGGGCAAGCTGGTCGGGGCGGTCATGAACCAGGAGATCGCGAATTTCTGCTGCCAGTTGTTCGGACCCGCCGGCATCATCCAGGACCCGGAGCTGAGTCCGGACAAGGGCCACTTCCAGTACTCGGTGCTGTCCTCGCCCGCGGTGCGCCTGGCGGGCGGGACCGACGAGATCATGCGCAATATCATCGCCGAACAGGTGCTGGGCCTGCCCCAGGAACCGCGCGCAGACAAGGGCATGGCTTTCAAGGATATTCCCACGGGACCCGGGCAGGCCTGACCGGGGGCGCATTCAACTGCTAGACTCCGGGTCCATGACCATGGAGGTTTACACCAACATCGCGGCGGTTGTCGTGGTGCTTTTCTACGTGTTGGCATTCGCCTCGGCGCTGGAGGCGGTGTTGAAAGCGCGTACCTCACAGGGCGCGATCGCCTGGGCCATCTCCCTCATCGCCTTCCCCCTGGTCGCGGTTCCCATCTACCTGGTATTCGGCCGCAACCGTTTCGCCGGCTATCTCGAGCAGCGCGACATGATCGAGGCCGAGTCCCTGCGCCTGCTCGAACACACCAGCAGCTCCGTCGCCCGGTACATGGTGACGCCTACCGCCGAGACACCCGTGTACACCTCCCTGCACAAGCTGGCGCGAGTGCCGGCCACGAGCGATAACGAGGTCAACCTGCTGATCGACGGGGAGGCGACTTTCGACAGCATCGCCGACGGCCTGAGGCGCGCGCAGAAGCACATCCTGTTCCAATTCTACATCATCCGCGACGACGAGCTCGGGCGACGCCTGGGGAGAATCCTCGCGGACAGGGCCCGCGCCGGCGTGCGCGTGTTCCTGCTCTACGACGAGATCGGCAGCACGGGGTTTCACCGCTCGGGACTGTACCGACAACTGAAAATGACTGGCGTACAGGTCGCACCCTTCAACACGACGCAGGGGCGCCGCAATCGCCTGCAGCTGAATTTCCGCAACCACCGCAAGGTGGTGGTGGTCGACGGCGTGGAGGCCTGGATCGGCGGGCACAACGTGGGAATCGAGTACCTGGGCCTGAAGAAGCGGGTCGGCCACTGGCGCGACACGCACGCCCACTTCAAGGGTCCCGCGGTGCTGGGAGCGGAGCTGGCCTTCGCCACCGACTGGCTGTGGGCCACCCGCAGCAACCTGTTGCTGGACTGGGAGGTCGCCACCGACGCCGCCGGCGACTGCCGCGTACTGGTGTTTCCCTCGGACCCGGCCAGCGAGTACGAAGAGGCGGGACTGATGTTCCACCAGATTATCTCCGCCGCGCAGCGCAGGATCTGGATCGCCAGTCCCTACTTCGTCCCCGACAACGCCATCATCTCCGCGCTGCAACTCGCCGCGCTGCGCGGTGTCGACGTGCGCATCATCATCCCGGACGAACCGGACGGCCCGGTGGTGGGCATGGCAAACTGGGCCTTCACACGCCTGTTGTTGCCCATGGGCGTGCAGGTGCACCGCTACCAGGGCGGATTCATGCACCAGAAGGTGCTGCTGATGGACGACCGCCTTTCGGGCGTGGGTACCGCTAACTTTGACAACCGCTCCTTCCGGCTCAATTTCGAGATTACGCTGCTGGTGGAGGGCGGGGAGTTCGCCGGCCAGGTGGAGCAAATGCTCAAGCGGGACCTGGAGCGCTGCCGCCGGGTGAGCCAGGAGGAAATGGACGGCAAGCCGCCCTGGTTCCTGCTGGCGATGGGTGTGGCGAGACTGTTTGCGCCGGTGTTGTAGCTTATTCCGTAATCCCCATCACGAAGATGATGAACACCGCCGGCGGCACCACGTAGCGGATCAGGAAGCGCCACAGGGCGTAGCCCCCGGCGTTCAGCGTGGTGAGTTCGTCCCGGGTGGCCTCCCGCGCCATCGCCCAGCCGGCGAACAGCGCGATGAACAGACCGCCCAGCGGCAGCAGGATCTGGTTGGAGAAAAAGTCCATCGCGTCGTTGAAGTTGCGACCGGCGATGCGCAGTTCGTCCATCACGTTGTAGGACAGGATGGACAGGACACTGAACGCGGCGATAGAGCCCACGACCAGCAGTGCACTCTGGTGGCGCGGCATTTCGAAGCGGTCCTCTATCCAGGCCGTCACCGACTCCACCAGCCCCACCATGGAGGTGATGCCCGCCACCGACAGCATCAGGAAAAACAGGACACTGAACAGGTACCCGCCCGGCATCTGGGCAAAGGCTACTGGAAGGGTCTGGAAAATGAGCCCCGCACCGGCCGCCGGGTCCATGCCGTTGTTGAATACTGCGGGGAAGACCACCAGTCCCGCCAGCACCGCGACACCGGTATCGACGATGACGATGACGAGCACCGAGTTGGTAATCGAAATGGAGCGCGGCAGGTAGGAGCCGTACACCATCATCCCCGCCATCGCGACACCCAGCGAAAAGAACGCCTGGCCTATGGCGGCGAGCACGGTGCCGAACCCGATCTTGCTGAAGTCGGGGGTGAACAGCCATGTCAGGGCGTCCTGGAACCCGCCGGCGACGTAGTTGTACCCCGCCAGGCCCACCAACAGCATGAACATCACCGGCATCATGACGGTCACCGCGCGCTCGATGCCGTCTTTCACACCGGCGTAGATAATCAGGCCGGTGATCGCCAGCCCCAGCAGCGTCCACATCAGCATGCCGGTATTGTTGTCCAGCACGCCGATGAACTCCGCCTCCGCGGCCATTGCGTCCATGCCGACAAAGCCGGTGGTTACGGCCTTGAACAGGTACCAGAGCACCCAGCCGACCACGACCGCGTAGACGATCTCGATGGTATAGGCGGCGAGCAGACCCATGCCCCCCACCCACTTCCACTGGGTGGACTGGCCGTCCCGCGTGGCGAGTGTTGCCATGGCGCGGGGCGGGCTCGCCTGCCCGCGCCGGCCGATCAGCACCTCGGCCATGAGAATCGGCACGCCGATACCGAAGGCGCAGGCGAGGTAGATCAGGACGAACGCGGCACCGCCGTTCTCACCCGTAACGTAGGGAAATCGCCAGATGTTGCCGAGACCGACGGCGAAACCCACCGAGGCCATGAGAAAAGCAAATCGGGAAGACCAGTGTGCCCCGCCGGCTGCCGCCATGTGTCCCTCCGTCCGGGGTGCCGCTTCCCGCCATCCGCTATCGAGCTGCGGTTGCGGCGCCCTCTATATTCTTATTGGGGAAAGTCTACACAATTTCGGCGCAATAATCAGGCACTTACGGGCTGCGTGGCCTGCGCGAGCCAGTCGGCCTCCGCACCGTCGAGCAGCGGGCCGACGGTCGCGGCGACGCGCGCGTGGTAGGCGTCGAGCCAGGCCAGCTCGTCGCCCTCCAGCAGGTTGTGGTCCAGCAGCCGCGTGTCGAACGGGACCAGCGTGAGCGCCTCCAGGCACAGCAGCGGGATCTCACCGGGGGATTCCGCACACTCCGTGACGACCACGAGGTTCTCGCAACGGATGCCGAAGGCGCCGTCCCGGTAGTAACCCGGCTCATTGCTGACGATCATGCCGGGCCTGAGGTCGACATCGGCGATCTTGGAAATTCTCTGGGGACCCTCGTGCACGCTGAGGAACACCCCCACACCGTGGCCGGTGCCATGGTCGAAGTCGTAGCCCTCGCGCCACAGGAATTGTCGCGCGAAAGTGTCCAGCTGCGCACCGGTGGTGCCGCGCGGGAAGCGCGCGCGGTCGAGTGCGATGTGGCCTTTAAGGACGAGGGTGAAGAGGCGGCGCGCCTCGGGCCCCGGATCGCCGATCGCCACGGTGCGCGTGATGTCGGTGGTGCCGTCCACGTACTGGGCGCCGCTGTCACAAAGGTAGAGACTGTTCATCGGCATTGTAGCCGGCTCGCCGTCGAGGTGGTTGTAATGGCACATGGCCGCGTTGGGACCCACCGCGGAAATGGTGTCGAAGGAACAGGCGTGAAAATGCTCGCCCTCCGCGCGCAGGGATAGCAGGTGGTCCGCCAGTACCGCCTCGTCGTGGAGGCGCCCGGCTGCCACCTCGCGGTCCAGCCAGGCGAGAAAGCGGATCACCGCCACCGCGTCCCGCCGGTGCGCCGCGGCGGTGCCCGCCAGTTCCACCGCGTTCTTGCAGGCCTTGGGGAACTGCACCGGGTCGGGCGAGAAAACCACCTCCGCGCCGGCCGCCTCCAGCAGCAGGTGCACATGGGCGCTGGTGTTGTTCTCGTCGAGCAGGACGCGGCGCCCGTTGAGCCCGGCGAATACCTCCTCCAGTAGTCCCGGTCCGTGCACGCGCACGCCCCCTCCCGTGTGTACCTCGACCCCCTCCGGCAGGCGCCGCGGGTCGGTGAACAGGTCGACGTCGCCGTCGGCGTGCACCAACGCGCACGCGAGCAGGACGGGCAACTGGGGCATATCCCTGCCGCGCAGGTTGAGCAGCCAGCTGACCGAGTCCGGAGCGAAGACCAGGGCGCTGTCGCCGCCGGCCTCCTCGATGGCCGCGCCGATGCGCGCGCGCTTCGCCGCACTGGATTCGCCGCTGTAGGCCTCCCCCAACAGCATTGCCTCCCCCACAGTGGCCGGGGGACGGTCCGTCCAGCAGTGATCGACGAGATTGTCGGCGTCGGCCACCAGTTCCAGATTGTCCCGGGCCAGGGCGGCGCGGGTGTCGCGGTACCAGCGAACGCTGTGCAGGCGCGGGTCGCAGGCGACCCGGCCGCCACCCGGGAGTACCTGCGCGAGCCACCCGGGCTGGGAGTCCTCCACCAGGTGGCGGTAACTGAACAGGTCGGGGTCGACCTGGGCGCGCACCTGCACGGTGTAGCGCCCGTCGACAAACATCGCCGCCTCGTCGGCGAGCACGACGGCCATGCCGGCCGACCCGGTAAACCCGGTCAGCCAGCGCAGGCGCTCGTTGTATTCGGGAATGTACTCGCCCAGGTACTCATCCGCGCGCGGTACGAACAGTGCGTCGTAACCGCGCTCCGCCATCAGGCGGCGGAGAGTGGCGAGTCGTGAAGCGGCCATTCGTGGCCCGGCCTTTCGTGGCTCGGTCACTCCTCGTAGAGGTCGAAGTCAGCCTTGGAGATACCGCAGTCGGGGCACTCCCAGTCCTCGGGGATGTCCTCCCAGCGGGTGCCCGGGGCGATGCCGTCGTCGGGCAGCCCCTCGGCCTCGTCGTAGATGAAGCCGCAGATCACACACTCGTACTTCTTGAAATCCGTGTCACTCATACAGGTCTGTTCCTCAGGAATTGCCGAAAGCGCGAATTATACGCCAGATGCCGCCGATTGCGGTCAAGCGGTTTATACCGCGGGAGGTTGGCGCGGGCGCCGGCTCAGAAGTCGCCGTCGAGCTCCAGGCGGTAGTCACCGCCCTCGGGTGTGGCCATCAGGGCGAGGGCGTCCCGCAACTGGCGGTCCAGGGTCTCCTCACTGCCCAGTAACAGGTCGATGCGGTAGCTGCGGCCGTCGAGCGCCACCTCGCCCTCGGCCTCCAGCGGCCCGGCCACGGTGACCACCTCGCCGCGCAGCGCCTCTCCCGGTGGCTGGAGGAACTCCAGGGCATAGGTGCCGAGGGGGATTCGGCCCCGGGGCGACAGGAAGCCGCCGTCCTCCCACACGACTCGCCCCTCCGCGCGGCGGGGCAGCCCGTCCACCAAGGACAGGGCGGCGATCTGTGCCGAGAGGCGGCCGTCGATGGCCAGCGGTGCGAACTGGCGCACCAGGTCCGCCGAGACACGCGCATCGAAGTCGCGCACCTGCAGGCTGCCCGTCCCGCGCAGGGTGACGTCGCCGGAGAGAACCTGGCCGCCCCACTCGCTGTCGATCGTGAGACGGGGTGAAAAGAGCAGCAGGGACAGGGGCTGCAGGGTCCAGCGCACTTTACCGAGATGGATATAGCCCTGGGGCAGGCGCAGCATCGCGCGGGCCGCGCTGCCGCTCCACACGGTTCCCTCCAGCCCCTGCAGGCGCACCTGCTCGGCGGGCACCACCAGGCCCAGGAGGCGCGCCGGGGCGTTTACCGCGAGAACGGCGACGAGGAGCAGGGCCAGGGCGGCCGCCCAGGCGAGCCGGGAGAGTCTCATCCTATCCGGCCTGCGCGATGCGCACGGTGGCGTTGACGCGCCCCACCGCTCCGGCCTGGGTGATAGAGACCTCACGCACCAGCAGGCCCTCGCGGTACTCCATCTCGTAGAGCCAGCCGAGCACGTCGTCGAAGGCGGCATTTTCCAGGCGCACCTGTATCTCCCCGCGGCTGTTGGGCTGCAGCCGGCTGACCGGTAGTTGCAGGCGCCGCGTGGACTGGTTGATCAGCGAGGTGAGGTTGCGCCGCGCGCCAGCGCTGACACCGCTGTCCCGCAGTTGCATCACTTCCGACACCATGGCGTCGACCCGGGTCAGGGATTCCGCCTGTGCGCGGTTCTGTAGCGCCAGTTCGTCGCGCCGCGTATCCAGTGGCGACCAAACGGCGATATACAGCACGTAAAGGCCGAGGGCGATGGCCAGTACCAACAGGCTCAGCTGCTCGCGCTGGTTGAGGGAGAGGTACCAGTCCTTCACGAGCGCTTGCCCACCCGCAGGCGCGCACGGACCTGTTCGCCCTGGCTGCTGCTGCTCTCCATGACGGCTTCCAGGCCCGCCTCGTTGATACGGCTGCGCAACTGCTCGACGCCCTCGAAATCTGCGGCGACGATGTTCATGCGCATCTCGTCGGACTTGTCGTTGTAGTTGATGGTCGCGATGGAAGTCCCGGGCATGCCGGCCATCGCCTGCCCGACACTCTCCACAAGGGACACGAAACCGCTGCTCTGGGACGTGCCGCGCATCGCGTCGAGCTGCCGCTGCAGCTGCTTCTCAGGGTCCACCACCTGCCCTCGCGGGTACGCCTTGCGATAACTGTCCTGCACCGCGGTGCGCAGCGCGATGTTCTGGGCAGACAGGTTGCGGTAGTCCGCGTAGGTCGCGCCGAGCTGCAGGACAAAGGCCACGGCAAAGGTCGCCGCGACCGCGCGCCACTGTTTCCACCAGCGCCCCAGGGGGAGGCGCGGCGCAAACTCACCCTGCAGGACGTTCAGCGGGGCGTCCGCCGTGTCGGTGAGTCGCATCGCGGCATAGAGATTGCCCCGTCGCCACTGCGCCACTTCCCTGAGCACCCCCGGCAACAGCGCCAGGTCGGCATCCTGGTCCTGACCGTACACCACCACCGCATGGGGCAACTCCGCTCCCTGCAACGCGCCCTCCAGCAGGGTACCCGCCATGTCGCGCTCGATCGTAAAGCCCTCGCAGCGCCCGGTGCGTGCCACCGCCGTGTCCTCCTGCAGCACCACGCACCACTCGTTCTCCTGCCAGGGCAGCAACAGCGGCTCAGGCAGCCAAAGGTTGAGGCCGGGAAAGGGCGCGAGCAGCTCTTTCCAGTGCGTCATGCACTCGCGGGAACAGACCGCCACCCCGAGATGGTCGCGGTCGAGCTGGCAGTGGGCGAAGTGCAGCGCCTCGATATCCTCGGCGACCTGCTCCTCGAGGGTAAAGGGCAGGGACTTGCTGATGTGCTTTTTCTCGGCCGGCGTCACCGGCAGGGTCAGCAGGCGCACGTCGGGGCCCGGGACGGCGAAGCAGGCGGACCCGCGGCGCTGGGAGAGGGAGGCGCGCAGGTGTTGCGCGGCGACATCGTCGTCGAGCCAGCGCGGCTCCTCGTCAGCACCCGGCGGGTACCAGGCGAGGCGGCCGTTCACCCGGCGAATGACTGAGATTGTCTGCAAACCGTCCGTTCCTCGAAGCGCTGTCAATAAAGGTGTTTCAAAGCCTGTTTCCAGTCTGTTACTGGTCTGCTACTGGTCTTCAAATACGGCCCGTTACAGGCTGCCACTGGCCCGCGCGAGAGCCGTTACCTGCCGGTTCCTGCGCTCCAGCACACTGTACAAGCGCATGTTCCTGTCGGCAACCTCGGCCTCGGCGCGCAACAGGAAGTAGCGCGAGGTCTCGCCGAGCTGGCCCGTCACACCATCCATCTCCTCGCCCTTGCCGTCGAAGACCGGGTTGTCCTTGAAATCGTTGATGTCCAGGAAGCCGGTCTCGGTGCGGTATTCCACCAGGCTTTCACCCTCCCCCTCACCCAGGGGTGACAGGTCGTTGTCCGCGTTGACGGTGCGCAGCAGCATGGCGGGGGCCGTGTGGATATTCATCGGCGCGGGCTCCGCCGGCCACACCGTGACCCAGGGCAGCAGCGCGGCGTAGAGCTCAGGGGTGACATTGGCCACCGCGCGCAGCTCGCTCACACTCGCCATGGGCCGGTTGGCCGCGCGGTAGGCGGGCGTCATCCCCGAGTAGTAGTCGTCCTCGGCGCCGTCCGCCAGGGCCGCCCGATCGCTGTCCAGCCAGTCGCCGATGGAACGCGTGACCACGATGGCCTCGTATTCACTGAGCGCGGGTTCACCCAGGGCCTGCAACAAGCGGATGAACTGTTGCTGCGCCGGGGTGAATCGCGGCCGCCCCGCGACGCCCTGGTCCGCCTCGCTCTGTTGCGCCAGCCAGTTGAGGTTGAAGCGCCCCTGCAGGTCCTCCAGCGAGCCGGTCAGCCAGCCGCCGTCCTCCAGCGCGTAGGGCTGGGGCGGCTGCGCCCAGAGCTCCTCGAGGTCGTCCCGGGGGTTGTCGTCGGACTTGTCCTTGTCCCAATCCGCCAGCAGCGCCATCGCCGCCAGGTCCTCCGCGCCGCGCAGGTAGGCGTGGGCCTGCTCGGCCACCAGCAGGTTTGCGTTGCGCTGGTAGAAACGCTGGAAGTCCCCGCGCATGGCGACCACAAGGGCCGCGCTCACCGCGAACACGAGCATCGCCACCACGAGGGCCGCGCCGGACTGGTGCGCGCGCCCGACTTTGGGATCAGAGCGGGGGCAGCGCATAAAGACGCCTCATTTCGCCCCAGTCCACAAGCTGCACGCGCAGTTCCAGCGCCACGGGGGGCGGCAAGGTCGCGCCGGGGTCACTGGTATCCACGATCCAGTTCTCGGACCAGTTGCGCGTATCAACTTCGGCGTCGCGCCCCTGAGCATCCAGCGCCTCCAGCGAGCCGAGGAACGCCAGTTCCACGTACTCGACCCCGTCCAGCAGCAATACGGTCTCCGGCTCCGTGTCCGCGGCGCGATCGAGCACGTAGTAGGAGTCGCGCCAGAGCGCCTCGTCCTCCAGCCGGTAATTGACGCGCTGCAGGTTGCTGCGCGGGTGGGCATTGGGGTTGTGCCAGCCGGCACGGGTCAGGCTGAGCAGGAAGCGCGCCGCCTCGCCGCCGACCATGGCCGGCTCCACCTCGCCGAACTCGTCGCGCACGGGGCGTGGCGCAAACTCGCGCAGGTCCCGGGAGATGATCATGAACGCGCGGTTGACCTCGTAGCTGCGGTCCGCGTTGTCGCGCATCGCCTCGGCGCCGGTGATCACGTTGGAGAGGCTGGTGTAGGCGACCATGGCGACGAAGGCGGTGATCGCCATGGCGATCAACACCTCGACCAGCGTAAAACCCCCCTGCCTAGATGCCATCGATGCCCACCGGCGGTTCAATTTGCGATTGGATCTGGCCACCCGGATCCAGGGGATCTCCACCGCCGGAATTATCGCCGCCGCCCGCGTCCTCCGGCTCCGCTTCCACCTCGATGCGCAGGTCCCCGGACATGAACGCCACCAGCGTGTACATGGGCTGGTCCGCGCGCTCCTGGTCCGCGGCGACCCGGATTTCCACGCGGAAGAAATTCGGCACCCCCGGGGCGGGCTGTGTCTCGCTCCACCAGAACCAGTCGCGCTCGGCCAGCGCGGCGACGCCGCTGTCCTTGCCGGGCCGCAGCTGGCGCGACGCATTGACCACCAGGCGTGTTTCCGCGAGCCGGTTCGCCGCCACCATCTGGGCCAGGGTCTTGTCCCGCAGGTAGGCGGTGTCGTCCGCCTGGCGCGAGAGCGAGATCAGCAGCGCCGGCAGCGTGATGGCCACGATGGCCAGGGCCACCATCACTTCCACCAGGGTGAAGCCGCGGCTGCCCATCAGGCGTCGTCCTCCGGGATGCCCCGGGGCAGGACGTCGAAGCGACCCAGCAGGTCCCACTCGATGCGCCACAGCAGTTCGCCGTCATCCACGCGGCGCACGTCGATGGCGCCGACGGTGGTCTCGCCGCTGGCGTAGAAGACGACCTGGGGCCCGCGACTCTCCTCTGCACTCTCTAAGCTCACCTCGGAGAAAGGGGAATTTTCGATCTCCAGCTCCAGCTCGATGCCGGGCGGCAGGCGCTGGTCCGCGAACACGTCCTTACCACTCTCCGGCGGCCGCCACCCCTCGAGGGCGCGCTCGCGCCAGGCCCAGGCGTAGTAGAGCTGCCCGCCCTCCTCGCGACGCTCGAGCAGCAGTCCGTAGTCCCGGCCGGTGAACTGGGCCTCGTCGAGGGCATAGGAGGCGGTGTCCGCGATGCCGCGGACCTGTGACTCAATCTGGATGTCCTGCCCGCCGGAACTGACGCTGAGCCCGACCATGGAGGTGACCAGGACGATGATGATCAGCACCACCAGCAGCTCCACCAGGCTGAAGCCCCCGGTGTGCAGCCCGCTACTGCGTGGGTAAGGTATCGGAGCCCCGGTCATGACCCGCTCCCCGGCGAGGGATCAGCCCTCCTCCTCCCGCCAGTTGCCGACGTCCGCGTTCTGCCCCTCGCCGCCGGACAGGCCGTCGGCGCCGAGGGAGAAGATGTCCACCTCGCGATTTTCACCCGGGCTGAGGTAGAGATAGGGGCGCCCCCACGGATCGATGGGCACCTCCTCCAGGTAACCGCCCTGGCGGAAGTTGCGCGGCTCCGGGTCCAGCGAACTGGGTTCGACCAGGGCCTCGAGGCCCTGCTCGGTGGTGGGATAGACATAGTTGTCCAGCCGGTACATCTTCAGCGCCGTCTCGATATTCTTGAAGTCGGCCTGCGCTTTTTGAATGCGCGCGTCGTCCGCGGTGTTGAGCACATTGGGCGCCACCACCGCGATCAACAATCCCATGATCACCAGTACCACCAGGATCTCCACCAGCGAAAAACCCGCGCTGTCATTCCTCTTGTTCACTTACTTCACCATTGTGTTGATATCGAAAATCGGCAGCAGTATCGCCATGACAATCATCATGACGATACCTCCCATCAGCACCACCATGACGGGTTCGAAGAGGGCCAGGGCGCGCGTCAGCGACATCTCGAGCTCGCGCTCCTGGTTCGCCGCCGAGCGGGCCAGCATGGTCTCCAGTTCCCCGCTGGCCTCGCCACTGGCCACCATATGTACCATCATGGGCGGGAATCGGCCACTCTGCTGCATGGCCCGGTTCAGGCTGCCGCCCTCCTGCACCCGCTCCGCAACCTCCACGCTCTCCTCGCGCAGCACCAGGTTGGTCAATACCTCCCCCGCGATGCGCAGGGACTCCAGCAGGGGCACGCCGCTGGCCATGAGAATGCTCAGGGTCGAGGCGAAGCGCGCCGTATCGATCGCCGTGAGCAGCCCGGAGACACCCGGCACCCTGAGTAAAAACCGGTGCCAGCCTTTTCGACGCCCGGGGTCCCGCAGCAGGCGGCGGCTCAACACCATCAGCGCGATGAAGCCCACCAATACCCAGACACCGTAATTCTGCACAAATTCACTGGAAGCGATCAGTATCCGGGTGAGCAGCGGCAACTCCTGCTGGGTGTGGGCGAAAATCCCCACCAATTTGGGCACCACGAAGGCCATCATCAGGCCGATCACCGAGACGGCCACCCCCGTCAGGATGAACGGGTAGATCATGGCGTTGTTGAGTTTCTGGCTCGTGTACTGGCGCTGCTCGGTGTAGTCCGCGAGTTGTTCCAGTACCTGGCCGAGAAAGCCTGCGTGCTCTCCCGCTTTTACCATGGCGCAGTACATCTCGTTGAACACGTGCGGGAATTCGCCCATGGCGTAGGCCAGGGTGTGTCCCTCGGCGACCCGGGAACGCACCTGCAGCAGCATGCCCTTGATACGCCCGGAGCGCGTCTGCTGGGCGGCCGCCTGCAGGGCCTCGTCGATGGGCAGGTTGGAGTCGACGAGTGTCGCCAGCTGCCGGGTGAGCAGGGCGAGGTCCGCCGCGCTGACCCGCGTAAACAACTGCGACAGCCGGAACCCGCTGCGCTCACCCTGTGGCTGGTTCGCCGCGCCCACCTCCACCGGGCGCAGTTCGCGGCCGCGCAGCAGCGCGCGGACCTGGCGCTCGGAGTCGCCCTCCAGAACGCCCTTGACCAGTTTGCCCTCGGTGTTGAGAGCCCGGTAGCGATAGGCGGTCACGGTTCAGCCCGGCGTCAGGCGATGGAAGTCACGCGCAGGACTTCCTCGATACTGGTTTCCCCGGCCAGTATGCGGCGCTGGCCGTCGCGCTCGATTCCAGGGTAGGACTGCCGCGCCAGGGACAACATCTCCTGCTCGCTGGCGCGCTCGTGGATCATGACGCGGAGCGCGTCGTCGATCTCTATCAGTTCGTATATGCCGGTGCGGCCGCGGTAACCGGTGTAGTTGCAGCGCGCGCAGCCCTTGGGACGGTACACCGTGACCGGTCCCGCCGTGCCCGCCATGCCGATGAGCTCGCGCTCCGCGTCGGTCGCCTCCGACTCCTCGCGGCAATCGGTGCACAGCAGGCGCACCAGGCGCTGGGACATCACCGCCAGCAAACTGGAAGAGAGCAGGAAGGGCTCGATACCCATATCCTGCAGGCGCGTCACCGCGCCGATGGCGGTGTTGGTGTGCAAAGTGGAGAGCACGAGGTGACCGGTGAGTGACGCCTGCACGGCGATCTCCGCCGTCTCCAGGTCGCGGATCTCCCCCACCATCACCACGTCCGGGTCCTGGCGCAGGATGGCGCGCAGCCCGCGCGCGAAAGTCATGTCCACCTTCGGATTGACCTGGGTCTGGCCGATGCCCGGCAGCATGTACTCCACCGGGTCCTCGATGGTCAGGATGTTGCGCGAGGTCTCGTTGATCTCCGCGAGCCCGGCATACAGTGTGGTGGTCTTGCCCGAGCCGGTGGGGCCGGTGACCAGGATGATGCCGTGGGGCGTGTGCAGGAACTTGCGGTAGGCGTCGTGCACCTGCTCGTTCATCTTCAGTTGGGGCAGCTGCAGCTGCCCCGCCGCGGTATCGAGCAGCCGCAGCACCACGCGCTCACCGTGCGCGGAGGGAATCGTCGACATGCGGATATCCACCGCGTGCCCCGCCAGCCGCACGGAGATCCTGCCGTCCTGCGGCACGCGCTTCTCAGCGATATCCAGTTTCGCCATCACCTTCAGGCGCGACACCAGCAGCGGCGCGAGCATGCGCTTGGGCGAGAGGACCTCGGCGAGAACACCGTCGATGCGGTAGCGCACGCTGAGCCGGTCCTCGAAGGTTTCAATGTGAATGTCCGAGGCCTGCTCGCGCACGGCCTGGGACAGGATGGCGTTGATCAGGCGGATAATGGGCGCGTCGTCCTCGGTATCCATGAGGTCGCCCGACTCCGGGATCTCGTCGGCGAGGCGGCTCAGGTCGACATCGGCGCCGATGTCCTCCGCCATCTGCTCCGCCTCGTTGCTGCCGCGCTGGTAGGCGAGAGTCAGGCGGCGCTGGAACTCAGACTCCGAGACACCCTGCAAGGTGAAGGCGCCGCCCAGCATGCGGCGCAGCTCGGTGAGCACGCGCAGTTCCGGCTGTCCCTGGTGCACGATCAGCGCCCCGCCGTCCTGGGTCGTCTCCAGCAACACGCCGTTTTCCTTGGCGAAACTGAACCCCAGCTCCCGCGGCCGCGGCGCGCCCTCCGCGGGCGCCTCCAGGATGTCCGGTTCCGCGCTCTCGCTCACGGGGCCTGTTCCCCCTCCGGCGCATCGCGCTGGGGCAGCTCGGCGCCCGCGCTGCCCGCGGTCGCCTGCCCGGTTGCGGTCTCCACCGACTTCATGGTCTCCAGCTGCTGGATCTGCGCCTCCCACTCGGGCAGCACGGGGAGGTTCTCGTCGTCCAGGAACATCAGGCCGCGCTCCCGGCGCAATGCCTGCTGCTCGCGGATGTAGCGGTACTTGTCGGCGGTGGCGCCGGCGAGCTGCTCGTCGTCGCGTATCACCGTCGAGCGGATGAAGATCAGCAGGTTGGTCTTGACCACGCTGACGCCGTCGTTGCGGAACAGCCTGCCGATAAAGGGAATATCACCGAGGATCGGCACCTTCTGCTGGGTGTCCTGGATGTCGTCCTTGATGAGGCCGCCGAGCACTACCACGCGCCCGTCCTTGGCCAGCACCTTGGTCTGGATCTTGCGCTCGTTGGTCACCACGTCGGAGGTCACCACGGAGGCCGGGCTGATGCTGGAGACCTCCTGCTGGATATCAAGCACCACCGAATCGCCCTCGTTGATGTGCGGCGTAACCTGCAGCGTAATGCCCACGTTCTCGCGCTCGATGGTCTGGAAGGGATTCTGCGCGCCGTCGCCGCCCGCGCCGGTGTTGGTGAACGAACCGGTCACGAAGGGCACTTCCTGGCCCACGGTGATGAAAGCCTCCTGGTTGTCCAGCGTCAGCAGGCTCGGCGTCGACAGGATGTTGGCGTTGGTCTGTTCCTTCAGCGCGTTGAGGATAATGGTCATGGAGAAGTCGTCGTCCAGCGTGCCCCAGCCGAAGGTCGTGCCCGGCGTCTGCGCCAGCGCGCTGGCCAGGGAACCGAGGTTGAAATCGTCATTGGTGTCCGGGTCGTCGTCGTCGGGCGGCAGCACCGCCTCGCCGATACGGCGCGCCCGCGCGTCGCCGGCACTGATGTTGCTGCCGTAGAAACCGTCCTCCTCGGCGAACAGCCACTGCAGCCCGAGGTCCTGGCCGTCGCGCACTTCCATCTCGACGATAATCGCCTCCACGAGCACCTGCGCACGACGGATATCGAGGCGGTGGATCACGGACTCCAGTGCCGCCATCTCGTCCGTATCCGCGGTGATGATCAGCGCGTTGGTGCCCTCGTCCGCCTCGATGGTCGAACTGCCCCGGGCAGAGGCCACCGGTTTCTTGCCGTCGGAGCTCTCCAGCTGCTCGATGTTCTGCATCACCTTGGTCAGCACCTCGGCGATCTCCACCGCGTTGGCGTACTCGAGGTAGATTACCTTGACGTTGCCGCTCTGCTGCAGCGGTGTGTCGAGGTGCTCGATGAGCCGGCGCAGCCGCGCGCGCTCCAGCTCGTCGCCGTTGATCAGCACGCTGTTGGTGCGCGAGTCCGCCACCAGCAACACCTCCGGGTCCGTGCCGCCGGCGGCCTTGGCCTCGGACTTGTTCAGCTTGTCGAGCATGTTGACCACGTCTTCCGCCACCGCGTAGCGCAGCTTGACGATGTCCGTCTGCTGCACCGCGGAGCGGTCCATGCGCTCAATGATGTTACGGATGCGATCGATGTTGGCGGAGACGTCCGAGATAATAATCGCGTTGCTCGGCGCGTAGGCCGCCATGTGCGCCTGCTGCGGGACCAGCGGGCGCAGTACCGGGATCAGCTTCGGGGCGGAGATGTTCTCCAGTCGGATCACCTGCGTGACGTACTCGTCGTTGGTCTCCGGGGTGCTGCCGTCGGTGACCCCGACCGCGGAGGAGCGCGCGTCCTTGCTCTGGATAACCCGCACGACACCACCCGAGCGCACCGCGGTGTAGCCGTGCACGTCGAGGATGGACAGGAACAGGTCGTACAGCTCGGAGCTGGACACGGGCTTGGAGGAGATCACCTTGACCTTGCCCTTCACCGACGGGTCCACCACGATGGTCGTGCCGGTCGCCTCGGCGACAAACTTGATAAGCTCCTGGATATCGGTCTCTTTCAGGTTGACCGTGTAGTCCTGGGCAGTCAGCGGCGCCGCCACCAGCATCAGCGACAACAGCAGTGCGAAAATTCCGGGGCGTATGGGGTGGTTCACTGGATGGGATTCCTTTTCTCGTCCTGGATGCACTACTGACCGCCGCCGTCGAGACTGACGCTGAGAGTGAGTTCCTGGTCCGCGCGCTTGAGCTCGAATACGACCTCCCGCGCGGTGCGCATGGCGTTGTACAGCTTCATGGTGTTTGCGGGGCTGTCCAGCGCGATGCCGTTGACGCTGGTCACGAGGTCGCCGGGCTCGAAACCCAGCTGTTCGAACTGGTCCGCGTCCCTGCCGGGGGTCACGCGGTAGCCCTGCAGCCCGCCGTCCTGGCGCACCGCGCTGACGTTCACCACCTCGGCCAGCGACGCGGGGTTGTCGAACAGCCGCGAGCGGTAGTCCGCGGCGAGCGCGGCCGTCTCCGCCTCGTTACGCTTGTCGATGGCCGCACCCGTGCCCCGCGGGGTCTCGGTGCGCTGGCCCCGGGCCGGCGGCAAGGCCTCAAGCTCGGACTTCTCGAACAGCTCGAGACGCTCGTAGGTGCCGCCGTTGTCGAGGATCACCTGTCGCGGCATGACCTTGGCCAGGCGCACGCGCCCGGACACCGGCAGTTTGTCTTCCACCGCGTACACCGCCTGCTTCGACCGGTGCTCGATAATCGCGTGGCCCAGGCCGTCCTCGGTGGAGGCGACGATGCCGCGCAACTTGAGATTAAGCCGCGTTTCCCGCGCGCCCTTCTCGATGCCGTCGCGGCTGCTGGTCGCGACGGGCTGGGGCACGGGTGCAGGCGCGGCGGCGCCGGCCTCGCCGAACAGGTGCCAGCCCTGCATGCGCTGGATATCCATCTCACCGGACCGGGCGACGACCCCGCTGCTGCTCACCGGGTTGATCACCGCGGGCGGCGGGCCGGCCTGTTCCGGCTGCGGCAGCAGGGCCCAGACCATGCGGGCCAGTGCCAGCACGGCCCAGAGGGCGAAGAGAGCCAGCAGGACAGCGCGCATGCGGCGCTGCTGGGCGGGCTGGGAGAGGCCGTCCACCAGGGGTTCCAGCCACTGGCCGACGCGCGCCTGGATATCGCTGGAACTACTGAGCCACTGGGCCGGCAATGGTCACTCCCCCGGGTTCCGGAGCGGCTGCGCCACCCCGGATTTATGATGTTTCCGATTATAGGGTGCGCGCATCAAAGTTGAAACCGGGAATAGTGGCCGCCCATCGGCTTCAAAGCCCCGGGTGGCGGGCATTTCAGCGACTTGCGCACAGCGCCGTCTTTGACCCGGGGTGGGCCTTTGTACTACCGTGTGAACCCGCACACACCGAACAAGAATAATCGAGCGCACAGCTCTACCGGCCCCCGACCTTGGACGAGATACGCAGCCTGCTCCTCCCCTGGTACCTGCACGTGAAGTTCATCCACCTGCTGGCCGTGGCCGTGTGGTCTTTCAGCACGGCAGTGGCGTACTGGCGGTACATTCTCCCCGTGTTCCGGGCCTGGGAGGCCAGCCCGGGGGACCCCGAACGGGTCGCCGCGCGCAACCTCGCCATCGAACGCTTCGACAAGGGAGCGATCCTCGAGCATATCGCCTTCCCGGTGGCGCTGCTCTCTGGCCTGGCACTGGCCTGGCTGGCGAGCTGGCCGTGGCGGGAACTGAACTGGCTGGGGATGAAACTGGGCATCATTCTGGTCATCTTCCTGCCGATGGAGATTGTCGACTACTACATCTCGCACATGGGCGGCAACAAGCGGCGCATCCGCCGCAGCGGCGACACCGCGCGCTACGAGTCCATGATCCGGTTCCACTGGCGCTTCTTCCGCGTCACCACACCGCTGGTCGTCGTGTTCATTCCGCTGCTGTTCTACCTCGCAGTCACCAAACCCGCCTGACTCTCGACAGTCCGCGGCCGACAGGGAGACATCCATGCATTGCAAACCGAAGTTACACCGGCGCGGCCTCGCGGCCCTGCTGCTGTGCGCCACCTGTGTCGAGGCCCAGGCACAAGCGCCGGTACAAGCACAGCAGGACAGGGTGCTGGAAGAGATTCTCGTCACCGCACAGAAACGCGTCGAGAACGTGCAGGACATTCCGCTCACCGTGAATGTTGTGACAGGTGAGCTGCTGGATAGTTTCAGTATTCGCGACACCAACGACCTCGCCGCCTCCGTGCCCGGGCTGACCATCCAGCACACTCCCCAGAACCTGTCCCAGGTGACGATGCGCGGGCTGGGTACCGGCGCCGGCGGGGAGAGCCTCGACCAGTCCGTGGGGCTTTTTGTCGATGGCATTTGGGCGGGGCGCATCCGCGAGTTCCAGGCCGCCCTGTTCGACGTGGAGCGCATCGAGGTCATCAAGGGCACCCAGACCACCCTGCTCGGGAAAAACACCAGTCTGGGCGCGATCAGTATCGTCTCCCGGCGACCGGGCGAGGAATTCGGCGGCTACGTGCAGGGCGACTACGAGTTCGAATACGACAGCACCTACCTCACCGCGGCGCTCGACATGCCCACATCCTTCGGCAACTTCCGCCTGGCAGTCAACGACGTCGACGAGGGCGGCTACGTGGACAACGGCGCCACGGGCAACGAGGTCCCGGAGCGCGAGCAGACAACCGTGCGCGCCACCGGCCAGTGGCACATCGGCGACAGCGGCAGCCTGGTACTCAGTTACCAATACGACGACCTGCAGATACTCGGCGACACCTTCCAGCCGGACGAAGACTCGGCGGGCCTGTTGGTGGCGATGGATCCCGATGCGGACATCGGTGTGGACAAGGACAAGTTCGCTTTCACTTCGTACGGCAGTAGCGGAGACGCGGAGGACGACCAGGATTCACAGCGCGCCTTCCTGCAGTATGACCAGGGCATCGGCGAATACCGGTTGACCGCACTGACCGGCTGGTCCGAGTACGACAACGAACGGCTCACCGACTCCGACTTCCTCTCGGTGGACTACCTGACCACGGTGTTCGACAGCGATAACGAGCAATTCAGCCAGGAGGTACGCGTTACCTCTCCGAGCGGCGGCGGGTTCGAGTACGTCGCCGGCCTGTACTACCTCGACGCCGAAATGAACTACAGCAACCTGACCGACGCGAGCTTCCCGCCGCCGTTTCTCCTGGGCGGCCTGCCCCTCGACAGCGCCAACGAGCTGCGCTACGACCAGGACACCGAGGTGTGGTCCGCCTTCGGCCAGGGCACCTTCCACCTCGGTGAGCGCTGGCGCGCCACGCTGGGCCTGCGCTACACCGACGAGGAGAAGGACGCCACCTGGGAGCGGGTGCGGCTGCGCCTGGGTATCCCCGGGAGCGTGATCATCGCCGACATACTCGCCCCGGAAGTGGCGCCGACCCCGCTGCAGCGCTCCGAGGATAACCTGGACGGCTCCATCAACCTGCAGTACGACCTCGGCGACGACGCCATGGTCTACGCGTCCTGGGCGCGGGGCAGCAAGAGCGGCGGTTTCGCCACCGGTGTAGCGCGCCCGGAGGAGGCGGAGTACGACACCGAAGAGGCCCAGACGACCGAGCTGGGTGTGAAGTCCTCTCTCGCCGGCGGCGCCGGGCAACTCAACGCGGCACTGTTTTACACCGAGATCGACGACTTCCAGGTGGTGACCTTCACCGGCACCGCCTTCCTCACCGAGAGCCTGCCGGCGGAGTCCTGGGGGGCGGAGATCGAGACGCGCTGGGCCCTCGCACCCAACCTGTTCCTGGGCGCCAGCGCCACCTGGGCACAGGCGGAGGACGAGGACACCGGGCAGCGCCTGCCCTACGCACCGGACTGGTCGGCGTCCGCCGACGTGCTCTACGAGCACCCGTGGGACTCCCGCGGCCTGCTCTGGCGACTGCACGGCGCGGTCAACTACCGCGACGAGCAGTACCAGCAGAGCGGCGAGCGCAGCCTGGACGGCGCCCTGACGCTGGTGGACCTGCGCCTGGCGCTGGCCGCCGCCGAGGACAGCTGGGAATTGGCCATCGTGGGCCGCAACCTGCTCGACCAGTCCTCCTCCTTCGGTTTCGACTTTCCCGGGTTCGGCGGCCTGGAGGTGCCGGTGGGCGCCGCGACACTGGGCAGCCTGAACCGCCCGCTCACCGTCGCGCTGCAGGCGCGCTACAATTTCTGAAAGCCGATACTCCTCGCCCTGATTTCACGGACAACTCAACATGATGAACTTCGACATCCCCGACTACCTGGCCGACTACCTCGCGGAACTGGACGCGTTCATCGAGGCCGAGATTCTCCCGCTGCAGATGCAGGACGACAACATGCGCTTCTTCGATCACCGCCGGGAGTACGCGCGCACGGACTGGGACAACGACGGCCTGCCCCACCCCGAATGGGAGGCGCTGCTGGCGGAGGCCCGGCGCCGGGCGGACGCGGCGGGGCATTTCCGTTTTTCCTCCCCCGAGGAATACGGCGGCCGCAACGGCAGCAACCTGGAGATGGCCATCATCCGCGAACACCTGGCGGTGAAGGGCCTGGGCCTGCACAACGACCTGCAGAACGAGCACTCCATCGTCGGCAACAATGTCTCGCTGCTGCTGATGATCCACTACGGCACCGACCGGCAAAAGGCTGACTGGATCGACGATCTCTCCGAGGGCAGGCGCTACTTCACCGCGGGCATCACCGAATCCGCCCACGGCTCCGATGCCACTCACATGGAAACGGTCGCCGTGCGCGACGGCGACACGTGGACCATCAACGGGGAAAAATCCTGGAATACCGGCATACACCACGCCAGCCACATCATGACTATCGCGCGCACATCCGGCAGCGCGGGCGACGCGGGCGGCCTCACCGCGTTCCTGGTACCCACGGACTCACCGGGTTTCCGCATCGAGGAGATGCTGTGGACCTTCAACATGCCCACGGACCACGGTCGGGTCAGTTTTACCGACGTGAAGGTGCCCCACGACTCGATACTGGGCGGCGAAGGGCGCGCGCTGCAGGTGGTGCAGCACTTCTTCAACGAGAACCGCATTCGCCAGGCCGCCTCCTCACTCGGTGCCGCGCAGTACTGCCTGGACGAGTCAGTGGCCTACGCGCGGGAGCGGGCGCCCTTCGGCAAACCCCTCGCCACGCAACAGGGCATCCAGTTCCCTCTGGTGGAACTGCAGACACAGGCGGAGATGCTGCGCGCCCTGGTGCACAAGACCGCCTGGCAGATGGACACCTACGGCGCCTTTTCCGTGTCGGACAAGGTATCGATGTGCAACTACACGGCCAACCGCCTGTGCTGCGACGCGGCGGACCAGGCCATGCAGGTTCACGGCGGACTGGGTTACTCCCGCTACAAGCCCTTCGAGCATATCTACCGCCATCACAGGCGCTACCGCATCACCGAGGGGACGGAGGAGATACAAAAACGCCGCGTGGCGGGCTATCTGTTCGGCTTCATGGACAGGAAGGCCCCGAAGGGCGTCAGCACCTGATCACTCGCCCCAGAGTGCGCGGGCCTGCGCCAGGCCCGAGTAACGCGGGTTGTCGATGGCGATGGCGCACAGCGTACGCCGCCGCAGGTAGTCGAGCAGGCGCGCGTCGGCATTGAGGGTGCCGTCGCGCAGGCCGACGGCGACCTGGGTCGCCACGGGACCCGCCGACGGATCGAGGGCGAGTTCCGCCGCGATCTGCCCGTCCAGTTCCGCGATGCGCCAGCCCTGTTCAAGCTCCCGCGCGGCGATGCCCACGGCGTTGGCCGCGATGCGTGTGTTGTAGGCCCGGAAACCGTCCAGTTCCGGCACCACTTCCTCGCGCAGGAAGCGCCGCACCGCCTCCAGCAGTTCCGGTCCACTAGTTCCGTTCACGAGTCCTCCCCCTCCAGCAGGACAAGCAGGTCGATCTCCGCCTCGGACAGGCGCCGGCCCACCGCCGAGCGCTCCAGGCTGGCATCCGACCCGCTGCGGTACATCTGCAACATCACCAGGCACACCATGCCCCAGGACAGCGCGGCGTGCACCTCCCAGTAGCGGACATCCGCCATCGGGGGCGCCCAGCCCGCGACGGACTCGTAGCCCGCCAGGAGGTCGGCGTACTCGCCGAAGCCGCCCACGGGCAACGGCGAGTTGAAACGCCAGACATTGGCGCAGAGATAGCCGAGATCCTGCACCGGGTCACCGAGGTGAGCGAGTTCCCAGTCCAGCACCGCCGAGAGCCCCGCGGTATCCACCAGCAGGTTGCCCATGCGGAAATCGCCGTGGACCAGCGTGCGGCGGGGCGAACCGCGCGCGTTGTCGCGCAGCCAGTTCAGCCCCAGTTGCAATACCGGGGACACGTTATCGTGATCGTCCAGCAGTGCCTGGGCGCGCTCGAACAACAGCGCGCCGCCGTGGTCCGGTACACCGGCGGGCAGCTCGTCCAACGGAATCTCGTGGATACGCGCCAGTTCTTCACCACAGCGGCGTGCCAGCCCCGCCAACGCATCGCGGTAGCATTCCTCGACGAGCAGCTTGAAAGGCAACGCCTCACCGGGCTCGCGGCTCATGATGTAACCGCGGCCGAGCCCGTCCGCTTCCGACAATACCCTGCGCAGCGCGGGCACGGCGACACCGTGGCGGCCCGCCACCTCCAGCAGCGCGGCCTCCTCGGCGAGGGTGAGCTCTCCAACCTCACTGCTATCCCCGGTCTTGCTATTCCTGGAACCGGGCTCCCTGCGCAGGATGAGCGCCTCACTCGCGGCACCCTCCACCAGGTCCAGCGACCAGGTCTCCATGTTCGCGCCGCCGGAGAGCCGGCGCAGGTTCTCGATGCGCGCGCCCTCGGGGGCGTCGAGGAGGGCCAGCAGCGCCTGTTCAGCGGGGGGCGCGGACACGTCAGGGATCGATGAAGTCGACGGATGCCGGGGGCGGCGAAAACTCTGGCTCGGTGGCAGTCAGTGCGGCGATTGCGGTCTCGCGATCGACCGCGCTGAAACTGCCTGTGGTTGCACAGAACTCCACCAGGTTGTCATTGGGGTCCTTGGTGTAGATCGAGTAACACCAGTTGTGATCTATCTCCATGACCTGCAGCCCAGCATCCAGCCAGCGCTGTTTGCGGCGCTCGAGATCCGCCATGTCCGCGACGTCGAAGGCGATGTGGTTGACATGGTCCGGCAGGCCCGCTGCCTTCGACAGGTTGGTCTCCATGGTGTCGGCGCCGGGCACGTCGTGCAGCTCCCAGAAGGCGATGAATTTGCTGTCGTCTTCCATGCGATAGAAAAAATGCTTGGCCCAGCCACCCTCGGGCACGGGGCCGATCTCTACCTTCACCAGCTCGAAACCCATCACGCCCTCGTAAAACGTGTGCACGGCCTGTATGTCCCGCGCGGCCAAGGCCAGGTGGTGGTATCCCATGTGTTCAGTCCTCCCCGGTGTCGACCATGCGCATGACATCGTCGTCGATCCCCCCCTCCGGGGCGGCGATCTCCACGATGCGCTCATCGACGTCATCGTACTCCAGCCGCAGGGCGCGGCTCATCACGGCGTGCATCTCGTACAGTGCCGTTATATAGGTCAGCTCCAGTATCTCCTCGTCGCTGAGTCCCGCGCGCAGCGAAGCAAAAACTGCGTCGGATACACGGCCGCCCTCGAGCACCAGCGCATCCGTGTAGGCGAGCACCGCGCGCTCCAGTGGCGAGAACAGGTCGCTCACCTGCCAATGGGCGATGGCCTGGATCTTCGCCTCCTCCATACCCACAGAGCGACAGGACTTGCAGTGCTGCGAGTAGACGAACTGGGAGCCCCGTGTATAGCCCGCCCGCGTCTGCCCGAGTTCGCGCAACTGCGGGTCGAGCCGGCGCTCGGGATCGCGGTAGAAGCGAAAGCCGTCGATGGCGTGTTTCAGGCAGTCCGGCACCAGGGCGAACACCGTCCACCAGTTGCCCGGCGTACCCGTGTCGGTACCCGGCTCCGCGACCGGGTCCCGCTGGCCGAAGAGCATGTCGTACATGACGGTGGCGACGGGATCCGCCTCCGCGCGCGGCACCTGCCGGAGTCTCGGCATAGCTTTACTCCTTACACGTATTTTTTTCGGCTGTTACCGCCAAACCTTAGCACAGACACCGGCCGCGGGGCCGGATCCTGGTCAGGCGATGACGCCCGCTTCGCGCAGGGCAGCAATCTCCGTCGCATCCATCTCCAGCAGGTCCGCCATGACGGCGTCGGTATCCTGGCCCAGCGCCGGCGCCGGGCTGAAGGTCTCGGTATCCGTGCGCGACAGCTTGATGGGATTGCCGGGGCCGCGGGTGGTGGCTCCCCCGGGATGCGCGAGTTCCACGATCATGTTGCGGTGCAGCACCTGGGGGTCCGAGAGCGCCTGGCTGAAGCGGTTGACCGGCGAGCAGGGGATGCGCTCCGCCTCGAGTCGACCCAGCCAGTGGTCGCATGTCCCGGCGGCCAGCGCCCCGTTCAGCAACGACGTGATTTTTTCCCTGTCCGCGTAGCGTCCCGGCTGGGTGTCGTAAGCCGGGTCGTCGAACTCGGGAACGTCCACCACGCGTTTCAGGTTCTGCCAGAAATTGTCGGTGATGACGGCGATCACGATGAAGCCGTCCGCGCAGCGGAAGGTATCGTAGGGGACGTGCACGAAATGGGTGTTACCGATCGGCCAGGGATCTTCGCCGGACAGGAAATACATGGTGGCCATGTAGTTGAGCATGGAGACCTGGCAGTCCACCATGGCGATATCCACGTGCTGCCCGCGCCCGCTGCGCTCGCGCTCGTAGAGCGCCGCCAGCACGCCCATGACGCCGAACATCCCGCCGCCGAGATCGCCGATGGGAATGCCCGCGCGCACGGGATGTTCCGGGTCCGGGCCCGTGATCGACATGCCGCCCCCCGCAGCCTGCGCCACCTGGTCAAAGGCGGGGCGGTCGGCGCCTGGACCGTCGGAACCGAAACCCGTGATGGTGCAGGTGATGATGCGCGGGTTGACCTCGCTGAGGGACGCGTAATCAATTCCCAGCCGCTCGGGAACACCGGCGCCGAAGTTGCTGAGCACGATATCCGAACAGGCGACGAGGCGGTGAAATACGGCCATGCCGCCATCGGACTTGAGGTCGATGGCGATGCTTTTCTTATTGCGGTTGAGGGTGAGGTAGTAGGCGCCCATGCCCTCGAGGGAATTGTCCGGGTCGGTGGCGAGCAGCCTGCGCGTGCCCTCCCCCGCCAGCGGCTCCACCTTGATGGACTCCGCGCCGAGGTCGGCGAGTATCATACCGCCGTAAGGGCCGGACAGCATGTGGGTGAGATCCAGCACGCGCAACCCGTGCAGGGGTTTGTTCATCGCGCGAATGTCCCGTCAGCTGACCAGGTACTGTATCGCACCGGCGAAAACCGCGAGGCCCACCAGTATGAAGAACCAGCGGGACAGCTTCGCCTGCTCCTCCGGCTCAAGCGGTTTGCCGAAGCGCTGTGTCAGCACCACGATCAGGGCCACGCCGCCGAAGATGTAGATCAGCAAAAAGATCAGGTTAAGCACTCTCGTCCTCCCACAACGCCCTCTCCCACAATGCACCCTTCCACAACGGCGCCCTGCCCGCCCTTACACTGGCGTACCAGGCCGCGGGATCGTCAATCTCACCCTCGCTGTCCAGCGGCGGGTAGGCCAGGCCCCGCTCGCGGCAGAAATCACGCACTGCAGGGTGCCCCCATTCGAAGAACAGCCGCCGGTAGGTCCCGCCGTCGATTCGTCGGCCGTTGTACAGCCCGGCCTCCTCCCGTTGCCGCTGGGCCTCGGCGAGAATGATACCCGCCGCGACGGAAACATTCAGCGATGCCACCATGCCGGCCATGGGCACGGTCACACAGGTGTCGGCGCGTTCGCGCGCGGCGGTATCGAGCCCCTGTCGCTCGGCCCCCAGCAGCAGCGCCGTGGGGCGCGTGTAATCCGCGTTCCGGAAGTCGATGCTGTCCGGCCCGGGGTGCGCGGCGAGCACCTGGAATCCAGCGGCGCGCAGCGGGTCGAGGGCAGCCGCCAGCGTCCCGTGGCGCGCCACCTCCACCCAGTGGTGGGAACCGGTGGCGGTGCCGCGGTAGGCGCGGTAGTCCGCGTCGCCCAGCACCGCGTGAATACGCATGACACCGACCGCGTCACAGACCCTGACGAGGGCGGACAGGTTGCGCTGCTTATGCACGAAATCGGTGACGAGGGTCAGGTCCGGCTGGCGCCGGTCCAGTACATGGCGCAGGCGCCGGATGCGCTGGGGGGTCACTGCGAGGTACCGGCGCTCACCCGGCCTGCTGCGACGGGTCGTCGAGCTCCGCCGGCGCCGCCCGGCCGGCGAAAACTACCCGGGCCAGCCCTTCGCCCAGCTCGAAGATCTGCGTGGAGGTCACCGCGTAGTGGGACTTCACCATGCGCCACTCGCCCCCGGTGCGGCGGTAGGCGTCGTCGTAGGTGCCGGCCAGTTGCGTGACCAGGTCGCGGCGCGTGTCGATCATGTAGTAGTACAGGCCCCAGCGCGCGGTGGCGTTGTCATCGTCCAGGAATTCGATGACCGGGTTCTGGCCGTGGTGCATCTCGACGATGTGATCCTGACAGGCAAGCTCCGTAAATACCGCCAGCATCTCCTCCCTGTCACCGAAGGTCCCGATACGTCCGTAATTGAGATCGACGGGGCCGGGAGCGAAGCACGCGCGAACGTCTTCGGGCCGCTTCTCGTCGCAGGCCTGGAAATACCGGTACTTGAGCTGCCTGATGGCCTCGGCGGATTCGAGCCGGTCCAGGCGCTGCTCCGGTGTCATGGGCAGACCTCCAGTTCAGGACTCGATGCGGAACGCCGCGGCGACACCCTCGGGGGAGTCGATGGTACAGCCGAGGTCCTTGAGCAAGCCGTCGCGCAGGCTGTACACCCAACCGTGTACCGCCAGGTTTTGGCCGCGGGCCCACGCGTTCTGGGCTATCGTGGTGCCCACGACGTGGGCCACCTGCTCGCGCACGTTCAACTCCACCAGCCTGTCAATGCGCGTTTCGTCGTCGGGGAGCGCATTCAACTCGGCACTGCAGCGGTGATGCACGTCCTTGATATTGCGCAGCCAGTTGTCGATCATGCCGTTGTCCGCATTCTCATACGCCGCGCGCACACCGCCGCAACCGTAGTGGCCGACCACGAGCACGTGCTTGACCTTGAGCACGTCGACTGCGTACTGCAGCACGGTGAGGCAGTTGAAGTCCGTGTGCACCACCATATTGGCGACGTTGCGGTGCACGAATACCTCGCCGGGCATCAGCCCGACAATCTGGTTCGCGGGCACCCGACTGTCGGAGCAGCCTATCCAGAGATATTCCGGGCTCTGCTGCGCCGCAAGTTTGTCAAAGAATTCCGGGTCTTCTGCCTTAACGCTGTCCGCCCATGCGCGGTTATTCGCCATGAGCCTTTCAAGATCATTCAAAGTTCAGACCATCATTGTACTGAGGCGCGACTGGGCGATGCAGTTCCCGCCCCGCGACCTGGCTGTCTCCAGACCCTGGTTGCCCGCGGTCTCCATCTGCTTGGCCAGCCGCGGCATGTCCACGGCGGGGTACTGGGCGGGCTCCCAGGTCACCATTCCGATGCTGATGGTAACCTGTAGCACGGCCCCCCGGCCATCGTCGATGGAGAAATCCTCGACGTCCTTGCGCATCCGCTCGGCCACCTCCTGTCCCACCAGTTCGCCGGTGTTGGGCAGCAGGACGGAGAACTTGGGACGGCCCATGCGGCCGAGCAGGTCCGTGAGGCGCAGGTCTGATGACAGGCGCTCGGTGATTTTCCGGACAACGAAGTTGCCGCGCCTCTCGCCGTAATGTTCATAGAGGTCTTCGAAGTCGTCGATCTCCATGACCAGCACCGTGAGCGGCTGTTCGTTGCGCCGGGCGCGGGCGATTTCGCGTGCAATGTCGCGCTCGAACCCCCGCAGGTTGCTGATCTCGGTCAGCGGGTCGAGCATGGTGAGCTGGGAGATCTGCTGGCGGCTCACCGCGGTCCGGAAGCAGGACGAGACAATCGCCGCGAGATGGGCGAGCAGACCCTCCTCCGCCTCCCCCATCACCAGGGAGTCGTCCTGCACGCCGAGGTGCAGGCTGCCGATCATGCGGCCGGCATCGGTCAGCGGCATGAGTAGCGCCGAGTCGATGCCGTGCTCCGATTTCAATACCTCGAACATGCGCGAGTCGGTCGCGTCGATCAGCGCCACGTCGGGCTCGAGATCATACAGTTCCTGTATCGGGTAGACATCGTCGAGCAGGCGCAGGCTATGCCCGTAGCGCTGTGCGCCGACGATCAGGCCGGACAGCACATCCTCAGGATCGTAGAGCCACAGCTCCGACACCTGGAACGAAAAATGACGGGGCATGCTCACGAGGAGGATTTCGAAGAGCGCCTGCAGGTCGGAGGCGTGCAGCAACATGAGTTCGAGCTGTTGCGCCTGGTGGTAGAGGTAGCGGTTGACCGTGACGGTCTCACTGACCCTGCGCTCGCGCAATTCGGAACGGGAGACGACCGGGGGCGCACCCTGGATCTCTTCCTGGAATGCCCCGCTGAGATCGAAATCATCCGCCATGCAATGTACTCATCGCCTACCCCGCCGCGCTGCGCACGGCGTACCCCGGCTGTAATGCCGCTTGAGGGCAGCCCTTTTCTTGCTCTTATTGGCCTAGGAGTGTAAGCGCCCTATACTTGCTATGCAAACGAGGGCACCCTTGAATAGTGACATTATTGGGGTCGCCCCGACCCGCAGCGCGGCGAAGTGAACCAAACCGGGCTCCGGCAACCGGACTGACGCCCCGCATGACCTCCAGTTTGACCCCATCTGAAGCGCGCCAACTTGAGCAGACTCTCGCCCAGTGGCAGCACTGGTCCTGCGATCCCCCCCTGGCCTCCGCACCCGGGATCGACAGGGTCCTGGGCCCAGGCCTGAGCAACACCAGCGTTCGGGTGGCGTCGGCACTCGATGGTCGCCAGTTCGTGGTGCGTATCGACGGCGCCGGGACCGACGGCCTGGGACTCAACCGCCAGCTCGAGTGGCGTGTATTGAACGACGCCGCCGCCGCGGGGATCGCGCCCGCCCCGCGCTACTTCAATCCCGACCTCGGCACCCTCGTCTGCGACTACCTGCCCCCGGATGTGCCGGCGCGGCCGCAGGTCGCTGACATCGCCGCCCTGCTGCGGCGCATTCACGCGCTGCCCGCGCGCCGCCACCGCCTGGATCTCTGTGAGCGCATGGTCTGCTACGAGCGCCGCGCCGAGCGCGCCGGGGCCCCGGCAGACGAACAACTGGCGCTGTGCGCCGGCAAAGTACGCCGGCTGCTGGACGGGCTCCCCCGGGACGAGCGCGCGCTCTGTCACAACGACCTGCTGGCCGCCAACCGGCTGCACTCCGGCGGCGTGCTGTGGGCGCTGGACTGGGAGTACGCCGCGATGGGCAGTCCGTGGTATGACCTCGCCGTTGTCGTGCACGGGGACGACATGACCGGGGGTGACGGCGCCGCGCTTCTGGAGGCCTACCTGGGGCGCGCCGCCGGGGACGAAGAGAGGGCGGCACTGGCCGGTTTCGGCTGTGTGTACCGTTACCTGGAGCTCACATGGTACCGGGCGCTGGGACGCGCGCCGGGGGACGAGCGGGGACTGGACGGCAGGCGGGAGGCGCTGCTCGCGCTGCTGGGTGACCTGGACTAGTCGCGGAAGTTGTCGAACTGCAGCGGCGCGCCGAAGTCCCCGTCCTTCAGCAGGGCGATGACTTTCTGCAGGTCGTCGCGCTTCTTGCCCGACACGCGCACCTGCTCGCCCTGTATCTGCGCCTGGACTTTCATCTTCTCATCCTTGATGCGCTTGACAATGGCCTTGCACTGGGCGCTGTCCAGGCCGTGCTTCAACACCGCGGTGGAGCGCACCTGTTTGCCCGCGGTCTCGATGTCGCCGCATTCCATCGCCGCGGGATCGATATCGCACTTCACCAGCGCGCCGCGCAACATGTCCTGCATCTGGGTGACCTGGAACTCCGCTTCGGCGGTGATCACCACGCGCCGCTCCTCGCGTACGAAGGACGCCTCCACGCCTTTGAAGTCGAAGCGGTTGGCAATGATGCGCCCCGCCTGGTCGACGGCGTTGGTCAGCTGGTGGATATCCACTTCCGAAACCACGTCGAAGGATGGCATAGTGTCGTCTCCCTCCCCACCTGTACAGGAGCCCCATGGTAATCGGCCGCGGCAAGTTTGCAATCCCGCGCGGGGGCACCGTAGGTGGCGGCTGACGGCTGGCACGTGCTCGGCGCCGGCGCCATGGGCTGCCTGTTCGCCGCGGGCCTGGCGGGAGGCGGCGGCCGCGTGACGCTGTTGTTGCGCCCCGGCGACCGGGGAGGCCCCCTGTCTATCGAACGCGACGGGGAGACAATCGAGCTGGCCCTGCACTGCGCGGACGCGGCGTCCTGCGGGCCCGTCAGGCGTCTGCTGGTGACGACCAAGGCCTACGACGTCAGGGCCGCGGTGGCGGGTATCGGCGCACAGCTTGCCCCCGATGCGGTGATCGTCCTGCTGGTCAACGGCATGGGGCTGGTCGAGGAACTGGCGGCGGCCAACGTGCACGCGGATTTTTACTGTGGTACCACGACCGAGGGCGCGTTTCGCACAGGTCCGCTGCGGATATGCCACGCGGGTCGCGGCGAGACTCGCATCGGCCAGGCGGGGCGCGCGCTCGCACCCGCCTGGTTCGACGCCTGGCAGCGCGGCGTGGACAACTGCCAGTGGGAGCAGGACATCGACACGGCCCTGTGGTCAAAACTCGCGGTGAACTGCGTGATCAACCCACTCACCGCCGTGCACCGCTGTCGCAACGGCGCGCTGGCCTCCCGGAAAACACTGCGCGCGGAAGTGTCGCGGCTCTGCGCAGAGGTATCCCAGGTGAGCTACGCGGCGGGTTACACTGAGGTGGCCCAGACGATCGACGCCACCGTGGCGCAGGTCATCGCCGGCACGGCCGACAACCGCTCCTCCATGCTGCAGGACGTCGAGGCGGGCCGGCGCACCGAGATCGACTACATCACGGGCCACCTGCTGCGGGTGGCGCACGCTCACGGCATCCCCGCGCTGCACAACGCCGCGCTGATGGAGGAGGTCAAACACCTTGACGACTGAATTCCTGCCCGTGTCTCCCGCGGCGCTCTTTGCGGTCTCAGTGCCGGCACTCGTGGCCAGCGACTTCGTCAACTGGCGCCCGGGGCGCTACCTGTTCAAGCCGCTGGCGGCCCTCGCCTTCATCTGGCTCGCGGTCAGTCTCGACGCCACCGCCACGGCCTACGGCAGGTGGCTGCTGGCGGGGCTGGTGTTCTGCGCGCTTGGAGACCTGTTCCTCATGCCCGATGACGACCGCAGCTTTCTCGCCGGTCTCGGTGCGTTCCTGCTGGGGCACCTGCTGTACGCGGTGGCTTTCCTGCAGCTGCCAGCGAACGCCACCGGGCTCGCAGTCAGCGCGGTACCGGCGCTGGTCCTGGCGGCGGTGGTCCTGCGCTGGCTGCTGCCGCATGTCGATGTGCCGATGAAAGTGCCGGTGACTGTCTACACGCTGGTCATCACCACCATGTTGCTGTGCGCGGGACTGACAGTCGGGCACGCGGTGGCGTGGCTGGCGGTGACGGGGGCCTGGGGCTTCGCGCTGTCGGACATCGCGGTGGCCCGGCAACAGTTCGTGCACAAGGCGCGTGCAAACCCGCTGTGGGGGACGCCCCTGTACTTCGCCGCCCAGATGATGCTCGCGGGATCCGTGGCCGCCGCGGTTCCCCAGTAGCTCTTCCCCGGTACTAGGGAAACAGGTCTTCGGTTGTGCTGCGCACCGCGTCGCGCCAGTGTGCCATGCCCATCCCCGGTAACAGCGCGCTGCGTGCGACATACTGCGCGTCGACGCCGTTGCGCTCCATCGCCAGCAGGCAGAACTCCGCCCCGCAGTGCAGGGCGATATCGAGGGTCTGCTCCGGCCCTGGATTGTGGTCGATCATGCCGTGCGCGGAAATCGTCGCGTGCGGGCGATCGCGGGCGCCGTTCCCGCGCAGGCGCACACCGCGCACATCCTCCCGCAGCGCCCTGCTGACCTCCCGCTGCAGCCAGTTCGAGTCCACGCCGGGGGGCAGGGTCGCGCCCGGCGCCGCCGTGACCTGTGGCGCGCCCAGCCGGACCGGGGCATCGTGTTCCCGCAGTGTGAAGGCGAAAGGCAGCAGGAGAACCCCGGCGAGACCGTACACGGTGGCGCGCTGTAGCGGCCGCGTCAGCCCGCGGTAGGCGTGCACAAGCCTGGCCACCGGGCCGCCGGTAGACGGCAGGCGCGAGCGACCGTCCCGCCCGAGCTCTCCGGGTATGCGCAGGGCGAGGTCGTCGACAGTCTCGTCGCGAAAATGTGGCCGCGACTCGCGCAGCAGGCTGTCGTGGGTCGCCAGCGGGAGCTCGCGCAGGGCGGCGCGCATTGCCTGGCGGACGCCGCGGGTGTTGCGCGGGCGTTTCGCGGGGTCCTTTTCCAGCATGCTGTCGATCGCCGCGACCAGTGCCGCGGGCAGTTCGCGCTCCCCCGCCCGCTGCTCCGGGAGCGGCACGGGGCTGCCGTGCAGGAGCAGGTCGGTGTCCAGTTTGCCGTCGCGGTAAAACGGGTGCGCGTTGCCCAGCATGCGGTAGAGCAGGATGCCGAGGGCGAACATGTCCGAGCGCCAGTCGAGCGGGTCACCGCGCACGTGCTCCGGCGACAGGGCCTGGAGGTTGCCCGCGGCGGACCGGGTCCCCGGCCCACTCCGCACCCGCAGGGCGATACCGAAATCGGAGAGGCGCGCGCGACCGTTGGCGCCGACCAGGATATTGCGCGGCGACAGGTCGCCGTGCACAACCCGGTGCTGGCGCGATACCGCCAGGGCACCGGCGATGTCGATACCCGCGGTCAGTGCGCTCGCCAGCGAGGGGCGGGTGGCCGCCAGCAGGTGGCCGAGACTGCAGCCCGGCACGTACTCCATGACCATGGCCAGGTAGCGCCCCGACTCGATGAGATCGTGCACCTTGACCAAGCGGGGGCTGTCCATGGCGGCAATCATCCGCGCCTCGCGCAACAGGCGGCGCCTGCCGCGTCGGTCTTCCGGCAGGCGGTGTATCTTGATCGCGACACGCCGGTCCAGCCGGCCGTCGTGGCCCAGGAACACCTCGCACTGTCCGCCGCGGTCGACGGGGCGCAGGATGCGGTAGGGACCGACGTAGGTATCCACCGCGCTAGCCGGAGGCCGCCGGCCCCTTTTCGCGCAGGCGATTGCGCAGCGCCGCGTGTGAGACCCGCAACCGCAGCGCGGCGTCGGCGACGCTGCCGCCACAATCATCCAGGGCGGCGCGCACCGCGCGCGCGGGAATCTCCGTCGCCAGGCGGTAGTCCGGCGACGACTCGATACGGCGGTAGATCGTCGCTCGCGAGACGCCGAGATCGAGCGCCACGCGCTTGATCTCGAACGCGCAGCGCCGCATGGCCGCGTCGAACACCGTGTCGGGAATGTCGCCGGCACGGCCGCGCACCGGCTCCGGCGCGCCCTTCGCGCGCGCGTCATCGAGTCCCTGTTCCAGTGCCGCCTGCAACCCGGCATCCAGCGCCGGCCGCCCCCCGTGGCTGCGTCGTATGCGGCGGGAAAAGTTGGCCAGCTGGCGCACGTTCCCGGGCCAGGTGCAGCGCAGGAAACGGTAGAAAACCTCTGCCCACGCCGCCGTACAGTGCACATCGGCCCCGGTCCAGGGCGCGGCGGAATCGCAGCTCTCGCTCCCCGCGAGGAAGTGCAACAACAGCTCGCCGATATCCTCCGGGTGCTCGCGCAGCGGCGGCACGTTGATTTCCATTGCGCCGAGGCGGTGTCTCAGGGCGGCGCTGAAGTTTTCCTCCGCGTCGTCCAGGGGCGCGTCGGTCGCGGAGAGAATGCGCAGGTCGACGCGCTCCAACGCGCCGCCCACGGGCTGTATCTCACGCTGTTGCAGGGCGCGCAGCAGCTGCGGCTGCACCTGCCGCGACGCGGCGCCGACCTCGTCGAGAAACAGGCTGCCACCGGCTGCGTCGCGAAAGTAGCCCCGCGAGGCCCTGTCCGCCCCGGTGAACGCGCCGCGCGTGTTGCCGAACAACGCGGCTGCCGCCAGTTCCGGGGGAATCGCCGCCATGTTCACGCTCACCAGCGGACCCGCGCGGCGCGCACTCGCCGCGTGAATCGCCTCGGCGACCAGCTCCTTGCCGCTGCCGGTCTCGCCGAGGATGAGCACGTCCCGGTCGGAGGCCGCTGCCGCGCCGACCTCCGCCCGCAGGTGCGCCATCGGGTGACTCGAACCCACCATGGCGGGCGCGCAATCGACGCAGGCCGGGGCAAGCGCCTGGCGGCGCAGCAGCAGGACTACCCGGTGACCCAGCAGCAGCGGCACCCCGCGCTCCAGGCAGTCGCCCGCCAGTTCGATACATTCGAAAAGCTCACCGGCGCCCACCCGGCAGCGACTGGAGGATTCGATGCGGCGCAGTTCAAACGCTCCGCCGCGCCGGCCCAGGCGCAGGGCGCGACGACTGATGTGGGGGTCGCCGAGCGTGCAGTTGTCGCCGGCGGGCGTGGTAAATTCGGGCGCGTGCCTGCCGATCGTACAGGCGGCGTCGACACCGCCGGGAACCAGGGTCGCCCGGGCACCGACCAGCGCCGTGTCGGGGTGAAAGACAATCGTCAGGACGAGGGCCTGCTCGGCCTCGTAATCGGGCAGTGCGCTGGCGACGGACTGCAGGGTCCGCTGTGTGTCCTCGTGCTGCAACATCGTTCAAGGCGCCTCGGGGCCGCAGCGTGTTGCCGGGTACCGCCCCTGAAGCTTAGCAGCTGTGCGGAAAGTGGCGCGCTGTACTCAGCCCATAAGTACTAACCGACCAGCACCAGCACGCAGAGCGCCGCCACCCAGCACACCGCGCTGCGCCGCAGCAGGTCGGCCAGGGCGGCGTTGTCGCGCTCCGCGGCCGCGGCCAGGGCCTCGCCCCCGAGACCGGCGTCGGGCGCGGTATCCAGCGCGGCGGCCGCAACGGTCCCCAGTGCGGTGGACGTGTCCATGGAGGCCTGCCGGAGGGTCCCCGCGAAAGCCTCCCGGGAGCGCACGAAATCCCCGGTGAGCGTGAACGTGGCCGCCAGCAGCCGCCCCGGCAGCCAGTCGGCGTAGTACAGGGCGCGCCCGGCGCTTTCCCCCGCACCCGGGGCGGCGAGGTGCAGCAACCTGTAAGCCAGGGCGCCTGCCGGGCCCAGCAACAGGAAGTACAGCAGGACCGCGAACCAGCGCTGGCAGGCCTCGTAGAGGAACGCCCGCTGCATGCGCGCGTGGGCTTCATGCACCCCGGCAGGCGGCTCCCCCGGGGGACCGCGCTCCAGCTCGCTCCCGATGGCCAGCCACGCTGCCTGGAAGTCGCCGCCGCGGCAGTAATTGCGGTAGCGCGCCATCAGTTCGTCGAGGTCGCGCCGACCGAACGCGTAGAGCAGCAGCACGGCCGCTGCGGCAATCCACGGCAGGCCGAACAGGACCGATGACAGGCCGTCCAGCACCAGCGCCGCGAGCACTACCGGCGCCGCGACACTCGCCAGCAGGGCGGCACCGCTGCCCATGCCGGTGGCGGCCACCTGCGCACACCAGCGGCGGAACCAGGCGTCGCGCTGCACGGGACCGCCAGACCCCCACAGCTGCATCAGCCCCAGGGCGATCACCGCGGCGAGGAAACTCACGCGTGCACCCCCGAGTCCGCCAATGTCCGGCGGTAGCGACCCCAGTCGAAGGCGGGGCCGGGATCGGTCTTGCGCCCCGGCGCGACGTCCGAGTGGCCGGCGATGTCGCCGCCGTCCAGGGAGGGGTAGTGGTCGATCAACGCCGCGCTCACGCCCGCCAGCGCCGTGTACTGCGCGTCGGTGTAGGGATCGTCGTCCGTGCCCTCCAGCTCGATGCCGATGCTGAAGTCATTGCAGTTGTCGCGACCTCGCCAGCTCGACTGGCCCGCGTGCCAGGCCCTGGCGTCGAAGTCGACGAACTGCACCAGCTCCCCGTCGCGCCGCACCAGCAGGTGCGCCGAGACCGCTACGTCGCGGATCTCCTCGAAAAACGGGTGCTCGTCCCAGTCCAGGCAGTTGGTGAAAAAGCGCTCGATACAGTCGCCGCCGTAGCAGCCGGGTGGCAGCGATATATTGTGGATGAGCAGCAGCTCCGGGCGACACCCCGGGGGCCGGTGTTCCCAGTTGGGCGAGGGCGCCCTGCGCGCCTGTTGCAGCCAGCCCTGCTCCACCGTGTAATCCATGCGCTTTCCCCCGGGGTACGCGCCTCATCATAGCGCGGGTCGCACTGGGGCGTGAACCGCGAATCACCCGCCGCTTGTGCCCGGCGACAACAGCGGAGTATCGTGGCGTGAGCGCGGGGGGAACACGCATGAAAAAGGAATGGTTGCTCGCGGCGGCGACGACGCTGGTCACGCTGGGGGGCGCACTGCTGTTGGTACGCGCCCTCGCGCCGCAATTACTGGGCATACCCATCGACCTGCAGATGGTCTCCGTCAGCGAGGAAGTGCCGCCGTTTTTTGAAAACGTGTTCCGGCGCGAGGACCTGCAGTCACCGGACTACCTCATCAAGGATCCCCTGGCGGGTGTACGGGCCACGCCGCTGTTCCCTGACCAGGTCGCGATGGGTCCCAACGACCTGCTGGGCTTCCGCAATCGCGCCGTGCCCAACGTGGCGGACGTGGTCGTGATCGGCGACAGCCAGACCTACGGCAACAACAGCTCGCTTGAAAACAACTGGCCGGGACGCATGGCCGCAAATCTCTCCCGGGAAAAAGACGCCACGCTCTACAACATGTCGGTGGGCGGCTGGGGCGCAGTGCAGTACCTCTACGCCGCCGTCAACGCCCCCGTGTTCCGGCCCCGTGTACTCGTGGTGGCATTCTACAGCGGCAACGATCCGCTGGAGAGTTTTCGCCTCGCCTACAACTACCCGGCGTGGGGCGAACTCATCCCCGACGGGTCACTGTCCGCGGACGACGTGCCCAGGGTGACATTCCCCGACGGGGCCGAGGGCACCTGGCCGGTCGAGTTCGGGGATGAACTGCGCACCACCTTCACCCCGGAAGTGCGCCTGGCCTCCAACGGGGACCACCCCGCCGCCCGGGCCGGCTGGGCCATCATGGCGGACGTGGCCCGGCGCATCGCGCAGCTTGCCGCGGCGCGAAAGACCCCGCTGGTATTCACGATCATCCCGACCAAGGAACTGGTCTACGCACAGCGACTTGCGCAGGCGGAGTTGCAGGCACCGGCCGCTTACCGGGACCTGGTCCACGCGGAGTCGCGCAATATCGCGCAGTTGCGCGCCGCCATCGAGGGAATCGGCAGCGCGTACTACGTGGACGTCGTCGGCCCGCTGCAGGAGGCGGCGCTGGGCGACACGCCGCTGTACCCGGACAACGACAACGGCCACCCCGTCGACGCGGGGTACAAGGTCATCGCCGCGACGATGACGGGCCGGGTCTGGCCACTGCTGCCGGACCCGATGCGGGGACTGGCGCTGATGCGCGCGGGGGACAAGCAGTACGAGGCCGTGCTCCTCGAAACGGAGGGCTACTGGCTGTTTCCCGACTCCGCGCTCATCGAGGCCAACGGCTGGGTCATCGAAAACGCGCCCGTCGTCGACCGACGCGTCATCGCCGGCGAGCGGTACGCCGGTCACGTGATGGAAGTGGACCCCGCGCGTTTCGGGCCGGCGGCGTTCGTGGACTGAAGGGCTCGTGCTACAATCGCCAACCCCTGCGGCAGCGGCTACCTCCCTATGAACCCGTCCAGCGAAAGCATCCAGGCGCCCGATCCCGACACGGTGCTGGGCAACGTGCGCGTTGCGCTGGCGGAGGACGTGGGCAGCGGCGACATCACCGCGAATCTGATCGACCCCGGTGCCGTCGCCACCGCGCGTGTCATCACGCGCGAGGACGGCGTGCTCTGCGGCAGGCCTTGGGTGGACGCGGTATTCGGGGAGCTGGGTGCTACCGTGGCAATCGACTGGCAGGTTGCGGACGGCGACAATATCGGCCCGGGGGATACGCTGTTCACCGCGACGGGGCCGGCGCGGGCACTGCTCACCGGTGAGCGCACGGCCCTCAACTTCCTCCAGCTGCTCTCTGGGACGGCGACCACCTGTCGCCACTACGCGGACCTCGTCGCGGGTATCGGCGCGAAACTGCTGGACACCCGCAAGACCGTACCGGGCCTGCGCGTTGCGCAGAAATACGCGGTGCGCTGCGGCGGCTGTTACAACCATCGCATGGGCCTGTACGACGCATTCCTCGTCAAGGAGAACCACATCGCCGCCTGCGGCGGTATCGCGGCGGCCGTGAAGACGGCCCGCGAGCAGGTGCCCGGTGCGCCTGTGGAAGTGGAGGTGGAGAACCGCGCGGAACTTGAAGCGGCCATCGCGGCGGGCGCGGACCGGGTCATGCTCGACAACTTCAACCTCGAAGACATGCGCAGTGCGGTAGACTACAACGCCGGGCGCGCGGAACTTGAAGCGTCCGGCAACGTGACCGAACAGACACTGCTGCCGATCGCCGAGACGGGCGTGGACTACGTTTCCATCGGCGCGCTGACCAAGGAGGTGCGCGCACTGGATCTCTCCCTCAGGCTTGTCTAACCGGCGAGCAGGTCACGCGTGCTGATGAGCACGCCGTTGTTGTCGGCGTAGATGTAGTCGCCGGGATTGACGGTCACGCCGCCGATGTCCACGGCGATATCGCGCTGTCCCATCCCCAGTTTTTCCGTCTTTACCGGGCACGTCCCCAGGGCCTTCACACCGAGGTCCATGCGCATGATCTCGTCCACGTCGCGAATCGCGCCGTTGATAACCAGGCCCGCCCAGCCGTTGTCCGCGGCCTGCTCCGCGAGCATGTCACCGAGCAGGGCCCGGCGCAGGGAACCGCCGCCGTCGACGACAATGACACGGCCCTCCCCCGGCTCGCCGACGCAACTCTTGACCAGCGAATTGTCCTCGTGGCACTTGATGGTGACCGCCCGGCCCGAGAATCGGGTCCGGGCACCGAAACTGCACAGCGGCAGCGGCAGCGCCAGGGCGTCGGGGGCGTCGTCGGAGAGGTCCGGTGTCGCAAATTCGGTCATGACGGGTCCTTCGGGGCGGACAGGAGGCGGCATTATAGTCCAGGGCCGGGCCAAAAAATCTCGCCCCCGAGGATTGGCAAGCGACGCCGTTGGCGTATAATTCCCAGCGTCAATCTATTTCATCATTTTCATTCACCCAGTGAATGCGGAGCCAGCCGTGAACGTCAACCGCATCGACCTCAACCTGCTCGTCTACCTCGACGCCCTCCTGCGCGAGCGCAATGTCACCCAGGCGGCCAACCAGCTGAGCCTGTCCCAGCCGGCGATGAGCAACGGCCTGCGCCGCCTGCGCGAATTGTTCGACGACCCGCTGCTGGTGCGCACCAGCGAGGGCATGACCCCCACGGAACGCGCCCTCGAGCTGGAGCCGGTGGTGCGCGAGGTGCTCAGCAAGGTCGACCACGCGGTGCAGCCGCGCACCGCCTTCGAGGCGGACAAGGCCGATCGCGTGTTCCGCATCATGGCGAGCGACTACGCCGAGTCCACGCTGTTCCCCACCGTGCTCGGCAAACTGCGCACCCTCGCACCGGGCATCACCCTGGACATCATGACCCCCTCCGATGTCAGCTTCCTCGACGTGGAGCGCGGCAAGGTGGACATGCTGATCAACCGCTTCGACTCCATGCCCCAGTCCTTCCACCAGATCCACCTCTGGGACGACAGCTTCAGCTGTGTACTGAGCCCGGAAAACCCGGTCCTGGAAAACTGGACGCTGGACAACTACCTCAAGGCCAACCACATCTGGGTGAGCAAGACGGGCATGGGCGTCGGCGTCGGGGTCAACCCCGACGACGTACAGCGGCTCGGCTGGGTGGACGTCGCCCTGGACAAGCTCGGGAAGAAGCGCCAGATTCGAGTCTTCACGCGCCACTACCAGGCGTCGATGACGCTCGCCGAGCAGAACGACCTTATCGTCACCCTGCCGACCCGCGCGGCCATGCTGAAACGCGACAACCCCCGAGTCGTGCTGCGCGACCCACCCCTGGACATCCCGCCCCTGGAGCTGAAAATGGCCTGGAGCCCGCTGCTGCAACACAATCCCGCCAACAAGTGGCTGCGCAAGATTATCGCCGATACCGCGCGGGAGCTGGACGGCCAGCAGGCCACGCCCGACTGAACAATCTCGACAAGGAACCGACACCATGACCGACCGCATACACGTGGGCAGCCTGCAGGTGGCGCCCGAACTGCACGATTTGCTGGAACAGGACATCGCGCCGGGCACCGGGATCGACCCGGTGGAATTCTGGCGCGCCCTGGAGGCGCTGGTCGTCGAGTTCGGCCCGCGCAACCGGGAACTGCTGCACCTACGCGACGAGATGCAGTCGAAGATCGACGAGTGGCACCGCGCCCACGCGGGCCCGGAGTTCGATGCCGCCGCCTACCGTACCTTTCTCGAGGAACTCGGCTACCTGCTGCCCGAGGGCGAGGACTTCGAGATCAGCACGGAGAACGTCGACGAGGAAGTGGCGATGCTGGCCGGTCCCCAACTCGTGGTGCCCGTGATGAACGCGCGCTACGCCCTCAACGCGGCCAACGCCCGCTGGGGCAGTCTCTACGACGCCCTCTACGGCACCGATGTCATCCCGGAGGGCGGCGGCGCTGAGCGCGGCGGCGCCTACAACCCGGTGCGCGGAGACCGGGTCATCGCCTACGCGCGTGAGTTTCTCGACAGGCACTTTCCGCTCGACGGCGGCAGTCACGCGGACGCGCGCGGCTACCGGGTCAGCGGCGGCAGCCTCGAGGTGAGCCTGGCGGAGGGCAGCGCGACACTGGCGGACCCGGCACAGCTGCGCGGCTATCGCGGCGACGCCGAGGCGCCCGGGAGCGTACTGCTGCGCCACAACGGCCTGCACGTGGAAATACAGGTCGATCGCGATCACGCCATCGGCGCCACCGATGCGGCGGGGGTCAAGGACGTCCTGATGGAGGCGGCCCTGACCACCATCCAGGACTGCGAGGATTCCATCGCCGCCGTGGATGCCGAGGACAAGGCCCTCGCCTACCGCAACTGGCTGGGCCTGATGCGCGGCGACCTGACGGACAGCTTCGCCAAGGGCGGTGAAACCCTGACCCGTCGCCTCGCGGAAAACCGCCGCTACACGGCCATCGACGGAGCGGAACTGGTGCTCCCCGGGCGCAGCCTGCTCTTCGTGCGCAACGTCGGGCACCTGATGACGACACCGGCGATACTCGACGGGGACGGCGCCGAAATTCCCGAGGGCATCATGGACGGGCTGTTCACCGCGATGATCGCCCTGCACGACCTGCGCAAGGACGACCCCGACACGCGCAATTCCCGCGCGGGGAGCATCTACATCGTGAAGCCGAAAATGCATGGCCCCGACGAGGTGAGTTTTGCCAACGACCTGTTCGACCGCATCGAGGATCTTCTGGGCCTGGCGCGCAACACCCTCAAGATGGGCATCATGGACGAGGAGAGGCGCACCACCGTGAACCTCAAGGCGTGCATCCGCGCCGCCCGCGAGCGGCTGGTGTTCATCAACACGGGCTTCCTCGACCGCACCGGTGACGAGATCCACACCAGCATGGAGGCGGGGGCGATGACGCCCAAGGGCGCGATGAAACAGGAGACCTGGATCAACGCCTACGAGGACTGGAACGTGGACGTGGGCCTGGCCTGCGGGCTGCCCGGGCGCGCGCAGATCGGCAAGGGCATGTGGGCGATGCCGGACCTGATGGCCGACATGATGCACAACAAGATCGCCCACCCCGAATCGGGCGCCACCACCGCCTGGGTGCCCTCGCCCACCGCGGCGACCCTGCACGCCATCCACTACCACGAGGTCAACGTCGCGGAGCGCCAGGAGGCCCTGGCCGGGCGCCACCGGGCTACCGTGGACGACATCCTGCAGTTGCCGCTGAAAGGCGCGGCGGGGCTGGACGCCGACGACATCCAGCGCGAACTGGACAACAACGCACAGGGCATCCTGGGCTACGTGGTGCGCTGGATCGACCAGGGGGTCGGCTGCTCGAAAGTGCCGGACATCAACCACGTGGGGCTGATGGAGGACCGCGCGACCCTGCGGATTTCCAGCCAGCACATCGCCAACTGGCTGCACCACGGCGTCTGCACGCGCGAACAGGTGATCGAGACACTGCAGCGCATGGCTGCCGTGGTTGACGGGCAGAACGGCGCGGACCCGGCTTACCGCCCCATGGCCGCCGACTTTGAGGAGAGCATCGCCTTCCAGGCGGCCTGCGACCTGATCTTCCGGGGCCACGAGCAGCCCAGCGGTTACACCGAACCCATCCTCCACGCCAGGCGCAGGGAGGCGAAGGCCCGCTTCGGGAGCTGATCGCGCCCGGACTCGGGCCGGACCGGCCCTTTGACGCGAGCGCGGGCCCTTCGTAACAGGCCCCTACGTAAAAAAGTGCCGCAGTTTGCGCTGTCAATGGCCGTGGTAACGTTCTAGCCTGTCCGCTGGCGAAGTGTTCATGACGGTTCATACAGGGACAGTGGTCCGATTAATTCCGGGCCACCGGACGGGGAGACAGTGACGGCCAGGCCGCTTTCCCAATCGTGGGCGGATGCCGGCGTCGACGGCGCCGGTAGCGGCGCGCGGCACCTGCTGGCCGTCGGCATTCACCTCGGGCTGCTCTTCCTGATCTACGCCCAGGCCGCTGGTTTCGACTACGTCTATTACGACGACGACCGCTACATTCTGAAAAATCCCCAGGTCCTGTCCGGGCTCGGGTGGGATTCGGCCCGCTGGGCCTTCACCTCGCTGTACATGAGCAACTGGCACCCGCTGACCTGGCTGTCGCACATGCTCGACACCTCCCTGTTCGGCACCGACCCGGGGCCGGCCCACCTGCACAACGTCCTGTTGCACGGTGTCAATTCGCTCCTCGTCTACGCGTTGTTACTGCGCTACCGCGCCCTGTGGTGGCAGGCGGCGCTGCTCTCCCTGGTATTCCTCGCCCACCCGCTGCACATCGAGTCTGTCGCCTGGATCGCGGAGCGCAAGGACCTGCTCTGTGCACTGTTCTACCTGCTCGGCCTGCTGTCCTACGACGCCTACCGGCGCGAGGGGGGCGCGGGGCGCTACCTCGCGGTCTGTGCCCTGTGCGCCCTGGCCCTGTTGTCAAAGCCCATGGCGGTCACCTTTCCCGTGGTCCTCGTACTCCTGGACATGAGCCTCTACCGGGCGCCCGCGAGCGCCGGGCCGCCGCGGCGGCACCCCGCCGCACTGTACGACGTCCTGCGGGACAAACTGCCCATGCTGTTCATGGCACTGGTGAGCGGTGTAGTGACGATCGTGGCCCAGGACAGGTCGCACGCGATTAAAGAGCTGGAATTGCTCGGCCTCGCGGAGCGCGTGCAGACCGCCCTCCACGCCTACGCCACCTACCTGGAGCAGTGGCTGCGGCCGGTGGGACTCGCCGCCTTCTACCCGCACCCGGGAGCGTACCCGGCCGCCACCGTGGCCGCCTGTACCCTGGTGGTCCTCGGACTGCTCGCCGTGGCCGTGTTCGCCGCGCGCAGGCACCGCCGGGCCGGCGCCGGGCTCGGCTTCTATTTCATTACACTCCTGCCGGTGATCGGCCTGGTGCAGGTCGGCAGCCAGGCACACGCCGACCGCTACATGTACCTGCCGTCGGTGGGACTGTTGCTGGCGCTCGTCGACATCATGCCACGCAGCGGGCACCGGTACTTCAGCCTCAGTGCAATCACCGGTTGCCTGTTTCTCGCGTACCTGTCGGTGCTGAGCTACTGGCAGGCGGGCTACTGGCGCGACGAACACACGCTGTTCACTCGCTCGGCGGAGGTCACCGGGCACAACTTCATCACCCACATCCACCTGGCCGCGGCCTACGAGCGCCTGGGCATGCCGGGCATGGTGATCCCCCACGCCGAAGCCGCCATCGCCCTCAGGCCCGGGCGGCGCGACGGGCACCTCTCACTCGCGGGCGCGGCTCTTGCCGAGCGCCGCTACGCCGACGCGGAGCGGCACTACGTGCAGGCACTGTCCATGGGTTCGGAAATCCCCGGCGCACTGAACAACCTCGGCATTGCCATCGCGCAACAGGGGCGCCCGCAGGAGGCGCTGCCGCTGTTCGCGCGCGCACTCGAGATCGACCCGGGGCGGACGGACGCCCGCCGCAACCTCCGGCGCTACCGGGAGCAGGTCACGCCGTGAGGGGCGAAGTCTACCGCTACCTCGTAGCGGGGACGCTGGCATTCCTGGCAGACCTGGCGACACTCTACGCCTGCACGGAATTCCTGGGCATGCACTACCTGGTGTCCAATATTTTCGGGTACTTCGTCGGCCTGACCGTGGCCTACGTGCTGAACGTCCGCTGGGTGTTCCACCACCGGCGGTTCGGCCAGCGGGGCTGGCTGGAACTGCTGATTTTCAATGCGATCGTGTTGACCGGCCTGGCCATCAGCGAGGCCGCCATGGCCGCCCTCGTGGCGGGCGCTGGCATACACTACCTGCAGGCCAAGGTCCTCACCAGCCTCCTTGTCATGGTCTTCAATTTCGTCGCGAAAAAACTGATCCTGTTCAGCGGCACCCCGGCGGCAGGGGACGCCCGCCTTGACTGACGCCTGCAACAACTGCGGCGGCGACGCCCTCAGCGCGATCCTCGAGGCACCCGCGTTCGACCCGCCCGCGCGGCAGTACACCCTGGCGCGGTGCCGCGACTGCGGCGTGGTGACCACGACGGGGGCGGCCGCCGACAGCGTGGTCGATAATTACACCCCCGACTACTACGGCTCCGGGGAGCGCAAGTTCAACCCGCTGGTGGAGTGGGCCGTCGACCGGGGCGCCCGGGCACAGGCGGCCGCCATTACCCGCGCGTGGCGAGGCGACCGGCAAGCCGCTACGGGGCGGGACGAACCCGCCGTACTCGACGTGGGCTGCGGTCGCGGCGTCCTGCTGCGCGCCTTCCGTGAGACCGGTGCCACGGTCCGGGGACTGGAGCGCCCCGAGTTTCCCCTCGACCCCGCGACGCGGGACGTCGTGGAGACGGCGCCCCTGTCCGACACCGTCTTCGCCGGCCAGCGCTTTGATATCGTCGTATTGCGCCACGTGCTGGAACACCTGGATGCCCAGGATCGCGTGCTGGACACGGTCACCGCCCGGCTGGCGCCCGGCGGCCTGCTGATACTGGACGTACCGAACTTCGCCGGCCTGCAGCGCGCCCTCTTTGCGCAACACTGGTTTCACCTGGACCTGCCCCGCCACCTCGTTCACCTGGAGCGGGACTGGCTGTGCGAGCGCCTCGCCGCGCGCGGCTACACGCTCCTCGGCGAATCACACACGGACCTGCTGCAAAACATTTACGGCTTCATCCAGAGCGCGCTCAACGCCCTTTTTCCCGGTCCCCCGAACGCGTACTACCGCCTGCTGAAGTACGGCAGCCGCCGCTCCATACCGCAACTGCTGTGCTGGAGCGTACCGGCGGCACTGCTCGCCGTCCCCGCGGTGCTGGAGAGTGCCGCGGGTGCGCTGTTGCGTCGCGGCGCCACCGTGAGCCTGGTCGCCAGGCGGGGGGGAGAGACGTGATCAACGGCAAGACACTGGTCGTGGTAATGCCCGCCTACAACGCCGCACTCACGCTGGAACAGACCTACCGGGAACTGCCCTTCGATATCGTCGACGAGGTCATACTGGTGGACGACGCCAGCGCCGACGGCACGCGGGCCGTGGCGCACGGGCTGGGCATCCGGCACATACTCGTGCACGACCACAACCTCGGCTACGGCGGCAACCAGAAGACCTGCTACCGCACCGCACTGGCACTGGGTGCAGACATCGTCATCATGGTGCACCCGGACTACCAGTACACGCCACGGCTGATCCGGGCCATGGCCGCGCTTCTCGCCGAGGACGTCTTCGACTGTGCGCTGGGCTCGCGCATACTGGGTACCGGGGCGCTGAAGGGCGGCATGCCCCCCTACAAGTACCTGTCCAATCGACTGCTGACGCTGGTACAGAACCTGCTGGTGGGCTACAAACTCTCGGAGTACCACACCGGCTACCGCGCGTTCAGCCGGCGCGTGCTCGAGGAACTGCCGCTGGAGCGCAACTCCAACGACTTCATCTTCGACAACCAGATGCTGCTGCAGATCATCGCCCACGGATTTTCCATCGGCGAGGTCACCTGTCCCACGCGCTACACCGCCGAGGCCTCATCGATCGCGGGCTGGCCCGTCATTCGCTACGGTGTCGGCGTACTGCTGGAGTCGGTCAAATACAGGCTGGCCCGGCTGGGCTGGAACGGCAGCATCTACTCGGCGGACTAGACGTCCTCTGCACGGCGGCGCTCGTCGGCGGTATCCTTGAACTGCAAGTTGGTCAGTTGCTCCGACAACAGGCCGATCAGGAACATCACCATCCCGGCGAGGATGAGCATGGTACTCATGTTGGTGAAGCGCCAGCCGCTGTTGATGACCGTCAGCACGTAGTTGAGCAGCCCCAGCCCCGCGACGCCGACCGACGCGGGAAAGTACACCTTGAGCGGCGAGTAGAGCGTGCCCACCTTGAAAATGATCAGGAAAAAGCGGATACCGTCCTTCACCAGGCTGATATGGCTCTTGCCCAGGCGTCTCGAAACGGTAATGGGAACAAACCCCACGGAGTAACCGGCGCGAAAGAAGGCCATCGTGGAGGTAGTCGGGTAGCTGAAGCCGTTCGGCAACAGGTACAGGAAACTCAGGAACTTGCGCCGCTCGACGCAGCGAAAACCGGAGGTGAGGTCGTCGATCCTGCGGTCCACCATCCAGCTCGCGAAGCGGTTGTAGAACGCGTTGGCACTCCAGCGGGCGATGCTCGCCTGGGAACCCAGACCGCTGCGCGCGCCCACCACCAGGTGGTAGCCCTCCTCCACCTTCTTCAGCAGCTCGACGATGTCGGCGGGGTTGTGCTGGCCGTCCCCGTCCATGAACACGATGTAGTCGCCGCGAGAAGCTCGCGCGCCCGTCTTGACGGCCGCGCCGTTGCCCTTCGAGTAGGGGTGACTGATCACCTTGACGCCGGCCTTTTCGCAGACCTCCACCGTGCCGTCGGTGGAGCCGTCGTCGACCACGATGATTTCGGCGTCGGGATAGCGACTGGCCAGGTCAGGCAACACCTGCGCAAGCCCCTGTTCCTCGTTCTTGGCGGGGATGACGACGGAGATATTCAAGGGCTAGCTCTCCAGGTACAGTGCCAGGGTTTGTCGGTCCTTGAGCATCAACTTACCCTGTTGCTCCAGGCCTTGCAAAGTAACTATGACCTCTTGCGCGTCCTCGTGCCGGCCCAGCGCCGTGGTGAAGTGCAGCTTCATCAGCAGTGCGCGTATATTGCGCGGCCGTTTGGCCAGCACCTTGTCGATGTAGGCGTCGGCGCGGCCGTAGCGCTCGAGCGCATTCTCGAGAACGGCCAGGTTGAAGTACATGTTGCGCGATGCGCGCGCAGGCGAAGCCTCGCGCAGGTACATGTCCGCCAGGTGGTCCGCGAAGTACACCCTGTCGAACTGTGCGCAGCGATCGTCCTGCAGCAGTCGCACCAGGGACAGCAGCGTGGAGACCGAACTGAGGGGCCGCTTCGCATTGAACTCCCCGACGCGGTCGATGTCCCGCGGCCCCACGGGCGCCCCCGCGATGCAACTCAGCGCGAGGTCGCGCACGGCCCGGTCCCCCTCGCGCTCAATGAAACTCGTCTCGAACGCGCGCGCCGAATACCGGTGCGCATCCGCCGCGGAACCGAGCCGGGCCATCTGCACGGCCATGTCGATGTTGGCCCGGGAGGATTCCGGGTGACCCTCCAGGTGGTGCAGGATCAGCAGCGGCCGCGAGGACCACACGTGTACCAGCGAGCTGGTCAGCAGCGCCAGCCCCAGGGCCCAGCAGGACAACCAGGCCAGCAGCGGCGCCGACACCTGCGGCCAGCGGCGGGCGACCTCGGTGTAGAGCACACCGGCGAGGAGCGCAAAGCCGATGGCGGGAAAATAGTTGCGGTGCTCGAAGTACAGTTCCAGCGGCCACACGGACGACTCGACCCCGTGCCCCACCAGGAACCAGGCGATGCAGAAGACCAGCAGGCGGCCCCGGGGCGCCTTCAGGAGCAACGCCCCGGCGACCAGGACCAGCGCCCATGCCACCAGCGCGTAGAGCGTGGTTGCGGGCTCGGTGACGGCGCGCGACCAGACCACGTCATCGTGGTACAGGCCCATGCGACCGGTCTGGGGGTAGAACCACTGGGCGACGTAATCCCAGAGCACACGCGGCTGTGTCAACAGGCGCTCGTCGAGCGTGTAGGGCCGCCGGGAGTGCCTGCCGACGAGGTAGTCCATGCTCGCGACGAGCACCAGCAGTCCGCCGACGCCCCCCGCGATGATCAGGCCCCAGCTCATTTTGGACAGCCAGGAAATGACCTCGCCGGCGGCATCGCGGCAGCGGAACCAGAGCACCTCCAGCAACAGCACGATCGGCACGATGACCACCGTGTTTTCCTTGGCCAGCATGCCGAGGCAGAAAAACAGCGGCACCGGGAGAAAGCGCAGCACGCCGCCGCGCCCGGCATCCAGTCCCACGCGCCAGCGCACGTAGCTGAGCGCCGTCAGCAGCATGAAAAATGTCGAGAGCATCGCCATGCGCTGCACCGCGTAGAGCACCGTGCTGACAAACAGCGGGTGGAGCAGCCAGAGTGCCCCGAGCGCGACGGCGAGACCGCGGTGCCGCGGCGCGCCGATATGGCGCAGCAGCAGCGCGAGCAACCAGATCACCAGCGCGCCGTTGGCCAGGTGCAGCAGGATGTTGACACGCTTGTTGCCGGCGATGCCGTCGTCGAGGTAGAGCTTCTCGGCGACGAAGGAGGCCATCGACACCGTGCGACCGAGAGGGCCGGAGCGATCCCCGAGGATGTAGTCCCACGCGAGCTCCGGCCGCTCCCCCAGCTCGTCCAGCACCATGACACTGGAGCGGTCGTCGAGGAGTTCGGGGCCGGCGATCCCCGGCCAGTAGACCCAGGCGGCAAATGCCGGGAGCAGGAGCCCGCACACCCACGCGGCCGCCGCCCCCTGTGGCCCGGTAAACCGCGGCGCGCTCACCTCTCGAACACCCGCAGGATCAGGGCCGCCTGGCGGCCGAGGTAGTCCCGGCCCAGCCACTGGCCCATCACCCGGTAGCCGGCGGCGAGGTCCTGCGTGCCGTAGTGCCGCACCAGGTAGGGATAAAGGGTCGGGTCCTTCGGCCGGGCCTCGATGCCCGCCAGTAGAAGCTCCAGCAACGCCCGCCGCTCGACACCTTCAGACGCCGCCATCAGCTGGTGGCGCAGGACGTAGAGGTAGGGTTTGCGCGGATAGCGTTCGGCGAGCGTCTCCAGGACGCCCGCCACGCGGGCCCGCTCTTCCTGCGGGAATTCCGCATCCGAGGCGTAGTTCACGAGCGTGCCCAGGGCGGTGCGATCGGAGGCCTGCACGCGGCGGTCGAGCGCCAGCGCCTCGAGCACCCCCAGCCAGTCGGGCGCGTCCGGCAGGTTGCGGAAAAAGCTGTTGTCCATCTGGTACAACATCACAGGCGCCGCCATGTCCCGCGGATTGAGTTCATACATGCGCAGGAAGTGCGTGCGCGCAGCCACCGTGAACGCGCGGCGCTGCTCCTCATCGAATTCCGTGTCCCAGGAATCCTTGAGGACCTTGAACAGTGCGTGCCCGTAATGGAAGTTCGCCCGCGGCGAATCGGGGTGATTGATCACGTTGTGCCGCGCCAGCCCGATCTCGTCGGACCAGGTGCCCGCGCGCAGCGCCAGCAACACGGCCAGCACCACGGCCACAAGGCCGCCGGCCACCGGCGGGCTCCACCATTCGATGCGCTCGCCCGTCCGCACCAGGGTCGCGCCCAGCAACAGGCACAGGGCCATCGCCGGTACGTAGTTGCGATGCTCGAACACCATCTCCAGCGGCCACACGGAGGACTCCATGCTGTGGGCCACGAGGAAGAAGAGCAGGGTGAAGGCGAGCAGCGGGGCCCGGCGATGCAGAAGCAGCCCCAGCACGAGCGCCGCCGCCCAGGCCAGTAACGCAAGCGATGTTGTCACCGGCGCGGCGAGGCCCTTCGAGACCGGAATATCGTCGTGGTAGAAACCCATGGCGGTGATGTCCGGGAGAAGCAGCCAGGACACGTAGTGCCAGAGCAGCCGGGCCTGCGTGAGCAGGCGCTCGCCGAGGGTGAACTCCCGGCCGCGGTAGCGGTTGTCGAGCCAGCCGGGGTCGAGGAGGAACTGCGCCGCAATCAGCAGCGCCGGGAGTGCCAGCAGCACCCAGCCGGCGCGCCTGAGCCAGGGCACTTCGCGGCCGCGCCAGGTGCCGCGAAACAGGAACACTTCAATGACGACAATGAGCCACGGCAGCAGCGCGCCGTTTTCCTTGCACAATGTCGCCGCCAGCGTCAGGAGCGCCAGCCAGAGGCCGGCGGCCAGCCACTCCCCCGTGTCGGCACCCTCGCGCGCCCAACGCAGACGGTAACGCGCGAATACCAGCAGGCCGAGCGCCGTGAACAGTCCCGACAGCTGGGCCATGCGCTGGATGACGTAGAGCACCGTCGAGACGTGCAACGGGTGCAGCAACCAGATCACCGCGCCGAGCAGTGCGATCCAGTGCCGCTGTTCCGGGCGCACGCCGGCCAGGGCCGGCGCCTGCAACAGCGCCAGGAAAAGGCGGTACAGCAGCCCGGCTACGGCTACGTGGAGCGCGAGATTGGTCGCCTTGAGAGCAAAGGGATCCAGACCCCCCGAGAGCACGTTGTTGACGCTGAAACTGAGCATCGACAGCGGCCGGTGCAACAGTCCCGCATCGTTGCTGAAACTGGCCAGCCGCCAGTGTTCGAAGCGCCCCGCATCCATGCGCAGGAAGGTGTTCTCGCTGAGGTTGGGCAGGTCGTCAAAGAACAGTGGGCCGCCCAGTCCGGGCGCGTAGGCGGCGAGACAGGCGATGGCGGCCGCCAGGGCCGCGAGGAGGAATACGCGCCCGCCGCCGGCAGGTGATGTGTCCCCGTCCCCGCTCAATTGCCTCGTCCCACCTACGCCACGAAAAAGTGTGGCTGCCCCAAAAAGAAAAAAGGCCCGGTGAAACTCACCGGGCCTGTTATGGTAGCACTCAGTGCTGCGGATTAACCGCGGCAGTTGGCCGGCAGGTACTTCGTCTCTACCGCAGTACCGCCAGCGCCGTCACCGGGGATGCACGCCCAGCTCATAGTGCCGTCGGCATTGGTGGAACCTGACAGGGAGAAGGCCGCAGTGCTGGTCGCAGTACCGGTGCAGGTGCTGCCGTCCCAGGTGCAGGCGTCGACGTTGGCGATGACGTATACAACGTCGCCAGCGCTCAGGTTGTCGGTCACGTCGAGGTCGTCGATGATATCGGACTGGCCGCGCTGGGCAGTGTTGATACCAAACGAATCGGAAGTGGCCGGGTACTCACCGTTGGCAGCCACGTACTCAGCAATAGTCGTCTTGGCCTCAGCCAGGGCCGCCAGCGGCTCTGACATCTTGGAGCGGACGATGTAGTCCTGGTACGCAGGCAGCGCGATGGCAGCCAGGATACCGACGATCGCGATCACGATCATCAGTTCGATCAGGGTAAAACCCTTTTGAGCTGATTTCTGAATGTTCATGTTGCTATCTCCGTTGTAAGTCTGGTTAGTGCACCCGCCTCTGTCGGGCGAAATTGTGCGACCGGGGGATACGATGCAGCTTGCGTGCCAACTTTCCCAAAAAAACTACCAATTTTCGATTTTAAATATATAAATCAGATAGTTATGAGATATTCTCCCCAAGCATATCCCCCATTCCAGGGCGGCGGGGCGCGGCGGCGGTATGGACCCGCAGCGGTGAAAAGTGACGCAAATTGTCAGTCGCTGACACAGATGACAGCCCCGGCAGCCGCCGGGACCCGACAGGGCGTAGCCGGGGGGCGGAAACAGTGGAGGATTTAACAAATTCCGTCCCGGGAACCCCTGTGGGGCACGCACCGCCTTGTCCGGGGTGAGGGACTGGTTTAGGCTGCCCCAAAGACTACTATAAAGCGGGATGGGGCATGGATAATCGGCGCAAGAACTACGTCATCAACCGGCGTTTCCAGTACCAGTCATCACTGCTGGTCGTGGCCCTCGCCGTGTTGCTCGTCAACGGCTTCCTGATCCTGCGCCTGCTCTTCCCGGGCGATACCTCGCTCGCATTCACAACCTCCTCAGCCCTCGCCGTGGGCCTTGTCGAACTGCTGCTGGTCGGCAGCATCTGGTTCCTCTGTATCCGCCTGAGCCATCGGGTGGCGGGCCCGGTGTTCGTCTTCACCCGCACCGTAGAGGCCCTGGGCAGGGGCGACCTGACCGCGTCCGTCGACCTGCGCGAGACCGACATGTTCCTGGAGGAAGCCGGCGCGATGAACGCCGGCATCGCCGCCCTGCGGGGACGGGTCGAGGCCATCCGGGAAACCGCGGGCAAGCTCGGCGAGGCCCAGTCGGCGGGCGGTGACACGGCGGCGCTGGTGGCACAGCTCGAAGGGGAAATCGCACAACTCACGACACAACAAGAGGCCTGAAAGGCTCGGCCCGGCAACGGGTTCTGAATGAAGGTGTAGCGACATGAACGAGGTAAAAGGCAGGGGCGGGTTCACGATTGTTGAACTGATGGCCGTGGTCTCCATTGTCAGCATCCTGGCGGTAGTGGCGCTGACCGCCTACCAGGATTACGCGGTGCGCGCCAAGGTCGCGGAGGGCCTGGGCTTCGCCGCGGAGGCGAGAACCTCGGTATCGGAGTACTACTACACCTTCCGCGAATTCCCGGTGAACAACCTGCAGACCGGGTTGCCCCCGGCGAGCGCCTACAGCCGCTTCAACCACCTGCAGCGCCTGGAGATTCGCAGCGGCGCCGACGCCGGCACCATCGAGATCGAGTACGACATCCCGGGACTGGGCACGGACAACCTCCTGCACCTCATCCCCAACAGCGCCGACCCGGTGGTCTCCTGGACCTGCATCCCGCCGGATACCGACGGTATCGATCGCGACCGGGTTCCGCCCAACTGCCGCGGCTGAATCCCACCGCCGCATGCGTGGCCGCTGCCCCGCTCCGCGGGCCCTTCGGGGTTTACCTATTTCACTGAAATAATGGAATAAATGTGTACATATTGACCCTATCCGCTGGTGTCCACCCAGCCATTGGTGGTTATAATCAGTGCGATCCGTGGGAGTTTTTCCAGGACTGATTCTCACCTTTCTACCAGGGGCAAGGGGTGGATGAACGATAAAGCGATTGGGCAACTGAGCGGCCTCGCGGGCCGCCTCGTGGCGGAGGAGCTGATCAGCGCCCAGGCGGCGGTGCAGGCCCAGAAGGACGCCGGCCTCGAGCGCATGCATTTCGTCCAGTACCTGGTGGAAAAAAAGAACGTGGACGGCAAGCGCCTCGCGGAGGTCGCCTCCCACGAATTCGGCGTACCCCTGTTCGACATCGACGCGCTCAACGGCGAGTCCATACCCGTGGGGCTGGTGGAGACGGAGCTGGTCACCAAGCATCACGCCATGCCGCTTTTCCGCCGCGGCAACCGCCTGTTCATCGCCGTCTCCGACCCGACCAACCTGGCCGCCCTGGACGAGATCAAGTTCCACACCGGCATCAACACCGACGCGGTGCTGGTGGAGGAGCGCGCACTGGGCAAGGCACTGGGCGCCTGGGTCGAATCCCAGGACTCACTCTCCGACGGCCTCGATGACCTCGACGCCGCGGACCTCGAGGACGTCGAGCTCACCGATACCGACGCCGCGGATGCGGAGGACGGCGCCGAGGCCGTGGACGAGACGCCGATCGTGCGCTTCGTCAACAAGGTCCTGATCGACGCCATCAAGCAGGGCGCCTCGGACATCCACTTCGAGCCCTACGAAAAGAACTACCGGGTGCGTTTCCGCACCGACGGCGTGCTGCAGGAGGTGGTCCGCCCGCCGCGCAACCTGTCACAGCGGCTGGCCGCGCGCCTCAAGGTGATGTCCCAGATGGACATCTCCGAGCGCCGGGTCCCGCAGGACGGCCGCATCCAGATGAAGCTGTCGCGCAACCGCGCCATCGACTTCCGCGTAAACACCCTGCCGACCCTGTTCGGCGAGAAGATCGTACTGCGTATTCTCGATCCCAGCAGCGCCCAGATGGGCATCGACGCCCTGGGGTACGACGAAGACCAGAAAGAGATGTACCTGAAGACCCTGAACCAGCCCCAGGGCATGATCCTGGTGACGGGCCCCACCGGCTCTGGCAAGACGGTCTCCCTGTACACCGGGCTGAATATCCTGAACACGCCCGAACGCAATATCTCCACCGCCGAGGATCCGGTTGAAATCAACCTCGAAGGGGTCAACCAGGTCCACGTGAACCCGAAGGTGGGGCTGGATTTCGCCGAGGCCCTGCGCTCCTTCCTGCGCCAGGACCCGGACATCATCATGGTCGGTGAGATTCGCGACCTGGAGACCGCCGAGATCGGCATCAAGGCCGCCCAGACCGGTCACCTCGTGCTGTCCACCCTGCACACCAACAGCGCCGCAGAGACCCTGACCCGTTTGCTCAACATGGGCGTGCCGGCATTCAACGTGGCCTCGTCGGTGGACCTCATCATCGCCCAGCGACTGGCGCGGCGCCTGTGCAAGGCCTGCGCGGTACCGGCCGACGATATTCCGCACGACATCCTCATCCAGGAGGGTTTCACCGAGGACATGCTCAAGGACGCGGACATCCTCAAGGCGGTGGGCTGCGAGCAGTGCAACAGCGGCTACAAGGGCCGGGTGGGTATCTACGAGGTGGTCAGAATCACACCGGCCATCGCCAGGATCATTATGGAGGAGGGCAACTCCCTGGAAATTCACGAACAGGCCCAGAAAGAAGGCTTTCGTGACCTGCGTACCAGCGCCCTCAAGAAAGTGGCTGAAGGCCTGATCAGCCTCGAGGAAGCGAACCGCATCACCGTAGATTAGAGAAGTAACGGGGCAAACTATGGCAACAAGTGCAATCAGAAGCGATGTATTCCTCTGGAGCGGCACGGACAAGGCGGGCCGTCCGAGCAAGGGGGAGATCAATGCCATCAGCCAGGCGATGGCCAAGGCGCAGCTGCGCCAGCAGGGCATTTCACCCAAGTCCGTGCGCCGCAAGCCCAAGGCGCTGTTCGGCGGGCAGGGCAAGCCCATCAAGCCGGCGGATATCGCCGTATTCACGCGCCAGCTCGCCACCATGCTGAAAGCGGGTGTACCCCTGGTGCAGAGTTTCGAGATTGTCGAGGACGGGGTGGAGAAGCCGCGCATGCGCGAACTGGTCGCCGGCATCCGCAGCGACGTGGCCTCCGGTACGGGCCTGGCCCCCTCACTGGCCAAGCACCCGCGCCATTTCGACGACCTGTACTGCAGCCTGATCGGCTCCGGTGAGGACTCCGGTACGCTGGAGGTCATGCTCGACCGGGTGGCCACCTACAAGGAAAAGACGGAGGCCCTGAAGGCGAAGATCAAGAAGGCGATGACCTATCCCATCGCGGTGATCTTCGTGGCCATCATCGTCACCGGTATCCTGCTGATCAAGGTGGTGCCGGTATTCGCCAAGACCTTCGAGAGCTTCGGCTCGGAGCTGCCCGCGTTCACCCAGATGGTGATGAACATCTCGGAGTTTGCCCAGGAGTGGTGGTTCGTTATTGTCGCGGGCATGGTCATCACGTATTTCACGATCAGGGAGCTGAAGCTGCGCTCCGTGGGCTTTGCCGAGTGGATAGACCGCGTTGCGCTGCGCGCACCCATCGTGGGCGGCATCGTCCACGACGCGGTGATCGCGCGCTTCTCGCGCACTCTGGCGACCACCTTCGCCGCGGGTGTGCCGCTGGTGGACGCGCTCAACTCCACCGCGGGGGCGGCGGGCAACTCGGTGTACGCCAAGGCCATCCGCCGCATCCGCGACGACGTCACCACCGGCTCCAGCCTTTACAACGCCATCAAGTCCACCGGGCTGTTCCCGCACATGCTCCTGCAGATGGTCTCCATCGGCGAGGAGTCGGGCGCCCTGGACGAGATGCTCGACAAGGTGGCCAACCATTACGAGGAGGCCGTGGACAACGCGGTGGACAGCCTCAGCGCGCTGCTCGAGCCGCTGATCATGTCCATCCTCGGGATTCTCGTGGGCGGCCTGATGGTGGCGATGTACCTGCCCATCTTCATGCTGGGATCGGTTATCTGACCCGGCAACCCGGCGCTCCTGCCGTCGTCGAACAGGGGCGCTGAGCTCGTGGCTGAAGTCTTCGCACAGGTACCCTGGCTCCTGCCGTTGTGCCTGCTCACCGTGGGGCTCTGCGTGGGCAGCTTTCTCAACGTGGTCATCTACCGGCTCCCCATCATGATGGAGAACCGCTGGCGCCGGGACTGCTGTGAGCTGCTCGAGGTCGAGGCCGAGAAGGAGGAGTCGGCGCTCAACCTCGCCACACCCAACTCCCACTGCCCAAAGTGCGGCAACCCCATCCGGCCCTGGCAGAACATCCCGGTCATCAGCTACGTGCTGCTCGGCGGCAAGTGCGGCAACTGCGCCGCCCCGATATCCCTGCGCTACCCGGCAGTGGAACTGGCCACGGGCCTGGGGACACTCGCCCTGGGCTGGCATTTCGGCGTGTCGCCGGCACTGCTGGGCGCCATGCTGCTGACCTGGTCGCTGCTCGCCCTCGCCATGATAGACATCGACCACCAGTTGCTGCCCGACAACATCACCCTGCCCCTGCTGTGGCTGGGCCTGGCTTTCAATGTCTGGGAGACCTACGCGCCGCTGGCGGACGCGGTCATCGGTGCCATGGCGGGCTACCTGCTGCTGTGGGGCATCTACTGGCTGTTCAAGCTGGCCACCGGCAAGGAGGGCATGGGTTACGGCGACTTCAAACTGCTCGGTGCGCTGGGCGCCTGGATGGGCTGGCAGTCCCTGCACATGATCATCATCCTGTCGTCGGTGGTGGGCATCATCTTCGCCGTCGCACTGATGGTCATCAAGCAGCGCGACAAGGACGTGCCCATTCCCTTCGGTCCCTACCTGGCGGCGGCGGGCTGGATCGCCTTCCTGTGGAGCGACACGCTGATGTCGCGCTTCCCGCTGCTCGACGTCTGGCTGACGCGCTGACGATGTCCCTGGTGGTGGGTGTCACGGGCGGCATCGGCAGCGGCAAGTCCGCGGTGACCGACCGTTTCGAAGCCCTGGGTATCACCGTGGTGGATGCGGACCTGGCCGCCCGGGTCGTGGTGGAGCCGGGTCGCCCGGCACTGGCGGCCATCGCGGAGCATTTCGGCGACGACATCCTGCAGGCGGACGGCACCCTTGACCGCGCCGCGCTGCGCGCGGTGGTGTTCGCCGACGACGCTGAACGCCGCTGGCTGGAATCCCTGACCCACCCGCTGATCGGGCAGGAAATCCTCGACCAGCTGACCGCCTCCACCAGCCCCTACACCATCCTCGCCTCGCCGCTGCTGCTGGAGACCACCCAGCGGGACCTCGTCGACAGCGTGGTGCTCGTGGACGTCCCGGTCGAGGTACAGGTGTCGCGCACCATGGCCAGGGACGACAACGACGAGGCCCAGGTGCGGCGCATCATCGCGGCGCAGATGCCGCGGGAGGAGAAGCTGGCCCGCGCCGACATCGTCATCGACAACAGCGGCACGCTGGAGGCGCTGGACGCGCGGGTTGCCGAGTTGCACGACGAGTTCTTGCGGAAGGCCAAGGCATCGTAAGACGCCTTTTCTCAGCGGCGCGACCAAGGATTTTGCTGTGCGGGAACCGCAAAAGCGCCATCCATGGCAGCTCGACCTCGTCCATCCATGGACTCGGACGTTCCCGCACAGCAAAATCCTTGCTCACGCCTGCATCGCCCCATTCCCGACTCTTGGCGGTGGAGTCTGCGGGACTAGTGCGATACCAGGACTCGATCGGGAAGACCCCGGGAGTGAGTATCTTGGCAGTCCGAACGACAGGGGTCTTCCCGGTCGAGGCCGGAATCAAAGCTCGTCAAATCTACGGCTCACCCAGCAGGGCGCGGACAGCGGTGACAATGGGCACGTTCGCGGCGGGGAACTCGTAGTCGTCCAGGTCGTCGGGGGCCACCCAGGCCAGGGGCTGGTCTTCCAGGGCGTGGACGTCGCCGGTGTAATTCCAGACAACGTGCACATCCAGGAGAACGACCTTGTCGCCGTAGTCGTGGCGCACCTCCAGCAGCGGTGTGGTGCGGCCGGGCTCGATGTCCAGTTCCTCGCGCAGTTCGCGCGCCAGTGCGGCCGGCAGGTCCTCGTGGGGCTCCACCTTGCCGCCGGGAAACTCCCACAGGCCGCCCTGGTGGGCGGCGGCGGCGCGCCGGCTGAGCAGGATGCGGCGCTGCGCATCGAGGATGACGCCGACCGCGACGTGCACCTCACCCATTCAGGTGCGGTACTCGGCGTTAATGCGCACGTAGTCGTAGGAGAAATCGGAGGTCCACACCGTGGCGCTGCTGTCGCCCCGGTCCAGTTCCACGCGCACCACGATGTCTTCCGGCGCCATGGCGGCCACACCCTGTTCCTCCGTGTAGGAGACTGCGCGGCACCCCTCCTGTGCGATCAACACCTCGTTCAGGTAGAGCGCCACCCGGTCCACATCGAGGTCGGCAAGACCCGCGCGACCGATCGCGGCGAGCAGGCGGCCCCAGTTCGGGTCCGACGCGAACAGCGCGGTCTTCACCAGGGGGGAGTGGGCAATGGTGTAGGCCACGTCGAGACACTCCTGTTCAGAGCGGCCCCCGTTGACCTGCACCGTGACGAACTTGCTCGCGCCCTCGCCGTCGCGTACCAGGCCGGTGGCGAGCTCGACGCACAGCGCCTCCACGGCACTGAAAAGCGGTTCATACAACGGGTCATCAAGAGAGCCGAGGGTCGCATTGCCCGCCGCCCCCGTGGCCAGCAACATGCAGGCGTCGTTGGTGGAGGTGTCGCCGTCCACGGTAATGCGGTTGAACGACACGTTCACGGCATCGACCAGGATGGACTGCAACAACGCGGGTGCGACATCGGCGTCTGTCGCGATATAGGCGAGCATCGTAGCCATGTCCGGACGGATCATGCCGGCACCCTTGGCAATACCGGTGACCGTGTAGGTAACGCCCTGGCAGTCGAAGCGCACGCTGGCGCCCTTGGGCCGCGTGTCGGTCGTCAGGATTCCCTCCGCCGCCTGCGTCCAGCCCCTGTCGTCCAGGGCGTCCAGCGCCGCGGGCACAGCGGCGGTGATGGTATCCACGGGCAGCCGCTCCCCGATCACCCCCGTTGAAAAGGGCAGTACCGTCGCGGGGGCGACGTCCGCGAGTCGCGCCACCGCCTCGACACAGCGCCGCGCGTCCTCGATGCCGATGTCGCCGGTACCGGCGTTGGCATTGCCGGTATTGACCAGCAGGAAGCGCGGTTCGCCGCCACAGGCAGCGAGGTGGTCCCGGGCCACCGTCACCGGTGCGGCGCGGAACGCGTTGCGTGTAAACACACCGGCACAGCGCGTCCCGGGGGCGAGGCGCAGCAACACGAGATCGGGGCGCCCCGGCGTCTTGATTCCCGCGGACACGGTGCCGAGTTCCACCCCGGCCACCGGGAACAGTTCGGGCATGGCCCGGTATGCGGTGGTCACGCCAGCGGTCCGGCCGCAGTCACAGCTTGCCGTGGCACTGCTTGTATTTCTTGCCGCTGCCGCAGGGACAGGGCTCGTTGCGACCGACCTTGGGCTGCTCGCGAATAAACGTCTGCGGCGCCTCCGGCTCCTCGGCGACGACGCCGCCGCCCTGCTCCGCGAGAGCCGAGGCCTCGGCGTGCTGGAAATCCATCTGTTCCTGTGCCGCCGCCTCGCGCCGCTGCTGCTCGACCAGCGCCGCCTCGTCCTCGCGCTGGATCTGCACGTGACTGAGGAACTTCACCACCTCGTACTTGAGGCTGGACAGCAGTTGCTGGAAGAGCTCGAAGGACTCCCGCTTGTACTCCTGCTTGGGATTTTTCTGTGCGTACGCCCGCAGACCGATGCCCTGGCGCAGGTGATCCATGGTCGACAGGTGGTCCTTCCACAGGGTGTCCAGCACCTGCAGCATGATTTGTTTCTCGAGCTTGCGCATGTCCGGGCCGACCACGGCGCTCTTCTCGTCGTAGGCCGCCTGCACCGCCGCCTGGATTTTCTCCCGCAGCGCCTCCTCGTGCAGGCTGTTGTCCTCGTCCAGCCAGCGCACCAGCGGCAGGCTGATGGCGAACTCCGCCTCGAGCTGGCGCTCCAGGCCCGGCACGTCCCACTGCTCTTCCACGCTCATGGGGGGAATGTAGCTGTCGATGGTGTCGTTCACCACGTCCGCGCGGATGGCGGTCACGGTCTCGGAGATGTCGTCTTCCGTGAGCAGGTCGTTGCGCTGCTGGTAGATGATCTGGCGCTGGTCGTTGGCCACGTCATCGTACTCCAGCAGCTGCTTGCGGATATCGAAGTTGCGACCCTCCACCTTGCGCTGGGCCTTCTCGATGGCATTGGTGACCATGCGGTGCTCGATGGCCTCGCCCTTCTCCATGCCCAGGGCCTGCATGAACCCGCGGATCTTGTCCGAGGCGAACAGGCGCATCAGGCTGTCCTCCATGGACAGGTAGAAACGCGACAGGCCCGGGTCGCCCTGGCGCCCCGCGCGCCCGCGCAGCTGGTTGTCGATGCGCCGGGACTCGTGTCGCTCGGTGCCCAGGATATGCAGGCCGCCTTCCTCCACGACCTTGTCGTGCCGCGAGCGCCACTGGGCTTCGATCTCGGCGCGCTGCGCGTCATCGATATCCCCCGCGGCCTTCAGTTCCGCCTCGAGGTTGCCCCCGAGGACGATGTCGGTGCCGCGGCCCGCCATGTTGGTGGCGATGGTGACCACGCCGGGACGCCCGGCCTGGGCGATGATTTCCGCCTCCTGTTCGTGGTACTTGGCGTTGAGAACCTTGTGCTCGATTTTCGACTTGCGAAAGCGCGCCGAGAGCAGCTCGGAAGTCTCCACCGACGCGGTACCGACAAGTACCGGGGCGCCCTTGTCCATGCACTCCTTCACGTCCTCCACGATGGCGTCGAACTTCTCCTCCTCGGTCAGGTAGACCACGTCGTTGAGGTCCGTGCGCTTCTGCTCGACGTTGGTGGGGATGACCAGTACCTCCAGGCCGTAGATCTGGCGGAACTCGAAGGCCTCCGTATCCGCGGTACCGGTCATGCCGGCGAGCTTGTCATAGAGGCGGAAATAGTTCTGGAAGGTGGTCGAGGCCAGGGTCTGGCTCTCGCGCTGGATCGACACGCCCTCCTTGGCCTCGATGGCCTGGTGCAGGCCCTCGGACAGCCGCCGCCCGGGCATGGTGCGGCCGGTGTGCTCGTCGATGAGCACCACCTGCCCCTCCTGCACGATGTATTCCACGTCGCGGTGGTACAGGGCGTGGGCGCGCAGGCCGGAGTGCACGTGGTGCAGGAGGCCCAGGTTGGTGGCCCCGTAGAGGCTGTCGCCCTCCTTGAGGAGACCCTCTCGGATCATGATGTCCTCGATGTACTCGTGGCCGGTCTCCGTCAGCTCCACCTGGCGCAGTTTCTCGTCGACGGTGTAGTGCGCGGGCTCGAGCAGCTCGCAGGTCGGGACGGCCTCCGCGTCGAGGGCGACCAGCTCGCGACCCTCGGCCTCGGCCCGGGCCAGGGCGGCGGCGGTGTCGACCTCCTCGCCGTCGAGGCGAACCTGCCGGGACAGGATGTCCGCCCCTCTCGGGGCCTCGGAATGCTTGAGCGCGCGCAGGTCCGGGATGATGCGGTTGATGCGCTTGTACAGCTCGGAGCTGTCGTCGGAGGCGCCGGAGATGATCAGGGGCGTACGCGCCTCGTCGATGAGAATGGAGTCGACCTCGTCGACGATGCCGAAGGCCAGGCCGCGCTGCATGCGATCCGCCAGGCTGAAGGCCATGTTGTCGCGCAGGTAGTCGAAACCGAATTCGTTGTTCGTGCCGTAGACCACGTCGCACTCGTAGGCGGCGCGCTTTTCCTGGGGCATCTGGCCCGAGCGGATAACCCCCACCGACAGGCCGAGAAACTCGTAGAGCGGCCCCATCCAGGCGGCGTCGCGCCCGGCCAGGTAATCGTTCACCGTGACGATGTGCACGCTGCCGCCGCCGAGCGAATTGAGATAGGCCGGCAGCGTGGCGACGAGGGTCTTGCCCTCACCCGTGCGCATCTCCGCGATCTTGCCCTCGTGCAGGGCCATGCCACCGATCAACTGCACGTCGAAATGGCGCAGCCCGAGCGCCCGCTCCCCCGCCTCGCGCACCACGGCGAATGCCTCCGGCAGCAGCTTGTCCAGGCTCTCGCCGTCCGCGAGTCGCTGTTTGAACTCCGCGGTTTTGGCGGCCAGCGCGTTGTCGTCGAGGGCGCCGATCTCGTCGGTGAGCGCATTGATGCGCTTGACCACCTTGCCCATGCGTTTCAGCTCGCGGCTGTTGCGGGTGCCGAAAACGGCCTTGAGGGTTTTATTGATCATGGCGAATTATCTTGTAGAAGTGCTCGATTGCACGGTTTGACGCGATGGATACAGTCGTCCGCGCACAGGCGGGCGACACCGGGAGCGGTGGGGCTGTATCAGCGTCGGCGCGTGCGCGCGAGGTAGCTGGAAGGATCGACGGGGCGGCCGTGCTTGTACACTTCGTAGTGCACGTGGGCACCGGTGGAGCGCCCGCTGGAGCCCATAAGCGCGATGGTGTCGCCCTTGCGCACCACGTCGCCGGGCTCCACGAGATTCTGCTTGTTGTGGGCGTAGCGGGTGACAAAGCCGTCGCCGTGGGAAATTTCCACCAGCTCGCCGTAGCCCGGTTGGCTGCCGGTGTGAGTGACGATACCGGCGGCCACCGCGACGACCTCCGAGCCCTCCTTGCCGGCAAAATCGATGCCGTGGTGCATGGCGGGCTTGCCGGTGAAGGGATCGGTGCGCACGCCGTACCCGGAGGAAATCCAGCCCTTGCTGACCGGCAGGCCGGACAGCCAGCGCTGCTCCTGCAGCTTGCGGTTGTAGAGCAGGGAGTCCAGCACGTTGAGCTGCTGCTCGCGGTCCGCCAGGCGGGCCTCGAAGCGATCGAGTGCCGCGCCGAGGTCGCCGCCGCTGAAATCGACGTTGAACTCGCCCTGCAGGGAGCCGTCCAGGGGTCCGCCGAGTGCCGGCGGCTGGCTGAAGTCGAACTCCCCCTCCTCGAGATCGGCCATGGCGGTGAGGTGCTCGCCCAGGGCGTCCAGCCGGGTCATGCGGGCCTGTAGTTCGGCCAGGCTCAGGGTCATGGCCTGCAGCCGCCGCTCCGCGCGCTGGCGCAGGTCGCGAAAATCGCCCGCCTGGCGGTCCAGCTCGTCCTGCAGCGTATCGAGGGAGGCGCCGCGCAGGGTCCGCGCCTCGCTCTCCTGGCCGGCGTGGTAGCCCCAAGCTACCAGGCCCAGGGGCAGGCCCAGGCAGCACAGGGACAGCAGCGCCCGGGACCACTTGCCCAGCTCCAGGGAGCGGGAACTTCCGTGTTTTCCGCTGATGAGGATGACTTTCATCAAATGAGAAAAGTATGCGCGAATTTGGCAGCGAACTATGCCACAAAGCCCCTGGAAATACCATTTCCCGCGCCGGTTTCGGCGCTTTTTCAGCCGCTATTCCGGACTTATTCGGCGGCGATCGAGGCCGCGTCCCAGGCCAGGGGAGTACCCGTGGCGTCCTCCAGGCTCACCAGCTCCCAGGCGTCCTCACGGGCCAGCAGGGTCCGCGCGGCGGCGTTGTTGAGGGTGTGGCCGGATTTGTAGGCCCGGAACTCCCCGAGGAGCGGGGCGCCGAGGAGGTAGAGGTCGCCGATGGCGTCCAGGACCTTGTGCTTGACGAACTCGTCCTCGGAGCGCAGGCCGCCGCTGTTGAGGACTTTGTGGCCGTCCACCAGCACCGCGTTGTCGAGGCTGCCGCCCCGGGCGAGACCGGCGGAGCGCAGGTCGTCCACATCGCCGATGAAGCCGAAGGTGCGGGCGCTGCTCACCTCCCGGACGAAGGAACTGGTGGCGAAATCCATCTCCGCGTGGGCGGTTCTCTCGCGGAACACGGGCTGGTCGTAGTCGATGGTGAAGGAGACCTTGAAGCCATCAAAGGGGAGGAAGCTGGCGACCTTGTCGCCCTCCTCGACCACGACCGCCCTTGTTACCCGGACGAATTTCTTCGGCGCTTTTTGCTCGAGCAGCCCCGCCTTCAGTATCAGGTTCACGAAGGGCGCCGCACTGCCGTCCATGATGGGCACCTCCGGGGCGCTGACGTCCACGTAGGCGTTGTCCACGCCCAGGCCCGCCATGGCCGCCATGAGGTGTTCCACCGTCGACACCCGGTGCCCCGCCGAGGACAGGGATGTCGACAGGCGGGTCGCGCAGACGTTTCGCGTGAGGGCCGGGATTTCCGCCACGGGGTCCAGATCCACACGGCGGAACACCACCCCGCAGTCCGCCGGCGCCGGGGCGAGGCTCAGGCGAACCTCGTCCCCGGTGTGCAGGCCGATGCCGGTGGTGCTGACCACCTGTCGCAATGTGCGCTGGCGCAGCAAGCTCGCTCCCTCGCCTGGAAGATGCGGACATTATGACGCCCGTGGCCGTATCCAGCCAGGCGCGTTTGCGCCCCCGCTCAGTCCGCCTGGCGGCGCAGGAAGGCGGGAATATCGAAGTACTCCTCGCCCGCCTCTTCCGGTGCCGGGGGCCGTGTCCCGGGCGCGCCGCGCTGCGGGTTGCGCATCGCCGGCGGCCGGTCGTACTTGCGGTAGTCCACGTCCGTACCGGCCGGGGCCTCGGGCTCGGCTGACGGCGTCGCCGGGGCCTGCTGCGGCGGATCCACGACCTGCAGCGGCGCGCGCATGGCCTCGCTGCCCAGCCCCGTGGCGACCACGGTCACCTTGAGCTCTTCCTTCATGTCGGGGTCGATCACCGTGCCGACAACCACGGTGGCCTCCTCGGAGGCGAATTCCTCGATGGTGTCGCCCACCTCGGAGAATTCGCCCAGCGACAGGTCGAAGCCGGCGGTGATGTTCACCAGGATGCCGCGGGCCCCCGCCAGGTTGATATCGTCGAGCAGCGGGCTGTTGATGGCTTTTTCCGCAGCCTCGCGCGCGCGGTTCTCACCCTTGGCGTGGCCGGTGCCCATCATCGCCATACCCATCTCGGACATCACCGTGCGCACGTCCGCGAAGTCGACGTTGATCATGCCGGGACGGATGATCAGGTCGGCGATACCCTGGACGGCACCCAGCAGAACGTCGTTGGCCTCCTTGAAGGCGTCCAGCAGGCTGGTGTTCTTGCCGAGCACCTCGAGCAGCTTCTCGTTCGGAATGGTGATCAGCGAGTCGACGTGCTGCTGCAGTTCCGCCACGCCCTCCAGGGCGATATTGAGCCGCTTCTTCCCCTCGAAGGGGAAGGGACGGGTGACGACGGCCACCGTGAGGATGCCCATCTCCCGCGCGACTTCCGCGACGACCGGTGCGCCCCCGGTACCGGTGCCGCCACCCATGCCCGCGGTGATGAACACCATGTCGGCGCCGCGCAGCGCGTCGGCGATGCGCTCCCGGTCCTCCATGGCGGCCGCGCGCCCGATCTCCGGGTTGGCGCCCGCCCCGAGGCCCTTGGTGATGTCCCCGCCGAGCTGCAGCACGGTCTTGGACTCGATGTCGGACAGGGCCTGGGCGTCGGTATTGGCGCAGATGAAGTCGACACCTTCTACCTCGTTGTCGATCATGTGCTTGACGGCATTGCCGCCGCCACCGCCGACGCCTATGACCTTGATGACGGCATTGGATGGTACGTTATCGATCAGTTCAAACATGGTATTGCTCCCCTTTCTAGTTATTGCCGCACTCACGCGCGGCGCATTACAACAAGCTACAACTTAAAAATTGCTCTGCAGCCAGGCCTTGAGCCTGCCGAAGATACTCTCGCCGGCCCCGCCGGCCCTCCCCGAGGCCGCCGCGGCCGCCTCGCCCTGGTGATCCACACCGTACTGCAGCAGGCCCACGCTCGTGGCGTAGATCGGGTTGCGCACAATGTCGGTCAGTCCCTGTATGCTCTGCGGGTATCCCACCCGCACGGGCATGTGAAAAATCTCCTCGGCCAGTTCCACGACGCCCTCCATCTTGGAGGTGCCCCCGGTGAGGACGATGCCGGCGGGCACCAGGTCCTCGAAACCCGAGCGCCGCAGCTCGGCCTGCACCAGCGTGAACAGCTCGTCGTAGCGCGGCTCGACCACCTCCGCGAGTGACTGGCGGGACAGGTCCCGCGGTGGCCGGTCACCCACGCTGGGCACCTTGATGGTCTCGTCCGCGCCCGCCAGCTGGGTCAGCGCGCAGGCGTACTTGATCTTGATCTCCTCCGCGTGCTGGGTCGGCGTGCGCAGGGCCATGGCGATGTCGTTCGTCACCTGGTCCCCGGCGATGGGAATAACACCGGTGTGACGGATCGAGCCCTCGGTGAAAATAGCGATGTCCGTCGTGCCGCCGCCGATATCCACGAGGCAGACGCCGAGTTCGCGCTCGTCCTCGGTCAGCACGGAGTAACTGGAGGCGAGCTGCTCGAGAATGATTTCCTCGACGTCCAGCCCGCAGCGGCGTACGCACTTCTCGATATTCTGCGCGGCGTTGACCGCGCAGGTCACCAGGTGCACCTTCGCCTCCAGGCGCACCCCCGACATACCCAGGGGTTCGCGGATGCCCTCCTGGTTGTCGATGACGTACTCCTGGGGCAGGATGTGCAGCACCTTCTGGTCCGCCGGGATGGCCACCGCCTGGGCCGCGTCGATGACCCGCTCCAGGTCGACGCCGATCACCTCCTGGTCCTTGATCGCGACGATACCGTGCGAATTGAGACTGCGGATGTGACTGCCCGCGATACCGACGAACACCGAGTGGATCTGGCAGCCGGCCATAAGCTCCGCCTCCTCCACCGCGCGCTGGATGGACTGCACGGTGGACTCGATGTTGACCACGACGCCCTTTTTCAGACCTTTTGAGGGATGGGATCCAATACCCACCACCTCGATGTCCCCCTCGGCACCGACCTCGCCGACGATCGCCACCACCTTCGACGTCCCGATGTCGAGGCCGACAATCATCTTCTTGTCCTGCGCGCTGCCCATGGCAGTGTCTCCCCTGTGCATCCCTGTTTGTTGTTGTATCGTCCCGTGGCGATCCGCTAATCGCCCGTTCCCGCCCCGTTGATTCCCGCCACCTGCTGCCCCGGCGCAAAAGCCACCGCCGCGCCCTCGGCGTAGCGCATATCGACACGCAACAGCCTGTCGCGATGCGGCGCCAGTTCACCGCGGTACAGCGCCACGAAGCGCCCCATGCGCTCGCGAAAGTCCGCGCCCCCCAGCAGCAGGCGCGTGCCGCCGGCCAACTCGGCCTCGACCTGCCCACGCTCGTCGACCACCAGCTGCGCCACGGTGAGGCCCAGGGGCGCCAGTGTGTCCACCAGGCGCTGGTACTTCGCCATCAGCGCGGGGGCCGATCCCTCGGGGCCCTCCAGACGCGGCAGCGACTCCCACTCGGCGCCGCGCTCGGAGCGGAACACGCCGCCCTCGTGATTGAGGAAACCGTCTTCCCCCCAGCGGGCGATGGGCAACTGCTCCAGCACGTGGATTTCCAGCGTGCTGGGCCAGCGCCGCCGCACGTTCGCCTCGAAGATCCACGGCAGGCTCTCCAGCTCGCTGCGCATCAACTGCAGATCCGCCCCCAGGAAACCGCCCGCGAGCCCTGCGCGCACCATGTCCTGTACCGCCTCCGCCTGCGTGTGGGCGAGCTCCCCGCTCACCGTGATGCGCTGCACGGGCAGGGCCTCCAGCGTCATCCAGGCCTTGCCCGCCGCCGCGACCACCACGGCGGCCGCGCACAGCACCAGCACCCGGTTGAACCACAACGAGGGCACCCTGTCCTTCTGTTCCCGGCGCGGCGCCTTGCGCGTCGCTCCCACGGCGACCTTGCGCTTGCGTTTCGCCGGCGCGCGCCGCTTCTTTTTCCCGCGCCGGGTCATGAATTCGGGCACCAGCCGCTCCGACACGTCAGGCACGGTTCACCTCCAGGCTCAGCGCGACGATGCGCGCTACCAGCGCCGTCACGTCCATACCCCGCGCCGCCGCGGCCATCGGCACCAGGCTGTGTGAGGTCATGCCCGGCACCGTGTTCACTTCCAGCACCTGGAACCGGCCGTCGCTGTCGCGCATCACGTCGACCCGCCCCCACACCTCGCAGCCGAGACTGTCGAAGGCCCGCAGCGAGAGGTCCGCCAGCTCCGCCTCGGCGGCTTCGTCCAGGCCACTGGGTATCAGGTAGCGCGTGTCGTCGGACAGGTACTTGGCCTCGTAGTCATAAAACGCGTTGTCGGTCTCGAGGCGAATGGACGGCAGCGCCTCGTCGCCGAGTACGCCCACCGTGTACTCGGGGCCGTCGATGTACTGCTCGGCGAGAACCGGGCCCGCGTAGGGCCGCGCCAGCTCGAAGGCCGCCTGCAGCTCTGCCGCGGTGGACGCGCGCGACATACCGATACTCGATCCCTCGCAGGCCGGCTTCACGAACACCGGGCCGAGCCGGTCGATAGCCGCCTGCCAGTCCGTGTCCGCATCCAGGATCTCGAAATCCCCGGTCGCGATTCCGAGCCCCTGCCAGAGCCGCTTGCAGCGCTCCTTGTCCATCGCCAGGGCGGAGCCGAGCACGCCGGAACCGCTGTAGGGCAAGCCCAGCAGCTGCAGCGCGCCCTGCATGCTGCCGTCCTCGCCCCCGGGCCCGTGGAGCGCGATAAACGCAAAGTCCGCACTGTCCAGCGCGGCCATCCAACCCTGCGCTGCGGGGTCGACACCGTAGGCATCCACGCCGCCTGTCCGCAGCGCCTCCAGCACGGTGGCGCCGCTCTGCAGCGAAATATCGCGCTCGGCGGACGTGCCGCCCTGCAGGACCGCCACCCGGCCCGCGACAGTCACGGCGCACCCCCGGAAAAATCCGCGCCCGCCAGGTCCTGGGCGAGCCGGCCGATATCGCCCGCGCCCTGGGTCACGACCACGTCGTCCTCGGCGACCACGCTGCACAGGAGCGCCGGCACCTCGTCGATACTCTCGGCAAACAGGGGCTCCACCTGCCCCCGTTGGCGAATGCTGCGGGACAGGCTGCGCCCGTCGGCACCGGGAATGCTCTCCTCCCCCGCGCTGTAGACCTCGAGCAGCACGAGGGCGTCGCAGCCGGACAGGACCGCGACGAAATCCTCGTACAGGTCCCGCGTGCGCGTGTACCGGTGCGGCTGGTAGACCATCACCAGGCGCCGCCCCGGCCAGGCCTGGCGCACCGAGTCCAGGGTCGCCCGCACTTCCGTCGGGTGGTGGCCGTAGTCGTCCACCAGCAGCGCGCTGCCGCCGGGGAAGAGGATGTCGCCGAGCTGTGTGAAGCGCCGGTTGACGCCCGCGAACCCGGCGAGACCACGCTGTATTGCAGCGTCGTCGATGCCCTCGTCACAGGCCACCGCGATCGCCGCCGCCGCATTGAGCACGTTGTGCGCACCGGGCATGTTCAGGGTCACGGCGAGCGGTGGCTGTCCGCCGGGACGCTCGACCGTGAAATCCGTCGCGAGGCCGTCGGCCCGCACATCGGTCACCCGGTAGTCCGCGTCTTCGGCACAGCCGTAGGTAAGCACCTGGCGGGAGACGTCGGGCAGCAGCTCGCGCACCACCGGGTCGTCGATGCACAACACCGCGATCCCGTAAAAGGGCAGGTTGTGCAGGAAGTCGATAAAGGTGCGGCGCAGCACACTGAAGTCACCGCCGTAGGTATCCATGTGATCCGCTTCGATGTTGGTGATCACCGCCACCAGCGGCTGCAGGTGAAGGAAGGAGGCGTCGCTCTCGTCCGCCTCGGCGATCAGGAAACGGCCCGCGCCCAGCTGCGCGTTGCTGCCCACGCTGTTGACCAGGCCGCCGATCACGAAGGTGGGGTCCAGTTCCGCCTCGCCGAAGACCGCCGCGATCAGGCTGGTGGTCGTCGTCTTCCCGTGGGTGCCCGCAACGGCGATGCCGTGGCGGTAGCGCATGAGCTCCGCCAGCATTTCCGCCCGCGGTACCACCGGGATGCGCTCCGCCCGAGCGGCACTCACCTCCGGGTTGCTCTCATCCACCGCGCTGGAACTGACCACGACGTCCGCACCGGCGATGTTCCCCTCGGCGTGGCCGATGCTCACCTGCACGCCCAGGTCTGTCAGGCGCGCGGTCACACCACTCGCGCGCAGGTCGGAGCCGCTGACCTCGTAGCCGAGATTGACCAGCACCTCGGCGATCCCGCTCATACCCGTGCCCCCGACACCAATCATGTGGATGCGGCGCACACGGCGCATCTCCGGGATGCTGTAGGGTCCGCGCGCGTCAGCCATTGATCAGTGCCTCGCAGCGGTCCGCCACCGCGGTGGTCGCCCCGGGCGTCCCCGCCACTTTCGCGGCCGCGGCCATCTCGGCCAGTTGCGCGGGCCGCGCCATGTATTCGCGCAACAGCGCGCCGAGTTTGTAGGCGTCCATCTGCGCCTGCATGAGGAGCACCGCGGCACCCCGGGAGGCCAGGGAGCGAGCATTGGCCGTCTGGTGATCGTCGATGGCCTGGGGCAGCGGCACGAGTATGGAGGGCCGGCCCATAACCGCCAGCTCCGACACTGTCAGCGCTCCCGCCCGGCACAGCACCAGGTCCGCCCAGCGGTAGGCGGACACCATGTCCTCGATGAAAGGCTCGATGCGGATGTTGTCCCTCAGCAGGCTACCGTAGCGCGCGCGCGCGCTTTCGACATGTGCCTCGCCCGTCTGGTGCAGCACTTCCAGCCGGGCGTCCGCGCCCAGGCGGCGCACCATCCCGGGCATCACTTCATTGATCGGTTGTGCGCCGAGGCTGCCGCCGAGCACCAGCAACCTGAGGGGGCGCTCCCCGTCGTAGTCGTAATCGGTGGCTGCGCCGGCCTCAACCAGTTCGCGGCGCAGCGGGTTGCCGAGGATCTCCACCTGCCGCTTCGGCACGAATGCGTCGGGAAACCCCGCGACGATCTTCTTCGCGAAGGGCGCGAGCATGCGATTGGTGGTCCCGGCCACGGCGTTCTGTTCGTGTATCAGCAGCGGGCGCCGCAACAGCCAGGCGGCCATTCCCGCGGGACCGGCAACATAACCGCCCATACCGACCACGCAGCGCGGCGACAGGCGCAACACCAGCCACAGTGCGCCGGCGCAGGCCAGGCCGAGGAGGAACACACCCCGGAGCCTGTGCCACAGGCTCTTGCCCCTGACCCCCTGCACCGGGAGATAATGCAGCTCGATTCCCGCGGCGGGTACCACCCGGTGTTCCAGGCCGCCCCGGGTCCCTATCCAGCGCACGCGGTAGCCCCGCGCCAGGAGTTCCAGTGCGACCGCCAGCGCGGGATAGACGTGTCCGCCCGTCCCGCCGGCCGTGACCAGCACCAGTGGGGCCAGCGCCGCCATCACCCGCGTCTCCCGCGCGCACCCGCAGCGCGCGTATCGGTGTCCACCCGCAACACCAGGCCGAGCATGGCGCAGCAGATGATGAGGCTGTTGCCGCCGTAACTCACGAAGGGCAGTGTCAGGCCCTTGGTGGGCAGCAGGCCGGAACTCACGCCCATGTTGACGAAGGCCTGGCCGGCGAAGATCAACGCCACGCCGTGACAGAGGTGGGCGCCGAAGGCGTTGCCCGCGAGCAGGGCGCGGCGCCCGGTGAACATGATGCGCCACACCAGGGCGGCGAACAGCATCATCACGACAAGCGAGCCGACGAAGCCCGTCTCCTCGGCCCAGATGGAGAACACGAAATCCGTGTGCGCCTCGGGCAGGTAGAAGAGCTTCTGGATGCTGTTCCCCAGGCCGACCCCCAGCCACTCGCCCCGGCCGAAGGCGATCAGCGACTGGGTCAACTGGAATCCGGTGTCATAGGGGTCGCGCCAGGGATCTATATAGGCCAGCAGGCGTTTCACCCGGTAGGGTTCGCTGACCACCAGCACGGCCATGGCGCCCACGGCGAGGGCCAGCACGATGAGGAAGTTCCACAGCCGCACGCCGGCGAGGAACAGCATGCCGAAGGTCGTCATGGCGATGATGACCGTGGCGCCGAAATCGGGCTCGGCCAGCAGCAGTACGGCAGCCACAAGCAGCAGGCCCAGTGGCTTGAGAAATCCACGCCAGTGCTCGCGCACTTCTTCCTCCCTGCGCACCATGTAGCCGGCGAGGTAGACAACCATTGCCAGTTTCGCGCACTCCGAGGGTTGCAGCGTAAACCCGGCGAGGAGCAACCAGCGCTGGCTGCCGTTCACCTCGTGCCCGATACCGGGAATCAGCACGATGATCAGCAGGGCCAGGGCGAGGAACAGCCATACCCCGCCGCTGTCCAGCCAGAAGTCCAGGTCGATGCGGTAGACGACGAACGCACCGGCCAGCGCCAGCGCGAGGTAGGCCAGGTGGCGCTGGGTGTGGAACCAGGCATCGGCGTGGTGCCTGTCCGCGTACTCGATGGACGCAGAACTGATCGCGACCAGCCCGATGAATACAAGCGCGATCGCCAGCAGCGACATCGCCCCGTCCGGCAGCGGGTTGTGCCGCGCGAAGACGGACGACTCGCTCACGACAGGCCCCCGCCCAACGCCGCCACGGCCGCGCAGAACATCTCGCCCCGCTCCTCGTAACCCGCGTACATGTCAAAACTCGCGCAGGCCGGCGAGAGCAGCACCGTGTCGCCGGGCGCCGCACGTGCCGCCGCCGCCTCGACCGCAGCGGCCATGGAGTCTGCATCCAGTACCGGCACCTCGTCGGCGAGCGCCTCGCGGATGATGCCGGCGTCCGCGCCGATCAACACCAGCGCCTTGCAATGACTGGACACGGCGTCGCGCAGGGCGGTGAAATCGGCCCCCTTGCACTGGCCGCCGGCAATCAACACCACGTCGTTGATCCCGCCCAGTCCCTGCAGGGCCGCCTCGGTGGCGCCCACGTTGGTGCCCTTGGAATCGTTGACATAGCGCACCCCGCCGACCTCCCCCACCAGCTCGCAGCGGTGGGGCAGCCCCCGAAAACGCGCGAGTGTCGCCGTCATGTCCTGCGCCGGGAGCCCGGCGCAATTGCCCAGCGCCAGTGCGGCGAGGGCGTTGGCCACGTTGTGCCGGCCGACCAGCCCGAGCTCCCGGGTCGGCAGCAGCGGCTCGAAGCCCCGGCACAGGTACTCCTGGCCGTCCACCACGCGCAGGCCGAATCCGCCCAGCTCCGGCTCGCCCATGCGCCAGCTCACCACTTCGACCTCCGGCGGCACCAGCGGTACCGTCAGCGGGTCGTCGGGATTGACCACCGCGGCGCGGCAGCCGCGAAAAATCCTGTGCTTGGCCTGGTGGTAGGCGGGCATGCTGCCGTGGCGGTCCAGGTGGTCAGCGGTCAGGTTGAGGACAGCGGCCACCGACAGGTCCAGGGTGCCGGCGCGCTCCAGCTGGAAACTGGACAGCTCCAGTACGTACAGCTCGCGCCCGGGCGCGAGGAGTTCGAGGGCGGGTGTGCCGATATTGCCGCCGACGCCGACGTTGAGTCCCGCCTCCGCCGCCATCTGCCCGACCAGCGCCGTCACCGTGGACTTGGCGTTGGAGCCGGTGATCCCCACCACCGGCGCCTGGGCCTCGCGCATGAACAGGTCGATGTCGCCGATCATGGCGATGCCCGCCTCCCGGGCGCGGGCCAGCAGCGGCAGATCCAGCGAGACGCCGGGGCTGATCACCAGCTCGGATGCCTCCGAGAGCAGTTCGAGCGGGAAGTTGCCCGTGTACACCGGCACGTCGGGCAGTTCCCTGCGCAGCGTCTCCAGCCCGGGCGGATTCTTGCGCGTATCCACCACCGCGAAACTGCCGCCGCCCGCGTGCAGGTGGCGCGCGCAGGACAGGCCGGTAGCGCCGAGGCCGATGACCACCCGGTTCTCGCTGCTCGCTATAAGGTCTGGCGCCACTAACATGTCCTAACGCAGTTTCAACGTCGCCAGCCCGAACAGCACCAGCATCACCGTGATAATCCAGAAGCGCACGATGACCCGGGGTTCCGGCCAGCCTTTCAATTCGAAGTGATGGTGTATGGGCGCCATGCGGAAGATACGCCTACCGGTCAGCCGGAAGGACACCACCTGCAGGATGACCGACACGGTCTCCAGCACGAAGATGCCGCCCATGATGAAAAATACGATCTCGTGGCGCGTGATCACCGCCACGGTGCCAAGGGCGGCGCCCAGCGCCAGCGCGCCCACATCGCCCATGAACACCTGTGCGGGGTAGGTGTTGAACCAGAGAAAGCCGAGGCCGGCGCCGGCGATCGCGCCGCAGAACACCGCCAGCTCGCCGCTGCCCGCCACGTAGGGAATGTGCAGGTACTCGGCGAAGTCCACGCGGCCGGTCAGGTAGGCGATGATGCCCAGGGCGGTGCCGACCATGACGGTGGGCAGGATCGCGAGACCGTCCAGTCCATCGGTGAGATTGACCGCGTTGCTCGCGCCGACGATGACGAAGTACGCCAGCACAATGAACAGCGGGCCCATACTCCAGGCGAAGTCCTTGAAGAAGGGCACGTACAGTTCCGTGGTTACCGGTGTGTCGAAGGCGTAGTAGAGGTAGAGGGCGGCGGCGAGGCCGGCCACCGACTGCCAGAAGTATTTCCAGCGCGCGGGCAGGCCGCGGGAATCGCGCTCCACCACCTTGCGGTAGTCGTCCACCCAGCCCACCGCGCCGAACACCATGGTGACCAGCAGCGCGATCCACAGGTAGGGGTTGCGCAGGTCGCCCCAGAGCAGGCTGGAGGCGGCGATGGCGACCAGCAACAGCGCGCCGCCCATGGTGGGCGTGCCGGACTTGGTCAGGTGCGACTCGGGACCGTCGTCGCGCACCGCCTGCCCGACCTGGTAGAAATTCAGGCGACGGATCATTACCGGCCCGACCAGCAGGGAGATCGCCAGCGCCGTCCCCGCGGCGAGAATGCCGCGCAGCGTGAGGTATTGGAACACGCTGAACCCGCTCTCGAACTGGGTCAGGTACTCCGCCAGGAACAGCAGCATGCCTCAGCCCTCCCCCGCCAGCAATGCGTCCAGCAGCATTTCCATCCCGGCGCTGCGCGAACCCTTCACGAGTACGGTGTCGCCGGCGCCGAATTCTCCGGACAGCGCGGCCACGGCGCTCTCGCGGTCACGGAACCAGCGCCCCGCTTCACCGAACGCCGCCACCGCCGGTTCCAGCTCGGGACCCACGCCCCACAGGCCGTCCAGGCCCGCGTCCCGGGCGCGCGCGCCGACCTCGTCGTGCAGTTCGACACTGCGCTCGCCGAGCTCGCGCATAGCGCCCAGCACGAGAATGCGACGCCCCGCACAGGCAGCGAGCATGTCGATGGCCGCACCCACCGATCCGGGATTGGCGTTGTAGCAGTCGTCGATCACCGTGGCGCCGCTGCCGCCGACCCGGGCGCACAGCCGCCCGGCCACCGGTTGCAGGCTTTCGAGGCCGTCGCGAATCTCCGTCAGCGACACGTCGCAGGCCAGGCCGGCGGCGATGGCGGCGAGCGCGTTGGCCACGTTGTGTTCCCCCGGCAGAGCCAGGCGAATGGCGATATCCCCCGCGGGCGTCGATGCGGCGAAGCTGACGCCCTCGACACCGCGGGCATTGATGCCCGAGGCGCTGATGGCGGCGGGGTTGCGCAGGCCGAAGTCGAGGATGCGCGCCTCTCCCGCGCGGCGCCGCCACTGCGCGGCCCAGGGCTGGTCCGCATTGATCACCGCGCAGTCCCCTGCCCCGAGCCCGTCGAAAATCTCCCCCTTCGCCGCGGCGACGTCCTCGACGCTGCCGAAGCCCTCCAGGTGCGCCGGCATGGCGTTCAACAACATCGCCACCGTGGGGCGACCCAGTTCGCACAGCCAGGCGATGTGCCCAGGGCCGGCCGCACCCATCTCCACCACGGCGAACTCGACACCCGGGTGCAGGCGCAGCAAGGTCAGCGGTACGCCGATCTCGTTGTTGAAGTTGCCCTCGGTGGCCAGGGTCTCACCGCGCTGCGCCAACACGGCGCTGACCATGTTCTTTACCGTCGTCTTGCCGCTGCTGCCGGTAATGGCGACGAGCGGGCCCGCGTAGAGGGCGCGGTTGTAGGCCCCGAGCAGGCCGAGCGCGCGCCGGGTGTCGGCGACCTCCAGTCGCACCGGCGCGTCCTCACCCGGCGCGCTGACCAGCGCGGCGGCAGCACCTTTGTCCAGGACCTGCTGCAGGTAATCGTGTCCGTCGAAATTGTCGCCGCGCAGCGCGACGAACAGGTCGCCCGGGGCGAGGCTGCGACTGTCCGTCGATACCCCGGTGAAGGCGCAATCCTCCCCCACCAGCTGCGCCGACAGCGGTTTTTCGAGTTCCGACAGGCGCAGCGCGCGCATCACCCCCGCACGCTCCCGGCCAGTGCGCGCTGCGCGTGTTCCACGTCACTGAAATGCAGTCGCTCGCCCTCGATGAGCTGGTAGGTCTCGTGTCCCTTGCCGGCGATCAGTACGCAGTCGCCCTCCCGGGCGTCCCGCACCGCCATCTCGATCGCCGCCGCGCGGTCGGTTTCCAGCCGGTACTCGCCGCTGCAGCCGGACTCAATATCGCGCATGATCGACGCTGGGTCCTCGCCGCGCGGGTTGTCACTGGTCACCACGACAGTGTCCGCCAGGGCACAGGCGGCGCGACCCATCAACTGTCGCTTCTCGCGGTCGCGGTCGCCGCCACAACCGAACACGGCGACCAGCCGGCCAGCCACGTGCGGGCGCAGCGCCTTGAGGGCCTGCTCCAGTGCATCGGGGGTGTGCGCGTAGTCCACGATGACCCTGATCCCGCGGTCGTTCTCCACCGGCTGCATGCGTCCCGCCACGGGCTGCAGCGCAGGCACGGCACCCAGTACCGCGTGCAGGTCGGCACCCGCCAGTACCAGCGCAGAAACTGCGGCGGCGAGGTTGGAGAGGTTGAACTGGCCCGGCAGCGGACTGTCGAACTCGCCCCTGCCCCAGGGCGTCGCCAGTTGCGCGCGCACACCCGCCGGGTGGAACTGCGGATTCTCGACGCGGATATCCGCGCCCGCGCCCGCCGCAGAGTAAGTCAGCAACTGCACGTTCTCGCCCACACCGGCGGCGACCAGCGCCGCCAACTCGTCGTCCACGTTTACCAGGGCGTTGCGCAGGCCCTCGACGGCGAACAGCCGCATCTTGGCGCGGGCGTAGGCGCCCATGCTGCCGTGGTAGTCCAGGTGGTCGTGCGAGAGATTGGTGAAAATCGCGGTCTGGAATTCGACGCCGTTGACCCTGCCCTGGACCAGCGCGTGAGACGAGACCTCCATGCCCACCACCGGCACGCGACCGTCGCGCCACTGCGCGAGCTGGCGCTGCAGTGACAGCGGGTCCGGCGTGGTGTTGCCGCCCTCGCTGACCGTGTCGTCGAGACCGGCCCCCAGCGTGCCGATCACGCCGCAGGACTTGCCCACAGCCCGGGACAACTGGCCGATGAGACGACTTGTCGTCGTCTTGCCGTTGGTTCCCGTGATACCGATCGTGTGCAGCTCGCGCGTCGGGTGGCGATAGAATCGCGCGGCGAGCGGCCCCGCCTCGAATCGCAGGTCGGGCCACTCCACCAGGGGCACCGGTACGGCGTCGACAAAACCGGCCGCCGGCGCCTCCGCGAGAATCGCGGAGGCGCCATTGGCCACCGCCTGTTCAATGAACTGGCGGCCGTCATGCACGTCCCCTGGCATGGCGAGAAAGAGATCCCCGGGGCGGACCAGCCTGCTGTCGAGGGTCATCCCGGTGATCGTGATTTCACTGTGGTCGAGGTTGTCACTCTCCAGAAGTTCGGCGAGTGTCATGGGTGGTATCACACTGTCTTGTTTAACGGCCGGCATCATGCTGCGCCTCCCGGGCGGTCTTCGCCCTCACTTTGCCTCTCGCTGAACTCGGTGGGCGCGACGTTGAGCAGCCGCAGCGCCCCGCGGGTGACAGCGGAGTAAACGGGCGCGGCGGCGGACCCGCCGCCGTAGTTTTCGCCCTGTGGTTCGTTGATGACGACCACCGTCACGATGCGTGGGTCGTCCACCGGCGCGATACCGGCGAACAGCGCGACGTACTTGTCGTCCATGTAGCCCCCCGGCCCGACCTTGTGCACGGTGCCGGTTTTGCCGCCCACCCGGTAGCCGGGTACGCGCGCCTTGCCCGCGGTGCCGTGCTCCCCGGTGACCGCGTGCAGGACATCCAGCACCTGTGCGGCGGTCCCCTCGCCGACGACCCTGTCGCTCTGTGGCTCCTCCCCCTGGAGCGCGAGCAGCGATACCGGCGGCTGCAGGCCGCCGTTGGCAAACGCGGTGTATACACTGGCCAGCTGCAGCGGTGTGGCGGTGATCCCGTAGCCAAACGCCAGGGAGATCTTCTCCGTCTGGTGCCAGCGCGGCCGATCGGGCAGTTCCCCCGCGCTCTCGCCGGGAAACCCCGTACCCGGCGGGCGGCCGATCCCGAAACGGTTGAACACGTCCCGTATAGGTTCGTGGCCGATATCCAGCGCGATCCGCGTCACACCCACCTGGCTGGATTTCTGGATGGCACGCGTCAGGGTGATCTCGCCGTAGTTCTTCGGGTCGACATAGGTCTTGCGCCCGACCCGGATGCGGCCCGGCGCGGTATCGATCATCGTCTGCGGGGTATAGCGCCCGCTCTCCAGTGCGGCGACCAGCGTCAGGGCCTTCATCGTGGACCCCGGTTCGTAGACGTCGGTGACCGCGCGGTTGCGCATCGCGCCGGGCTCTACACGCTCGCGGCTGTTCGGGTTGTAGACCGGGTAGTTCACCATCGCCAGCACCTCGCCGGTGCGGCTGTCCAGGGTGACAATGGAACCGGACGCGGCGCCCAGGGATTCCACCGCGCGGCGCAGTTCGCGGTGCTGCAGGTACTGCAGGCGCAGGTCGATACTGAGCCGCAGGTCGCGCCCCGGCCGCGCCGCCTCGAGTACACCGATGTCCCGGGCGACGGCACCGTGCAGGTCCTTGATGTACTGCTTGCGGCCGGGGTGGCCCCGCAGCCAGTCGTTGTACGCCAGCTCGAGCCCCGCGATGCCCTCGCCGTCCAGGTTGGTAAAGCCCACCAGCTGGGCGGCCACCTCGCCCGCCGGGTAGAATCGGCGGTACTCGCGCTCGCCGTAGACGCCGCCGATGCCGAGGTCGAGAATTTCCCTCGCCTGCGCGGGCACCCGGTGGCGTTGCAGGTACATGAAGCGCTTGTTGCGGTAGCGCTCGAGCTTGTCGCGCAGTGCGCCGGGCCGCATCCCAAGCGCCGCGGCCAGTTCGTCGAGGCGCTCGGATTTCACCAGCACGGTCGGGTCCGCCCAGATGGAGACCACGGGGGTGCTCACCGCCAGCGGCTCGCCCCGGCGGTCGGAGATCACGCCCCGGTAGGCGGGAATCTCCGCCGTGCGCACGGCGCGCAGGTCGCCCTGGGACTGCAGGAACGCGCGACCGCGCTCCGTATCCAGGACCTGCAGCGAACCGACGCGGCCCACCACAAGGGCGAACAGCAGGCACAATCCGGCCATGACGACGTAGAAGCGCCAGGGGGAGTCGGCCATCGCCACCGCCTTCTTTTTCACTTTTCGCCCGCTCACTGCGCCAGCACCCTGAACTGTTCAAGCGCGGGCGCCCGCATCCCGAGGTCGCCCCGCGCCACTTTCTCCACCCTGTGATGCGACGCCCAGGTACTCTGTTCGAGCAGGAGGCGCCCGTAATCTTCCTGCAGGTACCACTGGGAGGACTCCAGTACCTGCAGTTGCGCGTAGAGCTGGCGACAGGCATGGGTGGAGTGAATAACCGCGGCGGCCGATACCAGGGTCAGGGCGAGCACGAGGGCGCATGCCACCCCCTGGCCGCGCCCCGCTTCCGCACCCGCGGGCGCACCGCCCCGCTTCACCGTCCTGCCCGCCACTCGACCGTGCCCAACCTCCCGCTCAACCGATTTTTTCCGCCACCCGCATCACCGCACTGCGCGCGCGCGGGTTGCGCTCCACTTCCCCGTCCCCGGCGCGCACCGCGCGGCCGACCAGGCGCATGCGCCTGTTGAGTGCGCTGTCCGGCACCGGGACCCCGGCGGGAATGTCGTCCCCGCGGGCCATGTCGCGCATGTAGCGCTTGACCATGCGGTCCTCCAGCGAGTGGAAGCTGATAACGACGAGTCGCCCGCCGACCCGCAGCATGTCCAGCGCGCCGTCAAGGAGATCCCGCAGGTCGTCCAGCTCACTGTTCACCTTGATGCGGATGGCCTGGAACGAGCGCGTCGCCGGGTGCTTGTGCTTTTCCCAGCGCGGGTTCGCCTCGCTCACCACCCGGGCGAGCTCCCCCGTCGTGCGCAGGGGCGCGTCGACCCGGGCCGCGACGATAGCCGCTGCGATGCGGCGCGCGAAGCGCTCCTCGCCGTAGTCCTTGAGCACCGCCGCGATCTCGGTTTCGTCCGCGCCGGCGAGCCAATCGGCCGCCGTCGCGCCGCGACTGGTGTCCATGCGCATGTCCAGAGGCCCGTCCTGGCTGAAGCTGAAGCCGCGCCCCGCCTCGTCCAGCTGCGGGCTGGAGACACCGAGGTCGAGTAAAATGCCATCAACCGCGTCGATCCCCATCCGACGCAGTTGATGGGGAAGCTGAGCGAAGGACCCGTGGAAAAACTCGAAACGGGTCTCGCTCGCGGCAAGCTCATCGGCCGCGTCCGCCGCGGCCGGGTCCTTGTCCAGGGCGAGCAGGCGGCCCTCGCCTTCCAGACGCTCCAGCACGGCGCGGCTGTGTCCGCCCCGGCCGAAGGTAGCGTCCACGTAGTAGCCGCCGGGCCTGGTCACCAGGGCGTCGACCGCCTCTCGCAACAGGACTGTCTGGTGCATATCCCTTCCGCCTAAAGCTTCAGTGACATCAATTCATCCGGGAGTTCGTCCGCGGATGCAGAATCCTCCAGCGCCCGATCGCGCTCGCCGAGCCACAGGTCTTCTGACCAGAGCTCGAGCTTGTTGCCCAACCCCACCAGCACCAGCTTCTTTTCCAGCCGGGCGTACTCGCGCAAGGACTGGGGCAGCAGGACGCGGCCATTGCCGTCCAGTTCCAGATCCGTGGCGTAGCCGAGGACGAGACGCTGGAAGCGTTTTACCGCCGGGTTGAGGTTGGGCAGGGCCTGGAGGTCACCCTCGATCCGCTCCCACTCGGGGAGCGGGTAGATGACCAGGCAGGCGGAGCGGGTGTCGATGGTGGCCACGACCCGGCCCTCGCACAGCGCCACCAGGGGCTCGCGCTGGCGCGCCGGCATGGCGAGCCGCCCCTTGGCATCCATATTGATGTGCTGCACTCCGCGAAACACGACGGCAATCCCCACTCATTCGGCTTCGATAACCACAAAAAGCCAAATATTCCCACTTATCTCTACTTTTCGACACTATAGGTCCCACTTCCGGAAAGTGTCAAGTGAGTACCGTAGAAAAACTGTATTATTTTCAGGCAATTAGGGCCGAAATCGACGAAACCGGGGCAACCGGCGCCACCGGGGGGGATTTTTTTTCGGTGGGAAAAATCACAAAAAACAGCCTTATAAATACCGTTGTTGAGGATCTACTTTAACTTACAGGCCGATTTTTCATTGTATGCAAAGTTTTTTAGTCTAAATCGGTATAAGCCCCCGGAGCGGGCCGTTCCGGTGTGATCAAAAGACGTGTGAAGGGTCGGGCGCGGCGGGCCGCGATGCCCGCCAGCGGTCCCCCCGGCATGACACCGTCGGGGCCCGGGAATGAGATGAGTCGGTCGATAAGCCGGGTTCTGTCGTGGACGATCATTCATCTGCGACAGGTGTCGCCACCTGCCTGAAGCGACCTACCCGAATCCACTGCGGGCCACAGCATACGGATTCCTATTTGGTCTTGCTCCGGGTGGGGTTTGCCATCGCCGCGCCTGTTGCCAGCCGCGCGGTGCGCTCTTACCGCACCATTTCACCCTTACCCGCTGCCCTTCGAAAAGAGCGGCGGGCGGTATACTTTCTGTTGCACTTTCCGTGGGCTCGCGCCCCCCAGGTGTTACCTGGCACCCTGCCCTGTGGAGCCCGGACTTTCCTCCCCCCGCAACGCGGGAAGCGATCGCCTGACCGACTCGGCGCCAAGACTACCGGGGGCCAGGCCCGGGGGCAATGGCATTGTTGCGGGGCCCGATTACTTTTTCAGGGCCAGCAGGTGGTCGTAGAGCGCGTTCTTGCGCAGCCCTGTGTGCTCCGCGAGCACCGCGCAGGCGCGCTTGGCGGGCATCTCCTCGGCGAGTCTGCGCAGCAGCGCCGAGATGTCCGGCGGGATGTCCCCCTGAAGGTCAGGGGCGCCCGCGACGAGCAGGACGATCTCGCCGCGGCGCTGGTCGCCGTCAGCCTCGACTCGCGCGGCGAGCCCGGCGAGTGTGTCGCGAATCACCGTTTCGAAGGCCTTGGTCAGTTCGCGGGCCAGCACTGCCTCGCGGTCCGGCCCGAAAACCGCCGTCATGGAATCGAGGCACGCGGCGACCCGGTGAGGCGCCTCGTAGAACACCAGGGTGGCACCCTGGTTCGCAAGCGCGGCGAGACGGTTTTCGCGCGCCGCCTGCCGCGCGGGCAGGAAGCCCTCGAACAGGAACCGGTCCGTGGGCAGCCCGCCGACGCTCAGGGCGGCCACCGCCGCACAGGACCCCGGCACCGGCCGCACCGGGTGCCCGCGCTCCTGGGCGTGGCGGACCAGGCGATACCCCGGGTCCGAGATCAGCGGCGTGCCCGCATCGGAAACCAGGGCGACCCGGCCGCCCCCGTCCAGGCATTCGCCCACCCGCTGCAGCGCGCGGCGCTCGCTGTGGTCGTGGTAGGCAATGGTCGGCGTGGCGATGTCGTGGGCCCGGAACAGGCGCGCACTGTGGCGCGTGTCCTCGCAGGCGATGAGGTCCGCGGCGCGCAGCACTTCCACCGCCCTCGGCGCCAGGTCGGCAAGATTGCCGATGGGGGTGGCGACAACATAGAGCCCGGAGTCCACGATTTCCCCTTATAATGTCCGTCGTTTTCAACGCCGGGATAACCGGACCCGACCTGCGCGAAGCATAGCATGACAGACTGCCCGAACCGGCCCCCGGGGCCGATACCCAGCGCCGCCCTGCCCGGCCTGCTCCTCGCACTCGCGCTCGCGATAGCCGGCTGTGCCGGCGCGCCCGAGGCGCCCCCGGAACCGGAACCGCAACCGGGCGTGGAAGAGACCGGTCCGGCAGACGAGGACATTTCACTCGAGCTGCCGCCCAGTCCGCTGCGCGCGCAGTTCAACCGTGTCGAACAGTCCCTCGCCGCGTTCGACTGGATGCAGGCCAGTGTAGCGCTCGACGCCATCCCCCCGGCGGCCATGAGCGACGAGGACGTGGCCTACCGCGACTACCTGCGGGCGCGCATCGACTGGGTGCGCGGCGACCCCGGCCGCGCGCTGGCGTCCCTGGACAGTCTGCGAACGACCCGGACCAGCGCGGCGCTGCAGTACCGCGTCGCCACATTCCGCCACTTCATGCTGTCCCTGTCGGCGGACCACGTGGCCAGTGCCCGTGCGGCGAGCGAACTGCTCGCCCTCGCGCCGGCCGAGCAACTCCCCGCCTGGCGCCGCGCCACCTGGTTCGACCTGCAGCGCGCGGGCGCCCCCGCGCTCGATGCGGCACTGGCTGAAACGACCGACCCGGAGTGGATCGCCTGGCTGCAGCTCGCACTCGACTGTCGCGACCCGGACAGTCTCGCGACGAACCTGGACAACTGGCTCGCGCGCTACCCCGAACACCCCGCGGCGGACCCGCTTCCCGGCGGCATGGGCTACGGGCAACGGGCGCGCGGCGACACCGTTGCCCTGGTCCTGCCGTTGAGCGGGCGCCTGGCGAGCGCCGGGCGGGCGGTGCTGGACGGCTACCTGGCGGCCCACTACGCCGCCGCGGAAGGTGGCGACAGCCCCGGCGAGGTCATTGTGCTGGACAGCGACAGCTACGCCGGTGCCGGCGCGGCCTACGACGAGGCGGTGCGGCGCGGCGCGCGCATGGTGGTCGGGCCGCTCAGCAAACAATCCGTGGCGGACCTGGCCACGCGCCCCTCCAGGCCGGTGCCCGTCATCGCCCTCAACCGCATCGAGGGCGCTCTCCCCGCCGCCGGCAGCCCGCTGGTGCAACTGTCCCTCGCGCCGGAGGACGAGGCGGCGACCCTGGCGGAACTGGCCTACGGCAGCGGCGCGCGGCAGGCCATGGTAATCAGCCCGGCCGGCGCCTGGGGCGAAAAGGTCGAGCGCGCCCTGAGGGAGCGCTGGGCGGAATTGGGCGGCACCGTCGTCAGCGCCGCGTCCTACACGGACCGGGAGGAGTACTCCGGCAGCGTCAAGGACGCCCTCGGCCTGTCCGAAAGCGAACGGCGCGCGCGCGAGATTCGCGACATGCTCGCGACGAACATAGAGTTCACCGCCCGCAGGCGACAGGACCCCCAGGTGGTTTTCCTGCTCAGCCGACAGGGCGCCGAGGCGCGGTCGATAAAGCCGCTGCTGGCGTTCCACTACGCCGGCGCCATCCCGGTCTACGCGCTGTCGAGTATCTACAACGGCATCCCCGACGAGCGCAACCGGGACCTCAACGGGATCAACCTCCTTGAAACCCCCTGGCTGCTCGGCGCCAACCCCGCGCTGCGGGTGGCCATCGCGGCGTCCGACGCCAGCGTCGGCGGCTACACCCGGCTCAATGCGCTCGGTGCCGACGCCTTCATTCTGCAAAGGCGTTTTCCGCGACTGCAGGGCGGCCCCGATACCCTGCTGCGCGGCAGCACCGGCCTGCTGACGCTGGACCCGGAACTGCGCCTGCATCGCACCCTCTCCCTGGCCACATTTGATCGCGGCGAAATCAGGCAGCAATAGCTACACTGGCCCCGCTGACCGGAGGCCGCATGAAATCCCTGGGTGACCACTACGAGGAGCGCGCGGTGAGCTGGCTGCGCCGGCGCGGCCTGCGCATGCTCGCGCGCAACTACCGCGCGCGGACTGGGGAGATAGACATTGTCGCTATGGACGGCGCGCAACTGGTATTTGTCGAGGTCCGGGCACGCAGTCACCCCGCCTTCGCCGGGGCGGCCGCATCGGTGACCGCGCGCAAGCGGCGACGCATCGTGCGTACCGCCGGGCGCTTCCTGCAGGAGCGGCCGGCGCTGGCCCGCCTGCCCTGTCGATTTGACGTAATCGCCTTCGAGCCGCGACAATGCCCCGCCGGCGATGGAGTGCGCTGGATTCGCGGCGCTTTCACCGCCTGAGCGCGACAGTCGGAAAACACGCATCGGAAGAAGGTCATCGGAAAATAACAGAATATGGACCACTACCAGCTCATCGCCGACAGTTTCCAGGACACGATCGAGACCATCGCCATGTCGGTGGATACCCTGGCCGAGCCGCTGCGCCACGCCAGCGAGATGATGGCGGGCTGCCTGCTCGGGGACCGCAAGATTCTGGCCTGCGGCAATGGCGCGGACGCCGCCCTCGCCCAGCTGTTCTGCTCCCGGCTGCTCGACCGCCTGGAGCGCGAGCGCCCGGCCCTGCCGGCCATGGCGCTCGGCGCGGACGGCGCCAGCCTGACCGCAATTGCCGCCGACAACGGCTTCGACGACATCTTCTCCCGCCAGTTGCGCGCCCTGGGCCAGTCGGGCGATGTGCTGCTGTGCATCAACAGTGGCCCCCGCCGGGACAACCTCGAGCGCGCGGTGCAGGCGGCACACGAGCGGAACATGGCCGTCGTCGCCCTGTCCAACCCCGATGACGGGGAGCTGGCGTTGCTCCTGCGCGCCGGGGACGCTCACCTGGCTGCGGGGGGCGTGAGTCGGCCGCGCATCACGGAGTTGCAGGTCATGGTACTGCACTGCCTGTGCGCGCTCATCGACAGACAGATATTCGGCAACGGGGGCAACGACTGAACAATGAGACTCAGCTACTTCATTTTCCTGACCTGCACCACCCTCCTCCTGTCCGGCTGCGGCAGCATGCTCGCGACCATGCAGGTGGACACGATCGAGGAGGACACCGGGGAACGCACCCTGGGCCGGATGATCGAGGACAGCAATATAGAGACCAAGGCCACGGTGAACATCCACGCGGCGGACGAGGACTTCCACGACGCCCACGTGGTGGTGGTCAGTTACAACGGCTACGTACTGCTGGCGGGACAGGTCAACAGCGAGGCCCTGAAGGCGCAGGCCACCACCGTGGTGCGCGAGGTGCGCGGCGTGCGGCGAATCTACAACGAGCTGGAAATCGCCGCCCCCAGTTCCGGCATGACCCGCACATCGGACACCTGGATCACCACGAAGGTGAAGTCCTGGCTTCTCGGCACGGGTGACATCGAGGGTACCCGGGTCAAGGTCGTCACGGAGAACGGCGTGGTATACCTGATGGGGCTGGCCACGCAGGAAGAGGCCCAGCGCATCACGGACAAGGCGGCGGGTATTTCGGGCGTACAGCGCGTGGTGCGCCTGTTCGAGATAATCGAGTAGCTACTTGACGATCTTGAGGGCGGGGCGCTTGTCGCGCTTGCCCCGGTCCGGCGGCGTGTCGTCAGGCGGGTCCACGTTATCCTCCTGTTCGAACACCATGCCCTGGCCGTTTTCCCTGGCGTAGATGCCGACCACGGCGGTGATGGGTACGTAGACATCGGTCGCAACGCCGCCGAAACGGCCGTTGAAGGACACCGCGTGATTGGTGATGTCGAGATCGACCACCGCGTCCGGGGAGATATTCAGCACGATCTGGTCGTCCTTGACATACTGCCGCGGGACCAGCACCTCCTCCATCGACGCGTCGACCAGCACATAGGGCGTACAGTCGTTGTCGACGATCCACTCGTACAGCGCGCGCATGATGTAGGGTCGGCTGGAAGTCACTGACTTGTCGGCCACCCGGACGCTAGAGCCGCATCTCCCTTTCCTGCTCGGACAGACTCTCCTGGAAGGAGTCGCGATTGAACAGTCGATCCATATAGGCCTGCAGTGGCTTGGACTGCTTGCTGGAACGGATCTCCACACCCAGCGACGGGAGGCGCCAGAGCACAGGCGCAATGCAGCAGTCGACCAGCGTGAACTCGTCGCTCATGAAAAACGGCTTCTCGGCGAAGATCGGCGCCACACTCATGATGCTCTCGCGCAGCTCCTTGGTGGACTTCTTGATCACGTTGTCGCTGCGCGTGTGCTGGATGGCGTCGACATATGCACACCAGTCCTTCTCGATGCGGTGGATGAACAGGCGGCTCTCGGCGCGCGCCACCGGGTACACCGGCAGCAGCGGCGGGTGCGGGAAACGCTCGTCCAGGTACTCCATCATCACCTTGGATTCGTAGAGCACCAGGTCCCGGTCGACCAGCGTCGGCAGGCTGTTGTAAGGATTGAGATCGGCGAGTTCCTCGGGGGGATGCGCCGCGTCCGTCTCCACCATGTCGACGGTGACGCCTTTCTCGGCCAGCACGATCCGCACCCGGTGACTGTAGTGACTGGTGTTGTCGGAAAAAAATGTCATCGATGACCGCTTTGCCACTACACCCATTGGGATTTCCTCTTAAATAATTCTTTGCGTCGACCCGCGCGCGCCGCCGCGCCGGCCCGGGTTATCAGTGCACGTCTTTCCAGTACTCGCGATTCAGCAACCACGCGAACACAGTGAACAACACGATAAACAGCAGCGTATAGATGCCGATGCGTTGGCGGTCCTGCACCATCGGCTCGGCGGTATAGGCCAGGAAATTGACGAGGTCGTACATCGCCGCGTCAAACTCCTCGGGACTCATGGCGCCCTCCTGGACGATGGTGAACTCGCCGCAGGGATCATCTTTCTGGTCCTCTCCGGTGAGTACGTCACGCTTGACGCCCCCATTGTCGGCGAGCACCGCGCCGGGCGCGCACTCCTGCATGCCCTGCAGTTCCAGCAGGACATGGGGCATGCCCACGTCCTTGAACACCTTGTTATTGACCCCAAAAGGTCGGCTGTCGTCGCGGTAGAAGGTGCGCAGGTAGGTGTAAAGCCAGTCGCCGCCCTTGCGCCGGGCCCAAAGGGTCATGTCCGGTGGATTCACGCCGAACCACTTTTTGGCGGTCGGCCCGTCCATGGCGTTGTCCATGAGCGCGCCGATCTTGGTGCCGGGGTCGAAAACGAGGTTGGCCAGCATCAGGTCTTCCGGGATACCCAGGTCCTCGGCGACACGGTTGTAGCGCGAGAACTTCAGTTCGTGGCAGCCGTGGCAGTAGTTCATGTACAGTTTGGCGCCGCGCTGCAGCGAGGCCTTGTCGGCAGGGTCCGGCACGAACTCGTCACAGGGAATGCTGCCGCACTTGTACGCGGACTCGGCGCCGACGGCCTTGAGCGGCAGGAACGTCAACGCCCCGATCAGCAGCAGGCCGCCGAGGCTGCCCCAGAAGCCGATACCGCCGTCCATCGTGACGCGCTCCGGCACGGGCTTGGTCTTGTCCATCGCCGACCAGATGGGCATCAGCAGGAAAAAGGCGAAGTAAATGACGCTGCACACCTGGGCCAGGAAGGTGCGGGCCGGCGTCGGCGCCTTCACCCCGAGCACGCCCAGGATGAGGAAGGAAGCCACGAACAGCACAAGCATCACCTTCGTGATGTTGCCGCGGTAGCGCCAGGAGCGCACCGGGCTGCGGTCGAGCCAGGGCAGCAGGAAGGGTATCGCCACCGACGCGGCGAAGGCGATGAAGCCCCAGAATTTGTCGGGCACAGCGCGCAATACCGAGTAGAACGGCGTGAAGTACCACACCGGCGCGATGTGCTCCGGGGTCTTCAGGTTGTTCGCTTCCTCGAAGTTGGCGTACTCGAGGAAGTAGCCTCCCATCTCGGGCATGAAGAAGATCACGCCACAGAAAATAAACAGGAACACGCCCAGGCCCTGCAGGTCGTGCACCGTGTAATAGGGGTGGAAGGCAATGCCGTCCAGGGGCACGCCGTTCTCGTCCTTGTGCGCCTTGATATCCACGCCGTCGGGGTTGTTGGAACCCACCTCGTGCAGCGCGAGCAGGTGCAAAAGCACCAGCGCCAGCAGGATGATGGGCAGGGCCACGACGTGGAGCGCGAAAAAGCGGTTCAGCGTGATACCCGAGATCAGGTAATCGCCGCGAATCCAGGTGACGATGTCCTCCCCGACAACCGGTATCGCCCCGAAAAGCGAAATGATCACCTGGGCGCCCCAGTAGGACATCTGGCCCCAGGGCAGCACGTAGCCGACAAACGCCTCCGCCATGAGCACGACGAAGATCAACATGCCGAAAATCCAGATCAGCTCCCGCGGCTTCTTGTAGGACCCGTAGAGGAGCGCGCGGAACATGTGCAGGTAGACGACGACAAAAAAAGCCGACGCCCCGGTGGAGTGCATGTACCGCAGTATCCACCCGTAATCGACATCGCGCATGATGTACTCGACGGAGGCGAAAGCATCCTCCTGGCTCGGGGTATAGTTCATCGTCAGCCAGATGCCGGTAAGCAACTGGTTGACCAACACCACCAGGGACAGGAATCCGAAGAAGTACCAGAAGTTGAAGTTCTTGGGCGCGTAGTACTTGCCCATGTGGGTGTCCCACGCGCGCACGATGGGCAGGCGGGCGTCGACCCAGTCGCGCAGTCCGATAAGCAGGTTGATCATGAGGCGGCCTCCGCGTCGACACCGATCACCAGGATGCTGTCATCCTCGAAGGAATACGGCGGCACTATCAGGTTCTGGGAGGCCGGCACACCGGCGTAAACCCGGCCGGACATGTCAAACTTGGAGCCGTGACAGGGGCAGAAGAAGCCCCCCAGCCAGTCGTCCCCGCCCAGGTCGGCGGCACCCACTTCCGGGCGGAATTTCGGCGCGCAGCCCAGGTGGGTGCACAGACCGACGACCACGAAAATCTCGGGGCGTATGGCGCGGGCGTCGCCGGTGATGTAAGCGGGCTGGGAATCGGGAAGTTCGGAGTCCGGGTCCTTGAGGTCGTCGTTCAGGCTGGGCAGGTCATCGATCTGCTGCGTGGTGCGATGGACCACGTAGACCGGCTTGCCGCGCCACTCGACGTTGATCATCGCGCCGGGTTCGATCTTGCTGATATCGGCCTTGACGGGTGCGCCGGCAGCCTTGGCCTTGGCCGACGGGTTCCAGGACCCGACGAAGGGCACCATGATCCCGACCGCGCCGGCGGCTCCCACCGCGCTCGTGGCCGCCGTCAGGAATCTGCGCCTGGCGGTGTTGACGCCGTCGCTACTCATGTTTCTCTCCCCAGCGTGCGGGCCTGCGAACCGCCCCCGATGAGGGCTCGCAAGCCGGTTCCCAAAAAGGTGCTAATGCTAATGATTTTACCGGTTGCTGACAAGGCAACCCCCTTGATTTTACAGGCTTTTGCGCCTCCCGGGTGGCACAAATCCGGCCCCGGGTGGCCGCCCGTCCATGTCTAAAAAAAACGCCCGGCTGGCGGTGCAAGCGGGCGTTTTTCGTAGTACGGCTCCCTCGTCCGGGGGGGCCGGGCGACTTAGCGCTTGGAGTACTGGGGACGCTTGCGGGCCTTGCGCAGACCGACCTTCTTGCGCTCCACCTCGCGGGCGTCCCGGGTCACGTAGCCGGCGCCGCGCAGGGTGCCGCGCAGGGATTCGTCGTACTCCATCAGGGCGCGGGTGATGCCGTGGCGGATGGCGCCCGCCTGGCCGAAGCTGCCGCCCCCGGCTACTGTCACGTTGATGTCGAATTTATCTGACAATTCAACAAGTTCCAGCGGTTGGCGGACGATCATGCGGGCCACTTCCCGGCCGAAGAACTGGTCCAGGGGACGCTTGTTGACGGTGATGCTGCCGGTACCGCTCTGCATGAATACCCGCGCGGTGGAGGTCTTGCGGCGGCCGGTGCCGTAATACTGGGTGTCTGACATAGATCGCTGTCTCTTTAGAGATTCAGTGCCTGCGGCTGCTGTGCCGCGTGGGGGTGCTCGCTGCCCGCGTAGACCTTGAGTTTCCTGAACATGGCGCGGCCCAGGGGGTTGCGCGGCAACATGCCCTTCACAGCGGACTGGATGGCGCGCTCGGGAGCCTTTTCCATGAGCTGTTCAAAGGATACGGACTTCAGTCCACCGGGGTAGCCGGTGTGGTGGTGGTAGATCTTGTTCGTGGCCTTGGCGCCGGTCACCCGCACCTTCTCCGCGTTCACCACGACGATGTAGTCGCCGGTGTCCACGTGGGGCGTGTACTCGGGCTTGTGCTTGCCGCGCAGCCGGTGCGCGATCTCGCTGGCCAGGCGCCCGAGGGTCTTGTCGGCGGCGTCCACGACGTACCAGTCGTGGTTCACGTCCTCGGCTTTGGCGCTGTAGGTTTTCATGGCTTTGACCGCCTTGCGGGGGCTGCAAATTCGAGAGCGCGAATTCTATGCAAACCGACCCCCCATTTCAAGCGGAAAATCGAAGAATTTTCGCTACTTACCTACCCCCCAGGCCGCGCGCCGCCTGGGGTTCCAGGTCTATACGGCCCGCTAATCTGAGGGTCGTTCTAGTACAGCCCGGTCCGGCAACCTGAAGGGCTATCCAGGAACCGCGTAAAGCGCCATCCATGGCAGCTCGACCTCGGCCGTCCCTGGCCTCGGACGTTCCTGGATAGCCCTTCAGGTTCCCAGACCTTCCTCCGGTTCTCGGCGCCTAATCCGCGGCTTTAAAGTGTTCGAAGGCCCGCAAGCGGGATCTGCTCTGAGTGATTCGATCCACCAAGGACGAAGGTGGAGAATATTGCCCGGACAAGGCGTGGGAGCTCAAAGTTCTTTCCGAAAACGTCCGAGGCCAGGGACGGCCGAGGTCGAGCTGCCATGGATGGCGCTTTACGCGGTTTTCGGAAAGAACTTTGAGCTGCCGCGCCGTCTTGTGAAGGTCCCAAAAAACTTCCAGGCTAAGGCCGATGCTCCCGCGCCAGGTACTCGTAGGACTGCATCTCCTGCAGGCGCGACAGGGTGCGCTGGAACTCGAACTCCAGCCGCCCGCCCGAGTACAGGTCGAGCAGGGGCGTGGCGGCGGCGAGCACCATCTTGACGTTGCGGTCGTAGAACTCGTCGACGAGGTTGATGAAGCGGCGCGCCTGGTCGTCCTTCGCCGCGTCGAAGGCCGGGATGCCGGAGAGCAGCACTGCGTGGAAGATGCGCGCCAGCTCGATGTAGTCGTTCTGCGAGCGCGGCCCGTCGCAGAGCTCCGCGAAGTCGAACCAGGCGACGTCCTCTGCCAGCCGGCGGCAGGTCAGGTAGCGGCCGTTGATCTCCAGCCGCTCCCAGTTCTTGCCGCCCTCCGGCGCGAGTCGGCGGAAGCTCTGTTCCAGGCTGCGGTCGGCGCCCGCATCCAGCGGGTAGTGGTAGAGCTCCGCCTGCTGCAGCGCGCGCAGGCGGTAGTCCGTGCCGGCATCGACGTTGACCACCTGTGTATGTTGCTGCAACAGGGCGATGACCGGGAGGAAACGCTGGCGCTGCAGGCCGTCCTCGTAGAGGCGTTCCGGCTCGATGTTGGAGGTGGCGACGAGGGTCATGCCGCGGGCGAACAGCGCCTCCATCAGGCCCCCGAGGATCATCGCGTCGCCAATATCGGTGACGAAAAACTCGTCGAAGCAGATGATGCGCGCCTGCTCCGCCAGCCCGTCGGCGACTTTCTCCAGCGGGTTTTTCTCCCCCTCGAGGCGGGTGAGCTCCCCGTGCACGCGCTGCATGAAGCGGTGGAAGTGCACGCGCAGCTTGTCGTCGAAGGGCAGGCACTCGTAGAAGGTGTCCATGAGATAGGTCTTGCCGCGCCCGACACCGCCCCAGAGGTAGAGCCCCCGCTCGGGCCCGGGCGCGTCGCCGCGCAGTCTTGAGACCAGGCCGGCGAGGCCGCCGCGTCGCTCGCGACGCGCCGCGAGCAAGCGGTCGTAAAGGTCCTGCAGGAGTTGAACGGCCTGCTCCTGGGCCTCGTCGTGACTGAAGTCCTCGCGCTCAAGGTCTGCCTGGTAGCGCTGCCAGGGTGTCGTCATGGGATGGGGCGCCCTGTCCCGCTGCACTGCAAGCGGCTCACTTTAACGACAGGCCTGCGCCTTGGCAACGCGCGCCGCCGCCGCGCTACAGTCGCCGTCGCATTGGGGGTATACTGCGCCGACCGTTGTACCGCCCCGGGGGGACCACCGTGGAATCACCTGAATACAGCTTCGAAATCCTGCTCGCGGCGTCCGCCGCCCTGCTCGTGCTGGGCTTTGTGCTCGGCATGCTGATGGGCCGCCGCACCTCCACCGCGGGGCAGAAGTACCGCGAGGTGGAGCGCAAGCTGGACCAGGTGCTGCAGGACAAGAAACTCTACGAGGACGAGGTGGTGGAGCATTTCACTGAGACGGCCCAGCTGCTCAACACCCTGACCGAGAGCTACCGCGACGTGCACAACCACCTGGCCAGGGGCGCGGGCACACTGTGCCGCGGCGAGGGCCCGGTCTCACTGGAGCACCTCAGCGACAGCCGCGACCCCAATGAGATCCCCGCGGATCTCGCCCACATCCAGCCGCCGCTGGACTACGCGCCGAAGACCTCTCCCGACGAAAGGGGCACGCTGCACGAGGAGTTCGGACTGGAGCGCAAGCCCGGGCCGGGCACGCCGGAGAAAACGGAACAGGCCTGAGGCGGCCTACACCGGGTTGTCGATATCGATAAACCGGTGCTCCAGCGAGAATTTTTCCGCCAGGTGGGCGCCAAGCGCCTGCACACCGTAGCGCTCGGTGGCGTGGTGCCCCGCGGCGATGAACTGGATGCCCTCCTCGCGCGCCACGTGTACCGTCTGTTCCGAGGCCTCGCCCGTGATGAACACCTCCGCACCCGCGGCGACCGCCGCCTCTATATAGCCCTGTGCCGCACCCGTGCACCAGGCCAGGCGCTGCACCGTCGCCCCGCCGTCGCCGATGTGCAGGGGCTCGCGCCCGGTGAGGGTGCGCAGCAGCTTCACCAGCTCCTCCGCCCGCACTGAAGCCGGCAGGGTCCCGATGCTGCCCACCTCCGACGGCGCCTCCGGCTGCAGGGGGCTGTGCGCGCCCGCGGCGATGCCCAGCAGCTCACCCAGGCGCGCGTTGTTGCCGAACTCCGGATGCGCGTCCAGGGGCAGGTGGAAAGCCAGCAGGCTGATGTCGTGCTCGAGCAGCGCGGCCAGGCGCCGGCGCTTCATACCGACGATGCGCGCATCCTCCCCGCGCCAGAAGTACCCGTGGTGCACGAGTATCGCGTCGGCGCCCCACTGGGCGGCGCTGTCGATCAGGGCCTGGCTCGCGGTGACACCGGTGGCCAGCCGGCTCACCTCGTTGCGGCCCTCCACCTGCAGGCCGTTCGGGCAGTAGTCGCTGAAACGGCCCGGCTGCAGGCACTGGTCCAGGTAAGCCGTCAGTTCGCCCAGTTGTGCACTCATGAATTGCCACCGGTTGGCCGGGATTCCGCTGCATCATATACAATGCCGGGGCAAACCACACCGTGCGCGCATGAAACAGGCTCTCACCTACATCTTCTGGCCCGCCGTGGCGGGACTGCTCGCCGCACTGCTCATACTGGACCGGTGGGCGGGCACACCTGACGAGACAACCGGCGACGGGCTCGAGCCGGTGAGCTATGCCCGCGCCGTGCGCGCGGCCACACCCTCGGTCGTGAACATCTACACCGCCAAGCTGGTCACACCCCAGCGCAGTCCCCTGCTCGACGACTCCTACTTCCGCCGCTTCTCCGAACCCCAGGCGCAGCGCCAGCGCATCGAACGCTCACTCGGGTCGGGGGTCATCGTCACCGGCGATGGTCATATCCTGACCAACAACCACGTCATCGCCGGGGCAGACGCGATACAGGTCGCGCTGCACGACGGGCGCTCCAGCAACGCGGTGGTCATCGGCACGGATTCCGCCACCGACCTGGCCGTGCTCAAGGTGCAACTGGCGGACCTCGAGCCGGTCGCACTCGGCGACTCGGACAACGTGCGCGTCGGGGACGTGGTGCTCGCCATCGGCAACCCGCTGGGCTTCGGGCACTCAGTCACCCAGGGTATCGTCTCCGCGCTCGGTCGCTACGGGCTGCAGCTGCACACCTACGAGGACTACATCCAGACCGACGCGAGCATCCATCTCGGCAACTCCGGCGGCGCGCTGATCGATACCAGCGGCCGCCTGCTGGGCATCAACACCATCATTTACACACCGGAAAACATAGGCGGCGAGAACGGTGGCGGCAGCGTGCCCACCGGTATCGGCATCAGCCTCGCCATCCCGGTCAATCTCGCCATTTTCGTCATGGAGGACCTGATCCAGTACGGCGAGGTCATACGCGGCTGGCTGGGCGTGAGCGTCGAGCCCATCGGCATTTTTCGGGAGGGCGCCGGGCCGCAACCGGCGCTGTCGGTGGTCGCCGTCGCTCCCGGCGGACCCGCGGCGAAGGCGGGCATGCGCGTGGGCGACATCATTACCCACATCGACGGCGAGGCCGTGCGGGACGGCCGGCGCACCATGCACCGCATCGCGCGACTGCGTCCCGGGGAAACCATTGCGATCTCTGTGCAGCGCGCCCGCCAGAGCCTGGAACTGCGCGCGGTGGTCGGCGCGCTCTCGCAGTCCACCGGGGCGGTCCCGGTGTCCTGAGCCCGACCCCTCAGTCCTGGTCGAGGCGCAGTTCGGCGCTGCGCGCGTGAGCAGTCAGGGATTCCCCGCGCGCCAGGACCGAGGCGGCCCTGCCCAGTTCGCGCACCCCCTCCGGGCTGCACATGATGACCGAGCTGCGCTTCTGGAAATCGTAGACCCCCAGCGGTGAGGAGAAGCGCGCGCTGGACGCCGTGGGCAGCACGTGGTTGGGCCCCGCGCAGTAATCGCCGAGAGCTTCCGACGTATAGGCGCCGAGAAATATCGCACCGGCGTTGCGCACTTCGGGCAGCAGCGCTTCCGGGTCCGCCACGGACAGCTCCAGGTGTTCCGGCGCCAGCCGGTTGGAGAGCGCCACTGCCTCCGCGAGGTCGCGCGTGGCGATCAGCGCTCCGCGCGAATCGAGCGAGGCGCGCACGATGTCCGCCCGTTCCAGCGTGGGCAACAGTCGGTCGATACAGTCCTGCACGCTGTCCAGGTATTTCGCGTCCGGGCTCAGCAGGATGGCCTGGGCATTCTCGTCGTGTTCCGCCTGGGAGAACAGGTCCATGGCCACCCACTCCGGCGGTGAGCTGCCGTCACAGATCACCAGGATCTCCGAGGGCCCCGCGATCATGTCGATACCCACCCGCCCGAACACCTGCCGCTTCGCGGTGGCCACCCAGATGTTGCCGGGACCCGTGATCTTGTCCACCGCGGGCAGGCTCTGCGTGCCGTGGGCCAGCGCGGCCACCGCCTGGGCGCCGCCGATGGTGAAGACGCGGTCGACACCCGCAACGCGCGCCGCGGCCAGCACCAGGTCGTTCAGCGCCCCGCCCGGGGCGGGTACTGCCATGATGACCTCATCCACCCCGGCTACCACCGCTGGAATGGCGTTCATCAACACCGAGGAGGGGTAACTGGCCTTGCCGCCGGGAACGTAGATCCCGACCCGCTGCAGGGGCGTGACCTGCTGGCCGAGCAGGTTGCCCGCCGCGTCGCGGTACTGCCAGCTCTCCTGCAACTGCCGCTCGTGGAAGTCGCGCACCCGTGCGGCGGCGTACTCCAGGGCCTCGCGCTGGACCGGGTCCACGGCATCCAGTGCCGCCGCGAGGCGCGCGGGGGGGATTTCAAGGTCGGCGACCGAGGCGGCCTCGACGCCGTCGAAGCGGGCCGTGTACTCGAGCAGCGCGGCGTCGCCGCGGGCGGCGACGTCGGCCACGATCGCCGCGACACCCGCCTCGATCGACGGGTCCGCCGCGTCGGCGCTGTGGCGCAGTGCGGCCAGTTCGCCCTCGAAATCCGCGTCCGCGGTATCAAGCCTGCGCATCGGCCCGCTCCTGTACGGCGGCGGACAGCGCGTCGACAACGGCGCTGATGGCGTCGTGCCTGGACCGCATGGCGGCCTTGTTCACAACCAGGCGCGAGCTGATCCCGGCGATTTCCTCCATGGGCTCCATGCCGTTGGCGCGCAGCGTATTGCCCGTGTCCACGATGTCCACGATCAGGTCTGCCAGGTTCATGGCCGGGGCCAGCTCCATCGCCCCGTAGAGCTTGATGATGTCAGCGTTCACGCCCTTGCGCGCAAAGTAGCCGCGGGCGATATTGACGAACTTCGTGGCCACACGCAGCCGGCCGCCGGGCGGCTGCCAGCCCACCGGGCCCGCCGTCATCAGCCGACAGTGCGCGATTTGCAGGTCGAGGGGTTCGTACAGCCCGTCGGCGCCGTGTTCGAGCAGGATGTCCTTGCCCACCACGCCGATATCCGCGGCGCCGAGGCGCACGTAGGTCGGCACATCCGTGCCGCGCAGGATGACCAGCTGCAGGTCCGGCCGGTTCGTGTCAAAGACGAGCTTGCGGCTGCGGTCCAGTTCCTCGGCCGGCTCGATGCCCGCCTGTGCCAGCAGGGGCAGCGTCTCTTTCAGTATGCGGCCCTTGGTCAGGGCCAGCGTCAGTTTTTCCTTCATCGCTCAGTCCATGCCGCGCCGCCGCCTGCGGTGTACCGCAGCCGGGGGCGTCTCGGGTTCGTCATCGGGGTCGCCGCTCCCGGGGCGCTCAAGCCGGGGGACGCGACTGCCACTCCGCGGGGGTGTAGGTGCGGATGTTGACCGCGTGGATGCTGCCGTCGGCGATATGGTCCGTCAGGGCCGCGTAGACCAGCTGCTGCTTCTTCACCGGCCGCAGGCCCTCGAACACCTCGCCGATGGCTTCGATGTCGTAGTGGCTGCCCTCGCCCTGCACATGAAACTCGCACCCGTCGAGGTGGGCTTCCAACAGGGATTTCACGCTGGCTGCGTCCATAGGCCGTCTCCGCTGCTCTCTCGCGCCGCCCGGTCGGGGGCGGTGTTCGGGAAAACGCGCATTTTAGGAGAAAAGTGCTGCGGGTGCGAGCTGGCGCGCCCGCGGATATTGGCAATATTCAGGGGCGCCCGGGCAGCCCGCGTCAGCTCTCGACGTCGACGGTGGCGGTAGTCCAGCCGGCGATGACCTTGTCGAGGTCGCCGTTTTCCTCCCGCGCGGAGGCCTCGAACTGGTCGCGGTAGATCTGACCGAGGCTCACCGTCTCGATAATGACATTGCGCAGTTTCCAGTCGCCCGCCTTGTCGCGGCCCATCTGGTAGAGCACCACGTACGGGTCGTCGCGGTCGGAGTAGACATGCTGGCGCACCGAGACCCGGCGCTCCCGGGACGCGCCCTCCTCGGGGCGCAACACCTCTATTTTTGAACTGCCGAACGCGAGGAGGCCCTTGCTGTAGGTCCGCACCAGGCTGAGTCGCATCACCTGGGTAAAGCGATCGAGCTGGTCGCGCAGCGCCTCGCGGCCGGCCTCGTCGAGGGAGCGATAGCGCTCACTCGTCGCATAGGGTCCCATGACGCTGCGGGCGAAACCGCGGTAGTCGATCAGGGGGTCGAGCAGCGCCTGCACCTGCTCGTAATAGCGCTCCGGGTCGTCGTCCACGTAGTCCTCGGCGGCGACGACAACATTCATGACCTCGACGGTGGTCGCCTCCACCAGGTCGTGGGCGGAGTAATCCACCGCCTCGTCGGCGGCACTGAGCCCGGCCACCGCCAGCAACAGCGCTGCGGTCAGCGCGTATTTCAGATACGACATTCCCTTCCTCTCCGAAACCCCAATTTCCTACTGGCCGGGCCTGGCAACCCCTGTATAATCCGCCCTTCAACACCTGCAGGCGACCGACGGGGACGTACTTGCCACGACGTAGTTTTGACAACAGGCACACCCCCGTGGTTCCAGCCCGAGGCGCGGCGCATACTGTAGCAGGAATCCAGGTTTTATGCTGTTAGCAGCCGCCACCATTATCATCGGATTCATCGTGCTTATCTGGAGCGCGGACCTGTTCGTGGCCGGCGCCGCTTCCATCGCTGAAAACGCGGGCCTGTCCCCCATCATCATCGGTCTCACCATTGTCTCGCTGGGCACCTCCGCACCCGAGGTGCTGGTCTCCCTCACCGCCTCTCTCTCCGGCTCCGGCTCGCTGGCGATCGGCAACGCCATCGGCTCCAATATCGCGAACGTCGCACTGGTACTCGGCACCACGGTGCTGGTGGCGCCGCTGATGGTGCAGGAGGAGTGCATGCGCAAGGAGTTGCCGGTGCTGCTGGTGGTCACCTTCGGTGTCGGCTTCCTCATACGGGACCGCGTGCTCTCACCCCTCGACGGCTGGCTCATGATCGGGGTGCTCGCCCTGCTGATGACCCAGCTCGTGCGCACGCAGGCGAACAATCCGGACCTCCTCATGGAGCCGCACGACGACGCCCTGCCGCACCTGCCGCCCCCGCGCGCCTGGCTGTACTTTATCGCCGGACTGCTGCTGCTCATCGCCAGCTCCAAGGTGCTGGTCTGGGGTGCCACCCGGGCCGCGGTCGAACTGGGCGTGTCGGAACTCGTCATCGGCCTGACCATCGTGGCCATCGGCACCAGCCTGCCCGAACTCGCCGCCACCATCGCCAGCGCCCTGCGCGGGCACACCGAGATTGCGCTGGGCAATATCATCGGCTCCAACCTGTTCAACCTGCTTGCGGTGATGTCCATACCGGGCGTGGTCGGCGCCCAGAAGCTGGATCCAGCCGTGCTCTCCCGCGACTACCTCACCATGACCTTTCTCACCGTGTTCCTCGCGGTGGCGGTACTGGTCAGCCGCAAACGCAGCAAATCCAGGCCCGGGCACTCCTACCTCGGCCGCATACTGGGCTCGCTGTTAGTGTCGTTCTACGGGCTGTACTATTATCTCCTGCACAACACCCTCTGATTCGTGGAACAGCCTATGGCGGAGCAGGGCTCCATCAGTCACATCGCATCCGCGCAGCGGACGATTCGCATGGAGTCCGCCGCGGTAGCGGCACTGGAATCGCGCGTCGGGGATGAATTTGACCGCGCCTGCAAACTGCTCCTGGACATCCCCGGCCGCATCATCGTGATCGGCATGGGCAAGTCCGGTCATATTGCGCGCAAGATTGCCGCGACCCTCGCCAGCACCGGTTCACCCGCATTTTTCGTACACCCCGGCGAGGCGAGTCACGGGGACATGGGCATGATCACCGCGGAAGACGCGGTCATCGCCCTCTCGAACAGCGGTACCGTGGCCGAGATCGTCACGCTCCTGCCGCTGCTCAAACGCATCGGCGTTCCCCTCGTCAGCATGACGGGCAATCCCGAATCCGCCCTCGCCGCCGCCTCCGACGTGCACCTGGACACGGGCGTGGAGACCGAGGCCTGCCCACTGGACCTCGCCCCGACCTCCAGCACCACTACCGCACTGGTCATGGGCGACGCGCTGGCCATAGCGCTGCTGGAGGCGCGCGGTTTCACCGCGGACGACTTCGCCTTCTCCCACCCGGGGGGCACACTGGGCAAGAAACTGCTGTTGATGGTGCGCGACGTGATGCGCGTGGGCGACGCCATACCGCGGGTCGACCGCGACGCCAGCCTGTCGCGGGCCCTGCTCGAAATCAGCGACAAGGGATTGGGCATGACCACGGTGACTGGGGCAGACGGCGGCCTGGAGGGCGTATTCACCGATGGCGACCTGCGGCGCTCACTGGATGGCAGCATCGACATCAACACGACTGCCATCGGCGACCTGATGAGCGTCAATGCCAAGACCGTCAATCCCGATATGCTGGCCGCTGAAGCCATGCGTATCATGGAGGAGAACGAAATCGGCGCGCTGGTGGTCGTCGACGACGGCGCCGTCACCGGTGTACTGCATTTGAAAGACCTGCTGCACGCGGGCATCACGTGAGGAGCCGGGAGCGACGATGAGCGGCGTCGAGGAAACTGCAGCGCGTATTCGCCTGCTTGTGCTGGACGTGGACGGCGTCCTGACGGACGGCCAGCTCCTGTACAGCAACAGTGGCGACGAGACCAAGGCGTTCAATATCAGGGACGGGCTCGGCGTCAAGCTGTTACAGGACGCGGGGGTACGGGTGGCTATCATCACCGGGCGCCGCTCGGAAATCGTCGCCCGTCGCGCAGGGGAACTCGGCATCCACGATGTCGTCCAAGGACGGGAGGACAAGCGACAGGCACTGCTGGAGATGTGCCAGCGCGCCGGGCTCGCCGTTGAGGACTGCGCCTACATGGGAGACGACCTGCCCGATCTCGGGGCGATCGTGGCTGCGGGGCTGGGGATGACCGTCGCGGACGCGGCGAGCGAAGTGCGCGAGGCCGCCGACTGGTGCAGCGAGAGGGTCGGCGGCGGCGGTGCGGTGCGCGAGGCGTGCGAGTTCATTCTCACCGCGAGGGGTGAGTGGTCGACCATCGTGGCGGGCTTCGCTTGATACGACTATGGCAACGTCGCCGCGACACGGCGACACGGGTACCGGTTATGCGATTCCGAGGCGTCCGCTGGCGTCCCTACAGTCCCGCCCTGCTGGCCGCACTCCTGGCGTCACTGCCCCTGTTTGCGCCCGGGCCGGCCGCGGCCCTGCCCGATGACCGGGAACAGCCCATACACATCACGGCAGACCGTGCCGTGCGGGATGAAAAGCGCGGTATCACCACCTACAGCGGCAACGTGCACATGCGCCAGGGCAGCATGGAAGTCGACGCGGACAGCCTGGTGATCTACCACGAGACCGAGGATGCGAATCGCATCGTCGCCCGGGGCGCCCCGGCGCGGATGCGCCAACAGCCGGAGATCGACAAGGGGCTGGTGCACGCGCACGCGGCCGTGATTACCTATTTCCGCGACCAGGAGCGCGTGCACCTGCGCAGCGATGCGCGCATCGAGCGGGATGACGGCACCCTGGTCACCGGCGAATCCATCGACTATTTCATCGCCAAGCAGCTCGTGAGAGCGGAGTCCGACCGCAGCGACGAGGACAACCAGGTCGTCGTCGTCATACCGCCCTCCCTCCACCAGCAGGGCGAGGACGCAGCGGAGGCGCAGGCGCCCCCGCAATCGCCGGCGCCCGCGGCCGAGCCCGCTCCGGAGCCTGGCCCTCAAGCCGCCCCGGAGCCGTCAGCCGAATCAGCGCAGGGGGACGACGCCGTCAGTGGCGCAGCTCAGGGCGAATAACCTGGCGAAGGCCTACCGCGGCCGCGAGGTCATCCAGGACGTCTCACTGGGCCTGGACAGCGGTCAGGTGGTCGGGCTGCTCGGGCCCAATGGCGCTGGCAAGACCACGTGCTTCTACATGATCATCGGCATCGTGCCCGCGGACCGCGGTGAAATAACCGTGAACGGCGAGGACATCACCGCCTACACCATGCACGAGCGCGCCCGCCGGGGCATCGGCTACCTCCCGCAGGAGGCCTCGATCTTCCGCAAACTGAGCGTCGGCGACAACCTGATGGCGATCCTGCAGACCCGGCGCGACCTGAACAGGGCCCAGCGCAGGGAGCGCCGGGACGAACTGCTGGAGGAGTTCCACGTCCAGCATCTCAGGGACAGCCTGGGACAGTCACTGTCCGGCGGCGAGCGCCGCCGCGTCGAAATCGCCCGGGCGCTGGCCACCGAGCCGGACTTCATCCTGCTGGACGAACCCTTCGCCGGGGTGGACCCTATCTCCGTCAGCGACATCAAGCAGATCATCAATCACCTGCGCGACCGCGGTATCGGAGTGCTCATCACGGACCACAACGTGCGCGACACGCTGGATATCTGCGAAAAGGCCTATATCGTCGGGGAGGGGCATATCATCGCCGCCGGCAGCACCGAGGAGGTCCTGGCCAACCGCGAGGTCCGGGATGTCTACCTCGGCGAGCAGTTCCGCATGTAAACCGGCCGTTTCCCGGCCGGGTTCAGAACTGCGTCACATCTCTCACATAAATTACAAGCAATAATCACGCCAAGCTGTTGCACCGCGCGCAGGCCGGGGGCTACACTGGCCCTGAACCTTCCCCGCGAGGGGTCGGTGGGGACGCGAAATCCGGGCGATTCGGGCACATCGATGAAGCAGTCACTGCAACTCAAGCTCGGCCAGCAGCTGACCATGACACCTCAGCTGCAACAGGCCATCCGCCTGCTGCAACTGTCCACGATGGACCTGCAGCAGGAGATCCAGGAAGCGCTGGAGAGCAACCCGTTACTGGAGGTTTCCGAGGACGAGGACGGCGACACCGGCGGTGAGCACGAGGCGGGGGAGATCAACGGCGTCAGCGACGGCCCCCTGCAGAGCCTGGAACAGCTGGCGACCGACGCCGCCGATGACAGCGGCGAGTGGGACGGGGCCCAGGCGGACGCCATCCTGCCCGACGACCTGCCCGTAGATACCCAGTGGGACGACCTGCTGCCCTCCTCCTCCGCGCCACCCCCCGCGTCGGAGGACTTCCCCGACAACGACCTGGACGCGCGCAACGCTGCGAGCGACAGCCTGCGCGACCAGCTGCTGTGGCAGCTGAGCCTGACCCGGCTCTCCGACACGGACCGCCTCATCGCCCTGGCGATCATCGACGCCACAGACGCGAACGGCCGCCTGATGCTGACGCTCGAGGAGCTGTTCGAGTCGCTGTCGGCCCACCTCGATATCGACCTGGAGGAGGTCGTCGCGGTACTGCACCGGCTGCAACAGTTCGAGCCCGCCGGGGTCTGTACACGCGACCTGCAGGAGTGCCTGCAGGTCCAGCTCGACCAGCTGCCCCCCGAGACACCCTGGCTGGAGCAGGCCAAGCTGGTCATCGGCCGACACCTCAACCAGCTCGCCAACAGCGACTTCTCACAGATCCTGCGCCGCACGCGGCTCAAGGAGCCGGAGCTCAAGCAGGTCCTGGCGCTGATCCAGTCCCTCGACCCGAACCCGGGCCAGACCGCGGTGCCCGAGGAGGTCGAGTACATTATTCCCGACGTCTTCGTCAGCAAGAAAAACGGCCGCTGGGTGGTCGAACTGAACCCGGATATCGCGCCCAAACTGCGCATCAACAGCGATTACGCCAGTCTCATCAAGCGCGCGGACTCCAGTGCCGACAACACCTTCCTGCGGGACAACCTGCAGGAGGCGCGCTGGTTCCTCAAGAGCCTGCACAGCCGCAACGAGACCCTGATGAAGGTGGCCTCCAGGATCGTGGAGCGGCAGCGCAACTTCCTCGAATACGGCGAGGAGGCGATGAAACCCCTGGTACTGCACGATATCGCCGAGGCGGTGGAGATGCACGAGTCGACCATATCCAGGGTCACCACCAACAAGTACATGCACACCCCCCGGGGAATCTACGAACTGAAGTACTTCTTCTCCAGCCACGTGGCGACCACGGCCGGGGGGGAGTGTTCATCGACGGCGATCCGGGCCCTGATCAAGAAACTGGTCGCCGCGGAAAATCCGCGCAAGCCCCTCAGTGACAGCAAGATCACCCAGCTGCTGGAGGAGCAGGGCATCAAGGTCGCGCGGCGCACCATCGCGAAATACCGGGACACCCTGTTCATTCCGCCATCCAACGAACGCAAGCGTCTCGTATAAGTTCAGGGGCTTCGCCCCGAACGTCTATGACAATCTTCACAGGTGCCCTAAAATTGGGGTACCGGCCGGCGGCGGCGCCGGCTGCGGGCGAGTCCCGTGTCAATGCAGCAAAGGGAGCATTCCATGCAACTGAACATCAGTGGTCACCACCTTGAACTCACCCCACCCCTCAAAGAATACGTAGAAAGCAAATTCGAGCGACTGCAGCGACACTACGACCAGATATCCACCACCCACGTCATCCTTACCGTCGAAAAAATGGTCCAGAAGGCCGAGGCCACCGTGCACATCGCCGGCGCAGACCTGTTCGCCGCGGCGGAGGACGAGGACATGTACGCCGCCATCGACGCCCTCGCGGACAAGCTGGACCGCCAGCTCATCAAGCACAAACAGAAACACAGGGGACACTGACCGATCGACGCAGCGCTTACCATGCAAGCCCTCAGCCAGATACTGACGCCGGGGCGGACGGTCTGCCACGGCGCCGGCGGCAGCAAGAAACGCCTGTTCGAGACCATGGCCAGGATTCTCTGCGACGACCGGCCCGAGCTCGCCTACAACGATGTCCTGGCCCGGCTCGTGGAGCGCGAAAAGCTGGGCAGCACCGGCCTGGGCGGTGGTATCGCCATCCCGCACTGCCGGGCGGACAACTGCCCGGAGCCGCTGGGCGCGCTCCTGACCCTCGCCAGCCCCATCCCCTTCGACGCCCCGGACGACAAACCGGTGGACCTGCTGTTCGCGCTGCTTGTCCCGTCGGAGGCGCACCAGCAACACCTGGACATACTGGCGAACATCGCGCGCGCATTCAGCCAGGAGAGCTTCTGTGCGCGCCTGCGGGCCGCAGCCGACGACGCCGCGCTGTTTCGCGCCGCCATCGATGGAGGCGGCTAGACCGTGCGCCTGATCGTCATCAGCGGGCGTTCCGGTTCCGGCAAGAGTACCGCGCTCAACCTGCTCGAGGACGAGGGTTTCTACTGCATCGACAACCTCCCGGTGGCGCTGTTGCCGTCCCTGGTCGAGGAGACCAGCCGCGAGGAGTTCCAGCTGTTCCAGGGCACAGCGGTCTGCATCGATGCGCGCAATGCGTGGAAGGACCTGGAGAACTTTCGCGAAATCCTGCAGTCACTGCCCGCCTCCGTGGACAGCCAGGTCCTGTTCCTGGACGCCCAGCAGGACACCCTGATCCGGCGCTTTAGCGAGACCCGGCGCCGCCATCCTCTCAGCTCGAAGTCCCGGGCCCTGCACGAGGCCATCGAGCGCGAGGGCGAGCTTATCGAGCCCATTTTCAGCAGCGCCACGCTCGTGCTCGATACGAGCCAGATGACCATTTACGAACTGCGCGACACGCTGAAGCAGCGACTGCTGGGCACGAGCGAGGGCAGCATGTCCATCCAGATCCAGTCCTTCGGCTTCAAGCGCGGCGTGCCCGCCGACGCCGACCTGGTGTTCGATGTACGCATGCTGCCCAATCCCCACTGGGTGCGCGAGTTGCGCGGCAAGACGGGACTGGATACCGAGGTGTGCGAGTTTCTCGAGGAACAGGCGATGACGGCGGAACTGTACGACGACCTTTGCGGCTACCTTGAGACATGGCTGCCACGCTACCGTGACAGCAACCGCAGCTACATGACCATCGCAGTGGGTTGTACCGGTGGGCAACATCGGTCAGTATACCTCGCGGAGCGACTCTTCCGGCATTTCAGCCAGCAGTACCCATCGGTGAACGTGCGCCACCGGGAACTCCAACAGGCATGATCCGAACGCAGATAACAATAGTGAACAAGCTGGGCCTGCACGCCCGTGCTGCAGCCAAATTTGTGGCCTGCACCTCGTCCTTTGCCAGCGACATACAGGCCGGCGTCGACGGCGAGATGGTCGACGCCAAGAGCATCATGTCGGTGATGATGCTGGCGGCCGGCAAGGGATCCATCCTGGAGGTGCAGATCGAGGGCAAGGACGAGGAAGACGCACTGGCCGCCCTGGAGTCCCTGATCGGGAACCGCTTCGACGAACCCGAGTAATTCCCCCCGCCCGTAACTAATCCCGTTGTTGGGGACAGGCGTTTTCCCCATAATTGTCGCCGTCGGGCGTCCGCCCGGCGGGCTGTGTCGGGAGAACCAGAATGGGCCAGAATCAAGACGTTTCCCAGACCGCTCTCGACCAGGTGGGCAGCGCCCTCGAGGGCGGCACCTTCGTCGGCGTCCGGCGCATGCTCAACGGGCTGCAGCCGGCCGACGTGGCCCACCTGCTGGAGTCCGCGCCACCCAGGATGCGCCACATCATCTGGCAGATGGTGGAGGTGGACCAGGAGGGTGAAGTCCTCGGGGAACTGAGCGACGAATTACAGGCCCAGTTCCTCGGCAGCATGGACGCCGCGGAAGTCGCCGCCATCACCGAGGGTATGGACGACGACGACGTCGCCGACATCCTGCAACAGGTGCCGGACCGGGTCACTTTCGAAGTCCTCAACGCCATGGACCAGCAGGACCGGGCGCGGCTCGAACGGGTAATGCTCTACCCGGACGACACCGCCGGCGGCCTGATGAACACCGACACCATCACCATCCGCGCGCGCCACACCCTGGACGTGGTGCTGCGCTACCTGCGCCGCCACGAAGAAATCCCCGAGATGACGGACAACCTCATCGTCGTCAACCGCGCCGACCAGTTCATCGGCCTCCTGCCGTTGCGCACCCTGCTGGTCTCGGACCCCTCCGCCACCGTGCGCGAGATGATGGTGACCGACGTTGAGCCCATCCCGGTGGACATGCCGGACGCCGACGTGGCGCGGCTGTTCGAGCGCAACGACTGGGTATCGGCGCCCGTGGTGGACGATCACGGCACCCTGCTGGGACGCATTACGATCGACGACGTGGTCGACGTGATCCGCGAGGACGCCGACCACTCCTTCATGTCGATGGCGGGCCTCGATGAGGAGGAAGACACCTTCGCACCCCTTGTGCGCGCGGCGCCGAGGCGCGCTGTCTGGCTGGGCGTCAACCTCGTCACCGCCTTCATCGCCGCCTCGGTGATCAACCTGTTCCAGGGGACCATCGAGAAGGTGGTCGCCCTCGCCGTCCTCATGCCCATCGTCGCCTCCATGGGCGGCATTGCCGGCACCCAGACGCTGACCGTCCTGGTGCGCGGCATCGCCATGGGCCAGGTGGGAAAGACCAACCAGGCCTGGCTCATCAACCGCGAACTGCTCATCGGGCTGTTCAACGGCCTGCTCTGGGCGGCGGTGGTGGCGGTCTGCGCCTCACTCTGGTTCGACGACTGGAACATCGGTGTCATCATCGCCGCGGCCATGGTGATCAACCTGCTCGCGGCGGCCCTGTTCGGCGCCGTGCTGCCGCTGATGATGACCCGCGCCAGTATCGACCCGGCCCTCGCGGGCGGCGTCGTCCTGACCACGGTGACCGATGTCGTCGGCTTCGTTTCCTTCCTGGGCCTGGCGACGCTGTTCTATGGTTGACTGGCCGGCCGAGGAAGAGGACGCGGAACGCCCCAGCAAGAGCGAACGCAAGCGGCAGATGCACGCGCTGCAGGAACTGGGTGAGTCGCTGCTGGCACTTAACGACGCGCAACTCGCGCGCATGCCCGTGCACGACCCGCAACTGCTGGAAGCCCTGCACGAGGCCCGCGCCATTCGCAGCAACAGTGCGCGCAAGCGGCACCTGCAGTACATCGGGAAGCTGATGCGCGGGATAGACGCGGAACCCATCCGGCGCGCGCTGGATACGCTGCACGCCGTGCGCCGGGCCGACAGCGCCGCTTTTCACGAACTGGAGCAGATGCGCGAGGCCGTTCTCACGGCGGGCGACGAAGGCATCGAGCAGGTCGTCTCACGCTGGCCGGGCGCGGACAGGCAACACCTGCGCCAGCTCCTGCGCCAGCAGCGGCGCGAGGAGCGCGAGGGCAGGCCGCCCGCCGCCAGCCGCAAGCTGTTCCGTTACCTGAGGGAGCTGGCGGAGACCTCGGACGGCTCGGGCTGAGGGCCATCGCCGGCGGGCGCCGGCGGCGCATCGCTCGCACCTGGCAGGTCGACCTCGCCCTCGCCGGTTACCGGATCCGCAGCCTGCGCCGGTTCCTCCCCTGCGGGAGCGGTCGCCTCCCCGGGCCGCGTGAGCACCGGTTGCGAGGTGTCGTCGAAGATGCGGTCGAAACTCACCACCGGGTCGTCCCAGGAACCGTCTATACGGTAGACCGCCGAGGAGAGCCGGTTCATCTGCTTGTCGAAAATCTTGCTCACGACGAAGACGCCAGCCGCGACGGGCAGGCTCGCCGCCAGCGCCGCAACCCAGGGCAGGTTTTTCGCCACCGGCAGCGTCGCGACCAGTTCCCCGCTCAGGCTCTCGTTGCCGACGTCGGAGACGCCGCTGAAGCGGAAACTCGATCCGCCCTCGATATCGAGCTGGGGCACCTCGATGGTGCCCTCGTGGAAATAGACCTCGCCGGTGACACTGTCGAAGGGAATACCCGACTCGAACATGTGGGACAGGCTGAGCCGCTGCACGATATCCACAAGGTTGAGGATGCTGACAACCCGCAGCGCTCCCGCGGCGCCGGAGGGGGCACTGAGGAAACTTCCCGCGCCCATGTCCGCCTCCAGCGAGCCGCCACCGGTGAGCAGCGTGAAGTCCGCCGGCGAACCCGGCCACTTCAGGTCCATGGCTACCGCGCCGTCGCGGGTCTCGACAATGCGTTCGTACCCGAAGTACTCGAGCACCTCCCCGATATCGTCGAAGGCGAAACGTCCTTTCAGGCTGGTGTACTCCCCCACGCCGCGCTGCCAGGTCAGCTGGCCGGGGGACGATTCCTGCAATCGCACGCGCGCCAGTTCGCCGCGGATATTGTCGGCGTTCAGCAGCGGGCCGTCGCCGCTCAGGGTAAAGGACACCGCACCGAGGCTGCGTTCCCCGTCGACGATCTGCGCCAGCGTCACATCCAGCGGCGGCAGCGCCCAGCCCGGGGCGGGCGCCGGCTCCTGCGCAGGTTCCTCCGGGGGCGCTTCCCCCCCGGGTGCGGATTCGGGCAGCCCCGCCAGGTCGAGCATCGCGACTTCGACGCGCGAGGGTACGGCGGTGTCGGCGGCGACGTACATCTCGCCCTGCAACCAGTCCGCGTCGACGGACAGCCCCCACCCGGCGGCGTCGAGGGCAAGACTGACCTCGCCCTCGCCAAAGTTGCGGTCCATGAAGACGAGTTCACGTGCGAAGAGCCGCTCGATGACGATGTTCAGGGGCGGGCCGCCGCCGGTCACCTGCGAGACATCGCCGTCGGGGGCCGTGTCGGCGGCCGCCCCGCCCCCGGGGGGTGACAACAGGTCGCCGCCACCGAGGTACTGCGCGACGAAATCCAGCCACTGGTCGGCCTGCAGCAGTCCGGCGTGCCCGCTGATATGGAACACCCCGTCGCGTACCGCTGTGGGTTCGACGCGCACACCGAGGGAACCGCCCGCCAGTTCACCCCCGGCGAGTAGCAGGTCGAGCTGCAACTGGTCGTCGAGGGACAGGCGCATGGGAGCCCCGGCATCGCCCAGCGGCATTTCCAGGCGGAAGTCCGCCGGGGTGCCCGGCGCCTTGCGCCAGGGATCCGGCAGGTCCAGGGCCACCTCCTTCACCGCGCTCGCCACCGTGAGCACCGGCGCCTCCCCCGGGGCGACGCGCACACCGACGCTGGCAGTGGCCTCGCCACTGGCGAATCCCAGGGGCGCCAGGCCCAGCCAGTCGCGCACGTCGGACATGGCGACGTCAGTGGCGACCTGCACCTCTACCGTGGAGCTGGAGGGATCGTACGCGGCGCCCGCGTGGCGCTGTTCGAGGCGCGCATTGACCGTCCGCCCCCAAAGCACCCCCGCGAGGGCCCGCGAGGTGAAACCGTTTTCACTGCTGTAACTGAACTCGCCGTTCAGTGACTCGACCGGCAGGTTACCGGGCATGATGCGCAGGTCCACGTCCCGCCAGCGCGTATCGATGTCGACCACCGGCGGCGGGGGGTTGTCACCCAGTTTCAGGTGCAGGGCAAGCTCCGTCTCCAGGCCGCCCTCCAGGCTCCAGTCGGTGAACGCGCCGCCGACAATGTCCGTCAGCGGGGAGTCGTTGAGCACCGCCAGGCCATCCGCCGCAGGCCCACTGATGCCGCCGCGCACCGCCAGCGCCACCCGGCTTTCACTGTCCAGCCAGGTTTCGACTGACAGGTTCTCCACCGCGGAATCGATGACCCGCGCGCGGTCCGCCCACACACTGACCCGGGAATCGTCGATCAGCACGATGCCCTCCTCCACCGTCACCCCGGGCCAGTCCTCGTGATATTCCAGCCAGGTATCGGTGACATTGAACGCGAGCTGCACCGTGCGCAGCGGTCCGGCGCTCCCCTTCAGGCTGCCGCGCCACAGGAACGCCCCCTCCTCGATGTCGCCGTCTCCGATGCTGGCGGCGAGCCAGTCCCGCAGCCCCTGGTTGAGCACGTAGGGTACGTACTTCACCCGGTAGGTGGGATGGGAGTCCCGGAGGCCGACCAGGAGGCTCATTTCAATCCCCGTCGCCGTGGGCTCCAGCGGAATCGCGAGCGCGAACAGTGCACGCGCCCTGCCCTCTTCACCGTGCGCTGTAATGAGCCTGGACTTGAGATTCACGGCAGAGCTGTCCCAGTCGAGGTGCAGGGTGCCGTGCAGTTCATCGAAGTGCAGCGGCTCCCGGTATACACCCGGGAATTCCAGTTGCAGTCCCTCGCTGTCGACGATCACTTCCCCGCCGCCCGCGCCGAGCTGCACATGCCCGCGTGCGGAGCGGGCGCCGGGGGCGCCGCGCCACGAATCCACGGCCAGTCCCTCGAAGTTGGCCTCCACCTCCCAGTCGTCCGCGGGCCGCTGGAAATCTCCGAGGCTGAATTGCAGCGCGCTCAATTCCCCCCGGGGCGCCAGCGCGACGATGACTTCGCGCAGGGACTCGGGCAACGCCTCCAGGTTCGCGGCGATGCTCGCCGCCGGGGCCAGGGCAACCTCCGAGGCGCGCAACCTGAGGGCCCTGCCCCAGGCATCGATCTGCACCCTGGGTAGCTGCAGTGCCGTCGCGTCGGTTTCAACCTCAACGTCGGAGGCGTACAGGGTCCAGTGCTCGCGATCGCGGGCGACGCTCGCCGCAAACGCCACGCGCTGCATGGGCAGCTGCCACCCGCCCCCGGTCGGCGTCACGAGCAGGTCGCCGGCCTCGACCCGGCCCTCCACCGAGGGCACACCGCGGTCCCAGGTCAGCCAGAACTCGGCGTCCACCCGCCCCTCGGCCCAGACCGGCGGCGCACCGCCCGCGAACATCGCCTTCACCGCGCCGAGATCGGCGGTGCGCACCTGCAGGTAGAGATCGCCCTCGAACAAGCCGGGCTCGAACGGGTCACCGAGACCACGGGCGAGGACGGCGATGTCGGTGCCGCGCGTCGATCCGAGTTTCGCCTCCAGGCTGCGGCGGCTGCCGCGGCGGGTCAGCGAGAGGTCCAGGTCCAGCTCGCGCACCTCGCCGCCGGGCAGGCCGAGGCGCAACAGGTTGCGTCGCAGCACCACCTGCTCCGCATTGCGCAGGAACTCGCGCGCCCAGGTGTCGGTCTCGCCGGCGCCACCGCCGAAGCCGAGGAGACGGAAACGTCCGTCCGCGCCCAGTTCCCCGCGCAGTGTCAGGTCGTCGAGAATCAGGCGCGTCACCTGCAGTGACCCGGTGCGCAGGCTGTTCCACACGTCCAGGCCGACCCTTCCCTCCGTCAGTTCCAGCGGCGCCTCGGGGCCGTCGGGCACACTGATACGCAAACCGGTCAACACGATCACCGGCGTGAAGGAATGCCACTCCCCGCTCACTCGCTCCGCCTCCACGTTGAAGGGGATGCGCACGTTGAGCTCCTGCAGGATCGCCGTCTGGTAGGCGCCGAGATTGGCGGTGACCAGGCGCCCCAGGCTGACGTAGACGGCGAGCACCACCAGCAGCAGCACGATGCCGCCCCAGAGCAGGTTACTCAGCCTGTGGTAGAAGATCTCCAAGTCAGCTCCGCCAGGATTCTGAAAGCGTCTAGTTTAGAGCAGGATGATATCGAAGTGTTCCTGGCTGTAGCTCGGTTCGGCCCGGAAACTGATAGTTTTCCCGACATATTCCTCCAGGTCCGCCAGGTGGGCGGATTCCTCGTCGAGCAGGCGATCGACCACCGGCTGCGCCGCGAGCACCATCAAGTTGTCGTTGTCGTAGGCTCGCGCGTCCCTGAGGATCTCCCGGAAAATCTCGTAGCAGACAGTCTCGGCCGTCTTCAGCATGCCGCGGCCCTCGCAGACCGGACAATCCTCACAGAGTATATGTTCGAGGCTGTCGCGGGTGCGCTTGCGTGTCATCTCCACGAGCCCGAGTTCGGACACGCCGGTAATCTGGTTGCGGGCCGGGTCGCGCTGCATGGCCTTCTCCAGTGTGCGGTGCACCTGGCGACGGTGTTCGGGGTCGACCATGTCGATGAAGTCGACGATAACGATTCCCCCGAGATTGCGCAGGCGCAGCTGCCGGGCCAGTGCCGTGGCCGCCTCGAGGTTGGTCTTGAGGATGGTGTCCGCCTGGTTGCGCCGGCCGACAAAGGAACCGGTGTTGACGTCGATTGTCGTCATCGCCTCGGTCTGGTCGACGACGAGGTGGCCACCGGACTTGAGCTCGACCTTGCGCTCCAGCGCGCGCTGGATCTCCGTCTCCACGCCGTGCAGGTCGAACAGGGGCCGTTCACCACTGTAGTATTCCAGCAAAGAGGACACCTCGGGCACGTAGGCATCGCAGAACTCGCGCATCGCGTCGAAGCCCTCGCGACTGTCGATGAAGATCCGGTTCACCGAGGCCCGCGCCAGGTCGCGCGCCGTGCGCAGGTGCAAGGGCAGGTCCTCGTAGAGCTGTTCGGCGCCGGTGGCGGCAGCCGCGCGCCGTTCGACCGCAGCCCACAGGCGCTTGAGAAAGCGCAGGTCAGCGGCGATCTCATCGGCGCCGGCGCCCTCCGCCGCGGTGCGCAGGATGAACCCGCCCGCAGCGGCCATGTCCTCCGCCTCCAGCGCCTCGGCAAGCACTTGCTGCAGGCGCTCCCGTTCCGCGGTGTCCTCTATGAGCTGTGACACGCCCACGTGACTGGTCTGCGGCATGAGCACGAGGTAGCGTGTCGACACCGACAGTTCCATGGTGAGACGCGCGCCCTTGGTGCCAATCGGTTCGCGGGTGACCTGCACGATGATTTTCTTGCCCTCGTGCAGGAGACTGGTAATGTCCGCCGGCGGATCGCCGCGGTCATCCCTGTCGGCCCCGGGCTGGACGATGTCCGAGACATGCAGGAAACTGGTGCGCTCGGCGCCGATGTCGACGAAGGCGGCCTGCATGCCGGGCAGCACGCGCACGACCTTGCCGGCGAAAATATTCCCCGCGATCCCGCGATTGACCGCGCGCTCGATGTGAATGTCCTGGGTCGCACCGTGCTCCACCACGGCGACCCGCGTCTCCATCGGCGTGATGTTGACCAGGATCTCCTCGCTCAAGTCCCGCTCCCCTCCGTTTGCGCAGTGTCCAACGCCGTGGCGAGGCCGCACGCGGCCAGCATCCCGCGGGTTTCCGCCAGCGGCAGGCCCACGACATTGCTGTAGCTGCCGTCGATGCGGCGCACAAGGGCACCGCCCAGTCCCTGGATACCGTAACCGCCCGCCTTGTCCCAGGCCTCGCCGCTGGCGAGGTAGGCCTCGCAGGTCGCGCGGTCGAGCGTGACGAATTCGACGGCGGTCTCCACTATCTCGCAGTGGTCCTCGCCCGCTCGCCGCAGGCACACCGCGGTCATCACCGTGTGTGCCCGACCGCTGAGTCGCGCCAGCATTGCCAGGCCGTCGAGTTCATCGGCGGGCTTGCCGAGTATGTCGCCGTCGATGACCACCGTGGTGTCCGCCGCCAGCACCGCGCACCCGTCCTCGCCCCGCCGGGATGCCACGGCCGACGCCTTCTCCCGCGCCATGCGGGTCACGTAATCACCGGGTGCTTCGCCGGCGCGCACGGTCTCGTCGATGTCCGCGGGGTCGATGGTGTAGCTCACGCCCAGCCGGTCCAGCAGTTCCCGCCGCCGCGGCGAGGCGGAGGCCAGTACCAGTGCCGTCGCGCTCATCTCAGGTCACCCGGTAGCGCCGGCGCGTACCGCGCAGCACCTGCAACACGACCGGCCACAACAGGGCGCTGGACAGCGCGGGCAGGAGAAACAGCAGTGAGCGGGCGCCGACGCCCTGCAGGTTTTGCACCCACTGGCAGATCAACTGGTTGATCCCCACGAGCACGAAGACCACGCCCGCCTGCTGCCAGATACTGTAGACCCGCAGGCGCTGGTAGAGAACCAGTGCCAGGAGCGCCACGACCACGAGGGCGAAGGCGTTCTGGCCGAGGACGGCGCCCTCGAGGATATCCAGCCCGATACCCAGGCACAGGCCCGTGGTGATACCGACACGGCCAGGCAGCGCGATGGTCCAGTACACCAGCACCAGCGCGACCCACTCGGGGCGCCCCCACAGCAGCCAGTCGGGGAGCGGCAGTATGGCGAGCACATAGGCGGCGAGGAAAGTCAGCAGAATGATGCCGTAGCCCTGGCCCTCCCGGTCGGCCACGGATCACTCGCCCTGCTGCGGGGCTGTAGAGGTAAACACCAGCAACACATGCCGGCTGCGATCGAGAGCGGCGGTGGGCACTGCCAGGATGCGTGCGAAGGCCTCGCCGGGATCGCGGTCGATCTCGCTGACCACCGCCACGGGGTAGCCGACGGGAAAACGGCCGCCGAGCCCGGAGGTGACGAGCAGGTCACCCTCCTCGATGTCGGTCGTGGCGGAGACGTGGTGGATCTCCAGCGAACCCAGAATACCGGTGCCCTCGGCGATCGCGCGCACGCCGTTGCGGTTGACCTGTACCGGTATGGAGTGCGTCGCGTCAGTGATGAGCAGCGCCCGGGCCGTGCCGCCACTGACCTCGACTACCTGCCCCAGCAGGCCGTCGGCGTCGATGAGCGGCTGGCCGGAAAACACGCCGTCGTCACCACCCTTGTTCAGTACCAGCTGGTGGCGCGCCGGGTCCGGCGAAACGCTGATCAACTCGGCCACCAGGACATCGTCGCGCACCAGGGCCGCGGAATTGAGCAGCGCGCGCAGGCGCACGTTCTCCGCCTGCAGGGAGGCCATCTGCAGCGATCGCCCCTGCAGCACGAGATTTTCTCGCTCCAACCGCTCCGCCTCCTCGATAAGGCTGCCGCGGGACTGCAACCGGGTATCCCCCCAGTCCGCAATACGCGAGGGAAGCTCCGCCACCCAGTAGACGGGGACGGCCGCTGCGTCGAGCACGGCGCGGATGCGTCCGAGCTGGTTGTACTTGAGGTCGAGGACAATGAGGGCGAGTACCACCGCGCTGGCCAGGAGCACGCGCAGCCCGAGGGAGGATTCCTTGACGAATAGGGGTTTGATGGCGGTACCTCAGCGGCCTCGGGCACCCGTGCATAATGCCACCGGGGTTCGGCCTGCACCACCTCCCGGAACCCCGCGGGCAGGCGTACCGGGCCGACTTACTCCGTGGGGCTACTCCGTCGCCCTACTCGGTGGACAACAGGTCGATGGTGTGGCGGTCCATGCGCTCCATGGCCATGCCGCCGCCGCGGGCGACACAGGTCAGGGGGTCGTCGGCGACGATGACGGGCAAACCCGTCTCTTCCGAGATCAGGCGATCCAGGTCGCGCAGCAGCGCACCGCCACCGGTCAACACGATTCCGCTTTCGGCGATATCCGCGGCCAGTTCGGGCGGCGATTGTTCCAGCGCGGACTTGACCGCCTGCACGATGGCTGCGAGGGGATCCTGTAACGACTCGAGAATCTCGTCGCTGTTCAGGGTGAAGCTGCGGGGTACACCCTCCGCCAGGTTGCGGCCGCGCACGTCGATCTCGCGCAGCTCGCTGCCGGCAAAGGCACAACCGACCTCGAGCTTGATCCGCTCCGCCGTGGCGTCGCCGATCAGGCTCCCGTAGCGGCGGCGGACATGGGAGACGATGGCCTCGTCGAAACGATCGCCCCCGACGCGCACCGAATCCCGGTAGACCACGCCGTTCAGGGAGATAATCGCGACTTCGGTAGTCCCGCCGCCCACGTCGACCACCATGCAACCGGTGGCTTCCTCCACGCTGAGGCCGGCGCCGATGGCCGCCGCCATCGGCTCCTCGATCAGGCGCACATCCCGCGCGCCGGCGCCGAGGGCGGATTCCTTGATGGCGCGCCGCTCCACCTGGGTGGACATGCAGGGCACGCAGACCAGCACCCGGGGGCTGGGGCGGATAAAGCGGGTCTCGTGCACCTTGGCGATAAAATGCTGCAGCATCTTCTCGGTGACTTCGAAGTCGGCGATGACGCCGTCCTTGAGGGGGCGGATGGCCGTGATATTGCCGGGCGTGCGACCCAGCATGCGCTTGGCCTCGTTGCCCACCGCCTCGATGGTCTTCTGGCCGTTGTGGATGCGGATCGCCACGACGGAGGGTTCGTCGAGAATAATGCCCTGGTCGCGCACATAGATCAGGGTGTTGGCCGTACCCAGATCGATGGAGAGGTCATTGGAGAACACTCCGCGCAGTTTTCTGAACATTGAATCTCGCTATCCTGTGGTACGGCGCCTGTGGTACGGCGGCGCTGTCGCCGCGGCCATGACTGTGCGTTTTCCCGCCGTTTTTTGCGGCTGAAATGCCCCGCTGAGACGTCTTTAAAGGAGGTCGTTATATTCCCGCAACTGTAACAACCGCGGGGATTTTGGGCAAGGCGCAAATGTGATAAGTTTACGCCCCCAGCCGCCCCCGGCCCGCTTTTCCACCGGTTTTATACATGTCAATTGATCGAGACGAGATCGAGAAAATAGCCGAACTGGCCCGAGTCCGGATCGACGCCGCGCAGATCGGCGAGGTGACCCAGCGCATCGCCGAAATCCTCGACATGGTCGACCAGCTGCAGGCCGTCGACACCAGCGGCGTCGAGCCCATGGCGAACCCGCTGGACGCGGTGCAGAAGCTGCGACCCGACGCGGTGACCGAGGAGGACCGGCGCGCCGCCTTCCAGGCCATCGCGCCGGCGGTGGAGGACGGCCTCTACCTCGTCCCCCGCGTACTCGATTGACCGGCCGAACGAGCCGCCGGAGACCACCAGGACCCCGCATGCACGAAATGACGGTTGCCCAGCTGGCGAAGGGGCTTAGCGACGGCGATTTTTCCAGTGTCGAGCTGACCCGCGCCTTTCTCGAACGCATCGGCGCGCTGGACGAGCATTACAACAGTTTCGTCACCGTGGACGGGGACGGCGCCCTTGCAGCCGCCGGGGCCGCTGACGCCCGCCGGGCCGCCGGAAACGCGGCGGACCTCACCGGCATACCCCTGGCCCACAAGGACATCTTCTGCAGCGAGGGCCTGCGCACCAGCTGCGGATCCCGCATGCTGGACAATTTCGTCCCCCCCTATGACGCCACCGTGGTGAGTCGCCTGCGGGAACGGGGCGCCGTGATACTGGGCAAGACGAACATGGATGAGTTCGCCATGGGCTCTTCCAATGAGAACAGCTACTACGGGGTCGTGCACAACCCGTGGAACACGGACCGGGTTCCCGGGGGCTCCTCCGGAGGCTCCGCTACCGCCGTCGCCGCGGGCCTCGCCCCCGCGGCCACCGGCACCGATACGGGCGGCTCCATCCGCCAGCCCGCGGCGTTCTGCGGCATCACCGGCCTGAAGCCGACCTACGGGCGCGTCTCGCGCCTGGGCATGGTGGCCTTCGCCTCGAGTCTCGACCAGGGTGGCCCGATGGCGAAAACCGCGGAGGACTGCGCCATGCTCCTCGCCGCGATGGCCGGGCACGACCCGCTGGATTCCACCTCCTCCGACCGGCCGGTGGACGACTACCGCGGCGCACTGGACGACGACATCGCGGGCCTGCGCATCGGGCTGCCGCGGGAATATTTCGGCGAGGGCCTGGACGGCGCAACGGGGGACTGTATCCGCGCCGCCCTGGGAGAACTGGAGGCCATGGGGGCCACGCTGGTTGATGTCTCCCTCCCTCACAGCGCGCTGACCGTTCCCACGTACTACATCATTGCGCCGGCCGAGGCCTCCACCAACCTGTCGCGTTACGACGGGGTGCGCTACGGATACCGCTGCGAGGACCCGGCCGATCTCCACGACCTCTACACGCGCACCCGCGAGGAGGGTTTCGGCCCCGAAGTAAAGCGCCGGATCCTCGTCGGCACCTACGCGCTGTCCGCCGGCTACTACGACGCCTACTACAAGAAAGCGCAGCAGGTACGACGCCTGGTGCGACAGGACTTCCTCGACTGCTTCGACGAGGTAGACCTCATCGCCGGCCCCACCACACCCGGCCCGGCCTTCGCCATCGGCGCCAAGGCGGACGACCCCGTGGCCATGTACCTGGAGGATGTCTATACACTGGCGGTGAACCTGGCCGGGCTGCCCGGGCTCTCCATGCCCGCGGGTTTCGTCGACGGGCTGCCCGTCGGGCTGCAACTGATCGGCAGGCACTTCGAGGAGGCGCGGGTGCTGAACGTCGCGCATCGCTTCCAGCAGGCCACCGACTGGCATACGCGCAGGCCGGGGGCAACCGCGGGGGCCGCGACGTGAGCTGGGAACCCGTCATCGGCCTGGAGGTGCACCTGCAGCTCGCCACGGCCTCCAAGATTTTCTCGGGTTCGCCGACCGTGTTCGGGGCCGCGCCGAACACCCAGGCCAGCGCAGTCGACCTGGCCATGCCCGGCATGCTGCCGGTGCTCAACGAGGCCGCCGTGCGCTGCGCGGTGAGGTTCGGGCTGGGCATCGGCGCAGAGATCGGCCTGCGCTCCGTGTTCGACCGCAAGAACTACTTCTACCCCGACCTGCCCAAGGGTTACCAGATCAGCCAGTTCGAGGCGCCCATCGTCGGCCGCGGCACCTTCGAGATCACGCTCGAGGACGGCAGCAGCCGCAGCATCGGCATCACGCGGGCGCACCTGGAGGAGGACGCCGGCAAGTCGCTGCACGAGGATTATCACGGCCAGAGTGGAATCGACCTGAATCGCGCCGGCACCCCGCTGCTGGAAATCGTCTCCGAACCGGACATCCGCAGCGCCGAGGAGGCGGTCGCCTACCTCAAGGCACTGCACAGCCTGGTAACCTACCTCGGAATCTCCGACGGCGACATGTCCCAGGGCTCAATGCGCTGCGATATCAACATCTCGCTGAGGCCGCAGGGCTCGGATACGCTCGGCACGCGGGCCGAGATCAAGAACGTCAACTCCTTTCGCTTCGTTGAAAAGGCCATCGCCTGCGAGATAGAGCGACAATCCGACATTCTCGACGACGGCGGCAGCGTGGTGCAGGAGACGCGGCTGTACGACGCGGAGCGCGACGAGACACGCCCCATGCGCAGCAAGGAAGTCGCTAACGACTACCGCTACTTCCCGGAGCCCGACCTGTTGCCAGTGGAGATAGACCAGGCGTGGGTCGACGGTCTGCGCAAAGAGCTGCCCGAGCTCCCCGTGGACAAGCGCAATCGTTTCATGTCCGAGTACGGGCTCTCCGCCTACGACGCGAGTGTGCTCAGCGGCAGCCGCATGCTGGCAGACTACTACGAGGCGGTGGCCACCGCCTGCGGCGATGCCAAGATCGCGGCCAACTGGGTTCAGGTCGAGCTGCTCGGGCAGCTCAACCGCAGCGAGATCGAGCTGGCCGAATGCCCCGTCTCCGCCGCGGACCTGGGCGGCCTGGTCGCGCGCATTCTCGACAACACGATATCCGGCAAGATTGCCAAGCAGGTGTTCGAGGCGATGTGGCAGGGCGAGGGCAGCGCCGATGACATCATCGAGGCGCGCGGCCTCAAACAGGTGTCGGACAGCGGCGAACTGGAGGCGATGGTCGACGAGGTCATCGCGGGCAACGGTGCCCAGGTGCAGCAGTACCTCGACGCCGACGAGGGCAAGCGCAAAAAGCTGCTCGGCTTTTTTGTCGGCCAGGTCATGAAGCTCTCGAAGGGCCAGGCGAACCCGAAGATGGTCAACGAACTGCTGGCGAAGAAGCTGACATAACCGACAGGTTATGTCATCCCCGCGGAGGCGGGGATCCAGAAACCAGGTGAGCACACATATTGCACTGAGCCCGACCTTAATCGGCCGGTTTGAGGAAAAGAAACGAGATGAAAAAGGACAAGGAAAAGGTAATCGACGAGGTGTGGACGGAGGACCACGTCCGCAATTTTCTCAACTTCCGCTCACACGACGGGACTGACGATGACTTCCACGTCCTGCTCAAATCCTACCAGAGCATGCGCGCGTCCGATTTCGAACTGTTCGTGGGCTTCTTTTGCGAGCAGGGCCGCAACCTCAATGCCACCGGGCGCGACGGTCGCACCGTCCTCGAGATCATAATGACCCACCGCCGCGGCACCGAGTTCGCCGACATCCTGCGCAAGGCCGGTGCCTCCTGATACGCCAGCAGCCGGCTCCCTGCACAAGAGGGTTGTGAGTCGCAGCCGTCACTCCGTGCGACCCGCTGTAACCTTCCCGAAACAATCAGGCCACGCTTGGCGCAGCCGGAGCATTCGGGGCAGTCTGCGAGGACTGACTGAGTCCCGGTTTTTCGCGCAGCGAAAAACGGTCGAGTTCCGCAGCAGCCGAATGCGACGGCGGAGCCGTGGTCGTTTCGGGAAGGTTACAGCGGGGTGCAAGGATAGTTTAACTACTCCGGCGGCAGCCGGCCCTTCGCAAACTGTTCCCGGGTCTCCTGCTTTTTCTCCTCGCTCTTTTTCAACAGGACGTAGGCCGCGCCGGTGGCGCCGTGCCGGGGCTGCGCGCTGTGGAAAGCCTGGACGATCTCCAGCTCGCGCAACCAGTGGTTGACGCAACCCTTGAGAACCGAGGCGCGCTCGCGCTCCGCGCTGTTCTCGCCGCGGCCGTGGATCACCAGCACGCTGCGCAGGCCGAGCCCGTGTGATTCCTCAACGAAATCGAAGACCTCGCGGCGGGCGCGGTCTGCCGTCATGCGGTGCAGGTCGAGGCGCGCCTGGGGCTCGTAGCGGCCCTGCTTGAGCTTGCGGAACACCCCGTTCTGCACCCCTGGGCGCTTGAAGGACAACACGTACCAGGGGTCCAGCGGGGGTATGTCGCGATCGGACAGCGTGTTGCGATCCTCGGCGGCACTGGTCACGGCTGCCTCCCGGCGGCGCTGCAACGAGGGGTCCGGGGGGCGCGCGCCGCCCCTGCTGGCGCGGGGCTCGCGCTTCAGCGGAGTGACGCCGGCCATCTCCTCGCGAAACAGATTGTCGTCGTCTGCGCTCATACTTACACCCCGCCTGCAGTCCGTTATTATAACGCCAGTGAACAGCCGGTAGAGCCGACCATGACAACACCCGACCCGCTGGAGACAACCTGCCCCCTGTGCGGCGGCGACAACAGCTGCGCCGTCGCCGCGGGGAAATCCCACGAGACCTGCTGGTGCTGGGATGTCACCCTGGACAAGGCCGCCCTGGAGGCCATTCCCGAGGCGTCGCGCAACAAGCACTGCATCTGCGCCGCGTGCGGGCGGGTCACGGCGGAGTCCGCCGGTGACCGGTGATTTTACCCGAGGGGCGCGTTACCTGACACGCGGCGCGGGCATGCTCACCCACCCCTCCCTGCGCCTGTTCGTCATCGTGCCGCTGTTGATCAACGTGACGATCTTCGGCTCGCTGCTCACCTGGGGATTCAGTTACCTCACGGACCTGATGACCTGGCTGGACGCGCGCCTGCCGGAGTGGCTCGATTTCCTGCAGTGGATTCTCTGGCCCCTCATCGTGCTCACGGGCCTGCTGATCTCGGGCTACCTCTTCACGACTGTGGCGCTGGTCATCGCCTCCCCCTTCAACGGCCTGCTGGCGGAAAAGGCCGAGGAACTGGTGACGGGGCGCCCGGTCGCCGGCCCCGAGGGTCTCGCCGCCGCCCTGATGCTGGTGCCCAGGGGCATCCTGCGGGAACTGGCCAAGTTGCTGTACTACATTCCCATGGCGCTGTTCGTCCTGGTGCTGTCGATCATACCCGGGCTGAATGCACTGGCGCCTGCGCTGTGGTTCCTGCTCGGCGCGTGGATGATGAGCATCACCTTCGTCGATTACCCGATGGACAACCACCAGCGCGGTTTCGCGGACGTCAAGGAAGCGGTGCGCGCAAGGCGCATGAGCAGCCTCGGCTTCGGCGGGCTCGTGGCGCTCTGCGCGGGCATCCCGCTGGTGAATTTCTTCGTGGTTCCCGCCGCGGTGGTGGGCGCGACGCTGTTGTACTGCGAGGAGCTGCGGGACTAGTCGAGCAGCTCCTGCGGCGGGTGTGTGCACTCCAGGCGTGAACCCAGCAGGGCCTCCAGGTCGGGCAACAGGAACGCGTCGTCCTCGCTGGCAAAGCTGATGGAGATACCCGTCGCGCCGGCCCGGCCGGTGCGGCCGATGCGGTGCACGTAGTCCTCGGGGTCCTCGGGCAGGTTGTAGTTCACCACGTGGCTGACGCCCTCCACGTGAATACCGCGCCCCGCCACGTCCGTGGCCACCAGCACCTTGATATCGCCGCTCTTGAACTGCTCCAGCGTGCGCGTGCGCTTGGCCTGGGGAATCTCCCCGGACAGTATGCCGGCGGACACGCCGGACTTGCGCAGGCGCTCGTGGAGGCGGCGCACCTGGTCCCTGCGGTTGGCGAAGACGATCACGCTGGTCGCCTCGTCGCTGCGCAACAGGTTGTTGAGCACGCGGTAGCGCTGCTGGCTGCTCACGAGGTATACCTTCTGGTCGACCGCGTCGGTGGCGACGCTCTCGGGCTCGATTTCCACCGTGATCGGTTCAAAGGTCCACTGCTGTGACAGGTTGATGATGTCCTGGGTGAACGTGGCCGAGAACAACAGCGTCTGGCGGTTCTCCTTGCGGGGGGTGGCGCGCACGATACGCTTGACCTGGGGGATGAAGCCCATGTCGAGCATGCGATCCGCCTCGTCCAGCACCAGAATTTCCACGTGGTCCAGGTAGAGGTCCCGGCGCCCCATGAAATCGAGGAGGCGGCCCGGGGTCGCGACCACGAGATCGACCACGTGGCTGCCCAGCCGGTTCAGCTGCTTCTGGTAGTCCATGCCGCCGATCAGCGTGGCAATTTGAAGCGGCGTGTGGCGGGCGAGGTCCTCCGCGTCCGCGGCGATCTGCATCACCAGTTCGCGTGTCGGGGCGATGACCAGCGCCCGGGGCTCGCCGAGGAACCGCTCGCCATCGAGGGGGTGGCTCAGCAGGTCGTTGAAAATAGTGATGAGGAACGCGGCGGTCTTGCCCGTCCCGGTCTGCGCCTTGCCGATGGCGTCGTTGCCCTGCAGGGTGTGGGGCAGGATCTGCGCCTGAATGGGGGAACAGTACTGGAACCCGAGATCGGCGACGGCGTGCATGAGCTCGTCGCGCAGCCCGAGGTCGTGGAAGCGGGTCTCGCCCTCCTTTTCCTCCACCGCGAACTGGTCGACGGTCCACGCTTCGGCGGGGGCCCTGGATTTACGCGAGCGGCGCCGGCCGCGGCGCTCTCCCGCGGGCTTGCCGCCGTCGTTGTGCTGTGCCTGTGCCGGCCCCGGCTGGGCCTTCGGCGCCGGCTCCTTGCGCTGGGCGGAAGCCCGCTCCGGCGCCCCCGACGGGCTCTCCGCGCCCGCGGGCTCCCTGTTGCCCTTGCGGGAAACTAAGCTCTTGATCAATGCCTGAAATCCTGTGGCTGGTTAAAAAGCGCGCTAGTCTACCATTTTCGCGGCGCAAATGGGCGCCCCGTGAGGGGGCGCCATCAGGGGGGTCAGGAGCGGGCGGGGAAGATCCGGGTGAGCACCCAGTCGACGCTCGTGTAGCGGCCGCCGCCGGTGAACAGCAGGGCGAAGAGCATCACGAGGTAGGTCACCGCGAACTCGATGCCGTTGTTCAGGATGACGAAATTCCCCTTCTCCGTGAGCCAGCGATAGTTGCCGTGCTCTTTCAGGATTTCCCTGGCCATGCCGAGGCGCTCCGCCACTTCCGGCGCGGTAGAGTCGGCGATCGCCGCCCAGCCGTGGGGCCAGTGCACCGCGAAAATCGCCACCAGCATGGTCACCATCAGGGGAATCGTGATCCAGCGCGTGGCGAAGCCCACCAGCAACAGCATGGCGCCGTAGTACTCGGTGTAGGCCGCCAGGTGTGCGAGGAGTGTCGGGAACGGCAGCCCCAGGCCCCAGTCCGGGTTGCCGAACCAGGCGATGGTGTTTTCCATACCGCTGATCTTCTGCTGCCCGGCCATCAGGAACGGGAAGAAGAGGAACACCCGCAGCGCCAGCGGCGGCAGCCCGTCGAGGTAGGCGAGTCGCGGGAATATCGCGTTGTGTATACTCTGGTACCACTGTACGAGTGCATTCATGGTCCTGCTCCCTTCGGACTGTGCTGTCGGTGCTATCCTGTGTCGGTCGCGACGGCAGTTTCTCCGCCGGCCCCCCTGAGACAACGAAAAGGATAAAAAGGTTTCATGCCGTGCCTGACGGGGACACCACCGGCTGTCGAGCATCCGCGTCTCCCGGCCCGGTTCACGGCCCGGGACACCTGACGACGTTACCGCCGCCGACCTCCTCTACATAGTGCCCTGATGACCGACTCCAGACCAGTGTCCTTTATCCGCGAGTGCCGCGCCCTGCTGGCCATCGCGGGCCCCATGCTCATCGCCCAGGTGGCACAGGTGGGCACGGGGGTGGTCGATACTGTCATGGCGGGGCACTACAGCGCCATGGATCTCGCCGCCATCGCCATCGGCTACAACATCTGGCTGCCCATCTACCTGCTTTTTATCGGCGTGATGCTGGGCGCCACGACCATCATCGCCCAGGACTTCGGCGCCGGGCGCATACAGAAAATCCGCGACTCGCTGCCCCAGTCCCTGTGGCTCGCCCTGATCCTGGGCCTGGTCGCCGCACCGCTGTGCTTCTTCACCGGGCCGCTGCTGGACCTGCTGTCGCTGGCGCCCGCGACACGGGACAAGGCCCTGGGCTACCTGCAGGCAGTCGCCTTCGGCATTCCCGCCGGTGCGCTGTTCCAGGCCCTGCGCTGCCACACCCAGGGCATCGGCGTGATGCGCCCCTTCGCGATCGCGAGCGTCCTGGGTTTCCTGGCGAACATCCCGCTGAACTACGCCCTGATCTACGGGCACTGGGGCGCCCCGGAGCTGGGTGCCGCGGGCTGTGGCTGGGCGACCGCCATCTCGATGTGGCTGAGCCCCGTGTTGATCTTCTTTTACATGAGCCGCGCCGAGCGGCTGCGCAAGTACCTGCCCCCGCCGCGCCTGGTGGCCCCGGTTTGGGCGCTGCAGCGCGAGATCCTGCGACTCGGCGCGCCCATGGGCCTGTCGTTCTTTCTCGAGATCGGCGTGTTCTCGCTGATGGGCCTGATGATCGCCACCCTGGGCGATACCGCCATGGCGGCGCACCAGATCGCGTACAACGTGTGGGACGTGGTGTACATCTTCCTGGTCAGCGTCGGCTCCGCGCTCGCCACGCGGGTCGGCCACGCCATCGGCGCGCGCGATCGCGCCGGGGTGCGCCTGGCGATCACCTGCGGTACCTCGGTGACGCTGCTCCTCGGTGTCGCCTGTATGGCGATACTGCTCGCAGTACCGGACCTGATCATCGCCGCGTACACGGACGACCCCGGTATTCACACGGTCGCCACGGCCCTGATCGGGCTCGCGGCCCTGTTCATCCTCATCGACGCCGCACAGGTGACGGCCACGTTCTGCCTGCGCGCCTTCAAGGACACGCTCTTCCCCTTCCTCGTGCTCGTCGGGACCTACTGGTTGATCACCCTGCCCCTGGGCTACTGGCTGGGGATGGTGCTGGGCGGTGAGCCGCTGTCGGGCACGATGGGTTTCTGGAAGGCGATGATCCTGGGTATCGCCATCACCTCGGCCATCCTCATATTCAGGCTGCGGCGCACGCTGGCCAGGCCGCTGCCGCGGCTGGAGGCGGAGGCTGCCGCCTGATCAGCGCCGCTTATGGCTGGTCATCGCTGTTCATCGCTGGTCATTACGACAAGCGTGAGCAGTCGGGGCAGTCCTCCCGGGGAGCCAGGGCGAGGCGCTGGATCTCCATGCTGTGCAGGTCAAGTATGAGCAAGCGCCCGCGCAGTGGTTCGCCGTAGCCGGCCAGGACTTTGAGCGCCTCCATGGCCTGGAGGGCGCCGACCACGCCGACCAGGGGGGCGAGCACCCCCGACTCACTGCAGGAGAGCGCCGTGGTGTCGCCGCTCTCCGTGTACAGGCAGCGGTAACAGGGGCCGCCGCGCAGCGGATCGAACAGGGCCACCTGCCCCTCCGTGCGCACCGCCGCGCCCGATACCAGGGGAATGCCGGCGCCGATGCACGCGCGGTTGAGGGCGAAACGCACCGGGTAGTTGTCCGTCGCGTCGAGCACGAGGTCGACATCGCGCAACAGCGCCGGCAGTACCTCCGCGTCCAGATTGCGCTCCACTGTGGTAACGCGTACCGCTGAGTTGATCTGTGCGAGAGCCGCCGCTGCGGAGGCCGCCTTGTTGCGGCCGAGGTCGCTCTCGCCATGGGCGATCTGGCGCTGCAGGTTGCTCGCCTCGACGCAGTCGCCGTCGGCCAGTACCAGCGTGCCGACGCCCGCCGCGGCGAGGTACAGCGCCGCCGGGCTGCCGAGGCCTCCGAGACCGACGACCAGCACGCGCGCGGCCAGCAGGCGCTCCTGCCCCGCCACGTCGAAGTCGTGCAGCAGCAACTGCCGGGAGTAGCGCTCGAGCTGTTCGTCAGTCAGCACCCAGTTGCCCCCCGGTCACACGCTCCAGGCCCGCGAGATCGCTGCGGGTGGCGACCTGCCCAAAACCACAGGCGCGCAGCAGCTCGCGCACACCCGGACCCTGCTCACAGCCGTGCTCGAGCAACAGCCAGCCGCCCGCGCCCAGATGCCCGGGCGCGTCGCGCGCGATGGCCTGCAGGTCGGCGAACCCGGCGTCCGCCGCCACCAGGGCACCGCGCGGTTCAAAGCGGAGGTCGCCGCGATCCAGGTGCGGGTCGCCCGGGTCTATATAGGGCGGGTTGGCGACCACGAGATCGAATTGCCGGCCGCCGAGCGCGTGGAACCAGTCCGACCGGAGGAACTCCACCGCAGCGAGAGCGCTGCGCGCACCATTGGCCCGGGCCACCGCCAGCGCGTCGGAACTGCGGTCGACGCCGACCACCGACCAGCCGGCGCGCTCGCTGGCCAGGGCGAGCGCGATGGCGCCGCTGCCGGTGCCGAGGTCCAGCGCGGCGGTCGCCGCGGGCAGGTCCAGTTCCAGCGCCCAGGCCACGAGCGTCTCGGTTTCGGGTCGCGGGATCAGGGTGTGTTCGTTCACCGCCAGGGACAGAGTCCAGAAGTCCCGCTCGCCGGTGAGGTGGGCGACGGGCCTGCCCTCGCGGCGCCGCGCCAGCAGCGCCCGGTAGCGCCCCGCGCTGTTCGCGCAGACCTCGCGCTCGGGCCAGGTATAGAGCCAGCTGCGCGTGACCCCGAGACAGTGGCCCAGGAGAATTTCTGCGTCTCGCGCGGCCTCCTCCCCGGGCAGGTCCGACGCGGCGCGCAGCAGCTCGCCAACGGTGGCCATCAGTCGTCGGCCAACGCCGCGAGCTGGTCCGCCTGGTATTCCTGGCGCAGGGGGTCGATCACGGTTTCCAGCTCACCCTCCATGATCTCGGGCAGTTTGTAGAGCGTCAGGTTGATGCGGTGATCGGTGACCCTGCCCTGGGGAAAGTTGTACGTGCGAATACGGTCGGACCGGTCGCCGCTGCCCACGAGGTTGCGGCGCGCCTCGGCCTGCTCGTCGGCCTGCCGGTCCTGCGCGCTGGAGAGCAGCTTCGCCTGTAACAGCGACATCGCCCGCGCGCGGTTCTTGTGCTGGGAGCGCTCGTCCTGGCACTCCACCACGACGCCCGTGGGCAGGTGCGTGATGCGCACCGCCGAGTCGGTCTTGTTCACGTGCTGCCCGCCGGCGCCCGACGCACGATAGGTGTCGATGCGCAGGTCCGCCTTGTTGATCTCCACCTCGTCCACCGCCTCGACCTCGGGCATAATGGCGACGGTGCAGGCGGAGGTGTGAATCCTGCCCTGCGACTCGGTCTCCGGCACCCGCTGCACCCGGTGTGCGCCGGACTCGAACTTGAGGTGGGCGTACACGTCCCGGCCCTCGACCCGGGTGATGATCTCCTTGTAGCCGCCGTGCTCGCCGGGACGCTCCGACAACACCTCGATACTCCAGCCGCGGCGCTCGGCGAAACGCGCGTACATGCGGTACAGGTCGCCGGAGAATATCGCCGCCTCGTCGCCGCCGGTACCCGCGCGAATCTCGAGGTAGACGTTGTGGGAATCGTTGGGGTCGCGGGGCAGCAGCAGTGTCTGCAGGCGCGTCTCCAGCTCCGCGAGTTGTTCGCCGCCGGTCTCCAGCTCCTCGCGCGCCATCTCCTGCACGTCGGGGTCGCTGTCGTCCAGCATCTGCCGCGCCTCGTCGAGGTCCGAGGCTACGCGACTGTACTCGGAGTAGCAGGTCACGACGGCCTCCAGTTCGGCGTACTCCCTGGACAGGTCGCGGAAGCGCGCCTGGTCGGCGATGATTTCGCTGTCCCCGAGCAACGCCGACACCTCCTCGTGCCGGTCCGTCAGGGTCTCCAGCTTGGTGTGCAGTGAGGTTTTCATTGCAGGGTGTGGCGGTCGCTCCCGGAGCCGGGCTGCGTCACGTCCATGTCCTCGTCCGCCGCGCCGGCGGCCGGTTCATCGACACTGTCCGGGCTCGCGTTGTCGAGGCCCAGCAGGCGCAGCGCCGTGTCGAGGATATCGCGCCGCCCGGTGGCGCTGGCCTGCTTCAGGCCCGCCGTCGGCGCGTGGATCAACTTGTTGGTCAGTGTTCGCGACAGGCGCGCCAGCACATCGCGGGGCTCCTCGCCGCGCGCAAGCGCGCGTTGGGCGCGGTCCAGCTCGCTCTCCCGGAGGCGCTCGGCCATGTCGCGGTAGGCCACCACCGCGTCCACCGCGTCGAGGCTGCGCACCTCCTCGAGGTACGCGCTGACGCCCTCCTCGATGATGATGTCCGCCTTGCTCGCCTCGTCACGGCGATTGCGCAGGTTCTCGTCGACAATTTCCCGCAGGTCGTCCACGCTGTACAGGTACACGTCGCGCAGCTCGCCCACCTGCGTCTCGATGTCCCGCGGCACCGCGATGTCCACCATCAGGTAGGGGCGGTGCTTGCGCGACTTCAGGGCTTCCTCTACAGCGCCTTTGCCGAGGATGGGCAGCTGGCTCGCGGTCGAGGTGATCACGATATCCGCATTGCGCAACTGCTCGGGAATTTCCGCCAGTAACACGGCTTCCGCGCCGAACTTGTGCGCCAGCTCCCGGGCGCGGCCGAGGGTGCGATTGGCGATGACGATACTGTCGACACCCGCCTCCACCAGGTGCCGGGCCACCAGCTCGATGGTCTCGCCCGCGCCCACCAGCAGCGCATTGCAGCGGGAGAGATCGGCGAAGATATGGCCGGCCAGGTCCACGGCGGCGTAGGCGACGGAGACGGGGTTCTCGCCGATGGCCGTATCGGTGCGCACACGCTTGGCGATGGAAAAAATGCGCGGGAAAAGCCGGCCCAGCTCCGCGCCCACGGTACCCGCCTCCGCGGCGACGGCGTAGGCGGACTTCAGCTGGCCGAAAATCTGCGGCTCACCGAGCACCATGGAATCGAGCCCGCTGGCGACCTGCACCAGGTGCCGCAGGGCGGCGTCATCGACGTGGTGGTAGGCGTCCCGGTGCAGTTCCTCGCGCGACAGGTGGTGATAGCTGGCCATCCAGTCGATGAGTTCGAGGGCCCGCGAGGCGGCGTCCTGGCCCTCGGGCACCACGGCGTAGAGCTCGGTGCGATTGCAGGTGGAGAGAATGACCACCTCGTCCACCGCCCCGCGCGAACACGCGTCCGCCAGCGCCTCGGGTACCTGCTCCGGCGCGAAGGCCACGCGCTCGCGGACTTCGACCGCGGCCGAGTGGTGACTGATTCCCAGTGCAATGAAATTCACGATGTCCGGACGGCTCTACCCTGGCTTTGTTCGAGACGGGCGACAGGCCACACGCTCCCTGCGTTCTTCTGAAAATATCGCCTGATTTTAACAAGTTACGCGCAAAATGACACGGGCGCCCGGGGACCCATACGGGCCCTGCGGTGGGTTTCGGCCCCGGTCTGTGTCATCATGGGCCCTACTCATCGCCGGATCACTCCCAGCTGTTCGACATGCCGCGCTTCCTGCTCACCGCCATCACCGTCGCGCTGCTGGCAGCCTGCGCCTCGGAGCCGGTAGTCGAGCCGGATGAGGCGGCGCCGGAGATCGCTGCCGCACCGCCGCCACCACCACCACCCGAGCGCGCCTTCCCCGACGACAGTTTCTACGAACTGCTGGTGGCGGAGTTCGCGCTGCGACGGCGGGACTACGACCGCGCCCTGGACCACTACGTGGAGCAGACACCGCGACTGAGAGACCCGGGCGTGAGCGCGCACACCACCCGCCTGGGGCAGTACCTGCAGCGCGAGGACGAGACACTGGAGGCGGCGCAACTGTGGGTCGACCTCGAACCGGACAACGTGGAGGCGCACCACACACTCGCGCGACTACTGGTGCGCTCCGGGCGCAACGCAGAGGCGCTGCCGCACCTGGCCACCATGGAACGCGCGGGGACGCCGGCCAACTTCCCCTTCGCGCTGAGCAACTTCAACACGCTGGACGCGCGCAGCCGCGCCGACCTCGTGGCCGGCATCAACGCGCTCGCCACCGAGTTTCCCGACAACACCAGCCTGCTGCTGACCCGGGCCATCATGCACGAGCAGCTCGGCCAGGACGACCGCGCACTGGCGGTCCTCGGACGCATCTTCGAGCTGGAACCGCAGAACACGCAGGGACTGCTGCTGGAAGCGCAGATCCTCGCCATGCGCGGTGCGGATGATCCCTACGCCCGGGTGGACCAGGCGCTGGAACAGAACCCCGGGGACCAGCTCCTGCGCCTGCGTTACGCACGACTGCTCACCGCCACCGACCTCGCGGCGGCGCGAACGCAGTTCGAGATACTCTCCGCCCAGTCACCGCGGGACGGCGACCTGCTGTTCTCCCTGGCGCTCATCAACCGCGAACTCGGAGATCCCCTGACTGCCCGGGCGTACCTGATCCAACTCCTGGAACTGGGCCAGCGGATCGACCAGGCCAACTACTACCTCGGCCGTATCGAGGAGGACCGGGGCAACGCGCAGGCGGCGCTGCGACACTACCGGGCGGTGGGAGACGGCGAGGAGTTTCTCGCCGCCTGCAGTCGCATCGGGGAGATCGAGATGGACCGCGGCGAACTCGACGCCGCCGGGGAGTGGTTTGCAGAGCAGCGGGCGCGCTACCCGCACCACGCCGAGCGACTGTACGGCCTGGAAGCGGAGCTGCTCGAGCGCGCGGGCGAAGCCGAACGGGCCCGCGCACTTGTCGACGGCGCGCTGCGGGAGTCGCCCGACTCGGCCTCGCTGTTGTACACACGCGCGATGATGTTCGAGCGCGACGACCAGCTCGACGCGATGGAGGCGGACCTGCGCCGCATCCTGGCGAATGACCCGGAGAACGCCACAGCTCTCAATGCACTGGGCTACACGCTCGCAAACCGCACCACGCGCTACGACGAGGCCCTGGACCTGGTGAGCAGGGCACTGGCGCTGGAGCCGCTGGAGCCGGCCATTCTCGACAGTATGGGCTGGGTACTGTTCCGCCTGGGTCGCTACGAGGAGGCACTGGACTACCTCTCGCGGGCCTACGCGGAATTCCCAGATCCGGAGGTGGCCGCACACCTCGGCGAGGTGATGTGGGTGAGCGGCGATACACAGGGCGCCATCGACATCTGGCGCGCCGCTGCACTGGAGGACCCGGACCACCCGGTGCTGCGCGAAACCCTCCAGCGCCTGCAGGTCGAATCACAGGTTACCGCGCCACCCACAGACGCCTCGCGGCAGGGACCCTGACCGTGCGGTGGCGGACAGCGCAGGGGCTGCCGCTGTTCCCCGCGCTGCTGGCACTGGGAATCCTGGCCGGTTGCGCCGCGCCGGTCACGCGCGAGGCGCCGCCCGGCGACTGGAGCGGGCACCGGACCCGCCTTGAGACCCTCACCCACTGGACGGCCAGCGGCAAACTGGCGCTGCGGTCGAGTGAGGCCTCCGAATCCGCGACGCTGCTATGGCGCCAACGGGGGGACGAGACACGCGTCCAGCTCAGCGGCCCCCTTGGCGTCGGCTCGACCGTGCTCGAGAGCGACGGGGCGTTTCTCGATATCCGGCGCGGCGATGAGCACCGCCGCGTCGACATCCGCTCCCGGGAGGTCATCCTGCGGGAGACGGGCTGGGACCTTCCGGTGGCCGCGCTGCCGGCCTGGCTGCGTGGATTGCCCGATCCCGACCTGCCCATCGACGACCTGGACACGGACCCCCTGACGGGTTACCTCCGCCTGCTGGCCCAGGACGGGTGGCGCGTCCACTACGAGGCCTACGGCGAGTTCGCGGGCTACGCCCTGCCGACACGGCTGTCGATAGAGAGCGGCGACACCCGCGCCAGGGTCCTCATACGACGCTGGGAGGCGCCGTCGCCGCCATGAGCGCCGCGCTGCAACTGCTCTCGCCGGCCAAGCTCAACCTCTTCCTGCATATTACCGGCCGGCGCGCGGACGGCTACCACGAGCTGCAGACCGTCTTCCAGTTGCTGGACTGGGGCGACCGGCTGCAGTTTACCCCCGACAGCAGCGGCGAGACTCGCCTGGAGGGCGGCGAGCTCGGTATCCCGGCCGAAGAGAACCTCATCCTCCGCGCCGCGTCGTTGCTGCAATCGGGGCGCCGGGGGGTGCGCATCCGCCTGGACAAGCGCATACCCGCGGGCGGCGGCCTGGGGGGCGGCAGCTCCAACGCGGCCACTACCCTGCTGGCCCTGAATCACCTCTGGCAGGTGAACCTGCCCGCCGCCGAACTGGCCGTGATCGGGGCCGGGCTGGGGGCGGACGTGCCCGTTTTTCTCGGCGGCCACACGGCCTGGGCGGAGGGTACCGGCGATCGCCTGGAACCCCTGGAAATGCCCGAGCGGTGGTACCTTGTGGTGGTGCCCGGGTGCCACGTCTCAACCGCGGAAATATTTTCCCACCGGCAATTGACACGCAACTCCGCTCCCATCAAAATGGCGGCCTTTTTGGACGGGGACTCCCGAAACGACTGCCAGCCGCTGGTCCGGCGCCTTTACCCTGAAGTAGATAAGGCGTTGAAATTGCTGGATAATTTCGGGGATGCAAGACTGACAGGCACAGGTGCCTGCGTCTTCGTGAGCTTCGCCACCGAGGGCGAGGCCGCGGCCGCCAGGGAGCAGCTGCCGGCGGGGTGGACACACTTCGCGGCGCGCGGCGTAAACACCTCGCCTGTGCTGCAGGCCCTTCCCCGAAACGACGCATAATTGGGGTGTCGCCAAGTGGCAAGGCACCGGGTTTTGATCCCGGCATTCGCAGGTTCGAATCCTGCCACCCCAGCCATTAGGGATGGCCGTACAGTTGGGCTCGCACCAGGGGTACTGGACGCGAGCAATTGTGGGGTTGAGTGGCAGGATGAGAACCTGCTGCAGGTTCGACAAACGCGCAGCGTTTGGGCGCCGGAGCGGAGCGACGGCGGGCGCAGCCCGAGGGCCACAGGCCCGAGTCAATCCTGCCACCCTCTAGATCTGTGAACGGTGCCGTATGCGTGCGATCGATGGCGCCGTTTTTGTGTGCCGGGCACTGCTTTGCTGTGCCTGGCTTCGTCATGTTTGTGCGTTGCCAAATCAATAACCAGGGGTGAAACGCAGTGTCATCCAAAATGATGGTCTTCACGGGTAACGCCAACCCGGAACTTGCCCGCAAGGTAGCCAGCAGGCTGTACCTGTCCCTGGGCAAGGCCGACGTCGGCCGCTTCAGCGACGGCGAGGTGGCGGTGGAGATCAACGAGAACGTGCGCGGCAAGGACGTGTTCGTCCTGCAGTCCACCTGCGCCCCCACCAACGACAACCTGATGGAGCTTGTGGTAATCATCGACGCGTTGCGCAGGGCCTCGGCGACCCGCATCACCGCCGTAGTGCCCTACTTCGGTTACGCGCGCCAGGATCGCCGGGTGCGCTCCGCGCGGGTGCCGATCACCGCCAAGGTCGTGGCGGACATGATGGTCGCCGTGGGCGTCGACCGGGTGCTCACCGTCGACCTGCACGCGGAACAGATACAGGGCTTCTTCGCCTGCCCGGTGGACAACGTCTACGGCTCGCCGGTGCTGAAGGACGACATCGAGGAGTGCAACTACGACGACCTGATGGTGGTCTCTCCCGATATCGGAGGCGTGGTACGCGCCAGGGCCGTCGCCAAGCAGTTGGACGACGCCGAGCTGGCCATCATCGACAAGCGCCGCCCCAAGGCGAACGAGGCGCAGGTGATGAACGTGATCGGCGAGGTCGAGGGCCGCACCTGCCTGCTGGTGGACGACATGGTCGACACCGCCGGCACGCTGTGCCGCGCGGCGGACGCCCTGAAGGAACGCGGCGCCCAGCGCGTGGTGGCCTACTGTACCCACGCGGTGCTCTCCGGAAACGCCCTGGACAATTTGAGCAGCTCCAAGCTCGACGAGCTGGTAGTTACGGATACGATTCCCCTGAGCGACGCGGCACGGTCGATCGACAAGATTCGCCAGCTGACCATTGCGGACCTGCTGGCCGAATCCATGCGTCGCGTCTCCAACGAGGAATCCATAAGCGCGCTGTTCCAGTAGGGACGGCGTTGACAGCAACCCACTGCCGCACTGGTCGCAAGTGTCGCAGTGATCAATCAAAGGAGTCACGACTATGTCTGGCCAATTTGAACTGAACGCGGAAGCGCGAGAGGACATGGGGAAAGGTGCGAGCCGCCGCCTGCGTCGTCTCGCTGACCTGGTCCCGGCCATCATCTACGGTGGCGACAAGGACCCCCAGCCCCTGACCCTGGTGCGCAAGGACCTGGAGAAGGCCATGGAGAACGAGGCCTTCTTCTCGCAGATTCTCACCATTCACATCGGCAAGGCCAAGGAAAAGGCCATCCTGAAGGACCTGCAACGCCACCCCGCGAAGAATCGCGTGATGCACGCGGACTTCATGCGCATCGATGACAACGTCGCCATCAAGGTGCACGTGCCCATCCACTTCCTCAACGAGGAGACCTGCGTGGGCGTCAAGATGGAGGGCGGCGTGGTACAGCACCAGGTCACCGACATCGAGATCCAGTGCCTGCCCGCGGATATCCCCGCGTACATCGAGGTCGACATGCAGGACATCAAGATCGGCGATATCGTGCACCTGTCCGACGTCGCCCTGCCGGAGGGAGTCACCTCCGTCGCCCTGGCGCTGGGCGAAGACCACGACCTGGCCATCGCCTCTGTGATCGCGCCGCGCGTCATCGAGGAGGAAGAGCCTGTCGAGGCCGAGGGTGCCGAGGGCGAGGAAGGTGCCGAAGAGGGCGCAGCAGATGGCGAAGAGGCCGGTGGCGATGCCGGCGGCGACGGGGACGGCGACGGCGACAGCAAGGACTGATCGCTCGCAGACCCTGTCGTGTCCGACCTGAAGCTGGTCGTTGGACTGGGTAACCCCGGCAGCGAACACCGGGGTACCCGCCACAACGCCGGCGCGGACTTTGTCGAGGCCCTGGCCCGCCAGGCCGGGGCCAGTCTCCAGGAAGAACCAAAATTCTTCGGGCTGACCGGGCGCGCCACCGTGTCCGGACACGACCTGCGCCTGCTTATCCCGACCACCTTCATGAACCTGAGCGGCAAGTCCGTGGCCGCGCTGGCGAGTTTCTACAAGATCGCGCCGGAGCAGATGCTCATCGCGCACGACGAACTGGACATCCCGCCGGGCAGCGCGCGCTTCAAGCAGGGCGGTGGCCACGGCGGCCACAACGGCTTGCGGGACATCATCCCGGCCCTGGGCAATAACCGGGACTTCCACCGCCTGCGCATCGGCATCGGGCACCCCGGACACGCCTCCAGGGTAACCGGCTACGTGCTCAAGCCCCCCTCCCCCAAGGACCGGGAGTGTATCGATGCCAGTATCGACGAGGCCATCGCCGCCCTGCCGCTGCTGCTCGACGGCGACGCCACCAAGGCGATGACCCGCCTGCACAGCTTCAGCGCGAGCTGACGCGACCAGAGGACGTATCCATGGGTTTCAACTGCGGTATTGTCGGGCTGCCCAACGTGGGCAAGTCGACCCTGTTTAACGCCCTGACGCGCGCCGGCATCGGCGCGGAAAACTTCCCCTTCTGCACGATCGAACCCAATGCCGGCATCGTGCCTGTGCCCGACCCGCGCCTGGCGAAAATCGCGGCGATCGTGAAGCCCGAGAAGGAAATCGCCACCACCATGGAGTTCGTCGATATCGCCGGTTTGGTGGCGGGGGCCTCCAGGGGCGAGGGCCTGGGCAACCAGTTCCTGGCGAACATCCGCGAGACGGACGCCATCGCACACGTGGTGCGCTGCTTCGAGGATGACAATGTCATTCACGTATCCAACCGTATCGACCCGGCGGCGGACATCGAGGTGATCAATACCGAGCTGGCCCTGGCCGACCTCGAGAGCTGCGAGAAGCAGTTGCAGAAAGTCACCCGCACTGCGAAGAGCGGTGACAAGGAAGCGGTTGCCATGAAGGCGCTGTTGGAAAACAAACTGCTGCCCCACCTCAACGAGGCGCGCCCGGTGCGCGCGCTGGCCCTGGATGACAACGAGCGCGCGCTGCTGCGGCAGCTTTTCCTGCTCACCGCGAAGCCGACCATGTATATCGCCAACGTCGACGAGAACGGCTTCGACAACAACTCCCACCTGGACACTGTGCGCGCGATTGCCGAGACTGAGGGCGCGGTGGTGGTGGCCATCTGCAACCAGCTGGAGGCGGAGATTGCCGACCTCGATACGGAGGAGCGCATGGAGTTCCTCGCGGAGCTGGGGATGGAGGAACCGGGCCTGGACCGGGTCATCCGCGCTGGCTACCAGTTGCTCAACCTGCACACCTATTTCACCGCGGGGCCCAAGGAGGCGCGGGCGTGGACGGTAAGGGTGGGCGCCACCGCGCCGGAGGCGGCGGGCGTGATCCACACCGATTTCCAGAAGGGTTTTATCCGCGCGGAAGTCGTCAGCTACGACGACTTCATCGCGGGCGGCGGCGAGCAGGGCGCGAAGGACGCGGGACGCTGGCGCCTGGAGGGCAAGGACTACGTCGTGCAGGACGGCGACGTCGTGCACTTCCGCTTCAACGTCTAGGAATCGATTAGTAAAACGCCATCATTCCCGCGTAACAACCCGCCGTCATTCCCGCGAAAGCGGGAATCCAGAGTTTTTCGAAGGTCGTGGGCACGAAATCTGCCTATGGGTTGTCCCCACTCACTTATCCAGCGACTGCGCCAGGTCCTGCAGGTAGTCGATGTAGGCCAGCTTGGTCTCGCGCACAAAGTTCTGCGGATCCGCCGCCAGTTTCACGATAACCACACGATTGCCCGGGTGCACGTAGATGTTCTGCCCCCAGATGCCGCGGGCGAGGAAGTCCCCATCCCAGTCCCGGGGCGTCCACCACTGGTACATGTAGCCCGAGGGGTTGGAGGACTTCGGGTTGTCGCCGGGCATCAGGTGCGGCTCGTTCGGGGTAACCGATTCCCCGATCCAGTGCTCAGGCAGGATCTGCACATCGCCGCGGCGCCCGCCGTCCAGGTACAGAAGGCCCAGCTTGGCGTAGTCGCGGGCGCTCGCAGCCATACCGCCCATGGCCAGCTCCACGCCCTGGGAGTCGAGCATCCACAGGCCTTCCTGCTCCATGCCCAGCGGGTGCCACAGGTGCTTCTCCATATAGTCCGTGATGGACATACCGGTGACCTTCACCAGCAGCAGCCCCAGCAACTGGGTGTTGATGCTGGCGTAGTGGTTGAAGGTGCCGGGATCGTGATCCCTGCCGAGGCCGTTGATGTACTCCAGGTAGGTCAGCGGCGGGACCTTGGTGGCCATGAGGTTGATGTCGGATTTGGGGTCCGTGTAGGCCTCATTGAAGCGCACACCGGAGGACATCTGCAGCACGTGCTTCACCGTCACACCGTCAAAGGTGGCGCTGGTGAGACCCGGCAGGTACTTGCGGATCGGGTCGTCCAGGTCGGCGATCCGGCCCTCCTCCAGCGCCTTGCCCAACACCGCCGAAGTGAAGGACTTGGCCACGGAAAACGAGATGTGCAGGCTGTCGCGCGAGTCGCCGTGACCGTAGTGCTCGAAGATCACCTGGCCGTCCTTGATCACCAGCAGGGAGGAGGTGTTGGACATATTGATGAACTGTTGCAGGGAGACGTCCCTGCCCTGGAAGGGCCCGGTGTACGCCAGCGTGTTCGCGTTCTTCCCCAGGTCCCAGGGTTTGGGGGACGCGGACATTGCCGCGGTGGGCACAAAGCGTTCCAGGTGGCGGAAGTTCTCGAACCGGTTGCCGGAGAACATGGCCATCATCCCGCCCGTGTCCTCGCCGCTGGCGGTGCCGCCGATCGTCACGCCCTGTGCGCGGACCGCACCGATGGTGAAAAGGAGAGCGAGACCGGCCAGTGCGACGGCCGGTTTGCGTAAAGTGCGCATGGTCAAATCCTTCAGGTGGTTCGCTATTGAATCGGGATTACCAGGGAATTTCCTCGCCCTGGTAGTCGAGGAAGCGCCCGTTATCGGCGGGCTCCAGCCCCTCGATAACGGCGATAAGGCCCGCGACGCTGTCCCGGGGTTTGACCGGGGCCTGTTCGCCGCCCATGCGCGTCTGCACCCAGCCCGGGTGCAGCACGACACAGGTGAAACCCTGTCGGCCGAGCTCGGCGGAGAGTGACTTGTTCAGCTGGTTGAGGGCGGTCTTGCTGGCGCGGTAGTCGTAGAAGCCGCCGCGGTTCTGGGCGATGCTGCCCATCACACTGGTGATGTTGGCGACTGTCTTCCCCTGCCCCGCCGCCAGGTTGTCCTGCAGTGCCTGTGTCACCCGCAGGGGTCCGAAGGCGTTCACCTCGAAGGTCCAGGCCATCTCTTCGAAATCCACGTCGGCGAGCCGGCTGACACCCTGCCCGCCGACGCCGGCGTTGTTCACCAGCACATCGATAGCGACACCGTCCAGGCGCTCCGCGAGACCGGCGACGCTGTCCGCGTCGGTGACGTCCAGCTGCTCGACCCGTACACCCAGGGCCTTCAGTTCCGCAGCCTCGGCGGGCTTGCGCGCCGTGCCGATCACCTCGTAACCCTTTGCATCGAGTTGTCGCGCCATCTCCAGGCCGATACCGCGATTGGCGCCCGTGATAAGCGCGGTGGTGGTTGTTTCCGCGGCGCCGGCGGTGCCGGCCGCGAGGATTATAAAGACGAAAAAGAGTTGCCTGAACATGGGGAAACCTCCGGATACCGGCCCGAAACGGGGCCGCAAGGAGCCCTAGTCTAGTCCGGGATTGCCCGCGGGTCACGGGCCCGGGGTAGTGTCTCAGTTTGAAAATGGCCCCCGCTGACCGGGGCGGCCCGATTTGATAAGCTTGCCGGTAAGCATACTTCCGGAGCCACGAAATGCCCAAAGGGCCCAAAGGTGAGAAGCGCCCCGCCGACGTGATCGGCGCTGCCGTCAAGGTCGCTCAGATCGCGACAGGTGAGGTTGAGGACGAGATTCCCGACGAGGGTAAGAATAAGGCCGCCCAGGAATTAGGGCGCAAGGGCGGCAAAGCTAGGGCGGCTAAGCTCACAGAAGAGCAGCGGTCTGAGATTGCTAAAAAGGCCGCTAAAAGCAGATGGGATACTAAGGCCTAGCCTCAATCTTCCTTCTGCCAATCCACGTCCATCTTTTCCCTGGGGTTCTAACACTTATGTTTAGTTGTGATTCCTCAGGGACTTCCAATGAAACTCCTGTTATAGGCACATGGAATTCGGCTTTTTTATCGATGAACATTCTGTCATCACTGCTTGCCGTAGCAGTCCCTTCAAGGACGCCAATGACTTTATTGCTTGAGGCAGTTTTTAGCTCAATCTTCAATTCAAACTCAAATTCCTTCTCACTCGATGTGCCTATAAGCAGAAAACTCAAGTTTAGTCTATGAGGGAAATTTGAAACTTGTATTATCCCACCAAATACTCCAATTAGCATCCTCTTGCCGTTGTCCTCGACCCGTATGTCTTCGCAAACAATAACGTTTGAAGGCTTGCTGTTAGCCATGCGATACGTTTCCCGTGGACTTATTTTGTCTCTGAGTGAATTGTACATGAGCATTGGAGGTAGAATTCACCTCAGGCTTGCTGTCGCTCAATTGCGAAGGCGTATCTTCGCCATGCATATTCGGAAGAGCCTCAATCTGAAAGTCCATCTCAGCGCCCATAGCAAGCAATAAATCACTTATAGTATCAAGCTCTAAGTTGCTGGGAGATTTTAACCAACGGTTAATGGAGCCGGGGTCTTTCCGTGCAAGACTAGCAAGTTTTTTCTGGGTTAGCCCTTCGGCTTTCGCCAGACTAGAAAAATGCGCTGCCAATAGCTGAAATATTCTATTTCGCTGGCGTTGACGATAGTAAAAAAACTCGCGCACTGTCGGCTCTGCACTACTTGTAATATTGCTCATCAATTGCTCCCGTAATTACCTTGTTGATGTCTTTTGTCCTCATTGGGCTGTGTGCTGGGAACAGACTTCTCCAAATACATTTTGCTCGCTTGATTTCTTCATTCCACTGCCAAGCCTCGATGTCTCCCAGGTAGTCTCTGTATTCATAGTTGGTCGCCACAAAACAATTAGTTTTGGCGAATTGTCCAAAAACTCTAATTTGAGGGTCGGCTTTACTGCGGATTTCCCAAACGGCGCTCTCGGGCGGTCGAAGTAGAAAGAGATATGCCGGATCCAAAGTCGGGGACTCGCAGAAAACGGCAAGATCCGCCTCCAATCGAGCAAACCTTTCCACGGCATATTCATCGTCCCGTTCTTTCGTCATTTCGGAAAACAGAGACGCTTCCAAATATAGCCTTCGCTGGACGTATCCTCTCGGAACGCCAAGCTCGACTAGTCGCCTTTCGCCCAATAACAACCTTATCTGCTCTTCGATTGACATTAAAGTCAATTCCTACGCATTATTCAATCTTATTGGCGCACATTATGGCCCGTTTGAGGTGGCTGTCACGGTTCCCTATTAAACTGAATAAATTGCTTGACGTTAAGCATAAAAGTTCAGATAATACAGGCATGAACAAGTTGCCTGTAGCGAAGCGCGCCCAAATCCTCTCCATGCTGGTAGAGGGCATGTCCATGCGGTCAGTGAGCCGGATAGCCGGTGTCTCCATCAATACGGTGACCAAGCTGCTAGTCGATGCCGGTAACGCCTGTGCCAAGTACCACGATGAGCATGTGCGGGAAGTTAAGGCCGCCCGCGTCCAGTGCGATGAAATCTGGTCATTCTGCTACGCCAAGCAAAAGAACGTCCCTAGAGCAAAATCTGCCCCGGAGGATGCTGGCGACGTCTGGACCTGGACTGCTCTGGACTCCGATTCCAAGCTGATCGTGTCCTATCTGGTAGGTGGCCGCGACAGCGACTACGCAATCGAGTTTATGGACGATGTACGGGCCAGATTGGCCAACCGGGTGCAACTGACCACGGACGGCCACAAGGCGTATCTGGAGGCCGTAGAGGGCGCTTTTGGTGGTGATGTGGACTATGCCCAACTGGTCAAGCTCTATGGCGCAGCAACCGGGAAAGACCATGAGCGCCGGTACAGCCCCGTAGAGTGCATCGGTGCCCGCAAGTCAGTAGTTGAAGGCAACCCGGACCCCAAGCACGTCAGCACTTCCCATGTGGAGCGCCAGAACCTGACCATGCGCATGTGTATGCGCCGGTTCACCCGCCTGACTAACGCCTTCTCCAAGAAGCTGGAGAACCACATTTACATGCTGTCCCTGTACTTCGTACACTACAACTTCTGCCGGATTCACAAGTCACTGAAAGTGACCCCGGCTATGGAAGCGGGCCTGTCAGAGACCGTTCACGATATGGAGTGGATTGTGGGCCTGATCGACGCCAACGCCCCGGCCCCGAAAAAGCGAGGCCCGTACAAGAAGAAAAATTCAAACTGAGACACTACCGGGCCCGGCGGTGCCTTGACTTGCCCCGGGAAAATCCGGAGAATTCGCCGCTCTCGGGGCTCCCCGCCCCGGCTACTGCTGAATGTGGCTACGTAGCTCAGCTGGTTAGAGCACAGCATTCATAATGCTGGGGTCGGTGGTTCAAGTCCACCCGTAGCTACCATCTCCTCCGGGGTGCATACTCGACACATGGGTTGCACTTTATACCGGAGACATGGGTAACACTTTCTTCGGTAAAAAAGGATTAGCCGCGGGCTCTACGCGGCTTTCATCCTCATCAAAGTACCCTAGATCATAGTTCATAAAGCTGACCAACCATATCGCGTCGGCGACCTCCCGCACGCCTACATGTTGGCCAGCCATGGCCCTGCACAGGTTGATTTTCCTGCCCCCGATACAGATCCGGCCGCAGTAGGTCACCTGGATTGTCCGGTCGTTGTAGGGGTACTCCGGCGGCTCCGGCCGGAAGTACTCCCGGGCTGACGGGCGATACAGTTCGCCCGGGTAGCGCATCCCCAGGGACTCATGCGGGCGCTCCTGGTTGTACTCATCAAGCCAGTTATCGAAGCGCTCCTGCTGCTGCAGGAAGTTGTAGCCGGGTGGCTTGGTGGCCTCTTTTTTCAGGGTCAGGTGCATACGCTCATGCCTGCCGTTCTGCTGTGGCTTACCCGGCTGGATGCGTTCCAGATTGATGCCCAACCTCAACCACCAGATGGACAGCTTGCTCAGTCCGAAGAAGGCCGTCGGGGCAGCGAAGGGCACGCCATTGTCGGTTCGCATGGCGGTGGGTAATCCGAACTCCTTAAATACTCGCTCGAAGACGGTGAAGGCAAACTGCTCTTTGGTGGATTCCAGGCCCTCACAGGCCAGCAGGTAGCGGGAGCTGAAGTCGGTGATAGTCAGCGGGTAGCAGTACCGATGGTTGCCCAGTTGGAACTGGCCCTTATAGTCCGCACACCAGAGCTGATTGGGCGTTTTGGGTGAGGTGAGAGTGGTTCCCTGGGCCTTGTATCGCTTGCGCTTACGGCGTTTCACCAGGCCATGCCGCTCCAGCACAGCGTGCACCGTACTCTTCGCCGGCGGCTTGATAGCCGGGAACTGGCGGATGAGCTTCTCCCGGATCTTGGGTGCTCCCCAGTTCGGGTACTCGCGCTTCAACTGGAGGATCGAGCGCTCCACCTGGAACGGGAGCTGGTTGGCATAGCGTTGGGGCCTGCGACTTCGGTCCTGCAGGCCCTCTATGCCTATGTCTTTGTATCGGTTGAAGATTTTATAACCGGTCTTGCGGGATATCCCGAATTCCCGGCATACCACGGCCATTTTCTCGCCATCGAGCAGGCGGGCTACAAAGCGGACACGTTCATCCATAGCGCTACACTCCGTCCAAGGCATCTGCGAACCCTCCGCAAATGCCTCAATTGTGTAACCTATGTCTCCGGTATGGGGTGTTACCTATGTGTCGGGATGCTCACAATACCTTAGGCCCATCCCCCACCTGGCGACTCTGAAGAAGTCAGCATCAAGTCATCAAGCTGAAAATACGATCGCGCCCGCTAACGGGCTACCTTGGCGCCAATCCCCGCCTATTCGGCATCAGAGCCTGAGGACGGCAGCGGCCACCTGAGATTGCCTGTACGAAATAATGCTCGAGCTGCACCGACCTAATAGATGCCAAAGTCATGGGCTGCCTCGCGCCTTGATTCTGCTTCAATCGAATCAGTAACGTACCCTAAATACTCCCGCGCCCAATCTCTCACAGTTAAAATCGAGTGAGAAGTTAAGGCTTCGTACACTGATTTCTCACATTCTAAATCGGGGATTCGCGAGCCAGACCAGACCTTAATACCAGCATAACTACTGATACTTCGCAGTACCTCCTCATCATCGCCCCACTCATTCAAAATACGCTCAGTCAGAGGATGTACCACTACCTCATCATTTTGAATGTCGTATAGCGGAGATGATTGAGCTACAAATGTCTTGCCAAAGGAGGGGTAATTATCTCCCCAGGCGATGAGATCATCGATGGGCATATCAGCTAAAAAGCTGCGGTTGTCCCGTCTATGAGATCCTGTAAGCAAGTAACCTAGCAACAAGACTTCTATATCATCATCACGCTCAAAGATTGCTGCGACATTGTCCAAGAGCTGATTAGAGTGACCGTGGACAATAAGAAGTTCCAAGATGTCGCCAATGGAACGGCTTTGAATAGAAGAGGATCTTTCACGAGCCACTAGCGAAAATATGTTTCGTACTATCAATAGTATGCCCGCGTGATCGCAATCAACAATCATTCCGCTAGCCAAGCTCTTCCAATGATGCAAATCCATGGTTCCGGGCGCGGGATCCGCCCCAAAATCCAACGCCGAAAATAAATTTCGAGTGGTGTCTCTGAGAGAAAGCTCCTTTTCGCTATCGTTATGGACGTACATTGCAAGCACTTCGAGCCAACGCCAGCATAAAGCTGAATCCAATCTGAGCCCCTCTTCCAGAAAGGCTGACATTTCCGCTGGATCAATGTCAGACGTACAGCGTCCCAAGCTAAGGCTAGCTAGTTCGCGATCTCCCACAAAGCCTTGCTTCAGCAGGTCCAACACTTGCCAAAGCCTATGACTCTCAACTCCGCCGATAGAAGCACTGTATACAAAGAAGCGGTTCAGCGAAGGATCCTCATACATTCTATCCAAGGCGGAGCTATAAACCTCATAATCCAACGCTCTTAGAGTAGAAAGGTACCCAGCTACCAGCGTTGGATTGCCCCCAGGGTTTGGTGTAGAAGCTAGTGCACGCAGCACACAATCCATGAAATACGAGTGGTCGCTATTGTTACCTGCCAACTCACTGCCGAAAGCAAATCCTTTTCTCAATTCTCCATCTACAAGCTGGTTAGCGTATTGCAAAAAGCTGGGCAGCTGATCGGCCACCTCCCGTGCAAATTCTACTGCCCTTACAGCAGACTCATCTATAAGCTCACCATCTTCGTCCTCAATATGATCCCAAGATGGAATATCTATAATCAGGGCAATTCTTTTCGACATATCTTCTGGAGCAAGCGCCTCTTCCCATTTGAGAAGCTGCTGCATTACCTCCTCCGGCATGCCGTCTGTGTCATAGTTCTTAATCGAGCGAATCTCATCAACTGCCTCGGGCCAAAAGCCACCCGACAGTTTCAACATGAAATCAAATAATGTTATGAGACCTTCGCCAAATGCTCCCGAGACCAAACCTCTGAGATGTATTCCGACCGAGTGCAGTACGTTTTGACGCAGGCCTTCGTTAGAAGCTGCGACTTCATGAATCAAAGCTAGAGCTTCCTCCCGGTAACTCCGGACCTCTTCAAAACTAGGCTGCCACTCCTCGAGCTGTTGACCAAGCCCTTGGCTTTCCGCGCCCATCATCCGCGTCCTAGGGGAACAATCAATTACGCCGACGAGTGCATCAAAAGCTACCTTCTGGACCCTTCCTTCAGCGTCCGCAAGTCCACTTCGAATAACACGAAACCTGGATTCAGGTAAAGCTTGCGTCCCCGACAAGTATGGCGACGCCAACTGCTTAAACAATTCAGTACAGTTGTTGCCCCAGCTTTCGTTCTCCGCGGCCGCAAACCGGAGTAGAACTAAAGCAGCTTCTTCATACGTCTCACTTCGAAAGCAAAGCTTCTCGAATGACCAATATAGATTTCTCCTTACGTCTCCTTTGTATGAGTGGTAGAGATCGTCAATACTTTCGTGGCGGGTCGCTTGATAAAGGGCGCGTGTGGTGGCGAGGGGGTTCACTTCAGTAAAGGCGCGGAAAAGCCGAGAACCCCACTCAGACTTCAGCAGATCCGCTTGTATAAAAGGGCTATTCGTACCAAACAGCTCATTGGTTATCTCTACCGCCTTGGAAACAAAATCTAGCCTGGCGACGGAATTACAAAAGGCTTCAGATATGTGAGGGGGAGCAAGGGCGGGATCCAATTGTTGTATAACTTCAGTAATACGCTCGACAGAATTTTCCCGCCACCAATCTGCCGCCATCCTAATACCTAAGGGGAACGGCCGAACACGCTTATAATCGCCTTTAACTTCAATCAATCGCCTATCATGAAACCTTGTAATAGAACGGTAAAACTGCTCTGGACTGAGTTTCGCAATCACTTCAGAAACATACCTGTACTGGTCCGACATTTGGTTCTCGAATCCAAGGGAATCAAAGAGTGAAAGTGCTTCAATTGCGCAGAGGTCGTCATCCGTGGCATCGGTGCCAAGCAGTCGAGCCTTTATCTCGTCATCCCTCAGATTTCCAAGGTCAGAAACACCCGCTTTCGCATCCTGTGCAAGTGTCGCTGCTATCAACGGGAAGCCATCAGCATATTCAACTATTTTTGAAAGCTGCTCCTTACTTATGTCTGGCCAGCCAGTCCTTACGATCCCCCCAATGACCTCTTCAGAGACACCTGGGATTACCAATTCGCCCTTACCGCCACTGGTCTTGGGCGCTGAATCGACACCGATCAGTGAGATTGGAGCTGGCAGCATACTATCTAGCGCCTTGTAGGTGCCTAATTCACAATTGTCCAAAATCAAGAAGCCATCAAAACTGGCGTCCAGAAACAATGCGAACTCCCTTAGAATCGCATCTCCAAAATGTGCCGCATTGTAGTAGACGACATTGTCTTCACGCTGAGCCGCCCTACATGCCTCATATACAATTCTGCTCTTGCCAATACCGGATGGCCCTAATATCCGAACTCTAAAACTATCTTCAGATAGCTTTTCTGAAATAGTACCGACAATTTCAGCCAAAGACTCATCACTAACGAATGCTATATCTTCAAACTTTTCTAGCGCAGCCCATTGTTCACATGTGCATAACCCGCCTGGGACTGGTTTTCCTAACCACTCCTTAACCGTCATTGCGACCGGCAAATATTCGTTCGTCCAATCCGCTATTTTGTCCTGATCATATACATCTATCACCGCTCCCACTGCATATGGAGTTGAGTGGTGACGAAACTTAGCCCGAATAGATTCAATAGCATCCGCGCGCTGTTGATCTACCAGTTGGCCATTACAGAACAAAATATATGCAGCTCCTTCGGCCAGGCATGAATCAACCATGGGCTTGATACGCTTACTTTCCCCGGAGGTTTCGACCTCATTTCCAGCCTGGGTCGAGGTCATGGATTGAGCTTTAGACTGGAAGACAACATTCCTGCCATGAAGATAACTTGTACGTTCCGGGCCTCCACTCCATTTTATGGAGCCATCTACACCTCCATCAGGAGTGGCGGTCGCACCAGATACATTGAGACCAGATTTATCTAGTCCATGCCGCTTGGCCTCCTGATTCAACAATCTCCTAAGCAGATCCGGTAACTCGGTGCTACTAAGGCGACCAATTTCTGGTCCAGTAACCTCAAAAAGTGACATTAATCTTCCCCTCTCAATCCCGCCCTAATGGACCTTTACTGCCGTCGGCGCCAATGGACCAAGTGCTGACCACAATCCAATTTACTAAGTTGGTCGTGTTATGAGGAAAGAATGGCACAAAAGAATGTACAGGTGAAAAACATTTTTCCCCTTATATTTCTATATCTTAAGTAACTTTTGGTGGAGCACCAAGTAGCACGAAATTCATCCGACAGCCACGGTTCCGCGCCCCCGTGGTGGATCCCGCCATCAGAAAGGACCCGCAACCTTCCTCTCGCCGCACACCATAGATGCTCCACACGGAACAAGACTATTTACCACCATATTTCTTGAGAGCAGTGACGCCCTGATCATCAGCAATGGCTGGTTTCGACTGGGTCGCCGCCCTTGCATAAATCCCGAGCAATACCACTACAGCCGCAGGCTGGCTTGGACTTCCCACGGTTTCGTAGACACCGTGGGAAGTCCAGAGCTCTCCTCAACTGCAATCATTCGTGCGCCCACGCGTCCGCTCACATGCCCTTAGGCTATACTGAGGCAGGTCCACATTCGACTAAACGCGAATATTGCGAACCTATGGGGCGAAAGCGGCCTCGGCCTCCGGACGAACGTTCGCATTGTTAAATGACATGCTTAAAGTTCATGCCCAAATCAGCTATGCGTGGTCACTACCTAATCCACCTCAGAATCACAACCGTGCAAAATAGAGGGTCTTGATGGCCGAAGCCACCGAATGCAATTACTGCTTCAGCGAAATTGATACTCGAGCAAGTGTCTGTAAACACTGCGGGCGGCATCAGGGATTAGTTGGAAGTTTTTCTCAGATCTCGATTGTGTCAGGAGTCGTTCTTTCGATATTCGCAGCCTGTATCTCATTTTATCAATCACTAGCGGCGCGAGAAGAAAGCCTGAAGGCCTCGACTGCGATGACGGCCGCTCAAGCAGCGGAGTCCAGGGTTGAAGAGTTGGTTTCTGAAGTTTCCGTGATAGCCTATCGTGATCAAGTCGACCGGGCCGCTCGCCTGGACAAACAGATTTCAAATTGCGTTAAGGCGGGGATTGTCGAGCCAAAGTGTCAGGGGCTTCTTTTCCAGTTGTTTCTTGAGCTATCCGTTATTGGCCGCTCAATCGAAGAATCACCAGTTTATGCAAGAACAGCGTGTCTATGGGTAAGGCATGACCTTCCAAATTTCTGGAAGCTGGCTGACGACAATCAATGGGAAGAAAATAGAGAGTCACTCGGCATTGTAGACAATTTCTTTAATTCGTACACAGTGAAGTGCCCTGAGCATATCCAGCGAATGCGGACTATTATTGAAACAATGGGTAAAACTCCAGGCTCCGATGGTCTAAAGAAAATTTTCTACAAGTAAGTAACATGACATCGAAGCGGCATATGGACATTTCTTAGGCTGTTGCTTACTCTTCGCTCTCAAATCAAGTTTCCAGTGTTATTGGACAGTCTATCCATAAGCATGAGCGGTCAGAGCCCTTTTTCGCCATTTCCCAACCGACCGGCCTACCCCCCCGTCAACGACTGGAAGATATACACCGTCCCGCCCTCCGGGACCCGGTCTGACAGGGTCTTGCGGTCCACCACGATCGACTTGTTCACGCTGATCAGCACGTGGCGGCGCAGCGCGCCGTGTTCGTCCAGGACGTAATCGGTGAAGCCCGGGCTCAGCTGCTCGACGGCGCGCAGTATGTCGGCGACAGATCCGGCGGGTGCCGTGATCGTTTTCTTCTCCAGGTCGGGGAAGAAGCGGTAGAGGTGAGAGGTCATCTCAACGGTCGGCACGGTGCTCACCCAAACCTGACTGAGTACACGGGCGGGAAATTGTGCCCCAGGCACGCCCAGGTCTCGCCGCGGTCTTCCGACAGGTACACGTTGCCGGTGGTGCTGCCGAAGCAGAGGCACTCCCCGGCGATGTCGAGGGCGTGACGCAGCACGATATCGTACGCGTCCTGCTGCGGCAGGCCCTCGCGGAACGCCTGCCACGATTCGCCACCGTCCGTGGTGCGCGCGACGAACAACCCCCCGTCGATGGTCATGCGCTCCTCGTCGGAGCGGGCCGGTACCACCCAGGCTGTGCGCCCGTCCTCGGGGTCCACCGCGATGGGAAAGCCGAAGTTTACACCTGCATCGGGAGCGCTGACCCGGGCCCAGGAGGCCGCACCGTCGTCACTGTAAAACACGCCGCAGTGATTCTGCTGCCAGAGGTGATCCGGTTGCGCGGGACAGGCGGTCACGAAATGGGGGTCGTGGCCCCAGGCAGGTTCCGGGTCGGGCAGGTGGTCCATGACCATGCCGCTGTTGCGGCCGCTCCAGCTCCGGCCGCCGTCGGTGGACTCGATGACACCCGCAGAGGACGCCGAGACGAACAGGTGCTCCGGATCCCGCGGATCGACCACGATGGAATGTATGCCCGGCTCGAACACGCCGTAATCGATGCTCGCCGGCGTACCGCCCCAGTGGTTTTCACTGGTCGCCTCTGTGGCGAAGAGGTCACCGCCGCGGCTCTCGTGGTTCCATAGCGGCCGGTTCAGTTCCCAGGTCTCTCCCCCGTCGTCGCTGACAAAGAGGCCGCCGGGAATCGTACCCGCATACAGGCGACCCGGTTGCCCGGCGTCGCCGAAGGCGATGTACCAGATCTTGTACACGGAAGCGTCGCGGTATTCGGGCTCGCCCTGCGGCGTGTCGGGGTCGAAATCCGGTGTGGGTACGTACTGGGCGATATGTCGCGCGCCGGCCGGGTACTTGATGGAGGGCATATCCTCCCAACTCGCCCCGCCGTCGCGGGAGCGGGACAGTTTCGGCCCCCAATGGCCGTGATCCAGCGACGCCCACAGGGCCCCGTCCCGCGGATCGCGGGTCGCGTAGCAGACGGGAATCCCCTCGTGCACGGCGTCCCTCGGGCGCCAGCCCGATCCGCCGCGCTCGATGATCACGGTGCCCTTGCGCGTTCCCAGCAGGATCATGTCGGGCATGGCGGGTACTCCTCCTGATACAACCTACACAGTATAGCTGGCCGCGGCAGAGATTCCGGCCGGCGACAATCCCCTTGCCATCCGGACGGCTCATAGGCTTCAATGGCGCCTGATTGCGGCGCGTCCCCGACAACCCCGGCAGAGCCGGCCCGGCCAGGGCACGTACGCACACACATACGAAAGACGGCCCCAGGCAGGCTGTCCGGTCCCTCCAGGTGGTCTCGTTAAGTCAACAACAGGTAAGTACTCCCATGGAACTGAACACAATTCTCATCGTGGTGGATCCCACCGCAGATCGGCAGCCCGCTTTCGAGCGCGGCCTGGATACCGCCTGGGATACCGGCGCCAGGCTGCACCTCTACGCCTGTGCCAGTGAGTCGTCCGGCTTTTCCGACCTCGAGGAAGCACGGGCGAAAATCCAGCCCCGGCTGGATGAGCTCGCTGGGAGGGCATCGCGGGACGGCTACGAAGTTTCGAGCGAACTCGAGTGGGCGACAGACTGGGCGCCGCAGATCGTATCCGCAGCGAACCGGATCGATGCCTCGATGATTTTAAAACACTCCCTTGATCACAGGTCCGTGGACAGAGAGAAGCGCACCACCTCAGACTGGGTACTGCTCAGGTCCGCACCCTGCCCGGTCTTGCTCGTGAAGGATTTTCACGACTGGAGTCACCGTCGCATTCTCGCCGCGGTAAACCCGGCGGCCACCGAGGGCGCCCATGTCAGGTTGAACGAACAGATCACCAGCCTGGCGCAGCGCCTGTCCACGCTACACGGTTCAGACGCGCATTTCGTCACTGCCTTCCAGAACATGAACAAGGTTCCGGACGCCGGGAAGTACGCCGGCGAATGGGGTATCGGAACCGAACATGTGCACATGCGCAAGGGCAGCCCGGCCGACGTCATCCGCGATGTCGCCTCCGAGCTCGAGGTGGACCTGGTAATCGTCGGTACCGTGGCCAGGGACGGGATCAAGGGCCGCGTCGTGGGCAACACCTGCGAACGTCTGCTGGACCAGACTCATTCCGACCTGCTGGTGCTGAACCAGTAAGCGCGGCTCCCACAGCACACCGCGGTGACCGCGGTGGGTGAGGATCGGCGACCTACTTTTCTTCGAACCGCGCCCTGATGTAGCTGTTGAGCAGCGCAACGCCATACCCGGTCGATCCCGGAGAGGCCTTCAAGGCCGTCGGTTTCTCGTTCCAGGCCACCCCCGCGATGTCGAGGTGCACCCATGGGGTCTCCTCGCCCACAAACGATCCGACAAAGGCAGCCGCGGTACTGGCCCCCGGGCCAGCCCCGGCAATATTCACCACGTCGGCCACCTCGCTCTGCATCGCCTCGAAGTGGCCCTCATTCAATGGCAGCCGCCAGAGTTTGTCCCCCGAGGCTTCGCCCGCCGCCAGCAGGTCCGCGACGAGGTCCTCGTCACGCGTGAACAGCGCCGCGTAGTCCTTGCCCAGTGCCCCGATCGCGGAGCCCGTCAGGGTGGCGAGATCCACCAGCAGCACCGGCTCGTAGGTCTCCTCGCCATAGGCGATGGCGTCGGCCAGCACCAGGCGCCCCTCGGCGTCCGTGTGCCGCACCTCGATGGTCTTGCCCGAGAAGGTGGTAACGATATCCCCGGGGCGCTGGGCAGCGCCGCCGGGCATGTTCTCGGCCAGCGCGGCAATGGCGACCACGTTAACCCGGGCCTCCCTGCCGGCCAGGGCGTACACCGTGCCCATGACGCTGGCAGCGCCGGCCATGTCGAACTTCATGTCCCACATATTCTTCCAGGGCTTGATGCTGATACCGCCCGTATCGAAGGTGATGCCCTTGCCGACAATGACCACGGGTGGTTCGCCCTTCTCGCCGCCCATGTACTCCGCGATCATCATTCTCGGCGGCCGCTCGCTGCCGCGGCCCACCCCGTAGATCGCGCCCATGCCCATTTTCCGCATGTCCTTTTCATCGAAGACGCGCACCCGGACATTGTCCGCCCCCTCGAGGTGATCCTGCCACAACTCGACAAAACTCTCGGGGTAGATTACGTTCGGCGGCTCATTGGATACATCGCGGGTCAGCTCAATGGCGTCGGCAATCGGCATGAGTTCCCGGCGGTACAGCTCCCGCGTTTGCTCCGCCCGGTCGCTGACCACGGTGACCAGGGACGGCGACTTCTTCCGCTCCTCGTCGGTAATGTACTTGTCGAAGGCGTAGCTGCCGAGAACGGCACCGTATGCAATATTGGCTGCGGTGTTATGGGGAACCTCAAATGCCAGCGTCAGCGTATCCCCCGGTGCGCCAACCGCCGACTGTATCGCGTTGCCCCCGAGCTCCTGCCACTCAAAGTCGGTTCTGGGCTCTTCCCTGTCGCCCAGGCCCAGCAGGAGCACCTGGCCAAGGCCCGCTTCCGTCACGCCGGGCACCAGCAACATCTCGCCGATTTCCGCCTCGAAGCCACCCGCTGCCATAGCCTGCGACAGGCGCCCGCCGCTCCTGTCGTCGACGTCCGCGCCGTAGCGATCCAGCGCACCGCCCGCGTAGACGCCCAGCACAAGGTCGCCCTCGACAGGGAGCGCGTCAGTGAACTCGACCCGTGCGGCGCCCGCTACCGCCTGCATCGCGAGCAGCGCCGTGAGAACAACCGCAATCCTGGAAAAAAGCCTCATCACATCCATCCCTGAAGTCCGAAAAAAAAGCGCTCCCGACCCATCGAAGCCGGGAAAGGTGGGTAATCTTAGCTCAGAACTCGGCGCAATGCCGCCGTGAAACAGCCCTTAATCTTTCGGGGATAGGTTGGGAGCGGCAACGCCCCCGGGGTGAACTACCGGAAAAGCAGCCTGAAAATTTTCCGGTGCATGTGGCGGTAGGCGTAGAAGGTGCGGTTGTCGAAGACCAGCTTGTTGACCCCATCCTTCGCGTCCTTCTTGTAGCGCCGCAACAGGTTGCGCAGCACGCGCTCCGACTTGGTCTTCTCGATGCCGCGGAAGACGTTGAAGATCGTTCCCGCGAACTGGAAGGGGTGGTAGATGATACGCGTGAGCAGGAAGCTCATATAGGCTTTCTTGCGCACCCAGTCGAGTTCCTTGCTACCGACCTCGTCGTTGAAGGACACCGCCTTGGCGAGGTCGCCCACGGTCAGCAGGTCCAGCCAGTCGAGATCCTTGATCAGGTGCTTGGAGGGCTCCCACAGCGGGGTGCCCGGGAGCGGGATGAACAGGCCGAAGTTCACCTCGTCCACGCCGACCTTGGCCAGCTCGCGGGCGTAGGAGATGGTCATCTCCATGTCCTCGCGCGTTTCGCCAGGCAGGCCGAGCACGAAATAGGCGGCCACTTTCAGGCCGAGCTTGTGGGCCGTTTCACCGCAATCCTTCAGGTACTTCAGATCGAAGTCCTTGCCCTTCTGGATAATTTCCTCAAGGACCCTGGGCGAGCCACTTTCGGGCGCGAGGGTCACGTGCTCGCAGCCGCTCTCCTTCATGGCCGTGAGCATTTCCTCGTCGATGCGGCTGGCGCGGATGCCGTTGGGCGTCTGCCAGCGGATGTCGAGGTTGCGGTCCTTGATCTCGTTGCAGATCTTGATGAGGCGCTTGACGTTGATCGTCATGTTGTCATCTTCGAAGTGAAACTCGCGAATGTTCCACTTCTCGATGCAGTACTCGATCTCGTCCGCCACGTCCTCAGCGCTGCGCGATACCCAGCGCGTCTTGCGCGAGGCGCAGAACGTGCAACCGTAAGGGCAGCCGCGGGAGCTGATCATGGAGGTCCAGCGACCGTTGGAGAACCCGTGGGACTCCTGCGCCTCGATGTAGTTCTCCATGGGCAGCAGGTGGCGGGCGGGGAACGGGATGGTGTCCGCGTTGAGCTTGGTGTTGCGCGCCAGCTTCTCGGTACCCATGACGACCTTGCCGTCCTCTCCGCGGTAGGCGAGGTTGGCGATGTCGTGGCCGATCTCGCTGGTACGCACCAGCAGGTCGTCGCGCAGCAGCTCCTGGCAGAGCTCCAGGAACGGAATCTCGCCTTCGCCCAGGATGACGTAGTCAACGAGATCCTTGTCTTCGAGCAACGTCTCCTCGTACAGGGCCGAGGGGTGCGGCCCGCCGAGCACGATCTTGATGTCGCTCCTGAAGGCGCGAATCTGCCGGCACAACTCCTGCACCACCGGGTAGGCAAAGGAGAACAGGTTGGAGATTCCGATAATCTTTACGTTGTCGTCCAGGCGCGCGACGATGTCCCCGAAGTGCATACCCCGGGTGAAGGTCTCTTTCTCGAAGGGGTGAATGGTGGCCGGCTCCAGCCCCACCGAATCGATGATGTCGACAGTAATATCGTGCAGCTCTAGCACGGCCGCGAGGTACGCAATGCCCAGCGGCGGAGTAATACCGCTCGCCACCTGGTTCTTGGTGAACACCTGGGGCGGGTTGATCAGGATGACATCGTGGCTCATGTATGGCCGCCTGCAAGTGACATTCGCGTTTGCCCTGTCTGCGTGAGCGCCGCTTATTGTGATAAAACCTTGGTTTCACAAAGTTTTTTTGGCGCACCGGGCTAGGAAGTATAGGAATTTCCCACCGGCTTGTACAGATAATTGCAGACGTCTCGCCGCCCCCGGGCCGCGCTGGCCGCAGGCCCAGAACCCTGTGACTGTAAGGCTTTCAGGGATTCACCCACATTCGACATCCGGGTATTCCACCGCGGGGCGCGGGCTCATTGGCCCAAACTGTGAACGCGTTCATGCTTTGCCGGGGCATCCCCGGGGAGAAAAGACGCGATTCGATCGGCGGTACAATCAGCTCGCGTTCTGCGGTTTGCGACCCCTGACGCTCCAGCTGTAGGCGTGCCGGTGGTGAATCTCCACGTCGCGGAAGCCCGCCGCCTCGAGCAGCTCTATCGCCTCCTGCCGCTTGTAGTATTTGAAGTACGTGGGATTCAGCTGGTCGTAGATAATCCAGCGCCGTTTTTGTGCCGGCATGGGCCACCAGACCTGGTTCACGTAGCGCATCAGCGGCAACGGCAGCACCTGGCCGATGTACCGATAGGCCCAGAGGATCGCGTAGAGCAGGTGCACCACTCCTGCCAGCAGGAAGTGGGGCAACAGGGGTGTGATTTTGCGCAAGGGCTGCACAAACCTGAGGTACCACTCGTTGCCCTCGTGGGCGCAGAGCCACAGGAAGATGTCGCCGCCGGGCTTCAGCGTGTCGTAGCAGCGGCGAATGGTATCGGCCGGCTGGGTGATGAACTCGATGACCCCGATGGAAATCGCGATGTCGACCTGCTGATCGATGGACCACTGGTCGCCCCGCTGGTTGATCGGGGTGACGTCGCCGCCCCGCTCCATCCCGGCGAGATTGTTCTGCAGTTTTTCGAAGGCACCGGCGGCGGGCTCGACCGCGTAAACGTGCGACGCGCCTGCCTGCAGCAGCATGCCCACGATTCGGCCGGTGCCGCTGCCTATGTCGACGACGGACTTGCCCTTGAAGTCGGCTGTCTGCATCACCGGGGTCACAATATCGTCAAACAGCTCCAGGGAACCGTACCACCCCTCGTTGTCGTCGTAGCGGGACCACTGGTCATGAAAGTCCTGGATGGTCTTGTCGTCTAGGGTCGACATCGGCTGAATTCCGTCTGCTATCTCGAATACCGGCTCGAATACCGGGCCCGCCGCTTCCTGGCGGAGCGGCGACCGAATTATTATTGTCCGGCCCGTCTGTTGCGACCGTGAGGTCGCCGCGGACATAGCACCAGACCGGTGTATTGATGTCAATCCTGAAAACCTTGAACTGGTTCACGACCGCGCCTCATCGTTGCCTGGAGCCGCCCCCCTGGCAACGCAACACCCCACGGGTGTAACCTGTATCGAAGCTGACCGACAGTACCCCACCATGACGGAACACGTAACCGAGCAACGCGACGGCAACATCGCCACCATCACACTCGACCGCGCCGAGGCCGGCAATGCGCTGACCCAGGGCATGTTGTCGCGCCTGGAGGAGATCGGCCGGGAGATCGCCGCCTGCGACGACATCCGCGCGGTCGTGATACGCGCCGCGGGCGACAATTTCAGCTACGGCATGGACATCAAGGGCATGGGCGGTGGCGGCGAGCGCTCGCTGCTCGCCCGGCGGCACGAGGCGGAGTTGGGCGGACGGATGATGCGCAGCCTGCAGAATATCCCCCAGCCCGTCGTTTGCGCCGTGCAGGGTGTGGCTACCGGCGGCGCGGCCTGTATTGCCACCGCCGCCGATTTTCGCGTGGCCAGCAGCGATGCGCGGCTGGGCTACGGCGAGGTGAAACTGGGTATCAACCTGATGTGGAACGCCCTGCCGGTCTGCGTGCACCTGGTCGGGCCCGCCCGGGCCAAGCAGTTGATCATGTCAGGCAGGTTCGTGGACGCTGCCACCCTGCTGCAGTGGGGCCTGCTGGACGAGGTCTGCGAGCGCGGAGAGCTGGATGCCCGAGCCGCCGCCTGGGCCGCCGAGTACGCGGCCCTCCCGCCCCTCGCAGTGCGGATGATCAAGCGCAGCGTCAACCGGGTCAGCGGCGCCCTCGACGAGGCCGTCATGCACGCCGACGCGGACCAGTGGATGCTGGCGGCGGGATCCGAGGACTTCCGGGAGGCGATCGCCGCGTTCCTCGACAAGCGCGAGGCCGACTTCAAGGGCAACTGAGCGGTCCGATCCCCTGTTACGCGCTTGCGATACTGCGCCTATAATCACCGCTGGCCCGGCGCGTCACCACAACCCGGGCGTGCCCGACACCCTATAACCACACCCTTTAAGAAAGACGAGGCAACCTGCCCATGACACGCCTTCCCGCCCTGGCCATCCCCCTCCTGCTGGCCGGCTGCTCCACGCCCCTGCCGCCGATAAGCGATTGCGAAACGCTCGACGACATCCGGCCGGTGTGCGATATCCAGACGCCGGAGGACATCGCCGCGCTCCCGGACGGGCGCCACCTCCTGCTGGCCCACTTCGGGCACATGGGAGACGCCGCGGGCAGCATTTCGCTGTTCGACACGGAGACGGAGACCCTCACCCCGCTCTACCCCGCCAGCAGCGAGGCCGGCGGCGGCGATGACAGCACCGGGTGGGGCGAGGCCGGTTGCGACACGCCGCCGGGTGCAAGCATCGGACCCCACGGCACGCACCTGCACCGGATGGACGACGGGCGCTGGCGATACCTCGTCGTCAACCACGGCGAGCGCGAGGCGGTGGAACTGTTCGAGGTCCTGCCTGCGGCAGGCAGCTACACCCTGGCGTGGCGCGGCTGCGTGCACGCCGCACAGGACACGCTCATGAACGACGTCGTGGGCCTGGACAACGGCGACATCGTGTACACCCGCATGTTCCGCCCCAGCGACTCCCTGGCCATGCCCAAGGCCTTGTTCGGTATCGACTCCGGTGAACTGTGGCGCTGGAACCGCGCCAGCGGCCTCACGCCCCTGCCCGCCACTTCGGCGGCACAGCCCAACGGCATCGAGGTCGACAGCGACAATACCTACGTGTACGCGAACATGTACATGGAGGGCGAGGTCTGGCAGGTGCGCCTGGCCGACGGCGAGGTGACGGCGCGCTACCCGATTCCGAACGCGGACAATTCGAGCTGGGGCAGCGACGGGCGCCTGTGGGTGGCGACGCACGATATGGGCATCCGGGAATTCGTCGAGTGCTTTAGCAACCCCGGCGCACCCTGCCCGGGCGCCTTCGAAATCATCGCGCTGGATACCGCGACGGGTGAGATCGAACGCGTTTTCCGGCACGAGGGGCCACCGATGGGCGCCGCCACGGTCGCGGTCTACCAGGCCGGGCGCGTCTATATGGGCTCCTTCGTCGGCGACCGCATGATCTCCGTGCCCGACCTCGGTCGTCCCTAGGAGAGCGTGATCTCGCTCATCGTGAGAATTTTTGCGTTCACCCCTGACGCTCCGGCCGGGTGCTCACGTGCCTTGCACAGTGCGGCTGCGCCCCGTGCCCGGACGGGCTTCGGCGTGCCTCCGCATGATCACCCCTGCGACGCGCGTCCCCGGACCCGAAGGGCGGCAGGGAAGTCAGGGGTGCGTCATAAACTGTAACCCGATGTAATAGGATCGTTAACAATATCCGTTAGAGTAAGCCGTTACTGGTTCCTTATGGAGGATACACAATGACATTCGTCGTACCGCAAGGAGGCAGCGCAGTCTGCCACATCGAGGTTGAACCCCTTCTGCCTTTGAAGGGCGTGGCGCAGGACTGGCCGATGACAGAGGTCTCTTCGGGAGCGGCCGTCAACAGGCTGGACGTTGACTTCCAGAAAGCGTCCACGCCGTCACAGCGCCTGGACGAGCGGATGATTCTGGTTTTCTGTATCGCGGACTCGGCGCAAACAAACGCCGTATCCTGGCGCTTCATAGCCAATGGCGTCATGTACTGCGAGGGCAAGGCGGACTACCTGGACGACGCGGCGCTAGAAGTCAGTAACGATGGCAAGGTACTCACCGCCACTATCAAATGCCTCACGGACATTCCCGAGGACGTAAATTTCAGCTTCCTGGCCCTGCGCAGGGACAACACGTCCGGAGAGTGCGCCATCTATGCCTCCGCAGACCCCGGCGGCACCTACGGCAGGCGCTGATTACCGCCGGAGCGCGCCGTTTCGAGGCAGCGCTCCGGCATGCCCGCCTCGGACATCCGGGTCCTGAACCGGGGTTCGGTGCACAGAGCGTCGAACCACGGCAAGCGGAACCAGACGGCCCCAAAATCCCGTTGCAACGCCTTGTCCACTTCCAGCAGCGCCGAAATAGTCTGGCCCGCCAGGGTAAAAACGAGTGCCGCGTTGAAGGCGGTCTGGGAGTCCACATCGGTAATCCGGTCGAGGGTCTCGATGGCTTCCTCGAAATTTCCGAGTTGCGCATAGGCCTGGGACAGCGTCGATAACCTTACGGAGCCCGGTTTGGCGAGCGCATCCCTGATCAGCCGCGTGTAGTGGTCCGCGGCCGTCTCGAGATTGCCCGACAGCGCCTCCGCATCGGCGAGGTTTAGGATCAGTATGGGGTCCCTGACTCCGCCCGCGTATGCACTGCGCAGCACACGGGCGGAGTTGTCGTAGTCGCCCTTCAGCATGTACGCCAGGCCCAGGTCACTGAGATAGAGCGCGGTCGGATTGTCCTGGCCGATTGACTCCAGCACCGCAATCGCCTCGTCGAGCTCCCCTTGCTCGATAAGGGTGAGGCCCAGTAACGCCTTGTCCGACACACCGTAGGGATAGAGTGCGAGGGACTGCCTGTATGTTTCTATGGCCTTTTCAGACTTGCTCCACAGTCGGTAGGTATCGGCCAGCTTATTGTAGAGGGCCCTGCTGCCCCGCAAGGACAGCGCCTTTTTATAGTGTTTCTCTGCCTGGGGAAACAGGGACTGGTAGCGGTAGAGATCGCCCTTCAGCCGATTGATCAGAACCTCGTCACCGCCCTGCGCGGCGATCTCGTCGATCTTCACCGCCGCGAGGTCGAAGTCAAATTCCTCCAGGGCCAGTTCCACCCAGGCCTGCTTGAGCAGGTTCGATTGGCCCGCCCAGCTTTCCGCGTAATTGAGCACTTCCCGCAATTCCTGGAGAAAGCGCACATCACCGGTCTCGTCGTACACGTTCAGGGCGGAATGGGCATACAGCAAGTAGAGCGGCAGAAAGCGAGTCGCCTCGCCCAACAAGGACTCCAGGCGCTCATGCGTTTCTCGCTGCCGGGCGCCTCCCATATGGGTGAGGGCGTACAGTTCCAGGTACCGTCGATAGGTAGCCTCGTTGAGGCTGTCCGTACTCGCTGAAATCTGACCCTCGGGATAAAGCCGCACCCACTGCCGCCCGACTATGTTGTGTGTCTCCAGGACGAGCTCTGTAAAAATCTCCGTTGACGCATGCGCCAATACGCTTAAATTTTCGCCACCCAGACGCTCCAACTCGAGACTGCAGTTGTTGGGTTCACCACAACTGAGGGAGGAGATCACGAGCTCGTCAGCACCGAGCGCCGAGGCGATGTCCGCCAACCCCCCCTTCTCCTCCCTGGTCTCACGCTCGCTGACGAGGGCGATCCCCTGTGTGTCGACCGCACTCTGGCGCAGAGACTGCTCCACTGCAGAGCGCAGGAAGTCCTGTCTGGTCGAGGAGCCCATTGGCGGCGCCTCCAGGACGGTTGGCAGAACCGCCACATAGAGCGGCGCATCCTGCGGCGCCATTTTCCAGTACAGCGCGCTTCCCGCGACTGCCAACACCACGAGGATAATCGCAATGTACCAGCGCCGTGGTGTGCCAGGCGGTGACGTGGGCTCCACCGGCGTGCGCGTTTCCTCCTGCGTGCTGTTCAACCACGCATGGCGCAACAACCCCGCCGCCTCCTCCGCACGCGGCCGCTTCGCGGCATGGCTGTGGACAAGCCGGTTGACGGTGTTGCCGAGCTGAGGCGGCAATCCTGCTTCGTCGCAGAGGAGGCGCTGCGCCAGCCTGCCCAGCGCCAGCACATCCGCGCTTTCGTCTGCGCCGTCACTCGCGATGCCGAAATCGGTAACCCTGGCCCGGTTGTCGGCGCCGATCAGCACGTTCTCCGCCTTCAGGTCGTTATGGGTAATACCCGCGGCGTGGGCCGCCGCTATACCGGCCGCTATTTCGGCCAACCACCGCAATCGGTCAATCTGGTCACAGCGGTGCTCCCGGATGTGATGGTGCAGGTTACGGCCTTCGACCAGCTCCATAACGAGTACCGGGCGGTCGTCATCCTCCACCAGGTCATACACCTGCACGATATTGGGATGGCTGAGGCGGGCCAGCATGCGCGCTTCGCGCGCGATATCCGCGCGTGAGTGGGACTTGTCGATATCGGTTCGCAGATACTTGAGTGCCACGTGGCGCTGCAGCCGCAAATCCTCGGCCCGGTACACCTCGCCCATGCCGCCACGGCCAATAGGCTCAATGACCCTGTATTTCTTGCCGAGCGTCTCGACCCTGGCATCCGGCTCCGTCACTGCCGCGCGTTGGATTCGGCCAATGGCAACATATGGGTGAGAGACTGCCCCTTGTAGATCTTGAATCTGGGACAACCGAAGCGCATCCGGCCCCTGCCCCGCTCCACCAGCTCATTGAGATCCATCGAGTGGTCGACATATTGTGCCAACTGCTGCTTGGCGCGGTAGATCAGGATGTTGATATGAGGCATTTCCACACCGATGTCCCTGGTCAACTGATCCGACTGGATCCAGCCCTGACTCTTCTGGTCGAGCCCTCTGGCGGCCTCTACCGCCCTCCACCGCGCCAGGTGCAACAGGAGATAGTGGTGGCTGCGCTCCCCGAGATCCAGTATCTGGTCTTTGCCGAGCAAACGAAGTTCCGTGTTCTCCTCGTCCAGGCTCAGGTCGAAAACAAACTCGAACTCACTGAGCTGGGCGTCGCCCTCCGGGTGCAGTTCCGTCGCGTCTGCGGTCTCCGCAAGAAAAACGGTCCACTCCAACTCTCCGCAGTGTAGTGTAGAGCGATGCACCAGAGGCGAATCTACCTGCGCGTCCTCAGGGCCGAAAAGGGGCCTTACCATCCAGCACTTCCTGGATTGCGAATAGGAGATTACGAGCTCTGGCGCCCGTTCGTTCGGAAGAAACAGGTAGGGAACCAGTTCCACGTTGGGGGCGGCTTCCCCGGTCGGCATGAGCATCGATCGGGGTGGCCCGTCGTCGATGAGTTCCCAGCCGCCTTCGCCCGGTATCCCAAAATACAGGATCTGCCCGGTATTGACCGGGACGCTCTTTCGAACGGGCAGGCGTGTCTCTCCCAACCAGGTGCCGTTGCGGCTCACATCCCTGGCCAGCCATCCGCTTCCACTCCACTCCAGTGAGGCGTGAATTCTTGATGCGGCAGGGTTCGCCAGAGGCGTATCCACAATCTCCGTATTGCGTCCGAAGGTGTGGTGGGCTCTGATAGGATGCGACCGGTTGGTACCGATTTCTAGCAATTGTGCCATAGTGCTGCAATCTGACCTGAAAGTGCAGTCTTATTCTTGAAAAGCCTACGAAAAACAATGAGCTACCCGAATATCACCAACAAAATAGTGCAAATTCCGGGTGTGCGCAACAGGGGTTTGTAACGCACTGTAATTGTGTCCGTCCGCACCGGACCTAAACTGGACCGGTCATGGATGCCCTCCATTTGGCGGACAGGGAAGTCCGCACTTTTCTAGCGTCCCTGTTCACTACCCGATTCAACCCTCACACCGACACCCCTGGTCGGCAAAACTTTCCCTTCGTTGAGCAACGCCACGTGTATACGCCCCGCGTACTCCCCCCCCAGCTCTCGAAGCAGAAGCTCAGAATAGCCGGGTGCGGTGGAATCCAGGCCGAGGGAGATGCTTCCACAGTAGTTCCAGGGCAACACCCGGGCGCGCAGCCATGCAGACAGATCCCCGGGAGTGAAACAGGGCAAGCCATTCGCGGGCCCGATCCTGCCATCGTAATGGTCCGCCACAATAAACAGATCTTCGCCCTGCCCCAGCAGGTCGCTGTACTGGCGGTGTTCAGAGAAACCGAAACAGAGACCGAAGATATCCCGGGGGTAGCGGCCGTACACACGCTCCACGGCCTCCGCAGAGTCTGATCTGAGACAAATTATCAAAACGTCCTAATCCCGGTTTGAGTCGAACGGGTCGATGCGGCACCCCTGCGGACGGGAGACCGTGTACCGGAACCGCACCGGGGGCCTGGCGCGGGTCAAACCCCAGTATTGATCAGGTCGATAAGGTCGCCCCATTACAGACGCTTACACCGTGGGGGGAACTGTAATACAGCGTAATGTCGCGTCGGCCAAGCTGCCACTACGCTCCATTGACCGCGGCCACCTACTTATGTCTGGAGCCAGCCATGAGACTACCGACCAGCACAGTCTCCCGGTCAATCGTTTGCCGTCTGCTGCTCTGCGCAGTTCTCCCCCCGGAATCACCTCGATACCTTCCAACGCGGGGTTGGCGGTCAGCCAGGCCGGCAGGCACAGCACCCCGGCAACGACCGACTGCACGGCAATACATTCACGCGACAGCCGATACATGAGGACGGCAATGAACTTTCCAACGGAGAGAAGCGCGCGTTACACGAGTACCTGAAGATGCTGAAGCTTGTGAACTTTCGTTTCACTGATTGACACAAAGGAGGTTGCAATGGACAAAAACTACGCGGTTATCCAGCTGAAATCACGCATGGTCAACGAATCCGGCGGAAGCGGCAGATTCACCGCTTCGATAGGAATGGGCGCGGCGATGGCCAGTCCGGCGTTCAACGAACCGCCCGAGGTGAGCATATCCACTGCCGAGCTCAGCTCGGGTGAGCAGGAGGACGTTCGCCGTGATCCAAGCACAGTAGCCATCGCGGAGGCCATGCCGCTGACCCTGATCGAACCCGTTGCGCCTCCGGCCGACGGACCGGCGGCAGGGGCGGCGGGCAGCACCTGGGGTGTTTCCGCCGTGGGGGCCGATTTATCGACATTCGACGGATCGGGCATCAAGGTCGCCGTTCTCGACACGGGGATAGACCCCAACCATCCGGCTTTTGCGGGGGTCTCCCTGACCCGCAGAAACTTCACCACCGAAGGCGACGACGACACCAATGGCCACGGCACCCACTGCGCCGGCACCATTTTCGGTCGAGATGTGAACGGGACCAGAATCGGTTGTGCTCCGGGAGTTACCGAGGCAATCATCGGCAAGGTGCTCGGTGTGGGTGGAGGCTCATCAACAGACATCATTTCCGCAATCCAGTGGAGCATGGACGAGGGCGCCCATATCATTTCCATGTCACTGGGTATCGATTTCCCGGGGTACGTAAACTTCCTCGTGAATCATCACGGCCTTGAAATCCAGCCTGCAACGTCCATTGCGCTGGAGGGCTATCGAGCAAACCTGAACCTGTTCAATAGTATGGCGGAACTGGTGGGTGCCTCAGGCCAGTTTGGCAAAAGCGGCGTCATCGTTGCCGCCTCGGGCAATGAGAGCGAACGGCCCCAGTTCGAGGTGGCAGTCGCCCCCCCGGCTTCTGCCACGGGAATAATCGCAGTTGGGGCGGTCGGCGAACACGGTGCCGACCTGGAGATCGCGAACTTCTCCAACACCAAACCCGATATTGTCGGGCCGGGCGTCGATGTGCTCTCCGCACGAGTGGGTGGGGGTTTGAGCAGTCTCAGCGGCACGAGCATGGCGACGCCCCACGTGGCTGGGGTCGCGGCGCTATGGGCGCAGAAAATTCGCGCCGAATTCGGAAGCATGAATGCCTCGATCCTGAAGGCCCAGTTGGTGAGCAGTGGCGATACCAGCCGGTTCCCTCCGCCGATTGCCATGCAGGACATCGGCAACGGCCTCGCCAAGGCGCCATAAATCCCGGTTCAGCCATGACGCGGCCTGTTCCAACGAAGTCCGGGTGACCTGAATGCCCCGGCCCGAGTCGGGGGCGCGCATACCCGTTGGCCTCCGGCATTCCGACCCATTTGAGCGGTGAATCCATTGGCGCCGCGAGGCACTGCCAAGTAACCTAGGGCAGTGATACATCCTTACTACAACCACGACGGCCCCGCCATGGCGTCAGGGAGGGCGGGGGTTTCGTGAGCCCTCTCTACTTGAGCACGCGGAGAACGGCCGGACATGCCTGAATCTGCCCCCTCCCCCGCGACGCCGCCGCTCCCCACCCGGGCGCCGACCATCGCCCTGGCCATGCTCACCGTGGTCTACGCCTTCAACTTCGTGGACCGGCAGATACTGGTCATCCTGCAGGAGATGATCAAGGCGGACATGGGGCTCAGCGACGCGCAGCTGGGTTTGCTCAGCGGTTTTTCCTTCGCCCTGGTCTACGTCACCGCGGGCATCCCCATCGCCTACTGGGCCGACCGGGGCAATCGCAAGAACATCATCGCCCTGGCGCTGGCGGTGTGGAGCGGCATGACCGCGCTCTCCGGGCTGGCTGCGAGCTACACCCACCTGCTGCTGGCGCGGATCGGTGTCGGGCTGGGAGAGGCCGGCGGCAGCCCGCCTGCCCATTCCCTGATCAGCGACTACTACCCCCCCGAGCGCCGCGCCACCGCCATGTCCGTCTACTCCAGCGGTTTGTATTTCGGCATCCTCATCGGCTACGTCATCGGCGGCATGGTCGCGGACGCGGTGGGCTGGCGCGCCACCTTCCTGTTGCTGGGAGTGCCCGGTGTGTTGTTCGCCCTCGTGCTGGCCCTGGTGGTAAAGGAGCCGCCGCGGGGCCGCTGGGAGGACGCGGCGGTCAACGCCTACAGGCCCACGCTGGGCGAAACCCTGCGGGTCCTGGTGTCCTACCGCTCCTTCTGCCTGCTCGCCATCGGAACCGCCATCCACAACTTCGGGGGTTACGGTACGGGCAATTTCGCGGCGTCGCTGTACCTGCGCGTGCACGGGCTGAGCCTGACCGAGGTGGGGCTGCTGCTGGCGGTGGCGGGGGGCCTGTCGGGGATGATCGGCACGTTTCTCGGCGGCTATCTCGGCGACCGCCTCGGCGCGCGCGACAAGCGCTGGTACCTCTGGGTGCCCATGGTGGGCGCCCTGCTGAGCACACCGGCGGGCTTCGTCTACTACCTGTCGGACAACACGACCGTGGCCATCGTCGGGCAGTTTGTCGCCACCGTCACCTTCTCGATGTTCCTCGGGCCCTGCCTGGCGATCTCCCACACGCTGGTGCACCCGGCCATGCGCGCGTTCACCTCCGCGGTGCTGTTCTTCGTGCTCAACCTGATCGGGCTCGGGCTCGGGCCGCTGACCACCGGGCTCCTTAGCGACATGCTCGCGGCGCAGTACGGCGTGAACAGCCTGCGCTACGCGATGTGTATCGTCAGCCTGATCGGCACGTTCTCGGCGATCTTTTTCTACGCCGCCAGCCGCTACCTGCCTGAGGAACTGGCCCGCAGCAGTACCGCCAAAGTGGCGGGGTGACTAGCGCACGACCGACGTACCGCCGTCGACGGGGATAATCTGCCCGGTAATGAAGCCGCCGGCCCGGCTGGCCAGCAACACCGCGACGCCGCCGATGTCCTTTTCCTCGCCCCAGCGGTGCAGGGGAATGTAGGCGATTTCCGCCTCGTACTGGGCCTTGTCCTGGCTCGCGTACTCGGTCATGGCGGTAAAGAAGCGGCCCGGCGCGATGGCGTTCACCCGGATGTGCCGATCGGCCAGCACCGCCGAGAGATTGCGCGTCACCTGGTGAATGGCGGATTTGCTCGGTGCGTAGCTGAGGGTGTCCGTCGCGCCGCAGATGCCGGCGATGGAACCGATGTTGATCACGCTGGCGGTATCCTCCGCACTGGCGCCGGCGGCCAGCAGGGGTGTCAGTTCCCGGGTGAGGAAGAACGGCGACTTCACGTTCAGGTCCATCACCTTGTCCCACCCCATCTCCGGAAAATCCTCAAAGGTCTCCAGCCAGCCGCGGCCGGCGTTGTTGACCAGTACGTGGATGGCGCTCTCTCGCGCCTTCAGCTTGTCGGCAAGAGCGGTGACCTCTTCCATGCTGCTGATGTCCCCGGGCAGCGAAATACACTCGCCGTAGCGTGACAGCTCGGCGGCGGCCGCGTCGCAGGCCTCCGCCTTGCGCGCGGTGATGTAGATACGCTTTGCCCCGGCGGCAAAGAAGGCCCGGGCGATGTAGTAGCCGAGACCGCGCGAGCCACCGGTGATCACGCAGACCTTGTCGCGCATGGAAAACAGTTCGTCGAGGGACTCGTCGGGCACGGCTGGCTCCTGGGGGAATCGGGTGGCGCATCATCCTAGCAGGCCATTGACGGGCCGGGAAAGCCGGTCTAATATTACACTGATGTAAAATTAAATCATCCGACAGGACACCGACATGAGCACACTCACGCAGACCGCGGGCCTGGGCATGGCCCTGCCGGGGGAACTGCCCGCGGGCAGCCTGGCACCCTCCAGGACCACAGCCGCGGGCACCATGGCCTTTTTCAAGTACTGGACCGCCTTCTGGTGGGGGCTCTCGGGCCTGTGTGCCGTTCTGTTCTACACCGGCGCCATGGATTTCCTGACCAGCGCCAAGGTGTCCCTTTACGGGATCAGCATCTGGCTGAACGGCTGGATCATCGTCTGGTTCCTGCCCTCGAATCGCGGCCGGGACAAGATGGCGTTCTACCACGACTGCCTGGTGGTGTGGATGCTGTCCTACGCACTCACCAACGTGCTGTGGGAGGCGCCCTGGGTCATCTTCTCCCCGTTCGTGTTCGAGAATCTGCACACCATCGACGACGTCGTCGCCTACACGGACTACATGCGCGAGACGCCGCTGAATATGTACTGGTGGGTACTGGCCTCGTTTGCATCGGTGGACCTGCGCACGGTGAACCACGACCCGACCTTCTTCACCCTGGAGATCTACTGCTTCGTCAACCTCGCCTCGACGATCTACTTCTTCCACCTCAACAACAAGCGCTCCCCCTACCGCTACCTGATTCCGGTGCTGGGCTGCGGGGAACCGATCGCCTCCACGTTTATCTTTTCCTTCACGGAGGTCTTCGCCGACTTTGAGAACATGTCCGGGGGGGTCGCGGATACGCTGCTCGCGCTGGTGTGGACGCAGTACCAGTACATCGTCTTCCCGGCGATTTTCGGCTACCTGGGGTACAAGCTCCTGCTGGAGGACTGGCGCCACTGCTTCCGCGGCGGCGGGGAGGCGTCTACGGCGGCGTGATCGCGGCCGGATTTTACTGAGCGCGCTGGCGCGGGAGCCCGCGCTGCGCGTATCATACGGCTCCTACTTGCGCTCGACGGGAGCTGGTTATGGCAACAAACCTCGGCAGACTGGGTGTCTGGACGTTCATCGACGGTATGACCGGCACGGAGATCGCCGCCTTCGCGCAGCGCCTGGAGAATTGGGGCTACGGCGCACTGTGGATTCCGGAGGCGGTGGGTCGCGACCCCTTTACCACCATCGCCCACCTGGCTGCACACACCGAGCGCCTGGTGCTCGCCACCGGTATCGCCAATATCTACGCCCGCGACGCCATGTCCATGAACGCCATCCACAACACCCTGTCGGAACTGGCCCCCGATCGCTTCGTGCTGGGCATCGGCGTGTCGCACGCGCCGCTGGTATCGGATATCCGCGGCCACGACTACGGCAAGCCGGTGACCACCATGCGCAACTACCTGGACGGTATGGCCGCATCCATGTTCCTGTCGGTCCCGCCGGCGGAACCCGCACCCATCGTCCTGGCAGCGCTCAGGACGAATATGCTCAAGCTCGCCGCGGAAAAGGTGCGCGGCGCCCACCCCTATTTTGTGCCGCCGGAACACACTGCCAGGGCGCGGGAGACACTCGGCCCCGACGCCTGGCTGTGCCCGGAACAGAAAGTACTGCTGGAGACCGACCCCGGGGTCGCGCGGGAAGTGGCGCGCAAGCACATGGCCACGTATATCGACCTGCCAAACTACCGCAACAATCTGCTGGAACTGGGCTTCACGGAATCCGACTTCGACGGCGGCGGCAGCGACAAGCTGGTGGACGCGATTGTCGCCTGGGGCGACGAGGACGCCATCCGCGCCCGCATACAGGCGCACTGGGACGCGGGCGCGGACCACGTGTGTATCCAGCCCTTCACCAACGACGGCGAGATGGGTCCCGACGAGGCCCTGCTGGAATTGCTCGCCCCCGCCGGGAGCTAGCGGTTGGCGGAGAGAGTCACCGTGCGGTGATCCTGGGCGATGCCCGCCCGGTAGGGCTCCGCGACCCAGGTGCGCCTGCGCGCGTGTGACCAGCGCTGCTTGTCCGGGTCGTAGGTATCGAAATCCGTCGGGCCGAATCGCGCGATGAGGTACTCGGCGACAACCTCGGCATCCCCCTCGAAAATAAAGGTCAGTTTCACCAGCAGGGCGTCTTCCCCGGGCGCGTCGAAGCGCAGCCAGAGCAGCTGCTGACCCGCCAGGCGCGGGCCGGGTTGTTCCAGGTCCCAGGCGTTGCACTGTCCGTGGGCCGTGCGGTCGAGGCAGGGCAGAAATTCGCAGTGCCCTCGGGTGTACGCCTGCACCGCGTCCGGCGGCAGCAATTTGCAGGTCGCGCCCATGGCCTCGGCCTTCGCCACGGCGTCACCGAGCGTCAGGTCGGCATCCAGCCCCATCAGCCGGTAGGGCGTCCCGGCACAGGCGGCTGTCACCGCGAACAGGAGGCAGGCCGGCAATACCAAAAAAGGGGACGGGGGGGAAAAAGGGGACGGAGGAGTTTTTTTCCTCCGTCCCCTTTTTTCGAAACTCCTCCATCCCCTTGTCTTCAAAACTCCTCCGCCCCCTTTTCTTTCTTCCGCCGCTTCTTTTCAGCTGAACTCCAGCCCCTCGAACTCACCCGACTGGCGCCACTTTTCGATGTAGTCGAAAAACGCCGGGGCGCCACCGGGATAACCGGCGTAGGAGTGCGCCTCCTCCGGAACGGGCTGGCCCTCGTTGTTGTAGTAGCCGGGTGTACAGTCCGGGTTTGGCAGTGTCAGCCCCGCGCCGGACTTGATCAGGTCCACCCAGGCGTTCTCCGCCGCCTCGCTCACCTCCACGCGTGTCGCGCCGGCGTCGAGCGCGTGGCGCACGGTGAGGGCGATGGCCAGGGCGGACTCCACGATGTTGTGCGGGACGTTGGCGATGAAGTTTGCGCCCTGGGAGGGCTGGACGAAGAACGCGTTGGGGAAGTTCCGCGACTGCATGCCGTGGAGACTGCGCATACCCTTTTCCCAGTAGTCGGTGAGGGTGAGGCCGTCCCGGCCGGTCACCTCGAACCCGGTGCGCGACAGGCGCTCGGTACCGACCTCGAACCCGGTGGCGTAGATGATGCAGTCGACCGGGTATTCCCGTCCGCCGACGACCACGCCGTCCCGGGTAATGCGCTCCACCCCCCTGCCGTCCGTGTCCAGCAACACCGTGCCCGGGCGGTTGAACGCGTCGAGGTACTCGTTGTGGAAACAGGGGCGCTTGCACAACTGACCGTACCAGGCCTTGAGCTTCGCCGCCGTGTCCGGGTCCGCGACCACGCTGTCCACGCGCGCGCGTATCTCCTCCATCTTCTCCAGGTCCGCCTCTTCCCAGGCCTCGCGCCAGCGCGCGGGATTCGTCTGGTCCTCGGCGTCGAAGTTCGCCAGCTTGGCGTGGAAGCGGCGGGGAATGTCCGTCCAGCCGTCGCCGATCAGGTCGTCCTTCACCGGTGCGCCGGTCAGGTTGGAGGCAAAGTTCGCCATGAGCCGCCGCTGCCAGCCCGCGTCCTCCAGCGAGTCCAGGAAGTCGGGGTCGATAGGCCCGATCTCGCGCTCGTCCACGGAGGAGGGCGTGCGCTGGCAGACGTAGAACGCCTCGCAGGCGCCCGCGAGGTGGGGGACGCATTGCACCGCTGTGGCGCCGGTGCCGATGAGGGCGACCCGCTTGTCGGCGAGCCTGTCCAGCGGCGCGCCCGACGGGTTCCCGCCGGTGTAATCGTAGTCCCAGCGGCTGGTGTGGAAGGCGTGTCCGGCGAAGTCCTCTATCCCGGGAATACCCGGCAACTTCGGCATGTGCAGCGGGCCGGTGCCCATGCCGACGAACTGCGCGGTGAAATCATCGCCGCAGTCGGTGCGGATACGCCAGGCCTGCGCGTCGTCGTCCCAGTCGAGGCTCGTCACTCGCGTGTGGAACAGCGCGTTGTCATAGAGCCCGTACTGTTCGCCGATACGACGCGAGTGCTCCAGTATCTCGGGGGCGTAGGCGTAGTTGCAGGTTGGCACATGCCCGGTTTCCTCGAGCAGGGGCATGTAGATCAGCGAGGCCGTGTCGCACTGCGCGCCGGGATAGCGGTTCCAGTACCAGGTGCCGCCGAAGTCACCCGCCTTGTCGATGATACACACGTCCTCTATGCCCTGCTCCGCGAGGCGCGCACCGGTGACCAGGCCCGCGAAACCGCCGCCAACGAAGGCGAAGGTGACATGATCCGTTTTCGGCGCGCGCGACGCCACAGGAATGTACGGGTCGTCGAGGTATTGCGGGAAGTGGTCCTCAATCTTGATGTACTGGTCGTTGCCGTCGGGGCGCAGGCGCTTGTCGCGCTCGGCCCGGTAGCGGCGCTTGACGGCGTCCTTGTCGATGTTCATGCGGTGATCTCGCGGTGTAGCCGGAGCAGGTACTCGGGCCGCTCCAGGGTGGGAAAGTGATTCGTTTGCTCGGTGCGCAGAATCTCGACACCGGGGTTGAGCGCGCGCCCCGCCTCGGCACTGGCGAGCATGGAGGCGTTATCCAGCACATCGTCCCGCTCACCTATGACGACCGTGATACGCCCGTAGTTGTTGTACAGATCGTGCCCGGTATCGCGCTGCCAGTCACGTATGCTGCGCGCGTTGGTGACACAGGTGGCGTACACCCGCGGCACCGTGTACACCGATAGGCACAGGGAGGTCTTCAGGTCGTTGGTCGGTCGCATCATCGGCTGCTTGTTGAGCTGCTCCGGGGTCGTCTTGCGTCCGAGACCCAGGGCGATGGGCATGAAATAGCGTATAAGGGCGTTGGGGACAGGATCACTGCCGCGCCCCACCACGCGCGCCCGGGGCAGAACCGGGGCCTCGAGGATGGCGCTCACCTGCCGCTCGCCATCCCGAGTCAGCTGCGGGTACTGGCGCCCGGTCTCCAATACCACGGCGCCGCCGCGGGAATGGCCGTGGAGCACGACCTCCGCGCCCCCCGCCAGCCTCTCCAGCACCAGCCCGAGGTAGAAGCCGTCGTGCTCGATGGCACCCAGCGGGTGGGGATTATCCGGCCAGTCCAGGGCCTGTTCGTCGCCGTCGGAGAACGCGGAGTGGTAGTTGGCATTGTTCACCAGGATCAGCTCGCCCTCTTCCTCCGCGTAGAGGGACTGGAAGTAACGCATGTCCTCAAGGAAGCCGGGGAAGCAGATCACGCTGCGCCGCGAGCCCTCCCTGGCCGGTCGCCGCGCGATGACCGTCGCCCCGACGCGGTAGAGTTCTCCGTCGAACTGTGCCGTGTGCACTCGCGGCAGGTTGCGGTGCGTCCACCACTGGCGGTAGGCGTGCAGCGCCAGCGCCAGGCCGGCAAGAACATAAACGAAGGTCATCATGCGGCGGAGTTCGGTGGATCAGCGGAACCGGAGCGCGGTCCTGGTGAGCGAGCTGAAGCGCAGGTTGACGAGATCGAGGAAGTAATTCTGGTACACACGCCAGGGTTTTTCCTTTGCCTGTCGGGGGAACTGGTCTATGGAACGCTGGATATAGCCGGACGTGAAGTCCAGCATCGGCTCCTCGGTGATGTTCGCGGGATCCGCCACCGGAATGGCGGCGCTTTTCTGTTTCCGGGTCATGTGATTGAGCAGTCGGCAGACGTACTGCGCGGTGAGGTCCGCCTTCAAGGTCCATGAGGCGTTGGTGTACCCCATGGTCTGGACGAAGTTGGGCACGCCGGAGAGCATCATGCCGCGGAAGACGTAGTGCTCCGACGGGGTGACAGCCTCGCCGTCCACGCTGAGCTGCATGCCGCCCATAAATAGCAGGTTGAGGCCGGTGGCGAGCACCACGATATCGGCGTCGAGGTGCCTGCCGGAGGCGAGGGCGATGCCCGTTTCCGTAAAGTGGTCGATCTGGTCCGTCACCACCTCGGCGCGCTCCTCGCGAATGGCCCTGAACATATCGCCGTCCGGAACTGCGCAAACGCGCTCATCCCAGACGTTGTAACGGGGTGTGAAATGGGTGTCGACGTCGTAGTCGTCGCCCAGCTCCTTGCGCACCATGCCGAGCAGGAACTTGCGTGCCTTCTCCGGGTTCTTGCGCGCGTACTTGAAAGTCACCATCTGCACCAGGACGTGCAGCCAGCGCGAGATGTGGTAGACCCAGGACAGCGGCAGCAACCTGCGCAGGCCTATGGCCACAGGATCGCGCTCCGGTACCGACGCGACATAGGTCGGCGAGCGCTGCAGCATGGTGGTCCTCGCCGTGTCGCGGGCCAGTTCCGGTACCAGGGTCACGGCGGTGGCCCCGCTGCCGATGACCACCACGTGCTTGCCCTTGTAGTCCAGGTCCTCGGGCCAGTGCTGGGCGTGGAACAGTCGTCCCGTAAACCTGTCCTGGCCGTCGAAATCGGGGGTGTGGGGCTTGTCGTAGCTGTAATAGCCGCTGCAGCTGTAGAGGAAGTTGCACTGCAGCTGGCGCGTTTCGCCACTGTCGCCGCACTCCACCGACACCGTCCAGCGCGATGTCTTCGTGTCCCAGTCGGCGCCCACCACACGCTGCCGGTAGCGGATGTGGCGATCCACGCCGTATTGCGCCGCTGTATCGCGAATGTAGTCCAGTATGGCGGGGCCGTCGGCGAGGGACTTGGTGTCGGTCCAGGGCTTGAAGGCGTAGCCGAGGGTGAACATGTCGCTGTCGGAGCGTATGCCGGGGTAGCGGAACAGGTCCCAGGTGCCGCCCATGTCCTCCCGCGCCTCCAGCAGCATGAAACTGCGATCCGGGCACCGCTCGCTGAGATAGCAGGCCGCGCCGACACCGGACAGGCCGGCGCCGACGATGAGGACGTCGACGTATTCCAGGTCCTGTGCCACGGTCACGGCCTATTTTCCCGGGATGTCCCGCGGCGGCGGGTGGTGGGGCAGGCCCAGCGCGGCGAACACCAGCTCGGTGAGCTGGTCCGCGGCCTCGTCGGGGTCAAACTCCGTCTCGCGGAGCAGGAGGTTGCCGATGGTCTCGGTCACCACGCCGAAGTACGCCGCGTAGACCAGCTCCAGGTCGATGTGCTTGAGCGTGCCCAGCGACACGGCCCAGGCCAGGCGGTCCCCCAGCATGCTGCGCAGCACGCGGTCGATGGGGCCGCCCTGGGCGGGCTGCCCGCCCTGCAGCAGGAGGCGGCAGGTGTCCGGGTCCGACAGCAGGGTATAGAAGGCATAACGGGCGCGTACCAGGCCGTAGGTCAGCATGTCCTCGATGTCCGGGTCGAAGGCCTCGAACTTCTCGAGCAGGCCCGTCAGCGCGTCCTCGATGATCTCCTCGAAGAGTACGTCCCTGGACTTGAAATGGTTGTAGAAGCTGCCCTTGGCGACGCCGGCCCGCTCGGTGATACTCTCGATTGAGACCTGCTCTGCCGCGCGCTCGGAAAACAGGGTGCGCCCCGCCTCCATCAGCAGGCGCCGCGTCTCCCGCCGCCGCCGCTGGTAGCCGTTGACCGGGTCGTCCGCGCCCGCGGGTAATTTTGACTGCATAGTCATAATGTTCGGTACTGTAGTGTATATCGCATCCGGGAACAAGGGGGTCACTTTTTTTCAGACCCGCTGAGAGACTGGGCCTCCAAAATACAATCAGGCTTGACTGTTTTATTTATAGCACCCATACTTGAGCTCCCCTGTCGAGGAGGGTCATTATCGTGACCGCGCCTACCGCCGTAGACAACCGCCCCCTGGCGGACATGCCCCTGCTGGATACGGACACCCTCAAGTGTCCCTACCACTACGACCGCACCCTGCGCGACCAGGCGCCGGTTTTCCAGGACCCGGACACGGGGGTTTTCGTGGTTTCGACCTACGAACTGGTCCGCGAAGCGCACAAGAACGACGCCGTCTTCTCCAACGAATTCACCCTCGCCGTGGGCTCCCAGCAGAAACTCGACGGCGATGTGGTCGCCGCGATGAAGCGCACCTACGACCTGGGCAAGGGCACGCTGCTGACCGTGGACAAGCCCGAACACACCATGTACCGGGACACCGTGCGCGACTTCTTCCTGAAGGACAATGTCGAGCGCTACCGCCCCTGGATCACGGAGCTCGCGCAGGAAAAACTGGGCGCCCTGCCCACCGGCGAGTCCTTCGACTTCATCGCCTCCTTCTCACGGCCCTACCCCCTGTCCGTCATCATGCACGTGCTGGGTATCCCGCTGGACATGATCGACCGGGCGTTCAAGTGGACCGTGGCCAATGTCACCGTGCTCTCGCAGATGGCGGACAAGGAGACACTGTTGCAGGCGCAGGCCGACGTGAAGGAAGAGTACGACTGGTTCGTCGAGGCCCTCGAGGAGCGCCGCGCCAGTCCCAGGGACGACCTGCTCAACCACATCGCCCATATCGAGGTTGATGGCCGCCCGATGACCATCGAGGAGCAGCTCTCCCACTGCACACAGTTCCTGGTCGCGGGCAACGAAACCACTACCGCTACCCTTGCAGAAGGCATACGCCAGCTGTGCCTGAACCCGGAGCAGGAGGCCGCCGTGCGCGCCGACCGCTCGCTGATTCCCAACCTCGTGGAGGAGACCCTGCGCCTCGCCACGCCGACGTCCAACATGTGGCGCCTGGCGAAGTCCGACTACGAGCTGGGCGGCGTGACTATCCCGGCGGGCAGCATGGTGCTGCTGAAGTACTTTTCCTCCAACCACGACGAGTCGATGTTCGAGAACGCCATCGAGTTCGACGTCACCCGCGCCAATGCCAAGCGCCATATCGCCTTCGGTTTCGGCACCCACGTGTGCATCGGCCAGCACCTTTCGAGGCTGGAGATGATCATCGCGTGGGAACAGCTGTTTGACACCTTCTCCAGCATGCGCCTGGATTGCGAGCCCGGCGAGCTCGACTACATGCCGAACATCCTGCTGCGCGGGCTGGAAAGCCTGCCGGTGGTTTTTGAGAAGTGACCCGGTCACCCCCGCTTGCGCGGGGGTGACCGCTTCGAGAGCTACCCCGCCTTGCGTTCCTTGTCCGATTGCTGCAACGGGAACTTCGCCATGATCTTGTCGAAGGTGGCCAGCGCGGTCTGCGCCGAGCCGTAGACACCCATGACCTTGGCCTCCTTTGTGCGCTCACCGATCAGGTAGAGGCCAGCGACGCCCTCCGCCTCCACATCGATAAGCTTGTCACCGACCAGCCCGGGCGCCTCCATGATGGTTGCCGGCCCGAAAGAGTTCACCCGCCAGAGCGCGTTCTCAATCAACCCCGGAAACAGTATCTCGATCTCCTCCTCCCAGTCCTCGAACAACTTGCGCAGGGCGATCTGGTGGGAGGCCTTGCGCATGTCGAACAGATTGGGCTTCTCCCACCAGCCGAGCTGGATCCAGAACGTCACCTCGTACTCGCCCTCGTTCTCGCTGTAGTCCAGCGTGCTGGCACACCAGGGCTTGCCGGTCACCGGGCCCTCCTGCACCCAGCGGATACCGGTGTCGTCGAACAGCGCCGGATCGTTTACTCCGTAGGTCACAGTGGCGACATTGAGCGTGCGCCGGTGCAGGTACTCCAGTCGCTCGGCGTACCAGGGAGTGAGGTCATCCTCGGAGAGAATGTTGAAGATATCCCAGATCGCCACGGCGCTGACCACGACGTCCGCGCCGATGAACTCCACGTCCAGCAGCTCGGTGGGCACTACGCGCTTGCCGGTATCCACGTTCACGCCGACAGCCCGCCCCTCCTCGATCACGATGTTCGACACGCTGGCGTGAGTGCGGATTTCGCCGCCGGTCTCCTCGATGGACTCGATCAGCGCCGGCGCGATGGCGCCGGAACCACCCTTCACCCAGTAGGATCCCCAGGGCATCTTGCCCAGGGCCTCGATCTGCTTCTTCACGCTGTAGAACAGTGAGCCGATGGAGTAGTCGCTGGCCGCGGGCAGCGTCCCGCCGAACAGCCAGCCCATGTAGCGGAAAAAGTCGATGACGTTCTGGTCGTCGGTTTGCGACTGCACCCACTCCTCGGTGGAGATATCGTTCAGTTCCTCGATCTCCTCCCAGCTGATCTTCATGGCCGTCTCCTTGTAGACGCGCATGAATTCTTCGAAGGAGGCGCCGATGACGTCTTCGGACAGGCTGCGCCACTTGCCGTCTGTGTAAATCTCGCCGTGGTTGGTCCACTCGCAGACGTTCTCCGGCATCTCCTTGCCGATGCGCCGGTAGATCTCGTCCTGGGTACCGGCCAGAATCAGGCCCTTGATGCCGTTATCGACGGCGGAGCCGTCGATATTGCCGCTGGCGGCGCGTCCGCCGAGATTTTCGGGGCCGCCCTTCTCCAGGATCAGGACCTTCTTGCCCGCGTGGGACAGCAGGGCGCCGAGGTTCAGCCCCCCCATGCCGCCGCCGACGATTACCACGTCGTAGTGTGCCGATGTCATAGTCTCCTCCCGCCCGCAGGCCTGATACACTGGCGCGGCGCCCGGGTATCCCGGTCCCGCCGCTTGATATAGGGTTCCATTAATAATACAGTACTGTAAGATTAGTACAAACCCGCGGGTATGCAAAGTCAGACGGAGGGGAGGAGATTCCAGCAGTGGTCACGGCGGCAAAAGACGGGCGCAGCAAGAAGCGCCCGGGAGTGGCGGAACAGCGCGCCATCATCATGGACGCCGCGGTGGCATTGTTTGCCGATTCCGGCTCCAGCCACGTGTCCATCGCCCAGGTCTGCGCGGCGGCGGACGTCTCGCGGCCCACCTTCTACCGCTGCTTCCCCGACAAGGACGCCCTCGTGGCGGCGATCTATGACGAGGCGATCAACGTCCACGTCCAGGACCTGCTGATGCACGCGGACGTGGGTGACCGTCCCGCCCTCCAGGAGGAGATCGGCCGCATGTTCGACGGCATCTTTGCCCGCCCGCAGCTGGCGCGCCTGGTCTTCGCCGAGTCCAAGGATCCGCGGTCACCCGCGGCACAGATTGTCGCGGACACCTTCGAGCACTCGGCAAACACAATGAGCCGCGCGCTGTCCCGGCGCGGCGGGAAAAAGCTATCCCGGGTGTACCTCAAATCGCTGATGGCGGCCTGCCAGTGGATCGCGGAGGACGCGATCGACCGCGGCCTGACCCCGACCGCACGGCGGGAGGCACGCGAAGCCGCCTTCCTGCTGGTGTCCCGCGCCCTGGACGGGGAGTGAGCGGCGCCCTACTCCCCTTTGCCGCCTGCGGCCGGAACAGGGGCAGCTCCCCGGCGGCGAGTCGCACCGCCCGGAAGGGTGTACGCTTCCTCAGTCCAGGGACTCGATGAACTCGAGGACCGCCGCGGTAAAAATTTCGTTGCGGTCACCGACCACCATGTGGCGCGCCTCGGCGACGTCGACATACGCCGCATCGGGACGCAGTTCGAGAAACTGCCTGGCGGTCTCCTCGGTCACCACGTTGCTCTCCCGCCCCCGCACCAGCATGATGGGCAGGTCGACGTTGACCGCTGCCCGCGACAGTCGCACGGGCTGGCCCGTGGCGTCGCCGCGCAGCGATAGGAAATTCGGGTCCCAGTGCCAGCGGTACTTGCCGTCCTCCCCCACCCTCAGGTTTTTTTCCAGGCCCGCGGGATTGATGCGCTTCTCGCGACCCGTGTAACGCGCGATGACTTCCGCGGCGTCCTCCAGCGTGTCAAACCCCGCACGCTGGGTGGACTCCATGAAGTCCATGATCTCCCGTGTGCCCTCCTGGTTCATGTGCGGGGTGATGTCCACGAGTACGATGGCACGGAACAACGCCTCGTCGGTCTCGCCCTGGGCGAGAAGCGCCGAGAGGCCCCCGAGGGATGCGCCCACGACGATGGGCGGTGTCGGCATGGCGCGCGCAACGGCCCGCTGGTCAGCCGCGTGAATCGCGAGGCTGTACTGGCCGTCGGGCGACCAGTCGCTCTCCCCGTGGCCGCGGTGGTCGTAGTTGACGACGTACCAGCCGCGCCCGGCGAGCTGCCTGGCGGTGTCCTGCCACGAGTGCCGGGTCTGGCCGCCGCCGTGCGAGAGCAGTACCGAGGGGTTGGCGGGGTCGCCCCAGGCTTCCGCGGACAGGCGCATACCCCCGTCCCCCTCCAGGCTTATCGCGGCGCACTCCGTCACCCGGCGTTCTCACTATTCACAAGCACTTTCCATCGTCGTTGAACCGGCAGGTCCACCCAGCCTACGGCGTTTCGCAGCGCAGCTGAACCGGTCGCGTGCGATTCCACGTCGTGGTTTGCCATGGCAACCCGTCACTCTGCAAACAGGGTGTAAAAGGCGCATACTGCGCCCCCACAGACAGTCACGGGGAAGTCCACCATGCGAACCAACATCGGCCAGCTGCTGGGGAAACGCGCACAGATCTGCCCCGCGCGCGAGGCCTTCGTCGAATACGAGCGTGATCGCCGCTTCACCTTCGGCGAACTGAACGCCCGCGCGAACCGCGTTGCCAATGCTCTGCTCGATGCGGGCGTGACGCCCGGCGATCGTGTCGCGACTCTCCTGAAGAACAGCGTCGAGTTCGTGGAAACCTATTTCGCCGTCGCCAAGATCGGCGCCGTCATGGTACCGGTGAACTGGCGGCTGGTGGCCGCCGAAATCGCCTACATTCTCTCCGACTCCGGTGCGGCTGCCCTCGTGTACGACTCGGACTTCGATGACACCGTAAACCCACTGCAGGACGGCAGCCAGGGCGAGACAAACGTCACCACCTGGCTGCGCAGGGAAAACGCAAGCGGCACCGCACCGTCGTGGGCGGCGGACTACGATGCGACCCTGGCCGCGTCCCGCGAGGACGAACCGCCCATCGGCGCGTGGGACGACGACAACCTGTTCATCATGTACACCTCGGGCACGACAGGCCACCCCAAGGGCGCCGTGCACAGCCACGACGGCATGCTCTGGTCCCAGCTCACCAGCATGTCCACCTCTGACATGCGCGGCGACGACCGCTGGCTGCTCGCACTGCCCATGTTTCATGTGGGCTGTCTCAATCCCACCTCGCTGCTGGTACACCGCGGGGCGACCGGCGTGATCATGCGCGAGCTGGACATCGGCGCGATGTTCCGCTGTATCGAGCGGGAGCGCGTGACCATCTTCATGGCGGTTCCCGCGCTCATGCAATTCATGCTGGCGGCCCCGGAACGCGAACAGCACGACTTCTCCAGCGTGCGCTGGATCGCCACCGGCGCCGCCCCCGTACCCGTTTCACTGCTACACGAGTACGAGGCGCTGGGCGTGCGCATCTTCCAGGCCTACGGCCTCACCGAGTCCTGCGGCCCGGGCACGCTGTTGCTGCACGAGGACGCCGAAGCCAGGGTCGGCTCCTGCGGCAGGCCGCAGATGCACACCGAGGTGAAAATCGTCGACGCCGCGGGCAACACCATTCCCATGGGATCCGACGAGGCCGGAGAGCTGTTGCTCGCCGGGCGCCACATCATGAAGGGGTACTGGAACAACCCCGACGCCACCGCCTCGACGCTCGTGGACGGCTGGCTGCATACCGGCGACATCTGTCGATGGGACGCGGAGGGATTCGTCACGGTCTGCGATCGCATGAAAGACATGATCATCTCCGGCGGTGAGAACATTTATCCCGCGGAGCTGGAGAACGTACTGGCCGCCTGCCCCGATGTGCAGGAAGCCGCCGTCATCGGTGTGGCGTCGGAGAAATGGGGCGAGACGCCTCTGGCCATCGTGGTACCGGCGCCGGGCACCAGTCCCACCACGGAATCACTGCAGGCGTACTGCCGCGAAAACCTGGCGGGCTACAAGGTGCCGCAGCTCTATGAACTGGTGGAGTCGCTGCCGAGGAACCCGTCGGGCAAACTGCTCAAGCCACAGCTGCGCGAGCAGTTTCCGGGGCCCGCGCCCTTCTAGCCGTTCGCGAATATCGACGGCAGCAGCATCTTGCGTAAGTAAGCAAGTTCGGCTTCCGGGTCGTCGCCCAGAGTACTCTGCTGCACCAGGGCGAGACCGACGGTGATCATCCAGCGCAGCACGTCCTCGTCGCTGACACCGTCGCGCAGCCGGCCCTCGGCCCGCGCGCGGGTATAGGCGGTCCCGATCGAGAACAGGTCGGCTGCGATCTCCGGCAGGTAACCCAGCAGGATGTCCACCAGCTGCTGCTCCTCCTGCACCAACTGGGTGCGGAACAGCTCCAGGGCAGGGCTGTCGCGAAAGGCGGTGACGGCGAGGTAGAGCCCGCGCACCAACTGTTCGCGCGGGTCGTCCCAGCGCTGTAACTCGTCGACGATCTCCCCGCCCAGAACGTAGATGCGGTCCTGCAGTACCGCCCCCAGCAACTGGTCCTTGTTGTCGAAATAACGATAGACGGAGGAGCGGGCGCAGCCGGCCCTTTCCGCGACCGCGTTCAGGGTGAGGCGATTCAGCCCGCGCTCACAGGCGTACTCCCAGGCGGCGGTGACCAGGCGCTCGCGCATGACGTCGTATTCCGCCCGGTGTGACTTGGCTTTCCAGGCTGCCGGCCGTCCCATGGGTCCGCTCAGCCCCCGCCCGGTGCGGGCGATGGCAACAGCCCCGCGGGATTCATGCGCCGCTGGTAACCCAGGGCCCGCTCCTTCAACGCAAGGGCGCGCTGCGCCGCGCTGACTTCGGGGGTGCCGGCGGGGAGGTGCCGGCGCAGTTCATCGAGGGGTACCAGTGTCGCCACAGGCTGCGCCGGCACTGCATCACCCTCCGGATAGACCCAGCGCATGAAGAACGCACCCTCGGGGCGACCCGAGATATCCAGCCAGTTGGGCACACCCGGGTCGCGATGCGAGAGCACGTAGCGGTAGCGGCCGTCCCCGTCGCGCCGCGCCTGGCGACCGTTGAGTGAGGTCTGCCGGTTGCCGTAATCCAGCGACTCGCCCCAGATATTGCCGAGCTGGATGTTCTGAAACACGAGGGGGATATGGGCCGCCTCGATGATCAGTGCCTCGTCTTCCTGCACCCGGTAGCGCCCGCCCGTGGACCAGTTGCCGAAGCCGCCCTCCCCCTCGCAGCGATTGCCCCAGGCGGTGCACGGCGCATCGGCGGCGTTCAGCGGAGCCGCCTCGATACGCTTCACCCAGCGGTCCAGCTGGTTCGGAATTACCTTGGAAAGGGCGAAGCCGGTGGTCGCCATGCGCAGGGGGGTAAAGGGCTCGACTTCCGTCGGCACCGGGTCCAACACCTCCACCTGGAAGGAGGGTTCGAAGGTGTTGAGCCAGTCGCCGTGGGCGATGCGCACGAGGAGTTGCGCGTTGCCCTCCTGCAGCGCGAGAAAGTTGCTCGCCGGGACCCCCGCGGGGGGCTCCGAGCCGAGGAAAATTTCCCAGCTGCCGTCCCCGGCGAACGCCATCTCCCGGAAGGAGGTCCTCGCGGTGCCTTTGAAAGGCCCGTCCGAGCGCTCCAGCACCTGCAGCAGCACCAGGTCGGCGTTGCCGCGCTGCCCGAAGAGCCGGTAGTTCACCCCCGCGCTGAGGGGGGCGATACCCACGTATGTGTAATCCGGGCTGTCGAAACCGAGCCGGCAGTTGCGGGTGGGACAGCGATTGACCCCCGGGTGCAGCGCGTCCTGGTCGGCGGTGAATATCGCCTGGTGCATCTCGATCTGCCGCAGCAGGTAGCGGTAGCCCTCGGCCCGGGCCCGCTCGTCGTCCCCCGCGCGCGCGTCGACCACCTCTTTGCCGAGGCGCAGGGCGAGAATGGTGGCGTCCAGCCCGAACGCCGCGGTGGGTCGGAAATCCAGCTTGCCGAGGGGTTCCGGTGGCGCATCGGGATCGGCGCCGCCGCAGGCGGCAAGCAGCAGGACAAGGCAGGCTCCCAACCCGCGGCGCCAGGCCGACCTCATACCCGCGTGACCTTCAGCGGCAGCTCCTTGCGCGGGAAGGGCAGCGGCAGGACATCGCACCGGCAGTCGTAGCCCGGCCGTAACTCGAATCGGTAGCGTCGCAGGGTGTGTATCAGGATCAGCTTGGCGTTCATCAGGGCGAAGTGCATGCCGATGCACTTGTGGGCGCCACCGCCGAACGGCAGGAACTGGAACGAGTGTCCCTTGTGCTCCCGGCGCTCCTCGGTGAACCGGTCAGGGTCGTAAACCAACGGGTCGGTCCAGTAGTCAGGGCAGCGCTGCACCCACTGGGGCATGTTCATCATCATGGTATCGGCCGGAATGTCCCGGTCCCCCAAACGCACCTCGCGCGTGGTGCGGCGCATGATGGCGGCCACGGCGGGGTGCAGGCGCAGGGCCTCCAGCGTCGCGTTCTCCATGTCTTGCAGGCCGTCGAGATCCGCCAGGGTCGGGTTTTCCGCATCTACCGCAAAGGCCTGCTCCCGCAGTTTTTCCTGCAGGTGCTGGTACTCGGGTTTGGCCAGGTACATGAGCATGTGGCTGGTCGCGCCCGCCGTCGTGTCGTGGGCTGCAAACAACAGGACATTCAGGTGGGGCAGCAAGAGTTCCGCGGGCCAGAGTTCGCCGCTCTCGTCGCGCTCCGCAGCGAGGATGCTGGTCAGGTCGTTGCCCGGCGCGGCGCGCCGGGCCTCGATCAGCTGCAGGATCAGCGTTTCCATGGAGCGCTTGGCGCGCTGCCCGCGCCAGTATTTCGTGTAGGGAATGTTCCTGTGCATGATCGCCATAAGCCCCACGTGGTTCATCTCGCTGAACAGGTGTGCGATGTGGCGTATCTCTTCCCCATCTGGCCGGGTACCGAAAAAAACCCGGGCGCCCACGTCGATCAGGATTTTGCGCGCCGCTGCGACGTAACGGAAATCGTTGACCTTGTCCCAGCCCGCGACGTTTTCGACGATGGTGGGGTTCATGATTTTCACGTAACCCTCAAGCGCCTGGCGCTTGAACGCGGTCTGGAACACGCGGCGGCTCGCTTTGTGGTGGGAGAAGTCCTGGGTGATGATGGAGCCGCCATAGAGGAGGCTGACGTTGCCCTCGTAACCCATCGCGCTGGAGAAGTTTTCACCCGGGTCGGTAAAGACCTGCCGCAGGTGATCCGGGTGGGTAACCATGATGCCCGGGAACAGGCCCAGGTTGATGCGGGACAGCTGACCGTAGCGCCCTATCTGGCGAGCGTGGAAGGCGTCCAGGTCCTTCAGGATGGCGGGGATGTGGCCGAGGAACGGCAGCCCCGTACTGCCGGGGATGTGGCTGAGGTCCTTGCACAGCGGCCGGTCGAGGTACTGCTCGTCGCCGGCGACAGCGGGGTTGAAGGTGGCGGACATAAGGGAAGCCCCTCTTTTCAAGACAGATTTGATGAGATTGTCCTGAGTGAGAGTACGGCGCCCCCCCGCACAGGTCAAGACATATCGATAATATCTGTCTTTTGGCGGGCTAGAGGCGGCCCAGCACGTCCAGTGCCCGCAGTGCGTCCCAAAAATCGTAGATCACCAGCGCCACGACAATAGGCAGGGAGGCAATCACCATGGGCACCGTAATGCCCGGATCCGAGATACGCAGCGCAATGATCGCGATCTGCGTGAGCAACATGATGGAGGAGTAGAGAGTTAATTTCGTCCAGTGGGCCAGGTAGCGCTGGGCCCGGTCATCGAGGTTGGTGCGCAGGTAGGAGAGCTCGAAGGCGCCGATGATGGCGGCGGCCATCAGGAACCCCATGAAGGAAATCAGGGACTCCTGCATCTCGAGCGGAATTTCCCCGATCGCGGAGATGCTGTAGGGCGAGTACACTCCACCGAACAGCACGGCGATGGCGGCGTACTTCCCCGCCATCTCCTGCAACATGCGCCTGCGCGTTATTTTTTCGACTGTCATCCCGATTTAGCTTGGATTTAAGGACTAATCCTAGGATATTGACGCACTCCCGTTGATGATAACACGATGGGCAACGCATGCGGTTGCTGCTGGTCGAAGATGACCCCCAGCTGGGGGAGTCCCTCGAGACCGCGCTCAAGCGCGGCAACTTTGCCGTAGACTGGGAGCGCGTGGGGACGCATATCGCCGACCAGGTCGGGCTGAGCAACTATGACGCCGTCGTGCTTGACCTGGGGCTGCCGGGCAAGACGGGCCTGGAAATCCTGGGGGAACTGCGCGGCCGCGGCGACCTGACGCCTGTGCTGGTTCTCACGGCGCTGGACACCCTCGAGGACAAGCTTGCCGGATTTGAGTCCGGCGCGGACGACTACCTGACCAAGCCCTTCGAGGTAGAGGAGCTGCTCGTGCGCCTGCGCGCGCTGATCCGCCGCAACAGCAAGGTCGCCGAGCTGGTCATCCAGTGCGGGGACGTGCGCCTCGCACCGGACCAGGGACAGGCCTGGCTGGGGGAGCGCGAGGTGGAACTGACCGCCACGGAACTCGCGCTGCTGGAGACCCTGATGCGCAACGCCGGGTCCTTCGTCTCCAAGCACCGCATCTACGAGAGCCTGTACAACTGGGACGAGGAAGTCGACACCAGCGTCCTGCACGTCTACATTTCGCGCCTGCGCAAACTGTTCGGTGCGGAGTTTATCGAGACCCTGCGCGGGGTCGGCTACCGGGTGCGCAAGTGAAACAGGCCAGCCTGCGCACGCGGCTGATCCTGGTGGCGAGCGCCTTCGTCACGCTGATCTGGTTTTTCGCCATCGTGATCGTCGCCGTGAACCTGAAGTGGTTCCTGGACCGCCTCATCGACCTGGAACTCGAACGCGACATGCGCCTGGCGAGCCACCTCTACGAGATTATCCAGCCGAACGTCGACGGCCCCTCCCTGGAAGCCATACAGCACCTGTACCAGGACGTGGGCATGATCACCACCCTGCAGGGGACGTGGGGATTCAAGACGTTTTTCAGCGACGGCAGGGTCATACTGGGCTCGGAACACGTGCCCGACTTCCCGTTGCCGGCCAGCGCGGGGTTCAGCGATATCGAGGTCGACGGCGAGACCTGGCGCCTGTACACCAGGGAGATAGAGGCCGATATCTGGACCGTGCTCGTGGCGAACAAGAGCGGCGCCACGACGCTCATACTGCGCAACCTGAGCTCGGTGCCCTGGTTCCTGCTGTTGATACTGCCCCTGACCATCCTCGCCGCCATCTACGGCATTCGCCGCGCGACGCGCCCGGTGATCGAGCTGGAGCGCACCGTGCGCGAGCGCTCTCCCCGCTCACTGGATCCGCTGGACGCGAGCCAGGTCCCGGTCGAAATCGAGCCGCTGGTAAACGCGGTCAACCAGCTGCTGGAACGCGTCCGCAAACTGGTGCAGCACGAACACCGCTTCGTGGCGAACGCCGCCCACGAGCTGCAGACGCCGCTGGCGGCGATGAAGACGGAACTGCAGAACTGCATGGCGCAGACAGACGACGCTGAGGTGGTGCGCACACTTGCGCGGCTGGAGGCACGCGTCAATCGCAGCGTGTACTCTGTCAAGCAGCTCCTGACCCTGGCCCGACTGGACCCGGACACACCCCTTGCGCTGAACGATTCGGTGGACCTGGAGCGCGTCGTCTACGACGAACTGGCGGCGCGCGGGGACGACCTGCTGCGCCTGGGGCTCGACTGCGAAGTGGACTGTGCCGATGCGCAACTCGCCGGTTGCAACGGCGAACTGGTCAAGATTCTAGTGCGCAACCTCGTGGAAAATGCGCTCAAGTATTCAACGGAGGGCTCGGACGTGGACATCGGCGTGCTGCGACGCGGCGACACACTTCGGTTGCGGGTGGCCAACGACTGCGCGCCCCTGCGTCCCGAGGCCCTGCAGCAATTGCGCGAGAGTTTTTTCCGCGTACCCGGTAACGGGTCCACGGGCGTGGGGCTGGGCCTGGCCATCGTGGACCGCATTGCCGCGCTGCATGGCGGCAGCGTCGATTTCCAGTACCGCCGGGATAACCAGGGGCTGGCCGTGACGGTCTCCTTCCCGACTGCGGCCTAGGGCACCTCTGCACCCACCCAATGTGGTGGCTGCCATTTGGGTGGCGTTCAGGTAGTGTGGGCACACTGAAAACAGCGTCCGGAACACGATAGGCCCGATGCACCGCGCCGCACTGATCGCAATATTCCTCGCCGCCGGTCTCACGGTCGGTTGTGCCGCTGATGGGGACTCCGACCTGGCCGCGCGCGTCGATGCGCTGGCTGCCGGCGCGGCACCCGAGGAACGCGAGTGGCGCAGCTACCTGGGCAACGCGGCGAGCGACCAGTACAGTCCCCTGGATCAGATCACCCGCGACAACGTCGACACGCTCGAGGTCGCCTGGGTCTACGACCCCGGCGGCGCGGGCGAGTACAACACGTTCATCCCGACCAACCCGCTGGTCGTCGAGGGTGTACTCTACGGGCTGACCGCGCGCAAGGACCTTTTTGCCCTCGACGCCGCCACCGGCGAGGAACTCTGGCTGTACGAGTTCGACCGTCCACTGGCCGGCGGAAAGGGCGCGGGTCGCGGCCTTGTGTACTGGGAGGGGGAGCTGGACGGCGGCGAACGCGCCGCCTGGATTCTCGTGGGCCTGGGTCCGGACCTCTTCGCGGTGGATACGCGGACCGGTCGGCTTGCCGCAGATTTCGGGAACGACGGGCACGTGGACCTGAGGCCGGGCCTGGATCGCGCGCTCGATGAGACCAGCGTCAACGTCGTGGCGCCGGGCACCCTCTACGGCGACCTGCTCATACAGGGCTTCGGCACGAGTGAGTTCTACGACGCGTCCCCGGGACACATCCGCGCCTACCATATTCCCAGCGGCGAACTGCGCTGGACCTTCCGCACCATACCGGCACCGGGCGAGTTCGGCGCCGACACCTGGCCGGCGGAGCACCGCGAGCGTCTCGGCGGTGCCAATTCCTGGGGTGGTATCACCGTCGACACCGAGCGCGGCATCGCCTTCGTACCTACCGGCTCGGCCTCCTACGATTATTTCGGTGGCAACCGCGCCGGGGACAACCTGTTCGCCAACTCCCTCATCGCCCTCGACGCCGCCACCGGAAATCGCCTCTGGCACTACCAGTTCGTGCGCCACGACCTCTGGGACCGCGACCTGCCCACACCGCCCAACCTGGTCACGGTCGACCGCGACGGAGAGGTCGTTCCCGCCGTCGCCCAGGCGACCAAGTCGGGCCACCTGTTCGTGTTTCACCGCGAGACCGGGGAACCGCTGTTCCCCATTGAAGAGGTGCCGGTCACCGGCGACAGCGTTCCCGGCGAACATCCGGCGGCCAGCCAGCCGCTGCCGACCAGCCCGCCACCCTTTGCAGGGCAGCGCTTCGAGCTGACGGACGTCAGTGCCGACGCGGCGGAATATGTCGACCAGCTTATCGGGAACATGACCACAAACCGCCCCTGGCACGCGCCCGACGAACAGGGCCTGGTGATCTACCCGGGACTGGACGGCGGCGCCGAGTGGGGTGGCCAGGCCTGGGACGCCGGGCGGGGCCTGCTGTACGTCAACACCAACGAGTCGCCCTGGTACTTCACCATGATTCCGCAGACCGGTGCGCCCGAGGACATCATCTCGCTGGAGTTCGGCTACCTGACGTTCTGCGGCGGTTGCCACGGTGCGGACCGGGAGGGCAGCGGCGACATTTTCCCGAGCCTGAAAAACATCGGCGACAGGTACTGGCCCTGGGAGGTCTGGGCCATCATACGCGATGGCCGCGGCCGCATGCCCGCCATGGGTCACCAGCCCTGGTACTTTCGCCTCGCGCCGTTCATCTACCTGTACACCGCCGGCGACGATGTCGCCGAGCCCCCCGCGGAGGGGGAGATCACCGGCTACATGGCCGACGGCTTCCACGAGTTGATGGATGAGAACGACCTGCCCGGTTCCAGGCCGCCCTGGGGCAGCCTTGTAGCCATCGATATCAACGGGGAGAAAATCGCCTGGAAGAAACCCCTGGGGGATTTTCCCGCGGCGACGGCGCTGGGATTGTCCGGTCTCGGCGCCATCAACTACGGCGGGCCCGTGGCCACAGCGGGGGGCCTGTTGTTCATCGCGGCGACGCCGGACAGCGCAATCCGCGCCTTCGACAGCGCGAGCGGCGAATTGCTCTGGGAGGACGTCCTGCCCGCCGCAGGCTTCGCGACTCCTGCGGTCTACGAGGCCGGGGGGCGGCAGTTCGTGGTCGTCGCCGCCGGAGGCGGGCGCCTGAAGCAGCTCTCCGGTTCAGCCTACGTCGCGTACGCGCTGCCCCCGACAACCCTGGAGTAACCCCATGACAGACAGGCTCCCGCGTCACCAACTGTTCCTGCTCGTCCTGCTCGTCCTGCTCACCGCGGTGAGCGAGGTTGCGGCGGCGGACTCCCTGCGCGGGCTCATCCTGACCAGCCCCGGCGTGTACCACAACTACGAGTACCAGAATCATGCCCTGGCGGAGGCGATCGCTAGCCGGGTCGACATCACCTTCGACATCTCCCTGGCAGAGAAGGAGCGCTGGAGGAGCAGCGACTTTTCCGACGGCTACGACGTCCTCGTGTACAACATCTGCATGGCGGACAACGAAGACACGGCACTGATAGCCAACATGCGCCGCCAAAGCGAGACATTGGGCGTACCCGCCCTGGTCCTGCACTGCACCATGCACTCCTTCCGCAACACAGATCGCTGGTGGCCCCTGTACGGACTGGAGACCGTCGCGCACGCGCCGCTGGGATCCCTGCACCTGGATCACGCTCGCGAGCACCCCGTGCTGGCGGGTGTTCCCGCGGACTGGACCCTGGCGAAGGACGAGCTGTACCTCAACCTGTCATTCAGCGCGACACCCCTGCTGCTATCGAGGGATGAGGACGGTACCGAGCACGTCACCGCCTGGCTGGCTATGGCCGGCGGCGCCCCCCTGTTCGGCACGACACTCGGGCACAGCGACGCGACCATTGAGGACCCGGTCTACCAGCGCCTGCTGGCCAACGCGGTACTGCTGGTTACCGGCCGGCTCGGGGACGACGGCGAGCCGGTAGCCGGTGCCGCGGCCATCCCCGGGCGGGACGCGGTGAACACGGTGTCAAAACCGGCAGGTGTGGAGTTCCTGGGCGAGGAGGGGCAGGACTGCGCGTTCTCGATGTTGGCCCGGGCCGTGGGCCCCTGTTACGTCGGCTGCGTGCTGCACCCGTTCAAGTGGGGTGCGGAAGCAGATGCCTGCCGGGAGGCGTGCAACCTGGAACTGCCCGAGATGGACCAGGTAATTGCGGAGTGTTCCCCGGGACAAGCCTGAGAGAGCAACGCCTCAGCCGGCGAGGTCCTTGCGGCCCTCCTGCTCGCCGTGCAGGTACTCCACGATGCCTTCGGCGGGAACCGGGGTGCTGTAGAGGAAGCCCTGCAGCTCGTCGCAGCCTTTCTCCACCAGGAAATCCCGCTGGAAGATGTTTTCTACACCCTCGGCGACCACCCTCAGGCCCAGCTGGTGGGCCAGGGCGATAACAGCCATGGTGATCGCACGCGAACTCTGTTCGTCCTCCACGCCCGCGACAAAGGAGCGATCGACTTTTACCGCGTCGACGGGGAAACGGTGTACATAACTCAGTGAGGAGTAGCCCGTACCGAAGTCGTCGAGAGCGATCATCACACCCATGCTCTTGAGGCCGCGCAGTGCGCGCAGGGTCCTCTCCTCGTCGACCATCATGGCGCCCTCGGTAATCTCGATTTCCAAACAGCGCGCCTCCATGGCGAACTCACCGAGGGCAGCGCGCACGGTGTCCACCACACCGCCGCGCCGGAACTGCTCAGCGGAGACGTTCACCGCGATGCGATTGGGAGCGATACCCGCCTTGCGCCACTGCTGGTAGCGCCGACAGGCCTCCCGTATGACCCAGTTGCCCAGGGGAACGATCAGGCCACTCTCCTCCGCCAGCTCGATGAGTTTTTCCGTCGGGACCATGCCCCGCCCCGGCCGTTCCCAGCGCAACAGCGCCTCCACGCCCGTGGTCGCCCGTGTCCGCGCCTTCACGATGGGCTGGAAGTGCAGCGACAGTTCCTCCTTCTCAAGCGCGCTGCGCAGGGAGTCGGTCATCGTGTTGCGCAGGACGATATCGGCGTTCATCGACGCCTCGTGAAACTTGTAGTTGTTCTTGCCGGCGCTCTTCGCCTGGTACATCGCCAGATCGGAGTTGCGCAACAGTTCGTCGGCGTCCATCGGGCCTTCGGAGTAAATCGCAATGCCGATACTGGTCCCGATATGCAGTTCCAGGTCATCGATCACGAAGGGATCGGCCATGCACTTGAGAATGCGTTCCGCCACGCGCGCCGCATCCTGGTGACCGTGGATTCCCGACAGCAAGACCGTGAACTCGTCACCGCCCAGCCGGGCGATGTTGCCCAGTTCTTCAGCAGCCGGGTGGGAGACCCGGTCCGACTCCCGGAGGCACCCCAGCAGGCGTTGGGAGAACTGCTGTAGGAGTTTGTCGCCGCGCGCGTGACCGTGCAGGTCGTTGACCTCCTTGAAGCGGTCCAGGTCGAGAAAGAGCAGGCCCAGCATCCGGTCCAGGCGCGCGGTCTGCCTGATGGCCACCTCGAGCTGTTCGAGGAACAGGCGCCGGTTCGGCACCCCCGTGAGGTCGTCGTAGTAGGCGAGGTACTGGCTGCGCTGTTCGGCCACGTTGCGCTGGCTGACCTGCGCCTGGAGCTCGGCGTTTTTCGCCGCGAGTTGCGAGGTCTGCTTGTTGCGCTGCGCCTCGAACAACAGTGCGATGGCGAGCAGCAGTCCCAGCCAGGAGACCAGGTTAACGAAGCGCTGGAACCAGAGTGCCGAGCCCTCCAGTTCCGAGAATCCCACGGCGTCCGTGAACGTGACACCGCCGGCGTCGGCGAGGATGAATCCGGTGACGGTAGCGACACTGATCGTCGTCCATACCCAGACGGAGGTGCGCGCGCCCATAAGCGCAGCCAGCATCGGCATGAGCGCGAGCCAGTGGATCAGTGGCGCATTGATGCCGCCGATGACGCAGAAGATGGCGACGGCAACGACGTACGCGGAGGCGAGCACAAGGTTGGCCCCTACGGTGAGCGTGTCAAAAAGTCGGAAGGCAACCGGGATCAGCAGCGTGAGGAAAAGCGCGCCGACCAGCGCATAGAGCACGAATTCCGACGCGCTCGCGGGCAGTATCCAGCGAAAGAACAGCGCGGTCTCCACGCCGAGTGCAATCAGGAAGAGTGTAAAGCCGAGAATCATGCGAGCGCGCCGCAGGGTGTCCTGGTCGCCGCTGCGAATTTTCTCCGGTATGCCCGAATCGACGAGGCCGATAAAGCCCCGGCTGAGCGCGTCGACCCCGCCGAGGATCAACGCCCCCGGGGACCGAGATACTTTCCGGGATGCCCGAGCAAGGTCCTGTTCACGGCCACCCTCTAACTGGGATGTCGCCACCGCCCCCACCATCGATTTTTTCTAGTAGTTATTCCTCGGACAGAATAGGGGAAACGGTTTCACAGTGATACCGGCAAAGTTACGAAAAGGGGTGCTCGCCTGTGACTGGTTTCACATCCTGGCACAACAGTTGCGCCGCTGCGCCCGGCGGGCTCCAGGCGGCGGAGCCGGCCAATGTAAGCAGTTCACACTTTCCATGGCCGGGGCGATGGGGAAAACCCTACTCCGAATCCCTCAATCGGCCGCGGTACTTGCGTCTGGCCAGCTCCTGCATATCCTCGACCGTGTCGCTCTCGTCCATGATCTCCCGCCCGAGCAATGTCTCCACCGCGTCTTCCAGGGTGACGATGCCCTCGGTCTGGCCGTACTCGTCCTCCACCAGGAACATGTGCTCGCGGCGCTTGATGAACAAATCCAGCAGCCGCAGCACCGGCAACTCCACCGACACCCGGTAGATGGGCAGCACGAACTCGCGGATCGGCCGCTCGCCGCCGCCTGCCCGTCCGGCTTCCAGCAGCACGGGCTTGAGCACGAGCCCGATCACCGTATCCAGGTCCGATTCGTACACCGGCAGCCGGGTGAAGGGCACGTCACCCATCTCCGCCAGCGCGTCCCCCAGGCTGAGATTCGCGTCCAGGGCGGTGACCACCGTGCGCGGCGTGAGGATTTCCTGGGTGCGGGTATGGCGCAACTGCAGGATGTTCTCCAGCAGCTCGCTCTCCTGGGAACCGAGGGAACCGTGGCGTGCGCCTAGGCGGGCCAGGGCGGAGAGTTCGTCCCGGGAAACGGAACCCTCGTCGTGACTGCCGGAGATCAGGTCGGTAAGCCGCGCGGACAACCACACCAGCGGAAACAATAGACGCACCAGCCAGCGAATGACCTGCGCCGCCGGCAGCGCGAGTTGGCGCCAGAAGGTCGCCCCCAGGGTCTTCGGGATGATCTCCGACAGGTAGAGGATGGCCAGTGTCAGCAGGAAGGCCACCAGGGTTTCCCACTTGGCCCCGAACACCTTCACCGCCTGGGCGCCCACTCCCGCGGCGCCCATGGTGTGCGCAAAGGTATTGAGAATGAGGATCGAGGAAATGGACTTGTCCAGTTCATCGCGAACCTGCTTGAGCACTGCGCCGCGCCGCGGCCGCTCATGCAACTGGGTCTCGATATAGCCCTGGCGCACCGACAGCAGCACCGCTTCCAGCATCGAGCACATAAAGGACACACCGATGGCGATCGCCAGGTAAATAATCAGGAGTGTCATGAAATCTCGCTGCCGCGGTGGCTCATAGTCTCGCAGTATAGGTCACAGGAGGTGACGGGTATCAGGAATCGTCCAGGGGCAGCACACGGATATTGCGGTACCACACCTTATCCCAGTGGTCCTGCAGGCCGATATGACCCCGCATCAGGGTGCCGTAGTGCGGCCGGGACGTAAACTTGCTCTGCTCGTAGAGCGCCCGCCAGGCCTCGCTGCCCTGCTCAAAACTCGCGGTCACGCGCTCGTTGAGTCGGAACTCCACGCTGGGCCCGCGCGCAATGATATGTACCCGGTTCCAGGAGCCCACCGGCCTGGTGGTGTCGTGATCCGGCGCGATCATGTCGTAGTAGGCGCCGGACCGGTGTGTGGGATCCTCAGAATCACTGTGGCCGACATTGTCGAGCACCTGCATTTCATACCCGGTGTGGTGGATGTTGCGTCCCGATTCATCGCCGCGGATGAATATGCCGCTGTTACCGGCTTCGGAGATGCGCCAGTCCAGCTTCAGTTCGAAATCGCCGAAGGTCTCGCGGGTGATGAGGTCGCCGCCCATACCGACCCGGGTCAGGCAGCCCCCCTCGATGCCCCAGCCCGAGTTGACGCTGTCTTCGCCGTAACTGCGCCACTGGTCGAGGGATTGTCCGTCGAAAAGCAGATGCCAGCCCGCTGTCTCCTCCTCTGCGGTGAGCGCGTTGACACACTCGCCAGGGGGCACCGTTTCCTCCGCGCCGCACCCGCCCAGCAGGGCCGCGAGGGCGAAGCCGCCGAGCGTGTATTTGAATGTCCTGATAGTCGGTCTCCCGGGGTTTCGGTAAGCGCCCTGTCAGTGGGTGAATCGCACGCCGGCCCGCAGGGCCCGGCCCGGCGCGAAGAACCCGACGGCTGTCTCGTAATCCTCGTCGAGCAGGTTATCCACTGACAGGCGCAATTGCCAGTGCCGCGCCGGCGCCCATTGCAACACCCAGTCGACACGGTGGTACGCGTCCAGCTCTTCGGTCACCTCCTGGCCGGTGTGGCGGGAGGCGGCCCACTGCTCGCCGGTGTAGCGATAATCCAGCGCCGTCTGCCACCGCATTGCAAAGCGCCACTCGACAGCGGCACCCGCGGTCCACTCCGGGCGACCCGTGAGCACCGTGTCCTCGCCTTTCACGTCGATATCGGTGTAGGTGCCCTGGGCGATGAGCGAGAGCGCGTCCAGCGGCCGCCAGGTGGCCAGCATCTCCAGGCCGCTGGTCTGGACGTTCTGGCGATTGACGTTGCGGAAGGTCTCGTCGTCGAAGTCAACGAGATCCTCGAAGTCGTTGTGAAACCAGGTCGCCTCGAGGCGCAGGTCGCCACGCACGTCCCAGGCGACACCGGCATCCCAACTCTCGGCCGTCTCGGGCTGCAGGTCGGGGTTGCCCACCAGTGCGTTCCCCAGCGCGAAAAAACTCGGGAGTTTGTAGGCCTCCCCCCAGTTTGCCGAGAGAGTCAGCGGACCCACGAGGTAGCTCGCGCCCGCCTGCCATGAGGTCTCGCCGCTGAACGCGTCGGGGTCGTCGTGGCGCACACTTCCCTGCAGGAGAAGGTCGGCGAGGGGCGTCGCGCGCAGGCTGGCGAACAGGCCTGTCGAATCGCGGTCCAGTTCGAAATCCGTCGCGCCGCGCATGCCGAAAAACTCGACGTAGCCAACGCTCTCCCCGTCCTCGTCGCGGTAGTCCGCGCCCAGGCTGAGCTCGTAGTTGTCTGCCAGCGCCAGCGTATTTACCCACTGGATATCGTCGCGGGTGTACTGGGTGTCGGCGGCGTTGGGCGGCACCTCGAAAAAGGGCGGAATCCCCGGGGACAGGTAGTCCTCGTCGCGGTCGAAACGGCTGGCCCGCAGGCTGCTCCGCCAGGCCGGGGTCACCCTCCAGGACCACCCCAGGGCGTACACCTGTTCGTCGTAGTCGCCCTTCTCCAGGGCATCCGACAGCGCGTACTCGGGGCCGCCGCTCTGTTCGGGGTAGGACGTGCGGTCGCCGTCGAGGTAGCGGTAGCTCGCTGCCAGTTCGTGCCCGGCTGCCGGGCGCCAGCCGAGGCGCAGCAAGGCGCTGTCGCTGTCCCGTTCACTGCCGGGCACCGGTTCGCCCTCGTCGCGGCTCGCCAGCTCCAGCGTGTAGTCGAAGCTGCCCGTGCTGCCGAAGGCCGCGACTCCGAGGTCCGAGTAATCGTCCTCGCCGAATTCGGCGCTGGCCTCGAGGGCGTGGCCCTCCCGCGGTCGGCGCGTGATGATGTTGATGACCCCCGCCAGGGCATCCGAGCCGTAGATGGCAGACTGCGGGCCGCGCACCACCTCGATGCGATCGATCAGCGCGGGGTTGAGATCGGCAAGATCAAAGCTGCCGCCGCGGAAGTTGGTGGGATCGTTCACCGCGACCCCATCGAGCAGCACCAGGGTGAAGTTCGCCTCGCCGCCGCGCACCGATACCGCGGTGAGCCCGCCCGGACCGCCCTGTTCCTCGACGAGAAGCCCCGGCAGGGTTTTCAGGATGCCCGCGAGGCTGCGCTTGTTGAGCGCCCGCAACTGCTCGCTGTCGATTATCGATACCGATGACGTGAGCGCCTGCTGGGGCGCATAGGCCCCGGTCACGAGCACATCCTCCAGTGCCCCGTTGTCCAGCGCGCCGGCCGCCCCTGGCAGCAGCAGCGCGATCAGCGCGGTGCGGGACAGGTCCCCGATTGTCGTCCTGGTCACTCGTATGCCCCTTTCTTTTATTACCCGCCTCTCCGAGCGCTGTCCCGCGGCCGGACTGCCTGTACAATGACAGGATTCCTGTCGATCGCAACCCGGCCACGTCGTGCAACCCGTGAAAGTACTCAACCTGGTTTTCCTGCTCGCCTTCGCGCTCTCTGCGCTGGTGCAGTTCAACGATCCCGACGCCGCGCCCTGGATAGGCGCCTACCTGGCCGCCTGCGCCATGTGCGTCGCCAGGCACCGCGGCGCGTGCCCGCGCTGGCTGCCGCTGCTGCTGCTGGTGATCAGCCTGGTCTGGATCGGCACCCTCGTACCTGCGTTGGGCGACGTGTCCGTCGGTGAAATCTTCGAGTCGGTGAGCATGAAAACCCGCGCGGTGGAGGAGGCACGGGAGATCGGCGGCCTCGCCCTCGTCGCGCTCTGGTCCGCTGTACTGGTGCATCGGGGCGGCCGCTGAACAGCCCGTTTCATTCTACGCGCTCGACGGGTATTTTCTGGCCGTCACGGTACAGGATCATCGTGTTCACGCTGCCGTCCGGCTCTATCACGAACTCCACCTTGACGGACTCCCCGGCGGCGGCACCGCTGAACACGGTCTCGCTCTCCTGGGTCAATACCCCGCTGCCGTACATGGGCACCGACAGGGCCAAACCCTCGGGCGCCTCGGTCAACGTGAAAGTGACGAAACTCACCTTGAACTTGCCGGTGAAGCGCCCGAGCCCGCGGTCGTAGGGCACCGCTTGCAATTCGGCCGCCGTCCAGGGGCTGTCGCGCCCCGCGCTGTCCGCGCGCAGGGCACTGACCACTTCTACCGGGACCGGGTCGGCGCGGTTGCCGAAACTGCGCCGCAGGTATGTCATCAAGCCGGCCAGGGTGGCGTCGTCCAGCTCGGGCAGGTGGTTGTGCGGCGGCATGACCCCGTCGAAAATTTCGCCGTTCACCTCCACCGGGCCCGTCATCCCCTGGAGAACGATGCGGCCCAGCCACTCCGGCGGACCCGTCACCCAGGATGCGCCGGCGAGTGCCGGGGCCAGGCCGGCGATACCCGCGCCGTCCTCTCCATGACAGGCGCCGCACTGCGGGTAAAAGGCCCTGCCCCGCTCCATGAGCTCGAGTTGTTCCGGTCCCAGGGGCGTGAGGCCCATGGCGACCTCGTCACCCGGCCAGGTGAAGGCGCGGCGACCGGCCAGCCGCGCATCCCAGAGCGGGTCCGACTCGGCGATGGCACCGTCGGAGAAGATAGCGGGCGGCGCCTCGAGGTTGGCGGGAACGAAACCCGGCGCCTTGGACACCCGCTCGAATCCTTTCAGCATGGCGACCTGTTGCCAGGCGTCTTTTCCCGAGCGGGCCTGCGCCAGCTCCAGTAGCTCCAACAGGGCCGGGTTGGCCGGCTCGGTGGAAGAGATCTCGCCACGCATAGCGCGGTAGGCGCCGGCGGCGAGCGCCGAGATCAGCGCGGCGGTGGGCCGGCTGGCGTTCCCGGCGGCGAGGGGCGGCAGTACCTCGGCGAGGAAGACCGCCTCGTGCCCGCGCACGGCGCGCACCAGCGCCTGGCGCAGGTACATGTTTTTCACGGCGCCTGGCGCTGTCGCCATACCTGCAAGCGCCGACCTGATCCGCGCGTCGGCAGCGTGCCCGCCCATGGCAAACACCAGCTGCATACGCACGGCGTCGGGCGCATTGTCCAGTTCCCCCGCCAGGGCGAGGTAGTCTTCCGCACCCGGCAGGTCACTACCCGCGCGCAGTGCATGGACCTGGCGCCAGGGATCGCCGCCGCGCGCCATTTCCAGCACCAGCGGTGCGTCCAGCTCCTCCCGCCCCTCCAGCGTCCACAACGCGTGGATAGCGGCGATGGTCTGCGGACCACGCGCGACAGCCCCCAGGGCGCCCGCGAGATGCCCGTCGCTGCGCAGCAACAGGCGCTGGGCGGTATCCCTGACCCAGCCGTTGGGGTGGGACAACGCCTCTACCAGCTGCTCGTCGGTGGCGCCGCTGAGTTTTACCGCCCTGGCCTCACCACCTTCGGTGTGGCGCACTCGCCAGATGCGCCCCATGCCGAGAGGCGAATCGAGCCCGCGCTCAAGGATCTGCGCGCGCAGCTCGTCAGTGAGAAAATGGTCGTCCTGGATGATGCCGCGGTACATGTCGATGATATAGAGCGCGCCATCGGGGCCGTTCATCGCGTCCACGGGCCTGAAACGCTCGTCGGTGGAGCCGAGGAAATCGCGCTGGCCCCACTGTTCGTCGTCGTAGAGCCGCTGGCTCGCAGTCAGGGCCATACCCTCCTCACCCATGTCGAACTGGGCCACGACGTTGCCCGCCGGCTCGGGTACGAAAACGTCGCCCGCAAATTCCGCCGGGAACTGGTCGCCGCGGTAGGCCACCAGGCCGCTCACGCCGGTGGCAGTCGCCAGTCGCCCGTCCTCGCGCAGCGTGTTGTCCAGGTAGGCGCGATTGACGCCGGGGTTCACCCGCACCGAGTAGACCGGCGAGGGCTGCACGAGGTTCACCCCCAGACCCCTGGGGTACGTACCCTCGCCGGGTACCACCAGGTCTTCCGCCTGGAAAAAGTCCGCCTGTATCCAGGTGGAGTTGTGGTTATAGAGCCAGCGTCCGTAGTCGTCTTTGGTGATGCCCCACTGGCCGCGGGCCAGTCCCTCGCGCTCACGCAGCTCGCCGTCGACGAGGCGCAGCTGGCGACTGGACTTCGAGTTGTACAGCCAGTTGTCGAGGCCCTGGCGCAGGCCGTTCTCCATGTGCTCGACATTGGCCGCGTCGTCCGTGGCGTAGCCGCCCACACTGCGCCTGTTTTCGCAGAGCGCATCCCGCGCGGGCAACTCACACAGCCAGAGATTCGGCGGCTCCGCGATCAACACGCCCTCATTCACAACCGCCACCGCGCGGGGGTTGACCAGTTCGCCGAGGAACACGTCGCTCTCGTCCATGCGCCCGTCGCCGTCGGTGTCTGTCAGGCGCACCACCTGTCCCACCGGTTCCTCGCTACCGGTACCGTAGGCGTCGGGCATATAACCGCGCATCTCCACCACGTAGAGGCGGCCGTGCTCGTCCCACGCCATCGCCACCGGGTCCTCGACCAGCGGCTCCGCCGCGACCAGCTCGATCTCGAAGCCGGGGGCGATGCGAAAGGCGCCGAGGGCCTCCTCCGGTGAAAGCGGCACGGAGGGCGAGTTGTCCAGGGTTTCATAGAACAGCGGCTCGGCACTGGTTTCTTTCAGCGAGAACCACTCCAGGCCGGCAATTTTCGCGTCATCATCGCAGCGGCCAGGGAGTATACGCAGCGGGCCGCGCTCGTAGAGGCCGGAGCCCTCCAGGCGCAGTACATCCCGCTCACCGACCGTGAACACCACGGACTGCCCGCGGGTGATCCCGAGAAACCTGTGGCGGTCCCGGGACGGGAGCTTCACGGGCTCCATCACCTGTTCGCCGCCCGGGCCCATCAGCCTGCCCTCTGCCCGGTCCGGGTGGAGCACGAGCTCCGCGAACGTGGCCCCCGATGCCGATGCGTCGATTCGATAGCGCATCTGCAGGCGGGTCGGCTCCTCGCAGGTGGGCAGCGACATGCGCACCATGACATCGCTGAACTGGCGCCGCGACTCCAGCCACCGGCCCGCTGTCGCAGCCGGGACGACAAGCGCATTGCCGTCGATTGCGAGGCCGGCCTCCCCGGCATCGCGCCATTCCGCCGTGTCCAGGAGGCTGTCGCCGGGTTCCCCCACGGCCGGGAGCTCCCGGATGCGAATACGACGCCAGCGGATGACGCCTGTCTCGCCCGAGTGCACCTGGAGCGCGATAAAGCCCTCCGGGCTCAGGCCGTCGACAATGTCCGCCGCCGGTACACCGTTGATCCAGGTCTTCAGGCTCGTACCCCGGGCCTCGATCTCGACGTCGTTCCACCCGTCCAGCCGGACAGCCCGCCGCGCGGGGTCGTTGTCCTCCAGGTTGGCGAGCCAGCCCCGGCGCGCCTCGTCGTAGATACCCCCGCTCCACGCGCGCTCCGAGGGGTCGAGTTCGTACTGGTAACCGAAGGTGCGGCCGTCGCCGCCGCGCTGCGCGGCGCGAAACATGACCCCGGAATTGCCCGTCTCGTCCCAGCGCGCCTGCAACCTGAGATTGAAGTTGCCGTAGGTTTTCTCCGTGCGCAGGAAGGTGTTCGCGCCGGGCCCGCGGCGACCGACGATGGACTCGCCCTCCGCGGCAAACGTGGCGCCGCCGCCCACCTTGCGCCACCCCGCGAGGGAGTCGCCGTCGTAGAGCAACGTGTACCCCTCCTCCAGGACGAACGCCGGTTCCGCGCTGCGATCGAGGTAGAGCCAGGCGAGCGCGCCGAGCGCGGCGAGGAAAAGAACGGGGAGTAGTTTTTTCATTGTGCAGTCAATACCTTTTCGGTGTTGTCACGCGGGCTCTGCGCGCGGCGCTACCCATGGTAAGCGCGGCGGCCGCATCCGTCAGTGCGCCAGGAGCGCCCGAACGCCCTCCCGCGCAATTGTGTCCAGGTTGTGTTCCGTCTGTAACGCCAGCTCGTCGAAATTCCCGGTCCCGCGCGGCTCCAGTTGCACGCACCCCAACAGGGCGCGCACGCGCACGCCCATCGTCTCGAAACTCTCTCGCAATGCCAGCAGTTGCGAACGGCGGGGATCGTCCAGGGGTACCTCGGTACACAGGACAAGGTAGCACCAGGCCGCCAGCGCCCGGCGCAACAGGGGGGCTGGACCGCCCAACAGCGTCGGCACCCAGCGCTGCCGAATTTTTTCCGTGCCGTCCATCGCGATCTGCTCACAGCGGTGCGCGAGACACGGATTGCTGAATCGCGCCAACAACTCTCCCGCGTACCCCGCCAGGTCAAAACCGGCAGGGGCCTCCAGTGCCGGCACCAGCTCCTCCACCATCAGTGCACCGACGTAATCGCGCAGCTCGGTGTCCGCCATCACGGCGTCGACCGTGTCCAGCCCCGCCAGCAGTCCGCTGTAGGCGATCGCGGAGTGGGAGGCATTGAGCAGGCGCAGCTTGATGGCCTCGAAGGGGCGGATATCGTGTACCAGTTGCACTCCCGCACTCGTCCAGTCGGGTCGTCCGGCGGCGAAGTCGTCCTCCACGATCCACTGGCTGAAGGGCTCCGTGCTGACCGCCGCCTCGTCGCGCAACCCCAGCCGCTCGGCCCGGGTCGCCCTTCCCGCTTCCGTCATCGCCGGCACGATACGATCGACGACCGAGCAGGGGAACGTGGCGCAACGCTGCAGCCATTCGAGCACCTCGGGAAAGCTGTCGCCGAGATAATCGGCGAGTACCGCCTGCAGCAGCCGGCTGTTCCCCGCGAGGTTGTCGCAGCTCAACAGCGTGAGCGGCGCACCGCCCGCGGCCACCCGGGCGCGCAGCCCCAGTGCAAGTACGCCCACTGCCGTCGACGGCGCCTCCGGGTTCGCGAGATCCGCCACCACCGCGGGATCCTCCCGGTCGAGTCCTTTGCCGTTCGCCGCCAGGGTGTAGCCTTTCTCGGTAATCGTCAGCGTCACGATGCGGATGTCCTGGCGCGCAAGCGCATCGATGACTGCGCCCGGCCCATCGCCCAGCGCGAGCACCTGGCAGATGCTGCCGACAACCCGCAGTTCGGCGTCGCCCCGGTCCTCGCTGAGCACCGAGTACAGGCCCGCCTGGGGGTTCATTTGTCGCGCCACGTCCACGCTGCGCAAGGACACACCGATAATGCCCCACGCACCGCCGCCGTTGGCGATCGCGTCGTCCGTGTAAACCGCCTGGTGCGCGCGATGAAAGGCGCCGGCACCGAGGTGGACGATACCGGGCTGCAGGGCGTCGCGATCGTATGCCGGCAAGGTAACGCCCGGCCGGGCGGCGCGCAGATTGCGGGGGTGCAGGCGCTCCATGTACCGCTAGAGCCTGTACGCCTGTCGCGCCAGCTCACCGGCGAGATCCGCGGCCAGTTCCGCGGCCTCGTCGATGTGCAGGCGGTGTTCCGCCACCAGCTCCGCCAGGAATCGACAGTCGATGCGGCGCGCCACGTCGTGGCGCGCGGGAATCGAGAGGAACGCCCGGGTGTCGTCGTTGAACCCCGCCGTATTGTAAAAGCCGGCTGTCTCCGTCACCTGGCGGCGGTAGCGGAGCATCCCCTCGGGGCTGTCGTGGAACCACCAGGGAGGACCGAGTATCACCGCCGGGTAGTGGCCCGCCAGCGGCGCGAGCTCGCGCGCATAGGCGGTCTCGTCGAGGGTGAACAGGATCAGCGTGAAATCGTCCCTGTTGCCGACGCGGTCCAGCAGCGGCTTCAGGTTGCGCGTGAATTCCTCGCGTCGCGGGATGTCCGCGCCGCGGTCCCTGCCGTAGCGCTCGAACAGCCGGGGATTGTGGTTGCGATGCACGCCCGGGTGCAGTTGCATGACGAGGCCGTCCTCGACACTCATCAGCGCCATCTCCAGCAACAACTGGCCGCGAAACTGCTCCGCCTCGGACGCGTCCAGCGCGCCCGCGAGCGCTCCGTCGTAGAGCTGTTCGCAACGGGCGCGCGGCAGGTCAGCGGTAAACGCGCTCGGGTGCCCGTGGTCGGTCGCCGTGGCGCCCATCGCCTTGAAGAACTGCCTGCGTTCGCGCAGGGCGTCGAGGTACCCGGCGTACGTGGAGCAATCCACGCCGCTCAACCCGGAGAGCCTGCCGATATTGTCGGCAAAGTTCTCGTACTCCGGGTCCACCACCGGGTCCGGGCGGAACGTGGTAACTACCCGACCCGTCCACGGGTCCCCCGCCAGCGCGCGGTGGTGTTCCAGCGTATCCAGCGGGGACTCCGTGGTCGCGATCACCTCGATACCGAATCTCTCGTAGAGGGAACGGGGCAGGAAGGCCGGCGTGGCGAGCCGGCTGTTGATCTCGGTGTAAAAGCGCCCCGCGTTGTCGCCGTTCAGCACCTCGTCGATAGCGAACACCTCCCCGAACACGTGGTCCAGCCAGAGACGGGTGGGTGTGCCGCGAAAGAGGTGGTAATTATCGCCGAACAGTTGCCACACGGCCTCCGGGTCAGGTGCGGGTGCGGCGCCGCCGACAGCCGGGATGCCGAGGGCATCGAGGCCGATGCCGCGGCTATAGAGCATGCGCAGCAGGTAGTGGTCCGGTTGTATAAGCAGTTCGGTGGCGTTTTCGAAGGGCCGGTTGAGGGCGAACCAGGCGGCGTCCGTATGACCGTGGGGGCTGACGATCGGCAGGTCGCGGATCGACGCGTACAGGTCGCGCGCCACCGCCCGCTGCTCCGGGCAGGAGGAGAACAACCGGTCGGGGTGCAGCGCGCCGCTCACAGCACGTCCATCAGGTGATCAATGACCCGCTGCAGGTGGCGCGTCATGGCGTCGCGCGCCGCCGCCTTGTCCCGTCGCTCGAGTGCGTCGAGAATGGCCTGGTGGTCAGCGACGATTGGCCGCTGACCCTCCTCGCGCACACGGCGGTGGAAGTGCGTGCTGATGGCCGATTCGTTGCGCAACCGCCACAGCCAACTCACCATCGCCGCCAGCGCGCTGTTGCCGGACGCCTGCGCGACGAGGCAGTGAAATTTCTCATCCGCCTGCTCCGTGATCTCCTCCCGCCGGTTCTCCTCGGCCATCTCTGCCACCAGCTGTCGCAGCCGGGCGAGCTGGCCGTCGTCGATACGCTCTGCCGCCAGCGCGCAGGCCTCGCCCTCGATGAGGCGCCGGGCCTCGAGTATCTCGAAGGGCCCCGGGGACTGCGCGTCCGGGAGCTGCGCCGGGCCGTCGCCCCGCTCGCGCACGTAAACCCCGGAGCCGGAACGCACCTCTACCATCCCCGCAATCTCCAGCGCGATCATCGCCTCGCGGATGGTGGGCCGGCTGACGCCGAACTGGCCCGCGAGATCGCGCTCCGAGGGCAGGCGCTGGCCCGTCTCGAAGGTGCCCGCGCTGATCAGCTCCCTGAGCTGCTCCGCGACCTGCAGGTAGAGACGCTGCACCTTGATGGCCTGGATCTGCATCGCTAGTCCCCGCCGGCGGCGTCGGCGAGGGCCTGTGCGCGCATGCTCAGTTCGGCGGCGAGAAACGTGTGTTCCTGGGTCATCGCGATTTCCGTACCGTCCATGCAGTCCCTGATGAACCGGCCGAACCACGGAAAACCCGTGCGATCCAGGCATTCGATCTCGCGCTCACCCGCCGCATCGGCGATCAGTAGCTTTGACGCCGGCGCCTCCCGCGCGACGTCGATGTATTTGCGCAACTCGACACTGCCCTCGCTGCCCAGGATGAAGGTGCGCCCGTCTCCCCAGGTGCGCAGGCCGTCGGGCGTATACCAGTCGACCCGGCTGTAGAACGAGGCGCCGTTGTCGCCGGTCAGCGACATCTCGCCGAAGTCCTCCAGTCCCGGGCGGTCCGGGTGGCTGAAATTCTCCACCCGCGCGAAGTTCACCGTGGCGTCGCGACAACCGGCGTAGGTGAGAAACTGCTCGACCTGGTGCGACCCGATATCCGTGAGAATGCCGCCGTAGCGCACCTTGTCGAAAAACCAGTCCGGCCGGGTGTCGCGGGCGAGCCGGTGTGGGGCGAGGTTGAGCACCTGCAACACCCTGCCGATCGCGCCCTGTGCAATCAGTTCGCCGGCGTGCCAGGCGGCGTCATTGTGCACGCGCTCCGCGTAGTACACACCGTAGCGTCGGCCCGTGCGTGCCGCGACCGCCCGCACCCCGGCGAGCTGGTCCAGCGTGGTGAAGGGCGACTTGTCGGTCAGGTAGTCCCGGCCGGCCTCCATGACGCGGACGCCGAGCGCGGCCCGCTCATCGGGAATCGCCGCCGCTGTGACCAGCTTTATCTCCGGATCGTCGAGCACCTGCTGCAGGTCGTCGGCGACGGTGACACCCGGGTAGGTCTCGATAAACTGCGCCACACGCGCAGGATCCGGATCGTACACGTAGCGCAGCGTCGCGCCGGCGTCGCGCAGGCCGTTGACCTGCCCGTAGATATGGCCGTGGTCCAGGTGCGCTGCGGCGAAACAGAATTCCCCGGGGGCGACGACCTTCTCGGCTTCAGTGGTGGGCGCGTAGTTGGCGCCGTCGGCGATATCGACCATGCCGCTCCCTCAGAACCAGTCCAGCTTGACGCCGGTGCTGTAGGTGACGCTGGCCAATACGGTCAGGATGCACAGCGCCATCGCCGCGTTGTAGAGCGTGCGCCTGCCGCCGCGCGGGCAGTCGTCGCCGAGATAGTCCCCGCTGTTATTCAGGAACAGCCAGCCGACGTAGGCGATGGGCAGGAGGAAACCGCAAATCGCCGAGGTCGGGAGAATGACGTAGGGGCCCATCGTGGACCAGAGAAAGACACCGAGCACGGCCGGCGTGGGCAATAACAATGCGAGCCGGTAGTTGCGGCTGTGGGGTTCCCAGTTGAACATGGCCCCGGCGGCGGCCCCGCAGCACAGCATGTGCATGACCAGTGAGCCGACCGCCATGCCCAGGACACCCACCGCGAACACCAGGCGACCGGTGACTTCACCCATCCCCGCGTCGGCAAACATCGCGGCGGCCTGGGCCGGGGCCAGTTTCCCCTGCACACTCATATCGCTGCCGAAGAAAGCACCCGCCGCGGCGATGGAAATCAACGACGTGACGAGAACGTAGGGAATCACCAGTCCCATGACGATATCCCAGCGCGAGAGCTCCCGGTGGGCGCGGCCCCACCCCCGGTCGAGCAGGGTGTAGCCGTACACGAAGGTCATGTTGATGCCCACCGCGGTGCCGAGGGCGGCCATGATGGTGGTAACCCCCGCGTCGTCGTCGGGGAGGCGGCCCGGTATATAGCCGGCGATGACGGCGCCCCAGTCCACCTGCCCCGCCGCGCTGGCGGACACCACCACCCAGGCGAAAGCCAGCACGATCATCGTGCTGAGGAGCTTGATCGCGGTCTCGAAGGTTTTCACGGCGCGTCCGCCGCCGCCGTAGTTCCACGCGGTGTAGGCGCAGAGCATCCACACCAGCACGGCGAGGCCGAACAGGTAGGCCTCACGCCCTGCGCCGCTGCCCTCGCCGGGACTGAAGCCCGTGCCGACAGCGATGATCTCCTCGAGCATCCCGGCACTCAGGGGGTAGTGGGAAAATCCCCAGATGATACTGGAGGCCAGCGCCGCGAACGCCCACAGCCAGGCCAGGGACGGGTGAACGTGATCGCGCATGGCGACGAAGGGTTTAACCCCGGTGCTGAGGGTCTGGTGTGACAGCGCGAACAACATAATGCAGCCCACCAGCATCGCCAGGGGCTGCACCCACAACAGTTCGTAGCCATACACCGCGCCGATGGTGAGGGAGGTGATGGCGCTGCCGCCGCCGAGTGTCATCGCGCCCTGCAGCCACCCGGGCCCGCTCAGGCGGATGTACGCCGGCACGCGCTCCAGTGCGGGGCGCGCGGCCAGTGCCTCCAGTTGTGCGGTTTCGGTCGTCAAGTTCCTCTCCCCGGCTCAGGTCTTAGCGGTAGGACGCGTCCATATCGACGTCGACCTCGATGTCGGCCTTCTCGCGCAGCGCCGAGGCGGCCGTTCTCTCGTTCAGGGCGCGCTGGTAGCGGGCGCTGTCCAGGGGGAGTGCGACAGTCGCCTCCTCCCAGGTCGAGAGCAGCATGGCGTTGGCCAGGGCGAGGGAGTTGAGGCCCTCGGCCGCGGGGGCGATCAGCGCCTCGCCGCGGCTCACGGCGCGGCAGAAATTCTCCAGCACGGCCGCGTGCTGGTTGCCGCTCCGGCCCGGCGTGATGTCCTCCCGCGAGGTCGCCGGCATGCCGAACATGTCGCGGGTGTCGCGGTTGAACACGCTGGTCGCGGGCTCGTTGCGGACCAGCGTCAGGCGTTCACCGTCGAAGGACAGGGCCCCGCGGTCGCCGATCACGTCGAACCGGTTGATCCCGGGCGCCTCGCCGGTGGAACCCACAAACACACCGCTCGCACCGCCCTCGTACTCGAAGTACGCCGTGGCCTCGTCCTCCACCTCGATATCGTGGTAGCGCCCGAAGCGGCAGAACGCGCGCACGCTCCGCGGCATGCCGCACAGCCACTGGAAAATGTCGAGGTTGTGGATGCACTGGTTCACGAGCAGGCCGCCGCCCTCCCCCAACCAGGTAGCGCGCCAGTCGCTGACACGGAAGTACACCTCGGGCCTGAACCAGTTGGTCATCGTCCAGTGGGTGCGGGTGATCTCTCCCAGCGTGCCCCCGCCGATGACGTCGCGCATCGCGACAAAGAGGGGATCGGTGCGCTGGTTCAGCATCAGCGCGAACACCTGTCCCTCGCGTTGCCGCGCAAGCAGTTCCTCGCCCTCCGCCACCGAGAGCCCGAGCGGTTTCTCCATCACCAGGTGCAGGCCCGCGTCGAGCACCGCGCGACCGGCGGCGAGGTGGTGCCAGGTGGGTGTGGCGACCAGGACCGCGTCACAGAGCCCGGACGCCACGAGCTCCTCGACAGCGGTAAAATGTGACACGCCGAACCTGTCTCCCCCGCTGCGCGAGCAGACCGCCGTGAGCTCGCAGCCCGGGACCTGCCCGCCCTGGACATTGGCGATGTGCTGGCCGGCGATGTTGCCCAGGCCCACCACGCCGAGCCGCACTGTCTTACCCTGACTCATTTCACGTTCCGCGCTGAAGTTGTGCCCGTGAGCCTTGCCATCCCGCTCAGCCTGGGCCAGAATTCGTTTTGGTAAACTGGTCAGGCCAATTTAGGGGCTGCCGCGGACCCTGTCAAGGGGACGCCGCGCTCGAGCGGGGGAAGCAATGCGAATCTGCTGTGCAGGCGAGGTCATGGTGGAACTGTCCGCCGGGGATTCCCCGGGGGACCCCCGTCGCGATTGCGGCGGCGACACCTTCAACACCGCCGTCTACCTCGCGCGCGCCGGACTGGATGTCGGTTACCTGACGCGACTCGGCGACGACAGCGCCTCGGACGAGATCGTCGAGCGCATGCAGCTCGAGGGCATCGACACGAGCGCGGTGACCCGCTGTGCCGGCCGCGAGCCGGGCCGGTACACCATCGACAACGGTCCCGGCGGCGAGCGGCGCTTCACCTATGCGCGCGACCGGTCGCCCGCCCGCGAACTCTTCCGCCAGGTGCCGCGACTGCCCGACCTCGACCTGTTCTACTTTACCGGCATCACACTGGCCATCACCCGGGAGGACCTGGACAAGCTTCTGCATCTCCTGGAGGACCTGCGGGAAAAACACTGCCGTATCGTCTTCGACCCCAATTACCGCTCCGCGCTGTGGCGCGACCGGGACGAGGCCCGGCGCCATTACCAGGCGGTGCTGCCCCTGTGCCACACCGCGTTGCCGACGCTGGAGGACGAGGCGGCGCTGTGGGACATCTCGGGCGCCGAGCAGTGCCGCGCGCTGTTCGCGGACCACGGCATAGAAGAAATCATCATCAAGGGCGACGACCTCGTCACTCACGCATTTCTCCGCGAGGAGACACTTGAACGCAGGGCAAGCGCGGTGACGGCCGTCGACACCACCGGCGCGGGCGACGCCTTCAACGCGGGGTACCTCGCGGCGCGGCTGTCGGGCTGCGATCTCGATACGGCGGTCACCCGGGCGCAGCAACTGGCGAGCGACGTGGTGCAACATCGCGGCGCCATACTGCCGCGGGCCTGACGGGAGGATTCAGTAGACATGGAGCAGACCTGGCGCTGGTTCGGGCCCGACGACCCGGTCACGCTCGAGAACGTGGTACAGGCGGGGGCCACCGGCGTGGTCACCTCGCTGCACCACATCCCCGCGGGGGAGGCATGGCCGCTGGAGGAGGTGCTCGAGCGCAAGGCGATGATCGAGGCGGCGGGGCTGCGCTGGTCCGTGGTGGAGAGCATTCCCCTGCACAACGATCTCAAAACGCGCAGCGGCAACTACGAGACACTGCTGGAGAACTACCGCACCTCGCTGCGCCATGTCGGCGCCGCCGGTGTGCCGGTGGTGTGCTACAACTTCATGCCCGTTGTGGACTGGACCCGGACGAGCCTGGACTACGCGCTGCCGAACGCCTCCAGGGCCCTGCGTTTCGAGATGGCGGACTTCGCCGCCTACGACGCGTATATCCTCGAGCGCCCCGGCGCGGTCGGGGACTACGACGAGAAGATTCTCGCGCGCGCAAAGGCGCGGCTGGACGCCATGGGCACGCGGGAGCGCGCACTACTGGAGGAGAATATCATCGCGGGCCTGCCCGGGGGCGAGGGCTCCTACGACCGCGACGGCATCCGCGCGGCGATCGCGGAGTTCACCGCCCTGGGCACCGAGGGCCTGCGCGCCAACCTGTTCGCCTTTCTCGAAGCGGTCGTCCCGGAAGCGGAGGCCTGCGCGGTGCGCATGTGTATTCACCCGGACGACCCGCCCTTCTCGCTGTTCGGCCTGCCCCGCGTGGTGTCCACCACCAGGGACGCGCGCGCCCTGCTCAGTGCGGTACCCAGTGCCAGCAACGGCCTGACGCTCTGCGCGGGCTCCTTCGGTGCACGCGCGGACAATGACCTGGTCGCCATGGTGCGCGAGTTCGGGCCGCAAATACACTTCGTACACCTGCGCAACATCCGGCGCGAAGAGGACGGCTCCTTTTACGAGTCAGAGCACCTCGACGGCGACAACGACATGGTGGGACTCATTGCCGCGCTCCTGGACGAGGAGGAGCGGCGGGCCGCCGAGGGCCGGGCAGATCGCATACCCATGCGACCCGATCACGGGCACGCGCTCGGCGACGAGATCGAGGCAGCGGGTGTGCGCCCCGGCTACTCCTTCGGCGGTCGCCTGAAGGGACTGGCGGAGCTGCGCGGTGTCATACATACCCTGGAGCAGTTGCGCCGGGCCTAGGGCACCTCTGAACAATGGGAATAATGTTCAGCGGTGCCCTAGAATCCCTCGACCTGGTGCACCTGTTTCCAGATCAGCCCGGGGAAGAGCCGGCGCATGAACACGCCGATCTTCGCGTCGCGGGTCGGGTAGACGAAAAAGCGGCCCTTCTCCAGGCACTCCTCGATGGCGTCGATTACCGCGGCGGGCTCCAGCGGCGGCCCCTGGTCGTCGAGCATCTTCGGCCAGTCGCTCTCCTGGCCCTGCTTCAACAGCGGCGTGGCGACCGCCGGCGGGCAGACACAGGCGAAACGCACGCCCGAATCGAGGTTCTCGTGGTAAAGGGTCTCGGTAAAGGCGCGCACCGCGAACTTGGTGGCCGTGTAGGCGCCGGTTTTGAGCATGGGCACCCAGCCCGCCATCGAGGCGAAACTGACAAAGTCGCCCCCGCCGCGCTGCAGCATGCCGGGCAACACCGCCTGGGTGATGTTCACCAGGCCGCCGTAGTTGATGGCCATCTGCTTGTGGATGATGCCGTTGTCCTGCTCCACCAGTTTCCCGAAGGGCATGATAGCCGCCGCGTTGTAGAGCCTGTCCACCGGGCCGAGCCGTTCCTCGACCTCGGCGACGGCGCGTTTCACCGCCTCGAAGTCGGTGATATCGACCGACCACGCGTGAATGGTGTCGAAGCCCTGCGCGGTCTCCTGCATCCCCGCCGCGTTGACGTCGAGGATGGCCACGCGGGCGCCCCGCGACGCGAAACGCCGGGCCGCCTCGCGTCCCATCCCGCTGCCGCCGCCCGTGATGAGTACGACATCGGAAGAGCCGGTTGAAGTGGACGCCATGGTACCTACCTCGATCACCAAAAATTTCGAGGGCGCAGTATAGCCCCGGGCGGCGCGCCCTCCCGCTGGTCGCGGACATTGGGTCGCACTGGTTCAACAAGGCAATCCGCGCGGGTGCGGCTCAGCGTGTCTGTAACCAGAAGTAGATGCCCATCCCCGCCTGCCAGAGCCAGTTCTGCAGCGTCGCGGCCAACCCCAGTCCGTCCTCGCCGGGGGGCCGGTAGTTCACCCCGAGGGCGTGAAGGCGCTCGAGATGTGTCCCCAGGCGGCGCTGGAAGTCCGCGTAGTCGCGCTGCGCCTGTGGTGTCCAGACCACCTCGGCCAGGGCAGCGGCGCGAGGGTAGGCCATGTACTCGACGTGCTCCGGCGTCTTCATGAACTCGGTCCAGAGCTGCCCCTGGGCCCCGAGAATGCGCGCGCGGGTCGCCTCCTCCAGCGACGCGGGCGCGGGGTCGAAGGCGTAGACCTTGCGCAGGGGCAGGTAAGAGCCGATTGCGAGGGGCTCGCTCCCTGGGTCCCCCTGGTAGTAATCGAAATACGTCCAGCCCGTGGGCGCCATGATCACGTCGTGCCCCGCCCGCGCCGCGCGCAGGCCCGGCTTCACACCCCGCCAGGACATCACCGTGGCATTCGGGCTGAGCCCGCCCTCGACGATTTCGTCCCAGCCGACCAGGCGCCGCCCGTGGGCGGTGAGGAACTCGTCCATCTGCCCGATCAGCCAGCTCTGCAGGGCGCGGCCGTCCGCCAGCCCCAGCTCCTCCATGCGCGACCTGGCGAACTCGCTCTCCTCCCACTGGTCCTTCGGCGCCTCGTCACCGCCGATATGAATATAGGTGGAGGGAAACAGGGCCATCACCTCGGTCAGCACGTCGCGGTAGAACGCCAGTGTCTCCTCCGACGGCTTGATGGTGTTCCTGTTGATACCCCACTCTTCCTTGACGGGCAGCGGCTCTCGCGTGTTGCCCAGCCAGGGATACGCCGCGATGGCAGCCTGGGCGTGCCCCGGGAACTCGATTTCCGGCACCACCGTGACATGGCGCGCGGCTGCGTAGGCGACCACCTCACGCACTTCCTCCTGCGTGTAGAAGCCGCCGTGGGGAATACCGTCGTACTCGGGCTCACCGCGCGCGAAAAGCGGATTGCCCACCACGGTCTGCGCGCGCCAGGCACCGATTTCGGTGAGTTTCGGGTACTTCATGATCTCGATGCGCCAGCCCTGGTCTTCGGTGAGATGCCAGTGAAACGTGTTCATCTTGTGCAGCGCGAGAAGGTCGATGTACTTTTTTATAAACGCTACGGGCATGAAGTGCCGGCCCACATCCAGGTGCAGGCCGCGCCAGGCAAAGCGCGGTTCGTCCTCGATGGTCACGAACGGCAGCGCCCGCTCCGCTTCCCCTGCACCGGGGCCGAACACCCCGGCGGGAAGCAGCTGGCGCAGGGTTTGCAGCGCGTAGAACGCACCCGCATCCGCAGACGCGGCAATCGCGACACCGTCCGGGTCGACACGCAGCCGATAGCCCTCCGGGTGGAGATCCGCCTCGTAAGAAAAGATCATGCGCGGCGCACCACCCACCCCGGCGGTTGCAAACTCGGGTGTGTCAAACCCGGCGGGGTGCAGCAGCAGGGCCAGGGCGTCGCGGGCACCGGCCAGTTCCGGGGCGATCTGCACGGGAATACTCGCGGGCAGGAAAAACGTGCCCGCACCCTGCTCCACGTGTTGCGGCCAGGGCACGAGTGCCAGCGAGGCGTGTGCGTGGGAGGACATGCTCAATACGGCGAGCAGGAGGAGAAAGACGTGTGTCCGGGCGCTACCGGCACTCTGTCGCGCACGGGTCAGCGCCACGGGGATAGCTGGAGCGGCCGCTCCTAGAACCCCTCCGCTTTATGCGCGTAGTTCCACAGGTAGTTGGGAAACAGGCGCCGCATGATGTAACCCATGCGCGTCTGTTTCCCCGGGAAGGAGAAGAACTTGCCCTCCTCCAGGCAGCGCTCGACATCTTCGATCACATCCTCCGGCTGCAGGGTTTCGCCACCCTCGATGAGCTTGGGCACCACCGTGTCCTCGGCCTGCTTCCACAGCGGCGTGGCTACCGGTGGCGGGCAGACGCAACAGAAGCGCACACCGCTGTCGCGGTTCTCGTGGTAGAGAATATCGGTGTACATCTGCACGGCGCCTTTCGTCGAGCAGTAACCACCCATGAGCAGCCCGGGAATGACCCCGGACATGGAAGAGAAGCTGATGAAGTCTCCGCTGCCGCGCTGCACCATCCCGGGCAGGGCCGCCGTGGCGATATTGACCAGTCCGCCGTAGTTGATGTCCATCAACTTGAGCTGCACTTTCGGGTCCTGCTCAAGCAGCCTGCCGAAAGGCATGATGGCCGCCGCGTTGGCAACCCGGTCCACCGGCCCCAGGTCCGCCTCGACCTGTGCGACCGCCGCGTGCACGGCATCCGTGTCGCTGACGTCGACCCTGTACGGCCTGACGCTGTCGAAGCCCTCGGCGGTCTCCGCCATCCCGGCCTCGTTGACATCGAACAGGGCGACCGTCGCGCCCTGTTGCGCCAGCAGCCGCGCCGCCGTCTGTCCCATGCCGCTGCCGCCACCGGTAATCAGTGCGACCTTGCCCTTGAATGCCATAGTGTCTTCTCCCGCCGCCCCGGGCGGCTTAGGTAATTTCCCGACCTGCCCCGCAAGACCGGGAGCGCGCAGCAGCATACTCCCCGCCCCGGGGCCTGTCCAACGGGCGCCGCGGGAAGACGGCGGCAGTGCAATTATTTAGGGCAGCCCGGGCCGGGCGGCCCACTACCGGGGCCGTGCTACCAGTTGGCCAGGCGTTCGAGCAGGTCACAGACGCGACTGGAGTAGCCCCACTCGTTGTCGTACCAGTTCAGCACACGCAGGTACCTGCCGTCGTTGACGCGGGTAAAGCCCGCGTCGTAGATCGACGAATGCGCATTGCCGATGATATCCGATGACACCACAGGGTCGCGCCGGAACTCCAGGATACCGCGCAGGCGGTCCTCGGCCGCCGCCGCCACCGCCGCGTGCACGTCCTCCTCCGTTACCGCGCTGTCGAGCCGCACGAACAGGTCGACCACGGAACCGTCCGGCACGGGTACCCGCGCCGCGATGCCGTGCAGCCGGCCCCTGAGCTGGGGCAGTACCTCGCCCACCGCCTTTGCGGCACCGGTGGATGTCGGGATGATATTCTCGGCCGCCGCGCGACTGCGCCTCCAGTCGGAGTGCGGCACATCCGCCAGGCGCTGGTCGTTGGTGTAGGCGTGCACGGTGTTGATGACCCCCTCCGCGATCCCGAAGGCGTCGTCGAGCACCTTCGCCATGGGCGCCAGGCAGTTCGTGGTGCAGCTGGCGTTGGAGATGATCCGGTGAGAGGCATCCAGCCCGTCGTCGTTGACACCGAGGACCACGGTGTAATCGATCTCGTCCTTTGCGGGCACCGTGAGCACCACCCTGCCGGCTCCCGCCGCCAGGTGCTGCTCCAGCTGCTCGCGCGCACGGAACACCCCGGTGGCCTCCACAACGGCATCGACACCCAGTTCGCCCCAGGGCAGGTCCGCGGGACTGCGCTCCGAAAGCAGCTTCACGCGGCCCTTGTCGGTGACGAAGTAGTCGCCCTCCAGCGCTAGATTTCCCGGGAAGGGCCCCATGACCGTGTCGTAGTTGAGCAGGTAGCGCAGGGCGTCGTCGTCGAACAGGTCGTTGATGGCGACCACGTCGACGTCGCTCGAGGACTCGAGAATGCGAAACACCGAACGCCCGATGCGCCCGAACCCGTTGATGGCGATTTTCATTACGCCACCTCCGCCGCGTCGAGCACGGCATACAGCCTGACCACGTCCAGCAGCCTCGCCGCGTGCCCCAGGGTCTCGTACCATCCCAGGGTCTTTACGATCGTGTCACCGGCCTTGATGGTGCCCTGGGCGTCGAACAGCAGCGAGTGGGGGTTGCCGATCACGTCCGAGGAGACGATGGGATCCTCGGCGACAGCGACGAGCCCCGGCAACCCGGGCGCCGCGGCGCGCATCGCCTCGTTGACCGCCTCGGCGTCGACGGCGGAATCGGCGAACACTAGGTTGGTGTCCAGCAGGCAGCCCTCGTGGATGGGCACGTTAAGGGCCGCCGTCATCACGCGGCCCCCGAAGGCCGGCAGGATGTCGCCGATCCAGCGCTCGGCGTCGTGGCTGTTGGGAATGATGTTCTTGGCGGCGGACCGGGAGCGGCGGTAGTCGCTGCCCGCGTAGTCCTGCAGCGCCTGGTCCGAGGTGTAGGCGTGGACAGTGGTGGCGCTCGCACACGCGATATCGAAGGATGCACCCAGGATATGCAACAGGAGCGCGAGCGCCGAGGTCGTCGCCGAGCCCGCGCTGAGCATGCGGTCGGCGCGCTCGATCGCCCCGTCGTTGATGCCCGGCTGCACAATGCGGTCGATATGATCCGCGGGCAGTGAGCGCAGCAGTACGCGCCGGGCGCCGTTGTCCAGGTGGTCCTCCATGTAATGCCGCTCCCGGTACTTACCCGTCGCGTCGATCACGATATCCACGCCGAATACGTCCCAGGGCACCTCCCGCGGCAGGTCCATGGCCATCATCCGGGTGCGCTGCCCCTCGCATACCAGGAAATTGCTCTCGAGCGTGAACCGCTCGGGTTCGCAATCCTCCGAGCGCAGCAGGTAAAGCAGGATTTCGGGGTCGCCGATATCCGCCACGGCGACGATCTCTATTTCAGGTGTACGTGTCGCCAGCGCGTAGAGCTGCCGACCGATCTGGCCAAATCCCATGATGCCGACCCGCACGGGTGTCGTGCCCGCCATTGCATACCTCCAGTGTTGTACTCGCGCCGGTCAGTCGCCCGCGCCAATCGCCTCCCGCGCCAGCGACTCGATGCGCCCCCAGTCGCCGCTCTCGACGAGTGAACTCTCGACCATCCACGACCCGCCGCAACAGAGTACGTTGGGCAGCGCGAGATAGTCGCGGAAGTTGTCTGCGGTAAGCCCGCCGGTAGGGCAGAACCGCGCATCCGGGAACGGGCCGGCGAGGGACTCCAACAGTGTCGGCCCGCCCACTGCGGTAGCCGGAAAGAGCTTGAAAATGTGCAGACCCTGGGACAGGCCGAGCATTATCTCCGAGGCGGTGGCCACCCCGGGGAGGAAATCCACTTCCCGGGCGCTGCTTACCGCGAGCAACTCCTCCGAGATCCCCGGGCTGACGCAAAAGTCAGCCCCGGCATCCAGCGCGCGCTCCAGGTCCCTGGCATTGGTCACCGTGCCCGCCGCCACCTGCAGGGCGGGCAGCGCATCCTTCACGGCCGAGATACTGTCCAGCGCCGCCGGGGTGCGCAGGGTGATCTCCACGGCGGTCATGCCCGCCGCGGCGAGTGCCGCGCTGGTCCGCCGGGTCGATTCCTCGTCCAGTGGGGTGATCACCGGTATCACCCGGGCGGCGGCGAGTAGCTGCTGAAAACTCAAGATACAATTCCTGTCACTGCCAAGGCTCCACTCACTCCGGATCCAGTCTATACCCCACTGCTTAACCCTAGCTGAAAACTGTGACGAGCACACCCGTGCCGTATGCCAGCAAAAAAAATGCGGAATCTCCTCCTGCTCGCTGTACTCTATAATCCGGTCACGCGACGAGGCGCCCCGTCCCCCCGTCGCACCCTGACCGAACACCGGGAGATGTCCATGAAATGGTTGCTGCGCCTGCTCTTTTTCGCCGCCTGGGGCGTGAGCCTGGTTTACATGTTCGGGTTCGGGGCCCTCGTCGGGATGTTCAGCCCCTCGATGGCGGAGAGCGCGATGGTCAGGTCCGGGAAGGTGCTCGAATGGGTGACAGGGGGATTTACACCCTGCGGGGAGACACCGCCGCTGGAATGCGGCTTCAGCGACACGACCGGGCGGACTGAGGTCGACTGCGACGACTACCAGGGTGACGGCGCGGCGGTGCTGATGACCTTCGGCCAGTCCAACAGTGCCAATGCCGGCAGGGACCGCTACATTCCCGTGGGGCCGGTGGCCAATTTCAACTTCCACGACGACAGGTGTTACCTGGCCGAGGATCCGCTGCTCGGACCCGATGCCCCCGGCGGCTCGGTCTGGGGCGTGCTCGGGGACAAGCTCATCGCCAGCGGGCAGTACGACCGAGTGCTGTTGATTCCCTTTGGCATCGGCGGCTCGTCCCTCGGCGAATGGCAGGTGGACGGGTTTTTACACCCCATCCTGGAAAGCGCGACGGCCGCCGTTCGCGAGCGGGGCATCACTCCCACCCACGTGCTCTGGCACCAGGGCGAGAGCGATGCGGGGGACGGCACCATGGAGGCGGACTACTTCGCCATGTTCGAGGCCCTGCTGGGAAACCTGCGCGACTACGGTATCGACGCGCCGGTCTATCCCGCCGTGGCAACCCACTGCGAGATGCCCTACTTCGAACAGTCTCCCGACTACGCCCGGGGCAGGGAGACGGTGCGCGCCGCGCAGGCCAGGCTGCCGGAGCTGGAAGGCGTCTTCCCGGGCCCGGACACCGACACCATCCAGGGAAGTTTCTACCGCCACGACAACTGTCACTTCAATGCCAAGGGCATGCAGGCCCATGCGGACCTGTGGCTGGAAGCCCTGGGCCAGTCGCCTGCGGGCGCACCCTGAGGTCGGGGCACCGTGTTCAACCACTCCCGATTGACAGCCCCGTCCTGGTTGCTGGCAATGCTGCTTTGGGCGCCACTCGCACTGGGGGAGTGGGTCGTCGAGGAACGGGAGCTCATGGGTACCGCGGTGGCGGTGGAGCTCTGGTCGGACGACCCGGACACAGGCCGCCGGCTCGCCGCAGAAGCACTCGCGGAGATTCGTCGCCTCGACCTCATGATGAACCCGTGGAACCCGGACAGCGAGCTGGCGCGCATCAATCGCGAGGCGGCCGCCGGTCCCGTGGAGACAACGCCGGAAATTATCGAGGTCCTGGAACGCGCCCTGCACTACTCGGCGCTCAGTGAGGGCGCCTTCGACGTCAGTTTCGCGTCCGTCGGGCAGCACTACGACTACCGCGCGGGGAAACAGCCGGAGGCCGAGCAGATTGCAGCGGGCCGGGCCGGTATCGACTACCGCGCCATCGACCTCGATCCCTCGACCGCGAGTGTGCACTTCCGCAAGGCCGGCATGCAGCTGGACTTCGGCGGCATCGCCAAGGGCTACGCCGTGGATCGCGCTGTCGCGATACTGCAAGCGGGTGGCATCTCCTCCGCAGTGGTCAGCGCCGGCGGCGACAGCCGGATCCTCGGCTTGCACGGGGAGCGGGTTCGCACCATCGGCATCCGCCACCCGCGCAAGGCCGGTGAGTTCGCAGCGATCGTGCCGCTGGCAAACATGGCCATCTCCACCTCGGGCGACTACGAGCGCTTCTTTATCGCCGACGGCGTCAGGCACCACCACATCCTCAATCCCGGCACGGGAGAATCCGCGCGGGAGGTGCAGAGCGCCAGCGTGCTCGCCCCTGCCGCGGTCGACAGCGATGCACTGTCCACCACCGTGTTCGTCCTCGGCGTGGAAAAGGGCCTGGCCCTGGTGAATTCAATCGCCGGTATCGACGCGATCATCATCGACGGCGCGGGCAAGCTGCACTACTCCGCCGACTTGCTGCGGGAGACACAGGCTCCCTGAGAGCGCTCGACGCGCAGGCTCAATACCAGAGCGTCAATACCAGCTTGAAGATATCCGCCTCGAAATCGTAGGTCGGCTCCTCGCCCGGAGTGTCGACCGTGACACGCAGGTCCGTAAAGTCCTGGTAGTCAAACCAGATGTGGTCCCATTGCGCGATGATCGCCGCGCGATCGAAGATCGCGACGTTCAGGGGTTGTTCGTATGTGACGTAGAGTGAGAGCGTCTGGTTGTCGAACTCGCTCAGCTCCTTGTCCCGCGCGCGCCAGTCGTTCTCGTCCTGGGACGCAAACTCGAACAGGTCGCTGAAAAAGTCCGCGCCCGTTTGCGTGTAGTAGCGGTAGCGCAGCTCAAAGGTCCAGCGATCACGCCACACGTGGGCGTAGCCCATTTGCAGGGTGTGGGCGTCCACACCCCAGTCGTCGGTGAAATAGCGGTAGCTGCCGTCCAGGGTCCTGCGACCGGGGAAGAAATAAAGCATGCGCAGCGCCGCGGCATCGCTGGTTCGCGTATCCGGGTAGACCTCCTGTGCAAACTGGTAACCCGCGGAGGGGTCCAGCGGGTCGGTGAGGTAGCGGTAGCTGCGGTAGGGGTTGTTGAGGTAGCCCTCGTCGGTGATCAGTTCGTAGTCCAGCCCCAACAGCATACTCGGGGTGGCAATCTGGGTGATGCCGACCCGGTAATGCTGACGCTCGATGTCCTCCGCAAACTCGCTGTTCTGGTTCTGGGTGACCTCGTCCTCACCGCGGGTGTAACCGAAAGTCAGCGTAGTGAGATCGCCGAAGAAATCCTGGCTCACGTTGAAGTAGTAGGTGTCGGCGGTGTAATCGCTCTCGTCGCTGTTGCTATAGCCGCCGCTGACAATACTCTTGTCGTACAGGTACTGCGCGCCCACCGAGTATTCGGTGCGCTGCTCGCTGTACTCGGACGCGCCACTGGTCACCACGTCGATCGAGGCACTGCTCACGTTGTCGATGTAATAGTTGCCGCTCACCGAAAAGGTCTCGTTGAAGTTCTTGCGCACGAGAACGGAAGGACCGTCCACGGTGACACCCCCGCCGTCGTAGCGATGGTACATGACGTCGCCCCGCTCCTCCGGCAGCACAACAGCGTGCGCCGCATTACAGATCGCCATCCCCACAGTGAAGAGCAAGACTGCTATTGCCTTCACGATCAAGTGAAAGTGTCTCAGCCGAGTGCGAGACAAGGCGGGGCCGACCGGGAGAGCGGAGTGTACACGACAGTACATGAGCATCTCCCGGTTGGCCCCAACGCGGTATCGCGCCGGCTGGGGCGTTCGCAGACAACAGTCAGTTGCAGCCACAGCCACCTCCCCCACCCCCTTCGGCGCCGCGGGCTCCCTCCCGGGCCTGGTAGACGTGGTGCGTGTAACCCGCGGCGACGGGGTGACGATCGAAGCTCATCAGCGGGTCCGCCAGGTTCTGCCGTTCGTAGGGCTTTACCCAGGGAGTGACGCCGCAGCCAACCAACGGCAATAGCGCGACAAGTGTGCAGATCATCCGGCGCATGGCGACCTCCCTACTCCTTCACCAGCGAGCGCACCTGGGCCTCGTAGGTGTCCTCGTACCCGGGCTTGTAGCCCCGGTGGAGATGCCTCACCACCCCGTTGCGGTCCAGCAGTACCGTCATGGGCATGGCGTCGACCCCGTAAAGTTCGCTGACCTCATTCCGATTATCGAACAGGATGGGGAAGCTCACCGGGATGTCCCGCAACACCTTGTCAGCCTGGTCCCGGTCCTGCTCCACGTTGATGCCGAACACCGTGAAGCCCAGGTCAGCGTATTTGCGCTGCAGCGCATCGAGGTGGGGAAACTCCTGCCGGCAGGGCCCACACCAGGACGCCCAGAAATTCAGCATCACCACCTGGCCGCGGTACTCGCTCAGGCGGATGTTGCTGCCCTCGGCGCTCTTGAGCGTGAAATTACCCGCCGGCCCCGTGGACGAGCCGAGCGCGGGCAGGCAGAGAAGCGCAAGGAATAGCAGCGCAGCCGGTTTGAACAGTCGCATGGTCATACCCCCCTATCAGAAAAACACCGTGAGACCCGTGGACAGCTCCAGATTGTGCGTGGTCTCGTCCTCGCCAAACGTGTCCCGGTCGAAGATGTGGTCGCGCACGTCCAGGCGCCAGGCCAGCCAGTCGTTGAGCAGAAGCCGGTAACCGGCGCCCACGTTGACGGTGAACCAGTTGTCGTCCAGGAAATCGGTGCTGCCGGCGCCCAGCACCAGGTAGAGGTCGGATTTCATCGCGCGCCCGCCGAACACGAAGTTCTCCCCCGGCAGCGCATTCCACCCGACACTCAGGTTGTAGAAGGTGTAGTCGCGGTCCGTGTCCTCGAACAGCGGCGCGCCGCCGGAGAGCTCTTCGAAGCTGGTCTGGTCGCCCTGGGACATGCCGTAGGAGGCCTCGAAAAAGAAATCCTCGGTGACGTGCCATGCGCCCCGTAACCCGTATACCGCGTCGGCATCGAAGTCCTGGATGCTGAGCAGGCCGACGTAGGTGCCGACCTCGAAGTCTTCGCGATCGATTGCCGCTGGGCGGATGTCCCGCCGCTCCACTTCCGGGTTCACCACCTGCAACGGCGAATCACCCACCTCCTCGTCGGCGTGTAACGGCAGCGCGTAAAAACACAGTGCCGTCAATAAAACGCGCTGATGCCAATTTTCCATTCGTCCACCTCCTCGTCGTCGTCGCGATCCGTCATGACGGAATAGCGTTTGTACTGCAGGCGCAGGAACAGTCGCTCGTACAGGTGTACGCGCACGCCCGCCCCGACGCTGGCGATGTTGTCGGTCCTGTCTTCCGTGGAGACCAGGGTCGATCGCGGATTGGTCTCACGAACGCCCCACCCCACTGTGAGAAACGGCGAGTAGCGCAGCCGGGGGTACATCTGGTGCACCACGCTGGCGCTGACCATGCGGCCGTCCGAGGTATCGCCGAAGTTTTCCGTGGCGGCGAGTTCCAGGCTCAGGTTGCGCGTAAAGTGCCAACCCAGGTAGCCGCCGAGCGCATCCGTGTCACCGTAGTCGCCCACGAGCAGTCCGAATTCCCAGTCGCGCTCGGTAAAGGCCTCGAAATCCGCGCGGGCCAGCGCAAGCGGCTCGCCGTCCGGGTCCACGGTGCGCGCGAGGTCATCCACGTGCACCCAACCCTCGATCTCCCGCTGGTTGCGCACCTCCACCCAGGTGGTGCGCTGGCGCAGCAGCTCGATACGCTCGCCACGCTCGGCGATATAGAACACGGGGTAGTGACGCCCCGGCTGCGTGCGCATCTCGATATAGGCCTCCACCACCCGCGACTCCACCACCTCGTCCTCGTCCCCGGCCGCGCCGGCCGCAACGAACGCGGCCACCAGGCAGAGCAGCAGGCGTGCGGCGTGAGCCCCGGGGTTTCTGGAAGTCGGCATGGCAGCTACTCCGCCAGCCGCGCATCGAAGGGGTTGTTGTAGTACTGCGCACCGATGTCCAGCCACTCGGAGAGCAGGTGCAGTTCCGGTTCCGACAGCAGCCCCGCGTGATCCACCGTATCCCTCGTGGGCGCGGCGATCTCGCCGTCGCCCTCCACACAGTCCGCGGGCAGCGGCGGCGGCTCCGGCGTGCCGCAGCTCCCGCCCTCGAAGCAGGCAAAGAAGCGCGCACTGGCGTTGGCCGAACCGCCGCGCATGGGCGCGGCAAGGGAGATGGTCTCCACCGTGGTCACCGCGTTGCCCTCGTCGTCCAGCACCGTGCAGATGCGCTCGCGGTCCGCGACGGCTCCCGCGCCATCCAGCCAGCGCTCGTTGCTGGCCAGGAGCAGTTGCCGGTAGGAGACGAGGTGCTCCGGCTCGTCTGTCGAGGGCGTCGCGGACAGGTCCAGCTGCCCCGCGGGTACCGTGGCACCGTCGATGCTGGCGTGACACCCGGTACAGGTGTCGACGGGCCGGCCCTCGCTGTCGAGCCGGGGATCACGCACGCGCTCCCAGATCGGCTGAACGTGGTCGATGTAGTTGATGACGATGCGCGCCGGCTGGTCCGGGTCGAAGCTGTTGACGACAATGGCGCGTTCCGGCGGGATGTCCGGAAAAGCGGCGCTGTAGTCGCGGTCGTCCACCGGCGCCTCGGGCGGGAGCTGCGGGTCGTGCCACTCGTCCAGGTAAGACGGTGCAATTGTGAGCGGGCGGTCCGCGGCCGCCGGGTTATTGGACGGGCGATGAAAGTCCCAGGTGTCCGCCATGCTGTGCCCCGCCTCGGTGGCAAACAGTGCGGCGGTGTCGGTCCCGGGGAAGCCCAGGCCGCCACCCGCGACACTGCGCGCACCCGGGTTGGAGGATGGCGGTTGTGCGTCGATCCGCCCGTGGGGCAGGCGGGTGCCGCGATCGTGACAGCCGGTACAGCGCAGGGTCTCGCCGGCGCCGAGCTGCAACCAGTAGTCGTGCCGCTGTCCTATCCTGCGCCCGCGACTATCCAGCACATCGAAACTGAAGGGGCGCTCCGCGGGCACCACCGCGCTGACGGAGCCATCCGGCTCCACCGGCACGTACCCGAGAATCTCGCGGAAGTTGCGACCGCCCGCCACGCCGGCGGCGAAGCCCGGGATTTCGAATACCTCGGGATCCGGGATCGGTACCGGCTGATAGAGCCGCAGGAAGCGCGCCGGTCGTGCGGCGTGTGCAGGCGAGCCCGGCCGTGCGTGCTGGGCGATACCCAGGGGCGAGGCGTCCACCCCGTCGACATCGTACACGCTTTGAATTCGCAGCAGCGCGCGACCGACCGCAACGAGCTCCGGGCTGTGATCGGCGGTCAGGGGGCGCACGTCGGGAAAATCCCGCGGCTCCGCCGCGACCAGCTCACTGACAACGAACCCCTCGCGCGGAATCACCACGGGGCGCTGGGTATCTTCGCCGGGATCGTAAATCCAGCCGCCGTAAAGCGGCGGTGCCGGCGTCTCGTTGTCAGGCTGCAGGCGACAGGGCAGGAAGCGCTCCATCTCCTCTCCCGCCGTATCCCCGTCGATCACCCGGCAGTCACTCCAGGTGACCAGCAGCCGGCCGGTGCCGTCACGCAGCGCGTACACCGAGCCGAACTGGCCGCCGCGGGACAACAGGGCGTCCGCGCGCACCTCGCGCGTGGACAGGCCCTCCTGGCCGCTGCCGGTCGCACCGGATTGCCCCCAGTTGGGCTGATCGACATCCGCGAAGCCCGCCGCGTCGACGATCACGATATTGCCGCCGAGCGTCGCCGCCGCCGCGGGACGCAGCAAGGCGGCAAGACGGCCGTCGTCCAGTTCACGGGGCTGGCTGTAGACAGCGCTGCCCCCGGGCGTGCCACCGTCCTCGCTGTGGAACCCGAACAGGGGTGACAGCTGCTGCCCCGAAGGGTCGATACGGTACAGGCTGATGTGGTTGGTGGCCGTGTTGTTCCAGCGACTGAACACGATCTCGCCGCTGGACAGCACCACCGGATCGAGGTCGTGGCTCAGGTTGAAAGAGATCTGGCGGAACTCGTCGCCGCGCAGGAGCGGGTCGTAGGTATGCAGCACGGCGGCGGGACCGCTGCCGCTTTCCGTGATCGCGGCAAACAGCTGGCTGCGCCCCTCGTTGAGGAGGCGCGCCTGGCTCGCAACCTGACGGGTGGAACTGAACACGATGCGGTCGTCGGGCAGGAAGTGCGGTGCGATATCGTGGCCGCCCCCCGCCTCGACACCCTCGTTGCGCCGGATACGCGATTCGATGAGGTACCGGGCCACCCGTTCGCTGATATCGTATGTCCACAGGTTCCAGGTGGTGTTCTCGAGATTGGCATCCACTGGTTCGGGCACGGCACGCGCGGCAAATATCAGGGTTCCGCCATCGTATGAACTCTCCAGCCCCTTGATGTCGAGCGCGATGGCAGCGGCGTCGACGCCCTCCTCGAGCGCCACGAGCTCTGCGATCTTCGCGGTCACGTCGACGTCCTCCGCACTCGTCGCCGAGCGGTCGCGCACGAACAGTTCGGCGCCTGGATTGAACGCGAGCGGGTCGCGCAGGTCCGGTACCGTATCCATCAATGGACGCCTGATGTATGCCACCGGCACCTCCACCACCACGGGATCCGCGCCCTGCTCGTCGGTGGTGAGCGTGATGCTGCCACCGCCTCCGCCACCGCCGCAGCTCGCCAAAAAACCCGAAAAAAACAGGCTGAAAAGCGCTCTGGGCGCTGCTATTTCCACACTACATAATTTCATCTGAGAGCCAGCTTTACAGAGCAGGCGGAGGTCACACAAGCGCGCGCGGTTGAAATAGGGCAAATTGCCAAGACTAAAAAAAGTGGCGAAAAGTACAGAAAAAACTTGCGCGGTAAACGCGCTGTTTCTACCCGCTAATCGGCGAGCAATCTTCGCCGTTCACTTTGAATCGTCGATCGGTGACAGAGATATCCCAGGCGAATAACGCGATATAACCGCGCTTCGAACGAATTCGTAAAATATTCCCGCTTTTCCATCGGTGCGCTTGCGAAGGTGTGACCTGCTTTGCAAAGCTGCATGCAGAAAGGCTAAAACCTCCGCCGCAATTCTCTGACCAATAACGTACTCCGGCACATGGGCTGGCCATCTCCTAGGCTCCCGCAAGCGCCAGCCCAGCCGGAGTACATATCCCTGACCGCCCTCCGGATTCGGTTAATGGAACGTGTAGGACTATGCGAAAGAGAACTGCCGCCGTCTTAATGCTCTGCCTGCTGGCCGCGACCCACGGCCACGCCGGTCCGCGGGAACAGGCCAAGCGCATCCACGACAGGCTAACCGGGGTGCCCGCCAGCGATGCGATGCTGGATGCGATGGTAACCGCCATCGCCGCCGACTCCAGCCGGGTAACCGCCTCGCTCTACGCGATAGACGGCGCACCGGGCGTGGCGGCCACCGGTGATTTTTACTCGGTCACCCTGAAGAACTGGGTAACCCCCTGGACCAACGAGGCGCAGGACATCTTCGCGCCCCTGAACGACTACAGTGCGACCGCCATCGGCATGGTGCGCGACGAACTCGACTTTCGAGAGCTGTTGTCGGCGGACATCCTCTACCGCGGCAACGTACCCGGTATTCCGGCCTATGGTACCGCCGACAACGACCACTACCTGTTCCTGGAGAATTCGGGCGCCAACCTCGGTGACAGCAATGTGCTCGTGCGCGACACCCAGAGCGGCGTGACGGGGGTACCGTCCGAGGGGGTCGCCGGAGTCGTCACCACTCGCGCCGCCGCCCGCGCCTTCCTGGTGGACGGCACCAACCGGGCGATGCTGCGCTTCACCCTGCTCAACCACCTGTGCATGGACCTGGAGCAGCTCAGGGACAGCGCGGCACCTTCGGACCGTATTCGCCAGGATGTCTCACGCAGTCCCGGAGGCGACAGCACGCTGTTCCACACCCAGTGCGTGACCTGCCACGCGGGCATGGACCCGCTGGCACAGGCCTACGCCTACTACGACTTCCCCTACCCCGACGAGGACACCGCCCCCGGACTGGAACTGGAACAGCGCAAGGATCTCGGGCAGCTCGTGTACACACCCGGCAATGTGCAGGAGAAGTACCTGATCAACGGCACTACCTTTGCCTCGGGATATGTCACGACCAGCGACCACTGGACTAACTACTGGCGCCTCGGCGTCAACAGTGGCCGCGTGGGTTGGCGCGAGCAGGCGGGCAACAGCGGCACTATCGATCTCGCGCGCAACCCGGCCTACGCCGAGGGCGACGGCGCCGCATCACTCGGGCGGGAGCTGGCCAACACGGACGCCTTCGCCCACTGCCAGGTGAAAAAAGCGTTTCGCGCGGTCTGCCTGCGCGATCCCGCGGCGGAAACCGGGGATGCGGGCGCGGTGGCCGAACTCGTGGCCACTTTCAACGCCGCGGGCAACATGAAGCAGGTGTTCGCCCAGGCGGCCGCCTACTGCGCCGGCCACCTGTGAGGGATCACGCCATGCAGCCAATGCTCTCCGGGCCCAACCGGCTCCGCCTCACGCTGCTTCTCGCCGCGCTGCTTGTTCCGGTGTTACAGGCGTGCAGCGGCGGTACCGGCGGCGGCGCCAGCGAGCGGGAGGTCAACCCCGGAGACGCCGGGTCCGGCGGCGGCGGGTTCGTCTACGCGGGGCCGCCTCCAGCAAGCGACGAGATCCAGAGTTTCAAGGTCGCCTTCTACGATCCGCTGGCCGACAACGGCCGCTGCGGCGAGTGCCACACACCCGGGGGAACGGGCACACCACCCTTCGTCGACCAGTCGAACGTCAACCAGGCCTGGCAGCATGCGCGCGGTCTGGTCAACCTCGATGACCCGGCCGCGTCGCCGCTGGTCTCCCGCGTGGCCAACGGCCACCACTGCTGGCTGGCGCCCACGCAGGCCTCGACCTGCGCGGCGACCATCGTCGGGTACATCGAGCGCTGGGCGGATAACGCCGACGACAATCCCACCGCGGTGAACCTGTCACCGCGCAGGCCCTACAGCCCGACCGCCACCCGGGTGCTGCCGGCGACCCACATGGACGTGTTGGCAATGGGCATGGACCTGACCGCCGACGGCGAGCTGCTGGAACTGTTGACCCGCTACTGCGCGGACTGTCACTCGGATACCTCGCCCAACCCGCAGGCGCCCTACATCGCCAGCGACGACACGGACATCGCCTTCGCCGCCCTGCGCGGCAAGGTGGACCTGACCTCGCCGGCGCGCTCGCGCCTGGTGCTGCGCATGTCACCCGAGGCCCATAACTGCTGGAGTGACTGCGACAACAACGCCCAGACCCTGCAATCGGCAATAGCAGAACTGGCCTCTGTGGTGCCCTTGGAATCAGTCAACAGCGCGCTGCTCACCAGCACCGCGCAGGTGCTCGGCGAGGACGGCGTGGAGGCCGACACCGGCAGCCGCTTCGAGGCGGACCTCGTGGCCAAGTGGGAATTCCGCGAGGGTTCCGGCACCACGGCGGCGGACACCAGCGGCGTGCTGCCCGAGATTCCCCTGTCGCTGTCCGGCAATTACAGCTGGCTGGCGGGCTGGGGCGTGCGCTTTATCGACGGCAAGGCGCAGGGCGGCGCAACCGCCAGCGCCAAGCTGTTCGAGAAACTGCGCAGCACCGGCGAGTACACGGTGGAGGCCTGGGTCGCACCGGCCAACGTCACCCAGGAGGACGCCTGGATACTCGGCTACGCCGGCGGCCCCGACAGCCGCAACCTGCTGCTCAGCCAGAATCTCTACAATTACCTCGCCTACACGCGCAGTTCTGTCACCGACGACAACAACGCCGGCGAACCGGCCCTGGCGACAGACGATGACGCACAGCTGGCACAGGCCACGCTGCAGCACGTGGTGGTCACCTTCGACCCCGTCGACGGCCGCAAGATTTTCGTCAACGGCCAGTTCAGCGGCGACATCGATCCCGCGGGCGGCGGGCTGCTCAACAGCTGGAACGAGTCTTTCGCCGTCGTACTGGGCAATACCACCTCCGGCGTCAACCCCTGGGAGGGAGCGCTGCGCATGGCGGCAGTGCATAACCGCGCGATGAGCCCCGAGCAGGTGCTGCAGAACTACGACGCGGGCGTCGGGCAGTCCTTCTTCCTGATGTTCAGCGTCGCGGAAATTCTCGACCGCGAGGGCGTGTGCCATGTCACTTCGGGCAACGGGCGCACCAACTACTGCTACGTCGTCTTCGCCGTCAGCCAGTTCGACGAGGCCAGCTACCTGTTCGAGGAACCTTTCTTCGTCAACATCAATCCGGACGGCGGCGAGGTCGACTTCAATCTCGAGGGCATACACCTGGGACTCAACGGCAAACTCGCGGACACGGGACAGGCTTTCGTCAACGTGGCCACCGGTGTGCGCACCGAGGCCACCGGTATCGCGCAGAAACTGGCGGATATCGGCACCGTGGTGCCACTGGAAAACGGCGCCGACCAGGATGTGTTCTTCCTCGCCTTCGACGCGGTAGACGGCAGCTTCGGCGAGATCGACGGACTACCCCGCCTGCCCTTCCAGACTTCGCTCAGCGGCACGGCGGAATCGGATATCGGGGTGCGCACTTTCGACGAGATCAACGCGTCCCTGTCGGTACTCACCGGCGTATCCACCGCGAGCCCCGACGTCAGCCCGGTCACGGGCAAGACCGTGGGCGAGACCTACGCCCAGGTGCGGCGCGCACTGCCGGGTGTCGCGGACTTCAACGCCTTCCTGTCCTCCCACCTGATGGCGGCCACACAACTTACGGCGGCGTACTGCGACGCGCTCGTACAGGACACCGCCCTGCGCGAGAACCTGTTTCCCGCACCGCCGGTGTTCGATTTCAATCGCCCGGTCGCGGACCCGTCGATCGACTGGCGCAACCACGTGGTCGTGCCCCTGGTCGACCGCGCCATCAACACGGGACTGCTGCCCGCCGGTGTGCGCACCGCGATCATCGACGAGGTGGAGCTGCTGATCACCGACGATCGCGACCTCAAGCCCTACGTCAACGTCAACGGTCAGTGGGTACCGGACCCCAACCCCGCCGCACACACCAAGCGCGACGGGCTCATTTACTGCGAGGGCGACGCAACCTGCCCGCCTTCGCGCACGGCTGACGTGGTCAAGGCCGCGTGCACCGCGGTGCTGGGCAGCGCCGTGGTGCTGCTGCAGTAGGGCGGACCGGGCAGAGGAGACCAGATCATGGCCAGGCGAACAGACTACTTCAGACCGGACGAGGCACTGCGCCACCCGGATCATCGGCGCCCCCTGTCCCGCCGCGAGTTCATCTCGCAGGGGTTCCGTGCAGGCTGCGGCACCCTGCTGGGCACGTCCCTGTTCGCCCTCGGCGGAGCGCGGGCCCACGCCATCTCCGCAAACCTGCTGGACTCGGCCCACACGGCCTACACCAGCTGCGATCTCGGCGCTGTTGCCGGGCGCAAGATCCCGTTCATCTGCTTCGACCTCGCCGGCGGCGCCAACGTGGCGGGCTCGAACGTGCTCGTGGGCGGCCCGGGCGGCCAGCGCGACGCGCTCAGCCCAGAGGGGTACTCGAGGCTCGGCCTGCCGTCCGACATCCTGCCCTTCGGCAACAACCCGGTATCCCCCACGGGCGATTTCACTGACGACAGCCTCGGCCTGCTGTTCCACTCCGACAGCGCGATGCTGCGCGGCATCCTGGAAAAGGCCGGCGGCGCGACAGGACTGGTCAACGGCGCCGTGGTGCCCGGCCGCTCCGACAACGACACCGGCAACAACCCGCACAACCCGATGTACGGTATCTACCGTGCTGGCCTCCGGGGCCAGGTGCTGCAGTTGATCGGCTCGGAAAACTCCGAGTCCGGCGGCAACTCAATGGCACCGGCGATGATGATCGACCCGGAGATACGCCCGACCAAGATCGACCGGCCATCGGACGCGAGCGGCCTGGTGGACGTGGGCGACCTCAACCTGTTGCTGGACGACCCGGAGGATATCGTCTCGGTGATGGAGTCGATGAAGCGCATCACCGATTTCAAGCTGGACCTCGTCAACACCGGCCTTACGAATCCCGGGGACGAGGACAAGCGCCTCAAGGACCGCATGAGCTGCGAGTACCTGCGCAGCGCGGACACCGTGGAGAAATTCAGCAGCCCCGACGCGCTGGACCCCTCGGCGGACCCACTCATCGTCGGTCCCGCCGGCATCTTCAGCGACGCCGAGTTCTCCGGCGACCGGGAGTTCCAGAAGACCGCCTCGGTCATGAAACTGGTGATCGACGGTATCGCCGGTGCCGGCACCGTGGAGATGGGCGGCTACGACTACCACACGGGCGACCGCCGCACGGGCGAGGAGCGCGACCTGCGCGCCGGGCGCTGCATCGGCGCCTGCCTGGAGTACGCACGTCTCACCAATACACCGGTCATGATTTACGTGTTCAGCGACGGCTCGGTGTTCAGCAACGGCACGGTCGAGATGGTGAACGGCGTCGGCAAGGGCGTCTGGACCGGCGATGCCTCCAGCACCGCGGCCAACTTCTTTCTCGTGTTCGACCCCGCCGGCATGCCGGCGCTCATGGATATTGCCGGGGACACCGCGCGCCACCAGCAACTGGGCTGGATGCGACCGGATTCCTCGGTGGACACCGCCTCCACACCGGCGGCGAACAACGTCAACCTGAATGTGGAACTGATGATTCTCAACTACATGGCCCTGCACGGGGAGCAGCACCTGTTCGCCGAGAACGGGTTCTTCCCCGGCCAGGGATTGGGCGGTCCGGCAAATCGCGATCGCCTCGTGGCATTCCAGCCCCTGCCCAGCATCAATGGAGGAGTGATAGCCTGACATGAACTGCGACCCGTCCCGAAACGACAACGCCGCCACCCTCCCACCCGGTTCGCACCGCGCGGGGGGTATGGACCGCCTGGTTTTCCTGCTGCGTACCTGTGCCTGCACGGCACTGCTGCTGTGCGCGGTCCTGGTGCACTCCGCGGAGGACGCAGTGTCGCTCGACGAGCAGGTACAGGACATCAAGGCGCAGACGCTGGCGCTCAATCGCGACCTGTTCATCCTCGAGGAACAATTGCTGTACCCGGACAACACGCAGCTCGCGGTCTTCGTCTCGCTGGACGTCGGCGAATTCTTCACCCTGGACGCGGTCAAGCTGACGGTCGACGAGACCGTCGTCAGCAACTACCTGTACACCGACCGCCAGGTCGATGCCCTGCGCCGTGGCGGGGTGCACCGGTTGTACATGGGCAACCTGAAGACGGGCGAGCACGAGGTGGTCGCGGTGTTTACCGGTCGCGGACCCCAGGGTCGCGACTACCGGCGCGCCACCTCGCTGGTCGTCGACAAGACCCACGGCCCCAGGCACCTGGAATTGCAGATCGTCGATTCCGAGTCCCGGCGGCAGCCGGAATTCCAGGTCAGGGAATGGTGACATGGCCCGCCGCGAACGCCTGCACAAGCCCCGCGGTTGTACTTCCGGCATGCGCGCGACAGCGCTGCCCGCAATCGGGCTGTGCGCGGTCGCGCTCAGCGGCAGCGCCGCCGAAACCGTGCAGTCACTGCGCTACGGCACGAGCCTGTACCACCTCTACCAGCAGGACTACTTTCACGCCCTCACCGAACTGATGGCGGCCCAGTCGCTGGACGCGCTGGGGCCCCACAGCGCGGGGTCCGAACTGCTGCGCGGCGGGATGGCCCTGTCCTGGGGTATGGACAGGGAGGCCGAGAAGGTATTCCAGGACAGCCTGTCCGACACCGCCGACCCGGCCACGGCGGACCAGGCCTGGTTCTACCTCGGTAAACTCGCCTGGCAACGCGGCGACACGCCGCGCACGCTCGGCGCACTGGGGCGTGTCACCGGCGCACTGGAACCCGCCCTGGAACAACAGGCCACCTACCTGCGCGCCAGTGCGGAACTCAACAATGGTAATGAGACAATGGCCGGCGAGTACTGGCAGCAAATGTCCGAGCAGTCGCCCTGGTACCCCTACCTCGCCTACAACCTCGGCGCCGCGAAGGCCGCGCGCGGGGACTGGGGCGCGGCCACGCCCTACTTCGGTGAGGCGGCGGACGCGGCGAACGAATCGGAGGAGATGCTCGCCCTGCGCGACCGCAGCCTGACCGCCGCCGGTTACGCCTACCTGGGGGGCGGCGAACACGAGCGCTCCGACGCAAGCTTTCGCCAGGTGGGCCTCGAGGGCCCGTACGCCAACCGCGCGCTACTGGGTTACGGTTGGTCCGCCGCGGGACGCGGCGACTATCTCGCGGCACTGGGGCCCTGGCAGGTACTCGCAGGCAGGACCGCGGTCGACGCGAGCGCGCGCGAGGGTCTGCTGGCGGTACCGTACGCCTATGAGCGCCTGGGTCGCCCGGGTACGGCCCTCGAGAGATACCGCGACGCGAGTGCGCGCTACGCCATCGAAATCGCCGGCATAGAACGCGCCATCGACGCCTTCGGCAGCGAGCCGCTGGGCCCGCTGCTCGGGCTCCAGGAGGCACTCGACGCCGACTGGCTGTTCAACGCGGACATCCTGCCCCGCGGCGAGCACGCCGACTACCTGCAACACCTGGTCACACGCCATCAATTCCAGGTCGCGCTGCGCGAGCTGCGCGACCTCTACAGCATTGCGGCCCACCTGGCGCGGGCCGAACAGCGCGCGGACGTGCTGGCGCAGGTGGATCACCACCAGCAACAGGTCTGGGCCTCGCTGGCGGACGGCGACCGGCGCGCGCAGCTGTTCGCGCGCCAGCAGGCCCTGCTCGAACAGCACCGCGGCCTGCAACTGAAGCTGCAGGGCGCTATCGGCCAGGTCGACGGGCGCCTCCTCGCGGGCCCGGAACAGGTCGAGCGCTGGACGCGACTGGAGCGCGCGACGCGCACTGCCCGGCACCTCGATGCGCGCGCGGACCCCGCCACCCGCAGCGCGCGCGGCGAGCGGCTGCGCCTGCTGCGCGGCCTGCTGGTCTGGGAAGACAGTGAACAGTACCCCGCGAGAGCGTGGGATGCGCGCAGGAGCCTGCGCGAACTGGAGCAACTGGCGCAGGAATCAACGCGGCGCATGGCTGGTCTCGACGCGGCTATCGCGGATCGCCGGGAGGCCAGTTTCGCGCCGCAGATCGAGCGCCTGGCGGCGCGGCTGCGCGACCAGTCCGCAAGGGTGGCCAGCACCGTCGCCCTGGCGGAGACCCGCCTGCGGCAGGTCGCCATTGCCGAACTCGAACGCCAGGTCGAGGCCCTGTCCCTGGCGCGGGGACGCAGCCACCTCGCGATGGCGCAACTGTACGACCAGGGCAGGACGGAGGCCAACGGTGAGTAGACTGTGGCGCGTAATTCCCGCGATGCTGCTGTGTGCGTGCAGCAGCCTCGACCGGCTCCTGGACGAGCCGGCCCCGACGCTCGCCAATCTGGACCCCGCGGCCCTGCCCGCAGAGGAGCCGCAGCTCGCACCCCTGGCGCTGGACGAACTCGCGCAGGTCTACCGCGAGGCACTGACACAGCAGTCGGACCCTGTGACGCGACTGACTGTCTCCCACCGCCTGGCGGACATCGAGATGCTCGGCGCCGAGGCGGACCTCGCCGCCGGCGCCGCGGAGGATACGTATTTCAGCGACAGCATCGCCACCTACGAATCCCTGCTCCGGGAACACCCGGACTACCCGCGCCGGGACGAAGTCCTCTACCAGCTCTCCAAGGCCTACGCGCTGGAGGGCCGCATGGCCGAGTCCCAGGCCTCCCTCGAACAGCTCGCGGCGACGACGCCCGCGTCGCCCTATCTCGCCGAGGCCCAGTTCCGCCGCGCCGAGCGGCGCTTCGCCGCGAGGGATTACACGGGCGCCGAGGCACTGTACACGCAGGTGACCGCCCACGGCGCGGGCACCCCGTTCTACACGCGCGCCCTGTACATGCAGGGCTGGGCGCGCTTCAAGCAGGATCACTATCGCGCGGCCACCGAGGCCTTCACCGCCAGCCTGGATGTGTTGCTACCGGGAGACGCGACGCCGGCCGGGCTGCCGCGGGCGGGGCGGGAGCTGGTGGAAGACAGCCTGCGGATACTCGCCATCATGTTCAGCAAACAGGACGGCGCGCGCACCATCGCGCACACCTACCGGGAACTGGGCGCGCGCCACTGGGAGTATCTCGCGTACGCCTCCCTCGGCGAGTTTTACCTCGCCCAGGAGCGCTACGACGACAGCGCCGGCACCTTCCGCGCTTTCACCGTCGAACACCCGCACTCGCGCCGCGCGCACAGCTTCCAGTTGCGGGTGATAGAAGCCTACCGCGACGCCGGCTTCGAGAGGCAGATCGTCGGGGCCAAGGCGGACTACGTCCGGGCGTTCAATGTGACCGGGGATTACTGGCGATACGCCGCGCAACCGGCGCGGGACGACATGGCACCGCACCTGCGCCGCTTCACGGACGAACTCGCGGCTCACCACCACGCCCTCGCCCAGGCTGCGGTGCCGGACAGTGACGGCGCAGCTGAGCACTACGCGGAGGCAGCCCGCTACTACCAGCTCTACCTCGACAGCTTTCCCGATGACCCGGAAGTGCCCCGGCTCGCATTCCTGCTCGCGGAGAGCCTGTTCGACGCCCGCCGCTACCGCGACGCGATCGGGACCTACGAGTGGCTGGCCTACGTACACGGCGACACCGCCCGCGCCGCCGACGCGGCCTACCACGCCGTGCTCGCGTACGACGAACTGGAGCCGGGTACCGCCCGGGAGCGCGACGCCCTGGACCGCCAGCGCATCGCCGCCGAGCTGCGTTTCTTCGAGCACTTCCCGGAGGACGGCCGCGCGCCCGGTGTACTGGCCCACGCTGCAACCTCGCTGTTGCAGCGCGACGACCATGTCGCGGCGCTGGCGGCCTCTTCCGCGCTGGTGGCCCTGTCACCGGCGCCCCCGCGCGAGCTGCTGACCCCCGGCTGGCTGGTCGCGGGCCACAGCCACTTCGCCCTCGGTGACTTCGAGGCGGCGGAACAGGCCTACCGGGAGGGCCTGGTTCTCATGGCTCCCGGCGACAAACGCCGGACGGCCACCGCCGAGCGCCTCGCGGCGAGCCTGTACCACCGCGGCGAGGCGGCCAGGGACCTGGGCCAGAGCGACGTAGCGGCGAATCACTTCCTGCAGGCCATGGCGATTGCACCGGGCTCGGACATCCGCCGCAGCGCACAGTACGACGCGGCGCAGTCCCTCGTCGCCGCCGGCGAACTGCAGGAGGCGAACGCACTGCTCACCGACTTTCGCGAGCGCTACCCCGGCGACGCGCTCACTTCCGGTATCGGTACCACCCTGCTGGCCAACCACGAGCGGCTGGGCCAGTGGCGCGAGGCCGCCCGTGAACTGGACACCCTGCACGCCGCCGAGGCGGACCCCGAGGTGGCGCGACAACACCTCGCGGTGGCCGCGCACTACTACGAGAAAGCCGGTGACAGCAAGACTGCCATCGCGCGCTACCGCAGTTACGCGCACGACTGGCCGCGGCCTGTCGATACGAACCTCGAAGCGATCCACAGCCTGGCGGCACTGTATGCAGAGGCGGGAGAGATGGACAAACGGTACTACTGGCTGCGCCGCACCATGGCCATTCACGACGGTGCCGGCGACGCGCAGACGGACCGCTCCCGGTACCTCGCTGCCGCGGCGGCAGCGGAACTTGCGAACGTCGACTACGAGAGCTTCACCGCACTCGCACTGACACAACCGCTGGACCGCTCGCTGCCGGCGAAGCGCGCCGCGATGGAGCAGGCCCTGGCGGGGTTCAACCGCTGCACGGGCTACGCGGTGGCGCAGTTCGCCACCCGGTGCACGTACCATCTCGGTGCAATCTACCAGCAGCTGGGATCCGCCCTGCTGCGGTCGGAACGCCCCGCGGGGCTGGATGCGCTCGCCCTCGAACAGTACGAGATGATGCTCGAGGAACAGGCCTTCCCCTTCGAGGAGCAGGCCATCGCCATCCACGAGTCCAACGCCGGGCGCAGTCGCCAGGGCGTCTACGACGCGTGGGTGCAACAGAGTTTCACGGCGCTCGCCACACTGCTCCCGGCCCGCTACGACAAGCATGAGCGGGTTGGTGCCGGCGACGGGGAGGTCGCCGGCCTCAATACAGACGCGATCGCCCTGCGGGAACAGGGCGACTTCCCCGGCGCCGAGGCCGCCTACCTGGCCGCGCTGGGCGCGGATCCGGACCACGCCGACACCCATCGCAACCTCGGCATCCTCTACGACCTCTACCTCGGCGTCCCCGGCCGGGCCCTGCACCACTACGGCCGCTACCAGGCGCTGACGCAGGCCACCGACCGCAGGGTGGCCGGGTGGATCGCCGATCTCGAACGCAGGCACATTCACCTCGCGGGGGACTCCCGGTGAAACTCGTCCTCACTGCAGCGTACACCGCACTGCTGGCGGCCACCGCCGCGGCCGGGGAGGCCGAGGTCACGCTGCAGAGCACCGTCAGCGGGAACCGCGAGCAGCCGCGCGTCGTGTATATCGTGCCCTGGCAGGAGCCCGCGGCCGCGGCACTGGGCCTGGACCTGCACGGGGGCATCGCGGAGGAACTGTTCGCACCGGTGGACAGGGATGAATTCAGGCGCGAGCTGGCCTACCGGGAAACCGCGGCGAGTGCCGGGCAGCCCCGGGCAACCGAATCCGCAAGATCGACAACAGCAATGACAACCGAATCTACAACGACAGAGGAGTAAGCAACATGGACGTCTACGAGGTAACGGTAGGATTCTTCCAGAAGGGGGGCCCGTTCATGTACCCGATCGCGATCGTACTGACGCTGGGGCTTGCGATCGCGACCGAGCGCTGGCTGGTGCTCAGCAATGCGCGACTGCGCAACCGCAGCGCCTTCAACAAGGCGATGCAGCACCTGCAGAAAAGAGAGTACGCACCGCTCATCAAGGTCGCGGAAAAATCGCGCGTACCCATGTACCGCATCGTGGCGGCGGGTCTTGGACGCTTCCTGGGTAGCCGCCGCCGTGACGACATCGAGTCGGCCATGGAGGAGGGTGTGATGGAGGCCCTGCCACGACTGGAAAAGCGCACCCAGTACCTGGCCACACTGGCCAACGTGGCCACGCTGCTCGGCCTGCTCGGCACCATCGTGGGACTCATTGCCGCGTTCAGTGCGGTGGCCGACGCTGCGCCCACTGAGAAGGCGAGCCTGCTGTCCAGTTCCATCTCCGTCGCCATGAACACCACGGCCTTCGGCCTGATCTCCGCGATACCGCTGCTGCTGCTGCACGCGGTGCTGCAGACGAAGACCACCGAAATCGTGGACAGCCTGGAGATGGCCAGCGTCAAGGTGCTCAACGTCCTCGCCGACGGCGAACAGGGCGCGTCCGGGGTGCGCGCGGTATGAGACATCGCGAGCGGCGTCGCGACGCCGATGCGGAACTGGACATCACGGCGTTCATGAACCTGATGATCGTCCTGGTGCCCATGCTCCTGCTGGGACTCGTGTTCTCGCGTATCACGGTGGTGGACGTCGTGTTGCCGCCCCCCGCCTCCGGCGAGGCCACGGACAGCGAAAACCGTGCGGTGGAACTGGTCATACGCGGGGACAGTATGCGCGTCGACTACCCCGGGGCGTGCTGCTCAAACGCATTCCCATGACGGCCGGTGGCGAACACGACTTCGAACTCCTCGGGCTCGTACTGCAGGAGGTCAAGCGGCAGCTGCGCGAGCAGGGCATCGAACAGGAGGGGATCACGATCCTGAGTGAACCCGGCATCGACTACCAGACCATCGTCCGCGCCATGGACACGGTGCGCTCCTTCAAGGCGTTCGTGGCCGCGGACGTCGTGGACGCCGCCCTGTTCCCGGAAATCGCCTTCGGCGACGCCCCCGCCCTCGAAGGGGCCGCTGAAGGCGACGGGGGCACCGCGGGATGAACGGTTCACAACGCTCCCGCCGCATGGCGCGCAATCACCGGCGCATGGCGCGCCCGGCGAAACTCAATCTCGTCGCCCTGATGGACATATTCACCATCCTGGTGCTGTTTCTCATCGTCAACAACGGCGATGTTGAAGTGCTGCAGTCCGACCGCAACCTGGCACTGCCGGACTCCGTGTCCGAGCAGCGCCCGGAGGCGGCGCTGGTGATCAAGCTCACCGAGCGCGACATTCTCCTCGCGGACAGGCCGGTGGTCTCCGTGGACGAGGCTCTCGCCTCCGGGGGCGAGTCCGTCGATGCACTGGCCGCGGCCCTGCGCACCGCGGCCAGGTCCGGACCAGCGACGGAGGACATTGCGGACAGCGGTCGCCCGATCGTCATCATGGGCGACAGGAAGACACCTTACGCGCTGCTCAAGCGTGTAATGGCGGCCTGCGCCGAGACCGACTTCCGGGATATCTCCCTGGCGGTCAACAGCATGCCCACCGAGCTCCCCGAGGGCGGCGGTGAGGCACTGAGCGTAGCGGGGACCGGCCCATGACGACCGCCGTGTTCAACGGGTCGCTGCTGCCCTGGGAGATCGCGGGCGCGGAGGACACCCGCTTCCGCCGCATACTCGCGATCGCGCTCGGCGGCCTGCTCGCCATCGCCGTCGCGATTCCGCTGCTGCCACTGGACACCGACACGCGGGCCGAGAAAGTCGACCCGCCGGCGCTCACCCGCGTGGTGCTGGAAAAACGCGAGCTGCCGGAACCCCCGCCCCCGCCGCCACCGGAACCCGTGCAGGAGAAGCCGGAGCCCGTGCCCGCGGTGGTACCACCGCCCGATCCCGCCCTCTCTCCCGAGCCGGCTCCCGAACCCGATCCCGAACAGTTGCTCGCCGAGGCACGCGATACCGCCGCGGCGGCGGGCGTGCTCGCCTTTCGCGACGATCTTGCAGCGCTGCGCGACTCGGTGGACATGGCTGCGCTCAGCCGCACCGGCACCAGCCGCGGTGCCGACAGTGCGCCGGAACTGCAGCGGGCCGTGCTGACCGCCGGGGCGGCGACAGACAGCGGTGGCATTCGCAGCGCAAGCCTCAGCACGGACACCGGCGGTCCCGCCCTGTCCGGCCGGCAGGCCGTCGCCGTGCACAGCAATATCGCCGGCACGCCCCGGGAGGGCGCGGCCGGGAATTCAGGGGGAAGCCACACCGGGGGCCGCAGCGACGACGCGATCCGGCGGGTCATGGACGAGAACAAGGGGGCGATTTTCGCGCTGTACAACCGCGCCCTGCGCCGGGACCCCCTGCTCGAGGGCAAGCTGGTCTTCGAGATGGTGATCCACCCGGACGGCTCGATCACCGAGCTGACCATGCTGTCCAGCGGGCTGGCGGACGACGAACTGACGCGGCGCCTCCTCGCGCGCATCCAGCTAATACGTTTCGGGGCCGACGATGTCCTCAGCACCCGGGTGAACTACTCCCTCGACTTCCTTCCTTATATATAGCGGTAGGATGGAGGGGCGGATTTTCCCTGCGCCGTGTATGCTGTGCCCATGTCACAGGACCAGATTCAGGACCAGATCCAGGACCAGTTCGCCATCCAGGCGGTCCTCAACACCTACGCCCGCGCCTGCGACGCGCGCGACTGGCCAGCCCTTCAAGATGTCTTCGAAAGAGACGTGAGTGTCGATTACGGCGGCGTCTACCGACTGGACGGCCGCGACGAGGTGGTCGCCATGATCCGCAGCATGCTCGGGGGCTGCGGGCCCACGCAACACCTGTTGGGTAACTACGATATCGCCGTGCACGGTGACACCGCCTGCAGCAGCGTCTACGTGCGCGCTGTTCATGCAGGGCTGGGCGAGGAGGCCGACACCTACTACGAAGTGTGGGCCGAGTACCGCGATGCCCTGCGCCGAACGGACGAGGGCTGGCGCATCTTCGAGCGCAGCATGGTGGTACACAAGGAAGTCGGCGACCGGGGAGTGTTGAAGCCCGAGTCCTAACCCTCGCCAGGCAACTGTTCCAGCAGGTAACGCTTCACATTCCCGCCCATCACGGCGCGAATTTCGGCCTCGCTGAAACCGTCGTCCAGCATCGCCTGGGTCAGCGCCGCGAGCTCGGAGGTATCGAAGGGCGCCGCGATGGCGCCGTCGTAGTCGGAACCCAGGGCCACGTGGTCCACACCCAGCAGGTCGATGCCGTAGCGGAGGGAACGCGCAATGCCCGCCGGGGTCGGAACGCACACGGCGGCCTCCCAGTAGCCCACGCCGATGATCCCGCCCGCGGCCGCCACCTCGCGCATGAGATCGTCGTCGAGGTTGCGCGGGGTATCACAGGCGCCCCTGAAGCCGCCGTGGGACAGGATCACCGGGCGCGTGGCGATCGCCAGTACATCGCGCACCATCTGTGGCGAGGCGTGGGCGATATCGATGTTCATGCCCAGCGCTTCCGCGCGGCGCACCACAGCCGCACCGAACTCCGACAGGCCCTCGCCGCTGACACCGTGCAGCGATCCCCCCAGCCGGTTGTCAAAAAAGTGGGTCAGGCCGACGAAATGCAGGCCGCGCTCGTGCAGGCGGTCGAGGTTGTCGAGCTCGCCGTCCAGGGCGTGGGCGCCCTCGATGAGGTACATGGCGCCGACGACGTTTTCCCCGCGCGCCCGCGCGGCGAGCAGTTCCTCGAAGTCCGCCCGGGTGCGCACCAGCGACATTCCCGCGGCGGGATCTTGCGACAACGCTCGCAGTACGTCCAGCTGGTAGCTGGCCCGGGCGTACAGCGAGCGCCAGGTGGCGACAGGCCAGCCCTGCACGACGGCCAGCAGGGTGATGTTGTCGGAGCCGCCGGTGTTGCTCTCGTAGTTCTGCCCGCGTGGACTTTTCGTGGTCGCCGAAAACACCTGCAGGCCGACATTGCCGCGACGCAATCTCGGCAGGTCGACGTGACCGCGGTCTGACTCCTGTGCCAGGTCGCGGGCCCAGAGGGTGGAATCCGTGTGCAGGTCGGCGATAAACAGCGAGTCGTGCAGGGCCTGCGCCCGCGCACTCACTGGGTAGGGGTCGTGGGGCTGCACGCGGTTGATGCCGCGTTCGAGGTAGCCGGGCAGTGCCAGCCGCGCCAGGACGACCAGCGCAATCAGCAGGCCGATGGCGAACAGCGACTTCCTCACAGGTCCGGTCTCACTGGCCGGTCGGTCGCTTCGCCGCCATCACGCCAGGCTGACCCGCGCGGGCACGAACTTGTGGAAGGGCGTGCCCGCGAAGCGGTCGCGCAGCGCCGGGTCCGTCAGTTCGTTGGCAAACACACCGGAGGGCAGCTCGTTCCCTGCCTCGTCGGTGAAGGCCATGCCCTGGCCGTTCGGTACCGACGCGGTGCCCGGGTGCATGCGGTCGTCGTAGGCCAGGTCGACCACGGTTGAACCCATCGCGGTCTCCAGTTTCACCATTGCGCCCTCGGGCAGTTCGTACTTTGCGCCGTCCTCCGGGTGAATGGTCAGTGCGGTGACGTGCCTGCCCTTGGCCCAGCGCGGATCGCGGATGGCGCAGTTCGCCGTGTAGGCGCGCCGCGAGCCGGCGACCAGCGCGAAGGGAAAGTCCTCGCTGGTATCGACCAGCGGCTGCATGCTCTGAAGCACGCCGGCCTCCTCCAGCAGCTCCGGAATATGCAGCTGCAGGCGATTCTCCGGGAAGGGTATGCGCGCGAAGCTCTCCTCGTAGGTCGATTCGCCGATCACCACGGCGGTATCGGACTCACACAGCGCATCGAACAGCTTGATCCCGGCGTCGGGACCGTCCCAACCGGCGCGGGCCGCCTCGGCGGCATGGTTCATCGTGTACACCTGGCACAGGCCCCAGACGATGGCTGTCGTCGCCGCGCTCTCGCCGCGCTCCGCCGCGAACACCGGCCCCAGCGTGCGGTACAGCACATAGGGCAGCAGCGCCCCCAGCTTCGGGTTGCTGCCCATCGCGGCGAAGAAGGCGTCCCGGTAGGCGGCCTGGCCCGCGGCGGCCGCGGCGTGCAGCTCGTCGAGTTCGCCGGGTCCTATCAGGCCCATCGCCTCGATAATGCGGGCGTGGATTTCCTGCTCGGTCAGCGTGTTCGGCATCGGGCTGACCAGGGGTTTGCGCAGGTGAAAGATGTTGGCCGGGAAGTTGCGCGGGAAGAATGTCGCCTCCCACTTTTCATACGTCGAGGACGCCGGCAGCACGTAGTCGCACTCCCGGGCGGTCTCCGTCATCGCCACATCGACACAGAGGCTGAACTCCAGTGAGCGGATGGCCTCGCGCAGGTTGCCCGCACCCGGCAGGGAATGCACCGGGTTGGAACTCTCGATCACCAGCGCGCGCGGGCGCTCCGGGTGGTCGTTGAGGATTTCCTCGGCGAGGTAGGAGCCTGGGTACAACCCGCTGATGATCGGCGCGCCCGTAACCGGCAGCGTCTGCAGGCGGTCGCGCCCCTCGCCGTCCAGCCGCGCGCGGTGCATGGAAATGACGTTGGCGAGCTGGGTGACCATCCCCGTGGTCCCCCGCCGGCCGTAGTTTCCGGTCAGGAGGATCGTCAGGTGGTTGAGATAGGTGACCAGCGTGGAGTGCGGCGCCATCTGGATACCGAGGTCCTCCTCCAGCGCCATGGTATCGGCCTTGCCGATCAATTGCGCCGCCGCGCGCAGGCGTTCCGGTTCCAGCCCGGCGAAGCGCGCGTAGTCGTCCACCGGCACGGTGCGGAAGTGAGCCAGCACAGGCTCGACGCCCTCCGCGTGTGCCGCGAGCCAGTCGGCGGCCACCAGGTCGGCCTGCACGATGTGACCGACGATGGCGGCCATGCACCAGGCGTCGCGGCCGGGTTTCACCGCCAGGTGAATATCCGCGTAGTCCGCGGTCTCGGTGCGTCGCGGGTCGATGACGATGAGGCTGCGCGCCGGGTCGTTGCGAATCTCCTTCAACAGGGGGCGGGCCCGGTCGACACCGTTGCTCATGAACGGGTTCTTACCCACGATGACCGAGACCTGTGCATGATGCAGTTCCGGGTGCGTCATGCCGCCGATCATGCGGCTCATCACCCAGGCGAGGCCCGTCTTCTCCTGGGAGATGGCGTTGCCCATGTACTTCACACCGAGGGCGCCGCGCAGGCCCAGGGCCGACGCGCCGACCAGGTGGTTGCCCTGGGCACCGCCGCCATAATAGAAGATGCGCTCCCCCCCGTGGGCGTCCTTGACCGCTGACAGGCGCTCGGCCACCTCGCGGATCGCGGTATCCCAGTCGACGGCCTCGTAACCGCCGTCGGGCCGGCGGCGCATGGGGCTGGACAGGCGTCCCGCATTGTTCTGGTAGTAGCCGATGCGGGTGGCCTTGTTACAGATATAGCCTTTCGAGGTCGGGTGGTTGTCATCCCCCAGCACCTTGACAAACTGGCGTCCGTCCTCGCCGCCCAGCTCGACCTTGACCCCGCAGTTGACGAAGCACAGGTTACAGGCACTGCTGTGGATGTTGGTGTTTTCAGCTGGCATGGCGCTCTCCCGCGATCTGTTCGCTATTGGCGATCTGTTCCTTATTGACTGTCGGCTCGGGGCTGGTCGACGGTGTCTGCCAGCCCCATTTCGAATTCGCTTCCTCACCGGGTTCGGGCAGTACCTCGCCACCCTCCATCACCCAGCGCGCAGGTATCTCCAGGATGACGATTTTCTGTCGGTCCCCGGGCACCTCGAGTATTTCCCACAGGCGCTCTGCCATCTGTCCGGTCAGTACGCGGTTGGTGTCCTCTGAACGGCCCTTGCGCACGTTGGCGAGCAGGTGGACGTTCACGGCGGGATCCAGCGGAATGCCGTGGCTGAACACCACGTTGACAAAGATGGGCGGGGCGCCGGTCAGCGCGCAGTGCGTATCGGTGATGGCTGTCGCGAGGGCCTCCCGGTTTGCCGGCGGCAGCGGTTCGCGCGTCGATACGGTGTACATGGGCATGGCGTTTCTCCTCAGGCCGCGCGGGACAGGTTGATGCTCATCATGGCGATGCCACGGCGGCGCAATTTTGACAGCAGTGCGAGGGAGACCAGTTGCAGGCGCGTGCGCACCCTGCCCTGCCCGGCCAGCCGCGCCAGGTTCTGCGCTGCGAAGCGCTGTGCATAGGACAGGTCCGGCACGCTGACCACGATCTCATCCTCCTCGCAGCCGGTCGCCTCCATCCACAGGGTGCAGACAGCCGCCATGAAGCGGTGGCGAACCGCGTCGTCGGTGCCGTCGGGGACGGGAATCTGCAGCGAACTGGTCCGCGACTGGCGCCCGGCGACATAAGCCTGCCCGGGCGGCAGGCTCAGCCAGACGAAGCGCAGCTTGTGCGCGGTGCCGAAGTGCTGGCGGTAGGCGGCGAACACCGCGACCTGCACGGCTTTAAGGACCCCGTCGTCCTGCTGCCGCTCCTGCACAAGGCCCGACGCCTGCAGGGAATTGGCCATGTGTGCTCCCTGGAGCCGCAGCCCCATCGTTAGTCCATTTTCTGGATAAATTAGTCCAGTTTCTGGACTTTGTCCAGTCCCGGGACTAGTATTGACCTCGTAAGCTCCGCACCGGTCGACGGGGCAGGCGCAGACGACGCAGAGAGGCGGCATCCATGAAGTGGCAGGAACTGTCAGACCAGCACTGCTCGGTGGCTCGCACCCTGGCGGTGATCGGCGACCGCTGGACCCTGTTGGTGCTGCGCGACCTGTTCCTCGGCGCCCGGCGCTTCGAGACCATTCGCGCAAGCCTCGGCATCTCCCGCACCATTCTCGCGGAGCGCCTCGCCCTGCTCGAGGAGGAAGGGGTGGTGCGGCGCAAGGCCTACCAGGAGCGGCCGGTGCGCCACGAGTATCACCTCACCACCAAGGGCATCGACCTCTACCCGGTGATGATGTCCCTGGTGAGCTGGGGCGACAAATACTACGCCGGCGAGGCCGGCCCGCCCATCGTCCAGCACCATGTGCGCTGCGGTCACGACTTCCACCCCGTGCTGACCTGCTCGGAGTGCGGAGAGGCGGTCAGTCCCTTCGAGACCCGCCCCCGGGCCGGGGATGCCTATCCCGAACTCGCCCGCCTGCTGCAGGGCGAGGGCGACTGATCCCGCGATAAGCTCCGGCACTGGACACGCTTCCTCCCCCGCGTTACAACAGCGGGAATGGCGGCCGGCTCCGCCCGGCAAGCCCGTTACCCGATAATTATTCCAAGAGACGGCAACATGAACACAATCCTGCGCGCCGCGCTGGTCGCGGCCATAGCCCTCCCCTGCAGCACCCCCCTGGCAGCTCAACAACTGGAAGAGGTCCTGGTGACCGCACAGAAGCGCGAGCAGAGCCTGCAGGACGTGGCGGTGTCTGTCGCCGTCGTCAGCGGCGAGGAACTGGCCAGGCGCAACAAGACCCAGATTTCCGAGCTGACCAAGCTGGTGCCCGGGTTCACCTTCGGCCAGGGCACCTCCGACGCGGGGCGCAACATCTTCGTGCGAGGTATCGGCACCCAGAGCTTCAGCCGCTCGGTGGAGCAGTCCGTGGGCACCGTGGTGGACAACGTGGTAGCGGCCAGCCTGGCCGGTTCGCTGCTGGATTTTTCCGACGTGGACCGCATCGAGCTGCTGCGCGGCCCCCAGGGCATGCTGTTCGGCAAGAACGCCAGTGCCGGGCTGCTGTCCATAACCACGAAAAATCCCACGGAGGAGTTGACCGCCGGCTTCGGCGCGCGCTACGGCAGTGAAAACCTGCTCAACCTCACCGGCTATGTCTCCGGCCCCATTCTCGGCGACAGCCTGCTGGGGCGTATCTCCGGTTTCAGCAATACCCGGGACGCCATCCTGGAGAACGAGTACCCCGGCGGCGGCGACTTCAACGACCGCGACGACTCGGGCTACCGCGCCAAGCTGCGCTGGCTGGTGACGGACGACCTCGACGCGCAACTGAACTACACCCACGTTGAGCGGGACCAGTTCTGCTGCCTCGGCCCCCAGCGCGTTGTCGAACCCGGCAGCGTGGCGGATATCTACGGCGCCGGCGCGGGCAAGGAGCAGCGCTCGATCAACGACAACGACGAGTCCAATGGCGAGACCGAGGCGGACACCTGGAGTCTCGAACTCAACTACAACATCGGCGACTACCTGCTCACCTCCATCTCATCCTGGTCCGAGGAGCAGGTGATAGGCGCCGCCCGCGGCGACACCTACTCCCTCACCGCCCTGCCCCTGAACGACAGCTTCGGCGACTACGAGCAGTTCACCCAGGAAATCCGCCTGACCTCCCCCGCCGACCGCACCGTGAGCTACGTGGCCGGGCTGTACTACTTCGACTGGGACCTGGAGCGCAGTTTCACCCGTATTATCGATCTGTACGGCACGGGGTTCGCTCCCGAACCCGATTCCGGCGAGCTGTCACTGACCAACGACCACCACAACACCAGCGAGAGCATCGCGGCTTTCGGTGAACTCACCTGGAACATCAGCGACACGCTGCGCCTGGTGACGGGGGCCCGGTACAACGACGACGAGATCAGCATCGACCAGGTGGTCGGCTTCCTGCCGGATACGATTCCCGAGGCGCCCCCCGGCAGCATCGAGGACAGCACGGACAACCAGGACTGGTCGTGGCGCGTTATCGGCGAGCTGGACATCACGGGCGAGGCGATGGTCTACGCCAGCGTTGCGCGCGGCTACAAGGGCCCCGGCTCCAACTCACTGTCCTCGGGGCCATCCAGTGGCGACGACGTATTCGTGGACCCGGAGATTCCCACGAATTTCGAGATCGGTATCAAGTCCCAGTGGTGGGACAACCGCGTGCGCTTCAACGGCGCCGTGTACTACACCGAGTTCCAGGATTTCCAGGCCTCCGCCCAGGTGCCCGGCGCTTTCCCCCCGCAGTTTTTCCTGGTCAACGCCGGTGAACTGGAGACCGAAGGCGTGGAGATCGAACTCACCGCACAGCTGCTGGACAACCTCGTGGTACACACGGCCATCGCCTATACGGATGCGATTTTCTCCGACTGGAAGGACGCGCCCTGTTACAGCGAACAGACCGAGGCGGAGGGCTGCATCGACGGCGAGCAGGACCTGTCGGGCGCCGACACGCCCATATCACCGGACTGGTCCTACACGCTTATCGCCGATTATTACATCCCCGTGCCGTCGCGCCCCGTCACGGGATTCGTCAGTGCGAGCTATTTCTACAGTGACGAGGTGCTCTACGACACCGCCAACAACCCGCTGCTCGTGGGGGACTCCTACGATGTAGTGGACCTGTCGGCGGGCCTGGCATCTGATGACGGGCGCTGGACCGTGCAGTTCTTTGTGCGCAACCTGTTCGACAGTTTCTATGTCAGCAGCCTGACCGGGCAGAGCGCGGTAGGCATTCTCTCGGCCATGGGCCTGCCCTACGATTACGAGCGGCGCTACGGCGTGTCGCTGACCATGGACTTCTGATCGCGAACTTCTAACCATGCACTTCTAGGAGCAGTTGCCCTTGGCGAGAGAACACTGGTACTTCCTGTTCGGCATGCTGGCGGTGCTGGTACCGCTCGCGCTGCTCTACGCCGTGAAAAAACTGCAGCTGCTGGAACCCCGACCGGACCAGCGCATCGTCTACGCCGCCGAAGGGGGCCCGGAACTGGAACTGCACCTGTTCCGGGCACGGGGGCGGGACGGTCCGTCACCCGCCCTGCTGCTGTTTCACGGCGGCCGCTGGCTCTACGGTTCCCCCCGGGACCTCTATCCCCACTGCCGCTATTTCGCGGCACGGGGTTATACCTGCATCTCCGCGGGCTACCGCCTGGGAACGCGCAGCATTCCCGAGGTGCGCGGCGCACTGGCGGATGCGCGTGCGGCCTACAACCACCTGGTCGCGCACGCCGCCGACCTGGGCCTGGACCCTGCACGCATCGCCGTGGGGGGCAGTTCCTCGGGGGGGCATCTCGCCGCGGCGCTGGCGGCGGGCCTGCCCGGCGCCGGTGCTACACCCGCGGCCGCGATCCTCTACAACCCCATGCTGGATCTCTCCCCCGGCAAACCCGACCACCACCTCGTGGCGGACTACTGGCGAGAGGTGTCGCCACTGCACAATGTGCAGCCGGGCTTTTCACCGACGCTGGTGCTGTCGGGAGACGAGGACCCGGAGGTGCCGGTGGCCACCGTGGAGGCGTTCTGCGCGGCGCTCGAGCGCGCGGGGAGCGTCTGCGAAGCGGAGATCTATCCGGGGCGCAGCCACGGCTTCTTCCACTACGTCGGCGGGCGCAACCCCGACTTCGACAGCACCGGCGAACGGGCCGTCACTTTCCTTAAAACCCAACTGGGCGGATAGTCGCGGGCCTACAGCGTGTGCTGGATGCCCTGGTCGATCCAGCGGCCGATGGTGCGGCACTCCTCGGGCGTGGCCCCCGAATCGTGGGCGGGGCCGAAGTCGATATCGTTCGGGTACTGCCTGTCGGTGCGACCGTCCTGGCGCGAGCCCAGGCACTTCCAGTACAACAGCGAGTCCCGCGCGAACCGCGACACCCACTTGCTGGTATAGGGCCGGGACAGGTCGAAACGGTCGGTCATTGCGCGCAGGTTGGCCCCCTTGCCGGCAGCGGAGCGCACGGTCACCGGTGTAAACGGCGCGTAGCCGGTGCCCGCCCGGACCATCCGGATGGCGCGAATTTCTCCCCGGGGCCCGACCTCCGACACCTGGCCCTCGGCGCCCCCGGGCTGGAACACCAGGGCATCGCCCACCGAGTAGCCACGACCGCCGTTGATAATCAGTACATGCTCCACGTTGGTACGCACGCCCTGGCCGGGGTGCTTGCGCGCCCAGGCGAAGTCGTGCTGCTCGAAATCCTGCGCCACGCGGGAGTAGAGTAAACCGTTGTCGTCATTCATGTCCCGGTGACAACCCGTGCAACGCTTCTCCAGGATCGGCCGCACGTCGTCGAAGGTGACCGGTTTCGCGGCCCGCGGCAGGGCCGGGTACGTGCCGGCCGACAGCGTCTGCGCGAAGCGCTCTCGCGCGGCGCCCACAATCCTGGCCGCGCGCTCCTCCGAGTGACCGTCGTGACAGCCGTGACAGGTGCGCGTCTCTCCCGCGCGCAGCGAGTGCAACATGACGTCCCAGGCGATGACCATGCCGTCCTTGTCGGTGCCGGCCATGATGATCGGCGTCTCGCAGGGCACCTGCATTTTCACCGAGCCGTCGGCCTCCAGGGGCTGCGAACCGAGTGTGGCCACGGACTTGTGGCCGGTGTTGTTGAGTATGCTCTGGTATTCCTTCTCGTTGCCGTTGCCGTAGGTGATGTCCCACATCTCGGGCAGGAAAACCGTCAGCGCCGCGATATTGCGCCGGTGGAAGTCCGGGTCCTCCGTGTTCACCGCGCAGCCCTGGTGGGCGCACTGCTGGTACAGGTTGTTCAGCCAGTCGTAGCGCGGTGCACTGGCGTGCAGCTCCGCCTCGCGCGCATCGACCACCTCCAGGTAGCACTGCTCGTCGGGGTCCAGTGACGGCAGTTGGGCCGGCGCCTCCTGGCCCAGCAGCTCGCGGTAGGGCGCGATGGCCCGGGCGTCCCAAGCCTGCCACGCATCGCCACCGGCGATCAGCTCCATCTGCCGCGTGTCGAAGGGGTCGGTCACCATGGGCACCTTCACCCGGTAGATCGCCTTCTGGCAGGTCGGCTCACCCCCCATGGCCCGGCGATTGGCCTCCTGCAACAGGGTGACCTCGTAGCAGGACCCGCGGGCGTGGGTGATCAGGAAGTCGCTGTCCGTGTTCGGCAGCGGCGCCGCGTAGCCCGCCTTACCCATGGCCCGACCCCGGCCGTCCCGGCGCACCTTGATGTCCTGGTCCGTGCCGTAGGGGGTGATGGCCACGAGGGAGGACGGCACGTAGCGGCCGCTGCCCGGCTGGCTGCTGTTGCTCTCGCCGTGCGGGTAACAGCGCGCGGTGGAACAGCCTTCCACGTGTGGATCGAGGTAATCCATGCCGTAGATAATGCCCATGCTGCCCACGTGATTGCTGCGGTAGTAGTTTGAGACGGCCAGGTAATCCCTGAAAATCTCCGCCACCGACCGAATGGCCCGCAACTGCGAACGACCCTCGCCGCCCTGTACGGAGCGGGCGAGCCACTCCTTGGTCTTCAGGGTCGTGGTCTTGTGCCCGTTGAGAATGACGGTGGCATCGGCACCGTTGGAATCGGTACGGCACAGCCACCATTTATTTTTCCCGGTGGTCGGCCGATTGGAGTGGCTCGACTTGGCATCGAAATTCTTGTTCTCGTGGGAATTCCAGCAGGAGTAGAGAATATCGCCGTTGCTCATCACCGCGGGGGCGAGGGCGTTCTGTTCGTGGGGTGAAATGTTCTTCGCATCCGTGCCGTCGATGTTCATGGTCCACAACTGCATCGACATACCCGCGCGCCCGTAGCCGTACTCCTGGGAGACGCAGTAGGGCGAGCTGAAGCAGCGCCCGCGGCCGAACTGGTCCACGCCCTGGTGCAGACCGAAGGGGTTCTTGAAGGGGTAGGTCTCCCCGCGGTTGCTCACGAACACGATCTTGTCGTTGGTGAGCCAGTCGGGCTGCCGGTCGATGGCCAGCGGCGGCCGGTGGGGAATCTTGTGCTTGCGTCCCGTCGTGAGGTCGTAAATCCACAGCTCGGCGTGGGTCAGTCCCGGTATCTCCAGGATGTTCATGTTCAGGCCCTGGGCGTGCACGGGCACCAGTGTGTTGCCGTAACCGACCGAGTAGACGATCTTCGTCCCGTCCGGGCTCACGCGCGCCTCGTGGGCGACACAGATGACCTTCGACCCGGTGCAGTCGTGGATCACCTTCACCTTGCCCTCGAGGTTGTCGATGACCACGTCCGCCTCCGCGATCGCGTGGTTGATGCGCCCGACATCGGTCGCGTGCTGCCAGTTCGCCGCTTCCTGCACCGGCGATCCGCGCACGGGTGCCGCCGCCCGGGGCTGGCGGGTGTATACAAGCTGCCAGGGGGCCTGTGGGGGCGCGACCATGAGCGCGGTATAGCGGTCTGTCGATGCCAGCGTGAGCCCCTCAATGTGCAGGGAGCCGTCCGCCGCGACCACGGCCTCGCCGCGCTGATCGCCGCCGGCCAGGACCCAACTCATGCGCTCGCCCTTGCGCCGGTTGAGGTAGCGCGACTTGCGCAGGGTCAGGTCGAAGCCGGCCTGCTGCGGCTGGTTCGCGCCGGCGTCGCGCCGGTAGCGCAGCGGCACCACCAGGCCTTTCGCATTGCTGACGATACCACCGGCGTTCCAGCTGAGCCCGAGGTTGTAGTGGCCGCGATCGCCCCAGCGGTTGGCGGTCGAACCCGTAAACACGGGCAGCGGCATTCCGAAGCGCAGTTCCTGCGCGGGGTCGGTGAACAGCTCGCCCGTCGCGACACCCGTTCCCCAGGTACCGAAACAGGCGATGCGCTCGCGCTCACAGGTGCGCAGGTAATCGGGATCGAAGCCGGCGGCGCCCTCCAGACGGAAGTAGATGTGGTCGATCCCGCCGGATGCCGCGGCGCGTTCGAAGTCCGCAAGTGCTCCCGCGGGGGGGTCCTCGGCCTGTACCGCCGCGGTCATGGTGTGCCACCACTCGTCGGGCAGGCCGGCGCCTAGCGCGAGGGCTGCGGCGGCACTCTCTCCCCGGCCGCGCAGGCGCAATCCCGAGGGCCAGTCCACCGCGCGGTCGTACTCGGCCCGGAGGCCGTCGAGCGCCTGCAATACATCGGCGGAACCCGCGGGAGCCGCGAGGTCCAGGGCCAGTTTCAGGCCCGTGTCGTCGACGACGGGCGGCGCGGCCCCGTCCCCCGCCCCGAGCGTGCAGGCCAGGGTTTCACCGGCCAGTTCGCACCCGGCAAGCGGGCCGGCGGCCGCCGCGGGAAAGCTGTAGGCCCAGGCTGCGATCGCGGTGAGGAGATTGCGGTAAATACTTGGCATTTCAGCAGTTTATCCGCCAAGCGGCACCTGTGTACACCCGCCGGGGATCGGCCCGGGACGCCGCGGTCCGCGCGCCCATTCGGGGCCTTGCGCGGGAGCCGGGAAACCGCGAGACTGCCGACCTCATAGACGCCAATGCAAGCGAGAAGATGCGATGAAGACCATGCCCCTCACCCGATCCCTCTGGCTGTGCACCACACTGTCGCTCGCGGCGGGTGCCCTGGCACAGGATGAACCGGCGGCCCAGGATGAGGTCGCGGGGCTGGTCGAGGAGGTACTGCCCGTCAGCGCGCCGCCGCCCCCCTTCGAACGCACCGAGGGCCGCGAGCCCTGCACTGACTACGACCCCCTGCGCCGCCCCCACTACGGCGACCTGCACGTGCACACCGCCTGGTCCTTCGACGCCAGCACCCAGGACACGCGCAACAAGCCCATCGACGCCTACCGCTTTGCCATGGGCGAGCCGATGGGGATCCAGCCCTACGACGAGGACGGCAACGCCACGCGCACGATCCGGATCGACCGGCCGCTGGATTTCACCGCGGTCACCGACCACGCCGCCTTCCTGGGCGAGGTACGCATCTGCACCACCCCGGGGATGGACGGCTACTGGCACCCGGTCTGCATGATCCATCGCTACGCACCGCAGTATTCCTTCATGACCTTCGGCGCCGCGGGCCTCAGCTACAAGGAGCGCCTTGGACCCTGTGGTGAGAACAACCGCTACTGCCTGCGCCGGGCGGTGAATACGTGGAAGGATATCCAGGCCGACGCTGAGGAGGCTTACGACCGCTCCAGCGACTGCAAGTTCACCACCTTTATCGGCTACGAGTGGACCGCCGGCCTGCAGACAGGCCAGAACCTCCATCACAACGTCATCTTCCGCAATCACGAGGTGCCGCACTCGGCCAAGAGCTGGATCGAGACCCCCTCCCAGGTGGATCTCTGGGACTACCTGGACGAGGAGTGCATCGGCGGCCCGCCCGGCTGCGATGCGGTGGTAATACCCCACAACTCCAACCTGAGCGCCGGCCTGATGTTCGAGACCGCGCGCACCGGGGACCCGGCCTACGAAGGCGAACCGGTGACGCCGGAAGCTGCCGCGCGGCGACAGCGCTGGAACACATTGTTCGAGGTGATGCAGCACAAGGGGTCCTCCGAGTGCGACAACCGCCTGCCGATCTGGGCCGACGAGGACGCCTGCGGCTTCGAGAAAATGGGCTACGACCGCTTCGGCGGCAAGAATACCGGCGACCTGCGCTTCGCGGACTACGAGTGGCTCGCCACCATATTCGGCATGGAAACGCCGGAGACCGTGCCGCCGGGAGAGGCCAACTTCCTGCGTTTCGGCCTTAAGCGGGGCCTGCAGCAGCAGGCGGAGCTCGGCGCCAACAGTTTCAAGTTCGGCCTTATCTCCAGCACGGACACGCACATCGCGGCACCGGGGCTGACCATGGAGAAGAATCACCCGGGCCACGGCGGCGCCGGCATGGGCGCCCGCGAGGGCGTCCCCATGGGCCTGCCCGACGAACTGGAGTACAACCCGGGCGGCCACGCGGTGCTCTACGCCGAGGAGAATTCCCGGGACGCCCTGTTCGCCGCGATGCAACGGCGCGAGGCCTACGCCACCACGGGCACCCGCCCCACCGTGCGCTTCTTCGGCGGCTGGGACTACCCCGAGGACCTGTGCACCGCCGGGGACATGGTGGCACAGGGCTACGCCGGGGGCGTGCCGATGGGGGGCGACCTGCCCGCCGCCGGCGAGGGTGAAGACGCGCCGCGCTTTCTTGTCTCCGCCAGCATGGACTCGGGCACCACCCAGTACCCCGGCAGCCCGCTACAGCGCATCCAGGTCGTCAAGGGATGGTACGCGGGCGGTGAACTGCAGGAACAGGTCATCGACGTCGCCGGCGGACCGAACGAGGCCGGCGTGGACATCTACAGCTGCGAGCAGTCCGGCGCAGGCCACAGCCAGCTCTGCCAGGTTTGGGAGGATCCGGAGTTCGATGCCGGGGCCCCGGCTTTCTATTACGCCCGCGTGCTGGAGAACCCGAGCTGTCGCTGGAGCCAGCGCATCTGCGCCGATGCCGGTGTGCGTTGCGACGACCCCGCCACCATTCCGGCGGGGATGGAGGGATGTTGCGCACCCGAACATAGAAAAGTTATACAAGAACGCGCCTGGACCTCCCCCATCTGGTACAGTCCTTGACACGGAGAAAAGCCACCGGGCGGCGCCTGCCTTCGTTGCAGTCCCGCGGAAAATGCTCACGTACTGCCCGTGTACGCTCCGCTTTTCCGCGGCCCTGCGCCTCGGCCCGCATCCCCCCGGTGGCTTTTTGCCCTGACTGACCATTCGGGATCTACACCAACGGGTCCACTACTCCGCTTTTCCCTAAATCACTGCTACCCTCTACGGGGTATATTGGAGATAAGCCGGTAGCTTGAATGAGTAGCGAAATCGCCTGTCACGGCTGCGACCTGCTGGTCGACGTGTCCGGCCTGGAGCACGGCGCGAGCGCGGTCTGCCCCCGCTGCGGCAGTTTCCTCACCCGCCGCAGGGAAGACGGGTTCGAGCGGGTGATGGCCTACGCGAGCGCGGCACTGGTGTTGCTGGTATTGGCAAACAGCTACTCTTTCCTGTCCTTCTCCGCCAGCGGGCTGGAGAGCGTCATGACCCTCCGTGAAACCCCCGGCGCGCTCTGGGCGAACGACATGTACGCGGTCGCGATCATGGTCGGCGCCTTCATCATCGCCATACCAGCCGTGGTGTTACTGCTGCTGCTGGCGGTATGCCTGCCCCTGAGCCAGGGCCGCTATCACCCCGCGCTGGTTCCCATGGCGCGCTGGGTGTTCCTCAGCCAGAACTGGGCCATGGTGGAGGTATTCATCATCGGCGTCATCGTGTCGCTGGTAAAGATCGCGGCCATGGCCACCGTTGCGCTCGGAATTTCCTTCTGGGCCTACGCGGCCTTCACCATCTGTTTTACGCTGGCCATCACCACCCTGGACCGCTACCAGTGCTGGGAAACCATCGAGGCCCTCGCCGCCCGTGAGTAACACCGCCGCCTCCCGCGACCTCGCCGCCTGCCACGTCTGTTGCAAGCTGGCGCCGACGGATGTGCACGAGTGCCCGCGCTGCGGCTCCGCGATGCACCTGCGCAAGAGCGACAGCATCCAGCGCACGCTGGCGCTGCTGGTGACTGCATGCCTGCTGTACATCCCGGCCAACCTCTACCCCATCATGTATACAGACCAGCTGGGCACGACCGAGGCAAGCACCATCATCGGCGGCGTGGTACTGCTGATCGACCTGGGCTCCATCCCCGTCGCCGCCGTGATCTTCATCTTCAGTGTCATGGTGCCCTCCGGCAAGCTGATGGCGATGTTCTACCTGGTCTGGACGGTGGAGAACCACTCGCCCCTGGACGCACGGCAGCGCTCGGTCATGTACCGCGTCACCGAGTTCATCGGCAAATGGTCGATGATCGACGTATTCGTGGTTGCCATACTCGCCGCCCTGGTGCATCTTGGTGGTCTGCTGGTCATCCGGCCGGGCATTGCGGCGCTGAGTTTCGCCGGCGTGGTCATCGTCACCATGCTCGCCGCGGAGAGCTTCGACCCCCGGCTGATCTGGGACAATACGGAAGACAATAACAGTGGCAACTGACAAAGCAGTCGTTAACCAGGGTCGCCGTATCTCCCCGGTGTGGTTCATCCCCATCCTCGCGCTGGCCCTCGGCGCCTACATGGTCGTGCACAACTTTCTGACCGAGGGGCCTGAAATCGAAATTGCCTTCAGCACCGCCTCCGGGCTGGAAGCGGGCAAGACCAAGGTCAAGTACCGCAGCGTCGACATGGGCCTGGTGGAATCGGTGCGCCTCAACGACAACTTTGACGGGGTGATCGCAACCGTCAAACTGGACCGGTCGGCCCTGCCGTTGCTGCGCGAAGACACCCTGTTCTGGATTGTCACGGCGCGCGTGGGCGTGGGCAACGTCTCCGGGCTCGACACGCTGCTTTCAGGCGCCTACATCCAGATCGCCCCTGGGCACGGCAAAGAAGGCAGGCGCGATTTTGTGGCCCTTGAGGAGCCTCCCCTGACACCGACAGACGCCGACGGACTGCGCCTGCATCTCACGAGCAATCGCGCCTCGTCCATCAGCACCGGCGACGCGGTATTGTTTACGGGCTACAAGGTGGGCCGGGTGGAGAGCGAGACCTTCGACCCCGAGACGCGCCAGATCGACTATGTGATCTTCATCGACGCCCCCTACCACACGCTGGTCAACAGCGCGACACGTTTCTGGGATGTCAGCGGCGTCTCCCTGAGCGCCGGGGCCGACGGCTTCAAGGTGGACACGGGTTCGCTGGATACCATTCTCCTCGGCGGTGTGGCCTTCGGTGTCCCCGAGGGTGTGGATCCCGGCGACCCGGTGGAGCACAACACCGAGTTTCAGTTGTACGCCGCCTACGAGGACATACTGAAGAACCCCTACCGCCACGGCATTTACTACGTGGTGCAGTTCACCCAGTCGATCAAGGGCCTGCTGCCCGGCGCCCCGGTGGAGTACCGGGGGATACCGATCGGCCGCGTGGAACGGCTGCTGCTGAAAGAGTCCATCGGACAGGCCCTGCAGACAGATACAACGGGCCGCGGCGACGCGATCCCGGTGTTGATCTACGTGGAACCGGCCCGCATGGCACTGCCGGACCGGGAGTCCTCCAAGGCTATTATGCAGCAGTCCATCCTCACCGGTGTGCCCAACGGCATGCGCGCTTCCCTGGAGAGCGGCAACCTGCTGACCGGGGCAAAGTATATTTACATCGATTATTTTCCGGATGCCGAACCCGCTGAACTCGGCAAGTTCCTGGAGTGGACGACCATTCCCACCATCGACACCGGCCTCGGCCACCTGCAGCAGCAGGTGAGCGCTATCCTCGGCATGGTGGCCGACCTGCCCCTGGACCAGACCGTCGAAAGCGCCAACGCGGCGATCGGCAGCCTGCAGGAAACACTGGATGGTGTGACGGCACTGCTGGAGGAACAGGGCACCAAGGAATTGCCGGCGGAGCTGAACCGCACCCTGGAGGATTTGCGCGCCGCCCTGCAAGGGCTGTCGCCGCAGTCCGAGGCCTACCGCAGCCTCAACTCCAGCCTGCTGCGCCTGAATCGCACCCTCGGCAATCTCGAGTCCGTGACCAACACCCTGGCCTCCCAGCCGAATGCCGTGATCCTGCCCGCGGACGCGCCACCTGACCCCGAACCGGAGGTGAACCCATGAGACGACTCGCCCCCCTCCTGCTCGCGCTGTTGCTCGGCGCCTGCGCGGGCCCGGTGACCGAACCACAGCACTATCTCCTGCGCGGCGATATCGCGATGGACAGCCGGCCGCTGCAGCCGGCCACCGGCTACGGCCTGGGCGCGGTAAGCGTGGCACCCTATATCGACCAGCAGGGACTGTTGTTGGAGACCACGGACGGCGAGATACGCCCCGCGCGGCATCACCTGTGGGCGGAGCCGGTGGTCGAGGGCGTGCGCATCTTCCTGCTGCAGCAGATATCCCACGACAGCGGAGTGGACCTCATCCCTCTAGCGGCAGATTCTGACGCCGCGCTCATCAACGTGCGCATCGACCAGATGCACGGCACCGCGGACGGCGAGGCCGTACTGGTCGCCTACTGGTGGCTGAGCCGCGACGGCGAGGCGGTATCCGGGTACAAGTTCGCCGAGACGCGCGGGCTCGACGCCAGCGGCTACAGCGCCCTCGCCCAGGCCCTGCGTGGACTGCTGGCGGACCTCGCCGGCGAGATCGCGGGGAGCCTCGACGCCGGCTGAGCGGCGCTCATATCGGCAGGGGTATGAACACCCTGGAGACGGCGTGCACGGTGCCCGTGACGGCGCGGTCGTCCGAGTCTGCGGCGATCCGCGCCATCATCTCCTGCAGGATGATGATCCTGCCGAACAAGCGCTCGAAACTCAGGTTGTCCACCACGCCCTGGTACTCGTGGGTGATCAGGTAGTGCTCGCCGTCGGGCTTGCGCGTGTTTTTCAGTTTCCACACCAGCGCCTCAACATTGCGCGCGCTGGTCATGAGGACCTCGGGATCGAGGCTGTCGGTCAGGAACATTTCCGGCTTGTACTGGTAGGCCTGGCGCAACATGCTGCCCAGGCCTACCGCGAGCGCGAACACGCGGTCGCCGTGAAAATTCGGATCGAACGCGAGACTCATCGCCTCCACGTCCTGCCGTCCACCCAGCTCGGGAAAGTCCAGTTCGTAGCGGTGTACGCGCAGTTGCGCCAGCCTCCCCTCCACGGTCATGCCCGGGTTCTTCTGCAGTTCCCGCGGATTCCTGGCGTAGAGTTTCACCACCAGTTCGCGCACGGCGGCGCGTGTCTCGGCGATGAACTCATCGGCGACCAGGTCGATGTCCGACTTCACGAGGTTCTTGATCTCGTAGTTGGCGCAACCGGCCAGCAGGAGAGACAACAGCATGGGCAACAACATGGGCAACAACAGGCGCATGCGGAAAAGTCTAGCGCGCCGACCCGCGACCCGGAACCGCGCACATTGTTCATAGTACCGGATCGGCGTGCCCGTACAACGCGTGCGCGGCTCGCCGGTCCGTAACATCCGCGTCAAAAAGTTGCTACTATCGCCGCATACAAATAATTCGAAGCTCACATGCTGAGACTGACTGTCCTGTCACTGCTGCTGGGCGCGGCGGCGTCCATCGCGGCCCTGGCCCTGGTTTTCGCGCCCGCCGGCGGCGGGCCGGCGGTCCAGCCGGTAACCTGGGACGGGCAAACAATGAAACTCGTCGCCGGGAACGGCGAGGTACGCGGCAGCGCGATGCACCTGGACCTGAGGGAGCGGACCATCGCCCAGGTAGACCTGCCCATTGCGCCGACGGCCAGCGCCGACTACCCCTACCTGTACATCGCCCTCGACGACCACCCCCGCAAGCTGCGCACCTACCTGCTGTGGACGAAGCAGTCCACCGGTGACGAAGAAACCGTCTACCTCCTGGAGCGCGACCCGGCCAGGTCGGTGCTGGTGGCCACACACGAGATCCGCCGCTTCGCCGGAGAGATCACCTCGCTGAGCCTCATCTTCCACGCGCCACAGGGGGGAACCGTGACAGTGCGCGAGATCTCCCTGCAACCGCTCTCGCTCGGGCGACAGCTGCGCTCGATCTGGGACGACTGGCGCGGTTTCGAGGAGTGGCGTCGCGCCGCCATCAACAGCTACAGCGGCGTCACACGCGTGTCGCCCTTCTACCCTGCGCCCCTGGTCGCGACACTGTTGCTGTTCAGTCTCGGCGCTTACGCACTGCTGGCGGCAGCGCGGCGGCGGCGCCCGGACTGGAGGATCGCGGGGCTGCTGTTCCTCACCTGTTGGTGGCTGCTGGACCTGCCCTGGCAGTACAAGCTGCTGCGCCAGGTGGCAGAGACGCAGCACCAGTTCGCCGGCCTGACGAGCGAGGAGAAACTCGCCGCCGGTGCCGACAGGTTCCTGTACCGGCTCGCCATGGGGACGAACGCGGCGCTGGAGGGCGACAATCCACGGGTATTTGTCGCTTCCAGCGACGAGTACACCAGCCTGCGCACCGCTTACTACCTGTACCCGACGAACGTGTTCTGGAAACTCGACGGGGACGAGATCCCCCACCACGGATTCCTGCGCAAGGGCGACTACATCCTGATGGTTCCGCCGTCGAATCTGCGTTACCGCCCGGTCAATGACAGGCTCATCACCGAACTGGGCTGGTTCTTCGACATCGAGCAGGTGTTCGAGGACGCCTACGGCATCCTCCTGAGGATCAAGTAGGTGGAGTTCTTCATTATTATGCTGGCCCTGGCTCTACCCGCCTGCCTCGGCGCCGCCTGGCTGGGTCTTCACGTGCCCGGGAATGCTGCCGCCCGGGCGCCCCTGGTGTGGGGTAACGGCACCCTGCTGGGACTGGTGGCGGTGCCCCTGCTGATGCGCGGTCTGAACGCGCTCGGCCTCCCCCTGGATTTCAATACCACCGCGGCAGTGTGCGCGGCACTCATCCTGCTCGCGGTGGTGCGTCGCTCGACAGGCTTGTCGCCGCTGAGCGACGGCGCCGTCACGGCGTCGTCGCGGGCGCTGTCCACGGGTGAGCGCCTGCTCTGCGGCGTCCTGCTGGCGCTGGTCGTCCTGCGGGTAGGTAGCCTGGGGCTGGAAATCTGGTGGCGGCCGCTGTTCCCCTGGGACGCTACCATGCACTGGGCGACCAAGGCGCGGGTGTGGTTCGAGTATCGCGACATGCTGCCCTTCGTCGGTCACCACGAGTGGCTCGTGACCGGGGGCGAGGGGGTGTTCACGGACCGGCACCCGCACTACCCGCCGATGATCCCGCTCCTGCAGGTGTGGATGAACCTGGCCCTGGGCAGCTGGAACGAGAGCCTGATGAACCTGCCCTGGCTGGCCTGCTTTGCCGCCCTGGGCGCCGCGTTCTACGCCCAGCTGCGCGGCGCCGGCGTTGCCGCGACGGTCGCCGCCGCCTTCACCTACATGCTCATGTCGATGCCGCTGATCAATACACACGTCGCCCTGGCCGGGTACGCGGACCTGTTTCTCGGCGCCACCTATTGCTGCGCGCTGATGGCACTGCACAACTGGATGCGCACCCGGGGTACCTGGCAGGCGGTACTGGCCGTCGCGTTCGCACTGGCCTGCCCGCTGGTCAAGAGTGAGGGCGTGATCTGGGCGTCCACCCTGCTGCCCGCCGCGGCGGTCGCCTACGGCAGTCGCGGTGAGGCGTTGAAACTGATAATCCTGTTGGGCCTGTGGGGAATTTTCGCGGTACTGGTGGTGCCGGAGGACGTGCGCATACTCAGTTACACGATTCACGATTTCGCGCCGGCCTTCAATCCCGAGGCGCTGACGGGGCTGTTGCGCAGTACCTGGCAACACGACAACTGGCACCTGTTCGGCTACATGGCGCTGGCCATCATCCCCCTGGGCATTGCCGTCCCGGGAGCGATGACCCGGAGGCTGCCGGGACTCACCGTCGCCCTGGCCTGTGCCGTGGGCGCGTTCCTGTACCTGTTCCTGTTCACCGGCTTCGCCTGGGGCGCCTCGAACCTGAGCGCGGTCGGCCGGCTCAGTGTGCACCTGGTTCCCGGGCTGCTGTTCCTGAGCGCACTGTTGTTCAACGAACTCCTGCAACGGCAGGCGTCGCGAGCGGCGCCTCGCTAGAGGCCGTAGCGCTCGCGCAGGAAGTGCGAGATCCCGTTCTCGTCGTGGTGGCCGATGATCGCGGTGGCCGCGGCCTTGACCGACTCCCTGGCGTTCTCCGGCGCATAGCTCTCGTCCGCCACGGCGAACATGCTGAGGTCATTGACACTGTCGCCGAAACAGATCACCCGGCTCGCCCCGAGGTCGCGCCTGAGCTGTTCCACCGCGCCGCCTTTGCTCGCGGCGCTGTGGTGGATGTCCAGCCAGTACAGCCCGTCCCCCTCGAAGGCCTCGCCGCCGTAGGCCACGAGGTGCTCCTGCGCGCACACGCTCTGTTCGACCAGCCCCAGCGCCTCCCGCGAACCGAGCGCGCTGATATTGCTGATGTCGACGTAGCCCGGCATCTCCGCGACGGGGCGGACGTCCAGGCCGCGATCCTCGCGAAACAGGGCGGCGAGCCGGTGCTCCGGCGCGTTCTGCAGCGGCGGGTGGTAGACCCCGTGTTGGTCCGCCTCTCCCAGCGTGAAGATGAAGGGGGTGACAGAGGCGGCGGCAAAGGCTTCCAGCACACTGCGGATCTCCGCCTGGGTGAGCAGGTTGCGGTGGCTGTAGGTGTCGTTCTCGGGGCGCCAGATCACCACGCCGTTCTTGTAGATGTGCGGGAGCTCGAAGCCGTGCCCCTCCAGCAGGTCGCGGGAGGCGTGGAGCGTGCGGCCAGTGGCCACGGTGTAGGCGATGCCGCGATCCCGCAGCGCCCGCAGTGTGTCCCGGGTGTGCGGGGAGACCTGCGAGCGGCGGTCCAGCAGCGTGCCGTCGAGGTCGAAGACAATCAGTTCCATCGCGGGGGAGACATGTGGTTACCGGCGCCGGGACAGTCTAACCTAAAAGACCAGTAGCAGCTTACTACTGCCTGGGACAGCGACGGACTGACGAATATTTGGGAAAAAAGGTATACAGATGTATACTTTTGTCCGCCCTAAATTCCGCGCACCCGCGACGGCGGGCGCCAGCCCAGCGAGGAGAACGACATGGCCGAGGTCGCCGAGAACCTGCCCCCCATCGAGGAGGTCTTCAATCCCCAGTCACCCGGTTACCTCACGGACCCGGTCGCCCAGTGCCTGGCGCTGGCGCGCCGCGGCCGCATCGTGTGGTACGAGCCCTGGCAGGCGTGGATCGTCACCCGCATGGAGGACATCATGGCCTGCTGGAAGGAAGAGCCGCTGTCCTCGGACTTCTACGACTGGGAGTTCGCGCCCCCGCGCCCGCCCGAGGACCAGTGGAGCAACTTCGAGCGCGCCATGATCGGCCACAGCCTGCTGGCGGAACAGGACCATCACCGCCTGGTGCGCCGCGTGACAGCGCCCGCGTTCTCACGCAACGTTGTCGACGCCATTTCCGCGAAGATCGAGCCCGAGGTGAAGAAACTTTTCGACGACCTGGGCGAACCGGAGATTTTCGACTACCGGGAGGAGATCGCCTACCACATTCCCTTCATCTCGATCACGCGCATGGTGGGCATCCCGGAAAAATACTGGCCGGAGATCAAGCAGGTGATCATGACCTTCACCGAGGCCTGGAACCCGACCATCTCCGACGAGCAGCGCGAGGCGGCGCGCCAGGACAGCAACCGCGCCATCGACATCATCCGCGCCGTCATCGCGGAGCGGCGCGGCGCGCCGGTGCAGGACGACTTCCTGAGTACGCTGCTGAAAATCGAGGAAGAGAACGAGAACTTTGAGGAGTGGGACGTGGTCACCCTGATCCTGGCACTCATCGGCGCCGGCTCCGACACCACTCTGGTGGCGCAGCAGTGGGCGGTATACGCCCTGTTGAAGAACGACCGCGACCAGATCGGCAAGGCCCTGTCCTCGCCCGACGCCTTTTCCAACGCCTTCAGCGAGATCAACCGCTGGGGGGTCTCATCCAAGATGGGGTTTGCACGCTACGCACCCCGGGACATGGAGTTCATGGGCGAGAAACTGCGCAAGGGCGTCATGGTGTTGATGATGCCGCACCTGAAGGATCACGACCCCGACTACTACGACGACCCGTCGAAGTTCGACGTGGAGCGCGTGTTCGACCCCGATGTCATGTTCGGCTACGGACCCCGCTACTGCATCGGCGCCGCCCTGGCCAAGCGCCAGCTTTACCTCACCCTGTCCGAGCTGTTCCGGCGCTTTCCCGACGTGGAGCTCGCCGAGGAACCAGAGCGCGACGCGGGCGATCACAACGCCGTGGTGTTCAAGCGGCTGCTTTTGAAAACCAATATCTAGATCGAACAACAGGCAATGCGAGGGGGAAACCCCGAGGAGCGAGCAATGGACCAGCCAAAACGTGCGGCGGACACACCCTTCGGTGTCGAGGTGGAGGCCGGGGAGGCCTACTTCTGGTGCGCCTGCGGGTTATCCGCGAGCCAGCCCTTCTGCGATGGCTCCCACAAGGATACCGGTTACTCACCCGTGCGCTACGACGCCGCGGAGTCGGGCAAGGTTTTCTTTTGCGGTTGTAAAGCTACCGCAAACCAGCCCCTCTGCGACGGCACGCATAGTAATTGAGACTGCCTCAGCCGGCGCCATACCGCGTTGAGCCCCGGCGTGAACTGCTCATGTACTGCCGTGTACACTCCGCGTTCCCGCCGGGCCTCGCCTTGTCTGGCACTCGCCTGAGACACTCTCAGGAAGCTTGAATGCCACAATCATTCCGCGAGATTCGGGCGAGGGCCTACAAGCGCCACGGCGGCAGGGCCGGCGTGGCGGAACTGTTGCCGGCGGTGCGCAAGCCCGCCGCCCTGGCGCGCACCGCGGATCACCGCTGGCTCGCGGAAATGACCCGCTGCGTGTTCCAGGCGGGTTTCGTCTGGCGCGTGGTGGACAACAAGTGGGACGGGTTCGAGGAGGTTTTTTTCGGCTTCCCGCCGGAGAAGATCGTGCTCCTGAGCCCTGAACAGATCGATCGTTTTGCCGCGAATCCCCTGATCATCCGCAACCGGCAGAAAGTGCTGGCCGTACAGGCCAACGCGCGCTTCATCCTCGATGTCGCTGCACAGCACGGCAGCTTCGGCAGGTTTGCCGGGCGCTGGCCCGACGCAGACCTGGTCGGCCTGTTCAACGCGCTGAAAAAAGGCGGCGCGCGCCTCGGGGGCATGACCGGCCAGCGCCTGCTGCGCAACATGGGGCGGGACACCTTCGTGGTGACCGGAGACGTGGTGCGCTGCCTGCAGCGTGCCGGCGTCGATATCCGCGACAACCCGACCAGCCAGCGCGAAATGAAGCTCATACAGGGCGCGTTCAACGGCTGGCACGATGAGACAGATCTGCCCTACTGTCACCTGAGCCGTATCTGCGCGCTCTCGGTGTGAGCGGGGGCGATCTGTGACATCGTTCACAGATCGCGGCGAAATCGGGCATTTTCACATGCCCCGATACTGCTATCGCGTTCTATTTGAAACAAACTACACTACTGATTGCCAACTCTGATGGGGAATCAAGCCATGTCTGAAAAAGCCTCTTTTTACTCCAAGGATCTCGGGGAGGGCGACGCCCTGATCCGGGAAACCGCCGGCGGCAAGGAATACATGGGCGTCGAGCGGCGCCACAACATTCGCCGCAAGAATGAGGATCGCCGCGGCGACGTGCGCTTCGACCTGTCCAAGGAAGACCGCCGCCAGAACCAGGGCCGCCGCGAGGACGACCACACGCCGGATTTCTGGTAAGCGGAACCAGTGACTACAGGGCCCCGCCAGGGGTCACGGAAAGCCCGGCCACGCGCCGGGTTTTTTTGTGCCCGCCCTACCTGCGCACCTGGCCGTGGGCCACGAACAACAGCGCCGTCAGCAGCAGCACCGCGCAGCCCTGGTGGGCCGTGGCAACCGCGACGGGAACCTGCAGCAGGAGTGTGCTGATACCGAGTATCACCTGCAGCCACAGGGCTGCGGCCAATACGATAGCGCCACTGGCCGCGTGCGTGTCGGTGCCGTTGCGGTACACCAGCCAGGCGTAGGCATTGACCAGCACGAACAGCAGATACGCGAATATGCGGTGATTGAACTGGATCGTGGTCACGTCCTCGAAGGCCGACAGCCAGGCCGGAGACAGGGTGTACAGGCCCGGTGGAATAAAGCTGTCCCCCATGAGGGGCCAGGTGGGATAGGCCAGCCCCGCGCGGGTGCCAGCCACCAGGCCGCCGGAGAGAATCATCAGGTAGAGCAGCGCGACCAGCGTCGCGGAAAAGCCCGTGTAGCGCCTGTCCCCCGGCTCTGCCCGCTGCCCGCGCAGGAACACCAGGTCCAGCGCCAGCCACACCATGTAGGCGTAGATGGCCACCGCCAGCCCCAGGTGCGCGGTGAGCCGGTACTGGCTGACGCGGGGCACGTCCACGAGCCCGCTCTTGACCATGTACCAGCCCAGCAGGCCCTGCAGCCCCCCCAGTACAAACAGCGCCCACAGGTGCGGCATGAGTCCCGCGCGCACGCGCCCGCGCAACCAGAACCAGAGCATGGGGAAGAAGAAGATCACGCCGATCAGTCGCCCGAGCACCCGGTGCAGGTACTCGTACATGAAAATGCGCTTGAACCCCTCGAGATCCATGCCGACGTTGACCTTCTGGTACTCGGGGTACTGTTTGTAGCGCTCGAAGGTCTCCAGCCAGGCCTGCTCCGACAGGGGGGGAACCACACCCATCAGGGGTTTCCAGTCGACCATCGACAGGCCCGAGCCGGTCAGCCGCGTCACCGCACCGAGCATGATCATGCCGAATACCACCGCCGCGCAGAACACCAGCCACAGGGCCACCTGGCGGTCATAGCGTATCTGTTGCGCGTCGTTCATAGGGCTTCGGCGTCGTGGAGAGGCCGCATAATAACCGAATTCAACGGTCGGTGCGGCGGCGAGGGTACACCTAGCTGGTCAGTTCCGGGCGGTCGCGGAAGTGCGCCAGCGCCTCGGGGTTGGCCAGCGCGTCGGTGTTTTTCACCGGGCGCCCGTGCACCACGTCCCGCACCGCCAGCTCGACGATCTTGCCGCTGATGGTGCGCGGGATATCGTCGACCTGAAGAATGAGTTCGGGGACGTGCCGCGGGGTCGCGTGCTCGCGCACGGTACTGCGGATGCGCGCGGCCAGCGCCTCCGACAGCGCCACCCCCTCGCGGAGCACCACGAACAACACCACGCGCACGTCGTCACGCCACTGCTGCCCGATCACCACGCTGTCCAGCACCTCGTCCACCCGCTCCACCTGCCGGTAGATCTCGGCCGTGCCGATGCGCACGCCCCCGGGGTTGAGCACCGCGTCGGAGCGCCCGTGGATGATATAGCCGCCGTGGGCGGTCAGCTCCCCGTAATCCCCGTGCGCCCACACTCCGGGGAAGCGTTCGAAATAGGCCGCGCGGAAGCGCGCGTCGCCGGGGTCGTTCCAGAAACCGACCGGACAGGAGGGAAAGGGCGCCGTGCACACCAGCTCGCCCTTGGCCTGCTCCACGGGATTGCCCGCCTCGTCCCAGATCGCCACCGCCATGCCGAGGCCCGGGCACTGTATCTCGCCGCTGTACACCGGGAGTACGGGGCTGCCCCCGACAAAACAGGAGAGGATGTCGGTGCCGCCGGAAATGCTGGAGAGGCACACGTCCGCCTTGATGTCGCGGTAGACGTAGTCGAAGCTCTCGTGGGACAGGGGCGAACCCGTAGACAGGATGGTCTTGAGGCTCGACAGGTCGTGGCTCTCCCGGGGTCTGTGCCCGGCTTTCTCCAGCGCGGCGATGTACTTCGCACTGGTCCCGAACACGGTAATGCCCTCCGCATCGATCGCGTCCAGCAACACCCGGCCGTCGCCGGCGAAGGGCGAGCCGTCGTAGAGCACCAGGGTCGCGCCGCTCGCCAGGCCCGAGACCAGCCAGTTCCACATCATCCAGCCGCAGGTCGTGAAGTAGAAAAACACGTCGCGCCGCCCGATATCCACCGCCAGGCGGTGCTCCTTGAGGTGCTGCAGCAGACTGCCCCCGGCGCCGTGGACGATGCACTTGGGCGCCCCGGTGGTGCCGGAGGAGTACATGATATACAGCGGGTGGTCGAAGGGCAGCTGCTCGAACGCGAGGTCCGATGCGGCACCGTCCAGGTAGTCGCCCCAGGGGATCGCGCCCGGCATAGCCGTCAGGTCCGGGGCCGGCGATGCGAGGGGCACGACAACCACCCGCTCGATACTGTCGATGTCCGCAACGATGCCCGCCAGCCGCTCCATGCAGTCGACGGAGCGCCCGTTGTAGACGTAGCCGTCCGCGGCGAACAGCACCTTCGGCGCGATCTGGCCGAAGCGGTCCAGCACACCGTCGAGGCCGAAGTCCGGCGAGCACGAGGACCACACGGCACCGATGCTCGCGGCCGCGAGCATGGCCACCACCGTTTCCTCGATGTTGGGCAAGAAGCCCGCGACCCGGTCCCCCGGCCGCACGCCGGTGGTGCGCAGGCTGGCGGCGAGTTGGGCGACCTGTCCGTAGAGCGCCGTGTAACTGAGCTCGCGACGGTCGCCTCCCTCCCGCAGGGAGACCAGGGCGATGCGGTCGTCGCGGTGGCGCAGCAGGTTCTCGGCGAAATTCAGGCGCGCGTGGGGAAACCAGCGCGCCCCCGGGAAGCGGTCGCCGTCCACGAGCACCGAGTCGCCTCGCTCGCCGGCAATTACCTCGCAAAAGTCCCACAGCGCGGACCAGAACGCCTCCGGCTGCGCCAGGGACCACTCGTGGAGTGAAAAGTAGTCGGGCCCCACGGAGACGCCGTGACGCCGGCGCACGAACAGCATGAACTGCGCGACACCCGAGGCCGCGATCCGCTCCCCGTCGGGGCGCCACAATGGCTCGGCCATGGTCGTCATTCTCCTGCCCGTCCTGTCGCAAGTGCGCTACTCTAGCACGGGGTCAGAGTCCTTTTTTCCGTGTACGGAAAAATGGACTCTGACCCCCTAAACACCACCATCCACGAGGCTGCAGACATGCGCGCAGGCCCCGATGCGCCCCGGGACTTTTTAACGGAGCTGTTCCACGTCACCGTGGCCGCGGCGGACCCGCACATCACCCTGCCCCCGCTGCTGCCGCCACGGCGCGACCGCCCGGCCGTGGTCATCGGCGCGGGCAAGGCGGCCGCGGCCATGGCCGCCGGCCTGGAGCAACACTGGCCCGGGGAATTGCGGGGGCTGGTCGCTGTGCCCTACGGTCACGCCGAGCCCTGCGCCCGCATCGCGGTGGTGGAGGCGGCCCACCCGGTGCCGGACGACCAGGGCGAGGTGGTTGCGCGCCGGGTGCTCGACGCGGTCGGCGGGCTCACCACCCACGACCTCGTCATCTGCCTGCTCTCCGGCGGCGGTTCCTCCCTGCTCGCACTGCCGGCCCCCGCGCTGAGCCTCGCGGACAAGCAGGCCATCGGCCGGCAACTGCTGCGCAGCGGCGCGCCCATCGACGAGATCAACTGCGTGCGCAAACACCTCTCCGCGATAAAGGGTGGACGCCTGGCCGCCGCCTGCCGTCCTGCGCAACTCATCACCTACGCCATCTCCGACGTGCCCGGAGACGACCCCAGCGTGATCGCTTCCGGCCCCACGGTCGCCGACCCCACCACCGCGGCGGACGCACTGGCGGTCATCGAACGCCGCGGCATCGACGCGCCGCCCCACGTGCTGGACTGGTTGCACGACCCGGACGCGGAAACGCCGGGGCCGGGCGACCCCGCCCTGGAACACGCGGCGTTCCACCTGGTGGCTACCCCGGACGGCGCCCTGCGCGCGGCCGCCGCGGCGGCGGAAAGCGCCGGTATCGAGGTGACCTACCTCGGTGACGACATCCAGGGCGAGGCCCGGGAGATCGGCGCCGCCCAGGCGGCACGGGCGCTGGAACTTCATGCCGCGGGACGCCGCTGCCTGCTGCTGTCGGGCGGGGAGACGACGGTCACCGTCAGGGGCGGCGGTCGCGGGGGCCGCAACACCGAGTTCCTGCTCGCGGCCGCCGTAGCCCTCGACGGCGCCCCGGGCATACACGCCATGGCCGCCGACACCGACGGTATCGACGGCGCCGGAGACAACGCGGGCGCCCTGCTCGCACCGGACAGCCTTGCGCGGGCGCACGCGGCCGGTCTCGACGCCGGGGCACTGCTGGAGGACAACAACGGTCACGGCTTTTTTGATGCTCTGGATGATCTTGTAGTTACCGGGCCCACCCGCACCAACGTCAACGACTTCCGCGCCCTGCTGGTGCTGCCCTAGAATGGCGCAATGAGCGATTACCAGCACCAGGTGCACTGTTCCCCGGCGGAACTCGACATCGAGTTCTGGAAGAAACCGGTGGGCGTCAGCGTGCCGGACGACGAGCTGGAGTTCCTGCTGGTGCCCGACGCGGCAGAGGCGCTGGCGGCAGCGGAGGTGGCGCGCCAGGTGCACGCCTACCAGCGCGGTGGCGCCGAACCGATCACCGCGGCTCTCATGGCGACCATGGGTGGCATGCTGCCGGGCATTCTGCTGCACGACCACCTCGTGCACGGCCGCGGCAGCGACGAGCCGACCATCGAGTTCGGCACCGTGGGCGTGTCCCTCTACAAAGGCCCCAACGAGCGCTACGACGAGCCGCAGGTGCGGCAGGACATCTCCGTTGCCGTCGAGAACAGGGTGGTGCTGGTGATTGACGATCTGGGCGACCGCGGCGGCACCCTGCAGTTTCTGAGGGAACACCTCGCGGAACGGGGTGCGCGCCGGGTGCTCACGCTGGCCCTGTACATGAAACCGGAGGCGATGCGGGTGTGTCCCGCCGACTTTCACTTTGGCGAACTGGCCCAGGACACGTGGCTGATCACCCCGCGGGAACTGGTGGAGACAATGGTGAAACGCGTGCCGGTGTGGCGCGAACGCGGCGCGGACCTCGCGGAGTGCCGCCGCCGGCTGGTGGATATCATCGGCTACCCGCCCGGGCTCGCGGACACCTACCTGCCGCAGCTCTTCTGAGTCAGCCCGCCTGCGGCCTGCGGGCAATCACGTAACCGAAGCTGAGCCAGCGCCCGCCGTCCACGCTAATTTTCAACGGGTCGTCCCCCGGTTCCGCGCGGCAGAAGGGGTCGTGCTCGGCAAACTGCCGCCACCAGCGCGCGGCATCGGGCGCGTGACCCGCTTCCTGCACTGCAAACCCGACCGACTCCACCGCGGCGATGGTCTCCTCCAGGGAGCGGAAGCAGGTCTTCCAGCTGAACTCCTCGTCGAGCAGCGGGGCCAGTTCCGCGGGAATCTCGACGCCGGTGTGCATGGGCTCCGCCAGGGCGAACAGCGCGCCGGGGCGCAGCGCCTGCAAGATACTGTCGAGGCAGGCGCGATAGCCCGCGTCGCCGTCGAACGCCCGCACCATCTCCAGGGCCGTGGTGCAGTAGGCGGCGTCGAAGCCCTCCCCCTCAAACCGGTCGGTGGGAACGCCGACGGCCAGGGCCGTTACCTGACCGGCAACGCCCCACTGCGCCGCGTTGTCCTCGACGTGTGCCGCGTGCGGCCGGCCGCTCTCCCTGTCGTCCCACGGGTCGATCGCAACCACCTGCACGCCGAATTCCCGCGCCAGGAAACAGCTCTGCACACCGCGGTTGCAGCCCACGTCCAACAGGCGCTGCCCGGGTGCCAGACCCAGCTTCTGCGCCATCGACTCGGCGAGTTCGAGCGCACCAGGCCCGCTGCACTGGGCGTAGAGCGCATCCAGGTCGGGGTACTTCGCGGCGCGCGGGTAGGCTGTCAACCGGGGCAACCGCTTACAGTACGGCGGCGACCGCGTTCGCCACGTAGTCCACGTTGCCGTCGTTGACGCCGGCGATATTGACGCGCGAGGAGTCGAGCATGTAGATGCTGTACTCCTCCCGCAGGCGCAGGGCCTGCGCCGGGGAGAGGCCGAGGAAGGAGAACATGCCGCGCTCCCGCTCGATGAACGCGAAGTCAGCGCCGCTGGCTTTTTCCAGCGCGGAACGCAGGCTGCCACGCAGGCCGTTGATGCGGCTGCACATGGCCGCGAGCTCCGCGCGCCAGTTGTCTTCCAGCGCCGGGTCGGAGAGGATGCGGCCCGCCAGCAGCGCGCCGTGGGCCGGGGGCATGGAGTAGACCCGGCGCGCCGCCGCCTTGGCCTGGCTCAGGGTGGCTTCCGCGGCGCCGGCATCCTGGCACAGGAACACCGCGGCGCCGGTGCGCTCGCGGTACAGGCCCATGTTTTTCGAGCAGGAGGCGGCCACGATCACCTCGGGCAGGCGCCCGGCCAGCAGGCGCAATCCCGCGGCGTCCTCCTCCAGGCCGTCCGCGAGCCCCTGGTAGGCGATGTCCACGAAGGGGGTGAAACCCTGGCGCTCGGCCATGTCGGCGATGACCCCCCACTGTTCGAGGGAGAGGTCCGCGCCGCAGGGGTTGTGGCAGCAGCCGTGCAGCAACACCACGTCGCCGGCACCCGCCCCCGCCAGGTCGGTCACCATCCCGTCGAAATCGACCCCGTGACAGCCCGCGTCGTAGTAGCGGTAGGACTCGAAGGCCAGGCCGACGCTGCCCAGCAGCGGCAGGTGCACCGGCCAGGTGGGGTCGGAGACCCAGACCCGGGCGCCCGGCGCCGCGGCGAAGATGATCTCGGCGCCGATGCGCAGGGCCCCGCAGCCGCCGGGAGTCTGGATACTGGTCGTGCGGCCCCCCGCCACGAGGGCGCTATCGGCCCCGAACAGCAGGCGCTGTATGCCCGCGTTGAACTGGTCGTCACCCGCCGGGGGCAGGTAGGCCTTGGTCACCTCCTGGGCCTCGAGGGCGCGCTGGGCCAGCCGCACCGCCTCGAATACCGGGCAGACCCCGGTCTCGTCCATGTAAATGCCGACCGTCAGGTCCACCTTGTCCGGGTTGGTGTCGGCCCGGCAGGCGGCGGACAGCCCCAGGATGGGGTCGGCGGGCAGTTGTTCGAGGGCGTGCAGCATCGGTCTCTCCAGCGTCGGTCACTCGCGCGACGCGCGCGGCCCCGGCCGGGGCGGCGGGATTATACCCCGGCGGGCGGAGACTGCCATTTCTCAGACCTCCCGGCGGGCGGAGACTGCCATTTTTCACACACCCCGGCAGTCGGAGACTGCCATTTTTCACATGCCCCGGCAGTCGGAGACTGCCATTTTTCACACAACAGCCGCGTACTTTTTACGCGCGCGGCGCCCGCCGAGGGCCTATACTGAAAATGAGGACTGATCACTATTTAACCGAGAGAATCATGAAGCGTCTGGACGAAGGCAAAGTCAGCCTGGTGGACTTTATGCGCAGTATCAAGTTTGAACACCCCAGGCCCGACCGCCGCAAAAAGGTGTCCTCGCACTTCGCCCACCTGGAGCCCCACGCCAGGCAGCCCCAGCCTGCCAGCGGCGAGGAAGAGCTGCTGGTGCGCAGCGCCAACTAGGTCGCCGCACCGATCCCACGTCTGTAACGTCCTGTGACGGACGGCCCCGCCGCGCGGGGCCGCGTTCAAAGGCCCGGCTGTACCGCCAGGAGCGGCCCGAGCCGTTCCGCCCGGCAGATCGCCCAGCGCTCGCCGGGCGCCACCAGGTGATTGGCGATCACCGCGAAGACCACCGGATTGAAGGGAAAGCCCACGTGGCTGGCCAGCACCGCGACGTTGGTGACGTAGCGCGGGTCGGCCTGGCAGCGGGCGATGCCGGCGCCCACGATGCCGTCGGACTCGCTGTACAGGGCCAGAACCGGCACCCGCAGCGGTCCGTCGCGATAGGTGTGTGCCACCCAGCGCTCCAGCGCGTCCTCGTCGACATTATTGTCGTAGAGACTGCCCATCACACTGTACAGGGCAGTGCCGCGGGGGTCGCCGTAGGGAGTGCCCAGGGTGATGACCTGGCGGACCCAGCGCGGATACCGGTGCGCCAGGGCCACGGCGTAGAGGCCGCCGAGGCTCCAGCCGATGAGGGTGACCTTCTGGCCGCTGGCGAGATACTCTTCCTCCACCCTGCCGGCGATGAGCGCTTCCATCTGCTCGCGGTGGGCGAGGAAGTCGTCGATGTCGCGGGAGCGCACCTCGGCGGCGTTGCGCCCGAGACCCCAGGGCACCGCGTTGTATCCGCGATCCTTGAGGAAACGCCGCAGTTGTCGCGTGGAGCCGTCGGCGCCCATGAACCCGGGGAGGGTCATGATGGTGTGGCCGTCGCCGCGGGGCAGGGTGTTGAGGAGGGGCCGGAGCATGGCACTGCTGCCGATTTCGAGCATGACCCGACCCAGTTCCATGACGCTGTGGCGCAGCGGCGGCGGGCTCAGGTCGGCGGGGTAACTCTGGCTTATAGCCCCCATATAGTTATCCTGTAGCGACGATACACAACATATAGTGCCTACTAATCGTGGGGGAATACAGTGAAACCTGACCCTGGTGGTTTAATTATTCATGCTAGAATTGTAGCCGTGACTATAAATTCTCCCCCGTCCACTACCTCACCAGCACCGTGACAAGCCCCCGGGACACCCTCTTCTCCGATCCGCTGCAGGCGCCGGGCGAGTTCGCCTTCGACGAGGGCGTGGCCCGGGTCTTCCCGGACATGATTCGCCGCTCGGTACCGGGTTACACCACCATCGTGGCCATGACGGGCCTGCTGGCCGCACGCCACGCCAGCCCCGGCAGCCGCCTCTACGACCTCGGCTGTTCGCTGGGAGCCTCCACCCTCGCCATGCGCCAGAACCTGCGCGGCAGCGAGTGCCGAATCGTCGCGGTGGACAACTCCGCCGCCATGCTCGAGCGCTGCCGCGGCATCGTGGAGACCGACACCCACGACACCCCCGTGGACCTCGTCTGCGCCGACCTCGAGGACGTGACCGTGGAGGACGCCAGCGTGGTGGTGCTCAATTTCACCCTGCAGTTCGTGCCCCCCGACCGCCGCGACGCGGTGCTCGCCCGCATCTACACCGGTCTGCGGCCCGGCGGGATCCTGGTGCTGTCGGAGAAGGTCACCTTCGAGGACCCGCACCTCGACGCACTGAACACGGAACTGCACCACCAGTTCAAGCGCGCCAACGGCTACAGCGAACTGGAGGTGGCGCAGAAGCGCACCGCCCTGGAAAACGTGCTGCAACCGGAAACCCTCGCGACCCACCGCGCGCGCATCGCCGGCGCCGGCTTCGGCAGCTGCGACGTCTGGTTCCAGTGCTTCAACTTCGCCTCCCTCGTAGCGCTAAAATGAGCCCGCGCACATGATCGACTACCAGCCCCTGATCGAGCGCTGGCGCGGCGGCCCGCTGGACGCGTGGGCGGAGGCGCTGCCCGCACAGGTCGAGGCCGGCCTGTCGCGGCAACGCTACGGCGACCTGCCCGGTTGGCTCGAGGCACTGGACGCCCTGCCCGACCTCCCGGTGGCGTCGGTGCAACTGGACAGCGCGCGGGTGGGCGCGCGGGGCGACATCGACCCCGCCACCGCCGAACAACTGCGCACTGCCCTTCAGGGCCTGCATCCATGGCGCAAGGGCCCCTTCGAACTGTTCGGGGTGCACATCGACACCGAGTGGCGCTCTGACTGGAAGTGGGAGCGGTTACTGCCGGGCCTCGAACCGCTCGCCGGGAGGCGCGTGCTCGACGTGGGTTGCGGCAGCGGTTATCACTGCTGGCGCATGGCGGGCGCGGGCGCCGCCGAGGTGATCGGCATCGACCCCACGCCGCTGTTCGTCATGCAGTTCTGGGCGCTGCAGAAATACCTGCGCCGGGACGACGTATGGGTGTTACCGACCGGTATCGAGGGCGTGCCGCCGGGGCTAGCGGCCTTTGACACGGTCTTTTCCATGGGTGTGCTGTACCACCGCCGCTCACCCATCGACCACCTGCAGGAACTGAAGGATTTCCTGCGACCCGGCGGACAGCTGGTACTCGAGACGCTCGTCATCGACGGCGGTCCCGGCGCTACGCTGGTGCCGGAGGGACGCTACGCGCGCATGGGCAACGTGTGGTTCCTGCCGAGCTGCGACACCATCATCGGCTGGCTGCGCAAGCTCGGCTTCCGCGACGCCGCAGTGGTCGACGTGAACGTCACCTCCACGGACGAGCAGCGCAGCACGGATTGGATGACGTTCCACTCGCTGGCCGATTTCCTCGATTCGGATGACGCCTCGAAGACCATCGAGGGCTATCCTGCCCCGCGGCGTGCGATTGTTGCCGCTACGGCTGGATGAGCTGATTGCGCGGTGGAGTGGTATTCCTCCTGAAACGACCGCAGCTCCGCACTCGAACGCGGCCGCTGCGGAACTCGACCATTTTTTTGCTGCGCAAAAAAATTGATTCCAACGCGCTTGTTGCGCGTTCTCACCCCTTCGGGGCGACCTAAAGGTCGTCCAAAATGCTGTCGCATTTTGTGGGACTCAGTCAGTCCTCGCGGACAACCCCGCGTTCTCGCGCTCCGCTAGGCGCAGCCTGATGGTTTCAGGAGGAATACCACTCCACCGCTCGGTTCATTTAGCTCCGACGCGACAGGGACACCGGGTCGGGGAGCACAGGCGGTAGTGGCACACACGAGGTCCGCAGGAGGTAGTGTCTTCCGAAACAATCAGGCCGCGCTTGGCGCAGCCGGCCCGCGAGGGGCTTTCCGCGAGCACTGTCCGAGTCCCGGAAAATTGCGAGGGAACCTCGCAATTTTCGGTCGAGTTGCACAGCGGCCGAGCGGGCCGGCGGAGCCGCGGTCGTTTCGGAAGACACTACCGCCAGCGGACCGGAGGACGCGCTCAGTGCAGCGCCTTCTCCAGTCGAGTTGCGCAGCAGCCGAGCGGGGCGGCGGAGCCGCGGTCGCTTCGGAAGGCGCTTTCTCCCGCGGACCGCACAAACTCAGTGCAGCGCCTTCTCCAGCCGGTGCTCGTGAAACACAAACTCGAACACCTCGCGGTAGTTGCGCGCGAAGTGCACGTTGATGCCCTCGCGCAGGTAGTCCGGCAGCTCCTCGAAGTCGCGGCGGTTGCCGTGGGGCAGGATGAGCTCCATGATGCGCGAGCGGCGCGCGGCGATCACCTTCTCGCGGATACCGCCGACGGGCAGCACCTGCCCCGTGAGGGTCAGCTCGCCGGTCATCGCCAGCGGGCGGCGGATGCGCTCCTTGCGCGCCAGCGACACCAGCGCGGTGGCCATGGTGATACCGGCGCTGGGACCGTCTTTCGGCGTGGCGCCCTCCGGCACGTGCATGTGCACCATGCTCATGTCGAAGAAGTCCAGGTCGCAGCCGTAGTCCTTCAGGTGCGAGACGACGTAGCTGTAGGCGATCTCCGCGGACTCCTTCATGATGTCCCCGAGACGGCCGGTGAGCTTGAACCCGCGGTTGAGCGTGTGCACCTGGGAGGTCTCGATCGGCAGGGTGGCGCCGCCCATGGCTGTCCAGGCCAGGCCCGTGGCCACACCCAGCCCGCGCAGGGGTTTTTCCGGCTGGAACGGCGGCTTGCCGAGCAGGTCCTCAATGTCCTTTTTACCAACCCGCAGGCGCTCCTCGTCGCCCTCCAGCAGGCGCACGATGGACTTGCGCATGATGCGCGCGAGCTGCTTCTCGAGCGTGCGCACCCCCGCCTCGCGGCAGTAGGAATCGATCACGTACTTCAGGCCCGCGTCGTTGATTTTCAACTGGTCCTCGGTGAGCCCGTGACGCCCGAGCTGCCGGGGCCACAGGTGGTTGCGCGCGATGGACAGCTTCTCCTCGGCGACGTAGCCCGACAGGCGCAAGGTTTCCATGCGGTCGAGCAGCGGGCCCGGGATCGTGTCGAGCTGGTTGGCGGTGCAGATAAACAGCACCTTGGACAGGTCGACGCGCAAGTCGAGGTAGTGGTCGAGGAACTCGCTGTTCTGCTCCGGGTCCAGCACCTCCAGCAGCGCCGACGCGGGATCGCCCTGGTAGGACGCACCGATCTTGTCGATCTCGTCGAGCATGATGACCGGGTTGGACACCTCGACGTCATTCAGCGCCTGCACGAACTTGCCGGGCATGGCGCCGATGTAGGTGCGCCGGTGCCCCTTGATCTCCGCCTCGTCGCGCATGCCGCCGAGGCTGAAGCGGTAGAACTTGCGCCCGAGGGCGTCCGCCACCGAGCGGCCGATGCTCGTCTTGCCGACACCGGGCGGGCCCACCAGCAGCAGGATGGACCCGGCGATCTCGCCGCGGAACGCGCCGACGGCGAGGAACTCCAGGATGCGCGCCTTCACATCCTCCAGTCCCTCGTGCTGTTCCTCCAGCACACCGCGCGCGTGATCCAGCTCGAGGTTGTCCTCGGAGTACACGCCCCAGGGCACCGCCGTGGCCCAGTCGAGGTAGTTGCGGGTGACACCGTACTCGGGCGAGCCGGTCTCCAGAACCGACAGCTTGCGCATCTCGTCGTCGATGCGTCTCGCCACGGCCTCGGGCATGTCCAGTTTTTTGAGCCGCTCCTCGAACATTTCCACGTCGGTGGTGCGGTCGTCCTTGGAGATGCCCAGCTCTTTCTGGATGATCTTGAGCTGCTCGCGCAGGAAAAACTCCCGCTGCTGGTCGGACACCTTGTCGTTGACCTGACTCGTGATCTGCCCCTGCAGTTCCGCCACCTCGCGCTCCTTGCGCAACAGGGTCAGCACCTTCTCGATGCGCGAGCGCAGCGGCAACGTGTCGAGGATCTCCTGCAGCTGGTCGCCGTTGGCGGTGGTCAGCGCCGCGGAAAAATCCGCCAGCAGGCTGGGCTGGTTGGGGCTGAAATTGGCCAGGTACTGTTTCAGTTCCTCGCTGTACAGGGGATTGAGGGGCAGCAGCTCCTTGATCTCCTTGATCAGCGCCATGGCGTAGGCCTTGATCTCGTCGGAGTCGCGGTCGCCCTGGCTGCGCGGGTACTCCACCTGCACCAGGTACGGGGGCTTGTCATTGAGCCAGCGCACGATGCGGAAGCGCCTGACCCCCTGGGCGAGGAACTGCCCCTCGTTGGCCATGGGGGGCCGGTGCAGGCGCACGACGCAGCCGATCTCGGGGAACTGGCGCGGTTCCAGCGCGCTGCGGTCGGCGTTGTCGACGCCCTCCACGTAGGACAGGCCGATGAGGTTGTGGCCGGCGCTGCCCACCGCCTCGAGTGTATCGGACCACTCCTGGGGATTGATGGCCACGGGCTGCACCTGGCCCGGGAAGAAGGGGCGCTTGGGCACGGGCATCAGGTACAGGGTTTCGGGCAGGACCTCGTCGGCCACGGCGGGGGCGTTGGGATCCTCCTCACCCGTGACGACGTCTATCGCCTCCTCGTCCAGCGCCTGCTCATGATCTGCCATTGCCACCCCAGTGCGGTCTCACCTGCCGAACCTCCTGATATGCGCCCGGATTGCCGTGTTTTCAAGTCCAGCCAAGTCCAGCCAAGTCCGGCCAGGGCGGGACCTGGACCCTGCCCGCGGGCCGGCGCAGCCGCTATAATCGCGCAGCCCCTATTTTTACACGAGGACCGGGGATTGCATATCGAGGAACTGGCGGGGGAAGAGCTGGCCCGGGCCATCGCGGCGCTGGAGGCGGACTACGCGGACCTGTGCGGGCGCGGCCTCGCGCTGGATCTCACCCGCGGCAAGCCCGCGCCGGCACAGGTGGCCCTGTCGAACGCCCTCGACGGCATCCTGGCCGGGGACTACCGCGCCGCCGACGGCACCGACACCCGCAACTACGGTGGCCTGGACGGCCTGCCGGAGGCCCGGGCGCTGTTCGGCGAGGTGCTCGGGGTACCCGCACAGGAGACGCTGGTCGGGGGCAATGCCAGCCTCTCTCTGATGTACGCAACCCTCGACTGCGCCCTCAACGAGGGGCTGGGCGGCGGCGCCTGGGGGGCCGGGGACGCGGTGAAATTCCTCTGTCCCGTGCCGGGCTACGACCGCCACTTCGCGATCTGCGAGTATCTCGGCATCGAGATGGTGCCCGTACCCATGCTCGACACCGGGCCGGACATGGACATCGTCGAGGCCCTCCTGCGCGACGACCCCGCCGTGCGCGGCATCTGGTGCGTGCCGCGCTTCTCAAACCCGGGGGGCTGCGTGTACAGCGACGCGACGGTGGACCGCATCGCGGCACTGGGCCGGCTCGCCGCCGGCGACTTCGCGGTCATGTGGGACAACGCCTACGCGGTGCACGCCCTGTACGACGACGCCCCCGCACTGGCCGCCATCCGCGAGGCCTGCCTGCGCCACGACACCCTGGACAGCGTGTTCCAGTTCGGCTCCACCTCGAAGATCACCTTCGCGGGCGCCGGCGTCGGCTTCATGGCAGCAAGCCCGGACAACCTGGCGGCGGTGAAGCGACACCTGGCGCTGCAGACCATCGGCCCGGACAAGGTCAACCAGTTGCGCCACGTGCGCTTCCTGCGCGACGCCGGGACCATCGCCGCGCACATGGCCGCCCACGCCGACCTCGTGCGGCCCAAGTTTGAAGCGGTGCTGGACATACTGGAACGGGAGCTGGCGGACACCGGGATGGGCACCTGGAGCCGCCCCCGCGGCGGCTACTTCATCAGTTTCGACACCCTCCCCGGCCTGGCTGGGGAGGTCGTCGCCCTGGCAGCGGACGCCGGCGTCAAACTCACCCCGGCGGGGGCGACCTTCCCCTACGGCGACGACCCGCACGACCGCAACATCCGCCTGGCGCCGACCTTCCCGTCCCTGGACGAGGTGATCGCCACCGCGGAGGCCTTCGCCACCTGCGTCAAACTCGCCACCCTGCGCAGGAAGGCCGCGCAGGGCTGACAAGAGGCGGTGACCCGGGGCTCCCGAACGGCAATTGGAGACCGCTGGCGTTCCCGCACTCTTTCTCACCTTCCGTCATTCCCGCAAAAATCAAGACCGCCGTCATTCCCGCGAAGGCGGGAATCCAGTGTCTTTTGATTCACCGAAAACGAGTCACATGACCTAAGCCTGAGCTGAAATGGCGCAATGGATGTGCAATGACCCAAACCCTCTGGATTCCCGCCTTCGCGGGAATGACGGCAACGGGCCAATGACGGCTTCCGGGAATGACGGGGGCTGACTGTTTCCCCGCCTCAACAAACCTAATCGATCCAGTCCTCGCCCCATAAGGACCTGATGTAATTCACCAAATCCCACACCGCATCCTCTCCGCCCAACTCCCCCAGAAACCCCGGCATCGAGGGGCCGGTGCCGTTGGCAATGTTGGCGAAAAGATCGGTCTCCGACGTGCCGTAGACGAAACTGTCGGGATCTGTGAGGTCCGTCGCGCCGGGAGCGCGCAGGCCGTCGCCGTCCGCGTCCTCGCCGAACACCTCGGCGATCGACGGCAGTTCGTCGCCCCCGGTGTCGACGCGCTCCTCGCGGTAGACCTCGTAACCCCAGGGCTCCGATTCGTCCGCGTAGTGCGCGTCGATCGCGCTGTTGAGGTCGTTGAGGATGGTCTGGCGCTCGTCCTCGTAGTCGATCTCCTCCTCGGGCGGCGGCCCGGCCCACTCGGGCCAGTCGTCCACGTCCTCCTCGATCGCCTCGGGCAACAGGTCCGGATCGTCCTGCGGCGCCTCCTCGGCAATATCCAGCAGCGGATCCGGCCCGGCGATGGGGTCGTCCCCGTAGAGAGAGTCGTACTGTTCCGAGGGATTCCAGCCGTGGCAGCGGGTACAGTGCCGCGCGAAATGGTCCGCGCCGTTCAGCAGGGAGAGTTCGTCCGCCGGGACCGGGTTGGCCGCGACGGGGTCTACCAGGAGCAGCGCCGCCGACAGCGCGGCTGCGGTGCGCAGCACGCGGGTGTTACTCCTCCCCGCCCTGCTGGCCGGGGGGCATGCCGGCGAGGGGAAAGCTGGCGACGTTGCCTTCCACCGCGGGCGCGTCGGACACCTTGCCGGTGCCCTCCTTGTCCACCTCGTCGATGCGCACGATGGCCTGCATGGGGATATAGCTGCGGCGAACGCCCTTGAACTCGCTCTTCAGTTTCTCCTCGCCGGGGTCGACGAGAATCTGCGAGCGCTCGCCGAAGACGAATTCCTCGACCTCGATGAAGCCCCACATGTCGCTCTGGTAAATCTGCCGGGCGAACACCTCGTACATCTGGGCGCCGTTCTGGAAGATCACCTTGTAAACGGGTTCGTTGGCCATTGTTCTCTCGCGTAAAGCTGTTGCGCTGCACCGCCCGCGGGCAGCTGCCCCGGGTTCGTGGGGCATGAATAGCCCCGGGTCCCGGGGGGCGCAAATCTTAACACCACGCAGGCAGAATACCAGCCCGCCCGGGGCGCGCATAGCCGCCTGTTTTCCGCCTAGGTTTGGCACCGGGTTGCCGGTATAATCCGCAGCCCGTTTTTCCAGACTGTATTCTCAGACCAGGCAGGGCCCGGTTGGGCCCGCCGGGACCGCACGGTGAGCAAGAAACTCTACATAGTGACCCACGGCTGCCAGATGAACGAGTACGATTCCGCGCGCATGCGGGACCTGCTCGGGGAGAGCTGCGGCATGGAGCCCGCCGAGGGCCCGGAGGACGCCGACGTTCTTCTCCTAAATACCTGTTCTATAAGGGAAAAGGCCCAGGAAAAGGTCTTTCACCAGCTGGGCCGCTGGAAGCACCTGAAAGCGCGCAATCCCGACCTGCTGATCGGCGTCGGCGGCTGCGTGGCCAGCCAGGAGGGCGAGGAGATCGGCCGCCGGGCGCCCTACGTGGACCTCGTCTTCGGCCCCCAGACCCTGCACCGCCTGCCGGAGATGATGGAGCGGCGCCGCGCCGGGGGCGACGGCCCCGTGGTCGTGGACGTGAGCTTCCCCGAGATCGAGAAGTTCGACCGCCTGCCGGAGCCGAAGGTGGAGGGACCCAGCGCCTTCGTATCCGTGATGGAGGGCTGCAGCAAGTACTGCACCTTCTGCGTGGTGCCCTACACCCGCGGGGAGGAGGTGTCCCGCCCGGTGGACGACGTCATCGCCGAGATCGCGCACCTCGCCAGGGGCGGCGTGCGCGAGGTCAACCTGCTGGGCCAGAACGTCAACGGCTACCGCGGCGCGGACCACCGCGGCGAGATCGTCGATTTCGCCGAGCTGCTGCACCTGGTGGCGCGCGTGCCGGGTATCGAGCGCATTCGTTACACCACCTCCCACCCGCTGGAGTTCTCCGACGCTTTGATCGAGGCCTACGCGGCTATCCCGCAACTGGTCGACCACCTGCACCTGCCGGTGCAAAGCGGCTCGGACCGCGTTCTCGCCGCCATGAAACGCGGCCACACGGCCCTGGAGTACCGCTCCCGCATCCGCCGCCTGCGCGCGGTGCGCCCGGACGTCAGCATCTCCTCGGATTTTATCGTCGGCTTCCCGGGCGAGACGGACGCGGACTTCGCCGCCACCATGAAGCTGATCGAGGACATCGGCTTCGACACGTCGTTCAGCTTTGTCTACAGCGCCCGGCCGGGCACCCCGGCGGCGGATCTCCCGGACGACACCCCCGAGGCTGTGAAGAAGCAGCGCCTGGCCGTGCTGCAGACCCGCATCAGCCAGCAGGCGGGCGCCATCAGTCGCGCCATGGTCGGCACGACCCAGCGCGTCCTGGTCTCCGGCGTGTCGAGGAAAGACCCGGGACAGCTGCAGGGGCGCACGGAAAACAACCGCGTGGTGAACTTCCCCTGCACCGACCACGGCCCGATCGGCGAATTTGTCGAGGTGGACATCCTGGAGGCCCTGCCCAACTCCCTGCGCGGCCTGCTGAGGCGCCCCGGACGGGCCGTGGCGGGCGGTTGACGGCCCTGAAAAGCGGTATATCCTTAGCCTTATTGAGACGGCCCTGGACGGGCGACAGGACAACTTGAACAGCGAACCTCCCCCCGAACCGCCGGCGCCCCCGCCGGCGCAACAAGCCCTCACCCTGGAACCCAATGACGCGCGCCACCTGGCCATGCTGTGTGGCCACCTGGACAGTCACCTGCGCCAGATCGAGGAGCGCGTCGGGGTGCGCATCAGCGCCCGCGGCAACGCGTTCCTCATCAGCGGTCCCGAGGCACACGTGACCACCACCGCGCAGCTGCTGGTGCACCTGTACGACGAGGTCTGCCAGGGCGTGGGCCTGAGCCCGGAGTCGCTGCACCTGCAGTTGCAGCAGGCCGGGCTGGAGCACCTGGTGGAAACCGCCAACGACGCGGCGGTGGAGGCCATCCAGGTAATCCGCACCCGGCGCGCCTCGATCAAGCCCCGCGGACGCAACCAGCAGGGTTATGTGCGCGCCATCAAGCACAACGACATCAACTTCGGCATCGGCCCTGCGGGCACCGGCAAGACCTACCTCGCGGTCGCCTGCGCGGTGGAGGAACTGCTGGAGGAGCGCGTGCGTCGCATCCTGCTGGTGCGCCCCGCGGTCGAGGCGGGCGAGAAGCTCGGTTTCCTCCCGGGCGACCTCGCGCAGAAAATCGACCCCTACCTGCGCCCCCTGTACGACGCCCTCTACGAGATGCTCGGCTTCGACACGGTGAACAAGTACATCGAGCGCAACATCATCGAGGTGGCACCGCTGGCGTTCATGCGCGGCCGCACCCTCAACAACGCCTTCATCATCCTCGACGAGGCCCAGAACACCACGCGGGAACAGATGAAGATGTTCCTGACGCGCATCGGCTTCGGCTCCACCGCCGTGATCACCGGCGACGCCACGCAGATCGACCTGCCCCGCGGCGCCCAGTCGGGCCTCACACATGTCAGCAACATCCTCGACGGCGTCGACGGTATCGGCTTCACGTACTTCGGCAACAAGGATGTGGTGCGCCACCCGCTGGTGCAGCGCGTGGTCGAGGCGTACGACGCCGCCGAGGACTCGGCGACACCGCTGGACAAGAGCCAGGTATGACCCTGCACGTGGATATCCAGACCGCCAGCGACGAACCTGTACCCGACGAGGACGACTTACGCGGCTGGATAGCCGCGGCCATTGCGGGCGCTCACCCGGGCGTCACCGACGCCGAGATCGGCCTGCGCCTGGTGGACACCGAGGAGATGGCCCGCCTCAACGAGACCTACCGCGGGGGCACCGGGCCCACCAACGTGCTGTCCTTCGTCGCGGACCTGCCCGCGGACCTGCCCGACCACGTGCGCCGGACACTGCTCGGCGACATCGTCATCTGCGCCCCGGTGGTGCGCGACGAGGCGGCCGCCCAGGGCAAGACCCCCGAGGCGCACTGGGCGCATATGGCGGTGCACGGCACCCTGCACCTGCTGGGCTACGACCACATCGAGGAGCACGAGGCCGCGGCCATGGAAGCGCTCGAATCCCGCATTCTCGGCGAACTGAGTTTTCCCTGCCCCTACGGCGATGCGAACACGGAGCATTGAGCGAAGATGAACGAAGACCGTTCAGGTAACGATTCCGGGGACCGCACCTGGATCGACAAGATCGCGCTGCTGTTCTCCTCGGAACCGCGCAGCCGCCGCGACCTCGAGGACGTACTGGAGGTGGCAGAGGAAAACGAGGTCATCGACGAGGAGGCGCGGAACATCATGGAGGGCGCCATGCAGGTCAGCGACATGCAGGCGCGCGACATCATGGTCCCCCGGGCCCAGATGCGCATCATCAAGGCGGAGAGTTCCCTGGAGGAGATCCTGCCGCAGATCATTCAGTCCGCGCACTCGCGCTACCCGGTGATCGGCGAGTCCCCCGACGACGTGCTCGGCATCCTGCTGGCGAAGGACCTGCTGCCGCAGATCCTCGAGTCGCAGCGGGACGCCTTCAGCATCCAGGACCTGCTGCGTCCCGCCGTGGTGGTGCCGGAGAGCAAGCGCCTGAACGTGCTGCTGCGCGAGTTTCGCGAGAACCGCAACCACATGGCCATCGTCATCGACGAGTACGGCGGTGTCGCCGGCCTGGTCACGATCGAGGACGTGCTGGAGGAGATCGTCGGTGAAATCGAGGACGAGACAGACGCACAGGCGGACCGCTTCATCCGCAAGATCTCCAGCGACGACTTCCTGGTGAAGGCGCTGACGCCCATCGACGACTTCAACGACTACTTCGACTGCGAATTCAGCGACGAGGAATTCGACACCATCGGCGGCCTCGTCATCCAGGCCTTCGGACACATGCCCGCGCGCAACGAGGTGGCGACCATCGACAACTTCGAGTTCAAGGTTATCAACGCCGACCAGCGCAAGATCCACAGCCTGCGCATGCGTCCCCTGTCGAACTGAAGCGCCGCCCATGCAGGTAGAAACCGGACTCAACCCGCGGCTGGTACTGTGGCTGGCGCCGCTCGCCGGGGCCCTTGTCACGCTGTCGCTGGCGCCCTTCGATATCTGGCCCGCCGGCATCCTCAGCCTGGTGCTGTACTCCTACCTGCTGTGCACCTGCAGCGCGAAGCAGGCCCTGTGGCGCGGCTGGCTGTACGGCCTGGGCCTGTTCGGCACCGGTGTCTCCTGGGTCTACGTCAGCATCCACGTGCACGGCAACGCGAGTGTCCCGCTGGCCGCGGGGCTCACCGTGGCGTTCTGCGCCGCCCTCGCGCTGCTGCACGCCCTGTTCGCCTGGACCTACGTGCGCTTCGTGCGCCCGCTGCCCGGCGGCATGCTGGTGGGTTTCCCGGCCCTTTGGGTGCTGTTCGAGTGGCTGCGCGACTGGTTCCTGACCGGCTTCCCCTGGCTGTACCTCGGCTACGCCCACCTCGGCACCTGGATCTCCGGCTGGGCGCCGGTGACCGGCGTGTTCGGCCTCTCTTTCATCTGCGCCCTGACGGCGACCTGCCTGTTCCTGGCCTGGCGCAGCCGTCACCTGGTGGCCTGCACCACCTACGCGGTCGCGATCATCACCCTCTGGGGCGGCGGCGCGGTGCTCAAGCCCACCCAGTGGGTCGCCAGGGCCAGCGAGGAGCCCCTGACCGTGGCCCTGGTGCAGCCGAACGTGCCCCAGGAGGAGAAGTGGGACTCGCGCTACTACCGGCCCATCCTGCGCCAGCTCGAGGAGGCGACGGACCCGCAGCTGGGCGTGGACATCATCGTCTGGCCGGAGTCCGCCGTGCCCAACTACTTCCAGCGCGCGCGGGGCTTCCTCGAACCGCTGGCCGCGCGGGCCGCGGCGACCCAGACGACCCTGGTGACCGGCATCCCCTACCGCCCAGAGGGCGGCAGGGCCTACTACAACAGCCTCGTGGCCCTGGGCTACGGCGAGGGCGTGTACCGGAAGCAGCGCCTGGTGCCCTTCGGCGAGTACGTGCCCCTGGAGCAACAACTGCGCGGGCTTATCGAGTTCTTCGACCTGCCCATGTCCGCCTTCAGCCCGGGTCCCGCTGAGCAGAAACCGCTGCGCGCGGGCGCCTACCGGGTCGCGCCGTTCATCTGCTACGAAATCGTCTACAGCGAACTGGTGGCGCGCAACGCCCGCGACACCGACATCATCATCACCGTGAGCAACGACACCTGGTTCGGCTCCAGCATCGGCCCGCTGCAACACCTGCAGATGGCGCAGATGCGCGGCCGCGAGAACGGCCGCTATGTGCTGCGGGCAACCAACAACGGCATCTCCGCCATCATCGACCACCAGGGCCGCATCGTCGATCGCACCGAGCAGTTCGTCGCCGACACACTGGTCGGTGAAGCGGAAGTCATGCTGGGCAAGACCCCCTTCGGCAGCTTCGGCTCCCTGCCCATCGTGGGCGGCTGCGCGCTCGTCCTCCTCCTCATGTGCCTCATGTATGTCGGCTTCTGGCGGGATGAGGAGTAGCCGCGACGGAAAAGCCTCAGGTGGCGCACTACTTCGTTAAAAACCGCGCGGCGATGCTCATGTACTATCGTGTACACTCCGCTCGCCACGCGATTTTTGCCTCGCATTGCACTCACCTGAGACTTTTCTTCGAGTCCCAGGGACTCGGGGGATGGCCCACCCGGCGGCTGGGTGAGGTTTCCGAAGCAATCAGGTCGCGCCTGGCGGAGCAAACCGGAATGGGGCTGTCTGCGAGCACTGGCCGAGTCCCGGTTTTTCGCGCAGCGAAAAACGGTCGAGTTGCGCAGCAGCCATTCCGGTTTGCGGAGCTGCGGCCGCTTCGGAAACCACACCCAGGTGGCGGGCACATCGATCAGACGCCATCGCAGCGCACCCCATTAGCTGCTAGAATCGCCGTTCTTTTTGCCGGCGGCGGGAACCCCTCGCACCGGCTTCGATGAACAGGACACAGAACGCGACACCCGTGATGGAGCAGCGATACGAACCGCAGGCGCTGGAGAAGGCAGCGCAGGAACACTGGCTCGAGCACAACAGCTTCGCCGTGCGGCGCGACGACGCGCGCGAGAAGTTCTACTGCCTGGCCATGTTCCCCTACCCCAGCGGCAAGCTGCACATGGGCCATGTGCGCAATTACACCATTGGCGACGTGATCGCCCGCTACCAGCGCATGCAGGGGAAAAACGTCCTGCAGCCCATGGGCTGGGACGCCTTCGGGCTGCCCGCGGAGAACGCCGCCATCAAGCACAACGTGCCCCCTGCACAGTGGACGGCCCAGAACATCGACGACATGCGCGCGCAGCTCCGGCAGCTCGGGTTCGCCTACGACTGGGACCGGGAGATCGCCACCTGCCATCCCGACTACTATCGCTGGGAGCAGTGGTTCTTCACGCGCCTGTTCGAGAAGGGCCTGGTGTACAAGAAAATGGCGACCGTGAACTGGGATCCGGTGGACCAGACCGTACTGGCCAACGAGCAGGTGATCGACGGTCGCGGCTGGCGCTCCGGCGCTGTCATCGAGCGGCGGGAAATCCCCCAGTGGTTTATCCGTATCACCGCGTACGCGGAGGAGCTCCTGGCGGGCCTGGACGAACTGGACGGCTGGCCCGACGCCGTGCGCACCATGCAGCGCAACTGGATCGGCAAGAGTCGCGGGGTGGAGCTGGCCTTCGGCCTGGACGCACCGGTCGCCGACCGGGACCGAATCGAGGTCTACACCACCCGGCCCGACACCCTCTATGGCGTCACCTACGTGAGCCTGGCCGCGGAGCATCCCATCAGCCTCGCTTTGGCGGAGAACAATCCGGCACTGGCGAACTTCATCGACGAGTGCAAACGCATGTCCGTGGCCGAGGCGGATGTGGCGCAGGTGGAGAAGCTGGGCATGGACACCGGTTTGCGCGCCACCCATCCCCTCACGGGCGAAGCCGTGCCCGTCTGGGTCGCGAATTATGTGCTGATGGACTATGGCTCCGGTGCGGTGATGGCGGTACCCGCACACGACGACCGCGACTGGGAGTTTGCGACAAAGTACGCGCTGCCCATCAAGACCGTCATCTGCGACGCGGACGGCCAACCGGCGGACACGAGTTCGGCGGCCTACACGGAATACGGCGCCCTTACCGCGTCCGCCGAGTTCGACGGCAACAGTTTCGACGAGGCCTTTGAAGGGATTGCCGCGCGCCTGGAGAGCTCCGGTATGGGCCGGGTAACCACGCAGTTCCGCCTGCGCGACTGGGGCGTCTCCCGGCAGCGCTACTGGGGTACACCTATCCCCATGCTCCAGCTCGCCGACGGCAGCGACGTGCCGATTCCCGCAGACCGCCTGCCCTCGCTGCTGCCCGAGGATGTGGTCATGGACGGGGTGGCGTCCCCCATCAAGGCCGATCCCGAGTGGCGGGTGTTCGATCGCGATGGCGAGCGCTGCGAACGCGAGACGGATACCTTCGATACCTTTGTGCAGTCGTCCTGGTACTACGCCCGTTTTACCTGCCCCGATTACACCGACGGCATGCTCGACAGCGAGCTGGCCAACTACTGGCTGCCCGTGGACCAGTACGTGGGCGGCATCGAGCACGCCATCCTGCACCTGCTGTACGCGCGCTTTTTCCACAAGCTGATGCGCGACGAGGGGCTGGTGAACTCCGACGAGCCCTTCACCCGCCTGCTCACCCAGGGCATGGTGCTCAAGGACGGCGCGAAAATGTCCAAGTCCAAGGGCAACACCGTCGACCCCCAGGCGCTGATCGACCGGTACGGCGCCGACACCGTGCGCCTGTTCAGCATGTTCGCCGCGCCGCCCGATCAGTCCCTGGAGTGGTCCGACTCCGGCGTCGAGGGGGCGAACCGCTTTCTCCGGCGCCTGTGGAAACTCGCGGCGGAGCATATCGACGGCGGCCCCGCCCCGGCGGTGGACCCGGCGGCGCTCGATGCGCGGCAGAAGGACGCCCGGCGCAAGACCCACGAGACCATCGCCAAGGTGTCGGACGACTACGGCCGCCGGCAGACCTTCAATACCGCTATCGCCGCCGTCATGGAACTGTGCAACGAACTGGCCAGGCTGGACGACTCCACCCAGTCCCGCGCCGTCATGGACGAGGGCCTGCGCGCCGCGGTGCTCATGCTCGGCCCCATCGTGCCCCATGTCTGCCACACCCTGTGGCCCCTGCTGGGCGGTAGCGGCGACATCCTCGACGCCCCCTGGCCGGCGGTGGACGAGGCGGCGCTGGCCCGCGACAGCATCGAGATCGTGGTGCAGGTCAACGGCAAGGTGCGCGCAAAGATGGAAGTGCCGGCGGATGCCGACCGGGACAGCGTCGAGCAGCTAGGCCTCGCACAGGACAACGTGCAGCGCTTCCTCGAGGGCGTCACCGTGCGCAAAGTCATTGTGGTGCCCGGGAAATTGGTTAACATTGTTGCCAACTGACCCGGACCCCGCCGACCCTATGCCCACCCGAACGATCCGCCTCGCCACAGTACTTCTCCTCGGTAGCCTGCTCGCCGCCTGCGGCTTCCAGCTGCGCGGCGTCGGCGACAGCGCAACGGTCATTCCCGACAGCTGGAAGAAGATGCACCTGGAGACCGGCAACCCCAACGCGGAGCTCAGCCGCGTGGTGGCGTCCCGATTCGCCGCCTCCGGGGTCGAGTGGACCGGGCGCTCCGGCGCCAACTACACATTGCAGCTCGGCCCGGAGCGCTTCAGGCAGCGCAACCTGTCCCTCAATTCCGAAGCCCGCGCGGCGGAATTCGAACTCACCATGAGCGCCGATTTCACCGTGCTGGGCGCAGACCGCGGCGAAGTCATGGCGGTGACCACCGCCTCGGTGGTCAAGCAGATGGAAAACGACCCGCGCAACGTCGTGGGCAAGTCCGAGGAGGTGCGCCTGCTGCGCAACGAGATGCGCGCGGAACTGGCCCAGCAGATCATGCGTCGCATCGGCTTCTTCGCCACCAGCGACGGCGCGGGCCAGCCCGTCGATCCCACCGGCGCCGTCACTACCGATGTGCTCGGCGAGGATTCGGACGAGGGCTCAAGCGAAGACACGAGCGAAGACATGAGCGAAGACGTGAGCGAAGTCCTGCACCGGGACGGGAGCTGAGCGCGGTGCAGGTGCGCCCGGAAAACCTGCGCAGGAATCTCGAGGGCGACCTCCTTCCGGTGTACTTCATCTGCGGCGACGAAACCCTGCTCGTGCAGGAGTGCAGCGACCTCGTGCGCGCCGCCGCGCGCGCCGCGGGCTGTACCGAGCGCCACGTCATCGACGCGGGGGTCAACCGCTTCGACTGGTCCGAGCTGCACGCCAGCACCGCCGAGATGTCGCTGTTCGCCGAGCGCCGGCTGGTGGAGCTGCGCCTGCCGAGCGGCAAGCCCGGCGCCGACGGCAGCCGCGCACTCTGCGAGTACCTTGAGGGCGGCCCGTCCGATGACATCCTGCTGATCGTCTCCGGCAAGATCGACAAGCAGTCGCGCAACAGCAAGTGGTTCAAGGCGCTGGACAAGGCCGGCGCCACCGTCCAGGTGTGGCCGGTGGCGGCGCGCGAGCTGCCGCGCTGGATGGAGCACCGCCTGGGTGACGCGGGGCTGGCCATCGAGGCCGACGCCCTGCAGCTGCTCTGCGACCGGGTGGAGGGCAACCTGCTGGCGGCGGTGCAGGAGGTCGAAAAACTGAAACTGCTCGCCGGTGACGGTCGCGTCACCCTGCAGACGGTCACCGGGGCGGTCTCCGACAACGCGCGCTACAACGTCTTCGGCATGGCCGACAGCGCCCTGGACGGCGACGCCGCCGCCAGCCTGCGCATGCTCCACGGCCTGCGCGGCGAGGGCACCGAACCCGCCGTCGCCCTGTGGGCCCTGACGCGAGAGATCCGCACCCTGTACGAGGCGCGCCTGGACTGCGACGGCGGCCAGAGCCCGCAGCAGGCCCTCAACGCGCGCCGCGTCTGGAAGAGCCGCATGCCCGGGATGCAGGCGGCCCTCGCGCGTCACGACAGCGACTCGCTGGCGGGCCTTATCGAACAGGCCGCGGCGGTCGACGGCAGTATCAAGGGCTACGCCGGCGGCAATCCCTGGGACCACCTGGAGTCTCTCGTTACAGACCTCTGCCGGGGCTGATTCTTGCGCTGAAAGTCGGGAGCGGGCCGGGGTAAGCCCTGGGAATATGCCGGTGACAGGGAGTGGGGCGGGGTAAGCCTTGCGGACGTATAAGGCCAGGCGCCGAGGGAGTGGAGCGAGACAGCGAAGCGCTTTAAGGCTCGCGACCGACCGAGGGTAACCCGGAGGGTCGCCGCCAGGGAGCAAGGCTTACCCCGGCCCGCTCCCGAAGCAACAAACACCCAACACTCCGAATAACCCCTTGCAATCCAGCCTTTTCCGCACTACTGTATATTCATACAGTATATTGGGACACTGCCCCCGCGACATACAGGGCGGCAAGGAAAGGCACACCGATGAACGAGATGCTGGAACAGGTCATCAGCCGCGGCGACACCTGGCGCGGGCACGGCGGCATTTTTTACGACCGCACCCCGCAAGGCCACCGTCCGGCCAACGGCGCCGACTACACGGGGCACGGGCTGCCGACGGGCTACGACACCCTGGACGGGGCGCTGCGCGGCGGCGGCTGGCCCCTGGACAGCGCCGTCGAGCTGCTCAGCGACGGCTGCGGCATGGGTGCCATGGGCCTGTTCCTGCCGGCCATGGAGCGCCTCAGCGAACAGGGCCGCTGGCAGGTGTTCATCGCCCCGCCCTACATACCCTACGCCCCGCTGCTGGCGGCCCGGGGCATCGACACGGGCCAGGTGCTGCTGGTGCACCCCCGGGACAGGCAGGACCTGCTGTGGGCCACCGAGCAGGCCCTGCGCAGCACCACCTGCAGCGCCGTGTTCAGCTGGCTGGGCGCGCAGGAGTACAGCTACGGCGAACTGCGCAAGCTGCAGCTGGCCGCCGCCGGGGGCGACACCCTGGCGGTACTGTTGCGCCCTCTCAACGCCGGGCGCAACCACGCGCCGGCGGGCCTGCGCCTGGCGATGCGCGCCTACCGCCAGGTACATATCCTCAAGCAGCGCGGCGGCCGCCAGGGCATGGACGTGGACCTGCCGCCCGCCGGGGACATGCCGGAACAACCCCAGCTTTGGGAGCTGCCGGCACTGCACGACGACGCCCTGCACCACGGCGCCGGGGCGCTATACTGCCAGACGCCACCGACGCCGCAGGAGACCACCGCCCCATGAAACTACCCGCAACGGGAAGCTGCCAGTGCGGCGCGGTGACCTACACCCTCAACGCCGAACCCCTGTTCACCTACGCCTGCCACTGCCACACCTGCCAGAAGCGCACCGGCAGCGCCTGCGCCGTGGCCCTGGTGGTGGCCCTGGATACCCTCCAGGTCGAGGGCGACGTGGCTGCCTGGGAGCGCACCTCCGACAAGGGGGACACCAACACGCGCTACAGCTGCGCGAGCTGCGGCAACGTCATCCACGGCGTCGGCGCCACCAGTCCCACCCTGAGCAAGCTGCAGTCCGGCACCCTGGACGACTCCAGCGAGGTCGAGCCGGAGGTCCACATGTGGACGCGCAGCCGCCAGGGCTGGATCACCTTCGCCGACGGCGTGCGCCAGTTCGAGACCCAGCCGGAGGATCCGATGGACCTGCTGCAGGCCGCCCTCAAGTACCGGGAGTACAAGGCGGCGAACCGGGAGGCGGGCTGAACAGAGGCTGAACAGGGGCCGAACGATGGACCACGTACGCCTGGCACAGGGCGACATTACCACCGCGCGGGTAGACGCTATCGTCAACGCCGCCAACGAGGCAATGCTCGGCGGTGGCGGCGTCGACGGCGCCATTCACCGCGCCGCGGGGCCCGCCCTGCTGGAGGCCTGTCGCACGGTGCCGGAGGTGAACGGCGTGCGCTGTCCCACCGGCGAGGCGCGCATCACCGCCGCAGGGGATTTGCTCGCACGCCACGTCATCCACACCGTGGGGCCGCGCTACGGCATCGACCCCGATCCCCCAGGACTGCTCGCCAGCGCCTACACCCACAGTTTCCGGCTGGCGCTGGACAACGGCTGTCACAGTCTCGCGGTGCCCGCGGTGTCCTGCGGCGTCTACGGCTACCCGCTGGCGGAGGCGGCGTCCATCGCGATGGACGTGAGCCGCCGGTTCGACACCCTGGACATCACCTTCTACCTGTTCGGCGACGAGATCTACGGCGTGTTCGCAGCCGCCCTCTCGGGCACCTGAGGCGACAGCGGGCCGCCTTCCAGCACCAGTTCGCGCAGGCTGCCGAACACCCGGCGATTGAGCGTGTGCAAATCCAGTACAAAGGGCACGACATGCTCCCGATCGATGGGGACGGTGTCGTCGCCCGTGCCGTAGTAGAAGGAGATAATGCCGTCCACCTGTGGCGCCGCCTCTTCGATAAATGCCCGGAACATCGCCTCGCTGGAATGCGCCAGGTGTGTCTCCCCGACCACCACCGGGAGTCCCGCGGCCGTCCAGCGCGCGATAACACGACGGGTATAACCAGGGTCGTTCAGCCGCGGGTAGACATGCGGGGAAAACAGGTCCAGCAGGGGTGCTGTGTTCGACACGCCGAAGGGACCGTCGTAATACCCGCCCATGGCGCCGAACGTGATGAGATGGCGCTGGTCATGGTTGCGAATGGCGGCGGTCAGCCGCTCGATCCACTCCCGCGCCGTGCGGGCACCCGCCTCGGGGTCGACGCCGCGGGCCATGGTCTGGGCGAAGGTGTAGCCCGCCAGCGAGCCGCGGTACCACTGCTCGTCCGGTTTGTAGGACAGGCTGGGCTCGCTGACCAGCTCATACGCCAGCACCGCCGGTGAATCCGCCGCCCGGCGCGCCAGTTCGCCAAAGAAAAACGCCTGCACCTCCCAGCGCTCCCGGTTGGGCAGCGCGTCGTACCAGGCCGGGACATCGTCGGCAAACCACACGTTGTTGCCCGACACCAGCAGGTAAAGATGCTCGCGCTCCGCGGTGCGCAGGAGAAAATCGAGGTTGTCGAAGGCGCGCTCCCGCGCGGACAGCTCGCCGTGCTCGTCGCGCTGCACGAAGTCGAACAGCTGCAGGTGTATGCGCAGGGTGTTCGCGCCGAAGGCGCGCACCGCGCGCACCCGCGCCGCCATGCCCTCCCGGTGCAGCGGGTAACCGACCGTGTAAAAAGCGCGCTCGAAGCGGTGCTCCAGGTTCTGCACACCGAATACCCGAAAGCGCTCGGCGCCGCGGTACAGGTCCCCATCCCGCGCGGTGATGTAGGGCATGGTGGTGGTCGCGGCGGCTGTCGTGGAAGCACTGGCGGAGAGTGTTGTGGCCGGGGCCTCGCTTGTCGCGCCATGCGCCGGGAACACGACGCCGGCGATAAGTACGACAAGTAGGCGCCGGGCTGCGCGGACTGGCTGCATGGACACTCGCACTCTGGTCGGGGCTCCAGTATATCGCCGCCGCGGTAAATGCGGGCGCGGGGCGACATGGGGGTGTAGGCGACAGGTCCCGCCGCCGCCGTTGGACAATTGCCCATCCCTCGCCAATACTGTATATATGTACAGTATTAATGCTAATGTAGGGATACTGCCCGCGCCCGGGTGGACCCGGGCAGCCTTGAGCCCGTGTCAGCCTTGAGCCTGTGGCAGCCTTGAGCGTGCGTCAGCCATGAGCCTGTGGCTCTGCCTGCGCTTCGAGCAGTTGCCCCTGGAGTGCCTCGACCGCGGCGAGGACCACCCGGTGGCGGTGCTGGAGTCCCAGCGCGTCCTGCGCGCCAACGACTGCGCCACCGCCCTCGGTATCCGCCCCGGCATGGGCACCGCCACCGTGCGCGCCCTGGCCGGGGACGGCCCCCTGAAACTGCTGGAGCGCGACGCGGCAGCCCAGGCCCGCAGCCTCGAACAGCTGGGCTGCTGGGCCTACGGCATCACCCCCACCCTGCACACCTGGCGGGAGGACTGCCTGCAGCTGGAGATCGGCGGCTGCCTGGCCCTGTTCCGCGGCCTCGACACCCTGCTCGCGGAAGTGGACCGGGGCCTGGGCGGCCGCGGTTTCAGCGCGCGCCGGGCACTCGCCCCGACACCGGTGGCGGCCTGGCTGCTGTCCTTCGCAAACGAGGACGCCGCCGTCGCCGTCGAACAACCGCTCCAGGAGCGCCTCGCCCCCCTGCCGCTGGGCCTGCTGGACGAGTTCGGCGACACCGTTGCCTCCCTGCGCCGGGCCGGCCTGCACACCCTGGGCGATGTTCTCGCCCTGCCCCCGGCGGCCCTTGGGCGGCGCTGCGGCAGGGCCTTCTGCGATGTCCTGCAGCGTGCGTTGGGGCGGCTGGAGGATCCGCCGTCCGACTACCGCCCCCCGGCCACGTTCAGTGACGAGTACTGGTTCGGCTACGAGGTGAAAACCAACGGCGAGCTGTTGCCGGCGGTGCAGCGCCTGCTGGAGTCCCTGTGCCGTTTCCTGCGCAACACCCAGCTGCGCAGCAGCGAGATCACCTGGCGGCTGGTCGGCATCGACAGCAAACTGCGCGATATCCGCGTGCGCAGCACCAGCAGCCACAGCAACCCGGCGGACTGGTTCCAGCTCACGCGTATCCGCTTCGAGCAACTGGCCCTGGACGGCGGCGTTGAGGGCCTGGCCCTGCAGTGCGACAGCCTGCTCCCCGGCGAGCTGGAGAACATCGACCTGTTCAGCCCGCGCAGCCAGCGCGAGCCCCTGGCCGCCCTGCTGGACAGGCTGCGCAACCGCCTCGGCCTGCAGGCGGTGGAGAACGTCGGCTGCCGGGACGAACACCTGCCGGAGCTGGCGGTGTTCACCGCCAGCGAACAGGCCGCCGGGGCCCGCGCCGCAGAGGCCCCCGGCGCCCAGCGGCCCTTCTGGCTGCTGCCGGAACCGCAATCCCTGGGCGATCGCGGCGGCGCGCTGTACTGGCAGGGCGCACTGGAGTTGCACTACGGCCCGGAGCGCATCGAGGACAACTGGTGGCGCGACCCCGTGAGCCGCGACTACTACATCGCGGCGGGCAAGGGGGGCGAGCACTACTGGGTGTACCGGGATCGCCTCGCCGGCGGCTGGTACCTGCACGGGGTGTTCGCCTGAGGGTTCACGCGGGGCGAAATCGCAGCGCCGGGCGGTGCTGACAGAGCGGCCCTGTAATCCTATGTAATAGCTGCCAGGGTGCTTCTGGACTAGAAAACTACCCATCGATACCGGGCATCCAGGCAATCCCCCGGGCTGCCACCTGATGGGTTCCTGGCCTGACCTTTCCCACACAGAAAGGGATGCGCACGGCATCGATACGCCTCCAGAGGCGCACGGACAGACAGCTTCTTCGGAAGTGCGGTGAAACGGACTTCCCACCAGGACAATCGAACCGGTCAGACCGAGAGGACACCAGTCATGTCAAATCTGAAAAGCTGGATTCGCATAGAGGGAGGCTCCAAACTCGAAATTTCCGTCGACGTTCCGGCGGGCAAGATCGTGGGCAGCCGTGTGCGCAGCGTAGATTCCAACAACAATGAGCGACAGCTCGACGAGTCGGACCTGCAACCCGGACCGGCGAAAATCCAGCTGAACAGCGGCAGGGACTACAGCATCCGGATTCGTCTCGCCTTCGCGGATGCCTGCACCGCGACGATAAAGGCCAGAATCGTCAAACCCGGGGGAGCCGTTCACGGCACACCTTATACCTACGCGGTAACCGCCGGGGCGGGGGCGGTTCGCAGGGCGACCATCGCCTGCCGCACCCTGTGAGGTGACCACCATGAAAACCACGATCGCTGCACTACTGATACTGATAATTGCCCTGCCGGCATTTTCCGCCGGAGTAGGTTGCCGGGATGAAGAAACCCTCGGCGAATGCTCCACGAGGCGATCAAACCACGGATTGGGTGCCGGCCCGGTCTCTACCCCAGATGCCATCGACAAGGCGAAGAACGAGACCCGGGAAGAGGTGAAGCAAAGCAACTCGGGGCTGGACACCGACACCGCCGCCACCGCGAGCGCAACCAAGAACTTTCTGCCGCTGCTGCGGTTTGCCGGTCTCGTCGGCGACGGTGATGTCAACGAAGACGGCATCATCGCGCTCGATTACAACTTCGGCCTGCCGATTTTCAGCGATCACGACAGGGGGCAGATCCAGGCGCTGCTGAACCCGTCGCCCGACGTCTTCAAGCCGCTGCTGGAGTCCGCCAGCGACGAGCAGAAGAAAGCGCTGGAGGACGACCTCGACGACTTCGATGACATCCAGATTTCCTTCTCGTTCAGTAAATCCACCGAGCAGTCCGGCCGCGAATTCGCGCAGTACCGGAGCGAGTACGGCGCACTGGCCGACGCACTGTTGGAGAGGGAGCGGCTGGAGATCGATACATGGAGAAGCACATCGTATCTCGATATGCATGATGAACTGGCGGCGTGGGCGGACAACGCGCCTGCCGGGACTCCCCACAAGGCGGACATCGACGCCCTGGTGGCACGGGGCGACGGCCCCGAGGGACTGAAGTTCTCCCAGTTGCCCGAAGAACTGCGCGCCAGGTACAAGGAGTACATCGAGGATTTTTCGAGCGCCGAGAACCGCTGGCAGACGCAGAAAACGCAACTCGTGACCGGCAGCGCGCTGTCGGCCTTTTCAAAACTCGTCGCCAACAATGATCAGTACATTGCGCAGATCAACGTGGGCGTCGTGGACGACCTGGTGGGACCCGACACCTGGGGCGGCAAACTGTCCTGGGAAAAAGGCCTGACCAATATGACGTCGTTCTACAAGAAGGCCGGCAAAAACTGTCGCGGCATCAGCACAACAGCCACGAGTATGACTGACCGGACTGACTGCCTGCAGAAGTTCGAGAAGTACGTCAAGGACAACCAGGCCGCCATCGATAATTCCGATCGCGTGGCTTTCTCGCTTGAGTACGAAGACGTCGACGATTACGAGTACACCGATTCAGGTCTGGGTATCGACTTCAAGTTGCCCGACGAGGAGAAGCTGATCGGTTCATTGGCCTACAGCCGGAGCATGCCGACCGGGGGCCTCGATCGCATGGATCTGCTCGTCAAGTACGAGGACGTCTCGGATGACGACACATTGAACGATCGCTGGGTCGCCACGTTAACGCTGAGCCGGCGCGTCGGTGACACGACCATACCCCTCAGCCTTGTGTACTCCAACAAGGGAGAGTTCGCCACGGATAATTCGGGAGAGGTCAGTATCAACATAGGCATGGCATTCGACGCACTAGGTCTTTAGTGGCTCCGCGTACACCGGCAATCATCGGGGACGCCGAACAGGATGTCAGCCCGCCAGCTTGCCCAGCGCCGCGAGTGCTTCCTCAGCGCGGTCCGCGGGAACAAAAACATGGTCGTGGTGATAGCCGGCAATCACGTTGGCGGCGATGCCCGCCCGCGCGAGCGCGGCGGCAACTGCGGCGGTCAATCCCACGGCCTCCAGGCTCGAGTGTACTTCGAGGGTAATGCGCCGCATGGGCTGGTCGCAGGGATAGCCGGCTGCGCGCGCCCGGTCCAGCGGCAGTACCAGCGTCAGCCCCTCAGCCTCGACAGTGGTTGCCACCGGGTTGTATTCGGCGCCGTCGCCGTAGGCGCCGCCGGGCAGTGTACAGAACACGAACTCTCCCGCCGACAGCGACGGCGACAGCCCGGCGAGTAGAGACTTCAGATCGCGCTCGCCGCCCTGGGTCCGGGAATCGGGCACTCAGGCGTCCTCGAAGATACCCGTATCCCGGCCGTCGAGGCTGGCGGTGTTCTTCTCGCGCCAGTAGTCCTCGATGCCGTCCCGGCCCTTGTTGTCCGCCCACTTGGTCAGGGTCGAGCGCTCGCCCTTGAGCTCGTAAAACGGCACGGCGTAACCGCAGGAGGTCTGCACCATGTCCAGATCGAGCAAAAATACCTGCCGTGCACCGGTGAATTCGGGGAACAATGGCGCAAGCGCGTCCCACTCCCCGTCGCGGGGATGCACGGTGCGCGCCCTGCCGTACAGGCGCAGGATCAGCGGCTGCTTGTCAAAGGAGCAGAACATGACGGTCATGCGCCCGTTCTCGCGCACGTGGGCGGCGGTCTCGTTGCCGCTGCCGGTGAGGTTCAGCCAGGCCACGCGACCCGCGTCCAGCACACGGAAACTGTCCATGCCCTTGGGTGAGACGTTGACCATGCCCTCGGCACCCGCGGTGCCCACAAAGAAAATATGCTGCCGCCCGATGAAGGCGACGTGATCGTCACCGAGTTGTTCGAATCGTTCTGCCAAGACCTCTCTCCCTCATTCACGGCCAACCTGTCGACCTTATACCGCCTCTTCGTCCTCCGCGTCCACATAGGCGGCGTCATTGAACCGCGGCGAGCAGATGGCGAGGAACACCAGGTCGCCCTCCCCGGTATTGGTGATGCGCTGCTTCGCGCCGGGCGGGATGAGGACCACGTCGCCCGGCCCCACCTGCTGCTCCGTCATGCCCTCCACCTCCACCAGGCCCCGGCCCTCCAGCAGCACGTAGCGCTCGGCGGTGTCCTGGAGGAAGTGCCAGCGCGTGGTCCCCTCCGGCTCCACCCGTGCGCGGGCGACCGATACCGCGGGGTCGTCGGCGGAATTGGACAGCTCGGTAATGTGGCAACCCTCGGCAAAAAAATACTCACTGCGGGGGTCATGGAATTTTACGCAGGCTTTCACGCGCGACCTCCTGATTCTCGTGGTTGCAGGCGCTAGAGGTTTGCAAAAGCCGGGTGATAGTGCACCCTGCCCTTTCGCCCGTCCAGGGCGCCCGCCACCAGGGCCTGTGCCATGAAAATCTCCGCCGGCACCTCGTAGTCGCTGTCGATGCCGAACTCCACCGACGGCCTGAAACCGAAGCGCGGGTAGTAATGGGGATGGCCCAGCACCACCGCAGCGGCGGCGCCCTCGTCGATGCACTGCGCGAGGCCCGCGCGCACAAGCGCAGAGCCGATCCCGTCGTTCTGCCGGCCCGGCGTCACCGCCATGGGCGCCAGCCCGCGGATATCGATGTCTTCACTGCCGTCCAGCGCAACCGGTGAAAACAGGATGTGCCCGAGCACAACCCCCTCCTCCTCCGCCACGAGGGACACCAGGGGCGCCGCCTCGTCGCGCAGCCGGTCGACGAGATCCGCCTCGGCGGGCGTGGGAAAGGCCGCCGCGTTGATGGCGTGCACCGCGGCGTAATCCGCTGGTGCTTCTCGTCGCACAACAATCGTCACGATTTCACGTAGTCCGGCCGCGGCCTGTGTTTGCCTGGTCGTATAGTGCAACAGGCCCGCGGTATTCGCCAGCGCAATGGCCGCCATCCCGGCCGCTGTCTTGAGGCGCACCCGGGCCGGTGGTAGTGTCGGGCGACCCGCACTACCGGAGAAATGTCATGCCCGTGACACGCCCACCCCTGGTCGCCCTCGCCGCCGCACTGTGTACCCTCCTCGCCGCGTGCCAGCAGGAACCGCCGCCCGACCCGAGCCTGGGAGCCCAGGGCAATACGCCACCGAGTGAATTCACGGCAAGGGCCAACGCCGCGGTCGCCGGCGAACTGGACCTGGCGGACCCCGCGGATTTTGAGAACGCGCGCCGCGGCCTGATCGCGGCCCCGGAAAAACTCGAGGCACGCATGGCCGACGGCACGATGGTGTGGCGCATGGCCGACTTCGACTTTATCCACGGCGAGGCCCCGGCGTCGGTGAACCCGAGCCTGTGGCGCCAGGAGACGCTTAACAATATCCACGGCCTCTTCGAGGTCACCGAGGGCATCTACCAGCTGCGCGGTTTCGACCTCGCCAACATGACTATCATCGAGGGCGAGCGCGGCTGGATCGTCGTGGACCCGCTGACGTCGAAGGAGACTGCAAAGGTCGCCATCGATTTTGCGCGCGAACAACTGGGCCAACGCCCAATCAGCGCAGTGATCTTCACCCACTCGCACATCGACCACTTTGGCGGTGTGTTGTCCGTTCTCGAAGTGGAAGAGGCTGTGGAAATCATCGCGCCCGTGGGCTTCATGGACGAGGCCACCAGTGAAAACGTACTCACGGGCACCACCATGAGCCGCCGCGCCATCTTCATGTACGGCGCGTCCCTGGAGCGCTCGGCCCGCGGCAAGGTGGGGTCGGGTCTCGGCAAGGGACCGGCACCGGGCAGCCCCGGGATCGCCGCGCCGACGCGAATCGTCCATACCACCGGCCAGGCAATGACAATCGACGGCGTGGACTTTGTCTTCCAGAACGCCCCCGGCTCGGAGGCCCCCGCGGAGCTGACCTTCTACCTGCCGGACCGCAAGGCCTTCTGCGGCGCGGAGGTGGTGTCGCGCAACATGCACAACCTGTACACACTGCGCGGCACCAAGGTGCGCGACGCACTGAAGTGGAGTCACTACATCGACGAGGCCATCGATATGTTTGGCGAGGCCGAAGTGTATTTCGGCAGCCACCACTGGCCCCTCTGGGGCAATACGGAGATCATCGACTTCCTGAAAAAACAGCGGGACACCTACAAGTACATTCACGACCAGACATTGCGACTGGCATCCAAGGGCTATACACCCCGGGAAATTTCAGAGGAGCTCGCCATGCCCATGGCACTCGCCTCGAGCTTTCCCAATCGCGGTTACTACGGCACCCTGAAACACAATGCCAAGGCGGTCTACCAGCGCTACTTCGGCTGGTACGACGGCAATCCCGCCAACCTCGACCCCCTGCCGCCGGTGGAGTCAGCCGTGCGCTATGTCGAGGCGATGGGCGGTGCTCAGGCGGTGCTGGACCGGGCGCGGGCGGACTACGACAAGGGCGACTACCGCTGGGTGGCGGAGCTGCTCAACCACCTGGTTTTCGCACAACCGGACAACCGCGAAGCGCGGGAGCTGCTCGCCGCCACCTACGATCAGCTCGGGTACCAGGCCGAGTCCGGCCCCTGGCGCGACGTCTACCTGACCGGCGCGCTGGAACTGCGCGAGGGACCGCCGGAGACCGGCTTTGCCCTCGCCATCGCCGGTGACCTGCTGCGCGAGACGCCGCTGGAAGAGTTCTTCAGCGTGGTGGCGGTGATGCTCAACGGCCCCGGGGCGGAAGGTGAAGCGTTCACCTTCAACTTCAACTTTACCGATTTGGACGAGGTGCACGTGCTGACCCTGGAGAATTCGGTACTGCACCACCGCATGGGGGAGCCGGCGCAGGGTGCCAACGCGACAGTCAACCTCACCCACGAGATGTTCCTGAGCATGCTCACGCGCCAGGTGAACGTGCGTGAAACCCTCTTCTCCGACGACCTCTCGCTGGAGGGCAGCGGACTGGACCTCGTGCGTTTCTTCGCGCTGCTGGACCAGCCCGAGGAAGTGTTCAACATCGTCACGCCCTAGGGTGACGCCGGGTCGATGTCCAGGTCTTCCAACAGCCGGGGACGGATGATGGACGTCCAGGTCGCGTAACCCTGCTCGCTCAGGTGCAGGCCGTCAAAAATGTAGTATGCCTTGTCCGGCCTGCCGTCGGGCCCCAGCAGTGCCGGCCCCGTCTCGATGTAGTGGAGGCCCGCCTGCGTGGCGCTCCACTCGCGGATCAACTCGTTGGTGGCGGCGGCCACGTCCCAGACCTCCCAGCGCAGAGGCGAGGGTGTAATGCCGATGAAGTAAATGGGCACATCCCGCCCGTCCTCCCGGACGGTCTGGACAAACAGCTGGTAACTGGCCAGCAACACCTCCGGCTCCTTGACCGCGCCCGGGTGTATATCATTGGTCCCGGCGAACACCACCACCGCCCGCGGGCCGCGTGTGTTGACCAGTCGCCCCGCGTAGTGCACCACGTCGTTCAGTTTCGCGCCGCCAAACCCGTGCTGGATGACCGGGATGGGCGCCATGTCCTCCTCAAGGGTCGACCACAGGCGAATGCTGGAGCTGCCCACGAACACCACGGCCTCTCCCGGGCTGAAGCGACCCGCCGTTGCCTCCTCCAGTGCGCGGATGTCGTCTTCCCATACCAGAGGGTCCTCGCTGCGCATCTTGGACAGCTCGCCGGCGAGCTGGTAGGCGGGCCAGGCCAGCAGCAGGGCCGCCAGCAGGAACAGGCCGCCGACGATTTTCAGAAACCACTTCACCGCGCCACCTCTCTCGCGCCGTCCAGTGTCACCTGCCAGTAGCCGACGTCGATCCACCCGCCGTACTTGTACCCCACCTCGCTGAAGTGGGCGACCTTCTCCATACCGAACTTCTCGTGCAGTGCGATGCTCGCGGGATTGGGCAGGGAGATGCCCGCGATGGCGACGTGGAAACCCCGCTCGCGCAGCTCGTCGAACAGCGCCTCGTAAAGGGTCGCGCCGACGCCGCGCCCCGTGCAGTCCGGCGCCAGGTACACCGTGGTCTCCACGGAAAAGCGGTACGCGCAGCGCCCGTTCCAGCGCGACGCGTAGGCGTAGCCCTCGATACTGTCGCCGCGGGCGGCGACCAGCCAGGGCAGCCCCGCCTCCGCCACCTCGGCCATGCGGCCCTCCATGTCGGCGGGATCCAGCGCGTTCTCCTCGAAGGTGGCGATACTGTTGTCGATATAGTGGTTGTAGATCGCGGCGATCTGCCCGCTGTCCGCCGCCCGTCCGTCCCTGATCATGGTACCCCCCCAACCGGTGTGTAAACGCCCCGCTCCCGCGCATCCCGCAGGGTGTCCTCGTCGCGCACGCAGTTCACGAGCTCGATCGCGGCGATGTAGTCGTGTGGCAATCCCGCCTCTCGCGCGCCGACCAGCACATGGTGGAGGTACCAGCAGAACGGCGCGAGGCCGTCGGCCGTATCGGTGGCGCGGTAGGTGTACGCGGTGGTCTCCAGGCCATCGACACTGCGCACGGAAACCGTCGCCGCTTCGTAGCCGATGCCGAGCCCCTCGACCCGGTCGAGCCCGGGCCGGTCGCTCTCCGCGATGTCGAACAGCACGCCGATCACGGTGTCGCCATCCGCACCGGTGGCCTCGGCATCGCACTTGGCCGAGCCGTCCGCGCCGCGCTTGTGAAAGCGCAGGCGATGACGCGCCAGCGCGTAGACCCCGAGGTGCTGTGCACTGGGCACCCGCGCCCGCAGGCGCTGGCTGGACATGTTCGAACCGTAGGCGAAATAGTGCATCCGCTCAGTAGAGCTCTTCCCTGTAGTTTTTCTCCAGCTCCTGCTCGATGGACGCCTCGAGTTCCTTGTCACCCTGGTACGCGTCGACGATCTGGCGCACCATTGGGGAACCGTCCTGCCTGCCCCAGCTCTCCGGCTGCCACATCTTCGAGCGGATCATGGCCTTGCCGCAGTGGAAGAAACACTCGGTAACCTCCACGCGCGTGTACATCAGCGCCGGCTTGCCCTTCACGTTGAGGCGCTCCAGCACCGCCGGGTCCCGGTGCAGGGTGGCGGTGCCCTTGACACGCAGGGTCTCGCGCAACCCGGGCACGACGAAGATCAGCCCGATACGGGGCTCTCGCAGGATGTTTCTGAAGCCGAAAGTGAGTTTGTTCCCGGGCCGCTCGGGAATCAGCAGGCTGCCGTCCTCGCCCACCTCGACAAAACCGGGCGGGTCGCCCTTGGGGGACACGTCCGCACGCCCCTCGCTGTCAACGGTAGAGATGAACAGCAGCGGCGAGGATCGGATGAAATCCACCATGGCCGGCTCCAGCGCGGCCAACACCTTCTCCCGCAGGAACTCCAGCGGCTCACCGATCACTTTCTCCAGTGCGGCCTCGTCCGCGATGCGGTACTGTTCGTCCATAGACACCTCCCTCTATTGCGATTGCCCGACTATCACCTTCACCGGCGCGCACCAGTTGCGCTGCCAGCGCTCGCGTTTCTCGTCCGCTCCCTGACCACTGAAGTCCATCGGCACCGGGTCCGCAAACCCCATGGGGTTGTCCAGGAAGCGCGCGTTGAGCACACCGTACACCGTGCCCTCGACTTCCGCCGTCACGAAAACCACGCTGTCACAGCCGGTGCACTCGTGAAACGCGGCCTGGCCCGAACCGTGTCGCACCACGCGGTGACTGTTCGCGCGGTGCACGGTCGCCCGAAAACGGGTGCCGGACTTCGATACCCAGGCGGCCTCGCGCCCCGTGCAGTAGCCACAGCCGCAGGCCCGGGGCACCAGGCTGTGGTCGTTAGTCTGCCACAGTACCTCGATGTTGTGGCAGTGACAGTGTCCGCGCAGGCTCACCGCGACGCCCTCCCGGGCGGCACGAGGAACCAGCTGGCGACAACGAGCGCCCCGAAAGCGGTATAAATCGCGATAAATACCCAGGCCGGCGCCCGGTAGTAGAGCAGTGATTCCACCCAGTGGGCGATGAAGGCGCCCTGGTACGTCGCATCGCCCGCGCGGTCGCGCAGGGCCATCTCCCAGGTCGTGAGAGGGCAGATAACACCGAGCCAGCTCTGCAGGACGACAACGCCGATCGCCGCCAGGTGCGCGCCGCGAAACCAGGGGTTGCGGACCCAGCGCCAGCCCAGGAAGCCTCCCACCAGCACCGCCAACAGGCCGAGCACGACAAAGGCGACGAACAGGGCGTGGACCAGCAGCACGGCATCTGCCGCCAGGACCCACAGGAGTTCTTCCTGCATCGCTCGATCCTCGTGTCAAAGCGTATCGGGCGCGTTCACTATAGCCGGATTCACAGCACCGTGCGAAGCGGCTATCGGGGGCGTATCCGGTGGGTCAGTTAACGCGTTCCACGGTGACGTAGCGGCCGTCGCGGAACTCGCGGAAGAAGGCTTCGACCAGCGGGTGGTGCACAGGGTCGCCGGTGTCGTCGCTCTGGAGGTTGCGCTCTGCCACGTAGGTGACGTGCTCGGCGCCGTGCACCAGTACGTGGTACCAGGGCTTGTCGCGCGGCGGGCGGGAGCGCGCCACGGTCTCGTACCACTCGTCGCTGGCCTGGCAGGTGGGGTCGACGTCGACGATCACCCCGCGGTAATCAAAGAGGCGGTGATGGACGAGTTCCCCGACCGAGAATTGCGAACGCCTGATAGGTGTGACGGTGCCCATGTCTGAATCCCTCCCTGGCTGCGTGGGACCTAACTCTCCGGCAGGGTGTCGAAGCTAGGCCCTGCTACTTCGACCTTCAACCAGGGCAGACGTTCCGCACAGAAGACCTCCACACCGGGCTCGAAGGCCTCGGGGTGCTCAAGGGTGCCGATCAGCAGGTGGATCTCCCCGGGCAGCTTGTCCGAATCGTAGGCCATGGGCGTGCCGCAGCGGCCGCAGAAGGAGCGCCGCACGCCGGGCGAAGACTCGTAGCTGGTCATGGGGCCGCCGGTCAGGGTGAAGTGCGCCTGCTCGCACCCAATGAAGGTGGCCAGGGCACTGCCGGAGTGGCGCCTGCAGCTGCCGCAGTGACAGTGGCCGGTCCACGCCGGCGCCTTGTCCACCACGTAACTGACATCGCCACAAAGGCAGTGGCCGCGAATTTCAGTTGTCGTCATTGGGCTTGCTCCTCTTCCTGGGCGGCATCGCCTTGGAGGCGACGATGAATACACCGCTCTTCTGGGTCGGTTGCCAGCGTTCCTCGATGGTGAAACCCGGTCCCTGGATCGCCGCCTCGAGCTCATCCGCGGAGATCACGCGCAGCACGGGCAGCAGGCCCACGGCTCGGCCGATGGGGGCCACGTAGCGCATGAAGCGCAGCCAGTCGCCCAGGCAGACCGTGCTGGAGATAAACACACCGCCGGGCCTGAGGGCATCGTGGATACGCGCAATGGCCGCGTTCGGGTCCCGGAGCAGGTGCAGGATATTCATGGCGATGACCACGTCCAGCGATTCGCTCTCCAGTGCCAGGTCGTCGACGCCGGCGTGTTCGAAGACCAGGTTGTCGATCTCCGCGCGTTCAGCCTTGGCGCGGGCGATGGCGAGCATCTTCTCGGAGATGTCCACCGCGCGGTAACACCCTGCATTCGGGGCCATGAGGATGGCGGTGGAACCCGTGCCGCAACCGATCTCCAGTACGTCCGTGTGGCGGTCGATCGCGCCGCGTATAGTTTGCAGCTTCTGCAGGTACGCCTCCGGGTTCGCCAGCGGCTGCTTCGCATAGCGGCGGGCGATCCTGTCCCAGAACTTGCTCCCGCGATCAGCCATGGGGCCGCTCCATCGCGCCCTTCCCGGCCGGCGGGGCGCAGTATACGTGCTCCGGGTCGTCCTCGGGCAACACGGTATTGGGCAGTGCGACGGCTCCCGCGTAGAACACGACGATCTCCACCGGACCACCGAGGGCGCGCCCGCGATGCACGGTCTTCATCACCTCGACGACAGACTGGCCGGCCTCGAACACCGCCTTTTTCCCCTCGCGCGTCTCCACCTCTACCGCGCCGCTGAGCACATAACCCATGGTCGGTACCGGATGGCAATGAAAAGGTGGTTCCTGTCCCTCCTCGATACGCAGGATGACCGACGTCACTTCCGCCTCGCCCGCCGGGTACGCGAGCGCACCGCCGTCCCAGGAGGTCGTGGTCTGCAACATTGACTCCGCCGCGTGCACCGGCCACTGCAGGGGCAACGTGGCGACGAGTGCGACGGTGAGGCACCTGCGCGCTGCGCCCGGTGCCCGGATGAGTGGTGACATGGCGATCTCCTCCCTCGCGATTATTCTTCCCGACCCGGCGACAGCATACCGGCGTAGATACCCGGGGTGGAACCCTCGATCACCCGCGCCCCGACCGCCTTCTCGTAGTACTGCGCGGGGCCCACGCCGCCGATAACGGCGTAGGCGTAGCCCTGCTCGCGCTGGGCATGCAGGGCCGCAAGCAGCAGGGCCCGGCCGATGCCCTGCCCCTGCGCTGCGGGCAATACGCCGGTAGGCCCGAAAAAGTTGCGGCAGATGGCGTCGTAGACGGCGAAGCCCAGCAACTCCTCACCCGCCAGGGCGACAAAACAGGACACGGGCTGGCGGGTGAACGCGGCCCGGATCTCCGGCACCCAGGGCTCGAAGTTGCCCGCCGCCCAGCGGAGTATGTGCGGCTCCTCGGGTACCAGCGGGCGGCGCACGGCGATACCCGCGCGCGACAGCGCGGCCGTCGCGTCGTCCGCCGCGGGCAGATTGTATAGGCTGACCAGCATGTCAGGCATTGGTTTACTCTCCCCTCACAGTCCGACAAGGCAGGTGAGGTCTGTCATGGCACGGGCCTGTTCAAAATCGCGGCGGCGCCAACCGCCTCCCATTCCATGCCTGACCTCCCTCGCTACCGGAATCTCTCCGGGACAACTTCAGGCGAAGCGCTCCCACGCCGCCTGGCGGGACATGCCCAGCACCTCGCCGATTCGCGCCCAACTGATGTTGCGGCGCCTCAGCTCATCCACCCGTGCCTGGAGCCCCTCGCGGATGTTCTCCGTACTGCGCAGCACCCCGGGCAGCGTTTCGAGCAGTTCCTGGTCCTCCATCGACGCCCAGCCCTGCCAGCCGCCGCCCGTATCCTGGAACTGGTCGTCGCCCAGGATACCGTTGCAGATGCCCACGCACGCGTCGCAGATATAGACCCCCGGACCGGAAATGAGCCTGGCGACCGCCTTGTGGGTTTTGCCGCAGAACGTGCACAACGGCTCGCGCCCTGCGGAGACTGATTCCGATTCTGACTCGCCCATACCGGCGCCCTCCTCGCGGTTTTGTCAAGGATTACTTGACATCGCCGGCTTGTCAAGAATTACCTGACAAACGGTCGGTCGCCGGCGCGAGGATGGTTTCAAGGTTCTCGCCCGACATCTGCCACATGTACAGCGTGTACGAGGTGTACAGGCCCAGGCTGATCGCTACCAGCAGCAGGTTCAGGGGCCGGCTCGCCAGGTGAGCCATCACCAGCACACCGATGGAGATACTCGCCCACCACTGCTGCATGTCCCATATCCGGTTCAGGTACTCGGAAAGCTGGTAGCTGATTTCAGCCTCTGTCATCGTTATTACCTGCCTGGTAGGTCGGCCCGGCGCAATGCGCCGGGACGCCTACTCTTCATACACCAGCGAGAAAACATAGTAGGCCATGGCCGCCAGTGCAACGCATCCCATGGCCGCCCTGAAGGACAAACCCGAGGCGTACGCGATCAGGGCGGCGACTGCGGCCAGCACGGCCAGGATGACAACGAAGGAGTTAAAGCTCACGGCGTCGCCTCGCTCTAAATCGATACCGGTCCAGCCGGTAGAAACGCGTCGGCTTGCCCTCCTCCAGCCGCTCTTCAACCTTGTGGAATCCCAGCCGTTCACACACGGCCATGGAGCTGCCATTGTCCCGATCCATTGAGGCGATGATATGGCGATAGTCGAGTCGGTTGAACGCGTAGGCAATGATTTGCCTGGCCGCCTCCGAGGCGTAGCCCCGCCCCGTGCAGTGTTCGTACAGTGCATAGAGTAGTTGCGGCTGTGCCTCGTCAAAGAACCGCCAGAGACCGGCATAGCCCAGATAGACACCCCCCTCCCCGCCGAGAATCTTCCACAGCCCCCACCCCTGTTCGGAGAAAGTGCTCTCCACCGCTTCCAGGATGGCGCGCGACCGGTCGACGGAGATTACCTCGTCATCCCACAGATACCTGCGGACAAATGGGTCGGTATTGAACTCGTGAAAAACCACCAGGTCAGCGGTCGACAACGGCGACAACCTCAGTCGCCGCGTGTCCAGTTCCGGCGCAGGAGAAGACACCGTGTCAGCAAGCGCCGGCGAACACCGGGCCTCCCCCCGTCACGCTGCATTGCACGGGTGTCACACCGGCCACGTTCATGTCCCGGCCCCCGCCAGGGGATAGAAATAGTCGAGGATAAACATCGATACCCCCAGTGCGACTATGAACGAGAAGAAAGAGAGCAAAACGTCCCAGCGGTGCTCGAGGTCTGTAAATTTCCATGGTGTCCCGAGGCGAATGACGAATCGCCGACCCCGTGTACGCTGGCTTAGTAACTGGAACAGCGGCAGTACCACGCCGAAGTAAACGGCGGCAAAGATCAGCAATAACGCGAGGAAGTGTATGTCATGCCTCCCGGGCTTCGCGCCTGTGGCTCACTAGGGGGCCCGGGTCTCCGCATCGCCCCACCCGGTCATTGGAATACACGGACACGTGAGGCAATCTGCGTAACTGCTGGGCCTGCACTACTTTGCAAACAACGCCACCTCGATATTTCTGAACGCCTTGAATTCCAGCGCGTTCCCGGAAGGGTCCGAGAAAAACATGGTGCCCTGCTCCCCCGGCTCTCCCTTGAATCGCACATAAGGTTCAATGATAAAACTATCGATAAAACGGCTGGCCCTTTTTGCGAACGCCTCCCAGTCCTCAAAGTTCATCACGACCCCACAATGAGGTACGGGAACCCCGTGCCCATCTACCGGGTTGAGTATTCCCCCGATCGTCCCGGACTCACCGAGCAGTGAATTGAGGTGAGTGACATATTGGTGCCCGAACAGGTTGAAATCAATCCAGGTGTCCGAGCTCCTGCCCTCTGGCAAGCCCATTTTTCGCCCGTAGAAGTCCCGGGCTTCGTCTATGTCGCGGACCTGCACAGCCACGTGAAACGGGGTTAGCTGCATTACCTATTGCCCAATCGGGATATTTCCATCGGCGGATTGTCTGTACATTGTGTATGGCAACACCACCGTGATACTCCCGGTTGGCAGCCGCATCGCGATTCGCACGTCCGGTGATGAAGGGGGACGACCTGGGGGCACTGGCTGATTGGCATTGCTACATAACCCTACCGGCTATTGTGATACGTGCGTTCGTGGCAAATAGATAGGCCCTGATACAGCTTCTCACCAGGCCCCAATTGATGCAGCGGCGATGCCGATATGACAATCTGACGATAGCCCGGAAAGAGGCGGACCGGAAGTAGAGAATTGTGAGACGAAGAAGTAGCAAGGGATAGGCACGGCGCCTGATAGTCCAGGTAGCGTACCCCACCTTGGCACCACTCCTGCGTACTCTCATAGGGTCAGCCCTCCTGCTCCGCCAAATATCGCTGCATGCTGCGGCGAGCCGTTAGCGTGTCCTGGCGCGAAGTGCCGTGTCCAGGCGCCGGTGTGCCGCTGCCTGTTATCAGCGCTGGGTTTTCCGGGCGTGCACATAGGCATACAACAAGTAACCAACACAAGCGAAGAACGTGGCAGGAAGCGCAATCATGCCCAGGTCCGTGCCATACCCGACATATGGGTTTTCCAGGGCTACTTTGGCACCTTCAGATTGAAGCAAACCTGATGCTTTGAGTGCAGCCAGGTCTACAAACAAACCATATGCGACTTCTACGTTGTAGACCAACAGCATGAAGACCCAGGCGGAATAGACCAGATAGAGGACAAGCACAACAACAAGCAGCAGAGCCTTGAGCTTATCTGCGGCAAAGTAAGCGATCATGATTAAACCGAACGACACGCTCGCCCACCATTGTACAATGACCCAGTATCTATCATAGACACTGAACAACTGGTCCAAAATGTCTGCTTCACTCATTCGGAGAACCATTCTGATAGGGCACATAACGCTCCAAGCCAGGGGGCAGTTTAAGGCGTCGCTGCTGACTAGACGTATTCTGGTGCACTGTTGCGGCCGCCGCGATTTTCTCCACTAGCTGACACCTATTGGTCTTTTTGATCGCCGAACTTGCCACATAAAAATGAGAGAACCCAATGTAATCACCAGGCGAATGCTCAAGAATATCCCAAAAATGAAGTCATTGACCGCCTTATTCGGAATCTGCTCATCCAGCATGGCCAGTTTTTCTTGGTGATACTCGTAAACATCTTCGATGAGAGCGTAAGCGGAAAAGTAGTCAATTACCATGAACATAAAGAATATCAGACTCACAAATCCGGCCTGGTATTTGGTAAGCTCGCGGCCAACCGAGTAGGCCACTAAAAGGTAGGCGGAAACGATTGTCAGGAAGATGGCCTGTGAAGCAATGATATTGCTGTTCAGCCCGTTAATGATGTCAGTAATCTGGTAAAGGCTTAACTCCATTTTCCGCTCTCAATTGGCCTGGGTGAACTATCGTTTTGTCGCCCAATAGGGGAAGTCCAATAGAGTCTGAAACAAGGTCTAGCCTGCTCTATAATGCCGCCAGCACTGGAGGCGGAACCGCGCAGCAGTTGCATCGTCTGTAGCCCTGACTTGTTAGGCATCTACTCATAAGTCTTTATATGTTCGTCAAAGAAATCCCTGAACTCTTCACCATACCACTCTCGCCTCTCCGACCAGACTTGGCGCGAACTCGGCGAGTCCAGCAAAGCTTTACAGCCATTGTTCCAACCTATCCAGTAGCTGTCTGTTGTAATTTCGTGGCTATATCTCTCATATATATACTCGCAAGCATTGTATTTGCCAGATATCCATTCAGTGTAACGTCTCTGCTCCAGACCAGTGAGTAATGCACTCTCTTGTTCCGCTCTGTACACAATCGACGCGAAGTTCTCATCCAACATCCAGGCATCTCGTTCGTGAAGCAACGCCAACAGGCTGAGCTGCGTGTCATCCTTTAAAGCTTGCTGGTTTTGATCGAGCTCATAGATCAAAAGACCTATTCCGACGAGCACAGCTAAGTTCGCCAACAATGTAAGCCACTCGCTGTGTTTCTGGAGGCTCATCTGACGCCTAGCGCCGCCGGCACACGCGAGGGAACCGCGAAACGGTTGACGAGTCCAGCGAAGCGGCGTGCCTGGCCTTGTTATGCGTCACTTTTTGCCGGACCAATCCAGGTAAATGGGTTATGCGCGACCTCCCAATAATAGTTGTCACGGTCCTTGAAATAGCCAGAGTAGCCACCCCAAAACACCTTTTGCGGTTCTTTTACTTTGATGGCACCTGCGTCCAGAGCCTGCTGAAACACACGATCGACTTCGTCTTCAGATACTACGTTATGGGACAAGGTGATTCCAGAGAAGCCACTACCCTCTGGGGAAATACCTGCGTCTTCAGCAAGCGCTGCTCGTGGGTAAAGGCCCAACCATGTTCCGTTTAAGGTAAAAAATGCTATTCCGGGTTCAGAAGGCATACGGGGAAAACCCAGACCTTTCTCATAAAATTCGATGGATTTATCGAGATCGGTAACACCCAGAGTAACTATGCTGATTCTGGAGTCCATTATAGAGCCTCAGTAAAAGACACATAACGCTGTAGGCAGCAGACGCACAAACCGCGTAGCGGTTTGGGCGTCCGGCGACTGAAGGGAGCGTACTACCCTAACTTATTATGTGGGGACACTTTCCGCCCACTCATCTAGCTCGCATCTCTCCTACTCTTCTCGTCGGACAAACCACATGAATATTAGTGATGCGATCATGATTAGCGGCCAGACCGCGATATCGACAAGCAACATTGCTTCAGCGATTGCACCTTTACCTTTGTCAATTTCAAATACCTCACCCATCGATCTTGCCATTTCAATTGAAGCGACTGTCATTCCAATTATAGTCACTACAACATATGTCGATGAGAGAAGGTACACCAATGTGGCTATCCTCACTTGGAGGCGGGTTAGCTGTTTTCCCGCGACATATGCCACCGTCGTATAGGCAAAAACCATAGAAAGATAAATTGCAATGTAGCTGGCCTGTACATCGGCTAATAGAAGCTGAGACTGCTGCATTGCTTCACGAGCCGCAATCTGCGCCTGATCAAGCATTTTGATAGTGTCCACTTAATTGCCGTGAAACAGCCACACAACGCTTCAGGCAGCGGGCGCCGAAACCGTACAGCGGTTTTGGTGCTCGTAGTCCTGACTTGTTATGTGACCTAGTGTACATTATCTATTACCTCAATAGCTCGGCTGAAAACATGCTCTTTTGGCACGTTACCGGGCGGGCTTTCAGAAACCAAGAACGACTTAATGCCTAAGCGCCTTGGGGCGACGTAGTCATGATCGTATGAGTCCCCCACAAATACAGTCTGTTCGGGACGAGATCCCAGCCCGGACAGGGCATATCTGTATATAGATTCATGTGGTTTTGGTCTGCCATGATCGATGGATATAACTACATTTGCGAAATACACAGACAGGCCAAACTCATCCAGAAGACCAGGAACTAAGGGTTTGTGGTGAGTATTACTTACAACACCTAGCTTATATCTGGACGAAAGCCTACCCAAAACCTCCTGAATATTCTGTACAGGCCGAATTTCAGCGCACCATTCAGCCAGAAAAAGTTCGATAAATTCATCTCTTTGGTCATCTGACAAACCTATACTGGAGTGTTTATCCATAAATAGGTCTATAACATCGTAGAGGGAAAACTCTACCAGGGTTTGTTGCGACTCGTCTTCAAGAGCACAAAAAGCCTCATCCCAGCTCCGCACATACTGTTCATAATCGATTGAAACTCCAGCAGCGTTCATAAAACCGTGTGAGGCCGAGTAATTTTGCACTCGTCGGCTGTGAGAGTAATCGACGAGCGTGCCGAAAAAATCGAATAATATTGTATCGATCACGCTTAATCCTTCAACGAGGCCACATAACACTTCAGGCTGCGGGCGCCGATACCACACTGCGGTTCTGGTGTCCGTAGCCCTGACTCGTTAAACGGCTTCAATGGTATTTAATCCTTTTCGAATTTCTTCTACATAGCGAATAAAGCCTGGACTAAAAACAATCGTTTTACTCGCGACTGTACGCTCCCAGTATGCGGCGCCTCCAGGACGGGACAAAACCCCCTCGATTTGGGCATTGTTGACTATGTCGAAGGCGCCTGCTTCAAACGCATGATTCCAATGTACAAAAAGTGAGTTGAGTAGCAAGCTAAACCTTAGGCGATCTGATGTAGTTTGCTCCTCCCCCTTCATTCCCGCGATATAGAGTTCCGCAATATCAGGATCTTCAATCAGCGTATACATCCACTTGAAGGCATCATCAAAGACAGCGCGATCAGTCGAATGCTCAATCGCCTTCGTATTCTGTCGAATTTGAATCGTTAAATAGATCAGTGTAACGACCACAACAACTGCACCGATTGCATCGGCTACAGCCCCAATAGCGTCCCAGTTCATAGCGGCACTCCTTGACGCCTAACGCTTCAAGCAGGGGCGACGAAACCGCGCAGCGGTTTTGGCGTCCGCTGCCCTGACTTGTCATGTGCTGGAAGTAGCATCACTAGTTTCGAACTCTCAAAATTCCGGAGTAGACTTCTTTGTGATACCAGCAAAGGTATAGATTTACAGCAAAAAACACTATCGCTGCCACAAGACCGCCTCCACCCATAAAGCTGTGAAAGAGCAATATATTCACGGATATTGGCAGCAGAATGAGCGTCGAAAGTGCAGAAAAAATGCCCAACATATTGCTTACGCCGCAAACAATAAAAGCCAGTGTAATCAAAGGCATCAAGTAGGGAGAGCTCTTCAACACCTCATGGAAACGAATTCCCTCGGCAGATGAAGGCTCTGGTGGCACAAAGCCGAACAACCCCAAATTCATCATCCCCGCGGTCAGAATCAGAGCACCGCATACGATTCGAATAACCTTAGAGAAGTTATTCAATGGACTTCGCCTCTAGAGCACATAACGCTTCAGCCTGCGGGCGCCGAAATCGTGCAGCGGTTGCGGTGTCCGTAGCCCTGACTTGTAATGCAGCGGATAACTCATACTCTTACATTCAATTTCTAGATCCTTCTCTCTTGTCTTTAGAAGAGGGTGACGCCTCTTCAAAGCGTGGAGCGATATCGTCAAACTCCCACCAAGGTGCTTTAGAACCAATGAATATATGCTCTGAAATAGTGATTCCTGGGGCATCGTCAAGCAGGCCAGCTGGAACGCCAACATAGGGATCTCCCTCTTCGAGTATTGGGAGGTTCGAGCCACAAATGCTGCAAAATCGTCGGGTTACGTTTGGTGTCTGAACGTACGAGGATATTAGCTCAGTTCCAGAGTCATATATAAAGTCCTCGTACATGCAAACGGCAATTGCTCCAAAGGCTGTGCCATATGCTTTGCGACACTGTGAACAATGACAAGCGCAAATCTCCCCTATATCGCCAGATATTGAGAAAGTTACGCGACCACAGAGACAGCTTCCTCTAGTCATGTCTAATGCTCCTCGGTGTGAGCTGCATAACGTCCGCCGCACAGGCGATCCACGGAGTGGCGAGTCCAGCCAGCGTACCTGGCGGTGTGTCGGCGCTTGTTATGCGGCTGTACTTTCAATGTCCCACCCCGGGAACACAAGGACAGCGGGATGACATTTGAGAGCGCGTGCGAGCACCTTGGCTCGCTCTATTCCCAGATTAACCCGGCTATTTTCGATAGCCGAGATGGTAGACTGTGGAATTCCGGTAAGGTTGGCCAATTCATTCTGACTAAGCTCCTGGAGCTCTCGGACAATCCTTACAGAATCCCCGACAGATACATCGAGTGATTTTTTGGCCCTTCTATAATCTTTCATGCTAATTCCTCCGGTAGTCATGAGGAGTCACTTTCTCGACCTGAACATAGACGTTTTCTCGGTCTATTTTGTAGATTAGGCGATACTGAAGATTGAGCCGAGACGCGCGGTGCCCGCGCCAGTCCCCGCTTAATGCTTCATCGTTGAATCCTCGGATTCGACGGAGACCTTCCGGCCCAGATATACGGACGATGTCCTTCCATTTTTCATATCGCTCGAGCACCTCGCGAGGTAATCGGCTCAATGTGCGCGCGACGCGCCTATGTTCATATATCTCCCACATACCATAGTTAGTATATATATCATATATAGTATGTCAATGGTCGAATTAGGCCGCATAACGCTTCAAGCCGAGACGGCGGTAGGCCGGCTCGGCGCGTAGTGCCCTTGCAGCCTTGACTTGTTAATGGGCTTCTCCTTTCCGGCGATGCATTATGGCTACCGACAAGCCCTCATCGATGTAACTAGCTAAACGCGTAGAGAGAAAGGGCGGCGCTTTAGTTTGGTCAATAACCTTGAAACCAGCCCTCCCATAGAAATCAAATAAATGGTCTCTTGGAATACAATATGACTCGGTTTGGGCTAAGGCTGGCTCCATGGCAGCCAGCAACTGCCTGCCAATTCCCTTCCGTACATAATCGGGGTGCATATACATACCTCGGAGTACCTGAACCCCATCCGCATGTTCAATGCGAGCTGCTCCATATATCCTATCAGCGCCTTCGGCTACAAAAACTCTATCGGAGCAGGAAACTGGTCGCTTGTATGTCGTCAGCTGATAGAACGCATTCACTTTAGATCGTTCAGATTCTTCAAGTTCTCTGAAATTCATACGATCGCGTCAAAAGGCGCATTAACGCCTGTAGCAGCGGACGGACAGACCGCTCAGCGGTTTTGTTGTCCGTACCCCCGGCTTGCTAGGCGGTATTTTGAAGACAGACATTTCTAGGCAATGTCCTTGCCGAGAATCTCAGCGTTCACCCAATTCCTAAATTCCTCTGAGCCCACTCGGTGGCCATGAACTTGCCAAAACTCTCTCCCCCCAGGAGTAGCGATCAAGTCACCAACTGAATTGACCGCCCTCTCAAAAGATCCACCAATAGCCAGGCCTTCCAGTTGCTCGTCAAATGCAGTATCTAAAGTAGAGATCATCTCTGAGAAAACAAACGTGAACTGAGCTTTTTCGCTGTTAGAAAGCGCATTAAAACTAGCCATACCTCGAAAAAATAGGTCGGCCAATTCAGGATCTTGGGCCAAAGCCAGATTTACCTGCGTTGCATGACTTTTCCAATGCCGGCGGGATTCGGCTCTCATTAGACTGCTATTAGTTTCGATTTGGGAAGTGTTTTGCCGAATCTGCAAAGCCAAATAAACTAGAGAAGCAATCACACCTATTGCGGCTGCAAGTTCGGCAATCGCACTCATAGCATCCCAATTCATGGACAGGGCCCTCCGCCTAGCGCTTCAAACTGGGGCGGCCGTAAGGCCGTCCCGGCGCGAAGCGCCCTTGCAGCCTTGACTTGTTAGGCAGCAGAAGCACGAGTCTTCTTACCTCGCCGTCTAAAGTAGAGCGTGTACGCTATTGCAGGACATAGCCAACTTACATTGTCCCATATCACGTGTCCGTAGGGGTCAAGAGGCCCATAAATGTACTCCTGAATAAAGTGGCCTTCATAGACTGTCATTCCCGCGCTCTTACGGAGATTCTTTTCCAGAGTGGTTAGCGGACAAGGATATTGCAGGAACGGTATCGAAAATGCCCACAAAATGATCGGTACATGCACCCAAATATACCACTCCCATTTCAGGATCAAGAATGAGCTCAGGGACGGAAAAAATGTCACTAAATAGTGTAAAGCGACCACTAAGGTTACAAGTTGGCCGTCACTCATCCGTTCCGCCTAACGCCCGCCGCACTGGCGAGGAAACCGCGCAGCGGTTTGGGCGTCCGCCGAGCGAAGCGAGGGTACTCCCCACACTTGTTAGGTGGGGCCATTTTTGGTTGGACGAATTAGAAGAATCACAATTGGGGTCGACTCCGCCACAATGTTGACAAAATGTATGGTACTTGGAACTCCGTCCAAGGCAATACCGATCACTCTAGCCACAGCCTCCCCAAGAATTGCCAAACAAATGACGTCCGCGAGTAGAGGTTCCGTAACATGCCGCGCTGCATAGAGAGTCGCTATTCCGAGAACTCCGAACATCCCCAGATATACTGCACGGTACTCATTGAGGGCGTCTGGGCTGGAGACAATATAGCCGACACGAGTCATTCCAGATTCTGGATTTATTAGCGCAATCACAGCCTCAATGATGAAAACACTTGCAACGCAGCACAATAAAAACTGTCGAACTCTATTCCTAGTCATAGAGCTGGGGCGCCACCTAACTCTCCGCATCTGTGGCGCGGCGTAGCCGTGTCCGACTGAATGCGCTTGTTATGTGATATTTAGCATTTATAGCCATCTTTTGACGTGACCCGTATATTGTCGATAGTCTTTTGGAAACAACTTTATGAGATGGGCCTCCTCAGCCAGTGTTTGACTATGCAGTGCATATAATCCGACCACCAGGCAAACACTGGAAAACACGGATGGCATAGCCAGCAAGAAACCGACTTGTGCTGTTGCAACACCAAGGAACATCGGATTGCGTGATAATTTGTAAAAGCCGTCGGTTACTAATCTGTCAGGCTTATCTGGATCGATACCAGATCTCCATGTTCTACCCAAACTAAAATGGATTACGGCGGTAAACAAAAAACCTGCGGTTATCATTATGTTGCCCGCAAGCACGATTGGCCATACATTAAGAAAAACGAATAATCCTAAATAGCTATCTATACCAGGGAAGAAGTATCGAAACAGGCACACCATCCAGATGGTGAACCTAAATACCCGAAACAGCATATGGTTCCACCAAGTTGAGCTAAAACGCTCTCCTGGAAAAACCACCTCACGCAAACCCTCTCGTTTCTTTGCTGTTATTCTAAAGGCGTAGAATGCGGCAACAAGTGAATAAAAAACAGCCAGGTAAACCCGAGTAAACTCGACTATTGTAGATGTGCTATCCATCGAAAATTCGCAATATACTGTAGATGTCTGCTAGTTCAATCATATAACGCCGCAAGCAGCGGGCGGCCTGAAAGGCCGTCCCGCGACCGAAGGGAGCGAACTGCCTAGCCTTGTTCGGCTGCCCCATGAACATTAGTCTCCTCTATTCTCATGACCGGCATCAGCTCCAAAAGCGATGGCTGTTCAGGGTGTGCTTCAAGGAATTCTGTAAGTGCGTCCCTTATAGTGGGTGTAACAATTGCGGCAACCTGTGGCCAAAGCTTCTGGCCACCAGGTGTCTTAATGATAGCCGCTGTGTACGCTAGCCAAGCATCATAGTCCACGGATGCCAAAATTCCCGCCTCGTGCAGATGCATTATGTTTTGCATTTGAAGAACAGATTCACAGATAAACCACGTAAATCTCGCCTCCTCATCAGAGTCGAGATCTTTCGTTAGATTCATACCTCTCTTATAGAGACCCACGAGATCAGGATTATTGAGAATCGGCTGAATGGTATGGTCACGCCCGCCATCCAGAGTCGTCTGTAGCGCAGCATTCTTGGTTATTCTAGAGTTAGCTCGAATCTGTACCGCTAAGTAAATCAATGTGGCAACGGTCGCTATGGCGCCTACTAGCTCACCGATACTCCCTAATTGCTCGATAGTCATAAGGGCTGCCTAACGCTTCAAGCTGCGGGAGCCGATACCGCGCAGCGTTTTTGGTGTCCGTAGCCCTGACTTGCTATGTGCCATTGTCACTCCGAGGTGACTGGCCCGCAAAGCCCGCTTCCGGGTTTTTGGTTGAGAGCAGCGAATCCACGTCAGCGCGAAACTCCCGACTAAACCAAAACTGACGCTCCTTCCACCATGCAGCACCGCCTTTGGAAGACAGAAAACCCTGTACCGAGTTAGCCCAAGGGGTCAGACTTTCCTGAGGATAGAATCCTGCACGAAAATCGGCGTATGCCACTTCTATCGTCTGGAGCCAAATATAGTAAGCGATATCGTATCGGTATCTCTCATGGGGAGTCAGAGCGGCCAGCCCCTCGTTGTTCCCTCTCATAAATATTTCAGATACGTCCTCCGCCAATATGGCCTGGAGAGCATTTCCGTTGTCTCGAGCAGTTTCTTTGGCATTCTGCCTTGCTTGGAGGACGTTGTTTCGTCTCATTTCCACGAGGAGGAAGATAAGAGTTATTAGCATAGCCATTGAGGAGACAAACTCCCCAATTGATCCCAGATCACTTATCTCCATATTCCATACTCGTCTTTATGGGAGCATGCTCTTTGCAGCGAAGGCACATAACGCTTCAAGCAGGGGCGGCCCACGAAGTGGCCCTCCCTGCCTGCCTTGACTTGTTATACGGCACTCGTTGATTCCTGCTGTGCATTGGACAAAGCGAAATCCACGTGAGCTTGAAACTCAGCCGAAAACAGCTTCTTCGACATATCCCACCATGCAGTTGCACCTGGACTTTGTATCGTTAAGAGTAACCCGGTCTCGGTCGCTCGCCACAGTGATAGTGGAATAGTATCTTCCTTCCAAAGATGGAACTGAACATCGTAGTGGCGAAACAGCTGCAAAAGAGCAAAGGCGTAACGACCCTCTTCTTCGGGCGATAAATCCCCTCTTCCCGCGGAAGCACGAAGCCATAGATTCATGAATTCTGCATTTTGGGAAAAACCTGATAACCATTCCGAGTCCTGTACGCTGACAAGTTGAAGTGCTGCAGTACGATTCGACTTCGTATTTTGTCTAATTTGAACTGCTAGGTATATCAGGGTAAGTACAACTGCTATTGAGCCCAACATCTCAGCTACGGCCCCGATTGCTTCCCAGTTCATGATGGAGCCCCCATGACGTCTAACGCTCGTGGCAGCGGGCGCCGAAACCGCGCAGCGGTTTTGGTGTCCATAGCCCTGACTTGTTATGGATGCCTGGCTGGTGCATGAATTGGAGTATAGGCGCTGTAGAGGCAGTATCCATGACGACAGCAGAACTTGAAGCCTTGAGATCTGAAGCCCTTTCCTTGACTGAGGCGGAGAGGGCCCGATCGGCTAGTGATTTAGTGGCCAGTTTAGATGGGCCAGCCGACGAGGGCCTGGCCGCCGCCTGGGACGTAGAAATTTGCCGAAGAATTAATGAGATAGAGGCAAACCCCGCGCTGACTCTCGAGCCAGAGCAAGTGCTAGCGGAAGCGAGGCAGCGAATAAGAGGCAGATGAAGCCGGTAAAGATAGGCAGGGAAGCCGCCCGGGAGTTTCAAGAAGCTGCTGCTTAGTACGAGCACGAACAGGAAGGACTCGGCGAACGGTTCATTGAAGCTTTTGAACATGCGCTCCAGTTGTTAAGGGGAGAAAACCCACCCCTTACGCCAGTTGAGGGAACAGCCGGGGCCATGGGCGCCCGCAAGCTGATACTCCACAAATTCCCTCTCTCAATCATCGTCCACGAAACCGTGACCTCAATCGTAATAGTGGCACTAGCGCATCATTCCCGTAAGCCAGAGTACTGGAGCAGAAGGAAGGCTCCATAACGCCTCAAGAAGAGGCGTCGGTCACGGCGTCTTTCTCGCTTGACTTGTTAGAAGCCCGCTGCTCCAAACGCTCAGCTAGCCACACTTTAATGATGGACTGACGAGTTACGCCCAGACGTCCTGCTTCCCGATCCAGTGACTCAATCATCCAAGTTGGAAAGTCTACGTTGACCCTGCGCTGTTCCTGGTTCGGGCGCCGTGCTTTATCAAGATCTAGATCTGAGACAACGTCTTTCCCTTGATCGAATTTTTTGTCAAAACTTTTAGCTTTCATAAACCTCAATCTCCTCCGCCCGTGACCGACGAACAGAAATAATACGAACAATTGATTCTCTGTAGGTGATCACTGCGGACCAATGCTTCGCCCCAATCTTGCCAATAGCAAGATATCGGGGTTCATCTTCAATCCTAACCGGAATTTCAAGAAGATCAGGATCAAACCAGAGCACTTGGGCATCGATGAAGTCGATGCCGTGCTTCTCTAGATTTGATGCGCTCTTTCGTGCGTCATACTCAAATTCAGGCATGGTATAGTAAATATACCTTTTTTGAGCCTAGCGCAATGGTTAGATTAGGGCTTCTAACGCCTGCGGCAGCGGGCGCACAAACCGCGTAGCGGTTTTGGTGTCCGAAGCCCTGACTTGTTAGGCGTCATCGCGGGTACTGCCAAAACCAGGGTGGACAGGATCGGGGATACCACTTTCGAGGCATCCATCTACATAAGAAACGAAGTCGACGCTAAACGCTGCGTTTGAGCTTGCCCACCACGATCTGTTTCGTCCGATGATCGATATCATCGATCGTTCATAGCCCATCGTCATCTTGGGATCCAAAAATCCAAGAGAGGTTTGGAAATAGAAACCTTCAAATCTCCGCACAAGCATTATCAGGAGATAATGATATCTGGCACGCTCGGCTTCCGACAATGACTCTCCTGACTCGGCTTTTACCAAAAGGGTAATGATTTCTGGATTCTCGGCAATTGTCCTCGCATTCTCAGCCATGCTCGCGTTCAATGAATCGATAGTTCCCGATTTGAGTGCACGCGTATTCTGACGGAGCTGGACCGCCAAGTAGAGCAGCGTCGGAAGTACTGCAATCGCGGCAGTCAATTCCGCTAACGCACCAATGGCCTCCCAGTTCACAACGGCAGTCCAGTGACGCCTAACGCCTACAGTAGGGGCGGCCGGTACGGCCGTCCCAACAACCTGTACTTGTTATGCGGCATACAGCTTCTGAACCTTCATTTTCGGCGACTCCTGCCGAGCAACCCAAAGGTCATACTGAGACTGTTGGTTGAGCCAACTTTCCGGAGTGGTGTCGAAGGCTATTGAAAGGCGCAGAGCCATTTCAGGGCTGATACCGGCCCTGCAGTTCAAAATGGCTGATAAAGTCTTACGGCTAACGCCCAGCGCAGCAGCAGCATCTGTAATAGTCAGCTCTAGTGGCTCCAGACATAATTCACGCAGTACCTCTCCAGGATGCGGCGGATTGTGCATATTCATAACCATGGCTAGTGATAATCCTCGTAATCAATGTCTATGGCATCCGGAGGCTCAAAACCAAATGTGATTCGCCAGTTTCCACTCACACGGACGGACCACCGGCCCTTGGACTTGCCCTTTAGCTGATGCAGATACAATCCGGGAAGGTTCATATCATTTGCATCAGTGGCAGCCTGGAATCTACCCAAAATTAGTCGGAGCTTCTTTGCATGTTCAGACTGGATTCCCGAGGTCTTCCCGCTTTGGAAGAAGCGTTGCAGTCCTTTGTGCTTAAAGCTCCGAATCATGCTGTGGAGTGTAACCTATTACGTTACGGGTTACAAGAGGCGGAGTGACGCCGCATAACGCCGCGCACATGGGCGAGCAGAAGCGCAGCTTTTGGGAGTCCGGCACGCAGAGCGTGCAGAGTGCTGCGCCTTGTTAGCTGCGGCCATCACCATTTTAGTGCACCCTCAAGCTGCAAAAGTGCTGAAACTGATTCTGGTGGTACGGGTCGGTCTGCCGCCGACAGGCCTGGCACCCATTCCGCAGTTGGAAACAACCTTTCACCTTTAAGCAAACCACCCTTAGAGAGGATGATCGCCACCGTCTTGCCTTCGCGAACGAAGCGCTGCTCAGCGAAAATCCAGCGATTATCCCACCAGACTAATTTGGTTCGAATCTCGAAGGCTTGAAACAGCCAGAGTGGCTCACGGACCTTTATCGTCAATACCTGGCCAACTGGCGCGCACTCAGCCTTCAGAACACGATTGAATGCACCCCAACGCATGTACAGATTTCCCCACCCGAGATCGGCTAGCGCGAAGTATCGATCGCCGCTCACCTTTCGGATATCGACATCATTCAGTAGCACCCTCAGATGAACGACGCCCTCGTCAAGCGCAGTCAGCTGTGGCTTGAACACGCTGGTCAGAAAAAGCCACAGAAGCCTCAGTCGCAGTTTCATACTAATCAGCAGCTAACGCCCACAGCAGGGGCGCCGGTTACGGCGTCCCTGCTGCCTGTGCTTGTTATGTAGCCGGTTGATCATGGAAAACCCTATATCCAATGTAAACCAGAATTATGGCGACCAACCACGCTGGCCAAGCATCCGCGGCTATGCGATAGATCGCCAACATTCCATGGGATTGAACAGAGTCAGGACCAAGGCCATCTCTAAGGAAGCAGGCTACAGCAGAACCCAACGTAAACACTGCAACAGCCAATGCGTAAAAGAGTCTAGAGATGAGCTTTCGATTTCTCATTTATCATCCATAATGCGAACACTGCTAGGCTACATAACGCTCACAGCAGGGGCGGCAAACCGCGAAGCGGGTTTGGCGTCCCTGCTGCCTGTGCTTGTTAGGTGGCCTCACGGTGAGACCCCTATAATTGATTCGGGTGACTCTGCATATTCCAGGCACAAGGCCTCAGCCTCAGCTGTTCCCCGACTGAACGATAGATACTCAGATTCCATTCGATTGACACGCTCCAGCATGCCTTCAATATCAGTGAGCATAGCCCTTTCATCCGAGTAGCTTGAGAAAATCGAGCGATATGCTTCTAGGTATGCGGATGAATGCACCAGCATGTACGAATTCAGCGTTTCATCAATTGAGTCGGCTAGCTTTGGATAAGCGACCGCGCAATAGCTACCCTGAGCCAATACACCTCGAAAATGGCCAATTGTCTTTCCATCTGCGAATGCTGGAGAATCGCGATCAAAATCAGCTTGAGAGAATGATGGGCATAAAACGGCCATAGAGAGGGCAACAAGCTTTAAGAGCGATCTCACGATGGCCACCTAACGCTTCAGGCTGCCGGCGCCTAAACCGCGCAGCGGTTTTGGTGTCCGTAGCCCTGACTTGTTATGTGTTTCTAGCCGAATACCCATGAAAGTACAGTAATAAGCCCTACTAATATCAACGCAAGGAGAAAAATTAGAATTGCAGCCAGTACAAAGTTTGCGAATCGCGTTTGCGGTGAGTCCTGAGGGTCTTTAAACCAATCTGAATCGAGTCTCTTAACCCCCACCCAATCACCCAAACCCGGGCCGTAAAATTCGCCTTTTTCTAGGGCGGTATTGCAGGCTTGGATCAGGTTCTCCAGTCCTTCCTGGTCCCCGATTATACAGTCCTCATGATCTATCCATTCGCCGCCGTCTGTGAGCTTCGGGTCTTTATCACTCATGATAAGTACCTAGCCGTTACATACACATAACGCTTCAGGCTGCGGGCGCCGGAACCGCGTAGCGGTTGCGGCGTCCGTAGCCCTGACTTGTTAATGTGACTTGAGGCACCTAGTTACACCCCCAGAGAAAGAAGAACACAAATCAGTACCCACATTACACCAACAATTCGCATTGTAAGTGGTGAAGGTGGAGTCTGCACCACAATCCAAGGCCAACCCGTTATTAGCTTCGCCCAAGGTCGCGGGAATACAATAATCAGTAAGCCCAAAACAGACAGCCCTAGAAAATATGAATCTAGCTCGGTGTTCATCTAGGCACATTAACGCACAAAGCAGCGGGCGCCGGTACGGCGTCCGCTGCCTTTACTGGTTAATGCGCGGCGAACCGCTCGCCGTGTAAAGAGAGTTGCCGGAGCGCATGCGGAGGCCACCGCTGAGACCGATGACCAGAAATGGTTGTTGGTGATGACGACGAGTGTAGAGTGCACTGCCGCCGCCGAGGCGCAAGGGGAGTAGTGGGCCAAGTGTGCCAGATGCCCAGTATTGTTTATGCTTGGGTAATTCGCCATATCCATAGCTTAGCCCAATGTTGAGGTATGACCCCCGCGCCTTAACGCACAAAGCAGCGGGCGCCGGTACGGCGTCCGCTGCCTTTACTGGTTAATGCGCGGCGAGCGGGAGACCGCGCCAAGAAAGTTGCCGGAGCGCATGCGGAGGCCACCGCTGAACTCGATGACCAGAAATGCCGGACGGCGATGAGCGGAGATGCAGCTTGCGCTACTACCGCTGTGATGCAAGGGGAGTAGAGGGCAGAACGTGCCAGGTGCCCGCTATTGATGTTGTTTGGGTAATTCGCCATATTCATAGCTTAGCCCAATGTTGAGGTATGACCCCCGCGCCTTAACGCTTCAAGCAGGGGCCGCTGTAAAGCGGTCCCGGCGCGAAGCGCCCTTGCTGCCTTGACTTGTTACATGCATCACGCTCCAACATGCTCGTTCAACTTGATGCCGGCGATAACCGCAGAGTTTTTAACCCAGAGTGCATGCTTTAAAACATCCTCTGCCCATAGCTTAGGATATACATTGCCTCTGTATTCGAACGATTGAAACTGTACTCCTGCCTCTCCGTTTTCCATGGATATCTGCGCACCGAACGGAACAAGGTTTCTATGTTTCTGAGTATTGACCATTGCATTGATGTATTGGTACTCGTCAGACGACAATACGCCTTCTAGGTGCTCCTTGAGTGGGCAAGACACTAGCTTATTCGTTACTCTGGAAATATCACACAAGTGTATTTCAATCGCATCTTGTAACACCAGGCAGTTAACCAATTGGGCAAAAATGTCATGTATGGATCGTGCATTCTGTGCCGCTGACTGTGCGTTTGCTTGAATTGTAATTTTCTCGCGATGCAGTGGCTCGATTCTATCAGTCGGAGTGAGCACCAGATCAAAGGCTTCTGACGGAGTATTTGGAGTGATTCTGTCGTTTGCGTCCTTTGCCTCATACAGATGGTAGTGGAATATTTGTATGGCACGATCTATGGAACCTATAGTTTCTAAGGGCCGCCCTTTTTCTCCTGCACCGCCATCCACGAAGTTTCTCAGTGCTTCTAGATTCCAACCTTCAGTCGTCATGAGTGGGTTCTATGAGCAAGTAACGCCGCCATTTGCGGCAACTGAAAGTTGTCCGCAACATGGCCTTGTTAATTGCCCTTGTAAACGGCTGATCGGTGCGCAATTTTTACCACCAATACAACGAGGGATTCATCACGGATTTCATAGACAACACGGTAAACTCCTTGGCGCACCCTATACCGCTCCTGGGCTGAAAGTTTGACGCAACCTTCCCCTCTGGGGTTCTCTGCCAGCATCTCGATTCTCTGTAGAATGCGCTTAACGTCAGCTGGTGGGATACTCCGTAAGTCTTTGGCAACCGATTTCTTAAAGGTGATTTTAAATTTTGCCATGCTTCTTTAAGTCGTTAAGCAAGGCTTCGTAGCTGATCTCTTTTTCGCTCTCTCGCTCAGAGAAGGCCGCCAAATCCTCTTGGTCTTCACTCATGAGAAGACGGACAGCCTCATCAACAAGCTCTGACACGGACAAATGTGAAGAAGCAGCCCGTACCTTCAGGGCTTGATGGACTTTAGGCTCAAAGTAAATAGTTGAGCGCTTTGATAAATTGCTCATAGCGACCTCCGCGACAACGCTAAAGCATTATAACGTCATAGCGCTGCGATGCTCAAGAGGGCAATTAACGCCGCCGGCACCGGCGAGCAAACCGCGCAGCGGTTTGCGAGTCCAGCGCACGAAGTGCGCGGTGGTGCCCGGCCTTGTTATGCGGCATACAGTTTTTGTACCTTCATTTTTGGCGACTCCTGCCGTGCCACCCAAAGATCATACTGAGACTGCTGGTTAAGCCAGCTTTCTGGAGTAGTGTCGAATGCAATTGAAAGGCGAATAGCCATTTCGGGGCTGATGCCAGCCCTCCCATTCAATATCGCCGACAAAGTCTTACGGCTAACGCCGAGTGCCGCAGCAGTATCGGTAATAGTCAACTCCAAGGGCTCCAAGCATAACTCGCGCAATACTTCACCTGGATGCGGCGGATTGTGCATATTCATCGTCATGGTCAGTGATAATCCTCGTAATCGATGTCCACAGCGTCTGGGGATTCGAATCGAAAGGTGACGCGCCAGTTTCCACTCACTCGAACGGACCAGCGCCCCCTCTGCTTGCCCTTTAGCTGATGTAGGTAAAGTCCGGGAAGATTCATATCGTTTACATCAGTCGAAGCTTGAAGCCTACCCAGAATTAGTCGAAGTTTCTTAGCATGTTCTGACTGAATTCCCGAGGTCTTTCCGGTCTGGAAGAACCTTTGCAGTCCCTTGTGCTTGAAGCTCCGAATCATGGGATATATTGAAACCCATAACGTTACGGGTTACAAGAGGCGGAATGGCGCCGCATAACGCCTCAAGCAGGGGCGCCGGTTACGGCGTCCCTGCTGCCTTGACTTGTTAGGTGGCATGCTGCTGTGCCTCTCGTTTACGTCGAACCTGGCAGCTCACCCCATATACTGCTAGAAAGGGAATTGAGTAGATTAGCGAATAAAGCCAGCCCAGCAAAAATGTAGAAACATCGCGAGCGCCGTCGCCGAAGCATGCACGTTCGTGCCTTGCCTCGGCCATGGTCGACTGAGCCATTTCACACATGTACTCTCCCAAAAAATAGTTCCCCATATTTATGCTAAGCCACCCGCCGCCGGCAATCATGATAAGTATTAGTAGAATGCCTATTCGTTTTCTAGCGAAGTAGATCGCTAAGAGTAGTATCGCCGGGATGACCGCAAAGGAGCCGAACCCGATGTACATGAAGATCTGGTTCATGCCACCTAACGCTTACAGTTGGGGCGGCCGGTACGGCCGTCCCAACAACCTGTACTTGTTATGTGACTTGTAACGCACCAAACCATAAGAACACTCCCACACCGAGACCAAATGAAAGCAATGACGCGATTAACGTAACTCGCGCGCCTGTATCTGCCCGACCTACAGGTTTTGACCCGGCATTAGCATATTTCACTACGAGCTTAATCAATTCCTGCTGTAGCTCTTCGGGTGGAAGAGTTGAGTCTAACTTCTCAGCGCTTGCTACGAGCTCCGGCTCCGCATTAGTAAGGCGCACACGGAAACTCTTGAATGTGGTCGAAAACCATAGAGAAACTACGCCAGCAACCAAAGATACGAATAACAGGGACCAACTCACGATCACTAGAATGGGGCATGTGGCCGATGGCGCAGCAGACCCCACCAGCCCACCAGAGAAAGTAATAGTACCTACAAGAATGGCTGAAGAAAGTGAAACCGCTAACTTAGCTAGGTTTTCTCGTGCTTCCCAAAGAGGGCCATGTACCTCCTGCATTTCTGCAGAAACCTCTTCTGCTGCAGCACGAGCCGTCTTAGAAACGTAGTCTGGGTCGATTTGGTCAGTCATCGCGATGCCCGGTCACATAACGCCCACAGCAGGGGCGACAAACCGCGAAGCGGGTTTGGCGTCCCTGCTGCCTGTGCTTGTTAATTGGCCGCCCCATAGATGATAAGTGCGCAGCCTACGATGAACATGTACGGTAATGGCGATAGATACCAAGGGATTGGCTCATTGCTTTCCCTGACGGAACGCCGAAGCAATCGGTTCTTTAAGGAATTTGCCTCATTATAGACCGTAGGAACTAAGGCAAGCACCAGCCCACCCACAATGGCCACTATTCCGATCTCTGGCACGCCTGCATAGATAAACAGGAACCCGAATACGATGGTGTACGCCGCAGCTCGTAGGTTTTCTCGGCGCGTCGAATCCACTGACAGCGGCCTATTAACGCTTCAGGCTGCGGGCGCCAGAACCGCGCAGCGGTTTTGGCGTCCGTAGCCCTGACTTGTTATTGGGCCGGCTTTAAGTGGGATATAGGTAGCTAACATGCGATTTCATTTTCCTTTCTAAGTCTCTAGCCGACGCTGCACTGATGCACGCGCTACACCGATATTCAAGTCTGTTAATGTACTTGGCAACATAGCTGCTTTTCTTGGTGTTATTCCTGGTGCCTGCTCCTAATGGCTGCGGTAGTAAACTTGACATTCGATAGGCGCAGTTCTTACCCATGCCTACTAGAATCGGCTGTTTAGTGTCGCTACGCCGAAGCTCATAGACACCAGGGCCAAATGGGGCCTGGAGAATTCCCTTCCTCTTAGGATTCGGAAACTTCTTCCATGCCGTCCACGTTGCGTGCGCCATTATTAGGCCCAATAACGCCGCCAGCACGGGCGAGGAAACCGCGAAGCGGTTGACGAGTCCAGCGAAGCGGCGTGCCTGGCCTTGTTAACTGTCGGTACTTCCATTGCTATTAGCTACCTCCGTCATACGCTGTTTTAGAGTCTGAATATGGTCTAATCGAGCTCTCATATAATTCCTAATTATTAAGAAGACGAAGCACCAAACGATGCATGTGAATAGAGTATCGAGATATCTGCCCATCAGAGCGCTATCATCTTGGGGCATCGCAAAGATGAGCACCAAGATACCGCATGCACCAATACCGAATAGGACTGAAATCCAGAAAGAGAATGAATAGGCACGTAAGTATGATTTTTCGCGGTCTAAGATTCTTCTCTCTGTTCTATTCATTAACGCCATCTATTTGCGACAGTTAACGCTTCAGGCTGCGGGCGCTGGAACCGCGCAGCGGTTGCGGCGTCCGTAGCCCTGACTTGTTATGTGCCATTTCTGGAACCACTATTTGGCCGAGCCACGAAAAATATTCCCATAGCAATTAGGTATAGCCCTACCTGCGCGCCGTGCATAGAAGCCTTTGCCGAAAACGGTAGACACTGGTAGTAGGTCTGACCGGTTGCCCAACACTTGCCGGTATCGTCGGGGTGACCAATGATCTCCATGTACATCGCCGATTGGAACTTCAGTACGAAGCCGATCACGATTAGCCACGACGCAACCCGACGGTTCGTCGTTGCCAAGTAGACGCTCGCTACAATGCAGGCCACCATGCCTGTATAGGCGAATATAGACTCTATTTCCACGGCTCGACACTAAGGCACATAACGCTTCAAGCAGGGGCCGCTGTTAAGCGGTCCCGGCGCGAAGCGCCCTTGCTGCCTTGACTTGTTAAGTGGCACTTCCTGGCACCATGAAAGTAAATGGGAGTGCGGCAATCCGCATGTGTTTTGGAAAAGCATAACCTAGAACAGTAAATACCGCCGATACCAGAATAGCGCTTCTATAAATTGGCTCGAATGGAGTCGGCGGAGTGCTCGCGAGCATATACCCTATAGCGCCGACCCAAAGGCCTGCCCACAAGCATAGACCGGCAGATACCGCTCTATCTTTTCGAGTTGGGGGCCGCGACCACCAGGCACGAAATTGATCCTTTTTGCTCATAGGACGGTGTACCTATTGCCACTTAACGCCTACCGCAGCGGCGCGGAAACCGCGCAGCGGTTACCGCGTCCGGCCCCGCCAGGGGCGCACTGCCGGTGCTTGTTATGTGCCGAACTATGAGACCCATACATTTACCAGAGTTCGCCCATATGTATGGTCGAATCTGTTTTTGGTTTGGACATATTCTAGCTTCACTTCAGCTCCCTCTTTGTAAAGCTTCTCATTTCCCATTCTTACCCAAGAAGTCTCAATGCCATTGGAAAGCACCTTGAACTCTGGAAAGTCATTGTGGCCTGACATGTATACCTTGGAAATGGTGCCCTCAATTGTCTTCAGTTCCAATTTATTCTCGTCAATAGATTTCCACCATTCTTCGGATCCAAACAGCCCATGCTCGGTCGAGATTCCATATTTTTCCGTCGTAAGGGTCACCTTTTGGATTTGCTTGATCGATTTTTTATCTTTCCTGAGTGAATATATTAGCTTCATCGCTCGACTGGCACATAACGCTTCAGGCTGCGGGCGCCAGAACCGCGCAGCGGTTGTGGCGTCCGTAGCCCTGACTTGTTAGGTGCTTCACTCGCCGCCACGATTCTGTGTTTTTGCATGAGAGCTATAAGCATATAAAGCTGAGGCGATCGAGCCTATTATCATAAGCACGGTCATACCAGTGCTCCATACATATGCCTCTCCAGGGCTGCCCATCCACGGCGGACTGGCCACATGATTTAGAGCCATTTCATCAATAATACGAGCTGAACCTATTAACGAAACAACAAATCTATAGGTTAATACTATAGACGTAACAACATACATCGCTGTAAGCAAATGCCGCAGGCTATTGGAAAGGGTATTCCCAAGGACGTGGATGGCGATTAGGAATGCGAAAGTCGCAGTTATCCAGAATTCGAATATGGAGTTATACAAATTGCTCAATTCGAATAACAACTCATAGTATTCCGAGGCGGACATTGAGCACCTAACGCCCACAGCAGGGGCGCCGGTTACGGCGTCCCTGCTGCCTGTGCTTGTTATGTAGCCGGTTGATCATGGAAAACCCTATATCCAATGTAAACCAGAATTATGGCGACCAACCACGCTGGCCAAGCATCCGCGGCTATGCGATAGATCGCCAACATTCCATGGGATTGAACAGAGTCAGGACCAAGGCCATCTCTAAGGAAGCAGGCTACAGCAGAACCCAACGTAAACACTGCAACAGCCAATGCGTAAAAGAGTCTAGAGATGAGCTTTCGATTTCTCATTTATCATCCATAATGCGAACACTGCTAGGCTACATAACAGCAAAGTACAGAGAACGGGGTTTTGTTCATAGATTCACCCTTTTCCAGGACCGGATTGGAGTTCAGGCCGAAAAAATAAAGTCATCCAATAACCTATGATAATAGCGTTCCCATTATCGCCAGAATCTGAGAACTCATGCACTTCATATTCCATCAATTTTCGCCACTTGTCACATTGGAGGTCGGACTAAATTTTCTCACTTAAACAATCGTTTAGAGGCAATCACTCCCTCCGCTCTAAGCAATTCCTCTGAAAAACGTAATTGAAATACCTCGATCTTCTTGATACTGTATAAATGTACAGTATTTGAGGAAGCTGTCGTGGACGACGTACGCCACCCATTGCCGGCCGATCCTACTCGACTGTTCCACCAACTCAGCCGGGCATTTCGAGATCGGGGCTACGCCTACCAGACCGAGAAGACCTACCTGCACTGGATTCGGAGGTTCATTCTTTATCACAACAAGCGCCATCCAAAGGATATGGGTCCTGTAGAGGTTAGCCAGTACCTCAGCCACCTCGCCAATGACCGCAACTGCTCGCCCGGCACACAGAGAATTGCGCTCAATGCACTCTCGTTCTTGTTCGAGAAGTTCATGGGACTGGAACTGGGGCAGCTGGATTTTGACTTTGCCCAGCAGAGGCTTCGTCTACCAGTCGTATTATCTCACGATGAGGTGAAACTGATTTTGGATCGACTTCACGGCAAGTACCGTTTGATGGTAGAGCTGTTATACGGTGCCGGCCTGCGTCAGGCGGAGTTGCTTTCCTTGCGCGTAAAAGACCTGGACTTTTCAATGAGTACATTGATCGTTCGCTCGGGAAAAGGCGATAATGATCGGTCTACACTCCTTCCACTTAGTCTCCATGGGAAATTACAAGATCAGATAGCATGCGTCGGGAAACTGCACCGGCGCGATCTTGAAGATGGGTTGGGTTCAGTCTATCTGCCCTATGCGCTGGAAAGGAAGTACCCGGGTGCCGCCTCGGAACTTGGCTGGCAATACCTTTTTCCTTCATCCGGTATAAGCACTGACCCGCGCAATGGCATACGGCGGCGCCATCACCAACACCCAACTTCCTTACGCAAACAGGTGACTCGCGCTCGTCGCGAGGCCGGCATCAACAAGCCCGTAAAATGTCATACCTTCCGGCACAGCTTCGCCACACGCCTGTTACAACAGGGCTACGATATTCGTACCATTCAAAAGCTGTTGGGACACAGCGATTTAGCAACCACGGAAATCTACACCCACGTACTGGGGCGCGGTGCGATGGGCGTGATCAGCCCGGTGGACTCCTGAACTACTGGCTTACGAGGGGATAACGCTCCGGGTGCTCTATGGTGTCGAGACCCAGGTCCACATCCAGGTCCGGCCAGCGAAAGTGCCCCGGGGCGGTTACCTCGACATTCAGCACCTTGCCCAGGGAAGCCTCGCGAAACCAGGGAAAGTCCTCGTAGGCCAGGAAGTACTCGTTGCCGTCGGTAAGCAGCCAGAATCCATGGCCGGACACGTTGGTGATTTCAGCCTCCGAAGAAGGCGTCCCACGCGCTGACGAGCTCATCGTAGTGCTCCTCGATCATCTCCTCTATCCTGGCCAATTGTACGCCGGACAGGCCATGATTTCTCGCCAGTTCGATCCTGGGCTCCAGCCAGAACTTGGCTTCACCGGCGCCGCCGTGCACGTGAACGTGCCGTCGCAACTTTTCCCGTGAGAAAAAGAAGAATCGGTAGCCCCGTTCACGGAATACCGTCGGGCTCACCGCAACTCGCGCAGGTACTCGCGACAACCCTCTTCCCGAAACTGCGCCGACACCTTGCGCAGTTGCTTCTTCCACCCCTCCATCTGGCTGGCGGAGCCGCCCCGGCGACGCAGTGCCGTGTAGTGATCCACCTTGTCCTTCAGCGCCTGGCAGTTCTCCGGTGGTGTTGCCCGGACCTCCGTCGGCGACACGCTCGCCAGCGCCAGTGTCACGGCCAGGGCAGCCCTGGCAATCTCTTCCCGCATGGCGGCACCTCCCTGTGCGCAATGTCGAGCGGAGTAATCTAGCGTGCGCCGGTCGGTGATAGAACAGCAGAAGCGGCCACCGGCACCAGGGATAGGCCGGTGGACTGTATTGGCGGGAAGGGACTGCACTGGCGGTATCCCGTCTGCCCTTTAGCCTGGCCGCCCCTCCCCCGCTGGTCACACAATCTTTGACAGACCCGTAATACTGTATAAATATACAGCATTACGTCCCACCACGCCCTGAACCAAGCCCTGAATCAAGCCTTGAGCTAAACCTTGAACTAAATTTTGAACTACGCCGAACTCCACTGCCTGAGCTGCTACAGCTTCCTGCGCGGCGCCTCCCACCCCCACGAACTCGTGGAGCGGGCAGCCGCCCTGGGCTACAGCGCCCTGGCCATTACCGACGAGTGCTCCCTGGCCGGGGTCGTGAAGGCCCACGTGGCTGTGAAAGAGGCAGTAAAAGAGCTGGCACCGGAGGCGGGGCTGCGCCTGGTCATCGGCAGCGAGCTGGTGCTGGAAGAAGGGGTGCGCCTGGTGGCCCTGGTGCCGAACCGCGCCGCCTACAGCGAACTGTCGGGGCTGATCAGCATGGCCCGGCGGCGCAGCGCCAAGGGCGAGTACCGCGTCACTCTGCGCGACGTTGTCTTCCATCTCAAGCGCTGCCTGCTGATCTGGCTGCCCGAATGCGACGACGACGCCACCCGCGCCTGGGGCCGGCAACTCAAGCGCCTGTGCCGCGACCGGGTCTGGCTCGGGGTCAGCCACCTGCTGGGCAACGACGAGGTGCGGCGCTACCTCGCCCTGCAGCGCATGGGGCAGGACCTGGCCATTCCCCTCGTGGCCTGCGGTGACGTGCGCATGCACACGGCGGGCCGCAAACCCCTGCACGACGTGTTCACCGCCCTGTACCACAACACCAGCATCGACCGGCTCGGCCGTCGGCGCCTGGGCAACAGCCAGCGCCACCTGCGCTCGCTGTCCACCCTTGAGCGGCTCTATCCCCCGGCCCTGCTGGAGGAGGCGGCGCACATCGCAGGGATGTGCGACTTCAGCCTCGACGAGCTGCGCTACGAGTACCCGGAAGAGGTGGTACCCGCGGGCCACGACGCCAACAGTTACCTGCGCGATCTGGTAGCGGAAGGGTCGCGGGTGCGCTGGCCGCGGGGCGTGCCCCCGGACATACAGGCGCGCATCGACCGCGAGTTGGAGCTGATCACCGAGCTGCGCTACGAGTACTACTTCCTCACGGTCTACGACATCGTGCACTTCGCGCGCTCCCGCGACATCCTCTGCCAGGGTCGCGGCTCCGCCGCCAACTCGGTGGTGTGTTACTGCCTGTATATCACCGAGGTGTCGCCGGAGCAGATCTCCCTGTTGTTCGAGCGCTTCATTTCAAAGGAGCGCGACGAACCGCCGGACATCGACGTGGACTTCGAGCACGAGCGCCGCGAGGAGGTCATCCAGTACATCTATGAAAAGTACACCCGCCGGCGCGCCGCCCTGGCGGCCACGGTCATCACCTACCGCTCGCGCAGCGCGGTGCGCGATGTCGGCAAGGCCCTGGGGCTGGATCCGGTGTTCGTCGACGACCTCGCCAAGTCCCTCGCCTGGTGGGATCGCACCCGCGACCTGGCAAAACGTTTTGAGGAACAGGGGGTAGCGCAGCACAGCAAGCAGGCGGAGCTCTTCTACTCCCTGGTGCAGCAGATCCTGGGGTTCCCCCGGCACCTGTCCCAGCACGTGGGGGGCTTCGTCATCACCCGCAGCCCCATCTCCACCCTGGTGCCGGTGGAGAACGCCAGCATGGAGGACCGCACGGTCATCCAGTGGGACAAGGAGGACATCGAGTCCATGGGCCTGCTCAAGGTGGACGTGCTCGCCCTCGGCATGTTGTCCGCCATCCGCAAGACCCTGCAGATGGTGCACCGCTACAACCCGGCGCTGAAAACCGTGAGCGATATACCCAAGGACTGCGCCGCCACCTGGCGCATGCTGCAACAGGCCGACACCATCGGCGTGTTCCAGATCGAGTCCCGCGCACAGATGTCCATGCTGCCGCGCCTCAAACCCGAGCGCTTCTACGACCTGGTCATCGAGGTGGCGATAGTGCGCCCCGGCCCCATCCAGGGCGACATGGTGCACCCCTACCTGCGCCGCCGGCAGGGCCTGGAGCCGGTCACCTACCCTAACGACGCGATCAGGGAGGTGCTGGAACGCACCCTCGGCGTGCCCATCTTCCAGGAACAGGTTATCCGCCTGGCGATGGTGGCGGCGGGTTTTTCCGGCGGCGAGGCGGACGCCCTGCGCCGCGCCATCACCAACTGGGGCAAGAACAGCAAGCTGCTCACCTTCGAGAAGAAGCTGACCCGCGGCATGATCGAGCGCGGCTACGACGAGGCCTTCGCGCGCCGCCTGTTCGACCAGATCAAGGGGTTTGGCGGCTACGGCTTCCCCGAGTCCCACTCCGCCAGCTTCGCCCTGCTCGCCTGGTTCTCCGCCTGGCTCAAGCGTCACCACCCGGCGGCTTTCTTTGCAGGACTACTTAACAGCCTGCCCATGGGCTTCTATACACCCTCGCAGTTACTGCAGGACGCCCGGCGCCACGGCGTCACCGCACTGCCCGTGGACGTCAACCACTCGGACTGGGACCACGCCCTGCTCGATACCCACGGTGGCGGGCAGCCGCCGGTGCGACTGGGCCTGCGCCTGGTGAAAGGCCTCAGCCGCGAGGGTGCGCAGCGCCTGGTGGAGGCGCGGCAGCGCGCGCCCTTCCGCCAGGTCAGCCAGTTGCGCCAGTGGGCGCAGCTGGACCGGCGCGACATGGAGGCGCTGGCGGATGCCGACGCACTGCAATCCCTCTCTGGTCACCGTCACCAGTCCCAGTGGCAGATCATGGCGCTGGAGCAGCCGCGCCCGCTGCTCACCGACGAGCAGCGCGCGCCCGCCAGTTACTTCGACGACGATGTGCAGCTGCCCGCCCCCGGTGTCGCCGAGGAAGTACTGGCGGATTACCGCGCCATCGGCCTCACCCTGCGCGCACACCCCATGGGCCTGCTGCGCGACCGCGCGCCCTTCGACCGCTGCAAGCGCCAGGTCGATCTCGCCGCCATCGGCAACCGGCGCTTCGTGCGCATCGCGGGGCTGGTCACCTGCCGCCAGCGCCCGGGCAGCGCATCCGGGGTGGTCTTCCTCACCCTGGAGGACGAGACCGGCAACAGCAACGTGGTGGTGTGGAAGCGCACCCAGGAACGTTTCCGCCAGGCGCTGATGACGGCCCAGTTGTTACTGGTGATCGGCGTGGTGGAACAGAAGGACGGCGTGATCCACGTCATCGCCGGCGCGCTGGAAGACCACACCGACGCCCTGGAGGACCTGCGCGTGAAATCCCGCGACTTTCACTAGCGCGGTGCCGGGGTGCAGCTATATTAAGGCATGTATTGCGAGACAACCCAGTCAAGGAGATGACCATGTTCAGAGTGACACCAACACTGCGCGCCGCCTGCGCCGCGGCCGCCCTGCTGGCCGCGAGTGCCCAGGCCCAGGTGCCGGCACCCCCCAGCGGGGAACTCCTGTCCCCGCGCTACACCGGCAAGGCCTACTCGCCTTACGCGGAAAAGGATTTCGCCACCAACGTCTACTGGGGCGACACTCACCTGCACACCGACATGTCCATGGATGCGGGCGCCTTCGGCAACCGGCTCGATATCGACACGGCCTATCGCTTCGCCCGCGGCGAACAGGTAAATTCCTCTCACGCGGGCCCCGTGCGACTGTCCAGGCCGCTCGACTTCCTGGTGGTCGCGGATCACTCGGACAACATGGGCTTCTTCCCGGACCTGCTGTCCGGGGCACCGCACCTGCTCAGCAATCCCACCGGCAAGGACTGGTACGAGCGTATCCAGGCCGGCAAGGGCGTGGAGGTGGCACTGGAACTGATCGGCCTGTTTTCACAGGGCAAGCTCGACCCTGAGCTGCTCTACACTCCGGACTCAAAACCCTACATCGACGCCTGGGCGCGCACGGTGAAGGCGGCGGAAGCGTTCAATGACCCGGGCCACTTTACCGCCTTCATCGGGTACGAGTGGACCTCGCTGGTGCGGGGCAACAACCTGCACCGGGTGGTGGTGTACCGCGACGGTGGCGACAAGGGCGGCCAGATGGTGCCCTTCACGACGGTGGCGCCCCAGGGCAGCACCACACCCCGGGACCTGTACACCTGGCTGGAAAACTACGAAAAGCAGACCGGCGGCGACGTGCTCGCCATCTCCCACAACGGCAACCTCGCCAACGGCATCATGTTCCCCATGGAAGTGCAGAGCGACGGCGAGCCCCTGGACCGCCAGTACGTCGAGCTGCGCGCGAAGTGGGAGCCGCTGTACGAGGTCACCCAGATGAAGGGTGACGGCGAGACCCATCCCTTCCTCTCACCGAACGACGAGTTCGCCGACTACGAGACCTGGGACATCGGCAACCTCGATGTCTCCCAGGCCAAGACCGATGACATGCTCGCCGGCGAGTACGCACGCGAGGGGCTGAAGCGCGGCTTCCTGCTTGAGAAAACACTCGGTAACAACCCCTACGCCTTCGGCATGATCGGCTCCACCGACAGCCACACCTCCCTTGCCACTGCCCAGGAAGACAATTTCTTCGGCAAGCACGCCGGCGCGGAGCCGAGCCCCGAACGCATGGGCCACGCCTTCATGGAAACCGACGAGGGCACCATCATGGGCTGGCAGGTGGTGGCCTCGGGACTCGCTGCCGTATGGGCGAAGGAGAATACGCGCGAGGCGATCTTCGACGCCATGGAGCGCAAGGAGACCTACGCCACTACGGGCAGCCGCATGGGCGTGCGCTTCTTCGGCGGCTGGAATTTCACCAGGGGCGACCTGAACAACCGCCAGCTCGCTTTCGCAGGCTATGAGAAGGGAGTGCCCATGGGTGGCACGCTAGCCGATCGCGATGGTGCACAGGGCAAGCGTTCGCCCAGCTTCATGGTGTACGCGGTGCGCGATCCCATCGGCGCCAACCTCGACCGCATACAGATCGTCAAGGGCTGGTACGACGGTGACGAACTGCACGAGAAGGTGTACGACGTCGCCTGGGCGGGCCGAGACACCGGCGAGCGACAGCCTGGCAGGGACGGCAGACTGCCGGCGGTGGGCAACACGGTCAACGCGGCAGAAGCGACGTGGACGAACACCATCGGCCAACCCGAGCTGAGCACCGTGTGGACGGACCCGGATTTCAATCCGGAGCACAAGGCGTTCTACTACGCGCGCATACTGGAAATTCCCACGCCGCGCTGGTCGACCTACGACGCCTTCCGCTTCGGCATCGATATCCCGGAGGGCGCACCGGTCAGTACCCAGGAGCGGGCCTATACATCGCCAATTTGGTATAACCCCTGATCGCGGGGTACGGGAGGTAGGGCGGGGTGTCAACGGGATGGCGGTTTCTTACAACCCTCGTCGCGCTTGCTTTTACCCTCCTTGCGCCTGCGGCGGTCACCACAGCGGACGAACGGTCGCCCGAACAGGCCCGCATGCTTGACGCGATACGTCACTCGGTCAGGGAGACAGCCAGCTATACCGGGCTGTCGCAACTGAGCGAACCCGTGGTGGAGGCCATGGGCAGCGTGCCGCGGGATCGATTCGTACTGCCTTCCTACAGCCACATGGCCTGGGAGAACACGGCGCTGCCCATCGCCGAGGGCCAGACCATCTCCCAGCCGCTGATCGTGGCATTGATGACGGAACTGCTGGCGCCGACGCCGGACAGTGTCATCCTCGAAGTGGGCACGGGATCGGGCTACCAGGCCGCCGTACTGTCGGAGCTGGTGCGGCACGTGTACAGCATCGAAATCATCCCCGAACTGGCACACAGTGCGACGCGACTCCTGGACGACCTCGGTTACGGGAACATCACCGTGCGTGCGGGGGACGGCTACGCCGGCTGGCCGGAGCACGCCCCCTTCGACGGCATCATCGTGACCGCCGCAGCACCGGACATTCCCCCGCCGCTGCTGGAGCAGCTCAAGCCCGGCGGCCGCCTGGTCATCCCCGTGGGCGAACACGGGGGCTACCAGGAACTGCTGGTGGTCACGGTCAATGCCGACGGCGAGCGCGAGAGCACCTCGAAACTACCCGTGCGCTTCGTGCCGCTGACCCGCGACCGCTAGTACTCAACCAGCTCGATCTCGATGCCGTCCGGGTCGTAGAAATACAGCCGACGGCCGGGGTCGTAGTCCTCCTCGCCCTTCAGCGGCACCCCCATGTCGGCCAGGCGTGTGCGAAAGTGGTCCAGGTCGTTCACCTCGAAGCCGAGGTGATTGAACCCGGTGGCGTCGTAGTCCGCCGGCGCCCGCCCGTCGTCGGCGGCCTGGAACAGGGACAGGTAGGTGTCCTTGTCGCCGATGTGCACGGCCTCGCGGCCCGTGTCCGTCACGCCCTTCCAGCGCACCTCCCCGCCGAACAGGTCGGTGTAAAAGCGCGCGCTGGCCTCGATGTCGTTGACGGTGATGTTGGCGTGTTCGATTCTCATGATGATTCCTCCCATTGCTGTTCGACCTTGTGGGACAGGTTACGCCGTTATGACAATTTTTCAGCGATACTGCTAATATTTCGCCAAAAGGGCAATGGATGGACGGCCATGAATGAGACCGAGCACGTATCCGCCTGGCTGGCGGACAACATTGTGACCCTGCGCAAGCGCAGCGAGATGACCCAGGAGCGCCTGGCGGAGAAGGCGGGTATACCCCGCTCCACCCTCACCCACATGGAGTCCGGTGGCGGCAACCCGTCGCTGACCAACCTGTGCAAGCTCGCTGCGGCGCTGGGGGTGGGCGTGGAGGAGCTGCTCTCGCGGCCGCGGCAGGACTGCAGCCTGCTGCGTGCCCAGGACGTACCGGTGCACTCACGAAGCGCGGGGAAGGTGAAAATCCACAAGCTGATGCCCGACCGGGTGCGGGGGATCGAGATCGACCGCCTGGTGCTGGCGCGCGGGTCTTCCATGGCGGGCAAGCCCCACCTCCCGGGCACCAAGGAGTACCTGGTGGGCCTGGCCGGTGAGGTCACCGTTGCAGTGGCGGGGGAAAACTGGGCGGTGGGCTCCGGGGACGTGTTCGCGTTTCCCGGCGACCAGAAACACGGCTACCGCTGCTCAGGGAGCGCGGCGTCGGAGGCCCTGAGCATCGTGCTGCCGCTGCCCTACCCCACCGGGGTCCCGGACGAGGGCTGATCGCTACAGCGGCGAGCGGCCCCGGTTCGCGGCGATGCGCATGCGCAGCGCGTTGAGCTTGATGAAGCCCTCGGCATCCTTCTGGTCGTAGGCGCCGGCGTCGTCCTCGAAAGTCGCGATGTCTTCGTCGAACAGGCTGTCCGCGGACTGCCGCCCGGCCACGATGACGTTGCCCTTGTAGAGCTTCAGCCGCACCTTGCCGTTGACCACTGCCTGCGAGTCGTCGATCGCGGCCTGCAACATCCTGCGCTCGGGAGACCACCAGTAGCCGTTGTAGATCAGCTTCGCGTAGCGCGGCATCAGCTCGTCCTTGAGGTGCGCGACTTCACGGTCGAGCGTGATCGACTCAATAGCCCGGTGCGCCTTCAGCATGATGGTGCCGCCGGGCGTCTCGTAGCAGCCCCGGGACTTCATGCCCACGTAGCGGTTTTCCACGATATCGTCGCGGCCGATACCGTTGGCACCGCCGACCCTGTTCAGCGTCTCCAGCACCGTGGCGGGGCTCTTGGCTTTACCGTCGAGGGCGACGATGTCGCCGCGCTCGAAGTCCAGCTCGATGTAGGTCGCCTCGTCCGGCGCCGCCTCGGGGCTGACGCTCCAGCGCCACATGTCCTCTTCCGGCTCGCTCCAGGGGTCCTCCAGCCGGTCGCCCTCGTAGGAGATGTGCAGGAGGTTGGCGTCCATGGAGTACGGCGACTTCTTCTTCGCACTGGCGAAATCCACCGGGATGTCGTGGTCCGCACAGTACTGCATCAGCGATTCCCGCGACCCGAGCTCCCACTCGCGCCACGGCGCGATGACCCGGATGCCGGGCTTCAGGGCGTAGGCGCCCAGCTCGAAGCGCACCTGGTCGTTGCCCTTGCCCGTGGCACCGTGGGAGATGGCGTCGGCGCCGGTCTCGTTGGCGATCTCGATGAGGCGTTTGGCGATCAGCGGCCGCGCGATAGAGGTGCCCAGCAGGTACTCGCCCTCGTACACCGTGTTGGCGCGGAACATCGGGAACACAAAGTCGCGTACGAACTCCTCGCGCAGGTCGTCGATGTAGATCTCGCGGATACCCATGGCCCGGGCCTTCGCCCGCGCGGGCTCCACTTCCTCGCCCTGGCCGATATCGGCGGTGAAGGTCACCACCTCGCAGTCGTAGGTCTCCTGCAGCCAGCGGGCGATCACCGAGGTGTCGAGTCCGCCGGAGTAGGCCAGCACTACCTTGTCGATATCCGAAGACATGTCCAGCTCCAGGGGCTGTGACTGAAAAAGGCCGCACATTCTACTCCCGCGCAGGACAATTGCCCAGCCCGCGCGGCGCCTGACCCCGAACTCACGCGCCGCGCCGCGCCGTGACCGTGGCCCCGGGATAGCTTTGCGGACGTATAAAGCCAGACCCCTGGACCCCCGCTTTCGCGGGGGTGACGGCTAAGTTAGTGTTATCGATAGACTTGGACGCGAACCGCAGAGGGCAGCGGGCGCGGGAGTGCTTTGCGGACGGATCAGGCCAGGCGCCGAGGGAGTGGAGCGAGACAGCTAAACGCTGTCAGGCGCCCGACCCCGAATTTACGAGCCGCGCCGTGACCGTGGCCCCGGGATAGCTTTGCGGACGTATAAGGCCAGGCGCCGAGGGAGTGGAGCGAGACAGCTAAACGCTGTCAGGCGCCCGACCCCGAATTTACGAGCCGCGCCGTGACCGTGGCCCCGGGATAGCTTTGCGGACGTATAAGGCCAGGCGCCGAGGGAGTGGAGCGAGACAGCGGAGCGCTGTCAGGCTCGCGACCGACCGAGGGAAGCCCAGCGGGCCGCCGCCAGGGAGCAAAGCTATCCCGGGGGCGCGGTCAAATGGAATCACCGATCAGTGGAGCCTGACGAGTAGCGATAGGCCGGCGCCAGGGAGCGAAGCTATCCAGGGGGTGCGGTCACTGAATACAGCATCAGGTAAGCCGAACGGGCAGCGAGTCGGTTCCGCGCAACAAAATGCCCGCGGGCTCGACCGGTTCGGTGGCATCCAGCCGCAGATCGGGAAAACGCTCCGCCACGATGCGCAGCGCGGACTCGAGGTTTTTCTGCGCGAGGTGCATGCCCGGACAGGTGCGCAGGCCGGGCCCGAAGGTGAGCAGGGATTTGGCGCCGCGGTCGATATCGAAGCGGTCCGGGTCGGGAAAGGCACCGGGGTCGCGGTTGGCGGCGGCGATACCGAACAACACCGCACTGTTCGGCGGCAGGGTCACGCCCGCCACCTCGACCTCGCGCTCCGGGTCCGAGTAACGGGGCTGCGCCGCCACCGGCGGGTTCCAGCGCAGCAGCTCCTGGATGGCTCCCGCCTGGACCTGCGGTTCCTCCACGCAGCGCCGCCAGCTCTCGCGGTGGGTGAGCAGGGCCTGGAACAGGTTGCTCATCGCGTCAGAGGTGGTGGTGGCACCGGCGGTGAAGAACAACCGGATGTGGGCGAGGATGGAGGCCTCGCTCACCGGCTCGCCGTCGATGGTGGTGCCGTGAATCCAGCGGCTGATCTGGTCGTCCTCCGGCCGCGCCCGGCGCGCGTCGAACACCGGCTGCGCAATGGCCGTGAGGCGATCGTCCGCGACGCGGCTCGCCTCGGGGTCGCGGCCGCCGAACATCAGGTCCATGGACATCTGGTAGTAGTCGCGCTCCTCCTCGATCGGCAGTCCCAGCTGGTCGCAGATAACGCGGAAGGCGTAGCGGCGCGTAAACGCGGGCACCAGGTCGACACGTTCCCGGCCGGCCAGTTCGTCCAGGATTTCGCAACCGATGTCCGCCAAGCGCTGCTGGTCCATCTCGTCGACGGCGCTGCGGCGGAAGGAGGGCGTCATGGGAGGACGCCAGCGCCGGTGCCGGTCCTCGTTCATGGACATAAAGGTCTCGCCTATGAACGGCAGGGAAATAATCTGGTAGGCGTGGCCGGGCGGGAAACGCTCGCCGTCGCGGAACGCGTCCGCCAGCGCCCGGTGGGAGAGGATGTAGTACACGGGCATGGCGCCGCCGAGGGCGTCCACCTTCACCACCTCGCCCCTCTCCCTCAGCGCGTGCAGCGCCGCGGCGAAGCGGTCGCCGGGCAGCGTGTCGTAAAACCAGTCGATGGTGTCGGATGCCGGTGCCATTGTGCCTGCCATACGGGGATAGACTTCAAGTCCCTCACGTTCTCGGGTTAACGAACCCGGGGACAGACTTGAAGTCTGTCCCCTCCTGGGTCGAAAGAATCCGCATTTTCGCACTGTCCGGCCCAATCGGGTAGCATGGGGCCCTGAAATCCGCGCCACCAAGGCCGCACGTGAGCGAACTGACCATCACCCGCCCCGACGACTGGCATGTCCACCTGCGCGACGGGGCCGCCCTCCCCCACACCTGCGCCGATATGGCCCGTTACTTCGGGCGCGTTATCGTAATGCCGAACCTGACCCCGCCGGTCGTCACCGTGGACGACGCCCTCGCCTACCGCGAACGCATCCTCGCGGCGATGGCCGACCGGCCGCGGCAGTTCGAGCCGCTGATGACCCTGTACCTGACCGACGGGACCACGCCGGAGGAAATCGCCAGGGCTGCCGCCACCGAGGGCGTCCACGCCGTAAAGCTCTATCCCGCGGGCGCCACCACGAACTCCGAGGCTGGTGTCAACGAGCTGGAGAGCCTCTACCCCACCCTGGCGGCGATGGAGGAGGCGGACCTGCCCCTGCTGGTACACGGCGAGGTGACCGATTGCGAGATCGACATCTTCGACCGGGAAAGAGTGTTTATCGAGCGCCACCTCGCGCCGATCACCGAGCGCTTTGCCAACCTGCGCGTCGTGCTCGAGCACATCACCACCGCCGACGCCGTGGATTTTGTCAGAGATGCCCCGGAGCGGGTCGCCGCGACCATCACCGTGCACCACTTGTTGTACAACCGCAACGACATGCTCGTCGGCGGCATACGCCCCCACTACTACTGCCTGCCGATTCTCAAGCGCAACCGGCACCAGCAGGCGCTGCTCGCGGCGGCGACCTCCGGCAGCCCGAAGTTTTTCCTGGGCACCGACTCGGCGCCACACACTACCGCGAGCAAGGAGTCCAGCTGCGGTTGCGCCGGTGTGTACACCGCCCACGCGGCGCTGGAGCTGTACGCGGAGGCCTTCGAGTCGCAGGGTGCGCTGGACCGCCTGGAGGCGTTCGCCAGCCACTTCGGTCCTGACTTCTACCGGCTGTCCCGCAACACCGGAACGGTGACCCTCAAGAAGGAGGCCTGGATGGTGCCCGACGCCCTTCCGCTGGCCGGGGACATGCTGACGCCGTTGCGAGCGGGCGAGGATGTGGCCTGGCGGGTGGAGACGGGAAGCTGATGCCTTGAACGAAACGGGGCACTTCATGCGCGACCGTTTCCGCGGTTTCCTGCCCGTGGTGATCGACGTCGAGACCGGTGGCTTCAATTCCGCCACCGACGCGATCCTCGAGGTAGCGGCCACGCTGCTGCGCATGGACGAGGAGGGGCTGGTAGGCGTGCACCGCACGCACAACTACAACGTGCTGCCTTTCGAGGGCGCGAACATTGAGCAGTCCGCACTGGACTTTACCGGTATCGACCCGGACCACCCCTTCCGCGAGGCCGTGAGCGAAGCCGAGGCGCTGGGCGACCTTTTTCGCGCGATCCGCAAGGAAATTCGCGACCAGGGCTGCAACCGCGCCATTATCGTGGCACACAATGCCCACTTCGACGCGGGCTTCATCAATGCGGCGGTGGAGCGCTGCGCGCTCAAGCGCAACCCCTTCCACCCCTTCACCTATTTTGACACCGCGACCCTGTCGGGACTGGCCTACGGCCAGACCGTGCTGGCCAAGGCCTGCGCAGAGGCGGGTATCGCATTCGACAACGGTGAGGCGCACTCGGCCGCGTACGACGCGGAGCGCACCGCCGAGCTGTTCTGCGACATCGTCAATCGCTGGAAGGAATCCGGCGGCTGGATGCCGGACTTCGGCGAGGACTAGTCCTCGCCGCTGACCCGGCTCAGCAGCGCGTCCAGCTCGCGCATCAACTCGTCGATGCTCTCCATACCGAGCATGTCGTACTTCAGCGACTCCTCCATGGGCAACAGCTGCACCAGCGTGTAGCCCACCTGCCAGGCGTCGTTGTAGTCGACCTTCAGTTTCATACGCTTGACATGGGGGTGTCGCTCGAGGCTGCGCAACACGTCGAGCAGGGTCTGCCACTCCTCGCGCATACGCGTCTCCACCGGCGCCGGCTGGTGCACCACCTGCCCCACCTGGAGGCCGTCCGCGCGGATCTCGGTCTCGAACAGTTCGAAGCGGTTGACGCCGCAGATGGTGACGCCGAGCAGGCCGTCCGGTAACTTGTCCCAGTCGACGATACGGGCGGCGGTGCCGTAGTCGCCAAGTTCGGGCGAGGCGCGCCCGCGCTGGGCGACCTCCGAGCCGCGCCGTATCCAGACATTCCCGAACATACCGTCGTTGCGCAGGGTCTCGCGCACGAGGTCCAGGTAGCGCGGCTCGAAGATGCGCAGGGGCATGCGCCCGTGGGGCACCAGCACCCCGGACAGCGGAAACAGGGGCAGCTCGGTCAATGTCCGCCCCTGTACTCCAACTCAGCGCAGGCGCAGGCGGCGTCGGGCCAGCAGAAGCAGCCCCAAGGCCATTACTCCCACCATCGACAGCGGCATCACCGGCACGGCTATGAACCCGCCCGGGCCGACCACAAGATTGTCCACAGCGCCGTCAGACAGGCCCGGCCCGAAGGTGTCGTTTTTGGTGAAGGTGACCGACGTGACGCTGTCGAAGCCGGACAGGGTGTAACTGGTGAGCATGTCTGCAGTTCCGGACAGCGTGAGGTTGCGCACCACGACACCCCCGGTGGTCAGGTTACCCGTAACCACCATCGGGTTGCCATCGGCATTCGACAGGGCCGCCGCATCCATCCCGCTGATGCTGAAGGGTGCGTTGTCCGCCCGCCGCAGGGTGACTGTCGTCAGCCCGCCGCAGTCCTCGGCACACCAGCCGAAGACATTGGTCGGGTACACCCCGAAGTTGGTGGTGGCGTTGGGCCCGTTGGCGGAGATCACAAACGTGCCATCGGCGATGGGATCGCCGCCGTCGAAGGTGATGGTCTGCGCGCCGGCACCAGCCGCGCCTACCGCCAGGGTCAAAGCTGCCAGAAAACGAAGCAAGGTCATTGATTTATCTCCGAATTATTGTGCGTTTTTGTCACTATCAGAGTTTGGGCCACCTTCCCCCGGTGGCCTGCAGCCAGTCTAGCACGAGCGCATTTCTCCCGGAACCTGCCGATTCCGGGGCCCGGGTCAGTCACCGCCCTCCGGCCCGAGGGCGCGGAACAGGATAATAAGGCGGGGCAGCAGCAGCAGGGCGCCGATCACCGCCGCCGCCATGGCGAGCACCGTGAGCACGCCGAAGTAGATGCTCGGGGTGAAGTTGGAGAGGGTCAGCGTCGAGAAGCCGACCACCACGGTCACGGTGGTGTAGTACAGCGCGCGCCCGATACTGCCGTGGCAGCGGTACATGGTGGCCAGGTAGTTCCTGTCCACGGGAAACTCGCGACGGAAGCGGTGCACGTAGTGGATGCAGTTGTCCACACCGATACCGAGCACGATGGCGGCGATGGTGATGGTCATGATATCCAGCGGGATGCCCGCCAGGCCCATCACGCCGAGCACCATGCCGGCGGCGAGTATGTTCGGCGCGATAGCGATCAGCGCCAGGCGCAGCGAGCGGAACAGCACCAGGAACATCACCAGGATGGCGAGAAACACCGTGCCGAGGGTGAGAATCTGGGAGCGGTACAGGCTCTGCAGCACGTTGTTGTACAGCACGAGCATGCCGGTGAGCTTCACGTTGTCGGGGTCCAGTCCGATATCCTCGATGAGGTATCGGTGCACCTCGAGCAGGAAGTCGTTGCGGCGCAGGCTCTTGCTGGTCTCCTTTACACGCACGTTGAGGCGCACCTGGTCCAGATCCTCGGAGAAATAGGGATCGATCATCATCTCCTTGATGTCGCCCGACAGGCTCTTCTGCACCAGCGCCAGCTCCACGCTGCCGATGTCCTCGCCCATGAGGTCGCGTACCACCTGGAACACGGTGGACATGGACAACACCTTGCCCGTCTCAGGGAGAGAGTCGATATATCGGTGCACCTCGTCGATGCGGCGCATACCGGAGAGGCTGAACCAGTAGCTCGGCTTGAAACCGTCCTCCGGCCCGGCGAAATCGTCGAAGTCGTCGCCGAAATCGTCCTCCCACTCGTCGCCGCCCAATTCATCGCCTGAACCGTCACCTGGGTCGTCGCTGAAGCCATCGTCGAAACCGCCGTCGATATCCTCCGCGAAGTCGTCTTCCAGGAAGGGGTCGTCCTCCGCCACCGGCGGCGCCTGGGCGGGCACGTCCTCCAGCCCCGGCAACGGCTCGTCGAAGGCCGGCGCATCGATGACGATATCCAGCGGGATGGTGCCGCCGAGTTGTGCGTCCAGCAGTTCCATGCCCTGATAGATTTCCGTGGTCTCGTGGAAGTAATCGATGAACCGGTTCTCCACCTCCAGCCGCGAAATGCCGTAAGCCGTGAGAACGGCGAGCCCGAGGCTCACCCAGAGGATGGCGCTGCCGAAGCGGTCGGCGACGCGGGCGAAGTACAGGGTCAGCGGTGTCTCGTCGCCGCCCCGGGGTACGAAGCCGCGTGCCGGCCACACCATCATCAGGCAGGGCACCACGAGGAACGCCAGCGTCAGGGCGACGCCGATGCCCGCGGTCATCATCCAGCCGAAGTCGATCACAGGCTGTATACCGGACACCACCAGCGACACGAAGGCCACCACCGTGGTGATCGCGGTGTAGAAACAGGGCACCGCCATCAGGCGCACCGTGTCGCGCACTCTCTCGCGCAACTCGCCCCCCGGATTTTTCCCGTGCAGTTCCCGGTAGCGCACGATGAGGTGGATGCACAGCGCCAGCGAGATGATGAGCAGCACGGCGACGAAGTTCGAGGAGATCACCGTCATGCGCCAGTCGAGCGCGCCGAGCAGGCCCAGCATCACCACCACCGCGGACGAGCAGGTGACCAGCGGGATGACCACCCAGCGCAGGCTGCGGAAGATCACCGCCAGTACGACGAGCATGATGCCCAGGATCGCGCTGCCGAACAGCACGAGGTCGCTCTGCACGAAGGTGACCATGTCGGCGGCGATCATCGGCACGCCGCCGACGAACAACTGCGCGTGGTCGCCGTAGCGGGCCGCGATCTCGCGCACGGACGCCACGAGTTCGCCCTGTGCTTCGAGCGTGCGCGCCGTGTAGGCCTTGAAGTCGAGGGTGACCTTCTCCAGTTCCGCCGTCTCGGTGTCCGAGATCTGGCCGTCGCGTTCCAGCTTGCGCAGGTCCTCGCGCCGCTGCAGCAGGTCGTTGTAGGTCTCGTCCCGCTCCAGGTTGATCTGCACCGCCGTGAGCCGGCCGTCGCGGCTGGCCAGCAGGTCCGCGTAGATGGGGCTGGAGGTCAGTTCGGTCAGCACCAGGTCCAGGTCGATGCCCGGCGTCTCCAGGCTGGGCAGGGGTTCCGGCGAGGTGATATCGGACAGGCTGAGGGGCGGGCTCTCCAGCAGTGGCACGTCCCACACGGTGACCACCGAGGACACGCCGTCCAGTGCGCGCAATTCGTCGGCCATGCGCCTGAGCGGCTGCAGCGACTCGTCGGCTAGCAACGCCGCCTTGGGTTTCCACGTGATGAGGACGAATTCTTCGGAACTGTACTCGCGGCCCACCTCGCGAAACAGCTCCAGGGAGGGATCGCCCTGCAACATCAGGCTGTCCGCCGACGCGTCCAGGGTGATTTTCGGCAACTGGCTCGCGAAGCCGGCGACCACGAGGGCCACCAGGACCAGCACCAGTTTCGGGCGCGCCAGCACCAGCCTGTCGTAACCCGCGATGAGAGACTCGAACATCCTGTATCAGCCTTCCAGTGTGGCCAGCAGTTTGCCGTGCACGCCGCCGAAACTGCCGTTGCTCATGATAACGACCTGGTCCCCCGGACGGGCATCGGAAACCACCTGCATCGCCAGCCCGTCGATGTCGCTGTGCAGTTGGGCCGGAACCGGGCTGGCGTCGACCACATCCTGCAGGGACCAGTCCATGTCGTCGGGCTGGTACCAGTACACGACGTCCGCCTCGGCGGTAGAGGCAGCCAGTCCGTCCCGGTGACCTCCCATACGCATGGTGTTGGAGCGCGGTTCTATCAGGGCGAGTACGCGGCCGCCGTCGCTGCGGGCGCGCAGGCCATGCAGTGTGCTGGCGATCGCGGTCGGATGATGGGCGAAATCGTCGTAGACCGCCACCTCGCCGACCGTGCCCAGCAGTTCCAGGCGCCGTTTGACGCCGCGAAAGGCCGACAGTCCCGACGCGGCCAGTTCAGTGGTGACACCGACGTGATGCGCGGCGGCGACAGCCGCCAGGGCGTTGTCGACATTGTGCAGGCCGCAGTGCGCCCAGCGCACTTCTTTTTCAGACCCGCCATCAGACCCGCCAACTTGATTGGGCCCGCACAGGCGGAAAGCGGAGCCGTCATCCTCCAGCAGCTCCGCGCTCCACCCCGAATCCGCATCCACGCCGAAAGGCGCCAGGGGTGTCCAGCAACCCATGGCCAGGGTCTCGTCGATTGCCGCCACCCCCGCCCGGTGCACTACCAGCCCCTCGCCGGGTACGCAGCGCAGCAGGTGGTGAAACTGGCGCTGGATGGACGCGAGGTCGTCGAAAATGTCCGCGTGGTCGAATTCGAGGTTGTTGATGACCAGCGTGCGCGGGCGGTAGTGCACGAACTTGGAGCGCTTGTCGAAAAACGCCGTGTCATACTCGTCCGCCTCCACCACGAAGAAATCCGTGCCGCCCAAACGCGCCGACACACCAAAGTCCGCCGGCACGCCGCCGATGAGAAACCCGGGGGACATGCCCGCGTGCTCCAGCAGCCACGCCAGCATACTGCTTGTCGTGGTCTTGCCATGTGTTCCAGACACCGCGAGCACCCACTTGTTCCGCAGCACGTGCTCGGCCAGCCACTGGGGGCCGGAGGTATAGGGAATGCCGCTGTTGAGGAGGAACTCCACGAGGGCGTTGCCGCGGCTCATCGCGTTGCCCACCACCACGCAGTCGGGCCGCTCGTCCAGGTGTTCCGGCAGGTAACCCTCCATGAGGTCGATACCGGCCTCGCGCAGCTGGGTGCTCATGGGGGGATAGACGTTGGCGTCGGAGCCGGTAACCCGGAAACCGAGTTCCCGGGCCAGCAGGGCAATGCCGCCCATGAAGGTGCCGCAGATACCCAGAATGTGAATGTGTCCCGTCAACCCGCGCTCCCCCGGCCGATGGCGCATAGTAGCATGGGGTACCTCCACTCACAGCCACCGGCAAGGCTGTGCACGGCCGCCGGGGTCACGTAGAATAAATCCCCGCGCCGAGCGGGCGCACTTCAAGTTATCCCCAAAGGAACAACCTGTCTCATGCCGAGGAAAAACGCCTTCTACGCCCAGTCCGGCGGCGTGACCGCCGTCATCAACGCCTCCGCCTGCGGTGTCATCGAGACCGCGCGCAAACACCGCGGGAAGATCGGCAAGGTCTACGCGGGTCGCAACGGTATCATCGGCGCCCTGCGCGAGGAGCTGATCGACACCAGCAAAGAGAGTGTGGCGGCCATACGCGGCCTGCTCACCACCCCCTCCGGGGCCTTCGGCTCCTGCCGCCATAAGCTGAAGAGCCTGGAGCAGAACCGCGCCGAGTACGAGCGCCTCATCGACGTGTTCCGCGCCCACGATATCGGCTACTTCTTCTACAACGGCGGCGGCGACTCGGCGGACACCTGTCTCAAGGTCTCGCAGCTCAGCGAGTCCATGGGCTATCCTATCCAGGCCATCCACGTGCCCAAGACCATAGACAACGACCTCCCGCTCACGGACAACTGCCCGGGATTCGGCTCGGTGGCCAAGTACGTGGCGATCTCCACCCGCGAGGCGGCGTTGGACGTCTGTTCCATGTGCGAGACCTCGACCAAGGTGTTCATCCTCGAGGTGATGGGCCGCCACGCCGGCTGGATCGCGGCCGCCGCGGGCCTCGCCGCGGAAAAGGAGGGCGACGCGCCGCACATCATTCTGTTCCCGGAGATCGCCTTCAACCGCGAGCGCTTTCTCGCCCGCGTGAAGCGCACCGTGAAGCGCCACGGTTACTGCGTGATCGTCGCCTCCGAGGGCGCCCAGTACAAGGACGGTACGTTCATCGCGGAGTCGGGGCTCAAGGACGCCTTCGGCCACAGCCAGCTCGGCGGGCTGGCGCCGCACCTCGCCGAGATGGTGAAGCAGGAGACGGGCTTCAAGTACCACTGGGCCGTCGCCGACTACCTGCAGCGCTCGGCGCGCCACATCGCCTCGGCCACCGACGTGGAGCAGGCCTATGCCCTCGGCGAGGCCGCGGTTGAAATGGCCCTGAAAGGGCACAACTCGGTAATGCCCTGCATCGTCCGCGGCAAGGGCAGGCGCTACTCCTGGTCCATCGGCGAGGCGCCGCTGGAGGACGTGGCCAACGTCGAGAAGATGATGCCGCGCAACTACATCACCCGCGACGGCTTCGGTATCACCGACGCCGCCCGGGATTACCTCTCACCCCTCATCCAGGGCGAGGCCTACCCGGAGTACCGCAAGGGCCTGCCCCGCTACACCACCCTGAAGAACGAGCTGGTGCCGCGCAAGCTGAAAAAGCGCTTCAAGATCTGACCAGGGCCGGCGGGGCACGCGTCCCGGGGCAGGACGCCCGCACCCCCTCGGAAGGGCCGCAACTCCGCGGGCGCCCGCTGGCCGAGCGATATTTCTTGCGACGCGATCGGAAGTCACGCGTCCCGGGGCAGGACGCCCGCACCCCCTCGGAAGGGCCGCAGCTCCGCAGGCGCACGCGGCCGCTGCGCAACTCGACCAAAATTCTCGCGCGCACTGCGTGCCCCCGAGAATTTTCGGGACTCGGCCAGTGCTCGCGGACAGCCCCGCGTGCGCCTGCTGCGCTAAGCGCGACCTGATTTTTCCGAGGAGGTGCAGCCCTCCTGCCCCACGCCCATCTTTACCCCGGAAGGTGCGCCGGAAGCAAAGTCGCCAGCGCGGGATATGGTTCGCGAACAATCAGGGCACTGCCTGGGCGTACCCGTGGTTTCGGGGGCTTTCCGCGAGCACTGATCGAGTCTCACAAATTGCGACAGCAATTTGGACGACCTTCAGGTCGCCCCGCAGGGGTGAGAACGCGCCTGAGCGCGTTCGAATCAAATTTTTCGCGCAGCGAAAAATTGTCGAGTTGCGCAGCGGCCCTCCGCCGCGGAAAATCCAGTGCCCGTTCGCAGACCACCTCTGCAGACGGAACCTCGGCCCGCGTGTACAGAAATTCCTACCAAATCAGCGCTTTCGCCAGCCATTTAGGGATCGAAAGACGAGATTTCAGCGGGCGAAATCTGTACAATGCGCGCCTCGCCGCCCGGCGAGTCCACAGCAAGCGTTTTAGAGGTAAGCCATGTACAGCAACCAGAACTTCAACCGCTGGCGCCGCCACCCGTGGCACGGCCTGCGCGCCCGCGCGGACGGCGCCGCCGAGGACGTCGTCCAGGTCTACGTGGAGATGACACCAGCCGACGTGGTCAAGTACGAGCTGGACAAGGCCTCGGGCTTCCTGATGATCGACCGCCCCCAGCGGACCACGTCCAGCCCCCCGGCCCTGTACGGCTTTATCCCGCGCACCTACTGCGCCGAGGAAGTGGCCAAACGCTGCCCCGACGCCACCGAGGCGGACGGCGACCCGCTGGACATCTGCGTCTACTCCGAACGGCACATCACGCGCGCCGACATCGTGCTCAACGCGCGCGTGGTCGGCGGCATCCAGATGATCGACCAGGGCGAGGCGGACGACAAGATCGTCGCCGTCCTGGAGGGCGACAACATCTGGGGGAGCGTGAACGACATCGCCGACCTGCCCGAGATCAAGGTCGAGCGTCTGCAGCACTACTTTGCTACCTACAAGATGATCCCCGGACAACCGACCGACATCCGGGTGGACTTCGTCTACGGGCGCGAGGAGGCGCTGAAGGTGATCGCCGCCTCCGAGCAGGACTACGAGCACCACTTCGGGCACCTGCACACCCAGGCCAAGGCGAAAGAGTAGGTACCGTTTCCCGCGCGTTCAGCGCACCGGGCCGCACCAGTCTTCCGGCACCGCCACGTAGCGCGCCAGCAGTTCCGGCAGCCTCACCTCCACCTCCGCGCGCAGCGCCAGCGCCTCCCGGGCCGCGTCCCATGCGGCGCGCAGTACCGCCGCGTCGGACAGGGCCGCGCAGTCCACTGACAGGGGCGCGTAGCTCAGGTGCCAGCGCTCCGGCGCGACGCCGCCGCGGTCCACGCCGTAGGGGCGGTAAAACCCGTGGGAGTCCCCCGCCGCCATGCGCGCGTCCAGCCAGGTGTGCAGCGGGTCGAACACCCCGCCTGGTGCAACCTCCCCGGGCGAGAGCTGCACCGCGTAGTCCTCCGGCACCGCCGCCGCGTCGTAGACATCGAGATCCGTGCCCCAGTGGTGGCGCGACGTGCCCGGTAACGCGGAGAAGCGCAGGATGGCGTGCAGTGTGTCCGCTGGTGAAAGTGCGGCCACGTCCACCGGCGCACCGCTGTCGTCGTGCACCGGCCGCGCGCCCGCCGCCTTGGCGTTCCAGATGGCGAGCTGGCGGGAAAAAGAGCGGTAACTGCTGGCGATAGCGAGATCGAATCCCGCCTGCGCCGCGTCGGCGCGCAGCGCGTCGAAGGCGGCGGACGCGGCCCCGGCAAGGCGATGACCGCCCGCCGCCTCCGCGAGGTGGGAGTCGTCGTGTCCTGTGAGCTGTTGCGCGGTCAGCGCGCCGGCCATGGCAATCCCCCGCCCCCTTTTCCAGGATACCGCGGCTTGATCGCCGCGGCGGGTCCGGCACAATAGCGCCGGTCTGCGCCATTCTAGGGCATACAGGGAGAATCGACACCACATGGCACACATCGGCGACACGGCGGACTTCCCCGGGGACGGCACCTACCCCGTCACACTCGACGGCATGCCGCTGCTCGTGGTCAGACGCGCGGAGGCGTTTTTCGTGTACATGAACCGCTGCCCCCACACCCGCGAGTCACTTGACCCCATGGGCGGGTCGGTCCTGTCGGCGGACGGCCTGTTGCTGGAGTGCCAGCGCCACGCGGCGCAGTTCATCACCGAGACCGGCGAGTGCGTGGGCGGCCCCTGCCCGGGAGAATTCCTGGAGGCGCTGCCCTGTATCGTCAGCGCCGGTGGGCTCTACCTGGACTAGGACCCGGGCGGGTCCAGCGAAAAAGGCAGTTCCCCGGCGAGCTCCACGCCACCGGGACTGACCGAGGTCGCGAAGGCCAACACCTCCACACCCTGCGCCATGGCCTGCGCGAGCGTGTCGCGGTAACGCGGGTCGATCTCTCCCGCCGCGCTCACCCCGCGCACGCCCGAATGAAAGACGCAGTAGAACAGCACCGCGCGCGTGTCCGGCTCCGCCGCCACCGCCGCCAGCTCCTCCAGGTGGCGGCGGCCCCGGTCGCTCACCGCGTCGGGAAACAGGCCGACCCCGTCCCCGCTGCACAGCGTCACGCACTTCACTTCCACGAATGCCCTGCCACCTTCGCCGCTCAGCAGCAGGTCCACGCGGCTGCGCTCGCCGTATTTCACCTCGGCGGCCAGGTCGTCGTACCCGGCCAGCGGGTCGACCCGGCCGGCCTCCACCGCCTCTCGCACCACCCTGTTGGCCTGCGCCGAGTGAATGCAGGCCATCCCGTCGGCGGTGTCCACCAGCTCCCAGGTGTGCCTGTACTTGCGCGTCTTTGAATCGCTGGTTGACAGCCACACCGGCGAACCGGGTTCCGCGCAGCCCGTCATGGCGCCGGTGTTCGGGCAGTGCACGGTGATCACCTCGCCGCCGGGCAGTTCGACGTCCGCGAGAAAGCGTTTGTAGCGGCGCAGCAGCACGCCCTGGATGAGTGAGTCGAAGTGCATTCAGCCGAGCACTTTCGCGAGGCGTTCCACGGCGACCTCCAGTCGCTCCATCCCCGTAGTGTAGGAAAAACGCAGGTGCCGTTCCGCGCGGTGGTGACCGAAGTCCACGCCCGGCGTCAGCGCCACCCCGTGCTCTTCCAGCAGGCGCATGCAGAAGGCCTGGCTGTCGTCGGTAAACCGGCCGGCGTCCGCGTAGATATAGAAAGCGCCCTGGGGCCGGCAGGGCACGTCGAAGCCCAGCTCCTGGATCGCGGGCAACAGGAAGTCGCGGCGCTGCCGGAAAATCTCGCGGCGCTCTTCTAGAATCGCGCGGGTCGCCGGCTCGAATCCGGCGAGGGCGGCGTGCTGCGCCATTGTCGACATGGAGATGAAAAGGTTCTGCGCCATCTTCTCCATCTCGGCGACCGCCTCCACCGGCGCCACGAGCCAGCCCAGGCGCCAGCCTGTCATGCCGAAGTACTTGGAGAAGCTGTTGATGACGAAGGCGTCGGGATCGACCTCCAGCACCGAGGGCGCGTCGCCCTCGTAGCAGAGGCCGTGGTAGATCTCGTCCACCAGCAGGTGGCCGCCCCGCGCACGCACCGCACGCGACAGCGCCGCCAGTTCGTCCCGGGTGAGCGCCGTGCCGGTGGGGTTGGCCGGGGACGCGACCATCGCACCCGCGGTGTTGGGCTGCCAGTGGCGCTCCACCAGTTCGCCGCTGAGCTGGTAGCGCGTGCTCTCGTCCACGGGCACAAGCTGGCCGCGGCCCTCCACCAATCGCATGAAGTGCCGGTTGCAGGGATAGCCGGGATCCGTCATCAGCATGCCGTCCCCGGGATTCATCAGCAGTGCCGCTATCAGCAGCAGGGCGCCGGACGCGCCCGGGGTCACCACGATGCGCTCCGGCCCGATATCCAGCCCGTAGCTGTCGGCATAGTGCCGGGACAGGGCCTCCCGCAGGGCCGGGATGCCCGCGGCCTGGGAGTAGTGGGTGGCGCCCGCGGCCAGCGCCGCGCGCCCGGCCTCGACGATGGGCCCGGCGGTGGCGAAATCCGGCTCACCGGCGGCCATGTGCACGATATCCGCGCCCCCTGCGGCGAGCTGCGTGGCGCGCTCCAGCACCTCCACCACCCGGAAGGGCTCGATCTCGGCGACCCGCTCCGCGAAGGGGCGCGCCCCGCTCCGGGAGGCGTCCTGTGACTGTGTCGTGCCGGGCATTGTGAGCGTCCCCTGGGTGCGAGAGCGGGCCATGATAGCGGGCCATAATAACAAGGCTTGAGCGACGCAAAAAACTGCCCGGAAATGGTGGCGCGGCCACAGCTAATCTGGTAATTTCCCCGCCCTTGGATTCAGGGCCTATGCCGGCCCGGTCCGCGAACTGTGAGTTCTGTCCAGTCACCAACGCAGTGTGGGAATCGAACCATGCCACGAGCAGCGAAAAACACACCCTCCAGGAAGAAGGCGCCCGCCAAGAAGGCGACGAGCAGCACCAGGGCCAAGACAAAGACAAAGGCCAAGACAAAGGCCAAGACAAAGGCCAAGAGCAAGGCCAAGGCCAAGACCGCCGCCAGGTCGCCGAAGAAAACGGCCGCCAAGAAAACGCCTGCGAAGAAAGCTGCTGCGAAGAAAACCCCCGCGAAGAAAGCCCCTGCGAAAAAAACACCGGCGAAGAAGGCGCCCGCTAAAAAAGCGCCCGCCCGGAAAGCGGCGACGAAGAAAACGCCCGCGAAAAAAACCCCCGCCAGAAAGGCCGCGGCAAAGAAAACACCCGCCAGGCGGACGCCCGCGCGCAGGGCCAACACCGGCGGCGCCTCGGAGGAGTTCAAGAACTTCGAGCCCTATATCCCCGACCGCGGCGAGGACTACATGAACGATCCGCAGCGCGAACACTTCAAGGGCATCCTGCGCAAGTGGAAGGGCGAACTGATGCAGGAAGTGGACCGCACGGTGAGCCACATGAAGGACGAGGCGGCGAACTTCCCCGACCCCGCCGACCGCGCGACTCAGGAGGAGGAGTTCAGCCTCGAGCTGCGTACCCGCGACCGCGAGCGCAAGCTGATCAAGAAGATCGACGCCACCATGGAACTGATCGAACAGGACGACTACGGCTACTGCGAGGCCTGCGGCATCGAGATCGGTATCCAGCGCCTCGAGGCGCGCCCCACCGCCACCCTGTGCATCGACTGCAAGACCCTGGCTGAGATCAAGGAAAAACAGGAGCTGGGTTGAGTCGCCGATCGCGTTGACGCAACCCACCGCCTACCGGGGGCGCTTCGCCCCCTCCCCCACCGGCCCCCTGCACCTGGGCTCACTCATCGCCGCGCTGGCAAGTTACCTCGACGCGCGCGCCAACCGCGGCGAGTGGCTGGTGCGCATGGAAGACCTGGACCCGCCGCGCGAGGAAGCCGGTGCCGCCGACGCCATCCTGCGCAGCCTGCGCGCGCACGGCCTGCACTGGGACGGCGAGGTGATGTACCAGGCCGGGCGCGACGAGGCCTACCGCAACGCCCTGGACGACCTGGCCGCCGCCGGGCACCTGTTTGCCTGCGACTGCACGCGCGCCACACTGGGCCCCGACGGCGCCTGCGCCGGGCGCTGCCGCCCGCGCCAGGACCGGATTCGCGGCGCGCACTCGCTGCGCGTGGCCGTGCCCCCCGACTGTGTGATCGGGTTCGCGGACGGCCTGCAGGGTAGCTGCGGACAGGCGCTGGGTGAGGAGTTGCCGGACTTTGTGCTCGTGCGCAAGGACGGCCTCACGGCCTACCAGCTTGCGGTGGTGGTGGACGACTGCGCACAGGGCGTGACCCACGTGGTACGCGGCGCCGACCTGCTCGATTCCACCGCGCGGCAGATCTACCTGCAGGGCCTGCTGCACTGCCCGACGCCAGAGTACCTGCACCTGCCCGTCATCACCGGCGCCAACGGCAGGAAACTCTCCAAGCAGACCCAGGCGCCGGCCCTGGATGACGCGGCGGCGTGCGACAACCTGCGCCTGGCGCTGCGTTTTCTGGGCCAGGCCCTGCCCGCGGCCGCCTCCCCCCCGGACCTGGTCGCAGCCGCCGTCGCGGACTGGAATCGCGCCGCCCTGCCCGCCGCGGCCACCGTTCCCGCCGCGACCCTGGGACTGTAAGTCGCAACCCCGCCTTGGGCGCGGGGCTTGCTTTACCCCCCCACGGGGCTTGAGTAGTATGCCCCGGAGGTACCCCCCGGGGACGTCCCACAGGGAACGCGACCACCATGTACATCAACCGGGCGCTATTGCTGATCGTCGGCGTCGTGATTGTCTTCCTTCCCGCACTGGCGGGCTGGGTCACCGGTTCCGAGACCGCGTGGTACCGGCCCCACCAGTTGTGGCTGCTGGTCGTGGTCGCCGCCTGGTGGAACCAGCGGTCGAGGAACCCGGATGAGCTTTAGCCTCACCCAGATCCTGCTGTTTATCATCGCCTACCTCAGCGGCCTGTTCGCCGTCGCGCACCTGGCGGACAAGGGCATCATCCCCGAGCGCGTCACTCACCACCCGGTGGTCTACGTGCTCGCCCTGGGCGTGTTCGCCGGCGCCATGGCCAGCAACGGCGTCATGGCCCTCGCCCGGGACTACGGGTACAGCTTCCTGCTCTACTACCTGGGCGTGGTCATGATGTTTATCCTCGCGGCGTTGTTGCTGATGCCGCTGTTGCGCCTGTGCCGCGTCTACCAGCTCGCCTCGCTGGCGGATGTGCTCACGTTCCGCTTCCGCAGCCCCTGGGTGGGCGCGGCGATTACCGTGGCCATGTGCCTCACTGTCCTGCCGCTGCTCGCGCTGCAGATCCAGGCGGTCGCCGAAAGCATCCACCTCCTCGCCGGCGACAAGGCCGTGGTCGCACCGGGCACCGACCGGCACAACCAGCTCGCCCAGGTGTTCTGCGTGATCATCATCGCCTTCTCGGTCCTGTTCGGCACTCGCCACCGCTCCGCGCAGCAGCGCAACACCGGCCTGGTCACCGCCATCGCGTTCGAATCCGTGGTGAAACTGACCGCCCTGCTGGCGCTGATGTTCGCCGCGGTGTACCAGGTGTTCGACGGTTTTGACGGCCTCGAACAGTGGTTGCTGGAGAACCCGGCGGTCAACAGCGCACTGCAGCAACCCATCGCCGGGCACAACTCGCGGGTGCTGCTGCTGGTGTTCTTCGCCGGGGCGGTGTGCATGCCGCACTTGTTTCACATGGCCTTCGCCGAGAACAAGGACAGCCGCGAACTGCACATCGCGACCTGGGGCCTGCCGCTGTACCTGTTGCTGCTCAGCCTGCCGGTGCTGCCGGTGGCGTGGGCGGGACTGGCGCTGGCGCCCGACGTGCCGGCGGACTACAGCGGCCTGGCCATCGGTATGGCGCTGCACTCCACGCCGGTGGTGGCCGCGGCGT